>NZ_CM125966.1:0-4382500 GCF_052246875.1 Streptomyces sp. GDS52
ACCGGCTGCTCATCGAGCGGCTGCTGCCGCACGAGTACGCCGAGGAGCACCAGCTCTATCCGGCTCTCGGACCCACACTCGGCGGCCCCGAGGCGACGGCGACCATGAGCCGCGCCCACGCCGAGATCGAACGGCTCTCCGGGCGGGTGGCCACCCACGTGGCACTCGCCGAAGCACAGGGCGCGCTGAAGTCCGAGCAGCTCGAGGACCTGCGCGCCTGCCTGTACGGTCTGCACACCGTGCTGCGGCTGCACTTCACGCAGGAGGAGGAGAACTACTTCTCCCTGGCTCCCTGACCGTGGGCATGCCCCCTCGGTCGACCCGTGGGCCGGCCCCCGTCAGTCGTGCGGCACGATCACCACCGGGCAGCCGACGTCGTGGATCACGGCGTGGGTGACCGGGCCGGTGCGCGAGACCTTCGGCCGGTCGGTGAGCCGGTGGCCGACGACCAGCAGTTCCGCTCCGGACGCCGCCTTCAGAAGGGCTCCGGACGGCTCGGCCTCCACCGTCGTCTCCACCACCTCGACCTCGGGGTACTTCTCGCGCCACACCTGGAGCACGGCGGACAGGAAGCCCAGCCACTCCTCGGCCCGCTGCGGACCGCCCACCAGGCCCACCTCGCCGGGGCCCAGGGTGAGCGGGCCGGGCACGCGCCAGGCGTGCAGGACCCTCAGCCGCGCGTGCCGCAGGCGGGCCGCCGCGAAGGCGAACGCGATCACCTCGTCGCACGGTTCCGTGACGTCGACGCCGAGGACCACGTCCCGCCGCCCGGTGCCGGCCGCCTGCTCTGCCCCGGCCGTACCGGCCCGTACCAGGACGACGGGCCGGGTGGCCTTCGCCACCACGCCGAGCGCGACCGACCCCAGGAGCAGACCGGTGACGCGCCCCAGCCCGCGCGAGCCCAGCACCAGCAGGTCGGCGCCGTCCGCCGCCTCCACCAGGGCGGCGGTCGCCGGTCCCGCGACCTGCTCGGCGTGCAACGGCACCTCGGGGCACACGGCGCGGACGCGGTCCTCCGCCTCCCGCAGGACCCGCCGCGCCAGGTGCCGCTCGCTCGCCTGCGCGCTCTCCGCCCGCTCCTGGTCCGGGTGCCAGCTGCGCGCGTGCAGCAGCCGCAGGGCCCGCCCGCGGCGCACGGCCTCGTGGGCCGCCCACTCGGCGGCTGCCAGGCTTTCGGCGGAACCGTCGACGCCGACGACAACGGGCGACAGCATGACATACACCTCCAGAACAAGGCCTTCCCCCTCGCCACCAGCGTCACGCGGGAAGCGACGTTCGGAACAGGGGCTACCGGGTGCGCCCGAGGGGCCATCAGACCCATGTCTCCTGCCCGCCCACGGGACGGCCACCCGGATCGTGCGGCACGACCGCCACCGGGCACTGCGCGTGGTGCAGCAGCGTGTGGCTCGCCCGGCCGAGCTGGAGGCCGAAGCGGCCCTGGTGGCGCCGCGCGCCGACGATCACCAGATCGGCGGCGGCCGACCGGAGCACGAGGACCTTCGAGGCCGGGCCTTCGACCGTCGCGCGGCGCACCCGGACGCCCGGGTGGGCGGCCATCGCGTCGCGCAGCAGCTCGTCGAGCAGGAGGGAAGCCTCCTCCTCGTGCTGACGCTCCGGTCCCCCGGCCGACGCCGGGTGGTCGGTGGTCTCGTACGCCGGGCAGCGCCAGGCGCGCACGACGTCCAGGACACACCCGCGGGCCTCCGCCTCGCGGAAGGCGAAATCCACCGCCTCACCGCTCGTGCCGGGGTCCCCCGCGCCGAGCAGAATCCGCTCGTGGGCGCCGGCCAGACCGGCCGTGTCGCCTCGCACGACGGCCACCGGGCAGTGCGCCCGCGCGGCCACGGCGAGCCCGACCGAGCCCAGGAGCAGTCCCTTCAACTCGCCGCGACCCCGCGATCCGGTCACCAGGAGCGAGGCGCTGTCGCCCTCGCGCAGTAGGACGTGGGCCGCCTCCTCAGGGAGGATCGCGGTGGAGACCTTGATCTGCGGATTGCGCCGGTGAGCACGTTCCGCGGCGGAGGCGACGATGTGCTCGGCCGACACACGCGCCGAGGGCCTTTCGCCCACCGGGGAAAAGGTGCCTTCGGAGCCCTCCCAGAGGGAGGCGTGCACCAGCCGCAGCGGCATTTTGTGCCGGGCCGCCTCGTCCACGGCCCAGTCGACCGCCAGGAGGCTGGGACCCGATCCGTCGACGCCCACGACCAAGGGCCATTGGGTCATGGTGTCCACCACCTTTCTTCACACTGCCGCAGGGCTGCCTCACGGGCGGCCCGATCGGCAGCGGTGAGGCTTTCGCACGAGCCGTCCGAACCGATGGTGACGGTGGGAAGCGTCATGGGCCTCCCGGTGAGGTGTGGCTCCCCTCTCGTGGCCCTCAACCCGTGACGGGAGGTGCCGTTGGTCCCTGAGCGGATCCGGCCGTTCCTGCTCTCCGCCGAGAGGGTCGGCCGGCCCTCTCGGCAGGGCCGTCCGGCCCTACAGCCGGCGGGCGGGCAGCGGTGTCATGGAAATGAGCCGAGGGCCACAAAAGACACGGAGGAGCGGAGCGAAACCGCGCACCGTGCAATGAGGGCCCGCAAGAAGCGGGCGGCCCTCGGCTCCATCGAGGCCGGCAGATGCCGCCCGTCCATTGGTCCGGGCGCTCCACGCGGGCCGACGTGCGACCGGCGCCATGCTCCGCGACCCTGGAGATCAAGGGCAGTGCCGCGAGGAGCACCCATGGACTGGGAAACGATCCACAAGGACACCGCACCGGTCGTTCCGCCTCGGCTCACCGACTACGAACGGGTCCGCTCGACGTTCACCTGGGCTCAGGCCCGCACTGCGCTGGCCGGGTTGCCCGGCGGCGGGCTGAACATCGCACACGAGGCAGTGGACCGGCATGCGGCCTCGGATCGGGCGGACAAGGTCGCGCTGCGGTGCATCGCCCGGGACAACGCCGTCGCCGATGTCACGTACGCCGAACTGGCCCGGCGTACGGCCCGCTTCGCGAACGTGCTGCGGACACTCGGCGTCGGCCACGGCGACCGGGTGTTCACGCTGCTCGGCCGCTGCCCCGAGCTCTACACCACGGTGCTGGGCGCGCTGAAGAACACCGGCGTGCTCTGCCCGCTGTTCTCCGCGTTCGGCCCCGACCCGGTGGAGCAGCGGCTGCGTCTCGGCGACGCCCGGGTGCTCGTGACCACGGCGGCCCTCTACCGGAAGAAGGTGGCCGACCGCCGGCACTCGCTGCCCGGCCTGGAACACGTCCTGATCGTCGGGCCGGGCGCCGAGGATCTGCCCGGCACCGTCTCCTTCGACGCGCTGCTGTCCGCCGCCGCGGACACCTTCACGATCCCGCCGACCTCGCCCGGAGACATGGCCCTGCTGCACTTCACCAGCGGCACCACGGGCACCCCCAAGGGCGCGGTCCATGTCCACGAGGCGGTGGTCGCCCACCATGCCACGGCCGCGTACGCGCTCGATCTGCACCCCGGGGACGTGTACTGGTGCACCGCCGACCCCGGCTGGGTCACGGGCATGTCGTACGGCATCGTCGCCCCGCTGGTGCACGGCGTGACGGTGGTCGTCGACGAGGGCGACTACGACGCCCGCCGCTGGTACCGGATCCTCGGCGAGCAGCGGGTCACCGTCTGGTACACGGCGCCCACCGCGCTGCGCATGCTCATGCGTGCGACACCACGTCAGGGCCCGTACGACCTGCCGCGCTCCTACGACCTGTCGGCCCTGCGCCTCATCGCCTCCGTCGGGGAACCCCTCAACCCCGAGGCCGTCGTGTGGGGCCGGGATGTGCTGGGCCTGCCGGTGCACGACAACTGGTGGCAGACGGAGACCGGCTGCATCATGATCGCGAACTACGCGGCCTGTGACATCCGGCCCGGCTCGATGGGCCGCCCGCTGCCCGGCGTCGAGGCGACCGTGCTGAGGACCGGCGAGGACGGCCGGACGCTGGTCAGCGACGGCCGGGTCACGGAAGTGCAGAGCCCCGACGAAAAGGGTGAGCTGGCGCTGCGCCCCGGCTGGCCGTCGATGTTCCGCGGCTATCTGCACGACAAGGAGCGCTACGACGCCGCCTTCACCGACGGCTGGTACCTGACCGGCGACCTGGTGCGACGGGACGCGGACGGCTGGTACTGGTTCGTGGGACGCGCCGACGACGTGATCAAGTCGGCGGGGCATCTGATCGGCCCGTTCGAGGTGGAGAGCGCTCTGATGGAGCACCCGGCGGTCGCGGAGGCCGGGGTGATCGGACGGCCGGACCCCGTGGCCGGGAACATCGTCAAGGCCTTCGTGTCGCTGCGCCCCGGCGTCGGCCCCTCCCCGGATCTGGAGCGCGAGTTGCTGGGCTTCGCCCGTCGGCGGCTGGGCCCGGCCGTCGCGCCCAGGGAGATCGCGTTCGACCAGAACCTGCCCAGGACCCGCAGCGGCAAGGTCATGCGCCGGCTGCTGCGTGCGCGTGAACTCGGTCTGCCTACCGGCGACTTGTCGACCTTGGAGGGATCCGCATGAGCGCGGCCCGACCCACCACCCGCACCGGCAAGGACTCGGCGCCCCCGAAGCCCGGCAGGAAGACCGCGACGGCCGAGCGGAAGGCGGACACCGGACCCCCACCGGTCGGCCGACCGGATGTCCGGCGCCGAACGGACCTGCTGACGGCCATGCTGCGCATCCGGCGCTTCGAGGAGCGATGCGTCGAGTTGTACAGCGCCGCGAAGATCCGCGGCTTCGTCCACCTCTACATCGGTGAGGAGGCCGTCGCCGTCGGCGTCAACGAGGCGCTGACCCCCGAGGACGCGGTCGTCTCCACCTACCGCGAACACGGCCACGCGCTGGCCCGTGGCCTCACGGCCGAGGCCGTCATGGCCGAGATGTACGGCAAGGCGACCGGCTGCAGCGGCGGCCGGGGCGGATCCATGCACCTGTTCGACGCGAGCCGCCGCTTCTACGGCGGCAGCGCGATCGTCGCCGGTGGTCTTCCCCTGGCCGCCGGTCTCGCCCTCGCCGACCGGATGCGCGGCATGCCCCGCGTCACCTGCTGTTTCTTCGGCGACGGCGCCTTCGCCGAGGGCGAGTTCCACGAGACGGCGAACCTCGCCGCCCTGTGGAACCTGCCCCTGCTACTGGTCTGCGAGAACAACCTGTACGCCATGGGAACGGCGCTCACGCGCGAACACGCCCAGACCGACCTGGCGATGCGCGCCGCCTCCTACGGCATGCCCGCCTGGGCCGTGGACGGCATGGACGTCGACGCCGTCGAACAGTCCGCCCGGCGGGCCGTCGAAGGCATCAGGGCAGGCACCGGACCACACTTCCTGGAGCTGCGCACCTACCGGTTCCGCGCCCATTCCATGTACGACCCGGACCGCTACCGCAAGAAGGCGGAGATCGAGGAGTGGAAGTCCCGGGACCCGATCGACCGGCTGACGCACCTCATGCGTGACAACGGCGAGCTCGACGACTCAGAACTCACCCGGATCGAGCAGCGGATCACCGACGAGATCGACCGCGCCGTGGATGCGGCCGAGCAAGCACCCGAGGAGCCGGTCGAGGACCTGCTCCGCCACGTCACCAGTACCTCGGCCGAGGAAGTGAGCCGACCGTGAACGCGGTCGCGACGGAGGGGACGAAGACGACGTACCGGGAGGCGATGCGCGAGGCCCTGCGGGAAGCCCTGCGCTCCGACGACCGGGTCTTCCTCATGGGCGAGGACGTCGGCAGGTACGGCGGCTGTTTCGGCGTCAGCCTCGGGCTGCTGGAGGAGTTCGGACCGGACCGCGTTCGCGACACCCCGCTCTCGGAGTCCGCGTTCGTGGGGGCCGGCATCGGCGCCGCTCTGGCCGGGATGCGGCCCGTCGTCGAGATCATGACCGTCAACTTCAGCCTGCTCGCCCTCGACCAGCTCCTCAACAACGCCGCCACCCTGCTGCACATGTCGGGTGGCCAGCTGCCCGTGCCGCTGGTCATCCGCATGACGACGGGCGCGGGGCGGCAGCTCGCGGCGCAGCACTCGCACAGCCTGGAAGGCTTCTACGCACACATTCCCGGCATCCGCGTGCTCGCCCCGGCCACGCTCGAGGACGCACGCCACATGCTCGCCCCCGCGCTCGCCGACCCCGACCCGGTGGTGGTCTTCGAGCACGGCAGCCTCTACAACGCCTCCGGCGAACTCCTCCCGCCGACGGCCCCCGTGGACCTGGACCATGCCGCGATCCGCAGACCCGGCACCGACATCTCCCTGATCACGTACGGCGGTTCGCTGCCCAAGGCACGCGCGGCGGCGGACGAGCTGGCCGCCGAGGGTATCGACGCCGAGGTGATCGACCTGCGCACGCTGCGGCCCCTCGACAGTGCGACCGTCACCGCGTCCGTGGCCCGTACCCACCGTGCGGTGATCGTCGACGAGGCATGGCGCACGGGGAGTCTCGCCGCCGAGGTGTCCGCCCGCATCGCCGAGGAGTCGTTCTACGACCTGGACGCCCCCGTCGAGCGGGTGTGCAGCGCCGAGGTGCCCATCCCGTACGCCCGGCAGTTGGAAGAGGCCGCCCTGCCACAGACCGCCGACATCGTCGCGGCCGCACACCGGGCGGTGGACTGATCATGGGCGAGTTCACCATGCCGTCACTCGGCGCCGACATGGACGAGGGCACGCTGGTGGAATGGCTGGTGGGACCCGGCGACCGCATCCGCAGAGGCGATCCGGTCGCGGTCATCGAAACCGCGAAGTCCACGATCGAGGTGGAGTGCTTCGAGAGCGGAGCGATGGGACGGCTGCTCGTCGAGCCGGGCACGACGGTACCGGTGGGCACGCCGCTCGCGCTGATCGAGTCGGCGGCAGAAGGGCGCGGGGAACCGGAGAGAGCCCGGAAGGCCCAGGGGAAACCACAGGCCCCGCCCGCCCCTGAGCACGCGAGGCCCGCCAGAACCTCCGAGCCCTCCCCTGCCCGCACGCCGGTGCCGTCCGGGGGCCGGGACCGCGGACACGTCGGGGCCGGCCCGTTGATCCGGCGCCTCGCGGAGCAGAGCGGCGTCGATCTCACGGCCCTCGACGGCTCCGGGCCGGCAGGGCGTGTCACCCGGGCCGACATCGAGCGGGCAGCGGCAGCCACGACCGCTGCCCGGCCCTCGCGCATACGGGCCACTCCCCTCGCCCGCCGACGCGCCGCCGAGCTGGGTGTCGACCTGTCCGCGGTGACCGGCACCGGCAAAGATTCCGCCATCCGCGCCGAAGACGTGAGCAAGGCGGCCTCCGGTCATGCTGCCGCGCCCCCACCGCCGCGCCGGACCACCGCTGCCGTGCGTGCTTCCCACCCTCCCGAGGACCAGGCGTCGGGCATGCGCCAGGTGATCGCACGCCTGATGACCCGCGCCAACCGGGACATCCCGCACTACTACCTGTCCACCACCGTCGACATGGCCACCGCGATGGACTGGCTGCACGACCACAACCGGCGCAGTCCGATGTCCGAACGACTGCTTCCGGCGGCCCTGTTGCTCAAGGCGGCCGCCCTCGCGGCACACGAGGTGCCCGAGCTCAACGGCTTCTGGACCGACGACCGCTTCGCCGCTGCTCAGGACATCCATCTCGGCGTGGCGGTGTCCCTTCGGGGCGGGGGACTCGTCGCACCCGCCCTGCACCGGGCAGACACCCTCGGACTGCCCGAGCTGATGACCGCCTTGAAAGACCTGGTGTCACGCGCCCGCACGGGCAGGCTGCGCGGTTCCGAAGTGTCCGACGCCACGATCACGGTCACCCACCTGGGCGACCAGGGCGTGGAAACCGTGTTCGGCGTGATTCATCCGCCGCAGGTGGCCCTGGTCGGCTTCGGGCGGGTGGTCGACCGGCCGTGCGCCGTCGACGGCCTGCTGGGCGTACGTCCCGTCGTCACGGCCACCCTCTCGGCGGACCACCGGGCGACGGACGGCGCCGTCGGGGCCCGCTATCTGACAACGCTCGACCGTCTCTTGCAGAATCCGGAGAAGCTGTGAACCGAACCGACGCGCTGAACGTGGTCAAGGAGTCGATCGCCCAGGTCATTCCTGACGCCGACCTGGCCACTCTGGGTCCCGACGAGGCGTTTCGGGACGCGCTCGAGATGGATTCGCTGGACTTCCTGACCTACATCGAGATCCTGGGCGAACGGACCGGCATGCGGATCGACGACGAGGACACACCGCAGCTCACCACGCTGTCCGGCAGCGCCGACTTCCTCGTCGCCCACGGGAGGTGAGAGCTGTCGTCGTCGGCCCAGTGCGGATCGGAGGACCGGTTACCGGGGTGGTTTTGGTGTCTCGCGGTGCAGCACGACCTTGAGGGCGCCGGTGTCCGGACCGTGCGCGAAGACCTCGTAGGCGTCCTCCATGCGCTCGAGGCGGAACCGGTGGGTGACCAGGGGGGCGGCCGCCAGCCGTTTGAAGAGCAGCAGGTCGCGCAGCCACGGGGTGGAGGAGGTGTCGACCTGGCCGGTGCTGATCGTCACGTTCTTGCGCCACAGGGCCTCCAGGTGCAGGGTGGCCGGCCTGCCGGGCATGCCGATGTTGGCGATGTGCCCTCCCGCGCGCACCACGCGGGTCGCCAGGACGAAGCCGTCCGGGGTGCCCGCGGCCTCGATGACCACGTCGGCGCCGGGCCCCTCGGACAGTTCGGCGACCATCCGGCCGGGCAGTTCGGCGGCGTCGGCCCCCAGCCGGGCGGCGGCCGCCAGCCGGGGGCGGGACAGGTCCACCGCGACGATCCGGCGCGGCGAGTAGAGCCGGGCGACCAGGACGGCGGCCAGCCCCACCGGTCCCGCGCCCACCACGACCACGGTGTCGCCCGGGCCCACGTGCCCGTTGCGCACCCCGACCTCGTAGGCGGTGGGCAGGAGCTCGGCGAGCAGGACCGCCTCGTCCAGGGGGAGGTCCAAGGGCCGCCGGTGTGTGGAGTGGTCGGCGAAGGGGACGCGGACGAACTCGGCCTGCGTGCCGTGGACGGTGTTGCCCAGGATCCACCCGCCGCCCCCGCGGCACTGCCCGTACAGGGTGTCGCGGCAGGACGGGCAGTGCCCGCAGGCCGAGACGGCCGACACGATCACCTGCTGTCCGGGGCGCCGGCTGTGCACCTTGCTGCCGGCCTCCACCACCTCGCCGACGGCCTCGTGGCCGAGGACCGTTCCCGGTTTCACCTCGGCGAGGTCGCCCTGCCGGATGTGCAGGTCGCTGCCGCAGACGGTGGTCGCGTCGACGCGCACGATCGCGTCGGTGTCGGCCTCGAGCACCGGGTCCGGCACCGTGTCCCAGGAGGTCCGGGCGGGACCGTGGTAGACGAGTCCTCGCATGCCCGCTGCCTCCCTCGTCCCCCTCGCCGGTTCCTCTCCACCGTCACCCCCCGAAGCCTCCCCGGCAACACGGGAACCACGTCGCCCATGTCCGTCAGTCCGGCCGCGGGTGGGGGCGGCGGAATACCGGGGCCTGGCCGGTGCCCCACGGGCGCAGGGCTGCCAGCGCCTGGACGACCGCCGCTTCCAGGGGGCCACGGGTGTCGACCGTGACGGCCTCGGGCCACGGTGGCTCCTTGTCGGCCATGGCGGTGGCCACGGCGATGCCCGCGTCGGATGCCGATGCTCCTGGGGCACGGGAGGTGAGGCGGGCCGCCGACACGTCGCCGGGGACCTGGCAGTGCAGGGCCACGAGGTCGGCGCCGGTGCGTTCGGCCGTGCGCAGGGCGGCTTCGCGTTGTCCCGCGTCGGACCATGTGGCGTCCAGGACGACGGATTCTCCCGAGGACAGCAGGGTGGAGGCACGGTCGAGCAGCGCGGCGTAGGTCCTGGCGGTCCACTCCGGTGTGTACAGGCCTTCGCCGTAGCCGGCCGCCGCGGGCTGCTCCGCGGGGAGGCCGGCCAGTTCCTTGCGGAGGCGGTCGCTGCTGAGCAGGCTCACCCCCAGGCGGTCGGCCAGTGCGCCGGCGAGCGTGGACTTCCCGCTGCCCGGAAGGCCGCCCACCAGCGTCAGACCGACGGCGGAGGTGCGCAGGTGGCGCAGCGTCGCCGTGACCAGTCGCCGGGACGCCGTCTCGGCACCGGGCGCGCCCTGGCCTGACTGGATCAGGGAGACCTTGGCGCGGACGAACGCGCGGTAGGCCACGTAGTGGTGCCACAGCGACGGGGGCGCGGGGTCTCCGGAGTACTCGCTGTACCGGGCGAGGAAGTGGGCCGCGGACTCCGGGGCGCCGAGCTGTTCCAGGTCCATGGCGAGGAAGGCGGCGTCGTCGAGGCCGTCGACGTGGCGAAGGCGGTCGTCGAACTCCAGGCAGTCCAGGATGCGGGGGCCGTCGTCGAGGCAGAAGACGTCCTCGGCCAGCAGGTCGCCGTGGCCGTCGACGATCCGTCCTTGCCGGATCCGCGTGTCGAACAGGTGCTCGCGGCCGGCCAGATAGCGGCGCGCCAGCCGCTCGACCTCGTCGATGCCGTCGGGCAAGGAGACGTCTTCGGCCAGGGCGTGGACCTGTGCGAAGCTCGCTTCCCACCTCGAGTACAGAGCGTCGCGGGTTCCCTGTACGTCCACTTCCGGGCTGCGGTGCGCGTCCGCGTGGCGTGCGGCGAGTTGCCGGGCCACGGCCCGCAGGACGTCGTCGACGGCGACTCCCTCTCGTACCAGCCGGGACAGTCGGCGGTCCGCCGGCATGCGGCGCATCACGACGAGCGGTTCGGCCACGTCCGTGTGCGGGGTGCGGATCTCGCCCAGGCCCAGGTAGACGTCCGCGGCGAAGCGGCGGTTGAGGGAGATCTCCTGTTCGCAGGCGGCCCGGCGGGCCGTCACCGTGGTGTAGTCCAGGAACTTCAGATCGACCGGTTTCTTGATCTTGTAGGCGTGATCGCCGAAGAGGAGCACGATCGCGGTGTGCGTCTCGTGCAGCTCCGCGCGCGGAAACGTCGCACCGTCGGGGCCGGAGCCCGACCGGAGTGCGGACGCGTCGATCCGGTGTGCGACCGGCCTCGCTCCCCTCGGGGCATCGGGCTCAGTCATGGGGGACGACGGCGACGGGGCAGCGTGCGTGATGGATGGCCGCCTGGGCGACGGGACCCAGGCGAGGTGCCAGAACGCGACGGTGCCGACGTCGGCCGACGACCAGCTGCCCGGCGCTCCCGGCGGACCGCAGGACCGCCCTGGCGGGGCTTTCCAGCCCGATGCTGTCGGCCA
This sequence comes from Streptomyces sp. GDS52, assembly GCF_052246875.1. Lineage (NCBI taxonomy): Bacteria > Bacillati > Actinomycetota > Actinomycetes > Kitasatosporales > Streptomycetaceae > Streptomyces > Streptomyces sp. GDS52. The sequence goes on from NZ_CM125966.1 coordinate 11,179, forward strand.
CCTCCACCTGCGGGAACTTCTCACGCCAGGGGCGAAGGACCTGGTCCAGCTGCTTCCTCGCCTCCTGCGCGACGCCTTCGGCGACGTCGTGATCCACCCCCCAGGGAACATAGGCGTGCACGGGCAGGCTCCGGCCGTGCACGACCCGCAGCGGCACATTCCGCGCCGAGGCCGCGGCGAAGGCGAACCCGAGCAGGTCGTCGCAGGGGCCGTGCAGCTTCAACGCGACCACGACATCGCCTGTCCCGGCCGGTGCGGCCGGCGGGACTTCCGCGCGGGTTCCGGCACGGACCAGGACCACCGGCCGCTCGGCTTGTGCCGCGACGGACATGCCGGTGTCGCCGAGGAAGTAGCTCTCGACGAGTTCCAGCCCGCGCGAACCGAGCACGGTCATGGCGGACTCCGACGCCGCGTGCAACAGCGCGTCCTGGGCCTCGTCGGCAACCAGGTTGCCGACGATGGCGAGACCGGGATGGCGCCTTTGAAGTTCCGCCTGTGCGTTGTGCACCAGCCGCTTCGCCCAGTAGTTCTGGTCGATCTCGGAGGGCACCTTGGTGGGTTCCGGCGCGAGCATGGGCCACGCGTGCAACAGGCGCAGCGTCAGCTTGCGGTGCTCGGCCTCGTCCGCGGCCCAGCGGGCGGCGGAAAGACTCTCGGGTGAGCCGTCGAGACCAACGGTGATCACAGGCTCCATGGCGCCTGCCTCCGTCTCGTAGGAAGCTGGACATGACGATGACCGGGGTCGTCCTTCCGGGGCGTGGCGGGCCGCGCAGTGCCTGCCACTCATCCGAGAGTTACCGCAAACCCTTCTGCGGCGCACGCGGACCCGATGTGGGTCGGGGCTCGAAGGACGGAGTCCGGCGAGGGATGAGGTGTGGCTGTGGTGGTTCCCCTGGTGGTCGGGGTCGACGGGTCGGAGTCGAGCCTGGAGGCGGTGGACTGGGCGGTCGACGAGGCGGCCCGGCACGCGGTGCCGCTCCACCTGCTGCACGCGGCGGCGCCGGGCCAGGACTCGTCCGGTCTGATCACCGCCGCCTCAAAACGGGCCGGAGGGGGCGCCGCCGGCGTGCGGCTGTCGAGCGAGGTGCTGCGCGACGACGCGGCCTCCGCCCTGGTCGACGAGGGACACAAGGCCTTCGCGCTGGTGCTCGGGTCCAGAGGGCTCGGGGAACTCACCGGGCTGCTTTTGGGTTCGGTCAGCCTCGCCGTGGCGGCGCGGGCGGACTGCCCGGTCATCGTCGTGCGTGGCTCGCAGGAGCACCGGGCCGGCCGGTTCGGGAACGTCGTCGTGGGGGTCGAGGACGGTGAGGGAAGCGACACGGCCGTGGGGTTCGCCTTCCGCGAGGCTCATGTGCGGCGCTGCGAACTCGTAGCGGTCCACGCCTGGAGTGCGCCGCTTGGCGCACTCTCCGAACCTCTCCCCGGGCCGTGGTACGCCCTCGAGGCCCACCGTCGCCCACCGGCACAGGTGCTCGACGACGCTCTGCGCAACCCTGAGAAGCAGTACCCGGGGACCGACGTGACACGCCGGGTGGTCGAGGGATCAGCACGACAGGCGCTGTGGGAGGCCGCGACGGAAGCGGACCTGCTCGTTGTCGGTGCCGGTGAACGGCATGTCCGTCCCGGCCTGCAACTCGGCCTGATCAACCACGCCCTGCTCCATCACGCACCGTGTCCGGTCGCGATCGTGCCGATACGTCGGAGGAAACCGCTCCGGGGGCCGACCCCCAAGGCCTGAAAGGCCACCTGCCGGGGACCTTCGGCCCGGTGACCGAGGTCCGCCGCCGTCCGACGGTGGAAAGAGAAGCGACCGGCGATCCGCTGGAGGCTCGACGATGAGTACCCGACATTCACCGTACGCGTTCGGTCCGCTGCCACCGCGCGGGGATGAGGCCCTCCGAGGGCGGAACCCCCTGATCCGTACGTCGGACCGGATCGAGTTCTGGATGCGTCGCGTGCTGGTGATCGTCCTTGTCGTCGGACTGCCGTTGGCAGGATTCGTCGCGGGCAGGGCGACGTACAGGTCCTCGATGCTCACGGTGTAGGCCCGGTCAGCCGACCGGCAGCAGGTCGGTGCCCGGGTGATGTCGGTCTCCGGGAATGTCGGACAGATGGCGCAGGCACAGGTCCGCTGGACCGACGGCAGGGACACGGGGCGGACGGTAACCGTACTCGTGAAGCCGGATACGTCCGAAGGCTCCACCGTGCGGGTGTGGGCGGACCGGGGCGGAACCGCCGTCGGCCCGCCGCTGACCAGGACCCGGGCCGTGGCCGATGGCTGGTTCGTCGGAGGCATGGCGGTGACCAGTGTGGCGACGGGGGCCTTCGTGGCGCGGGCAGGAATGCGCCACGTGCTGGACCGGAGGAGGTTCGTGCAGTGGGACGCCGAGTGGGATCTGGTGGAGCCCCTGTGGACCGGTCGATTCCACCGGTGACGCTCGGGCGAACGCGACGGGATGGAGAAGGTGGCGCTGATGTCCGATGCCACGACCACCGACCTGTACGAAGTGACAATGGCCATGTCCTATCTACGGGAAGGGATGACCGGCCCGGCGACATTCAGCCTGTTCGTCCGCGATCTGCCCGCCGAGCGGGGCTTCCTGGTTGCCGCGGGGCTGGAGTCGGCCCTGGACCACCTGTCCAGCCTGCGGGTCGGCCCGGAGGACGTCCTCGCCTTCGCCGCCGCGCTGCACCGTCCGCCGCGGGATCTGGAACCCCTGCTCGGCCTGCGGTTCACCGGCAGCGTGCGGGGGGTGCCGGAGGGCAGGGTCGTGCTCGCCGGGGAGCCCCTGCTGGAGGTGACGGCTCCGCTGCCGCAGGCCCAGTTGGCCGAGACGTACGTGCTCAACCTGCTCAGCCATCAGACGATGATCGCCTCGAAGGCCGCGCGCTGTGTGATCGCGGCGGCCGGGCGCCCGGTCGTGGACTTCTCCCTGCGGCGGACCCACGGTCCGCAGGCCGGTTTCCAGGCCGCCCGGCTCGGCGCAATGGCCGGTTTCGCGGGGACCAGCAACGTGGCCGCGGCCACGGCCACGGGCATACCCGCCGTCGGCACGATGGCCCACTCCTTCGTGGAGGCTTTCTCGTCCGAGGAGGAGGCGTTCCGCGCCTTCGCCCGTGCCCACCCCGGCCCCGTGACCTTCCTGGTGGACACGTACGACACCGAGGCGGGCGTCCGCGTCGCGGCACGTGTGCTGAGGGATCTGGACCGCGGGCCGGGCTGCGCCATACGCCTGGACAGCGGTGATCTGGGAGCCCTGGCCGTGCGGGCCCGGTCCGTCCTCGACGAAGCGGGCCTGCCGGACGTGCAGATCACCGTCAGCGGCGGTCTCGACGAGTACGCGGTGGACGATCTGGTCCGCTCCGGGGCACCGATCGACGTGTACGCGGTCGGCACTCGCATCGGGGTCTCGGCCGACGCGCCGTATCTGGACTCGGCCTACAAAATGGTGGAGTACGAAGGGCGGCCGGTGATGAAGCTGTCGTCGGCGAAGGTGACGGCGCCCGGGCAGAAACAGGTGTTCCGTCGTCCCGGCTGTTCCGACGTGATCGCTCTCGCCGACGAGCGGCCACCGCACGACGGCACACCTCTGTTGGAGACGGTGATGCGACACGGACAGCGCACCGGTGGCAGGTCCGCGCTCGACGGGTGCCGGGAGAGGTTGGCTGCCGACCTGGCCGCGCTGCCGCCGTCCGCCCGCCGGATCCGGGCCCCCGTAGCGCCCCGGATGATGCCCTCCGAGCGGCTGCGCGCGCTCACCGACCGGGTCCGGCGCCGTATCGCGGAGCAGACGGGAGCCCCGCCACACGGCACGGGATGTCCGAACGAGCCGCGTCCGGGCCCTACAGGTCAGTCCCGAGCTGAGGAGTAGAGCGGATGTCGCACACCCTGGAATGGAAGGCTCGCCTCTACCTCTTCGAGGAGGGGGGAACCACAAAGGCCCGCGCGGTGGTCGACACCGGGATCACGGTGCTCACCGGGCACGGCACCGCACGCCGGAATCCGGCGGACCCGGACGTGCCGGAGATCGGTGACGAGCTGGCGGTCGGCCGGGCCCTGCAGGACCTGGGCCGGCAGTTGGTGGACATCGCCGAGCGCGACGTCGAGGGCACGGGCACGACGCGACCGGGCCCCCGCCCGGCAGTCGGGTGGTCCATGTGACCCGGTCCGCGCCCCGGCCGGGGACACCTTGTGGGTCGGACGCCCGTCCAGGTCCCCGGCTTCGTGAGGAGCGGATCCGTCTCTGCGGCCGGATGCGCTGTGGATCGAAAACCAAGGAGGATGACCGATGACGCTTCCAGCACACCGCGGCAGGGGCTCGCTCTCCGGATGGGACCCCCTCCAGGAACTCGAGGACCTGCGCATCCGCGTGGATCAGCTCATGCACGCCTCCTTCCCCGGCCGTGGTTTTCCCGAGGCCGAGGCCGGGGAAGGGGCGTGGGCGCCGTTGGCCGACGTCGAGGACACCGAGGACGCCTACCTGATGGAGCTGGAACTTCCCGGCGTGGAGAAGGACCAGATCAGCGTGGAGGTCGGCGACGGCGAGCTCAACGTCCACGGCGAGATCAAGGAGAGGGAACGCACGGGTGTGGTCCGCCGGCAGACCCGGCACGTCGGGCGGTTCGACTACCGCACGAGTCTGCCTCCGAACGTCGACACCGAGCACATCACCGCGGAACTGACCGGCGGGGTCCTCACGGTGCGCGTCCCCAAGGCCCGGAAGACCGAGCCGCACCGCATCGAGATCACCGGCTGAGGGCGGCGATCATGCGAGCTCACCTCGGCGATCAACTCGTCATCGAAGGCCCGGCGACCGGCGCCCCCCGGCGCGACGGCGAGATCGTCGGACTCCACCACGAGGACGGCACCCCTCCCTACGACGTGCGCTGGTCGGACACCCAGGCGGTGACACTCGTCTTCCCCGGCCCCGACGCCCACATCAAACACCTCGGACACCAACCCGAAACCGAAACCGAGACCGGGGCCGGGGCCGGGGCCGGGGCGCCCCCGCCCGCCGGCGCACCCGACCCCGGCGACCTCGGCCGGCGGGTGGCCACCGAACGCACCCGGCGGGGCCTGAGCCGGGAGGAGACGGCCCGCCGCGCCAGGATGGCACCGGACTACCTCGCCTACCTCGAGGAACACCCCGCCGATCCGAGCCCGGCGACCCTCCTCCGGCTGGCCGCGGCCCTGGGCACCAGCGTCCAGGCACTGCGCGGCAGCGGCGTCGGCCTGCCACCCGGCCGGGGCACCGCGCTGCTCCACCCCGAACTGCGCGACCTCGCACCACAGGAGTGCCGGGCCCTGCTGTCCACACACGGGGTGGGACGCATCGCGGTGACCACGCCCGAGGGGCCGGCGGTGGTCCCGGTGAACTACGAGGTCCTCGACGACACGATCGCCTTCCGGACCGCTCCCGACTCCGTGCCCGCGGCGGCCGTGGGATCGGAGATCGCGTTCGAGGTCGACCATGTGGACGACGCCATGAGCCGCGGCTGGAGCGTGCTCGCCGTCGGCCCCGCCCGGGTGGTCACCGAGCCCGACCAGGTGCGACGGCTCACCGAACGCGCCCACACCGCACCGTGGGCCGGGGACGGACGCGAGATGTGGGTGTCGATCCGGCCCACCCGCCTGACCGGACGCCGCATCACTCCGGCCGAACAGTGAGCGGCCACGGCACCTGCCCACCACGCTCCGCCACTTCACGAAAGGAGCCCCTGTGAACCAGCAGACCCTGCCGGACGAGCGGGTGGCGGCTCTTGCACACGACGCCGCCGCCGCTCCGTCCATGCACAACGCACAGCCGTGGCGCTTTCGCTACTTCCGGGGCAGCCGCACCTTCCAGGTGCGCGCGGACCTGGACCGCGTCCTGCCGCACGTCGACCCGGACAACCGCGCCCTGCACCTCGGCGCCGGCGCCGCTCTGCTGAATCTGCGGGTCGCGCTGGCCCACGAGGGGCGGCACCCTGCGGTCCGGCTGCTGCCCGACCCGGCCGACCCGGCGCTGCTCGCCGCCGTGCGGCTGCCCCCTCCCGGGAGCACCCGGAGCGCTCTTTCCGCGCTGTATCCGGCGATCCACCAGCGGCACAGCAGCCGTTTCCCGTTCGAGGAGACGGAGATCCCCCAGGAGCTGCGCACGGCCCTGGCCGACGCCGCCCGCGCTGAGGGAGCGACGCTGGCCTTCCCGTCCTCCTGGCACCTGCAGCAGGTGCTGGAACTGCTGGAGGAAGCCGAGGCACGCAATCTCACGGACCGCGGCAGCGGCCAGGACCTGGCGGAGTGGACCCGTATCGATGCTCCGTCGAAGGACACGGCCCCGGACGGAGTGCCCGGCTACGCCTTCGGGCCGCGCAAGCAGGGCGGCAAGGCGCCCATGCGCGACTTCGCCGGGAACAGGCCGGTGCCCGGCCGCGGCACCGCCGCGTTCGAGCGGACCCCCCAGCTGGCCCTCCTCAGCACCTCCCGCGACCGCCCGGAGGACTGGCTGCGCGCCGGCCAGGCCATGGAACGGGTCCTGCTGCTGGCCACCCTCGAGGGCCTGTCCAGTTCCTTCGCCACCCAGGCCCTGGAGTGGAGCGACCTGCGCTGGCCGCTGCGCGACCCCGTGTCCGGGGCCGGGCACATACAGATCGTGCTGCGCCTGGGATACGGCCCCAAGGGCCCCGACACCCCGCGACGTCCGGTGCCGGACGTACTCGACATCCAGCCCTGAGCCACCGCGGCCCCACCGGTACCGGTGGGGCGGTCCGCCTGCCGTGGCGGGCCCCGGGGAGCCGGACGGCCACTCCCAGCGAGCCACGACAAGGCGGAGAGCCATCAGCCGCACCCGGCCCTCCCGGGCCACCTGACAACTCACGGAACGCCATGAGGCCGCCCGTCCCTCCCTCGGGAACGACCGCCCCGCCGAAGAGATCACGGCGGAGCACATCACCGCGCCCGGCATCGCACGTGCCCGGCTTCGCGATGCCGAGGTGAAGGTGTCCGGGCGACGTGCGGCCCGACGATGCCGTGTCCCCGCTGCTGCGCGCGGGAAGCGAGGCGTACGCCGTGGTCACGGGCTCACTCGGCCGTGGCGGAACGGCCGGGCCGCTGCCGGGACCGGTCGGCCTCGCCGTGGCGGCCCGTGCCGTGTGTCCGGTGATCGTGGTCCGTGGTGCGGAACAGGACCGGCAGGACCGCTGCGGGCGTGGCGGTGGGGGTCGGCGACCCGGCCACGAGCACGGGCGTCGTGCGGTTCGCCTTCCGTGCGGCCGAGGTGCGCGGCTCTGCCCCCGACGCCGTACGCGCCTGGCGCAGCCCGGCTCACGAGCACGTGGACCATCCCCTCCTCGCCGACGACGCCGGTGCCGCCGCGGGGTGGGCGTTCCGGTCGCGCGGAGCCTGACCGTACGGCGTCGCGGCGGGGGCGGAAACGAGGGGCACCCCCGCCGACGGCGGGGGTGCCCCGGTTCGTTCCGCGTCGTCAGAGCAGCCAGCGGTTGCGGCTGACGAAGGGGAGTCGCGCCCAGACCTTGCCCAGTCCCCAGGTGGCGCCGGCGCCCGCGGCGGCGAGCGCGACGAGGACCACGGCGTAGATCAGGTGGTAGTCGACGAAGGGGTTCGTCGACATGCTCGGCGATCCGTCCGACAGGTGCTGGGCCGGCGGCCATTCCGCGACCCACATCAGCGCCATCATGACGGTGCCCGCGACCGCGGCGAGCCGCAGGCCGATGCCCGCGATCACCGCGAGGCCGACCCCGAGCAGACCGAGCATGAACAGCCAGTCGGCCCAGGCGGCCCCGGCCCAGGCGTGGAAGGTGGACTCCATCGGCCCGACGGCGACGCCGCTGAGGAACCCCCGGGTCGGCGACCCGCCGTCGACCCATCCCTTGCCGGAGGGAGTCGCGTAGCCGAGGCCGAACGTCTTGTCCAGGAACGCCCACAGGAAGACGAAACCCGTCAGCAGACGGAGCCCGGCGAGCACGTACGCGCGGGTCGCGGTCGCCGCCGCGACCGTCGGCTCGGCGGCGGGAGCCGTCCCGGCCCGGTGCGGGGACGGGAGGCGGAATCCCGGACGCCGGTGAGGGTGGTCGTGAACTGCCATGGTGCTCATCCCTTCCAGAGGGTGGCGCAGGATGCAGGATGCGGACGACTCTCGTTGCTCTTTCAATGTCCCGCGCCGCCGGCCTCCGCCGGAGGGGCTGAAGGACCCGGCCGTCGGGCCGAACGTCCCCCTGTGCGAGCCCGGTTGGCGGCGGTCAGCCGTCCTTTGCCGCCAGGTTCACCCCGTACAGGGTGCGTCCGCCGACGAGTTCGCGCCCGGTCACCAGCTCGGGCTCGATACGGACGAAGACCTCCCGCGGCGCGGGCACCCAGGCGACCGGGCCGGTGCGGGACAGACGCGCGTGCTCGGCCGGGTCGGTCACCACCGCGGCCGGGCCCGTGACGACCACGCTCCAGCCGGCCTGCCGGGCCGCGTCGACGTCGTCGGCCTCAAAGGCGACCACCGCGCCGTCGACCGCGCGGACCAGTTCCGAAGCCGCAGCGGTGCGCAGCAGGACCGCGCCGTCGGCGTCCAGACGGAAGTTGACCGGCAGCACGGCGGGCAGAGCCAGGCGCGTGAAGACGATGCGGCCGACGGGCACCTTGGCCATCAGCCGCAGGCACTCCTGCCGACCGAGTTCACGGAAACCGTCGTTGGGGTACATCGTCAGTCCGTCCTCCTCCTGGTACAGCCCGGCACAGCGGGCCTACGTCTTTCCACCCTGATCGGGACGAAGACGGAAAATGAGGGCCGATGGTCCCGTTCACACCGGAAAACGGCCTGCCGGCGGTACGGCGGCAGGTCCCCGGCCCAGAGAGCACGGCGACCCCGGTGCCGGGCACCGGGGTCCGGATCGGGCACGGTTCCTCCGGCCCGCTCTCACGGGTGCGTCAGATCGTCGGCGACCGGCCCGGTCCGGGCACGAGCGGACGGGTGTCGGCCCGCCGGCGGTCAGGTCGTCCGCGTGGCGACGACGTCATGCCGTGGCTCGCCCAGCACGACCTTGAGGGCGCCGGTCTCGGCGGCGTTGCCGAAGACCTCGTAGGCCTCCTCCATCTGGTCCAGGGAGAAGGTGTGGGTGACCAGTTGCGAGGTCGGGAGCCTGCCGGCGGACGCCATCCGCAGCAGCGTCGGTGTGGAACGGGTGTCGACCAGGCCCGTGGTGATGGTCACGTTCTTGATCCACAGGTCTTCCAGATGCAGGGTCACGGGCTTGCCGTGCACGCCGACGTTGGCCACGTGCCCGCCGGGCCGGACCATGCGCGTGCACATGTCGAAGGTCTCCGGCACACCGACCGCCTCGATGACGACGTCCGCGCCGAGTCCGTCCGTGAGGTCGGCGATCAGCTGCTCGGGGGCTTCCCCCGCGTCGGCCACGGCGTCGGCGCCGAGGCCCTTGGCGGCCTCGAGCCGGGAAGCGGCCAGGTCGATCGCGACGATCCGCTCGGGGGCGAAAAGCCGGGCGGTGGCGATGGCCGCCAGCCCGATGGGGCCGGCTCCGACGACCACGACGGTGTCCCCGGGCCGCACCCTTCCGTTGAGCACGCCCACCTCGTAGGCGGTGGGGAAGATGTCGGCCAGCAGCACGGCGTCCTGCCCGGCCAGGGCTCCGGGCAGCGGGTGCACGGACAGGTCGGCGTACGGCACCCGGACGTACTCCGCCTGGGTTCCGTCGATCAGGTGCCCGAGGATCCAGCCCCCGCCGCCCCGGCACTGGCTGTACATGCTCTCGCGGCAGTACCGGCACCGTCCGCAGGCGCTGATGCAGGAGACCAGCACCCGGTCCCCGGGGCGCACCGTGCGTACGTCGCTTCCCACCTCGACGATCTCACCGACCGCCTCGTGCCCCAGCACGGTGCCGGGCCGCACCTCGGGCACGTCGCCCTTGAGGATGTGCAGGTCCGTTCCGCAGACGGTCACGGCGTCGACCCGGACGATCGCGTCGGTGGGTTCCTTGACACCGGGGTCCGGGACCTCCTCCCAGGAAGCCTGCCCGGGACCGTGGAAGACGTAGCCCTTCATGACGACCCTCGCTCTCTTGCTCGCCGGTGGGGTGAGGAACCCGGCGGCGCGCCGTCAGCGAGGTGCGCGCCGCGCACCGGCGCGATGCCGGGGTCCCGCACCTCCAGTCTGTTCGACGACCGGGACATCCGCTTGGGCCGGTCGGCCCTCGGGGGGACGGCCGGCCCGGTGGACCCCTCAGGGATCAGCGGCCGCGCAGGGCGGCGAGCGCGGCGTCGAGGTCGGCCGCGCGGGGGCGGTTGTGGGGCAGCTTGGCCAGTACGACCGCCATACCGCAGGTGTCGGTGAGCGCGGAGAAGACCAGGCCGCCCGCGACACCGGCCGAGAGGAGCTGGAACGCCGGATGCACGAGCAGGCCGAGCACGAGGCCGAGGAGCACCAGGGTGCCGGCCGCCAAACGGACCTGGCGCTCCATGCTCCAGCCGGCCGGGGTGGTGGCGCAGACGGTGGGATGGTGCAGGTCGTGGCCCTCGGCGGCCCAGGCGTTGGTGCCTCCGGCGAGTGTGGCGACGGGGACGCCCTGTTCGGCCAGCAGGGTGCAGGCGCTGCCGGAGCGGGCCCCGGAGGCGCACACGAGAAGCACGTCTCCCCGCTCGGCGGCGTGCCGGATCTCGGGCAGGGCGCGCCGGACGTGGTCCAGGGGGATGTTCAGGGCGCCGGGCAGATGGCCGGAGGCGTACTCGGCGGGCGTGCGTACGTCGATGACGGTGAGTTCGTCGAGGCGGGTCCGGGCCTGGTCGGTGCCGAGAGTGACCGGGGTGAGGGGGCTGTTCATGTCAGGTGTGATCCTTGGTGGTCGACGTGGTCCCGAATCGGGACGTACAGTACCCCTAGGGGTATTTTTTTTCGAGGAGTGGTCGTGGAACTGGAGCTTGAGGGTGCGGATCTGAAGGCCGTGCTGAACCGGCTGCGCCGGGCGCAGGGCCAGATCTCCGGGGTGATCCGGATGATCGAGGAGGGGCGCGACTGCGAGGAGGTCGTCATGCAGCTCGCCGCGGCCTCCCGCGCGCTCGACCGGGCCGGCTTCGCGATCATCGCGACGGGCCTGCAGCAGTGCGTGGTGGACATGGAGTCCGGTCGTAAGAACGGGGAGGACACCGCGCAGATGCGCGCCCGGCTGGAGAAGCTGTTCCTGTCCCTGGCGTAGGGGCCCGCCTCTTCGGCGCGGGGCTCGCCGCGTGTGCGGGCCGCGGTGCGTCACGTCATCACCGCGTCGAGCAGCATGAGGGCGGCCACGGCCGACAGCATCACGGCGAAGATCCGCTGGAGTGTGCCTCCGGAGACCTTCGCGGCCAGCCGCTTCCCGTCCCACGCGCCGAGGACCGCCGCTCCGGCGAAGGGTCCGACGACCGCCCAGTCCAGCGTGTCGAGCGTACCGGCGCGCATCGCCAGCGCGGCCAGGGAGTTGACGGTGAGGACCAGCAGGCTGGTGCCCACCGCCTCACGCATGCGCAGGCCGAGCACGCCCACCAGCGCCGGTACGGCCAGGAAGCCGCCCCCGACACCGAGCACGCCGGTGACGGCGCCGAGTCCGGCGCCGGCCGCCGCCGCGCGGCCCGGCCGGACCGGCCGGACGGTGTCCGCGGGCGGCCGGGCCCGCAGCATGCGCAGCGCGGCCGCTGCCACCACCACGGCGAACGCCGCCGTCAGCGCCGCCTCCGGAAGGCGTCCGGCGAGCGCACCGCCCAGCATCGCCGGGCCGATCCCGGCCGCTGCGAACAGCAGCCCCGTCCGCCACCGCACCCGGCCGTCACGGGCGTGCGCGGGCAATGCGGCGACCGAGGTGAACGCGACGATGACCAGACTCGCGGTGGTGGCCTCGACCGGGGTGAAGCCGAGCAGGTAGATCAGGGCCGGGACGGCCAGCACGCTGCCGCCGCCGCCGAGCGCACCGAGTGCCAGGCCGATCACGGCCCCGGCCGCCAGGGCGAGGACGAGACCGCTCATGTGAGGGCACCGTTCGCGCCGTGCGGATCCGTCACCGGCGGCCCCGCCGCGGCCCGGGCGGCCGGGGTGGCCAGCGCGGACGGCGCGGACGGCGGCGGGTGGACGGCTCGGGGAGCGTGGGCCCGGGGGGCGCGCTCCGCCTGCCGCACGGTCACGCGGTCCGGGCCGCTGCTGCCGCGCCGGAAGATGCTCATGTCGATTTCCTGCTCCTGTGTCTTCCGAGCCGGTGTGAAGGGCCGGCTCGGCCCGCTGCGGCGTCCGTGCCGTCGCGGTCGTCGGCTGCCGTCAGCCCTCGCGGACGGTGAGTCCGGCCCGCCCGGCCTCGTCGAAGGGGTCGTCCACGGCGACGACGTCACGCCCCGCGGCATCCAGCAGGGAGGCGGCGACGGCGGCCCGCATACCGCCCGCGCAGTGCACCCACACCTCACCCTCGGGGACCTCGTCGAGGCGCCTGTGCAGGGTGTGGATCGGAATGTGCACCGAGCCCCGGACGTGTCCGCCCGCCCGCTCCGCATCACGCCGGACGTCCAGGACGACGAGGCCCTCCGCGGGGTGCCGGCCGGCGAGGTCGGCGAAGGTCGCCCGCGGGAAGGAGGCCGGCTCCTCGCCCTCGCGCACCCAGTCGGCCGGTCCCCCGGTGGCCGCGGCGGCCGGGCGGTCGATGCCCACGCGGGCCAGCTCGCGCTGGGCGGCGGCGAGCTGCTCGGACGACTCGGCGAGCAGGGTGACGGGCTTGCCCCAGGGGATCAGCCAGGCCAGATAGGTGGCAAGCTGCCCTTCGGCCTCGAAGTTGAACGAGCCGGAGACGTGCCCGTCGGCGAAGGCGACGCGGTTGCGCAGGTCCACCACCCACTCCCCCGCCGCCAGCCGGGCGGCGATCTCCTCGGCGCCGGCGAGGGCGGGCCGGGTCAGGTCGACGGGCGCGGGGCCCGTGGCGTTGACCGGCCCCATGTGCGCGTAGTAGGCGGGGATGTCGTCCAGACCGGCCAGCAGGTCGGCGACGAAGGTGTCCACGTCCCGGGTGAGGGCCGCGTTGGACGCCTTCTCCTTGCCGATCGTCGTGCTGTCGCCCTCGGCCTGGGTGGACGAGCAGAAGCTGCCGAAGCCGTGCGTGGGGAGCACCGCCGTCTCCTCGGGCAGCTCGGCGGCGAGCCGGCGCGCGGAGGCGTGCTGCGCCCGGGCCAGGTGCTCGGTCAGTCGCGGCTCCACCAGGTCCGGGCGCCCGACGGTACCGATCAGCAGCGAACCGCCGGTGAAAACCGCGCGTGCCGTGCCGTTCTCCTCCAGCACGTAGGAGGTGTGGTGCGGGGTGTGGCCGGGCGTGGCCAGGGCGCGCAGGGTCAGACCGGCGGCGGCGTCGATGTCCGCGCGGTCGCCGTCGTGCACCGGTACCCGCGCGAAGGCGACCCGGGCCCCGGCGGGCACGAGATAGGCGGCGCCCGTGATCCGGGCCAGCTCCTGGCCACCGGTGACGTAGTCGTTGTGCAGGTGCGTCTCGACGACGTGCGAGATCCGCACTCCGCGCCGCACGGCCGCCGCGATCACCCGGTCGATGTCGCGCGGCGGGTCGACCACCACCGCCGTCCGCTCGCCTCCCGCCAGATGACCGCGGTTGCCGAGCCCTTTCACCTCGATCGTGTCGATGAAGAACACGAGGCACTCCCTTTCAGTGAAAGACTACCCCCGGGGGTATGTCATCGACAGTAACACAGGTACCCTGGGGGGTATTTTCGAGGCGGGTGGGAACTCTGCGCACACGCCTCGCGAGTACCTCGCACACGGCCCGCACACCTCGGGAGCGGCCGCGACGCCGACCGTGCGCACCACGAGGCGTCCCGCGCCCCCGTCCGCTCCGGTCCGGCCGGTCCGCACGGGCGGGCATGATCACCGGCGGTCCAGGACCGGCCTCCAGGCCCCCGCGGGGACCGCTTAACATCACTCGTGATGAGGAGCTGTGCGCGGCCGGCGCAAGTCAGAGGACACAGCCCGCGGCGGACTGTCCGCACCGCGGTCCTCTGCCCTGCCCTCGCCGTCCTGCTCGCCGCCCTGGTGATGTGCCTGGGGTACGCGGGGCACAGTGGCGCCGAGGGCGGCGCCACCACCCCGACCGCCCTGTCCGCGAGCAGGGCGGTGGCGGCGGGGTCCCCGGCCGAGCACCCCGTCATGCCCCTCGTCCGGCAGGGCGACTGCTCCCCCGGCGATCCCTGCTGTTCCCCTGTCGCCCACGACGTACCGGCCGTGCGCGGCGCGCCCGCGCAGACTCCGCCCCTGGCCCTGACCCGCGTGCCGGGCTTCCCGTGTCCCGAGCGGTACCCCGCGGTCCTCGCGCAGCCTCCGCCGGAGCACGGTGCTCCCGACCTCCACGTCCTCCAGGTGCAACGGACCTGACGGTGCCCTGCCGCGCCCCGCGCTCACGTTCGCGCAGGTGCCGAGCGGCATCCGTCCATCACCCCCGCACCCACCGCCGAACGGCGGGAGAAGGACTCATTCAGCCATGAGCAAGACCAGCAAGAAGGAAGCCGCGGCTGCCCGCAAGGCCCGCGTCGAAGAGTTGCGTCGCGTCGAGAAGGCGCGGGAGCGTCGTCGCCGCGTCATCACCATCACGCTCAGCACGGTCATCGTCGCGGGGCTGGTCGGGTGGGGCGGGTACGCCCTCGACAGCGCCAACGAGAAGAGCGAGCAGCAGGCGGCCGAGGCGAAGAAGCCCGTACGGGGCGAGAAGACCTGGGAGGCGAAGGAGCTCACCCGCAACCACGTCCAGGGCACCGTGAAGTACGCGATGAGCCCACCGGTCGGCGGTGACCACAGCCAGGCGTGGATGACCTGCGAGGGCACCGTCTACACCGAGGCGATACCGAACGAGAACGCCGTCCACTCCCTCGAGCACGGCGCGGTCTGGGTCACCTACAACGACAAGGCCGCCGACGCCGACATCGAGACCCTCGGGGACAAGGTCTCCAGGACCCCGTACAGCCTGATGAGCCCGGTCACGGACCAGTCCGGGGCGATCACGCTGTCGGCCTGGGGGCGCCAGCTCACCGTGGACAAGGCATCGGACCCGCGGATCGACCAGTTCTTCACCAAGTACGTCCAAGGGCCCCAGACCCCTGAGCCGGGTGCCGCCTGCTCGGGCGGCCTGATGGCGTCATGACCGGGACGGTCGTGACGGAACGAGCCACGGCTCCGGAAGAGGGACACGGCCCGCGGCCCGGTCTCGCCCGCTGGCTGACCGTGGGCGCGGCGGCCCTCGTCGCCGTAGTCGTGGCCCTGTCGGTCCTGGTCGTGGTGAGCGGGGAGAACGAGCAGACGGTCGGTGTTCCGGCCGCGGACTCCGCCGATGCGGGGTTCGCTCGCGACATGGCCGTCCACCACCAGCAGGCGGTGGAGATGTCGTACATCGTCCGTGACCGTACGGCCGACGAGGACATCCGGCGTCTCGCGTACGACATCGCGCAGACTCAGGCCAACCAGCGCGGCATGATGCTCGGCTGGCTCGATCTGTGGGAGCTCCCGAAGATCTCGCCCGACGGGTACATGACGTGGATGCACGGTGGCCACGAGGACCACGGGTCGAAGGGCGGGTCCCTGATGCCGGGCATGGCCACGGCCGCGGAACTCGGCCGGCTCGGTGAGCTCGAGGACGATCAGGCGGAGATCCTCTACCTCCAGCTCATGATCGACCATCACATCAGCGGCGTCGACATGGCCCGCGCCTGTGTCTCGCAGTGCGAGGTGGACACCGAGCAGAAGCTGGCGCAGAGCATGGTCGAGGGCCAGCAGTCGGAGGTGGAGCTGATGACCGCCTTGCTGAAGGAGCGCGGAGCCACGCCCCGGAAGTGATTCCGCTCCGGTCGTCCGGTCGGGTGCCGCCCAGCGGCACCCGACCGGACACGCAGCGACGGCTCCCGCACCAAAGTCCGGCGCGGCGACGCGGTGTGCCCCAGCGTCACCCACGCCGTCACCAGGGCACTCCCGGGTGAAATTTCCGTTTCGCAGCGACCCGTCGGCCCGTTTCCCCGATGATGGGGACCGCCCGGGCAACGGATCAGGCGACACGGGGAGTACGCACATGACGGTGGAAGCCGGTACGCAGCAGGAGCACGTCACGGGGAGGGTGTGGGCGGTGCGCCTGGACCCCCACGGCCGCCCCTCCGCCGGCACGGTCCGGCTCTCCTGCTCCCGACCCGCCTGTGCCGACCAGCACTTTTCCAGCACTCCCGCGGGGCGCAAGGCCGCGGTCGAACACGTCAACATGCATCTGGCCCGCATCCGGGCGGACGGCGGGCCGCGCGGCGGGGCATGGTGCGGTTGTCGCGCCGCCGACTGCGCGTGGCACACCTCCGACGTCCTCACCGGCAGGCGTGACGGGGCGCGACCACCGGAGGGGACGGCGCGGTGCGGGGGCCCGGTGGTCCTGATGGTGCACGCGAACCGCGCCGGACGGCTGTGGCGCATCGCGGAAACGTGCGCGCGCTGCGCGGCCGCCATTCCCGACTGCCGGGTCCTGGACACCGCCCCGTCGCCTCGCCCCGCCCTGGCCCCGGCCGAAGCAGGACGGGACGAGGCGGGAAAGCCGGAGACGGGCCGGGAACCGGCCGGCGGAAATGTGGCAGCGGTCTTCTCCGACCACGCCCCCTCCCCCCTGCCCCCTCCTGCTCCTGCTCCCGTTCCCGCTCCCGCCGACGCTTCTCCCCCGGCCGCCGGATCCGCCGCGGCGCCCGGTGCCCGCACCGCCTCACCGAGGGAAGTGCCCCGGCCGGTGAAGCGGTGGGGGAAGATCGCGCAGCGGACCGTGCCGCACGACCTTCAGCCCGACGTACTGCGTGTGGAACTCATCGAGCTCGGGGACGCGTTCCGCGCCTATCAGCAGTGCCCCGAGCCCGACCTCGTCGTCCTTGCCGAACTCCACGAGCGCAAGGCCCGTGCGTTCGCCCTGTGGGCCGATGTCACCGGCGACGGAACCCTGCGCCATGAGGCGCACCGGGCCCGCAAGGCGGCGCAGACCACCCTCGAGATGCACGGGAACCGGGGCGGCGGGCCCACCGACGGCCCGGTGGTGGAACGGCTGCTGACCCGGCAACAGGCGGTGCACGCCCGTACCGTGCTGGGCCATGTCCAAGACCACGCCCCGCACCCCGAGGCCGAGGTGCACCTCGCGGTGCTTCTGCTCACCCTGCGGGCCGCGCGCGCCGGCACCGGGAACATCACCGGACAGGACCTCACCGCCTGGTTGCAGGGCGATGCCGAGCGAGTGCTGGAACAGTTGGTCGCCGCCGACTGGCTGCGCCTGCCCGGTACCGTCGCCGAGGTCCTGGCCTCCCGGCCCGAGAACCCCACCGCGGTCACCGTCCCCACACTGCTGCCCGAACAGCCCCGCCCGTTCGTCTTCGGCAAGACCACCCGCTCGAAGATCTCCGGTTGGGCCCAGAAAGCCGTGGGCGACCGGAAGGTCCGCAAGAAGAAACTGGGCGCCGCCACCCGGCTCCTCGCCCTGTACAGCGCCGCCCACACCCGCCCCGACGGCCGCCTCGGGCATGCCGAGGACGGCGGACTGCATCTGGACAGGGCCGCCGCGTTCTGCGCCCTGCCGCCCGAGGAGATCACCGGGCACGTCGAACTGCTGATCGCCGCCGACTGGCTCGCCGAAGCCGACACCACCGGAGGACGGCTGCGCGGACAGCTCACCGAGCGGGTCCTGCCGCTGGGCGGACTGCTGTGACGCCCCAGGCGCGCCACGGCCCGATCGCGCGGGCTCGGGCTCCGCGGTTCCTGACGGACCTTCCCTTGCGCGGTCCTTCCCTTGTGTGAACCTTCCCTTATCGGGTGCCCCCGCGCCGTCGCCCTGCGCACATCCGAGGTCGCCGACGCCGAAACCCGGGCAACCGGCCGGGGACACCCGACGCGACCCGGGATATACCCTTTGGTGTCCGGTTGTTCGTAGCTTGACCGACTGTTTGCACGCACAACGCCGCAACATTGGATGTACGCCACATCGATCGCCCAGGAGACCCATGCACCCCCGAATACCCCCTTCCCCCCGCAAAGCCCCGCTCCCGCCCGTCGCCCTGGCGGGCGGCGCGCTGGCCGTCGGCATCGGCGGCCTGTATCTCGCCGGGCTGCTGCTCACCGGCGGTGAGATCGAGGCGGGTACCACGGTGCGCGGCCTGGACATCGGGGGTCTGACCCGCGAGGAAGCCACCCGGAAGCTGGAGCGGCACCTGGCGGCGGACGGCTCGCGGCACCTGGCGGTGCAGGTCGGCGACCGCAAGGGCACGGTCGATCCGCGGCAGGCGGGGATCGCCTTCGGCATCCGGGAGACCGTCGACCGGGCGGCGTCCACCGGCGCCGATCCGGTCAGCGTGATCGGCGGGCTGTTCCGCTCGGGCGGTGGTGACATCGAGCCGGTCGTGCGGATCGACGAGGACAAAGCCCGTGCCACCCTCGGGAAGCTGGCGAAAACGCTCGACCAGCAGGCCCGCGACGGTGCCGTCTCCTTCGACGAGGGCCGTGTCGAGCAGATCACCCCGCGCACCGGGTACGCGCTGGACGTGGACGCCGCGACCGGTGCCCTGCGTGCCCCCTTCCTGCGCGGCGCGGCGGACTCGGTCACGGTGCTGCCCGCACGCGAGACCAGGCCGAAGGTCACCGCGGAGGAGGTACGGCGGGCGGTGCGCGCGTTCGCGCAGCCGGCGATGTCGGCACCGGTCACGCTCACCGCGGGCGACAAGCGGTTCACGATCACCCCGGCCGTGCTGGGCGAGCACCTGACGATGCGGCCGGACGACACCGGCAGGCTCACACCGGAGCTCGACAGCGAGGGCCTGCGCGCCGCCCCCGCGGTGGCCGGCGCCCTGAACGGCCTTCCCACCACACCCCAGAACGCCCGGCTGGGGCTCCAGGGCGAGAAGGTCGTGGTGACCTCCGAGGCCCGACCCGCCGTGCAGGTAACCGACAAGGCCCTGGGCAAGGCCGTCCTGCCCCTGCTCACCGAGTCGGGCGACGGCCGCACCGGCGAGGTGGCCACAGAGCAGATCCAGCCGGAGATCACCCGCGAGAGCGCGGCACGCCTGGGACTGACGGAGAAGATGTCCTCCTTCACCGTCACCTTCGAGCCGGCCGCCTACCGCACGACGAACATCGGCCGGGCCGCGGAACTCATCGACGGCTCCGTCGTCATGCCGGACGAGACCTGGAGCTTCAACCGGACCGTCGGCGAGCGCACCCGGGCCAACGGCTTCGTCGACGGCATCATGATCCTCGACGGCCAGTACGTCGAAGCGGCCGGCGGCGGGGTCTCCGCCGTGGCCACGACCGTCTTCAACGCGATGTTCTTCGCCGGGGTCAAGCCCGTCGAGTACGGCGCCCACTCCTTCTACATCGAGCGCTATCCCGAGGGCCGGGAGGCGACGGTCGCCTGGGGCAGCCTCGATCTGAGGTTCGCCAACGACTCCGGCAAGGCCGTCTACATCCAGGCCGAGTCCACCGACACCTCGGTGACCGTCAGCTTCCTCGGCACGAAGAAGTACGACGAGATCACGTCGGTCAAGGGGCCGCGCACCAACGTGCGGCAGCCGGCGAAGAAGGTGAGCACCGTCGAGAAGTGCGTGCCGCAGACCCCGCTCGAGGGCTTCGACGTCACCGTGCAGCGGATCTTCCGCGACAACGGCCGGGAAGTGCGGCGGGAGCCGTTCCACACGCACTACACCCCGCGTGACGAGGTCACCTGCGCGGAGGCGCCGGGCGAGCGCCGGCCCTGAGGAGACACCTCCGTCGACCCGTCCGGCGTGACCCCGCTCGGTGGACGCTCCGAGAACGTCACTGGAGCGGGGAATCGGGCGGGGGAAGCCGGACGGTGCGCTCCCGGTCGACGGACTCGACGCCGTCCACCGCCTCCAGGGCCGGGATCCGGTCCGCCGCGACGGTGCCGGAGAGCGTGCCGAGGACCGGCTGCTCGCCCGTGACCGTCAGCCCGGCCCGCCGCAGGGCCTCGACGACTTCCGCGAACCGGTCGGGGTCGACCGCGAGGACGACCCCGACCGGCGCGGATCGGGACGACTCGCTCACGGGGCCTGGAGCAGACCCGCGCCGACGTCCCTGAGGGGCTGTGTCAGCGGGAACGCGCCGGACTTCAGGCCGGCCATGAGTTCGGCCGCGGAAGCGTTGGGGGTCGCCTGGGCGAGCAGGGCGATGGCACCCGCCACGTGCGGCGTGGCCATGCTGGTGCCGCTCATCTGCTGGTACCCGCCGCCGGGGGCGGCCGAGTGCACGTCCCTGCCGGGCGCGGCGATGTTGATCTCGCCGCCCTGGCCGTTGATGCCGGCGTTGGAGAAGAACGACGGCTCGATCGCCTTGTCGAGCGCGGCCACCGCGAGGATGGAGGGGCAGTTGGCGGGCCGGCCGACGGGCTGGATGTCCTGGGGCCGGCGGCTGTCGTTGCCCGCGGCGGCGACGATCACCGTCCCGCGCTCCAGCGCGCGCTGGGCCAGGATCTCGTAGGTCTGCGGGAAGAGCTCACCCGGTCGGACCCGTGCGCCGAGCGACATGGAGATCACCCGCGCGCCGCGGGAGACGGCCCAGGCCATGCCCGCCAGGATCTGGCCGTCACTGCCGCTGCCCGCGTTGCTGAGCACCTTTCCCGCGAGGATCTGGGCCTCGGGGGCCACGCCGTAGCGGGGGCCCTGCCGGGGGTTGGCCGGACCGGCGGCGGTGCCGATGCAGTGCGTGCCGTGGCCGTGGCCGTCCTCGACGGTCTCGCCGGGCACGAAGGATTCCGTCGCCTCGATGCGGCCGGCGAAGTCCGGGTGGTCGGTGTCCACTCCGGTGTCCAGGACGGCGATCTTCACACCGCGTCCGGTCAGGTTGGTCAGGTTGGCCCGGATCGCCTGCAGGCCCCAGGTGAAGCTCTGCTCGTCCGAGGCCGGGCCCTGGGCGGCGGCGATCTCGGTCCTGGTGTGGCGGGCGACCACGTCCTCGTCGCTGCGGAAGGCCGGGAAGAACTCGGTGGGCGCCTGCTGCGGGGCGGTGATCGGCAACGCGTAGACCATGCGCTCCGGTTCCGCCGCGATGATCGAGGGCTCCGCCTCGGCCGTGGTCACCAGCGCGTGGCGCTGCTCGGGCCGCACCTCGACGACGGCTGCGGCGAGATCCTCGAAGAGCACCGAGACGTCGGGGCGCTCGAGGAGTTCGGCCACGTTCCCGGCCTCGGCGCCTCGAACGCGCTCGACGGACGCTATGTCGGCGGAGGCACGCAGTGCGTTGATTCCGCTCTCCTGGTCGCTCGGGTCGAGCAGAACCACGTACCGGCCGGTGTACTCCGAGCCCTGGCCCATGACGGAGCCGTTGGGCCGGTTGGGCTGCTCGCCGAAGGCGTGCCTGTCCATGGGGCCGTTCGCCATTGGGTTTCCTGCTTTCTGTGTGTTTCCCCCCGGTTCGTGGACGCGCGCCGATGCACGGAGTGCCGGGTGCCGAGGTCGGCGGGGCACGGTTCAGCCGTGTATCGACGCGTGATGCCGTCACCTGCAGGGCTGTCCCTTGTCAGGCTCTCGGCATTCCCCTTCGAGCACCGTCGCACCGGGCACGGAGGACCGCAACACAGCACCGTCGGCCGTGAGCCCTTTCCAACCTGCGGCAGTGGCTTGCCTGTTGACCTGGCAGCAGGGTGAAGCCGCCGCTGGAAGCGAGGTCATCAGGTGGTGGGGGCACCACGGCGGCCAGTGGTCCACACGGCCGTGAGAACACCCGAAGGCGGTGATTCGGTTTTCGTGCCCCATACGCCCATTGGAGGGATGGCCCTGTACGACGAGCCCGGCCGAGTGCGGCGGGCGACCGCGGGCGGCAGCCGGCCGTCGGTGGCACGCTCGAGGGTGGCCGCCGGTCCGCCGGGAAGCGCGTCCCGGAAGCGGCTGAGGCGGAGCACGACGTGGTCGACGAGGGCTGTCGCGCCGATCCCTCCGCGCCGGGGCCAAACAGCCGTACCGCAGGGTCGGCGGCGGGGGTGGGGCTTCGTGAGTGGGCTCGGGCCATGGCTTCCCGGTGTTAGGTCGCGTCCGCTCCTCACTCGCAGCCACGGGGAGCCCGGGAGACCGGTCCGCACGCTGCTACGCGGAAGCCAGCACCTCTCCGGCCGTGACCTGGGGAGGGTTCGGGAGCAGGGAGGCGAGGTTGTCCCGCACGAAGTCCGCCGCCCTCGAGATCGATTCCTCGGCACCGGCCCGGTCCAGGAAGACACTGGTCGAGACCATCACTCCGTCCCCGGCGTCGACCCAGTAGTAGGCCACGAAGCCGGAGACCTGGCGCATGAGCGGCACGAAGCCCTCGTTCACGAGGCGTCCCGCCTCTGCCGGGTCGGTCACCCCTTCGTACCGCCGGACCGCTGCGTACATCACCAAGCTCCTCGCGGGGTTCTGGTTCGTCCTCTTCCGAGACGTCGTACCCCTGCGGCGGCTGCCTGGCCCATGAGGTGTCCGGCCGTCACCTGAAGGGACTCCTCGGGCGATCCGAACGGCGGCTTCCGGCCCGGACACACCGCCCTGCACCCGGGTTCCCCCGCAGTGGTGCACTCGCCGTGTCCGCACGGCATCCGCCCGCCTCGCCCAGTCCCGGGCCGAGGCCGAACAGGCCGCCATGATCTGAGCCGGGCGGGACCGGTCTTGCCCTCGTGGGCCCGCCGGCCATCCGGCCCCACTCGTCCGTGGACCCGGCAGTCCCGGCAGTCCCGCTGCCTCGGGTTCAGCCCGGTCCGCAGCGATCGAGTGCAGCACGAACCTGGTCGAGCCCCTCCGCTCTCCAGCGGTCCCGGTCGGGCATCCGGTCGTCCCGGCGCCAGCGCCAGGCCGAGAACATCGCCCAGCCCAGGGCGCGGCACCGGTGCATCAGGCCCTGGTCGGCTCCGGCATAGTGCTTTCCCACTTCTTCGGGCGCATGGGCGAGGTCGAACTCGACCGGCCCGCGACAGCACGTGGCGAGGTCCACGAAAAGCGGCCCTCTCCTCGTGTCGAGGAGGTTTCCCGGATGCGGCTCGCCGTGCAGCAGCTGGTCGCCGTCCCTCTCGACGCTGATCGCGGTGCCGAGTCCACCGAGTGTGGCGCTGAGGAGTTCCCGGTCGGGACCGGGCAGCTCGGGGGACTGCTCCCGGTCGCTCACCTCTCTCAGCGCGCCGGCGACTCGTTCGGTGAAATGCGGTGCGGCCAGGTCGATCCGGCGCAGGGCGGCATGGTGCCGCATGAGCGCGTCTGCGTAGTCGGCCGGCGCGATCTCTGTTCCCACAGGTTCGTAGGAGGTCCAGAGCGAGATGGCGAAGGCATCACGCACGAAGACTCGGGGATCGACCCGGGGCTCGAGCTCAGCCACCGGAGCGTCGACGTCGGCGAGACGGCGGGCGACCTCCACTTCGAACTCGGAAGCAGCCAGATGCCCCAGAGGCGCGACCCGAGCCAGAACACCGCATGGGACCAGACGCAGCACGACGCGGTCCGAGTTGCTGATGACGACCACGTCGTCGGCCTGGAGACCTGCCTCCGAAGCGGTCGCCCGTCCTGCCTCGACCGCACGACGGAGTTCCCATGGCTCCATCGGACCTCTTTCGAGGAAACCACCGGCTTCAGCTGGTGGGGGAATCGAATCCCTGATGTACGTTTCTGGTGTCCCGCAAGGGACCGGTTCGGGCTGGACCGCAACCTTTGGGTTGGAAGCCCCCTGTCCTTCAGGAGGGGGAGCGGAGTCACACCGTCCTCCCCCGCTTCGGGGCCCGTGGAGGGCTCAGGTCGAGAGTAGTGGAGCACGCCATCGGCCATCACCAGGCTTTGCGGGGGCCAGGGCCGGCACCGAGACCGGGCTCAGCCCCTGCCGGTGATTCCCCGCCCCGTCGAGAAGGGCGCCTGCCGGGCTTCCGACCGAGTTCAGGCGCCCTTCCGCCGCGGCTAGAAGAAGCCGAGCTTCTTCGGCGAGTACGACACGAGGAGGTTCTTCGTCTGCTGGTAGTGGTCCAGCATCATCTTGTGCGTCTCCCGGCCGATCCCGGACTGCTTGTAGCCGCCGAACGCCGCGTGCGCGGGGTAGGCGTGGTAGCAGTTCGTCCAGACGCGGCCCGCCTGGATGGCGCGGCCGGCGCGGTAGGCCGTGTTGATGTCGCGGGTCCACACGCCCGCGCCGAGACCGTACGAGGTGTCGTTGGCGATCTTGATCGCGTCGTCGAAGTCGTCGAACGAGGCCACCGAGACGACGGGGCCGAAGATCTCCTCCTGGAAGACACGCATCCGGTTGTCGCCCTCGAAGATGGTCGGCTGCACGTAGTAGCCGCCCTTCAAGTCACCGTCGTACTCGGCGCGTTCACCGCCCGTGAGGACCTTGGCGCCCTCCTGTCGGCCGATGTCGATGTAGGAGAGGATCTTGGCCAGCTGCTCGCCGGACGCCTGTGCGCCGATCATCGTGTCGGTGTCGAGCGGGTGTCCGGGCCTGATCAGTTCGGTGCGGGCGACGGCCGCGGCCAGGAAGTCGGGGTAGTTGCCGCGCTGGATCAGCCCGCGGGAGGGGCAGGTGCACACCTCTCCCTGGTTCAGCGCGAACATCGTGAACCCTTCGAGGGCCTTGTCGCGCAGCTCGTCGTCCTTCTCCCACACGTCGTCGAAGAAGATGTTCGGTGACTTGCCGCCCAGTTCCAGCGTGACCGGCTTCAGGTTCTCGGCCGCGTACTGCATGATCAGCCGTCCGGTGGACGTCTCGCCGGTGAAGGCGATCTTCGCCACCCGCGGACTGGAGGCGAGCGGCTTTCCGGCTTCCGGGCCGAAGCCGTTGACGATGTTCAGTACCCCCGGCGGCAGCAGGTCGGAGACAAGGCTCAGCCAGTAGTGGATGGAGACCGGAGTCTGTTCGGCGGGCTTGAGGACGACCGCGTTGCCCGCGGCGAGGGCGGGTGCGAGCTTCCATGTCGCCATCAGGATGGGGAAGTTCCACGGGATGATCTGGGCGACGACGCCCAGCGGCTCGTGGAAGTGATAGGCGACCGTGTCGTCGTCGACCTCGCTGAGCGAGCCCTCCTGGGCGCGCACGGCGCCGGCGAAGTAGCGGAAGTGGTCGATGGCCAGCGGGATGTCGGCCGCCAGGGTCTCCCGTACGGGCTTGCCGTTCTCCCAGCTCTCCGCGACCGCGAGTGACTCCAGGCCGGCCTCCATGCGGTCGGCGATCTTCAGCAGGATGTCGGACCGTTCGGCCGCCGGCCTGCGCCCCCAGCCGGGCGCGGCCGCGTGGGCCGCGTCGAGTGCCGCCTCGACGTCCTCCGCCGTACCGCGCGCCACCTCGGTGAACGGCTGCCCGTTCACCGGACTCGGGTTCTCGAAGTACTGCCCCCTGACCGGGGGTACGTACTCCCCTCCGATGAAGTGGTCGTAGCGGGGCTGGTAGGAGACGATCGCGCCCTCGCTTCCGGGCGCCGCGTAACGAGTCATGCGGAACTGGCCTCCTTCAGCAGGGCCGCCCGCCGTCGGGCAGCTCTGCGCCGGAGCGTAAGGACGCGGACGTTGCATCCACGTTGCGGACGGGCAGCGGCGCTACCGGTCCTCGCAGCGGACCCAGCCGTCCAGGGCCGCCAACTCCGATTCGAGTGAGGCCAGACGGGCCAGGTTCGATGCCGTCGGCCGGGCCGTGACCAGTGCCCGCCACACGTCCAGGTCCTCTTCGCCCCACGGCGCGTGGGCCCAGTCGGCCAGCAGGTCGGCGTCCGAGCGGGCGATCAGTGCCGCGCGCAGTCCGTCGGCGAGGCGGCGCCTGAGCCGTACGACCGCCGGTGCCTGGGAGGCGGGCAGCAGGGGGCCCGCATAGGTGGCCAGGGCGGTGGTGACCGCGCCGGCCGCCAGCCGACGTTCGACGGCGGCGATGTCCGACTCCAGGGGTGCCGTGAGCCGGTAGGGGCGCGAGCCGAGCAGTCCCGGGCCGAGCACCTGACGCAGCCGGGCGAGCTCCGCGCGCAGCGTCACCGGTGTCACCGACTCGTCCTCGTACAGGGCGCACAGCAGTTCGTCGCCGGTCAGGCCGTCGGGGCGCCGGGCCAGCAGGACGAGGATCTCGCTGTGCCGGCGGCTGAGCCGGATACTGCGGCCACCTGCCGTCAGCACGGCCTGGTCGCGGCCCAGTGTCACCAGTGCGGGCCCGCCTTCGTCCGGGCGCCTCGGGGCGAGCAGCGCCAGCTGGGATTCCGCCGCGCGTGCCACGGCCTGTACGAAGCCCAGGCTGTGCGGGTGCGCGAGACCGTCCCCGCCGGTGATGTCCACGGCACCGAGCAGCCGCCCCGTGTGCGGGTCGTGCACGGGGGCCGCCGCGCACGTCCACGGCTGCACGCGCCGCACGAAGTGCTCGGCCGCGAACACCTGGACCGGACGGTCCACGGCGACCGCCGTGCCCGGCGCGTTCGTCCCGACCGCGCTTTCCGCCCACCGCGCGCCGGGCACGAAGTTCATCCGCCCCGCCTGGCGCAGCGTCGACGTGTGCCCCTCGACCCACAGCAGTCTGCCGTGCGCGTCGCACACCGCCAGCAGATGCCGGCCGTCGGAGGCGAACGTGCCCATCAACTCCCGGAACAGCGGCATCACATGAGCCAGCGGGTGCTCGGCGCGGCAGGTCCCGAGGTCACCGTCCGTCAGTTCGACGTCGGCGGTGCCGTCCGGGTGGACGCCGGCGCGTGCCGAGCGCCGCCACGAGTCGGCGACCACACCGCGCACCGGGGGCGGCACCGCGCCGGCCTCGGTGAAGGTCTCGTGCGCCCGGTGCAGCACACGTACGCGCTCGGCAGGGTCGGCCCCCGGTTCCAGGGCTACCCAGGGATCGGTCAACGTGGCCTCCCGCAGGGCGATGCGCTGGGGACATCGTCGCCCGGGGTGTGCGCGGCGACAACCGTTTCGACGGGGGCGGCGGCCTCCTGCCGCCGTCGACCGGTTTTCCCGTACACGCGTTCGTTGGACGGACGGCCGCAACCGGTGACACCCCTTGACGGGCCGACGGCATCCGAGCCGCCCGGGGGCGCGGTTGCGGCGAGCCATGCTCAAGTTCCGTGGATCGGGCTCGAGTCGGCGCGTGAAGGGCGCGCCTTCCCGCTGTGGGCCATGGTCCGCTCGAGCCTTCGGTCGGGGACCGGCCACATCAGCGCGAGGCCGGCATGGACTGCCACCGCGCGCCGGTCGCTCAGGAAGCCGGCACGACGCCGTCCTCCACCACGTCGGTGGTCACCGTCAGACCGGGGTGGCGTCCGGTGGCGGTCCGGGCGGCCGTCGCGAGGCCGTCGCGCGCCCACTGCCGCCGGGTGTCCCGGTCGCCCGCGTCGAAGGCGTCGTGCGCCTCGAAGCGCCGGGCGTGCGCCAGGCACAGCGGCGGCCCGCGGCGCGGCCTCCCGTCCCGCCCGCGTCGGCGCGGCGAGGCTCTCCTCCGGTCCGTCCACCCCTGCCGTGATCGGCCGCGTCATGCCGTCTGCCGCCCTGCGGGGCGAGCCGTTCTCGGTCCGGCCTTCCCCACCGGGTGACCACGGAAGCGGGCGGCCGGAACGACAGCCCTCCGCACGCCCGGACAAACCGGGACGATCGAACATACGATGGGCGGGAGCCGGCGCGGTGCCGCAAGGGCGCACCGGGCCGCCTGTCCGACCAGGCGGGGTGACAGACCCATGGCACAGGCCGCGGAGCCGACACGAACCGTCCTCATGACCGTGGACGACGACCCGGGGGTCTCCCGCGCCGTCGCCCGGGACCTACGGCGGCGCTACGGCGCCTCGTACCGGATCGTGCGCGCGGAGTCCGGCGAGTCCGCGCTGGACGCGCTGCGCGAGCTGAAACTGCGCGGCGACCTCGTCGCCGTCATCCTGGCCGACTACCGCATGCCGCGGATGAACGGCATCGAGTTCCTCGAACAGGCCCTGGACGTGTACCCGGGCGCGCGGCGGGTCCTGCTGACCGCGTACGCGGACACCGGCGCGGCGATCGACGCGATCAACGTCGTCGACCTGGACCACTACCTCCTCAAGCCCTGGGACCCGCCCGAGGAGAAGCTCTATCCGGTCCTGGACGACCTGCTGCAGGCCTGGCGACGCAGTGACTACCGGCCGGTGCCCAGCACCAAGGTGGTCGGGCACCGCTGGTCGGCGCGGTCGTCCCGGGTGCGGGAGTTCCTGGCCCGCAACCAGGTGCCCTACCGCTGGTACTCCTCCGACGAGCCCGAGGGCAGGCGGCTGCTGGCCGCCGCCGGGCAGGACGGGCAGCGGCTGCCGCTGGTGGTCACCCCGGACGGCACGCCCCTGCTGGAGCCGGAGGCACCGCAGCTCGCGGCCCACGTGGGGCTGGCGACGACACCGGCGGCCGACTTCTACGACCTCGTCGTGGTGGGCGGCGGCCCGGCCGGGCTCGGCGCCGCCGTGTACGGGGCCTCGGAGGGGCTGCGGACGGTGCTCGTGGAGCGCTCGGCGACCGGCGGACAGGCCGGGCAGAGTTCCCGGATCGAGAACTACCTGGGCTTCCCGGACGGCGTCTCCGGCGCCCAGCTGACCGACCGGGCCCGCCGGCAGGCGGCGAGGTTCGGCGCCGAGATCCTCACCGCGCGCGAGGTGACGGGCCTGGAGGTGGGCGGCGCGGCCCGGACCGTACGGTTCTCGGACGGCTCGGCGGTCGCCGCGCACAGCGTGATCCTGGCGACCGGGGTGTCCTACCGGCAGCTGCCCGCGGCCGGCGCGCGGGACCTGACCGGCTGCGGGGTGTTCTACGGTTCGGCTCTGACCGAGGCACCGTCCTGCCGGGGCCAGGACGTCTACATCGTGGGCGGCGCCAACTCGGCGGGGCAGACGGCGATGTACCTGGCACGGGACGCCAAGTCGGTGACCCTGCTGGTGCGGGGCCCCTCCCTGTCGGCGTCGATGTCGTACTACCTGGTCCAGCAGATCGAGGAGACCCCCAACGTCTCGGTGCGCACGGGCACCGTGGTGGAGGCCGCGCACGGCTCCGGCCACCTGGAGAAGCTGACCCTGCGCGACACGGCGAGCGGGCGGAGCGAGCTGGTCGACACCCAGTGGATGTTCGTGTTCATCGGCGCGGCCCCGCTCACCGACTGGCTGGACGGCACGGTGCTGAGGGACGGGCGCGGGTTCATCCTGGCCGGGCCCGACCTCACGCCCGACGGGCGTCCGCCCTCCGGCTGGGAGCTGGACCGGCCGCCGTACCACCTGGAGACCAATGTGCCCGGCGTGTTCGTCGCGGGTGACGCGCGCGCGGAGTCCGCCAAGCGGGTCGCGTCCGCCGTAGGAGAGGGAGCCATGGCCGTGATGCTCGTCCACCGGTATCTGGAGCAGTCGTGAGCGGCCGGCCGACGCCGTGCAGCCCGAAGGAGATCGGCTCGCTGTTCCTGTTCGAGAAGCTGTCGGACGAGCAGCTGGGCCGGCTGTGCCGCGAGGGGCGGACGGAGCGGTTCGACCCCGGTCCGGTCTACACCGAGGGCGAGCCGGCCGCCTGCTTCTACGTGCTGCTGGAGGGCACGGTGGTGCTCTCCCGCCGGGTCGGCGGCGACGACGTGGAGGTCGTCCGGTCCTCGCAGCGCGGGGTCTATTCGGGCGCCATGCAGGCGTACCTCGGGGACCGGGTGCGGCAGGTCTACAACAACTCGATGCGTGTCACGGAGCCGACGCGGTTCTTCGTGCTGCCCGCCGGGACGTTCGCGGACATCATGCGCGAGTGGTTCCCGATGGCGGTGCATCTGCTGGAGGGGCTGTTCTTCGGGACGAAGAGCACCCAGGCGGCCGTGGGGCAGCGGGAGCGGCTGCTGGCGCTCGGGTCGTTGTCCGCCGGGCTCACCCATGAACTCAACAACCCGGCGGCGGCGGCCGTCCGGGCCACCGCGACGCTGCGGGAGCGGGTGGCCAGGATGCGGCACAAGCTCGCCCTCATCGCCGAAAGCCCTTTCCCCAAAGACCAGTTGGTGAATCTCATCGACATCCAGCAACGTACCGCCGAGCGGGTCGCCAAGGCACCGGCGCTCGCCCCGCTGGAGGCGTCCGACCGCGAGGACACCCTCACCGACTGGCTGGAGGACCACGGCGTCGAGCAGGGCCCGCAGATCGCGCCGACCTTCGTACAGGCCGGGCTCGACGTGGACTGGCTGGAGCAGGTCGCGGCGGCCGTCGGGCAGGAGATCCTGCCGGGCGCCGTGGGCTGGCTCAACTACACGGTGGAGACCGAGCTGCTCATGGACGAGATCGCGGACTCCACCACCCGGGTCTCCGCTCTGGTGGACGCCGCCAAGCAGTACTCCCAGCTGGACCGCGCCCCCTACCAGGTCGCCGACGTGCACGAACTCCTCGACAGCACGCTGCTGATGCTGTCCGGCAAGATCGGGCCGCGGATCAGGATCGTCAAGGAGTACGACCGTACGCTGCCGCGGATCCCCGCCTACCCGGCGGAACTGAACCAGGTGTGGACCAACCTGATCGACAACGCGCTCTGCGCGATGGACGGCGCGGGCGGCGACGGCACGCTGACCGTGCGCACCGCGCTCCACGACGGCCGGCTTCTCGTCGAGTTCCGGGACACCGGGCCCGGCGTGCCGCCGGAGATCCTCGACCGCGTCTTCGACCCGTTCTTCACCACCAAGCCGGTCGGCCGGGGCACCGGTCTGGGGCTGGACATCTCCCGGCGGATCGTCGTCGACAAGCACCACGGCGGCATCGGCGTGGAGTCGGTGCCCGGCGACACCCGTTTCCGGGTACTGCTGCCCCTGACCGCCGTCGAACCCGACGGAACGGCACTCTCCTCCGCCTCGTCCGACGGGCCGCCGCTCACGTCCGAGGGCCGTACGACATCCCAGGAGCAGGCATGACCAGCGACACCGGAATCGACCCCCGCGTCCCACCCAGCGGCACCGGCTGCGTCGAGTGCGACGCGGCGGGCGGCTGGTGGTTCCATCTGCGGCGCTGCGCGCAGTGCGGCCACATCGGCTGCTGCGACGACTCCGCCGGCAAGCACGCCACCGCCCACCACCGGGCCACCGGGCACCCGGTGATCCGCAGCTACGAGCCGGGCGAGGGCTGGTTCTGGAACTACGACACGAACGAGCTGTACGAGACCGGCCCCGAACTCGCACCGCCGGTGAGCCACCCGGCGGACCAGCCGGCGCCCGGCCCGGTGGGCCGCGTCCCCGCGAACTGGGCGGATGTGCTGCGCTGAGCCGTCCCGAGTCGCCCACCGTCGCGCATGCGCAATGCATTGGCATGTACACGTCACCTGTTCGCACGGGGGTGCCCCACCGGCCGGCGGTTATTCGGTGGATCTGCTCTTCTCACGCTCCTACAGTGACCGGACCCGACATCGTCACGAAAAGCGGATCATGCGTGTGCACTACCCCCGTACGCCTCATCTCCCGTGGTCTCCGGGGGCGACGTCGGACGACGTACGAGCCGGTGATCTGTCCGGGCTGCGCGGCCGCGAGGTCGTGGTCACCGAGAAACTCGACGGGGAGAACACCACCCTCTACGCCGACGGGCTGCACGCCCGGTCGCTGGATTCCGCGCACCATCCCTCGCGGGCCTGGGTGAAGAGCCTGCAGGGACGGATCGGCGCGAAGATCCCGAGCGGCTGGCGGGTGTGCGGCGAGAACCTCTTCGCGCGGCACTCGATCGCCTACGGGGGCCTGGAGAGTTGGTTCTACGGGTTCTCGGTCTGGGACGGCGGCGACCGCTGCCTGGACTGGGACCGGACGGTCCGGTTCCTGCGGCGGCTGGGGGTTCCGGTGCCGCGGGTGCTGTGGCGGGGTGTCTTCGACGAGCGTGCGCTGCGCGCGCTGCGGCTGGACACCGTGCGCCAGGAGGGCTACGTCGTACGCACCGCCGAGGGGTTCGGCCGGCAGGAGTTCGGGCAGCGGGTGGCCAAGTGGGTGCGCGCGAGACACGTCCGCACCGGTACGCACTGGATGCACGCCGCTGTCGTGGAGAACGTTCTGGGCCCGGACGCCGCGCTGTGGGCGGTGCGTTCGGGGGCGGCCGCCGACGTGCCGTCCCTGTCGGCCGCGCTGGGCGTCGCCCCTGAGGATCCGGCCGCCGCCGAGGCCGCCGCCGCCGAGGTGTCCGCGGGACTGGACGCGCTGGGCCGGTCCGGGGACGCACGGCTGGAGGGTGTCCTGGCCGCGATGCTCCACGGCACGCGCCGGGCGTGGCTCGGGCCCCGCCTCGCGGGGCCGCTGGGCATGCCGGGCGCCCGCCGCGTCGCAGACCTGGTCGGGCTGTCCCCGAGGCTTCGGCGCCCGTACCCGGACGGCGACCGCCGGACCGGTCTGGCGCGCTTCGCTCTCGCCGCCGACCTGGGGGTGCTGCACGCGGTCGCGGGGGCGGTCGCGCACACCGCCGAGGCCCGCGAACAGGTCGAATGGTCCGCGTTGTACGCCGAGGAGGCCGGGCTGCTCGGCGAATCGCCGCTGGAGCCGCTGCGGGCCGGGCTGCGGGACGCACTCGCCGGCCTCGGCTCCACCGCCGCCGACCGGTGCTGGGCACAGGCGCGGGACGCGTTCGCCCAGGGGCGGATCTCCACCGTCGACGAGGCGGTGGCGGCGAGCTGGCGGTGGCGTTCCGGGGCGTTTCCCCGGCTGATCCATCTCGTCGGGCCGTCGGGCAGCGGGAAGAGCACCTTCGCCGAAGGTCTCCCCCGGACCCGCTCGTACGTCTCCCTCGACGATCTGCGCCGGGCCCGGGGCTCCCGGGGCGACCAGCGGGCCAACGGGGAGGTGCTGCGGGAGGGACTGGACCGGCTCGACTCGGCGCTGGCCGGCGGCGGGACCGTGGTGTGGGACGCCACGTCCCTCAACCGGCACCAGCGTTCCCTGGTGCACAAGGTGGCACGGCGCCGCGACGCCCTGGTCACCCACGTGGTCGCGCTGGTCGACGAGGAAGAATTGGTACGGCGCAACAAGGGGCGCGCCCACCCGGTGCCGCCCGCGGTGCTCGCCTCGCAGCTGCACCGGTTCACCCCGCCCTACCCTGCTGAGGCCCACCGCACCTGGTACCTCGGAGCGGGCGGAACCGTCGACGACACCGCAGGCACGTTGGACGGCACCGTGGACGGAGGAGAGACGTGATGCGTACGAGCGACGAGATCTACCACCGGGTTCGCTGGGACCCGCGGTTCGATCCGGCCCGGTTCGTGCTGGGGATCATCCAGCGCGGTGCCGCCCCCGCGCGGGTCCCGCTGCCCTCGTTCGTACCCGGCGGCGACATCCCCTGGCACCGGGTGCTGTTCGTCGAGGCGGACGGCGAGCTGGTCTGGGACCGCACCACCGGTGTGGACCGCATCGACACCTCGGACGCCGGCCGGGTGCGCAGCCCGCGCCTGCTGCGAGCGCCCTTCTTCACCGCCGGGACGCCCCACGCGTGGGAACCGGCGGAGGGATGGCGACCCGTGGACGGCGCACCCCGGACACCCGTACCGGGCGCGGGGAGTCTGCGCGTCCTCACCTGGAACACGCTGTGGGACCGGTACGACAGCGACCGCATCGACACCGCCCGGCGCCGCCCCCTGCTGCTCTCGGCCCTGGAGGAGGCCGACGCGGACGTCATCGCGCTCCAGGAGGTCGAAGCCGCTCTGTTCGCCCTGTTGCTGCGGGCGCCCTGGGTCCGCGCCGGTTACACCCTGGGCACCGCCCCGGGAGGGAAGGACGTCGAGGACAGCGGGCTGCTGCTGCTCAGCCGGCTGCCCGTACGGGAGGCGGGGCGGCACGCACTCGGACCGCACAAGGCCGTCACCGCCCTCACCGTGGAGACCGGCTCCGGTCCGCTGGTGGTGGCCACGACCCATCTGAGCAGTGACCACTCCCCCGGCGGCCCGGCCCGGCGGCAGGCCGAACTGGGCCGGCTCGCCGAGGGACTCGGCGGCGTGGACGGCGATCTGGTCCTGGTCGGTGACTTCAACGACGGCGGCGACGGACCGGCCGCCGCGCTCGGGCTGCGGGACGCCTGGACGGAGGTCCACGGGCCCGGCGACCGGACGCCCACGTTCGACCCGGGCGTCAATCCGCTGGCCGCGGTGTCCTCGCTGTCCGGCCGGGCCTCCCGGCTGGACCGGATCTTCCTGCGCACGGAACGGCTGCGGACGACCGGGGTGTCCCTGCGGGGCGACGCGCCCACCACGGACGGGCTCTACGTCTCGGACCACTACGGCGTGGAGGCGGACCTCCAGCTGAACGGTACGGAGCCCACGGGCGTCCTCGACGCCCGGCCGACGGCCCGCACCGCGCTGGCGTGGATGCCTCCCCAGGAGCTGTGGCCGGTCCTCCAGGACATCCGCCGGGAGCACGATCCGCAGTTCCACCGCTGGCCGCCGCACGTCAATCTGCTCTTCGGTTTCGTGCCGGAGTCCGACTTCGAGCAAGCCGCCTTGCTGCTGTCCGAAGCGGCGGCCGGCACGGCGGCCTTCACCGCCCGGCTGGACGGGGTGCACACCTTCGGGCACCGGGACGACGCCACCGTCTGGCTCGACCCGGCGGCGGCCGGCGAAGCACCGTGGGCAGGACTGCGCCGCACTCTGGAGGAGCGCTTTCCGCGCTGCCGCGGGCGCGCCGAGGGCTTCACCCCCCATCTCACCCTGGGCCGGACGAAGGATCCGCAGCGCCTCGCCGCCGCATCCGCCGCCCGGCTCGACGGCATGCCGGCGGCACGGGTCGAGGAGCTGGTCCTGCTCTCCCGCCGGGGCGACGAACCGATGCGTCCACGCGCCACGATCGCCCTCGGAACGGGCGACGTACGGTGGCTGCCCGAAACCCCCGGACCCGCTGCCACGGGCTTCACCGCCACCGGCCCCGCTGCCCCCGCACCCGCCACCACCGAGCCGACCGCGGAGAGCGAGGCCCGGGCCGCCCTGGCGCGCAGGACGGCGCAGCGCATCTCCGCGGCGCTGGGTGACGGGGTCGTCCACCTCGTCGGCTCACGGCGCATGGGCTGCGCCCTGGCCGGAGCGGACCTGGACCTGGTCGCGGCACTGCCGGGCAGCCCCGATCCGGCCGGCGTCCGGGCACGGGTGACCGCCGCGCTGCCGGACACCGGCCGGGTGCGGCAGGTGACCGGCGCCCGGGTGCCGGGTCTGCGGCTGCGCACCGGTGATCTGGACGTCGACCTGGTCGTCGTCGCCACCGGAGCGCTCGACCCCGGCGAAGCGGTGGGCCGCCGCGCCGAGTTGGGCGAGGGGGCGGCGATCGCCCTGAGTGCGGTGAGCGACGCGGACGCCGTACGGGCCGCGGTGGGCGACCGCCACGCCGCTTTCGCCCGGCTCGCCAGGCAGGTGAAGGCGTGGGCCTGGGCCCGTGGCCTCGACTCGGCTCCCTTCGGTGGACTGCCGGGCCTGGCCTGGTCGGTGCTGGCGGCCCGTACGACGTGCGAGGCCACGGACCCGGCCGCTTCGGACCTGCTCCGCCACTTCTTCGGCACCTGGGCCGCCTGGGACTGGCGGGACCCGGTCGGCCTCACCTCCACCGGAACGGGACCGCACACGCCCGTGGCCCTCATGACGCCCACCGCTCCCGTCCGCAACTGCACCGCACAGGTCGGCGCCTGCTTCCGGGACCTGCTGACCGATGAGCTCTACCGCGCCTGGACCATCCTGGAAACGGCAGCGGATGCGGGCACGGACCCCTGGCCCGAGCTGGTGTCGCCGCCCTCCCTGCACCGGCGGCACGCGGCCTGGGCGATCCTGACCGTACGCCCGGGCCCCGCGGAGGAGTTCGAGGAGACTCTGGGGCGCGTCCGGGGGCGCCTGCGAGCGCTGCTCGCCGCTCTGGAGGACGCCGGAGCGGGGGATGCGTACGCCTGGCCCCGCCCGTTCGAGGCCGGGCCGGCGGTCGCACGGTACGCGATCGGCCTCGGCCGCACCCCGCCCGACGCCGCCCGGCTCGCGGAGATCTCCGAGGAGTGGGGCGGAGATCTCCGCGGGGTCGACGTCGCATGGGCGGAGTGCGGCACCGTACCGACCCTGCGCTGACCGGAGGGGTGACGCGGCAAGGAACGTCACCCCGAGCCGGACCCCGAGGGTGCCGGCTTCGGCCGGGGCGTCGAGGAGGCCGTGGAGCCCCGATGCGGTCACACGGTCCCGGGAACTCCGGGAACTCCTGCGGTTCCCGGGACCGGGTGTCCGGCCCGCCGGCCGGACCTACGCTACGGCCTTGTTCCCGCTCGTCGGTCGGTCAGCGCTCCAGGTCCCCGCGCATCTCGACGAAGAGCTTTCCCGCGTCGGCGAGCGTGCTGTCCTCGAAGAGCGCGACGGCCGCCGTGCCCTCGTCGGCCCACCCGCAGATGACATTGCCCTGCTCGCTCAGCGAGGCGATCAGGCACTCCACCGAGCCGCCGAGGGGCCCGGGCTCCACCGGCTGCGCCTCGGGCTGCCCCAGCTCCGGGTCCCACTGGATGTACTCGATCATGCCCCGGAACAGGTGCTCCCGGCGCTTGCCGGGGTCCTCGGGTACGTGGTCGACGCCCTCGAACAGCACCGGCGCGCCCTGCCCGCCCGGGTCCCCGTAGTTGCCGATGACCAGCGTCATGCCGTCCCGCATCTCGCCCGGGTCGACCGGGGTGTCCGTCAGGGCCCGGTCTCCCCCCAGCTTGTCCAGGCCGCCCGCCCGGGGGGCGTCCACCAGGGTCCGCGGACCGCCTTGCTCCGCCGAAGGCGTCGGCGACGCGGGCTGGGACACCTGACCGCTCGGGGGAGCGTCGGGATCGGGGAGGCCCGTGTACTCCTCCCGGCAGCCGCTGACCGTCAGCATCGCCACCACCGCCACGGCCGTCAGGCCCGCTCTCGCCACAGATCCGCGCTTCATGAAATCCCCCGTCGTCGCTTCGTTCACGGTGTCCCCGCCGCCATGGGCGGCGGTCGTGGTCAGTGACGAGCCGTTCGGCCGAATGGTTCCCGCCACCGGGCACGAGGACCTACGGCGAGCGGCGGAAGGGTGAGCTGTCCCGAGTTCCGTACGGGGACGGCGGCGCCTGCCGGCCCACGGTCCGACCGTGAGCTCCGCTCGGCCGGTCGTCCCGGTCGGCCCCGGTCACATCGTGCCGACCGTCGAAAACGGGGAACGAGTCAGTCACCGAGGTTCGAAGCGACCAGGAGGAGGACATCATGAGCCGCGACGAGGGGGACGGCGACAACAGCGCCTACGGCCGAAAGGCGTTCAAGCGGTCGAGGGCCCACTTCGCGGACCGGATCACCGCGGACGGCAGGGACGGGTGGCCGGTGGAGGCCGGGCGCTACCGGCTCGTCGTCAGCCGGGCCTGCCCGTGGGCGAGCCGGGCGCTGGTGTCCCGGCGGCTGCTCGGTCTGGAGGACGCTCTCTCCCTGGCCGTCGCCGACCCGATCCAGGACCACCGCAGCTGGCGCTTCACCCTGGACCCGGACGGCCGTGATCCGGTCCTCGGCATCCGGTACCTGAGCGAGGCGTACGACCGGCGGGAGACGGACTACCCGGGCGGGGTGAGTGTCCCCGCGATCGTGGAGGTGGCCGGCGGACAGCTGGTCACCAACGACTACCAGCAGATCACTCTCGACCTCGCCACCGAGTGGACGGCGCTGCACCGCGCGGGCGCGCCCGACCTGTATCCCGAGAAGCGGCGCGACGAGATCGACACGGTGATGGCGGAGGTGTTCGACGATGTGAACAACGGGGTGTACCGGGCGGGCTTCGCCACCGGTCAGCAGGAGTACGAGGGGGCGTGCGCGGACGTGTTCCGGCGGCTCGAACTCCTGGCACGGCGGCTGGCGGGGCAGCGGTACCTCGTCGGCGACACGATCACGGAGGCGGACATCCGGCTGTTCACCACGCTGGTGCGGTTCGACGCCGTCTATCACGGCCACTTCAAGTGCAACCGCTGGAAGCTGACGGAGAACCGGGTGCTGTGGGCGTACGTCCGCGATCTCTACCAGACGCCAGGCTTCGGCGACACCGTCGACTTCGACCACATCAAACGGCACTACTACCAGGTGCACACCGGCATCAACCCGACCGGCATCGTGCCCCTCGGCCCCGATCTGTCCGGCTGGTCGACCCCGCATCACCGCGAGGAGCTGGGCGGCCGGCCGTTCGGCGACGGGACGCCGCCCGGGCCGGCCCGCGCGGACGAGGAGACGGCCCCGCGGGGCCGCCCCTGACGCGCGTTCGGCCGGGGAACCACCGCTGCGGTCGCCGGCTGCGGGAGCAGGCCCCCTTCTGCGAGCCGGGCCGTCATGTGCGTGCGGGCCGGTTTGCCGCTCGCCGTGCGGACGACGGCGCTGTGCGGGACCTCGACGACGGTCTCGGGGGCGACGGCGAAGTCCGCGGCGATCCGGGCGGCGAGGCGTGCGGTGCCGACGCTCAGGCCCCGTTCCGCCACGACCACGACGGCGAACGAGGCGCCGTACGGCAGGACCACGCACTCGGCGACCCCCGCCTCGGCCCCCGCGGCCTGTTCCACGTCGGCGGCGAAGACGTTCGTGCCGTTGGCGGAGACCCGGTCAAAGCGCCGGCCGCCGAGGGGGAGCAGACCCGCGTCCAGCCGGCCCAGGTTGCCGGTGTCGAACCGGGTGGTGCGGTGGTCGGTGGCACGTCGTAGCCGTCGAACAGGGTGCTGCCGCGCCGCTGTACACGGCCCGTCTCCGCGTCGGCGCAGACGCGGCCCGACCGTCCACGACGCGCAGGCCGAGGCCGGACACGGGAGTGCCCGGGCAGGCGGCCGCAGCCGGGGCTGGCCGACGGGGCCGCGGTCGATCTCGATCTCGATCTCGATCTCCAAGAAGGTACACCGCGGTGCCCCTCCCATCGAGCTGAGGGCCTTGACGAAGGCATCCGTGGCCGACAGCAGCCCCGACAGGGACGCGTCCGGGTCGGCGCGGGAGCGGCAGTGCGCGCGCTCCCCCGCGGTGAACACCGCCCCGCCATCGCGCACGTACCTCCTCCGCGCGAACTCCGCGACCGAGTGAAGGCGGATCTCGCGGTCACGCCGGGCCTCGGACATCCGGGAGCCTCACCGCATGCGACTTCCCGCACATCGCCGGTGCGACCGCGCACCCGACCGGTCACACGAACGAGTACAGGCACGCCGCCTGATCAGCGGCGACGGGTTTCCGAACGGCACAGGACATCAGGTGGTGGTGGGCCAGGTCCGCAGCAGAGCAGCGATCTTCCCGGCGGTGCAGGCCGGGTCCAGGAGCAGGTCCTTGAGGGCGACGGCGTCCGCGCGGGCGGGCTTGACGGTGATCCCGGCGGCCTCGAGGTACATGACGCCGGTGGCGGCGGCGACGGCCAGGTTGGAGCGCTCCAGCCAGCGGCACCGGCCCAGCGTGTGCACCAGAGCGGCGGCCTTGGCGTAAGGGCCGTCGTAGACGGCCTGCTCGAACAGCTCGGCCCGGTGGCGGGCGACCGCCGAGACCGGGACGCCGTAGTCGTCGGGGGCCGGATCGTTGACCCCGGCGGCCTCGGCGACCTGCAGGACCCAGGGAACGTCGATGTACGGATCCATCAGGCCGCGCGCGCTCCCTGAGACGTGTGCCGGGCGTCTTCGGCTTCGTCGAAGAGTGCCTGGTGTTCGGTCAGGAAGCGGGCGGCGGCGTCCACCGCGCGGGCGCGCAGGCCGCTGGTGTCGTCCTGTACCAGCCGGGCGAGGTAGTCGCCGATGCTCAGTCCCAGGTCGGCGGCGCGTTTCTTGGCGAGTTCCGCGACGTCCTCGTCCACACGGGCACCCAGTTGTGTCTTTGCCATACCCGCATGGTAACAGCTGTTACCGCACCGTTCGGGCAATCGTGCCGGAGCGGCGGCCCCGCCTGAGGTCCCCCCCCCCGTTGCCCGGGGGGTGATCAGCTGGTCAGAACAGGTTGGCGGGGTTTCAGGTTCGCTCGTTCGACCGCCGGCTGCTCGATGCCCGCTGCGCTGTCTTCTTCGCGTGGGCCGCCGCGTCTGCCACCGTGCGGTCCGGGTGGTGGGCGTGCAGGGTGTCCAGGATGCGCAGCGACGTGCCCGGGTCCGCCTCGGCCAGGGCGTCGACGAGGGCTGCGGCGCCGCCGGGCCAGGCGGCGGCGGCCGTGTCGAAGGCGGGGAGCAGGGTCGTCGGCGGGGTGTCGGCCGCGGCCGGGGTGACCGTCTCGTCCGTGGCGTGCCGGCGCTTCATATGGCCGAGCATGTCGTCGGTCCAGCGCTGGTCCAGCTCTTCGACGAGCACCGTGGCGCGGGCGGTGAGGGGGACCGTGTCCTCGGGGACGGACTCCCCCCGGGCCAGCAGCAGCCCGCGGGCGGCGGCCCCGGTCACCGGGTCGGTGAGCGCGGCGCGCAGCACCGTGTCGGGGATCGCCGCGACATCGAGGCGGGCGAAGTACTCGGACGTGCGGGCGGCGTCGGCCTCGTCGGCCTTGGCCGCGGAGACGGCGTCGAGCAGTTCGCCCCATGCCTCGTCCGTTCCACCGCGGTGCGCGGCCCACGCGGCAAGCGTGGCGGCGGCGATCCGGGTGGGCCACTGGCGGGTGGCGGCCACGGTCTCGGCCGCGTTCCACTCCGCCACGGTTTCCTGGTCGGGGGCGGCCACATGGCCGGCGGTGAGTACGTGGCGCATGACGGCGGCGCCGAGCGGGGTGAGCCCGTAGGTGTCGCCGGTACGGAAGACGCAGCCGGTGGCGGCCAGTTGGTCCACGAGCGATGCCAGTCCGCCTGCGGGGGCGTCGAGTTCGGCGCGGTCGGCGTCCGTGACGGCGGGCAGCCCGAGGAGTGCGGACAGCTCCTCGGGCGACGGGAGCGCGTAGGCGTCGGGGGCGTTGCGCGACACGGGCGTCGGAGCGTCCTCCAGTTCGGGCGGCAGACCGTCGGACTTCGCGTCGGCGATCTTGCGGGCGACCGAGTCGGGGGTGCTGCCGCGTTCGTACAGCGAGTAGAGGAGGTGCGCCGCGTCGAACGAGTACGCCTCCTGCGGGCCGGTGACCGGCGGCAGCCGTTCGGCCTGGGCGGCCAGGACGTCGGCGGCCAGCTCGAGCAGCTCCTGCGGGGTGCCCTCGGCCCACACGGCGGTGGCGGGGCCGGGCAGGCCGCAGCGTTCCGCGACGTCGCGCAGCTCGTCGTCGAAGGTCCCGGCCGCGAGCGCCGCGGGGAGCGGGGCGGCGTGCAGCAGGTCCCGGATCTCG
This sequence comes from Streptomyces sp. GDS52, assembly GCF_052246875.1. NCBI lineage: Bacteria > Bacillati > Actinomycetota > Actinomycetes > Kitasatosporales > Streptomycetaceae > Streptomyces > Streptomyces sp. GDS52. The sequence goes on from NZ_CM125966.1 coordinate 52,295, forward strand.
TCGGGCGACGGGACGGCCAGCGGGGGCGGCAGCGGGACGGACGCGTCGCCGTAGTAGTCGAGGTGTTCGTCGAGCATGCGGTCGGCGAGCGTGACGTGCGGCATCGTCTCCGGGGCGGGGGCGAGTGCGGCGTGCCGGGCGGCGAACGCCTCGGCGAGTCCCGCAGCGGTCCACCGGTCGGTCAACGCATCGGCGATGCGCTCCAGTTCACTGCTGAGCGCGTCGTCGGGGCGTCGGTCGTCCAGCGGCGGTGTGGGCAGCAGCGGGCCCGCCGGTGATGCCTCGCGGGTGTCGCGGGCGAACGCGGCGAGCAGCGCCTCGCCGAGACGGATCCGCACGGCGAACGTCCGTTCCGCGAGGTCGGAACGGTGCAGCGGCTCGGGCGGGACCGGCCGGTCGGCGTGCGGTGTGTTCTCGTGGGCGTCGAGCCAGGCCCCCACGGCGGCGGGGTCGTCCGGGTCGACCCCGTCGGCGGTCAGCAGCGACGCGTACCAGCGGTGCCAGGTCAGGTTCGCCGGGTCCGCCATGGCGCGGCGGAAGCCGGGCACGGCGTCCTCGGCGGCGGCGAGCAGGCGCGCGTGACGCTTGGCGTTGAGCCGGCCCGCTGCCCGGACCCGGTCGGCGAGGGTGCCGAGGACGCCGGGCAGGGCGTCCAGCTCGTCGTCGCCGGCGCACAGCAGCTGCGGCAGGTCCTCGTGCAGCACCTGCCGCAGCAGGCCGGGGGTCGGCTCCGGCACACCCGCCCTGCGGTCCGCTCCGCGCAGCGCGAGCATCGTCAGCACAGCGTCCGTGAGGCGCACCGGCAGTGCGACGCCTCTCTCCCCCGTCGCCCAGCTGAGGAAGTCGTCGCGGCCGGTGTTCAAGGCGTTCGTACGAGTCACTCGTGGAGCGTATGAGTGCGGGCGGCCCCGGTGATCCTTCCGGGCCCGGGGTTAGCCCGATCGAGCGAGTGATACGTCTGTGCGGCCCGCTCCCCGGCACACCGGGCGGAGCGGCGACGGGGCCGGTCGGGGGACGGAACCGGCAGGGGCGGGCGAGGTGGGGCGGGTCGGGGCGGGATTCGCGTGGTGGCGCTGATGAGCCTGGACCCGACCGGCAAGAGCCGCAGGCGGGGGCCATCCTGTACAAACTGTTGTACGTACTTGCCTCCCGATCACGTAGAGGTCACTCATGCCTGCCCAGCAGCCGGGTCCTGCCGTTGCCGACGTGCCGCTCCTGGTCCCGCCACGCCACGACAGCGGTGGAACCACAAGCGCTCCCCGCGATGACGTCCCGGCTCCAGGGGAGATCGACCCGTCGGTCTGGCGTGTTGTCGGTGATCCGCTGGTCGCGGCGCCCACGGGGGGCGTGTTGTCCGGCTCCCGGGTAGCGGTGAAGGACCTCTTCGCCGTCGCCGGCCATGCGATCGGGGCGGGAAATCCGGCATGGCTGCGCGAGGCGCCGATCGAGTCCGCCCACGCCGCGGCCGTCCAGGCCCTGCTGCAGGCAGGGGCGGACGTCACCGGTATCGCACGGACCGACGAGCTGGCCTACGGCCTGTCCGGGCTCAACACGCACTACGGGATGCCACCGAATCCCGCGGCGCCCGGGCGGGTCCCCGGAGGGTCCTCGAGCGGCTCGGCCAGCGCCGTCGCCCTGGGGCTGGCCGACATCGGTCTGGGCACCGACACGGCGGGCTCGGTGCGGGTGCCGACCTCCTACTGCGGGCTGTACAGCCTGCGGCCGTCACACGGTCTGGTCCCGGACACCGGCCAGATCGGTCTCGCACCCTCGTTCGACACCGTGAGCTGGATCACCCGAACACCGCAACTGCTCAGCCGGGTGTCCGACGTGCTCCTTCCGCGGCGACCCGCTCAGCCGATCAAACGGCTGCTCCTGGCCACGGACCTGTTCGACCTGGTGGACCCGGCACTGCGTCTGCCGCTGCACGACGCGGCCCACGCGTGGGCGGACCGGCTGGCCGTCCCGCTGCAGCCGAGGAGCAGCACCTGCGCCGCACATCTCGAGGAGTGGGCGGAGGCGCTGGGTGTCCTCCAGGCCGTGGAGATGTGGCAGCTGCACGGCAGCTGGCTGCAGGCGCACCGCGAGGCCGTCTCGCCCCTCGTCGCAGACGCCATCGCTGCGGGCGAGGGCATGCCGGCCGAATACCTCGCGTGGGCCCGGGACACCGTGAGCCAGGCACGGAGCACACTCGCCGAACTGATCCCGCCCGGAACCGCGCTCGTACAGCCGGCGGCCCCGACGGCGGCTCCCCCGCCCGGCCCGGCCGTCACCGGCATGGCACTGCGTACCGCGACCGTGCAGCTGATCTGCGCTGCAAGCGTGGCGGGCCTGCCGGTCCTGACCCTGCCCGGAGTGCAGAGCCCGGCCGGCCCCGTCGGGCTCAGTCTCGTCGCGACCGCCGGAAGCGATCGCGCCCTGACCGCCGCACTCGCCGATCACACCGCCGACTCCGCGGCTCTGGCACCGTCCTGACCCCGTCCTGCCCCCTGCCCGCCTCCCTGCCGGAGGCGGGAAGTGCTGCCCCGACGACCACCTCGGCCAGCAACGTCGTCCTTGCCGAGAACGTCATCCGTCCGGCCCGGCAGCCGGTACGGCAGCGCCACCGGGAACGCCCGGTCGCTCGGGCTGAACCCCACCTTCTCCTCACCGAGTTGGCGCTCCGGCACCGACAGCCGGTGGCGCAGGGTGAGGAGCTCCACGTCCGTGTCCCGATCGCTCATCGGCAGCAGGCGCAGCAGGGCGAACGCGTTCGCCCTGCCCAGGTGGGCCGGTCGCAGCAGCACGGTTGGTCATCCTGTCGCGTCGGTCGACAGCCGCGCGACGGCGCAGACCCGACCGACCGCGCTCGACACCCCGTACACCCCCACACCCACTCCGACCAGCGCGGATGAGGTCACCGGCAAGCGCAGGTCCAGGTGTCAGGCTCGCGTCTGACTCGTTGCCCCTGCCGTGGGTCGGGGAAACTTCGGCGTCCTCAAGCCCCGCAGACCCGCAGACCCGCTGGGATGTTCCCCAACCGCCACTCGCGGCACTCCTGGGAACCTCCGGGGCGCCGATCGGGGCGCCGTCCGCGAGGCCACCCGAGTCCTTCAGCTCCTCGACCGCACCATTCCCGCCGGCGCCATCACCGTGACCACGGCCGACCGACTCGCCGCCATCGCCGACCACACGCTGGGCCGATGAACCCGTGCCCGGAACCGAGGAGTTGTTTTTCGACAGCCTCCCCCCGGCCCGTCAGGCGGATGCCTGTCCGCTGATTTCCGCCAGCAACTCCAGCGACCTCAGCCATGCCTTCCTGTCGATGGCCGAGGACACGATGATCAGCTCGTCCGCCTGGGCGAGCTCGGTGAAGCGGTCCAGGTAATCCCTGACCTCGGCGGGGTTGCCGACGGCGGTGTACTGGAACATGTGCAGAACCTGCTGTCCGGCGGGGGTCTCGAGGATCATGTCCGCCTCCTCCGGCGTGAACGTCCGGCCGCCTCGCCCGAGCATCTGGGTCACGCGGTGGCGCTTCGTGGCGTGGAGATGTTCCTGGGCGTCTTCCGTCGTGTCCGCCGCGATGACGTTGACGCCGGCGATGACGTACGGCTTGTCCAGTTGCGCCGACGGCTGGAATTCGCGCCGGTAGAGGGCGACGGCGTCCCGCAGTGCGTCCGGGGCGAAGTGGGAGGCGAAGGAGTACGGAAGCCCGAGTACGGCGGCGAGCTTCGCACCGAACAGGGACGAACCGAGAATGTACAACGGCACGTCGGTGCCCTTGCCCGGTGTGGCGTCGACACCTGGGATGCGGGACTCACCTGCCAGGTAGCCCTGCAGCTCCAGCACGTCCTGCGGGAAGGTGTCCGCCGACCCGGGGTCTCGGCGCAGCGCACGCATCGTCTGCTGGTCGCTGCCCGGCGCCCGGCCCAGGCCCAGGTCGATGCGGCCGGGATGCAGCGTCGCCAGGGTTCCGAACTGTTCGGCGATCGGCAGCGGTGCGTGATTGGGCAGCATGATGCCGCCGGCGCCGAGGCGGATGGTCCGCGTATGCGCGGCGATGTGCGCGATGAGCACGCTGGTCGCCGAGGACGCGATGGTCGGCATGTTGTGGTGTTCCGCGTACCAGATCCGCCGGTAGCCCCACTCCTCGGCGTGCTGGGCCATGGTCACGCTGGCCTGGAAACTGTCAGCGGCGGTTTCGCCCTCGCCGATCTGCGCCAGGTCGAGAATGGAGAGCGGGACAGTCACGGGTAGCAGACCTCTCGGAGGGACAGACACCGGTACGCGGCGCGGGCACGCCGACCGTGCCCGTATCCGGGAACACTGACGAGGCCCGGGATATTTCGGCGCCCCTGTCCACCGGCCCGCCGGGGGCATCGAGCGGTAAGCCGGTCGCTACCGCGGGGACGGTGGCGGAAAGGGGACGGTCACGTCCGGGATGCGCTCGAAGGGGACGGACAGGATGACGACGTCCTTGCCCCGGACGGCGTCCTCCGCGGTCGCCGCGCGCCCCGAATTCCCGCACGGCGGCGCCGCCGGTCTCAGGGTCCCGGGAGTTCGCCACATGCACCTCGCGTGTCCACCGGCGCCGGATGTGCGCGTCGGCGTCATCCCGATCACCCTGCGCCGATGACGCCGAGTTGCGTGTCTGTCCTTCCGCGGTTCACCGGTCTCCAACGGAGGCGGCGAGGCGCGCGGGCAGGGCCGCGAGCGCACTCCGCAGGTCCTCGAGGTGGGTGGCAGTCCGTTGCCGGAGGAAGCGGAGGGTGGTCCACTCCACCGTGGGGAGCGCGTCGCCGCCGTACCGGGGGCACCGGTACCCGGCCGAGGTCATCTCCCCCTGCGTGTGGCTGTACGTCCGCTTCCCGTTGTCGTTCCCCGATGAAGGGCTTCCGCGCAGTCGGCAGAACCCAGAAATCCCCGTCCGCGTTCGGCCAGGTCTCACCGCGCTTCCGGCCCCGCCGCCACCGGATGACCGCTACCGGCTACCGCACCGAGATGCGCCACCGCTTCGCCATCCGGGGCCAGATCACCAGCACTGTCGGCCGGCCCGCCACGGCCTGGACCCAGGCCCGTACCGCGGGCCCCACCATGCCATGACACACCGTCAGGCACCTGCGAACCCAACAACGTGACAGCACCCGACGGTGCGGGCGCGCATCACGGTGCCGTGGACACGCCGACGGCGCCGTGACGACCGGGGTCCTGCGCCGGTGCGACCGAGACTGGTCCCGGAGCGGATGCGTCCCGTGCGCTTCGGTGGTGCACGGGAAACCGAGTCAGCCGCGGAACGCGACGACGATGGGACGGATGCCATGCCTCTCGAGGGCGAGTACGAACCCAGTCCGACACAGTGGGTGCGCGAGCAGGTGGAGCTGTACGAGAACTCCGGCGGAACGCAGGGAACGACTCTGCGGGACACCGGCCTGCCCGTAGTCCTGCTGACCAGCCGGGGCGCCAGAAGCGGCAAGCTGCGCAAGTCCCCGCTGATGCGGGTCGAGCACGAGGGGCGCTATGCGGTGGTGGCCTCACTGGGCGGAGCGCCCAGGCACCCGGTCTGGTACCACAATCTCAAGGCCCATCCGCAGGTCGAACTCCGGGACGGACCGGTGCGGCAGGACATGACAGCTCGCGAGGTGACCGGGGCGGAGAAGACCGACTGGTGGGAGCGAGCCGTCGCGGCTTTCCCTCCCTACGCCGAGTACCAGGAGAAAACGGACCGGGAGATCCCCGTGTTCGTGCTGGAGGCGAGGGAGGAGTGAAGCGACGGTGACCCGGCCGGCGGGGCGCTCGCGCGCACCGGAGACACTTTCTTCGGCCCGGTGCGCATGAACAACCACCGGCGGCTGGGCGCGCGTGCCTCAGGCTCCGCCGCGCTCCCCCTCGCGGCGGGCTCTCCCCTGCCTCCCGCGCCTCCGGGGCGTTCCGGTCGGTGACGTCGAGGAGGACCTGCGCCGCCTCGGGGACCGCGCCGCCGATGGACCGTTCGAGCGGACGGCGGCTTCCTCCACCCGCTCGCGGTCCAGGCCAGTTGCTGGACAGATGGTGCCCGGACATTCAGGGAGGCTTCTGTGCCCCGCAGTTACCCGGCCGAGTTCCGGCACAAGGTCCTCGATCCCGTCGAAGCCGACCGACCGATCCGGCAGAGCCCGCGCCCAAGCCGAAGGCTGGGCCGGTGAGATCGAAGGGCTCGACCTCACCCTCCGACTCCTCGACGCCAAGCGCGACGACACCCACCGTCGCACCCGACGCCCCGTCGTCGACCTCGGCATCCCCACCTCAAGAACCACAGGAGCCCTACGACTGGCTGGAGCCCGTCTGGCAAATGACCACAGGGCGGGCTCGTGGAGCCATAGGATCAAGAAGCTGGAACAGCTCCGGCATGGTGGCGGTCGGTCGGCCTGTCGAGCCGCGTGGCGATCGCACGGAGCTGCTCGCCCCACAGTCCTGCTGCGCTCAGCGACCGAACTCATCGTCGCGGGCGTAGCGGGTGGGCGCCGCAACCAGCCGTGCCGGTGTTTGGATGAGGGCCGCGCTCGGTGGCGCCGCAGAAAGCATGGGAAGGCTGGGGCTGCCCCTGGCCGCGCAGGGCCCGGACACGGAGCGCCCTCGACCCGGTCCCGGCGTGCACCGCGCTCTGGATGCCTGACACATCTGACGCTTTTGCCATGCACCCGTTGAGCAGGTGGAGGGAAGCCCGCACGTGTCGGCGGGCGTCCGATGGGAGCCCGCGCATGCGGGCGGGCGGGGAAAAGGACGATGACGTATCGACGTGCGCTCGCGCCCGCGGTCGTCGGGGCGCTCTTGCCGGCGGGGCTGCTGCGGTGGGCGGGGAGCAGTGCCCACGCACTCAGCCCGCCCGGCGCCACCCACCTCCTGCGCGCCCTGCTCGTTCTGACGAATCTCGAAGTCAACCACCGACAAACGATCTACATCTCAGACCGTCGCCCACGACCAGCGTGAGCGCCCCGGAAGACGCTCATACCAGCCCTTTGACCTGCGATTTCAAGTTGGCGGAGGCTCAGTGCGGTCGCCTGTCCGGCGGTGTACATGTCGCTGAACAGATGGGCCCCGTCCAGCGGCCCATGCGCCTGGGCAGGCGGTGAGCGTGCTGGGATCGTTCCTCCTCAACACCTGTCTCACCTGCCTCACCTGCCGGACCGAACCGACCTGGCAGGCGTTCGTCCGTTACCCGCTGTCGCAGCGGCGCCGGCCTCTCGGCCGCCGGTGGACTGCTCCACTTCGCCGTCGACCATTTGGGCACGGACAAGAATATTGCCGCCCTGGCTGCGGGAACCCTCGTCACACCGTTGTCCTCCTGCTCACCCGGTGGGCCATCACCTCCAAGACGGCGTCGCACGACAGGTGCCGGACGATTTCGGACAGCGTGCGGACGAGTCCGACGCCGCCTGAGGACCGCCGTCACCCCGGACGGTGGTCGGTTTGCCCGACCGATCGATGAAAGGCAGTACCACGCATGGTCTTCGACGGGCCCGGAACCACGGACCCCGAGCAGTCGAACAAGGCCGGTGAGCCCACCCGGAGACAACGCACCCGACCCGAACGACCGTGGGCGCAGCACTGGGCTGCGGTTTTCTCCCTGGTGCCTCTCGGGCTGCTCGCCGCGGCCATGTGGTTCGGGCGCTGGGTCCGGCCCAGTGGGGATGAGTGGTGCTTTTTGCCCGTGGTGCGCGACGGCGGTCTCACCGGCATGCTCGAAAAGTTCTACGTCCATGACAACGGGCGGGTCGCGAATGCCCTGCTGGTCTGGGCCTACGCGCGTTTCGGTGTTCCCGGACACCAGTGGTTCGCGCTGATCAGCGGCCTCGTGGTGGTGGGCGTCCTGTGGGCCGTGACCCTCGCGGCCGTGCGCCGGGCCGGCGTGACTGTGCCACGGGGGGTGCCGCTCCTGGTGGCGTCCATGGTGACGGTCCTCTTCCTCTTCGCGTCCCCCAACACCTACAAGACCTTCTATTGGCCGGCGGCCTCGGTCTCGCACACCCTGGCACCCGTGCTGGCCGGCGCGGCGGTGATCCCGTTGCTCCGAGCGCGATCACGCACGACGAAGATCACTGCGCTGCTCGTCGTCTTCCTGACCGGCGTCTTCATCGGCACCCTCTCGGAGCAGAGCTCCGTCTGCGTGCTGGTCCTCCTGAGCGGCGTGCTGCTCCTCGGCCGCTGGATCGTCCCCGGACCCCGGCGAAGCTACGTACGGCTCTGGTGTCTCGTGGGAACCGCGGGAACGGTGATCGGTACCTTGGTGCTCGTCACGTCTCCGGGGTCACGCAACCGACGGCATGGTCGCGATGCGGGGATGGCGTCCCTACTCGCTCCCGAATCCCTGATTGGGGCCGCCAAGGGCTTCGTCCGAATCCTCGAAACCCTCCTCACCACCTGGCCGTACGCGGGGGCGGTCGCGGTCGGCGTCCTGCTGGGCGCGCTCGCCACGAGGGCGGGCAGCGGCACAGCCCCGTTGGTGAAACACCTCTTGCTGACGAACGCCGCCATCCTCGCGTTCCTGCTCTCCGGCTACCTCTGCACCCTCGCCGCCTATCCCGTCTTCGGCCCGGCAGTGGCGACCTCCACCCGGTTGTGGAACGACTTCCGGTTCCTCTACATCCTGCTGCTCCTCGGCATCGGCGTGCTCCTGGGGCACCGACTGCGACGACGTACCCTGCACCCCGTGGCTCTGGTGGTGGCCGGCACGGCCGTCTGCGGCCTGGTGTGCGTCGTGTCCGCTCTCTCCCTCCACCAGCTTGAACACACCATGCGGATGCGAGCACATCAATGGGACCGCCAGGACCAGTGGCTCCGCACCCAGGCGGAGCGTGGTGCCCGGGAACTGCCGTACCGGCCCACACCGATCAGCAAGATGACGGAGCCCTTGGACGGGGGCTGGCCCAGCCGCTGTGTGGCGAGGTACTACCACCTGGATCGCATCACCCCCGCACGGGTGTTCCCCTGGCAGTGACGCCTTCCTCGGCCACAGCCCCGCGGGGAGCACGGACCGAACCGGAGCGGAGTACCGTGAAGCGGAAGGCGAGCGACAGGGACCGCCCGGTCGCCCCGGCCCAGGCGGCTGTCCGGGGCAGGTCAGGAGCAGCCTTCACCGTGCCGGACGGGATCACCGATGTCCACGACATGGCCGCGGGACTGGTGGGACAGGGCGTGGCTGTCCCGGGTCCGCTCCAGGCCACTACGTCCGGGGCCACCGGTGAGAAGTCTCCCGGGCCGCAGGCCCTTTGTCCGATACGGCTGCTCCCCTGCTCGGGGGCGGGGCCCGGCTGGCCTCCTGGGTTCCCGTCCGCGTAGGAGGTGCACCCGATATGGATGCGGAACGTGCCCGTCGCATGGTGGAACTGCTGCGTGCCCGTGGTGTGATGGCCCATCTCGTGGAGGCAGGAGTCTACGAGTTCGGAATCCGCGTGGTCCTCGATGAGGGGGTCGAAGCACTCTGGGACATCGGCGGAGTGGCGGGGCTGGATGCGGAGATCGTCGACGAGGGGGTCCTCATCGGCTTCGTCCCCCATGTCCCCGGCTCCGAGAACTACACCGAACAGCAACTCGTGGACAGCATCGCGACAACAGACTACTCGTTGGAAGGACTGCACCCACCGACAGACGGCCCACCCGGTGCACCTCCTCCCGAGCCGGGTTCCCCAGCCGGTGGTGACCTCCCGTACCCCGATGCGCCGCCCCCGGGGGCGCCCCCAATCCGCCGCGACCAGCGCCGTGCCCACTGGATCCGGCGGGGCCGGCGATGACGGTGCCCGAGAGGGGTGACCACAGGACCGTTCCGGGCCGGCCTGCGCAGGAGTGGGACGCTCCGGTCGTTGTCCGTACCTCCAGGCTGACGAAGGGGTACCCGGACACGGACCTCCTGGCTGTTGACGGGACCGGACGCACCGTGCGGCGGGGTGAGGTCCTCAGCCCGTGGGGCCAACGGCGTCGGCAGGACCACTCGGGGAGCCGTCGCACCGCTGCATCGATGGCCCAGCGGCTACCGCACAGTCGGCCTTGAGGCGGACGTACCGGAGGAGAACCCCGCCGCCGTCGTCGTCGAAGGAGAAATCGTCGGCTCTTCAACGGGCTGTTCCGGCTTCTTTCCGTCGTGCGGCAGTGACGGGCCGACGGGGACCCGGCGTGACCGGGGCCGGCTTCGGCTCGGCCGGCCGGTCGGCGCATGCACGTCCGTCTCAGGCCGAGCCGTAGACCTCGCGCACGTTGTCACGGGGTGCCGGCCTGGTCCCGGCGGCCGGTCCCTCCGCGAAGGCCCGGAGCAGGTTCTCGGTGGTACGGGTCACGAAGGCTCCGGTGCGCGCGTCCATGCCGTGGTTGCGGCCGTTCTCCCCCGTCCCGGCCATCAGGCCCTCGACCCATCGCATCGTCCCGGACGCGAAGACCCCGGCCCCGCTCGGCATCGTGTAGTACGCCGAATCGGAGTGGCTTCTCCTCCCGTTGCAGACCAGCGGGGAGTGGGCGACGATCTCGATCGGCGCGTCCGGAAGCGATCCCGGGGTGACACGGTCGTATTCGACGCCGACGAGATGGGTGAAGGAGTCACCCCGCTTGACTCCGGTGCCCGCGAAGAGCCAGTGATCGGCGTTGTGGACGACATAGGGGGCGTTCACGGGATAGCCCTCGTAGAGGACTCCCGTCAAGGACGATTCCGGGTCGGGCTCGGGTGCCTGGCGGAAGTCGGTGGTCACCAGGGCGCCGTGGCGGGGATACAGGAGATCGTGGCGGTGGTCGGTCTTGTAGCAGACCACGGTGCGGTCCCCTTCCTCGAGCCTGATCCGTCGAAAGCAGGTGTTCGCGCCGAGGAAGGCCAGATTGGTTCCGGCGTCGCGGGCCCGGGTCATGGACTGCCGCTGCTGGGGTGTCCAGTATTCGTCGTGGCCGAGCGTGACCGCGGACACGACACCCCGCAGCACCGCCGGGTCTCGGTGGATGTCGACGCCGGTGGTGTACGCCAGCGGTATGCCCAGCCGCTCCGCGAGGACGACCACGGCCCGCTCGTGCACCAGGAACTTCTCGGCTCCGTCGCTGTCGTAGGGCCGGGCGAAGGAGACGGCCAGGGCACGCATTCCGTACGACCCGTCGTCGCCCTCGTAAAGGCTGTAGCCGCCCCACAGGTTGTACGCCTGCCAGGTCGCCGGCGCATGGATCAGCAGGGTCCTCCCCCTGGCGGTCGCCGAGCGGACGATCAGAGGGACGTACCGCTGGTGGCCGCTCGAAGCGTCCAGCCGCAGCAGGTAGGCGCCCTCCGGCCAGCCCTCGGTGCGCACCTCGGCCGTCCGCTCCCATCCGGCTCGCACCGTACGCGTGGCGGAGAGCAGGTGCGACGCAGCCTGGACCCGGCCGTCCATCGTTTCGGAGCGCCAGACCAGCCTGGCCTGTGCACCGCCGTACCAGCCGACCCGGTACGCCGAAACGCGGAAAACGGGGGAGGTGGTCGAGACGTACAGCCCGAACCCTTCTCCCGGCAGGACACTCGACTTGTCGGTGTAGCCGACGACGTCCTCGGGCCGGCCCATCGCGCGCAGACGCCAGTCGGGGTCGCCATGCCGGGAACGCTCGGACGGCCCGGTCGAAGCCCCGGGATCCCCGCCCGCCGGTGCGTCGCAGCCGCTCAGCGCCGTACCGGCGGCGCAGGCACCTGCCCCGGCGACGGCTCCCAGAAAACGTCTGCGACTCAGCGCGGTCCCGGGACTGTCGGTCTCGTCTTCGAGGTGCTCCGTATTTCCGTCCATACCGTCCATACCGTCCGTCGCGTCCGTCGCGTCCGTCGAACCGCCCAGAGAGACGTGCACAGATCCGTACCACGTGCGTGAAGGGCTGTGCTCTTGTCGCCATCGTGGACGAGTCCACGACCTCCGGCATTTCCATGGACCCGAAAGCTCCCAGGACGGTCGGCATCGCGACTGCGGCATATGTCGCTGCTCCCCCGGGCCGGTACGCCGTCACGGGGTGCCGATCAGCCCGACTGCTCAGGCCCTTGTGGGCGCGGTGCTCGGCCGAGGGCATGGCCTCGCGGTGCGCCGCTGTTCCGCCCTTCGTCGAGCGTTGCCGACGTGGTCAGATTTTCCGGAGCGAACGGTGCGGTGCGGTCAGCGGAAGACGCCGGTGTGGCCGAGCGAGTAACGGCCGGGCTGCGGGAAGACAGCCAGCCCGTGAGGTCCGTCGCCGACCGGGATCCTGGCCAACTGCTTGCCGCTGGTGGTGTCGATCGCGTACACCTCGGCGTCGTAACGCCCGGACAGCCACAGCACCTTGCCGTCCGCGGACACTCCGCCCATGTCGGGGCTGCCGCCGTCGGGCAGGTGCCACTTCTCGGTCAGCTTGTCGGCTGCGAAGTCGAAGACGGAGACCGATCCCTCGTCCCGGTTGGTGACGTACATCCGTCTGGAGTCGCGGCTGATGTAGAGCCCGTGGCAGCCCTTGCCAGTGGGCAGCAGTTTCGGGGCGGTGAACTTCTCGGCGTCGAGCACCCACATGCCGTGCGCCATCATGTCGGCGATGTAGAAGGTCTTGCCGTCCGGCGAGAGCTTGACGTCCTGTGGCATCGCACCCTTCATCGGCAGCTTCTGCTGCCCTACGACCTTCATCTTCTCCGTGTCGACCTTGAGGAGTTCGCCGGAGAACTCGCAGGAGACGATGAAGTACCGTCCGTCCGCCGTGAAGTCGGCATGGTTGACACCCGCGCAGCTCACCGGGACGGTCTTGGCCCGCTCCATGGTCTTCGGGTCACGGAAAACCAGTTCACGGTCCATCGAGGCCATGACGACGGCGTACTTGCCGTTCGGGGTGAAGTAGAGGTTGTACGGGTCGGAGACCTTTACGGTGCGGCCGGTCTTCCCGGTGGCCGGGTCGATGGCAGTGAGGCTGTCTCCGCGGTTGTTGTTGACCCAAAGGGTCTTCATGTCCCAGGACGGGACGACATGCTGCGGCTGGTTGCCGACGGGGAGGGTCTCGATGACCTTGTACGTCGACGGGTCGATCACCGACACCGTGTGGGAGCCGTTGTTGGGGACGTACACCCGGGACGGGAAGTCTTTGACCGCCGGTGCGAGCTTTCCCGCCCGGTCGGCCGCGTAGATGTCCTTCGGGTCGAGCACGGGTGGCATCCCGGGCAGTCCCTGCGGGGGATCGGCCCGCCCGGGCTCGGTCGGCGCCGTGGCCTCGGTGCGGGACTGCGCGGGTCGGCCTTCGTCGCCGGCGCAGGCGGCCAGTGCGGCGACGAGCACGCCCGCGAGCAGGGCGGTGGCGGTGGTGTGCGGGGAGGGAAGCATCAGGTCAGCAACTCCGTGGTCGTCACCGCGCGCAGTCGGCGCCGGCTGATTTCGGTGAGCAGGAGGGGCAGTGCGGCAACCGTGTCCGGGTAGCCGAAGTGCAGGCTGACCACGGACCCGTTACGCAGTTCGCCGGCGACCTTGCGGGTGACGGCGGTGACGCCCGGAGAGGTGAAGTCGAGGGAGTCCACGTCGTAGGAGAGGAGGTGTGGGTAACCGGCCCGGACGGCGAGGCGCTGGACGAGCGGGGTGGCGTACCGGGTACGCGACGGGCGGAACCAGGTGCCGATGGAGCCGGTGAGGCGGCGCAGGCGTTCGGCACAGCCGATGATCTCGGCGTACGCCCGCGTCTCGTCCATCGTGGAGATGTCGAGGTGGTTCTGGGTGTGGTTGCCGAGGTCGTGGCCACCGTCGAGGATCCGGCGGGCCATGGCGGGGTGGTCGTCGAGCCAGCTGCCGACGGCCAGGACGGTGAGCCGGGCTCCGGTCCGTTCGGCTTCGGCGAGGACGGTGCCGGCGAGGGCGGGGTCGCCCTGGCCGTGGAAGGTGAGGGCGACGCGGGCACGGTCACGGGGGCCGTACTCGATCTGGACCGGGCGGCCGGGGAAGCGGCGGGGCCCCTGTGCGGGGCGTACGGCACCCGGGGCTTTCCGCGCACCAGGAGGCGGGGCATCGTGGGCAGGGGAGGCAGGGGCGGTACCACGGTTGTCCGTACAGCCTGCGGTGAGTACGCCTGCCAGGAGCGCCCCGGCGCCCGAGCGCAGCGCGCTGCGGCGGTGCACCGGTGTCTCGCGACCGTTCATGCGCATACCGTAAGGCGGAATCATCGGAATATGCGCATTGAAGATTTCACCGCAGGGCAAATGAGGCATCCCATGAGACCCATGGTTACGCACCAAAAGCCAGGCAGGCGAGAGGACGCACCTGAGATTCATTTCCCATGCCAGCACAATCAGAAATAATTACCAGCTTCACGGCTTCGGCTTCGAGGTCCCCCCATCTGCCCTATTGATAAGAAACTCATGGGATTCTCGTCTTCGCCCCGGTTCCGGGCCCGGTGCAGCTTCACGATCAGCTCTCCCACCAGCCGCCGCGTCCTCACGGTCCCGCCCCGCCGCCGACGCGGCCACCGCCCGCAACCGCACGGCCTCCTGCGCCGACGGCGACAGACGCCGCGCGCCTCCCACCGGATCGCTCACACCACCCATGCCCCAGAACCCGAACCGTTTACGGCAGGGCCATGCGATCCGACGTGTGCGTCCCCCACCGGCGACGACACCATGTCCACCACGCCGCCCGACAAGGCCAAACGGGTCATCCGCAGGCGCGTAGTCGTGTGATTGCGTTCCTGGGCCGGTGAATACGGGTCGAATGCCTCTGGGAGTGCGGCCCCTGCCCGTGCCGGGGCCAACCGTCCCACCACCGTGCGGCGGAAAGGACCGCCCAGGCGTGCTCGGTCAGGAGACTGGTTTGGCGAGTCCTCAGCTTTCCGTGGTCGTACCGTGCTTCAACGAGGCCGCCGTCATCGAGAGGTTCCACGCGGCTGTCCGGAAGGTTCTCGGCCAGGTCGGCCTCGACTACGAGATCTGCTATGTGGACGACGGCAGTACCGACCGCACGCGGGACGTCATCGGCGGCCTCGGTGCCGGCGACCGACGCGTCAGATACACGGTGCTCAGCAGGAACTTCGGCAAGGAGGCCGCGATGCTCGCCGGCCTGCGCATGTCCCGGGGGCAGGCGGTGGTCCTCATCGACGCGGACCTCCAGCACCCCCCGGAACTCATCCCCCGGATGCTGGAACTCCACAAACGTGGGTACGACCAGGTGATCCCCCGGCGGACCCGCGACGGGGAGAGCATGACGCGCACCGTGCTGAGCCGCTGCTACTACGCTCTGGTGCGCCGCCTCATGGATGTGGAGGTACTCGACGGCGCCGGGGATTTCAGGCTGCTGTCACGCCAGGCGGTGGACACGGTGCTGTCGCTGCCGGAGACCAGCCGGTTCTCCAAGGGCATCTTCTCCTGGATCGGTTTCACGACGGTCACCTTCACCTACCGGAACGCCCAGCGGCTCGCCGGCAGCTCGAAGTGGGGAAGTCGCCGTCTGCTCAACTACGGCATCGACGGGCTGCTGTCCTTCAACAACCGACCCCTGCGGCTGGCCATCTACGCGGGCTTCTGGTGCTTTCTGGCCGCACTGGTCTACGCGGTGTGGGTGGCCTTCGACGTGGCGCTCCACGGGGCCGTCGTCCCCGGCTACACGACACTTCTGATGGCGGTGGTGGGGCTGGGCGGAATCCAGCTGATCACCCTGGGGATCATCGGTGAATACGTGGGCCGCATCTACCACGAGGTGAAACGCCGCCCTTCCTTCGTGATCCGGGAAACCGACGAGCACCCTGCCCCGGGGCCCCGCCCTCCGCACCCCGGATCGCTCACTCATTCGAAAGGCCGTCTCGCGACAACACGGCAGTTCACGACCTTCGTGTTGATCGGATTCGTCAACACCGCCGTATACCTGGCCGTCTACGCCACCCTGCACCTGTGGATCCCGTATCTCGCGGCGCATGTCATCGGGTATTCGGTCAGTACCGTCGGTTCCTTCCTGCTCAACTCCTGCCTCACCGTCCGGACCCGTCCGACCTGGCGCGCGTTTCTCCGCTATCCACTGTCCAGCGGATTCAACCTGGTGGCCTCCGGCGCGCTTCTCTACGTGGCCGTCAGCCGACTCGAAATGGACAAGAATGTCGCCGCCCTTGCCGCCGGAGTCCTCGTCACGCCGATCACCTTCCTACTCGTCCGCTGGGCCATCAACTCCGGCCGGCGGCCGACGGACCCTGCGGGTACCGTTCCGAACGGTCCAGCCCAGGCGGAACGGGAAGACCCCGCCCTCAGTTGACGCCGCTCGCCCGGATGCCGGGAAACACCCGGCGCCCGTGCGGCCCGTCGAGGAGACCGATACGGATGCGAGCGGACACGGGAGCAGGGGGAGCCCGACCCGCTCTTCCCTGCGCGCCGTCCCGGCGAGTACGGCCTTGCTGCCCCTCGTTCCGCTGGCGCTTTTCGGCGGAGCCTCATGGTTCGCACGGTGGGTACGCCCGAGCGCCGACGAGTGGTGCTTCCTGCCTCTCGTACGTGACGAAGGCTTCATGGCTCTGGTGGACCAGTTCTATTCCACGGGCAACGGACGGATCGCCAACGGCGTGCTCGTCGCCTCCTACGCCACGTTCGGCGTGACAGGCCAGCAGTGGTACGCGGGGATCAGCGCGGCCGTGATGCTGGTTCTGCTGTGGGCGTGGGCGGCGGCACTGCTGCGGCGCACCGGGTGGCGACTGCCCCGGGGCGTCCCGCTGTTCTCCGCGGCCACGGTCCTGGCCCTCTTCTGCTTCGCCTCCACGAACACGTACAAGACCTTCTTCTGGCCGGCCTCATCGATTTCCCACACCTTCCCGCCCGTGCTCGCGGTCGCGGCCACCATGCCGGCCCTGCTCGCGACCTCGCGGCGCGGAAAAGCCCTCGCCGTCCTGTTTGCGTGCGCCGTCGGAGCCGTCCTGGGCACGCTGTCGGAGGAGACCTCCGTGGTCGCCCTGGTGCTCCTCACCCTGGCTCTGCTGCTGGACCGCCGACTTTTCCCGGCCGGGCAGCTCGCCTTCGTACGGACCTGGTGCGCCGCCGCCGGCGCGGGCATCCTCATCGGCACCGCCGTGCTCCTCACCTCCCCCGGCTCACGGAATCGCCGCGCACGTCACCACGCGGATTCCATGTTCACGCCCGAATCAGTCTTCGCTTCGCTGCGGGAATACACGCAGGTCCTCCACACCCTGATGACGACCTGGCAGTACGTCGGCGCGATCGCCGTGGGCGTGTTGATCGGCGTCCTCGCCCGCCGCGCGGACGGGGGCGTCCCCCGGCCCGATCGCAGGGCACCGCTGCTTCTGGTATCCGGGGCGGCGGCTCTGCTGTTCTCCGGATACGCGTGCACGGTGATCGCCTATCCGGCGTTCGGCCCCTCGGTCGCGACCGCCAACAGGCTGTGGAACGACTACCTGTTCCCGCTGCTCCTCCTGCTCGTCGGCGCGGGCGGTCTCCTCGGGAACCTGGCGGTGCGGCACTACCGGCGCGGCGCGGTCCCGGTGGCCGCGGCCGCCGCGATCCTGTGCGTGTGCGTCACGGCCGTACTCGCCGTGTCCCTGCACGACCTGGAGTCGGACATGCGGGTGCGAGCCAGGGCCTGGGACAGCCAGGACCGCCTGCTCCGGGAGCGGGCCGCAGCGGGGGCCACGGTGCTGCCCTACAAGCCGCTCGTCGTCAGCAGCATGCTGGAACCGTTCGGCAGCGATGAGCGGCCATGGCCTGCCTCCTGTGTCGCTCGCTACTACCAGGTGGAGAAGGTCACGGACGGAACGGAACATCGAGGTCGGGGCGTTGCCCGAGCAGGCCCGCCACGGCCCGGCCCGCAAGAGGCTCCTCGGCACCGGCACCGGACAGACCCACTGGCCACGGACCTGAAGCGGTGACCCGCGAAGTGCGGCCCAGCGCAGGCCAGGGGCTACCCGCAGACGGGCGGCAGGGTCGGTCAGGTGGAACGGCTTGGACAGGCAGTCGATGGGCGGTCGGGAGGACGGCCGGGAAAAAGGACCTGTGGGCGCGCATCGCCCGGCACGCGTCCCGGTCGTCGACGTCGAGCAGACCGATACCGGGGACGGCGGAGATGCCGGAGGTGGCCGGACGCGGGGTGGGAGCGCGCCGTCCGGCGCGGGAACGGTGTCGACGTCCTCGTCGTAGTCCTCGCGGCAGCGCGTCACGCAGGGCGTGATCGTCCTCGACGACCAGGACACTCGGGCGGCCGAGGCCGGCGGTGGCGGGGGTGCGCACGGTCGACAGACCAGGAGCGGGCCGGGCCGCCGGGCCGCCCGCCCGCCTGCCTCAGCGTGAACACGGAGCCGGAACCCGGCCTCACCGCACCCGACACACCGTCAGGCACTCACGCGCCCCACAACGTGACAGCTCCCGGCCGCCGCCTTGGCCGGCCCGGTGCGCGGCGTCGAACGCGTCCGGGCTCGCCTTGGCGAGTTCACCCGTTCACCGCACTCCGCGGAGCGCCTCCGAGGGCTCCCC
This sequence comes from Streptomyces sp. GDS52, assembly GCF_052246875.1. Lineage (NCBI taxonomy): Bacteria > Bacillati > Actinomycetota > Actinomycetes > Kitasatosporales > Streptomycetaceae > Streptomyces > Streptomyces sp. GDS52. Next base: position 70,686 of record NZ_CM125966.1, read on the forward strand.
AGCCTCTAGGGTCGCTCGCATGGGGCTCGTCCGACGGAGTCCGCAGCCGGGTGCGGATCGCAGCGAGTGGTCACGGCGTGGATACGTCTCAGCGGTCTGGTATCTGCGGGTCGTCGCCTTCATCAACTTCCTCGGCGCCGTGTGGGTGTCCTTCGGGAACGACATCCGGCGGCACAACGACGACGAGTTCTTCACGCCCTACCTACTGACCGCCGGGTTCTTCTCCGGCGCACTCTCCGTGTTTCTGGCGATCACCATGCGGCGGCGCAAACGCGCCGCCTGGATCCTCAATCTCGCCCTGGCCGGGCTGACGCTGGTGCTGACGGCCCTGGCCCTGGGGCTGCCGGTGTACCGGCAGCACATCCAGAACTGGCTCGCGGTCCTGCTGACCGCGTTCTTCGTCGCCGCCCTGATCGCCGGGCGGCGGGAGTTCTACGCGAAGGGCGACCGCGCCAACTCGAAACTGGCGGCGGCGGTCGGCGCGGTCGGGCTGGTGGTGGGGTCGTTGCTCGCCGCCACGATGGTCACCGTGAGCAACACCGACCCGGACCCCGGGCGCTCCGGCTTCCTGGAGCGCTGGCACTACGGCGTGCTCCGCATGTTCTCGCTCGCCTACGACGACATCCACTTCGAGGGCATCACCACCCCCGGCTGGGCCAATGTGCTCATCAACCTGATGAGCACAGCACTGATCCTGCTGGTCCTGTACGCGGCCTTCAGATCCTGCCGCGCCGTCGACCCGCAGACCCAGGCGGACCAGCAAAAGCTCCGCGCGCTGCTGGAGCGTCACGGCGACCGGGACTCCCTCGGCTACTTCGCCCTGCGCCGCGACAAGAGCGTCGTCTGGTCGCCCTCGGGCAAGTCGGCCGTCACCTACCGAGTGGTCGGCGGGGTCTCGCTCGCGTCCGGTGATCCGATCGGCGACCCGGAGGCGTGGCCGGGAGTGATCGACCGCTGGCTGGCCCAGGCCCGTGAACACGGATGGACCCCGGCCGTGATCGGGGCGAGCGAGGAGGGCGGCACCGTCTATGCCCGGCACGGATTGAACGCCCTGGAGCTGGGCGACGAGGCGGTTGTCGACATCGGCGAGTTCACTACGGAAGGCCGTGCCATGCGGAGTGTCCGTCAGGCACACCACCGGGTCGAGCGCGCCGGGTACACCGTCCGTATCCGCCGTCACGAGGACATGCCACCGGACGAGATGGCCGAGATGATCGAATTGGCCGACGACTGGCGTGACGGAGCGACGGAGCGCGGATTCTCCATGGCGCTGGGCCGTCTCGGTGATCCGCAGGACGGCCGCTGCGTCATACTGGTCTGCCGTGATGCCGTCGGACGGTCACGTGCCCTGCTGAGTTTCGTCCCCTGGGGAGCCGAAGGGCTCTCCCTGGATCTGATGCGGCGTGACCGGAACGCGGACAACGGCCTGTTCGAGTTCATGGTGCTGGAGTTGATCCAGCGTGCGGGCGACCTCGGCGTGACCCAGGTCTCGCTGAACTTCGCGATGTTCCGCGCGGTCTTCGAACGCGGCTCCCGGCTCGGCGCGGGCCCGGTGCTGCGGCTGTGGCGCTCACTGCTGACCTTCTTCTCCCGCTGGTGGCAGATCGAGTCGCTGTACCGCGCCAACGCCAAGTACCGGCCCATCTGGGAGCCCCGTTTCCTGCTGTACGACCAGAGCACCGACCTGCTGCGCATCGGTATCGCGAGCGCCCGCGCCGAGGGCTTTCTGGAGGCGCCCGGTCTGCCGAAGTGGCTGCACCGCGGGCGTCTGGAGACCCCCCGTTGAGCAAGGCGGCCTCTTTCGCCCGGCGGGAGTGGAGCCCGCTGTACAGGACCGTGCGGGCGGCAGTGGCGGCTCGGGGAGGGCGGGCCGTCCCGCTGACGCTCGCCTCGGTCTCTCTGATCGCGCTCTTCCAGCTCGTCCAGAATCAGAGTCGGGGCCATGGCTTCGTCCGGGCCCAGGATCCTCTCTGGCTCGCCCTCCTCCGTACTCCGCTCTCGCTCTTCGTACCCGCGCTCGACCTGCCCGTCTGGGGCTCGCTGGCACAGGTCCTGCTGGTGTTCGGCATCGCGGAGATCGTTCTGGGGCGGCCGGGGACCCTCGTCGTCGCCTATGTCTGCACCCTCGCCGGGACGCTCTACGCGCGGCTCGGGATCACGCTCGGCCCCGGGGACGTCCTCGGGCTGCCGGCCTCGGACGCGCAGGTCGTCGACACCGGGCCGTCGGCGGCGGTCGCCGGGCTCACGGTGTGCGTCTGCGTCAGTACAAGGGCCTGGTCCACCGGGGCGTCGGTGATCGTGGCGATGGTCGTCGAGGTGATCGCCGGACCCGGCCTGGCAAGCAGAGAGCATCTGGCGGCGATCGGGGCGGCGATCGCACTCTGCTCGCTCGTGGCCCTGCGCCGGCGTCGGCGCGCGTCCGGCGTCGGTGGCGGTGGCGGTGGTGGTGGTGGCGAAAGCAAAGGCGGTGCAGGCCGGTCCGGGGCTCCGCCCGTGGGGACCTGAATCCCCTACCGCCCGCGCCGGGCCGGCCGAACAGGGAGAATCGCAAGCCCTACGCCTGCCGGGGCTCCGTTCGGTGCACGTTCTGCGGTGCACGTTCTGCGCTCCGGCGATCGTGCTCGGCCATGTGCTGCTGGGCGTCTCGGCGCTGCTCGGGCTGAACCCGAGGGCCCCGCGCCTGGACTGGCGCTCCGCGCAGTGGCTGCCGGCGTATCTGGTGGGCCTGGGTCTGATCTCCTGGCAAGACGGCTGCTGCGGCGGCGGACCGGTCTCGTCGGTGCCCTGCGGCGCGACCGGAGCGCTGCCCCTGTGGGAAGACATGGCGATCACCGCGGTGTTCAGTCTGCTGATCTACTTCTGGGCGCAGTCGGTGCGGCTCCCGGACGAGGAGATCCAGGAGTACATCGGGTCGGCCGACGCACTGCCCGGTCGCCCACCTGAACCGCGCACGGTCCCGGTGTTCCCGTACGGGTGTGCCCCGCGTGGTCGTCGGCCCTGCACCGGCTCTTCGCCACGCCCTGGCCTACAGTCCTTCCCGTGTCCTTGGGGATGGTGTGCGCACTCGCTTCGGCCTGCTGCTTCGGCACGGCCTCCGTCCTCCAGGCCATCGCCGCACGTGCCGTGGACACCGGTTCCGGCTCCGGTGTCGACCCGATGCTGCTGGTGCGCGCTCTGCGCCAGTGGCGTTATGCCGCCGGTCTCGCTCTCGACGGCCTCGGGTTCCTTCTCCAGATCATCGCCTTGCGGTCGATTCCCCTCTACGCGGTGAGCGCCTCTCTCGCCGCCAGCCTCGCGGTCACCGCCGTGATCGCCGCCTGGCTCCTCGACGCCCGGCTGACCATCGCCGAATGGGCCTCGGTGGCCACCGTCTGCGTGGGGCTGGCGATGATCGCCCTCGCCTCCGGACCGGAGGGAAACCGTGCCGGACCGGCCGCACTGCGCTGGTCCCTGCTCTGTGCCGTCCTCGTCGTACTCCTGGTCGGCGCGCTCGCCGGGCGGCTTGCAGACAGGCCGCGCGCTGCTGCTGGGTCTCGGCGCGGGCACGGGCTTCGGCGTGGTCGAGGTCGCGGTCCGGCTGATCGATTCCCTCGCGGTTCCCCGAATCTTCGGCAACCCCGCCCTCTACGCACTGCTGCTCGGCGGGGCGGCGGGGTTTCTTCTGCTCACCTCGGCGTTGCAGCGCGGCTCGGTGACCGTGGCGACAGCGGGCATGGTCCTGGCGGAAACGGCCGGGCCCGCCGTGGTGGGCGTCGTCTGGCTGGGCGACCGGCCCCGCGACGGCCTCCAGTGGCCGGCCGTCGCGGGATTCGTGGCGGCAGTGGTGGGAGCACTGGTCCTGACGCGATTCGGCGGCGCGGCGGCCGAGGGTCCGAGACGGCCCTGAACCGCCGTCGTGAAACCGTGGGGCGGGAGGTGGCCGGGCCCTCAGCCGCCCCAGCGCCAGTAGAGTTCGGGCCGGGACCGGGCGCCGCAGTCGGAGAGCTTCAGCTCGGGGCTCTGCCGGTCGTGGTCATCCCAGTGGGCGGGGAGTTCGCGGTCGTCCTGGTAAAGGCAGCGGTCCGCACTCCCGGAGATCCGCCAGGCCGTGCGTTTCCAGGTCGCGCTCCGCCATGGTTCACGGTTCCACTGCTGGCTCCGGCGACCGGGCTCGCACCGTGTGAGTCCGACCGCCGGTGCGAGCGCGGTCAGGCAGGAGCCGCGGTCGTCGCGGGGCCTGATCGTGCCGTCGTGACCCATGTCCCACTTCTGCGCGGCTGATCCATCGCAGCCGCGGATGTCGACCGCCCCGGCGTTCGGTGTCCCGGTGCCGGCGTGGAGGCACTGTGCCGGATTCCTTCCGGCGGAGTATGTGGTCCGCCCGATGTCCCCGAGGATCTCCCCCGCGCGTGGAGCCCGGTGGATCTGCTCGTACCGGCGGTGGATCCACAGGCTCCAGTCCTTCCGGAGCGGGCCCCTGAAGGGCGCGGCGTTCGCGCAGGTCCCGGTGGCGCGGCACTCCCGGTTGGCAAGGTACCAACGCGCCACCTCGTCCTTCTCCGCCGACTCACCAGGGGTGAGATTCGGCTTGAGCGGAGACATGGTGTAGCCGAGGTAGGACGACACGGGAAGCCCGAGCTCGTAGCCCACCCTGCGGAAGTACCGGGCGCCGACGCCGTGGTCGCTGTGATCGACGCCGCCGCCGAGGCCGAAGGCGAACGACGCGTTGTCGTGGTCCATCGTCAGGATGCGCGCCGCCCCGCTGAGGCGGACCAGTGCGGTCATCACCGCGAGCAGCCGGTCCTCCGTGTAGCTCTCGGCGCCCTGAAACGGCTCGATGCTCTTTCTGCTCCCGTCGAACAGCCTGAGCAGACTGTTCGGCTCCTGGCCGCGCGGGAGGCCGTCGTGGAGGTCCAGGAAGGTCAGCCGCACATCGGTGTCCCGGGCCTTGTCCGCGAGCCGGTAGGACCTGACCCGGACGCCGTCCGCCCGCACATCCGCCCGTTCCCAGCGGTTGGCCGCCTCCGCCATCTCCGCGTAGGCCGCCCGTACCCCGTACTCCCTGCGGTCCACGTACTCCAGCGCCTCGTCCCGGTTCTTCTTGCCGTCGTCGCCGGCGGTCAGATAGACCGTGTCGACCGGGCATCCGGCGCGGATGGTCTGTCTGATCTCCGGATTCAGAAAGAACAGGTCGTCATCAGGATGCGCCACGCCGACCAGGGTGCGCCGGCACTGCCCCGGGTCCTTCGCGTGCGCGGCCGGACGGGACGGCCCGGCCGTCGTGCCCACCCCGGGAGCGGAATCGGGCGTAGCCGTGCAGGCAGGGCCCAGCAGGGCGCAGACGACCAGTGCCGCCGCAGTCGCCGGTGTACGGGAGGAACAACCCGGGGGACGCTTTCTCCAGCCCACCAAGGGCTCCTTTCGCGGCAGCGGATCTCCTGACGGAGGATCTTCCAGCGGACGGAGCGGAAGCAACCGACACACCGACGAGCAGCCCGGAGGCTTGCGCCGGAACTCCGGACACCCCGCTCCCCCATCGCCTTCCCGGTGTCCCCGCAAAGGGCACCGGGCCTCCGGAGTCGGCATGACTTTCCCTCTCCCCCTGCCGAATGCAGGGCACTGTCCGTTCGGATCGCACTCGATCACCGTCCAGCGCTCCGGGGGTGTCCCCGTCGCCGGTCAGTGCGAAGTCGAGGCAGCCGAAGACCATGCCGAAGGCGGCGGCCATCTCCTGGCAGGTCGACGGGTCTTGACCGAGCCGGGCCCGGTCCGCGAGCGCGGTGATAATGCGCCGGCAGTCCACCGACAGCACCGACCAGGCCTGCCCCGGGCGCCAGACCGGTACCTGCGACTTCGCCTTCGCCGCATCCCGAGGCGCCGAACGAGCCTCCGCGTCCGGCGGATCCGCGACGGCCTCCGCCCCGGCGGTGCCGTCGCCCTCCGGAGCCAGCACCGTGCCGACCCGTCTGCGGGCGATCACCCACTCCTGCCGTTCCAGCTCGGCCGCGGCCAACTCGGCCTGGACACGGTCGGTCTCCTCCCGCAGTCCGTCCACGCGACGGCGAGCGGCGAACTCGTGCTCTTCCAGCAGTCCGACGACCGACGGCATCCACAACCTCCCCAAGCAGTGACCACCCGACAGGCCACCACTCCCACGGAAGCACCGCCCCTATCCCCGACCAGCGGAAACGCAACGATCATGCCCGGAAGGACAACAGCTTCTCACCAGTTCGTCGCTCAACCGGTCGTCCACGGCCTTGTCCCGCCGCGGCCTCTGCAGACCCGACGGCCTGGCGCTCGGTCGTGATCGGGAGTTTCACCGAACGTCTTACCGTCCCGCGCCCGGCGCGTCGACCAGCGAGCGGACGGAGGCGAACCTCTGCCGGTTACGTGAAGGAGAACACCAACCTGCACCGCACCCTCGCCCTCTGCGAGGAGGCCATCGGACAGCTCGTCCTGGAAAACTCCGCGGTGCGCCGGCGGGCTGTCGTCGTCCCGCTGCCCACCCACGCCCGCCCGGCCCCGGCGATCGCAGGACCGGGCTGCGTCCGTCGGAGCGGCAGCGAGAGGCCGCGTGGACCGGGTCCTGGCCGTGTGTGCGGGCAGCCGGGAGGCAGGTCACCGAGGCGCAGTGGCGGGTATCGAACTCCCGCCCTACGCTTGATCGGGAAGCGCCCGCTCAGCAGGACTGCCCCGCGTGGCCGTGCCCGGGCGGCAAGGGTCCGGTGCGGGCTGTCCTCTACAACGCATCCCGTTTCTGACCGGCGAAGTCTCGCCTCACCCGGTTCGCCGTGTCCCCGGAGGTTGGCGCGCCCATGCCCGGCCGCCCTTCTGAGGAGCAGATATGAAGGTCGCAGTGGTAGGGGTGGGCGCGGTCGGGTCGGCAACCGCTCTGTCCCTGGTCGAACGTGGCGGAAGTTGCCGGGAGATCGTCCTGGTCGACCGCGACACCGCCCGCGCCGACGGCGTCGCCAGCGATCTGCGCTATGCGGCGCCGCTGTCACCCACGGTCGACGTACGCTCCGGCGGCTACGAAGACCTGGCCGGCGCCGCGATCGTCGTGATCACTGCCGGTGTCAACGAGAAGACCGGTGGCGCCACCGACCGGTCCGACCCCAAAGGGCGCCTGCGACTGCTGGAGACCAATGCCAAGGTCTTCGCGGAGATCGTTCCGCAGGCGGTCGCGGTCGCGCCCGAGGCGGTGCTGATGGTCGTCACCGACCCACCGGACCCGCTGGCCGACCTCGCCCGGCATGTGGCAGGACACAACCGGGTGTTCTCGACCGGGACCGTGATCGACAGCCTGCGCTTCCGCGTCCAGTTGGCCGACCGCCTGAGGGTTCGGCCGCGTGACGTGCAGGCCCTGGTGGTGGGCGAACACGGGACGTCCGAGGTGCTGTTGTGGTCCTCGGCGACCGTTGGCGGCATCCCCGTCGCCGACCTGCTGGGCCGGGACGGGCGCTCCGTCGAGGACATCCGCAAGGAGGTCGAGCGCGACATCCGCTACGCGAACATCACCATCATCGAGGGCACCGGCGCGAGTCAGTACGGCATCGGCGCTGTCTCCGCCCGCCTCGTCGAGGCTGTTCTGCGCGATGAACGTGCGGTGCTGCCCGTCGCCGCCTACTCCTCTCGGCACGAAGTCACGCTGTCCCTGTCGAGCGTTCTCGGCGCCGGTGGCGTACAGCAGATGCACGAGCCCGTGATGACTCCTGAAGAGCATCAGGCCCTGGCCGAGAGTGTCAGGGTCCTGCGTGCAGCCGCTGATCGGGCCCTTTCCATCGGGACGACCTGAGCGGCAACGCGCCAGATCCCGCCGGTTGTTCAGATCCCGCCGGTTGCGTCGCCCAACAGGGAACTGCTGCACCGCTCTTCGACCAAGATCCGGACCGTTCCCGGACCGGTGAGCTGCTCCGGGCGCCGAGCTGCACTCCGTGCACTGGCCGGCGATGCGCCGTCGCCGTACCACCGGCAGACGAAGAACCCATTGGTGGCGCTCGGGCAGCACTTCTCTGACTGGATCAGGGAAAGCAGCGTTCACCAGCGGGCATCCACGGCCCCCGAGCCTTGTCGACTCTCCACAGGGCGACAGGGCACGTGCCGAGTTCCCGCACCGGCATCCGGCCCAGCCGCCCGCCGGGTCGGCATTCGTCCGGCCGGCACCGAGTCCGCAAAGGCCACCGCGCGCGAGGGAGCTGCGAGAAGAGTGTCTCAACCGCAGCTGACGAGGCGTCAGTGAAGTCAGCATCAGGTCGGCAAGAGTCCTGCCACAGCTGCTCACGGACGGCCACACCGGGGAGCCGCCTGCCATCCCGGCTCCGGTTCGCACTCCGCTCAGCCGTCCTTCCGCGAGCGGCCGGAAAGCGGGAGGCAGCACCCGACCACCTCCCGCCCACCAGCAGGGCGAATGCTAGGGCACAGGGGGTTGATTCCTGCCAGATTCCCGGTGTTCCCGTAACTCTTGGCGGTGTGTGGGTAGCGTCTGCGGTCATCACTCGGCCGGAGTGTGAGGCCGGCCGGGGTCGTCCAGAACTGAGGGAGCGGGTACTGATGCTGACTGTGGAGACGTCTCTGAAGGAGGCGATGACCTCGATCGAGGGGAGTGTGGCGGCCGCGCTGGTCGACTACACCAGCGGCATGGCGTTGGGAACGCTGGGCGGGAGCAAGGACCTCGATCTGACGGTGGCCGCGGCGGGGAACACCGACGTGATCCGGGCGAAAGTCCGCACGATGGAGATGCTGGGCCTCAAGGACGACATCGAGGATGTGCTGATCACCCTCGGCAGCCAGTACCACCTCCTCCGGCTGATCAGGGGCCGCGGAGGCAACGGCCTGTTCCTGTACCTCATCCTGGACAAGGGCAGGGCGAACCTGGCCATGGCCCGACACCAGCTCAGGCGCATCGAGGCGGAACTGGAGCTGTAGCCGTCCCCATGTTTCCCGGCTCCGCATGCCCACAAGTTGAAAAAGTCTTCAACTCAGCACATCTGAATGTGATCAAGCCAGGGCAGGCCGGGCCGGGAGACGGAAGGATGGCTGGAGCTGGGCACCGAAAATCCAGCAGGTCCAGCTGCCGGCCCTGGAATGGCCGAACCGTGGGTTGGGAGTGTTGTCGCATGCAGGTGCCGCTGTACCAGGCCAAGGCGGAGTTCTTCCGTATGCTCGGGCATCCCGTCCGGATCCGTGTACTGGAGCTGCTCCAACACGGTCCTGTACCCGTACGCGAACTCCTGAGCGTGATCGAGATCGAACCATCGAACCTCTCCCAGCAACTCGCGGTACTGAGACGGTCCGGCATCGTGATCTCCATCCGTGACGGCTCCACCGTCAGCTACGCCCTCGCCGGCGGCGACGTGGCGGAACTCCTGCGCGCCGCACGGCGTATCCTCACCGAACTCCTGGCCGGACAGAATGAACTCCTCGCCGAACTCCGGCACACCGAAAGCTCGGCACAGACGGGGTCTTCGGCTTTCCCCCCTCCGGGGAGATGACCTCTGGCCGCTGGGGCGTTGAATGTGTGGATGCCTTCAGAGCGGACGGATCCGGAACGGCTGGGTGGTCGAGACGACCATGGTTGGGCCTCGTCCCGGCCGCCGGCCGTTACGGAGGCCGGCGAGTTGCGCATCGAGCAGATCGTCGCGGCGGTTCAGGCTGATCATCACCCGGCGCACCGGAGCTTGCCGGCGCGGCTCGCCCGGGTTACCGATGTCGCGGTGCTCCTGCGACCGCGCCGGCGCCTCTACGAGGACGTCCCCGGCTGGCCGGGTTCAGGGCCTGGGCCGGCCCCCCTACGTTCCGGAATCCGGTCCACTCGCATGAGTGCACAGCCGGATCTCCAGTTGGCCTGATCCCGCCTGATCCGCTCAGCTGGGCCGCGAAACATTCGGTGAGGGTGGGGAGATGGGGGTGTGAGGTTCCCCTCCTGCTGTAAAAACCGTGACCGGAGGGACAGTTGGGGGTCATGGCATCCAGGAAGCACTCTACGACGCCGAGTTCCGCGAGGGAGCGGTACGGATCGTGACGGAGACCGGGAAGCCGATTCCGGAGGTGGCCGAGGACCTGGGCATCCACCCGGGGACGTTGCGCAGCTGGGTGCCGCGGGCCCGGCACAACGGCTCACCGTCCCCGGACCGGCCGGTGGCCGGTCCATCGCCCGGCGGTCGTCTGCGGGAGAGCGAGCGCGCTGAGCTGGAGCGGCGCTGAGCTGGAGCGGCTGCGGGCCGAGGCCGGGGAGAAGGACAAGCGCATCCGCGAGCTGGAAATGGAGCGTGATGTGTACAAGCGATTCGTGGCCTTGTGGGTGAAGCAGCTGAGGCGGACCCGGCCGTCGCGGTCGGAGTGATCAGCAACTGCAAGGTCGAGCAGAAGATTCCGTACCGCACCGCCTGCCGGGCGTTGGGGGTGTCCGAGTCGTGGTTCTACAAGCGGCGGGATCGTCCGCCGACAGCGCGTGAGGTACGCCGCCGGCAACTGGCCGAGGAGATCGAGGAGATCGAGGAGATCTTCCACGACTCGGGTGGCACCCACGGCTCGCCGAAGGTGTTCATCCAGCTGATGCGCAGAGGTTGGCAAGTGCCGGTGAACACCGTCGCGAAGGTCATGGCCGAACTCGGGCCGGCCGGACGGAAGGTGCGTCGCCGCCGGTCGCCGGCGAGGCCGGGCAAGCGGCCGGCCGCAGCGGACTTCGTACGCCGGGACTTCACCGCCGGGGAGCCCGATCCCGTCCGGGCGGACGATCTCACCGAGATCGAAGCCGGCGAGGGCACGTTGTACCTGGCGACGGTCGTCGACCTGTTCTCCCGCCGCCTGCTCGGCTACGCAATGGCCGCCCGTCATGACGCCGACCTGGTCGTCGCGCCCCTGAACATGGCCGTGGCCACCCGCGGCGGCGACGTGCGCGGCGTGATCACGCCCACGGACAGGGGCAGCGAGTACTGCTCGCGGCGATTCAGGCGAGCCTGCCGCAAGCTCGGCCTCGTCCAGTCCATGGGCAGAGTCGGGTCCTGCTTCGACAACGCCGTGAGCAAGGCGGTCAACAGCGTGCTGAAGGGCGAGTACGTCCACCGCCACTCCTTCCGCACCCGCACCGAGGCCCGCGTCAAGATCGCCACCTGGATCACCGACTTCTACGACGCCAGGCGGCTGCACAGCGTGTGCGGGTTCAAGAGCCCGATCGACTGCGAACGCGAGTACCGGGCCGCCCTCGCCGAGGGACTGGCCGCATGGATCGTCTCCACGCTGCGAGGGGATTGACATCTCCACAGCTCACTGCATCGAATCGTGTTTTCGGACGGGACAGGCCTGTGAGAACGGTCGATACGGACACGGCTGGGGCCGTAAGATCAAGTGATCTCATGGGGGTGGTCATGCTCAGGCGGCGTACGGGCCCACCGACGCTCGAGGAGGTGGCCGCGCTCGCCGGCGTGGGGCGGAGCACCGTTTCCCGCGTCATCAACAACGCGGCGGGAGTGAAGGACACGACGCGAGGCGCCGTGCAGCGCGCCATCGCGGAACTGGGGTACGTCCCCAACCTGGCGGCCCGTACGCTGGCGGGCCGGCGTGCCGACGCGGTCGCGCTGGTCATGACGGAGCCGGACTGGCGGCAGTTCGGTGAACCCTTCTTCTCGGAGATCGTGCGGTCCGTCGGTGACGCGCTGACCGAGACCGAGGTGCAGTTGCTGCTCACCCTGGTGCGCACGGACGCCGAGCGGCAGCGTCTCGTGGAGTACGCGCGCGGCGGCCGGGTCGACGGCGTCATGCTGATGTCCGTGCACGCCGAGGACGCGCTGCCCGACATGCTGGCCGAAGTGGGCGTGCCCACCGTCCTGCTGGGGCGGCGCTCCGGGGACGAGAGTGTGACCTACGTCGACGCCGACAACGTCGGCGGGGCCCGCAGCGCCGTGGCGCATCTGCTGGACACCGGCCGCCGCGCGGTCGCGACCATCACCGGACCGTCCGGCATGTACGTGGCCCAGTGCCGGCTGCGCGGCTACCGGGAGGCACTGGAGCGGGCGGGCGCCGAGGGCAGGGCGTCCTGGACCGTCGAGGGCGACTTCTCCGCGGACAGCGGGCACCGCGCGATGGCCGAACTCATCGAGCGCGCCCCGGAGATCGACGGGGTGTTCGCCGCGTCGGACACCATGGCCGCGGGCGCGCTGGGCGCCCTGCGCGCGGCGGGGCGGCGGGTGCCGGACGACGTCGCGGTGATCGGTTTCGACGACTTTCCGCTCGCACAGCACACCGATCCGAAGCTGTCGACGGTGCGTCAGCCGCTGGAGGAGATCGGGCGCACGATGGTGCGGCTGCTCCTGGAGGAGATGGAGGAGTCGGCGGTGGCCTGGCGGCACGTCATCCTCCGCACGGAGCTGGTGCTGCGCGGATCCGCCTGACGACCCACTGCCCCGACCCACCGGGCACACCCCCGGTGCACGTCGAATGTTTCGGGAGCGCTCCCGGCGTTCGGAGTTCGAGTGGATCACCTCTCCGACCAGCGCCTTCGAAACGCATTCGACGGGTTGCCGCGCACAGGGTTGTCAGGGACATGGACGCCTTCTACAGTCCCCTTCCGGAACGTACTGGGAGCGCTCCCACCCCTGGGGAGACGGGAGCGCTCCCGCCGGTAACCCCGCACCCCCTCCCGGAGAGGTCCCCCACATGCCACGGTTACGGCATCACCCCCGCACGCTGCGCACCGCGTCGGCCGCGCTCCTCACCGCTCTCGCCGCGCTCGCGGCGCTGCTGACCGCGACCGCGCCGGCCCAGGCCGACACCACGGTCTGCGAACAGTACGGATCAACCGTCATCCAGGGGCGCTACGTCGTCCAGAACAACCGCTGGGGCACCAGCGCCCCCCAGTGCGTCACCGCCACGGGCACCGGCTTCCGGGTCGCCCAGGCCGACGGCTCGGTGCCGACCAACGGCGCGCCGAAGTCCTACCCGTCGGTCTTCAACGGCTGCCACTACACCAACTGCTCGCCGGGCACGGCCTTCCCTGCGCGCATCAGCGGCATCGCGAACGCCCCCACCAGCATCTCGTACGGCTACGTCGACAACGCCGTGTACAACGCCTCGTACGACATCTGGCTGGACCCGACGCCCCGGACCGACGGGGTGAACCGGACCGAGATCATGATCTGGTTCAACAAGGTGGGGCAGATCCAGCCGATCGGCTCGCAGGTCGGCACGGCCACCGTGGCCGGGCGCACCTGGCAGGTGTGGTCCGGCGGCAACGGCACCAACGACGTGCTGTCGTTCGTCGCGCCGTCGGCGATCAGCAGCTGGAGCTTCGACGTGATGGACTTCGTCCGGGAGACCGTCGCGCGCGGACTGGCGCGCAACGACTGGTACCTGACGAGCATCCAGGCCGGTTTCGAGCCCTGGCAGAACGGCGCGGGACTCGCCGTGCACTCGTTCTCGTCCACCGTCAACACGGGCGGCGGCTCGAATCCGGGGGACCCCGGCGCCCCGGCCGCCTGCACGGTGTCGTACGCCACGAACGTCTGGCCGGGCGGCTTCACCGCGAACGTCACCGTCACCAACAACGGCCCGGCCGCCGTCGAGGGCTGGCAGCTCGCCTTCACCCTGCCCTCCGGGCAGAGCATCGTCCACGCCTGGAACGCGTCCGTCACCCCCTCCTCGGGCGCGGTCACGGCGACCGCACCGGTAGGTAACACGCGGATCGCCGCCGGGGGAAGCCAGAGCTTCGGCTTCCAGGGCAGCTACAGCGACGCCTTCGCACGGCCCGACGCCTTCCGGCTGAACGGCACCGCCTGCCGGACCGCGTGAGGCGCATGGCGAGCCGCGCCCCGCCGTGCCCCCTCGCTCCGGAGGCCGCTCTTCCCTCCCTGCGCCGACGGGGCGCGCCCCGGCCGGACCGCACCGCGAACGGCCGCGCCGAGGACCGGTGCCGACGCACCGGCCGCCCGGCCGGTCCCGCTTCCGCCGCGGGACGGTCCCTCCAAGCCCCCCGCCCGTCCGGTTGGCACCCTCCCCGGCCGGGCGGGGGTTCCACACCTCCACCGCTCATGAAGAACTCAGCATCAGGACAGGAGACTCCATGGCTCTGAGAAGCAGACTGGTCTCTCTGGCAGCGGTACTGGCGACCCTCCTCGGAGGGCTCGGTCTCAGTTTCCTCTGGCAGAAGGACGCGCAGGCGCACGGCGTGGCGATGATGCCCGGTTCGCGCACCTACCTCTGTCAGCTGGACGCCACCACCGGCACCGGCGCACTCGACCCGACCAACCCCGCCTGCCGGGCCGCGCTGAACCAGAGCGGCGCCTCGGCCCTGTACAACTGGTTCGCCGTCCTGGACTCCCGGGCTGCCGGGCGCGGCCCGGGCTATGTGCCGGACGGTACGCTGTGCAGTGCCGGCGACCGGTCGCCGTACGACTTCTCCGCCTACAACGCGGCCCGCTCCGACTGGCCCCGGACGCATCTGACGTCCGGAGCGACGATCAAGGCGCAGTACAGCAACTGGGCTGCGCACCCGGGTGACTTCCGGGTCTACATCACCAAGCCCGGCTGGTCGCCCACGTCCCAGCTGGGCTGGAACGACCTGGAGCTGATCCAGACCGTCACCGACCCGCCCCAGCAGGGCTCCCCGGGTACCAACGGGGGCCACTACTACTGGAACCTGAAGCTGCCCTCCGGCCGCTCCGGTGACGCGCTGATCTTCATGCAGTGGGTGCGTTCGGACAGCCAGGAGAACTTCTTCTCCTGCTCCGACGTCGTCTTCGACGGGGGCAACGGCGAGGTGACCGGCATCCGGGGCTCGGGCAGCACGCCGCCCCCGGACCCGGACCCGACCGACCCGCCCCACACGGGTGAGTGCATGGCCGTCTACAACGTGGTGAACTCCTGGAACGGCGGTTTCCAGGGCTCCGTCGAGGTGATGAACCACGGGACCTCGCCGCTCAACGGCTGGGCCGTGCAGTGGAAGCCCGGTCCCGGGACCACGATCGGCAGTGCCTGGAACGGCTCCCTCACCACCGGATCCGACGGCACGGTGACGGTACGGAACGTCGCTCACAATCGGGTGATCGATCCCGACGGAAGTGTGACGTTCGGCTTCACAGCCACGTCGTCGGGCAACAACTTCCCGGTGGGCACGATCGGTTGTGTGAATCCGTAGCGACCGCCCCGGCCAGGTGCGCCGCTTCGCCCCGCCTCCACCGCGGGGCGGAGCGGCGCACCCTTGCTCCCGTGTTCAGGCGGAATCCGTCCGGGCCGGCTCCCGGACCGGTGCGGGGACAGGGTGCGCGGCCTCGCGGTCGGCTCGGTGCAGGGGCATCAGTACCACGAGGCCGACGACCGCGACGAGGACGAGGAAGCCGCCGAGCACGGCCGCACCGGTCACCGGACCGGCCATCAGTCCGTGCGCGGTCACGACGGCGCCGAGGGCCGGTGCCCCGATGCCCTGGGCGGGCGTTGTCACGTTAGCGACGCGTCCCCCACGGACACCTCCTCCGACGTGATCGACCCGACGGTCATCCCACCCGGTCAGCCAACGTGACAGTGCCCCTCTGAGCGGTGCCGGCCGATGCCGGGCTGGAGGTCGTCCTCAGCGGCATCCGGATGTCCCGGACGAACTCCCTCATGGAACGGTGGATCCAGACCTGACGGCGAGAGCTGCTGGACCACACCTTGGTCTGGAACCAGCGTCACCTGCTCCACGCCCTACGCGAGGTTGCCGACGGCCGGGAAGGACCAGGGCGGCGCGATACGCCCCGGTGGGCTGACGGTGCCGAGGATTCTCCATGGCCGCTGAGTGCCGGAGTCGTGCGACGAGACGGTGGGGAGCCCGCTACCGTGCGGCTGCCGCGCGATCGGGTGTGTTCACACCAGGAGCGCAGGGAGCCCCGTCGGGGCAGGGTGACCAAACGGGTCCCCTGCCCCGACGGAGCTCGGTCGGCCGGGCGGCGGGTTACCGGCGCCCGGCCGAGGCCGGTGCCGTGTGCGGCGCTCTCCGGCTCAGCCGAAGTTCACGTCGCTGCACCACATGTAGGCCTGGTCGAGGTGCGAGGCCTGCCAGATCACGAACAGGACGTGGTGTCCGGTGTAGCCGGAGGTGTTGACGTTGAACCTGATGTCCTGCGCCGGGGCGAAGCTGCCGGTCTGCGTGATGAAGTCAAGGTTGCCCCAGCCCAGGTTCTGGGCCTTGGGGTTGAATCCCTGCTTGCTCACGTAGACCCTGAAGTAGTCGGCACCGTGGGACGCCTGGTCGTGCAGCTGGACCGTGAAGTTGTTGCTGACGTTGGTCGTCTTCCACTGCCCGGGCTTGTTCAGGCTGTCGTTCCTCGAGAGGTTGTTGCTGCAGAGCGTCCCGTCGGGGGTCCGCGCCTGGAACTGGCCACCGAGGCCGTCGCGGAGCGCGCTCATCCAGTTCCACATGGTGTCCGGGTTGGCCTGGAACGCCTGATAACACATGGGGTCTTCGGTCTGCATGGCCGGGCTCGTGTGGTTGCTGCCCCACGTCTTCCAGCACTGGTACGCGCGGGAGGCGGGGTTGACGATGGTGCCGTGAGCTTGGGCGGGGGCCGACCAGGCCAGTGCGCCGACAACCACGGCGAACACCATGACGAGCGCCTGGAGAGGCCGACGGAGGGACGACCACGAACGCCCGGTTAACGGACTCTTTGTGCGCATGTGGGGGGAACTCCTTCCAGTTGCAAGACTGTTATGGGAGCGCTCCCAACGGTACGACTTCTGAGTGAAATGTCAATGAAGCACGTGGTGTTGATTGCAGGGGTGGGCGGCGAGCAGGGAATCTTCCGTGAGCCGGGAGTCAGAACCGTTCCCGGGACCGGAAAACGAGGATGCGGCCTGGACTGGTGTGCGGGGCGATGCCAGGGAGGGGCGTTCGCGGCATGACAACGGGACCTGGTTCTGGCGTGAGAAGCCGTATCTCAACCGAACGTGATTCGCTTACTTCTGCCGGTCAGGCATGGTTTCGCTCGGAGTGAGGGAGGCATGCGGCGTCTCGTGTCTGCTTCAGGCAGCTTGGTGCGCCACCGCCGGTGCCCGTCCACGTTCTGCCAGCCCCTCGCACGCATCTCCGCCGCGCGCTCGGGCGTCTGCTCGTGGTCCCGGTCCTGGATGGCGACGTGGAACTCGCGGTTCGTCTCCGACGGCTCGAAGGCCACGATCATGGTGCGTCCCCAGTCCCGTGACGCCCAGAGCTTGAAGCCCACCCAGTCGCCGGGAGCCTGGACGGGCATGTGCTCCGCCCAGGAGGCGAGCATCCCCGCCGGTCGCTCCTCGGCCGCCGCCCAGTGGAAGGCCGGGCAGCGGGACCTGAGGGCGGCCTCGGTGGGGCACCTGGACCCACTGCTGGGTAGCCAACGGATGAGTACTTCGACCACAGGTGGTCGAAGCCTTCATTCAGACCATGGAAGGCAACGGCGCCGGTCTGGCCACGCAGCCCAAGACGGCACCGACCACCCCACCGTGCCGAGATTACCGTTGCCTGCCGGAGGTCATCGGTCACTGCGCGCGTCGGACGCGACGCCACGCACGTCCTGTCCGGCTCAGCCGCTCACGCTGACCGCAGCGTCGACGGTCGCTCGGTCCCTCTTCTCGTCGTAGCGGGGGCACAGGCTCGACGCAGGACGCGCCGAACGATCTCGCGCGCGTCTCGTTTCCACTACCGTGGATTCATGACGGCGCCACTGGACGTGTTGGTGGTGGGAGCGGGGCCGACCGGTCTTGCCCTCGCCGCGCAACTGCGCTTGTACGGAGCGCGGTTCAGGATCGTCGATCGTTGTCTCGACCGGGTGCGGGAGTCGCGGGCGCTTGCCGTCCAGCCCCGCACCCTGGAGGCGTTGGCGGGCTTCGGGGTGACGGACGAGCTGGTGGCCCGGGGCAACCCGGCGATGCGGTTGCGGCTCCACCTGCCCCGCCGCGTGGTGGCGCTGCGCTTGTTCGACATCGGGCTGACCGACACGGCGTATCCGTTCCTGTTGTTCCTCTCGCAGGCCGAGACGGAGCGCGTCCTCTCCGAGTATCTGGCCGCGCGGGACGTGACGATCGAGCGTGGCACCGAACTGGCCCGGCTGGCGGCGACGGACTCGTTCGTCGACTGCCGGCTGCGCCACGGTGACGGCTCGCAGGAGGCCGTGGAGGCGCGCTACGTCGTGGGCTGCGACGGCGCTCACAGCACCGTGCGCGGCCAGAGCGGTATCGGATTCGAGGGATACGCCTACCCGCAGACGTTCCTGCTCGCCGACCTGGAGGTCGACGGGCTGGAGCCGGACTCCGTGCATTCGTACATGAGCGGGGCGGGGATGGTGTTCTTCTTCCCCCTCGGCTCGCCGGCCGGCTGGCGCATGCTCGCGATGCGCCCGCCCGACGCCCCGGAGGCCGAGGTGGACCTGCCGTTGTTGCAGGAGATCACCGACCGCTACACCGGCCAGCGGCTGACGCTGCGGGATCCCGTCTGGATGACCGACTTCCGCCTCCACAACCGCAGCGCCGACCGCTACCGCTCCGGCCCCTGCTTCCTCGCGGGCGATGCGGCCCACATCCACAGCCCGGCCGGCGGGCAGGGCATGAACACCGGCATCCAGGACGCGCTCAACCTCGGCTGGAAGCTCGCCCTCGTCTGCCGGGGCGTGGCGCCCGAGGAACTGCTGGCAACGTATGAGGCCGAGCGGGCACCCGTCGGCCACAGCGTGCTGCGCTTCACCGACCGCGCCTTCACCATCGCCACCAGCGGCAACCCCGTCCTCCGCGTCGGCCGTACCCAGGTCGCCCCGCGTCTGGCGCCGCTGGCGCTGCGCGCGGCCGGGATCCGCGGGCGGCTCTTCCGAACCGTCTCCGAACTGGGCATCCACTACCGGCGCAGCCCCGCCTCCACGGCCGGCTCACGACCGCCCACGGGCGGGCCGAGAGCCGGGGACCGGCTGCCCGACCTGCCCCGTGGGCTGCAGGCACGCACGGCGGCACCGGGCTGGCACCTGCTGCTGTCCGGGCCACCGCCCCTCTGGCCGGATGAACGGCTCTCCTCGGCCCTGGAAGGACGGATCGGCCTGCTCTCCGTCCACCGGCTCGGCGGACAGGGCCCGTGGCCGGGCGTCGCGCAGGGACTCGTTCGCCCCGACGGCTACCTGGGCTATGTCGCACGGGGCACCGACCTGGACGGCCTGCGAGCCTACCTGGACCGCTGGCTACCGGTCGGCCGCCGTTGATCTCACCCGCCGCAATGCGGCCGGTGGCCTCTCCGACCGTAGATCCTGCACCCGAGTACCGGTTGCACATCTGGGGGCGTTGTCACGTTGTTGGGCGTGTGAGTGCCTGATGGCGCATCGGGGCGTGGTGAGGGCCGGGTTTCGGGCCGGTGCTCAGGCCTCGGCGGGCTGGCCGGCGGCACCGGTGATCTGGTCCCAGATGACGAAGCGGAGGGTCATCTCGGCGCGGTAGTGGAAAGCGGTCAGCAGGTGGCGACGGGGCCGGACGTGGGGCGAGATGCCGCTGAACGCAGCCAGGAACCTGCGCGCCCCGCCGACGCTGCGGAAACCCTTCATCGCGCGCTCGCGCCGCCTCGTCGGCTGGTGGGAGTTCTCGGCCCGATCGGTCAGGCCCTGGTGACAGCGGTGCTCGACGGAGGGCATGACCTCGCGGTGGGCCGCGCCGTAGGAGCGGAGCCTGTCGGTGACGATCACCCGCGGCACCGAGCAGATCTTCTTCAGCAGCCTGCGGAAGAACCGCCGGGCCGCAGCGGTGTCCCGCCGGTTCTGTACGAGAATGTCCAGGACGGTGCCGTCGGCATCCACGGCCCGCCACAAATACTTCAGTTCGCCGTTGATCTTGATGAAGACCTCGTCCGGGTGCCACTTGTCCCCGGGCCGGGGCTGCCGACGGCGCAGCGCGCCGGCGTAGGCCTGCCCGAACGTGGCGCACCAGCGGCGGACCGTCTCATGGGGGACGACGACACCGCGCTCGAGCATCAGCTCCTCGACCTCGCGGTACGACAGCGGGAAGCGGAAGTACAGCCATACACAGGGGGAGATGATCTCGACTGGGTACCGGTGCCCCTGGTACGACGGCGACGCGGATGACACGAGCGAATCCCTCCCCGGCACGATCAACTCCAAGATCACCCCAGGCCGGTCAGCCAACGTGACAACGCCCTTCCTCCTGATCCTTGCCGCCCTACCGTGCCTGGGAGCACACCCGCGTAGGCGGGCCAACCACACCGGCTGGACCGCGACTGCCGCTTTCACCGTCACCCGTCTGGCCGCCGTCCTGTCGCCGGGTCTGGTGGCACGCGCACACCAGCCACGGGCCAAGAGTGACCGCCCGCTCGTCTGCTGCCACCGCCTGCCGGGCGGCCCCGTAGGCTCATGTGCGGGTTGACACCGGACCACTGGGGCCTCGTACTGAGCATGAGGGAATCTTGATCAGAAGTTTCCTGTGGGGGGAGTTCCATCATCCGCATCCTCTCCCCTCTCATGGAGGCGCCGTGACGGTGCAGCAACAGCAAGCTATCCCGACGGTTCTGGTGTACGAGGACGACCCCGGCTTCCCTCCGAAGGTCAACATGCCCGTACCGCATCCCGTTCCACAGCTCGACACACAGCCCTTCCCGACAGCCATAGCGGAAGCCGCACCACAGCAGGACGGTGCTGGGCCTGGCACCGAGGCATTCCGCTACTGGGTGGCGGCCGACTCGCTGAGCAGGGCCAGCCAGACCTGGGGACCGCTGGTTCCGACCGGAACCCAGTGGAATCCGCAGGTCGGACGCGTCCTCACTGCGCACCTCAACGCCGGAGACGACCTCAACGCCTTCTACGACCGCAGAGGCCTGTGGTTCTTCCGCCGCACGGTGGCAGGCGTCACCGTCGCCGCATGCGAGAGCAACGAGGTCGTCGAGCACGAGACGGGGCACGCGATCCTCGACGCTCTGCGCCCTCAGCTGTTCAACGCGGCGAGCGCGGAGACGGCCGCCCTGCACGAAGCGTTCGGTGACATCAGCGCCCTGCTGAGTTCACTCCGGCTGGAATCGCTGCGGATCGCGGTACTGGCCGAGACGCAGGGCGACATCGAAGTGTCCTCGCGGGTGTCGAGGATGGCCGAGCAACTGGGCTGGGCGATCCGCCAGGGCCACCCGAACGCGGTCGACCCGGACTGCCTGCGCAACCTGGCGAACAGCTTCTTCTACCGCGACCCGGTGCAGTTGCTGCCGAACGGACCCGCGAACACGCTCTCCAGCGAGCCGCACTCGTTCTCCCGGGTGTTCAGCGGCGCGTTCCTGAAGATCGTCGCCGGGATCTTCCGGCAACAGAACCTGCAGGACCAAGCCGGTCTGGCCAAGGCGGCCGAGGTCGCGGGACAGCTGCTGGTGGATGCTGTCGTGGCCGCGCCCGTGGTGTCCGCCTACTACGCGCAGGTCGCGGGTCACATGATCGCCGCGGACCAGCGCCGGAACGGCGGCAGGTACGGTCAGTCCCTGCGCTCGGCGTTCATCCGCCACGGCATTCTCTCCCTGGAGGCTGCCGCGTCGATCACCGAGCCGGAGGTGGCACGCCGAGGTGCCGGAATCGCCGAGGCGACGCCGGGCGGTGGCGACGATCAGGGTCTGACGGCCGTCACCGTCCAGGGGGCGACGTACGGTATCACCCAGCCACTCACCCTCTCCGCTCCGGCGCAGGAACGACGCTTCGGCATCGCAGGCTCAGACCCCACCGGCGGCTCGGTGCGCCCTGCCGACCCCGAACTGGTCGCGACGTCGTTCCTCGAGGACCTTTTCCGACGCGGCCGGGTCCACGTGCCCGAAGATCACCGCTCCGACACGTCGTTCGTCGACGACAACACCTCCCGGCTCAAGACCCACGAGATCACGCGGAGCGCGACCGGCGAGGGTCTTGTCCTGGTCCGGCGGTGCTTCGACTGAACAATCAGTGGAAAAAGCGCAGACGACGGACGGTGAGCCGTCCGTCGTCCTCGCGCTTGATCACGTGCGTCGTCCTGGGCGTAGGCTCCTCGCCCTCGAAGACCGCCTCGCCGCGAGCCAGCAGGTCGCTGATGAATTTCTCGGTCGCCCGGCGCTCGGCGTCATCGCTCTGTCCGCCTTCACTGGCGCCCTTCCGGCCTTCATCACTATTTGCGTCCATCTCGTGTTTCGCACTTTCTGGCCGGTCAACGGTGGGACGGTGGGGTGACTCGGTGAGGTGATTTTCGGGCGGGCTGCGCGTGGCAGCGGCGGCCGTGCCCGGACATAACGGAAGCATCCGCGGTGTTCTCCCACACTCTTGCGAGGGGCCGCCGATGCTTTCGGGTCCGACCGTACCGCCTTCCCTGCTCGCTCTGCTGCAGGTGCTGCGCCCGTGTTTCACCGCGCCCGGCGTTGTCACGTTGGTGGGGGTGTGACCGGCTGAGTCTTCTCTCGTAGCGTAGAGACCCTGACTGCAGGGGAAGTTGGGAGTCATGGCGGAGAAGAGGCGGAAGTCCGACGCGGAGTTCCGTGAGGGGGCCGTGCGGATCGTGACCGAGACCGGGAAGCCGGTCGCCCAGGTCGCGAAGGACCTGGGGATCAATGAGACGACACTGGCCAGCTGGGTGTCGCGGGCCCGCAAGGCAGGCGGGGCCAGTCCGACGGGCGAGAGTGAGGAACTCGAGCGGCTGCGTCGAGAGAACGCCCAGCTGAAGAGAGGCGTCAAGGAGCTGGGGATGGAGCGCGAGGTCCTCAAACGCTGCATGGTCTTGTGGGTGAAGTAGCTGAGGCGGACCCGGCGGCCGTCGTCGGGGTAGTCAGCGACCGGAAGACGAGTACGAGATTCCGCACCGGACCTCCTGCCGAGCGCTCGGCGTGTCGGAGGCGTGGTTCTACGAGTGGCGCCGCCGCCCCGCCCAGCCGACGCAACGCGAGGTCAGGCGGCAGGCGCTGGCCGAGTGGATCCGCTACTTCTTCGACCGGTCGGGCCGGACCTACGGCTCGCCGAGGATCACGCTGGATCTGTGGGAGGAGGGCTGGCAGGTGTCGCAGAACACGATCGCCGAGATCATGGCCGAGCTCGGCCTGCAGGGCCGCAAGCCGCCCCGTCGGCGCCGCTCGCTGACCCGGCCCGGGAAGCGGAAGACCGCCCCTGACCTGGTCCGGCGCGGCTTCGACGCGGTCGCTCCGGACGTGCTGTGGTGGGGCGACATGACCGAGATCGAAACCGGTGAGGGCAAGCTCTACCTCGCCAGCGTCCACGACGCGTTCTCCCGCCGGGCCCTCGGCTACGCCATGGGACCCCGGCACGACACATCCCTGGTCAGCGCCGCCCTGCGGATGGCCGTGGCCACCCGGGGCGGCCACGTGGACGGCGTCGTCTTCCACACCGACCGCGGCTCGGAACGCCGATGAGTACCAGCCGCTCCGGACGGTCGCGAGCGACCACCTGTTCCACCTCCCACCGCAGGTTGCGTCCCGGGCCGCAGACCAGCAGGACGAGCGTTGCCCGGTCCAGAACCGTGAGCACCTCCTCCTGCCACTGAAGGTCCGAGGGGGAGTGGCGTGCCGCGCCGACCTGAGGCAGCCGGTCGTTGGGCCGGCCAAGCGCCACCATCGTCCCGAACGGCAGCACTTCCTTGGCTAGTTGCTCCTCCTCGGTCTCGGTGGACGCAGCCCAGGGGCCGTCCCTCATCGAGCCCTGCTGCACGCGCGCGAGCCCCGCGTCGTCCGCGAAGGACCGCAGGAGCAGCACGACGGGCTTGTCCTGCGGCAGGCCGGCGAAGTGCTGGAGCACCTGCGCCCGGTGCCGGCTGCCCTGCCTGATGGCCCACCTGCCGCCGGGCAACAGCACAATCATCGAGGCGAGTTCAACCAGGGTGGCCAACCAGCCCAGCTCGGCCTTCCAGGTGCGCAGGGAGCGGTAGGACAAGGCCCCGCAGTCCATCCCGGCACTCACCATGAGGGTTCCGGCCAATTTCAGCAGCAGCCCCCCGCAACTGCGACTGGTGAAGCTCGGCCGGAGGCCGGGGGAGTCGCCGACCGGACGACGATTCCGATCGCCCGGCCGCCCCCGGTTCCGTACCCGGCCCCTGTTCACCGGACGGATCCTCTTGCCCTTCGGACGTCGGCCCGTCCCCTCCAGCCATGCCACCCCCCGTTATGTTTTTCGCGGTCCTGCGAGAGGGCCGCTGGCCTCCGGGCCCGGCATGACTGTGTCCCCCTGTCGATCGGATGACCTGGGGGGTGGTGTCACCAGGCTCGGGAGGTGCCGTCGGAGACGTTGATGAGAGGTCCGGCCACCGTCTGGTCCGGCGCAATGCCGGACAGTTCGCGGGCGGCAGGTCTGCATAACGCGGATGCGCGCGTACGACACCGAAGCCGAGGCCAGGAAGAGTCAACTCACCTCGGAAGGGTGCGATGTTCGACACCGGCCATGTGGGCGTCTTCCTCGGCATGGACGTCGGCAAGAGCACCCACCACGGGCACGGGCTCACCCCGGCCGGCAAGAAGGTCTTCGACAAGGCCATGTCCAACAGTGAGCCGAAACTGCGGGCGGTCTTCGACAAACTGATCGCGAAGTTCGGCACCGTGCTGGTGATCGTGGACCAGCCCGCCTCCATCGGCGCGCTGCCCCTGACGGTCGCCCGGGACGCCGGCTGCCGGGTCGCCTACCTGCCCGGACTGGCGATGCCCCGGATCGCGACCTCTACCCGGGCGAGGCGAAGACCGACGCGAAGGACGCCGCGGTGATCGCGGACGCGGCCCGCACCATGCCGCACACCCTGCACTCACTGGAGTTGACCGACGAGATCACCGCCGAGCTCACCGTGCTGGTCGGCTTCGACCAGGACCTCGCCGCCGAGGCCACCCGCACCTCCAACCGGATACGCGGCCTGCTCACCCAGTTCCACCCCAGCCTGGAACGCGTCCATGGAGATTCCTACCTGCTGGGGGACGGAGGCGCGGCGGTCACAGGCTGCGCAGGAAGGGCAACGAGGGCATGAAGAAGTACTCGCCGCCCTTCATGGTCACCGCCTGCTCAGGGGCGGGGACTTCCTGACTCTCGTCGTCTCCCCAAGCCTGCGGCCATGTCTGCGGGAGCCGACTGCCCTGGCCGATGACCGGGTCGAGCCCCGGTTGGGGAGCGGTGCCGTGCTGGGGGAAGCCGGCGTTGTTCGCCCACAGTCGCTGCACGAACTCGAACTGCTGACCAAGCTCGGAGTTGAACGCCATGAACAGCAGGCCGACGCCGCTCTCGGGCAGATCGCCCTCAGCGCGTTCCCCGTAGGTCTGCCCTCGCCGCGCCAGCAGGTGCAGCCTCTCCCCCTCCGGCGGTTCGAAGCCGCCGGACCCGCGCGGGTTGGTCTTGCGGATGTGCGCCTGGAACGGGCACTTGTGGGCGGCGTGGTCGCTGGCGTACGTGAAGTCGTTCATCACCGGCTTATCCGCTCCAGCCTCCGCCTGCAGCGTGAGCGGCGTACCGTCCCTGAAACGACCGACGAGCATCGCACCGGCCCGCTCGCGGTCGTTGTTGTCGAGCTTGAGCGCATCGGCGAGCTCTTCCTCGGCCGCCTTGAAGGCCCGCACGTTCTGTTCCAACTTGCGCAGCACGAAGTAGCTGCCGAAGTCCGTGGTGGGGTCGGGGGCCGCTGTGTCTGCGACCAGCACCCGTCCCAGCGGCAGGAACGGATCCCATACGGAGGTTCCATCCATCGTGTCGCGCTCAGCCTGAAGGTCCTCGGCGAGGAACAGCGGCAGGCTGCGCCCGTCGACATACCCGAAGTGCTCGATAGCGCGGCCCGCGGCGTCGTGCAGGGTCTGGCCGGTCTCCCTGGCGAGCACAGTGATCGAATCGGTCAGCAGTGCCTCGACCTCGGCGAGCCTGGCGCCGGCCGGGGATGAGTCGGCGTCGCCGACCAGGACGACGGCGTGGATCGTCTGCTGGTAACCGGGCTCCCACTGCACGGGATCAGGGTCGCTCAGGTTAGACAGAGAATCGGGGTGTCGCATCCCTCGCTGGAAGACCTGGTCCGAGGGCACCGCGCCCGTCAGGCCCAACCTGCCGTAGCCGGCATTCGTCAGCCCCACGCCGACATAGGGCGTGCCCTGCGTGCCGTGCTGATTGAACGCGTCCACCTCTTCGAGCGCCGTCTTAGCCGACTTCATGAGCGGGACCAGCCCCGCCAGGAACGCCCGGGCCGCGGCGGTGCCCTCAGGGCCTTCGGCGAACTGCAGGAGCAGGATGTGCAGCCGGTCGCGGACATGGCCCTTCAGGATGTTCGGCTGCAGGTTCTGCAGCATGGTCTCGTTGTCGCCGGTGGCGTTCTTCCACGACAGCGGCACTGTGTCATTGAGTTCGACGGGCATGTCAGCTCTCTTTGTCGGTCCGGGATCCGGAGAGTTTCGGAGCGGCATACAGGCCGGACGGTGCCGGATGCTGGCCCCTCCCGCTCAGAACTCTGTGCATGCGTTGCGGCACCTGTTTCCAGTCTGAGGGGGCCACATGCAATATGCCACTCGATCCAGGCCCCGGCATGTGCCGAGCGTGCAATTTCCCGTTGACTACGGGCAAGAAATTGAACGGTGAAACTCTCGATTGACGGGAAAAGTGCTTCACTCATCGGAATTCCGTGACCGCTTGCACGGCCTCGCGGAGATTGACAGGCTGTCACCCATTCGCCACTGCGCCTGAAATACATTGGGGTGAGGTGTCAGATGCCGCTGTTCACCGAAGGACTCGTCACAATACCGCTCGACAAGGAACCTGCACACGTGACCGTCACTCCGGACGGACGACGGGTTTATGTGACGGTGACGGAATTCAACCCGACCGGCCCGGGTCCGGGAGCGGTGTGTGTGATCGACACGGTTAGCCACACGGTCATCGCCGAGATTGCCGTGGGCCGCAATCCCGGAGGTGTGGCGGTTACCCCGGATGGGCGCCGGGCTTACGTCATCCACACGGCCGAGCCCGACGTCTCGATGGTCGACCTTTCCACCGAACACGCCACCGTCGTCTCCCTGACACGTGGCCTCACCACCGATGTGGCGATCACGCCGGACGGACGCCACGCCTATGTGACCCAACGGAATACCGTCGACAACGTCATCGTGCTCGACACCGAGACCAATAAGGTCACCGAACTCCCTGTCACCTGGGGCGGCGAGGCCCACGCGATAGCGATAGCCCCAGACGGGACGCGCGCCTATGTGGTCGACGGTCGGTCGCGCGCGATCGTCATCATCCCAATCCCGCACTCCTGGCGACCGACGGACGACCTGGGTCTGTCAAACGAGCAATGTAACCAGGGTGGTTGGGGTTACTGGCGGGCTGCGGAGAGTCGGCCGTCGAAGGTGATGTCGAAGGCGTTCAGGGCGGTCTTCCAGCGCATGGTCCAGCGGGCCTGGCCCTTGCCGGCGGGGTCCAGGCTCATGATGGCCATGTAGACGCACTTCAAGGCGGCGGTCTCGTTCGGGAAGTGCCCGCGTGCCTTGACCGCCCGCCGGATCCTGGCGTTCACGGACTCGATCGCGTTCGTGGTGCAGACGATGCGGCGGATCTCGGTGTCGAAGCGGAGGAACGGGGTGAACTCTTCCCGCGCGTTCTCCCAGAGCCGGACGATCGCCGGGTACTTCTTGCCCCAGGTGTCGGCGAACTCGGCGAACCGCTCGAGTGCGGCCTCTTCGGTCGGCGCGGTGTAGACGGGCTTGAGGACACGAGCGATCTTGTCCCAGTCCTGGCGGGCGGTGGCGGAAGGAGTTCCGTAGCAGGTGGACCACACAGGTCTGCACGATCGTCCTGGGCCAGACGGTCTCGACCGCGTCGGGCAGACCCTTGAGACCGTCGCAGACGAGCATGAGGACGTCGTTCACGCCGCGGTTCTTGATCTCGGTGAGGATGTGCATCCAGTGCTTGGCACCCTCACCGCCGTCGCCGGCCCATAGGCCCAGGATGTCCCGTCGGCCCTCCGCGGTGACGGCGAGAGCCACGTGGATCGGCCGGTTGGCCACCGCACCGTCGCGGATCTTCACGTGGATCGCGTCGACAAAGACGACCGGGTAGACGACGTCGAGGGGCCGGTTCTGCCACTCGGCCATGTCGTCCATGACCGTGTCGGTGATGGTGGAGATGGTCTGCTGGGAGACGTCGGCCCCGTAGACCTCGGCGAGGTGGGCCTGGACCTCGCCGGTCGTCAGGCCCTTCGCGGACAGGGAGATCACCATCTCGTCGACGCCGGACAGGCGTTTCTGCCGCTTGCGCACGATCTTCGGCTCGAAGGTTCCGTCCCGGTCACGGGGCACGGATATCTCGACCGGTCCGACCTCGGTGAGCACGGTCTTGCCGCGGATGCCGTTGCGGGAGTTGCCGCCGTTCTTGCCGGCCGGGTCGTGCTTGTCATAGCCGAGGTGGCCGGTGATCCCGCCCTCGAGGGCGGACTCCAGCAACCGCTTGGTCAGCTGCTGCAACAGCCCGCCCTCGCCCGTCAGCTGCAGGCCCTCGGCCTGGGCCCGGCCCACCAGTTCGTCGATGAGCTGGTCGTCCACCGCCTTCGACGGCTGCGGCTCAGGCATCTCGACGGACTGGGCCTCGGACACGTTCTCACTGGTCATCGGTGCATCTTCCTTGATCAGGAGTTACACCGAACGTTTTACAGTCCCGTCATCGGATCTCATTGGATCCGAGCCGCCGTCAGGCCCCGGAAAGACCGGGTTCATGGGGACTGCTGCACGGATAGGTGACATCTGAACTGTCTTGCCCGTGGGGCGGCCTGAAAGGATGTTGCTGTGCCTGTCCCCTGTCCCGAAGAGTTCCGTGAGACGTCGTGCACGTGGCCCGCAACCGCGAGAAGGTCGCCCCCCTTGCGCAGATCGCGAAGGACTTCGGCGTCCATGAGATGACGCTGTCGAAGTAGCTGCGCCAGGCCGCCGTGGAGGATGGCGAGAAGCCCGGTGTCACCAGGTCCGAGTCGGCGGAGAACCGTGAGCCGAAGAGGCGGATCCGGCTGCTGGAGCAGGAGAACGAGGTCCTGCGCCGCGCGACGGCCTACCTGCCGCGGGCGAACCTGCCGGGAAAAGGCTCTACCCGCTCGTGAGGGAGCTCGCCGCCGACAAGATTCCGGTCGCGGTCGCGTGCCGGGTACGGGGGCTTGCTCGCCGGCCCTCCTACTGGTGGCTTCGCCGGCCGGTGACCGGGGCCGAGATCACCGAGGCCCACCGGGCGAACGCTCTGTTCGACGCCCACCGCGACGATCCCGAGTCGGCTGCCGGTTCCTCGCCGGGGAAGCCGAAACGGCGGGCGAGCGGAGGAGTGAACGGACCGCGTGGCGGATCTGCCGGGACAACGCCTGGTGGTCGGCGTTCGGGAAGAAGCGGTCGAAGCACGGCAGGCGGCCCGGGCCGCCGGTGCACGACGGCCTTGTCCGGCGTGAGGTCACCGCGAACGCGGTGAACGAGCTGTGGCTGGCGGACATCACCGAACATGTCACCGGAGAGGGGACGTTGTACCTGTGTGCGGTCAAGGACGCGTTCTCCGGCCGGATCGTCGGCTACTCCATCGGCAGTCGGATGCAGGCACGGCTCGCGGTGAACGCGCTGGACAATGCGGTCGCACGCCGTGGCGTGGTGGCCGGTTGTGTCGTCCGTTCCGACCGCGGGTCGCAGGTCAGGTCGAGGGAGTTCGTCCATGCCCTGAACCGTCACGGCCTGGTCGGGTCCGTGGGAAGGGTCGGCGTCGCCGGTGACACCGCGGCCATGGAGTCCTTCTTCGCGTTCCTGCGGAGCCTACGTCCTCGACCGCCGTACCTGGGCCACCCGCGAAGCTCTCCGCACCGCGATCGTGACGTGGATCGAACGGACCTGCCACCGGCGCCGCCGGCGACTACGGCTGGGCCGATTGCCCCCCAATCGAATTCGAGACCACCATGAAATCCGCCGCAGCCCTTGCGGCATGAAACCCAACCGTCACCTATCCGTGCAGCAGTCCCGACCGTAGTGACCCGCCAAACTCATCGACCGCCCCCTGCGGGACCAGAAAGACATGGCCTGGCACGAAGTCACCCGAGCTGAACTCGACCTACGGCTCTCCGGAGTCGCGAGTCGTTGCGGGCTCTGCGAGACTTGCAACAAGTTAATCACAGAGAGCGACCATCTCGGACGGGCGCCTGTTCAGCGTGCAACCATTTCGGTGAAAGAGTGAGGTCACATGTGCAGCGCGCCTGTGTTTGACGTCATCATTGTCGGCTCCGGGGCTGCCGGCGGAATGGCTGCACATGAGCTTTCGGCGGCGGGCCTTCGCATCCTCATGCTGGAAGCTGGCCGAGACTACGATCCCGCCACCGAGACACCGATGTTCAATACGCCGGAAGCCGCCCCGCTGCGGGCAGCGTCGACTATGGACAAACCGCAAGGCTTCTACGACGCCACCATCGACGGAGGTACCGAACTCGCTGGTGAGCCGTACACTCAGGCCGACCCCACACAGCCGTTCAGCTGGTGGCGACCGCGGATGTTGGGCGGGCGGACCAGTCACTGGGGAAGAGTAGCACTGCGCTTCGGACCGTATGACTTCAAACCGAAGACCCGTGACGGGCTGGGTTTTGACTGGCCGATCGAATATACCGATCTGGCCCCATGGTACGACAAGGTCGAAAGCCTCATTGGCGTCACGGGCTCTCCCCACGGGATCGAGAACGCCCCGGACTCACCGCCCGGCATCCAGCTTCCTCCGCCACCTCCACGCGCTCACGAGATCGTTCTTACCCGGGCATTCGAGCACATGGGCATGAAAGTGGCAGCCATTCGGGCGGCCATTCTCACGCGCCCATTGAACGGCCGTGCGGCATGCCTGTACGCCACGGCGTGCACGCGAGGCTGCGGAAGTCGCTCCAACTTCCAGAGCAACACCGTTCTCATTCCTCCCGCTCGGGCGACCGGAAATCTCACTGTCGTGTGCAACGCCATGGTGTCGCGGGTTGACATCGACGCAACTGGACGGGCGACTGGGGTCACTTACAACGATCGCGATACCGGGTCCGAGTTCTCGGTCACGGGGAGGGCAGTGGTACTCGCGGCCGGAACCTGCTCGTCGGTCCGCATTCTGCTCAACTCAAGAAGTGATGCATTCCCCAACGGCATCGGAAACAGTCACGGGCTGGTCGGCAAGTATCTGATGGATTCGGTCGAATTTTCGCGTTCGTCACAGATTCCATTGCTCGAGAAGCTGCCGGCGTTGAACGATGACGGCATCTTCACGCCGCATGTCTACGTGCCCTGGTGGCTCCTGCGGGAGCAGGCTGCCGGGAAGCTCCGTTTCCCACGCGGTTACCACATCGAGCCGCGAGGAGGCCGCAGGATGCCGACGACGGGCGTTGGCGGCCTCGTCGCCGCCAGTGCGGCGAGCTACGGAGACACGCTACGCACGGAGGTACGACGGAAATTCGGCACGACCGTCACCCTCATCGGTGAAGGCGAGATGATCCCGAACGAGGACTGCTTCTGCGAACCCGATCCCACAACGAAGGACAGGTGGGGTGTTCCGGTTCTGCGTTTCCATTGGAAGTGGGGAGATTCAGAGGTCCAGCAAGTCAAGCACATGCAAGAGACCTTCAACGAGGTGTTCCGCCTGCTCGGGGGCGCGCCAGACAACACTGCGTTCGCGATGCCTCAGGGGGGCGGAGCAAGTCATGAGGTCGGTGGCGCACGAATGGGAAACTCGCCGCAGAACTCCGTGATCGACTCCTACAACCGGTGCTGGGACGTAAGGAACCTGTTCGTACTCGACGGCGCCGCCTTCGTATCGAGCCCGGACAAGAACCCAACACTCACGATCCTGGCGCTGGCAGCGCGAAGTTCTGCCCGGATCGCCGAACTGCTGAAGAACGGGGGACTCTGATTGCATCTGCCTGCCACACCCCGAAGAAAGCGAGTGGACGAGGGGTGAACCCGTAACGAGGGGAACAGATGGATCACAACGAAGCGTCCGGTTCCAGCACTGCAACGCAGGGCTACGGCACCGACCCCAATCTCGTGACACCGGACACGCC
This sequence comes from Streptomyces sp. GDS52, assembly GCF_052246875.1. NCBI lineage: Bacteria > Bacillati > Actinomycetota > Actinomycetes > Kitasatosporales > Streptomycetaceae > Streptomyces > Streptomyces sp. GDS52. Next base: position 102,639 of record NZ_CM125966.1, read on the forward strand.
TTGGCCTCGCACGCTCTCCGAACGCCAGCGGAAGCTCATCGTGGCCCTTGGCGACATCATCCTACCGGGCACCGACGAGTACCCGGCGCCGAGTGCCGTGGGCATTGCCGACTTCTTCGACGACTGGGTGAGCGCTCCGTACCGTACCCAGCAGAAGGACGCGACCGTCGTCACGACCGGCCTCGCCATGGTAGACGAGGCCTCGCACCAGCAGTTCGGAATCGGATTCGCCGAACTGGACGGCTCCCGGCGGCGCATGATCGTAGACCAGATCGCGTCAACGACCGCAACGGACAGAAGCTTCTTCGTCCGGTTCCGATCTCTGCTGCTGAGCGGCTACTTCACGACCGACATCGGTTTCAAGGCGATCGGGTATGTCGGAAACGTGCCGCTGGTCGAATTTCCCGGCGTACCACCCGAGGTGCAGCGCATCATCGACGACGAACTCAGGAAGCTGGGGCTGTAGCGTGAATCCCGTAACCGCGGGTACCCCGCGCATGAAGACGATCAAAGAGTATGTCGAAGCACGAGATCTGTCTCTGGATGACCTCAAAGGCGCCCTGCAGCTTGCGATGCGCCTAGAATTCTCCACGATCCCGCCCTACCTGTGTGCACAATGGTCGGTCAAGCGCGATCCGGATCGCGTCGAAGGCGTGCTGCATGCGGTCGTCAGCCAGGAGATGGGTCACTTCGCGCTGGCAGGAAACCTACTGGCCGCAATCGGCGGTCGGCCGTCGATCGGGCACGCAGACTTCGTGCTGAACTACCCGGTCGCGGAGCTACCCGGCGGCATTCCACAGGAGCTTCCGATCGATCTCAAGCCCTTGCGGAAGGAGCAGCTCGCCGTCTTCATGCAGATCGAGACTCCCGAATTCCCACCGGTCGCGTTCCGAACGGCGCGGGCTCCTGCCACGATCGGCGCCTTCTACGACACGATTATCACAACCTTCCAGACGCTCAACCCCGAGATCGATCCGGACGCGCATGCCGTAGAGCTGCCCTTCTCGCATCGGATTGAAACCGTCGCCGACGCGATCGAGACGATCGATCGCATCAAGAGCGAGGGAGAGGGTGCGCAAGATTCTCCCGACCAGCCGTCAGGGGAGGAGCGGGCCAGCTTCGCACACTACTACCTTTTCAAGGAGCTCTGGCTCCAGAAGCGACTGGTGAAGGCCGGCGAGAAATGGAGTTTCAGCGGAGCTTCCATCGACTTGCCGGACGTCTATGACTTTCAGCCTTCCCAAGCCGAACCGAACCCCTCGGCCGATTTCAACCGCACATTCTCGCAGTTGCTGATCGATCTGGAGTCCTGCTGGACGGCCGGCGCATCGCCGAACGTGGCGGCGATGTTCCAGCTTCAAATCCTCGGGCGGGACCTGATCAAACGTGGGATCCGCCCGGAGTTCAGGTGGGATGACGGAACCTCCTGAGTGCGTTGTGGCCAACCGAGCGGCGTTCGAGTTGGCCGTCGGGGTGATGGTTCGGACATAGGTGCCGCCTGCGGGACAGGCATGAAAGAACGGGCCTCTCGGTAGAGACGCGGGTGATGAAGACCGATCTCGCCGGGAGGCCCGTTGCTGCGCCAGTCCACCATCGCCTAGCTCACCCCAGCGATATGACGGCCGCGGAGTGGGCCGAGGTGAGGGCGGCGATGCCGGTGCCGGCATGGATGGAGGGCCGGGGCGGCCGTCCGGAAGCCTACTTTCATCGGAAATGGTTGATGCGGTGCGCTACCTGGTCGACAATGGCGTCAAGTGGGTCGCATTGCCCGCGGATTATCCCTGGTGGCGGGCGGTCCACGACTCCTTCCGCCGCTGGCGCGCCTACGGCTACGTCCGGGAACTGCACGAACGCCTGCGCCACGGTGCCCGGCTGCGGCGTGAGCGGAAGGCCGAGCCCAGTGCCGGGATCATCGATTCGCAGTCGGCGGACGCCTCGGAGACCATGGGCGAGGCCACACGCGGTTTCGATGGCGGCAAGCTGCGCGACGGGCTCAAGCGGCCCATGCTCACTGACAGCCTGGGCCTGCTGCTGGAAGTGAGCGTCACCCCGGCTGACGGGCACGACTCCAAGGCCGCCCCGGACCTGATGGGCATGTTCATGGCCGCGCCGGGCCGGCTGCTGAAGCTGGTGTGGGTGGCCAGCGCCTACCAAGGCCCGGCGCCGGCCGAGGCGTTCGCCCTCCACGGCGTGCAAGTCGAGGTGGTGCGAGACGCCCCGACGGGCAGCGCGGCTTCACCGTATTGGCCCGCCGGTGGGTGGTCGAGCGCACGCTGAGCTGGTTGTCGCGCTCACGCCGCCTCAACCGTGATCACGAACGCCGCCCGGACCATCACGAGCAGATGGTGTGGTGGGCCGCCTCGATCAGGCTGACCCGGAATCTGGCCGGGGATGCTCCGCGCTGGCCGGAGAAGCGGGCCCACCGGTTGTCCCCGGCGCAGGCCTGAACAGCCCGCCGCTCTCGCGCACCAGCCGGCTGCGCGCCTGGAGCCTGTAGGCGCGGTGGCGCACTTTCTCCCCCTCGTTCTTCTCCTGCGGCCGCCCCAGGTGCCGTGCCAACTCCGCACCGGTCACCGGCCGGGGCGCATCGGCCACGACACGGAACACCTCGCGGTACACACCATCAAGAGTCTCCTGGCCCAAGACCGGCTGCCACCGCGGCGGACGCTCGTCGAACCCGCCGGCATCGGCACCACTCGCGCTCTCCTCTGCCAGGGCCTGCACAAGCTCCTCGCGGGCCACCCGGGCACGCTCGGTCCGCTCCTGCGCGCCCGCAACCTCCATCTGCGCCTGACGCAGGACCTCCCGCCACGGGTTCAGTTCTTCCTGCGTCCGCGCCTCACGCTGCTCGAGCAGACCGATCACCGACGGCATCGCACCCTCCAGGGTCGACAACAACCGTCCGCTGCCTGCCCCCCACGATCCCGCGCTCATGCCCGGGACACGAAGAAACCCCTGCTCACCGAGCAGGAGTTCCGTTTGCCACAACGCACTGAGACCAGCCTCCAACCGCCGCCTTCTCAGCTCCTCGCCGAATACGGTGGGCGGCCGCGGCACGGAAACCTCCATAACCATCCATCCAGATGAACGGGGTTGCCGCACGAAAGACTGCGACAACCCCGGCCGGCCGGACAAGACGAGCAGTACTGTTTCCCGTTTCCTCCCCACGGATCGCCGCTCTGCTGCACCGGCTGCCGCGGGATGTGGCGCAGGCTGCGGCTGCCGGTGCGGCCGGACGCGGAGACGGCCAGCAGCTGCGGGGGCGGTCGTTCGCGAACGCTTTCCGCTTCTCCTGCATCCACGCATTCGCCCCGGACCGCCAGGCGTTCGCCAGCGGCACACGTGGTCGACATCTGCGGCCTCACCGCCGGGAGCGGCTACGGAGGCGGCGAGCGACGCCGCAGCCTTGGACGACGCCTGGGCCGAGCAGATCATCGTTGCGCGTTGGTGGGGCGGTGACGCTGCCGTCCCGGCGCCGCGGCGCGGCATCAGGACCGCATCCAGGTGGCGAAGGCATCGATGAGACCGGTGTAGAACTGCTCGCCTGGCACAGATCCGGGGTTCTTGCTGGCGTCGTAGAAGGCGACGTTGGTGAAGGTGGCTGACGCGGAGGCGTTGAGGTTCTTGTGGAAGGCGAGCTTGCCGCGGCCGAACCCGACGAAAAGCCAGAACACTCCGAGGGAAGCGGTGTTCTGCAGGAGGGAGGAGCGGACTTCGGCTTTGTCCCAGGGCTCGTCGGCGACGTTGCCCCAGCCCCAGTCGACCTGAGTGTGCAGCTGCCCGATGCGGCCGCGGTAGTTGTCCAGCCGGATCTCTTCCAGGAACGGCTCGTTGCCGCTGGAGAAGACCAGGGGCACGGTGCCGTCATCATCAAGGTTGGCCGACAGGGCCAGGACCCTCTCGGCGAAGGCCTGGACCGCGAAAGACTCGTACAGCTCCTCCATGTGCCAGTCATGGTCCAGTACAGGTCTCCCGAGTCCGGGCAGACCTGCCGGGTTTTCAGCAGCCCCGTTGCTGCCGGCCGGCCCAAGGTGCCGGTCAGTACAGCAGGCGGGATACCGCAGGCGCGTGCCATCTGGTCGAGTTCGCACAGGCCGCTGCCGGCTTGCGGATCGGTGTGCGCTGCAAGGTAGAGGTGTGCCGGTTTCGGCACCGGGCCGACTGCTTTTGCTGTAGAGGCGCGCAGTGCCCGGTTCAGGCGTGATGGAGGCTCTGCGGGAAGTCGAAGAGGTGGTCGGGGTCGTAGTCGTGAGCGATGGAGCGGAGGCGGTGGAGGTTGGGGCCGTAGTAGGCGGTGGGCCAGTCGGGAAGGTTGGGGTCGATGTAGTTGACGTATCCACCACCGATACCCAGGGCGCCGAGTCCGGCGACGATCTCGGCGACATTGCGGGTGACGTCGGGTTCGGAGGCCATGGTGGCGGAGGCGTAGATCTGGGCAGTGGCGAAGGCGTCGCGGTGCGGGAAGGCGGTCTGGGCGGTGACGGTGTCGGCGACCGCGCCGCCGAGCGGATCGAAGATGAGGCTGGTGCCGGTCCGGCCGGTCAGCAGGCGTGTCAGGGCCTGGGGGTCGGGGGTCGGGGTGGTGAGGATCCGGGAGGAGGCGACGAACGACTCGCGCAGGGGCTTGCCGGAGAAGAAACGCATGCCGTTGAAATAGTCACGGTCCTGGATGTTGCGGCCGGTGGGCACGACGCCTGCGCGGAGGATCAGGTCGTCGAGCAGCGGATAGCAGGCGGTGCTGGGGCCGACGAAGCAGCCAGCCACCCGGCAGCTGGGCGGGTTGCCACCGGAGATCTTGAAGTTGGCCCACATTTCCCTGGGGGCACCGGCGATCCAGGGCTGCCAGGCGGTGAGGATCTCGGTCACCTTGCCCTCGGGGAAGGTGAGGACGAAGACCGTCAGAGCGGGGGCGGGGTCGGTGGCGAAGGTGAAGCTGGTGACGATGGAGAGGTTGCCGCCTCCGCCACCGCGCAGGGCCCAGAAGAGATCGGGGGTAGCGGCGGCCGTGGCCGTCAGGACGCGGCCGCCGGCGGTGACAGCCTCCGCGGCGGTCAGATGGTCGCAGGTCAGGCCGAATTTGCGCTGCAGGACCCCGATGCCGCCGCCGAGGGTGACGCCGGCGATGCCGACGGTGAAGCACGATCCGGCAGGCAGGCAGCGGTTGGCCTGTCCCACGGCGCTGTAGACGGACCGCAGCGGTGCGCCGGCCCCGACCGTCACACTGCCGTCCCCGGCAGCGTCGACCTGGGACATCCGGCGCAGGTCGACGACCAGGCCGTCGGGCGGCGCCGAATACCCGACGTAGGAGTGGCCGCCGCTGCGCGCCGCCAGCGGCACCCGGCCGCCCGCGGCCACCACGGCCTCCGCCACATCCGCCGCGGACGCGCACTGCGCCACCGCGGCCGGAACATGGTCGTCGTGCAGCGGGTTGAAGCCTTTGCGGGCGTCGTCGAATCCCACATCGTCCGGCCGGAGCAACGTCCCTTCGAGCCGCCCGCGCAGGCCTTCCCAGTCCACCGCCGCCGGATCGTAACTCCCGGCGGCGGGTGCGCCGTCCCAGGAGGGGGTCTCTGCGCTTGTCGGGGCCGAGGAACCGGCCCGCGGCGCGTGGAACCCGGAGTCCCGCGCCATGGTCACCATCTCCGCTGCGAAGGAATCGGAACGCCGCGACGCGGCGGACGTCATCGACGCCCGGAGCGTCGGAAAGCGGTACCCTGAATAATGCGGACCATTCCACGCTAACACGGAACAATCACCCGCTCCATCGGAGGAAATGCGGTCCTCTCACCGGGCCTTGGCCAGCTGCGAGGACAGGCGGCAGCACATCGGCAGCGTGTGCGGCAGGACGCCCTCGGAGGCGATCCGGTACCTCACCTGCCGCAGCGTGCTCTTGAGCGGGGCATACCCCTCAACGATCTGTCGCGCCAGGTGACCAGTTCGTCGACGGCCTTGCCGGCGGACGAGGCCGGCTGATGGAGCTCGGGACCCCGGGGCGGGCGGTAGTGGGTCTCCAAGGTGTCGATGCCGTCGAGCCGGAGCTGTGCGCCGCCGCGGCGGTTGCGCCGCGCCCGCCGCCCACGCAGCAGGTCCCCCTGGTGGACGCGAGATCCGCAGAGCAGCAAGTGTCCAGGACGGCAGCACGTTTGAGACGTGTGTACGCGAGGCGGCTCACCTCCGCTCGCACGGAGAGAGGACAGGAAGGCCACGCTGCGGATCAGCCACCCCCGGGCCTTGAGTGCGTCGAGATGGGACTGGGCGCGTGTGCGATGCGCGGCGAGGGCAACTCGCCGTGCAGCTCCAAATCGGCTTTCTTCGTGATGTGCTCGGAGCTTGCGACCCGAAGAAAACCCGGTTGTAGGGTGATCATTTCGGTGTCTAACGTCGGCCGTCATCGGCGTGTAGCTCAGCAGCAGAGCACCGGGCTCGGGACCCGGAGGGCGCAGGGGCGGAACCTGCCACGCCGGCTTATGAACGACAACGTTGAGCAGCAGCCTCTCACCGCGGCCCCGTCCTATCCGGAAGCCCAACTGGCCAAGGCCTTCATGACCGCGCTGACCCACGGGGACGCCGACACCCGGCGCCGCGCCGAGGTGCGCGGGCAACGTTGGCGTGAGGTCCTCGCGGGAATGGCCGCAGGCCGGCTGTCGGTCGGTTCACGTACGCCCGTGGAGGGGCTTCCGCCCTGGGTGACTCTTGAGGTGGTGCGGGGCGGCTTCGCTACCGGGACCGCGAGCGCGGGTGGCCCGCTCCAGGCGTACGAGGTCGAGGCCGCGCGGAGTTTCGGGGTGCCCGCTGAGCGGCGCGCGCTCTTCGCATGCTGCCTCACCGAGCCCGGACTCGCCTGGCTGTGGGCCCGGTTGGACAGCGGCCACTACGAGATCGGCGTGCCCGAGGAGGCCGCGCTGCTCACCATGGCCTGGCTGGCCCGGCACGGGGAGATGAACGCGGCGCTCGGCCTCGTGGCGGAACTGGAGCCGTTCGCCGACCGGCTGCGGTTCCTGCCCCGCCCGGCGGACGGGCCTGCGCCGGACGCCATCGCGGCCGTCCACCGGTACACCGTCTCCGAGGCCGTCGACACCCTGACACGGCGGCGGCCCAACGCGGCCATCGAGACCCAGCGCGAGGCGCTCGCCGTATGGCAGCCGTTCGGCGACGAGCTGCTCGTCCACTGGCTGCGGACGGCGCAGGACGGACGGGTCCTCCAACTCGCCCCGGACGCCGACTGGCTGGCGCACGGAGAGGTCCTGCTCGGCCGCTACCGGCTGCTCGCCGCGGAACACACCCGCTGCACCAAGCACCGCAACCCCAAGAAGAACCTGGGCATTCTGCGCGGCGCGCTGGAGGAGACCGTCGCCGGACGGCCGCTGGAGATGCGCCGGCTCGGTCTGCTGCGGCATGCGGTGGAGTCCATGGTGCGGCGGCGCGGGCTGCCCGGCTCCGTTGCGCACACTGCCCTGCGCCGACGCCAGGCCGAGCAGGCGGTGCTTCCCTCCCACCACGCCCTGGCCCAGCTGATGCTGCGTCGGCTCGCCGTTCTCCCGCAGGAGACGGGCATCACCGATGTCGCCCCGCTCCTGGGCGCGGTGACCGAGGAGGAGAGCCGGGAGACCGGCCTGCCCGCCGGAGCCGTCGTACCGCCCACGATCCGCCAGGTGGTCGAGTCCACGCTGAGCGCACCGCTCGGCACGCTCGTGGAGCGGGGTGTCGTCCCGTCCGCTGAGGTCCTGGCCGAGCTGGTGCCGCAGTTGGTCGCCGCCACCACCGCGCAGGCGTACGGCGACGAGACACTGCAAGCGCTGATGGCCGCGAACTACCGGGCGTTCGGCAATCGCCGCTCATTGCTCCTGCTCAACCTGGAACGGCAGGTGCGCGTCGAGGAATTGCCCTGGGTACGGGCGGTGTCGGGGCAGCGATCCGCGGTGCTGGGCAAGCCGGACGGCGAAGGCGCGCTCGCCGTGCTGCGGCAGCTGGGTGAGCTGGCCGTGCGGGCCTTCCCGGGCACGATTCTGCCCAACCCGCTGGTCCGCGAGTTCGGCGTTCTTGAACGCCAGTGCGATCTGAGCGCCCCGTTCGTGGAGGAGTTGGCCGCCGACATCTTCATGGGCACATTCAGCCCGAAGTTCCTCACGGCGGCTCGGGTCGCGGGCGAGTTGCTCGACGGCACGCTGTACGAGCGTTACTACGGCATCGACTACGCGGCGATCCGCAACCTGGCGATCGCCGAGACCGGCGCGGCCCTGATCCGTTCTCACGGTGCCCGCACCTCTCCCGGTTTCGCGCGGCTGTGCGCCGAGCGGGCCGGGGCGGCGTCGCGGTCCTGGTCGGTCGCGGCGAACGGCACGGTGATCGAACAGGCGCAGATCCTCACCACACACAACTTGGCCACGCTGGTCCACCGGGTGGGCATCGCCCCGCGGCCCGGCTGGCCCGACCTGGCGCGCCGCTGCTTCGTGACCGTGTGCCGGCTGGCCTCCCGTGTGCACCGCAACCCGCGACCATTGGGCACCATCAAGGACACTGCGTACGCGTGGCGCCAGATGGTGTTCCATCTGTCCTTGTGCCCGCCGGAGGAGCAGCGGCGGGTCATCGCAGGTCTGGACGAGGAGACGGCCCGCCACCCCGCCCATGTCGCAACCCGACTGGCCCCCGCCCTGGCGGGCCTGGCCCTGGTCGCCGAGGGCGGTGCTTTCGGCGGTGACGGAACAGCGGACGATGGCCGTGCCCGGCGCTTTCTGGGGTGGAGCACCGACGGGCACTGGATACGGTGAGGGCAAAAGCGCGGGCGCGGCGGGTGACGCGGTCACCAGCTTGACGTCCGCAGCCGAGCGGATCAGGCCGCTGTGGACGACCCGCTCCCCAGCAGCATCACGAACAGCACTGTCACGCCGGCGGAGCGGATGGGATGATCTTCGGGTTGATCACGTCGGAGGAGATGTCCGTGGGGGCCGCATCGCCGTCGTGCAGAGGGCATCGGTACCCGAGCGGGTGCCGGTCATCCAGTCCTGGCGGGCCTGTTCGATCCCTTCCTGGGTGCGGCCGATCCAGTTCCAGAACATAGCGAACCCCGCACACATCAGCGCAGGTCAGCGGCGTTCCGGACCGCCGACGGTCAGCAAACCGGCAGCATCGGGCCCGAAGGAGTCAGCAGCCATGAGTGCCGCGGCCCCGGTCCGTGGGACGGGGCCGTTTTCAAGGAGTGTGAGCACCCGCGGTCGCGGTGATCGAAGCGCCCTCACCCGTACAAGATCCGATATCGGTCGGCGGCCGACAAGCAGGTGAAGGAATCCGGGTTCGCGCCCCAGGACAAGGCGATTGCGCGTTTGACGGAGGTCTGCAACGCGAAGAAGGCGGCGCCGCGGGCCCAGGCGAAGGCGGACCGGATCGCCAGGTACGGGGCGATACGGTTCGAGGAGTACGCCGCCCGGTGGAAGGCCGGGCAGCGGGACCCGGGAGCGGCCTCGGTGGTGCGCCTGGAGTCGCTGCCGACCATCCACCTGCCGCCGCTGCCGGGCAGTCGGCGGATGAGCACCTTCGAAACCAGACGTCGGGGGACCCCTGTGGGGCTCGCAAAGTCATCGATGCAGGGGGAGCCCGCGTGCACGCCCCCTCGGCGGTGGCGATGAACGCCCATGCCGAGAGGTTCGTCCGCAGCGTGCGGGCCGAACGCACCGACCAGATGCTGCTCCACAACGAGCAACACACACGGCGTGTGCTCGCCGAGTACGCCGAGCATGACAACTCCGGAAGGCCGCACCGGGCCCTGCAGCTGCGCGCACCAGCCGACGACCCGGACGTCATCCCACTCCCAGCCCAGCGGATCCAGCGCCACGACGTCCTCAGCGGACTCGTCCATGAGTACCGCGACACACCCTGACGGAGATCAGGACGCTCTGGCAAGCGCCCAGATCGACACACGTACGGACTTTTGACATCCAACAGGCCGCCCCACAGCCGGCTCATTGGCTTGCGGCGCTCTTCACGTATGCCTCGTACCCCTCCTCCTCCAGCCGCTCAGCCAGTTCCGGGCCGCCGGAGTCGACGATCCGGCCGTCCGCGAAGACGTGTACGTGATCGGGGTGGACGTAGCGCAGAATGCGCGTGTAGTGGGTGATCAGCAGGGTGGCGACCGCGCCGGTGGCGCGGACGCGGTTGACGCCCTCGGAGACGACGCGTAGCGCGTCGATGTCCAGACCGGAATCGGTCTCGTCCAGAATGGCGATCTTCGGCTTCAAGAGTTCCAGCTGAAGGATCTCGTGGCGCTTCTTCTCGCCCCCGGAGAAGCCCTCGTTCACGTTCCGCTCGGCGAAGGACGGGTCGATCTGCAGCCGCTCCATCGCCGCCTGGACCTCCTTCAGCCAGGTGCGCAGTCGCGGGGCCTCACCGCGCACGGCGGTGGCGGCCGACCGCAGGAAGTTGACCATGGAGACGCCGGGAACCTCGACCGGGTACTGCATGGCGAGGAACAGGCCGGCCCGCGCCCGCTCGTCGACCTTCATGGCGAGCAGGTCCTCTCCGTCCAGGAGAACTGTGCCGGAGGTGACCTGGTATTTGGGATGCCCGGCGAGAGCATAGGCGAGGGTGGTCTTGCCGGAGCCGTTGGGCCCCATGAGGGCGTGTGTCTCGCCCTGTCGCACGGTCAGGTCGACACCGCGGAGGATCTCCCTCGGACCGTGATCGGTCAGGACCTGGCAGTGCAGGTGGTCGATGACCAGCGTTGCCATGCCTTCTCACCCCTCTTCTTCCTCGTGGAAACGGGACACGGCCGATCAGCGGGGCACTATGGACCTGCACGCGGAGCGTGCCGGTGATGGGGCTCACCGCAAACCGCGGCAGTATGCCGCTGACGGCCCCGGTCCCATGGCGTGACCAGGGGGAGGCGGTGGAAATCGACGTGATCGTGGAGATCCACGAGGGATCCCGCAACTAATACGAGAGGGACCACGAACTGCACCGCATCCGGCTGGACCGCATGCTGTTCACCTCGACCGAGTACCCGGCCGACCACGGCTTCACCGAGGGAACACTCGAGCGCGACGGGACCCGCTCGACGCACTTGTCATGGTCGGCGAACCGACGTTTCCCGGATGCCTGATCGAATGCCGGGCTGTCGGCATGTTCTGCATGAAGGACGAGCGCGGCCCGGACGAGAAGATCCTCTGCATGCCCGCCCACGTCCAGGACACAAGGGACAGCCCCGCCCTCGACGAGTTGGAGATCACCTACTCCTTCGAGACCCATAGGGCCTCGCGCCCGGCAAGAGCGCCAAGTCGCACTGGGCGGGCTAGCGGCCCGGTAGCGGTTTTCCGCGGCTTGCGAAACTGCTCACTCCAGGCAGCCGCCCCCGGAAAAGGAGGTTCAGCTCTGCGCCCGTGCCTCGGCTCTCGGTGCTGCCTCCAGTCCGGCAGCAGGAGAGTCGCACGCTCTCGCGCGTTGCACCCGCTCGGACGCGACGGGGCCCTCCCCCGAGGGGGAGGGCTGGGGGAGGGTCCCGCGGGGTGGGCCGGTGGAACGTCAGGCGGCGACCGGGGTCTGTTCGGCCGTGCGTTGTTCCGCGGTCCGCGGGCCGTTGTGGCGGGTGAAGAGCCGGTCCAGGCCGAAGGCGCCGGAGCCGGTGAACACCAGCAGGAACATGGCCCAGCAGTACATGGCCGCGCCCTCGCCGCTGTTCTGGAGCGGCCACAGGGCCTCCGGCTGGTGCACGCTGAAGTAGGCGTAGGCCATGGCGCCCGACGATATGAACGCGGCGGCCCGGGTGCCCAGGCCGAGCAGGACCAGGCTGCCGCCGACGAGTTCGATCACGGCCGCGTACCAGTTGGGCCAGGCCCCGGGTTCGGCGGTGCCGCCGCTGCCGTGCGCGCCACCGAGCACACCGAACAGTGCGGCGGCGCCGTGGCAGGCGAACAGCAGCCCGACGACGATGCGGAAAAGGCCGAGAGCGTACGGCTCGGCGCTGTTGAGGCGTCCGGACATGTGGGAGGTCTCCTTCGGTAGACCGGTCCGGCCCGAAAGGGACCGGACCGGGGACGGGGACCGAGTCGAAACCCCGCATCAGGTGCACCCCATTCATGCCCGCAAATGCGACAGTCGACTTGGGGGTGACGCGGGAATGAAGGGTCAACCGCTTGCCGTCGCGGGTGAATACGGCTCGACCCCGCCCTCACGCTCAAGGGTGTAACCGTATGCACACCCAGAGTCACACTCTGCGGCCAGGTGTGACTTCGCGCGAGCCGAGCCGAGCCGAGCGTGTCCGCGTCACCCGCTCGGTCCGGTCTCCGCCACCGCCCTCAGCCGGCCGCCCGCGGCCGTCCCCGGTGCCGGGCGCTCCGCCACGCGCGCGTGCTCCAGTCAGCGGGTGCGGCAACGCCGCCAGGAACACCCGATCGCCCGCATCGAATCGTGGCCCGCTCCGGGCCGGCCGCCGCTCGAGCACCGTGATCTGATGACGCAGCGCGAGAATCCCCACGTCCTTGCCCCGGTCGCTCATCGGCAGCAGGCGCAGCACGGCGAACGCGTTGGTCGCCCCCAGGCAAGCCAGTCGCAACAGCACGATCGATCATGTTGCCGCGGCCATCGACGGCCGCGGCAGAGCGCCGATTCGAGCGACGGCCCTCAGGGTCCGGCACTCCCCCACACCGGCTCCCAGCAGGACGGATGAGGATTTCGACACGGGCAGCGTCGGCGTGCGGTGCAGTCCTACGTGACAGCGACGAACCTGCGGTGCCAGGCGAGCAGGGCAGTGGGGGTGACCGGGAAGACCTCGCGCCAGCGTCGCCGGGGTATCAGCACGGACAGAGCGGCGCACCGGAACCGGTCGCCGGCTCGGAGCGGACCGGACCGGACCGGACCGGCGATCTGACGGCGCAGGACCGCATTCTCGCGCCGCGGCGCGAGCAGCTCAACGTCCTTGGCGGTGTCGCGGCGGGCAGCATCGACGGGACGGACAGCAACCCTCCGGGCCACCTTGTACAGCAGGGATACGGTCACGCGGACATGCTCCCGGGGCCGAACCGCACCACTCCCACCTGCACCGCCGGCTTTTCGAGCGGGACAAGGGGCAGCTTCGTCGCCGATCCCGGTACTGCTGTGTCCGGCGGCGACCACATCGACGGGCACTGGTAAGCGGAGAGCCTGGCGGCCGGCTCCCCCCTCCCCCGGCCGTGTTCAGTCGTGCCCACGGACATCCGTCCACCACTATGGCGGGAAGGATCCGATCTGCCTGGAGGTCTTGCATGCACCGTGATGGTTTTCCTGCCCCGGATTCCGGGCTCCTCCTCACCCACTTCCTGACGGTGGCCGACGTAGCCCGATCTCGCGCCTTCTACACCGACGTTCTCGGCGGTGAGGTGGTGCTCGAGGAGAACCCCTGCACCATCAAGCTCGGCAACGGATGGATCATCATGAACCCGGGCGGCGGCCCCACCCCGGACAAGCCAGACGTCACCCTGCGCCCGCCCACCGACCCCAGCACGGTCAGCGGCTTCCTCAACCTCCGCGTCGCCGACATCGAGACATGCCACCGAGAGTGGAGTGCGAAGGGCGCCGAATTCCTCACGCCACCCATCGATCGCACGGCCGAGCTGCGGTGCTACTTGCGCGACCCGGACGGCTATCTCATCGAAGTCGGGCAGGCCACCGGCATGCTGCACGGCGTCTACGCCGACCCGCCCGCCGGTACCGGCTAGTGCCGCATCAGACACGTTCACCCCGTTGACGACCTTGCGTAACGGGTGTCGGCGCCGTGGCGATTCCGCACCGTCGGGACCGCATCCTCGCTGCGCGGTTCAGGATGCAGCCGCCCTTGTGGACTGTCAGCCGGGATCGGTCGGCGGTTCCGCGGTACCGACGATGAAGCTGCCTCCCACGGTCCGGACATCGGCTGACCACCCCAGCGCGGCGAGCTTGTCCGTGAGTTCTCCGGCGTCGTGGAAGACCTTCACGACGCGATACGGGCTGCCGTCGTCGAGTCGGCGCTGCACCGCAGGGATGGGCTGCTGGACGAGAACTTCCTCGCGGGCGGCCTCTGCGGGGCCATCGTCGACGAAGATCGCTTTGCCGTGCGGTGCCAGCGCGGCGGCGATGGTGTTCCAGAAGTCCGGTAGGCGGGACGGCGGGATGTGGGAGAGCCAGAAGGCGAAGAACACGGTGTCGTAGCGGCGCGGCGGCCGCCAGGTGAACAGATCGGCCTGAATGAACTGGACGTTGGGGGAAACGACCCGCGCACGCGCGATACCCAGCGTCTCGTCCGACACGTCGACGGCGGTCACAGAGCGCGCCCGAGCAACGAGCGCCCCGGTCCACTGACCCGTTCCGCAGGCCAGCTCCAGCACGTCCCCGACAATCGGGAGGTCGTCCGCCGTAGCCAGCAACTCCCGCAGTTCCTCGCGCTCGGCATAGGGCCGGTCGTATCCGCCCGCGTGGGCCCGGTAGTAGGCGATCTGCTCCGTTAAAAGGGCATCCTCATCGCTGTCCACGGCCGCGACCCTACCGATCGTGTCAGCCTCCCGTCCCGCCCAGTGCGGCACCGGCGACAACCCGCAGGGCACGCTCCCGTGGCCTGCGCCTCTCCTCGCCGCACCCTGCCTCCTGCGGCGGACAAAGTGCGGCCGCCCGGCGCCCCCGGGAGGGTCGGACTGCCCCGGCCCGGCAGGACGCGCCCCGCGAGCCCGCGCGTGTTCCTCGAGCGCCCGGCCCGGGGCTGCGGCAGATGCGCGCCGGGCGACGTGGGGAGGGGCCGGGTGAACGCCTGCTGTGCGGCGTTCCCGGCCGGGCCGGGTCAAGTTGCCCGGCACCGGGCGGAACGCTCCGAAGGTGGCCCGCCCTCCACCGCCATGCAGCACCTGGGCATGACGCTGTCCCTGTGAGAGCAAGCCGCTGGACGCGCCCCAGGCCCGGAAGCGAGGTGCGTGGCGAGGTGGTGGTGACCGGCCGTGCCGGGCACCTGCGCAGCGGTGGCGGGGTGCGGATCGGCGAGGCGGTCTGTTGCCGTCGGCCGGGATCCGGAATGCTCCTGCGGCATGAGTAGACCCGTGAGACGCACCATCCGCATGCGCCACTGGATCTGGCCCGTCGTCGCCGTCGTGGTCGCGGCGACGTTCAGCTGGAGCTCGCCCGCGGGGGCGGACGGTGACCGGACCGGGCTGCCGGAGGCCATCGACACGCTCCTCGGCGACGCCCGCATGGACGGCGGCGCCGCAAGCGTCGTCGTCGCCGAGGCGAAGACCGGCGCCGTCCTTTATCAGCATCTGCCGAGCGGGCGGCTCATGCCCGCCTCCAACACCAAGTTGCTCACCTCGGCCGCGGCCATGGCGCTGCTCGGCCCCGACCACCGCTTCACCACCGACGTCCTGTCGACCGGTACCCGGCACGGCTCCGTGCTCGACGGCGACCTGTATCTGCGCGGCACCGGCGATCCGACCCTGCTCGCCGAGGACTACGACCGGCTCGCCGCCGCGCTCGCCGACTCGGGGGTGCGGCGCGTCACCGGGCGCCTGGTCGCCGACGACACCCGCTTCGACGACCAACGGCTCGGCCGCTCCTGGGCCTCCGACGACGAATCCTCGTACTACTCGGCGCAGACCTCCGCGCTGAGCGTCGCCCCCGACACCGACTACGACACCGGCACGGTCCTCGTGCATGCGGCGCCGGGGGACAAGCCCGGCGACCGGCCGCGCACCACCGTCACCCCGGCCAACCACTACGTCCACCTCGACGTGCGCGCGACCACCGTCGACCGGGACGGCCCGAGCGACCTCACCGTCGAGCGGCAGCACGGCGCCAACACCGTCACCGTCAGCGGCACCCTGCCTGTGGGCGGCGCCACCGCCAAGGAGTGGGTCAGCGTCTGGGAGCCCACCGGCTACGCCGCGGACGTCTTCCGCGACGCGCTGGCCGCGCACGGCGTGCGCGTCACCGGGGCGACCCGGCTCGGCGAGGCGGCTCCGAAGGGCGCGCGCAGGCTCGCCACGCACGAGTCCATGCCCCTCAAGAAGCTGCTGATCCCGTTCCTGAAGCTGTCCAACAACATGCACGCCGAGGCGCTGACCAAGGCGATCGGATACGAGACCTCCGGGCGCGGCACCTGGGATGCCGGCCTCGCCGGCATCAGCGGCTACCTCAAGCGCGTCGGCGTCGACCCGGGCAAGCTGCGCCAGGTCGACGGTTCCGGGCTGTCCCGGATGAACGGAGTCCCCGCGGACCAGCTCGCCAAGCTGCTCCTGTCGGTGCGCACCGAGCCCTGGTACGCCGACTGGTACCGGGCCCTCCCGGTGGCCTGTGACCCGAACCGCTCCGTCGGCGGTACGTTGCGCTCGCGTCTGTGCGGCACACCGGCCGCGCTCAACGCGCGTGGCAAGACGGGGTCGTTGACGGGCGCGTCGGCCCTGTCGGGATACGTCACCGACGCGGGCGGACGCGAACTCGTCTACAGCGTCGTCCTCAACAACTACCTCGTCGGCTCGGTCAAGAGCATCGAGGACGCCATCGTGGCCACCCTCGCCTCGTCCGACGAGAACCGGGCGGTGACGGTGCGGCCGAAGGCCGTCCGGAGCACGGAGAGCAACGGGGACCTGGAGTGCTCGTGGCGCAAGCCGGCGCAGTGCTGAGGCACCCCTGGGCGCTCGCGCGGGCCGCCGGGCAGTCCGCGCCGAGCAGGGCCAGGGCTCAGCGCGCGCCGCGCCGGGTCGCGTAGAGCGGCGGTGCGCGGGCGGCAGCGGTGACCGGGGCGAGGCGCCCGGTGGCAGGGCCCGCGTGCTCCCTCAGCCGGCCGCCGCCCGCCACGCCGCAGTCGATGCCTCCGAGGAGGCCGTTCACGGCGAGGGTCATGTCCCGGTTCAATGGAGGAGGACGACCAGGAGCACGTGCTCACCGTCTGGGAAGAGGGACCGGGTCGTAGGGGCGGAGCCGAACGACGGCGAGCCCACAGGGCCAACATCACGCTGAGCTACATGTCACTTGGCCCCCTGTTCGTCAACGGCGCCTGCGTTCGACGCGCGCCCGGGAGGCGCACGTGGGGAGAATGAAGCAAGAGTCCGTGGCGGGGCACTACCTGAACTGGGGAGCAGCGGTGGCCCCCCCTCTCGAAGGTGATGACGATGCCGGCGTGGCGATTTCGGGACTTCCACGACGATGATCTGGACCGCGCCATCCAGCTCTGGGACCAGAACCAGCAGGTGGACGAGGCTCCTGCCGTTTTCCCGGTATCGGAGGTCGTGGCCGCAGCCAGGGCCGCAGGACCGGCCGTGGTGGCGGTGGTCGGCGACGAACTGGTGGGCGTCGGCGTGGCGCAGGTCTCCGGCGAGAGGGGCTGGATCATCCTGGTGGCCCTGGCCGGGACGTGGCGCAGCCGCGGCATCGGAAGCTTCTTGATCGCCGAGCTTGAGCGGCGCTTGCGGTCCCAGGGAGTCCGCCGGATCGGCGCGCTCCTGGCCCCGGGGGCGACGGGAGCCGTTGCCTTGGAAAACTCGGGCTACCGGTCCCGGACCGGGTTCGTCTTCTACGAGAAGGTCGAGCAGCTCGGTGCGAGCTACGCCGGCCTCCTGGCGGAGCTGGGGGGAAGGATGCTTCCAGGGGATCTGTGGGACGGCCTTGCGGGAATGGAAGAGGTGAAGGAAGCCATCGAGCGGCGGATCGTGCTGCCGCTGGCCCGGCCCGCGCTGGCCGAGCAGTACGGAGTGAGGCCGCCGAAGGCGGTCATCCTCTTCGGGCCGCCGGGCACCGGCAAGACCAGCTTCGCCCGAGCGGTTGCCTCGCGGTTGGGGTGGCCCTTCGTGGAACTCTTCCCGTCCCGGCTTGCGTCGTTCCGGGAGGGAGGACTGGCGGCCTCGCTGCGGGAGGTGTTCACCGAGCTGGCCGATCTGGAGACGGTGGTTCTCTTCATCGACGAGGTCGAGGAGATCGCTTCTGCCCGGTCCGGTACGGCTGTCGACCCCAGTCATGGGGTCACCAACGAACTGCTCAAGCTGATCCCCGGCTTCCGCGACCACGACGACCGCCTGTTGATCTGCGCCACGAACTCCGTCCGCTTCCTCGACCCTGCGTTCCTTCGGCCCGGCCGCTTCGACTACGTCATCCCGGTCGGCCCGCCCGATCCGCAGGCCCGTTCGGCGGTCTGGCAACGCTACCTCGGGACCGCCGCCGCCCATGTCGATCTCCGCCGTCTGGTGGAGGCAAGCGCGATGTTCACGCCGGCCGATATCGAGTTCGCTGCTCGCAAGGGCGCCCAGACCGCCTTCGAACGCGAAGTCGCCCAGGGGAAAGGCGCACCGGCCGACACGGAGGACTATCTGCGGGCCATCGCACAGACCCGTCCCACACTCACCGACCAGGCACTGACGGACTTCGCCGAGGACACCGAGGAGTACGTACGCATGTGACTCTGCGCGTCATCCCGCGAGTTCGCCGTGGTCCTTGGTTCTTCGGCATGGGGCCTGACCAGGCACCTCGTCGCCTTCGGCCTGTGCGTCTGTGCGTCTGTGCGTCTGTGCAGGACTCATGACGGTTCTTCAGAAATCCCGGGGGTCCGTCATGATCTATGCGGATCCCTCACTTCCGTCTGCCGGGCTGACCTGCAGCAACGGGAGATGAAAGCCAGGACGAACCCGCAGGATGTCGCATCGCACACGCCGCTCGCGGCGGAACTTCTTCAACCACTCCGTCACCCGCTACCGCGACCTCTCGGGGCACGTCCAAGGAGTGCGTCGCGGCGGGTCATCCGGGCACGAGCACGGCGGCACCGCTGACCCGGTCGGCGGCCAGGTCCCTCAGAGCCTGGTCGGCGCGGCTCAACGGATACGGGCTGACGGTGACCCGCACACCGATCCGCGCGGCCGTGTCCAGGAAGTCGCGGCCGTCCTGCCGGGTGTTGGAGGTGACGCTGCGCAGATTCCGCTCTTCGAAGAGGTGACGGCGGTAATCGAGCACGGGGATGTCGGTGAGATGGATGCCCGCCACGGCGAGCGTTCCCGAACGGTCCAGTGCCTCCAGCGCCACGGGCACCAGATCCCCTACCGGCGCGAACAGGATCGCCGAATCCAGTGGTTCGGGCGGGCGGTCGTAGGCGCCGCCCACGGAGGAGGCACCCAGGTCGAGGGCGAGTTCACGGGCCCGTGCCGAACGGGTCAGCACGTGCACGGTTGCCCCTTCGGCCAGGGCGACCTGCGCCGCCAGATGGGCCGAGGCCCCGAAGCCGTAGATCCCGAGCCGGCCGTCGGGTGGCAGGGCGCTGCGGCGCAGAGCCCGGTAGCCGATGATCCCGGCACACAGCAGCGGTGCCAGCAGCACGGCGTCCTGGCCGTCCGGGAGCACGTAGGCGTAGTCCGCCGGAACCAGGGTGACATCGGCGAAACCGCCGTCCGCGTCCCAGCCGGTGTAGAGGGAGGCCGGGCAGAGGTTCTCGCGACCGGCCCGGCAGTAGCGGCATCGGCCGCAGGTGCTGCGCAGCCACGCCCCACCGGCTCGGTCGCCGACCCGGAACCCCGTGACGGACTCGCCGACGGCGGCCACGCGGCCGACGATCTCATGACCGGGAACGGTCGATGCCCGGTGCGGGCGCAGGTCGCCTTCGGCAAGGTGCAGGTCCGTGCGGCAGACGCCGCACGCCTCGACCCTCAGCAACAGCTCACCGGGCCCCGGCGAGGGCACGGTACGCCGCACGGACACCAGTGGGCCGTCCGCGATCGGACCAGGACTCTCGACAGCCCACCCGGTCAGCATGTTCGAAGCCGACGCGCGCACCATGCTCCCAGCCTGGCGCCGGCCGACAGGTCCGGCAAACGCTCGCCACAGCACGGCAGGCCGCAACCGCACGCCGCTCGGTGCGGCAACGGCCCTCGGCCGTTCGGGCGGCACTGTCATATTGGCCGGCCGGGTGGGATGACCGTCGGGTTGATCACGGTGGAGGGGGTTGTCCGTGTCGTCCGTGCCACCGTCGTACAAGGGTGTGGGGCTCGTGAAGTCATCGCTGCTGGTGGGAGCCCACGCGCACGACCCCTCGGCGGTGGCCGGGATGCCGCACCAGTGGTCACCTCGCTGCGATACCGGGCCGCCCGGGCGCTGCTGCCCGTGTCTGCGGTCCTGCTGCGCCGGGACACGGCCAAGGACGCCGAACTGCTGGTGCCGCGGCACGAGAACGCGGTGCTGCGACGGCACCTCGCCGGTCCGGTCCGCTACCAGCCCGCGGACCGTTTCTGGCCGGCCGCGCTGTCGCCGCTGATACCGTGCCGGCGTCGGAGCCTTCTCTTCCCGGTCACGCCGGGGACGCTGCCGGCCCGGCACCGCAGGCCGAGCGCCAAGAAGGGGGACTACGCCGACCGACGCCGCACCGGCCGCCCTCCCCCGGCCGCCACGCTCCAGTAGCGGGTTCTGCCTCTGGCACAGGAGAACCCGCGGTGGTGCCACCGGCGGATCCAGGGTGAGCCGGCCCGGCCGGGGCAGCCGAGCGCACCGTCCACCATCCGGGAAGTCCCGTGCGCGGCCGGCAGCGGCCCGAGCCGGCGCGTATTCCTCACCACCCAGGCCGAGGGAACCACCGCGGCGGACTCCTTCCACCTCGACACGATCACCGGCAGGTGGCCGCACGCACCGGCGTTCGGCGAACACGGCACCCGCCGGCTCCGCATCACCGGCATCACCACCCACCCCACCGCGCAGTGGGCGACCCGGTAGGCCCACCATCCGGCCGCCGGCCTCGGCGCACGCGTCGAGTCGCTCCGCCTCGTTCTCCGCAACCACGACAGCAGGGACACCGACTCCTTCGACGCTGTCTTCGCGGCCGAAGCCATGGACCTGCTGCGCAGCGCGCCCCAGGCGCCGCGTGGGGACGCCCACTGCGAGCGAGTGATCGGCACGATCCGGCGCGAGGTCCTCGACCACCTCCTGATCGTGAACCAAGCCCCCGCCCGTCAGGCCTTCGCCGAGTACCGGGAGCACTGCAACACGCATCGGCCACACCGATCACGAGACCGACGACCACCCGAAGCCCGGAAACAGCCGGCGGTAGGGCACGATCGCGGGGGCTCGCGAGCGGGGAACTGGATCCCCTGTGACTCATGCCCGTTCACGGTGGCCACCCTCATGGTGCGGATGTCGACGCTTTCGACGTCCCTCGGGCTCAGCCGGCCAGGCGGGACCGGTCGGCCGTGATGTGGGGTGGGCCGAGGCGTTCGAGCAGGAGCCCTTCCCGGGTGGACCACGGGCAGATCTCGACGCTCCTGGCCCCGCAGGCTTCCATGAGGGCCTGTGCGATCAGGGCTCCGGCCAGGGACTGCTCGGCGCGGTGCCGGGAGATGCCCGGCAGCTTGGCACGGCGAGCCGGTCCCGCATCGGCCAGCAGGGAGACTGACGTGCGCAGCTGGGGTAGCGCCAGCCGCCGTCCGGCTCGCGGTGCCTTGCCCTGGGCGGCGGCGCCCGGCCGCTTTCTCCGGTGGCCGGCTGCACGGGCCCAGCCGGTCCACGGTCTCGATGGCCGCCTGCTCGCACTCGGTGAAGGACCAGCCGATGGAGCACTCCCAGCGGAAGGTCGGGCTGGAGCCTCCGCCGGCGCTCGCGATCCAGGTGAGCAGTTCATGGGAGAACCCGGCCCCGTCCACCCGGAACAGGATCTTCTGTCTGCGCCACCAGGGCAGTTGCGCTACCGCGCGAGTGAGGATATCGATGTTCACGCTTGCGTCGTTGGCCGTGACGTTGCCCGAATACAGCCGGGTGGCGAACTGTTGGCGTTGTCACGTTGCTGGGTGCGTGACTGCCTGATGGTGCGTCGGGCATGGTGGCTCGCGTTCAGGCCGTGGTGGGTCGGCCGGCCGTGCCGGTGCTCTGGTCCCAGTTGACGAAGCGAGTGGTCATCGCGGCTCGGTGAGCCGAGGCGGTCATCAGGTGGCGGCATGGCCGGAAGTGGGGCGAGATGCCGCTGAACACGGACAGGAACCGCTGCGCCCCGCCGACACTGCGGAAGCCCTTCATGGCGCGCTCGCGCTGCCGGGTGGGCCGGTGGCTGTTCTCCGCCCGGTTGTCGAGGTACTTCGACTGCCGGTGCTCGACGCAGGACATGACCCCGCGGTGGGCGGCGCCGTGGGAGCGGAGCCTGCCGGTGACCACCACCCGAGGCACCACGCGCGTCTTCTTCATCAGGTGGCGGAAGAAGCGCCGGGCGGCGGCTTCGCCCCGGCGGCTCTGCACCAGGAGGTCCGGGACACTGCCGTCGGCGTCGACGGCCCGCCACAGGTACTTCCGCTCTCCGTTGATCTTGATGAGGGCCTCGTCCAGGTGCCACGCGTCCCCGGGCCTCGGCCGTCATCGGCGCAGTCCGTTCGCGTAGGCCTGCCCGAACGTGGCACACCGGCGGCGGACCGTCTCGTGGGAGACGACGGCACCGCGCTGCGGCATCCGCTCCTCCACCTCACGGAACGACAGCGGGAGGCGGAAGGACCGCCCCACGCAGGGGGAGATGCCCTCCACCGGGTACCGGTGCCCCCGGTACGACGGCGACGCGTCCCCCACGGACACCTCCTCCGACGTGATCAACCCGACGGTCATCCCACCCGGTCGGCCAACGTGACAGTGCCCCAGACCTCACGGACGAGGCGGGCCTGGGACATGGTGCCGTTGTCGAGTTCGAAGAGGCGGGGTGAGGGGGCCGAGGGGGATATCGGGGTGTGTGGCCATGGGCGCCAGGTCGAGCCGCTTGTCCATGTCGAGGCGGAAGGTCCCGTACAAGGTTGGTGTTCGACCAGAACAGCGCGGTCAGCCTGCGCCGGCCCTCATCCGTGTGTCTCCATGTCCCGGCCGGTTCGGCGAGGACCTGCTGAAGCAGCAGCGTGTTGACGTGCACGAGAGCCGACTGGAGCAGGTGCAGGGCGAGCAGGGAGGTCTCGGCGTGCTCCTTGTCCGGGCCGGTGAGGGCACCCTCCTCGCCGTAGTGGAGGACCGGAGGCCGCTGCCGTCGTGACGCCGCGGGGGTCAGCGGGCGGACTCGCCCGGGCCCGGGGTCGGTCTGTGAGCGATGGTCCGCTCGAGCCTCCGGTCGGGGACCAGCCACATCAACGCGACGCCGGCATAGATTGCCACCGCGAGCCAGTCGCTCAGGAAGGACAGCCCGATGCCGCTCGCATACAGCAGCGGCGAGACCTTGCCCTTCAGGTCCCTGCCCACGGCGGTGGCGAGCAGGGACTCTGCACCCTGGTCCCGGGTGATCGTCTTCTGCAGCGTGTAGTAGGCCAGGGCAGCGGCGAGCAGGTCGATGCCGTACGCGGCCGTGGGGACGGCGGCGAAGTGGTTCTGGCCCATCCAGGCCGTGGTGAAGGGGATCAGGGAGAGCCAGAACAACAGGTGCAGGTTCGCCCACAAGATCACCCCGTTCACCCGATCGGTCGCCTGCAGCATGTGATGGTGGTTGTTCCAGTAGATGCCGAGGTAGACGAAGCTGAGCACGTAGGTCAGCAGCACCGGAAGCCCGTCGTGCAGGGCCGCCCAAGTGGTGCCGTGCGGGGTGGGCAGCTCGAGCACCATGACCGTGATCAGGATGGCGATGACCCCATCGCTGAACGCTTCCATCCGCTCGGTTGGCATGAGCCGATGCTAAAGCTCTGCCCGGGAAGTGAAGCTTTTCCTTGATCGTGGACACCTGGAGACTGGGACCGGCCGCCGACGTGGACGTGGACGACAAAACCGGCGAGGGCGGAGCTGCGGAAGGTGATGCGGCGGGCGCCGAACAGCGGGCCCGGGTTGATCACCAGGTAGACGCGGACAGGGCGGCCGGCCATGACGTGGCCTCGCGACGGGGGGCAGCCCCGTGCGGGCCGCCCTGTACCCCGTCGCGGGCCGGGGCCCGGTCGGACAGGACCGGGGCGCCAGACGGGTTCCGGCAGCCTGCCGGACGTCGCCCTGCTCGAGGGCCGCGGCGGGGGCGCCCTCCAGTGGGTGCCGCTGATCCACAGGGATTTGCCGACGGTGACGGTGTGGCGGGTGAACGCGGCGCGCAGCAGATCAGCCGAGGGGGCAAGGCGGGCGGCGACGGTGTGGCCGTGCTCGCCGGGGCGAGAGTGTCCGAGTTCGGGTGTACGTAGAGTAAGGCAAAGGTCACACAAGCCGCTTTTCGAGCAAATTCTTCGAAGGAAGGCCAGAACATGAAATTCGCAGTCATCGGCGGAACCGGGCTGATCGGGTCACGGGTCGTGGAAAACCTGAACGCGGCCGGACACCAGGCCGTACCGCACTCCCTCTCCACCGGCGTGGACATCATCACCGGCCAGGGGCTGGAGGCGGCCGTGGCGGGCGTCGACGTCGTCATCAACCTGACGAATTCCCCGACCTTCGACGCCGCCTCGCTCGCCTTCTTCCGGACTTCGATGGACCACCTTCTTGCCGCGAGCGAGAAGGGCGGGGTCGGGCACTTCGCCATCCTCTCGATCGTCGGCGCGGACCGGGTGCCCGACCTGGACTACTACCGGGCGAAGGTGCTTCAGGAAAACATCCTCAAGGCCGGGCCGATCCCGTATTCCATCGTCCGCGCCACGCAGTTCATGGAGTTCATGGAAACGGCCCTGGCCATGACCGCCGACGGCGACACCGTTCGCCTGCCACGCACGCCGATCCAGCCGATCGCCGCTGCGGACGTCGCCGGCATCGTCGCCGAAGTCGCCACCGGCAGCCCTCTGAACGGCGTCCTCAACATCGCAGGTCCCGACGTCCTCCCCCTCGACGAACTCGGCCGGCTCACCCTGGCCGCCAGGGGCGACGGGCGCGCTGTCGTCACCGACGACAGCGCCGGCATGTTCGCCGCCGTCCACGGCGAGGTCCTCACCGCCCCGAGCGACGCCCGCATCGCCCCCACCCACTACACCGACTGGCTCTCCTGAACGGTCCCGCGACCTGCCGCGCCAGTCCAGGGCGATGCGCGCGTCGCTCCCACTCCGATTGCCTCAAAGAAGAGGAAACGCCATGTCGCACAACGAGTCGTCCGGCGGCGCCCTCCTGCCGGCCCACGTCAGCAAGGTCCTCGCACAAGCAGGGGTTGAGACTGGTAAGCCCGCATGGCGAGGTGTTGCGTAGCGGCCCCGCAGCCTCAACACGGGCGAGTCCGACTGTCATCACGGGACCCGTTGAATGCGGTGACGAGTTGGTTCGTGGTGACGATGGCCTGGGCGTAGGTGGGCCGTTGAGTTCGTGAGCGGCGTGCATCATCTCGGGGCTGAGGACCGCGGTGGCGTCGCTGACCAGCGTCAGGTGGTAGCCGAGCGGCACTGTCACGTTGGCCGACCGGGTGGGATGACCGTCGGGTTGATCACGTCGGAGGAGGTGTCCGTGGGGGACGCGTCGCCGTCGTACCGGGGGCACCGGTACCCGGTGGAGGGCATCTCCCCCTGCGTGGGGCGGTCCTTCCGCCTCCCGCTGTCGTTCCGTGAGGTGGAGGAGCGGATGCCGCAGCGCGGTGCCGTCGTCTCCCACGAGACGGTCCGCCGCCGGTGTGCCACGTTCGGGCAGGCCTACGCGAACGGACTGCGCCGATGACGGCCGAGGCCCGGGGACGCGTGGCACCTGGACGAGGCCCTCATCAAGATCGACGGAGAGCGGAAGTACCTGTGGCGGGCCGTGGACCGGGACGGGAACGTGCTGGACATCCTGGTCCGGCCCCGGCGCGACCTGAAGGCGCACTGCGGTTCCTTCGCCGGCTCCGAAGGATCTGGAGTACGTGCCGCGGGTGATGGTGACCGACAAGCTCCGCTCCTGTGGCGCGGCCCACCACCAGGTCATGCCGGGCGTGGAGCACCGCACCTCGAAGTGCCTGAACCACCGGGCCGAGAACTTCCACCAGACAACCCGCCGGCGCGAGCGCGCGATGAAACGCTTCACCTCACCTGGCTGCGCGCAGCGGTTCCTGTCCGCGTTCAACGGCATCTCGTCCCACGTCCGGCCCCGGCGTCACCGTCTGGCCGCGGCCCGGTACCGCACCGGGATGAACCAGCGCTTCACTGTCTGGCGGCAGGTTACCGGCGCCACCGCGGCGGCCTGATCACGGCGCCCCGCGCGGGCGAGCCATCACCCCGGCGAGCCGTCAGCACCACCCGACCCAACAACGTGACAGTGCCCTACAGACCGGCTGGTGCCTCTTCGGTGGCGACTGCGGGGGTGTCGCGGATTCCCATGCGCAGGTGTTCTACGTGGTAGAGCGCCTGGTCGAGGAGCTCGGCGACGTGGTTGTCGTAGAGGGCGTAGACGATCGAGCGCCCGTGGCGTTCACCCGTGACCAGTCCGAGGTTGCGCAGCAGGCGCAGTTGGTGGGAGCAGGCGGAGGCTTCCATGCCGACGGAGTCGGCGAGGTCGCCGACCGAGCAGGGGCCTTCCTGGAGCCGGGCCAGGATGTACAGGCGTGAGGGGGTGGCGAGGGCCTGGAGGGTCGCAGCGACGTCGGTTGCCCCCGCCGCGTCCAGTCGCTCGCGCGAGGTGGCGTTGTTCCTGTCGTCGGCTCCGTGACCCATGGTGCCCATCCTAGCGACCACACATGAAAACCTGTTCAGATATTCCTGTACCATGAGGGCCGTTGCCCCGCCCACCCGCGAAGGGTTGCTCCGTCATGCCCTCTGTCCTGGACCGGCGGCCCGCGCAGGCCGCCGTCGGGCCGCGTCCCTCCTTGCCGCGGCGCCGCACGCGCGTCCTGGCACTGCCGGAGGCTCGGTGGGCGCTCGCGGCGCTGGTGCTGTTCCTGCTCGCCCTGCCGCTGTACCTGCTGGGCGCCCCGGGGTGGCTGTGGGGGACGCTGTTCGCCACCGTCTACGTCACTGGCGGCTGGGAGCCGGGCTGGGAGGGGCTGAAGGCCCTCAAGGACAAGACGCTGGACGTGGACCTGCTGATGGTCGTCGCGGCGCTCGGCGCCGCCTCCATCGGCCAGATTCTGGACGGTGCGCTGCTGATCGTCATCTTCGCCACCTCCGGCGCCCTGGAGGCGGTCGCGACCGCCCGCACCGCGGACTCGGTGCGCGGCCTGCTCGACCTCGCCCCCTCCACCGCGACGAGGCTCCTGCCCGACGGCACGGAGGAGAGCGTCGACGCCGCACGGCTGAAGGTCGGGGACACGATCCTGGTGAGGCCCGGCGAACGGGTCGGCGGTGACGGCCAGGTCCTCACCGGAGCCGGCGACGTCGACCAGGCCACCATCACCGGCGAGTCACTGCCGGTGGCCAAGCAGGCTGGGGACGAAGTGTTCGCCGGCACCGTCAACGGCACCGGAGCCCTGCGCGTGCGCGTCGAGCGCGACCCGGCGGACTCCGTGATCGCCCGGATCGTGACGATGGTCGAGGAAGCCTCCGAGACCAAGGCCCCCACCCAGCTGTTCATCGAGAAGATCGAACAGCGCTACTCGATCGGCATGGTCATCGCGACCCTGGCCGTTTTCACCGTCCCGCTCACCTTCGGCGACGAGGTGCAGTCGGCCCTGCTGCGGGCGATGACCTTCATGATCGTCGCCTCGCCGTGCGCGGTCGTGCTCTCCACCATGCCGCCGCTGCTGTCCGCGATCGCCGACGCCGGACGCCACGGCGTCCTCGCGAAGTCCGCCGTCGTGATGGAACGCCTCGGACAGATCGACGCCGTCGCGCTCGCTGCCTCGGCCGAGCACCCCAGCGAGCACCCGCTGGCCCGCGCCGTCGTGGACGCCGCCCGCGGACGCAGTCTGATTCTTGCCGACGCGGGCGGCTTCGCCTCCGTCCCCGGGCGGGGTGTCAGGGCCACCGTCGACGGCCACGCCGTCCAGGTCGGCTCCCCCGCCCGGCTGCTGCCCGCCGACGCCGACCCGGCCCACCAGAAGGTGGTGCGGGAGCTGGAGGAGGCCGGGCGCACCGCGGTGGCGGTGCTGCGCGACGGAACACCGGTGGGGGTACTGGGGATCGCCGACCGGCTGCGGCCGGACGCCGCCACCACCGTCGCCGCACTCACCCGCCTGACCGGCCGCACCCCGGTGCTGCTGACCGGTGACAACGAGCGCGCCGCCCGGCGCCTGGCCGCCGAGGTCGGCATCACCGACGTCCGCGCCGGGCTGCTGCCGCAGGACAAGGTCACCGCCGTGCGGGAATGGCAAGAGCAGGGCCGCAAGGTGCTCGTCGTCGGCGACGGCGTCAACGACGCCTCCGCGCCGGCCGCCGCCCGCTCCGGCATCGCCATGGGCAAGGCCGGCTCCGACCTCGCCCCGGAGACCGCCGACGCCGTCGTGGTCCGCGACGAGCTGGCCACCATCCCCACCGTCGTCAACCTCTCGCGCACCGCCCGCCGCCTGGTCAGCCAGAACCTGGCCCTCGCCGGAGTGTTCATCACCGCCCTGGTCGCCTGGGACCTGATCGGCACCCTCCCGCTGCCCCTCGGCGTCGCCGGACACGAGGGCTCCACCGTCATCATCGGCCTCAACGGCCTGCGCCTGCTGCGCGAGGCCGCCTGGACCAACCCCGCCAAGGACACCGCGTGAGCAGACGAACCCGCCGTACCGCCCCTGCAACGGGAGCGGCACGGCCCACCATCACCGTCTGCCGTGGCTGCTGCTGCGGCACCCCCAAGATCCCCGGCCTCGACCACACAGCCCAACTGCGCGACCTGCGCCAGGCCGTGGACGGCGCCGCGACCGTACGAGTCACCAACTGCCTCGACGCCTGCGAACGCGCCAACGTCATCGTCGTCCAGCCCTCCACGGCCGGCCGCAAGGCCGGCGGGCTCCCCGTCTGGCTCGGCCTGGTCAACGACCCCGACGCCACCACCGACATCACCACCTGGGTCCAGGGCGGCGGCCCCGGCCTGGCCGAGCCACCGGGCATCCTTGACCTGTACGCCTTCCAGCCCTCCCGCCGCGTCCGGCACGAACTCGAGGACTGACCCGCTCGCCGCCGGACGCAGCGGCAGGTATTGCGGCGGTCCTGCTCAACGCCGTAGGGCTCGGCGGGTGCCGATAAATCACCCGCCCAGGCCACGGCCTTGGTCGGCCATCTCTGATGTGGCTGCCGGCTACCCCACTGTCTTCACCCGGGCGAGGGAGGACGACATCATGACCGGTCGTGCTGCTGCGCCTGGCCTACCTCGCCGCCACCGACATCTTCACCCTGCTACGTCTCCTGCTGATGAGCGACCGCGAAAAAGACGTGGAGATTCTCGCCCTGCGGCACCCACTGCTCGTCCTGCAAGGCGAGGTTGCCCAGCCCGCGTTCACCGACACTGAACCGCCCCGGGTCCGGTAGAGATCTCAGTTTGTGGTTGTGACCTGTGGTTTTGCGGCTGTGAGGTAGGAAGCGGCCTCGTATTCGACGGGTGGGACGTGGCCGATCTCACCGTGGAGTCGGCGGTGGCAGTGAGCGGTTTTCAGGAGTTCGGCGATCTCGCGGGCCGCATCACGGGCCGGGCGACCGACACCGATCAGGGTGGCGGAGGCCGGGCCGGTCCAGTCGCCGTAGCCGAGCAGGTGCAGGCGCGGCTCATCCACCGCTCGGGTGCCCGCAGTGGCGATGTGGCCCCGTACCCCGCGCAACCCGAGGGGCGCCAGGTGCGAAAGTGCCGGACGGAAACCGGTGCACCAGATCACCGTGTCGGCCGACGCCCGTCTCCCGTCGGCCCAGAGGATTCCGTGCCGGTCGAGCCGTAGGAACATCGGTGATGCCTTCAGCAGTCCGGCGTCCCGGGCCTGGCGCACAGGCGGTACGGCGACGATGTCGCCGAGCGCGGCGACGCCTGCGGTGTCGGTGCGGCCCTCGTCCAGGGCGCGGCGGCGGGCGGTGGCGACGTCGAACAGGGCGCGGCCGTCGATGTCGTCGGCCAAAAACCGCGGTGGCCGCTGGGTGACCCAGGTCAGCTCGGTGTCGTGGGCGAGGTCGGCAGCGATCTGGGCGCCGGAGTTGCCGCCGCCGACCACGATGACACGCTGGCCGGCGAAGTCGCCGGGGCGGCGGTAGCCCACGGTGTGCAGCTGCCGGCCCTGGAAGACTTCGCGTCCCGGGACGGCCGGCAGGAAGGGGCGCGTCCAGGTGCCGGTGGCGCTGATGACCGCGCGGGCCTGCCAGGTGCCGGTGTCGGCCTGGATGCGGAGGAAGGGCCCGTCGCGGTGCACGGCCTGGACGAGAGCGCCACGCTGGACGGGAAGGTCGTACCGCTTCTCGTAGTCCGCGAGGTACGCGACCACGTGCGAGGCATCGGGATATGTCTCGCCGGGCTGGGACGGCATGAGCCGGCCGGGCAGGGACGAGTGGGCGGCCGGGGAGAACAGGTGCAGGGAGTCCCAGGCGTGCTGCCAGGCGCCGCCCGGCGTGGACTGGCCGTCGAGGATGACGAAGTCCACGCCCAGGCGGCGCAGGTGGTAGCCGGCGGCGAGCCCGGCCTGGCCGCCGCCGATCACCACCACCTGTGGCGTCCGCGTCACTCGGCGACTTCCCGCCCGGGCGGGAAGATGAGGGCCACGAGCGCCAGTCCGACCACGGCGCCGATCAGCTGCATGCCGATGAAGCCCGCGACCGAGCCGGGCGCGATGCCCGCGAACGTGTCGCTGAAGGCACGGCCGATGGTCACCGCGGGGTTCGCGAAGGACGTCGACGAGGTGAACCAGTAGGCGGCGCCGATGTAGGAGGCGACGGCGACGGGGGCGAATCGCAGCTGGTCGGTGCGGGCCAGGCCGAAGATCAGCAGGATCAGGCCGGCCGTGGCGACGACCTCGCCGAGCAGCAGGTGCCCGGCGGACCGGTCGCGGGTCGACCACTCCACCAGCGGCTCGCCGAACATCGCGTCCGCCAGGATCGCTCCCGCGATCGCACCCACGATCTGCGCGGGGACATAGACCGCCGCCTCGCGGGTTGTCACCCCCGCGCCACCGCGCCTGCCCGTCCACCACTCGGCCAGCGTGACAGCCGGGTTGAAGTGCGCGCCGGAGACCGGGCCGAACAGGAGGATCAGGACGCCGAGGCCGAAGACGGTGGCCAGGGAGTTGGCCAGCAACTGCACCCCGACGTCCTTCGTCAGCTCGGTGGCCTGGATACCGGAGCCGATCACCACCGCCACGAGGCCCGCGGCGCCGACCAGTTCGGCGGCGGCCCGGGCGGCCAGCGGCCTGCGGGGCGGGGTGGCGCCCGGAGCAGGCTGCGGTTCGGCCGCGGGTATCGCCGACTCCGCGGCAAAGTCGTGCGTGGCGGTCAACAAGGACTCCTTGGTGCAGTCGCCGGGGAGGCGAGGGATCAGGGGCAGGACCGCTTGTTGTCGGCGGCCGTGCGGGCGGACTCGGCCAGCTCGGCGAACTGGCCCGCGAGGGAGGCGATGACGTCCGCGCGCAGCTTGTAGTAGGTGAACCGGCCGCACGGCTCCGTCTCCACGACCCCGGCCTCGCGCAGCACTCTCAAATGGTTGGAGAGGTTGGTCTGCTTGGCACCGGTCTCCTCCACCAGGTGGGTGGTGCACAGCGTCTCTTGGGCGAGCAGGGTCACGATCTGGAGCCTGAGCGGGTCGGCCAGAACCCGAATCAGATCAGTGTCGACTGACGTCAGCATGCGCTGATACTCTCACATCAGCGGTGACTGACACCACCGGGTGCTGTTGTGGTCCATCTGTTGTGATCCGTGCCCGTCCCTGTTGCGAGACAAGAGAGACCTCTGATGTCCGACAAGCCCTCCGTCCTCTTCGTCTGCGTCCACAACGCCGGCCGTTCCCAGATGGCCGCAGCGTGGCTGAGCCACCTGGCCGGGGGCCGCATCGAGGTCCGCTCCGCCGGCTCCAACCCGGGCGAGCACGTCAACCCGGCCGCCGTCGAGGCCATGGCGGAGGTCGGCATCGACATCTCCGCCGAGACCCCGAAGATCCTCACCGTCGACGCGGTCAAGGAGTCCGACGTCTGCATCACCATGGGCTGCGGCGACACCTGCCCGGTCTTCCCCGGCAAGCGATACCTGGACTGGCAACTGGACGACCCGGCCGGCCAGGGCGTCGAGGCCGTCCGCCCGATCCGCGACGAGATCAAAACCCTGGTCGAGGGCCTGATCGCCGAGATCGCCCCCGAGAAGCCGGAGGCCACGGCGTAGCGACATACGCGACGTCGCCATCATCGGCTCCGGCCCCGCCGGATACACCGCCACCCTCTACACCGCCCGCGCCCAGCCCAGGCTCCTGCTGCTCGGCAGCTCCATCTTCGTCGGCAACTCCCTGACGACCACGACCGGGGTGGGGAACTTCCCCGGCTTCCCCCCGAGGGCGTCGACGGGCCGGTACTGATGGAGAACATGCGGGTCCAGGCCAAGAAGTTCGATGCCAAGGCAATCGACGACGACATCGTCTCCGTCGGCCTGGCCGGTGACATCAAGTTGCTCACCGAATCCGTCGGCACCGTGCACCGCGCGAGGAAGGTGATCCTCGCGACCTGCTCCGGTTACCACAAGCTCGGCCTGCCCCGCGAGGAGGAGCTGTCCGGCCGGGGCGTGTCCTGGTACGCGACCTGTGACGGGCTCTTCTTCCGGGATCGGGACATCGTCGTCATCGGCGGCGGCGACACCGCCATGGAGGAGGCCACCTTCCTCACCCCCTCGCGAAGTCGGTCACCGTCGTCCACTGCCGCTCCAACCTGCGGGCCTCGAAGGTCATGCAGGACCGGGCGTCCTCCGACGACAAGATCTCCTTCGCCTTCGACAGCGAGGTCGCCGAACTCCACGAGGGGGACGGCATGTGGTCCGGCCTCACCCTGCGCGACACGCTCACCGGCAGGACACGCAAACTGGCTGCGACCAGCTTGTTCATCGCGATCGGCCACGACCCGCGCACCGAGTTGTTCAAGGGCCAGCTGAAGCTGGATTCCGAGGGCTATCTGAAGGCCCGGTCACCCTCGACCCTCACGAACGTCCCCGGCGTCTTCGGAGGCGGCGACGTCGTGGACCACACCTACCAACAGGCGATCATTGCGGCCGGGCCTGGCCTGCGCCGCCGCGCTGGACGCCGAGCACTACCTGGCAGCCCTCGGAGAGGCACGAGCAGCGCCCGTGACGACCGTCACCGTCTGACGTCGTCCGCCTCATCGCGAACGAGGAATTCACCGTGGCCCTCAAGAACCTCACCGACGACTCCTTCGAACAGGACATCCTCAAGAGTGACTGGCCCGTGCTTGTCGACTTCTGGGCGGCACGGCGCGGCCCGTGCCGTCAGATCACCCCCTGCCTTTTCCCGGAAGCGGCAGCAGACAACGACCCCGCCTTCATGGCGTACTCACCGCCCACCCAAGCACCGGAGAAGGTCCAAGCACGGCAAAAGCGCCGCACTGCCCGGCCGGGCTGGGCAGCGCGGCACGCGAGGAGCCCAATCAGTCGTGTGTGGCGAGAAAGCCGGACAGCGCGGCGAGGACAGCGGGCGCGACTCGGTAGTAGACCCAGGTTCCGCGCCGCTCGGACAGCAGCAGGCCCGCTTCGCGGAGCTTCTTCAAATGGTGGCTGACCGTGGGTTGGGAGACGCCGACATCGGCGATGTCGCACACACAGGCTTCCCTGTCGGGGTGAGATGCGACCTTGGAGAAAAGGCGCAGCCTCACCGGATCCCCCAGCGCCTTGAACATGGCGGCCGTGATCTCGGCTTCTTCTTCGGTGAGTTCCCTCTCCGTGAGGGAGGGGCAGCACGGCGGGGCGGAGGCACCTGTCACCGACTGCGCTAGCTTCGACATGCATCTATGTTGACACTTGTTTCAGCTCCTGCCAAGATCCATTGATTAGACACTCATCTAATCAATGGCTGGGGGAAGCGTGACCGACACGCATCATGCCGACACGACGAGGGCCGTGAAGACGGCCGTTGTCACCGGGGCCAGCAGCGGTATCGGCGCGGCGACCGCGCGGGCACTCGCACAAGAGGGCTTCCATGTCACACTGACCGCGCGGCGAGTCGACCGGCTGGAGGCAGTCGCCAAAGAGATCCAGGGCCAGGGCGGAACAGCCCGGGTGTTCCCGCTGGACGTGACCGACAAGGCGGCCGTCTCGGCCTTCGCCGACCAGCTGCCGGCGTGTGACGTACTGGTCAACAACGCCGGAGGGGCGTACGGAACCGAGTACGTCGAGAACGCCGATCCCGGCGACTGGCGGTCGATGTACGAAGTGAACGTGATCGGTGCGCTGCACATGACGCAGGCACTGCTGCCCCGGCTCAGGGCCTCGGGGGACGGCGTCGTGGTCGTCCTCTCCTCCACCGCCTCGTTCACCTGCTACGAAGGCGGGGGCGGCTACAGCGCGGCCAAGCACGGCGCTCACGTGCTGGCCGAGACACTGCGCCTTGAGGTGTGCGGGGAGCCGCTGCGCGTGATCGAGATTGCGCCCGGGATGGTTCACACCGAGGAGTTCTCCCTCAACCGCTACCGCGGGGATCTGGAGAAGGCCGATGCCGTCTACGACGGCGTCCCCCGCCCGCTGGTGGCCGAGGACGTCGCGGACGTGGTGACGTGGGCGGTGACCCGGCCCTCGCACGTCAACGTTGACCTGCTCGTGGTGCGGCCGAGGGCACAGGCGGCTCAGCACAAGGTGCATCGAACGGCTTGAGTCACTGGACGCGACGCCACCTCTCTCCCCGGCCCTGAGCCGGGGAGAGAGGCAGTCGCGGTTCAGCAGCCGGGGGCGCCGGGCACGTCGAACTGTTCGGCGGCGTAAGCGGCCAGCTGAAGGGCGGCGGTGTGATCGATGCCGAGCTCCGTGGCGGCCGCGAGGACGGCGTCCGCGGCACTGGACGAGGTGCCCAGATGCTTCGCGGTGGCGTGCAGCAGCTGCTCATGCTGTTCCTTGCTCAGTCCCAGCCGTTGCGCGATGGCCTCGCCGCCGGCGGTCACCGAGCAGACCCCGGTCTCCGGCAGCTGCAGTTCGATCGACTGGGCGGCCTCCATGTCGCCGGCCAGGGCGGCTGCGATGGAGCGGACCTGTTCGTAACCGGTGAGCATGAGGAAGGTCGGCGCGCGGCCGTAACTCTTCATACCGACGGTGAAGTAGCCCGGTTCGGGATGGGCCAGTTCGCGGTAGCCGTGCGGAGTGACGGTGCCGCAGGAGTGCTGGTTGGGGTCGATCAGCGGAGCCAACGCACGGGGCGCGGACATGATCGGGTCCAGCTCCAGGCGCAGTTCGCTGGTGATGCCAAGGTCCGGGCGGAAGCCGGTGGCGGCCACGATCCGGTCGGCGGTGATGGTCTGCTCGCTGCCATCGGGGCCGCGGGAGACGAGTTCGACCTGATCCCGGGTCGGGTCGTCGCCGAGGCAACGGACGGTGTGAGTGCGGAAGTTCGCGGCGAGGGTGACTCGGCCCGTGTTGACGAGCATCTTCAGGCCGGAGCCCAACGCGCCGCGGGCGGGCAGTTCGTCGTCGCTGCCGCCGCCGAAGGAAGCAGCCGGGTCAGCGGCCCGGATGGCCCACGTGATGGTGGTTCCCGGTTCGGCGTCGACCAGTTCGGCCAGGGCCAGCAAGGTGTTGGCGGCTGAATGTCCAGCTCCGACGACGACGGTGTGACGACCGGCATGCCGTGCGCGGTCGTCACCCAAGACGTCCGGCAGACCGTGGTTGATCCAGGCCGCGGCTTCCGCTTCGCCGTGGGCCGGCAGCCCGTTGGCACCGACCGGACTGGGCTGGCGCCAGGTACCGGAGGCATCGATGACGGCGCGGGCGAGCAGTTCCTCGCCGTTGGACAGGCGCAGGACGAAGGGAGTCTTCTCGCGGTCGGCGGTGCGCAGCCGGTCGACGTCGAGGCGGCTGATGGCGGTGACCGCGGCGCCGTAACGGATGTGGGGCGCCAGAGTCGGCAGTTCGGCCAACGGCTGCAGGTACTGCTTGACGAGGTCGCCACCGGTGGGCAGGGCGGACGGGTCGGGCTCTTCCCATCCGGCCGCCGCGAGCAGGCGTCGGGCGGCGGGATCGGTGTTGTACTCCCACGGGCTGAAGATCTGGATGTGGGACCAGGCCCGCACGGCTGCTGCTGGGACGTCACCGACTTCCACGACGACGAAGGGGACGCTGCGTTCGGCCAAGTGCGCGGCGGCGGCCAGACCGACGGGTCCGGCTCCGATCACGGCAACGGGAAGGCGGTCAGGGTTGGGGGCAACCACAGTGCGGTGTCCTT
Source organism: Streptomyces sp. GDS52 (assembly GCF_052246875.1). Classification (NCBI taxonomy): domain Bacteria; kingdom Bacillati; phylum Actinomycetota; class Actinomycetes; order Kitasatosporales; family Streptomycetaceae; genus Streptomyces; species Streptomyces sp. GDS52. Next base: position 138,699 of record NZ_CM125966.1, read on the forward strand.
TCACGAAAGGGCTGGGCGGTCGGTCAGGCGTCGTGCACAGGTTCGGTCGACAGCGAGGCGAGGGGTTCGCCGGTGTCGGTCTGCACGCGCTGGGCCACACCCTGCTGCGCCCGGCGCTGTAATTCGGCGATCGCGGCACAGCAGGCACTTGCGGCCTGCTCGGTGTCTTCCGAGGGAGGAGCGGCGGAATCGCTCATCGGATCTGATCGGCTCCTGTCGCGGCATGTCCGAACGGCCGTGGAAGGGCTCTCACCACGACCACCTATATAGATAAACAACGAATCAAGCTTCCAGAGTTGCCCCTGATTCGATGAATGTCAACCTCGAACCAAGGGATCACTGAATGTGATGAGCATCACCCTGCGCCGCGTTGCATGGAAGCCCGTGGCGAGCCAATCTCGATACATGTCGAAACAGCGGGGGTATTCGGTGCGGGGCGTTCAACCGGCGCCGTAGCGACATGGGGATCGGTGGCTGTGCCGACAGCCACGTCCGGCCTGTGAACGGAACGACGCGCTCGCCACGCCTCACACCGTTCACAGTGGCTCCGGTCCCTCCCCCTCCATATTCATGCGTCCCTCGGTGCGTACGCCCGCCACCGGGCCGGCTGCTGCCGGTCCGCCGCGTGCACACCGCGGCTCCTTCCGTGCTGCTTCACCAGTGAACGGCTACGCCATGCCCGGAAGGACATCCATGCCTCACGACCCGACACCCGCGGCTGATCCCGTCAGCGAACCGATCGCCATCATCGGCATGGCGGGACACTTCGCCGACGCCACCAGCCCTGAAGAACTCTGGGAGATGCTGCTTCAGGGCCGCGACGCGATCACGGACATCCCGCCCGAGCGCTACGACGTCGACGCCGTCTACGACTCCACGCCCCGCACCCCCGGCCGCACCGTGAGCCGGTGGGGCGGACTGCTGCGCGACATCGACGCCTTCGACGCGGAGTTCTTCGGCATCTCCCCCCGGGAAGCCGACCGCATGGACCCCCAGCAGCGCCTGCTGCTGGAGGTCGCCTACGAGGCCCTCGAGGACGCGGGACAGCCCCTGCCGCGCATCGCGGGCACCGACACAGGTGTGTTCATCGGACAGCTCGGCGGGGACTACTGGCACCTGCAGTACGAGGACCGCGACCAGCTGGACCTGTACGCCATGACCGGCGCAGCATCGCGTGCCATCACCTCCGGCCGCCTGTCCTACGCCTTCGATCTGCGCGGTCCCAGCTTCACCGTCGACACCGCGTGCTCCTCCGCACTGGTCGCCGTCCACAACGCCGTCCAGGCCATCCGGCTGGGCGAATGCCCTCTGGCGATCGCCGGCGGCGTCAACATCGTCCTGCTGCCGGAAGAGGGCGTCGTCTACTCCGGCGCCGGCATGCTCGCCTCCGACGGCCGCTGCAAGTTCGCCGACGCCTCCGGTGACGGCTTCGTCCGGAGCGACGGCATCGGGGCGGTCATTCTCAAACCGCTGTCCGCCGCTCTCGCCGACGGCGACCGCGTCCGTGCCGTCATCCGCGGCTCCGCCGTCGGCAACGACGGCCAGAGCAGCGGCTATCTGGTCACCCCCGCCGTCGAAGGCCAGCGCGACGTGCTGCGCCGCGCTTACACCAACGCCGGCATCGATCCGGCCGACATCGACTACATCGAAGCCCACGGCACCGGAACCAGCGTGGGTGACCCGGTCGAGCTCGAGGCCCTGGCCGACATCGTCGGGCCCCGTGCCGCGGACCGGCGTTGCTTGGTCGGCTCGGTGAAGACCAACATCGGCCACGCCGAGGCGGCCGCCGGCATCGCCGGGCTCATCAAGGCTGTCCTGTGCCTGGAGCACAAGACCGTTCCGCCCAACCTGCACCTGAAGAACCCGAACCCGGCCGTCGACTGGGACAACCAGCCGTTGACCGTTCCCACTCAGGCCACTCCGATACCCGAACGGGGCCGGCCCGCCACCGCCGGGGTCAGCAGCTTTGGCTTCTCCGGTACCAACGCCCACCTGGTCCTCGAAGCGGCCCCCGAACCGGCAGCAACCGAAACGGACGGCGAGGAGCCGGCCGGGCGGAGCGAGTTGCTGGTGCTGTCCGCCCTGAGCCCAGAGGGTCTAACCGAGGCTGCCCGCCGCATGGCCGACTATCTCGACGGACCCGGCACCCGGCACTCCCTGCGCGACATCTGCTACTCCGCGGCGCAGCGCCGCACCACTCATGACGCCCGGCTGGCACTGCCCGCCGACAGCCACGCGGAGGCAGCCGCCGCGCTACGCGGCTTCGCCGAGGGCGAGGACGAACCCGGCCTGTCCTTCAGCGACTACACCGATCCCGGTGCCCGCCCCCGGGTCGTCTTCGTCTTCCCGGGCCAGGGCTCGCAGTGGCCGGGGATGGGGCGCGAACTCCTTGACACCGAGCCGGTGTTCACTCGGGCTATGGAGGCCTGCGACGAGGCCGTCAAAACCGAGACCGGCTGGTCGGTCATCGAACTGCTGCGCTCGGCCGACGAGGAACGTCTGAAGCAACTCGATGTCATTCAGCCCACCTTGTGGGCCATGGAAATCGCGTTGGCCGAGCTGTGGCGATCCTGGGGTGTCGAGCCGGATGCGGTCATCGGTCACAGCATGGGCGAATCCGCCGCCGCCTACATCTCGGGGGCGCTGTCCCTGCAGGATGCCGCCGCCGTGATCTGCCGTCGCAGCCGACTGGCTAAACGTCTGTCCGGCCGCGGGACCATGGCTTGGGTGGCGCTGCCCGCCGAAGAGGCCGCGGCCGCGCTGGTCGGCTTCGAGGACAAGGTCGCCGTGGCGGCCATCAACAGTCCCACCTCCACTCTGCTGTCCGGGGACGGTGATGCCCTCACCCAGGTGCTGGCCGCTCTCGACGCCCGCGGCGTGGACAACCGGCGGGTCAATGTCGACTTCGCCTCGCACTGTCCGCAAATGGACGCTCTGCGTGACGATCTTCTCACCGAGCTGTCCCACCTCACCCCGCGCGCAGGCCGCATCTCGCTGCACTCCACCCTGCTGAACGAGGTGATCGACGGATCCGGCATGGACGCCGACTACTGGGTCCGCAACATCCGCCAGCCGGTCGACTTCGTCGGCGCCGTGCGGGGCCAGCTCGATCTCGGTGACACCGTGTTCATCGAAGTCAGTCCCCATCCTCTGCTCGTGACAGGAATCCGCGAGACTAGCCGCCTGCACACCGGAGCCGATACCACCGCGGTCGGCAGCCTGCGCCGCCACACCGGCGAACGCGCCTGCCTGCTCACCTCCGCAGCCACCCTGCACACCGTCGGCACTCCGCTCGACTTCGACCGGCTGACCGAGGGCGGACTCTACGTGTCACTGCCCTCCTACCCCTGGCAGCGCACCCGTCACTGGATCAGCCGCACCCATGCCCCCGCGACACCCGCTGCCGCGCCCTCCTCGGTCGCGCCGACCACAGAGGGAACAACGGAGCAGTCCCCGCACCCGCTGCTGGGACAACCGCAGCCCGCCGGAGGAACCAGCCGCATATGGCAGGGACCGCTGGACCTGGCGGACAACGCCTACCTGCGCGACCACCGCATCCAGGACACGATCATCCTGCCGGGCACCGCCCATCTCGAACTCGTCTCCGCGGCGGCCCGCACCATGCTGAGGTCCGATGCCCTGTCGGTATCCGACGTTCACTACCACCGAGCACTGTTCCTGGACGAGGGCGGTCCCGCCCCGGAGGTCAGGGTCACGACCGACCCTCGCCCGGACGGCTCACTGCACTGCCGCATCGACAGCCAGGACCCCGACACGGGTGACTGGGCCCTGCACACCGAAGCCCGTGTCCGTGCTCTGGCCGAGGGCGCACCGGAGCCGTCCGAATCGCTCGAGGCGATCCGCGCCCGTCTGCCGCAGCATCAAGACGCGGCCGACTTTTACGCGTGGAACGCCGAACGCGGCAATCAATGGAACGGATCCTTCCAGGGCGTCGCAGAGCTGTGGCGCGCTGACGGCGAAGTTCTCGCCCTCCTCTCCTGCCCCTCTTCCCTCATCGAGGGCCTCGCCCATCACCACTTCCATCCGGCGCTGCTGGACGCCAGTGGCCACTCCATGGCCGCCGCACGGCCGCTGACCGTCCCCGGTGAGGACGGTGTCTTCGTCCTCGGCGGCATCGACGAAGTCCGCTTCTACCAGCGGGCGTCAGTCTCCATGTTCAGCCACGCCCGGCTGCTTTCCTCTCCGCGCGAGGACTCCTTCGTCGCCGACATCGACATCCGTGACGACGAAGGTCACCTGGTCGCGCAGATACGCGGCTTGCGCCTGCAGTACCTGGCCGGCCGCTCCCCCGCTCTGTTGCATCCCCGCCACGAGGAATCCGTGACAGTAATCAGCACACCCTCCGCCCCCACGGTCGACAGCGGTCCCGACACCTGGCTGCATGCCCTCTCGTGGGAAGAGGCCGCCTTGCCCGCCGGTACCGCAGCCGCATCTGCGGGGAACGGTTTCTGGTTCGTCCTGAGCGACAGCGGCTCCACCGGCCGTGCCCTGGTACGGGAGCTGACCAGCCGTGGACAGCGCGTGGTCGTCGTCACCGCCGGTGCGGGCCGCATGGCCGGAGCCGGCGACCGCTACCGCATCGACCCGTCGAAGGAAGAGCACTACCGCGAGGTTCTGGGTGACATCGCCCGCGACGGCACCTGCCGCGGCATCATCCACCTGTGGGCCCTGGATGCCCAGGTCGGCCTGGACGCCACACCCACCGAGATCCGTCGTGCCCAGCTCCGGTCCGCCCGCAGCGTCCTGCATCTGACCCGGGCGCTGGAGCATCACTCCCTCGGGAACCCACCGCTGTGGCTGGTCACCCAGCTCGCCCAGGCCACCGGCACCGGAGAGCAGGTGCGCCATCCCTTCCAGGCGGTGCTGTGGGGTCTGGGGCGCACCCTGGCCGCCGAGGCTCCCTCGTTGTCGCCCCGTCTGGTCGACCTCGACCGGTCCGCTGCGAGCATTCCGGCCCTGGCCGATGTACTGCAGCGAGCCGATGACGAGGACCAGGTCGCTCTGCGCGAAGGCCGGCGCCTTGCTGTTCGGCTGCGCCCGGCTGCCGACTGTGGTGCCGTACCGCGTGCGCTGTCACTGCCGGCACCCGGCGTTCTGGACGACCTGCAGCTGTCCGAGCTCCCGCCGCGCGCTGTGGCCGCCGACGAGGTCCGCATCCAGGTCAGTCACGCCGGTGTCAACTACCGCGATGTGCTGATGAGCCTGGGCATGTACCCCGGTCAGGACAACCGGCCGCCGGTGCTGGGCTGGGAGTGCGTCGGCACGGTCACCGAGGTGGGCAGCGCCGTCACCGATGTCGCCGTGGGCGACGAGGTCGTCGCCATCGCCGAAGGTGCACTGGCGCATGAGGCCATCACCCGCAGCTGCCTGACCGCGCCGAAGCCGACGCGGCTGACCGCAGCCGAGGCCGCGACCCTGCCCGCGGCCTACCTGACCGCGCACCACGCCCTGAACGGCCTGGCCCGCCTCGAGCGCGGTCAGAAGGTTCTCATTCACTCCGCCACAGGCGGCACCGGGCGAGCAGTGCTGAGCATCGCCCGCTGGAAGGGAGCCCGCGTCTTCGCCACCGCCGGGAACGAGGCCAAGCGTGAACTGCTGCAGAAGCTCGGTGTGGAACAGGTGGCCGACTCCCGCAGCCTGGCCTTCGTCGACGTCTTCAGGCGGGCCATCGGCGAGGAGGGATTCGACGTCATCTGCAACACCCTGGCCGGCGATGCCATCGAAGCGAACCTGTCGCTCATGGCCCCTTACGGGCACTACCTCGAGCTGAGCAAACGCGACATCCTCGACGACAACCATCTGTCGCTGGGAGCGTTCGCCCGCAACCTCTCCTTCCATGCCATCGACGTCGTCCACATGGTCCAGCACGCACCCGAACGGGCCGGCCGGATGCTGCGGGAGGCCACCGCCCTGGCCGACCAGGGCGTCGTCGAGGCGCTGCCGCACACGGTGTACCCGGTCGAGAAGGCCGCGGACGCCTTCCGGCTGATGGCTCAGTCCCGCCACACGGGAAAGATCGTTCTGTCGTTCGGGGAGACGACCACCAGCACGGCGCGTGGGGCACGGACCCGCCCCGTTGCCATCCACGCTGACGGCACTTACCTGGTCACGGGCGGGGCAGGCGGCATCGGCGGCCGCCTGGCGCTGTGGCTGGCCGATCAGGGGGCCCGGCACCTGCTGCTCACCGGCCGAAGCCCGATGCCCCGTTTGGACCTGCCCTCGGCGGAGAACCACCCCCAGGCAGCAGCGGTCGCCGTGCTGAGGCAGCTGAGCGCTCGTGGTGTGAACATGACCTACGAAGCCGTCGACGTCGCCGACGCCGAGGCCATGGAAGGGCTGCTCGCGTCCCGCCGCCGAACGGGGATGCCACCCATCCGTGGTGTCTTCCACGCGGCCGGCGTCATCGACTACACCCCGCTCAGCGAGATGACCGGTACCGAACTCGACCGGGTACTGGCTGCCAAGGTCTCCGGCGCGTGGAATCTGCACCGTCTGCTGAACGAGGAACCGGTGGACGCCTTCGTGCTGTTCTCCTCCGGTTCTGCCCTGCTCAACTCACCGATGCTCGGCGGGTACGCGGCCGGCAACAACTTCCTCGACGCCCTGGCGCACTACCGGCACGCCCACGGGATGCCGGCCGCCGTCGTCAACTGGGGCTTCTGGAACAGCGTCGGCATGGTGGCTCGCACGGAACAGCGGGAGGAGCGCACCCTGCTCCCGCAGGGCATGCGCTCCTTCAGCCCCGACGACGGACTGGCGCTGCTCGGAAGGATTCTTGCCGAGGGCCGGGTACACACCGCGGTACTGCCGGCAGACTGGTCCGCATGGGCGCGCGCCTATCCGTCTGCCGCGGCCGCGCCGCTGCTGAAGCACCTCATCAGGGGCACGCGAACCGACAACGAACATGCAGCGGAATCCGGTGAGCGGGTGACCCCGCCTGCCGCACCGACCACTGTCGGCCCCGCCGAGTCTCAGCAGCCCACCGCGTTGGCTCCCTCCCCCTCCCCCGTTGCAGTGCCTGCACCGCCTGCGTCCGTCGCCGAGACGGCATCGCGGCCTGCGACGACTCCCGTAGCGCCGGCCGGGGAGCTGCTGGACTTCCTCAAGCAGGAGGTCTCCGTGGTCATGGGCCTGCGCGCGGAACGCGTCAACGTCAACCGGCCGCTCAACCGGCTCGGCATGGACTCCCTCATGGCCGTGGAACTGCGCAACCGCATCGAACGCCGCTACCAGGTCAAGCTGCCCATGGTGCAACTCCTCAAGGACGGCACCATCACCACCGTCGCCCAGGCCCTGGCCAGCGAACTCGCCCCGACCGGGAACGCGGACACCGCCCCGTCGAACACCGCATCTGAATCCGCCGCAGCAGTCAGTAGCCCTGACGAGGGCACTACCACACGGGTGGCCGTGGCATCCGGCACCGAGGCGGTCGAGGAAAGTGCGCAGCCCGTCCGTCCGACCGACCGGCCGGAAGCCGGCACCGCAGATGGGGCGCCGGCCGGGGAGCTGCTGGACTTCCTCAAGCAGGAGGTCTCCGTGGTCATGGGCCTGCGCGCGGAACGCGTCAACGTCAACCGGCCGCTCAACCGGCTCGGCATGGACTCCCTCATGGCCGTGGAACTGCGCAACCGCATCGAACGCCGCTACCAGGTCAAGCTGCCCATGGTGCAACTCCTCAAGGACGGCACCATCACCACCGTCGCCCAGGCCCTGGCCACCGAACTGAACTCCACCAACGCCTCGGCCTGACCGAGCGAGTGACGAGGACCTCTCTGCCCATGAAGACCACCGACATCCGCATCGCCGGGCTCGGCACCTACATCCCGGACATCGTCGACGCCCGCAAGGCAGTGGCACTTGGCCTGTACGACGCCGACGACTACGAGTTCTACGGCTGGACCGGCGCCGCCGTCGCCGACGACATGCCCGCCCCCGACATGGCAATCGCAGCGGCCCGGCAAGCGCTGGAGCGCTCCGAACTGCACCCGCACGACATCGACATGCACATTCACGCGTGCGGCCATGAACAGGGTCCCGAGGGATGGTCGCCGCAGCACTACATCCTGCGGCACCTCACCGATCGCGACGTGCCCTCCTTCCGCGTCTGGCAGGCCTGCAGCGGTCTGATCGGCTCGCTGGAACTGGCCGCCTGCTACCTCAAGGCCGTTCCCGAGCGCACCGCTGCGCTGCTGACCGGTGCGGACAACGTCGGCACTCCGCACTTCAACCGGTGGGCGTTCGGCATTCAGAACGGCGTCGTGGGTGATGCCGGCAGCGCTGTGCTGCTGTCGAAGACCGAGGGATTCGCGAGCCTGCTGTCGATCAACACCGGCTCCACCGCGGAGGTAGAGGAACAGTACCGGGGCAATGAGCCGCTCTTCCCGCCGTCGCTGACGCTCGGCCGCGGGATCGACTTCAAGGAGCGACTCGCCGCCACTGGTGGGCTCGAAGAGACGGTCGCTGAAGTCGTGCGCCGTCAAGGAGAGTTGCGCACCGAAATAGCGTTGCGCACCCTGGCCGAGGCCGGCCTGGAGCCGGGCGATGTCACTCGGGTCTGCCACGTGTTCACCGGCCAGGAGAGCTACCTGAAGGTCATCCTCGACCCGATGGGGCTCTCCCCTGACCAGGGCCTGCTCGACTTCGGTCGCAATCTGGGCCATCTGACCGTCAACGATCAGATCGTCGGTCTCACCCACCTGGTCGAGACCGGTCAGGTCGGTCCCGGCGACCACGTTCTGATCGTGGCGCACGGTGGCGGGGTGTCCATCACCTGCGCCGTCGTCCGTATCGACCAGCGGCCCACCTGGGCCGCCCAGTAACGCCGCGCCGCACACCGGCCCTCCGCGGAGGGCCGGTGTGTGTGCTGTCCGCCCCACCATTTGACATCAGGGGGTCAACACCGATGTCGTATCTCGCATCCTCACCACTGCTCGATGCCGAAGCGCTGATATCCGCCTTCGGCCTGCTGGGCATCATGGCCACCGTGTTCGCCGAGTCCGGGCTGATCGTCTGTTTCTTCCTGCCAGGTGACTCGCTGCTGTTCACCGCGGGCCTGCTGGTGGCCAACGATCAGATCCTGCACCAGCCCCTGTGGCTGGTCATGCTCGCCATCATTGTCGCCGCCGTGCTGGGCGACCAGTTCGGCTACGCCTTCGGCCGCAGAGTGGGACCAGCCCTGTTCCGGCGGCCCAACTCGCGTTTCTTCAAGCAGGAGAACGCCGAGCGCGCCCAGGAGTTCATGCTCAAACACGGCCCCAAAGCACTGGTGATGGCCCGCTTCATCCCCGTCTTCCGCACCTTCATTCCCATCACCGCCGGTGTGGGACGCATGCCGTACCGCACGTTCTTCTTGTTCAACGTGGTCGGTGCGGTGCTGTGGTCGGTCAGCCTCACGCTCGTCGGCTACTACCTGGGCCAAGTCGCCTTCGTCCGCGACAACATCGAAGCCATCGTGATCGGCATTGTGTTGGTTTCGGGCATCCCGATCATCATCGAAGGCATCCGGATGCGACGCCGGGTGCGCGGAAGCAAGGCCGCCGCCCCCGTGCTGCCCACCTCACCGTCCGCTACCACTGAAACGGAGCTGCCCCACTCATGATTTCGGCCCAGGACTTCTGTGATCTCCTCGCCGACCGCGGCTTCTCATTCGCCAGCGGTGTGCCCTGTTCCCACTTCGGCGGTCCGATCGCCCATCTGAGCACCCAGCCCGGCCGCTACGTACCCGCCCCGAACGAAGGCAGCGCCCTGTCCGTGGCCGCGGGCGCCGCGCTGGGTGGGCGACGCGCCTACGTCATGCTGCAGAACTCCGGCCTGGGCAACCTCATCAACCCGCTCACCTCGCTGGTGATGACCTACCAGTTGCCGCTCCTGACCTTCACCAGCCTGCGCGGCTGGCCCGACCCGGCCACCGACGAGCCCCAGCACGCGGTGATGGGCCCGGCCACTCCAGGGCTGCTCGACAGCGTTCACACGCCTCACTACACCTTGTACGCCAAGGACGGCCCGGACGAGTTCGCCCTGGTTCTCGAACAGGCGGAAAAGGATTTGGCGGAGCAGCGCGCACCCTTCGTGCTGGTGGAGCGCGGCGCCATCGGAAAGGCCACCGCCGCCAACGATCCGTACTCCGAGGGGCTTGCCGCTGCGGAGGCCATCCGTGTCGTCACTGCCGCCGCTCCTCAAGCAGCCGTCATCGCCACGACCGGCTACACCGGCCGGGACACCTTCGCCGTGGCCGACGCTCCCGGAAACTTTTACATGCAGGGTTCCATGGGGCACGCCTCGTCCCTGGGCCTGGGAGTGGCGCTGACGCACCCGGAGCGGACCGTGGTGATCCTGGACGGGGACGGTGCACTGCTGATGCATTTGGGAGCGCTGTCGATGATCGGCCATGCAGCTCCTGCGAACCTGATCCATGTGGTGCTCGACAATCGGGTCCACGAGTCGACCGGAGGGCAGGCGACCACCTCAGCCACCACCTCGTTCCCCGGGATGGCCCTGGCGGCCGGCTATGCGAGCGCGATCGCCTGTGACAGCGAGGACACGGTGCGGAACGCGATGACACAGGCCCAGACCGTTCCGGGACCGCACCTGATCAACGTGAAGACGCTGCCGAGGACGGGGGCGATTCCTCCGCGCGCGACGAACGCGCTCAGCACACTGGACATACGGGATCGCTTCCAGCACAGCCTTCAGCAGTGACCCGACCCCCTGCCGGGTAAAGGGGAGCGGTGTCCCACGCTGAACGCGCGGGGCACCGCTCGCTCCCCTTCACCGACTCGTGCCTGTACTGTCAGGCTCCCTGTGCTGCGGCGGGCTGGTCGGCCTCCGGCTGGAGGCATGCCGCCACTGTCTCGGGGTCCATCGCGGCCAGGCTGGCAAACATGCGCAGAGGCTCGGCCAAGGTCTGGCAGCACATCACGTATTGGTTGCTGCGCCCCTTGGGGATCGCCTCGACTAGCTGCTGTTCCCTCAAGGGGGCCAGATGGTGGCTGACCAGCGTCTGGCTCAGACCGGTGGCCTCCTGCAACTCCTTGACGGTCCGGGGGCGCTGCGCGATCAACAGGATCAGCATCAGCCGGGTTTCGTCCGCCAGCGCCCGCAGTTTGGGCGCCAGCATCTGGGCCCGTTCGCGCTCGCTGAGCCACTGGGCGGGGTCACTGACCGCAACCCTCAGCTTCGATGGCCGGGCCATCGCCACCTCCCTCTCAACGCCGGGGCCGCCCTCCGGCCCCGCCCTGTCCTCGCCGGACAGGACGGACCGGACTGCGGATTCGATCCTACGCATGGTCCTGAGCCCGGATGATCAGGAGGCTGCAGGAGCGTCGGCGCTGCTGTGCGCAGCGGCGGTTTCGGCCTGCCCGGTGCCGTCGCCGTCGGCAACTCGGGCTCTGGGCAGGATGAAGGCCGCGGCCAGCGCCCCGACGACTGCGACACCTACGGCGATGAGCAAGGTAGCGGCGAACCCGTTGACAAAGGACTGCTGGGCGGCGTCCAGTACCCGTCGGCCGGCACCGCCGCCCAACTGCTGAGCGACGACGGACGCTCCCGCCAAGGACTCGCGTACCGCCTCTCCCGCCTCACCGGGCAGTTGTGCCGCCTCCGGAAGGTCGTCGCGGTAGAGGGTGGCGATCGCGCTGCCGCTGATGGCGATACCGAGCGCGCCGCCGACCTGCATACCCACGTCCGCCACAGCGGAGCCTGCGCCTGCTTGGCGGGCGGCGGAGACCACCAGGATGGCGTCGACGGCGGCCGGCAGGGCGATGCCCATACCGAAGCCGAACACGGCCAGCCCCCACAGCGCCTGGGCCTCGTCCTCAACCTGCAGGCCGGCCAGGATGCCCAGGCCGACGGCACACAGCAGCAGGCCGAACACGACCGTGGCCTTCAGTCCGGTGCGTTCCACCAGCTTCGCGGAGAGGGGAGCGCCGATCATCATGGTGCCGATGGCGAGCATGCGCAGGCCGGCGCCCAGCGGGTCGAGTTCGAGTACCGACTGCAAGTACTGGGTGAGCAGATACAGGCCGCTGTAGAGGCCGAAGGAGGTGCAGGCGATCGCCAGGGCTCCACCGCCGTAACGGGCGTTGAGGAGCAGGCCGACGTCGAGCATCGGATGGGCGGTGCGTCGTTCCCACACCAGGAAGGCGACCATCAGAGCAACGCCCACGAAGAGCGAACCGAGCGTGATGATGTCGCCCCAGCCGTTGTGCGGGGCTTCGACCAGGCCGTAGACGATGGCTACGAGGCCCGCCACCGACAGCAGAGCTCCGACGAGGTCCAGGCCGGGATGGCCCGCGGCCTTGGACTCGGGAATCAGCTTGGCGCCGCCGATCAGAGCGATGGCAGCCAGCGGCACGTTGATGATGAACATCGAGCCCCACCAGAAGTGTTCCAGTAGCAGGCCGCTGACCAGCGGCCCCAGCGGAACACCGATGGCCGCCGCGCCCGACCAGATACCGATCGCCTTGCCCTGCTCCTCGGGGGGGAAGACGTCCTTGATGATGGCGAGGGTCGCGGGCATCATCAGCGCCGCTGAAACACCCATCAGAGCTCGGAAAGTGATCAGCAGTTCGGCGTTGGAGGCGAACGCCGCGCCCAGACTGGTCAGTGCGAAGGCTGCCAGGCCGATGGACAGCAGCCGTTTGCGGCCAAAACGGTCGGACAGACCGCCGGCCATGAGCAACAGTCCGCCGAACGCCAGCGCGTAGGAGTCGACCATCCACTGCAGCTGGCTGCTGGTGGAGCCCAGGTCCTTCTGGATGCTGGGCAGGGCAAGGTTCAGGATCAGGGTGTCCAAGCCGATCAGGACTAGGCTCAGGCACAGAATGCTCAGGATCTGCCATCGTCGGGGATGGCCGGCGGGGCTGTTCACTCACGTACTCCTCAAACGCGTCAGGTTGACGCCCGGACAGGACTGCCGGAAGCCGACCGTGCCTGCGGGGGATGTGAGGCAGGCCGACCTCCGGCCACCCTCACATTAAGCAGCACTGCCTGCTATCAACAGTAAAGACTGTTGATAACGGCCGAGTTTGTGCGCTGAATTCGGCCATCTGCCCAATCCCCCCGCAACTACCCTTCCAAGCAGGAGTATTGCTCCCATGATGTGCACGTACTCCGGGTAAGACCTACATGGTCGATTACCTCACCCGCCCCAGGCGTCACCATGACACGCTCTCCGCGCACGCCATCCGCATATGACAACATCCCTGCTCAGCTCGCCCCGCAACGCGCCAAACCCATCGGAGGCACACACCCGGGGACGGACCGCAGGGTTGGCGCAAAACGCCCCCCGCAGGCAAGGAAGTCCTCGAACACTTTGACTGTCATCGATACATTGAGCGAGAAGCAGCACGGGGGCCTGCGCAGAGGGCCCCACAACGGGGTGCCAGGGGGGCTGGAGCACATGCGTACATCCGGCAAGCGAACACGCACAGCCACGCCATCGCCGGCACGGCGATAGGGACCCTGTACTTCATCTCATGTCCGAGGTCCGTGCGTGGCGGCACGGTCCTGACATCACCTCAGACAACACCTGGTTCACGCGTGGCATGACGCGTCGGCACGCGTCCTGCTGCGCTCACGAGGCTGGAACCGTCACTGGCGACGGCTGGTTCCGGACCCTTCCTGAAATACTTGAAAGGGAAAGCGATGTCAGTCTCTGCTCAGCCACGCCTTGCCCTGGTGGGCGACCGCGGCAACCACGGCGAGCCGTCCCACCCGAAGATCGATGCGATGCGTGAGCAATGGGACCTGGCCACTGAGTGGGTTCCGACCACCGACATCCACGACGCCTCCTTGCTGGAGGGCTTCGACGGCATCTGGGTGGTGCCCGGAGCACCGTACTTCAACCAGAAGGGCGTGCACATCGCCGTGCGGCACGCGCGTGAGAACCGGCTGCCGTTCCTGGGCACCTGCGGCGGCTTCTTCAGCGCCCTGATCGAGCACGCGCAGAACGTGCTGCGCCTACCCGAGGCGGAAGGCGTGGACGAGGATCCCGAAAAGATGATGCCCCTGGTCACCCCGCTGAAGTGCTCCTTCCGCGGAGAAAGGGCCCCTCTGAAGGTCAAAGAGGGCTCCCGCCTCGCCGCCGTCTACGGCACGACCGAGGTGGAGGAGATCTTCCACTGCGACTACGGGCTGACCGACGCCTTCATGGACGCCGCCAACCAGGGCACCCTGCAGATCAACGCCTGGGACGTCGACGGCGCGCCCCGCGCCCTGGAGATCACCGGGCACCCGTTCTTCATGGGCAGCCTCTTCCAGCCCGAGCTGTCCTCCGCGCCGGGTGCCGAGCACAAGATCCTCAGGGCGTTCCTGTCGGCCGTACGCACCAAGGCAGGTGCCATACCGACGCCGACGACCTGATCACCACAACACTCCTGCGGCTTTTGACAAGGCCGTGCGTCGTATGCGCGCACGGCCCGGGCACCGCCATGCCCGCCTCGTCCCCGCACCAGGCGGAAGGATCCCCAGCTCTTCATGAAGTCCGACCAGCACGGCCTCTCCCGGCGCGGCTTCGTTCGCGGCGGCATCATCGGTGGCGCCGGTCTCGGCACCCCCGCTCTGCTTCCGATGATCTCGGCGCACGCCGCCGACAGCCCCGCCGCGGCGGGCGGTACGGCTTCCAGCGGCGCTCCAGGAGCGGCTTTCACCGATCAGTCGGCCGCCCTGACCCCGGACAAGACCGTCGCCACGGCCTGCCAGTTCTGCAACTCCAACTGCCGTCTCAACGTCGACCTCAAGGCCGACCGCATCCTCGCCGTGCGCGGCGAGGACAAGGACCCCGTGCAACAGGGCCAAGTGTGCGTCAAGGCCGAGCTGATGCCCCAGCTGGTCTACAACACGGAGCGATTGACCCGGCCGCTGCGTCGCGTCTCCGGCGAGAAGGGATCGCCCCACTCCAAGTTCGAGGCCATCAGCTGGGACGAGGCCCTACGCACCATCGCCGAGAAGCTGCTGGCCCTGCGCGACGCCGGCCAGGCACACACCATCGCCAACCGGACCACAGGCCGTCTGCCCCGCGGCACCGGATCACTGGTGGCCCGTCTGTTCGCGATGCTGGGCAGCCCCAACAACACCGATGTCGGCCCGGTCTGCAACGACGCGGGCGGCAACGCCCTGGCAGCGACCTTCGGCCTGGGCAACTTCACCAACGGCTACGGCATCGACGGCGCCACCGGCAAGGACGACCTGAGCTCGGCCCGCCACTATCTGTTCTTGGGCACCAACCAGGCCGAGACCCATCCGGTGACCTTCGACTACCTGCTGCGCGGCCGCAAGAAGACCAAGGCCACCCTGACCGTGGTCGACCCACGTCTGACCCCGACCGGAGCGGTGGCAGACCGGTGGGTGGCGCCCAAGCCGCACACCGACTTCGCGCTGCTGCTGGCCATGCTCCACCACATCGTGGAAGAGGGCCTGTACGACAAGGCATTCGTCAAGCGGTGGGTGGTCGGCTTCGACGAGCTGCGCGCACACCTGAGGAAGCACCGGTACACCCCTGTGTGGGCAGCGAAGGTGACCGGCCTCGAGGCCGCCACCATCCGGGAGATGGCCGAGGAGTACGCGACGGCGAAACCGGCGGCAATCTTCTGCAACGCCGGCATCTCCCACCAGCTCGGCGCGTTCGACACCTACCGGGTCGCAACGTTCCTGGCGGCGGTGACCGGCAACATCGGCCGACCGGGCGGCGGTTGCAACTTCATGCACAACACCTGGCCCGGCGACCTGCACCTGCCGCCGCTGAAGGCCGGGGTTCCCGAGCGGCGCGAGGCGTTGCCGGTCGGTCCGGACTACTTTGCCGAGTCCATTCTGACCGGTGAGCCGTACCGACTGCGCGCGGTGATCACGCAGGGCAATCCGTTGGTGTCCTCCGCCAACACCACCAAGGTGAAGAAGGCATTCGAGCAGCTCGACTTCTACGTCTACACCGGCCTGTTCATGGAGGAGGCCGCGTACTACGCCGACATCATCCTGCCGGTGTGCAGCGGGCTGGAGATGGAAGGCGTCTACATGCGCCGCGACGACCGGGCCATCCGCTGGCAGGAGCAGGTCGTCGACCGGGTGGGTGAGTCCCGGCCGGACTGGGAGATCTGGATCGGCCTGGCGCACACCCTGGCGGAGCTGGACACCCACCGCCCCACCGCCGAGTGGCGCGAGGCGTTCCCGGAACGATGGATGGACTACAAGGAGTTGTGGGACGACTTCGTCGCCCACACCCCCGGCATGGGCGGCATGACCCGCAGCCGGATGCAGAAACGCACCGAACCGCTGCGCTGGCCATGCCCCACACCCGGGCACCCCGGGGTCAGCACCCTGTATCTGGACCACCCCAGCTGGTACGAGGCAGCGGAGTCGCTGGATGCGGCCAACCGCGGCAAACGCTTCCTCACCTCCAGCGGCAAGGTCGAGCTCACCACCCCGGAGCTGGAAAAGAAGCTGACCGTCACCGGGCACAGCGCCCTGCCGATCTTCTACACGCACCCCGAGGTCACGGGGAAGAACCCCACCCTGGCCTACAGCCCCAAGTTCGTCACCAATCCCATCAATCCCCAGGCCGTCACCCACCCGGTACGCCTGGGGGTGCCCGGCAGTGACGCGGTGCACCGCGACTTCCCGCTCATGGGCATGACCGGCCGCCCCAGCGTCGTGCACTTCGCCGAGGTCACCCACTGGACGCCCACCGGCAAGCAGCTCAACGGCATCCGCTTCGTCCAGATCCACCCCGACACCGCCCGTCGGGCCGGCATCCGCGACGGCGACGACATCCGCGTCGAGAGCCCGCGCGGCTCGGTGACGGGCACCGCGCTGCTGTGGGAGGGGATCAGGACGGACACCGTGTTCGTCCCCAACACCTTCGGTCCCGCCCAGAAGGTCGGCGACCTCTTCGACGACCCCCGCTATGAGGCGGCCAACACCCTCCCCGACGACCGCTACTACGACAACCTCTCCGGCCAGCAGGCCTTCAAGTGCTTCGCCTGCCGGGTCGTCAAAGCCTGACCCACCGCTCGAACCCGGCACCATCCGTCCCCTTTGCTGGAGGCAGTGCATGACCGCTACATCCGATCCGCGCCTCGAAGCCGAGTCCGTCACCGTCCGGACGCTGTCCGGCTTCGACGAGACCGTCCGCGTTTTGGGCTCCAAGAGCTACACCAACCGCTACCTGGCCATCGCCTCCCTGTCCGGGCAGGAGACGGTCATCGACAACGCGCTGCTGTCCGACGACACCGTCTACCTCGCCCGCGCCATCGAGACGTTCGGCCATGTCACCTGCGCCATCGACCAGTCGACCGCCCGCATCCGTGTCACCCCCACCGGCAAGCCGATGCGTGCGCCGAGTGAGGAGATCTTCGTCGGCGGCGCGGGCACCCCGCTGCGGTTCCTGATCTCCATGGCCGGGCACGCCGAGGGCACCACCATCATCACCGGCAATGCCCGCATGCAGGAACGCCCCATGGGCGACCTGCTCAAGACGCTGCCCGCGCTCGGTGTGGACGCCACCGCCGTGCGCGGCAACGGCAGCCCGCCCATCCGCGTGGTCGGCGGCTCCTTCAAGGGCGGCACCACCTCCATCAGCGGCGCCGTCTCCAGCCAGTTCACCTCCAGCCTCATCATCAACGCGCTGCGCGCCCAGACCGACACCGAGATCACCATCAGCGACGAGCTGGTCTCCAAGCCCTACGTGGAGATGACGCTCGCCGCGCTGAAGGAGATGGGCGTGAGCGTCGAGCGCGACGGCTACCGGCGTTTCACCGTCCCGGCCGGACAGCAGGCCCGCGGAGGCCAGGTCACCGTGGAGCCGGACGCATCGGGCATGTCCTACTTCCTGGCCGCCGCCGCCATCCTCCAGTCGCGGGTCGTCATCCCCGGTATCGGTGCCGGCTCCCACCAGGGCGACGTCCACCTGGTGGAGGCGCTGGAGAGGATGGGCTGTCGCACCGAGGTCACCGACGACTCCATCACCCTGACCGGCGGGCCGCTGCACGGCATCGACATCGACATGGAGGCCATGCCCGACGTCGTGCCCTCCCTGGCGATCGCCGCCGCTTACGCCGAGGGCACCACCCGCATCACCAACATCGCCTCCCTGCGAGTGAAGGAGTGCGACCGCATCGCCGCCGTCACCACCGAGCTGCGCAAGATGGGCGTCGGCGTGGAGGAACACGCCGACGCCATGTACATCACCGGCGGCACCCCGCACGGCGCGGTCATCGACACCTACGACGACCACCGCATCGCCATGACCTTCGCCATCGGCGGCCTGCGCACCGAGGGCGTGGTCATCAAGGACCCCGGTTGCGTCGCCAAGTCCTTCCCCACCTTCTGGCAGACCCTCGACACCCTCCACCCCACCCTGGAGAGCACCGTATGAGCACACCCGAGGCGGCATTCGCCGGCCCGGGCATCCTGCTGGTGCTCGACGGCTGGGGACAGGCCCCCGCAGCCGACGACAACGCCCTGGCCCTGGCGCACACCCCGGTCCTGGACGAGCTCGTCACCCGGTTCCCGAGCACGCTGGCCGACGCCTCCGGCGAGGCGGTCGGCCTGCTCCCGGGCACGGTCGGCAACTCCGAGATCGGCCACATGGTCATCGGTGCCGGACGGCCTCTGCCCTACGACAGCCTCCTGGCCCAGCAGGCCATCGACAACGGCACGCTGCGCGCCCACCCCCGCCTGGGCACCGTCCTGGACAAGACGGCTGCCGCGGGGCGCGCTCTACACCTGATCGGGCTGTGCTCGGACGGACAGATCCACGCTCACGTCGAGCACCTGAGCGACCTGCTGGCCGCTGCGGCCGCCCACCAGGTGAGCCGCGTGTTCATCCACGCCATCACCGACGGGCGGGACGTGGCCGACCACACCTCCCCGGCCTACTTGGCACAGGTGGCCGAGTTCACCGACCGCGCCGGGACTGGGCGGATCGCCACCGTCATCGGCCGCGGTTACGCCATGGACAAGGCCGGCAGCCTCGACCTCACCGAGCAGGCGGTCGCCCTGGTCGCTGACGGCCGCGGCACGCCCGTCGACAGCGTCGATCAGGCGGTGGCCGCCTCCGAGCGCGGCGACGAGTGGGTGCCCGCGAGCGTGCTCACCACCGCTGGAGAGGCGGCCATCACCGACGGTGACACGGTGGTGTGGTTCAACTTCCGCAGCGACCGCATCCAGCAGTTCGCCGACCGCCTGATCGAGCACCTGACGGCCACCGGACGCTCGGTGGACATGCTCAGCCTGGCCCAGTACGACACCCGCGCCGCCATACCCGCTCTGGTGCAGCGGGCGGACGCCTCCGGTGGTCTGGCCGACGAACTCGCCGCAGCCGGGCTGCGCAGTGTCCGCATCGCCGAGGCCGAGAAGTTCGAGCACGTCACCTACTACATCAACGGCCGTGATGCCACGGTGCGCGATGTCGAGGAGCACGTGCGGATCACGGGCGAGGGCAAGCCCGACTACATCGCACGTCCGCAGATGAACCTCGATCGCGTCACCGCGGCCGTCGTCCAGGCCGTCGGCCGCGCGGACGTCGACCTGGTCGTCGCCAACCTGGCCAACATCGATGTGGTCGGGCACACCGGCCATCTGGCCGCCACCGTCACCGCCTGCGAGGCGACCGACGCCGCGGTGGGACAGATCCTCGGCGCGGCTCGCGACAGCGGTCGGTGGGTGCTGGCCGTCGGCGACCACGGCAACGCCGAGAAGATGACCAAGCAGGCCCCGGACGGCACCGTCCGCCCTTACGGCGGGCACACCACCAACCCGGTGCCCCTGGTGATCGTCCCCGCGCGGGAAAGCCGGTCGGCGTCGATGCTGCCGGAAAAGGCCACGCTCGCCGATGTGGCTCCCACCGTCCTGCATCTCCTGGGACACAAACCCGGATCCGCCATGACAGGAAGGCCCCTGCTGTGAGCCCGCTCGCCCCTCCTCCCACCCAGGCCGCATGGCACCAGGCACCTGACCTGACCAGGTGCCTGGACAAGCCTCACCTCGCGGCCGCCTTCGCCGAGGACGCCGTCGTCCGTCTGCTGGATGTCGACGGCATCGAAGCCGTGCTGCGCGAGCCCGCCGACCGCTCCCGCACGGTCCTGGGCCTGCACAACCCGTCCACGGACGAGGCCCGCATCAACCTCCACGGTCTGCTGCCCGAACACGCCGAGAGCACCTGGCACTTCATCAGCGGAGCCATGCACACCCGTCGTGCCGCCGATGGGATGTACGTCCATCTCGCGGCGTCCGGCCACGTCTGGCTCACCGCGACCCCATAAAGAAAGGAAACCCCGAAGTCCGGGCCGCTGAGCCCGGTTCCTCGTTTTGACGTGCCGACATCGACGAACCGTCGGCACATCTGCGCCAGATCCACCGCAGCCTGCGCGGGCAGCCCCCTCAGGGCACCGCTGCCTCGCATTCACTTCAGGGCACCGCCAACCCCGAAGGATCTGACATGGAAATACTCGTACTCGTCGTGCTGCTCGCCTTGGCCACCGCCGGGCGAGCCGACGACGTTCCTCATCTCACCACTGCCGCCCTCGTCGGTGCCGATACCTCTCACAGGGTGCCGACACCGGCCGCTCAGGTGTCCGCCGATGCCGACTCCGGCACGGTGCGCACCGGCCTTTCCCGCATACCGCGGGACTTCGCGATCGCCTGGCGAGCATTCCTCCGGCCGTCACCTCCGTGACCTTCCGGGACTCAGGTACGTCCCACGTCACCTCATCACGCACGCCGCGATCACGCACGACGAAAGAAGGGTCCCAGTGGTGTTCAGCAAGAAGCGCCGTCTCGCATGCCTTGCCTCAACGGCTTTGATGGTCATGTCCCTTGCGACGGCATGCGCGGACAAGAAAGGTGGAGCAGCAGGTGCTCTACAGGTCAGCGGGTCGACCACGGTAGCCCCCGTGGCCGCGGACGCGGCCCAGGCCCTCAAGGCCGACGGACTCGACATCACCGTGGCCACCCAGGGTGGGTCCGCCGGCGGCATCTCACAACTCGCATCGGGTCAGATCAGCATCGCGATGAGCTCCAAGCCCTTGGCCGACGAAAACAAGGCCGCCCACCCCGACACCGACTTCCGTCCCGTCCAGATCGGTGCCGACGCCGTCGGTGTCATCGTCACCCAGCAGGTCGCCGACGGCGGCGTGAAGGACCTCACAGCGGCTCAGGTACGCGGCCTGTTCGAGGGGAAGATCACCAACTGGTCCGAGGTCGGTGGTCCGGACCTCGAGGTCTTCGTGTACGACAAGGAACCCGGGCGCGGCACGCGGGAGGTGCTCGACAAGTACCTTTACGGGGAGGAGAAGCCCCCGCCGCCGCCCGAGTCGGGCAACTTCGCCATCGTGGGCGGCAACCTCGAAACCCGCAACAAGCTGAAGTCGACACCCGGCGCTGTGGCGCCGCTGTCCACCAGTTTCATCGAAGGACACGATGATCTGCAGGCGGTGACGCTGGGCGGCATCGCGCCGACTCCCGAAAACATCGCCTCCGGCACGTACCCCATGTCCAGGCCCCTTTACTTCCTGACCGACGGTGAGCCGGAAGGAAAGGCCAAGAAGTTCATCGACTACGTCCTGTCCGCCAAGGGCCAGGCACTGATGACCAAGCACGGCTACCTGACCCTCGAGCAAATCGGGAAGTAGCCGATGAGCACCAGAACACTGACTCGGCAACCGGTCACACCGGACCCGGGCACCCGCCCACACCCGTCGAGGTGGGTCTGGAGCTGGGTGTACGCCGGGGCGTTCTCCGTAGCAGCCCTGCTCATGGTCCTCGTCGGGTATCTCGGCACAGGGGTCGGCAGTGGCGAAGTCGACTGGCCGGCGCTCCTGACCGAAGCCGCCTGGAGCCCGGCCAATTCCGTTTACGGCGGCCTGGCGATGATCTACGGCACGGCCGTCGTCTGCGTACTCGCCCTCGCCCTCGCCGTACCCGTCAGCTGGGCGGCGGCTGTCGCGCTGTCGGAGTACCTGCCGCCCCGCGTGGCTCGGCCGTTGCGCATGTGCGTGGAATTGCTCGCCGCCGTGCCCTCCATCGTCTACGGCCTCATCGGCATCATCGTCATCCGCCCGGTCATCGCCCAGCTGGCGGACGTACCGGGCGGTGACAGTCTCATCGCCGCCGGCATCGTCCTCGCCGTCATGATCACTCCGACGATCGTGGCCGTCAGCGTGGACGCGCTCGCCGCAGTGCCCGACCGCTGTCGGGAAGCCGCCTTCTCACTCGGCCTGACCCGCCGCGAAGTCGTCCGCTCAGCCGTGTTGCCGCTCGCGCGGTCAGGCATGCGGGCAGCCGTTCTGCTCGGCCTGGCCCGAGCGCTCGGCGAAGCCATCGCGGTCTTCCTGGTCGTGGGCAGAGCCGACGGACGGCTTCCCACCAGCTTCGGCGGCTTCCTCGACTCGCTGGTCCACCCCGGTCAGACGCTGACGACGAAGCTGGCCGGGCCGGAGCCCGTCCTGGCCGGCACCTCCGGCCCTCACTTCGCCGCCCTGTGCGGACTCGGTTTCATCCTGCTGGCACTGGTGGCTGCGGCGACGTTCTGGGGCACGCGGGGCCAGAGGCAAAGCACAACGACCAAGCGCACACCCCGGTACCGGACCTCGACCCGGATGCGTGTTCAGCGGGATCGACTCGCGATGTCACTGCGGCTGGGAGCTCTGCTGCTGCCCAGCCTCCTCCTCGTGGGCATGCTCGCTCTTCTGGTGACTCGAGGAAGCAATGCGTTCAATCCGTCCTTCTGGTTCACCTCAGCAACAGGAGCGGCCGGCGGAGGAGTTCGCGACCAGATAGTCGGCACACTCCTGCTGGTCGTCACGACGGGTCTTCTCGCCCTGCCACTCGGCTTCGGCGCCGGCGTCCTGATCGGTGTCCACGCGTCCGCCCGTACCGCGCGACTGCTCCAGACCCTGACGGTCGTTCTCGGAGGTGTGCCGACCATCCTGCTGGGACTGGCCGGATTCGTCATCCTGTCCACCACCATGGGATGGGGCAGGTCCTGGCTGGCGGGAGCCATCGTGCTCGTCCCCGTGGTCGTACCCGTGATCGCACTGTCCACCGCCACTCGGGTCAGGAGCCTGCCGCCCGAACTGAAGGAAAGCGCACTGTCCCTGGGCCTGACCCGTGCTCAGCTCATCCGGTCGGTCATCGTCCCCTACACCTGGCCCGCCACGGTCACCGGCCTGCTCCTCGGTCTGGCCCGCGCGGCAGGCGAGACCGCCCCGCTGCTGTTCACCGCCACGGTCTTCTTCGGGGCTCCCGCGTTGCCGAGCGGCATCGTCGAGTCCCCGGTACAGGCACTGCCGACCCACATCTTCACTCTCTCCCAGGACTCGGGGGATCCCCAGGCAGTCGCTCAGGCATGGGGGAGCGCCATGGTGCTGGTCCTCATCACCGCAGTCCTCCTCAGCGCGGCGGTCGCGCTGCGCAACCGCTTCGAAGGAGAGCGATGGACAACGTAATCACCGTGCGCCAGCTCCGCGTGCGCAGTCAAAACAAGGCCCTGGTCGGTCCCGTCTCCTTCAGCCTTGGGCAAGGGTCCACCACTGGTCTGTGCGGGCCATCGGGCGCCGGCAAGTCCACCATCCTGCGTGCTCTTGTGGACCTGCTCCCGAGCGGGCTCACCAGAGACGGCGACCTGCAGGTGCTGGAACGGACGATTGCCCCGGGCAAGGGAGACGCCGACCTCCGGGCCAAGGTGGTGCTCGTACCCCAGACGCCCGTGGTCTTCGGCGGCAGCATCCTCGACAACGCGCTCTTCGGCCTGAGGCATGTCCTGCGGGCCCCCCGAGAGGTGCTGCGCGAACAAGCGGAACAAGCACTGCACGAGGCCGGGTTGTGGAAGGAGGTCTCCGACAGACTCGACTCACCGGCCCACACCCTGTCCGCAGGACAACGGCAGCGGCTGTGTCTCGCGCGTGCACTGGCCCTGGAGCCGGCGGTACTGCTCCTCGATGAGCCCACCAGCGCACTCGACGAACAGAGCCGGGACAAAGTCGAGGAATCGATAGCAGCGCTGCACGGTCGCCGCGCAGTCCTTCTCGTCTCCCACGACCCGGCACAGATGGAACGTCTTTGCGACACGACCGTTCGCCTGGACCAACCCGTGGCAGCACCCCCCGCCGTCGCAGTCTCCTGACCACCCCAAAGCCGAGAGGACACCCCGAAACGCCCGGTTCCCTGGCTCCTCCAGCCCTGCACCCAGTGCTTTCACCGCCAGGGTGCGGGGCTGGAGTTCCGCCCATGGCGCGGTCCGGATTGCTACACACCCACCTGGCTACGCTGATGCAGGATCTGCATCAGCGCTGAGCGGACTCCTTCACCCAGCCGGTAGTAGACGAGGCGGCCCTCACGTCGGCTCTCGATCAGACCGATGCAGCGCAGCCGCTTGAGGTGGTGGCTCACGGTCGCCTGCGACACCCCGACATCGGCCAGCTCGTGCACAGCGGCCTCGGCACCTCGAAGCTCGGCCAGGTGTATCAGCAACTGCAGGCGGACCGGGTCACCCAACGTCTTGAAGACATTGGACCACCAGACCATGTCCGCCGCGCTCAGCTCCAGGCACGTCCCGTCGCACGTGGCACCGGCGCCCCTCTGACACATGTCGTCTCCTCACCCCAGCGTCGCTTCTGGGTTGCGTGACCGGCAGACATGCCCTACACCGACGACCGCTTGGCCCGGTGCGCGCCCCCCGCGGCCCGCCGGAGCGTACTGGCTCAAACGGCTCGTGACAGCAGACCGGCCATGCCCGACAGCACGCCGGGTGCCACGCTGTAGTACACCCAACTCGCCCGGCGCTCCGAGACCAGCAGCCCTGCCTCACGCAGTTTGCGCAGGTGGTGGCTGACTGTGGGCTGGGAGACTCCGACGTCCTGGATCTCGCAGACGCATGCCTCCCCGCCGGGCTGCGCCGCGACTTTCGAGAACAACCGCAGCCGTACCGGGTCGGACAGCGCCTTGAACATGGCAGCGATCTTCTCGGCGTCAGCAGCGGACAACTCCTCCTGCCCCAGTGGCTGGCAGCACTTCAAGGAAGCGGAGACGTCAGCAACAGAGCCCGAGGCCAAGTTAGACATGCCTCTATGTTGACAGCTATCTAATCACCTGCCAAGGGTGCCGCAGATCGCACCACAGAGACCGTAACGCCAATTCGATGAACTTCTATGTTGACGAGCATCGATCCCGGATGCATGCTGAATTGTATCGACGAACATCGAAACCGAGGAGTCGTCTATGTTCGCCCCCTCCCCCGCCGACCTCCCTGTCGCCGTCATCGGCGCCGGCCCCACCGGTCTGGCCGCCGCCGCCCACCTGACCGGACGCGGTCTGAGGCCCCTCGTCCTGGAGGCCGGGGCGGCCGCCGGCGCCACCGTGCGCGAATGGGCACACGTACGCCTGTTCTCCACATGGGGCGAGATCGTCGACCCGGCCGCCGAAAAGCTGCTCGCCCCCACGGGCTGGAGCAGGCCCGATGCCGCCGCCTACCCGAGCGGCCAGGACTGGGTGGAGCGCTATCTGCAGCCCCTCGCCGACACGCTCGGCAAGCGGGTCCGCTACGGCGCCCGGGTCACCGGCGTCTCCAGGGCGGGCCGCGACCTCATCGTGGACGCCGACCGTGAGACTCAACCGTTCGTCGTGCACGTGCAGCACTCCGACGGCCGCGAGGAGCGGATCCTCGCGGCAGCGGTGATCGACGCCTCCGGCACCTGGACCACCCCCTCCCCGGCCGGTGGAAGCGGCCTGCCCGCCCTCGGCGAGCAGGCGGCGCATGACCGCATCGCCTACCGCGTGCCCGACCTGACCGACCCGGCGGTACGTGCCCGCTACACCGGCAAGCGCATCGCGGTCATCGGCTCCGGCGCCTCCGCGTTCACCGCTCTCGCCTCGCTGGCCGACCTGGCTCGCTCCCAGGACGGCGCCGGCACGAAGGCGGTGTGGATCCTGCGTCGCGGTATCTCCGGTTCCACCTTCGGCGGCGGCGAAGCCGATCAGCTGCCCGCACGCGGCGCCCTCGGTCTGGCGGCGAAGACCGCCGTCGACGACGGCCACGCCGATGCGGTCACAGGCTTTCGCACCGAGGCCGTCGAGCGGGATACCGACGGGCGAGTGATCCTGGTGGCCGAGGACGGCCGGCGCCTGCAGGCGGTGGACGAAGTGATTGTGCTGACCGGATTCCGCCCCGATCTGTCATTCCTCTCCGAGGTGCGCCTGCGTCTGGACGAGCGCCTGCAGGCGCCGGTGGAGCTGGCCCCGTTGATCGACCCCAACCAGCACTCCTGCGGCACTGTCTACCCGCACGGCCACCGCGAACTGGCCCACCCCGACTCCGGTGTCTACCTGGTTGGTATGAAGAGCTACGGTCGCGCTCCCACGTTCCTGGCGATGACCGGCTACGAGCAGGTCCGCTCCGTGGTGGCCGCCCTCGCCGGCGACACGGACGCCGCGGACCGCGTGGAACTGGTCCTGCCGGAGACCGGCGTGTGCGGTGGTGCCGGACTGTTCGACACCCCCGACACCGCCGGAGCGGACGCAGGAGGCTGCTGTGCCGCCCCCGCCCCGCAACTGATCCAGCTCACTCCCGCCTCCGCCGGCTCCGCCACCACGGCCGGTGGCTGCTGCGACGCCTGACCGCCCCGCCTCGGGACCGCCTCAGCCTCGAGGGTCCGTCCCTTTCGAAATCAGCAGGAGGAATGCCCCGTGTCCCGGATACAGCTCGCCCTACGCGTCCCCGACCTGCACACAGCCATCACCTTCTACAGCAAGCTGTTCGGCGCCGAGCCGACCAAGCTCCGCGACGGCTACGCCAACTTCGCCCTCGCCGAACCCCCGCTCAAGCTCGTTCTCATCGAAGGAACAGCGGGCGAGGACACACACCTGGACCACCTCGGCGTCGAGGTGGCATCCACCCAGGAAGTGAAGGAGGCCACCACTCGGCTCGCCCAGGCCGGGCTGGCCACCGTCGAGGAGAACAACACCACCTGCTGCTACGCACTCCAGGACAAGGTGTGGGTGCGCGGCCCCGGCCAAGAGCCGTGGGAGGTGTACGTCGTCAAGGCTGACGCCGATACCCTCGCCAAGCAGCCGGCCGACGCCTGCTGCACCCCGGGCGACGACGCCGCGACCGAGCAGCAGCCTACGGCGCCGAACTGCTGCTGACCCTCCGATGACCCATCTCAACGCCCGGCCGCGCGCGGTCGCAGCCAGCCCTGACAAGCAGCTGCGTCCGCGCGCTGCTCTGCCCGCCCTGTGCCTGACCCAGATCACGAGCTGGGGCATCGTCTACTACGCGTTCCCCGTCCTCAACCCCGAGATCACTGCCACCACCGGCTGGTCCGCAGCTGCCACCACAGCAGCGTTCTCGGCCGCACTCGTGGTCTCCGCACTCGTTGGCATCCGCGTCGGCCGCATCCTCGACGCCCGCGGACCACGGATGGTAATGACCACCGGATCCGCCATCGGCACCGCCAGCCTGCTCGTCATCGCCACCGCGCCCAACCTGTTCCTCTTCACGGCCGGATGGCTGCTGGCCGGCTTCGCCATGGCCTCGACCTTCTACCAGCCCGCATTCGCCGCCCTCACCCGCTGGTGGGCCCCTGACCATGTGCGCGCCCTGACCGTGGTCACCCTCGCCGGCGGTCTGGCCTCCACTGTCTTCGCTCCCCTGACCGCTCAGCTCAGCGCCCACTTCGGCTGGCGACACACCTACCTGATCCTCGCCGCAGTCCTGGCCGCCGTCACCCTGCCCGCCCATGCCCTGGCCCTGCGCGCCTCCTGGCCCGCCCCCGCGCACTCGACCTCCGTCCAGGCCCCCACCAGCAGGACCGTGATCCGCAGCCGCACCTTCCTGCTGCTCACCACCGCCCTGACCTTGTCCGCCTTCGCGATGTACGCCGTGGTCGTCACCCTTGTGCCCCTGCTACTGGATCGCGGCTACACCACCAACCAGGCCGCATGGGCTCTCGGTCTGGGCGGTCTGGGCCAAACCCTCGGCCGCCTCCTCTACACCGCCATCGCCCGCCGGACCACGCCCGCCGTACGCGCCGCTGTTCTCATCGGCCTGGGCGGAGTGTCCACCGCCGCCTTCGCCCTGATTCCGGGCCCCTACCCGCTACTCGCGGCGCTCGCGGTCATGGCCGGCACCGTTCGCGGCAACCTCACTCTGCTCCAGGCCACCGCCGTCACCGACCGCTGGGGAGCGAACCAGTACGGACGCCTCTCCGGGCTACTCGCCGCGCCCACCACCACGGCATCCGCACTGGCCCCGTTCGCGGGTACCGCACTCTCCGTGCCACTAGGAGGCTACCCACACCTCTTCGCAGGTCTCGCTCTCGTCTCGGCCGCTGCCGCACTGATCGCACATCGCACGACACCTCCACTCACGCGCAGAAGATGAATGTGGGCGTTGCCGCGGTCGTCGTTTGCCAGGCCCAGCGCCCGGTGATGAGCGCCCTGCCCCAAGATCACTAAGGAGTGACCTTGATGAGTGCCGAGGAGCAGGAGGCCGAGCACGCGAGGAAGATGCGCGAGGCTGCGAGAGGGCGGTTCGTGAGTGTTTGAGCGGTTCTGCCGTCTCCTGATGGTGACGGAGCATCGTCACCGACACCCTCGGCCTGCTGCTGGCGGTGCTGGTCACCGCGGCGAGCGTGCAGGACTCCGACGCCGGCCAGGCCCTCGTCGACCACGTCGCCGCGGAGCATCCCACTGTCCGCAAGACCTGGGTCGACGGCGGCTACCGCCAACACCTCGTCGAGCACGCCGCACGCCTGGGTATCGACATGGAAATCGTCCAACGCACGCCCGGCACCAGGGGATTTACCCCGCTGCCCAAACGCTGGGCCGTGGAGCGCACGTACGGATGGCTGATGTTCCACCGCCGTCTGGCCCGCGACTACGAAACCCTGCCCGCCCGCTCCGAAGCCATGATCCACCTCGCCATGACCGACCTGATGGCCCGCCGCCTCACCGGCGAGAACACCATCTCCTGGCGCGACCCCGTAAATCCACATCAACCACAGATCCCGGGATGAAACAACGGGAGAAAACGACCTCGAAGAACCCACTGGTGGCGCTCGGACAGCACTTCTCTCACCAGATCAAGGAAAGCAGCGTTCACCAGCGGGCATCCACGGCCCCCGAACCTTGTCGACTCTCCACAAGACGACAGGGCACGTGCCGAGTTCACGCCCCGGCACCCGGCCCAGCCGCCCGCCGGGGCGGCATTCGTCCGGCCGGCACCGAGTCCGCAAAGGCCACCGCGCGCGAGGGAGCTGCGAAAAGAGTGCCTCAAACGCAGCTGACGAGGCGTCAGCAAAGTCAGCATCAGGTCGGCAAGAGTCCTGCCGCAGCTGCTCACGGACGGCCACCGCCACACCGGGGAACCGCCTGCCGTCCCGTTCCGGTCCGCACTCCGCTCAGCCGTCCTCCCGCGAGCGGCCGGAAGGCGGGAGGCAGCGCCCGGCCGACTCCCGCCCACCAGCCACCAGGACTCAGGCGTTCCCGCAGGTCAACGAACCCGTCCTCGTGGCTTCAGCGGCACCGGCGGCAGCTCGGGGGCCGGCAGTGGGGCGCCGTCGTAGCCCTTCACCTCGCCGAAGCGGGTGCCGGTCATCCAGTCCCGGCGGGCCTGTTCGATCTCCTCCTGGGTGCGGCCGATCCAGTTCCAGAACATGACCAGCTCCTCCTCGAACGGCTCTCCGCCCAGGAGCATCAGCGCCGCGTCGGACTCGGCGCGCAGCGGGAGTTCGTCGCGGCCGCAGCCGAGGTAGAGCATCGAGCCCGGGAGCACCGGTACGCCGTCCACGTGGACCTCGCCGGACATGGCGAGGACCGCGTACTCGAAGTCGCGCTCCAGGGGCAGCCGGACGTCCGCGCCGTTCGCCAGGGCCAGGTCGGCGCCGACGATCGGGGTGTACGCCGTGCCCGGAGAGGTGGCGCCGTCCAGGTCACCGAGGATGAGCGTGGCCTCGACACCCGGTGCCGTGACGACCGGGAGGTCGGTGTGGTGCTCGAAGCGCGGGTCGGTGTGGCGGTGGCCGTCCGGGAGGGCGACCCACAACTGGGCGCCGTGCAGGAACCGGGCGTGCGAGCGGGGGCTCTCCTCGGAGTGGCTGATCGCCCTGCCGGACGTCATCAGGCCCAGTTCGCGCGGGCGGATCGTCTGGAGGCTGCCCGTGGAGTCACGGTGCAGGACCTCGCCCTCGTGCAGCCAACTCACCGTCTGCAGACCCATGTGCGGGTGCGGCGGCACCTGCATGCCGGGCTCGTCGGCGATGTCGTCCGGGCCGTAGTGGTCGACGAAGCACCACGCGCCGACCATGCGCCGCCCCAGGTTGGGCAGTAGCCGCCGGACCTCGGTGGACTCGCCGAGCTTGACCTGTCGGGGACTGAGGAGCTCACGCACCGGCTCCGCCACCACGAAGCCGCGGCCACCGCACAGGGACGGAACGGCTTCCCGCTCAAGATTGCTCATGGGCACAACCTAGCTTCGAGAGGTGCGGTGCGTCACTCGTCCGCTCCCGCTCCGCATCCGAACCAATGGTGGAATATTCAACCAACTGGCTCCGTTGTCGGTGTCGAAGGAGGTCACGAGTGGACACCAGGTACTACTACGACCACGGAACCCCGGCCGAGCGCTGGGAGCGCGCCGGGCTGTTCTTCGACGCCAGGGACTACACCGCCGCGGCGCGCGTCCTGAGCGGGCTGGTCGAGGAGGTGCCGGAGCAGACCGGGCCGCGGCTGCTGCTGGCGCGCTCCTACTACCACTCGGCCCAGCTGCGCCGTGCCGAGGCCGAGTTGCGGATCATCGTGGAGCGCGACCCGGTGGAGCACTACGCCCGGCTGATGCTCGGCCGCACCCTCGAACGGCAGGGGCGGAACGAGGAGGCGGAGTCCCACCTGCGGATCGCCGCCGCGCTGGCGGGCGAGTTCGACGGCGGGCTCGACCGCGAGTTCGACCGCGCGTAAAGAACTGCCGGACGGCCGTCCGGCAGTCGCGCGGGCCGGTGCCGGCCTCCCTCCGGGAGGAACAGGGCACCGGCCCGCGCGGTTTTCAGCCCCTCCCGGTTACGGCGTCCGTGCCGTTCCGGTGCGTGCGCCTCCCCCGTACGTCCGTCGTCCCCGTCGGTGCGCGATCTCCCCGAGGAGGATGTCGACGGCGAGGAAGGCGGCCAGCGGGATGCCGAGCAGCGGGACGAAGTAGCCCAGCACGGCGATCACCGCCAGCAGTGGGACGAGGACGTACGGCGGCACCTGCTGCCAGGCACCGCGTGGGATCGGCCGGCCGAAGGCCGAGCCCCGGCCTCGCTGCCACCACATGCGGTAACCCCACAGGATCAGCAGGATCAGCGTGGCCGCGAGCAGCATCAGCGCGATCTGGTTGGGCGGGCCGAAGAGGGTTCCGGTGTGCAGGTCGATGCCCCAGCGGCTGAGTTTGGCGAGCACCGGGTAGTCGGCCCACCGCACGACATCGGTGACCGCGCCGGTCGCCGGTTCGACGGCGACCGCGTCCTGCTTCTCGGGCCAGCTGCGCTGCACCTGCTTCACGACGTACGCGGAGACGTCGTCGGCGGGCGGGACGATCTCCACCGGGTCGTCCAGGCGCTCGGCCCGGGCCGCCGCGAGGACCTTGTCGAGGCCGACCCCGTGCTCGGCGTCGCCCCCGTTTCCGCCCGCCGCGCCGTGCCCGGCATGTTCGCCGCCCGCGGCAGCCGACACCGCGGGCGTCTCCTGGCCGAGCGAGGCGCGCAGGTCGGCGATGGTGGCACCGGTGTAGGTGGACCAGGTCAGTCCGGTCGCGGAGAGGAAGATGAAGCCGGCCGCGGCCCAGGCTCCGATGCCGCCGTGCAGGCCCAGAGTGCGCCGCCGGCCGCTGGTGCCGCGGATCTTGCGCAGCGCCCGACGGCGGGAGAACCACAGCACCAGGCCGCCGGCGGCGATCACCCACAGCCAGCTGGCCGCGAACTCGCTGTAGAGGCGGCCCGTTTCACCGAGGTGCAGATCGCGGTGGAACTCGTCGATCCAGGTGCGCAGGGGCAGTGCGCCGGTGGAGCCGTACTGCTCCAGTGCGCCGCGCACCTCCGCGGTGTACGGGTCGACGAACACGGCGAGGGTGTGGTTCGGGTCCACTCCCGGCACGCCGGACAGCATCACCCTGGTGGTCGCGTCCGCCTCGGGTGCGGGCCGGATCGCGGAGACCGCGCCCTCGGGGTGCGCCTCGCGGGCGGCGGCCACCTGCTCGGAGATCGGCAGTGCGCGGTCGCCGACGGGGACGGTCAGCTCGTGGTCGTAGACGATCTTCTCGACCTGGAAGGACGCGGCGTACAGCAGGCCGGTGAAGGCGGCGACGAGCAGGAACGGCGCCACCACCACGCCCGCGTAGAAGTGCAGGCGCAGGATCAGGGGACGCAGGGTGGCCCAGCCGGATCCGGACCGCGCGGGGGCGGGGGGTGGGGGGGCCTCGTCCGTGGTGGTCGAGGGAGCGGTGGTCATCGGTGGGCTTCTCCCGGGGCGTCTTGGCGGCCGTGGTGCTGCTCCAGTGGTCGGGGCGGCGGGGCCGTGAGTTCCCGGGCGGCGGGCGTGACCTGCGCCACTCGGCGGAACGGGGGTGTCGTGGGCACGTGTCATCCTGGCGCGATGGGAACTGTGAACGACCGTGTGCCCCTCGCCGAGCGCGTCGAGCGACTCCTCGCCGGTGCAGGGCCGTTGCCCATCGTCGCGGCCGGTGATCCGGTTCTGCGGCAGGCGTCCGAGCCCTTCGACGGCCAGTTGGACCCCATGCTGCTGGCGCGGTTCGTCGAGGCGCTGCGGGTCACCATGCACGCGGCGCCGGGGGTCGGCCTGGCCGCGCCGCAGGTGGGGGTGGGGCTGCGGATCGCGGTGATCGAGGATCCGGCGCCCGTCCCGGAGGAGGTGCGGCTGGCGCGCGGCCGGGTGCGGCAGCCCTTCCGGGTGCTGGTCAACCCGGTCTACGCGCCGGTCGGCGGCGGGCGGGCGGCCTTCTTCGAAGGCTGCCTGAGCGTGCCCGGCTACCAGGCGGTGGTGGCGCGCCACGTCGAGGTGCGGCTGACCGGACAGGACGAGCACGGGCGGGCGGTGGACGAGGTGTTCGGCGGCTGGCCCGCGCGGATCGTGCAGCACGAGACGGACCACCTCGACGGCACGCTCTATCTCGACCGGGCCGAGCCCCGCTCGCTCTCGTCCCACCAGGCGATGGCGGAGCGCTGGGCGCAGCCGACACCGGAGACGGCCGCGCGGGCACTGGGCTTCGAACTCCCGTAGAGCCGGCTCCCGTGGAACCGGCTCCCGTAGGCCCGGTCGCCCGCCTGCGTCCCGTTCTCCCTGTGGCTCAGGCGCTGTCCCGGTACGCCTCCAGCAGTCGGAGCCACGCCTCGCTGATCGTCGGGTACGACGGGACCGCGTGCCACAGGCGGGCGACCGGGACCTGGGCGACGACCGCGACGGTCGCCGAGTGGATCAGTTCGCCCACTCCGGGGCCGACGAAGGTGACGCCGCGCAGGGTCTCGCTCTCGAGGTCGACGACCATGCGGGCGCGGCCCTTGTAGTCCTCCCCGTACAGACCGGCGCCGGCGACCGAGGACAGGTCCAGGTCGACGGCCCGGACGCGGTGCCCCGCCTGTTCCGCCTCGGCCAGGGAGAGGCCGACCGAGCCCGCCTCCGGGTCGGTGAACACCACCTGGGGTACGGCGTCGTGGTCGGCGGTGGCGGCGTGCGCGCCCCATGCCTCCGCGGCGACGGGTTCCCCGGCGGCGCGCGCGGCGATGGCGGCGCCCGCGATACGGGCCTGGTACTTGCCCTGATGGGTGAGCAGGGCACGCCGGTTGACGTCGCCGACCGCGTAGAGCCAGTCCTGGCCGGTCACACGGAGGGTGTCGTCCACGGTGAGCCAGGATCCGGGTTCCAGGCCGACGGTCTCCAGGCCGATGTCGTCGGTGCGCGGGGCGCGGCCGGTGGCGAAGAGGATCTCGTCGGCCTCGATCCGCTCCCCCGTGTCGGTGACGACCACGACGGTGCCGTTCTCCCTGGTCACCGAGGTGGCGGAGGTACCGGTGCGGAGGTCCGCGCCGGCCTCGGTGAGCGCCTCGGCGACCAGCTCTCCGGCGAAGGGTTCCATCCGGGACAGCAGGCCCTTGCCGCGTACCAGGAGCGTGACCCGGGAGCCGAGCGCCTGCCAGGCCGTGGCCATCTCGGTGGCGACGACACCGCCGCCGACCACGACCAGCCTGCC
This sequence comes from Streptomyces sp. GDS52, assembly GCF_052246875.1. NCBI lineage: Bacteria > Bacillati > Actinomycetota > Actinomycetes > Kitasatosporales > Streptomycetaceae > Streptomyces > Streptomyces sp. GDS52. Next base: position 172,939 of record NZ_CM125966.1, read on the forward strand.
GGGCACGGCCTTGGCGCTGGTGGCCTCCCTGCTCGTCCACGGCGCGACGTCGGCGAGTCCGGGCAGCGGGGGCAGCAGCGCGCGGCTGCCGGTGCAGACGGCGACGGCGTGCCGGGCGGTGAGGACGTGCCGCGTTCCGTCGCCGGCGGTGACGGTCACCGTGCGCGGGCCGGTGATCCGCCCGACGCCGCGGTGGAGCTCGACGCCGACGCTCCGAAGCCACTGGACCTGGCCGTCGTCCTTCCAGTGCGAGGTGTACTCGTCCCGGTGGGCGAGGACCGCGCTCACGTCGAGGGGTCCCTGCGCCGACCGGCTCAGGCCGGGGGTGCGGCGGGCGTCGGCCCGCGCGAGAACGGGACGCAGCAGGGCCTTGCTGGGCATGCACGCCCAGTAGGAGCACTCGCCGCCGACCAGTTCGCTCTCGACGATCGCGGTGGTCAGTCCGGCCGCGCGGGTCCGGTCGGCGACGTTCTCCCCCACGGGCCCGGCGCCGAGCACGACGACGTCGTAGTCCGTGGACTCCGGTTCCGCCGGTCCTGTCGACCCCGTCGGTGCCGTCGATCCTGTCGGTTCCGTTTGCCTCATGGGGTCAGTCTGGTGGGTGGTGTGCAGGGTGGCCACATGGGTAGGGGCGCGGAATACGTGACCCGGTCGGCCGTGTTGTGCGGACGGCTCGCCCCGACACCAGGAAGAGGGAACACCATGAGCAGCACCGTGGAGCTCACCAAGGAGAACTTCGACCAGCTGGTCACGGAGAACGAGTTCGTTCTCATCGACTTCTGGGCGTCCTGGTGCGGGCCGTGCCGTCAGTTCGCGCCCGTGTACGAGAAGGCCGCGAAGGACAACCCTGACCTGGTGTTCGGCAAGGTGGACACGGAGGCGCAGCCGGAGCTGGCCGCGGCCTTCAGCATCCAGTCGATCCCGACGCTGATGATCGTCCGCGACCAGGTGGCCGTGTTCGCCCAGCCGGGTGCCCTGCCCGAGGCCGCGCTGACGGACGTCATCGGGCAGGCCCGGAAGCTGGACATGGACGAGGTCCGCAAGTCGATCGCCGAGCAGCAGGCGAAGGCCGGCGGCGAGGCGGGGAGCCCGGGCCAGGACCGGTGACCGACCGGCCCCGGCTCGGGTCCTTCGGACACGGTTCCTTCTGGAAACCGCCTAGAAGGGGTACTGCGCGACGTCCCCGCGCACGGTGGTCCAGCGCACCTCGGTGAACGCGTCCAGGTTGGCGTCGCCGCCGAAGCGGGATCCGGTGCCGGAGGCGGCGACGCCGCCGAAGGGGGCCACGGCCTCGTCGTTCACGGTCTGGTCGTTGATGTGCACGATCCCCGTCGGGATCCGCTCCGCCAGGTCCAGGCCGCGTGCCGTGTCGGCGGTGACGATGCCCAGCGCGAGGCCGTAGGGGCTCGCGGCGGCCAGGGCGGCGGCCTCGTCGGCGTCGCCGAAGGACCGTACGGGTGCGACGGGGCCGAACACCTCCTCCGTGTACGCGGGGGTGTCGTCGCCGGTGTCCGCGAGGACGGTGGGACGGTAGAACAGCCGGTCGTGGGTGCCGCCGGCGGCGAGTTTCGCGCCGCCGGCGGTGCTGGACTCGACCAGGGCGTGGACCTTGTCGAGTTGTCCGCGGTCGATGAGCGGGCCGAGGTGGACCTGGTCGCGGTGCGGGTCGCCGACGGCGAGCGAGTCCGCCTTGGCGGCCAGCCGTTCGACGTACTCGTCGTAGAGCGAGGCGTGCACCAGGTGGCGTCCGGTCGTCATGCAGATCTGGCCCTGGTGGAAGAACGATCCCCAGGCCGCCGTGGAGATCACCGCGTCGAGGTCGGCGTCCTCCAGCACGATCAGCGCGGAGTTGCCGCCGAGTTCCAGGTGGGCCCGCTTGAGGTGACGGCCCGCGGCCTCCCCGACGTGCCGGCCGGCGCCGGTGGAGCCGGTGAAGGAGATGACGGGGATGAGCGGGTCGGCGACGAGTGCCTGGCCGGTCTCCGCGCCGCCCGGCAGGATGTGCAGCAGCCCTTCGGGCAGTCCCGCCTCGGCGAACACCGCGGCGAGCGCCAGCCCGCCGCAGACCGCGGTGCGCGGGTCCGGTTTCAGGACGACCGCGTTGCCGAGCGCGAGGGCCGGGGCGACGGAGCGGATGGACAGGATCAGCGGCGCGTTGAACGGCGCGATGACGCCCACCACACCCACCGGCACCCGCCGGGTGTACGACAGCCGGGGTCCTTCGGTGGGCAGCACCTGACCGGGCGGGCGGGAGGCCAGGGCCGCGGCCTCGTAGCACTCCTGGGCGGCGACGTGCAGTTCGAAGTCGGCCTTGCCGGGGATGTTGCCGGCTTCCCGGACCAGCCACTCCCGCAGTTCGTCGGCGTGCGCGGCGAACAGGTCGCCGGCCTTGCGGAGCACCGCGGCACGGACGAAGTGCGGGGCCTTGGCCCACTCGGTCTGGGCGGCGCGGCCCGCTTCGGCGGCGGCTCCGACGTCCTCACCGGTGGCGAGGGTGACGGTGGCCAGCTGTTCGCCGGTGGCGGGCTCCGTGACGGTGTGGTCGGGTCCCGCGAGACGGCGGGGCTGCCAGGTCGTGGCGTCGAGCAACGGCATGGGTGAGCTCTCCGATCGGTCGCCGGCGCACCGCGCGAGCGCGAGCCCGGCTGTCCTTCCGCGTACCATTTAGTTGAGTAGGCAACATTCTAGTCGCCATCCGGACGGTCCGCTTCCCCATCGTCCGACGACGCGACCGGGACTCGCATGCGGTGCGGGCAGGCACCCGGCATGCGAACGGGCCTCAGCTGGATTCGCGCTGGACCACCGACGCCCCCAGCACCTTGTGGGCCTCGGGTGCGGCGGCGGGATCGCGCACCGCTCGGTCGACGAGTTCGGCGAGTTCCCGGCCGGGCGGCAGGTCGAGATGGACGGTGGTCAGCCGGGGCCGCAGCAGCCGGCCCAGCATGAGGTTGTCGGCGCCGACCACGGCCGTCTCCTCCGGGATGCGGACGCCGACGTCGTCCAGGGCCCGCATCAGCAGCATCGCGTACTCGTCGTTGTAGGTGAACACGGCGTCGAGGCCGAGGTCGCGCCAGCCGGCGGCGAGCCGCGCGGCGGCGCCCTCGTCGTGGGCGAGGGGCAGTTCGGTGACCGTCGCGTCGGTGCCGCGCAGCGCCGCACGCACACCGGCCAGGCGAGGCGCGGAGAACGCCCCCAGACCCGGCTCGCGCGGGACGACGACGCCGATGCGGCGCCGACCGCGGTCGAACAGATGGGCGCCCGCGCTGTGGCCGACGACGTCGTGGTCCATGAGCAGGGCGTGCGCGCCCTCGACGGACTCCGGGCCGAGGGTGATCACGGCACGCGCTCCGGAGCGTTTGAGCACGGCGACACCCCGCGGGCCGAGCCCGGAGCCGGGGACCAGCACGGCCACGGGCCGCAGTTCGGCCCAGGCACGGGCGGCCTCGTCGTCGTGCACGCCGACGGTGCCGTACTGCACGACCGTGTAGTCGAGGCGGCCGAGCGCCACCTGGAGGTCGTTGACGAACTGGCTGTAGACCGGGCCGACCGGGAAGGCCGGGGCCGGCATCAGCACCATGCGGCTGTGGCCGGCCCGTAAGCTGCGGGCCGCCGCATGCGGCACGTACCCGAGTTCCCTGGCGGCGTCGTGGACGCGGCGGCGGGTGGGCTCGCTGATCCGGACGGCCTCGGCGTTGTTCAGGACGTAGGAGACGGTCGCGCGCGAGACGCCGGCCAGTCGGGCCACGTCGGCGCTCGTGGGCACGGCACGCGGCAGTGCGGCGGATGCGGGCGTGGGTGGGTTCGGTATCTGCACCATGACGCAACGCATCTTCGCAGAAGCCCGAACGGGCCCTTCGGCCGGGGGAGTTGAGAGCGTCTCAGCACGATCCCGGCCCAGTTCAGGACGCCCCGGCCGCACGGCCGGAGCCACGCGGCCGGGGTGGCGCCGTCAAGGTGGCGCGCTCCGGTACCGTGCGGCCGCGGTACGCCGGCCCGGTCAGCCGGGGGAGGCCGTGGGACCCGTCACGCGGTCGACGAGGTCCACCCACGCGGCCTCCAGCCGCTCCATCGGCATCCCGCGCTGCTGGGTCAGGTGGTGGACCAGGGCGGGGTCGAGCGGCGCCATCAGGGTGTGGGCGAGCAGTTCGCAGTCCGCTTCGGGGACTGCCTCGCGCAGCAGCAGCGACACATGGTGGATCAGCACACGGCGGGGCGGGTTGGTGAAGCGGCGGTCGGCGCACGGTTCGGCGGCGAGCTGCAGTTCCAGTTCGTCGGCCGTGCGGCGCAGCAGGGCGAGACCGAACGCCCGCAGGCGCTCCGCGGGCGGCGCCCCCGGCCCCATCGGCGGGGGTCCGGTGAGGAAGGCGGCCTGGAACTTCTTCTCGGAGTGGTCGAGCAGCGCCGACAGCAGCCCGGTGCGGTCGCCGAAGCGCCGGAAGACCGTCCCCTTGCCCACCCGGGCCGCCGCTGCCACCGCCTCCATGGTGAGGCCGTCCGCGCCGCGCTCGGCGACGAGCAGAGCGGCGGCCTCCAGCAGCCGGGCGCGGTTGCGCGCCGCGTCGGCCCGCAGGCAGGGCTCGTCGATCTCGCCGCCGAGTTGCGGCAACTCCTGCGGCTCGACGGGCTCCTGAGGTCTCGGGGCGGGCGACGGCACGACGGACATGAAGCCAGGGTAAGGCATCGGGAAGAAACTGGACCAGGGTCCGGTTAGGGTGCTAGAAAAGAAAACGGACCTCGGTCCGGATTGTTGCGGCAGTGTTTCGTCACTCCGTCGCGTCCGACCGTCGCACCGTTTGCCCCACCCATGTCCCACCCGGTATTCCACCCCCCTCAGGAGTTCTCATGTCCGTCCGCATCCTCGCCCTCGTCGGCAGCCTCCGCGCCGGTTCGCACAACCGTCAGCTCGCCGAGGCCGCGGTGAAGCTCGCGCCCGAGGGCTCCGACGTGGTGCTCTACGAGGGTCTCGCGGAGATCCCCTTCTACAACGAGGACATCGACGTCGAGGGCAGCGTCCCCGCCGCCGCCACCCGGCTGCGCGAGGCCGTGGGCAGCGCCGACGCCCTGCTGCTCTTCACGCCCGAGTACAACGGCACGATGCCGGCCGTCCTGAAGAACGCCATCGACTGGCTGTCCCGCCCGTACGGCGCCGCCGCCCTCGGTGACAAGCCCGTCGCCGTGATCGGCACCGCCTTCGGCCAGTACGGCGGCGTCTGGGCGCAGGACGAGGCCCGCAAGGCCCTGGGGATCGCGGGCGGCAAGGTGATCGAGGACATCAAGCTCTCGATCCCGGGCTCCGTGACCCGTTTCGCCGAGGTCCGCCCCGCCGACGACGCCGAGGTCGTCGGGCAGCTGACCGAGGTCGTCGTCGCCCTCAACGGCCACGCCACCGCGCCGGCCGCCGTCTGACCGCACCCCGCACGACCTGACCTGTCCCGAAGGGGCCGGTGCCGTACCGACGACGGCGCCGGCCCCTTCGGCCGTGCGGACGGGCCGCCCGCCCCGCGCTCGGACCCCGGCCGTCGCGCGTTCCTCGTGGTGGACCGGCGTCCGCGAGCCGGTCAGCGGCGTTCCCCTGCCGCCCCGCCGGGTTGCGACGGTCTCCGCCGCGATGGACAGGGCGGTCCCCTCCGGCGTACGCGCCCCGAGGACGGGCTGCGCGCGGGGGCATCCGGACGGCGGCAGGCGCGGACGACCGGTGGCGGGCCGAGCCCGCCGTCCGACGTGACGGCCGGGCGGCCGCGCGAGCGGCCGCTCCTACGGACACCGGGATTCCCCCCTCACGGCCTCTCCCGCGTTGCGGGCTCCGGCCCCCGGTGGTCGACTGATGCCGACGACGGCACTCCGGAGGAGCAGAGCGGCGACGGGCGGCCGAGTGGGGCCTCCCGACGTCAGGACGCGGTACGGGACCGGGGGCGCCGGCGGACGACCGCTTCTGCCGCACCACGGCTTTCGCACCCGCGAGACGTGGGATCCCGGCGAGGTGTTCTCACGGCGGGGCGCCGCCGGCCGCGGTCCGGCGTGACCGCCCCGGTCCGGCCGGGACGGACCAGGGCCCCGGGGAGAACACGGCCGTGCCGGGGCCGGGCCGGATGGACACAGCCGCTCCGGGGCACGCGAAAAGGCCTCGGTCGTCCCGGTCCCGTGCCGCGCGGGACCCGGTCCTCCACCACCGGAAGACGAAAGGCTGACCCATGACAGACACCCCGCCCGCCACCACGACGGACTCCGGCGCCCCGGCGGAGAGTGACGAGCACTCGCTCACCGTAGGTCCCGGGGGGCCGATCCTGCTGCACGACGCCTACCTCATCGAGCAGATGGCGCAGTTCAACCGCGAGCGGATCCCCGAACGTCAGCCGCACGCCAAGGGAAGCGGCGCCTTCGGCCACTTCGAGGTGACCCACGACGTGAGCGCCTACACCAAGGCGGCCGTCTTCCAGCCGGGCACCCGCACCGATCTGCTCGTCCGCTTCTCGACCGTCGCGGGCGAGCGCGGCAGCCCGGACACCTGGCGCGACCCGCGCGGCTTCGCGGTGAAGTTCTACACCAGCGAGGGCAACTACGACATGGTCGGCAACGACACGCCGGTGTTCTTCATCAAGGACCCGATGAAGTTCCAGCACTTCATCCGGTCGCAGAAGCGCCGCGCGGACAACAACCTGCGCGACCACGACATGCAGTGGGACTTCTGGACCCTCTCGCCGGAATCCGCCCACCAGGTCACCTGGCTCATGGGAGACCGCGGCATCCCGCGGACGTGGCGCCACATGAACGGCTACTCCTCCCACACGTACATGTGGATCAACGCCGACGGCGAGCGGTTCTGGGTGAGGTACCACTTCAAGACGGACCAGGGCATCGAGTGCTTCACCCAGCACGAGGCCGACCAGATGGCCTCCGTCGACACCGACTACCACATGCGGGACCTCTTCGAGCACATCCGCGACGGCGATTACCCGAGCTGGACCCTGCACATGCAGGTCATGCCGTACGAGGAAGCCGCGGGCTACCGGTTCAACCCCTTCGACCTGACCAAGGTGTGGCCGCACGGCGACTACCCCCTCATCCCGGTCGGCCGCATGACACTCGACCGCAACCCGACCGACAACCACGCCGAGATCGAGCAGGCGGCCTTCCAGCCCAACAACCTGGTCCCCGGCATCGGCCCGAGCCCGGACCGCATGCTGCTGGCGCGGCTCTTCTCCTACGCCGACGCCCACCGCGCCCGGATCGGCACCAACTACCAGCAGCTCCCCGTGAACGCCCCGGTCGTCGACGTCCACACCTACTCCAAGGACGGCGCGATGGCCTACCGGAAGACGGCCGACCCGGTGTACGCGCCGAACTCCAAGGGCGGTCCCGCGGCCGACACCGAGCACTACGGCACTCCGCCCAGCTGGGAGGCCGACGGGGCCCTCATGCGCACCGCCTACGTCTCCCACCCCGAGGACGACGACTGGGGCCAGCCCGGCACCCTGGTGCGCGAGGTCATGGACGACGCCGCGCGCGACCGGCTGGTCGACAACGTCGTCGGACACCTCCTCAACGGCGTGACCGAACCCGTCCTCGAGCGGGCCTTCGAGTACTGGACGAACATCGACAAGAAGATCGGTGCCCGTATCGCCCAGGGCGTGCGGGCGAAGGCGGACGAGAAGGACCCCAAGGCCGCCGAACAGGGCAATCCGGCCCGGCGCACCCTGCAGGAAAAGGCCTGACGCCTTCGGCGAAGGACGAGTGGGCGGCTTCGGTTTCCCGTCCGTGCGGGGCGTGCGTCACACGGCGCGCGCCCCGCACCTGTGTCCGCGCCTGCGGGGTCTGCCCGACTGTTCGAACGGCCGTCAGGCGACGGCCGTCGGCGCCAGTTCCCGTAGTTCGCGCAGGGCGGCCTCGACCGCCGGGCGGGCGTGGCCGCCTCCTCGCGTGCAGGTCAGCAGTTTGCGGTGCGGGTTGCCCGTACAGCGCACCCGGGTGATCGGCAGATGCGGGGACAGCTGGGCCAGCCGCGGGATCAGGGCGACGCCCAGCCCGTGCGCGACGAGATGGGCGGTGACGTTCCAGTCGAGGGCGTGGTGGACGACGTCCGGGGTGAACCCGGCGGCGCCGCACGCCGACATCACATGCGGCCGGCAGGGACTCTCCGGCACCGGCGCGATCCACGGCTCGCGCGCCGCCTCCTCGAGGCCGGCCCGCTCCCGCCCGGCCAGCGGATGCCCCTTCGGGACCACCAGGTCGAACGGGTCGTCCAGCAGCGGCCGCTGGTCGAAGCGCGCGTCGCCGAGCGGCGGGTTCCTCGGGGTGGCCTCCACGATCGCCAGATCGGTGGCCCCCTCGAAGAGCAGGTCGAAGCTCTTCGGCACCTCCGTCTCCAGGATCCGCACCGTCAGCCGCGGATGGCGCGCGCCCAGCCGGGCCGCCATGGGCGCCAGCAGCACCGAGATCGCCACCGGGAATCCGGTCACCCGCAGCAGCCCGGCGGGGGCGCCGCGGTCGGCCCGCAGGTCCAGTTCGGCCTGCTCCCAGCGGGCCTGGATGGCGTCGGCGTGCGCGAGCAGGCTCTCGGCCGCCGGGGAGAGCCGTACCCCGCGCCCCTGTGGTTCCAGCAGGTCGACGTCCAGGTCGCGGGCGAGCTGGCGGATCTGCTGGGAGGCGGCGGACGGGGTGAAGTGCAGGGCCCGGGCAGCCGCTGTGACCGTGCCGTAGTGGGCGACCGCCCTCAGGACGTGCAGCCGGCGCAGGTCAATCATGTAGCCCACGCTTCACGGTCGAGTCCACAAAGTCAACCTGGACGTGTACGGATGTTCCGGCGCACCCTGGGCTGTGTCACGACGGCCGACCGGGCCGTGTCGTCAGGGGAGCCGCACGTTCGAGAACGCGCGGGCTCGAGGCTGCGCGGGCCCGGGGATGTGAGGAGCTGAGGAGTCATCATGACCAGCACGCCCAAAAGCACCGGCGCGACCGGCGTCGTCTGCCCGTACTGCGGATGGCCGGACGACGGCGAGCCGTTCCGGCTGGTGTTGCGGCACACCACCGCGGCGGGCAGCACCGTGTGGACCCGCTGCGGCTGCGGCTCGCTCCAGGTCCGCGTCGCCGACGACCGCGGCAGCCGCGTCGTCACCCGCAGCAGGCCGCCCGCCGACGTCCCGCCGAGCCGGGCGGGCGGGGCGTGCGGTGTGGGCGGGACGGGTCACTGAACGGGGCGCCCGTTGACAGGCCGCGCACCTCGGCCGTACTAATCGGGGAGGTGAGCGGAAGGCGTGGACGTGCAGAGACTTCCCCTGTCCGGGGTCACGGTGGTCAGTCTGGAGCAGGCCGTGGCCGCTCCGTACGCCACCCGGCAGCTCGCCGATCTCGGCGCCCGTGTGATCAAGGTGGAGCGGCCGGGCGAGGGGGACTTCGCCCGTCGCTACGACACCACCGTCCACGGTCACTCCAGCTACTTCGTGTGGCTCAACCGCTCCAAGGACTCCCTCACGCTGAACCTCAAGGATCCGCGGGGCCTGGAGATCCTGCACCGGCTCCTCGCCGGTGCCGACGTGTTCGTGCAGAACCTGGCACCGGGCGCGGCCGGCCGGCTCGGCCTGGGCACCGACGAGCTCACCCGGCGCCACCCCCGGCTGATCCCCTGCACCGTCTCCGGCTACGGCACGAGCGGTCCCTGGGCCGACCGCAAGGCGTACGACCTGCTGGTGCAGTGCCAGACGGGCCTGGTGTCACTGACCGGGACCCCGGACGGCACCGCCCGGACCGGCATCTCGGTGGCCGACATCGCCGCCGGGATGTACGCGTACAGCGGTGTCCTCACCGCGCTGTACACCCGCGCGACCACCGGCACCGTCCACCCCGTGGAGGTGTCGCTGTTCGAGGCGCTCGCCGAGTGGGTGGGCCAGCCCGCCTATTACACCCGCTACGGCGGCACCCAGCCCCCGCGGCTGGGCACCCGGCACGCCACGATCGCCCCGTACGGGACGTACCCGGCCGCCGACGGGCGTGAGGTGCTGTTCTCCGTCCAGAACGAGCGCGAGTGGGCGGCCCTGTGCACGGAGTTCCTGGGCCGCCCCGAGCTGGCCGGGGATCCCCGCTTCGTCACCGGTTCCGCCCGGGTGGCGCACCGTGAGGAACTCGACGCCGTCATCACCGAGCGCTGCGCCCGCTCCGGCGCCGAGGAGCTGCTGGAGGAGCTGGAGGCCGCCGGCATCGCCTGCGCCGGGGTCAACGACGTCGCCGCCTTCCTCGACCACCCGGTCCTCGCCGCCCGCGACCGCTGGCGCGAGGTGGCCGTGCCCGGAGCGACCGTTCAGGCCCTGCTTCCGCCGGCCGACCTCGCGGGCCTGCCGCCCCGCATGGACCCGGTGCCGGCCGTCGGCGAACACACGGAGGCGATCCTCACCGAACTGGGCCACTCCCCCGCCGACATCGACGCCCTGCGCGCGGCCGACGTCGTCTGAACGGGTGCCGTCGTCCGCGCGGGCGACAGGCAGGCCACGGCGTCCGATCCGCGCCTACGAACCGGACGCCCCCTGGCGCCGGTGCAGCGCCGTCAGCACGTCCTCGTCCGTCAGCTGGTCGAAGTCCGAGTACCACTCGCCCACGGCCATGAAGCCGACGGGCCGGTGCGGGCAGACCACCTCGTCGGCCTCGGCGCGCATCCGTTCGACACTCTCCGGGGAGCCGACCGGGACGGCCAGCACGAGCCGGGCGGGCGCCTGACGCCGTACGAACCGGAGCGCGGCACGGGCCGTGGAACCGGTCGCCAGACCGTCGTCGACGACGATCACGGTACGTCCCCGCAGCTCGGGGGCGGGCCGGCCCTGGCGGTAGAGCTGTTCACGGCGCCGCAGTTCGACACGCTCCCCCTCGACCACGGAATCGAGATCGGCCTCGCTCAGGCCCAGTGCCCGCAGGGTCGACGGATCGAACAGGGGCACCTCGTCACCGGCCATCGCACCGACGCCGACCTCCCGGTGGAAGGGGGCGCCGATCTTCCGGACGACGAGTACGTCGAGCGGCGCCTCGAGCGCCTCGGCGACCTCGTGGGCCACGGGGACGCCACCGCGGGGCAGGGCGAGGACCACGGCCTCGGGCAGCGCGCCGTCGCCCTGCATCCCGCGCAGCCTCTCGGCGAGTTCCCGGCCGGCTTCCCGCCGATCACGGAACAGCATGACGGACGCCCCTCTCCGCACCGGTCCTGGCACCGGGGGCGGCTGCCCCGGTGCGGCTCCCGCGTACCCCGTCGCGGACGGTCCGAAGCACGCTCCGCCGACGAACCTCCCGCGCCGGTGCAGGAGCGCATGACCGGGGGACGAGGGGGTACCCCGGGGCGCATGACCGGTATCGACATCGGCAGTGACGCCTTCAACGACCACACGTTCATCGCGCGGCGGCACGCCTACGAGGCGGCGAACGTCTCGCCGCCGCTGGCCTGGAGCGGCGTGCCGGACGACGCGGCGGAGCTGGTCCTGCTGTGCGAGGACCCCGACGCGCCGTCGGGGACGTTCGTGCACTGGATCGTCGTGGGCATCGACCCGCACAGCGGCGGTGTCGGCGCGGGGCAGAGTCCGCCGCGGGGCACCGCGCTGGTCAACGGCTACGGGGAGCGCGGCTGGGGCGGGCCGCATCCGCCGCCCGGGGACGACGCGCACCACTACGTCTTCCGGCTCTACGCCCTCGCCGAGCCGTGTGTGCTGCCCGACGCGCCCCGCGCGGAACAGGTGCACGAGGCGGTGGACAGGGCCCGGATCGCCGACGGCACCCTGGTGGGGCTGTACCGGCGCTGAGCCCCCGCCGGGTCTCACCGGCGGGGACCGCGGCCGGGGCTGGTGAGACGGCTCGCGGCCCGCCCGCCCCGGCCGGTCCGGTGCTCAGAGCGCTCCGGGGACTTCCTCCGTGACGCCGTTCAGCGGTGACGCCGGGTCGCTGCCGTAGGGGCGGGTGATCACTTCCAGGCCGTGTCCGGCCGGGTCGCGGAAGTACACACCGCGTCCGCCGTCGTCGCGGTTGATCCGGCGCGGGTGCCGGCCGTGCGGATCGGCCTGGACGGGGACCCCGGCGTCCACGAGCCGGCCGAGGATCGGGCCGAACTCCTCCTCGGAGACGAGGAAGGCGTAGTGCTGCACGGGAATGTCGGCGTCGATGGTCGCGAAGTCCAGTGTGACGCCGTTGGCCGTCGTCACCGGCAGGAACATTCCGGCCGGTTCGCCGACCTCCAGCCCCAGGATCCGGGCGAGGAAACGGGCGGACTTCTCCCGGTCGCGGGTCAGGACAATGGTGTGGTTCAACTCGACTGACACGGTTTCCATGCCTCCACGGGCATCCGCGGCGCCTCCATGCCTCACCCTGCCGGTGACCGACACGCGATGCCGCCCGGGGATCATAGGCAGCCCGGTCGGCCGTCGTCGAGGTGTTCTCGACGCCCCCGCCGCCTACAGGGCCTCCATGGCCTCGTCGACGTGGGCGGCCACCTGGTCCAGGAAGCGGCGCACGTCGGCTGCGGGCAGCGGGAGCGCGGCCCCACGGGGACGTTCGAAGCTGTGCAGCGCGGCTTCGACGAGGGGCCGGAAAGCGGTCCCGGAACCGGCGACCGCCTTCGCCGCCCTGCGCTTGGGAAGCCACTGGTCGGTGCGGCAGAACACCAGGGAGCGGCAGCCGTTGAGCACCCTGTTGTCCGCCAGGTGGCCCTCACCGTCGGCGTGTTCGCGGACGGAGACCCGCAGCGCGGTGAGCAGTGCGGCGCGGGGCGGCTCGGCGATCACCTCCCGGGCCGGCCTGCCGAACAGCCGGCGGCCGGCCCGGGAGGCGATGGAACGGTCGATGACGTACCAGAAGTCCGCGGACTCCCCCGGGTCGAAACTCACCTTCTCCGGCAGTTCCGCGCCGGTGTTGAGGTCCATCAGGTAACCGGCCCCGCCCTCCCCCGTCCCGGCGACGGCGTCGGAGGCGTGGACGACCAGTTCCAGCCCGGCCGCGGGACACGGCAGTGCGAAGTGGCTGAGCGTCCCGGCCAGTTCGTGCAGCGCCCGGCGGGGCAGGGACGGGTCCACCACGACCATGACGTCGACGTCACTGCGCCCGTGCAGGTAGTCGCCGAGGGCGATCGAACCGACCGCGAGGACGCTCACCAGGTGAGGGCCGCAGACGGTGCGGATGCGGTGGACCTGCTCCTCCAGATAGGGGCGGAGCTCGGCGGGCACGGGCTGCGGGAAGGCGGGAGAACCAGGAGGACCAGGAGAGGCGGGGGTACGGGCCATGCGCTCAGTCTCCCCGGCGGAAAGCGCCCCCTCGCCCCTCGCCTGCCGTGCGGCGCCCGTCGCCCGTCGCCCAACGGCAGGGCCCGGCCGTCCCTGCCGGACCCCACCGGCCCCCGGGGTACCCGTCGGGGCCGTTTTCAAGCATCGGCGGCTCATCAGGGCCGTCCGGCCCTAGCCCTGGTGGTTTCCGCCGCCGACGATGGACCGATGTTCCAGAGCGATGGCTTCCGCGCACTCGATCGCCAGGAGTGCCTGCGCCTGCTGGCCAAGGTGCCGGTGGGGCGCGTCGTATACACCCGGCAGGCGCTGCCTGCCGTCCTCCCGGTCAACTTCTCCCTGGACACGGACTCCTCCGTGCTGCTGTGCACCTCGCGGGACTCCGACCTGGTGCGCGCGATCGACGGTGTCGTGGTGGCCTTCGAGGCCGACGACTTCCAGACCGGGATACGGGCCGGCTGGAGCGTGGTGATCACCGGCCGGGCCGCCGTGGTGACCGATCCCGCCGAGCACGAGCGGCTGCTGCGGGACGGTCCCGACTCCTGGATGCCGATGCGGGACGGGGTGTTCGTACGGATCGAGGCCGGCATGGTCTCGGGGCGGGAACTCACGGGCCTGGGCGTGCGCGGCACCGCGCCGACCACCTGAGAGCCGAACCGCAGGGCCGCAGGGCCACCGGGCCACCGGCCCGGTGGCACACGGCAGTTGATCACGGCCCCGGGGGCATCCCGTACGGTACGCCTGTGACCGAGTACAGCACTGAGGAAGCCCCGGGGCGCTTCGGCCCCACCGCCACCACCGAGGCCGAGCCCGGCGAGGTGGGCCGGGTACGCACGGAATACTCGCCCGCGCACGACGGTGACCCCGATCCCGGGGAGATCGTCTGGACCTGGGTGCCCTACGAGGAGAACGACGGCCGGGGCAAGGACCGTCCGGTGCTCGTCGTCGCGCGTGAGGCGGCCGGAACCGTCCTCGCCGTGCAGTTGTCGAGCAAGCGGCGCGACGGGGACCGGGACCGGGTGCCGATCGGCAGCGGGCCGTGGGACCGGTCGGGCCGGGATTCGTGGGTCGCCGTCGACCGGGTGCTGCGGCTGCACGAGGACGGCATGCGCCGCGAGGCCTGTGCCCTGGACCGGATGCGGTTCAATCTGGTGCGTCACCGGCTGCGGGAGCGCTACGGCTGGAGCTGACCTCCGCGGTGTCCGCCGTGTCCGCGGTGTCTGCCGCGTCCGCCGCCAGGTCCGCGAACGTCCGGTCGAAGGACGTGCGGATCGTTCCCCCGCGCGTGCGGTCCAGGATCCCGAAGACCACGTGCTCGAAGGCTTCCGCGAACCGGCCGCCCGGCTCCAGCAGCGCCCGGAACGCGGCCGCCACCCCTGCGGGGTCGTTGCGGAAGACCCCGCAGCCCCAGGCGCCCAGCACCAGCCGCCGGTGACCGACCGCCGCGGCGGTCTCCAGCACCCGTTCCGCCCGGACGGCCAGGGCACCGGGCACCTCACCCGCACGCTCCGGCGCCGTCCGGAGGATGACGCCCGCGTTCGGCGCGGGCGAGGTGAGGAAGCCCGCCCGGAACGGCTTCTCGAGGAGCCGGCCGCGGTCGTCGCGGAAGACGGGCACGGCGGGTGAGTGAATCACCCGGTCGGAGTAGAACGGGTCACGGTGGGTCCGGTGGTGGTCGTAGTACTCGGGGGCCCGCAGCAGGCAGGTGTGGAGCGCGGAGGCCCGGCACAGCGCCTCCTCCTGGGCCTGCGCGCCGTTGAGGTAGCCGCCGCCGGGGGTGGGGGTACCTCCCTGCTCATGGGGGTCCCTCCCGCTCGAGCGGAGCCGAGAGTGGGGGAGAAGCTGAGAGCTTGGGGGATCGCGGAGGCGAAGTTCAGCACCGCCGGCTCCCGGCGCGGCTCGCCCGGCTCCGCGTCTTCCGCGAGCCGGCGCGCGGCCTCCAGGCTGCTCTCCCCGGTGACCTCGATCCGTGTCCTGGCCGGGGAGGCCCGCTCCGGGACCTCCTTCGGACCCCGCACCGGCTCCGGCCCGTACAGCCGGGTCCCGTCCCGGGCGGCCCGGACGGCCTCCGCGAGGCGCACCTCGCGGCCGCTCGGAGCGCGGTAGGCCCCCGCCGCCACGATCTGCCCGGTCTCGCGCGCGATGCCGCGCAGACGCGCGCTCACGCCGCGACCCCCGTACGCTCCGTGACCGCGCGCCCCGCGGCTCCCCTCACCGACATCCCCACCGGCTCCCCGTGATCTCCCCGTCGTGCCCGTACGAGCATCGTGAGCGATGCTGGTGAGGCGACGCAACGGAGTTTCGCCGCTCCCGGCACGCCCCACCGGGCGCCCTTGTGCCGAGCGTCGCGAGGGTTTTGGGTGGACGGGTTGAAGCCGGACGGGACCGAAGAACCCCGGCCGGCGACATGGAGGTATCTCAGGAGGATCCCCACATGTCCGATTCGGCAAGTGGCCATACCGAGCCACGTCCCGCCGTCACCGAAGCCGAGGTGGATGCGCTGGTCCGCGGCATCTGCTTCAAGACCGGACCGCCGCGCCGCCTCGGGGTCGAGGTGGAATGGCTCGTCCACGAGCTGCGTGCCCCGCAGCTCCCCGTGACATCCCAGCGACTCGAAGCGGCCTACGCCGCACTGCGGACCGTGCCCCTGAGTTCGGCGCTCACCGTCGAACCCGGCGGCCAGCTGGAGCTCAGCTCGCCGCCCGCCGTCTCCCTCATGGAGTGCGTCGACACCGTCCGCGCCGACCTCGACGCCGTCCGCGCGGTCCTGCGCGAGGACGGTCTCACCCTCGTCGGGCTCGGCCACGATCCCTGGCACGCACCACGCCGGTTCCTGCGCGAACCGCGCTACGACGCCATGGAGGCCTGCCTGGACCGCACCGGCCCCGCCGGCCGCGCCATGATGTGCGCCTCCGCGTCCGTACAGGTGTGTCTGGACGCCGGGTACGAGGAGCCGGGCGCCCTCGGCCATGTGCGGCGCTGGTGGCTGGCGCACCAGCTCGGTCCGGTCCTGGTCGCCGCGTTCGCCAACTCCCCGCTGGCCGGTCACCGGCCGACCGGCTGGCTGTCCACCCGGCAGCTGCGCTGGGCGCAGATCGGCACCGGTCGTGCGGGCGGTCCCGTGCTGGACTCCGATCCGCGCGCGGCCTGGGCCCGCCACGTCCTGGACGCGCCGGTGATGTGCGTACGGCGCGACGCCGGCCCGTGGGACGTGCCGAAGGGGCTGACCTTCCGTGAGTGGACCAGGTCCAGGGCGCCCAGGGCGCCGACCCGGGACGATCTCGACTACCACGTGACGACGCTGTTTCCGCCGGTCAGGCCGCGCGGTCACCTGGAGCTGCGGATGATCGACGCCCAGCCCGGTGACGACGGCTGGATCGTGCCGCTGGCCGTGACGACGGCACTGTTCGACGATCCGGAGGCCGCCGAGACCGCCTACCGGGCGGTGAAGCCGCTGGCCGAACGGACCCACGGGATGCCGGCGCCGCACAATCCGCTGTGGCGGGACGCGGCCCGCGGCGGCCTGGCCGATCCGGAGCTGCGCGAGGTGGCCGCCGCCTGCTTCGCCGCGGCGCTGCGGGCGCTGCCCCGGCTGGGCGCCACGACCCCGGTCGTGGACGCGGTGGCGGCGTACCGGGACCGCTATGTCGCCCGGGGCCGCTGCCCCGCCGACGAACTGCTCGACACCCTGCGCGGCGGTGTCGCCGCCCGCGCCGACGGCACCGCCGTGTCCGGCGCGCGCACACACCCGCAGACGCACGGAGCGCCTCCGCACGGGAAGGACACCCGCTCATGACCGACCCCGCTCCCGACTCCGAGGCCCTGCGCGAGCGCGCGGCCGCCGCGCTGATCACCGCGCGCGACCGGACCACCCTGCTGACCGGCTGTGTCGACGAACCCGAGCTGACCGCACAGCACTCGCCGCTGATGTCGCCCCTGGTGTGGGACCTCGCCCACATCGGCAACCAGGAGGAGCAGTGGCTGTTGCGGGCCGTCGCCGGGCAGGAGGCGATACGGCCCGAGATCGACAGTGTCTACGACGCCTTCGAGCACCCGCGTGCCGAGCGGCCGCGGTTGCCGCTGCTGCCTCCCGAGGAGGCCCGCCGCTACGCCTCGGACGTGCGCGGCCGGGCGCTGGACGTGCTGGAGGGCACCGCGTTCCACGGCGAGCGGCTGACCGAGGCGGGCTTCGCCTTCGGGATGATCGCGCAGCACGAACAGCAGCACGACGAGACGATGCTGATCACCCATCAGCTGCGCAAGGGGCCGCAGGCGCTGACCGCTCCGGACCCGGATCCGGTGCCGCTGTTCACCGGCCCGTCCGAAGTACTGGTTCCCGGCGGCCCGTTCACCATGGGCACCTCCGACGAGCCGTGGGCGCTGGACAACGAACGTCCGGCGCACCGGCGCGAGGTGGCGCCGTTCCACATCGACACCACCCCGGTGACCAACGCCGCCTACCAGGCGTTCATCGAGGACGGCGGCTACGACGACCCGCGCTGGTGGACCGCACAGGGCTGGGCCCACATCCGCCGGAACTCCGTCACCGCCCCGCTGTTCTGGCAGCGGGACGGCACGCCCGGCGCGGGGCGGTGGCTGCGGCGCCGCTTCGGTGTCACCGAGGCCGTACCGCCCGACGAGCCCGTGCTGCACGTGTGCTGGTACGAGGCCGACGCGTACGCGCGCTGGGCCGGGCGCCGGCTGCCCACCGAGGCCGAGTGGGAGAAGGCCGCCCGCCACGACCCGGCCGGCGGCCGCTCGGCGCGCTACCCCTGGGGCGACGCCGAGCCCGGCCCGCTCCACGCCAACCTCGGCCAGCGGCACCTGCGTCCCGCGCCCGCGGGGAGCTATCCGGCCGGTGAGTCGCCGCTCGGGGTGCGCCAGTTGATCGGTGACGTGTGGGAGTGGACGTCGAGCGACTTCCTGCCGTACCCGGGGTTCAGGGCGTTCCCGTACAAGGAGTACTCGGAGGTGTTCTTCGGGCCCGGGTACAAGGTGCTGCGCGGCGGTTCGTTCGCGGTGGACGCGGTGGCCTGCCGGGGCACCTTCCGCAACTGGGACCATCCCGTCCGGCGGCAGATCTTCTCCGGCTTCCGCACGGCACGCTCGGAGAGCGTCTGATGTGCCGTCACCTCGCCTACGTGGGGCCCGAGGAGCCGCTCGGCCGGCTCCTCGTGAGCCCGCCGCACGGGTTGTACCGCCAGTCGTGGGCGCCCCGGCGCCAGCGGTACGGAACGGTCAACGCCGATGGTTTCGGCGTGGGCTGGTACGCGCCGGGAGACCCGGTGCCGGCCCGGTACCGCAGGGCCGGACCCATCTGGGCGGACCTGTCGTTCGCCGATCTCGCCCGGGTCGTCCGCACCCCGGCGCTGCTCGCCGCCGTACGGGACGCGACCCTGTCGGGCGCGGACGGTGAGGCCGCGGCGGCCCCGTTCGCCGCGGGGACCTGGCTGTTCAGCCACAACGGTGCCGTGCGGGGCTGGCCCGGCGCGCTCGCACCGCTCGCCGGGTCCCTGCCCGCCGAGGACGTGCTGTCGCTGGAGGCCCGCAGCGACTCCGCGTTCGTGTGGGCCCTCGTGCTCGCCCGGCTGCGGGCCGGGAAACCCGAGGGGCAGGCACTGGCCGACACCGTGCTGGAGGTGGCCGCGGCGGCCCCCGGTTCCCGGCTCAACCTGCTGCTCACCCAGGGCGACACCGTCACCGCGACCGCGTGGGGCGACACCTTGTGGTACCTCGCCCGGCCGGGCGGCG
Source organism: Streptomyces sp. GDS52 (assembly GCF_052246875.1). NCBI lineage: Bacteria > Bacillati > Actinomycetota > Actinomycetes > Kitasatosporales > Streptomycetaceae > Streptomyces > Streptomyces sp. GDS52. The sequence continues at coordinate 191,928 of NZ_CM125966.1, forward strand.
GCACCGTCGTCGCCTCGGAGCCCTACGACGACGATCCGCACTGGTGCGAGGTCCCCGACCGCACGCTGCTGGCGGCGAGCCGCACCGACGTGCTGCTCACCCCGATCGAGGAGCCGGACGAGGTCCTGGCGCCCACCGACCCATCGGCACCCCTGAAGGAGCTCCGCACGTGAGTCCGTTCCTGCTCACCCGCACCCTGCCCGAGGACGCCACCGACGCGGCCCTGCGCGCCGACGTCCTCCGGGGCCTCGGCGACAGGCCGAGGACGCTGCCGCCGAAGTGGTTCTACGACGCGTACGGCAGCGAGCTGTTCGAAGAGATCACCGAGCTGCCCGAGTACTACCCGACGCGGGCCGAACGCGAGATCCTGCTCGCCCGCTCCGGTGAGATCGCCGCGGCGGCCGGCGCCCGTACCCTGGTCGAACTGGGCTCCGGATCCTCGGAGAAGACCCGCCACCTGATCGACGCTCTGACCGGGCTGCACACCTACGTCCCCGTCGACGTCAGCGAGAGCGCCCTGACCCGGGCGGGGCGGGCGCTCGTCGCCGAGCGGCCGGGCCTGGCCGTACACGCGCTGATCGCCGACTTCACCGGCCGGATGACACTGCACGACACCCCGGGCCCGCGCCTGGTGGCGTTCCTCGGGGGCACGATCGGCAATCTGCTGCCCGCCGAGCGGGCCGCGTTCCTGGCCTCCGTCCGCGCGCTGCTCGCCCCGGGGGACGCGCTGCTGCTGGGCACGGACCTGGTCAAGGACGAGAAGGTACTGGTCCGGGCGTACGACGACGAGGCCGGGGTGACGGCCGCCTTCAACAAGAACGTCCTGACCGTGATCAACCGGGAGTTGGGCGCCGACTTCGATCCGGCCGCCTTCGACCACGTGGCCGTGTGGGACGCCGAGCACGAGTGGATCGAGATGCGGCTGCGCTCGCGCGGGGCACAGACGGTGAAGGTCCCCGCGCTCGGTCTCGCCGTCGACTTCGCCGCGGGCGAGGAACTGCGCACCGAGGTCTCGGCGAAGTTCCGCAAGGAAGGGGTACGTGGTGAATTGGCCGCTGCAGGGCTGGAGTTGACGCGGTGGTGGACGGACGAGGAGGGCCGGTTCGCGCTGTCGCTCAGCGTGGCGCGCTGACGGAGGACGCCCGGTACGTGCGGGCCCGGGAGACTGACATCTCGCGCTCGCGCACCGTCTGGGGCACGGTGGAAAGACGTGTGACACAGGAGGCGTCCCGCGTACCGGTGGGAGCCGCCGTCGAGAGGAGCACCCGCATGTCGAACCACACCTACCGGGTCACCGAGATCGTCGGCACCTCGCCCGACGGCGTGGACCAGGCCGTCCGCAACGGCGTCGAGCGCGCCGCGCAGACCCTGCGCAACCTGGACTGGTTCGAGGTGACCCAGGTGCGCGGCCAGATCGAGGAGGGCCGGATCGCGCACTGGCAGGTGGGCCTGAAGGTCGGCTTCCGCCTGGACGAGACGGACTGACCCCGCCCCGGAGGGGAACGGCCCCGTCCCGGAACGGGGCCGGCACGGGCCCGTGAGGAGGCACAGGACCCTGTACGTACCCGCGGGAACGTACCCGCGGGAGGGGGAGGGCGCCAGGTCCGCTCCTTCCCCCTCCTGTGCCGCCTCCGGTTCCTCCGGCGGGGCCGTCCGGCGGGCGCTTCCCGCTGTCGGTCACACCGCCCGGCCCGGACGGGGGAATGCGGCGGCGGACCAGGTGTTGAAGCAGGTGTGACCCCGTTGATCGCCCGTACCCGCTTCTCCGTTCTCGACCGGTCCCGCATCCGTGAGGGACACACCGGTCCCGAGGCGCTGCGGGACACCGTGCGGCTGGCGCGGGAGGTGGAGCGGCTCGGCTACCACCGGTTCTGGGTCTCCGAGCACCACGGCGTGCCCGGGGTGGCCGGTTCCGCGCCGACGGTGCTGGCCGCCGCCGTCGCCGCGGCAACCGGGACGATCCGCGTGGGCACTGGCGGGGTCATGCTGCCCAACCATCAGCCACTCGTCGTGGCGGAGCAGTTCGGGGTGCTGGAGTCGCTCTTCCCGGGGCGGGTGGACATGGGCCTGGGCCGCTCGGTCGGCTTCACCGACGGGGTGCGCAGGGCCCTGGGCCGCGACAAGGACGACGCCGAGGACTTCGGCGCCCAGATCGACGAGCTGCTCGGCTGGTTCCGCGGCACCTCCCCCACCGGGGTGCGCGCCCGCCCGGCCGAGGGGCTGGCCGTGCCCCCGTTCGTGCTCGCCATGGGCGAGGGGGCGGCGATCGCCGCTCGCGCGGGCCTGCCGATGGTCATCGGCGACCTGCGCGGCCGCGACCGGATGCGCCGCGGCATCGACGACTACCGCGCGCGGTTCCGCCCGTCCGCCTGGGCGAGCGAGCCGTACGTGGTGATCTCCGGCACGGTCGCCGTGGCCGGCACGTCCGAACAGGCCCGCCGGCTGCTGATCCCGGAGGCCTGGTCGATGGCGCACTCCCGTACCCGCGGCACCTTCCCGCCGCTGCCGCCCGCCGAGCGCGTCGGGTCGCTCCTCATGACGGCCAAGGAACGCGACCTGTACGAGTCCGGGCTCAGGGGCCACCTCGCCGGTACCGAGGAGCAGGTGGCCGACGAACTGGAGAGGGTGCTGAAGGAGACGGGCGCCCAGGAGGTCCTGGTCACCACCAGCACCCACGACCGTGCGGCCCTGCTGGACTCCTACCGGCGGCTCGCCGCTGTCGCCGGTCTCCCGGGGACGGACGGCGGCGCGCGCCCCGATCCGGACGGCGGCGCGGCGCGCCGGTGAGGCGCCTCACCGGCGCGCACACGGTTCCCTCCGGTCAGCCGCGGCCGCGCCGCGGAACGTCACGGCCCCGCCGGGTCGCGTCGTCGCTCCGCAGGGTGTCGTCCGGCACTCCCTCGCTCTCGATGCGCTCCTTGCGGACCCGGCCGCGTACGGTCTCGTTCTCGGTGCGCTCCTCCATGGTCAGCCGTACCCGTTCCACGGGTACCGCCCTGGTCTCCACGACGGGACGCTCCTCGTGCAGCGTGACCTCGTACTCGGCCTCGCCGATCTCGGCGCCGGAGAGCGCGGCCGCGCGGTCGGCCTCCGTGATCGGCTCGCGCACCACGTGCACCTCCTCGTGGCGCACCGGCACGATCTTCTCGACCTCCTCCGTCACGACGTACTTGCGCAGCCTGGCCCGTCCGGTCTCGCGTCGCTCGACGCGGACGTGCATCTCCTCCTCCATGCGCGTCATGGAGTCGGCGCCCGGCCCGCCGCGCGCGGTGGTCCGGCCCGCCTTCCCGGTCGCCGCCGACGTTCCCGCGGCGCCGGCCGCCGTCGTGTTCGCCGTGCGGGCTGTTCCAGCGGCACCCGGCGTCCCCGTCCTGCCCGGCGTCGTCCTGTCCGGCGTCGTTTTGCCCGGCGTCCCGGCCTTTCCGGTCGTGCCCGCCATCCCTGCCGCGCCCGCCGCGCCGGCGGCACCCGCCGCGCCGGCCGTCCCCGCCTTGCCCATACCGGGGTGCCGGTCGCCGCGGCCCTCGCCGGAGCGCCCGGTGTCGTCGCGCAGCACACCGCTCCAGTCGATGCCGTAGTACTCGTACAGCCGGTGTTCCTCCGACTCCGACAGGTGGCCCTGGGAGTCGACGTCGACGTCGGGTGCGCCCTTGACCTTGTCCTTGAGGTACGGGACTTCGAGGTGGTCCTCCACCAGTTCGGCGTCACGGATGGGGATGAACGACTCGTTGGAGCCGAACATGCCCGTCCTGACGCTCACCCACTCGGGGCGGCCGCTCATGTCGTCGAAGAAGACGTGCTTGGCCTCACCGATCCTGTTGCCCTCGCCGTCGTAGACGGGGTGATCCAGGAGGATCTTGACCTCATCGCGGGTGATCATCTGGTCTCACCCTCCTTTCAGGGTGTCACTCCCGTCCGGATGTCCTCATCAACCCCATGGAAACTTCACATAAGGGATAAAAAGCGCTTAATTTTCGACAGCGCTCACTTCTGGTGCCCCCGTCGCACGTCCTCGACCGGATGTTCCCGCCCGCAGCCGTCGGCCGGCGGCTGCGCGGCGGCGGCCAGGGCACGGCGGTCGACATGGGTGCCGGGCGGGATCGCGGCCCGTATCTCGACCTCAGCGATCAGGCCGCGGGCCGAGACCACCCGCCACAGGGACGCGAACAGGGGGTCGTCGCCGACGAAGGCCGCGGCGGTGGCCGGCGTCCCGTGCGGGCTCCGGTAGTGGATGCGGACCGGCTGGACCGGCGCCCCGGCGTCCAGTGCCGCCTGGAAGACGGCCCGGCGGAAGGAGCCCTGCCGACGGCCGCACCAGGTGCTGCCCTCGGGGAAGGCGGCGACCGCCGCGCCCTCGCGCAGCGCCCCGGCGATCCGGGCGACCGTGTCCGGCAGGGCACGCAGGCGGTCGCGGTCGATGAACAGGACGCCCGCGCGTCCGACCAGCGGCCCGGCCACCGGCCATCGCCGTATCTCGGACTTGGCCAGCATCCGGGCCGGACGGACCGCGCTCAGCAGCGGTATGTCGAGCCAGGAGATGTGGTTGGCGACGAGGAGCAGCCCGCCGGTGGGCGGGGCGGCGCCGGTGACCTGGACCCGGACCCCGGCGGCCCGCACGATCCACCGGCACCAGCGGCCCACCGGCCCCGCCGGGATCCACCGGCCGACCGGCAGCAGCGCCACCCCGACGAGGACGAGGAGGACGACCGCCATCAGGCGCAGCACCGCCCTCGGTACGGCCGTCGCGGCCCTCGTCGGCTCCACACAGCCGCTCGGGGTGCAGGGCGCTGCGGGCAGCCAGACGCTCATCAGGCCGGCACGAGGGAGAGGAAGTGCCGCAGGTAGCGCGGGTTCACCCGGTCCATCGGCAGCAGTACGTACAGGTCGGCTACGCCGAAGTCCACGTCGTGCGCGGGCTCGCCGCAGACCCAGGCGCCGAGCCGGAGGTAGCCGCGCAGCAGGGCGGGCAGCTCGGTGCGGGCCGCGGGTGCCGCGGCCGCCCCGGGGTTCGTCCGCCACGGGAGCAGGGGTCGTACGCGGTACTCCTCGGGGGCGAGGTGCTTGCCCCGCACCCGGTCCCAGGCGGCGGAGGCGAGCGCGCCGCCGTCGGCGAGCGGTATGGAGCAGCAGCCCGCCAGCCACGTGTGCCCCCGCTCGACCATGTAGCGGGCGATGCCGGCCCAGATGAGGCCGATGACCGCGCCGTCGCGGTGGTCGGGGTGCACGCAGGAGCGGCCGACCTCGACGAGGCCCGGCCGGATCGGGTCGAGCGCGCCGAGGTCGAACTCGCTCTCGGCGTACAGGCGCCCGGCGACCGCGGCGCGCTCCGGCGGCAGCAGCCGGTAGGTGCCGACGACCTGGCCGCTCACCTCCTCGCGCACGAGCAGGTGGTCGCAGTAGGCGTCGAAGGGGTCGATGTCCAGGCCCGGCTGGGAGGTGGACAGCAGGGCGCCCAGCTCGCCGGCGAAGACGTCGTGCCGCAGTCGCTGGGCGGCACGCACGTCCTCCTCGTCGCGGGCGAGGGTGACGGTGTAGCGGATGGGTGCCGCGGGCTTCGCGGGGTGGTCTGCGGTCAGCACGCCGGTCATGGCTCTCTCCTGGTCACGCGCCGGAGCGGGAAGGGGGACTCCCCTTGTTTCTCCCTACGCCGGTTGGCGTGTACGTGACCTGAGCCGGGAGTGCGGATGTGAGGATGCTGAATGCCAGGCGTCACCCGGACAGCAGACGGGACCGGGGATGAGCACCACTCCCGGTCCCGCCCGTCCGCCCCCTGGCGAACGTTCTTCCGTTGCCCGCCGGGGCGGCTACCGGCCGGTCCCCTTGCGGGTGGCCCGCAGCCACTCCTTGTTCATCCCGGTGATGGAGGTCAGCGGGATGCCCTTCGGGCAGGCGGTGGCGCACTCGCCGGCGAGGGTGCAGCCGCCGAACCCCTCCTGGTCCATCTGGGCCACCATGTCGAGCACCCGGGTCTCCCGCTCGGGCGCGCCCTGCGGCAGCACGTTGAGGTGGTTGATCTTCGCCGAGGTGAAGAGCATCGCCGCGCCGTTCGGGCAGGCCGCGACGCAGGCGCCGCAGCCGATGCACTCGGCGTGCTCGAAGGCGAAGTCCGCGTCCGGCTTCGGCACCGGTGTGGCGTGCGCCTCGGGCGCGGAGCCGGTGGGGACGCTGACGTAGCCGCCGGCCTGGATGATCCGGTCGAACGCCGACCGGTCCACCACGAGGTCCTTCACCACCGGGAAGGCCGACGCCCGCCACGGCTCGATGTCGATGGTGTCGCCGTCCTTGAAGGACCGCATGTGCAGCTGGCAGCTGGTGGTGCGCTCGGGGCCGTGGGCGTCGCCGTTGATGACCAGCGAGCAGGCGCCGCAGATGCCCTCGCGGCAGTCGTGGTCGAAGGCGACGGGGTCCTCGCCCTTGAGGGTGAGTTCCTCGTTGAGGGTGTCGAGCATCTCCAGGAAGGACATGTCGGGCGAGATGCCGTCCACCTCGTACGTGGACATGGCGCCGTCGGCATCGGCGTTCTTCTGCCGCCAGACGCGCAGGGTGAGCTTCATGCGTAGCTCCGCTGAGTGGGGTGGACGTACTCGAAGACGAGGTCTTCCTTGTGCAGGGTGGGGGCTTCGCCGGTGCCGGTGAACTCCCAGGCGGCCGCGTAGGAGAACTCCTCGTCCTTGCGGGCCGCCTCGCCCTCGGGGCTCTGGGACTCCTCACGGAAGTGGCCGCCGCAGGACTCGGAGCGGTGCAGCGCGTCGAGGCACATCAGCTCGGCGAGCTCCAGGTAGTCGACGATGCGGTTGGCCCGCTCCAGCGACTGGTTGAACTCCTCGCCGGTGCCGGGCACCTTGATCCGCCGCCAGAACTCCTCACGGATCTGCGGGATGCGCTCCAGCGCCTTGCGCAGGCCCGCCTCGGTACGGGCCATGCCGCAGAACTCCCACATGAGTTCGCCGAGTTCGCGGTGGAAGGAGTCGGGGGTGCGGTCGCCGTCCACGGACAGCAGGAGGTTGATCCGGTCCTCGGTCTCGGCCAGCACCTCCTGCACCGCCGGATGGCCGGCGTCGACCTCGTCCTTGTGCGGGTTGCGGGCGAGGTAGTCGTTGATGGTGGAGGGGAGGACGAAGTAGCCGTCCGCCAGGCCCTGCATCAGCGCGGAGGCGCCGAGGCGGTTGGCGCCGTGGTCGGAGAAGTTGGCCTCACCGACGGCGAACAGGCCGGGGACGGTGGTCTGGAGGTCGTAGTCGACCCACAGGCCGCCCATCGTGTAGTGCACCGCGGGGTAGATCCGCATCGGCACCCGGTACGGGTCCTCGTCGGTGATCCGCTGGTACATGTCGAAGAGGTTGCCGTACTTGGCCTCCACCGCCGCCCGCCCCAGGCGCTCGATGGCGTCGGCGAAGTCCAGGTAGACGCCCTGGCCGCCGGGGCCGACACCCCGGCCCTCGTCGCAGACGTTCTTCGCGGCGCGGGAGGCGATGTCGCGGGGCACCAGGTTGCCGAAGGACGGGTAGATGCGCTCCAGGTAGTAGTCGCGCTCGTCCTCGGGGATCTTGTTCGGCGGGCGGTCGTCGCCCTTCGCCTTCGGCACCCAGATGCGGCCGTCGTTGCGCAGCGACTCGCTCATCAGCGTCAGCTTGGACTGGTGGTCGCCGGTGCGCGGGATGCAGGTGGGGTGGATCTGGGTGAAGCAGGGGTTGGCGAAGTACGCGCCGCGCCGGTGCGCCCGCCAGATCGCGGTCGCGTTGGAGTTCATCGCGTTCGTCGACAGGTAGAAGACGTTGCCGTAGCCGCCGGTCGCGAGGACGACGGCGTCGGCGAAGTGGGTGTCGATCTTCCCGGTGATCAGGTCCCGGGCGACGATCCCGCGCGCCCGGCCGTCGATGACGACGAGGTCGAGCATCTCGGTGCGCGCGTGCATCTCCACGGTGCCGGCGGCGATCTGCCGGGACAGCGCCTGGTAGGCGCCGAGGAGGAGCTGCTGGCCCGTCTGGCCGCGGGCGTAGAAGGTGCGGGAGACCTGGACGCCGCCGAAGGAGCGGGTGTCGAGCAGGCCGCCGTACTCGCGGGCGAAGGGCACGCCCTGGGCCACGCACTGGTCGATGATCTCCACGGAGATCTGCGCGAGGCGGTGCACGTTGGACTCGCGCGCCCGGAAGTCGCCGCCCTTGACGGTGTCGTAGAAGAGGCGGTGGACGGAGTCGCCGTCGTTGCGGTAGTTCTTCGCCGCGTTGATGCCGCCCTGCGCGGCGATGGAGTGGGCCCGGCGCGGGGAGTCCGTGTAGCAGAACTGGATGACGCGGTAGCCCTGCTCGGCGAGCGTGGCCCCGGCCGCGCCGCCGGCCAGGCCGGTGCCGACGACGATCACGGTCTGCTTGCGCCGGTTGGCGGGGTTGACCAGCTTGGCCTCGAAGCGGCGGGTGTCCCAGCGCTCGTGGATCGGCCCGGACGGGGCCTTGGTGTCGGCGACCGGCTCACCGGTCGCGTACTCGGTGTAAGCAGCGTAGGCAGTCATTTCAGCTCACCACTCCGGTCATGACGCCCACGGGTACGGCGACGAAGCCGATCGTGAGCAGCAGCGCGAGGACGTTGGCGGCGGCTTTGAGCGCGCGGTCGCGGGTGCGGCTGCCGACGCCGAGGGTCTGGGCGGCGCTCCAGAAGCCGTGCCGGATGTGCATTCCGAGGGCGAGCACCGCGACGATGTAGATGACGTTTCCGTACCAGGTGGAGAAGGTGTCCACGACGTTCTGGTACGGCTTGCCCGTCTCGAAACCGCCGGAGTGCACGGTGCCGGTGGTCAGGTCGAGGATGTGCCAGACGATGAAGAGGGCGAGGATGATCCCGCCCCAGCGCATGGTGCGCGTGGCGTAACTGGCCCGCGCCTTCTTGTGGACGTACTTGCTGGGGCGCGCCTTGATGTCACGGCGGCTGAGCTGGTACGCGGAGACGGCGTGGGCGACGACCGCGAGGACGAGCACGACCCGGACCAGCCACAGCGCCCACTCGTAGTGCAGGAGGGGCTCGCCCAGGGTGCGCAGCCAGTGTGCGTACTCGTTGAACTCGACGGCCCCGAAGTAGATCTTCAGGTTGCCGATCATGTGGGCGACCAGGTAGAGCAGCATGACCAGACCGCTGACGGCCATCACTGTCTTCTTGCCGACGGTCGAGTCCCACACGGTGCGCGCCATGGACGGCCGTCGGTCCGTCCGCGTTGCCAGAGCCATGCCACAAGACGCTAGGGCCAAAAGACCCTATCGGTCCAAGACATGGTCCACCTCGTTTCCATAGCCTTCACCTATGGAAGGCTACAGTGGACCCATGCAGTTCCAGCAGCTCCAGTACTTCGTGGCGGTCGCCGAGACCCGGCACTTCACCCGGGCCGCCGAAACGGTCCATGTCGCGCAGCCCTCCCTCTCGCAGCAGATCAAGGCGCTGGAGCGGGAGCTGGGGGCGGACCTGTTCCTGCGGGCGCGCGGCAACATCACGCTCACCGACGCGGGCGAGGCGCTGCTGCCGCTGGCGCGGCGCATCCTGGCCGACGCCGACACGGCCCGGCACGAGGTGCAGGAGCTGGTGCAACTGCGCAGCGGCCGGGTGCGCCTGGGGGCGACACCGAGCCTGTGCACCGGTCTGCTGCCGGACGTGCTGCGTGCCTTCCACGACCGCTACCCGGGCGTCCGGCTGCTGGTCGAGGAGAGCGGCTCCCACGACCTGGTACGGGAGCTGGCCCGCGGTGCGCTCGACCTGGCCCTGGTCGTCCTGCCCCTGCCGACCCCCTCCCCCGCCCTCACCACGGTGGAGCTGCTGCGCGAGGACCTGGTGATGGTGTCCTCGCCGGACGTCCCTCAACCCGGCCGGGGCCGGCGCACCGTGCGCGTCGCCGATCTGGAGGGCGAGCGGCTGGTGATGTTCCGGCACGGCTACGACCTGCGGGAGCTGACCGTGGCCGCGTGCCGCGCGGAGGGCTTCGAACCGGACTTCGCGGTGGAGGGCGGGGAGATGGACGCCGTGCTGGGCTTCGTGCGGGCGGGGCTGGGCGTCGCCGTGGTGCCCCGCATGGTCGCCGCGCGGTCCGGGCAGGGCCTGCGGGTCACCCCCCTGGCCCGCCCCGGCCTCCACCGCACCATCGCCCTGGCCCACCGCAGCGACGTGGCCCCGCCCCGCGCGGCCCGGGAACTGCAGCGGATGCTCCTGGAGCGGTGAGCCTGCCGACCGGTGCCGCCCCGCCGCCCACCACACCCCGGCCGTACCCCGTCACCCGGCCCCGGTACCGCTCCGCACAGGCCGCACAGGCCGCACCCGCTGCACGCCGAACCCACCCCGGGCAGCACGGGCCGGAGGTCCGACGCGGTGGGTCCGAGGCGCGGCCACCGGCCCGCCGCGGCCGCCGGCGTCAGCCCGTCGCGTCGGCCAGGGCCAGGTCGTGCAGGCGTTCCGGTGGACCGGGGCGGGCGTAGTACCAGCCCTGCGCCGTGTCACAGCCGAGTATGCGGAGCTGCTCGGCCTGCGCCCCCGTCTCCACCCCCTCCACCGTGACGGCGAGGTCGAGGCTGTGGGCCAGGGAGACGATCCCCTCGACGATCTTGAGGTCGACCGGGTCGGCCGGATACTGCTGCATGCTCTGGGTGAAGGAACGGTCCAGCTTGAGGATGCTCACCGGAAGGCGGCGCAGGTTGGCGAGGTTGGAGTAGCCGGTGCCGAAGTCGTCCAGGGCGATGTCCACGCCCATCTCCGCCAGCCGCCGCAGCGGCTTCAGCAGGTCGTCGTCCGCGCCGATCAACGCCGACTCGGTCACCTCCAGGCACAGCGCGTCCGGCTCGACACCGGTGCGCTCCAGGATGTCGACGGTGTCCTGGACCAGGCCGGGGTGGGTGAGCTGGCAGGGCGAGAGGTTCACGTTGATACGCAGCGGGCCGAGCGCCTCCGCGCCACCGTGCCGCTCCTGCCAGGCGCGGGCCTGGCGCACCGACTGCTCGAGCACCCAGCGGCCCAGCGGGACGATCAGCCCGGTGTGCTCGGCGAGCGGGATGAACCGGTCCGGGGACAGCACGCCGTGCTGCGGGTGCAGCCAGCGCACCAGTGCCTCGGCGCCCCGGACGCTGCCGTCGCCGAGGTGCACCAGTGGCTGGTACTCGATGAAGAACTCGCCCCGTTCCAGGGCGGCGGGCAGTGCCGTGGTGAGTCCGTGCCGGGTGATGGCACGGGCGTCGGACTCCGGGTCGGCCAGTTCGAAGCGGTTGCCGCCCGCCGACTTGGCCCGGTACATGGTGATGTCGGCGCTGCGCAGCACCTCCGCCGGGCTGCGTTCCCCGGTCGGCCCCTCGACGATGCCGATGCTGCCGCGCACGGTCAGGTCGCGGCCGTCGACGCCGATGGGGGCGAGCAGCGCGTTCATGATGCGGGCGGCGAGCTCGTCGACCGTGTGCTCGGTGTCGGGGCCCGTGGTCAGCGCCACGAACTCGTCGCCACCGAGCCGGGCGACCATCTCGCCGGGCGCGGTGGCGCAGGACTGGAGCCGGTCGGCGACCTCGACGAGCAGCCGGTCGCCGGCCGCGTGCCCGAGACTGTCGTTGACGGTCTTGAAGCCGTCCAGGTCGAGGTAGCACAGGCCGAAGCGCTGTCCGGGGCCGGCGCTGAGCGCCTTCTCCAGCCGCTCGAAGAAGAACGTGCGGTTGGGCAGACCGGTGAGCGCGTCGTGGGTGGCCTCGTAGCGCAGCCGGAGGTTGAGCAGCCGCCGCTCGGTGGTGTCCTCCATCAGGGCGAGCTGGTACTGCGGTTGACCGTCGGCGTCACGCAGCAGGGACACCGTCAGGTTGGTCCACAGGACCGTTCCGTCGGGCCGGTAGAACGCCTTCTCGAGGTGGTAGTGCTCACGGTCGCCGCGGACCAGCTCGTCGTAGAGGTTCCAGGTCTGCGGGGCGTCGTCGGGGTGCGTCCACTCCCTGACCCTGCGGCTGCGCAGGCCCTGCCCGGACAGGCCGAACATGCGCCGCAGGGCGCCGTTGACCTGCAGGACGTTGCCGTCGAGGTCGGCGATGCCGATTCCTATCGCCGCGCCCTCGAAGACCGCGCGGAATCTGGCCTCGGTGGCGTGCAGGGCCTGCGCCACCGCGCCCTGCGCCTTCAGCGCGGCCTGGGCGACGGCCTCCTGCTCGGCCAGCGTCCGCTCCCGCAGCGCCCGCGCGAAACCGGCGGCCATGGCGTGCTGCAGTCTGGCGCTGCGCGCCCGCAGGTCCTCGCGGTCGCCGTCCCCGCCGCAGTACAGGACGAGGTAGGCGTCCACGCAGTCCAGGGACCGGCTGAGCGCCTCCGGGTCGGTGCAGTGCACCCGGATCAGGGCGGAGCCGACCGCCTGGCCGGCATCCGGGTCGAAGGCCCTGGCCAGTAGCGCTTCACTCAACCGCCGGGCCAGCGGGAGCAGTTGTTCCTCGAACTCGGGCCGGGTCGACGACGTCGAGGCCACGGGGAAGACCGCCCGGCTCCAGATCGTCGCGAACCGGCGCAGTCTGTCCTCCGGCCCGTCCGGCTCCGCGCTCACGCGGTACGCCCCACGCCCGCGAGTCCCGAGCGCTCGTAGGGGTCCTCGCCCTCCGGTGCGGTGTCCGGCCGCCACCGCGGCATCGGCACCAGTCCGGGTTCCACCATGTCGTACCCCTCGAAGAACCGCGCGATCTCGTCACGCGAGCGCATGATCAACGGGTTGCGGATGTCCTTGTACACGTCCACCGCCCCACCGGCCCGCTCCGGAGGCAACGGGATTCCCTCGTACGAGGCATGGGTGAGGATCAGCATACTGCCGGGCGCGAGGGCCTCGCGCAGTTCGGCCACCGCCGCGTACGGGTCGTCCGCGTCCTCCACGAAGTGCAGTACGGCGACGAGCAGCAGCGCCACCGGCCGGTTCAGGTCGATCAGGCGCCCCACCTCGGAACTCGCCAGGACGTCCCGGGGCTTTCGGAGATCCCCGGCGACGACGCCCGTGCCTTCGGTGCCCTCGAGAACCGCCTCGCTGTGCGCGACGGCCACCGGGTCGTGGTCGACGTAGACCACCCGCGCGCCGGGAGCGGCCGCCTGCGCCACCTCGTGGACGTTGCCGAACGTCGGGATGCCGGAACCTATGTCCAGGAACTGGGTGACGCCCTCGCCGACCGCGAACCGTACCGCCCGGCGCAGGAACGCCCTGTTCGCCTGCATGACCTTGGGCAGCCCCGGCATGAACTCCATGGCCCTGCGGGCCGCTTCCCGGTCGACCTCGAAGTTGTGCGAACCGCCCAGGTAGTAGTCGTACATCCGGGAAACACTGGGCACCGTGATGTCGATGCTCCGTGGGGCCCAGGCGGGACGCTCCATGTATCTCTCCACAGCGTAGGCGATCCGGTGTTCGAGCCGAGGCTACTGATCGCCTGCCAAGGGAGCGACCCCAAACGGAAATTGACCGTCCGTTCCCGGTCACTGCCAGTGGCACATACCACGTTGCCGCCCGTGAGAACGTCACGAAAAGTACCGGCGGCATTCCGGAGGGTTCCGGTGTGCGGTGAACGCGGGGAGAGGACCGCCGAAATTTCCACGAGTTCCGGTGAGTCACAGCAGAACGGTCCGCCCCTCCGTGCGGCGCGGAGGGGCGGACCGGGACCGGTGGCGCCGAAGTGGACGACGCCCTGGGGAGGTTGCTACTTCTCCGGTGCGCCGACCGGCTTTCCGTCGGGGCGCACGGCGTACCAGGTGCCGCCGACACCCTGGCCGTTGGTGTCACCCGGGGCCTTGTCGCCGGCGAAGGTGTAGATCGGCCAGCAGTAGATCGTCTGCTGCTCGGCACCGTTGTCCGGGCGGGTGAACTTCATGTAGTTCTTCTTCTCGATGCCCTTGGTGTCGTTGAAGTCGACCGGCGCCACCACCGGCCACTTCTCCAGGCACGCGCCGGTGCAGGCCGAGACCGGCTTCGGCCAGGCCTCGTCCTTCGTGAAGCGGTAGACCGTCATGCCGTTCTTGTCGACGACGATCTCACCGAGCTCGGGGTCCTTGCGGGTGGACAGACCGGGCAGGTCGGCCGCCTGCGCCTTCTTGCCCTCGGGGGTCAGCCCGAACCACTTGCCGCCCACGCCCTGGCCCTTGACATCGCCGGCGTTGACGTCCTTGACGTAGTGGTAGGCGGGCCAGCCGTCGACGGTGAGCTGCTTGCTGCCGTCCGCCCGGGTGACTTCGCCCAGCAGCGACGCGTCGATGCCCTTGCCGGCCTTGGCGTCGTCGGCGAGCACCGGGGGCCAGGTCTTGGCGCAGTCGCCCTCACAGTTGGACTTGGGGGGCTGCGCGGTGTCCTGGTCGAAGCGGTAGAGCGTGAGCCCGAGTTCGTCCGTCACCAGCTCGCCGAGTTCGGCGTTGGTGGAGACACCCAGCGTGCCCACGCCACCGGCGGGGGCCTTGGACGCCTCCGCACCGGCCCCCGTGTCGATGCCCCCGAGGTCTCCGGGCACGGCCGAGGCGCCGACGTTCTGACTGCTGGCCGGCGGCGCGGTGTCCTGACCGCACGCCGTCGTCAGCGTCAGCACCGCCGCGGCGCTCACCACCAGTGAGGCGGTCCGCCAGGAGGTCTTCATCTCAACTCCAGATCATCACAAGGGTATTGCAGCGCCCTGCTGCGCCGCCGCTCGACGTGGAGTACGCATGAAGGCACCTGCCGTGTTCAACGGCGGCCCATATTTCTTCCGGAACCCGTACTTCCGCCCCGATCCGCCCCCGCGCCCCCTGCCATATCGCACGCCAGTACACCTTTCCCGACGGGTGAGCGGCCCGGAACAACCGGAAAACAATGAATTTAACTCCATCGGGTCATTCATCCGGAGCCCACGCGTGTCCCGGCCCGTCCCGGCTCATGATCTCCGTCGTGCAAGGACCTGTACCGACCCGATCCGCGCTCGCCGCACGCGCGCTGGCGATGGCGACGCTGGCCTGGGCACTCGTCGGTGCCCCTGGAGCGGCGACGGCCGACGCCTGCGCCTACGCCTCGGCGGGCCCGGGGGGAACGGAGGCGGTGGCGGTCGCCGGCAGCATGACCTGGCCGCTTCCCCCGCTCTGTTCACCCCCTGCCCCGCCGCCCACGCCCACACCTCCTCCGCCGCCGCCCGAACCCACGCCGACCCCGCCTCCGCCCGCTCCCCCGCCTCCGCCGCCTTCTCCGACGCCGAAGCCCACCCCCACGGCGAAGCCCGAACCACCGCCCCCGCCACCTCCGCGTCGGGCCCGCCCCGCGCCACCGCCCGCCCGTCCGGCCCCCGTTCCTCCCCCCACACCCACGTCCGCTCCGCCGCCGCGCCCCTCGCCGGCCCCGACCCCTTCGGCCACCCCCGCCCCCACGCCGTCTCCGTCCGCGACGCCCGTGCACTACCCGCGGTACCGGGCGGCGCCCCCGGTCAAACGGCCTTCCGGCGGCGCCACGTCGCCCCTCACCTTCGTCCTGCTCATCACCACGCCCGCCGTGGTAGCCGTCGCCGCGCTGCGGCCCCGCTGAACCCGAGCGCCCGTCCAGGGCCCGTCCCGCCGTGGAGGCACCTCTTGCCGGAATGGCTTGTTCTCACCCTCGCGATGCTGGCCGTCTGCGTCGTGGTGGTCGTCATCACTCTCGTACGTCACCGCACGGCCGCCGACGACGAGGATCCCAGCGAGACCCCGGACGTCATCGAGTACATGACGATGTGGATCGGCGTGGTGTACGCCATCGTCCTGGGTCTGGCCATCGCCGGTGTCTGGGAGGGGCGCGGCGCGGCGCAGGAGCATGTGCGGGCGGAGGCGGTGGCGCTGCACGAGATCTCGGAGCGGGTACGGATCTATCCGGCCGACGTCCGTGACCGTATTCGGGGCGATGTCAACGCCTATGTCGGACACGTCGTCACCACCGAGTGGCGTGTCATGGCCGACGACGGCCGGGTCACCGAACGCGGGACGGACCTCCTCGACCGGGTCCGCCGGGACGTCACCGACTACGAACCGCGGACGGACTTCGAGGCGCAGGCCTATCAGCCGCTCGTCGACCAGGTGTCCGCCGCCGACCAGGCGCGCGCCGCGCGGGCGGAGTCGACCGGGGAGACCATGCCGGGCGTGGTGTGGTTCGGGCTGATCGCCGGGGCCGTCATCACCATCGGAATGATCTTCGCGCTGCAGATCCGCCGCACCGGCCGGGAGCTGGTCCTCGCCGGACTGTTCTCCGCGTTGATCGCCTTCCTGCTCTTTCTGATCTGGGACTTCGACGCGCCCTTCAGCCGGGGTCTCGCCGCCTCGGCCGATCCGTTCCTCCTCCTGTTCCCCCACGTCGGAGGCTGACGGGTGCCCACCACGGCACCCGCCGTGGGGGCGTGCGCCACGCCGTGCGCGTCCCCCGGCCGCCGTAACACGGTTCCCCCGCGCGGCCCACGGCGATCCCCCGTTCGCGCGACTGCGATCGCGCGATCCGGTGCGGCTTTCTAGCGTTTCGCCCATCGAGGCGCATTTCCGGCGCCAGCGGAGCAGGTCCGCCGCCGCTCCTCGGGACCCGGAGGACTCGCCATGCACGCGATACGCGTCGCTCCCGCCGCGACGGCACGGAGGACGGCTCCGCGCGGCGGGATGACACGAGTGCAGGGCTGTGCCCGGGTCCGGGCGGGATCCGGGGCACAGCCCTGAAGTCACACGTGCGGGAAACGGCCGGCGGAAGGGCTGGGGCTCAGGTCTGCCTCTCGGCACGGCGGCGCATCCAGAAGACACCGCCGGCCGCGACCGCGGCGGTCACCAGTCCGCCGCCGATGGCGATGTCGGCCGGGGTCGCCCCGCCGGTGCTGCCGCCGAGGCCGCCGCGGACCCCGCCGAGGACGGTGAGGGCGGCCGGCCGGGTCAGGCTCCGGCCGGAGCAGTGCACGGTGATGTCGTACGAGCCGGCGCGCGCGTCGAAGTCGACGGTGGTGATGCCCTTCGCGGTGTCACCTTCCCCGTGGAGGGGCCTCAGTTCGGTCCTCGGGAAGGCGTTGGACGTCGCGTGGCCGCCGTCGGGGCAGCCGTCGACGGTGATGGTCAGCTGGCCGCCGCGGGCGATGACGCTGGGCAGGGCGACGATGTTGGACGGGCCGGCGCCCCGGCCGCCGTCCGCTACGGCGACCGGGGCGGCGAGCCCGAGGACGGCGACCGCGGCGCCCGCGGATGCCAGGGCACGTGACTTGCGCATGTGTTCCTCCGCGGAAGGCGCCCCGGGGCCGGTCCCCGGTCGATCGGCGAGAAAGCGCCTCCCGACAAAACCCTCAGTTGCACTGTCCCGGCGCGCATTTCGGCAATGGTCCGTACCGGTGAGGCAGGGCCCGGACACATGCACGCATTCGAGTATCACCGCAGGTCACGGTCTGTCAGAAGATCTCCGTTCGGCGGAACCCCGGATGGCGCACCGATGACGGCCCGGCCACCCGTTCGCCTCTCCCCCGTCGCCGGTCGCGCTCGGGGCACTTAGCGTTTCTGCCATGCGCGAGTGACGCGGCGACGGCCGTGTCGAGAGGGGAAAAGCGAATGTCTGCTTTCGAGCCGGCGGAAATCGAAGAGGAGGCGCGGCGGAAGAGGCGTGCTCCGTGGGGTGTGATAGCGCTGGTTCTGCTCACCGGCCTCGCGCTCATCCGGAACGGTTCGGGGGAGTTCGACGCGGGGCCGCCGCAACCCGCCGTGGCGGCCTCCACCAACAGCCAGGCGCCCGGTGACACCGCGGGCGGCCCGGTGACACCGCTGCCGTACTCGGTGCCGGGCCGGGTCAGGATTCCGGCGATCCAGGTCGACGCGCCGGTCATGGCGGTGGGTCTGGACGCGGAGGGGTGGATCGACGCGCCACCGCCCGAGGATCCCAATCTGGCGGGCTGGTTCACCGGCGGCGTCACCCCCGGGGAGAAGGGCACGGCGGTCGTGGTCGGGCATGTCGACAACCACCAGGGACCGACCGTCTTCTACGGGCTCGGCTCGCTGCAGAAGGGCCATCACGTCGAGATCGAGCGCAAGGACGGAAAGACCGCGGATTTCGAGGTCTACGGCGTCGAGGTCTTCGCGAAGGACGACTTTCCCGGTGACCGGGTCTACAACTCGAAAGGCACGTCGGAGTTGCGGGTCATCACCTGCGGAGGCGGCTTCACCCAGCAGAACGGGTACGACGGCAACGTCGTCGTCTTCGCCCGGCTGGCCGCGGTCCGCTGAGCGGGCCCCGCCCGAGCCGGGCGGGGCGTCCGTCCGGTGTCAGGTGTCAGGTGTACGGCCGGCGGGGCACGGTGACCCGGTAGCCGGAGTCCAGCAGCCCGGGCAGATACTCACGCAGCGCCCGCACACTCTGGGACCGCTCGCCCCCGGCGTCGTGCGAGAGCACCACGACGCCGGGGGCGGCGCCGTCCTTCACCCGGTCGACGATGGCGCGGGTGCCCGGGCGGGTCCAGTCGAGGGTGTCGACGGTCCAGGCGAGGGGTTCCATGCCGAGTTCGGCGCCGAGCCGGAACGCGGCGCGGTTCCAGGCCCCGTAGGGCGCGCGGAACCACTGGGGACGCTCGCCGTACCCGTCCTCGATGACATCGCTGGTGCGTTCCATCTCGGAGCGGATCCCGCTCCGGGAGAGAGTGGTCAGCAGGGGGTGGGACCAGGTGTGGTTGCCGACGACATGCCCCTCGTCGGACATACGGGCCAGCAGGCTCTTGTGGTAGGAGGCCATCTCCCCGCACACGAAGAACATCGCCCGTACGTCGTACGCGGCGAGCGTGTCGAGGATGTCCGGGGTGTAGCGGGGGTCGGGTCCGTCGTCGAAGGTCAGCACCATGGTGCGGCCCCGTCCGGAAACGCGCAGCAGGGGTGCGCTCCGCACCCGGGTCCTGCGGGGCACGCTCCTCGGCGAGCCGTAGCCGGTGAGGGGTCTGAGACGGTACGCGGCGGGCTCGAGCGGGCGGCCGGCGGCCAGGCCTCCGGCCGCGGGCGGGGCGGGGCCTGCCGCCTCGGTGCCGGCGCCCGGCATGAGGACTCCGGCCGTGCCGGCCGCCCCCACGACGGCGGCGCCGGCGCCGGCGAGCAGCAGTCGGCGCCGGGTGAACAACTGATCCTTCTGCATGACTCATCAGTCGCCCGCCGGGGGGCGGGCCCCTCTCCGTGGCACCGGTCCGGCGGGACGATTCCACCTGCTCGGCCCAGTACTCCGCCGGTGCCGGGTTTCGACAGCCTCCGCACCGTGACGGAGCAGCGCTCCACGCGGTTCGAACGGAGCACGGACCGACCGAAGGTGACCGTGGCCGGAGTGGACGGCTCCGACTCCTCACCCCGCGCGGCGGCCTACGCGTCCGGTCGGGCGCGGCGGCGGCACGCACTGCTCGCCGTGGTGTACGCGCGGCCGGTGGCGGTGGTGCCCTGAGTTCCGCGGTGTCAGAGGGTGCGCAGGAAGCCGAGGAGGATCTCGTTGAAGACCTCGGGCTGTTCCATGCACGCGTAGTGGCCCGCACCCTCGACGGTGGCGGCGCGGCCGTCGCGCACCTCGTGGACGAGACGCTCCGCCGCCGCGGTCAGGTCGGCGGGTTCGAGTGAGCCGTTGACCGCGAGCACCGGCACGTCGATCGTCGGCACGCGGTCCCAGGTGCCGGTGACGGGGACGCGCAGGTCCTTCTCGTCCGGGGTGTGCTTGGAGATCGTGTGCAGCGCCATCTCCCGCAGTCGGCGCGGGATGTCCGGGTCGACACCGTCGGGGCCGCGGTGCTCGCCCGCCGCGACCCGCACGAAGGCGTTCAGCCAGCCCTCGATGTCCCCGGCGCCCAGGGTGCGGGCGAACTCGGCCTGGATCCGGCGGGACCACGGATCGGTGTACTCGAACTCGCTGGTGGCCGCCCCGCAGACGACGGCCGCGCGGACCAGATCCGGGTGCTCGAGGACCGTGTCGGTCGCGATGGCCCCGCCCATCGACACGCCGACCAGGACCGCGGGCCCCGCGTCGAGATGGCGCAGCAGGGCGGCGAGGTCGTCCGCCCAGCGGAAGGGCTGCGTGGCGTTGGCGGAGGAGCCGTGGCCGCGTACGTCGGGGGCGATCACCCGGTGGTGGGCGGCGAGGGCCGGGATCTGGTCCGCGAAGAGCCGGTGGTCGACGAAGCCGGAGTGGAGCAGGACGACCGGGTCTCCCGTGCCGCTGTCGTGGTAGGCGAGGTCGCCGTCGGAGGAGGTGAAGCAGCGGAGTTCCGCAACCGTATTCATGACAACCAAGGTGTCACTTCCGGCGGAATTTGACAACCAGGATGTCATGATGAGGGGGTGGACAACACCGGGAACGACCCTGACAGGCTCCTTTCACCCGAGGAGCTCGGCCCGCGCCTGATGGAGGTGTTCGACCTGATCGGGCCGCTGTACCGACGGGTGCAGCGAACAGTGGAACAGGGTGCACAGGGTGAAGTCGTCGAGAGCCTGTCCGTCGGGGTACGCGCCGTGCTGGACCTGCTGCACAGGCACGGCCCGATGACCGTGCCCCAGATGGGCCGCGCACAGGCGATCAGCCGTCAGTTCGTGCAGCGCATGGTCAACGACGCCGCGGCCCGGGGCCTGGTGGAGAGCATCCCCAACCCCGCCCACCAGCGGTCGTCGCTGATCCGGCTCACCGGCGAGGGGCGGGCGGCGATCGCGGCCGTCGTCGCCCGGGAGCACGCCGTGCTGCGGGAGGTCGGCGGCGACCTCACGGACGCCGACGTACGGACCTGCGTGCGGGTGCTCGCACAGATGCTGACGCTGTTCGACGACGTGGACGTGAACTGACCGCCGCTCCGGCGGGACGGTCTCCTCCCCCATGACCAGCCCGTCCTTCGCCGCGCCCCGGCTCAGCACCACGTCGCGGATCCGGTCGCGTACGGAGCGCACTTCGGCACCCTTCCGGAGGGCCCGGTCGAGGTTGAGCACGCGGCCGGCGTCCACGTCGAAGAGGAGGGGGACGAACTCGGCCTTCGTCACCTCCCAGCGCCCGTCCGGACGCGGAGGCGGAGCGAAGGTGAAGCGGCCCAGCGTGGACTGGTGGCCGCGGGGGTCCGGGACACCGTCGGAGCCGGTCGCCTCACCGGAGATCTGATCGCCCGTCCCGTAGACCACCCGGGTGCCGAGGATCAGGTCGATGTCGGAGCGGACCCCGGAGAGCATCGGGCGGAAGTCGTGGCCGGTCCGTCCGGCGTCGAAGCGGGCGCGGTCGATGACCGATGCGTGCGGCAGTACGTCCCCCGAGGCGACCAGGGTGAAGCCGCGGCCTCGCGCGACCGAGGCACCCGGATGGCCGGATTCCGGTGGGTGGTGGTCCCGGGCCTGGCAGGCGGCGCCCGCGGCGAGGACGACGGTGAGGGCCAGAGCCACCTGTCCACTGCGTGCAGTCATCACTTCACCCCGGTACGGATCTCTTCGCTGTCGCGCTCTTCACTGTCGTATTTACTGACAAATGGATAAGAATCAACTTCTGGCTCACCGCTGTTCCGACACGCTGTTTCAAGCCGTCCGGCGCGCGCGAACGGCCGCCGTGACCGTTCGTCGAACCGTTCGCCGACGCGATCGACCGTCCGCCGCACGCTCCTGTGCGCGCCCTGTCCCCGGGGATCGCCGTGCGCTGCCATACCGCCATGACGGCCGGAATCACACTCACGAACGGGACGACCGCCGAGCACGAACTCGCCTCCCTGCAACGCGAGCACGGCCGGCCCCTCTTCGCACTGCTGCTGCGGCTCTGCGACGGGGACCGGCAGCGCGCCGAGGACCTCGTCCAGGAGACCCTGGTACGGGCCTGGCAGCACCCCGAGGCCCTGCGCGCCGACGACTTCGATTCCGTACGGCCCTGGCTGATGACGGTGGGACGGCGGCTCGCCATCGACGCGCGGCGGGCACGGCAGGCCCGGCCCGCCGAGGTGGGCGACGCGGTACTGGAGAACGCGCGGGTGACCTCCGACCACGCCGAGCGGGCCGCGGCGGCGCTCGACGTCCGCAAGGCTGTGAAGACACTCACTCCCGAACACCGTGAAGTCCTGGTGCTGGTGTACTTCCAGGGGGCGAGTGTGGCGGAAGCCGCGGCCGCCCTCGGCATCCCGCCCGGTACCGTGAAGTCCCGCGCGTTCTACGCGCTGCGGGCCCTGCGCCGGGTGCTTCCGGGATACGCCACCGACCTGCGCTGAAACCGACGGCCGGGTCAAGCCTCCGTAAAGCGCCTTGCCGACGACCCCGGTGGGGTAATCGGCTGTCCTCATCCGTGTTGCGGACCGGGAGCCCGAATCGGGCGACGCGCACGTACCGGAGGAAGGCTGAACGGGATGCCGCACAGAGGGCAAGAGAGCACCGACGACCTCGGAGACGGTGAACTCACCGTCCCCATGGCCTGGTTGTACGCCGAGTACATCGCCGACGAACTACTGCGCAGCGGCGACCTGATGCCGCCGACGTCCTTCGAGTTCCGGGCCGGCCGGGACGCGCTGGCGCTGACCGTCTTCCTGTCCGACGCCGGGGGCGAGCTCTCCGGCATCCGGGTGATCACCCAGCTGGAGACCTGGCTGTCGCTGACCGCGTACGACCAGCCGTGGCAGGAGTGGGTGCAGGGGCGCCTGGCGGACCTGGCCGCGGAGAGTGCTGCCGCCGGGCGGAGCACGGCGCGGCCCGATCTGGAACTCGCCCGGTCGGCCTGGCGCTGGCTGCGGGAGACGGAGCTGCTCGCGCCGGATCTGAACGCGGTGCCGGGCGGCGGCACGGGGACCGGCGAGGACGAGGGACCGAAGGTGTGGACACCGGCGTGGCAGCTCGGACTGCCGCTCGGGCACCTCGCCATCCACCTTTTCTAGCCTTCCGGTGAATCGGACCAATCCGTGAGCCCGAGGGCTCCGAATCCTTTGGTCACGATTCGGTGTGCGGCTTGAGTGAATCGACTGCCTGGTGCGTACCGGTGGGAGCAAGGAGTAACCCCACCCACACCCAACGGTACGAGGATTCGGCATGAGGTCCCTGGAACGGCATCGCGACGTCGGCGCGTACGCGCTCGGCGTGCTGGACGAGGCGGAGGCGTTCCGCTTCGAGGACCACCTCATGGAGTGCCCCAGCTGCTCTGCGCAGGTGACCGAATTCGGGGTGACGACACGGCAGTTGATGCTGTACCGGCGCTCCACGCCGCCGCTGACGCATCCGATGGCCAGGCCCGGTCCGAGGATGCTGGACCGGCTGCTGTCCCAGGTGGCGGCCCGGCGGCGGGCGGAACGCCGGCGGCTGCTGTTCGCGCTGGCCGCCTCGGTGGTGCTCGCGACGACCGCGCCGGTGTTCGCCATGATGACGAGCGGCGGTGACCGGTCACCGCGCGCGAGCATCGCGGCGACCGACGAACGGTCCGGGGTGTGGGCGGAGATCACGGCGGAGGACGAGGACTGGGGCAGTCGGCTGGAGCTGAAGGTCAAGGACGGCGCGGGTCCCCGCGTCTGCCGGCTGGTGGTGGTCGGGCAGGACGGCACCGAGGAGACCGTGACCAGCTGGAGCGTGCCCCGCCACGACGCCCGGCCCAACAGCATGACGGGCGGCTCCACCCTGCACTCGGGGCAGATCATGCGCTACGAGCTGCGTTCCTCGGACGGCGAGCACCTGGTGACGCTGACGCCCACCGACCGCTGACGCCCCTGGGCACCCGCCGGCCGCCGGCACCGGCTCGGCCGTGGCCCACCGGGCGGGCCGCGGCCTCGCGGCCCGTGTCGCCCTGGACCGGACCGGTCAGCGGGAACCACGTCCCGTGTCGCCGTCGGCGTCGTGGCCGCGGTCCCCGGCGGGGGAGGTGGTCACCGCGAACTCGCCCCAGACGCACTTGCCGCCGCCCCGTGCCTCCACGCCCCATATATCGGTGAGCGTCTCGACCAGCAGCAGCCCCCGCCCGGAGACGCCCGACGCCCCCGCCTCCCGGCGGCGCGGCAGGGCACTGGAGGAGTCCGTGACCTCCAAGCGCAGTCGCCGTTCGGCGCCGGTGAGGACCCTGAGGGTGACGACGGCGGCGCCCTCGGTGTGCATCAGCACGTTGGTGATCAGCTCGTCGGCGGCCAGTTCGATCTCGTCGGCGCGGTCCCCGGCGCCCCAGGCGCCGACCCCGGCACGGATCATGCGCCGGGCCTCGGCGAGGGCCTCGGGGTCGCCGGGGGCCACGTGCTGCTGGAGCCGCCCTCCGGAGCGCGGGCTGTCCGGCGGGCGGCGGCGCAGCAGGAGCAGGGCCACGTCGTCGTCACCACCGCGTTCCTCGGCCACGTCGATGAGCCGGTCGGCGAGGTTGCGCACGTCCTCGGGGCCGGTGGCGATGAGCGCGCAGAGTGTGTCGATGCCGTCGTCGAGGTCGGTGCCGGGCTGCTCGACCAGGCCGTCGGTGCACAGCAGCATCACGTCGCCGGGATCGAGCTCCATGGTCCCGACCGGGTACTCGAGCCTGCCGAACTCGGCGGACAGGCCGAGCGGCAGTCCGCCCGTGACGAAGACGCGCCGGCAGGAGCCGTCGGTGCGGCGGACGAGCGGGTCGATGTGGCCGGCCCGGACCACCTGGAGGACACCGGTGGACAGGTCGGCCTCGGCGTAGAGGCAGGTCGCGGAGCGGTCGGTGTCGAGTTCGTGCAGGAAGACGGAGGCGCGGGCCATCACGGTGGCCGGCGGGTGCCCCTCGGCGGCGTAGGCCCGCAGCACGATGCGCAGCTGGCCCATGACGGCGGCGGCGTGGGTGTCGTGGCCCTGGACGTCGCCGATGACGGCGCCGACCCGGCCGTTGGGCAGCGGGATCAGGTCGTACCAGTCGCCGCCGATGTCCCGGCTCAGGGAGCCTCCGATGCCGGCCGCGCGATAGCGGACGGCGATGTCGGCGCCGGGCACGCTGGGGATGGTGCGGGGCAGCATGGCCTGTTGCAGGCCCTGCGCGAGGTCCATCTCCTGCTCGTAGAACATGGCCCGCTGCAGGCTCTGGGCGATGCTGCTGCACAGGGCGACGAGGATGTTGCGCTCCTCGGGGGTGAAGCCGCGCCGGTCGCTGTAGAGCAGGCCCATGGCGCCGATCGGGCGGGTCTGGACGATGAGCGGCAGGTAGGCCGCCGAGGTGATGTGCAGGTCGGTGAGGTGCGGCCACAGCACCGGGTAGCGTTCGGCGAACTCCTCCGGCGACTCGATGAAGCGCGGGCTGAGCGTCCGTACCGCCTCGCTCATCGGGTACTGCTCGTCGATCCGGGTGACGAGGGTGCCCGGGACGGAGCTGTCGGCGGGTCCCTCGGCGACCAGCCGGATGCGGCCGGCCTCGACCAGCCCCACGACGAGACTGGTGGCGCCCAGATGGGTGAGGCCGTGGGTGTCCTTGAGGGCGTCCATGACGTCCTGCACGGTGCGGGCGTGGGCGAGTGCGGCCGTGGTGAGCTGGACGACGTTGGTCTGCTCGCGCAGGGCGTCCTCCTGGGCGACCGGCTGCCGCACCGCCTCGTCGGCGCCGAGTTCCTGGGTGGCGTCCCGGACGATGCCGATGATGCGGACGGGCCGTCCGGTGTCGTCCCGGAGGATGTAGCCGTGGGTGTGGGTCCAGCGCAGGGTGCCGTCACGGCGGCGGACCCGGAAGTAGGCGCCGTAGTTCTCGCTGCCGTCCTTCATGGCCTGCGAGATGGTGGTGTCCAGGCGGGCGGTCTCCACGGTCGGCACCCGTGGCGTCAGCGACTCGGGCCGGCCGTCGAATTCGTCGGCGCGCAGGTCGAAGAGGTTTCGGGCCTGGGCGTCCATCTGAAGCATCCCGGTGTCCAGGTCCAGGTCGAAACTGCCCATGCGGTTGAGCGCCAGGATCGGATCCGGGTGGTCCGGCCAGTCGTCCGGGAGTGACAGGGCGCTCGCTCCCCGATCAGCCATGAAAGTAACTTTGTCAGGATTCACCGGATTATTCGACCGCTGCGGACTCCGGGGCGGGCGGCGGGACAATGAGGGGGAAGGAGCGCACGGCCGTGGAGTGGTTCACCGCATCCGAGTACTGGCTGAGCCGGCTGGTCTTCCAGCGGGCGCTGGCCGGCCTGTACCTGGTCGCGTTCCTGACGGCGGCGCTGCAGTTCCGTGCGCTGATCGGAGCTCGCGGCATGCTGCCGGTGCCCCGGTACGTGGAGCGGGTGCCGTTCCGGCGGGCACCGAGCCTGTTCCACCTGTACTACTCGGACCGTTTCTTCGCGCTCTGCGCGTGGGCGGGCTGCGCGGTGTCGGTGGCGCTGCTCGCGGGGCTGGACTCCCTGCTTCCGCTGGGGGGCGGGATGCTGCTGTGGCTGGTGCCGTGGGCGCTGTATCTGTCGATCGTGAACGTGGGGCAGACCTGGTACGCGTTCGGCTGGGAGTCGCTGCTGCTCGAGGTCGGGTTCCTCGCCGTGTTCCTCGGCAACGACGAGGTGGCCCCGCCGGTCGTCGTGCTGTTCCTGCTCCGGTGGGTCCTGTTCCGGGTCGAGTTCGGCGCCGGGCTGATCAAGATGCGCGGCGACGCGTGCTGGCGGAAGCTGACCTGCCTGTACCACCATCACGAGACCCAGCCGATGCCGGGACCGCTGAGCTGGTTCTTCCACCATCTGCCGAAGCCGCTGCACCGGGCCGAGGCGGCCGCGAACCATGTCACCCAACTCGTCGTGCCGTTCCTGCTGTTCGCTCCCCAGCCGATCGCCACGGCCGCCGCCACGCTGATGATCGCCACACAGCTGTGGCTGGTGCTGTCGGGCAACTTCTCCTGGCTGAACTGGATCACGATCGTGCTGGCCCTGTCCGCGGTCGCGTTCCCCGCCGAGCCGCCGGACACGGCCGGCGCCCCGCTGTGGTACCTGGTCGTCGTCCTCGCGGTGTCCGCGCTGCTGCTCTGCCTCGGTCACCGCCCGGCGCGCAACATGCTCTCCCGCCGCCAGGTGATGAACCGCTCGTTCGACCCTCTCCACCTGGTCAACACCTACGGGGCGTTCGGCAGCGTCAGCCGGATCCGGTACGAGGTGGTGATCGAGGGCACCGCCGACGAGGCGCCCCGGGCGGACTCGCACTGGCGGGAGTACGAGTTCCGGGGCAAGCCGGGTGATCCCCGGCGCTGGCCGCGCCAGTTCGCGCCGTACCATCTGCGGCTCGACTGGCTGATGTGGTTCGCCGCGCTGTCGCCGTCCTACGCCGGCCCGTGGTTCGGCGCGCTGGTGGAACGGCTGCTGGAGAACGACCGGGACACGCTGCGGCTGCTGCGCCGCTCCCCCTTCCCGCCCGGCGCGCCGCCCCGCTACGTGCGCGCCCGGCTCTTCCGGTACCGCTACACGTCCTGGCGGGAGCTGCGGGAGACGGGGGCGTGCTGGGAGCGGACGTACGTGCGCGAGTACCTGCCGCCGACCCGGCTGGCACGGGTTCCGGGAACGCCCTGAGACGGTGCTCCGGCGGCCCGGGTGTTGCGGTGATCGGCGGCGTGCGCCTATCGTCGGCCGGGTGACTGCCGGGTCGGCCTTGGGCCACACACGAAAGACGCTCCCGGCCTCGGCGTGATCCGGGCGGGGCTGTCCCCGCTCACCCCCGGCCGAGGGCAGGGCACCGCCCGCGCCCCGCCCCCTCTCCGCGTTGCCTTCCGTTGCCTTTCGTTCCTTCCCTCTTCCCGCCGCGTCCCGCGGCGCCCCGACGGAAACCGACACCCGGAGACGTACCAGCCATGCCCGACGCACCGATCACGCCCACCGCACCCGAACCTCCCACCACAGCCGTCCAGTTGAACCACACCGCCGTATACGCCCGGGACCGCCGGCTCTCGGCGGAGTTCCTCGCCGCGATACTGGGACTGGAGGTCGGCGCCCCGTTCGGGCCGTTCCTCCCCGTGGACCTGGGCAACGGGGTGACGCTCGACTACTACGAACTGCGGGACGAGCCCATCCAGTCGCAGCACTACGCGTTCCTCGTGCCCGAGGAGCGGTTCAGCGCGATGATCGACCGCCTCGAAGCGGTCGGGGTCACCTACTACGCCGACCCGAACCACACCGAACCCGGCCGGGTCAACCATCTCTTCGGCGGCCGCGGTGCCTACTTCGAGGACCCTGACGGCCACAACCTGGAGATCCTGACCCGCCCCTACGTCCGGCCCTGACGCCACCGGCCCCGGGTACCCTCCTCAAAGGCGCCCGGGACCGGGCACAGATCTCCCCCACGGCGGCGCCGCGGTGCCGCAGTGGGGGTCAGTCGACGCTGGGCAGGATGTGGGGTTCGGCGAGGTCGTCCTCGTAGCCCGCCAGGCGGATCGGGGCCGACCGGGCCCACACGTCGAGACTGCAGAGCTGCCCGGCCGGGCGGCCCGCCCGCTCGGGGCGTTCCTTGGTCGGCTGATCGCTGGTCGTCTTCTCCGGTGTCACCGCGCACTCCTTATGTGTCGGTCACCCTCGGGACGTTTCGCGCCGGTCCTGCCGCGCCCGCGTCGCACGTCCGCTCGGGCATGAGTCGAAAGCCGTTCGGACGCGGTGGCGCCGGTGACTCGTAGGAGAGCAGGCCGTTGTGAAGCGGCGTGTCCCATGACGGACCTGTGGGTGTGGGTAGGACCCCTTTACGGCTGCCCGTCCGACTCAGGTTAACCAAATGAGCGGCCCCCTGCTCGATGGGGCTCGAAACTCGCGGCACCAATCGCCCGTCGGACTGCGCTCGACGACCCTTTACAGCCTCATTTTTCCCCATCCGTACCGCTACGGCTGGTCACCCGATCGGACTACGCGGCTGTCCACGTGGTCGAGTGTTCGAGAAAATTGCATGGCCATGACGTAGTTCAAGTCCCGTTGGCCGGTACGCAAGCTCCTCATGCTGTGCTGCCGTACGGCAAACGGCTGTCTTCCAGGAGGACCGGCGCATGGAGCTGCGCAGTGTCGAGGAGCTGATGGACCTGCTGTACGCCTGCCGGGGCACCCGGGACTCCCCGGGCCCCGGCGGCGCCCCGGTCGACACGTACGACCACGCCCTGCGGACCGCCGCGCTGCTGCGCCGGGGGCGCCCCGCCGACAAGGAGCTTCAGGTGGCGGGCCTGGTGCGGCCGGTCGGACGACTGCTGCGGCCGGGGGAGCCGGACACCCGGGCGGACCGGGCCGCGGACGCGGTGCGCGCGCTGCTCGGCGAGCGGGTCGCCGGCCTGGTCCGCGGCCGGCCCCGGCCCGGCCTTCCCGCGGAGGACGACCTCCTCGCCCTGCGCGCGGCGGACGAGGAGGCCCGCACCGCCTGTTTCGACGCCGGGGTCCTGGAGGACTGGCGCACCGTGCTGGAACTGCTGGCGGCGCGCAACTCCCGGCTGGAAGCGATGGACTGACGGGGCCTCGGCCGTCACCACCTGCCGGGTGCGTAGTCCTTGAGGAAGACGCCGTACAGGTCCTCGCCCGCCTCACCGCGCACGATGGGGTCGTAGACGCGGGCCGCGCCGTCCACCAGGTCCAGGGGTGCGTGGAAGCCGGCGTCGGCGAGGCGGATCTTGTCCGGGTGGGGGCGCTCGTCGGTGATCCAGCCGGTGTCGACGGCCGTCATCAGGATGCGGTCGTTGTCGAACATCTCCTGGGCGCTGGTGCGCGTGAGCATGTTCAGGGCCGCCTTGGCCATGTTGGTGTGCGGGTGGCCCGCGCCCTTGTAGCCGCGGTCGAAGACACCCTCCATGGCGGACACGTTCACGATGTACGTCCGCTTCGCCGACGCGGCCGCCATCGCCGGACGCAGCCTGCTGATGAGCAGGAACGGCGCCGTGGAGTTGCAGAGCTGGACCTCGAGCAGCTCGACCGGGGTGACCTCCTCGACCGTCTGCACCCAGCTGTTGGTGTCGTGCAGGTCCGGGACCAGGCCGCCGGCGTCGATCGCGGTGCCCGCCGCGATGCGGTCCAGGGAGGCCGAGCCGGAGACCAGGGCCAGGCCCGTGACGTCCTGCGCGGTGAGCGCGCCGGAGCCCGCGACGGGCAGCTCGGCCACCGCGCCGGAGCCGAAGCCCCCGATCACCTCGGCGGCGGGCAGTTCGCCGGCGGGCAGCGGCGCGGACTCGGCGGCGAGCAGCTCGCTGTAGGCCCGCGGGGAGCGCCGTACGGTCTGCGCGGCGTTGTTGATCAGGATGTCCAGCGGGCCGGCGGCGGACACCGAGTCGGCCAGCGCGACGACCTGGGCCGGGTCCCGCAGGTCGATGCCGACGATCTTCAGCCGGTCGATCCACTCGTCGCTGTCGGGCTGGGCCTTGAAGCGGCGGACGGCGTCGTTCGGGAAGCGGGTGGTGATCGTGGTGTGGGCGCCGTCGCGCAGCAGTCGCAGCGCGATGTACATGCCGATCTTGGCCCGGCCGCCGGTGAGCAGCGCGCGCTTGCCGGTGAGGTCGGTCCGGGCGTCGCGCCGGGCCCGGTTCTCGGCGGCGCACTTCTGGCAGAGCTGGTGGTAGAAGTAGTCGACCTCGACATACCGCTGCTTGCAGATGTAGCAGGACCGGGGGCGCTGGAGTATCCCCGCGATCTGGCCCTCCTCGGTACGGGACGAGGGCAGGATGCCTTCCGTCTCGTCGTCGATGCGCTCGGCGGACCCGGTGGCGGTGGCCTCGGTGACCGCCTTGTCGTGGGCCGTCTTGGCGGCCCGGCGCTCCTGGCGGCGGCGCTGCTTGACCGTGCGGTAGATGTGCGAGGTGGCACGGCGGACCTTGATCGCGTCCGGGTGGTCGACGTCCAGTGTGTCGAGTTCCGCGAGCACGTCGAGGCACACGGCCAGCCGCTCCGGGTCGATGCCGGGCCCGTACGCCACGGCGTCCCCGTGCGGCACGTGCGCCACGGCGTCCCCGTGTGTCACCGCGTCCGTGGCCCGCAGGCCGTCCTCTGTCACCGTCATCGCCGTCGCCGTTCCTGGTCTGCCGTGGCGGCGCTCCGGTCGCGCCCGCTGCCGAACGGGGGATTTTACGGAGCGCCGGGCCGCAGCACCAAACCCGCGGCGGGCGACGGGTCAGGGATCACATGCGGAGATGAGCGTCGCCACCTCCTCGAAGACGGCCCCGGCGAGCCGGTCGAGGTCGGGGACGGCGGCTCCGTCGGCGACCAGCCCGTAGTGGACGCGGCCGCGGTAGGTGGAGACGGCGACCGCGAGGGAGTGCCCGGGGGCGAGCGGCGCGAGGGGGAAGACCGCGCCGAGCGGGTCGCCGCCGAGCCGCAGGCCGAAGCCGGGCAGCGGCACGCTGGTGACCAGGACGTCGAACCAGAGCCGGGCCGCCTGGCCGACCAGGGGGCCGCCGAGCCGGTGGCCGAGCGGTGGCACGTGGTCGGCGAGCAGGGCGACGGCGCCCGCGCCCCGGTTCGGGCCCGCGTCCTTGTTGCGGTCCATGGCGGTGCGCACCAGGGCGAGGCGGGCGAGCGGTTCCGCCTCGTCGACCGGCAGGCGGAGCAGGTAGCCGGAGAGCCGGTTGCCCTGGGGGTGCGCGGTGCGCGGGCGGCGCCGGGAGACGGGGACGAGGGCACGCGGGGTAACGCCCTCACTGCCGGCGCCGCGCTCGTCGAGCCAGCGGCGCAGGGCACCGGCGACGACCGCGATCAGCACGTCGTTGACGGTGCCGCCGACGCTCTTGCGGATCCGGTGCACGTCGTCGAGGTCGAGGACCGCTCCGGCGGTGCGGCGGGTGCCGCTGGGCTCGCAGGCGAGCGCGGGCGAGGAGCGCACGTCGAGGGTGGAGCGGGCCACCGCGGCGCCGATGTCCAGGGCCCGGCCCGCGTCGGACAGGAGGCCGCGGACGAGGGCGGGCACCTCTCGCACGTCCGGGAGCAGTCCGCGGGCCGGCTCGGCCGGGCGGGGCCGCGGGGCGGGCAGGTCCATCGGGTCCATCAGGGCCGCGGCGAGGGTGAGGGCCCGCAGCCCGTCGGCGAGGGCGTGGTGGAACTTGAACAGGACGGCGAAGGAGACACCGTCCTCCCCCGGCAGCACATGGGCCTCCCAGGGCGGCCGGGTGCGCTCCAGGGGCCGCTCCATGAGCCGGCCCGCCACCGAGTGGAAGTCGGCGGTCGGGGCGTGCAGCCTGACGTGGTTCTGGGGATCGAAGCCGGGGTCGGTCTCCCGCTCGGCGCCGCCGAAGGCCAGCGGCCGGCGCAGGGCCGAGGCCACGGGGCGGTGCAGAGCCGGGAACGGGGGGCGCGCGGGCAGCGGTTGCCACACGTCGCGGATGCGCATCCGCAGTCCGGGCACGGCGGCGGCGCGGGAGGCGAGCAGATCCGCCGCGTGGGCACCGGCGGTGGGCGAACGGGCCGAGAAGACCCCGAGGGCCGCGAGGTGCATGGGGTGATCGGCGGACTCGATGTTCCAGAACGCCAGGTCGAGAGGAGCGAGCGGGTCTGCGTTCAAGGCGTGCCTCGCATGACGACGGGATGGAGCAGCAGTACACCGCCCCTGACTGATTACGGTCAAGTACGATCCCGCCACAGACAGTTAACATCAGATTACGCCTCCGCCCCTCCCGTCGGTACGACGAAAGGGGCGGACTTCACCGGGCGGACGGGGTCACGGCCGTGCGGTCGGAACCTTCCGGGACGACGTCAGAAGGGGTACCCGGAACGGCGATCGGGTCGTCTCCCGGGGGAAGGCCCGGGGTGACACCCCGGGTGCCGAACGCCACCCGGACGGGCGCGGGCCGCCGGGGGAGTCGCTCATCGCGCGGCACCCTGGGCCGGGCACCCCGCGGGCCGCGCCCGGGACGCGTCCCGGATCAGGGCGTCATGGCCGGCCTTCACCCGGGCGACGTCCGGCTTCAGCACGCGTCGGTCGTAGGTGAGCAGGCCGTTCAGTTCGCCCTCCACGTCCGAGATCTGCGTGTACACGGCGCCGTTGCTGCCCCGGCAGACCAGGGCCCGTACCTCGTCGAGCTTGGTGAGGTAGTCGTCGGTGTAGGTCTCCGGGTCGACGTCGACGTACGACTGCTGCACCGACCAGGCGTGACCGGGCACCGCCAGGCCGAGGCCGCCGTACTCGCCGGTGACCAGGGCGCGCCGCCCGTCCGGGCGGGGCGGAAGCGCCGGGCTGGGATAGCCGTGCTCGTCCATGATGTCGCCGGCGTTGCCGTCGGCGCCGAGGTTGAGCCCCGACTGGTTGTTGACCAGGCGCGACGGGTCCCAGGCCTTGGCCTGCTCGGCGACGCGGCCGACGTCGTACTGGCCCCAGCCCTCGTTGAAGGTGACCCACATGACGATCGACGGGCTGCTGATGTGCTCGTCGATCATCTGCTTCATCTCGCGCTCGTAGCGGGCGCGGGCGGACCCGTCGGGGTTCACCCCGGCCCTCATGGAGGGCATGTCCTGCCACACCATCAGCCCCAGCCGGTCGGCCCAGTGGAACCAGCGGTCCGGCTCGACCTTGATGTGCTTGCGCACCGAGTTGAACCCGAGCTCCTTGTGCACGCGCAGGTCGTACGCGAGGGCCTCGTCGGTGGGCGCGGTGTGCAGGCCGTCCGGCCAGAAGCCCTGGTCGAGGGTGGCCATCAGGAAGACGGGTTCGCCGTTGAGGACCGTGCGCGGCACCCCGTCGATCTCCTCCACGGCGATGGAGCGCATCCCGAAGTAGCTGTCGACGCGGTCGGCGCCGACGGTCACCTCCAGGTCGTACAGGAACGGGTCGTCCGGCGACCACAGGCGCGGGTTCGCGATCTTCAGGGTCAGCGGCTCCCCGGTGCGGCCGGTCGCCGTGGCGACCCTGCGCCGTCCGTCGTACGCGGTCGCCCTGACCGGCAGGCCGTCGCGGACGCCCTTCGCCTCCACGGTGAGCCGCTCGCCGGGCACGTCCGGGACCAGCTTGAGGGAGTCGACGTGGTCCCGGGTGACCGGTTCCATCCAGACCGTCTGCCAGATGCCCGAACTGGGCGTGTACCAGATGCCGCTGGGGTCCAGGCGCTGCTTGCCGAGCGGCGGGTTCTCACCGTTCGCGGCGTCGGTGGGGTCGTACACGCCGACGATGAGCTCCTGGGTGCGGCCGGGCTTCAGCGCGTCGGTGATGTCGGCGCTGAACTTGTCGTACCCGCCCTCGTGGGCGGCGACCTTCGTGCCGTTGACGTACACCTCGGACCGCCAGTCGACGGCGCCGAAGTTCAGCCGCAGCCGCTTGCCGGAGCCGATGCGCCAGTCCCGGGGGACGATGAAGGTACGGCGGTACCACATGCGGTCCTCGTGCCGCTGGATGCCGGAGAGCCGGGACTCCACCGGGTACGGGACGAGGATGCGCTCCTTCAGCGTCTTCCCGACGGGTGGCCGCTCCCCCTCCTCGGCGGCGGCGAACTGCCACTGCCCGTTGAGGTTGCGCCACTGCTCCCGGGTGAGCTGGGGACGCGGGTACTCGGGGAGGGCGTTGTCCGGGCCCACCTCGTCGGCCCACTCGGTGCTCAGTTCGTGGGTGGAGCGGTTGGGCCCGCTGCTCATGAACGCGTCCACGGGGTCGCCGCCCGTGGTGGTCAGTCCGCCCCTGCCGTCGTAACGGACGTCGGCGGTGCCGCGGGCGGTGCCCGTCTTGTTGCCGACGACGGGCTCGGCGAGCGTGACGAGCAGGGCCTTGGGGTCGGCCGGGTCCGGCTCGGCCTTCGTCAGCGGCCACTGCGCACCGCCGATGACCGCGTTGACGTGCTCGGTGAGACCGGCCGGGGGTACGGCGAGCGGACGCGGGAAGTCGAGCTTCAGGGTGCGCCCGGAGCCGAGGACGGTGGCCGCGAGGGCCCCGTCGTAGTCGAAGCCGTCCGGCAGGCGGAACGCCGACTGCGGTACGGGCTGCTTGGTGCCGCCGGGTTCGGTCCAGCGCAGGTGGAGGTTGGAGCCGCCGTAGTGCTCGAAGTACTCGACCTTGATGTCGTGGGCCTTGCCGGCGGTCAGCTCGATCGGTTCGGCACTCTGTTCGCGGTCCCAGTCGTCGACCCAGTGGTCGATGGCGAGCCGGCCGTCGATCCACAGCCGGAAGCCGTTGTCGCCGATGATCGAGAAGGTGTGCGCGCCGGTCTTCTCCGGCACGATCTTCCCGGTCCAGCGGACGCTGACGTGGTCCGACCGGCCCGTGGTGAAGTTCAGCCGCGGCTCCAGGTTGTCGAAGTCGAGGTGCGGATCGAAGGCGGTGGCCTTGAGCTCGTGGAAGTCGAAGGCGCCGGGGGCGGAGTGCGTGTAGTACTCGCCCTTCAGCCCGTGGATGTCCACCGGATCGTCCTCGGCCGCGGTCGCGGTCTGGCCGGTCGCGGTGAGCCCCGCGAGCCCCAGTGCGGCGGCCAGGAAGAGTGCGAAACGGTTTCTGAGTCGTCTGATGCGCACGGATCCTCCGTCGGTGAGGAAGGTGACGGCTCTCTGCTCGGTTCTCGGTGCTCAGTGCTCGATTGCTCAGTGCTCGGTTGCGCGGTGCGTGTTCTGTTCTGTGCGTTGCACTCGCCTGTACAACGTTGTCATGAACAGCAGTTGGCATAACAGCACGGATTCCGTCGTCCGTCCAGGGACATGACAAAGGCCCGCCGGGACCGCGAGGCGCGACGGCGCCGTGCCCCCTAAGGGGAGCCACCAGGGGACCTCCGTCGTGCGGCACCCACCCAGGGGATGACGGGGCCGTCCGCGTACTCCATCGGCAGTAGGACGCATTGGGTGCTCAGGGACGACGACGGGAACAACGGGACACGGCATCGTGTTCATCATGAAAGCCGACCGATCGCCGCGCCGGGCCGAGCACCCCGGCCTCACGCGGAGGAGCTGCCGATGAGCGCCCTCGCGTTGTCCGTGCTGCTGTCGTTCGTCTCCGCCGTGGCGTACGCGGGCGGAGCGATCGTGCAGGAGCGGGTCGCGGTGTCCTCGCCCGGCGAGCAGTACGCTCCGCTGCGGCGGCCGGGCTGGTGGGCGGCGGTCGCGCTCAACGGCCTCGGCGGCCTGCTGCACGTGGTGGCGCTCGCCTACGGCCCGCTGAGCCTCGTCCAGCCGCTGGGCGCGCTGACCATCGTGTTCGCGCTGCCCATGGCCGCGCTGTTCGTCGGCCGCAGGGCAGGCGCCACGGCGTGGCGCGGCGCCCTCATGGCGACTTTCGGTCTCGCCGGTCTGCTGTCCCTGGTCGCCGCGTCCGACGCCCAGTCCCTCGACGGCGTCCAGCGGGCGGCGGCGGCGTCGGTCACGGCCGTCGCGGTCGGCGCCCTGACGGTGGCGGCCCGGACGGTGCGCCGGCATCCCGCCGTGCGCGGCATCCTCCTCGCCGTCGCCTCCGGTGTGGCCTTCGGCATGTCCTCCGTCTTCACGAAGGCCGTGGCCGTGGACTGGACCGACGGCGTCTCGGTGACGGACGTGCCGTCCCTCGCGGTGATCGGCGTGTTCGCCGCGACCGGGCTGCTGCTGTCCCAGGCCTCCTACCGGGGCGCCGGTCTCGCGGCTCCGCTGGCCACGCTGACGGTGGTGAACCCGGTGGTGGCGGCCGCGGTCGGCATCACGATGTTCGGCGAGACCTTCCGCTACGGCACGACGGGCACGGCGCTCGCGCTGAGCTGCGGCGTGGTGGCGGCCGGCGGCCTGATCCTGCTGACGACGGAACGACTGGCGCGCGAGCAGCACCAGCCGGAGCCGGCGGGCGCCGCACGGTCCGTGCCGGCCGCCGGGTCGCCGTCCGACGCCGCCGAGGAACTGCTGCCGGCCGAACTCGCCCGGCCGGTACGGGTGCCGGCCCCGGCACCCGTACCGGCCCCCGTGGGCGCCGCCCCGGAGACCGGGACCACGGTCGCGGTCGTCGAGCCGGACCCGCCCCTGACGCTGGTCGCCTACGCACCCTTCCACGGCGGCCCGTACGTACCGATGCCTGTGCCGGACCGGCAGCGCACACGGGTCACATCTTGACGCCGCCCGCCCTCAGGTAGGTGACGGGGTCGATGTCCGATCCGAAACCGGGCCCCGTCCGCACCTCGAAGTGCAGATGCGGGCCCGAGCTGTTGCCCGTCGAACCGGAACGACCGACGCCCTGGCCCGCGGCGACCGACTGGCCGCTGCGCACGGAGATCGCCGACAGGTGGGCGTACTGGCTGTAGCGGCCGTCGGCGTGCCGGACCACCACCTGGTAGCCGAACGAGCCCTCCCACCCGGCGCTGACCACGCTGCCCGCCGCGACCGACTTCACGGGTGTGCCGGTGGGCACGGGGAAGTCGACACCGGTGTGGTAGCCCTTCGACCAGGAGGAACCCGCCTGGTGGTACGGCGTGCCCAGCGGGGCGCCGACGGGTGCCACCCGGGTGGCACCACCGGACGGGGCGGCACGGTCGGCCCGTTCCTCGGTGCGCTGCGTGGGCGCCTTCTTCTCCGCGGTCCTCTTCTCGGCGGTCTTGCTCTTCGTGGCCTTGCTCTTCGCGTCCTTCTGCTCGGACGACTTGGACGAGCTGGAGGGCTTGGAGGACTTGACCGGCCCGCGCTGCCCGGACTGCTTGGATGCCTTCCCGTCGGGCAGGGTGAGGCGCTGGCCGGGCAGGATCAGGTCGGGGTCGGTGCCGATGGTCGCGCCGTTCGCCTCGTACAGCCCGCGCCAGCCGCCCCGGACCCGCTCCTCCGACGCGATGCCGGACAGGGTGTCGCCGTGGACCACGGTGTACATCTCGGCGCGGCCCGCCCGGGACTGGGGCGTGTGCTGCGGCTTGACCTCCTCGACGGTGGAGCGTCCGGTTCCCTTCACCTCGGTCCGGTCGGCGGCCGGCCGGATGTCGGGGGTCTCGCCGCCCCGGGTCAGTCCGGCCCGCTGCGAGCAGACCGGCCAGGCGCCGGGCCCCTGCCCGTCGAGCACCTTCTCGGCGACGGCGATCTGCTGGTCCCTGGTGGCCAGATCCGCGCGCGGCGCGTACCGGGTGCCGCCGAAGGCCTCCCAGGTGGACTGGGTGAACTGGAGCCCGCCGTAGTAGCCGTTGCCGGTGTTGATGTCCCAGTCGTCGCTGGACTCGCAGGCGGCGACCCTGTCCCAGGTGTCCGCGTCGGCCGCCTGGGCCACGCCGGTGCCCAGCAGGGGCAGCGCCACCCCCGCCCCGCCCGCGGTGACGGTGAGTGAGGCACGGTTGATTCGGTTCGGCTGATACCGGCGGTGCCGGCCGCGCACGGCCATGGAGTCCCTCTCGACAACGCGTCAGGAGGGGCAAAAGTAAGCGCTGCGAACTGACGGTGACAAGACGGCTATCGGCCGTGCGGATGCGCCAAGTGGCTGGTACTTTTCGCCCGTTGCGCCCCGGTTGCCACCGTCGTGCGGCCCGCTCGCACAAAGGCGCGGGCGTGCGCCGAACACGTGTGTGCGCCGGACGGGTCCGTACGGGTCCGGATGAGTACGGAGGGGGGTCCCGCCCGTATGTGGCTGCGGGGTGTCGTGGGACCCGCGCGTGCGGGCGGGGTAGCGGCACGTCAGGATGGTCGCGACGGTCACAATGGTCGACGGCGGGGCCTGCGGGCGCCGACTGGCGGCACAGGAAAGCCCGGCAGCACCACCGACCCCCCGGCAGTACCGATACCAAGGTCACTAGGAGCCACCAATGAGCAGTTCAGCGCAGATCGGCG
Organism: Streptomyces sp. GDS52; assembly: GCF_052246875.1. Taxonomy (NCBI): domain Bacteria; kingdom Bacillati; phylum Actinomycetota; class Actinomycetes; order Kitasatosporales; family Streptomycetaceae; genus Streptomyces; species Streptomyces sp. GDS52. The sequence continues at coordinate 230,381 of NZ_CM125966.1, forward strand.
TCACGGGACTCGCGGTCATGGGCCGTAACCTCGCACGCAACTTCGCCCGCAACGGCTACACGGTCGCGGTGCACAACCGGACGTCGGCGCGCACGCGTGCGCTGGTGGAGGAGTTCGGGCACGAGGGCGGTTTCGTAGCGGCCGAGACGGCGAAGGAGTTCGTGGCGGCGCTGGAGCGTCCGCGGCGGCTGGTCGTCATGGTGAAGGCCGGTGAGCCGACGGACGCCGTGATCGAGGAGTTCGCCCCGCTGCTGGAGCCCGGTGACATGATCATCGACGGTGGCAACGCCCACTTCGCCGACACCCGCCGCCGGGAGAAGGCGCTGCGCGAGCAGGGCATCCACTTCGTCGGCATGGGCGTCTCCGGCGGTGAGGAGGGCGCGCTGCACGGACCGAGCATCATGCCGGGCGGCCCGAAGGAGTCGTACGACTCGCTCGGCCCGATGCTGGAGAAGATCTCCGCCAAGGCGGCCGACGGCACGCCCTGCGTGTCGCACATGGGCCCGGACGGTGCCGGGCACTTCGTGAAGATGGTGCACAACGGCATCGAGTACGCCGACATGCAGCTGATCGGTGAGGCGTACCAGTTGCTGCGCGATGTCGCCGGGTACACGCCCGCGCAGATCGCGGACATCTTCCGCACCTGGAACACCGGCCGGCTGGACTCCTACCTGATCGAGATCACCGCCGAGGTGCTCTCCCACGTGGACGCCGCCACGGGCAGGCCGTTCGTCGACGTGGTGGTCGACCAGGCGGAGCAGAAGGGCACGGGGCGCTGGACCGTGCAGATCGCGCTCGACCTGGGTGTGCCGGTGTCGGGCATCGCGGAGGCGGTGTTCGCGCGCTCGCTGTCCGGTCACGCGGCGCTGCGGGAGGCCTCGCGGGGCCTCGCCGGCCCGAAGGCCGCACCGCTCGGCGAGTCGGAGGCGGCGGCGTTCGCGGACCGGGTGGAGCAGGCGCTGTACGCGTCGAAGATCGTGTCGTACACGCAGGGCTTCCACGAGATCGCCGCGGGCAGCGAGGAGTACGACTGGGACATCGACCTCGGCGCGGTCTCCGCGCTCTGGCGCGGCGGCTGCATCATCCGGGCGGCCTTCCTGGACCGCATCCGGGCCGCCTACGACGCCCGCGCCGACCTGCCGAGCCTGCTCTCCGACGAGACGTTCGCCCGGGAGATCGCCGACGCGCAGGACGACTGGCGCGAGGTGCTGATCGCCGCGACCCGCCAGGGAGTGCCGACCCCCGGCTTCGCCGCGGCCCTCGCCTACTACGACGCCCTGCGCGCGGAGCGCCTGCCGGCCGCGCTCACCCAGGGGCAGCGCGACTACTTCGGCGCGCACACCTACCGGCGTACGGACCGCGACGGCTCGTTCCACACGCTGTGGGGCGGCGACCGCTCGGAGGTCTCGGCGTAAGCGGAGGACGGCGAGCGGGCGCCCGCCGACTTGGTCGGCGGGCGCCCGCTCGCCGTACCGGCCGTCAGGTGAGCGGCGGGCCCGGCTCCGGGGCGGGGACGGGCCCGGGGCCGGGCGGAATGGGCGAGGGCGACGGTCCGGGCGGCCCCGGCGGGGGTGGCGGCGGCCCGGGGACGGGCGGGGTCGGCCCCGGAGCGGGCGGTCCCGGGGCAGGCGGTCCCGGGGCGGGGGGCGGGGGTGTCGGTCCCGGGCCGGGGGGCGGCTCGGGGGGTGGGACCGGCTCGGGGTCCGGCCCCGGGGCGGGCCCCGGGGGGACGGGGTCCGGAGCGGGCCCGGGGGTGCCGGGGTCCGGGGTGGGGCTCGGTGGGACGGGGTCCGGGTGCGGTTGCGTCATGGCGGGTGTCCTCCGGCCAGTCGGTCGACGTCGGCTCTGGACTACTCCCCCGCCTACCCGACGGCCGCGCCCCCAGTCACTCCCCCGCAGGACGGCGCGGGGCCGACCGGCGCCCTCCCCATACCGGACACCGCCGTGTCGCCCGCCTCGAAGCGGGACCGGGCGCCGTCGGCCGGACGACCCCCGGCACGGGGGTCGTCCGGCGAGGTCAGAAGCGTCCGGGGTGCGCCGCCAGCCACGCCTTCGCCGCCCGGAGGAGCTCCGGGGAGGCCGCCGGGGCCTGGTCGGGGTGCCGTTCGGCCCACTTGACGACGTACGGGCAGAGCGGGGCGACCGCGACGCCCTCACGGGCGGCCGTGGCGTACAGCTCGCGGGCCAGAGAGCCGGCGATGCCCTTGCCCTCGTGGGCGGGTTCCACGACGGTGTGGACCGGAACGATCGCGTGCTCGGGAGCTTCGAGCACGAAGTACTCGATCCGGCCGACGACCTCGCCGTCGCCCGCCACCGCCTCCAGGCGGCCCGCCGCCCGGTCGTCGCGGATCTCGATGTCGCTCATGGACACATCACGCTCCTGCCTCTGCCTGCCACCGTCCGCGCCGGTCAGGCCGTGACGGCCTGCGGGCTGCGCTGCTGGTCCGACCCCGGCACCGGCTCGGACGGGTCGGCACCCAGGGCGACGATGCGGTTGTCGGCATCCACGTGCACCACCCGGGGTTCCAGCGCCCGCGCCTCGGCGTCGGTCACCTGAGCGTAACTGATGATGATCACCAGGTCACCGGGGTGGACGAGATGCGCCGCGGCCCCGTTGATCCCGACGACACCCGAGCCCCGCTCCCCCTCGATGACGTACGTCTCCAGCCGGGCCCCGTTGGTGACGTCGACGATGTGCACGAGCTCACCGGGCAGCAGATCGGCGGCGTCGAGCAGATCGGCGTCGATCGTCACGGACCCCACATAGTGCAGGTCGGCCTGGGTGACGGTGGCGCGGTGGATCTTGGACTTGAACAGAGTACGCAGCACTTTGGACTCCTGGAAGACGGCTCCCTGCCTGCTTTGTGCAGGTCAAGGGCGGTGTCACTCTACAACTGGCACTCGCCCGAGTCGAAGATTGTGAGGAACATCGCTTCACTTCGGTGAGCCGGCTCCCTGCCTGGGCTTCCGTACGAACCAGGCTGTTGCGGCTCGCCGAACACGCCCCTACCCGAACACTCTTCGCGGAACGCGCCAGGGACCGATGCTGACGAAACGCCGACCTACCTGACGGCGCATCGGGAGCGTGAGGGCAGGGATACGAGGTGGTCGGCGTCAGTGAGCGCCGCCGACGCGATGAGGACCGACACCCCGGGCCCCGGTGAAGTTGAGGCGCGGCTGGCGTCCAACCGGCCGCATGACTCGCAGGTGCAGCGGGGGCTGGATATGCCGGCAGCTCTGCCGAGGCTTTCGACGACGCCCACTACGGGCGCGTATCGGTCCGCCACGGACACGTCCTCGTGCGGAGCCGTACTTCCAGGGTGCGCCGCGCTTTGTCGTATCCCCCCTGGTGTCAGGGGAGGTGTCGTCTAGCGTCTGGTCTGTCGCGAAGGGATGGAGGCAGTGCTGATGAGCGGGAGCGGCGGGAAACGGAGCCGTCTTTCATCCAAGGCGGTTCTCGCCGTGTGGGTGCGCAGTGGAGGCAGGTGCATGCTGTGCAACGCGTACCTGCTGGAGGGGGCGATGTCGGGACGGACGCTTCCTTTGGGGGAGGTCGCGCACATCGTCGGGCAGAGCACTGATCCGTGCTCGCCGCGCGGCGGGGATCTGTTGGAGAAGGCGTTGCGGGATGAGGCGGACAATCTGATGCTGCTGTGTGCCCAGCAGCATATAGAGATCGATGCGAAGGCCGCGCTGGACGCCTTCACCGTCGAGTCTGCGCCGTGCGAAGCAGGAGCATGAGAACCATGTCAGGCACCTGACCGCGCTGGGGCCCGAGAGGGCCACCACGGTGGTGCGGATGGTGGGGCCGGTGCAGCACTTTGGACTCCCAGAAGACGGCTCCCTGCCAACTTTCCGCAGGTCAGGCGCTTCGTTCACTGTACATCGACATGCCTGCAACTCGAAGACTCCGCACAACGTCGCGCACCGTGGCGAGTAGCCTCCCCACCTGCGCAATCTGCGCAAGGAGACTACCGTCAAGCCGTCGACCGGATGCCTTGGCGGAAGCCTGCCCCTGTCCGATGCCGATTGGATGCCGACTCACCTGATGCGACGTCATACGCCGCACTCTCCGGCGCAAGTGGAGAACCGGGCAGTGGCAGCGAGATGCAGGATCAGGACCAACCGGCACACCCCTGACTCACGCGACGCGCCACCTCCGTACCTTTTACGCCCCTTCGTTACACCGAGGACCCCAGTGAGCCCGGGCGGATCACGACAGCGCTATCGACCAGGCGAGGCCGCAGAGCGCACGGTAGCGACAGGTCACAGCCACGACACCACCCCGGGCCGCCCTCCGCGGGCAGTTGGCGACCCACTTTCCCGATCCGTCCGTCACTCCCCGTCAAACCGGGACAGCGCCGTGGGGCCACCTCAGGAGGGCGCCGAGCCGGATCGCCACAGCAACGCGGATCGTAATGACATTCATTTTCATGTATCGTCTGCCTCGCTCACCGATCGCACCCGGAGGTCTCCTCATGGCCGTACCCAAACGCAAGATGTCGCGCAGCAACACCCGACACCGTCGCGCGCAGTGGAAGGCCACGACGCCGCAGCTGGTGACGGTCACGGTGGGCGGCGTGCCGTACCGCGTCCCTCAGCGGCTGGCCAAGGCGTACGAGCGTGGCCTGCTCCGCCCCGAGGGCTGACACCGCATGAGCCACGTCCCCTCGCGGCGCCTGCCCGTCACCGTCCTGTCGGGGTTCCTCGGCGCCGGCAAGACCACCCTGCTCAACCACGTTCTCGGTAACCGCGAGGGCCTGCGTGTCGCCGTCATCGTCAACGACATGAGCGAGGTCAATATCGACGCCGCCCTGGTGCGCGGAGGCGAGGCAGCCCTGTCGCGCACCGAGGAACGCCTAGTCGAGATGACCAACGGATGCATCTGCTGCACCCTGCGCGACGATCTGCTCGAAGAGGTGGACCGGTTGGCGCGCGAGGGACAATTCGACTACCTCCTCATCGAGTCCTCCGGCATCTCGGAGCCCATGCCGGTGGCCGCCACCTTCGCCTTCGCCCGCGACGACGGCGCCACCCTCGACGAACTGGCCCGGCTGGACACGATGGTCACGGTGGTGGACGCCGCCAACTTCCTGCCCGAGCTGGCCGGAGGCGACGAACTGGCCGCACGGGGCCTGGACCAGTACGAGGACGACGAACGCACGGTCAGCGACCTGCTGATGGACCAGATCGAGTTCGCCGACGTCATCGTCCTCAACAAGCTGGATCTCGTCGACGCCGTGTCCGCCGACCGGCTGCGCGCCACCTTGGCACGGCTTAACCCCGCCGCCCGCGTGGTGCCGGCCGTGCGGGGCCGCGTACCGGTCGGCGAGGTCCTGGGCACCGACCGCTTCGACCTGGAGCGGGCGCAGCAGGCTGCGGGCTGGGTCAGGGAGCTCAACGGCGACCATGTTCCCGAGACGGAGGAGTACGGCATCTCGTCGACGGTCTTCCGCTCCGGAACACTCTTCCACCCAGGGCGGCTGTGGTCGTTCGTGACCGAATCGCTGGACAGCGGCAGCTACGGACAGGTGCTCAGGTCCAAGGGCTTCTTCACGCTGGCCAGCCGGCCCCGTGTGACGGGACTGTGGTCCCAGGCCGGCTCGGTGGCACGCTTCGAGCCCTCCTTCGCGCGTGACACCGACAGCCCCTTCGTCCAGGAACTCGTGTTCATCGGCACCCAGCTGAACGCCGAGGCCCTGCGGGCGGCCCTGACCGGCTGCCTCATGCAGCAAGGCGAAGCCCTGCCCGCTTCCGACCCCTTCCCCGCCTGGGACACCTACGCCTTCGACGAGAGCTGCGCGCACGAGCACGACCCCCTCACCACCGTGACGGGGCACTGAAACTCCGGCGGGCGGTGGTCGCAGCCACGGCACCGTCCGGCCCGGTACACACCTGTGCCGGAGAGGCCACTCATGGACAACAGGAAGAAGCCGCGCCTGGCGACGGTGCAGGAGACCCGCCTCATACCGCTGTATGCCCGCGCCGTGAGAACCGCGAGGAACACGCACTTCTGAGGGACGCACAGGCCGAAGAGATCGTCGCCTCGATCGACTACGACTTCGGACGCTTCGGCGATCTCCCGAGCCTCACCGGCGCGCTGCTGCGCACCCTCCTCTTCGACTGGTGGGTGGCGGACTCCCTGTCCGCGCACCCCGACGCCACCGCGGTCGCGATCGGCACCGGACCCAACACGCGCCACGAACGTGTCGACAACGGCCGCGCCCGGTGGTTCGACCTCGACCTGCCCGATGGGATCGGCCCACGCGGGAACTTCTTCACGGACAGCGCCCGACGGCCTCGGCGATGGACGAGGCGTGGGCCGCGGAGGTGGCCTCGCACGCCACCGGGCCATACCTGTTCGTCGCGGAGGCCGTACTGTCCTGCCTGCACGAACCCGGCGTGCGCGAGGTCATCGACCTCCTCGCCGACCACTTCCCGGGCGCCCTGCTGGCCCCGGGCACCGCCGGCCTCGGTTTCTTCGACACTCAGGAACAGCACGACGTCCTCAGCAAGGTCATGACCCGCTTGCACTGGCACTGCCCCGCCCCGCCCAACTGGCCGACTGGTGGTCGGGGCACGAGTACCCGGCGTCACACACCCTCACCAGCCTGCCCGAGGACCTGGTAGCCCAGTCGCCACTCCCCTACCAGCAGATGGTGTCCGCCATGGCCGCGCAGCGGCTCCCCCAGGCCGAGGGCTACCGGCTCAACCTCCTGCGCCTGCCCTGACATCCACTGGCACGCTCCGCGGGAGGTCCGGCCATGACTCCGCCGAGTCACAGCCGGCGGCTCCGCCCGCTGTGCGAGCGGCGCGGCTACCAGGAGGACTTGGTGACCCCGGGCAGGAAGCCGGCGTGGGCCTGCTCACGCAGGCGGACCCGTGACAGGCCGAACTTCCGCAGGTGACCGCGCGGTCGCCCGTCCACGCTGTCCCGGTTGCGCACCCGGGTGGCGCTCGCGTTGCGGGGCTGGCGCCGCAGTTCTTCCACTGCGGCCCGGCGTTCGGCGTCGGTGGAGGACGGCCGGCGAATGACTCCCTTCAGCTCGGCACGGCGGGCCGCGTACCGCTCGACGGTCGCCTTGCGCTTCTCGTTCTGGGCGATCTTGCTCTTCTTGGCCATCAGACCTTTCCCCCTCGGGCGCGGATGCGGGCCACGGCGGCCTCGATGCCGATGCTGTCGACAGTCTTGACCGCCTTCGCGCTGAGCGTCAGCCGGACATGCCGCCCCTCGCTGGGCAGCCAGTAGCGCTTGCGCTGGATGTTGGGGTCGAAACGGCGCGAAGTGCGCCGATGCGAGTGGGAGATGGTGTTGCCGAAGCCCGGCTGAGCACCGGTCAGTTGGCAGTGGGCGGACAAGGTCGTACCTGCCTCTCATCGGGGACGACTAGTTTTCGATAATGGAAACCATTCCCATATGGTAGCGCTCATGGCACGCAACGAGGTACGTCCGATCATCAAGCTCCGCTCCACCGCGGGAACCGGCTACACGTACGTCACCCGCAAGAACCGCCGCAACGACCCCGACCGCATGGTGCTGCGCAAGCACGACCCGATCGCCCGGCGCCACGTCGACTTCCGCGAGGAACGCTGACCTCCCGCCACTCCACCACCGGCCCCCGATCCCAAGGACGCCCCATGAAGCACGGAATCCACCCCGCTTACGGCCCCGTCGTCTTCCGCGACCGTGCCGCGAACTACGCGTTCCTCACCCGCTCCACCATGACCAGTGACAAGACGATCGAGTGGGAGGACGGCAACACCTACCCGGTGGTCGACGTCGAGATCTCGAACGTCAGCCACCCCTTCTATACGGGGACCGCCCGGGTCCTGGACACCGCCGGGCGAGTCGAGCGCTTCGAACGCCGGTACGGTCGGAGCGGAGCCAACTGATGGGGGACGAGACCGGGCTGCCCGTGGTCATCGTCGCCGGGCTCCATCGCGAGGCGCGCAGGAAGGTCGTGGAGGGCCTGTTGCGCCTGGTACCCGACAGCGTCGCCCTTCACCACGACCTGTCCACAGCGGCCGACGGCACCGTCCTGCGCCAGGTGCGCGATGCTTCGGGTGAACTGACACGAGGCGAGGCCCCGTTGGTCAACGACTGCGCGTGCTGTGCGCTGCGCGAGGACCTGGTCCCCGAGCTGGAACGGCTGGCGGACGCCGGCCTCAGCCGGCTCGCCGTCGTCGAACTGTGGGACTCCGTAGAACCCAAAGGGATGGCCGAGGTCATCGTCCGGCACGGTGCCGACGCGGTGCGGCTCACCAACGTAATCACGGCGGTGGACCCGGCTCTCGTACTCCCCTGCCTCGGCAACGGCGACGACCTCGCCGAGACGGGCCTCGCGGCCGCAGCCGCCGACCATCGCACGGTCGACGACACCTGGGCCAGGCAACTGGAGTACGCCCCCGTCCTCGCCGTCGCGGACAGCGAGGACGCCGACGACGAGGACCGGGCGCTCCTCACCCAACTCCACCCCACCGCCAGGCAGGTGAGCGCCGACTCTCCGGAGCTCGCCCGACTGGCCTTCGCCGGCTTCGACGCCGAAGCCGCCGCAGCAGCCCAGCACCCCGCCTGCGCCCTACTCCCCCAGGAAGCCGACGAAGCAGGCGTCACCACCTTCGTCTGGCGTCGCCACCGCCCGTTCCACCCCGAACGCCTCTACCAGGCGCTCGAAGACCTCTGCTGCGCCGCCGCCCGCAGCCGCGGACGGTTCTGGCTCGCCGACCGCCCCGACACCCTGCTCGCCTGGGACGCCGCAGGCGGAGCCCTGTGCGTAGAGAGCGCCGGCCCATGGCTCGCCTCCCTGCCGGATGCCGCCTGGGAAATGGTCCCGCCCGTACGCCGAGCGGCCGCCGCACTGGACTGGCACCCCGAACACGGGGACCGCTGCCAGCACCTCGTCTTCACCTCACCCGGCCTGGACCGTGACGGACTCGCGCGGGTGCTGGAGTCCTGCCTACTCACCGACGCCGAGTACACCGCAGGCCCCGAAGCGTGGAAACAACTGCCATCCGCCTTCGACTCTCTGCTCGACCCCGTTGCGTAGAACAGGCCCCATCCACCCCAACACAGAAGGAGCACCATGGCCCCCCGCCAAGGTCCCCGCAAGCCGCTGAAGTCCCGTCCCAACCCGCTGGACGCGGCCGGCATCACCTACATCGACTACAAGAACACCGACCTGCTGCGGAAGTTCATCTCCGACCGCGGCAAGATCCGCAGCCGCCGCGTCACCCGCGTCACGGCCCAGCAGCAACGACAGATCACCACGGCGATCAAGAACGCCCGTGAGATGGCGCTCCTTCCGTACTCGAGCCGGTGAGAAGCGACCGCTCCCCCCTGCGCAAGCCTTTCTGCAGGGAATTCGAAAGCGCACAGAATGCACCCCTAGGAGCAGGGGTGCATTCTGCATTCCTGGGAGGGGTGTCCTTGAAACAGTCAGTGAATCTTTGCCAGTAACGGATCATGACGTTGCGTGATCGTTCAGATGGTGCGGTCGTACTCGAGCTGGAGCAGGACGAGGGCTGCGGCGGCGATCTGCGTGATCCGGCTGGGGTCGAGGCTGACCCTGCGCAGGGCCTTGAAGGTGGTCTTGAGCAGGGAGTTGGCGCGCTCGCAGACGCCGTGGATGCCGCGGATGACCTTGTTGTAGGTCTGCTGGGTCTCGGTCAGCTTGCCGCCCGCGGGCTTCTTGTGCGGGTGGCGGAAGCCGTCGCCGGCGTTCTCGTAGCCGAGGTCGACCAGGGTCGGCATGTCCAGCTCGGCGGCGATGCGGCCCAGGCCGTCGATCAGGCCGTGGCGGCGGGCGCAGGTGGTGTCGTGCTCGCGGCCGGGCCGGACCGGTGAGACCCAGATCGGCCAGCCGTCCGGGGTGGCGATGACCTGCACGTTTCCTCCGTGGTGCTGGTGCTTCCCGGACCACCACAGGTCCGCGCCGTTGGGGCCGGGGGCGGCGACGCGGTCGGTGCGGATGATGGTGCCGTCGAGGTTGAGATGCGTCAGCCCGGCCGCCTTCGCGCGCTCCAGCGCGGTCGCGAGGTCCGGTGCCCCGGCGGACAGCACGGTCAGTCCTTCGTGGAGGTAGCGGTAGGCGGTGGAGGTCGACAGTCCGTTGTCGCAGGCGAGTTGGGACAGGCGGGTGCCGTCGGTGAACCAGCGCAGGATGAGCACCGCCTGCTTGAAGCAGCCCAGTGCACGCCGTCCCTTGCGGGTCCTGGCCGCGATCCGGTGGTCGTGCAGCAGTCGGGCCAGGTGCTCGGCGGTGGACCGCTTCACATCGAGTACGGCGGTGTATGTGACACTGGTCGGCACGTAAGGCCCCTCGGTCGGATCTTTCTGTCGCAAGATCGTTCCTACCAGGGGCCTTATGCCTGCCCGGACTTGGGGATGCCACGGGCCGCAGTGCCAGCATCGCGATCACAGCGAGCAACCACCGCTTACCGGGAAGGGCTCAGTGGTCGTCCCAGTGGCCCTCGTGAGCCGCGTGACGGTGGCCGTCGTGCACGTAGTCCATGTGGTCACCGTGGGGGACCGCCACGTGCCCGCAGCCCTCACCGTGCGCGTGGGCGTGTTGGGCGTGCTCACGGTGCTCGCCCGCCTCGCACTCATCCGCGTGGCCGTCGTGCTCACGGTGCAGATGCCCATCGTGCACGTAGTCGACGTGATCACCGTGGGGGACCGCCACGTGGCCGCAGCCCTCTCCGTGCGCATGACCGTGCCCTGAATGCGGCTGATGTTGCAGGGATGTCGCCACTTCACTCATCTCCATGAATCAGACCACCGCATGTTCGCGACGGCAGCTTCCAGTATCCTTCCTGTTTTCTACCCTCGCGGAGAACGCTGCCACGAAGAACACACATCAGCAAACAGGCTGATTGCACAGCGTGCTGCCGATAATGATTTTCGATGCTTTACCGGAGGATCCGTTCCGCGGTTCGCGGTGTGCACAGTCGGATCCGGGACCTGCTGAATGGCGAACCTCAGATGTGGGACGACGCTTCGGAGCTTCTCGCAGGTTTCCCCGATCCCGCGTTCGGGGCTGGACTGGGCGGTGACTTCTGCGCCCGCGCGCAGGTATGTCTCGTCGCCCCTACCGATGAGGGTGCGCAGGACGAGGGCCGCGTTGAGAGCGTCGCCGGTGCTCCCCCGGAAGACCGCGTCGCCGTACAGGCCACGGGGTCCCTCTTCGTGGCGGGCCAGGGTCCGGAGGGCGGAGCGCTTGGAGACACCGGTGGCGGTGATCGCGGGAAGAGGGAGGCGAAGACGTCCCACGGTCCCTCGTCGGGCCGCAGCCGGCCTGTCACCCGCGAGGCGGGGTGCTGTACCGAACCGCGCGGCCGGACCGCCGTGGACTCCTCGACCGCCACGGAATCGGGCCGGCACACCACGGCCGAGTAGGCGCTCGTTCTCCGCCGGGTTCGTACCGCGGGCGCGGGTGCCGGCGAGCGCCTGGGTGCTGACGCTGCCGTTCTCCCCGACCTCCAGGACGGTCTCCGGGCTGAACCCGGCTGCCCGATAGCCGCCGAGATACAGCAAGCAGGAGCGAACAAGGGTGTTGGCCCGGCGGCCCGCGAGATAGGTCGCGGGGAAGTCCATGGGTGGTCCGGCGGGCAGCGGGACCTCCGGGAGACGACGGCCTTCTCCAGAATCCCGGCACGGATGTCCTCGACAGTTCCCGCGCTTCCATAGGCGGCGGTGCCGGCCGCGATGATCCGCTCGGTCACGTCCGGAGCGGTCCCGTCCGGTGGAAGTTGCGGGGTCGTCGGCTCCGCCGGCAGGTCGGCGACCTTGCGGAGCCACGTCCCGTCCACCGCGCGGACCACGGACCGGGCGCGCAGTGCGTCGGCGAACACCGGCTTTGGCCTGCCGTCGGTGGAAGAGGTCCAGGTGTGCCCCGCCGCCCGCGCGGTGATGCCGGTCGCGTACACGGTGAGGCTCACGGCGGAGCCCGCAGCGAAGTGCCAGGTAACCGCCTGCTGCCTCGTAGACCATGTACGGGGCGGCGAGAGCGGCTTGGGCGAGGCGGGCGGCGGTGACCGCGGGGTCGTGGCAGGGCTTCAGGGGGCTTGAGCACGCGAGTGGCGGCAGGAGTCCGCCCATGAGTCCCAGGTGTTCATCAGGCCGGTGCTCATCCTGTCGTGCCTTCCCTTCGACGCCGCGGTTGTGTCCGGTGGGCCGCTGGTGCCAGGTGCGGGGTCATGACCGTGCCGCCTCCAGCCGCCAGCGGTGGGCCCGGGCCCACCGCCGCCAGAAGGACGCGTACGTGCCGGCCACCGTGACCAGGTCGTCGTGCGTGCCTCGCGCGGTGATCTCGCCGTCCTCCGGGACCAGGATCTGGTCCGCGCGCACGACGGTGCTCAGCCGGTGCGCGATGACCAGCAGCGTCTTGTGGTCGGCCAGGGTGCGCACGGCCTCGGCAAACAGCACCTCGTTCTCCTGGCCGAGTGCGGCGGTGGCCTCGTCGAGGACGAGGATCGGAGCGTCCTTTAACGGTGCGCGGGCGATGGACACGAGCCGGCGCTGCCCGCCGGACAGCCGCGCGCCTCCCTCCCTCACCTTGGTGTCCCAGCCGTCGGGCAGCTCCGCGATCGCCCGATCGAGCCCGGGCAGATCCGCGGCTGTGGACAGTCCGCCCGGGGCGGCGTCCGGGGCCGCGATCCTGACGTTCTCCTCGATTGTGCCGTCGAAGAGGTAGACGTCCCGGAAGACGAGGGAGACATGGGCGGTTGGGTTCGTCGGCGACGATCTCACGGACCCCCACGCCGCCGATGCGGACGGTGCCCTCCGTGGTGTCCCGGAAGCGGGCGATCAGGCCGGCGACCGTGGTCTCGCCGGCGCCGGGGCCCCACCAGGGCGGTCATGCCGCGCTCGGCCAGGCGGAAGGTCACGTCGTGCAGGACCGGACGTGCCGAAGCTCCGTCGGCCGTTCCGACGTCGTAGCGGAAGCCGACCCCGGTGAACTCCACGCTCGCGTCGCAAGGTGTCTTCGGCTCGGCGGGCTGCGGGAGCGGCGGTTCGTCGAGAACGGCGCCGAGCCGTTCCAGGGTGTTGCGGGCGATGCCCATGCCCGCGCCGCCCGGGCGGCGGACGACACGCTGTCGATGAAGCGGACGAGCAGGACCAACCCCCCAGGACCGCTATCTCTTTGACTCCATATTAGGGATGATTGCCATGTGCAACACCTCGCTGCGCCACCAGAGACGTCCGGTCCATGCGAGGCCCGTTCCGTCGTTGAGACCGACCCGCACGTTGGGAGGTGGGGCGTCCTGCGCGACGCACCGGCAACGCGGTCACCAGCCCCCTGGCGCCCGACACGGCAGCGGACGGCCGTGCTGAGCGCCTTGTACGAGCGCGCCGGCTTCACCTCTAAGCAGGAACTGCACGAGGCCCTCGAAGCCAAGGGCATTACCGTCGGCCTGACCACGGTCTACCGGACCCTGCACGCCCTGAACCGCTCAGGGCAGGTCGACGTCGTGCGGGACAGGACTGGGGGACGTCTCTATCGCCCGCGGCCCGCCGACGGGCACCGTCACTACCTCGTCTGCCGCGACTGCGACTCCAGCACGGCGGTCGACGCGGACCCCGTGGAACGCTGGGCGGACAACCTGGCCGAGAGCATGGGGTTCACCGAGGTGGGACACACCATTGAACTGACCGGCGTCTGCGACCGCTGCCGCGTCGGCCCGACCGCGCGGAACCCGGCCGTGCAGGACGCCTGAGCGGCGTTTCACGTCCGGCCTGCGGCGTGGGTCCCCGTCCATCGCGCTCGCCCAACCCCCACCGTGCGCAGGCCGCTCCGGCACCACGCCCGTGTCTCGCCAAGCTGCTCCGGGCGGGCGCCGCGTGGTAGCCGCCCGCAACTCCCTGTGGGCGGTGCGTCCGGGTGATCGTGCGGTGAGGCCGAGTGGTGTGAGCACCAGGAATCACGCGTTGGTGTGAGACGGGCTCACCGATGCCGTACGCCTCGTCGCGTGGACGGTCGTGCATGTCGTCCTCGGCGGATCCACACTCGTCACCGTCGTCACGGTCGCCGGTCTCCTCGGCCCCGCGCTCGCGCTCGACCTCTACGCTCCGCCCGTCGCTGCCCGGTGGACGGTGTTCACCGCCATCGTCGTTCAGGGCCTCCCGTTCCTCCTGCTCGGCGCGCTGGTCTCAGCGGCCATCGGTGCCTTCGTGCCCGAGCGCGTCTTCACCCGGCTGTTGCCGCGCAGCCAAGCCCTCGCCGTACCCGTCGCGGGCGCCGCGGAGACCGGCACATGGGTGACCGCGACAGGCACGTGGCGTCCCGAGGGCGAACTGGGTTCCCCCTCGGCCTGGCCCCCCGGTGCTGGACGCCACGCCCGTCGAACGGGTCGCGGAGCCGTCAGACCCGTACGAGGAACGCTGACAGGGGCAGCGGACGGCGCACTCGGAATCGCACGCCTGGCAAGCTACCGGTTATGACAGCGCCTGAGGTGTCACCTACTCCCGTGATCGCACAACTCAGCCGGCCCCATGACGCCACCGCAGCCGTCCGACGGGTCCTCACCGCGTGCTGGACGGCAGTCGTCAACGCCGGAGGGGCCGTCGTCCCCATGGACTGCCCGCTCCCGCCGGTGACCGAGGCGGCGCTCCGCCCGGCGGTCGGGAGAATCACCCGTGGACTGTCCCCTGAGCACAGCAGGCTCCTCCTGGCGACCATGGACGGCGCGCTCGCGGGCTGGCTGCTGCTTCGCCGCGAGCCGCATCCTCTCGTGGCGCACTGCGGCGTGGTGAACCACGTCCAGACACATGTGCACTTCCGTGGCATGGGTGTCGGAATCGCACTGATGCGGCACGCCCAGCGCGTGGGGCGTGCCGAGGTGGGGCTGGAACGGCTGCAGCTCGGCGTACGGTCCGGTTCGGGGCTGGAAGAGTTCTACCGCAAGGCGGGCTGGACGGAGGTCGGCAGGTGGCCGGGCGCGCTGCGGGTGGCGCCCGGTGACGGCCGGGACGAGATCCTGATGAGTCTGGCTCTGTGAAATGCCTTGGCCTACCCGTTCCCCGCAACGGTCCCAAGCGGCTTTCCCGGCTGCCGTCCTCAGGTCCTGAGGGGAGCGGGGAGTCCGCGCGTGTCGCCCATGATCGCCACCAGGACGGTGCTGTCGCCGAACTGCCAGACCGGCGCGACATGGGCGAAGCCCGCCCTGCGCAGCAACTCGGCGTGGCGGTGCACCGTCACCCGCTCGTCGCCCCCGCTCCCGGCGCGGACGGCCTGGCGCCGTCCGCGTTCGTCGAACAGGTCCGCCAGTTCGGGGTCCCGGGCCGCGGCGTCCCACCAGGACCGCCAGTCCTCCTGTGCGCGGCCGCCCGTACGCTCGGACCTGCGACGGCCCACATGGGCGGTGAGGTCCGCGCACTGTGCCGCGCCCGGCGGGAAGTGGTCTCCGTTGACGAGGACGCCGCCGGGGCGGAGCAGGGACGCGAGGGAGCGGTACGTGCGCAGCAGCGTCTGCTCGGGCAGGTAGTGCAGCGCGGTCGTCGAGAGGGCGGCGTCCAGGGGACGTCGCAGTCCGAGGGCCCGGGTCCAGCCCTCCTCGCCGATGACGGTGTCGACGTAGCGGGCGGCGTCGGCATGGTGGGTGCGCCCCAGCTCCAGCAGCAGGGGGTCCATGTCGGCGGCGATGATCTCCGCGCGCGGGAAGCGGGCGGCGAGCCTGGCGGCCAGGGAGCCGGGACCGCATCCCAGGTCGAGCAGGAGAGGGTGGGCACGGCCGGCGATGGTGTGCTCGACGACGTCCGCGATCACGGTGAACCGCTCCTCGCGGTCCACCGCGTACCGTTCCTGCTGCCCTTCCCAGCGCTCCACCCAGGCCCTGGCCGTCCCCATGCTCACGCCCATCGCTCGCGCCACCTCATCCGTCTCTCGTCCATCCGTGGGCACGGACGAATCTACAGGTGGAAACGGTTATCAGTTGCCGTTCACGTCAACGACGCGAGGACAGTCAGCAGGCGGTCGATCTCCTCTGCCGTGTTGTAGGCATGCAGGCTCACCCGTACGGATCCGTCCCGCTCGTCGGTGCCGGCCTGGCAGAGGCTGTCGGCGCGCACCATGAAACCGTGGCTGAAGAGGATGAACCCGAGGTCGTCGGACGGGATGTCACGGTGGCGGAAGGTGACGATGCCGTGGCGGCGCTGGGCCGCGGGCAGTGGGGAGTGGGCGGCCAGGCTCGCCGGGCAGCCGAGGACCTCGTACGGGCCGAGTTGTCCGAGCCGGTCCGTCAGCCGGGTGGTGAGCGTGGTCGTCCAGCGCGCGATCCGCTCGACTCCGGCCGCGTCGAGCCAGTCGAGTGCGGCCCGCAGCGACACGATGCCCACCGTGTTGGGCGTGCCCTGCCAGCCGCCCGGACGGAACACGGGCCCCCGCGCGTTGCGCGCCCAGACCGCGCCTGATCCGGGCAGGGCCATCGCCTTGTGCCCGGAGAAGACCACGAAGTCCACGTCCAGCGACGGATCGTCGAGGTGCACGGGCAGGTGACCGACGCTCTGCGCCGCGTCCAGGCAGATCGGTACGTCCGGGCCTACCGCCTCGCGGATGCGGTGCACGTTCATGTCGCCGCCGTAGACGTGGTGGACGTGGGTGGCGGCCACGAAGCGGGTCCGCGGGCCGATGGCCTCGGCCAGGGCCCGGTGGTCGTAGTCGCCGGAGACCGCCTGGTACGGCAGCGCCCGTACGCGGACCTCGACACCACGCTCGGCCAGCAGCCGGCGGGCCTCGAGCCAGGGGTCGAGATTGGCCCGGTGGTCGGCGTACGGCACGAGGATCTCGTCCCCGTCCCCGAGGTACGGCACGAGCCAGTCACGGGCGACGGTACGCAAACCCTCGGTGGTGCCGCTGGTGAAGTGGACGCCACAGCGGCCCGGTTCGGGGTCGTGGAGGAACTCCTTGACCCGCTCCCGAGTCGACTCCACCAGTTCCGTGGTCCGGTTGGCCCAGGGGTAGGTGCCGCGGCCCGCGTTGGCGTTCGACGTCGTGAGGTACGTCTGGACGGCCTCCAGTACGGCACGTGGCTTCTGTGACGTGGCCGCGCTGTCGAGGTATGCCAGCTCCGGATGCGCGGTGACGATGGGGAACTGTTCCCTCACCTCCTTCTGCCAGAGCGGGTTTTCGGGCTCCCCGGCGGGAAGCGGGCGCGCCGGGCTCATTCGCGTACCAGCGGTGCGCCCGCGTCCCGCCAGGCGACGATCCCGCCGGCCAGACTGCGGACGTCCGGGTGGCCCATCCGGGACAGCACGGCAGCGTAGCGCAGTGACTTCTCGCCGACGGGACAGGCCAGCAGCACGGGTGTGCGCTTGCTGAAGGGGAGCCCGCCGCGGAGCAGGTCCTCGAACACCTCGTCGACGATGTTGACCGAGCCCTCGATGTGCAGGGCGGCGTAGGCGTGCGGGCTGCGCAGGTCGACGACGAGGGGCCGGGGATCACCCTCGGCGGACCAGCGCCGGGCGTCGTCCACGTCGATGACGCGGGCCTCCGCACGGGCCTCGGCGTTGGTGACGGCCGACGCGGAGTGCCCGCGGCCGGTCCGGCCCAGGAGCTGGGGGCGTCGCTGACGCACGTAGCTGAGATAGCTCTCGGCCCGGTCGCACACGATGAACACCGCCGTCCGGCGCTGCCCCGTCCCGTCCAGCTCGGCGTCGGCGTACCGCAGCTGCCGCACCGCCCCCTGGTAGGCGGCGCCGCCGGTCGGTCCGCTCAGCATTCCGCAGCGGCGGATCAGGGTGATCATCCCGTCGATGGCCTCGTCCGAGGTCACCGACTCGATGGTGTCGTACGTCGCCGGGTCGAACAGGCCGACCTGGTGGACCTCGTCGATGGTGCGGATGCCGGGTATGAAGTCCGACTTGTGGGCCACCAGGCCGAGGACCCTCACACGCGGGTCGTGCTCGCGCAGGACCCTGGCGACACCGGTCGACGAACCCGCCGTGCCCACGCAGGCGACGAACCAGTCCGGCACCCGGCCGTCCAGGTCCTTCACTATCTCGGGACCGGTACCCTCCGCGTGCGCCTCGACGTTGCGCGGGTTGAAGTACTGGTCGGTGTGCAGGTAGGTGCTCCCCGGATCGGAGAGGGCCCGGTGGAAGTGCGTCAGCGGGTCGTCCGTGTCGGTCGGGTCGAGGCACTCGCTGCGCCCGGGAAGTTCCTCGATCTCGGCGCCGAGGAGCAGGAGGAGCTCCTTGATCTCGGGTACCCGCATCCGGTTGGTGACGCTCTTGAACCTCGCTCCGTGCATACCGGCCAGCAGGGCCAGGGCCTTGGCCGTGTTGCCGCTGGAGAGCTCCACGACCGTTCCGTCGCCGTCGGCCGCGGCCTCCAGATGGGGCCGGGCCATGTGCCAGGCGGGCCGGTCCTTGACGGACCCGAACGGATTGAGCATCTCCAGCTTGGCGTAGAGGTCGATGTTGCGCAGACCGTGTACGGCGGGATCGATGCGCACCAGAGGCGTGTTGCCTATGGCCTCGGTGATGCTGTCGTACCTCATCCGATTGCTCCCCCCAAGGGTGTGATCGGCCAGTAGTCCTCGTCCGGGCACCAGCGCCAGGAATCGTCCCGCCGCTCCACCGCCACCGTCCGCGCGACGGGCTGGCGCTGCGCGTGATGGGCGTGGAAGTCCATGGCGTATCCGGCGGTGTTGGCGAAGGCCAGCAGATCCCCCGCCCGCGGCAGCCGGGGCAGGAAGACCAGGCGGCGGGTGAGGAGATCACCTTCCAGGCACAGATTGCCGGTGAGGTAGACGCCGACCGGCTCCCCGTCGCCCGACGCCGCTTCGCCACGCGGCAGCAGGACGGGGTCCACCAGGACCCCGTGTTCCTCCAGGCTCATGTCACCCGCGTTCATGGCGAGACGCACCAGGTACTGCCCGGCGTCCATGTCCGCGGGCCGTACGTCCAGCACCCGGGCGAGCGACAGCCCGCACTGGTCGACCAGGGAGCGACCGGGTTCGATGTACAGGTCGTGGAGGTGCTCCAGCAGGAGGGTGGCGGGCGGGCGGCCCAGCACCGGCGCAGGCAGGGAGAGAAGCTCGTCGAGGTAGCCGGGTCCGGCGGTGGGGCGGTAAGCGGGGTACAGCGCGGCGGCACCGCGCACCGTGCCGCCCTCGTTGCGCAGCCCGTATCCGTGACCGCGCCAGGTCAACGGCGGACGGACGCCGAGCACCGCCTCGGTCAGCGCGGTGGTCCACCGCTCCCATTCCTCCGCCTCGGCGACGTAGCCGACACCGAATCCGCCCCCGATGTCGAGGGCGCGCGGCGCGAGTCCCCGCGCCCGGCATTCGTCCATGAACAGCACGCACTGCTCCAGCGCCCGCGCCTTCTCCTCCACACCGGTGGTGTCCATGTGGTAGGCGGCGCCAACGAACTCCACCGCGTCCGCGTTGCGTTCGAGCGCCGACAGCAGCGCCTCCGAGTCCCGCACCGGGGTGCCGAAGCGGCTGCGCCGGGAGAGCAGCCGGGTGCCCGCTCCCCCGTGGCCGGTGGCGTGCTCGAACCCCGACAGGCGTACCAGCACGGCGACTCGGCCGAGCCCGTGCGCGCGCACCAGGCCGGAGAGACGTTCCAGTTCCCCGGGCGAGTCCAGGTTGACCGTGGCTCCGACGCGCGCGGCCAGCCAGAGGAACGCGGCGTCCTTGGGTCCGGTGGCCATGATGCGGTCGCCGGTGAACCCACAACCCAGTGCGTGCCTCAGCTCCTCCGTGGAGGCGACGTCGACGCCGACGGTGGCCGGGTCCTCCGCCGCCAGTCTCCGCAGCAGGGCGCTGGACCGGTTCGCCTTGTGCGCGAAGTACGCCCGCCCGGTGAGATGGTGGCGGCGGTAGACGGCACGGAAGCGGGCGGCGTTCTCGGCCACGGCCTCGGGGAGCAGCACGTTGAGCGGCGACCCCAGCGCGTCGACGAGCGAGTGCAGGAAGGGCCGGTCCGTCAGCAGTGAGGCGAGCGGCGGATCCACCCTCGGCCTCAGATACAAGGGCACATCCATGTGAGACCCCTCCCGGTACCGGCCGACCGCCGACGCGACGATCGTTCGGGAGTAGTCGTTTCCAGGTACACCCGCCCCTAAGCGTCACTGGTCCGGCTCCCGGGGCGAAGTCCCGTGCTCAGGAGGGGGTGGTGCTGAGGATGCGGTTGAGCGCGCTGCCGGGGCGGCTTGTGAGTTCCTCCCAGGTTCCCTCTTCCGTGATGAGGCCGCCCTCCAGGACTGCGATGCGGTCGGCGCGGCGGATGGTGGCCGGGCGGTGGGCGATGAAGATCGTCGTGCGGCTCTCCTCCTGCAGCACGGTGGCGAGTTCGGCGTCGCCGGTGTTGTCCAGGTGGGCGGTGGACTCGTCGAGCACGAGGACGCGCGGTCCGGCCAGCAGCGCGCGGGCCAGGGCGATGCGGGCCCGCTGACCGCCGGACAGCGTGGCGCCCCGCTCACCGACGGGCGTGTCCAGGGGCGCGATCCGGTCGACGCCGTACAGCCGTGCCGCCTCGGCCAGCACCCGGTCGTCGGCCTCGGGCACGGCGAGCCGCAGGTTCTCGGCGAGGGTGCCGTGGAAGAGGGGGGTGTCCTGTCCCACCAGGACCACCGCCCGCCGCAGTTCCGCGTCGTCCACCTCCCTCACGTCCACGGGCTCGCCGTCGGCGGGCAGCAGCTGGACCTCACCGGCGGACGGGTCCCAGAAGCGGGCCAGCAGGTGGGCACAGGTGGACTTGCCGGCGCCGGAAGCGCCGACGAGGGCGAGTGTCCGGCCGGGGTGGACGGTGAGGTCCACGCCGTCCAGCACGGGCCCGCCGCCGTAGTCGAACCTCACTCGGTGCAGCCGGACGCCCAGTGGTCCGGGAGGCAGGGGACGTGGTGCGGTGGGCGGCGGGGCGAGGGCGGGGGCCTTGACGGCCGCGTCGACGCGAGCGGCGGCGGCGCGAAGGGCCACGGCCTGGCTCAGGGCGCGGGCCGACTCCGCGACCGGGCCGAGGACGGACAGGGCCAGCGCCATCGCGGCCGGGACCCACGCGCCGTGCAGCCGTCCGGAGGTCACGGAATGCGCCGCCGCGGCGACCACGCCGAGGACCGCGACCACGATGAGGAGGTCGCGGACGGCGGCGGCGACGGCCTCCCAGGTGGCCTCGGCACGCTGGGCGTCGCCCACCTGCCGCCCCCGCTCCGCCAGCTTGCGGCGGCGTCCGGCCAGAGCACCGAAGGCAAGCAGTTCGCGCAGCCCGTCGGCGGTCTCCACCGTGTCGGCCGACAACGCGGCCACGGCCGTGCGGGTGCGGCCGCCGCGTACCGTGCGTGCGCGGGCGTCGGCGAAGGGCGCCGCGGCAAGCAGGGCCGCGACCGGCAGCACGGCCACCGGCAGCCACGGCTCCACCAGGGCCAGAAGCACCGATCCGCCGGTGAAGACCGTTCCCGCCGCGAGCAGCTGGGCGGTGGTGTGGGCGTAGAAGAACTCCAGCGCCTCCACGTCGGCCATGGCGGTGGCGGCGAGGTCGCCGCTGCGCCGGCCCGCGACCCGGGCGGGCGCGCTGCGGGCCAGTCCGTCGAAAACACGGACCCGCAGTGCGGCCAGCACCCGGTAGGCCAGGTCGTGCGAGAGGTCCATCTCCCGCCAGGTCGTCAGGGCCCGTACGAGAACGAGGGCGACGAGCGCGGAGACGGTGCCGGCCGCGGGTGCGCGCCCTTCGATGACGGCGGTGCCCACGGTGTGCGCGGCCAGGGTCACCAGCGCGACGAGGGAGCCCTGTTCGAGGAGCGCGGCGGCACAGGTGCGGGCCGTCATGGCGCGGTGTGCCGCGAGGGCGGGCAGCAGGGCCCGCAGCGCGCCCCGCGCGGGGACGTCCGCCCCGGTGGCGGCGGGACCGGTGACGGTGCTCATGCGGCGAGTTCCCCTCGGTGGACGCGGCCGGCCTCGACGAGCCGGGTGTAGACGCCGCCGGCCTCGACCAGGCCAGTGTGGTCGCCGACGGCGTCCACCTGTCCCGCGTCGAGGACGACGATCTGGTCGGCGTGCCGCACGGCCGCGAGCCGGTGGGCGACCACCAGGACGGTCCGCCCGCCGACCGCCTTCAGCAGCTCCCGAACAATGTCCGCCTCGCGCCGCTCGTCGACCGCGCTGGTGGCCTCGTCGAGAACGAGGACCGGGGCGTCGGACAGCAGGGCCCGGGCGAGGGCGAGCCGCTGTCGCTGACCGCCGGAGAGCGTGGCGCCCCGTTCGCCGAGGACTGTGGCGTAGCCGTCCGGGAGGGCGGCGATCTCGTCGTGGATCCCGGCAGCGCGCGCCGTCCGGGTGAGCTCGTCGTCAGTGGCGCTGGGCCGCGCAAGACGCAGGTTGTCGGCGATGGTGGCATGGAACAGGTACGTCTCCTGCGAGACCACGGCGATGCCCTGCCGCAGCGAGTCGAGCGCGCACTCGGTCGTGGGGCGCCCGTCGAGGGTGATCCGCCCTTCCTTCGGGTCGTGATGGCGCAGGAGCAGGGCCAGCAGGGTCGACTTGCCCGCGCCGGACGGCCCGACGATCGCGGTGGTCCGTCCCGCTCGCGCGGTGAAGGAGACACCGTCCAGGGCGGGTGCGGGAGCACCGTCGTAGGTGAACCGGACTTTGTGAAAACGGAGTTCGGGCGGAGTGTGCCAGTGCGCGGGCGCCGTTGCGGTGTCGGGGACCGCCGGCTCGGCCGAGCGCAGGGCCGCCAGCCCGTCGGCGGCCGACACCCCCAGGTAGCCGGCGTGCCATTCCCGGGCGAGGTCGCGGACCGGGCGGAAACACTCGGAGGCCAGCAGCAGCACCAGATAGGTGCCGGCCGCGGTGGTGGATCCGGTGACGGCCGACCAGCACGCCAGGAGCGCTGCGGCGGCGGTGCCGCCCTGAATGGCGAGGTCGGTGATGCCGGTGTCGACCAGGGACACACGCAGTTTGGCGACGGTCGCGCGGTGCAGGGCCGCGGACCGCTCCTCCAGGCGTGCGCGGGTACGTCCGACGGCGCCCGCGGCGCGCAGGGCGGGCATGCCCTGGAGGGCCTCCAGGTAGTCGGCGCCCAGTCCTTCGTAGGTGTCCCAATGCTCCTTTCCGCGGGTGGCGAGGAGCCGGTCCCAGGCGCGCGGGCCCAGCAGGGCCAGGAGCAGGGCGGGGACGAGTCCGAGGAGGGCACGGGGTTCGACCACGGCGAGGACGGCGAGGACCAGGGGTGGTACCGCGAGGGTGACCAGGAGCTGGGGCAGGTAGCGGGAGACGTAGGCGTCGACCCCTTCCACCCCCTCGACCAGGGTGGTGCGGACGGCTCCCGCCCGCGCTGTGGTCAGGTACGCGGGCCCCAGCCGGCCCAGGTGGGCGAGGAGTTCGTCGCGCAGTGCCACCCTGACCCGGGCCCCGGCGCGGGTGGCGGTGCGCCGCTGCCACACGGCGAGACCGGCGCGGCCGGTGACGACGGCGAGCACCGCGGCCAGCAGCCACGGGAGTTGGCCGGTGTCACCGCGGGCCAGGCCGGCGAGCGCGAGGGCCAGCAGCACGGCCTGCGTCAGGTGGGTGAGGGTGACGGCTCCCTGCAAGAGGGCGGCCGCGAGCAGGGGACGCCGTGCGCGCCGTGCGGCGCGGCGCAGCTCGGGGTGGACGATCATGTGGAGTTCTCCTCGTCGGCGTGGCGGGTGCCGAGGGCCAGGGCGTGCACGACCCAGTCACGGCCCGGCGCGGCGCCGAGGGCGGCGCCGAGATCCGCCTGCTGCCAGGAGCCGACGGGCCGGGCCGCCAGCCCGTGGCGCAGGGCTGCGACATGGGCCAGGTGGACGGCGAAGCCGGCTCGCAGGTGGGCGCGGCGGATGTGCGCGGTGTCGGCGTCCGTGGGGCAGCCGTGGGCGAGCAGTGCGGCGCCGGCGTCCGCGAGCCACGCCTGGCCCGCGGCCCAGGCCGCGAGCGTCGGACGGGCCTCGCCGGACGCGTAGCGCCGCAGGGTCGTGCCCTCGGGGGTCAGTTCCATGAGGCCGGGCCGAGGCGGGCCGACCGCGGCGCTCCAGCGCAACAGGCCACCGCCCCCGGCCCGTTCGGCGGTCGCCAGGACTGCCCGCAGTGCATCGCGGGGTGGGAGGCCCGGCAACGGTGGCGGGGTACTGCGGCGCGCCAGCAGGTCGGCCGGGGTGGGCGGGTCCTCAGTCTCTGCAGGGCGCCTCGGGCTCCGCCCGTCGGGCGGTGGGATGCGTACGACGGCCAGGGGGTTCTCGGCGCGTCCGTCCATCCGTACGTCGGATTCGCCCACGCCCAGGACGCGGGCCGCCAGGAGCAACGCCGCGGCGGCGTGCCCGGTGTCCAGCAGCAGGAGAGGCCAGGCCCGATGGCCGTAGTGGGACACCGTGCGCTGTGCGGTGACGGAGAGTGCGGCGGTCACGCCCGGCGGCGTGCCGTCGACGGGCGGGCCGACGTGGTGGACGCGGTGGCGCAGCGGGTCGTAGCCGTAGCGGCCGGGCGGCAGGGAGCAGCCGGTGCCCACGACCAGTTCGGTGTCCACCGGGTGCAGCGCACCGGCGGAGGGGGTGGGCCTGAGGCGTCCGGAGGTGTCCGAGGCCGCCAGGGAAAGACGCAGCAGAGTCCGCAGGTCGAGGTTCGCGGGGCCGGCCTCCGGGATCGGGCGCGGCGAGCCCGCCCAGGCCCGGACGGGTGCTCCGGCGGGTGTGTCGGGGCCGGGGCGCTCCGGGGAGCGGGCCCGGGCGAGGGCGGCGACGAGGCCCGTCGGCGGGTCCTCGCGGTGGTCTTCCACAGCGGTCCTCACATGTGCGGCGGAGGTGCCAGCGTGAAATCCTCCGGCGCGCTCGGCGCGGTCACGCGCCATCCGCGCGCGACGGCGGCCTCGGCAAGGCGCGGGCAGCCGAAGTAGCCGAAGGCGGCGGGCGCGTTGGGCAGCAGTCCGGAGACGAGGACCCGGGCGACGCGCAGCGCGGTCTCCGCCACGTCCTCGGTGGTGAGATCGAAGGTCATGACACGGTGACCGCCCCCGCGCAGCGTGCTCTCCAGCCGCTCCCGACCGCCCGGCTCGACCTCTGCGACGGATACCGTCCCGAGCGCAGGCTCGGTGAACCTCCGGGCCTCGACCGCCATCCGCTCGTCAAGCCACACCTGCACGTGTGCTCCCAGGTCCCGCACGTGCTCGAACTGCTCGCCGCACACGCCGAGGTAGCGGCCGTCGGCCCGGTGCTCCAGGTACAGCCCGCGGGCGAGCAGCCCGGCCTCGACGGCCTGGAACACCCAGCCGTCGGGGTCGGTCAGGCCCTGGGTGAAAACCCAGGTGTGGACGGCTTCCAGGACGGCTTTGCGGGCGGCCTCGGCCGGATCGTACTTGCAGGCGAACCCGGCGGCGTACAGGCCGAGGCGCGGATCGTGGACGAGCGCGGCCATGCAGGGGGCGAACTCCGAGGGCATCTCGACGATGTGGACGTCGAGCGCGGAGCCGGCGAGGTCGTCGGCGAGGCCGGGCACGCTCGCCGGGTCGATGCCCCGGGTCGGGCCGTCCAGGTGCCACCACAGTTCCAGGGCGTCGCGCTCGACGATCTCCATCAGGCCGCGCTCGACAGCGTCGTCGAGGCCCTGTCCGGTGGCGATCCCGGCGTAGTTGAGGTGGTGGGTGCGGGGCAGCTCACGCAGGCCGCCTTGGCGCCAGTTGAGGTGGGTGAGCGAGACGGGTGCCCAGACCTCGGCGTCGGTCCCGTCGGGCAGTCGTTCGGTTCCTCGTGTCCACAGCGCGGGGGTGTCGGCGGTGAGCGGGCGGTAGGGGAACTTCGCGCGGGCGTACTGCCAGGGTGCGTAGGCGGGCAGATCGGCCGGGCCGTACAGGCGCAGGCCCTTGTCCGCCAGTTCGGCGGCGGTGGCGCGCAGGGGTGCGTCCGGGTGGCCGGGCGGCGGAACGCGGTTGCCGCAGTAGCGCTCCATCCCCTCGGCTATCGCGGCGACACGGGCCTGCTCGGGGTCGCCGAAGGTGGTGCCGAGGGAGACCCGGTCGGCGGGCCACAGGCCGTGTCTGCGGGCGTCGGACACCTCGGCCGTGAGCGCGGTGTAGCGGGGCGGGGCGCCCGCGGGGTGCTCGACGGGCTTGACCTTGCGGACGATTCCGCAGACGGGGTCGACGAGCGCTTCCAGCGGCAGAGCCGTCATCGCAGGATCTCCTCGGCGGGGTCGGTGGGGGCGGGACGGGACGGGAGGACGGGCAGGTTCAGCACCACGCTGTCCGGGTCGACCTTCCGCCGGGAGGCGAGCAGCTGTGCGGCCGTCATCGGGTCGTCCCCGGTGTGGGGGTTGCGGGCGTGGGCCGGGAAGTGGTGTCCGGCGATCTCCAGGCGCAGCCGGGTACCGGCCCGGAGCCGACGTGCGAGCCGGCCGAGTCCGACGGTGAACGCGGCTTCCCGGCCGGCCGGTTCGGCACGCCGGACGATACCGACGGCGAGCCGCTCGGCGGTGCCGTCCGGTGGGAGTGCGACGAGCCTGGCGGCCCAGTCGGCGGACGGTGTGTGGGCGATGGCCCGCAGCCGCACACTGACGGGGCCGACGAGGTCGAGCGGACGCGGCGACGGCGGTGTGACCAGCAGGCAGCGGTCGGGCGGGCCATCGGCGGGGACGGTCAGGTCGTCGGACCGAACGGGCCGGGCGGGGTCGGCGGTGAAGGCGGAACCGTACAGCAGGCGCGTGCGGTGGGCACGCGGTACTCCCTCGGTGTTGGCGGGCAGCCATAGGCCGGCGCAGCCGAGCGCCAGTGCGCCGTGGCGGCCGGGGGCGAGGTCGCCGGTCAGGGCGCGGCGGGCCCAGCGCACGTACAGCTCGCCGAGGTTCAGCCGGTGGGCGGGTCCCGCGTCCGGCCCCGGAGCGGCGGTCAGCGGGTGCCCCCAGGGGCCGAGCAGCAGACGCGCCGAGGATCCGCCCCAGGCGCGCCACAGAGCGACGGTCTCCTCGGTGAAGTGGTCGTGGTGGCCGCCCACCGCGAGCAGGGGCGGCCCGGCGTGCGCCGCCCGCGCCACGATGTGCCCGCGGTCGGGCCGGCGCCACAACCCCGCCCACGAGGGCAGGGCGCGTCCCAGCCGCTCGGGCAGAGCGGTCAACGGCAGGTGGGCGAGCAGGCCGGGGTCCTCGGCGAGGGCCTTGTTCAGCGCGCTTTCGTCGGAGTCGCGCCGGTCGCCGTGGGCGGCCCACCATCCGGCGCGGGAGAACAGCCGTTCCACGCCGGACGCCTCGCGGGCTGTCTCCGCCGGGCCGAGGGCGGGCACGGCCGCGATGACGGCGTCCGGCCGGGCGTCCCCGGGCGCGTCGAGGGCGAGGACGAGGGCGCAGTGGGCGGCGTAGGAGGCGCCGGCGGCCACCAGCCGCCCATCGCTCCACGGCTGTTGCCGGATCCAGCGGACGGCCGCTGTTCCGTCCGCGGTCTCGTGCGCGTACGGGTGCCACTCCCCCGGCGACGCGAACCGCCCCCGCACGTCCTGAACGACGGCGGCGAACCCGCGGCGGGCCCAGCCGCGCGCCTCGGCCTCGTGCCGGGTCCGGTCGTAGGGGGTGCGGATCAGGACGGTCGGGAAGCGGCCGTCACCGGTTGGGAGCAGGACGTAGGTGGCGAGTTTCTCCACGGCCGTGCTGAACGCCGTCATCCGTCCTTCTTCGGCATCGGGGCGACGTCGGGCACCGGCAGCACGGGGTGCTCGGTGAGGGTCAGCGTGCGCAGGTCCACCCGTCGCAGTCGGCGCCGGGCCGGGAGGCCGGCCGCGTCGGGGGCGCCGGTGGCCCACTGGCCGAGATCGTCCGCGAGCAGCGCCGCGAGCAGCATGGCGGCGGGCGCGGCGAACCGGACCGGCGCGCCGGAGGTACGCGGTCCGCTCCAGTACGCGGCCAGCTCGCGGTGAGCGGGCGTGGCGGCGAGCCGGCGGGACCGGACGTGCGCCGAGGTGACGTCCCCGGGAGCGGCGGCCACCGGCTCGACGTACACCTGCCAGCCCTCGCGGTGGCAGCGCAGCCACGCGACACCGTGCTCCGGCAGCCGGTCGGCGGCGTCCCACAAGCCGTCCGGCACGGGTCCGTCCAGGCACCAGACGACCGCGGAGGGGTTTCCGTCGAGCAGGTCCTCGATGCCCACCGGTGAGCTGCCGGAGGCGGTCACGGCCGGAGTCGTACGGGGCCGCGCGCCCAGGGCGGCCAGTTGCACGGCGAGCGGTTCGGTCAGGACCGGGTCGCCGAGGATCCTGACATCCTGGCGAGCGGCGGGCCACTCCGGGCCCAACGGCCCTTCCGCCAGATAACCGGCTTCTTCGAACGCCCGGATCACGCGGTCCATCCCCTCGTCCACCAGGGCTGTGGTCCCCCCGGTGAGCAGGGAGAGCAAGGCGTCCTCGTCGACGTTTCCTGTCCTGACACTGAAGAACTCCCCCGCGGGGGTGCGGACGGCAAGCCCTCGCCCTGGCACGGCGACGACCTCGACACCGGGGACGAGTCGGCTACGGGACACGGTGTTCCTCCTGTCGACGGGAGCGGGGACGGGCGTGGGCCCGCCCGGAAGGCATCGGGCGGGCCCACGGTCGAGGGTGGCCAGGCCCTCGCTTACTCCTCGGTGTCCTCGAAGGGGTTCTCGACGAGTGCGTTGGAGTGGGAGGCCGAGTCGTGAGCCAGCTGACCCGGGTCGGCGATCGGCGCGAAGACCTGCTCGTTGTCCATGAACTCTCCTTCATCAGCAGGGAGATACGGCGTTCGGATGAGCGCCGTGACCTCACTCTAATGAATCTGATTTTCATATTCTAGAGCCGCGATGGGGTGATCTGGGTAACACACAGGCCATCCCCCTTCCGGATCCTCACCGACCCGGCCTGCCACCTGCAGCACCTCCGCCAGCAACCCCGGCGTGACGACCCGCTTCGGCGCTCCGTCGGCCACCACACGGCCCTCCCGCAGGGCGACGATCCGCTCGGCGAACCGGGCTGCGTGGGCCAGGTCGTGCAGCACCATCACCACCGTGAGCCCGCGTTCCTCGCGCAGACGTACCACGGTCTGCAGTACGTCGAGCTGGTGGTGCAGATCCAGGTACGTGGTCGGCTCGTCGAGCAGCAGGACCTGGGTGTCCTGCGCGAGCGCCATCGCGAGCCGGACACGTTGCCGCTCGCCGCCGGACAGCGCGTCGACGTCACGGTCGGCCCAGTCCTCCACCCCGACATCACGCAGCGCCCGGCGCACGACGGGGTCGTCGCCCTCGCGCAGCATGCCCAGCGGGCCACGTGCCGCATACCGCCCCTGACGGACGAGATGACGCACTGTCATGCCCGGCACGGCCGGAGCCGACTGGTGCAGCAAGGCTGCCCTCTGGGCCGTGGCGCGTCTTGAAAGCCGCGTGACGTCGTCCTCGCCGAGCAGCACGCGCCCTTCGTCGGGGTGCAGCAGCCCGGCGGCCAGCCGCAGCAGGGTCGACTTGCCGCAGCCGTTCAGGCCGATCAGGGCGGTCAGTTCGCCCGGCCGGACGGTCAGGTCGACGCCCCGCAGCACGGGCCGTCCGGGGTAGCCGAAGTGGACCCCCTCGACGTGGATCCCCACGGACTCGATCATGCTCTGTCCTCAATTCGACGTCAGAACGTACGGCTCGGCGTGCGGCGCACGACGAGCAGCAGCAGCGCGGCGCCGAGGCAGGCGGTGAGCGCCCCGACCGGCACCGTGAGCCGTCCGGAGTCGAGCGCCGTCGCCAGTAGCCGCGAGGACAACTGCGCGGTCGCGTCGGCCCCGCACACCACAACCGCGCCTGTCAGGGCGGCGCCGGGAAGGCTCCGGCGCAGGTCCGCACCGAAGACGGCCACGGCCAGATGCGGGACGAGCAACCCGATGAAGCCCAGCGCGCCGACGGCAGCCACGGCGCCGGCGGTCAGGGCCACCGCGCATATCAGGGCCAGGGTCCGGGCCCGGCGGGCGGAGAGACCGGCGGCGAGGGCGATGTCGTCCCCGCAGCGCAGCAGGGTCAACGGCCCGGCCAGCAGCCAGGCAGCTGTCCCCCAGAGGAGCGCCCACGGCCACAGCAGGTGCCAGTGCTCCCACACCCGGCCCTCCGTAGTGCCCACCAGCCACTGCACGACGCTGCCGAGCTCACCCGGCTCCACGAGCAGCACCATGGCGGTGAGCCCGCCGAGCACCGACGACACCAGCACCCCGTGCACGGCGGTCTGCGCGGGATCTCCGCGACCGCGGCCGGCAAGCAGCCACAGCAGCGCTGCTCCGGCGCACCCGCCCGCGCAGGCGGCGAGGACCACGGCCAGGGGCGAATCCCACCCGGCGAGCCCCAGGGCGGTCGCGGTGACGGCGCCGAGCACCGCCCCCGGGGTCACGCCCGTCACCTCCGGCCCGGCCAGGGGATTACGCAGGGCGGACTGCAGGACCAGCCCCGCCACGGCCAGACAGGCGCCCGCGCCGAGGGCCACCAACAGCCTCGGCAGACGCAGTTGGAACACGATGTGGCGTTCCGTCGCGTCACCGCCACCGTTGAGGACGTCCCAGACCACCCCCGGGGACATGCCGCGCCCGGCCACCACCTCCGCTGCGGCGCATATGACGGCCAGTGCCGCGAGGGCCGTGAAACGCCGGGTCACCGTACGTCCTCCGTTCTGATCGTCCCGAGAGGCGGCGAGGTCGGACCGCCAGGCCCGGGTTCGCCCCGGTGAGCGTGATGCGGTGCCCCGGCGGGAGGTACTTCGTCCGCCACACCCGAAGCCGTCCTCCGCGGCCCGGACAGCTGCTCGCGCACCCCGGCCGAAGCGGCCGGGGTGCGCCAGGCCGCCGCCCGGCGACGGCCACCCGACCGCATCAGTGCGACGCCGGCCGGCACCCCCAGCAGGGCCGTCCACGCACCGGCAGGCGTCTCCACGGGTGCCAACACCAGCCGGGCCGGAACATCGGCGACCACCACGACGACAGCGCCCCAGGCCGCGGACCAGGGGAGCCAGCGCACCGCTCCCGCCGCGGGATCGAACCAGCGGCTCAGATGCGGGGCGAGGAAACCCACCCAGGCGACGGGCCCGCACACGGCCGTCACCGGAGCGATCAGCACCACGGCGACGGCCAGCGCTGCCAGCCGGGCGCGCTGAGCTCTCACACCGAGTGCCTCCGCGTCCTCGTCGCCCAGCCGCAGCACGGACAGCACCGGCGCGCACAGCACGAGTGCGGGCACCGCGACGAGCAGCCACGGCCACAGGCCCGTCACGTCGTCCCACGTCCGGGCGGAGAGGGAGCCGAGCAGGTAGCGGTAGATCAGCTGGAGGTCCAACTGGTCGGCCATGACCATCAGCACGAGCAGCGCGGCCTGCAACGCGGCCGCCACCGCCGCACCGGTCAGCAGCACGGCGGACGGACTGCGGCCGATCCCGGCGACGAGCAACGTGAGCCCGCCACCCAGGGCTGCCCCGCCGATGGCCAGCAGAGGCTGGACGGCGGCGGGCAGCGAGAAGGCCAGCACCAGCGGTGCGGCCACCCCCAGCGCGGCCCCGGACGACACACCCAGCATCTCCGGCACCGCCAGCGGATTGCGCAGCGCCTCCTGGAGCACCAGCCCGGCCGCCCCCAGGCAGGCTCCGGCGACCAACGCCAGCAGCAGCCGGGGCACGCGGAGTTCACTCACGACGATCCCGGCGAGGGTGGTGTCCCCCTCCAGCACAGCGGCGACCAGCCGGTACGGGGGGACGTAGGGGGTACCGAGGCTGAGCGCGCAGACCGAGAAGACAGCCAGCAACACGACCACCAGAAGCGGTTGCCACCTCCGCGCACCGCGCAACGGCCGCTCTCCGCCCGCCGCGGGGCGATCGGCTACGGCGGGCACCGGAAGGGACGTCCTCACCGCAGCGCGGCCGTGGCCTCGTCGAGCACGATGCCCAGCGAACGGGTGCCGCGCCCCTTGGCCCACACCTCTGAGTTCACCTCGTGGACGTCACCGTTCTTCACTGCGGGAATCTTGCCCCAGAGCGGGTTTCCGGCAAGCTTCTCGGACAGTTCGCCCTCCGCGTCGCCGAAGCTCAGCGTCTCGACGAACAGCACGTCGACGTCCTTGGCGAGGATCTCTTCGAGACTGTAACTGCCCTCCACACCGCGGGACTCCCACGGGTAGTCGGCGATCTTGGGGAACAGGCTGGCGGCCACGTCACCTTCGGGCGTCGCGACGCCGAAGTTCTCGTCACTGCCGTAGATGATGAGCGCGGTCTTGTCGCTCGGGGTCTTCTCGGCGGCGGCGAGCTTCGTCCGGAAGATCCTCTCCGCCTTCTCCCCCTGGGCGGTGCGGCCGGTGAGCGCGGCGGTGTCGCGCAGGTAGCCCACGCTGTCCTGCCACGTCTCGGGCTGCATGGCCCAGAACGTGGTCGCTCCCTTCAGCGCCGGGGCGAGCTTGCCGTGGGTGTCCCCGAGGCCGATCACGAGATCGGGCTTGTGGGAGAGGATCGCCTCCACCTCCGGGGCGATGAAGCCGCCGGGGATGATGTCCACCTCCTTGGCCTTCCCCTCCCCCAGGAAGTCCGGGTGGGTGAGCACCGCGCTGTTGGTGGCCGTCGGGACGATGCCCAGTTCGGTCAGGATGTCGTCGCACAGTGCGAACAGGCAGACGATCCGCTCGGGCTCCTTCTGCAAGGAGATCCTGACGCCGTTGGTGTCGGTCAACTCCGTCGACGCCTTGATGGGTTCGACGGTCACCTCCGTCTTCGCCGCGGGCTTGGCCTTGTCGTTCGCGGACTCTTCGGAGGACGAGCCGCAGCCGACCAGGAGCGAACCCACCGCCGCTGCGGTGAGCCAACTGCGAACGAATCTCGACGGTGAGCGCAGCATCGATGCCCTCGCTTCTTTTTCAGGTACCGGAAACGCACTGAAGATACATGATAATCGTTTTCACTAGATCGGTTTCTGGAGGACTCATGCCCGCTGCCACACCCGCCCTGCTCGTCTCCGACCATGTGGCCGGAGCCGTACACCTGCTGACCGTGCCCGACGGTGCCGTAGCAGGACGCCTCACCGGCCGTCACCTTTCGGAGCACGCCGGATTCCTGGCGCTGCCGGGTGGGCGGGTGGCCTGCGTCGACGACCGCCGCGGGGAACTGCTGGTGCTCAACCCCTACGCCGAGGAACTCGTGGAACGCGCGGTTCCGGTCGCCGTGCCGGCCGAGCACCTCGCCTGCGACCCGTCCGGCCGCCGACTGGCCGTCACCACCGGCCTCGGCAAGAACAGCGAACCGTGGTCGGACCTGCTGACGGTCCTCGACCTGGCCACCGGAGAGGCCGCACGGGTGCGGACGCGCGTCGGCGAACCGGGCGTAACCGTGCTGGGCGAGACCGACCCTCTGGTCGTACTGCGGCACCGGGAGCCCGGGGCGCTGGCCGTCCACCGGTTCGCCGACCTCCTCGCGGCTCCGCCTGGCTGTCCCCTGGTCACGCCTCACGCGCTCCTGCCGCTGCCGGACGACGGACACGGGGACGCACAGGCACCCGGCTCGGAGCAGGTGTTCGCGGCCACGAGCCAGGGAGTGCACCGGGCCCGCAGAAAGGGCGACATCCTCGCTGCCGAGGCGGTCATTCCGTGGGGATCGCCCGCCCGGGGCTGGTACCTCCGGCTCGACACCCGGCGTCAGGCACTGTGGACCACGCTGCGCGGCGGTGACCCGGACCCGCTGCGCTGGCCGGAGTGGACCAACCAGGCATGGCACCACGAGCTGGGAACCGGCCGGACGCTGCTCACGGACCTCGGTGCCGGGCTCGTCTTCCGGCTGGCCCTCGCCCGGCGCCACACCGCCTTCACCCGTGTCCATCCCGACGGCGACGAGTTGGTCCTGCTCGGCGCCGACGGCGCCGCCCGCCGCTGCCTCCTGCCCGGTATGGACGGTGCTCCACGTCGCGGCGGCACCCCCTGGGAGGGCGTCCAACGTCGCGCGGTGGCCGCCTCACCGGGCTCCGACTGGATCGCCGTCACCCGGGGCGGCCACGGCGAGGTGCACATCTTCGACGCGGAGACCGGCCACGAGGCGGCGCGTCCGCGGCTGAGCACACCGCTGCATCACGGCGGCCACCTGACACTACGCGCCCGGAACGACGGTGCCGACGGTGATCCCGTGGGTCGGTGACGGGACGTGTGGGCGCGCGCGGGGTCTGCCGCGACGAGCCCCTCGGCGAACGCGTACGCGTCGATGGCGAGGGAGTCACCGCCCGTCGGCGCGGCCCTGGCACGCTGGACCAACACGTGGTCCGCATCGGGACGGCGGCGTCGGTGGGGTGCGCCTACGGCAACGATGCGAAGCTGTCCGCGTGCACGTGGACCCGTCCGCCGTCGGTGGACGTGCGCACGCAGTGCGGGTACAGCTCGTGCGGGCTCCGATGAGAGCCCGAACGCCGTCCAACCCGGCAACGGAAGGGGCAACGGCTCCTCCAACGACACGGGCGAAACAGACACGGAGACGACCGTTCATCCGGCACCGGAGCGGCCGGTGATGATGCGCCCCGGCCCGCGGTTCCTCAGACAGCGACGGCTCGATGGCCCGCATCACCACCGACGACGCCCCGGTGACACTCACAGCGCGCGACGACCTGGCCGCCGGCGCCGAGGGCACCGTCAAGGTGCTCGACGCCTCGATGGGTGCCGAGATGCGGGCACTCGACCTGCCCGACGGGGCGCTGCGTACCGAACTCGCCGCGGGTGCAGGTAACTTGACGGTCTCCGGCCCGATGGGGTAATCTCTTGTGGCGCAAGGACGGGCATACGACCGTGCGCGAGTCCGGTGCCTGGTCGGCAGCAGCAGCGTGGGCCGATCACGAACGGGTGGCGGTCGCCTCCGGCCGCCACGCGCTCGCCCTGGACACGGACGGCGCCGAGTTGTGGCGGACCGAGTCCGCCGCGTCAACCGTCACCGACCTGGCCTGGATGCGGCAGGGGAGGCGTCTGGCCGTGGCAGCGCACGGGGCCGTTCGCTGCCAAGAACGGCACACCCGCAAGCCGGTGGCCACCTACCCCTACGTCGGCTCGCACCTGGCATTGGCTGGCGCACCGACCGGCAAGTGGATCTGCAGCGGCAACCCGCGCAAGCACCCTGACACCGACCACAACTGACAACTCGACCGGCTACGCGCCGCAGCCGTCGGCTCGGGCCGGCAGCTCGCCGTCCGCACGATGGACTGCCCTGGCCCCTGCGACCAGGGCAGCATCATCGTCGTCCAGCCCTCCACCGCCGGCCGCCGTGCCGGAGCCCGCGCCGTGTGGATCGGTTTCGCCGCCCCGAGAGGCACGGGCCCGTGCACGCCGGTGAATCCCTGCGAGCCACGGGCGGCCGCGGCATCATCGCGGCCGCCCGCCTTGATGAAACCACCGCGACGTCCGTCGCTGCCACGATCCAGGCCCTGGCCGCCCCCTCCCGGCTACTGATCCTCACCACCCTGCGGCACGCGCCATGCTCCGTCGGCGACCTCGCCGCCGCCGTCGGCATGGAACAGTCCGCCGTCTCCCACCAGCTGCGCCTGCTGAGCACCCTGGGCCTGGACACCGGCCGGCGCGACGGGCGCCGCATCGTCCACACCCTCTACGACAACCACGTCGCCGCGCTCCTCGACCAGGCCGTCCACCACATCGAGCACCTGCGCCTCGGCATGCGTGACATCGATTGAGCCGACATAGCCGGCTTCCGGAGCGAAGTCCTGCCCGGGAGCGCGTGGGACGCCGGGCGGATCCCCAGTACTGACCGCCCAGGGCTTGGTGTGGGTCCCCGATGGGCTCCCTCCACATATCGCATTGGAGAAAACCGCTTCCAACAGTGGTTGGCGTCGTGGTACTCGAAGTGCATCCACAGCCTCGGGGAAGAAGCGTTGGAGACCAATCACGTCGTGCTCGCCCCCGCACGAAGGACGAGGCCGAGCAGGTTCCCGGCCCTGCCGGACTGGGGGATCGCCCGCGGCCGGACCATCCCCGATCCCGGGCTGTCCAATCTCAACGGAGCCCCTGTTGTCGTTCCGAACTCTGGCTCCGCCCACCAGGCACCGCGCACGCCGAAGAGGCGGCACCCTTGCGGCGGAGCACACACGCGTGCTCATCCACCGCTTGGCCCCGCCCGAGCGGCGGACGTCCGCGTTCGCCGCCCAGTTCTCACACTCCCACGGCTGCTGACATACCGCCTGGCCGGCCGGCGCAACGCGACTGCGGGTCTCCAGCGGCCGTGATCGCTCTGGGCGCGATCCACTGACAACGACAGCCGTGTGCTTCTCAGCCCTCGACGGTCCGTCGTACGCGTCGGGACGGGCCGAACTCGTACAGGCCTACAACGTCCGGCGGTTCGGCGAGGCCCGGCCCGCCGGAACGCACCCACGCCACGATGTCGCCCGTCACGTCAGGGTCGTTGACCAGGCCCAGCGAGACCGGCCGCCCGCCTGCGGCCCGCCCGGGCGAAGACGGCTGTACGACGATGACGTTGGCCTGCTCGCACGCGTCGAGACAGTTCACCGCCCGGACCTGGGCCACCGCCCCCAGTTCGGCCCTGGGCATGGCGAGTTGGGCGGAGTGATCGGTGCCGGGAACCTTGGCCGTGCCGCAGCAACACCCCCGGCACACGGTCACCGTGCACTTCTTCTCCGCATAGACCTGCGTCAAGCGTTCAATCGCGTCATCCTGCGTGCCGAACCCGCCCTCCTCAACCTGCTTCCCCAGACCGTTGCGGAAACGGATCGTGTACGGATGCGGGCACCGGGCCGACCTGGCACAGCCGCAGTCCTTGAAGAACGACCCCATACCGCGGGCGAGCTGACGAGCCACGTGACGCACCTTCCGAGCGGGAGCCGGGCATCTGCGCTTCCAGGCACCGCGCCGCGGCGGTCACCAGGTCAGCAAGCCAGGACGCCCTCGCACCCGATGCTGACCATTTGCTGACCTGAGCGGCCCCGCTACGCCTCTGAACCGCACAAACGCCCGCATGCTAGATCTTGGCCTTGAACAGAGTACGCAGCATTTGGGACTCCTGGAAGACGGCTCCCTGCCAGCTTTCTGCAGGTCAAGGGCGTTCTTCACTCTACACTGGCGCGCGTCGGACTCGAAGATCTCGAAGAACATCGGTTCACTCCGGAGAGATGGCTCCCGGCCTGCGCTTCCGTGCGAGCCAGGCTGCTGTGACGCCGCCGGCCAATCGCCTGT
Organism: Streptomyces sp. GDS52; assembly: GCF_052246875.1. Classification (NCBI taxonomy): domain Bacteria; kingdom Bacillati; phylum Actinomycetota; class Actinomycetes; order Kitasatosporales; family Streptomycetaceae; genus Streptomyces; species Streptomyces sp. GDS52. The sequence continues at coordinate 267,486 of NZ_CM125966.1, forward strand.
TCGGACAACCGTCTCGGAATGTGCGGGGACTGATGCTGATCAGATGCTGACTTACCTGACGACACATCAGGCACATGAGGGGGCACAGGACGACTCGCTTCCCCCCGGGAGCACCCGAAGCTTCCTCGCCGTGCTCAAGGGTGGTTTCCAGCGGCCCGTTCTGCCACTCGGCCATGCCGTCCATGACCTTGTCGGTGATGGTGGAGATGGTCTGCTTGGACACCTCGGCGCCGTACACCTCGGCGAGATGAGCCGATATCTCGCCGTGCGTGAGTCCCTTCGCGGACAGGGACAGCACCATTTCATCCACCCCGGTCAGGCGCCGCTGCCGCTTCTTGACGATCTGCGGCTCGAAGCTGCCGGCGGTGTCCCGGGGCACCTTGACCTCGACCGAGCCGACGCCAGTCAGCACGGTCTTCGCCCGGGTGCCGTTGCGGCTGCTGCCGTTGTTCTTCCCCGCCGGATCGTGCTTCTCGTAGCCGAGGTGATCGGTGATCTCACCCTCCAGGGCCGACTCCAGCACCCGCTTGGTCAGCATCTGCTGGGGGTTGCCCCCTGCAGGGACAGTCCGCCCTCGCCGGTCGGCTGCAGCCCCTCACTGCGGGCCCGGTCGACCAGCATCGCGACGAGTTGCTCGTCCGACGCAGCCGACGGCATCGCACCACCGACCGGCTCCTTCACGGACTCATGCTCGATCGTCGTCTCGCTCACTTGGCGTCTCTTCCTTGATCAGCAGATCCGCCGTTGTTTAGACACTCCCCCCTGCCAAATTCTTGTGTTCAGCGACTGGTGCCAGGGGGCATGGGGTCGGGTCCCCGTCGGCTTGGCGGTGAAGCGGAGGGCGTAGACGTCCCGGTCATGGTCGGGAACGGGGCCGAGGTAGTCGTGGCCGGTCTTGTAACACCAAGCGGGCAGGTCGAGCGGGTCGGCAGGGTCGGTGGCGATGACGTGGACGACGGTGCCCGGCTCGGTGCCGTCGATCTCCTTGCGCAGGCGCATCAGGAGGGTGACGCAGAGCAAGCCGATGCCCGTCAACTGTCATGCTCAGCGCGAGGGTGTCGGGGTTCATGGGACTCATCGGCGGTACGCGGTGCCGGAGACGAGGCCGAAGTTCCAGCTGTCATCGCGCTGATGAGCTCCCTGCAATCAACCCCCGCTGCTCAGGGGTGTGACGCTCGGCCCTTCTCTGAGCCAGGTGCGGACTGTGCCGCGCAGCACGGCCAGGTTCTGGGCGACTTGGAAGGTTTGTCGCATACCCAGGCTGCACGCGGGCGCCGCAGCACCCGCGTGCAGCACTTCACTCTGGCTGCTGACCTGTCTCGCTGCTGTCGAAACGGGGCACGCTCAGCAGTCAGGTCGACACGGCAATCAAGATCGCTATGGTCAGTGACCGCCCGTCGACGTGACGTCCATTCGCTTGGTGAAGGTCTTGCCACCGTTCTTCGACTCGTAGACGCCGTCCTGTGTGGCCACCAGGACTCGCTCGGCGTCGACCGCGGTCAGCGCCTGCGGCTGGCCACCGGGGGCTGTACCCAGTTTCTTCCAGGTGTCCCCGGAGTCCGCGCTGCGATGGAGCGCTCCCGAGCCGTCGATTCCGTACAACGTGTCCGGCGCGCCCCAGGAGACGAAGTAGAGCACTGGCTCGGCACCGTCGGCAAAGGTCTTGCCGCCGTCGGTGCTCTTCGCCACGCCCGCTTCGGTGGTGGCAAGAAGCATCTGCGTGTCATCGGGGTTGACGGCGATGTCGAGGGCCGACAGTGTCGCGCGATCCTGCCACTTCACGCCGTCCTTACTGACCCGCACCTTGCCGTTCGTGCTGTCGTAGCCGTAGATGGTGCCGTCGGCGTACTCGAGCGCGTGGAAGTCGACCTCGCCGGACAACGACTTGGTCTTCCACGTCTTGCCTGCGTCGGTGCTCTCGACCAGTCCCTTGTTCGCGGGGCCCTCGGCATCGGGCGCCGGGTGTCCGCTGGCCAGGAACGTCTTGGCCTTGGCGACCGTGAAGCCCATGTAATCGTCGCGGCTGTCGCCGACCCGCTGCGGCTCGTTGTTCTCGTCCGGTGTGAAGACGCCTTCGTGGGTGGCGACGTACAGCCGGTCGTCGGCGGGGTCGATGCCGACTCCGTGGATGTGGCTGACCGTCGAAGAGGGCGATGTCTGAGCCTCTCCGGAGCCGCCGCCGTCCCCGGAACAGGCCGTCAGGGTGAGCGCGAGGGCCGCAGAAGCGGCGATGGTGAAGTACTGCTTCCTCATGGTGTCCTGTCAAGTTCGTGCAGGCCAGGCGGAAGGACGCACCGGGCCAGGTGGGAGGGGCGGATGCCGTCACGGCCTCGGTGGGACTCGCGACGGCATCCGCGGGGTGTGGGTCGGATCAGGATCAGAGCCTGTCGAGGATCTTCTGCAACTGCTCGATCTCGACGGACTGGTTCTTCACCACGTCACCGGCGAGCTTCTTCGCTGTGGCGTTCCTGCCGTCCGCCTGCTCGTCCTCAGCCATCTCGACCGCACCCTTGTGGTGGTCGATCATCAGCTGGGCGAACATCCGGTCGAACTCGGTGTCCTTGGCCGCCTTGAGCTTCTCCATGTCCTCGTCGGACATCATCCCGGCCATCCCCGAGTGGTCCATCCCGCCGGAACCATGGTCCATTCCGGGCATGCTCTCTTCGGCCGACTCCGGCTTGCCCCACGCCTTGAGCCAGGACTTCATGGTCTGGATCTCAGGATCCTGGGCCTTCTCGATCTCCTCGGCCAGAGTCTTGATCTCCGCGTCGGAGGCACGGCCGTCCGCGAGCTTCGCCATCTCCAGGGCCTGCTCGTGGTGGGGGATCATCATCTGCGCGAACATGACGTCGGCGTCGTTGAAGGCGCCCGGCGCCGGGTTCTCGCCCGCGTTCCGGGCGTTCTGGGTGGCGGACACGGAGCTCTCGCCTCCGCGGTCCGCGCCCTTCGTGTCGTTTCCGCCGCAGGCGGTGAGCAGCAGTCCTCCCGCCGCGACGACGCTGACGAGCGCGACCCGGCGGCGGTTCGAGCGGCCGAGGGCACGCTTGTAGACGATCATGTGAAAGACACCTCGTATGGTCGGTCAGGTTTGCGGATTTCGTGGCACGAGCGGGAACGCGAGCGCACTGATACGCCCGCGTGACCCGGGGGCCTATATCCGCAGGACCGACAACTGAGCGAGGACTGTTCTGGGCAGCAGCGGATCGGGCCGCGCCGGCGCTACGGCCCGCCCGGGAAGGCCGACTGCCCAGTCAATGCGGCCGATCAGCGCTGCGTACAGCAGAGCGGCGAACGCCCAGGTGCCGAGGACTGCCACGCAGAGCGCGGTCATGTCCATCCCCATCCCCGCGGGATGGGGGTCCACCGACTGCGGCGGGCTCGCGATGGCGCTTGAAGCGTGCGGCGGCAGCCCCGATGACGGACTGCTCTCGGCGGAGTCGTGCTCCACTGCTGGGGCCGGCACGTCGATGTGCGCCGATTCCGCGGCGGTGGTGTGGCCGACGCCACTCATCCCAGAGCCTGAGGCATCTTCCGGATGCCCCAGGGTGTGCATGACGAAGACACCGAGTGCGAGCACGACAACCAGCAGGAGGTGCACCAGGGCACCGCCTGCTCGCAGTCGTCTGCTCGCGTCCATGTGGCACCTCCGCCCTCGACCCTACCGAAGCCGTGGCGGACCCGTCGGGAGAGGTGGGCCGTACAAGGTCCGGCACCGGCTGAGCCAGATGTCGTCTGCGCCGCAGGTGGCCGGGCCGGTGGTCGCGGCGCGGCCCACGAGGGCGCGCAGCGCTTCGCGGGTGGTGACGAGTTCGGCCAGGTGCCGGTCGATGTCGTCCAGGTGTGCGGGGATCAGTTCGGTGACGTGGGTTCAGGGTGCATGGCCGTCGTCGCGCTGGGCGAGGATCGAGCGGATCTCGGCGAGTGTGAGGCCCGCGCGCCGGCGTCGCGGACGAACGAGAACCGGGTGACGGTGTGGTCGGGGCAGCCACGGTAGCCGCCCGGGGTGCGGGGTGGCGCAGGCAATAGACCACTGTCCCCGTGGAAGCGAATGGTCTTGGTCGTCAGCCCGGTGCGGGCAGCGAGGTCGCCGGTGCGCATATCTCCAGGCCGGCCCTTGACCTTCCTGTGCACTGGGACCTTCCTGTGCACTGGAAGGTCTACCGTCGGGTGTGGAGATCGAGCAGTGGGCCGGGAGGACGAGGCGGATGCGGATCACGGTACTCACGGTGGCGGACTGCCCGAACGCACGACCCGCGCTGGAGCGGGTGACCGCCGCGCTGGGCGGACGAGCAGCTCGGGTGGAGCTGCTCGAGGTGTCCGATGAGGCGGAGGCCGCCCGGCTGGGCATGTACGGGTCTCCGACGATCCTGGTCGACGGCACCGACCCGTTCGCGCCACCCGGTGCCGCGCCCAGCCTGTCGTGCCGTCTGTACCGGAACGCCGACGGCACCGTGTCCGGCGTGCCGGACGAGATCGCCCTGCGCCAGGCCCTTGCCGGGGCGGCGGCGCCCGGACCTTAACCCGCGTGACGAGATCACCTGCGCAGAGGCGCCGAGCGAGCGTCAGCCCTGAGGACGCAGACCCGTCAGGGTGACAGCTACGAGTCGCCGTACCGCGGCCTTGGACGGCAGCTCTCCCGCCCCGGCCAGTGCGTGCAGGCAGTACCCCGTCAGCTCGTCCGGCGTGACATCGTCCCGGACCTCGCCCGCCTGGACTCCCTCGGCCAGCAGGCCCCTGACGAAGTGGCGCAGATGCTGCTCGGCGTGGGCCGCATGGCCCCCGCGATGCAGGAGTGCCGAGAGTTCCGCCCCGTGGCCGTGCCGCTGCTGCTGGATGAACGCGTAGCGTTCCAGCACCGCCGCCAGCCGTGCGCCAGGGGTGTCGGAGCGGCCCCTGAGGTCGGCGAGTTCGTCGAGGTGGCCGGCGATCTGGCGTTCATGCCATGCAGCCATGATCGACTCGACGTCCGGGAAGTACTTGTACAACGTGGCCCGTCCGATGCCGCTGCGCTCGGCGATCCGCGACATCGTCACGCCCCGCAGCCCCTGCTCGGCCACGAGTTCGGCCGTGGTCTCCAGCACCGTGTCGCGTACGGCGCGGCGATGCTCTTCGATCGTCTCGTTCCACAGCTTCGGCACCCCAGCAGTGTACGTGACGACGGTGTCCATACATAGTGACTTGACGCAGACACTGTGTATCGATAAATCTTGTCGACATGGAAGAAGAGACACAGCCCACTCCAGGTGCGCGGAGCAGCCGCGCGGCACCACCCGGCACCCCACGCTGGGTGAAGGTCTCCGGGGCTGTCGCCCTGGCAGTGATCGCCCTGCTCCTCGCCCTGCACCTCACCGGCAGCGGCATGGGGCCCGGTATGCACGGCGGTAGCGGCTGATGGCGATGCCGCCCGCCCTGCGCAAAATCGCCCTCACCGCGCACATCGCGTCCTCGGTCGGCTGGCTCGGCTCGGTCGCCGCCTTCCTGGTGCTGGCCGTCGCCGGCCTGACCGGCCAGGACGCCCAGCGGGTCCGTGGGGCATACCTCGCCATGGAACTGACCGGCTGGTACGTGATCGTTCCCCTGGCGCTCGCCTCACTGCTGACCGGGCTCGTCCAGTCGCTGGGTACGCCGTGGGGGCTGCTGCGCCACTACTGGGTGCTGGCGAAGCTCGTACTGACCGTCGTGGCCACGTTCCTGCTCCTGCTGCACATGCAGGTGGTCGACCACATGGCGGGCGCCGCGGCGCGGGCGAACCTGTCCGGCGGCGACCTCAGCCACATGAGGTCCCCACTCGTGTTCGACGCCGCTGCGGCCGTGGCGGTGCTGCTCACGACCACGGCCCTCTCGGTCTACAAACCGCGCGGCCTCACCCGGCACGGATGGCGGGTGCGGAACGAGGGGCGAACCGATCGGGCGGGTGGCGCCACCGGATCCATGGCGGTGCCACCGGCGCGCGCTTGACCCACCCACCCGTGGTCCGACCCGGCTCGGCGCCAGCGGCCCGGCACAGTCCGTTCTCAGGTGGGGTACCAGCGGTCGAGATGAGCGCGCAGGCCCTTCCACCTGCACACCCCGTGCCACGTACCCGAAGTATCCGTCGGGGCGAACCAGGCCGTGGGAGACGTGTGGCCACCGGCTCTGCGCACCGAGCCGGTGGACGGTGAGCGGGTCCTCCCGGCCGCGGGTGACCGGGGCGAGACGCCCGCCCGGCCAGAGGTGAGGCGGCCCCGCCCGGCAATAGGTGATATCCCGGTCCGGTCGTTCTCGACCGGAGGCCGCGCGGCAGATCAGGCAGCCGGTCCCCCGCCTTCGGCCCCCGGTCTCGACTTCGCCCACCCGGGGCACCCCCATCGGGATGAACGCGGACCCGTGCTGGAGGCGGGACTGCGCCGGTAGTGGATGTCCGGCTCCGAGACCGTACGGAAGACGCGCCCGCTGTCGCCATGCCCCATACCGCCGGACGGCGAGCTGCCGCCGGGGCCGCGTGTCCGCCCGTGTGCGTCTCGTCCATGCCGTGCCTGATCTCGACGAAGACCTCGTCGGGGGCGCCGGTGACGCCGTCGATCCGGTCGTCGAGGAGGGCAACTCATTCGTCGTCGTAGGCGAGGGCCTCCTTGGGGTCCTCGACGGTCAGGGGTGCGTGCAGGCCCCGGCCGCGCTGGACGCCGACATGCGGGTGGAAGAAGTAGGTACCGGGGGCATCGACGGTGAAGCCCCCGGTCCCCTTGGTGGCTTAGCCCAGTGGCAGCCCGAACGGTCTCTGCCCACACCGCTCGCGGTGATCGCGAAGGTTCGCCGAAAGGGAAGGCCGGGGCGGTCGGCCCGCATGCCTGCCTGCCCTGCTTCTGACAGCACCACACCGAGGGGATACCCCCAGGGGGTATACTGTTGCCGTGGGTCGAGAGGGGCCGGCAACCACGCCTCTCCCGTCGACGCCCCACGCATCCGCACTTCGAGGGAGGAGCCTTGACCACCGAGACGAACTCCGGCTCCTGCTGCGGCACCGGTTCCCGCGGCTCCGACGACACGATCACCGTCCAGGGCGCTGATGTCACCACCGTCTACAAGGTGTCCGGTATGACCTGCGGCCACTGCGAGGGCGCGGTCTCGAAGGAGATATCGACCCTGGAGGGCGTGACCGCGGTCCAGGCCGTCGCCAAGACCGGCGAGGTGACCGTCACGTCCGCCGCCCCGCTCGACGAGGGGACCGTGCGCGCTGCCGTCGACGAGGTCGGCTACGAACTCGTCGGCCGCGTCTGAGTGGTCTGCCGGACTTCCGGGCCCGGCAGCACGAATTCCCTCCCGTGCCGGGACGTACCGCTCCGCTGATACGGGCGCTGTGCGCCCCGGCCTTCCTCTACTGTCTCCGGCGGCAACTGAGCACCAGGGGAGAAGAGAAACGATCATGACGAGTCACGAGCACCACCACGACGCTCAGCACGCGCTCCTCGACGACGCGCCGGCGGCCGATCACGCTGCCCACGCCGGGCACGCGGAGCATGGCATGACCGAGCACGACGGGCACCACGGGTCCGATCACGCCGGCCACGCGGGCCATGCGCACCACTCGGGTGACGGCGCCCACGGTGATCATGCAGGGCAGTTCCGGCGGCTGTTCTGGACGATGCTGGTGCTGGCCGTGCCCGTCGTGGCGTTCTCCGGCATGTTCGCCTCACTGCTGGGCTACCGGCTGCCGCAGGCCGACTGGGTGACCTGGATTTCGCCGCTGCTGGGCACCGTGATGTACCTGTGGGGCGGTCGGCCGTTCCTCACCGGTGCGGTGTCCGAGACACGGTCCCGTCGGCCGGGAATGATGCTGCTGATCTCGCTGGCCATCACGGTGGCGTTCGTCGCCTCCTGGGGCGCCAGCCTGAGCATCCTCGGTCACCACCTGGACTTCTGGTGGGAGCTGGCCCTGCTTGTCGTCATCATGCTGCTCGGGCACTGGATCGAGATGCGCTCGCTCGCCCAGACGACCTCGGCCCTGGACTCCCTGGCCGCGCTGCTGCCCGACGAGGCCGAACGGCTCGACGGCGACCAGGTCGTCACCGTGCATCCGGGTGAGCTGCGGGTGGGCGACACCGTCCTGATCCGGCCCGGTGGCAGCGTCCCCGCGGACGGCCGGATCGTTGACGGTGCGGCCGAGATGGACGAGTCGATGGTCACCGGTGAGTCCCGGACGGTACGCCGCGGCGTCGGCGACCACGTGGTGGCCGGCACCGTCGCCAGCGACTCCGGCCTGCGGGTCGAGGTCACCGCCACCGGCGAGGACACCGCGCTCGCCGGTATCAGGCGCCTGGTGACCGAGGCGCAGAACTCGTCTTCACGCGCGCAGCGGCTGGCCGACGTCGCCGCGGGGTGGCTGTTCTGGTTCGCCCTCGGCGCGGCTGTCATCACGGTCCTGGTGTGGGCCCTGCTGCTCGACCGATCGGATGACGCAGTCACCCGCACGATCACGGTGCTCGTGATCGCTTGCCCGCACGCACTCGGCCTTGCGATACCGCTGGTGGTGTCCATCGCCACCGAACGCGCCGCCCGCGGCGGAGTCCTCGTCAAGGACCGGCTCGCGTTGGAGAGCATGCGCACCGCCACCGCGGTCCTGTTCGACAAGACGGGCACCCTCACCAAGGGCGAGCCGACCGTCATCGCCGTCGAACCAGCCTCTGGACTCGCCGGCGACGAAGTGCTCGTGTTGGCCGCCGCGGCCGAAACCGACAGCGAACACCCACTGGCCAAGGCCATCGTCCGTGCGGCCCGCGAGCGCAACCTCGACATCCCTCAGGCGAACGGCTTCACCTCGGAACCGGCCCTCGGCGTCACCGCCATCGTCGACGGCCGGACGGTCAGGGTCGGCGGCCCGCTGCTGCTGGACGAGGAGCACCAGCAGGAGCTCGGGGCAGTCGAGCAGTGGCGGGAAGAGGGCGCCATCATCCTGCACGTACTGCGTGACGGTGTGGTGATCGGAGCCCTGAAACTGGCCGACGAGATCCGGCTGGAATCCCGCCAGGCCGTCGACGCGCTGCACCGGCGAGGCATCGAGGTCATCATGATCACCGGCGACGCCCGAGCGGTCGCGGAATCGGTCGGCGACCACCTCGGCATCGACCGGGTGTTCGCCGGCGTCCGGCCCGAGGACAAGGCAGCCACCGTCAAAGCGCTGCAGGTCGAGGGCAAAACGGTGGCCATGGTGGGCGACGGCGTCAACGATGCCCCCGCACTGGCCCAGGCCGACATCGGCATCGCCATCGGCGCCGGCACCGACGTGGCCATCGCCTCCGCCGGGGTCATCCTGGCCAGCGACGACCCCCGCTCCGTCCTGTCGGTGATCGACCTGTCGCAGGCCAGCTACCGCAAGATGAAGCAGAACCTGTGGTGGGCCACCGGCTACAACCTGCTCTCCGTACCACTCGCCGCCGGCGTCCTGGCCCCGATCGGGTTCGTCCTTCCCATGTCGGTCGGCGCCGTCCTCATGTCGCTGTCCACCATCGTCGTCGCCCTCAACGCCCAACTGCTGCGCAAGCTCGACCTGCGGCCAGGCGCGACCCGCGGATGACCGGGACACGGCAACGCCGTTGAGCAACGACCCTCCCGAGCGGGGGCCTGGGCAAATGCCTCGGCCTCCCCCCGCCGGCGCTGGTACCCGGCCCGCGCCGGGCAACTGACGCCGCCCGTGCCGCTGCCGGCCGACTCGCCCGCAGCGGCCCCTGCGCAAGGCCCGCTGCGGGCGCACGATGGAAGATGTACGGGCACGCCTGGAAGGTGATCGTCATGATGTGGCACGACGGTGGCTGGGGCTGGGGCGGCTGGTTCTTCATGGCCGTGTTCATGGTGCTGTTCTGGGCGCTGGTGATCGCCGGCATCGTCGCGCTCGTCCGGTACCTCACCGGCACCCACCACGACCGCCAGTCCGGAAGGCCCTACTCCACCGGCGAGCCGGGATGGGGAAGCAAACGGGCCGAGGACCTGCTCGCCGAACGGTTCGCCCGCGGGGAGATCGACGAAGACGAGTACAAACAACGGCTCACACTGCTGCGGGAGCACCGGTGAGCGCAGACCGCCGACGCGGGATGTGGCCGGCCATCGGCGGGGCGATCGCCGCGCTGGTGCTCGGCATCGCCACCACGGTGCTGCTGGCCGCCACCGGCGCTTTCCGCAGTGCGACTCCCACGGCGGCCTGGCGGGCGCCTGGTGCACGGTGCAGCGCGCCCGGCCTGCCCGGCCATGTGGTGGACGTGACTGCCGGCGACATGGGAACGGGCATGATGAGCGGCGGTCCTGGCGGGTACGGCATGCGCATGATGCGCCTGGCGCTCCAACCGTCCACGGTCCCCGCGGGCGTGATCTCGCTGCGGGTGTTCAACACCGGCTCCCTCGCGCACGAGGTGGTGATCCTGCCACTGCCCTCAGGCCACGGCGCTGGGGAGCGCCCCACCGGTCCTGACGGGAAGGTCAACGAGGCGGGCAGCCTGGGCGAGGCGTCCCGCGGCTGCGCGGCAGGCGCCGGTGACGGCATCGCCCCCGGCGCGATCGCCTGGACCAGGCTGCCCCTGCCTCCCGGGCGTTACGAGCTGGTGTGCAACTTCCCCGGCCACTACCTCGCAGGCATGTACGCCGAACTCGATGTCACCAGTCGGTAGCGGACTCCGGCAGCATCTGCCACGCCCGCAGTGGCAAGGTCACCCCGAAGTACCACACCCCACGCATCACGCTCGTCCTCCAGCTCCGCGCCGAGCTGGAGGTCAAGACCCTCGCCGACCGCGGCCCTGGCCGCCCCTGGCAGAACGAAGGTTCTTTGAAGGGCGCTATGCCCCCAGGACAACCCCCGCGTCCCGCAGGAGCGCGGCAAGGTCGTCGGGGATGGGCATGGGGGTGGTGAGCCCTACGCGGGTGCGGCCGGTGTTGCCGGTCGGGTACTGGCCCGCCGCGGAGCCGGGGGCCGCGACCATCAGCCGCACGAACTGGCCGAGGACTTCGAACGCGTCGCGGTCGCGGAGGGCGAGGCGGAGCATCACCGCGTGGGTGCGGGTGTGGGCGCCGGGTCAGGGCTGAGACAGGATGTGGGCGCGTTCGATGGCACGCCAGCGTTGGGGCATCGGCCCCGGCGTGCGGACGGTGGTCATCTCGGCGGTGTAGCCGGGTTCGAACAGCAGACCGGACCCGATGCCGAGCAGGCTGCCGACCGGCTTCGAGTCGATCAGGTAAACCAGTCCGTTGGCACCGGTGACGACGGCGTCGAGGGCGAGGAAGCGGCGCAGCATGGTCTGCGGGTGGTCGGTGCGGGAGAGCGCGCCGAGCAGGGTGGTGGCGGACATACCGATCAGCCTCCGTCGAGGTCGAAAAAGCTGGTCAGGGGCCGTGGCCTGGGCGGAGTGCGCCGCCCAGGCCACGGTGACTCCCACCTTGCCCGGTTCCGCACGAAGGGTCGATTACCACTGAGGTAATGAGGCAGGTCAGACCATGGATGCCGAATCGGGCCCGACCCGCGCGGCGGCCGCGCGAAGGGCCGCGAGCACCGGGGCCATCGGCGATGTACGTCTGGTCGGACTACGTGCGGTGGAACCAGCAGGTGGAGACCCGGGCCGTCCTGGCCGCGGGCGAGGCGTGCCGTGCCCTAGTGACCCGGCAGCAGAGCACGGGCGGGGCCCGGCCCAGGGGCCTGCAGGACGCGGGCGGCAGGGTCGGCTTCCTGATCCGCGACCGGGACGCAAAGTGCAGGCAGGCCTTCGACGCCGTGTTCGCCGACGCCGGGCTGGAGGTCGTTACCAGCGGCATCCGTATGCCCCGGATGAACTCCCCCATGGAACGGTGGATCCAGACCTGCCGGCGCGAGCTGCTGGACCGCACCTTGATCTGGAACCAAAGCCACCTCCTGCACGCGCTCCGCAAGTTCGCATCGTTCTGTAACGGACATCGGCCGCACCGGGCCCTGGGTCAGGCCGCCCCACTTCGCCCGCTGCCCGAACCACTCACCGCACCAGGACAGATCGCGCACCTGAAGATCCACCGACGAGACCGGCTCGGCGGCACCCTGCATGAGTGCCATGCATGCCGCCTGAACAGGCCGGATGATTAATCGACACCCGCAGTGCCGGAGACGGGCCGCACACTGAGGCGGCCCGCGGCGCCGCGCTGTCGCGTTGGCAGTGCTTCGGGGCTGTGAAACGCTGGCTGCAGGGCGCATATATCCGGTACCTCCATATCGATCTCGAACGGGTGAGACCGGCTGCCTCCCAGGAGTCCCCCGGCTCCAGGCTCCCGTTCGGGAGTAAGGAGCAGCCATGACGACGACCGAGCATGCTCACGACCGCGGCGAGCACAGTGACCCCACCTTGTACCGCACTCCGGCGGACGCCGTCGCCGCACCCCCGGAGAAGCTCGCCTATGTCGTCGGTTTCGACCCGGCCGCACAGCGCGCGGACGCGTTGTTCACCGTCGGCACCGACCCCGAATCCCCCGTATACGGCCGCGTGACCTCCCAGGCCGAGCTGCCCGACCTGGGCAACGAACTGCACCACTTCGGCTGGAACGCCTGCTCGAGCGCGCTGGCGCATGCCGGTCATCATCACGCTGCGCGGCGCTACCTCATCGTCCCCGGACTGCGCTCCTCCCGGCTGCACGTCCTCGACACCGGCCCCGATCCCGCCCGTCCGCGCTTGGTCAAGGTAATCGAGCCCGAGGAGCTGGCCGCCAAGGCCGGATACTCGCGCCCGCACACGCTCCACTGCGGCCCCGACGGAATGTTCCTGTCCTGCCTGGGTGGCGCGGACGGGGCGGACGGGCCCGGCGGCGTCGCGCTGCTGGACCACGAAAGCTTCGAAGTGCTGCGCGCCTGGGAGAGCGACCGCGGACCGCAGCGGCTCGCCTACGACCTCTGGTGGCACCTGCGCCAGAACATCGCTGTGACCAGCGAGTGGGGGACCCCCTCGATGATCGAGGACGGCCTCGTCCCCGAACTGCTGCTGGATCGCCGCTACGGCCACTCACTGCACTTCTGGGAGCTGGACTCCGGCCGGCACCTGCAGCGCGTCGATCTGGGGGACGAGAACCAGATGGTGCTGGAACTGCGCCCCGCGCACGACCCCGAGGCCACGTGGGGGTTCACCAACACCGTGGTCAACGTGGAGGACCTGTCGGCGTCGGTGTGGCTATGGAACCGGGAGGGCGAGGAGTTCGCCGTCCGCAAGGTGCTCACCGTCCCGGCCGAGCCCGCGCAGACGGAGGACCTGCCCCCGGCGCTGCAGCCGTTCGGCGCCGTGCCCCCATTCATCACCGACATCGACCTGTCGGTGGACGACCAGTGGCTGTACGTATCCGCCTGGGGAACCGGCGACCTGCTCCAGTACGACGTGAGCGACCCGTTCCATCCCAGGCAGACCGCGTCCGTGCGTCTCGGCGGCGTCGTCGGCCGACAGCCGCACCCCGCCGAACCGGACACTCCGCTGACCGGCGGAGCGCAGATGGTCGAGCTCAGCCGCGACGGGCGGCGCGTGTACCTGACGAACTCCCTGTACGCCGCCTGGGATGCGCAGCTCTATCCCGCGGGCATCGACCCGTGGATGGTCAAACTCGACGCCGACACCGCGCACGGCGGGCTCTCCGTCGACAGCCGCTTCTTCCCGCACGGCCCGGACTTCCTCGGCCTGTCCGTGCACCAGATACGCCTGCAAGGCGGCGACGCCTCCTCGGATTCGTACTGCTACCGCCGCTGACCGCTTGTGCTCCGCGAGCATCGGCGCCGGCGCTCGCGGCGGTTGCCGCCGCGGTGGTGAGGCCTCTGCCTGTCATGTCGGTCCCTGGGCGTTCCGGGCGTCGGACAGCACGGCAAGCCCCCTGGATGCCAGCAGCTTCGCGCTGACCGCGTGCCCCACGCCACCAGGCCACGCCGATCTCAGGCGTGCTCGACCCCTGGCAATGCCCGCCCGGAACAGCCGCAGCCTGCACAGTGAACTGCTTCCAACCTGACGGCGGCGTCCGTCAGTTGGGCGGCTCTGCAACGTGCTGAAGCTCCTGGTGGGAGGTGTCACGACCAAGATCCACCGTGCCTTGCCAGGAGCTTCGCGCGCTTGTCCACTCGTCGGCGATCGATCTGTCCACCGCGCACGTGCGCTACCTGAGCCGTGAACTGGCGACTCGACGCCGACAGATCGGGACCCGATGGCGGCGACTGACTGTGGGACGTCAGGCTCTGCTCGCCCTGGCCCACCTGAGATGCGGTGACACTCCCCCAGCCTCCGGCCGGGGGCACCCCCAACGTTCCGACGAGGCGATGGTGACGGCTCGTACGAAAGCGCACGTAATCCTCGACGGCACCGTGCGCCGCAAGGCGCTTGAAGACCGGGTGGGGGTGAAAGGACCCCGCAACCGGGCTGTCACAGCAGTCCGGTTGAAGCTGAGGGCAGCCTGATCCGGGGGACGCCGGTGAGGCATCGGACCGTTCCCTGGCGTCAGGGGGTGGTTGCTGTCGGGCTTGGTGAGGGTCAACCTGGGCGATGAAGCCCGGCGGTACGCGGTGCGCAGGTGGTCGGGGGCAGGGGGGCCGGTTCGTCCGAGGGCCGGTGGCATCAGCCCGTGGCGGCCCGCTCGATCAGATCCGCGGCCGTATGCAGTCCGTCGCGCGTCCGGATCGTCTCACCGGCCTCGGTGAGGGTGCGCCGCAGAGTCGTATCGCCGAGCAGACGGCCGATGGCACCGTGGAGTTGGGCGTCGGTGAAGCCGTACGGGTCGAGCCGGACGCCGTAACCCAGTTCGGCCATGCGCTGGGCGTTGTCGTACTGGTCCCAGAACAGCGGCAGCAGGATCATGGGTTTGCCGAAGTGGAGGGCCTCGGTGGTCGTGTTGTTGCCGCCGTGCGTGATGACGAGGTCGACCAGCGGAAGGATCTGGGGCTGCGGCAGGAACTCCTTGCCCCACATGTTCGGCGGCAGCTCGATTTCCTCGTGCAGTGGGCCCTTGGAGACGATGTAGCGGTGCGGGGTGAGGGCGAGCGAGGCGATGACCTTGCGCATGAGGTCCACGTCGGCTGAGCCGAGCGAGCCGAGGCTGAAATAGATCAGCGCACCGCCGTCGGCCAGGCCGGGCGGCAGCGTGAACCTCTCCTGCGTCTCGCGGACCGAGGAGTCCAGCCGGTGCCAGGTGGGTCCCAGCGGACGGGCGTCCGTGTAGTCGGCCGACTCGGGATAGACGTACAGGTTCAGATCGCCCTCGTGAATGAACTCCAGGTCGGGCAGCGGACGCGCGCCCTGCTCGGTCACCCAGACGCTGAAGTCGCTCCACAGGCTCCGGTGCGTGTGGTCGTACTCGGCGCGGAATTCGTCCCACTCGCTCCGGTCCCCGGCCGGATACCCGGAGAACGGCGGTGGAACGTGCTCGCCCTTCATCTCCAGCGGGTTGCAGGAAACGATTCGCACGAAAGGAACGCCCGCTGTGGTCAACGCCGGGAAGCACACGACGTTGTCTTCGACGATCACATCCGGCTGGACCCGGTCGATGATCTCCTTCATCTGCGGCTCGCAGTACCGGGCGCCGGAGATCAGTTCCTCCCACACCGGCTTGATCCAGGTGCCCAGCTGCTCGATGGTCGGCTTCCGGAACTCGGGCGCGGTGCTGCGTATGAAGTCTTTCCAGAACTGGCCCGCGTCCTGGGGTTGTTCGGGCGGCGGGGCCAGCTCGACCAAGTCCTCCTCGAAGTCGAGCGGCGCGAGGCGGCCCTTCCAGGACGCCTCCGCGGCGAACACCACACGGTGCCCCCGGCGGCGCAGGACACCCCCGATCCCTACGCAGTTGTTCGTCGGCCCGTACGCGCTCTCCGGGGCGAAGAGGATGGTCAGGGGCCGTAACGATCTTCCCGTGGGTGACAAGCCCAACTCCTTTACCCGCGACGGCGGTTCCGAAGTCTCGCACCGGATCCGGATGCCGGGCAAGACCGCCGGAACCGCCGCCCTCGGACCGCTGCGAGTGCTACCGCGACCTCTCGGGGCACGTCCAAGGAGTGCGTCGCGGCGGGTCATCCGGGCACGAGCACGGCGGCACCGCTGACCCGGTCGGCGGCCAGGTCCCTCAGAGCCTGGTCGGCACGGCTCAACGGATACGGGCTGACGGTGACCCGCATACCGATCCGCGCGGCCGTGTCCAGGAAGTCGCGGCCGTCCTGCCGGGTGTTGGAGGTGACGCTGCGCAGATTCCGCTCTTCGAAGAGGTGACGGCGGTAATCGAGCACGGGGATGTCGGTGAGATGGATGCCCGCCACGGCGAGCGTTCCCGAACGGTCCAGTGCCTCCAGCGCCACGGGCACCAGATCCCCTACCGGCGCGAACAGGATCGCCGAATCCAGTGGTTCGGGCGGGCGGTCGTAGGCGCCGCCCACGGAGGAGGCACCCAGGTCGAGGGCGAGTTCACGGGCCCGTGCCGAACGGGTCAGCACGTGCACGGTTGCCCCTTCGGCCAGAGCGACCTGCGCCGCCAGATGGGCCGAGGCCCCGAAGCCGTAGATCCCGAGCCGGCCGTCGGGTGGCAGGGCGCTGCGGCGCAGAGCCCGGTAGCCGATGATCCCGGCACACAGCAGCGGTGCCAGCAGCACGGCGTCCTGGCCGTCCGGGAGCACGTAGGCGTAGTCCGCCGGAACCAGGGTGACATCGGCGAAACCGCCGTCCGCGTCCCAGCCGGTGTAGAGGGAGGCCGGGCAGAGGTTCTCGCGACCGGCCCGGCAGTAGCGGCATCGGCCGCAGGTGCTGCGCAGCCACGCCCCACCGGCTCGGTCGCCGACCCGGAACCCCGTGACGGACTCGCCGACGGCGGCCACGCGGCCGACGATCTCATGACCGGGAACGGTCGATGCCCGGTGCGGGCGCAGGTCGCCTTCGGCAAGGTGCAGGTCCGTGCGGCAGACGCCGCACGCCTCGACCCTCAGCAACAGCTCACCGGGCCCCGGCGAGGGCACGGTACGCCGCACGGACACCAGTGGGCCGTCCGCGATCGGACCAGGACTCTCGACAGCCCACCCGGTCAGCATGTTCGAAGCCGACGCGCGCACCATGCTCCCAGCCTGGCGCCGGCCGACAGGTCCGGCAAACGCTCGCCGCAGCACGGCAGGCCGCAACCGCACGCCGCTCGGTGCGGCAACGGCCCTCGGCCGTTCGGGCAGCACTGTCATATTGGCCGGCCGGGTGGGATGATCTTCTGGTTGGTCACGCCGGGAAAGGTTCGTTCGTGCCGTCCGCGCCGCCGCCGTACAGGGGGCACCGGTACCCGGTGGAGATCATCTTCACTGCGTGTGGCGGTACTTCCGCTTCCCGCTGTCGTTCCGCGAGGTCGAGGAGCTGCTTTTGGCCCGCGGCGTCATCGTCTCCCACGAGACCGTCCGACGGTGGTGCGCGAAGTTCGGGCAGTCCTAATACTCCAGCAGTACTTCGCGTCTTGACCTGCGCGGTTGTCGAGCGGTGGGAGTGTAGCGAGCGATCGTGTGGCCCGGGCCGGTTGTCGGTTCAGAACGCTGAGCGCACGCGGGTGCCTTCGGAGTAGCGGCGCGTATTCCTCGCGGAGGGCGCCGTCACGGTTGGCCGGCGCGAGGCCCCGACCCTGACCGGTCGGGGCCTCGCGCCCCTTTGTCCGTCCGTCCCCGGTCCGAGGAAGGCCGGGCACTATGTGTATTGATCACAAGCGTTGTCGACGTTCACAGCCCGGGCCCCGCCGTTCCGCAGGCCGCATCCCGCCACCCTGACGATCTCCAGCGCGAGGTCGTCACCCGCGACGGTCAGAACCTGCTTCACGCATGCGAGGGTCGGAACGACCACCTTTCCTCGGACGTGTTCCGGTTCCTTCCTGCCCTTCACCGGGCCGTCCGCCATGCTCCCTTGTCATAGGCGTCGCGCAGGATCGTCTTGAGGGTGTGGAAGATGTTGACCTGATTCCCTCGACCGGCCCCGCCGGCCTCCAGTTCATCCAGGAAACGCTCGACCACGATCGGCATGACGGAAATCAGCTTCCGCGATCCCAGGCGCGGAACGATGTGGACGTCGATGGAGCTGTCCACGTGCCAGCCCGTGGAGTATTCGGTCATCCTGCGCTGCCGGGGCCGCCACTGCTTCGCGTACTCCGCAATCGCCTGCTGACCCAGCTCTCGGCGGGCCTCGGCAACGGAAGGCGCCGTCCGCTTCTTCTCCGCGTAGATCAGCGTCAGATGCTCGATCGCATCGTCCTGCGTCCCGAAGCCAGCCTCCTCACGCTGCCTACCGAGCGCATATCTGAAGCGAATCGCGTACGGGCACGGACAACGGGTCGGCCTGGAACAACCACATGCCTTGAAGAAGGACCCCCTCCCACGAGGGAGCTGACGAGCCACGAACCAAGCCTTCCGAGCGACGCGCCAGGCGGCGCAGCAGGCGCCCGCTTCGGGTACAGGTCAGCAAGCCGGGACACAGTCCCGTCTCATGCTGACCGTTTGCTGACCCGAGCGGCCTGACCATGCCTCTGAGCTGCACAGATACCCAGATGCTAGATCTTGGACTTGAACAGAGTACGCAGCACTTTGGATTCCTGGAAGACGGCTCCCTGCCGGCTTTTTGCAGGTCAAGGGCGTTCCTCACTGTACCCCGGCACGCGTCGGACTCGAAGAGTGTGAGGAACATCGACTCACTCTGGCAAGAAGGCTCTCTGCCTGCGCTTCCGTGCGAACCTGGCTGCTGCGACGCCGCTAATCTGACGCCTGTTCGGGCAGTCATTTCGGAAAGGCCGGGGATTGATGCTGATCAGATGCTGACTTACCTGACGGCACATCAGGTACATGAGGGGGCACAGGACGCCTCGTTTCCCCCAGGAGCACCCAAGGCTTCCTCGCCGTGATCAAGTAGCTGGCCTCCCTTGGGGGCGGGCTGCGCTCTCTGCTTCCGGGCCAGTTGCAGCGCCGAAGTGTCCGGCACGGCGATGTAATCGACCGACACGGTCCAGCCAATGTCATCGACGGCATCCGCTTGCCGCGGTTGCGCCCAGGGAAGGGGTGGTCCGCTCCTGCCTTGGAGGTTCTCGAACCGGACGGTGCACAGCTCTTCGACGTCGTCGGGGTCGACCTCGATGACGAGACGCCCTGTCGGAGCGATGAGGTCGCGGCAGCGGTGCAGCAGGCTGCGAGGGTACCCTCCGATGCCGATGTCGCCGTCGATGAGCAGAAGGGTCTGCCAGCCTCTCTCGGCCGGCAGCCGGTCGAAGACCGATCGACAGAGCGCGAGCCCGCCCAGGACACTGGTCAGGGCAACCGCGCGAGGAGCGATGTCGCCCCTGAGGGCGAAGACTCCCTGGCTCAGGAGTTCTCTGCACAACCGGCCCGGCCCGCAGCCCACGTCGAGGACGGGGCCGACGCAGCGCTCCAGCACGGTCTTGTCGGCCGCCGTGGGCCGCGCGTGCCGGCGGTGCACTGGCATCCGGATCCGGCGCCCGTCCGTCAGCCGCAGATACACCGGCTCGCGGAGCGGACGAAGGGGCGGCGCGTGACGAAGCCTGAGGGCGAAGGCCGGCGCGGAGGCAGCGAAGAGCACGCCCGTGATCGCCGGCCATCGGCCGAGGTAGCCGCCGTCGGACAGTCCAGTGTCACCGGGGTAGGGCACCGCAAGCCGAAGGATGAGGGGAAACCAGACCAGCAGGAGCAGGCTTGACAGGAAGGCGGGGACGCAGAGGTAGTTGATCCACGGCGCCGTCGGCGCGTCGGTGGCGCGATGCCGCAGTACGGAGAGGGCCGACAGGTCGGCCGGCGAGTACAGGGGCAGCAGGATCAGGTCGTGCAGGATCGCCGCACCGACGAGCCAGATCTCCCCCTCCAGGGGCCGGACGGCGAACAGGCGCACCATGGCGTAGCCGGTGAGGGCGAACGAGGCTGTCGGAACCAGAAGGTGCCGGGGGCCGGATCCGTACCAGCGGGCGAATCGTGGCATGGTCACGTCCTGTCGTCGCGCTGGGCTGTCATCACCGCGCGAAGCCGGGGCCTGGTCGGCAGCCAGTCCCTCGTGCGGGGAGTGACGCGGCTCAACCCGCCCTGGCGCGGATTGAGGCGGTGGGCTCAGCGGCAGACGCTGTCTCCCGGACGGGCGCGCTGCCCCAGCCGTTGCTCTCCTACCGGTGTTCGGGGTTTTCGTAGTCGCGGCGGCAGCCCGCGTCCCAGGCGGTGCGCTGGTTGCCGTAGGCGGGGATGCCACCCAGGTCCTTCAGCGCCCGGGCCAGGTGCAGCAGGTTCCAGGTCATGAAGGTGGTGTTGCGATGGGTGAAGTCGTTCTCCGGGCCGCCCGAGCCGGGATCGAGGTAGGAGGGACCAGGGCCCGCCTCGCCGATCCATCCGGCGTCGGCCTGCGGAGGGATGGTGTACCCCAGGTGCTGCAGGCTGTAGAGGACGTTCATGGCGCAGTGCTTGACGCCGTCCTCGTTGCCGGTGATCAGGCAGCCACCGACACGGCCGTAATAGGCGTACTGCCCGGCTTCGTTGAGCAGGCTGGAGCAGGCGTAGAGGCGTTCGACGACCTGCTTCATCACGGAGCTGTTGTCGCCGAGCCAGATAGGGCCGGCCAGTACGAGGATGTCGGCCGCCAGGACCTCCTGGTACAGATCGGGCCAGGCGTCCGTCTCCCAGCCGTGCTCACGCATGTCGGGCCACACGCCGGTCGCGATGTCGTGGTCCACGGCCCGTACGACATCGACATGGACTCCCTGCGCGTCCATGATGTTGGTGCTGCGGTCGATCAGACCTTGCGTGTTACTCGTCCCCGGCGAGCGTTTGAGGGTGCAGTTGATCACCAGGGCACGCAGGTCGTCGTACCGGGCCGGCGGTGCGTCGGTGGCGGGCGACGAAGCGGTCACACAGTCCTCCCAGACTTACTGCCGCACGAAGGGCGGCGGAGCGTTCACATCCGGATCCAGCGTCCGGGCAAGCGTCGGTAGGCGCTACCGCAGCACCTCCGAACGGACCCGGCGGTACTCGAGCTCATACGTGGCTCGCACGCCCGCCACGGGCTGCCCCGGCTGGCTGCCGATGATTGGTCGGCGGAGCCAAGGCGTGCCTACGTTCGTCCTATGGGTATCGAAGGTGCCACCGGGTCGCGGAACTCGGCAGCGGTGGAGGACGTCGCGCATCTGCTGGTGCGTTGTCTGCGGGCCGAGGGTGTGGAGTACGTCTTCGGGATTCCCGGTGAGGAGAACATCCGGTTCGTCGACGCGCTGAACGGCTCCGGGATCCGGTACATCCTCGTGCGCCACGAGCAGGCTGCCTCGTTCATGGCGGAGATCTACGGGCGGCTCACTGGTCGGGCGGGGGTGTGTTCGGCCACGCTGGGGCCCGGTGCGATCAATCTGCTGCTCGGTACCGCGGACGCCATGACCAACAGCGCGCCGATGGTGGCTCTGGCCGCCCAGGGATCGCTTCGCCGTATCCACAAGGAATCGCACCAGGTCATCGACCTGGTGTCAATGTTCGCTCCCGTCACCCAGTGGTCGGCTCGTATCGAGTGTCCGGACGCGGTGCCGGAGATGACACGCAAGGCGTTCAAGATCGCACAGAGTGAACGCCCCGGCGCCGTGTTCCTGGCCGTGCCGGAGGACATCGAAGCCGATCGCCCCGCGGAGCCGTTGGCACCCCTGCAGATCGACACGGTGCATGCCGACGCCCCCTCGCTCACCCAGATCGCGCGGGCGGCGGAGGTCCTCACCGCTGCCCGGCACCCCATCGTGCTGGCAGGCCACGGCGCCGCCAGAGCCGGCGCGTCAGCCGCTCTTGCACGCTTCGCCGAACAACTGAACGTTCCGGTGGCGACCACCTTCCACGGCAAGGGCGTTTTCCCCGACGACCACCTGAACGCGCTCGGCGCCGTCGGCTTCATGCGCCACGACTACGGCAACTTCGGCTTCGACACAGCCGACGTGCTGATCTGCGTGGGCTACGAGATCCAGGAGTTCGACCCCGCCAAAATCAATCCGAACAGCGACAAGCGCATCCTGCACGTGCACCGGTTCCCCGCCGAGGTGGACGCCCACTACCCCGTCACCGTGGGCGTCGAAGGCGACCCCTCCCAGGCGCTGGACGCGCTCGCGGCAGCACTGCCCGAGGGACTCACCTTCGACTCGGGAGGCAGCGCGAAGATCCGCACACTGCTCGACGAGGAACTCCGGTACGGACGCGACAACGACGCCTTCCCCCTGGTGCCGCAGCGCGTGGTGCACGATGTCCGCACGGCCCTGGACCGCCAGGACATCGTGCTCGCGGACACCGGCGCCGGAAAGATGTGGATGTCCCGCCTCTACCCGACCTACGAACCGGACACCTGCCTGGTCTCCAACGGCCTGTCCACCATGGGCTTCGCGCTACCGGGCGCCATCGCCGCCAAACTGGCAAGACCGGATCGACGCGTGCTGGCGATGATGGGCGACGGCTCCTTCCTGATGAACTCCCAGGAACTGGAGACCGCAGTCCGCGAGCGCGTCCCGCTGGTCGTCCTTGTCCTGGTGGACCAGGAATACGGCCTGATCACCTGGAAGATGGAACTCGAACTGGCCCGCCACAGCCATACCCGGTTCACCAACCCGGATCTGGTCACGTACGCCGAGAGTTTCGGCGCCCGCGGCTACACGATCGAGACCGCCGACCAACTGCTGCCCGTGCTGCGCCGCACCCTGGACGACGACGCGGTCTCTGTGATCGCCTGCCCCGTCGACTACACCGAGAACCTGCGACTGACCGACAAACTGGGCAGCCTCCACGGCCCGTTCTGACACGACAATGACTGCGCAGGTGGGGCAGGGCAACGGCACGGACGGCCGCGATCCACTCGTAGGGCGGCGAAGCCGCGTATTGAGATCGGCAAGTGCGGTCTTCTCCGGGCAGTCTGCGGTGATCTTCTCCAGCAGAGATGATTCCTTCGGGCGCGGGTAGCCGGGTCGGTGAGCAGGAGGCGGCTGGCTTGGGCGTGGAGTTGCGGCTCAGGTTGCTGTTGCTACGGCGCAGGTAGGCCGGCAGAGAGGGTCCTGCGCTGCCGGACCGCCACTGCTTCGCGTATTCCGCGACCGTCTGCTGACCGAGTTCCCGGCGAACCTCGGCAACGGACGGCGCCGTCTTCTTTTTCTCACCGTAGATCTGCGTCAGGCGCTTGATCGCGTCGTCCTGCGTGTCATAGCCGGCCTCCTCACGCTACTTGCCGAGAGCATCCCGGAACCGAATCGTGTACGGGTGCGAGCAGCGGGTCGGCCTGGAACAACCGCACTCCTTGAAAAAGGACTCCATCCCACGGGCAAGCTGTCGAGCCACGCATCAAGCCTTCCGAGCAGGGCGCCGGGCGGGGCAGCAGGTCCCTGCCGCGGATGCAGGTCAGCAAGCCAGACGTCGTCCGGCCCGATGCTGACCTTTTGCTGACCCGGACGCCGCAATCAGGGCTCTGACCTGCGGAAACACTCAAACGCTAGATCTTGGACTTGAACAGAGTACGCAGCACTTTGGACTCCTGGAAGACGGCTCCCTGCCTGCTTTGTGCAGGTCAAGGGCGGTCTTCACTGTACATCGCGGCACGTGTCGGACTTGAGGATTGTGAGGAACACCGTTCACTCCGAGGAGAAGGACTCCTTCCTGCACTTCCACGGGGACCGGACCGTTGTGACGCCGCCACCGGGCCGTGCCGATCGCGAGGGTCGCCGCCACCACGGCGGCGACCCTCGCGATCATCAACGATGTCTTCGTGCAGGCCTTGTCAGGCGCGGGTCCACCGTTGGTTGTTTCCGTTCGAGCAGGAGTAGAGCTGGATCAGGGTGCCGTTGGCGGTGCCGCCCCCGACGGCGTCGAGGCAGAGGCCGGACTGGACGCCGACGATGGATCCGTTGGAGTTGAGGCGCCACTTCTGGTTGTCGCCGCCCCAGCAGCTGTAGATCTGGACCTTGGCGCCGTTGCCGGTGCCGGCGGCGTCCAGGCACTTGTTGCCGTAGACCCTGAGCTCGCCGGCGTCGGTGTACGTCCACTGCTGGTTGGTGCCGTTGTGGCAGTCCCACAGGTGGAGCTGGGTGCCGTCGGCGGTGCTGGTGCCAGGCACGTCCAGGCAGCGGCCCGAACCGACGCCCTTGATCGTTCCGCCGTCCGCGGGCGGTGTGGTGGAGCCGCCGTTGAGTGCGTTGAGGACGGCGGTGTAGGCGGGCTTCTTGCTGCCGTCGTTGTTGAACAGCAGCGGCGTGTGCTCCGATCGCCAGGAGTCGCTGTCGCGCACACCCCAGGCGGTGATGCCGAGGCAGCGCGGGACGGCCAGGCAGTCGTTGACCACGTTGGCGTAGGTCGAGGCCGAGGCACCCTGGATATCGAGTTCGGTGACGGCCACGTCGACACCGAGGGCGGCGAAGTTCTGCAAGGTGGTACGGAAGTTGCTGTTGTAGGGGCTGCCGCTGTTGAAGTGCGACTGGAAGCCGACGCAGTCGATCGGCACGCCGCGCTGCTTGAAGTCCCGCACCATGGCGTACATGGCCTGGGTCTTGGCCCAGGTCCAGTCCTCGACGTTGTAGTCGTTGTAGCAGAGCTTGGCGGACGGGTCGGCGGCGCGCGCGGCGCGGAAGGCGACCTCGATCCAGTCGTTGCCGGTGCGCTGCAGGTTGGAGTCGCGACGGGCTCCGGAACTGCCGTCGGCGAAGGCCTCGTTCACCACGTCCCACTGCGCGATCTTGCCCTTGTAGTGGGCCATCACGCCGTTGATGTGGTCGATCATCGCCTGGCGCAGTGCGCTGCCGCTGAGGCTCTGCATCCAGCCGGGCTGCTGGGAGTGCCAGGCCAGGGTGTGGCCGCGCACCTGCTTGCCGTTCTGCACCGCCCAGTTGTAGACGCGGTCGGCGGCGGTGAAGTTGAACTGGCCCCGCTGCGGTTGGGTGGCGTCGATCTTCATCTCGTTCTCGGCCGTCACCGAGTTGAACTCCCGGGCCGCGATCGTCGCGTACGTCGAGTCGCTCAGCCTGTTCGCGGCGATGGCGACGCCGAAGTAGCGGCCGCTCTGCGCCGCCGCGGCGCCGAGCGTGCTCTCGGCGGCCTGAGCGGACGGCGGCGCGACCAGGACGGCGGCCACACCGAGGACGCCGGCGACCAGCGCCAACAGCAGAGCACGGATCTTCCGCCGGACAACGGGTCTGGGAAGGGCGTACAAGCCCATGGCTGTGCCTCCAAAGTAGGAATAACGGGATCACCGGACACCACGGTCACAGGGCCCGGGAGGATTTCAACCGGCACGGACGGGCCCGGTCGGCCGCCGAGTGACGTAGGCCGGGCGGCAGCGGTCTTTCGACACAGGACAGGTACGGGGGTACTCCATCGCGGCTCAGCCGGGAGGCCGTCACGCGGCGTCGCCCGCCTCTCCTGCCGCACGGAGGGTCGGGATGCGTCGGTACGAGCCTCACCGGGACGAAAAAACGGGGTGGCGCAGGTGCTTTGGTGCGCGGATCTGTCGTGCAGCTGTGCGCGACTCCGCAGTACGGCACAGGCTGCCCGGGACCAGCGTGGTTCGAAATCTCGTCCTGCGGTCGGTTTACCAAACAGGATGATTGAGAGGTTGACAGCGACTCGTCAACCCTCGCGGCAGAAAAAGTTTCTGCTTCCCTTCCGAAATTTTCGATGCCGTGTCAAGGCGGGCGGATCCCTGGAACGGTGAGCCGTACCGCACACCACCTGCGGATTCACGGTCGACACAAGGGATTGCCCCGCCCGGTGGGAGGAATGGTTTGCAGACAGATCGACGACAGACCTTGACCGGAGGGCCTCCCCTTCCTAGCTTGTGGCGTCACAGAACCGGGATCACTTCGAAACTTTCGAACCCGTCTCTGCCCGCCTCGGCGCGGCTGCCGCTCCGCAGTTCATCGGCGTCGCCTCACCCCGCCCCCCAAGGAGGCCCTCTGATGTGGTTTCGCCACCCGTCCACGGTCCGTCCAAGACGCTTACTCGGCGTCCTTGCGCCCTTGCTGCTGCTGGCCACCTTCCTCGGCGCCCAGCCCGCCGAGGCCGCGACCGTGGACCCCAACGCCTCGTACGTGCTGGTCAACCGCAACAGCGGCAAAGCCCTGGACGTCTACAACATGGCGACCGACGACGGCGCCCGTATCACCCAGTGGACCAGGAACGACCAGAACCAGCAGCAGTGGCAGTTCGTCGATTCCGGGGACGGCTACTACCGCATCAAGTCCCGCCACTCGGGCAAGGTGCTGGACGTCCACAACTGGTCCACCGCGAACGGCGGCTCGATCGTCCAGTGGGCCGACCTGAACGGCACCAACCAGCAGTGGCGGCCGGCCGACAGCTCGGACGGCTACGTGAGGCTCATCTCGCGCCACAGCAACAAGGCCCTCGAAGTACAGGGCGCCTCCACCGCCGACAACGCGAACGTCGTCCAGTACGACGACTGGGGCGGCGCCAACCAGCAGTGGCAACTCGTCAAGGTCGGCGCCGGCACCCCCGGCTCGTGCGATCTTCCGTCGAGCTACCGCTGGACATCGACGGGCGCGCTGGCGCAGCCCAAGCAGGGGTGGGCCTCGCTCAAGGACTTCACCGTCGCCCCCTACAACGGCAGACAACTCGTCTATGCGACCACGCACGACACGGGGACGAGGTGGGGTTCGATGAACTTCGGCCTGTTCACCAACTGGTCGGAGATGGCCTCGGCCGGCCAGAACACGATGTCCAGTTCCACCGTCGCACCCACGCTCTTCTACTTCGCGCCGAAGAACATCTGGGTGCTCGCCTACCAGTGGGGCGGGACCGCCTTCTCCTACCGGACGTCGAGCGACCCCACCAACCCGAATGGCTGGTCGTCCGAGCAGGTGCTCTTCTCCGGAAGCATCTCCGGCTCCGGAACAGGGCCCATCGACCAGACACTCATCGGTGACGGCACGAACATGTACCTGTTCTTCGCCGGCGACAACGGCAAGATCTACCGGGCCAGTATGCCGATCGGGAACTTCCCGGGCAGCTTCGGCTCGACCTCGACAGTGGTCATGAGCGATACGACGAACAACCTGTTCGAAGCCCCGCAGGTCTACAAGCTGCAGGGCCAGAACCGCTACCTCATGATCGTCGAGGCGATCGGCTCGCAGGGCCGGTACTTCCGCTCGTTCACGGCCACCAGCCTGAACGGCTCATGGACACCCCAAGCCGCGACCGAGAGCAATCCCTTCGCCGGCAAGGCCAACAGTGGCGCCACCTGGACCAACGACATCAGTCACGGCGAACTGATCCGCACCAGCGCCGATCAGACCATGACCGTCGATCCCTGCAATCTGCAGTTGCTCTACCAGGGCCGCAGCCCCAACTCCGGCGGCGACTACGGCCTCCTGCCCTACCGTCCGGGTCTGCTGACACTGCAGCGCTGACGGCATGACGCGGGTCCGGCTCCGGTAGGGGGCCGGGGTGGCGGGCTCGGCGGAGGGCCGAGCCCGCCACCCCGTGATCTGAACAGCTCAGGTCACCTCACCCGCCCCGTCCGCGCACCGGAGGACGTTCAGTGATCGTCCTCCGGTGCGTGGACCGTGCCGCCGAGCGGAGCACCTCCGTCGACGGCGGCGAGGGCCGTGTGCAGCATCCCGGCGACCAGATCCACCGTGAGCGCGGGCTCGGGGGCACCGAGCTGCCGGACGGCTGCGCGGAATGGTTCGACCTGTTCCAGGTGGAGTTCCATCAGCCGTTCCTGGCAGGCCGCAGAGAGGCCGGCGCCCATGAGGGCGGCGGCGGGTCGGTGTGCGCCTTCGGCGCCGAGGCGGAGGCTTTCCCTGAAGAACGCCTCGACGCGTTCCACCGGGCCGTCCGCGGCGGCCATGGCGCGGGTGAGTGCCTCGTTGGAGCGCCGGAAGGCTCCTGCCCGGGCGCGATCTCGGCGGTCGCAGGGGGCTGTCCTCGACGGAGTAGCCTCTCCGGAATTGTTGTTCCAGGCGAACGCAACCGGCCTCGTGTCGGACGTCAACGGCCGAGGGCTGAGCGGGGTCCGAGCCGCTGGATCCAGCGCCAACAGCCCGAGGCTGGTGGGGTGCGTCCTGGGAAGTGGTTCGAGGCGCTGCGTAACGCGACAGGCCGGCGCACATGACCGCGTTGGCTGGGCCGTCCCTGGGCTGTCCGAGGTCGCTCGCCAGCTGCCGATGACGACCACCAGGCACACGAGCCCACCGTTCCTGAACAGCGGAAACGCAGGTCATCAAGATCTCCGGCAAGACCCGGGGCAAGAAGACACCTGTGGGAGAGGAGCCTTGCCCACGTGGGGCCGCGCAGGTCACGAGCGGCTGTCCAACGGCACAGCGTGTGCATCATGAGGCATGGGGATCGATCTGGAGCTGCACTCATCACGGCCGGCACGCAAGAACTGGCGCGCGACGCTCGTGCAGAGCTCCTACGGACATGGAGACGCTCTGGCCGATGCCCTCGGCTCGCTTCAGCTCCTCGGAGTACCCGGGAGGCTCACTGCCGTCGATCTGTACGGGGATACGTTGATGAACAAGCAGGAGGCCGCAGCCGCCGTCCGCGAGATTCGCGATCTGAAGCAACGATGCGGTGACGAGCGTCAGCTCGCCGCATTGGACGACCTCGCAAGGATGCTGAGTGAGTGCGCAGCCACTCGGGGCAGTTACCTGTGGTTCGCGGGCGACTGAAGCTCACCTCACGCCTGCCGGAAGACTGTCTGACTGCGTGACAACACCGACGGACGGCGGCGGACGAGCGCGGACACCTGCGGACCATCGGAGCAGGTGATTCGGGCAGTTCCGCTCTACCGTGGACTTGTCCACGGTGTCGACGAGTTGGCTGCCCTCCTGGTCGGCGAGCAGGAACCTGATAGCGAGCCTCGCTGGGCCGTGACGACGGACAACCCGATCGCGGTGTGTTCGTCGCCCCACAGCCCCCGCCCCATTCCGCTCGCCCTCGGTATCACACCGGGCTAAAACCGTGTCCTACGTGGTGAGTCGGACACGGTCTTAGCTGATGCGGGCTCCTGCGCCGCCGACCCGGACGCGCCGGTCACCCGCGCGCAGTGTCACCGTGAGCTCGCCGGGGCGGCCCAGGTCCTCGCCCTGGTACAGGGTGAGGACGGCGTCCTCGGGGACCAGGCCGAGCTCACGGGCGTAGGCGCCGAACGCGGCGGCCGCGGCGCCGGTCGCCGGGTCCTCGACGACGCCGCCGACGGGGAACGGGTCACGGACGTGGAAGACGGTGGCCGACTCCCGCCACACCAACTGGGCCGTGGTCAGGTCCAAGCGGTGCATCAGGGCTTCGAGGCGTGCGAAGTCGTACGCGAGATCCGCGAGGCGGGCGCGCGTCGCCGCCGCAAGAACGAGATGGCGGGCGCCGGCGAACGCGATCCGGGGCGGGAAGCCCGGATCGAGATCGGCGGCCGGCCAGCCGAGCGCGGCGAGCGCCTCCGCGAGGTCGGTCCCTGCGATCTCCTCGACGTGCGGCTCGACACTGGTGAGCGTGGCCCGGAGCGTGCCGTCCTCCTCGGCCACCTCCACCGGCACGGTGCCGGCGCGCGTCGCGAACACCAGCGCCCCGGGACCTGTCCGCTCGGCGAGCGCGACGGCGGCTGCGACGGTGGCGTGCCCGCAGAACGGCACCTCGGCCCTGGGACTGAAATACCGGATGCTGTACGCCCGCCCCTCCTGGCCGCCGAGGCCCTCCGGGGGCGCGGTCAGGAACGCGGACTCCGAGTATCCGAGCTCTGCGGCGAGGGCCAGCATGTCGTTGTCGTCCAGGGCGGCGGCGTCCAGAACGACGCCGGCGGGGTTCCCGCCGTCGGGGGCGCTGGAGAAGGCGGTGTATCGCAACACCTCGGGCCGCGGCGCATTTTTCGTCATGCTCGTGGCAACCCGGTGCGGGCCCGCGGCTATTCCTGGACGCGGGTGGAGGCGGGTACGGGCGCCTGCGGCGGAGCCGCATATCGATACAGACCCACCCTGTCCCTTCCCGGACGGGGCCCCACTCCGACAGATGGGTTCATGGGCGTCGCCTCGGGCGGTTGCCCCAGCGGTGGGTGGTTCAGGACTGTCGGGTGAGGCTACGGACGGTGATGATCGTGTCGGCGAGGTCGAAGAAGGCGTCGATGACGGTGGCGCGGCGTTCGTGGCAGCGGGCGAGCCGGTGGAAGGCGTTCTGCCAGGCGTGGGTGCGCTCGACGTGCCACCGTCGGCTCGCCTGGATCGGTGCCTTCTCGCCCTTGTGAGCAATCCGGCCGTGCAGTCCGCGTTCGTCGAGCAGGGTGCGGGTTTTCCCCGAGTCGTAGCCGGAGTCCAGGTGCACCGTGATCTCGTCGGGCGGCGGTCCGAGATCTGCCAGGCGGTCCAGGGTCGGGGCCAGCAAGTGCGGAGTCGTGACGGTTGACCCCGGCCAGGGCACCGCCCAGCGGAATTCCATGACCAACTGTCATACCCGAGCGTTTCAGGCCTTGTTTGCCGTGGTCGACCGGTGAATGCCCGGCGACCTCACTGCCGCCGGGAGCCTTGGTGATGGATCCGTCGATCGCGATCTGGTCCAGCACGAGGCCGACGCTCCGGTCGTAGGCGTCCAGCGCGATCTGCTTGAGCCGGGCGAAGCCGCCGAGCCGGATCCATTCGTCGCGGCGACCTCGGATCGTCGTGGCCGAGCAGGTCGAATCGGCGATCGCCTGGTAGGAGCAGCCGAACCGCAGGAGTTGCAGCAGTTCGTCGAAGACGATCCGGTCGCTGATATCGACGCACGTACGGGGCAGCGCCGAGTCTGTTTTGCACGAGTCCGGCCTGTCCGGTCCGGCCTTGTCCGGTCCGGCCTGTCTGGGACGGGGGCCGACTCGGGCGGCCCGGTGACCCTTCGACAGGATCCCGGCCCCGCCCCGCTCACACCAGGACTTCCACCGCCCGCTCCGACACCCTCAGTGCGGCGGCGGTCTCCTCCGGGGACCGGTCGGAGGAGCCGTTGGAGGCCTGCCCGATGCCCGAGCTGTTCCGCTGACATCCAACGGTGACATCAACGCCCCCCGGACGGCGGCACACAGCAGCCACGTATGCGTCGGTTCACGAGGTGCGCCCCGACCAGTCCGAGGGAGGGTCGAACTCCTGAAGCGGGTGTCGAGAGCGCCAGCACTGTCCCAAAGAGGCGCCCCATGCGCTCCGCTGTCAGAACCTGGTGAGACCGGTCCCGTGAGAGTGGTGGTGCACCGACCGGCCCAGGCCCAACCCGTTGGCCCCGGCCTCGTGCATGGCACGATGCCTGATCACGGACGAGCACAAGGAGATCCCATGAACGATCAAGGCACCCCTGGCTCGGCAGATGGCTTCAGGGTTGTCGCTGTTGATGCCGACTGGCCGGAATCACGGCAGTTCATGGGTAGCGGCTACAACCACGTCACCGGCGACATTCATGTGTACCTGTGGTTCGGCTCTGCGTCCTATGACCCCCAGGTCGAGCACGTCACGGTTTTCAGCGCCTCCTCCGGCAATGCAGAGGCCGGCGAGGCCCTGGAGCGGGCTCTCGAGGACTACTGCCATCCCGACGAGGAACCCCCGGCCGGCCTGCCGGCCTCTGCGCCCGTCACCATCACCGCAGAGGGGAAACCCGTGACGTTCGAACTCTGGCGGAACAGCAGCACCCCTCACTGGGTCGCCCGGGGCCGTGTCGAGAGCACCGAAGTGGTCCTGTCCGGCTCCGAGACAGAACCCAGCGAGCTGCGCCTGGTCCGCGTGAACGACCTGGCCGCGTACTCGGCCCCGATCGGGTTCCTCCCGGCCCGGGAAGCGATCTCCGTTGCCATGGGAAGCGATCTCCAGGCGGCGGGGCCCAGCAGACAATCGCAGGTAGAGGAGGCGGACACCGCGCTGCGGGCCCTGGGCGACATCGCCGCCCGGAATGCCGCCCTCGGGGGACCCAGCCGGGAATTGCACGGCGAGGAGGCGGACACGGTGATGCGTGCCCTGCGCTACCTCGCCCAGGATGCCGGCCCCGCGGGAGAATTGGGAGCAGAGAGCTGATCAGCTCCCGCCGCCCTGGCCCACTCCTCGAAGGCCGTCGGGCTCTCGTGGCCCGCGCTCCGCGGGTCCGGTGCGGGTTCGGGTGACAGGTGCGGTCACGCGGCCTGGAGGGCCGGCGTGGTCATGACGGTCTCGCATTCGATGGGGGCCAGCCGGCCGAGTGAGGCCTGTCTGCGGCGTCGGTGGTAGGTCCGCTCGATCCAGGTCACGATCGCGATCCGGAGTTCTTCGCGGGTAGCCCAGCCCCGTCGGTCGAGGACGTTCTTCTGCGGCAGGCTGAAGAAGGACTCCATGGCCGCGTTGTCACCGGCAGCTCCAACCCTCCCCACCGCTCCGGCCATCCGGTGGCGGTCGAGCCCCCGGACGGACTTCCGGGAGCGGAACTGCGATCCGCGACCGCTGTGCAGAATGCGCCCGTCGACGTCTCCACGCCGGGCCACGGCATGGCCCAGGGCGGCCACGGCCGGGCGGGACTCCGTCCGCGCACCGATGGGGCAGCCCACGGTCCTGTTGCCGAAGGCGTCCTTGACCGCGCAGAGGTAGAGCTTGCCTTCGCCGGTGGCGTGCTCGGTGATGTCGGCGAGCCACAGCCGGTTCGCACAGGCCGCGGTGAAGTCACGGCGGACCAGGTCGTCGTGCACCGGTGGGCCGGCCTTCTCGCACGTGCCACGCTTCTTGCCGAACACGCTCCACCAGCGGTTGTCCCGGCAGATCCGCCATCCACATCCGGTCCGCCGTCACGGCCCCGGCGCCGCGCGCTCCGAGAAGGCCATCCTTCGGGACAGCCGACCTTCGGTGGGAGCGCTCGGCCACGTCCAGGTCCGCGTCGTGCTCGGCAACCAGGTCCAGCTCCTCGGTGAGGCTCTTCGACGCCTTCGCCAGGATGCGCGCCGCCTTCTCCAGCTGCGGCAGCATCTCCAGACGCTCCCGGTCCGAGGCCCGCCGCGCGGGGCTGATCAGCCGGTTCGCCATCAGCACTGCGAACAGATCCAACGCGTCGTCGACCACCTGCGCCTCCAGCTGACGCACCACCGCCGTCA
This sequence comes from Streptomyces sp. GDS52, assembly GCF_052246875.1. Lineage (NCBI taxonomy): Bacteria > Bacillati > Actinomycetota > Actinomycetes > Kitasatosporales > Streptomycetaceae > Streptomyces > Streptomyces sp. GDS52. The sequence continues at coordinate 300,476 of NZ_CM125966.1, forward strand.
GCAGCGCGGTACGCCGCGGCTGCTGCGCCCGCTCGATCGTCTGCGCCTTGCTCAGCTGCCCGTACCGGGCCGGCGTGGACAGTCGGTTCACCGGCACCCGGGACGGATCGACCCGGCCCAGCGCGAACGCGGAGATCTCCTCCACCCGCTCCATCGCCCGGACCATCGCGGTGCCCGTCGTCTTCGTCGGCGGCGTACGCAGCCGCTCCCACTCCGGGACCCGCTTGCCCTCCGGCACCACCAGCAGCTCCGCCAGCGCCGGCGCGAGCGCGGGATCGGCCCGGTCGGTGGCACGGGCCACCGCCTCATACAGTCGCCGCTCGGCCGCCGTACGGGCCTCCGACACCTGCCGGGCCAGCGCCCCCCCCCCGTAACGGGTCTGCCCCTGCTCGAAAGAACGGCCCGAGCGCCCAACAGGGCAGGGCATCCAGGCCACTTCAGATGGCGGGGTGGCGCGGCCGCACACCGGACCGCAACGGGCGACTAGCCTGCGGAACAGAGGCCGGTGCTCGGGCAGAACACAACCCCCGTGTAGTTGTAGCCGGCCCGTATGGTCACGGGATCTGGGTCGGGCGGAAAGTTGACGTATGAACCCGCGTCAGCTGTAGCGCTGAAGTGGACCGTCGTCCCGATCGGGAAGCTCGCAGTGCAGGTACCGGTCGGGGCGGGCGCCGGGTCACCGGCGTACGGATCCCACGCCGAAGTGTGGCAGTTGATCCCGGCGGGGTTGCTGGTGAGGGTTCCACCGCCCCAGCCGTCGCTGACGTACGCGTTCAGTTGAGCGGTGGACTGGGCCTCAGCCGGGGCGACGAAGCCGACCGCGGCGGCCGTGGCGAGTGCGGTGATGACTCCCGTCGCGCGCCAGGCGCGGTTTCTGTCCTTACTCATGGGCGGCCCCTCTGATCGAACCTGATCGAACCGACCCCCTGCGACTAGGCTATTCGCCCCCTTGGGGACCCACAAACCGGGCAGGTTCGCCGTCACCGCCGACGGCGGTTGCTCTCAACGGCCGCAGACACTGTGTTCACGGGAGACCGGGTTGTCCGGAGGGGTTGAGGATGATCCTTTGGAGTGGACACCCTGACAATGCATCTTGATGGTCCAGGGAGGGATGTCCAGGTGGGACGCAAGTCTCCGTATCCGGAGGAGTTCGGACAGGACGCCGTCGCGCTCTACCGCACCGCGGGTGGCAAGCGGACGTACCCGGCGGTGGCCGCGGATCCCGGCATCACCGCGGAGTTGCTGCGGACGTGGGTCCGCAAGGACGACCTCAGAGCGTGTACCACCCCGCCCAGGCGGCCGGCTCTTCCCGGGCCGTCTCGTCCCCTGGTGCCGGCGTCGGCCTGTTCGCCGCCGATGACGAACTCCCGGGGCCTGGTGACGATCGCGTGGGGGGGGGCCACGACGAACCGTTCTCCGCTGGGGCCGGGCGAAGCCGTCGCAGGTGGCTCCTGGGCGCCTGGTCACAGCCAGCCGGAGCGCTGTGCCTGCAGGGCCATCTGGAAGCGGTTCGCGGCGCCGAGACGAGCCATCAGGATCTGGAGGCGGCGGAACAGCGTACGGCGGCTGATGCCCAGTTCGCGGGCGATGACGTCGTCGGTCGCGCCGCCGGCGAGGAGACGCAGCAGGCGCCGGTCGGCGGGTGGGAGGCCGACGGGGCCGGTGGCGTGGCCGTGGAGGGGGAGGGCGTTGTGCCATGCCTGCTCGAACAGGGCCACCAGGGCGGAGAGCAGGCCGCACGGCTGCACCACCAGCATGGTGTTGTGCACGTCCGCTTCCTTGATCGACAATGACACCAGTGCGTACGCCTCATCGATGATCAAGAGCTTGACCGGCACCGATGGCAGCACCCTGGCCTGCTCGCCCGCCTCGATGCAGGGTTCGATGACGTCCTTCAGGTGGCCGGGGTGCTCCAGTGACTCCCGTGAGTAGACGACGCGTTGCGTCACCCCGCGGGCCAGCGTCGCCAGGGCGTCGTCGGTGGCGCCGGCCAGAGGGGCGTACGGCGGGGACTCGAACTGCCGGATCTGCTCGCGGGCGCTGGCCCACGCATGGCGCATCCTCGGACCGACGGCTTCGCCGGTGACGACCTCGACGAGGTCGTCGTTGTACGCGGCGAGCCGCTGGCGCCGGAACGACTCGAACGCGCCGGTGACGGCGATGCGCGACTCCTCGAGCTCGGCCGCCCGGTGCCGGGCGAGGATTTCCAGGCCCGCGGCGGGCGGCACCGGGGCCACCGTGTCCCCGTCCTCGGCTGCGGAACTGGCCAGACCGGCGTCGGCCAGCTCTCCGTACGCCGCGGCGAGACCGGCCCCGCCCAGCCCGGCTGCCGCGCCGATCGCACTCAGCGGAGCGGGAGCCAGCTCCAGCAGGGCCAGGTAGACCCGGCACGCCGTGTGATCGAGCCCCAGCCGACGGAGGGCCCCGCCGAGTTCCGCGTTCGCCATGGGGCACATTATCGATGCTTTCCGCCCGGGCCCGTGGCCGATCTGTGCCACTGGCACTGTCCGGCCCCAGCGTCTGCCGCGAGGCGGTACCGTCCGGGAGCCGCCGCCGACCGGCGGCAGCGAGGGAGCCCGGAACCCCATCGGGCGGGGCCACCCTGCCCGGACGGTGCGCTCGCCGGCCCTCGCCGCCGAGAGACGGGCTTCCTCGGAAGCACGGATAAGCCCAACGGAAAAGGTGCACGACGTGGCGAAACGCCGGAAGAACGGCCTCTACCCGGAGATCTCCGCAGAGCTGTCCGCCCTCATGCGGACGGGCTGGGCGGACACCGAACGACACGACCTCCAGCTCGCCGAGCAGGCCCCGCACGCGGCCCGCCGCCGCGCCGCGCTCTCCGCGCGGTTCCCCGGCGAACGCCTCGTGATCCCCTCGGGGAACCTCAAGGTCCGCTCGAACGACGACACCTACCCCTTCCGTCCGTACTCGGGCTACGTGCACATGGCCGGCGACCAGGTCCGGGACGGCGCGCTCGTCCTCGAACCCCGCGCGGACGGCGGCCACGACGCCTACTGCTATCAGCTGCCGCGGGACAGCAGGGACGACGACGAGTTCTGGACGGGCGCCCACGCGGAGCTGTGGACGGGCAGGCGCCGCTCACTCGCCGAGTCGGAGCGTGTACTCGGCCTGCCGTGCCGCGACGTGCGCACCGCGGCTGCCGACCTGGCTGCCGCCTCCGGAGCACCGACGCGCATCGTCCGTGGGGTCGACCCCTCCCTCGAGGCCGCCGTCACCACCGACGCGGGGCGGGACGCCGAACTCGAAGAGGCGCTCAGCGATCTCCGCCTCGTCAAGGACGCCTGGGAACTCGGGGAACTGCGCAAGGCCGTGGACTCCACCGTGCGCGGCTTCACCGACGTCGTCGCAGAACTCTCCCGGGCGATCGCGTCGTCGGAGCGGTGGATCGAGGGCACGTTCTTCCGCCGGGCGCGCCTCGAGGGCAACGCCGTGGGCTACGGCTCGATCTGCGCCGCCGGCGAGCACGCCACGATCATGCACTGGACGGACAACGACGGCCCGGTGCGCCCGGGGGACCTGCTGCTGCTCGACGCGGGCGTGGAGACGCACTCCCTCTACACCGCCGACGTCACCCGCACGCTTCCGGTCAGCGGCACCTTCACGCCCCTGCAGCGCGAGATCTACGACGCGGTGTACGAGGCCCAGGAGGCCGGCATGGCGGCGGTCAAGCCGGGCGCCCGGTACCGTGACTTCCACGAGGCGGCCCAGCGCCACCTGACGGCACGGCTGGTCGAGTGGGGTTTCATCGAGGGTCCCGTCGACCGCGCGTACGAGCTCGGCCTGCAGCGCCGCTTCACCATGGCCGGCACCGGTCACATGCTGGGCCTGGACGTCCACGACTGCGCGCAGGCCCGCACGGAGGACTACGTCGACGGTGTGCTGGAGCCGGGCATGTGCCTGACCGTCGAGCCGGGCCTGTATTTCCAGGCGGACGACCTGACGGTGCCCGAGGAGTGGCGCGGCATCGGCGTCCGGATCGAGGACGACCTGGTCGTCACCGACGACGGCCACGAGAACCTGTCGGCGGCCCTGCCACGCGCCGCGGACGAGGTCGAGGCGTGGATGGCACGCTTCTCCGGCTGAGTGCGGCGGTGGCGTCGTCGGTGCGCCAGTGCGCCGGGTGTTCGCCGTCGCCCTCGGTGACGCAGGGGACCCTGGAAACATCGCCGGGTGGAGGAACTGGCGGTCGCCGTCCAGGACTCCATCAGTGATCCGGACGGCTCCGGTGGTGACGCCGGCCGGGCGCCGGCCGGACGCGTCGGCGTCGCACCGGGCCGTCAGCCACGTCCTGACCACCGTGCGACGTCGGCGGCCGGACGTCCTGGCCAGGAGTGCCGGTGCGGCGGCGCCACCGACCCGCGCCGACCTCGGTCGGGCCCTCCCGCGGACCGGACCGCCGGCTACGCCTCGCCCTCAACGCGCACACGGGCATGCGCACGTTGCGGGCCACGGCACCGGGCGCGTGCATGGAGAGCGCGCGGAGTGCCCGTGAAGCGGCCGGGCCGCGGGACTGATCGACTCAGCCGCCGCTCTTACGCCTGAACGACCGCTGGCTCGCAGCCGGGCCGTGCGCCGCACGCACCTTCGACGCATTCGGGTTGGCGGCGACGTCGGCCGCGTCCGCCTGCGCACCGCGCTTGCGTGCCAGGGCTTCACGGAACTTGCGCTTGAGGTCGTAGTTGCCGTCGTCGTCCGGCGCCAGAGGGGACGTCTCGGAGGCAGCCGGCTCCGAGCCTTCCGTGGGTGCGGGCTCTGCGGTCATGGTGACCTCCTGGGTTCGGGGGTGGGCCAGTACAGCTTGTCATGCCGGGCGCAGTGCGGGACGCCGGCACCATCGTCCTGCTCCGTTTCGGCGGGCAGCCCTCTCGCGGCCAAGGGCGTTCGCTTCATGGGGGGCGCAGGACGGGCTTCGGGCCGGGCCGAGGGTGGTCGGTCCCGAAGCCAGGAGATTCGCTGCCCGGGCAACGGTTCTCGGCCGTTGCGACGCACGAGGGCGACCTTGCGGGCCTCGCCGGCCTTTCGGAACGTGCCACCGGCGCCGCGGGCGGTGTCCTGTGCCAGGGATGCAAGTCAACAAGCCGGACGCCGTCCGGCTCGATGCTGACCCTTTAGAGGCTCATTTGGCTGGGTGGGCGGTCGACCGTGGCAGGGTTCGTTGAGCGGCTGGTGCCGGATGAGTTGTGGGAGCTGTTCCAGCGCGTGGTGCCGGAGGAACCCTCACGGCCCCAGGGCGGCGGCCGCCGGCACGGTGACCGCGACGTGCCGGCCGCGATCGTGTTCGTGGCTACGTCGGGCTGCACGTGGCAGCAGCTGCCGGCGGAGTCGTTCGGGCCTCGGACCGGATCCGCTCGGCGTTGGCGAAGTAGATGCCGGCCTCGACGCGCAGCACGATCACTCCGGGAATCCTGCGGCTCTCGCTGTGTCTGTCGAGTGCGGCGAAGTGTCCGTTCCCGGGCAGTTGCCCCAGTTCTCTCATGACCGGGCGTGAGGAGCGGTACAGGAGCGGAAGCAGGGAGACGCCGATGCCGATGAAGAGGCCAGGCAGCGTGTCGAAGACCGTCACCCCGAGCATCGCCGCGACCGCGGCCATGAAATCCGGCCGCGCGGCCGGCCGCGCCACTCCTTCACCGCCACCCACAGCAGCAGCACGGCGAGCGCCGGGTCGAGCGCGCTGGCCCGGCCGGCCGGCTGCCCCTGGTCGCTCGCGCCGGCGCCGCCGGAGACCAGCAGCACGATCGTGCCGACCAGGGCCAGGCCCAGGGCCCAGCCCAGGAGCAGCGCCGGCCCGTTGGAGCGTGCCCTGGGGGTGGCGGGCATCAGCACCACAGCGATGATCGGGAACGCGCTCAGCGCCACGGCGACGCCGTAGGACAGAATCTGACCGATCGCCTCACCCCCGGCCGCCTCCCTCACGCCGGTTCGATCTCGCCCGGCCGCCAGCTCTTGTCGAACCAGCCGTCGAGCGGACCGTAGAGCCGCAGCATCACGAAGAATCCCTTGCCGGGTACGGTCTGGACCCAGTTCGCCTCCTGGCCCTCCGGCGCGGTGGGGCCGAAGTGGATGGCCGTGTCGCCGTTGCCCTCGGCCCGGACACCTTCCGACTGGCTGTTGACGCTCGGGTAGGGGTGGTCCGTGCGCAGCAGCGACCGGGTCTGGGGGTCGTAGGCGTTGACGGCCCAGAAGTTCTTCACCGGGATGCCGCTCGGCAGAGTGAGCGTGTAGTGCCGTCCGCCGTCGAGCCACTCGCCCGTGGAGTCCTCCGCCGTGTAGGCGTACTGCGATCCGGTGCCGACGGGCGCCGTCACCATCGCCGGTGAGGAGGCGGTCGCGAAGTAGTAGAACACCGCCCGGGAGTCCAGCAGGCGGGCGCCCTCCGCCGACAGGAACTCGTAGCTGCGGGTGGGGAACGGGGTCTTCCACGACCTGTCGGGGTAGTGGAAGAAGTCCGGGTCACGTGGCTTGAAGGCCAGTGTCCGTACGATGCCCGAGGCGATCCTGGCGGCGGTGTCGAGGATCGAGCGCATACGGTCGTCCGGCTGGAAGGGCTTGCCGCGCACGATGCCGAGGGCGGCGAGCTGCCCGGCTCGCTCGGGGTCGAGCGACTCGGCCGGCTCGGCCTGGACGATGGTGTCGATCTCCTCGAAGAAGGAGAAGTCGTTGGCGTGGATCGTGTTGAAGTCCGATTCCGCCCAGTTGACGAAGCGCTGCTCGGGCCGGTCCGCCGCGGCCGAGAGGGGGTAGATCCGTGCCGTGAGCAGGCTCTCCGTGCCCCCCAGTGCGCGCAGCAGCACCCAGGAGCCGTACGTCGCCGGCCGCACGACGAAGTAGCCGTCGGGAACGTCACCTTCGTGGCCCGGAGGCAGGAAGAGGTACCTGCCTCCTTCTCCCTTGTCGGGACCGGCGATACCCATGTCGGTGACGTAGCGCTGCCACATGTCGTCGACGACGCACAGCGAGTTCCCCGGCGCCTCGATCACGGTGGGACCGTCCTCGTCGAGCGCCAGGAAGGTCATCCCGTAGGTGGTCTCCGTGTTGCCCGTGAGCACCACCGGCGCCGAGGTGCATCGCGGGGCCGTGTAGCCGATCGTGCGGGAGTCGACGCCGATGCTCCGCAATCCGCGTCGCATCGCCACCATGGAGGCGCCGGGCACGCAGTTGAGGAACGCCTCGATCCCGCGCAGCAGATCCAGCGTGTCGTAGCTACGTGTGACCGCGTCGGGCAAGGGCATGCCGTCGAAGAAGTCCAACGCTCCGAAGACCGTCTCCAGCCGGTCCGGGCAGACGATCGACGCGAGGGTCTCGGGTGATGTGCCCGGGCTCGGGGCGTCACTGATGTGGGGCACTGGGTTCCTCCTGAGTGGGGCTTTACTTGAGAACCACGTTCCAGTCGTCCTTCACACCGACCGTCGTCCAGCCGGACCTCTCGGCCGTCGCGCGTGCCCGCTCCGCGCAGTCGGTGCAGGCGTACTCCCGGACGACGTCGTCGTGGACGACGAGCAGGGCGAACCGCGCGGACCGGAGCAGTTCGACGTCCACGTCGTCGTTGCCGGCCGCGAAGGCCGGCAGCCGGCCGGTGCGGGCGAGGACGTCCTCCGGTTTGCCGGGCCCGAGCGCGACCGGGCCGTGCGGGGTCGCCCGGCGGACCGGCGCGCCGTCCCGGTGGGCGAACTCCGGGGCCGGGCCGATGACGTTCTCCCTGGGCAGGCCCCAGGTGTCCTCGCAGATCACCCGCATGAAGTCGCGCCCGCCGCCCGAGCAGACGAACAGCCGCCAGCCGTACGCCCTGAGGCAGTCGAACAGCTCCAGCACCGGCTGGTGGACGAGACCGGAGTACGGCACGCCGGAGCGCTCGTGGCGCCAGGACTCCAGGTACCGGGCAGCCTCGGCCTCGTACCGGGCGAGCGTGGTGCCTTCCCAGGCCGATCCGATGGCCTCCACCATCGACGCCACCGCGTCGGGGTCCTGTTCGTTCAGCGCGCGGAAGTACGACTCGTCCCGGTCGACGATCGCCCGGTAGGGCTGCTCGCGGGCCGGCGACGGGTCCGCCTCCAGCCGCGCGGCCAGTTTCCCGAGGACGAACGCCCTCTGCACCGGCGTGGGCTTCTCGACCCACAGGGTTCCGTCGTTGCCGAGCACGGCGACCCGGTCCATCGGCGCGACGAAGCCCGGCGAGCCTTCCACCGCCGCGGACGTCACGAAGTCGACGCTCGCCCGCGTCGCGGCACCGTCGTTCCAACTCCCCAGCGAGGTCGTGCCCATGCGCCTCACCGTCCGGACCGTCGTTCCTCCGGAGCGCTGCCGGGCGAGGTCAATCCACCGCCTCGATCTCGCCCGGCCGCCAGGTCTTGTCGAAGAACGGCTGCAGTGGGCTGTAGAGCCGCAGGACCACGAACCATCCCCGGCCCGGTGTGGTCTGGATCCAGTTGCCCTCCGGCACGCCGTCGGGCCGGTCGGGCCCGAAGTGCACCGTGGTCGTGCCGTCCGCGTCGGGGACCGCTGCCGGGGTGGGATAGGCCTGGCTGCCGGCCCGTGGGAACCGTTGTGGGGTGTCGAGCATCGACCGCGTCTGGTTGTCGTAGACGGTGACCGACCAGAACCTCGCGGCGGGGATGTCCGGCGGAAGTACCAGTCGGTAGTACCTGCCGCCGTCGAGGGCCCGGCCCTCCTGATCCGCCAGGGAGAACACGTACTGCGAGCCGACGCCGGGCAGCGGCGCCGTGAACGCCGGGCTGATGCCCACGCCCAGGTACCACCACCAGGACCGCAGGTTGAGTTTCCGGGCGCCGTCGTTCGGGCGGGGCTCGACGCCCCTGTCGGTGATGTCCGCGGGCGGGGCCAGGAACTCGTGGCCGGACACGAGCAGGCCGTTGAGCCACCGGGAGGAGGCACCGTAGTAGTGCACCCCCTCGGCCGGACGCGGACGGCAGGCGAGGGTGCGGGCCGTGGCGTTGCCGACCGCGGCTGCCTCGGTGAGGATCTCCCGCATCCGCGCGTCCGGCTCGAAGGGCCTGCCCTTGACAATGCCGACCGCGGCCAGAGCACCGGCGATCTCGGGGTCGAGCGCCTCGGCCGGCTGGTCGTGCACGAGCTCGCTCGCGAGGTCGAAGTACGTCGCGTCCCCGGGCGGGACCGTGTTCACGGGAAGCCCTGAGCCCTCGACGAAGCGCGGCGGGTCGGGCCTGTGCAGGGCGGCGGTCCAGGTCTGAGCGGTCCACGGCAGCGGCGGGGCCGTGCCGCCGGTGACGATCTCCCCGATGCTGGTCCCGTAGAACCCGGGGACGTAGCGGTAGAGACGCAGTCCCTCCTTGACCCGCTCGACCGCCGGCTTCGGGTCATCGCCCTCCAGGAAGGCCCGACCGCCCAGGATGAGCCGCGTGGTGCGGGTCCGGAGCGTGAAGAACCCGCCCTCGGGAACAGGGCCCTCATGACCGGGTGGCACGAAGAGGTACTTGCCGCCTGCTCCGCGATCCGGACCGGCCATGCCGGGGTCCGCGACCCAGCGGAACCACATGTCGTTGAGGAAACAGAGGGCCAGGGGCGGCACTTCCACCACCAGCGGACCCTCGGTCAGGTCGAGGAAGGTCAGGAAGTAGACGGTGTCCGCGTTCCCGGTGAGCACGAGCGTCTTGGGATCCATGAACTCCGAGAAGAGCAGAACGTCGTGGTCCTGGATTCCGGCCTCCAGGAATCCCCGGCGGGCCGCCCACAGGCTGACGCCGGAATACGCGTCGAGGAACGCGCTGACCGCGCGCACGTGGCCCACATGGTCGTAAACCCGGTTCGCGGTCTCCTCGGTGGGCACACCCAGCGGGAATTCCAGAGTGCCCAGGTGGGTCTCGACCCGCTCGGGAGTCGAGATCGACTCCATGGCCCGGGGTGAGATCTGTGCGGTGTGCTGCAAGGGGTCGCTCCGTTCTCGGGAAGAGGCCGCCCTGTCGACCATGTGCCTCACCTACCGCAGACCACCACCGCACCTGGGCCATCGGAGGGGCTTCGAGTGGAGGGTGCGTGGTTCGGTTCACGGCGGGGCACGGCTGAACGACGCCGGGCAAGACCGTCACCGTGCCGTTCCTCGCCCCGGGCCGACGGGTCCCGTTCCCGGCCGCCACGTGGTCCTCACCGGGCCGGCTGCGCCTTGATCGTCAGACTCACCGTGACCAGCGTGATCGACGCGGTGGGGAGACCGCACCGGGCGAGGGCCACGGTGCCCACCAGCTTGGGCAACGCCTTCCGCGCCGGCCGGAGCGCGAGAACCCCGTGGACGGAAACCAACGGCTTGGTCCGCTGAGACGCAGCCGCATCCTGGCCGGAGGCCCTGGCGGCGCCGGGCCGGGTCACTCCCTCGCGGCCCGGAGGTCGGCAACGCCGGGACGCGGCCGCGCCCGATGCTGACTGTCTGCTGACCTCAGCCCGGCAATCACGCCTCTGACCTGCGGGAACGGCCAATCGTCAGATCTTGGACTTGAACATCACGCGAAGCACGAGGAAACTCCCGCCTTCTCCGCTCCCTGCCGGCTTCTTCCAGGTCGAGGGCGATCTCAGGAGCGTACAGCGATCCGCATGTCCGGTCAGCTGTCCCCACGTGTTCCGGGGCCCGCACTGTCCCGTTGCCGACTTTGGTGACGTGCCACCGGGCGGGCCGCGCCTGCCGCGGGCCGAGGAACCGGCGTCGAGTGGCTTCGAGGCGCCCCTGGGTGGCGATTTCGGGCATCTCACTGATTTTCATGTATCAGCCCAGTTCAGGGCACCCACGCGCACGGCGGGAGAGTCCTCACTTCGTCTGGACCTATTGTGTCTGGACCTCTTGCCCCGCCCATGATCTGCGGGCTACGTTTCCCGCTGTTCGGAGTCCTTCACGTTTCCCTCAATTCCCTTGACGGGCAAGGCCGGAAGGAGCATGTCCGCATGCAGGACCGAAGTCTGTCCAGACGAACCGTTCTCGCCTCCGCGACCGTGGTCGCCGCGAGCGCGACGGGCGTCGTGGGCGTGACGGCCACCCCCGCGGTCGCGCACAAACGCGACAACCGCCTCAAAAAGATCATCTCCAGGATGAGCATCGAGGCGAAGATCGGCCAGCTGTTCGTGCCGTACTTCTACGGTGCGTCGGCGACTTCTCCCAGCCGGTTCGACCAGGAACGCAACCTCAGGGAACTCGGCGTCCGCACGGTGGCCGAGCTCATCGCCAAGTACCACATCGGCGGTGTCATCTACTTCCACGGCTGGACCAACAACATCCAGGATCCCCGCCAGATCGCGGAGTTGACGAACGGTGTGCAGCGGGCCTCGCTCGCCCTGCCCACCCCTGTCCCGGCCCTGATCTCCATCGACCAGGAGCACGGGGTCAACGTCCGCATCGGCAGCGGCGCCACCCAGCTGCCGGGCGCGATGGCGCTCGGCGCGGGCCGCTCGCTCTCCGACGCGCGCACCGCCGGACGGATATCGGGCACCGAACTCGCCGCCCTGGGCATCCATCAGAACTTCGCCCCGGTCGCCGACGTCAACGTCAATCCGGCCAACCCCATCATCAACGTCCGCTCCTTCGGCGCCGACGCCCGCGAGGTCGGCCGCATGGTGGCGGCCCAGGTGACGGGCTATCAGCAAGCCGGCGTCGCGGCCTGCGCCAAGCACTTCCCGGGCCACGGGGACACCGGGCAGGACAGCCACACCGACCTGCCCGTGATCACCCACACCCGCGAGGAGTGGGAGCGCATCGACGCCCCGCCCTTCAGGGCCGCCATCGCCGCCGGCGTCGACTCGATCATGACCGCGCACCTCCAGGTCCCCGCGCTCGACCCCAGCAACGAACCGGCCACCCTGTCGCCCACGATCCTCCAGGGCGTGCTGCGCGACGAACTCGGCTTCGACGGCGTGATCGTCACCGACGCCCTCAACATGCACGGCGTGCGCACCAAGTACGGCGACGACCGCGTGCCCGTCCTCGCCCTGAAGGCCGGCGCCGACCAACTGCTGTTCCCGCCGGACATCTCCGTCGCCTACAACGGCGTCCTGGCCGCCGTCCGCAGCGGAGAGATCACCGAGGACCGGCTCGACGAGTCGGTCCTGCGCATCCTGCGGGTCAAGGACAAGGTCGGCCTGCTCGGCGGCAGCCCCTACGTGTCCCCGAAGGAGGTCGACCGGGTCGTCGGCGCCCGCGGGCACCGGCTCGCCGCCGCCCGGATCGCCGAGCGCACCACCACCCTGCTGGTCAACGAGGGCAAGGCGCTCCCGCTGCGCAGCAGGCAGCGGAAGCTGCTCGTGGTCGGCGCCAGCCCGGCCTTCCCGACCGACGACACCCGCACCACGGTGCCCGAGCTGGCCAGGGCGTTCGACGAACTGGGCTACCGCACCACCCACCTCGCCACCGGCCGGGCGCCCGACGCCGCGAAGGTCGACGAGGCCGTGGCCGCCGCCCGGGGACGGGACGCGGTGGTGGTCACCACCGACAACGTCGACGCCACCAGCGCCCAGCGCACCCTGGTGTCCCGGCTGCTCGCGACGGGCGTCCCCGTCGTCCACCTCGCGGTGCGCAACCCCTACGACATCGCCCACCTCGGCGGTGTCCCCGCCTCACTGGTCTCCTACTGCTGGACCGAGGTCGAACTGCGCGCCGCCGCACGGGTGATCGCCGGCCGGGTCGAGCCGCGCGGCAGGCTGCCCGTGCCCGTCCAGCGGGCCGACGACCCGGCCGAGGTCCTCTTCCGCTCCGGGCACGGCCTGTCGTACGCCGACTGACGTCCGCGCCCTCGCACGGCTTTCCGCCCCGGTGCCCCCTGAAGGGGAGCACCGGGGCGGGCCGGCCCGGTGCCGGTGACGCACCGTCCCCGGCCGTCCCGGCCCCCGCCTCACGCCTCGTCGGGTACGACCACGACCGGGCAGCCGGAGTGGTGCAGGACGGTGTGGGCGACCCGTCCGAGGCGGGGGCCGGGACGGCCGGAACGGCCGGGGCGACGTCGGCCGACGACCAGGAGGCCGGCCTCCTCCGAGGCGGCGAGGAGCACCCTGCGGGCAGGGCCCTCCACGGTGCGCCGGCGCAGTTCCACGTCCGCCGGGGCGTCGGAGAGGGCGGCCTCCAGTTCCTTGGCGGCCCGTTCCTCGTGCGGCCGCTCGGGCTCCCCGGTGAGCAGGGGGTGGCTGATCGACTCGTGCGCGGGGCACCGCCAGGCCCGTACCGCCTCCAACGGGACGCCGCGCCGCCGTGCCTCCTCGTAGGCGAAGTGCAGCGCCGCCGTCGGCACGTCGGCCACACCGACGACGATGCGGTCGTGACGTCCGCCGGTGGCCCGGTTGTCGTGGCTGCCTCGGATCACGACGACCGGGCAGTGGGCGTGGGTGGCCACGGCCAGGCTGACGGAGCCCAGCAACGCGCCGGCGAGTCCGCTGCGCCCGCGGGTACCGACGACCAGGGCGGAGGCGTTGCGGCTCTCGCGCACCAGGACGTACTCGGGTTCCTCGGGCACGACCGCGGTGGTGACGGACAGGCCGGCATGGTGGCGCCGGGCACGCCGGACGGCGGCGGCGAGGATGTCCTCGGGGGTCACGTGCCCGGAGGACTGGCCGAGTTCCGGCGCGAGCGCGGTGCCCTCGTACCGTTCCCACAGGGAGGCGAACACCACGCGCAGGGGCACGTCGCGCAGGGCGGCCTCGTCGGCCGCCCAGTCGACGGCCCGCAGGCTGGAATCGGACCCGTCGACTCCGACGACCAGGGGCAGGTGCAGGTGCAGGGACATCTTTCTCAGCCTTCCGCGCCGAGGTCGAAGACGATGCGGGCCTTGACCTGACCGCGCAGGACCTCGTCGATGGATTCGTTGACGGCGGTGAGCGGGCGGGTCTCCCGGATGACCTCGGTCCGGCCGGCCGCGTGGAGTCGGAAGACCTCGGCGAGGTCCTGGCGGGTGCCGACGATGGAGCCGATCACCGAGGTGCCGCCCAGCACGGTGTCGAAGATGGGGACCTGGATGGTGCCGTGGGCGGGCAGGGCGACCATGACGAGTTTCCCGCCACGCCGCAGGCCGGAGTTGACGGCTTCGAAGGCGGCGGGGTTCACGGCGAGGGCAAGGGCGGCATGGGCGCCTCCGTGCCGTTTCAGCTCCGCGCCGACGTCCTGGGTGCGGGCGTCGATGAGGATGTCCGCGCCCAGTTCCCGGGCGAGTTCGAGCTTGTCGTCGGTGACGTCGATGGCGGCGACGGTGGCGCCGGCGATCTTCGCGTACTGCACCGCCAGGTGGCCGAGTCCGCCCACACCGGAGACGGCGACGAGCTGGGCGGGCCGGACACCGGCGACCTTGAGAGCCTTGTACGTGGTGACGCCCGCGCAGGTCAGCGGGGCGGCGTCGACGGCGCTGACGCCCTCGGGCACGGGCTGGGCGAAGTCGGCCCGGACCAGCATCTTCTCGGCGTAGCTGCCGTCGCAGCCGTAGCCGGTGTTGACCTGGCTCTCGCAGAGCGTTTCCCAGCCGGACAGGCAGTGCTCGCACCGCCCGCACGCACTGCCGAGCCACGGCACGGCGACCCGTTGGCCGACGGCGAGGTGGGCGACGCCTTCTCCGAGTTTCTCGACGAGGCCGACGCCCTCGTGGCCGGGCACGAACGGCGGGGTGGGCTTGACGGGCCAGTCGCCGTGCGCGGCGTGGATGTCGGTGTGGCACAGCCCGGACGCCTCGACGCGGACCCGGACCTGCCCGGGGCCGGGCTCGGGGTCGGGTCGCTCCTCGATGACCAGGGGTTTGCCGAATTCCCGTACGACCGCTGCCTTCATGCTGTCCTCGTTTCCCTTCCGGGGTGAGCGCGTCAGTCGTGTGCGACGACGACGAGGAGGGTGGCGTCGCGGGAGCCGCGGATCCCTGCGGTGATCGTGCGCGCCATGGTGGCCTCCGGTATCGGGGGGTCTGACTTCAGCCTCTCGTCCGGCACGTTCCCGGGACAGGGGCCGCTGGTCCCCGGCGGGGACCGACCGGCCCTGTGCACATTCAGTGGGCCGGCAGACCGCGTTCCCGGAACTGCCCGCGGACCCGGTCCACCAGTGTCACGTCGGGGACCGGCGTGTTCCGCAGGGGGAAGGGAACGCCCAACGCGTCGTACTTGTGGGCGCCGAGCTTGTGGAACGGCAGGATGTCGACCCGCTCGACACTGCCGAGGCCCGCGAGGAAGGCGGCGAGCCCGTCGATCGCCTCCGGGGCGTCGGTCCAGCCGGGCACCAGTACGTACCTGATCCACATGCGTTTGCCCAGCCGGTCGAGACGGGTGGCGAAGTCGAGGGTGGGGGCGAGTTCGCCGCAGGTCAGCTTCCGGTACGTCGTGGCGTCGAAGGACTTGATGTCCAGCAGCACCAGGTCGGTGTCGGCGAGGAGTCCGTCCGTGGCGCGGGCGCCGAGAAAGCCGGAGGTGTCGAGGGCGGTGTGCAGACCGAGTTCCTTGCAGCGGCGGAAGACCGCGGCCGTGAACGCCGGCTGCAGGAGGGCCTCGCCGCCGGTGAGGGTCACTCCCCCGCCGGCGGTGGTGATGAAGGCCCGGTACTTCTCGATCTCGGCCATCACCTCGTCGACGGTGGCCGGTTTCCCGTCCCTCATGTGCCAGGTGTCCGGGTTGGCGCAGTACAGGCAGCGCAGGGGACAGCCGCTGACGAAGAGGACGAACCGGGTCCCGGGACCGTCCACACCGGTGGACAGGTCCCAGGAGTGGATCCGGCCGGTGACCGCGCCGTTCGCGGTGCCGGTCGCAATGTCGGTCGCAATGCCGTTCGCGATGCCGTTCACAGCGATCCGTGGAAGGTGCGGCTGATCACGTCGAGCTGCTGCTCCCGGGTCAGACGGACGAAGTTGACGGCGTATCCGGAGACCCGGACCGTCAGCTCCGGGTACTTCTCCGGGTGCTCCATGGCGTCCTCCAGGGTCGCCCGGTCCAGGACGTTGACGTTCATGTGGAAACCGCCGGAGGCCGTGTACGCGTCCAGGATGCCGACCAGGTGACCGGCGCGTTCCCCGGGGACGTGCCCCAGTCCCTCCGGGGTGATCGTGGTGGTCAGGGAGATGCCGTCCCGTGCCGCCTCGTACGGCAGCTTGGCCACCGACAGGGCCGAGGCGGCCACCCCGTGCCGGTCGCGGCCGTTCATCGGGTTGGCGCCGGGGGCGAAGGGCTGTCCGGCACGGCGGCCGTCGGGGGTGTTGCCGGTGTGCCTGCCGTAAACGACGTTGGAGGTGATGGTCAGCACGGACTGGGTGTGCTCGGCGTCGCGGTAGGTGGGGTGCCGGCGCACCTTCGCCATGAAGGACTCCACCAGGTCGACGGCGAGCGCGTCGACGCGGTCGTCGTTGTTGCCGTACGCCGGGAACTCGCCCTCGGTCCTGAAGTCCACGGCCAGTCCGGTCGCGTCGCGGAACACCCTGACCCGGGCGTGCTTGACGGCGGACAGGCTGTCCACGGCGACGGACAGACCGGCGATGCCGCAGGCCATGAAGCGGTGCACGGGGTGGTCGTGCAGGGCCATCTCGATGCGCTCGTAGGCGTACTTGTCATGCATGTAGTGGATGACGTTGAGCGCTTCCACGTACGTCCGGGCGAGCCAGTCCAGGACCCGGTCGTACGCGGCCGACAGCTCGTCGTAGTCGAGGTACTCGCCGGTCAGCGGCGGCGTCTCGGGGGTGATCTGGTCGCCGGTCATCTCGTCACGGCCGCCGTTGACCGCGTAGAGCAGGGCCTTGGCGAGGTTGACGCGGGCACCGAAGAACTGCATCTGCCTGCCGACCGCCATCGCGGAGACGCAGCAGGCGATGGCGGTGTCGTCGCCGGTGCGCGGGCGCATCAGGTCGTCGGACTCGTACTGGACGGCGCTGGTGTCGATGGACACCTGGGCGCAGAACTCCTTGAAGCCGTCCGGGAGCCGGGGCGACCACAGCACGGTCAGGTTGGGCTCGGGGGCCGGGCCGAGGTTGTAGAGGGTCTGCAGGAAGCGGAAGGAGGTGCGGGTGACCAGCGGTCGGCCGTCGGTGCCGATGCCGCCGATGGATTCCGTCACCCAGGTCGGGTCGCCGGAGAACAGGGTGTCGTACTCGGGGGTGCGCAGGAACCGCACGATGCGGAGCTTGATGACGAAGTCGTCGATCAGTTCCTGGGCACGGGTCTCGTCGAGGAGCCCTTCGTCCAGGTCCCGTTGGAGGTAGACGTCCAGGAAGGTGGAGGTGCGGCCCAGGGACATCGCGGCGCCGTTCTGCTCCTTCACCGCGGCGAGGAAGCCGAGGTAGAGCCACTGGACCGCCTCGTGCGCGGTGGTCGCGGGCCGGGTGACGTCGCAGCCGTAGGCCGCCGCCATGCGGGTCAGCTCGCCCAGCGCCCGGATCTGTTCGGCCAGTTCCTCGCGGTCGCGGATGACGTCCGCGGTGGACGGCCGGGCGTCCAGCAGGGCGCGTTCGGCGCGCTTGGCCTCCACCAGCCGGTCGGTGCCGTAGAGCGCGACGCGCCGGTAGTCGCCGATGATGCGTCCGCGCCCGTAGGCGTCCGGCAGGCCGGTGATGATGCCGACCCTGCGGGCGGCCCGCATCGCCGGGGTGTAGGCGTCGAAGACTCCGTCGTTGTGGGTCTTGCGGTAGGTCCCGAAAACCTTCGACACGAAGGGGTCGGCCTCGTAGCCGTACGCCTTCAGACCGTTCTCCACCATGCGCAGACCGCCGTTGGGCATGATCGCCCGCTTCAGCGGGGCGTCGGTCTGCAGGCCGACGATCAGCTCGCGGTCGCGGTCGATGAAGCCGGGGGCGTGGGAAGTAATCGTGGACGGGGTGGCGGTGTCCACGTCGAGGACGCCCTTGCGCCTCTCCTCGGGGAACAGCGCGCTGACCTTCTCCCAGACCGCGCGCGTGCGGTCCGTGGGGCCGGTCAGGAAGGAGGCGTCGCCTTCGTAGGGTGTGTAGTTGGCCTGGATGAAGTCGCGTACGTCGACGCGCTCACGCCATCCGCTTCCGACGAACTGCCGTCGGGCGTCGGCGGTCCGGGGGCCGGCTGTCACCGTCGCGGTCATCACAGGTCCTCTCGTCGGACGAACGGTCTCCTCATCGACGATGCTCGTCGTCCGGGCCGATGGCCGACAGTGCCGGACAGGGCACGGGACGTGCCCCTTCGGCCCCTGACCGCGCACCAGGGCGTGGGACCCGGCCGTCCTGCGTTTCCCGGAGGCCGGTGCGGGCGACCGCACGGCGGCCGGTGTGGTGGATGCCGTGGCACGGGCTCTCGGTGATCACACGTGGAGGCGACCTGGGGTCCGCCGTGCGGTGGGCAGCGGTCGGGTGTTCCGTTCGCTGAAGACGGCCGTCTCGTGACCGGCGCTTCGACCGGGAGGGCGTGGCGTCCCTCACCTGCGTCGGAAGAGCCCCTTGAGTCGGCCCGGCGTGGAGCCGCGGAATCGTTGAAGCAGAAGGCGATCCGGAAAAGCAGGTCGGTCGCGCTCCGAGCACGGACACCCCAGCCCGGGGTGAAACAGCGATACCGCTCACCCTTTGGCACAGAACCGATCAGCGTCAGGGCGTCCCTGGCCTGGGCCGCCTCCCAGAGCACGACATCGTCACCCACCAGGTCCGCCGCGCTGAGATGCCTCATCGGGTCGGTGATGCGGACGACCTCGATCAACTCGGTCTTCTCCTGAACAGGCGGAAGTATCATGCGCAAAGAATCCCCGATCAAGATCCCGCGCACCGGAGCAGGCAGACCTGGCGTGGTTCGCTGAAGGGGACGGACTCGACGCGCAGCACGTCGACCCGATGCGGTTCGGTCTGCGGGGGCCGCGGCAGGGGTCGGGCGCCTCGGCCGCCGGCCCGGGTCGGGCGGTCATTCCGTTTCGGGGGCGTGCGGGCTGCTCGCGGGGGGATCGGTCGGGCGGTCCCTGCCGCCGTCGTGGCCGGACGCCACCACCGCGAGGAGACCGATCACGACGGCCGCGGCGGCGATCCTGCCCGCGGCCCGCAGGATCCAGCCCGGCAGGGAGCCGCTCCCGGGCCGGGCCGGCGCACGCAGCCGCTCCGCCCGCCGGGCCGGCCGCAGCAGCCGGAGCAACAGCAGGACGGCGACCGGCAGTTGCAGCAGCCACAGCACGGTGCGCGGCCACTCGCCGTACCAGACGTTGGTGCCGTACAGCAGGGTGTGCCACACGCTCAGCACGTACACGACGATCACGAAGCGGTGCAGCCGGCGCCAGGTGTTCGCACCGATGCGGTGCCGGACGTAGAACAGCAGGCCCAGGGGGATCGCCAGGTACAGGGCGCCCTGGCCGAGCGGGATGGCGATGCGGCCGGTCCCGGAGTCGTACCAGCCGGGCACGAAGGCGTCCGCGAAGCCGACCCACAGCCGCCTGGCCCACCCCACCTGGGCTTCGTAGCGCACGAGTTCGGCCGAGAACATCAGCGCGTGCGCGAACATCAGCGCCATCGTGGTCAGGCTGGTGGTGCGGTGCCAGCGCTCCAGGACCTGACGGGAGACGGGCAGCCGGGCCGGGCGCGGCCCCGACAGCAGCAGCCCGAGCATGACCGTGCCCCACGCCCACAGCAGTCCCGACCAGCCGAACGCCTGGCTGAGCAGGTACATCCAGTACGTACGCGGGTCGTCCATGAACGGCATGACCGCGACCGTCGCCGAGTCGCCCGACTCCATGCGGGCCCAGAAGAACACGAACACGGCCGCCGTGAGGACGAACGCCGCGCTCGCGTCGGGCAGCGTGGCCCGCAGGTCGGCTTTCAGGGTGACGCGGTCCGCGGGGGGCCGCCGGTCAGGGGTGGGCGGCGTGGTCGTCCCGTCGTCCTCGGGCGTGGTCTCTGGCAGCATCCTGTGGGCTCCCCGGCGCGGGCCACCGTCGAACGGTGCGCAGGTGTCGTGGAGGAACAAGTGTGGCCGGTGGGGGAGGGAATGCCGAGGAGACATCCGGCCAGAGCGGTGACCGTGGCTTCGAAGGGCGCGTCGACGGCCGTTGCCCGGCTCAGCAGTGCGCGGCGTCGGGAGGGGTGCGCGACCGACGGTGCCGGGGCGCGCGGGCCGCGGGCCGAACTCTCACGTCCTCACCGGCGGTGGACGCTGACGGCGTAGCCGCCGCCGGCGTAGGGGGCGGCGTCCCAGGTGGCGAAGCGGTCGACGAGGGTGAGGCCGGCTGCGGCGCAGCAGTCGTCGTACTCGGGCAGCGTGATGCCGGGCGGCACGGGCAGGTGGGCTTCGTCCAGGCCGAAGCCGGCGACCAGCAGACCGCCCGGACGCAGGGCCTCGGCCAGGCGCCGGACCACCGTGGCCTCGGTGCCGGCGGCGAGCAGCGGGAAAATATTTCCTGCGGCGACCACGAGGTCGAAGTCCGCCGCGATGCCGAGCAGGTCCGGCTCGAAGGCGGCCAGATCGGCCTGGAACCAGGGCAGTCCCGGCGCCTGCTGCCGCGCCACCGCCAGCATCGACGCGTCGAGATCCACCCCGACACAGTCGTATCCGAGCTCCGCGAGCCGGATCATGACCCGTCCGGTGCCGCACCCGGCGTCCAGCACCCGCGCTCCTGCGGGTACGAGCGCCGCGCAGAACCCTGCCTCCCCGTGCACGTCCTTACCGCTGTGGGCCAGGGCCGCGAACCGTGCGGCGTAGTCCTCGCCGGACGTCTCCCCGGTCAACTCCCTCCAACGGCTCATGCGGCCCACTATAGGCCGACCGTGTGCCCCTCGAAGAAGCGGCCGGGCTCGCCGCGCTGAAGGCCGTCGCATGGAAGGGGCTCGAACGGGGCACCCGGTCGAGCCGGCGGAAGAGGACACCGCCTGTTGCGCGCGCCACGACCGACGCCGCGTGGCTCACCCGAGGAGTCCGCGGAGGGGCGGAGGAGGAGGGACGGAGGAGGACGAGCGGAGGAGGACGAGCGGATGAACCGGATGCCCGGCGGGGCCGCGCGGCGTCCGCGGTTGCGCTTCGACGGCTGGATCGCCGGCACGGGCACCTCCTCGGGTACGCGGATCGTGCTCGGGCACTGGCAGCGTTCACCGTTCGGGGCGTTCAGCGACGTGATGCTGGAACGGGCCGACGGGGAGCGGCTGCTGCTGGCCCCCACGCAGGAGACGGCCGACTTCGTCAGCGGTACCTACGTCTTCGACACGGTGCGTGTCGTTCCGGTCGACGTGCGTGTCACGGACGGCACCTGGACCGTCGCCGCGGGGCCGCTCGACCTGCGCTTCACCACCGGCCGGCGACGGCTTCTGGGCCTCGTCCTGCGGGCCGTTCCCGGCGTGCTCGCCCGCCGTCCGGCGTGGAGCGCGCTGACGGACCGGCCCGCCCGTCTGTTGCTCCCCGGTGTGCGGACCCGGGGCAGTGCCGGGGGAGGGCGCCGCGAGTGGTACGGCGCCCGGGACCTGCTGCCGATCCGTGCGGTGTCGGCTGCCTTCGGGAGCACCGACCTCGGTGTGATGGCACCGGTCGAACCACCCGTGCGCTTCGGGTTCGGTTCGACGCCGTCGGCCCCCGCCCTCACCCGGGTCACGACGACGGTGGCCCTCGCTCCGGGGTGACGGCGCCCGGCGCGGACGGCGTGGTGTACGGGCGGAGCGGCTGTCAGCCGGCGTACCCGCTGGCCAGGCCCGCTCCGCTCCCGCTCCACTCGCCGTCCGCTTCCCGGTCGGCTCGGCGCAGACGCACCTCGACGTCCCCCTCGACGATCCGGGTGTCGAAGGCGGGCTGCGGTGCGGTGGCCGGACCGCGGACGTTCCAGCCGTCCGAGAGGCGGAAGACGCTGCCGTGCCACGGGCACCGGACACATCCGTCGGCGACCGTGCCCTCGGACAGCGGACCGGCGAGATGGCTGCACCGCTCGGCCAGTGCGTGGATCACCCCGCCGGGTTCACGGACCACCAGGACCGGCACATCGTCCACGACGCGCCGCACGGGCTGCCCGGCCGGGAACTCGGCCACGGCACCGACCCGGTGCCAGCCCTCCCGGACGACGTGCGGAACCTCTTCCGCGTGGTTGGCTCCGGACGCCTGGCGGTAGGCCAGGTGGCCGCCCAGCAGGCCGCCGATCCCCACCGCCGTCAGCCCCAGGAAGCCGTAGGTCCGGCCGGCACCCGTACGCCCCTTGAGGCGGCAGGTGAGCGAGGTCGCGTACAGGCCCACGGCCGCCCAGTTCGCCATGGCGTGCACCAGCCCCACACGTGCCTGCTCGCGGTGCAGCTCCGCCCAGTCGACGGCGCCCGCCAGCGCGGCGGGCGCGGCCGTGGCCAGGCCGACACCGACGAGCAGGCCCGCCTCGCGGGAGCGGCCGGGCAGGGTGTCCAGCACGGCCGCGGACAGCCAGCTCCCGACCGGCACCTGCACCATCAGCGGATGGAGCGGGTGCCCCAGCCACCTGCCGTGCAGCACGTCCCGTCCGCGCCCCAGCGGCAGGGAGCGGACTGCCGACCGGAGAGCGTCGATCGCCGGGTCCGCCCGGGGCGCCCGTTCCAGACGCTCCAGGAGCCACAACATTCGGTTCTGCCTCATGCGGCGGTGGCGTGGCGTTGCAGTCATGGGCGCCGAGTCCCCACCTGCGCACAGGGCAAACGCGGGCGGGGCCCGGCGTCCGAGGCGGGACCGGGGCCCGCCGGGGCGGGCGCATCGGCGGGCCGTCCGAGCCTCAGGGCCGCTGTCGCCCCGTCGACCGGGACCGCCTCCGTACGCTTCTCGGCGAGTTCGGTGACGGGGCGTCAAGAGCCGCTGGGTTCGGGGCAGATGGATCTTCCCGGTACGACGGCGTAAACGTGACCGGGTGGTCCGGGCGGGGCGTGGCGTCCCTACACTCACGATCATGACCTCTGAAACCACCCTCTCCGGGACACCGGCCGGCGACACCGACGAACCGGCCCTCTTCGCGACCATGTCCACCATGCGGGCCATGCGGCGCCTGCGGCCCGACCCGGTGCCCGACGAGCTCCTGGACCGGCTGATACAGGCGGCCGTGTGGGGCCCCAGCGGCGGCAACATGCAGCGTTACGAGTACGTCGTCGTCACCGACCCCGCGGTCATGGCCGACCTCGCCCCGCTGTGGAAGCGGTGCGTGGACGCCTACCTGGCCACGACCGGCAAGTACGCCCCCGCCGGCATGGACGAGGCCGCGTACGGACGCATGGCCGCCGCCATCGAGTACCAGCGCGACCACTTCGCCGAGACCCCGGCACTGATCATCCCCTGCTACCGGTTCCCGGAGCCGAGGATCGAGGAGGAGGGCATGCGGCGCTACGCCGAGGAGCTCGGCGCCGAGGGGACGGCACGCATGGGGCGGATCCAGGAGCGTTTCGCCGCACTCGCGGAGGGCTCCTGCGTCTACCCGGGCGTGCAGAACCTGCTGCTCGCCGCGCGGGGCCTGGGCCTGGCCGCCAACATCACCATCTGGCATCTGATGCTGGAGGACGAGTGGAAGGCGGCCCTGGGCATTCCCGACGACATGAACACCTTCGCGGCCGTCCCGGTGGGGTGGCCGCGCGGCAGGTTCGGTCCGGTGAGCCGCCGCCCGGTCGAAGAGGTCGTGCACCGCAACCGCTGGTAGGCCACGGCCACCGGCGCGTCACCGGAACGGTGACACAGGGCGCCCACGCGCCGTCCGCTCCGGCACCCGGGGCGGACGGCGCGGGCGTCAGGCCCGGAAGTGCGAGCGATCGGCCTCCGGCGTCACTCGCGGGGCGGGCAGGTGCCTCGTGCGGCGCAGGCCGGGTTGCAGAGGCCGGCCGCGTCCCCGCCCACCACGACGGCCGCATCCAGGTTTGGTCCGTCTGCCGTCAGGTGACACAAACGCGTGTACGCGAGCCGACGAAGGGGCACACCGTGAGGCGTCATCTGGGCACGCTCCGGCACGGATGGGAGTGGCTGGGCGCTCACACCCTGATGCGGCGCGGCCGTGGCCTGGAGCTGATGCACCGGGCCCTGGGGTTCGCCACCCTGGCTCTGGTCACGCTGGCGCCCCTGCTCATCGTGGTCGCCGCCGCCGATCCGCTCGGGCGGGGCGGCTTCGCGTCCTGGCTCGCGGACGGCATGGGCCTGTCCGGCCGGTCCGCGCACCTGCTCACGGAGATCATCAGCCCGCCGCGCGAGGTGGTCGGCACCACCAGCGTGTGGGGCGGGCTGGCACTCGCCGTGTTCGGTGTCCCGCTGGGCGGGAGCATCCAGAACGGCTACGAGCGGATCTGGAACCTGCCTCCCGGGCCGTGGCACCGCATCTGGCGTCAGGCGACCTGGCTGTGCGTCCTGACCGCGTTCCTCTACCAGGAAGTGCTGACCCGCCACGCCCTGCACGGGCCTGAGCGAATCGCCCTCTCGCTGCTGACCGGCGTCCTGTTCTTCTGGTGGGGGCAGCGCTTCCTGCTGGGCGGCCAGGTCCGCTGGTGGCACCTGCTGCCGGGGGCGGTCGCCACCATGGTGGGTCTGATCGGTCTGCGGGGCTTCTCCTACTTCGTCTTCACACCGCTGATCGTCGACAACGCGATCAGCTACGGCACCGTCGGTGTCGTCCTCATCGTCGAGTCGTGGCTCATCGGCGTGGGATTCGTCATCTTCGGCGGCGCCCTGTTCGGCCACTGGCTCCTCGACCACCACGGGCACCGGTTCACCCGGAACCCGCCCGCGCGGGCGGGGACGGAACCGGCCCGGAACGACTGACGCGTACGGCACCTGGCGCAGGGCGAGGCCGTGCACGGCCTCGGCGCCTCTTCCCGGCCGTTCCGGCGGATCACCCGGAGGGCATGCCGGCGAGTGCGGTCACCCGTGCCAGTGCGTCCCCCCGGAAGAGCTCCCGCCCGCGGGCGGTCCGGCGGTCCCGGTACGCGCCGTCCGCCGACAACCGCCGCAGGGCGTGCAGCAAGGCGCCGGCGTCCGGGGCGATCTCCGAGACGCCGAGCGCCGCCATCCGTCGCACCCCCTCCCTTCCGTGCCCGGGCAGCGGGCGGTAGCCCACCACGGGCAGCCCGGAGGCGAGAGCCTGTACGGCGGTCTGACCGGCGGCGTTGTCGACCAGGACGCGGGCCGCACGCAGCAGGCCGGGCATGTCGGTGACCCAGTCCGGTACGAACGTGCCCGGAACCCCGGCCAGGCGGGCCCGCAGGCGTTCGTTCCGGCCGCACAGCACGACCGGGAGGAAACCGGCGGCGGTGAGCAGCCGAGCCGTCCCCTCCAGCGCCGAAGCCGCGCCCCAGGCTCCGGCGGAGAGCACCACGGGCGGGCGGCCGGGTGCGTACCGCTCGAAGCGCAGTCGCCACTCCGCGGCCCCGGCGGCCGGCGCGAGGAAGCCGGGTGCCACGACCGGTCCGGCCGTCTCGGCGGGCACCGCGGTGCTCCGGCCCACGTCCCGCGCGGCCTCGTCGGTGAGGCAGAGGTACAGGTCGTTGCCGGGATGCAGCCACTGCCGGTGGACGGCGAAATCGATCACGAAGACGGCGCTCGGGGGCCGCAGGCACCCCCGGGCCCTCAGGTGACCGGTCAGTTGGGCGGCCAGGTGGAAGACCGGGACCACCACGTCGGCGCCCGTCCGCTCCACGAGGTCCGTCAGACGGCCGCCCGCCAGCCGGGCGAGGGGGACGCCACTGGGGCGGCGGCCCGGACCGGGGCGGAACAGCGCGTGGTAGAGGCCCGCGTACGCCCAGGGGAAGTGCCGTACCGACGACCGGTAGAAGAGGCGCACCGCGGTGCCCAGGCCGTGCGGAAGCAGCCGCAGGAGGTCCACGACCTGTGCCTCGTGGCCCTGTTCCCGGGCACGGCGGGCGAGTTCGCCGGCCACCGTGTCGTGGCCGGCTCCCATGCTCGCGCTGACGATCAGCAGTCGCTGCCCGCCGTCCGCCGACACGCACCGGCGGGGCACCGAGGACGGTGAGTGCACGGGGTGGCGGGTCTCCTTCCGCTGTGCCGGTGAAACATGCTGTCCCGTGTTTCACCGGCGGGGCCCGGGATACTTCTCGGGGTGCCCCCGCCGAACGCCGGGAGCGGCCGCAGGGGGCGGCCTCTCGGGTGTTCTCCCTCGCAGCCAAGGTGCAGCCCATGTCTCACGCTTCTCGTGCCGGCACAGCCGACGTGTTGTTCCCCCGGACGTCCGTCGCCCCGGCCGACGCGGTGCCGGGGTCTCCGGCCGGCGGAGCCGGGCGTCCGGGCGCGGCGCTGGTGACCGGCGCCTCCTCGGGCATCGGCGCCGCCGTGGCCCGGACGCTCTCCGCGAAGGGGTGGCGTCTCGTCCTCACCGGGCGGGACGCGGCACGCCTCCACCACGTCGCGGAACGGGCCCCGGCCTCGGTCTTCCCGGCGGACCTGACCCGGCCCGGCGCCGAGCGGCAGCTGACCCGGTTCGCCCTCGAGTACGCCGGTCGAGTGGATCTTCTGGTGGCCGGCGCCGGCATCGGCTGGGCCGGGGAGTTCCGCGCCATGCCCCCGTCCGCCCTCGAGGAGGTCGTCGAGGTGGACCTCCTGGCCACGCTGCGCCTGGTCCGTGAACTGGTGCCGCACATGGTGGAGGCGGGCTCCGGGCGCGTGGTGCTCATCGGGTCCGTCGCGGGGATGGTGGGCGTGCGGGGAGAGGCCGTGTACTCGGCGGCGAAGGCGGCGCTGGCCGTCTTCGCCGACGCCCTGCGGTACGAACTGCGCGGCAGCGGCGTCGCGGTCAGCCTGGTGGTGCCGGGGGTGGTGGACACTCCGTTCTTCGAGCGGCGCGGCGCCCCCTACCGGCGGGCGTGGCCCCGGCCGGTGCCGCCCGAGCGGGTCGCCGGCGCCGTGTGGAGCGCGGTCTCCCGGAGGCGGGACGAGGTCTACGTCCCCGGCTGGCTGCGGCTGCCCGTCCGGGTGCGCGGCGCGGCACCGGCCCTGTACCGGCGGCTCGCCACCGCGTTCGACTGAACGGTGGTACGGCGTGCTGGTCGTCGTCCTGACCCTGCTGGCGGCGCTGTCCAACGCCTCGTCCTCGGTGCTGCAGCGGCGGGCCGCGGCGGAGGAACCGGAGGGAGGTGCGGGGCTGCGCCAGGCCGTCCGCTGGCTCGGGCGTGTGCTGCTGCGGCCCCATTGGGTGGCGGGTGCCGGGCTGCTCGCGCTGTCCACCGTTCTGCAGGCGGCGGCTCTGGGCATGGGCAGTCTCGCGCTGGTCCAGCCGCTCATGGCCGCCGAGTTGCTGTTCACCCTGGTCGTCGGCAGCGTGGTCTTCCACCGTCGGCCGGACCCCGGCATCTGGCTGGCGTTCGCCGCCCTGGCCGTCGGGCTGTCGCTGTTCCTGATCTCGGCCGCTCCCACCGTCGGCCGGTCCACGGCCTCCGCGGGGCTGTGGACGGTGGCCGCGGGGGTGGTGCTGGGTGCCGTGGCGGTGCTGGTGGTGACGGCCCGTGCGGTGCGGGGCGCGCCGCGCGCGGCGCTGCTGGGGCTGGCGTCCGCGGTCTGCTTCGCCCTGACCGCGGCGCTGCTCAAGGAAATGACCGGCAGGTTTTCGGACGGGCTGGGCGCCCTGCTGGCGTCGTGGCCCCCGTACGCCACCGTCGCCGCCGGAGCCGTCGCCTTTCTGCTGCTCCAGAGCGCGTTCCGGGCCGGGACGCTGGCGGCGTCCCAGCCCGCTCTGACCCTGGGTGACGCGCTGGTGAGCGTGGTGCTGGGGTGGGCGCTGTTCGGGGAGCAGATCGCGCTCGGTGTGCGGGTGGTGCCCGCGGTGGCCGGCGTGGTGCTCATGGGGGTGGGCGCCGCCGGGCTGGCCCGCGCCCCGTTGGTCTCCGGCAGCTGGGACACCGCGGCGCGGCGCCCGGGTACCGACTCGGTCCGGCCGGTGCCGTAGGAATCCCGAGCACCCCGAACACACGGCGAGGAGGCCCAGCCGATGCCCACGTCCCCCGGTCGCTCCCCCGGTCGCTCCCCCGCCCGGCGCGCGGCGGCCGTGCTGGCTCCGCCCGCCGCCGTCGCCGCGGCGCACATCGCCCCGGCGGCCACCTGGCTGCCCGTGGTGCGCCGTCGTCTCCCCCGTCTCGCCGGTGTCGGGCGTCCCGGCCACGTCGCGCTGACCTTCGACGACGGGCCCGATCCCGGGTCCACCCCGTGCTTCCTCGACGCGCTGGAGGCGCTCGGGGTCCGGGCGACCTTCTTCGTCCTGGGCGACAGCGTCGTACGGCATCCCTCCGTGGTGCGGGAGACCGTCCGCCGCGGGCACGAACTGGCCGTGCACGGCTGGAGCCACGACCGTCCCTGGCGGCCGGCCCCGGCGGACGACGTGCGTGCCCTGCTGCGGGCGGCCGGCGCGGTCCGGGAGCTGACGGGCCGGTACCCCCGCTGGTACCGCCCGCCCTACGGCGTCCTCACCTCCGGGCGCTGGGCGGCCGCCCGCGCGGCGGGTCTGCGGCCGGTGCTGTGGACCGCCTGGGGCAGGGACTGGACGGCCGGGGCCACCCCGGCGTCGGTGTGCTCGGCCGTCGCGGCCGGTCTGCGCGGCGGCGGCACCGTCCTCCTGCACGACACGGACAGGATGTCGGCCCCGGGCTGCTGGCGGGCCGCGCTCGGTGCCCTGCCCGGCATCGTGGACGGCTGCCGCGATGCGGGCCTGTCGGTCGGCCCGCTCGCCGAACACGAGGTGCCTCCCGCCGTGCCCCGGTCCCGGTCCCGGTGAGCGGACGGCGGCGTCCGGGGGCGGGCCGTACGGGTGGACGGTCGCCTCCCGGCCGCCGGCCGACTCGCCGCGACGGGCGCGGGCGCGCTGGTGCGGCCATGATCGGCGAGAGGGGGACAATCGGGGCGAACACGAGGAGGAACGATGACGGGCATGGACGGACGGCAAGGACGGCAAGGACGGCAAGGACGACAGGAACCAGAGCGGTTGCACTGTCTGGTCACCGGGGCGTCCGGGTACATCGGCGGACGTCTGGTGCCCGAACTGCTGGAGGCCGGCCATCGCGTCCGTTGCCTGGCCCGTTCCCCGGACAAACTCCGCGACCACCCCTGGGCGGGGGACGTCGAGACGGTGCGGGGCGACGTCACGGACGCGGACTCGGTCGCCGCGGCCCTGCACGGGATCGACGTCGCGTACTACCTGGTGCACGCCCTCGCGGGCGGTTCCGGCTTCGAGGAGACCGACCGCCGTGCGGCCCGTGTCTTCGCCGAGCAGGCGCACGCCGCCGGTGTGCGGCGGATCGTCTACCTGGGCGGGCTCACCCCGCCGGACATGCCCGAAGGATCGCTCTCCCCGCACCTGCGGTCGCGGGCCGAGGTCGGGCGGATCTTCCTCGACGCCCCGGTGCCCGCCACCGTGCTGCGGGCGGCGGTCGTCATCGGCTCGGGGTCGGCCTCCTTCGAGATGCTGCGCTATCTGACCGAGCGGCTGCCGGTGATGGTGACCCCCCGTTGGGTGCACACCCGGACCCAGCCCATCGGGGTGCGGGACGTACTGCACTACCTCGTCGGCTCGGCCACCATGCCGGCCGACGTCGACCGGGCGTTCGACATCGGCGGACCGGACGTCCTCACGTACCAGGACATGATGCGCCGGTACGCCAGCGTCGCCGGGCTGCGGCGGCGGCTCATCGTGTCGGTGCCGGTCCTCACCCCGCGGCTGTCCAGCCTGTGGATCGGCCTGGTCACCCCGGTGCCCGCCGCCCTCGCCCGGCCGCTGACGGAGTCGCTGCGGCACGAGGTGGTCTGCCGGGAGCACGACATCGCCCGGTACGTGCCCGACGCCCCGGGCCGGCCCCTGCCGTTCGATGAGGCGCTGGCGCTGGCCCTGCGGCGGGTGCGGGAGGCACAGGTGGCCACCCGCTGGTCGTCGGCGGCCGTGCCGGGGGCCCCGAGCGATCCGCTGCCCACCGACCCGGACTGGGCCGGCGGCAGCCTCTACCAGGACGAACGGCAGTTGTCGGTCGACGCGTCACCCGAGGCGCTGTGGAAGGTGATCGAGGGCATCGGCGGCGACAACGGCTGGTACTCCTTCCCGCTCGCCTGGGCGGTCAGGGGCTGGCTGGACCGGTTCGTCGGCGGGGTCGGGCTGCGGCGCGGACGGCGTGACGCCGAGCGCCTGCGGGCCGGGGACTCCTTGGACTTCTGGCGGGTGGAGGAGATCGAGCCCGGACGGCTGCTGCGGCTGCGGGCGGAGATGCGACTGCCGGGCCTGGCGTGGCTGGAGATGTACGCCGAGACGGACGCCGGGGGCCGTACCCGCTACCGGCAGCGCGCGCTGTTCCACCCACGCGGTCTGCCGGGCCACGCCTACTGGTGGTCCGTCGCCCCCTTCCACGCCGTCGTCTTCGGCGGCATGGCCCGCAACATCACCCAGGCCGCGGCCAAGGGCATGGGCGCGCGCGGGGCTGAATCCCCGCCGGCCCCGCCGACCGCGTCCGGCCCTCCCCCGTCGGGCGGAGCATCCGGGAACAGCGGCCATCGCACCGCTTCACGACACCAGGAGTGACACCATGACCGTCGCGGTCGTCCTGTTCACCTCGGACCTGCGTCTGCACGACCATCCCCCGCTGCGCGCCGCCCTCGCGGCGGCGGACGAGGTGGTGCCGTTGTTCGTACGCGACCCGGGTGTCCACGCGGCCGGCTTCGACGCGCCCAACCGCAGCGCCTTCCTCGCCGACTGCCTGGCCGACCTGGACGCCTCACTGCGCCGGCGCGGCGGCCGGCTGGTGGTGCGTGCGGGGCCGGTCGTACGGGAGGTCCGCGCGCTCGCCGCGGAGTGCCGAGCCGTTGAGGTGCACATGGCCGCCGGGGTCACCGGGTACGCCCAGCGCCGGGAGGAGCGGCTGCGCGAGGAACTCGGCGACCACGGCGTGGCACTGCGCGTGCACGACGGCGTGATCACCGCCGTGGCGGCGGGGGCGGTGACTCCGGCCGGCTCCGATCACTACGCCGTGTTCACGCCCTACTTCCGCCGCTGGTCGCAGGAGCGGCTGCGGGACACCTGTCCGACACCGCGCACCGTACGCGTCCCGGAGGCGGTGCGCGGTGAGCCGCTGCCGTCCCGCGACGGGCTGTCCGGCCTCTCCCCGGGCCTGCCGTCCGGCGGGGAGACACGGGGGCGTGAGCGGTTCTCCCGGTGGGCCCGCGAGGAACTGTCCGGGTACGAGGACCACCACGACGACCTGGCGGGCGACGCGACCTCCCGGTTGTCGCCGTACCTGCACTTCGGAGCCCTCTCGCCGGTGGAACTCGTCCGGCGGGCCCGCGCGCACGGCGGGCCCGGGGCGGACGCGTTCGTGCGCCAGTTGTGCTGGCGCGACTTCCACCACCAGGTGCTGGCGGCACGGCCGGCGGCCTCCGCCCTGGACTACCGCACCCGGCACGACCGGTGGCGCACCGAGGAGGAGGCGTCCGAGGACATCGCCGCGTGGCGGGAGGGCCGTACCGGGTACCCGGTCGTCGACGCGGCGATGCGCCAGCTGCGTCACGAGGGCTGGATGCACAACCGGGCACGCCTGCTGGCAGCCGGTTTCCTGGCCAAGACCCTGTACGTGGACTGGCGGATCGGCGCCCGGCACTTCCTCGACCTGCTCGTGGACGGCGACATCGTCAACAACCAGCTCAACTGGCAGTGGGTCGCCGGGACCGGCACCGACACCCG
Source organism: Streptomyces sp. GDS52 (assembly GCF_052246875.1). Lineage (NCBI taxonomy): Bacteria > Bacillati > Actinomycetota > Actinomycetes > Kitasatosporales > Streptomycetaceae > Streptomyces > Streptomyces sp. GDS52. The sequence goes on from NZ_CM125966.1 coordinate 332,010, forward strand.
CCCCCACCGCGTGCTCAACCCGGTCACGCAGGGCAGACGCCTCGACCCGCGGGGCGCGTACGTACGCCGCTGGGTGCCGGAACTACGGGAGGTGGCGGGCAAGCGCGTCCATGAACCGTGGCTGCTGCCCGAGGACGAACGCGCGCGCCTGGACTACCCCGGGCCGCTGATCGGCCTCGCGGACGGCCTGGCGCGGTTCAAGCACGCACGCGGCCGGGACTGAGGAGAAGAACGTCGTGCCCGGCCCGCACGGCACGGGGTGCGAGCCGGGCACGACGGCCCCGGCCGCCCCGCGGCCCCGTGGTTCCGGGGCCGCGGCCGGCGGTCCTCAGCAGATCCGCGGCAGCTGCTCGCCGAGGGGCAGGTCCACCACCCTGGTGCCGCCCAGCGCGGTGCGGGCGACGACCATACCGGGGTGCGCGTCGGTCACCTCGCCGATCACCGCGGCCTCGGCGCCCAGGGGATGGGCGCGCATGGCGGCCAGGACGGCGTCCGCGTGGGCGGGCGGCACGAACGCCACGAGCTTCCCCTCGTTGGCCACGTACATCGGGTCCAGCCCCAGGACCGCGCACGCGTTGGTCACCGCGTCGGGCACCGGCACGGCGCGTTCCCGCACCACGATCCCGGTGCCGGAGGCGGCGGCGATCTCGTTGAGGGAGGCGGCCAGTCCGCCGCGGGTGGGGTCCCGCAGGGCGTGCAGGTCGGGTGTGACGGCGAGCATCGCCTCGACGAGACCGCCGAGCGGGGCGCAGTCGCTCAGGATCTCCACCCCGAACTCCAGCCCCTCCCGCACGCTCATGATCGCCACCCCGTGGACGCCGATCGCCCCGCTGACGAGGACGACGTCCCCCGGGACCACCCGCCCCGGCCGCAGGTCCACGCCCGGGGGGATCAGTCCGATGCCGGAGGTGTTGATGTAGACGCCGTCGCCGTGGCCGGCCTCGACGACCTTGGTGTCGCCGGTGACGACTTCCACCCCCGCGGCCCGGGCTGCGGCGCCCATCGCCGCGGCGATCCGTCCGACGACGTCCGTGCCGGTGCCCTCCTCGAGGATGAAGCCGCAGGACAGATAGGCGGGTCGGGCCCCGCTCATGGCGAGGTCGTTGACGGTGCCGTTGACCGCGAGGTCCCCGATGCTGCCGCCGGGGAAGAACAGCGGGCGCACCACGAAGGAGTCGGTGGAGAAGGCCAGCTTGGCCCCGCCGAGTTCCAGGGCGGCGGAATCGGTCAGCGCCTCCGGTGCCGGGCCGCCGAAGGCGGGGGTGAAGAGCTGCTCGACGAGCTCGGCGGACAGGGCTCCGCCGCCGCCGTGGCCCATGACGATCCGCGGCTGGTCGCGCAGCGGTACGGGGCAGGTCCAGTTGAGCATGTCCGGGCGGGTGTCCTCGGCCTGCCGGACGGCGCCGGGGACGGTGCCGGTGGTGTCAGACAACGGGGCTGCCCTCCAGGGACGCGGCCGGCCTCGCCGGGGTGTTCAGCTCGAGCCGCCGGTAGAGGTAGTACGCGGCGCAGGCACCCTCGCTGGAGACCATGGTGGCGCCGAGCGGTGAGCGCGGGGTGCAGGTGGTTCCGAACGCCTCGCACTCGTGCGGCTTGAGCAGCCCTTGCAGCACTTCGCCGCTGCGGCAGGCGGCCGGTTCGCGGGTGGTGATGCCGTCGACGGCGAAGCGGTGCTCGGCGTCGTAGTCGCGGTAGCGCGAGGAGAGCCGCCAGCCGCTGTCCGGGATGACGCCGATGCCGCGCCAGGCGCGGTCGGTGACCTCGAAGACGTCGTCGAGCATGGCCCGGGCCGCCGGGTTGCCCTCCGGACGCACGGCGCGCGGGTAGGCGTTGTCGACGGTGTGCTCACCGCGTTCCAGCTGGCGGACGGTACGGCGGACGCCTTCCAGGATGTCGAGCGGTTCGAACCCGGTGACGACGATGGGCACGCCGAAGCGCTCGGCGAGTCCCGGGTACTCGTCCATCCCCATGACGCTGCACACGTGTCCGGCGGCGAGGAACGCCTGCACCCGGCAGTCCGGCGACTGCATGATCGCCTCGATCGCCGGCGGCACCCGTACGTGCGAGACCAGCAGGCTGAAGTTGCGGATGCCGAGCTTGCGCGCCTGGTACACCGTCATCGCGTTGGGCGGGGCGGTCGTCTCGAAGCCGATGCCGAAGAAGACCACCTGCCGGTCCGGGTTCTGCTGGGCGACGCGCAGCGCGTCGAGCGGGGAGTAGACGACCCTGACGTCCCCGCCGGTGCCGCGCACCTGGAACAGGTCGCGTCCGGTGCCGGGCACGCGGAGCATGTCGCCGAAGGAGCAGAAGATGACGTCGGGGCGGGAGGCGATCTCCAGCGCCTTGTCGATCACCTCCAGCGGGGTGACGCAGACGGGACAGCCCGGGCCGTGGATCAGCTCGACCTCCTCGGGGAGGAGCTGGTCGATGCCGTGCCGGATGATGGTGTGGGTCTGGCCGCCGCAGACCTCCATCAGCGCCCACGGGCGGGTGACGGTGGCCCGGATGTCGTCCAGCAGCCGTTCGGCGAGGTCGGGGTCCTGGAACTCCTCGATGTACTTCACTGCTGTGCCTCCGGGGCGGTGGTGTGGTGCGGGGGCTGCTGCGCGGCGCCCTGGGCGGCCGCCTGTTCCCAGGGGTCGCCGAACTCCTCCTGGAGCATGCCGAGGTTCTCGAACAGCTCCAGGGTTCTGCGGGCCGATTCCTCGTCGAGCCGCTGGAGCGCGAACCCGACGTGGACGATGGCGTATTCACCGGCCTTCAGGTCCGGCAGGTACTCCAGGCACACCTCTTTGACGACTCCTCCGAAGTCGACCGTGGCCATCCGGGTTCCGTCCCGGTCCTCGACGTCCAGCACTCTGCCGGGTACCGCAAGACACATGCGTTCTCTCCTCACTGTCGCGGGTTCGGGTGCGGCTGCGTCACCCGGTGGCGGCGGCTCCGGTACGGGCGGCCACCATGAGCTGGCCCACGGCGAGCCCTCCGTCGCCCGGCGGGATGCGCCGGTGGCGCAGCACGGTGAAGCCGTCGGCGCGCAGCCGGGTCGCGCACGCCGACGAGAGCAGCACGTTGGCGAACACCCCTCCGGTCAGGGCCACCGTCTCCAGGCCGAGTTCGCCGCGGGCCAGACGGCACACCTCCCGCACGAGCCCGGCGACGGCGTGGTGGAAGCGCGCCGCGACCAGGGACGGCCGGACGCCGCCCCGCACGTCGTCGACGACCGCGGCCAGCAGGGGCGCGGGGTCGGCGGTGCGGGGGGTGCCGTTCCCGCCGGTGAGCCGGAAGGTGTAGCGGGCGTCGTCCGCACAGGCGTCGGCCGTCACCGCGGCGGCCTCGAGTTCGACGGCGGCCTGCGCCTCGTACCCCGCGTGGTGGCACACTCCGGCGAGGGAGGACACGGCGTCGAAGAGGCGGCCCATGCTCGAGGTGGGCGGGCAGTTCAGCCCGCGCGTCAACTGCTGCTCGAGAAGGCGGAGTTCGTCGGGCGGGCAGGCGGCCTCGCACGGCAGGTCCCCGTCCCACGGGACGCCCGCGGCGCGCAGATGGGCCAGGGCCATCCGGTACGGGCGCCGGACGGCGGTGTCCCCGCCGGGCAGCGGCACGTAGGCGAGGTGCGCGAAGCGGGAGAAGCCGGTGTAGTCCGCTGCCAGGAACTCACCGCCCCACACGGCCCGGTCGTCCCCGTGGCCGGTGCCGTCGAAGGCGACCCCGAGGACGGGGTGGCTGCCGTCGAGGCCGTGCTCGGCCATGGCGGACGCGACGTGGGCGTGGTGGTGCTGGACGCGCAGGACGGGCCGTCCGGCGGCGTGCCGTTCGGCCCAGCGGCCCGAGCGGTAGGCGGGGTGGCGGTCGGCGACCAGACGTGCGGGCCGGACCCCGGTGATCGCCTCCAGTTGCCGCTCGGCGCGGGCGAAGGCCTGTTGGGTGGCGAGGTCGTCCATGTCCCCGATGTGCGCCGACAGCCAGGCCCTGCGGTCCTCACCGAGGCAGAAGGCGTTCTTGAGGTCGCCGCCGACGGCGAGTGCCGGGGTCACGGGGACGGGCAGGGTGAGCGGCAGCGGGGCGTGGCCGCGGGAGCGGCGCAGGGTCAGCGGCTCGCCGTCGCAGATCCGCATCACCGAGTCGTCGCACGGTACGTGGATCGGCCGGTCGTGCAGCAGCCAGGCGTCCGCCAGGCCGGACAGCCGTTCCAGGGCCTCCGCGTCGTCGGTGACGATGGGTTCGCCGGCGAGGTTCCCGCTGGTCATGACCAGCAGTCGTGACGGCGTGGAGCCGTGGTCGTCGTCGGCTTCGAGCAGCAGGTGGTGCACGGGGGTGTACGGGAGCATGACGCCGAGGTCGGGGCTGCCGGGGGCGACCTCCCGGGCGGGCCACGGGCGGCCGGGGTCCTGGGCGCCGGTGCGGCGGCGCCGCATCAGGACGATGGGCCGCTCCTTGGCGGTGAGCAGCTCGCGCTCCGCCGGTCCGGCGTGGACCAGGTGGGCGATGTCGGCGACGTCCCGGGCCATCAGGGCGAACGGCTTGTCCCCGCGGGCCTTGCGGCGGCGCAGTTCGGCCACGGCCCGGGGGTCGGTCGCGTCGCAGGCCAGGTGGTAGCCGCCCAGGCCCTTCACCGCGAGGATCGCCCCGGCGGCGAGCAGGTCACGCGCGGCGCGGATCGGGTCGGCGGGTTCGGGGCCGGAGGGTTCGGGGCCGCCGCCTTTCCCGGGGGCCACGGTCAGCCGTAACCGCGGCCCGCAGGCGGGGCAGGCCACGGGCTGCGCGTGGAAGCGGCGGTCGGCCGGGTCGGCGTACTCCCGGGCGCAGTCGGCGCACAGGGGGAAGCCGGCCATGGTCGTGTGGTCGCGGTCGTAGGGGAGGCCGGTGACGATGGTGAACCGCGGCCCGCAGTGCGTGCAGGTGATGAACGGGTGCCGGTGGCGCCGGTCCGCCGGGTCGGTGAGTTCGGCGAGGCAGTCGTCGCAGGTCGCGGTGTCCGGCGAGACGAGCGTGCGGGCGGGGCCGCCGGCGCGTGAGGGGACGATGGAGAATCCGTCGGCGCCGGTGGTGGGCACCTCGGTGGCGTCGACCGACTCGACGAGCGCCAGCGGCGGGGCGTCGGGGGCGATGCGCGCGCAGAACCGGTCCACGGACGAGGGATCGCCCTCGACCTCGACGACGACGCCGTCCGCGGTGTTGGTCACATGGCCGGAGAGCCTGAGTTCGGTGGCCAGGGTGTACAGGTACGGCCGGAAGCCGACGCCCTGCACCACGCCCCGCACGACGACCCGGCTGCGCCGCGGGGCCGGCGCGCGGTCGGCCACGGGCTGGGGAGCGGTCACGCCTGCGCCCTGGCCATCACCGGGGCGTGGGGCGCGGTGCCCTGCGCCGCCGCGAGCGCCCGGTCGAGCAGCGTGCCCACGCCCGCTCCGGTGCGCACGGAGGTGAGGACCACCTCCACGCCGGGGTTGACCTGCTGGACGCCTGCGCGGAAGGCCGCCTCGTCGAAGTCCGCGGGTGCGGCCAGGTCGGTCTTGGTGACGATCACGAGCTGGGCGAGGCCGAAGGCCGTCGGGTACTTGAGCGGCTTGTCCTCCCCCTCGGTCACGGAGGCGAGCACGACCCGCAGCGACTCGCCGAGGTCGTACGAGGCCGGGCAGACCAGGTTGCCCACGTTCTCCACGAACAGCAGCCGGGTGTGCTCGGGGAGCCAGCCGTCAAGGTGCCCGGCGAGCATGTCCGCCTCCAGGTGGCACAGCCCGTCGGTGAGGACCTGCTTGACGGGGGCGCCGGAGCGGGCGAGCCGTTCGGCGTCGTTCTCGGTCGCCAGGTCCGCGGTGAGCGCGGCGACGGTGACCTGGCGTTCCCGGGCCAGCAGCAGTTCGCGTTCCAGCAGGGCGGTCTTGCCGCTGCCGGGGCTGGAGAGCAGGTTGACGACCGTGGTGCCGCGGGCGGCCAGCTCGGAGCGCAGCAGCCGGGCGACGGTCGTGTTCTTGGCGAGGACCGCCTGTTGGAGATCGACGACTTTGCACATGGTTCGGCTCACCTCGAAGACGGGTTACCTCGAAGACGGGTTCACGTGGTGCCGGCCGGCCGCGGCGTGGCCGGCGCGGACTGCCGTTCGGGGGCGGGCTGTTGTTCCCGGGCGGCCCACCGCACCTCGCTGATGCGCAGTTCGCGGCCGGAGAGCAGTTCGGCCGCGGCCTGTCCGCAGCCGGGGCACAGCAGGCGGGGAGGCATGCCGACCTCCCACACCTCGCCGCACCCGGTGCAGCGCGCCGTGCCGGGGACGGTCCGGGTGGTCAGTTCGGCACCTTCCAGGACGGTGCCGGCGCAGGCCAGTTCGAAGCAGAAGGCGAGCGCGTCCGGGACGACGCCGGCCAGTTCGCCCACGTCGAGGGCCACGTGTGCGACGCCCGTGGCCCCGGCGGGCCGGGCCGCCTGTTCCACCTGGTCGACGACGGCCAGCGCGATGGACATCTCGTGCATCGGTCTCCGTCCTGCGCCCGTGACTGCCTGTCCGGCGCCCATTACAGACGCGCCTCCCCGGGCCGGCCGACCGGCGCGCCGGGATCACACGCCTGCGTGGGCCGTTCGGTTCACATCCTGCGCATCCGCAGGTATCGCCTGACGTCGGGGAGGACTCCCCTGACGAGGACGGCGAGGGCGGTGACGGCAGTGGCCGCGGTGGCGGCGGCAGCGCCGCCGACGAGGGTCTTCTTCACGGGGTGCTCCTTGTTCCTTCTGCGGCGGTGTGTCATACGGCGGCCTCCTGCCGGACGAGGTCGGTCACCATCCGCACCGCCTCCGGTACGGCGGCGGCGACCTGGGGGCTGAGCTCGAGGGTCTCGTCGAGGCAGGCGGGTTCGCAGCCGACGACGAGGGTGCGGCGCGGGGGCGTGGCGCCGGTTCCGGCGCACAGGGTGGCGAGCAGGGCGAGGACCGCGTCGGGTGACATGCGGTGCCCGTCGAGCGGGACGTCCGCCGCCGGTCCGGTGCCGTCCGGTGTCCCGGCGTCGATCAGGTAGAGCGTTCCGGGTTCGCCGCCTCGTGCGGTCGCGTCGACGATGACGAGCGTGTCGTAGCCGTCGAGGAGCTGGTAGGCGAGGTGCACACCGCGGATGCCGATGTCGGCCACCTCGACACCGGCCGGCAGGTCCTCCCGGGCGAGCCGGCGCGCGGTCTCGACGCCGAAGCCGTCGTCCCCGAGGAAGATGTTGCCGACCCCGGCGACGAGGGTGCGGGTGCCGTGCGGTGGGGTGGGGGTCACGCGTCCTCCAGGGCTTCCACCTCGTCGGGCTGGAAGTAGAGGAACCGGCCCTGTTCGCGGCGGATGTCGGCGCCGGGGTCGTCCTCCACGGTCACCGCGATGTGCACGCCTCCGTCGACGTCGTGCAGTACGGCCTCGACCAGTGCGCTGCGGCCGCTCAGGAACAGGTCCTGCGCGTCGGTGTGCCGCAGCCGGGGCCGCAGCACGACGCGGCAGCCCGCGCGTACCTCCCGGCCGTCGACGGTGACGTGGTCACGGTCGGGATCGACCGCGGTGTCGCCGCCCGGGTCCCACCAGGGGCTCTCGGGACGGAACACGTCCTGCGGGTCGTCCCCCGCGTCCGGCGGGCCGGTGACCTCCCGCAGGCTCCGCACCGCTCCGTGCAGCCGTTCGAGGACCTCCGGCGGCATGGTGTCCGCCAGTTCGATCACGGCCGCGGCACGGGCGTCCGTGCCTCTGGCCTCGCGTTTCTCCTCGTCGGTGAGGGCGATGGTGCGCAGCGCGAGGATCTCGTCGATCTCGGTGGCGTCGTAGAGCGCGCCGGGGCTCTCGGGGGCGATGGCGGGGTGGTCCTCGAGGATGATCGGCGAGGACAGTACGAGGTCGGCACGGCCCGGTTCGCCGGCGAGCACGGGCCAGGTGTGCAGGTTCCGGCAGGCCGCGACGGCGCCCTTCGCCCACTCGGGCGGGTCGGTCATGGAGAGGAACGCCCCGGCGTCCAGGTGCAGGAGGACGTGGCTGGCGACCAGCGAGTACGGCAGCGCCGCGTCGCGGTCGTCGGTGTCCTCGGGCGTCCAGGGGCTGGTGTTCTCGACGACCACGCGCAGGCGCTGTGTGCGGTACGGGCCGTCCAGTTCGGCCGTGGAGAGCCGGACGGCGCCGCTGATCTCCTCACGGCGGCGGACCATGCGCCCGACGAGCCGCCCGTCGGCGTCCGTGACGGGCTCGGTCTCCTCGGCGGCGGCCCGGGTGAACGGGACGGTCACCCCGTCGCCGGTCAACTCCGCCACCGGTAGGGCGATCTCGACCTTCTCCTCCTGGCCCTCGTCCCAGGGGACCAGGACCCGGTCCTCCAGGTGCAGTTCGCGCACCGTCTCGTACGTCCCGTCGGCGTGCGCCTGCTGGACGGTGCGCCGTCGGGTGTGCAGGAGGCGGACCTCGACGGCGAGGGTGGCTCCGCTCTTCGGCTCCATCAGGCATTCGGTGTGCTGGACGTCGTGTTCCTCGGCCGCCGCGCACCAGGCGGGCGGTACGAGCACGCCGAACTGCCAGCGCAGCCTGTTCTTGGCGGCCGACGCCCGGTACGGGTAGAGCACATAGCCCTCGAAGAGGACGGTGTCCGCGACCTGGCGGGCGACGGCGAGGCGGGCCTCGGTGTCGGGGGTGAACGCGGTGGTGGTCATGGTGTCCTCTCCCCCGCCGCGTCGAGCAGCGTCTCGACGGTCGCCTGCCACGACGGCAGCGCGTGGCGCGACCGGTAGGCGAGCAGCGCGTCCATGGCGTCCTGCGGCAGCCGGATCCAGCCGCAGCCCGGGAAGTGCTGCTCGATCATCTCCCGCCAGGTCTTCACCGGCAGGCGGAAGGTGGCCTCCTTGTCCCAGGGGACGGGCTCCACGTGGAAGCCGCCGGCGCCGGTGAACGCGGTGCCGGAGAACAGCATCAGCAGCGGCACCTCCCCCTCGGACAGGGCCCGGAGGTACCGCGACGCCGCGATGTCCGTGTCGTACGTGCAGGGCACGACCAGGTCGGTCTCGATCTCGCCGGTGAACCCGGGGACCATCACCGAGACCTGTGCGAACTGCACGGGGTTGAGGGTGCTACCCCATCGGGAGCGTTCGCCGAAGAGGTCGGTCAGTGCCGCGGCCTCGGTGTCGTCGTAGCCGCGGCGGGCGGGTTCGATGCGGATCTGGCAGCGCAGCGCGAGCGCGTGGACGCGGGTGGCCCCGGAGGTGGTGATCCGCAGCCGGAACACCAGGGTGGGGCCTGCCGCGTAGGCGTCGGCGCGTACTCCGGTGCAGTCGAAGGAGAACCCCGAGAACCCCGGGGAACCCGAGGAGCCCGTGGAACCCAGGATCTCGGTCATGGTCTGCTCCCCTGCGGGGCGCGGGCCCGGTCGCGGACGTGGGTGAAGAAGGCCTCGAGGTCGGCCCGGGCCTCCGCTCCTCCGTCGAATCCCTGCCAGCGCAGGCGCATCCGGCCCACCAGTTCGTAGCAGAGGTCGATCGGCACCAGATAGCACTCGGTGCGGCCCTGGTGCCGGCGCAGCAGCAGGGCCTCCACGTCGGATTCGAGCAGTGCGGCGAGGCGGGTCCCGGCGAGGACGGCCTGCCAGGAGGTCGGCTCCAGTTCGCTCTCGGTGGCTCCGGCCGGGCTCGGGTAGAGCGCGACCAGCCGGTCGAGGGCGGAGTTGTGGAAGAAGAAGGCGACGCCGACCGGGATGCGCAGTCGGTCCCAGGCGGTGTCGTCGAGCCGGTGGTCGGGGTCGCTCAGGCAGCGGCCGGGCACCGCGCGGAAGCGGCTCTTGGCATCGCCGGAGCGGTCCAGCAGCTGCGCGCAGGGACCGCACGCGCAGGCCAGCGCGCGTTTCTCGGTGTCGACGAGGTGCGGGTGGCGTTCACCGGCGAGGGGCGCCCCGCACAGTTCGCACTGTTCCTCGCGGGGCGGCCGGGGAGCGGTGAAGCGGCTCAGGCCGCGGCGGTCGGCGGTGCGCCGCGGTCCGTGCGCGCTCACGGGGCGGTGGCCGGCGGCCGGCCGCCACCGGGGCTCGGCGGGGCGGTGCCGATCTGGAGCAGCACCGGTTCGCGGGAGGCGTCGGCGGGTTCCAGCTCGACGGTGGTCACCTCGGGGGCGAAGCAGGCGAGCGAGTCGGTGGCCGCCTGCCGGACGGTCTCCTGGGTGCTGGGGCAGCCGCAGCCCGTGTCGGCGGTGGCCCTGAGGCGCAGCACGCCGGCCGCCGGGTCGAAGCCCGCGTTCTCGACGGCGTGCGGGAGGCCGCCGAGGGCGCGGGCGATGCGGGTGTGCACGTCCTCGGGGTGCAGCCCGTGCAGCACGAGCAGGCTCGCGACGAGTTCGTCGCCGAGCAGCGGGTCCAGCGGGTCGCCGGACCTCCCTGCCCCCAGGAGTTCCACGGCGCGGGCGAGCCCGGCGCCGTAGAACTCCATGAGGACCCGCACCAGTTCCTCGGCGGTCCGGCTCACCTGGGGGTCGCCGGCGCCGGCGAGCCGGTCGAGGATCTCCTCGACCCGCCGGCCGGCCTGCTCCGCGGTGGTGGCACTCGTCGTGCTCATCCGGCGAGTCCGCTCAGCCCGGTGGGCACGTGCATCGACTTCACGGTCTTCCCGCCGCCGACGTACATGTGGACGCCGCAGGGCAGGCAGGGGTCGAAGCTGCGCACGGCGCGCATGATGTCGATGCCCTTGAAGTTCTCGGGCGGGTTCTCCTCGAAGATCGGCGTGTTCTGCACCGCGTCCTCGTACGGGCCGGGGGTGCCGTAGCTGTCGCGGGTCGAGGCGTTCCACGGAGTCGGCGGATACGGGTGGTAGTTGGCGATCTTGCCGTCCCTGATGACCATGTGGTGCGAGAGGACGCCGCGGACCGCCTCGGTGAACCCGACGCCGATCGCCTCGTCCGGCACCTCGAACTTCTCCCACGTCTGGGTGCGCCCGGCGCGGACCTCTTCGAGGCCCTTCTCGGCGCAGTGCAGGGCGACCGCGGCCGAGTACGCCTGGAAGTACGTGCGGGCGCGGTTGCGTTCCAGCGCGTTGCTCCACTGCGGGATCTTCCACTCGAAGGTGGTCTCCGGCTTGGTCAGTGTGCGCGGCAGGTTGATCACGACGCTGTGGCCGGTGGCCTTGACGTACCCGATGTCGACGAGACCGGACAGCGCGGTGGACCACAGCCGGGCGAGGGGGCCGCCGCCGGTGTCGAGGGCGAGGTGGTCCTTGCCGTCGAACCAGCGCGGGGACATGACCCAGCTGTACTTGTCGTCGAAGTCCCGTTTCTGCGGAGCCGGGATGGTGTGCTGGTTCCACGGGTGCCGCGGGTCGACGGGGTTGCCGAGCGGGTCGTTCGTCACGAACTGCTCCTGGCCCTGCCAGTCCTCGTAGTACGAGCTGCCCAGCAGGATGCGCATGCCGAGATTGATCTCGGTGAGGTCGCTGGTGACGAGCTTGCCGTCGACGATGATGCCGGGGGTGACGAACATCCGCCGGCCCCAGTCGGTCATGTTGGCGTAGGTGAAGTCGCAGTACTCGGGGTCGTTGAGCGCCCCCCAGCAGCCCAGCAGCACCCGGCGGCGGCCCACTTCCTCGTATCCCGGCAGCGCCTCGTAGAAGAAGTCGAACAGGTCGTCGTGGAGCGGGACGACCCGTTTCATGAACTCCACGTACCGCATGAGGCGGCTCAGGTAGTCGGTGAACAGCTGCACGCTGGCGACGGTGCCGACGCCGCCGGGGTAGAGGGTGGAGGGGTGCACGTGGCGGCCCTCCATCAGGCAGAACATCTCCCGGGTGTAGCGGCTGACCTGCAGCGCCTCGCGGTAGAACTCGCCTTCGAGGGGGTTGAGGGAGCGCATGATGTCGGCGATGGTGCGGTACCCGTGGTCGGCCGCGTGCGGGGCCTCGGTGCGCTCGGCGAGTTCGAGGACGCCGGGGTTGGTCTCGCGGACCATTTTCTCGCAGTAGTCGACCCCTACCAGGTTCTCCTGGAAGATGTTGTGGTCGAACATGTACTCGGCGGACTCGCCGAGGTTGATGATCCACTCCCCGAGGTGCGGAGGCTTCACGCCGTACGCCATGTTCTGCGCGTACACCGAGCAGGTGGCGTGGTTGTCACCGCAGATGCCGCAGATCCTGCTGGTGATGAAGTGCGCGTCGCGCGGGTCCTTTCCGCGCATGAAGACGCTGTAGCCGCGGAAGACCGACGAGGTGCTGTAGCACTCCGCGACCCGCTTCTGCTTGAAGTCGATCTTCGTGTGGATGCCGAGACTGCCCACGATCCGGGTGATCGGGTCCCAGGCCATCTCCACCAGGCCGGTTTTGTCACCGGTCGTCGTCTTTGCCATGGTGCGTGCGGTGCCCTTCGTCAGCTGGTCGCGCGGGGGGTGGGTTCGGTGTGCGGTGCTGTCACCGGTCGTGCTGTCACCACGGCGGCCGGTAGCCGGTGGTGATCTTGTCTCCCCTGTGGCGCCACCTCGGCTCCTTGTCCACGGTCCGCGCCGTGATCGTGCGGAGCTTGCGGACGACGGCGCCGTACGCGCCGCTCCCGGTGCTGGAGACCTTGGCGCCGGGGGGCTCGTCCATGAACGGCATGAACTTGTCGGGGAAGCCCGGCATGGTGCACGCGATGCAGATGCCGCCCACGTTCGGGCAGCCGCCGATGCCGTTCATCCAGCCGCGCTTGGTCACGTTGCACTTGACGACGGGTCCCCAGCAGCCGAGTTTCACCGAGCACTTGGGCGAGTCGTAGCTGGTGGCGAACTGCCCCTGCTCGTAGTAGCCGCCCCGGTCGCAGCCCTCGTGCACGGTGGCACCGAACAGCCAGGTCGGCCGGAGCTTGTCGTCGAGCGGGATCATCGGCGCCGAACCGGCGGCCTGGTAGAGCAGGTACGTCAGCGTCTCGGCGAAGTTGTCGGGCTGGATCGGACAGCCGGGCACGCACACGATGGGGATGCCCGCCTTCGACTTCCAGTCCCATCCGAGGTAGTCGGGCACGCCCATCGCGCCGGTGGGATTGCCCGCCATGGCGTGGATGCCACCGTAGGTGGCGCACGTGCCGATGGCGACGACGGCCAGGGCCTTGGGCGCCAGCCGGTCGATCCATTCGCTGGTGGTGATGGGCTGCCCGGTCTCGGGGTTGTCACCGAAGCCGCACCAGTACCCCTCCTGCTTGATGGCCTCGTTGGGGACCGAGCCCTCGACGACCAGGACGAAGGGGTCGATCTCGCCGCGTTCGCCCTTGAAGAACCATTCGATGAACGTGTCGGCTCCGCCGACCGGACCGCATTCGAAGTCGATCAGCGGCCAGTGCACCGCGATCTTCGGCAGGCCCGGCAGCCCTTGGAGCGCGATCTCCTCGATGCTCGGCTGCATGGCCGCGGTCAGGGCGACGGAGTCGCCGTCGCAGCTCAGCCCGGCGTTGATCCAGAGGATGTGGATCGGCTTCTCCTCGGAGCCGGACGTGCCCGTCGCGCCGGGCTCCTCGACCGTGGTCGGCGATGCTGCGTTCATGGGAACGCCTCCTGGAGGGTGCGGCAAGACCCGCGCTCGGATCTTCGTTCTCTGCTAACAGTCGGCCCGTTCGGCGAGGGCCGCATCCGGACCGCCTCCGTCGGTGGCTGCGGATTCCTTGCGCACGAAGGCCCGGCGCAGGGCGTGGTAGGGGGCCGCCGGGTCGTCGAAGATGCTCCGCATGCGGGCGAGTTCCTGCTCCCGGTAACGGGCGAGAGGTGAGGTGGCCTCCCGGTGCTCGGCTTCCGCCTTCTTGGCCGCGAGACGCGTCTGAACGGAGGGAAGGGCCGGGAGATGTGCGGCCGTTCGGGTGACGTCGCCGGTGAAGTCGTCCGGGCCGCAGTGCAGGACCCGGTCGACGAGCCCCATGCCGAGCGCCGCCGAGGCCGTCAGCGGCGCGGCCTCGCCGGTGAGCCGTTCCGCCGTGGCGGCGCCCACCCGGCGGGGCAGGGTGTACGTCCAGTACTCGGAGCCGTACAGACCCATGAGCCGGTAGTGCGGATTGAGGACCGAACCGGAGCGGCACCAGACCTCGTCCGCGGCCAGGGCGAGCATGACCCCGCCGGCGGCCGCGTTGCCGCCGATCGCGCTGACGACGAACCGGTCGGTCGTGGTGAGGACGGCCTCGACGAGGTCGTCCATGGCGTTGATGTTGGCCCAGGACTCGGCAGCCGGGTCGGCTGCCGCCTCGATGACGTTCAGGTGGATGCCGTTGGAGAAGAAGTCCCGGCCGCCTCCCAGTACGAGCACGCCGGTGGGGCGGAAGCAGGCCGCCCGGTAGGCGTCCAGCAGGCGGCGGCAGTGGTCGGTGCCCATGGCGCCGCCCGGGAAGGAGAAGGCCAGGAAGCCGACCGGCCCCTCCTCCCGGTAGCGGATGTCCTGCCAGGTCCGGGCTCCGGCAGGTGGCTGCGGTGCCGCGGGGACTTCGGGCAGGGCGGGCAGGCGGCCGGCGAGGGCGAGGGTGGCGGGCAGTTTGCAGGCCCGGGGGCGTCCCGGGCCGGTGCGGGCCCGCAGCTCCGGGATCCAGACCGCGCCGTCCGCCGTGGCCCGGCAGATCGCGCCGGTGCGGGTCGCCAGGAGCTCACCCGGGCGGCCGCGGAGCCGGTCCTCCGCGTGGCCGCCGTGCAGGAACCATTCACGGCCGAGAAGTTCGTCGCGCACGCCCGGCTGGGAGTCCGCGGCGCGCAGCTTGCGCAGGACGGTGTCGGTGGAGTCCGTGTCCCAGGAGATGCCCCGGTCCCGCTGTCGCAGCGGCGGCCGGGTCCTGGCACCCGGCAGGCAGGTGAAGTCGTCCTGCGGCCGGGACACGTACGTGCCGGAGGCGAACCGGTCGACCGCGAGCAGGACGGCTTCCAGCGCCGCGTCGGCCACCTCGCCCCGGTACAGGTCGCTCTTCGCCACGTCCGGCACGGCGAAGTTCGTCGTCGCCCACACGGGGCCGGCGTCCATCTCGGCCACGGCCTCCAGCACGGTGACGCCCCACTCTCCGGCTCCCTCCTGGACGGCCCAGTCGAGTGAGGACGGCCCACGGTTCCCCACGGGGCCGGGGTGGACGATCAAACAGGTCCGCGCCGTCCAGACGTCAGGCGGCACGACGGCCTTCAGCATGGGGGCCACGAGCAGATCGGGATCGTGCCGGCGCACGGCGCGACGCACGTCCTCGCCGTGCGGGGTGACCTCCACGGCGACGGAGTGGCGGCGTTCCGACAGCTCGGCGTGGACACGCTGCGTGAGGCTGTTGTACGCGCTGGCGACGAGCAGAATACGCATGGTGGCTCTCCCTGGAAGGCGCGGCCGCCTCGTACCGCGGCCGTCCGGGGATCGTCGGCCCCTTGCGTCCTCCCACGGCGGCATGACCCCCGGGGCATCGCTCGCACGGGTGACACTTCGGCTCCACCTGGCCGGGAGGCGAGCCCGCCGCCAGCGGTGACAATTGGTGTGATATCGGGTACTCGACAGGGTGGCCGACACGACAACCGACAGGGAGTCCGGCACATGTCCAGGAAAGAGAAGTCGTCGCAGCCCTCGCACGGCGAGGGCCCGAGCCGCCACAAGGGCACCGAACAGCACGGCTGGGCCCCCGACGTCGACGAGACACGCCAGCAGGACAACCCGAGCGCCCAGCGCTCCTTCCACCCGGACGAGCACGCCCCGCCCGCCGGGAAGGGGCGCAGGAAGTCCAAGCAGGAACGTGGATCCGTCCCCGGGGACACGGTCGAGAGCGGCACGAAGAGCGGCGAGGAGTACGGCGACGACGCGGAGAAGGGAATGCGCGACACCGGACGCCGGGGTCGCTCCCGGCGCCCGAGCGGCACCCGGGACGACTCCGCCTTCACCGGCGTCGACCCGGACGAGGGCGGGGAGCAGCGCCGCCCCGGCTGACGCCGGGCGTGCGGGGTGCACCGCCCCGCGCACGTCACCGGGGGCGGCCGGGAAACGGTCATCGGCCGTCCGGGCCGCGTCGCACCGGACCGGGGTCACCCCCGGGCGGCTCGACGGGCCGCCCGGGCCGTGGGCAGGTAGCACAGGCGCTCGGGCAGCAGCGGGACCACCGTGCGGACGACGGCGCCCAGGCGGCGCAGTCCGCGTTCGTCCCGTGCCGTCCAGGCCAGACCGAGGCGGTCACGGACGGTGGGCGGGAGCAGGCCGGTCGTGACGAAGACGTGCAGCCGCGCCAGGGGCGGGCGGAGCACCGGCCAGAGCCGGCGCAGGAGCACACCCGCGCCGTCCGGCGGCGGGATCGGCCGCCGCGGGTCGAGCAGTTCCGCCACGACGGCCGTCCTCTCCAGTTCCTCGCCCACCATCGCGTCGAAGTACGGCCAGAACTCCTCCGGGGTGCGCGGCATGTCGCGCTGCCTGATGCCGAGGATGGCCCCGAGACGGAGGAGTTCGTCATAGAGGCGGCGTTCGTCCGGCTCGTCGAACGGGTGGGACAGGTACTGGGCGGCCCTCAGGAAGACGGGATAGGCGGTGGCGTGCACCCAGGCGTAGTAGGCCGGGGTGAGTGCGTGGTAGGCGCGGCCCCGGGCGTCGGTGCCGCTGATGGTCCTGTGCAGCTCGCGGAGCCTGCGGCCCTCCTCGAGGGCCTGCTCGCCGCCGTAGACCCACAGCTGCAGGGAGTTCAGTGAGCGTTCGGCCCGGCCCCAGGGGTCGGTGCGGAACACGGAGTGGTCGTCGACGCCCGCGCC
This sequence comes from Streptomyces sp. GDS52, assembly GCF_052246875.1. NCBI lineage: Bacteria > Bacillati > Actinomycetota > Actinomycetes > Kitasatosporales > Streptomycetaceae > Streptomyces > Streptomyces sp. GDS52. The sequence goes on from NZ_CM125966.1 coordinate 348,674, forward strand.
GACCGCCGGGTGGGCGACCTGGAGCACCAGGGCGGGCGGCAGGGAGAGCAGGATCCGGACGTCACCGGTGATGTCCCAGAGGAGGGAGCCCGGCGCGAACGGGACGGGCCCCGAGAAGGTGTCCGGGCCGGGTGCGGGGCCCGTGCCCGGCCCGGTGTGCGCGTGGTCGCCGGCCATCTCAGCACGCTCCGGTGGGCCGTCGTACTCGTCCCCTGTGCCCTGGCTGTGGGGCCGTGGGGCCGTGGGTACCGCCCTCCGTCCGGAGGGCGGTCGTCGCCGCCTTCGCGGTGTCCGGCACCGCGTTCGAGGTGCACGCCGAGGAGGTCACCGCGAACCGTGTGTCCTCCTTCCCATCCTCCATCGGCGCCGGCCGCGATGCCAAGCCGGTCCTGCCGACCGCCGTCAAGGGCGGCGCGGAGGAGATCTCTCCCGGCGCCGGGCGAGTCCGCCGAGGGCGCGTGACGAGCGCGGAGGCCCTCCGGGCGTTTCGCCGGAGGACCTCCTCACTCCACCACCCCACGGGGCGTGCGCCTCAGCCGACGCCGGCTCGCGCTGCCGCCGCGCCCGCGGAGTCCGCGGACTCCGCGGTGAGCCGCTCCATGCCGCTGGTGTCCTTCAGCGGCTTCTCCTTGATGAACAGCACCGCGATCACGGCAAGGGCCGCGACGGGCGTGGCCACGAGGAAGAGTTCCGCGGTGGCCATCCCGTAGGCGCGCTCCACGATCTCCCGCATCGGCTCGGGCAGCGTCGCCATGTCGGGCACTCCGCCCCCGCCGGCCTCGTCCGCACCGGCCGGGATGCCCGCTTCCGTCAGGCTCCTGGTCATCTCGGTGGCGACCCGGTTGGCGAGGATCGCCCCGAGCACACTGGTGCCGATGGTGCCGCCCATGCTTCGGAAGAAGGACAACACCGAGGTGGCGGCGCCCAGTTCGGTCGCGGGAACGTCGTTCTGGGCGGCCAGCACCAGGTTCTGCATCAGCATGCCGACGCCGACGCCCATGATCGCCATGTAGGCGCTGAGCAGGCCGAAGTGGGTGTCGACGTCGATGGTGGCCAGCAGTCCGAGGCCCACCGTCATGATGATGGAGCCCGCGACCAGGTACACCTTCCACCGGCCGGTCCTGGTGATGATCTGCCCGGCGACGGTCGAGGAGACGAGCAGGCCCAGGATCATGGGCAGGCTCATCAGCCCCGCGACCGTCGGGGACTTGCCCAGGGAGATCTGGAAGTACTGCGAGAGGAAGACGGTGCCGCCGAACATGGCCACACCGACGAGGAGACTGGCGACGGTGGTGAGCGTCACCGTGCGGTTGCGGAAGATGCCCAGGGGGATGACCGGTTCCGGCACGCGCGCCTCGACGACGACCGCGGCGATCAGCAGCACCACTCCCCCGCCCGCCAGTGCGGCGGTCTGCCACGAGATCCAGTCGAACTCGGTCCCCGCGAGCGTGACCCAGATGAGCAGGGCGCTGACACCCGCGACGATCAGGAAGGCGCCCAGGAAGTCGATCTTCACCTCACGGCGGACGGTGGGCAGCTTCAGGGTGCGCTGCAGCAGCACGATGGCGAGCAGCGCGAACGGCACCCCGATGAAGAAGCACCAGCGCCAGCCGAGCCAGGAGGTGTCCACCAGGACACCTCCGATGAGCGGTCCGGCCACGGTGCCGACCGCGAAGACGGCTCCGAAGATGCCCGCGTACTTGCCGAGCCGACGCGGCGGGATGATGGCCGCCATCACGACCTGCGCCAGAGCCGTGAGACCGCCCGCGCCGATGCCCTGCACCACGCGGCTGAAGATCAGCAGCCCCACTTCCTGCGAGAAGCCCGCGAGCAGCGAGCCCACGATGAAGAGGGACAGGGACAGCTGGAGCAGCAGCTTCTGGTTGAACAGGTCCGACAGCTTGCCCCACAGGGGCACCGTCGCCGTCATCGCCAGCAGTTCGGCGGTGATGACCCAGGTGTAGGAGGACTGGCTGGCCTCCAGATCGGCGATGATGCGCGGGAGCGCGTTGGCGACCACGGTGCCGGCCAGGATGGCGACGAACATGCCCGCCATCAGCCCCGACATGGCCTGGAGTATCTGCCGGTTGGTCATGGCGGTGGGGGGCGCCTCCACGGGCGCCGGTGTTGAGTTCACTTCGGTTCTTTCGCAGCAGTCGAGAGGGTGAGCAAAAGGGAAGAGCGAGAGGGACGGATCACGCGTGCCGGGGACGACGCGCAGCCGTTCCGTGAGAGACGGAGGGGGTCAGATCCCTTCGACCGGTTCGGCGGGTTCGACAGGCCCGGCGGGCTCGGCGGGCTCGACCGGTCCCTGGAGGCCGGTGGCCATGTGGTCGAACACCGACCGGAAGACCTCCTCGAAAGGGGTCTCGTCCTGTCGTACGCACCAGTGCTCCACGGCCACGCGGACCGCTGTGGTGCCGACGGCGGCCAGCAGCCTCGGATACAGCCCCAGAGCCCGCCTGCGCAGTTGGCCCTCGGCCGACCCGAGAGGGGGACGGTCCCCCGTGAACAGCGGCGATCCGGCGCCGATGCGCTCCGCGAGCGTTTCGGCCAGCAGGAACTCGTCCTCGACGTGGGCGCCGAGACTCCGCGCCAGCAGGTGCGGTGATCTGCGCAGCACCTCGGAGTGCAGGCGCCACAGCTCGTGCTGTTGTTCCACTTCCCCCAGCTCCGCGGCCAGCGCGTCCCGCAGCGCCGCCAGCGGTGGCGTGCCGGCGGGCGCGGCGAGCACCGCCTGCCGGACCCGCGCACCCGACTCCGCGCCCACCATCACGAACGCCTCGTCACGGGAGTCGAAGTAGTTGAAGAACGTGCGGGGTGAGACGCCGACCGCCTCGCTGATCGCGTCGACGGTGACGTTCTCCGCGCCGTGCTCGGCCGCCAGCCGCACTGCGGCCGCCACCAGGGCGGCACGGGTCGCCCGCTTCTTGCGTCCCCGAAGTCCGCCGTCCGCCGGGTCTCTGTCGCTCACGTCGTGCAGGATACGCAAATATGCAGAGCCTGCAAAAACACGGAACGCCTCGACCCGCCACAACCGGCCACGGCCGGCCACCCCACCGGCGGACACGACGGAGCCCGGCCACCGGTGGGGTGGCCGGGCTCCGCTGTCGGGCCGGGGCGTCAGTCGGTGATGTCGACCTTGCCGCCTGCGGGGTCCGCGGGGGCGCGCTCCGCGGGAGCCGGCACCGTCGGCGTGCCGCGCCGGGTGATCCCCTGGAGGAGTTCGCCGAGGTCGACGCCGGTGGTGGAGCTGAGGAGCTCCATGCCCTGCGCGACGTTGTCGGCGACGGTGCGCGGGAGCTGGCCCGCGCCGTCCGTGGAGATGACCGTCAGCTTGTCCACGGCGGCCAGCGGCTCGGCGGCCTTGCCGACGACCTGCGGCAGCACCTCGACCAGCATCTGGAGCACGGCCGCGTCGCCGTAGCGTTCGAAGGCGTCGGCCTTCTTGTGCATGGCGTCGGCCTCCGCCGCACCCTTCGCGGAGATCGCGGCGGCCTCGGCGTCACCCTCCAGGCGGACGGCGTCGGCGAGCGCGGCGCGGTGGGCCTTCTCACCCTCACCGGTGAGCCTGGCCCGCTCGGCGGCCGCCTCGGCCTCCTTGACCGAGGCGATCCGGCGGGCCTCGGCCTCCTGCTCGGCCTGGTAGCGGGCGGCGTCGGCGGGCTTGCGGACCTTGGTGTCGAGTTCACGGTCGGTCAGCGCGGCCTGCCGGGTGGCGACCTTCTCCTGCTCCTGCAGGACCTCCTGCTCCCGGGCGGCCTCGGCGAGCGGGCCGGCGGCGTTGGCGCGGGCGACGGCCTCGTCCGTCTCGGCCTTGATCTCGGCCTGCTTCAGCGCGAAGGTGCGCTGGGCGATCGCGATCTCCTCCTCCGCCTTGAGCCGGGCCTGCTCGGAGGCGCGCCGGGCGACGGCCTCGGCGATGTCGGCCTCCTGCTTGGCGCGGGCCGCCTCGGGCCGGCCCAGGTCCTCTAGGTAGGAGCCCTCGGTGGTGATGTCCTGGATCTGGAAGGCGTCCAGCACGAGGCCCTGTCCGGAGAGGCTGGCCTCGGCCTCCTCCGCGACCTGTCCGGCGAAGGCGGCGCGGTCACGGATGATGTCCTCGACGGACATGCGCCCCACGATGGAGCGCAGCGCGCCGGACAGCACTTCCTGGGTGAACCCGACGATGCCGTCCTGCTGGTCGAGGAAGCGCTGGGCCGCGGCGCGGATCGAGTCCTCGGTGCCGCCGACCTTGACGATGGCGACACCCTCCAGGTTCGCCTTCACCCCGCGCAGGGTGACCGCGCCCCGGACCGCGATCGGGATGTGCCGGCTGGAGAGTTCGAGGGTGAACTTCTGCTGGACGAACGGGACGACGAAGACGCCGCCGCCGACCACGACCTTCTGGCCGCTGTTGTCGGTGAAGACCCGGCCGGTCTCGGGGTCGGTGGACTGCTTGCCTCGCCGGCCGGTGACGATGAACGCCTCGCTGGGGCCGGCGACCTTGTAGCGGGTGACCACCACCAGGCCCAGCAGGACCAGGAGTACGACGACTCCCACCACGGCGATCAGTACAGGACTCATAGGTGTGGAATCCCCTCAGCCTTCCCCGGGGGACGGCGATGTGGTTCGGATGGGACGGGAAAGCGGATACTGCGGGAGCCGCCGGCGCCATCGCGGGCGTCGGCGGGTGACGTGCCGTTCCGCGGGGACGTGCCGGTCGGCACCGGTCAGCGCTCGACCGGGCGGACCGCCACCGAGGTCGCGGACAGTGCCGACTCCACCCAGACCTCGGCACCCCGCGCGACGGGCACGGCGCTCTTCGCGGACAGCTTCAGCGGCTGCCCGGCGAGATACACCAGCACCTCGCCGTAGCCCTCGGCCGGGATGGCGGTCACCACCGAGCCGGAGGTGCCGACGAGGTCGCCGCCCCGCGGGGTGGCGGCGGTCTGATCCCGCATCAGGGCCCGGCTGAACTTCCAGGTCAGCCAGCCCGCTGCGACCCCCGCCAGCACGCCGACCACCGTCGCACCGGTGACCCCGAGGTCCGTCGTGCCGAGGACGATCGCGCCGCCGAAACCGAGCATGGAGACGAACCCGGCGATCACCGGCAGCGACAGCAGCCCGTCGAACATACCGTCCAGCACACCGCCGAAGACGCCTTCCAGGAGTCCGTCGAAGATCAGTGAGAACAGCAGCAGAAGCAGTCCCGCGACGCCGAGACCCACAAACCACTCCATTCGGGCCTCACTTTCGCCGACCGGCCTCCCGCATGCGCATGCTCTCACGCATCCGGACTCGAACACATTGCCAGGACTCGGCAATCTTTACGCTTCCTTCATGCCGCCTTCCAGCGGAGACCGCCGTTCCGCTCCTGCCCGGGCCGCGGTACGCGTCACGTGGCACACGACGGACACGCCCCCGCCGTCACCGGCGTCCTTCCGGGAGCCTCCCCGCTGAACCGCGAGGGCCGAGGCCCCTGCCCGCCTCCGGCAGTTCATCCGGGTGCCGTCCAGCGGGGGGACGTCTCGGCCCAGGCCCTGTCCCAGTCGGCGAGGTTCCGGCGCCGTACGACGAGACGGGTCACGCCGTGGGCGGCGGCGCCGGTGAGGGCGACGCCGGTGCCGGAGAGAAGGGCCCAGCCCATGCTGCGGCTGCGGATCTCCGCACGCGCCAGCGGTGGCTCGGTGGCCTCGCCGTCGGTGGTCACCCAGATGCGGACCGGACTGCCCGCGGACAGACCCGGCCGCACCTCAGCCCGGGTGGTGCCGGTCCGTCCCTCGTGGGTGGTGAAGCGGACCTCGACCGGGTAGCGGGCCAGCTCCTCCTCGTCCGATCCCGGCTCCGGATGGCGCGGGGCGTCCTCGGTGAGGGTCGCGGTCGTCTCGTACCGGGTCAGGCTCTGGTGGCGGGCCGTGTCCTCGTAGTGGCGGTGGGCGAGTCGTGAGACGACGACGGTGACCACGGGCGCCACCGTCAGGACGGCGAGCAGGACAGCGAGACCGATCCAGACCCGGAGCACGTCGGTGCGGCGGCGCAGGGGGTTGCGCCGGCGGTGCCCCGGCGAAGGACCGTCGGGCGGTCCGAGAGGGTGGCCCGGGGACGGTTGCGCGGGAGGAACGGTGCCCGCCACGTCGTGACTCCTTCGGGTGTCGGGGCGCGGACGAAGGGGGAGTGCGGCTGGCGGGTCAGCCGGATCCGGTGGCCAGGGGGTGGTGGTGCGCCGCGGCGAGCAGGCCGGCGGCTCCCCGGACCGCGGCGGTGTGCGGCGACGGCACGGGCTGGACCGGGCAGCCGAGCCGGCCGGGCAGACCGTGGGTGATCTCCGGGCGCAGGGCGCCCCCGCCGGACAGGAGGATGCCCCGGCGCAGGGCGGTGCGGGTGGTGGCGCCGCGGTCCTGCCGCAGCATCGCCGTCACCATGTCGACCACCGCGTCGGTGAGGTCCCCGGGCGGGGTGCCGTAGGCGCCCAGGTCACCGACGCCCAGCGCGGTGCGCCGGGCGTCGGTGACGGCTCCCTCGGCGAGCAGCACCACCTCGGTGAGGTGCGCACCGAGGTCCACCACCAGGAGCGGTCTGGAGTGGTCGGCGCCCGCGGCGAGGGCAACCGCCCGCGCGCCCGGGACGGTGTGGACAGCGCGCGGGCGGAGGATTTCGACGGCCGTGTGGGCCGCTTCCCGGAAGGCGGGCCCGTCCAGGACCGGTGTCGTGACGACGACCAGGGGGCGGCCGAAGCGGGGCAGCCGGTGGCCGAGCAGCCGGTCGAGCATCCGGGCGGTGCCGGAGGTGTCGACGATGGCGCCGCGCTGGATGGGGTGGATGGCTCCGCTGCCCGGGAAGGTCACCGTGGGGACGTCGAGGACCATGCCCCGTCCCGCGATCCACGCGCGCGTGCGGGAGCTGCCCAGGTCGAGCGCGATGCCGGAGCACCGGCGGCACCGCGGCCAGGGGCTGCGCCGTACGGCCGACGTCCTGTACGGACGCCGGACCACGGTCATCGTCCGGTCCTTCGGCCCGTGCTCATCGCGCGGCCTCCCTCACCTGCTGGCAGCGGGCGCAGTAACGGGCCTGGGGAACTATCAGCAGCCGGTCCCGTTCGACCGGGCCGCGGCACAGGTGGCAGCGGCCGTAGCCGCCGGTGTCCATCCGGGCGAGCGCCGCCTCGACGTCGGCGAGCACCATCCGGGCGGACGCGGCGAGCCTGACGTGCACCTCGAGCCGGCCGGCGCCCTCCTCCCGGAGGGGCTCGCCGGGACCCGACCCGACGTCGGCGGCGAACTGCCGCAGCTGCTCCTGGCGGAACAGCTGCTGCTCGCGCAGGTTCGCCCGCAACGCCGCGAGGTCCTCGGATGTGAGGACCTCGTCGTGCTCGTCGATGGTCTGCTGGGTCACCACTTCATCCCCCTTGGGCAGAGCGGGAGAGGAGTACGGGCAGGGTACGGGTCAGGCGGCGCGGCTCTGGCAGGTGACGCAGTACGGGGTGTGCGGAAGGATCTCGAGACGCTCCGCCGGGACGGGCTTGGAACAGCCCAGGCAGGTGCCGTAGCTTCCGTCCTCGACGCGGAGGAACGCCGCTTCGATCTCCTTGAGGGCACGCTTGATGCCGTCCTTCTGGTTGGACATCAGGTGGTCGTCGGAACTCCCTCCTGTTTCGTCCAGGGCCTTGAGCTGGGCCAACCGCGTGGTGCGCGCGTGTTCGAGGCGCTGACGGATCTCGTCGGCGGCGGTGTGGGCGGAACGCGGTTCGGTACGCGGCAGGTCGATCGACACGGAGCGTCTCCTCTACTGACAGACGGGTGATCTCCCACCATCTCCCCTTCCGTACCCGGCGCCCATCGGGCGCGGGACCCATTTCTGTCCGTCCGGGGCCCCAGCCCGCTCGGCGTGGGTCCCCGGACGGACGGAAATGGGGTGCGGAGCCCATCAACGGAAGGGGGCCGGCTTGTACACTCTGTCCGCTGTTTCGACGTTCTCCGTTCTCCGTTTCCCGCTTCCGCTCTCCGTGGGACGACGTGGGACAAGGGGCACGCCTTCGGGGGCCGCCGCCGCACCGGTCGCTGTGGTGCCCGACAGTAGAGGCAGACGAGAAAGAGGAAGGCGTGACCCCCCGTGTCCCTGTACTGGCGGATCTTCGGGCTCAACGCGGTGGTGCTGGGCGCGGCGACCGCGCTGTTGCTGTGGGCTCCGGTGACCGTGTCCGTTCCGGTGCTGCTGACCGAGGCCGTGATCCTGGTGGGCGGCCTGGCCGTGATGCTCGTCGCGAACGCGGCCCTGCTGCGGGTCGGGCTCGCCCCGCTGGACCGGGTGACCCGGCTGATGACCACCGTCGACCTGCTGCGGCCCGGCCAGCGGCTTCCGGTGCGTGGCGGTGACGAGGTCTCCGAGTTGGTCAGCGCCTTCAACGACATGCTGGAGCGGCTGGAGAAGGAGCGCGCCGCGAGCAGCGCCCGCGCCCTGCTCGCACAGGAGGCCGAGCGGCGCCGGATCGCCGTCGAGCTGCACGACGAGGTCGGGCAGAGCATGACCGCGATCCTGCTGGCCCTGAAGCAGGCCGCCGACGAGGCGCCCGACCCGCTGCGCGGCGAGCTGCGCCAGGTGCAGGAGATCACCCGGGAGAGCCTGGACGAGGTCCGCCGGCTGGTGCGCCGACTGCGGCCGGGGGTGCTGGACGACCTCGGCCTGGTCAGCGCGGTCACCTCTCTCGCCACCGAGTTCGCCACCCACACCGGGCTGCGGGTGAAGCGCAGCTTCGACCCCGATCTGCCCACCCTCGACAACGGCACCGAGCTCGTGATCTACCGTGTGGCACAGGAGAGTCTGACCAACGCCGCCCGGCATGCCGAGGCACGGAACGCCAAAGTGAGCCTGTACCGGGAGGACGACCACGTGGTCCTCGAGGTGAGCGACGACGGCCGTGGCATCGGCGCCGCCCATGAGGGCGCCGGAATTCGCGGTATGCGTGAACGGGCCCTGCTCATCGGGGCCACACTGGACATCACTCCCGTCACCCGGACCGGTACCCGGATCCGGCTGGCCGTGCCCGCCGTCAGGAAGCAGTCATGACCCACCAGGCCCCACCGACCACGATCCGGATCCTGCTCGCCGACGACCACGCCCTGGTGCGCCGCGGCGTCCGGCTGATCCTCGACCGGGAGCCGGACCTGGAGGTCGTCGCCGAGGCCGGTGACGGCGCGGAGGCGATCTCGATGGCCCGCGCCCAGGAGGTCGACCTGGCCGTCCTGGACATCGCCATGCCCAGGATGACCGGTCTGCAGGCCGCCCGCGAACTGTCCGCGCTCAAGCCGGGATTGCGTATCCTCATGCTGACGATGCACGACAACGAGCAGTATCTGTTCCAGGCGCTCAAGGCCGGGGCCAGCGGATACGTCCTGAAATCGGTCGCCGACCGCGACCTGGTCGCCGCCTGCCGGGCCGCGATGCGGGACGAGCCGTTCCTCTACCCCGGGGCGGTCACCGCCCTGATCCGCAACTATCTCGACCGGGTCCAGCACGGCGAGGAGGCCTCCGAGCAGGTGCTGACGCCACGCGAGGAGGAAGTGCTGAAGCTCGTGGCCGAGGGGCACTCCTCGAAGGAGATCGCCGAGCTGCTCTTCATCAGCGTCAAGACGGTGCAGCGGCACCGCGAGAACATGCTGAGCAAGCTGGGTCTGCGGGACCGTCTGGATCTGACCCGGTACGCGATCCGTGCGGGGCTCGTCGAGCCTTGAGCCATGTCCTGCCGGGACCTGCCGCCCGCCTTCCCCTGCGCGTCGCCGCGGTCCTCACCGCGCTGGCCTCCGTACTGCTGACCTTCGGGTTCGGCATCCCGGACGGCCCGTGGCCCGCTCTCGAGGCGCCGTCGTACTCCGCCGGCGCCCCTGCGGCTCTCGGCCCCTTCGTCCTGGATCCGGCGGCGCCCGACGGGCCGGACCGGTCCGCGCCGGATCCCGGCACGGCTCCCGGGACCCACTCGTCCGGCGTGGGCCCGCACACCCAAGACTGCACCGCCCGTACCGCGCCCTTCCGGCCGCAGCGCGACGCCGGGGAGCGTACGGTGCCGGCCGGTCGTCTGCTGTTCACCCCCGAGCACACCCCCCGTGTGCCACCCCGGCCGGCCCGGCCCGCCCCGGCGGCCGGGCACGCGCCGCCCGCCGCCGCGCACATGCCTGCGGACCTCGGCCGGGCACCTCCCGTATCGTCCAGCGCCTGAGAGTCCTGTCACCCCCCTCTCCGCCGTGCCGTAGTCGGCCACGGCGTGCCTGCTGGAGTCATCCGTGAAAAATCCCGCCCGCTTCCGGGCGTTGTTCGCACTCATCGTGATCGCCCTGTCCGTGTACATCGCCGCCACGGTCCCCGTCCGTCTGGGCCTCGACCTGCGCGGCGGCACCCAGATCGTGCTGGAGACCCGCTCCACCGAGACCATCAAGGCCGACGGCGAGGCGACCGAGCGGACCCTCGAGGTCCTGCGCGGCCGTATCGACGCGCTCGGTGTCGCCGAGCCCACCATCGTCCGCTCCGGTGACAACCGGATCATCGTCGAGCTGCCCGGTGTGCAGGACCCGCGGAAGGCCGCGGACGTACTGGGCCGTACCGCGCAGCTCTCCGTCCACTCGGTGCTCGGCCCCGGCGCCGAGTCCGACAAGTCCCTGCCGAAGGGGGAGCGCGTCCTGGCCGACGAGTCCGGTGAGCGGCTCCACCTGGCCGCCGCCGGGCTCTCCGGTCAGGACGTGAAGGACGCCGAGGCCACCTTCGACCAGCAGAGCGGTGCCGGCTGGCTCGTCACCGTGGACTTCGCGGACGACAAGGGCTGGGCCAAGCTGACCGGCGAGGCGGCCTGCAACCCCGACGGTGACCCCAAGCGCCGGGTCGCGATCGTGCTGGACAACAAGATCATCTCGTCGCCGCAGGTCCACCTGTCCGTGGCCTGCGGGGCCGGCATCACCGGCGGGTCCACCCAGATCACCGGTTCCTTCTCCGGTGAGGAGGCCAAGGAACTCGCCCTGCTCATCAGCGGCGGTGCCCTTCCGGTGCCGGTCGAGACGGTCGAGCAGCGGACCGTGGGCCCGACGCTGGGCGCCGAGGCCATCGAGTCGAGCGCCTGGGCCGCCGCCCTGGGCACCGCCCTCACCGCGATCTTCATCATCGTCGTCTACCGGCTGATGGGTTTCCTGGCCATCGTGGCCCTGGCCTGCTACGGCGTGATCTCCTACGCCGCCCTCGCGGGCCTCGGCGCGACCCTGACCCTGCCGGGTCTGGCCGGTTTCGTCCTGGCGATCGGTATGGCCGTCGACGCCAACGTGCTGGTCTTCGAACGAGCACGCGAGGAGTACGGCAAACGCAACCGGCCCAGCAGCCGCTCGGCCCTGACCGCCGGCTTCAAGGGCGCCTTCAGCGCGATCGCCGACTCCAACATCACCACGCTCATCGCGGCGGGACTGCTGTTCCTGCTCGCCTCCGGCCCGGTGAAGGGCTTCGGCGTCACCCTGGCCATCGGTGTCCTCGCCTCCATGATCAGCTCACTGGTGATCACGCGGGTGCTGGCCGAGTTCGCGGTGGAGCGCCGCTGGGTGCACCGTCGTCCCAAGTTCACCGGTCTGGCCTCCATCGGCCGGGTCCGCGAGTACCTCACCCGCCGGAACCCGCAGCTGATGCGCCGCCCGCGCCGCTGGCTGCTGGTGTCCCTCATCGTGCTGATCGTCACCGGCTCCGGCATCGTGGTGCGCGGGCTGAACTTCGGTGTCGAGTTCACCGGCGGCCGGCTGATCGAGTACTCGACCACCAAGACCGTCGATCCGGACCAGGCCCGCACGGCCCTGGCCGACGCCGGCTTCCCGCAGGCCGTCGTGCAGTCCTCCGGGGACAACGGGCTGACGGTGCGCACCGACGAGCTGAGCAACGCCGAGGCGGTCAAGGTCGCCGAGACCATCGACAAGGTCGGCAACGGGGCGGAGAAGGTCCGCGACGAGCTGATCGGCCCGAGCCTCGGCGACGAACTGCGCCGCAACGCGCTGATCGCACTCGGCCTGGCCCTCGGCGCCCAGCTCCTGTACCTCGCCTTCCGGTTCCGCTGGATGTTCGGTACGGCGGCGGTCAGCACCCTGGCCCACGACGTGGTGATCCTCACCGGCATCTTCGCGTGGCTGGGCAAGCCGATCGACGGGGTCTTCCTGGCCGCGCTGCTCACCGTGGTCGGTTACTCGGTGAACGACTCCGTCGTGGTCTTCGACCGCGTCCGGGAACTGTGGCAGAAGAATCCCAAGACGCCTCTGGCCGAGTCCACCAACCTGGCGGTCCTGCAGACGGTGCCCCGTACGGTGAACACCGGTATCGGTGTGATCTTCATCCTGGCCTCGTTGGCTCTGCTGGGCGGCGACTCGCTCACCGACTTCGCGCTCGCCCTGCTGATCGGCATGCTGGTGGGCACGTACTCGTCGGTCCTGACCGCCTCCCCGCTCGCCATCGAGCTCGACGCGTACGCGAGCCACGGCAGCGGCGGCGGCCGTGGTCGCGGGCGCTCACGTGCCCGGAGCGGTTCCGGGCGTGGGAAGTCCGACGCCCGGGAGAGCTCGGACCTGGCGAAGGCCACCAGCCAGGGAACCTGACGCCGGGCGGCTCCCCGCGGGGAGCCGCCGTGCGCATGTGAGCGCCGCCGCCGACCCCGGGACCGGGGTCGGCGGCGGCGCTGTGTGACGGGCCGGGCGGGGCCTACACCGCCGCCGGTGCGCTGCGGTCGCGCTCCCCCCGGTCCCGGTCGCGACCGGAGTTCGCCGGCCGGGGAGCGAACCGCGCGTGGTGCAGTGCGGCGTAGCGGCCGCCGGCCTCCAGCAGTTCCTCGTGCGTGCCCCGTTCCACGATCCGGCCGGCCTCGACGACCAGGATCAGGTCCGCGGTCCGGACGGTGGACAGCCGGTGGGCGATGACGAGGGCCGTCCTGCCCTCCAGCGCCTCCGCGAGCGCCTCCTGGACGGCCGCCTCGGAGGTGTTGTCCAGGTGGGCGGTGGCCTCGTCCAGGAGGACGACCCGCTGCCGGGCCAGCAGCAGCCGGGCGATCGTCATGCGCTGGCGTTCCCCGCCGGAGAACCGGTAGCCGCGTTCTCCGACCACCGTGTCCAGACCGTCGGGCAGGGACCGTACGAGCTCGTCCAGGCGGGCGCGGCGCAGCGCGTCCCAGAGTTCGGGCTCGCCCGCCCCGGGCGCGGCCAGGAGCAGGTTGGCGCGGACCGTGTCGTGGAAGAGGTGGCCGTCCTGGGTGACCATGCCGAGGGTGTCGCGCAGCGACCGCGCGGTGAGGTCCCGGACGTCGACGCCCCCCACGCGCACCGCGCCCGAGTCGACGTCGTAGAGGCGCGGCAGCAGCTGTGCCACGGTCGACTTGCCGGCGCCGGAGGAGCCGACGAGGGCTACGGTCTGCCCGGGTTCGACGCGGAAGGAGATGCCGTGCAGGACCTCGGCGCCCTCGTTCGGGTCCAGGGTGGCGACCTCCTCCAGGGAGGCGAGCGAGACCTTGTCGGCGGCCGGGTAACCGAAGCGGACGTCGTCGAACTCGACGGACACCGGCCCCGCGGGGACGTCGCGGGCGTCCGGCTTCTCCTCGATGAGCGGCCGCAGATCCAGCACCTCGAAGACCCGTTCGAAGCTGACCAGGGCTCTCATCACCTCCACCCGCGCCCCCGCGAGCGAGGTCAGCGGCGCGTACAGGCGGGTGAGCAGCAGCGCCAGCGACACGACCGCACCGGGCTCCAGGGCGCCGCGCAGCGCGAGGTGGCCGCCCACTCCGTAGACGAGGGCCAGGGCGAGGGCGGAGACCAGGGTCAGCGCGGTGATGAACACGGTCTGGGCGGTGGCCGTCCGGACGCCGATGTCCCGCACCCGGCGGGCGCGCTCCGCGAACTCCTCCGACTCCTCCTCGGGCCGGCCGAAGAGCTTGACCAGGGTGGCTCCGGGCGCGGAGAAGCGCTCGGTCATCCGGGTGCCCATGGCCGCGTTCAGGGCGGCGGCCTCGCGCTGCATGCGGGCCATGCGGCGGCCCATGCGCCGGGCGGGGATCACGAACACCGGCAGCAGGACCAGCGCGAGCAGGGTGATCCGCCAGGACAGGGTGAGCATCACGGCCAGGGCGAGCACCAGCGTCACCACGTTGCCGACCACGGTGGACAGGGTGTTGCTGAAGGCCCGCTGGGCGCCGATCACGTCGTTGTTGAGCCGGGAGACGAGCGCGCCCGTACGCGTGCGGGTGAAGAACGCGACCGGCATCCGCTGCACATGGTCGAACACGGCGGTCCGCAGATCGAGGATGAGTTCCTCCCCGAGGGAGGCCGACAGCCTGCGGCCGAGAACGCCGAGCGCCGCCTCCGTCACCGCGATCAGCGCGATGAGCAGGGCCAGCCGGACGACCGTGGCCGAGTCGCCGCCGGTCACGACGGTGTCGACGACGCGCCCGGCCAGCACGGGGGTGGCGACGGCGAGCAGCGCGGTCGCCGATCCGAGCAGGACGAAGAGGGCCAGACGGCGGCGGTGCGGGCGGGCGAACCCGCCGATCCGGCGCAGCGTGTCCCGCGCGAGGGGACGGCGCTCCTCCTCGGCGGTCATGACGCTGCGCAACTGGGTCCAGGCCGTGGTCTCCATGCTCATACGGGAGAACGTAGAACCTCGACCTTCCTTGAGGTCAAGGCGCCCCGCCCGAACCGCCCCCACCCGTAAGCCGCCGTCCGGAACACCGCAACCCGCCGTTGGCGGGGACCGGAGAGACTCCTCGAATGTGACGCGGACGATCCGCAGGATCCTGTACGTACTGCCGCCGCTGCTCGTGACCGTGGTCGCGGTGCGGCACCGGGCGGTGCTGGCCGACGGCTTCGCCCATCTGGGCACCGCGCGGTGGCCCTGGCTGCTCGCCGCGGCCGGCACGACCTGTCTGACCTGGGTGGCCGCCGCGTGCACCCGGCAGGGAGCCGTCCTCGAACGGCTGCCCGGGCGGCGGTTGCCGGCCACCCAGTTCGCCGCGGGGGCGGCCAACCATCTGCTGCCGACCGGTCTGGGCGCGAGCGCCGTCAATCTGCGGTTCATGACGGTGTGCGGGATGTCGCTCACCCGTTCCTCGGCCGCCCTCGCGCTGTATCTGCTGGCGGAGTCCGTCGGCCGGGTGGCTCTGCTGGGTGTGCTGCTCGTCGTCTTCCCGGACGCGCTGCGCACCGGATCCCTGCTGCCCGAGGGGGTCTTCGGCCCGTTGCTGCTCGCGCTCGGCGCGGTGGCGGTCGTCGCGGCGGGCGTGCTCGTCCTCGTACGACGGGTGCGGACGGCCGTGTTCTCGTTCCTGCGTACGGCGCTGGGCGAGGCCCGGTCGGTGCACACCCGGCCGTCCAGGGCGCTGGCGTTGTGGGGCGGGGCGTTCGCCTTCCCCGCGCTGCAGGCGTCGTCACTGGTGCTGGTGGGGCTGGCGCTGGGCCTGTCGGTGCCGGTCGCGCACATGGCGGTGGCGTATCTGGCGGCGACCGTCACGGTCGCGCCGGTGCCCACGCCGGGCGGGCTCGGCTCGGTGGAGGCGGCACTGGTGGTGGCGCTGGTCGCGGTGGGCGGGGCGGCCGCGGTCGCCACGGCGGTGGTGCTCGCCTTCCGGGTCGTCACGGTGTGGCTGCCGATGCTGCCGGGAGCGCTGACACTGGGCGCACTGGTGCGGCTGAAGGTCATCTGACCTGCGTCCCGACACAGCCCCGCCGACTCCCTCGTGGTACGAACACCCCTGCCGATACGGCAAGATGAGCGACTGTGCCGACCGCGGGCCGGGCCGATCCGGCACGCCGCACCTCCCGGTCCGCACCCTCCCGGGCATCCCCGAATTCGAGCAGGTGACGAGACGTGACACGACATCACATACGGTCGACGGCCAGGATGTCCGCCGGAGGTGAGCGGTGACCCGCGCGCTCACCCTGGACGATCTGCTGTACGCCGGTATCGCGCTCGCCGCGGGTCTGCTGGCGGCGTTCCTGCTGCGGATGCTGCTGCGCTGGCTCGGCCGGCACGCCGAACGCACCAGCTGGCGCGGGGACGACGTCCTCGTGGACGCCCTGCGCATGATCGCGCCGTGGGCGGCGGTCGCGGGCGGCGCGGCCTCCGCGGCGGCGGCGCTGCCGCTGACCCGGACCGTGCAGCACAACGTCAACCAGACGCTGACGGTCCTGGTCATCGTCGCGGCGACGGTGTCGGCGGCCCGGGTGGTGGCCGGCCTGGTGCAGTCGGTGACCCAGTCCCGTTCCGGTGTCGCCGGGTCGGCCACCATCTTCACGAACATCACCCGGATCCTGGTCCTGGCGATCGGGTTCATGGTGGTGCTCCAGACGCTCGGCATCCCCATCGCCCCGATGATCACCGCCCTCGGCGTCGGCGGCCTGGCGGTCGCGCTGGCCCTCCAGGACACGCTCGCCAACCTGTTCGCGGGCATCCACATCCTCGCCTCCAAGACCGTCCAGCCCGGTGACTACATCCGGCTGAGCAGCGGCGAGGAGGGGTACGTCGAGGACATCAACTGGCGTCAGACGACCGTGCGCGCGCTCTCCAACAACCTGGTGGTCATCCCCAACGGGCAGCTCGCGAAGACGAACATGACCAACTTCATGCGTCCCGAGCAGAAGCTGACCATCCTGGTGCAGGCCGGGGTCTCCTACGACAGCGACCTGGAGCAGGTGGAGCGGGCGACCATGGAGGTGGTCGCCGAGGTGATGACGGAGATCACCGGCGCGATCCCGGAGCACGAGCCGGCGGTGCGGTTCCACACCTTCGGCGACTCCCGGATCGGGTTCACCGTGATCCTGGGCGTCGGCGAGTTCAGCGACCAGTACCGGATCAAGCACGAGTTCATCAAGCGCCTGCACCGGCGCTACCGCGAGGAGGGCATCCGCATCCCGTCGCCCGCGCGGACGGTGGCGCTGCAGCAGGGCACGGTGGTGTTCCCTCAGCAGCGGGACACCGAGCCCGAGCCGAGCGACATGACGGTGGCCCGGCCGATCTGACCGGCTGCGGCAGACCCCGGGGGACCCCGGCCGACGACGCGCGGCCGGGGATGGGGAGGGCCGGCCGGCGCATAGGGGTTCGAGCCCCTGTCGAGCCCGGACCGTGAACGGGATATCTTGATGTCGAGCAATGTTGCAGACGTGGAGCGGAGCACCCGGTGACTGACTCGACCATCATCTATACGCACACTGACGAGGCCCCGGCCCTGGCGACGTATTCCTTCCTGCCGGTGGTCCGGGCGTACGCCTCGCAGGCCGGTGTCGCCGTGGAGACGCGTGACATCTCGCTGGCCGGACGCATCATCGCCGTGTTCCCGGAGTACCTCACCGAGGACCAGCGCATCCCGGACGCCCTCGCCGAGCTCGGTGAGCTGGCCAAGACGCCCGCGGCCAACATCATCAAGCTGCCGAACATCTCGGCGTCGATCCCGCAGCTCAAGGCCGCGATCGCCGAGCTGCAGAGCCAGGGCTACGCGCTGCCGGACTACCCGGACGACCCGCAGTCCGACGAGGAGCGCGAGGTCCGCGCCCGTTACGACAAGATCAAGGGTTCCGCCGTGAACCCGGTCCTGCGCGAGGGCAACTCCGACCGGCGCGCCCCCGCCTCGGTCAAGAACTACGCCAAGACCCACCCGCACCGCATGGGCGCCTGGACCCCCGAGTCCAAGACCAACGTGGCGACCATGGGCGAGAACGACTTCCGCTCCACCGAGAAGTCCGCGGTGATCTCCGCGGACGGTGCGCTGCGCATCGAGCTGGTCGGCGACGACGGCACCACCACGGTGCTGCGCGAGTCCGTGCCCGTCCTGAAGGACGAGGTCGTCGACGCCTCCGTGATGCGGGTCGCCGCGCTGCGCGAGTTCCTGACCGCGCAGGTGGCCCGCGCCAAGCAGGAGGGTGTGCTGTTCTCCGTGCACCTGAAGGCCACGATGATGAAGGTCTCCGACCCGATCGTCTTCGGCCACGTGGTGCGCGCCTTCTTCCCGAAGACGTTCGCGCGGTACGGCGAGCAGCTCGCCGCGGCCGGCCTCAGCCCGAACGACGGCCTGGGCGGCATCTACAAGGGTCTCGAGGGCCTGCCCGAGGGCGCCGAGATCAAGGCGTCCTTCGACGCCGAGCTCGCCGAGGGCCCGGAGCTGGCGATGGTCGACTCCGACAAGGGCATCACCAACCTGCACGTCCCCTCGGACGTCATCGTGGACGCCTCCATGCCAGCCATGATCCGCACCTCCGGCCACATGTGGGGCCCCGACGGCCAGGAGGCCGACACCCTGGCCGTCCTGCCGGACTCCAGCTACTCCGGTGTCTACCAGGCCGTGATCGAGGACTGCCGTGCCCACGGCGCCCTCGACCCGTCCACGATGGGCTCGGTCCCGAACGTGGGTCTGATGGCGCAGAAGGCCGAGGAGTACGGCAGCCACGACAAGACCTTCGAGATCCCGGTCACCGGCACCGTCCGCCTGGTCGACCAGGCCGGCGAGGTCGTCCTGGAGCAGACCGTCTCCGCCGGTGACATCTTCCGTGCCTGCCAGACCAAGGACGCCCCGATCCGCGACTGGGTGAAGCTCGCCGTCACCCGTGCCCGCGCCACCGGCGTTCCGGCCGTCTTCTGGCTGGACGAGACCCGCGCCCACGACGCCAACCTGATCGCCAAGGTCGAGCAGTACCTCACGGAGCACGACACCGAGGGCCTGGACATCCGCGTCCTGAACCCGGTGGAGGCCACCAAGCTGTCGGTGGAGCGCATCCGCCGCGGCGAGGACACCATCTCGGTCACCGGCAACGTGCTGCGCGACTACCTGACCGACCTGTTCCCGATCCTGGAGCTGGGCACCAGCGCCAAGATGCTGTCGGTCGTCCCGCTGATGGCGGGCGGCGGCCTGTTCGAGACGGGTGCGGGCGGCTCCGCGCCCAAGCACGTGCAGCAGCTGGTCAAGGAGAACTACCTGCGCTGGGACTCCCTCGGTGAGTTCTTCGCGCTGGTTCCGTCCCTGGAGCAGTTCGCGACGACCACGGGCAACACCAGGGCCAAGGTCCTCGCCGACACCCTCGACCGGGCCACGGCGACCTTCCTCAACGAGGACAAGTCCCCGAGCCGTCGTCTCGGCGGTATCGACAACCGCGGCAGCCACTTCTACCTGTCCCTGTACTGGGCGCAGGAGCTGGCCGGGCAGACCGACGACGCGGACCTGGCGAAGGCCTTCGCCCCGCTCGCCGAGACGCTCGCCGCGAACGAGCAGAAGATCGTCGACGAGCTGATCGCCGTCCAGGGCGAGCCGGCCGAGATCGGCGGCTACTACCAGCCCGACCCGGCCAAGGCCACCGCCGTCATGCGTCCGTCCGCCACCTGGAACGAGGCCCTGGCCTCCCTCGGCTGACCGATCCGGACGAGGACCCCACTGGCTCCGCCCCGGCCGGCACGACGCCCGGCCGGGGCGGAGCCGTGTCCGGGCCGGGGCTCGCGCGCCGACCGGACGGCGCGGTCGGCGGGCCGCGAGCCGGGCGCGGCCCGTTCATGAATACCGTGTGAAGAGATCGACCACCTACTGAGACGCCGTCTCATTTCCCGCTCACCTGGTCGTAGGCTGGCGTCGGTGACACGCTGCCACCGGACGTACACGTGTCATCACCACGGCGTGTCGCGCGAGAGACCGGCACCCACGTCGGCACGTGGTCCTCTCCGACGCCCTGATCCCCAGGGCGTCCGGCACGCCCCGTACCCCACCGGCAGGTCCGCGGGTCCGAACGCCACCCGTGGTCCGCGCCCGCACCGCGCACGAGGAGCACATCATGAGCCAGCCCACCGAACCCGACACCGCCGCCGACACGCCCGAGGGGACGTCCAGCGGTCCCGACACGTCGGCCTGGTCGTTCGAGACCAAGCAGGTCCACGCCGGTGCCGAACCCGATCCCACGACCGGGGCCCGGGCGACGCCCATCTACCAGACGACCTCGTTCGTGTTCCGGGACACCCAGCACGCCGCCGACGTCTTCTCGCTCGCGGAGCCGGGGAACATCTACACCCGCATCCACAACCCCACCCAGGACGTCCTCGAGCAGCGCGTCGCCGCCCTGGAGGGCGGAGTGGCGGCGGTGGCCCTGTCCTCGGGGCAGGCCGCGCAGACGCTGGCCCTCCTGACGCTCGCCGGGACCGGCGACCACATCGTCTCGGCCTCCTCGCTGTACGGCGGAACGTACAACCTGTTCCGGCACACCCTGCCGAGGTTCGGCATCGAGGTGTCCTTCGTCGACGATCCCGACGACGCCGAGGCCTGGCGCGCGGCCGTGCGGCCGAACACCAAGGCGTTCTTCGCCGAGACGCTGGGCAACCCGCGGAACAACGTGCTCGACGTGCGGGCGGTCGCGGACGTGGCCCACGGCGCGGGCGTCCCGCTGGTCGTGGACAACACGATCGCCACGCCCTACCTGCTGCGTCCGCTCGAGCACGGTGCGGACATCGTGGTGCACTCGGCGACGAAGTTCCTCGGCGGGCACGGCACCACGATCGGCGGCGTGGTCGTGGACGGCGGGACCTTCGACTTCGGCGCGCACACCGAGCGGTTCCCGGACTTCACCGAGCCCGACCCCAGCTACCACGGCCTGCAGTACTGGCCGGCGCTCGGCCCCGGCGCGTTCGCGGTCAAGCTGCGTGTCCAGTTGCTGCGCGACCTCGGACCGGCGATCGCCCCGCACTCCGCGTTCCTGCTGCTGCAGGGCGTGGAGACGCTGAGCCTGCGCATGGAGCGGCAGACGGCCAACGCGCTGGCGCTGGCGAAGTGGCTGGAGCAGCGCGACGAGGTCGCGGTGGTGCACTACCCGATCCTGCCGTCCAACCGCTGGTACGAGGCGGCACGGAAGTACCTCCCCCGCGGTGCCGGCGCGGTGTTCGCCTTCGAGCTGAAGGGCGGCGTCGAGGCGGGCAAGCGGTTCGTGGACGGGGTGGAGCTGTTCAGCCACCTCGCCAACATCGGTGATGTGCGCAGTCTGATCATCCACCCCGCGTCCACCACCCACGGCCAGCTGAACGAGGAGCAGCTGGCGGCGACCGGAACCGCGCCGGGTCTGGTGCGGCTGTCGGTCGGCATCGAGAACCTCGCCGACCTCAGGGCCGACCTGGAGTCCGGTTTCCGCGCGGCCAAGGGCGCCTCCTGAACCCCTTCGCGGCCTCCGGAACATCGGTCCCCCTCCCGCCGGCCACCGGGGCCTGGCAGGAGGGGGACCCGCCCGGGCGGCGTCGATGGCATGCCCCGGGCACGCCGCTGCCATTGGAAGCGGGCGGTGAACTCCCGGGCGTGGAGATGGCGTTCGAGACCTGGGGGCGACTTGCGCCGGACGGTTCCAACGCCGTGCTGGTGCTGCACGCGCTCACCGGTGACAGCCACGCAGCCGGACCGGCCGGCCCCGGTCATCCCACGGCCGGCTGGTGGGACGGGCTGATCGGGCCCGGCCTGGCCCTCGACACCGACCGCTGGTTCGTCGTCGCCCCGAACGTGCTGGGCGGCTGCCAGGGCAGCACGGGGCCGGCCTCACCGCGCCCCGGCGGGCGGCGCCGGTGGGGCGGCGCCTTCCCGTACCTGACCCAGCGGGACCAGGTCGCCGCCGAGGCCCGGCTGGCGGACGCGCTCGGCGTGCAGCGGTGGGCGCTGGTGGTCGGCGGTTCGATGGGCGGGATGCGGGCCGTGGAATGGGCGGTGACGCATCCCGAGCGCACGGGGGCGCTGCTGCTGCTCGCCACCGCGGCGGCCGCGAGCGGTGAGCAGATCGCCTGGTCCACCCTCCAGCTGCAGGCCATCCGCAGTGATCCGCACTGGCACGGCGGCGACTACCACGACACCGGCCGGGGGCCGCACGCCGGGCTGGGGATCGCCCGGCGCATCGCCCACGTCACCTACCGCAGCGAGCCGGAGCTGTCGGCCCGGTTCGGCCGGGCGCCCCAGGGGACGGAGGACCCGTGGCGCGGCGGCCGGTACCAGGTCGAGTCGTACCTCGACCACCACGCGGCCAAGCTCGTCCGGAGGTTCGACGCGGGCAGCTACGTGGTGCTGACGGAGGCGATGAACGGCCACGACGTGGGACGCGGCAGGGGCGGCGTCCGTGCGGCCCTGCGCCGGGTGACCGCGCCCGCGCTGGTGGCCGGGGTCGACTCGGACCGTCTCTATCCGCCGTCCCAGCAGGCCGAGCTGGCCGCGCACCTTCCCGGTGCCGACCGGCTCAGAGTGGTGGAGTCGCCCTACGGACACGACGGTTTCCTCCTCGAGACGGAACAGGTCGGCGCGCTGATCCGCGAGTTGCTGGGCTGACCCTCCGCTTCCGTCGCGACGCGTCGTCGGTGGTGTGCGGCACCCTGATCATGCCGTGCACCACTGAGGGCCCTCCTGAAGCGGCCCGATGACCGGCCCCGCGGTCCTGCTGCGACACCGCCCGGTGCGCCACCGCCGGCGCTGACGAACGCCCGGTGGGGGCGGGGTGTGCAGCACGCCCGTGAACGACGCGGCGGTGGTGCGCTGATGCTCGCGCCGCACAAGGAACTCGGCGCCGGCCGGTCCCGCGCGGAGTGCTTCCGCGACGCACGAGAAAGGTCCCCACGGGCTTTCGCCCATGAGGACCCTCTGCTCTGTCGGGACGACAGGATTTGAACCTGCGACCCCTTGACCCCCAGTCAAGTGCGCTACCAAGCTGCGCCACGTCCCGATGCGCTCCGCGCGGTGAACCGCGTGATCTCGCAGGTCAACCTTACCTCATGTGGAGCGCGGCCCGTCGCCCGGCGGTGTGCCGTGGGGCGGGTCGCACAACTCGGCGCGGCGGCCGCCCGGTTCGCGGACGGAGCGGGGGAACGTCTGCCGGACGGCGTGCTCGTGCGGTCCCGTCCCGCTGAACACACCGGCGCCGACGGTGAGATCGGCGCGAGGAGGTCGACGTGGTCGAGCCGCCGCACTCCCACGCTCCGGCCGGTTCGGCCTGCGACTCCTTGACACCCTCACCCCGACACACTCAAGGTTTGTCTGGACAAGCAGGACGGATCTTGAACGGATGGCGGAACGGTCCGGGGACGGAACGGTCCGGGGAAGGGCTCTCATGGTGGATACGCTCGGTGTCGCCGTCGTCGGGTTCGGCTGGATGGGGCGGGTGCACACCCAGGCGTACGCGCGCGTGCCGCACCACTACCCGCAGCTCGCCCTGCGCCCGGAGCTGATCACGGTCGCCGAGGAGGTGCCGGGCCGGGCCGAGGAGGCCGCCGAGCGGTTCGGGTTCGCCGGCGCGACCCGCGACTGGCGCGAGGTGGCCGCCGACCCGCGGGTCCAGGCGGTCAGCATCACGGCCCCGAACTTCCTGCACCGCGAGATCGGTGTCGCGATGGCGGAGGCCGGGAAGCACATCTGGATCGAGAAGCCCGTCGGTCTCACCGCCGAGGACGCCCGCGCGGTGGCCGACGCCGCCGCCGCGGCCGGTGTCCGCAGCGCGGTCGGCTTCAACTACCGCAACGCGCCCGCCGTCGAGACGGCCCGCACCCTGATCGCCTCCGGTGACATCGGCACCGTCACCCATGCCCGCATCCGCCTGTTCAGCGACTACGCCGCCCACCCCGAATCCGCTCTGACCTGGCGCTACGAACGGGAGCGCGGCGGCAGCGGAGTCCTCGGCGACCTGGCCTCGCACGGCGCCGACCTGGCCCGCTTCCTGCTCGGCGACATCGCCTCGCTGACCGCCGACACGGCGATCTTCCTGCCGGAGCGGGCCCGTCCGGCCGGGGCCACGGCCGGCCACTCCCGCGCCGCCGGCGGCGCACTCGGCCCGGTGGAGAACGAGGACTACGTGAACTGCCTGCTGCGCTTCGCCTCCGGCGCGCGCGGGGTGCTGGAGGCCTGCCGGGTCTCGGTCGGCGAGCAGAACAACTACGGCTTCGAGGTGCACGGCACCGAGGGCGCCGTGTTCTGGGACTTCCGCCGGATGAACGAACTCGGCGTCAGCCGCGGCACCGCGTACCAGGACCAGCCGGTGAGCACGGTCTACGTCGGTCCGGGCGACGGGGAGTTCGGCGCGTTCCAGCCGGGCGCGGCGAACGCCATGGGCTACGACGACCTCAAGGTCGTCGAGGCGTACCGGTTCCTGCGCTCCGTCGCCGAGGGCGTCCCGTACGGCGCCACCCTCGCCGACGCCGTGCACAGCGCGAGCGTGCTGGACGCGATGACCCGGTCGGCCGAGCAGGGGGTGTGGGTGACGGTGGAGGCGGCCTCCTGAGCGTCAGCCGGAGGCCGCCGTCTGCCCGCGGCCCAGCCGGACCTTGACCGGGATCAGCACCAGCCACCACCACATGGCGGCGGGTCCGATCAGCAGGGCCAGCGGGATGGTCACGAGGAACACCGCCACCGTCACGCCCATGTCGACGGCGGAGAGCCTCTCGTCGCGCACGGGGGCCTCGTCGCCGCGCAGCCAGGGGCGTCGGGTGAGGAGGGCGGCCGGCGCGAGGTGGACGCCGCCGAGTGCGGCGACCGCCGCCGCGTGGATGACGACGGAGGCCCGTTCCTCGCCGTACTCCGCGATCAGTGCGGTGGGGAACGGCAGCAGTGCCGCGAGGCCCAGGCCGAGCACGGCCGGCGAGATCACCTGTCCGTCCACCTGCCGGACGGTGCGGAACAGCGTGCGGTGGTCGCGCCGGAACCCGGCCGGCACGTACAGGCTGATCCCGTAGGCGCCCAGGGGGGCAGCAGCCCGCGCAGCGCCTCGCGGTACTCCCCGGAACGCAGTCCCTGCGGAACGGAGAGGTCGAGGACGAGCAGCGTGACGGCGATGGCGAACACGCCGTCGGCGAGCGTCACCAGCCGCTCGGGACCCCCTTGTGGGGTCGGGATCCTCATGCGCACGACGGTGGGCGGCCCCGGCCCGCCGAGCCGGGGTGCACGCCCGGCCCGCCGCCCGTTCACCACGCGCCGTCACTCCGTCACGTCACGGCCTGCGGCGGCATGTTGTACGGCGTGACCACCTGGATCGGGGACGGCAGGGTGGGGCCCGCGGGCGGCAGGGCGCCGTGCGCGCGCATCACGATGTGGCAGGCCTCGCGCAGGTCCTGGCGCAGGTCGTGGTGGAGCACCGCGGACAGGCGGTGCTCGCGCAGCAGGCGGGTGTTGTCGTGGTCGAGGTCGTGCGCGACGAACACGGCGCACTCCCGCCCGGCGTCCTCGAAGGCACGCAGGGTCGCGATGTTGCCGCCGCCGATCGAGTAGACCGCGCGGATGTCCGGGTCGTGGTCCAGGGCGGCCCGGACGAGGTCGTACTGGGTGGTGTCCAGGCCCTGGCCCTCGGCGATCTCGACGAGGGCACGCCCCGGATGCCGGGCGCGCATGGCGGCCCGGAAGCCCATCTCGCGTTCCTCCTCGTTACGGAAGAATCCGCTGCTGAGGCTGGTGAGCACATGGCCGGGCCGGTCCCCCAGCCACTGGCCCACGAGATAGGCGGCGGTGGCGCCCGCGGCCCGGTTGTCGCTGCCGACACAGCCGACCCGGGCGCTCGTCGGCAGGTCGGTCACCAGGGTCACCACCGGGATGCCCGCCGCGGCGAGCCGGCCGACGGCGGCGGTGATCCCGGGGACGTCCGGCGCCTTGAGGATCACGCCCTGCGAGCCGCGCCGGGCGATCCGGTCGAGGACGGCGGTCAGCTCCTCGGCGGGGCCGGTCTCACGGAAGTGGAAGCGGGAGCGGACCACCGCCGGGTGCAGCGCGGGCAGTTCGGCCTCCAGGGCGGCGCGTACGGCGGTGGAGAACCGCTCGGGCGACTGCATCACGATGTCCACCATGAACGTGCGGCCGACCAGCCGGACCTGGGTGCGCTGCCGGTCCAGGTCGGCGATCGCACGGCGCACCTCCTGCGCGGTGCTCTCCCGTACCCCGCCGCGGCCGTTGAGGACCCGGTCGACCGTGGCCTCGCTCAGCCCTGCCTGACGTGCGATCTCCCTGATCGGGAAGGGGTGGCCCATGCGCCGGCTCCTGAGGCTTCTGAGGGGTTTTTGATGGCTGGCTGATGGTTGTTCGAAGGCTTTGTACTGACAAGAATGGCAGAGCCGAGTCCCCCCGTGACCCGAAGGGACGAACATGTCCTTCTCCACCGCTTCCACCCCGGCCCAGCCGTCCACGGAGCAGCGGCCCTGGCTGTCCGAGCAGGACTGCGACCTGGACGCCTTCCGTGCCCTGGTCGAGCAGACCACGGAAGGCGCCGACTACCCGCACGCCTCGGCCGTGGAGCGGAACGTGCTGCTCTACGACGCCGACCGGCTCGCCCTCGCCGACCGCCGCGACGCGCAGGCCGAGTTGGTGCGCGCCCTCGCCGGGGGCCCCGGCATCGTGGTCGTCCGGGGTGCCTTCCCCGACCCGGCGGTCGTGGACCGGGCCACCGCCGTGTTCGACGCCCTGATCGCCGAGCAGCGCGCCACGGGCGTCACCGCCGGCGACCACTTCGCCAAGCCGGGCGCCAACGACCGGGTGTGGAACGCCCTGGAGAAGACCGCCCTGCACGACCCGTCGGCCTTCGCGGACTACTACGCCAACGACGTGATCGCCCTGGTCTCCTCGGCCTGGCTCGGCCCCGGTTACCAGGTCACCTCCCAGATCAACGTGGTCAACCCGGGCGGCGCCGCCCAGACCGTGCACCGCGACTACCACCTGGGCTTCCTGTCCAACGAGGTCGCCGCCGCCTACCCGGCACATGTGCACCGCCTCTCCCCCGTGCTCACCCTGCAGGGCGCGGTCGCGCACTGCGACATGCCCGTCGAGTCCGGTCCCACGCTGTATCTGCCGCACTCGCAGAAGTACGGGCCCGGCTACCTCGCCTGGCGGCTCCCCGAGTTCCAGGCGTACTTCGAGGAGCACCATGTACAACTGCCGCTCGCCAAGGGCGACGCGGTCTTCTTCAACCCGGCGCTGTTCCACGCGGCCGGCGCCAACCGCTCGGCGGACATCCGGCGCATGGCCAACCTGCTCCAGGTGTCCTCCGCGTTCGGCCGGGCCATGGAGACGGTGGACCGCGAGGCCGTGACCGGAGCCGTCTACCCGGCGCTGCTCAGGGGCCGGGCGGAGGGCGCCGGCGAGCAGTGGCAGGAGAACGTGATCGCGGCGAGCGCCGAGGGCTACCCCTTCCCCACCAACCTCGACAACGACCCGCCGGCCGACGGTATGGCCCCGCCCTCGCAGGCCGACCTCGTGCGGCGGGCGCTGCGCGAGGAGTGGACCGCGCGGACGCTGCGGGACGCGCTGCGGGCCGCCGCCGGACGACGTCACAGCTGAAAGGACCCGGACCCCACGGAGCACAGTCATGGGACTTCTCGACGACAAGGTCGTCCTCGTCAACGGCGGCAGCCAGGGCGTCGGCGCCGCCGTCGCGCGGGCCGCGGTCCGCGCGGGGGCGGCCGTCGCGGTCACCGGGCGCCGGACCGAGCCCGGTGAGGCCCTGGTGGCGGAGTTGGCGGCCGCGGGCGGCGAGGCGATGTTCGTCCGCGCCGACCTGGCGGACGCCGAGCAGGCGAAGGGGTCCGTCGCCCAGGTGGTGCGGGCCCACGGCCGGGTCGACTGCCTGGTCAACTCGGCGGGGCTGACCGCGCGCGGCACGCTGCTGGACACCACACCGGAGCTGTTCGACCAGCACATCGCGATCAACCTCAGGGCACCGTTCTTCGCCATGCAGGCCGCCGTGGCGGACATGGTGCGGCGCGAGGCGCCCGGCACGGTCGTCAACATCATCACCTCGTCGGCGCACGGCGGGCAGCCGTTCCTGGCGCCCTATGTCGCCGCGAAGGCCGGGCTCATGGGCCTGACGAGGAACGCGGCGCACGCCCACCGGTGGGACCGGGTCCGGATCAACGGGCTGAACATCGGCTGGACGGCGACCGAGGGCGAGGACGCCACCCAGCGCACCTTCCACGCCGCCGGGGACGACTGGCGCGAGCGGGCCGCCGCCCGGCTGCCGATGGGCAGGCTGGGCCGGCCGGACGAGATCGCCGACTTCGTGGTCCTCCTGCTGTCCGACCGCTCCGGCGTGGTCACCGGCTCCGTGATCGACTGGGACCAGAACGTCCTCGGCGGCCTCGACTGACCTCCCCGCTCTGTCGCGGTCCGCTCGTACGCACCCCCGCACCCCCGTGTCCCCGCACCCCCACGTCCCCGCACCCCCGCACCCCCGCACCCAAGGAGCACCGCCCCATGCGCATCGGAATCCTCGGCCTCGGCCGTATCGGCGCCTTCCACGCCGAGACCCTCTCCGGGCTCGACGCCGTCGAGTCGCTCGTCGTCTCCGACCCGTTCGCGGACGCCGCGAAGGCCGCCGCCGACCGGTTCGACGCCGAGGTCGCCGACTCCCCCGAGGCCGTGCTCGCGGCCGGGGTGGACGGCGTGGTGGTCGCCGCGGCGACCGACGCCCACCCGGGGCTGATCCTCGCCTGTGTCGAGGCGGGCGTCCCCGTGTTCTGCGAGAAGCCCGTGGCCGGCACGATGGCCGAGGGCGTACGGGTGCTGAAGGCGGTCGAGGGCCGGGACGTGCCGATCCAGATCGGCTACAACCGCCGGTTCGACGCCGCCTTCGTCGCCGCGCGGGCCGCCGTGCACAGCGGCGAACTCGGCACGCTGCACACCGTGCGCTCCACCACGCTGGACCCGGCGCCGCCGCCGGCCGCGTACATCGCCGCGTCCGGCGGCATCTTCCGCGACTGCTCCGTGCACGACTTCGACATCATCCGCTGGGTGACCGGCCGGGAGGTGACCGAGGTGTACGCGGTGGGCGGCAACCGGGGTGCCGACTACATCAGGGAGGCGGGCGACGCCGACACCACCGGCGCGCTCCTCACCCTGGACGACGGCACCATCGCCGTGGTGTCCAACAGCCGCCACAACGCGCGGGGTTACGACGTCCGCATGGAGATCCACGGCTTCCAGGACTCCATCGCGGTCGGCCTGGAGGACAAGCTGCCGCTGCGGTCGGTGGAGCCGGGCACGACGTTCCCCTCCGGCACCCCGCACGACTTCTTCATGGACCGCTTCACCGCGGCCTACCGGGCCGAACTGACCGCGTTCACCGAGGTCGTGGCCGGGACCCGCCCCTCTCCGTGCACGATCGAGGACGCGCTGGAGGCAGGCTGGATCGCGGAGGCGTGCACCCTCTCGCTGCACGAGCACCGCCCCGTCACCCTCGAGGAAGTACGTCGGGCATGAGCGTGGGGGCCGTCCTTCCGAAGGACGGCCCCCACTCACGCGTCACGTCGTCTCACCGGTACAGCGGGGGCTTCTCCGCCAGTTCGACCGCGACCCGGCCGCCTTCCTCCAGGGACCGGACGCCGGCCTCGCAGACGGCGGCCGCCGCGTAGCCGTCCCAGGTGCTGGGGCCGGTGACCTCGCCCCGGCGGGTGGTGTCCACCCAGGCCTGGACCTCGTCGTCGTAGGCCTGGGCGAAGCGTTCGGCCCAGTCCTGGGCGATGGTGCCGCCCCAGCGGCCGGCCATGTGGGTGACCAGGTCGTGGCCGTCGCCGATGCGGGCGGTGCCGCGTTCGCAGACCGCCTCGGCCTGGACCTGGTAGCCGAAACCGCAGTTGACGAAGATCTCGACGTCACTGAGCGCGCCGCCGTCGGTCTCCAGGACGACGAACTGCGGGTCGCGCAGTCCGTCCGGGGCACCGGCGGAGGGGGTGGGGCGCAGGACCGTGACCGCGGTGATCTCGTGGCCCAGCAGCCAGCGGGTGGCGTCCACTTCGTGCGCCACGGAGTCGCTGATCAGCATGGAGCTGGTGAAGAACGGCGGGCTGGCCACGTTGCGGTGCCGGTTGTGCAGCATCAGGGGGCGGCCCAGCTGCCCGCTCTCCAACAGGGCTTTGAGGCGGACGTACTCGGCGTCGTAGCGGCGCATGAAGCCGACCTGGACGCGGCGGTGGCCGAGTGCCTGTTCGGCTTCCACGACCCGCAGCGCGGAGGCCGCGTCGGGGGTGAGGGGTTTCTCGCACAGTACGGGCAGGTCGTGCTCGAACGCGGTGAGCAGGGCCGCCTCGTGGGCCGGCCCCGGGGAGGCGATGAGGACGGCGTCGACGTCGGCCGCCGTCATCGCGGCGGCCGGGTCGGTGTGAGCGGTGCAGCCGTCGACGCCGGCGGCCACCGTCTCGGCCCGTTCCGCGTCGAGGTCGACGACGGCGGTGACCCGCGCGCCGCTGATGACCCGGTCGATCCGGCGCACATGGTCCGCGCCCATGCGGCCCGTGCCGATGACGGCGATTCCCAGGGGTTCCTGCCGGTTCATGTCGTCGTCTCCCCTTTCCGGGCGGTCGGGTTTCCGGGTGGCCGGGCTCCTGGCCGTCAGGCGCCGCAGGAGCGGAGGAACGTGCGGGTGCGGACCGCGATCGGCAGCGGCTTGTCCGGTTCGCAGGGGTACATGTCCTGCTCGACGATCGCGAACAGGTCCACGCCCAGCTTCTGGGCGGCCGTGAGGACCGGGCCCAGCTCCGGTACACCGGCGGGCGGTTCGCACATCACGCCGCGCTGCACGGCGGGGCCGAACGGGATCTCGTTCTCGACCACGTCGGCGAGGATCTCCGGGTCGACCTGCTTGAGGTGCAGATAGCCGATGCGTTCGCCGTAGGTCTCGATCAGCTTGACGCTGTCGCCGCCGCAGTAGGCGTAGTGGCCGGTGTCGAGGCAGAGGTTGACCAGGGAGGAGTCGGTGGAGTCGAGGAAGCGCTCGACGTGTTCCTCGGTGTCGATGTGGGTGTCGGCGTGCGGGTGGACGACGATGTCGAGACCGTAGGTGTCCCGCACCTGGCGGGCGAGGCGTTCCATGCCCCGGGTGAGGTGGCCCCACTGCTCGGTGGTGAGCTCCGGGGCCTCCAGTATCTCGGCGGTCTTGTCGTCGCGCCAGAAGGACGGGATGACGACGAGGTGCTCGGCGCCCATGGCCTGGGTGAGGGAGGCGACCCGGCCGACCTGCTCCCAGGTGGACTCCCACTCGGAGGGGCCGCGGTGCAGTCCGCAGAAGATGGTGCCGGCGGAGACCTTGAGGTCCCGCTTCTTCACCTCGTCGGCCAGGCGGGCGGGGTCGGTCGGGAGGTAGCCGTAGGGACCGAGTTCGATCCAGGAGTAGCCGGCCTCGGCGACCTCGTCGAGGAAGCGCTGCCAGGGCACCTGCTGCGGGTCGTCGGGGAACCAGACGCCCCAGGAGTCGGGGGCGGAGCCCACCCGGATGCGGTCGAGCGCGACTGCCATGTCAGGTCTTTCCTTCCGGGGATGCCGCTGCGGGGGTCTGGAGGTCCTCCGCCTCGGGGAGCTCCTCCACGTCGACGCCGCGCACCTGCGCCAGCTCGTGCTTGAGGGCGGCGAGTTCGGTGCCGCCGGCCATGTGGTGGGTGAGTTCCTCGAGGGTGACCTCGCTGCGGGCGGCGGAGAGTTCCAGGGTGCCCAGGCGCAGGACGCTGAAGTGGTCGCCGACCATGTAGGCGTGGTGCGGGTTGTGGGTGATGAAGATGACGCCGAGGCCGCGGTCGCGGGCGGCGGCGATGTACTTCAGCACCACACCGGACTGTTTGACGCCGAGCGCGGCGGTGGGCTCGTCGAGGATGAGGACGCGGGCGCCGAAGTAGACGGCACGGGCGATGGCCACGCACTGGCGCTGGCCGCCGGAGAGGGTGCCGATGGGCTGCTCCAGGTCGTCCAGGACGATGCCCATGTTGCGCAGTTCCTCGTCCGCGGTCCTCTTCATCCGGTCGATGTCGAGGCGGCGCAGGGGCCAGGGGCCCTTGGTCATCTCGGAGCCGAGGAAGAAGTTGCGCCACACCGGCATCAGCGGGACGACGGCGAGGTCCTGGTAGACGGTGGCGATGCCCTGGTCGAGGGCCTCGCGCGGGGTGGAGAAGCGTACCGGGGTGCCGTCGACGAGGAACTCGCCCTCGGTGTGCCGGTGCAGTCCGGAGATGATCTTGATGAGGGTGGACTTGCCGGCGCCGTTGTCCCCGAGGACACAGGTCACCTTGCCGGGGCGGACGTTCAGGTCGACACCGTGCAGGGCGCGGATGTTGCCGTAGGACTTGCCGGCGCCGCGGAGTTCGACCAGGGGGCGCTCCCCGTCCGGGGCGGTGTCCTGGGGGGCGGCACCGTGGGTGCCGGTCGTGTCGTCGGTCATCGCTGTCACCTCCGGGTCGCCGTGCGCTGGACCCACAGATTGATGAGGACGGCGCCGAGGAGCATGACGCCGAGGAATGCCTTGAACCAGTCGGGGTTCCAGCCGGCGTAGACGATCCCCTGCTGCACCATGCCGAACATGAAGGCGCCGAAGACCGGGCCGATCGCGGAGCCGTAGCCGCCGGTCATCAGGCAGCCGCCGATCACCGCGGCGGCGATGTAGATGAGCTCCTGGCCCACGCCCTCGCCGGACTGCACGGTGTTGAAGGAGAACAGCTGGTGCATGCCGACGAACCAGGCGCCGAAGCCGACCAGCATGTACAGGGAGATCTTGGTGAGGTTCACCGGCACGCCGACGGCGCGGGCGCTCTCCTTGTTGCCGCCGACCGCGAAAATCCAGTTGCCGTACTTGGTGCGGAGCAGCACCCAGGCGGCGAGGGCGGCGAAGACCAGCCACCACACGATGGTGATCTTCACCTGGACACCGCCCAGCTCGAAGCTGGAGGCGAAGAGGGCCTGGGCCTGGGCGAAGCCGTCCATGTCGCTGATGTCGTC
This sequence comes from Streptomyces sp. GDS52, assembly GCF_052246875.1. NCBI lineage: Bacteria > Bacillati > Actinomycetota > Actinomycetes > Kitasatosporales > Streptomycetaceae > Streptomyces > Streptomyces sp. GDS52. The sequence goes on from NZ_CM125966.1 coordinate 381,348, forward strand.
GGTCGCGACGTTCCCGGTGACCGTCTTGGTCACGGCCAGGTTGATGCCCTGGAGGATCAGGAAGGTGCCGAGGGTGACCAGGAAGCTGGGCAGGCCCGTCTTCATCAGGAACCAGCCGTTGAACATGCCGACGGCGAGGGACACCGCGAGGGCGGCGATGACGCCCACCCATACGTTCATGGACAGCTGGTAGGCGAGCATGCTCGCGGTGAGCGCCGAGGTGACCACGGCGACGCCCGCCGAGAGGTCGACCTCGCCGCCGATCATCAGCAGCGCCACCGGCAGGGCCATGATGCCGATGGTCGAGGACTGGTACAGGATGTTCGCCATCGAGTTGCTGTCCCGCATCGGCGGGGCGGCGATCAGGAAGAACACCAGAACGACCACGACGCCGAGGAAGACGCCGACCTCAGGCCTGGCCAGCAGTCTGCGGGCCGGTGTGCGCCGCGCGGTGCGGCCGTCGGTCTCCTTCGGGCCGGGGGCCGGCGGTGGGGTCACCGCCGGCTCAGCCTGTCGGGTCATGCTGATCACCGAGTGCCCTTCGCGGCGTACTCGGAGACCGCGTCGACGTTGGACTTGTCGACGAACGCCGGGCCGGTCAGCACCGGCTGCTCACCGCCGCCGCTGTAGTTGCCGTTGTTCTCGTAGAGCCACAGGCCGTCGATGGCGAGGTAGCCCTGGAGGTAGGGCTGCTGGTCCACGGCGAACTCGATGTCGCCGGCCTGGATCGCCTTGGTCAGGTCCTTGTTGAGGTCGAAGGTGGCGACCTTCGCCTTGCTGCCGGCGTCGCCCACCGACTGCACCGCGGTCGGCGCGAACGGGGCGCCGAGGGTGGCGACGTAGTCGATGGCGGAGTCCTGCTTGAGCTTGGCGGTGATCGTCGACTTCACCGACGGCATGTCGACGCCGTTGACGTTGAGGATCTGGGTCTTGCCCTCGAAGGTCTTCTTCAGGCCGTCGCAGCGCTGGGTCAGGCCGACGTTGCCCTGCTCGTGGATGACGCAGACGGTGTTCTTCGCACCCACCTCGTTCAGCTTCTTGCCGAAGGCCTCACCCGCGACGGACTCGTCCTGGCCGAAGAACTCGAGCAGGCCGAGGTCCTTCCAGTCGCTCAGACCGGAGTTGATGCCGACGACGGGTATGCCGGCCTTCGTCGCCTTGCCGATGACGCTCTTGAGCGCGTCCGGCTTGGCGAGGGTGATGGCGATGCCGTCGACCTTCTGGTCGATCGCGTTCTGCACCAGGCTGGCCTGGTTGCCCGCGTTCGGGTCGGCGGAGTAGATGAGCTTGACGTTGTCCTTGGCGGCGGCGGCCTCGGCGCCCTTGCGGACGATGTCCCAGAAGGTGTCACCGGGTGCCTGGTGCGTGACGAGGGCCACCGTCATGCGGGGCGTGCTCGCCTTGCCCGTCGAGGAGGCGTCCGCGCCGTCCTCGGACTTCTTGCCACCGGAACCGCTGGAGCAGCCGGCAAGGGTCAGGGCGGCCGCCGCGGCCACCGCGACGAACGGCACGATCCTGCGGGGGCGGTGGTGAGAAGAGCGGTCCATCTTAGCCTGCACCTCACTGTGCTACGCGGAAAAAGGGCGGGTTCCGAGGATCCTCCCCGGAGCCTCGGACGTCCGGTCTGTCGTGCGAAACGGCTGTCGTGCTGGGACGGGATCAAATCCCTTGCCGAGCACTCTGTCAATACTTTGTTAAGACATCCTTTCACCAGCTAGTCCGAATGTAAGTACAAACTATTGACAGCGTCGCCCTCCGCGACCTACACCTGAGAGGCGGCAGGTCCCTGGCTTTCCACGTCCCCACCGTCGCAGGGCGCCAGGGGACCCGCATCCCCAGCAGTTCGAGGAGCTTCGCTCGATGACCGACTCAGACGCACCACAGTATTTCGACCTGATCACCTTGGGTCGCATCGGGGTCGACCTTTACCCGTTGGAGACCGGAGTTCCGCCGGCGAAGGGCGAAACATTCGGAAAGTTCCCCGGTGGTTCGGCCGCGGACGTCGCGGTGGCCGCCACCGTGCCACCGGGCGACGCGCGCCTGCCGAACCAGCCCTGAACGGAGTCCTCTCGTGAACCTCAGCATCTGTGACCTCACCGCGGTCCGGGCCCGGCATCCCGAGGCCGTCGCCGAGGCGGCGGCCCGCCGGGCGCGCCGCCCGCTGATCGGCGACAACGGGCGGCTGATGATCGTGGCCGCCGACCATCCCGCACGGGGCGCGCTCGGCATCGGCGACCGGCGGCTGGCCATGGCCGACCGCGCCGATCTGCTGGAACGTCTCTGCGTCGCGCTGTCCCGGCCCGGTGTCGACGGGGTGCTGGCCACCGCCGACGTCCTGGAGGACCTGCTGCTGCTCGGCGCGCTGGAGAACAAGGTCGTCATGGGGTCGATGAACCGCGGCGGGCTGGCGGGCTCGGCCTTCGAGATGGACGACCGCTTCACCGGCCACCGCCCCGAGGACATCGAGCGGTTCGGCTTCGACGCGGGCAAGCTGCTGGTCCGCATCGACTACGACGACCCGGGCTCCCTGACCACCCTGGAGTCCACCGCCCGCGCCGTCGACGCCATGGCCGAACGCCGGCTCCCGGTGTTCGTGGAGCCGTTCATCTCGCGCCGGGTCGACGGCAGGGTCCGCAACGACCTGTCGGCCGAGGCCGTCATCCGGTCCATCGCCATCGCCTCCGGCCTCGGCGGCACCTCCGCCTACACCTGGCTGAAACTGCCCGTCACCGAGAACGCCGACGACATGGCGGAGGTCCTGCGGAGCTCCACCCTGCCCGTGGTGCTGCTCGGCGGCGAGGTCGGCGACCAGGAGGCGGCGTACGAGCGGTGGGGCAAGGCGCTGCGGCTGCCCTCCGTGCAGGGCATGGTCGTCGGCCGCTCGCTGCTCTACCCGGCGAGCGGCACCGTGGAGTCGGCGGTGGACACGGCCGTCAGTCTGCTGTGAGAAACCCGTTGAGAAGCCCGTTGAGAAACTCGTCGAGAAGCCCGTTCCGAGACGGAGGCACGCCATGAGGTACCACCTTCCCGCGGGCAGGGCGCACGCCGGCCCCTACGTCGTCGACGTAACCCCCGAGACCGCCGGCTGGGGGTACTCCAGCCTGCGCGTGCTGGAACTGCCGCCCGGCGGCAGTCACACCTTCGACACCGGTGACAGCGAGTGGATCGTGCTGCCGCTGAGCGGCGGCTGCACGGTCGTCGCGGACGACGACTTCGGCCACGACACCTTCGAACTCACCGGCCGCACCGGTGTGTTCGACGGCGTCACCGACTTCGCCTATGTGCCGCGCGACGCCCGCGCGAGCGTGACCTCCGCCGCGGGCGGCCGGTTCGCGCTCACCGGCGCCCGCTGCACCCGCCGCCTGCCCGCCCGCTACGGACCGGCCTCCGGCGTCCCCGTGGAGCTGCGCGGCAGCGGGAGCTGCTCCCGGCAGGTCAACAACTTCGGCGCGGCGGGCACGTTCGAGTGCGACAAGCTGATCGCGGTGGAGGTGCTCACCCCGGGCGGCAACTGGTCGTCCTTCCCGCCGCACAAGCACGACGAGCACCGGCCGGGCGAGGAGTCCGTGCTGGAGGAGATCTACTACTTCGAGTTCGCCGGCCACGACGGCATCCCCGGCCTCGGCTACCAGCGGGTCTCCCCCTCCGGCCCGGACCGGGAGACGGACGTGCTCGCCGAGGTGCGCGACGGCGACGTCGTCCTCATCCCGGACGGCTGGCACGGGCCGTCCATGGCGGTGCCCGGCCACCACATGTACTACCTCAACGTCATGGCCGGCCCGGAGACCGAACGGGCCTGGCTGATCTGCGACCACCCCGACCACGCCTGGATCCGCGACACCTGGCCGGACCGGCCGGTCGACCCCCGTCTCCCCCTCTACACCGCCCCGGAGAGGTCCGCATGAGCGCCGCCACCCGCCGACTGACCACCGCCCAGGCCCTGGTGCGTTTCCTGTCCGCCCAGTACACCGAGCGGGACGGCGCACGGCACCGGCTGATCGCGGGCACCTGGGGCATCTTCGGCCACGGCAACGTGGCGGGCGTCGGGCAGGCACTCGTCGAGTACGCCGACGTCATGCCGTACCACCAGGGCCGCAACGAGCAGTCGATGGTGCACGCGGCCGTCGCCCACGCCCGCCAGCTCAACCGGCTCTCCGCGCAGGCCGTGACGACGTCCATCGGCCCCGGCGCCACCAACCTGGTCACCGGCGCCGCCCTCGCCACGATCAACCGGCTGCCGGTGCTGCTGCTGCCCGGCGACTACTTCGCCTCGCGCGCCGCCGACCCGCTGCTCCAGCAGCTGGAGCACCCGGTCGAGGCCGACGTCTCCGTCAACGACACCCTGCGCCCCGTCTCCCGCTTCTTCGACCGGATCACCCGCCCCGAGGCGCTGATCGCCTCCGCGCTGAACGCGATGCGGGTGCTCGCCGACCCGGCCGAGACCGGTGCCGTCACCCTCGCACTGCCGCAGGACGTCCAGGCCGAGGCGTACGACTGGCCCGAGGAGTTCTTCGCCGACCGCGTCTGGCCCGTACGGCGTCCGGCACCGGACCCGGCCGAGCTGGCGGCGGCCGTGGCAGCCGTACGGGCCGCCCGGCGCCCGCTGATCGTCGCGGGCGGCGGCGTCCACCACAGCGAGGCCGAGGCGGCGCTCAAGGCCCTCGTCGACGCCACCGGCATCCCGGTCGCCTCCACCCAGGCCGGCAAGGGCTCCCTGCGCCACGACCACCCGGCCGACCTGGGCGGCATCGGCCACACCGGCACCGCGGTGAGCGACGACCTCGCCCGCACCGCCGACCTGGTGATCGGCGTCGGCACCCGCTACACCGACTTCACCACCGCCTCCGGCACCCTCTTCCGCCACCCGGACGTCCGCTTCCTCAACCTCAACATCACCGGCTTCGACGCCCACAAGCTGGCGGCGCGCACCCTGGTCGGCGACGCCCGCACCGGGCTCGAGCAGCTCGCCGGAGAGCTGACCGGGCACCGTGTGGACGCGGCGTACGAGGCGGAGTACCGCGCCGGCAAGGAGCGCTGGGAGCAGGTCGTCGAGACCGCCTACCGCGCCGACGACGACAGCGCCGTACCGACCCAGACCCAGGTCCTCGGCGCGCTCGACGCGGTCGTGGGCGACACGGACGTGGTGATCAACGCGGCCGGCTCGCTCCCCGGCGACCTGCACAAGCTGTGGCGTGCGCGCAGCCCGCGCCAGTACCACCTGGAGTACGGCTACTCCTGCATGGGCTACGAGATCCCGGCCGCCCTCGGCGTCCAGCAGGCCGCGCCCGGCACCCCGGTCTGGGCGCTGGTCGGCGACGGCACGTATCTGATGATGCCGACGGAGATCGTCACGGCCGTCCAGGAGCGGCTGCCCGTCAAGATGGTCCTGATCCAGAACCACGGGTACGCCTCCATCGGCGGCCTGTCCGAGGAGACCGGCGGCGAACGCTTCGGCACCGCCTACCGCTACCGGGCCGAGGACGGCACCTTCTCCGGCGCCCCGCTGCCCGTCGACCTGGCCGCGAACGCGGCCAGCCTGGGCATGGACGTACTGCGCGCCAGGACGGTGCGGGAGGTGCGGGACGCCCTGGCGCGGGCCCGTACCGCCGACCGTCCGACGTGCGTGTACGTCGAGACGGACCCGGCCCCCACCGCTCCCCCGGCCGAGGCCTGGTGGGACGTGCCGGTGGCCGAGGTCGCCTCCCGCGAGGCCGCCGTCCGGGCCCGCGAACGCTACGACGCCCGGGTCGCCGACCGACGGCGCCACCTCTGACCAGTTCCCGAACCGACCGTCCCCGACCGCGCCCTCGACAGGGAGGCACCCCATGGCGAAGTCCGGTGACCGGCCCCGTGCCGTGACCGAATCCGCGCTCAGCACACTGGACTTCGCCCTGGACCGGGGCAGCCCGGTGCCGCTGTACCACCAGCTCGCCCAGCAACTGGAGGCGGCGATCGCACGCGGTGTCCTCGCCCCGGGCAACCTCCTGGGCAACGAGGTCGACCTCTCCGTACGCCTCGGCCTGTCCCGCCCCACCGTCCGCCAGGCCATCCAGTCCCTCGTCGACAAGGGGCTGCTGGTCCGGCGGCGGGGGGTGGGCACCCAGGTGGTGCACAGCCGGGTCAGACGGCCACTGGAACTGAGCAGCCTCTACGACGACCTGGAGGCGGCGGGGCAGGGCCCGACCACACGGGTCGTACGCCACGAGACGGTCCCGGCGCCCGCCGAGGCGGCCGCCGCGCTCGGCCTGGCAGGAGGCAGTGAGGTCGTCCTGCTGGAACGCCTGCGCCGCACCCACAACCAGCCGGTCGCCCTGCTGTGCAACTACCTCCCGTGCGACCTGCTCGACCTGGACGACGCCCGCCTGGAGTCGACCGGCCTGTACCGCATGATGCGCTCGGCCGGCATCACCCTGCACAGCGCCCGCCAGACCGTCGGCGCCCGCTCGGCCACGGCCTCGGAGGCGGCCCGCCTGGACGAGAAGGTGGGCGCCGCCCTGCTCACCATGGAGCGCACGGCCTACGACGACACGGGCCGCACGGTGGAGTACGCCACCCACGTCTACCGCGCCTCCCGCTACTCCTTCGACTTCCAGCTCCTGGTCAGGTCCTGAGGCTCGCGCTGAAGGGCGTGACCGGGCTCCGGAGGCGCTCACCGTCCACGGTGAGGTCGACCGCCTCGTTGAAGAAGGCCAGCCGCCCCCTGATCGCGGCCACGGCGGGCAGCGGATCGGTGTAGCTCCACACGATGTCCGGCGGTACGGCGCCCCCGCCGCGCCAGGACCAGTACCGGTCGGCCGTGCCCTTGTACGGGCAGTCGGTGCTGTGCTCCGTGGCCTCGAAGAGGTCCAGGCGGACGTCCTGGCGCGGCAGGTAGTACCGGGTCGGCAGGGAGGTCTCGAACAGCAGGACCGGGGACCGGGTGTCGGCAACGACCGTGCCGTCGATCCCGACCCGGACGTGACGGCTGCTCGGCATGGCATCCACCCGTTTGTACGGGTCACGGGGATGGACGAAGATCTCCTCGTCCTCCTCGTACCAGTGGTCGAGTCCCGTGTCGGTACGCCGGAACCACTCGAAGGCGATGTGGCCGGCCAGGTCGTCCGCGGGGAACGTCCAGGCCGCGTTCGGGCGCACCCCGCTGCCGGCCTCGAGGTCGTAGAAGACCGTCGAGCCGGTGTGCCTGCCCGTGGGCGGGTCCTGTGCGGGGCGGAGGAGCTCCGTGCGCACCTCCGCACGGGGGAAGGCGTACTGCGGGACGGGCAGCCGGGGCTCCCAGACGAGGAGCGGGTGGCGGCTGTCGACGACGGTGACACCGCCCGCGGTACCGCGCACCCAGCGCTCACTGGGCTCCCACAGCAGGCCTTCGGGGGTCGCGCGGATGGTACGGGCGGCGGGGTGGGTGCTCATGGCCGACGCTCCCTTTGGGTGTCCGGATGTCCGGGTGTCCCTTCCACGGTCCCACCGACGGCCCCGGACGGCTCGACGCGCCCCCTCCAGCCGGGCCCCCGAAGACACCCCGGGCAGCCCGGCCGCCGCCACGAGGACCCGGGTCCGCTCCGCCCGCCACACGGCGGTGCGTCGGGGTTCAGCGGGCAAACGGTCCGTCCAGCGCCGCCCATTGGAGCAGCATGATGGTCTTGGCGTCATTGATCTCACCGGTGCGGATCATCTCCAGCGCCCGGCGGAAAGGCAGTTCGAGGATCTCGATGTCCTCGCCCTCCTCGCCCAGCCCTCCGCCCGCGTGGGTCCGGGTCGAGAACCCGTAGGCGGCAGCGTAGAAGCTGACGCGCTCGGTGACCGAACCGGGGCTCATGTAGACGTCGAAGACGTGCCGGACGGCTCCGATGGTGTGCCCGGTCTCCTCCACCACCTCACGGCGCACGGCGATCTCCGGGTGTTCCTGCTCGTCGTCGAGCAGGCCGCCCGGTGTCTCGATCAGCATGCCGTCGGGGTGGCCGTTGGCGTACACCGGGAAGCGGAACTGGCGGGTGAGCAGCACGGTTTCACGTTCGGCGTCGTAGAGGAGCATCGTGGCGCCGTTGCCGCGGTCGTGCGTCTCGCGTTCCTGGGTGCTCCAGGTGCCGTCGGCCCGTTGGAAGTCGAAGGTCGTCGTGCGCTCGACGTACCAGTGGCTGGACAACAGTCTCACGTCCCGCACCCTCACCCGCGGGTTCCCGGTCAGATCCCGTCCGGCCTGGTCGAGTCCGGTGCGCCCCCGGCGGTCGGGGGTGTCGATGCCGGCGGTCATCGCAGGGCCGCCGGGCGGGAGGGCACGTACGGAAAGAACACATGCAGCGTGGTCATCATGCCGCCTTCTATACAACAAGTCCGCGAAACGGACGTGAGACGGCGAAGCCCCGGCGGGTGAACCCACCAAGCCGGGGCTTCCAACCTGTCTACATCTGTCTCCGCATCTCCTCTCGCGAGGTCACCACGGTCAGGCGCTCCGGCTGTTCCGAAACCCACTGCCCCGGCCCGGACTCCGGCCGCAACACCCATACAGCGCCGCCGCGCACATCCGTGACGATCCCGCACCGGTCGGCGTTCTCGGCATGGATCAAGTCGCCCACCCACGCGATCCGGTCACCGGTCATCCGCGTTCCTTCCCGTGCAGCTCTGCCCACACCCGCTTGCCCCAGGGCAGCACATCGGTGCCCCAGTCATCCGCCAGTGATCCCACGAGCACGAGACCACGTCCGCTCTCGTCCTCTTCACACGGCTCTCGGGGTTCCGGGCAAGCCCTCGACTTGTCCACGACGCCGATGTACACCCGCGTGATCTCGGGCCGGGTGACCATGACCCGGATGGTCTGGCTTCGCGCGTGTTGAACAGCATTGGCCACCAGCTCGGAGACGATCAGAGCACCGTCGTCGGCAAGTTCGTCCAAGCCCCAGACAGTCAGCGCGGCGCGCACCAAGCGCCGGGCCACGCCCGCACTTTCGGGCTGGCGCGGCAGAGTTTCGCTGTACCCGGGGCAGCCGGTACGGCGCACCCGCGTTGTAGATTGCGGCATGTCGGTCTGCTTTCTCAGATCGGCCGAGCCCCGGGACCGTTCGCGCGGTCGCCGGGGTGCTGCCTCTCATGCAAGCGACATACCGAGGACGCCGACAGGGACGTAACGTCCCACTTTCCCCACGTTATTCGCTGACCCCCAGGAACTCCGCCAACGGCCGTAGTCCCGGCGGGTGGTTGGGGAGCGCCCACAGGTCGCGCACGATGGCCACGGCCAACGTGTGGTGCCGCATCCAGGTCGGTGCCACCCTGCGCAGGGACTCCAAGGTCTTCACCGCTCCGGCCGCATCCCCCGAGTCCGTGTGCGCTCGGGCCACATCCAGCAGAAGCCACGTCCGCCAGGACGGCGGAGTGTCCTTGCTCAGCCGCATCCCCTTGGCCAATGCCAAGGCATCCTGCGGGTGCCCGTACTGGACGGCGAGACGGACGCGTTCGATACGAACCGACGACGGACTGAAGACGCTGACCATGCGGTTGTCGCCACCGTCGGGCAGCTTCGAGACTCGGGCGGCTTCCTTCTCCGCCTCCTCCATCATCGCCGCCGCCCGCTCGTAGTCACCGCTCCGCGCGGCCGACGTGGCGGCGCTCATGGTCAGCGCGCCCCACACCTTCAGGCCGTCGGCCGTCTCGGTACGGCCCGCGTCCACCAGGTCGGCGGCGGCACGAAGAGCAACGCCCAACGCGTCCGACAGACGCCCTTGCCTCTGATAGGTCCACGCCGTGGAGTTGACGATCATCGGAAGAAGCAGTGGATCGGAGGACTGCCCCGCAGCGTCCACCGCGCGCTCCAGGCTCGTCAGGGCTAGATCCGTCTTGCCCATCCGCACGGCGACATGCCCGGCGAGCTGAAGCGCCTTGCCCAGGGCCGCAAAACCGGCCCTGCGGTCCTCCTCGCTGCTCGATGCCGTGGCGGTACGCGCGTCCGAGATCAAGTCCGGCAGTGCCTTCATCACTGTGTCGAACTCGGCGGAGTGGTACTGCGTCCAGCCGTCCGCGATCTGCTCGCGCAGACGGTCCAAGGAGAACTCAGGTCTTGGCGGCTCCGGATCCGGTCCCCACAGCACGGGCATGATGGCGCGGCGCACGGCCACGAAGCGCGGTCCGTCGTTCTCGCCTGTGGAGGAAACCGCAGGCGGGTCGCCCAGAAGCGTGGTCAGTTCCACTCCGAGGCCGTTGGCCAGCGCGTGCAGCGTGGGGAGGCGCGCCGAGTGCTTCCGCCCCTGTTCGAGCTGACGGATCACATCGACGGACACCTCGGAGCGTTCGGCCAGCTCTTCTTGCGTCAGGCAGGCCAGGCGGCGCAGGCGGCGCAGAGTCCGCCCCAAGTCTTCGTTTGCCACGCTGTCACGGTACGCCGCCATCACCGGAGAGACAGCGCCGCCGAGGGTGATACCCGCAGTGGTACCCACGTCGGGGCGCTCGCCCTGCGAGCATCCACAGGCAGCAGCCGGTCGGTTCCGAAGCCCGTCGAGTGCCGCCCGGGCCGCCCTTGCGTCCCGGCGCGGTCCCGGCCCACATCGAACTCCTTGACCAGACTCAGAGGCCGGTACGCGGTCGAGCACCGGCAGCACCCGGCCAGGGGCGAGCGGCATCTTGGTGGACCCGGCCGCGATCTCGTCCGGCTCGCTGCCGTCGTCGTACAGGTACAGGCTCCCCTCGTCCTCATCCTCATCCTCATCCGAGAAGGAAGACGGGTGGGCGGTGACGATCCACTCGACGGCGACGGTCTCCGCCTCCGTCGGGGCATCGCCCGGAGTCACGTCGTACCGAGCAGGCAGCGAGGCCGTGAGGCAGCGGGTGGCCTTCTCTGCACAGGCGCGGCGCGCTGCCCGCCGACTGGCCGCAGACGGCCGGTCACACGCACGGACCACCGATCTTTCCGCCTGGTTGTACAGCAATCAACGGATTGTCTCCCGGAGCGAGTTGGGCTTGTATCAAAGGGTCCCCGGTGGGGGCCGGAGACGGATGAATCAGGGGGGTCATGCGCCGGAGGTCCAGATCCGCCATGCTCGGAATCACCGCCTCGACATGCGCCACGATGCTTCCGGCGCCCGCGGGCGCTCTCGCGTCGCCGTACCGACAGGTGAAGATCGAGGGCTCGCCCGTCCAGCGCGTCGTCGAAGGCGCACACGATCCCTCCAGGGACGCCTCCGCCGACGCCGACGAGCGGTACCTCGTCTTCGCGTCCGCCGGCAGCGGCCCGGGCGGTGACGTGTACGTCCGGAAAACGCGCTGACGGACACGTCCGACGTATCCGCGTCGGCCCACCTCACCCGGTCCGCCGCGAGGACGGTGGGCCGGGCCCGTCCCATCACACTTCGAAGGGGGAACCGCTTTGATGCGAAGCGTACTTGGAAGGACGGCCGTGACCGCCGCGGCCGCGTGCGTCGCGGTACTGCTGACGACTGCGGGGGCACCGGCCGCACCGCCCGACGCACAGCACGGGAAGCCGGGGAAGAAGCCGAGGGCCCCGCACACCCTGCGCCTCACCCAGGGCGCCGACGGGGCGTCAGAGGCCCCCTCACTCAGCGCCGACGGCCGGTATGCGGTGTTCACGTCGTCGGCGTCCAACCTGGTCCCCGGTGACACCAACGGCGCCCCGGACGTCTTTCTGTGGGACCTGAGAACCGGCCGCACACAGCGCGTCAGCACCGACGCCGCCGGAGGCCAGTCCGAGCTCGGCGCGACCGCCGGGGCGATCAGCGCGAACGGCCGGTACGTGGTCTTCGTGTCGGCCTCGGCCGATCTGATACCGGGCGAGGTCCATGACGTCCCGTCGGTCTACCGGCGGGACCTGCGGAGCGGGGAGGTGGAGTACGTCGGCAACGAGCTCGGCGGTTCCACGCGGTGGGCCCTGCACGCGTCCGCCAGCGGCGACGGCCGGTACGTCGCGTTCGCCTCGAGCTCGACCGTTCCCCGGCCGGGTGCGGGGGTGGGCGTGCGGGACATGCGCACGGGGGAGCTGGCGGTACAGCCGTCCTGCCTGCACCGTCCCCTCACCCCGCAGCTCAGCGACGACGGCCGCGCCCTGGTATACACGTGCTACGGCTTCCCGGTGCTCGCGAACCCGCCTTCCGACGTCGTGGTGGCGAACCCGACGACGGGCGCCTACCGCTCACTGCACACCACGTCCGAGGGCGCCCGCGGCAACGGCAGGGTGTCCCAGGGCGGCATCAGCGGCGACGGCCGGTACGCGTCCTTCACCTCGACGGCCACCGACCTCGGTCCCGAGGACACCAACGGCGCCGGTTCCAACGTCTTCGTCCGCGACCTGCGCACCGACGCCCTGCGCATCGTCGAGGCGCCCGATCCGACCCTCTCGACCGCCGACGGGGCACTGAGCGGCAACGGCAGGTATCTGCTCTTCCGGGCATTCGCGACCGAGGCGGAGGCGGGCACCTGGTACCTGCGCGATCTGCGCAGCGGCCGCACCAAGGTGGCGATCACGGACGCTGGCGGTACGCCGGTCCAGGCGGCCGTCGCGGCCCGGCCGCTCGACGCCCGGGCACGGACGGTGGCCTTCTCCTCGGCGGCCGACGGCCTGGCCCCGGGGCCCCGTAGTTCCGGGCCGGACGCCTACGTACGACGTCTGCCCTGACCTCACCTGATCCCCAAGAACGATCGAGGGCCGGTTTCGGATGTCTCCGAAACCGGCCCTCGATCTACGACCGTCTCCAGTCGGGACGACAGGATTTGAACCTGCGACCCCTTGACCGCTGGGAGTGAGGGCCACAGGAACTACATGCGCATATCAGGCGGAACCAGGGTGCAGGACATACGTCCCCGCGCGTACTGTTCAGGGTCGCGAGCACCGTGTGGCCCCCAACTGGTCCCCAGGTAATGGTGACAGCTTGGGTATCTGTCTGCCGTTGAGCCAGCGGTTCAGACGCACCCAGCCCATGACCAACACCCACTGCCATGATCCACGGGACATCCACGCGACTCTCTCTTTGACAGCCGCAGTGCGACAGGACACCGGATCGGCCCGTTCCGTTGGAGGCGGTCGCCTTGGAAGGCATCGCGCCCACCGATCCCGAATCTCAGCCGTCCTGGACCGCGCGTTAGCCTCGGCGGATGATTCCTGCGCGGCAACCGAGGGTGATCACACGCCACCGCGACGGGTGGATCCGTGCCTACGTGGTGGCCTCCGGCGTTCTCGGGGTGCTGGAGCCCGCCGCGGTGTTCCGGCCGCGGCCCGGCGACGAGGTCGTGGAATCGGTGGTCCGGCCCGATCTGGAGCGAGTCGTGTATACGACGCTGCACGGCGTCGTCTGCCTCACGCGCGCCTGCGACCTGGTGTGGGCATCGAACTTCGAGCCGCACTCCGACCGGCCTCATGGCCACCGGCCTGGCTGCGCGCTGTCCGCGGACGGCCGGACCGTGTGGGTCTACCGGCCGGACGCGATGGCGGGACGCGGGGGCAAAGACCAGTGGGTCGTGCACGACGCCGACAGCGGGGCGGTCCTCGCCCGCCGGGAGCTGAAGACCGTCGGGCACGGCGCCGGCCACCACGTGCACCCCGTGGGGGGCAGCATCTACCTCGACATCGGTGAGGGCCAGGACGGTTCCGTCATTCTTCGGGGTACGGCCGGGGCCGAGGGCGAGGCGGAGTTCGTGACGTACCCGTGGTGGGATCGCTGCCTGATCGACCTGGCGCCGGACGGGCAGCAGTTCATGACCGTCGACCACGGGCAGGCGGACGTCGCCTTCCACCACCACCCCAGCGGAGACATGCTCTTCACCCTGCCGGTCGAAGCCTTCGGGTACGACCCGGAGGAGACCTTCGTCGAATGGAGCGGCGGCTACCTGACACCCGAACTGGCCATCGTCACCCTGGGCGGTGAGGGCCAGGACGAGGAGGAGTGGTTCCGCCACCACTTGATCGACGTACGCACGGGCACGCTCAGCGGCGAGATCGCCGTCGAGACGACTAACCCGTACGAACTGGCGCCCCTGGGCGACGGTTCCTGGCTCACCGACGGCCCCGACGGCAACCCCGTCCGCTGGTCGCGCGCTCCGCTGCCGTCCTCACCGCCGCGCCCGGAAAGCCTGATGACCGCTCCCTCCTGTGACTGAGCGTTGTGCGCGGCCCTGAGCGTTCTTGTTGGCCAGTCACGAGCCGCGCAGTGTCCTCATCGCGCTGCTGGGTTCCCGGCCGCGGTGGCATCGAGCCCGTCACTAGGCTCGGCGGCATGACCAGTGATCACGGATTCACCTGCTCTTACTGTGGTGCGCACCACCACGAGCTGCCGATGAACTACACGGCCGAGGCCCCGGCGGTGTGGGATCCGGCCTTTGCCGGAGCCGACGACTGCCTGCTCTCGTCCGACCAGTGCGTGGTGCGCGGGCAGCACTACTTCGTCAAGGGTTTGATCGAGATACCGGTCCTCGGCAGCGACGAGGTGTTCTCCTGAGGAGTCTGGGTCTCGCTCGGCCGTGAGAGCTTCTCCCGCGCCGCGGACCTGTGGGACACCCCTGGCCGCGAGTCCGAGAAGCCGCACTTCGGCTGGCTCACCACCGAGCTGCAGGTCTATTCGCCCACGACCCTCAACCTGAAGACCCATGTCCACACCCGCCCGGTCGGCGAGCGACCCTATGTCGAGCTCGAGCCCACCGACCATCCCCTCGCGGTCGAGCAGCGCAGGGGAATCACCCTGGACCGCGTGCGGGAGATCGCTGCGGCCGTGCTCCACTCCGACGGCAGCGAGCAGCGGTGATGGCAGGCACCTCCGTATCGCCGGCCCCCGTCGCACTAAGTGGCCTGAGCCACAGAGCCCGGAATTTCGTCGAGGTGCACGGCATCTGTGTCCCTCGGCAGGGCATCCGGCACCACCGCGATGCATGGCTCGGGCACGGGATCCCCGCTGCGGAGATCGACCGGGCCTCGGCCTTCCAGGACCGCTGGGGCGGCCTCGCCCTGCCGCCGGCCCCGTTCTACGAGGGCGGCCCGCGCATTTTGGCCGCCGACTGTCCCGAGGGCTCGGCCGCGGAAGGCTGGTCGTTCCCGGCTGGGGGCTGCCGGGTGTCCATGGCCTACGGATTCATGATCGGGCCTGACGGTGAGTTCGGGATCGATGCCTCCCGCTGGACACCCTTGCATGCCGGCACGGACGGATGGGTGGAATCGTTGGCGCTGGCCTTCCACGCGGGACGCTGGGCCAGGACAGTCACAAAGATCACCGGAAATGCTGTCGAGTCCCTGGATCTGACTGGGTACGAGCCGATACCTGAAGTGCAGGGCATCACCGACACCTGGTGGCGCGGCCAGGACTCGCTCATCGCCATCTACCGCGGTGAGGCCGTTGGCCTTGACACACCTCGATGCCTTGAGGCTCACGTGTACGGCGGCCTCGACGAGTGGGGCCTTCGCGGCGGCTGACGCGGTCCCAGGGCCTGCCGGCCCCGGCGGAACCGCTACCTGCGACGATTCGCCTGTGAGCTACGACCTTGCCGTGTGGGACGGCGAACGTCCACTCGACAACCATCAAGCGGGTGCGACCTACGACGAGCTGTGCGAGCGCTACCTCGAGTCGGACGACGTCGTGCCCCCGACGCCACGCATCGTCGCCTACGTCGAAGCGCTTGCGGAGCAATACCCGGACAACGCCGACCGCAGTGTCGTGTGGGCGTCGCCACCGATCCTCGATGAGGCATCAGGTCCGGTCGTGTACCTGCTCATGTCCTACAGCACGGCTGAGGAAGTCTCCGAGTACGCCGCCTCGCTGGCCCGCGAGCACGGTCTCGTCTGCTTCGACCCGTAGGGCGAATGCCTCCGGCCGTGAGCTGCCTGTTTTCCAGCGGGCGGACCAACTGCTCGCGCCGGCCCATCCGCAGTGCGGGCACACGCCCCAGCCTCCGGCCGGGGACGCCCCCCATGCCCGGCTCCCGGCCGGGTTCGGTGCCGGCACGCCCACCGCCTACCGGTACGTCGCCGAAGCCGTCGACGTGCCGGCCATGCTCGCCCCGGACCTGGCTGCCGCGGTGAAGGCGGCAGCACCCACGGCGTATGTGATCGTGGACGGCACGCTGTTGCCGATCGACCGCATATCCGCTGACCGCCCGCTCTGTTCCGGGAAGCATGAGAAGCACGGATTGAACGTGCAGTCCTCGCCGATCCTCTCGGCCGATTGCTGTGGGCTTCGCCGGCTCTGCCCGGCGCCCTCCACGACGTCAAGGCCGCCCGCGCCCACGGCATCATCGCCGCCCTTACCGCCGCGAGTCCGGCCTGCTGGGCGGACAAGGGCCACCAGGGCGCCGGAGGCGACTTCAGGGTGCCCTTCCGGGGCAAGTGGGAGCGGCTTTCCTCAGGTCAGCGGGCCATCAACCGGGCTCACGCGCGCATCCGCGCGCTGGGCGAGCAGGCCATGGCTGCCCTGAAGCAGTGGCGCCTGCTGCGGAAACTCCGCTGCAGCACCAACCGCATCACCGACATCGTGAAGACCCTTCTCGTTCTTCACCACGCGTCAGCGTGAGGTGGGAAGCGCTCACTGACCACCACCCAGCGCCACCTGCACCCGGACGTACACAAGATCACCGCCGTTGGGGCGGCGCTCTCCACCCACCTCAGCGTGCTCCGCGCACCGCGCTCGCTGCCGAAACCGATCGTCATGACACGCTGAGGCCGGTCAAGCACGCCGGTCCCAACTGGTCCCCAACAATGATCAAAGGCCGGTTTCGGATTGCTCCGAAACCGGCCCCGATCTGCGACTCTCACGAGTCGGGACGACAGGATTTGAACCTGCGACCCCTTGACCCCCAGTCAAGTGCGCTACCAAGCTGCGCCACGTCCCGGTGCGGTCACGTGCGGTGAGGCACGTGATCACGCGGACAGCACTTTACCGCACACCGCGCCCCGTGCCGAAGCGAGGCCGGACGGGGGACAATCGGCGTATGGACAGCACGGACAGGACATCCCCGGACCGGACGGCCGCCGCGCGGGACCGGGACGGTGAGGGGCGGGCGCGCAACGCCCGGCCGCGGGACGGGCTGGGGCGGCCGCTGCCGTACGGCGCGGAGGGGGTGCCCCGGCAGCCCGAGGGGATCGTCCGGCCGCCGGAGGCCAGCGTCGCCGAGGCGCAGCGGCTGCTGGACGAGGGCAAGCCGTTCCACGCGCACGAGGTGTTCGAGGACGCCTGGAAGTCGGGGCCCGAGGAGGAGCGGGAGCTGTGGCGGGGGCTGGCCCAGCTCGCCGTGGGGCTCACCCACGCGGCGCGCGGGAACCTCACCGGCGGGGTCCGGCTGCTGCGGCGCGGGGCGGGCGCGGCGGAGGAGTGGGCCGCGGGTGCCGGGTCCGCGCGTCCGCACGGGATCGACCTCGACGGTGTCGTCGCCTGGGCCCGGGAGCTGGCGGCGGAGGTGGAGCGGGGGGACGGTGTTCCGGTGGACGCGGAAGCGCGGGCGCCACGGCTGCGGGACGCGTCCCGGCGAGGATAGTCCGGACGCGGTGCGTGGAGTGTCGGTGGCGTGCGGCAGACTCGGGGCGTGCGAAAAATCCATGTCATCGGTATCGGCGCGGGCGATCCCGACCAGTTGACCCTGCAGGCGGTCAAGGCCCTGCGCGGGACAGATGTGTTCTTCATCCTCGACAAGGGCGAGGTGAAGGCGGATCTGACCGGGCTCCGCCGGGACATGCTCGACGCACACCTGCCGGAGCGGACGTACCGCGTCGTCCAGGCGCGCGACCCGGAGCGGGACCGGAGGGCCGGCGGCGCGGCCTACTCCCCCGCCGTCGGTGACTGGCGCAGCGCCCGCGCGGACATCTACGAGCGGCTGATCGCCGAGGAGCTGGGCGAGGGCGAGGTGGGCGCGTTCCTGGTGTGGGGGGACCCGTCGCTGTACGACAGCACGCTGGGCATCCTCGAGGAGGTGCTGGCGCGGGGCGCGGTCGCCTTCGAGTACGACGTCGTGCCGGGGATCAGCAGTGTCTCGGCGCTCGTCGCCCGGCACCGCACGGGGCTCAACCGGGTGGCCCGGCCGGTCCAGATCACCACGGGCCGGCGGCTCGCGGAGGGCTTCCCCGAGGGGGTGGACGACGTCGTCGTGATGCTGGACGCCCACCAGACCTTCCGGCAGTACGCCGACCAGGCCGACCAGGAGATCGACATCTACTGGGGCGCCTACATAGGAACCCCGGACGAGATCCTCGTCTCCGGGCCGCTCGCCGAGGCCGCTCCCCGGATCGAGCGGCTGCGTGCCGAGGCCCGCGAGCGCAAGGGCTGGATCATGGACACGTATCTGCTGCGGCGGAATCCCGGGGACGGCTGAGCCGCCCGGGATCCGGCGCGTCAGAGGGGTCCCAGGCGTTCCAGGGCGCTCGTCACGTCGGGCACCGGGCTGACGTCCTGCGGCAGCGGCGGGCGGCGTACGACCACGACCGGCAGGCCGAGTTCGCGGGCCGCCGTGAGTTTGGCGGACGTCGCCGTTCCCCCGCTGTCCTTGGTCACCAGTACGTCGATGCGGTGTTCGCGCAGCAGGGCCGTCTCCTCGGCCACGGTGAACGGTCCGCGGTCCAGCAGGACGCAGGTGTGCGGCGGCAGGGGCGGCTCGGGGGGATCCACCGACCGGATCGTGAAGTGGAGCCGGGTCAGCCGGGCGAAGGCGGCGAGGCCCAGGCGGCCGGTGGTGAGGAAGGCTCTCCGTCCGAGCCGGGGCAGCAGTTCGGCGGCGGCGTCCAGGGAGGGGACCGGGTGCCAGCGGTCGTCCGGTCCGGGCTGCCAGCCGGGGCGGCGCAGGAGGACCAGGGGTACGCCGGCCGCGGTCGCGGCCCGTGCCGCGTTCGCCGTGATCCGCTCGGCGAACGGGTGCGTGGCGTCGACCAGGGCCGTCACGTCCTGGTCGCGGAGCCAGTCGGCGAGCCCTCGCGCCCCGCCGAAGCCGCCGACGCGCATCCCGCCCGCGACCGCTGCGGGCCGTGCCACCCGTCCGGCGAGCGAGGTGGTCACCCGCACTCCGGGGCGGGCGGTCAGCTCGGCGGCGAGTTCGCGTGCCTCGGTGGTACCGCCGAGGACCAGGACGTGTGCGGACATGACGCCGAGCGTACGAGGCCGGCGCCGGAGGGGGCGGGCCGGGCCCGGGAGGGGGCGTTGGAGGGACAACCCGAAGGACAGGCCGGCGGATGTCGGACATGCGCTGTGAGCAGGACTCGAATGTCGGCGACGCCCGTGCCCCCGTACGTCCTACGATGACGCCGGCGACTGGAGGAGTCATGGCCGTGGACTTGAGCAGGCGGGCCTACCGGGTCCAGCGGTGGTCCGCGCGGGTGGCGCTGGCCGCGGCCGCGCTCGCGGTGCTGTTCCCGCTCCTCTACGGAGGCATGCGGGGGCTGGCGCTGCTGCTCGGCGGCGCGGCGGGCCTCGCCGTGAGCGCCGCGGCGCTGTGGTGGACGCTGACCCTGCGGGGTCCGCTGCGCTGGGTGGCCGGGCTGGTGGCGCTGTGCGTGCCCATGGCTGTCGTCACACTGTTCGCCCTCACCCTGTTCTGGGCGCTGCCGCTGTCGCTGGCCCTGTGGGGGCTGGCCGTGTGGAGCGGCCGGTACGCGCTGCGGGGGACGGGGAGCGAGCGGCTTCGGGAGCGGCAGAGGGAGCGGCGGACACCGCCGCCCCGGCGGCCGGTGCTCATCATGAATCCCCGGTCGGGCGGCGGAAAGGTGGGCCGGTTCCGCCTGCGGGAGAAGGCGGAACGCCTGGGGGCCCGGGTCGTCCTGCTCGATCCGGAGGTGCAGAACGACGTGACCGCTCTGGCCCGGGACGCCGTCGCGGACGGCGCAGATCTGCTGGGCGCAGCCGGCGGTGACGGCACGCAGGCGTTGGTCGCGGCCGTGGCCGCCGAGCACGGCATCCCGTTCCTGGTCATCAGTGCCGGGACCCGCAACCACTTCGCCCTGGACCTGGGCCTGGACCGCGGTGATCCGGCCGCCTGTCTGGACGCGCTCACCGACGGGGTGGAGCTGCGCGTCGATCTCGGTTTCGCCGGGGACCAGCCCTTCGTGAACAACGCGTCCTTCGGCGCGTACGCGTCGATCGTGCAGAGCCCGGCCTACCGGGACGACAAGATCGGCACCAGTCTGGAGCTGCTGCCCGACCTGCTCACCGGGCAGCAGGGTCCCCGGCTGGTCGCCCGCGTCGGCGACACGACACTCGAGGCCCCGCAGGCGGTGCTGGTCAGCAACAACCCCTACCGCACCGACGATCCCTTCGGCCTGGGCCGACGGGATCGTCTCGACTCCGGCGTACTGGGTGTCCTCGGCGTCAAGGTGGAGGGCGCGGTGCACGCCGCCTCGCTGCTGCTGGACCCCGCGCCGAGCGGGCTCACCGTCCTGACCGCCTCCGAGGTCGTCATCGAGGGGGACCGCGCGGAGCTGGAGGCCGGGGTCGACGGGGAGGCCCTGATGCTGCCGGCGCCCGTCCGCTGCCGTATCGCACCCGGCGCGCTCCGGGTCCGCGTCCCCCGCAAACGGCCCGGGGTCGCGCCGGCGCGCCCGCGTCTGGACTGGCGGCGGCTGCGCAAACTGGCGGCGACGGTCGGCCGCACGGCTGCCCCCAGCCGGTTCCGGCACCAGGATCTCCCGCAGACGGAAGGCAAGGAGCCCTTTCTCGGCTCGCGGTAGGTCCGACGCCCACCGGCACCCGCCGACGCTCCCCCGGCCCCCGGCTCAGTGCAGCAGCAGTTGCACGCCGCCCACCACCGTGGCCGCGATCACCAGCCGCTCGAAGAGCACCTGGTTGATCCGGCTCACGGCCCATTTGCCGAGGAACGCGCCGGGCACGACGAACAGGACGAGCGCCGCGTCGAGCAGCAGCGATTCCGCGTTGATCAGTCCGAGGCCCACACTGAACGGCACCTTGGACGTGTTGACGATCAGGAAGAAGAAGGCCGACGTCCCCAGGAAGCCCAGCTTCCGGAAGCCCGCGGAGAGCAGGTACAGGGACATCACCGGCCCGCCCGCGTTGGCGACCATGGTGGTGAAACCGCCGAGGACGCCGTACGAGCGGGCCTTGACCTTTCCGGCCCGGGAGGTGACCGCGTCGGGTCCGTTCCCGGCGCCGTCCCCCTTCGCGGCCCTCTCCGCGGCTCGTCGCCGCCACACCGTCACCCCGGCCATCAGCAGCAGGATCGCCCCGATCGACGTCCGTACGGCCTCGTCGTCCGCCCACATCAGGAAGACGGTGCCGACCACGACGCCCGCGGCGACCGCCGGGAACAGCCGCCACAGCGTGGGCCAGTGGGCGTGCCGCCGGTAGGTGAGGACGGCGAGCACGTCCCCGGCGATCAGGATGGGCAGCAGTACGCCGGTGGAGGCACGGGCGGGCAGCATCGCCGCGAAGATGGCGAGGCTGACCGTGTTGGCCCCGCTCACGGCGGTCTTGGAGAAGCCTACGAGCAGGGCCGCGAAGGCGAGGGCGGCGAACTGCCAGCCGTTGAGGTCCCAGAGTGTCATCGTGTTCATTGCGGGGACCGATGCTATGTCCCCTGATGATCGCGGTCAGCAGCGTCTCGCCTGATGGTCCTGCCGCCCCCGCCCGCCGGACCGTGCGCGCACCACAGGGGCCGTCGTGTTTGTACCGGAGCGTCCGGGGCACCTGCGCGGTCGGACGAGAAAGACGAAAACGTGAAGGGAGCCCCCACCCCATGACCGTTGTGCGGAGCACGCTGCCCGACGAGGACCGCCGGATCGCCTGCGAGGCACTCCAGAGCACCCTGGTGGATCTCCTCGGCCTCTCACTGATCGGCAAGCAGGCGCACTGGAACGTCGTGGGTCCGCGGTTCCGTTCGGTCCACCTCCAGCTGGACGAGGTGGTCTCGGCCGCGCGCACCGGCGCCGACACGGTCGCGGAGCGCTCCGCGACGCTCGGCGTGCCGCCGGACGGCCGCCCGGAGACCGTCGCCAAGGTCTTCTCGCTGCCCGTCCCCGAAGAGGGCTGGCTGCGGGACGAGGACGCCGTGCGGGTCATGGCGGAGGCGCTGGGCACCGCGATCGTACGGCTGCGCGAGCGCGTCGACGCCACCGAGAAGGCGGACCCGGTCACCCAGGACCTGCTGATCTCCGTCACCGCCGAACTGGAGAAACTGCGCTGGATGTTCGAGGCGGAGAACACCCCCTTCGGCTCCTGACGGACCCACCCGGCGCCCCGACATCCACTTCCCCGCCCTCTCCCGCTCCCGCTCCCCCGTCCCGCTCCCCCATTCCCGGGACAGGGTGATCATCGCGCGGCACAATGACCGCGACGGCCGGATCCGGCCGGAGGAGCGAGGGAGGGCGAGAGACGTGGGTGAGAGCCGCACCCCGCCGGGGGTCCCGGCGCGACCGGACACCTCTGTCGCGCACAACGCGCGCGGGTGGGGCCAATGGATCGGTGGCGAGGACACCTACGAGGTCGACCGGCGGGCGGGTGACCAGGTCGTCCCGGCCGTCCGGGACATCGCCGCGTTCTCCCAGGAGCTGCACCCGGTCGAGCCCGGCCCGGTGTCCTGCTCTCGGCGGCGTGCCGGGGCGGAGGCCGCGGTCGCCGTGCCGCAGCAGTACGGCGCGGTGCCCGTGAAACCCTGACGCCGTACAACCCTGACGCCGTGCGGCCCCGACGCGACCGTCCGGACGCGAGCGTCGGTCCGGTCCGGCCGAGCCCCTCGAGGAGGACACACCGCCGCGGAGCGGCCGGCACCCCACAAGTCCGAACCGTTGAAAGTATGATCAAGCGATGTCTGACACGACCGAAACCACGCCGGGTTGGCTGTCCTCCGACGAGCTGGAGATGACACGTGCCCGCATGCCGATCCTGTACGTCGAGTCCGTCCCCGTCCGGGTCGACGACAGCGGCGAAGTCACCAGCGTCGGCCTGCTGTTGCGCATAGGACCCGACGGCACGGTCAGCCGGACGCTGGTCTCCGGCCGGGTGCTGCACCACGAACGGGTCCGCGACGCGCTGCTGCGCCACCTGGAGAAGGACCTCGGCCCGGTGGCGCTGCCCCGGATCCCGGCGTCGCTCCAGCCGTTCACGGTGGCGGAGTACTTCCCCACGCACGGCGTCACGCCGTACCACGACCCGCGTCAGCACGCGGTGTCCCTCGCCTACATCGTGCCGGTGACGGGTGACTGCCGGCCCCGGCAGGACGCCCTCGACCTGGTGTGGTTCAGCCCGCAGGAGGCCCTGTCGGAGGCCGTGCAGAGCGAGATGCCGGGCGGGCACGGGGTGCTGCTGAGGCAGGCGCTGGCCCACGCGGGCTGCGTGAGCTGACCCGGCGGGAACGGCGCGAGCGGTGTCAGGGGGCGTCCGTGCTCTCCGGGCGGGTGAGGTTCGCCCCGGTCGAGGGGTCGAAGACATGCGCCTTGCCCATGTCGACCCGGAGGTCCACGGGCGCTCCCTCACGGGCGCGGGTGGCGGCGTCCAGCCGGGCCACGATCTGCTGCGCGGCCCCCGCGCCGGTGTCGCGCAGTCCGGAGTCGGTGGCGAGTTCCTCCAGTTCGGTGGTGGTCACCGGTCCGCCCTCGGCGCCGAAGTGGACGTACACGTCGGAACCGAGCGACTCCAGCACGTCCACGGTGACCGTGAGGACGGGGCCGCCCGGCTCGCGGGCCAGGGCCGCGTCCTCGAAGGCCTCGGGACGCAGCCCGACGATGACGTCGCGCGGCGCGTTCCGCCGTTCCAGCGCCCGACGCGTACGGTCGTCGAGCAGCAGGTCGCCCAGCGGTGAGCGCAGCACACCCGCCTCCAGGACGGCGCCGACGAAGTTCATCGCCGGGGAGCCGATGAAGCCCGCGACGAAGAGGTTGCGCGGCAGGTCGTAGAGGTGTGCGGGCGCGCCGATCTGCTGGACCAGGCCCTGCCGCATGACCACGACCCGGTCGCCGAGGGTCATCGCCTCGGTCTGGTCGTGGGTGACGTAGACGGTGGTGGTGCCCAGGCGGCGTTGCAGCCGGGAGATCTGGGTGCGCATCTGCACCCGCAGCTTGGCGTCCAGGTTGGACAGCGGCTCGTCCATCAGGAACGCCTCGGGGTCGCGGACGATGGCCCGCCCCATCGCCACCCGCTGGCGCTGGCCGCCGGAGAGGTGGGCGGGCTTGCGGTCCAGGAACTCGCTCAGGTCGAGGACCCGCGCGGCCTCCTCGACCTTGCCGGCGATGGTGACCTTGTCCACCTTCGCCAGGCGCAGCGGGAAGCCCATGTTCTCGCGCACGCTCATGTGCGGGTACAGGGCGTAGCTCTGGAACACCATGGCGACGTCGCGCTCCTTGGGCGCGAGGTCGTTGACGACCCGGCCGCCGATGCGCAGGGTGCCCTCGGTGATGTCCTCCAGTCCGGCGATCATGTTCAGGGTGGTGGACTTGCCGCATCCGGACGGGCCGACCAGGATCACGAACTCGCCGTCGGCGACGTCGAGGTCCACGTCCTTCACGGCGACGGATCCGTCGGGGAAACGCTTGGTGACGCCCTCGAGGACGATCTCGGCCATGGGTGGTGCCTCCTTGCCTTCGTGACAGGCCTTCGC
Source organism: Streptomyces sp. GDS52 (assembly GCF_052246875.1). Classification (NCBI taxonomy): domain Bacteria; kingdom Bacillati; phylum Actinomycetota; class Actinomycetes; order Kitasatosporales; family Streptomycetaceae; genus Streptomyces; species Streptomyces sp. GDS52. The sequence continues at coordinate 405,843 of NZ_CM125966.1, forward strand.
CTTCGTGACAGGCCTTCGCCTTCGTGACAGGCCTTCGCCTTCGTGACGGGCCTTCGGACGGGCCGGTTCCGGGCGGGGTGCGGGGTGGCCCGCTGCGGGCCCGGTCACCCCTTGACCGCTCCGGAGGTCAGTCCGGCCACGATCCGCCGCTGGAAGAACAGGACGAAGACGATGATGGGGATGGTGATCACCACGGCGGCGGCGGCGATCGAGCCGGTGGGCTGCTGGAACTGGGAGCTGCCGGTGAAGAACGCGATCGCGGCGGGGACCGTCCGCGCGGACTCGGTGGAGGTCAGCGAGATCGCGAACAGGAAGTCGTTCCAGCAGAAGATGAACACCAGGATGGCGGTGGTGAACACGCCCGGCGCGGCCAGTGGCACGATGACCAGCCGGAACGCCTGCGCGGGCGTGGCGCCGTCCACCTTGGCGGCCTTCTCCAGGTCCCACGGGATCTCCCGGAAGAACGCCGACAGGGTGTAGATCGCCAGCGGCAGCGAGAAGGTCATGTACGGGATGATGAGCCCGGCCCAGGTGTCGAAGATGCCGACGGCCCGCTCGATCTCGAACAGCGGCGACACCAGGGAGATCGGCGGGAACATGGCGATCAGCAGCGACATCCCGATGAGCAGCCGCTTGCCGGGGAACCGCAGCCGGGCCACGGCGTAGGCGGCCATGGTGCCCAGGATCACCGCGATCACCGTGGCGATCAGCGCGATGCCGATCGAGTTGACCAGTGCCCGGGTGAACTGGGAGGTCTCGAAGATGCCCCGGTAGTTCTCCCAGGTCCAGTCCCGGGGGATGTAGCTGCCGTCGGAGAGCGTGGCGGGGTCCTTGAACGACAGCGCGGCGATCCACCACACCGGGAACAGGGCGTACAGCACCACGACGACGTTGGCGACGCCCCAGCGGGTCGCGTGCGTCCTGCCCGCGGCGGCCATCAGGGCTTCACCTCCGCGCCGGGTGCGGCGGCGCCGAACAGCTTGACGAAGGTGAAGGCGATGATCCCGACACAGAGGAAGATCAGGACCGAGATCGCCGACCCGATGCCCAGGTTCAGCGCGGTGAACAGGTTGTTGTAGCCCAGGATCGACAGGGAGCCGGTGCCGTGGGCGCCCGAGGTCAGGACGTAGATGTTGTCGAAGATCCGGAAGGCGTCCAGGGTGCGGAAGAGCAGCGCGACGAGGATGGCCGGCTTCATCAGCGGCAGGACGACCCTGGTGAACCGCTGCCAGGCGGAGGCGCCGTCCACCATGGCCGCCTTCAGGGTCTCCTCGGGGACCAGCGCGAGGCCGGCGAGCAGCAGCAGTGCCATGAACGGGGTGGTCTTCCACACCTCGGCGAGGATGATCAGCCAGAGCGCGGGCCACTGTTCGGTGAGCGGGGCCTCTCCGCTGGGCAGCAGCTCGGCCAGGTAACCGAGGTCGGGGGTCCAGGCGTACTGCCAGGAGAAGGCGGCGACCACGGTGACGATGCCGTACGGGACGAGGACCGCGGTGCGCACCGTGCCGCGCCAGAAGAGCGTGCGGTGCATCACCAGGGCCAGTGCCATGCCGAGGACGAGTTCGACGGCCACGGACACGACGGTGATGAACAGCGTGACCCAGAAGGCGTCCCACCAGAACGGGGAGGACAGCACCGCCCCGTAGTTGCCCAGGCCCACGAACTCGGCCCGGTCCGGGAAGCGCAGGTCGTAGCGCTGGAGGGAGAGGTAGACGGCGTATCCGACGGGGTAGGCGGTCACGGCGGCCATGACGAGGACGGCCGGTGCGCACAGCAGCAGGCCGAGGCGCCGCTCCTGCCGGGCGCCGGCCGAGAGTGCCTTCCCGCTCTTGTCCGGGAGGGGGTGGTTCACGGGATCACACCCTCGGATCGCAGAGCGTCGTCGATCTGGTTCCTGATGGCGGCGACCGAGCTCTCCGGCTTGATGGCGGACGGCGGGGACAGGGTGTGGGCGATGACGATCGACACGTTCTGGTAGGCGGGGGTGGCCGGCCGCACGCTCGCCGACTCCAGGGCGGCCAGCACCTCCTTGGAGAAGGGGTACTGCTTCTCGAACGCCGGCTCGTCGTACAGGGCGCGCAGGGTGGGCGGCAGTCCGCCGTCGAGTGCGGCGGTGAGCTGGTTCTCCCGGTTGCGCAGGCACAGGGCCGCCTCGAAGGCGAGGTCCGGGTGGCGGGAGTGGGCGCTGACGGCGAGGTCGATGCCGCCGATGGTGGGCCGGGCGGGGCGGCCGGGGTCGACGCGCGGGTAGGGCGCCCAGCGGAAGTCCTCGAACAGCCGCGGGTTGTTCGCCTTCATCGACGGATAGACGAACGGGTAGTTGAGTTCGAACGCCGCCACCCCCGACTCCATGGCCAGACGGTTCTGGTCCTCCATCTGGTTGGGCAGGGAGGGGTCCGCGGCCGGTGAGCCGGCGAGGTCGCGCATGAGGGCGGCGGCCCGGACGGCCGGCGGGCCGAGGGACGGCGCGGTGGCGCTCGGGTCGAGGATGGCGCCGCCCGCGCTGTTGACCAGCGTGTTGAACCAGACCGTCAGGCCCTCGTACTGGGCGCCCTGGATCTCCACGTAGTGCGGTTTCCCCTGCCGGGCGAGCTCGCGGGACATGTCCAGCATCTCGGACCAGGTCCTCGGCGGGGTGGGCACCAGGTCCTTGCGGTACCACAGGAGCTGGGTGTTGGTGTTGTACGGGACGGCGTACAGCCTGTTCTTCCAGGTGGCGGTCCGCAGCGGGACCCGCAGCGTGCCCGCGGTGGCCCGCCGTTTCGCCTCGCCCGTCCACTCCCGGATCCAGCGGGCCTCGGCGAACTCCGCGGTCCAGGTGACGTCGAGGCCCATGATGTCGATGGATTCGTCCTGGGCGGCGAGCCTGCGCACCAGTTGCTGGCGCTGGCCGTCGGCGCCCCGCGGCAGCTTGCTGTAGCTGATCCGGTAGCGGCCGCCCGACGCCCGGCCGCACCGGTCGGCGGCCTTCTGCAGGGCGCCGGAGTCGTCGGGGAAGTTGTACCAGTTGAGCGTGGTGCGGCCGGAGCCCTCCTGTTCACCGCCGCAGGCGGCGAGCGTGGACGCCATCAGCGTCAGCGCGACCAGCACCCGCGTCCGCGGCCGTCGCACCCCCCGGGGCCGCCCGGGTCGCCGGGGTCGTCGCACCTCGCCGCGGTGGCCCGAGTCCGGTCGGCCCCCGCACATCGCGTGCACGCGCTCCCCACCTCGCTTCCGGGACGGCGGCGCGGCGGTCGGGCCCCGCGGCGGCGCTTACCCGGCGAACGTTAAGCAGCACATAGCGCGACATCAAGGACATCCACGGACGAATCACCCATGAAGCGCGTCAGACGGCCCGCCAGACGTTGTCGAAGGCCGCGTCCTCGATGCCTCGCCGCTGCCGTACGGCCTCCAGCTCCATGACGGCGTCGTGGACGGCCGCCAGGACGGTCACGACCTGATCGTCGGCGAGCTCGGCGACCAGGTCCTCGGCCGGCTGCTCCCCGATCCCCGCGGCGGCGGCGAGGCCGGCCAGCACCGGTTCGCGGGACGCCCAGCGGTCGGCCGCCCGGCTCCGTGCCGACGTCTCGGTCGGCACCGGCGGACCCGCCCGGAAGGAGAGCCGGCGGGTGTGCGGCCGGGTGACCAGCCCTTCCGACTCCAGGTCGGCGAGATGGGCGGCGGTCAGGCCGCGGCCCCGGCGCCACAACCAGTCCTCGACGGATTCGTAGGGCGCCTGTCGTGCGAGCGACGACGCGGCCTCGCGCAGCAGCCCCTCACCGTCGGCGGGCGGCAGCCCGGGTACGACGAGCTGCCCGTCCAGGGTGACGGCCTCGGCGTCCATGAGGTCGATCAGCTCCGCCCCCGCGAGCGCGAGCGACAGCTCACCCTGCGCCACGGGAGGGGCGGAGGGGGTGTCGAGGGCGACGATCATCAGGTCCCGTGCCGTGGTCATGAGCGACTCCCTGTCGATGGCTCCCCGTCAACGGCTCCCCGTCAAAAGGGTGATGGCACCCCTCCCAGAGGACACATCGTACGACCGCCACACCGGGGGACGGCGAAAAGCCGCCTCCTCATCCATGAGAAGGCGGCATCCGACCTACTACAAGCTGGCCGGGACGACAGGATGGGAACCTGCGCCCCCTTGACCCCCAGGAGTGCGGGCTACCGGGATCATCCGGATGAACCGGCTGTTCCAGGGGCGGATGCCGTGCTTCGCGGTGTGAAGTTCGGCATCGCGCTGCCGTTCGGTCCCCCACTGGTCCCCGGAACGCAGACCAGGCCCCCCATCAGGATGGCGCGCGGGACTGCCGGTGCTGCCGTTCCCGTGGAAGCCCGGCGATGACGGCGCCCCGGTGCAGTACGTCGCGGAGCAGGGCGGGGGTCAGAGTCCGGGTGGACATGTTGCGTCGGCTGGGGTGGTGTCCACCGACCAGGTGCACGTGCCGTTCACTGTTCGCGTCGGTGAGGAGGACTTCGGCACCGTGCCCGAAGGCCGGGCGGGGGCGGGGCGGCTGCCGGCCCGCGTCCGCCTGCACGGACAGCAGCGCCTGCCGGGCGAAGCCACTCAGCACCACAAGGGCCCGCAGGGTCGGGCGGAGCAGGTCCGGTTCGCGGGCGAGCCACGGGCGGCAGGTGTCGCGCTCACCGGTGGTGGGCCGGTTGCCGGGCGGCGCGCAGTGCACCGGGACGGTGATCCGCACCCCGTACAGCTCCAGCCCGTCGCCCCGGTGGGTGGCGGTGGGCCGGGAGGCCAGGTCGAGGTCGTAGAGGGCGGCGTACAGTGCGTCGCCGGTCGGGTCGCCGGTGAAGATCCGCCCGGTGCGGTTGCCGCCGTGCGCGGCCGGGGCCGAGCCGACGACGGCCGACGCCGCGTCCGGCGGGCCGAAGCCGGGCACCGGTCTGCCCCCCCCCCCGTACTCCCGGTCCCGAAACGCCCTGCGTTTGACCCTGGCGGCCTCCTCGCGCCGGGCCACCAGGCGCGGGCACGCCCGGCAGGTGGCCACCGCCGCGTCCAGTTCGCCCACAGAGCTCACCTGGAGAGCCGTCCGTGCGGGAAAATCAGGTGACTCGGGCGGGAGACGTCGGCTGGGCACAGCATGCTCCTCGTCGATACGCCGTACGGGACGCCGTCGCTCCGTGCCCGGGCGCCGGTGGGACTGACCCGGCAAAATCCCGACAGGCTCGCACGAGCCGGCCCCGATAAAATGGGCGAACCGGGACCGCCCGCTTCGCAGCAGGGCACGGAGCTGCCCACCCCGCTCGACGCCGGGGTGGCCGACCGATCTGGAAGGGCGCCATCATGGCCGAACAGATCACCTGTCGCAGAGTTTACGAGGAGACTGCGCCGAAGGACGGCAAGCGCGTGCTGGTCGACCGGGTGTGGCCCCGCGGCATGCGCAAGGAGGACGCGCATCTGGACGAGTGGCTGCGTGATGTCGCGCCGTCCAGCGAGCTGCGCAAGTGGTACGGCCACGAGCCCAGCCGCTTCACCGAATTCCGACGCCGCTATCTGGCGGAGCTGCGCGACGCCGGGCACCGCGAGGCGGCCGAACATCTGCGTGACCTTGCGGCGCACGACAGACTCATGCTGCTGACCGCCACCAAGGACGTGGACCACAGCCAGGCCGCCGTTCTCGCCGAGTGGCTGACCAAAAGCCGGTGACCGGCAGTGAGGAGCCAGCGGGGTGGCGGTCACCGCTCCAGGCGAACTCGCGCTTCCCGGGCCGCGATCGGTAGGGGTCGGCGGTCTCCTGCGCATCGTGCCGGGCATCTTGCGCCGTCCGTAGATGTGAAGAGGGGTGGCAATGCGAACGAACATCATCCGGCACGAGAACATGATGGCCAGCTACGACGTGGTCAACGGCTGGACCGTTGTCGAGGCCGACGGTGAGGTGGACGCCCACACTGCCCCCATGATCCGGGAAGGAGTGCTCAGACTCCTCGATGAGGGACACCGCCACTTCGTTCTGGAACTGGGCTTCGTCACCTTCATGGATTCGATGGGGCTGGGCGTGATCGTGGCGATCACCAAACGCATCCGTGAACACGAGGGTTCGTTGCGTATCGCGTCCGTCTCGGGCCGGATACTGAGGATCTTCGATCTGAGCGGCATGCGCGAGAGTTACGAGATCTACCCCTCAGCAGCGGAAGCGACGCAATCCGCTCCCTCGCCCGGCAGCCTCGCGCACTGGCCCCACCCGTCAGGCTGAGGAACGGCGCACAGGAACGACCTGCTTCACCAGGTCGGGGGCGGTGGCGAAGGCACTCACGGGGACGGGCCGACGTCCAGGACGGACAGGGCTTCGCGGACCATCTGATGGGTGAAGCCCCACTCGTTGTCGTACCAGCTCATGATCTTGACGAGGGTGCCGTCCACCACCCGGGTCATCGCGGCGTCGACGACCGAGGCTCTGGGGTCGCCGATGATGTCGGTGGAGACCAGCGGCTGCTCGGAGACGGCCAGGACATCGCGGTAGCGGTCGGTGCCGGCCTCCTGGCGGAAGACGTCGTTGACCTCCTCGGCAGTGGTGGGCCGGGCGGTGACGGCCACGATGTCCGCGACCGAGCCGACCGGCACCGGAACCCGGATCGCCACCCCGTCGAAGCGCCCGGCCAGTGCGGGCAGCGCCCGGGTGGTGGCCAGCGCCGCCCCGGTGGACGCGGGAACCATGTTGACGCCGGCGGCTCGGCCGCGGCGCACGTCCCGGCTGGGTCCGTCAACGAGCTGCTGGGTGGAGGTGTAGGCGTGGACGGTGGACATGATCGCCCGTTCGATCCCGATCCGGCGGTCCAGTACCTCGACCACCGGGGTGATGCAGTTGGTGGTGCAGCTCGCGCAGGAGATGACCTGCACGCCGTCCGGGGCCTGGTTCACGCCGTGCACCACGGTGGCCACCGTCTCCGTCCGGGCCGGCGCGGACAGGATGACGAAGCGCGCCCCCGCCTGGAGGTGGCGCCGCAGCTCCTCCTCGCGGCGGAAGGCTCCGGTGCACTCCAGGACCAGGTCGATGCCCAGTTCCCTCCACGGCAGCCGGGCCGGATCGCGTTCGGCGTACACCGGCACGTTGTGCCCGTCGATGCTCAGCGCGCCGTCGCTCACCGCGACCGTCCTGCCGTAGCGGCCGTAGACGCTGTCGTGCGCCAGCAGGTAGGCGAGATCGTCCACCTCGATGAGGTCGTTGACGGCCGCGAGCTCAACACCGTCCACGTCGTGCAGGATCTTCAGCGCGGCACGGCCGATACGGCCGAGCCCGTTGATGGCGACCTTCGGCATCCCAGACGTCCTTCCGGTGTTCGCTGCTGCCCTCTGCCCGTCGTACCACCGCGTGAGCGCCCCGACTGGCGGGCCTACGCCATCCGCGTGCGGGTATCCGCTCGGCTCCGCCTGTCGTATGGCCCGGAGAAGTTGCCCCGAGATCGCACGCTCTGCCCTTGTCCGGCGGTCTTGAGTAGAGAAGGCTCCCGGTGACCGGATCGACGGCCCCGGTGCCGGCACCGGCACCGGCGAAGGAAGGCCACAGACGGTGCCCCGGCTGTGATCACCCTGATCTTTCCGCTCGGGTTCCGCCTGACCTGCCACTACTACCGCAAGGCGCACTACCGCTCCTGGTGGGCGGCACCCCCGGCGGTGCGGTTCCGGAGCCGCACCGCCGCTACAGCGGGGAGACCCGCTTCCCACTACTGCTGCAGAACGTCCACCGGTACTTCCTCTACGCGGCCTCTACGCGGCCCTCGTCCTCAACCTCATCCTGACCTGGGACGCGGTCATCGCCTTCGACTTCCGCGGACGCGTCGGCATGGGTCTGGGCAGCCTGGTCCCGGTCGTCAACGCCGTTCTGCTGTGGCTGTACACCCACTCGTGCCACTCGTGCCGCCACGCGGTCGATGGCCGCCTGAACGACTTCGCCCGGCACCCCGTCCGCTATCGGGCGTGGACCTGGGGGTCGCGGCTCAATCCGCACCACGGCAGGTTCGCCCGGGCCTCGCTGGTCCGGGTCGCGCTCGCCGACGGCTCCGTACGGCTGGTCGCCAGTGGTGTGATCCAGGACCCGCGGTTCTTCTGACCTCGAATCAGCCCGCGGAAAGGGGGCATCGGCCATGGGGCGCGATCTGCTGCTCCGCGTCCGGCGCGGCGACACCTCCGGCGGCTCACTTGTGGAGTACACCGTGCCGGTCGAGGACGGTGCGGTGGTCCTGGACGCTGTCCTGCGGCTGCAGGCCACGCAGGCCGGCGACCCCACGGTGCGCTGGAACTGCAAGGCCGGCACGTGCGGCTCGTGCAGCGCCGAGATCGAGGGCCGCCCGAAACTGATGTGCAGGGCGCGGCTGTCGACACTGCCCTCCGACAGCATCACGATCACGCCGCTGCGGACCTTCCCCGTCATCCGCGACCTGGTCACCGACGTGGGCTTCCACTACGCCAGGGCCCGGCAGGTTCCCTCCTTCGCCCCGCCGCCTCATCTGCGGCCCGGCGAATACCGGATGCGGCAGGAGGAGGTGGGGCGAGCCCAGGAGTTCCGCAAGTGCATCGAGTGCCGGCTGTGCCAGGACGTCCGTCACGTCATCCGCGACCACGAGGACGACAAGCCGGCCTTCGCCGGCCCGAGGTTCTTCATCCGCCACGCCGAACTCGACATGCACCGTTCCTAGCCAGTGAGCAGGAGTGAGTCCTGGACCCATACCTGCTCACTGCGGACATCCCGAACGGTGTTGGGTGTCCTGGTCGCCCGCGTGCTCGCCGCGTCCGGCGGCACGGATCGTGTCCGTGGTCCGGGAGTGCGGGGACGGGGTCCCTCGCGCCCGAGAGCCTCCGGTCGGGCCTGGACGGTCCGATGCCCCTGCTCATCACTCCGGTGAGCAGGGGGCGGTGTCGTCCGTCGCCGGATCGGGTGCCCCTGGGCGCGTCGCCCGATCGCGATGCTCGCCGCATCGTGCCGGGTCGCCTTGCGGTGTTTGCCGGTTAAGGGCTTCTGCCAGTGCTGGGCGCCCCATTTCGAGGTGTAGGCCGGGTCGACGGCGATGATGCTGATGCCGGTCTGATCCGCCATCGAGGTGAGGCGGGCGCGGAGTCTGCCGGTGGGCATGCCGGAGATCAGGTGCCGGAACCGCTTGCGCCTCCCGTGTTTCTCGCGGGTCTTCTCGGCGGTGAAGTCGAGGTCCTCGACGGCGATCGCCTTGACGCCGCAGGTCTTCGCCCAGTGCAGCAGCCGGGACAGCGCGTGGCGGACCTGGGCGTCCCGGTGACCGGCCGACCCGCTGAGCCGGTAGGAGAAGCGGCGGGGCCGCCCGACCGGGTTGCCGTGGGCATCCAGGCGCCAGGCCGCAAGGTGGTCGGCGTTGGTGTCCACACCGATCACACCTTCGGCGAGGGCGGCGTCGATCGGGATGGTCCTGGTGGGCGGGATCTGCCACGCGGCGGTCAGGTACCAGCGTCCGCGTTCCACGTCCAGGTGGATGCGGTAGGCGACCGCCCGGTGCGCCTCCACCCGGTCCGCCCATTCCTCGCCGCGGTGCGGGAACGAGACCTTTGCGGCCAGTACGTACCGGCCGTGCCGGGCGTTCGCCAGCCCGGCGAGCGGGGCAGGGAGCCTGATACTCACCTGACCGTCCGGGGTGACGCGGATCGTCTCGTTCCCGTACCGCTTCCCGGACTCCCCGTCCGCAGCAAGGAACCAGCGCTCGGCCTCCCACCGCTCGCGCCATTGGCTCTCGGTGAGCCGCGCGGCGCCGAGGTGGTGCCGATGACGGGCCAGGCGCCTGCCGCCGCGCACGACGTGGACGACGCCGGCCTCACGGTCGGCCCGCTCTCGCTCCAGCCGCTCCTGGAGGACATGCAGACGCCGGGTCTTCTGGAACCACTCCTTCTTCGAACGGTAGCCGCCCGGAGCGCGCCTGGTGCCCTGCTGGCCGACCGGCCGGGACAGGCGGTGCCGGATCGTGGTGATACCGGCCTCAAGGCTTTGGATGTGGGCGAGTTGGCAGCGACGCGACAAGGCCCACTGGTCATGCGTGGCCTTCGTGATCGCCCCGCCCCACCGGGACGACGAGGCGGCGGTCAGCTCCCGCTTCCGCGCCGCCCAGGTCTTTGTGGAGTGGCCGAGCCCATCACGGCAGCGGGCCGCGAGATCCCTCGCGGCCAGCGACCCCAGATGCGCGCCGACCAGGCGCAGCACCTGCTCGTCCCCGGGCGTGAGGCCCTTGAGCCGGGTGCGTACCGCCACACCGGTGGGGCCCAGTGCGACGAACGGGACGTCGATCGGGCGGAGGTCAGCCATGCTCGGCGGCCTCCAACGCCTTTCGCGCCCGGTTCGCCGCCGACCTGCGGCCGTACCGGCGAGCGCAGAACGACGTCAGTGCCTCCACCATGTCGCGCACGAGGTCGTCTTCGACTTCACCTTCGTCGAGGACCAGCAGGCGGCGCCCCGACGCGGACAGTGCGGCTTCTACGAGTTCGACGTTCATACGGCCCAGCCGGTCCTTGTGCTCGACCACCATGGTGGTCACCGCCAAATCGGCAAGCATGCGACGGGCCTTGGAGCGGGCGCCGTTCATGCCGGATGCGATCTCGGACTCAACCCGCACCACCTTGATGCCGGTCTTCGCCGCCCATGCCGACAGCCGAGCGACCTGGCGCTCCAGGTCAGCCTTCTGATCGCGGGAGGAGACACGGGCATGCAGCCCGAGGCCACCCACAGCTTCCCACGCGGTGTGGGCCTCGATGTTCACCAGGATCGTGCGTGGCCCGACCCGCTGAGCCGGTACCGGCAACGTCCCCTCACGGAACCAGCGATACGCGGTCTGCGGATGCACGCCCTGCGTCTTCGCCCATTCCGTCAGGTTCACACACTGCCAACGACACTCACCCATACATGGTTACGCACACTCAACCACCCCCGAGAACCAGCAGTTGGTTACCCTCTCGACACCGCCGACCGGCGCGGGATGCTGCGCGAACAGCACGGACTGGGGCTGTGCAACATCACCAAGTGCTGCACCGAGGTCTGCCCCGCCGGCATCAAGATCACCGACAACGCGATCATCCCGATGAAGGAACGCGTCGTCGACCACCGCCATGACCCGCTCGGGCGTCTGATCCGCAGCCGGCGCCGCCGTCCGGGACGTGGGGCCGGCGAGGACTGAGCCATGCCCTGGGCCGACGTCACGGTGGCGCCCCGGGCCGCCCATTCCTCGCCGGCCCCACGCCCTGCGCACCCTGCTGCCGGCCTGACCGCCTCCCGTCCGGGCGACCGCCCGCGAACCCCGGCACGCCGAGCGGCCAGAGTGTGTCTCACCGTGCCGGGCCGTCCGAGGGGATGCGCAGGGCGAGCAGAGCGACGTCGTCGTCGAACACCTGTCGGCTCCGGCTGATCAGAGCGTCGCACAGCTCCTCCAGCGGGGCCCTGGCCAGACGGGCGGCCTGCTCGGCCAGCTCGGCCAGTCCCGTGTCGATGTCCTGGTCGCGGCGCTCGACCAGTCCGTCGGTGAACAGCAGCAGGGTGCTGCCGGGCGGGAGGGGGAGTTCGTGGCTGAACCGGGGGACGGACGCCTCGATCCCCACCGGGATCCCGTGACGGGCGGGTGCCAGGTAGCGGGTGCCGCCGTCCGCGCCGACCAGCAGCGGCGGCAGATGCCCCGCGTTGCTCCAGCCGAACGTGTACCCCCCGCCCGCTCCACCGGTGCGCTCGATGCGGCCGAACACCAGGGTGGCCGTCGGCGGATCCTCGAACATCGTCAGGGCGTGGTCCAGCCGGGACACGACCAGGGCGGGCGGCCCACCCCGGTCGAAGGCGAGCGCCCGCAGCATGTTGCGGATCTGCCCCATCAGCGGGGCGGCCTCCACGTCGTGGCCGGTCACGTCGCCCACCACGACACAGATGGCGCCGTCCGGCAGGGCCATGGCGTCGTACCAGTCCCCGCCCAGCCTGGGCAGCTCGGAGGCTGGCTCGTAGCGGGCGGCGGCCGTCAGCGGCGCAAGGTCGGGAAGTACGGGCAGCATGCGGCGCTGGAAGTGCTCGGCGGCCCGTCTGAGCTGCTCGTACAGACGGGCGTTCTCGAGACTGACGCCCGCGGCACTGGCCAGGGCCGTCAGCAGGCCCTCGTCGTCGTCATCGAAAAGCGTGCCGTCCCTCTTGTCGGCGACGTAGAGGTCACCGTAGACCGTGCCGCGCACCATGAGCGGAACGCCCAGCAGAGTCCGCATGACCGGATGCCCGGGCGGAAAACCGGCTGCACGAGGATGCCCGGCCACATCCGCCACCCGCAACGGCTCCCGGTCGTCCACCATGGTGTGCAACAGGCCGTGGCCCTGCGGCAGACCCATCGCAGCGCACAGCCGCGGATCGTCGATGCCCACGGTGATCAGGTCGATGACCTTTCCGCTCTCGTCGAGCACGCCCAGCGCCCCATAGCGCGCGGCGACGAGGTCGGCGGCCGCTTCCACGATGCGGCGCAGCACAGTGCGGGTATCCATGTCGGTGCTGACCGCCCCGACCGCGTCCAGCAGGTGCCGCAACCGGTGCCGGTCCAGAACACGCTGCTGCGATCGCGCGACCATGCCGCCCCCGGTCCGGCCCCGCTCCCATCGCTGCCACGGGTTGTGCGCCATGGTGCTTCCTCCCGGCGCCGGGCGCCGTCATCAGGTCGCCCTGCCATGTCACACTACGCGCTCACCTGGCCGGAGGCAGGCCGCAGCTTCGTCAGCGGCCCGCACCAGGGAGCGGCTGGGGAGACGTGGTCATCTTCTCCGCGTGCACCGCCGCACGAATCGGCGAGGTCTCAGGCCGCCGCGTCGGAGACATCGACACCACCCAGTGGATCTGGACCGTGCGGCGTCAGATCACACCCGCGCCCGGCGGGCTGTCCGACAGGGGCGCCAAGGGCACACAGGCCCGCAAGGTTCCCATCGGCGGGGAGATCCGTCCCCTCGCCGCCCAGCGCATCCTGTCCGCCGGCCCCGACCCGGACGCCGCCTGTTCACCGGCCCGCGTGGCGGACGCATCTCCACCGCCGTCCTGCGCGACGCCACGCACTGGGACGACGTGGTCACCGGGCTCGGCCACGAGCACCTGCGCCGCCACGACCTCCGGGACACCGGACTGACCTGGTTCGCCGACACCGGAGTCCACATCCACGTCCTCCGCAGGATCGCCGGCCACGGATCACTGACCACCACCCAGCGCCACCTGCACCCGGACGTACACAAGATCACCGCTGCCGGGGCGGCGCTCTCCACCCACCTCAGCGTGCTGCGCGCGCCGCGCTCGCTCCCGGAACCGATCGTCGTGACCCGCTGAGGCCGGTCAAGGACGCCGGTCCCCAGCTGGTCCCCAACAATGATCAAGGGCCGGTTCCGGATTGCTCCGGAACCGGCCCTTGCCTGCGACTGTCTCCAGTCGGGACGACAGGATTTGAACCTGCGACCCCTTGACCCCCAGTCAAGTGCGCTACCAAGCTGCGCCACGTCCCGATGCCCGTCTGACCTGGGGATTCCCCCGGATCAACGTGCACGGAAACAATACCGCACTCGGGAGGGTGATCGCGCACCCGTTTGCACGGCGGGGCTTGACCTGAAGTTTGGTCGAGGTTGCACGATCGCCGTATGACGATCACCGAGGAACACACACGTTCTTACGGGTTCGCGGATCTGCCGGGGCTGATGGGCCTGGTGACCGGCGGCGAGAAGCACGGACCGGCCGCCACCTCCACACTGGACGTGCTGTGGGTGCTCCACGACCGGGTGCTGCGCGTCTCGCCGGAGCGGGCGGCCGCGCTGCGGCGGGCCACCGGTACGGACGTGGTCCTCGTCGAGCCGTACCTGGCGGGCACGTCGACCGCGTCGGCCGACGACGCGTTGGCCGACGTGCCGCACCGGGTGCTGGGGCTGGGCGTGGGGCGACGGGAGCTGCGACGGTACGGGCAGCTCGAGGAGCATGTCGCCGCGCACGGTCTCGACGCCGCCTCGCTCCGGCAGCGGATCGCGGGCTTCGTCGCGGGCTGAACGAACGGCGACGCCCGTCGGTTCAGCCCATGGACGGCAGCCCCAGCCGGGGGTGTTCCTCGAGCAGCCGGGGCGGGGCCGCCTGGCGCCAGGAGTCGGCGAGGACGTCGCGCAGTTCGTCCTCGCCGTCGAGGGCGGTGAGGCGGACCCTGACCCAGGCGGACTGCGCCTCGTGGTCCGCGATCCAGAACTTCTCCGGTTCGGCGAGGGCCAGTTCGTCGCGCTCCTCCTTGGGGCAGCGCACGGCGATGGAGGTCTCGTCCTCGGGCAGGGTGGCGAACATCTTTCCCGCGACCCGGAACGTGGGCATGCTCCAGGCGATCTTCTCCGTGGTGTCCGGCAGGGACAGGGCGATCCGTCGTACGTCTTCGGCATCCGGCATGGCAGGCACCGTAGCGGCTGCCACTGACAACCGGTCACGGGACGGGGGCCGGCTGCCTACGGTGCTGCGGCGGCCTCGCTCAGCGCGTCCAGTACGGGCCGGATCAGCGGGTGTTCCTCGGCTCCCCGGCGTACGGCGGCGAAGACCCGGCGGGTGGGTGCCACACCGTCGACGGGGCGGACGACGACGCCCGTCAGGTCCGTGCCGCGCAGCGCCGAGCGCGGGACCAGGGCGACCCCCACGTCCGCCGAGGCCAGCGCCACCACCGCGCGGAAGTCGTCCGAAGTGTGCTCGAGGCGGGGCTGGAATCCGGCGTTCTCGCAGGCCAGGACGATTACGTCATGGCAGGGGTTGCCGGGGTAGGGGCCGATCCACGGGTCCTTGGCCAGCTCGGCGAGCGGCACCTCGGGCAGGTCGGCCAGCCGGTGGGTGACGGGGACGACCGCGTCGAAGGGCTCCGCGTACAGCGGCACGTGGGTCAGCCGCGGGTCGCCGGCGGACGGCGCTCCCCGGTACTCGACGGCCACGGCGACGTCGATCTGCCGGTCCAGCAGCATCGGCAGGCTGGCGTCGCCCTCGGCGTCCTGGACGTGGATGCGGATACCCGGTGCCGTGGCGGCGAGGCGGACCAGGGCGGGCACGACGACCTGGGCGATCCCGGTCGCGAAGGAGGCCACGGTGAGGGTGCCGGCCGCGCCCGAACTGTAGGCGGCGAGTTCGGCCGCGGCCCGCTCCAGCTGGGCGAGGACCGCATGGGTGTGGTCGAGCAGGATTTCGCCGGCCGGTGTCAGCCGTACCCCCTTGGCGCTGCGCTCCACCAGCCGGTGGCCGGTCTCCTGCTCCAGCGCGGTGAGTTGCTGGGACACGGCCGAGGGGGTCAGGTACAGCGCGGCGGCCGCCGCCGTGACCGTACGGTGGTCGGCCACCGCACGCAGGATGTGGAGCCGCCGTGCCTCGATCATGAGACCGGATTCTCTCAGACTCCCCCGGGCCGGACCCCCGCGAACGCCGCCGCGCGCTCCGCTCAGGCGTCGAGCTCCGCCCGCGCCGCCACGAAGGCGTCCACCGCGCGGTTCACGTCCTCGGTGGAGTGGGCCGCGGACAGCTGGACCCTGATCCGGGCCTGTCCCTCGGGCACCACGGGGTAGGAGAAGCCGATCACGTACACACCGCGTTCCAGCAGCAGCTCCGCCAGGCGTCCCGCGCGGGACGCGTCGCCGATCATCACCGGGGCGATGGGGTGGTCGCCGGGGAGGAGGTCGAAGCCCTCGGCGGTCATCCGGCGGCGGAACAGGGCGGTGTTCTCGCCCAGCCGGACCCTCAGGTCGTCCGCGGACTCCAGCAGGTCGAGGACCTTCAGCGAGGCCGCCGCGATGACCGGGGCGAGGGTGTTCGAGAACAGGTACGGCCGGGAGCGCTGGCGCAGCAGGGCGACGATCTCCGCGCGGGCGGCGACATAGCCGCCGGAGGCACCGCCGAGCGCCTTGCCGAGGGTGCCGGTGAGGATGTCGACGCGGTCCATGACGCCGTGCAGTTCGGGGGTGCCGCGCCCGCCGGACCCGACGAAGCCCACGGCGTGCGAGTCGTCGACCATGACCATGGCGTCGTGGCGGTCGGCGAGGTCGCAGATCTCGTCCAGCGGCGCGACGTGGCCGTCCATGGAGAAGACGCCGTCGGTGACGATCAGCTTGCGCCGCGCCCCGCCCTCGGTGGCCTCCTTCAACTGGCGCTCCAGGTCGGCCATGTCACGGTTGGCGTAGCGGAAGCGGCGGGCCTTGGACAGCCGGATGCCGTCGATGATCGACGCGTGGTTGAGCGCGTCGGAGATCACCGCGTCGTCCGGGCCGAGCAGTGTCTCGAACACGCCGCCGTTGGCGTCGAAGCAGGACGAGTAGAGGATCGTGTCCTCCTGGCCGAGGAACGCCGACAGCCGGGCCTCCAGCTCCTTGTGCACCTCCTGCGTGCCGCAGATGAAGCGCACCGAGGCCATGCCGTAGCCCCAGCGGTCGAGGGCCTCGTGGGCGGCGGCGAGCACCTCGGGGTGGTCGGCGAGGCCGAGGTAGTTGTTGGCGCAGAAGTTGAGGACCTCACCGGGCCGGCCGCCCGCGGTGACGTTCACGGTGGCGGACTGCGGGGTGCCGATCACCCGCTCGGGCTTGTGCAGTCCGGCGGCGCGGATCTCGTCGAGGGTGGTGCGGAGGTCGTCGCGCACGGAGTCGAACATGGGAAGGCTCCTGGTGGATGAAGGTGCTCGCGGATGAGGGGGATGCCGAGGAAGGCCCCGGGCGGGTGCGCCCGGCGCGGGGTGCCTGGACGGAGGTGCCGGGACGGAGCTGCCGGGGTCAGGACGTCCAGTCGAGGATGATCTTGCCGCCGCGGCCGCTCGCCGCGTCCTCGAACGCCGCCTCGAAGTCGCGGTGGGAGTACCGGCCGGTGATCACGGGGGCGAGGTCGAGGCCGCCCTCCAGCAGCACCGACATGGCGTACCAGGTCTCGAACATCTCCCGGCCGTAGATGCCCTTGAGGGTGATCATCGAGGTGACGATCCGGGCCCAGTCGACCGGGAACTCCTCGGCCGGCAGGCCCAGCATCGCGATCCGGCCGCCGTGGGTCATGTTGGCGATCATGTCCCGCATCGCCTCGGGGCGGCCGGACATCTCCAGGCCGACGTCGAATCCCTCGCGCAGGCCGAGGATCTGCTGCCCGTCGGCGATGGCCGACTCCCCCACGTTCAGCGCCAGGCTCACGCCGATCTTGCGGGCGAGTTCCAGACGCTCCTCACTGATGTCGGTGATCATGACATGGCGGGCTCCGGCGTGCCGGGCCACGGCGGCGGCCATCAGGCCGATCGGTCCGGCGCCGGTGATCAGGACGTCCTCCCCGACGAGCGGGAAGGACAGGGCGGTGTGCACGGCGTTGCCGAACGGGTCGAAGATCGCGGCGACGTCGAGGTCGACGGGCACGCGGTGCACCCAGACGTTGGTCGCGGGCAGCACGACGTACTCGGCGAACGCGCCGTCGCGACCGACGCCGAGCCCGACGGTGGCGCGGCACAGGTGCCGTCGTCCGGCCAGGCAGTTGCGGCACTTGCCGCACACGAGGTGGCCCTCGCCGCTGACCCGGTCGCCGGTCTTGATCTCGTCGACGTCCCGGCCCGTCTCGACGACCTCGCCGACGAATTCGTGCCCGAGGACCAGCGGAGCGCTGATCGTCTGGCGGGCCCAGCCGTCCCAGGACCGGATGTGCAGGTCGGTGCCGCAGATACCGGTGCGCAGCACCTTGATCAGTACGTCCCCGGGCCCGACGGCCGGCTCGGGAACGTCCGCGAGCCACAGCCCGGGTTCGGCCTTCTCCTTGACGAGCGCCTTCAACGCCATGGCTCCTGAGGGTGAGTCCCGGCTCCCGGGCACGCCGGAGCAGCCCAGGCCGGGAAGCGGAGTGGATTCGCACTGCAATCTGCCGTACGCCACCCTCACCGGTCCATCGAGGATTTCTTAAGCGGGGCCACAGCTTTCCTTCACGCCGTCACCCCATCGGCCCCGCCCTCGCCGCCGGGCCGCGGGCTCACCACACCGGTCTGTCGCTCTCCCCGCGGTCGAGCCGTACGACGAGATCCGCGGCCTGTTCCTTGATGGCGGTGAGCCCCGCCTGTCCCCAGGCCCGTGGCTGGATGTCGGAGACCGACACGGTGCCCAGCACCATGCCGGTGCTGTCGATGAGCGGGGCGCCCAGGTAGGAGCGCACCCCGAACTCGTCCACGACCGGATTGCCCGCGAACCGCGGATAGTCGCTCACGTCCCCCAGGGCCAGTGCCTTGCGCCGGGCCACCACATGGGGGCAGAAGCCGTGGTCGCGGGGCAGTGTCCGGCCCAGCAGGGCGCCGGTGCCGTCGCCGCGGACGACGGGCGCGACCGCCGGGGCGTGCAGACCGGCGAAGAACTGCCCTTCCTCCCCCAGGAAGTTGACCATGGCGTACGCCGCCCCGGTGAGTTCGGAGAGTCCGTACGCGAAGGCGTCGAGCAGGGGCTCGGGGCGTTCGCCCAGACCCAGCCGGCGCAGCCGCAGGGTGCGGGCCGGCGCCTCCTTGTCCTCGGGGGTGAGCAGCAGACGACCGGCCGGGCGGGGCGGGTCGTAGCTCATGGGCGGGCTCCCTGGGTGTGGGCAGAACGCATGGTTGGGCTCCGTGACGGTGTGCGGGGATCACATGTGGGCGCCATACCCCGTGGCGGGGGCCGGGGCGTGGGCGAGGAGGTGGCGTACCAGGGTCAGCAGGGTCCGGACGCCCGAACTGGAGATCCGGGCGTCGCAGCACACGACGGGGATCTCGTCGGTCAGGTCCAGGGCGGCGCGCACCTCCTGGGGGTCGTAGCGGAAGGCTCCGTCGAACTCGTTGACGGCGATGACGAAGTCGAGGCCGCGCTGCTCGAAGAAGTCGACGGCGGCGAAGCACTCCTCCAGGCGCCGGGTGTCGGCGATGACGACCGCGCCGAGGGCGCCCTCGCAGAGCTCGTCCCACATGAACCAGAACCGCTCCTGGCCCGGTGTGCCGAACAGGTACAGCACATGCTCCGGGTCCAGGGTGATACGGCCGAAGTCCATCGCCACGGTCGTCTCGACCTTGTTCTCGATTCCGTCGAGCCGGTCGGTGGCGGCACTGACCGTGGTGAGCAGTTCCTCCGTGCTGAGCGGCGCGATCTCGCTGACCGCGCCGACGAAGGTGGTCTTGCCCACGCCGAAGCCGCCCGCCACGAGGATCTTGAGCGCGGTGGGGAACGGGTCGGTGCCGGTGCCGCGGTCAGAGCTGTCGTCGTAGTCCATCGAGCACTGCCTCCAGAAGGGCCCGGTCCGTCGGGTTGTGGGCGAACACGGGGGGCTTGGTGGTGAGCCCCCCGCAGTCGACGAGGTCCGCCAGCAGCACCTTGGTGACGGCCACCGGCAGCTTGAGATGGGCGGCGACCTCGGCGACCGGGAGGGGCGCGCGGCACAGGTCGAGCGCCTGCGCGTGCTCGGGTCCGAGGTAGCCGAAAGGGGTGGCCCCGGTGGCCATCACCTGTGACATCAGGTCGAGTTCGACGGTGGGGCGGGTCCGGCCGTCGCTGACGGTGAAGGGGCGCACCAGCCGCCCGGCCGCGTCGTCCAGCCAGGGGCCGTCGCCGGCCGTCGCCACGTTCAAGGCCTCATCACCGGGGGTTCGGCGGCGGGCTGCCGGGGAGCGGTCATCAGATACGGCCGGACGCTCTTGACCAGCATCGCCATCTCGTAGCCGAGCACCGCCGCGTCGGCCTCGCGGCCGGCCAGCACCGCGAGGCAGGTGCCGGAACCGGCGGTGGAGACGAACAGCAGGGTCGAGTCGAGTTCGACGACGACCTGCCGGACGTCGCCGCCGTCGCCGAAGCGGATGCCGGCGCTGCGGCCGAGCGAGTAGAGGCCGGAGGCCAGGGCGGCCATGTGGTCGGCGCTGTCCGCGTCGAGGCCGTGCACGGACTTCACCAGCCCGTCGCAGGAGAGCAGCACGGCACTCGACGTGTGCGGTACCCGTTGTACGAGGCCGCTCATCAGCCAGTCGAGATCGGACACGTGGGCGGTCGGCGCATCGCTCGCCATGGTGGATCGACTCCTTGGGGTACGAAGGTCTGCGGGAGCGGTGGGGGTGGGTGCGGGCATGCTCATCCGGTGGGTGCACTCCCGTCGTCCCGGGCGGTGTGGTCGGTGCGGGGCGCGGGCACCCCGTCATGGGCACCACGCATTTCCCGGGACACCGCGGGCACATGGTGTGCCTCCGTGGTGTGGGACTCCATGGTGTGGGGTTCCATGGCACGGGGCTGCGTGGTGGGGAGCGGGTCCATGGGGTGGGCGTCCATGGGGTAGGCGTCCATGGGCCGTGTCGGCAGCATGGACGGCAGGGACACGGACGCCGTGGGGTCGCCCACCATGTGCTCGCCGGTGTTGTCGGGGCGCCCCATGTCGTCGCGCCCCATGTCGTCGGCGTCGGTGGGCTGTTGGGTTTCGGCGAGACTGACGCCCCGTTGGAAGGCCGCCACCAGGTGGGGATCGTGACCGGCGACGTGCTCGGTCTCCTGACGCGGTGCGGGACCGTCGCGGAGCTGGGGCACGAGGTGTTCCTGGGCGCGGCGGCGGGGCAGTCGGGGTTTGTCCGTGGTGCCGTGCACCGTGCCGTCGCGCGGGGTGAGGGGAGCGGACCCGGCCCCGTTCTCCGCGAGGGTCCGCCGGTCGTCGGGGTTGACGCCGGGAGCCGCCTCGGCCGGGTTGGCCCGTACCGCGCGGGCGCCGCGCAGCGGCAGGGGTGGCGCCACGCCGTCGGGGGGCGACGGGGCCGGAACGGCGGTCCGGTCGCGGCGGTGCGAGCGTGGTCCCGCGGTGTGCGGCACCGGGTGGCGGGGCGCCCCGGGTCCCTGCAGCGGTCCGGGCCCGGAGCCCGCCCGCGGATCGGGCAGCGGGCCGGCCCCGTACCCGGCGGGCCCGGACAGCGGGACGCCTCCGGGCGCGGGTACCGGGTGCCCGGTCCGGGGCGTCGGCCCGCCGCCGTACTCCGCGTCCGGCACCGCGTCGATCTCTCGCGGTTGTCCCATGCTCTGCCCCGCGACCCACGGCTCGGCGCCCAGCAGTGCCTGCGGCACGACGAGCACGGCCTGCACTCCGCCGTAGATGTTGCTCTGCAGCCGGACATGGATGCCGTGGCGCTTCGCAAGCTGCGAGACCACGAACAGGCCGATGCGTCCGTCGGCCAGCAGGCTGGCCACATTGACCTGGTCCGGGTCGGCGAGCAGGGCGTTCATCCGCTCCTGCTCGCCCATGGGCATGCCGAGCCCGCGGTCCTCGACCTCGACGGCGAGCCCGGAGGTGACGAGGCCGGCGCGGAGCAGCACCTGGGTGTGCGGGGCGGAGTACAGCGTGGCGTTCTCGACGAGTTCGGCCAGCAGGTGGATGACGTCGGCGACGGCGTGCCCGCGCAGGGTGCCGTCGATCGGCGGGACGAGTTTGACCCGCGAGTACTGCTCGACCTCGGCGATGGCCGAGCGCAGCACCTCGGTCATGGGGACGGGGTTGCTCCACTGCCGCCGGGAGACGGCCCCGCCGAGCACGGCGAGGTTCTCGGCGTGGCGGCGGATGCGGGTGGCGAGGTGGTCGACGTGGAAGAGGCCCTTGAGCAGGTCGGGGTCCTCGATCTCGTTCTCCATCTCGTCGAGGAGGGAGATCTCGCGGTGCACCAGGGACTGCAGGCGCCGGGCCAGGTTGACGAACACCTCGAGTTTCTGTTCGCTGCCCGCCTGGCTGGAGAGCTGGGACGCCTGCACGACGGCGGTGACGGCACCGTCGTGCGCCCGGGACAGGTCGGCGGCGAGCAGGTCGAAGTCGTCGGCGTCCTCCGGCGTCCTGTCGCGCTGCCCCCGGGGTGGCGGTCCCTCCCCCCGGCGCAGGGCGTCCACCAGGCCACCCAGGTCGGCCTCGCGCCGGGCCGTGCTCCGGCGCAGGCTCTCCACCCGCTCGTGCACGGAGCGGGCGGCTCGGTCGGCGGCCACGGCGGCGACGACGATGCCGGCCAGGGCCACCGACCCCGCGCCGCCGAGCACGCTCCACAGCGTGGCACCGGGTCGTACCCCGGTGGAGCGGACCGTGAACAGCACGGCCGCGCAGGCGCTGAGGGCGACCGCGACGGGCGGCAGCACGGCGAGCCTCAGCAGCTGGGGCCGTAACTGCGTCTCGGGGAGCTCGGGGGCGGGCCGGGAGGGCGGGCGTCCGTGCCGTCCGCCCTCCCTCCGGTCCGTGCGGGAGGCCGGAGCGCGGGAGCCGTGCATCGGTGTCCTCGAGCTGGTACTGGTCCGTGAACCGGTACTGCTCCGTGAACCGGTACTGGTCCGTCGGTTCCGGGTGCCGGTCGCGCCCGAGACGCCGGCCGGGCCCGGTCGGCGGGACTCCTCGCCCCGTCGGCTCCCTCGTCCGCCTTCTGCCTGCACGTACCGGTCCCCGCTCCCTGATCCGATCTGGTGGCCATGGCCCCGGGGCGCGACGCGCCCGACCGACACTCACCGTAGTCACCACCGCATCACGTGCGGTGGCCAGTTGACAAACTTGCCCGGACAGCGTCCCGCTCTGGTATGAGGCTTCGTACGACAGACCGATAAACCCGTCAGGCAGTCACCCGGAAACGGTCACAGTTCGATCCGACCTGGTCAGAAGCGGTCACCGGTACATGCCGAGGGCCGGGGAGCTCACGGCTCCCCGGCCCTCACCCTTCCGGCGTCCACCCACCCGCACCGTCGCGACGGCCGCGGCCCCTCCGTCACGGCGACCCCCCGGGGCCCTTCACACCCGAGGAAGGTCCACGGAATTCTCACTCTCCGTAGCAGTACAGGCCATGACTTCTGGGCTCCTGGGCTCCTGCCCCGTGTCAGTCCTCTCCCACCAGGTCCAGGTCCTCGTGGACGGCGGCGGAGGCGTCCGTGACAGGGTCGGGCAGCGGCCACTTGTGGTGCGGGACGTGTCCCACGTCCCGCCACCACGTCTTCGTCGGCAGCTCTCCCGCGGGCTCGAACGGCAGGCCCGGGACGGGGAAGGCGGCGGGCTGACCGACCGCGTCGGCGGCCGCCATCGTCCATTCGCCGGGCTCCGCCCAGGGATGCGGCGCCAGGTTGAAGGTGCCCCAGTGGATCGGCAGGAAGACACCGTCCGGGCGGCCTCTCTGCAGGTCCAGATGGGCCTGGACGCCCTCGGCCGGGTTCATGTGGATCTCGGGCCAGGAACCGGGTCCCGGGATCGGGTCCAGCCCGCCCTTGGGCCAGAAGTCCGAGTACGCGCCGATCTGGATCATCGTCGCGTCGAACGGGCCGTGGTCGGCGCCGATGTCCTGGAAGCCGTCGAAGTAGCCGGTGTCACCGCTGTGGTACACGCGGTGCTCCGCACCCGCCACGACCCAGGAGGCCCACAGGGTGTGCTGGGTGTTGCGCAGTCCCCGGCCGCAGAAATGGCGGGCCGGGGTGGCCGTGAGGGTGAGCCCGCCGACCCGCGTCGCCTCGTGCCAGTCCAGTTCGCGCAGCCGGTCGGCGGACACGCCCCAGTGCTCCAGATGGGCACCCACCCCGAGCGGCACGGCGAACAGCGTGTCCGTGCCGGCCAGTGCCTTGACGGTGGGCAGGTCCAGGTGGTCGTAGTGGTCGTGCGAGATCACCACGACGTCGACCGGGCCGAGCGCGGCCAGCGGCAGGGGCACCGGGTGCAGCCGCCGGGGCCCGACGAAGGGGAACGGGGAGCAGCGCTCGCCCCACACGGGGTCGAACAGGACCCGCTGACCGTCGATCTCCGTGAGCACGCTGGAGTGGCCCATCCAGGTGAGACGCAGCCCGGTGGCCGGCGGGCGGGCCAGGTCGGCGAGGGTGGTGGAGTGCACCGGCACGGTGCCGCGCGGCGCGCGGTGGTACCGGGTCTCCCTGTCGAAGTAGCTCTTCGCCAGGTCCCGGGCCGAGCCCTCGGACCGGGGCCGGGTGGGTCCCCCGGGGTTCTGGAACACCCCGTCCCGGTAGTGCGGGGATCTGCGGATGCGCGCCATGCGCTCCCCGCTCGGGTCCGCGCCGAAGGCCGCGGGCCGTAGCGCACGGAGCCCGGAGCTCTGGGAACGGAAACCGGCCACGATGCCTCCCAGCGGAGTCGGTCAGACATCCCATTATGGGCGGACGGGCCGAAAGCGCGGTGGCGGACGGGACAGAACCGGCCGCCCGGGGCGACGGGCCCGCCGGGCTCCGACTCCCGGGGCGGGGGGCGGGCGGCCGCCCCCGTGCCTGCCGCGCCCCCGTGCCCGCACCCTCCGCCTTCGTCCCCTCCCCCGCGCCCGCCGCGCCCCCGCCCGTCGCGTCCGTCCGGCGTTACGCCACCGAGGCGATCCGCACCTTGATGTCGTCCGGTGACAGCGTCCCCTTCGCCGTCACGTGGTCCCCCGACGACTCCCCGCGCAGTCGGCGCCCTATCCACGGCACCAGGTACTCGCGCGCCCAGTGGACGTCGTCCCGTCGGACGTCGAGGTTGCCGCGCGGCGGCAGCGGGGGCCAGGGCTGCTCCGGGTCCGCCGGGACGTCCAGGCCGAGGCTCTGGCCCGCGCGGAGCGCCACACGCGTGTGTCCCTCGGGCGACAGGTGGAGCCGGTCGGTGTCCCAGGCCCTGCGGTCCTGGACGCTCCTCAGGGACCACAGGTCGAGCACCGGGCAGCCGTACCGGTCGGCGACGGCCCGCACATGCCCGTTGTAGGTGGCGATCTTGCCGCGCAGATGCTTGAGCAGGGGCACGCCCCGGGTGTCGAACCCCGTGGTCACCAGGACCGTGCCGGAGACCGCCGTGAGCGCGGCCACAGCCCGTTCGAAACGCTCGGCCACCTCGTCGGGGTCGGTGCCGGGGCGGAGGATGTCGTTGCCGCCCGCACAGAAGGAGACCAGTGCGGGGGCCAGTTCGACGGCCCGCGGAACCTGGTCGGCCATGATCTGGTCGAGCAGTTTTCCGCGCACCGCGAGATTCGTGTACCGGAAGTCGCCTTCGGGGCGACGGTCGGCGAGAAGTACGGCGAACCGGTCGGCCCAGCCGACGAACGCCCCGCCCGGGCCGGGGTCGCCGACGCCCTCGGTGAAGCTGTCCCCCACCGCCACGTACGACCCGATCACTGATGTGCTGTCACTCTTCGAATCGTCTGCCACGAGGGGACATGATTCCCTTTCGAATGTGACCTACGCGACCGTAGGAAGGGGTTGACGCGCGGTGAGATAAGCCACTCCCGAAGCATTGCCCCGTTCCGGAATAGCCTTGGCGGAAAGAACGTTGAGGGGCCGAAACGCGCCGAAGGCCGGACCCCGGGGATCGGGGTCCGGCCTTCGGCGCGTGTCCGGCGGGTCGCCGCGGGGGTCAGACGATGGAGACGCCCTTCGCCCCGAGGTAGGCGACCGGGTCCACGTCCGAGCCGTAGTTCGGCGTGGTGCGGATCTCGAAGTGCAGGTGCGGGCCGGTCGAGTTGCCGGTGGACCCCGAGAGGCCGACCTGCTGGCCGCCGCTCACGGTCTGGCCGGCCGAGACGGACAGCGAGGACAGGTGGGCGTACTGGGCGTAGTGGCCGTCCTCGAGCTGGACGACGACCTGGTTGCCGTATGCACCGGCCCAGCCCGCGGAGACGACGGTGCCCGGGCCGACGGCCTTCAGGGAGGTGCCGGTCGGGATGGCGAAGTCGACACCCGTGTGGTAGCCGCTGGACCACATGCTGCCGGCCACCTTGTAGGCGGTGCCGAGGCCGCCACCGGGCACCGGCGAGCTGTAACCGGAGGTGTTCGCGGCCTGCTTCACGGTCGTGGCGTCGGAGGAGGCCTTCGGCGCGGACTTCTTCGGCGCGGAGGACGGAGCGGACGACGAGGGCAGCCCCAGGGAACCGGCGGGGCCGGAGGAGGGCGACTTCTTCGGCGTGCTCGTCGCGGCCTCGCCGTCGACCGAGAGCTTCAGACCGGGGTGGATGAGCGACGGGTCGTCACCCACGGCCTCCCGGTTGTCGGCGTAGAGCTGCTTCCAGCCGCCGTCGACGTTCTCGGACTCGGCGATCTTCGCCAGGTGGTCGCCGCTCTTCACGATGTACGTGCGGACGTCGCCGCTCCGGCCGCTGTCGGCCTTCTTGCCGTCAGCCTTCTCGCCGGCGACGGAGAACGACTGGACGGCCTTTTCCGGGGCCGCCTGCGCCGGGGCGGCGTTCGCGCCGGTGGCGCCGAGAAGCGGCAGGGCGAGCACGGCGCCACCGGCACCGGCGACGGCGATGGAACGAGTGAGACGCACAGCGCGGGAACGGCGGTGCTTACCCTTTGCGGGCATGACGAATTCCTCTCCGGCGCCTACGAGGTGAGCTGTCGGGTTCGGACTGGAGATGCCCGGCCGCGTCGGGACGCGGCTTAACCCCGAGCCTGTTCCGGAGACCGGAACAGGCAGTGATACCTGTGGGTCCCCCGCTCCTGCCGTACACGGGTCAGTGTGTGTGGGCTCCGGGCGGCGGCAGGATTAGGCGTCCGTCCGGATCGATGGCGAACGTAGGCGACCACGGCGCAAAGGGACAAGCGCGATGTTCGGAGCGAAGGCCCTTTTCCGTGATCCATTCACCTGAATTCCGTCACCCAGAGTCGCCCCGGATTTCCCGCACCCTCCGAATTCCCTTGCGGAACAACAGAATTACGCGAAGCACGGCGGCAACACATCGTCACCGATATGACGATGCTCACCACGCCCTCCCCACCCCCTCCCTTTCGGGGCGTTTCATGGCGAAATGCCTTAAACGGACAGAACGCCTTCAAGTGCCCGATCGGGGACGTCCCGCTCCGGCCTGACGGCGGGACCGGAACGCCCCTGCCGACCGATCCGCGGACAACTCATTGCCCCCGGCAGGCATGTCGTATCGTCGAGTGACATCCGTCGGCGCCTCCCCGTCGGCGGCGAGAGGGAGGGGCCCCCGTGACGCAGCACATCCCGTCGACCGAACCCGAGCTGACCGGAGTGCGGAACTTCCGCGATGTGGGCGGACTGCCGACCGTGGACGGCCGCCGGGTACGGCACGGCGTGCTGTTCCGCAGCGGTCACCTCGCCCACGCCACCGCGTCGGACGCCACCTTCCTGTCCTCCCTGGGACTGCACACCGTCTTCGACTTCCGCAACGCGGCCGACCAGAAGCTGGACGGCCACGACATCGAACTGCCCGGCGTGCGCCAGGTGAACCTGCCGCTGAGCGACCCGGCCGACGGCGCCCAGTTCTGGAGGATGGTCCGCGACGGCGACCTGGACCAGCTGCGCTCGATCCTCGCCGACGGCAAGGGGGCGGGCCGGATGATCGCCTCGTACCGCGTGCTCGTCAGGGAACGCACCGCCGAGCACTCCCAGGTGCTGCGCTCGCTCGCCGAGGACGGCGTCCCCGCGCTGATGCACTGCGCGGCGGGCAAGGACCGCGCGGGCCTGTCGGTGGCGGTGACGCTGCTCGCCCTGGGCGTGGAGCGGGACGCGATCTTCGACGACTACCTCAAGTCCAGCGCCACACACCGCCGCTACCGGGTGCGTCGCAGCGGCAGCTCCGCCTCGGCCTACTCCCCCGAGGTCATGGAGCTGCTCGACCCCCTGTTCGACGCCCGCGCCGAATACCTGTCGGCTGCCCTGGAAACCATCGAGGAGACCTGGGGCGGCGTGGACCCCTACCTCGAGACGGCGCTCGGACTCACCCCCGAAAACCGGGAGCGGCTGCGCGAGCGCCTGCTCGACTGAGGAACCACTGAGGAACCACCCGACCGGGCAGCGCCTCACGGAGGGGCACTGCCCGGACAGGTTCCGGGGACTACTGCTTCGCGCCCAGTGCGAACAGCAGATAGATGAAGGCCGCGAAGAGGTGCCCCACCACGACGTAGACGAACAGCCTCACCCACAGGGCGCGAGGGAACTTCTCCTCCAGGTCTTTCATGACACATCTCCATAGGTGGGGCCCAGGCACAGGGCGGCCGTGGGGCTCTGCAACAGGGTATGGACGAAGAGCAGCTCGACTCCGTCGGGGTCCTGAGCGGCGATACGGTGCGGGGTCAGCGAGTCGAAGTGCGCGCTGTCGCCCGGGGCCAGCCGGTGCAGCGCGTCCCCCAGGCGCAGCAGCAGCCGTCCCTTGAGGACGTACAGCCATTCCTCGCCCGGGTGGACCCGCACGATGCCGCTCTGGGAGCCGTGGGGAACCTCGACCCGCAGGGCCTGCATCCCGCGTCCGGGGGAGCCTGCCTGCCGGTACGTCCAGCCGCCCGCGACGGTCGGCTCCGTGTCGGCGGCGCGCAGCACCATGTCCTGGTCGGCGGTCGTCTCGCCGAGCAGTTCCGAGACGGTCGTACCGTAGACCCGGGCCAGGGAGAGCAGCATGGGCAACGAGGGCTGGCGCTGCCCGGTCTCCAGCCGGGAGAGATGGGCGGGCGACAGCCCCGCGTCGCGTGCCGCGGCCTCCAGGGTCAGGCCTGCCCGGCGGCGCAGCGCGCGCAGGTGCGGCGCGACCGCGGGAAGCGCGGCGGCCGGTTCGGCCGACGGCTCGCTCTCGGGGGTGCTCATGACCCCATTCAGCAGCATTTTTGCCCGTGGGGCAAATTTCTTGCCTCACGGGCAAAAAGGGGCGGGTGTTCACGACCCGGCAGGCAGCACGGCCGGACGGGGCCAGTGTCTCACCGGCCGGCGACCGCCTGCTTCATCAGGGTCCTGCCGAACTCCCACACCAGACCGCCGTCGTGGGCCTCGTCCATCACCGCCGTGAAGGCGCCCACGAACCGGTCCACGTCCCGCTCGTCGATGATCAGCGGCGGAATCAGTTTGATCACCTCCAGGTGATCGCCGGAGACCTGGGTGAGGATCCTGTGCCGCCGCAGCAGCGGCACGACCACCATCTGTGCGAAGAGCCCCTTGCGCGCGGCCTGCAGCGCGGTCCAGCGGCCGCGCAGCCTGAGTGACCGCGGCCGGCCGAACTCGATGCCGATCATCAGGCCCCGGCCGCGGACCTCGGCCAGCAGCTCGTACTTCCCGGTCAGTGCCGCGAGCCGGGACCGCAGCAGCTCCCCGGTGGCCCGGGCGTGCGCGACGAGGTGCTCGTTCTCCATGACCGACAGGACCGCGAGGCCCGCGGCCATCGCCTGGGCGTTGGCCCCGAAGCTGGCCGAGTGGACCAGCACCCGGTCCATCGACGAGTAGACCTTGCGGAAGATCCAGTCCTTGCCGAGCGTGGCTCCCACCGGCACATAGCCGCCGGAGAGCGCCTTGGCCACGCACACCAGGTCCGGCTCGACTCCCTCCTCGTGCTGGTAGGCGTAGAAGTCGCCGGTCCGCCCGAGGCCGGTCTGCACCTCGTCGGCGATCAGCAGCGCCTTGCGCCGGTGCAGCAGTTCCTGCGCGGCGCGCAGATAGCCGGGCGGGGCCGGGTGCACGCCCTTGCCCTGGATCGGCTCCACGATGAGGGCGGCGACATCGCCCTTGGCCAGCTCCCGCTCCAGCGCGTCCAGATCGCCGAGCGGTACCGCCGTGTCGGGCAGCAGGGGGGCGAAGCCGTCGCGGAAGCCGGACTCGCCGTTGACGGACAGGGAGCCGGTGGTCAGTCCGTGGAAGGCGTGCTCGCAGTACAGGACGCGCGGTCTGCCGGTCACGTAGCGGGCGAACTTCAGCGCGCCCTCGACCGCCTCCGTTCCGCTGTTGCCGAAGAACACCCGGTCCAGGTGAGGGCTGTGCGCGAGCAGCCGCTCGGCCAGCAGACCGGGCAGCGGCTGGCAGTCGAAGCGGGTGAGGTCGGCGAGCGAGGCGTCGAGGACGTCGTGCAGCGCCTTGCGGACCACGGGGTGGTGGCGCCCCAGGCCCATCACCCCGAATCCGGCGAGCATGTCCAGGTGGTCGTTGCCGTCCGCGTCCCAGAAGTGGGCGCCCTCGGCCCGTTCGTAGACCTTGTCGAAGCCGATGGTGTGCAGCATGCGCGGGAGCTGGTGGTTGAGGTACCGGGCGTGCAGCTCGTAGCGCTCGGCTCCCCGTTCGGCCAGCAGCGCGCCGAGGTCGAACTCCCCGGCCCGCGACGGCTTCGACTCGGACTCCGCGATGGTCATTGCGGTGACTCCTGTCGGTCCTGTGGTTGCTTCGGCGGCTCGCCCCCGGCGGGAGGGCTCGCGCTGGTCCGGCCGGTGCTCCGGACGGGCGTCAGGCCGATGCCGACCGGCACCTCGCCGCGTCCGGCGTGCGCGAGGAACTGCTCCGGGATGCCGAACCGCCGGACCGGTGCGTCGACATCGGCATCGCCCGGCACCAGGGCCACGGCGAGTTCCACCACGCCCGGGTGGGGCCCGAGACGCCCTCCGGTCCCGGCGACCGCGTGCACCAGGAACTCCCTGTTCTCTTCGGACAGTTCACCGGGTTCCGTCTCGGCCGGCGCCTTCAGGTCACGTGGGTGCCGGGTGCTCTCCACCATCGTCACGCTCGGGCCCCCTTCGGTTCCGTGCTGTTCAGCTCACGGTGACGGCCGGCTCCCCCGACACGATGCCGTCCTTCTCCATCTGCTCGGCGATCTTCAGGGCCTCCTCGATCAGCGTCTCCACGATCTTCGACTCCGGCACCGTCTTGATCACCTCGCCCTTGACGAAGATCTGCCCCTTGCCGTTGCCCGAGGCCACCCCCAGATCCGCCTCCCGCGCCTCCCCCGGACCGTTGACCACACAGCCCATCACCGCCACCCGCAGCGGCACATCCATGCCCTCCAGCCCGGCGGTCACCTCGTCCGCCAGCTTGTACACATCCACCTGCGCCCGCCCGCACGACGGACACGAGACGATCTCCAGACCCCGCTGCCGCAGATTCAGCGACTCCAGGATCTGCAGCCCCACCTTGACCTCCTCGGCCGGCGGCGCCGACAGCGACACCCGGATGGTGTCCCCGATCCCCTCCGACAACAGCGCCCCGAAGGCCACCGCCGACTTGATCGTGCCCTGGAACGCCGGACCCGCCTCGGTCACCCCCAGATGCAGCGGATAGTCGCACCGCGCCGCCAGCTGCCGGTAGGCCTCCACCATCACCACCGGGTCGTTGTGCTTCACCGAGATCTTGATGTCCCGGAAACCGTGCTCCTCGAACAGCGACGCCTCCCACAGCGCCGACTCCACCAGCGCCTCCGGGGTGGCCTTCCCGTACTTCCGCAGCAGCCGCCGGTCCAGCGACCCGGCGTTGACCCCGATCCGGATCGGCGTGCCGCGCTCGCCCGCCGCCCGCGCGATCTCCTTGACCTTGTCGTCGAACTGCTTGATGTTGCCCGGGTTGACCCGCACCGCCGCGCAGCCCGCCTCGATCGCGGCGAACACGTACTTCGGCTGGAAGTGGATGTCCGCGATCACCGGGATCTGCGACTTGCCCGCGATGACCGCCAGCGCGTCCGCGTCGTCCTGGGTGGGACAGGCCACCCGCACGATCTGACAGCCCGACGCCGTCAGCTCGGCGATCTGCTGCAGCGTCGCACCGATGTCGGAGGTACGGGTGGTGGTCATCGACTGCACCGACACCGGCGCGTCCCCGCCCACCGCCACCGACCCGACCTGGATCCTCCGGCTCCTGCGGCGCGGGGCGAGCGTCGGCGCGGGCGCCTCGGGCATCCCGAGCGATACGGCGGTCACGGCCTCACTCCCTGTTTCCCGGGTTGCCCGAGGGTCCCGAGATCGTGTCGCGCAGGGCGCGCAGGGACTCCTTGAGCGACCCCGTGGTGGCGAGGACGGCGGTGGGCTCGTATCCGCAGTGCGCCATGCAGTTGGCGCAGCGCGGGTCCTTGCCGCGGCCGTACTTGTCCCAGTCGGTCTCCTCGATCAGCTCCCGGTACGTCGGCACATAGCCGTCGCTCATCAGATAGCAGGGGCGCTGCCAGCCGAAGATCGAGTAGTTCGGGATCGCCCACGCGGTGCACGGGAAGTCGACCCTGCCCTCGAGGAAGTCCAGGAACAGCGGGGAGTGGTTCAGCCGCCAGCGGCGGCGGTTGCCGCCCGCGAAGGCCTTCCTGAACAGCTCGCGGGTCTGCTCCACGCCGAGGAAGTGCTCCTGGTCGGGGGCCTTCTCGTAGGCGTAGGCGGGCGAGATCATCATCTCGTCGACCTTGAGGTCGTCGTTGAGGTAGTCGAGCACTTCGATGACGGTCTGCGGGGTGTCGGTGTTGAAGAAGGTCGAGTTGGTGGTGACCCGGAAGCCGCGCCGCTTGGCCTCCTTGATGGCGGCCACGGCCTCGTCGAACACGCCCTCCTGGGCGACGGACTCGTCGTGCCGCTCGCGCAGCCCGTCGATGTGCACGGCGAACGCGAAGTAGGGCGAGGGCGTGAACCTGTCCATCTTCTTGCGCAGCAGCATGGCGTTGGTGCACAGGAAGACGTACTTCCTCCTGGCCACCAGCTGGCGTGCGATCTCGTCGATCTGGGGGTGCATCAGCGGCTCACCGCCGGCGATCGACACCATCGGCGCACCGGACTCCAGCACCGCGCCCACGGCCTGGGCGACCGGCATGCGCTGCTTGAGCACCCCGGCCGGGTGCTGGATCTTCCCGCAGCCCTCACACGCGAGATTGCAGGCGAAGAGCGGTTCCAGCTCGACGATGAGCGGAAACTTCTCGCGCCTGCGGAGCTTCTGTTCGGCCAAGTACGTAGCGACCTTGATGGACTGCCGCAGTGGCATGGCCATCTGGCTCACCTCCTGGGGAGCAGCAAGGAACGGTGCCATTCGAGATACGCGGGGAGAACGGAACGAAGAACGCGGAAAGCCGATATTCCACCGCGCACCGTGCCGATCCGGACCAGTTCATGTTCAGGAGCGTCCACGACCACCCGGACGGCCGCAACAGGGCGCGCGCCCACTCGGACGGCGCTCAGGAGCGTGGCCGTGGACTCCATGTCGACGGCGATCGCGCCGGTGGCGAGCAGCTCGGACCGTTCGTGCCCGCGGACGACGTGCTCGGAACCGGTGAGCGGACCGGTGTGGACGGTGCGCCCCGGGGCGACCCGGGCCAGTTCCTTCACCAGCAGCTCGGTGCCGTCGCAGGGGACGCTGCCGCGCGGGTCCCGGGTCTCCTCGGCGACCACCAGGTCGCCGGGATGCATCCCGGGGGCCAGCCCCGCGCAGAAGCCGGTGGCCAGCACGGCCGCGTCGCGCAGCACCCGTTCGGCGAGCATCCGGGTGACCGAGCGCTCGGCCGCCTCCGGCCCCATGCCCGTCCGCAGGACGGCGACCGGCCCTGCGGCCCCTGCCCGCACCCGCCGGTGCAGGGCGAGCCGCTCGATGCCGAGCGCGCAGGCGATCAGCAGCGGGGCCGGGGCCGGCCGGGCGCTCATCAGCTGCCCTTCGCCTCGGCGAGCCGCTGCTCCGGTCCGGCGCCCGGGGCACCGGCGCCCGGCACGCCGACGTCGGACGCGCCGACGCCCGGAGCGACCGGTGCGCCCGCGCCCGCCGCGCCCGCGCCCGCCTGTGCCGCGGCGGGCTTCTCGGCGAACGGTTCCCCGTTCACGTACCGGCCGAGCGCGGTGAGCGGGAAGACCTGCCGGTAGAGGTGGTAGTTGATGGAGAAGTCCCAGGGGAAACCGGTGCCGGTGAAGTGGGGCTCGTCCCAGGAGCCGTCCTCCCGCTGGGTGGCGGCCAGCCACCCGATGCCGCGCTCGACGGCCCCGGACTCCTTCTCGCCGGCCGCCAGCAGGGCCATCAGCGCCCACCCCGTCTGCGACGCGGTCGAGGCGCCCCGGCCGCTCCACTCACGGGCGTGCCGGTAGGAACGCAGGTCCTCGCCCCAGCCGCCGTCGTCGTTCTGGACCGACTCCAGCCAGGCGACGGCCCGCCGGATCGCCGGGTGCGAGCCGGGGAGCCCGGCGGCGACCAGCGCGGGCACCACGGACCCGGTGCCGTAGAGGTAGTTGACGCCCCAGCGGCCGAACCACGAGCCGTTCGGCTCCTGTTCGGCGAGCAGCCACCGGATGCCGCGCCGGGTGCGCGGGTCGTGGGCGAGTCCCTCGACGGCGAGCATCTCCACCACGTGGGCGGTGACATCGGCCGACGGCGGGTCGATGACCTCGCCGAAGTCGCAGAACGGCAGCCGGTTGGGGAACGGGCTGGTGTTGTCGACGTCGAACGCGCCCCAGGCGCCGTCGCGGGACTGCATGCCGAGGTTCCAGCGCACCCCGCGGCCGATGGCGTTGTCGACCCGCTCCGGGTCGTGGTGCTTGACCCGGCGGAGCGCGAGGACCACTTCGGCGGTGTCGTCGATGTCGGGGTAGTTGTCGTTGTGGAACTCGAACGCCCAGCCGCCGGGCGGCAGTCCGGGCCTGCGGACGGACCAGTCACCGGGTCTGACGACCTGTTCGCCGAGCATCCAGTCGGCGGCCCTGACCAGTTGCGGATGGTCGGCGGGCAGACCGGCGTCGGCCAGGGCGATGGTGGCCAGACAGGTGTCCCACACCGGGGACTGGCAGGCCTCGATCATCCGGGCGCCGTCCTCGCGCCACACGGCGAACCGGTCCAGGGACTGGAGTCCCGCGCGCATCACCGGGTGGTTCAGGTCGTAGCCGAGCAGGTGCAGGGCGATGACCGAGTACACGGCGGGCGGCTGGATGCCGCCCCAGCAGCCGTCGTTCTCCTGCCGCTCGATGATCCAGCGGGCCGCGGTGTGCATCGCCGCCCTGCGCAGCACGCGCGGGACGACCCTGCGCACCGCGTGCAGGCCCTTGTCCAGCCGCTGGAAGGCGCCGTCCCAGCTGGTCGCCGGAGCGAGCGGTACGGGAGGGTTGGGGCGGGCCGGGTCGGTGTGCAGTTCGTCCAGCGGGAACGGGGCGGGCCGTACCGGCCGCTTGGCGGAGACGATCGTCAGCGGGACGATGGTCTGCCGTGCCCAGCAGCCGAAGTCGTAGATGTTGAGCGGCACCCAGGACGGGAACCAGATCAGCTCGGGCGGGAGTTCCGGCAGGTCCTCCCACTTCCACCAGCCGAACAGGGCCAGCCAGATCCGGGTGAAGACCCGGGAGGCGGCGACCCCGCCGTGCTCGCGGACCCAGGCGGAGGCCCGCGCCATGTGCGGGGCGTCCGGCGGGTCACCGGCCAGCCGGAGGGCGACGTACGCCTCGATGGTGGCGGAGAGGTCGGCGGGGCCCTCGTGGAAGGTCGCCCAGGTGCCGTCCTCGCGCTGCTCGCCCCGGATGAACAGGGCGGCGGCGCGGGTGGTGTCCTCGTCGAGGATGCCGAGGAACTGACGCAGCAGCAGGTCCTCGGCGTCCATCGTGACGTTGGTCGCGAGGTCTCCCTTCCACCAGCCCTGGTCGTCCTGGCGGGACAGCAGGAACTCGGTGGCGCGCCGCATGGCGCCGGCGGCGATGTCGGGTGCCCCGGCCGCCACGGGGATGTCGGTGTCGTTTTCGCTGGCCGCGGTCGTTCGGGACGGCAGGGCTGCCCCGGTGCTTCCGTCGGTCGTCGCTGTCATGGCTTCCCCTTCGTGCAGTCCTGCAAGGTGTGCGTCTGCTGTGGGTCCGCCGTCGGCCGGTGCGGTACTCCTCGCCGCACCGGCCGGCGACTACGCGAGGGTTATTCGACCGATGGTGATCATCTCTTTCGTACGACGACGAAGTCCGCGAGCGCCGTGAACTGGTCCCGTACCCGGTCGGGCATGTCGACGGTGTCGAGGGCCTCGATGGCGGTGGTGTGCTGGCGACGTGCTTCCTCGGCGGTCCACTCCCGTCCTCCGGCCTGCTCGATGAGGGCCGCACGGGCCGCGAACTCCTCCTCGGAGAAGTTCGCGAAGTCACTGCTCTCGGCGTCGGCGGCGAGGATGTGGGCGAGCTGTTCGGAGGCGGGGCCGCCCGCGGCGAGCGCCGCCACGACCGGGAGGGACTTCTTGCGCTGCCGCAGGTCGCTCCAGGTCTGCTTGCCGGTGGCAGCCGGGTCGCCCCAGATGCCGAGCAGGTCGTCGACGGCCTGGAACGCCAGGCCGAGGTGGTAGCCGTAGGTCTCCAGGGTGTCGGCGGTGTGCCGGTCGGCACCGCCGAGGACGGCTCCGACGGAACTGGCGCAGGCCAGCAGGGCGCCGGTCTTGTTGCCCTCCATCTCCAGGCACTCCTCGACCCCGACCCGCTCGCGGTGCTCGTAGGAGATGTCCTGCGCCTGGCCGTCGATGAGGGAGCGGCTGGCGGTGGTCAGCCGGCGGGCGGCCCGGGCGGCCTCGGCGGTGCCGAGTTCCAGCAGCACCTCGTAGGCGAGGGCGAACAGGGCGTCGCCGACCAGGATGGCCTGGGCGGGGCCGTGCACCTTCCAGACGGTGTCGCGGTGCCTGCGCTGTTCGTCGCCGTCCATCAGGTCGTCGTGCAGCAGGGAGAAGTTGTGCACGAGTTCGACGGCGACCGCGCCGGGGACGCCGACCTCGGGGGCGGCACCGGTGACCTCGGCGGACAGCACGGCGAGCGCGGGGCGTACGGCCTTGCCGCCGTCGCCGTCGGCGGGCCGGCCCTCGGTGTCGATCCAGCCGAAGTGGTAGGCGGCGACGGTGTCCATGGGAGGCGCCAGGCGGTCGATGGCCGCCCGCAGTACCGGCATGGCCAGTGTCCGGCCGCGCTCCAGGAGCGCGGGCGCGTCCGCCGCGGTCCTTCCAGCGGCCTTCGAGGCCGGGGGCACAGTGGGCACAGTCTCTCCTCTTGTTGCGGTACCGGGGGTGCGCGGGTCTGCCGCGGCGGGTTCCTCGGCCCTCACCGGAGCCCACCTCGCACGGCGGCGCCCGGAACGCCGCGGTCGGCCGCCTCCTCCGCGAAGAGGTGGCGGGGGCGGGGCCGGCCCAGGGCGCTCAGTGCGGCGTCCGCCGCGTCGACGCCGCTGCGGACCGCGCCCTCCATGGTCGCGGGCCACCCGGTGGCGGTCCACGCTCCGGCCAGATACAGGCCGGGGGCCTTGGTGCGGGCGCCGGGCCTGAGCCGTCCGACGCCGGGTGCGGGAGCGAACGTGGCGGTGCGCTCCCGGGTGACGAAGAAGTCCCGTACGCCGGCGCCGCGGGTGCGTGGCAGCAGCCGTTCCAGTTCGGGCAGATAGCGGGCGCGCAGCGCGGCCACGGGCTCGTCGATCTCGTTCTGCGCGACCGACTGCGACACGGCCAGGTACTGCCCCTGCCGCAGACCGGACGCCTCGGTGCGGTCGAAGACCCACTGCACGGGGCTGCCGAGGGCCGCGAAGAAGGGCCGGGTGAGCACCTTGCGGTCGTAGACGACGTGGACGTCGAGGATCGGCGCGGTGCCGATGCTCAGCAGCCGCTCCGGCTCGTCGAGCGCTCCCGCGGGCAGCAGGTCGTGTGCCTCGCGCTGCGGTACGGCGAGGACGACCGCGTCCGCCTCGAGCGTCTCGCCGGGAACCTGGACGCTCCACCCCGCCTCGCCGTGCGGGGAGACGGAGGTGACGCGGGTGCGGACCTC
Source organism: Streptomyces sp. GDS52 (assembly GCF_052246875.1). Classification (NCBI taxonomy): domain Bacteria; kingdom Bacillati; phylum Actinomycetota; class Actinomycetes; order Kitasatosporales; family Streptomycetaceae; genus Streptomyces; species Streptomyces sp. GDS52. Next base: position 443,158 of record NZ_CM125966.1, read on the forward strand.
GGTGCGCACGCCCGCGGAGTCGAGCGCCTTGCGGGCCAGCCGGTCGTGCAGGTCGCCCAGCGGGACCCGGGCCCAGCCGATGTCGGCGGCGCCCGGGTCGGACAGCAGTCCGGTCTTGAACACCATCGCGGCGAGCGCGAGGGAGGAGTCGCCCGCGACCGCGTTGAGGGTGGCGACCCCGACCAGGTCCCACAGCGCCTCGACGGCGCGTGCCGACTGGCCGTGCGCGGCCAGCCAGCTGCCGAAGTCCTGGTCGTCGAGGGCCGGGTCGGCGAGGTCGAGCCTCTTGAGCGCGAGTGCGGCCCGGACCACCCCGGCGCGCTCGGCGAGCGAGAGGTGCGGGTAGGTGGCGAGGCTGCGCCCCAGGTGCAGGGGGACGGGCAGCGCGTCGCGGCGCAGCCGGCCGAGGCGTCGGCCCTCGGGCCGGTCGGCGTCGAGAACGGGGATGTCGAGACGATTCTGCAGCGGTGCCAGGGCCGCTCCGTCGATCCGGTCGAGGAACCAGCGGTAGGCGGTGCAGCAGCGCAGGTACACGTGCTGGCCGTTGTCGACGGTCAGGTCGCCGCGCTGGAAGGAGAAGGCGAGCCCGCCGAGCCGCGGGCGGCCCTCGAGCAGGGTGACGCGCACTCCGGCGTCGGCGAGCGCGAGCGCGGCGGTGACTCCGGCGAGCCCGCCGCCGATCACGACGGCGTGCCGTCCCGCCGGGGCCCGATCGCCGGCGGGTGTGCCTTCGGGTCTGTTGACACGGGTCATGGTGCGCCCTTTCCTGCCCGGCCGCCGTACGGTCCGAAGGGTGCTCGGACGGCCGTCTCAGTACGGGACGCGGCGTGGCGGCGGAGGGTTGCCCGCCTCTTCCCGGCGGGGTCGCCGACGGGGAGCGGTGTGTCCATCAGGCGCGCCTCCTGACGGTCCGCCGGGTCGCGCTGCGGGTGTCCAGGCCGGAGAGGCCGCGCACCGCGACGTAGGCCTTCTCCCGCCCGGGCAGGGAGACCCGGCCGCGCAGCACGGCCTCGGGCTCGCGCTCGATGCGGTCGAGGAGGCGGCGGTAGATGCCGGCCATGGCGGCGACACAGGCGCCGCTGCGCCGGTCGAGCATGGGCAGCAGCCGGTAGCCCTCGGCGAACAGGGCGCGGGCCCTGCGTACTTCGAAGTGCACGAGGCCCGCGAAGTCGGAGCCCTGCGGCGGGGTCGGCCCGCTGAACCCGGCCGCGCAGCCGAACTTGGCGAGGTCGTCGGCGGGCAGGTACGTACGGCCGCCCTCGGCGTCCTCCCTGACGTCCCGGAGGATGTTGGTGAGCTGGAGCGCGAGCCCCAGCGTGTCGGCGTACTCGGCGGCGCGCTCGACGTCCCGCGCGCCGGGTTCCGTACCGAAGACGCCGAGGGAGACGCGGCCGATGGCACCCGCGACGCAGCGGCAGTAGACCTTCAGGTCGTCCCAGGTCTCGTAGGTCTCGCCGCGCACGTCCATCTGGACGCCGTCGAGGAGCTCGTCCAGGCCGCCGAGCGGAATCGGGAACCGCTGTGCGGCGTGCGTGAGGGCGACGGCGACCGGGTCGGTGTCGTCCTCGTCGACCGCGCCGTCGCGGACCCGGGCGAGCAGCCTCCGGGTGTCCTCGAGCCTGGCGACCTTGACGTCGTCCGCCAGCGGGCCGTCGCCGATGTCGTCGACGCGCCGGGAGAGCGCGTACAGCGCGGACATCGCGCGCCGCTTGGGCGTCGGCAGCAGCCGGATACCGTAGGCGAAGTTGCGCGCCTGCTGTCCGGTGACGGCCTCGCAGTACCGGTATGCGGCGAGTACCGGTGCTGACACGTGTGCTTCCGATTCCACGGTCCGGATCACCCCTCTCCTCGCAGCGTCACGCCCACCTCGCGCAGCAGCCGGACCTTTCCGGGCTTGGGCGGGCCGGTGAGTACGTCGTATTCGGCGGCGGCGATGGCGCCGAGGGCCGCCCTTCCCCCTGCCACGAATCCCGCGAGCAGCAGTTTCAGTCTCCCCTGGACGCCGGCCACGAGGGGCTCGCCCTCCGCCAGGAGGTCCCGGGCGCGTTGCGCCTGGAACGCGATCAGCGCGCGCACCGACGCGCCGGCGTGCGGCGCGGCGAGGTCCGCCTCCTGGACGTGGAAGCGCTTCATGTCCGCGGCGGGCAGGTAGACGCGGTCCCGGCCGAGGTCCTCGGCGACGTCCTGGAGGTGCTCGACGATCTGCAGGGCGGTGCAGACCGCGTCGGAACGGCGGATCCGCTCGGGGCTCGCGGTGCCGGTCACGGCGAGGACCAGGCGGCCGACCGGGTTGGCCGACAGCGCGCAGTAGGCGAGCAGGTCGTCGTAGGTCTCGTAGCGGCTGACGATCTGGTCCTGGCGGTTGGCGGCGATCAGGCCCAGGAAGGGTTCGGGGGTCAGGGCGTGGCGGCGGACCGTCGGCCGGAGCCCGCGCAGCAGCGGATGGCGCGGGACGTCGTCGAACACCCGGTGCAGATCCGCCTCGACCGCGTCCAGCAGCGCCGTCCGGTCGTCGGCCCGTTCGGGGGCGACGCCGAGCAGCCGGGCGTCGGCTCCGCCGGGGGCCAGGTCGCCGTCGCCGATGTCGTCGACCAGCCGGGCGTAGCCGTAGATCGCCATCAGGTCGTCACGCCAGGCTCCGGGCAGGAAGAACGGCGCCACCGGGAAGTTCTCGGCGGCGGCCTTGTCGAGGGTGGCGCGCTCGGGGTCGACGCCGCGCGGCGTGCCGGTTCGCGTCATCGGGGGCTGCCCTGGGCGGGGACGGCACATGCTGCGTTCAGCAGGGGAGCCTCCGTAACCATTGCCGTCACATCTCCCGTTCTACACTGCTGACCCAATTCACACTATTTCGGACACACCGCCCACGCTTTCGGCGGAACGGACCGCCGGGTGGTGTCGCGCGCTATGGCCCTGATTGCCGTCTTTGGGCACCGCTACAGCTTACGTTGTACAACGCGGTACCGACCGCCGGGGTGTCCCGTGCATCACGACAACGCACCGGTCGACGTCAAGGTTCCTGCTCGGGGTGGGAGTTGACGTCGCCTTGGCAGACACCGGGGCCCGGCGGGCCCCGCGCCCCAGGCTACTTCCCGGCGAACTTCTCGTACTCCTTGAGCACCTCGTCGGTGGGCCCGTCCATCCGCAGCTCTCCGCGCTCCAGCCACAGGACGCGGTCGCAGGTGTCCCGGATCGACTTGTTGTTGTGGCTGACCAGGAAGACGGTGCCGGCCTCCTTGCGCAGCTCCCGGATGCGCGCCTCGGAGCGCTTCTGGAACTTGCGGTCGCCCGTGGCCAGCGCCTCGTCGATCATCAGCACGTCGTGGTCCTTGGCGGCGGCGATGGAGAAGCGCAGCCGGGCGGCCATGCCGGAGGAGTAGGTACGCATCGGCAGGGTGATGAAGTCGCCCTTCTCGTTGATGCCGGAGAAGTCGACGATCTCCTGGTAGCGCTCCCGGACCTGCTCGCGGGTCATGCCCATGGCCAGCCCGCCGAGTACGACGTTCCGCTCACCGGTGAGGTCGTTCATCAGGGCGGCGTTGACGCCGAGCAGGGAGGGCTGGCCGTCGGTGTAGACCTTGCCCTGCTCCGCGGGCAGCAGACCGGCGATGGCCCGCAGCAGGGTCGACTTGCCCGAGCCGTTGGAGCCGATCAGGCCGATGGCCTCGCCCCGGTAGGCGACGAAGGAGACCCCGCGCACGGCGTGCACCCTGCGCACACCTCGTGCCGCGTCGTCCTTGCCCCGCCGGAGCATGCGGCTCAGCGCCGCCGTGGCGCTGCCCTTGCCGCCCTTGGCTCCGTTGACGCGGTAGACGATGTGCAGGTCGTCCGCGATCACGGTGGGCACGCGCGGGTCCGTGTTCACCTCAGCCACGACCGTAGGTCTCCTCGGCCTTCCAGAAGTAGACGAAACCGATCACCCCGGCCAGCAGCGCCCAGCCCACCGCGAACGCCCACACATGCGGCGGCAGATACGAGGACCCGTACCCGTCGATCAACGCGAACCGCACCAGATCCATGTAGACCGCGGCCGGATTCCACTGCAGCACGTCGGCCAGCCAGCCCGGCACGTTCTTGCCCTCCAGCATCGCCCGGATGCTGAACATCACCCCCGAGGCGTACATCCAGGTGCGCAGCACGAACGGCATCAGCTGGGCCAGATCCGGCGTCCGGCTGCCCAGCCGGGCGAAGATCAGCGCCAGCCCGGTGTTGAAGACGAACTGCAGCCCCAGCGCGGGCACCACCAGCAGCCAGGACAGCGCCGGCGGACTGCCGAACGCCACCACCACCGCCACCAGCACCACCATCGAGAACAACAGCTGCTGCAGCTGCTGCAACGCGAAGGAGACCGGCAGCGCGGCCCGCGGGAAGTGCAGCGCCCGCACCAGCCCCAGGTTCCCGGAGATCGCCCGCACCCCGGCCAGCACCGAACTCTGGGTGAAGGTGAACACGAACACCCCGGTCACCAGGAACGGCACATAGATCTCGTGCGGGATGCCCCGGCGGGCGCCCAGCAGCAGCCCGAAGATGAAGAAGTACACCGCCGCGTTCAGCAGCGGGGTCGCCACCTGCCACAGCTGGCCCAGCTTGGCCTGGCTGTACTGCGCGGTCAGCTTCGCCCGGGAGAAGGCCAGGATGAAGTGCCGCCGCGCCCACAGCTGACGGAGGTACTCGGCCGGCGACGGGCGGGCACCGCTGACCGTCAGCCCGTACCGGGCGGCGAGTTCGGCCGCCGTGAGGCCCTCGTCGGGCGGCACGGACGCGCTGGCCGCGACCGTGCCGTCGTGCGTTGTCTCACTCACTGCTGGAAGCTTTCCCTCTTCGAGATGCGCGGCCCCCGCGGGCCTGGCACGTGCCGGGAAGCCCGGGGGCGACCCCGTGGTTTCCGCCTGGTTCCGGATACGAGCTTGTCAGATGACAGGGGGCCGGCCCAGCCGGGTCAGCCGCCACACCGTACGCCACCTCATGGGCCGGCGGGGCCCGCAGGGGGTGGCCCAGCCCTCCCGGAAGCCGCCGAACCAGGCCTTCAGGGCCGGGCGGGAGGGCCTGCGCACCAGCGTGAGCAGCATCCAGACGCCCAGATAGACGGGGACCAGGGGCGCGGGGAGGTTCCGGCGGGCCAGCCAGACCCGGTTGCGGGCGACCATGCGGTGGTAGACCGCGTGCCGCGAGGGGGCGGTGGTCGGGTGGTGCAGCACCATGTCGGACCGGTAGTCGATCATCCAGCCGGCGTCGAGGGCCCGCCAGGCCAGGTCGGTTTCCTCATGGGCGTAGAAGAATTCGTCGGGCAGCCCACCGACGTCGGCGAAGACCCGGGTGCGTACGGCGTTGGCACCGCCGAGGAAGGTCGTCACCCGGGAGGAGCGCATCGGGTCGGCGGCGCGCAGCCGGGGCACGTGGCGGCGCTGGGTGGCCCCGGTGTCCGGGTCGGCGATGCGGAAGCTGATGATGCCGAGCTCCGGGTCGGCCGTGAACGCCTCCCGGCACAGCTCGGCGGTGTCGTGGCCGGGCAGGAGACCGTCGTCGTCGAGGAACAGCAGGATGTCGACGTCCTGGCCGTTCGGTCCGAAGGCCTCGATGCCGACGTTGCGGCCGCCGGGGATGCCGAGGTTCTCCGGCAGCTCGACGGTGCGCACGCCCTCGGGGACCTCGGGGACGGGCGAGCCGTTGCCCACCACGACCACCTGGACCGGGCCGCCCTCCTGCTTGGCGACGGAGTCCAGCAGGGCGCGCAGTTCGTCGGGGCGGTTGCCCATGGTGATGATCACCGCGCCGACCGTGAGGGAGGAGTCCACCGCTCTCACCTCAGCCTGCTGGAGGCGAGGATGGACACCAGGTGCAGAACGGTCTGCAGCAGGGCGATCCCGGCCAGGACGGCGGTGCCGAGCCGGGTGAAGAAGAGGTCGCCTTGGACCGCGTCCGCGATCGCGAGGACCAGGATCAGCAGGGACGCCTCGATGCCGAGGATCAGCCGGTGGAACTTCAGGGCCCCGGCGGCCCGGCGGGCCAGCGCCATGCCCGAGGAGCGCGGCTCGGAGGCGGCCTCCTTGACCGGCGGCAGCCCGCCCTGGTGGCGGGCCACGCCGACCAGGTCGGTCTCGGCCTTGACCAGGATCGCGCCGAGGGCGGCCAGCGTGCCGAGGAAGGCCCAGAGCCAGTCGATGCGCCCGGTGCCCCACAGGTCGGCCGCCCGCAGGCCCAGTCCGACCAGGACGGCGGCGTCGCACAGGTAGGCGCCGACCCGGTCCAGGTAGACCCCGCTGAGCGAGAACTGCTGCTTCCAGCGGGCGACCTCGCCGTCGACGCAGTCCAGCAGCAGGTACATCTGGACCATGACCACACCGAGGACGGCCCCCGTGATCCCCGGCACCAGCAGGGCCGGGGCCGCGAGGACACCGAAGACGGTCATCAGGTACGTGAGCTGGTTGGGCGTGACCCTGGTGTTCACCAGGTAGCGGTCCACCCGCAGGGACACCTCACGCATGTAGAGGCGTCCCATCCAGTGCTCACCGCTGCGCCGGTCCTTCACCCCCGCGGGGTGTACGACCGGGCGGAGTTCAGCTACCGATGGCCTTGACATAGTCGGCGTAGACATCCTTGATCTGTTCGGTCTTCAGGTCGAGATGTTCGAGGATCGTGTAGCGGCCGGGCCGGGTCTCCGGGGCGAATTCGACGGCCCGGACGAACTCCTCCGTCGTGAAGCCGATCTCCTGGGGCAGCACCGGCAGCCCGTGCCGGCGCAGCACCCCGGCCATGTGCACCGACTCCTCGTGCGCACCGCGCAGGTACATCGCGAAGGCCGCGCCCAGTCCGCACTGCTCCCCGTGGGCGGCGGCCCGCTTGGGGAAGAGCAGGTCGAAGGCGTGGTTGATCTCGTGGCAGGCCCCGGAGGACGGCCGTGAGTCACCGGACACCGACATGGCGATGCCGCTGAGGACCAGCGCCTCGGCGAGCACCTGGAGGAAGTCGTTGTCGCCGATGCCTCCGGGGTGGCGCAGCACGGACTCGCCGGCCTGCCGGGCCATGGCCGCGGCGAGTCCGTCGATCCGCTCGCCCTTGACCCGGCACGCCAGTTCCCAGTCCGCGACGGCGGAGACGTTGGAGACGGCGTCGCCGATCCCGGCACGTACGTAACGCACCGGGGCGTCCCGGATGATGTCCAGGTCGATGACGATGGCGATCGGGTTGGGCACCCCGTAGGAGCCGCGTCCCGCGTCGTTGTCGAGGGTGGCGACGGGCGAGCAGAGACCGTCGTGCGCGAGGTTCGTCGGTACGGCGACCAGGGGGAGGCCGACGCGTGCCGCGGCGAACTTGGCGCAGTCGATGATCTTGCCGCCGCCGAGTCCGACGACCGCGTCGTAGCGGCCGGCCTTCATGGCACCGGCCAGCCGGACCGCGTCGTCCAGGGTGCCGCCGCCGACCTCGTACCAGGTGGCGCCGGGCAGCGACGGGGCGAGCCGCTCGCGCAGTCCGGTGCCGGAGCCGCCGCTGACGGCGACGGCGAGGCGTCCGGAGTTCGAGATGCGCTCGTCGGCGAGGACACCGCCCAGGCTCTCGAGGGCGCCGGGGCGGATGTCGACGACGAGCGGGGAGGGGATCAGCCGGGTCAGGACTGGCATGTGATCTCCCTGCCGCGGGCGAGGTCGTCGTGGTTGTCGATCTCCACCCACTCGACGTCGCCGATCGGTGCCACGTCGATCCGGAAGCCGCGGTTCACGAGCTCCTGGTAGCCGTGCTCGTAGAACTGCTGCGGGTCGGCCTCCCACACGGTCCTCAGCGCGTCGGCGAGCTCGGGGGCGGCGTCCCCCTCTATGAGGGTGACGCCGATGTACTCGCCGGTCGCCTCGGCGGGGTCCATCAGCTTGGTGATCCGCGTCATTCCCTTGTCGGGGTCGGCGACGACCTTCATCTCCTCGTCGGCCAGCGACTTCACCGTGTCCAGGGCGAGGATGATCTTCTTGCCGTCGCCGCGGGCGGCGAGCAGCGTCTTCTCGACGGAGACGGGGTGCACGGTGTCGCCGTTGGCGAGGATCACCCCGTCCTTGAGGGCGTCACGGCCGCACCACAGGGAGTAGGCGTTGTTCCACTCCTCGGCCTTGTCGTTGTCGATGAGGGTGAGCTTGAGCCCGTACTTCTGCTCCAGGGCCGCCTTGCGCTCGTACACGGCCTCCTTGCGGTAGCCGACGATGACGGCCACCTCGGTGAGGCCGATCTCGGCGAAGTTGCCGAGGGTCAGGTCCAGGACCGTCGGTTCGCCCTCCACGCCCTCGGGCCCCACCGGCACCAGCGCCTTGGGCAGAGTGTCGGTGTAGGGACGCAGACGCCGTCCGGCGCCGGCCGCCAGCACGAGGCCGATCATGCGGGTTCTCCTTCATCGTGTACGGCGGGCGCGCCACCCCGGTGGGCGGCCACCCAGAAGCGGATGCTCTCGACGAGCACCAGCAGGGCCACGGCCACGGCGAGTGCCGTGAGTGCGACCGTGAACTGCGAGGCGGTGAGCAGGGCCGCCAGTACGGCGACCGTCAGTGTGCGGCCTTCGTGCCCTCCGATCGCCCGCACCAGCCAGGGCGGGGGCGCGCCCGCGTCGCCGCGGATGCGGTAGACCGTGTCGTAGTGATGGTAGGCGACAGCGGCCACCAGTCCGTAGGCAGCGGGTAGCGCTCCGTTCACCCCCGCGTGGGCCGCGAGCGCCAGCACCGTGCCGTACTCGGCGGCGCGGAAGAAGGGGGGGACCAGCCAGTCGAGGGCGCCGCCCAGGGGGCGGGCGACGGCCAGGGCGGAGGCCGGGACGTAGAGCAGGGCCGCGAGGGCGGTCCACGGTCCGCCGAAGTCGGTCAGCGCGGCCGTGGTGACGACGGCGGCGCCGCCGAGCAGGGCGACGGCGGGGGCGGTGAAGCCGGGCAGGCGCTGTGCGGTGTTGCTGAGCACGGCCGCCAGGCGCTCGGCGAGCGGCCCGGTGTCGGCGAGGTCGGCGAGGGCCCGCGTCGCGCGCTCGGTGCGGCGGCCCGTGCGGGTCCGCGAGCGCAGGACGCGGCCCGCCGTGGTGTACGTCGCCGCGAAGGCGCAGCCGATCAGCAGGGCGTAGAAGGTGATGCGGGGGGTCGTGAGGGCGGTGAGGACGGCGAGCATCGCCCAGCGCTCGCCGATCGGCAGGACGATCATGCGGCGGACCCAGACCGTCCAGCCGACGCTGTCCAGGCGGTGGGAGAGGGCGGCGGTGGGACCGGTGGGGGCGGGGTCCCCCGTGTTCGCCTCGTTGAAGGAGAAGTCCACGACGTGCCGGCAGGTCTGCAGGACCATCGCGCCGAGGGCGAGGGCCCACACGTCGTCACCACCGCGGGCCGCGCCGAGGGCGAGGCCCGCGTAGTAGGCGTACTCCTTGGCCCGGTCGAAGGTGGCGTCGAGCCAGGCGCCGAGGGTGGAGTACTGCAGGGAGTAGCGGGCGAGCTGGCCGTCGGTGCAGTCCAGTACGAAGGAGGCCAGCAGCAGGACGCCGGCGGCGACGAAGCCGCCGCGGGTTCCGGTGGCGGCGCAGCCCGCCGCTATGAGCGCGGTGAGCAGCGAGGCGGTGGTGACCTGGTTGGGGGTCAGCCCGCGGCGGGCGCACCAGCGGGCGAGGTAGCGGGAGTACGGGCTGACGCAGTAGGTGGTGAAGAAGCCGTCGCGGGCCTTGACCGCCGACTTCAGGCGGACGGCCTCGTCGTCGACCGCGGCGACGGCCTGCCTGGCCTCGTTGCGGGTCTGCGGGTCGTCGGGGACGGTGGCGACGAGGCTGCCCAGGTCGGGGCGGTACACGTCGGCACCGTCGGCGCTGTCGGCTTCGAGGGCTGCGGCGACGCGGTCGGCGAGACTGCCGGTGAGGGTGGTGCCGCCGGCCGGGCCCTCGCCGGCGGCGGAGCTCTCGCGGGCCATCGCGCGGGTCAGGGCCTGGCGGCCGGCCTGCTGGGCGGTGACGGCGCCGGGGATCGCGGCGAGCGGGAAGCGCGGGTCGGTGAGACCGAGGCGCAGCGCGTGCTCATGGCCCACGAACCGGGCGTCGACGACGGCGACCCGCCGGTCCGCGGGCACCTCGGCGAGCAGGGTCTCGGCCTCGGCGGTGTCGGCCGCGATCCGCACGTCGAAGCCGAGGGAGCGCAGGTCCGTCTCGAGTGACGAACCCGGCACCGGCTGTCCGGTGAGGATGGCGGTCGACAACCGAATCTCACTCCCTGGAGCGTCGGCGCGTCCACGCCGGTCGTGTACATGATTGAGGGCGCCCGCTGCGTCCCTCCGGGCGGCATGTCGGCTGAGGCTATCGGATGTCCTCGGACCCGTGTTCACCGCGTGTTCGACGGTTGGATCGGCGTGGTTCCCCTGGCGTCCCTGCCGCGATCATCATCAGGGATGGCGGGGCCGAGTCACAAACCGCACCCCCAGAAGGGGCATTGAGTCGAATACGGGGCGTTACGGGCCGGAAGCGGGTCGTCGGGCACGGCCCGGAGCGGCTTCGTCCGCTTCTCCGCCGGCACCCGTGTCCGACGGTCCCGGTGTGGATCTCGTCACGGAGGACGGCCGCGCCACGAGGCCCGAAGCGCTTCTGACCACTTCTGACCTGCGATCGGTTTCCGCAGGTCAGAGCACATGACAACGGTGTTCAGTGCCGCGTTGCCCCATACCCCCCACCCGTAGTTCACTGTGATCTGGACGAGCGACGAAGGGACGGTCTCCATGGGGGCTGGGCACGATCACGGGCACGCGCACGGAGCGCCCGCCGGCGGTACCGCGAGTGCGGCGTACCGCGGCAGGCTGCGGGTGGCGCTGACGATCACGCTCGGTGTCATGGTCGTCGAGATCGTCGGCGGTGTGCTGTCCGGCTCGCTGGCTCTCGTCGCCGACGCCGCTCACATGGCGACCGACGCCCTGGGGCTCGGCATGGCCCTGCTGGCGATCCATTTCGCGAACCGTCCGCCGAGCGAGCGCCGCACCTTCGGATACGCCCGTGCGGAGATCCTCGCCGCCCTGGCGAACTGCCTGCTGCTGCTCGGGGTGGGCGGCTATGTGCTGTTCGAGGCGGTCCAGCGGTTCGTCTCGCCGGCCGAGACCGAGGGCGGGCTGACCCTGGTGTTCGGCGCGATCGGCCTCGTCGCCAACATGGTGTCGCTGGCGCTGCTGATGCGCGGGCAGAAGGAGAGCCTGAACGTGCGGGGGGCGTTCCTGGAGGTGGCCGCCGACGCGCTCGGCTCGCTCGCGGTGATCGTGTCCGCTCTGGTCGTCATGGCCACCGGCTGGGCGGCCGCCGACCCGATCGCCTCCCTCCTGATCGCCCTGATGATCGTGCCCCGCAGTTTCAAGCTGCTGCGCGAGACACTGGACGTCCTGCTGGAGGCGGCGCCCAAGGACGTGGACATGGCCCAGGTCCGCGCGCACATCCTGGCCACGGACGGCGTCGAGGACGTCCACGACCTGCACGCCTGGACGATCACCTCGGGCATGCCGGTGCTCTCCGCCCATGTGGTGGTCCGCCCCGAGGTCCTCGACGCCCTCGGGCACGAGAAGATGCTGCACGAGCTCCAGAGCTGTCTGGGCGACCACTTCGACGTGGAGCACTGCACCTTCCAGCTGGAGCCGCGCGGCCACGCGGAGCACGAGGCGCGGCTCTGCCACTGAGCCTGAGGTTCGACGTCGAGCCGGGGCGGCGCCACCGGCGTGCCCGGGGCGTGGGGCCGGGGGCCGTGCGCCGGGGGAACGCATCCTTTCGCCCCCCGTTCCGGCGCCCTCCCCTCCTACCGTGCCGCCTCGGACGGTTCTCCGGCGGCCGGCCCGGGCACGATCGCTCACCGAGCCCCCTCCCGGTGTCCGGGCGGCGCCACCGGCCGGTCGCGCCGTCCTCGGGACATGCGGGCGGGCCGGGGAGTGTCGGGAGTGCCGGATCCGTGCGGCAGACTGGGGCGCGAAGACCGAGTGAAGGATGGGTATGCCGATCACACCTGCCAACGCGACGCACAGTCCGTCGAGCGGTACCGCCGAGGCGATCTTGCTGGAGCTGGTCGACGACGAGGGCGTGACGATCGGCACCTCGGAGAAGCTGGCGGCCCACCAGCCCCCGGGACAGCTGCACCGGGCGTTCTCGGTGTTCCTGTTCGACGAGCACGGGCGGCTGCTGATCCAGCAGCGGGCGCTGGGCAAGTACCACTCCCCCGGTGTGTGGTCCAACACCTGCTGCGGTCACCCCTACCCCGGTGAGGCGCCGTTCGCGGCGGCGGCCCGGCGGACCTTCGAGGAGCTGGGCCTGTCCCCGTCCCTGCTCGCCGAGGCCGGCACGGTCCGCTACAACCACCCGGACCCGGCTTCGGGCCTGGTGGAGCAGGAGTACAACCATCTGTTCGTCGGCATGGTGCAGGCACCGCTGCGGGTGGACCCGGAGGAGGTGGCGTCGACGGCGTTCGTGACCCCGGACGAGCTGGCCCGGCGGCACGCCGAGGACACCTTCTCGGTGTGGTTCATGACCGTCCTGGACGCCGCCCGCCCGGCGATCCGGGAGCTGACGGGGCCGTCGGCGGGCTGGTGACCGTGCCGGTCACCCGCCGGTGACCGGTTTCAGAGCCGCACGGGTTTGAGCGGCAGGGCGGCCCAGACCACCTTGCCGCCGCTCGCGGTGTGCTCGACGTCGCACAGACCGCCCGCCTCGTGGGTGATCTCGCGCACCAGGAGCAGCCCGCGGCCGCCGGTGCGGCCGTGGTCGGTCTCCAGGGCGGTCGGGCGGTAGGGGTGGTTGTCCTCCACGGACACCCGGACCCACTCGGCACCGACGGCCACCTCGACGGCGAGCGTCGGGGAGAGCAGCGCCGCGTGCCGTACGGCGTTGGTGACCAGTTCCGAGACGATCAGCAGCAGCCCCTGGACCACGTCGTCGGCGACCGGCACCCCCTGGCGCAGCAGCAGGTCCCGTACGGCGTGGCGCGCCTGCGGGACCGAGGCGTCCACGGCGGACGCGGTGAAGCGCCAGACACCCTCGTACGGAAGCGGTGCCGCGGTGCCCGCCTCGACGGGTCTCTCCCCGTCCTCCGGGCGTGGGCCGGGGCCGCTCCCCTGGTCGTCCATCGTCAGGTCGCCACCCTCGCACTCGATTGTCACCACACGTCGAGTGTTGGTAACGATCCGCGTCCCCCCGGAGCACTGAACAGAAGTCAGCGGATATCGAGCGTTTCCGACCGCCGACGTTTGTCACCGTCCATCGCGGGATCGTTTCTGCCCGCCCGGTGTCGCCTCGACGAACTCTTCGGGTTGTATGGCTTCACCTTCGCGCTCTCCCTCGTCGTGGGCGCTCCCCCCCGGTCGGCGCCCCGACCGGGACGGATAGCATCCGGCCCCATGGAGCCCCGGTTGCTGCACGGCGTCATCGACGCGGTCGCCACGGTCGTCATCCGCCACCCGGCGAAGCGCAACGCCATGACGACCGCGATGTGGCGCGCGCTGCCGCCGCTGCTCGACACGCTGGCGGGTGACCCCGCGGTACGCGCACTGGTGCTCACCGGCGAGGGCGGGACGTTCTGCGCCGGGGCGGACATCTCCACGCTCCGGGGGTCGCCGCGGGAGGCGCAGCGGCTCGCCGTGGCGGCCGAGGAGGCGCTCGCCTCCTTCCCCAAGCCGACGCTGGCGGCGATCCGGGGTCACTGCGTCGGCGGCGGGGCGCAGCTGGCGGCGGCCTGCGACCTGCGGTTCGCCCAGGAGGGAGCGGTGTTCGGGGTGACACCGGCCCGGCTCGGTATCGTCTACCCGGCCTCCTCCACCCGGCGGCTGGTGTCGCTGGTGGGTCCGTCCACCGCCAAGTACCTGCTGTTCTCGGGTGAATTGATCGACACCGGGCGGGCTCTGCGCGCCGGACTGGTCGACGAGGTGCTGCCCGAGGGCGAACTGGACCGGCGGGTCGCGGAGTTCACCCGAATCCTGGCATCCCGTTCGCAGTTGACGCAGGCCGCGGCGAAGGAGTTCGCGAACGGGCGCACCGACCGCGACGACCACTGGAACGAGCGGGCGCACGGGAACGGCGACACCGCGGAGGGGGTCGCCGCGTTCCTGGACCGCAGGCCGCCCCGGTTCACCTGGAGCCTTTCGGACCGACGGCAGGACACCGCGGGGCAGTCGTAGCGGCACGGCGCGCACGCGGTACGCGTACAGCGCGTATACAGCGTGCATGTCGAGGCGTTGACGAGGTACACGGAGGTCCACACGGTCCGTTCCGGCCGAAGACGGTCGGGGATGAAAGGGGAAACACGTGTTCCGTGCCATCGCGGATGTCCTGCGCCAGATCGGCGGCGCCGTCGCCACCGTCGTGACGCTGCCGTTCCGGGCTCTGGCCCGGCTCTTCGGCGGTGCCTCGTCCGCCGGGCACGGCCGGCGCGCCTGACCCGGCGCGCGCCACGTCCCGGCGAGTCACCGCCCTGATCCCCGATTGTCGGCGCCACCTGCCACAATTGCCGCGCAACCTCAGCGAAGAAGGCGGTACGGGATCGTGACGACACCCCCCACAGGGTCCATCGAAGGCAGGATCGCCGGGGAGCTCGGCGTACAGGAGCGACAGGTCAGAGCCGCCGTGGAGCTGCTCGACGGCGGTTCGACGGTGCCCTTCATCGCCCGCTACCGCAAGGAAGCGACCGAGATGCTCGACGATGCGCAGCTGCGCACGCTCGAGGAGCGGCTGCGCTATCTGCGGGAGCTCGAGGAGCGTCGCACGGCGATCCTGGAATCGGTGCGTGAGCAGGGCAAGCTCACCGAGGAGCTCGAGGAGCGGATCCGGGGCGCGGAGACCAAGGCGCGCCTGGAGGACGTCTATCTGCCGTACAAGCCCAAGCGGCGTACCAAGGCGCAGATCGCGCGTGAGGCGGGGCTGGAACCGCTGGCGGACGGGCTGCTCGGTGATCCGGGCGTCGAGCCCCTCGCCGCGGCCGCCGCGTTCGTGGACGCGGACAAGGGCGTCGCCGACCCGCAGGCCGCCCTGGACGGGGCGCGGGCCGTCCTCACCGAGCGGTTCTCGGAGGACGCCGACCTGATCGGCGAGCTGCGGGAGCGCATGTGGGTGCGCGGGCGGCTCACCGCCAAGGTGCGCGACGGCAAGGAGGAGGCGGGCGCCAAGTTCGCCGACTACTTCGACTTCGCCGAGCCGTTCACCGAGCTGCCCTCGCACCGGATCCTGGCGATGCTGCGCGGGGAGAAGGAGGAGGTCCTCGACCTCGTCCTCGAGCCGGAGGAGGCGACGGACGGCCCGTCCTCGTACGAGGGCATGGTGGCCCACCGGTTCGGGATCGGCGACCGGGGCCGTCCCGGGGACAAGTGGCTGCTCGACACGGTCCGCTGGGCCTGGCGTACGCGCATTCTGGTGCATCTCGGCATCGACCTGCGGCTGAGGCTGCGTACGGCGGCCGAGGACGAGGCGGTGCGGGTGTTCGCGGCCAATCTGCGGGACCTGCTGCTCGCCGCCCCGGCCGGCACCCGTGCGACGCTCGGGCTCGACCCCGGGTTCCGTACGGGTGTGAAGGTCGCCGTGGTGGACGCGACCGGCAAGGTGGTCGCCACCGACGTGATCCACCCGCACGTCCCGGCGAACCGGTGGGACGAGGCGATCGCCAAGCTGGCCCGGCTGGCCGAGGAGCACGCGGTCGAGCTGATCGCGATCGGCAACGGCACCGCGTCCCGGGAGACCGACAAGCTCGCCGGCGACCTCATCACCCGGCACCCCGAGCTGAAGCTGACGAAGGTCATGGTGTCCGAGGCGGGCGCCTCCGTGTACTCGGCGTCCGCGTTCGCCTCGCAGGAGCTGCCGGACATGGACGTGTCGCTGCGCGGCGCGGTGTCGATCGCGCGGCGGCTCCAGGACCCGCTGGCCGAGCTGGTGAAGATCGACCCGAAGTCGATCGGTGTCGGTCAGTACCAGCACGACCTGTCCGAGGTGAAGCTGTCGCGTTCGCTGGACGCGGTGGTGGAGGACTGTGTGAACGGCGTGGGCGTGGACGTCAACACGGCGTCGGCGCCGCTGCTCGCCCGGGTCTCCGGCATCACGTCCGGGCTCGCCGAGAACATCGTGGCCCACCGGGACGGCAACGGGCCGTTCGGGTCCCGCCGCGAGCTGAAGAAGGTGCCGCGGCTCGGCCCCAAGGCGTTCGAGCAGTGCGCTGGCTTCCTCAGGATCCGCGGCGGCGACGACCCGCTGGACGCCTCCAGCGTGCACCCGGAGGCCTACCCGGTCGTGCGGCGCATGGTGAAGAGCTCCGGTCAGGAGGTCGCCTCGCTGGTCGGCAACACCGCCGTGCTGCGCTCGCTGCGGCCGGAGGACTTCGTGGACGAGACGTTCGGTCTGCCGACCGTCGGGGACATCCTGCGGGAACTGGAGAAGCCCGGACGCGACCCGCGGCCGGCCTTCAGGACCGCCGTCTTCAAGGAGGGCGTGGAGAAGATCTCCGACCTGTCGTCCGGGATGATCCTGGAGGGCGTGGTGACGAACGTGGCGGCCTTCGGCGCGTTCGTCGACGTCGGCGTCCACCAGGACGGCCTGGTCCATGTCTCCGCCATGTCGAAGACGTTCGTCAAGGACCCGCGGGACGTGGCGAAACCGGGCGACATCGTCAAGGTGAAGGTCCTCGACGTCGACATCCCGCGCAAGCGGATCTCGCTGACGCTGCGGCTGGACGACGAGGCCACGGAGCCGGGGGACGCCTCCGGCGGGCGCCGGCAGCGCGGCGGGGGACGCCCGCCCCAGCAGCGCCAGGGGCAGGGTCAGAAGCAGGGGCAGAGCCGCGGCGGTGGCGGCGGTCGCGGAGGCACCGTCGCGCGTCAGGCGCCCGCGCCGGCGAACAGCGCGATGGCCGACGCCCTGCGCCGTGCGGGCCTGGTCGACCCCAAGAACGGCAGGCGCTGACCCGCTGTTGCCCGGGCCCGGCCGCTCACCCCGCGGGGTGAGCGGCCGGGCCCGGTCAGTACTCCGTCACCTTGCCGTCGGCCACTTCCAGGCGGCGGGTGACGTGCACCGCGTCGAGCATGCGCCGGTCGTGGGTGACGAGCAGGAGGGTGCCCTCGTAGGAGTCCAGGGCCGACTCCAGCTGCTCGATGGCGGGCAGGTCGAGGTGGTTGGTCGGCTCGTCGAGGACGAGGAGGTTGACGCCCCGGCCCTGGAGGAGGGCGAGGGCGGCGCGGGTGCGTTCCCCCGGGGAGAGGGTGACGGCCGGCCGCATCACCTGGTCCGCCTTGAGGCCGAACTTGGCCAGCAGGGTGCGGATCTCGGCCGGTTCGGTCTCCGGCACCCCGGCGCGGAAGGCGTCGAGCAGGGTGTCGGTGCCGTGGAACAGGGCGCGGGCCTGGTCGACCTCGCCGAGCAGGACGCCCGAGCCGAGGACGGCGTGCCCGGCGTCGAGCGGGACACGGCCCAGCAGGGCGGCCAGCAGGGTGGACTTGCCGGCGCCGTTCGCGCCCGTGACGGCCACCCGGTCCGCCCAGTCGACCTGCAGCGAGACCGGCCCGAGCACGAAGTCGCCGCGGCGCACCTCGGCGTCCCGCAGCGTCGCCACCACCGCGCCGGAGCGCGGGGCCGCCGCGATCTCCATGCGCAGCTCCCACTCCTTGCGCGGCTCCTCGACCACGTCCAGGCGCTCGATCATGCGCTGGGTCTGGCGGGCCTTGGCGGCCTGTTTCTCGCTCGCCTCGCTGCGGAACTTGCGGCCGATCTTGTCGTTGTCGCCGCCCGCCTTGCGACGCGCGTTCTTCACGCCCTTGTCCATCCAGGACCGCTGCATCTGGGCGCGGTCCTGGAGCGCGGACCTCTTGTCGGCGTACTCCTCGTACTCGTCCCGGGCGTGCCGGCGGGCCATCTCCCGTTCCTCCAGGTAGGCCGCGTAGCCGCCGCCGTAGAGGTTGATCTGCCGCTGGGCGAGGTCGAGCTCGAGGACCTTGGTGACGGTGCGGGTGAGGAACTCGCGGTCGTGGCTGACCACGACCGTCCCGGCGCGCAGCCCGCTCACGAAGCGTTCGAGGCGCTCCAGACCGTCCAGGTCGAGGTCGTTGGTCGGTTCGTCGAGCAGGAAGACGTCGTAGCGGGACAGGAGGAGCGAGGCGAGGCCGACCCGGGCCGCCTGACCGCCGGACAGGGCGGTCATGAGGTGGTCGGGGCCGACGGTCAGGCCGAGGGAGGCGGTGACCTCCTCGGCGCGCTCCTCGAGGTCGGCGCCGCCCAGGCCCAGCCACCGCTCCAGGGCGTCGGCGTACGCGTCGTCGGCGCCGGGCGCCCCGTCGACCAGGGCCTGGGTCGTCTCGTCCATGGTCCGCTGGGCCTCGGCGACACCGGTACGCCGGGCCAGGAACTCACCGACGGTCTCGCCGGGCCGGCGCTCCGGCTCCTGCGGGAGGTGTCCGACGGTCGCCGTGGGCGGGGAGAGCCGCAGCTCTCCCCGCTCCGGCGCGCTGAGGCCGGCGAGCAGGCGCAGCAGGGTGGACTTGCCGGCGCCGTTGGCGCCGACCAGGCCGATCACGTCGCCGGGGGCGACGACGAGGTCGAGGCCGCTGAACAGGGAGCGGTCGCCATGGCCGGCGGAGAGGTTCTTGGCGACGAGGGTGGCAGTCATCAGACCGCCGATCCTAGCCCTCGGGTTCATCCGCCGGTGTGCCGGTCCGGCCGGCGCACGGGCGTCGTCCGTACCGCCCCGGCGGTGCGGGCCACCAGGTAGGACTCCCCTCTCACCGTCTTCACGTCCAGGGGGATGCGGTGGCGTCCCGGTTCCAGGACACCGTCGAAGAGTTCGTGGGTGTGGGTGCGGGAGAGGCGGTCGACGCGGTACGCGGTGAGCCGTACCCGGCAGGACGAGGTGACCTCGATCTCCGCCACGGCACCGGCCGCGGAGAGCGGGGCGCTCAGAGCGGTGAGGCGGCGCTGCTCGGGCGGGCTGCGGTCCAGGGCGTGTTCGGTCTGGGCGACGAGGAGGGGGACGACCGGGGCGAGGCCGTCGACGCAGGGCACGTGGACGCCGGCGGTGGCGAACGCGCGGCGTACGGCGTCCCGCTGGGCGGCGCCGGCCGACCGGCCGAAGACCACGGCGCTGTAGCCGCGCAGTTCGTCGGCGGGGACGCCGTCGGCGTCCTGGGCGATGTCGGCGCCGACCCCGATGGTGCGCAGGGCCGCGGCGAGCCTGGCGAGCAGGGCGACGCGGGCTCCGATCAGCAGGACACGGCGGCGGGTGCCGCCGGCGCCGTCCAGCAGGGCGGCGAGGGCCGTGCGGTAGTCGGTGCCGCGGAAGCGGAACGGGCCCAGGCCGTGGTAGCCGTTGCGTTCCAGGTCGGCGTGCTCCTCGGTCTGCCAGGCGAAGTCCCGCCAGATGTAGTCCTCGCCGTCCCGTTCGATGGCCGCGGTCACCGCGCCGCAGGCGAGGTCCTCGCAGTCGGGGCAGCCGTAGACGATGTACCGGCCGAACGGCAGCGGGGCCTCGGTCTCCAGCAGCAGGCTGCGGACCTGGGCGGTGAAGATGGCGGGCGGCACGTCGGAGGCGAGCGGGGAGACGGCGTCGAGGTCGCAGAGGCGGAACAGCAGCGGGCGTCCGTCGACGACGAAGTCGACGAAGTCCCGGTGGACCTGGTGGTCACCGCCGGAGAGGATTCCACCGGCGCGGATCGCCGGTGTCAGGCCGAAGGTCGCGTACTCGGCAGACATGCTGTGAGTATTGCCGCAGTGGGGCGGTGACGGGTACGGCATGACATATTCCGTCAAGGCCGCACGGGGCGGGCCGGGCGGTGGACGGGCCGGCCACCCCGCTTCCACGGGGGTGGCCGGCCCGTCCACCGCCGCCGGGGGCGGCCGAAGCGGCGTCGGCGGTCATTGCCTGCCGATCGGGTCTCCCTCCACGTCCGGCCCCGGGCCGGGGCCGATACGGAGTTCGAATTCGCCGTCGTACTTCGCGTGACCCGCGATGACGGCCATGTCGACGGCCTCGGAGGCCATCTCGCCCCGCACGATGAGCGGGTCGCGGCGCAGATCGCGCATGAGCGCCACGCACATCACGATCATCACGAGGACGAACGGGGCCGCCGCGAGGATCGTGAGGTTCTGCAGGCCGGTCAGCGCGTCGCCCTGGCCGCTGCCCACCAGCAGCATGATCGCGGCGACGGCGCCGGTGACCACGCCCCAGAACACCACCACCAGGCGGCCCGGTTCCAGCGTCCCGTGCTGGGAGAGGGAACCCATGACGACCGAGGCCGCGTCCGCGCCCGAGACGAAGAAGATGCCGACGAGGATCATCACCAGCAGACTCGAGGCCGTGGCGATGGGGTACTCCTGGAGCACCGCGAACAGCCGGCCCTCCGGGGTCGACGCCGCACCGAGCCGGCCCTGCTCCTGGAGCCGCATCGCGGTACCGCCGAAGACCGCGAACCAGACCAGGCTGACCGTGCTGGGGACGAGGATGACCCCGCCGATGAACTGACGGATCGTACGGCCCCGGCTGATGCGGGCGATGAACATACCGACGAACGGCGTCCAGGAGATCCACCAGGCCCAGTAGAAGACGGTCCAGCTGCCCAGCCATTCCGCCACCCCCTCGCCGGCGCTGATCTCCGTACGGCCGGCCAGCTGGGGCAGCTCGCCCAGGTAGCCGAAGACGGAGGTGGGCAGCAGGTCGAGGACGAGGATCGTCGGGCCGGCCACGAACACGAACACGGCGAGCACCAGTGCCAGCACCATGTTGGTGTTGGACAGCCACTGGATGCCCCGCTCCACGCCCGACACGGCGGAGGCGATGAACGCGACCGTGAGCACCGCGATGATGCCGACCAGCAGCCCCGTGCTGACCTTGTCCATCCAGTTCAGTTCCTGCATGCCGGAGCCGATCTGCAGCGCGCCGAGGCCCAGGGAGGCCGCCGAGCCGAAGATGGTCGCCACGATCGCGAGGATGTCGATGACGCGGCCGGGGGCGCCGTTGGCGTGCTTCGCCCCGATGAGCGGGGTGAAGACCGCGCTGATGGTCTGCCGGCGCCGCCTGCGGAAGGTGCTGTAGGCGATGCCCAGGCCGACCACGGCGTAGATCCCCCACGGGTGCAGGGTCCAGTGGAAGAGCGTGGTCGCCATGGCCAGTTCCATGCGCTCGCCCGAGTCGGCCGGGCTGGTGCCCGGCGGCGCGGTGATGTAGTGCGCCAGGGGCTCACTGACGCCGTAGAACATCAGGCCGATACCCATGCCCGCGCTGAACATCATCGCGACCCACGAGACCGTGCGGAACTCCGGTTCCTCGCCCTCGGCGCCGAGGTGGATCTTTCCGTAGCGGCTGATCGCGAGCCAGAGGGCGAAGACGACGAAGCCGGAGGCGGCCAGCATGAACGCCCAGCCGCCGTTGTGCATCAGACCGGTGAGCGCGCGGCTCGAGACCTTCTCGAGCGATTCGGTCGCCGTGGCGCCCCACACGACGAACGCGACGGTGAGCACGGCCGTGACACCGAACACCACCCGGTCGGTGCGAGGGCTCTCACGTTTGGTGAGTTTCGTTCCCGAAACCGGCTCCGGGCCTGCCGTACGGTCCTTGTCGCCGGGTTGGTCCTGCGTCACAGGCGGCACCTTTCCTCGAGCCGATGGGCGGAGGCTCACCCCCCAGACAAGCCCCTACCACGTATGGCGTGAAATTCACCTCCCGGCGGTCGTCGTCCTGTCGATCGACAACCCGATCGTGACCGGCGGGCGGGGTGGCCGAGGTGTCGCACGGATGATGGGACAGTGATACTGCTGCACATGACGACCGACATCGAGGAACCGGCCCTCACGATCGACGAGCTGGCGGCGAAGGCCAAGGTCACGGTGCGGACGGTCCGGTTCTACGGCAGCAGAGGGCTGCTGCCGCCCCCGGCGATCGGGCCGCGTCGCGTCGGTCATTACGGGCCGGCGCACCTGGCCCGGCTGGCGCTGATCGAGGAGTTGCAGCGGCAGGGCATGACGCTGGCGGCCATCGAACGGTATCTGGGGCGGTTGCCGGCGGATCTGAGCGTGCGGGAGCTGGCGATCCAGCGTGCGGTGGTGGCCTCCTGGGCGCCCGACACGGTGGAGAGCGTGTCGCGTGAGGAACTGGAGCGGCGCGCGGGGCGGGCGCTGGACGAGGAGGACCTGCGGCGGCTGGCCGCGCTGGACGTCGTCGAGCGGGACGGCGAGGGCTTCCGGGTCGACGCGGGTCTGCTGCGGCTCGGCCTCGAGCTGCTGGACGTACCGCTGGCGCACGAGACGATCCTCGCCGCCCGCGCGGCGCTCACCGGGCATGCGCGCGCGGCCGCCCAGGACCTGTCGCGTCTGCTGCGGGACGCGGTGGCGGAGCGGGACACGCGGGACGTGAAGTCGCTGTCCGCCCATATGCATCCGCTCGTGGTGCAGGCGCTGCTGACGTCGTTCCAGCGGTCGCTGCGCGAGGAGCTGCGGGAGTGGCTCGACGGCGGGGAGTGAACGGGGAGGCGGGCCGGACGAGGTGACGGGCCGGAGGACGGGCGGGGGACGGGGCGGGCCAGAACACGGCCGGGAGGCCGGGCCGGGAGACCGAGCCAGGAGACCGAGCCGAGCCGGGAGCGGGAGACGAGCCGGGAGACCGGGAGCGGGGAGACGAGCCGGGAGGCCGGGAGCGGGGGGACGGGCCGGGAGGCCGGGGGACGGGGCCGCGTTCCCGGCCTCCCGCCGGGGCTCCTCGGGCGTCTCAGTCGGCGTCCGTGAACCGCTCTCCCTGCTCCGCCTTGGCCACCAGCAGCGCCGGCGGCGCGAAGCGCTCGCCGTAGCGCTCGGCGAGTTCACGTGCGCGTGCCACGAACCCGGGCAGGCCCGTCTCTTCCCCGGCTCCCCCCTCGTAGCCGTTGATGTACTGCAGGACGCCGCCGGTCCAGCCGGGGAAGCCGATGCCGAGGACGGAGCCGATGTTGGCGTCGGCGACCGAGGTCAGCACGCCCTCCTCCAGCAGCCGGACCGTGTCCAGCGCCTCGGAGAACAACATCCGCTCCTGCATGTCCCGGAACGGGATCTCGTGGCCGGGCTCGGTGAAGTGCTCCCGCAGGCCGGGCCACAGGACGTCGCGCCCGCCGTCCTCCCGGTACGTGTAGAAGCCGGCGCCGGCGGCGCGGCCGGGGCGGTCGTACTCGTCGACCATGCGGTCGACGACGGCGTCGGCGGGGTGCCCGGTCCAGGTGCCGCCGGCCTCCTCGACGGCCCGCCTGGACTCGGTCCGGATCTTGCGCAGCAGGGTGAGGTTCAGCTCGTCCACCAGGGACAGCACCTTGGCGGGGTAGCCCGCCTGGGCGGCCGCCTGTTCGACGGAGGCGGGCTCGACGCCCTCGCCGACCATGGCGATGCCCTCGTTGATGAACTGCCCGATGACGCGGGAGGTGAAGAAGCCGCGCGAGTCGTTGACGACGATCGGCGTCTTCTTGATCTGCCGGACCAGGTCGAAGGCGCGGGCGAGCGCCTCGTCCCCCGTCCGCTCGCCCTTGATGATCTCGACGAGCGGCATCTTGTCGACGGGCGAGAAGAAGTGCAGCCCGATGAAGTCGTCCTGGCGTTCGACGCCTTCGGCGAGGGCGGTGATGGGCAGGGTGGAGGTGTTGGAGCACAGGAGCGCGTCGGGGGCGACGACGTTCTGGATCTCCTGGAACACCTTGTGCTTGAGGGCGGTGTCCTCGAAGACGGCCTCGATGACCGCGTCGCAGCCGGCCAGGTCCTGCGCCTCGGCGGTGGGCGTGATCCGCGCGAGCAGCGCGTCGGCCTTCTCCTGGGTCGTCCGGCCCTTGGCGACGGCCTTGGCGCACAGCTTCTCGGAGTAGCCCTTGCCCTTGACGGCCGCCTCCAAGGAGACGTCCTTCAGGACGACGTCGATCCCCGCGCGGGCGCACGAGTGGGCGATGCCGGCGCCCATCATCCCGGCGCCGAGCACGGCGACCCTGCGGACCTGGCGGGGCTCGACGCCCTGGGGGCGGTTGGCTCCGGCGTTGACGGCCTGGAGGTCGAAGAAGAACGCCTGGATCATGTTCTTCGACGTCTGTCCGGCGGCCAGCTCGACGAAGTAGCGGGCCTCGATGACCTGGGCGGTCTCGAAGTCGACCTGGGCGCCCTCGACGGCGGCGGCGAGGATGGTGCGCGGTGCCGGGTAGGGGGCGCCGTTGGTCTGCTTGCGCAGGTTGGCCGGGAAGGCGGGCAGGTTGGCGGCGAACTTGGGGTGGGACGGGGTGCCGCCGGGGATGCGGTGGCCGGGCCGGTCCCAGGGCTGGGCGGACTCGGGGTGGGCGTCGATGAAGGCGCGGGCCTTGGCCAGCAGCTCCTCGCGGGTGTCGGCCACCTCGTCGACGAGGCCGTTCTCCAGGGCGCGCCGCGGGCTGTACTGGGTGCCCTGGAGCAGCACCTTCAGCAGGGCGTCGGTGATGCCGAGCAGGCGGACGGTGCGGACGACGCCGCCGCCTCCGGGGAGCAGGCCGAGGGTGACCTCGGGCAGGCCGATCCTGGAGCCGGGGGCGTCGAGGGCGACGCGGTGGTGGCAGGCCAGGGCCAGTTCGTAACCGCCGCCCAGGGCGGCGCCGTTGATCGCCGCGACGACCGGCTTGCCGAGCGTCTCGATGCGGCGCAGCTGCCGCTTGATCGCCAGACCGCCGTCGAACAGGTCCTGCGCCGTGTCGGGGGTGACCCGGATCAGGTCGCGCAGGTCGCCGCCCGCGAAGAAGGTCTTCTTGGCGGAGGTGAGGATGATGCCGCGGACGGAGTCCGGGTCGGCCCGGAGTTCCGCCTCCAGACGGTCGGTGATCACGGCGAGCGAGTCGCGGAACGCCTGGTTCATGGTGTTCGCGGACTGGTTCGGATCGTCGAGGACGAGGGTGACGACGCCGGTGTCGTCCTGTTCCCAGCGGATGGTGGTGCTCTCGGTCATGAGGGGTCTCCGTAGAAGTCGCGGGTGGGTCGCCGGGTTCAGAGGCGTTCGACGACGGTGGCGATGCCCATCCCGCCGCCCACGCACAGCGTGGCCAGGCCGTAGCGCCGGTCGCGGCGTTCGAGTTCGTCGACGAGGGTGCCGAGGATCATCGCGCCGGTGGCGCCCAGCGGGTGGCCCAGCGCGATCGCGCCGCCGTTGACGTTGACCTTCTCCAGCGACAGGCCCATGTCCTTGACGAAGCGCAGCACCACCGCCGCGAACGCCTCGTTGATCTCCACGAGGTCGATGTCGTCGATGGTCAGCCCGGCCCTGGCCAGCGCCTTGCGGGTGGCGGGGGCGGGGCCGGTGAGCATGATGGTGGGCTCGGAGCCGGACACCGCGGCGGAGACGATCCGGGCGCGCGGGGTCAGCCCGTACCGCTCCCCGATTTCCTTGGAGCCGACGGCGACCAGGGCGGCGCCGTCCACGATGCCGGAGGAGTTGCCCGCGTGGTGGACGTGGTCGATCCGCTCCACCCAGTGGTACTTCTGCAGCGCCACCGCGTCGAAGCCGCCCAGCTCACCGATGTCGGCGAAGGACGGCTTGAGCCCGGCGAGGGAGTCGGCGGTGGTGCCGGGGCGTGGATGCTCGTCGTGGTCCAGCACGACCAGTCCGCTGCGGTCCCTGACCGGGACCACGGACCGCGCGAAGCGGTTCTCCTTCCAGGCGGTGGCCGCCCGCTCCTGGGAGAGGGCCGCGTACTCGTCGACGTCCCGGCGCGAGAAGCCCTCGACGGTGGCGATCAGGTCGGCGCCGATGCCCTGCGGGACGAAGTTCGTGGCGAGGTTGGTCATCGGGTCGTTGAACCAGGCGCCGCCGTCGGAGGCCATCGGCACCCGGGACATGGACTCCACGCCGCCGGCCAGCACGAGGTCCTCCCAGCCGGAACGGACCTTGGCGGCGGCCAGGTTGACGGCCTCGAGGCCGGAGGCGCAGAAGCGGTTCTCCTGGACGCCGGCGACGGTGTCGGGCAGTCCGGCGGCGATGGCGGCGATCCGGGCGATGTCGGAGCCCTGGTCGCCGACGGGGCCCACGACGCCGAGCACGATGTCGTCGACGGCGGCCGGGTCGAGGTCGGGGAAGCGGTCGCGGATCTCGTGGATGAGGCCGACGACCAGGTCGACGGGCTTGGTGCCGTGCAGGGCACCGCTGGCCTTGCCGCGACCGCGCGGGGTGCGGATCGCGTCGTACACGTACGCTTCGGTGCTCACGGGATGGCCTTTCACTGAGGGGGTCGGGGCGCGGATCGCTGAGGGTCTCGGGGCGCGGACAGCAGTCGGGGGACGTCCCAGTCGCGGGCCACGTCGTCGGTGTCGGCGCCCGGCCGGGCGGGCCCGGTGCGCACGGTGGTGGGGGTGGCGGAGAACCGCGGGGCCGGTGCGGGCTGGGTGATGCCGTCGTGGTCGGTGAAGGTGCCGCGGGCGGCGAGGTGCGGGTCGTGCGGGGCCTCGCGCAGCGACAGGACGGGGGCCACGCACGCGTCGGAGCCGTCGAAGACGGCGGTCCACTCGTCGCGGGTACGGGCCTTGAAGCGGGCGGCGACGTGCTCGCGGAGCGTGGGCCACCTGGCGACGTCCCGGTGGGCGTCCGCCTGGTCCTCGATGCCGAGGAGCCGCAGGAACTCGGCGTAGAACTGCGGCTCCAGCGCGCCGACCGCCATGGCTCCGCCGTCGGCCGTCTCGTAGGTGCCGTAGTACGGGCAGCCGCCGTCGAGGAGGTTGCCGCCGCGCCGGTCCTGCCAGCTGCCGGCGGCGAGCATGCCGTGGATCATCGCGGACAGGTGGGCGGTGCCGTCCACGACGGCGGCGTCCACGACCTGCCCGGTGCCGCCCGCGCGCACGTGGTGCAGCGCGGCGAGGACGCCGACGACCAGGTAGAGGGAGCCGCCCGCGTAGTCGCCGAGCAGGTTGGCCGGGACGGCCGGTGGCCGGTCGGGGCCGCCGATCATGCCGAGGGCGCCGGTGCGGGCGATGTACGCGATGTCGTGCCCCGCGCGGTCGGCGAGCGGGCCCTGCTGGCCCCAGCCGGTCATGCGGCCGTAGACGAGGCGCGGGTTGCGGGCGTGGCAGTCCCCGGGGCCGACACCGAGGCGCTCGGCGACGCCGGGGCGGTAGCCCTCGAGGAGGACGTCGGCACGCTCGGCCAGGTCGAGGACGCGGTCGGCTCCGTCGGGGGCCTTCAGGTCGACGACCACGGAGCGCTTGTTGCGGTTGGTGACGTCGTACGCGGCCTCGATCGCGAGCACCGGGGCGTGGGGGCGGTCCACGCGGACGACGTCGGCGCCCAGGTCGGCGAGGAGCATGGCGGCGAACGGGCCGGGGCCGATCCCGGCCAGCTCGACCACGCGCACGCCGGTGAGCGGCCCCTGTGCCGGTACCTTCGTCATCGCACCCCCAGCTGTGACACAACTGATGTAACACCAGTGATGCTAAGAACACGTTCCATCCGGCACAAGAGGCCGAGCAAGCGCTTGGCCAGCGTTTCGGTCACTCTACGGCGCGGTCCGCGCCGCGCTCCCGCTCGGCCCGGCGTTTGCACCGCGGTCGTCGGGTTCCGCACCCTCACGCTAGCCTCGGCCACCGACAGCGGCACGACCGCGGAGCCAGGGGCGTCACGATCGCGGGGTGCGCCCACGACAAGGGGTGTCATGAACGGGCTGAACAGGACGGGTGACCGTCCCTACGACATCGTGCTCTTCGGGGCCACCGGCTTCGTCGGGACGCTCACCGCCGAGTACCTCGCCGCCCACGCGCCCTCCGGTCTGCGCTGGGCGATCGCGGGCCGCTCCCCCGAGAAGCTGGAGCGCCTGCGGGAGCGGCTGGAACGGTCCTTCGGCGATCCGGGGATCGGGGTGCTGCGGGCGGACGTGTCCGACCCGGCCTCGTTGCGCACGCTCGCCGAGCACGCGCGCGTGGTGGCCACGACCGTGGGCCCCTACGTGACCTACGGCGAGGGACTCGTCGCCGCCTGCGCGGACACCGGCACCGACTACCTCGACCTCACCGGTGAACCGGAGTTCGTGGACCTGATGTACGTCCGCCACGACGCACGCGCGCGGGAGACCGGCGCGCGCCTGGTGCACGCCTGCGGCTTCGACTCGGTCCCGCACGACCTGGGCGCGTATTTCACCGTGCGGCAGCTGCCGGAGGGGGTGCCGCTGGCGGTGGACGGTTTCGTGACCGCCGACGCCGCCTTCTCGGGCGGGACCTTCGCCTCGGCGCTGGGCCAGTTCGCCCGGCCCCGGCAGCTCCGCGCGGCGGCCCGGGACCGGCGGCGGCACGAGCCGCGGCTGATGGGGCGCCGGGTGTCGACGCCGTCGGGCGGGCCGCGCCACGCCCCCGAGGTCGGCGCCTGGGCCCTGCCCCTGCCGACCATCGACGCGCGGATCGTGCGCCGGTCGGCGAAGGCGCTCGACCGGTACGGGCCCGACTTCCGCTACCGGCACTACGCGGCCGTCCGGCACCTGCCGTCCGCGGTGGGCGGGGTCGCGGCCGTGGCCGCGCTGGTCGCGGCGGCCCAGCTGCCGCCCCTGCGGCGCCGCCTGTCCGACCGGCTGGCACCCGGTGACGGGCCGGGACCCGAGAAGCGCGCCAGGAGCTGGTTCACCGTCCGTTTCGTGGGCGAGGGCGGCGGACGGCGGGTCTTCACGGAGGTCGCGGGCGGCGACCCCGGCTACGACGAGACGGCGAAGATGCTCGCCGAGGCGGCGCTCTGCCTGGCCTTCGACGACCTCCCGCCGGCCTCGGGACAGGTCACCACCGCGGTGTCGATGGGCGATGCGCTGATCGAGCGGCTGCGGGCCGCGGGCATCCGCTTCCGCGTCGCCGCGACCCGCCCCTCCTGAGCCCGGGTCGAGACTTTTCGACGCTCGCCTCCCGCAAGCCCGGCACGCCGTTCACCCAAGTCTCAAAGGGGAGTTCAATGAAACAATCGAGGGCATGCGATTTCTTCTCGAAGTGAGCATGGACGACGAGGCGTTGGCCGAGGATCCCGCGGGTGAGCTGGGGCGGATCCTGCGGTACTGGGGCGGGAACCTGCGCCACTACCCGATGAAGCCCGGGGACGGAGCGGAGATCTACGACTCGGAGTACCGCGAGGTGGGGCGCTGGCGCATCGAGCAGGGCGAGCAGGACCAGCGGCGGGGAACCGCCTAGGCGCCGGTGTCCCCCGCGTCCCGCGCCTCCCCCGCCTCCCGCAGGGCCCGGCGGCACAGGGCGTCCGCTCTGCGGGTGGTCTCCGGGAGGCGGTACGCGGGGGTCAGCGCGAGGGTGTGGGCGCGGGCGTCGGCGAGGGTCACGCGGTGGCCGACCGAGACGAAGACCGGCTTGACGGCGTCCCGGGTGCGCAGGGCCAGGCCGACCTCCTCGGCCCCGGCGAGCAGCGGAGCCGTGCTGCCGCGCGGGGTCGCCGGGGTCGTGAAGGTGAAGGTGAAGGGGTTCTTGGCGACGCCGATCGTCGGCAGTCCGGTGAGCACCCCGAGGTGACTGGCGAGGCCGAAGCGGCGGGGGTGGGCGAGTCCGTAGCCGTCGCAGACGACCAGTCCCGGCGGGCACGGCAGGGCGTCGAGGGCGGCCAGGACGGCGGGGATCTCCCGGAAGGCCAGCAGACCCGGAACGTACGGGAAGGAGATCCGGCCGACGGCCGTGGCCTCGGCGACGACCTCCAGGCTGCCCGCGTCCAGGACCACGGCCGCCGCCGCGACGAGGTCCCGCTCGTCGTCGTACGCCACGTCCACCCCGGTGACCCGGCCCGTTCCGGGCGGCGGGCCGGGCTCGTCGAGCACCACCCGCCCGCGCAGTCCGTCCTGGACCGCGCGGGCCTGCTCCTCGGTCGTGGGCCAGTCCGCCGGGATGCGTACGCTCGTCATGGTGACGACGAGCCTACGGGCCCGGGGTCCTGTCGCGGCGGGGCGGGGCCCCGCGCAGGCCGTCCATACCACCCGCCGGGAGACTTCGGCCACTCGGACGCATGGAGGCGGTGACAGAGGTCACTCTGTTCTGGTGGGCACGGATTGGCTGATTCCGTCGTCTCTTTGAGTAGGCCGCCCTATCCGCCCGGAAGCCGTTCAGCCGTCGTTCAGCCGTCACGAGGGAGCAAGGCGTTGTCCACCGTCATCGAGCAGCCCGTCGAAGCCCGGCTCGTCGCCGCCGCGCCGCGGATGCCGAGCATTCCCGCCACGTTGCACTACGACCGGAGCGACCCGTTCGCCGTGCGTATGACCTTCCCGGCCCCCGCCACCCTGGAGGGCGTCGAGGTCTGCTGGACCTTCGCCCGCGAACTGCTCACCGCGGGGCTGCACGAACCCGAGGGCCACGGCGACGTACGGGTGCGGCCGTACGGCTACGACCGGACGGTGCTGGAGTTCCACGCGCCCGAGGGAACCGCCGTCGTCCATGTCCGCTCGGGCGAGATCCGCAGATTCCTCGAGGCCGCCGGCGAACTCGTACCGGTCGGCCTGGAGCACCTTCAACTCGACCTGGACCACGATCTCGCGGAACTGATCCGCGATGCCTGCTGAGCCACGGCGTGGGGCGAGCCGGGCACCCGGCGGGCGCCCGTGCCCGGAAAAACGTTTGCGGACCGCCCACCCGGTTGACAGCCTGCGGTCATGAGCACCCCTGGCCCCCGCGACCCCCGCGACCCCGCACCCGAGAGCACGCCGGCGCCTTCGGCAGAGGGCTGGGTCACCACCCCGCTCACCGAGGAGCTGCTGCGTGGCGCGCTCGAACTGGAGCGGACCGCGCGGGGAGTGCAGCCGCACCGGTTGCCCGCCCGGGCCCGCGCGCAGGGTGCCGACGGTCAGCTGAACATGGCGGAGGCGCAGCCGTCCGGCGTCCGGCTGGTGTTCCGCACCCGGGCCACCGCCGTCGAACTGGACGTGCTCCGCACCAAGATGGCCTACGAGGGCGCCCCGCCCCGCCCGGACGGCCGCTACGACCTGCTGATCGACGGCGAACCGGCCGGGCAGACCGAGGTCACCGGTGGGAACGTCCTGCTGATGGACATGGCCACGGGCTCCGCCGACCTGCGGCCGGGCCCCGTCGGCACCGCCCGCTTCACCGGGCTGCCGGACCGTGACAAGCGCGTCGAGATCTGGCTCCCGCACAACGAGATGACCCAGCTGGTCGCCCTGCGCACCGACGCCCCCGTGGAGCCGGTGGCCGGTGGGGACCGCAGGGTGTGGCTGCACCACGGCAGCTCGATCAGCCACGGTTCCGACGCCGCGAGCCCGACCACCACCTGGCCGGCGCTGGCCGCCTCCCTCGGCGGGGTGGACCTGGTCAATCTGGGGCTGGCCGGCAGCGCACTGCTCGACCCGTTCACCGCGCGGGCGATGCGGGACACCCCCGCGGACCTGATCAGTGTCAAGATCGGGATCAATCTGGTCAACGCCGATCTGCTGCGGCTGCGTGCCTTCGTACCGGCGGTGCACGGCTTCCTCGACACCATCCGCGACGGCCGGCCGAAGACGCCGCTGCTGGTCGTCTCGCCGATCCTGTGCCCCCTCCACGAGGACACCCCGGGCCCGAGCGTCCCCGACCTCAGCACCATCGGCGAGGGCCGGCTCCGGTTCGCGGCCATGGGGAAGCCGGAGGAACGGGCCGCCGGCAAGCTCACCCTCAACGTCATCCGGGAGGAGCTGGCCCGGCTGGTGGAGCAGCGGGCCGCCGACGACCCGAACCTGTACTACCTGGACGGCCGTGAGCTCTACGGCGAGGCGGACCACGCCGAGCTGCCGCTGCCCGACGCGCTGCACCCGGACGCCGCCACGCACCGCCGCATCGGCGAGCGCTTCGCGCAGATGGTCTTCGGCGACGGCGGGCCGTTCGCCGGCTGAGCCGCCCGGCTCCCGCTCCGTCCCCCCTCCTTCCCTCCTCTCCCCTCCTGCCCGCCGCTCCGCCGCTTCGAAATCGCGTTGACAGCGAATCCGGCCCCTCGTAGCGTTGTCAGCGCTTCTGTTGCCGTCGATCGGAGAAGGACGTTGCTCGTCTGAGGTCCTGAGACACCGCGTCACACCCGTGGGGTGTGCACGTCGCGTGCGACCTCGGCGTACGAGCCGTCCTTGCGGGACAGGGCTTTTCTCATGCCCGGACCCTCCCGCCCGGCCTGTCGTCCCGCGGTGTCTCGATACGCGTTCGCACCCGACCGCATCACGCAACCGCGCGGAGGCCCGTATGACCGCATCCCTCACCTGTACCTCCCTGTCCTTCACCTGGCCCGACGGCACCCCCGTCTTCGAGGGCCTCGACGCCTCCTTCGGTCCCGGCCGGACCGGGCTCATCGGCGTCAACGGGTCAGGAAAATCAACCCTGTTGAAGCTCATCGCCGGTGAACTCCGGCCGGTCGACGGCGCCGTACGCGTCGCCGGCGAGGTGGGCTACCTGCCGCAGAACGTGACGCTCGACACCGCGCTGAGGGTCGACGACGCGCTCGGCATCGCCGCGCAGCGCGCCGCACTGCACGCCATCGAGGCGGGCGACGTGGCCGAGGCGCACTTCGAGACCGTCGGCGACGACTGGGACGTGGAGGAGCGCGCCCTGGCCGCCCTCGGTGAACTCGGTCTCGGACACATCGGGTTGGACCGCACCATCGGCGAGGTCTCGGGCGGCGAGTCGGTGCTGCTGCGGCTGGCCGCGCTGCTGCTGGGCCGGCCCGACGTACTGCTGCTCGACGAACCCACCAACAACCTCGACCTGTACGCACGCAGACGGCTGTACACGGCCGTCGAGGACTGGCCGGGCCTCATGGTCGTGGTCAGCCACGACCGTGAACTCCTGGAACTGGTCGACCAGATCGCCGATCTGCGCTCGGGAGAGGTCACCTGGTACGGCGGCAACTACTCGGCCTACGAGGAGGCGCTCACGACCGAACAGGAGGCGGCCGAACGCATGGTGCGGGTCGCCGAGTCGGATCTGCGCAAGCAGAAGCGCGAACTGGCGGACGCCCAGGTCAAACTGGCCCGCCGCAAGCGGTACGGGCAGAAGATGTGGGACAGCAAGCGCGAACCCAAGATCGTGATGGGCGCCCGCAAGCGCGCGGCACAGGAGTCCGCGGGCAAGCACCGCATCATGCACGAGGAGAAGCTCGCCGGGGCCAAGGAGCGGCTCGACGAGGCGGTGGAGGCCGTACGGGACGACGACGAGATCCGTGTCGACCTGCCGCACACCGCCGTACCACCGGGGCGCACCGTCCTCACCCTCAAGGGTCTGGAACTCGCGTACGGCTCTCGGGTGGAGGGCCACGTCGAGCTGCGGGGCCCCGAGCGGGTCGCGCTGATCGGGCGCAACGGCGCGGGCAAGACGACGCTGCTGCGCACCGTCGCGGGCGAGCTCCCGCCGGTGGCCGGCGAGGCGACGGCCCAGGTCCCGCTGCGGTTCCTGCCGCAACGGCTCGATGTCCTCGACGGCGAACTCAGCGTCGCCGAGAACGTGGCCCGCTTCGCGCCGGGTGCCACCGACAACCGGATCCGGGCGAGGCTCGCCCGCTTCCTGTTCCGGGGTGCCCGCGCCGACCGGAAGGCGCTGACGCTCTCCGGCGGCGAGCGTTTCCGGGCGGCACTGGCCGCGCTGATGCTGGCCGAGCCCGCGCCCCAGCTGCTGATGCTGGACGAGCCGACCAACAACCTCGACATCGCGAGCGTCCGCCAGCTCACCACGGCTCTGGAGTCCTACGAGGGGGCGCTGATCGTGGCCAGTCACGACCTGCCGTTCCTGGAGTCGGTCGGGATCACGCGCTGGCTGCTGCTGGAGGGGGGAGAACTGCGGGAGACCACACCGGACGCCATCGGCTGACCGGCCCGGCCCTCCACCGGCTGGGACCAGGACGGCAGGGAGCAGGACAGCGGGGAGCAGGACGGCCCGGCTGGTCACCGGCGGTGGATCTCATCGCCGCCAGGGGTGGTCCCGACCGGCTTCTCCCTGCATGATGGCTGCGCCGTCATCCGTGGGAGACCGGCCGGCCCACCGCGCCCTCCGCGGCGGTGCCGGACCGCCCCGTCCGATCCGGAGTCACGCTCGTGCCCAGCAAGAAGGCCCTCGTCCGCCGTCCCGGCCCCCGACTGGCCGAAGGGCTGGTGACCCACATCGAGCGGGAGCGCGTCGACGTCGGCCGCGCGGTGGAGCAGTGGGAGGCGTACACCGAGGCACTGCGCGGCCACGGCTGGGAGACGGTCGAGGTGGACCCGGCCGACGACTGCCCCGACTCCGTGTTCGTCGAGGACACGGTCGTCATGTACCGGAACGTGGCCCTGATCGCCCGGTCCGGTGCCGCGTCCCGGCGCGCGGAGACCGCCGGGGTCGAGGAGGCCGTGGCCGCGCTGGGCTGTTCGGTGAACCGGATCCGGGAGCCGGGCACCCTGGACGGCGGGGACGTGCTCAAGATCGGCGACACCGTGTACGTGGGCCGGGGCGGGAGGACCGACGCGGCCGGGATCCAACAGCTCCGGGCGACGTTCGAACCGCTGGGCGCCCGGGTCGTCGCCGTGCCCGTGAGCAAGGTGCTGCATCTGAAGTCGGCGGTGACGGCGCTGCCGGACGGGACGGTGCTCGGCCACCTCCCCAATCTGGACGCGCCGTCGCTGTTCCCCCGTCTCCTGCCGGTGCCGGAGGAGTCCGGTGCGCACGTGGTGCTGCTCGGCGGGGACCGGCTGCTGCTGGCGGCGAGCGCGCCGAGGACCGCGGAGCTGTTCGCGGACCTCGGTTATGCGCCGGTGCCGGTGGACATCGGGGAGTTCGAGAAGCTCGAGGGCTGCGTCACCTGCCTCTCGGTCCGGCTCCGGGACCTGTACGCCTGAGGGGGCCTCCTTCCCCCGTACGGCCCCTGGACGACACGCGGAGCCCCCCCCTGATCTGCGGCCTTTACAGCGCGCTTAACCTACGGTTTCGTAACCTACGGTTTCGTAGCCTACGATCCCGTAAGTTGCCGGCGCCGCCCGCCGACACCCCTTGTCTGTCACGTCCCCCTGGAGTACCCCATGTCGATCACTTCTCCCCACCTCGGCAGCCCGGCCGTGTGGACCGACGCCCGGCTGTTGTACGCACTGGAGGAAGTGGTCGAGAAGGAGCTCAACCGTCACCTGAAGGTCGCCAAGGACTGGATGCCGCACGAGTACGTGCCGTTCAGCGACGCCCGTAACTTCCCCGGCTTCTTCGAGGACGGCGAGGCATGGGAGAAGGAGCAGTCCAAGGTCACCGAGGTCGGCCGGGTCGCCCTGGTGGTGAACCTGCTGACCGAGGACAACCTCCCGAGCTACCACCACGAGATCGCCACGCTGTTCGGCCGGGAGGGCGCCTGGGGCACCTGGGTGCACCGCTGGACCGCGGAGGAGGGCCGGCACGGCATCGTGATGCGGGACTACCTGCTCGCCTCACGGGCGGTGGACCCGGACAAGCTCGAGCAGTTCCGCATGTCCCACATGAGCGAGGGCTTCGAGTCGGACAACCGCCACTCGATGCTGCACTCGATCGCCTACGTCGCGTTCCAGGAGCTGGCCACCCGTGTCTCGCACCGCAACACCGGCCACCACTCCGGTGACCCGGTCTGCGACCGGATGCTGGCCCGCATCGCGACCGACGAGAACCTGCACATGGTCTTCTACCGCAACCTGCTCAAGGCTGCCTTCGAGCTCGCCCCCGACCTCACGATGCAGGCGGTGCGGGACGTCGTCGTGAACTTCCGGATGCCGGGGCACGGCATTCCCGGCTTCGAGCGGGCGGCGGCGCAGATGGCGATCGGCGAGGTCTACAACCTGCGCATCCACCGCGACGACGTGCTCCTGCCGGTGATCCGCCACCTGAAGGTCATGGAGATCGACGGGCTGGGCGCCGAGGGCCTTCAGGCCCAGGAGGAGCTCGGGATGTTCCTCGGCGGTCTGGACTCCGAGGCGGCGAAGTTCGACGAGAAGCTCGCCGCCCGCAAGGCCCGGATGGCGGCGCGCGCGGCCGGCTGACCCCGCACCCCCCGCAGACACCGGCGGGCCGACCCGGGCAGACCGGGCGGCCCGCTGTTCTGTCTAGCGGGACGCACGCCGTAGCTCCAGCCGTTCCTTCTCCGACAGTCCGCCCCAGACACCGAAGCGCATGTCGTGGGTCAGGGCGTAGTCGAGGCAGGTGGCGCGGATGGGGCACAGGGCGCAGATCCGTTTGGCCTCACGCACCGAACTGCCGGGCTCGGGGAAGAAGAAGTCGCCTCCGGTCTGCGCGCACAGGGCCTCTTGCTGCCAGGCGAGTTCGGGCGGCGCGATGGTGTCGATGTGCATGGCCGAAAGCGTGCCGACCATCGAAAAACGTTCGCTCAACGCCGGATCAACGCGCCGCGCCGAGGACCTCCGGCCTCCACCGGCTCCCCTCGCCCACCGCCGACCACCGCACGAACGATGCCCGCACGGATGCCGGAACGCACGGCGGCGCGCGGAGACACGTCACGCGGAGGCGCGGCGTACCAGCGTCGTCGGGAGGACCACACCGGCGGGGTCGCCCCCCGCGGTGTCGTGCGTGCGGGCGGTGCGGTCGAGGCCGCGCAGGAGGAGCCGGGCCATCAGCCGGCCCATCTCCAGGATGTCCTGACGGACCGTGGTCAGCGGGGGGTCGGTCTGCTCGGCGAACGGCAGCATGTCGTCGAAGCCGACCACCGCCACGTCGTCCGGCACCCGCCGCCCGTGCTCGCGCAGCACCCGCAGCGCGCCCGCTGCCGTGAGGTCGTTGGCGGCGAACACCGCGTCCAGGCCGGGGCAGCGCTCCAGGAGTTCCCGCATCGCCCGCTCGCCGCCGGCCACGGTGAAGTCGCCCTCCGCCACGAGCCGCGGGTCGGCGTCGGCCACGGCGTCCCGGAAGCCGTCCAGCCGGTCCACCGCCGAGGTCTGGTCCAGGGCGCCGGTGATGTGCGCGACCCGGCTGCGGCCGAGGCCGAGCAGGTGCCGTACGGCGTCGCGGGCGCCGCCCCGGTTGTCGCTGTCGACGTACACGACGCCGTCCCTGCCGCCGGACCAGCCGGGCCGGCCGCCGAACACCGTCGGGACGCCCGCGCGCTGGATCAGTTCGGGCAGCGGGTCGTCGCGGTGGAGCGAGAACACCAGCGCGCCGTCGACATGGCCGCCGGCCAGGTAGCGGGCGACCCGGGCGTGGTCGGCACGGCCCTCGGTGAGCAGCAGCACGAGCTGGTTGTCGTGGGCCGTCAGCTCCTTGCTGATGCCGCGCAGCTGGCGGGCGAAGAAGGGGTCGGAGAAGACCCGGCTCTCCGGTTCGGCGACGATGACGGCGATGGCGTCGTGGCGGTTGGTCACCAGGCTGCGGGCCGCCTGGTTGGGCACGTAGCCGAGTTCGTCCACCGCCTGCCGCACACGCTCGGCCAGGGGCTCGGTGACGCCGTCGGCGCCGTTGACCACGCGGGAGACGGTGGCCCGCGAGACCCCGGCCCGCGCGGCCACGGCCTCCAGTGTGGGGCGCTGCACTGTCTCGGTCACGTCGGCGGCTCCTCACCTGCGGTTGCGGATCAGGATAGCCCCGGCCGCGGCAGAGGTGAGAGCGCTCTCGCGGGTGCTCCCCGTCAGTGCTCGTGCGCCTCGCCCTCCCCCGCGGACCCGTGGCCGTGCTCGTGCGGGTCGTGGCCGGGGATCGTGCCGTCCGGCTTCTTCACCAGGAACATCCCGGTCATCCCCATGTCGGAGTGGCTCTGCACGTGGCAGTGGTACATCCAGGCACCCGCTCCCACCCCCTCCCCCGCGATGATCTGGAAGCCGAAGGAGTCCGCCGGACCCACGATCTTGTTGTCGATGACCTGGCTCGGGTCGTCGGGGCCGGTGAGCATGCCGGTCCGGTTGTCGGCCCAGCGGTGACCGTGCATGTGGAAGGTGTGGTAGTACTCGCCGTGCGTGATCATGACGATCTCGACACGGTCCCCGACGGTGGCCTCGAAGTCGGGGCCGGTGTGGGCGGGCCTGTTGTTGATCGTCATGTCGTTGAAGACGATCGTGTGCGTCCGGTCCGGCAGGACGTCTCCCTTGCGCCGCACGATCACCGGGCCGTACAGGCCGTTGCGGATGCCGCCGGTTCCGTGTTCCGTGCCGACCACGTGGTCGTGGTAGTGCCAGTAGCCGGCGCTGCCGGACCGCCAGGTGCCGTCCGGGCGCCGTCCGGGCTTGTGGGTGCGCCAGGTGTAGGTGCGGGTGTCACCGGGTGCCACGTCGCTGCGGTTCATCTTGGTGCCGTCGCTGGAGATCTCGTAGTCCAGGCCGTGGACGTGCAGGCTCACCGGCACGTCCATGGTGTTCTCGAACTCGATGTGCAGCGTGTCGCCTTCGTTGAGCTCGATCAGGGGGCCGGGGACGGACGCCTTGCCCTTCTCCAGGCCGTAGCCCATTTTTCCGCCGTCCAGTCGTTCGGCGTACAGCTTGACGCGCTTCACCTCGCCGCCGGCGGGCGCGGTCTTCGCCGGCGTGGCGGCGCCGACCGCCTCGGGCCCCAGAGACATCGATGTCGCGACGACCGCGCCGCCCAGCAGCACCCGCCGGTTGAAGTCGCGTCTTTGCATGCCGAACTCTCCCTGCTCGTAAGGGACTTGATGGTGCGGATCTGTGAGAGACGTGAGCACAACGGCCGTGATATTGCTGTCATGAACCTGTGAAACCGTACCGGCCACCCTCCCGTTCATCCACACTCAGGACAAAGTTCGTTCCATTGCGGCCATAGGTATTGGCGTGTGACGCAAAGAGGTCTAGCTTCCTTGACGCTGTCGCTGCGACCGAGGAGGGGTGGGTGGCCACATGCGGTTCACATCGCATCAAGAACCCATGCGCTTAAAGGGGTTGAGTGCAAGAAGCACAAGAGGCACCAGGAGCACCGGAAGCGTGAGAAGGACCGGAGCGGGGCGAAGGGCGTGGGCGGCGACCGTCACCGCCTCGGTCGTCGCCGCCGGACTGCTGTCGGGTCCCGCCGCCAGCGCGCGCCCGGACGACGACCCGGCTCTGACAACGATGTCGATCAAGTCGCCTCCGGGCGGCGCGGACGTACGGGTGCTGCTCTTCCACGGTTCCGCCGCGGGCGGTGACGAGTCACCGGTGGTGAACGCCGGGATCGAGGCGATCGAGAGGATCGGGCTGTCCGGCCCGGCGAACCAGCGGTTCGAGGTCACCGCGACGGACGACGCCTCGGTCTTCACCAACGACAGGAGGCTGGGCCGCTTCAACGCGATCGTGTTCCTCACCGGCGGCGGGGACGTCCTCGACCCGGCCCAGGAGGCGGGCCTGGAGGCCTACATGGAGGCCGGCGGCGGGTTCGTCGGCATTCACGACGCGGCCCGTGCGGAGCCGTACTCGGACTGGTTCACCGGTCTCATCGGCGCCCGTCCGGCCGCGTCCGGCCCGGCCGGTGTCCAGCGCGCGACCGTCGAGGTCGGTGACCGGCGGCACCCGGCGACCAAGAGCCTGCCGCAGGAGTGGAAGCGGCCCGACAAGTGGCTGAACTGGACGAAGAACCCGTCCGGCGAGGTGCACACCGTGGCCAGGGTCCGCGAGTCGACCTACCAGCCCGGAGCGAGCGCCAACGGCGCCGACCACCCGGTGAGCTGGTGCCGTGACTACGACGGCGGCCGGTCCTTCTACACCGGGATGGGCGGCACGGTGTCGTCGTACGACGAGACCGAGTTCCGTGACCATCTGCGCGGCGCCCTGCTGTGGACCACACGGCTCGTCCAGGCGGACTGCAAGGCGACGATCAACAAGAACTACGCGGCGGAGCGGCTCACCCGGCCCAACCAGCCGGGCCAGAACGACCAGATCGGCGAGCCGCACGGACTGGTCACCGCCCCCGACGGCCGCGTCTTCTACATCGGCCGCGGCGGCGCCGACTCCTCCCAGCCGGTGATCACCGACTGGAACGATCCCGACATCGGCAAGGGCAGGGGCGAGATCCACGTCTACGACCCCGAGACCGGGAAGGTCACCCTGGCCGGCGCGCTCACCGTCTTCGGGAACAAGGGCGGCGGCGACGAACTGGTCAAGGTCGAGGAGGGGCTGCTCGGCATCGAGCTGGACCCGGAGTTCGAGCGGAACGGATGGGTGTATCTGCACTACACCCCCCACTCGGAGATCGACCGCGTCAAGCGCATGGCCGACCGGCGGGTCTCCCGCTTCACGTTCGACGAGTCCACCGGCAGACTGGACCTGCGCAGCGAGAAGGTGCTGCTCGACTGGCCGGTGCAGATCCACAGCTGCTGCCATGCGGGCGGCGGGCTGGCCTGGGACTCCGAGGACAACCTGTACATCGCCACCGGTGACAACAACTCCAGTGGCTTCAGCAGTGGTTACTCGGGCAACAACCCCGAGCCGAACTTCAAGGGCGTCTCCTTCGCGGACGCGCGCCGTACATCCGGCAACACCAACAACCTCAACGGCAAGATCCTGCGCATCCACCCGGAGCCGGACGGCACGTACACCCTCCCCGAGGGCAATCTGTTCACCGGTGAGGAGACCGCGGAGGGCGGCGGCAAGACGCGCGGCGAGATCTACGTGATGGGGGTGCGCAACCCGGCGCGCATCTTCGTCGACCCGGTGACCGACGTGCTCTACGCCGGCTGGGTCGGCCCGGACGCGGGGCAGCCGTCGACGACCTGGGGCCCGGCCAAGTACGACACCTTCGCCGCGATCACCGAGGCGTCCAACCGCGGCTGGCCGTACTGCATGGGCAACAAGCAGCCCTACCGGGACCGCAATCTGCCCGATCCGTCCCAGCCGCTGGGCTGGTACGACTGCGACCGCCCGAAGAACGAGTCGCCGAACAACGACGGCCTGGTCAACCTGCCGCCGGTGACCGGCAACAACATCTGGTACTCGCCGCAGGGCGGCGGCCCGGACTTCCCCCGGGACACGAACGGCGTCCCCTCCTACAAGCAGGACGAGGCCACCTACAGGCTGCCCTGGCTCAAGGGCGGCGGGCAGGCCGCGATGAACGGGCCCGTCTACCGCTTCGACGGGGCGAGCGACAGTGACACCAAATGGCCGGCCTACTGGGACGGCAAGTGGTTCGTCGGCGACTTCTACGACGCCGACCAGCCGCGCAACGCGGTGCTCATGAACCCGAAGACGCAGGGCGACGGCGGGCTGCCGGTGCACTCGGAGTCCCTGAAGAAGATCGTGCCGGTCGGGAACGACGGCATCAAGAACCTGATGGACTGGAAGTTCGGTCCGGACGGCGCGCTGTACGTCCTCGACTACGGCCGCGGCTTCTTCACCTCGGACGCCAAGTCCGCGCTGTGGCGGGTCACCTACACGGGCGGCGGCCCGACCCCGGCCGTCGGCCGGCTGGCGAGGGGAACCGAGTGATACGGCAACGCAGAATCTGGGCCGCCCTGCTGGCCGCCCTGCTCATGATGTTCGGCCTGCAGACCGTCTCCGCGGCCGACGACACCGAGGCCCCCGGGGCCGAGGCGGCGGAACAGGTGCTCACCTGGACCGCGGGCAACGACATCGACAAGTACCTCTCGGCACCGGCGACCGCGGTGGCCGGACCGGCGACGATCGTCTTCGAGAACAGCGTGGCCACCGGCAACACCACCGGCATGCCGCACACGTTGACGTTCGTCA
The DNA here is from genome assembly GCF_052246875.1 of Streptomyces sp. GDS52. Classification (NCBI taxonomy): domain Bacteria; kingdom Bacillati; phylum Actinomycetota; class Actinomycetes; order Kitasatosporales; family Streptomycetaceae; genus Streptomyces; species Streptomyces sp. GDS52. Next base: position 484,654 of record NZ_CM125966.1, read on the forward strand.
CCTCGGACCCCGAGTTCAACGACGACGTCCAGCTCAATATCCTGGCCAACCCCAACGACGCCCAGAAAGGCCGGTACACCGCCGAGGTCACGCTCACCCCGGGCCGCTACTTCTACCACTGCACGATCCCCGGCCACGGCCAGATGCAGGGCATCCTGGTGGTGACCGAGGGCAGCGGTGAGGACACCACGGCGCCCGAGGCGACCGCCAAGGTGACCGGCACGCAGAACGCCGAGGGCGCCTACGTCGGTTCGGCGAGTGTCGCCGTCACGGCGACCGACGCGGGTTCGGGCGTCGACCGGATCGAGTACGCGATCGGCGCCGACGGCGCCTGGCAGCCGTACACCGCGCCGGTCGTCGTCGACCAGGTCGGTACGCACACGGTGCGCTACCGCGCCCTGGACAAGGCGGGCAACGTCTCGGCGGAGCAGAGCGTCGGGTTCACCGTCGTCGCCCCGCCGACGGACGACACCACCGCACCGGAGACCTCGGCGACGGTCGCCGGGCAGAAGAACGCCGACGGCGCGTACATCGACATGGCGACCGTCACCGTCACCGCCTCCGACACGGGCTCCGGCGTCAACACCATCGAGTACGCGATCGGTTCCGGCGCCTGGCAGGTCTACACCGGCCCGGTGATGGTGCACCAGGTGGGCACGCACACCGTGCGTTACCGCGCCACGGACAAGGCGGGCAACGCGGCGGCCGAGAAGAGCGTCGCGTTCACCGTCGTCTCCGCGCCCCCGCAGGACACCACCCCGCCGGTGACCGGCGTGACCGTCGAGGGTTCGAAGAACTCCGCCGGGGCGTACGTCGGCAGCGCGAAGGTGACCGTCAGCGCCACCGACGGGCACGGTTCCGGTGTCGCCGGCATCGAGTACTCGCTCGACGGCGGGCCCTACCTGGCGTACACGGCGCCCGTGGTCGTCGACCGGGCGGGCAGGCACACCCTGGCGTACCGGGCGAGCGACAAGGCGGGCAACACCTCCGCCCCGCTCACGGTGAGCTTCACGGTCGTGTCGGGCCAGGTTCCCCCGCCCCCCTGCCCGGAGTTCGACGAGCGGCCGACGGTGTTCGTCGGCGAGGTCGACTCGGGTGTGCCCAACCGGGTCACCGACAACCGGTGCCGGGTCGGCGAGCTGATCGAGGACGAGAAGGAGTGGACGTCCCACGCGCTGTTCCTGAAGCACGTCAGGGGCGTGCTGGACAAGCTCGAGAAGGAAGGGGTCGTCGACCGGCGGGAGTACCGGGCGATCGACCGGGCGGCCCGTCAGTCCGGGATCGGCACGCCGGGCCAGACCGAGGGCTACCGCACGATCCTCGACGGCAGTGCGGACTCGCTCGCCAAGTGGCAGCAGGTGGGCGGGGGTTCGTTCGGGCTGAACCCGGACGGGTCGATCACCTCCGGCACCACCAGGGCCGGACTCGGCATGCTGTGGTTCCCCGAGCGCAAGTACGGCGACTTCTCGCTGAAGCTGCAGTGGCGGGACGACGCGCCGGGCACCGGCAACGCCAACTCCGGTGTGTTCGTGCGGTTCCCGCAGGTGCACGACCATCCGGAGGAGACGCGGCCGGAGTGGGTCGCCATCAAGTACGGGCACGAGGTGCAGGTGTTCGACTCCCCCGTCGGCGACATGTACAAGACGGGCTCGGTCTACGGCTTCGACCGGGTGGGCCTGGCCGGTGCGGGCGTGACGCAGAAGGGCACCTGGAACGACTACGAGATCCGCGTGGTGGACCAGCACTACTCGGTCTACCGCAACGGTGTGCTGATCAACGAGTTCGACAACACCGGCGGGCAGGACTTCACCCCGCCGCGCTCGGACGACCCGGGCACGGACGGGCGGCGGTTCGCCTCCGGCTACGTCGGACTCCAGGTCCACGGCACCACCGACGTGGTCTCGTACCGGGACGTCCGGATCAAGGAACTGCCGTGACACGGCACTGACCGGAAACCGGCCGGCAGGGGGCCGGGAAGCCGCGGACCCGCGGCTTCCCGGCCCCCTGCCCTGCCGCCCAAACCTCACGGCTGCATGAGCACCTTGACCGCGCCGTCCTGCTTGTGCTGGAACATCTCGTAGGCCCGGGGCGCGTCCGACAGCGGTACGCGGTGGGTGGCGAAGTCCTCGACGCCGAGGGGGTCGTCGTCCGTGAGGTGGGGGATGATCTCGTCGCTCCAGCGGCGTACGTTCGCCTGCCCCATGCGCATCTGGATCTGCTTGTCGAACAGGGTGAGCATGGGCATCGGGTCGGCCATGCCGCCGTAGACGCCGGTGATCGAGATGGTGCCGCCGCGCCGCACGAGCTCGATCGCGGTGTGGAGGGCGGCGAGCCGGTCCACGCTGAGGCGTTCCGCCAGGGGACCGCTCAGTTTGCGGGGGAGCAGCGCGGAGGCGTTCTGCACCATGCGGGCCGCCGCGCTGCCGTGCGCCTCGGTGCCCACGGCGTCGATCACGGCGTCGGGACCGCGGCCGTCGGTCCGGTCGCGGATGGCGGTGACGAGTTCCTTCTCGTCGTCGAAGGAGCGCAGGTCGAAGGTCTCCACGCCCCGGTCGCGCGCCCGGCGCAGGCGTTCCGGGACCAGGTCCACCCCGAAGACCTGGCCGGCTCCCCTGAGCCGGGCGATCCTGCAGGCCATGTCGCCGATGGGGCCGAGACCGAGCACGGCGATGCTGCCGCCCTTCGGGACCTCGGCGTAGGCGACCGCCTGCCAGGCGGTGGGCAGCACGTCGGAGAGGTAGACGAACCGGTCGTCGGGCGGCCCCTGGGGGACCTTGATGGGGCCGAACTGGGCCTGCGGGACCCGCAGGTACTCGGCCTGGCCGCCCGGTACCGCGCCGTAGAGGCGGGTGTAGCCGAACAGGGCCGCGCCCATGCCCTCGGCGCTGACCTGAGTGGTCTCGCACTGGGTGGGCAGGCCGGTGAGGCACATCCAGCAGTTGCCGCAGGCGATCTGGAACGGCACCACGACCCGGTCGCCGGCCTGGAGGTCCGGCACGGCGGCGCCGACCTCCTCGACGATGCCCATCGGCTCGTGGCCGAGGATGTCGCCCGGGGTCATGAACGGGGTGAGCACCTCGTACAGATGCAGGTCGGAGCCGCACAGGCCGGTGGAGGTGATCCGGATGACGGCGTCCGTGGGTTCCTCGATCCGGGGATCGGGCACGTTCTCCACCCTCACGTCCCGCTTTCCCTGCCAGGTCACTGCCCTCATCGCCGCCCGCTCCCTTCGTGGTGGCCGGTGTGCCGTTGCCGCTGTGCCTCTTCGCGGCTTCCTCGCGGCTTCCTCGTGCGGGGCCCGGGTACCCGAGCGGTCCGTGCCGAACCGCGCCGCTGGGCCGATCGGCGGAAGCCACCGTGCGGGACCACCGCTGATCAGCGATGGCCATCGACGATCAAAAAAGCGCACAATCAAGACAACTGATGATTCAGGGCGGGCAGGGTGGCGACGGTGGGCATGGGACGAGGAACGCGCGCACGACGTGCGGCACGTACGCGGCGCACGACACGCACACGGGGCACGGCAACGGCGAGAGCACTGCTGACGGTGTTCCTGGCGGCCGGCCTGGCGGCCGGCTGCACGGCCTCCGGCAGCCCGGACGACGACGGCCGCGGAGAGTCCTGGCCGTCGCCGCTCGAGCCGCGGCCGGAGGGGGCCGGCGGCTCTCAGGTGCTCGCCGTGAAGCTCGACAACACTCCCGCGGCCCGGCCGCAGACCGGCCTGGACGCGGCGGACGTGGTGTACGTCGAGCAGGTCGAGGGCGGGCTGAGCAGGCTGATGGCGGTCTACGCCACCCGGCTGCCCGAGTCCGTGGGGCCGGTGCGCAGCGCCCGGGAGGCCGATCTGGAGCTGCTGCGCCAGTTCGACCGGCCGATCCTGGCGTTCTCCGGGGCGCAGAGCAGACTGCTGCCACTGATCGGCGAGGCTCCGCTGGAGGCCCTGACCCCGGGGACGCCCGGCTCCGAGGCGGGTGTCTACAGTCGGGCCACCGACCGGTCCTCCCCGCACAACCTCTATCTCCACCCCCGGCGGCTCCTGGACGACCCGCCCGGGCCCTCCGCGCTGACCACCGGCTTCCACCGCGGTCCGCCGCCCCCGGACGGCACACCCGAGGCCACGCACACGGTGCGCTATCCGGCGGCCCGCTTCGCCTTCACCTGGTCCGACGCCCGCGACCGCTGGCTGGTCTCGATGGACGGCGATCCCGCGGTCACCCCGCGGGGCGAGCGGCTGGCGCCCGCGACCGTCGTCGTGCAGTACGTGACCGTCCGCCCCTCCGACTACCGCGACTACCTCGGCAACAACACTCCGTACACCGAGACGGTGGGCTCCGGGGAGGCCACCGTGCTGCGCGACGGGCGCGCCCACGAGGTCCGCTGGAGCAGGCCGGACGCCACGGACGGCACCTCGTTCACGACGGACGACGGCGCTCCGGTGAACTTCGCGCGGGGGCAGGTGTGGGTGGTCTACGCGAAGGCCCCCTGATCAGCGCGGGGCCGTCACCCGGCGTCGCGACCGCGGCGCGGCGTCACCGCGCCACCGCGTCACCGGTTCGACGGGGCGGCGGGATGGCGCAGCTCCTCGGCCGCGTCCGCCACCCGGCGGATCAGCTCGAAGAAGGCGGCCTGCTCCTCGTCGCCCAGCGGGGCCAGGAAGACCTGGTTCATCCGGGCGGTGCGCACCGCCAGCCTGCGGTGGGCGCGCAGACCGTCGTCCGTGAGCCGGAGCAGGAAGCGGCGGCCGTCCCGCGGATCACGGACCTTGTCCAGCAGGTCCCGCCGGAGGAGCCGGGCGACCACCTCGGCGATGGTGGACCGGTCGAGCCCCACCCGCTCCCCCACCGTGCGCTGGTCCAGGCCGGGCTCGGCGACGAGCGCGTTGAGGACCGCGAACTGCGGCGAGGTGATCTCCTCGGAGACCATCGTGTTCCACAGCAGGTGGTGCGCCTGCTGGAGCCGCCGGGCCAGATGCCCGGGATGGCCGGTGAGGTCCACCGCTGCCGTGTACGCCCCCACAGCACTCTCCTCTTTTTTCGTCGGTGCACTGAACGATACCCGCGCGGAGGTGAACCTGTCTGCGACTCCTGAAGGCATTGTCACTGGATGGAAGAGGGTATTGACGCTTCCGTCCGACGATGGCAGCGTAAAGAACTGCAACAAGAATACTCAGTGCCCTGACTATCTCGGTATCTACGACATACGGCGGTGGACCGGTGCGCATCCGGCCGGCCGGACTGGAAGGGATGGGGTTTCCCGATGGACAAGGTGTGGGCCGCTACCGCGGAGGGACTGTCGTGACGAACGCACTCACCCAGCACGACATCGACCAGGAGATCGCGGCCGAGCACGCCGCGTACGAGAAGCGGGTGGCGGACGGCGCCCCCGTCGAGCATCATCCGCGCCGCGGCTACGCCCCGTACCGCTCCTCGGTGCTGCGCCACCCCGAGCAGCCGGCGATCGCCGTCGACGTGTCCAAGGACCCGGAGCTGGTGGAGCTGGCCTCCCCCGCCTGGGGCGAGCGGGACCTCACCGCCGTCGACAACGACCTCACCCGCCACCACGACGGCGAGCCCGTCGGTGAGCGCATCACCGTCTCCGGGCGGCTGCTGGACCGCGACGGGCGCCCCGTGCGCGGCCAGCTGGTGGAGATCTGGCAGGCCAACTCGGCCGGCCGGTACGCCCATCAGCGGGAGCAGCACGACGCCCCGCTGGACCCCAACTTCACCGGCGCCGGCCGCACCCTGACCGACGCCGACGGCTTCTACCGCTTCACGACCATCCAGCCGGGCCCGTACCCGTGGCGCAACCACGTCAACGCGTGGCGCCCGGCGCACATCCACTTCTCCGTCTTCGGCTCCGCTTTCACCCAGCGGCTGGTGACGCAGATGTACTTCCCGGGCGATCCGCTCTTCCCCTACGACCCGATCCTGCAGTCGGTGACCGACGACGCGGCCCGGCAGCGACTGGTGGCGACCTACGACCACGGCCTGTCGGTGCCGGAGTTCTCCCTCGGCTACCACTGGGACATCGTGCTCGACGGACCGCGGGCCACCTGGATGGAAGAAGGGCGCTGACCACCATGACGAAGATCGACACGAGCAGCCCGGAGAACGTGCTGCCCACCCCCTCGCACACCGTCGGCCCGTTCTACGGCTACGCGCTGCCCTTCCGCGGCGGCGAGGACATCGCGCCGCTCGGCCACCCGGACACCGTCACCGTGCACGGGTACGTGTACGACGGCGAGGGCAAGCCGCTGCCGGACGCGCTGCTGGAGGTGTGGGGCGCCGATCCGAAGGGCGACCTGCCGACGGCCGACGGCTCGATGCGGCGGGACCCGGCGAGCGGCGACCACCTGGGCCGCAACGGGGTGGAGTTCACCGGCTTCGGCCGGATCCAGACCGATGCCGACGGCCACTGGTACGTGCGCACGCTGCGGCCGGGGGCGCGCGGACAGCACGCGCCGTACCTCAGTGTGTGCGTGTTCGCGCGGGGCCTGCTGATGCATCTGTTCACCCGGATCCACCTGCCCGGCGACGAGGCCGTGCTCGCGGCGGACCCGCTGCTGTCCCGGCTCGACGCGGACCGCCGCTCCACGCTGATCGCGGTGGACGAGGGCCACGGGACGTACCGTTTCGACATCCGCCTCCAGGGCGAGGGCGAGACGGTCTTCCTGGAGTTCCAGTGACCTCACCCGATACCGGTACCGGCCTGCTCGCCCCCGGGTGGGCCGGTTCCCCGGCCGCCGCCGAGACCGGTGACGGCGCCTTTCTGCGTGCCCTGCTGGACGCCGAGGCCGCGCTGACCCGGGCGCAGGCGACCGCGGGGCTGGTCCCCGCCGAGGCCGCGACGGTGGTCACGGAGGTGGCCGCCGAGCCCGGTCGCTTCGATCCCGCGTCCCTCGCCGAGCGTGCGCGGGGCGGCGGGAACCCGGTGATCCCGCTGGTCGCGGATCTGACCCGGGCGGTCGGCGAGGAGCACGGCCCCTTTGTGCACCGGGGTGCGACCAGCCAGGACATCATGGACACGGCGATGATGCTGGTCGCCCACCGCGCCCTGGGCCCGCTCCTCGACGACCTCGACCGCTGTCAGCGGGCGCTGGCCGTTCTCGCCGCCGAGCACCGCGACACGGTGCTGCCGGGGCGGACGCTGACCCAGCACGCGGTGCCGACGACGTTCGGGCTGAAGGCCGCCGGGTGGCGGTCGCTGGTGCTCGACGCCCGCGACCGGGCGACGGCCGTACGCGCCTCACTGCCGGCCCAGCTCGGCGGTGCCGCCGGCACCCTGGCGGCCTTCACGGCGTACGGGGCGACGGACGCGACCGCGCTGCCCGCGATCTACGCCCGGGAGCTCGGACTGTGCCCGCCCGCTCTCCCCTGGCACACGCTGCGCACTCCGGTGGCCGATCTCGCCGGCGCCCTCGCCTTCACCACGGGGGCGCTGGGCAAGCTCGCGGCGGACGTGCTCACCGCCTCCCGCACCGAGATCGCGGAGCTCTCCGAGGGCAGCGGCGGCGGCTCCTCGGCCATGCCGCACAAGGCCAATCCGGTGCGTTCGACGCTGATCGCGGCGGCGGCCCGGCGCGCACCGCAGCTCGCGGCCACGCTGTACGGCTCGCTGGTGGCCGAGGACGAGCGGCCGGCGGGTGCCTGGCACGCCGAGTGGGAACCACTGCGGGACCTGCTCCGCCTGGCCGGTGGCGCGGCCCGGGACGCCGCCGAACTCTCCGAGGGGCTGCGGGTGCACCCGGACGTGATGCGTGAACACCTCGGCCTCACCCACGGGTTGATCGTCTCCGAGCGGCTGTCCGCGGAGCTGGCACCCGTACTCGGCCGCAGCCGGGCGAAGGAACTGCTCACCCGCCTGGCACGGCGCGCCTACGGCGAGGGCCACGACCTCGGTGAACTCCTCGCCGAACAGGTCGAGTCGGGCGAACTGCCGGAACTGAAGAACACCGGCACCTCCGAGATCGCCGCCCTGACCGATCCCACCCGTTACACCGGCTCCGCCGGACCCCTCACCGACCGTGCACTGGAGCGCTCGTGACCGACACCGTCCTCAACCACCGTGCCGAGGGGCCGAGTTCCGCTCCCCCGCTGCTGCTCGGTCCCTCGTTGGGCACGTCGTACGCCCTGTGGGACAAGGTGGCGCCCGAGCTGTCGATCACGCACCGGGTGGTCCGCTGGGACCTGCCGGGGCACGGCGGTTCGGCGGCCGGGCTGATCGGGCCCGGCGCGACCGTCGGTGAGCTGGCGGACCTGGTGATCGGGCTCGCCGACACGCTCGGCATCGAGCGGTTCGCCTATGCGGGCGTGTCGCTGGGCGGAGCGGTGGGGCTGGAGCTGGCCGTGCGCCACCCGGAGCGGGTGACGTCACTGGCCGTGATCTGCTCCTCGGCGCACTTCAACGGCGCGAAGGCGTGGGAGGAGCGGGCGGCGCTGGTGCGGAGCGAGGGCCTTTCGGGGCTCGCGGAGAGTGCGGACGCCCGCTGGTTCACGCCCGGTTTCACGGTGCCGGGGCTGGTCCGCGACCACCGGGACGCCGATCCCGGGGCGTATGCCGCCTGCTGCGACGCGCTGGCCGCGTTCGATCTGCGGGAGCACCTCGCACAGATCCGGGTGCCGACCCTGCTGGTGGCCGGCCGGGAGGACCCGGCGACGCCCCCGGCGCATCTGCGCGAGATCGCCGACGCGGTGCCGGGCGCGGGGCTCGTGGAGATCCCGGGCGCCTCTCATCTGGCGCCGGCGGAGCGTCCCGAGGCGGTGCTGACGGCGCTGCGGGCCCACTTCGGCGGGGACGCGGCGAGCGGGATGCGGGTACGGCGCGAGGTCCTCGGGGACGCGCACGTGGACCGGGCCCAGGCCCGGCAGACGGCGTTCACCGCGCAGTTCCAGGACTTCATCTCGCGCTACGCCTGGGGGGAGATCTGGACCGATCCGACGCTCACCCGCCGCGAACGCAGCATGATCACGCTCACCGCGCTGGTCGCGCACGGCCACTACGACGAGCTGGCCATGCACGTCCGCGCGGCCCTGCGCAACGGGCTCACCGCCGAGGAGATCGGAGCGGTGCTGATGCAGACGGCGGTGTACTGCGGCGTACCGGCGGCCAACTCGGCCTTCGCGACGGCCCAGCGGGTACTGGCGGAGGAGACCGACGGCACGTCGTGACGGGCCCGGGGCCCGGGCGTTACGGCGGTCGTGCGGGCCCGGGCATTACGGCGGTCGTGCGGGGGCGGGGCATTACGGCCGGCCGTCCTGGCCCCGCCCACCGTCCGGGGCCAGAGTCAGGGGCCGGGGCCAGGAGCCGGGGCCGGGGCCAGGAGCCGGGGCCGGGGCCAGGAGCCGGGGCCAGGGTCCCGGAGCCAGAGCCAGAGCCAGGAGCCGGAGTCAGAGTCCCGGGGCCAGGGTCCCGGGGCCAGGAGCCGGAGCCGAGGCCAGGGTCCCGGGCCAGGAGCCGGAGCCAGAGCCAGGAGCCGGGGCCGGGAGGCAGGAGCCGGGGCCAGGGTCCCGGAGCCAGAGCCAGAGCCAGGAGCCGGAGTCAGAGTCCCGGGGCCAGGGTCCCGGGGCCAGGAGCCGGAGCCGAGGCCAGGGTCCCGGGCCAGGAGCCGGAGCCAGAGCCAGGAGCCGGGGCCGGGAGGCAGGGGCTACGGCCGGTTGTCCGGGACACGCCCGCCGGCCGGGGCCGGTGTGGCGGTCGGCGCCGGTCCGGTGACCGAGGCCAGTTCGGCCCGGGCCCGCGCGGCCAGCCCGTCCGCGCCGCAGGACCGGGCGAGCGCCAGACCGCGCTCCAGGTCGGCCTTCGAGCGGGCGAGGATGCCGTACTCGACGCGGGCGACGGCGTGTTCGTACTGGCAGGGCGAGGACTCCAGGTAGGCGACGGCCTGGGCGGCGAGCCGTACCGCCCGCTGGCCGGTCTCCAGAGCGGCGGCACAGCGCAGGGCCTCCCCTATGGCGGTGTCTGTGCCGAAGCGTTCGGCCTGCCTGCGGTACTCCACGGCGAGCCGGGCGGCACGGGCCGGGTCCGTCCCGGCGAGGGCGCGGGCGAGGTCGGCGGCCCAGAAGACGTGGACGGGGTTGTGGTGGCCGCGGGAGGCCGCCGCCTTCTCTGCGGCCTCCAGTTCGTTGACGCCGTCCTCGGTGCGGCCGGCCGCGAGCAGCAGTCTGCCGCGCACCGAGCGGAGGTCGGGGAGCACGATGGTGGACGGGTAGGGTGGTGCGAAGCCGTGCCGCTCGGCGACCGCCCGGGCTTCGTCCACGTGCCCGCGGGCGAGCAGGGTGTCGACCAGGTTGCAGGTCGCCGTCCAGTACAGGGGCAGACCGCGGCCGACGCGTTCGGCCAGGCGCAGGGACTCGCGCAACGATTTCTCCGCCGCCACCAGGCGGCCCCGTCTGCGGTGCCCGAGACCGACGTAGGCGTGGGCGAGGGCCAGGTGGCCGCCGCTCCAGCCTGCCGTCTCGTAGGCGCGCAGGGCCTCGTTGTAGAGGCTTTCGGCGCGGTCCAGGCGGTCGGTGTAGGCGTAGACCCCGGCCAGCATCAGCAGCAGTTCGACGCCCCATTCGGAGTCGGTCCAGCCGAAGCCGGGAGCGAGGCGGCCGTTGACGAGGGCGCGGTCGCAGATCTCGGCGACCTCCTCGGCGTTCTCGCCGCACATCATGGCGTCGAAGCCGCGCAGGACGAGCAGTGCGCGCTCCGAGTTGTCGCGGCCGGTGCAGGTGGCGGCGAGGTCGGCCAGGCGTTCGCTGCGGCCGGGTGTGCTGGTCTCGCCGGCGTGGACGCCCTCCCACATGAACCGCACGGCCTGCAGCTTCATCCGGGCGGGTCCCGGCTCCAGCCGGGCGGCCTCCGCCTCGACGGTGCGCAGGGCCTCCTCCGTCTGGTTGTTGTGCAGCAGCGCCTGCGAGAGCCGGACCACGGCGTCCACCCGCGCGGCGCCGTCGAGACCGGACATGCCGAGCGCGGTCCGCAGATGGCCGATGGTCCGGGCGGGCGCGGTGAGGAAGGTGGCGCGGCCCAGTTCGTAGAGCACGTGCGCGTGGACCTCGGGGCGGGGCGGTTCCTCCAGTGCGCGTTCCAGGCAGCGGCGGGCCGCGTCCGGGGCGCCGGTGGCGAGGTGTTCGCGGGCGGCCTCACGCAGTTGCCACACGAGTTCCTCGTCGTCGTCCGGGTGGACTTCGAGGAGGTGCCGGGAGGCGGACGCGGCGCCGCGTCCGGAGTCGGTGACGATCCGGGCGGCGATGCCGTGCATGGCCCGGCGCAGGGCGTCGGGGATGGAGTTGTAGACGGCGGTGGCGATGAGCGGGTGGACGAACTCGAGGTCGGCCACGCCGGTACGGCCGGTGCCGGGGTCGGGGACGGTGAGGATGCGGGCGCCGCGCAGGAGTTCGGCGCAGCGGACGGCGTCGTCACGGTTCAGGGTGGCGAGCCGGGCCACCAGGTCGACGGTGATGTCGGTGCCGATGATGGCGGCGGCCCAGGCGAACCGGGTGGAGTCTATGCCGAGTTGTTCCAGGCGGGCCACGAGTCCGCCGCCGCGGGCGGAGCGGTTCAGCGCGCGCAGTTCGCCCGCGTGGGTCTCGACGGGTTCGAGTTCGCTGTCCTGGACCTTGGCGAGGAGTTCGACGGTCTCGTACGGGTTGCCGCCGGTGACGGCCCACACCTCGCGGCAGAACGCGGCGTCCGCGTTCTCGCCCAGGGTGGCGCGGGTGAGTCCGGCCGTGGCGAGCGGGGTCAGGGCGCTGAGCACGGTGACGGGGTGCTCGGCCGCCTCGGCGACGGCATCCAGGTGGCGGGCGCTCACCCCGGAGACCTCGCCCGGTCTGCGGGCGACCACGACGAGGACGGGCACCTCCGCCAGGCGTTCGGCGAGGACGGCGAGCCAGTGCAGGGTCTCCTGGTCGGCCCAGTGGACGTCGTCGACGGTCAGCACCAGCGGCCAGTCCCGGCGGGCCAGCCGGCGCACCGCGGCGGTCAGCCCCTCGCAGACGCCCTGCGGGTCGATGTGCCGGTCACCGGGCTCCGCGACGCCGAGGGCGGGGCCGGCGATGTCGTACCAGTCGCCGAGGTACTCGCGGACCTCCTCCGGCAGCATCGACACCAGTGCGGGCTGGAGGAGTTGGCGTACGACGTTGAAGGGGACGGAGCGCAGGGTCTCGCCGCCGCGGGCCGACCAGACGGTGCAGCCGCGCTGTTCGGCGATGCGCCGGGTCTCGGCGAGCAGCGCGGTCTTGCCGAGCCCCGCCTCGCCCCGGAGCACCAGCAGGTTTCCGGGTGAGGACCGGTCCGCGCACAGGGTGTCGACCACCGCGGTGATGGCGGCGACCTCCTCGTCCCGCTCCCAGAGCGAGGGCGAGGCCTCGCCCGTGGGCCGTACCTCCGTCATCCCGCTGCCTCCCCAAGTCGCCCGAACGACGTACAGCCGTCGAGCGTAGTCCTCCGACGGCCCTGATGGAGCAGTACCGTGCCCGCTCTTGCCGTGACGGGTGACACGCGGTACAGAGGTCGACGCGTCCCGCCGCCCACCTGGGGATGAGGAGTCAACAGCTGTCTGCGGATGTGATGGTGACGGCCCGTCGGATCATTTTCGCAGGAGCGCGCCGAGGAGGGGAAGGCCCGCGGCGAAGCGGCGGCGCACCGGCCGTACAGGAGTGCGCGGAGGGCGGCCGGTCACCGGAGGTGACGGACCTCTCCCCTCCGGTCCCGTCCGGTCTCATCCGGCTTTCATCGACGCCTCATACGGTGGGGGCATGACGCAGGCGACTCCTCCCGGGTGGCATCCCGACCCCGGGCAGACGAATGACGGACCGGCCACCGAGCGCTGGTGGGACGGCACCGCCTGGACGGACCAGGTCCGGCCGACGGGCTCGGCATCCGCCTGGGGCCCTCCGGCACCGGGCACGGCGGCCCACCCGGCGTACCCGGCCCATCCGGCGTACCCGGGGTATCCGGTGCACCAGGGGTATCCCGGGACCGTGCGGTCCGGCTCGGGCTCCGGACGGCGGCGCGGGCTGCTGATCGGCATCGCCGTGGCCGCGGCCGTCGCGGTGCTGGCGAGCATCGGGATCGGCGTGTACGCGCTGCCCGGCGACAGCGGCGGCGGCAACTCCGCGACCGCGCAGGGTCCGGGTGGTTCGGAAGGCGGTCCTGAGGGCGGCCCCGACGGAAAGGACTCCGGCCCGGACACCTCGAAGCCGCCGCGGGTGGAGAGCGGGTCGGTGACCGACGGGCTGAGCGGAATCAGCCTGCCCATCCCGGACGGCTGGTACGGCCAGGAGGGCCAAGTGGGCGCCCAGATCATGTCGGACGACACCTACGAATGCCCCGGCAACACCTCCAGCACCTGCACCAAGGGCGGGGCCTACTCGATGCCGGCGCCGGCCCTCGGCATCCGCGGCTCCACCGCCGAGGAGGTCGCCAAGGCGGACATCGCCGCCAATGCCGAGGAGTCGTACGGCGGCGATTCCTACGGGAGGATCACCTCGCACGAGGTCCTCGAGTCGAAGGCGGTGGACGTCGCCGGGCAGAAGGGCTACCTGGTGCGCTGGAAGGCGGTCACCAGCAAGGGCTCCGACGGGTACGTCCAGTCGCTGGCCCTCCCCTCCCCCGCGCAGCCGAAGCAGATCGTCGTGATCCGCTTCGGTCTGGACACCGACCAGAAGCAGTCGCTCCTCGACGACATCATCGGGGGCATCGAGAAGGCGGAGGGCCGCGGCGGCAACGGCCAGGACATATGACCCGCTGAGGCGGGCGACGGCCGGGTGGCGCTCAAGCGGCGAGAAGCAGGACGCCGAGAACCAGGAGCGCCACCGCCTTGATGGTCTCGAGCCCCACGTAGTGCCAGTGGGCGTGGGAGCGGGGCAGTCGCTCTCCGGCGAGCACCCGGTCGGACCGGTGGTTGAGCCGGGGCCGGATCACACCGAGTTGAGCTGCCAGCACCACGGCCACCACGACGGTGAGCACGGCCACCGGGGTGCCGGGCCCGCCGGCCGCCACGGCGGCAAGGGTGATCACGACGAGGACGATCTCGACGAGATGGAGCGCCCGGAAGACGATGCGGCCGATACCGAGGCCGATCGGGATCGTCACCCCCGGCGCCCGGAACTTCAACGGCGCCTCCAGGAAGGAGATCGCCAGCACCATGCCGAGCCAGACGAAGACGGCGGCGCCCGCTGTGGCGGCCGATACGGAGTTCACTGCCGGACTGTCCTTCCTCTACGCGGCGCGCGCTGGGACGAAATGGGCGTGACAGACGTCGGGTTCGGCGAACGGCACCAGCCGGCCGGCGGCGACGGGCGCGTCCAGTGCGGCCAACGCGCCCGCCATCAGGCCCAAATGGAGCGGGCAGACGATCTGCCGGTACTCCTCGGCGAGTTCGAGGAACGGACAGTGCCGCAGACGGATGACGTCGGGCACCTCATCGGACCCGTCGTTCACCGGGCCCGCCTGGCTCACAGGGGCCACAGGGGCCACAGGGGCCACAGGATCGAAGCCGAGGTCGGCGAGGAGTGCGACCAGCCGGTCGACCGCTTCGCGGCCGGTCACGGTGTGGAAGGGCGGCGCCGGGTCGACCAGGTGCCGCCCCCAGGCCCGGCCGGCCTCCACGGCCTCCGCCTCGGCTCCGGCGCCGGCCGTCGCGAGCCGGCTGAGCAGCATCCGGGCCAGCAGCCGGTACTCGCGCCGCCCTCCGCGGTCCATTCCGCGCCGCGGCGCGTACACCGCGCGGGGACGCCCCCGCCCGGACGGCGCCTCCAGGGTCCGCTCCACCGCCCCGCGCGTCACCAGCGAATCCAGGTGGAAGCGCGCCGTGTTGGCGTGGACCCCCACCCGCTCCGCCACCTCGTTGACGCCGAGCGGCGCGCCGGCGGTGCGCAGCACCTCGAGCACGGCACGGCGGCGCGGGGTCACCGGGTCGCCGTCCCCGGCGCGCTCCCCGGAGGTCACGCCGCGCCGTCCTGCGGCGGCAGCGCGGCGATCAGCGGGTGGTCCCGCTCGATCAGCCCCAGCTTGGAGGCCCCGCCGGGCGAGCCGAGGTCGTCGAAGAACTCGACGTTCGCCTTGTAGTAGTCCTTCCACTCCTCGGGAGTGTCGTCCTCGTAGAAGATGGCCTCGACCGGGCAGACCGGCTCGCAGGCGCCGCAGTCGACACACTCGTCCGGATGGATGTACAGGGACCGCCGGCCCTCGTAGATGCAGTCGACCGGGCACTCGTCGACGCACGCCTTGTCCTTCACGTCGACACAGGGCTGCGCGATCACATAGGTCACGACGTCCTCCTCCCCGAATTCTCACTAATCCTCTCTGTGAGAATAGTGCTTCACGGCATCCTTCCACCACCGGCGACGCCCGGGAATCACAGGAAACAGGGCACCGTCCGGGCGAGGCAGCCGATTCCCCGTGAAGCGCGATCGCGCTCCAGCCCAGGAGGCACGGCACTCACCGGCAGATCGAGGCGCCCTGCGGTGCACCGATCGTGCAAGCCCGTCCGGCGCACCGCGAGCGGGCACACCGGGCGCCCTCGGCTTTCGATCTCCCCCGGAGGGGGATACCTTTCGAGGGCAAGCAGGCTCGTGTTCCGACATATGCGCATACGCGGCATTCTGGAGGAGCTGTGGAACTCTTTCCCTCGCTGCCCTACGCCGAATGGCGGGCGACCAAGGAGACACTGCACCGGTTCGCGCAGGTGGTCGGAAAGGTGCGGCTCGCGGCCTCGCCCCGCCGCAACCACTGGTGGAACGTTCCCCACCATCTCACCGGACGTGGCATCACCACCCGCCCGATGGGACTGGACGACCAGGGCCGCTTCTTCTGCATCGACTTCGACTTCGTCGACCACCGGCTTCTCGTCACGACCGGTGCGGGTCGCGAGGTGTCCTTCCCGCTGCCCGGCCTCTCGGTGGCCGACTTCTACCGTCTGCTGCAGTCGGCGCTCACCGAACTCGACGTCTCCGTGCGCATCGGGCTACCGCACCCCTTCGACCTCCCGGATTCCGGCCGCCCCTTCGACCAGGACACGGAACACCGCGCCTACGACCAGGAGTCGGTGAGCCGCTACTGGGTCATCCTGTCCCAGGTCAACCTGGTCCTGGAGGAGTACGCCGCCGAGTGGTCCGGAAAGACGAGTCCGGTGCACCACTTCTGGCACACCTTCGACATCGCGGTGACCAGGTTCTCCGACACCCCCGTCGCCCACTCCGCCTCCGTCGATCCGGTCACCAGGGAGGCGTACTCCCGTGAGGTGATCAGCGCGGGTTTCTGGTTCGGCGACCCGGCCTTCCCGAAGGCGGCGTTCTACTCCTACACCGCGCCCGAACCGGCCGGGCTGGAACGCCGTCCGCTGCGGCCCGCCGCCGCCTCGTGGGTCGAACGCGGCGCCGGCAGCCATCTGGCGATCCTCGACTACGAGCAGGCCAGGACCACCCCCTCACCACGCGCCGACGTGCTCGCCTTCCTGCGGAGCGCCTACCGGGCCGGCGCGGAGACGGCGGGCTGGGACCTCGAACGGAACGCCTGCCCGGGAGGCGTGACCGACCCCGCCGCCGCACAGCGGACCTGAGCAGCGGCGGGGTCGCACGGGAGAACGTCAGGAAAGGTATGCCTCAACTTCGCTGAACTGGGCCGCCGGCCAGCCGGTGTTGCCGGTGACGCGCAGCCGGAGGTGGCGCAGGTCGGTGCCGTCCGGCAGGGGCACGGTGACCGTGTTGCCGGTGGCCGGGTCGAAGCGGTACTCCTGGGCGGCGAGGACCGTCGTGTACGCGGAGCCGTCGGTGCTGCCCTGGACGGCGAGGGTCTGGGTGCGGGTCTGCCACGCGGGCTGCGGGGGCAGCTTCAGCACCAGCCGCCGGACGGCCAGGCGGGAGCCGAGGTCCACCGTCAGTGCCTGCGGGAAGGCGTGGTTGGCGGACTCCCAGTAGGTGTGCGCGTCGCCGTCGACCGCCTTGGCCGGCGTGTAGACGTCCTGGGAGCCGGTGGCGGTCGCGGTGCGGCCCCGGGCGAGGTTGCGGTCCGGGCCGGGGTCGGGGTTGCCCGCACCGGGATCCGGCCAGGTGGAGCAGTCCGACCAGGTGCTGTCCCAGCCGGAGTTGCCGCCGCCGTCGGTGAGGGTGAAGGTGCCCGAGCCGGCCGGATAGGGGCAGTTGTAGGTACCGGCCGCGCCGACGCCGGTGGCGGTGACGTTCCGGAAGGTGGCGGCGCCCGGCGTCTCGGCCTGGACGACGACCGTACCGGCCCCGGCGACGGTGGCGCCGTCGACGGTGATGTTCTTCGCGGCGTGGCCGCGCCCGCTGCCGGAGACGAACTCGAAGGCGCTGTACGGGCTGTCGGTGATGGTGGTGTCGGTGATCCTGACCTGCGCCTCGATGGCACTGTCGTAGGAGTCGACGCGCAGGGCGCCCATGGGGTGGTTCCAGTTGGGGTTCATGGCACCGGTGCGGACCAGGGTGTTGCCGTCGACGGTGATCGTGCCGGCCAGCGGGTGGAACGGGTCGAGGAACTTCTGGTTGGAGATCGCGATGCCGCTGCCCAGCGCGTTGGTGTCGGCGATCAGGTTGCCCCTGACGGTGATGTCGGTGCCGCCGTAGATCGCGATGCCGTTGGCGAGGTTCGGCTGCGAGATGGTGTTGTTCTCGAAACTGCTGTTGACGTTGGGCCCGTACAGCGACCACATGGCGAGCGAGTCGTCGCCCTGGTTGCGCAGGAAGTTGCCGCGGACCTTCACCCCGCGTGCGGTGCCGTTGAGGTTGAGGCCGTCCGCCGTCATGTCGTAGAAGCGGCTGTTCTCCACGATCAGGTTGTCGTTGTTGCCGGTCAGCCAGAGGCCCACCTTGAGGTGCTGGAGCCACATGCCGGAGACGGACGAGTTCGGGCCGAGTGAGCCGTTGACGAAGTTGTCGGGGTTCGAGTCGACCCGCTCGGTGACCTCGCCGATGACGGCGAAGTCCTTGATGTGGACGTTGCCGGCGGAGTTCGACTGGTCGATGAAGCGGGAGGAGCGCACGACGGAGTGCCAGTGGCCCGCGCCCTGGAGGGTGACGTTCTGGACGCCGCCCAGTGCGGAGGTGAGCCGGTACTCGCCCTGCGGTATCCAGACCACCCCGCCCCGGGCCGCGGAGACGGCCTCCCGGAAGGCCTGCGTGGAGTCGCCCCGGCCGCTGGGGTCGGCGCCCTTGTCGGTGACGGAGACCGAACCGGCCGGCCTGGCGGCGGGCGCGGCCACCTGCTCGAAGTCGGCCACGTCGACGGTGACCTGGACACCCGTGGCCTGAAGGGCGACCGTGTCACCGGCCCGGATGTCCCGGTCGAGCAGCAGGCGCGCGTTGTCGAAGAAGTGATGGGACCTGGAGCCCGCGATCCAACCGGTGTCGACGTGGGAGTACTTGGAGGTCACCGGCAGGGTCTTGGCCAGCTTCTCGCCGTTGACGTAGACGTCGAGCGAGCCGGACTGCCCGTCGGGGACGCTGTAGGCGACGTTCACGGCGTTGGCCGCGCGCGGCACCGTGAACTCGACCCGCTGACCGGCGTCGAGCCGGACGGCCTGACGGCCCGAGGCCTCGGAGGCGAGGGTGCCCTGGGTGTGGTCGGGGCCGATCCTCGCCCCCGTGGTGCGGGCGGACTCGGCCTCGACCGAGGTGAAGGGGAGGGTGGCGCCCGCGGCGGCGTGGACGGGCGCGGGCGCGAGGGCGACGAGCATGCCGGCGGCGACGGCGACGACCGTACCTACGGCCGACATGCCCCTGACAGGCGATCTGGAGGTGCGCATGGCTGGTCCCTTCGTGGTGGGGGGTGCGGGAACAAGCGGGTGCGGGAACAAGCGGGTGCGGTCTCAGGCGCGCAGCCAGACCGCCGTGTCCTTCGGCAGGCGTCCGTCGGGGTCGAGGGGGCCGCTGCCGAGGAGCAGTCCGGTGTGGGGCGGGAGGGCGGCGGGCGTGTCCGCGAGGTTCACCACGCAGAGGGCGCCGCCGTCCGCGCGGGTGAAGGCGAGTACGCCGTCGGCAGTGGGCAGCCAGGCGAACGGGCCGTCCTCGAAGGCCGGGCGCAGGCGGATCGCCTCGCGGTACAGGACGAGCAGGGAGCCGGGGTCCCGGGCCTGCCGGTCGGCGGCGTACGCGGCCCAGCCGGCGGGCTGCGGCAGCCACGGTACGCCGCCGAAACCGGCGTGCGGCGCGTCGGCCGTCCACGGCAGCGGCACCCTGCATCCGTCACGTCCGGGGTCGGTGCCCCCGGAGCGGGCGTGCATGGGGTCCTCGATACGGTCGAGCGGGATGTCGGCCTCGGGCAGGCCGAGTTCCTCGCCCTGGTAGACGTAGACCGCGCCGGGAAGCGCCAGCGACAGCAGGGCGGCGGCGCGGGCCCGGCGGGTGCCCAGGGGCAGGTCGGTCGGGGTGCCGAAGGCCTTGGTGGCGAAGTCGAAGCCGGTGTCCGAGCGGCCGTAGCGGGTGACCGTACGGGTCACGTCGTGGTTGCACAGCACCCAGGTGGCGGGTGCGCCGATCGGGGCGTGCTCGGCCAGGGTCTCGTCGATGGAGGTGCGCAGCCGTGCCGCGTCCCAGGGGCAGGTCATGAAGGAGAAGTTGAACGCGGTGTGCAGTTCGTCGGGGCGCAGATAGCGGGCGAAGCGTTCGGCGTCCGGGAGCCAGACCTCGCCGACGAAGAAGGCCCCGTACTCGTCGGCGACGGCCCGCCAGCCGCGGTAGACGTCGTGGAGCTCGTCGCGGTCCACGTACGGGTGCGGGTCGAGGCCCTCGGTGAGGTCGGGCAGCAGGGGGTCCTTCGCCGGCAGCGCGGCGGAGTCGACGCGCACGCCGGCCACGCCCCGCTCGAACCAGAACCGCAGGATGTCCTCGTGTTCCTGGCGCACCGCCGGATGCGCCCAGTTGAGGTCGGGCTGCTCGGGGGCGAACAGGTGGAGGTACCAGTCGCCGTCGTCCAGCCTTGCCCAGGCGGGGCCGCCGAACTCCGACCGCCAGTCGTTGGGCGGCAGTTCGCCGCGCTCCCCCCGGCCCGGGCGGAAGTGGAACAGGTCGCGCTCGGGGCCGCCGGCGAGGGCGGCACGGAACCAGGGGTGCTGGTCGGAGACGTGGTTCGGCACGATGTCGACGATCGTGCGGATGCCCAGCCCCCGCGCCTCGGTGATGAGTTTCTCCGCCTCGGCGAGGGTACCGAAGGCCGGGTCGATCGCCCGGTAGTCGGCGACGTCGTAGCCGCCGTCCTTCATCGGGGACAGGTACCAGGGGGTGAACCACAGGGCGTCCACGCCGAGTTCTGCGAGGTAGGGCAGCTTGGCGCGGACTCCGGCGAGATCACCGGTGCCGTCGCCGTCGCCGTCGGCGAAGCTGCGGACGTACACCTGGTAGATGACGGCGGAGCGCCACCAGTCGTCGTCGTGTCGGGCGGGGGTGGGCTGTCCCACGGCGGGTGCCTTTCTTCTGGGTGGACGGATTCGGTGTCAGCCCTTGGAGCCGCCCGCGCTGATCCCGGCGATGATGTGCCGCTGGAAGACGAGGAACAGCGCGACCATGGGGATGCTGGCGATCACCATCGCGGCGATGAGCACGGTCAGCTGGACGTTCTGCGACAACTGCACCAGGGCCACGCTGATCGGCTGTTTCCCGGTGTCGGAGAAGACCATCAGCGGCCACAGGAAGTCCTGCCACACGGCGACCAGCGCGAAGATCGACACCACGCCGAGCACCGGGCGCGACAGGGGCAGGACGATCGACCACAGGGTGCGCAGTCTCCCGGCGCCGTCGATGGCGGCGGCTTCCAGCACGTCCCGGGGCAGGTGGTCGAAGAACCGCTTGAGCAGGTAGAGGTTGAAGGCGTTGGCGACGGCCGGCAGCCAGATGGCGAGGGGGTCGTTGAGGAGGCCGAGGTCCGCCACGGTCAGGTACTTCGGTACGACGAGGGCCTGCGCCGGGACCATCAGGGTGGCGAGGATGCCGCCGAGGATCACCTTGCCGAAGGCGGGCCGGAGCCTGGACAGCGCGTAGGCGGCGGCCGTGCAGAACACCAGCTGGAACAGCCAGGCGCCGGCTGCCTGCACCACCGTGTTCCACAGGTGGGCCGGCAGCTGCATCAGGTCCCAGGCGTCGGTGTACCCGCTGGTGCTCCATCGCTCCGGGAGGAGGGTGGGCGGGGTGCGCGCCACCTCGTCCGGCGACTTCATCGCACCGCTCACCATCCAGTGGACGGGGAAGAGGAAGGCGAGCGTGAACAGGACGACGACGCCGGTGAACACGGCCCAGTAGACGGCCCTGCCGGGCTGCCGGGCCAGGACCGCCGGGGAGACGAGGGTGCGGGTGCTGCTCACGTCGTCTCCTTCGGGGAGCCGGTGAGTCGGAGGTAGAGGGCGGAGAACAGGCCGAGCAGGGCGAGGAGCATCACGCTCAGCGCGCAGGCGCCGCCGAAGTCGTTGTAGAGGAAGGCGTACTTGTAGATGAGGTAGAGGACGGTGACGGTGGAGTTCTCCGGTCCGCCGCCGGTGATCACGAAGGGTTCGGTGAACACCTGCATCGTGGCGATGATCTGAAGCAGCATCAGCATGAGGATGACGAACCTGGTCTGGGGGACCGTCACATGACGGATGCGCTGGAGCAGGTTCGCGCCGTCGAGTTCGGCGGCCTCGTACAGTTCGCCGGGGATGGACTGGAGGGCGGCGAGGTAGATCAGGACGGTGCCGCCCATGGTGGCCCAGGTGGCGACGACGACCAGGGAGACCAGGGCGGTGTCGGCGCCGTTGGACCAGTTCGAGGTGGGCAGGTGCAGGAACCGCAGCGCCTCGTTGGCGAGGCCGGTGCCGGGGTCGTAGAACCATTTCCACAGCAGGGCGCTGACCACCGGCGGGATCATCACCGGCAGGTAGACGACGACGCGGAAGAACGCCTTGGCGTGCCGGAGTTCGTTCAGCACCAGGGCCAGGACGAACGGGACGGCGAAGCCGAGGAGCAGGGCGAGCAGGGTGAAGCCGAGGGTGTTGCGCCAGGCCGCGCCGAACTCGGGGTCGTGCAGGACCCGGGTGAAGTTGGCGGTGCCGACCCATTCGGGCGGTGAGCCCGGTGTGTACCTCTGGAACGCGATCACGACCGCGCGGATCGCCGGGTACCAGGAGAACAGGGCGAAGCAGACGAGGCCGCCGAGGAGGAAGCCGTAGGCGTGCAGTTGGTCGGTGAGGCGGCGGCGTCTTCGGCTCCCGGCCGGTGGCCGGGCCGGCACCGGGCGCAGTTCGACGGCCTCGGCGGGCCGGCGGGCGACCGTCTTCATCGCCGGTCAGCCCCGGGCCAGGATGCCGTCGATCTTGCCGGAGGCGTCCTTCAGGAGCCGGTCGATGTCGGCGTCCTCCTTGGTGAGCACCGCGGAGACGACGCCGTCGAGGACGGAGTAGAGCTGCTGTGCCCGCGGCGGCTCGATCTTCATCTCCAGGCTCTGGTTGCCGTCGAGGAAGGCCTGGTAGTTCTCCACCGGGACGTTGGCGTTGGCCTTCTTGGCCTGCTGGTCCTCGGCGTCGGCGGCGCCGGTGAACAGCCGGGGCTCGGGCAGGCCGACCGGCGCGTCGTTCTTCCCGGCGCGGGCGTAGTCGCCGAGGAAGCCGTCGCCGGGGGTGAGGAACATGTGGTCGAGCCACTTGAGGCCGGCCCTGATCTGCTCGGGTGAGGCCTTCTTGTCGATCATGTAGCCGTCGCCGCCGATGAGGGTGGCCTTGCCGCCGGGCATGGGGGCGAGGGCGAGGTCCTCGTACTCGGCTCCCTTCTCCTTCACCAGGATCGGGATGTTGTCGGGGGCGGCGAGATACATGCCGAGCTTGCCGGCGCCCATCATCTGCTGGACGTCGTTGATCACGAGCAGTTGCTTGCTGCCCATGGAGTCGTCCTTCCACCGCATGTCGTGCAGGGTCTGCAGCACGGCGCGGCCTTCGGGCGAGTCGACGGCCGCCTCCTCGCCGTCGGGGGTGACGACGTCCCCGCCCCGGGAGTACAGCTCCGCGGTGAAGTGCCAGCCGCCCTGGTTCTGGGCGCTGTAGTCGGCGTAGCCGACGGTGCCGTCGCCGAGTGCGGCGATCCGCTTGGCGGCGGCGCGGACCTCGGCCCAGGTGGTGGGCGGCCGGTCGGGATCGAGGCCGGCCTTCTCGAAGAGCGCCCGGTGGTAGACCAGCCCCATGGAGTAGCCGGTGCGGGGTACGCCGTAGATCCTGCCGTCGACGGTGTAGATGTCCCGCAGCTGCTGCTGGATCGTCCCGTAGCTCTTCGACTCCTTGAGGTACGGGGTGAGATCGGCTGCCTGGTTGATGTCGACGACATGCCCGGCGTCGGTGAAGTAGGTGTAGAAGACGTCCTCCATCTGCCCTCCGGCGAGCTTGGCGTCGAAGGTCTTCGGGTCCTGGCAGGGGAAGGCGTCGTGCGGGACGACGTCGATGTCCGGGTTCTCCTTCTCGAAGGCGGCGATCTCCTCCTCGAAGAACCGGCGGTCGACCTCCGCGCTCTTGGGCGGCATGCAGTTGACCGTGATGCGGGTCTTGCCGTCGGCCGCCCGGTCGTCGTGCGAGCCGCAGGCGGTGAGGGTGAGGGCGCCGACGCCTAGCGCGACGAGGGTGCGGCGGATCCCGGTGCTTCTCATCGGTGGTCCCCTCTGGGACAGGAGCGGGTGAACCCCTCGGACAGGAGCGGTGGGCGGGGCACACTCAAGCACCGACGCCATGGGTCCGCAAGATGTCGCGCACATTTTGAAATTATTCGACAGTTGTCCGGAAGGAGTCGGCCCTCAGGGGCGGGGTGCCTGCGCCGTCGACCCCCGCACCACCAGCTCGGGCTCGAACAACAGCTCCTCGGCGGCCACCGGGCGCCCGTTGATCTGTGCGTTCAGCAGCTCCACCACGGCCTTGCCCATGGCCTCGATGGGCTGGCGGACGGTGGTGAGCGGCGGCTCGGTGCAGTTCATCAGGGCCGAGTCGTCGTACCCCACGACCGAGATCCGCGCGGGGACGTCCAGCCCTTTGCGGCGGGCGGCCCGGACCACGCCGAGGGCGAGGGGGTCGCTGGCGCAGATGAAGCCGGTGACGCCCCGGTCGATGAGCCGGGCGGCGGCGGCGTGCCCGCCCTCGATGGAGAACATGGCGCGGGCGACGTGCGCGTCGGGCACCTCCGCGGCGAACGCACGGGCGGCGGCCAGTTTGCGGGCCGACGGCACGTGGTCGGCGGGGCCGAGCACCAGACCGATCCGCTCGTGACCGAGCGAGGCCAGATGCCGCCACGCCTGTTCCACGGCCACGGCGTCGTCGCAGGAGACGCCCGGAAAACCCAGGTGCTCTATGGCCGCGTTGACGAGGACGACGGGGATGTTCCGCTCGGCGAGCTGCCGGTAGTGGTCGTGGGGAGCGTCCGCCTGGGCGTAGAGCCCGCCGGCGAAGACGACGCCGGACACCTGCTGCTGGAGCAGCAGCGACACGTAGTCCGCCTCGGAGACACCGCCCCGCGTCTGGGTGCACAGCACCGGCGTCAGCCCGAGCTGGGCCAGCGCGCCGCCGATGACCTCCGCGAAGGCGGGGAAGATCGGGTTCTGCAGCTCGGGCAGCACCAGGCCGACCAGCCGGGCGCGCTCACCGCGCAGCTGGGTGGGCCGCTCGTAGCCGAGCACGTCCAGCGCGGAGAGCACCGCCTGCCGGGTGGCCGCGGAGACTCCCGGCTTGCCGTTGAGCACTCGGCTGACCGTGGCCTCGCTGACCCCGACCTTCTTCGCCACCACAGCAAGTCGTCGCGTCATGAACGCAAGAATAGCGCAAGGAACGCAAATTTTTGCGTGAAGGGCTGCGTGGTGAGTTGCGCGAAGGGCGGGGAGTGATCAGGCCACGGCGGCACCGCGCGCCGGGGTTCAGTCGACCGCCGACACGACGCTGAGGTGGGAGGCGGCGCGACGGCGCCCGCGGCGGCGGGACGGGGCGCGGGGCGTCTCGCGCAGGACCAGGGTGAGCCGGGTGCAGTCCATGCCCTCGAGGATTCTGGTCGTCTCCACGACGAGACGGCAGTCGGTGACTCCCCAGCGCGGATCGGGATGGCGCAACAGCCGTACCGCGCCGTCGTGTTCGGCGGCCTGCTCGCCGACGGCGCGGAGCCAGTGCGGCAGCCCCTGCCGGTAGGCCGCCTCCATGATGGGGTCCTGGGCGATGTCCCGGCGGATGGCCTGCAGCCCGTGGTCGTGGCCGTCCCGCTCCACCGTCTTGGCGAAGTGGGCCAGCATCGGCAGGCACCAGCTCGACTCGTGTTCGCCCAGCACCGTGGGGGCGTCCGGGTGGAAGAGGACGAACCGGAGGAAGTTGTCGCCGGGCATGGCCGTCGGATGCGGTTCGACATCCCGGAAAAGTGTCCGGAAAGCAGCGTTCGCCAGCAGGACGTCCCAGCGGTGGTCGACCACCAGGGAGGGGAAGGGGACCGCGTTCAGGAACACGGCGTAGTCCTCCAGATAGGCCTGCGCCTCGGGAGTCTCGAGGACGGGCGGCCGCGGTGTCGGCCGCTGCCCTCCTGCCTGATGTGCCATCGGGAGGTCACCCCTCTTGCCTGTGCGGCCTTGACGCGGCGTCCCGATCCTGCTGCCCTGACGCGATGTGTGTCAACTATCGTGGCATTCCACACCTGTTGACGGCTGAAATGGGACACAGTTGTGGCGAGACCTGGATGTGAGTTCGAGACACGGGCTAGTCTCCGTGAAGTTCATGGCAAACGCTCGTGAGAAACCTGTGAGAGACGTAGGAGATCTGTCGGTGACGGGTGGCTTCGAGGGTCCGGACACCGCGCCGACGACCGCGCTGTCGGCCGTCGTCGCCCGCGTCACCGCACTCGCCGACCGGCTCGAGGTGCCGCACGCCGAGATCTTCGACGTCGGCCGGCTGTCCGCGGCGTCCGGTGTTCCGGAACCGGTGGTCAAGGCTCTGCTGAGCGGCCGGCCCGCGGGCGAGCCCGAGGTGCAGACCCGGTTCGTGCAGCGCCTGGACCTGCTGCGCCGCACCCGGCTCAAGCCGAACAGCCGCAAGTACACGCAGCAGGAGATCGCGGACGGCGCGGGCATGTCCCGCCAGCAGGCCGGTGCCCTGATCAACGGCGACCGGCGTCCCACCATGGAACACTGCGACGCCATCCAGCGGTTCTTCCGGGTGCACGCCGGATTCCTCACCGCCGAGGACCCCGAAGCGCTCGCCATCGCCCTCCAGCACACCGAGCAGGAACTGCTGCAGACTCTCGCGGACCGTGAGCGGCGGGCCGCCGCGGCGGCCGACGACCCGCTGGAGCGGCTGCTGCGGGACCACGGCGTGCGCGGAATCGCGTGGCGGGCCGCGCAACTCCCCACCGACCAGCACCGCGACAAGGTCGCGGAGTGGCTGGACATGCTCCTGGAGAGCGTCCAGCGGCCCCACTCCTGACCTGCGGCACGCGGGTGGGACGCTGCTCCGCCGGACGGGCGGGCCGGCGGGCGGCACATCCCGGTGGTCCGCGGTGGACGGCAGGCTGGAGGCGTGCCCGCACTGTGCGGGACGTCCGCTGCCGGACCGCGCCCCGGGGAGAGCCGGGCGATGCCCACCGCCGTACCGGCCGACCACGAGCGCACCGCCGTCCAGGCCTGTCTGCGGCTGCTGCACACGGTGCGCGCCGCCCACGACGCGAAGAGCGGCCCGCCGGACACCCGCAGGCCCGGTCGTCGTGCCCTCGGTCCTCGCGGAGGCGGACACCCTTGGCCCGGATCAGGCCGGGCCGACCGGCCACGAGGAGACCTTCTTCCGGATGCTCCGCGACCGGCACCCGGAGCCGTGACCGAAAGAACCGGACCGGGTCGGCGCCCGTGCCGAAACCGCACGGCAGCGGGACGCGCCGCGGCGTCCCCGTCAGCCGTGGGGTACGGCGACCGCCGTCGCGACCAGGCCGCTCTCGGCGGTCCAGCGGCCCGTGAAGTGGTCGAGGCGGCGGTCGCCCACCCACGGGCCGGGGACCAGGAGCGCCGCCCGGAAACCGCCGCGCGTCCGTTCGCCCGGGTCGGTGGACAACTCGATGTCGGCCTCCATGAAGTCCAGCCACTTCCCGGTGAGCGGGAACCACGCCTTGTAGACGGCCTCCTTGGCGCTGAACAGCAGCCGGTCCCAGTGCACCTCGGGCCGGTCCACGGCCAGCCGGCCGATCCGCTCCGCCTCCCCGGGCAGGGCGACGGAGGACAGCACCCCCTCGGGCAGCGGCCCCTGGACCTCCGCGTCGATGCCGAGGGAGGCCAGGTCGTCGGCCCGGACGAGGGCGGCGGCGCAGTAGCCCGTGCAGTGGGTCATGCTGCCGGCCAGCCCGGCCGGCCAGCCCGGTGCGCCGCGCTCGCCGGGCAGCACGGGCTGCGGGGGTACTCCGAGCTTCTCCATGGCCCGCCGGGCGCAGGAGCGCACCGCCCGGAACTCCCGGCGGCGCTTCTCGACCGCCCGCTCCATGAGCGCCGCCTCCTGCGGGTAGAGCGGGGCGTCGGCGCCCTCGTCGCCGCGGGCCTCCATGACGACGACTGTGGCCGGCAGCAGTTCCTCGATCATCGGGACCCTCCCTCGGGTTCCTCGGGCTCGTCCTTGCCCGCGTGTGCGTGTCCGCCCGGCACGATCCGGCGCAGCCGTCCCGGTGGCGTCGCCCGCTTGCGCCATTCGCGGGGGTAGCCCACGGACACCTCCTCGAAGGGGACGCCGTCCCGGCGGGTGCTGCGCGGGATGTGGAGATGTCCGTAGACCATCGTGTGGACGTTGAACCTGCGGTGCCAGTCGTCGGTCAGCTCGGTGCCGCACCACATGGCGAACTCGGGGTACCACAGGACGTCCGTGGGATGCCGGTGCAGCGGGTAGTGGTTGACGAGGACGACGGGCAGGTCGTCCGGCAGTTCGGCGAGCCGGCGTCCGGTCTCCTCGACCCGGGCCCGGCACCAGGCCTCCCGGCTCGGGTACGGGTCGGGGTGCAGCAGGTGCTCGTCGGTGCAGACGACGCCGGTGCCGTGCGCGTACGCCAGCCCCTCGTCCTTGGTGGCGCAGCCGGCGGGCAGGAACGTGTAGTCGTACAGCAGGAACAGCGGGGCCACGGCCACCGGACCGCCGGGGCCGTCCCAGACGGGGTAGGGGTCCTCGGGGGTGGTCACGCCGAGTTCCCGGCACTGTTCGACGAGGTGGTCGTAGCGGGCGACGCCGCGCAGGGTGACGGTGTCCCTCGGGTGGGTCCACAGTTCGTGGTTGCCGGGTGCCCAGAGGACCTTCCGGAACCGGCCGGTGAGTGTCTTGAGCGCCCAGCGGATGTCGTCCACCGTCTCCGCGACGTCCCCGGCCACGAGGAGCCAGTCCTCGTCCGACCCGGGGCGCATCCGCTCGACCAGCGCACGGTTCTCGTCGTAACCGATGTGCAGGTCGCTGATCGCCCACATCTGTCCGTCGCCACCGGCCGTGGACGTCACTCTTCGCCTCCTGGGGATGAACGGACAACCCGTACGGACAGCATGCACCCCCCGGGCTCTTCGAGCAGGGAGAACCCGGTGTCCGCGGACTTTCCCTGGGGATCACATCCGTGCCGCCCGGACGAGGGCGGTTCTCCCGGAGCCCCCCGCGCCTCCCCCGTGGCTCCCTGTGTCTCCCCGTGTCTCCCGGGAACCCGTGACACGCCCGTGGTTCGGTCCCGGGTGCCGAAGCCGTATCATCGGCCCCGACACCACCGTGACGAGGAGCCCTTCACACAGGGCCGTTCGGTGACCCTCCACACCCTTTGCCCGGGCACGGGCCGCTGAGGCCTGCCCGCATACCGTGAAAGGCGGCCTGCATGGCCTCATGCGTACGCGTATGGCTCAACCGCACGTACGCGGAGAACGTGTTCTTCATCGATCAGGTGAGAAGGAATCCCCACGATCGGGCCGTCGAGATCCATGCCACGCACGGCGACCCCGACTCCCCCGTACTGGCCGCGGCCGACACCGCCGAGCTGGAACCCGAGAACCTGTCCCCGGCGGCGTACGTCGAGTACGCGCTCGCCCAGTGTGCGCGGCGCGGCATCGACGTGTTCGTGCCCCGGCTGCACCAGGGGGCCGTCGTCGCGCACCGCGCGGAGTTCGAGGCGGCCGGTACGGCGCTGCTGGCGCCGCCGCCCGAGGCCGTGGCCGTCTTCCACGACAAGGCGATCGCCTACGAGGCCGTGCAGGCGATCGGGGTGTCCGTGCCGCCGTGGTGGCGGGTGCGGTCGGCGGACGAGCTGGTGCGTGCTGTGGAGGAGCTGGAGGCGCTGGGGTACCGGGCGTGCTTCAAGCCCGCCTCCGGCGCGGGCGGTGTGGGCTTCCGGGTGATCACCCGTGCCCCCTTCAGCCTCGGGCAGCTGAGCGGTTTCCCCAGCTCGCAGGTGCCGCTCGATCTGGTGGTGGCGGCGGTGCGGCAGGCGGAGAAGCCGGTGGACTGGCTGGTGATGCCGGTGCTCGAGGAGCCGGAGGTGTCGGTGGACTGCCTCACCGGGACGGACAACCGGGTCCGGCTGTCCGTCGGCCGCACCAAGAACGGCCGCCGCAGGGGGTTCACCCTGCACGAGCGGTGGCTGGAGCCGGCCCGGCGGATCGCGGAGGGTTTCGGCCTGCACCACCTGTCCAACATCCAGTTCCGGATGTTCGGCGAACAGCCGGTGCTGATGGACGTCAACACCCGCCCGGCCGGTGGCCTGCACCAGCTGTCGCTGTGCGGGGTGAACGCGCCGTGGGCCGCCGTGCGGCTGGCGCTCGGCGAGGACCCGGGCGAGATCTCCCCGCCGTTCCTGGGCCAGGACTACTCGGTGGTGTCCGGCCCGCGTCCGCTGCGTCCCGTGTCGGCGCCGCAGCGGCTCCCCGACCTGCCCGCGGAGCTGCCCGCGCCCGCGCTGAGCGGTGTGCCGGCCGCGGCGGTGGCCGGGGACGCCGTGGCCGGTGGCCCGGCCTGGGGCCCGGGCCACCGGTAGGGTCGGCCGGCCGGCGTCACGGGTGGGGCGACCGGCTGCCCCGGTGCACACGGTGCGCGGGCGGTCAGTCCCGGTTCCGGTTCCGGTTCCGGTCCACCGCCAGCCGCAGGGTCAGCACCTGGAACGGACGCAGGGCCACGGGCACGCTGTCGCCGTCGGTGTCCGCCGGTTCCAGCGGCCGCTCCAGCAGGTCGGTCACCTGGGCCCCGCCGAGGGGGAAGCCGGTGCGCAGGGTGCCGGTGGCGCGTCCGCCGCGGGATTCGTAGAGGCGGACGACGACATCGCCGGAGGCGTCGTCGGCGAGCTTGACCGCCTCGACGGTCACGCCCTCGCCGTCCACCGAGACCACCGGGTCCGGTGCGCCCGCCGCCCGGGCCACGCGCAACGGCAGGTTGAGCGCGTAGCCCTCCGCGACGGCGTCCTCGATGCGCGCGCCGGGCAGCAGCGCGTAGGTGAAGCGGTGCGTGCCCTGGTCGGCCCCGGGGTCCGGGATCCGCGGGGCGCGCACCAGGCTGAGGCGGACCGTCGTGGTCGTGCCCCCGTCGTCGCGGACCGTGCGGGTCACGTCGTGGCCGTAGGTCGAGTCGCTCAGGACGGCGACGCCGTAGCCGGGTTCGCCGAGGTGCACCCAGCGGTGGCCGGAGACCTCGAAACGGGCCGCCTCCCAGCTGGTGTTGGTGTGGGTGGGGCGCTGGACGTGACCGAACTGGATCTCCGCGGAGGAGTGCGGGGCCCGGATGTCGACCGGGAAGCCGGCCTTGAGGATCTTCTCGGCCTCGTGCCAGTCGATCTCGGTCTCGAAGTCGATCCGGGGGCTGCCGGCGCGCAGGGTGATCGTCTGGGTGATCCGTGAGCCGTTGCCGAAGGCGCGCTCCACCCGCACCGCGCAGGCCAGCGGGTCCCGGGCGACGACGGTGACGGAGCCGGCGGCGGGCAGCTCGGTGAACCGGTTCCGGTAGTGCTGGTCGATGTCCCAGGCGTCCCAGTGGTTGGGGAGGTCCGTGTGCAGCCGGAGCAGGTTGCCCGGACCGGCCAGCACCTCGCGGTCCGCGCGGAGGTCCCGGACGGACGCCAGTGTGCCGTCGTCCGCCAGCCGGACCCGCACCGTCCCGTTGTCGAGCACCCGTTCCGTGACGGTCACCGGCTGAGGGCGGGGGGAGCCGGCCGGTGCCGCCAGGGGTGCGCTGCCGTTCGCGGGCACGGTCGTCCACACCGGCGCTCCCCCGGGTGTCCGGACCACCTCGGCGCGGTCGTACGGGCTGGTGTTGAACACCCGGGGGCCGGGGCCCTCCCCGAGGGCGGTGATCGCCTCCCCGGTCAGTGCCTCCAGCTCCGCTGCGACCCTGGCGTACTCCGCCTCCGCCTCCCGGTGCACCCAGGCGATGGACGAGCCGGGCAGGATGTCGTGGAACTGGTGCAGCAGGACCGTCTTCCACAGCCGGTCGAGCGCGTCGTACGGGTAGAGATAGGTCTGCGCGTGCAGTGCCGCCGTGGTGGCCCACAACTCGGCCTCGCGCAGCAGGTGTTCGCTGCGCCGGTTGCCCTGTTTGGTGCGGGCCTGGCTGGTGTAGGTGGCGCGGTGCAGTTCCAGGTAGAGCTCGCCGTTCCAGACCGGGGCGTCGGGGTACTCCTCGCGGGCCTTGGCGAAGAAGGCGTCGGGGTGTTCGACGACGACCTTCGGGGAGCCCTCCAGGTCGGCCAGCCGGCGGGCCCGTTCCATGTGCTCGCGGGTGGGGCCGCCGCCGCCGTCGCCCCAGCCGAACGGTGCGAGCGAGCGGGTACCGCCGCCCTTCTCCCGGTAGTTGCGCACGGCGCGGGCCATCTCCTCACCGGTGAGGGCCGCGTTGTAGGTGTCGACCGGCGGGAAGTGGGTGAAGATGCGGGTGCCGTCGATGCCCTCCCACCAGAAGGTGTGGTGCGGGAACCTGTTGGTCTGGTTCCAGGAGATCTTCTGGGTGAGGAACCACTCGTTGCCGGCGAGCTTGGCCAGTTGCGGGTAGGCGGCGCTGTAGCCGAAGGAGTCGGGCAGCCAGACGCCCTTGGTCTCGATGCCGAAGTGCTCGAGGAAGAACCTTTTGCCGTGGACCAGTTGGCGGGCGAGGGCCTCGCCGCCGGGCAGATTGCCGTCGGCCTCCACCCACATGCCGCCGACCGGCGCCCACTGGCCCTTGCCGACGGCCTTCTTGATCCCCTCCCACACCTGCGGGTGGTGGTCGCGCACCCACGCGTACTGCTGGGCCTGCGAGCAGGCGAAGACGAAGTCGTCGTACTCCTCGGCGAGCGCGGTGGCGTTGGAGAAGGTGCGGGACGTCTTGCGCCGGGTCTCGCGCAGCGGCCACAGCCAGGCGGAGTCGATGTGGGCGTGCCCGACGCCGGAGACGGTGTGTGCGCTGGCGTGCGCGGGCCTGGCGAGGACGGGGGCGAGGGCCGCGCGGGCGGCGGGGGCGCTGCCGGAGACGTCGTCGAGGTCGAGGGCGTCCATGGCCCGGTCCAGGGCGTGCGCGATCTCGTGCCGGCGCGGCTCGTGTCCGCCCAGTTCGGCCATGAGTTCGCGCAGCACGCACAGGTCGAGGTCGAGGTGCCAGACCGGTTCGTCGAGGACGGCGAGATCGGCTCCGTGGAACACGTACAGCGGGGTGTCGCCCGCCGTGTGCCGGTCGCCGAGCGGGGTCGGGCGGGCGAAGCCGTCGGCGAGGATGTCGGGGTTGGAGGCCGCCTCGACCAGGTAGTCGATCTCCTCGCCGCCCGCGGCCCGGCGGGCGACCGGGACGTACCGGTTGAGCGGGTTGACCGCCTTCAGCGGGGTGCCGTCGGTCAGGTGCACCAGGGCTTCGGCCTGGAAGCCCGGTCCGGCGCCGGTGAAGCCGAGGTCGATGACCGCCTCGACGCGCCGGCCGGCCCAGGCGGCGGGGACCCGCCCGCGCATCCGGAACCAGGTGGTGCCCCAGGGCGGGCCCCACGGGGTGTTCCTGGCGAAGGGCTCGTAGGGGGCGGCCGCGGCCTCTGCGAAGGGGACCGGCTCGCCCGGCGCGTGCCAGGCCTCGACGGTGAGCGGGACGGTCGCGGCGTAGACCGCGGGCTTGACGCGCTGGGTGTGGACGCGTTCGACGCGGCCCTCGATCCGATGGCGTTCGTCATGCATGAAGTGCTCTCCTCACAGGGCTACTTGAGGTGGGCGAGGCCGGGATGGACAGCGGTGTAGCCCTCGACGAGGCGGCGGGCCACGTTCACGGAGTCGACGAGCGGGTGGAGGGCGAAGGCCTTGACCGCCCGGGCGCGGGAGCCGGACTCGGTGGCCTGGAGCACCTCGCGCTCGACCGCCTTGACCGCGCAGACCAGGCCGGTGGCGTGGCCCGGCAGCGGGTCGACGGAGACGGGGTGCGCGCCGCCGGCGTCGACGAGGCACGGGACTTCGATGACGGCTTCCGTGTCGAGTGCCGAAAGGGTGCTGCGGTTGCGGACGTTGAGGATCAGGGTGGTCCGTTCGTCGCGGGCGACGGCCCGCATCAGTGCGAGGGCCACCTTCTCGTAGCCGCCGGACAGGTCGTCCTCGTCGCGGTCTCCGGCGCCGGCGGTCTCGCGGTTCTCCGCCATGTAGGTGGCCTCGCGTTCGGCGCGGGTGCGGTTCCAGGTGTCCAGAGCGGGGGTGCCGGTGGCGTCGGGGTCGCTCACCTGCGCGTAGAAGCGGGCCTGCTGGTCGTGGAGGA
Organism: Streptomyces sp. GDS52; assembly: GCF_052246875.1. Lineage (NCBI taxonomy): Bacteria > Bacillati > Actinomycetota > Actinomycetes > Kitasatosporales > Streptomycetaceae > Streptomyces > Streptomyces sp. GDS52. The sequence continues at coordinate 518,300 of NZ_CM125966.1, forward strand.
AGGCGCCGCGGGTCTTCTCCGCCTGCCGGTAGGCGCGTACGGTCTCCCGGTTGAAGTAGTAGTAGTGCAGGTACTCGTTGGGGATCGCGCCGAGGGACTGGAGCCAGTCGGCGCCGAAGAGCCTGCCCTCCTCGAAGGAGCCGAGCAGGTGGTGGTCGGCGAGCAGGCGCGGGAGTTCGTCGCGGCCCTTGACCCGCAGGCCGCGCACCCAGCCGAGGTGGTTGAGGCCGACGTAGTCGATCCACGCCTCCCGCGGGTCCGCGCCGAGCACCCGGGCGACGCGGCGGCCGAGGCCGACCGGCGAGTCGCAGATGCCGATGACGCGATCGCCGAGATGGCGGGACATGGCCTCGGTGACCAGGCCCGCCGGGTTGGTGAAGTTGATGACCCAGGCGTCGGGGGCGAGGCGGGCCACCCGGCGGGCGATGTCGACGGCGACGGGGACGGTGCGCAGTCCGTAGGCGATGCCGCCCGCGCCGACCGTCTCCTGACCGAGGACGCCCTCGGCGAGCGCGACCCGTTCGTCGTGCGCGCGGCCCTCGAGGCCGCCGACCCGGATCGCGGAGAAGACGAAGTCGGCGCCGCGCAGGGCGTCGTCCAGATCGGTGGTGGTGGTCACCTCGGGGGCGTCGGGCACCCCGGCCGCCTGGTCGGCCAGCACCCGGGCGATCGCGTACAGCCGGCGGTCGTCCACATCGTGGAGGACGACCCGGGTCACCCGCCCCTCGGCGTGGTCCTCGAGGAGCGCGCCGTACACCAGCGGTACCCGGAATCCTCCGCCGCCCAGAATCGTCAGTTTCACGTCTGCACCCTTCCCGCCTCGGCGTCACCGATGCCGTTGACACCCTCGACACCAGCATGTCCGGCCAAGGGGGGCGGAGCGAGCACCGGGGTACGGACCGTCCGCGCACCGGCGACGTGGCGCGGTTGCACCCGTTCGCGTCGATTCACGGGATGAACTCTCCCCGCCCGGAAGGACTTTCTCGGTTACACCTCTTGACGGCCACAGGGCCGCAGAGCACATTGGCGACACTCTGAGAGCGCTCTCAGAACCATCGGGCCGAGCTCTCCGAGCACTCCCCCGTGCATCCGTATCCGTATCCGTATCCACCTCCGCATCCGTTCTCATCTCCGCGTCCGTCTCCACATCCGAGAGGCAGCCCCCACATGAGTGACACCTCCGGCACCCCCCGCAGCTTCCGGCCCCTCCGCAGACCCCGCCCGCTGCGGCGGGCGCTGCTCGCCGTCGTCGGCACCCTCGGGCTCACCGCGGCCGCCGTCACGGCCGCCGTCCCGTCGGCGAGCGCCGCCGCCCCGCCCCCGCCGTCGGGCTGGAGCCAGGTCTTCGTCGACGACTTCAACGGCGCCGCGGGCAGCGGGATCAACACCGCCGACTGGCGGTACGCGACCGGCAGGGGATACCCGGGCGGCCCCGCCAACTGGGGCACCGGCGAGATCGAGACGATGACGTCGAACCCGGAGAACGTCTCCCTCGACGGCAACGGCAACCTCCGTATCACCCCGCGACGGGACGCCTCCGGCAACTGGACCTCGGGCCGCGTCGAGACCAACCGTGCCGACTTCCAGCCGCCCGCCGGGGGCACGCTGCGCGTCGAGAGCCGCATCCAGGTGCCGAACGTGACCGGCGCCGCCGCCAAGGGCTACTGGCCGGCGTTCTGGATGCTGGGCGCGCCCTACCGGGGCAACTACTGGAACTGGCCGTCCGTGGGCGAGCTCGACATCATGGAGAACACCCAGGGCAACAACACCGTCTTCGCCACGATGCACTGCGGCACCGCACCCGGCGGGCCGTGCAACGAGAACAGCGGCATCGGCGGTTCGACCACCTGTCAGGGCACGACCTGCCAGGCCGGTTTCCACACCTACCGGCTGGAGTGGGACCGCTCCTCGAGCGTGGAGCAGATCCGCTTCTACCTCGACGGAAACAACTTCCACACCGTGCGGGAGAACCAGGTCGACGCGACGACCTGGAGGAACGCCACCGACCACGGCTTCTTCGTCATCCTCAACGTGGCGATGGGCGGCGGCTTCCCCGACGCCTTCGGCGGCGGCCCGGACGGCGGTACCCAGCCCGGCCACTCGATGCTCGTCGACTACGTCCAGGTGCTCAGTTCCGGCGGCGGTGGCACCACGCCCCCGCCGGCCGGCAACCGGGACGCCTACGGCACCCTCCAGGCCGAGTCCTTCGACGCCCAGTCCGGCACGATGACGGAGACCACCTCGGACTCCGGCGGCGGCCAGAACGTGGGGGCGCTGGCGGGCGGTGACTGGCTGCAGTACAAGGGCGTCGACTTCGGCTCCTCCGCGGCCCGGCAGTTCTCCGCCCGGGTGGCGAGCGGCGCGCCGGCCGGGGTCAGCGGTCTGGTCGAGGTACGGCTGGACAGCCGGGGCAACGCTCCCATCGGGAGTTTCGCGGTGGGCAACACGGGCGGCTGGCAGTCGTGGCGGACGATCCCGGCGAACATCACCTCCGTGACGGGAAAGCACGACGTGTACCTGACCTTCACCAGCGGCCAGCCGCAGGACTTCGTGAACGTCAACTGGTTCACCTTCAGCCGCTGACCACCCACGGTGAGGGGGTCCCCCGTACGCGGGGACCCCCTCACCCATGCGGTCGGCCACCGGGAACCAGCGCCTCGAGGCGTCCCTCCACCTGAAACGTCACACTTTCACCATTGAAGGTGAAGTGACAGTCACTCCTTCGGACCTAAGACTCCCCGAGGACCAGCGGGCGAAAAGCACGGGCGCGGGTCCCGCCTGGATCTCTCGGAGGTGAAGGTTCCCGCTTCCCAGGACACCCTGTAGGGGGAAGGCCCTCGACACCAAGGGAGCGGACGCGGAATGACCGAGGAGACGGGCGAGGCCGAAGGCGGAGGCGAGAACGGGGCCGGGGCCGGCCGGCCCGACCCCCTGCACGCCCCCCGCGACCGTCGGCTCCCCCGGGTCACCGGCTTTTCCCCCGGTCGGCTTCGCCCGCCGGGGCCGGGCGGACCAGGACGTCGCGCAGGCGGTGCGCGACGCGGTCGAGGAGCACCCCCGCACCCCGTTCCGCGAGCAGGTCCGGCAGTGGCTCGCCGCGGACACGCGGGGCGTGCCGGGCGACTTCGACGACGACCCCACGTCCGGGCAACCGCGCACGGCCGTTCCGGCGAGTCGTTCACCGAGTGCGGCCCAAAGACGTGCGAACGGCTCATCCTGGATGTCCTGCCGGGGGACACCCACCTGTTCCCCCGTCATCAGGAAGTGGAAGAGTCCTGGAGGATCCTCGACCCGGTCGAGGAGCACCGGGCGTCCCACGGCAGGCCCGCGCGGTACACCTCGGGCAGCCGGGGATCCGCACAAGCCGGCGGGATGCCCGCACGAGACGGACGGAGCTGGCGCAGGCCATGAAGATAGACCTCACCGACACCACGGCAAGCGATGTCAACAAGGCGCTGGTGCGGGGCCGCCGTGCCATCGGCACCCCCGCCGTGGGCATGGTCCTGACGATGGTGATCGTCACGGACGAGGAGAACGCCTACGACTCGATCAAGGCCGCCGAGAAGGCCTCGCACGAGCACCCCTCGCGCATGCTCGTCGTCATCCGGCGCCACGCCCGCAACTTGCGTGAACGCACCCACCCGCGTCTCGACGCCGAGGTGCGGGTGGGTTCGGAGGCCGGCGCCGGCGAGACCGTGGTCCTGCGGACCTACGGCGAGGTGTCCGACCACGCCGACTCCGTGGTGCTGCCGCTGCTGCTGCCGGACGCCCCGGTGGTGGTCTGGTGGCCCGCGGACGGGCCCGAGCACCCGTCGAGGGACCCGCTGGGCGCGCTGGCCCAGCGCAGGATCACCGACCTGTACGCGGTCGAGCATCCCCTGGAGGTGCTGGCCACCCGGAGTCGCTGCTACGCGCCCGGCGACACCGACCTGGCCTGGACCAGGCTGACGCCGTGGCGGTCCATGCTGGCCGCCGCGCTGGACCAGACCCGGCTGACGGTGACGTCGGCGGCCGTGGAGAGCGAGGCCGACAATCCGAGCGCGGAGCTGCTGGCGCGCTGGCTGGAGGCCCGGCTGAAGGTGCCGGTCGAGCGGGTGGAGACGGCCGGCCCGGTGGTCACCGGCGTGCGCCTGGGCACGGTGGACGGCGAGATCGCCATCGACCGCCCGGAGGGCCCGATGGCCACGCTGTCGCTGCCGGGGCAGCCGTCGCGGCGGCTCGCACTGAAGGTACGTCCCCTCCCCGAGCTGATCGCGGAGGAGCTCAGGCGTCTCGACGCGGACGAGATGTACGCCGTCGCCCTGCGCGGCGGGGCCACCGGGGAGGTCCCCGCCCATGCCTGACGCCCCCTCCCCCGCACCGACCCGGCGCCCCCCGGTGGGCCGCCCTGTCCGAACCCAGGAAGTGAACTGACATGCAGATCGGCCTTGTTGGTCTCGGCAAGATGGGCGGCAACATGCGTGAGCGCATCCGTGCCGCCGGACACACCGTCGTCGGCTACGACACGAACCCCGACCGCTCCGACGTCGGCCACCTGTCCGACCTCATCGACCGGCTCGACGTGCCGCGCGTCGTCTGGGTGATGGTCCCGGCCGGCGCGGTCACCCAGCACGTCATCGATCAGCTGGGGAGCCTGCTCAAGCCCGGCGATCTCGTCGTCGACGGCGGCAACTCCCGGTGGACGGACGACGAGAAGCACGCCAGGGAGCTGGGTGCCCGGGGCATCGGTTTCGTCGACGCGGGTGTCTCGGGCGGTGTGTGGGGGCTGGAACACGGCTACGCCCTCATGGTCGGCGGCGACGAGGAGCACGTGGAGCGGCTGAAGCCGATCTTCGACGCGCTCAAGCCGGAGGGCCCGTACGGCTACGTCCACGCGGGCGAGGTCGGTGCCGGGCACTTCGCGAAGATGGTCCACAACGGCATCGAGTACGCCATGATGCAGGCCTACGCCGAGGGCTGGGAGCTGCTGGAGAAGGTCCACTCGGTGGACAACGTCCGCGAGGTGTTCCGCTCCTGGCAGCAGGGCACGGTCATCCGCTCCTGGCTGCTCGACCTGGCGGTCGACGCGCTCGACGAGGACCCCCACCTGGAGAAGCTGCGCGGCTACGCCGAGGACTCGGGCGAGGGCCGCTGGACCGTGGAGGCCGCCATCGACCACGCGGTGCCGCTGCCGGCGATCACCGCCTCCCTGTTCGCGCGGTTCGCCTCCCGGCAGGAGGACTCGCCGCAGATGAAGATGGTCGCGGCGCTGCGCAACCAGTTCGGCGGCCACGCGGTCGAGTCCGCGGACCGGGACGGCCTGGATCAGAAGCGTGACCAGAGCCAGGAGCAGGAGGACTGGGCGTAGCGGTCGTGGGAGATCTCCTGCTGGCCCGGCACGGTGAGACGGAGTGGAGCAGGGCGGGACGGCACACCGGGGCCACCGATTTGCCCCTGACCCCGGGCGGCGAGGACCAGGCCAGGTCCCTGGCCCCGCTGCTCGCGGGCCGCGCCTTCGCGCTCGTGCTCACCAGTCCGCTGCTCCGCGCCCGGCGCACCGCCGAACTCGCGGGGCTGGCGGGGGCGGTGCCGGAGCCGGACCTGCGGGAGTGGGACTACGGCGGTTACGAGGGTGTCACCAGCACGGACATCCGACGCGCCCGGCCCGGCTGGGATCTGTGGACCGACGGGGTGCCGTCCGGTCCGGAGTCTCCCGGCGAGTCCGCGGCGCAGGTCGGCGAGCGGGCCGACCGGGTGCTGTCCCGGGTGGCCGGGGCGCTCGAGACGGGTGATGTGGTGCTCGTGGCGCACGGCCACCTGCTGCGGGTGCTGACCGCGCGGCGGCTGGGCCTGCCGCCCACGGACGGGCGGCTGTTCCGGCTGGAGACGGGAACGCTGGGCCGGCTGTCGCTGGAGCACGGCAGCCCGGTGCTCGCGGAGTGGAACACCCGCCCCTGAGGTCCCGACGCCGGCGCCCTGCCTTGAGAACTCCGAACGCCATGGGCGTCCGATCAGCTCACGGCGTCATGGGGGTCCCCCTGTTCGAGCGGAGCCGAGAGCTTGGGGGGAGTGCGTGCCGGACGCCGCGAGCCGGGCGCCCATGGTGTTCGGAGCCCTAAGGCTGGGAGGTGAGGGCGGTCGGGGTCCGGACGGCGTGCTGGGCGGCCAGCCGTACCGGTGCGTTGCGGGCGCCGTAGCCGCGGTGGCCGCCGTCGCGCTGGAGGAGTTCGAAGAACACCCGGCCGACGGTGCGGGTGTAGCAGTGCCGCAGGGTGCCGTGCTCGTCGTGGTCGTAGAGGATGCCCAGTTCGCGGTAGGTCTCCAGTTCTCCGTCGGCGAACTCGTGGCGGGCGGCGAGGTCGTCGTAGTAGTTCGCCGGGATCGGCAGCAACGGGACGCCCGCGTCGCGCAGCCGGCGGGCCGCGGCGACCACGTCGTCGGTGGCGAACGCGATGTGCTGGGCGTGCACGGTGTCGTCGCCGGGTGCGGCCTGGACGGTGAGGACGATCCGGACGGTGCCGTCGGCGTTGCTGACCGCGCGGCTGCGCTGCAGCCCGTAGGGGTCGGCGACGTCGACGCTGTCCTCGGCCCGCAGCCCGAGCACACCGCGGTGGAAGAGGGCCGCCTCGTCGAAGTGGTGCCAGGGCTGGGTGAGCGCGAGGTGGTCGATGCCCCGGACCCCCGGGGCGGCGACCGCGGCAGGCTCCCCCACGTCCTCGAAGTCGGCCCGCCAGTCGGCGAGTCGGGCGTCGCAGAAGAACAGTTCCGTACCGTCGGGGGCGGCGACGGCGTCCAGCGGGGCGTCCTTCGGGGCGCGGCGGCGCGGCAGGACGGGCGCCAGCAGGGCCTCGGCGCGGGCGGCGGCCCCGGGGGGGTCGGGTGACTCCAGGCCGACGGCGGCGAGTCGGGTGCCGTCGCGGCGCACGGCCGTACCGGTGTTGACGAGGAGGCGGGCCTCGCCCTGCTGCCACAGGTCGACGGGTTTGCTCCGGTGCCGGGCGGTGCGGGTGAAGCCGAGGCCGCCCAGCAGTGCGGTGAGGGGTTCGGCGTCGGCGGTGACGAGTTCGGCGAAGGCGACACCGGTGGGGACGACGGGGGCGGGCGGCTGCGCCACCCCCACCTCCTCCTGCAGGACGAGCAGGGAGCGCCGGGCGTCCACCGCGGTCGGGGCGGCCTCGGCCTGCCGGAACACGTCGTTGAACACCTCCAGGGAGAGCGGCCCGTCGTAGCCGGTGCGCAGGACGTGCCGGACGAGTCCGGCGACGTCGAAGCCGCCCTGCCCGGGGAAGCAGCGGTGGTGGCGGCTCCACTGGAGGACGTCCATCGCGGGCAGCGGGGCGTCGGCGAGCTGGAGGAAGAAGATCTTCTCGCCGGGGATGTCCTCGATGCCCTTGGGGTCGGAGCCCCTGGAGAGGATGTGGAAGCTGTCCAGGCAGGTGCCGAGCGCCGGGTGCCCGGCCGCCTCGACGATGCGCCAGGCATGGTCGTACGTGCTGACGTGCCGTCCCCAGGCCAGCGCCTCGTACGCGACCCGGATGCCGAAGCCCTGCGCCAGGTCGGCGAGTTCGCGCAGCTGTGCGGCGGCGAGGGCGTCGTCGTCGATCGCCTCGGGGTCGACGCTGGAGCAGACCAGCACGGTGTCGGCGCCGAGTTCGCCCATCAGCTCGAACTTGTGCCGGGCGCGGCGCAGGTTGCGGGCGAACGCCTCGGCGGGCACGGCCTCGATGTCCCGCAGCGGCTGGTAGAGGTCGATGCCGAGTCCGAGGTCGAGGCAGCGGGCGCGGATCTCCCGTGGCGTGAGCGGGCTGGCGAGCAGGTCGTTCTCGAAGATCTCCACGCCGTCGAAGCCGGCGCGGGCGGCGGCCGTGAGTTTCTCGGTGAGGGTGCCGCTGAGGGAGACGGTGGCGATGGACGTACGCACGTCGGTACCTCTGTTTCCGTGAAGTGCCGTGCTCTGGGGACTGAGGGCCCTGGGGCCTGAGGGCTTGGGGACTCTGGGGACTCTGAGGGCTCTGAGGGCTCTGGCGCTATTGGGGTGCTGCGACGGGGCCGGTGAGTTCGGTGAGGTCCGCGAGCATGCGGGCCCGGTCGGGTTCCCGCCCGGTGAACAGGCGGAACGCGTCCGCGGCCTGGAAGGCGGCCATGCCGCCGCCGTCGAGGGTGGCGCAGCCCGCCGCGCGGGCGGTGCGCAGGAGCTCGGTCTCCAGGGGACGGTAGACGACCTCGGCGACCCACAGCCCGGGGTGCAGCAGCTCCGCGGGCAGCGGCAGTCCCGGGTGGGCGGCCATGCCGGTGGGGGTCGCGTGCACCAGGCCGCCGCTGCCGTCGGCGGCGGCCAGCAGCTCCGGCAGCCGGTCCAGGGGTGCGGCGGCGGCGCGGTCCGCCCCGAAGGTCCGGTTCAGGGAGCCGGCGAGTTCGTCGGCCCGTTCGGGCAGGGCGTCGGCCACGGTGACCCGTCCGGCGCCGAGGGTGAGCACGGCGTGCGCGACGGCGGCACCGGCGCCGCCCGCGCCGAGCTGCACCACCCGCTCCAGCGGCACGTCGGGCAGGCCGCGGGCGAAGGAGGCGGCGAAACCGGTGACGTCCGTGTTGTGGCCGACGGCCCGGCCGCCCTCGAAGACGACGGTGTTGACCGCGCCGAGCGCCTCGGCCTGCGGATCGAGTGCGTCGAGATGCTCGACGACGAGCCGTTTGCACGGGTGGGTGATGTTGAGCCCGTCGAATCCGAGCAGCCGCGCGGCGCGCAGCAGCTCGCCCACCGCCTCGGGCGGTACGCCGATCGTGTCGAGGTCGAGGAGCCGGTACAGACAGCGCAGGCCCTGCCGGTCGGCCTCCCGCTCGTGCAGCGCGGGGCTGAGCGACGGGCCGATGCCGGAGCCGATCAGCCCGACGAGATACGAGTCCTTGAGCACCGGGGCCTCCAGAAGACCACTCACTAATGTACGAACCAGTACGTTAGCTATATCAGCCGGTCGGGGGCTCATGGAAGCCCCGGCCGGCCGGTGACGGCTCCCTTCTAGAATCACCGGCACTGCCCGACCTCGCCCGAAGGAACCCCATGACCAGCGTCGAAGAACCGGCACGGCCCGGCGAGCGCATCCGTGACGCCGCCCGCACCAGGGCCGAGATCCTCGACGTGGCGACCCGGGAGTTCGCACGGGCCGGCTACGACGGGGCCCGCGTCGACGAGATCGCCGCCCGCACCAGCACCACCAAGCGGATGATCTACTACTACTTCGGCGGCAAGGAAAAGCTGTTCACGGCCGTGCTGGAGCGCGCGTACGGCGTGATCCGCGAGGCCGAGCAGCAGCTGGACGTCGACCACCTGGACCCGGTGGCGGCCATCCGGCGGCTGGCGGAGGTGACCTTCGACCACCATGAGCGGCACCCGGACTTCATCCGCCTGGTGAGCATCGAGAACATCCACGACGCGGAGCACATCGCGGCCTCCGAGGAGCTCGGCCGGATGGGCTCGCCGGCGCTCGACGTGATCCGCCGGATCCTGGCCGCGGGGCAGGAGTCGGGCCTGTTCACGGCCGATGTGGACGCCGTCGACCTGCACGCGATGATCAGCTCGTTCTGCTTCTTCCGGGTGTCCAACCGGCACACCTTCGGCGCGCTGTTCGGCCGCGACCTGGTCGCCCCGGACCGGCGCGAGCACTACCGGGCGATGCTGGGCGACATGGTGATCGCGTACCTGACGGCGGAGCGGGCCGCGGACTGACCGGCGCGGGGCCTCGCCCCCGCGCCCCGGCGGCTCCCGGGCCGATTCCGCACGACGCCACCCCTTGACACCGGGGGCCGTCGGGCGCAGCATCCCTTTTCAGCCGCGACTAACTATCCAGTGGGTTAATTAGCGCACCGGCTTCTCCCCTCCGTTCTTCCTCCGCGTACCGTCGTGGAGTCCCCTCGAAGGAGCCCGCCGTGTCCGTCCCCGCACCGCCCCGCGACGCCTCCCCTCCCGGACAGCCGAAGAAGGCGGCGACCGCCGCCTGGATCGGCAGCGCCCTGGAGTACTACGACTTCTTCATCTACGGCAGCGCGGCGGCGCTGATCTTCCCGGAGGTGTTCTTCGACGACTCCGACCCGGCCACCGCGACCCTGCTGTCGCTGGCCACGTTCGGTGTCGCGTACGCGGCCCGTCCCGTCGGCGCGCTGTTCCTCGGCCACTACGGGGACCGGGTCGGCCGTAAGAAGATCATGGTCTTCACGCTGATGCTGATGGGCGTGTCGACGTTCCTCATCGGCTGTCTGCCCACCCGTGACCAGGTCGGCACCCTCGCGCCGGTCCTGCTGGTGCTGTGCCGCATCCTGCAGGGCATCTCGGCGGCCGGCGAACAGGCCAGCGCGAACTCGATGACCCTGGAACACGCGCCACCCCACCGGCGCGGCTTCTTCAGCAGTTTCACCCTGAGCGGTACGCAGGGCGGCCAGCTGCTGGCCACGCTGGTCTTCATCCCGGTGGCCGCGATGCCCGAGGAGCAGTTGCTCTCCTGGGGCTGGCGGGTGCCGTTCTGGATGAGCGTCGCGGTCGCCGTGGTCGGGTACGTCATCCGCCGCAAGCTGGACGAGACCCCGGCCTTCGAGCAGCAGACCGCCACCGAGGGTGTCGTGAAGATGCCCCTGGCCGTGCTGCTGCGCGAGCACTGGGCGGACGTCCTGCGGGTGGTCGCGGGTGCGCTGATCGCCTCGGTCAGCACGATCTTCACGGTGTGGGCGCTGGCGTACGCGACCAGTGACGCGGTCGGCATGTCCCGCACGTCGATGCTGTGGGTGGCCGCGCTGGCGAACGTCGCCGCGCTCGCCGCGATCCCCCTGTGGGCCGTGCTCTCCGACCGGATCGGCCGCCGCCCGGTCTTCCTGGTCGGCGCCGTCGGCAGCGCGGTGATGATGTTCCTGTACCTGTGGGTCGTCTCCACCGGCAACTTCGCCCTGACGATGCTGCTGGGCATCCTCACCTTCGGTGTCGTCTACAGCGCCGCGAACGGGGTGTGGCCGTCCTTCTACGGCGAGATGTTCCCGACCCGGGTGCGGCTCTCGGGTATGGCGATCGGCACCCAGATCGGCTTCGCCGTGGCCGGCTTCGCGGTCACCTTCGCCGCGCAGATCGCGGGCCCGGACGGCGACGACTGGACGGCGGTGGCCCTCTTCACGGCCGCCCTGTGCGTCCCGCCGGTGATCGCGGCGCTCTCCGCCCGGGAGACCCACCGCATCCCGACCGAACTCCTCGGCGAACGCACGGCCGACGGCACACCCCGGCCGGAGAAAGTGACGGCCTGACCTCGCTCGTCCCGACCCCCGGAGCCGCCACCCGGCCCCGGGGGTCTCGCGTCGTCGAGGCCCCGCCCGCCCCCGCCTATCGGTTGGACCACCCGCGCCGGCACAGCACCAGCCGGTAGCCGTCGGGGTCCTCGAGGGTGACGCCCCACTCGTTCCAGTACGGATTGGGGGACGGCACCGCCGTACCGCCGTGCTGTTCGAGCCGGCCGACCAGGTCGTCCGGGACCGGGCCGTCGAGGTAGACCACCAGCAGGTCCTCCTCGGTGGGCCGGGGCTCGACGGGCCGCCCGGGTTCGTGCACGAGCTCGAGGTGCCAGTCGGCATCCGGCCACCCCAGCATCAGCAGGTCGTGCCCGCCGGGCGGGGCGCCGCCCTCGGTCCGCCACACCACGCTCAGTCCGAGCCCGCCGCACCAGAACCGCTCGGCCGCGGCGAGGTCCCGGGACGGGCGGGCGATACGGATGTGACTGCGGCCGTCGACGGACATGACGTCCTCTCCCCTGGGGTGCGCTCCTCGGCGCCGGAACCGGCGCCGATCCGTTCCGCAGCGTAGACACCCCACGATCACCGGACCATCGGCCGTCCGGCGGGGGCCCCGGGTCCTACACCCCTGCCCCCGGGTCCTACACCCCCGCCACCGGGGTCCTACGCCCCGCCGCCGAGGGCCCTACGACTCGCCGCGCCGGGGGATCCCGTACGCCCGTTCCACCCGCAGGCGCAGGACGAGGCGGTGGTCGCGGACCATGGCGGCGCGGTAGTCGTCCCAGTCGGGGTGTTCGCCGTTGACGTCGCGGTAGAGCCGGATCAGTTCCTGCACCGTCTCGTCGTGCGGGTCGGCGGCGACGGGGGACAGTTCGGCGGTGCCCTCGGCGACCGTGTACGCCCACCGGTCGGGGGTGGTCACGTGGTAGGACGCCCGGGGGTCCCGCCGCAGGTTGCGGGTCTTGGCCCGGCCGTCCGTGAGCGAGACACGGATCAACCGCTCGTCGGGGTAGTAGGCGTGGTTGACGTTCGACAGCTGGGGACGGCCGTCCCGTTTCAGCGTGACGAGCACGCCACCGTTGTGGTCACCGATCAGTGCGAGCAGTGCGGGCAGTGTGTCCTGTGTCATAACCCGTGCAACGCCCGCACCGGCCCCGGCGTTCCCGTCGTTCTCGCCGTCTGCCCGGATCCGCCGCTGTGTTCACCCGGTCCGACGAGGTCTGACCTGCTCCGGACGGGGTATCCCGGACTCAGCTCGGGAGCGTGATCGAAGGAGTGGGCGATGGGACTGCTGCGGCAAGAGGCCGACCCGGCGGAGTGCGGACTGGACGCGCAGGCGCTGGACCGGCTGGACCGGCACTTCGCGCACGAGGTCGACGCGGGGCGGCTGCCCGGCTTCCTCGTCGCCGTCGCACGGGGCGGGCGGGTCGCGCACCTGACGGCGTACGGGCGGCGGGACGTCGCGGCCGGGCTGCCGGTGGAGAGCGACACGCTGTGGCGGATCTACTCCATGACCAAGCCGGTGACCGCCGTCGCCGCGCTGCTCCTCGTGGAGGAGGGCCGGCTGTCGCTGGACGATCCGGTCGGCCGTCACCTGCCGGCGTTCGCCGCACCGCGGGTGTACGAGAGCGGCTCCGGTGCCGGGATGCGCACGCGTCCCGCGGCCGGCCCCCTGCTCGTACGGCATCTGATGACCCACACCGCCGGGCTGACGTTCGCCTTCTACCACGCCCATCCGGTGGACGCGCTGTACCGCGAGGCCGGGCTGGACTCGTCGGTGGCGCCGGGTGCGGACCTCGCCCGGACGGTCGACGTGTACGCCGGTCTGCCGCTGCAGTTCGATCCGGGGACGCAGTGGAACTACTCGGTCGCCTCCAACGTGCTGGGGCGGATCGTCGAGGTGGTGTCCGGGCAGCCGCTCGACGTCTTCTTCGCCGAGCGGATCTTCGGCCCGCTGGGAATGGCGGACGCCGGTTTCCAGGTCGGTGACGAACAGGCGGGGCGGCTCGCGGAGTTGTACGGCGAGACGGACACCGGCGGCATCGAGCCCGTCGAGGGGCTGCCGCTGCGGGGCCGTCCCCGGTTCCTGTCCGGCAGCGGAGGGCTGGCGGCCTCCGCCCACGACATGCACCGCTTCATGGAACTGCTGCGCCGGCGGGGCGAACTGGACGGTGTCCGGCTGCTCGCCCCGGACACGGTGGACCTGATGACCCGCAACCACCTTCCCGACGGCGCCGATCTGCGCGCCTTCGGCAGCCGACCGGCCCACGACGAGCCCGGCAACGAGGGTGTCGGCTTCGGCCTCGGGGTCTCCGTCGTCGTCGACCCGTCCCGTACGCGGGCCCCGTCCGGCCTCGGCACGTACGGCTGGACCGGGGTCGCCACCACCGCGTTCTGGGTCGACCCGGGCCGCGACCTGACCGTGCAGTTCTACACGCAGGTGCGGCCCCGGTCCTCCCACTCGGTCTTCCCGGACCTCAGGCGGCTGGTGCACGAGGCCGTGACCGGCTGAACGCCGGCCGTCCGGACGCCGGTCCGCCGCCGGGGTCGCCGGGGCCGGCGGGCCGTCAGGACCAGTGCGCCACCGCGTCCAGGTGGGGCAGGTCGTGGTCGAGGCGTTCCCGCTTGGTCCGCAGGTAGGTGATGTTGCTCTCGCACGGCGGTATCAACAGCGGCACCTGCTCGGCGACCTGGACACCGTGCCGTACCAACGCCTCGTGCTTGCGGGGGTTGTTGGACATCAGCCGCACCGACCGTACGCCCAGGTCCTGGAGCATGCCGGCGGCGACACCGTAGTCGCGGGCGTCCACCGGCAGGCCGAGGGCGAGGTTCGCCTCGACGGTGTCCAGGCCCTCCGCCTGCAGGGCCATCGCGCGCAGCTTCGCCAGCAGGCCGATGCCGCGGCCCTCGTGCCCTCTCAAGTAGAGGACGACACCGGCCCCTTCGGCGGCCACCGCACGCAGTGCGGCGGCGAGCTGGTCGCCGCACTCGCAGTGCTGGGAGCCGAACGCGTCGCCGGTCAGGCACTCCGAGTGCAGCCGGGTGAGGACCCGGTCCGTGCCGATGTCGCCGTGGACCAGGGCGACTTGCTCGTCACCGCGGTCGTGGTCGAGGTAGCCGACCGCCTGGAACTTTCCGTACACGGTGGGCAACGGCGCATTCACGACACGTTCCACACCGGTCTGCTGGGGTGACTTCTTGGCGAGTACGCCTATGTTTTCTGTCATGATTCTCGAGTTCCTAAGCAGAGACGAAAGGCCGTGAGGGCATGAGTGGTTCACAAAAGCGGTCGGCGGCATACGGCCCGGTCCACGGTCTGTTGCCGGCGGATACTACAGAAGATGTACGGAATCGGGGGGCCGGCGTCTCACGGCAGATCGCGGTCCTTCCCGTCGGGAGTTTCGAGCAGCACGGCCCGTTCCTGCCGCTGGTGACCGACACCCTGATGGCGTGTGCCATCGCCGGGGAGATCGCCGACGCGTACCCGGTGCATCTCCTCCCTCCGGTGACGATCTCGTGCTCGCACGAGCACGCGGCCTGGCCGGGAACCGTCTCCATCTCCTCCGTGACCCTCCACGCGGTGGTGCGGGACATCGCCGACTCGCTGCGCCGGTCCGGTGTGGACACCCTGGTGCTGGTCAACGGGCACGGCGGGAACTACGTACTCGGCAACGTCGTTCAGGAATCCTCCGCCCGCGGCGAGCACATGGCGCTGTTCCCGGCGCCGGAGGACTGGGAGACCGCGCGCCGGCACGCCGGCGTGGTCACCTCGCTGCTCACCGACATGCACGCGGGGGAAATCGAGACCTCCGTCCTTCTGCACACTCATCCCGAATTGCTCCGTACCGGTTACCAGACCTCCGATCACGTCGCCGACGACCGGCGCCGGTTGCTCACTCTGGGAATGGCCGCCTATACCGATTCCGGTGTCATCGGACGCCCTTCACTGGGCTCCGCGGAAAAGGGCAGAGAGCTTCTGGTGAGCCTCGTGGATTCCTTCGGCGCGTATTTCTCGATGCTCACCTCCGAAAGCACCGCGACGGAGGCGGCGGACGCCACCGCTGCGGCCGGCGCGCTGGGCGACGGCACCGACGGCGCGTAGGCCGTGTGCTTCCGGGCGCCGGGGACGGCGGCGGTGGTGGCCGTCCGGCGCCCGGCGCGCAGTCCCGTGTACCAGCGGGCGAGGAGCACGATCACCCCGGGCAGGCTCGCCACGAGGCTGAGCACCCCGTAGACCACGGCGACGGCCAGTCCCCGGCCCGCGCCCAGTCCCGCGGCGCCGAACGCCCAGGCGGCGACGCCCTCCCGGGGGCCCCAGCCGCCGACGTTCAGCGGAAGCGCCATGGCGAGCAGCGCCAGTACGCCCAGCGGCAGCAGCTCGGTGACCGCCGCGCCGACTCCGGCGACGCGGGCGGCGAGGACGAACATCGCCAGGTATCCGGCGAGCACGACGAGGGAGGCGAGCAGCACGCCCGGTCCGTTGCGCCGGGACAGCAGCCCCTCGCGGGCCTCGGCGAGCAACCGCCGCGGCGCCCGGTCCCGGCGTGCGGACGCCGGCCGGTTCATCCGCAGGGCGAGGACGACGGCGCAGGCGCCGAGTGCGGCCAGGCCCACCAGCGGGACGGCCTGGCGCATGTCGTCCCGGACCGGGGACGGCATGGTCAGCAGCATCACGGCCCCGGCGGCGAACAGCGCCAGCTGTCCCGCGGCCCGCTCCAGCACCACGGACCGCACCCCGCGACCCAGGTCACCGGTGCTCTGCCCGTGGCGCACCGCGCGGTGGACGTCGCCGAGGACGCCACCGGGCAGGGCCGCGTTCAGGAACAGGGCGCGGTAGTAGTCGGCGACGGCCGGGCCGAGCGGCAGCCGGATCCTCAGGCCCCGGGCCACCAGGGCCCAGCGCCAGGCGCTGAACACCGTGGTCACCAGCCCGATCCCGAGCGCCGCCAGCACGGCGGGCCCGTCGATCCGGCGCAGCCCGTCGAGGAGGACACCGGTGCCCAGGCGCCACAGCAGGACGGTGAGGATGAGGACGCCAGCGGCGCTGCCGAGGCGGGTGCGCACGGCGGGGGTGCCCAGTCGGGCGAGGAGAGCGCGCGGGGCGCTGCCGGGGCGCGGTACCGGGGTGTCCAGGACCGGTGTCTCCACCGTCCGGGCACTCACGCCGCGGCGCCCGACGGCCGGCACAGGGCGAGCAGGTCGTGGTGGTGGACGACGACCCGCAGTTCGCCCGCCGCGCAGGCCTCCAGACGCTCGGTCAGGTAACGGCCCGCGGGCTCCGCCAGTTCGGGGCGTTCCTCGACCGCCGCGCCGACCCAGCCCCGCAGCCACTGCGCGGTCAGTTCGGCCTGCCCGGGGCCGAGCCGCCAGGGGCTCGGGTCGAGCCGTACGGTCGCGCCGTGTGCGGCGAAGGCCTCCGCGGCGACGGTGGCCGCGTCCGGGCCGAGCAGTCCGTCCCGGCGCTGGTGGGCGTTGAACGCCTCGGCGATCTCCTGGTCCAGCGGGTGCGGCGCGGTCAGTTCGACGCGTCCGGCCACCGAGAGCGTGAGCAGCGCCGGGCAGCCGGCTCCGGCGCAGGCGGCGGCGAGGGCGTCGACGTCCTCGCGGGTGAGGACGTCGAGCAGTGCGGACGCGGTCACCAGGGAGGCGCCGGCCAGGGCCTCCGGGGTGAGCCGGGCGACGTCGCCGCGCCGGGTCTCCACGCTGACGCGGCTGCCGTCGGCGGCGGACCGCGGGGAGGCGACGGCGGCGAAGTGCAGGAGGTAGGGGTCCCGGTCGTGCAGGATCCAGTGCTGGGCGCCGTCCAGCCGGGGCGCGAGCCAGCGGCCCATGGAGCCGGTGCCGCAGCCGATGTCGTGGACGACGAAACCGCCGGCCCGCTGCGGCAGGTTGGCGAGCCGGATGCGCAGCGGGTCGAGCAGGTCGTGGGCGCGTGCGGAGGCGTCGGCGGGCTCACGCAGTTGGAGCCACTCGGGCGCGTACCGGGGAGGTTCCTCGGTGGCGGCGGTGGCGGCCTCCCGCAGCCGGAGGGTGTCCCGTTCCCCGGGACGGAGCGCGGGGCCGGCCCCGGGGATGACGGACTGCCGGGCGGCGGGGCCGCCCGGTCCGGCCGGTGCCGCTTGGACCGCCTGGGCCGGCTGCGCCGTCTGCGTGGTCTGCGTGGTTGACGGGCTGGTCATGCGGCCCTCCGGGAGTCGGTCGGAAGCCGGCGCAGTACCGCCGCCAGGCTCTGTGCGGTGCTCGCCCAGCCGCCGAGGGCGGCACGCCGGCCGCGGGCGGCCGCCTTCAGCCGGCGGCGGACGTCCGCCTCGCCGAACCAGCCGCGGAGCTCGACGGCGATGGCGGCGGGGTTCTCCGGCGGTACGAGGATGCCGGGCACCCCGCCGTCGGGGGCGCGGCCGACCGCCTCGGGCAGGCCGCCGACATCGGTGGCCAGCACCGGGATGCCGCGCGCCAGCGCCTCGGTGACGGCCATGCCGTACGTCTCGGCGTACGAGGTGAGGACCATCAGGTCGGCGGTGGCGTAACTGGCGTCGAGTTCGGCGCCGGATTTCGCTCCCGCCAGCTCCAGCCGGTCCTGGAGGCCGTACCGGCCGATCAGGGACCGCAGATGGGCGACGTACTCGGGGTCGTGGCCGAGCCCGCCGACCAGCGCGCAGCTCCACGGCAGGTCGGACACCGCCGCCAGCGCCTCGACCAGCCGGTGCTGGCCCTTGCGCGGGGTGAGGGCGGCGACGCACAGCAGCCGGGAGACGCCGTCGGTGCCGGAGGCCAGGGGTGCGATGTCGGCGCCGGGAGCGGCGACGTGGACGCGGTCGGGTGCGAGCCCGTGGTGGGAGACGAGGCGGCGTACCGCCCAGTCGCTGGTGGCGATGACGGCCGGCACCGCGCGCAGCACCGTACGCTCGCGGGCGTCCAGGTCGGCGGCGACCGCCGGGTCGAGCCCGGTCTCGTCGCCGAGCGGGAGGTGCACGAGGACGGCCATCCGCAGCCGTTCCGCCTCCGGGACGATGATCTCGGGGACCCCGCAGGCGACCAGTCCGTCCAGCAGGACGACGGCGTCGTCGGGCAGTTCGCGCAGCGTGCGGGCGAGCGCGGTGCGGGCGGCGGCGTCCGGGCGGGGCCAGTCACCGGCGACGGCGTGCCGCTGCACCTGCCAGCCGAAGCCGGGCAGGTCCAGGCAGACGCGCCGGTCGTAGGCGTTGCCGCCGCTCGGTGCGGCCGGGTCGTCGACGCCGCCCGGCATCAGGAAGTGCACGGAGCGCAGGGACATGGGGATGATCCCTCCGTTCCCCGGGAAGGAGGCCTGCTGGGGGACGTAGTCCAGGCGGGCCCGCCGGGTGGCCGGGTCGGTCACGGTGACAGTGGCGGTGTCGGTCACGGTGGCGGTGTCTGTCACGGTGGCGGTGGCGTCGTTCACAGCTCACGCTCGTAACTCGCCCAGGCGATGTGCGACTCGTGCAGGGTGACCGTGAGCCCCTTGATGCCCTTGGCGTTCTCGCCCAGCGCGCCCTTGTGGATGCGCTCGGCCAGCCGGTCGGCGACGATCTTGGCCAGGAACTCCGTGGAGGTGTTGGTCCCCGCGAAGTCGGGTTCGTTGTCGAGGTTGCGGTAGTTCAGCTCGCCGACGACGGCACCGAGTTCCTGCGTCGCGAGGCCGATGTCGACGACGAGGTTGTCCTCGTCCAACTGTTCGCGCCGGAACGTGGCGTCCACGAGGAACGTGGCCCCGTGCAGGCGCTGGGCCGGTCCGAAGACCTCGCCATGGAAGCTGTGGGCGATCATGATGTGATCGCGGACGGTGATGCTGAACAACGGACGACCCTCCAGGTGCGGCGCGTCTGCTCCCCGGCCGATCGCCGCCGGGGATGTCGTGTAGTACGGCCGTCCGCCGTGCGGCGTTCAGCCTCCGGTCCGTCTTTTCTCAGGTCAGACGGTGGCCCTTCGGTCAGGGCGTGACGTGGTCGTAGCGGACGAGGTGGCACAGGGCCGGGATCTCGCCGGAGGCGAGGCGGGGCATGACGCCGGGCAGCTCCTCGAACGCGGACTCGCCGGTGATCAGCGCGTCGAGCGCGGGGTCGGCCAGCAGGTCGAGGGCGAGGGTGAGCCGGTCGGCGTAGCTGCGGCCGGGGCGGGCCGGGGAGACCGTGCCGACCTGGCTGCTGCGGACGGTGAGCCGCCGGGAGTGGAAGGCCTCGCCCAGCGGGAGGCTCACCTTCCGGTCGCCGTACCAGCTCAGTTCGATCACCGTGCCCTCGGCGCCGAGCAGTTCGAGTGCCCGGGTGAGCCCCTGCTCGGTGGCGCTGGCGTGCACCACCAGGTCGCAGTCGCCCAGGGCGTCCTCGGGCCGTGCGAAGCCGACGCCGAGGGCCTCGGCGGTCTCGGCGCGCGCGGGGTCGGCGTCGACGAGCTGGACGCGCACGCCGGGGAAACGGGCCAGCAGCGCGGCCACCGAGCTGCCGACCATGCCGCCGCCGACGACGGCGATCCGGTCGCCGATCAGCGGCGCCGCGTCCCACAGGGCGTTGACGGCGGTCTCCACGGTGCCGGCCAGCACGGCCCGGCCGGCGGGCACCTGGTCGGGCACGGGGGTCACGGCGCTCGCCGGGACGACGTAGCGGGTCTGGTGCGGGTAGAGGCAGAAGACCGTGCGCCCGACGAGTGCCGCCGGCCCCTCCTCCACCACGCCCACGTTGAGGTAGCCGTACTTCACCGGCCCCGGGAAGTCGCCCTCCTGGAACGGCGCGCGCATCGCCGTGTGCTGGCTCTCGGGCACCCCGCCGCGGAAGACGAGGGTCTCCGTGCCGCGGCTCACCCCGGAGTACAGCGAGCGCACCAGTACCTCGTCCTCGCCGGGAGTGGGCAGGGCGGTCTCGCGGATCTCACCTCGGCCGGGCGAGGCGAGCCAGAAGGCACGCGCGGTGTGGTTCATCGAATTCCTCCTGAACGAACGGCAAGTTGCACCCGTACCGAGTGGTGCACAGGCCGCGCACAAGGTAGCGGCGTTGATCGACTCTGTCACACGGCCGGAGGGTGTTCGGTGGCCCTGAACAACAGTTACGACGCGAGGCTCCTGCAGCAGGAGACCGCCGTGGGGGCGGGCCTGCAGGTCCTGCTGCTGGCGCTTCTCGGTACGGCGATCGGCATGGGCCCGGCGGGCTGGCTGACCGGCCTCGCGTTCGCGATCGCCACCTGGGCGGTGCTCTCCCGGGCCCTGCACCGGTCCCGGCCGCGCTCGTTCGGCCCGGCCAACCGGGTGACGCTCGGCCGGGCGATCCTGGTGGGCGGGGTGACCGCGCTGGTCGCCGACTCCTTCCAGGACACTCCGCCCGTCTCCCTCTTCGTCGGCCTGACCGCCGTGGCCCTCGTCCTCGACGGGGTGGACGGCAAGGTGGCCCGCAGGACCGGCACGTCGACCGCGCTGGGCGCCCGTTTCGACATGGAGGTCGACGCGTTCCTCATCCTGGTGCTGAGCGTGTACGTGTCGATGGCGATGGGCCCCTGGGTGCTGCTGATCGGCGTCATGCGGTACGTCTTCGTCGCCGCGGCCCGGGTGTGGCCGTGGCTGAACGCCGCCCTCCCGCCGAGCACGGCCCGCAAGACGGTGGCCGCGCTGCAGGGCGTCCTCCTGCTGGTGGCGGCCGCGGACCTGCTGCCGCACCTGGTCAACGTCGGGGTGGTGGCGCTGGCCCTGGGCCTGCTGCTGTGGTCGTTCGGCCGCGACGTCCTGTGGCTGTGGCGCACCTCGCGGCTGCGGCCCGCCGCCCGCGCCGAACAGCCGGTACGCGAACTCGTCGCGGGGTGACACCTCCTCGACCCGTAAGCATGAGGTGGCGCCGACACGCCCCGAAGTGTTTGACACCACCCGAGCCCGCCCCTGAACCTACCGACATGACATTCGTTTTCAAGACGGTGGAGTGCCGATGAGGATCGCGTTCGTCGGCAAGGGCGGCAGCGGCAAGACGACGCTGTCCGCCCTCTTCTCCCGTCACCTGGCGAGCACCGGCGCCCCGGTCCTCGCCGTCGACGGCGACATCAACCAGCACCTGGCCGAGGCCCTCGCCCCCGCCGAGAACACCCCGGTGACGCCCCCTCCCCTGGGCCCGCGCCTGCACGACATCAAGACCTACCTGCGCGGCACCAACCCCCGCATCACCTCCACCGAGTCGATGATCAAGACGACCCCGCCCGGCCGCGGTTCACGCCTCCTGCGCCTGCTGGGCGACGACGAACTGCACGCGCGGCACGTCGTCCGGGCCGGCGGTGTCCCGCTGATGGCGACGGGTCAGTTCGACGACAGCGACCTGGGCGTGGCCTGCTACCACTCCAAGCTCGGCGCGGTGGAGCTGTACCTGGGCCACCTGGTCGACGGCCCCGGCGAATACGTGGTGGTCGACATGACCGCGGGCGCCGACGCCTTCGCCTCCGGCCTGTTCACCCGCTTCGACCTCACCTTCCTGGTCGCCGAACCCACCCGCAAGGGCGTCTCCGTCTACCGCCAGTACCGGGACCACGCCCGCGAGTTCGGCATCCGTATCGCGGTCGTCGGCAACAAGGTGACCTGCGAGGACGACCTCCTCTTCCTCAAGAACCAGGTGGGCGACGACCTCCTGACCCACCTCGTGCACTCGGACTGGGTCCGAGCCGCGGAACAGGGCAGAACCCCACCCCCGAGCCCCGCCACCCCGAACACCCCGGACGCCTCGGACCCCCTGAGCGCCCTGGAACCCCACAACCGCCACGCCCTGACCGTCCTGTGCAAGGCCGTCGACTCCCACCCCCGCGACTGGGACCGCCTCCACCGCCACGCCGTCGAGTTCCACCTCCGCAACGCCCACTCCTGGGCCGACGCCCGCACCGGCGAGAACCTGTCCTCCCAGATCGACCCGGACTTCACCCCCGGCCCGACGACCCTCCTGCCCTGCCCCTGACCCTGCGGTGGTCGCGTCAGCCGGACTGTGCCTGGGCGACGACGCTGGTGACGAACTGCTCCGCCCTCTCGCCCCGGGACCGGACCAACAGACGTAAGGACTGCGGTAGTTGGTGGGGTAGGTCGGTGGGGGCTGTCACCAGCCAGTGCGTGTGCAGCGTCTTTCCCGCCCGGAGAGCGGTGGGGCGGATCGTGTGCTGGGGAAGGGCTTTCCAGTTGTCGGGGACGAGCAGGTGCGGGCTGACGACTGTGGTGGCTATCGCCGTGACGGTGGTGGTGACCTTCACGGCCCTGCCCGGCTCCACGGGGACGAGGCCGTTCGACGGTGTCTCGACGGTGAGGGTGAGCCGGGGGTCTTCCGTCCGCCATGACTGCCAGGCGGCGACTCCCACGGCGCCGCCCGAGGTACGTGTGGCGGTGAGTCTGAGGGCGGTGGTGGTGACGGCCCTCTCCAGGAGGATCCGGTTGAGGGTTCCCGGCCGGGGGGCCTGCGGGGTGCGGAGTTGGCCGGGCAGGGGATGCCATCCGCCGTCCTGGCCGAGGTGGTGGAGTTCGTAGGAGTCGGGGGTGCGGACTCCGCCGCCGTCGTCGTAGAAGGAGATCCGCAGGTCCGACACGGGCGTGGGGACGCCGAAGTCCACGGCGAGCCAGTCGTCCGCGTGGGGACTGCCGTAGTTGGTCCACCGCGATGACGGTGTGTCGAGGTGAAGGTCCTGTCCGTCGATGGCCTTGGCCGGGCTGTCGAGGTGGAACGTGTACGAGGCACTCGCGAGGGGATGGCCCTTCTGCTCGACGTTGGCCAGGTCGTCGACCTCGCGGGGCAGGGTGTGCTGTCTGGCCCTGCCGATGGTGAGCGTCACCGGCTCCAGGTCGTCCTGCCGGTGGATGCGCCGGCCGTCCAGCCAGACGCTCAGGCCGGCTCCGTGTCCGTAGTGCCGGCCGCTGCGGTCGAAGAGCACGCTGAGGTTGTGGCCGTGGTAGGGGAGGTTCTCCACGGCGAAGTGATCCCATTCGCGCGGCACCAGCGGCGCGAGGGAAACAGTGGCGTCGGACTGGGAACGGATCCCGAACAGCCCCGACAGGACCAGGTCGTTGAAGGTGGAGTGGTTGTAGTCCTCACTGTGCCCTCGGCCGTCGTAGATCCAGCGGTCCTCGTCGGGGTGGTGCGCCTCGGCGACATACGGCTTGCCGTCCTTGCGATGGGTCAGGGCATAGGCGCGGAGCACGGCGTAGTAGTCGGCGCGGTCGACGTGGGACTGGGCGGGGTAGTCGATGAGGAGGTTGGCCAGGGCGGTGAGCGTCTGACTGGTGGCGAACGGCCAGCTCGGACCGTTCCAGCGGCAGCAGCCCTCGAGCGCCTGGTGCATGAACCACGGGCTGCGCCGCTCGACCGTGGTGGGACCGAAGGGCGCGGAGAACCCCTCGGGATCGCGCAGTTGGGCCCATGCTGCGGCGTTGTCCGCCGGAGCCATGTGGAAGTACCAGGGCAGGAAGCCGATCTGCTCGCGGTCGGCGAGCCTGCGCCGCTCGGGATTCCCGTCCCGCATGACGTGCTTGTAGAACTGGTGCTTTTCGTCCCACAGCCAGCGCTCCTGCTGCGCCCGCAGGGCACGGGCCCGCTCGTCGTAGCGGTCGGCCTTCGCCTCGTCGCCCCGGTGGCCGCGGCGCCGCAGGAGTGCGGCGATCGCCTTGGCGTCGCCGTACTGGTAGGCGTTGAGAGTGGGGCGGAACCCCTCACCACCGTGGTACGGGTCGTCGCTCTGGTAGGAGCTCGCGGTGTACTCCATCGCGTCCCACACCGGTGTCTGCCAGTAGAGGCCGACTTCGTCGTCGAACTGCGGGGCCCAGCGCCCCCATTGGCGTTCCAATTCGTCGAGCAGACCCAGGGCCTGCTCCCATCTGCCGTCGGTCGACGCCCGGGCCACCACGGCGTCCGCGATCCAGAAGGAGTACTGGTGCGCCCAGTCGGTGGTGTTCTTGTTGAGGAAGTCCGTGGCCGGTTTGGGTCCCGAGCCGCTGCCGCGCAGCCAGTAGCCGATGTAGTCGTCGAGGTAGCGGTGGTCGCGCAGCCAGCGTGCCTCGCGGATGTGGTGAGCGGCGGCGGCGTTGATCCCGCCGTGCGGCGCGGAGTAGCCGACCGGGCCCAGGAACTCCGAGAGGATCCAACCTTCCCTGGGCCCGGTGTACTTCAGGGCGTGCTTGATCACGCGCCACCGGTAGTAGTAGGTGTCCCGGATGGCGGCGTCGGGCAGGTCGACGAAGGGGATGTTCGCCTCGTACCACTCGGCCTCCGGCAGGTCCCCCAGCAGTGACCGGTGGTCCAGGAAGGCCGTTCCGGGACCCACCACCGGATACAGCGGAGACGCGCTCGCCCCCTTGCCGCCTGCGGGCGCCCCGCCCGCAGGACTGCCGACCGCACCCGCCGACGTGGCCGCGCCGGGCGGCACCGCACCGCTCAGGGCCACCGCGCCCAGGGCCGCTGCGCCGCTGTGAAGAAGCCGCCGACGATCGAGGGCCATGCGAGTGCTCCTCTGCGAGAACGAGTCGACAGGGCTGCCCGAGCGTCTGACGGACCGCGCCTGACAGCGTTGTCCGCCAGAGGTTCTCGGCTCAGACTGCCATGGGCGGGTCTACATCTGAAGAGTCCGTGCAACGTTGGAAAGAGGGAGACGCGAGGCGCGCATCACCACTCACCGCACGGATCGAGCAGTCGGGCATGCGGCCGGGCCGCATCGGCGCGGGCCACGTCATGCGTCAGGGGAAGCGGGCGGTGCCGGGGAGACCGCCCGGTCGGCCGGGTTCGGCCGGGTTCGGTCGTTGCCTCGGTTCCGTGGGCCTCGGCGATGGAGCGGACGATGGCGAGACCGAGTCCGCGGCCGGTGGTGCCGACACGGTCCTGGGTACGGCGGCGGAAGGGCCCGAAGAGGTCCGGTATCCGGTCGGCGGACACGGTGGGCCCGGTGTTGGCCACGGTCAGCGTGTGACCTTCGAGCCGTACACGGCCCGGCCGCCGGGGTGGTTGTACTGAAACACCCGGCCGGTGAAAGCCGGTCATCCCGATGGCTGTCGATCAGGGTCGGAGTGGTGTCGGCGGCACCTTGCGGCGGCGGTCGGCACCCCACAGGGCGCGGGTTCGGGGCGGCCGCTCGAACGGCTGCCCCGAACCCGCGGGCCGGTCAGTTGACGGCCAGGACCGCCGTGTTGTTCGCGAGGTCCGGGTCGAAGGCGAAGGGGTACTCGCCGAACTCGCCGTACGAAGGGTGGATGCTCACGGCACCGGTCGCGCCGGGCACCACGGTGTCGATGTGCACGGAGAACGCGAACGTGTGCCGGGTGTCCTCCAGCACCCAGTACCGCAGGTTGCAGTCGTAGCGCGGGGCGCCCGTACGCTTCGGGTAGTAGCCGCCGTCGAGGGTGCGGGGGGAGCAGCCGGACGGCACGCCGGTGACCTCGGTGCCCTCGGGCACGACCAGCCGGACCTTGGCGACCGGGTCGCCGGAGCCGAGGTTGCCGAGCCAGGCCGGGCCGTTGTTCTTGAACGTGAGCTCGGCCGTGACCGTCTCGCCCGCCGTGCTGGAGACTGTGTCACCGGTCACGGAGAAGTCCGCGGTGTTTTCCGCGCCGATCTGGAGGATCGTGTAGTCGTTCTCGGAGTCGATGTCCTGGGCACCGTCGCCCGGCTCGACGTCGATGTCGAGCCGCTCGTTCAGCGCGTGCGGGGCGAGTCGCACCGTCAGCGGTTCGGGCAGTTCGAAGGAGTCGCCCGGCGCCAGCACCTGGTCGAACGTGCAGACTGCCCTGTTCGACGGTGCGTAGTCGTTGCCGTCCGTCGTGGTGTAGGTGCAGGCGTCGTACCGGGTCAGATCCGTCAGGCCGTACGAGGCGTGCAGCTTGACGGTGAACCCGTTCGCGCTCTCGTTGCCGTTGTTGGTGATCCTGAACGGGATCGTCCGCTCGTCGCCGGGCCGGCCGGCCTCGATGTCGGCGACGGGGTCGATGGCGAGGTCGGGCCCGGCGCCGACGGTGAGCGTGGTGTCGAAGCTCTCGTGCGGCGCGGTGAGCGTGCCGTCGGGGCCGCCGGTGGCCGTCGCCTCGTAGGTGATCCTGCCCTGTGCGCCGACTTCGGCGCCGTCGGCCGCGCGCACCGTCAGCAACACCTGGTGCTTGTAGTCGCTCCCGATCGTGGGCACCACGGGAACGTCGCACACCGCACTCGTGCCGCTCGGCGTGCAGGTGTCGGGCCAGGTCACCTCGGCGACCCCGGTGAGGTCGGAGACGTCGACGGTGAGCCTGCCGTCGGTCACCGTGAAGTTCTCGTTGTCGTGGGAGAGGCCGACGCGGAGAGTGCGGGACTGCGGCTGGCCGCCGTCGGTGCCGAGCGGCAGCGTCTGCTCGTACGGCTTGTTGATCCACAACTGGTCGGTCTGCGGCGGGTCGTCGTCGGCGAACGCGGGCGCGGCGAGGCCGGCGGTCAGCAGGCCGGCCGCCGCCACCACGGCGGCGCCGGATCTGAGCCGTACCGGGCGTCCAGCGGAGAACAACAGTCTCATTGCTACCCCCCAAGGGTGTGGTAACGCGACTGACGCGCCGGCAGCCCCGGCGCACCGGCAAGATCATCACATGGCAGGGCAGTCCGCCGCGCCCCGGTTTCCGACCCTGTCGGAGAACACCCTTATGTCGGCCAACTCCTGGCCGCCGAGAAGGACTTCGACAACCTGGAGGGGTGGACCCTCCACCGGCTCAGCCCACCCTCTTCCACTCCTGGCACCGGTTGGTCTTGAAGTACTCGCCGGTGTTGAGGGTCACCCGGCCCAGGCCGTTCAGGTTGTTGTTGGCGATGATGGAGCCGAACTCGCCGCTGGCGTCCTTGGCCCGTTCCCAGTAGCAGCCGAAGTCGCCGTCGGCCCCGGCCGTCTTGTACGTGCCGGCCTTGATGTCCTCGCCGACGACGTACTCGCCCTCTCCCGAGAAGCTGGTCGCCGGGCCCGGCGCCTTGGTCTTCTTCGGCTTGGCGGTGACCGTCTTGGTCTCGGTGACGGTGGGGGCGGGGGCGGGCTTGGCGTCACCGCCGCCGTTGGCCTTGGCGGTTTCGGTGACGGTGACCGTCGGCCTCGGCTCCGACTTGGTGTCGGCGGCTGTCGTGTCCGCTGCCGCCGTGCCGTCGCCGCTGCTTCCGATGCCGACCCCGATGAACAGGGAGACGAAGGCGACCGCCCCGTACTTCAGCCACCGGCCGCGCTGCTTCGGGGGCCGCGCCGGGCCGGTGGGGGTGCCGAGGCCAAAGGGGCCCTGGGTGCCGGGCCCGGGCTGCGGAGAGGGGGAGTGGAAAGGCTGCTGGAAGGACATGGTCATGCTCCGTTTCCGTGTGATGCGTGCGTGGGATCACGATGCGTGCGTGGGATCGCGATGCGCGCATGCGTGTGATGCGTGCGTGGGATCGCGATGCGGGATGAGGTGGAGTCGAGAGGCGCGTGGGCGTGGTGCCCGGGTTCAGCGGCCCCGGATCTTGCGGCCCGCCTCGGTCGCCGGGTAGAGGATCGCGTCGGCGACCCGGCCGCCCGAGTCCTTCACCCCGCCGCTGAAGTTGAGGCGTCCCGAGGTGCCGGTCTTGGCGGCGATGCCGTCCCAGTACTTCGCCTCGCGCTCCCAGTGGACGTCGTCGAGGAGGCGGATCAGGTCCTCCACGCGGAACGCGGAGGCCGATTCGGTCCACGGCATCGTGTGGTGGACGGCGATCCCCAGCCCGGCGAGGACGGCGGGTGCCGTGAGGGCGCTGCGGTCGGTCAGGTGCTGCGCGTAGCGGTCGATCAGCCGGCCGAGCACCGGGACGACGGCGGCCTCCACCTGCACGGACCGGCTGCCGCCCGGCAGTTCGTCCTCGTGCACCGACTCGGCGGACCGCTGGAGTCCGGCGCGTCCGTAGAGCGTGGCGACGACGAGGGCGCGCAGTGCGGAGAGCGTGACGACCTCGCGGTCGCCGGCCGACACCTGCCGCTTGGTGGCGTTGACGAGCCGCGCGAACGGTACCCGCTGCCCGTCCACGTCGACGCGTACGGAGTCGGCGACGAGGTGGGCGAGCCGGGTGCCGAAGTCGCGCTGGTCCATGGACATCGCCAGGTTCTTGGCGACGGCGACGCCCTGCACGTTGCGGTCGTAGAAGATCTGCCGCGCGTCGGCCGGGGCGAGGTCGATGTACATCTCGAACGGCAGGCGCACCTGGGCGAGTTCGGGGTACGTCAGGCCGTACGCCTCGGGGTCGTCGTAGAGGTCGTGCCAGGCGGTGGTCTGGGTCTCGCCGTCGATGGCGACGACCATCGTGCCGGGTGCGACGGTGAGGGTGCGCAGGCCGCTGCCGGGGACGAGTTCGTCGCTGAGCGCGGCGAGCGGTCCGGCGTGCCAGAGCGTGACCGGCGGGGTGGACCAGGCGGCGCCGAGTTCGCCCTTGAGGCCGGCGGCGATGTACTCGGCGTACGGCGTGACGTTCTTGCCCTTCTGCGAGGACTTCAGCGTGCGCTGCACGGTGGCCCGCAGTTCGGCGTGCCGGCGCACCAGGCCGGAGGCGGCCTTCAGCCTCCTGGGGTCCTCCTCGGCGCGCGGTGACGGTACGAGCTGGACGAGCGCGGGCACGGACATCGTCCCGACGACGGCGTCGTCGCGGAACGGCATCACGGTGAGCTGGGTTCCTTCGACGACACCTGTCGGCATGGTCAGGCGCATGGTGACTCCCCCGGAGTTTCGGACAGGCGTGGGACGCGAGAGATCACGCAGGAAGCACGGACCGTGCGGCCGGGCTGCACGGCAGCACTCCCTGCGGAAGCGTCACCAGAGAAGCAGAGCCGGGAAAGCATTGTCAAACATCACACCTGACTTGACGGGTGCTGTAGGTTGTTGACGTCCGCTACGAGAGGTCCAGGTCTTCCGTCATGCCCCAGCAGCCGTCCGCGCAGGTGACCGCCGCCGAGATCTCCCGCATCGCCGGGGTCACGCGCGCCACCGTCAGCAACTGGCGTCGCCGGTACGACGACTTCCCCGACCCGTCCGGCGGCACGGAGAGCAGCCCCCTGTACGACCTGGAGACGGTCAGGGCCTGGCTCGCCTCGCGCGGCCACGCCTCGGCGGCCAGCCCGGCCGAGGAACTGCGCACGACCCTCCGCCTCAACCCCCCGAGCACGGACGGCGACGACGGCGGCACGGCGGACCTGCTGCTCCTCGTCCTGGCGGCGGCCCGCCGCACCCCGGAGCAGCTCACGGCCGCGGCACAGCTCCCGGACGAGGAACTCGCCCTGCGCGCCGAGCGCGACGCGGCGGGCGTCGCCGACGCCGTACCGAGCGCGGGCGCCGTGCGCTTCGCCGGCACCGACGCCGCCGTGCTCCGCGCGCTGTACGTGTGCGTACGGGACGAGGGCGGCCCGGCCACGCTGGGCGTGCTCGCGGAACGGGAGCTGGAGGAGAGCGCGGCGAGCGGCGCGTACGGCACGCCGGCCCCGCTCGCCGACCTCCTCGCGCGCCTCGTCCCCGGCACCCCGGTCCGCGTCCTCGACCCGGCCTGCGGCAGCGGCACCCTGCTGGAGGCCGCCGCCCGCCGGGGCGCGACCGAGCTGTACGGCCAGGACGTGCTCCCCGTGCAGGCGCGGCGCAGCGCGGTGGGCCTGATGCTCGCGGCGCCCGAGGCCACGGTCACCGTGCGCGCCGCCGACAGCCTGCGCGCGGACGCCTTCCCCGGCCTGGACGCCGACGCGGTGCTGTGCACCCCGCCGTTCGGCGTCCGGGACTGGGGGCACGACGAGCTGGCGTACGACCCGCGCTGGGCGTACGGCGTACCGGCCCGCGCCGAGTCGGAACTGGCCTGGGTGCAGCACGCCCTCGCCCACCTGACCCCCGGCGGCCACGCGGTCCTGGTCCTGCCGCCCGCGACGGCCGGCCGCGCCTCGGGCCGCCGGGTACGGGCCGAACTGGTCCGCAGCGGCGCCCTGCGCGCGGTGCTGGCGCTGCCGGTCGGCGCGTCGGTGCCGTTCCACGTGGGCCTGCAGATCTGGGTCCTGCGACGGCCCGAACCGGGCGGCGCGGCGGGCAAGTCGGTGCTCTTCGTCGACACGGCAGAGACCGCGGCCGGTGCGAAGACGGATGCCCGGACGGGCCCGCGCACCCGCGGCGGCAGCCGGTCCGCCTCGCTGGACTGGGAGCGGATCACCGCACAGGCGCTGGACGCCTGGCACGCCTTCACCCGGGACCCGGACGCCTTCGAGGGCGAGCCCGGCGTCGCCCGCGCGGTCGATGTCGTCGACCTGCTGGACGAGACCGTGGACCTGACGCCGACCCGTCTCGTCCGCGCCTCACGCACCGACGTGGACCCGGCGAAGCTGGCGGCGGAGGCCGACGCGACGCGCCGGAATCTGTTCGAGGCCGCCAAGTCCCTCGTCCGGGCCGCCGGTTACGACGGCTGGGACCCGGCGGGCGACTCGGCCCGGCAGTGGCGTACGGCGACCGCGTCCGACCTGGCGCGCGGCGGCGCGCTCACGGTGCTGCGGACCCTGCCGGAGGGGGCCCGGAGCCGCGCGGAAGAAGGAGCCGGCACCGCGGAGCAGCCGAGCGTCCGCGCGGTCCTCACCGGATCGGACATCTCACGCGGCTCGGGCCCCACGGGCGACCCGGCGGAGCTGCGCAGCGGCGCGGCGCCCGTGATCGCCGTCGGGGACGTCCTCGTACGGGCGGTCGCGAGCAAGGACGGCCCGATGTCCCGGGTCGCGGGCGACGCGGAGGCGGGCGCACTGCTCGGCCCCCACGTCCACCTCTTCCGGCCGGACCCGGCCCGCCTGGACGCCTGGTTCCTGGCCGGGTTCCTCGGCGCCGAGGACAACATCGCGGGCGCGTCCACCGGCAGCACGGTGCTGCAGGTCAGCCCCGGCCGGCTGCGCGTACCGCTGCTGCCGCTGGAGGAGCAACGGCGGTACGGGGAGGCGTTCCGCCGCGTCCACGAACTGCGGGCGGAGGCGCAGCGGGCGACCCGGCTGGCGGAGGAGACGGCACGGCTGCTGGCGGGCGGGCTCACGGGCGGGCAGTTGCTGCCGTCGGGGCAGGCGTCCTCCCGTGCACCACGGGGCAATCCGCCCCATTGACGGACATTCGATGACCATCACCGCATTCATGCACCGGTCACGAGTCTTCACGAGCTCCTCACCTCAAGGCGTTGATATCCCCATCCTGCAATCGGTGTCCCTGGTCCCGGCCCCATCCACTACCGTGTCTTCAGGCGCGCATCGCGGCTGATCAGACGCCCGCCATGACCGAATGTCGAGGACGCACGTGCAGATCACGCCTCTGAACCCCGAGGACCCGCCCTCACTGGGCGACTTCGAGCTCCTCGGCCGGATCGGCCAGGGAGGCATGGGCCAGGTCTTCCTGGGTGAGTCGCCCGGTGGTGAGCCCGCCGCGGTGAAGGTGATCAAGCCGTCGGTCGTGGACTCCGTGTCCCGGCTGCGGTTCGCGCAGGAGATCGAGGTGCTCAAGACCATCTGGGGTGCGCGCCTCGCGGCGTTCCTGGGCGCCGACGCGGAAGCGGAACAACCATGGCTGGCCACCGAGTACGTGGACGGCCCGGACCTCGCCCGGCACCTGAGGACGCACGGACCGCTGCCGTCCGTCCTCACCGCCGCGCTCGGCGCGATCCTCGCCGAGGCGCTGTCGGCCGTGCACACGCAGGGCCTGCTCCACCGCGACCTCAAGCCGGCCAACGTCCTGCTCGGACCGAACGGCCCGAAGATCATCGACTTCGGCCTGGCGGCCTTCACCGAGGCGAGCAGTTCCCTCACCGCCCCCCACCAGGTCGTCGGCACCCCGGTCTGCATGGCTCCCGAGCAGGCCGCCGGGGTGAAGCCGCTGACGGCGGCCGTGGACGTGTACGCGCTGGGCGCGCTGCTGCTCTTCGCCGCGACGGGCCACTATCCGCACGAGGCGGCGACCCCGTACATGGTGTTCCACCTCGTCACCGACCCCGACACGGCACCGGACCTGTCCGGTGCGCCCGACGCCCTGGTGCCGCTCCTGACGGGCATGCTCGCCCAGAACGCCGGGGACCGGCCGTCGCTGACCGAGGTGGTGCAGCAGTGCCGCTCGGTGATCGAGGCCCAGGGCATGAAGATCGCCCAGGCGCGCCGCAGACTCACCGCGCACACCGCGGGGCAACGGCACAAGGCGGCCTCCGCCGACGCCTCCACCCTCTCCGCCTGGCCCGCCCCCGTGAGCGACGCCCCGGGCACGGAGGTCACCCCGGCCGACCTGGACACGCCTGCCCCGTTCGATGCGCCGGAGCCCTCCCCCACCGTGCTCGACGCCCCCGGCCCCGCCGACCCGACGGTTCAGGACTCCCCCGGCCCCGTGCCTCCCGCCCCTCCCGCCCAGCGGGATCCCTCCGGCGGCTCCCGTCGTGAGCAGCCGGCACCGGACCGCCGCCCGCCCACGGCGCCCAGGCGGCCCAAGGAGGCGACGCACACGCTGCGGCATTCCGTGCAGGCCCGCAAGACAGCAGCGCGCCTCCGTGCCGCGTACGCGGCGAAGGCTCCGTTCTGAGCCCCGCGCCCGCCCGTCGCACCGAGCCCCACCGCCCCTCCCCTCCCCCGACCCCGCGTCCCGCCGGTCCGACGGTGGCCCCACCGGCCGCCCTCCACCCGTCGCCCGCCACGGGACGCACCCAGCCCACCGACGTGAACGCCCAGGAGGCCCCCGCGTGACCGCCGACTTGAGTACCGCCCCCGCGACGCGCGGCGAGGACGCCCTGTTCCCGCCGGGCGCCCAGATCCTCGTACGGGACGAGGTGTGGCTGGTCCGCAACGCGACGCGGACCGAGCACGACGGCGCCCGGATCGAGGCGGTCGGCGCCTCGGACTTCGTGCGCGACCAGGAGGCCGTGTTCTTCACCGGGCTGGACCGGATCGAACTGCTCGACCCGCGGCGCACCCGCCTGGTGCGGGACGACTCGCCGAACTTCCGCCGCTCGCGCCTGTTCCTGGAGGCGGTCCTGCGCAAGACGCCGCTGCCGCAGGCCGAGCGCGGCCTCGCGCTCGCGGACTCCTTCCTCCTGGACTCCCTCCCCTACCAGCAGCGTCCCGCGCAACTCGCCCTGTCGGGCCGCAACCTGCGCCCCCGCCTGCTCATCGCGGACGTCGTCGGCCTCGGCAAGACCCTGGAGATCGGCCTGACCCTCGCCGAGCTGATCCGCCGCGGCCGGGGCGAGCGCATCCTCGTCGTCACCCCGCAGCACGTCCTGGAGCAGTTCCAGCACGAGCTGTGGACGCGGTTCGCGATCCCGCTGGTGCGGCTGGACTCGGTGGGCATCGAGCGGATCCAGCGGGAGATCCCGGCGGGCCGCAACCCGTTCACGTACTTCAAGCGGGTCATCGTCTCCATCGACACCCTGAAGAACACCGACCAGTACAAGCACCACCTGGAGCGCATCAACTGGGACGCGGTCGTCATCGACGAGTCGCACAACCTCATCAACAAGGGCTCCCTGCGCAACCAGCTCGCCCGCACGCTCGCCCCGCACACGGACGCCCTCCTGCTGGCCTCCGCGACCCCGCACAACGGTGACGCCCGCTCCTTCGCCGAGCTGATCTCCCTCCTCGACCCGGCCGCGATCCGCGACCCGGAGCACTACCGCGCCGAGGACATCAAGCACCTGTTCATCCGCCGCACCAAGGTCAGCCCCGAGGTGCGGGAGCAGATGAAGGGCCAGTGGGCGGACCGCGGCCCCTCCCGTTCGATCCGGGTGACGGCCACGCCCGCCGAGGAGAAGGTCTTCGAGGAGCTGGCCGCGGTCTGGCTGCCGTCCGACGGCTCCAAGTCGGTCAGTGACGTCCCCCTGTTCCCGTACACGCTGCTGAAGTCCTTCCTCTCCTCCCACGCGGCGCTGAAGGCCACGGTCACCACGCGCATCAGGACGCTGGAGAAGAAGGACGACCCGGAGTCGACGGCCGCCGAACGCGCGGCCCTGCACCGGCTGCTGGAGCTGGCGTCGGGCATGACGGAGGCCGACTCGGGCAAGCTCGGGGCCCTGCTGGAGCAGTTGCGGGAGATCGGCGTCGGGCCGAAGTCGGACACCCGGGTCGTGGTCTTCTCCGAGCGGGTGCAGACCCTGGAGTGGCTGGCGCGGACCGTGCCGGGGGCCCTCGGCTTCAAGGGGAAGGCCGCCCAGGAGGCCGCCCGGGTCATGCACGGCGGCCTGTCCGACGAGCAGCAGATGCAGTGCGTGGAGGACTTCGGCCTCGCGGACACACCGGTACGCATGCTGTTCACCGGCGACGTCGCCTCCGAGGGCGTCAACCTGCACCGCCAGTGCCACCAGCTCGTCCACTACGACGTGCCCTGGTCGCTCATCCGCATCGAGCAGCGCAACGGCCGCATCGACCGCTACGGGCAGCCGCACCAGCCGCAGTTCCGGGCGCTGATCCTCACCAGCTCCGTCGACGGCGCCAAGGACGACACCCTCGTCTCGGAGCGCCTGCTGGAGCGCGAGGCGCAGGCCCACCAGGCGCTGGGCACGGCCGAGGCGGTGTCCGGCCTGTACCGGGCGGAGGCCGAGGAGAAGTCCCTCATCCAGGACCTGCTGCGGGGCCGCACCGTGGACGAGTCCCTGGACGCCGACCGCGCCTCCGGCGCCGACGGCGACGACGGCGTGGACGACTTCCTCGCCGACTTCTTCGGCGCCGTGAACGACGAACCGGAGGACGACGTCGCCGCCGCCTCCGACGCGGGCGGCGGCGACGGCACCGGGACGGTCCCCAGGGCGCACGTGCCCCGGCTGTTCGCCTCCGCCCGCGAGTTCCTCGACGAGGCGCTGCGCGAGGTCTACCCGGACGCCCACGACCGGCTCGACCTGTCCACCGACCCCGAGACGGGCCTGCTCTCCTTCGTCCCGCCCTCCGACCTGGTCCACCGCCTCAAGGCGCTGCCCCCGGACTACGTCCGCGAGCAGGGCCTGCGGGACCGCCTGAAGGTCACCTTCAACCGTCGGCTCGCCGACAGCAGCCTCACGCGCGCCCGCGCCTCGGCGACGTCGAGCTGGCCCGACATCTCCCTGCTGACCGACCTGCACCCGGTCATGGAGTGGCTCACGGACAAGGTCCTGGTCCGCCTGGACCGCCAGGAGGCGCCGGTCCTGACCGCCGACGTGTCCCGGCCCACCTACCTCGTCCAGGGCATCTACTCCAACGCCCTCGGCCGCCCGACCGTCGTCAAGTGGATGGCGGTCACCGCGGACGGCGAGGTCGACGACGACATGGTGGCGGTGCTGCGCCGCGCCCAGGTCGGCCCGACGATGGCCAACCCCGGCCTCGCCCACGACACGGCCCGCCTCGCCGAGGCGATCCCCGGCGTCCTGGACACCGCGGAGGCGTTCCTGGAGCAGCACCGCGAGGCGTGGGACGAACCACTCAGGGCGCCCATCGAGGAGTACAAGGCCCGCCTGGGCGCGTGGGAGCAGCCGGCGCTGACGAACGGCGGCGCCGCGCCCACCCACACCCGCGAACGCCTCGCCTCCCTCGCGGACTCCCTCCTCACCACCGGCCGCCCGATGCTGCGCGTACTCGCCGTCCTCGCCCCGGCCACCGCCACCGCCGCCTGACCGATCACCCAGAGGTTCCCACGATGACGTTCGACTCCCTGGTCAACCGCGGCGACTACTTCTCCGCGCACTACCTCGCCGAGGTCCTCCCCAAGGACCTCAAGTCCGGTCTGCTCGCCCAGTGGAAGCAGCGCGAGGAGGACGCCGTCGGCGCCGAGCGCCCCGAGGGCGCCCTGCCGGTCACCCCGCGCGCGGGTCTGCGGGCGCTGCGCCGCCCCTACTTCGCGGCCCGCTCCTACTTCACGATGGACGAGGAGCACGCGGCGACCGGCGACGACGCCGTGACGTACGACGCCCCCGAGTGGCGCGACCGCGTCCGCACGCTCAACGCGGAGGTGCTGCACGCCCTCGGCTTCGACGCCAAGCCGGGCACGCTCACCGTCGTCCGCGCCGACCAGTCCCACGAGGTGACGGTCGCCCACGCGGAAAAGGACCTCGTCGCCCTGGACTGCGGCTGGTCCGCCGAGCCGGACGACGCCCTGGACCCCGACGGCGCCGGACGCCTCCTCGACGAGCTGCGCCTGGACGGCCGGCACACCCTCACCACCGGCTCCAAGCTCGCCTCCTTCCTCTTCGCCTGCGAGGACGCCCCCCGTTACGTCCTGCTGCTGGTCGGCGGTGTCGTCGTCCTCGCCGACCGGGCCGCCTGGGGCGAGGGCCGCTACCTGGCGGTGTCGCTGGACACGGCGCTGGAGCGCAACGACATCAAGGCGGGCGGCGAACTCGACACGGTGGCCGCCCTGTTCGGCGCCGACTCGCTGCGCACCCCGGAGGAGGGCGGCGAGAACCCGCTCGCCGCGCTCCTCGACAAGTCGACCAAGCACGCGGTGGGCGTCTCCAGCGAGCTGCGCGACGGCCTGCGGCTGAGCGTCGAGCTGATCGCCAACGAGGTCCTGGACCGGATCCGCGAGGCCGGCGTCCGCCCGGAGGAGGTCAAGGAACTCCCCGAGCTGGGCCGCCAGTTGACCCGCGAGTCGCTGCGCTACCTGTACCGGGTCCTGTTCCTGCTGTACGCGGAGGCCCGCCCCGAACTGGGCATCCTGCCCTCGGACTACCCCGAGTACCAGATGGGCTACGGCCTCGGCCGCCTCGGCGAACTGGTCGCCGAACGCGATCTGGTCGACGAGAAGTCCCGCCAGGGCTTCTACCTGTACGAGTCACTGGACCTGCTGTTCCGCAAGGTCCAGGAGGGCCACCGCCCGCGCCGCACCCACGGCGCGGACGCGGAGTCGGCCGACGCCGTGACCGCGAAGACGTCGGAGGACGTGGGCCTGCGCTTCGAGCCGCTGCACTCCAAGCTGTTCGAACCGGACGCGATCCGGCTGATCGGCCGGCACGCCGTCCCCGACCCGCGCGTCGACAGCGAGGCCGGTGCCGAGGGCGGGGAGCGCTTCATCGACACCCGCCTGCGCAACGAGACCCTGTACCGGGTGCTGCGCCTGCTGATGCTGACCCGCGGCAAGAAGCGCGAGCGCGGCGGCTTCATCTCCTACGCCCAGCTCGGTATCAACCAGCTCGGCGCCGTGTACGAGGGCCTGATGTCCTACTCGGGCTTCGTCGCGGGCGAGGAGCTGTACGAGGTCGCGAAGAACGGCGACCCGAAGGACGGCTCCTGGCTGGTCCCGGCGACGAAGGCCGACGAGTACCCCGACGCGGTGTTCGTCCGGCACAAGGACGAGGACACCGGCGAGGAGCGGCGCGTACGGTACGCGCCGGGTGCGTTCGTGTACCGCCTGTCGGGGCGCGACCGTCAGACCTCGGCCTCTTACTACACCCCGGAGTCCCTGACCCGGGTGACGGTCCAGCTCGCGTTGCAGCACCGCCTGGACCAGGACGACACGGTCACCGAGGCGCGCGAGCTGCTGGAGTGGAAGATCTGCGAGCCGGCCCTCGGCTCGGGCGCGTTCCTCAACGAGGCGATCAACCAGGTCGCGGCGGAGTACCTGCGGCGCCGCCAGGACGAGCTGGGCGTCGCCATCGACACCGAGAAGTACGCGGTCGAGCTCCAGAAGGCCAAGGCGTACATCGCCCTGCACAACTCCTACGGCGTCGACCTCAACAACACGGCCGTGGAGCTGGCGGAGGTGTCCCTGTGGCTGAACACCATGCACCCCGGCATGGAGGCCCCGTGGTTCGGCCTGCACCTGCGGCGCGGCAACTCGCTGATCGGTGGGCGTAGGGAGGTGTACTCGGCCGAGCGCCTGAAGAAGGGCGGCTGGCTGGGCACAACGCCGGAACGCTTCCCGCTGTCGGAGGCGTTGGCGGGCACCCCGCTGCCCGAGGGCGCGGTGCACCACTTCTTGCTCCCGGCGAAGGAGTGGGGCGCAGTCGCGGCCGAGAAGGAGGCCAAGGCGCTGGCCCCGGCGGAGGCGAAGGCGCTCGCCGCTTGGCGCAAGGCGATCACCAAGTCCCCCAACACCACGCAGACCAAGCGTTTGCAGGGTCTGGCACGGCGGGCGGAGTACCTGTGGGAGCTGGTCGTCCGCCGGCTGGAGATCTCCGAGCGGGAGATCTCGCGGCGGATCGACGTGTGGGGCGCGGAGGACGGCTGGCTGCGCTCGCCCAAGGTCGCGGTCCCGAGGGAAAAGGTCAAGGCGGACCTGGAGGCGGTCGACACCCCGTACTGGCGCCTGAAGACGCTGATGGACGCGTGGTGCGCGCTGTGGTTCTGGCCGGTGCAGGAGGCTGCGCTGCTGGACGGTTCGCATGAGTCGTACGTGCGAGCGGCGGAGGTCGCCTCGCAGTCGGCGGGGTGGACCGTGTCGGCGGCCCCGGTCCCGGCCCAGTCGGCCGCGCCTGCGCGAGAGACGTACGAGAAGGAGGACTTCTTCGGCGGAGTTGAGGTCGTCGAGGTCAAGTCGAAGGGCACGCGGGGCGGCAGCCGCAAGGAGCAGATCCGGGGCGAGCGCCGCCCGGTGATCGCGCTGGCCTCCCTGGACGACTGGCTGGACTTCGCCGAGTCGCTACTGGGCACGCAGGACGTGGCCGCAGACTCGCTGGTGGCCCAATTCGACACGCTGGACGAAC
This sequence comes from Streptomyces sp. GDS52, assembly GCF_052246875.1. Classification (NCBI taxonomy): domain Bacteria; kingdom Bacillati; phylum Actinomycetota; class Actinomycetes; order Kitasatosporales; family Streptomycetaceae; genus Streptomyces; species Streptomyces sp. GDS52. The sequence goes on from NZ_CM125966.1 coordinate 557,116, forward strand.
TGGAGCGGTACGAGGACGAGTTGCCCGAGTGGATGGGCATGGAGCGGTTCACCTCGCTGGAGTCGCGGTATCCGTGGGCGGGGGTGGCTCGGGATGTGGCTGAGCGGCAGGGGTTCTTCCACTGGGAGCTGGAGTTCGGGCAAGTTTTCAGCGCGCAAGGTGGCTTTGATCTGCAGGTGGGGAATCCACCTTGGGTACGGCCGGACTGGAATGAGGACGCTGTACTGGCTGAGCTTGAGCCATGGTTCAAGCTGTCGGAGAAGCCGAGTGCTGAAGAGTGGCGCCTACGCAAGGCTGAAGCCATGGAGGACCAGGCGAACGTCGCCTTCGTCCTCAACGACCTGGCGGGCATCACCGCCACAGCTACATTGCTCACCTCCCAGTCGGCGTACCCCCTGCTGAACAAGACCCGTCCGGACCTCTACCGCGCGTTTATGACCCAAGTCTGGCGACACACGAACATGATGGGCATGGCAGGGCTCATCCATCCGGACACACACTTCGGAGGCGTAAAGGAAGGACCGCTACGGGCGGCGGCTTACCAGCATCTACGGGCTCACGCCCACTTCCACAACCGCACCGGCATCTTCCCCGAGATCCACGCGAACACCGAGTTCAGCGTGAACGTCTACGGCGTACCATCTGCGGTCGACTTCACCCACCTGAGCTGGCTCTTCTCGCCCGACACACTCACCGCGTCCCTCCACCACGACGGCAAAGGTCCATTGCCCGGCATCAAGCACGACGGCAAGTGGGACATCCGCCCCCACCGTGCCCGTCTCGTCAACGTCGATGCGGCTCGTCTCGCCGAGTGGAACCGACTGTCCGGTGAGAGTGAAATACCAGACGCTGAAGCCTCCATGTTGTATCCGGTGACATCCGCTGAGCAGGAAGCTGTCAACGCGCTCTCCGCATTTCCCAGTCGTCTCGCTGAGGAGCGATCCCGCCCGCACATCACAGTAGGCATGTTCGAGAACCTTGCGACGAAGAAACTCGGCCTATATCACTGGGGCACATCAGATCTGGATAATCCGCGAGATCTCATCCTTCAAGGACCACATCTAGGCGTGGGGCTTCCCTTCAACAAGCACCCCAACAACCCCTGCCGAACCAATCGCGACTGGTCAGCCATGGACCTACGCGCTCTCCCGGCGCACGCCGTCCCCCGCACCAACTATGTCCGCGCCTGCTCCGAGGCCGACTACCGTGCCGCGCAGGACGTTTGGAACGCAGACGAGGAACTACGCTACACGGACTACTTCCGGGTGGCGTGGCGCCGAATGATCCCGTTCGACACGGAGCGGAGCCTCTTCGCCGCTCTGATCCCACCAGGCCCCGCACACGTCGACGCCGTGCATTCCATGGCGCTGGCGAACAATCGTCTGACCTCACTCACCGCAGGCTTCTGGGCCGCCCTCCCCTTGGACTACCTCCTCCGCATCACCGGCCGCTCGGACCTCAGGGTCGCCGAGGCGCACAAGATGCCCGCCGCCGACCCTACCCATCCCCTCGCGTCCGCCCTCCTCCTCCGCACCCTCCGCCTCAACGCCCTCACCACCTACTACGCCCCGCTATGGGACGAACTCTTCGACCCCCGCTGGGTAGGCTACGAGGACTGGGCCAACGCCAACTGGCCGAACCTCAAGCCCCTCGCGGCCGATCTCACGGCCACATGGGAGTACAGCACCCCCCTCCGCACCGAATACGAGCGCCGCGCCGCGCTCGTCGAACTAGACGCACTCGTCTCGGTCTGGCTCGACATCACCGCCGACCAACTCGTCGCGATTTACAAGTCGCGCTACCCGATCCTGTACGACTACGAGGCCGTCACGTACTTCGACGCCAACGGTCGCAAGATCGCAGGCAACCACAACACCTATGGCTTCAACCAGAGCAAGCAGGACTACCTTGATCTCCTCGCCCACCTGGAGAACCCGGAGACCACTCCACCCCCGGCCGGCTACACCGCCCCCTTCTACAAGGCGGACCGCGAGGCCGAGATGCGCGCCGCGCACGCGTACTTCCAAGCTCGCTTGGACAAAGAGATCGCTGCTGGCCGCTGGACTCCGCCTGAGAACCGTGAGACCTGAGTGCCGTTCCTCATAGCGAAGGTGGGCGTTTCCTTGAGAGAAGCGCCCACCTCGCGAGCCGCCGTACGTCTCCGTTCAGCTGGCCATGGACGACCGACTCACGACGGCAACAAGCTCACATCGCCTCAAGCAATGCCGACCACGCCGCCGAGCCGACCTTCAGCACAGGCCCGCCCTGCACCACGCACTTTGAATCACGCACATACACACCGATAGCCGCAAGGGCGACCTCAACACACTCGCCACCCGACCCCGTGCTGTAACTGCTGGTGCGCCAGGACAGCTTGGACTCACCGTGCGTCGCGTCTTCCGCGTTCATAGTTCTCCCAGCATCTTCTCGAGTAGCCCCAGGGACTCGCGCGGAGTCAGGGCCTGAGCACGCAGGATGCCGTACTGCTCCTCATACTCGCGCACCGACCTCCGCTCAGTGAAGAGGCGGCTGTCGTTCCGCGCCTCAACATAGGCGAGCCGCTGCCCCTTCTGCGTCTCGTACAGGGTGAACGGCCCATCCAGCGCGGCATGTTCCACACATCCGACAGGCATGATCTGTACGACCACGTTCCTCTGCTGCGCGCGAAGCAGTACTTCCTCCAACTGGCCCCGCATGACGTGCCACCCGCCAAGAGGCCTCCGCAGCACGTGCTCCTCGATGACGAAGCTGATGGTGGGGAGGGGCTGTCGGTCGTAGATCATTTGGCGTGCGAGACGGGAGCCCACCCGCTGGTTGATGATCTCCGCGTCCATCAGCGGCAGCCACATCTCACAGACCGCCCGCGCATACTCCTCAGTCTGCAACAGCCCCGGAACGGCCTTGCTGGCATAAACATGCAGCTCAACCGCCTCCGCCTCCAGCTTCGCCGCATCCCGGAAGAACGCGGGGTACCGGGCCCTGGCCACCTCCTCCTTCATCACCGTCAGCAGCCCGCCGGCCTCCAGCACCGCATCCGCCCGGTCGATGAACTCCGGTTTCGGGATGCGCCGCCCCAGTTCCACCGAGGCGACCATGTCCTCGCCGTAACTGAGCTTCGCACCCAACTCCGCCCGCGTCAGCCCTCTGCTCGTCCGCAGCAGCCGCAGCATCTGCCCGAAGCACCGCAGGATGCCCGTCTCGCCCTCACCGTGAGCCGTAGTCACCGGTGACCTCACCTCATCCGCCCGCACAGTGGCGCCCACCCCATGTCCCGCAGCAGGCACCACACCCGACCGTCACTCACAGCTCACAGTAGAGACACACATCGTAGCTTTCGCGTCACTTGCCCCCGCTTCCCCCGTACCGGGTACAAGCGCCTGCGGCTCCCCCGTACAGCCCTCGCCGGTACGCCGCTCCCCGTACCGATCGTTCAGCAAGTGCACGGAGACAATGAACCTCTCACCAACCGCCGACGCCATCACTCAGGTGAGCAGCAACGCCGAGGGCGACAAGAAGCCACAGGGACGCAGCATTACACGCGACGAGCGACCGACTCCGTGAACCGGACCATCGCCCGGTGGTACGTGGCCCTCTCCGGATTCGGGAACCGGACGTTGTGACGGTAGTAGCGGTGAAAGGCGATGATCAGGGCCGCATGCTCAATTTCCAGAGGAAGCAGTGCGCGGTCTGTGGCGGTGAAGGGGCGTCTCTTCTCATAGCCATCGAGCAGGGTGTGGAGGCGGTCGGTGGCCAGGAGGCCGGCCTCGTCCTGGGCAAGGCCTACGGCTGCCATGCCCAGGTCCAGCAGAGGATCGTCAAGGGAAACCGTCTCCCAGTCCAGAACAGAGAGTCCGCCGTCGTCCCGGACGATGATGTTGTCGTCAAAGAGGTCTCCGTGGATCAGGCAGGGTGCCCGGAGGTTGTCAGCCTCGGCGGCTCGAACGCGGTCAAGCCGGGACGTGAGCCACCGCGCGAATTCCCGGTCGTCGAATGCGGGGATCTCAGCGAGGTGCTCCGAGGAGAGACGGCGAGAACCGACGGGAACGCCGTCGAGGCCTTCGGCCTCGGGGGCAAGGATGTGGATACGGGCAAGGAGTTCGCCCACCTCGGTAAGGAGGGTGTGTGGCAACGGTTGCTGAACGGTGCCTTCGATCCACTTCTTCACCATGAGGAGGCGGTCGCCGATCGGGGCGATGAGTGAACCGTCGGCGGCGGGGACGACCTCGCTGGTCGGAACGCCGAGCCGGTGAAGGGCCCGCGTGTGACGGGCCAGGGTGCTCGCGGATGCCTCGTCGTGGTTGTCGAGCGAGGTCAGCACATACTCGCCCTGGTCGGACGCGAGCCGGAAACTGGAGTTCGCCGCCCCGCCGGAGAGGGGGACGACGGACACCCCTGTCAACCTGTACCTGTCGGCAACGACGGCGAGATCGATCTGGTCGGCTGTGGTGTAGTGCGCCATCTGGTTCAAGCTCCTTGGTGTGCTGCCGACTCCTGTCGGCGGTCCTCGACGAGGCCGACCCAGCGCGCCCGCACCTGAGCGGTGCTGTCCAGCCAATCGGCACGAGGGAGACCAGCGGGCGGATCTTCGTCGGCCATCAGGTAGGTCAGTTCGGCGAGGTACGCGAACTCGGCCCCGTTGACACAGTCCGTCATCAAACGCTCCCGGGCCTGGGCGAGCGCCTCGGGGGTACCGGCCACGAGGGCATGCAGGCACTCGGCGAAGCGGACGTAGGCGACGGACGACGTCAGGCCCGCCTCCACGGCCTCCACAGCCACGGCCTCGGCACGCTCTGGCAGGTCACGGACGATACCTGCGTCCCTCAGCAGTCCCGCGATGCGCGTCTGTGTCTCCGCCCACCGGATCGACACGCCGGCGAGGAGTTCCTCTGCCCGGGCAATCTGCTCGGCCGCCCGGGGGCGGTCCTGGAAGGCGGCGGCGAAGGCGAGGCATGCCTGTGACAGGGCCGCTTCGCCGACCTGCCCGGCGGCCAGAGCCTGGTCACGGCCGACCGCATAGGACGAGCATGCCAAGGCGATGGATCCCTGTGGCCACCACAGGTCACCGAGGACACGATCCTGACGGCCCTCTGCTCCCAGGTGAAGTGCGGCTTCCCTGGCCTGCGGGAAGTCGCCGATCCGGCGGGCGAGGTGGATCAGCCCTCGGCGGGCGGTGGGAGCGAGGCGCCCTCCCAGGTCGACGACGCGCTGCATGCCGTTCAGGGACTCTTGGAAGTTGCCCAGGTCCCGGTTGCACTCGGCCAAGAAGTAGCGCGGCAGCTCCTCCAGACTTGACGGCAGGACGCCGGCTTCCAAGACCTCATGGAGCTGCCGCGCAGTACTGCTGCGGTGGCGGCGCTGCCGTTGGGTAATCGCGGAGAGAACCGCGGCAAGTGCTTGAGCCGGGGTGGGATCGGCGCTGTCCAGCACACCGGCGGGCGGCTCGATGGGTTCCCAGACGAAGTCGCCGACGTACTGGAACGCGGCGCCTTCGAGCCAGCCGAGCGGAAGACCGAACTGGTGAGACAGTGCCATGCCTTGCCGGAGAGCCGAGACCAGGCGCGCGCGATGGGACTTGTCCTCTGCACCGAGAGCTTCGAAGACTCGTTGTGCAGCGCGCTGCCAGTCGGCACTCGTCCATCGGTCGTCGCTGGTCGAGTCCGCCTCCCGCACCGCGTCCCGAACCAGGGCATGCAGGCGGTAGGGCCACGGCGCGCCAGGGTCATGGTCGACGAACGGCCGGTCCACCAGGCTCTGAGCCGGGGCATCGTGGTCGAAGCCGGCCGCGGCCGAGGCAAGCGGCACGGAGAAGGTCTCCAGAAGGCTCACGGATCGCACCACACGCCTCACGTCCGGAGGCAGGTCACGGAAAGTCCGGGCGACCAGAGCGGGAAAATCAAAGTTGAAGTCGTGCACAGAGGGAGCGTTGCCCGACCGACGGTAGAGATCAAGGAACCGCATCGCCGCCAGGTCGAGGTAGAGCGGCAAACCGTGGGAGTTCGCCGTGATGAGGCGGCGGGTAGCGACGTCCATCATCGGTCGGCCGTCACGCGTCAGACGCTGGGAGAGGTACGTCTCGCAGTCACCGGCGGACAGGTAGCCGACCGTATGCTGACGGGGCTCATGCGTCGCGCCACCCACCAGCTGGGGCCAGCATTCCGGACCTGCCCAGTCCAGCTGCCCCTCGAGCTGCGGGTCGTCCCACTGGAGACGGTTGCGACCCGTGATGACGAACAGGACGTTCGGCATCAGCCACACAACCCGCTGGATGAGGCGCTCCAGATCACGATGGACGCGGTCCCCCACATCCTCGAACGTGTCCAGCAAGACTACCAGAGTCGCCCTGCGCTTGATGGGAAGGCTTGCCAGATCCCAGGCGAGAAGGTGCGGGTAGTAGCTGAGCGCGTCCTGGTCGGGAGTGGCCTCCAGGAGATCGGCGAATCTGCGGCACTCCGCGAGTGCCCTGACCCGGTGGTGTCTCTCCCGCAACGCGCGAACGAAGGTCCGTAGGCCCTGGCCGACCATCTGACCCATCGTGCCGGGAAGCGCCACCGCCTGTGCCACGTCCGCCAACGCCGACTGCATTTGGCCCGACAGGTTCCGAGCACCGGGAAGGGAACTCAATCGGGTACGGCGACGTACGTATTCGTCGAGCGGTTCACCGGGATGGTTGTGTTCCCAATACCGTTGCAGGGCCAAGTCGAATGTCGGCATCGGCTGTCCGATCTCCGCCGCGGCCAGCCGGATGGCCAGGACGAGTGACTCGAAATCGACGCCGGACTCGCGCGCCAGATCTACGCGGACCGGTACGACGGGACCGACGCGCTCGTCCAGTGGCGGCCAGTCGCCCTGGGCTGAGACCTCTCCCGATAAGTGCTTGGCCACGCACCGAGACAGCGTCGACTTGCCGATGCCACCGACGCCGTAGAACGTGAGCACATTGCGGCGGGGCTCCTCAAGGTCTTGCACGTCGAAGCCTTCGGCACGGACGGCGTTGAAGAGATGGGAGAGGCTGTACGCCACCGAGTCCCACTCATCACGCCTGTCCGCGAAGTAGTCGACCGCCTTGACTTCGCGATCGTTCGAGCGAAACAGCGCTCTCAGGTCCTGTCGGCTCACCAGCGCCCCTCTGCATCGACAACGGTGCCAGAAGAGCAGCGGGCCTGAAGCACCGTCAAATTTCGGTGCATGAGGGCGGGCATATCCGGTCTGACCGCCTCGAGGAGTTCGGTACCCGTTACTGAACCGCCGCTGGCTGCCGGGCCCCGCCCGGGGGCTACTCTCACAAACGCAGGTCGGCGCCCCGCAAGAGAAGCGCCGGCCTCGCGAGCCGTTGTCTGCCCTGCACGATCGAGGTGGAACGGCCAACTCACATCGCGTCGAGCAAAGCCGACCACGCCACCGACCCAACCGTCAGCACAGGCCCGCACCCCAACACCTGCTTCGAGTCACGCACATGGACGGCGACGCTGTCGATGGCAACCTCGACGCATTCCCCGCCCTCCTCACTGCTGTAGCTGCTCTTGAACCAGCGCAGGCGGCCATCCGCTCCTGGCGCTTCCTTGTAGATGCTCACAGCTCTCCCAACAACTTCTCGACGTACGCGAGTGATTCGCGAGGCGTCAGCGCCTGAGCGCGCAGCGTTCCGTACTTGGCTTCCAGAGCCCGTACCGATTCCCGATCACTGTGCACCCGGCTGACGTTCTGCACCTCCACGTACGCGATCCTGCGCTCTCCCGTCGTCTCGATCAAGGTGAACGGACCGGCCATTCCTGCGTTCTCGTCACGGTTCAGCGGCATGACCTGCACTTCGACGTGCCTCATGTGGCTGACGAGCAACACCTGCTCCAACTGCCCCCGCAATACGTCACGTCCGCCAATGGGACGGCGCAGCACAGACTCGTCGATGACGAAGCTCATCAGCGGATGCGGCCTGCGGTGAAAGATCTCCTGGCGTGCCAGCCTCGCGGCAACGCGCTCGTTGACGACCCCATCATCCAGCGGCGGCCGCAGCACCCCGAACACCGCCCGCGCATACTCCTCCGTCTGCAACAACCCCGGCACGGCCTGGTTGGCGTACACATGCAGCTCCACCGCCTCCGCCTCCAACTTCGCCGCGTCCCGGAAGAAGGCCGGGTACCGCGCCCTGGCCACCTCCTCCTTCATCACCGTCAGCAGACCGCCGGCCTCCAGCACCGCGTCCGCCCGCTCGATGAACTCCGGCTTCGGGATGCGCCGCCCCAACTCCACCGAGGCGACCATGTCCTCGCCGTAACTGAGCTTCGCACCCAACTCCGCCCGCGTCAGCCCCCTGCTCGCCCGCAGCAACCGCAACTGCTGCCCGAAACACCGAAGGATGCCCGTCTCGCCCTCACCGTGAGCCGTAGTCACCGGTGACCTCACCTCACCCACCCGCACAGTGGCGCCCGCCCCACACCCCGGCACAGGCACCCGACCGTCACTCCAGGATCACTCTAGGTATACACATCGTGGCGGTCGCCCCACTTCGCCCCGCTTCCCCCGTACCGGGGACGAGCCCTCGTCCTCTCCCCGTACGGCCCTCGTCTGTACATCGGAACGCGTGCTGCCCTCCGCTGAGCTTGACTCTGTCGGGGATCTTGGAGTTTCCCGGTGCGACAGCGTGATCAACGGGCATGCTCGGGTGGTTCCTCCGATCGATGCAGCTGTCGAGGTGCCCGTTGTCCCTCCACCCCCGTTCCGGTGAGCATGTCCCGCCTCTGACCGCGCAGGTCGCGCGGGCGAGCAATCCGGGCGGTACGACGGCGATGTGGGTGAGAGACCGGCTTGACGGGCTATGGGCCGACGAGGACTTCGCGGGCTGGTACCCGCGCGACGGACGCCCCGGTATCTCGCCCGCTCAGCTGGCCACCGTCTGTGTGCTGCAGTTCCTGCTCGGCCTGTCGGACCGGCAGGCCGCCGAGTCGGTCCGCTGCCGCATCGACTTCAAGTACGCCCTGGCCATGGAGCTGGACGATCCCGGTTTCCATCACAGCGTGCTGGCCGACTTCCGCGACCGGCTCGCCGAAGACGGCCGTGCCGACCGGCTCCTCGACCTCGCGCTGGCCCGTTTCAAGGAGGCTGGCCTGGTGCGCGAACGCACCACGCAGCGCACCGACTCCACCCATGTCCTAGCCGCGGTGCGTGACCTGACCCGCCTGGAGCTGATCACCGAAGCGGTCCGTGCCGCACTCGAAGAAGTCGCCGGCACGTCCCCGCACCTGCTGGACGAGCTGGTCGATGAGGACTGGGGGCTCCGCTACGGCCGACCGGTCCGGCTGGGCAAGAACCCCACCAAGCCCAAGACCAGGATCCTCGCCACCGGAAACGATGCCGTCCGGCTCCTGGAACACCTCGACCGGCACGGAACCAAACGCACCTCCGGTCCCCGTGTCCAGGCCCTACGCCAGATCATGGTGCAGAACTACCACTATGACGCCGCAGGACACCTGTGCTGGCGCACCGCCGAGAAGGAAGGCGGCCCTGGGCTGCCGCCCTCGTCCCGGGCGATCGTCTCTCCCTACGACACCTCGGCCCGCTACGCACGGCACGGCCACATCATCAGCTGGAAGGGATTCTCCGCCCATCTGACCGAGACCTGCGCTCCCGACGGACCCAACGTGATCACGGACGTGGCCACCACCGCGGCAACCACCCACGACAGTCAGGTCCTGCCCGGCATCCACACACGCCTGGCGCGTCGCGGACTGCTGCCCGCCGAGCACCTGGTCGATGCCGGCTACACCTCCCTGCCCCACTTGGAACAAGCCACCCGTGAACACCAGGTCACCGTCTCCGGGCCGCTGCGGAGCAACCCCACCCGTCAGCACCGCCAGAACGAGGGCTTCGCCCGGGACGACTTCCACATCGACTACGACCGTCGGCAGGTCACCTGCCCCCAGGGACAAGTCAGCCAGGGCTGGCATGGCCCCTACCCGACCTCCTCGCCCACTGCGGCCCCGCTGATCGTGGCACGGTTCACCAAGAGCCAGTGCCGCCCCTGCCCCGTCCGATCCCGCTGCACGTCTACCGTCGACAGCGCCCGCACCGTGGGTTTTCCCCCGCGCGAACTCCGCGACCTGCAGCTCCGCGTCCGCACCGAGCAGCAGACGCCCCAGTGGAAGGCCCGTTACGCGGTCCGCTCCGGAGTGGAGGGCACGGTCAACGAGTTCGCTCACGGACACGGCATGCGCCGCTGCCGCTACCGAGGACAGGGAAAGGCACACGTCCAGCATGTTCTGACGGCCATCGCCGTCAACAACGAACGCCTCAGCGGACTTCCCCCCACCGAGGAAGCCTCCATGCCCCGCCGGCCAACCGCCTTCCAGAACTACCTCGACCGGCGCGAGATCCCCCGGCCGAAGTCGTGGCGAAGCCTGGGCAGCTGACCCCTACGACTCCAAGATCCCCGACAGAGTCAAGCTTAGAGGCGGCGCGGATCAGGCTGCGGTCATGGTCGGCAGTTCGGGCGGTCGTCCCAGCGGTGGGTTGTCCAGGCCCGCCGGATCGGACTGCGCACGGTGATGATCGAGTCGGCGAGGTCGAAGAATGCCTCGACGACGGTGGCGCGCCGCTCGTAGCAGCGGGCGAGCCGGTGGAAGGCGTTCTGCCAGGCGTGGGTGCGCTCCACGTGCCACCGCCGGCTGGCCTGGATGGGCGCCTTCTCGCCCTTGTGAGCAATCCGGCCGCGCAGGCCGCGTTCGCCGAGCAGAGTACGGGTGGTGTCCGAGTCGTAACCGGCGTCCAGATGCACCGCGACATCGTCGGGCAACGGCCCCAGGTCGTCCAGCCGGTCCAGGGTCGGGGCCAGCAGCGGGGAGTCGTGGCGGTTGGCGCCGGCCAGGACACGACCCAGCGGTATGCCGTATCCGTCCGTCATGCCGGAGCGTTTCAGGCCCTGTTTGCCGCGGTCGACCGGGGAACGCCCGGCCACCTCGCCACCTCCGGGCGCCTTGGTGATGGAGCCGTCCACGGCGATCTGGTCAAGGACGAGACCGACGATCCGGTCGTAGGAGTCGAGCGCGATCTGCTGGAGCCGGGCGAAAACACCCAGTCGTATCCACTCGTCGCGGCGGCTGCGGATCGTGGTGGCCGAGCAGGTCGTGTCGGCGATCGCCTCGTAAGGACAGCCGAAGCGCAACAATTGCAGGAGCTTGTCGAAGACGATCCGGTCGCTGATGCGCCGGCGGTGGCAGCCCAGTGGATGGTCCGGGTGGTACGCCGGCCGCGCGGGCAGCAGGGCCGCGAATTGGTCCCAGAGCGGTTCGGTCAGCCATGAGGGAAGCGCGGGCACAGGTCTCCCAGTGATCACAGAGCGTCGCAACTCCATGATCGCCGGGACCTGTGCCCGTGCTGCCGCCAAGGTCTCCCACCGCATCCGATTGCGCGACTCTGCGGAGCAGTGGCGGGCCGGGCAGCGGGGCTCAGCGTCGCGTCGCCGTGACGAGCCAGGCGGAGGTGCGGAGGTGGACGCCTGCGGGCTGCTCATGGGCGGCAAGGGCGACGGTGAACGCGGCTCGCACGCTGTCGGCGCCGCTCGCTCGGTCCGCGCTGTCGACGCTGCTCGCGGAGTCGAGCAGCTGGACCAGGTGCCGGCCGGGGCCTGATCCGAGCAGGTGCTCGGCTGCGTCGTGGGCGTCGCGTCCGAAGTCACTGAGGGTCTCGACGGGCTCGGTGCGCACCTTGTCGAAGCCGGCCGTGTCCAGGATCCGGTGGATGACAGAGGGGTCGGCGAGCGAGAACATCCCTGGCCCGTCGGGGGCGGCCGGCTCCTCGGCGGGCAGGGGCAGATGGGCGCGTGCCGCGCCGAACACGGGCACCCACTCGCTGCGGGTCGGGTCGGCCATGCAGACGAAGGCGAGTCGGCCGCCGAGGCGAAGGGCCCGGCCGATGTTGCTGAACGCGGCGACCGGGTCGTCGAAGAACATGACCCCGAACCGGCTGATGGCGACGTCGAACGCGGATGGGGGCAGAGGATGGACCTGGGCATCGCCCTGCTCGAAGGTGATCCGGTCCAGGCCCTCCTCGGCGGCCTGGGCGCGTGCCCTGGTGAGCATCGGCCCGGAGAGGTCGAGGCCGAGAGCGGCGCCGCGGGAGGCAGTCCTGGCGGCGAGCCGGGTGGTCTGGCCCGCGCCGCAGCCGATGTCGAGCACCCGGTCCGCGGGGCCGATCCCGGCGGCTTCGAGCAGCGGTTGATTGAAGCCCTGGTTGATCGCGTTCCAGCGGTCGTGGTGATCGCTCCAGTGCCGGCCTTCGTCGCCGTTCCAGGCCTCGAACTGTGCGGTGTTGACGAGCTCGTGCATCGGATCGTTCCCGTCGGAGAGATAGTATGGGCGTCTGCCCATATCCAAGGTATGGACAGACGCCCATACCGGCAACTCGACCTGGAGGCCCCGATGTCACCGCGTGGTGTGGCGACCCCCGACGTCCGTGAGCGGCTGTTCACCGCGGCCGAGCGGGTGCTCGCCCGCGAGGGAGCGGCCGGGCTGACCAACCGGGCCGTCACGGAGGAGGCGGGCTGCGCCAAGGGGCTGCTGTACAACCACTTCGCCAACCTGGACGACTTCGTGGCGCAGCTCGTCCTGGACCGCTTCGAGCGGATCGCCACCGAGGTCCGGCCCTTGCCGGAGCGTGCGGGGGAGGGCGACGTGCGGGAAAACCTGATCAGCGCGGCCCTCACGCTGCTGGGCACGAGCGGTCCGGCGATCGCGGCAGCGGCAATCTCCCGACAGGCGGTGACTGAGCGGGTACGCCGGGCATGGGCCGCCGGTGCCCCCGGCCCCGGAGCCGTCGAGGAAGCCATGGCCCGCTACGTGGAGGGCGAGCAGCGCCTCGGACGCATCCCCACCGACGCCGACGGCGCGATGCTCGCGCTCGCCCTGGCGGGAACCGTCCACCACCTGCTGATGCACGGCAGTCCCCAGCCAGGAGAAAACGCCCGGCTCGTCCGCCGCCTGGTGGCCGCCTTGGTGCCAACAGCGAACGGGCTGGGGGCATCTGCCTGATCCAACGTTGCTCGACGGCATCACCGTGCATCTGGACGCCGGTTACGACTCGGACACCACCCGCGCCCTGCTCGGCGAACGCGGTCTCCGCGGCCGCATCGCGCACAAAGGTGAGAAGGCACCGATCCAGGCCAGCCGGCGGTGGCACGTCGAACGCACGCACGCCTGACAGAACGCCTTCCTCCGGCTCGCCCGCTGCTACGAGCGGCGCGCCACCGTCATCAACGCCTTCCTCGACCTCGCCGACATGATCATCACCGTGCGTAGTCCGATCCGGCGGGCCTGGACAACCCACCGCTGGGGCGAACGCCCGAACCGCCGACCATGACCCCACCCCTTATCCGCGCGAGCTCTAAGCCATCGCACCCTCACCGGCATTCGAACACGCTTCACCTTCAAGCGTTTCCAATTGACAACGCTTTCACTGTCGTGGCTAGGTGCTCACGCTTCCAGTGGTGACTGGGGTGCCACCGGGAGCACCAGCACCCCAATGCCCGATGGGCACCTGAGCACCAACGCGCCGCCCCGCCCAGCGCCCCGCCGCCGGAGCCACGGCCTCGGATGCGGTCCTCACGCCCCAGAGCCGGGCATTCCGTCCCCACACGTCAGGAAAGTCCGTGAAGATCAAGCGCGTCCGCATCGAGAACTTCTGCTGCCTTCGCAGCCTCGACGTTTCCTTCGACTCCAGCGCGCGCTGATCATCGCCACGCTCCGGTACCTCTCGGAGTGCCGCCGTCCCGAGAGCGGCACGCGTTCCCTGTGCCTGGCGATCGAGGAGCCCGAACTGTTCCAGCACCCGGCGCAGACCAGGGTCTTCGCGCAGGTTCGGCTTCACCTGGCGCCCCACCGCGAGGGACGAGGACGGGCGTCAGATCCGCGTCGGCGGTAACTGGCCCATCCTCGTCGACCCGGACACCGGCGCCTGCCGACTCGTGAAGGGGGCGAGCGAGTTCGCGGCGCTCCAGCAGCACATCGCCGGTTCGCAACACCCTCCAGGGCCTGCCCCTTTGACTTCACGCTGATCGGGCCACGTGCGAGGGTAGCGGCCATGCCACATCTTGGTCACCACCTCCGATCCCTCAGGTTCACGTTCGGACTGGACCCGACGTGCTTCACGGCATGCCGGGAGACAGGTGCCCCTGCTCTGGAGCACGCCTTGGCGGACAAGGCGACGCTCTGCGGCATCCCTCGGCGTCAGGTGACGGTCTACCGGCATCTGTTCGTCGCGAAGAGGTCCGGAAGGTGCTCGGACTGCCGGGCGCAGGCAGTCGACGCCACGTCCAGGCCCTGAGTCAGACATTCCCTGGCACGTGGGCGACCTCAGCTTTCCGTGATCGCGTCCAGAGCAAGGCGGCTGCGAGGTGGAGTGCGCTCTCGTAGGCGAGGGAGAGCTTGTCCGTCGGAGCCCACCAGCTCGACCGGCCATCAGACGGACGGCTCACGACTGCATCAGGCTCACATCGCTTCGAACAAAGCCGACCACGCCGCCGAGCCGACCTTCAGCACGGGCCCGCCCTGCGCCACGCGCTTCGGATCACGCACATGTACGCCGCCGGCCGTCAGCGCGGCCTCAACGCACTCCCCGCCCGACCCCATGCTGTAACTGCTCGCACGCCAAGGCAGATTGGTCTCACCGTACGCCGTTTCTTCCGCGTTCGTGGTTCTCCCGGCACCTTCTCGAGGGGTCCCAGGGAGTCGCATGGTGTCAGGGACTGAGCACGCAGGATGCCGTACCGCTCCCCGCACTCGCGTACCGACCTCCGCTCGCTGAGGAGCCGGCTGCCGTTGCATACCTCAACGCTCGAAACAATCTTTTTAGCCGAAGAGGTGATCTTCTTCAGCAAAACAGACATGCCTCCGGTACAACCCTTCCTCCCCATGCGGCGTCAAACAAGGCACTGGGTACAGGAACCGGACCTATCCGGACACCCCTCACACCCCTGAGCCAGCCGGTCATACCTGCGCCAAGGAGCCGCTCATGCGCAAGCACCGCTCGGCCGCCGTCGCGGCGGCATCGTTTCTCCTCGTGACGGGCGCGGTCATCGCGACCGCTCCGAGCGCCTACGCCGGAACACCCGGCGGAACACACGCCGACGACCGCAACACCGACTTCAACGGCGACGGATACGACGACGTGCTCGTCGGCGCCCCCGGGGCGACGGTCGGCGGGCGCAAGGGCGCCGGCATGGTGACCGTGCAGTACGGCGGACCCAAGGGCATCGGCACGACCAGGGGCAGGGCCTTCAGCCAGAACTCCACGGGCGTCCCCGGCACCGCCGAGACCGGTGACAACTTCGGCAAGTCGCTGGCCACCGGCGACCTGGACGGCGACGGCTACGACGACGCGATCATCGGTATCCCCGGCGAGGACATCGGCGCCGTCGCCGACGCGGGCGCCGCGGTCGTCCTGTGGGGCACGCCGAAAGGCCTCACCGGATCGGCCGGCAACTGGCTGCAGTCCGACGACCTCACCACGGGCGGCAGGTTCGGCGCCTCGCTCGCCGCGGCCCGCTTCGACGACACCACTCCCGGCGACTCCCTCGCCGTCATGGACTCGGTCGGGCTGACGGTCTATACCTTCGAGCCCTCCCCCCAGCCCACCGCCAAGAGCGCGGACGCGCAGGCGCGGCGGCCGGTGCAGAAGTCGCGCACCACGCTCACCTCGCCTCCGCGCAAGACGCTCAGCAAGGCCTCCGCCGCCAACGCGCCGGGCATCCGGCCCAAGTCGATGACCACGGGCGACTACGACAACAACGGCTTCGCCGACCTGGTCGTCTCCGGCACCAGCGTGGGCGCCGAGCCGGGCCACGGCTGGTCGTACATCCTGCCCGGCACCGCGTCGAACGACGAGCCGCTGCCGATCACCGCGGTGCGCGGCGGCCCGGTCGTCGCGTCCGGCGACATCAACCGCGACGGCTACGACGACCTGGTCACCGGCGAGCCGCACAGCCCGGACGACGGCGGCGAGAACATGACCGGCGGCGTGGTCGGCGTCTACTACGGCAGTGCGGACGGGGCGGCCGGCCGGGAGGGGCCGGGCACCCCTCCCGTGTGGTGGACCCAGAACTCGGCAGGCGTGCCGGGTACGAACGAGCGGGGCGACGGCTTCGGCACCGACCTCTCCGTCGGCGACAGCAACGGCGACGGATACGCGGACGTGGCGATCGGTGTCGCGGGCGAGGACATCGGCGCCGTCGCCGACGCGGGCGCCGTCACGGTCCTGCGCGGCTCGGCCAAGGGCATGACGTCCACCGGCGCACTGTCCGTGAACCAGGGCACCAAGAACGTCCCGGGCGCCGTCGAGAAGGGCGACAAGTTCGGCGGCCAGGTCTCCTTCACCGACCCGAACAACGACGGCCGCTTCGGCCTGCTCGCCTCGGCACCCGGTGAGAACACGAACGACGGCTACGTCTGGGTGTTCTCCGCGGGCCGCTCGGGCCTGACCACCTCCGGCTCCTGGAACTACGGCCCGCGCGCGTTCGGCGGCCTGCCGACGGACGCGCTGTACGGGGCGGCGATCGACGACTAGGGAGTGTGCCGGGACAGTACCGGCTCGGTGCGTTGTCGGCGGGCGATGACACGGCCGGCGTCCGCCGGCGGAAACCGGGTGCCGGTGATCGTCCGGCTGCTCACGGCGTCCCGTTTCCCGCCGGCGGGCCGGACGAACCGTCGCCCAGCCTCGCTCTGCCCGAAACCTGGTGGCGTCACCTGCCGTTTCGGAGTGGGCCCGGGGCCCGCCCGCGAAGCCACAAGCCGAGTACGGCGTCGCGTCCCTCGGGTCAAGGCTGCGTATGCCTGCCCGGCCGGAGCCGGGGATACGCGCCCGATCGCCCATCGCGAACCGGCAGGCGTAGCCATGGAGGCCCTGGCACTGGACCTGGCCGACCGGGCGGCCCGACTGTCGGGCCGCGCCGTTACAGTCGCCTGCATGACGAAGCCGCTGATCCGGGCCACCGAGGCCGGCGGGAAGTCCATCGACGACCCGTCGGAGGTGGCCGTCCACGACCTGCTCGCCGACATGAATCTGTCGCACCCGTTCGTGATCGTCGAGCGGACCGACAGGGAACCGGTGGACCAGCACTTCATGCAGGCCACCTGAACGATGACTTCAGCTACCAGGTCGAGTACCGCGAGGGCGGTGACCACCTGCACTTCGAGGCGCACGTGCCGTGGCAGGGGGACATCGTCGGGCCCGAGCCGGTGGCCAAGGTCATCGGGGACTGGATGCGCGGCGGCGACAGCTGGCGCACGGCACTGCCCTGGACTCCGCTCTTTCCGGCAGGCAAGGACCGGCTGCAGAGCGGGGGCCCGGGGCCCGACGGCCGCTGAGTGGCATTGTCATCCCTGAAGGAGCGGGGGGACAGCGTCTGCGGTACGGCTACCGGTGGCTCAACGCGGTCGACGACCCCGACCCCGACCTCGCTCTCCTCGACCGGCCGGACCTCGACGCCGTCGAGCGGCAGCTCCCCGGCGCCCGCGACCGCCACCCCGACGGCTTCGCCACCCGCGAGGGCTCCGGTGCCCGCCCCCTCACCGACCGACTGGTGGCAGCACCTGACCGGCGCCCCGGCTCGTCGACCGATCACCCAACCCCGACCGCGCCACCGCAAGATACTGGATCCGTGGCCTCCTCCACCCTCTCGTCCCCGCCCGGAGAGCCGTTCGCGTCCACCGTGCCGTACTACGCCGCCTTCCGTCCCCGCTACGCGCCCGAGTTCTACACCCTGCTCGCCGACCGCTTCCACCTGACCGGCAGCCGGCGCGTCCTCGACCTCGGCGCCGGCCCCGGCACCCTCGCCCTCGACCTCGCCCCCCTCGTCGGCGAGGTCATCGCCGTCGACCCCCAGAAGGGCATGCTCGACGAGGGCCGCCGCCTGGCCGCCGAGCACGGCATCACCAACATCACCTGGCGCGAGGGCGACTCCACCCTGCTCCCGGCGATGGACCTCGGGCCCGTGCTGCTCACCGTCATGGGCGCGGCGTACCACTGGATGGACCGCGACCGGGTCGCCCGGGACCTCGACCGGATCATCGAGCCGGGCGGAGCGATCGTCCTCGCCTCCCGCGGCGCCCCCGGCGACTTCGAGCCCGCCCCCTGGCGGCAGGTCGTCGACGAGGTCCGCGCCCGCCACCTCGGCCCCGGGCGCCGCGCCGGCTCCGGCGCCTGCTCCCACCCTGAGGAACCCCACCGGGACGTCCTCGCCCGCAGCCCGTTCTCCCGGGTCGACACCGCGCGCTGGGAGCACATCCTGACCCGCACCGTGGACGAGGTCCTCGGCTGGGTCTTCAGCCTCTCCTACTCGAGCCCCGCCCGGCTCGGCGCGAAGAAGGACGCCTTCGAGCAGGACCTGCGCGCGGCGCTGCTCGCCTTCGCCCCGTCCGGCCGGTTCGACGAGGTGATCCACACCGAGGCGGTCATCGCCACCAGGCCCTGAAGGTCGCGGGCGGTTCGGGGGCGTCGAGGCCGAAGTGGATGTCGAGCGTGCGGATGGCCGGTATCACCACAGAATCGCGTTTCCTGCACAGGTACCAGCAAAGTGTGACAATCGGAAGGTGATCGGGGGACGCATCGGCGCGCATGCCACGGAGGGGCCATGACCGCGACCGCCTCGCGCGAGACCGTCGTCCTGGTAGCCGAGCGGAGCTGGGACGGGCTGGCCGAGACACCGTCCGGCCACACCGAGATCGCGGTCCGCGACGGGCGTGTCACCGAGGTCGGCGACCATGTGGAGCGAGGCGCGGGGCAGGTGGTCGACCTCGGTGAGCGCATGCTGCTGCCCGGCTTCATCGACTGCCACGTCCACACCACGATGGACCCTTCCGCCCTGCTCACCGCGTTCGCCGCCGACCCGGCCACGGTCATCGCCCTACGAGCCCTGCCGGTGCTGCGCGATCTGCTCGCCCGCGGGTTCACCACGGTGCGCGACCTGGCCACCTTCGCCGACCAACCGATCACGCTCCACCTGCGCGATGCCCTCGCCCAGGGCCTGATCACCGGGCCGCGCATGCTCGTGGCCCCGCACCTGATCTCGGCCCGCGGCGCACACGGGGACCTCTCCACGCTGCTCGCCCCCGAGCACGGCCGCGAGATCGGCGTACTCGCCGACGGGCCCGCCGCCGTCGCCCGAGCCGTGCGCGAGGAGATCCGCGCCGGCGCGGACTGGATCAAGTTCGGTGCCACCGGCGGGTTCGGCACCCCCACCGACGATCCCGGGCAGGCCACCTACTCCCAGGCCGAGATGGACTCGCTGGTGGCCACCGCCACCGACCTGGGCGTGCCGTGCACCCCGCACGCCTACGGCGACGAGGGCGTCGCCCGCGCCGTACGGGCCGGGGTGCGGTCCGTCGAGCACGGCAACCTCGCCTCGGCCGAGACACTGTCCCTCATGCAACAGCGAGGGGTGTTCCTCGTCCCCACCCAGTTCATGGTCGTCGACGCGCTCGATCACCTCGACGACGATGACTACTGGCAGGGCAAGGACCCCGCCGAGCGGGAGAAGTTCCACCGCTACGCCGGCCGACTCCGTGACAGCGCCCGCAACGTCGCCGCCAGCGACGTGCGCATCGCCTTCGGCACCGACGCCGGCATGTTCCCCCACCACCGGAACGGGAACGAGTTCCCCGCCATGGTGGAGAGTGGCATCACCCCGCTACGGGCGCTGCGCGCCGCCACCAGCACCGCCGCCGACCTGCTGCGACGGCCCGACCTGGGCCGCATCCGGTCCGGCGCCACCGCAGACCTGATCGCCCTGCCCGGCGACCCCTTCGACGACATCGACGCCACCACCGGCGTCGACTTCGTCATGCACGACGGCACTCTCCACCGCGGGGCCGTCCCGGCATGAGGCGCCGGGGGAACAGTCCCTCGGTCGCGGTCGCCCACGGCGACGACGGTGTCCAGCTCGTAGGCGCCCTGGGTGACTGCCGCGCCGATGAGGACCGACTCGGCGCAGGGTCCGCCGGTGAAGTGGTAGGCGTTCACCGCGGTCACCTGCTCCCTCACCGCGATGTGCGGCCGGGGACCAGTGGGGCCCGGCGTCGGCGCGCCGGGCCCGATGGCAGGGTCGCCGTGGTCAACTCACGAAGTCCACGATAACGCCGGCGGTTCCCGCAACGTGGTCGGTATCTCCTGCGTAGCTGACGGCGTAGTGGTATCAGCCCGGCAGGGGCGGGCTGTCGCGGAACGTGAAAGTGCCGCCGGCTGCCACGGAGACGCCCACCCACGAGTGTCAGGACGTCAGCATTCGGGGCAAGAGCCCTGCTTCTCCTGCTCGTTGACCGCTTTCCTCCCCGCCCCCACTTCCCCGTGTCGCCTCAGACGTACAACGCATTCCCGTACAGGCGTCGCTGCTGGTGGCGCGCCCGTCGCAGCCGCCACGCTGGCGGCATGCACAGCCCTTCCTCCCAGCGGCACCGGTCCTCCGGCCCCGCGGCCCCCACCGAGTTCGCCATGGCCTTCACCTCCACCCCGCGAGGCGCCCGTCTGGCCCGGCTCTTCGTCTCGCACTGCCTGGACTCCTGGGGCCACCCCTACGCCAGCGACGTCAACGAGACGCTGACCCTGCTCACAGCCGAGTTGTGTGCCAACGCCGTGCAGCACGGGCGGGTCCCCGGCCGGGACTTCCACGTCCGGCTGACCACCGAGGCGGACGGCGGGCCGGCGTTCCGCGCGGAGGTCTCCGACACCCGCGCGGAACGCCGGCCCGCCGTCACCCCTCCCGCGGACCCCGACGCCGAGTCCGGCCGCGGGCTCCTCCTCGTCGCCGCCCTGGCCGACGACTGGGGCGTCACCGACCGTCGCTCCGGGCCCGGCAAGACGGTGTGGGCATCCGTGAGCGTGATCCGCCCTCCAGCGAAATGACCCCACCGAGCGCGCGGCCCGAGGTCGGCGGTCCCGAGGACTGCCAGCGGAATTCGTGTTCGTGGTAACGGCAGGAACGCAGCTGTCCGTTCCCAAAAAGAGCTGAAGGATGAGGTGTCTCTGAGCTGGGCCTTGTCAGTTCTGCTGGGACGGCTCGAAAGCGGGTGGGAGCAATCGTCAAGACCTGTGGATCGGTTTCTCTCACTTTCGCTGTGGTGACGTGATCGCGACGAGTTCGACCTCGAAGCCGTCGTCGTTCTCCAGGTAGGCGGCGTAGTGCCGTTCGCCGCCGGCGTGTGGATGCCGGTCCGGGAACAGCAGGTGCCAGCCGTGGTTCGCCGCGTCGGCGGTCAGCCGTTCGACCGTGACGTCGTCCTCGACGTGAAAGGCCAGGTGGTTCAGCCCTGGCCGGCATCGGTCGTGCCGGTCGGCGGTGAGGGCCCGGGACTGCTCAAGGACCAGGTAGGTCGGCCCGAGGTGCCAGCTGCGGCCGTTGTCCCAGCTCTGGGTGAGGGTGTAGCCCAGTGCCTCCAGCAGCCAGCCGAGAGAGGTGAGCGCGCGGTCGAGGTCCGGCACCCAGAGTTCGACGTGATGCAGCGTGCCGCCGGCCGGCCGGCTCACGCGGCCACCGCCTCAGGGCGTTCGACGAGGTGATCTCGTTCGAAGCGGGCGCCTTTCCGGGCGATCTCGTCGATCAGGAAGGAGCCGTCGGCGGTGGTGCCGTCGGCGGTGGTGCCGTCGGCGGTGGTGCCGTCGGCGGTGGTGCCGTCGGCGGTGACTGCGCTGAGCACGGGTGTGCCTTCCCGGTCGGTGCTACGCACACCGGCCTGCTCGGTGACCTTCAATCGATCACTCGGGAAGGTACGCCCTTCGCGCGCCGACCCGAGCCCGATCCACAGATCTCGAGCATCACTCGGCGGCGAAGGACCTGTTCGGCCTCCATAGTGCCCAGATGCAGGGCGGTGGCGTATCCGGTCATCTGATCGTACTGCTGGGCGATCAGGTCTCACATCAGGAGCTGGCCGGGTGCCAGGTCGAGGGCAGGCTGAGTCCGGTCGGCAAGGGTGATCCGCTCCAGCGGCACCCGCCGCTGCGGACCCACGGTCTGGTGGCAAGTTGCTGCCGGCTTCATTCCGGCGTCGTGATCAGCACGGAGTTCGACACGACGGGAGGCGGATGCGGCAGCTGGACATAGCCCGTCTCGGGGTCTGTCGTCGCCTTCACCGATCGGTAGGTGTCGCTGTTCATCAGCAGTACGGAAACGGTGCGCTCGGACCCTGGTGTCGTCGTACGGAGAACAGCGTCATAGGCGTAGTCGCCCGGCCCCTGGTTCAGGGCGCTTCGCAGCGTGTAGTGCACGCGCGAGTCGGCAGCCGTACCGGTGACCTTCCGCACCACCCAGGCCAGGTGGTCACCGGGTGCGGGGACACAGGACACCGTGGCGACCACGCGTGCCGCCGTACGGCTCGGCTTCCCGTCCAGTGCGAGAACGACGTCATCGCCCGACGTGCCGCAGGGGGAGGAAGAAGCAGCCGAAGGGCTCGGCACACCGGGCGGCGAGCCCGAAACGGTCGGCCGCGGTGACTCCGAGCCGCCGAACTGCTCTCGGAGATCTTTCCAGACCCCCAGGAACTGCCCCACCACACCGACGACGAGCGCCAGAAAGGTGAACGTGGCGGTGGCCACCTTCACCCAGCGGGCGACAGTCCCGTCAGCGTCTCTCGCCGGTGGTCGGGGCCGACGGAGACGGGGGCGGTTTCCGCCTGTGGCCGGGCTCCTCCGTCGCCGTGACATGCTGTCAGTTTTCCCTGATCCGCTCCGAATGCAACCCTTGCGCCGCCACCGTCCGGGCCTCTCACGGACAGAAGGGAGAACACGGCAGCGCGGTCAACGCATCCGCCGCACTGCCCCGCACCGCGATCACCGACCCGATAGGTTTCGGCCCATGCCTGGCCGTCTCCTCGAACTGCGCGTCGAGAACTTCCGCAGTCTGCGCGACGTGACCGTGCCGCTCGGTCCGCTCACGGTGTTGGTGGGCCCGAACGGCGCGGGCAAGTCCAACGTGCTGAAGGTGTTCGACTTCCTCGCCGACATCATCCGCACCGACCTCCAACCGGCACTCGACGCGCGCGGCGGGCTCGACGAGGTGGCCTTCTGGGGCGGGGCCAAGCCGCCGACCACCATGCGCGTCCAGCTCAAGGCGACCTGGAACTCGTCGTGCAGCGGCTGCGCGAGGCCGCCGAGCGGACGCAGTTCATCGTGGCCACCCACTCCCCCGCGCTCGTCAACCGCCTGTATCCGGAGGAGTTCGTCGTCTGCGACCGCGACGAGGACGGCGCGTCGATCATCCCGGCCCTCACGGTCGGCGAGGTGAAGGACATCGTCGAGGCGTCCGGTGAACAGCCGCTCGGGGAACTGTGGTTCTCCGGAGTGCTGGGCGGCGACCTCACCGGAGGTGAGCTGTGACCCTGAAGGGGCGGCAGGACGGCGGGCGGGCGTCCCGGGCACAGGAACGGGGCGTCGTCGTACCGGCCGGCGAGGACCGGAACGACTGCGAGATCCTGGCCGCGCTGATACGCGCGCACCGACCCGAGCCGGGCGCGACGGCCAAGCTGGTCCGTATCAACGATCCGGTGCGGCTGCGCAGGAAGTCCGGCCCGAAGCTCGCCGCTGTCATGGGCGCTCGACTCGCCGGTCTTCCAGGAGAGCGACGGCCCCGCGATCGCCCGCGAGGCGCTCAAGCACCGGCTGATCCCCTCCCCGCTCGGCAGCAACCGCTCCTACGCGGACTTCGTCGTCTGCGGGGACGACGGTTTCCGGGAGCGTCGACCGGCCGCGACCTGGCCAAGAGCTGTGCTCGTACGGAATCAGCAGCCGGGTCACAGGTCGTTGAAGTTCCAGAACAGGCCGACCTCGGTGTTCGAGACGACGACGAGGCCGCAATCCTCCGTGAAGACACTCATCAGGCTGTACCCCATGCTCTCCAACGTGAAGTCGAGTGTGCCGGGTGCGCTGCCGCGCTTGCTGACGTTGGTGTGATATGTGGCCTCATCCCCGTACCGCGCGAGAATCGTGCGTGCCATCGCCCGCAGTTCGTCCGGGGACTCGGTGAAGTACTGGAGGTTGGACAGGGTGCAGCCGCCCTCGGTGAGGGCCAGGAGCAGGCTCTCGGCACTGTCCCGGTCGATCTCCTTGAGTCGCGGCGCGACGTACTCCGGGGGGTGGGCGGCGAAGGGCCACGTGGGGTTCCCCACGCGCTCGGGGTCCTTCTCCGCGTCGTCGACGCGAGCCCAACCCCGGGGGTCCGACACGGCCCGGGCCATCAGCGCGAGGACGTCGAGCGTCCAGTCCTCGTGGCGGCGCGGGCCGGTGGCGATGTACGCGGTCGCGTCCCTGTACAGGTGGCGTACCGCAGCGTCCCAGGACGTCTGGTCGGCGGACATGTGGTGTGGGCCTTTCTCTGCGGGGCTAGGGCTTGTAGAGCATCGACGTCATGACGGTGAACGGCAGGGTCCGGCTGCTGTCGTACCTGAGGCGTGTGTCGATACCGTTCACGTCGTACACCTTGGCGTTCATCCCGCCCTCCTTGTGCCCGGACAGCGGGTCGTTCGGGTCCACCGGCCGCTTGGACGAACTGCGGCCACTGGACGAACCGGCCGAGTCGGTTACGGGCGCGGGGAGCACGCACGGTGCACGCCCCAGGGGCCGAGCCGAGCGGCTGAGCGGCCGATCCCGCCGGCCCCGTAGCGCGCGGTTCTCCTCACCGAGGTGAGAGGGTCGCCGCGCCGGTTCAGTGACCGCCGGCCCACGCGCTGCCGGACGGGGCGCGGTCGGAACGTGAGCGCGTGGATGTGACCACCGTAACCAACTGCCGCATTTGCCCTGTTGACCCCTTTTGCGGAGGTCCGGGATTCGACCAGGTGGGTGTCGTTGTCCGAGGTGGCCGTTATGTTGGGGGCTGATCGTCACGGTGCCGATGCCCGGTTGTCGCGGTGGTGCGTAGTGGCGTTCGTGGTGACCGTCCTGCCCGAAAGGTCCTCGTGAAGCCCACCCTGGCCGCCGCGCAGCTCCGCGGCAGTCTGACGCAGTACCTCACGACGACGTACGCCCTGGCCGACGAGGACACGCGGGTCACTCTGGAACGCTTCCTCGAGGATCCGGAGACGGGCATCTTCCGGGGGCCCTATCTGCGGATCAGGACGCCGTTCCACCCCGCCGACGACGGGTGGCGGTCGGCGCTGGAGTGGCAGCCGTCGTTCACTCCGTGGCGGCACCAGGCGAAGGCGTGGCAGCGGCTGAGCACGTACCAGGGTGCGGCCGAGCCGACGCTCGTGACGACCGGCACCGGGTCCGGCAAGACCGAGTCGTTCCTGATCCCGGTGCTCGACCACTGCCGGCGGCAGAAGGCGCTGGGCCGGCGCGGGGTGAAGGCCGTGCTGCTGTACCCGATGAACGCGCTCGCCACCGACCAGGCCGGCCGCATCGGCGGCTACCTGGCGCAGCCGGAGCTGGCGCAGGTGACGGCCGGTCTCTACATCGGTGACAAGCCGGACACGGACTTCCGGCGGGTGATGACGCGGCGCGAGGAGATGCGCGTCTCGCCGCCGGACGTGCTGATCACCAACTACAAGATGCTGGACCTACTGCTCCAGCGGGCCGAGGACCGGCCGCTGTGGGAGGGCGCGGACCCGGCGTACGTGGTGCTGGACGAGTTCCACACGTACGACGGCGCGCAGGGCACCGACGTGGCGATGCTGCTGCGGCGCCTCGCGTCCGCCGTGGGCGCCTCCAAGCCGGAGCGGCCGCTCGGTGCGATCTGCCCGGTGGCGACCTCGGCGACCCTCGGTGAGGGCGGGGGCGACACCGGCGGCATCCTCACCGTCGCCGAGCAGGTGTTCGGCGTGCCGTTCGGTGCGGACGCGGTGATCGGCGAGGAGCGGCTGAGCGCCGACGACTTCGTCGGCGACATCGACTACGAGCTGCCCGAGCCTCCCGACCCCAAGGAGGTCATCGAGGTCTCGGGCGGGCCGGGCGTGGAGTCCGACCCGGACCGGCTCGACCTGGACGGGCTCGCCGAGCGGCTGCTGGGGCGGCGCGGCCTGGACGCCTTCCAGATCGGGCGGCTGCTGAAGAAGCACGACTTCACCCACGGGGTGCTCGCGCTGCTGAACGGCGAGCCGCTCGACGAGTGGGGGCTTCGGGACCGCATGGCCCGCTTCGGGTACGCGTGGGCGCGCACCGCGCGGGAGAAGCCGCGGCTCGCGCTGGAGGCGCTGTCGCGGTTCGTGGCGCTGCTGTCGTCCGCGCGGGACCCGGAGTCCGACGCGCGCCGGCCGCGTCCGCTGCTGCACATCGAGGCGCACCTGTGGGTCCGTCCGGTGGGGCGGGTGCTGAGCGGGGTGAGCGGCCGGCCGGAGTTCCGCTGGTACGAGGACGAGCGGACCGTCGCGCGGCGCTCCGCGCTCACCGCGGCGTCCGCGTCCGAGGACGCCTCCGAGGGCGACGACTGGCCGACGGCGGACTCGCGGCGGCCCCGGGCGCTGCCGGGTTCGGACACCGTGCAGCGGCCGGCCCAGGCCCATCTGCCCGCGATCTACTGCCGTGTGTGCGGCCGTTCGGGCTGGGCGGCGCTGTCCCCGGAGGCCGATCCGCAGAAGCTGGAGACCGGTCCGCCGAAGATCTGGCAGGCCGCCGTCGGACGGGACAAGCGGCGGCTGCGGTACTTCATCGCGGCGACCCCGGCCGAGGCGCGGGACGCCCTCGCGGCGCTCACCGGCACCGCGCCCCAGCAGGCGGGCGGCGTCGATCCGCACTCCGTCGTGGTGCTGGACGGGGCGCAGAGCACCTACCGCATGCCGGTCGCCGGGGACGGGGAGGGGCTGCAGGACGCCTGGTTCGCGCGGGCCCTCCTGGACAAGAAGACCGCCGACCAGGCCGCCCGGGACGACACCTGCCCGGCCTGCAACACGGACAACGGCATCAGGTTCCTCGGCACCGCGCTCGCCGCGCTGGCCTCCGCGACGGTCACCCAGTTGTTCACCGGCGGCCAGGAGATCGCGCTGGCGCCGGAGGAGCGCAAGACGCTGCTGTTCAACGACTCCACGCAGGACGCGGCACACCGGGCCGGGTACGTCGCCAACGCCTCGTACAAGTTCTCGCTGCGCTCGCTGCTCGCGCACCGGCTGGACGACACCGGTGCGCCGCTCCCGCTCAACGACCTCATCGGCGACGTCCTGGACTCCGTGGACGACCCGCAGGCCCTGGCCGCCGTCGTCCCGCCGGACCTGCACGACGAACCGGGCGTGGACCGGCTCCTGTCGGGGCGCGGCACCGGGGACGCGCGGACCTGGAAGCTCATCGGGGAACGGCTCGCGTTCGCGACCGTCATGGAGTTCGGGCTGCGCTCCCGGCTCGGACGCACCCTGGAACTGACCCGGACCACGGCCGCGGAGGTGGTGGTCGCCGACCCGGACCGGATCGTCGCGCTCGCCCGAGACCTGCACCTCACGCTGCCGGGGCAGCTGGGGCTGGACGGCGGTCTGCCCACGCCCGAGCGGTACCTGGCGTACGTGCGGGGGCTGCTGGAGCGGCTGCGGATGCGCGGTGGCGTGCGGCACCGGTGGCTGGAGACCTGGATCAAGGAAGCCGGTGTCAACCAGTACCTCATCTCCGGGCAGCGGCCGGAGGGGATGCCCGCCTTCCCCGAGGGGTACGTGGCGCCGCCGAGGTTCCTGCTCGACGGCCCCAAGGAGAAGTCGAAGTTCGACACGATCACCGGCCGCGGCACCTGGTACCAGGACTGGACGCGGCGCTGCCTCGGCCTGGACACGGCGCAGACGACCGAGTACCTGCGCAGACTGCTGCCCGTCCTCGCGGACGAGGGCGTGCTGTCGGTGCGCACCGCCAAGGACCGCACGACCCGCGTCTACGGGCTGCAGCCGGGCCACATCCACGTGCGGCTCCTGACGGACGACCTGGTCAACAAGGCGTTCGTGTCCTGCGAGGAGTGCGGCTGGCAGCAGGTGGTGCCACCCGAGCGGCGCACCCGCTGGTACGGGCACCCCTGCCCGCGCTGGCGCTGCACCGGCCTGCTCACCCCGCCGCAGCACGGCGTGTCGTCGACCGGGGCGGGCAGCGGCGGCTTCGGCGGGAAGCTGGAGCGTGACTACCGGGACGACTACTACCGCCGCCTGTATCTGACCGGCGGCACCTACCGGGTCGTCACGGCCGAGCACACCGGCATGCTGACCCGGCCCGAACGGGAGCGCGTGGAGCGCACGTTCCGGCAGGGCAGCCACTACACCGACCCCAACGTGCTGTCCTGCACGCCCACCCTGGAACTGGGCATCGACATCGGCGACCTGTCGGCGGTGCTGCTCGGTTCGCTGCCGGGCGGCCCGGCGAACTACGTGCAGCGGGCCGGGCGGGCCGGACGCAGGACCGGCAACGCGCTGGTGGTCGCCTTCGGCGGGCGCCGGGCCCGCGACCGGTACTACCTGGACGACCCGACCGAGATGATCGCCGGTGACATCGTGCCGCCGGGCTGCTACCTGTCGGCCGTGGAGATCCTGCGCCGCCAGTACACGGCGCACCTGCTGGACCGGGCGGCGCGCGGCGAGCTGACCACGGCGGACGGCGAGCCGCTCATGCCGGTGCCACGCCTGTCGTCGGCGCTGTTCGGCACGGAGAGCTGGTGCCAGGACCTGTCGGAGGCGGCGCTCACCCACGGGGCGCGGCTGGTGGAGGAGTTCCTGGCGCTGTTCCCGCAGGCGCCCGGCGGCCCGGACGACGACCGGGGGGTGTCCGCGCACGCCGCGGGCGAGCTGCGCGCCTACGCCACCGGCGGCATCGCGCGCGCCCTGCAGGAGGCCGAGGAGGAGTGGACGGCGCGCCGCGAGGAGCTGCGCCGCCGTATCGCCGCCATCGACACCGCCGTGGACGGGCTGCTCGCCGAGGACCGTGAACAGGGCGCGGAGCGGCGCGAGTTGCTTGCGGAACGACGCGCCACGGGCGAGTTGCTGCGCCAGCTGAGCCAGACCAGCGCCCACGGCGCCCTCGTCGAACTGGGGCTGCTGCCGAACTACAGCCTCACCGACACGACGACGTCGCTGGAGGCCACGCTCTACTGGAAGGAGGCGTCCGGGGAGGACGGGGACGGCGAGGACGGCGAGGCCCCAGAGGGCGACGACGACCGCCGGAACCAGGTGTACCGCAGCGAGATGCGCGACTACGAGCGCTCCCGCAAGCTGGCCCTGACCGAACTCGCGCCCGGCAACAGCTTCTACGTCAACGGCTACCGGCACGTCGTGCGCGCCCTGGACATCGGCAGCCCGGAGCGGCGCGCCTGGGCGGTATGGCGCCTCTGCCCGGCCTGCGGGTACGCGCGCACGCACGGCGATCCGAAGAACGACACCTCGCCGTGCCCGCGGTGCGGTTCCCGGGAGATCGCCGACGCGGGCTGCGTGCACCACGTCCTGGAGCCCCGGCGGGTGCTGTCCCGGGACAAGCGGGACGACGCCCGGGTCCGGGACGACCGCGACGAGCGGGACCGGAGGCGGTACGCGGTCCTCACCACCGTCGACATCGACCCGGCGCACCTGGCGGCCGGATCGTGGCGGCACGACACCGCGGTCTTCGGCGCCGACTTCACCCGCAAGGCCGTCGTGCGCACCCTGAACCTGGGGGTCGACCGGCAGGACGGCAGCAGCACGGTTCCGCTGGCCGGGGACGACGTACGCCTGAACCCGTTCTACGTGTGTGCGAGTTGCGGCGGTGCGACGGCCGACGGCCGACCGGTCGTCGACCAGTCGCAGCACGCGCTCACGGCATCGCTCGCCCGTTCCACCCGGGCGAGCGCCCACCACCAGTTGTGGTGCCCGCGCCGACGGCTGCGCGGCAGCGGGGAGGAGCAGGGCGCCGGACTGGACGTGCCGCTGCTGCTGGCGCACGAGTTGACGACGGAGGCCGTCCGCATCCTGCTGCCGGCGTCCGTGGCGCGGGCCGGGGAGCGGCTCGCCTCGTTCACCGCCGCGTTGTTCACGGGCATAGCGGCCCGCTACGGCGGCGACCCCGACCACATCGACATCACCGCCGCGTCCATGCCGGACGGCGAGGACCGCGACTGGCCGCGCCGGTTCCTCGTGGTGTACGACCGGCTGCCCGGCGGCACCGGTTACCTGCACCGCCTGGCGACCTCCGACGGATTCCGCGAGGTCCTGCTGAAGGCCCGTGAGGTGATCGAGAGCTGCGACTGTCTGAGGAAGGGGCTCGACGGCTGCCACCGCTGCCTGCTGCGCCGGGTACCGCCGGCCGCCTACGACAAGGTCAGCCGCAACGAGGTCCGGCAGATGCTCGACGAGCTGCTCGGTGCGGACGGCGAGCGCTGGCGCACCTCGTCCGTCGCCACCACCCAGCACATCCCGATGCACCAACAGGCCGAGAGCGACCTCGAGGTCCTGTTCATCGACACGCTGCGAGAGTGGGCCAAACTCCCGGAGAGCCGTGCGAGCGGTGACGCCTACATCACTCCGGCCGGCACCCACGCGCTGGACCTGCGGCTGACCGCGGCCGACGGCACCACGCTGAGCTGGCGGGTGTCGCAGCAGCGCGTCCTCGACGGCACCCGTCCCGACGTCCTCTTCGAACGGGTCGACGCGCCCGGCCCGCGCGTGGCGGTCTACCTGGACGGATACGAGTTCCACGCCGGCCGGGAGCACAACCGTGTCGGCGACGACGCCGACAAGCGCGCCCGGCTGCGCGCGGAAGGGCTCAGGGTCTTCCAGCTCACCTACGGCGACGTGACGGGGTGGCAGCGCCACGTCCGGGACACCGGTCACACGGGCGCGGGACCGGCCGACCCGGTGTGGGAGCCGTACGACGACCGGGCCCGCGGCACGGCCCGCGGCTACTACGCCAAGGTGTGGGGCGCCCTGCCCGGTGAGCTCGCGGAGACGGTGTGGGTCAATCCGGCCGTCCAGCTCATGGAGTACCTGCGCCGGCCGGACGCGAAGCTCTGGCAGGGGCGGGCGGAGGCCGCCCTGGCGGGCTTCAGGGGCGCCGGGGCCCACCCCGTCGCGCTGCCGCCGGACGTGCTCGGCGAGCAGATCACGGCGGCGCTGCGCGGAGGGACGCCCACCGGGCCGCCCGGCCCGGTGCATCTGTTCACGGTCACCGACCGGTCGGGGCTGCCGCTGGTGTTCGCCGCGGACGGCCGGGTGAAGCCCCCCGCGTGGACCGGCATCGCCCTCCTCGACGACGCATCGGGCGTCCACGCCCAGGAGGAGGCGCACAAGCGCCGCTGGCGGGCCTGGCTGTACTGGTCCAACCTGCTGCAGTTCCTGGACACCGGCGGCGGTGACGCCGTCCAGCTCACGACCGGCCGTCTCGACGGGTTCCCGGTCGAGATCCTGGCGGTCACGGGCGGCAGCGGTGTCCTGGAGAGTGTCCGCGTCACCCTCGCCGCCACCGCCACCGCGACCGTCGGCGGAACGTCCGTGCCGGCCGGGACCGCCGTGCCGTCGCCGCAGGTCCCGGCCGTCGCGGAGGTGTCCCGGGCGGACGCCGCCGCGCCCGTGCGGGACGCGGCGTGGGACCGGGTCGTCGAATATCTCGACGCGGACGAGCCCGGTCTGCTCGCGCTCGCCGAGGCCCTCGCCGCACGAGGTGTCCCGGTCCCCGAGGACGGCCACGAGCTCGACGAGAACGGCTGGCTGGCCGAGTTGGCCTGGCCCGCCGCACGCGTCGGTGTGGTCCTCGCCCCGCGCCCGCCGGAAGGCGAGGACGAGGATCCGGAGGCCGTCGACCGCGACCGCGCGTTCGCCGCGGCCGGCTGGGAGGTGCGGCCCGCCGCCGACTGGACCGTGGACGACCTCGCGGATCGCCTCGACGGCGCACCACCGGCACCGCCGTCCGGCGACCGGAACCATCCTGACCGGCCCGACGGCACCACCACGGAGAACGGGGAGAACGAACAGACGTGACCGGCAAGAACGTGACGCTGCGCCTGCTCGACAAGGCGGACCGGGAGATCCTCAGGCTCCCCCGCCCGGTCAAGGGCGCGATCTACGACTTCCAGCACAAGTTCAAGACCAACCCCGACTCCGCGGGTCTGCGTCTCAAGCAACTGCAGGGTCACGACAAGCTGTACTCGGCACGCGTCAACGACGAGTACCGCGCGCTGCTGCTGCGCCTGGCGGACGACGACTGGCTGATCGTCTCGGTCAAGCACCGCAAGGACGTGTACGCGCACCTGGACCGGCTCACGTACTCGGTCAACCGCGTCACCGGCGGCATCGAGTACGTGGACCTGCAGGTCGTGCAGGCGGAAGTGCTCACTCCCCCGGCCCCGCGGACCACCGCACCGACCGCCGAGCCCGCCGGGCCTGCCCGGCCCGCCGAGCCGGCCGCTCCCGAGCCACTGTTCACGAAGTGGTCGCAGCAGCAGCTCACCGATCTGGGTGTGGCCCCGTCCCTGCTCCCGGTCGTCGCCGCACTGACCACCGAGGACCAGCTCCTCGGACTCGCCGAGTACGCGCCCCAGCTCACCGGCGAGGTGCTGCTGGCGCTGTACGACGGCAAGGAGTACGACGACGTCCTGGAACAGGTGACCGCCCCCGTCGCGGCGCCGGAACCCGTGGACCCCGAAGACTTCCGGGCCGCCGCCGAACGTCCCGCCACCATCGTCACCACCACCGACGACGCGCTGCGTGAGGCGCTGGAGGGCGAGGACTTCGGGCGCTGGAAGGTGTTCCTGCACCCCACGCAGGCCAAGCTCGTCTCGCGGGACCACAGCGGTCCCGCCCGCGTGGGAGGCGGGCCTGGCACCGGCAAGACGATCGTGGCGCTGCACCGGGTCAGGCACCTGGTCGAGCGGCTCCCGGCCGGCCGGAACAAGCCGGTCCTGCTGACCACGTACAACAAGAACCTCGCGGCGGACCTGCGTTCACGGCTGCTCGCCCTGGGCGGCGAAGCGCTGCTGTCGCGTGTCGAGATCAGCCACGTCGACCAGCTCGCGCTGCGGACCGTCCGGGAGGCGGAGCCCGGCAACCGCAAGCGGATCATCGACGAGGCGCAGGCGGTCCGCGAGTGGCGCTCACTCCTGGACGAGCTCGGCGAGGACGGCTGGGACGCGGAGTTCCTGAACGACGAGTGGACGCAGGTGATCCTCGGCCAGGCCGTCACCTCCCGCGCGGAGTACTTCCGGGTGCGCCGCGCCGGCCGTGGCGGCACCGTCACCCGTGCCCAGCGCGCCGAGATCTGGCAACTCGCCGAGCGGTTCACCCAGCGCCTGGACCGGCTCGGAGCCCAGACGTGGGACCAGGTCGCGGAGCGGGCCGCGCAGTTGGAGGCGGCGCGCGCCCGGCGTATCCAGGCCGTCGACCGCCGGCGGGAGGAAGCGGGCGGCCTGGACAACATCCACGTGGCCGACGGTTCGGGAGGCTGGCTGCGCTACCGGTACCGGCAC
Organism: Streptomyces sp. GDS52; assembly: GCF_052246875.1. Classification (NCBI taxonomy): domain Bacteria; kingdom Bacillati; phylum Actinomycetota; class Actinomycetes; order Kitasatosporales; family Streptomycetaceae; genus Streptomyces; species Streptomyces sp. GDS52. Next base: position 590,459 of record NZ_CM125966.1, read on the forward strand.
ATCGTGGTCGACGAGGCGCAGGACCTGCGGCCCGCGCACTGGAAGATGCTGCGTGCGATGACCGCTCCGGACCGCAACGACCTCTTTCTGGTCGGTGACACCCACCAGCGCATCTACAAGAACCAGGTGACCCTCGGCAGTCTCGGCATCAACATCCGCGGCCGGTCGTCGAAGCTGTCGCTGAGCTACCGCACCACCCGGCAGATCCTGCGCTCCGCGCTGAACGTGCTCGGCGAGGAGATGTACGACGACCTCGACGGCAGCACCGAGACGCTGGCCGGGTACCGGTCCGTGCTCAGCGGTGCCGTTCCGGACCTGCACCGGCTGGACGACTGGGAGGACGAGCGCGAGGCGATCGCCGCGCTGATCGAGTCCTGGGGTGAGGTGCCGCACGAGCAGATCGCCATCGCCGTGCCGAGCAACCTGATGGCGAGCGAAGCCGCGAACACGTTGCTTCAGCACGGTATCCAGGCGCTGGAGATAGGCCCGGACGGGCCCCGCGGCGACAGCGGCGTCCACATCGGCACGATGTTCCGGTTCAAGGGGCTCGAGTACCAGCGCATGATCATCGCCGGGGTGACCGACGGGCTGGTGCCGCATGCGAGCGTCCAGCAGCGGCGGACCACGGACCCGGCGCGCTACCGGACGGAGATGCAGCGCGCCCGGTCCCTGCTCTTCGTGGCGACCACGCGCGCCCGGGACAGCCTGGACGTCTTCTGGCACGGGGAGCCGAGCCCGTTCCTCAAGGAACTGATCGAGGTCCGGCCGCCGGTCGGGGCATGACCGGCCCTTGGGGCACGAGGAACGGCCGCCGAGGGTCCTCCGGCGGCATCCTGTGGGTCGCGCGTACCGGATCCGGAGCCGGCAGGTGCGGGGCGAGGGCGGCGTACGCCTCCACCGCCCCGCCGGGGCGGTCCTCGGGACGCTTGGCGAGCAGTGCGTGCAGCAGGTCCTGGAGCGCGGCCGGGGCGTCGACGCCGCATCCGGCCAGCCGGGGCGGGGGCGCGGTGAGGTGCTGAGTCGCCAGCTCGGCGGGGCCCCCGCTGTGGAAGGGAGGGCGGCCGGTGAGCATGTGGTGCAGCAGGCAGCCCACCGCGTACAGGTCGCTGCGACCGTCCAGCGGCTGTTCGCCGGCCAGGAGTTCGGGCGAGGCGTAGGCGATGTTGCCGAGTGTCTCGCCCGTCATGGTGAGCTGTGGATCGGTGTCCGAGAGCACCTTCACGAGGCCGAAGTCGAGGATCTTCACCAGACCGCTGGTGCGGACCATGACGTTCTGCGGCTTGAGGTCGCGGTGCACCAGGCCGGCCGCGTGCGCGGCGGACAGCCCCGAGCACAGTTGCGCGGCCACGGAGACCGCGGCAGACATGGGCAGGCGGCCGTCGTCGGCGCCGTCGACGACGTTGTCGAGGGTCGTCCCGTCGACGAGCTGCATCACCAGGCAGCAGACGTCCTCGGTGACGGCCGCGTCGTACACGGTGGTGATGTTGGCGTGGTCCAGGCGGGCGGCGGCCTTGGCCTCCCTCTCGAAGCGCGCCAGGGCGGTACGACGCCAGTCGGGCAGGGCGAGCAGATCCGCGGCGACGGTCTTGACCGCGACAGGGCGGTCCAGATACACGTCCGTCCCCTGCCAGACGTGCCCCATCGCCCCTCTGCCCAGAATCCGGTCCAACCGGTACCTGCCGCGCAGAACCTTGCCCGCAGCGAACTGCTCCACGTCCACTTCCTTCGGTGAGCCCCAGCGGCATGTCGGTGCACGAACCGCCCGGCCGAAGGCCCGCCGTCGACCGCCCGTGCAGAAGAAGTCAACCAGCCTCGCACACACCTGACCCGGGACAGCCTGTAGGTCTCCTGGTCGAACGAGCCCGGTCCGTTCCTGACGGAGACGGGTGGGCGAGGGCGAAGGCCGGAGGTCCGAGATCAGGACGGCCCTGCCCGACCGTCTGGACCGGGCGACCGGCCGGGTCGTGCGCCGCTAAGGCTTGCGTGCCACGCCGCCGAAGTCGTCGACCTCGACGGCCGGATCGCCGGACCGGCCGGGACGCCACCGGGAGACGGAGACGACACCGGGATCCAGCAACTCCAAACCGACGAAGAACCGGGCGAGTTGCTCCGGGCTGCGGTTGATGCGGGGGTTGTCGCTCGCCGCGTTCCACTGCTCGATCATCTCGCGCATCTGCCGCGGGTCGAGGACCTCGGTGTCGTCGCAGAGCACGAGGTGGCTGCCGGAGGGCAGAGCGTCCATCAGCCGGCCGACGAGGCCGTAGACGGTGTCGTCGGTGATGTGGGCGGTGACACCCAGCAGTATCAGTGCGACCGGCTGTGTGAAGTCCAGTGTCCTGGCGGCCTGTTCCAGGATGTTCTCCGGGTCGCGCAGGTCGGCGTCGATGTAGTCCGCCGCACCTTCGCGCGTGCTGGTGAGCAGCGCCGCGGCATGGGCCAGGACAACCGGGTCTGCCGAGTAGCCCACCCGCTTGCCGAACTCCGGTTACTCCAGGCCCGCTCGGATGCGCAGCAGCTTCAACTGCCGTCCGAACGCGGTCACCGCCCCCGCCCCCGGCTCGTCCCCGGGCCTCCGGCTCCCCCACCCCTGGCCGCCCTGGACCGGCACCACCGCCTGCCCCTCACCAGCCTCTTCGCCCCGTACCGTCGTCATGCCTTACGCCTCCCCGTTCCGTACACCGCCGCCCGCCGCCGCGTACGAAAGGGGTCGCGTCGGCGCGTCACCACTGGTCACGCCAGGCCACGGCACACCACCGTGAGTACATGACCGCAGTACGACCACCCCTGACGGTGAACGGCTCACGCTGCGGCTGAACCGGAGCCGTGCCGCAGGCCGGCAGTCGGCGCCCGGAAGAACCCACGCCGTTCCCGCCCTCCAGGAGGCATCGATGTTCGCCCACTCCGACCGGCTCCCCACCGGGACGCCGCTGCCCGACGGCACCACCACCCCCGCGCCGTGGGGGCTGCGCCGCATGGCGCCCTACCCCGCCCTCGCCCCCCCCGTACGCCCGCGTCGAGCTGGACCCGGCCACCCAGACCGGCCGCTACCTCGACGCCGCCGGACAGGTCATGGAGATGCCCGGCCACGAGACCAGCACCGGCACCCGGCCCGCCACCAACACCGGCAACCCCTCCGACGGGTCGAGGCCCGGCGGCAGCGGTGGCGGCGACCAGGACTCCGGGAACGACACCGACCAGTGACCGACACCAGCCCGGTTCTGGTCGTCACCAACCTGGACGACCCCACGACCGACCTGGTGATCGACGAACTGCACCGCCGGAGCGTCCCGGTGGTGCGGTTCGACTCCGGGGACTTCCCCACCACCCTGTCGTTCCCGGCCACCCTCACGGCGCACGGGATCAAGGGCACGCTGACCACGCCCACGCCCACGCGCACGGCGGACCTGTCCCGCGTCCGCTCCCTGTGCTACCGCAGGCCCTCCGGGTTCACCTTCCCCCACCTCGACCCCCAGACCGAGCGCTTCGCCCTCACCCAGGCCCGCTACGGCCTCGGCGGGGTGATGGCGTCGCTGCCCGGCTGCCGGTACGTCAACCACCCGCACCGCATCGGCGACGCCGAGTTCAAGCCTGCCGGGCTCGCCGCCGCGGCCGCGTGCGGATTCCGTCTGCCACCCACGACGATCACCTCCTGCCCGCTCGCCGCACGCGCCTTCGCCGAGACCCACGGCCCGGTGATCTACAAGCCGCTGTCCACGCCGCTGTACCGGATCGACGGCGTCTCCTGCACGGTCGAGGTGCGCGAGGTCACCGCCGACGAGATCGACGACACGGTGACCGGCACCGCCCACCTCTTCCAGCAGCGGATCGACAAGACCGGCGACGTGCGCGTGACCGTCATCGGCGACCGGGTCTTCTGCGTCCGTGCCGGCCGGCAGGAATCTGGAGGTCGAGGCGGACCAGGTGCCGGGCTTCCTGCGCGAGATCGCCCTGCTGCGCGCCCCTCTCGATCCGATCGCCTTCGGCACCGGGCACCCGCGGACGGCCGAGGAGCACGGGGAGCAGAGCCGGCTCCGGCGCGGGTCATCGGGGAAGCCGCTCTGCGAGCCCTGGGGATCGGCGGCGGTGTTCTCGTCCGGTGACGTACGGGAAGCGGTGGCGTACGGAAACCGCCGCCCCGCTCGGGCGGTGACCGAGCGGGGCGGCGGACGGGACGAGGGGAGGGCGGCGGGGACCTGGGCCCCTCTCCTCGGGACTGTGCCGGGGGTCACCCCATCTCCTCCAGCGCCTTGCCCTTCGTCTCCTTGACGAACTTCAGGACGAACGGGATGGAGAGCGCCGCGAAGAACGTGTAGATCAGGTAGGTGCCGGAGAGGTTCCAGTCGGCCAGCGACGGGAAGCTCACGGTGATCATCCAGTTGGCGACCCACTGGGCGGAGGCGGCCACGCCCAGGGCGGCGGCGCGGATCTTGTTCGGGAACATCTCGCCGAGCAGCACCCAGACGACCACACCCCAGGACAGGGCGAAGAAGAGGACGAAGAGGTGGGCGGCGACCAGGGCGACCAGGCCCTGGGTGGCCGGCAGCTTGCCGTCGACCAAAGGGTGCGAGAACGCCCAGGCCTCCAGGGCCAGGCCGACGACCATGCCGGAGGAGCCGATGAGCGCGAGCGGCCTGCGGCCGATGCGGTCCACGAAGATCATCGCGATCACGGTGCCGATGATGTTGATGATCGATGTCGTGAACGAGTAGAGGAACGAGTCCGTCGGGTTGATGCCGACCGACTGCCACAGCGTCGCGGAGTAGTAGAACGCGACGTTGATGCCGACGAACTGCTGGAACGCGGACAGGCCGATGCCGATCCAGACGATCCGCTTGAAGAGGAAGCTGTTGCCGAGCAGGTCCTTGAAGGTGGACTTGTGCTCGCGCTTCATGGCGTGCTCGATCTCGGCCACGCGGGCGTCGAGGTCGACGCCCTTGCCCTCGACCTCGGCGAGGATCTCGCGGGCGCGCTCGCGGCGGCCGACGGAGAGCAGGAAGCGCGGGGACTCGGGAATGACGAAGGAGAGCATCCCGTACAGCACGGCCGGGACGACCATCACGCCCAGCATGACCTGCCAGGCCTCCAGGCCCAGCAGCTCACCGCGCTGGTCGCCGCCGGCGGCGTGGAGCAGACCCCAGTTGATCAGCTGGGAGGTGGCGATACCGACGACGATCGCGGCCTGCTGGAAGGAGCCGAGGCGGCCGCGGTAGGCGGGCGGGGAGACCTCGGCGATGTAGGCCGGGCCGATGACGGAGGCCATGCCGATGGCGAAGCCGCCGACGATGCGCCAGAAGGCGAGGTCCCACAGGGCGAAGGGCAGGGCCGAGCCGATGGCGCTGGCGGCGAACAGGGTCGCGGCGATCTGCATGCACCGGATGCGGCCGATGCGGTCGGCTATGCGGCCCGCGGTCGCGGCGCCGACGGCGCAGCCGATCAGGGCGATGGCGATGACCTGGGCCAGCTCGGCGGATCCGATGCCGTAGCGGCTCCGGATGGCCTCGACGGCGCCGTTGATCACGGAGCTGTCGTAACCGAAGAGGAAACCGCCCATGGCGGCCGACGCCGCGATGAAGATGACGTGCCCGAGATGTTCGGGATGAGCCGTACCGGCTCCTGGCCCGGGGGCCTGCTCTGTGCTGGTCACGTGTGCTCCTCGGGCGCCCCGGCGACGCTACCGGGGTGGGGTCGGCCCTTCCAGGTGAAACCTGAAGGCAAAAGCAACGCCGCAGAGAGAATGACTTCACATATCGAAGTCAATACCCTTACTGCTGCGGGATTTCACCGCCCGCCAGCGGGCTTGAGTTCAAATACTGTAGTCAAGTGTCGGACACGATCCGACTACCCCGAAGTCGCGGAGGCACACGGGGTTCGTGACACAGGAGTTCCCAGGCAGTGGGGCCTCGGCCCGGGCCCCCCGCAGTGGAATGCGGAGCAGCCACCGCAGCAAAGCTGCCATCGGGTACCGCCCCGTACAACGTCCGCGCCCGCCCCGTACCAATCACCGGAAGCAGCGCGTCACCACTGGTCACGCTGTGCCACGAAGCGCCACCGTACGTGCATGACCGCAACACGATCACCCCTCACGGCACATCAGTTCACGATGCGCTTCAGCTCCACCCCGCGTGGCGCCCGTCTCGCCAGACGGCTGTGCGGGCACCGCCTCGACGCCTGGGGCATCCCGTACGGCAGCGACGCGCACGACGTCGTCACACTCGTCGCGGCCGAGCTGTGCGCCAACGCCGTACGGCACGGGCACGTGGCCGGCCGTGACTTCCACCTGCTGCTGACGGCCGACACCGCGACCGGAACCGTACGCATCGAGGTGAGCGACACCCGTGGGGAACGTCTGCCGACGCCTCCGACTCCGCGGGCGGCGAGGAGACGGCCGTACGGATCGGGACCATGCACTCGTTCAAGGGGCTGGAGTTCCGCTGTGTCGCGGTCATCGGCGTCAGTGACGAGGCGCTGCCGTTCGCGAAGGCGGTCACCTCGCCGGAGGTGGACCCCAAGCAGCACGAGACGGACCTGATGTCCGAACGCTGCCTGCTGTTCGTGGCCTGCACGCGGGCCCGGGACAGCCTGTACGTGTCCTGGTCGGGCGACCCGAGTTCCTTCTTGGCGGAGGCGGGTGTATCGAAGCAACGAGCTGCCTGAGCCGTTTCTGCCATGATGTGTCGGGCAAGCTTTCCACCGCGCCGTCAGATCGAGGTGGGGCGCGCACCATGTGGCAGGAGGGCCGACCATGGGCGCTCGGGACCCGCAGTTCCCGGATGTGGAGCTCATCGAAAGCACGAGGACCCACGTTCGCTGGACGTTGCAGCAGTACTCCGCGCCCGTTTCGTTCCCCTGCCATCAGTGCCGACGAACGGTCACGGACAGTGTTGTCGCCATCAAGACCACGAGCTCGGGCAGAGAACTCCCCCACTGCACGGACTGTCACCGGCGGAAAGTCACCACCGCTCTCGACGCCCATGATCGTCACACCGCCTCCGAAGCCACTGCTCCAGAACTCGGCAGCACTGGAAGCGAAGCAGCCGAGGACCCCGAACAAGAGGTTGTGATCCAGCAGGCCGACCCCGGCCGACCGCACGATGTGGTCAAAACGGAGTCAGGTCTCCAATGGACATTCGTGCTGCGCCAACATCACCTGGACCACGCGTACTGCCCACTGCCCGCACAGGCGGTGCGCCGCATGCGGACGGTGAAAGTGGTGCACCTCGACCACGGCCGTCCCCTTCCCACCGTCCTGCCGGCCACTCTCGGGAAGAAGATCACAGGGAACCGTCTCCGGGGCATGCGATGGCCGCGGTCCCCAGTCATGCCGGGCCTGCGCATCACGGCCGAGCTCGACCGGAGCCGGCTGCGTCTGTCACTCACCCCTCTGGAACGGCCTGTCCGCGTCGCGAGAAGACAGTTTCTCCACGATTACGACCCGCGGGTCATCGCCAGGGAGCTGCCGGCGATCACACAGCCGGACGGGAAGGGCGTCGCTTCCTCACTCGACCTTCTGGTCCAGGAGACCATCCGCAAGCTCGGCTATCTCGACGAGGAGGGCCGCGCGCTACTGCCGATGCAGAACCTGATCACCAACGTTCGCAGCCACCGCGGCCCGCAGGACTGGTCGGTCGAAGCCGTTCGTGCCGCGGTGAACGGACTCATCAGTCGTCAGCGTCTCAGGTGGGCCACAGGGAGCTGCGCTGCCGACGGCATCCTCCACTACCCGGCGCGTCCAGGTGAGAGAACAATTCGCCTCGTCTGTTACACGCCCTTCGTGCTTCCCGTGCGTAAGAAGGAACAGCTACGGGTCGTGCATCTGCCGAGCGCATCTTCCCAGCATGGAGTGGCCGGGCATCTGATGAGAATCGAGCACCTGGGCAAGCAGGCCAGCGACGAAGCTCGTGCCGCGTACTCAGAGGCTCACCGGAAGACAGGCCTCACCGGCAGCCACAAGCTGCCGAAGGGCCACACGTACGTGAGGCCCCACAAGCGTGGAGGCACATGGTGAAACTCGATCTTGGCGCCGCTGCTCATCGGCTGGTCGCTGATGGCGATGTTGGTCGCCCAGTCCCTCGCCCTGCTCCGCAGCGCAACGATGTAGAGCAGCTTGAAGAACGGATGCGTGGAGTACTTCTGCTCCAGGTCCCTCGGATGCAGAGCGGGGGCCGGAAGCTCGGCGGAGCAACTCGGCAAACAGGAGTTGGCCAAGCGGCTGCAGGAGGTCCAGGCCGAGCGGGAGGAACTGCTGATCGCCGAGCGGGTCCTGAACCGGCTGACCGAGCAGGACCGGGCCGCGGCGGAGGCCGCCGCGGCCGTCGCCCCGACTCCCGCCCGGGTGGCGGGGCGGGCGGTCCTGCTGATCCCGCACCGCAGCGAGACTCCCGACGACGCCGCGCTGCCCGCTGACCACCGCAAGATCCTGGCGATCGTGCGGGCCGCCGACGGCCCCGTCCAGGTAAGGGCGGTGGGCGAGGAACTGGGCCTTCAGGTGACGGTGCGCGGCAAGCTGGAACCGCTGCCCGCGAAGATGACCAAGCTCGCCGACCACGGCCGGCTGCGCAAGCGAGGCGACGGGTGGTTCACCGCACGTTCCCAGTAGCAGCGGCATAGAACCTGGAACGCTTCAGATGCCGCCCACCGTGTGGTGCCTGCTCAGATCTGGTTCGCGCCACCGTCGACGTAGATGTTCGCGCCGACGACGTAGCTGCTCTGTTCCGAGGCCAGGAAGGCCACGACTGCGGCGGCCTCCTCAGGCTGACCCATGCGGCCCTTGGCCACGGTCGCGGCGACATTCTCCTTGACGGCCCGGGCGGTCTCCTCGTCGCCGAAAGCGGCGGTGCCCCCGGGAGTCTCGATCCACGCCGGCGAGACCACGTTGACCCGGATGCCACGGCCCTTGAGCTCGTTGGACCACGTCCGCGCCAAGGACCGGACGGCCGCCTTCGACGCCGCGTACGCGCCGAACGCCTCTACTCCACGGTCGCCGGCCGTCGAACCGACCAGGACGATCGAGGCTCCGTCGTTGAGCAGCGGCAACGCCTTCTGCACGGTGAACAGCGTGCCTCGGACGTTGACCCCGAAGGTCTGGTCGAAGTGCTCCTCGGTGGTCTGTTCCAGCGTCACGAACGCAGCGACCGCCGCGTTCGCCACGAGCACGTCCACACCCTTGCCTCGCGCCCGGACCGCCTCGTAGAGCCGGTCCAGGTCCTCCGGCTTCGAGATGTCGCCGACGACCGCGGTGGCCCGGTCTGCTCCGACGGTCTTGACGGCGGCCTCCAGCTCGGACTCGCGTCGGCCGGTGACGAACACGTACGAGCCCTCGTCCGCCAGCCGTACGGCGGTGGCCAGACCGATACCGGTGCTGCCCCCGGTGACCACCGACGTCTTGCCTTCCAGCTGTCCCATGTGGGTGTCTCCATCACTCTCTCGATGCCGATCCGTTCGACATCGATACTGCGGGAGATCGGGGACACTATCCATGATGCAGAGTCCGGAATTCTTTACGTATCGTCCAGGAGGTGTCGTCGGTGCTCGGATTTCGGGATCCAGTGGCTGACGCGATCGGTCTGCTCCGGCCCCGCACGGTGATCGGGCCCAATCTCCGGGCCGCGGGAGAGTGGGCTCTGCGCTTCGACACGTTCTTGCACGTGCGGATCGGGGGCCTCGTGCGCGGCACGTGCTGGTTGATCCTCGAAGGGCACGAGCCGGTGCTCCTGCAGGAGGGTGACACCTTCATGCTGGGCAACCCGCCGCCTTACGTGCTGGCCAGCACGCTCGACGCAAGCCCGCGCCCTGCGGAGCCGGTGTGGGCGGGTGCCGAAGACGGGTTCGTGCGGATCGGCCCGGAGTCCGAGGAGGACCTCTACCTCTGCGCCGGGCACATCGCGTTCGACGACAGGAACGCGGCCCTCCTGACCGATCTTCTGCCGCCGCTCGTGATCGTCCGCGTGGCCGATCCTCATGGCAGCCGGCTCGCGCAGCTGATCGATCTCCTGGCCACCGAGGTCGGGCTCGTCGCCGCCGGCGGCCCGCTGGTGCAGAACCACCTCGCACAGATCCTGCTCGTGCACATGCTGCGCGCTCACGCCGGTCAGACAGACCGGCCCACCGGCTGGCTGGGCGCCCTGAACGAGGACGGCATCGGTGCCGCCCTGCGTGCCGTGCACGCGGACGTGGCCCACTCCTGGAGCCTCAAGGAGCTCGCCGAGATCAGCCACATGTCGCGTTCCGCGTTCGCCCATGCTTTCAAGAGCCACGTCGGGATCCCGCCGTCGGAGTACCTGATCCAATGGCGCATGAGCCTCGCGCGCGATGCCCTCGCCCGCGACACTCTGTCGATCTCCGAGCTCGCACGGGCCACGGGCTACCTGTCCGAGAGCGCGTTCAGCACCGCGTTCCGCCGCGTGGTCGGCTCATCGCCCGCACAGTTCCGGAACCAGGCACGGCAGCCACCGCGCTCGGCCGCGAACGGAAGCTGAAGAAGGCGTCCTGTGCTCAGCTGCGCCGCTCACACCGGCGACGAAGACACCAGCTCACCGCCAAGCTGCGGGCGGCGGGACTCGGGGCCCTCGCAGACCTGGGATTCGTCGGCCTCGACGACAATGATCCCGACGCCGACCCGGCGATGATCACCGGCCACAAAGCCGCCCGGAACCGACCCCTGACGCGAGGTCAGAAGCTGTCCGACAAGGCGCTGGCGGCCGTGAAGGGGCCGGTCGAGCACGGCTTCGCCCACCTGAAGAACTGGCGGGTCCTCGGCAAGGGCCGCACCGACCCGACATGGGCAACTGCCCTGCGTCCTCGCCGAGAAGATGGTCGAAGCCCACGAAGCCTGGCGGCACAGCCTCGCCGCGACCTCGCTCGCCGAGATCACCGCCGCCCTGCCCCCGTCGGCCCCGTCCCGCACCCGCCTGCGCCTGACCGGGACGCCGTAGCGCATCCGCCGCCCCGGGCAGCGCCTCGGAGGCCGCGCGGACGGGCGGCCGGTCAGGCCCGCGCGAACCCCGGTGGGTCGAGGGCCTCGACAATGCGGTGACACCGGGGAGTTCACATCTGCCAGGCCCCGCGTACGAAGGGTTCGTGTCGGCGCGTCACCACTGGTCACGCCAGGCCACGGCACACCACCGTGAGTACATGACCGCAGCAGGACCACCCCTGACGGTGAACGGTTCACGCTGCGGCTGAACCGGAGCCGCGCCACAGGCCGGCAGTCGTCGCCCGGAAGAACCCACGACACCACGACATTCCCACCCACCAGAGGGAATGGTCCGGTCGATCGCCGGGTTCATGAGTCGGTACCCACGATCCCCAAGGAGCCGACATGTCCGACGAACCTGCCGTCCGCGAACTCCGCTTGGTGGTCACGGCGGCCGACTACGATGCGGCGCTGCACTTCTACCGCGATGTCCTCGGCCTGACCGAGCGCGGCGCGTTTTCCTCCCCCGACGGGCGGGTCACCCTTCTCGACGCCGGCCGGGCCACCTTGGAGCTGACTGACCCGAACCACGCTGCCTTCATCGACGAAGTCGAGGTCGGGCGACGAGTAGCCGGCCACATTCGGGTCGCCTTCCAGGTCGACGACTCCGTCGCCACCACGTCGAAGCTGGCCGCCGCCGGAGCCCAGGTGGTCGCCGAGCCGACGCGCACCCCGTGGAACTCACTGAACTCCCGGCTCGAGGCACCGGGCGCTCTCCAGTTGACTCTCTTCACCGAGCTCGACGAGTAGGCGTTGTACGGCCATGCTGGTCACAGCCACTCACACTCATGGCCGCACCGGGCCTTGAAGAACCTGCACGGGCCCGGTCGGGGTCATGTTCGGCAAGTTCTACGCGGGAGAACCAGGGTGCCCTCACCCACACCACCGCCCCCGAGACCGCCACCACGGTCCTCACCGCCCCCGCCGACACCCACATCCAAGCGCATCCGGCCGCCGACGTCTGGGGCCTGGGCGCCTCCCTGTTCTGGTGCTGGACCGGCCACCGCCCCGTCCCCCACCCCGATGACGTCGGCCGGACGGAAAAGCTGCGCGCCATCGCCAGGGGCAGTACCACGGCCGTCCGTGACGTCCGGCCGTGGCCGTTCGCCGCCTTCGAGGAAACTCTCACCGCCTGCCTGTCCGCAGACCCCGCCGCCCGTCCCACCACCGGGGAACCGGCCGCGCCATGGTGACTCTGCGAGACCTGGTCCCCGACGACGCCCTGGCTCTCCAGCGCGTCCACAGCGGAGCCTCGACCCGCTCCACGACCGGCAGGGCCGCCGAAGTCCGTCGCGGACACTGGGGGTTCGACGGGCTGGTGGTTCAACAACCGCTGGTCGGCCCGTTACTCGTACCGGTACTTCAGCGAATCCGCCTCCGCCTGCTCGATGTCGGCGATCGTCAGCTCCGGCACCCGCAGCTGGGCCAGCGTCACCTCGGCCGAGGTCGGCTGGGCGTCCGCCGGCAGCCACTGCTCCGGCTTCCAGGCCCCGCTGCGCAGGAGCGACTTGGGACAGTGCGGGTAGACCTCCTCGATCCCCAGCACCAGCGCACTGGCCGGCGGCTTGCCCACGGCGGTCAGCTGCGACAGCAGCTCCGGGCGGGTGGAGACGCAGGCCCGGCCGTTCACCCTGAGCGTCGTGGTGCGCCCCGGGATGACGAACAGCAGCCCGGCCCGCCCGGTGGCGATGACGTTCTGCAGGGTGTCCAGGCGCTTGTTGCCGGTCGCGTCCGGTATCGCCACCGTCCGTGAGTCCAGGACGGAGACGAACCCGGCGGGGCCGCCGCGCGGGGAGACGTCGCAGTTGCCCTCGGCGTCCGCGCTGGCGACCAGGACCAGCGATGAGCATCCGATCAACCGCCGGGTCTGTTCGGTGAGTTCGGTCATCTGCTTGCGCACGGCCGTGTCGCTGGGGAGTCCGTAGGCCCGGCGCAGCGCCTCCCGGTCCGGCACGGCGTCGAGGCGGAGCGAGTCGAAGGCACTGGTGGCAAGGGGTGTCGTCATGCCCCGGACCCTAACGGGCCGACCTGCGATTGATCTCGGTCGGTGCGTGCGGGGACAGAGACACCCGCGCGGAGCGCCGGCCCGCCGTCACCGCTCCCACGGCTCCCGACGCGGAGTCCGAGTCCGGCCGCGGCCTCCTCCTCGTCGCCGCACTGGCCGACGGCTGGGGCGTCACCGACCGCCGCTCCGGCCCCGGCAAGACGGTGTGGGCGGTGGTGAGTACCGCGCCGAGCGACCGGCTCGGCGTTCTCCGCCAGGTGCCCGCCACATCGCCTCACCGGCCTGCCGCCGAGCCCGTGACCACCGGTCCCGTGCGGAGGGAAGCGACTCACCGGACCGGCGACGCACCGGAGGCAGCGAACCGCGGACACGATGTCAGTGGCCCGGCCTGATCTGCTCGCCATGCCGGGTCGCCTCGCACCGGCCCGCACCGCCGACGCCGTTCGGACCGCGCACGGACAGGACGGGAACACAGCAGCGCGGACCCTGTACTTCGCCCACTCCCCCGCAGCACGCTCACCGACTCGACGGGTTTCGTGCCATGCCTGGCCCTGTCCTCGAACCGCGCGTCGGGAGCTTCCGCGGCCGTCGCTCTCAGTTCACGGTGGGGCTGCGGCGCTCGACGAGGACGACGTCGCGCCACGTGCCGTGGTGGCGGCCGATGCGCTCGCGAGTGCCGATGACGCGGAACCCGGCCCGCCGGTGCAGGGCCAGGCTGGCGGTGTTCTCCGGGAAGATGCCGGACTGCACCGTCCAGATGCCCGCGGCGTCGGTGGAGGACAGCAGCGCGTCGAGGAGCGCCCGGCCGACCCCGCGGCCACGGGCGTCGGGGTGGGCGTAGACGGAGTGCTCGACGACGCCGGCGTACGCGCACCGGTCGGAGACCGGCACCACGGCGGCCCAGCCCAGCACCCGGCCGCCCTCGTCCAGGGCGACCAGGCGGTGTCGGGGCAGCTTGGCGGTGTCGAACGCCTCCCAGGTCGGGGCGGTGGTCTCGAAGGTGGCGTTGCCCTCGTCGATGCCCGACTGGTAGATCTCCAGGACCTGTTCGGCGTGTTCCGGCCCCATCGGCGCGATGTGCGGGACGGTCACGCCGCCGACTCGATGCCGAGTTCGGCGAGCAGGCCGCGGATGCGCCGCTCGATCTCGTCGCGGATCGGCCGGACCGCCGCGACGCCCTGGCCGGCCGGGTCGTCGAGCTGCCAGTCCAGGTACCGCTTGCCGGGGAAGTACGGGCAGGCGTCGCCGCAGCCCATGGTGATCACCACGTCCGAGGACCGCACCGCCGCCACGGTGAGGACCTTGGGAGTCTCGGCCGAGATGTCGATGCCGGCCTCGTTCATGGCCTCCACCACGGCGGGGTTGACGGCGTCGGCGGGGGCGGATCCGGCCGAGCGGACCTGGACCCGGTCACCGCCGAGGTGGGTGAGGAAGGCGGCGGCCATCTGGGAGCGGCCGGCGTTGTGCACGCAGACGAACAGCACGGAGGGGGCGGCGGGGACGGCGGGGGTGCTCATCGGGTCAGGGCGCTTTCTTCGGCGGAACGGGTGGGGGCTGCGGGCTGCTGCCCGGCGTGGGGGACGACGGCCTCGTCCTCGCTCCCGGGGGCCTGGCGGCCGAAGCAGGCGGTGACCAGGCCGAGGCCGACGGCGGTGCCGGCCAGCTGGGCGGCGAGGAAGGGGGCCACGGAGGTGGGGGCGATGCCGGCGAAGGTGTCGGTGAACGCGCGGCCGATGGTCACCGCCGGGTTGGCGAAGCTGGTGGAGGAGGTGAACCAGTACGCCGCCCCGATGTAGGAGGCGACCGCGACCGGTGCGAGGTGCGCGCGGCCCGCGCGGGCCAGGCCGAAGACGAGCCAGACCAGCCCGGCGGTGGCCACGACCTCGCCCAGCCACAGGTGACCGGCGAACCGGTCGCGGGTGGAGAAGTGCGCCAGCGGCTGTCCGAACACGGCGTCGGCCAGCACCGCGCCGACGATCGCACCGGCGATCTGGGCGGGCACGTACACCGCGAGGTCGCGCAGACCGGTGGCGTCGCCGCTGCGGCGCCCGGTGCGGCGGCCGGTGAACCAGGCGGCGAGGGTGACCGCCGGGTTGAAGTGCGCCCCGGACACCGGGGCGAGCAGGGCGATCAGCACCCCGAGGCCGAGGACGGTGGCCAGGGAGTTGGCCAGCAGCTGCACCCCGACGTCGCGGGTCAGTTCGGTGGCCTGGATGCCGGAGCCGACCACCACCGCGACCAGCCCGGCCGTGCCGAGCCCCTCGACGACCGCCCGCCTCGCCAGCGGTGCCGGGCCGGTCACGCGGGGGCCTGCGCGGGCACGGAGGGGGTCTCGAGCAGGGCGGACAGCTTCGCCAGGGCCGCGGGCAGCACCCAGTAGTACACCCAGGTGCCGCGCCGCTCGGAGCCGACCAGCCCGGCCTCCCGCAGCACCTTCAGGTGGTGGGAGATGGTCGGCTGGGAGACGTCGAACGGGCCGGTGAGGTCACACACGCACGCCTCGCCGCCCTCGTGGGAGGCGATCAGCGACAGCAGCCGCAGCCGGATCGGGTCCGACAGCGCCTTGAACATCCGCGACAGCTCGGTCGCGTCCTGTTCGCCCAGCGGCTCGCGGACCATCGGCGCACAGCACGCCGCATCGTCCTGTCCGAGCACCGGCAGACCAGCTTGTTTCGACATGCCTCTATGTTGACAGCCATCTAATCGAGTGGCAACCTCGACTGTATCGACAGACGTCGAAACAAAGTGGTTCCAGATGGGAGACCGTCATGTCCCGCGTTCAGCTCGCCCTGCGTGTCGCCGACCTCGAAGCCTCGATCGCCTTCTACTCCAGGCTGTTCGGCGCCGAGCCCGCCAAGCGCCGCGAGGGCTACGCCAACTTCGCCATCGCCGAGCCCCCGCTGAAGCTGGTCCTCATCGAGGGCGAGACGGGTGAGGACACCCGCCTGGACCACCTCGGCGTCGAGGTCGCCTCCACCGAGGAGGTCACCGCGGCCACCACCCGGCTCAAGGAGACGGGCCTGGCGACCTTCGAGGAGAACGACACCTCCTGCTGCTACGCCCTGCAGGACAAGGTGTGGGTCACCGGTCCCGGCAAGGAGCCGTGGGAGGTCTACGTCGTCAAGGCCGACGCCGGCAGCCTCGGCAAGAGCGCCGCGTCCACCCCCGAGGCCTGCTGCGGCACCACCGCCTGCGGCACCCCCGACGAACAGGCTGCCGACCCGGCGCGGACCCCGGCCGAGGCCAAGGCCGCCACCGGCTGCGCCTGCGGCAGCTGACCCGGCGCCCGGTCAGCCCTCCGCGCCGCCCTCCTGCCGGTGACGGTCATCGCCTGGCTGGTGATGGCCCCTCCTCCAAGGCCCTGCGCAGGGAGCGGACCGAGCGCGAGGGCCGCATCCTGCGCCGCTAGTCGACGGCGGCGCACGGCGGCCACGTGCCCGAGCGCACCTGGCGCCGGCGACTGGAGCGGATGCGCTCCTACCCCTCGAAGAAGCAGGTGGCCCAGAGCACCACTGTGCCCGGCTCCCACGAGGACGCCCCGGAGCGGTTCCACCGGAACGAGTTGTCCGTCGCTCCCGGCTGGAAGGTCGGCGGCTGGACCCTCTGGGGCCTCATCGACCCGGGCCCCAGGTCTGCGCCACCTGCGGCACCGAACGGCGTCACCGCCGGGTGCGGCGTCGGTGGAGGTCCCGGGGTGGTCGTGGCCCGCTGCCGCGACCGCAGCGGCGCGGGGCGCTGTGGAAGGGGGAAGCTGTGGAAGGGGACGCTATCGCTGCTGTGCGAGCCACTCGTCGAAGGTGGTCGGCGCGAGGCGGGCGCCCGCACGGGGCAGCAGCACCTCACCGGCCATCGCCGGGCCGAACAGTGCCGACCACGTCGGTACGAGCTTGACCGTACGGCCGCGCGCGTCGTTGGTGCGCCGGGCCATGTCCACCAGGTCCTGCGGCTCGGGACCGGCGACCTCGCGGTAACGCCCCTGCGGTGCGCCCGTGGCGATCTCGGCGAGGATGTCGGCCACGTCCGCGGGCGCGATCGGCTGGATGAGCAGGGGCGCGACGGTGGCGGTGCCGTCCCGCTCGGTCCAGCTCGTCACCATCGCGGCGAAGTCGTGGAACTGGGTGGCCGGGACGATCGTCCACGGCACCGGCCCCTCGGTCACGAGACGCTCCTGCTCGCGCTTGCCGGCGTAGTGCGCGTTGCCTTCGACACGGTCGAGGGCAACGATCGAGAGCAGCACGTGGTGGCGGACACCGGCCCGTTCCCCGGCGGCGAGCAGCGCCCGGGTGGTGGTGCCGAAGTACGCCACCGCTTCGTCCCGGTCGGTCGCCGTGCAGTTGGTGGCGTCCACGACGGCCTCGACTCCGGTCAGGGCGGCGTCGAGGCCGTCGCCGGTGGTCAGGTCCACGCCGAGGGAGCGGCTGATGCGCACGACGTGGTGTCCGGCCTGTTCCAGGGCGGCGACGGTGAGGGCCCCGATGTTCCCGGTCGCTCCGGCGACGGCGATCCGCATGGTCCGCACGGTGATCTCTCCTCTGTCTCTCGCGGCCGGTCAGGCTCGCGCGAATCCCGGTGGGTCGAGAGCCTCGACGATGTGGGCCGCCGCCTCGCCCAGGGCCTGCCGCTGCTCGGGCGTGAGCCTGTCGAACACGTAGCGGCGCACGGCGTCGACGTGCTCGGGTGCCGCGGCGGCGACCTTGTGCCATCCCTCGTCGGTCAGCCTGGCGAGGGTGTACCGGCCGTCGGTGGGGTCCGGGACGCGCCGCACCCAGCCGGCCTTCTCCAGGCGCGACACGACACGCGACAGGTGGGACAGCGTCATGTTCGCGACGGCCGCGAGCTCGCTGAGCCGGAGCGTCCGGTCCGGCGCCATCGAGATCTGCGAGAGCGCGTGGTACTCGGGGAGGCTCAGGGCGGAGTCCTGGCGGAGCTGCGCGTCCAGCCGCACGGGCAGCCACACCGTCATCGTCCAGAGCGCGAGCCACGCCTCGGACTCCTCCGGCGCGAGCCAGCGCGCTTCCTGCTCGGACTCCATGACTGACACCCTAGCAGTCACTTGACACGGAAAGTCATTGGTTCATACAGTTACTTTCCGAGGCAAGTGATAATTCCGTGACCTGAGGGCGGGAAACCCCCTCGGGGACAGCACGACACGCACCACAGCAAGGAGCTCCACGTGACAGCCGGCGTCCAGACCGATCTCGTCTCCGTCCCGCGCACCGATTTCACCTCGGTTCCGCTCGTCCTCGGCGGCAACACCTTCGGCTGGACCTCCGGCCGTGAGGAGTCGTTCGCCGTGCTCGACGCCTACGTCCGGGCCGGCGGCACACTCGTCGACACGGCCGACGTCTACTCGGTCTGGGCGGAGGGCCACACCGGCGGCGAGTCCGAGACGATCCTGGGTGACTGGATGGCCGCACGCGGCAACCGCGACGACGTCGTCGTCGCCACCAAGGTCGGCATGCTCCCGCCGTTCGACAAGCAGGACCGCGGCACCGTCACCCGGGCGCTCGACGCCTCCCTGAAGCGCCTGCGCACCGACCACGTCGACCTCTTCTACTCCCACCAGGACGACGAGAACGTCGCGATCGAGGACCAGGCCGCGACCTACGACGCGCTCGTCCGCTCCGGCAAGGTCCGTCACATCGCGCTCTCCAACCACACGCCCGAGCGCATGCTCCGCTGGTTCGAGCACGCGACCGCGGAGAACCTCGCCGTGCCGGTGGCGATCCAGCCGCAGTACAACCTCGTCTTCCGCAAGGACCACGAGCAGGGCTACCGTCCGGTCGCCGAGCGGTTCGACGCCGCCGTCTTCCCCTACTTCTCCCTGGCCGCGGGCTTCCTGACCGGCAAGTACCGTTCCCTCGCCGACCTCGAGGGCCGGGCCCGCCAGGGCCAGGCCCACGGTTACGTCTCCGAACCCGGCCTGAAGGTCGTCGCCGAGGTCGTCCGCGTCGCCGAGGCGCACGCCGCCGAGCCGGCCACGGTCGCCCTCGCGTGGCTGCTCGCGAAGGGCGTCACCGCGCCCATCGCCTCGGCCCGCACCGTCGAGCAGCTTCCGGCTCTCCTGGCCGCGCCGTCGCTGCGGCTCACCGAGGCCGACCTCGCCGCTCTCGACGCCGTGTCGCAGCCCTTCGCCTGAGCGCCGCCGCCCACCGGGTCGCTCCCCGGCCGGCCCGGCCGCTTCGAGATCCGTCCGGCCGGACCGCGGCCCTCCCCCCACGAACGGAGATCCCGCCCATGACCATGCCCCCCACCCCCACCACGCCAGGACTCGGACTGACCGACCTGCCCGTGAACGGTGGCACCGTCCTGGTCGCCGGAGACGGCGGCCTCATCGGCAGCTACGCCGCCCGCGAGTACACCCGCCTGGGGTGGACCGTCCACGGCGTGAGCCGCCGTGCCCTCGACGACGTGCCCTGGCAGCACCACAGCGTCGACCTGCTCGACCCCGAGAGCGCGACGAGCGGCCTCGCCGGCCTCCGCGACGTCACGCACCTCGTCTTCGCCGCCTACGTCGAGAAGCCGACCGACGCCGAACTCATCGAGGTCAACGACGCGCTCCTGCGCAACACCCTCGACGCGCTGCGAGCCGCCGGCGCGCCGCTCCGCCACGTCACGCTCTACCAGGGCGGCAAGGCCTACGGCCACCACCTCGGGTACTTCACGACGCCGGCGAAGGAGAGCGACCCGCGGCTCGTCGCCCCGCACTTCTACTCCACCCAGGAGGACCTCCTGCGGCAGGCCGCCGCCGAACGCGGTTTCACGTTCACCGCGCTGCGTCCCGAGGGAGTGACCGGCTACGCGACCGGAAACCCGATGAACCTCCTGCTCGTCATCGGGGTCTACGCCGCGATCTGCAAGGAACTCGGCCTGCCGATGCGGTTCCCCGGCACCCGCGCCGCCTACGACGTGCTGTACCAGACCACCGACGCCGAGCTGCTCGCCCGGGCGACCGTGTGGGCGGGCTCAGCCGACAGCGCCGCCGGTCAGGTCTTCAACGTGACCAACGGCGACCAGTTCCGCTGGTCCGGCCTCTGGCCGCGGTTCGCCGAGCACTTCGGCATGGACTACGCCCCGCCCCAGCAGATGTCGCTCACCGAGGCGATGCCGACCCGCGCGGACGTGTGGCGACGACTCGTCGACCGTCACGGACTGGTCCCCACACCGTACGAGAAGCTCGTCGCCTGGCCGGTCGGGGACTTCCTGTTCCACCACGAGGCGGACAACATCACCTCCACCGTGAAGATCCGTCAGGCGGGATTCGCGGACGCCCTCGACACCGAGACGCGGCTGCTGCAACGGTTCGACCGCCTGGTGGAGCAGAAAGTGCTGCCGCCGTTCCACGACCGGTGACCACTCGGGTCCGTGGTCGCGGGTGAGGGCCAGGGGCATCCGGCGAAGAGGCCGTCCTGTACCGCCGCATGTCCCTGGTGCAGGAACGACTTCGGATCCCGCAGGGCGTGCCACAGTCCCGCTGCGAGCGGTACGACCGTCAGGGCGAAGAGGACCCAGAACACGAACTCGGCCTCAGGCGTGAGGTCGCGGACGGTGCCGTCCTCCCACTGGCAGGAGGCCCGCGGCGGAAACGGGGTGGAGACTCCCGATCCCTTCCCGCGCCCGAGGACGCCCTCCCCCGTCGGCTCCCTGAGGCAGGGATCGGTCTCCGGAAACAGGAAGGGATCGTCCGCCACCATGATCACGACCCAGGTGACGGCACCGAGCGGCACCGTCCAGAACACCGAGGTCCGCACCCACAGCGGCAGCAGCGGATGCGCCAGCAGCCCGCGCAGCGCGACCCAGCCGACCACGAGCCCGACGAAGACCGGGAGCAGCGTCATGACACCGCCGCGGCCTTCCGGGCGCGGACCTCGGTGGCGTAGCCCGCGCCGATGACGAGCAGGGCGGCGGCCAGGGCGAGGGAAGCGGTCGCCCCGTTCATCCACACGTAGCCGGGCTCACTGGAGTAGACGGTGCCGTCGTCGCGGACGCAGTCGAAGCGGAGCGGCAGGTACGAGGACCGGTGGTAGGAGAGGCCCTGTCTCGTCTCCGCGTCGAAGCTGTCGCGGCAGGCCGGGGCCGGAATCGAGTCCGCGCCGTTGTTGAACCCGTGCTCCGACAGCAGAACGCCGGAGAGCCCCAGGGAGTAGACGGCCACGGCCGCCCACCCGGCCGCTGCCGCCGCGCGGCGCAGCAGATACACCGCCCAGGGCTCGGGCCGGCCAGGGAACGCCATCGCGACGACCCCCACCGCGGCGACGAGCACGCCGACGGCGCAGACCACGGAGAGACCTAAACCCGCCAGCAGCACGCCCGTCACCCCCGTCCGAGCGGGAGCGGGGCTTGAGCGAAGAGGGGCACGGCACGCATGCGGTCACCTCATCAGCACCGCACCGGACCGTCTGTGGCGAAAGCCACTCCTCCGGTCACGGTCACGTCACAGCGGGCGGAGGCCCCTGGGGGTCCGTGCGGGGTGGGCCGCGAGGGCATCGCCCCGTCCCGGCTCGGAAAACTGGATGCACGGGTGCCGCGTGCCGCCGGATGCGTCAGAAACGGGGCGCGGCTCGCCGGTCCTTCGGGAGAGCGACGGTCCCGCGGTCGCCCGCGAGGCACCGGAGCACGGCTGATCCCCTCACCGCGCGTCAGCGACCGACCGGTACGACCACACCCGGCTCCACGGTGAAATAAGGCACATTTCACCCACCGGACACGAAGCCTCCAACCGCTACCTGAGCACGGCGAAAGCCCAGGTCACAGCCGACGTCTGAGATCTCTGCCGAATCCGAGCGACTCACG
This sequence comes from Streptomyces sp. GDS52, assembly GCF_052246875.1. Classification (NCBI taxonomy): domain Bacteria; kingdom Bacillati; phylum Actinomycetota; class Actinomycetes; order Kitasatosporales; family Streptomycetaceae; genus Streptomyces; species Streptomyces sp. GDS52. The sequence goes on from NZ_CM125966.1 coordinate 612,229, forward strand.
GAGATCATTTCGTTAGGCGTTCTAATGGCTAGGTGGGGCCCCACGACAGAGCGCCCACTGTGCACGGCCTCCCCCATCCCTTCGGATCGAGGCCGCGGACGTCTGCCCACGCCGGCGCCCGCCTGAACCCGTCGCCGACAGGAGGAGGACTGCATGCCCGAAGCCGTACACACGCCCCGCCCCGGAGGCGAGCCTCCGAAGGCCCCGATCGAACGCCGCCACCTCGGCGGCACCGAACGGCGGCGCCCAGGCCAGGAGGCCGAGAACCGTCCTCCCGTCTCCAGTCAGGAACTCAGCAAGGCCCCCGCGGAACTCATCGAGGAGCCCGGCCCCAAGGTCAACTGGCGCGTCTTCGTCATCTCCTCGGCCGTCATCGTCGCCTTCTCCCTCTGGGCCATGTTCGCGCCCGGGCACGCCGCCGACACCATGCGGGCCATGGTGGCCTGGATCGCGGAGAACCTCGGCTGGTTCTACGTCCTGACCATCACCGTGGTGATCGTGTTCGTCCTCTGGGTCGCGCTGTCCAAGGAGGGCTCCGTCCGGCTCGGCCCCGACCACTCCCGGCCGCAGTACAAGCTCTTCACCTGGGTGGCCATGCTGTTCGCCGCCGGTGTGGGCATCGACATGCTCTTCTACTCCGTCACCGGGCCCATCACCCAGTACATGGCTCCACCGACGGGCGAGGGCCAGACCGGCGCGGCCGCCCAGGACGCCGTGGTCTGGACCATGTTCCACTACGGCGTGGCCGGCTGGGCCATGTACTCGCTGCTCGGCATGGCCATGGGCTACTTCGCCTACCGATGGGGCATGCCGCTGTCCATCCGGGCCGCCCTGTACCCCCTGCTCGGCAAGCGCGTCCGCGGCGGGATCGGCGACACCATCGACATCGTCACCCTGGTCGGCACCGTCTTCGGCGTCGCCACCTCCATGGGCATCGGCGTCGTGCTGCTGAACGTCGGCTTCGCCTGGCTGTTCGGCCTCCCGGAGGGCCTGGCCCTGCAGATCGCGCTGGTGGTCGTGGCCGTGATCATGACCATCGCCGCCTGCACCTCGGGCATGGACAAGGGGATCCGGCTGATCTCCGAGCTGAACATCTGGAGCGCGGCGGCCATGCTGCTGTACATCCTGGTGACCGGAGAGTCGGCGTTCCTGCTCAACGCGCTGGTGGAGAACATCGGCCGGTTCGTCTTCTCGCTGCCGGAGCGGACCCTGCAGACCTTCGCCTACCAGGAGGGGGGCTCCGAGTGGATGGCCGGCTGGACCCTGTTCTTCTGGGCGTTCTGGCTGGCCTGGGGCCCGTTCGTGGGCCTGTTCCTCGCTCGCATCTCCCGCGGCCGCACCCTGCGCGAGTTCGTCATCGCCGCCGTCACCGCCCCGGTGCTCTGCGACTTCCTGCTCGTGAGCATCTTCGGCAACAGCGCCATGCGCCAGGTCCTGGACGGGAACACGGAGTTCGCCCAGCAGGCCGTGGACAGCCCGGAGAAGGGCTGGTTCGCGCTGCTGGAGATGTTCCCCGGCGCCGCCTTCCTGATCGGCCTCGGCACGCTGTCCGGCCTGCTGTTCTACCTCACCAGCGCCAACTCCGGCGCCATGGTGATGTCCAACTTCTCCTCCTCGATCCCCAAACCGTCGCAGGACGGGGCGAAGTGGCTGCGCGTCTTCTGGGCGGTGCTCACCGCGGTGCTGACCATCGCGATGCTGGTGGCCGGCGGGGTCACCACCATGGAGTACGCGACGCTCATCTTCGCCCTGCCGGTGACGGTCATCGCCTGGCTGGTGATGGCCTCCTTCTCCAAGGCCCTGCGCATGGAGCGGGCCGAGCGAGAGGGCCGGATCCTGCGCCGGCAGTCGACGGCGGCGCACGGCGGCCACGTGCCCGAGCGCACCTGGCGCCAGCGACTGGAGCGGATGCGTTCCTACCCCTCGAAGAAGCAGGTGGCCCAGTTCATGGAGCGCACCGTGCAGCCGGCGCTGGCCGACGTGGTCCGCGAATTCGGAAAGCAGGACCACCAGGCCACACTGGACCCGGTCCCGAACGAGCACACCGACATCTCCGGCCACGCACTGGTGGTCACGATCCCCGAGCACCGCGACTTCCACTACCAGGTACAGGCCGTCGAGGCCCCGGTGCCGATGTTCGGCGGACGCATGTCCCGCCAGACGGACGTCTACTACCGGGTCGAGGTGTTCACCCAGACCGGCTCCGAGGGATACGACCTCATGGGCCTGTCCCACCAGCAGGTGATCGACGACGTCCTGGACCGCTACGAGGCCCACCTGGGCTTCCTCACCTACTCCACCCAGCACGACTACGCCTCGGTACTCACACCGTCACCCGCGACCACCACGGGCGCCACCCCGGTGGTGGAGCCCGCGGAGCCGCAGAACGGCGCCGGCACGGACACGGCGGACAGCCGACCGAAGGCGTAGGCACCGCTCCACCGGAGCGGCCGGTGCCCGCGCCGGCCGCTCCGCACCCCACGCCTTCGCTCAGGTGCACGGTGGCGGGCACCGCCCGGGCCCCTGGGGCCACCCCCACGACAGCCGGCCGCGTCCCCAGGAGTTCGTCGTCTGCGACCGCGACGAGGACGGCGCGGGATCGCCCCGGCCCCACGGTCGACGAAGTGAGGGGCGCCGTCTAGCGTTCCGCTTTTTCCCAGGGTCTGACCCCGAGCTTTCCGGTGGTTCCGAGGTCGAGGTGCGGGGTCACCGTTACCGGGTCGGCGCCCTCCTTCGCCCGGACCCGCACGTGGGGCACGTTCACCGGCGTACCGAACTCGGTGGTGTTGCGCCAGAGCAGGCCGGCGGTCGCCGACTCGCCGGGCTCGAGCGTGACGGGCCGGGGCGGTTCGTCGGGCCCGGCGCCGGTGGTGATCTCGCCGCTGCCGTCGAGGATCTCGACGCCGTCGACGGGCTCGAGGTCCTCGTCCAGGAGTTCCAGCAGCGGGTAGCCCTCGACGGTGTAGGCGCGCGTGCCGCAGTTGTCGAGGTGCAGGCCCACGACGCGCAGTCCCATGGCCGCGTCGCCCTCGTCGGTGCTGATCCGGATTCCGGAGGCGGGGCACGTGCCCGGTTCGGCCGGTGCCTCGCCCGCGGGGACCTTGGTCACTTCGAGCACCTCGGCCTGCGTCACCCGCGGCGCGGTGGGCGGCAGTTCCCCGGCCCGGACCGCGCCCCGCACGATCTGGCCGGGGCCGACGTCGCGCACGGTCTCGGTCTGGTTGGTCACGGCCCCGCCGTCGCCGCTCTTGAAGGTGAAGACGATCGAGTAGGTCAGGATCTCGGTGCCCTCATTGGTGACCTCGTAGCCGGCGGAGACCCCCGAGTCCGCGTCCGACCCCGTGGTGAGCCCTTCGGCGGAGACGGAGCGGCTGCGGGTGGGCGAGGGCGAGGCCGACGGGAGGGTCAGCGAAATGATCCGGACACCGTCCTTGCCCGGATCGTCGGTCTGTGTTCCCTTCTGCGACGCGGCCGTGCCCGCGCCGGTGCTCCCGGCACCCGCGCGCTCCGTCCCACAGGCCGTGAGCAGCAGAGCGGTCGCGACGAGAACCGACAGTAAGGGGGTGGTGGCGGCGAGAGCCGGGCGGAGGTCGGTGGGTCTGCTCATCCGGTCATCCCATCAGGGTGTGGCCCCTGCGCGTGCGACGGGGCCACAGTTCCGGTCACAGGGGCGTCACAAGCGGGGGCGGGGAGACATCCGGGAGACGTCGGGGAAATGCGGCCCCAGAAGCGGCCACTCCCCGTTCGTCGATTCCCCCGGTCCATGCTCGGCCCGACGAGCGACCGGGACAGCAGCCGCAAAATCGGCCGACCAGACCGATTCACCGGACCAACCCCTCCAACCCCTCCAACTCCTCGGCGAACAGGTTGACTTACCGCTTCCGGTTCTCCGCCTCCACCACGGTCTCGAGCATACGCAGCCCCTGACACACCCCTCTGACCGCAGGCCTCCCGGGACCCGCGTACACCCGGGAGGCCCACAGACTCGGGGCTGCGGACACGTGTCGCGCAGGGTGCGTACGGCCCGGTGCGGGGCCTCGGCCGTACGGGCGACGTCTGCCCCGATCACGTCGTCGATGTGCCACAGCGAGCCGACCGACGGGAGGGAAGCCCGCCGTCCGAAAAGCGCTGACGATGTGGACGGCTCGTCGGCGTGCTCTAGGGACTCCCCTAACTCCGCCGAGGGAACTGCTGCGCACACGTCAAAGTTCGGCATTCTGGGCCCGTCCGCGCATGAGGAGACCGATCCTCCACGCACTTCGCAGTTCGGAGACAGCATTGCGATCGATACGCATGGCCCTGCTGGGCCTCGTGGCCCTCGTGGGCGGCCTGCTCGCGGCGACGCCCGCGCAGGCGGCGCCCCTCTTCAAGGCACCCTTCGCCTGTGGCCAGAAATGGACGTACAGCCACCACTCGGCCGAGGTCCGTCGCGCGCTGGACTTCGTCCGCAGTGACGGCGGCACCACCAACGGCTCGCCCGTGCTCGCCTCGGCCTCCGGAACCGCCACCCGGCACTACCAGGCGAACGGCGCCGGCAACTACATCAAGATCGACCACGGCGGCGGCTGGCAGACGTACTACTTCCACCTGAGCGCCTTCTCCGTCGCCAGCGGCTCGTACGTCGGCCAGGGGCAGCGGATCGGCACCACCGGCAACACCGGCAACAGCTTCGGCGCACACATCCACTACGAGCAGCTCTACAACGGCGTCGGCCAGAACATCAAGATCAACGGAACCTCGCTCGCCTACCCCGGCTCGTACGGCAGCTACCACCTGACCAGCGACAACGGCTGCGGCACCGGCACCGGTACGTACTGGGTCGACACCTTCACCAACGCCACGGGCTACGCGCAGCCGAACACCAACGACGCGCAGGGAGTGCTGAACGCGGGTACCCACTACGTGTACTGCAAGGTGTGGGGCCAGGAGATCCGCGGCGCGAACGGCACCTACAACCACTGGTGGCTGAAGACGGACCTCGACACCACCTACGCGGGCAAGAACGGGCGTGGAGCGTACGTCTCCGCGTACTACCTGTCGCGCTGGGGCAACGACGAAGCACGTGACAACAACGGCACCGTGATCCCGAACTGCTGACGTCTCGTCACCGAATGTACCGGGTTCGGCCGCTCCCTCGTGAGCGGCCGGGCCCGGTGTGCGGGGCGCCGGCCCTCGTCCCGCGGGCGTCACCGTCCGGGCGTGGACGCCGCAGTGGGCCGGCGCTAAGGCTTGCGTGCCACGCCGCCGAAGTCGTCGACCTCGACGGCCGGCTCGCCGGACCGGCCGGGACGCCACCGGGAGACGGAGACGACGCCGGGATCCAGCAACTCCAAACCGGCGAAGAACCGGGTGAGTTGCTTCGGGCTGCGGTTGATGCGGGGGTTGTCGCTCGCCGCGTTCCACTGCTCGATCATCTCGCGCATCTGCTGCGGGTCGAGGACCTCGGTGTCGTCGCAGAGCACGAGGTGGCTGCCGGAGGGCAGAGCGTCCATCAGACGGCCGACGAGGCCGTAGACGGTGTCGTCGGTGATGTGGGCGGTGACACCCAGCAGTATCAGTGCGACCGGCTGTGTGAAGTCCAGTGTCCTGGTGGCCTGTTCCAGGATGTTCTCCGGGTCGCGCAGGTCGGCGTCGATGTAGTCCGTCGCGCCTTCGCGGGTGCTGGTGAGCAGCGCCGCGGCGTGGGCCAGGACGACCGGGTCGTGGTCGACGTAGACGATCCGGGCCTCGGGGGCGAGCCGCTGGGCGACCTCGTGGGTGTTGTCCGCGGTGGGCAGGCCGGTACCCACGTCCAGGAACTGGCGGATGCCTGCCTCGCCGACGAGGTACTCCACCGCCCGGACGAGGAACGCCCGCTGCGCCACGGCGATGTCGAGGATCTCGGGGTTGGCGCTCGCGATCCGGTCCCCGACCTCCTCGTCGACCCCGTAGTGGTCCTTGCCGCCGAGCCAGTAGTTCCAGATCCGGGCGGAGTGCGGCACGCTGCTGTTGATGACCGGACGCTCAAGTGACATACGTACTCCACGAGTTGGGTGGACGATACTCCAGAACATAGGTGTTCGGGCCATCGGGCACCCGGTGAATCGGATCTCCGGTGGCCGGAGGCCGAGTTCCGCTCCGCCCGTCAGCGCGCGGCGCGGGGAGCTGCGCGGTCCCGGGGCCGCGAGGCCGGGGACGGGTGCCGTGCGGAAAAGCGTGAGCAGTCGGCGGACAGGTGTCATGTGAGCACTCGAATGAGCGGCATCGGGACAGTGGTGGCCGAAGTGCTCACGCTTTCGGGACGGTGTGCCCTCCCCGGGGGGCGTGGGTGAGTGTCCCGGTGTCGCACGTGTCGAGGCTGCCGAGCGGCACGGCCGGTCCCGGCCCTCGGTGGCACCTTCAGATCCCTTGCACCACCCGCAGGGGCACCGCCCTGGCGTCAGGGCGGTTCGTGCGCACGAGGGGCTCTCCGGCATCCGCCGGAAGGGAGCCTCCGGGGGCGCTCGCACCGTCAAGACGCGAAGACATAACGGGGTTTAGGTCCGGTACCACCCGCCCGCCGTGTTCAAAGTATTGACACGTGCATTACAGCGGCTTTACGTTCCGGCCACCTGAGAGCGCTCTCAGACTCCCCCCTGTCACGACGTGAGGTGCCCCATGCCATCCCCCCGCGCCCGCACCAGACCGGCAGTAGTGCTGCTGCTGTCCTCAGCCCTCGCCGTCGTCGGCCTGGGCCCGGCCGCCACACCGGCGGCCGCCGCCACCGTCCCCGTGGGCTCCGGCAGTTACTCCGACACCCGGCCCGCCGGTACGTCGGGTCCCACCACCAACACCGGTGCCCCGGTCACGCCCAAGCTGACCGCCGCCGCCCGGAACCGGCCCGTGCCCACCAACGACTGGTGGTCCTCCCTGGCCTTCCAGCGCTACGGCGACAACCCGTACTCGACCCCCATGTACGGCCACCCCCTCACCTACCAGGCCACATCCGGCGGGCTCGACGTCGGCTACCCGACGACCCCCGCGATCGTCGGTGACGGCCGCCAGTACGAGTACGCCCACAAGCGCGACCTCACCATCGGACTGACCGGCCTCAACTCCCCCGACACCAAGGCCGACGACTGGTCCGACTGGACGGTCACCCCCTACTGGTCCGACGGCGCCCGCACCCTGCGCACCACCATCGGCCACGGCTCCCCGTTCGTGTACGCCAAGGGCTCCGGCGGCAACGCCCAGATCACCACCGCCGGCGCGCCCACCGTCTTCGCCGACCAGGGCAACGTCCTCGGCATCACCGTCGCCGGGCATCACTACGCCCTCTTCGCGCCGACCGGCAGCGACTGGAACGTCGCCGGTTCCACCGTCACCGCGGGTCTCGGCTCCAAGGACTACTTCTCCGTCGCCGTGCTGCCGTCCACCGGCGCGCTGGCGACCTTCAAGAAGTACGCCTACAGCTTCGTCACCGACTCCAAGGCCACCTGGAACTACACCGGGGGCACCGTCAAGGCCACCTACACGCTCACCACCGAGGCGAAGGAAGGCACCGAGCGCGGCACGCTCCAGGCCCTCTACCGCCACCAGTGGCTGAACACCACGGACCCCCTCACCTCCCACACCTACGTCTCACCGCGCGGCACCATGAAGGTCCGCGAGTCGGCCTCCTTCACCACCAGCCAGAAGGCCGCGGCGGTGCTGCCCGCGCTGCCCAAGTCGAACGGCGTGGACGCCGCCCGACTGCGCGGGTACCTGAACGACGTCGTGAACGCCTCCGACCCCTTCTCCGGCGCCACGGACACCTACTGGACCGGCAAGGCCCTCGGCCGCCTCGCCCAGCTCGTCCCGGTGGCCGACCAGATCGGCGAGACCGGCATCCGCGACCGGCTGCTCGGCCTGATGAAGGGCAAGCTCCAGGACTGGTTCACCGCGGGAGGCGCGAACGAGTTCAGCTACGACAAGGACTGGAAGACGCTCACCGGCTACCCCGCCTCCTACGGCAGCGACACCGAGCTCAACGACCACCACTTCCACTACAGCTACTACGTCTACGCGGCGGCGATCGTCGCCCAGTACGACCAGGGCTGGGCCGCCGAGTCCGCCTGGGGCGGCATGGTCAAGACCCTCGTCCGGGACACCGCCAACCCCAGCCGCACCGACACCGCCTTCCCCTTCCTGCGCGGCTTCGACGTCTACGCGGGCCACAGCTGGGCCTCCGGGCACCAGGGCTTCGCCGCCGGCAACAACCAGGAGTCCTCCTCCGAGTCCACCAACCTCAGCGCGGCCCTCGTCCTGTGGGGCTCCGCCACGGGTGACACCTCGCTGCGTGACCTCGGCACCTTCCTGCTGACCACCGAGTCGGAGTCGATCGCCCAGTACTGGTTCGACGCCGACGAGCAGGTCTTCCCGTCCTCCTTCGGCCACGACACGGCCGGCATGGTGTGGGGCAGCGGCGCCGCCTACGCCACCTGGTGGACCGCCAACCCCGAGGAGATCCACGGCATCAACGTCCTGCCCGTGACCGGCGGTTCGCTGCACCTCGGTGGTGAGAAGGCCGCGATCCGGCGCAACATCGCCGAGATGGAGCGGGAGAACGGCGGCCCGGCCGTCGAATGGCGCGACCTCCTCTGGGAGTTCGAGTCCTTCGCGGACCCGGCCGCGGCCAAGGCGAAGTGGGACGCGGGCCACGCCGGCTACACCCCGGAGGAAGGGGAGTCGAAGGCGCACACCTACCACTGGATCAACACCCTCGCCGCCCTCGGTGCCCCGGACGCCACCGTGACCGGTGACATCCCCACCTCCGCCGTCTTCACCAAGGGAACGGCCCGCACCTACGCGGCCCACAACCACGGAGCCACGGCGCGCACCGTGACCTTCTCCGACGGCAAGACCCTCTCCGTGCCGGCCCGTTCCACCGCGACCGGCACCGGAACCGGGTCCACGGACCCCGACCCCGACCCCGAGCCGGAACCGCCGACCGGCAACACCTTCCAGCTGCGCAGCGGTGGCGCCCTGACCACGGCGACCGGTGGCACGGCGGGCAGTGACACCATCGCCTCCGCCGGCGGCACCAACCGCGACGGCACCCCGTACCAGCCCCTGGTCTACGAGGTCCGCGGCGTCAACGGCACGCTCGCCCCGGGCGCGCAGACCGCCTTCCGGCTCCAGGTGGACGCCGGCACCACGGTCGGCCTCGGCCAACAGGCGCGGATCAGCTACGACTTCACCGGCGACGGCAGCTTCGACCGGACCGAGACGTACCACTACTTCGCGACCGACCCGGTCACCGGCTGGGAGGAGTACACACAGGCACGCGGCCTCAGGGCGTCCACGGGCACACCGGGCAACCTGAACGGCGGCACCGTACGCCTCGAGGTGTGGAGCGCCATCGGCAACGGCACCTCGAAGCTCCAGACGGGCACGGACAAGTCCGTACTGGTGATCCCCTACAGCTGAACCCGCGAAAACCGGCGGCGGGCATCGGCATCCGGCCGATGCCCGCCGCACCGGCATGCCCGGGACGCTGGGGAGCGGCTGTCGGCGGATCAGACGGGCGGGGGCGGCCGCAGGTCAGCCGTTGAGCCTCTGGTGGACCTCGGCGACCGTGGCGGCCAGGTCGCTCAGGTCGGGGCGGACGGCGTGCGCGATCGAGGGGTCGTCACTCGCGTGGAGACGGTTGATCCACACGCGGGTGATGCCGAGTTCACCGGCCGGAACCATGTCGTGGAAGTAGCTCTGCGCCACATGCACCCAGCGGTCACGGGTGACGCCGAGGGACTTCTCGAAATGCTCGAAGTGGTCGTGGGCCGGCTTGTAGGCGCCGGAGTCCTCGGCGGTGACGACCGCGTCGAACCGGACCCGCAGGCGGCGCTGGGTCTCGCCGATGATGACGCGGTCGCAGTTGGTGAGCAGGGCGAGGTTCCAGCCGGACTCCCGCAGCTCGCGCAGGGCCTGCCGCGTCTCGGGGAAGACCGGCCAGAACGGGATGCCGGCCGTCAGGACGCGGGCGTCGTCCTCCAGCAGATCGATCTTCGCCTCGGTGGCCGTGCGCTTCAGGGCCTCCGCCAGGACGTCGCCGTAGCGCATGGAGGGGTGCTCGCGCTGCACCTGCGGCTCGTGGCGGTTGTAGACGTCCAGCAGCTCCCAGCCCTTACCGGGCGCGACCAGTTCGATGCCGGTGGCGATGCCGTGGCGCCAGTCCACGAGGGTGCCGAAACAGTCGAAGGTGACCCAACGCTTCTCGCTCATCGATCTTCCTCCGGGTCGCAGAAGGAGCCGCGACGGCGTCCGCGGCACGACCACAGGCCGGGCCGCAGGCCGGGCCACAGGCCATGGGCGCCGCCGACAGTCGGATTGTCCACGATCTCGGACCCGGGCGCTTTTCGTCAGCTGCCCGAGGTGCGCATCGAGTCGTGCTCAAGCTGCGGGATCCACCCTCGCGGCGGGCCCGGACCGGTGGGCCTTCTCTCGTGACGCGAGGGCACCTGCCGGTCGGCGAGTACGGCCCGCACCCCGGGCGGCTGCGGCGGCAGCCGGAACAGAAGGCTCATCCGGACCACTCGTCGATCACGACTCGACACCGCCCTGGCGCTTGGCCAACTCCGATCGCTTGTACGAGTACGAGAAGTAGACCCCGCACCCGATCAGGAACCAGACGACGAACCGCACCCAGGTCTGCCACTGCAGGAACGTGATCAGCCAGATCGAGAAGATCACACCCAGCGCCGGCACGAACGGCATCCCCGGAGTACGGAAGCTGCGCGGCAGGTCCGGCTGCCGGTAGCGGAGCACGATCACCGCCGTGCACACCACCACGAACGCCAGCAGGATGCCGATGTTGGTCAGTTCGGCCGCCTCCTCGATCGGCAGGAAGCCGGCGATGGCGGCCGACGCCACCCCGACGATCCACGTCACGCGCGTCGGCACGTGTCGCGTGGGGTGCGTCTTCGCGAACCACTTGGGCAGCAGCCCGTCCCGGGACATGGAGAACCACACCCGGGTCACACCCAGCATGAACGTGAACATCACCGTGAGGATGCCGATGATCGCCCCCACCGCGATCACGTCCGCCAGCCGGTCCAGCCCCACCGACTGGAAGGCGGTCGAGAAGCCGCTCTCCTTGTCGATGTCCTTGTAGTTCTGCATGCCGGTCAGCACCAGGCAGGCCGCCGCGTACAGCACCATCGCGATCGCCAGCGAGTAGATGATCGCCTTCGGCATGTGCCGCCGCGCGTCCTTGGACTCCTCGGCCGCCGTCGACATCGCGTCGTAGCCGAAGACCGCGAAGAACACGGTCGCCGCACCGGTGAACGCCCCGCTGATCCCGTAGGGGAAGAACGGGTGGTAGTTGGCGGTGTTGATGTGGAAGACACCGACCCCGATCACCACCAGCACGACCAGCACCTTCAGCGCCACCACGATCGTCTCGAAGCGGGCCGCACTGCGGATGCCGAGGGTCAGCAGCCAGGCGATGAGCAGGCACAGGAGCGCCGCGAACAGGTCCACCTTGTGCCCGGCACCGGTGCCGGGCGCGCCCAGCATCCAGGCGGGCAGCTGCGCGCCCATGTCCTCGATCAGGAAGCTGAAGTAGCCGGAGATGCCGATCGCGACCACCGCCACGATCGCCGTGTACTCCAGGAGCAGGTCCCAGCCGATGAACCAGCCGGCGAACTCGCCGAGCACCGCGTAGCCGTAGGTGTAGGCCGAACCCGCCTTCGGGATCATGCCCGCGAACTCGGCGTACGACAGGGCCGCGGCCGCGCTGGCCACGCCCGCGATGAGGAAGGACACCAGCACCGCGGGGCCCGCCGTACCGTTGGCCACCGTACCGGCGAGGGTGAAGATGCCCGCGCCGATGATGCCGCCCACACCGATCGCGGTCAGCTGCCACAGCCCCAGCGTCCGCTCCAGCCGAGGTCCCTCACCGGCTTCCGTCTCCTCGATGTGTTCGATGGGCTTACGGCGCAGAATGCCCTCGCCCGCCCGGAGCCCGGCCATGTGCCTCACCTCTTCGCCTACGGCAACGGCTGACGGCGGATCATGTCGGCTCGGCGCCGCCGGGTCGGGGAGGACCGCCGTGCACGCGGCCGGACCGCGGCGAGGCGGCGGTCGGTCCGGCCCACCGGCCTACGGCACCACCGTCACCTGCCATCGTCCGCTTCGACCAGGTGGACCGCGACCGAACCGACGCCCCGGGGGCCGGCCTGCTCGGCGGCACCCACCACCGCGTCCGCCTTCAGCCCGGCGACGGCCCTGACCAGGCCGTCGTACGGGTCGTCGCGGAACGTGGGGAACGGCCGGCGAACCCCGGGCACCCCCTTCAGCCGTTCGGCTGTCTCCCGGAGCCACCGGGCGAGGCCGGCGGCCTGCGCGGCGGCCCGTATCGAGGAGTCGGAGCCGTCCACCCGACGACGACGGCCTTCGGTCCGTCCGTGCCCCGCAGAGTGATCACGACTCGATACGCGCCCCGGCACAGTGGTCCACTCCGCGGCCGGGGTGCGGTGAAGTCATCGTCCGAGACCCCGGTGCCGTCGGATCTCGCCTTCGTGCCGTTCGTCGGTGGGTGCGAGCCCGGCGGCAGTGGCGACGAGGGCGGCGGTGCGGGAGACAGCGCCGCGGGTGGCCTTCTTCCCGTTGTCACCGGGAATGCACCCCAATGGCCCCGATCCTGGCCCGCTGTGGAGCACGTCGCCGTCACCGCCCTTAATGTTTCCGCTGGAAGGAGGGGCCGTCATGAACGCATCCGGACGACATTCGTCACACCAAGAGGGACCATGACGAACTCTCCCGGTAACGCCGCGGGCCTTCTCGTACGTTCTCGCCCACGGTCCCTGGATCTGCTCGGGTGCCTTGCCTTCTGTGAACCGACCCCAGGCGTCGTCGTCCGGCGGCATCGGCGCCGGACCAAGCCCGGGCGGCCCTGACTCTGTTCCTTCCCACCACCACGGAGGCGACCATGGGCTTCGTCGGCCGACCCTTCATTTTCCTCGCCGTTGCGGTTCTCGGCGGCTCTGCCGGGCTCGCTCTCATCGGATCCGCGTCGGCCGACGTGGTCCCGCGGAAGACGGCCGGGACCGCGGCACCCCACCCTGCCGACGGCTCCTCGGCGAAAAGCCGCACCCTCCGCGTGGAGGCCCGGCTGCACGTCGGCGAAGAGCTGGATCTGGGTGCACCAGGCCGCAGCGTCGGCGACCAGTTCCTCTTCAGCGGGGATCTGGTCTCGACCGAGGGGCCGGAAGACCGCTTCGCCGGACGCTTCAGCGGGTCCTGCGCCCTCACCGACCTCGAACGCGACACGGGACCGTGCTCGTCGACCGCGGTGCTGCCGGAAGGACAGATCACCGTCCAGGGCGAGCAAACCGGAATTCCGGTACCGAGCCCGGTCGTCAACGCGATCACCGGAGGCACCGGAGAGTTCCGTAAGGCGCGTGGCCAGGTGACACAACGGGTGCTGACGCCGGCGACCTGGCACCTCACCTTCGAAGTTTTCGACGTGCAGCCTCATCGGACCGGGGACGGTCGCAGTCCGTCCGAGGCGCCGATGCCCACACCGTTGTCCTCCTCCGGCAAGTAGCCGCGCCAGGCGGTGCCGCCGCCGCCCGGAACACGGTGGCGAGAGCAGCGGTCCGCGACCCGCACCCCTCACCACACAGGGAGACGTCGTGAGCAAGAACTTCCGCACACTCCTGAACTGGGGCGTCGCCCTGGTCACCGCCACGGCCGCCACCGTCACGATCGGCGCAACCACCGGTGGCCCGCCGAACCCGCTGCCGGCCGACCCGCAGACCCGCCCGACGGCCGGTCAGGAGAAGGAACCGCAGAGCGATTCCCGGGCGGCGGAGCGCCGGCAGATCGCCACATCGACCCTGGACGGGGACGCCAAGTTCACACTCACCGCTCTGCGGTCGCAGACCGATCCGCTCGCGGCATCCGTGCGCCTCCAGGTCTTCACCTTCGAGAACGGTGTGTGGAGGGAGTCGGACCGTGCTCTGGTCGGTGAGGCGGATGCCTGGTTCTGGTTCCCGCTGACCGGCCGCCACGCGGTGTGCGAGTTCTCCACCGCCGGTACGGAGCCCGCACCGGTCGCCGTCAGCCTGCTGATCACGCCGTCGATCGGCTGTTCACCGACCGAGGACTTCCGGATCGAGAACGGGCAGATCATCCCCGCCTGACAGCGGCCGGGCACCGTCGTCGCCCGCCGTCCACAGGGGGAGACGACGTGCCGGAAGTCCTCCGGCGTGCCGGCCGGGCAACCGACGCCGCAGCGATTCCGCCTCCCGGTGAGCACCGGGCGGCGGGCGGCGGGCGGCGGGCGGCGGGCGGCGGGTTCAGCGTCGGTGCGTGCGGTGGCGGGTCCCGCAGGGCCAGGACCAGCAGCCGCTGCGCCCGGTCGGGGGCGAGGACCGACGGCGGACCCGGATCAGGGCGCACAGCGTGGGCATGCACGAGGACACCGCGCGCTCCAGGACCTCGTCGTGCGGGCGGTCGCCCGCGGGGGCGTGGTGGTCGGCGGCGTGCACCGGCAGGAGAGGCAGCGGACCCGTCGGGCACCACCACACCCGGCACCTCTGCCGTTCGGTCGTGTCGGCGAAGTCGCCTGTGCCTTCAGGGGCTTGGGGGGCGAGGACGGGAGTGGCGACCGTGTCCCACAACCGTTCCAGGGTCGCCATGACGGTCTGCCGGCTGGGCCCCAGGACCACCCCCGACGAAACCATCACACTCTCACACGTGAAAGATTGACGACGCTTTCCCTTCCATGGTTAGGTGTCCGTGCTTCCGGCGGTGGCCGGGGGGACTCCGTCGGAAGCACCAGTCCCCCTGTCCCCATCCCCGTCCAAGGGCGGGAAGCGCGCTTGCTTCCCGACGTACGACCCATACGGATCCGACGCAAGGAGCACCATCCGCGATGCACGACACCTCACCCTCCTTCCAGCTGCTGCCCGGCTCCCCCGACTCCCCCGTGATCCTGCACGTCCCGCACTCCTCGCGGGTCGTGCCGGCGGAGGTGCGGAGCGGGATCACGCTCGACGACACCGCCCTGGAGCGGGAGTTGGACCACATGACCGACTCGCACACGGCGGAGATCGCGAAGCTGGCCGCCGGCCGGGTGCCCTCCGGTACGCCCTGGCGGTTCGTGAACCGGCTCTCCCGTCTGGTCGTCGACCCCGAGCGGTTCCCGGACGAGCGGGAGGAGATGCTGGCCGTCGGCATGGGGGCGGTGTACACGGGGACGTCGCACCAAGGTGAGCTGCGCCCGGGCGACCACGACGGACGTCCGCTCGTGGAGCGGTACTTCCACCCGTACGCCGAGGCCATGACCGACGCGGTCGCCGGGCGGCTGGACGCGGTGGGGCGGGCGGTCGTCATCGACGTGCACTCGTACCCGACCGAGCCCCTGCCGTACGAGCTCCACGGCACCGGCCCCCGCCCGCCGATCTGCCTGGGCACGCACCCCTTCCACACCCCGGCCGGGCTGCTCGCCCGCGCGGAGAAGGCGTTCGCGGGCTTCGGCGGTACGGGGGTCGACAGCCCCTTCGCGGGGACGTACGTACCGCTCGCGTACTACGGGAAGGATCCGCGGGTGAGCGCGCTGATGATCGAGATCCGCAGGGATCTGTACATGGACGAGCCGGGCGGCCCGGCGGGGCCGGGGCTCGCCGTGCTGGCGGAGGCGCTGGCGGAGCTGGTGCGGTCGGCCCACTCGGAGTAGGCGTCCGGGCCGCCGCCCGCCACCGGCCCCGCGCAGGGGTCGGGCGGGGCCTACTCCTCCGGCAGGTGCGCGTCCGGTGCGTCCAGGCGGTGGCTGGGGAAGCTCGAGCGGGTGGCCGCCTCGTGGCGCATCCGCAGGAACTCCAGGTGCCGCTCGTACTGGTCGAGGGCGTCGGCGATGAGCTGTTCCTTGGTGTACCCCATCACGTCGTAGTCCTGGTTGCCCTCGGCGAGCCGGACCTCGAAACGTACGTAGGTGTCGTGCGTGCTGACCGACCGGGTGGCGAACGCGGGGGTCGGCAGCACGACGGGCCGGACCTCGTAGAGGAATTCGTCGCCGGGGCCGATCGGTACCCGCAGGCCGACATGGGGAAGGCTGTTCTCCTCGTCGATGCCCTCCAGGACCTCCGCCTCCGCTCCTTGCTCCCGCAGCTCCTGGGCGACCTCCTGGAAGGCGGGACGGCACACGTGGTCGACGAATCTCACGGCCGCCCGCCTGCCGGGGAACGCCATCGTCCGCGCCAGTCGATGCCGCCAGTTCGGCGCCCCCGGCAGACCGTGCTGCGTCATACGTCCGGAGAGCCTCCCGGGCAGCGTGGTGATCCTCGCCTCCGCCCGCATCCGCTCGGTGCGCAACGCCAGATAGAGCCCGGCCATGATCAGGAACATGACGAAGGAGAAGGGCAGCCCCATGATGATGGTGGCGTTGGTGAGCGCGTGCACACCGCCCACGATGAGCATGGCGAGGGTGAGCAGCCCTGTCGCCACCGCCCAGAAGATGCGCAGCCACGTCGGCGCGTCGGTCACCGGGGTGGGCAGCTCCGCGCTGAGGTTGCCCATGACCAGGGCCCCGGAGTCCGCGGAGGTGACGTACAGCAGCAGCCCGACGAAGGTCGCGAGTCCGGCGCTGAACAGGAACCCCGGATACTCCGCCAACAGGTTGTAGAAGCCCTGCTCGGGGACGTTCATGGCCGTTTCGCCGAACGCGGTGTTCCCGTCGCGCACCAGGAACAGGGCGCTGTTGCCGAAGATCGACAGGAAGAGGCCGGTGAAGAGGAACGGGATGATCAGGGTCGCCGCGATGAACTCGCGCAGGGTGCGGCCTCGGGAGATGCGGGCCAGGAAGAGTCCGACGAACGGCGCCCAGGCGATCCACCAGGCCCAGAAGAAGAGCGTCCACGCGTCCAGCCACTCGACGGGCTGGTCGTAGGCGAAGGTGTTCAGGGTCATCGAGGGAAAACGGCTGACGTAGTCCCCGACGTTCTGGACCACGGCGTTGAGCAGCCGGAACGGTTCGCCGACGACGAGGATGTAGAGCATCAGCAGGGCGGCGAGGACGACGTTGAGCTGTGACAGCCTGCGGATGCCCTTGTCGACGCCGGAGGCCGCGGAGAAGGTGGCCATCCCCACCGCGACGACGATCAGGGCGATCTGTGCGGCCAGCCCCTCTTCCACGCCGAAGAGGACCTTCAGGCCGTAGTTCAGCTGCACCACGCCGATGCCGAGCGTCACGCCGATGCCGAACACGGTGCCGATGATGGCCGCCAGGTCGACGGTGTCGCCGATCCGCCCGTGGATGCGTCGGCCGATGATCGGGTAGAGCGCGGAGCGGATCGCGAGCGGCAGATGGTACCGGAAGGAGAAGTAGGCGAGCGCCATGCCCATCAGCGCGTACATGCCCCAGCCGGTGATGCCGTAGTGGAACAGGGTCCACACCACGGCCTGCCGGGCGGCCTCGAGCGTCTCCGGATCGCCCTGCGGCGGTGCGAGGTAGTGGCTGACGGGCCCGGAGACCGAGAAGAACATCAGGTCGATGCCGATGCCCGCCGCGAACAGCATGGCCCCCCAGGTGAAGACACCGTAGTCGGGCCTGGAGTGCTTGGGGCCCAGCTTGACCGTGCCGTACTTGGACAAGGCGATGAAGACGACGAACAGCAGGTACAGGGTCGCGGCGAGGAAGTAGTACCAGCCGAACCAGTGGGAGATCTTGCCGACCGCCACGCCGATGACCGTTTCCGCACCGGAGGGGGTGATGATCGCCCAGATCGAGATCGCGAGGATGAGGGAGGCCGACCCGAAGAAGACCACGGGTTTGAGCCGGACCGTGCCCATCGGCACCTCCTCCGCCGCCATCTCCTCCGGCACGGCTCCGGTGCCCTTGTCTCCATCGGTCGACACGGTCGAATTCCCCCTTCATTCAGGACGAGGACAGGGACGAGGGCACCGGCTCTCGACGGCCGGCGGCATGCGCGGCGGGCGGAAGACCTCTCGCCGGTGTCCGCAGGTCCGCGGACCGGTCACCGTGCCGTCGCCTTGCCGGTGGGCCCGGGCTTGCCGGTGAGCAGGTCGGCGGCGCGTTCGGCGGCGAGCAGGACGGTCACCATGGGGTTGATGGTGGGCATCGTCGGGAACACCGACGCGTCGACGATGCGTACGCCCTCGACGCCGCGCAGCCTCAACTCCGGGTCGCAGACGGCCATCGGGTCGTCCGCCGCGCCCATGCGGCAGGTGCCCGCCGGGTGGTAGACGGTGTGGGCCGCGCGGCGCCCGTACTCCGACAGGTCGGCGTCGGAGGTGACGTCCGGGCCGGGCGCGACCTCGCGGACGAGCCAGCCGCTCAGGGGTTCGGTCGCGGCGACCTCCCGGGCCAGCTTGAGCCCTTCGACGATGGTGCGCTCGTCGTGGCCACCGGGGTCGGTGAAGTACCGGAAGTCCAGGGCGGGGTGCTCGGCCGGGTCGGAACTGCGCAGCCACATACGGCCGACGGAGCGGGCCCGGGGCACGTTCGGCGTCATGCACACCCCGTGCTCCGGGACGGGGTAGCCCAGGCGTTCGGTGTTGACGGTGAACGGCACCTGGTAGAAGTGGAACATCAGATCCGGGCGCGGCTGCCCCTTCTCGAGACGCAGGAACAGTCCGGCGTCGGAGTCCATCGCGGAGTTGGGCGGCAGTGGCTCCTTGGTCTCCCAGACCATCACGGACTCGGGGTGGTCCAGCAGGTTCTCCCCCACGCCGGGCAGGTCGACCCGTACCTCGATGCCCAGGCGGCGCAGGTCCTCGGCCGGGCCGATGCCGGACAGCATCAGCAGGCGCGGGGTGTCGATGGCGCCGGCGCACAGCAGGAGTTCGCGTTCGGCGCGCACGGTGGCGGGCTCACCGTCGGCGCCGCGGACGGCGACCCGGGTCAGCCTCCCCGACTCGTCGGTGAGCAGCCGGTGGGCCCAGGTCTCCAGGAGGAGGGTGAGGTTGGGGCGGCGGTCCATGACGGGGTGGAGGTAGGCCACGGAGGTGGAGGACCGCAGGTTGCCCTCCGGTTCGTAGGCCAGGGAGAAGAAGCCGGTGCCGTCGGCGAAGGGTTCGGCGTTGAAGTCGTCGATGACGGGGACGCCGGTGGCGCGGGAGGCGGCGGTGACGAAGTCCTTGGCGATGGGGTTGCGGTCGGCCTCGGCCACCGGGACGATCTTGGTGAGCAGCCGGTCGCGGTAGGGGAGGATCGTCGCCGGGTCCCAGCCGGTGCAGCCGTGGGCCACCCAGTCGTCGAGGTCCTGCGGCAGCGGCAGGAAACTGATCAGCGTGTTGTGGGAGGAGCAGCCGCCCAGCACCCGGGCCCGTGAGTGCAGGATGTGGGAGTTGCCACGCGGCTGTTCGACGGTGGTGTAGCCGTAGTCGAACTCCGAGCCGAGCAGGTTGATCCAGTTGCGCAGACGCAGGATGCGCTCGTCACCGACGTCGCTGGGGCCGCCCTCGATGACGCAGACACGGCAGTCGGGGTCCTCGCTCAGACGGGCGGCGAGCACACAGCCGGCGGTGCCGCCGCCGACGATGACGTAGTCGTAGGAGGACTCGGCGCCGTGCGGGGTGGTGGAGGCCATGGGATGCCTTTCTTCGGTGGCCGTCGGGAGGGGCGGGCGGTATGCCGCGTCGTGCTGCCGTGCCTGGTCAGCCCTTGAACCAGCCGGAGGGCCCCGGGGCGAGGTTCTGGTAGATGTGCTTGGCCTCCTGGTACTCGCGCAGGCCCGTGGGGCCCAGCTCGCGCCCGACGCCGGAGCGGCCGAAGCCGCCCCACTCGGCCTGCGGTACGTAGGGGTGGAAGTCGTTGATCCACACGGTGCCGTGCCGCAGCCGCTGGGCGACGCGCTGGGCACGGCTCGCGTCGGAGGTCCACACGCCGCCGGCCAGGCCGTAGCGGGTGTCGTTGGCCAGCTCCACCGCCTCGTCCTCGGTGTGGAAACGCTCGACGGTGACAACCGGTCCGAAGACCTCTTCCTGCACGATGTGCATGGACTTGTCGCAGTCGGCGAAGACCGTCGGCAGCAGGAAGAAGCCGCGGCTCAGCGCCGGGTCGTCGGGGCGGGTGCCGCCGGTGACTAGCCGGGCGCCCTCCTCCCGGGCGACGGCGATGTGGCGTTCGACCTTGTCACGGTGCTCGGCGGAGCTGAGCGGGCCGCTCTCGGTGCCCTCCTCCATGCCGCTGCCCAGCCGGATCGACTGGGCGCGCCGGGCGAGGGAGTCGACGAACCGGTCGTACAGGGAGTCCTGGACCAGCAGGCGTGAACCGGCGGAGCAGACCTGCCCGGCGTGCAGGAAGGCGGCGTCCAGCGCGTAGTCCACGGCGGCGGCGAAGTCGGCGTCCTCGAAGACGATGTTGGGGTTCTTGCCGCCCAGTTCCAGGGCGACGGTCTTCGGCCCCTCGGCGGCGGCGGCCATGATGGTGCGTCCGGTGGCCAGGCCTCCGGTGAAGGACACCAGGTCGACCTCGGGATGGCCGGTCAGGGCCGCGCCGACGGTCGCCCCGGAACCGAGCACCAGGTTGGCGACGCCGGGCGGGGCGCCGGCCTCCTCGATCAGCCGGATCATGGCGATCGTGGTGAGCGGTGTGGTCTCGCTGGGTTTGAGGACGAAGGTGTTTCCGGCGGCCAGCGCCGGCGCCACCTTCCACGAGGCCTGCAGCAGCGGGTAGTTCCAGGGGGCGATGAGCGCGCACACCCCGACCGGCTGGTAGACGACACGGCTGAGGACGTCCGGGCCGACGTCCACGACACGGCCGCCGTCCTTGCCCGCGAGTTCCGCGAAGTAGCGGAAGGCGTTCGCCACGTCCTCCACGTCGAAGCGGGACTCGGTCAGCGTCTTGCCGGTGTCGGCGGTCTCGGTGCGGGCGATCTCCTCCTTGTCGCGCAGCAGCAGGTCGTGGACGCGCATCAGCAGGTCGGCGCGCCGGCGGGTGGGGGCGTTCGCCCAGTCCCCCTCGTCGAAGGCACGCCGGGCGGCGCGCACCGCGCGGTCCACGTCGGTGGCGTCCGCCTCGTCGACGGTGGTCACGACGGAGGCGTCGTACGGGTTGACCACCTCCCGCCGCCCGCCGGCCGCCGCCTTCGTCCACTCACCGTCGATGTACAGCTCGCCCACCGCGGGGCCTCCTTCGCGTCCGGCCGGTACCGATCGGTTGCCGGTCGGCAACACGGTCATCGTGCGGTCGGCGGCTCCGGGGCGCACGGCCACCGTCGCGACCGGGTGGTCCGGGTGCCCCGGGCGGGCTAACGAACGGACGGGGCGGGAGGACCGGACGGGCAGGGCGGGAGGACCGGAGAAGCCGACCGGGGCGGGACGAGCTGGTCGGGGCGGGACGGGACGGACGGACGGGACGGGACGGTCGGGAGGTGTGCGCGGAGGTGACGCGTGGGGCGTTGTCCCGGCAGCGGGCGTCCCTGTGTCAGGCCGGCGGTCCGTCCCGGCCGGCCAGGCAGCAGTCGCCGCACTTCGAGCCGTCCGGCACCCGGTAGTAGAGGCAGCAGCTGCGGCGGCGGAACGTGAGCCCCGGGCCGGTGATCACTCCGGTGCCCGCGAGCCGTCCGGTGTCCAGCAGCCGGGTGGTGAGGTCCGTGAGCGGCTCGTGCAGCTCGGGGCGGGCCGACAGCAGGACCTGGGCCGATCCGACGAGCGCGGAGGCGGCGTTCCCGTCCAGCAGTCGCGGGGCGATCTTGACACGCAGTCCGCTCTCGAGCGCGCGCAACTGCCGCATCACCTGCTCGTTCAGGGCGAGAGCGGGGTCGGGGAGCCGCTCGGCGTACCAGCCGGCGGGGCGGGGCAGGCAAAGGGCCGGTCCGTCGTCGGCACGCCGCAGCTCCGTCAGGTCCGGGACGATCCCGTGCAGCAGCACGCACGCCAGGGCAGGGGACCAGAGGCGGGCCGCGTGCCCGAGGTGGGCGATGGACACGCCGATCCGCGGTTCGCCGGTGCGGTACCGCCGCGCGACGGCTTCGGCCAGGTCGGTGAAGCCGCGCGCGGCGGACCGGTCGAGCAGGTGCCGGCCCTCGTCCGGGCCGCCGACGGGCAGGACGAAGAAGCCGCCGAGGGCCGCCACCTCGTGCAGGGCCGCGGTGACGGCCTCGGTGGGTGCCTGAGCCTGAGCGTGTTCGGTCATGCCGGGGCGTTTCCTTTCCGGCGGGCGCCGCGTCGTGGGTTCGAGGGAGGCGTGGTGACCCGCTCGTGTGGACAGCGGCACCGGCCCTGAGGGGGCGGCCTGGTGAGCGCGGCCTCAGAGGGCCGTGCCCCGCCGCGGCGGCCTGACGGTGTAGAGGTCGAGGATGTCCGGGAGGGGCGCGACGCCGGGGCCGCCGGCGTGCGCCCAGGCGACGATGTCCTCGATGGCGTCGGGGTCGTTGACCAGCCCCAGCCAGACGGGCCGGCCGCCGGCCGACCGGCCCGCCGCGGAGGGCTGGACGACGATGACGTTGGCCTGTTCACACAGGTCCAGGCAGGCGGACACCCGTGTCGGAACCGCCGCGCGCAGGCGCGCCGTCTGCGCCGCGTGGTCGACGCCGGGCACCTTGGAGCTGCCGCAGCAGCAGTCCCGGCACACGACGACCCGACAGGGCGCGGGAGCCTTCGGCGGGGCGGGCAGCGGAACGGGCGGCGGGGCCGTGGCCTGACCGGACGTCACTTCGACCGGATTCACGTCGACGGACATACGTCCTCACCCCTCTCCCCGGGGAGATCCGCCCCGGTCGAAGTCCCGCAGCTCTGCGGCGAGTGAGCTGACGGCCGCGGGGTTGCGCGGGCTCTCCACCAGGTCCACGTAGTCGAGGACGACGATCCGGTCGTTCTTGACGGCCGAGACCTGCGCGAGCGGCGGATAGGACGTCAGGAACTTCCGCTTCTGGTCGGCGCTGGTGTCCCCGTAGTCGTTGATCACGATCACCTCCGGGTCACGTTCGACGACGGTTTCCCAACCGACCGTCGTCCAGCTGTCCTCGAGGTCCTTCATGATGTGGTCACCGCCCGCCTTGGTGATGATGTCGTGCGGACCCGCGTACGCACCCGAGGTCAACGGCTTGTCCCGCCCGTCGTCGTAGAGGAAGACCCTCGGACGGTCCGCCCCCTTCGGCGCCTTCGCCTGCGCTTCGGCCACCTGCTCTCGGAACGTCGCGACGAGGGTGGTGGCACGGTCCTCGACGTCGAAGATCCTCCCCAGGTTCCGCAGGTCGGTGTAGAGAGCGTCGAGCGGCGACATCACGCCCCGTGCCTTCCCTCTCCCGTTGCGGCACGACTCACTCAGCAGATACGAGCCGACGCCCACCTCCTCCAACTCGGCGGGGGTGAAGCCGGTTCCCTCGCTGAAGCCGTAGTTCCAGCCGGCGAAGACCAGATCGGCGCGGGCGTCGAGGACCAGCTCCTTGTTGATCCGCTCCTTCGAGAGCCACTCGGTCTTTTGGTAGGCGTCCTTCCAGGGAACGGACGTGAGGTCGCCCTTGTCGTCGGGCATCACATAGCCCGCCATGTGCCCCTCGAGCCCGAGCGCGAACATGATCTCGGTGATGCCGACGTCGTTGGTGACCACGCGCCGGGGCGCCTTGTCGTAGGTCTTCTTCTCTCCGCAGTTCTCCACGGTCACCGGATAGTGGCCGTCACGGGCCGCGGAACCGTCCTTCTCCCCTTCCTGAGAGGTGACCTGCGCACCGCAGCCGGTGAGGAGCAGGGCTGTGGCGAGTGCGAGTGCGGCGGGGCGCACCGGGTGCGGCATGGTGGCGGTGACTCCTCAAGTAGCGGACTGAGCGGGCTGATCGAGCTGATCGGACCGGGCGGACCGAGCGGACCGAGCGGGCAGGAGGCGGTCGAAGAGCAGCTGTACGGCGCCGGTCTCCGGATGCGGGACGCGATGCGCCCGCACGCCGAAGACCTCGGCCAGCAGCTCGGGGGTGAGCACCTCGTGCGGAGCGCCGGAGGCGACGATCCGGCCGCCGTCGATGACATGGAGCAGATCGCAGTGGAGTGCGGCGAGGTTGAGGTCGTGCAGCGCGGTGAGCACCGTCAGCCCGCTGCCGCGCACCAGAGCGAGCAGTTCCAACTGCTGGGCGATGTCCAGGTGGTTGGTGGGTTCGTCGAGCACCAGCACCCGGGGGCGCTGGGCGAGCGCCCGGGCGATCAGGACCCGTTGCCGCTCGCCGCCGGAGAGGGTGAGGAAGCCGCGGTCGGCGAGGTGACCGGCGCCGACCCCCGCCAGCGCGGCCTCGCACGCCCCGCGGTCCTCCTCGGTGGTCCGGGCCGCCGACCGCTGATGCGGCAACCGCCCCATCGCCACGACCTCGGCGACCGTGAAGTCGAATTCGGTGACCGCCTCCTGGGGCAGTGCGGCCACCCGGCGGGCGCTTTCCCGCGCACTCATGGCGTACAGGTCCTCGCCGCCGAGCCGGACCGTACCGGCCGAGGGGCGCAGCGCCCGGTAGACACAGCGCAACAGGGTAGATTTCCCACTGCCGTTGGGCCCGACCAGCCCGACGAGCTGTCCCTCGGCCGCGCCCAGTGTGACCTCTTCCAGCAGCCGGGCGCCGTCGGCCTCGACGGTCAGTGCGTCGACGTCGACCTGCATCACATGCCCCCGAAGGTGTAGGAACGGCGGCGCATCAGCAGGACGAAGCACGGCACGCCGATGGCCGCGGTCAGTACGCCCACCGGCAGTTCGACCGGCGCGAGCACCACGCGGGACAGGATGTCCACCCAGATCAGCAGGACGGCTCCGGCGAGCGGTGCGACGGCCAGCAGCCGCCGGTGGTCGGCGCCGACGAGCATCCGCACGGCGTGCGGAACCATCAGTCCGACGAAGCCGATCGCCCCGCTCACCGCCACCACCGCCCCCGTGACGGCCGCGGAGACCAGGAACAGCTCCTTGCGCAGTCTCCCCGGGTCCACTCCCAGCGCGGCGGCCGTCTCGTCGCCCATGGCCAGGGCGTTCAGCCGACGCGCCGACCACCCGAGATGGACCAGGCCGCCGAGCACCGCCCCCGCGGCGATCGGAACGGAGGCCCAGTTGGCGCCGCCGAGGCTGCCGAGCAGCCACATCATCGCGGAACGGGCCGCCTCACCACGCTCGGCCACGAACACCATGAACGTGGTGACGGCCGAGAAGCCGTAGAACATCGCGGTGCCCGTCAGGACGAGCCGCAGCGGGCTCAGGCCGCGAGGGGTGCGGGCGATCGCGTACACCAGCACCATGGCCAGGAGCGCGGAGAGGAACGCCGCCGTGGACAGGGCCCAGACGCCGAGCGCGCCGAAGGCTCCGAAGATGAGCACGGCGTTGGCGCCCACGGCCGCGCCCGAGGAGATGCCCAGTACGTACGGGTCGGCGAGAGCGTTGCGGACCATGGCCTGCACGGCGACGCCGATGGCCGACAGTCCGGCCCCGACGATCGCGGCCAGCACGGCCCGGGGGAAGCGCAGCTCCCAGACAATGGTGTACGCCGGCACCTGGCCGGGGGTGATGGAGCCGCCCGTCAACCCGGCCCACAGATGGTGCAGCACCTCGCCCCAGGCGATCCCCGACGCCCCGATCCCCACCCCGCAGACGAGGGACAGGGGCAAGGCGGCGCCCAGGCCGATCAGGAGAAGGGGCAACGGCACGCGTCCGGGGGACCCGGTCCCGGCTCCGGTACGGGGCGTGCGGGCGGGCGTGGCAGGGTCGGTTCGGAGGGTGGTGGCCACGGACGGATCGCTTTCGCCTCAGGCCGTGCCCCTACGCAACACTAAGGAGCGGCCCCGGGCGCGGGCGCCCTGCGCAGCACCTCTCGCAGTCCACGGCGAATGACAGGAGCCTTCGCACCGCGGGTAATCGGGCTTGCGGGGCCTTGGAGTGGCTCCACCTACCGTTGCGGGTCAGCGCCGGAATTCGACCGGACTTCCCCCGCGGGGCATGTGCAGCTTAGCGCGCCCGCCGGAGCAGCCCCGCCGGTGGTGGCGGAGATCACCCCCACCGGCACTCCCACCGGGCCTCTGCACCTGCCCTGCTCAACGGCCTGGCAGGCCGCCGGCGGCCTGGCCCGGCGAGGAGCTGGACGCGTGCGGCCGGCTGACGCACGGCATCGGGAACCTCTGCGTCGGCACCGACCGTGAACCCGACCACGACGCACGCCGACTGGTCGCACTCCTCATCGCAGGACTGCACCAGGCCCCGGACCGAGATGGGTCCAGGGCCTGGCGCCCAGCGGCTCGGCGGGGAGCGGGGAGCGGCCGGGGCTCCCGGCCGGTTCAGGCGGCGGCGCCGGCCGTTCCGCCGCCGCCGGTGGCGACACCGCCGGCCGGCCTGGTCGCGGAGAAGGGAGGCGTGTCCTGCCGGCACGTCGTTCCGACCGGCGGGAGGGTGCCGTCGACGAGGTAGCGGCTCTCGTGCGCCGTGACGCAGCTGCTGGGGTTGATCAACGCGGTGTGCCCGTAGCCGTCGTTGGTGAGCAGGCGGGCGTTGGCCAGTTCCTCGACCATGGCCTGCGCGTTCGAGTAGGGAGTGGCGGGGTCGTAGGTGGTACCGACCACCAGGACGGGGTGTGCCGTCGGCTTGTCCCACGGACCGCGGTAGCGGTCGGCGGCGACCGCGGGCCAGGTGGCGCACCCCTCGGCGGCCCAGGTCCAGAAGCGTCCGGCGTCGCCCGCACGAGCGGCGGCGGCCTCCTCCATGGCGTGGTAGGCCCCGGGATCACGCGGGTTGGGACTGTCACTGCAGAGCACCGCGGCACCCTGCTCCTCGCCCAGGTACGGGTTCGGGTCCGGAACCGCCGGTGGGGGCGGGGGCGAGGCCGGCTCCGGGGCGCGGCCCCGCCACAGGTCCTGCAGCCGGCCGGCGAGGTCCGTCCACCCCGGGTGGACGACGTAGAGGCTGCTCACCGCGTCGGCGACCGTGCCGGCGTAGGTCCACGCGCCCACGGGCTGCTTCCGGAGCCGCTGCATCAGCTGGTCGAACTTGGTCCGGGTCGCCTTCGGGCCGCCGGCGGAGAAGGCGCAGTGGGCGGTGGTGGTGGACCCGCACAGGGCGAGGAACCGATCCAGGGTCGCCGCCGCGGTGCGGTCCGAGCCCATGCGCAGGAACGTCGTGAGCCGGGGGTCGGCGTCGGACGCGTGATGCGTCCAGGCCTGCGGGTCGATGTTGCTGTCGAGGACCATGGCTCGGACCTTGCCGGGGAAGAGGCCGGCGTAGGTGGCGCCCAGGATCGTGCCGTAGGAAATCCCCTGGTAGGTGAGGTGCGGCTCCCCCACCGCCCGGCGGAGCAGGTCGAGGTCGCGGGCGGTGTCGGTGGTCGACACATGGCGCAGCAGTTCGGGGTCACGCTGCTCACAGCGCCGGGCCAGGTCCTTGTACGCGGCGATGAAGGCCGCCCGCTCCTTCTCGTCCACCGGGAAGCCCGCCGGTTTGCCCGCGTTCCATTCGGCGGCTTCCTCGGGAGTCGCGAAACAGTTCACCGCGGTGCTGCTGCCGACTCCCCGGGGGTCCCAGCTGACGATGTCGAACCGCTCCCGCACCTCGCGCGGGAACTTCTCGTAGTTCTGCGGCATCTGCACGGTTCCGGGACCGCCGGGGCCGCCGGGGTTGAAGAAGAGGGTGCCGATGCGCCGGCCGGGGTCGGTCGCCTTCCGTTTGACGACCGCCAGCTCGAGGGTGCGGCCACCCGGTCTGCCGTGGTCCAGCGGCACCTTCGCGGTCGCGCAGTCGAACTCGCTGCCCCGGACGCAGGGGCTCCAGTCCAGTCGAGGGACGGGCACCGAAGGTGCGGGGGCACCGCCGGCCACGGCGAGGTCCTGGCCGGCCAGTACGGTCGAGCAGGTCACCAGCGCGGTGACGAACGCGGCATGACGTCTGCGGACCGCTGTGAATCGGCGTATGAGGGGCATGGGCATACTCCGTTCGTGGGTTCTCCGTGGCTGAACGCCCCGGGCCGCCGACGCCCTGGCCGCGTGCGCGTCCGGGTCCACCACACAGCGGTCCGTCGGTGCGCGCTCGGCGATACAGCCGAATGGCCCAGCCCTCGCGCCCCGGCCCGGCGCACGGTGGTAAGCGGCGCCATCCGGGCGGGCCGGCGGCCCACCCGTCGGGGGTGGATCGGTGAGCCGCCGGCCGGGAGCGGTCCGGGCGCGGCGCGGACCGGCTCCTCACCGGTGAACTGCTCCTCGTCGTCCGGCGGTGGCCGGCCGTGCGGGAGGAGGTCCTACCGGCCGGGCCGGCGAGAACGTCATGTCTGACGGTGTCTTCGGCCGGACCGGCCGGTGGGAGTCCCCTACGTCTGACGGTGCGGTGCGCCCCCAGGGCCGCCGATCGTCCCGGGTGGTCAGGCGGCGGCCGACCCTCCGTTCAGCGCGGCCACGATTTCCTCGTCCTCGAACTCTCCGGTGGGCGTGAAGCCCAGCGACGCGTACAGGCGGACGGCGGGGGCGTTCTCCGGATGGTAGGAGAGCCGGATCTCGCGGCAGGACGGCAGTGTGGCGAGGCGCCGTATCAGGACGCGCATCGTGGCGCGGCCCACGCCCTTGCCCTGCTCGGCGGCGTCGACGACCATGCCGCCGATCCAGTGGGTGCCGTCCTCCTCGTCGTACGCCCACATGACGTGGCCCACGACCTCGTCACCGGCCCGGACCGCGAGGGAGTTCCAGGTTCCGTCCCGCAGGGAGAGCAGCAGATAGCGTGCGCCGAGGGCGGCCACGAACCGGCGCTGGTCGTCGGCGGGAGCCACGTCGGCGACGGCGCGCCAGTTCTCGTCCGTGATCTCCTCGAGCACCACGCGCCGGCCCTGGCGGTCGGTGTCTGTCTTCGTCATCAGACCTGTTCTTTCGCTCGATACGGGTAGGGCGGCCCGGGCGGGCCTGGTCGGCCGTCGGCGGGGGCGCCCCGTAGGTCCGCGCCCGCTGCCCGGCTGTTCAGCGCAGCAGGTCCTCGGGGCTGCGGGGAACACCCCGGATGTGCCGGCCGGCCTGCTGTATGGCGGTGAGGAGTCCGTGGCCGGTGTCGGCCATGACCAGCCCGTCGACGACGGCTTCGCGCATGACGCCGACGGTGTCCTTCACGGGGATCCCTTTGCGGCGTGCGTAGTGGCCCGCCTCGCCGTCGTCGGTGATCCACACGGAATGGGCGAACTCGCTGCGGTGCTCGATCAGGACCAGGGTTTCCGCCTCGCCCAGGTGTTGCAGTGGCCGGGACGGAGCACCCGCGAAGACGACGCGTCGCGTGCGGTCCACTAACGAGATCTCGGCAGGGTCGTCGATCTCGATGGGTGCGCCGAGCCATCCGCCGCCGGCCACCTCGCTCAGCCCCGGCCAGTAGCGCGACGACCGCTCGGCCTCGGCCGCGACGGCCTGGGTCCAGCGCCCCCGGCCGTCCAGGACCTTCTCCAACAGGGCGAGACGGTCGACCGCCGCGAAGTTGCACAGCACGGTGTTGTCGGGAAACCAGCAGTGGCGCGTCATGGCTGGAAGACCAGGTCCCCCTCGTCGACCGCGGCAGTGCTCGAGGGATCTTCCGGAGGAACGGGCTCGGGTTCGAGCACCTCGCGGAGCCTGTCGGCCTCCCATCCCGTGTAGGCCGCCAACGGCCGCAGGGTGGTCTCTCCGTCCAGGTACGCCTCGTACAGCGTCTGGGCGGGGCGGAAGGGCAGCCGCTTGGTCTGCGCCCAGGCCGTACGGGCCTGGAAGAGGTCGCTCTGCCCGGTCAGCCAGTGGCAGTCCTCGGTGGTGAGTCCGCGCAGCCTGCCGGCGGTCCGCTCGTCGATGAGGCCCAACTGGGAGAGGCGCGCCGCCAGAGCACTGGGTGACACCTGGAAGTGGACCACCAGGGAGGTGAGTTGTTCGTCCGACAGACCGCCTGCCGCCACCGCCGCCTCGATCTCCGACCGGGGCATGAGGAGATGGGCGGCGAACACGTTCGCGCGGACCTCGGTGAGGTCCTTCTGGTGACCGGGGGTCAGGTGGGTCTCCGTCAGGAGGTCCTGTGCGTCCCGGGCCAGGATGTGCCCGAGTTCGTGTGCGAGGGTGAAGCGCTGCCGGGTGGGCACACGGGTCCGGGCGATCATGATGAGCCGGAAGCCGTCCGCCTGCCAGGCGGCACCGTCGATCCCCTCGGGCAGTCCGATCTTGGCCACGTCCACCCCGAAGGTCTGCTCCAGCGCCTGGAGGAGTTCCGCACTGTCCATGCTGCCCACCGGTGGTGACCCCTCGGCGTGCAGCCGGGCGAGCGCGGCTTCCGCGAGCGCCACGCCTTCGTCCACACACCCCTTGTGATCCGTGGGAGCGGTGGGGTGCGACGGGCCGGCCGAGGGCAGTTCGGGCTGCTGCGGCGCCCTGCCGAGGAGGACGAGGACCTCGTGCGCGCTGGTGAAGCGTTCGACGAGGTCCTTGAGGGTGGCACGGCCGTCCCCGCTCATCGCCGACGGCACGGCACGGGCGGCGAAGGCCGGACGCAGCGGGTCGCGGCCGGTCAGCAGCCAGTCGACCGTCGTGTCGCCGAACTCCGCGATGCGCGCCAGGTCCAGGGAGGTGAACCGGCGGACTCCGCTGAGCGACTTGGACAGCTTGTCCGGCGTCAGCCCGACCCTCTCGGCGAACTCCGCCTGCCTGACCGATGCCCTGAGCATGACGCTTCGCACACGATCGGTCACGGTCTCCTTCATGCCCTCACCCTAGGAACCGAATGCGAAAATCGCAACCGGACGGGTCCGGCACGACTCCGATGGCGGGGCGGGCCTTCCGCATCGAGGCCGCTTCGGCCGTCGGGCGCGTCCCACCACTGCCCGCCGGAGCGTGCGGCCGCCGCCCGGACCACCGGGATGCGCCGGCTCGCCCCCCTTCTCTCTGGCCGGACGACACGGATGTGCCCCACCGGCCGTCGAGCGCCCTGTGCGGGACGCAACGGAGCCTGGTCAAGGCCCGGTCGGGTTTCACGAGAACCACCGCCCCCTCCACGCACGTCTGTTCTACGGTGCCATCAGTCACCTTTGACACCGTGACGAGGGAGGGGCCGTGGAGCAGCCCAGGACGGCGTTGGCCGAGCGGATCGCCGAGCAGCGGGCGGGGGCCGGTGATCCGCGGGCGCTGGTGGGTGAGATGCGGCGGTCGGTGCTTCTGGTCCCGTCCGTCGACGGCCGCCTGTGGAGCGCGCATTCGGGTGGGGTGCGGTGGGTGTGCGCCTTCACGGACGAGACGGCGCTGGCCCGCTTCGCCCTTCACCACGGGCCGGGTGACCGGCCGATGGACTACGCGGCGCTGCGGGGTGCCCGCATCGTGGACGAGATCGTGCCGTCTCTGGGCGAGCCCGCCGGCCTGGCGGTGGACATCGCCGACGAAGGCGGGTCGATGTTCTTCCCGCCGGTCACCGGGATCGTTCCCGACGGTGCCGCCCTCGACACCGAAACGACGGAGGGGGGACCTGGCCGTGGGCACTGACGGGACGGATCTGAACTTCGACAAGGCGTCGGTGGCGAGGTTCACCAAGGGGGTGGGTGCCACCATCGACGAGCTGGGCGACCTGGGCGGCGCCACCGGCTCCATCATGGGCAAAGGGTTCTCCCAGCTGTCGATGACCGGGATGGAGACCGGGCACCACGGCCTGTCCGTCGACTTCGAGGACTTCTGCGAACGCTGGGAGTGGGGCGTGCGCGCCCTGGTGAACGACGCCGGCCAGATCGCGAACCGGCTGGGGCTGGCGGCGGGCACCCTGTGGGAGCACGACCAGTACGTGGCAGGCTCGCTGAAGGTGGGGGTCAACGCCCTGATGGGCGGCAACCCGCACGCCTCCGAGGAGGAGATCACCCAGCAGGACTGGGGTGAGGTGTTCACGCCGGACCACCTGGACCCGGACTGGAGCCGTGAGTCGTTCGAGCGGGCCGGCGAGGAGATCGAGCAGACCTGGAAGGACACCGGCCGTTCGCTGCTCACGGAGGGGCGGGGCGGACAGCAGTCGGAGTGGCTCAACGAGCAGTTGGGCATCGACGAGGGCGAGTGGAACCGGGCGCTGGACGAGACGTTCGGCCCGTCGCCCGAGGAACGCCCCCAACAGGCGCAGCAGCAGGGCAGCCAGGGCGGCGACGGGGGTGACTGAGCGTGGGTATCGGCGACTTCATCAAGGACATCACCCCGGACTCGGTGGAGGAGGCGGTCGAGGACGGTGTCGAGTGGCTCGGCGACCGGGTCGAGGGCGCGGGGAACTGGACCGCGGACCGGCTGGACGAGGCCGGCTGGGAGTCGGGTGCGGACTGGGTGCGCGAGCAGTCGCGTTCGGTGGCGAACCGGATGGGCGCCGAGGTCGACGAGATGGACCTCGGAGAGACCGAGGACAGGACCAAGCTGGTCTACGGCAGTCCGGAGAAGATCCGTTCCACCGCTGAGAAACTCCGCTCCTTCCAGAAAGCGTTCGACGACGCCGGTTCCGGGCTGAAGGGTCTGGACTCCTCACAGCTCAAGGGCGAGGCCGCCGAGGCACTGCGCAAGGCGGTGAGCACCCAGCCGCCGAAGTGGTTCACCGGTGCCGACGCCTGCGAGAAGGCGGTCGGCGCGCTGGAGTCGTTCGCCTCCACCGTGAGCTGGGCGCAGGGGCAGGCGCAGACGGCGATCGGCAAGTGGAAGGAAGGGGTCAAGGCGTCCGAGGACGCCGCCGACGCCCACCGCAAGAAGGTCGACGCCTACAACAAGGCCGTCGACCGCTACAACGCCCAGCCCGCCGACAAGCGCGACCCGTCCACGCTTCCGCCGTGTCCGGCGCCGACGTTCGACGACCCGGGCAAGAAGCTGATGCAGGAGGCGCAGGACATCCTCGCCGAGGCCCGCAAGCAGCGGAACACCGCCGCGGAGACCGCCCGCAGCGCGGTCCGCACGGCACGCGACATGGCCCCGGAGAAACCGTCGTACACCCAGCAGGTGGGCGACGGTCTGCAGGAGCTGCAGATCATGGGCGACCACGTCGGCGGCGGGATCATCAAGGGCACGGCGGGACTGCTCACCTTCGTGCGGGGCATCAACCCGCTGGACCCGTACAACCTCACCCACCCGGCCGAGTACGCCACGAACCTCAACAGCCTGGCCTCCGGCCTGGTGCTGGCAGCCAACGACCCGGTCGGCACCGGCAAGCAGATGGTCGGCGACTTCATGAAGGACCCCTACGAGGGTTTCGGCCGGCTGCTGCCCGACGCCGCGCTGACCGTGGCCACCGGCGGGGGCGGTGCCGCGGTCAAGGGCGTGCGCATCGCCGCCGACGCGGCCGACGCCGCGCGGGTCCGCCGCCTGGTCGACGACGCCCCCGACGGCACCCACAACCGGCCCGACGGGTCCCGCACCACCGACGGCACCGACCCCGTCGACCTGGCTTCCGGCCGCATGTTCCTGCCCCAGGCCGACGTGGAGATCCCCGGCATCCTGCCGCTGGTCTTCACCCGGCGCACCGAGTCCGGCTGCACGGCCGGCCGCTTCCTGGGGCCGTCCTGGACCTCCACCGTCGACGAACGCCTGGAGATCGACCCGGTCGGCGTCGTCCACGTCACCGCCGACGGCCTGCTGATCCCCTATCCGCACCCCGTCCCCGGAGCCCCCACCCGCCCCGAGTCCGGCACCACCCGCACCCTGCTGGCCCGCGACGCGGACGGCGACTACACGCTCACCGACCCCGGCACCGGCCTGGTCCGCCACTTCACCGCCCCGCCCGGCGGTGAGCCCGGCGGCGACGGCGACGCCTGGCTGATGTCCGTCACCGAACGCAACGGCCACACCGTCACCGTCGACCGCACCGAGGACGGCCTGCCGACGGCCCTGGTCCACTCGGCCGGCCCCCGGGTGAAGCTGACCACCACCGACGGCCGGATCACCGCCCTCGCCCTGGTCGGCGCGGGCGAGAACGGCGCCGACCTGCCGCTGATGGGCTACGGCTACCGGGACGGCGACCTCACCACCGTCACCAAACCCTCCGGCGCCACCACCACCTTCGCCTACGACGACCGCCGCCGCGTCACCGCCTGGACCGACTCCAACGACAGCCGCTACGACTACGCCTACGACGACCGCGACCGCGTCATCGCCGAAGGCGGCGAGGCCGGCCACATCCAGATCACCCTCGCCTACACCGAACCCGACCCCGCCACCGGCCACCGCACCACCACACTGACCACCGCCGACGGCCGCACCACCCGCCACCTCATCGACCACCGCTGCCGGGTGATCGCCACCACCGACCCGCTCGGCCACACCACCCGCTCCACCTACGACACCCACGGCAACCTGCTCACCCGCACCGACCCGCTCGGCGCCACCACCGCCTACACCTACGACGAGAACAGCCGACTGGTCTGCGCTGTCCGCCCGGACGGCTCCGAACTGCGCATCGTGCGCGGACCTCTCGGGCTGCCGACGCAAGTCGTCGGGCCGGACGGTGCCCGCACGACCTACGCGTACGACGAGCGCGGCAACCGCACCGCGGTCACCGACCCGACCGGGAAAACGACCCGTTCGGTCTACGACGACGCAGGCCGGCTCACCGCCGTCACCGACGCCCTCGAGGACACGACCCGTGTGGTGTGCGACACAGCAGGTCTGATCGTGGCGGTGACCGACCCGTCCGGCGCCACCACCCGCACCGAACGGGACGGGCTCGGCCGTCCGGTCCGTGTCACCGACCCGACGGGCGGGGTCACCCGACTGGACTGGAACTCGGACGGGCAGCTCGTCCGCCGCATCGGGCCGGGCGGCACCAGCGAGTCATGGATCTACGACGGCGAGGGCAACTGCCTCGCCCACACGGACGCCGTCGGCGGCGTCTCGCGCTACGAGTACACCCACTTCGACCTCCCGCTCGCCGGCACCCGGCCCGACGGGAGCCGCTACGAGTTCGAGCACGACAACGACCTGCGTCTCACCCGGGTCACCAACCCGCAGGGTCTGACCTGGACGTACGAGTACGACGCGGTCGGCAACATCGTGTCCGAGACCGACTTCGACGGGCGCACCCTGACCTACCGCATGGACGCCGCGGGTCGGCTCGCCAAGCGGATCGACGCGCTCGGCGGGGCCGTCTCCTTCGAGCGCGACCAGCTCGGCCAGGTCATCCGCAAGGACGTCGACGGCCGGGTGACGACCTACGCCTACGATCGGGCGGGCCGCCTCCTGGAGGCGATCGGACCGGAGAGCGAACTCCGCTACCAGTACGACCGCCGCGGGCAGGTCAAGACAGAACTGGTGGACGGCCGCCCGCTCGTCCACTCCTACGACGCCCTGGGGCGGCGCATCCGCCGGACCACGCCCACCGGCCATGTCACGTCCTACACCTACGCCTCCGACGGACTCCCCCTGCGGCTCACCACGGAGGGCCGGCGGGTCGACTTCCACCACGACGCCGTCGGCCGTGAACTGACCCGTACCTACGGGGACGCGATCACCATGACGTCGGCCTGGGACGAGGCCGGACGGCTCGCCGAGCAGCACATCACCGCCGGAGTCAGAGCCATCGACAGCCGCGCCTACGCCTACCGCGCCGACGGCCACCTGGTCTCCGTCGCGACCCGGCTGTCGGGCACCCGTACCTTCGATCTCGACCGGGCGGGCCGGGTCACCGCCGTCCACGCACAAGGCTGGACGGAGCGATACGCCTACGACGCCGTCGGCAACCAGACCTCGGCCTCCTGGCCGTCCCGCCACCCCGGCAGCGAGGCCATCGGGCCGCGCGCCTACACCGGTACCACCGTCACCCGCGCCGGAGACGTCCGCTTCGGGCACGACGCTCTCGGCCGGATCGTCCTGCGGCAGAAGACCCGCCTGTCCCGTAAGCCCGACACCTGGCGCTACGAGTGGGACACTGAGAACCGTCTCACCTCCGTCACCACCCCGGACGGGACGCGGTGGCGGTACCGCTACGACCCACTGGGCCGCCGCACCGCGAAGCAGCGCCTGGCGGACGACGGCGAGGGCGTGGTCGAGGAGATCCGCTTCACCTGGGACGGCCTCACCCTGTGCGAGCAGACCAGCCACCGGCCGGACGTCCCGAACACGGTCGTCCTCACCTGGGACCACCGGGACGTTGTGCCCCTGGCCCAGACCGAGCGCATCCTCACGGCCGACAGCGGTCAGGAGGAGATCGACCGGCGGTTCTTCGCCATCGCCACCGATCTCGTCGGCACGCCGACCGAACTCATCGACGAGTCCGGGGACATCGCCTGGCGCAGCCGGAGCACGCTCTGGGGCACCACTGCCTGGGCCAGGGACAGCAGCGCCTACATCCCGCTGCGCTTCCCCGGCCAGTACTACGACCCCGAGACCGGCCTCCACTACAACTGCTTCCGTCACTACGACCCCGAGACCGGCCGCTACACCTCCCCGGACCCACTGGGTCTCGCTCCCGCGCCGAATCCTGTGGGCTATGTCGACAACCCGCACACAGGGTGCGACCCGCTGGGCCTGATGCCCAAGTACACGAAGGAGGAAAAAGCCCAACAGGCCAGGGAAAAGGCCATCCAGACCGCGGACGAGGTCATCGAGAGAGCCCAGGGCAACCGGATGAAGAAGGCCGGGAACTACCACGCGGATTCCATGCACAGCTTCAGTGACGAGCGGGTCTTGGAGATCCTCAAGAGCCCAGACGCCGTTTACCACTCGACGGCGGGCAGCGGAAGGCTGACCTTCCGACAAGGGGAGGACATCGTGGTGACAGAGGGTGGAGGTGCAGGGGCGGGCAATGCCATCACGGCGTACGGCCCGTCCGGTACCAGGGGGGACTCCGGTGTGCGGGCACTCGGAGGCCTGCCCTCCGACCCCGGAGGGCCGATTACCCACGCAGACGTGGTGGAGGGCAGGATTCCGGCCAAGAACGGCTACCTGGCTCCCGCGGTGCAGATTCGATGAGGCGGCATTCACCATGAGACTTACCCTCGACGGCGACTGGAGTGCAACGGTGACGGGCAATGCCCTTCGCGTCCCACCGCGCTTCGACTTCCTGGATCAGCGGGTGCGTATCGCGGAGTACACCGACGTGAAGGAATGGCAGCGGTTCCTCGTGGACACGTTCGGCAGCCAGGAGTGGCTGTGGGACGACCCGGACGAGCTCCGGTTCGATCCGGCCGGCCGGGAGCTGGTCGGCGCCGCGTTCCGATTGCCCCACGAAGCGGCCGACCTCGAGGACTGCGCCCGCGTTCCCGCCACACCCCCCGCCCGTCCTGGCGGTCTGCGTGCCGACGAGGTCCGGGATTTCCGCCTGGCGATGACCACCGAGCTCTGCCGCGCCCCCGAAGACGCCGTACTGACCTGCCTGCGCGACCTCGACGTCCTCGACGAGCCGCTGGACGCCCGCATCGGCATCGCTCCCGACGTGGCGCTCCTCGTCCAGGGCGGCGCCGTCGTCGGCTGGAGCCTGACCGACCCGGTCCGGTACGTCACCACCGGGTTCGCCGCTCTCGACCCGGCTCCACCGGCCCAAGCCACCCGGCTCCTGTTCACGGCCTGCATGGACCTAGCCACCACGCCGTGGCTGGACGCGGTGAGGCGCCGTGACCCGGCCGCGGTGTCCGACCTGCGGGAACTGGACCACAGGCTGCGCGACCAACGCGAGGACCGGCACCGCGTCGACGCCCTGCTCTCGCTTGTCGGCAACCTGGTGGAGGATTACGCAAACTCGTGACGTCCATTGATCAGAAGCTCATGGGCTTCTCGTCCAGGACGTGCCGAAGCGGCCGCGGACAGCCCGCACCGCTTCAGGTGCATGCGCCCGGGCTGGGTCAGCCGCACCCGGTACGGCTTCGCGATGAGGCCGCCCACCTGTCGCCGCGTCCACACCTGCTCGCCTCGCCGTCAACGCGGCTACCGGAGAACGACGGCCAGCGGGTGGTGAAGCACAAATTCTGAACCCGGCTCCTCCCCGGGCGGCGGCGCTCGGTGGCAGTCCGTCGGACCCCGGTAAGCCGGTGACCCACGAGGACATCGTGCAGGGCAGGATTCCCACCGACGACGGCTCCATGGCCCCGGCACAGCAGATCAGATGAGGCAAGAATGACCATGAAACTGTCGTTCGACGGCGACTGGTGTGCAACGGTGACGGACGATCCGCTGCGCGTCACTCCCCGCTTCACCGGCGACTCCGTGGATGTCGCGCAGTATGTGGACGTGAAGGAGCGCGAGCGGTTCGTCGCGCATAGCTTCGGTAGCCAGCACTGGCTGTGGGACGCGCCTGACGTCCTCCGGTTCGACCCGGACAGCCGGCAGTTGGCCGGGGTCGAGTTCAGGCTGCCCGAAGAGTCCGTCTCCGCCGAGGACGCCGCTCGGCTTTCCCTCACACCTGCGGTACGCCCGGGTGGGCTCCGCGCCGAAGAGATCCGGGATTTCCGACATGAGATGGGGAAGGTGTTGTGCCGCGCCCCCGACGATTCCGTGCTGTCCTGTCTCCGCGACCTCGACGTCCTCGACGCCCCGCTGGAGGCCCGCATCGGCATCGCCCCCGACGTGGCACTTCTCGTCCAGGACGGCTCCGCCGTCGGCTGGAGCCTGACCGATCCAGTCCGCTATGTGACCAGCGGGTTCGCCGCTCCTGACCCCAACCCGCCCTCCCCCTCCACCCGTCACCTGTTCACTGAATGCCTGGATCTGGTCACCACACCCGTGGTCGAGGACTTGGCGGACGGCGAACCGACCGCCCTGGCCCGGCTGCGGGCCGCCGACGAGGTCCTGCGCGCCCAGCCCGAGGACCGGCACCGGGCCGACGCGCTGCTTGAGATGATCGCCACGTTCATGGAGGATTACGGACGGTGAATCTCCCCCCGGTCCACGCAAGCGGGAAGTGAAGGCGGGGCAGGTGTAGAGGGAATTTTTCGTCCCTGATGACGAAGAAGCGTATGAGGCCGCTGGCGAATGGCCGAATTCGGATGAAAATGGAGTGCGAGTTCCTGCCCTGCGGGACACTTCCGGGAAATAGCTGGCATTTCCCTACGACACTCTATTCCTGGAGAACGCGACATCCTCTTCCGTGTCCTGAGCGACGCCGCGAATTTCTGGGCGGGAAAACCCGAGCTCCCGGGCCAGGGGAAGGTCACCTTCCAGACCGTACTGCTGTGCCCGTCCGAAGTTCAGGAGGAGATGCTCCACAAAATTCACGCATGGTGAATCTCTTTCGTCGGATGTATGGGCAGGACGGCACAGAGTGACTGATTCAGAACACGACATGTCAACGGATCCAAGGGCCGTGCTCGGCACGGACGGCGCCCCTCCTCCCCCGCCGCAGCCGGGCATGTGCTGCCTCACCATCTGCTGTCCCGCGGAAAGTCCGCTCGCGGGCGATGATTTTGCTCGAGGGCAGGAGTCTCCTCTTTGAACGCCCCCGCCGGGTGCCCACCTGCTCCGGTCAGGGTGCGATGCAGAGCGCTACCCGCGACAGGAGACTCTCCCGAATGACTGATCCGGAACTGGTATCCGACCGCAGCCGGAGGGCCGGGGTCTGGCCCCTGATCCGTACTGAGCGAGCGGCGCTGGCGGCCGATCTCGCGGACCTGTCCGACGAGCAGTGGGCGTCACCGTCGCTGTGCAGCGGATTGACGGTGCGCGAGGTGCTGGCACATCTGACCGCGGGGGCCCGCCTCAACGCTGTGCGCTGGCTGGCGGGTGTGATCCGCTGCCGGTTCGACTTCGACAAGCAGGTGGCCATGCGGCTGGCCGAGCAGCTGGGGGCGACCCCGGCCGAGACCCTTGAGCGGTTCCGGCACGTCGTCCCAAGTACGACCAGGCCTCCCCTGCCGGCCGTGGCCATGCTGGGCGAGACGATCGTGCACGCGGAGGACATCCGGCGCCCTCTGGGCATCCACCGTGACTATCCGGTCGAGACGGTCACGCAGGTGGCCGAGTACTACCAGGGGTCGGATCTCGTGGTCGTCGCCAAGGGACGCGTCGAGGGCCTGAAACTCGTCGCCGTCGACGGTCCCTTCGCGACCGGTTCCGGGCCGCTCGTGTCCGGCACCGGCTTGGCCCTGGTGATGGCCATGACCGGGCGCGCGACGTACTGCGACGACCTCGAAGGCGACGGTGTCGCGCTCCTCCGCAGTCGCTGCGGAACGTGACGGACGGCATGCCGGTCGCCTCACCGGGGCACGGGGCGCCCGGCCGCCGCCGTACCGGTCAGAGGCCCGCCCGTGCCAGCAGCACCGGCAGCGCCTCCGGCTTCACCTTCTGCACCGACCTCACCTGCCCGAGTCCCAGTTCGTCCCGGCCCACGGGATCGCGGTACAGCGCCTTCGTCGCCCCGGGGAGCAGAGTCGCCCCGACCAGGTAGGGGATGTCGGGGGCGTCCGGGTCGTTCCAGGGCTCCTGGTCGACCTCGGCCACCGCGGCGACCGCCGGTTCCGGGTGGGTGAAGAAGAACCACAGGCGTTCGCCCTGCTTCATGCGGTTGCGACGGCTGAGCCAGAGTTCGAGTCCGGGCTCCTCCTCCGCCAGCCGACGTATCGCCTCCCTGTCGGACGGCTCCCCGTCCAGCGTGTCTCTCTTCGGATCGAGGATGTAGATCCAGTCCGCCACGGCTTCCCTCTCGGTCAACAGCGGCCCGCCACCGGGCCCTGCATGCACGCCACGCACCGCTCGTACAGCGATCGTCAGGCCACATGGTGCCAAGTCGCTCCGACATCCGCAGCTTCCTGTTCCCGAGGGCTCTCGCTTCCCTGTCCGGCATGACGGCCCCGCACCCGTGGCCGTGCCCCTTCCGAGCGGGCCCGCGTGGGCCGGCGCCCCCCTGCTCCCCGGTTCCCGGTCGACCGCTGCACGCTCTCAAGTCATCAATGTATTCCTCGAGTTGGTCACCATCGGTATGTTCGATTCCAAGAAGTCCTCCACCTCCACGCCTGCCCGCGCCGCTCCGCACTTCCGCTCCTCCGCTCCTCCGCCGCCGACCTCGCCGGGCTTCGTCTGCACGCGGCACAGGTCCGGCGAAGGGGCACCGGCACCTGCGCCCGGCCCTCGCGTACGGCCCGATCGACCGCTCACTCGAACCTGTCCCCCAGTGCGCGCCTCCCGACAAGGAGTTGTCACCGCATGACCGACAACGGCACGCCCGACAGACCGGAGCCGGCCCCCGCACCCCCGTATCCCGCCGCGCCGCCCACCACTCCCCCGGCGCCGGTGACGACCGCCGATCGCCGGGACCGGGCGGGACGGCGCGCTCTGGCGGTCGTCGCCGTCCTCGCCGTCCTCGCCCTCCTGCTGGCCGGCGCCACCGCCTGGTGGGTGCTGGGCAAGGACGACGAGGGGGGAGGCGGTGACCCGCTGGAACACGTCGAGATCTCGGGCGGCAGACTCGTCGTCGACGAGAGCGACAGCGAGTACTGCGACGACACCGACATCTACTCGTACAACGACTGCGACACGGACGCCGACGAGACCTACACGTTCACCTACGAGATCACCAACAAGGGGGACGGGCCCGCCAACTACTCCGTCATCGTCAACGCCTTCGACGACGACGGAGACTTCGTCGGCCAGACCTACGTCGGTGCGACCCATCTGAAGTCCGGCAGGACCGAGTCCGACAAGGGCGAGTTCAGCGAGTACAGCACGCTCGAGGACGACCGCGAGCTGTCCGACATCGCGTCCGTGAAGGTCGCCCACGCCGAACGCACGCCACTGGCCAACTGACCCGGCGCATCAGCCGTCCCGGCGGTGCCCCCGAGAACGTGCGTAGCGTCACGGGACCCGCAGGGCGCCGAGCAGCATCGGGAGCGACGCGTGCAGTTCACGTTCCCAGTACGCCCAGCCATGGGTTCCCGGCCCGTAGAAGTGGGTGGTCACGTGCTCCGCGCCCACCCTCTTCAACTCGGCGGCGAGAGCGTGGTTCTGCCGGTTGAAGTCGGCCTCGAGCGCACTCGTGCCGCCCGGCGGGTCCAGCGGGCCGGTGGTGCCGTCGCCGCACGACAGGTACACGGGGATCGACCGGAGCCGCTCGGCCAGGTGGAACGGGTCGTGGGCCTGCCAGATGCGGCGCTGCGCGACCGGGTCGCCCCAGACCCGCAGCGGGTCGTCGCCCTGGCCGGCGAAGAAGCCCATGATGCGGTCGACCGACTCGTCGTTCAGGAGTGGGTGGGCCGAGCCGGAGTACGCGGCGGTCGCCTTGAACATGCCGGGGTTCCGTGCGGCGTACTGCAGGGCGCCCTGGCCTCCCATCGACAGACCGGCCACGACACGGTCGGCGCCGGCACCCCAGTCACGCTCCAGGAGGTGTCGCAGCTCCACGGTATGGAACGTCTCCCAGGCCGGGTCGCCGCCTCGGCCGTGGTTCCACCAGTCGCTGTACCAGCCGTTCCAGCCCGCCTCCGGCATCACCACGAGGACGTCGCGCAGGCTGTCGGTCCGCGCGACGTCGGTCATCGAGGTCCACGAGGTGTAGTCGCCGCAGCAACCGTGCAGCAGCCAGAGGGTCGGCCAGTGCTGCCGGCGTCGCGCGTCCGGATTCCAGCCGTCGGGGGTGAGCAGGCGGACCTCGACCGTACGGCCGCCCAGGGCCCGCGAGCGGACCGACAGGTCGACCTGCCGGTCGGCGACCCGGGTGACCGCGACGACCTCGGCGCCTCGTGACACCCCGGGACGCGCCCTGTCCGTCGCCGCCTGGACGCCGGTGACGGGAGACCCCGTCGGTGGGGCGGCGGCGAGTGCCGGTGCGGTGGGGGCGAGGGTGAGCAGCAGCACGGCGAGGACGAGGGGAACGCGGGCTCGAAGGGTCAGGACGGCGGTCACGGTCGCGATCACGGCGGCTCCCTGCGGGATCGGTTCGTCGCTGACAACCCATCGGTGCGCGCTGCATGAATATCGGCGGGTTCCCCTTCCGCGTCAAGACCCACGCCCAGCACGCGCGGGACGGTCTGGGAGCTGCGGCCGTGTGGCCGATGACGTGGTCGGACCACCGGACACGGGGCCGGCCTGGTCCGGGGCGGGGCGCCCGTGTCGCGTCCGTCTGTACGACGTGCCGGGCGGGCTGCCCGGCACCGCTCTGCCCTCTCTACCCTCGTTGCAGATCTCCGCGGTTCACCTGGGCGAGGAGCGGCGGCTCGGACTGCCCCTCGTAACCGAGGTGGAGTTCCCGCCGTGCCCGGGTGGCCATGACGTAGTAGGACATCCGCAGTGCGGCGGAGGTCGGATCGGTCGCGGCGTCCTCGTGGGTGTCGGGGATGACGACCGTGTCGAATCCCAGTCCCTTGGCGCTGCGGCGGTGCACGATCACGACGCCGGGCCGGCCGAGGTCGAGGTTGCGGTACTGTCCGCCCCTCGACTGCGATGTGTACAGCTGGGGCTTGAGCCGCGGTGCCCGTTTCTGGATGCTGCCGAGCAGGGAGAACTGGGTGTGTTTGGAAGCGGCGATCACCCCGATGCTCTTCTTGGGCTGCGTCCCGGCCAGCAGGACGAGCAGGTCCGCGACGCCCCGCTCATGGAAGCGGTGCAGGCGTGGCGGCGGGCCTTGACGGTCCGGCAGGTCCGGGGTGTCGGTACCGGTGTGGAAGTGCGCGGCGAAGGACGCGATCTGCTCGGTGTTGCGGTGGTTGCCGGCCACATCGTGGCGGGTGCACTTGCCCAGGTTCCGGGCGATCTCGTCGAGGGTGGAGTTGGTGTCGGTGAGCCGCTGGCACTCGTCCGCGTAGACGGTCGTGCGCGCCCTGAGCATGCGGACGAGCAGGTAGAACTGCGGGGGAAGGTCCTGGCCTTCGTCGACGACCAGGGCGGCGCCGACGGCTCCCGCCGGTTCGGCGGCCCGGTTGAGGAGGGCGTCCCAGTCGTACCAGCCGTCGCCGCCGACCGGTGGAGTGGTTCCGTACCACTCGGCGAGCCAGCTGTGGACGGTCATGACACGGACCGAGCGGTCCGCGGGCCCCAGTGCGTGCACCGTACCGGCGAGCGACTGCCGCAGCAGGTTGGAGTAGGTCAGCAGGACCACCGGTGTGCCGGTGAGGGCCAGCATGACGGCCCGCTGGGCCGCCAGGACGCTCTTGCCGCTGCCCGGCGGGCCGCTGATCAGATGGTTGCCGTCGAAGGGCAGCTCGTCGAGGCCGGCCCGCTGGTCGGGGTCGAGGTCGAGGTAGGTGACGGTCACGGCTGCTCCAGGGCGGTGGCCGCGGCGGTGCGGGCCGCGGCGACGATGGACTGCAGGTATCCGGGGACGCGTTCGCCTCCGACGACGAGAGCACGGTCCAGGAGGGAGTTGCCGGTCTCGCAGCTGGTCTCCGGGAGCAGGGCGCAGGCGTGGCAGGCGGCCCTGTTGAGGTTGCCGAAGCCCTGGCCGCTGTGTTCGGCGCACAGGGGGTCGGCCGAGCACCAGGCTGCCGACTCGGTCATCCGCAGCAGTGTTTCGGCCAGCCGCGGGGGTTCGCCCTGGCGGACGAGTCCGCCCAGGGTGCCCTCGGCGTCTCCGGCGGCGGTGTAGACGAGGATGCCGTACTGGTCCTGATCGGGGCGGGCGTAGATCCGCTCGCGCAGGCTCGCGGTCGTGTACCCGGACTCGAAGGACAGCTGGCGGATGAGGAGGTGGGCGAGGGTGTGCAGGAGGACGAAGCGGGGGGCGAGTTCAGGTCCGGTCACACTCTCCAGACGGTCCTTCTGGAACGAGCGGTCGAGGTCGGCCCGCATGCCTGCGACCCGTCGGCGGACCTCCGCGCCCTGCTCCCATTCCCGGAGCGCGTCGCGGTCCAGGGTGAGGAAGACGCCCTCG
The DNA here is from genome assembly GCF_052246875.1 of Streptomyces sp. GDS52. Classification (NCBI taxonomy): domain Bacteria; kingdom Bacillati; phylum Actinomycetota; class Actinomycetes; order Kitasatosporales; family Streptomycetaceae; genus Streptomyces; species Streptomyces sp. GDS52. The sequence continues at coordinate 656,846 of NZ_CM125966.1, forward strand.
CCGAAGACCTCGACGGCGGGCAGCCACTTCAGCCGGCGGGACGTGTCGGCGGCCACGACGGTGGCGTCCGGAGAGACCCGGGTGAAACCGGACAGGGCCCGGACCTCGCGGAGCCGGTCGGCGAGCACGATGCGGCCGAAGCGGCGGGCGAGCCCGGCCCACGGTTCGTCCGTCTCCCCCGCCAGTCCGAGCGTGGTCTCGCGCAGGGCGAAGTCACGGGTGGCGGGCGGGGCGGGCGCCGTGAACGCGGCCCATTCCTCCCGGCTCAGGTCGGGGCGGGCGGGGCCGGCGGGCGTCTGCCCCGGGGAGGCGGCCACGACGGGGGCCGCTTGTCCCGTCTCCTCCGCCAGGAGGGTGTCCAGCAGGCTGTCGTCGGCTCCGGTGTCCTCCTGGATCATCTCCCGGAAGGCGGCGGCGCGCGGCGAGGCGGGGTCCCTGCACAGCAGGACCCACAGATGATGTTCCCGGACCCGGGCCGCGAGCGCGTCGTCGGTGTGCACGGGGACGTCGGTCTCGGGGATGTCCAACGCCGAGTGCACGACGGGGTAGTAGAGGTTGCCCGCCGTGCGCTGCACGATCTGCACCGGACGCGGGCATGCGACGGCCTCGCTCGCACGCTGCCACGGGTTGCGTCCCGAGCAGCGCATGCCGTGGGTGCCGAGGATGTCGAGCAGGTCCCGGGTGGCGCCGCACCCCTTGGCCGTGCAGGCGACGGAGAGCGCTTCGAGGCCGGAGGCCCGTTCCGAGACGAGGAACCGCAGCCTCTCGCGTTCCTCGCAGCGCCGCCGCTCGCCGCCGTCGCGCCGCGAGTGCGCCCAGAACCACCAGTCGACGTCACCGAGGTGCCCGGCCTGGCAGATCTGCACGAACCGCATCGGCGCCAGGGTCCGCGCGGGCGTGCAGGACGGGCAGCGCGGCGCCTGGCCGTGCTTCTCGTCGGCGATCCGCCAGCGCTTCATGCGCCGGCAGGCACCGCAGAACAGCCAGGAGGGGAAGCGGATGTACGGTGCTCCGGGCGCGTCGGCGACGTCGAAGCGGTCGTTGGCGGTGGCGGGCGCGGCGTGGAAACCGGTGACGCCGAGCCGGTCGGCGAGCCGGGGCGAGTCGATCCGCTGCTTGGCGCGGGCCGGCCAGTCGCCGATACCGGCGGCCACGAACGACTCGCCCTGGATGTCGAAGACGGCCCCGACCCCGAAGGGCACCACGGTCTGCGACTGGCGTACCCGGAGTGTGCGGCTCACAGGTCGGCTCCCTTCACTGTCACCTGGCATTCCCGGTCGACGTTGCGCATGGAGTTGGGTGTCTCCCACAGGCCGTGGAGCTGTTCGAAGCTCTTGATGAGGTTGGACTGGCCCTTGCCCTGGCTGCGGTAGTACAGCTCGCGGCCGTCCTTGCGGGCCTGGCGGGCGAGGTCCTCCCAGTCCGCGACCAGTCCGGCGAGTTCCTTGCGGACCGCGTCCCCGGCGGTCGGCTCGGCGGTCTCCGCCCGCTGCGCCAACTCTTCGATCAGCTTTTCCACTTCGGGCAGCCGGTCGAGGATCCGCCCAGCCTGGTTCTCGGCCGCCAAACCGAGCCGGTGCCGTACGAGGACGACGAGCACGGCGTGCAGGGCGCGGCGGCGGGAGGGAACCGACCAGGGGGTGACACTGGTCGGCTCGACGTGCCGGTAGAGGGCCCGGTGGTACACGTCGAAGGTCTCGTAGTGCGAACGGTCCCTGGGGCGGGTGGCGTTGAAGAAGGTCACCACGAGTCCGGGAACGGCGTGCCGGCCCACGCGGCTGGTGGCCTGGATGTACTCGGCGGTCGTCTTGGGCTGGCCCTGCATCAGCATCAGGGCGAGCCGTTTGACGTCGACGCCCACGGAGAGCATGTTCGTGCAGGGCAGGAAGGACACCGACTTCGGGTCGTCCCAGCTCTTCTCCAACCGGTCCAGCAGCACGGGCTGCTCGGCCCGGGGGAGGTTGCTGGTCAGCTCCTCCACCTGGGCGTCCGGCAACGGACGCACCCCAGCCCCGGAGTCGAGTCCGGCGAGCTGGGCGGGGATGTCGTCGGCGGCGGCGGTGACGGTGCGGCCGAGTTCGCGCAGGCTGTGGTGGTAGGCGACCAGGGTCCAGTAGGCGTCCCGGTGTTCCTCCGGGAGCTGCCACGCCCCCTGGAGAAGGGCGGCCGCGGTGGCCACGGAGGCGCGGCCGGCGGTGTGTCCCTGTGCCATGACGCCGAGGTAGCGGCGGCCGGGGCGGGAGGTGTCCGGCTCGGCGAAGTAGGAGTGCCGGGCGTCGAGTCCGGCGGGCGGGAAGAGCTGGACGTCTCCCCCGTACAGGGCGCGGACCTGTTCGCCGGAGCGGCGGATGGTCGCCGTGGACGCCACGACCTTGGGACCGGTTCCGTCCGGCGCGGTGCACAGTCCGAGGACGGCGGCCTCGTACAGGCCCACGGTGGTGCCGAGCGGGCCGGTGAGCAGGTGGAGCTCGTCCTGGATGACGAGGGACGGCGGCAGATGGCCGGTCCCGGCTCCGAAGAGCCGTCCCGCCCGCTGTTCCCAGGCGAGCCGGGCGAACTTGTCGACGGTGCCGAGGACGAAGGTGGGCGGCTTGTCGTACAGGTGCTCGTCCACGACGGCGACGGGCAGTTCGTCGTGGAAGAGGCACGCGTCCCTCGGGCAGAAGAAGGCGAAGGAGTCGGCGCCCGCGCGCACTCCGTAGTCGTCGATGTCGGGCGACTTGTGGGCGGGCAGGATGCGCGTGCCGCACCAGGGGCAGCGGTCCAGGATGAACACGTCGTCGGGGGTGGCGGCCTGGCGTGCGTCGTGGAAGTCGCGGCGCGCCTTCTCGTAGCTGTTCGCGGTGGTGGTCTCACCGACCCACAGACCGATGGAGAAGGGCTCCTCGCCGTATGTGGCCGGGTCGGCGCGGCGCATGGACTCCAGTGCGCACACGGTCGTGGCGGCGCGCTGGAACTGCTGCGTGGTGAGCAGGCTGAGGGTGTACCGGCTGAGCACGGCCGTCCCGCCCCCGTCCCGCTCACCACGGCGCAGCACCATGACGAACGCGGCGAGCAGCAGGTACGCCTCGGTCTTGCCACCACCGGTCGGGAACCAGATCAGGTCCGTCACGGCACGGTCCGGGTGGCGGGGGTCGGCGGTCCCGTCCACGGCCAGCAGGAAGAACGCGAGCTGGAAGGGGCGCCAGGTGGCGTCCGCGTACGGCTGCGGGTCCGGCGGTACGCCGTCGTCGCGGCGGGGACGCCGGGTGCCGGCGAGGTCGGCGGCGGAGTGGCGCATCTGCAGTGCCATGGCCCGGTTGGCGGCCCGGAAGGCGTGCAGCAGTTCGGGGCGTCGAGGGTCGCAGAGGGTCCGTACACCGGACTCGATGCGGGTGACGGCGGCGCTGATGCGATCGAGGACGCGCCGGGCGGCTTCCCTGCCCCACTCGGGCACCTCGCTGTCGAGCTGGTTGAGCTGTCCCACGTACCAGGCGCGGTAGGCGGCGGCGAACTCGGCCAGTTCCTCCCTCAGTTGATCGGCGGAGACGGCGGGGTCGGCGAGGTGGGTGAGCCTGAGCACCGGGGTGTCGGTCAGGCCGGCGGCCCGTACGCCGGTGACCTCGGCCTCGGGCATGACGGCGGCCCGGAGCCCGGTCACGCGGCTGCCGGTCTCCTCGTCGTACACCTCCTCGACGGCGCACCCGTGCCCGACGGCGTGCGTCCGCACGTGCCGGTACTGCAGGCGCAGTTCCTGCTCCTCCTCGTCCCTGCTGGCCAGGCTCACGCTCGGGTACTGGAGCACCCGCCCGTCGACCGGCCGGGCCCGCAGGTCCACTTGGAACAGCATCCCGTCCCAGTGGGCGCTCCTGCCGAGGGCGGGGTCGTGCCGGGCCGCGTTGACGAGGGCGACGGTGACGAGTTTCCCGCTGCCGAAGTCCCTTCGTGTGACCCGGAGTTCCGCTCGGGCGTCCAGCACGGAGACCTGGTCCCGGTCCGGGCCGAGGAGGTGTGTCTCGGCCGGTATCGCGATCCGCTGCCATGTCCGACCACGCTGGCCGCTGCGCGACTGGGTGCGGTAACGGGCGGCGGAGCACTCGACCTCGAGGGTCTCGGCGTCGGTGTAGAAGCTGAATCCGAGGGACGACGGCAGCCAGGAGTTCGACTCCGGCACGGGGTCGCCCGCCGGTGCGGTGTCCTCGGCCCCCCGCTCGGTGCCGGTCCCCTCGAACTCCTCCTTGGCGAGGTCCAACTGCCCCTGCAGGTCGGCTTCCTGCGGGTAGAGGGTGCCCATGAGGTACTGCCGGTCGGGTGGTGCGTCGAGCGTCTCGTCGTCGCCACCGGCCGGGCCGACGAGTTGCCGTCGCAGGTAGGAGACGAGTTCCTGTCTGGGGTCCATGGGAGTTCCTGGTGCTCTTCTGAGGAAGGGGGTGTGGTGTGCGTCTGTGGGTCAGGAGCGGAGCCAGCGGTCCCGCAGGGAGCCGCGGCTCCGGACGGCCTCCTGTGCCGCGGCCAGCTGTGCCTGGACGTCGCCGAGTCGTGTCTGCAGTTCGGTGATCCGGAGCCAGGCGTCGTGCTCGCTCTGCGCGATGCGCCGGGCCGCCTGCTGCTCGGCCTCCTCGGCGCGCCGACGGGCCGCCTCGACGAGCAGTTTCTGCTGTTCGACGGCCGCTTCGGCCTCGCGCAGCCGCGCCTCGACTTCGGCGACCCGCACCTGGGCACCCTGGAGGTACTCCTCGCGCGCCGACGCCGCGGCACGTTCGCGTTCGGCGATGGTCGCCTCGGTCTTGCGCAGCCTCGTCTCCAGCTCGGCGGCCCACGCCCCGGCGGCGCGTTCGCGTTCGGTGGTGGTCGCCCGGGCCCCCGCCAGCCGTGCCTCGAGGTCCGCGATACGGGCCTCGGCGCCCTCGCGGTACTCCCGCAGTCTCCGCTCCAGGACGTGGACCCGCTCCTCGGCGCCCTCCGCCCTCTGGGCGGCCTCCTCTTGGTGCTCGGTCCTGCGCAGCAGCGCCTGGTACGCCTCGTGGTGCTGCGCGATGCGTTGTTCGGCCTCGGCACGGACGCGCCGCCCGTGACGGAGCATCACCGTGTCCATGCGCGTGAGCAGGATGTTCTCCCAGGTGTCGATCTCCTGCTCGGCCACCGCACGGGCTGCGGCGAGACGCTGCTCGACGGCCTGCCGTTCATCGGCGAGACTCCTCTCGGCGGCCTGGCGCTCCTGCGCGAGACGCCGATCCGCAGCCTGCCGTACCTCGGCGAGCCTCTGCTCACGGATCCGGTGCTCTTCCTCGAGGCGCAGCTCGGCGGACTCACGCTGCTCAGCGAGCCGTCGCTCGTACTCCTCCTTGAAACGCGCCTCACGCACCTCGTACTCAGCCCGGAGAGCGGCGTCCGGCCCCTCTGTTGTCGACACGTCGACAGGGATGGTTTCGGCTTCTCCCGGCTCGGCTTCCGCCGGCTCATCGGTGACCTGCTGACCACCTGACGGAACCGCGTCCGTGGAGGGCTGCACCGCGGACTCCTCCGCGGCGGTCCGGGTCTCCTCGGGTTCGCTCGCTTCGCCGGGCACCGGCGCCTGCTCGTTCCGTTCCGCCTGCGCGTCGGCGAACTCCCGCAAGGCGTCGCGGACGGCGAGGCGCGACTCACCGCGCACCAGGGGCCGATCGGTCAGGTAGGTCCGTGGGGTCACCCCGCGGAGGACCTCGGCAGGCCGCTCGAAGAAGTGCTCGGGCCTGAGCCCCAGCTCCTTGACCATGTCGAAGACGCCTTCGAGCACTTCGAGTGCCTTGACCACCTGGCGGTCGAGCATGCCCCGCTGCCGCGCGGCGCGGACCACGGCCTCGGCGGCGGACGAGCCGAGCAGCGTCCCCAGTTGCAGGCGTCCCACGGCCAGCAGCGCGTACTCGGCGAGCCATGCGACGTCCCCGCCGAACGGCGGCCGGACCAACGCCGTGGCCCTGGCCCAGTCGGCGGTGAACTGCAGACTGACGGCGGCACCGGTCTCCCGGGCTTCAGCCCCCACCGAGGGATCGTCTCGGGGCGACTCGGCAACCACCGGGGCTCGCACGGTCTCGGCCGTCGCCTCCGCACCGGGTGCTTCCGCAGCCGGCTCGGCCTCATCCGCCTCCGCGTCCGGGACCGCTTCGGGCGTCGAGGGCACCTCCTCGACACCAACGGCCCGGTCGGCGTCCGCACTCTCCTCCGCGCCCGGAACCGCCTCGGCCTCTGCTCTCGTCTCGGCCCTTGCGCCTTCCTCGGCACACACCGGTTCCTCGGACTCCGGCATCCCCACCATGACCGGTGCCTCGACGATCGGCGCACCCTCGCCCACCTGGTGTCCGGCCTCCATCGGCGCCGACGCCACGGTCACCTGCGGCTCCGTCCCGGCCGCCCGGGCGCCCCGCTCCGCCCTCGCCCTGCGGAGGGCGAGCCGGGCGCGGGCGGTGCGCGCCGCGTGGGTGGCGCGGGCGATCCGGGCCAGACGTGCCGCCTCCGCCGCCCTCTCCGCCGCCCGTTCGGCCTCCTCGCACACGGCGTCCAGGCCGACGCCGGTGAGGCCCGCCCTACGCAGCCGCTCCTGGAACACGGGCCGCGCCTTCACCTCGAGCTGTCGGATGCGCTCCCGCGTGACACCGAACTCGCGGCCGAGCTCGTCCAGCGTCGACGGCTCGTCCCCGTCGAGTCCGAGGCGACGCACCAGGATCCGGCGCTCCCGCTCCGGGAAGGTGTCCACGACCGCCAGCGCCGCCTCGACGTGCAGCGCGTCCACCACCTGCTTCTCCACCGACGGCAGCACGTGCGTCCGGCCCACGAAGTCCGCCAGGGTCGCGCCGTCCCCGATCACGCGGTCCAGGGAGTCGGTGCGACGGGTGAGGCGCCGGATCTCCTCCACCTTCTGCAGGGTCATGTCGCACATCACCGCGACGTCGGCAGCGGTCGCGGGGCGCCCTTCTGCCGCAAGGGCGCGTTCCGTCCCGGCCACCTTCCGCATCTGTTCGTGCATGTGCACCGGGATGCGGATGACAGCGCCTTCGTCGGCGATGGCCCGGGTGATGGCCTGACGGATCCACCAGGTGGCGTACGTGGAGAACTTGAAGCCCTTGGTCGGGTCGAACTTCCGGGCGGCTCGCAGCAGACCGAGGAAGCCGTGCTGGAGCAGGTCGTCGTAGTCGAGGCCCTGCTCCAGGTGCAACCGGACCAGGGAGTGCACGAGGCGCTGGTTGTGCAGGACGAGGCAGTCCCGGGCACGGATCCTGAGGTCGTCGGGCGGCAGTGCCTTCAGTTCCTCTTCGTCCAGTGCCCGTGCGATGTGGTCCGCTCCGCCCCGGATCAGCGCGGCCAGGCCCACCTCGGCCTGTGCGCTCAGCAGCCGGTCGGCGGGGTGCCGCTCGTACCGGTCGGCGTCCAGCACGGCGTACGCCGCGGCGAGCGCCTCGCCGAGGTCTCCGGGCGCCGTCTCCTCTGCGGGGGGCTCGCCCTCCGGGTCCGCCCGATCCGGCTCGTCCGCCTCCGTTTCGGCGAGGACGCCCTCCCAGCCGTCTTCCTGCGCCCCCTCCGACACCGCCGCCTCGCCGGTGCCCCCACCGCCCCGCTCCTCCGGTTCCGGTCGCTCCGGGCCGTGTTCGGCCTCCGGATTCCGCACCGGTGTCCCCGCGCGCAGCTGCGCGGCCTCGTGGGCCTGGAGTCCGGCGAGCCTCACGACACCGTCCAGGACGCGAGAGGTCACGTAGCCGTCGGCGTCGAGGTAGCGCTTTATCAGGTTGTGCACCGGCTGCATCCGTGGGGACACATTTCCCCCCGGATTCTGTACAACCTTTTCACCGTTCCGCTTGTCACCTTCTGCGTGCACATGCAACTTCCGCACGGGCAGGCCCAGCCGACCCAGCTCGTCACGCAGCCGGTCCTGCTCGGCGTCCCCCAAGGCGAGCGCCCGCACGCTTTCGACGAAGACGTGCTCCGGCACGACCCCGTCCACAGCACTGCCTCGCAGCCGCACCAACAACCCGCCGAGCGCCGTGCGCAGATCGGACGATCCGTCGCCGACCAAAGACCGCTGCGCCATTGGCCCACCCTTCACCGTTCCCGGCGTCACCATAGAGTTGCCACGTTGACGATGTCAACGAAAACATCTCTATCCATCAAGCGCCCCTTCGTGTACGGTGTCGGCTGTCGCTGTATCTCCTCTGTCACGATGGGTACGCGCAGCGGCGCGTGAGAGGGCCCGTGCACCTGGGGGGTGTGGGGGACGTGTGCGAGGGCGAGGGAGCGAGCGGCAGTGAGCGACGCACTGGTCGACGGCAGGTTCCGCATCGGACTGGTCATCGGCAGGGGCAATATGGGAGAGGTCCATCGGGCCGAGGACCTGCAAGCTCCCGAGGGCACCCCGGAACGCGCCGTCGCCGTCAAGACGATCCTGCGCCGTCGCACCGGCACGCAGGTGGACACCGCCGGCGACGCGAAGGCCGTGCAGCGTTTCTTCCGCGAAGTGCGGATCATGCGCCGCCTGTTGCACCCCAACCTCACCCGGCTCGTGGCGGGCGGCATCGACGAGAACGCCGGAAGCCCCGGCGGCCTGCCCTATCTGGCCATGGAGTTCCTCGACGGCGAGACCCTGCGGGACCTGATCGAGGAAGAGGCCCAGCTGCCCGTCTCCTGGGCCGCGGCCATCGGCGCCCAGATAGCCGCCGGCCTCGCCACCGCGCACGCCGCGGGCATCGTGCACCGCGACCTCAAGCCTGCCAACGTGATGCTCACGCAGGGCGGCACGGTCAAGGTGCTCGACTTCGGCATGGGCAGCATCGTCGACGACCCGGACCAGACCCGTCTGACCAGCACGGGCGTGAGCGTGGGCACCGCCCGCTACATGGCGCCGGAGCAGTGCCTGGCCAGGCAGGTGACCCAGGCCGCCGACCTCTACGCACTGGGCTGCGTGCTGTACGAGATGCTGGTCGGCGTTCCCCCGTTCACCAGCGAGTCCGCGTACGAGCTGGCCGACCGGCACGTCAACCAGCAGCCGGCGCCGGTCCGGGCGGTCCGCGGCGAAGTGCCTGCCGAGCTCGCCCGGCTCGTGGAACGCCTGCTGGCCAAGGACCCAGCGGACCGCCCCGCCGACGCGGTGAGCGTGCGGGACGCGCTGCTCCCGCTCGCCGTGTCCGGTGCCGAGGACCTGCTGCCGCACTGGGGCGCCCTCGACCCGACGGTGCCCCTGCGCGAGGCCGCTCCCGCCCCGGCGACCGCCGCCTCCCCAGCCGATGCCGACGAGGCCGCCGCCGCGCAGCCCTCGGAACCGGGCACGGTCATGGACGTCTTCGGTGTCCACCGGGCCCTCATCAAGGACTACCGCTCCTTCACCGAGGGCGGCACCGTCATCCGCGACGACCGCATCGCGGGCTACGTCGAGAAGGACCTCGACGACAAGTCGCAGTGGCCGGACCCGTGGCTGTCGCTCAACCCCTTCTTCCAGGGCGGCGGCACCGTGGTCGAACTCGCCCAGCAGAAGGTGCTGCACGCCGAGTGCGCCCGCATCTTCCAGGCGAAGAAGACCGAGGGCGGCACCGTCTGCGACGGCCGCCCGCTCACCCTGCACCGCCACCAGCGCGACGCCATCGACGCCGCCGCCTCCGGCGCCTCCTACGTCCTGACGACCGGCACCGGCTCCGGCAAGTCGCTCTCCTACATCGTCCCGATCGTCGACAAGGTGCTGCGCGAGCGGGACCAGGAAGGCCCGAACGCGCCCAAGCGCGTGCGGGCGATCATCGTCTACCCGATGAACGCGCTCGCCAACAGCCAGCTGCGCGAGCTGGAGAAGTACCTGCGCGACGGGTACGGCGCGGGCAGGGAGCCGGTCACCTTCGCCCGCTACACGGGCCAGGAGGACGACGAGAAGCGCAAGGAGATCCGCGACAACCCGCCGGACATCCTCCTCACCAACTACGTGATGCTGGAGCTGATGCTCACCCGCCCCGCCGACCGGGCGAGCCTGATCAAGATGGCGCGGGGCCTGGAGTTCCTGGTCTTCGACGAACTGCACACCTACCGCGGCCGCCAGGGCGCCGACGTCGCCCTGCTCATCCGCCGCGTCCGCGAGGCCTGCCGGGCCGAGGAACTGCAGTGCATCGGCACCTCGGCGACCATGTCGACCGAGGGCACCTGGGAGGACCAGCGCAACGTGGTCGCCGAGGTGGCGACCACCCTCTTCGGCACCAAGGTGCGGCCCGAGCACGTCATCGGCGAGACCCTGGTCCGCGCGACCCGCGAGGCACCGGACACCGTCCCGGCCGAGCGTCTCACCTCGCCCGCCGCCCCGCGCGCCTACGACGACCTGGTGCGTGATCCGCTGGCCCGCTGGATCGAGAGCCGCTTCGGCCTCGTCGAGGACGCGGAGTCGGGCCGCCTGGTACGGCAGCAGCCGGCGAAGATCGAGGTGGCCGCGAAGGAGCTGAGCGAGCGGTCGGGCGTGCCGGAGAAGGACTGCGCCGACGCCATCCGCGCCACCCTGGAGGCCGGTTCGCAGGCCCTCCACCCGGTGACCGAGCGCCCGCTGTTCGCGTTCCGGCTGCACCAGTTCCTGTCCAAGGGCGACACCGTGTACGTCACCCTGGAGGACAAGCCCTCCCGCCACCTCACCCGCTCCTACCAGCTCGAACAGCCGGGCAGTGGCGGCAAGTTGCTGATGCCGCTGGCGTTCTGCCGGGAGTGCGGCCAGGAGTACCTGACGGTGTGGCGCACCGAGAAGGACGGTGAGGTCCGCTACGAGGCCCGCCGTGACACCTCGGCGACCGGCGGCCGTCAGGGCGACGGCTACCTCTACGTCGACCACGAGCGGGAGTGGCCGTCGAACGTCCAGTACGCCGTGGACGACCGCCGGCTGCCCGAGTCCTGGCTGGAGGTGGACGACAAGGGTCAGGAGGTCGTCAGGCGCGCCTACCGCGACCGGGTACCGCGCGCGGTCACCGTCGACCCGTACGGCCGGGAGGGCCAGGGCGAGCTGAAGGCCGCGTTCATCCCCTCCCCCTTCCTGTTCTGCCTGCACTGCGGGGTGGCGTACGAGCAGACCCGCGGCAAGGACTTCGCCAAGCTGGCCACGCTGGACCAGGAGGGCCGCTCGTCGGCGACCTCGCTGGTGTCGGCGTCCATCGTGCGGTCGCTGAAGTCGGTGCCGGAGGAGGCCCTGGACAAGGAGGCGCGCAAGCTCCTCACCTTCGTCGACAACCGGCAGGACGCCTCCCTCCAGGCGGGCCACTTCAACGACTTCGTGCAGATCACGCAGTTGCGCGGGGCCCTGTACCGGGCGGCGCTGGACGCGGGCGAGGACGGCCTGCACCACGAGGAGCTGGCCACGGCCGTCACCAACGTCCTGGCACTCGCCCCCGCCGACTACACCGGCGACACCGACCTCTCCCCCGGCCTGGCCCGCAACGCGGCCCGCACGCTGCGCGACGTGATCGCCTTCCGGCTCTACCTGGACCTGGAGCGCGGCTGGCGCATCACCATGCCGAACCTGGAGCAGACGGGCCTGCTGGAGATCGACTACGAGGACCTGCACTGGGTGGCCGGCAAGCAGGACCGCTGGGAGACCGCGCACCCGGCGCTGCGGGACGCCGACCCCGCCCTGCGCGCGGAGATCGTCAGGGCGCTGCTGGACGAGATGCGCCGCTCGCTGGCGATCGACGTGTCCTACTTCCGTGACGACACCTTCGAGTCGCTGCAACGGGCCACCGAGGAGCGGCTGGTGGACCCGTGGGTGCTGTCCTCCGGCGACAAGCCGCGGGTCGGCACGGCCTACCCGCACCCGTCCCGGCCGGGCGCCGACCGCTCCAGCCTGTTCCTGTCGGCGCGCGGCAAGTACGGCAAGTACCTGCGGCGGTCGGACCGTTCCTTCGCGGGGCTGGACCAGGACGACCTCCAGCTGGTCATCGCCCAGCTGCTGACCGTCCTCGCCAAGGCCGGCCTGGTGAAGGAGGTCGAGACCGCCCCGCAGCGCCCCGGCCGCTACCGCCGCCCTTCGGGCCCGACGACGACCGGCTACCGGGTCGCGGCCCAGTCGCTGGTCTGGCGGGCCGGCAAGGGCGAGTCGGGCGCGCACGACCCGCTCACCCGCACCTACCAGAGCGGCGACGGCCCCCGCATCAACACCTTCTTCCTGAAGCTGTACCGGGAGACCGCCGACGCGCTCGCCGGCCTGTTCGCCCGCGAGCACACCGCGCAGGTCGCGCCGGAGGACCGGGAGAAGCGCGAGGAGGCCTTCCGCAAGGCGGAGCTGAAGCTGCTGTACTGCTCCCCCACGATGGAGCTGGGCGTCGACATCTCCTCCCTCAACGCGGTGATGATGCGCAACGTCCCGCCCACCCCCGCCAACTACGCCCAGCGTTCGGGCCGCGCGGGCCGCAGCGGCCAGCCCGCGCTGGTCACCACGTACTGCGCCACGGGCAACAGCCACGACCAGTACTACTTCCGCCGCTCGGCGCGCATGGTCGCGGGCGCGGTCGCCCCGCCCCGCCTGGACCTCGCCAACGAGGACCTGGTCCTCTCCCACCTCCAGGGCATCTGGATCGCCGAGGCGGGCCTGCGGCTGGGCCGCTCCATCCCGGACGTGCTGGACGTGTCGTATCCGGACACCGGCGACCGCCCGGACCCCGCCCTGGAACTGCTGCCCGAGATCCAGGCGGCCTCGCACGACGACGGCGCCCGGCGCCGCACGGTCGACGCGGCCCTCGCCGTCCTCGGCCCGCTGCTCAAGGAGTTCGCCGACACCACGTGGTGGCACGACGACTGGATCCAGGACAGGGTGCGCACGGTCCCCGAGCGTTTCGACCGCGCCTTCGACCGCTGGCGCAGCCTGTTCCGGGCCGCGCTCGACGACCAGTACGTGCAGAACCGGCGCCGTCTCGACTACAGCCTCACCGAGGGCGACCGCAACCGCGCCAACGCCCGCCGCCGCGAGGCCGAGACACAGCTCAACCTGCTGATGAACGAGAGCGTCGACAGCAAGTCGGTCCTCTCCGACTTCAACCCGTACCGCTACCTGGCCTCCGAGGGCTTCCTGCCCGGCTACAGCTTCCCGCGCCTGCCGTTGGCCGCGTACATCCCGACGATCGGCCGCCGCCGCGGCGACGGCGACTACCTCCAGCGGCCCCGTTTCCTGGCCGTCCGCGAGTTCGGTCCCGGCGCGCTGATCTACCACGAGGGCGCCCGCTACCAGGTGACCCGCATCCAGCTCCCGCCGGACTCCTCCGGCGAGCTGACCACGGGCGAGGCCCGCCGCTGCGCCCACTGCGGCTACCACCACGACCCGAAGGAGCGCGAGGACCGCTGCGGCTTCTGCGAGGAGCCGCTGGGCTCGGCCACCTACGGCCTGCTCCACCTGCACACCGTGTACACCACCCGCCGCGAGCGGATCTCCTCGGACGAGGAGGAGCGGCGCCGGGCCGGCTTCCGGCTGGAGACGTCGTACCGCTTCCACGACCACGGCGCCCGCCGGGGCCGCCTCAACGCAGCGGTCGCCGACGCGGCGGGCGGGCAGCTCGCCGAGATCTCCTACGGCGACTCCGCGACCGTCCGCATCACCAACACCGGACGGGTGCGCGCCAAGAAGGACGAGCCGCCGGGCTACTGGCTCGACCTGGCCGACGGCCGCTGGATGAACGACAAGGACGCCGCCGAGGCCTCCGGCGACTCCGGCGAACTCCCGGTGATCGACGCCGACGGCAACGAGCGGCGCCGCAAGAAGCGCGTCATCCCGTTCGTGGAGGACCGCCGCAACATCCTCGTCGTCACCCTCGACGAGGCGCTGCCCGAGCCCGTCGCGCTGACGCTGATGTACGCGCTGGAGCGGGGCATCGAGGCCGCGTTCGAGCTGGAGGACGCCGAACTGACGGCGGAGCTCCTTCCGCCGGACGACGGCCCCCGCCGCCGCTTCCTGTTCATGGAGGCCGCGGAGGGCGGCGCGGGCGTGCTGCGCCGCCTCCAGGCGGAGGAGGACGCCCTGGCCAAGGCGGCCCACCGCGCCCTGGAGATCTGCCACTTCGACTCCGACGGCACGGACAAGGGCGGCAAGGAGCACCGCGGCGACCGCGCCTGCGCGCTCGGCTGCTACGAGTGCCTGCTGACCTACGGCAACCAGCTCGACCACACCCGGATCAACCGCCACACGGTGGCGTCCCTGCTGGTCCGCTTCGCGTCGGCGACGGCGACCCGGGAGGCCCGCGGCGAATCCCGGTCGGAGCAGTACCGCCGCCTGGTCGCCGAGACCTCCGCCCCGTCCCCGGCCGAGCCCACGGCGGTGGAGGCCGCCGCGGCGGCGGAGCTGGCGGAGCAGGGCGACTTCCTGGGGTGGGTGAAGGCCAAGGGCCTGCACCTGCCGACGGAGACCGGCACCCTCCTCACCGAGGCCAACGCCATGCCCGACTACGTCTACCGGGAGCCCGGCACGCGCCTGGCCGTCTTCGTCGACCTGCCGGGCACGGAGCAGACCGCCCTGCGCGACGAGGACGCCGAGGAACGCCTCCTCGACGCCGGCTGGGAGGCCGTCCGCTTCCGCCCCGGTGACGACTGGGACGCGCTCGCCGCCCGCTACGCCGACTGCTTCGGCTCCCCCACCGCCGACTGACCGCCCGCCCCGCGCCTTCCGCCCCGCTTCGAGGATCTGACGACTGACATGGCACTCACGTACTCCGCAGGCTCCCTGGTCACCGCACGCGGCCGGGAGTGGGTTGTCCTCCCCGAGAGCGAGCCCGACCTGCTGGTGCTGCGCCCGCTGGGCGGCTCGGACGACGACATCGCCGCTGTCTTCCCGGCCTTCGAGACGGTGAAGGGCGCCGAGTTCGCCCCGCCGGAACCGAGCGACCTCGGCGACCAGCGGGCCGCCGGCCTGCTGCGCACCGCCCTGCGCGTCGGCTTCCGCTCGGGCGCGGGCCCGTTCCGCTCACTGGCCGGCATCGCGGTGGAGCCGCGCGCGTACCAGCTCGTCCCGCTGCTGATGGCGCTGCGGCAGAAGACGGTCCGCATGCTGATCTCCGACGACGTCGGCATCGGCAAGACCATCGAGTCGGGGCTGATCGCGAGCGAGATGCTGGCGCAGGGCGAGGCGACGGGCCTGGCGGTGCTGTGCTCGCCCGCGCTGGCCGAGCAGTGGCAGCAGGAGCTGCGCACCAAGTTCGGCATCGACGCGGAACTCGTCCTCTCCTCGACGGTCTCCCGTCTGGAGCGGAGCCTGGATCTGGGCCAGTCCCTGTTCGACAAGTACCCGCACGTGATCGTCTCCACGGACTTCATCAAGTCCACCCGCCACCGCGACGACTTCGTGCGGCACTGCCCCGACCTGGTGATCGTCGACGAGGCGCACACCTGCGTGGTCGCCGACGACACGAAGACCGGCACGCAGAACCAGCTCCGCTACGAGCTGCTGCGCCGCGTCGCCGAGGACGCCGAGCGGCACCTGCTCCTCGTCACGGCGACCCCGCACAGCGGCAAGGAGTCCGCCTTCCGTAACCTGCTGGGCCTGGTCAGGCCCGAACTGGCCCACGTCGACCTGGACTCGGAGAAGGGCCGCAAGCTGCTCGCCCGGCACTTCGTGGCCCGCAAGCGGGCGGACGTGCGCCAGTACCTCACCAAGGAGGACGGCCTGGCCGACGACTCGCTGGCCGAGCGCACGGCGTTCCCGTCCGACCGCTACTTCAAGGACGAGACGTACAAGCTGTCCCCCGAGTACCGGGCATTGCTCGACGACGCCATCGCGTACGCGAGCGAGCGCGTGGAGGAGGCGGGGGGCCAGGGCCGGCGCGAGGCCCGCATCGCCTGGTGGTCGGCGATCGCGCTGCTGCGGTCGATGGTGTCGTCGCCGCGGGCCGCCGCGCAGACCCTGCGCACCCGGTCCGCGGCGGCGGTGGCCGCGTCGGCGGAGGAGGCCGACCGCCTGGGCGCCCCGCTGACCAGCGACTCGGCGGACAGCGACGCCCTGGAGGGCATGGACGTCGCCCCGGGCGCGGAGACGGAGGAGGACGCGGGCTCGCGCCTGGCCGAACTCGCCGCGCGGGCGGAGGCGTTGGAGGGCCCGGCGCAGGACCTGAAGCTGAAGGCACTCATCAAGCACCTCAAGGCCCTGCTGGCCGACGGCCACAACCCGATCGTCTTCTGCCGCTACATCCCGACCGCCGAGTACCTGGCCGAGCAGCTCGGCAACGACCCGGAGACGAAGAAACGCGGCCCGCTCGGCGCGAAGACGGTCGTCAAGGCGGTCACCGGCACGCTCTCCCCGCAGCAGCGCATCGACCGTATCGAGGAGTTGGCGGCGGAAGCCGGCGGGGACGCCGCCGCGCGCCGCGTCCTGATCGCCACCGACTGTCTGTCGGAGGGCGTGAACCTCCAGCACCACTTCGACGCCGTCCTCCACTACGACCTGGCCTGGAACCCCACCCGCCACGACCAGCGCGAGGGCCGTGTCGACCGGTACGGGCAGAAGCGCGACGAGGTCCGCGTCGTCACGCTGTACGGCGAGGACAACGGCATCGACGGCAAGGTCCTGGAGGTGCTGATCAAGAAGCACCGCCAGATCAAAAAGGACCTCGGCATCTCGGTCTCCGTCCCGGACGAGATGTCGACCGGCGTGACGGACGCGATCGTGGAGTGGCTGCTGCTGCGCGGCCGGCAGGGCGAGCAGGAGGCGCTGTTCGAGACGGAGTCCTTCCAGCAGAGCTTCGCGGACCTGGAGAAGGACTGGAACTCGGCCGCCGACCGGGAGAAGGCGTCCCGTTCGCGGTTCGCGCAGCGCTCCATCCACCCGGAGGAGGTGGCCCGCGAGGTCGCCGCCGTACGGGAGGCGCTGGGCGGCGCGGGCGAGATCGACACGTTCGTACGGGAGTCGCTGAACGCGCTGGGCGCGGTCCTGCGCGACTCCGGCGAGGACTTCACGGCCCAGGTCGGCGGCACGCCGATCGGTCTGCGGGACGCCCTGGCCCCGGTCGTGGGCGCGGAGACGGTCGAACGGGACCGCCCGATCCCGTTCCGCTCGACCCCGGCGGTGGCGCGGGGCGAGGCGGCCCTGGTCCGCACGGACCCGGTGGTGGGTGCGCTGGCCTCCCACGTGCTGAACGCCGCCCTGGACCCCCAGGCGGACGGCGCCCGCCCGGCCCGCCGCTGCGGCGTCGTGACCACGGACGCGGTGACCACGCGCACCACGCTGCTCCTGGTCCGCTACCGCTTCCACCTGACCCTGCCCTCGCGTAACGGCGAGAAGCAGGTCGTCGCGGAGGACGCCCGCCTGCTGGCCTTCGAGGGCGCCCCGAGGAACGCGGTGTGGCTGCCGCCGGAGCGCGCGGTGGAGCTGCTGGACGCACGGGCGACCGAGAACACGGCCGCGGCGGCCGGCGAGCGCACCATGACCCGCATCCTCGACCAGCTCGGCGAGGTGAGGGCCCACCTGGAGTCCTACGGCGACGACCTGGCCGCCGAGCTGGACGCCTCCCACCGCCGGGTACGCGCCGCCTCCGGCGAGATCGTCCGGGGCCTGTCCGTCACCGCCCAGAAGCCCGCCGACATCCTCGGCACCTACGTCTACCTGCCCGCAGCTCCCTCCCCCGTCTCCGCTTCCGCTGCCTCTGTCTCCGCTGGAGTGTCCGCCTGATGTCCGCCACCACCCGCAACCAGGTGTTCACCGCCGTCCACACCGTCGGCGGCCTGCTGCCGGCCGACATGCTGGTCCGCATCTCCGAGGGCAGGGACGTCCCCGGCTCCAAGCCCGCCGACTACGGCCTGCCGTCCTCGCGCTCGGTCCGCGACGAGGCCGAACGCAGCTGGGAGTACCTGAAGCCGCTCTGGCGCGACCTGCGCAAGCACCTCCCCGAGGACACGGAGACGGGCGTCCCGGCCACCGACCCGACCGGCCGCGCCGACACCGACTGGCTGGCGCCGCTGTGGCGGGAGCTGGGCTTCGGTCGGCTGACGGCGGTCGGCCCGGCGGGCATCACGGCCGACTCGGACGCGGAGAAGAAGTTCCCGGTCTCCCACCGTTGGGGCCATGCCCTGATCCACCAGACCGCCTGGAACGCCGAGCTCGACAAGCGCCCGGGCGGCGCGGGCACGGTCCCACCCCAGTCGATGCTCCAGGAGTGCCTGAACCGCACCGAGGCCCACCTGTGGGGCGTCCTCACCAACGGCCGCCAGGTACGGCTGCTGCGCGACTCCAGCGCCCTGGCCACGGCGTCGTACGTCGAGTTCGACCTGGAGGCGATCTTCGACGGCGAGCTGTTCAGCGAGTTCGTGCTGCTGTACCGGCTGCTGCACGTGTCGCGGTTCGAGGTGGCGGAGGGGGCGGCGCCGTCTTCGTGTTGGCTGGAGACATGGCGGACGGCGGCGATCGAGACGGGCACCCGCGCCCTGGAGAACTACCGCGACGGCGTCCAGCAGGCCCTCGCGGCCCTCGGCACCGGCTTCCTGCGCCATCCCGACAACGCGGAGCTGCGCGAGAACCTCGATCCGGCGGCGCTCCAGTCGGCGTTGCTCCGGCTCGTCTACCGGCTGATCTTCCTGTTCGTGGCGGAGGAACGCCGGGCGCTGCCTTCCCCGGACGCCGACGAACGGGCCCGCGACCGCTACACCCGCTACTTCTCCACGGCCCGGCTGCGCGAGCGGGCCCTGCGCCGGCAGGGCACCACGCACAGCGACCAGTACGAGGCCCTCCAGCTCGTACTGACTGCCCTGGGCGACGAGCACGGACGCCCGGAACTGGGCCTGCCGGGCCTCGGCGGCCTGTTCAACGACACGGCGGCCGACGCACCCCTCGCGGGCGCCCGGATCGCCAACCGGTACTTCCTGGAGGCGGTGCGTCACCTCGCCCGGGTCCGGGACGCCGACGCCGCGCGCTGGCGAGCCGTGGACTACCAGCACATGGGCGCCGAGGAACTCGGCTCGGTCTACGAGGCCCTGCTGGAGCTGGTGCCGAAGTACAGCGCGTCCGACCGTACGTTCGCGCTGGTGGACCGGGCGGGCAACGACCGTAAGAAGACCGGCAGTTACTACACCCCTGCGGCACTCACCGAGACGCTTCTCGACTCGACGCTTGACCCGGTGATCGACGATGCCGTGAAGCGCGGCGAGCAGCGGGCTTCCGCCGAGGGCCGTCCCGATCCCGCCGACACCATCGTCGAGGAGTTGCTGTCCCTCACGGTGTGCGACCCGGCCTGCGGCTCCGGCCACTTCTTGGTCGCCGCCGCCCGCCGCATCGCCAAGCGGGTCGCCTCCGTCCGCGAGCGCAACCCGGAGCCCACCGCCGAGACGGTGCAGCACGCCCTCCACGAAGTCGTGGCGCAGTGCGTCTACGGCGTAGACCTCAACCCCATGGCGGTGGAGCTGGCCAAGGTCTCCCTGTGGCTGGAGGCCATGGAGCCGGGCCGTCCGTTGGGCTTCTTGGACGCCCACATCCGGCACGGCAACGGTCTGATCGGCGCGACGCCGGCGTTGATGCGGGACGGCATCCCCGACACGGCCTTCAAGAAGGCCGAGGGCGATGTCGAGGCCTGGGCGAAAATGCTGCGCGCCCGGAATGAGCAGGAGCGCGCCGGTCAGGGCGGCCTCTTCGACGTCGAGTCGGAGACCCAGGTCGCCAACACGACCTTTGCCTACGGGCTGCGCCGCATCACGTCCGCGCCCGCCCACACCCTGGCCGACGTACGGCGCAAGGAGGCCGCGTTCAAGGAGTGGGCGACCTCCGGCGAGTATCTGAGGGCGTTGCACCTCGCCGACGCGTGGTGCGCCGCGTTCGTGTGGGTCAAGCGGGAGGATGCTCCGCCGGCCATCACTCACAAGGTGTTCCGGGGCCTTGAGGACCCCGAGGCCGACGCGGCTCCGCAGTCGACGCACGACGAGATCATCCGTCTGCGCGACCAGTACGCCTTCTTCCACTGGCACTTGGAGTTCCCCGAGATCTTCACCGTCCCGGACGAGGGCTCGGCAGAGGCGGCGAAGGTCGACCCCGCGACGGGCTGGGCCGGCGGGTTCTCGTGCGTGGTGGGCAACCCGCCGTGGGACAAGGTCGACTTCGAGGACAAGAAGTACTTCAGTGTCGTCGACCCGGACATCGCCGCGATCTCCGGTACGGCGCGGAGAACGCGGATCACGGAGTGGGAGGTCGAGCATCCGGAGGCGGGGGCGCGGTACCGCGAGGCGCGGCGGACGGTCAAGGGGACGTTCCACTTCGCGGGGGACTCGGGGGTGTTCCCTTTGTGCGCAAAGGGGTTGACGGTCAAGGGCGTCAACTCGCTTCAGACGGACACCTTGTTCGCAGAGCGGATGACCGCGATCGTCGCGCCCGAGGGGCGACACGGCCTGATCCTGCCGACGGCGATCGCAACGGGCGCGGGCTCGCAGTACCTGTTCTCCGGCTTCACCCAGCGTGGTGCGTTGGTTTCGCTATACGACTTCGAAAACCGACGCCCGAAGAGCCCTGCTCTGCCGAAGGGCGGCAAGTGGTTCGAGAGCGTGCACTCCAGCTACAAGTTCTGTCTTCTCTCCCTCACCGGTCGCGCCGGACGGGAGTCAGCCGCGCGCTTTGGTTTCTTCCTCGGCGATGTTACGGACCTCGATAATCCGAACAAGGTGTTCGCCCTCAGCCCCGAGGATTTGGCACTCATCAGCCCCAACACAGGGACACTCCCTGTCTACCGCACACGCAGGGACGCGGAACTGACCGCAGAGATCTATCGACAACTGCCCGTCCTTTGGGACGAACAGCACCGGGACGGGAACCCGTGGGGCCTGGACTTCAAGAATCTCTTCAACACGACCGATGACTCCGACCTTTATCACACACGTGATGAACTTGAAGACGCTGGTTGGCAATTGAAGGGGAACACTTACGTGCGAGGGACCGAGCAGTTGTTGCCGGTCTACGACGGAAAGATGGCTCACCTTTTTGACCACCGATGGACCTCATACACCGGGACCGGAAACGAAGACCGACGTCGCATTGGGTCAGACGAGAAGTCGAACCCTGCAACCTGGGCACAACCCCGTTACTGGATTCAACACGACGGTAAGATCCAAACGCGCAGGAGGGGAAGAAAGGTGGAGGTGTCTGGCATCGCTCAACGACTCGAACAGTCGAACTGGCATTACGACTGGCTGCTCGGCTGGCGAGACATCGCACGGGCGACGGATGCACGGACCTCAATTCCCTCCTTCCTTCCTCGGTCCGCAGTCGTTGAAACTTTCCCCCTTATGCTGCCGCGTGTCGCACCCAGACTCATCGCTGCTCTCGTTGCCACTCAATCGTCACTGGTCTTCGACTTTGTGAGTCGCCAGCGGATAAGCGATGCCCACATGAAGCTATTCATCTGGAAGCAACTTCCCGTGCCGTCCCCCACCGCGCTCGAACCCCACCTCCCCTTCCTCCTCCCCCGCGTCCTGGAACTTGTATACACCGCCTACGACATGACTCCCCTCGCTCGCGACCTGGGCGACGAGGGCGAGCCGTTCCGCTGGGACGAGTTCCGTAGGGCCCAGCTCCGCGCCGAGTTGGACGCCTACTTCTTCCACCTGTACGGCATCTCCGCCGAGGACACCGACTACATCCTCGAGACCTTCCAGTCGGAGTCGGGCGGCCTCAAGAACAACGAGATCGCCAAGCACAGCGAGTACCGCACCAAGCGCCTCGTCCTCGCCGAGTACGACCGCATGGCAGAGGCTGGTCTCGCACTCGACCGTCCTTTGATGGACGGCGACGGCTACACCACCCCCCTTCCCCTGCCTCCGGGTCACGGCCCTCGTCACCGCTCTTAGCTCCTTCTCTTGGCTCGCGAGTGCTCAACGCTGGTGTCGGCATGCTTAGTTGAGCCGCAGCGCGCTTGACACCCTCTCAGCCGCATGGTTGTCTCTTCGTCAGGCCAGGGGTTCTCCAGCACAGGAGAGCCCCTGGCCTCCTCCTCCTCCTCAACAGCACCACAGGTTTACGACCGACGTGGCTGCCAAGAGTTCAGCCGCCAACTCAGAAGGGGCACTCGTGAGCAAGAAGCCTGGCATGAACAGCATCGGTACCGAGTACAGAGAGAGGCGCATCATCATCACCATCCGCCGGGAGCGCGGCCGACGAAGCTTTCAACTGCTCGTCGATGACCACCTTACGTTCGGGATCTCCATCTCCTCGGCCTTCCTCTTCGCCCTTCTCTTCCTGCTCATCGCTGCGGGATATCACTGGCTGGCACGGTAGCGCCCCCCTCTGGCCATGTGGCCGGTAGGATCCCTGCAGTCTGCTGCATGCCGACCGAAATTATCGATGGATCCGGGTGAAATCGCCAGTAGTCGCACGTATCGTTGGGGCATGACTCTGGAAGATTCGAGCACGCCCGCCGGGAAGAAGACCCGGGTCAAGATGTGGGTCGAGTATCCAGCCGGCACGCGGCTCTCTAAGTCACAAACTCCCGGTGGGTACAGCTCGCTTGCGCGCGATGTTGAGACGAACGACCTCGAAACACACGCCACACTGTTTCCCATCGATGATGACGAGGATGGAGCCGGTTCGATACCGGATCCACCGCCGGTCTTCGTCTACGTCACCAACGAGGGCGCGTCGGATTCGCAGAACAGCGAGCCGGTGAAGCTTGAGGAGATCATCGAACTTCTGGACCGTCTCTACGCCTTCGCCAAGTGGGTGGAGAGGAACGCACCCAAGGCCAGGGTCTGGTGGAATCAACAGGCACTCCCTGTCGTAAAGTCGACATGGGACAGGGTCACCAAAGCCCGCAAGGACGACAGCCGATCCGCAGCCGCGACTGTGGACGCCGCGGCCGAAGCCCTGGCCGAAGAACATCGAGTCGACATGAGCAGCACAGAAGCACGAGAGCGCTTTGTTGCAGCCCTGGCGGCCAGGCTGTTCAGCGACGAGCAGTTGAGGGTGCTGCGCAAAGCCCGGATCAAGGATGACGCCGCCTCCCTCGAACTGAGCGGCGCAACGAACGGGCAGGCTCTTGAGCAGCTTCGAGACGCCATCAGATTGATGGTTGAGACTTATCCGGAAGTTCTCAGCGAAGAGGTGCCGCCGGAGGGGGCAAAGAGTCGACACTCTCTCCTGCGCCTGGGCAGGAAGGGCTGAACACGCCAGGTGTCCCGGCGGTGCGCGTCTCAACGCAACCGCCGGGACGACGCGGCTCAGTCCCTGGCCGCAAACCGGACGAAGCGCGACCACTCCTCACGCCCGAGGACGAAGTGAGGACGCGTCACGTCCTTCGAGTCCCGTACGTGGACAGCTCCCTCCGTGAGGGCCACCTCCACGCAGTCGTCGCCCTGTGCGCTGCTGTAGCTGGACTTGAACCAACCGAGTTCGGACGTGTTCATAGCGCTCCTCTGATCCGCATCAGCAGGCTCATGGAGTCCTTCGGGGAAAGTGCCTGCGAGCGCAGTCTTGCATAGCGCATGTGGATGCGGCTCACCTCTTTCGGGCCAGCGATCAGGCGGCCGTTCTCCTGGCCTTCGGAGTACGCCCGCCAGCGGCCGTCCGGCATCTCCAGCAGTCGTACAGGCCCCGAAAGGCATGCATGCTGCTCGCTGTT
Source organism: Streptomyces sp. GDS52 (assembly GCF_052246875.1). Taxonomy (NCBI): domain Bacteria; kingdom Bacillati; phylum Actinomycetota; class Actinomycetes; order Kitasatosporales; family Streptomycetaceae; genus Streptomyces; species Streptomyces sp. GDS52. Next base: position 680,362 of record NZ_CM125966.1, read on the forward strand.
CGCAGGCATGACCTGGACGGTGACATTGCGCAGCAGGCTGAGCTCAAGGATGAGGTCGAGTTGCTCTGCAGTGACTTGCATCCCTCCCAAGCGGCGCATGAGCACAGCTTCTTCGAGGACGAAGTCGAACGTCGTGTTGGGCCGTTCGCGGAGTAGTTGCTGACGCTCCATGCGCACCTGCACGGTGGTCTCCAGGGCATCGTCCGACAGGGGCGGGATCTCGTTCTCGCAGAGCGCCCGTACGTACCCCTCCGACTGCAGCAACCCAGGAACCAGTCGGCACTCGTACGTGCAGAGGCTCACCGCCGTACGCTCCAGCCTCGCCCACTGCCGGAACCAGGCCGCCAGCCCCGCCTCCCCCCGCGTCAGAAACCGCGCCGAGTGCCGCAGCGCCCCCGTGTTCCCCAACGCTTCCTCCGCCCGCTCCACGAACGACGCGTCCGGCATCCGCCGCCCCAACTCCACCGACTCCACCGTGTGTTTGGAGAACCGGACCAGCTCCCCGAACTGCACCCGGCTCAGCCCCGCGTGCTCACGCAGCGCCTGCACGACGGCCCCGAACGTCCGCAGACTGTCCGACGGATCCGGCTCCCGCTCGCACTCCCCGCCCGGCGCCGCCGGTTCCACGTGATCGGTCGTCATGCGCGGCCCACCTCCAGGTACTCACACGCCAGGTCCTCTCCCTGAGAACGCCAGAGTGACCGGAACGAATTCGCACAGCCCACCGAACGTGCCCGTACGCTGACGCAGCGTACGGGGTGGGCGGATCCAGAGGGCGTGCCACACGTTCTTCCAGGGCGAGGCTCGATACGGGCGTTCTCAGGTCGGCAGTCGCCAGCGAGGGCCCTCCGGGGCGCCCAGCCAGACGACCTGATCCCACTCGGTGACGGTCATGCCGAACGCGGTCTGGTCGGGCGAGCCCGCCTTCTGCCACGTGTCGAGCGCGTCCTCGACCTGGTCCCACAGGCGCAGGGGCCCGTCCTGGTGAACCCTCCAACCGCCGGCGCCGTCCGGCTCGGTCCATGCCTGCGAGCCGGTCGCCGCGTCGACCAGGGCGACGCCCTCCGCGAGGCGTACCAACTCGGCGGACGGCGCACCGAGCTGCGCGACGAAGAGCCCGGTCCAGTCGTCCAGCAGATCCGGGCTCAGCCGCGCTTCCCGCGTGCTGCCCGGGTGTGCGTAGAAGGTGGGGCGAGGCGGTCGTTCGTGCGGCCGGGCGAGCATGTACGACACCGGGTCGGCGGCGAAGCGGCCGTGTGCGACGCCCTCCTCGTCGAGGACGAGCCGGATCAGGCCCGAGCCCAGCATCCAGCCGCTGATCGTCGTGGTGATGCCGCCCCCGTCACGGAGCTGCCACAGCCACGACGGAGGGACGGTGCGCACGGCGCACGTCGCGATCACCGTGTCGTAGTCGGCGCCGTCCTGGTGGCCGCGCAGGCCGTCGCCGACGACCAGGTGCGGGGAGCAGCCGGCGGCTCGGAGGTGCTGTGCGGCGGCGGCCGCCACCTTCTCGTCGTACTCGACGGAGTACACGCTCTCGTCCCCGAGCCGGTGGCAGAGCACGGCGGTGGAGTAGCCCGTCCCCGTGCCGATCTCGAGGACCCTGTGGCCGTCGCGGACGTCGGCGAGTTCGAGCATCCGCGTGACGAGCGACGGAAGCGTGCCGGAGGAGGTCGGCCGTCCTGCCACGGGGGCCGTGGCTTCCCGGGCGCCGATGCCGTCGACCTGTGTCACCCAGGTGGTGTCCGAGTGGACCATCCGGAGCCACTCGTCGTCATCGAGTTGCTCGCGGCGTACGGGTTCCCACCGGGTGCCGTGGGGACGGAACACGGCGTCGCCCAGGAACAGTTCGCGGGGCACGGCCTCGACGGCGGCGCGCCATGCCGGATCGGTGAGCAGGCCCCGTGCGGCGAGTTCGCGGGCGAGGTCCTGGCGGAGGAGTGCAGTGTTGGTCATCGGCTGTCCCGGTCGGGGTACTGGAGTCGGTCGGCGAGGGCGGCGGTGATCCGGTCGGTGACGGGATCGGGGAACCATGCGAACTGCCCGTTCGGATTGCACTCGTACCAGTGCCACCGTCCGGCGGCGTCGAGTCCGAAGTCGAAGGCGCCGTAGGTCAGGCCGAACGCGGCGAGGTAGTCGTGCACGCCCTTCGCCACGTCGGGCGGCGGGTCGACGAGGCGGTAGTCGAGGTCGTCGTAGGAGCGGCGCCAGTCCAGTCCCGGTGCCCCGTCGATCCGCACGGCGAACAGCCGGTTCCCCACCGCGGTGAGCCGGATGTCCGCGACCTTGTCCACACGGCTCTGGAACAGGTGCATCGTGTGGCCGACACCGGCGTCGAGCTCGGCCGCGGCGACTTCTTCGACCCACACCGTCAGGCCTCGGCCGTCCCGATCGGTGTACTCGCTGTTGTACAGCGGCTTGTAGACGGCCGGGCCGTGGTCGCGGAGGAACCGCCGGGCCCGCTCCGTGTCGTTGGTGAGGAGCGTCGGCGGCACGCGCAGCCCGCACCGCGCCGCGGTCGTGAGCTGGGCCGGCTTGTACTCGGCGGCCCGGTTGCGCCACGGGTGGTTGACGTACTGCGCTCCCGGCAGGGCCGCCAGGATCCCGCCGAGGCCGTGGCGTGCCTGCTGTGCGCACCAGTCGGCATCCGGTCCGTCCAGTCCTTCGGGAGCGGAGCAGGGGCGCGGGCGGCGCCAGTACACGGATCGGACCGTGTCCAGCGCCAGCTCCCGGGTCTCCGTCCGCACCTCACCTGTGAGCCGCGCACCTTCCGCGCGCGCTGCCACCCGGACCGTCTCCGGGAAGTCGCCCGGGTCGAGCCGGACGACCGGCACCGAACGCCGACCCAGTTCCCCGATGACGACGTCCGCCGTCGCGTCGTCCAGCCGCGTGACGACGAGAACCGGTGTTGCCCCGCTCAATCGCTGTCTCCGGACTGGTCGCTTCCCTCGTCCGTGGTGCCGTCCAGGGAGGTCTTCGTCTTCGTCTCCTTGCAGGTCTCGCTGCGCTTGTGCCGGTCCAGTTCCGGGACGTCCAGGCCGTCGGGTCCGACCCACCGCCCGACTTGGCGGTCCGCGTCGAGCACGACCGTCGCCGCGGTCAGTACGGCCGCTGCGGGAAACGGCTTCATCCGGGTCAGGCCCCACGGCCTCGTGGTCGGCGTCGTCATCGGGCACCTCTTTCTCGTCGACACTGCGGCGACCGCACCGGACACAGCCGCGTGCCTGCGGGCCATGTCCCCGTGATCGTCGGCACCCAGCGTGAGCGACGCGGATCCGAGCCGTCCACCGAACGTACCCGTACGCTGACGCGGCGTACGGGGCGAGCCGGTTCAAGAAGCACGGCGCTCGCTCCTTCTGGAGGCAGTCGAACTCCTTGTGACCGGCGGGCTTGGGGGCTATCCGCAGGTCCTCCGACATCGCCGCGCCGCAGTCGAGTGAAGCCCCTCAGGGTCTCCCCACCGGACGAGCTGGTCCTCCTCGGTGACGGTCATGCGTGTACGACGCCGGGTCGGCCGTGAAGCGGCCTCGTGCGATGCCCTCCTCGTCGAAAACGAGCCGGATCAGGCCCTGGCTGAGCATCCTCACCAACGGCCATCTACAACTGCCGTAGCTGACAGAGAGGGCACCGGCGTCGTCGACAGCCTTGGTGCCGGCGAGCGGAAGGGCCTCAGCCCGTGTAGTTGCTGTTTCTGACAGAGTGAGACGCACACAGATCACTGCTGCCGGAAAGGCCTCTTTTGATGTCCGAGCCCGTGCGGGATGCTTCCTTCGATCACTTCGGTGCGGACGGTATGCGGCAATTCCACATCCCCGGGGCGTTCGGTATCCGGCTGCCCCCCACCGCCCGTGAACACCTGGAAGGCACAGGCGTACCACTGAACGTGGCGCCTTACTTCCAAGCGGCCACGCCGGCCGACGGTGCGACACTCGGGCTCCTTGCCGGCCATCAGGGCCTTCCACACCCGCCGGCACAGATGGCCGATTGGCTGCGGATCGGTACCGACGGGCTGGCCCACCTGTGTGTGCGCCCTGACGGCGCCGTCCAGGCGGTCTTCCTCAGCGACCACGGCGAGGATGACATGCTGGTGTCATCGAGCGTTGCCAGATTCACCTCGGCGCTCACTGTGTTGGACCGGAGGCTGCCGGTGATCGCGGCATCGACGGGACTGTCCGTCGCGGCGGCCGCCTTCCGTGAACTCAACGCCGAACTGCGACGGATTGACGAGACGGCGTTCCAGGAGCGCGAGAGCTGGTGGCCCCGGGTCCTCGACGACGTGCGGCACACCCTGAACTTCCCGTTCTCCTCTGCCTTCGAGTACCTCGACGACCTCGGTAACAAGCAGATCGTCACCGAGGCGACCGGCCCGGGGCGCGGTCATCCGGAGGAACTGCTCTGGCAGCGGCTGCAGTCCCAGGGCGTCTCGTCCACCCAGGTGCGTCGTGTGTACTGCGAACTCGAGCCATGCATGATGCCCGGCCACTACTGCGCGGTCTGGCTGCGCAGCACCTTCCCCCAGGCCGAGTTCACCCACAGCTTCGACTACGGATCCGACGCTGCCTCCCGAGAAGAGGGTCTGAAAGAGCTGCTCACTCACGCGGCCAGGCAGGCCCGCTCGTGACGAGCCTGCGGTGGGGGAGGCCCTCCGCCGGGAGAGAACCGGCAGCCGCTGCCCTGCTGGCATGGCTGGCCGATCCGGCTGCCCCCCGCATGTGCCTGGTCACAGGCAGCACAGGCTGCGGAAAATCAGCTCTGCTTGCCTGGCTGGTGGCTCACGGCGCGCGCTCCGGAACGCCTCAGGAACGCCGCATACACGCGGTCGCACCCCTGCAGGGCCTCGGCGTACGGGGTGCGGTGTGGACCCTGGCCAACCAACTCGGTGTGGTCGCCCGAACCCCCGCCGAACTGACAGCTGCTCTGGCCGCCGACCGCCGACCGATCACCATCGTGCTGCCCGACCTGCAGGACGCCGCGGACGCACTGGTGCTCGCCGATATGGCCGCCGCCCTCTCACGCTTCGAGCACGTCCGTGTCATCGTCGAAGCCACCGCCTCAAGCCTCGCGGCCGTGCGCCTGGAAGATCAGGTACCGGCGGTCATGAACCTCGACCACGACCAGTGGACCGATCCTGAGCGGCTCGCCGCCTGGCAGACGGCACTCAACGAGTCCGTACCCATGCGCACACCGCCCGCCGAGCACGCAGTCAGCCTGGACGACCCCGAGGACGTCTGCGCCGCCGACCCCATCACGATCACCGCCCGCTACGAGAGCAGCAACGACGAGCACGGAGGACTGCGTACCGCCTGGCTGCGCGCAGGTCAGTCCGTCCTTCGCGAACCACGGCCACCAGCACGGGCACTGGCCGTTCTCTCGGCACTCGGCGACAGCGCCGACCCACGCCTGAAACAGCACCTGACAGTACTTGCCGCCGACACCGACTGGAGCCTGGTCTGGAACCGGGTGAGCGGTGATATCCGCCCGCCCTGGCCTGGTCCCGCTCTCGCCCTCGCCACTGGACACGAGGTGCTGGCGGGCACCGTACTCGCCGCAGACCACCAAGGCGTCGTACGGATCATCAGCGCAGACAGCGCCCGCGCTTCAGGCCGTCTTCCCCGCCCCTTCGCCCCGATACGAGCACTGGCGGCGCTGCCGGACGGAACCGTGCTTGCGCTGGACATACAAGGACGCCTCACCTGTCAGCACAGCCTCGCAGTACGCAAACCCTCCGGCATCAGCGCCCTCCTCGACGACGGCCCCACCCCTGTCCAGCAGCTCATCGACATCATGAGCAACCACCTGGCGCAGGCCCCAGGGCGCGCGCTCTCCGCCACTTCCCACCTGCTGGCGGTCGCCGACGACGCCGGCGCCGTCCACGCCGCCACCCTGCATCAGCCAACAGACCAGCCACAGACAGCCACGCTCCATGAAGGCCCCGTCACCGCACTCGCCGCCCTGGACCTCGATGTTTCAGAAGACGGCACACCTGTCTCCCTGCTGTACAGCGGCGGCGCGGACGGACACGTCCGTGCCTGGTCACCAAGCCGCGCAGCCCTTGCACCCCCCGTGATGCAACGGCCAATTCCCGTCACGGCCTTGGCAGCCATGCACACCGAAGACGGGCCGGCGCTCGCTGTCGGGTGGGGGGACGGCCTCGTCGAACACCACACCTGGAACCGGGGCACTACACGCGTCTACCACCCCGGCCCGCCCGTTCGTTCACTCACAGCAACTGCGAACGGAGACCTCGTCGTCGGCTGCGACGACATGCTCGTCTGCCTACGCCCTCGCTGACACCAGCGCAGGACCGGGTTTGTTCGACTTCGGCTTGACTGCTTCTCACTTCCTGTCAAAACTTGCCCGGTTGGTGACCGATCCGGGGGGAACGACACGTGGGGAAGAAGCTGCCCGACGAACTCGTCGAGGTCCTCGACCTCGTCGGCGTCCAATGGCCCGACATCGACGAAGACGAGGTCCGCGACAGCGCCAAGGACTACCGTCACCTGGCCGAAGGCCTCCGCGACGTCATCGCCGAGGGCAACAAGGCCTGTTCCCACATCGTCGCCGGACGCAGCAAGGGCAAGACCGTCGATGCCATCGACCGCCGATGGGGCAAACTCACCACCAAGGACCTCACCACCTTCATCAAGGCCCTCGACGACCTCGCCGAGGCCCTCGACGACTGCGCCGGCTTCATCGAAGGCTGCAAGATCGCCTGCATCGCCAAACTCTCCGCCACCGCAGCCACCGCCACCGCCGGCGTCATCGGCATGTTCTTCACCGCCGGCCTCAGCGGCCTGCTCAGCGCCGCAGCCATCGCCGCCTGCCGCTTCGCCCTGCACGAGGCCATCGACTACGCCATCGACCAGATCACCTCAGTCGTCACCGACAAGATCGAGGCAAAGATTCTCGACAAGATCGAAGACCTCTTCACCGACCGACTCGACGCACACGACGACAACGACCTCTCCCACTACGCCCCCGGCAGCGCAGACATGGCCTACGACCTGGTCATCGAGTTCGACGAGTTCGAGAAGGCCTCCGGCGGCTACGGCGAGACCAAGCGCAACTTCGACGACAAGAAGAAGACCCACAGAACCGGAAGCGCCAAACGGCGCAGCTCCGTCAAGCAAGACAGCCGCTTCCACAAACTGGCCACCGCCATGGACAAGGCCGAAGACGTCGTCGACAAGAAAATCGACGAGACCATCGACGTCCTGGAAAAACACGGCGGCAAGATCGACGACAGCAAGAAGGAACACAAGAAGACCGACCAGAAGGTCAAAGACGACATCGACAGTTGCGATGACATACGCACATACCTGCTCAGCACCGACGGTGCCGTCCAACGCCTGGACCCCGACGGTCAACTCCGCAGCCTCGACAGCACAGACAAAGACCGCCTGGACGGCATCCTCGACAACGGCAAAGCCTGGCGTCCCCAAACACGGCGAGACCAAGCCGACACAGCCGTACCCAACACCCACACCGGGAAAGTCAGCTCCACCAAGGTCGACCCCTACTCCGACGAACTCGGCCAAGCCACCCAACTCGCCCGCTACGCCCGTAACGAATACAGCGGAAACAATTACGCCGCCGGGCGCTACATCGACCCCGACGGCAAAGGAGAAAGCATACTCGTCGGCTACAGCGAGAAGAGCATGCACTCCGAAAGATCGATCGGCTATCCGCTCCTGCACAACGGAAAACAGTCAGGCCTCAAAGAGGTCTTCACCGAACGTGAGCCCTGCCAGCTCAAACCCAGCTGCGACCGCTGGCTCGACCGCCACTTCCCACAGGCCAAAACCGTCCACCACACCAACACTTACGACCAGACCGTCCCACGCCACCAACGTGACAAAGAGCACCAGCAATACATGGACGAGCTCCGCAAGGCACACGGCCGCTAACATTGACTCCTCACCCCAGCCGCGCAACACCCAAAAGGTCCCCGCATGAGCTTCGCTATCACGCCGGCCGAACTCCTCAACACCTTCGGTCTGACCGGCGTCGTGTACTTCCCCCGCTACGAATCTCCCGACAACCAACTCGATACCCGAACCGCGGACTTCCTCAGCCAGGTCGGCCTCCCACACGACGAGACATTCAAGTCCAAGGCGAGCATTGGTCAGGAAGAGTCGATCCTCCTGACCGAATGGTTCACCCCTGACGACGGAACCCTTCCTGAGGAATGTCACCCTTGGCTCGTCCTCGGCTACTTCGCAGCCTCCGTCATTGCCCTCGACCCCCACACCGGAAAGGTGTACGCCTTCGGCGAGGGGGAACCCCTAAACACCTACACCCAGCTCCATCGAGATGTCGAATCCCTCGTCCACGCCCTGAACCTCTTCAAGGAATTCGAGGAACACCAACGCGACGACCAGGCCGACATCGACGAGCAGGTGGAGGACCTGCGCGCACGCATTCACGCCTTTGACGCGACTCCCTTCGAGGACGACCAGTCCCAATGGAACCTCATCCTCGACGAGGTCATCGAAGGTGTCTGGTGAGCGAACCGCCCAGGCCCCGCTGGTGGCGCCAAGGACAGTGATCAAGGAAAGTCAAGCTCCCGACTTCGCACGGCGAACAGCCGGTTCCCACTGCGGTGAGCCGTACGTCCACGGCCTTGTCCACGCGGCTCTGGAACAGGTGCATCGCGTGGCCGACACCGGCGTCGAGGTCGGCCACGGCGACTTCTTCCACCCACACCGTCAGGCATTGGCGCCGTCCCGGCCGGTGCAGTCGCCGCTGTACAGCGGCTTGCAGACGGCCGGGCCCTGGTCGCAGAGGAACTGCCATGCCCGCTCGGCGTCGTTGGTGAGGAGCGTCGGCGGCACGCGCAGCCCGCACCGCGCCGCGGCCGTGAGCTGGGCCGGCTTGTACTCGGCGGCCCGGTTGCGCCCGGGTGGTTGACGTGGTTCGCTCCCGGCAGGGCGGTCAGGATTCCGCCGAGGCCATGACGCGCCTGCCGTGTGCGCCGCAGCCGCACGATGTCACTGCGCCACCGCTCGACCCACTCGTCGAGCAGCCCTTCACGAACGCCGTACGTACGCAACCGCGTGGTCCTGGGCATGCGGCGCACTCTCCTGTCGAGCCCGGCAACCGACCGCCACGGGCCGCGTGTTGCCCGGCAGGACGACGCTCGTCACGACCGCGCCCGGCCGGCCACGCGCACCGCCTCCAGTCACCTTCGATCCGCACCCAACGTGACCGTCCGTCCCGCGCACCTTCCACAGCAAGCGTCCGTACGGTGACGCAACGTACGGGCCACACCCCTGGAACGCGCCCCCGCGCACCCGCCACCGTGGTCCCATGAGCACAACCACCCCCCAGCTCCCCGCCGCCGCGCGGTCGTTCACGCAGCAGTTGCCGTCCACCCGGCGCGGTGCCCGCCTCGCCCGTCTACTCACGTACGAGCAGCTGCGGACCTGGCAGGTGTCACCCGGCGTCACCGACCGCGCGGAGCAGATCGTCGCGGAGCTGGCCGCCAACGCGGCGCTGCACGGCCGGGTCCAGGGCCGCGACTTCCGCCTCACCCTCACCCACGATCCGGCCGCCGGCGTCCTGCGCATCGCGGTCACCGACGCCCGCGGGGACCGGCTCCCCTCCCCCGTGACGGACGTCGTCACGCCGCCGGACGAGGAGTCGGGTCGCGGCCTGCTCATCGTCACCGCCCTGGCCGACCACTGGGGCACGGAACCGTATCCGCCCGGCGGCAAGACCGTGTGGGCCGAGTGCGCGTGCTGAGCGCCGTCATGTTCACCGATGCACTCGATGGGGTGAGGCCGCCGTCGTTCGGGTCTCCCCTCAGGAACGTGAGCGGTATGGTCGATGGTATGGCAACCAAGAAGTACACCGTCACACTCCCCGAGGAGCTTGCCGAGGCCATCCGGGCCGAAGTGGGCCCCGGCGGGTTCAGCCGCTATGTCACGCAGGCCATAGAGCGTCGGCGGGAGCAGGACCGGCTCGGGGAAGCGGTCGCTTGGTGGGAGGAGGAGTACGGCGAGGCCACCGAGGCCGAGCTGGCGGAGGCGGAGGCGGAGCGCAGGGAGATCGAGCGCCGGCACGCCGAGCTGGCTCGCGCACAGCGGGTGGCCTCCGGTGAGCCGATCGAGGCCACGCCGGAAGAACAGCGCCGGGCGGCAGCATGACGGGGGACCCGGTATACCTTCTGGACTGCGAAGGTCTGTCCCGCTGGGTACGGGGCGAGCGTCGGACAGGCATCCGCATCAAGGACGCCCACCGGCTCGGCATCCGTGTCATGACCACCTCGATGACGTTGATCGAGGCGTACGACGTACGGACCTATATCCCGGCCTGGCACTGGGCTCTCTCCCGTGTCCACGTCGAACCGGTGACCGAGGACATCGCCGAGGACGCGATCGGGCTGCTCAAGGAAGCCGGCCTGCACGGCCACAAGTACGCCATCGACGCGGCCCTGGCCGCCGTCGCTCTGCGACAGCCGGGGCCGGTCACGGTCTTCACCTCCGACGAGGACGACCTGCGCAAGCTGTGCGGGGACCGTGTGGTCGTCATGGGCCTGTGACCGGCCTGTCCGTCGCTTCCACCCCGAGGGGGCGAAAGCGGCGAGCAGGGCACGGGCCGCTGAGCTCCGTATCCGGCGCGACATCACACGTCGAGCGCCACGCCTGCCGTGGCAGCGGTTCCAGGCGTCGAAGAGCTGGGCCACCACGTGGCAGTGTGATGACGCCCGCGTGTGGATTCAGGGCGAGAATCCGGTCGAGGTGGAGTTCACCCTGTGGTTCCAGGAGGTCGAGGACGACAGGCCGGACCCGGACGCCTACCTGGACGACCTCTGTGCCGTCGCCGTCGCGAAGATCCCGGAGGTCGCGGCACAGCTCCGGTCCGGAATCCTCGGGGAGCGACTGGAGGAACCGGAGGGCGAGGTCACGGACGCGGACTCCTACATCGAGCACCGTGCATGGATGGTCACCGGCAAAGAACTCCTCGTGGGCGTGAAACAGGACGACACCGATACTCCGGTGCAACTCGTCGTGGTGCTTCGTGAGCCCGGTGCGGATGATGAGGCGTACGACGACTGGTTGTGATGCGGGCGCGCGGTCCGGGGACCGGGCCAGCGAGGTGTGACAGGCGGAGCGGGACGGCGGCCGGGGTCCTCTCCGGCGGGCGGAGAAGCGACGCGGGACGCGCCTCGGTGAACTCCCGGCCCCCCACCGACGCAAGCCTTCGCGCCTGGGCCCGGGGCGGCGCGGCACCGGGTGCAGCCCGGAGACGCCCGGTAACGGGAGACTGCGGACCGGCAACCTCGTCCTTGCCCTCAGTAGGCCGGCAGGCGCGGGGTGCCCACGGCTCCGGGGAGGTCGCACCACGGGCGCAGTTCCTTGTACGCCTTGGCCTGGTCGTAGTAGAGGTTGGCTCCGTATCCGCTGTGCGCCTCGGCAAGGGCGACGCACGCGGCCTCGCTCTCGGTGTCCACCGTCCCCGGGTCCAGTTGCTCGGCCCCGTTCACCGCGGCCTCCCGGCAGTTGGCGAGACTGCCGTGGTCGTCCGCCGTCTCACCGCTCCTTGCGGCCTGGTCCAGGGCCACGACGGCGTCCGCGCAGTCGCGCGGCATCTTCGTCGCCTCGAAGCCGATCCCCTTGGTCAGTTCGTCCACTGCCGCGTCGGTGGACTTGTCGTGCTTGCCGTAGGTGTAGAGGAGGTACTTGCTGTACGGCAGCCACCACACGCGGTGGCTGTTCCTGCGGGAGCCGTCGTAGTCGGGGAGCACGTCGGTGCCGATGGTCCAGTGCATGGCCTTCTTGCCGCCGATGCCTGCCAGTGCCCGCTCCTTCACCGAGATCACCGACTCCTCGGTGGAGCTGAAGCCGTCCTCGCTCTCGGTGGACCACATGGGGCCGGAGTCGAGCTGGCCCTCACGGATCTGGTCGAGGGTCAGGGCCGGGGAGTAGAGGATGCGTACGCCGGTGCCGGGATCGTCCTGCAGGGAGAAGTCGACCCTGGTCGCGACGGTCGGTCCCGAGGGCCAGCCGTATCCGGGGTCCGCCTCTTCGTCGCTCGACTGGAGCATCAGCTCCGAGTCGGCGGGAACGGTGATGCGCAGGCCGCCGAAGACGTCCACCGGCACAGGTTCCTGTTCCTCTTCTGCAGTGGCCTCCTGCGCGCTCGGCGACTCGTCCGCGGCGGGAGTCTCGGTGGTCGCGTCCGGGCTCGGTGCCGTCCGTTCCGGCTCGGCCGTCGTGTCGGTGACGGTGTTCCGGTCGGTGGCTCCCGTCCCGGTGTCGCCGGCGGTCAGGACGGCCGCTAGGCCCCCGACGGTGAAACTCACGACTGCGGCGGCCAGCACATAGAGGAACCGCCGTCGTGTACGGCGCCTGCCGGGTGAGGGCCCGGCAGGAAACGCCCCGGGAGCCGAAAGCGGTGCGGGAACCGGCGAGTGGAGGGGAGGCGGGGGAACCGGCGGTCCGGTCCGCGCGGTCACCGGCGGCGTCGGTTCTCCGGACACCTCCGAACGGGCCGAAGGCGAAGGTTCCGGGGACACCGGCGGAACAGCGGGGGCGTCACCCGCGGGTCCTCCCCCGGCAGGCGCCTCCTCGGCGGGATGCCCGGCGGGCAGGGGGACGTTCCATCGCTCGCGGTCCAAGGGCACGGTGACACCGGTGCCGGTGTCGACGCCGGTCTGCCCCGGGGTGCGGTCGAGGGACCGCGTGTAGGCGATGGTCGGGAAGACCGCGGTGCCCGTCGGCCCGTACACGGCGGCCGTCCGCTCGGCGACCTCCGCCGCGCTCGGGCGCCGTCCGGGCTCCTTGTCCAGGGCTTCGCGCACGAGGGGCAGCAGGGCGTCGGGCACGCCTCTGAGTGAGGGCGCGGCACTGACGATGCGGTGCGTGATCCCCGTGGGGGCTCCGAAGGGGTGGAAGGCGGCTGCGGCATAGGCGACGAGCAGGCCCCAGGCGAAGATGTCGCAGGCCGGGAGGGTGGTGCCGTCGGTGAGCTGCTCCGGCGCCATCCAGCCGGGGGTGCCGGTCATCACCGAGGTCGCGGTGATCGCGGTGGCGTCCAGGTGGTGGGCGATACCGAAGTCCACGACGCGCGGTCCGTCGGCGGCGAGGAGCACGTTCGTCGGCTTCAGGTCGCGGTGGGCGACCCCCGCGTCATGGATGCAGGCCAGGGCGTGGGCGACGGCCGCCGCGAAGGTCAGCAGGTTGTCCGGGCCCATGGCCCCGGTGTCCCGGACGTGCTGGTGCAGGGTGTTGCCGTGGACGTAGGCGGTCGCCAGCCAGGGCAGGGGAGCGTCGGGGTCGGCGGCGACCAGCGGGACGAGATAGGGGCCCGTGACCTTGCGGAGCGTGGTGGTCTCGCGCCGGAAGCGAGCCCGGTGGGCGGGGTCGGCGGCGAAGTCCTGGTGCAGGACCTTGACGGCGAGGGGGAGCCCGCTCTCGGGGTCGGTCGCGTAGTAGACCGTGCCCATGCCGCCGGTTCCGAGGTGACGGGTCGGCCGGTAGGGGCCGATGCGGGCGGGGAGGTTCACCGGCACGGTGCCCCTCCTCGCGCTGCGGAAGCCTGTCCGGCGGACAGCGCCTGCTCACACGGATCGCACTGATGAATCATGTACCCCCCTGTTGTCAACGCCCTCATGGCCACCGAGCGATCCGGCGCGGGCGGCCTGTGGCCCGTCCGTACGGGCAGGCCTCAGCAGCTCGACGAAGCCCCCTGACCGGCGGAGACACTTAATGCCGAACTACCGAGAGTCGACAGAGAGTCAGTCGCACGTTGTCGTATGCACGTTCCACCGGATGTCCGACACCGTCGTTCACACTCGGTGACACGCACCCGCGATAGTACACACACCTAGAAGCAAGTGACACGTCAGCCTGTTGACATCGCTAACGCGCATACGCCACCATCTGATCGGCAACAGCGTGAGGGGCCAACAGCGCCAGCCCCCTCCTGCCGTCGCCGCTCAATAAGCGCCCCCTATCACAACAACCTGCGTAACTGTCTTGCACCACGCCGCCGACACCATGTGATCGTCGTCTAGTATTGCCCGACCAGTGAAGGAGATGTGAAAATCTCCGTCACTTCGTTTGCGCGGCAGGGGTGTACGTGGCACGCCACCGCCCTCTCCCCGTCGCGCTCCGATCTGCACAAAGTCCCGGCTTCACCGGGCAAGGGTGGGGAATGTTCACCGGGACACAACTCGACAAAGGGGTGGCCGCACGTCACCTCGAGGACGCGGCGCAGAACCCTGCGCTCGCCCCACGCGCCGAAGAACTGCGCGCCCTGGCGCGGGCACTCGACTCCACCGACGCAGAAGCTCTCAACGCATGGGCCGATCTCGACCTGATGGCCCACTTCGCCCGGCCCGAAAGCATCGCCGAACCGGTGGACACCGGTCGGGGCGGAGGGCTTGACTCGGTGCTGGACTGGGTTCTGGGGGCCCTGGTCTTCCTGCCTCTGCTCTTCACGTGGTTCGGTCTGTGGCAGGCGTCGAGTGCCTACGGGGCACTCACCGGGGACGACCCCAAGGCCGCCGGCCGACCGTTCCTGCAGTTGTGGCAGTCCGGGTTCGACGGACACCTGAGCGGGGCGTACCGCTTCGGCCATGTCGCCGTGGGCGGGTGCCTGGCCCTGGTGATGCTGTTCGTCCTCACGGCCGTGCACGGCTACCGGCGCACGCGCGCGGAGCATCGCGAGGAGCAGGCAGGGGAGCGTGCCCGTACGGCTCTGGCCCGTCTGGTCCCGGTCCTCACGCGTGCTCAGCTCTCGCTCAACGAGCACCGGTTCGCCTCGCCCCAGCGCTTCGCGGCGGAGCTCAACTCGGCGGCCGGTCGGCTGCAGCGGATGCACACCAAGGCCATCACCACGCAGGAGGCGCTCAGTCGAGCCGCCGAGCTGGTGAGCGAGGCCGCGGACAAGGCGGAGCAGCGTCTCGTCCAGGCGGAGGCGTACGTACGGCCGATCGAGCAGGTGGTGCTGCGGATCGAGGAGACCGTCCGGGACAGCGGCACGGCCATTCAGGCCACCGTCCAGGGCTTGGAGGACCCGTTGACGCAGGCGGGCCGCCGACTGGCCGACGCCGTCAGCGGGCAGACCGGTGTCCTGGACAAGGCGGTGGAGGACCTGAGGACGGCCGGCGACGACATGCGCGACGTTCTGTCCCGTGCGGCGGACCGGCTGGAGACGGCGGTCGGCGACAACGGTGACCGCGTGCGCGGCGCGCTGTCGGATGCGGCCCGGCAGGTCGAGGAGTCGCTGACCGTGCTGGCCGCCTCCCAGCGCGGGTTCACCACCGGCATCGAGGTCGTGGCGGATGTCAACGGACGCCTGCTCGACGACCTCGGCACGGTGGCCGACCGAACCGGCGAGGCCGCCGAGGCGTCGCGGGAGGCCCTGCTCGGTATCGAGGCTCGTAGCCGGGCCGTTCAGGAGGCGACGGACCGCTTCGTCGCGGTCACCGACGCCCTGGAGCGGGCGCTCCGTGAGACGGAGGCGGCGCGGATCGAGGCGGAGGCCGCGCGGGGCCAAGCAGAGACGGCACGCAGCGAGGCGGAGACGGCACGCGCGGGTGCCGAGGCGGCCCAACGGCGCGCGGAGAGCGAGCTGCGGCAGGCCGAGAAGCTGCGGGCCGGGATCGGACCGGACCGGTGAGCCCGCTGAAGAGGCGTTTCCGGTTCACGCCGCTTCACCTGGCCGGGTGGCTCTTCGCCGACATGCTGCTCGTGCTCGCCCTGGTGTCCATGGGAGACCGCGGTGATCCGCTCGCCGCGCAGGCCAGCGCCAGTCCCTCGAAGTCGGCCGATGCCACGCCGTCTCCCGAACCGAGTCCGACGCCGACGGGACCGCGGTCGGTGGCGCGCAAGCCGGTGAAGATCCATCTGACCGCAGCGGTCGGCGACACCACGCGGATGGTGGAACAGCTCCGTGCCGCCACCACCCGCTACCGGGGACGCGAAGCCGCCTTCGTACTGACCTTCGGCCAGGCACCGGAGCCCGGTGACGGCCAGGCATACGCACGGGAGGTGAACAAGGCCCTGCGGAAGGCGCGGCCGGACATGTTCACCGAAGCGACGACGCGGAACTTCTGGAGCGGCGGCCCTTCGGGCTCGGCCGACCTGGAGATCTACTTCTACACCCGTTGACGGCCACGCCGTCTCATCAGCTCAGGAGAACCAACCCATGCAGCTCCTCCCCTTCTACGTGGTGTGCGACGAGTCCGGCTCCATGGCCGGCGACGGCGTGGACACCATCAACTCTGCGTTGCCCGAACTGCACCACGAGATCAGCACCAATCCGAGCGTCGCGGACAAGACCCGCTTCGCGCTGATCGGTTTCTCCACGCAGGCCTCCGTGCTGCAGCCGCTCGCCGACCTGAGCGAGCTGACGCAGCTGCCGTCCCTGTCGGCGGGCGGCGTGACCTCTTTCGGCGCCGCCTTCCGGCTGCTGAAGGACACCATCGAGAAGGACGTCGCCGCGCTGAAGGCGGAGGGCCACGACGTGTACCGGCCCGTGATGTTCTTCCTCTCCGACGGCATCCCCACGGACGAGGGCTGGCGCACCGCGCTCAACGACTTGAACGCGTTCCGTTACGCACCGAAGATCATCGCGTTCGGGATCAGTGACGCCGACGCCGCGACCATCACCGAGGTGGCCAACTTCAAGGCGTTCATCCAGAAGGACGACTCCATCTCCCCGGCCGTCGCACTGCGTGAGTTCGCCTCCAGCCTCACCCGGTCCATCGTCAACTCGGCGACCAGCATGGCCGCCCAGGGCGGGGAGGGCTTCCAGCTCCAGGTGGACGAGCAGGTGCCCGGGTTCACCAGCCTCTCCCTGGACAAGCTGTGAGCGCCCCGATGCGTCACGAAGAAACCCGCGATGATGTGACGAGCGGCGGCGGAACCACCCACGGTCACGGTCTTGACGAAAACCTCGGCCTACCCGACGGCATCACTTTCCACGACACGCGCATGCGCGGCCCCGCTTCCACGGAGCAGCCTGCGCCTCCGGTGAGGGAGCACCTCATGTCGCCTGTATCCCTCTCGAAACCTGAAAGCACCTTGTTGCGCAGGGAGCCGGCGCACGTCGGCCAACGGCCTCCCAGCTATCCGCCCCATCCTTTGCAATGTCCCTCCGTACGGGACGGTGACGAGTTCGCGGCATTCACCCCAGCAGTACTGCTGGACGGCGCCCAGGTCGGACGGTTGACAGTGCGAGCCACGTCGGTGCGTGGTGACTCCCACAATTGGGAGGGCACTTGCCGTCAGGACGCCATGGTGGTGACGCGGGTCGGACCTCCGGAGGCCGAGTTCCTCCTGCTTGCAATCGCGGACGGGGTGGGCTCCGCGAAGTGCTCGCACATCGGCTCGCACCTCGTTATTCGCCAGACGGCTCTCTATCTGGACCAGGAGGCGGAGAGCATCCATGCAGCGTTGACCGCTCAGGAGGAGATACAGCTTTGCGGGATCGCCAACAAGGCGGTCGCACGCGCTGTCAGTGACCTGGGTATCGGTCAGGATCACGCGACCACCTTGCATGTCCTGCTGGTGCCGACCGACGCCCGCATCCGCGAGCGGGTGCTGTTCAGCGTGGGGGACGGCGGCCTGTTCGTGCTGCGGGAGGGCCGGTGGGAACAGGGCAATCCGGTGAACGACGGAAGTCTCCTGGACACCCGTACCGAGGCTCTTCCGCACGCCTATCGCAGCGTCAAGGCCAAACTGCTGCGCACCGAACCGGGCGAAGTCCTCCTCCTGGGCACCGACGGCATCACCAACCCGCTCACCCAGAAGGACCCCGAGTTCGCCCAGCACCTCGCGAACGCGTGGGGCCGGCCTGAAGTGCCTTCGCTGTCCGACTTCCTGTGGCAGGCGCAGACACGGGCCAAGTCCTACGACGACGACCGGACCGTCATCTGCGTGTGGGAGGAGTCGCAGTGAGCGCGGAGGACGGAGCCGACGTCGCACGGTCGTCGCTCGCCCTGGGGGAACGGGTCGGCAGCGGCGGCCAGGGTGACGTGTACGCGACCGCGGGGGGTCCGCTCCTGTACAAGGAGTACAAGGACCCGTCCAAGGTCAACGGTACCGCCCTCGCCGACCTGGTCGGGCTGCGGCAGGGCCTCGGCCAGGCGGACCGGAGCCGCCTCGACGCCCTTGCCGCATGGCCCCTGTGCCGGGTGGTCGAGGGCGGCCGGACGCTCGGCTTCCTCATGAGGCGGGCCCCCGCCCACATGACGTGGCGCACCGCGACGGGGGCGGCGAAGCTCCTCGAGCTGCAGTACCTGATCCGGCCGCCCAAACCGGCCTGGCAGGACGTTACGCAGCCGCCCCCGGAGCAGCGCAGGGCTCTCGCGCTGGCCTGCGTCGAGGCCATCGGTTGGTTCCACGACGCCGGACTCGTGATCGGCGACATCTCGCAGGCCAACGTCCTGTGGTCCCTCTCCCCCGCGCCCGCCGTTCACTTCCTGGACTGCGACGGCTTCCGCCGGGTGGGCCGCGCGGCGGTCCAGGCCCAGGCCGCCACTCCGGACTGGAACGACCCGCTGGCGCCCTCCACCGACGCGACGGTGGACACGGACGCCTACAAGACCGCTCTGGTGGCGGGGCGCATCGTCTCCCAACAGCCGTACGTCCTACCGGGTCAGGACCTGCAGTTCGTCCCCGGATGCCTCAACGAGCGCCAGAACGACGGAGTGCGGAGGCTCTTCGCGCAGGCCGCCGGCGAGCGCGGTAGCCGGCCCCGGCCGGGCGAGTGGCAGACCGCTCTGAGCGACCGTGGTGTCATCACTCTCACCGCGGCAACGCCCCGAGCCCGGCCTTCCATCGACCACACGGTCCTGGACGGAACGCGCGACCGGACACCGATCAGACTGCGGGGCCCGGTGCAGTAGAGGGGTACCGGTTCCCCGGATGTCAGGGAACCGGCCACCGGCTCAGGCCGACGCCGGCTTCCCGTGGTGAGCGACGGGGTGGCGACCGACGGTGTCACTGTGTTGCCATGAACCTCAACAGGTGTTCGGTACAGGGGGGTTCGCGGTGACCGACGAGGTCGGAACGACGAAGGTACGGGACGTGGTGCGTGCGGTGGTGACCGAGTGCGCGCCGCACGAGCTGCCCCTCGTCGAGGGGCTGTTCCGGTTCGACGACGAGGAGGCCGTCCGGGTCCTCGTCGGCCGGGGACCCCGCAGGGAACCCCTCGGCTTCGGTCTGGCCGAGGCCACCGCCCTGGTCACCGCCGTGGTGTGGCTCGTCCTCGACCAGGTGGCCCGGCGCGCCCTCGACGCCGCCGCCGACGGCCTGGTGGAACGGGGCCGCTCCGGACTGCGCCGGGTCCTGCGCCGGGGCGCCGCCGTTGCCCCGCTCACCCTGCCCGAGCTGGGCCGCGCCCAGCTCGCCCTCGTACACACACAGATCCTGAGGCACGCGACCGAGCGCGGTATCGACACGGACGAGGCGACCTCGCTGGCGGACGCGGTGGTGGCCCACCTGGCGACGGCGGATCCGCGGGCGGACGGGGCTTCCGGCAGCGCCGAGACGGGCAGCGAGGACAACCGGCCGGCCTCCGGCACCGATTCGTGAACGCGGTGAACGCGCCCGTCGACGTGGCGGCCTTCGTACCGGACAGACCCCGGTGGCGCGGCATCGCCGACACCGGTCCCCGTTTCGCGCTGTTGATGACCGTCGTGACGGCGTCCAGCGTGAGCATGTTGGACACCGTCCTGGCGCCGAGGCCCAACGACAGCCCGGGCGACCCGCTGGGCTGTCTGCTCGCGGCCGGGCTGGACCCCGACGGCCGCAACCTGGACAACGTGCTGATCACCGTGCGCAGCTCCGCGGCACTGTCGAAGTGCATGTCCGGGGTACCGACGGTCGAGCACTGGAAGGGCATGGTCGCGACGCTGCTGCTGCTGGCGGTCGCGGCGGCGGTGTACTGGTGGACGCCACGGCTGCGCGAGCTCAGGCACCGCACGGTCCCGGTCGGGGACGTGGACCCCGACGGCACGCTGGCCGCCGAGCTCGCCGGGCTGCGCGCCCGCGCCGGCATCACCTACGGCCTGGCGTTCCGCGTGGACCCGGCCCGGACCACTGCCGGTGCCGTCGTGTACGGACGGTTCGGGCACTACACGGTGTGCCTGCACGCCGGCCTGCTGGTGCGGTGCAGCACGGACCCGGAAGGCTTCCACGCGGTCGTCCTGCACGAGCTCGCCCACGTCCGCAACCGCGACGTGGACTTCGCCTCCGCCAGTACGGCGCTGTGGCGGGTGTTCGTGGTGCTCGCGCTGCTGCCCTACCTGTACCACGAGGGCC
Organism: Streptomyces sp. GDS52; assembly: GCF_052246875.1. NCBI lineage: Bacteria > Bacillati > Actinomycetota > Actinomycetes > Kitasatosporales > Streptomycetaceae > Streptomyces > Streptomyces sp. GDS52. Next base: position 700,641 of record NZ_CM125966.1, read on the forward strand.
GCATGCTCTTCGAGGGCCTGTTCGGCCTGAACGACTCACCGTTCTGGCCCGGGGTCGCGTCAGCACTGGCGTACTCCCTGCTGGCCGGTCTCGTCCTGGTGGGCCTGGTGCACCTGGCCCGCGCCGACCTGCTGCGCCGCCGCGAACTGCACGCCGACGCCGGGGCCGTCGACTACGGCGCGTCGCCCGCTGCATGGGAGCACCGGGACCCGCCCGGCACGGTGGCGGCATCGGTGCGCCGTGTCACCGCGCTGCTGCGGACGCACCCGACGTGGGCCGAGCGGCGCCGCGTGCTCGCCGACCGCACCCGGCTGTCAGGGGTGGGCGCACTGTCCATGTTCCTTGTCGGAGTGAGCGCCACACTGCTGGTCAACGCGCTGCTGGTGGTGCCGGGGCTGTCCACGAACACCGGCGCCGCATGGTGCACGGCTGCTTTCGTGGCGCCGATGCTCTGGTTCGCGCTGGCACGTTCGGTGGCTGCCTCCCAGGGCACGGAGCGGGGCGAGTCCGGCGTACGGACGGGGATCTGGCTCGGCTGCGGCCTGGTCCTGGGCGAGTTTGTGCGCGGCAGGCACGGCAACGAGTGGCTGGTCCCCGCACCCTGGTTCCTGCTCGGCCTGCTGCTCGCCGCGACGGTCGCGGCGGTGTGGTCGGCACAGTGCACACGGCTGGCGCTCGCCCTGCCGCGCAGGTGGGCGCGGCGGGCGGCGGGCCTGCTGAACCTGCTGGTCGTGGTGGCGGTACTGGGGGCCGGGCTGCACTGGTGGTACCGGTCGGGCCAGTACCTCGCGGTCGGCCTGCACAACCGGACCGAGGTGATCCGCGATCAGGTCACGTCGGTGTACCCGGACACGTGGCAGGCCTACTCCCTGGAGTTGTCGGCCGTCGTCACGCTGCTTCCCACCCTCGCGGCCCTCACGAAGAACATCCCGGTCGAGGCCGCTGCCCTCGCTCTGTGGCTCCTCCCGCTCGGGGTCTGGGCGTACACGGGCACGCCGAGACTGCGTGTCCGCCGGACACTCGTGGCCGGCCTGGCTGGCGGTGCGCTGTGCTGGGCGGGGCTGCTCGCGGCAGGGTACGTCCAGCACGGCCGCCGCCCCGGATCCTGGGCGGAACGCGCCGGTGCGTACAGCTTCTTCCACACCTGGATGATGATGGGCGCCGTCCTCGCCTCGAGCCTGCTCACGGCTGCCGCCGTGGCGGCCGTCTCCCGGCACTTCTGGCTCCCCCGTGCCCTGCTGGCGGCTGCGGTGGCCCAACTTCTCGGCTTCGCAGGGTTGTTCGTCCTCTCCTCGGCCGACGGCTGCCTCGGCCGGTACAGCGTCATGACCGACCAGTGCCACTGGGTGCCGGCCGTCGGCCTGGTCTACCTCGGCCCGATCGCCCAGACCGTCCTGGCCCCGACGATCCTCCTCGCGGGGTGCGCGGGGCTGGTCGGTGCCGGGGTGGGGTGGGGCGTACGACGGTTGCGGCGCGGGTCGCCCATACGGCCGGCCCTGGCCGATCACCCGGACGAGACACCGGGCCGGGCGCAAATGCCACCCCCGCATCCCGTCGTGCCCAGGCCGCGAAGACCGAGGCTGTTCTCCTTGGGAATGGTCCTCGTGCTGGCCGTCTCCGCGTCACTGCTCACGGTGGCGGCGCACGAGACCTCGTCCGGTGCGAAGCCGGCCAGGGCATCGGTGTCGGTCGACACTCCGGGCGACATGGTCGGCGATCTGGTCGACTCCTCGCCGACGGCGAGGAGGGCGAAGATCCGTGAGTGGCAGGCGCTGGCCTGGCTCGGCCACGGCGGTCTGACGCACTACGAGCGGATCGCCGACGCCGTCAAAGACTTCAGCGACGCACTCACCGCCGCCGGGAAGCAGAAGCCGCGCGACAACGGCACGATCAGGCTGGACAACGAGAAGTTCAGCCGGCTCTGCGGGGCCCTGGCGACGCGAGCCGACGACGCGCTGGCCTACTTCCCCGTGCCGGACGAGAACCTGCAGAAGTCCTGGTCCGGGTCCCTGAGGGAGATCGCCCGGCAGGGCCGAATCTGCCAGGACGTGCTGGCCCCCGGCGACGACGGCCCGTACAAGACGGAAGCGGACCGGTCACGGGCCTTCAGTCAGGTCCTCGACGAGATGCTCAGGGCCGTGCGCCCCCTCACCACCATCCTGGACAAGATCACGAAGGTGGCGACGGGCTCGACCTGACGGCCGTGCGCGCCCGGGCTGGACACGCGACACCCACGGCCAAGAGGTTCTGACGGAGCGCTCGAACGCGTCGGCGCAGGAGGAGGCAGACCGCCGACTGCAGGAAGGCGCCGTGGGTGTCGCCCCGGCGTTCCCAACGGGTCCTCAGGTGCCGGAAACCGTGCGGCCATGACAGGCCGCGTGCAACCAGCCACCGGTGGACGCCCAGCACGGGCCGTGAGGCTGCCCGCGGCGGGCGATGACGGGGTGATGCCCAGGGCGCGGGCCTTGCGGCGGTGGCGATCGTGGTCGTAGCCGCCGAAGCAGCCGCCCGACACGGCGGCCGGGGCGTCCCCGGCAACGGCGGTACCGGAATCACCGTTCGCAAAGGCCTGGGAACACCTCCGCCTTCCGGCCCGACGTGCTGCTCGGACTCCCCGGCCGGAACGGCTCCGCCCGCTCGCTGCTGCCCGTGGACGCCAAGGACAAGCACTACGACCGCCACGGCGTCAGCGCAGCCGATGTCCACCAACCGCTCACCCATGCCACCAGCTACCGTTCCTGTCCTTTGGCGAGCGCCGTCACAGTGCACCCGCGGTCCGGCGGCCGTGCCCACCGCTCGCTGGGGATCAGCGGTCCGCAGGGCATGTTCTCCACGATCCGCGTCCTCGGCATCGACACCGCTACGCATCCCGAGCGGGCGGTCGCGCGGATCGGGAACACGCTGCTCCGAGTCGACCGCCGATCGTCAGACACACCAGCTGTTCTCCGCTTCCCACCCTGACGTGCATGAGCGTCCTATCCGCCGAAGAACCCTTCACGTGTACACGTTTTCGATTCATCTGGATTCCTTTGAACCTGTTGACAGAGCTCACAAAGCTACGTCACTCTTCTTGCGGTAACACTCGCCCGTCACTCTCAGGTGCGTCTCATCTCGCACTGCCGTGGAAGGAACAGTTCGTGATCGACCCACCGCAGAATTCCGTCGACTCCCCCGCCGGTCCCCCGCCCTCCGTGCGGGAGTTACTCCTCGCTCGGCTCGACGGATCGGATCTCATTCCGGAGACGCGGTCCCGACTGCGCGAACTGCTGCCCGACGAGCGCGCCAGGAGCAGCGAGGGCCGGACCGGGCCGGTGCAACTGCGTTCCATCACCGCCGTCGGCTGGCGCGGCATCGGCCCGCGTACCACGCTCGAACTGCCGCCCGGCCCCGGGCTGGTGGTCGTCGCCGGGCCCAACGGCTCCGGCAAGTCGAGCTTCGCCGAGGCCGCGGAAACGGCCCTGACCGGACGCAACTCCCGCTGGGAGAAGCGCCGGACCGGTGACTGGAAGCAGGGCTGGCGCAACCTGCACAGCCCCGACGTGGTGCCGGAGGTGTCCGTCGAACTGAGCGTCGGCGAACACGGCGAGCCCGTCACCGTGCGCCGGACCTGGTACGGGGCCAAGGTGGACGATGCGCGCACGCGCGCCGAAGGGTCCGACGGCTCGGAGCGGAAGCTGGGCGAGATCGTCGACGCCGACGCGCTCGACCTCGCCCGGCCCTTCCTGCCGTACAGCGAACTCGGTTCGATGATCAACGGCACGCTCTCCGACTTGCACGACGCCTTCTTCAAGCTCCTCGGCCTGGAGCTGCTCGCCGAGCTCGACGGACGCGTCAAGGACGCCGTGAGCGAGTGCGAGAAGGCCGACAAGCACGAGAAGCAGCGCACGGAACGACTACGCGGCGAACTGGCCGAGTTGGACGACCCGAGGGCCCGGGACGCGGTCGAGGCACTGTCCGGAACCCGGCCGGAGACGAGCAGGGTGCGGGCGCTGCTCGCGAGCCGCTCTCCCTCGGTCGAGGTGGAACTGGCGGGGCTGCGGCGACGGGCCGGTCTCACCGGTCCCGAACTGCGCGAGGTCTCCGGTGCCGTCGCGCGACTGCGTGAGACGGCGGCTCGTGCCGAGGATGCCCGGCACGGCAGTGCGGAGGACGCCCGGCGACTGGCGAATCTGCTGGAGGCGGCGCTGGATCACCGGCGGCGCTCCCAGTCCCCGGACTGCCCGGTGTGCGGCAACGCCGGACAGCTCGACCAGGTGTGGGCCGAGCGGGCCCGGGCCGAGGTGGAGCGGTTGCAGCGTGAGGCGGTCGAGGCGGAGGCCGCTCTGCAGGAAGCCGCGAAGGCCCGGCAGGCCCTCCACGACGTGATCGAGCCCGTCCCGGTGTGGCTGCAGACGGACGACTCGCCGCTCGCCGAGCTCTGGCGGCAGTGGGCTCGGTGCCGGAGCATCACCGACGCCTCGGACCTGGCCGGCCAGGCGGAGCGGGCCGCTGTCGCTCTGGAGGAGGCGTGTCGGCAGGTGCGGGATGAATCACTCCGTCGACTGGCCGACCATGACGGCGAGTGGCAGCCGATGGCCGTGCGGCTCACGGACTGGCTGGCCGTGGCGGAAGCGGCCGAGGCCGCCCGCGCCCGTCGCCCCCACATGACCAAGGCGCGCGCCTGGCTGCGGAAGGTCATCGACGAGCTGCGGGACGAGCGGCTGCGTCCCTTCGCCGAGCGCTCGCAGGAGGTGTGGCAGCAGTTGTGCGAGCACAGCAGCGTCACGCTGGGCTCCGTCACCCTGGCCGGGACTCCCGGCCGCGGCAGGGTGGAACTGGGCGTCACGGTCGACGACATGACCGCACCGGCCTACAGCGTGATGAGTCAGGGCGAGCTGCACTCGCTGGCGCTCTCGCTGTTCCTGCCGCGTGCCACGCACGAGGCCAGCCCGTTCGGCTTCCTGGTGATCGACGACCCCGTGCAGTCCATGGATCCGGAGAAGGTCGAGGGACTGGCCCGGGTGCTCGACGCCGTGGCCAAGGACCGCCAGGTGATCGTCTTCACCCACGACACCCGGCTTCAGCAGGCGATCTCCCACCTCGGTATCCGGGCCACCGTGCTGCGGGTCACCCGTCAGACCGACTCCGTGGTGGGCGTCGAAACGGTGACCGACCCCGTCGACCAGGCACTCGCGGAAGCGCGGGCCATCTCGCTCGACCCGTCGGTGCCCCAGGACGTGGCCGATCGCGTGCTGTCGGCCATGTGCCGGGGTGCTGTCGAAGTCGCCTGTCTGGTCACGGCGCGCCGCCGGCTCCGCGACGAGCACGGACTGCCGCTGTCCGAGGTGGAGAAGCGCATCGCGTCCCTGGAGCGCACCAAGGAGTACGCGGCCCTCGCCCTGCTGGGGGACGGGAAGCGGAACGCCCACGACGCCGTCGAAGGGATCCGGGAGGGCGGCTGGAAACTGATCGAGGCGTTCAACTCCGGTACGCACACGTCGCTGCCCACGGTCGACGACCGCAAGGCGCTGGTGTCCCGTACCAAGGCCCTGGCGGCGGCCATTCTCCGCTCCGGCGCCCCGGGCAGTGGCGCGCAGGCTCCGGGAACCCCGGGGGGTGCGCGATGACGGTCGCCCCGGAAAGCCTGGTCACCGACGCCGGCCGGCTGCTGCTCCCTCCGGCGGGGACCGCGCAGACGTTGACTCCCGGTCTGCGGGCCCGTGCCGCCGCGGTCCTGCTGCGCCTGGCCCTGGAGCAGGCCCTCGACGCCTACTGGCGGCAGGTCACCCCGCGGATGACCCGGATCGGCAAGCACCGCATGCTGTGCCTGGAGTGGTACGCGGGACATGACACCGCGCGCCGGTGCCGCACGACGTGGGTGGCGCTCAGCGCGGCCTGCCACTACCGCACGTACGAACTGCCACCCGCCCCGGCCGAGATCCAGGCCCGGCTGGAGGAGGTCACCGCGTTGCTGGCCGCCCTGGGGGCCGGTCCGGGAACGGCAGCGGTGGGCCGGCACACGGACACATGACCGACGGCTCCGCCTTTCGCGGACGCGAGCGGCGGCGTCGGTCGGTCGACGCATAGGGTCCTGGAGGACGGTCCAGGCTCTCCACGGACGAGGAGCAGGCGTGAGCGAGGAGTACGAATCCCCCTCCGGGACGGCGCAGTACCCGGAGTTCCGGCTGCGGCTGCCGGGCGGCGGGCCCGAGGCCCGGGGACGGCTCCTCGCGGACAAGGGCACCAACGGCAGTCAGAAGTTCGTCGTCCTGGCCGGGTCGCCGGGCCGCACGGAGGTCGTGCCCTCGTTCCCGCAGCGCATGCAGTCGTCGTACCGGCTGCGTCAACGGCTGATCGCCGCGGGGGCACTGGTCGAGTCCACCCGCTGGCCGGGCCGGCTGGAGACGACCCGGGACGTCGAGTGCAACTCGCCGTCGGCCGCCGCCGAGATCCTGGCCGGGCGCAGCTCCAACGGGTGGAAGGAATGGAAGTCGGCCGACGGGCATCCGCTCGCCGACTACCTCGACCAGGTCTGGTGGGGACGCAGCAGGGCCTGGCTGGTGCGGGGCTCCAACGTCTCGGGCCTCGACCTCGTGCGACGACTGTGGCTGTCCGAAGGACTGGTCTCCCTCTCGGCCCGTCACCTGCGCAAGGGCATCGAGCAGGGCATCAGCAAGGACAGGCTGCGCACGGCCGTCGACGAGGACTACGCGTCCAGTGCCACGTACAACCAGAAGATGCAACTGGTCGAGGACATCCACGCGTTCCTCTCCCGCATGCGGCCCGGTGACACGATGTGCACGATCTCCGGTGGTCGACTCCACGTCGGCGAGATCTCGGGACCCGCCGAGCAGGTCGACTCCGAGGACGGACGGTCCAATCTGCGCCGCCCGGTGGACTGGGCGGAGCAAGGGCATCCCTACGACGAGTTGCCGGAGGAACTGCAGCAGCGCCTCTCGGCCCAGCACGACGTGGTCGACCTCACCGTGGTCAAGGACCTCATCGACGGCCTCGGACTGAGCGACCAGGACCTGATCGACGAGGCCGAGGCCACCGACCGCGATCCCAGCGTGGAGATCCCCGCCCTCACGGCCCGTCGGGAGCTGGAACTGCCCCGACCGACGGAGGAGCTGGCCGCCGACCTGCTCGTGCACGACGCGGCGTGGCTGGAGGAAGTGCGCGATCTGCTCTGGGACGAGCGGCAGCTCGTGCTCTACGGACCGCCCGGCACCGGCAAGACCTACCTCGCCCTCAAACTCGCCGAGTTTCTCGGTGGTGGCCCCGAGCAGGTGAAGCTCGTTCAGTTCCACCCCTCCTATTCCTACGAGGACTTCTTCGAGGGGTTCCGGCCGCAGGAGGATCCGGAGACCCGCGAGGTGGCCTTCCGGCTCACCGCGGGGCCGCTGCGCGAGCTCGCCGATCTCGCGTCCCGCGAGGGCAACCGGCACATCCCGCACTTCCTGATCATCGACGAGATCAACCGCGCCAACCTCGCGAAGGTCTTCGGCGAGCTGTACTTCCTGCTGGAGTACCGCAACAAGTCGGTGCGGTTGACGTACTCGGGGGACGACTTCGCGCTGCCGCCGAACCTGTTCGTGATCGGGACGATGAACACCGCCGACCGGTCCATCGCGCTCGTGGACGCCGCGATGCGCCGGCGCTTCGCCTTCGTCGAGCTGTCGCCGCGCGTCGAGCCGACGAGCGGCCTGTTGCGCCGGTGGCTGGAGCGGGAAGGGAAGAACTCCGAGCCTGCAGACCTGCTCGACGCGCTCAACACGCGGATCGACGACCCAGACTTCCGTATTGGGCCCTCGTACCTGATGAAGAAGGGCGTGTACCGGGAGGGCGGCCTCGAGCGCACCTGGCGGACGAAGATCCTTCCGTTGCTTGAGGAGCACCACTACGGCGAGGGCGTGGACGTCGAGAAGCGGTACGGGCTGGCGGCGCTGCGGGAGTCGTCGGGGTGACGCCGGTCGTCGAGCTCGTCGAGCACGCGCCGGCGGTCAGCGTGGCTCTGCCGGACGGCGTGGGGCGGGCGCTCGCGGAGCTGCGCATCGTGGACGCCGCGCCGGACCCGTACTCACCGGGTCGCTGGTCGCTGCGGGCGGGCAGCAAGGTCGGGGCCGTCACGCTCACGGTGCCGGGTCACGACGATCCGCTCACGGTCCGTGTCATTCCCAAGGTGCCCGTCGCCCGTCTCTTCTTCCTCCTCGGCTACGGCCTCGATCCCACCGGTGCCTGGCGGGACGGTGAGGTCGAAGTGGCCGAGCATCGGGACCTGTTGCCGGCGCTCGCGCACGCGGTGGAGCGGCAGGTGGACCGGGCCCTGCGGCAAGGGCTGTTGCAGGGTTACCGGGTGACGGAGGAGACCTCGACGGTCGTGCGGGGGCGGATCCGGGAGGCCGAGCAGATACGGCGCCGGTTCGGGGCGACGCTGCCGGTGGAGGTGACGTACGACGAGTTCACGACGGACATCGCGGAGAACCGGATCCTGCGGGCGGCCGTGGAGCGGCTGCTGCGGCTGCCCGGGGTGCCGCGCGAGGTGCGCCGGAGGCTGCTGCACCAGCGGGCGCGGCTGGCGGACGTCACGGTGCCGGTGCGCGGCCGGCCCCTGCCCGAGTGGCGTCCGAGCCGCCTCAACTCCCGCTACCACCACGCCCTGCACCTGGCGCGGGCCCTGCTGCAGGACGCCTCCCCGGAACACGGGCCCGGCGGACTGCGCGTCGACGGGTTCCTGTTCGACATGAACAAGCTCTTCGAGGACTTCGTGACCGTCGCCCTGCGCGAGGCCCTGCGCGGGTCGGGCCGCACCGCCCGCCTCCAGGACAGCCACCACCTCGACGAGGCCGCCGCCATCCGCATGCGGCCGGACTTCGTGCTGTACGGGCCGGACGGCATCCCGTGCGCGGTCGCGGACGCGAAGTACAAGGCGGAGAAGCGGGGCGGTTACCCGGACGCCGATCTGTACCAGATGCTGGCGTACTGCACCGCCCTCGGCCTGAGCGCGGGACACCTGGTCTACGCGAAGGGCAACGCCTCGCACGCGGCCCACCGGGTGCGCCACGCGGGCATCCTGATCCACCAGCACGCCCTCGACCTGGACCAGGAACCGGCGGGGCTGCTCGCCGACGTCGGGGAGGTCGCGCGGCGCATGCGGAACGGCTGACGCGACCTCCCGGGCCGACTACGGCAGCTTCCACTCTCCGGTCTGGTCGGCGAAGCCGGTGTCCATGGTGAACTGCACGGTGTCGACCTTCGCCGCCTCGGGAACCTCGAAGACGATCCAGCCGAGACCCTTGGCACCGGGCTTGAGCCTCAGGTTGGAGGCCATGGAAGGCCCGGCCGTGATGTCCCCGAAGGTGGCGTCGAACTGCTGCCCCTCGGTGTCGGCGACCTTAGCGCCGATGGACGGACTGTCGCTGTAGGCCGCCTTGCCGGTGTTGACGAGCTGGAACTGGACGCCGACGAACCGCTGGCCGTCACCGGGCTCCATGAACTCATTGGCCGACTTGGCGGGGTCGGCGACCTTGACGACGGTGACGTCGAGCTTGCTGCCCTTCTCGAAGCCCTCCAGGGTGAGGGTGTCGCCGACCTTGGCGACCTCAGGAGCGGCGGACTTCTCCTTCTTGGTGTCCTTGCCGCTGTCCGCCTGGGCGGCGGCGTTGTCCTTCGGCTTGTCGACGACGGTGCTGCCGGTGTCACAGGCGGTGAGGGTGAGCGCGCCGACGGCGGCGGCTACGACGGCGGCGATTCGGATACGGGCGTGCATGGTCCCCCCAAGGGCAGTGCTGGATGTTCACGTACACACCCCGCTACCTCATTCACGACGGGGCTGCACGAGTAAACGGTAAGTTCAATCCGTTGATGATGTCAACATAACCCCAAGGGCTGTCCACACGGCGAGATGACGGCCGAGTGGTGTGCACCCGATGCGTATGATCGGCCCGGATGGTCCATTCAGGGTCGGGGGGACACGTGCCGCAGCTTGCGTTCGCCAACAGCTTCTGGGAGAGCTACGACGTTCTCGAGAAGCCCGTCAAGGCCGGTGTGCGCAAGGCGATGCGCAAATTCCAGCAGCTCACCGTGCCCGAGTTGCAGGCGGACAAGGGTCTGCACCTGGAGTCCGTCGAGAAGGCGCGCGATACACGGATGCGAACCATCCGCATCAACGACTTCTGGCGCGGTGTGGTCCTCGCCCCGGACGACGGCAGTGACGTCTTCCTGCTGGTGAACGTCGTCCGGCACGACGACGCCTACACCTGGGCCGCCAAGCGGCTGTACACGACGAACGCGGCGACCAGGGCGCTCGAGGTCCGCAACGTGGTGGCGATCGAGCAGTTGACTCCGCAGCTGGAGAAGGCCGCCGCCGCTGCCGGTTCCCTGCTTTTCACCCGGTACTCGGACACGGTGCTGCGTGAGCTCGGCCTCGACGACCAGGTGCTCCGTGCGGTGCGCACCGTCATCGACAAGCCCCAGCTGGAGGCGTTCGGCACCCTGCTGCCGGAGGACCAGTTCGAGGTGCTGCAGTACCTCGCCGAGGGGTTCAGTCCCGAGGAGGTCTACCGCGACGTGGTCGCCGTCCGGCGGCCGGTCGCCGCCGGGCCCGACCCGGACGAGAGTCTGGCCGCCGCGATCGCGAACACCACCAGCCGCATCACGCTGGTCACCGGGCCGGAGGAACTCGCCGGCATCCTGGAGAAGCCCTTCGCGGCCTGGCGGGTGTTCCTGCACCCCTCGCAGCGACGGGTCGCCCACCGGGTGTCCTACGGCGGCCCGGTGCAGGTCACCGGCGGTCCCGGGACCGGGAAGACGGTCGCCGCACTGCACCGCGTCCAGCATCTCCTCGGCCGCTCACCGCGCACCCGTGTCCTGCTCACCACGTACACCAACGCACTGGCGGCCTCGTTGCGCGAGAACCTGGCCCTGCTCCTCGACGGCGACGAGCACCTCCTGGAGCGGGTGGACGTGACGACGGTCAGCTCCTACGCGCACGGCGTCGTGAGCCGCCTCGACGGCAAGGCCCCCTCCCCCGTCGGTGACCGCGAGGAACGGCAGTTGTGGCAGCGCGTCGTCAAGAAGCTCGGCCTGCCGTGGACCGAGCAGTTCCTCGCCCAGGAGTACCGGCACGTCGTGCTCGCACAGGATCTGCGCACCCTGGACGACTACCGTGCCGCTTCCCGGCGCGGTCGGGGCACCGCCCTGTCACCGGGCAGGCGTGAGCAACTGTGGCCCGCCGTCGAGCTGTTCGAGTCGATGCTGCGCGACCGGCAGGGCACCACTTACCTGAAGGTGTGCGCGCGGGCGGCCGAGTTGCTGGCCGCTTCCACACCCACGCACGACCATGTCGTGGTGGACGAGGCACAGGACCTGCACCCCGTGCAGTGGCGCGTGCTGCGCGGCGCGGTGGCCCCCGGCAACGACGACCTGTTCCTCACGGGCGACCCGCACCAGCGGATCTACGACTCGAAGGTGTCGCTCGGCTCGCTGGGCATCGCGGTGACCGGGCGCACCCACCGGCTGCGGCTCAACTACCGCAGCACCGAGGAGATCCTGACGTGGTCCACCGGGCTCCTGAGCCCGGTGACCGTGGAGGACCTGGGCGGCGACGGCAACGACACGCTGGCCGGCTACCGCTCATTGCTGCACGGCCGCAGGCCTCACGTCACCGGGTACGGATCGGAGCAGGAGGAAGTGGCGGCGCTCGTGGCACGGGTGCGGGACTGGGTGGCGCAGGGCATCCGCCCCTCGGAGATCGGGGTGTGCGCCCGGTTCAACGTCCTGCTGGACAAGGCCTACGACAAGCTCGGTGCGGCCGGCGTGCCGGTGGTGCGGGTCAGGGACAATCCGGGGCATGACGTGGACGGGGTGCGGCTCGCCACGATGCACGCCATGAAGGGGCTGGAGTTCCGGTGTGTCGCCGTGCTGGGCGTGACGGCCGGTGCGGTGCCGTTCGGACGGGAGGTGACGCCGGCCTCCGTGGACGCTCTGCAGCACGAGTCCGATCTGCTGCGGGAACGGTGCCTGCTGTTCGTGGCGTGCACCAGGGCCCGGGAGGCACTCGCGGTGTCGTGGAGCGGGGAGGGCAGCCCGTTCCTGCCCCGGTGAGCCCGGGGCGTCGGCCGTCGCGTCCTGTCAGTCGCCCGGCTTCAGGGCGCCGTTGCCGAGGCCGTCCCGCGCCAGTGCGGTGATCTGCCTGCTGAGCTCGGCCACCCTCCGCGACCGCTGCTCGAACTCCCCGAGCGCGCCGAAGACCGCTCCGTAGCGGCGCTGTGCCGCGATGTCCATCTGGGGGATGCGGGCGCCCTTGCCGTCGAACCGGAAGGTGCCGCTGGTGGTGGTGGAGCGGCGGCTGTTGGCGGCGCTGTGCAGGAAGCCCTGGAGGAAGTCCGTGTCGAGCTGGTCGCTGACCGAGACCGGTTCCGGGTCGGCGTACTCGACCAGTCCGGCCCTGACGAGGTCGGCGACGCTCACACTGGCCCCGTCGAGGGGGCCGGGTCCCTCACCGGCGGTCAGGGTGGGGAGCAGTTCACCCAGGCGTTGCAGCTGCTCGGCCAGCTCGCGGTGCAGGGCGTCGTATTCGGTGACGAAGTCGCGGTGGGACTCGTCGACGTGGCGGCCCGGGGTGAGGTCCACCAGATCGTCCAGCAGGTCGATCTGGGCGACCTCGGTGACCTGCTCGGGGCGCGGCTCCAGGGGCCCGTCCGGGTCGTTGGCCGTGAGGTCGACCATACGGACGGTGGCGGCGGTGTCGCCCGGTGTCCGGGGCCGCCGCAGCTGCCACAGGTGGACGGGGAGGGCGTGCGCGGCGGCCGTGCCCGGTGGCAGGGCGGTGACCTGGGTCAGGATGCCGCGACGGACGAGCTCGGCGCGGATGCGGCGGCCGGCCTTGCGGTAGGCGACCGACGCCGGCATCACCATGACGACCCGGCCGCCCGGCGCGGTGTGCGCGTAGGCGTGCTGCAGCCAGGCGAGTTCGCCCTCGGCCCTGGAGGGGGTGCCGAGTTCCCAGCGCGGGTCGAGGAGCAGTTCCTCCCGTCCCCAGTCGGCGTCGCTCACCGGCGGGTCGCAGACGACGAGGTCCGCCTTGAGGTCCGGCCACTGGTCGGCGCGCAGGGAGTCACCCTGCCTGACCTCGATGGGAGCCGGCTTCGCGAGCTCGGCCCGCCATCGTGCGAACCGTGCGCTGCGGGTGTCCACTTCCTGGCCGCACCGCCTGCTGCCGCGGTTCGTCCCGGTGGTCAGGAGGAGGGTGCCGATTCCGCAGGCCGGGTCGAACAGCACCGCGTCGGACGCGAGGTCACCGGCGCTGTGCCGGACGGCGCGGATGACGCGGGGCGAGGTCACCTGATCGGATCCGGCCCGCCGCACGGACTCCGTGAACCGCTCGGCCAGCCCGTCCACCACGTCGGCCGGGGAACTCTCCTCCGCCATGCGGCGGGCCAGGCGGACGGCCTGGGCCGGCAGTGCGGCCGGCTCCTCGGCCCCGGGGGCGGCGAGGACCTGCGCGAGGTCCGCGAGTCCGCCGAGGATGTCGTCGCCGTAGGCTCCGCGCAGTACCTGCCACAGCTGGACCTCGTCGGTGACGTCCTGCCCCTTGTGCTGCTTGTTCAGCCACGCCTGCACCTCGGCCAGGTCGAAGAGGGGGCTGTTGGCCCCGCCTCCGGCCGGAGCGGGGAAGTCGTCGTACCGCCGCCTCCAGTTGGACACGGCGGCCCGGGTGACACCCGCGATCCGAGCGATCTCGGAACCTGTCACCAACGGGTTCGTAGGAATGGCCGGGGTCTGTGACATGCCATCTACCGTACACAGCCTGGCTACCTGCATCAATGAAGAATGACCGTTGACGACGTTAACGAGGCTAATGTGGCATACGGACCTCGGGCGGTGGGGCGGGCGGAACGGTGGTCCGGTGAGTCAGGCGGCCCGCCGTATCCGGTCCCCGTGGCCGCGGACGATGTCCGCGTACCGGTGGCCGGAGCCCTTGATGGTGCGGGTCTGGGTGGCGTAGTCGACGTGGACGAGGCCGAAGCGCTTGGCGTAGCCGTACGCCCACTCGAAGTTGTCCAGCAGTGACCAGGCGAAGTAGCCCGCGAGCGGGGCGCCCTTGCGGGCGGCGGAGGCGCAGGCGGCCAGGTGCTGTTCCAGGTAGTCCTGGCGTTCCGGGTCGTCGATCGTGCCGTCGGGGCGGACCACGTCCGGGAAGGCGGAGCCGTTCTCGGTGACGTAGAGCTTGCGTGCGCCGTAGTCGTTCGTCAGGCGCAGCAGCAGCGTCTCGATGCCGCTCGCGTCGATCTCCCAGTCCATGCCGGTGCGCGGGACGTCGGCGCGGCGCACGAAGGCGGCGTGCGGTGCCGGGCCGTCGGGGTCGGCCGTCACCACCTGGGGGAAGTAGTAGTTGAGGCCGAGCCAGTCGAGCGGGGCGGCGATGGTCGCCGGGTCCCCGGGGCGCTCCGGGAGTTCGACTCCGTAGACCTCGCGCATGTCGGCGGGGAAGCCGTAGCCGTGCACGGGGTCCAGCCACCAGCGGTTGGTGTGGCCGTCCATGCGGGTGGCGGCGGCCAGGTCCTCGGGGCGGTCGGTGGCGGCGTGGATCGTGGAGAGGTTGTTGACGATGCCCACCTGGGCGTTCGGGGCGGCGGCGCGGATCGCCCGCGCGGCGAGGCCGTGGCCCAGCAGCAGGTGGTAGGAGGCGCGGACCGCCGCCGTCAGGTCGGTCAGGCCCGGTGCCATCCTGCCTTCCAGGTGGCCGATCCAGGCCGAGCACAGCGGCTCGTTGAGGGTGGCCCAGTGGTGCACGCGGTCGCCGAGGCGTTCGGCGACCGCCGACGCGTACGCGGCGAAGTGCTCGGCGGTGTCGCGCTCCGGCCAGCCGCCGCGGTCCTGGAGGGCCTGGGGCAGGTCCCAGTGGTAGAGGGTGGCGGACGGGGTGATGCCCGCCTCGAGCAGGCCGTCGGTCAACCGGTCGTAGAAGTCGAGGCCCTGGGCGTTGACCGGGCCGTCGCCGCCGGGGACGACGCGGGGCCAGGCGAGGGAGAAGCGGTAGGCGTTGGTGCCGAGGCGGCGCATCAGGTCGATGTCCTCGCGCCAGCGGTGGTAGTGGTCGCAGGCGGTGTCGCCGTGGTCGCCGTTGTCGATGGTGCCGGGGGTGTGCGCGAAGGTGTCCCAGATCGACGGCGAGCGGCCGTCCTCCGTCACGGCTCCCTCGATCTGGTACGCCGAAGTGGCCGTGCCCCACAGGAAGTCGTCGGGGAGGGCGGCGTGGTCGATGGTCACGGAGGTCCTTTCGGGTACGGGGACGCCGGTCACTTGACGGCTCCCGCCGTCAGACCGGCGACGAGGTAGCGCTGCAGCAGCAGGAAGCCGGCGACCACGGGGACGCTCACCACGAGCGAGGCCGCCATGATCTGGTTCCAGTACACGTCGTTGAGGGTGGAGTAGCCCTGGAGGCCGACGGCGAGGGTACGGGTGGTGTCGTTGGTCATCACCGAGGCGAACAGCACTTCGCCCCAGGCCGTCATGAAGGCGTAGACGGCGACCGCGACGATGCCGGGGATCGCGGCCGGCACGACGACCCGGAAGAGCGCGCCGAGCGGGCCGCAGCCGTCGACCAGCGCGGCCTCGTCCAGGTCCCTCGGCACCGAGTCGAAGTAGCCGATCAGCATCCAGATGGAGAAGGGGAGGGAGAACGTCAGGTACGTCAGGATCAGGCCGCCGCGCGAGCCGAACAGGGCGATGCCCGTGGCGTTGCCGATGTTGACGTAGATGAGGAACAGCGGGAGGAGGAAGAGGATGCCGGGGAACATCTGCGTCGACAGCACGGTCACCGTGAAGACGCGCTTGCCGCGGAAGGTGTGGCGGCTCACCGCGTAGGCGGAGAAGACCGCGATCACCACCGAGCAGACGGTCGCCGCGCCCGCCACGATCAGCGAGTTCACGAAGTACCGGGCGAGCGGGACGGTGGACCAGATGTCGATGTAGGGGCGGATCGTCACCTCACTCGGCAGCCAGCGGAACGTGCCGGTGACGTCCGCGAGCGGCTTCAGCGAGCTGGAGATCATGACGTACACCGGGATCAGCACGAAGCCGGCGAGCAGGGTGAGGAAGATCCGCCGGGACCACAGGAAGGAACGGGGCGGGGCCATCGGGGACCGGGGCGGGCTCATGGGGCGGTCCTCCGTCCGCGCGAGGTGAGTACGAGGTACACGCCCGTCACGGCGAGCAGGAACAGCAGGAGCAGGACGGACATGGCGGAGCCGGTGCCGAAGTTCCAGGTGACGAAGGACGCCTGGTAGATGTGGACCGAGATGAGGTCCGCGGCTTCGGGGGCGGCCTTGCCGAACAGGACGAACGGGGTGTTGAAGTCGTTGAACGTCCACAGGAACAGGACGAGGACCAGGACCCGGTTGACGGGGCGCAGTGACGGCAGGGTGATGCGGCGGACCTGCTGGATCATCCCGGCGCCGTCGAGGGCGGCGGCCTCGTACAGCTCGCGGGGGATGTTCTGCAGGCCGGCCATGACGATCAGGAAGGCGAACGGCCAGCCCTTCCACACGGACACCGTCAGCAGTGCGAAGAAGCTGTTGTCGCCGATCAGCCAGAAGGACGGCTTGTCGGTGAGGCCGAGCTGGTCGTGCAGGACGTGGTTCACCAGGCCGTTGTCGTGCTGGAACATGAACACCCAGGTGATGACGGCGGCGTAGACCGGCAGGGCGTACGGCACCAGGAACAGGGCGCGCAGCAGGCCGCGGCCGCGGAAGGTGTCCTGCAGGCAGATCGCGGCGGCGGTGCCGAGGAGCCAGCACAGGCCGACCGACAGCACGGTGAAGGCGACGGTGACGAAGAAGGAGTGGAGCAGGGCCGCGCCGACGGGGGCGTCGAAGTCCACCGACACCTTGTAGTTGTCGAGGCCTGCCCAGGGGGCGGTGCCCCAGTCGCGGATGTAGAACTGGGTGAGCTCCTTGAAGCTCATCACGATGCCGATCACCATCGGCACCAGGTGGACGAGGAGTTCGAGGAGGACGGCGGGCAGCAGGAGCAGGTAGGGCAGTCCGACGCGGCGGATCCGCCCGGGGCGGCGGGGGCCGCGCGCCGCCCCGGGGGAGGACTTCCGCGCGGCGGCCTCCGCGGTGGGGGCAGTGGCGGTCATGGCGGTGTCCGGGCTCACTTCTCGGGCATCTGCTGCTGGGCCTTGGTGAGGGCGGCCTCGACCGAGCCGGTGGTCACCTCGCGGCCGCCGGCGGCGTCGGCGAACAGGTCCTTGATCGCCGTTCCGACGGCGGTCTCGAACTGGGACTCGTCGGGGACCTGCGGCAGCGCCACGGCGCTGGTGGCGAGGGTGTCCTTCAGGACGGCGTTGGCCGGGGAGTTGAAGGCCGGGTCCTCCTGGGCCGCCTTGACCGGCGGGATGGAGCTGTAGGCCGTGTTGAGGATCTTCTGCTCGGCGTCGCTCGTCATGAACTTCACGAACTCGGTGGCGCCGTCGAGGTTGCCGCTGTTCTTGAAGACGGCCAGGTTGATGCCGGCGACCATCGAGTTGACCTGCTTGCCCGCGCCCGGGGTGCCGGACTGCACGGGCACGGGGGCGATGCCGTAGTCGTCCTCGCTCATGCCCTGGGACGTGAGGTTGGCGGAGGCGGACTGCCACAGCAGCATCGCCGTCCTGCCCTTGGCGAAGTCGCTGACGGACTGGTTCTGGGCGTACTCGGCGTTGCCCGGGGCGATGATCTTGTCCTTGGCCATCAGGTCGACGTACTGCTTGACCGCGGTGACCGCGCCGTCGTTGGTGAAGTCGGGTTTGCCGTCGGCGGTGAAGAAGTCGGCGCCGTGCTGCTGGGCGAGGACGAAGGCGTGGTGGATGTTCTCGGAGGGGTTCGAACCCTCCATGGCGATCCCCCACTTGCCGTCCTTGGAGACCTTCTTTCCGGCGGCGACCAGCTCGTCCCAGGTGGCGGGCGGGGCGTCGACGCCCGCGTCGGCGAGCATCTGCTTGTTGTAGTAGAGGGCGTACGCCATCGAGTACAGCGGGACGGCGGCCGGGTCCTGGCCCTCGGTGCCGGTGGAGCCGAGCGCGGAGTCGACGAAGCGGTCCTTGCCGCCGATCCTGTCGAAGTTCTTCGCGTCCCACGGCAGCAGCGCGCCCGTCGCCTGGAGCGAGGCGGACCAGGTGTTGCCGATGTTGAGCACGTCCGGGCCCTGGCCGGAGGTGGTCGCGGTGAGGATCCGGTTGAGCAGGTCGGACCAGGGCACGACCTCGAGCTTGACCTTGATGCCGGTCTGCTTCTCGAACTTGTCCAGCTCGGGCTGGAGCACCTTCTTGTCGATCTCGACGCTGGCGCCCTGGTTGGAGGCCCAGTACGTGAGCTCCTGGGGCGAGCCGCCGGACCCGCCGCCCGTGCTCGAACCGCCTCCGCAGGCCGAGGCGGTGAGTGCGAGGGACAGGATGACGGCGCCGGTGGCCGCGGCTCGGATACTGCGCATGGCTCCTGATGTGCCTTTCCGGGGGTGCGGGCAGGAAGCGGAGAAGCGGAGAAGGAAGGCGAGGTCGGCGACTCATGGCTTAATTTAGGACGTGAGTTAAACCCTCCGAAGGCGGCACGTCAAGGGTTTGGACGGAGTCACCCCACTCTTGCCGCGCCTCTTGACTCATCTGTTCCACGGATGAACCATCAGCGGCGAAAGAGCGCTCCCCACTCCCCCACACCGTTCACTTCCTGAACCAGGAGAGCCCCCATGATCTCCGACTCCCCCTCCGTCCAGCCGTCCTCCGACGACGGCCCCCGCCCCGCCGTCCGGCGCCGGGCCGTCCTCGGCGCCGCGGCCGCCGCCCCCGTGCTGGCCGCGCTGACCACCACGGCCTCCGCCGCACCGGGCACCCCCGCCGCGCCGGCCGCCCCTTCCGCCGCGGTGAAGCCCAAAAAGCCGCGCCGGCTGCGGGCCGGCGGCGACCTCGGTCCGAACGTGATCGTCTTCGACCCGTCCACACCGGGCATCCAGGCGAAGCTGGACGAGGTGTTCGCCCGGCAGGAATCGGACCAGTTCGGCCCGGGCCGCTACCAGTTCCTCTTCACACCGGGCACCTACCACGGACTCAACGCCCAACTCGGCTTCTACACCTCGATCTCGGGCCTCGGCCTCTCCCCCGACGACACCACCATCAACGGCGACGTGACGGTCGACGCCGGCTGGTTCGACGGCAACGCCACCCAGAACTTCTGGCGTTCGGCGGAGAACCTGGCCCTCGTCCCGGTCAACGGCACCAACCGCTGGGCGGTCTCCCAGGCCGCCCCGTTCCGCCGGATGCACATCCGCGGCGGCCTCAACCTGGCGCCCGACGGCTACGGCTGGGCCAGCGGCGGCTACATCGCCGACAGCCGGATCGACGGCACGGTCGGCCCGTACTCGCAGCAGCAGTGGTACACCCGGGACAGTTCGGTAGGCGGGTGGACCAACGCCGTGTGGAACATGGTGTTCTCGGGTGTCGAGGGCGCCCCCGCGCAGAGCTTCCCGGAGCCGCCGTACACCACGCTCGACCGGACTCCGCTCTCCCGCGAGAAGCCGTTCCTGTACCTGAACGGCGCCGACTACCGCGTCTTCCTGCCCGCGCTGCGCCGTGACGCACGCGGTGTCAGCTGGGGCAACGGCACCCCGCGCGGCACATCCCTGCCCCTGGACCGTTTCTACGTCGCCAGGCCCGGCGACTCCGCGGCCACCCTCAACCAGGCACTCGACCAGGGCCTCAACCTGTTGCTGACGCCGGGTATTTACCACGTCGACCAGCCGGTCCGGGTCAACCGGGCGGGCACGGTCGTCCTCGGCCTCGGCTACGCCACCCTGATCCCCGGCAACGGCGTCACCGCCCTGAAGGTCGCCGACGTCGACGGCGTACGGCTGGCCGGCTTCCTGGTCGACGCCGGGCCGGTCAACTCCCGCACCCTGGTGGAGATCGGCCCGGACGGTGCCTCCCGCGACCACTCGGCCGACCCCATCACCGTCCAGGACGTGTTCATCCGGATCGGCGGCGCGGGCCCCGGCAAGGCGACCACCAGCATGGTGGTCAACGCCCGGCACACCATCGTCGACCACACCTGGATCTGGCGCGCCGACCACGGCGAGGGCGTCGGCTGGGAGACCAACCGCTGCGACTACGGCGTCGTCGTCAACGGCCACGACGTCCTGGCGACCGGCCTGTTCGTCGAACACTTCAACAAGTACGACGTCCAGTGGAACGGCGAACGCGGGCGCACGATCTTCTTCCAGAACGAGAAGGCCTACGACGCGCCGAACCAGGCCGCCGTCCAGAACGGCTCGATCAAGGGCTACGCCGCGTACAAGGTCGGCGACCACGTCACCACCCACGAGGGCTGGGGCATGGGCAGTTACTGCTACTACAACGTGAACCCGTCGATCGTGCAGCACCACGGCTTCGCCGCCCCGAACCGCCCGGGCGTCCGCTTCCACCACCTGCTGGTCGTGTCGCTCAGCGGCCACGGGCAGTACGAGTGCGTCATCAACGACACGGGTTCACCGACCTCGGGCACCGAGACCGTGCCGTCGAAGGTGGTGTCCTACCCCTGACCCCGGTGTGCGGTGCGCGCTCCGGGCGGAGCCGGCGGTCGGAGCGCGCACCGCGACGGCGCCGGTTGTGGACGCGGCGACCGACTCGCCACGGACACGGACGGGCGTACCGATGGTTCCGGCGCGGGCCGTACGTCGTTACGGGTGGAAAGAAAGGAGATCCACCATGCCCCTGCCGGAGTCCGCGCGGTACCCCACGACCGAACTCGACACCCGCTACAGCTCCGCGCTCAATCCCCGCCCGGGTGCCGCGGACGTCACCGCCACCGAGTGGGCCGAGGCCCGGCGGCGACTGGAGGCGGCGGAGATCTTCTGGGTGTCCACGGTGCGGCCCGACGGCAGGCCGCACGTCACGCCCGTGATCGCCGCCTGGCACGACGGTGTGCTGTACTTCTCCACCGGTCGGGGGGAGCAGAAGGCGAGGAACCTCGCACACGATGCGCACTGCGTGCTGACCACCGGCGCGAACTCGCTCACCGAAGGGCTCGACCTGGTGGTCGAGGGCGAGGCGAGACCGGTTACCGATCCGGCGCTGCTGGAAGAGGTGATCGCGGCGTACGAGGCCAAGTACGGACCGCACATCACCTCCCCCGAGGGCACCTTCCACGGGCTCGGGGAGACGTTCCGGAAGGGGGACGCGGTGGTGTTCGCGGTGGCCCCGGCCACCGCGTACGGTTTCGGCCGGGACGACGGGGTGTACAGCCACACCCGGTGGGTGTTCTGAGCAAGCGGGCGAACGGCGCGCCGCCGTGTGCCGCCGTGTGCCTGCGGCGGTGGCCCCCTCCACGTGTGGGTGCGGAAGGGGCCACCGTCCTGCCGGCCGGCGCGGGCGCGGGACGGCGTTGCGGCTACCGTGCCGGGACGGGTGCCGGTGCGTAGCCGACGGGCCGGGTGGTGAAGGTGCCGCGGCCCTGGGTGCGGCTGCGCAGGCGGGTCGCGTAGCCGAACAGCTCGGCCAGCGGCACCGTCGCGGTGACGACGGTGCTGCCCGACCGGGTGGCCGAGCCGGTCACCCGGCCGCGGCGTGCGGCCAGATCGCCGAGCACCCCGCCCACCGTCTCCTCGGGCACGGTGACGGTGGCCTCCACCACCGGTTCCAGCAGCACCATCGCGCAGGACCGCAGGGCATCCCGCAGACCGAGCCGGCCGGCGGTGCGGAAGGCGGTGTCCGAGGAGTCCTTCACATGGGTCGCCCCGTCGGTGAGCGTGACGCGCAGCCCGGTCACCGGATGACCGCCCGACGGCCCCTCGGCCAGGGCGTCCCGGCAGCCGGCCTCGACCGCGCGGACGTACTCCTGCGGCACGCGCCCGCCGACGACGGCCGAGCGGAACTCGAACCCGGTGCCCGGGGCGCCCGGGACGCCCAGCGGCTCGACGTCGAGCACGACGTGGGCGAACCGGCCCGCCCCGCCGTCCTGTTTGACGTGCCGGAAGACGAACCCGGACACGCCGCGGCCGGCGGCCTCCCGGTAACCGACCTGGGGGCGGCCCACGTTGACGGCCATCCCGTGATCACGCCGGATCTTCTCCACCGCGACCTCCAGATGCAGCTCACCCATGCCGGACAGCACCGTCTGACCGGTCTCCGGGTCGGTCCGCACCACCAGCGAGGGGTCCTCCTCGACGAGCCGCGCGAGTGCCGACGCCAGACGTCCGGTGTCGTTCCTCCGGAGTGCCTCGAGCGCCACGGAGACGACGGGCTCGGCGACCCCCGGAGGTTCCAGGACCAGCGGGGCGCAGGGTGCGCACAGGGTCGATCCGGCACGGGCGGACCTCAGCCCGGCCACGGCGACGATGTCCCCGGCGACCGCCCGGTCCAGCGGGGCGTGCCGGTCGGCCCGGACCCGCAGGATGCGGCCGATGCGCTCGGTGCGGCGGGCGGTCGCGTCCCACACGGTGTCTCCCCTCTCGATCGTTCCCGAGTACAGGCGCAGATAGGTCAGTCGTCCGGTGGACGTGGCGTTCACCTTGAACGCGAGGGCGGCCAGCGGTGCCCCGGGGTCGGCGGGGCGGTCCTGCTCACCGGTGCCGTCGTCGCGCGTCCCGCGCACGGGCGGCACGTCGAGCGGGGACGGCAGGTAGGCGAGGACGGCGTCCAGCAGGGGCTCGACGCCCCGGTCGCGGTAGGCCGAGCCGCACAGCACGACGACGCCCTCGCCGCTGCGGGTGAGGTCGCGCAGGGCGGAGGTGAGCGTACGGGTGCTGAGCGCGCCCGTGTCGCAGAACTCCTCCAGCGCGCCCGGATGCAGTTCGGCGACGGCCTCCTCCAGCGTCCGGCGCCGACGGCGGGCCTCCTCCCTGAGGTCGTCCAACACGGGGCCCTCGTGGGCCGTCGTACCGTCGTCGGTCCAGGTCAGCGCCCGCATGCGGATCAGGTCGACGACGCCGGTGAAGGTGTCCTCGGTACCGATCGGCAGCTGGACCGCCAGGGGTGCGGGGTGCAGTCGCGCGCGGATCGAGGCGACGGCGGCGTCCAGTTCGGCACCGGCACGGTCCATCTTGTTGACGAACGCGATGCGCGGTACACCGTGCCGGTCGGCCTGCCGCCACACCGACTCGCTCTGCGGCTCCACGCCGGCCACCGCGTCGAACACCGCGACCGCGCCGTCGAGGACGCGCAGCGAGCGCTCGACCTCGTCTGCGAAGTCGACGTGCCCGGGGGTGTCGATCAGGTTGATGCGGTGACCGTCCCAGGTGCAGCTGACGGCGGCGGCGAAGATCGTGATGCCCCGGTCGCGTTCCTGCGGGTCGAAGTCGGTGACGGTGGTGCCGTCGTGCACCTCGCCCCGTTTGTGCGTGGTGCCGGTGGCGTACAGGATCCGCTCGGTGACGGTGGTCTTGCCGGCGTCGACGTGGGCGAGGATGCCGAGGTTGCGGACGGTGGCGAGGGGGTCGGCGTGCAGGAGGTCGCGCATGGCCCGTGACCTTTCGGTGTTCTGTGACAGGACAGCGCGATTCCCGGACGAGACCCGTGGTCGGGCGACGGAGGCACAGGGGTGCCCAAAAGCCGTCACGACAATGCGACGTGGCCGCCCGTCAATGATTCGGTCTCGTCACGGCATCCGGTGCCGGCCGCGCAGCGGGCACCGGACGGCCGAGGACACGAGGAGCACCTCGGAGCGGACGGACCGGGTCCGGAGAACGGCCGCGGCGGTGTGGTCACGCATGGCCGGACTCCCCTCACGGTCTCGAAGGCGCGCCCTTCCGTCGAGGCGGCGCCTGCTCGTTGCCGAGTGTAGGGAGGGCCGGGTGGGCGGAGCCACGGGTTTTCCCGTGTGACGGGGATCACGTCGGGGGGAAAACCCGCGGCGCGGCTCGGGCGTCTAGCGGGTGTGAGATCAGTCAGGGCAGCACTGCACAAGGTGGACGAGGAACGTCTCGTCCGGCTGGTGGCGAAGGGCGACCGTGCCGCGTTCGAGGAGTTGTACCGGCGTACGGCGCCGTGGCTGGCGGTGCGGCTGCGCCGCCGGTGTGCGGACGAGCAGATCGTCGCGGAGGTCATGCAGGAGACCTACCTGGCGGTGTGGCGCGCGGCGGGCGCGTTCGCCGGGGCCGCGGTCGGCGGGACGGCCGTCGGTTGGCTGTGGACGATCGCGGCGCGCCGCCTGGTCGACGCGTTCCGGCGCAGGGCTCACCACGCGGAGCCGCCGCCGGCCGCCGCCGTGCCCGGCGCGGCGCCCGCCGCCGAGGAGGAGGCGCTCGCGGCGACCGTCGGCGGTGAGGTCGGGGACGCACTGCGGTGCCTCGCGCCGGAACTGAGACAGGTACTGCAGGCCATGGTGCTCGACGGGCTGTCCGTCCGGGAGACCTCGGTCCTGCTCGGGCTGCCCGAGGGCACGGTCAAGACCCGTGCCCGCCGGGCCCGGATCGCGATGAGGAGGGCGCTGGCGTGAGTGGGGAACATCCGTCGACGCGGATCGTCGAGGGGTACGCGCGCGGCGGTACGGACCTCGCCGCCGACGAGGTGTGGGCCGTGGAGGCCCATCTGGAGACGTGCCGGGTGTGCCGCGACCGGCTGTCCGCCGCCGTCGGCACCGAGGCGCCCGCCGTGGCGGCGCTGGTCGGCACCGTGTGGTCCGGCCTCGAACCCCGGCTGGCGGTCACCGCCACGATGCCGCGCGGACGGCGCCGGTCGGCGCGGCTGTCGAGGTGGCTGACGCCCACGATGGTGCCGTGGCTGGCCATGGTCGTGGGTGTGGTGCTGCTGGCCCTGCTGTTCGACCTGGCCGGCACCGGTTCGGGCGAGGTGTCGCTGGTGCTGCTGTTCGCGCCGGTCCTGCCCGTGCTGGGCGTCGCGGCCTCCTGGTCGCGCGGTCTGGACCCGGCGTACGAACTGACGTCCTCGGCGCCCAGGGCCGGTCTCCCCCTGGTGCTGCGGCGCACCGCGTCCGTGCTCGGCGTGGTCGTCCCCGCGCTGCTGGTGGGCGGATGGGTGACGGGGGTGATGGTGGCCCAGTGGCTGCTGCCCTGTCTGGCCTTGACGGCCGCGACGCTGGCGCTCGGCGGTGCCATCGGGGTGACCCGCGCCGCTGTCGCACTGGCCGCCGTGTGGGCCGCCGTGGTCGTGGCGCCGACCCTGGCCACCAGCCGTACGGCCTTCGCCCTGCAGACGGGCGGCCTGCCCGTGTGGGGGCTGCTCCTCGCACTCGGCACCGGTGTCGTGATCGCCCGCAGGGGCGCGTACTCCGTGCCGGGAGCTACTCGATGACCATCGGAAAGGAACACCACATGACGTCCGCCGTGAGCGCGGCCGACCTCGCACCGACGGCCTACGCCTGGGAGATCCGGGCCACCGGGCTGAAGGTCAGGGTCGGCAGGAAACGCATGGCCGTCGACGGCCTCGACCTGTCGCTGGGCACCGGCGTCCACGGGCTCCTCGGTCCCAACGGGGCGGGCAAGACCACCCTCATCCGGACCCTGGCCACCGTGCTGCGCCCCACCGAGGGCACCCTGGAGCTGCTCGGCGAGTCCGCCGACGGCAGGGGCGGGCACCGTGCGCTGCGCCGCCGGATCGGTTACCTGCCGCAGGAGTTCGGCTACTACAAGCGTTTCACGGTGCGCGAGTTCGTCGAGTACATGGCGTGGCTGAAGGAGGTGCCGAAGGCGGAGATCCCCGCGGCGGTGCAGCGCGCCGTGGAGCGGGTGGGGCTGGCGGACCGCGCCGACGAGAGGATGAAGGCCCTCTCGGGCGGCATGGTGCGCAGGGTCGGCATCGCCCAGGCCATCGTCAACGACCCGGCGATCCTGCTGCTGGACGAGCCGACGGTCGGCCTGGACCCGGCGCAGCGGCTGCGCTTCCGCGAACTGCTCCAGGAGCTGGGCACGGACACCTGTGTGCTCGTCTCGACCCATCTGGTGGAGGACGTCGCCGCCGCCTGCACCGACGTGGTGCTCTTCGCCGAGGGCCGGCTGGTCTTCCAGGGCACCCCGGACGAGCTGGCCGCGGCGGGCGGCCCCGAGCACGTGGGCGACAGCCCTCTGGAGCGTGGCTACTCGGCGCTGCTGCAGGGTCCCGTCCGGGAAAGGGGCACCTGGTGAACACCCGTGTTCTGCGCATCGAGTTGAGGCGCTCCGTCGCCCCGTGGGCCGGCGCCGTGGTCTTCACGAGCGCGCTGGCGTTCCTGTACCTGGTGGACGCCTCGTGGTGGAGGGGCACCACGGCGTGGACGGCCCAGTGGACGTCCCTGGCCATGTGGACCCGCAGCCTGTTGTTCTACCTGTGGCCGCTGGCCGTGGGGCTCGGGGCGCTGCAGGGTCTGCGCGACCACCGCTCGAAGATGCCGGAGCTGCTGACGACCACGCCGCGACCCGCCTGGCACCGCGCGGCCGTATCGGCGGGTACGACGGCGATCACCCTGGCCTCGGCCTTCATGCTCCTCGTCCTCGTGGGCGCGGTCCAGGTGGTCGCCCACACCGAGTACACGCACCTCGGGTGGCTGCCGATCTCGCTGGTGGGGGCGCTGTCCCTCGTCGCGGGTGCCGTGCTGGGCATGGGAGCCGGGCGGGCCCTGCCGTCCGCGCTCACCCCGCCCGCGCTGGCCATGGGTGCCTTCGTGTTCACGGCCCTCATGCACATGTCGTTGGGCCGGACGGAGACGGTCACGCAGGAGGGGTATCCGAGCACGGAGCCGAACCGCGTCTCGCTGCTGTCACCGGCGGTGGAGGAGGTGCGCGACGTACTCGTCACGTTCTCCGCCCCCGTACACGTCGGGCAGACGATCTGGCTGCTCGGCATGGCCACGACCGGCTTCGCGCTACTGGTCGCCATGACCCGGCGCGCCCGGCTGGTCGCCCTGACGCCCGTCCTGGCGGGCGCGGTCCTCGCCCTGCTCGTCCTCCCCTCCGACCCGCGCCGGATGTACGTCGTCGACGAGGCCGCCGCGGAGCTGGTGTGCGACGGCCCGGTGTGCGTGACCAAGACGCACCGGGCACGACTCGCCGACCTCGCGGGTCCCGGTAAGGAGGCACTGCGCCTGCTGCACGGCGCCCTGGGCGACCGGGCACCGGTCTCGGTCCGGGAGAACACCGCCGTACTGCCGGACGGCACCGTGCCGCAGTGGTCCGGCGAGACCGTGCTCTTCGACTTCGACGACGGCATCATCGCCGCCGCGCAGGGCGAGGAGCTGACCCGGGCCCTGATCGCCGAAGCCATGGTGCCGGGGTGCACCCCCGTGGGCTGGAGCAGTTGGGGGAGCGAGGACTTCGCGCAGGCCGTCGCGGTGGGCTGGGTCCTCGGGGACCTCAGGCCGCTTCCCGGCACGGAGTCGGCGAGTCTGCGCAGCGAGGTCGAGGCCGAGACCCGTCCGGTGTGGAAGGAGCTCACGGCGCTGCCGCGGGCCGAGCAGCTCTCGCGGATCAACGCGATGCGCGCCGCCGCGCTCTCCTGCGAGGGCAGGGGCGACGCCTTCGACGCCCTGTCCGGCGGTGCGTCCCGGTGAGATGGCTGACGCTGTACGCGCGCTCGCGTCAGGTTCCCGCGTCGCTCGCCACGGTGGTGATCAGCGCGGTGGCGGCGTGGGCGCTCTCCCGGAACGGGGGCGAGGAGCCCGGTGATCTGCGACTTCCCGCGCTCGTCCTCGCCATGGGGGCGATGGCGGCCTCGATCGGGCTCAGCGGGCAGGACCTCGCGCTGGACCGGACGGCCTCGATCCGCTGGGTGCCCCGCAGAGCGGCGCACGTGCTGCTCGCCGGCGCGGTCGTCGGCACGGTGCTGCTGACGGTGCGGGCCATGGGCGAGACCATGGCCACCACCGCGTTCGTCGTCCGGGACAGCGCGGGCCTGATGGGCCTGGCCGCCCTGGGCGCGGCGTTCTCGGGCGGCCAGTACGCGTGGACGCCGCCGTTCGCCTGGCTCTCGTTCGCGTTCTTCGCCCCGCCCCCGACGAGTGTGCCGACGCAGGTGGCGTCCTGGATACTGCTGCCACCCGGCACGGCGGCGGGCACCTGGACGGCCCTGGCCCTCACGGTCGCCGGCACCACGGCCTACGCCGTCGCGGGCCCGAGACGGTGACCGGACCGGGCCCGCCGTCAAGCCGATGATGTCGGGTGCGGGTGATACCGGCGCGCGCCGCTCCGGCGTTCCGAGCCTGGTTCAGCGGCCCCTGCGCACCCGGGCCGCCGCCCTGGCCTCCGCCGCCTTGCGGGCCTCGGCGACCTTGCGGGACTCCTTGCCCGGACGGCCCGAACCGCCCGAACCGCCCGGACGGCTGCCCAGCCCACGGAAGGGCGCGTTGCCGCTGTCGGCCTTCGTCCCGGCCGGCGGGCGCTTCGCACCGGTGAGGGCGGTCAGCGTCGCCTCGCCGGAGCGCACCGGGGTGACGGTCGGCCGGACACCGGCGTCGGACATCATCCGGTTCACCTCGCGCCGCTGGGCGGGAGTGACCAGGGTGACCACGGTCCCGGACCGTCCGGCCCGCGCGGTGCGCCCGCCGCGGTGCAGGTAGTCCTTGGGGTCGGCCGGCGGATCGACGTTGACGACGAGGTCGAGCGCGTCGACGTGGATGCCCCGCGCCGCGACGTTGGTGGCCACCAGCACGGTGAGGTCACCGTCCGCGAACCGGCCGAGCGTGTGCGTGCGCTGCGGCTGCGACTTGCCGCTGTGCAGGGCACCGGCCCGCACGCCGGCGGCCCGCAGATGACGTGTGAACTGGTCGACGCCCGCCTTGGTGTCCAGGAACATCAGCACCCGGCCGTCCCGGGCGGCGATCTCGGTCGCCGTGGCGTACTTGTCGGCGGGATGCACGGTCAGGACGTGGTGGTCCATGGTGCTCACCGAGCCCGCCCCGGGGTCGACCGACGCGTGGACCGGGTCGTTCAGATGGTTCCGCACCAACTGCTCGACGTGACGGTCGAGCGTGGCCGAGAACAGAAGCCGCTGCCCGTCGGCGGGGACCTGTTCCAGGATGTCCGAGACCTGCGGCAGGAACCCCAGGTCGCACATCTGGTCCGCCTCGTCCAGCACCGTGATCCGAACGTGGTTCAGATGGCAGTCCCGGCGCGACACGAGGTCGGCCAGCCGCCCCGGCGTCGCGACGACCACCTCGGCGCCGCTCCGCAGCTCCGCCACCTGCCGGTTGATCGACAGCCCGCCGACCACCGTCGCCAGCCGTACGTTCAGCGTCCGCGCGTACGGCACCAGGGCGTCGCTCACCTGCTGGGCGAGCTCCCGGGTCGGGACCAGGACCAGCGCGAGCGGCCGCTTCGCCTCCGCCCTCCGGCCCGCCGTCCGGACGAGCAGAGCGAGCCCGAAGGCCAGCGTCTTGCCGGACCCCGTCCGCGCCCGCCCGAGGACGTCACGGCCGGCCAGCGCGTCGGGCAGCGTCGCCGCCTGGATGGGGAACGGTTCCGTCACCCCGAGCCCGCCCATCGTCTCCACCAGCTCCGGCGGCAGCCCGAACGCGTCGAAGGACGCGGCCGGGGTCGCCCCCGGCGGCGCTGTCACTCGCGGGGGCGTGCCGCCCCCGGAGAGTCCGGAGAGTCCGGAGGCCAACGGCTTCGCGTTCATGAGGGGCACCTTCCTGGTCTGGCGCCCGGAGCGCACCGGGGCCCGTACCGTTCGGTACGGGCCCCGGTGCAGTGAAGCGCGGGCACAGCTTATCAGCGGCCCGGAATGCGCCTCCGGCGCCGATTCCTCCCCCTGCACCGGCACCCGCGCCCTCCGAGCGGCTCCGGCCGCCGGCAGGCCGTGTCACTCAGGAGGTGCCGGGTACCTGGAGCGGGCCAGGAACCCCCGCCGACCTGGAGGGAAGCCGCATGCTCTCCGACACCTCCCGCCCCGTCATCACCGCCACACTCCCCGTGGTCGCCGACCACATCGGTGAGATCGCCCAGCGCTTCTACCGGCACATGTTCTCCGCGCATCCCGAACTCCTCGACGGCGTCTTCAACCGCGGCAACCAGGCGCACGGCCACCAGCAGCAGGCCCTGGCCGGCTCGGTGGCCGCGTTCGCGACGACCCTGGTGGAGACACCGGAGCGGGTGCCGGAGCAGTTGCTGAGCCGGATCGCCCACAAGCACGCCTCGCTCGGCATCCGCCCGGACCAGTACCCGATCGTCCACGACCACCTGATGTGGGCGATCGGCGACGTCCTGGGCGACGCGGTCACCGCAGAGGTCGCCGCGGCCTGGGACGAGGTGTACTGGCTGATGGCCAACGCCCTGATCAACCAGGAGCGCGGCCTCTACAGCGCCCGCGGGGTCCGGCCGGAGACGGTCTGGCGGGACTGGCGGGTGGAGCGGAAGATCAAGGAGACCGACGACGTGGTCACCTTCGTGGTCAAGCGGAACGACGACCGCCTGGTGAAGACCTCCCTGCCCGGCCAGTACGTCACCGTCCGGATGCGGATGCCCGACGGGAAGCTCCAGCCGCGCCAGTACAGCCTGACCCGTGCCGACGACGGCGAGCACCGCCAGTTCTCGGTGAAGCGGGTGCGCGGCGAGGGCGGCGACCCCGACGGCGAGATGTCGGCGCTGCTGCACGACTCCGTCGGGGTGGGCGACGACCTGACGCTGTCGCTGCCGTACGGCGACGTGGTGCTCGACGACTCGGGACGTCCGGTGGTGTTCGCCAGCGCGGGCATCGGGGTCTCCCCCATGGCGGGCATGCTGTCGCACCTGGTCGCGGCCGACTCCGGGCTGTCGATCACCCTTCTCCACGCCGACCTCGACGAGGCGTCCTTCCCGCTGCGGCGGCAGGTGGTCAACGACGTGCTGGCACTGCGGGACGCGCGGATGTACCTCTGGTACGAGAAGGGCGCGCACAGCCTCGAACCGGTGACCGGCGTCTTCGAGGGACAGATGGACCTGTCCGCCGTCGACGTCCCCGACGACGCCCTCTACTACCTGTGCGGCCCGCTGCCCTTCATGCAGGCCGTACGGAGCCGCCTGATCGAGCAGGGAATCGCCCCGCGCGACATCCAGTACGAGATCTTCGGCCCCGACCTGTGGCAGGCCGACCTGGACTGACCGTCGTGCCGGCGGCGGGCTGCGGCAGGAGAGGGGCCGGGAGTCGTTCCGCGGTCACCCGGAGTTGTATCCCCACCGGGCGTTGCCGTCCTTGCCCATGAAGCACTTCGCGGGCCGCCCGTCGGTGGTCGTCGCGACGGCACCGACGGGAGAACAGTACTGACCGAACTGGACACCGGTCCGGCTTCCGGTGCCGCCGCTCGAACTGCCGGAGGAACCCCCACTGGTGGAACCGCCGCCGGTGGAACCGCCGCCGGACGAGCCGCCACTGCCGCTGCCGCCTGTGGTGCCGCCGCTCGAGCCGGTGCCGTACGAGGGCTGCGGTCGCGGCTTCGACTCGGGTTTGGGCTCGGGCTTCGGTTCAGGCTCCGGTTCAGGCTTTGGCTCCGGCTTGGGCTTCGGTTTCGGTTTGGGTTTGGCGCAGGGGTCGCTGGGGCCGATCAGCCACAGGTCGATCTGCGTCCCGGTCGAGACCTCGGTGTCGGGCTCCGGCTGCTGCCTGCACACCTGCCAGTCGGCCAGTTCCTCCAGCCCGTCGTACAGACGCTTGCCGGTGTGGGCGTGGAAGTAGATCACGCGCTCGAGACCGAGGTCGCCGAGAGCACGGGAAGCATCGTCGGCCTGCTCGCCGACGAGGTCCGGCATGACGATCCGGCGGGGGCCGTGCAGCCGGGTCGGGCACTGCTCCTGCTTCGGAACCGCATACAGGGTCAGCGTCCTGGCTGCCGGACGGACCGTCTCGTCACGGGCCGGGCTCTGGAAGCAGACCTGCCAGCCGCTCGTGGTGGTGTTCACCGGCCGCTGGTCGGAGGAGGCGTCGGCTGCCGACACCGTCTTCCACGGATGCCGGCCGGCCGACACAGCCGCTACGGCGAGAGGGGTCGCCTTGAAGTCGGGGACGGTCAGAGCGGGCTCGGGCTTCTGGACCACGGCCTCCTTCTCGCCGGAGCCCGGACCCAGGTTGGCGAAGAGGAATCCGATCACCGCTACGGAGACGAAAACAGGGTGTCGGCTTATCCAGGTGGCGAACCGTGTTCCGCGGCCTGGGCGCAAGGGGGAGTCGGGAGGGAGAACCTCGCCCGTGGCCACGAGGAGCTCGCCCCTCGGGTCGAGTTTCGAGCCCCACAGTTTGTGCGGATGCCCGTGGACGAGGACCTCGACGGACCGGAACATGCCGTAGGTACGGCGGGAGATCCGCAGGGGCGCGGGGACGCGGATCGCCCTGGGCCTCACAAGACCCCGCAGAAGGACGAGGTCGTTCTTCGTGAGCACGGCCCAGCCCCAGCCGTTGCGGTAGACGGCCCGGACGTCTTCCTGTGGGCCCAGTTCTCCCAACAGCGCCTTCGCCTGGTCGTCGGACAGGGAGAGACTCTCACCAGCGGCGGCTTCGGCGGTGCGCCGGTCCTTGGCCAACAGATCGGACAACGGTTCTCCAGCTCTTTCGAAAAGTTCTCCGGACGTGTCGAGCTGTGAGCCCCGGAAGCCGGTACGTCGCCCCTGCACGAAGACACGTCCCGCACCGCCGGACGCCGTGCGAGAGGCACTGCGCGACAGTTACCGACAAATGCAGATGTTAACGGCTGCCGATCCGGACCCGGACACCGGCAGGACTCACCGAAGGCACCCGTGACCTGCGCCGATTTCCCGGAGCCATCCTGCTCACCCCGCCGGCACGCGGCAGCGGCCCGTGCCACCCGCCGACGCGAAGGCTCAGGCGAAGCCGCCGTACCGGAAGCACCGGGAGACGTATCGTGAGGCCGTGAAGAGACGGCGTTGGTGGGTTCTGATCAGCTTGTGGGCCATGTGGTGGGCGGCCGTTACCGCTGCCTTTGCGCTTCTGGGCGCGGTTACCGATCAGCCGATGGGTCTGGGGGAGTGCGCGGCGGGCGCCGCGTTTGTGATTGTCGTCGGTGAACTCGGCGACCGCCTGCGGCGACGCTTCTTTCCCCGCCGCAAGGTCGGTTGACTGCTCGGCTCGTCAACGCTTGCTGCGTCGCCGGAACTTCGACCCTCGAGTCAGACGGGACATGGTGCGAAGGGGCGGCTTCGAAGTATGCCCATAGCAAACCAGTGGCGGGCTTCCTGGGGCCCATCACTCCACTTCCGAGCCGAAGGCGCCGCACGTCCCTGAGCGAGCCCTGCGAGGCAGCAGACGGTGGCCGGGCCCGACGGAGGGTCCGGCCACCGGAGTTCTCAGCAGGTGATCTTCAGGTCCGCCCAGTCGGCGTGGTCGTACTCGTTGCCGTCGCCGCCGTCGGTGACGACCAGTGTGACGGTCCGGGCACCGCTCACGTCAGCGGTGAGTTGCTGCGCGTCCTGGGAGTTGGTGAGGAGGCCGGTGGCGGCCGCGCGCTCGCCGTCGGCGCGGATCTCGAAGGCGACGGTGCCGCGTGTCCCCGTCTCGTCGTCGAGACCGACCAGGGCCGTGACCTGTTCGCAGCGCCCCGCGGTGAAGTACTCGACGCTGCTGTGGGCGTGCACGCCCAGGCCCTTGTCCCAGGTGCGGCCGCCGATGGTGAGCGTCCCGCCGTCACCGGCCGCCTTCTCGCCGTTGCTCCGGTCCTGCTCCACCGGCCCCCAGCCGTTGGCCGTCGACAGCGGTGTGAGGTCGCTGAGGTAGGTGGTGCCGTCCTCCGGCGCGACGGACACCTTCACCTGGACCGGGGAGAGGGAACGGATCTCCTGCCCGGACGGCGTGCGGTACGTCGTGGTGAGCTTCAGCTCGTAGGTACCGGGGTCGGTGCCCTCCGGAACCCTCGCTCGCCACGTGGTCCGGAACTCCGCGCCCCCACGGAGCAGCGGGCTCCCGGGGCGGGACTCCGCCTTCGTCCGCCACCCCGTGGGGCCGGTCAGCGCGAGGGAGACGGAGTGCACCGGGCGGCGTCCGAGGTTCGCGGTCACCGCGGTGAGCCGTGCGCTGTCACCCGCCTCGGTGATCGCGACGCCGTCCACTCCGGAGTCCACGGCGGGCGGCAGCTGGGCCCAGCCGCGGTCCGGGGCCACCCGCACCAGCACGGTTCCGTGTCCGGGCACGGTCGCGGAGATCTCGCCCGCCGTGTGGGTGGAGCGGTGCTCCCACAGGTCCCGCACCCGATAGCCGGCCGCGTGCGGCAGGCCGACCGTACGCGCCGTGGTGGAGATCCGCTGCGGCCGGTCGCTCTCGTTGAACAGGGCCACCGCGCGACTGCCGTCGGCCAGTTCCTTGGCCACGACCCAGCGGCCGTCCTCGGAACCGATCACCTTGCCCTGCTTGCCCAGCTCGTCCTGGTCGACGGCGATGACCTCCTCGTTGGAGAGGATGTCGAAGGCCGACTGGGGCGCCGACCGGAGGTCCGTGCCGATGAGGAGGGGCGCGGCCATGACCGACCACATCGAGAAGTGGGTGCGGTACTCGGTGTCGGTCATGCCGCCGTTGCCCACCTCCAGCATGTCCGGGTCGTTCCAGCCGCCCGGTCCCGCGTACTCGTCGAGGGCCAGGTTCGCCTTCATGATCGACAGCATGGAGTCCCAGTCGTCACTGATGTCCCCCGTGGTGCGCCATGACTGCCCGACGCCCCTGGCCCACTCCCAGGGCTTGTTCTCGCCCCACTCGCAGAGGCTGTAGAGAATCGGACGCCCGGTGGCCTCCAGCGCGTCGCGCATGGTCGTGTAGCGCTGTTTCGCGTCCACGCCCTCGTTGTTGCAGTTGTCGTACTTGAGGTAGTCGACACCCCAGTCGGCGAACTGCTGGGCGTCGCTGTACTCGTGGCCCAGTGCGCCGGGGAAGCCGATGCTGCTGCACGTCTTCGTTCCCGCGCTGGTGTAGATGCCGAACTTCAGGCCCTTGCCGTGCACGTAGTCGGCGACGGCCTTGATGCCGTGGGGGAACCGCTCCGGATCGGGCACGAGCTTGCCGTCGGCGTCGCGCTGGGGCAGGGCCCAGCAGTCGTCGAGGTTGACGTACTCGTAGCCGGCGTCCTTGAGCCCCTTCTCCACGAAGAGGTCGGCCATGTCCTTGACCAACTCCTCGTCGAACTCCGCTCTGCAGTGGGTCGAGTTCCAGTTGTTGAACCCCATCGGCGGCGTCAGCGCCAGGTGGTCGTCACTGTCCCCCGGGGCCGTTGCGGCGGCACGGGGTTCCTCCGGAGTCACCGCGGCCGACGCCGGCGAGCCGAGCGCGGTGGCGCACAACAGCCCAGCGGCGAGCGTGGCCACCGCAGTGCGTACGAGAGTGCCGGACCGGGCTCTCCACCCGGGAAAGTGAGCCATCTACGTGTCTCCCTCGCCTGGCGTCCTGGATCGTTCCCCTGGTGCTACTGCTGGGCGACGAGACTACGCGGTGTGCAACTTTGTCGGAAGAGGTTCAACAATGGGCGTCCAGTTACGAGTCAGGTTGACCGATTTTGAAATTACCCCCTTGACGCCAGCCAGCGTGTTCAATTTTGTTTGGTTTTCACTCACCATCGCGACGAGTGACAGTCCGCGGTCGGCCGCTGCGCGCACACGGTTGCGAACACCACGCGTAGCTCCCTGACTTGCTCTCGCCCATCGGCAACCTGGTGGAGGACTACGGGGACCGGTGATGGTCGGCCGAGGAGGCTGAGACCGCGCCCGGCGACCCGGGGCGCCGGGCGCGGTCAGGGCGCGCGGACCGCCGAGATGTCGAACTCGAGCTCGATCTTCTCGCTGACCATCAGACCACCGGTCTCCAGCATCGCGTTCCAGGTGAGGTCCCACTGAGTGCGGTCGACGACGGCCGTGCCGTCGAAGCCGATCCGCTCGACGCCGAAGGCGTCGACCACCAGGCCCGTGTGGAGGAGGTCGACGATGACCGGATGCGTGCGTCCCTTGACGGTGAGGGCGCCCGTCATCCGGAAGCGGTCGTCATCGACCTGCTCGATGTAGGTGCTGCGGAAGGTGATGGTCGGGTAGCGCTCGACGTCGAGGAAGTCGGCGCTGCGGAGGTGACGGTCGCGCTGCGCGACGCGGGTGTCGACGGTGGCCGTCCGAATCACCACCCCGGCTCCGGAGCTTTCCGGTCGTTCACCGTCCAGGCGAAGCCAGCCGTCGAAGTCGGTGAAGCTCCCCCGGACCCGGGTGACCACGGCGTGCCGGGCGGCGAACCCGATGGTGCTGTGCGCCTGGTCGAACATCCACTCCCCGGAGAGCTGGGCCCGGGAGGGGGCGGCGTTGGACGTCCGGGCGTCCGTACCCGTCGTCGGGGCCGGTGACGGGGTCGGCTCGGTGTCGGCGGACCGTGCGTTGCGGAAGAGAGAGCGGAGGACCATCAGATCTCCCGGTGAGGGTTCATGACATCCGCGTACGCGGCTTCAGGAGACCGCCATTCAACAGGTGCAGGACACATCAAAACGATCTTGTCCGGATTCTTTCTCAAGTTGAGATCTTCGGTGGTCCGCCGTGGGCCGTGCCGAGGCCCCGGGCGCGGATGCGGTGTGGATTCCGCGCGGGCTGCCCTCAGCCCGCGCCACGGCGACGATCTCCCCGGCGCCTCCGGCCGGAACGGCGTTTCAGCTGTTCTTCGCGAGGAAGGCCTCCACCTCGTCGCGGCGGGTGAGGGAGGGCTGGGCGCCCGCCCGGGTGGTGCTGATCGCCGCGGCGGCGCAGGCCCAGCGGGCGGACCGCTCGAGGGTGCGGCCCTCCGCGAGGGCGACGGCGAGCGCGCCGCAGAAGGAGTCACCGGCGGCGGTGGTGTCCACGGGCCGGACGGAGAAGGCGGGGACGTGCAGGTGCGAGGCGCCCTCGAGGAGGAGCACCCCGTCGCCGCCGAGCGTGACGATCACCGCGCCCGCACCGGTCAGTTTCCGGGCCGCGGCGACGACCTCGTCGATCGTCTCCGGTACGGGCGTGCCGGTGAGGGCCGCCAGTTCCGTGCGGTTGGGGACCAGTACGTCGACGTGGGGCGGCGGGACGGCGCCGGCGACGGCGGGGGCCGGGTTGTGCAGCACGATGCCGCCGGCCAGCCGCGCGGCGGCGTGGTTGGCCTCGTCCGGGACCTCCTGCTGGAGGACGGTCACGGCCGCCTTCCGCAGCACGTCCGCCGCGGCCTCGCAGTCGGCGGTGCTCACGCGGGCGTTGGCACCGGGGCTGACGATGATGGTGTTCTCGCCCGCCGGGTCGACGGCGATCAGGGCGCGGCCGGTCGCCACGCCCGGGGTGCGGGTGATGTGCGTGACGTCCACGCCCTCGCTCCGGACGGCGTCGAGCATGACGTCGGCCGCGTCGTCCTCGCCGACCCGGCCGACGAAGGAGACGTTCCCGCCGAGCCGGGCGGCGGCGACGGCCTGGTTGGCGCCCTTGCCGCCGGGGTGCTGGGCCATGTCACCGCCGAGGACCGTCTCACCGGGAACCGGATGCCGGGGAACCGGCGCGACGAGGTCCAGGTTCAGGCTTCCGACGACTGCGATCACTGTTCTACCTCTGGGGTGCGGGTGCTGCGGATGCCGCGAACGCCCCGGGTGTCCTCGGCCGAGGACACCCGGGGTGCGCTGGATGCGCGTACGACGAGTTCGGGGGCGAGACGGACCGACCGGCGCGGCCCGTCGTTCTGTCCGGCCAGCCGGTGGCCGAGCAGGTGCACGGCTTCGGCGGCCAGTGCGCGCACGGGTTGGCGGACGGTGGTCAGGGCCGGGTCGGCGAGATCCATCATGGGGATGTCGTCGAAGCCGGTGACGGCGATGTCGCCCGGGACGTCCCTGCCGAGTTGTCGCAGCCGCTGCAGTACGCCGACCGCGAGGAGGTCGTTGGCGCAGACGACGGCGTCCGGACGGGACGGCAGGATCCGCTCCGCCGCGGTCCGCCCCCACTCCAGCGAGAAGTCGCCGAGTTCGACCTGTCCGGAGCCGCGCGGGAGCAGGGCGCCGGCCTCGGCCTCGTACGCCGCGAGCCGCTCGGCCGCCGCCGAGCCGGTTCCGGCGGCTCCCACGAAGCAGACCCGGCGGCGGCCGGTGGCGACCAGGTGGTCCATGACGAGCGCCATGCCGGTGGCGTTGTCGGTCGCGACCGAGTCGGCGACGCCGGGGCCGCAGCCGCGGTCCAGCAGGACCAGCGGCACGTGGGCCGCGGCCTTCTCCACCGCGGCCCGGCTCCGTTTCCCGTCGACGGGGATGACCAGCAGGGCGTCGACCTGCCGGTCCAGGAGATCGGCGATCCGGGCGGCCTCGATCTCCGGGTCGTCGTCGCAGTCGGCGAGCAGCACGGCACGTCCCTCGGCGTGCAGGGCGTGCTCCACCTCCCGCACGAGAGAGGGGAAGAAGGGGTTGGTGATCTGCGGCAGGACGAGGCCGACGGTGCCGGTGGAGCGGCTGCGCAGGGCGCGGGCGACCTGGTTGGGCCGGTAGCCGAGCTCCTCGGCCGCCTCCCGTACCCGGCGGGCCGTCTCTGCCCCGACCGGACGGGTCCCGGCCAGGACCCGGGAGACCGTGGCGACGGAGCAGCCCGACGCGCGGGCCACCTCCCTCAGGGTGACGTCGGTCACGATGCGGCCCCCTTCGTTCGGTTCGGCTGCGCTGGGCCCGGTCGGGCTTCACCGGGCGGGAAGCGGCCTCCCGGAAACAATTCCGGCAAACGTTATCACCGCACAACTGCCGAGCATCGGCTCATTCACACTCAAGTATGTGATGTCCGACATTGACAAGGGCGCGTGCTTGG
Source organism: Streptomyces sp. GDS52 (assembly GCF_052246875.1). NCBI lineage: Bacteria > Bacillati > Actinomycetota > Actinomycetes > Kitasatosporales > Streptomycetaceae > Streptomyces > Streptomyces sp. GDS52. Next base: position 739,305 of record NZ_CM125966.1, read on the forward strand.
GTGAAATTTCTGGAGAACGTTTTCCCACGCTATGGCCCAGGGATGCGGGCGGTGATGTCCGCTCCTGTGGTCGGCGACAGCGATTCCGTACGTGTCGATGCCCCCGGCAGCGCGGCGGGGGCCGCTGCCACCTCCGGCGCCGGAGACGTGAGCCGACGCACCCTCCGCAGTGGCCCGCCCGCGGCCGCCGCTGCGGAGTTCCATCTCCTCACAGACCCGCTAGAGCGAAGGGGCTCTTCCGATGACCAGGAAAATCATCCTCGACTGCGACCCCGGGCACGACGACGCCATCGCACTGCTGCTGGCGCACGGCAACCCCGACATCGACCTGGTCGCCGTCACGACCGTGGTCGGGAACCAGACGCTGGAGAAGGTGACCCGCAACGCCCTGTCCGTGGCGCGCATCGCCGGGATCACCGGTGTGCCCTTCGCCGCCGGCTGCCCGCGACCGCTGGTGCGGGCCATCGAGACAGCGCCGGACATCCACGGCGAGACCGGTCTGGACGGACCGGTGCTGCCCGAGCCGACCCTCGAGCTGGACCGCCGGCACGCCGTCGACCTCATCATCGACACGGTGATGTCGCACGAGCCCGGCGAGATCACCATCGTCCCGACGGCGGGCCTGACCAACATCGCCCTCGCCGCGCGCAAGGAGCCCCGCATCGTCGAGCGGGTCCGCGAGGTCGTCCTGATGGGCGGCGGCTACCACGAGGGCAACTGGAGCGCGGTCGCCGAGTTCAACATCATCATCGACCCCGAGGCCGCCCACATCGTCTTCAACGAGAGCTGGCCGGTCACCATGGTCGGTCTCGACCTGACGCACCAGGCGCTGGCGACGCCCGAGGTCGCCGAGCGGATCGCCGCGGTCGGCACCAAGCCCGCCAAGTTCGTCGGCGAGCTGCTGGACTTCTTCGGCGCCACCTACAAGGAGGCGCAGGGCTTCGAGCACCCGCCCGTGCACGACCCGTGCGCGGTCGCGTACGTGATCGACCCCTCCGTCATGACGGTGCGCAAGGCTCCCGTGGACGTCGAGCTCAGCGGCGGTCTGACCCTGGGCATGACCGTGACGGACTTCCGCGCCCCGGCCCCGGCCGACTGCCACACCCAGGTCGCGGTCGAGCTCGACCGCGAGCGGTTCTGGGACCTCGTGGTGGACGCCCTCGAGCGGATCGGTGACGTCGAGGCATGAGCGCACCCACCACTCTGAACCGGCCCGGCGAGGCGTCGGGCCGGCGCACGACCCGGGTGGGCGTGCTGATGGTCGCGCTCCTCGCGGCCTGTTTCGCCTTCCAGCTCAACGCGAGCATGCTCAGCCCCGCGCTGAAGAACATCGAGGAGAGCTTCGGCGCCAGCTCGGCCGAGATCGGGCTCACCCAGACCGCGTTCTTCACCTCGGCGGCCCTGTTCTCGCTCTTCCTGCCCCGGCTGGGTGACGTCCTCGGCCGCCGCAAGGTCCTGGCCGGCATGCTGGCGGTCATGGCCGTCGGCTGTGTCGTGGCCGCACTGGCGCCGAGCGTGCCCGTGCTCTTCGTCGGCCGCATCATCCAGGGTGTGTCCGGCCCGGTCGTCCCCCTCTGCCTGATCATGCTGCGGCAGGAGGTGAGCGAACCGAAGAAGTACGGCACCCTGCTGGGCGTGATCACCGCCGTCAACGGCGGCATCGCCGGTGTCGACGCCCTCGCCGGGGGCTACCTCGCCGACACCTACGGCTTCCGGTCGGTCTTCTGGACGATGGCCGTCGTGGCGGTCCTCGCCACCGTGCTGGTCGCCACCCTGACCCCCGAGACCAAGGCGCCCAACGCGACCCGGATGGACTGGCCGGGTGTCGCGCTCCTCGTCGTGTCCGTCGGCGCACTGCTCACCGCGCTGAACGAGGCCGGCAAGCTCGCCGACGCCCACTGGCTCCTGGTCGCCGTCCTCATCGTCGTCGGCGCGGTCGCCTTCGCCCTGTTCTGGCGGACCGAAGACCGCAGCACGCACCCGCTGGTCGCCACCCGGCACCTGAAGCAGCGCTCGACCTGGGCGACCCTGCTGACCACCCTGCTCACCATGACGGGCGTGTTCGCCGTCATGAACGGACTGATCCCGGCGCTCGCCCAGGACGGGAACGCCGGACTCGGCATGGGCGCCGAGCAGTCCGCGTGGTGGACCCTCACCCCGTACGCCCTGGCCGGTCTGGCCATGGGGCCCCTCGCCGGCCGGCTCGCCGCCACCTTCGGGTACGGCCGCGTCCTGCGGCTGGGGCTGATCGGGGCCGTGGCGGGTGTGCTGCTGATGATCCTCACGATCGACTCCCAGTCCCGCCCCATGCTGCTGCTGACCTCGATCCTGGTCGGCATCGCCTACGCGGGTGTGGCGAACATCGTGCTCAACGGGCTCGGCATCGTCCTGTCCCCCAAGGACAACCCGGGCTTCCTGCCCGGTCTCAACGCAGGGGCGTTCAACCTCGGCGCCGGTCTCAGCTTCGCACTGCTGTACGCGGTCAAGACCGCGGCCCTGCCGGACGACCCCACGTCGCCCGCCGACTACACCGCCGGCATGATCGCCGGAGTGGTCATCCTGGCCGCCGCCTTCGCGACGTCCTTCATGATCCCGAAGCCGGTGGAGGCCGAGACCCGCGACTGATCCGGACCTTCCGGCACCGCCTCGCTCCGGCGGCACCCGGTGCGGCGACATGACGACGGCCCGCGGCACGGGCCGGGAATTCCTCCCGGTCCGTGCCGCGGGCCGTTCGCCGTTCGCCGTTCGCCCGCCGACTGCCCCGGCCCGCCCCTGCGCGCGCTCAGGACACCCGGCACCACGAATTCGTCTCACATGTCGATACGAGCTGACTGGCACGTGAGATGTCTGAGAGCCTTGAAATGCCTGTACCGTGCACACGACCTTCCCCCGGGGAAGGCTCCTGCTGTCGGACGGACCGTCGGCGGCACACCGCCGGCGTCTGTTCTCCGCCCTCGTGCGAAAGACCGAGAAATGCCCGCACCAGCCACCACCCCAGCCCCGGCGCCCGTCAACTCGCGGTCCCGTGTCCTCGTCGCGAGCCTCATCGGCACGACGATCGAGTTCTACGACTTCTACATCTACGCGACCGCCGCGGTCCTGGTCTTCCCCTCGCTCTTCTTCCCGAACAGCGACCCGACCACCGCACTGCTGTCGTCCTTCGCGGTGTTCGGCGCCGCCATGGTCGCCCGCCCGATCGGCGCCGTCGTCTTCGGACACCTCGGCGACCGGCTCGGCCGCAAGGGCACGCTGGTGGCCTCGCTCCTCACCATGGGCATCGCCACCTTCCTCATCGGCGTGCTGCCCACCTACGCGCAGGCCGGCTGGATCGCGACCGCGCTGCTGGTGCTGATGCGGCTCGCCCAGGGCTTCGCGCTGGGCGGGGAGTGGAGCGGCGCCGCGCTGGTCGCCACGGAGAACGCGCCGAAGAACAAGCGCGCCCTCTACGGCACGTTCCCGCAGCTGGGCGCCCCGCTCGGCTTCATCATCGCCAACGGCCTCTTCCTGATCATCGGCGCGCTGCTGCCGTCCGCCGCGGGCGCCGACCCGTCGCAGCCCTCCGAGGCCTTCCTGAGCTGGGGCTGGCGCATCCCGTTCCTGTTCTCGGCCGTGATGGTCGCGATCGGCCTGTGGGTGCGGATGCGTCTGGTCGAGGCACCGGTCTTCGCCAAGACCCAGGAGGCCGGGCTGGTGCGGAAGCTGCCGCTGGCCACCGTCTTCCGCAACCACTGGAGGCAGCTGGTCCTCGGCACCTTCTTCATGCTGGCGACGTACGTGCTCTTCTACCTGATGACCACGTTCTCGCTGAGCTACGGCCGTACCGCGACGGACGCCGCCGTGCCCGGTCTGGGGTACAGCTACACCACCTTCGTCCTGATGATGATCTTCGGGGTGCTGTTCTTCGCCGCGTTCACCCTGATCTCGGGTCCGCTCGCCGACAAGTACGGCCGCCGCGCCACCCTGATCTGGGTCACCGTCGGAATCCTGGTCTTCGGGCTGGTGTGGGTGCCGCTGATCGGCCTGGGCACGCTGGGCGTGGTGCTGTGGCTGGTGCTCGGCTTCACGCTGATGGGCATGACCTTCGGCCCGATGGGCGCGCTCCTGCCGGAGCTGTTCCCGACGAGCGTGCGCTACACCGGTTCCGGCATCTCGTACAACGTCAGCTCGATCCTCGGCGCGGCCGTCGCCCCGTTCATCGCGGTGGCGCTGTGGGAGGCCGCCGACGGCTCGCCGCGGCTGGTCGGCGTCTACCTCTCCGCGATGGCACTGCTGACCCTGGTCGCCCTGCTCATCGGCAAGGAGACCAAGGACACCGCCCTCGACGAGGGCGAGGCCACCGCCGACGCCGCCGTCGGCCGGGACGAGGTCCCCGCCGCCACCGCGGCCCGCTGAACCCGTCCGGCGTTTCACCGCGGCCCCTTCCCTCGTGCGAGGGAGGGGGCCGCGGTGTCTTCTGTACGGGCGCCGTCGGACAGCGCCCGTGGACACACGAAAAAGGGCCGCGACCGTAAGGTCGAGGCCCTTGCATCCGTATCGTCACTGCGAGTGTCCGAGGGGGGACTTGAACCCCCACGCCCGATAAAGGGCACTAGCACCTCAAGCTAGCGCGTCTGCCATTCCGCCACCCGGACCAGGTGTGTGCCGCCGTGTCAGGGGCGTTCCCCTCGGCGACGTGGACAACCATACCAAGGTTTCGCAGTGCCTTTCACCTGCGTTTCCGTGCCCCGGGCAGGGGTTGCTCGCCCTGCCCGGAGCACGGGGTGCGGGGCTCGTCAGGGCATGAGGTGGTACTCCGGGAAGTTGCCCGGCAGCCGCTCTCCCGCCGGACCCTGTGTCACGGCGCGGACCAGCAGCTCGCCGCCGACGAACGCGCCGCGCCAGGAGGCGCCGAACCCGCCGAACAGTTCGTCCCGGTCGCCACGGGAGCGCGGGGTGCCGTGGCCGACCTTGAACGCGCGGATCTGCGGGGCGAGTCGGTCGTAGGTGGCCCGGTCGTCCGTGGACAGCGTGGCCACCAGTGCGCCGTTGGACGCGTTCATGGCGGCCAGCAGCTCCGCCTCGGTGTCGACCAGGACGATCGTGTCGACCGGCCCGAACGGCTCCGCGTGGTACAGCGGCGACGACGGGGGCGGGTCCAGCAGCGTGACGGGCTGGACGTACGCCGAGGTGTCCTGGCCGGGCAGGAAGCGGGCGTCCGCCTCCTCGCCGTGGTGCAGCGGTACGGCGCCGCGGTCGACGGCCTCGGTGATCTGGTCGCGCAGTTCCTTCGCCTTGGCCGCGTTGATCACCGGCCCGAAGTCCAGCCGCGGGCAGGGGTCGTCGGGGTGCTCCACGGCGAGCGGGTGGCCGATCCTGAGCGTGCGCACCGCGGGGAGGTACGCGGCCAGGAACTCGTCGAACAGCCGGCGCTGGACGACGAAGCGCGGATACGCCGTGCAGCGCTGCTTGCCGTAGTCGAAGAGCTTGGGGACGACCGCCGCGAGCGCGTCCCAGTCCGAGTGGTTCCAGATGCCCCAGGTGTTGAGGCCCTCCTGTTCGAGGATGTGCCGCTTGCCGAGGTCGGCGACGGCCGTGGCCACCGCGGCGCCGGTGTCGCGGCCGCCGACGAAGGAGACGCAGCCGATCTCGGGCGCCCGCAGCAGGGCCTCCGACAGTTCGCCCCCGCTGCCGCTGACGAGGGTCACGGGGATCCCCTCGCGGGCGGCGAGCGCCGCGGCCAGGGTCAGACAGGCGACGCCGCCGTCGGTCGGGGTCTTGGCGATGACCGCGTTGCCCGCCAGCGCCTGGACCAGCAGGGCGTGGACGAGCACGCTCATCGGGTAGTTCCAGCTCGCGATGTTGGACACCGGCCCGTCCAGCGGGGCCCGGCCGGCGACCATGGCGTCGATGCCGTCGACGTACCAGCGCACGCCGTCGATGGCCCGGTCGACGTCCGCCTGGGCGAGCCGCCAGGGTTTGCCGATCTCCCAGACGAGGAGGAGGGCGAGCAGTTCGCGGTGTTCGGTGAGGGCGTCCAGGGTGGCGGCGACGCGGGCGCGGCGTTCCGGCAGCGGGACGTGCCGCCAGGCGCGGTGCTGGTCGAGCGCGGCACGTACGGCGTCCTGGGCGGTGGCCCGGTCCAGGCGCGGCGGGCCGACGACGGGGCTGCCGTCGACGGGGCTGACGGCGGGCAGTGTGCTGCCGTCGGCCTGCCAGGCGGCGTTCCAGAGGTTGAGGACGCGGTCGTCCCGGAAGGCCTCGGGGGCGACGGCGAGGCAGCGCTGCCAGGCGTCGGTCCAGGAGGTGCCGGCTTTGAGGGTGAGAGTGGGTGGGGTGAGGGTGGATGCCATGCGGTTCGCTCCGCTCTCGGTGCACAGTCGAGAGGAGGGGGCCCGGGGGCCGCCCTTGGACAGATGTGCGGCCGGGGTGTGGGGGTGGGTCACCGTCCGGCTTCGAGGACGGCGAGTACGTGTCGTGCCGTTTCCGTGGGTGTGCCACCCACCCGGACGCCGACGGCTTCCAGGGCGTCCTTCTTCGCCTGCGCCGTGCCCGAGGAGCCGGAGACGATCGCGCCCGCATGGCCCATGGTACGGCCCTCCGGTGCGGTGAAGCCCGCGATGTAGGCGACGACCGGCTTGGTGACGTGCTCGCCGATGTAGGCGGCCGCGCGCTCCTCGGCGTCGCCGCCGATCTCGCCGATGAGGACGACGAGGTCGGTGTCGGGGTCCTCCTGGAAGGCGGCGAGACAGTCGATGTGGGTGGTGCCGACGACGGGGTCGCCGCCGATGCCGACGCAGGTCGAGAAGCCGATGTCCCGCAGTTCGTACATGAGCTGGTAGGTGAGCGTGCCGGACTTGGAGACCAGTCCGATGCGGCCCGGTTTGGTGATGTCGGCGGGGATGATGCCGGCGTTGGACTGCCCGGGGGTGATCAGGCCGGGGCAGTTGGGGCCGATGACCCGGGTGCCCTTCTGCCGTGCGTACGTGGTGAAGGCGACGGAGTCGTGGACGGGGATGCCCTCGGTGATGACGACGGCCAGGCCGATGCCGGCGTCGGCCGCCTCCACGACGGCGGCCTTGGCGTGGGCGGGCGGTACGAAGACGACCGTGACGTCGGCTCCGGTCGCCTGTATGCCGTCGGCGACCGATCCGAAGACGGGCACCGCACGGTCGTCGAAGTCGACGGTCCGGCCGGCCTTTCGGGGGTTGACCCCGCCGACGACGTTCGTGCCGGCGGCGAGCATCCGCCGGGTGTGCTTCATGCCCTCGCCGCCGGTCATGCCCTGGACGAGGACCTTGCTCTCCTTGGTGAGGTGGATCGCCATGTCCGCTCTCCTCAGGCTGTGGTGGCGAGTCGGGCCGCGCGGTCGGCGGCGCCGTCCATCGTGGTGACCTGTTCGACCAGCGGGTGGGCACGCTCGTCGAGGATGGCCCGGCCCCGGGCCGCGTTGTTGCCGTCGAGGCGTACGACGAGCGGTTTGGTCAGCCGGACGGTGTCCAGGGCGCGGACGATGCCGTCGGCCACCGCGTCGCAGGCGGTGATGCCGCCGAAGACGTTGACGAAGACGGACTTCACGGCCGGGTCGGAGAGGATGACGGACAGTCCGTCCGCCATGATCTGCGCCGACGCCCCGCCGCCGATGTCGAGGAAGTCGGCGGGGCGGGCCCCGCAGCCGGCGACGACGTCGAGGGTCGACATGACCAGGCCGGCGCCGTTGCCGATGATGCCGACCTCGCCGTCCAGTTTGACGTAGTTGAGGCCCTTCGCCGCCGCGGCCGCCTCCAGCGGGTCGGCGTGGGCCGAGTGCTCCGCTCCCCACCGGGCCTGGCGGAAGCGGGCGTTGTCGTCGAGGGTGACCTTGCCGTCCAGGGCCATGATCCGTCCGTCGCGGGTGCGGACGAGCGGGTTGACCTCGACGAGCAGGGCGTCCTCGCGGACGAGGACCTCCCAGAGCCGGACGAGGACGTCGACGGTCTGCGGCGGGAGGCCCGCCGTCTCGGCGATGCGGGCCGCGGTCGCCGAGGTGACGCCCTCGACGGGGTCGACGGGGATGCGCGCGACGGCCTCGGGGCGGGCTGCGGCGACCTCCTCGATGTCCATGCCGCCCTCGGCGGAGGCGATGGCGAGGAAGCGGCCGGCCGCGCGGTCGAGGACGTAGGAGACGTAGAACTCGTCCTCGATCTCCACGGGCTGGGCCAGCATGACCTCGCCGACCGTGTGCCCCTTGATGTCCATGCCGAGCATCTGGCGTGCCGTCAGTTCGGCGGCGGCCGGGTCGGCGGCGAGCTTGACCCCGCCCGCCTTGCCGCGTCCGCCGGTCTTGACCTGTGCCTTGACGACGACGCGGCCGCCGAGCCGGCGGGCGATCACGCGGGCTTCCTTGGGCGTGTCGGTGACCTCGGCCTTCGGCACCACGATGCCGTGTTCCTCGAAGAGTTGCCTTGCCTGGTGTTCGTACAGGTCCATCTCGGCTCCTGTCTGCGAAGTCGCCGGAAGGTCGCTGGGAGAAGCCGGGGTCCGGCGTGGGAAAAGTGGCGCGCACCCCCTGGACACCACTCATGGGATGCGGGATAACAAGCTTCATACAGTATTCGTCGACTGTATGCAATGTACTGCGAGAGCGGTGCGCGAGTAGTGCGCGAGTAGTTCGCGAGAGCGTTCCCACCCCCTATGAAGGGACAGGACTTCGCCATGCCCGACGACACACAGGACCTGATCTCAGGCGGTCACCTCGTCGCCAAGGCCCTCAAGGCCGAGGGCGTCGACCGCATCTACACGCTGTGCGGCGGCCACATCATCGACATCTACGACGGCTGCGTGGACGAGGGCATCGAGGTCGTCGACGTACGTCACGAACAGGTGGCCGCGCACGCGGCCGACGGCTACGCCCGGATCACCGGCAAGCCCGGCTGCGCGGTCGTCACCGCGGGCCCCGGCACCACCGACGCCGTCACCGGCGTCGCCAACGCCTTCCGCGCCGAGTCGCCGATGCTGCTGATCGGCGGTCAGGGAGCCCTGACCCAGCACAAGATGGGGTCCCTGCAGGACCTGCCGCACGTCGACATGATGAACCCCATCACCAAGTTCGCGGCGACCGTGCCGGACACGGCACGCGCGGCGGACATGGTGTCGATGGCCTACCGCGAGTGCTACCACGGCGCGCCCGGCCCCTCCTTCCTGGAGATCCCGCGCGACGTCCTGGACGCCAAGGTCCCGGCGTCCGCGGCACGCGTGCCGCGGCAGGGCGCCTACCGCGCCTCGACGCGCTCGGCCGGCGACCCCGAGGCCGTCGAGAAGCTCGCCGACCTGCTGACGCACGCCGAGAAGCCGGCCATCCTGCTCGGCAGCCAGGTGTGGACCACCCGCGGGACCGAGGCGGCCGTCGAACTCGTCCGCGCCCTCGACATCCCCGCCTACATGAACGGCGCGGGACGCGGCACCCTGCCGCCCGGCGACCCGCACCACTTCCAGCTGTCACGCCGGTACGCCTTCACGAACGCCGACGTCATCGTGATCGTCGGCACGCCCTTCGACTTCCGCATGGGCTACGGCAAGCGGCTGTCGCCGACGGCGACCGTCGTGCAGATCGACCTCGACTACCGCACCGTCGGCAAGAACCGCGACATCGACCTCGGCATCGTCGGCGACGCGGGGCTGGTGCTGAAGTCGGTGACCGAGGCGGTGTCCGGAAGGATCAACGGCGGTGCCTCCCAGCGCAAGGAGTGGCTGGACGAGCTGCGCGCGGCCGAGCAGACCGCGCTGGAGAAGCGGCTGCCGCAGCTCAGGTCCAACGCCTCGCCCATCCACCCCTACCGGCTGGTCAGCGAGATCAACGACTTCCTCACCGAGGACTCGATCTACATCGGGGACGGCGGCGACATCGTCACCTTCTCCGGGCAGGTCGTCCAGCCCAGGTCGCCCGGCCACTGGATGGACCCGGGCCCGCTGGGCACCCTCGGCGTCGGTGTCCCCTTCGTGCTCGCGGCCAAGCAGGCCCGGCCCGACAAGGAGGTCGTCGCCCTCTTCGGCGACGGTGCCTTCTCCCTGACCGGCTGGGACTTCGAGACCCTCGTCCGCTACGACCTGCCCTTCGTCGGCATCGTCGGCAACAACTCCTCGATGAACCAGATCCGTTACGGCCAGGCCGCCAAGTACGGCAAGGAACGGGAGCGGGTCGGCAACACCCTCGGCGACGTCCCGTACGACAAGTTCGCGCAGATGCTGGGCGGTCACGGCGAGGAGGTCCGCGACCCCGCCGACATCGGCCCCGCGCTGCGCCGGGCCCGCGAGTCGGGCAAGCCGTCCCTGATCAACGTCTGGGTGGACCCGGACGCGTACGCCCCCGGAACCATGAACCAGACGATGTACAAGTGAGGTGCACGCCCATGACCGCCAAGGCACTTGACGGCATCCGCGTCCTGGACATGACGCACGTCCAGTCCGGGCCCTCCGCGACCCAGCTGCTGGCCTGGCTCGGCGCGGACGTCGTCAAACTGGAGGCCCCCACCGGGGACATCACGCGCACACAGCTGCGCGACCTCCCGGACGTCGACTCCCTCTACTTCACGATGCTCAACTGCAACAAGCGGAGCATCACCCTCAACACCAAGACCGAGCGCGGCAAGGAGATCCTCACCGAGCTGATCCGGCGCTCGGACGTCATGGTCGAGAACTTCGGACCGGGCGCCGTCGATCGGATGGGCTTCACCTGGGACCGCGTCAAGGAGATCAATCCACGGATCGTCTACGCCTCCATCAAGGGGTTCGGCGAGGGCCCGTACACCGACTTCAAGGCGTACGAGGTCGTCGCGCAGGCCATGGGCGGGTCGATGTCGACCACCGGTTTCGAGGACGGGCCGCCGCTGGCGACGGGGGCCCAGATCGGGGACTCGGGCACGGGCATCCACGTGGTGGCGGGCATCCTCGCCGCCCTGTTCCAGCGGGAGCACACCGGGCGCGGGCAGCGGGTGAACGTGGCCATGCAGCACGCGGTGCTCAACCTCTGCCGGGTGAAGCTGCGCGACCAGCAGCGCCTGACCCACGGTCCGCTCGCCGAATATCCCAACGAGGACTTCGGCGACGAGGTTCCCCGGTCCGGAAACGCCTCCGGCGGCGGGCAGCCCGGCTGGGCGGTCAGGTGCGCGCCGGGCGGACCGAACGACTACGTGTACGTCATCGTGCAGCCCGTCGGCTGGAAGCCGATCAGCGAGCTGATCGGCCGGCCGGAGCTGGCCGAGGACCCCGACTGGGCGACCCCCCGGGCACGGCTGCCCAGGCTGGGCAAGATGTTCCAGCTGATCGAGGAGTGGTCCTCGACGCTGCCCAAGTGGGAGGTGCTGGAGCGGCTGAACGCGCGCAACATCCCGTGCGGGCCGATCCTGTCCACCAAGGAGATCATCGAGGACGCCTCGCTGGCCGCGAACGGGATGGTCGTCACCGTCCCGCACCCCGAACGCGGCGCGTTCGTCACCGTCGGCAGCCCGCTGAAGCTCTCCGACTCCCCCGTCGACGTGGTCGCCTCCCCACTGCTCGGCGAGCACAACGAAGAGGTGTTCGTCGGCGAGCTCGGAATCGGCGACGAGGAACTGCGTCTGCTCAAGTCGAACGGGGTGATCTGAGTGATGGCCGAGGACCGCACGCTCCGGGTGCGCGCACTGCTCGACGCGGTGCGCGCCGACGGGCGCACCGCCCTCACCGCGCCCGAGGGCAAGGTGCTGGCGGACGCGTACGGGATCGCCGTACCGGGTGAGGAGCTGGCGACGGACGTCGAGGAGGCCGTGGCGTACGCGGCGCGGTTCGGCGGGCCCGTCGTGATGAAGATCGTCTCACCGGACATCCTGCACAAGACCGACGCCGGCGGTGTGATCGTCGGTGTGGAGGGCGCGGCCGATGTGCGGGCGGCGTTCTGCCGGATCGTGGAGAACGCGCGTGCCTACGACCCCGCCGCCCGGATCGACGGTGTGCAGGTGCAGGAGCTGCTGCCGCAGGGGCAGGAGGTCATCGTCGGCGCGGTCACCGATCCGACGTTCGGGAAGGTGGTGGCGTTCGGGCTCGGCGGGGTGCTCGTCGAGGTGCTCAAGGACGTCACCTTCCGGCTCGCGCCGGTGGAGGCCGACGAGGCTCTGTCGATGCTGGACTCGATCCGGTCGGCGGAGATCCTGCGCGGGGTGCGCGGCCGGGAGGGCGTGGACCGGTGGGCGGTCGCCGAGCAGATCCGCCGGGTGTCGCAACTCGTCACGGACTTCCCGGAGATCGCCGAGGTGGACCTCAACCCGGTGATCGCCACCCCGGGCGGGGCCGTCGCCGCGGACATCCGGGTGATCCTGTCCACCGAGACGCCCAGGGAGCGCCGCCAGTACTCGCGCGAGGAGATCCTGACCTCGATGCGGCGGCTGATGCAGCCGCGTTCGGTGGCGGTGATCGGCGCCTCCAACGAGGCGGGCAAGATCGGCAACTCGGTGATGCGCAACCTCGTCGACGGCGGTTTCGCCGGGGAGATCCACCCGGTGAACCCCAAGGCCGATGACATTCTGGGCCGCAAGGCGTACAAGAGTGTCACGGACGTCCCCGGTGAGGTGGATGTGGCGGTCTTCGCGATCCCCGCCAGGTTCGTGGCCGCGGCGCTGGAGGAGGTGGGGCGCAAGAAGATCCCGAACGCCGTCCTCATCCCCTCCGGGTTCGCCGAGACCGGTGAGCACGAACTCCAGGACGAGATCGTGGCGATCGCCGAGCGGCACGGTGTCCGGCTGCTCGGGCCCAACATCTACGGCTACTACTCGACCTGGCAGGACCTGTGCGCCACGTTCTGCACGCCGTACGACGTCAAGGGCGGGGTCGCGCTGACCTCGCAGTCGGGCGGCATCGGGATGGCCATCCTGGGCTTCGCCCGCACCACCAGGACGGGTGTGTCGGCGATCGTCGGGCTGGGCAACAAGTCGGACCTGGACGAGGACGACCTGCTGACCTGGTTCGGGGAGGACCCGCGCACCGACTGCATCGCCATGCACCTGGAGGACCTCAAGGACGGGCGGGCGTTCGTGCGGGCCGCGCGGGAGACCGTGCCGAAGAAGCCGGTCGTGGTCCTGAAGGCGGGGCGTACGGCGGCGGGCGCGAAGGCCGCGGGCTCGCACACCGGCGCCCTGGCGGGTGACGACGCCGTGTACGACGACATCCTGCGGCAGGCCGGTGTGATCCGCGCGCCGGGTCTGCACGACATGCTCGAGTACGCGCGCGCGTTGCCGGTGCTGCCCACCCCGAAGGGCGACAACGTCGTGATCATCACGGGGGCGGGGGGCAGCGGGGTGCTGCTGTCGGACGCGGTGACGGACAACGGGCTGTCGCTGATGGCGATCCCGCCGGATCTGGACACGGCGTTCCGGGCGTTCATCCCGCCGTTCGGGGCGGCCGGCAACCCGGTGGACATCACCGGGGGCGAGCCGCCGTCGACGTACGAGGCGACGATCCGGCTGGGTCTCGAGGACCCGCGCATCCACGCGCTGGTCCTCGGTTACTGGCACACGATCGTCACGCCTCCCATGGTGTTCGCCGAGCTCACCGCGCGGGTGGTGGCCGAGTTCCGCGAACGGGGCGTCGAGAAGCCGGTGGTGGCGTCGCTCGCGGGTGACGTGGAGGTCGAGGAGGCGTGCCAGTACCTCTTCGAGCGGGGGGTCGTGGCGTACCCGTACACGACCGAGCAGCCGGTGGCCGTGCTCGGCGCGAAGTACCGCTGGGCGCGTGCGGCGGGGTTGTTGGGGGGCGGTTCATGAGATGAGCGGAAAGGGGCCGGCCGACGGTGCGCGTCGGCCGGCCCCGGGACCCGAATGCGCACGAAAGGCATGGGACAGGGGGCGCTGGCCAGAACTTTCGACGCAAGGGGTGCAACACGACATGACAACGACTGATCTACGTAGTCCGGTTCCCTACCGGGAGGTGGCCGACGCGAACGGACGCGTCTACCGCCTCGGTGAGACCGACGTCGACATCATGGGCCGCAAGCGCAAGTGGATGGTCATCCTGCCCTGGGTCGGCATGATGGGCATCAGCTCGGCGGAGTACGCGTTCGCGTCCGCCGAGGACACCCTGCACACGGCTCACTCGTGGAGCAGCGCGCACATCTTCTGGATGCTGGGGGTCTGGGTCTTCTTCCAGGCGGCGGTGGCCTTCCCGGCGGGCAAACTGCGGGAGAGCGGCCGGCTGCCGGCCCGCTGGGCGATGATGTGCGGTGCGGTGGGTACCCTGCTGGGCTATCTCTCGCTCGCCTTCGCACCGCATGTGATCGTCGCGTATCTCGGCTTCGGCATGTTCAGCGGTATGGGCGCCGGCATGGTGTACGCGACCTGCGTGAACATGGTCGCCAAGTGGTATCCGGAACGCAAGGGCGGCAAGACCGGCTTCGTGAACGGCGGTTTCGCCTACGGTTCGGTGCCGTTCGTCTTCCTCTTCACCGGCTTCATGGACCTCACCAACTTCCGGTGGGTGCTGGTCTCCGTGGGTGTGTTCCTGGCCGGTGTGGTGGCGGTGTCCGGCTACTTCTTCAAGGACCCGCCGAAGAACTGGTGGCCGGCCGACATCGACCCGCTGAAGAAGCCGACCGACGCACGCACCCGGCGCGCGCTGGAGAAGAACCCGCCGGCCGTGCACCAGTACACCCCCAAGGAGGCGTGGCGGACCGGCCGGGTGGCGCTGATGTGGTTCTGCCTGCTGTGCACCTCGGGCGTGAACATCTTCGGCATCGCCTTCCAGGTGCCCTTCGGCGACGACGCGGGCTTCGCCGGAGGCATCGTGGCGACCGCCATGTCCCTGAAGGCGATCGTCAACGGCACCGGCCGCGGTGTCATCGGCTGGCTCTCCGACCGGTACGGCCGCAAGCAGTGCCTGATCTTCGTCTGTATCGTCCTCGGGCTGTCCCAGTACGGCATCCTGTTCTCCGGGAACATCGGGAACCTGCCGCTGTTCCTGCTGTTCTCGTCCATCTCCGGCTTCGGCGGCGGTGCCATCTTCCCGATGTTCGCGGCGATGACCGCCGACTACTTCGGTGAGAACAACAACGCCTCCAACTACGGCCTGGTGTACTCCTCGAAGCTGGTCTCCGGTCTGCTCGGGTCCGGCATGGGCGCCGTCGTGGTGGCCACCTGGGACTACGCGGGCGCGTTCATCCTCGCCGGTTCGATCTCCCTGTTCGCCGGTTGCGTGGCCGTGTTCCTGCATCCCCCGGGGCGGCCGAAGGCCCGCATCGTCCCGAACCCGCAGCCGCTCGGTGACGAGACGGCCTGACCCCTCCGGTCGCCGCCGACGCCGCATACCGTCCCTGCTGCGGAGTACCGCACGAGAGTTTCGTCCACACGGACCGGGCGGCCCCTCCCGCAGCATGCGGGAGGGGCCGCCCGGTCCGTGTTCCCGGTCAGCGGCGCCGCCGGCGCAGGGCCGCCAGGTTGTCGTAGCTGATCTTGGCCTCGCGCAGCGACTGCCCGGGGTCGGTGTCGCTCGGGGCGGTGTCGTCCTCGACCATCGGGTTGCGGTAGTTCCGCTCCCCGACCCGGGAGAAGAACGTCGTGTAGTCGATGACGCCGGTTCCGAAGGGCACCATCTCGTAGCCCATGCCGTTGGTCGTGCTGACGACGCCGTCCTTGGCGTGGAACAGCGGGTAGCGCTTGTTGTGGCGGGCGACCAGGCCGGCCGGGTCGAAGACGTTCCTGCGGGTGGAACCGTCGTGGGCGGTGTACGTGTGGAACTTGTACTGGGCGACATGCGCCCAGAAGATGTCCATCTCCAGCCAGACGAGCTTCGGGTCGGTGACCTTGAGGAAGTACTCCAGCTTCCGGATGCCCGAGCTGCGGGTCGGCCGGCCCTGGTCGTCCAGCGGTCCGCCGTCGAGCAGGAAGCCGTAGGCGCCGTCGTGGTTGTGGGTGTAGAGCTTGATGCCCTCGCGGCGGGCGATCGCGCCGAGGGCGTTCCACTTGTCGGCGGCCACGTCCCAGTCGGCGCGGTGGGAGCTGCCGGTGGGGTCGCCGCCGGTGCCCATGTGGTCCAGGCCGAGGATGTTGGCGATCTCCAGGTGCTTCTTGAAGGTCTCCTTGTCCGCCGTGGTCAGCGGCCAGGAGGACGGGATGAAGCCGTGGTTGCCCTGGGCGCGCAGGCCGTAGTCGTCCAGCCAGCGGCGCAGCAGCTTCGCTCCCGCCACGGACTCCAGGCTCGCCCCTCCGGGTGCGTTCGCGTGCTGGTTGTAGCCGGCGAACTCCACCTGGCGGTAGCCGTGGCGGGCCAGCTGCTTGAACACCTCGCGGAAGCCGGAGGGCAGGTCGGTGGACAGGGGGTCGCGGCCGGTGGCGTCACGCACGGTGTAGAGGATGATGCCGCGCTTGTGCGGCGGGACGAGCACCTGCCCGCCGCGGTCGTGGCCGTGGTCGTGCCCGTGGTCGTGGTCTCTGCCGCGGTCGTGGGCCAGGGCGGGGGCGGCGCCGAAGACGGGGAGCGCGACGGCTCCGGCCGCCACGGCGGTGCAGGTGCTGAGGAAGCGGCGCCGGTCCACGCCCAGGGAGCGGCGCAGTCCCTCGTCCGGGGCATCGGCGGCCGAGGCGGTGACGGCCTCGGTGCGGGAGGGGTCGGAGTACGGGGTCACAAGTGGCCTGCCTTCTCGGTCGTGGCCGGTTCCGGTGCCGCCGGGACCGGCCGTTGTCAGTGCCGTGTGTTTCACTCTCCGTAGCTGGATCGCTGGATCTCGGAGGCGTCTGTGTGGTGGTGCGTCCGTCGTGGTGGGGCGTCAGCCGTGGTGGTGTGTCAGCCGAGTCCGGCGAGCCGGAGCAGGAGTTGTTTGACATCGGTGGCCGCGACGCGGTCTCCGACGGCACGGGGGGTGGAGCAGATGAGGAGCGGACCGTCGTCGTCGCTCGCGGGGAGGCGGCCGTGGCTGCCGCGAATAGGTGTGGGGTCCAGGGGCACGACCGCCATGCGATAGCGCATGCCGAGTTTCTTGCGCGCCAGCGCGGTGGCCGCCTTGACCTTGACGTACGGGTCGAGGGGATCCATGAAGAGTTCGACCGGGTCGTAGCCGGGTTTGCGGTGGATCTCGACGAGCTGCGCGAAGTCGGGCGCGCGGTCGTCGTCGAGCCAGTAGTAGTACGTGAACCAGGCGTCGGGTTCGGCGACGGCGACCAGTTCGCCGGCGCGCGGGTGGTCGAGGTGGTGCGCCTTCTTGCCCTCGTCGTCGAGGAGTTGGTCGATGCCGGGGAGCCCTTCGAGGGCGGCCCGGGTGGCGTCGAGGTCCTCGGGGCGGCGCACGTAGACGTGGGCGATCTGGTGGTCGGCGACCGCGAAGGCGCGCGAGGCCATCGGGTCGAGGTACTCCATGCCGTCCTGCGTGTGCACCTCCAGCAGGCCCGCGCGGCGCAGGGCGCGGTTGATGTCCACGGTCCGGTTCACCCGGGTGATGCCGTACTCGGACAGGGCGACGACGGTGCGGCCCTCGGCACGTGCGTCGTCGAGCAGCGGGGCCAGGGCGGCGTCCAGGTCCGCGGCGGCTTTCAGGGAGCGGGGGTCGTCGGGGCCGAAGCGCTGCAGGTCGTAGTCGAGGTGAGGGAGGTAGCACAGGGTCAGGTCGGGGTGGCGGGTGCGGTTGATGTGGCGGGTCGCGTCGATGATCCACCGGCTGGAGACGAGGTCCGCGCCGGGGCCCCAGAAGTGGAAGAGCGGGAAGGTGCCGAACTTCTCGGTGAGTTCGTCGTGCAGGGCGGACGGCCGGGTGTAGCAGTCGGGTTCCTTGCGGCCGTCGGCGTAGTAGACCGGGCGGGGGGTGACGGTGATGTCGGTGTCGGCGCCCATGGCGTACCACCAGCAGATGTTGGCGACGGTGTAGCCGGGGTGGGCACGGCGGGCGGCGTCCCAGAGTTTGTCGCCGGCGACGAGGCCGTTGTGCTGGCGCCACAGCAGGACGTCGCCGAGTTCGCGGAAGTACCAGCCGTTGCCGACGATGCCGTGCTCGGAGGGGAGGGTGCCGGTGAGGAAGGTGGACTGGGCGGCGCAGGTGACGGCGGGCAGCACGGTGCCGAGCGGGGCGCGGGAGCCGGACTGGCCGAGGGCCTTGAGGTGGGGCATGTGGTCGAGGAGACGGGGGGTGAGACCGACGACGTCGAGGACGAGGAGGGGGGTGGGGTCGGCGGCGCGGTCCGTTGTGGGGTCCGGGGTCAAGGGAGTTCCTTCAGGCCTAGGTCCGTCAGCAGGTCGCGGGCGAGGGTGAGTTCGGCGGCGATGCCGTCGGCGAGCTGGGCGCGGCCCCGGGGCCGCAGCTCGGGCGGGAGGGCCTGCCAGGTGTAGGTCTCGACCTCGAGGTGGCGGGTGAGCGGGTGCGAGCCGCCGACGAGCCGGGTCAGGGCGGATTTCAGCACGGGCAGCGTGGAGGTGAGGGGCGCGGTGGGGGCCGCGTGCAGCGGGACGTGGAAGTGGGCGCGCCAGGGTGCCGCGTCGGGCAGGGTGTCGCCGGCCAGGGCTTCGGCCAGGTCGTCGGTGCCGCGCGGGCCGGCGGCGGTGGACGTGCGGGTCTGGTGCAGGAAGCGGGGTTCGGCGAAGGCCGCCAGGGCCTCGCGGACCTCGGGGAGGTGGGGCTGTTCGGCGTGCAGTGCGGCGGACAGCTGGGACTTGACCACGGGGACACCGGCCCGGGTCAGGTCGTCCAGGGCGGTGTGCGGGTCTTCGAAGGAGGTGGCGAGGTGGCAGGTGTCGACACAGATGCCGATGCGGTCGTGGCCGATCGCGGTGAGCGGTGCGATGGCGTCGTGGGTGGTTTCGACGACGCAGCCGGGTTCCGGCTCCAGGGCGATGCGGATCGAGCGGCCGGTCAGCTCCTGGAGCGCGTCGAGGCGTTCGGCGAGGGTGCGCAGGGCGGTGCGGGCCGTCTCCGCTCGCTGCCCGTCGTAGGCGGTGCGCCAGGCCAGCGGCAGGGTGGAGATGCTGCCGTCGGGGACGTCGTCGGGGAGCAGTCCGGCGAGCAGGCGGGCCAGCGAGGTGGTGTGCTCCAGGCGCTCGGGGTCGGCCCAGTCCGGCTTGTAGACGCGGTACTTGACCTCCTCTGCGCCGAAACCCTCGTAGGGGAAGCCGTTGAGGGTGACGACCTCGAGGCCGCGCCGGTCGAGTTCGCAGCGCAGGCCGCGCAGCGCGGACGGGTCGGTGACCAGGGCGTGGGCGGCGTCCTTGGCGAGCCACAGGCCGATGCCGAGCCTGTCCCGGCCGAGGCGGCGCCGGACGGGCTCGCAGTGGTCCCGCAGCTGGGCGAGGACGCCGTCGAGGGTCTCGGCGGGGTGGACGTTGGTGCAGTAGGCCAGGTGGACGGTGGAGCCGTCGGGGTGGCGGAAACGCATGGCTCACGCCTCCGCGGCGGGGGCGCCGGCGGCCCGCGCGGGCTCGTCCCTGGGCGCGCCGCGCAGGATGGAGTTGCCCTCGTGGGTGGCCTCGGTGGCGGTGACGTCGAGGGCGAGCCGGCCGCTGAGTCCGTAGAAGGCGACGGGGTTGCGCCACAGCACCCGGTCGACGTCGTCGTCGGTGAAGCCCTCGGCGAGCATCAGGTCGGCGACCTTGCGGGTCTTGAGCGGGTCGCTCTTCCCCCAGTCGGCCGCGGAGTTGACCAGGACCCGCTCGGGGCCGTGGGCGCGCAGGATCGCGACCATCCGCTCCTCGTCCATCTTGGTGTCGGGATAGACGGAGAAGCCCAGCCAGCAGCCGCTGTCCTTGGCCTCCTTGACGGTGGTCTCGTTGAGGTGGTCCATCAGGACGCGGTCCATGGGCAGCGCGGACTCCCGGACGACGTCGAGCGTGCGGCGCAGACCGGCGAGCTTGTCGCGGTGCGGGGTGTGCACCATCGCGGGCAGGCCGTGGTCGGCGGCGAGCTGGAGCTGGGCGGCGAGCGCGGTGTCCTCGGCGGGGGTCATGGAGTCGTAGCCGATCTCGCCGACGGCCACGACGTTGTCCTTGACGAGATACCGGGGCAGCAGGTCGAGGACGGGCGTGCAGCGCGGGTCGTTGGCCTCCTTGGGATTGAGCGCGAGGGTGCAGTGGTGGGCGATGCCGTACTGGGCGGCCCGGAAGGGTTCCCAGCCCAGGAGGGCGTCGAAGTAGTCGAGGAAGGAGGCCGGCGAGGTGCGGGGCTGGCCGAGCCAGAAGGCGGGCTCGACGACGGCGCGGACACCCGCCGCGTACATGGCCTCGTAGTCGTCGGTGGTCCGCGAGGTCATGTGGATGTGGGGGTCGAAGAGGCGCATCATGACTCCTTGCCGTGGGGGTGGCGGGCGTCGCGGGCGTCGCGGTGGTCGTCCGTGGCGGGCGTCGGGGTGGCGGACTCGGGCCGGATCAGGGCCTGTACGCGGTGCAGGTCCTCCGGGACGGGGCGGCCCGCGGCGGTGCGTTCGTCGGCGTAGTCGCCGAGCATGCGGGCGAGTTCGCCGTCGCCCCGGGCGCGCCGGGGCAGGTCCGTCACCCGGTCCACGTCGACGCCGGTGAACAGGCACTTCAGTACGGCGTGCCGCCAGGCGTGGGCGTCGAGGTGCCGGGCGCAGTACGGGCCGACGGCGGCGGAGACGAGCCGGGTGTCGTTGGTGCGCAGCGCGTCCTCGAGGAGCGGGCGGGCCTCGGGGCCGGGCACGAGGTGGGGCAGGGCGTGCAGGACGGCCCGGCGTTCGTCGGCGGTGCCCTGGTGGTACACCCGGGTCAGCGCCTCGAGGTCGGCGCGGGCCGCGTGCAGGATCAGGACGCGGGCGGCATCGGCGTGGGCAGGGCCGCAGCGGCGGCCGGCCTCGGCCAGGCGCAGCTCCCAGACGGAGATGGGCCCGTGGGTGCCGGGGCGGCCGGCCGCCTCGTCCAGGGCCTGGTCCAGCCAGGCGCGAGCGGCCGTGTCGAGGCGGGCGGAGAGAGAACGGTGCAGTTCGGCGAGCGGGGTGACGGCGGGGTGGAGCGGGGTGGCGGGAGCGGCGGGGGTGGTGCCGTCGGCTGCCGGGGCCGCCGAGGCTCCCGGAGGGCGGGGGGCCGCCTCGGGGCCGCTCAGGGTGGCTGCCTCCGGGGTGGCCGGGGTGGCACGGGGGTGGTTCACGGGGTGCTGCTCCCTTCGGGGGTGGCGGAGGGATCGCCGGGTGGGGGCGCGGGGGCGGGAGCCGTGCCGGCGCCGATGGTGGTCGCGGCGGTGTGGGCCGCGGCGTGGAGGAACGGGAGGGAACGGGCCGCGAAGTGGGGGCCCGCGTGGGAGTGGCGGGGCAGTTCGACGACGGTCAGGCCCTGGTAGCCGGTGGCGGCGAGGGCCGCGAGGAGGGGCGGGAAGTCGATCTCGCCGTCTCCGAAGGGCAGGTGTTCGTGGACGCCGCGGCGCATGTCCTCGATCTGGACGTGGCGCAGCCAGGGGGCGGCGTCGCGTACGCAGTCGGCGGGAGGGAGGGGTTCGAGGCACTGGCAGTGGCCGAGGTCCAGGGTGAGGCCGAGGGGTTCGGGGTCACCGAGCGTGCGGCGCAGGTGGTGGAAGTCGGCGAGGGTGGCGAGGAGGTGGCCGGGTTCGGGTTCGACGGCGAGCGGGACGCCGGCGGTGGCGGCGGCGTCCAGGACGGGGGTGAGGGTCTCGGCGAGGCGTTCCCAGGCGGTGTCCTCGTCCGTGCCGTCGGGGAGGGTGCCGCTGAAGCAATGTACGGCGTGCGCTCCGAGGTCGGCGGCGACGCGGACCGCCCGCAGGAGGAGGTCGACGCGGCGGGCGCGGTCGTCCGGGTCGGGGTCCAGCAGTGACGGGCCGTGCTTGCGGCGGGGGTCGAGCACATAGCGGGCGCCGGTCTCCACGGTGACGCCGAGCCCGAGCGCGTCCAGCCGGTGCGCGACCCGGCGGGTGCGGGCGGCGAGGTCCGGGGCGAGCGGGTCGAGGTGCATGTGGTCGAGGGTCAGTCCGACCCCGTCGTAGCCGAGGTCGGCGAGGAGGGCGAGGGCGTCGTCGAGCCGGAGGTCGGCGAGGCCGTTGGTGCCGTAGCCGAAGCGGAGCGGGGGCGAGGGGACGCCGTTCGGGTTCCGGCTCACGTGATGCTCACCTTCCTCATGGCGGACCTCCTCGCGAACATCCGGCCGGCCGGGGCCAGGGCCGCGACGAGCAGGGAGGTGACGGCCGAGCCGGAGCGGGCGGCGAGCGCGGCCTGGAGCGGGATCGTGGCCCGGATGCCGCTCCCGACGGCGCGTTGGGTGAGTGGGGGCGAGGGGTTGAGCGTGGCGTGGAGGTAGGGCCGGGCGGCCGTGGCGGCGTAGGCGGCGCCCAGGGCGGTGGCGAGGACGACGGTGGCCCTGGGCAGGCCCTCGGCCGGGCTGGAGCCCGGCAGGCCGGGGGCGGCTGCTGCCCGCCGGCCTGCCGGGGGTCGGGTGGGGCGGGCGGCCAGTCGTGTCAGCGCCCCCGTCGTCGCGAGGGCCGCCAGCGGCGCCAGGACCGAACCGCCGGTGGTCTCCCGGCGGGAGACGGCCGTGACCGCGAGGGTGTGCGTGCCGAGCAGTGCGGCGGAGGGCAGGGCGGACCGGGTGTTGCCGCCGGTGGCGGCCGCGCCCAGGAGCAGGTCCAGTCCGCGGGCGGCGGCCATGGCCGCGGGGCCGGCGGGGGTGTGCTTCAGGGCGAGGTCGTAGGCCCAGACGGTCGCCGCCAGGGGCGCGGCCACCGCGAGGGCGGGGCGTCCCGCGGCGGCGGCGAGCGCCAGTCCGGCGCCGGTGAGGGCACCGGCGGCGGTGAGGGCGGCGGCCGGGCGGATGCGGCCGGACGGAAGCGGGCGGTGCGGGCGTTCCACGGCGTCCTCGGCGCGGTCCGCCCAGTCGTTCAGGGCCATGCCGGCCTCGTACAGGCACAGGGAGGAGCCGATGGCGAGCAGGGTGCGGGGCCCGGGGCGCGCGCCGGCCGCCGCCGCCCCGGCCAGGGCGTCACCGGGGACGGTGAACAGCGCGGGCAGCCGCAGCAGTTCGGCCCAGGCGCCCGCGCGGCCGGAGCGGGGGCGGGAGGTGCGGGGCGCGGGGCCGGGGAGGGGCGGGGCGGCGTGCCCGGGGGTCGGGCCGTCCGCCGCTGCCGCCCCGGCCGACGCGGGCGTGTCCCGCGTCGGGGCGGCCGGGCGGTTCATCGCCGCACCCCGCGGTCGTCGGTGCCGTCCCGCAGCCGCCCCGCGAAGCGCCTCAGCTCCGCGTACTGCTCGGCCAGCGAGGACGGGCCGTCCCCCACCGGGTCCTTGAAGTAGAAGCCCAGCTCGCTCAGCGGGCCGGACAGGCCCCGCTGCCGGGCGCGGACGGTCAGCCGGGCCAGGTCGAGGACGAGCGGCGCGGCGAGCGCCGAGTCGCAGCCCTGCCAGGTGGTCTGCAGGATCATGCGGGCGCCGAGGAAGCCGTCGAAGGCGATGTGGTCCCAGGCCGTCTTCCAGTCGCCGAGCGCGGGGACGTCGTCGATGTGGACCTCGCCCTCGGGTGTGGTGCCGAGGGTGTCGGCGAGGACGCGGTCCTTGCCGGCGTTCTTGGCGGCGGCGGCCGCGGGGTCGGCGAGGGCGGCACCGTCGCCGCCGCCCAGGAGGTTGGTGCCGGACCAGGCCCGCACGGCGAGGGCGCGCTGCAGGAACATCGGGCCGAGCACGGAGCGCAGCAGGGTCTGCCCGGTCTTGCCGTCGCGGCCCGCGTACGGCAGGCCCGAGGACTCGGCGAGCGGGGCCAGCGCCGGGTGGTGCAGGCCCGTGGAGGGGGTGAAGTTGACGTAGGGGCAGCCGGCGCGCAGGGCGGCCGCCGCGTAGCGGGAGCTCGGCGGCAGGGAGCCGTCGGTGGGAGCGGGCTCGGTGGAGGCGACGTTCACCACGACGGCGCCCGCGAGGCCCTGGCGGTGCACGAAGTCGCGGATGTCGGCCGCGAACACGTCGATCAGTTCGTCGTCCTGGCGGCCCGATCCGCCGTCCGTGTCACCGGGCAGGGGGCCGCCGGGTCTGATCTCCCGGTCGGCGGCGACGAGTTCGGCGTGCACGGCGGAGGGCAGGCCGTGCGGCAGGACGCCGCCGGCGGCGAGGTGCTCGGCACGTTTGGGCAGCGGGCAGTCGACGGTGTCGTGGCCGCCGAAGACGAGGGAGGACAGCGGCGGCAGGCCGCACGAGGTGAAGTCGGGGGTCTCGGTGACCATGCCGGTCGGCGGGTGGAGTCCGGCGGTGACGGCGGCGCAGCCCGCGATAGCGGTCGTGGCCACGGATCCGCGCGCCCCGACGAGCCAGACGCCGAAACGCGGGGCCGGGGAAGGGGAAGGGGCGGGGGAAGGGGCGGGGGTGGTGGGGAGGGACGGTCCGGCGGACATGGGCAGCCTCCTTGTCGTACGCGAACCGGGTGTGAGCGCCGGAAGCGGGCCCGCAAGGGCCCGGCGGGGTGCCGGGCACGGGGCCCGGCGGGACGGCGGGCGGAGGTCCGGCGTCCTCCGCCCGCCGCCGTTCCGGTGGCCCTCAGGGCCTCTCGAAAGGCCCTAGGAGGGCAGTTCCTTCAGCTGGATGTCGCGGAAGGAGACCTGGTCGCCGGCGCCGTGGTTCTGCAGGCCGATGTGGCCGTCGGTCAGGCTCCGCTCGGGGTCCTTGTTGGTGAAGTCGTTGATCTTGACTCCGTTGAGGAACACCTGGAGGCGTTCGCCCTGGACCTTGATCTCGTAGGAGTTCCACTGGCCGGGCGGACGCAGGACCTGGTCACGGGCCTTGGTGTTCGCCGACTTGAACGAGTAGACGGAGCCCGTGGTGCGGTCGGGCGCGTCCGTGGCGTCGATCTGGATCTCGTAGCCCTTGTTCACCGCGGACCAGGGGTCGTCGGAGGCCGGGAAGCCCACGAAGACACCGGAGTTGTCGTCGCCCCGCATCTTCCAGTCGAGCTTGAGGGAGTACGACGTCAGCTCCTTGGCCTGGTACCAGAGCAGGCCCATGCCGCCCTCGGACTCCAGGGTGCCGTCCTTGACGTTGAACTTACCGGGGCCGGCCTGCTTCCAGCCGTCCAGGGTCTGGCCGTTGAAGATCGCCCGGTAGCCCTTGGCGGGCTTGCAGTCCGCCTTGACCTGGCCGGTGGCGTACTGCAGACCGCCGAGCAGATGGGTGCGGAAGGCCTCTTCGGCGTAGGACTCCTTGGTGTGGCCACCGCCGGTGTAGAAGGAGCGGCCGCCGCCGTAGCTCTGGCACCAGGCGATCGGGTGGTCGCCCTTCATGGTGCCGCCCTGGTACGTCGTCTCGTCCAGGGTGGCGAGGACCTTGGCCTGCTCACGCGGGTTGGTGCGGTAGTTGTACCACTCGTCGGTGCGCTCCCAGGCGTCGTCCAGGTGCGCGGTGGACGGGTGGTCGTGGTCCTCGACGCGCACGGTGGCCTTCTGGATGGCCGGGTGCGAGTCGAAGTACGCGCCGACGAGGCCGCCGTAGAACTCCCAGTCGTACTCGGTGTCGGCGGCGGCGTGGATGCCCATGTATCCGCCGCCGTTCTTGACGTAGTTCTCGAACGCCTTCTGCTGGGCGGCGTTCAGCACGTCACCGGTGGTGGACAGGAAGGCCACCGCGTCGTACTTGGCGAGGTTGGCCGTGGTGAACTGTCCGGCCTCCTCGGTCGCGTCGACCGTGATGCCGGCCGGGGCGCCGAGTTCCTTGAGGGCGGCGATGCCGGCCGGGATCGAGTCGTGCCGGAAGCCGGCCGTCCTGGAGAAGACCAGGACCTTCTTGCCGGCCTTGAACGGCTGGGTGGAGAACTCGAAGTCGTCCACGTCGTACAGCGCGCCGTCGCCGCCCCGGAAGACCAGGTAGATCTCCGTGGTCTTCTTCGGCAGGGACCGCAGCGGCACGTCGACGTTCTGGAACGTCTCCCAGCCGCCGGTCGGCGGGATGTACGCCGAGCCGTGCAGTTTGCCGTCGGGCGAGCCGGTGCGCAGCTCGACGAAGCCGCCGGCGCCACCGGAGGAGGCCCGCACGGTCAGCTTCTTCTGCCCGTCGAACCGGTAGGGGCTGAAGGAGATCCAGTCGCCGTCGTGGATGTCGCCGACGGTCTTGCCGCCGTGGGCGCCGGTCTTGTCGATCACCGATACGCCCTGCTGGGTGGTGAAGTGCTCGGCCTGGCGGTGCAGCGGCTGGAGCACGGTGCGCGCGGTGCCGGTCAGGGCCTCCTGGCCGTTCGCCCCGCCGTCGGTGTAGTTGGCGCCGACGACACCGTAGATGTTGGCGTTGGGGTCGTGACCGCCGTCACCGGGGGGCGGCTTGAGGGTGCCCTCGCAGCCCGTCTCACTGGTCAGCTCGTGGGCGTGGGAGTCGTGGCCGAGGCTGTAGACGACCTTGACCTTGGAGCAGTCGACCTTCTCCTCGGGGTCGGTGACGGTCACCTTGAACGGGACGGGCTCGCCGAAGGCGGCCAGAGCTCCGTTGCCCGGAACGCCGATCGTCACCTTGGGCTCGGTGTTGCCGACCACGATGCGGACGCTGGCGTTGCCGGTGTTGCCCTCGGGGTCCTTGGCGGTGAAGGTCGCGGTGTAGGTGCCGATCTTCTTGTACTTGTGGGTGGGCTTGAGGCCCTCGCCCTTGGTTCCGTCGCCGAAGTCCCAGCTGTAGGTGAGATCCGGGGAGTCGGCGTCCTTGGCGGAGGCGGTGAAGGCGACCTTGAGGCCGGCCGCGCCGGAGGTCTTGTCCGCGCCCACCTCGGCGATCGGGGAGAAGCCGTCCTGGGCGTTCTCGATCCGGTACAGCCCGGAGTTGTCGTCGCCCTGGAACCAGGAGAGGCCGTAGTCCAGGACGTAGAGCGCGCCGTCGGGACCGAAGTCCATGTCCATGATCTGGGTGCCGGTCCACGGGAAGTCGTTGATCTTCTCGACGGAGCCGTCTTCTGTCTGCTCGATCCGCTTGATCCAGCGGCGGCCGAACTCGCCCGCGAAGAAGTCGCCGTCGTACGCCTCGGGGAACTTCACCTTGGAGTCGAGGTCCGGGTCGTAGTGGTAGACCGGGCCGGCCATCGGGGACTCGGAGCCGCTGCCGAACTCGGGCACGCTGCCGCCGTCGTACGGGATCCAGGCGGGCTGGGCGGGCGGCAGGTCGGTGAGACCGGTGTTGTGCGGCGAGGTGTTCCTCGGGGCGTCGCAGTCGAACTTCTCGCCGGAGGTCT
The DNA here is from genome assembly GCF_052246875.1 of Streptomyces sp. GDS52. NCBI lineage: Bacteria > Bacillati > Actinomycetota > Actinomycetes > Kitasatosporales > Streptomycetaceae > Streptomyces > Streptomyces sp. GDS52. The sequence goes on from NZ_CM125966.1 coordinate 766,389, forward strand.
TGGTGGCGAAGTCGTAGTCGACGTAGGCGTCGTTGTCGCCGGTGCAGAACGGCCAGCCGAAGTTGGCGGGCTCGGTGACCTTGGCGAACTCGACCTGTCCCGCCGGGCCCCGCTTCGGGTCGGCGGCGCCGGCGTCGGGACCGTAGTCGCCGACGTAGACGGTGCCGGTCTTCTCGTCGACGCTGATCCGGAACGGGTTGCGGAAGCCCATCGCGTAGATCTCGGGGCGGGTCTTCTCGGTGCCGGGGGCGAAGAGGTTGCCCTCCGGGACGGTGTACGAGCCGTCCTCGGCGACCTTGATGCGGAGGAGCTTGCCGCGCAGGTCGTTGGTGTTGCCGGAGCTGCGGCGGGCGTCGAAGGCGGGGTTGCGGCCGGGCCGCTCGTCGATCGGCGTGTAGCCGTCGGAGGCGAAGGGGTTGGTGTCGTCGCCGGTGGACAGGTAGAGGTTGCCCTCGGCGTCGAAGTCGATGTCGCCGCCGACGTGGCAGCAGATGCCGCGGGACGCCTCGACGTCCAGGACCTTCTTCTCGCTGGCCAGGTCCAGCGTGCCGTTGGGGTTGAGGACGAACCGGGAGAGGCGGTTGACGCCGTCGAACTTCGCGAAGTCCGCGGCGGTGCCGGTCTCCGGGGCGTCGCCCGCGGGGGTGTCGAGCGGCGGGGCGTAGTAGAGGTAGACCGCCCGGTTGTTCTCGAAGTCCGGGTCGATGCCGACGCCCTGCAGGCCCTCCTCGTCATGGCTGTAGACGGGGACCTTGCCGGCGACCTTGGTGACGCCGCCCTGGTCGGTGAGGCGCAGGGTGCCGTCGCGCGAGGTGTGCAGGACGCTGCGGTCCGGGAGCACGGCGAGCGACATCGGCTCGCCCGTCTCGGGCTCGCCCTTGGCGAGCGGCACCTGCTGGAACTGCCCCTCGGTGGCGGCCGGTTCGTCGTGCTCCGGGTGGCCCGGGTGGGCGCCGGCGACGGTCGCCGGGGTGCCCACGGCCAGCATCAGGCCGGTGAGCAGGGCGAGGGCGGTGCGAAGTTTGGGACGTCTCGTGGTGTGGGTGGGTTCGAGTCTGCTTCTGTGCACGAAGTCCCTCCGGGAACGGGGTGGGGCCGTACGGAACGAGTGCGAAGACGTGCGGTGCGTGCGGACGCCGGGGTGCGTCGTCACCCCGAAGGCGCGGGTGTCCTGAACACTTCAGGGACGGTAACCGCGTTCTTCCGAAACGAACACCCCTTGGGTCAGGGCTGGTTGAACTTTTCCCCGACACAGGACAAAGCAGGATCCGGACATGCCGGGCCGGGGACCGGCGGATGCTCCGGCCCCCGCCCCCGACCTGCCGCCGGGCGCGCGGTTCAGCTGTTGAACGCGGCGTCGAAGGACGCGCTGGGCGGCTCGAAGTCGTACGCCTTGAGCCGGGTCAGCGCCTCCGGGGCGCCCTGGAGCCGGTCCATGCCGGCGTCCTCCCATTCGACGGAGACCGGGCCCCGGTAGTCGATGGAGCGCAGCATGCGGAAGACGTCCTCCCAGGGGACGTCGCCGTGGCCGGCGGAGACGAAGTCCCAGCCGCGACGGGGGTCGCCCCAGGGCAGGTGGGAGCCGAGGCGGCCGTTGCGGCCGTCGAGGCGTTTGCGGGCCTCCTTGCAGTCCACGTGGTAGATCCGGTCGCGGAAGTCCCACAGGAAGCCGACCGGGTCGAGGTCCTGCCACACGAAGTGGGAGGGGTCGAAGTTGAGTCCGAAGGCCGGCCGATGGTCGACCGCCTCCAGGGTGCGCACGGTGGTCCAGTAGTCGTAGGCGATCTCGCTGGGGTGCACCTCGTGCGCGAACCGCACGCCCTCGGCGTCGAAGACGTCCAGGATCGGGTTCCAGCGCGTCGCGAAGTCCTCGTAGCCGCGGTCGATCATCGACTCGGGAGCGGGCGGGAACATGGCGACCAGGTGCCAGATCGCCGACCCGGTGAATCCGATGACGGTGTCGACGCCGAGGAGGGCCGCGGCGCGCGCGGTGTCCTTGATCTCGGCGGCGGCCCGCTGCCGTACGCCCTCGGGTTCGCCGTCGCCCCAGATCCTGGCGGGCAGGATGGCCTGGTGGCGCTCGTCGATGATGGCGTCGCACACCGCCTGGCCGACCAGGTGGTTGGAGATCGCCCAGCACCTGAGGCCGTACTTGTCGAGGAGCTGGTGCCGGGAGGCGACGTAGGACGGGTCGGCGAGTGCCTTGTCGACCTCGAAGTGGTCACCCCAGCAGGCGAGTTCGAGACCGTCGTAGCCGAAGTCGCGGGCGAGTCGGCAGACCTCCTCCAGGGGCAGGTCCGCCCACTGTCCGGTGAACAGCGTGAAGTTGCGCGGCATCGGTGTCCGTCCTCCTCAGGCGGCGATCGTCGTGTAGAGGGAGTTCTTCTCGGCGCTCTCCTCCACGGCCGCGAGCACGCGTTGCACCTGCAGCCCGTCGGCGAAGGAGGGTTCGGGTGTGCGGCCGTCGGCGACGGCGTGGACCAGGTCGCGGGCCTGGTGCACGAAGGTGTGCTCGTAGCCGAGGCCGTGGCCCGGCGGCCACCAGGCGTCCAGGTAGGGGTGGTCGGGTTCGGTGACGAGGATGCGGCGGAACCCCGCGTACGCGCCGGGCTCGGTGCCGTCGTGGTAGGAGAGCTCGTTGAGCCGTTCCAGGTCGAAGGCCAACGAGCCGCGCTCGCCGTTGAGTTCGATGCGCAGGGCGTTCTTGCGGCCGGTGGCGTACCGGGTGGCCTCGAAGGAGGCGAGGGCGCCGGAGGCGAAGCGGCCGGTGAACAGGGCGGCGTCGTCGACGGTGACCTGGCCGGTTCCGGTGCCGTTGACGGCGGTCGGCCCGCCGGCGGGCGCGGTGGGCAGCGGCCGCCGGCGGACGAACGTCTCGGTGAGCGCGGAGACGCCCGCCAGCGGCTCCCCCGCCAGGTACTGCGCCAGGTCGACGATGTGCGCGCCGAGGTCGCCGAGCGAGCCGGAGCCGGCCTGTTCCCGGCGCAGCCGCCAGGTCAGCGGGAACGCGGGGTCCACCAGCCAGTCCTGGAGGTACGCCACCCGTACGTGCCGCAGGGTGCCGATCCGGCCCTCGGCCACCATCCGCCGGGCCAGCGCGGTCGCGGGCACCCGGCGGTAGTTGAAGCCGACCATCGCCAACCGGCCCCGCCTCTGGGCCTCTTCGGCGGCGCGGACCATCGCCTCGGCCTCGGCCACGGTGTTGGCGAGGGGCTTCTCGCACAGCACGTGCTTGCCCGCGGCGAGGGCGGCCAGCGCGATCTCGGCGTGGCTGTCGCCCGGGGTGCAGATGTCGACGAGGTCGACGTCGTCCCGTTCGACCAGGGCACGCCAGTCGGTCTCGGTGTCCGCCCAGCCGTGGCGGTCGGCCGCCGCACGCACCGCGATGGCGTCCCGGCCGCAGATCACGGCCAGTTCGGGGCTCAGCGGCAGGTCGAAGACGCGGCCCGCGGTGCGCCAGCCCTGGGAGTGGGCGGCGCCCATGAAGGCGTAGCCGACCATGCCGACGCGCAGGGGTGGCTTCCCCGTTTCCGCGCCGTCTGCCCCATCTGACTGCTGCGGCTGTGCCATACGGATGTCCTCCTCGTCGTCGCGGCGGGCGGGGGTGGGCCCCGCCCGGTGGGCTGGTCAGGCCCGTGGGGCGGGGCTCGTCACTTGAAGCCGGTGGACATGTACTGGTCGACGTTCTCCTTGTCGACCACGGCCGAGTAGCAGGTCAGCGAGGTGGGGATCTCGAACTCGGCGAGGCCGCCGATCCCCTTGCCCTGGCCGAGGGCGCGGGCGAGGTCGATCGCGGAGGCGGCCATCGACGGCGGGTACAGCACCGTCGCCTTCAGGACTCCGTCGTCCGCCTTGATGGCCTCGAAGGCGGAGAGCGCGCCCGCCCCGCCGACCATCAGGAAGTCGTCGCGCCCGGCCTGCTCGATGGCGCGCAGCGCGCCCACGCCCTGGTCGTCGTCGTGGTTCCACAGCGCGTCGACCTTCGACTGCGCCTGGAGGAGCTGGGCCATCTTGGCCTGGCCCGACTCGACGGTGAACTCGGCGGCCTGGCGGGCCACCTTCTTGATGTTGGGGTAGTTCTTCAGTGCGTCGTCGAAGCCCTGGGTGCGCTGCTTGGTGAGCTCCAGGTTGTCCAGGCCGGCCAGTTCGATGACCCGGGCGTCCGGGGTGTCCTTGAGCTTCTCGCCGATGTAGTGCCCGGCGTTCAGGCCCATCCCGTAGTTGTCGCCGCCGATCCAGCAGCGGTAGGCCTGCGGGGTGTTGAAGACGCGGTCGAGGTTGACCACGGGGATGCCGGCCCGCATCGCCTTCAGCCCGACCTGGGTGAGCGCCTTGCCGTCGGCGGGCAGCACCACCAGGACGTCGACCTTCTTGTTGATGAGGGTCTCGATCTGGCCGATCTGCTGGGCGGTGTCGTTGGAGCCCTCGGTGGTCTCCATGGTGACGTCGGAGTACTTCTCGGCGCGCTTCTTGGCCTGCTCGTTGATGGCGTTGAGCCAGCCGTGGTCGGCCTGCGGTCCGGCGAAGCCGATGGTGACCGGCTTGCCGGGCTTGTCGTCGGCCACCGGCTGGTCGTTGGCGGTCGGCTTCGCGTCGCTCGGCTCGTTGCTGGTGCAGCCGGTGACGAACACACCGGCGGACACGGCGGCGGCTCCGAAGAGCAGTCCTCTGCGGCTCGTGGAAGGCGTCGGCTCTGGCATGGCGGTGAACCCTTTCGTCAGGTCGTGCTCGCGGTACGGCGCTGGACCAGCACGGCGGCGACGATGATCGCGCCCTTGGCGATCTGCTGGACGTCGCTCTGCAGGTTGTTCAGGGCGAAGATGTTGGTGATCGTGGTGAAGATCAGGACGCCCAGCACGGAGCCGACGATGGTGCCGCGGCCTCCGGTGAGAAGGGTGCCGCCGATGATCGCGGCGGCGATGGCGTCGAGTTCGTAGAGGTTGCCGTTGGTGTTCTGGCCGGAGCCGGCCAGGACGATCAGCAGGAAGGCGGCGATGCCGCAGCACAGCCCGGACAGCAGGTAGAGGTACAGCCGCTGGCGGCGGACGTCGATGCCGGCGAGCCGGGCCGCCTCCGGGTTGCCTCCGACGGCGACGGTGCGGCGCCCGAAGGTGGTCCGGTTGAGCACCAGCCAGCCGATGACGGTGACCGCCGCGAACACCAGGACCAGGGGCGGGATGCCCAGGACGTAGGAGTCGCGTTCACCGAGGTCGAGGACCCCGTCGATGGTGACGACCTGGGTCCGCCCGTCGGTGATCAGCAGGGCCAGACCACGGGCCGAGGCGAGCATGGCCAGCGTCGCGATGAACGGGACCATCCCGCCGTAGGCGATGAGCACCCCGTTGACCAGGCCGCAGCCCAGTCCGACGAGGACGGCGGTGAACAGGATGCCGGTGAAGCCGAACTCCTGGGTGGCCACGGTGGTCGCCCACACCGAGGACAGGGCGACGATCGCGCCGACCGACAGGTCGATGCCGCCGGAGGTGATGACGAAGGTCATGCCGACGGTGACGACACCGATGACGGAGGCCTGGGTGAGCACGAGTTGGAGGTTGCGGGTGTCCAGGAACTCGTCGGGTCTGGTGATGCCGCCGATGAGGACGAGTACGGCGAGCACGCCGAGCAGTGACAGCGTACGGAGGTCGGCGCGGAACAACACGGCGCGCCAGGCGGGTGTTTCGCCGGTGGCGGGCACCTTGTCGGTGCGTTCCCGCGGCGGGGAGACGGGCTGCGTCATGACGCCGGGCTTCCTTCCATGACGAGGTCGAGTACACGGTGTTCGTCGAGTTCCCGGGCGGGCGCCGTGTGGACGACGTCGCCTTCCCGGAGCACCAGGACGCGGTCGGCGAGGCCGAGCACCTCGGGCACCTCGCTGGAGACGAGCAGTACCGCGAGGCCTTCGTCCGCCAGGCGGCGGACGACCGCGTACAGCTCGGCGCGGGCGCCGACGTCGACGCCGCGGGTGGGTTCGTCCAGCAGCAGCACCCGGCAGCCGCGCAGCAGCCAGCGGGCGAGCACGGCCTTCTGCTGGTTGCCGCCGGACAGGGTGCGCACGGGCACGTCCGGGTTGTCCGGCCGGAGCGACAGCTCACGGGTGGCGGCGCGGGCGGCGCTCAGTTCCGCACCCCGGTCGATCCAGCCGGCGCGGGAGAAGCGGGACATGGCGGAGACCGACACGTTGCGGGTGACGGACTCCAGCATGAGCAGGGCCTGCGCCTTGCGTTCCTCGGGGGCGAGCCCGATCCCGGCGCGCACGGCGGCGCGGACGCTGCCCGGCCGCAGCGGGCGTCCGTCGACCAGGACACGGCCGGTGTCCGGTCTGCGGGCCCCGTAGACGGTCTCCAGGATCTCGGAGCGCCCGGAGCCGACCAGACCGGCGAGCCCGACGATCTCCCCGGGGCGCAGCTGGAGGTCGAGAGGGGCGAACTCGCCCTTGCGGGACAGCCCTTCGACGGTCAGCACCGGTTCGCCGGTCGGCGGGGAGTCGGGCCGTTCGGGGAAGACGTACTCGACGTCGCGGCCGGTCATCAGGGAGACCACCTCGCGGGTCGGGGTGGACTTCGCGGGCAGCCCGCCCGCGACGGCCCGGCCGTCCTTCAGCACGGTCACCCGGTCCCCGATGCGCCGGATCTCCTCGAGGCGGTGCGAGATGTAGACGACGGCGACTCCGTCGGCGGTGAGATCGTCGACGATGCGGAAGAGGTTCTCGACCTCGTCCGGGTCGAGCGCCGCCGACGGTTCGTCCATCACGATGAGACGCACGTCGTGCGAGAGTGCCCGCGCCATCGAGACGATCTGCTGCTGCGCCGCCGACAACTCCCCCACCAGCCGGGTCGGTTCGATCTCCGGGTGTCCGAGCCGGGTCAGCAGCCGGCTCGTCGCCTCCCTGGACGTCCTCGGGCGGACCACGAACCCGGCGGTCGTCGGCTCCTGGCCGAGGTGGACGTTCTCGGCGACCGTCATGTGCTCCACCAGGTCGAGTTCCTGGTAGATGGTGGCGATACCCAGGCGCATGGCGGCGATCGGCGAGCGCAGGGTGACCGCTTCTCCACGCCAGCGGATCGTGCCCGTGTCGGGCTGGTGGGCGCCGGCCAGCACCTTGATCAGGGTGGACTTGCCGGCGCCGTTCTGGCCGAGCAGGCAGTGCACCTCGCCGGCCTGGACGTCGAGGTCGACGCCGTCCAGGGCCCGGACTCCGGGGAACGACTTGGTGATGCCGGACATGCTGAGCAGCGGTGGTTCGGGTGCCATGCGGATTCCCCTCGGCGGGCGTGCGGGCCGGTGTCAGGGCGCGGTCGGGCCGACGTTGTCGGAGCAGGGGTGGAGCGGTGGAGCCGTACGTGGTGCCGGTGCGCTGTTCCGTGCGGTGAAACGGTGCGAGCGAGGTGGGCGGTGCCGGCGGCGCGGACTGCGTGAGTGGTGCGAACTACGTGAGCGGTGCGAACGGTGCGGTGGTGCCGTGGGCTGCTTACGCGGGTGAGAACAGGTGGTCGCTGATGAGCCGGGCCGCGCCGATGACTCCGGCGGTGGGACCCAACTCCCCCAGGACGATGGGCAGGTTGCCGGTCGCCAGGGGCAGCGACTGGCGGTAGACCTGGGTACGGATGGCGGCGAGCAGGGTGTGGCCGAGACCGGTCACCCCGCCGCCGATCACCACCAGGCCGGGGTTGAAGAAACTGACCAGGCCGGCGATGACCTGGCCGGTGCGGTTGCCGCCCTCGCGGATCAGGTCGAGGGCGGTGGCGTCCCCCGCGGCGGCCGCGGCGGCGACGTCGACGGCGCTGAGCGTGCCGTTCGTCTCCAGGCGGCTCGCGAGTTCGGCGGAGAGCCCCTGTTCGGCGGCCTCCATGGCGTCCCGGGCGAGGGCCGCGCCGCTGAAGTGGGCCTCCAGACAGCCCCGGTTGCCGCAGGCGCACGGGCGGCCGTCGGGTACGGCCTGGATGTGCCCGATGTCGCCGGCGCTGCCCGTCGTACCGCGGTAGACCTCACCGCCGACGACGATGCCGCAGCCGATGCCGGTGCCGATCTTGACGCAGAGGAAGTCGCCGACGGTGCGGGCGACGCCCGCGTGCTGCTCCCCCATCGCCATCAGGTTCACGTCGTTGTCGACCATGACCGGACAGCCGAGGTCCTGGCTGAGCGCCTCCCGTACGGGGAAGCCGTCCCAGCCGGGCATGATCGGCGGTGCCACCGGGACACCCTCGGGGAAGCGGACCGGGCCCGGGACGCCGATACCGGCGCCGTCGAACCCCTCGGCGAGTCCGGTGGCCTTCAACTTCGCCGCCATGGCCAGGACTTGTTCGAACACCGCGACCGGTCCGTCACGGACGTCGATGGGCTGGTTGAGATGCCCGAGGATCTCCAGTTCGGCGTTGGTGACCGCGACGTCGACCGAGGTCGCGCCGATGTCCACGCCGAGCAGGCGCAGGTGCGGGTTGAGGCGGATGTTGTGGGAGCGCCGGCCGCCGCGCGAGGCGGCGAGTCCGTCGGCCACGACGAGTTCCGTCTCCAGCAGCCGGTCCACCTCCACGGCCAGCTTCGACCGGGAGAGGTCGACCTGGTCGCCCAGCTGGGCACGGGAGTTGGGGCCACCGTCGCGCAACAGCCGGAGCAGTCGGGCCTGATGTGCGTTCGCGGGTCGTGCGGTCATACGTCTCACGAACCCCTCCCCGCCTCGGTCGGCCTGTGCGCGCCGGATTCCGGCCACGTGTGTGGCGTGCTTTCGGAGGGAACGTAGCAGCGGCTGCCGGGGGTGGGAAGAAGTCGCGCAGGAATTGGCCCCCACTTTTTCCACTCACAGGACAAAGGGGTCCGCGCGGAGCCACGCGGGCCCCTTCCCGCGGTCGGGTTCCCGCGCCCTGGAAGCGTGGTCAGGACCTCACCGCCGCCAGGACGCCGGTGCCGTCAGGAGGCCGGTGCCGTCAGGACGTCGCCTGCGCGAGGTACGAACGCCGGGTGTGCTCGGTGTGTTCGCGCATGAGCCGCTCGGCCAGCTGCTCGTCGCGGGCGGCGACGGCGGCGATCAGGTCGCGGTGCTCGGCCCAGGACCGGCCTCCGCGCTGCCGGGCGACGGGGGCGTGGTACCAGCGCACCCGGCGGCCGACCTGGGCGGCGAGTTCGGCGAGGACCGCGTTGCCGGCCAGGTCCATGATCTTGGCGTGGAAACGGGCGTTGAGGACGACGGCGGCCTCCACGTCGTCGGAGGCGACGGCCTCCAGGCCCAGCGCCAGGATCTCCTCCAGGGCCTCGATGCCCGCGCTGTCGGCGTTGAGCGCGGCGAGCCTGGCGGCCTCGGCCTCCAGCAGCGTGCGCACGGTGAGGAGTTGGTCGGCCTCCTGCTCCGTGGGTTCGTGCACGAACGCGCCCTGCGCGGGGCGCAGATCGACCCAGCCCTCGGTGTTCAGCCGCTGCAGCGCCTCGCGTACCGGCTGCCGGGAGACCCCGAGGTGACCGGCGAGTTCGCTCTCGACCAGATGCTGGCCGGGCTGGAGGGCGCGCGTGGTGATGAGCTCGAGCAGTGCCTCGTAGACCCGGTCCCGCAGCGGTCCCGGTCGTTCGAGCTTGGGCACCGCCCCCTGGGGCAGTCCGGTCGACAGCATCACGGTCCCCCTCCTCGGCAGCCCGCGCCCGGCCGCACGGCCGGTCGTTCGGCGCCGCCAGTAGTGATTGTCTTTCGTCTACAGTCTACGGCGCCCGTACACCAGGGAGAGGGGGAGTCGATCGCGTCACACCCGTACGAGGGGGATCTTCAGGGGCAGCGGACGACCTGCCCCGCGTAGGACAGGTTCCCGCCGAAGCCGAACAGCAGGACCGGGTCGCCGGACGCCACCGCGCCCCGCTCGACGAGCTTGGCGAAGGCGAGCGGGATGCTCGCGGCCGACGTGTTGCCCGACTCGGTGACGTCGCGGGCGACGACGGCGTTGACGGCGCCGATCTTGAGCGCGAGGGGTTCGATGATCCGCAGGTTGGCCTGGTGCAGCACCACCCCGGCGAGCTCCTCCGGTGTCAGTCCCGCCTTCTCGCAGGCCTGGCGGGCGATGGCCGGCAGTTTCGTGGTCGCCCAGCGGTACACGCTCTGCCCCTCCTGGGCGAACCGGGGCGGCGTCCCCTCGATCCGCACCGCGTTGCCCATCTCCGGCACCGAGCCCCACAGCACGGGCCCGATCCCGGTCTCCTCGGGGGTCTCGGCCGCCTCGACGACCGCGGCGCCCGCCCCGTCGCCGACGAGCACGCAGGTGGAGCGGTCGGTCCAGTCCGCCACCTCGGACATCTTGTCGGCGCCGATGACCAGCGCGCGGCGCGCGGCGCCGGCCCGCACGGCGTGGTCGGCGGTGGCCAGCGCATGGGTGAACCCGGCGCACACCACGTTGACGTCCATCGCGGCGGGCCCGGGGATGCCGAGGCGGGCGGCGACCCGGGCCGCCATGTTGGGCGAGCGGTCGATCGCGGTGGACGTGGCGACCAGCACCAGGTCGATCTCCGCGGGGGTGCGGCCGGCCGCCGCCAGCGCCTTGGCCGCGGCGTGTGCGGCCAGGTCGTCGACGGGCTCCTCGGGGCCCGCGATGTGGCGGGTGCGGATGCCGACCCGGCTCGTGATCCACTCGTCGCTGGTGTCGACCATGCCCGCCAGTTCCTCGTTGGTGAGCACCCGGGCGGGCTGGTAGTGGCCGACGGCGGCGATGCGCGAGCCGATCATGGGTGGGTCCCCCTCGTGTTGCGGTTGCGGGATCCACCAGTCTGGTCAGTGACCGGCGGGTACACCGACAGGTGATGCGACAGGAATCGGGCGCCGGGCTTGTCGGCTTCGGTCAGGCCCGCGGACGCCCGGACACGCGTCCCGATGTGCCCGGACACCGCCCGTCATCCGGTGAACAGTTGTGTCGCCTTCCGTACGAGTTCGTACAGCCCGTAGGCGAGCGGTACCCCCACCCACAGCCAGGCGAAGGTGATCAGCCCGCGGCGGGCGGGGCCGGCCCCGCCCGCGTCAGGCGGACTCGTGCTGCTGTCGCCGGTCATCGGCGGCCTCCTTCGTCAGGTCGGGGCGGGGGACGTGGTGGCGGGGATGCACGGGCCGGACGAGTTCGTTGGCGACGAAACCGACCACGAGCAGGCCGATCATGATGAGGAACGACAGCCCGTACAGCGACGAGCCGTGCTTCCCCGCCTCCTCCTGCCGGTCGGCGACCCAGTTCACGATGAGCGGTCCGAGCACGCCGGCCGTGGACCACGCGGTGAGCAGCCGTCCGTGGATGGCGCCGACCTGGTAGGTGCCGAAGAGGTCCTTCAGATACGCCGGGGCCGCGGCGAAACCGCCTCCGTAGAAGGAGAGGATGACCAGCGCGCACAGCACGAACAGCGGCTTGGAGGTGTCGCCGAACATCGCGATCAGGGTGTACATCAGCGCGCCGACGCCCAGGTAGAGGCGGTAGACGTTCTTCCGGCCGATCACGTCGGAGGCGGAGGACCAGCCGATGCGGCCCGCCATGTTCGCCGCCGACAGCAGGGCGACGAAGCCGGCGGCCGCGGTCACCGACACCGGCGCGGAGGTGTCCGCGAAGAAGTCGGTGATCATCGGGGCCGCCTTCTCGAGGATCCCGATGCCGGCGGTGACGTTCGTGCAGAGCGCCAGCCACAGCAGCCAGAACTGCGGGGTGCGCAGGGCGCCGCGGGCCGAGACCTGCGGACCGGTGAGAGCGGCGGCCGCCGGGGCGTGGGCCGTCGGAGCCTGGCCGGTCGGCCGCGGGAGGCGCGGCACCCGCACCAGCACCACGCCGAGCAGCATGAACAGGGCGTACGTCAGCCCGTGCACGAGGAAGGCCAGGGCGATGCCGGTGTGGCCGGTGCCGAAGGACTCGAGCATCTGCGCCGACCACGGCGAGGCGATCAGCGCGCCGCCGCCGAAGCCCATGATGGCGATTCCGGTGGCCATGCCGGGCCGGTCCGGGAACCACTTGATCAGGGTCGACACGGGCGAGATGTAGCCGATGCCGAGGCCGACGCCGCCCACGAAGCCGTAGCCGAGGACGATCAGCCAGTACTGCTCGGTGGCCGCGCCGAGGGCGGAGAGCAGGAAGCCGGAGGAGAAGCAGACGAGGGCGACGGTCATCGCCCAGCGCGGCCCCTTGCGCTCCACGAGGGTGCCGCCGAACGCGGCGGACAGGCCCAGCATGACGATGCCGAGCTGGAACGGCAGCGCGCTCTGGGTGCCGCTGAGGCCGAGGGCGGACTCCAGCGGCGGTTTGAACACGCTCCAGGCGTAGGCCTGGCCGATGGAGAGGTGGACCGAGAGGGCGGCGGGCGGAACGAGCCAGCGGCTCCAGCCCGGGGGTGCGAGGGGAGGGCTCATGGAACCCGGACGGTAGGGAGAGCCCGGGTGGTTGAAAACCCATCGGGTCGACGGTATGCGGTGAACGGTATGCAGTCTGCGGCGAACGGTCGGACCGCACGGCGGCCGGAACGCGGGCGTGCGCGAACCCTTGCTGAGCCCACCTCCATACTGTAGACAATATTTCGTCGACATTCGTCATACGCCGGATCCGGCCGTCGGCCTCCACCTCCGCGGTACTCCCTCGACCGAACGGAGCGTTCCCAGTGAAAGTGGCAGTTCTCGGCGCCGGGGCCATCGGCGCCTACGTCGGCGCCGCGCTCCATCGCGCGGGCGCCGATGTGCACCTCGTCGCCCGTGGACCGCATCTGGCGGCCATGAGGCAGCACGGCGTGCGGGTGCTCAGCCCGCGCGGCGACTTCACGGCGCGCCCCCACGCGACCGACGACCCGGCCGAGATCGGCCCGGTCGACTACGTCTTCCTCGGCCTCAAGGCCAACGCGTACGCGGCGTGCGGGCCGCTGATCGCACCCCTGTTGCACGACACCACGGCGGTCGTGGCCGCCCAGAACGGCATTCCCTGGTGGTACTTCCACCGGCACGGCGGCCCCCACGACGGCCACCGCCTGGAAAGCGTGGACCCCGGCGGCTCGGTCAGTGCGGTGCTCGCGCCCCGGCGGGCGGTCGGCTGTGTCGTCTACGCCGCCACCGAGCTCGAAGGGCCCGGCGTCGTACGGCACCTGGAGGGCACCCGGTTCTCGATCGGGGAGCCCGACCGCAGTGTCTCCGCGCGCTGCCTCGCGTTCAGCGGGGCGATGGTGGACGGCGGGCTGAAGTGCCCGGTGGAGCCCGAACTGCGCGGCGACATCTGGATCAAGCTGCTCGGCAACATCTCCTTCAACCCGATCAGCGCCCTCGCCCGCGCGACCATGCGGCAGATGTGCCTGCACGGCGGTACCCGCAGGGTCATCGAGATCATGATGAACGAGACGCTCTCGGTCGCCCGCGCCCTCGGCTGCGAGGTCGGCGTGTCCGTGGAGCGCCGGCTGGCCGGCGCCGAGCGCGTCGGCGACCACCGCACGTCCACGCTCCAGGACCTGGAGCGCGGCAAACCGCTCGAACTCGACGTATTGCTCGCCGCCGTCGTCGAGTTGGCGGACATCACCGGCGTGGAGGTGCCCACCCTGCGCACCGTGCACGCCCTCTCGGACCTGCTCGCGCTGAGGAGCGCCGCATGAAGAGCACCAGGAAACGCGACCGGAGCCCGAAGACCTACACCAGGCTCACCCATCCCCTGGTCCGCGACGCGCGTGACGAGCCGTTCCGGCGGGCCACCTGGGACGAGGCCCTGGAGCGGGCCGCCCGGGGAATCGGCGCCGCGCGCGGCGCGTTCGGGATGTTCTCCTGTGCCCGCGCGACCAACGAGATGAACTACGTGGCGCAGAAGTTCGCCCGGGTCGTCATGGGCACCCACAACGTCGACTCCTGCAACCGCACCTGTCACGCCCCGTCCGTGGCCGGGCTGTCGGCCGCGTTCGGCTCCGGCGGCGGGACCTCGTCGTACGAGGAGATCGAGCACACCGACGTCATCGTGATGTGGGGTTCCAACGCCCGCTTCGCACACCCGATCTTCTTCCAGCACGCACTGAAGGGCATCCACAACGGCGCCCGTATGTACGCGGTCGACCCGCGGCGGACGTCGACCGCCGAGTGGGCGGAGAGCTGGCTCGGGCTGAACGTCGGCACGGACATCCCGATGGCGCACGCGATCGGCCGCGAGATCATCCACGCCGGCCTGGTCAACGAGGCGTTCGTCCGGGGGGCGACGACCGGGTTCGAGGAGTACCGGGAACTCGTCGAACCGTGGACGCTGTCCCTCGCCGAGAAGGTGACGGGCGTACCGGCCGCCGCGATACGGGAGTTGGCGCACGCCTACGCCCGCGCCGAGCGCGCCCAGCTGTGCTGGACCCTGGGCATCACCGAGCACCACAACGGCACCGACAACGTCCGCGCCCTGGTCAACCTCTCCCTGCTCACCGGCCACGTCGGCCGCTACGGCGCCGGTCTGCAGCCGCTGCGCGGCCAGAACAACGTGCAGGGCGGCGGCGACATGGGGGCGATCCCCAACCGGCTGCCCGGCTTCCAGGACTTCCTCGACCCGGCGATCCGGCTGAAGTTCGAGTCCGCCTGGGACACCGTCCTCCCGCCGCGTTACGGGATGACGCTGACGGAGATGTTCGAGGCCATGGACGACGGTTCGCTGCGGGCCGTCTACTGCATCGGGGAGAACCCGGCGCAGTCCGAGGCGGACGCCGAGCAGGCGGTACGGCGGCTGAGCGGGCTGGACTTCCTGGTGGTGCAGGACATCTTCCTGACGAGGACCGCCGAACTCGCGGACGTCGTCCTGCCGGCCACCGCGGGGTGGGCGGAGACCGACGGCACCACCACCAACAGCGAGCGCAGGGTGCAGCGGGTCCGCCGGGCGGTGGTGCCGCCCGGTGAGGCACGCGAGGACATCGACATCATCTGCGATCTCGCCACCCGCCTCGGCCACGACTGGAAGTACGCCGACGCCGAGGCCGTCTGGGACGAACTGCGGTCCGTCTCCCCCGACCACCACGGCATGACCTACGGACGGCTGGAGGAGCACCAGGGCATCCAGTGGCCGTGCCCGAGCACCGACGCGCTCGAACCGCCGTATCTGCACGGCAGGTTGTGGGACCCGGACCCGGAGCGGCGGGGCAGGCCCGCGCCGTTCGGGATCGTGCAGCACGATCCGCCGGTCGACCTCACCGACGAGGAGTACCCGATCCGGCTCACCACGGGACGCCGGCTCGACTCGTACAACACCGGTGTGCAGAGCGGTGGTTACTCCTCGCCCCTGCGGCGCGGCGAGGCCGTCGAGCTGTGCCCGGAGGACGCCGAGCGCTACGGAGTGGCGGTCGGCGAGCAGGTGCGGGTGACGTCCCGGCGCGGGTCGGTGCTGGCGCCGGTGTGGGTGGACACCGCGCTGCGGCCGGGGCTCGCCTTCATGAGTTTCCACTTCCCCGACGAGGTGGACACCAACGTGCTGACCATCGAGGCCAACTGCCCCATCGCCGGAACCGCGGAGTTCAAGGCCTCGGCGATCCGGATCGAGAAGCTCCCGGCTCCGAGCCCCGTGATCCAGTGATCCCGTGATCCAGTGAGGTGACGCAAGTGGACCTGCGCTTCGGTGACAGCAAACCGACGGACGAGGAGCGGGCGGCGGTCGACGCGCTGCTCGGTCCTCCCGAGTCCTCGTGGGAGGGTGCCGACCGCGACGGGATGCGGGCCGGCGATCTGAGGTGGGCCCGTGGCGGGCGGGAGGCCCGGGACCGCCGCGACCAGCTGCTGCCGGGGCTGCACGCGGTCAACGACCGGGTGGGCTGGATCAGCGAGGGCGCCCTGGACTACCTGTGCCGGCGGCTGACGGTGCCGCCGTCGGAGGCGTACGGGGTCGCCACGTTCTACGCGATGTTCTCCGTCAGGCCGCGCCCGGCGACCGTGCTGCACGTGTGCACGGACCTCGCGTGCGCGGCGGCCGGGGCCGGGGCGCTGTGCGCCGGGATCGAGTCGCGGCTCGGGCCCGGCAGCGGGGTGAGCGTCGAGCGCAGCCCCTGCCTGGGCCTGTGCGAGCGCGCCCCGGCGGCCCTGGCGATCAGGGCCGGGGAACCGGTGTGTACGGCGGTGTCGGCGCCGGCGACGGTGGACTCGGCGGTGCTCGCGGCGAGCGCGCCCGACGCCGCCCCCGAGGAGCCGGCCGCGGCGATGGCGGTGCCCCAGGCGGGGGACCCCTCGCTGACGCTGCTGCGCCGGGTCGGCGCGGTCGACCCGGCCTCGCTGGACGACTACCGCGCCCACGGCGGCTACGCGGCCCTGCGCCGGGCCTTCGCACTGGGGCCGGCCGGGGTGATCCGGGAGGTCACCGACTCGGGCCTGCTCGGACGGGGCGGCGCCGCCTTCCCCACCGGCCGCAAGTGGCAGGCCACCGCCTCCCAGCCGGACCGGCCGCACTATCTCGTGTGCAACGCCGACGAGTCCGAGCCCGGGACCTTCAAGGACCGGGTGATCATGGAGGGCGATCCGTACGCGCTGGTGGAGGCGATGACCATCGCCGCCTACGCGACCGGCGCGCACCGGGGGTACCTCTACCTGCGCGGTGAGTACCCGCGGGCGCTCCACCGCATGCGGCACGCCATCGACCGGGCACGGGCGCGCGGCCTGCTGGGCGACGACGTCCTCGGCCAGGGGTACGCCTTCGACATCGAGATCCGGCGCGGCGCGGGCGCGTACATCTGCGGTGAGGAGACCGCGCTGTTCAACTCCATCGAGGGCTACCGGGGCGAGCCCCGCTCCAAGCCCCCCTTCCCGGTGGAGAAGGGCCTGTTCGGCAAGCCGACGGTGGAGAACAACGTCGAGACGCTCGTCAACGTCCTGCCCGTCCTGACGATGGGCGCCCCGGCGTACGCGGCGATCGGCACCGGGCGGTCCACCGGCCCCAAGCTGTTCTGCGTGTCCGGCAGCGTCGGCCGGCCCGGGATCTACGAACTGCCGTTCGGCGCGACGCTGGGCGAGCTGCTGGAGCTGGCCGAGGTGCGCGACGGGCTGCGGGCGGTGCTGCTCGGCGGGGCGGCCGGTGGCTTCGTGCGCGCCGACGAACTGGACATCCCGCTCACCTTCGAGGGCACCCGCCAGGCGGGTGCGACGCTCGGCTCGGGGGTCGTGATGGCCTTCGACGACACCGTGCCGCTGCCCCGGCTGCTGCTGCGCATCGCGCAGTTCTTCCGCGACGAGTCCTGCGGGCAGTGCGTGCCGTGCCGGGTCGGGACCGTGCGCCAGGAGGAGGCGCTCACCCGGATGGTGGAACGCACCGGTTCCGGCGCCGCCGGTGACATCGCCCTGCTGCGCGAGGTGGGCAGCGCGATGCGGGACGCCTCGATCTGCGGTCTGGGCCAGACCGCGTGGAACGCCGTGGAATCCGCCATCGACCGTCTGGGGGCCTACGAATGACCGTGACACCGCTGGGGATTCCCCGCCGCCTGCTGGAGTTCACCCTGGACGGCGAGCCGGTCCGGGCGCCCGAGGGGTCGACGATCCTGGACGCCTGCCGGGCGGCCGGGAAGGACATCCCGACGCTGTGCGAGGGCGACACGCTGACACCGAAGAACGCGTGCCGGGTGTGTGTGGTGGAGGTCGAGGGCTCGCGCACGCTGGTCCCGGCCTGCTCGCGCAGGGCCGAGCCGGGCATGGAGGTGCGGACCGGCACCGAGCGGGCCCGGCACAGCCGGAAGGTGGTCCTCGAACTGCTCGCGTCCTCCGTCGACCTGTCGACGACCCCGCGGGCCGCCGAGTGGATCAAGGAGTACGAGGCGAAACCGGACCGCTTCGGCCCGGACGCGGCCCGCGTCGACGAGGAGCCGAGGGTCGACAACGACCTGTACGTGCGCGACTACGGCAAGTGCATCCTCTGCTACAAGTGCGTGGACGCCTGCGGCGACCAGTGGCAGAACTCCTTCGCGATCTCCGTCGCGGGCCGCGGTTTCGACGCGCGGATCGCGGTCGAGCACGACGGTCCGCTGACCGAGTCGGCGTGCGTGTACTGCGGGAACTGCATCGAGGTGTGCCCGACGGGCGCCCTGTCGTTCAAGTCGGAGTTCGACATGCGGGCGGCCGGCACCTGGAACGAGGCGGCGCAGACACGGACGACGACGGTGTGCGCGTACTGCGGAGTGGGCTGCAACCTCACGCTGCACGTACAGGACAATGAGATCGTGAAGGTCAGCTCACCGCACGACAATCCGGTGACCCACGGCAACCTGTGCATCAAGGGCCGTTTCGGCTATCAGCACGTACAGAACCGGGACTGACACCAGGCACGACCAGGAGACTGGGGACTGGGGACATGGGACGAGTCACAGAACGACGCAAGGTGGTCCGCATCCGGGACGGGGTGGTGTCCACCCGCCCGGACACGCTCGTCACCGAGGAGCCCCTGGAGATCCGGCTGAACGGGAAGCCGCTGGCGATCACGATGCGCACCCCGGGTGACGACTTCGCGCTGGCCGTCGGCTTCCTGGTCAGCGAGGGCGTCCTGGCGACGGCGTCCGACCTGCGGAACGTCGTGTACTGCGCGGGGGCGACGCGTGGGGGCACCTCCCGCTCGAGCGGAGCCGAGAGTGGGGGAGGGGTGAACACGTACAACGTGGTCGATGTGCAGACCGCCCCCGGCGTGCGGATCCCGGACATCACGCTCGAGCGCAACGTGTACACGACCTCGTCCTGCGGTCTGTGCGGCAAGGCAAGCCTGGACGCGGTGCGCACCACGACCCGCCACCCCATCGCCGACAGTCCGCCCCTGCGCCTCACCCCGGAGCTGCTGGCCGGTCTGCCCGACCGGCTGCGCGCCTCCCAGCAGGTCTTCGACCGGACGGGCGGCCTGCACGCGGCGGCCCTGTTCGACGAGGACGGCGAGCTGCTGGACGTGCGGGAGGACGTGGGCCGGCACAACGCGGTCGACAAGCTGGTCGGCCGCGCGCTGCAGCACGGGAACCTGCCGCTGTCCCGGACCGTCCTGATGGTCTCCGGCCGGGCCTCCTTCGAACTGGCGCAGAAGGCGGTCATGGCGGGCATCCCGGTGCTGGCGGCCGTCTCCGCGCCGTCCTCGCTGGCCGTGGACCTGGCGGCGGAGACGGGGCTGACCCTCGTGGGGTTCCTGCGGGGCAGTTCCATGAACGTGTACGCGGGTGAGGACCGGATCGTCCTGCGGACCGCGGTCTCCCAGGGCTGACCGGTTCCCCGCGGCACGGCGGCGGGGTCCCTCCCGGCGGGGAGCGCCCCCTGCGCCGTGGGGACCCCGCCTCGATGTGTGACCACCGCGCCGTGGACCCGGGCCACTTCGGCCACTAGCGTCCCGGGGTGTGCCCGACGACACAGCACGAGCAGGCGTACGAGCAGGGGTGCGCCCACGGAGGGGGACGGCGGCGACGCGTCTGCTGCTCGCGGCGGCGCTGGCGCTGGTCCTCGGCGCCGTGCTGCTCTTCGTCCTGCCGGAGAACGACGACCGGGGACGGAACGACGGCGTCTGCGCGCCGCGCACCGTCGCCTCCTGGGCGGCGGAGGACGCCCTCACCGCCGAGTTCGCCCGCTACGGCGACGACGCCGCACGCACCGACGACTGGACGGGCGGCGACGGCACCCACTCGGTGCGGCTGCCCGACGGCCGGCTGCTGTGGCTGTTCTCCGACACCTACCTGGGCCACGTGTACGGTCCGCCCAACCCGGTCGGCGAGTCCCACGCCTGGCGGGACCCCGCCACTCCGCTGGTGCGCAACTCGGCCGTGCTGATGCGCGACGGCCGGCTGGAGACCACCCTTCCCGCCCCGCTCTTCCCCGACCCCGCGCCGGACCAGTGGCGCTGGCCGGTCGCCGCCCGGGTCGAGCCCCGCTCCCCCGGCTCCGCGGAGCGGGTCGTCCGGGTCGTGCTGTGGGTGCGTACGGCCGGGCAGTCCCCATGGATCTACGGCGTGCCCACCGCCACCGAGGTCGCCACGCTCTCCCTGCCCGAGCTGCGCCTGGAGTCGGTGGTGGAGGTGCTCGACCAGCGGAACGTCCCCGATCCGTCCCGCCGGGTCCTGTTCGGCACCACCCTGGTCGAGGAGGACGGCTGGACGTACGTCTTCGGCGGCGACGACGGCCGGGCCGTCTCCCGCGGGGCCTCCCACGCGTACGTGGCGCGGGTCGTGGAGGGCGGGCTCGCCGATCCGGCGGCCTGGGAGTACTGGGACGGCTCGGCCTGGCAGACCCGCGCCCGCCCGCGCCCGGTCCTCGGCGACGGACACCGCACCGGCGTGGGCAGCGCCTTCTCCGTGGTGCGGGACGACGGGCGGTACGTCCTGTTCACGATGGCCGCGGGCGTCGAGGGGCTGACCACGGTGGCGTCGTACTGGTCCTGCTCCCCCGCCGGCCCGTGGCACGGACCGGGGAAGGAGTTCGCTCCCGCGCTGCCGCACGGTGGGACCGGCGCCTACAACCCACAGGCCCACCCGGAACTGAGCGACGACGGACGGCTGGTGCTCAGCTACGACGTCAACCTGCTCGAGCCGTCCGGCGCCGCGGTGCCGCTCAGCCGGAACGTGTCCCTGTACCGGCCCCGGTTCGTGACGGTCCGACTGGGATCCGGACGGTGACGTCCACGTCCTCGGCCACGGCCGCGGCCTCGGCGGTCCCCGCGTCGAGGGGGTCGGGGTCGTGCGAGCGGCGTCCGGCGATCACCGCGCAGACCATCAGCTGCATCTGGTGGAACAGCATCAGCGGCAGCACGGCCAGCGAGGCCTGCGCGCCGAACAGCACGCTCGCCATGGGCAGTCCGGCGGCCAGGGACTTCTTCGAACCCGCGAACTGGATCACGATCCGGTCCGCCCGGCCGAACCTCAGCGCCTTGGCGCCGTACCAGGTCAGCAGCAGCATCACGGCCAGCAGGACGGCCTCGACGGCGAGCAGGCCGCCCAGCCGGGCCGGACTCACCTGGTTCCAGACGCCCCGCACCATTCCCTGGCTGAACGCGGTGTAGACGACGAGCAGGATCGAGCCCCGGTCGACCAGGGCGAGCACCTTGCGGTGGCGGGTGACGAACCCCCCGATCCAGCGGCGCAGCACCTGTCCGGCGACGAACGGCACCAGCAGTTGCAGCACGATCTTCGTCACCGAGCCGGCGGAGAACCCGCCGGCGCCCCCGCCCAGCAGCACCGCCGCGAGCAAGGGGGTCGCCACGATGCCGACGAGCGAGGAGAAGGAGCCGGCGCAGATCGCGGCGGGCACGTTGCCGCGGGCGAGGGAGGTGAAGGCGATGGACGACTGGACGGTGGACGGGACGAGCGTGAGGAAGAGCAGGCCCTGGTACAGGGGGTCGGTCAGCAGGACCGGGACGAACCCGCGGGCGGCCAGGCCGAGCAGCGGGAAGACGAGGAAGGTGCAGGCCAGGACGGTGCCGTGGAGCCGCCAGTGTCTCAGTCCGTCCAGTGCCTCACGGGTGGAGAGCCGGGCGCCGTAGAGGAAGAAGAGGAGGGCGATGGCGGCGGTGGAGGCACCGGAGGCGAGCTCGGCGCCGGTGCCGCGGGCCGGGAGCAGTGCGGCCAGGCCCACCGTCCCGAGCAGGAGCAGGATGTACGGGTCGATCGGCATCCGACTCGGCCGGTGCGGGCGTTTCACGGTGTTTCACTTGCTCCGTTCACTCGGGGCACTTCGGGACTCCTCGGGCCGCTCGGCCGTTCTTCGGGGCTCCGCCGCGCGAGCACGGCAAGCCCCTCTCCATCCTGCTCCCTCCCGCCGTGATCGGGAATCCCGTACACCGCTCTCACTGTCATCGCGTTCCGCGATAACCTGCCGGGGTGTCCGAGACCGAGATGTACGACCCGACGCAGCTGCGGACGTTCCTGTCCGTGGCGCACACGCTGTCCTTCACCCGGGCCGCCCGGCGCCTCGGGCTGCGGCAGTCCACGGTCAGCCAGCACGTGCGGCGCTTGGAGGACGCCACCGGGCGGCAGCTGTTCACCCGGGACACCCACTCCGTGGAGCTCACCGAGGACGGCGAGGCGATGCTCGGCTTCGCCCGGCGGATCCTGGACGTGCACGAGCAGGCGGCGCAGTTCTTCGCCGGCACCCGGCTGCGCGGCCGGCTGCGGTTCGGCGCGTCGGAGGACTTCGTCCTGACCAGGCTGCCGGAGATCCTGGAGCGGTTCCGGTACGAGCACCCGGAGGTCGACCTGGAGCTCACGGTCGAGCTGTCGGGCACGCTGCACGAGAAGCTGGCCGCGGGCGAGCTGGACCTGGTGCTGGCCAAGCGGCGGCCGAAGGACCCCCGGGGTGAGCTGGTGTGGCGCGACGAACTGGTGTGGATCGGCGCGCGGGGGCTGCGCCTGGAACCGGGCCGTCCGGTGCCGCTGATCGTCTATCCGCCGCCGGGCATCACCCGCGAGCTCGCGCTGCGGGCGCTGGAGCGGCAGGGCCGCGCGTGGCGGATCGTGTGCACCAGCGGCAGCCTCAACGGCCTGCTCGCGGCGGCCCACGCCGGGCTCGGCGTGATGGTGCACTCGCGCGGGCTGATCCCGCCGGGGCTGGTGCGGATACCGGACCGGGCGGGGCTGCCGGAGCCGGGCCGGGTGGACTTCGTGGTGGCGCACGGCCGGCGGCGCCCCTCGGCGCAGGGTGCGGCGCACGCGCTGGCGGCGGCGATCCTGGCGGGCGGGGACCGGTTGAAGCGCAGGGCCGTCGAGAAGGCGTACGAGAAGGAGGCGGCGGAGGAAACGGAGGCGGCGGCGCTGTACCGCAGGTGAGTCGTGCCGTCCGGAATGCATCGGGAGCCATGATCGTTGACGATGGGCGTGTCATCCGATCACCACCCGAAGGATCGAGAGCTCGTGAGCAAGGTCCCCCCGATCACTCTGAACAACGGCGTCGAGATGCCCCAACTGGGCTTCGGCGTCTGGCAGGTGCCGGACGCGGAGGCCGAGACGGCCGTCGCGGCGGCACTGGAGGCGGGCTACCGCAGCATCGACACCGCGGCGGCGTACGGCAACGAGGAGGGCACGGGCCGGGCGATCGCGGCCTCGGGGGTCCCCCGCGAGGACCTCTTCGTCACCACCAAGCTCTGGAACACCGACCACGGTTACGACTCCACCCTGCGCGCCTTCGACGCGTCCCTGTCGAAGCTCGGGCTGGACCATGTGGATCTGTACCTCATCCACTGGCCGACGCCGGCCCGGGGCCGCTACGTCGACACGTACCGGGCGTTCGAGAAGCTCTACGCCGAGGGCCGGGTCCGCGCCATCGGCGTGTCGAACTTCCAGCGCGAGCACCTGGAGCACCTGATCGCCGAGACGTCGGTCGTGCCGGCGGTCGACCAGATCGAGCTGCACCCGCATCTTCAGCAGCGCGCCGCCCGCGAGTACCACGCGCAGCAGGGCATCGCCACCGAGGCCTGGTCGCCTCTGGGCCAGGGCAAGAGCCTGCTGGAGGTCCCGGCGATCGTGGCCATCGCGCAGAAGCACGGCCGTACTCCCGCCCAGGTCGTGCTGCGCTGGCACATCCAGCTCGGCAACGTCGTCATCCCCAAGTCGGTGACGCCGTCCCGCATCGAGGAGAACATCGACGTCTTCGGGTTCAGCCTGGACACCGAGGACCTCGCGGCGATCAGTGCCCTCGACGAGGGCCGGCGGCTGGGCCCGGACCCGGCGACGCTGAACTGATCTCCGGACCGGCCTCCGGGTGCCCCGGTCCTCCGGGACACGGATGCGGCGGCCTCCCCTGTGCGGGGGAGGCCGCCGCGTCCATGTGGCGCCACCGGCCCGGACGGGTCCTACACCGGGCGGACGGCCGTGTGGACCGTGTGGGCCGCCAGGTAGAAGACGTCGGGGCGCTGGTGGAGGCTCGCCTCGTCGGCCGGGTCGAGGAGGCGGTCGAGGGTGGCGCGGTCGTCGGCGTCCAGTTCCCCGGAGAGTCTGTCGCGGGTGCGGGTGAGCCTCTCGACGACGTGGGCACGGACACGGTCGTCGGCCGGGGCGGGGAGGTCGAGGAGGAAGGTGCGGGAGCGGGTGTGGTGCAGACCGACCGCGGTCAGCAGCGCCGGCCAGTCCTCGGTGTGCGCGACGGAGTCCGGCAGTTCGGCGCGCATGCGGGTGAACCAGTCGGCCTCCACGGCGTCCATGCGGGCCTGGAGTCCGGGCCGGCCGATGCCGATGTCGCGCGGCAGGAACCGGGTGGGCAGCCCGCCCTCCATCACGGCCAGCGTGCCGCCGGGCGCGAGCCGGGCGGCGTAGGCGGCGAGTGCGGCGCGCTGGTCGCCCAGGTGGTGGACGCTGCGGCTGGCCCACAACAGGTCGGCGGGGTACTCCAGTTCGTCGAGCACACCGGGCAGTTCACCGGCGAGGGTGCCGAAGCGGTCGCCGACGCCGTACCGGGCGGCGCGCTCCGCCGCCCGCTCCAGCAGCGGGGCGGAACCGTCGGCGGCCACGATGCGGGCACCCTCGAAGACCTCGGCGAACAGGCACGCGATGACGCCCGGCCCACTGCCCGCGTCCACGATCAGTCCCGGTTCCGTCACCTCCTTCGCGAGCCAGCCGAGGGCCCGCTCGTACAGGGGCGTGAACAGTTCGGCCTCCGATTCGAGCAGGGCGGCCATCTCCGCCCAGTCGATGTCGGTGTGCGTGTGCGTGTCCGCACCCGTGTCCGTGCCCGGGTGCTCGTGCTGGTGGTGATGGTGGTGCGCCATGGTGGTCAGCCTCTCCGCTCGGATGCGCACAGAGTGCGCCGACGCACCGGGCAGGGGCCAATGATGTTGCCGCTTTCGCAAAACGGTTTCCCGAAACGGGTCGGTCCGCCGGGGCCGGGGACGGGCGCGCGGCCCGGTCCCTCGGCCCCGGCGGACCAGGGGTCGGCCGGTCAGGACAGCGGCGGGTACGCGTTCCTCATCAGCTCCTGGAACTGGGCGGAGAACCAGTGCCCGGAGATCGGGGCGTCCGGCAGGGCGCCCGACATGCTGTTGTCGTTCCTCGGGTTACCCGTGTACGTCGGGTCGCACATCCGGTCGAAACCCTTGCCCTCGTCGTTGTCGATGACCTTGCTCGCGCCATCGGACTCGCCCGGGGGCTTCATCCACACGTAGGCGTCGATCCCGGGCTCCGGTGCGGCCTTCGGCCGCTCTCCGAGGCCCGCACCCTTCTGGTTGCACCAGTTGCCCGTGTTGAATCGACGGTCGTAGCGGCCGCCGTCGACGTAGGTGTCCACGCTGGTCGTGGCGCCGGGCCCGGCGGGCCGGGCGGTACCGCCCCAGCCGTTGCGGGAGGTGTCGATCAGCATGCCGATCTTCGAGTCGAAGCCGAGCGAGACCAGCTCCTGGCGCAGGGCCTTGGCGTACGACAGCTCGTCGACGTAACGGTTCCAGCTGACCCACTTGGACTCGCGCACGGACTTGCCGGCCACGGTCTGGTCGATCGAGAAGTTGTTCTCCTTGAGCGCGCTGTAGTTGGCGGTGTTGGCGATGAAGCCGTGGACGTCGGCCACGGTCGCGCCCTCGGCGGTGGCGGCCTGCTTGAAGACCTGGGCGGAGGCCCCGAAGTTGTCGTCCCAGCCCAGCCAGCCGTGGTGGCCGGCGTCCACGTAGTTGTAGACGTTGGGCACGTCGCCGAGCTTGTTCAGGGCGTAGCCCACGCCCTTGACGTAGTTGCCGTTGGCCTTCATCACATCGCAGTCGGGCGTGGCGGTGGCCCGCGGGGAGACGTTGGTGACCAGGTTGGGCAGCGAGTCGATCTCGACCGTGGTGACGATCCGCAGCGAGGCGTACTTCGGGTCGGCGAGGATCTTGGCGATCGGGTCGATGTACTGCGTCTTGTACTTGTCGATCTCCGTGGGGCCGAGTTCGCCGTTGGAGGCGAGGGCGGAGCAGTCACGGCCGGGCAGGTTGTAGATGACCACCTGGAAGACGAGTTCGCCCGAGCCCTTCTGCCGCAGGGCCTCGTCGAGGTGGGCACGCAGCCCCATCTTGCCGTTGGCCCCGTTGATGGCGGCGGTGCGGTCCAGCCAGACACCGGTGGGCTGGTTCGCGATGCGGCTGCCGCCCGGTTCGGCTGCCGCGTTCGCGGACCACTCGGGGTTCACGTACACCTTGGCGCCGCTGTAGGGGTTGTCGACCCGGCTGCCGGGGTCGGTCGGATCGGTCGGGTCCGTGGGGTCGGTCGGGCCGCCGTCGTCGACGTTGCACGTGACACCGTCGAGCGTGAAGGTGGCGGGAATCGCGTTGCTGCCGCTGTAGGTGCCCTGGAAGCCGAAGCTGGCCGAACCACCGGTGCCCAGCGCGCCGTTGTAGGACTCGTTGGCGGCGGTGACGTTGGCGCCGGACTGGGTGACCTTGGCGTTCCAGGCGCTGGTGACCCGCTGGTTGCCGGCGTAGGACCACTTCAGCTGCCACGAGGACTTGGCGGAGCCGAGGTTGGTGACCGTCACGGCGGCGGTGAAGCCGCTGTCCCACTGGTTCTGCACCCGGTAGTCGACGGTGCAGGGGACGGCGGCGGCGCCCACGTCGCCGGGGACGGCGGCGTAGGCCGTCCCGGCGGCGCCGGCGACCAGCGCCATGGCAGCGAGGAGCGCGGTTCTGGTACGACTCATGAGTGCGGGTTTCCTATCCGTAGGGGGCTGTCCGAAGAGGGCTGTCCGTCGGGGCGCGCGTGGCTCGCGCGGCCCGGTGCCGTACGGCGTGGGGGTGCCTCGGGGCTCGGGATCAGGACGGGGTCCGGTCCGCGGTCCGGGATGTTCGGGGCCGGACCGGCCATGAGGGGTCCCACAGGAGTGCGCTGTCCCCGCGTCGGGGGTACGGGTGGCGCCGTCGAGCCGGGACACCGCGGATCCGGTGCCGGCGTCCCTCGGGGAGACGGTGGCGGAGTGCTCCACCGGGCATGGCTGGGGGCGGGGCGATAAGTACTGAACGCGGGGGGTGCCGCATGAGCGACTCCTTGCAGCTCAAACGCGCCGTGACGGACGCGTCGACTGATGGAACCGCTCCCACTGGTGCCATGAAGCTAGCGCCAAGTGACGGCAAAGAACAGGGGAGTCACCGACTTTCGCCCAACTCGGACCGTCGAATCTTTTCGACTCTTCACAAGCCTTGACCGCCCTGGACCCCGTCCCCACTATGGGAGCGCTCCCACTGGTTCAAGCCTTGACCTCTCCGAGTCGCAGGAGGAACCAGCACCATGCGCCCCCCACCCAGAAGACGCCGCGGCGTGCGGCGGCTGTGGACCGCCGCGGCGGCCGCTCTCGCGCTTCCGCTGACCATGCTGTCCTCAGGATCGACACCCGCTCAGGCTGCGGCTGTCCAGTGCAGCGTGGACTACCGGACCAATGACTGGGGTTCCGGTTTCACCGCGGATCTGACCCTCACCAACCGAGCCGCGGACGCCATCGACGGCTGGACCCTCACCTACGCCTACACGGGCAACCAGCAACTCGTGAACGGCTGGAACGGCAGCTGGAGCCAGTCCGGGAAGACCGTGACCGTACGGGACGCCGGGCACAACGCGCGGATCGCGGCCGGTGGCGCCGTCACCACCGGCGCGCAGTTCGCCTACAGCGGCGGCAACGCCGCACCCACGTCCTTCGCGATCAACGGCACCCCCTGCACCGGGGCCCACCAGCCGCCGATCACCGTGCTGACCAGCCCGGAGGCCGGCGCCGTCTACACCCGGGGCGAGCCGGTCCCGCTCGCGGCGACCGCCGCGGCGGCCGACAACGCCACCATCAGCAAGGTGGAGTTCTACGACGACACCCGGCTGCTGGGCACGGACACGAGCGCGCCCTTCACCCTTTCCGTCGCCGAATTGTCCGTGGGCAGTCATTCACTGACGGCGAAGGCGTACGACAGCCTGGGAGCCTCCGCGAGCTCCACCCCGGTCGGCATCACCGTCGCCTCGGGCCCCGCTGTGGTCGCCACTCCGTCCCAACTGGGCGTGCAGCAGGGCAAGTCGGGCACGTACGAGGTGAAGCTGTCCAAGCAGCCGAGCGCGAACACGACCGTCACGACGACCCGGGCGAGCGGCAACTCGGGCCTGTCGGTGTCCGCCGGCGGCTCGCTCACCTTCACCCCGTCGAACTGGAACACCGCGCAGCGGGTGACCATCGCCGCCGACGCCTCGGGCAGCGGCTCGGCCGTCTTCGAGTCCTCGGCACCCGGCCACGCCAAGGCGGCGGTCACGGTGACACAGCTGGGCGCGGCGAAGACGTACGACGCCCGCTTCCTGGAGCTGTACGGGAAGATCACCGACCCGGCCAGCGGCTACTTCTCCCCCGAGGGCATCCCGTACCACTCGGTGGAGACGCTGATCGTCGAGGCGCCGGACCACGGGCACGAGACCACCTCGGAGGCGTACAGCTATCTGATCTGGCTCCAGGCGATGTACGGCAAGGTGACCGGTGACTGGTCGAGGCTCAACGAGGCCTGGGACATCATGGAGCGGTACGCGATCCCGACCCACGCCGACCAGCCGACCAACGCCTTCTACAATCCCTCGAAGCCGGCCACGTACGCGCCGGAGCACGACACCCCGAACGAGTACCCGTCGCAGCTCGACTCGGGTGTCTCCGTCGGCCCCGACCCGATCGCGGCCGAGCTGAAGTCCGCCTACGGCACGGACGACGTCTACGGCATGCACTGGATCCAGGACGTCGACAACGTGTACGGCTACGGCAACTCGCCCGGCAAGTGCGAGGCGGGTCCGGCGGACACCGGGCCGTCGTACATCAACACCTTCCAGCGCGGACCGCAGGAGTCGGTGTGGGAGACCGTCCCGCAGCCCACCTGCGACGCCTTCAAGTACGGCGGCGCCAACGGCTATCTGGACCTGTTCACCAAGGACGCCTCGTACGCCAAGCAGTGGAAGTTCACCAACGCCCCGGACGCCGACGCACGGGTCGTGCAGGCCGCGTACTGGGCGGACCTGTGGGCCAAGGAGCAGGGCAAGGGCTCCCAGGTCTCCGCGGTCGTCGGCAAGGCCGCGAAGATGGGTGACTACCTGCGCTACGCCATGTACGACAAGTACTTCAAGAAGGTCGGCAACTGCACCCGTCCGTCCTGCCCGGCCGGTACCGGCAAGGACGCCTCGCACTACCTGCTGTCCTGGTACTACGCCTGGGGCGGTGCCACCGACACCTCGGCCGGCTGGGCCTGGCGCATCGGCTCCAGCCACGCGCACGGCGGCTACCAGAACCCCCTGGCGGCGTACGCGCTGAGCAACCACGCGCCGCTGAAGCCGAAGTCGGCGACGGGCGCGGACGACTGGGGCAAGTCGATGCAGCGGCAGCTGGAGTTCTACCGCTGGCTGCAGTCCGACGAGGGCGGCATCGCGGGCGGCGCGACCAACAGCTGGGCGGGCCGGTACACGTCCCCGCCGTCCGGCACGCCGACCTTCTACGGCATGCACTACGACGAGAAGCCGGTCTACCACGACCCGCCGTCCAACCAGTGGTTCGGCTTCCAGGCGTGGTCGATGGAGCGGGTCGCCGAGCTGTACCAGCAGACCGGCAACGCACTCGCCAAGTCGGTCCTCGACAAGTGGGTGGACTGGGCGCTGTCCGAGACCACCGTCAACCCCGACGGCTCGTTCCTGATGCCGTCCACGCTCCAGTGGTCGGGCAGGCCCGACACCTGGAACGCGTCCTCGCCCGGCGCCAACAGCGGGCTGCACGTCACCGTCGCCGACTACACCGACGACGTCGGGGTGGCCGCGGCCTACGCCAAGACGCTGACGTACTACGCCGACCGCTCCGGTGACACGGAGGCGGCGGACACGGCGAAGGCGCTGCTGGACGGCATGTGGGAGAACAACCAGGACGCACTCGGCATCGCCGTCGAGGAGACCCGCGCCGACTACCACCGCTTCGACGACCCGGTGTACGTCCCCAGCGGCTGGAGCGGCACCATGCCGAACGGCGACAGGATCGACTCGTCGTCGACCTTCGCGTCGATCCGGTCCTTCTACCAGGACGACCCGGCCTGGTCGAAGATCGAGTCCTACCTGGCGGGCGGAGCCGCGCCCACCTTCACGTACCACCGGTTCTGGGCCCAGGCCGACATCGCCCTGGCCATGGGCTCGTACGCGGAGCTCCTCGAATAGCCCCCGCCGGCGCTCCGTGTGCCGGCCCCGGCACCTGACGCCGGGGCCACGGCGGCCGGGCGGGTCCCCTCGCGCACGGGGGACCCGCCCGGCCCTCGCACGCCGCCCTCTCTCTTCCCGTGCCTCTTTCCCTGCCTCTCCCCCCACCCCGAGGAAGGACCTCACCGTGCGAAGAACCCGCGTCCTGACGGCCGTGCTCGCACTGGCGGCCGGCCTGCTCACGGGCGGCCCGCCCGCCCTGGCCGCCGACGCCCCGGAGCCGGCCACCACCCTCGCCGCCGACACCTACACCTGGAAGAACGCCCGCATCGACGGCGGCGGCTTCGTGCCGGGCATCGTCTTCAACCGCAGCGAGAAGAACCTGGCCTACGCCCGTACCGACATCGGCGGCGCCTACCGGTGGCAGGAGTCGACGAAGACCTGGACCCCGCTGCTGGACTCGGTCGGCTGGGACGACTGGGGCCACACGGGCGTGGCCAGCATCGCCTCCGACTCCGCCGACCCCGACCGGGTGTACGCGGCGGTCGGCACGTACACCAACGACTGGGACCCGGGGAACGGCGCGGTGCTGCGCTCCACCGACCGGGGCGCGAGCTGGCGGAAGGCCGACCTGCCGTTCAAGCTGGGCGGGAACATGCCGGGCCGGGGCATGGGGGAACGCCTGGCGGTCGACCCCCACCGCAACAGCGTGCTGTACCTGGGCGCGCCCAGCGGGAAGGGGCTGTGGCGGTCGACGGACTCGGGGGCGAGCTGGTCGCAGGTGACGGCCTTCCCCAACCCGGGCACCTACGTGCAGGATCCGGGCGACACCTCCGGATACGCCAGTGACAACCAGGGCATCGTCTGGGTCACCTTCGACGAGTCCACGGGCACGCCGGGAAGCGCGACCAGGACGATCTACGTCGGGGTGGCCGACAAGGAGAACGCCGTCTACCGTTCGACGGACGCGGGCGCGACCTGGCAGCGCCTCGCCGGCCAGCCGACGGGCCACCTGGCCCACAAGGGCGTCCTCGACGCCGAGAACGGTCACCTGTACCTGGCCTACAGCGACACCGGCGGCCCGTACGACGGCGGCAAGGGCCGCCTGTACCGGTACGCCACGGCGACCGGCGCCTGGACGGACATCAGCCCGGTGGCGGAGGCCGACACCTACTACGGCTTCAGCGGGCTGACGGTGGACCGGCAGCGGCCGGGCACGGTCATGGCGACGGCGTACAGCTCCTGGTGGCCGGACACCCAGATCTTCCGCTCCACGGACAGCGGTGCGACCTGGACGCAGGCATGGGAGTACACCTCGTACCCGAACCGGGAGAACCGCTACACCATGGACGTCTCGTCCGTGCCGTGGCTGACCTGGGACGCCCACCCCTCACCGCCCGAACAGAGCCCGAAACTGGGGTGGATGACCGAGGCGCTGGAGATCGACCCGTTCGACTCGGACCGCATGATGTACGGGACGGGCGCGACGGTCTACGGCACGGAGAACCTCACGGACTGGGACGACGACGCCACGTTCACCGTCACGCCCATGGTGCGCGGGCTGGAGGAGACGGCGGTCAACGACCTCGCCTCTCCTCCCTCGGGCGCCCCGCTGCTCAGCGGGCTCCTCGACATCGGCGGCTTCCGGCACACGGACCTGACGAAGGTGCCGTCGATGATGTTCACCCAGCCCGCCTTCACCGCCACCACCAGTCTGGACTTCGCCGAGGCCGGCCCGGACACGGTGGTCCGGGTGGGGAACCTGGACTCGGGCCCGCACATCGCGTTCTCGACCGACAACGGCGCCCACTGGTTCGCGGGCACGGACCCTTCGGGCGTCAGCGGCGGCGGTACGGTCGCGGCGGGCGCCGACGGCAGCCGCTTCGTGTGGAGCCCGCAGGGCGCCGGGGTGCACCACACCACCGGCTTCGGCACCTCGTGGTCGGCGTCGAGCGGCATCCCCGAGGGAGCGGTCGTCGAGTCCGACCGGGTGGACCCGAAGACGTTCTACGGCTTCACGTCCGGGAAGTTCTACGTCAGCAAGGACGGCGGCGCCACCTTCACCGCCTCCCCCGCGACCGGGCTGCCGAGCGGTGACAGCGTGCGGTTCAAGGCACTGCCGGGTGCGAAGGGCGACATCTGGCTGGCCGGCGGGGCGAGCGACGGTGCGTACGGGCTGTGGCACTCCACCGACGGCGGGCAGAGCTTCACCAGGCTGCCCGGTGTCGACGAGGCGGACACCGTCGGCTTCGGCAAGGCGGCCCCCGGCGCGTCGTACCAGACCGTCTTCACCAGCGCGAAGATCGACGGCGTGCGCGGCATCTTCCGCTCGACGGACCAGGGGCGGAGCTGGACCCGCATCAACGACGACGCCCACCAGTGGGGTTGGACGGGTGCGGCGATCACCGGCGACCCGCGGGTGTACGGCAGGGTGTACGTGGCGACCAACGGCCGCGGGATCGTGTACGGCGACACCTCGGACACCGGGGGCGGGGACGACGGCGGCTCAGGCACCGATCCCGGCCCGGATCCGGAGCCTGAGCCGACGGGTGCCTGCGTCGTGACCTACGAGATCACCAACCAGTGGCCCGACGGTTTCCAGGCCCAGGTCCGGGTGACCAACACCGGGTCGAAGACCTGGAACGGCTGGTCGCTGAGCTGGTCGTTCACGGACGGCCAGCGGGGCTCCCAGCTCTGGAACGGGGCCCACACACAGTCCGGTTCGGCGGTGACGGTGCGCAACACCGACTGGAACGGCACCGTCGCGGCGGGTTCGTCGGTCGGCTTCGGCTTCACGGCGAGCCGTTCGGCGGCGAACCCGGACCCGGCCGCCTTCCACCTGGACGGGCGGGCCTGCACGGTGACGTGATCCGGCGGGGAGGACGCCCACGGGGCACGTGCCGCGGACCGCTGCGAGCTGGTCGAGTTCAACGGCGAGAACAACCACGTCCACCTGCTCGTGAACTTCCCGCCGAAGGTCGCCCTGTCCAAGCTGGTCAACAGCCTCAAGGGCGTCAGTTCCCGCAGGCTCCGCCAGGAGTATCCAGAACTGGTCCAGCACTACTGGCGCGCACAGCGCCTGTGGTCCGGCTCCTACTTCGCCGGGTCGGCCGGCGGGGCTCCGCTGTCAATCGTGAAGCAGTACATCGAGCAGCAGAACCGGCCCGTCTGAGCCCAGGTCGACAGTGCGGACCCATGCGCACAGCGCGGGTCAGAGCACTCCTCAGAATCGCTTCACCACCGGGCTGAAGCCCGATGCACTGCGATTAGAGCCGGTAGCGGTCCCGGGACTCCCGCAGCAGCTTCTGGGTGTGCTGGGTGGTGGCGGCCCGCGCCACCATGTGGTCCAGCACCTCCAGATGCGCCGAGACCTCCTTGCGGGAGTCCAGGTACAGGGCGCCGGTCAGGTACTCGGTGACCACCATGTCCGGCAGCTCCGGCTCGGCGAAACGGAACAGCGAGAACGGCGCATACGTCCCCGGATGCGGGCCGTCGGCGAACTCGGCGACCTGGAGCGTGATCCGGTCCCGCTCGGACCACTCCAGCAGCTTGTCGAACTGATCGCGCATCACCCGGCCGTCCACGCTCACCGGCCGCCGCAGCACCGTCTCCTCGATGATCACCCACAGGTGGGGCGGGTCCGGCCGCTCCAGGAGCCGCTGCCGCTCCAGACGCAGCGACACATGCCGCTCGACCGCCTCCGGCCCCTGGTTCCCGATCGTCCCGGCCTCCAGGACGGCACGCGCGTAGTCCTCCGTCTGCAGCAGCCCCGGCACGAAGTGCGGCTCGTAGGACCGGATGATGCGGGCGGCGCCCTCGAGACTCACATACAGGCTGAACCAGTCGGGCAGCACGTCGTGGAACCGCTGCCACCAGCCCGGACGGTTCGCGTCCTCCGCGAGCCCGATGAACGTGGCCGCCTCGCTCTGCCGCACCCCGTAGGCCGTCAGCAGGATCTGGACGTACGGGATCTTCAGCGCGACCTCGGCCGTCTCCATCCGCCGTACGGTCGCGGGTGCCACCCGCAGGACCCGGGCGGCCTCCTCACGGCTGAGGCCCGCCGTCTCCCGCAGTTCCTGCAGCCGCCTGCCGAGCACCACCTGGCCCACGGTGGGTGCGGCCCGCCGTTCACTCACGCCACGTCTCCCCAACGCCCCCGGACACCGGTTCAGGCCCCCGGACATCGGTTCAGTCTGCCATGCCGGACCGACCCTCTCACGGGCCGCGGGCCGGCGCCCTCGTTCCCGGCGGTCCCGGTCCTCGGCCGGGAAGGCACCGTACGGGGGAGCCGCACCGCCTTGACCAGGGTCTCACCGCTCCTCCTGTGGCACGCTGGGACAGAGCCCCGCCACCGCAGGAACCGGCCCGCAGGAGACCGAAGAGGAGCGCGCCCATGTCCGACGAACCGCTGTCGCCGCAGGAGATCGAGGAGCGGCTGGCCGACCTGCCGGGCTGGGCGCTCGACGGCGGCCGCCTCACCCGCTCCTACCGGCTCGGCTCCCACTTCGCGGCGACGGCGATGGTCGTCCACGTCGCCCGGGTACAGGAGGAGCTGAACCACCACTCCGACCTCACCCTCGGCTACAACACCGTGTCCCTCGCCGTCCAGACGCACAGCGCGGGCGGCGCCGTCACCGAGAAGGACCTCGAACTGGCGTGCAGAGTACGGGACTTGGCAACCGGTCACGATGCACACTGAGGTGTGTGCTCGACTACGACGAGGAAGCGGAGCGGTACGACGCCTCACGCGGCGGTGAGCCCCGGGCCGCCGCGGCCGCGGCGGCGGTACTGGACCTGATACCGGCCGACGCGCGGGATCTGCTGGACACGGCCTGCGGCACCGGCATCGTGACCCGGCGCATCCCCGCCGCCCGGGACGGCCTGCGCGTGACCGGTGTCGACCTCGCGCCGGCGATGGCCCGGAGGGCGGCGGCCCGGCTGCCCGGTGCCGTGGTCCGCGCCGACGGCCGCC
Organism: Streptomyces sp. GDS52; assembly: GCF_052246875.1. Classification (NCBI taxonomy): domain Bacteria; kingdom Bacillati; phylum Actinomycetota; class Actinomycetes; order Kitasatosporales; family Streptomycetaceae; genus Streptomyces; species Streptomyces sp. GDS52. The sequence goes on from NZ_CM125966.1 coordinate 801,343, forward strand.
GACTGCCGTTCGGCGACGCCCGGTTCGACGCCGTGGTCAGCGTGTGGCTGCTGCACCTGCTGTCCGGCCCGAAGGACGTACGGGCCATCGTCGGCGAGTGCGCCAGGGTCCTGCGGCCCGGCGGGGTCTACGTCACCACCGTCGACAAGGGCGCCTCGCACAACGTGGGCAGCGACATCGACGCCGTCCTCGCCGCCCGCCCGCGCAGCCCGGTGCACGACGCCGCCGCACACGTGACGGCCCACGCCGCCGAACACGGCCTGGTCCCGGCCGGACAGGGCGTGTTCCGGGGCCACGGCCAGGGCCGCAGTCCCCGCCGTACCATCGCCGACCTGCGCCGCGGCTGGTTCGTCACCCTGCCTCCCGGCGATCCGCGCGCCGACGGCTTCGCCGCCGCCCTCGCCGCCCTCCCGGGCCAGGACCGCCCCCGCCCGGACCCGGTCTTCCGGCTACGGGCGTACCGGAAGCCGCCGGTGCCCGGGAACGGGTGAACTCCCGTGCGGGGGGGCGGCGACCCGGGCGGGGCCGGTGGTGACTGAGGGGCGAAACCCCTTCGTCCTTTCTGGAGGTCCGTCTCGTGCAGCATCCCCACAGGCAACGCGGACGCCGGTTCGCCCTCCCCGCGGTCCTCACCGCCGCGGCCCTCGCCGCGGCCGGGCTCACCGGCCTCGGCACCGGCACCGCCGAGGCCGCCACTGCACGGCAGGTCAAGAGACTCGACCGGGGTGTCGTCAGCGTGTACAACGGCAGCGGAAACCTGGTCAGCCGGCGCCGGCCCGGCACCGTCCCGGACAACGTCTCCTTCACCGTCCACCGGGCCGGTACGAAGGTCAACTCCAGCCCGGTCACCGGCTCCACCACCTTCTTCCACTCCGGCGCCCCCTCCCACGCCGACTAACACCGTCCGCGCCGTCGCGAACGGCGTCGAGCAGGGCGACTCTGTGCACGCCGTCCAGTTCCGCGGCGGCTACCGGCTCTAATCGCAGTGCATCGGGCTTCAGCCCGGTGGTGAAGCGATTCTGAGGAGTGCTCTGACCCGCGCTGTGCGCATGGGTCCGCACTGTCGACCTGGGCTCAGACGGGCCGGTTCTGCTGCTCGATGTACTGCTTCACGATTGACAGCGGAGCCCCGCCGGCCGACCCGGCGAAGTAGGAGCCGGACCACAGGCGCTGTGCGCGCCAGTAGTGCTGGACCAGTTCTGGATACTCCTGGCGGAGCCTGCGGGAACTGACGCCCTTGAGGCTGTTGACCAGCTTGGACAGGGCGACTTTCGGCGGGAAGTTCACGAGCAGGTGGACCTGGTTGTTCTCGCCGTTGAACTCGACCAGCTCGCATTCGAAGTCCTCGCAGACGGCCCGCATGATCTCCTCCATGCGCGTCAGGTGGGCGTCCTTGAAAACCTTGTGCCGGTACTTCGTCACGAAAACCAAGTGCACGTGAAGGACGAAAGTACAGTGTCTACCAGTACGGATGTTCTGATACACGGTCATAACCCAACTTTAGTAGGGTGATCGGCATGCAGCTTCGGTACAGCTTCCGCCTGTACCCGAACGGTCCTCAGCGCTCAGCGCTGGCCAGGGCGTTCGGGTGTGCGCGGGTGGTCTACAACGATGCGCTCCGCGCCCGTGAGACCGCCCGCGCCGCAGGCGAGGCGTTCTTGAAGACGGGGGACCTGTCCAAGCTGCTGATCACCGAAGCCAAACTCACCGAAGAACGCGCGTGGCTCGGTGAGGTCTCCGCCGTCGTGCTCCAGCAGGCCCTGCGGGACCTGGACACCGCGTACCGGAACTTCTTCGACAGCCTCAGGGGCAAGCGCCCGCGTATGGGCGCGCCCCGCTTGAAGAGCCGCAGGGACAACCGGCAGGCTGTACGTTTCACTGCGAACGCCCGTTGGAAGATCACCACCGGCGGGGACCTGTCCTTGCCGAAGGTCGGGGACGTGCGGGTGAAGTGGTCCCGCAGTCTTCCCTCGGTCCCCTCCACGGTGACCGTGGTCAAGGACGCGGCCGGAAGGTACTTCGCGAGCTTCGTTGTGGAGACCGGGCCCGTCACGTCGGCCGAGAGCGATCAGGCCGTCGGCATCGACCTGGGGCTGGGGCACTTCGCCGTCCTGTCCGACGGCACGAAGATCGAAGCTCCTCGCTTCCTGCGCCGGGCCGAGAAGAAGCTCAAGCGCGCACAGCGGGCCCTCAGCCGCAAGGCGAAGGGCTCGAACAACCGGGACAAGGCCCGCATCAAGGTCGCCCGCGCTCACGCGCAGGTCGCCGACGCACGGCGCGAGTTCCACCACCAGCTCTCCACCCGGCTGATCCGCGAGAACCAAGCGGTCGCGGTGGAGGACCTGGCGGTGAAGGGACTCGCCCGTACACGCTTGGCCAAGTCCGTGCACGACGCCGGATGGTCCGCGTTCGTGACGATGCTGGAGTACAAGGCCGCGAAGTTCGGCCGCGGCTTCCACCGCATCGGACGGTTCGAGCCGACCTCCCAGGTCTGCTCGCAGTGCGGCGTCAAGGATGGCCCCAAGCCCCTCCATGTCCGCGTATGGGAATGCGGAGCTTGCGGGACCGTTCTGGATCGGGACATCAACGCGGCGGTCAACGTCGCCATGGCCGCCGGACTGGCGGTGTCAGCCTGTCGAGCGCAGATAAGACCGGTACTCGTGCCGGCACAGCGCGTTGAAGCAGGAACCCACCGAGACGGTCAGGCGACCGTGGTAGGAATCCCCGGCCCCTAGGCCGGGGAGCGGAAGTCAATGAGTACCGCCGCGCCCCTCCTTCCCGCGGTCCCCGTCACCTCCGCCGTTCTCGTCGTCGACGATCTCCGCGTCGACGACGCCCTCCTCCTCCTGCGGTGAGGTGTGCTGCCCGGCGTCACCGGTGGACGCCTGCTCCGCCTGGGCGTACATCGCCTGGCCCATCTTCTGGCTGACCGCGGCGAGCTTCTCGACGCCGGCGCGCAGGGCGGCCGTGTCGGCGGACTGCTCCAGCAGGGGCTTGAGCTCCGCGACGGCGGCCTCGACCTCGGACCTGGTCTCCGCGGGGATCCGGTCGCCGTTGTCCCGGATGAACTTCTCGGTCTGGTAGACGAGTTGCTCGGCCTGGTTACGGGTCTCGGCGGCCTCGCGGCGCTTGCGGTCCTCGTCGGCGTACTGCTCGGCCTCGCGCATCATGCGGTCGATGTCGTCCTTGGGCAGCGCCGAGCCGCCGGTGACGGTCATCTTCTGCTCCCGGCCGGTGGCCATGTCCTTGGCGGAGACGTGCATGATGCCGTTGGCGTCGATGTCGAAGGCCACCTCGATCTGCGGGACGCCGCGCGGCGCCGGGGGCAGACCGGTCAGGTCGAAGACGCCGAGCTTCTTGTTGTACGCCGCGATCTCGCGTTCGCCCTGGTAGACCTGGATGCCGACCGAGGGCTGGTTGTCCTCGGCCGTGGTGAAGGTCTCCGAACGCCGGGTCGGGATCGTGGTGTTGCGCTCGATCAGCTTGGTCATGATGCCGCCCTTGGTCTCGATGCCGAGGGACAGCGGGGTGACGTCGAGCAGCAGCACGTCCTTCACGTCGCCGCGGATGACGCCCGCCTGGAGGGCCGCTCCGACGGCGACCACCTCGTCCGGGTTGACGCCCTTGTGCGGGTCCTTGCCGGTGAGTTCGCGGACCAGGTCGGTCACGGCGGGCATCCGGGTGGAGCCGCCGACGAGGATGACGTGGTCGACCGCGGAGAGCTTGACGCCTGCGTCCTTGACGGCCTGGTGGAAGGGCGTCTTGCAGCGCTCCAGCAGGTCGGCGGTGAGTTCCTGGAACTGGGCCCGGGTGAGTTTCTCGTCCAGGTGCAGCGGACCCTCGGCGGAGGCCGTGATGTAGGGCAGGTTGACGGTGGTCTCGGAGGAGGAGGACAGCTCGATCTTGGCCTTCTCGGCGGCCTCCCGCAGCCGTTGCACGGCCATCTTGTCCTTCGCCAGGTCGACGCCGTACTGGTTCTTGAAGCGCTGGGCGAAATGGTCGAGGAGTCGCTGGTCCCAGTCGTCGCCGCCGAGGTGGGTGTCGCCGTTGGTGGCCTTCACCTCGATGACTCCGTCGCCCATCTCCAGGAGCGACACGTCGAAGGTGCCGCCTCCCAGGTCGAAGACGAGGACGGTCTGCTCGCTCTCCTTGTCCAGGCCGTACGCGAGGGCCGCCGCCGTGGGCTCGTTGATGATCCGCAGGACCTTCAGCCCGGCGACCTCCCCGGCCTCCTTGGTGGCCTGCCGCTGGGCGTCGTCGAAGTACGCCGGGACGGTGATCACGGCGTCCGTGATGTCCTCGCCCAGGTAGGCCTCCGCGTCCCGCTTCAGCTTCTGCAGCACCCGGGCGGACAGCTCCTGCGCCCGGTAGCGGGTGCCGTCCACGGAGCCCTGCTCGGGGAAGTGCCACTGGCCGTCGCCCATGTGCCGCTTGACCGAGCGGGCGGTGCGGTCGACGTTCGTCACGGCCTGTCGTTTGGCGACCTCGCCGACGAGCACCTCGCCGTTCTTGGCGAAGGCCACCACCGAGGGGGTGGTGCGCGCGCCCTCCGCGTTGGCGACGACGGTCGGCTCACCGCCCTCCAGCACGGCCACCACCGAGTTCGTGGTTCCCAGGTCGATTCCGACCGCACGTCCCATCGTTGTCCCCTTCCGCCAGGGCACACCTCTTCGGACCTCAAGGTATCCAGCACAAAACTTGAGCGGGCTGTTGTCAATAGTTTATGCGGGCTGTTTGTCAACCGCTCGTTCGGACGGCCACACGGCGCAGGCCGCCCCGGCGGGGGCGGCCTGCGGGTGTACTGCGGTGTGCTGCGGGGCGTGGAGACGACGGGTCAGGAGAGCTTCGCCGTCAGCGTGATCTCGGTGCCCTTCAGCGCCTGGCTGACCGGGCAGTTGACCTTGGCGTCCTCGGCCGCGGACTGGAAGGCGGCCTCGTCCAGGCCGGGGACGGTGGCCTCGACGGTGAGGTGGATCCCGGTGATGCCCTCGCCGGGCACGAAGGTGACGTCGGCGGAGGTCACCAGGCGGGTCGGCGGGTTACCGGCCTTGTCGAGGATGTTGGAGAAGGCCATCGAGTAGCAGCTGGAGTGCGCGGCGGCGATCAGCTCCTCGGGGCTGGTCTTTCCGTTCGCCTCCTCCGCGCGCGACGCCCAGGTGACCGGCTGCTCACCGATGCTGCCGGAGGAGTCGAAGGTGACGACCCCGCTGCCCTTGAAGAGGTTGCCTTCCCAAACGGTGTGTGCGGAGCGCGTGGCTGCCATGACGCATCCTTTCGAAATGTCCGGCCGTGTGTCCGGTCCGTACTCTGTCCGGGGCCGCCCGGGTCACCGGGATTCCCGACCCCATCCGATCACACTACGGCCCGGCTCACCCGCAGGACCGGCTCCCCGGCCGGAAGGCCGGCCCGCCCGGGGTCAGGCCGCGCGCTCCTGGCCGGGGTAGGTCGGACGGGCGAAGTCGCCGGACTCGGCCAGCCAGCGGCGCAGTACCCGGTGGACGTGTTCGGCACCGACGGGTCCGGCTGCGCCGGCGACCGCGGGGGACAGCGCGACCGGGGACAGCAGGAAGGGACGGGACTGGGCGCCGCCGAGGCCTCCGTGGGAGCCGATCTGCTCCTCGAAGGCGTGGACCTCGCCGGTGGCGGGGTCGTGGAAGGAGTTGACCATGATGTCGGCGGTGTGCGGGAAGGAGTGGGTGCGGCGCACGGCGTCGGCGGCGTACGGCCCGAACGCGGCCAGGGGCCCGGGAGCGTCGTCGAGTGCGTCCAGGGGGATCTCCACGCCGTGCGCGCCGAGGACGACACCGCCGTGCCGTTCGCTGCGCACCAGCAGGAAGCCGATGCCGGGGTGGTTGGCGAGGGTCGGCAGCAGTGCCGGATGGCGGGCGTCGATCTCCTCCTTGGTCATCCGGTGCGGCACGTCCGGGAAGGAGACCAGGCCGAGGTTGCCGGAGGCCAGCACGACGGGCTCGGAGCCGCGCGGGGGACGGTACTGCTCGGCGCCCTCCTCGACCGGCCGGTGCAGTGCCGCCCGGACCGCCGCGCGGGCCTCGGCGCCGCTGTGGGTGCGCCGCGCGCGGCGCGGCACGGGCAGCCCGCACCCGGCCCGGACCAGGTCGCCGAGGGTGAGTCCGTAGCGGGCGCGGAAGGTCTCGCCGGGGCTCTGGCCGTGGTCGGAGAGGACGACGATCCGGTACGGGCGGGGGGCGTGCTCGGCGACGTGCTCGATCAGGGCGAGGGAGCGGTCGAGGCGTTTCAGGACCTTCTCGGCGTCCCGGCTCGCGGGGCCGGAGTGGTGGGCCACCTCGTCGTAGGCGACCAGGTCGGCGTAGACGGAGGTGCGGCCGGCCAGCAGGTCGCCCATGACGGCGGCGACGACCACGTCCCGCTGGACGACGGTCGCGAAGGCCCGCACGAACGGGTAGAGCCCGCCGCGGGACACGCGCGGGAACTGCTCGGTCCACCGGGCCCGGGTGGACTGGGCTATCTCGCGGACCACCTCGGCACCGAAGGACAGGGCGGTGCGCACGGCGTTGGCCGGGTCGGAGAAGTAGGCGAAGTAGCCCGAGCGGGAACGGTTCTCCCGGGTGCGGCGGCGTGCGGTGATGGACAGCACCAGGGCCTGTTCGCCGGCGCCGCCGCTGAACAGGTTGCCGCGGCTGGCGCCGTCGTCGGCCAGCAGCCCGGCGTGGCCGGTGTGGCGGGCGGCCCGCCGCTGCAGCTCCACGGCGCTGGTGGGCCGGTTGCAGACCATCACCTCCCGGCGGTCCTTCTCGTACCAGCGGAAGGCGGGGACGTCGTGGTTGCTGCCGTGCAGGATGCCGAGCTGGCTGGCGCCGGTCTGGCTGGACCAGTCGGTGTGCCAGGAGGTGAGGCGGTGGGAGGGGGGACGGGTCTCGCCGGCGCCGAGCCAGCGGGCGACGGTCGGCATCAGGCCCCGGTCGACCGCGTGCAGCAGGACGTCGTGGCCGACGCCGTCCAGTTGCAGGAAGACGGTGCCGTGGGTGGCCGGGACGGGCGGTGCGGAGCCGCGGCGGCGGTAGGCGAGCCGGTAGAGGCGGCGGCGGTAGGCGTCGTCGTCGCGCACCGCGAGGGCGCCTCCGGTGGCGGAGGCGACGGCGGACATCACGGCGGCGACCACGACCGCGGTCTCCCACGCGGCGGTCCCGCTTTCGATCGGGTTGAGCCGCAGTGCCAGCAGCAGCAGTGCGCCGTTGAGGAAGAACACCAGCAGGCCGAGGACGAGGGCCGGTACCAGCAGCAGCAGCCGCACCAGCAGCGGCCACACCAGAGCCGACAGCAGACCGAAGGCACCGGCACCGAGCCCGGCGGTGACCGCGATGTCGGTGGCGCTGTCACCGTCGGCGGAGCGCAGCCGGAAGTCGGGGAGGAGGCCGGCGAGCACCAGCATGGTGAGGGTGGCGACCGCCCACACGGTGACGCTCCGCCCGATCTGACTGGCGATCCGTCGCCACCGCACGCCACCCACGCCCAGTCCACCTCACGTCCCGGCTCGTCGCCGCCACCAGCCGGGGTGGCCCGCGAACCGGCCCCTGCCCGTACTCACCCTGCCACAACGCCCGGAAGTGCCGATTCGTCCCCGATGGTCCTCGGCGAACGGGCCGCGGGGCGGTTCAGCGGCCGTCGTAGCCGGCCGTCGGCATCGACAGCCGGCGGTGCACCCGGGCCTTCATCGCGGCGTCGTACGACGGTTCGGCGTGGCCGACGGTCTCCACCCGTACCCCGCGCCGCGCGCACTCGGCGGTGAACTCCTCGACGGAGGCCAGGGCGCTCTCCAGCACCCGGCGGCTGGGCGTCACGAACAGGTCGGTGCCCGGCCGTACGCCGTCCCACAGCAGGCCGTGGTCGAAGCGCACTCCCCGCACCAGCAGTTCCCGGGCCACCACGTAGCCGCGTTCGCGGGCCCAGTGGGCGCACATGGCGTGCTGACTGCGGGAGTCCACGAGGAAGGGATCGACGTCCAGTTCCGCCAGCGGTGTCAGACTCGCGATCGCCGTCACCCGCACCGGCCCCATGGCGCCCCCTCACCTCCGGACTGCGTCGCCGACCCTACTCCTGCGCGTAGGCTTCGGGGAGTCGCGGAGGGAGGCGAAGAGGTGCCGGTGGAGATCACCTGGTGGGGTCACGCCACTTGCACGGTCGAGGACTCGCACACCCGCGTGCTCACCGATCCCCTGTTCGCCCGTCGCCTCGCGCATCTGCGGCGGCGGCGCGGTGCCGTGCCACCGCCGGGCGCCCGGCACGCGGACGTGGCGCTGGTCTCCCATCTGCACGCCGATCATCTGCACCTGCCCTCGCTGGCGCTGCTCGCCCCGGGCACGCTCCTGCTCGTGCCCCGGGGCGCACACCGTGCGGTGCCGAGGCTGCGCCGGCTCACGCACCTCGAGGTGAGCGAGGTGGCGCCCGGCGACGTGCTGGCGGTCGGCCCTCTGGCCGTACGGGTCGTGAGTGCCCGGCACGACGGGCGGCGGCTGCCGCTCGGACGGCACCGGTCCCCCGCGCTCGGCTACGTCGTGGAGGGCGAGGCGCGCACGTACTTCGCGGGCGACACCGGCCTGTTCGACACGATGGCCAAGGAGGTCGGGCCGGTCGACGTGGCACTGCTGCCGGTGGGCGGCTGGGGCCCGTACCTCGGCGAGGGGCACCTGGACGCGGGGCGCGCGGCCGAGGCGCTGGCCCGGCTCGAGGCGCGCAGCGCGGTGCCGGTGCACTACGGCACGTACTGGCCGATCGGCATGGACGCCGTGCGTCCGCACGAGTTCCACTCACCGGGCGACGAGTTCGTACGGTGGGCGGCCGAGCAGGCGCCCGGGGTGCCGGTGCACCGGCTGGGGCACGGTGAGCGGCTCCGTCTGGAGGGCCCACGGTGACGCTGCCCGCCGCCCTGGTCCAGGCGGCCGGTGCGCCCGTGTCGGCCCTGGCCTCGACGGCCGCCCCGGTCCTGGTGTTCGCCGCGTCGACGACGGTGGCTCCGGTGTCCACCGAGCAGGCGATCGGGTATCCCTCGCTGTTCCTGCTGGTGCTGATCGGTGCGCTGGTGCCGGTGGTGCCGACCGGGGCGCTCGTGAGTTCGGCGGCGGTGGTCGCCTTCCACCGGACGGCGCCGCTCTCGATGCTGCTGGTGTTCGCGACGGCGTCCCTGGCCGCGTTCCTCGGGGACGTCGCCCTGTACTGGCTGGGGCGGCGCGGGATGCGGTCGCGGAACGGTTCGCGCTGGCTGGAGGCGATCCGGGCGCGGGCGCCGGAGGACCGGCTGGCGCAGGCGCAGACCAAGCTCGCCGAGCACGACGTGACGGTGCTGGTGCTGTCCCGGCTGGTTCCGGCGGGGCGCCTTCCGGTGATGCTGGCCTGCCTGATCGCCGAGTGGCCCCTGCGCCGCTTCGTCCGCGGCAACCTGCCGGCCTGCCTGGCCTGGGCGCTGACGTACCAGTTGATCGGGATCCTCGGCGGTTCACTGTTCGAGGAGCCCTGGCAGGGCGTGCTCGCGGCGGTCGTCCTGACCGTCCTGATCAGCGTGACCCCGAGCCTGTGGCGGCGCCTGCGGGGCTGACCACCACCGGTCGGGTCCTTTCGGGTGCTCCCGGCTCCTCCCTGATCTTCCCCGGTCCTCCCCGGTCCTGACGGGAGGACTCCTATCGCCGGGCTTCGTCGCGGAGGCCGTCGAAGACCGTCCTCAGACGGTCCAGCGCGCGGCGCACGTGCGGAAGTTCCAGCGGCGCGGACGAGGCGAGGCCTTCCGCCCGCTGCTCGGCGGTGTCGCCGAGCAGGGGCGCGGTGGACAGCCGTACGCGCGGTGCCTCGAGGTCGTCGCCGAAGCGGTGGCCGCCCGGCGCGGGCATGCCGAGCCGGGCGGTGAGGAAGTCCTCCAGTTCCTGGGCGTCGCCCACGCCGTGCGCGGTGAGTGCGGGCGCCAGCGGTGTGAGGTCCACGTAGAGGTGCCGTCCGGCCTGCGGGGGGTGGGCCAGGGCTCCCGCGGCGACGACCGCCTCCCGCGCGGCGGCGGCCACCCGGGCGTGCAGGCGTACGGCGGCGGCCGTCCGCGCGGTGACCGCCTCCGGCTCGGCCAGCGCGTGGGCCACCGCGACGGCGACCGGGGCGGCCACCCGTGCGTCGAGCGCGGTCAGTACGTCGAGCACCCGCGCGTGGAGCGCGCCGCCGTCCGCGCCCGCCGGGAAGCGGCCGATCGCGGCGGGCCAGCCGGACGGGAGCAGGGCGCCCGCCAGGTCGGTGACCACGGTGACGTGTTCGGGCAGCATCTCAGCGGGGCTGAGCAGCACGGTCTCGCGCGGTGCGTGCAGGGTGTCCCGCCAGGTCTCGTCACTGACCAGGTGCAGCCCCTCGGCGACGGCGGCCTCGATGGTCTCGTGCAGCAGTTCGGGCGGGGCGACGGTGGCGGTGGGGTCGTCGGCGACGGAGAGCACCAGCAGACGCGGGTCACCGCCCTCGGCACGCACCCTCCGCACGGTCTCCAGCAGGGCGTACGGATCGGGGACGCCGCCGCTCTCGTGGGGCGTCGGCACCGGGAAGGCGGGGCGACCGAGCAGCCGGGCCTCGGGGGCCCACCAGGCGGCGCAGGGCCGGGGCACCAGCACGTCCCCGCCGATGGCCGCGGTGAGCGCCATGAGGAGGGCGGGCGCGCCGGGGGCGACGGCCACCCGGTCGGGGGCGGCGGGCAGACCTCGCCGGTCGCCGTGGCCGCACGCGGCCTCCAGCAGGGCGGGGCCGCCGCCGACCGGCTCGGCCTCCGCACGGGACGCGGCGGCGGCGAGGACGGCGGAGAGTTCGGGCAGGACGGGCAGCCCGTCCTCGGGCAGTGCCGGTCCGAAGCGAACAGGGCCGTGCCCCCCGGGGTCCGTCCGCCGCATACGCACCTCCGCGCAGTGTCTGGTGACCCGGCGTGCCCACGGGGGTCATCCGGGCCGGTCACCCCGGTCAGTACCCACGGTGCCACTTCGCGCGGACGGCTGCGGGCCGCTCGGGGAACATCAGCGGCCCGTACGCGCGGTCCTGTCGCGGTACAGCCGGTGGGCGGCGGCGCCGAACGCGCCCGCGACCAGCAGGCCGCCCGCGGCCAGGGCGGGGACGGAGTCGGTGAACCCGCCGCCCGTGCCGGCGTGGACACCGCCCGGAACCACCGTGCCCCCGCAGCGGGCGCGCTCGCGTTCGGGGCAGTGCGAGGGGGAGGGTGAGTGCGAGGGTGAGGTGGCGCCGGAACCGCCGGGGTGGCGGGCGACGGTGAAGGAAGCACTCCACGGTTTGCCCTTCTTCCCCGGCGCGGCGGGACACCTGCCCTCGACGGTCCGCGCGGAGCCCTTGCCGGCGGGGGCGGCCTCGTCGACCGCGGAGAGCGGATCGATGTCGTAGAGCGGGTCGGCCTCGTTTGACGGGCCGGCTTCATCCGACGGGCCGGTTCCTTCCCGGGGGTCGGGGCCGTCCAGGGGGTCGGTCTCTTCCAGCGGATCGAGCTCGTCGGACGGGCCGGTCTCGTCCTGCGGGTCGCCGCCCGGTCCCCCGGCGCCTCCGGCGCTCCGGAGGTCCGCGGTGCCCCGGTAGGCCGGGCCGGACTCCTCCTCGTCGGAGGCGGGCACCTTCTTCAGTTCGACGATGCCCTTGGCGAAGGCTTCCGAGGCGGCCTCGAGGGTCTCCGGCGGGCGGCCGCCGGCCGGATCGCAGAGGACCGAGACGGTGACGGTGCCGCCCGGGGCCGGTCTGCCCGGAGTGACCTCGGCGGACGGATCCGCGGACGGAGCGGCGAACGCGGCCGGTGCGAGCGCGCCGAGTACGGTGCCGGCGACGGCGGCGAGGGACAGGGCGCGGGCGGTGCGGCGCATGGTGCGGGCTCCTTCGGGCGGCGGCCGGGGCCCGGCGATCCCGTTCGCAGACGTCGCGCCCCGTACCCATCCCAGCCCGTCGGCCGCGGCACCGCGCGCGGCCTGCCGCCGTCGGAGGGGCGGGTGCACCCGAGTGGGTGAAGGGCCGGGCACCCGGCGCGCTCCGGGCCCGGCCGGTCGGTCAACGGCTGTCGGCGCCGTCCCTGTCGTGCGGCGCGGGGAGGCCGTCGGGATCCTGTTCCCGCACACCGGTCAGCACGAGCTCCTCGTAGCGGCCCAGCATCAGCAGCACGCCGAGCATGAATATCGGAATGAGCACGGCGAGCACCGCCATGGCCGGTCCTTCCGCAGGGGGCGCGGGGGGTGAGGGGGCCGGGTCTCCCGTCGTTCGCGGGACAAACCCGGCGGTACCCGGCGCCCGGCGGTGACGATCCGCCCGCCGAACCCCGTGTCGGTGTCCGTCGGCCGGGTACGCGGTGCAGACCCCGAACCATCTGGAGAGAGACATGCAGCGAGGCAGTGACCGGCTGAGCGTTCACCGCGACGACGAGATGAAGCACGAACTGCAGGGTCTGCTCAGGTCAGGGCATCCCACCCGGACCGAGGAGTGGAACGACCCGGAGCCGTTCGCCGAGGACGACCCCGCGGTCGCGCACGGCCCGGTGACGCCGAACCGTGGACCGACGTCGCTGGAGTCGGTGCGGCTGGAGCTGGCCCGGCTCCTGAGCCGGGGGGCGTTCCCCGCGGGTCCGCGCGAGCTGATGCGCACCCTGGACCGGCGGTACGCGCCCGACACCCTCGTCGAGGCGCTGGGCCGGCTGCCGCGACAGGCCCGCTACGACAGCCTCCAGGAGCTGGCCGAGGCACTGACGCGGCCCCAGGAGACGAGCAGCCCGTAGCCGGTCGGTCCTGACGGACCAGAGCGTCTTGCACGAACTGCACGAACTGAAGGAAAGGACGTAGTCCCCCATGCGTATCGCATTCCTCGTCGCGACCGAGGGCGTCGAGCAGGTCGAGCTGACCGAGCCGTGGGAGGCGGCCCTCGGCGCCGGTCACGAACCCGTGCTCGTGTCGACCCGGCCGGGCGAGATCCAGGCGTTCGACCATCTCGACAAGGCGGACACCTTCCCGGTGCAGGAGGTCGTCGGCGAGACGTCCGCCGACTCCTTCGGCGGGCTGGTGCTGCCGGGCGGGGTGGCCAACCCGGACCTGCTGCGCACGGACGAGAAGGCCGTCGCGTTCGTCCGGGACTTCTTCGGACAGGGGCGGCCCGTCGCCGCGATCTGCCACGCGCCCTGGACCCTCATCGAGGCGGACGTGGTCCGCGGGAGGGAGCTGACCAGCTGGCCGAGTCTGCGGACCGATCTCCGTAACGCCGGTGCCACCTGGGTCGACGAGCAGGTGAAGATCTGCGACCACGAGTCCGCCAAGCTGGTCACCAGCCGCAAGCCGGACGACCTCGAGGCGTTCTGCGAGGCGTATCTGAAGGTGTTCGCCGCGGAAGCGGCCTGAACGACCTGAACCGCTTGAACGGCCTGAACGAGCCGGGACCCGCGCCCCGCGGGTCCCGGCTCCTCACGGGGTCCGTCAGGTGCCCGGGTCCACGGGTGTCGCCCTGTCCGCGCCGCTCCGTTCCCGGGCCCCCGCGCGGGTGCGGCCCGCCGCCACCGGGCGGCGCGGATGACGGCGGAGGTACTCGCCCTCCAGCTGCGCCATACGGTCGTTGTGGACCCGCAACGCGTCGTCGGAGCCGTGCAGCAGCGTGTCGTGACGCGTGCGATGGATGTTCTCCAGCTCCTTCATGAGCTGCTGGTCGTCCAGGCGGTTCGGCTCGACTCCGGCCATCGTGATGCCCCGCTCGTCGTAGGCGTAACCTGCGGTCCGGATACCCGCCCGGGGAGGCCACGGGACCCGCGTCCCTGCACCCACTCTACGAACATCCCGGTCCCCGAACATCCCGGCCGGCTCCGGGGCCCGAAGGCGCGGCGGGGGCCGCTACCGGGCCCGTTCCACGCGGCGCTCGTCCCACACGGGTTCCGGGGCCTCCCGGACCCTGCCGTCACCGCCGAAGACCAGGTAGCGGTCGAAGGAGCGGGCGAACCAGCGGTCGTGCGTGACGGCCAGCACCGTGCCCTCGAACGCCTCCAGGCCCTCCTGCAACGCCTCCGCCGACTCCAGGTCCAGGTTGTCGGTCGGCTCGTCGAGCAGCAGCGCCGTCACCCCCTGGAGCTCCAGCAGCAGGATCTGGAACCGGGCCTGCTGACCGCCGGAGAGACGGTCGAAGGTCTGCTCGGCCTGGCCGGTCAGTTCGTAGCGGCGCAGCCGGGACATGGCGGCGCCCCGGTCCTGGGCGTGCTCCTTCCACAGGACGTCCAGGAGCGTGCGGCCCTCCAGCTCGGGGTGCGCGTGGGTCTGCGCGAAGTGTCCGGGGACGACACGGGCGCCGAGCCGCCAGCCGCCCGTGTGCGCCACGTCGTCCCCGGCGAGCAGGCGCAGGAAGTGCGACTTGCCGGAGCCGTTGGAGCCGAGCACGGCGACCCGTTCGCCGTAGAAGACCTCCAGGTCGAACGGTTTCATCAGACCGGTGAGTTCGAGCTGCTCGCAGGTGACCGCGCGCACTCCGGTGCGGCCTCCCTTCAGGCGCATCCTGATGTCCTGCTCGCGCGGCGGCTCCGGCGGCGGGCCGGCCTCCTCGAACTTGCGCAGCCGGGTCTGGGCCGCCCGGTACCGGGACGCCATGTCGGGACTGACGGAGGCGGCCTGCCGGAGGTTCAGCACCAGCTTCTTCAGCTGGGCGTGCTTCTCGTCCCACCGCCTGCGCAGTTCCTCGAAGCGGGCGAAGCGTTCGCGCCGGGCGTCGTGGTACGTGGCGAAGCCCCCGCCGTGCACCCAGGCGTCGGCGCCGGTGGGGCTCGGTTCGAGGGAGACGATGCGCCGGGCGGTGCGGGCGAGCAGTTCGCGGTCGTGGGAGACGAGGAGCACGGTCTTGCGGGTCTGTTCGAGTTGCTCCTCGAGCCAGCGCTTGCCGGGGACGTCGAGGTAGTTGTCGGGCTCGTCGAGGAGCAGGACCTCGTCGGTGCCGCGCAGCAGCGCTTCGAGGACCAGGCGTTTCTGCTCGCCGCCGGAGAGGGTGCGCACCTGGCGTTGCTGCGCCTTGTCGTAGGGGATGCCGAGTGCGGCCGTCGTGCACATGTCCCACAGCGTCTCGGCCTCGTAGCCGCGCGCCTCGGCCCAGTCGGCGAGGGCCTGCGCGTACCTCATCTGGGCGCTCTCGTCCCCGGCGACGTGCAGCGCGTGCTCGGCCTTGTCGACGGTGCGGGCGGCCTCGCGGATGCGGGGCGTGGCGACGGAGACGAGGAGGTCGCGCACGGTCGTTCCGTCCCGTACGGAACCCACGAACTGGCGCATGACGCCGAGGCCGCCGCTGACCGTGACGGAGCCGCCGTGCGGCTTGAGTTCGCCGGCGAGGAGGCGCAGGAGTGTCGTCTTGCCCGCGCCGTTGGGTCCCACGAGGGCGGTGACGGCCCCTTCGCCCACACGGAAGGACACGTCGCCCAGGAGCGGCCTCCCGTCGGGGAGGTGGTACTCCAGGTACGCGGCTTCGAGATGACCCATGGGACGCGATTGTCCGGGGCGTCGGCGCAGGGGGCAAACGGTTTTGCCGGCCGGGCGGGCGGGGCGCCCGGCACACATCGGTCCGCCCGGAATATGAGACGCGGGTCTCAGGATACGGCCGGAGTGCGTATCGTGACGGTCGTTCACGGAGATCGGGTACGCCATGACCGGACGACGAGAAGGGACGGGCTCACCATGCCTCCATCACGGGAGACCGCCGTCTACACCCACGGGCACCACGAGTCGGTGCTGCGGTCGCACACCTGGCGGACCGCGGCCAACTCGGCGGCGTACCTCCTCGGGGTACTGACGCCCGGCATGCGGATCCTGGACGTCGGTTGCGGGCCCGGCACCATCACCGCCGACCTGGCCGGGCTCGTCCCCGACGGACACGTCACCGGTCTCGACCGGGCGCCGGGCATCCTGGAGCAGGCCGGTGCCACGGCGGCCGGGCGCGGCCTGACGAACACGGCCTTCGCGGTGGGCGACGTGCACGCGCTGGACTTCCCGGACGACACGTTCAGCGTGGTGCACGCCCACCAGGTGCTCCAGCACGTGGGGGACCCGGTGCGGGCGTTGCGCGAGATGATGCGGGTGACCAGGCCCGGCGGGTTCGTCGCCGTCCGGGACGCGGATTACGCGGCGATGACCTGGTACCCCCTCTCCCCGGGCCTGGACGACTGGCTGGACCTGTACCGGCGGGTGGCCCGGGCCAACGGCGGCGAACCGGATGCCGGCCGGCGGCTGAAGTCCTGGGCGCTGACGGCCGGGTTCACGGACATCACCGCCACCTCGGCCACCTGGACCTACTCGACCGCCGAGGAGCGGGCCTGGTGGAGTTCCCTGTGGGCGGACCGCACGGTGGCGTCGGACTACGCCGAGCGGGCCACCGGGCAGGGCCACGCCACCGGCGGACAACTGCGGGCCGCCGCGGCGGCATGGCGGGAGTGGGGCACGCGGGAGGACGGATGGTTCAGCGTGCTGCACGGAGAAATTCTCTGCCGCAAGGATGCCTGAAACGAGAATTCCGGGTCATCAGAAAGGCAGGAGGTTGACACTATGGTTCCCATTCTGCTGGTTCTGCTTCTGGCCCTGGTTCTTTTCGGCGCCGGTTTCGCGGTGAAGGTGCTCTGGTGGATCGCGTTGGCGGTTCTCGTCGTGTGGCTGCTGGGATTCTTCATGCGCAGCACATCGGCGAGCGGCGGCAGGGGCCGCTGGTACAAGTGGTGAGACGGCGGACGGTCCGGTGACGGAAGGTTTCCGTCACCGGACCGTCCGGGGACTCAGTGAATCTTTGCCAGTAACGGATCATGACGTTGCGTGATCGTTCAGATGGTGCGGTCGTACTCGAGCTGGAGCAGGACGAGGGCTGCGGCGGCGATCTGCGTGATCCGGCTGGGGTCGAGGCTGACCCTGCGCAGGGCCTTGAAGGTGGTCTTGAGCAGGGAGTTGGCGCGCTCGCAGACGCCGTGGATGCCGCGGATGACCTTGTTGTAGGTCTGCTGGGTCTCGGTCAGCTTGCCGCCCGCGGGCTTCTTGTGCGGGTGGCGGAAGCCGTCGCCGGCGTTCTCGTAGCCGAGGTCGACCAGGGTCGGCATGTCCAGCTCGGCGGCGATGCGGCCCAGGCCGTCGATCAGGCCGTGGCGGCGGGCGCAGGTGGTGTCGTGCTCGCGGCCGGGCCGGACCGGTGAGACCCAGATCGGCCAGCCGTCCGGGGTGGCGATGACCTGCACGTTTCCTCCGTGGTGCTGGTGCTTCCCGGACCACCACAGGTCCGCGCCGTTGGGGCCGGGGGCGGCGACGCGGTCGGTGCGGATGATGGTGCCGTCGAGGTTGAGATGCGTCAGCCCGGCCGCCTTCGCGCGCTCCAGCGCGGTCGCGAGGTCCGGTGCCCCGGCGGACAGCACGGTCAGTCCTTCGTGGAGGTAGCGGTAGGCGGTGGAGGTCGACAGTCCGTTGTCGCAGGCGAGTTGGGACAGGCGGGTGCCGTCGGTGAACCAGCGCAGGATGAGCACCGCCTGCTTGAAGCAGCCCAGTGCACGCCGTCCCTTGCGGGTCCTGGCCGCGATCCGGTGGTCGTGCAGCAGTCGGGCCAGGTGCTCGGCGGTGGACCGCTTCACATCGAGTACGGCGGTGTATGTGACACTGGTCGGCACGTAAGGCCCCTCGGTCGGATCTTTCTGTCGCAAGATCGTTCCTACCAGGGGCCTTATGCCTGCCCGGACTTGGGGATGCCACGGGCCGCAGTGCCAGCATCGCGATCACAGCGAGCAACCACCGCTTACCGGGAAGGGCTCAGTCCCGCGGCAGCAGCGGTCCGAGCGGCCCGAGGTCCAGATTCAGGTCCTCGGGCCGCAGTCCGTACCGGTCACGCAGTTCCGTCATCCGCTCCTCGAGCAGCATCAGGGTGAGCCCGATGCGCTCCTCCTGCTCCTCCGTCAGGTCTCCCTCGTCGAACCGGCGTACCGCCTGGCGCTCCATGAGCTGGCGCAGCAGTTCCACGACGGTGAGCACCAGTTTGACCAGGTCACGTTCGACCGTGTCCGGTTCCAGGTCGAGCCGGTTGCGCCGGCCGTGCCCCGCGCGCCGGCCTTCGTGCGGCTCGCCGTGATGATCATCGGGGGTGGCCGTCAACGCGACTCCTCGAAGGGCGACGGAACGTTCGCGTTCACCGAGCTGATGAGCGCGTTGAGGTCGATACGGACCAGATCGACGTCCGCGATGCGCAGCGTGATGTCACCGGTGATGACGACTCCGCCGGCCAGGAGCCGGTCCAGCAGATCCACCAGGGCTATCTCCCGGCGCTCGACCACGGTCACGGCCGCTCCCCCTCGGCCGATTCCTCTCCGGCGGACTCTTCCCCGGCGAATGAATAGGCCGCCCAGGGGCCGGTGAGCTCGACGCGTATCCCGGGTGTCCCGTCCTTCGTCCGCTCCACCCTTTCCACGAACTTCTCGGATTCCGCTCGCGGCACGAGATAAGCCGCATTCAACACGTTGCGACCCGACGCACCGGAGAGCGTGGGATTCTGCGGAGCGTGCAGCCGGGAATCCTCGGCGCAGCCGGAGAGCGTCTCGTGCAGCCGGGTCGAAAAGGCCTCGGCCTGCTGCCACAGGTCGTCGTGCGATTTCGTCGCCATGCGCCGTTGGCGCAGGTAGTCCCGGCCCGACGTGGGCTTTTGCGCCGGCGGTGCGGCGGTGTCCGCCGGCCGTTCCGCCTCGATGAAGACCTTCACGCCCCATTCCACCCGGCCGTCCAACCGGTCCAGCGTCCGCAGGAAGCCCTCCTCGCGCGCCTCCATCATCGTCCGTACGCCGCTGTCGTCACGGAACACGGTGCCGAGCCGCAGCGGCAGCGGCGTGGTGACGGTGGTGAGCGCGTCGATGACGCCCTGGTGGGCGCGGGCGACCTCGGTCAGCCAGTCGAGGTCCTCCAGATGCTCATGGAGGGGCTCCTCGGCGAAGTCCGCCTCCGGCACATGGCTGACGACGGCCACCAGGCCGTGATGGGGCAGCAGCCGGGGCGGATCACCCGCCACACCGGTCAGCTGTGCCTGGAGCGGTGTGCCGAAGGGGCGGCAGATGGCGTAGACGTACCGCAGTCCGGTCACGGGCCCTCCTCCTGCGGCCGGTCGGTCTCCCGGTGACGGCCGGTCTCCTGCGGCCGGTCGGTCCCCCGCCGGCGGCCGGCCTCCAGCGGACGGTCCGTGTCCGACGAACGGCCGGCCGCCAGCGGACGGTCACCCTCCAGTTCGGCCAGCCGCTCACGCAGCTCGGCGTTCTCCCGGGCCAGTTCGGAGCGACGGGCGCGGGAGGAGAGCGCCGGGTCGGTCTCCCACCAGTCGATCCCCATCTCCTTCGCCTTGTCGACGGAAGCCACGACGAGCCGCAGCTTGATGGTGAGCAGTTCGATGTCGAGCAGGTTGATGCGGATGTCGCCCGCGATGACGATGCCCTTGTCGAGCACCCGCTCCAGGATGTCGGCGAGATTGGCGCCGCCACCCTGCCCATAGGGCTCGGGGAGCCGACGGGGCGTCGTCATCGACGGCTCCCGCCTTCGGCGTACTCGGGCTCGTCCTCGGGCTCATACTCGTCCTCGGCCTCGTCCTCATCCTCGTCCTCGTCCGCGCCTTCGTCCTCTTCCTCGTAGGCGTCCTCGTCCTCCTCCTCGTAGCCGCCCTCGGCCGGTTCCTCGTCCGCGGCTTCGTCTGCTTCCTCCTCTTCGTCGTACTCGCCCTCGGCGTCCTCTGCGCCCTCGGCTTCCTCTGCGCCCTCGGCGTCCTCGCCCTCCGGCTCCTCGTCCCCGGGCGGCGACTGTTCCTCCTCCTCTTCGGCGATGGCGTCCTCGTGGCTGCGGACGACCTCACCGTCCTGGATCTCGCCGCGCCAGCTGTCCTCGGCCTCACCCTTGAACGTGATGAAGCGGGCGAAGTTCTTCAGGTCGAGCCGGGCCCGGCGGCCCTGGGCGCGCCAGATGTTGCCGGTCTTCTCGAAGAAACCCGAGGGGTAGTACTCGATGACCAGCAGGACCCGGGTGAGTTTGTCGCCGAGGCTGTGGAAGGAGACGACGCCCTTCGTCGTGCCCTTGGCCCCCTCGGAGGACCAGGCGATGCGGTCGTCGGCGATCTGCTCGGTGGTCTGCGCCTTCCAGCTGCGGTTGGACCACAGAACCTTGACCTGCCAGTCCGAGGTGGTGTCGTCGGACTTGTTGGCACTCTTGACGCCCTTGGCGAAGGTGCTGAAGTCCTGGTACTGCGTCCACTGGTCGTAGGCCGTGCGCAGCGGGACGCCGACATCGATGTGCTCCATGATGACGGTGGGCTTCTTGCCCGCGGAGCGCTTGCGCTTGCTCTTGCCACCGCCGCCGCCCAGGCCCTTCAGGGCACCCATCACGTTGTCCTTGGCCCGCGAGGCTCCCAGTTCGACGGCGCTGCGCAGGGGGCTCTTGCCCTCGGCGAGTTTGCGTCCGCCGTCGAGTGCGAGCTTGGCGAAACCCGGACTGTTGCCCTCGGCGATGTCGGTGAGTTTGCCGGTCGTCTCGCCCAGCTTGCGGCCGACACCGGTCAGCAGGCGGGTGGCCTGGGCCGCGAGGTAGTCCTGCAGTTCCGCCTTGAGGTGGTCGGCGGCCTCGCTGTGGGCCAGGTCGGCCAGCGGGTTCTTCGTCCCCTCGCGCACTCCGTCGCGCGCGGCGGAGGTGGCCGATCCGAGTGTCTCGGTCATCACTCACCGCCTCCCTTCGAGGTGCGTGAACGGGCGCCCCGGGACGAACCCGTCCGCGCGGCGGCGGCCTTCTCGGCAGCCGCCTTCCTCCCCTGAGCGGCCTTCTTCGCGGGGGGCGCCTTCTTGACGGTCTTCCTCGCGGCCTCCTTCGACGGCGCCCTCTTCGGCGAGTCCTTCTTCGACGAGGCCTTCTTCGCCGGCCGCTCGGACTCCGGTTCCGGCTCCTCGCCGTCCGGTTCCTCGTCCGTGGCGTCCACGTCGTCCGTGTCATCCGTGTCGTCCCCGGCCTCGCGACCCGAACCGGCCAGCTGCTCGCGCATCTCGGCGGTACGGCCGTGCAGTCTGTCGGCGAGGGAGTCGAGCTGCCGCTCGACGAGTGCCCCGGAGGCCGCCTTGCCGGCGCCGCGCAGGTCGCCGCGCAGCTGATCCCCGAGCTCCTTGAACTGCGGGTTGTTCTGCAGCTGCGAGGAGACCAGGTCCGTGATCATCCGCGGTCCGAGGTTCAGCTTCTTGCCGGCCACCAGCCCGCCGACGGCGACCGCCGTCTTCAGCTTCTTCGTCCGTCCGAGGAGGTATCCGGCCCCTATCGCGAGGCCGAGCGCTGTCCGATTCATCGTGGTGCCGTCCCGTCCCCTGTGGCGCTGGTGCGCATCGCGGTCTCCAATCGGTCGAGGAGTTCGTCCTCCTGCCGGTCGAACTCCTCCTCGGTGATCTCTCCGGCCTCCAGCTGCTCCTCGAGCCGCGCCAGTTCGGCACGGATCGCGGCGGGGTCGTAGTAGATGCGCTCCGCCTCGCGCAGCACCTGCTGGATGACCCAGCCGCTGCCGCGCGCCGGGGCCAGCGGAAGCAGCAGCACTCCCGAGATCAGGCCCATGTCGTCACCCCATTCCGGCGTCCGCCCCACCCGCCGTGGCGCCCGCCGGTTCGGCCGGGCCGGGCTCCACGAAGCTGTACGGGGGCAGCGGGCCGTTGAGCCGCACCTCCAGGTGCGGCATGTCCTCGCGGACGCGGTCCAGGGCGGCCATGAATTCCCCGGCCGTGTCGCGCGGCACCAGGAAGGAGACGTTGGCGAGCCAGCCCGTGGACTCGGGACCCACGCTCACGGCGTCGGCCGCCGGTTCCAGGGCACGCCGCACGGCGACGCCGTCCTCGGCCTCCTGGGCCCTGACCGCCTCGGCGACCATCTCGCCCAGGCGGATCTTGTCGTCGTAACTTCCACCGCCGGACTGCCGGTTGGCTTCCGCGAGAGCGCGGAGCTCCGGGTTGCCGGCCATCACGTGGTGGAGTACGGCCTCCTCGTCGTGATTGGCCTTGACGTTGTACTCGACCCGGCCGTCCAGCGCCCGCAGCCGCTCCTTGTAGTGCTCGGCACGCTCGGCGAGCACGGTGGTGACGGAGTCGTCGTCGGGGGCGACGCTGCCGAACCGCATCGGCAGCACACAGCCGGCCGCGCCGACCTCGGCGAGCACGTTCTGGTGGGCGAGCAGTTCCCTTCGTTTGGGGCGCAGGTCCTCGGGGGCGTCACTGACGACGGCCGCCAGCTCGCCCTCCTTCAGGACCCGCACCGGACCTGCCGGGTCGCCCACACCACTCGTGTGCTCGGGGGGGCCGGAATACGTACTCGCCGTGATGCCGTAGACGTAGGTGCTCACTCCTGCTCCTCCTTCCGGCGTGCCGAGGTGCTCTTGCGGGCCCGCGGACGGGACTCGGCCTCCCGCTCGGAGCCCTCTCCGCGTGCCTGCTGGAAGGCGTCGGAGATGGTCTCGGCGGCACCGGACAGCGCTCCCTTGGACTTGCCGCGGGCACCGGACTCGGTGACCTGGCCGACCACGTCGGGCAGGCCCGGGCTCTTGCGGGGTCCGGCCTCCAGGTCGAGCCGGTTGCACGCCTCGGCGAAGCGCAGGTAGGTGTCGACGCTGGCGACGACGACGCGGACATCGATCTTGAGGATCTCGATGCCGACCAGGGACACGCGCACGAATGCGTCGATGACGAGCCCCCTGTCCAGGACGAGCTCGAGCACGTCGTAGAGGCCGCTGCTGCCGCCTCCACCACCGGACTGTTGTGCCGGTACGACTGTCATGCCGGTTGTTCCTCCTTGTGTGAGTTGCCTGCCTCGCGCGCCGTGTCCGTCGTGCCGACGGGCCGGAAGGGGCCGGCCGGGCGGCCTACCGGCCGCCGGACCTGCGCGCGTCGGACCGCCCCCGCTCATAGCGGCGGACCCGCCGGTAGCCGGTGAGCTCTCCGTCGGGCCCCAGCTCCACCTGGTAACTCGCCATCAGGCTCATCGTGTCGGGCACACGCTCGAGCTCGAGGACCTCGACCTCCAGCGCCCAGCCCTCCTCCGTCTGCTCGAAGGACGACACGGACTCGGCTTCCATACCGGTGAGCTCCGCGAGCTGCCCGCGCGCCTGGCGCAGTACCTCCATGGGGCTCGGCCGTTTGGTCGCTCTGGTGTTTTCCGCAGACTTGCGGGGTGCGTGAGCCTCCTGTGGTTCCTGTGAACCTCTGGAGTCTCCGGTGTTCCTTGCGTTCGTCATGAGCGCCTCCTCCTCCGTGTGGCCACAAGTCCCTTCACCAAACCTCCGGAGGCTCAACCGATTGCCGCGGTCACGCTCCGTGTCCGGTCGTCCGGCCGGGCCGGGCCGCCCCGCAGTGCGGCCAGCCGCCGGCGGGCCGGCCCCAGGGCGCGGCCCCGGCGCGGCAGACCGGCCCAGGGGTCGGTCCGCAGCTGTTCGACGGCGTCGGCGACGGTCCAGCGGCGGGCGTGCAGCTTCGGATCGTCCAGCTGGTCCCAGGAGACGGGGGCCGCGACGGGGGCGCCGGGCAGGGCCCGGACGGAGCCGGGCGCGACCGCGGTCTGCGCGTAGGCGTTGCGCTGCACGTCCAGGTAGAGCCGGTCGCCGCGCTCCTTCTTGCGCGCGGCGGTGGTGAGCCGGTCGGGGTGGGCGTCGACGAGGGTGTCGGCGACCTCGCGGGCGAAGGCGCGCACGTCGTCGAACGCGTCGTCACCGTTCAGCGGCACGATCACATGGAGGCCCCGGGAGCCGGTGGTCATCAGCGCCGTGGGCAGCTTCAGCTCGTCCAGCAGCTCCCCCAGCAGCCGCGCCGCCTCCCGCACCGTCCCGAAGTCGTCCTCGGCGGGATCGAGGTCGAAGACCAGCCGGTCCGGACGGTTGATCCGTTCGATCGGGGCGGCCCGGGAGAGCCAGCGGTGGAAGGTGATGCTCGCCTGGTCGACGAGGTACAGCAGGGTCGCCGTGTCGTCGCACACGGTGTGGCACACCGTGCCGCCCTCCTTGGCGACCGCGACGCGGGTGATCCATTCCGGGTAGCTCTCGGGGGTGTTCTTCTGCATGAACGTGGGCCCGTCGAGGCCGTCCGGGCGCCGGTCCAGCATCAGCGGGCGGCCCCGCAGGTGCGGCAGCATGAACGGGGCGGCGGCCCGGTGGTAGTCGACGAGGTCGCCCTTGGTGTACTCCTCGGCGCCCTCACCGCCGGGAAAGAGCACCTTCCCCGGCCGACGGATCCGCACGGTGCGACGGCCGGCCCGTACCGGCCGCACCCCCTCGGCGTCGCTCACGGCGTGATCCTCTCCTCCGTCCCGTCGCTCACGGCACGATCGCCCCCTCCACCAGCAGCCGCCCGGCCACCGCGATCGACTCGGCGTCGATGCCCGCGGCGCGCAACTGCTCCTCGGGGGAGGCCGACCCCGGCATGTCGCGGACGGCGAGCCGCACCAGGCGCGGGACGGGCCGCCCGTCGGTGAAGGCGTCGAGGACCGCGTCCCCGAGCCCGCCCTCCGGGTGGTGATCCTCCACCGTCACCAGACAGCCGGTCTCCTCCGCCGCCCGGCGCAGCGTGTCCCGGTCGACGGGCTTGACCGAGTACAGGTCGATCACCCGTACCGCGATGCCCTCGCCCGCCAGGGCGTCCGCGGCGGCCAGGGCCTCGGGCACCGTGACGCCCGCCGCGAGCAGGGTCAGCCGGTCCTCGGCCGAGGAGCGCAGCACCTTGCTGCCGCCGACCGGGAACTCCTCGTCGGGGCCGTAGAGGACGGGGCCCTCGCCGCGCGAGGTGCGCAGGTAGCGGATGCCGTCGAGGTCCGCCATGGTGGCGACCAGGCGTGCGGTCTGGTTGGCGTCGCAGGGGTACAGCACGGTCGAGCCGTGCACCGCCCGCATCATCGCCAGGTCCTCGAGACCCATCTGGCTGGGCCCGTCCTGGCCGATGGCGACACCGGCGTGCGAGCCGACCAGGTTGATGCCGGAACCGCTGATCGACGCCATGCGGATGAAGTCGTGGGCGCGGGTGAGGAAGGCGGCGAACGTGGCCGCGTACGGCACCCAGCCGCGTGTCGCCACGCCGACCGCCGCGGCGACCAGCTGCTGCTCGGCGATGTAGCACTCGACATAGCGTTCGGGGTGCTCCTTGGCGAAGAACTCCGCACGGGTGGAGTCGCCGACCTCACCGTCCAGGGCCACGATGTCGCCGCGCACGGTACCGAGGGCGGCCAGCGCCTCGCCGAAGGCGTTGCGCGTCGCCACCTCCTCGCCCTTGTCCCACCGGGGCGGATCGGCCTGTCCGGTGTGCACGGCGTGCAGCGCGCGGGCGTCGGCCGGCTCCCGCACCCTCAGCCGCAGGTCGCGCGGGCCGCCGAGTTCGGCGATCGCCTCGTCGGCCTCGGGCAGCGGTTTGCCGTGCAGGCCCTCGCGGTCCTGGACGGACGCGACCCCCTTGCCCTTGAGGGTGCGGGCGAGGATCACGGTCGGCTGCCCCCTGGTGGAGGCCGCCTCGCCGTAGGCGCGGTCGACGGCGTCGATGTCGTGGCCGTCCACCTCCACCGTGTGCCAGCCGAAGGCCGCGAAGCGGCGGGCGTAGGCGTCGAGGTCGTGACCGTGCCGGGTGGGGCCGCGCTGGCCGAGCCGGTTGACGTCCACGACGGCGGTGAGGTTGTCGAGGTTCTCGTACCCGGCGTGCTCGGCCGCCTCCCACACGGAGCCCTCCGCCAGTTCGCTGTCCCCGCACAGCACCCACACCCGGTAGCCGGACCGGTCGAGCCGCTTCCCGGCCAGTGCGATACCGACACCGACCGGCAGTCCCTGGCCGAGCGACCCGGTGGCCGTCTCGACCCAGGGCAGCCGCCTGGGCGTGGGATGCCCCTCGAGTCGGCTGCCGAGCTTGCGGAAGGTGAGCAGTTCCTCGTCTTCGATGGCCCCGGCCGCCTTGAAGGCGGCGTACAACAGGGGCGAGGCGTGCCCCTTGGAGAGGACGAAACGGTCGTTGCCGGGGTGGTCGGGG
Organism: Streptomyces sp. GDS52; assembly: GCF_052246875.1. Taxonomy (NCBI): domain Bacteria; kingdom Bacillati; phylum Actinomycetota; class Actinomycetes; order Kitasatosporales; family Streptomycetaceae; genus Streptomyces; species Streptomyces sp. GDS52. The sequence goes on from NZ_CM125966.1 coordinate 827,330, forward strand.
TGGTCGAAGTCGTAGCGGAAGTGGCGCGCCAGCAGGACGGCCATCAGGTCGGCCGCGGACATCGAGGACGTGGGGTGCCCGGAGCCCGCAGCGGCTGCCGCGCGGACGCTGTCCACTCGCAACTGCTGTCCGAGCTCGACGAGTTCACCGGTTTTCATGAGTCTCCTTCGGCCTGATCACGGGGATCGGCGGGGTCGGCTGGGTAGTCGGTGCGCTTGACGGGGCCGGGGGAGGCGTGGGAGCCGGCGGGCGGCCGGGGACCGGGCCGGCTCTTCGCGGGCTCGCCTCCGGGCCGGCTCTTCGCCGGCTCCCCACCCGGCTGCTTCCTGGCCGGCTCGGCGGTCTCGTCGCCGGACCGCTTCCGTTCCGGGCCGGACGGCACCCGGGCGAGTTCCGGGGACGCCGTGTCCAGCGGCACCGACCAGGACCGTACGAGCCCCAACTGCACCGCCTGACGCGGCAGTACGGCGTCCAGCAGCCAGTCGGCGGCGACGCGCACCCGGTTGCCGGGCATCGCCGCGAGGTGGTAACCGCGGGCGACCGCTCCGGCCACCGGACCGGACAGATTGACACCGAGCGGATTGGCCGCCGCCTTGACGCCACCCAGGTCCACCACGAACCCCAGGTCACGGTGGCGGTAGGCGCGCGACTCACCGTCACCGAAGGAGGCGGCGATGTTGTGCGCGCAGACCTCGCCCTGCCGCCAGGCGTGCTGCGCGGTCATCGGGGTGTACCGGCCGGGCTTCTCCAGATCGGGCACCGCCGCCGCGTCACCGCAGGCGAACACCTCGGGCCGCCCCGGCACCCGCAGGTGCGGGTCCACCAGCAGCCGCCCGCGTTCCATGGACAGCCCCAGCGACTCGGCGAGCGGATCGGGCCGCACGCCCACGCACCACACCAGCGTCCGTGTGTCGACGAACTCGCCGTCGGTCAGCAGCACTCCGTCGTGCGTGGCCTCCTTCACGGAGGTCCCCATCCGTACCTCCACCCCCCGTTCGCGCAGCACCCGGTCGGCGGTGGAGGAGAGCCGTTCGTCGAGTTCGGGCAGGACCCGGTCGGCGATGTCCAGCAGCAGCCAGCGCGGGCGCAGGCCCGTCCGCAGGGGGTGATTGTGCACCTGCGCGTCGCTGAACAGCTTTCCGTGCGCGGCGACTTCGGTCCCGGTGTAACCGGCGCCGACCACGACGAAGGTGCACCGGGCGGCGCAGCCCGCGGGGTCGTCGGTGGCGGCCGCGAGTTCCATCTGCCGGGTCACGTGGTCGCGCAGATACAGCGCTTCGGGCAGACCGCGGAAACCGTGGGCGTGCTCGGCGACGCCGGGGATCGGCAGCAGCTTGTTGACGCTGCCCGCGGCCAGCACCAGCCGGTCGTAGGAGAGGGTGCCGCGGTCCCCCTCGGGGCCGGTGTAGCGCACGGTCCGCCGGTCGAGGTCGATGCCGTCGGCCTCACCCAGCACCAGTCGTACGTGCGGCAGCGTGCCGGAGAGGGAGACGGTGACCCGGCGCGGTTCCAGGATGCCGGCGGCGACCTGGGGCAGCAGGGGCAGATACAGAAAGTAGTCGGTCGGATTCAGCAGGGTGATCTCGGCCCTTCCCCGGGCGAGCCGGGACAGGGTGCGGGCCGTGCGGTATCCGGCGAAGCCGGCACCGATGATCACGATGCGGGGTCGACTCACGGTTCGCCTCCAGCGCTGTCGTCGCATGGCTCGGGAGACTTCCGCGTTTCCCCCGCCGCGACCGCCAAACGTCCACCGGCCCGCGCCCCGCGCCTCCGGCGCTTTCCGGCCTCCCGGAAGTCCGGCGTGATCCAGACGAAAAACCCTAGGCTCGTCCTATGGAGATACTGGGTGCCACGCTGCGCGTCTGCGTCGACGACATCGAGACCGCGATCCCCTTCTACGAGCGGCTGGCGGGAGGCAAGGCGCTCCGCTTCGAGCGGGCCGGTGTCCACGTGGCCGCGGTCGGCTGTTTCCTGCTGATGAGCGGTCCCGCGGCCGAACTGGACGTGCTGCGCAAGGTGGCGGCGACCAACGCGGTGCAGGACGTCGAGGAGGCCGGTCGGGTACTCGCGGAGATGAGCGCGGACATCGTCGCGGGCCCGCTCCCCACCCCGGTGGGCCGCAACCTCATCGCACGGCACCCGGACGGGGCGGTCTACGAGTACGCGGACCGCCGCGCCACCGTCTGAGTCACGCGGTCCGAGTCACGCGGTCACGGTGTGGGGCGCATGCCGACCTGCCGGGCCATGCAGCGTGGTAGGCCCTCCTTGTCGCGGTCCTCGATGCGGTGTGCCCGTCGAGGGGCGCAGGACGGGCAGGGAATCGTCCGGGCCCAGGGTGCGGCGGGCAGGGGCGCCGCAGCACGCCGGATATCGTCACAGTCATCCATGGAAGCCGCGGCCGCCCGTCCGAACAGGGGCGGGACGCGCCGACCGGGAGAATGGCGGCGCGGACAGCGGGTCAGTGGGGCCCGCGCATCTCCTGGGTGAGCGCCCAGCGTTCGTGGTCGCGCCAGGCCCCGTCGATGAAGAGCATGTCCGGTGAGAAGCCCTCCAGGCGGAACCCGCAGCTGCGGGCCAGGGCGATGGAGGCGGCGTTGGCGGGCTGCACGTTGATCTCCAGCCGGTGCAGCCGCATCGGCCCGAACGCGTGCCGTACGACGAGGTCCAGCCCTTCGCGCATCAGGCCGCGCCCCGCCGCGTGCGCGAACGCGCCGTAGCCGAGGGCGCCGCTCTGGAACGCGCCGTGGACGATGTTGTTGATGTTGATGAAACCGGCGATGGAACCGTCGGCCTTCTCGCAGACCAGGAAGCCGGCCTTGGCGGGGTCCCGGATCAGCTGCTCGGCGTACGCGGAGTACGCCGCGGCGTGGTCCGGCGGGAACAGCCAGGGGCGGTGCAGGTCCTTGCTCTCCCGGGCGCGGGCGGTGAACTCCGCGCTGTCCGCGTGGGTGAGGTGCCGTATCCCCACGCGGGGGCCCTCGGCGAGGTGACGGGAGGCGGTGTGCGGCACGGTGCGACCCTACCCCGGGCATACCGGGCACGCCGGGGCCGCCGGACGGGCTCAGCTCAGTGCCGGTTCGTCGAGTGTCAGGGTGCCCGCCTCCGCGTCGAGTTCGGCCGGGACGCCGAAGGGGACGGTGAGCGCCCCGTCGCAGTGACCGAAGCCGAACCGCTCGGCCACGGGCACGCCCAGGCCGCCGAGCCGGTCGGCGAGCAGGGCCCGCACCGTCTCGTACGGCCCGCACTGCGCCCAGGAGCCGAGCAGCAGCCCCGCCACCCCGTCGAACCATCCGGCCCGCAGGAGTTGGGTGAGGTACCGGTCGAGCCGGTACGGCTCCTCCCCCACGTCCTCCAGGCACAGCAGCCCGCCGCGCGCGGAGCCTCTGGCGTGCGGGGTGCCGAGGTCGGCGGCGAGCAGGGCGAGGCAGCCGCCGAGGGTGACGCCCCGCGCCCGCCCGGGGACCAGCGCGGTGCCCTCGGGGGAGGTGAGGGTGCGGACGGTCTCCGGGGCAAGGAGGGTCGCCTTCAGGTGGTCCTGCGCGCGTGCGTTCTTGACGAAGTCGATGCCCGCCGCCATCGGCCCGTGCAGGGTGACCAGGCCGAGCCGGGTGGCGAACGCCTCGTGCAGGGCGGTGATGTCGCTGAACCCGACGAACACCTTCGGCCCGGCGGCCCGCATCGCCGTCCAGTCGAGCAGGTCGGCCACGCGCTGCGCGCCGTAGCCGCCCCGGGCGCACATCACCACGTCCACGGCGGGGTCGCACCAGGCGGACTGCAGGTCGGCGGCCCGCTCGGCGTCCGTGCCGGCCAGGTAGTCGAAGTCGCGGTGCCGGCCCAGGACATGGGGGGCGACCACCGGGTCGAGGTCCCAGCCGCGCAGCACGTCGAGACCGGCCTGGAGCCGCTCCTCGGGCACGGGCCCGCTGGGCGCGACGACGGCCACCCGGGCCCCGGGACCGGGCCGGGGCGGCCGCAGCAACGGCTCGACCCTGCTCATTCGGTGAGCTCCAGTACCGGCACGCCGCGCACCGTCAGGCCGAACACCTGGGCGTACAACGACAGTTCCGCCTCCAGGGCGCGCACCATGGTGTCCGCGCGCCGGAAGCCGTGCCCCTCGCCCTCGAAGGCGATGTACGCGTGCGGCACCTTGCCGCCCTCCAGCCGGGCCAGGAACCGCTCGCACTGCGCGGGAGGGCAGATGACGTCGTCCAGGCCCTGGAGCAGCAGGAAGGGGACGGTGAGCCGGTCGGCGTGCGCGGCGGGCGAGCGTTCGGCGTACCGCTCGGGGACCTCGGCGCGCGGGCCGATGAGGCTCTCGAGGTACTCGGACTCGAAGTCGTGGGTCTCCCCCGGGCCCCAGCCCGTCAGGTCGAGCACCGGGTAGAGGATGGTGCCGCAGGCGTAGACGTCGGTCGTGGTGAGGGAGGCGGCCGCGGTCCAGCCGCCGGCGCTGCCGCCGCGGACGGCGAGCCGGTCGCGGTCGGCGGTGCCCTCGTCGGCGAGGGCGAGCGCGACGGCCGCGCAGTCCTCGACGTCGACCACGCCCCACTGCTCGCGCAGCCGTTCGCGGTAAGCACGTCCGTATCCGGTGGAGCCGCCGTAGTCGACCTCCACGACGCCGATGCCGCGTGAGGTGAGGTAGGCGATCCCCAGGTCGAGCACGAGGGGAGCCCGGCCGGTGGGTCCGCCGTGCGCCCGGATCACGTACGGCGGCAGTTGGCCGTCGGGCGCGACGCAGTCGGGGTGGTGCGGCGGGTACACGTGGGCGTGGATCTCCCGGCCACCCGGACCGGTGAAGGTGCGGGCCTGCGGGTCGGGGTAGTGGGCGGGGTCCACGGCGTCCTTGTGCGGGGCGCCGATCACCCGGGTCCTGCCGGTGCGGGTGTCCAGTTCCACCACCTCGGGGGCGCTGCGGGGCCCGGCGCCGACGGCGACGACCCGCTCTCCGTGCGCCGCGAGCGTGGGCGCGAACTCGGTCCAGGGCCCGGCGGCGTCGACGACCTCGCCCGTCTCGGGGTCGAGTATGCCGAGCGCGGTGGCGCCCCGGCCGTGCACGACGGCGATCAGACCGCTGTCCAGCGGGGTGAACCAGCGCGACCCCGGCTGCCACAGCGGGCCGCCGAACTCCTCCTCGCGCGGGCAGACCGGTTCGCCGTCGCGGTAGAGGTTCCACCAGCCGGTGCGGTCGCTCGTGTGCAGCAGCCGGCCGTCGTGCGTCCAGTCGGCCTGGGCGATGGACTCGTCGGGGCCGCCGGCCACGGTGCGGGCGTGGTGCAGGGTGCCGTCGGGTGCGGCCTCGGCGAGACGCAGTTCGGTGCCGTCCCACGGCATGCGCGGGTGGTCCCAGGCCAGCCAGGCGACGTGCCGCCCGTCGGGTGACAGTCGCGGACCGGTGACGAACCGGTGCCGGTCGTCGGTGAGTTCACGGACGGCGCCGCGGTCCTCGGCGGCCGAGCCGTCCAGCGGTACGGCGGCCAGGACGCGGCGCACCTCGCTCGGTCCGTCGCCGGTGAACTCCTCCAGGACGCACCACACCTCGCCGCGGTCCGGCAGCAGCGTCGGCTCGGCCCAGCGCAGCCCCTGCCCCACCGGGGAGAGCGGGGTCAGCGGACGCGGCTCACCGCCGGGTTCACAGCGGTAGAGGCGCTGGTCGGCGAAGTTCACGAAGACCACGAGAGGGTCGTCGTCCCGGACGAACCCGGCCCAGGGCCGTCCGCCGTACTCGACGACCCGGCTGCGCACGTTCCACGGCGCCGGCAGCACGGACTCCTCGGTTCCGTCGGAGTGCCGGCGCACCAGGGTGCGCCGGCCGCCCTCGGCGGGCCGGGGCTCGGTCCACCACACCTCGTCCCCGACGAACCCCACGAACTCGGGCTTCCCGTCGTGTGCCGCGGCCGTGGCCGCGTCGATGGGCGAGGGCCACTCGCCGTAGGGCAGGGTCTGCACCGTTTCCCCCATTTCGCTCAGACCGTCCGCAGGAACCGGTCGAGGACGCGGACACCGAAGTGGAGCGCCTCGACCGGGACGCGCTCGTCGACTCCGTGGAAGAGGGCCTGGTAGTCGAAGCCCTCCGGCAGTTTCAGCGGGGCGAACCCGTAACCGGTGATGCCGAGGCGGGAGAACTGCTTGGCGTCCGTGCCGCCGGACATGCAGTACGGCACGGGGTGCCCCTCGGGTGCGAACTCCTGCACGGCGGCCCGCATCCGCGCGAACGTCGTCGAGTCCAGCGGTGCCTCGAGAGCCGGCTCGCGGTGCTCGAACTCCCAGTCCACGTCCGGCCCCGTGAGCCGGTCCAAGGTGGCGCGGAACTCGTCCTCCCCACCGGGCAGGAACCGTCCGTCGATGTGGGCCACGGCCTGTCCGGGGATCACGTTGAGCTTGTAACCGGCGTCCAGCATCGTCGGGTTGCTGCTGTTGCGGAGGGTGTGCTCGACGAGTTTCGCCGCCGGGCCCAGCTTGGTGAGCAGCGTGTCCACGTCGGACAGGTCGGGGTCGACGCCGTACAGGGCGGCGAGTTCGGTGAGTGCCGCACGGACCGTCGGGGTCAGCCGCAGCGGCCACTCGTACTCGCCTATGCGGGTGACCGCGGCGGCGAGGCGGGTCACCGCGTTGTCCCGGTTGACCTTGGAGCCGTGCCCGGCCCGCCCGCGCGCGGTCAGCTTCAGCCAGGCCGTACCGCGCTCCCCCGCCGCGATCGGGTAGAGCTGCCGGCCGGCGCCGTCGTGGACGGTGAAGGCGCCCGATTCGCTGATCCCCTCGGTGCAGCCCTCGAAGAGCGCCGCGTGCCGGTCGGCGAGGAACCCGGAGCCGTCCTCGGCGCTGGCCTCCTCGTCCGCGGTGAACGCGATCACGATGTCGCGCCGGGGCCGCACGCCCTGCCGTGCCCAGGCCCGCACCACGGCGAGGATCATCGCGTCCATGTTCTTCATGTCGACGGCGCCGCGGCCCCAGACCACCCCGTCGCGCACCTCGCCGGAGAACGGGTGCACGCTCCAGTCGGCGGCCTCGGCCGGTACGACGTCGAGGTGGCCGTGGACGAGGAGCGCGTCGGCCGTCGGGTCGGTGCCCGCGAGGCGCGCGACGACGTTGGTCCGGCCGGGGGTGCGCTCCAGCAGCACCGGCTCCAGGCCCGCCCCGGCGAGCCGCTCCGCCGCGTACTCGGCGGCGGGCCGCTCCCGGCAGTCGCCCCCGCCCCTGTTGGTGGTGTCGATCCGGATGAGTTCGGAGGTGAACGTCACGACCTCGTCCAGGGCACGTTCGTCAGCCATACTGCTCCTCCACCGCGGCCGAGGCGATCGTGGTGACCGCCTTGAAAGTGCGGATCCCGTCGTGCATGGTCCCGCTCGTGTACGCCACCTTCCGCTCGCCGGCGCGGATCACGCCCGGCACCACGGTGACGGCCATCGCCAGGTGCTCCGCGTCGAACTCCACCTCGACGGTGAAGGGGCCGGCCGCCACCGGCTCCCGGCGGCCCGCCAGCGCGGCGGCCTCCTTCGCCGCGGCCCGGATGTCGGCGGCCGTCCGGGCGGGCGTGCGGCACACGGCCGCGTACCGCGACACATGGTCCTTGACCGCGACCTTCAGCGCCCCCGGCGCGTAGCCGAGGGCGTCCTCGCAGGCCACGTCGTCGCCGGTGACCAGGACGACCGGCACCCCGTACTCGGCGACCACGGCCGCGTTGAGCAGGCCCTCGCTGGCCCGTTCGCCGTTCAGCCACACTCCGGTGATGGAGTTGGCGAGGTAGGTGTGCGCGAGGACGCCCTCCATGCCGGCTCCCGCGTGGTAGCCGATGAACGCGATGCCGTCCACGTCGCCGTGCTGCACGCCCTCCACCATGGACAGCGACTTGTGCCGCCCGGTGAGCATCTCGGCCCGCTCGTCGAGCCGCTCCAGGAGCAGGTTGCGCATGCTCCAGTGCGCCTCGTTGATCAGCACCTCGTCGGCGCCGCCGTCGAAGAAGCCCCGCACGGCGGCGTCGACGTCGGAGGTGAACATCGACCGGCAGCGCTCCCACTGCGGTGTGCCCGGCAGCACGTCGGCGGGCCAGGTGACGCCGGTGGCGCCCTCCATGTCCGCGCTGATGAGGATCTTCATGCGCTCACGCTACGTCGTGGTGCCGAAGCGCGGCCAGGCCTGTGGAAAACTCTCACCGGGCCAGACCAATGACGGCCCGCTCGCCTCGCTGAGGGATTCCTGGGTGTGGTGCGCAAGCCGCCGACAGGACGGTTCTCGCGCCCCGCCGCAGACGGGCTCGCAGACCTGGTGGTGCGGCAGGAGTTCACACATGCCGGAGACGGCCGGCGGTGCGCTCCCGCAGAAGCAGCCACGGCTCGGCGGTGGAGTCGTCCGCGGCGCGGGCTGCGTGGCCCTCGAGGAGGGTGCGACAGGCGGCGGCTCCCGCTCGGCCGGTGGCCGTCGGGCGGTCGGAGTCGGTCGGGCGGTCGGAGTCGGTCGGGTCCGCAAGAGATCGGGCCATGGCCTTCCATGCCTTGTCCGCGTTCGGTGCGGTGGACACTGCGCCTCCCCGGAAAACCGGAAAATGGGGTCAGGAAGTCAGGAAGTGACGTGCGTGGACACGCGCGTGAAGCCCCGGCAGGGGCTCACGGCCCGCTCGAAGGCGTGCGGGAGGCTCCGGGCACCGGGGGGACCGAGCGGGCGCGGATCTCGTGGAACGCGATCCGCGCACTCCGGTGTGCCGGAGGTACGGGTGGTCACCGTCTCCGCGCCGGACAGCGCGGCGTCGGCCCGGCCGTGTCCGCAGTCCGGTGCGAGGTTCTCCCCGCGCATGACACCTCCTCGGCAGCACTGTCCCACAGAATAGAACAAACGTTCCCTTGATCGGGTGAGCGACATCTTCGGTCACTCTCCCGATCAGTTCCGGACTCCCGATTTGGGGGCCGGGCGAGGGGGTGATTGGCTTGCCCCGACCCTTTGAGCACCCTGAGAACTCATGTCCTGGAGGAAATCGATGGCGCAGGTCGAGGCCACTACGGAGCGGATCGTCGCGGCGGACGCGGAGACGGTGTTCGACGCCATCGCCGACTACAGCGGCACGCGCGCGAGGCTGCTGCCCGAGCAGTTCAGCGAGTACGAGGTCCGGGAGGGCGGCGACGGGGAGGGCAGCCTCGTCCACTGGAAGCTCCAGGCCACCAGCAAGCGCGTCCGCGACTGCCTCCTGGAGGTCACCGAGCCGAGCGACGGCGAACTGGTCGAGAAGGACCGCAACTCCTCCATGGTCACCGTCTGGCGCGTCACCCCGGCCGGCGAGGGCAGGTCCCGGGTCGTCGTGACCACCACGTGGACGGGTGCGGGCGGCATCGGCGGCTTCTTCGAGAGGACCTTCGCACCCAAGGGGCTCGGGCGCATCTACGACGCGCTGCTCGCCAGGCTGGCCGCCGAGGTCGAGAAGTAGCCGCCGCTTCAAGAAGCCGGTCACGAGGGGAGGTTGGCCCCCGGGCCGCTCTCCTCACCGGTTCGGGTGATCTCCGCACCGACCTTCCGCATGCCGTAACTCGTCGCGCTTGCTCGTAGTTGTCGCTTTTACGCGGGAATTGTGTGGCAGCGCGACGAGGGGAGCGGCACGTGGGCGGTACCGGCGGGATCACTCTGACGCAGGACGAACCGGTCGCGGCGGCGATCCCGTCGGCCGAGCGCCCGCCTCCGGAACGGACTCACGGGCCGGGTCCGGAGCCGGCCTTGGGGTACGGCGCGGAGTACGGTCCGGAGTACGCCGCGCAGTACGACGCGCAGTACGGCCCGGATGACGACGCGGAACCCGGTGCGGAGCCCGATCAGGGGCCGGTGGGCCCGGCGTTGAGCCGGCGCAGGGTGCGGCTGGTGTTCTTCGCGCTGATGCTGGCGCTGCTGCTCGCCGCCCTCGAGCAGATGATCGTCGCCACCGCCCTGCCGAAGATCGTCGGCGAACTGCACGGCCTGGACCGGATGTCCTGGGCGATCACCGCCTATCTGCTCACCGCCACCATCGGACTGCCGATCTACGGCAAACTCGGCGACCTGTTCGGCCGCAAGGGCGTCTTCCAGTTCGCGATCGTCGTCTTCGTCGTCGGCTCCGCGCTCGCGGGCCGGGCACAGACCATGGACCAGCTGATCGCCTACCGCGCGGTGCAGGGCGTCGGCGCGGGCGGGCTGATGATCGGCGTCCAGACGATCATCGCGGACATCGTGCCCGCACGGGAACGCGGCCGGTTCATGGGCCTGATCGGTGCCGCCTTCGGCCTCGCCTCGGTCGCCGGGCCGCTGCTCGGCGGCTACTTCACCGACCATCTCTCATGGCGCTGGTGTTTCTACTTCAACGTGCCCTTCGGCGTCCTGACCCTGATCGTCGTCGCCCTGGTGCTGAAGCTCCCCAAGCCCTCCGCCAGGCCCCGGCTGGACGTCCTCGGCGCGCTGCTGCTGGCCACGGCCTCCACCTGCCTGGTGCTGCTGACCAGTTGGGGCGGGAGCGAGTACGCCTGGGACTCACGCGTCGTCCTCGGTCTCGGCGCGGGCGGCGCGGCGGCCACCGTGCTCTTCCTCGTCGTCGAGCGCTTCGCCGCCGAACCCCTCATCCCGCTCCGGCTGTTCAGGGATTCCGTCTTCAACGTCACCGCCCTGGTCGGGCTGGTGATCGGCGTCGCCCTGTTCGGCGCGGCCAGCTACCTGCCGACGTACCTGCAGATGGTCGACGGGGCCACGGCCACCGAGTCGGGCCTGCTGATGCTGCCCATGATGGCCGGCATCGTCGGCGCCTCCATCGTCTCGGGGCAGCTCATCAGCCGGACCGGCCGCTACCGGAGCCACCCCCTGCTCGGCGCCGTCCTCTCGATCGCCGGCATGTGGCTGCTGTCCCGTCTCGAACCCGACACTCCCCGGCTGCACTACAGCATCTGGATGGCCGTCCTCGGCGCCGGCATCGGCATGGTGATGCCCGTCCTGGTCCTCGCCGTGCAGAACTCCGTGCGCCCCGGCGACCTCGGCACCGCCACCAGCGCCAACAACTACTTCCGGCAGATCGGCGGCAGCGTCGGCGCCGCGGTCTTCGGCACCCTCTTCACCGGCCGGCTCACCGACGCGCTCGCCGAGCGGCTCCCGGCGGGGGAGGGCGCGGGGCTGCCCGACGCCGAGTCGATCACCCCGCAGCTCGTGCACGCGCTGCCGCCCGCACTGCGCGACCTCTACATCCAGGCCTACGCCGACGCCATGCCGCGCATCTTCCTCTACCTGGTGCCGGTGCTCGTCCTCGGTCTGTTCATCACCTTCTTCCTCAAGGAGAAACCCCTGGTGTCCCACTACGCCCCCACCGCCGGCCCGACAGCGGAAACGCCGCACACGGCGGCCCCCGTGCCGCCGGCCAGGTCGCCGCACGCCGCGGGCATCGCCGTCTGCGGCACCGTCCAGCATCCGGACGGAACCGTGGTACCGCGCGCCGCGCTCACCCTCATCGACGTCGCCGGGCAGCAGATCGGGCGGGGCGCGAGCGGTGCCGACGGGCGGTACGCGCTGGCCACCCCCGGCCCGGGATCGTACGTCCTGATCGCCGCCGCGGGCGGGCACCAGCCGCAGGCGGTCTCGGTGACCGTCGGCGAGCGGCCCGTCGAACTGGACGTCGTCCTCGGGGGCGCGGGCCGCCTCGCCGGCTGTGTGCTCACCGCCGACGGCTCGCCCGTACGGGACGCCATCGTGACCCTGACCAACGTCCACGGCGAGGTCGTCGCCACCACCCGCAGCGGCCGGGAGGGCGGCTACGAGATCACCGAGCTGGTGGCCGGTGAGTACACCCTCGCCGCGAGCGCGCCCGCGTTCCGCCCGGCCGCACTCCCCGTCACCGTCCAGGCCGCCCGGGAGACCCGTCAGGACGTCGAACTGGCCGGCGGCGCCGTGCTGCGCGGCACCGTGCGGGCCGGCGGCGGGCGGGCCGTGGAGGACGCGCGCGTGACCCTGCTGGACGCGGCGGGCAACGTGGTCGACACCCTCACCACCGGACCGGACGGAACCTTCCGGTTCGTCGACCTGTCGTCCGGCGAGTACACCGTCATCGCCGCCGGCTACCCGCCGGTCGCGACCGTGCTCCAGGTCGCCGGGGGCGGCCGCACCGAACGGGACCTGCAACTGGGCCACGAGGACTGAGAAGACCGAGAGGACCGAGAGGAGTGCTCACGGGCTGGACCCGGATGCCAACCCGGTGGGCAATTCCCGTATTGCCTCACATCGCCACCAGCCGTGGCCGTACGGTGGTGACGGCGGTACAGATCTTGGGAGCCGTGGGGAGAGAGGGCCTGGGCCATGGACCGTGGCACCAAGCGGGACGCACCGGTCGACCAGGGAGGCCAGGACGGCGAGTCGACCGAGGCCCTCGGCGCCGGCCGCATCCCGCTGGCCGTCGTCGTGGTGGACCGCGACGGGCTCGTCTCGCACTGGGGTGCGGGAGCGCGGCGCCTGTTCGGGCTCGCCAAGGATGACGCCCTCGGCCGCTCCGCCGCCGATCTGCTGCCCGTCTCCGGGGCCCTCCCCGACGGCGGCGAGGGGGAGGGCGGGCCGGGCGCCCGGCCCGGTTCACCCGGCTCGTACGGTTCGTACGCAGCCTCCGACGGTCCCGGCCCTGGCCTCGAGTCCTCCCTCGACCAGGGCCTCTCCTATCCGGCCGCGGGCCGTGCCCGCCTCGCCGCCACCGCCGACGTGCCCCGGTCCGGCCGGGTCGACGTGCTGTGGTGGGCCTACCCGCTGATAGGCCCCGGGCGTGAACGGCTGCTGGTGCTCGCCGCCGACGCGGAGGCGCTGCACGGCGAGGAGACGGAGGTGTTCCAGCGGATCGCCCCCGGATTCGCCCTGCACACCGACTTCCCCGGCTCCGCGGACCTGGCCCGCCGGCTCTCCGAGATCCTGCCCAGCATGAGCGTCGAGGAGAGCGCCCGCATCGTCACCCAGGTCCTCGAACTGGGCTATCCCGTGCTTGAGTTCAGCCAGAACGACCGGGTGCCCGTCACCCCCGACTGGGGGGTGCCCCGGCGCGCCGAGCGTACGGCGCGCCGGGAGCGGGCGGCACGGGCCCGCGCGGCCGGCGAGCCGATGCCCGAGGAACTGCGGGGCGAGGTCGAGGACCTCGAGTACGCCGCCGTCCGCGAGCACCTGGAGTTCCTCAACGAGGTCAGCTCCCGGATCGGCACCTCCCTCGACCTGTCGCGGACCGTCGTCGAGGTCAGCAAGGCCGTCGTGCCCCGCTTCACCGACGTCGCCGGCACCTATCTGCGGGAACAGGTCGTCGCCGGCGAGGGGTTCGACGAGGGCGTGCCCGACACCACCACCCTGTGGCACCGGGTCGCCCTCGAGCACACCGACGAACCCGGCCGCTGGGACGACGTCGTGCCCGTCGGCGAGGCCATGCCCTTTCCGGCCCACACACCGTTCTTCCGGTGCATGACCACGGGCGAGCCCGTCCTCGTGCCGCGCATCACCGAGGAGATGGGCCACGCCATCGCCTCGCAGTTCGAGAAGCGCGACATCCGCCCGCTGATCACCGGCCGCTCCATGCTGGTCGTGCCGCTGAAGGCACGCAACGCCGTGCTCGGCTTCATGATCCTGCTGCGCCACCCGAAGCGGCGGGACTTCAACGACATGGACCGGGTCACCGGCGCCGAACTCGCCGCCCGCGCGGGCCTGGTGCTCGACAACGCGCGCATGTACACGTACCAGGAGAACGTCGCCGAGACGCTGCAGGAGAGCATGCTCCCGCACATCCCGCCGCGCATGGCGGGCTGCGACATCGCCACCCGCTACCTGCCGGGCACCCTGCTCGGCCGGGTCGGCGGCGACTGGTTCGACTCGGCGAAACTGCCCGGCGCCCGCACCGCGTTCGTCGTCGGCGACGTCATGGGTCATGGCCTGAACTCGGCTGCCATGATGGGCCAGTTGCGTACGGCCGTGCAGACCATGGCGGCGCTGGACCTGCCGCCCGCGCAGTTGCTGCGCAATCTCGACGACCTCGCGCAGCGGCTCGGCGACACCTACCTGGCGACCTGCCTGTACGCCGTCTACGACCCCATCGCGAGCGAGCTCCACCTCGCCAACGCCGGGCACCTCCCGCCGGTCCTGGTCCGTGCGGCGGACGGCCGCAGCGAACTGCTCGACCTGCCCACCGGCGCCCCGATCGGCGTCGGCGGAGTGCCCTTCGAGGCGGTACGCGTGCGGGTGGAGCCCGGCGACCGGCTGGTGATGTGCACGGACGGGCTGGTCGAGGTGCGCGGCGAGGACATCGGTGCCGGCCTCGCCACGCTGTGCGCGTCCGCCGCCCACCCGGCCGCGTCCATGGACGCGGCCTGCGACACCATCATCCGCTCCCTCGCGGCGACGTTCTCACAAGCGGGGCGCGGCGGCCGCAAGGACGACGTGGCCCTGCTGATGGCACGTCTGAGCGGCATCGAGCCCGACCACGTCGCCGAGTGGCGGCTCGTCCCCGACCCGTCGGAGGTCGCCCGGGCCCGCGCCATGGTCCGCGAGCAGCTGCACGCGTGGGGTGTGGGCAAGCCGGCCGGCCATGCCGAGCTGATGGTCAGCGAACTCGTCACCAACGCCGTACGGCACGCCCACGCCCGGCCCGTCGCCCTCCGCCTCGTCCACGGCGACACCCTGCTGTGCGAGGTCGAGGACGACGACCACGAACTGCCGACGCTGCTCGACGCCGAGCCGACGGACGAAGCCGGGCGCGGCCTGCGGGTGGTCAGCACGCTCGCGCGGGAGTGGGGCACCAGCCGGACCACCTCCGGCAAGACCGTGTGGTTCGAACTGGCCCTGCCGCGCCGATGACCCTGCCGCGCCGGTGACCCTGCCGCGCCGCCGAGCCGACGCGAACGAGGCGTGAAGGAATGCGCCGTGTGCCGGTCCGCGCGCCGCCCCACCCGCGCGGAGCTGCCCCACCGCGTCCGGCCCGCCGGGGCGGCCGAGCCGCCGCTCCCCGGATCCCCCGGGCCCGGCCCGCCCCAACTCTCCCTCCTTCGGACGCGTTCGAGGGCATCGGGCAACCCGATCGGGTCACGTGTCGCGAGAACGCGTTCATCCGGGGGCGCATTCCGGGACGATGCCGCGTGGACCGTGAGTCCCTCGGTTCACCGACCCCCCGCCCTGGGAGGCCCCATGAGGAAACGCGCAGCAGTGCTGTGCAGTGCCGCCGCCGTCGTGGCCGGGAGCCTGACGGCCCTGCCCGCCGAAGCGGCCGCGCCGAGCGGCGCCGACGCGTTCCGCGCGGCGAAGCCGGTGTGGAAGGAGTGCGGCACCGAGAGCCATCCGACGCTGCAGTGCGCGTCCGTCGAAGTGCCGCTCGACCACGCCCGTCCCGACGGACGGAGGATCACGCTCGCGCTGTCCCGCGTGCCGCACACCGCGAAGACGTACCAGGGGCCTCTCCTGGTGAACCCGGGCGGCCCCGGCGGCAGCGGGCTGACGCTCGCCGGGTTCGTCGCGGCCTCGCTGCCGAAGGAGGTGGCCGCCCAGTACGACGTGATCGGCTTCGACCCGCGCGGTGTGGGTGCGAGCAAGCCCGCGCTGGACTGCGCGCCGGGCCACTTCGGCCCGGTGCGGCCGAACCCGGTGCCGAGCACACCCATGGTGGAGCGGGCCAACCTCGAACGCGTGAAGTCGTTCGCCGACGCCTGCGGCAAGAAGTACGCGGATCTGCTGCCGCACGTGAACACGGTCAGCTCGGCCCGCGACATGGACGTGATCCGGCAGACGCTGGGCACGCAGCAGATCAATTACCTCGGCTACTCCTACGGCACCTATCTGGGCGCCGTGTACGCCAAGCTGTTCCCGGAGCGGGTGCGGCGCCTGGTCCTGGACTCGATCGTCGACCCCACCGAGGTGTGGTACGACTCCAACCTGAGCCAGGACCGCGCCTTCGACGAGCGCCACCACGCCCTCATGGCCTGGATCGCCGAGCACGACGCCACCTACGGGCTCGGCACCGACGCGAAGAAGATCGAGGCCAGGTGGTACGCGATGCGCGCGGCCCTGGCCGAGGAACCGGCCGACGGCAAGGTGGGCGCCGCCGAGCTGGAGGACACCTTCCTCCCGGGCGGCTACTACAACGGCTACTGGCCCTACCTGGCGGAGGCGTTCGCGGCGTATGCGAACGACGGCGACGCCGAGCCGCTGATCCGGACGTACGAGGCCTTCGGCGCGGTCGACGCCGCCGGCGACAACGGCTACAGCGTCTACACGGCGGTCGAGTGCCGGGACGCGTCCTGGCCGCGGGACTGGCGGCAGTGGCGCAAGGACAACCGGGAGGTGCACGAGGAGGCGCCGTTCATGACCTGGAACAACGCCTGGTACAACGCACCGTGCGCGTTCTGGCCGGCCCCGTCGCTGCGGCCGGTGGACATCGCCAACGGGAAGCTGCCGCCGACGCTGCTGTTCCAGGCCACCGGCGACGCGGCCACTCCGTACCGGGGCGGTGTGACGGTCCACCGGCTGCTCGCCCGCTCCAGCCTGGTGGTCGAGGAGCACGGCGGCAACCACGGCGTCACGCTGAGCGGCAACGCCTGCCTCGACGGGCATCTGGCGGCGTACCTGACCGACGGGACCGTGCCACGCGGTCCCGGGCAGGCCGACGCGGTGTGCGACGCCCTGCCCGATCCGACGCCTCGGACGTCGAAGGCGACGCCGGGCACGGCACGCGGTTCGACCCTGCACGGCCTGCTCGGCTTCCGCCGCTGAGCGATTGAGCCGCTGAGCCGCTGACGGGCCGACCGGCCGAGGGGCGCCGGCGTCGGCGTCGGCGTCCCTCGGCCGGCCCCGCTACCTCTGGCCGGGGATGTGCGGTCCGGATGCCCGGCGTTGCCGGGGGATCCGGGCCAGGGCGTGGACCGCCGCCTCGGCCAGCGCCGGGTGGGCGAGGGCCTCGTTCAGGACGGGTTCGGCGCGGGCGTCGCCGAGTTCGCCCAGCCCGTCCACACACGCGAGGGCGACCCGGCGGTACGGGTCGTGGGGGCGCAGCCGGCGCCGCAGGGTGGTGATCAGGGCGGGCACCGCTTCCGGGGCGCGCAGTTCGACCAGCAGGCGTACCGGGTGCAGGGCGTAGGCGACACGGAGTTCGTTGGTGGCGAGCGCGGCGGCGGCGCGGGCGGTGCGCGGATCGCCGAGCCGGGCCAGCGCGTACGCGGCGGCGGCGCAGCGCGGGGGGTCGCGGTGGTTGAGGAGGAGCACCAGGGACTCGAAGGCCCGCCGGTCCCCCGCCGACCCCAGCCGGAAGGCGGCCAGTTCCCTGGCCCACAGCGGCTGCCCGGGTTCGGTGAGCGCGGCGGCCAGGGCGTCGGGGTCCTCGACCGCCAGGAGCCGGTCGAGGTCCGCCGAGCCGGACGCCTCGGCCCGTAAGCGCTCCGTGAGCGAACGCAACTCTTCGTCCATGCACCAGAGGTTAGGGGTCGGGGAGGCCGGTCGGGACGTACATCACAAACACCGGGGGCTGGCGCGCTCGTTACCCGCAAGTTAAGCTCAGAGGAGCGAGTGACCCACTCGTGTTCTGCTTCTCGTTTCTCCTCACGGTGGTCTGGTGACGCAACCACGGTGAGTGCAGTCGGTTCGGTACTCGTGTACCGCAGTACGGCTCGGCCCCGGGACAGGGCCGGTCGGACCGCCGTCTCCGGGCGTGTACGCGCCCGCCGCGACGGCACCGGGCGTGTGCGCTCGCAGCCCGGCATCACCCGCACTCCGCACGCACCCCGGTGCGCCCTCGGCGCATCCGGGCGCGGTTTCCGTCGTCACCCTCATTCCTGGAGTCCCTCGATGGCCACTCCCCTGTCCCCCCAGTCCGGCGCTCCCGCGTCCCCGTTCAGGACCGTCGCCGTCGTCGGCCTCGGCACCATGGGCACCGGCATCGCCGAGGTCCTGGCCAAGGCCGGCCGCACGGTCGTCGGCGTCGACATCAGTGCGGCCCAGGCCGCACGGTGCGTCGCCACCCTGGAGTCCTCGACCGCCCGCGCCGTGGAGCGCGGACGGCTCAGCGCGCAGCAGCGCACGGACCTCCTCGCCCGCGTGACCACCTCGACCGACCTCACCACGGCGGCCGACGCCGATCTGGTGATCGAGGTGGTGCCGGAGTCGTACGGGATCAAGCAGCAGATCTTCCGTGAACTCGACGCCGTCGTGCGGCCGGAGACGATTCTGGCGACCGGTACCAACGCCCTGTCGGTCACCCGCCTCGCCGCCGAATCGGCTCGCCCCGAGCGCGTGTTGGGCCTGCACTTCTTCAACCCCGCCCCGGCGATGAAGCTGGTGGAGGTCGTCTCCTCGGTGCTGACCGCGCCGGAGGCGGTCACCGCGGTCACCGATCTCGCCCTGGACCTGGGCAAGGAGCCCGTCGCGGTGGGCGACCGGCCCGGATTCGTCGCCGACGGGCTGCTGTTCGGCTACCTCAACCAGGCCGCCACGATGTACGAGGCGCACTACGCCTCCCGCGAGGACATCGACGCGGCGATGCGGCTGGGCTGCGGTCTGCCCATGGGTCCGCTGGCGCTGCTCGACCTGATCGGCGTGGACACCGCGCGTACGGTCCTGGAGGCCATGTACGCGGAGTCCCACGACCGGTTGCACGCGCCGGCCCCGATCCTCAAGCAGCTGAGCGAGGCGGGGCTGACGGGCCGTAAGGCCGGGCGTGGCTTCTACACGTACGAGGAGCCGGGCAGTGCCGTCGTCGTGCGGGACGCGCTGACCCCCCTGGCGGGCGGTTCCCCCGTCGCGGCCCGGCCGGTCCGCTCGGTGGGGGTGGCGGGCTCGGGCACCATGGCCTCCGGTATCGCCGAAGTGTTCGCGAAGGCCGGCTACGAGGTGGTCCTGGCCGCCCGCAGCGACGAGAAGGCACAGGGCGCCAAGGCGCGTGTCGGCACGTCCCTGGCGCGCTCCGTCGACAAGGGGCGGATGACCGCCGAGGTCGCCGCCCAGGCCCTCGAGCGCATCCGGCCGACGAGCACCTATGACGACTTCGCCGACGTGGACCTGGCGGTCGAGGCGGTCGCCGAGGAACTGGAGGTCAAGCAGCAGCTGTTCGCCGCGCTGGACAAGGTCTGCAAGCCGGGCGCGGTGCTCGCCACCACCACCTCGTCCCTGCCCGTGATCGCCTGCGCCCGGGCCACCTCGCGTCCGCAGGACGTGATCGGCATGCACTTCTTCAACCCGGCACCGGCCATGAAGCTGGTCGAGGTGGTCCGCACGGTGCTGACCGCCGACGACGTCCACGCGACGGTGCACGAGGTCTGCCGGACGATCCGCAAGCACGCCGTGGACTGCGGCGACCGGGCCGGGTTCATCGTCAACGCGCTGCTGTTCCCGTATCTCAACAACGCGGTCAAGATGGTGCAGGAGCACTACGCCTCCCTCGACGACATCGACGCCGCGATGAAGCTGGGCGGCGGCTACCCGATGGGCCCCTTCGAGCTGCTGGACGTCGTCGGGCTGGACGTCTCGCTCGCGATCGAGAAGGTCCTGCACCGCGAGTTCCGCGACCCGGGGCTCGCCCCGGCGCCGCTGCTGGAGCACCTGGTGGCCGCGGGCTGCCTCGGCCGCAAGACCGGCCGTGGCTTCCGCGAATATGTCAAGCGCTGAGCAGCACCACCTGGACGACTGGTTCCGCGGCGCCGCCCAGTGGGGCGGGCTGCTGGACCCCGGCCGGTTCGCGCAGCCCACGGGCCGCACGGCTTCCCCGCCCCCGGAGGGCGGGGAAGCCGCAGGTCCCGCGCGCCGGGCCGCGCCCATGCAGTACGTTCGGGGCATGTCCCAGCCCGCCAAGTCCGCCCGTACACCAGCCACGACCGAGCCGCCGGAGCGTTCCGCAGGCAGTCGCGCAGCCGCCCAGCGGCTCAAGATGCGCCGGGAACTGGCGGCCGCCGCGATGGAGCTGTTCGCGACCAAGGGGTACGAGGCCACCACCGTCGACGAGATCGCGGCCGCGGCCGGGGTCGCCCGCCGCACCTTCTTCCGGCACTTCCGCTCCAAGGAAGAGGCGATCTTCCCGGATCACGACGACACCCTGGTGCGCGCCGAGGCGGTGCTCAACGCCGCGCCGGCGCACGAGCATCCGCTCGACACGGTGTGCCGCGGCATCAAGGAGGTCATGCGGATGTACGCGGCGCGGCCGGAGATCTCCGTCGCCCGCTACCGGTTGACGCGCGAGGTGCCCACGCTGCGCGAGGCGGAGATCGCCTCGGTGGCCCGTTACGAGCGTCTCTTCACCCGTTATCTGCTCGGCCACTTCGACGAGCACGCGAACGACGAGGACACCGGCGACGAGCCGCTGCTGGCGGAGGTCGCGGCGTCCGCCGTGGTCACCGCGCACAACCATGTGCTCCGGCGCTGGCTCAGGGCGGACGGCCAGGGCGATGTGGAGGCGGAGCTCGACCACGCCTTCTCGATCGTCCGCAGGACCTTCGGGAGCGGGATCATGGCGGGCCGCCGCGCCGCGCCGCCGAAGCCGCCCGCCGCGTCGGTGTCCGACCGGGGCGAGGTGCTGGTGACGGTCGCCCGCACCGACGCCCCGCTCGACGAGGTGATGCGGACCATCGAGCAGGCCCTGAAGGAGCGCTGAGAGAGCCGGGAGAACGCCGAGGGGCACCCGGCGCCCACTGAGCACCTCTCACCGCTGTGACGACGGCCACCCCCACGGGGTGGCCGTTTTGCCATGTCAGAGCCCCTTTTGACGCCCTCTCCGCACACCATTCGATCGATCATCGCTCATTTGTCACGTAAAGATTTCATCTGAGACCGATTACTGGCACCCAGTGCCTTGCGCCCTGTCACGCCGTGCCATACGTTGAAGGAGTCCGGGCGGCCGGCGCGCAGCGACCATTCGTGCGCCGGCTGTCCCAGCAAGCCTCTCCCAGGCCTGCCCGCCCGGATGCCTGCGTCACAGGCACCTCCCGCGCCACAAAGCGCTGCCGAAGCACCACCCCCGCCGAACCGACGGCATCCCCTCCACCCCTCAGCAGCACCGACGTAACCCTCAGCGCCCCTCCCTCATCAGGGCCGCTCACCGCCGGAGGCAACACCGTGACCGTCAAGGACATCCTGGCCGCGATCCAGTCGCCCGACTCCACGTCGGAGGACTTCGCCGCCCTGCCGCTGCCCGAGTCGTACCGTGCGATCACCGTGCACAAGGACGAGACGGAGATGTTCTCCGGCCTCGCCACCCGCGACAAGGACCCCCGCAAGTCGATCCACCTCGACGACGTGCCCGTGCCCGAACTCGGCCCGGGCGAAGCCCTGGTGGCCGTCATGGCCTCCTCGGTCAACTACAACTCGGTGTGGACCTCGATCTTCGAGCCGATGTCGACGTTCGGCTTCCTGGAGCGCTACGGCAAGGTCAGCGAGCTCACCCGGCGCCACGACCTGCCGTACCACGTCATCGGCTCCGACCTCGCGGGCGTCGTCCTGCGCACCGGCCCCGGCGTCAACGCCTGGCGGCCCGGCGACGAGGTCGTCGCGCACTGCCTCTCCGTCGAGCTGGAGTCCTCCGACGGGCACAACGACACGATGCTCGACCCCGAGCAGCGCATCTGGGGCTTCGAGACCAACTTCGGCGGCCTCGCCGAGATCGCCCTGGTCAAGTCCAACCAGCTGATGCCCAAGCCGGGCCACCTCAGCTGGGAGGAGGCCGCCGCCCCGGGCCTGGTCAACTCCACCGCCTACCGCCAGCTGGTCTCCCGCAACGGCGCCCAGATGAAGCAGGGCGACAACGTGCTGATCTGGGGCGCCAGCGGCGGCCTGGGCTCGTACGCCACCCAGTTCGCGCTGGCCGGCGGCGCCACCCCGATCTGCGTCGTCTCCAGCGAGCAGAAGGCCGAGATCTGCCGGAGGATGGGCGCCGAACTGATCATCGACCGCAGCGCCGAGGACTACAGGTTCTGGTCGGACGAGCACACCCAGAACCCGCGCGAGTGGAAGCGCCTCGGCAAGCGCATCCGCGAACTCACCGGCGGCGAGGACGTGGACATCGTCTTCGAGCACCCGGGCCGCGAGACCTTCGGCGCCTCGGTGTACGTCACGCGCAAGGGCGGCACCATCGTCACCTGCGCCTCGACCTCCGGCTACGACCACCAGTACGACAACCGCTACCTGTGGATGTCCCTGAAGAGGATCATCGGCTCCCACTTCGCCAACTACCGCGAGGCCTGGGAGGCCAACCGCCTCATCGCCAAGGGCAGGATCCACCCGACGCTCTCCAAGGTGTACTCCCTCGAGGACACCGGCCAGGCCGCGTACGACGTGCACCGCAACATGCACCAGGGCAAGGTCGGCGTGCTGTGCCTGGCCCCCGAGGAGGGGCTGGGCGTGCGCGACGAGGAGATGCGCGCGCGGCACGTCGACGCCATCAACCGCTTCCGGAACATCTGAGGGCCGTCGGATGACAGAGCGTCAGAACGCGCCGCAGGCGCGAAGGGAACGGGACCGGCCGTGGCTCATGCGCACGTACGCCGGTCACTCCACGGCCGAGGCGTCCAACGAGCTGTACCGGCGCAACCTCGCCAAGGGGCAGACGGGCCTGTCGGTCGCCTTCGACCTGCCGACCCAGACCGGGTACGACTCCGACCACGTCCTCGCCCGCGGCGAGGTCGGCCGGGTCGGCGTGCCGGTCGCGCACCTCGGTGACATGCGCCGGCTGTTCCAGGACATCCCCCTGGAGCAGATGAACACCTCGATGACGATCAACGCCACGGCCATGTGGCTGCTGGCGCTCTACCAGGTCGTCGCGGAGGAGCAGGGCGCGGACGTCACCAAGCTCCAGGGCACGACCCAGAACGACATCGTCAAGGAGTACCTGTCCCGGGGGACGCACGTCTTCCCGCCGGGGCCCTCGCTCCGTCTGACGACGGACATGATCGCGTACACGGTCTCCCACATGCCCAAGTGGAACCCGATCAACATCTGCAGCTACCACCTGCAGGAGGCGGGCGCCACGCCGGTGCAGGAGATCGCGTACGCGATGTCCACCGCGATCGCCGTGCTGGACGCGGTGCGCGACAGCGGCCAGGTGCCGCAGGAGCGCATGGGCGACGTCGTCGGCCGCATCTCCTTCTTCGTGAACGCGGGCGTCCGCTTCGTCGAGGAGATGTGCAAGATGCGCGCCTTCGGCCGGATCTGGGACCGCATCACCCGTGAGCGGTACGGCATCGAGAACCCCAAGCACCGCCGCTTCCGCTACGGCGTCCAGGTCAACTCCCTGGGCCTGACCGAGGCGCAGCCGGAGAACAACGTCCAGCGGATCGTGCTGGAGATGCTGGCGGTCACCCTCTCCAAGGACGCCCGCGCGCGTGCCGTGCAGCTGCCGGCCTGGAACGAGGCGCTGGGCCTGCCCCGGCCCTGGGACCAGCAGTGGTCGCTGCGCATCCAGCAGGTGCTGGCGCACGAGAGCGACCTGCTGGAGTACGAGGACATCTTCGAGGGCTCGAAGGTGATCGAGGCGAAGGTCGACGAGCTGGTCGAGTCGTCGTTCGCGGAGATCGAGCGCATCCAGGAGATGGGCGGCGCGATGGCCGCCGTCGAGTCCGGCTACCTGAAGTCGCAGCTGGTCGCCTCGCACGCCGAGCGCCGGGCCCGGATCGAGTCGGGCCAGGAGAAGATCATCGGCGTCAACGCCTTCGAGGGCACCGAGCCGAACCCGCTGACCGCCGACCTGGACACCGCGATCCAGACCGTCGACCCGGCGGTGGAGGCGCGCGTCGTCGCCGCGCTGCGGAACTGGCGCGACACCCGCTACCAGCCGCCTTTCAACCACCCGCGCCCCTGCAAGGCGCTGGAGAGGCTGAAGGAGGCCGCGCGCGGCACCGAGAACCTCATGGAGGCCACCCTGGAGTGCGCCCGGGCCGGCGCCACGACCGGCGAGTGGGCCGGGGCCCTGCGCGAGGTGTTCGGCGAGTTCCGCGCGCCGACCGGCGTCTCGTCGGCGCCGGTCGCGGTCGCCGCCGAGGAGGGCTCGGCCCTGTCCGAGGTGCGCCGCAAGGTGGACCTGACGGCCAGGGACCTGGGCGTCGGCAAGCTGCGGTTCCTGGTCGGCAAGCCCGGCCTGGACGGCCACTCCAACGGCGCCGAGCAGATCGCCGTGCGGGCCCGCGACGCCGGGTTCGAGGTGGTCTACCAGGGCATCCGGCTCACCCCGGAGCAGATCGTGGACGCCGCCCTCGCCGAGGACGTGCACGCGGTGGGCCTGTCCATCCTGTCCGGCTCGCACGCCCAGCTCGTCCCGGACGTGCTGGAACGCCTCCATGTGGCCGGTGCCACAGATATACCGGTGATCGCCGGTGGCATCATCCCGAACGGTGACGCCGAAGAACTGCGGGCCGCGGGAGTCGCCGCGGTCTTCACCCCGAAGGACTTCGACATCACCGGCATCATCGGCCGGATCGTCGACGAGATCCGGAACGCGAACAAGCTCGACCCCCTGGAGGTCCCCGCATGACGACCGTCAACCGGCTCCGCCCCCGGCGCTCCTGCCTGGCCGTACCCGGCTCGAACCCGCGCTTCCTGGAGAAGGCCCAGGGCCTCCCCGCCGACCAGGTCTTCCTGGACCTGGAGGACGCCTGCGCGCCGCTGGCCAAGCCCGAGGCGCGGCACACCATCGTCAAGTTCCTCAACGAGGGCGACTGGACCGGCAAGACCCGCGTCGTGCGCGTCAACGACTGGACCACCGAGTGGACGTACCGGGACGTCGTGACGGTCGTCGAGGGCGCCGGCCAGAACCTCGACTGCATCATGCTGCCGAAGGTCCAGGACGCCCAGCAGATCGTCGCGCTCGACCTGCTCCTCACCCAGATCGAGAAGACGATGGGCTTCGAGGTCGGCAAGATCGGCATCGAGGCGCAGATCGAGAACGCGCAGGGCCTGAACAACGTCAACGAGATCGCGCAGGCCTCCCCGCGCGTCGAGACGATCATCTTCGGCCCGGCCGACTTCATGGCGTCCATCAACATGAAGTCGCTGGTCGTGGGCGAGCAGCCGCCCGGCTACCCGGCGGACGCCTACCACTACATCCTGATGAAGATCCTGATGGCCGCCCGCGCCAACAACCTGCAGGCGATCGACGGCCCCTACCTGCAGATCCGCAACGTGGACGGCTACCGCGAGGTCGCGCAGCGCGCCGCCGCCCTCGGCTTCGACGGCAAGTGGGTGCTGCACCCGGGGCAGGTCGAGGCCTCGAACGAGATCTTCTCGCCCTCCCAGGAGGACTACGACCACGCCGAGCTGATCCTGGACGCGTACGACTACTGCACCTCCGAGGCGGGCGGCAAGAAGGGCTCCGCGATGCTCGGCGACGAGATGATCGACGAGGCCAGCCGCAAGATGGCTCTGGTCATCTCCGGCAAGGGACGCGCGGCCGGCATGCAGCGCACCAGCACGTTCGAGATCCCGGAGGCGTGACGGCCATGCAGTTCGGACGCACCTACGAGGAGTTCCAGGTCGGCGCGGTGTACAAGCACTGGCCGGGCAAGACGGTCACCGAGTACGACGACCACCTGTTCTGCCTGCTCACCATGAACCACCACCCGCTCCACATGGACGCCAACTACGCCGAGAAGACGACGGACTTCGGCAAGAACGTGGTGGTCGGCAACTACATCTACTCGCTGCTGCTCGGCATGTCCGTCCCGGACGTCTCCGGCAAGGCGATCGCCAACCTGGAGATCGAGTCGCTCCGGCACGTGGCGCCGACCTTCCACGGCGACACGCTCTACGGCGAGACGACCGTGCTCGACAAGTGGCCGTCGAAGTCGAAGAACGACCGCGGCATCGTCCACGTCGAGACCAAGGGCTACAAGCAGGACGGCACCCTCGTCTGCGTCTTCCGCCGCAAGGTGATGGTGCCGACCGAGACGTACATCAAGGAGCGCGGCGGCGAGCAGCCGGGCCGCCCGGAACTCAAGCAGCAGGAGAAGTAGGCCATGGCCCGTCTCGCCCAGACCGCCGGTCTGACCGACGTTCAGCAGGAGATCCTCTCCACCGTCCGCGACTTCGTGGACAAGGAGATCATCCCGGTCGCCACCGAGCTGGAGCACCGCGACGAGTACCCGCAGCAGATCGTCGACGGCCTGAAGGAACTCGGCCTGTTCGGCCTGATGATTCCCGAGGAGTACGGGGGTCTGGGCGAGTCGCTGCTCACCTACGCGCTGTGCGTGGAGGAGATCGCCCGCGGCTGGATGTCGGTGTCCGGCATCATCAACACGCACTTCATCGTGGCGTACATGCTCAAGCAGCACGGCACGCAGGAGCAGAAGGACCACTTCCTGCCCCGCATGGCGGCCGGCGACATCCGCGGCGCCTTCTCCATGTCGGAGCCGGCCCTGGGCTCGGACGTGTCGGCGATCACCTCGAAGGCGGTCAAGGACGATGGGGGCCCCTCCCGCTCGAGCGGAGCCGAGAGTGGGGGAGCGTACGTCCTGAACGGCCAGAAGATGTGGCTGACCAACGGCGGTACGTCGTCCCTGGTGGCCGTTCTGGTCCGCAGTGACGAAGGACACCCCGAGGGAACGGCGCCCCACAAGTCGATGACGACCTTCCTGGTGGAGAAGGAGCCCGGCTTCGGCGAGGTCCGCCCCGGTCTCACCATCCCCGGCAAGATCGACAAGATGGGCTACAAGGGGGTCGACACCACCGAGCTCATCATGGACGGCCTGCGGATTCCGGCGGACCGGGTGCTCGGCGGGGTCACCGGCCGCGGTTTTTACCAAATGATGGACGGCGTGGAGGTCGGCCGCGTCAATGTGGCGGCGCGTGGCTGCGGCGTCGCCCAGCGTGCCTTCGAACTCGGTGTCCGGTACGCCCAGCAGCGTCACACTTTCGGCAAGCAGATCGCCCACCATCAGGCCATTCAGTTCAAGCTCGCGGAGATGGCCACCAAGGTGGAGGCCGCGCATGCGATGATGGTGAACGCCGCACGCAAAAAGGACTCCGGCGAACGAAACGACCTGGAAGCGGGGATGGCCAAGTACCTCGCGTCCGAGTACTGCAAGGAGGTCGTCGAGGACGCCTTCCGGATCCACGGCGGGTACGGCTTCTCCAAGGAGTACGAGATCGAGCGCCTCTACCGGGAGGCCCCGATGCTGCTGATCGGAGAGGGCACCGCCGAGATCCAGAAGATGATCATCGGTCGCAGACTGCTCGAAGAGTACCGGTTCCAGGGCTGAATGTCCGGATACGGGGCGTTTTCTCGGAATAGTGGATCACGCCCCGTCAGCACCCCCCGGCCTTCGACTCGACTGCCTGGCTTACCCAGTTGTCACCCGGAGCCGCTACGATCGCCGGAAAGCCGCCGTCCCCCGTCAGTGCGCGGCACTATCCGCTACGAAGGTCATCCATGCCCCACAGCAAAACCTCTGCATCTCGCGACAGCCTCGCCGGTGTACGCCTCGCGCGCGGAGCGTCGCCGTGGCTTCTGCCGACCGTCGCCACCGCAGCCGTCAGCCTGGTCCGTGCCCGCCGCTCGGGTGCCGCCAAGGCCGTAGCCGTTCCCGCCACCGCTCTCGCGGCGGGGATGCTGTGGTTCTTCCGCGACCCCGAGCGCGAGATCGCCCGGGGCCGGGTCATCTCGCCCGCCGACGGTGTGGTGCAGAGCATCATGCCGTGGAAGGACGGCCGGACCCGTGTCGCGATCTTCATGAGCCCGCTCAACGTCCACGTCAACCGGGCGCCGCTGGCCGGCACGGTGACGTCGGTCGAGCACGTTCCCGGTGGCTTCGTTCCCGCCTTCAACAAGGAGAGCGAGAACAACGAGCGCGTGGTCTGGCACTTCGACACCGAGCTCGGTGACATCGAGATGATCCAGATCGCCGGCGCGGTGGCCCGCCGTATCGTCCCCTACCTCCCTGAGGGCACCAAGGTCGAGCAGGGCGAGCGGATCGGCCTCATCCGGTTCGGCTCCCGGGTGGATCTCTACCTGCCCGAGGGCGTCGAGATCGACGTCGAGGTGGGGCAGAAGACCGTGGCAGGGGTGACTCGAATTGACCGTGATTGATCCTGAGACACAGGCCGGCTGGGTGCCCGACGTCGACGAGGAGGACGACGAGGAGGAGATGCCTCTCTCGCTCCGCCTGTCGATAGCGGACACCCTCACCCTCGGCAACGCCACCTGCGGCTTCATGGCCGTGTACTTCACCACCACCGGCATCCTGATCCCGCACCTCACGGGCAGCCAGGAGTCCGGCATGGCCCGCCACAGCGCGGCCACCGCCGTGATCCTGATGCTGTGCGCGGCCGTCTTCGACCTGTTCGACGGTCTGGTGGCCCGGAAGCTGCGCTCCTCCCCGATGGGCGCGGAACTGGACAACCTCTCGGACCTGATCAGCTTCGGTCTGGCACCGGCGTACTTCGTCCTGGTGTACGGCATGGTCGCGGACGACGCGCACCAGAGAGTGGCCGCGGTCGGCGCGATCGTGGTGCTGCTGGCGGTGGTGCTGAGGCTGGCGAGGTTCTCCTGCGTCACGGTCAAGGACGGCACCTTCCAGGGCATGCCGTCGCCGTTCGGCGCGCTGACCGTCGTCTCGATCGTGCTGCTGGAGCTGCCGTTCGTGGCGACGGTACTGGCGATCCTGGGCACCGCCTGGCTGATGGTGAGCCGGGTCGAGTACCCGAAGCCGCGGGGCCCCCTCGCGGTGGCGATGCTGACCTGGATCGTGCTGAGCATGGGGATGCTGACGGCCTGGGCCTTCGACGCCCCCAGCGGCCAGCTGCTGCTGCAGACGGGGTGCGCGCTGCAGGTGGTGATGGGCGCGGTGATCCCGTTGTTCGCCACGGCCCGCCGGGTGAACAACTTCCGTGGCAACCGCCGCGAGGCGCGGGCCGCGCAGTCGTGACGGCACCGCGAAGGGCCCCGAACCGTTCCCCGGTTCGGGGCCCTTCGCTTTTCGGCGCGGCCGGGCGGCCTCAGCTCAGGAAGTCCCGGGCGATCCGCTCCGCGGTCCGTTCCAGGATCGGCCCCGCCTGCGCGATGCACGTCGCCACGTCCGGCTCGAGATCCGTCAGCGCGTACGCCCGCCGGATCCCCGCCCGCCCCAGCACCTCCGGCGGCAGGGTGAGCCGCCCGCACACCGCGACGACCTCCTTGCCGGCGGCGCGTGCCGCGGCGGCGACCCCCGCCGGGGCCTTGCCGTGCAGGGTCTGCTCGTCCAGCGAGCCCTCACCGGTGATCACCAGGTCGGCCCGCTCCAGCGCGGGCGCGAAACCGAGGACGTCCAGCATCACCTCGATACCGGGCCGGAACCCGGCCCCGAGGAGCAGCGCGCCGAACCCGATGCCGCCGGCCGCGCCCGCGCCCGCCGAACCGGCGAGTTCCGCGGCGGTCTTCACCCCGGCCGACTCCTCCAGCACCCGCACGAAGTGCCCGAGCGCCGCGTCCAGCCGCTCCACGTCCTGCGGCGAGGCACCCTTCTGCGGCCCGTAGACCGCCGGGGCGCCCTTCGGCCCGGTCAGCGGGTTGTCGACGTCGCTGGCGAGCACGAACCCGACCCGCCCCAGACGCGGGTCCAGGCCCGACAGATCGGCCGAGGCCAGCTCGGCGAGGCCGCCGCCGCCCGGCGCCACCGGCTCACCGCCGGCCTTCAGGAAGCGGGCGCCCAGCGCGGCCAGCATGCCGGCACCGCCGTCCGTGGTGGCGCTGCCGCCGACCCCGAACACCAGGGTGCGCGCGCCCGCGTCCAGCGCGGCCCGCAGCAGCTCGCCGGACCCGTACGTGGACGCCGTCAGCGGTGCGAGCACGCCGTCCGGAAGCCGCTGGAGCCCGCTGGCCTCCGCCATCTCCACCACGGCGGTGTCGCCGCGCAGCGCGAACACCGCCGTCACCTCGTCGCCGACGGGGCCGGTGACCCGTACCTCCCGCCGGTCGAAGCCGGCCGCGATCGCCGCCGCCACCGTGCCGTCACCGCCGTCGGCCACGGGCAGCGCCTCGACCTCGAGGCCGGGCACCACCCGGCGCAGCCCGGCCGTCACCCGCTCGGCGACCTGCACGGCCGTCAGCGACCCCTTGAACTTGTCCGCGGCGACGAGCACCCGCCGCGCTGGCTGTGCCGGCTGTGCCGATCGAGTACCGCTCACTGCAGCGTCCGCCACTTTCGCAATCCCCTTGCTCTCCGAATCCCGTACACGGGTCGGGGCCGGTCGCGCGCCCCTGCGACCCTAACCGGCGGGCACCCGCGGCGTCGCCCCCCGGACCGGCGGGCACCCGGCCGGGAGGGCACGGTCGGGAAGCCCAGCCGGGAAGCCCAGCCGGGAAGCGCAGTCGGGGCCGGAATCGGGTACACCGGACCCATGACCGCTGTGGAGACGGAACCGGAGCTCGCCGACCGCGTCCTCGGGGGCTGGCTGGGCCGGATCGCGGGCAACATGCTGGGCAAGCCGGTCGAGCAGGGCGAGGTGTGGACCCGTGAGCGCATCGACCGCTACCTGCGCCGGGCGGCGGCCCTCCCCCTCGACGACTACCTGCCCGGGCCGCTCACCGAGGGCGACCGCCGTGACCTGCGCCCCGAGTGGCGGTCCTGCGTCCGCGGCCGCGTCCACGGCAGCTGCCGGGACGACGACGTCGACTACGCGATCCTCGGCCTGCACCTGCTGGAGACCCACGGCTTCGGCTTCAGCACCGAGCAGGTGGGCGACCTGTGGCTGTCGCGGCTGCCGTACCTGCAGACGTTCACCGCGGAACGCGCGGCGTACCGGAACCTCGCGAACGGCCGCAGGCCGCCGCTGACGGCCACCTACGACAACCCGTACCAGGAGTGGATCGGCGCCCTGATCCGCGCCGACATCCACGGCTGGACGTCCCCCGGCGCGCCGCGCCGCGCGGCCTCGCTGGCCCGCCGGGACGCGGTGCTGTCGCACACCGGCAACGGGGTCTACGGCGCGATGTGGGCGGCGGCGCTGATCTCGGCGGCGTTCACGGCGTCCACGGTGCGCCGCGCCGTGGACGAGGCGCTGGCGGTGATCCCGGCGGGCTGCCGCCTGGCCCGCACCGTGCGCAGGGTGTGCGCCCTGCACGACACCGGGCTGGCCTGGGAGGAGACGCTCGCCACCGTCGAGGAGGAGACGGCGGGCCTCGGCTGGATCCACACCGTCCCGAACGCCGCCGTCCTCACCGCCGGCCTGCTGTACGGCGACGGCGACTTCACCCGCACCATCGCCCTGACCGTCCGCGGCGGCCTGGACACCGACTCCAACGGGGCGACGGCGGGCTCGGTGGCCGGCGTCCGGTGCGGTGCGCCGGCCGTCCCGGAGCAGTGGAAGGACCCGCTCCGGGACACGGTGCGCAGCGCGGTCCTCGGCTTCGACGGGGCGCGTATCAGCGAGCTGGCGGAGCGCACCCTGCGGCTGGCCCGGACGGCGGCCTGATCCCGGCTCCGAAAGAGCGGGACACGGGCGGTGCGGCCGGCGGCTCCCGTGTCTCGTGCGGCTCCCGTGTCCCATGCGGCTCGTGCGGCTCGTGCGCCCCGGCGCGTGCGCCGTCCGGTGCCGGTGCCGGGACCGGGGTGTGCTGCCGTGCGCCCGGGTCGGGCCGCTCCGTCGCCACGGTGGCGTCCCCCGGCGCCATTACCCTGCCGGTATGACCACCACGCAGGACGCTCAGGACTTCGCCGCCTACCTCGCCTCGCTCCCCCGGATCTTCGCCGGCGCGGCCGCCCTCTTCCGGGACGGTGAGGGCCGGGTGCTGCTCGTCGAGCCGAACTACCGGGAGGGGTGGACACTGCCCGGCGGCACGATCGAGTCGGACGACGGGGAGACCCCCCGGCAGGGCGCGCGGCGCGAGACGGCCGAGGAGATCGGGCTCGACCGGCCGCTCGGGCGGCTGCTCGCGGTGGACTGGGTGCAGTGGCCCGGACAGCCCCCGATGGCGGCGTACCTGTACGACGGCGGGGTGCTCGACGCGGACGACCTCGCGGCGATCCGGTTGCAGGAGGAGGAGCTGCTCTCCTGGCGGCTCGTGCCGCGCGAGGAACTGGCCGAGTATCTCCAGGGTGCCCTGGGGCGCCGGGTAGCGGCCGCCCTGGACGTCCTCGCCGACGGCTCGGGCACGGCGGAGCTGGAGAACGGGCACCGGATGAACTGACCTGTGCCCGCCCGTCGCCCCGCCCGCCGATATCCGCTCGCCGTGACGGACGGCGGCCCCTACCCTCGGCTGCATGAGCAAGCCCCTCGTCGCCCTTCTCAGCGGTGCCGGCGTCAGCACCGACTCCGGGATCCCCGACTACCGAGGCCCGAACGGGCTGTGGCGGCGGGATCCGGAGGCCGAGAAGCTCGTGACGTACGCGTACTACATGGGCGACCCGGACATCCGCCGCCGGTCCTGGCGGATGCGGCGCAAGAACCGCGCGCTCGCGGCCGAGCCGAACGCCGCGCACCGGGCCGTGGCCGAGCTGGAGCGGTCCGGGGTGCCGGTGCGGGTGATCACGCAGAACGTGGACGGGCTGCACCAGCTCGCCGGCATGCCGGCCCGCAAGGTGCTCGAGCTGCACGGCACGGTACGCGGTGTGGTGTGCACTCACTGCCATGCCCGAAGCCCCATGGAGGACGCGCTCGCCCGGGTCGAGGCCGGCGAGGAGGACCCGCCGTGCCTGGTGTGCGGCGGGATCCTCAAGTCGGCGACGGTGATGTTCGGCGAGCGGCTCGACCCCGTGGTGCTCGGCGACGCACTCGCGATCAGCAAGGCCTGCACCGTCTTCATCGCCGTCGGCACCAGCCTCCAGGTCCATCCCGCCGCCGGCCTCGCGGGCGTCGCCGCCGACCACGGCGCCCGGCTCGTCATCGTCAACGCCGAGCCGACGCCCTACGACGACCGCGCCGACGAGATCATCCGGGAGCCGATCGGCACGGCCCTGCCCGCGCTGCTCGGCCGGATCGCGGCCTAGCCCGGATCGCCGCTCAGAACAGGGCCGTCCCCCGCTCGAAGTCCAGCAGACGCTGCTTGCGCGCCAGGCCTCCGCCGTAGCCGGTGAGGCCTCCGCTCGCACCGATGACGCGGTGACAGGGGACGATGATGCCGATCGGGTTGCGGCCGTTGGCGAGGCCGACCGCGCGGGAGGCCTGGGGGTTGCCGAGGGCATCGGCGAGCTGTCCGTAGGAACGGGTCTCGCCGTACGGGATGCGTGTCAGCTGCTCCCAGACGCGGCGCTGGAACGGGGTGCCGTGCAGGCGCAGTTCGAGGGTGAACTCCTTCGACTCGCCCGCGAAGTAGGCCTTCAGCTGTTCCTTCGCCGCGGGGCAGACGGTGTCGTCTCGGTCTCCGAAGGTCTCCTCCCGGGGGCGGTGGCGCTGGTCGGTCATGTAGAGGCCGCACAGGACGCCGTCCTCGGCGACGAGCGTCAGGGGGCCGTAGGGGCTGTCGATCACAGTGTGCTGTTTCATCGGCGGTGACTCTCTGTTGCTCAGGGTTTCCTCGGAGTTTCTTCAGGGTTTCCTCAGGCCGGCAGGAAGTTGATCGGGTGGTCGTCCGTCGCCCACAGGTACTGGACCGCGTACGCCCGCCAGGGCCGCCAGGCCGCCGCGCGTGCGGTGAGCGCGGCCGGGGTGGACGGCAGGCCGAGTTCGCGGGCGGCGCGGCGGATGCCGAGGTCGGTGGGGAGGAAGGCGTCGGGGTCGCCCAGGGCGCGCAGGGCGATGACGTCGGCCGTCCAGGGGCCGAAGCCGGGCAGGGCGAGGAGTTTCTCGCGGGTCTCGGGCCAGTCGCTCCCGACGCCCAGCCGGAGGTCGCCGTCGGCGAGTCGGCGGACCAGGGTGGTGAAGGTGGTGCGGCGGGTGCGGGGCATGGCCAGGGTCTCGGGATCCAGGTCGGCCAGTGCCTCGGGCGGCGGGAAGAGGTGGGTGAGGCCGCCTTCGGGGTCCGGGTCGTCCACCGGCTCGCCGTGCGCGACGACCAGCCGGGCCGCGTGGGTGCGGGCGGCGGCCGTGGAGACCTGCTGGCCGAGCACGGCCCGGAGGGCGAACTCCGCCTCGTCGACCGTACGCGGGACCCGGCGGCCGGGCGCCTTGTCGACCAGCGGTGCGAGCACCGGGTCGGTGCGCAGCCGGTCGTCGACGGCCACCGGGTCGGCGTCCAGGTCGAGCAGCCGGCGGCAGCGGCTGATGGCGACGGTGAGGTCGCGCGGGTCGGTGAGGGTGAGGCGGCAGGCGATGTGGTCGGGCCGCGGGGCCAGGGCCACGACGCCGTGCCCGTACGGCAGCCGCAGCGTGCGCCGGTAGGCGCCGTCCCGCCACTCCTCCACGCCGGGTACGGCGGTCGCGGCGAGGTGGCCGAAGAGGTTGTCGGGGTTGAGCGGGGCGCGGAACGGCAGGCGCAGGGACAGCGCGCCGGGAGTGCCGCCGGGGGCGCTCGTGGGGGTGCCGGGAGTGCGCCGCGGCGCACGGGCACGCAGGTCGCTCGGGGCGAGGGCGAAGACCTCGCGCACCGTGTCGTTGAAGGAGCGGACGGAGGAGAACCCGGCGGCGAAGGCGATCTCCGTCATCGGCAGGGCCGTCGTCTCGATGAGCAGCCGCGCGGTCTGGGCGCGCTGGGCCCGGGCGAGGGCGAGGGGGCCGGCGCCCAGTTCGGCGAGCAGTTGGCGTTCCACCTGCCGGGTGCTGTAGCCGAGCCGGGCGGCGAGGCCGGGCACGCCCTCCCGGTCCACGGTCCCGTCGGCGATCAGCCGCATGGCGCGGGCCACTGCGTCGGCGCGCTGGTTCCACTCCGGGGATCCGGGGCTGGTGTCGGGGCGGCACCGCTTGCAGGCCCGGAATCCCGCCTGCTGGCAGGCCGCCGCGCTCGGCTGGAAGACCATGTTCTCGGGCTTGGGCGGTACCGCCGGACAGCTGGGCCGGCAGTAGATGCCGGTGGTCAGGACGGCGGTGAAGAACCAGCCGTCGAACCGCGCGTCCTTGGACCGGACGGCCCGCACGCAGCGTTCGGTGTCGGTGTGCATCCCCTTCTGCATGGGTCCAGCATCGGGGACGGAGCGGGCGGGGTCTCGCAGGAATCCGTCATGAACCTCGGTCGGTCTCGCCTATGCCGTCCGAGGCGGTGCCGGATGCGTCCACCAGGACCCACCAGGACGGGGACGACCTCGCGGAGGTCGCCCCCGTCTTCCGGGCCCACCGCCGGACCTTCCATGGCCGTCGGACGGGTCAGCCGACCGGTGCCGGCTCCGCCGGTGCCTCCGGCGTCTCCTGCGGGTCGCCGCTGATCGGCAGGACCTCGGCGTCGGAGGCCCGCACGAGGCGCGGTCCCGCCGGTCCGTACACCCCGCGCGGCTCGGGGAACAGGGCGAGGAGGGCCAGGTAGAGCACCGCCGCGAGGACCAGGCCGACCGGCAGCGAGATGTCCATGCCGTCGGCCAGGTTGCCGAGCGGTCCGACGAACTGGCCGGGCAGGTTGGTGAAGAGCAGGGCCACCGTGGCGGAGACCAGCCAGGTGGCCAGGCCGCGCCAGTTCCAGCCGTGGCTGAACCAGTAGCGCCCGCCCGTGCGGCGCTGGTTGAAGACCTGGAGCGCCTCCGGGTCGTACCAGCCCCGGCGGGTGACGTAGCCGAGGGCCATCACGATCATCCACGGCGCGGTGCAGGTGATGATCAGGGTGGCGAAGGTGGAGATCGACTGCGTGAGGTTCAGCCAGAACCGGCCGACGAAGATGAACCCGATGGACAGGACGCCGATGAGGATCGTCGCCTGGACGCGGCTGAAGCGGGTGAAGACGCTGCAGAAGTCCAGTCCGGTGCCGTACAGCGCGGTCGTGCCGGTGGACAGGCCGCCGATCAGCGCGATGAGGCAGAGCGGCAGGAAGTACCAGCCGGGCGCGATCGCGAGCAGGCCGCCGACGTAGTTGGGCGCGGCCGGGTCGAAGTACTTCCCGGCCTGGGTGGCGATGACCGACGCGGTGGCCAGACCGAAGACGAACGGCAGCAGGGTGGCGATCTGGGCCAGGAACGCGGCGCCCATCACCCGCCGGCGGGGCGTCGCGGCC
Source organism: Streptomyces sp. GDS52 (assembly GCF_052246875.1). Lineage (NCBI taxonomy): Bacteria > Bacillati > Actinomycetota > Actinomycetes > Kitasatosporales > Streptomycetaceae > Streptomyces > Streptomyces sp. GDS52. Next base: position 863,271 of record NZ_CM125966.1, read on the forward strand.
GGGATGTAGCGGGACCAGTCGCCGAGGAACGCGCCGAAGGAGACCGGGTTGGAAAGCACGATCAGCGCGGAGCCGATGAAGGACGGCCAGAACAGCGGGTCGGCGGTCGAGGCGAAGGCGCCCGCGTAGCCGGGGTCGAAGTCGCCGGCGAAGGCGAAGGCCCCCAGCACGAACAGGGCCGAGGCCGCCACCACGGCGATCTTGTTGACCAGCAGCATGAAGCGGAAGCCGTAGATGCAGACCACGAGCACCAGACCGGCGAAGACCGCGTACGCCGCGGCGTACGTCAGTGTCGACTCGGGCACCCCCAGCATCCGGTGCGCGCCGCCGACCAGGGCGTCGCCGGAGGACCACACCGAGATCGAGAAGAAGGCGACCGCGGTGAGCAGCGCGAGGAAGGAGCCGACGACTCTTCCGTGCACTCCCAGGTGGGCGGAGGAGGAGACGGAGTTGCTGGTGCCGTTGGCGGGTCCGAAGAGCGCCATCGGCGCGAGCAGCAGAGCGCCCGCCACCAGGCCGAGCACGGTCGCCGCGAGCCCCTGCCAGAAGGAGAGGCCGAACAGGATGGGGAAGGAACCCAGCACGCACGTCGCGAAGGTGTTGGCGCCGCCGAAGGCGAGCCGGAACAGGTCGAGCGGACGGGCCGTACGGTCCTCGTCCGGGATCTGCTCGACACCATGAGTCTCGATTTCGGTGACCGAGGTCGCCATGGGCTCTTCACCTGCCGTTCGTGCCGGGGGACGGCTCCACAGTCTGAGCCCCTTGCTGACCTGCGACAATGGTGGCAATCACAGAGAGATAGCCTCATATATGTGGCCACCGACAAACTCACCGTCGAGGATCTGCTCTCCTTCCCCGCCCTCCAGCTGTCGGTGAAGGCGGGCCGCAACGGCCTCGGCCGCTCCGTATCGTGGGCGCACGTATGCGAGTTGGACGACCCGACGCCCTGGCTGCTGGGGGCGGAGGTCATCATGACGACGGGGCTCGCGATCCCCCGGAGCGCCGCCGGGCAGCGCCGTTTCCTGGAGCTGCTGGACGACGCCGGGGTCTCCGCGCTGGCCCTGTCGGCGCAGCTGCACACGCCCCCGCTGCACGACGTTTTCTTCCGGACGGCCGAGGAGCGGGACTTCCCGGTGCTGGAGGTACCGCTCGCCGTTCCGTTCATCGCGGTGTCCCAGGAGGTCGCCGCTGCGGTGCAGGACGACGCGCGGCACCGGCTGGGCGCACAGCTGCAGGTCTTCGGCTCGCTGCGCTGGCTGGTCGCCGAGGACCTCGACACGCCGTCACTCCTGCGCCGCCTCGAACGTCTGTCCGGGTACGACGTGTACCTCTGCACCCCGCAGGGCCGCCCGCTGCTGCCCGGGGTGCCCACCCCCGACCCGGACGTCCTGCCCTCCTCGGTGGACGCCCCGCCGACCGTCCCCGGCGGCTTCGTCCTGCCCGTGCCGGCGCCCGGCGGCCCGGCGGGCTTCCTGGTGGCGTACGAGCGGCAGGGCGCCCAGCCCGCCGGTCTGGCGGTCGTCCAGCACATCGCCACGGTGGCGGCGCTGCAGGTGGCGATGGTGCGCAACGAGCGCGAGACGCTGCGCCGCGAGGGCGCCGAGACCCTGGCGGAGCTGCTCCAGGAGGTGCTCGACCCGGCGGCCGCCCGCCGCCGGCTCGCCCGGCACTCCATCGAGGGCGACGCTGCCCTGTTCGTCGTCCGGCACACCCCCGACGAGGCGCTGCTGCACTGCCTCGAGGACCACCCCCACCTGCTGCTCACCCGCGGCGGAGACCGCTATGTGCTCGGCGCTCCGGAGCTGGCCGACGCCGTCGGCGGGCTGCCGGCCGTGGCGGCCGGGATGAGCCGCCCCTTCCGTCCCGGCGCGGCCCTGAAGGTCGCCCAGCGCGAGGCCCTGTGGGCGGTGGCGAAGGCGGTCGAGTCGGGCCGCCCGCTGGTCCGGTACGGCGCCGACGCGACGGGCCGCTGGCTGCCCGAGGATCCCGCGGTGCTGAACGCGCTGGTCGACCACGTGCTCGGCGAGGTGCTGCGCTACGACGCGGCCCACGACTCCCAGCTGCTGGTCTCCGTCCGCACCTGGATGGAGCGCGACCGCCGCACCGAGACCGCCGCGGCGGCGCTGCACATCCACCCGAACACGCTCGCCTACCGCCTGCGCCGCTTCGGCGTCCTCTCCGGCCGCGACCTGTCCTCCACCGGCGCGCTCACGGAGGTGTGGCTCGCCATCCAGGCGGCGGGCGCCCTGGGCCTCACCGACTGACGCCCGCCGCCGGAGGGCCCCGCCGGGTGTCGCGGGCCGGACGGTGCCCTCACGACGGGCCCTGGCCCCTTCCACTGCTTCCGCTGCTTCCACTGTCCGGGGCCGGCCCGGTCACCCGGGTCCGGGCCCACGTCAGGAGCTCGGGGTCGTCCAGGGAGGGCACCCACAGGTCGGCCCCGCCCTCGTCCCCGTCGTCCGGCCGGGGGCCGACGCCGAGCACCCGCAGTCCGGCCCGGCGGGCCGACTCCACACCGGTCAGGGAGTCCTCGACCGCCAGCGCCCGCTCGGGGCGGACCCCGCACAGCCGGACCGCCTCGGCGTAGACGTCGGGCCACGGCTTGGGCCGCACCGCCTCCGCCGCGGGCGCCCCGCCCGGGCCGTCCGCCTCCCGCGGCGCCCCGGACGGAACGACGACGTGCCGGAAGCGCTCCCGCAGTCCGGCCCGGGCGAGGCTCTCCTCGACCACCTCCAGCGGGCAGTTGCTGGCCACCGCCAGGGGCAGCCGGCTGGAGAGCAACCGGACCAGTTCGACGGCTCCCGGCATCGTCACCGGGTCGTCGGCGACGAGGGACAGGAAGTTCGCGAGGAGCGACGCGGTCAGGTCGGCCGTCAGCTCGGGCTTGCGCACCGACTCCGCCATCAGCCGCCCGCAGTCGGCGTAGTGCACGCCCTTGGCCTGCTCCGCGAACCCCGGCGGGGCCTGGAGCCCGAAGTTCCGGAAGGCCAGGCGGCGGGCTTCCTGCCAGTGGCGTTCGCTGTCCATCAGCGTGCCGTCGCAGTCGAAGACGACTGCTTCGGGGGACCAGTCGAGCAGAGGGTGTACCGGAGTGGTCACAGCTGCCTCCTGAAGGGGCGGGCGGTCACACGCGGCGTGACCGCGATCCGGGTCTGACGGTGTCTCGTGCCGGGTGCGCCACAGATCGGCGCACGTCAGGGAGCAACCGGAATACGGAATTGCGCGCATTCCTGACGTTCGGCAATAAACGGAAACATCACGACCGTTACGTTATTTCCGCTCCGGAGGGTGCGGCAATGACCACAAGGAGTTATCGACGGTGAGGGTGACCGGGGTGTATGGCCTCACGGACCCCGACCGGGCCGGCCGGAAGTACGATCCGTCAACGAGGCTCCACCATGCGGAAGTTGAGGCATATTCACTGGGCAGCCCGCGCCGGCGGCGCCGGACCGCACAGCCACCGCGCGAGGCCGGAACAACAGCGGACCGGCCCCATTACCACTCGCCCGCGTTCATCCTCGAAAGAAATGCGTAATTACCGCGTGAGCGTGACCCTTATTTGCTCCCGGCGTACGCGGGCGCACTACATTCGTCGTTGTCGGAGAAATTGAGCGAAGGTGGACAGGACGTTGCAGGAACGGGCCAGAGCAACCCGCAGAGCACTCCTGGAAGCAGCCGCCTTCCTCTTCGCCGAACGCGGCTACGCGGGCACCAGCGTCAACGACATAAGCAGCAGGTCGGGGCGGACCAGCGGCTCGGTCTACTTCCACTACGCCAGCAAGGAGGGCATCGCCCTCGCCGTGGTCCAGGACCGTTTCGCCACCTGGCCGGACCTCACCGCACGGTACACGGACGAGACGGTCCCGCCGCTGGAGCGTCTCGTCGCCCTGAGCTACGACATCGCCCACGCCCTCTCCGGGGACCCCGTCACGCGCGCGGGCGCACGCCTGTGGGCCGAACGCGAGACCGTCAACACCGCGCTCCCCAACCCCTTCCTCCTGTGGACAGCCGCCACCACCCGCCTCCTCGCCCAGGCGCGCAGCACCGGCCACCTGGCGCCCCACGTCCGCCCCGCCCGCACCGCCCGCACCCTGGTCCGCGCGTTCTTCGGCCTCTGCTCCCTGACCGAGGCGCTCGAGGGCGCGGCCACCGTCCCCGACCGCCTCACCGACTGGTGGCACCTGACCCTCCCCTCACTCCAGCCGGCCCCTCTTCCCACCGCAGCCCCGGGTGAGGCGCCGAGGGTCACGTGAGGCTCCGGGGTGCCGTCGCGCACTCGGCCCATACGGTCTTTCCGGGCCCCGGGCGGTCGCGTACACCCCAGTCGACGGCGAGCGCGTCGACGAGAACCAGCCCACGACCACCGCCCTCGTCCGTGCCGGGGACCCTGCGCGCCGGCAGGGCGGGATGGGTGTCGGACACCTCGATCCGGATCAGGCCCTTGCCGTCGTCGTGGACGAGACGGAGGGCGAAGTCCCGCCCCGGGACGCGGCCGTGCAGAACCCCGTTCGCGGTGAGCTCCCCGACGACGAGGACGACGGTGTCGTGCACTTCGGTGCCGTGCGGGAGGCCCCACTCGGTGAGTTGGTGCGCGGCGAGCAGCCGGGCGAGGCGCGCACCGCGCCGGGTGGCGGAGAAGCGCTGTGCGAAGGAGCGCGCCGGAGCCGGCGTCGGGGTGTGAGGAGCTTGCATGAGGGCCAGCCTGCTGGTTGCTGACGCCCCGTCGGCAGGTCCGCCCCTGATACAGCTCCCGCTGTACTGGTGCACACGCTGGACCGGACTGCTCGCCGTGCGTGACGATGTGCGTGCCGAGCGTGGCGCAGCGCGCCCGGCACATGGCACGGCACGCGTTCGGGTCCGGCACGGACAACGAGGCCCGGCGGCACAGGGGAAGGCGGCTGCGATGGCGACGGACAACGGCGGCGGGGCGGGCGGGGGCGGGAACTGCGAGCCGGAACTCTCGGACAGCTTGAAGACCTTCGGCGCGGTCCTCAAAGTCCTACGGGAAGAAGCCCGCCTGACGCAGGAGCAGTTCGCACCGCTGGTGCGGTACTCGACTGCGTACATCGCCAAGATCGAGCAGGGGAAGCGCTTCCCGCCCCGGGACCTGCTGGACCGCTCGGAGGAGATTCTGGGCGCGACCGCGGCACGCGTCCTGGCAGCGGCGGCACGGAGCCTGACCCGCAAGGCGGGGCTGGCGTCCTGGTTCCGGCAGTGGGCGGGCATCGAGGAGGAGGCCATCTCGCTGTATGCGTACGAGTGCCGGGCGATTCCGGGGTTGTTGCAGCCTGAGCCGTACATCAGGGCCATCTTCGAGCGGCGGCTGCCACCCCTCTCGGAGGATCAGATCGAACGCCAGGTCACCGCGCGCCTGGAACGGCAACAGCTCCTGACCGAGCGGCCGAACACAGCCTTCAGCTTTGTCATCGAACAGGCTCTTCTTGAACGGCACATGGGCGGACCAGAGGTCGCGCGTCAGTTGCTGGACCACCTGCTGAAGGAAGGCGTTCGACGGAACGTGGAGATCCAGGTGATGCCCTTGCGGCAGTACGATCACGCCGGGATCGACGGCCTGATGTACCTGGCGGAGACACCTCAGCATGAGTGGGTGGGCTACTCCGAAGGTCAGCAGTCAAGCATCTTGATCACGTCACCGAAAGACGTCAGCGCGATGCTCCAACGCTATGGCAAGCTGCGTTCGCAGGCCCTCGGCCGCGAAGCCACAGCAAGCCTGCTGGAGCAGATGCGAGGAGCACTATGAGTACCACTGAACTGACCTGGTCCAAGAGCAGTTACAGCGGCAGCTCTGGCGACAACTGCATCGAGGTCGCCGTGCGGACCGAGACAGTCCTTGTCCGCGACTCGAAGGACACCCGGAGACACTCCCTGGCCGTCTCCTTCGGCGCCTGGTCGGCGTTCACGGCGCTGGCAGCCGACTCGCGCGTCTGAACCTCCGGTGGGGCAGCGCCCCTCGTTGCCCCACCGAACCTCTCACGACTACTCGACATCCAGCACGAACTGCTTCGCTGCCTCGCTCCGAGCCGAGCCCCGCTCCAGCACCCGCAGCCTCGCCCTCCCGCGGGTTTCAGTTGGTGCGGAGGCCGGTGCGGGTGCCTCGGCGGGCGCGAATTTCGCGCAGTGACAGCACGAGGGCGGCAAGGTTGAGAGGGAACGCGACGGCGTTGGCGATCTGTGGAATGTCGACGGCACGCAGCAGGCTGGCGGTGGTCGCGATCAGGAAGAGGGCCAAGGGGAGGTATCTACGCCATGTGGGGAGGTCTCGCATCCGGGCAACGGTGACCGAGCACCAGAGAGTGAGGCAGAAGCCCGTGATGCCCAGGGCAGCGATTGCGATCAGCACAGGGAGGTTGCCTTTCCAGGAGGCCGCTTCGGTTGGACGTGACGGCCTGCGCGGTGAGTGTGCGAAAGGGGAGTCCCCGTGACAGTTCCACGAGGACCCCACACTATGGGCTACCGGCGTACCGAGGTCAGCCGCGTGCTTGACCCCGCATAGACATCGAGGTGGCACGGTCGCCCAAGGAAGACGTTCTCGACCTGGCGCTCAGCAACTCCTGCGGGTTCGAAGATCAGAATGCCGTCCTGGCGATCGCCCGGGCATGACCGGACGGGGGCGCCACAGCCGGACGCAGCAGACGAGGTGCCCGCGACGCGGACGTGGCCCGTTCTCGTCCGTTGATTCAGTTTTCCCAACACATGCTGTAACACTGACGGTTGGTACACCACACGATCTTCACCGTGCGCCCGAGAGCACTCACCCGATCCCGAAAGGCAGCACGCCATGCCCCCTTCCGAGACGGCAGCCCTCAGCCCCGCCACCCTCCTGGCGGCCATGCCCTTCGCGACACAGCTGGGCATCGAACTCCACGAGGTCGCCCCCGGCCGGACCACAGGCAGTCTGCCCTGGTCCCCGGAGGCCTGCACCGCGGGCGGAATCCTGCACGGCGGAGCCCTGATGGCGCTGGCCGACTCCGTCGGCGCGGTCTGCGCCTACCTCAACCTCCCGCCGGGCGCCGGGACGTCCACGGTCGAGTCCAAGACCAACTTCCTGCGGGGAGTGGCCTCCGGGCGGGTCCACGCCACGGCCCGCCCCCTGCACGTCGGCGGCACCCTCGTCGTCGTGCAGACCGACCTGCGGGACGACGAGGACCGACTGGTGGGGCAGACCACCCAGACCCAGATCGTGCTCGCGGCGAAGGACGGCGCCACGAACTGACCCCGCCCGCCGGGCCGGTGTCGTCCCCACCGCGAACGGCGGGGACGACGGAAGGTGCTCACTCCGGGCGACGGCCCAGGGCGGTGTCGGGGTCGGCGCCGCCCCAGCTGCTGGGAGTCCGCCACAGAACACGGACGCCGAAGACGTCACGTACGGTGTCGGCGGCCCAGTCCTCGGCAGGCGGCTCGCACAGGACCAGGTAGAGGCTGTGGGCCGGCGCGGACAGTGTGTGCTTGATCTCGAGGAGGCGGGTCGCCCCCGAGCGGAGGTCCTCGTAGGCGGAGCGGCCGGCGCCCAGGACCTCGTAGACGAACAGGCCTCGGTCCGTGTCGCAGGAGACGTCGACGACCGGGGAGTCGGTCGGCTGGAGGTCCGCCCACAGCAGCTCCGACTTCAGTGCGTGGCGCACCGCCTCGTGCTTCTTGCAGGTGCGGTCGGCGGCGGCCGAGGTCTCCAGGGCGCGCAGGAAGCCTTCCTTCGTGGTCACGGCCGGTCCGGCGGGTGCTTCTTCGACGGTGGTCACGGGTTCGGTTTCCTTCTGCTCGAAGCGCTCGGACTGTTCGGGCTGCTCGGACTGCTCTGGCTCATGGGTGGCGGGGTCGGTGGTGTTCTCGGGGGCCTCTTCCGCGGCGTCGGCGAGGCGGGTGCGGAGCGTCTGCCGTGCTTCGGCCAGCGCCTCGGCCCAGCCGGATTCCGCGAGTTCGGTCCGCAGCCGGCCGGTGTCCAGGGTGCTGTCCTTGAGCGCACGGTGGGTGCGGGACGCGAGGTCGCGCAGCATGCCGAGGCGCTGCCGGTCCGGGGAGCCGAGGACGTGGTGGACGTCCACCCAGTCCGCCTGGTCGCGGCGGAGGATGCGGTTGGCCATGCCCTGAAGGTCCGACAGCCGGGCGCGGGCACCGTCGAGTACGTCTTCGTCGCCGGCCACCAGGTCGTCGAGCACGCCGAGCGCGGCCGCGTAGCGTTCGGCCATCTTCGGCGAGACGGGCTGGCGGCCCCGCCGGTCGGCGGTGAGCACGCTGTGGCCGGTCTCGTTGGCGAAGACCCAGCAGTCGAGTTCGTCGCCCGGGCGGGGAGGGGCGGAACCGTGCCTGACGGTCAGGACGAGCGGGCGGTCGGTCTCCGGAGAGAGCGCCTTCACCTTGTAGCGGCCGCCCGGGCCGGGGCCGAGGACCCGGACGCGGATGTCGGCGCCGATCTCGGGAACGTCGTCCGCTTCCGTGCCGGATCCCGTCTCGGTGGAGGGGGGTCGGGGGACGGTGTCCGTGTTCGTGAGCACCTCCGGGAGCGGCGAGGTGTGCAGCACGGTCAGGCTCTGTGTGCTGCGGGTCAGCGCGACGTAGAGCTGCCGCAGGCCGGCCGGGCCCCGGTCGGCGATGACGGCGGGCTCGATGACCAGGACGTGGTCGTACTCCATGCCCTTGGCCTGGGCGGCGGCCAGGACGGACACCGATTCGCGGTCCGTGCCCGTGCTGTCGTCGCCCTGCTCGAGGTGGCGGCTGATCTCGTCGAGCCAGTGCGAGTCGTCGGGGACGATGACGGCGACGGAGCGCCGGGTGCTCCCGTCGCTGGTGCCGGCCAGCCGGGTCGCGTGGGCGACGGTGTCGTCGAGGAGCTTCCACGGCTCGGTCGCCACGGTCCGTACGGCGTCCTCGCCCGCCTCTCGCACGGCCTGCGGGTACGGCAGTCCGGGAGCGACCGCGCGGGCGAGGGGTGCGACGAATTCCATGATCTCGGCCGGCACTCGGTAGCTGGTGTTCAGCTCGGCGACCCGCCAGTCCCCGTGGTCGGACAGAAGGGTGCCGAGAGGGTCCCAGCTGAGGTGGGTGTGGGGGCCGGTGGCCTGGGCGAGGTCGCCGAGGACGGTCATGGAGCCGCCGACGGCGCAGCGGCGGCGCAGCGCGCGGGCCTGCAGCGGGGTGAGGTCCTGGGCCTCGTCGACGACGATGTGCCCGTAGCGCCGGGGCGTCTCCCCGTCGATGAGGAACCGGAGCTCTTCGAGGCAGACGCGGTCGTCGAGGGTCCAGGGATCGGCGTCGGCGGTGGCGGCCCGTGGCCGGTGGAGTGCTGCCTGCTCGTCGCCGTCGAGGATGCCGTCCGCGCAGGCGCGCAGGAGGTCGGGCGAGTCGTAGAGGCTGCGCAGGGCCTCCCTCGCACCGGGCGACGGCCAGAGGCGTTCGACGAGCCGCTCGACGCGGCGGTTGCGTTCGAGGTCACGGCGGATCGTGCCGTCCTGGCCGCGGCGCGGGGCGACCGCGGTCAGTTCCTGCAGGAGGCGGTCGACGAACAGACTGCGGAAGCGGTCGCGGCGCTGCCGGTAGGGGCCCTCGCCGTCGCGTACCTCGTCGAGGAGCGCGAGGACCTCGGACTTCGGCACGCGCAGCGTCGTACTGCCGGCGGTGACGACGACGGCCGGCTCGTCGCCCTCGTAGGAGGGTGCGGTGGTGAGGTCGTCGAGTGCCTCGGGACGGCAGGCGCTCTCGACGCGGCGCCGCAGCACGGCCGCCATGCGCTCGTCGGACTTCACCCGCCGCGCCTGCGGGGTGTCGGTGCCGAGGATCTCGCCGTCCCACAGGCGGTTCAACTGGACGGCGTTGACGTCGCGCGTGCCGAGGGTGGGCAGCACCTGGCCGACGTAGTCGAGGAACCTCTGGTGGGGACCGATGACGAGGATGTCCTGGGCCTTGAAGTGCTCGTTGTTGACGAGCCAGGTCACCCGGTGCAGACCGACGGCGGACTTACCGGTACCCGGACCGCCCTGCACGACGAGGATGTCGGACGGGGAACCGGTGACCAGGTCCATCTGGTCGCGACGGATGGTCTCGACGATGTCCCGCATCCGGCCGCTGCGCGAGCGCTGCAGCTCGCGCAGCAGGAAGTCGTCCGGCTGCGGCGGCTTACGGCGCTGGATGCGGGCGACGTCGCCCGGTGTCCGGGACGGCCGGCGCTTCTCGCGCTGCTCCGCGCCCGGCTCCGGGGGGACCACGAGAGGCGTCTCGGCTGCAGCCGCCTGACTGTCGGCCTCGATCATGTCGTCCGCGGCCGGCCGCGGAGGCGGAACGAGAGCGGGCGGAGAAACGGTCACGGCGGCGATTTCGTCGAAGTAGCCCTTGACGACACGCTGCACACAGCGCAGCTGCCGCCGCAGGGACACCTCCCCTGGAGCCTCGGGCAGGGCCTCGGCCCACCTCTTCGCGAGCGGGCTGGTCCACAGCAGGACCACGAGTTCCTTGTCGGAGTCGTGGACGACCCGTCGGCCGATGTACCAGGGACGGGGGTTTCCGCCGGGCTCCTCCGGCGCGTCGACACGGGAGAAGACCAGTGCCTCGTCACCGAGTCCGCCGTACGCCGCGGCCCGCGCCTCCGCCTCCTTGCGGTTGGCGATGCCGTCCTTCCCGCTCGCCGATGCCGTGGCGGCCGATGCCCCGGTCATCTCGGCCAGCCTCGCGGTGTAGCAGTCGTACGCGTGGTCCACCGCCTTCTGCTCGGCGGCGATGACCTCGTCGTGCATGGTGGTGCCCATGTGCGTCCTCCCTGCGGGCGCCCGCGGGCGCCGCTACGGGCATGCCGCCCGTACCCCTCCGAAAGACTTATCAGAACCCTGACCATGGCAAAAGCTCAGGGGACCACTTCCTGGGCCGGCTTCCCGACTTCGGCGCAGTGCTGGGCGAGGGCTGAGGCCTCCCGAGCTTCAGCTCGCAACCCGGGACTGAACGTCGCCGAGAGCCGGAAGGCGGGAATTCTCCGCCTGTGTGCGCACCCGTCAGGTGTGCACACCTGTTCCCCTTCTGCCAGGGCCCAACGTCCCTGCCCCCCGGGGCCCTTGGGGCATATGTCCCTGATGCCATACTGACCTGCGTTTCCTCCCGCCGGAAACCGGCGGTTCGGCCTCTGTTCGTTGTCGAGCCGCCTCACCCCCTCGACACGTCGCTCAAGGAGCCCAGCCATGTCCCGACTCTTCTGTCCGCTCCCGGTGAGGGCCTCGCGCCGACCGGACCGGTGGGCTCCCGGTCCGGTCGCCGATCGGGGCCGGACCGGACCCGGCTCCGTGCGGATACCCGTCGTCGGGCCCGAGACGGGAAGGGTCCGCTGACCATGGGCGTGGAAGACAGGACGTACCACACACTCCTCGCCCGGCACGACGCGATGCGGCTGCGTCAGCGGTTGCTCTCCCCCGGGAGCGCCCCGGACATCGGCCGTGGCAGCCGTGGCGGCCGTCCCCCGGCCGAAGAGACGTACGACGCGGCCGCGGACCAGCAGATCATCCTGCGTGACCTGGACCTGGTGGCTCCGCTCGACGAGCTGATCGACGACCTGTACCAGGCGCTGTTCGCACGGCACCCCTCACTGCGGTCGCTCTTCCCCGACGCGATGGCGTTCCAACAGGCTCATCTGGCGCGGGCGTTCTGGTACCTGATCGAGAACCTGCACCGCCCTGAGGAGATCACCGGGGCCTTCACCCGGCTCGGCCGCGACCACCGCAAACTCGGCGTACGCCCTGCGCAGTACACGGCGTTCAAGGACGCGTTGCGCGAAGCGCTGCGGAGCCGTGCGGGCGAGTACTGGAGCCCCGGGCTCGAGCAGGCCTGGATGCGGATGCTGCAGCTCGGCGTCACCGCCATGGTCCGGGGCGCGGAGGCCGCACTGCACGAACCGCCGTGCTGGCGCGCCACGGTGACTTCCCATCGGCTGTACGGGCCGGACCTGGCAGTGCTCCGCCTCCTGCCGCACGAGACGTTCCGGTACCGGGCCGGCCAGTACACCACGCTGGAGTCCGCCCGGCTGCCGCACACCTGGCGTCCGTACTACCTGGCCGACGGGCCCGGTCCGGACGGGGAGCTCGAGTTGCACGTCCGGCGCAGTGGCCCCGGCGGGGTCAGCGAGATGCTGGTGCGCCACACCGCACCCGGGGACGAGGTACGGCTCGGGCCGCCGAAGGGCTGCCTGACGCTCGACGCGGAGCCCCTGGACACCTTGCGGTTGGTCGTCCGGGACACCGGCTGGGCCGCGATGAAGGCACTGCTGCAGGAGCTGGACAGCAGCGTGCGGCGGTCGTCCGCACACCGTGTGCGCCGCCGCGTACAGCTCTTCCTGGGCGCCGACTCGCTGTCCGACCTCTACGACCTCGGGTATCCGACGGGTCTCGAACAACGCCACTCCTGGCTGACCGTGGTCCCGGTGCCGGGCGGGGCGCCGACCGGGGGCAGGTACGACCGGTTGCTCCACGCGGTGGCCCGGAGCACCCCCCTCACGGAGGGGCGCACCCTGATCGCCGGGCCGCCGGACATGGTCCGTGCGGTGGCGGCCGGACTCGTCCACGCCGGGCATCCCGCCGAACGCATCGTCCACGACCTGTTGCCGACCGGTCCGCGCGTCCTGCCACGGTTCACCCAGGGGCACGGGTCGGCCGGGGACTTCATGCCCCCGGGGCAACAGGTCCCCGTCTGAACGGCCGCCGTGACAGGCAGCTTCTTCTTCGGCGTCGGCCCGGACGGTCTGTCACCGAGACGGTGGCGGGCCCGAGCCGCCCGCCCTGGGGCCGTCGGAGGGGACCTGCAGGTGTCGGACTCGTCACCCGTCAACCGTTGCCCCCTGCTCGCACGGCTCCCGGGCGCCCGGGCACGCGCTCCGGCGGGATCCCCGGCCGGTCCTTCGGCAGCAGCACACGCAGGGCACCCGGCCGAATCCCACACATGCGGGGAACCGACGAAATGCGCTGGTCAGGGGAGACGGATGGGCTCCTCGGGACACAACCCCGCGCTCATCAAGATCATTTCTCGTGAAGCAGGTGGGTGCCCGCCGAAGCGATGTCGAGCCGCGGTAGCAGTCCCTCGGGCACGTGGTCCGTGAGGGTTGTTGCCCCGGAGGGTTGCCGTGCCGGTGAGCTGAGCAGGGTCGGAGAAGCTCGCTCGGGGAGTACCGCATGCGCCACGAACCCCCGCCGTCTCCACCGAGCGACATGAGGCCGATCGGGTGACGATGAATGTGTACTGACGTGACCACGCTGCTCCCAGAAGGAGGCAGGCGTCATGACATCTCCTTCCGAATCCGCAGGTCCCGTTCCCCCGCGCGGCACCGAGCCGCGCACGCGCGAGACACCGCAAACGCAAGAGACGCCCCTGGTCGAAGGCATGGGCGCCCTGGCGAACATCGGCTGGCAGCTCCTGCTCACCATGGGCCTCGCCACCATCGCCCTGGGCGTCCTCGCCCTCGTCTGGCCGGGCGCGACCCTGCGAGTCGTCGGCGTGCTCTTCGGCGTCTATCTGCTGGTCACCGGTGTCTTCCAGCTCGCCGCCGCCTTCGGCGTCCACGTCCGCCGACATCTTCGCGTACTGCACTTCCTCACCGGCGCGGCCTCCATCCTGCTGGGACTGATCTGCTTCCGGGGCACCCTGCAGTCGATCCTGCTGCTCGCCCTGTGGATCGGCTTCAGCTGGCTGCTGCGCGGCACCCTGGAGACGGCTGCGGCGGCCTCCGCCCCGGACATGCCGGCACGCGGCTGGCACGTGGCCTTCGGCATCATCGGTGCCATGGCAGGCATCGTGATGATCATCATGCCGTTCGCCTCGATCGCGACACTCACCCTGGTGGTCGGCGTCATGGCCATAGTCCTCGGCCTGACCGAGGTGGTCCGCGCCATCAGGACGCGTGTCGAGATCGGCCATCTCGCACCGGACACAACCACCCAGCGGCGACCCCTGTTCCACGCCCGTCCGCACCCCCAGCACTGATCGGCGGAACCGGAGCGGCCGGCCGCGGCGAGTGGCGAAGAACTTCCCGCCCGGATCGGCACAGCCCCGGTCGGCGTCGTCCGCCGCCGGGCGGCGGACGACCGCGTGGTGAACTCGCGCCGACGGTGGGGCAACGGATCGCTTCGGCGTCCGCGCGCCGCTCGGCATCACCTCCCAGCGCACCGCCGTCCGCCACGATCGCGGCTGCGACGTGCTTCCCGGCGCACCGCCTGCTCCGGTCAGCCGGTGTGACGGCCATGAGCGGCTCGCCGGGCAGCTGAGGCCATCCGCCGGACGGCGGCCCAGCCCGGCGGCCGCCCGGCGGGCGCTGCGCCCGGCCGATGGCGGGGAACCCGTACCCGCAGCGTCCGGGTACTGATCCGGCACCGCACGGGAGTCGGCAGGGTGACGGCTTCGCCGTCCAGCCCGGCGGGAACCCCCGCGATGTCGGCGTGGACGACGACGTCGTCAGGTGTGGCGAGACGGGTCAGACCGTGCGTCTGCCCGCTTCGCAGGCGGGCGGCCGTCTCGCCGGGCGTCTCCGCCCTGGCGGCGAGGACTCACAGGAGCCCGGAGTCCAGCTGCGCACGCCTGTCGAGCCCGGCCGGGTCATCGGCCTGGTAGGGGTTGTTGCTCACCAGCACGGCATCCGGTCCCTCCACGGTGAGCAGCCCGGTGTGCACCACCAGGTGCGGACCCTGGTGGCGGGCCAGGAATTCCGGGAGGATCCGCACCGTGGTGCCGATCTTGTCCTCCCGATAGGCCGGGTCCTGCACCAGGGCGGCATACGCACCGAACGACACGTTGTTGACGAACACCCGCTCGCCCGCGAACCCGAGATCCACACGCAGCTCGACGCCGTCCGTGAGAGCCTCCAGCGCGGCCGAGGGGTCCGCACGGTCCAGGCCGAGGTCCATCGCGAAGTGGTTGCGGGTACCGGCCGGAACGACCAGGAAAGGAAGACCGCTCTCCGCGGCCACCCCGGCGACAAGTGCCTGCGTGCCGTCTCCGCCGGCCACCCCCAGCAGATCCGCACCGTCCTCCACCGCGCGTCGGGCGACCACCGCGAGGTCCTGAGGCCGGGAAGGATCGAGCAGGAGAACCTGAGCCCCCCACGCACGGGCTTTTTCCGCGATCCGGAACCGGCCCGCCTTCCCTCCCCCCGAGCGCGGATTCACGATCAGGTACGGCCGCCGCACAGCGGCCACCGGTCGGGGCGCGTTCTCGGTCACGGCAAGAGCCGACCAGCCGCGTTCATCGGCCCGGCGCACCTCACTGGCGGCAGCAGGGCTGCCGCGATCACGCCCGCAGCTGACGGCGCCGTCCCCCGCCGGGCCGACAGCCCGGCGATCGCACCTGCGGCCACCGCCACCATGACACTTCCTTCGACAGTCACGGCCTACGGCACCAGCTTGCAGCTCGGCCTGGGCATCCGCACCTGGGACGTACGTGGTCGACCCGCCACCGCCGTCAAGGTCCACCGCGCCCTGGACCGGTCCCCGCAACGCCTCCACCGCCGGGCCGACGCCGCATCCCCCACCTGCGTGCGTCGGGGTCGGACGGCGCACGGATCAGGAGGTGGATGAGCCACGGAAGCGCGCTCGCGTAGAAGGCCCGCTACCGCTCCCACTGCACGGCATCAGCCACCAGGCCAGGGTCAAGGGCGAGGAACGGGAAGCCCTTGAGGTGCTCCGCGGCCTGCTCGTCGGGACGTTCAGGTGCCGGCCAACGGTCTGGATGCTCCCCTTGTCGTGGTGTCCTCTTCAGCCGCGGCGTACGGATGAGAGCCGGCCGGGGCCTTCTCCGGCGCCGGCCGATCGAGGCGGTCGATGCCCAGGACGTGATCGGCGGCCCAGCGATGGGTGCCGGCGCCACCGTGGCCGGACACGGCCGCCTCGGGGGCGATTCATGGGGGACGGCCGAGGCATCCGCTGCTTGTGTCCGCCTCCTCCCCTGGCGGCCGGCGGCGACCTGCCGCAGTTCGTGCCAGAGGCCGGCACGTGCGGCAGCGCAGGGAAATCACCGCTCACCGGGCGAGGAGGTCTCCTCGTTTCCCGTGACCGGGGCTGGGCACCCAGTGCCCATGGCGGCACGTCCGGTTCCGGTGCGAACCATCCTCGCCACCATCGGCCTGGTGCTCGCCACCTACGTCGTACTCGAGCTGGTGGTGCAGGCTCGCCGGGTCTTGATCTGGGCGGTCATCGCGTTGTTCCTGGCCGTCTCCCTTCATCCGGCGGTCGAGGCGCTGCAGCGACGGGTGCCGAGGTGCCGACGGCCGGTGGCCACCTTGCTGGTCTTCTTGGCCGCGGCCGCGGCCGTCGGCGCGGTGGTCGCCCTGTTCGTCATCCCCCTGGCTCAGGAGGCAAGCCGGTTCGCCGGTCGTCTGCCCGCGATGATCAGGGACGCCCGGGCCGGCCGCGGGCCGGTCGGTAACCTGCTGGAGCGGACGCACGCTCTGCAGTATGTCCAGCAGCATCAGGCACAGATCCGCGCGTTCGCCACCGGACTGAGCACGCCCGCCTTGAAGTTCATCCGCAGCACCACGACCACCGCGGCCGGCGCTCTCACCATTTTCGTCCTGGCCTATCTGATGGTGCTGGAGGGCCCCAAGGCCATAGATCGGTCCCTGGCCCTCGTGGACGAGGCACCCGCGGCCCGCATACGCCGCGTCGGAGCCGCGTGCGCCCGCACCGTCAACGGCTACCTGACCGGAAACTTGCTGATCAGCGTCATCTGCGGGCTCCTGACCTACGTCGTGCTGCTGGTTTCCGGAGTGCCGTTCGCCGGCCTGCTGGCCCTCTTCGTCGCCCTGACCGATCTCATTCCCCTGGTGGGGGCCACCATAGGGGCTGTCGTCGCCTCCGCAGCAGCGTTCGTCCACTCCCTGCCGGCCGGCATCGGAGCCATCGTCTTCTTCATCGTCTACCAGCAGGCCGAAAACCACCTCCTGCAGCCGGTCATCCTGTCTCGGACGGTGAAACTCAACCCCCTCACCGTGCTGCTGGCCACCCTGATCGCCGCCGAAGTCGCCGGGATCCTCGGTGCCCTGCTGGCGATTCCCGTCACCGGCATCATCCAAGTCGTCCTCGGTGACCTCTGGGCTCACCGCGACGGTCGGCCGCTGAGGCTGCCGATGCGGGCGGACACCAGCCCCGAGAACGTCGACCGGTCCGACCCCGAATGACCGCCACGTGGAATCCGGCCGCCAGATCTTCGGCAAGAATATCGTCGGCTGCTTCGCCAGAGGCCGGGCTGTCCCGGCACTTACCCATCGGCCTCGCCCTCAGCGCCTCTTGCCTCACCGGTTTCGTCCTCCCCTTTGACCTGCTCGTCGCCTGCATACCGGTTATCAGCTCGGTCGGAGTCACCGTGGACGCGGCGATGGCGACCGGGCTGGCGCATCGGCAACGCCGAACTGCTGGTTCCACGCTTCATAAGCCGCACGACTCACCACAAGACCTGCGCGTATGTGACCAAGGCCGAATCCTGCCGTACAGCACGAATCTCCGTGGTGGATCGTGCCGCGACGACAACCTCAGGCGGAGGCCCGGCCAAGCACACACGTCAGCACCGTACGAGGGTCAGCCCACCTGCGAGGCGAACGCCTCGTACGCCCAGCGGTCGAAGAGGACGAACACGACCTCCTCGACGTCCGTCTCCACAGCCCGCACCGTCTCGACGGCGATGCGCGCCCCGTCGTCCAGGGGCCAGCCGTAGCCACCGGTGGACACGGCCGGGAAGGCGACCGTGCATGCGCCCAACTCGTCGGCCACGCGGAGGGATTCGCGGTAGCACGAGGCCAGCAGCTCCGAGCGGTCCTCCTCGCTGGTGAACACCGGGCCCACCGTGTGGATCACCCAGCGGGCGTTCAGGGCGCCCGCGGTGGTGGCGACGGCCCGGCCGGTGGGCAGGCCGTCGCTGTGGAGGGAGGCGCGCAGGCGGCGGCACTCCTCGAGGATCGCGGGGCCGCCGCGGCGGTGGATCGCGCCGTCGACGCCGCCCCCGCCGAGGAGGGAGGAGTTGGCCGCGTTGACGATGGCGTCGACGTGCTGGCGGGTGATGTCGCCCTGGACGAGGGTGAGGGTGGTGGTCATGACCGGCGCAGCCTCCTCCAGACGGCCTTCGCCGCGTTGTGTCCCGACATGCCGTGCACGCCGGGGCCGGGCGGGGTGGCCGAGGAGCAGATGAACACGGCCGGGTGCGGGGTGGAGTACGGGAAGAGGGAGAGCTTGGGGCGCAGCAGGAGCTGGAGGCCGCTGGCCGCGCCGGAGGCGATGTCGCCGCCGACGTAGTTGGCGTTGCGGGCGGCGAGTTGGGGTGGGCCGGCGGTGGCGCGGGCCAGGACGCGGTCGCGGAACCCCGGGGCGAAGCGCTCCAGTTGGCGTTCGACGGTGTCGGTGAGGTCGCCGGTCCAGCCGTTGGGGACGTGGCCGTAGGCCCAGAAGGTGTGCCGGCCGGCCGGGGCCCGGGTGGGATCGGCGACGCTGGGCTGGACGGTGATGAGGAACGGCCGCTCGGGGGCGCGGCCCTCGCGGGAGGCGGCGCGCAGGGCGGTGCCGATCTCGGAGCTGTCCGCGCCGATCTGCACGGTGGTGGCCCTGCGGGCCTCGGGCGCGGTCCACGGCACCGGGCCGTCCAGCGCGTAGTCGATCTTGAAGACGCCGGGTCCGTAGCGGTAGTTCGCGTAGTGGTCGCCGAAGCCGGCGATGCGGGCCAGGGCGGTGGGCGAGGTGTCGAAGACGTACGCCCGGGCCGGGGGCAGGTCGTCCAGGCGCTTGACCTCGTAGTCGGTGTGGATCGCGCCGCCGAGGTCCTTCAGGTATCCGGCGAGGGCGTCGGAGATGGCCTGGGAGCCGCCGCGGGCGACGGGCCAGCCGCGGGCGTGCGCGGCGAGGGCGAAGACCAGGCCGATGGCGCCGGTGGCGAAGCCGCCGAGGGGGGCGATCACATGGGCGACGAGGCCGGCGAACAGGGTCCTGGCCCGCTCGTCGCGGAAGCGGCGCATCAGCCAGGTGGAGGGCGGCAGTCCGACGAGGCCGAAGCGGGCGAGGGTGACCGGGTCGCGGGGCAGCGCGGTGAGCGGCAGGGACATGAAGTCGCGGGCCAGGGTGTCCCATCGGGGCAGGAAGGGTGCGACCAGGCGGCGGTACGCACCGGCGTCGCGCGGGCCGAAGGAGGCGGCCGTCTCGCCGACCGACCGGGACAGCACGGCCGCCGTGCCGTCCAGGAAGGGGTGGGCCATGGGCAGGTCCGCGTGCAGCCACTCGAGGCCGTAGCGCTCCAGCGGAAGGGTCCGGAACGCGGGTGAGTTGATGCCCAGCGGGTGCGCCGCGGAGCACGGGTCGTGCCGGAAGCCGGGCAGGGTCAGTTCCTCGGTGCGGGCGCCGCCGCCGACGGTGCCCCTCGCTTCGAACAGCGCGACGGAGAAGCCGCGCCGGGCCAGCTCCGCGGCGGCGGTCAGTCCGTTCGGCCCCGCTCCCACCACGACCACATCGAGCATCGACACCACCTTCGGGCTCCTTCGTCAGCCGACGGCAACCGGAGGGTCAGGATATGCCGGTGGGCCGGCACCGCCCCGGGTCCGGGGCAACATCCACCGGGGCCCGGGGCGACGGCGCCTCGGCCGGCCGTGCCGCCGGCCGGGGGGTCAGGCCCCGCCCGACAGCAGTCCCACCACCCTGCGGGCCGTGGCCTCGTCGCGGGCCGCGGTGAAGGGGAGGTCGTTGCCGCCCGTGATGCGGAAGGGGTCGCCGGCGCGGGTCAGGTGGGCGCCGCCCGCCTCCTCGACGAGGAGCAGGCCCGCCGCGTGGTCCCAGGCGGCCTCCCAGCAGAACGCCGTGCTGTCCGACTCGCCGCGGGCGACGGCCAGGTACTCCAGTCCGGCCGAGCCGCAGGAGCGGGGCGCCACGCCGTCCGTCCGCAGGCCGAGGAGGGAGCGCTTCTGCTCTTCCGTGGTGAAGTCCGGGTGGGAGGTGGCCACCCGCAGGTCGCGGCCGGGGTCCGGGGAGCCCGCGTGCAGTCGCGTCCCGTCCAGGAAGGCGCCCTGTCCGCGGACGGCGGTGGCGAATTCCTCGCGGGCGGGGGCGTAGGTCCACGACGCGTGGATCACTCCCCCCTGGGCGAGGGCGACCAGGGTGCAGAATCCGGTGTCGCCCTGCACGAACTGCCGGGTGCCGTCGACGGGGTCGACGATCCACACCGGCGCCTCCCCGCGTATCCCCTCGTACGACGCCGGGTTGTCGTGCACCGCCTCCTCGCCCACCACGACGGAGCCGGGGAGCAGGGCGCGCAGCGCCTCGGTGAGGTACAGCTCGGACTGCCGGTCGGCGTCGGTCACCAGGTCGTGCGGGCCGGACTTGCGGTCGATCTCGTGGTCGGCGAGCCGGCGCCAGCGCGGCATGATCTCCTGTGCGGCCGCCTTGCGGACGGCTTCCTCCACGTCGACGGCGTACCGGGTGAGAAACTCTTCGATGGTTTCGTTGTCCTCGATCATGTGCTCCATCAGAACATGTCCCACTGACAAACCCCACCTGCCTGGTGCACTCCAGGTGGTAACCACATGAATATGGGCCCTCGGCCCGGGAGAGTATGGGCTCGGCGGCCCACCGCACGGCCCCGCGCGCCGCTCGGCCCCGCGCACCGCACGGTCCGGGGCGTCGAGCCGGCCGAGGGCTTCCGCATCAGGCGCGATCAGCCGCGACCAGCAGAGGTCAGTCGCGGCGCAGCAGGGCGAGTTCCCCGTTCATCTCCGCGAGGAACCGGACGATCACGGTGAGCTCCTCGGGTGTGAAGCGGCCCCGCGCGATGTCCGTGCTCCGCGCGAGCGGCCGGAAGTAGTCCCTGATCAGCCCTCTGGCCGGCTCCGCGAAGTGCAGGTGGACCACGCGGCGGTCGTCGGCGGCCCTGACCCGCTGGATGTGTCCCACCCTCTCCAGCCGGTCGATGCACGCGGTGACGGCGCCGGAGGTGAGGTTGAGCTGTCTGCGCAGTCTGCCCGGCGTCATGGGCTCGGTCGAGCCGTCCTGGCCGGCGTCCAGGATCGCGACCAGGGCCTGGACGTCGGTGGGATGCAGGCCGTGCGCCTGGGCGAACTCGTGGGCGACGCGGTTGAACTCGTTGTTCATCCGGCGCAGCAGGACGGCGAACGACTGCAACCCCGTGGGGTCGTCTCCGGGAAGAGGTACCGAAGGGGCGCCTGAGTCATTCATGATCCCAGTATAAGATCACTCGACAATCGAGATACTCATTCATCGACTTACCTCTTCCACTGTGAGGAACCCTCATGAGAACCGCACCGCGCCGGGCCCGCTGGCTCCTACCCCTCGTCCTCCTGCTGGTCTGGCTGGGTGTGGGCGGAACGCTCGGGCCCTACGCGGGCAAGCTGGGCGAGGTGGCCACCAACGACCAGGCGTCGTTCCTGCCGCAGAGCGCCGAGTCCACCCAGGTCCTCGAGGCCCGTGCGGCGTTCGCCCAGGCCGAGACCCTCCCGGCCATCGTGGTCTGGACGGCGGACGGGGCCCGGGTCACCGAGGCGCAGCGGGCGGCCGCCACCGAATCCGTCGGCGCGCTCGCCGGAAGCCCCGGTGTCGTCGGCAGGCCCTCGCCCGCCCTGCTCTCCGACGACGGCCAGGCCCTGCAGGCCGTCGTCCAGCTCGAGCCCGGCCTGGACGAGGAGTTGCCCGCGGTCCTCGGGGAGGTGCGCGCGGCGGCGCAGCAGGTGCCGGGCACCGAGGCGCAGATCGCCGGCCCGGCGGCGAGCCAGGCCGACCTGTCGGACGCGTTCGCGGGCATCGACGGACTGCTGCTGGGTGTGGCGCTCGCCGCCGTGCTGGTGATCCTGCTGCTCGTCTACCGCAGCGTCCTGCTGCCGTTCGTGATCATCCTCGGCTCCGTCTTCGCCCTGGGACTGGCCTGTGCCGTGGTGTACGCGCTGGCGCAGCGGGACATCGTCCAGGTCGACGGGCAGGTGCAGGGCATCCTGTCCATCCTGGTGATCGGCGCCGCGACCGACTACGCCCTGCTCCTGGCCGCGCGCTTCCGCGAGGAACTCGCCGTGCGCGGGGACCGGGCCGCGGCCGCCCTGGTGGCGGTGCGGCGCTCGTTCGGTGCGATCACCGCCAGTGCCGCCACGGTGGCGCTCGGGCTGCTGGCCCTCCTGGCGAGCGACCTCACGAACAACCGCGCGCTCGGACCGGTGGGCGCCATCGGCATCGTGTGCGCCGTGCTCACCACGCTCACCTTCCTGCCGGCCGTGCTGGCCCTGCTGGGCCGTACCGCCTACTGGCCCACTCGCCCGAAGGCGTCGGACGCGTCCGCGGAGGGCCACCCGGTGTGGCTCCGGGTGGCCGCGCGGGTGAACGCGCGTCCGCGCTTCGTCTGGCTCGTGACCGGACTCGTCCTCACCGCCCTGGCGGCCTTCTCCCCCACGCTGTCCGCCAAGGGGGTGCCGCTCGACGAGATCTTCGTGAACGACGCCCCCTCCGTCGCCGCCCAGGAGACGGTCGGCAGGCACTTCCCCGGTGGCTCGGGCAATCCGGCGGTCATCATCGCCGACGCCGACCGTGCCGACGCGGTGACGGCCGCCGCGAAGGACACCGAGGGCGTGGCATCGGCCGGCGCGGTCTCCGCCTCGGGGCGGCCCGGGGCCGGTGAGCCGCAGGTCGTCGACGGGCGGGTGCGCATCGACGCCACGCTCGACGCGGCAGCGGACAGCGACGCGGCCAAGGAGACCATCGAGCGGCTGCGCGAGAACGTGCACGCGGTCCCGGGGGCCGACGCGCTGGTCGGCGGGTACACGGCGCAGCAGTACGACACCCAGCAGACCGCCGCGCACGACCGCACGGTGATCGTTCCCGTGGTGCTCGGCATCATCCTGCTGATCCTGATCGTCCTGCTGCGCTCGCTGCTCGTACCGGTGCTGCTGGTGGCGACCGTCGCGCTGAACTTCCTGGCGACGCTGGGGGTCTCCTCCCTCGTCTTCGAGCATCTCCTCGGGTTCAGCGGCACGGACGCCTCCGTCCCGCTGTACGGATTCGTGTTCCTGGTGGCCCTCGGCGTCGACTACAACATCTTCCTGATGTCCCGGGTACGCGAGGAGGCACTCGCGCACGGCTCGCGGCAGGGTGTGCTGCGCGGGCTGACCACGACCGGCGGGGTGATCACCTCGGCGGGTGTGGTGCTCGCCGCGACGTTCGCGGCCCTGATGGTCATCCCGTTGGCGTTCCTCGTGCAGATCGCCTTCATCGTGGCCTTCGGTGTCCTGCTCGACACGCTCGTGGTCCGCTCGCTGCTGGTGCCCGCGCTCGTGATCGACATCGGGCCCCGGGCGTGGTGGCCCAGCGTCCTGGCCCGCGGCGACAGTCGTCCGGAGGAGGAGCCGCAGACGGCGGACCGGCGGCCGGCGTAGCGGCGGCCGAGGCCGCGGTCCGTCCCGTACGGGATCTCCCCGTGTGACGTCCGTTCCCCGACGCGCCGGTCTCCGGCATGCTCCGGACGGAATGCTCCGGGCGGAATGCTCCGAGCGGCATGCTCCAGACGGAGGGGAGGGGCGGTATGCCGGTGTCGGTGGTGGTGGCGCTGGGGTTGACGGGGCTCGTGGGAGGCATCGGTATCACCGCTGTCGGCCCCGGTGGGGTGCTGCCCACGATCGGGCTGTTCACCCTGACCGGCCTCTCCCCCGCCGAGGTGGCCGGTACCTCCATCGTCACCCATGTCGCCACCGGCGTGCTGGGCACCGCGGCCTACACCCGTTCCGGCCAGTTGCGCGAGCCGGGAACACGCCGCGTCGCCGGGATCCTGGCCGGCACGGCCGTGCTCGGGACTCCCGTCGGGGTACTGCTCAACTCCCTCGTGTCCACTCGTACGTTCGGGGTGGTGCTCGGTGTGCTCGTGGCCGTGGTGGCCACCCTGGTGTGGCACCGCGAGCGCCACCGGCCCGCAGCCGCGCCCGCCCGCCCGTCCACACCCGTGGTGGCCGGACTCGGGTTCGTCGTCGCCGTCGTCTCCGGCGTCGTCGGCATCGGGGGCCCGATGCTCACCGTCCCGCTGCTGGTCGCGCTCGGCGTGCCCGTGCTGGAGTCCCTGGCCTCCGCCCAGGCCCAGTCGATCGTCATCGCCGGGGTGGGCACCGTGGGCTATCTCGCCCACGGTGCCGTCGACTGGCCCCTGGCCGCCCTGATCGGCGTCCCGGAACTGGCCGGCGTGCTCCTGGGCTGGCGGATCGCCCACGCCCTGCCCGCCCGCAGCCTGAAGTACGCGCTCGTCGTCACGTTGTTCGCGCTGGCGCCCTACCTCGTCCTGCACGGCTGAGGGGGTGCGTCCCGGTGCCGGGCGGAACGCGTCCGTACGCGCCACACCGGAGATGCGAACTGGAGTGCGCTACAGCACTGTTGGGACGTAAGTTGTGCGGAACACACCTGTTGGCTGAACACACCTGCCTCGGCTGAGAGACGGACCGTACCCATGAGCGACCCTGCGACGACGCCCGGACCCGCTGCGCACCAGAAGATCGACACCTCGGTGCCGCATTCGGCCCGGATCTGGAACTACTGGCTGGGCGGGAAGGACAACTATCCCGTCGACGAGGAGGCGGGCGACGCGTACACCGCCGTCTTCCCCGGCATCGTCACCATCGCGCGCAGCAGCCGGGCCTTCCTGCGCCGCAACATCACGTACCTGGTCTCCGAGGCCGGCATCCGGCAGTTCCTGGACATCGGGACCGGCCTGCCGACCGCCGACAACACCCATGAGGTCGCCCAGCGCATCGCGCCGGAGAGCAGGATCGTCTACGTCGACAACGACCCGATGGTCCTGGCGCACGCTCGCGCCCTGCTCTACTCCACCCCCGAGGGTGCCACCTCCTACGTCGACTCCAGCGTGCTGGACCCGGAGCGTGTCCTGGCCGCCGCCTCGGAGACGCTGGACTTCAGCCGGCCCACCGCCCTCATCCTCAGCAACATCCTGGGGCACATCGCCGACTACGACCAGGCCCGCTCCATCGTCACCCGGCTGATGGACGCGCTGCCGTCCGGCAGCTACCTCTCCGTCAACGACGGTTCCCGGGGCGTCGACCCGGGCTTCGAGCAGGCCCAGGACGGCTACAACAAGAGCGGCGCCATCCCCTACAACCTGCGCACCGTCGACGAGATCACGTCGTTCTTCGACGGTCTGGAGCTCCTGGAGCCCGGCGTCGTCTCGGTCCCCCTGTGGCGTCCGGAGGCCGAGACCCCCGACTCCGCGCTCATCGCCGAGCACGGCGGTCTCGCCCGCAAGCCGTGACCCGCTGACGCCCCGTGCGGTCGCGGTGGGAACACCGCGACCGCCCGCGTCCGGCGCTCCCGCGCTGCCGCGCTGCCGCGCTGCCGCGCTGCCGCAATTCGCCTGAACGCAGGGGAAGTACGGCAAACCGCCGCTCCCGCCGGTACGCCCCTGTCACCCTCCGCCCACGGAGCGAGTTCGCCCTTCCACCCCACCCGGAAGCGTGTGAGACTGGCGTCCCGTCCGCTGTGCGGGCCCCCTTCCGCACCGACCCCCACGAGAAGTGCGACGTGCGTTCTTTTCCTCTGCCGATAGCGCTGGCCGCGCGCCTGTCCCCGGTGGTCGTCCTCGCCGCTGCGGGCTGGGCACTGTCCTCCGGACCGTCCTCCGAGCCGCAGGCGGCGGAGAAGAGAACGGCCGGGGGAACGCCGACCCAGTCCGCCTCCGCTCCGTCGACGACGACGGTGCCCATGACGTACACCGCCGCTCCCGTCCCCTGCGGCAGCGTCGCCGAGAAGACCGTCACATCCCTCGTGCCGGGGGCCAAGGCGTCCGGCAAGGAGATCAAGTCCACCGACTCCAAGCTGCGCAGGACCTGTTCCTGGAACGCGCTCGAGGGCTACGAGTACCGCTGGCTCGACGTCTCCTTCGAGGTTCTACAGTCGGACGACGCGGCCGAACAGTCCTACGGGAGACGGCTGAAGGACAAGAGCGGCGGCGGCCCGGTCCCCGGGCTCGGTGACGCGGCGTACTCCGTCGTGAACCTCGCCACCCAGGACAAGCAGCAGACCCGTGAGGGCGTGGTGGTGGCCCGCGCCTCCAACGCGCTGGTGATCGTCACCTACAACGGCAGCGACTTCGAGTCGAAGAAGGCGCCCTCCACGGACGAGATCAACAAGGGCGCCATCAAGGCCGCCAAGGAGGCGATGGCGACGCTGCTGGAGGGGCGGGGCTGACCCGGCCCGTCCTCGAAGCACGCCGGGCGCCGCAGGCCTCCGACAGAAGACCGGAATTCATGGTTCCGTGACATCCCTCACGCACGTCCTCGATCTACGCAAGCCGCTTAGTAGGACCCGCTCCGGCGACATGGGGGATTTATCCGTCTTGACATGAAAGAGGGGCGGGCCGAGGCGGACGGTGATCCGGCGGGCGGCCCGGGTCCGTGGTTCGTGCGCCGGGCGGCGGCTCCTGACGAGGCGGCAGGCATCCCGACGGGCCCGTCGCGAGCAGGTCGGCATGGTCTTCCGCTTGCCGCAAGACCCCCGCAGACCTACGAAGCGCAGTAGTGCAACAGCCCTTTGCGCCCCGCGTCGGGCCGTCCCAAGAATGACCAGTCTCCGGACAACAGGGGTGAGGTCATTCATGGGAAAGCATCGTCGTCAGCGGCGGTACCGGCGGACGGTCGTCACGGCAGTCGCCATGGGCGCCGTGGGGATACCCTCGGTCGCCCTGGCCTGTGCCGACTGGCCCGGCAGCGGACAGCGGCAGCAGGACACCGCCGCCCCCGCCGCGGCCGAGGACAGGTGGGGCGACGCCGACCGGCACCACCGGTGGGACGGCAAGCCGCACGGCGGGCCCACGGCGGCGCCGTCGCACACGCCGACCGCCACCGCGGACGCCTCGAAGGGCGGGGCGCCGCGGCACAGCGGCGCCGAGCCGACGCACAACCCGAAGACACACAAGACGAAGGCGCACAAGCCGAAGAAGACGGTCCGCGAGGCATCCGTCGCCAGGCCCACCACAGCGGCTCCGAAGCCCACCACGGCCGCCCCCGAGCCCACCCCCGCCGCCCCGAGCCCCGCCGCGACCGGCGGTGCCGCGGCCTCCGGAGCCGTCGCCGAGGTCGTGGAACTCGTCAACGCCGAGCGCGGCAAGGCCGGCTGCTCCCCGGTGAAGGTGAACGCCACCCTGACCGAGGCCGCGCAGAACCACAGCGCGGACATGGCGTCGAGCCGCACCATGTCGCACACCGGCTCGGACGGATCCTCGCCCGCCGACCGCATCACCCGCGCCGGCTACACCTGGAGCACCTACGGCGAGAACGTCGCCTACGGCTACTCCTCTCCCGAGCAGGTGATGGCCGGCTGGATGTCCAGTCCCGGTCACAAGAAGAACATCCTCAACTGCTCGTTCGAGGAGATCGGTGTCGGTCTCGCACAGCCCGGCTCCTACTGGACCCAGAACTTCGGCACGGCCCGGTAGTCGCCGCAGGGGTCGCAGGGACCGGTCAGCGGCTGAGGGCCGGGATGACCTCTGCGCCGTACGCGTCGATCGTCGCCTCCTGCGCGTCGTGCATGTCGTACACGGCGAACTGGTCCACACCCAGCCCGCGCAGCGCCTCCAGCTTCTCGATGTGCGCCTCGGCCGGGCCGAGCAGGCAGAACCGGTCGACGATCTCGTCGGTGACGAAGTCCGTGGACGGGTTGCCGGCACGCCCGTGGTGGCTGTAGTCGTAGCCGTGCCGTTCCTTGATGTACGACGTCAGCGCCTCGGGGACCAGGTCCGAGTGCTCGCCGTAGCGGGCGACCAGGTCCGCGACGTGGTTGCCGACCATGCCGCCGAACCAGCGGCACTGGTCGCGGGCGTGCGCCAGATCGTCGCCGACGTACGCCGGGGCGGCGACGCAGACGGTCACGGAGGCGGGGTCGCGCCCCGCCTCCGCGGCCGCGGCCCGTACCGCCTTCACCATCCACTCGGTCAGATACGGGTCGGCGAGCTGCAGGATGAAGCCGTCGGCCTTCCGCCCGGCGAGGGCGAGCGCCTTCGGCCCGTACGCCGCCATCCAGACCGGCAGCCTGCCGTCCCTCACCCACGGGATCCGCAGCGGCTGCCCGTCGACCTCGGCCTCGCGCCCCTCGGCGAGGTCGCGGATCGCGTCGATCGCCTCACCCAAGCGGGCCAGGGTGCTGGGTCTGCGTCCGGCGACCCGCATCGCGGAGTCGCCGCGGCCGATGCCGCAGACGGTGCGGTTGCCGAACATGTCGTTGAGGGTGGCGAAGGTGGAGGCGGTGACCTCCCAGGTGCGGGTGGCCGGGTTGGTGACCATCGGGCCGACCTTCAGCCCGGTGGTGCCGGCCAGGATCTGGCTGTGGATCACGAACGGCTCCTGCCACAGCACGGCGGAGTCGAAGGTCCAGCCGTGCGTGAAGCCGTTGCGCTCCGCGCGCCGCATCAGGTCGACCACCCGCGAGGCCGGCGGATCGGTCTGCAGAACGAGTCCGAAGTCCATGCGCACCGCTCCTGGCTCCTAGTAGAGGTACTGGCAGGTGGAACGCGGGGTGTAGACGCCGTGTCCGGCGCGTCCGGTGTACTCCCGCTCGGTGATGACCGGTTCGCCGCGCGAGAGGACGGTCTCGACGCGGCCGGTGACGCGTGTGCCCTCGTACGCCGAGTAGTCGACGTTCATGTGGTGCGTCTTCGCGGAGATGACCTGCTCGGCGTGCGGGTCGTAGATCACCACGTCGGCGTCGGCGCCCGGGGCGAGGGTGCCCTTCTTCGGGTAGAGGCCGAACATGCGGGCCGGGGTGGCGCAGGCGATCTCGATCCAGCGGCGGCGGGTGAGGTGCCCGTCGACGACGGCCTGGTGGAGCAGGTCCATCCGGTTCTCCACGCCCGGCATGCCGTTGGGGATCTTGGAGAAGTCGCCGCGGCCGAGGTCCTTCTGGCCGGTGAAGCAGAAGGGGCAGTGGTCGGTGGAGACCACCTGGAGGTCGTCGGTGCGCAGCGCCCGCCACAGGGATGCCTGGTGTTCCCTCGGCCTCAGGGGTGTGCTGCACACGTACTTGGCGCCCTCGAAGTCCGGCTCGGCGAGGTTGTCGGTGGACAGGAACAGGTACTGGGGACATGTCTCGCCGAAGACGTTCAGGCCCTCGTCACGGGCCCGGGTCAGCTCGGCGACCGCCTCGGCGGCGGAGACGTGCACGACGTACAGTGGGGCGCCGGCGACCTGGGCGAGCCGGATGGCACGGTGGGTGGCCTCGGCCTCCAGCAGGGCCTTGCGGACCTCGCCGTGGTAGCGGGGGTCCGTCTCGCCGCGGGCCAGCGCCTGTTCGACGAGCACGTCGATCGCGATGCCGTTCTCGGCGTGCATCATGATCAGGCCGCCGTTCTCGGCGGAGCGCTGCATGGCGCGCAGGATCTGGCCGTCGTCGGAGTAGAAGACCCCTGGATACGCCATGAATTGCTTGATTTTCGTTCCGCCGCCCCCTCACACGTCGTATCGCCATCGTCGCAGGTCATGGGCGATTCCGGGAGGGTTGCGAGGGCTGGATCGAAGGTACCGGTGATGTCGAGCTCGGGAAGGATGTACAGCGGCGGCACCGGCGTTCCTTCATAGTCGCCCAGCGCGCGCACCGCGGCTCCCCAGGAGCCGTCCTTCAGATACCCCAGGACCCGCTGGTAGATGCTGTTCGGCCGGTGGCCCTGCAGAACCTCCTCGGGCAGGTCCTTCCACTGCAGCCCGTGACGCACCTTGTAGAGGGATGCCTCGAACGCCACCCGAGGCGGAACGATGCGAGTCTTCTTCCTGGGGACCGGAAAGCACGCTTCAACCCGCTTCCATTCATCGTCCGTCAGCTCCGGGGGTACGAGCAGCCCCCGCTCCTCGAACCATCCCTCGAAGGGGCAACCAACGTTTCGTAGCATTCCGGGAACGTGGCTGGTGACGCGAACTTCGATGTCGACAAGATCAAGCAGATCCAACCTCTCGGCGAATTCCAGAGCACCGAGTCGGGGAGTCACATCAAGGGCCTGCTCGACGACCTCGTGAACTCGCTCCTCCCGCTGCTGAACCTCCAAAAGGCGTTCAGCCGCATCCGCCCTCAGATCACGAAGCCGGCGCTCCTTGCTCTGAAGCTCATCCTTCACCTCTGCGATGGACGCCTTAATCTCCAGTTCCGTCTCGGCATCGTCGCTCTCATCCGCGGCCAGGACTTCGGCCAAGGCGACAAGCTTCTTCTTCCGCAAGCGCTGGCTTCGCTCCAGTTCCTCGTCGAGAGCGGCAAGGCGCTCCTCGTACAACTGCGCTTCTCCGGGCACGTCCCCAAGCCACTCTTCAGCGAGGGCCCTGAGCTTTTCCGGATCCCCAGCGTGCGCACCGCCTCGCGCCAAACGACATCCTCTTGTCTGCGGTAGCGCTCCCCGTGCCGGTGCCGCCGCGCATCACGGATCCGGTGAAGTCGGTGGTGAATGAGGTGCCGGCGTCGATGCCGGGCGGTCCGACCGTCGCAGTGCCGTTCACCTTGGACAACCCGTAGCCGCCGGCACAGGTGTTGCTTCCGACGTGGCTGCCTCTTCGAGCCGGTCGGCGTGGAGAGCACGCCTCCGCCCACCGTCACGTGGGTGTCCCCGATGGAGTCTTCGGCCACGCCACCGCCCGTCAGGGCGGGGGCCTGCTGCGGCTGGACCGAACTGCCCGCGCCTCGCCGGAGGAAGTCGCCCGGGCGGCTCGGCTCGCGGCGACGTTCCGGACTCGGCGCCGACGAGCGTCGTCCACCGGCACGCGACAAGCGGGTCGGGTCTGCGGACACGGGCGACGGCACGGCCGCTGTCCGGGAACTGCCGTGCCGTCCCCCGCGGGTCAGTGGGACTCGGCCAGCCCCAGCGCCACATCGACGATCATGTCTTCCTGGCCGCCGACAAGGCCGCGCTTACCGACCTCCACGAGGATGGTGCGCACGTCGACGCCGTACCGCTCGGCCGCAGTCTCGGCGTGGCGCAGGAAGGAGCCGTAGACGCCGGCGTAGCCGAGGGTGAGGGTCTCGCGGTCGACGCGCACCGGACGGTCCTGCAGCGGACGCACCAGGTCGTCGGCGGCGTCCTGCAGCCCGAACAGGTCGCAGCCGTGGGCCCAGCCGTTGAGATCGGCCACGGCGATGAACGCCTCCAGCGGGGTGTTGCCCGCACCCGCGCCCTGGCCCGCCAGCGAGGCGTCGACCCGGGTGACGCCCTCCTCCACCGCGATCATCGAGTTGGCGACCGAGAGGGAGAGGTTCTCGTGGGCGTGGACGCCGATCTCGGTCGCCGGGTCGAGGACGTCCCGGTAGGCGCGGATGCGGTCGCGGACGCCGTCCATCATCAGACGGCCGCCGGAATCGGTGACGTAGACGCAGTGCGCGCCGTACGACTCCATGAGCTTGGCTTGCCCGGCGAGCGTCTTGGCGTCGGTCATGTGGCTCATCATCAGGAAGCCGGACACGTCCATGCCCAGCTCGCGGGCGGTGGCGATGTGCTGCGCGGAGACGTCGGCCTCGGTGCAGTGGGTGGCCACACGCACCGAGCGGACGCCGAGCGCGTACGCCTGCTTGAGCTCCTCGATGGTGCCGATGCCGGGCAGCAGCAGCGTAGTGAGGCGGGCGGTCTTGATGTGGGCGGCGGCGGTCTCGATCCACTCCCAGTCGGTGTGGCTGCCCGGACCGTAGTTGAGGGAGCCGCCGGCGAGGCCGTCGCCGTGGGAGACCTCGATGCCGTCGACGCCCGCGGCGTCGAGCGCGGCCACGATCCGGCCGAGCTGCTCGGGCTCGATGCGGTGGCGGATGGCGTGCATGCCGTCCCGCAGGGTGACGTCCTGGATGAAGAGCCTGTCGACGGTCATGCGCCCGCTCCCTGAAGTTCGTTGCTGTGGGCGGCCATGGCCTCGGCCATGCGGACGGCCGCGCTGGTCATGATGTCGAGGTTGCCGGCGTAGGCCGGCAGGTAGTGGGCGGCGCCCTCGACCTCGAGAAAGACCGACACCTGGTGGGTGACCGGGTCCGAGGTCAGGGTGTGCACCGGCTGGTCGGCGGGTACCGGGGTGATCTGCACCTGTCGCTTGAGCCGGTAGCCGGGCACGTACGCCGACACCTGCTCGACCATCGAGGCGATGGAGGCGCGGATCGCCTC
Organism: Streptomyces sp. GDS52; assembly: GCF_052246875.1. Taxonomy (NCBI): domain Bacteria; kingdom Bacillati; phylum Actinomycetota; class Actinomycetes; order Kitasatosporales; family Streptomycetaceae; genus Streptomyces; species Streptomyces sp. GDS52. The sequence goes on from NZ_CM125966.1 coordinate 895,368, forward strand.
GTGTGTGACCCTTTCCGGTGCGTTCACCAGGGCGAGCACGGTGTCCCGCATGATCAGCGGGGGCTCGGCCGGGTTGAGGATGATGACGGCCTTGCCGCGCCCCGCGCCGCCGACCCTCTCGATGGCGTGGCTCGTGGTCTCGGTGAATTCGTCGATGTTGGCGCGGGTACCGGGGCCTGCGCTCTTCGACGCGATGGACGCGACGATCTCCGCGTACGGCACCGGAGCCACCTGGGAGATCGCGGCGACGACCGGGATCGTGGCCTGACCGCCGCAGGTGACCATGTTGACGTTGTCCGCAGCAACGTGCTCGGTGAGGTTGACCGCGGGGATCACCATCGGGCCGATCGCGGCTGGTGTCAGGTCGATGAGCTGCTTGCCGTGCGGGGCGAGGACGGCGGCGTTGGTCACATGGGCCTTGGCGGACGTGGCATCGAAGACGATCTTGATGTCCTCGAAGCCGTCCATGCGGACCAGGCCCTCGACACCCTCGGCCGTGACCGGGACGCCGAGCCGCCGGGCGCGGGCGAGCCCGTCGGAGGCGGGGTCGATGCCGACCATCGCGCCTGCCTCCAAGGTGTCGGACAGGCGCAGCACCTTGATCATCAGGTCGGTGCCGATGTTGCCCGAGCCGATGATGGCCACCTTGGTCTTCATACGGAGGTTCCTTCGTCGGAGTCGGAGAGCGCGTCGCCCTCGGGGGACACGGGGAAGCGGACGGAGACGGACCCGAGGCCGCTGATCTCGGCGGTGAACGTGTCACCGGGCTCGGCGACGACCATCGGGCCGAGGGCACCGGAGAGCACGACCTGGCCCGCGCGCAGCGGGTCACCGACCCCGCGTGCGGTCCGCGCCAGCCAGGCGAGCGCCGTCAGCGGATCGCCGAGGCAGGCCGCGCCGTCACCGCTGGAGACGGTCTCACAGCCCCGGGTGAGCGTCATGGCGGCGGTCACCGGCTCGAACTCGGCCATGGTCTTCGTCGACGACCCGAGCACGTACAGGGCGCTGGAGCCGTTGTCGGCGACGGTGTCGCCGAAGGTGATGTCCCAGCCGGCGATCCGGCTGTCGACGATCTCCAGGGCCGGGACGGCGTACGCCACGGCGTCCCGGATCTGCTCCGCGTCCAGGGGGCCCTCGGCGAGGTCCGCGCCGAGCACGAACGCGATCTCGGCCTCGACCTTCGGCTGGAGCAGCCGCCCGGTCGGCACGAGGGTGCCGTCGGCGACCTGCATGTCGTCGAAGAGGACACCGAAGTCAGGTTGGTCCACGCCGAGTTGGGCCTGGACGGCGGGCGAGGTGAGGCCGATCTTGCGTCCCGTGACGCGCGCGCCGGTCTCCGTACGGTGTGCGGTGAGCAGCTCCTGGACGGCGTACGCCGCCTTCACGTCGTCGCTGCCGATCAGGTCGCGGACCGGGGAGCAGGGCACGCGGTCGGCGGCGGCTGCCAACAGGCGCTGAGCCGCCTTTGCCACGGCGTCGCTGCCACGGGGAGTCTCGTTCATGCCCTCAGCTTGGAGACTCGAGGCCCGCGACGCCCAGGAAAAAGTTCCGCGCGACGGAACACGGGCCTGTCCGCCGGGCAACACCGGGGGGTCAGTGCCGCAGGAGTTCCTCGCGTCGGCCGAGGGTGGCGGTGATGCCGCCCGCCGCCGCCCGGATGCTGTTGGCGTGCCGGGTGGGCCGGAAGCGGTGCACGGGGCCCGTCACACTGACCGCGCCCACGATCTCGTCCGACGGGCCGAAGATCCCGGACGCGACGCAGACGATGCCGACCGCCGACTCCTCGTACTCGAACGCGACGCCCTTCGCGGCGATGTCGGACAGCTGGCGCGTGAGGACGTCGACGTTGGTGATGGTCCGGGGGGCCCGGCGTTCCAGTGGTCGGCGCAGCACCGACTCACGGACATCGGCGGGTGCGTGGGCGAGGAGGACCTTGCCGAGGGCAGTGGAGTGCAGCGGCATGCGCCCGCCGAGCCGGGAGGGGGAGTCAACCTGCTGGTGCCCGCCCATCTTCGCCACATAGACCACCTCGGCGCCCTCGCGGATGCCCAGGTGGACCAGTTCGTGCGTGCGCACGTACAGGTCCTCCATGAAGGGGGTCGCCACCTCCAGCAGGCCGCGCTCGACCGAGGCGCGCATCCCCAGTTCGAAGACCAGGCTGGACAGACGGTAGCGGCCCTGTACCCGGTCGAGCAGGCGCGCGGCCACCAGATCGCCGAGCGTGCGGTGCAAAGTGCCCTTGGGGAGGCCGGTGCGACGCTGCAACTCGGCGAAGCCGAGGGTGTTGTCCTCGACGCTGAACGCCTGCAGCACGGCGAGTGCCTTGCTCAGCACACCGCTCGGTGCGGCCCCGCCCACGCCTGCCTCCACTTCTCGCCGCCGCGCGTGTCCCTCCACGTTATGGCCTGCCTGCGTGATCCGATTCTATGGCGATCGGATCACGCAGGGCGTGGGCGGAGGTGCCAGGCCGTCATCGCGCAGCCGTAGACTGCCGGAATGAGTGACGATCAGGTGGCCTCGAGCATGCGAGGGAGCGAGACCGCCCGGGGCTTGACGGCGCAGGGCGGCGTCCAGGGAAGGACCGCCGGCTCCCAGACACTCGCCCGCGGCCTGCTGGCGCTGGAGGCGATCGCGGGTCAGTAGAGGGCCGAGCAATGCTCAAGACCTGTGGATCGGCCTCGGGTCGGCACGCGAAGGGCGTACCTTCCCGAATTGATCCTGTGACGGTCATCGAGTAGGCCGACGTTCGCTGCGTCGGTCGGGAGGGCACGCCCGTGCTCACGGTAGTCAGACGAAGACGGAACGACGCCACACGGCTCCCTGATTGACGAGATCGTCCGCGAGGGCGCGAGGCGGACGCCGGCCGCCGCCCTGGAAGCAGAAGTCAACTCCTATATAGCTGAGTTGGCCGGTCAGCGGGACGATTCCGGCCGCCGTCTGGTCGTGCGCAACGGCTTCCATCAGCCGCGGAAGGTGACGACCGCGGCCGGGGCGATCGAAGTGAGGGCCCCGCGGGTCAACGACAAGCGCATCGACGAGGCCACCGGTGAGCGCAAGCGGTTCTCCTCGACGATCTCCCCCAGCCTTCGGCCGGGAGGTGCCCCCAGCCGCCCTGGGCCCGCAAGTCCCCGAAGATCAGCGAGGTGCTGCCGCTGCTCTACTTGCACGGTCTGTCGTCCGGGGACTTCGTGCCCGCGCTGGAGCAGTTTCTTGGCTCCTCCGCCGGCCTCTCACCCGCGACAGTCACGCGGCTGACCGCGCAGTGGCAGGCCGACCACAAGGCGTTCATGGAACGCGATCTGTCGGCCACGGACTACGTTTACGTCTGGGCTGACGGCGTTCACCTGCGCATTCGCCTGGAGGAGGCGAAGGCCGCCGTCCTGGTCATGGTCGGCGTGCGGGCGGACGGCACCAAGGAACTGATCGCGATGACCGACGGCTACCGCGAGTCCTCCGAGGCATGGGCAGGACTGATGCGGGACTGTGCCCGCCGGGGCATGCGTGCCCCCGTCCTGGCCGTCGGCGACGGAGTGCTCGGCTTCTGGAACGCGTTGAACGAGGTGTTCCCCGCGACCCGCCATCAGCGGTGCTGGGTGCACAGAAGCCGTAAAGAATCAAGGTGCTGCTTTGCAGGGACAGGCTCGTTGTCAGGGCATGGCGGTTCCGGAGGAGATCTGTTCCCGACTCCAGTGCAGATTCTCAGTGTTGTTGCCCCACTTGAACGAGTGGCAGCGGCGGCTGGCCCTGGTTACCGAAGCCCGGTTGCTCGGGCACGGCGGCGTACGGGCGGTAGCGCGGATCGCGCAGGTCAGCGAGACGACCGTGCGTCGTGGAGTATCAGAGCTGGAAGCGGGGGCCGGGCCGCTGCCGGACGGCCGGGTGCGTGCACCAGGCGGAGGCCGCAAGCGGGCTGAAGCCAACGATCCTGCCCTGCTCAAAGCCTTGTTGGGCCTGGTCGAGCCGGACGAGCGGGGAGATCCTCAGTCTCCGCTGCGGTGGACGACGAAGTCGCTGCGCAACCTGGCCGGGGAGCTGACCCGGCAGGGGCACCCGGTGTCCGCGCCGACGGTGGGCCGGCTGCTCAAGCAGGAGGGCTTCAGCTTGTTGTTTGACCTCGGGTGTCACCCGAGGTCAAACAACAAGCTTAGCCACCGTCGATGGAGCCGACGTCGGCGTCGGTGTTCTGAAACGAGCGTGTTCAGGTCGCGCGGACGTCCCGGCAGCGATCCTGGATCATCGACCGGTGTACTGGCCGGCGCGCTTCTCCGTCAGTGCCGTCATGGCCTCGTCATGGTCGGCGGTGTGGTGCGAGATGGCCTGCATCGTGGCCGAGAGCTCCAGCACCGTGGCGAGCGGATTGAGCTGAGACTCCCGCAATAGCCGCTTGGCCATCCGCGTCGAGTGCGCCGGGTTCTTCGCTACACGGCGTGCCAGTTCGTGCGCCGCAGGGAGAAGGTCCTGGGGGTCGACGACGCGGGTAACCAGCCCCCATTCCAGCGCAGTGGCCGCGTCGACCCGGTCGCCGGTGAGGGCCATCTCTGCTGCCCGCTGGGGACCGATCGCGTGCGTGAGGAACCACGCGCCGCCGTCTCCGGGGATAATGCCGAGCTGCACGAAGCTCTCGGCGAACCAGCCTTTGGTGGAGGCGATTCGCAGGTCGCACATCATCGCCAGGTCACAGCCCGCACCAACCGCCGGTCCGTTGACGGCGGCGATCATCGGAACCTCGCTGGCCTGCATGGCGAGTGGAAGGCGTTGGATGCCGCGGCGGTAGCCGTTGCGCAACTCCCACGGGCCGCCCGCGAACATGCCGGTCTTGGCCCGCATGTCGGTGACGTTGCCGCCAGCCGAGAAGGCGGACCCTGCACCGGTGAGCACCACGCAACGCACGTCGAGGTCCGCGTTGACGCGATCGAGGTTCGCTTCGAAGGCGTCGATCATGTCCTCCCCCGAGATCGGGTTCCGCTGCTCGGGCAGATTGATGGTCCAGGTCTCCACGTGGTCCTGGCGTTCGATCAGCAAGAGGTGGTCCATCAGGCGTGTTCCCTTCTCCGGGGGCGGGACTCGGAGTCGATACGGGCGGTCCCTCAGTTCGGGCGGGCCACCAGCTTGCGGTGCCGCGATCGGGGCCCGTGCCGACGCAAGATCACCGATCATACTGGTTTATGGTGGCCGTTACGTACTTACGTAACTGTGGTCACCTCCTGGCTCCTCGCGCAGCCCGTCAGCGCGCGTCGCGGCGCCTGCACTCACCCCCGGGCGTGCCAGATCGCCGCGTGCCTGCGCAGCGCGTCCGCGATCTCGTCCTGATGCGGCACCAGGGCGCTTCGCGGGCCGACGACGCCCACCGCGGCAACGACGCGCCCACGCTCACGCACCGGTACGGCGATGCCGTCGAGGTCGGGGTTCTCCGCCGCGCCGGGCAGAACGAGCACGCCCCCGGAGCGGATTTTGTCCATGGCTCCGAGGAATCGCTCTACCCGATCACTGTCCTCGGGCCCAAGGGTCTCGAGGTAGGCCCACAGGTCGCGCTGCTCCCAGTCCGCGAGCAGCAGCCAACCCGTCGAGGTGCGGATGAGTTGGCGCCGGATGAACCGCTCCGCGAGGTAGGCCGTGCGCGGTTCGGTGGAGCAGTGGTCGAGATAGACCACGTCCGCTCCGACGGCCACCGCAACGACGGCGGTGTTGCCCGTCTCGGCGTGCAACGCCAGAAGGTCGTCGTGGCCGACCCGATGGACGGCCGGCCGGCCGGCCAACAGGTTGATGAAGTACGGCGCCACGCCCAGCTGATAGACGCGCCCTCGCTCGTCGAGATACCCGGTCGCCACCAGTCCGTTCACGAGCCCCTGCGCAGACGAGACCGGCGCGTCGAGGCGACGGGCGATCTCGGTCAGGGACAGGCCGTCCGACCGCGCGACGGCCTCCAGGATGGCCGCTACCCGATCCACCATCCTGTGGCGCGGGCGCACCCGCGTAGGCCGCTCCGACTCTCCCATCCGATCTCCTCGCTCGCTTTGGGCGCCCATGCTCTCGTACGCGACGGCGCTCCGTTGCCATCCCCACCGTGCCTGCCACCGTTGACCCGGCAGGTGGGCACGTGTATAACAGTACACGAATTTACGTAGTTACGTATCTTGCACCTCATACTCGTAGGACGGTTCCTTGTGCCTTCGCTCATGCCCGCTCCGGTCCTCGAACCCGAGGCGCTGATCGATCTGCGGCTGGAAGTGCGGGAGTTCCTGGGCTCACAGCTCGCCGCCGGCGCCTTCACCCCTGACGTTGACAGCTGGCTCAGTGGGTGGGACATCGAGTTCACCCGCGCACTCGCCCGCCGCGGTTGGCTGGGCATGACGATCCCGAAGGAGTACGGCGGTCACGGTCGGAGCTTCCTCGAGCGGTTCGTCGTGACCGAGGAGCTCCTCGCCGCGGGCGCGCCGGTCGCCGCCCACTGGATCGCCGACCGCCAGGTCGCTCCGACGCTGCTGCGCTTCGGGAGCGAGACCCTCAAGAACACCTACCTCCCACGCATCGCGGCCGGCGAGGTCTTCTTCGGCATCGGCATGTCCGAGCCCGACTCGGGTTCGGATCTCGCGAGCGTACGCACCCGAGCCGAGCGCGTGGACGGTGGTTGGCGGGTCCACGGCACCAAGCTCTGGACCTCTGGCGGCCACGAGGCCGACGCCTTCATCGCACTCGTGCGCACCTCACCGCCGACCGCGGCGAATGATCGGGGCGACCGCCACTCCGGCCTCAGCCAGCTGCTGGTCCAGCTCAAGGACCCGGGCGTCCAGATTCGGCCGGTCATCTCGGCGAACGGCCAGCACCACTTCAACGAGATCGTCCTGGACAGCGTGCACGTCGCCGACGACCACGTCGTCGGCGAGCTCGGCGCCGGCTGGAGCCAGGTGACCTCGGAGCTCTCCTACGAGCGGAGCGGCCCTGAGCGGTTCCTGTCCACCTACCCCCTGGCAGCCGCCATCCTCGGGCGCGACGACCTCATACTCGACACGGCCGAGGCGGGACGCGTCACCGCGCGGCTCGCAGGCCTGCACCAGATGTCGCTCTCCATCGCCGCCGCTCTGCAGCGTGGTGAGCGCGCCGATGTGCCGGCTGCACTGGTCAAGGTGCTCGGCACCACACTCGAGGGCGACCTCGCCGACCTGGTCGATCTCAGCCTCCCGGCCGGCTCCACCGATCCCGCCGCCAACCTGACGCGGCGCGCGGTGCAGCAGCGCCCGGGGTTCACCTTGCGTGGTGGCACCAACGAGATCCTGCGCGGCGTCATCGCCCGCGGCCTGGGAATGCGCTGATGAGCGGCATCGAGACGACGGACAGTGGGACGACCCAGAACATGACAGAGCCGATGAACCAGACGCCGACCACCGTCGATCCGGACCTGCGCGCGATGATGCGCGACGTCCTCGGCGGTGACATGACCGAGCGACTGTCCCAAGCGATCACCGGCGTCAAGCTGGACAAGACGCTGTGGCGCCAGCTCAGCGATCTCGGCCTTACCTCCCTGACCGCGCCCGAGGCGGAGGGCGGGTCGGGTGCGAGCTGGCTCGAGGCGGCCGCCCTCCTCGGCGAAAGCGCCGCCGCGGCGCGACACCTGCCGCTCGCCGAGACCGATCTGCTCGCCGGATGGCTGCTGCGTACGGCCGGGCTACCGGTCGAGGACCCGACCGTTCCGCGGACCGTCGCCCTGCTGGACGAGGGAGGCGCGGCCGACTCCGTCCCGTGGCTTCAGGACGCGGAGAGGGTGGTCGTGGTCGCGCCGTCGGGCCACGACTTCTCCGTCGTCGAACTCGGTGACACGGAACTGCGGTCGATCACCGAGACCGCTCCCGCGCCCACCAACTCGGGCCAGCAGCGAGCGCACCTCCGACTGATCGGTCCACTGCCCGCCGGCACGGCCGTGCCGGCCGCGATCGTGGAGCAACTGCGGCTGCGCGGCGCATTGGCCCGAGCAGCGCAATGTGTCGGGGCCATAGACCGCGCGGTGGACTTGTGCATCGAGCACACCTCGGTCCGTGTTCAATTCGGCCGGCCGCTCGCGAGGTTCCAAGCGGTCCAGCAGCTGGTCGCCGACGCCGCGGCGCAGGCTGCGCTGGCGCGGGCGGCGGTGGACGCTGCGGTGCTCGAAGCTGCCGCCACCGACCTGGCCGGTGGCGCCGCCCCCGGCAGGGTCGCTGTCGCCCGCTCGTGCGTCGGCCACGCGGCGTCAGTCGTCGTGCGCAACGCGCACCAGGTCCACGGCGCGATCGGCACCACTCAGGAGCACCCGCTGCAGCTTTTCACCTTGCCGGTGCTCGACTGGCGCAGCGAGTTCGGCACCACCCGCTCCTTCGACCGCCGGCTTGGCGAGCTCCTGCGCCGCGACCCGACCGCCCTGTGGGATGTCGTGCTCGGCCGAGGGGGCGCGGCATGACAGCCTCACTGCCGCTCGAGGGCGTCCGCGTGCTCGACCTGAGCACGGTGTTCATGGGGCCGTACGCCGCCCAGATCCTCGCGGGTTGGGGTGCCGAAGTGATCAAGGTCGAGGCGCTCGAGGGCGACCAGGTGCGCGGCATCGGCGACGTCGGCCGCACCGGTCTGGGTCCCATCTTCATCAATGCGAACGGTGGGAAGCGCTCTCTGGCGCTCGACCTTAAAGCGGCGGGTGCCCGCGAGGTGCTCCATGCGCTGGTACGCCGCACCGATCTCCTCCTGCACAACGTGCGTCCGCCGGCGGCTGCCAGGCTCGGCATCACCTGGGAGGACCTGTCTGTAGTGAACCCCAGCCTCGTGCACTGCGCCTTCCGCGGCTACGGCGCCGGCGGCCCGTGGGCGGACCGGCCGGCGTACGACGATGTCATTCAGGCGGGCAGTGGAGTCGCGATGGCGCAGGCTGTCGGCGGTGCCGAGCCGGCGTACTGGCGCTCTGCCGTCGCCGACAAGGTGATGGGCATCTACGGCGCGGCAGCCGCTTGTGCGGCGCTGCGATCACGGGATGTCACCGGCGAGGGGCGCGCGGTCGAGGTCCCGATGTTTGAGGCCATGGCCGCCTTCATGTTGCTGGACCGCCAGGGTGGCTGGGTCACCGACCCACCGAACGGCCCGACCGGCTACCCCCGCACCGACTCGCCGCACCGCCGGCCCTACGCCACCAAAGACGGCTACCTCGCGGTGATGATCTACGCCGACAAGCAGTGGCTCTCCTTCTTCCGGCTCATCGGGCGTACCGACCTCGGCGACGACCCCCGCTTCCATGACATCAATGCCCGCACGCGGCACATCGACGAGCTCTACGCCCTGCTGGCAAATGAGATTGCGACCCGGACGACGGCGGAATGGGAGGCGGCCTTCGAGGAGGCGGACATCCCGCACGGACCCGTCAACACGATCGAGGACCTGTTCAGCGATCCGCAACTGGTGGCCACCGACTTTTTCCAGACCATCCACCAGCCCGGCATGGGACCGGTGCGGCTGGCTCGCTCACCCATCGACATGGGCGTTCCGGCCGCTGCGCCCCGACCCGCACCCCGGCTGGGCGAGCACACCCGCGAGATCCTCGCCGAGGCCGGGTTCGCCGCCGAGGAGATCACCCAGTTGCACGACGACCGTGTCGTCGCTTCGGCTGACTGAGCGCGCGTCTGCTGGCTGCACATCGATTCTTCCAAGGGCTCTGACCGGGGCCAGTGATAGCTGGCCCCGGTCAGAGCGCGAGTCCACCCACGCGATGTTGCCCTCGCTCCCGAGGCGCAGGCCGAGCAAAGGCTCGTCCCAGCATCAAGATCCTGGGCTCGGATAAACTGCCCCTGCCCAGGGCCACCATCTGCTGCTCCCCCTCACGGCGCCAGCCAGTCGCACCGAACGGTCACAGCCGACGCGATGGTCGAAGCTCTGCTCGAAGAGCACTCGGCGCGCCGCGCCCGGGCCGTGTGTCGGTGTGAGGTCTCAGGACTTCCCTGACGGTTTGTCGTCAGGAGATCCTTGACGGTCCTTCTGGGTGCCCATGCCTTTGACGTAGAGCCTGGTGATCGGTCCGGGGTTCTCGCGGGGCCGGACTGCGAGTTCGCCCTCGCCGTGCAGGATCCGGTAGTGGGTGTCCTCGATGACGACGGTGACGATCTTTCCGGCATGCCGCGGGCCGAGCTTGATGAACTGGCCGTTGATCATGAAACGGCCGCTCGCATGCACCTTCCGCTGGGCCCGGACGGCCCCGGCCGGCAGGGGCGGAGGGGCAGCGGGGACGTCGCCGTCCGCGCCCCGCGGATCTGCCCCAGACGGTCGGCCGGAACGGGACGGGGCCCCGTTCCCCTCAGCGCGTCGTCGGCGATGGCGTGCACGAGGCGCCCGTCCAGCCGGAGGGTGACCGTGCGGCCGGCGAGGGCGAACCCGACCTGGTGGCGGCCGCCGGCCAGGCAGAGGATCCCGTCGCGCAGCACCTTGCGGTCGACCTCGACCGGTTCGCCGGCGGCGAGGACGGCCGTCCCGCTGCCGGTCCTGGGCAGCGCGGCGGGTGCGGGCTCGGCACCGGCCGGGCGGGCGCCGTAGCGCATGGTCAAGTAGGCGATGTCCTCCGGCCGCAGCCGGGACGGGACGGTGGTGACCAGGTGCCCGTCGAGGAGGAAGCGGACGCTGCGGTGGTTCGCCCAGACGGTCAGCGTCCTGCCGGCCAGCGCCTGGTGGATGCCCACCCGCTGCCTGCCCGTCCCCAGGGTGATCTCGCCGCTGGGCGGCACCCGCACGTCGCACTCGACCGCGGTCCCCTGCGGCGGCAGCACCGGCACTTCGACGACCTCGACGGACAACTCCGGCTCGTCCAGCGTCTGTTCGGGAGGCTCGTCGTTCCGGCGGACGGGGGTGTGGGGCCGGAAGAGACCGACGGGAGTGACCATGTCCAGCGCCTGGTGCGGACGCTGGTGGTTGTAGGCGTGCACCCGGCCGTCGATCCCTTCCTGGGCGGCGGCCAGCGACTCGAACGGCACCACATGATCGAGGAACTCCTCGCGCAGGGTGCGGTGAAAACGCTCGATCTTGCCCGTGGTGGTGGGCGAGCCCGGCTCGGCCAGCCGCTGGGTGATGCCGTTCTCCCGGCAGATCCGCTCGAAGAGCACCTCCACCGGCTGGGGACGGGTGTGCCGGCCGGTGAACTGCTTGCCGTTGTCGGTCAGGACCTCGAACGGCACCCCGCAGCGGCGCATCGCCGCGGTGAAGGCCGAGCACACCGCGCGGGCGCCGGGCACGGCCACGACGGAGGCGATCACGACGAACCGGGAGTGGTCGTCGATGCCGGCGACCGTCCTGCACTCCCGCCCGTCGGCCAGCGGAACCCCGCCCACCAGGTCCATCTGCCACAGGTGCATGGGCGCCTCGCGCTGCCACCGGCGGTACTTGCGCGGATACCGCTGTTCCCGGACGCGCACCAGTCCGTTGCGGGACAGCACCCGGTGGACCGTGGCTCGCGACGGCGCCGGCTCCAGCCCGCGGCGCGCGAGTTCGTGCGAGATCCGGCGGGCGCCCCACCGGGGAGGCCGGCGGCGCAGCTCGCAGATCTCGGCTTCCGCCTCGGCGGACAGACGCGTGGGACTGTTCCGCGGGCGCCGCGAGCGGTCCAGCAGGCCGGGCATGCCCTCCTGCTCGAACCGACGCCGCCGGCTGTGCAACGTCTGACGCGAGGCGCCATACCGGGCCGCGACCTCACCGGTCGGAGACCCGCCGAGCACTTCGCGGACAGCCCGGCAGCGGTACTCGACCAACTGCTGTACATCCACGACCACCGACGGAAGCCCCCCTGCCTCACCGCCGGGCGGGAGATGGCGAACGTTCAGCCGAACGTGTCAACCATGTCCCGAGCACAAACGGTCAGGCATCTCCTGAGACCTCACACCGACAGCCGTGCCCCACCGTTGCGACACCTCGCACGCGAGCAGGGCCATCCCGGCCCCGATGCGCTGACGAGGAAGGGCCCGGCGCTGCTCGACACTGTCGATCCTGACCGAACCGGTGACGTTCCGCGGTACCCCTCGCCACTCATGGGTTGCCGCCGGCTGGGCAGCCGACAGCCCGAGCGGCTCAAGCCCTCAGCGAGATCGTGCGCTTGAGATCGCTGGAAATGAGCCGGGCCGCCCGCTGGGTCAGGTCGGCTGCTGACTCCGGCCTGAACCTGCCAGTCGACCCCGAAGCAGAGATGGCCCCAACAGGACGGCCCTCGGGGTCGAAGATGGGTGCCGCGACGCATGTCAGCCCCAGCATCGCCTCCTCACGGTCGTACGCCACTCCCGCCTCCCGGGCCTGGCGCAACTGACCGACCATCAGTTCGGGTCGCATCACCGTATAGGGCGTGGAACGAGGCCAGCCCTCGTTGAGCGCCTGGATGATGAGCTCTCGGCTGCTGTGCGCGAGCATCACCTTGCCCAGAGCGGTGGTCAGCGCAGGCACCCGGGCACCGATTCGACTCAGGAGATTGGGAGAGCGAGGCCCCCTGATGCGATCCAGATAGACGATGGAGGTGCTGTCGAGCACGGCCAGATTAACCCCGAAGCCGACGTGCTGGAACAGGGCGGCCATATGCGGAGCCGCCACATCCCGCAGGAATCCGACCGGTGAGGCATCCACACTGTTGCCCAACTCGAACACGTGCGAGCTGAGCCGGTAGTTGCGTCCGACCCGGGTCAGGAAGCCGCTCTCGGTCAACTGCGCGACCAACCTGAACGCCGTGGACTTGGGCAGCCCGACACGCCTGGCCAGCTCACTCAGCGGAAGCAGATGGTCGTCACCCATGAAGGCGTCGAGGATGCTCAGCGCGCGCCCGACCGAGATGATGGCCGAGGCCTCTCCCCGAGCCTGGGGCCCCTCACCGGCCTCACTGGTCGGCGTCGTGCTCATGCCGTGCGGGCCTTGTTTCGGGCCAGGTTCGCCAGCGTCACCGCGATGACCAGGCCCGCGCCGTAGAACACGTTCTGGATCCAGCCGGAGAAGCCCAGCAACTGCAACCCGAAGATGCCGGTGGCGAGGAAGTAGATCGCCACCAGGGTGCCGACCGGATTGAACTGGCCCGGCTGGATGACCGCCGTGCCGAGAAAGACCGCTGCCAGCGCCGGCAGGAGCAAGGTCATGGAGCTGGCGGGGTCGAATCCGCCCTGCGTGGCGACCAGGAGCATGCCGGCAACACCGGCCAGCAGTCCGCCTGCGACGTAGGAGCCTGCCCGGATCCACTCGACCCGGATGCCGGCCAGGCGCGCCACCTCCTTGCTGGAGCCCACGAACAACATGTGACGCCCCAGCGGGGTGTAGGCGTAGACGTAAGCCAGGAAGGCCACGAAGGCGATGCCGTAGTAGAACGAGATGGGCATCCCGAACACCGGCGTGAGGGCGAGGTTGGAGAAGGCCGGCTCGAAGACGGTGACGATCGTCCCGTGCGAGAACATATGGCTGAGGCCACCGATCAACGTCCCGGTGCCCAGGGTGACGACGATCGAGGACACTCCCAGGTACACGGCGAAGAACGCGTTGACCGCTCCGCAGAATGCGGCTGCCGCCAGGCCCACCAGTACGCCGACCCAGATTCTGCCGGTCTGATTCGTGACCACCGGGATCAACGTGGCAGTGATGCCCATGACGAAGGCGATGGAGAGGTCGAACTCTCCGACCGCCAGAGTCACGAGCGCGGCCATGGCCAGGAACACCAGCGTCTGCTGCGACCCGAAGATCGATGTTACGGTGCCCACCGAGCCGAACTTGGTGGGCATCAGCACGAGGTAGATGCCCGCCATCACGAACCAGCCCAGAATCAGGGCGTAACGGCTCAGAAACTCTCCGACCCAGGACGGCGCGGACTGCGCCTTGGTCGCGGGGGACTCGTCACCCGCCTCCGCCCGCACCTGAGCAGCCTCACCTGACTCAGCGGCGATGTCACGGGCACCGTCAAGGCGCTCGGCTTCGAGGCGATCGGTCTTGTGGTTCATGACTCTCCCTTGACTGCTATCGGCGGCCGGTCAGTTGGGTGGAATAGATGGCGTCGAGCACCTCATCGGGCGTGCTGCGGCCGAGCGCGGTCAGACCGCCGTTCCGGTGCACCAGGATTCGGTCGCACACCTCGGCCAGATCGGTGGGTTCGATGCTCACCAGCAGCACCCCGATACCCTCGGACGCAGCGGCCCTGACGGCGCGCAGGATCTCCGCCCGCGCGCCGACATCGACGGCTTGGGTCGGCTCGTGGAGAACGAGGACCTTCGGCCCCACCGACATCCACTTGGCGAACAGCACCTTCTGCTGATTGCCACCACTCAGTTCCTTGACGGTGGTCCGAGCCGACGGCGTCCGGATGCCGAACGAGGTGATGGCCTGGTCGGCCAGCTCGTCCTGCCACTCGCGCGACACCCACCAACGGCGACCGCGGGAGACCAGGTTGGGCAGCGCAAGGTTGTCGCGGATGCTCATCTCAAGAGCCAGACCGTCGCGGTCGCGTCGCTCGGGCACCAGGGCAATCCCGGCCCGCCGGCTTCCGGACACACTCATCCGTGCCGCGTCGAGGACAGAACCGCCGGTGACGACTCGCCCCGCCACGGCCTTGGTGGAGCCGCCCAGTACGTACGGGACATGCTCGAACCCGGAGCCGGGCAGACCCGTCAGGCCGACCACCTCGCCGGCCTCGACAGTGAAGTCGAGATTCGTGATCGATGGGGTCGTGAGGCTTTGGACCTCCAAGGCCACCTTCCCCGACGGTACGTGCGGCTCCCTGGCCTCGGCCTCGGGTACGTGCTGGCCCAGCATCAACCGTGCGATGTCGCGCTCGCTGAGGTCGCGGGTCTCGCGTCCCGCAGCAGCCAGGGACCCGTCCCGGAGCACCGTGACCCGGTCGGAGTGGTCGATGACCTCGTGGAGGTTGTGGCTGATCATCAGTACCGACGTGCCCGAGTCGACCACACGCCTGAGCAACTCGTGGAACTTCCTCAGTTCCTCGCGCGGCAGGGCTCGCGTCGCCTCGTCCAGGATGATCAGCCCAGTGCCAGGTTGCAGGTCCCGCATCGCACGGGCGATCCCCACCTCGGCCCGTCGCGTGGCGCTCAGACGACCGACCGGGGTCCGGACGTCCACGGGGACGTCGAGACGCCCCAGCACCGAGCGCGCCACCGCTTCCTGCTGGCGCCAGTCGATGCGGCGCAGGTACTTCGATCGGGTGAATCGTCCGACGCCGATGTTCTCGGCGACGGTGAGGTGGTCCAGGATCCCGAGATCCTGGTGGACCACGGACACCCCTGCCTGCTGAAGCTCCGCCCACCGGACGGGAACCCGCTGGGGGTTCCCGTCCACGGTGAGCGTCATGCCTGGGTCAGGCTGGTGGTACCCCGTGAGGATCTTGACCAACGTCGACTTGCCGGAACCGTTCTGCCCCACCAGAGCGTGGAGCTCTCCGGGACGGACGTCCAACTCCACGCCCTTGAGGACCTTGGAGTGGCCGAACGTCTTGCAGACGTTGGTCGCCTGCAACCTGGCCTCAGTCATGGTCACCGGGCACCCCAAGCCTCAAGGAACTGCTTCTTGAAGGAATCGTCGCCATACCAGGTCGGCGTGCCGTAGGCGGCGCTGGTGAGTTCCAGGTCCTTGGTGTTCTCCTTGGTGAACACGCGCACCGGGGAGTCGTAGGTTTCGGGCTGCTCACCGTTGAGGAGACGGACGAAGGCGTTCGCGACCTGCCAGGCGTCGTAGGTGACGGCGGAGCCGACGTCGCCGGCCTGCTGGCCGGACTGGACGCGCTTGAGACCATCGAGGTCGCCGAGGGCCGAGACGACCTTGACCTTCTTACCGAAGCCGGCGGCGTTGACGCCGGTCAGGGTCTGGGGCACGTAGCCGTCGACGGGCTGGACGACGACGTTGATGTCCGGGTTGGCGACCAGCGCCGCGGAGACCGCGCTGGGGAGCTTGTCCAGGGTGGCGCTGCCGAACTCGACCTCGGTCAGGGTGCACGACGGGCAACGCTCCTTGAAGCGCTCCGCCGCGGCGTCCAGGTTCGCCACGGTGGTGGCGTTGTCGGTGACCTTCAGCCAGAGGGCGTGGGTGCCCGCCCCCTCCTGGGACACGGCCACGTCGGCGAGGGTGGTGTAGATCTTCTTCAGGCGCGGGGAGGTGTCGAAGAAGGCCATGTTGTCGGCCTTGGCGAAGTCCCCGGGCTTGCCGCCCATCGAGACCAGCAGGGGTACGCCGGTCTTGGCCACGCTGTCGAAGGTGTTGCGCAGCTGCGCGTACTCGATGCTGTAGCTGATGATGCCGTCGACGTCCTGGTCGGCGGCCGCCTTCAGGCACGTCGCCACCTCCGTGGGGTTGAACTTGCCGTCGCAGGTGCGTACCTCGGCGCCCATTTGCTCCAGCGCGTCGGTGACGCCGACGCCGATGGAGCGGATGGCGGGAACCGATTCACCGATCGGCACGAAGTAGAACTTCTTGCCCTTCAGGGAAATGGGGTCGGCGATCTTGGGAACCGTTGGCCACTGGGAGACCGGCTCCGCGGCGGCCTTGATGGCCGCGGCAGCCTCGGCGACACCGGTCTCGGCCTCTTCACGGTCCTCTGCTGAAAGGCTGTCGGGCTCGCCGAGTCCGCAGCTGGTCAGGGCCAGGCTGGCGGCGGCCACAATCGCCACGAAGCCGGCACGCCCTCGGGCAGCACGTCGAATCTGCATCATTGTCGTTCCTCCGGTCTTGCCGTTGATGACGGCAGAATGAACACCCGAATCGTGTGACGACGGTTACTGCACCGGAACCAAAGTGTTCCGCACCGCGGAACGATTCCCAAGAGGCTGTGGATTTCCTCACACCGGAGCCGCTCAGCTGAGGTGATGGCTCGGCGAGTCGCCCACCAGACCCGGACACCGACAGATGCCGGCGGTGGCCAGGAACCGCACCGGGTCCTGACGTCCTCTCCAGGCTCTGCGAGCCTGGAGAGGACGAACGGCTCAATCGCGCGTGATGAAGTCCACCAACAACCGGTTGAACCTGTCCGCGTGCTCCAGCTGGGCCCAGTGCCCGCATTTGTTGAGCAGCACCAGGCGGGCGTCCTGGAGCACCGGCAGCAGGCGGAGCGAGTGCTCGTGGCTGACCACCCGGTCGTCACGGCCGTGGATCAGCAGCGCGGGCGCGGAGATCGCAGTCACGTCCTTGAGCGCAGCCCGCGTCTGCACGGGTCCGCCCGTCGCCAGGCCCTCGACGAAGTTGGCGAGGTGCTTCGGGTGGGCCAGCGCGTTGTCCAGCCGCTCCTGGGCCAGCTGCTCCGCGTCCTCCACTTGGCCGTACGTCATGACGTCGACGAGTCGACGCATGTTCTCGAGGGTTGGCCGGCGGTAGGTCTCGAAGAGCAGCTTGAGGCCCTCCGAGGGCCCGTCGCTGGCTCCGTAGACGGTGGGGAACTCCGTCAGCGCCACCACGCCCATGGTGGCCAGGTGGCTCACGCGCTCCGGATAACGCGCCGCGAACGTCACTGCCGTCGACCCGCCCATGGAGTTGCCCACCAGGGCGGCACGCTCGATCCCCAGCGCGTCGAGCAGCTCCAGCACGGCGTTGGGGTGGTCGTACGTGGCGGGGAGTCCCGGGTCGGAGGCACCCCATCCGGGGGCGTCGAGCGCGATCACGCGGAAGTGCTCGGCCAGCGCCGGGATGTTGGGAGCGAAGTTGCTCCACCCCGTGGCCCCGGGGCCGCTGCCGTGCAGCAGCACCACCGGGTGGCCCTTGCCGGCCTCGTTGTAGTGGAGCCGCCACGAGGGCGTCCGGAGGGTGCGGCTCGTGCTCTGCTCGGTCAGGGTGTCGGTGCTGGTCATGGGCCGTCCTGTCTATTGATGTGGGCCTGAACTGGTCACTCGTACGATCGGCGAGGCCCAGGGGCCGGGGTATGGCTGTCATGGCTGAGCCGCTGGATGGCTTGAAGGACATGGCCACCCCGGGCCCCGCGACGACTCGACCGCCAATGGGGAGAAGCGACTCGATCGCTGCATAGGACAACGTCGGCGAGTTCGTCTGCTGGGTTGCCGCAACGACGAACTCGCGGAAGCGACCGTGCCCGAGATCTGGGCCGGAGTGGACATCGGCAAGACGCACCACCATGCGATGGTGATCAACGGAGACGGCGAACGACTGCTGTCCCGATGCGTACTGAACGACGAGTCCGAGCTGCTGGGGCTGATCGGTGATGTCCTGGCGATATCCACCGACGCGCTGTGGGCGGTCGACCTCAACCGCGGCGGCGCTGCCCTGCTGATCGGATTGCTGCTGTCGCATGGCCAGCCCATGACCTACCTCACCGGTCTTGCCGTGCACCGGGCCTCGGCGTCTTATCGAGGTGAGGGAAAGCCGGACGAGCGCGATGCCTTCGTCATCGCGGACCAGGCTCGTGTCCGCCGCGATCTGGGGATGTTGCGGCCCGGGGACGAGTTGCCTGTCGATCTGCGCACGCTGACCACCCGGCGCCTGGACGTCGTCTTCGACCGCACTCGGCAGATCAACCGCCTCAGGGCACAACTCCTTGAGATCTTCCCGGCGTTGGAGCGTTCGGTAGGCCTCATGAAGAAGGGGCGCGGCGCGCTGCTGACGGGCTACCAGGCTCCAGCCGCGATCCGCAGCGCGGGCATCAAGCGGATCGAGACTTGGCTGAAAAATCGCAAGGTCCGCAGTGCCGCCGCCATCGCAAGGATGGCCGTGGAAGCTGCCCAGGCTCAGATGACCGCGCTGCCCGGCGAGACGCCGGCCGCCGCGATGATGGCCCGTCTCGCGAAGGGGGTGATGACCCTCGACGAGGAGATCGCCGAACCTGACGCCCTCATCGAGGCCGGGTTTCGCGAGCATCCGCACGCCGAGGTGATCCTCAGCCTGCCCGGGACGGGTCCCGAACTCGGGGCCGAGTTCATCGCCACGACCGGCAAAGACATGGACGCCTTCGGCAGCGCTGACCGCCTGGCCGGGTTCGCTGGCCCGGCTCCGCAACCTCGTGACTCCGGCCGCGTCAGCGGCGACCTGCGCAGACCCCGCCGCTATCACCGCGGGCCGCTGCGGGCCGTATACCTCTCGGCGATGGCCAGCCTGCCGGCGTGCCCGGCCTCCAAGGCGTACTACCGGCGCAAGCGGAGTGAGGGGAAAGGGTGCAAGTAGGCCCTGCTCGCTCTCGCACGCCGACGCCTCAACGTCCTGTGAGCCATGACCCGTGACGGAGCGTGCTGTCACGCTTCACCTTCCGTCACGGCTGCGGCTTGACAACACGATTGGGATGTCCTTCCCGCTCAGGCCCCGACGGCTTCGGTGCGACGCAGGATTCCCGGCGTCCGCCCCGCGGGGTCGTCGGTCATCTTGTGGCCCCACGTGCTGGCCCGGCGGTATGTGGCCGGCACCCAGTCGTCGTCGACATCGAGGGCTCCGAAGCCGTACTCGAGGTGGAACGACGAGGGCGTGGTCAGGTAGAAGGAGATCATCTGGTCGTTGGTGTGCCGGCCCAGCTCCTTGCGCAGGGGCACGCCCCTGGCACGGCACAGGTCCAGTGCCGTGCCGACGTCGTCGATGTTGTGCAGCTGCAGCATTATGTGGTTCAGGCCGACGGCGCCGGGGACCTGGGCCAGCGCCAGCGAGTGGTGCCGCCCGTTGCAGTGGTAGAAGTGCGACTGGGTGCCGTCGGGACGGGCGATCTTGTCGGAGAGCCGGAAGCCCATCACCTCGGTGAAGAAGGCGTGCCCGGCCTCGACGTCGGGCAGAAGCAGCACAGCATGGCCCAGGCCCTGCTTGCCGGTCACGAACCCGCTCACCGGTCGTCCGGGACGGAAGGAGCTGGGCTCCACGACCTGGCCCCAGACGACCTCGTGGCGGAAGGCCCAGGGGTCCTCGAACCAGATCAGCTGGTCGACCGAGCGCTTCTCGGCCAGCCCGCGGTCACCGGTGTGCACGGTGAGGCCGGCGGCCCTCAAACGCTCGGCGAAGGCGGGCAGCATGCCCTCTTCGCTCACGGCCCAACCGAAGTAGGCCACCTCGTCGGTCTCCCCGGGGTGGATCTGGATGCGCCACTCGGCGTCGTCGATCCGTACACGGACGCTGCCGTCCTCGCCGTCCTCCCCCAGCATGCAGCCGAGGATGTCGGGGGCGAAGGTGCGCCACTGGTCGGAGTTCGGGGAGCGGAATCCGAGATAGGCCAGCGAGCTGAGCATGTTTCTCCTAGGTGAGAGCCTGTCGGGAGGTGATGGGTCGGGGCTCCAGCAGCGCCTCGACCGAGCGTGCGGTGTCGAGGAGCATCGAGAGCCAGAGGAGGACCTCCGATCCGGTGACCTGGGGCGGCAGGCCGAGAAGCCTCAGCACGGCGAGGGCCGCTCCACTGGGCGAGCGCACCGGGACGCTCATGGCGATGACGTCGTAGACCTCGTCGGAGAGGATCTCCTCGGGCTCGTGGTACGCCGCCATCGAGCGGATGGCGTCGACGAGCGCCGAGGTGTGCTCCGGGATGTCGGAGGACTCGCTGTAGGCACCCACGAGCTCGTCGAGCTCGGGAACGCTGAGGGGACCGCTGAGGGTGATCGACCAACCGCGTTCACGCACCCGGGCCAGTTGGGCGCGTACGAGGTCGACCTCCGGCGCGTCGGCGTCACCGAGCTTCGCGAGCCACTCGTCCTCGCTGATCCCCGAACCGGGGTTCGCGGCGAAGTGGATGCCCAGGGGCGGCACCACCGGGATGCGGGAGCCCAGCCGGGTACGACGTGCGGAGGACGAGTGGTTGGCCACGGCCACGGCCACGGCATGATCCTCCTCGTAGGTGATCACGCTGCACTCGACACCGAGGTCCCGCGCCAACACCTCGATCGGCTCGCGGGCCAGTTCGACCACCCGCTGTGCCGCCGCAGCCCCCACGGACTCCAGCGACGACAGGCGACCGGGAACGAACTGGCCGAACCCGCCCTGGTAGCGCAGCATCGGCCGCCGGTTCTCCGCGAGGCCGGCGTCGATGGCCTCGGCCACCACGACCACGGTGTCCGAGGTCTCGTGCGTCTGCAGGACGCGGCAGTCGAGCCAGCCCGCCACGCCGTCCAGGACCGGGGATCCCTGCGGCGTGACCCGCCACTCCACCGAGCCCAGGCCGCCGGGAAGCGACAGCGCCCGCAGCAGCGCGTCCTGGTCCTCGGAGAGCACTGCCACCGAGCACCGTCCGCTCCTCCGGACGTCCTCGACGCCCGGAGCATCCTTCAGCACCACGAGAACCAGCGACGGGGGCGCCTGCGACACCGGGGTGAAACCGGTGAGCAGGGTGCCGACCGGCTCCTGCTGCCGGTTCCACGCCGCCATGACGCACGCGCCCGAAGGCACCTGCGACGTCACCTCGAGGAAGTCCTCGGCTTCCAGGGCGCGGGGTGAAGCCGCGTCCTCGTTCGCATCCTTGTCCGTCATTGCGTCTCGCGCTGAACCCATGATCGACACCTATGGACTTCCTTCGAATCGGTCCGCTGACCTCAATAGGTTGATGCAGCGTAGAGCGCGGGGGTACGAGCGGCTCAGATGTAGCACTTGGCCTGGGCACGCAGTCGTGCGGCCTCACGCTGGTCGGCCGGCGGGAACAGCAGGTGGCCGCCGGCGAGACCCAGGTCGATCATCGCCAGGGGCTCTGCCTGGGCATCGCCGTTGGAGGTGCCGTGCTCGCGCGCCACGATGAGGTCGCGGTAAAGGCGCTGCATGATGTTGGAGCTGTACACCGCGTTGGGACGCAGGGCCGGGAAGAGGCTGCTCACCACCGACATGCCGGCCTTGCCGTTCTGTGCGATGTCGTACATCGCCTGGGCGATCTCGAGCGTGCTGAGCTCCTCGCCACGGCAGGCGGCGTCGTAGGCCTCCTGTAGCCGGGCCACGGTGACGGTCTGCGCGGCGGAGAGGGCGCCGCGGGCCTCGGCCAGGCGGACGAGCATCAGCCGGTCGCCCTCGAGCGAGCGCGAGACCGTCTTGGAAACGCCATACGCGGACTTGAACTCCTCCAGGAACCGCCAACCGGTTCCGAGAGCGGGGGCGGCCGAGACCATCGTGTAGATGTGGGCGTGGGGCAGGCGGTAGAGCGGCGCGGTGAACTCCCGCAGTCCGGGCCCGAAACCGCCGTACAGGATGCCGCGGTCGATGGCGCGGTGCTCCGGGATGAAGATGTCGTCCACGACCACCGTGCGGCTGCCGGTGCCGTTGAGACCCAGGGTGTACCAGTCGTCGACGACCTTGGCGTCCTCGATCGGGAAGAAAAAGTTGTAGGGGACGACCTCGCCGGGCACGTCCGCGCCGACCACAACCCACTTGGCGTGGTGGATGCCGCTGGAGGAGCGCCAGGTTCCCGACAGCCGGAACCCGCCCTCGACACGGGTCGCCTTGTTGCCCTGCATGTTATAGGACGAGGAGATCAGGGCCTCGGGGTCCGCCCCGAAGATCTCGTCGTTGAGCTCCTTCGACATGTGGGCCAGCTCCCAGGAGTGCACGCCCAGGAGCATCATGATCCACCCGGTCGACGCGCAGGCCTTGCTGATCTCCGTGGCCGCGAGGAAGAACTCCGCGGGGTTCGCCTCCTCGCCGCCGTACACCTTGGCCTGCAGCGCCCGTGCGAGACCGGAGTCGGCGAGGTCCTTGAGGCTGTCCTCGTGCACGTGACGCATCTTCTCGGTCTCTGACGCCCGCTCAGCGATGCCGGGCACCAACAGCCGGGCCCGCTCCACCAGTGTCGGACGATCCGCCTGGGGGCGGGCAGCGGTTGCTGACATCGTGGGACTCCTTTTGGTGTGCATGTGCGCTGGTCGTCGACGTGTCGAACGACGTATGTGGGATCACTCTCCGCGTCCGCAGTCACAGCCGAAAGGTTGATGTGCCGCATACCGGAACGCTGACGGAACACCGTCTCCGGCTCGGGGGCGATGATGCCGGTTCAGACCCTCGGAGCGAGCGCTCCTGCCTCACACGCCTCACGAAAGGGCTCTCATGACGCCTCCACTCCCCACCGAGACCGGGGCCACCAGCCGCCACGTTCAGGTGGACGGCACCGTCGTCCACGTCCACGAGGCCGGGTCCGGGCCGACCCTGCTGTGCATCCACGGGGGCGCGCCCGGCGCGACCGGCTGGGCGAACTTCGGCCAGAACGTCGCCACGTGGGCCCGTGGCTTCCGCGTGCTCGTGGTCGACCTGCCCGGCTTCGGCGAGTCCGACTGGGTCGAGGCTTCCGACGGCAAGCACCGCGCGCACGCGAACCTCTTCGTCGGGCTCCTGGACGAGCTGGGGATCAGCGGTCCGGTCCACGTGGTGGCCCTGGCCACGGGCGGCGCGGTGGCGATGCGCATGGCCATCGACCACCCCGACCGGGTGGCACGGCTGGTCCTCGTGAGCTCGGCCGGCGGCCTCTCCCTCTTCGACGCCTCCCCCACCGAGGGCGAACGGGCGATCCGTGAGTACTACTCCGGGACGGGCCCCTCGCTCGAGAAAATGCGCCACTACCTCGCCCTCACGGTGAGCGACCCCGCCCTGGTCACCGACGAGCTCGTCGAGGCCCGCCACCAGAACAGCATCACCCCCCAGGCCCTCGAGGGCTCCCGGCACCGCGGGCGCCCCCACCCCAGCGACGCGGTGTGGCAGGAGGCCCCCTCGATCCGGGCCCGCACCCTGATCGTGTGGGGCCGCGACAACCGCGTGAAGGGCTACGACAACGGGCTCTTCCTGCTCAACCGCATCCCGGACAGCGAGCTGCACATCTACTCGGGCGCCGGTCTGTGGGTGCCGTTCGAGCGTGCTGCCCGGTTCGAGCGGCTGGTGTCGGACTTCCTGCTGACCGACTGACCCCCTCGGGGCGCTGCCCCCGTATGCGACGAGGTCCCCGTCCCGAGCATCGGCTCGGCACGGGGACCTCGCGGTTGTGGCGGTCGGTCAGGCCCAGAGTGCTGCGTCCTCGGCGCACTCGCGGGCGGCGTCCTGCAGGCGGGAGACCCACCGCAGAATCTCGCGGCCCTCGGCCTGCTCGGGCAGCTGGCTCAGCTTGAGCGTCAGGACCACCTCACCGTGCACGTCGACGACCGGCACCGCGAGGTACAGCACGTCGTACCGGGCATCCAAGTCGATCTTCTCCGGCTCGCGCACCGACGACATCCGGCCCATGCTCTCGACGAACTCGCGGTCCCCGGTGGGGGTGCGGGGGCTGTCGGCGAACCGCTGCATCGCGTGGTCCATCTCGGCCTCGCACGTGCCGCCCTTCAGCACGAGCGACCAGCCGCGCTCGCGCACGCGCTCCAGCTGCGCCTCGGCCGAGCGCCGGAGCTCCTCGTCGAGACGGCCCAGGGAGAACCAGGCGTCCTCGGGAACGGCACAGTTGCCGGTGACGAACAGGGGCTGCAGCGGCGCCACTATCGGGATCCGGGCACCCAGGAGGGATCCCACCCGGCCCAGCGCCTGGTTGGCGCTGGCCACCAGCACTCCCTCCCCGCCGTCGCGGACCAGCACGTCGCACTGGGCGCCCAGGTCGTGGGCCACGTCCTCGATGCGGGCTCGCAGGGTCTCTGCGAGCCGCACCGAACGGATGAACGACGGACCGCCGGGCATCAGGAGCGAGCCGTGGCTGAAGCTCCCGTAGCCACCCTGGAAGAACAGGAGCGGAAGGTCCGGGTTCTGCACGCCCAGGGCGGTGGTGTCGCCCAGGACGATGTAGTGGTCGCCGACGTCGAGGGTCTCCCGCTGTCGGCACTCGATCCACGCGACGGCACCGGGCAGGATCGGGGCCCCTGCCGGCGAAGGGGTCCAGTCGAGCCCCTCGAACTTCTCATCGTCGCTCTTCGCGAACTGGCGGCACAGGTGCTCCTGGTCGGCGCTGAGCACATTGACGCAGAAGACCTCCGCCTCGCTGAGGCGCACGTAGCTCTTCGAGCTCTTCGACGGCAGGTACGCCACCACCGGGGGCTCCAGCGACACCGAGGTGAACGACCCGATCACCATGCCGGCGGGCCGGCCGTCGGAGGCGATGCCGGTCACCACCACCACGCCGGTGGGGAAGTGACCCATGACGTTCCTGAACGCCCGCGGGTCGGGGGCGTTGCTCACTGCCTTGTGAGCCGCGACGGTACTCACAGGTACCCCAGCTTCTCGGCGCGCTCGCACGCGGCAGCACGACGCTCGGGCGGCAGGAACATGGTGTGCTCGCCGGGCAGACCCAGGTCGACCATGGCCATGGCTTGGCCGCGCTCGTCGATGTTGGCGGTGCCGTGGCTGCGCGCCACCAGGATGTCGCGGTAGAGGCGCTGCATGATGTTGGAGCTGTACACCGCGTTGGGTCGCAACGTCGGGAACAGCGAGGCGGCGATGTCGAAGATGAGCTTGCCGTTGCGGGAGATGTCGTACATCGCCTGCGCCACCTGCAGGTCGCTCTGCTCGCGCCCCTCGCACGCGGCGTCGTACGCCTCCTGCAGACGGATGCGCGGCACGGTGCCCGCGACCGACAGGTTGCCACGCGCCTCCGCCAGGCGGGTCAGCATCAGGCGGTCGTCGCCGAGGGACCGGCTGACGGTCTTGGAGACGCCGTAGGCCGTCTTGAACTCCTCGTAGAACCGCCACCCGGCACCGAGCGCGGGAGCCGAGGACACCGAGGTGTAGATCAGCGACTGGGGCA
The DNA here is from genome assembly GCF_052246875.1 of Streptomyces sp. GDS52. Lineage (NCBI taxonomy): Bacteria > Bacillati > Actinomycetota > Actinomycetes > Kitasatosporales > Streptomycetaceae > Streptomyces > Streptomyces sp. GDS52. The sequence goes on from NZ_CM125966.1 coordinate 920,971, forward strand.
CCCGGTACAGGGGCGCGTCGGTGTGCTTGAGCCCGGGCCCGAAGCCGCTGCGCAGGACGTCGCGGTCGATCGCCCGGTGCTCGGGGATGAACACGTCCTCGACCACCACGCTGCGGCTGCCGGTCCCGGCGAGGCCGAGTACGTGCCAGTCGTCGATGCTCTTGACGTCCTTGACGGGGATGACGAAGTTGTACGGTGCCGGCTCGCCCTCGACGTTGGCGCCCAGGGCCACCCACGAGGAGTGGAGGATCCCGCTCGACGACTTCCACGAGCCGGTGAGACGGTAGCCACCGGGGACCTTGGTGGCCACGTTGCCCTGCATGTTGTAGGACGACGAGATCAGAGTGGTGGGGTCGTCACCGAAGAGCTCGTCGTTGAGCTCCTTGGACATGTGCGCCATCTCCCAGGTGTGGACACCGAGCACCATCAGGATCCACCCGGTGGACGTGCACGCCTTCGCGATCTCGGAGACCGCCTGGTAGAACTCGGCCGGGTTGGCCTCGGCGCCGCCGTACGCAGCCGACTGGAGACCGCGGGTCAGGCCCGCGTCGATCATCTCGTCGATGCTGTCCGGGTGGACGTAGCGCTGCTTCTCGACGTCCGCCGCCCGTTCTGCGATGGAAGGGTAGAGCCTGCGAGCGCGCTGCACGAGCGGCGGTTCGGTGGCGCTCGCCTCGGTGCTGGTCATGGTGAAGTTCCTCCTGGAGGTGGGATCTGGTTCGGGCTCTACTCGGCGGCGGAGCCGGCGGGAGTCTCGACGAGGGAAGGAATGGGCGGACGCCGGTCCGAGATCCCGGCGCGCACACTCGTCTTCCACGAGACACGTCCGTCACGGAAGAACTCGAGGAAGACCTGGTTGAAGAGGTCGGGCTGGTCGGTCTGACCCTGGTGCCCGGTCTCGTCGGGGTAGAAGAACTGGACGTTGGGGAGTGCGTCTTCCTGCAGGTAGCCCGCCTCGACGCGGAACACCACGTCCTGGCGGCCGTACAGGTAGATGCCCGGGATGGTGACCTTGTCGAGACGTCCGCGCGTGGTCAGGCGGGCGAGCTCGTTGGGGTCGCTGCTGCCGTCCTGCGGACCGAACACGCGGGCAAGGTTCTTCGCGTAGGTGTCGGCGTGCTTGCTGGCCGCGAGAGTGCGCATGGCAACCACGTCGTCGGTGACCTTGGAGGGGTCGTACGTGATGCTCGTGAGCACCGCCCGCATGCTCTCCTCGGTGCCGTCGAAGGCAACGTGCGGCAGCTCCTTCGGCCCACGTCCGTCCGCTCGGCGGATGTCCTCGAGCGAGACGAGGTCACCGATGCGGCCGGCGATCAACGCGAAGCTGAGGACCTGCTCGGGGTGGGTCACCACGTACTGGGCGGTGATGCTGCAGCCCATCGAGTTGCCTGCCAGGTGGAACTCGTCCACGCCCACCTGCCGCACGAAGTCGTGCACGAAGTCGACATGACCGCCCAGGCCGTACCCGTAGTGGTTGGTCGGGTCCTCGGTGAGTCCGTAGGACGGCAGGTCGGGGGCGTAGACCCGGAAGCCGCACGCCCCGAGGTAGGGGGCCATGAAGCGCCAGCCGGCCGTTCCGGACGAGCCGTTGATCCCGCCGTGGAGGAGGACCACTGCCGGCCCGGTCTCGCCGGAGGTCATGTAGTGGACCTTCGCGCCCATGGAGAGGCGGACCCACCGGCTGAGCATGCCCGGGACGTGGACGATTCCCTCTTCGGTCAGTGCCATCGTTGACTTCCCATCGCGTGTGTTCGTCAGAGCAACCGTCGTCCAGTGATCAGAGTCACGACAACCCAGTTGTTCCGCGGTCCGGCACAAGTCCTTCCAACGGTTCAGCCGAGGCGTCGGACGATGCCGGGGGACGGCTTGGGGTTGTCCTCGTGGACGGTGTGACCCCAGATGCTGCTCTTGTCGAAGGTCTTGGGGGTCCAGTCCTCGTCGATCTCGACGCCGCCGTAGCCGTACTCGATGTTGAAGGCGGACGGCGTGGTCAGGTAGAACGACACCATCCGGTCGTTGGCGTGGCGCCCGAGCACCTTCGAGATCGGCACACCGCGCTCGAGGCAGAGGTCGTAACCACGCCCGACGTCGTCGATGGCCTCCAGCTGGAGCATGAGGTGGTTGAAGCCCACCACGCCCTCCGGCAGGCGACCCAGCGCCAGGGAGTGGTGACGGCCGTTGACGTGGTAGAAGTGCGCCTCGAGCTTGTCGGTGATGATCTTGTCGGACAGCTCGAAGCCGAGGACCCGCGTGAAGAAGTCATGGGCACGCTCGAGGTCGGGCATACCGACCACCACGTGTCCCAGGCCCTGCTGGCCGGTGATGAACCGGCTGATGGCACGACCGGGGCGGAACGACGAGGGCCGGATGATCTGGCCCCAGATCAGCTCGTGACGGTATCCCCACGGGTCCACGAACCAGCGGATTCGGTTGACGGCACGAGCAGCCGCCAGCTCGGCGTCACCCTCGTGCACCTCGACCCCCTCCGCCTCGAGGCGGCCCTGGAGCTCGTCGAGGCTGGCCTCGTCGGTGACGGCCCAGCCGAAGTAGTCGACCGCGTCGACCTCTCCCGGGTGGATCTGGATGCGCCACAGCGCGTCGTCGACGCGCAGCCGCACGGCGCCGTCCGGGCCCGGCTCGGCCAGCATGCATCCGAGCACCTCCGTGGCGAAGGTAGGCCATTCGTCGACTGCCGGGGAGGAGATGCCGAGGTAGGCGAGGGAATGGAGCATTGCTGATTCCTTTCGGCCGCGTGTGCGGATCTCGGCGGGGCGGGTCCTGGCGCAGGGTGTGGGCCCACCATCGGCGCGTCCCGATCCGGAGGGAAGGAAAAGGTTCCGGCACGCGGCACGGCCCACTCTCCGACGGGCAAGGACTGCGGGCGACCGTGGATGGTCAGGTCCGGTGCCGGTGCGGCGGTGGCGTCGGGCTTGGTCAGCGACCGGTGGCGGCGTCGGGTGGCGTCGACGATGCCGCGCTCACGCATGATCCGCTCGGCCCGCTCGCTGATGTAGTGGGTGGCCGAATCCAGCGAACCGTCACATCGTTATCCATCTACATCAAGGGCTGCCTGTAAGCCTCGGTGTGGGAGGTGAGCTGAACCGGCAGGGCCACCGTGTGGCCCGCTGCACCGTCGAACGCCTGATGCACGAGCTCGGCATCGCCGGAGCGGTCCGTGGCAAACGCGTGATCACCACGATGCCCGGCGGGCAGGTCGAGCGGGCCCCGGACCTTCTGGACCGCGACGTTGTCGCCGGCGCCCCGAACCGCTGCTGGGTCGCGGACTTCACCCACGTGAAAACCTGGGCCGGTGTCGTCTACGTCGCCTTCGTCGTGGACACCTTCTCCCGCCGGATCGTCGGCTGGTCCGCAGCCACCGTGAGGGAAACGGTCTTCGTGCTGGATACCCTGGAGATGGCGCTCTGGCAACGCGACCGCGACCAACACCCGATTCGGCCAGGTGAGTTGATTCATCACTCGGACGCCGGGTCGCCGTACACGAGTTTCCGGCTCGCTGAGCATCTGGATGCCGCCGGCATCGCCGCTTCGATCGGATCCGTCGGCGACGCCTACGACAATGCCCTGATGGAGAGCATGATCGGGCTGTTCAAGACCGAGCTGATCAAGCCCCGACGGCCATGGAAGACGCTGTCCGACGTCGAGCTCGCCACCGCCGAGTACGTCGGCTGGTACAACCACCGCCGACTCCACGGCGAGATAGGCCACGTCCCGCCCGTCGAATACGAGAACAACCACTACCTCGCAACCACGAAACCCCAGGTCACAACCAACGACTGAGATCTCTATCGAACCCGGAACGGTTCATCTCTCCCTCTGACATCACCTACGAACTGCCCGAGGGCTGGATTTTCGGCATGACCAGCCGTGGTTACACGGTGTCGGGCACCGAACTCGCCGTAGGTGAAGGGATACCGACTCGTCTCTGACTTCCCAGCAGTTGGCGGACGCCGAGGAAGTTGTGTTCAAGAAGCTCCAGACCTACGGCGGCGGCCGCATCGACCGCTGGGCCGGCATGGACGAATCGGGAGACAACGGACACGGGCGCGGACACCCCGCAACGGCACTGGACCTGACGCCCGCCGAGCCCGGCGCAACACCGGTCAGCCCGAGCCCTACAGAGAAGGCCACCACACCGGCCCCCTCCGACCCCCACCGACTGAGTAGTCGGACCCGCCGACGACGTCTTCCGCACAGGCGGGCCGGACCGGGTGGGCACGGATCGGACCGCGTGCGAGGAATACCTGACGCGCCATCAGTACGAGCGTCAGGCGAGCGTCATGATGGCCACCGGTGGTTCGCACGAAAGTCACGATCCGATGCGCGGCACCATGCCAGCCACTGGTCGAACCGCAGGTCGGATGCCATCCCGAGCATACGGCGAGACTTAACATCATGTAGCCATGGAAAGAGGTCGGCCGGGTCGTACGGACACTCGTATTCGAGACGAACTAGCAGGTCAGAGCTCCTTCATGCGGACTCCAAGACCGCCACGCACTCCACGTGCGACGTCATCGGGAACAGGTGGATGGCCGCCGTTCAGCTGCATCGGCGCCTGGACCTAACAACTTCGTCAGCGAAGGGCGGGGATGATGTCGGTGCCGTAGGCGTCGATGGTGGCTTCGCGGTTGTCGTGCATGTCGTAGACGGCGAACTGGTCGACGCCCAGGTCCTTGAGGTGCCGGAGCTTGTCGATGTGGGCCTCGGTGGGGCCGAGGAGGCAGAAGCGGTCGACGATCTCGTCGGGGACGAAGTCGGTGGACGGGTTGTCGGCGCGGCCGTGGTGGCTGTAGTCGTAGCCGTGGCGGTCCTTGATGTACGTGGTGAGCTCGTCGGGGACCATGGCGGAGTGCTCGCCGTACTTGGCGACGAGGTCGGCGACGTGGTTGCCGACCATGCCGCCGAACCACCGGCACTGGTCCCGGGCGTGCGCCAGGGCATCGGGCGAGTCGTCGGCCGTGACATATGCGGGCGCGGCGACGCAGATCGTGAGGGCGCCGGGGTCCCGGCCGGAGTCCTGGGCCGCCTTCCGTACCGCCTTGACCATCCATTCGGTGAGGAAGGGGTCGGCGAGCTGGAGGATGAAGCCGTCGGCCTTCTGGCCGGCGAGCGCCAGCGCCTTCGGGCCGTACGCGGCCATCCAGACCGGCAGCCTGCCGTTCTTGATCCACGGGATGCGGACCGGGTTGCCGTCGACCAGCGCCTCCCGGCCCTCGGCGAGGTCGCGGATGACGTCGATCGCCTCGCCCAGGCGGGCCAGGGTGTTGGGCCTGCGGCCGGCGACCCGCATCGCGGAGTCGCCGCGGCCGATGCCGCAGACGGTCCGGTTGCCGTACATGTCGTTGAGGGTGGCGAAGGTGGAGGCCGTGACCTCCCAGGTGCGGGTGCCGGGATTCGTCACCATCGGACCCACGTGCAGCTTCGTGGTGTGTTCCAGGATCCGGCTGTAGATGACGAAGGGCTCCTGCCACAGCACGGCCGAGTCGAAGGTCCAGCCGTAGCGGAAGCCGTTGCGCTCCGCCCGGCGCATCAGCCCGACGACCTGCGACGCCGGCGGGTCGGTCTGCAGGACGAGTCCGAAGTCCAACGCGGGACCTCCAGTTCGAATCGGTGCGGGGAGGTCCTGGGGGTCAGCCCAGGTACTGGCAGGTGGAGCGCGGGACGAACGTGCCGTGGCCGGCGTGACCGACGTACTTGCGCTGGTCGATGACGACCTCACCCCGCGAGAGCACGGTCTCGACCTGGCCGGTCACCGTCTTCCCCTCGTACGCCGAATAGTCGACGTTCATGTGGTGAGTCTCGGCCGAGAGCGTCTGGGTGACGTGCGGGTCGTAGATCACCACGTCGGCGTCGGCGCCCGGCGCGATCGTGCCCTTCTGCGGGTAGAGGCCGAACATCCGGGCCGGGGTCGCACAGGCGATCTCGATCCAGCGGCGGCGTGAGATGTGCCCTTCGACGACAGCCTGGTGCAGCAGGTCCATCCTGTTCTCGACGCCAGGCAGGCCATTGGGGATCTTCGAGAAGTCGCCCCGGCCCAGCTCCTTCTGGCCCACGAAGCAGAACGGGCAGTGATCCGTCGACACCACCTGGAGGTCGTTCGTCCGCAGACCCCGCCACAGCGCCGCCTGATGCTCCTTCGGCCTCAGCGGCGTCGAGCACACGTACTTGGCGCCCTCGAAGTCCGGCTCCGCCAGATTGTCCGTCGACAGGAACAGGTACTGCGGGCAGGTCTCGCCGAACACCGGCAGCCCCATGTCCCTCGCCGCCGCCAGCTCCGCCACCGCCTCCTGGGCCGAGACGTGGACGACGTAGAGCGGCGCGCCGGCCACCCGGGCGAGCTGGATCGCCCGGTGGGTCGCCTCCGCCTCAAGGAGCGTCTTGCGGACCTCCCCGTGATGGCGCGGATCGGTCTCGCCGCGGGCCAGGGCCTGCTCCACCAGGACGTCGATCGCGATGCCGTTCTCCGCGTGCATCATGATCAGACCGGCCGTGTCACCAGCAACCTGCATCGCCCGCAGGATCTGGCCGTCATCCGAATAAAAGACCCCCGGATAGGCCATAAACAATTTGAACGAGGAAATGCCATGCTCGATGAGCTTCGGCATCTCCTTGAGCGTCGCCTCGTTCACGTCCGACATGATCATGTGGAACGCGTAGTCGATCGCGCACTTCCCGTCCGCCTTCTCCAGCCAGGCATCCAGGCCGGCCTGCAGCGAACGGCCCTTTGACTGCACCGCGAAATCAACGATCGTCGTCGTCCCGCCCCACGCCGCCGCCCGCGTCCCCGTCTCGAACGTGTCCGAAGCGAACGTCCCACCGAACGGCAGCTCCATATGCGTGTGCGCGTCGACCCCGCCCGGGATCACGTACTTCTGCGACGCGTCGATAACACGGTCAGCCGTCCACTCCTGCGTCCCCGGCGCCGCCAACGCCACCACCCGGCCGTGCTCGATCAGCACATCCGCGTGCACCTCGTCCGCGGCCGTGATCACAAGACCACCGGTAATCAGAGTCCGAGTCATTTCCCAGCCATCCCTTCATACCCGCCGACCACGCCACCACTGACACAGGCCGGGACCACGCCCCGGCCCACCCGCCCCCTCACGCCGCCATCTCGCACGGCACACGGCCTACTCCGCTAGAAAACCCCTGGTCACGCGGCCGAATGAAACTCTTGAATGACGTGATCCCTTCTTCCACCAGAAGGTCCATTTCCTTCAGTGTCTTCGGGTTCACGTCGGAGACGATCATGTGGAAGCCGTAGTCGACGGCGCAGTTGCCCTCGGCCTTGGCGTGCCAGGCGTCCAGCCCTTCGCGCAGGGAGCGGCCGACGCTCTGCACCGCGAAGTCGACGACGGTGGTGGTGCCGCCCCAGGCGGCGGCCCGGGTGCCGGTCTCGAAGGTGTCGGAGGCGAAGGTTCCGCCGAACGGCAGCTCCATGTGGGTGTGGGCGTCGACACCGCCCGGGATGACGTACTTGCCGGTGGCGTCGATGACCCGGCCGTCGGTGAACGCGGCGGCGGCCGGGGTGCCGGAGGCGGCGAGGGCGGCGATGCGGCCGCCCTCGATCAGGACGTCGGCGTGGATCTCGTCGGAGGCGGTGATGACGAGGCCGCCACGGATGACGGTACGGCTCATGCGGTGACCCTCCGCTGGACGGTGGTGGAGAGGTGCGGGTCGCTACGGTGCGCTCCGCAGCGCGTGCTCGAGGATCGCGGCCCCCTCCTCGGCCTCCGCCACGTTGAGGGAGAGCGGTGGGGCGATGCGCAGGGCGCTGGTGTTGTGGCCGCCGCCCTTGCCGATGAGCAGTCCGCCCCGGCGGGCGGCCTCCAGCACGGCGGAGGCGGCCCGCGGGTCGGCCTCGTCGGTGCCCGGTTTCGTCAGCTCGACGCCGATCATCAGCCCGCGCCCGCGCACCTCCCGTACCCCGGGCACCTGGGCGGCGACGGCCCGCAGGCGTTCCAGGAGCATGCCGCCGACCCGCCGGGCGTTGCCCTGCAGGTCGTGCTCCAGCAGGTAGGTGAGGTTGGCCAGGCCGGCCGCCATGGTGACCTGGGTGCCGCCGAACGTCGAGATGCTGTTGGCGTCCAGGCAGTTCATGATCTCGGCGCGGGCGATGACACCGCCGATGGACATGCCGTTGCCGATGCCCTTGGCGAAGGTCACGATGTCGGGCGGGCCGCTGCGCGCGTGGGCCTGCCAGCCCCAGAAGTGCTCGCCGGTGCGGCCCCAGCCGGTCTGCACCTCGTCGGAGATCCACAGGATGCCGTGTGCGTTCAGCACCTCGCGGAACGCCGCGTACAGCCCGTCGGGCGGTGAGGTGAAGCCGCCGACGCCCTGGATCGGCTCGGCGATCAGCGCCGCGGGCGGGCGGGTGTGGCCGAGCAGGTCCTTGAGGTCGTCGACGCAGGCCGCGATGAAGTCGTCGTCGCCGAGCGAGGCGTACGGGCCCCGGGTGCGCACGCCGCCGTGCACGTACAGGGTCTGCAGCGGGGACAGCGAGGTCGGGGACCAGCCCCGGTTGCCGGTGACGCCGACCGCGCTGAAGGAGCGGCCGTGGTAGCTGTTGCGCATCGCCAGGACCGAGTTGCCGCGCCGGTAGGTGGTGGCGAGCAGCAGGGCGGTGTCGTTGGCCTCGGTGCCGGAGGTGGTGAAGAAGACCCGGGCATCCGGGATGCCGCTCAACTGGGCTACTCGTTCGGCGAGTTCGACCATCTGCCGGTCGAGGTAGAGGGTGGAGGAGTGGATGATCCGCCCGGCCTGCTCGGCGACCGCCTTCGTCACCTCGGGCAGGGCGTGGGCGGTCATGGTGGTGAGGATGCCGCCGAAGAAGTCGAGGTACCGGTTGCCCGCGGAGTCCCAGACGTGGCGGCCCTCGCCGTGGGTGATCTCGATGGGCTCCTCGTAGTAGAGGGCGAGCCAGTCGGGGAGCACGGAGCGGTGGCGGCCCAGCAGGTCGTCGGTCACGGCCGCACCAGCCCCTCGTAGGCGTCGGGGCGGCGGTCGCGGTAGAACGCCCACTGCTGCCGTACGTCCTCGATGAGGTCGAAGTCGAGGTCCCGGACCACGAGTTCCTCCTTGCTGTCGTCGGCGACGTCGCCGACGAACTGGCCGCGGGGGTCGACGAAGTACGAGGTTCCGTAGAAGTCGTTGTCCCCGTACTCCTCCTGGCCCACCCGGTTGATCGCGGCGACGAAGTACTCGTTGGCGACGGCCGCGGCCGGCTGCTCCAGCTGCCAGAGGTGGGCCGAGAGGCCGCGGTGCGTGGCCGACGGGTTGTAGACCAACTGGGCTCCGTTCAGCCCGAGTTGCCGCCAGCCCTCCGGGAAGTGGCGGTCGTAGCAGATGTAGACGCCGACCTTGCCGACGGCGGTGTCGAAGACGGGCCAGCCGAGGTTGCCGGGCTTGAAGTAGAACTTCTCCCAGAACCCCTTGACCTGGGGGATGTGGTGCTTGCGGTACTTGCCGAGGACGGTGCCGTCGGCGTCGATCACGACCGCGGTGTTGTAGTAGAACCCCGACTGCTCGACCTCGAACACCGGCACGACGATCACCATGCCGGTCTCGCGGGCCAGTTCCCGCATCCGGCGGACGGTCGGCCCGTCGGGCACGGGTTCGGCCCAGCGGTAGTGCTCGGCGTCCTGGACCTGGCAGAAGTAGGGGGCGTTGAAGACCTCCTGGAACCCGATGATCTTCGCACCCTGTCGAGCCGCCTCGCGGGCGTGCTCCTCGTGTTTCGCCACCATGGACTCCGTGTCGCCGGTCCAGGTGGCCTGGACCAGGGCGGCACGTACGACGTGTGCCATGAGCTACTCCTTCGACGCGACGTCAGCGCCTCTACACCCGTAGAAACGGTCGTAGAGGGACGAACTTGACGTGCTCCCTGGCCTGAAGTCCAGGGATTCCGGCCTGGGCCGTCCGGCCCTTCCGGGGGCTTCCTGCTTCACCGCGCTGTGCGGGCACGGGTGCCCGTCTTACCGGCGCTCCACAGGCGTTTGGTGTCTCCGCCCGTCCGGCGGCGACGATACGGCGTCCTTCGAAGAGGACGTTGCGGGCTGCGTTGTGGTCGCGGTCGTGCACCGTGCCGCACTTGCTGCACGTCCACTGCCGGACGTGGAGAGGCTTCGGCCCGTCCCGAAATCCACAGGCCGAGCAGACCTGGGAGGACGGGAAAGCCCGGCCCACCCTGGCGAAGGTACGGCCGTGCTTGACCGCCTTGTACTCCAGCATGCCGACGAACGCGGACCATCCCGCGTCGTGCACCGACTTGGCGAGCCGGGTGCGTGCGAGACCGGACACCGCGAGGTCTTCCACGTACACCGCTTGGTTGTCGCGGATGATCTGAGTGGAGGCCTGGTGGTGGAAGTCCCGGCGCCGGTCGGCCACCCTGGCGTGCTGGCGTGCGACCCTGCTGCGGGCCTTGGCCCGGTTCTTCGACCCTTTCTGCGTGCGGGACAGCTCCCGCTGAAGCCGCTTGAGCTTCTTCTCCGCCCGGCGCAGAAACCTCAGGGAGACGATCTTGCGCCCGTCGGACAGCACGGCGAAGGCGGACAGGCCGAGATCAATCCCGGCTTCGGTCTCCACGTCCGGGAGGATGTCCGGTGCGGTGTCCACGACGAAGCTGAGGAAGTACCGGCCACAGCTGTCCCGGGTGACGGTCAGGGACGTGGGCGCGGCCGGAAGCCGGCGTGACCATGTGACCTTGAGATGGCCGACCTTGGCCACATACACCGTACCGTTCTCCTGCAGGGAGAAGGCGTTGGTGTTGAGGCGGATCGACTGCCGGGTGTCCTTCTTCGACTTGTAGCGGGGCGGCCCGGCCTTGCGGCCCCGCCGCTTACCGGTGAGCGAGTCGAAGAAGTTCCGGTAGGCGGCATCCAGGTCCCGCAGGGACTGCTGCAGGACGACCGCGGAGACGTCGGCGAGCCAGGCCCGTTCCCCGGTGCGCTTGGCCTGCGTGATGCGCAGCCGGGACAGCTCGGCCGACGTCACGTACGGCAGCCCCGCCGCGTGCGCTTCCCTGCGGTCGCGCAGGCAGTCGTTCCACACCACCCGGGCGCATCCGAACGCCCGCGCCAGCGCATGGCGCTGGGCGGCGTCGGGGTAGGCGCGGTAGTTGTAGCGAAGCTGCATAAACCATGACGCTACTACGATTCGTCTCATCAAGGGGTGGAACGGCCAAAAGCCTGGCAGGCGCGGAGTGCGGGCGTGGCCGAAAGGTGGTTTCGGCGCTGCATGCGCGCTTGGTCTTCGTGACGGAGGACCGGCGCGGGGTGTTCGACGACGAGATGCCGGCGCGTTGCGAAGAGATCATGCGCAAGGTGCGCGAGGACTTCGAGGCGGAGCCGAAGGAGTTCAACGGCGAACGTGATCACGTCCACCTCCTGGTGCACTATCCGCCCAGGGTCGCCGTCTCCAAGCTGGTCAACAGCCTCGAAGGCGTCTTAGCTCGCCGGATACGGCTGGGGACACCTCCCAGCCGCAGGCCGGGGGAGAGTTCACCGGCCACATTAACCGCGCCGTCCTGCACGGGCACCTGTGGTCACCCTCGTATTTCTCCGCGTCGTGCGATGGGGCGCCGTTGGCGATCGTCCGTCAGCACATGGAGCAGCAGAAACGTCCGCTCTGAAGTGCACCTCAGAACGGCCCTGAGATGCATTCATCCCCGGCGTGAACGACACCGTTGGGAAATCCGTAAACCGGCCTCGTTGACTCGTTGAAGTCGGCATGATCGTTCTGTTCGTCGGAGCGAAAGGTGGGCTGGGTGTCGTTGGAGTCGTGGGATGACTGTGGGGTGCCGAAGCTGACCGCTCGGGTGGTGCGGGCGTCGTTCCCCAAGGGCTCGCTCGCGGTGCGGGTGCGGGAAGCTCTCGGCCCGCTGTTCGAGGACGGGTCCTTCGCCGAGGCGTTCGCAACACGGGGGCGTCCGGCCGTGCCGCCCGGTGCGCTGGCGCTGGTTTCGGTCCTGCGATATGCCGAGGGCCTCACTGACCGGCAGGCCGCTGGCCAGGTGCGGGCCCGCATGGACTGAAAATACCTCCTCGGCCTTGAGTTGGACGACCCCGGGTTCGATTTCTCCGTCCTGAGCGGCTTCCGTACCCGGCTGATCGCGCACGGTCTGGAGGCGAAGGTTCTGGACTTGGTACTGGAGCGGATCCCCGCGTTGGGGCTGCTGCGGTCCAAAGGACGTCAGCGCACCGACTCCACACACGCGCTGGCGAACGCCGGCTCTCCTCGCCCTACGGCCCCGACGCCCGCTACGGCCTCAAGCGAGGCTCGGGCTGGTGCGGCTACAAAACCCACCTCATTGACATCCTCCCCCTCCTGGAGAAGGAGGGGGATTCCTGGCTCAGGCTGCCGCCGGGAGCAGCGCTCCCGGCGGTCTTGTGCCCTCGGCACCAGCCGGGTTGAGACCAGCCCGGACCAGCATCACGCGTGCGGAGTTCTTGTCTCTGGGGGAGACGGCCTGGCAGGCGGTGCAGGTGTAGGTACGTTCCGAGAGAGGAAGTGCGTGCTTGGTTCTCGCTCCGCACGACGCACAGTCCATGGTGGTGTGCGCGGGGTGCACCAGGCGGACGTCCCGCCCGTGCTTGCGGCCCATCTCGATCAGGGCCTGTTTGGTGGCGCCGATCGCGGCGTCGGCGGCCTTGCGGGCCATGGTGGTGCGGGCGAGGAACTTCGGCCGGAAGTCCTCGACGGCGACGGCGTCGTGGTCGGTCACGACGCGTTTGGCCCACTTGCGGGCGGTGTCCTGCCGCTGCCGGGCCACCTTCTTGTGCAGTCTCGCGGCCTGGGCCTGCGCCCGCCGGTAACCCTTGGACGCGGCCTGCCCGCGGGCGGGCTTGCGGCGGGCCATCATCCGCTGATAGCGGGCGAGGCGCTGCGCGGCCCGCTTGCCGTGTTCGGCGTGCGGCAGGTCGTGCGCGTCGGACGTGGTGGTCGCAGTCTGCTGGACGCCCCAGTCCACGCCGATCACAGCGCCCGTGGCCGGGAGCGGCTGGGCTTCGGTGGCGACGACGAACGACGCGTACCAGTGGCCGACGCTGTCCCGGTACACCCGCACCGACGAGGGTGCGCAGGGCAGGTCCCGCGACCACACCACCGTCAGGGCGATCTTGCCTGCCAGGTGCAGACGGCCGTCCTTCAGGCGTAAGCCCCGGGTGGTGTAGTTCAGGCTCGGGGCGGCCTCGCGCTTCTTCTTGTGGCGCGGCATTCCCGCACGTCGCTTCACCGGGAGACGCTTGTCGATGTCCTTCAGCGCCTTGGAACGAGCCGTGGCGAAGTCCCGGACGGTCTGCTGCTGGGGGACGCTCGCGCCGTCGCGGAGCCATGGCGTACGGGCACGGGCCTCGGTCAGCATCTTGTCGAGCCGGGCCGGACCGCACGTCAGCCCATCGTCCGGGTGCACCTTGTTGTGGGCGTGCACCTGGCGGGACTTGGCCACGCATTCGTTCCACACCCAGCGGCAGCGGTCCCACTCGGCGAGCAGGGCGGTGCGGGCGGTCGACGACACCCGCAGCCGGTAGGTGTACCGGGCATGCCCCGTCCTGTCGGCCCCTGCTGCGTGCGCCACACCCTCACCCCCTCCCGCATTCCGGCCGCGCCGACCCTGCGAGGCGACCGTACGCACGAGATCCGCACACCCGCACCCCTCTCCCGCCCCGACCACCCCCACCAGCGAACACCGGCACACACGTTCGCCTGCCCCGGTCCCACCGGGCAAGCCACAGCGGCACTCCATGCTCAGAGGGGGCAGGACGCCGCGACGTCCCGCGCCGCTGTCGCGGAATGCGATTCTCCCCCGCAAGCGGGAGGTGCCCCCACCCCGGCGTGAACGCCGGGGCCTCCTCGCAAGAGACCAGGTGATCACCGCCGATGCCCTGCACACCCAGCACGCCCACGCCACCTACCTCCGCGAACGCGGCGCCCACTACATCGCCCAGGTCAAGGCCAACCACCCCACCCTGTTCGACCGCGTCCGCTGCCTGCCCCGGCGCGAGATCACGCTCGACCACCACGAGTGAACCCGGACCCACCACCGCCTGAAGACCGCTGCCTTCGCGCACATCGACCATCCCGACGCCCACCAGGCCCTCCAGGTCGTGCGCCGGCGCAAGGACTTCAGCAGCGGAAAGCTCACCATCGAGCGCGTCTACCTGCTCACCAGCCTGCCGCCGGGAGCCGTGAGCGGCGCTCAGCTCGCCGCGTGGATCAGAGGGCACTGGAAGATCGAAAATCTTCTGCACCACGTCCGGGACCGCACCTTCCGCGAGGACGACTCCAAGATCCATATCGGCCGGCTCCCGCGCGTCATGGCCGGCCCGCGCAACAACGCCGCCCACACGGCCGATTCACGGATTTCCCAACGGAGTCCTTCACGCCGGGGCTTTCTGCAAGGAACCCGGTAAGCCTCTCGGGCGGCCTTGCCAAGACCATCGTCGCCAACCCGCGGGGTCGATCATGATTCGCACTCCGGTGGGCGAGTCCCGGCCCCGGGCTCAGGCGGCGACCGGCGGCGGCACGGCGGGCGGCGGGACGGAGGGCACGGCCGCCGGCCCGGCGGGCGGTGCGGCCGGGGCGCAGCGGTTCACCAGTTCGTCCATCGACAGGTCGAGCGCGCGGGCGAGGGCGGCCACCGTGAAGAACGCCGGGGTGGGGGCCCGCCCGGTCTCGATCTTCCGGAGGGTCTCCGGGGAGATGCCCGCGCTCGCCGCGACCCGCGTCATGCTCCGGTCGCCGCGCGCCTCCCGCAGCAGCCGGCCGAGCCGCTCGCCGCGTTCACGTTCTTCGGGGGTGAGAGGGGTGCGCACCATGCCGTCATTCTAATACCGGTATAGTAATTGGCATGGTGGAGCTGAAGACCGACAGGTCGATCGACGCGATGTACGAGGCGGGCCAGGTCGTCGCGGACGCCCTGAAGGCCGTGCGGAAGGCCGCCGGGGTGGGGGTGTCCCTGCTGGAACTGGACGAGGTGGCCCGGGAGGTGCTGCGCGGGGCGGGTGCGGGTTCGCCCTTCCTGGGCTACCGGCCGTCCTTCGCCCCGACCCCGTTCCCCGCCGTCATCTGCGCGTCGGTCAACGACGCGATCGTGCACGGCGTCCCGGACGGCTACCGGCTGCGTGACGGCGACCTGGTGTCCGTGGACTTCGGTGCCGAACTGGGCGGCTGGGTCGGCGACTCGGCGATCAGTTTCCTCGTGGGCACCCCCCGTGCGGACGACGTGAGGCTGGTCGAGACCGCCGAGCGGGCCCTGGCGGCGGGCATCGGGGCCGCCGTCGTCGGCAACCGGATCGGGGACATCGCGCACGCGATCGGCACGGTGTGCCGCGCGGCGGGCTACGGCATCCTGGACGGCTTCGGCGGGCACGGCATCGGCCGTCGTATGCACGAGGACCCGCCCGTCCCCAACGAGGGCCGGCCGGGCCGGGGCATGCCGCTGCGGCACGGCATGGTGCTGGCGATCGAGCCCATGCTCATCGGCGGCGGCACCGACGGCTTTCGCACCGCGCCCGACGGCTGGACCCTGCGCACCGTCGACGGCTCGCGCGCCGCCCACGCCGAACACACCGTCGCGATCACCACCGCCGGCCCCCGCGTCCTGACGGCCCGGTGAAACCGGCTGCCGCAAGGCCCCGCGGGCGTGCCGCGGACCTGCTCCGCCCGGCCCGCTTCCGAAGTGCTGCGCCGAAGCGATCGTGCGAAGGTGTTCTACGAGCGCGACGCAGGCAGCACACACGCCACACGCACACCTGCGGGCACCCTGCGCACCGCGGGAACACGCACGGGTGTAACCGGGAGACGGCCGGGCACCCGCGTCCGGACCGACCGTACGTCGAGCAGTGAGCGCGCCCCGGGGCTCCTTCGGGTTCCCGGTTCCGCCCGGCCCAGGGGGATCCCGCGGGGGCGCCGGAACGGATGTCCATGAGCAGCGGGTTCACGGGTCCGCAGGGCTACGGCTCGGACCCCTTCGGAGAATTCCTCGCACGCTTCTTCGGCGGGCCGCGCCCCCGGCAGATCGACATCGGCCGGCTGCTGAGCCAGCCGGCCAGGGAACTGGTGCGCGGCGCCGCGCAGTACGCCGCCGAGCACGGCAGCCGGGACCTGGACACCCAGCACCTGCTGCGCGCCGCGCTCGCCACCGATCCGACCCGCGACCTGATCAGTCGGACGGGCACGGATCCCGACTCGCTGGCGGCGGAGATCGACGAACGGTCCGGGCCCGTCCAGCACGGGCCGGACGACGCCCCGCCGCCGACGTCGCTCTCGCTGACCCCCGCCGTCAAACGGGCGCTGCTGGACGCCCACGAGATGGCCCGGTCGACCGGGGCCGGCTACATCGGCCCGGAGCACGTCCTCAGCGCCCTGGCCGCCAACCCCGACTCGGCCGCCGGGCACATCCTGAACTCGGCCCACTTCACCTCCGCCGGGATGCCGCTGCCGGACGCCGCGCCGGACGCCGCACCGCCGCGCACCGAGCGGCCCCGCCCCGCGACGGGCACGCCGACGCTGGACAAGTACGGCCGTGACCTGACCGAGCTGGCCCATGAGGGCCGGATCGACCCGGTGATCGGGCGGGAGGAGGAGATCGAGCAGACCGTCGAGGTGCTCTCCCGGCGCGGCAAGAACAATCCGGTGCTGATCGGTGACGCGGGCGTCGGCAAGACCGCCGTGGTGGAGGGTCTGGCGCAGCGGATCGCCGACGGGGACGTGCCCGATGTGCTCATGACCCGGCGGGTGGTCTCCCTGGACCTGCCGGGCGTGGTCGCCGGTACCCGCTACCGGGGAGACTTCGAGGAGCGGCTGAACACCATCGTCGACGAGATCCGCGCCCACTCCGACCGGCTGATCGTCTTCATCGACGAGCTGCACACCGTCGTGGGCGCCGGAGGCGGCGGCGAGGGCGGTTCGATGGACGCCGGCAACATCCTCAAGCCGGCGCTGGCCCGCGGTGAGCTGCACATCGTGGGCGCGACCACGCTGGAGGAGTACCGGCGGATCGAGAAGGACGCGGCACTGGCCCGCCGCTTCCAGCCGGTCATGGTGCCGGAACCCACGCCTGCGGACACGGTCGCGATCCTGCGCGGACTGCGCGACCGGTACGAGGCCCACCACCAGGTCCGCTACACCGACGAGGCGCTGGTGGCGGCCGTGGAGCTGTCCGACCGCTACCTCAGCGAGCGCCGCCTGCCGGACAAGGCGATCGACCTGATCGACCAGGCCGGCGCCCGGATTCGGCTGCGGGCCCGGACCAAGGGCACGGACGTACGCGCCATGGAGCGGGAGCTGGAGCAGCTGACCTACGACAAGGACCAGGCCGTCGCCGACGAGAAGTACGAGCAGGCGACGCAGTTGCGCGACCGCATCGGCGTGCTGAAGGAGCGGATCGCCGAGGCCGGCGGTGAGGGCCGGGTCGACGAGGGACAGAGTCTGGTGGTGGACGCCGAGGCGATCGCGGAGGTGGTCTCCCGGCAGACCGGCGTCCCGGTCAGCAGGCTCACCGAGGAGGAGAAGGACCGGCTGCTGGGCCTCGAGGAGCACCTGCACCAGCGGGTCGTCGGCCAGGACGAGGCGGTGCGGGTGGTCTCGGACGCGGTGCTGCGCTCCCGGGCCGGGCTCGCCAGCCCCGACCGGCCGATCGGCAGCTTCCTGTTCCTCGGGCCGACCGGCGTCGGCAAGACGGAGCTGGCCCGGGCGCTGGCCGAGGCCCTGTTCGGCAGCGAGGACCGGATGGTCCGCCTCGACATGAGCGAGTACCAGGAGCGGCACACGGTCAGCCGGCTGGTCGGTGCCCCGCCCGGGTACGTCGGCCACGAGGAGGCGGGGCAGCTGACCGAGGTGGTGCGCAGGCATCCGTACTCGCTGCTGCTCCTCGACGAGGTGGAGAAGGCGCACCCCGACGTCTTCAACATCCTGCTCCAGGTCCTGGACGACGGCCGGCTGACCGATTCCCAGGGCCGGACGGTCGACTTCAGCAACACCGTCATCGTGATGACCAGCAACCTCGGTTCCGAGGCGATCACCCGCCGCGGTGCCACGCTGGGCTTCGCGACGGGCGGCGCGGAGGCGGACGAGGAGGCGCGGCGCGAGCAGATCCTGCGGCCGCTGCGGGAGCACTTCCGGCCCGAGTTCCTCAACCGGATCGACGAGGTGGTGGTGTTCCGCCAGCTCACCGCCGGGGAGCTGCGGCAGATCACCGATCTGCTGCTGGAGGGGACGCGGCGCGGCCTGCGGGGCCAGGGCGTCACGGTCGAGTTCACCGACTCCGCCGTGGACTGGCTGGCGCGGCGCGGCCATCAGCCCGAGTACGGGGCCCGGCCGCTGCGCCGCACCATCCAGCGCGAGGTCGACAACCAGCTCTCCCGGCTGCTGCTGGACGGCAGTGTCCGGGGCGGCGACCGGGTGACGGTGGACACGGCGGACGGGAACCTCATGTTCCGGACCGGGGCGAGGGCCGGCACCGAGCCCGAGGGAACCGGAACCGAGGCAGGGGCGGCCCCGGACTCAGGGGCCGGGCCCTGGCGCGGGGAGCCGCAGGCTCCCGAACAGTGAGCGGACAGGAGCCTCACGTTCCGGACGGGGCCGGGTCCAGCGGACGAGAGCGGACCCGGCACCGGAACCGAGGCAGGGCAGGCCCGGACACAGGGGCCGGGCCCTGGCCCGGAGAGGCGCCGGCTTCCGGGCGGTGAGGGTGGCGGGACGGCCCTCCGGCCCTCGCTCACCGTGCCGGAGGGCGCCGTTCCCGGCCCGCGGGCCGCATCACCGGTCACCGCGTCACCGCGTCAGCGGTGCTCCGGGTGTACGACCATCGCGGAACCGCCGCCGCGGCGGGTCTGCTCCGCCGCGGCGAGCCATCGGCCGTCCGGCAGCCGCTGTACGGCGGTGGCCGCGCCGATCTCCGGGTTCTCCTGGAACGAGTGCCCGATCGCCTCCAGCTTCTGCCGCAGCGCGCTGTCGTACAAGCCGGGTTCGAGGTCCGTGCGGGCCGTGTTGCGCTGGCTGGCGCGCGGCGCGGCGATCGCGTCGACCAGCGGCAGGCCTCGGTCGAGGAACCCGGTGAGGGTGTGCAGCACGGTGGTGATGATGGTCGAACCGCCGGGCGAACCGAGCGCCACGACCGGCCGGTCGTGCCGGTCGAGCACGATCGTCGGAGCGATCGAGGACCGGGGCCGCTTGCCGGGGCTCGGCAGGTTCGGGTCGTGCACGGCCGGGTTCGCCGGGGCGAAGGAGAAGTCCGTCAGCTCGTTGTTGAGCAGGAACCCGCGGCCGGGCACGGTGATGCCGCTGCCGCCGGTCTGCTCGATGGTGAGGGTGTAGGCGACGACGTTGCCCCACCGGTCGGCGGTGGTCAGGTGCGTGGTGCTCTCGCCCTCGTACGTCGTCGGCGCCGCGGTGCCCCCCGTCGCGCAGGGTGCGGGATCGCGCGGGTCGCCGGGGGCGAGCGGGCTGGTGAGGACCGCGTCGTCCTCGATGAGGCACTCGCGGGAGTCGGCGTACCGCTGGGAGAGCAGTTCCTTCGTGGGGACGTCCTCGAAGGCGGGGTCGCCGAGCCAGCGCCCCCGGTCCGCGAACGCGATGCGGCTCGCCTCGATGAGGCGGTGCAGGTAGCGGGTGTCGTCGGCCCGGGTGAGGTCGGTGCGCTCCAGGATGTTGAGGGCCTCGCCGACCGTGGTGCCGCCGGAGGAGGAGGGCGCGATGGAGTAGACGTCCAGGCCGCGGTACGCCGTCTTCGTGGGCGGCTGGGATATGGCCCGGTACGCCGCGAGGTCCCGGGGGGACAGCTCGCCGGGGCGGGCGTTCCAGCCGGAGCCCGGGTCCACGGGCGGCTTGTTGACCGTGTTCACGATGTCCCGGCCGATGCCGCCCCGGTACAGCGCGTCGACACCCTTGCGGCGCAACTCCGCGTAGGTGCGGGCGAGGTCGGGGTTCTTGAAGGTGGAGCCGACCACCGGGAGCCGGCCGCCCGGCAGGAACAGCTCGGCGGTGGCGGGGAAGTGGCGGAAGCGGGTCTCGTTGGCGGCGGTCTGCGCGCGGAAGGTCTCGTCGACGGTGAAACCGTCGCGGGCGAGCCGCTCGGCGGGCTCCAGGACCGTGTCGAGCCGTTTGCTGCCCCACTGGTCCAGCGCCCGCTGCCAGGTGGCCGGCGTGCCGGGGGTGCCGACGCCGAGGCCGCTGCTGACGGCCTCGGCGAAGGGGATCGGCGTGCCGTTCTCCAGGAAGAGGCCGGAGTCGGCGGTCAGCGGGGCTCTCTCGCGTCCGTCGATCGTGTGCACGGTGCGGGAGCGGGCGTCGTAGTGGACGAAGTAGCCGCCTCCGCCGATGCCGGCCGAGTAGGGCTCGGTGACGCCGAGCGCGGCGGCGACGGCGACGGCCGCGTCGACGGCGTTCCCGCCCTTCCTGAGGACCTCGATCCCGGCGGCGGTGGCGTCGGCGTCGACGCTGGAGACCGCGCCGCCGTGTCCGACCGCCACGGGTGTCTTGGGGGCGGGCCCGCCGGACCCGCCGTGCGCGGCGGGGGGCGGGGCGGCCGCTCCGACCGACGCCACGACGGCGGAGGCCGTCAGGACTGCCAGGAGCACCGGTTTCCGTACGACAGGACAACGCATCCGCACCTCCGTTGAAGAGCCCTCCGCGCAGCCTCATTCAACGCCATGTTCGCGTCAGAAGCATGCGGGGCGTGCCGTCACAACTCCTCCCGGCGGCCTTTCCCCCGGGGTCCCGGACACCGGCCGGTGGGCCGGGGTTCAGTAAGCGGGCTGCTTGACCAGCAGTTCGGGGCGGGCCGCGATCTCCGGCCGGTACACCTCCTCGTCCCAGGCCTCGGGCGCCACCGGGCGGAGCGCGATGGAGACCACGTCCTCCTCCACCTCGAAGGCGTCGCGGACCGCCTCGGTGAGGCGGGTGACGAGACGTTCCCGTCCGGCCTCGTCGAGGTCCTTCGGGAAGTGGCTGATGGTCACGTGCGGCACGGGATCCTCCTCGATTCTCGGTGAATGGTCTTGCTGAGTTCGTCCACGCCCGGGTCGCGCAGGGCGCCGTAGTGGTCGGCGTCGAGGCGGACGGCGGTCGTGGGCGTACCGGTGCGGGCGAGCAGCCGCTCCAGGTGGGACTCCTCGTCGCCGCGGGCCGTGAGGACGGTGACCGGTGCCGTGATGCGCCGGTCGGCCGGCAGCCAGTCGTAGGTGCGGCGGACGAGGCGGATGATGCGGCGGACGGTGCCGGGGTCGAGCCGGCGCAGGCGGCGGGCGACGAAGTCGGCGAAGGACTCCTGGTCCGTCGCGTGGCGCAGGCACTCCTCCAGCAGCGGTCCGTCGGTGCCGGCCGCGAAGACGGAGTAGAGGATGGTGCGGAAGGTGCGGTCCGTGAAGTCCGTCACCGGGTCGCCGTCTCCCCCGGAGACCGCCGCCCCTGCCGGGCTCGGCGGGGCGGTCCGCGGGAGCCGGGGGGACCCCGGGGCGATGAGCAGCAGGTGGTCCACCTCCTCGCCCGCCTGCTCGAGCAGCCAGGCCGCCTCGAAGGCGACGCGGGCGCCGAAGGAGTAGCCCCACAGGGTGTAGGGGCCGGTGGGCTGGACGGCCCGGATGGCCGCCACGTCGGCCGCGGCCGTCTCCGGCAGGCTGCCGTGCGGGGTCTCGCCGGGGTTCAGTCCGTGTGCCTGGACGCCGTGGAACGGCCGGTCGCCGGCCGTTCGGGTGGCGAGCAGCCGCAGGTTCATGGCGTAGCCACCGAGGCCGGGCCAGCAGAAGACGGGCCGGCCGCCGTCCGTGGTGTGCAGCGGGACGAGGCGGGAGGCGCCCTGCCCTCCGGCGGTGTCGACACGCTGGGCGAGCCGTTCCACGGTGGGCGCCTCGAAGACCACCTGGAGCGGCAGCCGGGTGCCGAACTCCCGGTTGATGCGGTGGACGAGGGCGACGGCGACGATCGAGTTGCCGCCGCAGGCGAAGAGGTCGTCGCGGACGGACACCGTGTCCCGCTTCAGCGCGGCCTTCCACAGTTCGCACAGCCGTGTCTCGGTGCGGGTGCGGGGCGGGACGAGCGGGCGGTCGTCCCGGGCGAGGGCCTCGTCGACGCGGGCGGCGAGGGCGGTGGCGTCGACCTTGCCGTTGGCGGTGAGCGGGAGCCGGTCGAGCACCAGGATCCGGTGGGGCAGCATGAAGTCGGGCAGCAGCCCGCCGAGATCATCCTTGATCATCTCAGCGGGGCCCTTCATGTGGACACTGTCCTCGTCCATGCCCTCGTGGGCCCGCTGGTGTTCGCTGATCCGGCCGCCGACGGCGAAGTAGCACGGGCCGGTGGGCCGTCCGCTCTCCTCCAGGAGGGCGGTGATCCGGCGGGCGGCGGGCAGGTCGTGTCCGGTGCGGGAGCTGTACCCGCAGGACATGAGCCCGAGGCCGGACTCGTTGTGCTGGAGCCGCTGGAGCGCGCGGCCCAGGTCGATGGAGCGGCGCCACTGTGGGCCGGTGCGGCTGACCAGGGTCACGCCGAAGCAGGCACGCTCGTAGACACCCTGGTTGATGGCGATGACGTGCCGTTTGAGGACCAGCCCGGCACCGAGGCGCCGCCAGCCGCCGTCCTCGTACAGGTACTGGCCGGTGGGCAGGCCCATGGTGCTGCCGGGGTGGACCTGCAGGTACACGTCGACCGGGTCGGGGCCGGTGGGGGCGGTGTGCGGGGCGAGCGCGAAGGAGCCCAGGTAGTGGTCGCCGTCGGCGCCGTCGAGCTGCCGGGTGACGGCCGCGTCGTACGGCAGGTCGTGCAGGGTGAGACCGTACCCGGGCAGGATCTCGTCGAGGAGGCCGAGCATGTGGCCGGTCTCGAGTTCCAGGACTTCCTGGATGTTCCGCTTGTAGACGGGCTCGATGGCCGTGCGCCGGCCCAGGAAGTGCAGCCGGACGCCGGGCTCCTGGCGCGTGGTGCCGCCGGTCCGGACCAGGTGGTGGCGCTGCGGGTGGAAGTAGTACGTGCCGGGGGCGAGGCCGGCGATGCCGGTGGCCTCCACCAGGAGCTGGGTGGCGTAGAGCGAACCCGGTGATGCGTAGGCGTACTTGGCGAGGAGGCGTTCGGGGCTGCGGTGGGGGCCGAAGTTCCGGAGCAGACGGCCGAGTTCGGCGAGGGTCAGGTCCTCGGGACGGCGGGGTGCGGCAGCCGGTGCCCGGCGGGTGAGGGCGGTGCGGACGTCGTCGGCGGTGGCGGTGCCGCCCTGGTAGAAGCGGTAGGTCTTGCGGGCGAAGGCACGGCGGCGCTGCTCGGCGTCGGCCGTGGCCCCGGGGAGTTCCACGACGGGCCGTCCGGTGAGTTCGGTGTCGTCGCGGGTGCCGGGGTCGGAGAGCTGGGCTCTGACCTGGAGCTTGGACTCCTTGGAGCGGTGGTGGTCGCCGGCGTCGCTCTGGTCCATCAACGCGGCCTCGCGGGGGCTGAGTTCGATGCAGGCGACCAGGTTCTGGAAGCCGGTGCGGTGGTCGTCGCGGACGAGGACGGCGGCGTTGCGGACCCAGTCGTGGGCCTCGACGGCGAGGCGTATCTCGTCGAGTTCGATGCGGAAGCCGCGGAGCTTGACCTGGTTGTCGGCGCGTCCGGTGAACTGCACGGTGCCGTCGGGGTTGTGGTGGGCGAGGTCGCCGGTGCGGTAGAGCCGGTCGTGCGGTGCCGGGTCGCCGAACGGGCTGTCGATGAAGCGTTCAGCCGTGAGGTCGGGGCGGTGCAGATAGCCGCGGGCGAGCTGCACGCCGCTGATGTGGAGCTCGCCGGTCTCCCCCGGTGCCACGGGCCGCAGGCCGGGGCCGAGGATGTGGTAGCGGGTTCCGGCCACCGGTGTACCGATGGTCACCGCGTGGGCGCCGTCGCCGAGGTCGGCCGGGTCCACGGTGCGGGCCGAGGTGTTGATGGTGCACTCGGTGGGCCCGTAGAGGTTCACCAGCGTGCAGCCCGGAAGTATTCCGAGGAATGTCCCGGCCAGGGAACGGGAAAGCGCCTCACCGCCGCTGAAAAGGTGTCGCAGGGAAACGCAGCGGTGGAGTTCGTCGGTGTCGACGAGCGCTTGGAGCAGTGTGGGGACGCACTGCAGGACGGTCACTCCGCGCTGTTCCACCGTTTCGACGATGCGGACCGGGTCGCGGTGAATTCCGGAGGTTCCGACGACGATGCGCGCACCGTGCGCGACGGCCAGGATCTCCCATTGCGCGGCGTCGAAACTCATCGGTGTCTTCTGCAGGACGACGGCGTCCGCACCGAGCCCGTACGTGGTCGCGAGCCACCTCATCTGGTGGACGACGGACCGATGCTCGATCATGACTCCCTTGGGCTTTCCGGTGCTTCCCGAGGTGTAGACGACATAAGCGAGATCGCACGGGCGGGGCTGCTCCAGGGGAGGGTCCCCCTGATCGTCCCCATGATTCTTGAGGAATTCCGAGACGTCGCCCGGGGTGATGATCCGGAGTTCCGCCGGAGCGATTTCCGTGAGCCGTCCACGGATTTCCTCCTGAGCGAAAATCACACGCACACCGGATTGCTCCAGCATGAAGCGCAGACGCTCATCGGGATAGTCGGGGGACAGCGGAAGATATCCGCCCCCCGAGTAGAGGACCCCCCAGACGCCGACCATCAGGGCGAGTGACGGCTCGGCGAACACGCCGACCGTCCGGTCGCCCGTCACACCGAGTCCGCGCAGGCAGCGGGCCAGGTCGGTGGCGGCGTCATGGAGCTCGCGAAAGGTCAGGCTGTCGCCTTCGTGGAGCACGGCGACGTGGTCCGGACGAGCGGCGGCCTGTGCCGCCAGCATTTCACCAAGGCTGGTCTCCGCGATCTCCCCGCAGTCCGGCGCACACATTTCTCCCCCTGAATCAGATGCTTTTTCTTCCTCCGAGATCGCAGGAAACTATGGGAGCAGATCGGCACGGTTGGCAAGCTTCGGCCAGCGAATGGCCAATAAGAAGTCATGTATGTGCCGGTTCATCTGCCTTTGCCGGTGCGGAACCGTGATGTTTCCGGCCGTTTCCTCCCCGGGGAGGCCGGCCCGGCCGGGTCGGCGCCCGGTCTCCGGACGCGAGTAGAGCTGCCGGTATGTCATGGTTCGCGCCGGTACACACCCCTGCATTCTGTGCAGTGCGGGGACCCGACCCATCGAACGTATGGCGGGGCGTCCCACGCTTTGGGCAGAGTTCGGGCGTGGAATGGACGGGAGGGGCTATCCATGCACACGCACCAGGAATCCACAGTCACCCTGGAAGAGCTGCGGTCCGATCTCGACGAGATCGACGCCCGTTTCCTCGAGGTGATACGCGAGCGCATCCAGAAGTGCGTCGACATCGGGCACTTCAAACGAGAGCACGACGTTCCGATGATGCAGCCGCACCGAATCGGCGTGGTGCAGGAACGCGCGGCACGGTTCGGTGAACTGCACGGCGTCGACCCGGAATTCCTCCGCAGGCTCTACGACCTGGTCATCGAGGAGACCTGCCGGGTGGAGAACCAGGTGATCGGGGACTCCGTATGAGAACTCTGCTCATCGACAACTACGACTCGTTCACCTACAACCTCTACCAGCTCCTCGGCGAGGTGAACGGCCGCCCGCCGGTCGTCGTCCGCAACGACACCGACTGGGAAAGCCTGGGGCTCGACGAGTACGACGCGATCGTCGTCTCCCCCGGCCCCGGCCGGCCCGACCGGGAGCGCGACTTCGGCATCAGCGCCCGGGCGATCCTGGAGAGCGGGCTGCCGGTCCTGGGGGTGTGTCTCGGCCACCAGGGCATCACGCGCCTCTTCGGCGGCGAGGTGGGGCTCGCGCCGCAGCCCATGCACGGACGGGTCTCCGCCGTGCGGCACACCGGCGCCGACCTCTTCGAGGGCCTGCCCAGCCCCTTCGACGTGGTCCGCTACCACTCCCTGGCCGCCGGCGACCTGCCCGACGTGCTGGAAGCCGTCGCCTGGACGGACGACGACGTGGTGATGGGCGTACGGCACCGCACCCTGCCGGTCTGGGGCGTGCAGTTCCACCCGGAGTCCATCAGCAGCGAGTACGGCCGCGAACTCCTTGCGAACTTCCGCGACCTGGCACTGGCCCACGGCCGCCGTGCCGTGCCCGGCACGGCCGGTACGTCCGACGCGTCCCGGGCCACCGCCCCGTACACGGTGCACGTGCGCACGGTCGGCACGCGTCCCGACACCGAGGCCGCCTACCGCGAGCTGTTCGCCGGCGGCAGCCACGGCTTCTGGCTCGACAGCAGCCGCGTCATCGAGGGCCTGTCCCGCTTCTCCTTCCTCGGGAACGGCGGAGGTCCCCTCGCCGAGTACGTCACGTACCGCTCCTCCGACGGCTTCGTCACGGTCGAGACGCCGGGGCGGCCCGACCGTGACGACGAGATCGTCGAACAGGGCTTCTTCGACTACCTGGACGCGCAGGTGCGGCTGCGCGCCGTCCCCACTCCGGACGGCCTGCCCTTCGACTTCAACCTCGGCTACCTCGGCTACCTCGGCTACGAACTCAAGGCCGAGACCGGTGCGGAGACCGCGTACAAGGCGGAAACCCCGGACGCCGCACTGCTGTTCGTCGACCGCATGCTCGCCGTCGATCACGTCGAGGGGGTCTGCCACCTGCTGGCCCTGTCCCAGGGCGGCGAGGACGCGGACGCCCGGCGCTGGCTGGACGACACGGAGAAGCGCCTGCGCCTGCTGCCCGCGCCCGCGACGGACGCCGGCCCCGTCCGGTTCTCCGGCACCGGCATGACCGACCCGGCGGCGGCCGGCACCGCCCGGCTGCGGCACGACCGCGAGGCCTACCTCGACCGGATCGCCCACAGCATGGAGGAGATACGCCAGGGCGAGACGTACGAGGTGTGCCTGACCAACACGGTCACCCTGCAGGCCTCCATCGACCCGCTCACCACCTACGCGCACCTGAGGCGCATCAGCCCGGTGCCGTACGGCGCGCTGCTCGACTACCCCGGGGTGGCGGTACTGAGCGCGTCGCCGGAGCGGTTCCTGACGGTCGGCACCGACCGGGTCGCCGAGTCGAAGCCGATCAAGGGCACCCGGCCGCGCGGCAGCACCCCGGAGGAGGACGAGGCGCTGCGGCGCGACCTCATGAGCCAGGAGAAGGACCGCGCCGAGAACCTGATGATCGTGGACCTGATCCGCAACGACCTCAACGTGGTCTCCGAGGTCGGTTCGGTGCACGTGCCGCGGCTGTTCCACGTCGAGACGTACGCGCCCGTGCACCAGCTGGTGTCCACGATCCGCGGCACGCTGCGGTCCGACGAGACGGCCGTCACCTGCGTGCGTGCCGCCTTCCCCGGCGGCTCCATGACCGGCGCGCCGAAGCGCCGCACGATGGAGATCATCGACCGGCTGGAGGAGGGCCCGCGCGGCGTCTACTCCGGCTCGCTGGGGTGGTTCTCGCTCAGCGGCGCGGCCGACCTCAGCATCGTCATCCGCACGCTGGTGGCCACGGCGGACCGGGTCAGCTTCGGTGTCGGCGGTGCCATCGTGGCCCTGTCCGACGCGGAGGAGGAGTTCGAGGAGACGGTGGTGAAGTCGCGGGCCATGGTCACCGCGGTCCTCGCCACCGCCCGGGACGCCGCCCCTGGTGAGCCCGTGGCGCCCGGGAGCGGTCACGGAGGCGCCTCGTGATCAGACGTGCCGTGGTGGTCGGCGGGGCCGGAGCGGTCGGCCGGCTCTTCACCGACCGGCTGCTCGCCTCCGGCGTCCAGGTGACGGTCGTCGACACCGCCGAGCCGGACGGGAGCACCGGGCGGGCCGCCCGTCTGCGGGGCGACGTCACCGCCGTCGACTTCCGCCTGGCCGCCGAACTCGGCCACGCCGACCTGGTGGTCCTCGCCGTGCCGGAACCGGTGGCGCTCAAGGCGATCCGCGGCCTCGCCGCGGAACTGCGGCCCGACGCCCTCCTCGTGGACACCCTGTCCGTCAAGGGCCCGGTGGCCCGGGCCGTCCGGGCCGAGGCCCCGGGGGTACAGGCAGTCGGCCTGAACCCGATGTTCGCCCCGTCCCTCGGCTTCGAGGGCCGCCCGGTGGCCGCCGTCGTGGTCCACGCCGGTACCCGCACGGAGGAACTGCTCGCCCTCGTGGAGACCTGGGGCGCCACCGTCGTCCGGCTCGACGAACAGCGGCACGACCGGCTGGCCGCCGCCTCGCAGACCCTCGTGCACGCCGCGGTGCTCTCCTTCGGCCTCGCCCTCACCCGGCTGGACGTCCCCGCCGAGGACCTGCGGGCCGCCGCGCCGCCACCCGCGAACGCCCTGCTCGCGCTGCTCGCCCGGATCGCCTCCGGCACACCCGAGGTGTACTGGGACGTCCAGCACGGCAACCCCGAGGCGGCCCCGGCCCGCAAGGCCCTGGCCGACGCCGTCCGCCGGCTGGCGGAGACCGTCGAGCACGGCACGCAGGCCGACTTCACCGATCTCCTCACCGAACTCCGCACCCACCTCGGCACCGACCTCGCCCACCACCGGGACACCTGCGCCGCGCTGTTCGCGCGGATCTGAGCCGGGTCACGTCCTCACCCGACACTTCCTGGAAGGCATTCCATGAGCACCTTCGCTCCGACCGTCCTGACTCCCGAGCAGCGCACGGCCGTCGCCGCCGATCCCGGCATCGGAGGCGGCAACCTGCTGCGGTCGGCACTCGCCGTGAACCCGGCGCCCGGCGTGCCGTTCATCCACTCCACCCGCCCCATCGCCACCCCGGACGGCGAATCCCGGCAGGCTTTCAGCCTCGCCGAGTTCGACGCGCTCGCGCAGAGCTGGTCGGCCTGGTACCTGGAGCGCGGGGTACGGCCCCGGGACCGTGTGACGGTCTGGTTCGAGGACTCCGTCAGCTACTCGCTGCACTTCCACGCCCTCGCCCAGATCGGCGCGGTCGCCCTGCTCATCAACTCCAACGCGTCGCGGACCATCGCCACCTCCCTGATCGAGCAGACCACGCCCGTCGGCCTGTACGCCGACCGCGCCCGCCTGGAACTGCTCGGCGACACCTCGGCCCTCGGCCTCCGGTGGATACAGGCGGCCGAGGAGCTCCCGGCCCCGCCGGCCGCGACGCTCACCGGGGACCAGTACTGGAACCACCACGACGACGACCCGGTCACGATCCTGCACTCGTCCGGCACCACGGGACGTCCCAAGCCGACCATCCACACGCACAAGTCGATCGTGTCGGGCCCCAAGTTCCGCCTCGTCGACCACACCGAGCAGCCGGGCGCCCTGATGATGACCGCCCTGCCGCAGTCCCACCTCGGCTGCATCGCCTACACGCTGTACGCGGTCCTCGGTGGCACCCCGATCGTGGCGCCCTGCGACCTCGACGGCGCCGAACTCGCCGCCAACGTCGAGAAGTACCGGCCCACCGCGGTCATGTCGTTCTCCCACGGCTACGCCGAGTTGGCCTGTGCCGAGGTGGAGCCGGGCTCGCTCGACTCGGTCGATGTGTGGGTGTCCATCGGTGACGCCGTCCACCAGTCCCACATCACCAAGGTGCTGTCGCTGCGCGGCCCGGACCGGGAACCCGCGGCGTTCTTCGACCGGCTCGGCACCACCGAGCTCGGCTGGGGTGTGCTGCTGAAGGTCCGCACCCTCGAGTCCGAGCGCAACGACCGCTGCGCCGGCAAGCCGGTCGGCGTCGCCGAGGTCACCGTCCTGCGCGGCGACGGCAGCCACGCCGCCGACGACGAGGTCGGCCACCTGGCCGCCAAGGGGCCTGCCGTCACGCCCGGTTACTGGTCGGACTCCGGCACCACCTACCAGCACAAGCTGGCCGGATACTGGCTGCCCGGCGACATGGCCTACCGCGACTCCCAGGGCGACTTCTTCCTGGTGGACCGCGCCGTCGACGCCATCCACACCAAGGGCGGCACCGGCTACTCGGTGTTCATGGAGGAAGTCGTCCTCAACGACGTGTCCGGCCTGGGCGACGTCGCGGTGATCGCCGGGCGGAAGGACGGCGAGGTCGTCCCCGTCGCCGTCGTCACCACGGACGCGGCCCCGGAGCCGGAGAAGCTGCTGGCCCTCGCCAACGAGTCCCTCGATGCCGCCGGTCACCCGCGGTTGGGCTTCCTGGAGATCGTGTACGACAAGGCAGACTTCCCGGTCGGTGTCACCGGTAAGGTTCTCAAGCGTCAACTGCGCGAAAAGTACGCCGATTTGGCAACTTACGTGAAGGACGCCGAGGGCAAGTCGTTCGCCACCACCCCGGAGGTCTCCGCGTGAAGAACCCCAGCACCGCGCCCGCAGCCGGCGACCCGTCCCGCGCCGAGGTCGACTTCTACTTCGACCCGGCCTGCCCGTTCGCCTGGATCACCTCCCGCTGGATCCTCGAGGTGGCCGCGCTCCGCGACATCGCGCTGCGGTTCCGTGTGATGAGCCTGTACGTCCTCAACGAGGGCCGGGAACTGCCCGACTGGTACCGCACCCTCGTGGACGACTCGCTCGCGCTCACCCGGATCTGCACGGCGGTCGCCGAACAGCACGGCGAGGAGGCGCTGCCCGGCCTGTACACGGCCCTCGGCACGCGCATCCACAACGGCGGCAACAAGGACTATCTCGCCGTCGCGGCCGAGGCGTTGGAGGAGACCGGTCTGCCCGTGTCGCTCCTCGAGGCCGCGCACAGCGACGCGTACGACGAGTCGCTGCGCAAGAGCCACCACGAGGGCATGGACCCGGTCGGTGAGGACGTGGGCACGCCCACCCTCCACATCGACGGCGTCGCCTTCTTCGGTCCGGTCCTGAACTCGATCCCGCGCGGGGAGGAGGCCGCGCGCATCTTCGACGGGGCGCGTGCCCTCGCGAACTACCCCGACTTCTTCGAGCTGAAGCGAACCCGCACCGGCAAGCTCCGGTTCGACTGAGCGCCCGCCGTCCGGGCCGCTCCCACCGGACGGGAGCGGCCCGGCGCACACCACAGCCCCGCACCCCGCACCTGCCCGGACCCGATGCCCGTACGACCGACCGAGGAAAGCCGGACCCATGGACACGTTGCAGCCCGCCGGAGCGCGCCCGGACGCCTTTGTGCTCACCGGATCCTTCCTGGTCGTGTGCCGGGCGCCCCTCTACCTCTCGGAGCTCGCCCGCCGCGGCCTGAAGGTCCTCCTCGTCACCCCGTCCGTCTGGCGCGAGGAGGCCCTGCGGGCCAGGCAGGACCCCGGCCACCCCGCCTCCGCCATCGACGACCTCGCGTTCGTCGACGGCGACGTGACCCTCGAGAACTCCTATCTGCCCGGCGTCGTCTCCGCGGTCCGCCGCTGGCGCGACGCCTACACCGTCGTGGGCGCCTACGCCGTGGGCGAGACGCAGGTCGAGCCGACCGGTGTCGTCACCGACGCGCTCGGCCTGCCCACCCCGGGGCTGCGCGCCACCCGTGCCTGCCGCAGCAAGTACCTCCAGCGCTGGTACCTGCCGGAGTTCAGCCCCCGCAGCCTCACCGTCCCGGGCGGCGAACGCGACACCGCCGACCTCTCCGCCGTCCGCTACCCGGCCGTGGTCAAGCCCGCCGGCCGCCACTCCAGCTCCGGGGTGGAGACCGTCGGGACCGCCGGGGAGCTGCGGCAGCGGCTCGGCGCCTACCCGGCGCACGAGACGGTGCTCGTCGAGGAGAAGGTCATCGGCCAGGAGTACTCCGTCGAGTCACTGGTGCAGCACGGCCGGATCCTGTTCGCGTCCGCCACCCGCAAGGACACCACCGACAGCCACGCCCGGACCTTCGTCGAGCTGTCCCACACCGTGCCCAGCGACCGTCCGGAGCACGACCGCGCCCTCCTCGACGCCAACGCCCGCATGCTGGAACAGCTCGGCTTCCGCGACGGCATCGCGCACGCCGAGTGGCGTGTCGACGCCACCGACCGTCCCGTGCTCATGGAGGTCGCCGCCCGCACGCCCGGCGACGGTCTGTGCGTGCTGTACGAACTCGCCACCGGTGCCCCGCTCGAGCCCGAGATCATGCGCATCGCCCTGGGCGAGCCCGCCTCGTACCCGGCGCCCGCCCGGGTCGCCCGCCAGGTCTACCTGGAGCACGGGGCGGGCGTGCTGCGGGACGTCACCGTCGACGGCTTCGACGTCACGCCCGCCTGGGTCGGCGAGGGCGGTCTGTGGCCGCGTATCGCACCGGGCGCACCCCAGGACGCGCCGGCGCTGCGTGCCGTCCTCGTCCACCGGGACCGCGGCACGGTCCTCGGCGAACTGCGCAGCTCGGAGGACCGTGCCCTGTCCTTCTTCATCGACGCGCCCACCGTCGCCGAGCTCGACGCGCTCGAGGCGCGGGTGCGCGGGGCCGTCACCCTCCACCTCACGCCCGTCCCGCCGCCGGTGCCCGACACCGTCACCCACGTCCTGGTCGGCTACAGCCCCGTCATGCTCGGCAAGCTGGACGGCCGGCTGCCCGCGGGGTCGGTGCTGGTGCTGGAGGAGCCGGCGGTCATCGCGGCCCGGGGCATCGCCGGGCTCGCCGACGAGCACCCGAGCGTGGCGGCGCTGCTGCCGGCCCCCTCGCAGGACGAGCGGAACCCGGAGCGGATCGGCTCCACGGTGCCCCGGCCGCCCCGCGTCCGCGCCGTGGTGCCGGTCGTCGAGTACGGCGTGGTCGTCGCCGCCGCCCTCGCCGAGGAGTGGGGCCTGCCCGGTGCCGGCCCCAAGGCCGCCCGTGTGCTGCGTGACAAGGGCCTGCTGCGGGAGGCCCTGGCGGGCAGCGGCGTCGACCAGCCCGCCTGGGCCCTCGTCGCGGGGCCGGAGGAGGTCGCCGCGTTCCGGGACGCGCACGGCGGCGAGGCCGTCCTCAAGCCCGCCGGCCGGCAGGCCAGCCTCGGGGTGCAGCTCCTCGGTCCCGGCGACGACGTGACCGCGGCCTGGCGGCACACCACCACGGCCGACGAGCCCACGCTGCGCGCCCAGTACCCGGGCACCGCCCGCTATCTGGTCGAACAGCGCCTGTACGGGCCCGAGGTGAGCGTGGAGGCCGTCGTGCACGACGGCGTCGTCGGCTTCACCAACATCACCGCGAAGAGCGTGCTGGACTCCCGGTACCCGGTGGAGACCGGCCATGCGGTGCCGGCCCCGCTGGACGCGGCCACCGCCGACGCCCTGCGCGACGCGCTCACCGGGCTGGCCGCCGCCGTCGGTTTCGGCTCCGGTGTCCTGCACTCCGAGTGGATCCTCGTCGGCGACGACCGCCGCCCGCACCTGGTGGAGTGCGCCGGCCGGCTTCCCGGCGGGGGCATCACGGTCCTGATCGACCTCGCCCACGACACCGACATCCTCCGCGATCTGCTGTGCGTCCTGGAGGGGCGCGGACCGGTCGGCCCGCTGCCGGTGCGGCGCGGTGCCGCCGTGCGGTTCCTGACGGCCGAGCCGGGCCGGGTCGAGTCGGTCACCGGCGCCGAGGAGGCGCGGGCCGCGGAGGGGGTGCACGAGCTGCACCTGACCGTCGCCCCCGGGGCCGTCGTCCGTGCCACCACCAGCTCGTGGGAGCGGGCCGGTTTCGCCGTCGCGACCGGCCCGGACGTGTCCGCGGCCGTCCGCCGGGCCGAGCACGCGGTGTCCCTCGTCTCCGTCCGCACCGACCCTCAGGGGCAGCAGTGAGATCCATCAGCTGGCGGGATTACGTCCCGGCGACGCCGGCCGGCCGCACCTTCGCGGTCATCTCCCTGGTCAACGCCATCGGCACGGGCCTCTATCTGGCCGCGTCCGCGGTGTTCTTCGTCCGCTCGGTGGGCCTGACCCCGGCCCAGGTGGGCTTCGCGCTCGCGGTGGCGGGGGTCGCCGGATTCCTCACGACCGTGCCGATCGGTGCGGCCGGTGACCGGTTCGGTGCCCAGCGCACCCTGATCGCGCTGCAGGTGTGGCGGGCGGGCGGCTTCGTCGCCCTGTGCTTCGCCGAGGGCCTGGCCCTGTTCACCGTCGTGTCGTGCTGCCTGGCCGCCGCCGAGGCGGCCACCCAGCCGATGACGCAGGCCGTGGCGTCCGCGACCGTGGCCGGCAGCGACCGCACCCGCACCATGGCCATCATCCGCACCGTGCGCAATGCCGGGTTCTCGCTGGGAGCGTTGCTGGCCACCCCGCTCATCGCCGCCGACAGCGTGTGGGCGTACCGGGGCATCGTCCTCGGCACGGCCGCCGCGTTCGTCGTCTCGGCCCTCATGCTGACCCGGCTGCGCATCGCCGGTGCCGACACGCCGCAGCGGAAGGTGAGCGCGTTCACGGCCGTACGGCAGTTCCGCAACTGGCGGTACGGGCTGCTGACGGTCCTCAACGGCGTGCTCAACCTGCACGTCACGATCCTGTCCGTGGGCATCCCGCTGTGGGTGCTGGAGGCCACCGAGGTGCCGGCCGCCCTGCTGCCCGGCCTGGTGCTGGTCAACACGTTGCTGTCGATCGCGCTCCAGGTGCCCGTCGCCAAGGCCGCCGAACGCGAGGGCGGAGCCGTCCGCGCCCTGCGCCTCGGCGGTGTCGCCATGGTGCTGTGCTGCGTGGCCCTCGCGGTCGCCGCCGGACCGGACTCCGCCTGGGCCGCGGCGGTGGCGCTCGTCGTGGCGTGCGTCCTGCTGACGTTCGGCGAGATGTGGCAGGCCACCGGCGGCTGGGAGCTCAGTTACGACCACGCGCCCGAGGACCGCAAGGGCGTCTACCTGTCCGTGTTCAGCCTCGGCAACACCGCACAGCGCATCGCCGGACCCGCCCTGATCACGTCCGTGGTGATGGCCGCCGGGCCGGCCGGGTGGATCGGACTGGCCGCCGTGTTCGCCGTGGCCGCCCTGTTCGTCACGCCCGTCACCCGCGCCCTGGCGAACGCCCCCGTGCCGCCCGCCCCCGCCCTGTCCGCCGAGACCGCCGAAGGGACCGCGCGATGACCGACGCGCACGACCCGCACCGCACGGCCGCGACGCCCGCACCGCACCGCACGGCCGGCGATCCGCCGGACCTGCTTCTCGTCGGTGTGGGCACCATGGGCCGCCCCTACCTGGACGCCGCCGCCCGCCTCGGCGTGCGGGTCCGGGCCGTGGAGTCGGCGGCGGCGTGGGACAGCCGCCCCACGCACCTCGCCGCCTCCTTCCACCGTGTGGAGGGCCACGGCGACGAGGCGTGGGTGGGCGCCGTGGCGCGGGCGGCCGCGGAGCGCGCCCCCGACGGCCTGATCGCGTTCGCCGAACCGCACGTCCTCGCCGGGGCGCTCACGCAGGAGCGGCTCGGTCTGCCCGGACCGTCCCTGCACGCGGCCGTCATCTCCCGCAACAAGGCCCTGCAGCGCGCCACGTTCGCCGCGTACGGCGTGTCCCAGCCGGAGCACCTGCACGTGGCGGGCATCGCCGACGGCGCCGCGTGGATGCAAGGCCGGCTGCCCGTCGTCGTGAAGCCGCTGACCCTCGCGGGCAGCGAGGGCGTGGAGCTCGTCCGGGACGCCGCCGGTGTCGACGAGGCCGTGGCCCGCCGTGCCGGGGAAGGACCGGTGCTGGTCGAGGAGGCGGTGCAGGGCCCCGAGTACAGCTGGGAGGCGCTGGTCCGCGACGGCGAGGTGCTGTTCGAGAACGTCACCGCCAAGGACACGACCTCGCCGCCGTACTTCGTCGAGCTCGCCCACCGCTGCGGTCACGCGTTCGCGCCCGGCCCGGACGCGCGGGTGCGCGAGCTGACCCGGGGCGTGCTCACGGCGATCGGCATGCGCACCGGTCTCGTCCACCTGGAGTTCAAGGTGGGGGCCCGGGGCCCCGCGCTGATGGAGGTCGCCGTCCGCACGCCGGGCGACTACCTGCCCGACGCGATCGGCCTCACCTACGGCTTCGACGTGTACGAGGCCGTGGTGCGGCTCGCCCTCGGCCTGCCGCTGCCCGATCTACCGAAAGCGCCCGTGCGCCACGCCGCCACCGTCTTCCCCACCGCCGCGCCCGGCACCATCCGCGAGATCCGCGGGGTCGCCGAGGTGGAGGCCCACCCCGCCGTCGTCCGCGTGCGGCTCCGCAAGGCCGCCGGGGACACCGTGCGGCCCCTCACCTCTTCGTCGCAGCGCATGGGTCATGTGCTCGTCGACGCGGCCTCGCCCGCCGAACGGGAGGACGCCCTGGCGTTCGTACGCGAGAACCTGCGCGTCCTCGTCGAGCCGAACTGAACCGGAGGAACCGGCCCCATGCACCAGACTCGCGAAGGCGGCGTCGCCACCTCGTTGGAAGACCTCGTCGGGAACACGCCGATGCTGCGGCTCCGTCTCGACGGACTGCCCCCCACCGCCGACGTCCTCGCCAAGCTCGAGGCGGCCAATCCGCTGTCCAGCGTCAAGGACCGCGCCGCCCTGTCGATGCTGCGCGCCGCCGTGGCGTCCGGCGAGCTCACCCCCGGCGCCACCGTCATCGAGTCGACGTCCGGCAACACCGGCATCGCGCTCGCGGCGCTGGCCGTCGCCCGCGGCTACCGCTGCCTCATCGTGCTGCCGGACAACGCTTCCCGGGAACGCGTCCTGACGCTGCGTATGCTCGGTGCGGCCGTCGAGTTCACGGACCACGCCCTCGGCTTCGCCGGCTGCGTCGAACGGGCCGAGAAACTCCACGCCGACCTGCCCGGTTCCTGGTACGCACGGCAGCACGAGAACCCCGCCAACGTCCTCGCCCACTACGAGTCCACCGGGCCGGAGATCTGGCGGGACACCGGGGGCCGCGTCGACTACCTGGTGTGCGGGGTGGGCACCGGCGGCACCCTCACCGGCACCGCCCGCCACCTGCGGGAGCGCAACCCGGACCTGACCGTCGTGGCGGTGGAGCCGGCCGGTTCGCCGCTGCTGTCCGGCGGTGAACCGGGCCCGCACCGCATCCCCGGTCTGAACGGCGGGTTCACCAGTCCCGTCACCGACGTCTCCCTCATCGACGAGATCGTGACCGTCACCGACGAGGACGCGGCCGCCGCGTCCCGCGCCGTCACCGCCGGCACCGGGCTGCTGGTCGGGGTGTCCGCCGGCGCGGCGGCCCACGCCTGCGCCGAACTGGTCCGCCGCCACGACCTGTCGGGCAGGACCGTGGTCACCGTCTTCCCCGACAGCGGTGAGCGCTACCTCAGCTGGTGGCCGGAGGAACCGGACGCCGCGGCGGGCCCCGCGCAGGAGGACGCGGCGTGAGATTCCGCGATCTGCATCCGAATCTGCGGCTGCGCATCGGCGTCGGCTTCGTCCAGCGGTGCTTCGACATCATGCTCGTGCCGCTGATGGTCATCCACTTCTCCGGCCTGTACGGCACCGCCACCGCCGGTGTGATGACCCTCGGCGCGGCCCTCGCCACGATCGCCTGCAACCTGATCGGCGGACACCTGTCCGACACCTGGGGCCGTCGTCCGGTGCTGCTCGTCGGTGAACTCGGGGCGTTCCTGTCGTACGCGGGACTCGCCCTGGTCGCCTCACCGCTGGTCGGTGGCAACGGCATCGCCTTGTACATGCTGTACCTGACCGCCGGCTGCCTCGCCGGGATCGCGCTGCCCGCGAGCGAGACGATGATCGTCGACGTCTCGACGCCCGAGTCACGCACGGCCGTTTACACCATCAACTACTGGTCGGTGAACCTGGCGTTCATGCTCGGCTCGCTCATCGGCGGTTTCCTGTACGGCGGTTACTTCTTCCAGCTGCTGCTGGCCGCCGCCGTCGGCACGGGCCTCATCCTCCTCGTCACGTACTTCCGCATCACCGAGACCGCGCCCGCGGGCACCGTGGAGAATCCGCGCGGGGTCCGCTCGGCCCTCAGCGGCTATGTGCAGGTGTGCAGCGACCGGGTGTTCCTGCGGCTCGCCTGCGCCGCCCTGCTCATCCGCTCCGTCGAGGTGCAGATCTCCTCGTCCATCGCCGTCCGCCTGGGCAACGACTTCGACCCGCAGCGGCTGTTCCACGTCGGCTCGTGGCAGGTCACGGTGGACGGCGTCAACATGCTGGGCATCATGCGGGCGGTCAACACCCTGCTGGTGGTGTGCTGCGCCCTCTGGGTCGGCAGACTCCTCGGCAGGATGGACGAACGCCGCCGGCTCACCTACGGCATCGTCGTCTTCACCGCCGGCTACGCGGTGTGGACGGTCAGCGGCGACGCCTGGACCCTGATCGCCGCCACCTTCGTCGTCACGGCCGGTGAGCTGATGAACGCCCCGGTCAAGCAGACCCTGCTCGCCAACCTGGTGCCGGAGGAGTCCCGCACCAAGTACATGGCCGCGTACGGGCTCCAGGTGCGGCTCGGGCTTCTCGTCGGCTCCCTGTGCGTCACGCTGAGCGCCGTCGCGAACGTGTGGACCATGGCCGGCGTGTTCACCCTGTTCGGCGTGGTCGCGATCGTGCTGTACCGGTCGCTGTTCCGGGTGCTGGACGCCCGTCGCGCGGACGCGGAGAAGACGGCGGCCGCCGCGTGACCGGCCCGGAGGGACGGCGGCCGCTGCACCGCAGGGCCGCCGAGACCCTGGACGTCGTCCTGGCGCGCGATCCGTCCGTACGCACGAGGGGCGAGGCGCTCCTGCACCCCACGGTCATCGCGCTGGCCTGCCACCGCGCAGGCCACCGCCTCCACCGGCGGTGTCACTACCGTTCGGCCCGGCTGGTCTCCACGGTGGCCAAGGTCCTCACCGGGGGCATCGAGATCCATCCCGGGGCCCGCATCGGCCGGCGGTTCTTCGTCGACCACGGCAGCGGGGTCGTGATCGGCGAGACGGCCGTGATCGGGGACGACGTCTCCCTCTTCCACCAGGTGACCCTCGGTTCCACCGGCTGGTGGCACGACGGCCCCGGGGAGCGGGACCGGACCGCGCGCCGTCACCCGCGCCTCGGCAACGGTGTCACCGTGGGCGCCGGCGCCACCCTGCTCGGTCCGATCACCGTCGGCGACAACGCCCTGATCGGGGCGATGTCCCTCGTGACCTCGGACGTGCCCGACAAGTCCCGCGTACGGGCCGTGCCCGCGTCGATTCCCTCTCCCGGCACCACGTCACCAGCACATGAGCCCCCCACGGGGCCCGCAGGAAAGAAGACGCACCGATGACCGCCGAGCACCGCATCCTCATGGTCATGCCGTACCGGCAACTCGTCGAGAAGGCCGTGGCCGCCGGGTTCCGGGTGTGGTCGATCTGGGACCCGGAACTGCAGTCCCGGGACTATCTCCGCGACGTGGCGGCCCACTCGGCCGAGCTGCTGCTCTGCGACTTCGACGACGAGGCCGGGCTGCGCCGGCTGGTCCGCGAGACGGCCCTCGCCCACGACGTGGCACACGTGCTGCACCTCGGC
Organism: Streptomyces sp. GDS52; assembly: GCF_052246875.1. Lineage (NCBI taxonomy): Bacteria > Bacillati > Actinomycetota > Actinomycetes > Kitasatosporales > Streptomycetaceae > Streptomyces > Streptomyces sp. GDS52. Next base: position 960,205 of record NZ_CM125966.1, read on the forward strand.
AGGGAGACGACCATGCTGCCGGTCGCGGAGGAGGCGCACGCGCTCGGGCTGGCACCCAACCCGCCCCAGGCCGTGCGCCGCCTCAACGACAAGGCGGCGCTGCGCGAACTGCTCGCCGGGCACGGCCTCTCCCCCGTTCGCTGCGTCGCCCTCGACAGCCCCGCACAAGCCGCCGCGGCGCTCGCGGAGTTCGGCTACCCGGCCGTGGTGAAGCCGGCCGGACTCGCCGGCAGCACCGGCGTCCGGCTGGTCCAGGACCGCGGGGAACTCGACCGGTGGGCCGCCCAGTTGGCCGCCCTCGGCCACGACGGGCCCGTCCTCGTCGAGGAGTACCTGCGCGGTCCCGAGTACAGCGTGGAGACGCTCAGCGCCGGGGGCCGCCACCAGGTCGTCGGCATCACCGCCAAACGCACCACGCCCGCACCGCTGTTCGTGGAGACCGGCCAGCTCTTCCCGGCACCGCTGCCCTCCGGCACGGCGGCCGCCGTGGAGAAGGAGGTCCTCGCCCTCCTCGACGCGGCCGGACACCGCTTCGGCCCCGCCCACACCGAGGTCATCCTCACCGACGACGGCCCCCGCATCGTCGAGTCCCAGGCCCGCCTGGGCGGCGACCGCATCCCCGCCCTGATCCGCATCGCCACCGGCTTCGACATCGAGGCCGCCCTCTTCGACCTCCTCGCCGGCCGCGCCGCCGCTCCCGGCCCCGCGGTCCGCAGCGGCGCCATCCGCTTCTTCCAGTTCGAACCCGGCACCGTGGAGAGCGTCGACGGGCTCGACGCCGTCCGCGCCCTGCCCTACGTGGAGGAGGTGTCCTTCCGGTTCGCGCCGGGCGACGAACTGCCCGCCACCGTCCACTCCGCGAGCCGGCACGGCTACGTCGTCCTGGAGGCCGACGACGCCGAGCAGGCCGACCGGCGCGCCGGTGAGGCCGCCGCGCTGCTGCGCGTGCGCACCCGCGCCCCGCTCGTCAACGCGGTCACCGCCGCACCGCGCGAGCCGATGGTGCCCGAACGCACCCTGCTGCTCCTCGGCCACGCCGCCGAACCGATCCGCCGGGCCAAGGCGCTGGGCCTGAACGTCATCCTCATCCAGCACAAGGACAAGTTCACCCCCGAGCAGGCGCGGCTCGCCGACGTGACGTTCGTCGCCGACTTCACCGACTGGAGCGTGGTGGAACCCCTCGCGCGTGCCGCCCACGAAGTCTGGGGTTTCACGGCCTCGTTGTCGCTCACCGAGCCGGGCCTGGAGATCGCCGGCCGGGTCAACGACCTGTTCGGGCTGGGCGGGACCGGGTACGAACCGGCGCGCCTGTTGCGCGACAAGCTGGCCATGCGGCGGCATCTCGCCGCCGGCGCGCCGCGGTTCGCGGTGGCGGCGGAACCGCTCGGCGACCGTGCCTCGCTCGACGCGTTCGGTGCCGCCCACGGCCACCCGTTCGTCGTGAAGCCCGTCGATCTCACCGCCGGCTTCGGTGTCCTGCTGGTCCGTGGGCCCGAGGACGCCGACACGGCGTGGGAACGGATCACCGCCGTGCGCGAGGAGGGCGTCGACCGCGGCACCACTCTGTACCGGGTCACGGACTTCCTCATGGAGGAGTACATCCCGGGCCCGGAGTTCAGCGTCGAGTCGTTCAGCTTCGACGGCCGCCACGTCGTCGTCGCCCTCACCGAGAAACTCGTCGACGAGACCCACTTCGCCGAACTGGGCCACGCCGTCCCCGCCCGGCTCACGGCCGACGACGAGCGGCAGCTCACCGAGGCCACCGCCGCGTTCCTGGACGCCGTCGGGATCCAGGACGGTCCCGCACACACCGAGCTGAGGCTCTCGCCGCGCGGTCCCCTGGTCATCGAGGGCCACAACCGCAACGGCGGGGGCCACATCCAGGAACTCGTCGCGGCCGCGTACGGCATCGACCTCGTGCACTACTCCCTGGCCTGGCCGTTCCGCCTCGTCGAGCCGCTCGCCGAACGCCCCCGCCCCACCGCCGCCGGCTGTGCCCGCGGCATCCTGGCGCGGCCCGGCCGGGTCGCCGCCGTCGAGGGCGTCGAGGAGTTGCGGCTGCACCCCGCGGTGCTCGCCGTCGACATCGCGGCCCGCCCCGGGTCCGTGGTCCGCGAGACCAGGGACAACTGGGACCGGCTCGGCATGGTCGCGGTCACCGCGCCGGACACCGACGAGGCCGTGCGGCTGTGCGAGGAACTCGTCGCGACCCGCCTGACGGTCCGCATGGAAGGGGACGCTGCCCGATGACCGCCGTCGTCCTTCACCGGAGCGGCACCGGCACGCTGCCGCCCTGTCCCGAGTGGCTCGCCGTCCTCGGCCGTGACCCGGTGCTCGTCACCGACGTCCCCGGCACCGGTGTCCCCGGCGCCCCGGCCGGTTACTCCGAGGTCCGGCACGTCGGCCGGTACGCGTCCGCCGACGCCGAGACCACCGTGCTCGACCTGGCCCGGCACCGCACCGTCACCGCCGTCCTGGCGCTGCACCCCGCCGACCAGGTCCACGCCGGCGCGCTGCGCGACGCCCTCGGCCTGCCGGGCCAGACCCGTGACGAGGCCCTGGTCCTCGTCGACGCGGTGGCCGCTCACGCCCTCCTCGACCGGGCCGGCGTACCGGTCACGGAGCGCGCGGACGTCCGCCGCATCCTCGACCTGTACCGGGCGGCGCACGTCTGGGGCTATCCGCTCGCGGTGCGCCGCCGCCGTACCCCCGGGCGGGAGGTCGTGGCCGTGCTCCGCGACGAGACGGGGCTGCGCGCGTTCGCCCGTGGCGGCCTCACCGACGGCCCCGTCGCCGCCGTGCCCGGCCTCATGGTGGAGCCGTACGGCGCGCAAGAGCGGCACGAGGGCCCCGGCCTGCCGGTCACCGACGCCGTGTCGGCCGTTCTGCCCCCGGACCCGGGGCACCCCTACGTCGTGGAGGCGGTGCGCCGGCCCTGCGGGGCGTGGCGTGTCGACGGCGTCCGGTACCGGCCCGGTGACCCGCGGGCCCAGGTCCGCGCCCAGGCCGCCGCGGCCGCCCGCGCCGTGGAGGTGGCGTGACATGAGCGTGCTCGTCCTGCATCAGATCGGTTCCCTGCGCGGCTCCCCGTACCACGAGTGGCTCGACGGCCACGACGGCGACGTGCTGCTGCTGACCTGCGCGGAGAACCTGAGGCTGGTCGCGGAGGAACTGCCACCGCCCGGCTCCGGTTACGCCCATGCCGAGGCCCTCGACGGGTACGACGGCAGCGGACTGCTGGAGGAGCGCGCGCTCGACCTGGCCCGTGAGCGCGGGGTCCGGCACGTGGTGGCCTGCCACGAGCGGGACCTGGAACGGGCGGCCGTCCTGCGGGAGATCCTCTCCCTGCCCGGTCAGCGGATGGACACCGTCGAACCGTTCCGGGACAAGACGCTGATGAAGCGTATCGCCGCGGACGCGGGCCTGGCGGTGGCGCCCTGGCGGGAGGTGGAGTGCGCGGCCGACATCGCCGCCCATGCCGGGCGGCACGGCTTCCCGGTGGTGGTGAAGCCCCACGACAGCGCCGGCTCGATGGGGCTGAGCGTCCTGCACTCCGAGGGGGAGCTCAGGGCGTATCTCGCCGATGACGCCGCCCATGGACTGTACGGACCGGACCGGCCGGGCCTGCTCGTCGAGGCGTACGTGCCGGGCCGCATGTGCCATGTGGACGGCATGGTGGTGAACGGGCGGACCGTGTTCGCCTGGCCGTCGCAGTACCAGTACGCGCTGGCCACCTTCCGGACCGACACCGGCCCCCGCATGGATCTCACCCTCGACGTGGACGATCCGCTGGCGGGCAGGCTCCTGGAGTTCACCGGGCGGCTGCTGGCGGCCATGCCCCAGCCGGAGCAGTTCACCTTCCACGCCGAGGTGTTCCACACCCCCGACGACGAGCTGGTGCTGTGCGAGATCGCGTGCCGCACAGGCGGCGCCGCCATCCGCGACATCGTGCGGATCATGTACGGCGTCGATCCGACGGAGGCGTGGGTGCGCGCGCAGCTGGGACTGCCGCTGCCGGAGCACCTGGGCGACGGCCCGGGGCCGCCGCGCCGGATGGCCGGGCAGATGGTGCTGATGAAGCGTCCGGGGCGTGTGGTGTCGGTGCCGCGGGAGGCGCCGGGCTTTCCGTGGCTCGAGCGCTTCACCACGTTCGTGAAGCCCGGTCAGGTGATGGGCCCGGCGACCGCGTCCTCCGACTTCCTGGTGATGGCACTGGTGAGCGGCGGGACCCGCGCCGAGTGCGTGGAGCGGCTGCGGCGGGTCGAGGAGTGGTTCCTGGGCGAGCTGGTGCTCGAACCGGCCGACGGCTGAGGCCCGTGGCGGCGACGGCCGCCGTTCCGCGAGGGGCGGGCCCCGGGAACGGCGGCCGTCGTGTGCGTGGGGCTACCGCGCCGCGGTGCGGGCGAAGCCCGCGGCGACCCGCAGCACGATGTCGTTGGCCTCCGTCTCCCCGAGGGACACCCGGGCCCCTTCCCCGGGGAACGCGCGGACGGTGACGCCCTCGTCCGCGCAGGTGTCGGCGAACGCCGAGGTGCGCTCCCCGAGGGGCAGCCACAGGAAGTTGGCCTCCGAGGGCGGCACGTCGAGGCCGGTCGCGAGGAGGGCCTCGCGGGCCCGGTGCCGTTCCTTGACCAGTGCCTCGACCCGCTCCATGAGCTCGCGTTCGGCACCGAGGGAGGCGACGGCCGCGGCCTGGGCCATGGCACCGACGCCGAACGGGACGACGGCTCGGCGGATCGCCGCCGCGACCGGCTCGTGGGCGAGGGCGTAGCCGACGCGCAGGCCGGCGAGCCCGTAGGCCTTGGAGAAGGTGCGCAGCACCACCACCTGGGGACGGTCCCGGTACAGTTCGACGCCGTCGGGCACGTCCTCGTCCCGGACGAACTCCCGGTAGGCCTCGTCGAGGACGACGAGGACGTGCCCGGGTACGCGGTCGAGGAAGCGTTCCAGTTCGGTGCGGCGCACGGCCGTGCCGGTCGGGTTGTTGGGATTGCAGACGATGACGGCCCGGGTGTCGGCGGTGACCGCGTCGGCGAGCGCCTCCAGGTCGTGCCGGTGATCGGTCAGCGGCACCCGTACGGACCGTCCGCCGCACAGCCCGGTCAGGTGCGGGTAGGCCTCGAACGACGGCCAGGCGTAGGCGACTTCACCACCCAGCCCGCCCTGCCGGCCGTCCACGCTGTCCACGCCGTCCGCGCCGACGAGCAGCGAGTGCAGCAGGTGCAGGGTGACGCCCACCGATCCGGCGCCGACCGCGACATGGCCGGCGGGAACGGAGTGCCGCCTGGCGACGGCCTCGGTGAGCTCGGTGCAGAAGCGGTCCGGGTAACGGTTGATCCGGGCCGCCTCGGCGCCCAGCAGTTCCCGCACCGAGGGCAGCGGCGGGTAGGGGTTCTCGTTCGCGGAGAGTCCGTACGGAGCGGACGGCATGGGTCACCTTTCGGACGTGGGGCTGCGGCGGACGGCGGGTCGGTCCGGGGCCGTCGGGTGGGCACCCTGGGACGGCGGGGTGCGATCGGCGGCGCGCCCGGTGGGCGGTAAGACCTTCAGGGTTCCGGAGGCTTCGGTCTCCGAGACGGTCGCGTCGCGTGCGCACGAGCCGCGTCCGGGCTCCGCGAGGTCCCGTTCGACGCCGCTGGGGTCGTCGGGCGCGGTGACCAGGTCCTCCGGGCGGGCCTCGGTGATGCGGCCCTCGCACCTCTCCTTCACACCCATGAGGTAGCCGAGCTGGAGCCGGTGCTCGGCACCGTAGTCGTCCTTGAGCCGGGCGACGTGCGACTGCAGGGAGCGCAGGCTGAATCCGAGGCGGCGGGCGATCTCCCGGTCGGACCGTCCCTCGACGAGGAGTTTGCAGATCGCATCACGTATGGACGGGATGATTTCCGCCGCGGCGTCGGCGGCCCGAACCGGAATGAAAGGATACGGTTCCGCGCGGTCCCAGGCCCTTTCGAACATGTCCGTCAGGAATTTCACGACGGCCGGTTCGGTGACGACGATCGCGGTGGTGCGGTCGGCGTTCGCCGGGATGAACACCGTCTTGCGGTCGACGATGATGAGCCGGTCGAAGAATTCGGCCAGGGTGCGTATCTGGGCACCGAAGCCGGTCACGGTGCGGACGTATTCCTTTGTCGGTTCGTCGAAGCGGGTGCTGTGTTGGTAGAGGGTCCGCATGGACACCCCGGATGCGATACGGTCGCGTACCGCTTCGAGGGCGTGGGCCAGCACGACCCCGGGGCGCGGTCCGTCCGGCTGTGCGGTGAGGATCTCCGAGGTGGCACGGTCCAGTTCGCGCTGAATGGCCTCGCCGATCTCTTCGAGACCGTGTACGTAGCGGAATCCGGAATCGGAGGGGCCGGTCCCGCCTTCGGGGTGGCGCCCGTCGGCGGGCGGGCGGAGGAGTTCCGCCTGCGTCTCGAGCGACCGGGACAGCCCCTTGAGCGCCACCGCCGCGTGACGCAGCGCCTGGGTTGCGCGCCCGGCGTCGGCGGGAGCGCGGCACGGCTCCCCCCACACCGTGCCCGACATCTCCGTCATGCCACTCTCTGGCACCTGTGTATGCATTTGCATCCCTCGTTTCACAGCAGTGCGCCGACCCGAAGTATCCATGATTATCCGGGTCCACTCCAAGGCTGGCACCATTTTTCGAACGGGAGGGGGCCCGCCATTCAAGACGCATTCTTGCCAATGGGCCGAGGAAACGTCGATCCGTTATCGATCGGCTGAAAACATTCGGCCAGACTCCGCTTCTCATTCAACCGGGCGTCGACGCGCGGCCCATTGCCGCGGTGTCCGGGGGAACGGCGTTCGCGGGCCCGATCACCAGCACATTCCACATGCCACTCGGGGATCACCGAGGACAGACGAAGAAGGGGGACTTCCATGTTCGAGGGGATTGCCAGGACGTCACGATCCTGGCGTGCCGACGGCCGGGGGGCCGTCACCGCACTGGCCCTGGCAGGCGCGCTGGGGGCGGCCGTCACGACCGGCGGCTCCGCGCGGGCGGCCGATGTCGGCTGGAACCGTCTCGTCGCGTCCGGCACCGCGGTGTTCGCCACGTCCGTCGGCGGCGGCAGCGGTCCGTCCGGCGTCGTCACCGGAAACGCCACTGGTCACGATCGTGAGAGCGACCGCACCCTCCGCCGGGCCGGCGCCGCCGCGGTCCGTGCCGTCCCGGCCGGGGACGTCGGCTGGAACAGCGCCGGGCGGCTCCTCACCGCCGGACTGCCGGCCACCGGGCCGGCCCCCGACGGCGACGTCGGCTGGAACGCCGTGCGCGTATGAGCAGCCCCGCTCCGGTCCACCGGCCCACGCCCACAGCGGAGGCCGGCAACTGAACACCGGAGGACACTCAGAGATCGGCACCGCCGGGACGGGCACCCGGAGGCTGTCCGCTCCACCGGCCGGGACGTCTTCGGCACCGGCGCGACACTGATCGCCTCCCGCGCCCACGGCGTGGTCCTCGACGACCTGCGGCGCCCGGCCGCCATCCGGCGACGGCGGTCTCCGGGCGGGCCGGCGAGGAGGGCCGCACCCTCGGCTCCGTCCTGGCCGGCCTGCCCGGACTCGACGGCGTGCTCCGGCCGGGGGAGTTCGCCGCGCCGCTCGACCCCACCCAGTACACGGGAACGGCAGGCCCCCCGGCCGACCGCGCCCCGAAGAGAGGGACACCACCGCTGTGACCGTCAGCCGGCTCACCGAGCACCCCATCGACACCAGCCATCCGAGCGGCCGCCCGGCCGGAGCCGCCCACCGCACGACCGGTGCGGCGACCCCGCCGGACGGCCGCGGGCCCGGACGCCCGCACTCCGTACCCACCCCGCATCCCTTCCCGCCGTCGGACCTGCCCGCCGCCCAGCAGCCGGAGTGGCCCGACCGGGAGGCCCTCGCCGAGGCCGTCGCGGAACTCGGCCTGGCTCCCTCCCTGGTCCTGCCGGAGGAGTGCGACACCCTCCGCGACCGCCTCGCCGCCGTCGCCCGCGGCGAGGCCGTCGTCCTCCAGGGCGGCGACTGCGCCGAGACCTTCGACGGAGCCCGCGAGGAGCAGATCGACGCCAAGTTCCGCACGCTCAACCAGATGGCCGCCGTCGTCGCCGAGGCGGCCGTCATGCCCGTCGTCACCATCGGCCGCATGGCCGGTCAGTACGCCAAGCCGCGCTCCCACGCCCACGAGACCCGGGACGGCGTGACACTGCCCGCCTACCGGGGCGACCTGGTCAACGCCTCCGCCTTCACCCCCGAGTCCCGCACCCCGCAGCCCGGCCGTCTCGCCCGGGCGCACCGGGTGTCGGCGACCACGCTGAACCTGCTGCGTGCGCTGGCGGCGCACAGCCGCACCGAGTTCTGGACCAGTCACGAGGCCCTCGTCCTGGAGTACGAGCACGCCCTGACCCGCGGTACCCCGTCCGGCCCCTACAATCTGTCCGCCCACACCGTGTGGGTGGGCGAACGCACCCGCCGACCCGGCGACGCCCACATCGACTACGTCGCACGCATCCGCAACCCGATCGCCGTGAAGGTGGGCCCCACCACGACCCCCGACGACGCCCTCGCCCTCGTGGACCGGCTCGACCCCGAACGGGAACCCGGCCGCCTCACCTTCGTCGCCCGCATGGGAGCCGACGCCGTACGCGACGTCCTTCCCGACCTGGTGGCCAAGGTGACCGCCGCCGGTTCGCCCGTGGTCTGGGTGTGCGACCCCATGCACGGCAACACCTTCCTCGCCGACGGCGGGTTCAAGACCCGCCGCCTCGACGTGATCGTGGACGAACTCCGCGGATTCTTCGAGGTGCACCGCGCACTCGGCACCCATCCCGGCGGGGTCCACACGGAACTGACCGGTGATCAGGTCACCGAATGTCTGGGGGGCACCTACCCGGTCACCCCCGCCGACCTGCCGACCCGCTACGAAACCGCCTGCGACCCCAGGCTGAACCGCGGCCAGTCGCTGGACCTGGCACGGGCGCTGGCCGATCTGTACGCCGAACACCAGCTCAGTAGGAGGTAACCCTTGCAGAGTCTCACCCCCGCCGAAGACTTCCGTCGCATGCACCAGCGGGAGGAGGCCGCGTCACCGCTCGTCATCCCCAACGTGTGGGACGCGGTCAGCGCCCGCGTCTTCGCCGGGGCGGGCCATGCCGCGCTCGCCACGTCCAGTGCGGCCGTCGCCGCCGTCCTCGGCCACGAGGACGGCGGGCACACCCCGCCCGACGAGATGTTCGCCGCCATCGCCCGCATCACCCGCGCCGTGGACGTCCCCGTGACCGCCGACATCGAGGACGGATACGGGCTGTCCCCGCGCGAGATCGTCGAGCGGCTGCTCGAGGCCGGCGCGGTCGGCTGCAACCTCGAGGACTCCGACCCCGCCACCGGCCAGGTCAAGGACGCCGACCGGCACGCCGACTGGCTGGCCGAGGTCAGTGTGGAGGCCGGCGACCGGCTCGTCGTCAACGCCCGGATCGACACGTTCCTCTTCGGGGACGGCTCCGTGGAGTCCGCCGTGAAGCGTGCCCGCCGCTATGTCGAGGCGGGCGCCGACGTGGTGTACCCGATCCTCGCACCCAGCGAGCTGCTCCCCGACATCGTGGCGTGCGTGGACTGCCCGGTGAACGCGCTGTGCCTGCCGGACGGGCCCACCCCCGCCGAGCTGGGCGCTCTCGGGGCGATGCGCGTGACGTTCGGCCACACCCTGCACCGCCGGGCCACGAACGCGCTGCTCGACATCGTCAGCGACCTGGCCTGACGGAGCTTTCGTTCCGGCCTCCGGAGCCGTTCCGACCTTGTCACCGGCCCCGGAGGCATCGCCTTGCTCACAGGTGCCCCGCCCGGACCTTCCCCCTGCTCCGCGGCCGGGTTCCACCGGTGGCGTCCCGGGACGCCGCACCGCCCGAGCGGTCAGTGGTCAGCGGTGGTGACGAGCCGCGAGGACGACGTTCTCCTCGGAGCTCTGATCCGTCGGTGAGCCGGCGCAACCCGTCCGGCGCGCAGCTGACCTTCTTCCCGCCGGTGGGCGGCCCGTGGTGCGGGTCGTCTCCACCGCGCGGGCAGTGATCTCCGACTGCCGCCGGACGGGACTGGCTCATGTGAACCGCCATCCGCAGGTGTGGGGCGGTAGGCCCCTCCCGGCGACAGCGTCCCCGCTCCGGCCGCGAAGTCCCCTCCCCCACCGGATGGGAGAGCACATCGTAGTCGAGGTCCGGCGGGACGGACTTCCCCGCGTCCCCCTGTTCGGTGCTCGAGGAGCCCGGACGCGTCAGGCCTCCGCGACCTCGGCGTACAGCTGCGACAGCTCCGGCACCCCACTGGCGGCCCACTGGTGTCCGGAGTCCACGACGTCGAACTCCCGCCCGGAGGCGAGCCGTACGACGGGCTGCCCGTCGTACCGGATCTTCCAGGCGGCTCCCGGCACGGTGCGCACGATGACGGTGCCCAGGTAGAGCCCGGCGTCGTTGCCCAGCCAGGTCAGCGTGTCCTCGTCGTCCCGCCAGCTCCCGGGCACCAGTTGGTCCAGCGCCTCCAACGAGGCCTGGGAGTCGTCCAGTCGGACTCCGGCACGGGAGGCCTGGGAGCGCAGCAGCTCGCATTCGGCGAGGAGTTCCGCGATGCCCTCGGAGTCACGGACTGCCGGCTTCTCGCGCCGGTGGCCCAGGAAAGGGATGTTCATCCCCCCAGCCTGACATTCGTACCGCCGTGCGCACCACAGGCGCGCTGCCGGCGCCTTGGCCGAGTACCGCCGCCCCGGGCCCTACACGTCGAGGTCCACCACGACCGGCGCGTGGTCCGAGGCGCCCTTGCCCTTGCGCTCCTCACGGTCGACGTACGCGTCGGAAACGGCCTTGGAGAACGGCTCGTTGCCGTACACCAGGTCGATGCGCATGCCGCGGTTCTTGGGGAAGCCGAGCTGGCGGTAGTCCCAGTACGTGAACGGGTGGTCGTACTTCAGCGGGCGCGGGACGACGTCGGTCAGGCCGGTCTCGCGCAGGGAGGCCAGGGCGGCGCGCTCGGCCGGGGTGACATGGGTGGAGCCTTCGAAGACGGCGATGTCGTGGACGTCCTCGTCGGTCGGCGCCACGTTGTAGTCGCCGAGCACCGCGAAGGGGCGGCTGCCCGCCGCGTCCCCGGCCACGGCCGCCTTCAGCGCCTCGAACCACTGGAGCTTGTACGCGTAGTGGGGGTGGTCCACCTCGCGGCCGTTGGGCACGTACACCGACCAGACGCGGACCGGGCCGCAGGTCGCGGAGACGGCACGGGGCTCCAGCTCGCCGTCGTACCCCGGATCGCCGGGCAGGCCCTTGACGACGTCCTCCAGGCCCACGCGGGAGAGCACCGCCACGCCGTTCCACCGGCCGGTCGCGTGCACCGCGGACTCGTAGCCCAGCTCGCGCAGTTCCTCGGCCGGGAAGCGCTCCTCGGCGACCTTGGCCTCCTGGAGGCACAGCACGTCCGTGCCGCTGCTCTCCAGCCAGGCCAGGAGCCGGGGCAGGCGGGCGGTGATCGAGTTCACGTTCCAGGTGGCGATGCGCATGTCCCACAACCTACCCGGCACCACCGACAATGCCCGCCCGGCGGTGGGCGGCCCCGGCTCACAGCTCGGCCGTCGCCCCGGGGGCGAGCCGCAGGTGCTCGGCGCCGCCGAGCTCGCCGATCTGGCGGTCGTAGATCGGACGGGCCAGATCGGTGAGCAGGGCGTCGTGGATGTCGTAGGCGCGCTCCGGCCGGACCTCGCGGACGTAGTCGATGACCTCCGAGATCTTGTTCCAGGGGGCCATGACCGGGAGCATCAGCGTCCGGACGGGGTGGTCGGGGACGGTGAGGGCGTCGCCGGGGTGGAAGAGGGCCCCGCCGTCGACGAGGTAGCCGACGTTGGTGACGCGCGGGAGGTCCGGGTGGATCACGGCGTGCAGCTCGCCGTGGACCTGGACGTCGAAGCCCGCGGCGGTGAACGCGTCGCCGTGCCCGACGGTGTGCACCCGGCCCGGGAACGCGGCCGAGAGCTGTTCCGCGACGGACCTCAGAGTCCAGACCGCCGCGGCCGGGTCGGCCTCCAGGGCGGCCCGCAGCCGGCCCTCGTCGAAGTGGTCGGGGTGCTTGTGCGTGACCAGGATGACGTCCGCGCCGAGCGCGGCGTCCTCCTCGCTGAACCCGCCGGGGTCGACGACGAGGGTGCGGCCGTCCTTCTCCAGGCGGACGCAGGAGTGCGACTTCTTCGTGAGCCTCATGGGCCCATCATGCCCCCGCGCCTCCGTCCGCGCGGGGTGCCCGGTGCTCACTCCCGGTCTCACTCCTGGGGGGTGGTCTCCTCCCGGACGACCTGCTGGGCCACCCGGAACGCGCTGTTCGCCGCGGGGAGGCCGCAGTAGACGGCCGCCTGGAGCAGGACCTCCTTGATCTCCCCCGGGGTGAGGCCGTTGCGCAGGGCCGCCCGGGTGTGGACGGCGAGGTCCTCCAGGTGGCCGCCGGCGACCAGGGCCGTGAGGGTGACGCAACTGCGGGTGCGCCGGTCGAGACCGGGCCGGTCCCAGACCTCGCCCCAGGCCGAGCGGGTGACGAACTCCTGGAAGTCGCCCGAGAAGTCGTCGGTCTGCGCCAGTACCTGGTCGACGTGCGCGTCGCCCAGCACCTCCCGGCGGACCTTGATCCCGGTCTCGTACGGGTCGGGCCTGCCCTGGGCCTGCGGCGGTACGGCGGCGGCGATCTCGGCGACGGGCCCGCCCTGCGGCCCCACCACCGCCCGCACGGCCTGGTCCGGGACGGCGGGCAGGACGGTCTGCCCGGTGGTCTGCTCGAAGCCGGGCTGCCAGGCGGTGGAGAAGTGCCGGACCAGCAGGTCGGTGACCGCGGCGGGCTGCTCCACCGGTACCAGGTGGGAGGCGCCGGGCACCACGGCCAGCCGGGCGTCCGGCACGCCGGCGACCAGCGTGCGGGCCTCGGCGGGGCCGGTGACCTGGTCGTCCGAGCCGACCAGGACCAGGGTCGGCACGCCGAGGCGGCCGAGTTCGGCCCGCACGTCGAACGAGGCGAGGGCCTCGCAGGCGGCGATGTAGCAGCCCGGGTCGGTGGTACGCACCATCTGCACGGCCCACTCGGTGATCGCGGGCTGCGCGGCCGCGAAGCCGCTGGTGAACCAGCGGTCGGGCGAGGTGCGGGCGATCGGGTCGAGCCCGTTGGTCCGGACGACCACCCCGCGCTGGCGGAACTCGTCGGCGGTGCCGAACCGGGGCGAGGCGGCGATCAGCGCGAGGGAGGCGACGCGCTCGGGGTGCCGCAGGGCCAGTTCGAGGCCGATCGCGCCGCCGAAGGCGCAGCCGGCGTAGCCGAAGCGCTGCACCCCGAGGCCCTCGAGGGTGGCGAGCAGCCGCGCGGTGAGCTCGCCGACCGATCCCGCCGGGTAGGCGGGCGCGCCCCCGTGCCCCGGCAGATCGAACCGGAACACCCGCCACTGCTTCGTCAGCTCGGGGATCTGCCGGTCCCACATGTGCCAGGTGGTACCCAGTGAGGGAGCCAGGATCAGGACAGGTGCCTCTTCCGGCCCGTCGAAGCGGTATTGCAGGGTGTTCGGTGGTGTCTCACTCACGCCCCAAACTCTCTCACGTGTCACGAGCTGTCACACGGCTGGGGAAAAACCCGGCGACTCCCGCGCCCGGCAGCGCCACACCGCCGGCGCTGGCGGAACCCTCGGAACCCGGGTACGAGTTCTCCGGCGTGCACACGTGGTCGCCCGGACAGTGCATCCTCCTGACACGCGTGCTCTCCCAGTACCTGCTCCGCAGAGCTTCCCGCTTCGGCGCGGCCTTCAAGCGGTCCGGTTTGCAGCAAAGCGTATAGTGTCGGCCCCAAGGGTCAGCACGACGCACCTGAAAGCCTTCCGGGATCTCACCGACCAGCAGCCGGAACTGAACCGCCGACTTATACGTCCGTAGCGGAGCGCGGTAGTCACGCAGGTCTTGCCGCCGACGCTGCCCTTGGTCTTGTTGCAGGCATACAGGAACAGGGTTCGTTTCACGGACCTCCCCTGCTGGAGCCGACGCCGGGACACGATGCGGTGGTGCGCTTCGCGGCACGGCCACACGTGGACCGCTCGCCCGACGGCGCCGCGGAGTTCGTGCGCACGAACGTGCCTGGCACGCGGTCGGCGCTTCAGGCGGCACTGCGCACCGGGACCGTGCGCAGTGCCCGCTGCTCGAATGACTACGGCTGGTGTCGGCGCACCGAGAAGCCGATCCCACGATTCGCCACCGGCCTTCTGGAAGGCTCGCCCGTCTCCGGCCCCCGGTCCACGGCGAAGCCATGCCGAAGGTCTCGCTGATCGTGGCCGTCGCGCAGCGATCTCCTCGAACCCACGCCGTTCGTCCGTTTCCGCCTCGGGTCCGAAGCTGACTGGGCATCAATTTCTTCGGAAAACAGATCTTTTCGGTGGTCGCTGCGAGGGAAAAGCCCGCGTCGCGACGATCCGTCCCGGTGACGGCGGCACCGGCGATGAGAAGACCTCATCCACTTCACTTGCATGACATTAACATGTCAAGTCTTCAACTCCCTTGATTATAACCACCAGTTACCACACTCTTTACTCGGCCTTGAGCGGAACGCAGCGCTCAGGGCCGTGTGCGCGACCCCGTGCGCACCCCCACATCGCGCGCCACACCCAGGCGCGCTTGCCTGAGGAGGACTCCCTCGCATGGCACAACCGCGTAGCAGGAAGATCCGCTTCGCCGCCCTCACCGGCGTTGCGACCGCCGCCCTTTTGGGCGGACTCACCGCGCTTCCCGCCCAGGCCGCCCCGGCCGAAGGAAAAGTACTCGCCGCCGACTCCCCCACGGCGATCAAGGACAGCTACATCATCACGCTCAAGAAGACCGCGGGCTTCAAGTCCGCGTCGAGCAAGGGCAAGGGCCTGATCACCAAGTACGGCGGCACGGTGGAGAAGACGTTCGGCAGCGCGCTGAACGGTTACACGGCGGACCTCTCGGCGACCGAGGCCAGGAGACTCGCGGCCGACCCGGCGATCGCCACGGTGGAACAGAACCAGAAGGTCCACCTCGACGCCACGCAGACCAATGCCCCCTGGGGCCTGGACCGCATCGACCAGGCGGCACGCCCGCTCTCCGGCACGTACACCTACCCGGACTCGGCGGGCAGCGGCGTGACCGCGTACGTCATCGACACCGGGGTGCGCATCACACACTCGCAGCTCAGCGGGCGGGCCTCGTACGGCTACGACGCCGTCAGCGGCGGCACGCCGTCGGACGGCAACGGCCACGGTACCCACGTCGCCACCACCATCGCGGGCTCCACCTACGGCGTCGCCAAGAAGGCCAGGATCGTGGCAGTCCGCGTGCTCAACGCCAGCGGCTCGGGGACCACGGCCGGCGTCATAGCGGGCGTCGACTGGGTCACCAAGAACCACTCCGGCCCCTCGGTCGCCAACATGTCGCTGGGCGGCGGCGCCTCCGCCGCCCTGGACACGGCCGTGCGCAACTCGATCGCCAGCGGTGTCACCTACGCGGTCGCCGCGGGCAACGAGAACGCCAACGCGTCCTCCTCCTCCCCCGCCCGGGTCACCGAGGCGATCACGGTCGGCGCCACCACCAGTACGGACGCCAGGGCCAGCTACTCCAACTACGGCTCGGTCCTCGACCTCTTCGCCCCCGGCTCCTCGATCACGGCGGGCTGGCACACCAGTGACACCGCGACCAACACCATCTCGGGCACGTCGATGGCGGCACCGCACGTCGCGGGCGCGGCCGCGGTCTACCTCGCGGGCCACACCACGGCCACCCCGGCACAGGTTTCCGCGGCCCTGGTGAACGGCGCCACTTCGGGCGTGGTCACCAGCCCGGGCTCCGGTTCACCGAACAAGCTTCTGCGTCTCGTTCCGTGACGCACCGTCAGGTGTGAACGCCGTTTCCCGGAGGCCGCCGTGCCATCGGGAAACGGCACTTGCCCGGCCGGCGAGCGGACGGAGCCCGCTCCAGCTGCTCCGGCCGGGCCTGTCCGGCGTGCATACGGCCGCGCAGCCCCTGAACGGTCGTCAGCGCGGCCTGCCGCGCGGGGTAGAACCGCCCGTCGACCCACCGTTGGAGCCGGGTGCGCAGCGGGGACAGCGCGGCGGCGCAGACGGCGGTGGCCGCGGCGGCCGCGACCGGTGAGGACCGTCCGGCGCCGAGGCCGGCCACGAACGAGGCGGCCGTGTAGAAGCCCAGCAGGATCGTGGTCACCAGGCCGTAGGTGACGGCGGTGCTGATCGCCCGGTCGATGTCGTAGAGGTCGTGCCGCAGGATCGCGATCGTGGTCGCGGCCGGAATCGCCAGGGCCGCCGCCGCCAGGCCGACGACCGCCGGCTCCGGCCCGCCGAGGAACAGGTAGCCGGCCCAGCACAGCAGCAGCGTCAGTGGCAGGAAGGCGGCACCGAGCGCGAACCACTTGAGCTGCGCCCGCCTCGCCTCGTCGGCCGCCCGCCGGTAGCGGACGACCACCGCCGCCGCGGACGCGATCAGCAGCCCGAGGAAGACCGGCAGCAGGGCGAACGCCACCGCGCGCAGTACCGGGAGGCAGGGCTCGGGCACCCGTACAGGGTGCGGCATCGCCTCGAACGGCGGCCGGAACGGTGCAGGGTCCAGCGCCGCGATCAGCATGAACAGCGGAGGCACGGCCAGCAGTCCGGCCGCCGCCCACCGCCGGCGCCGGCCCGACAGCCTCCCGTCGGGGAAGACCAGCATGAGCAGCGCGGCCGGGACGTACAGGAACATCCAGTCGCCCTGCGACAGGGCCGCGTACCACTGCGCGAACGCCAGGTCCGTCCGCCGCGCGAGGAGCAGCCCGCACAGCTCGCCGACCGTGAGCCACACCGCCGTAGCGCCGACCAGCACCAGCAGCAGCCCGACCACGCTGTCCGGACGGCGCACCGCCACCACCACGCCCAGCACGACGGAGGGCAGCCCGAACGCCACACCGATCGCGAACGCCGTGGTGGCGCCCCCGTCACCGCCGAGCACCGCCAGGATCACTCCGGCGGCTGCCAGCACGCTCGTCAGGACCGCGGCGGCGACAGCGAACAGACCCCGAGTTGCCACGCACCCAGGGTAGTGCAGCGGTCACCCGGAGTGAATACGTGGCAGCACGGAGAACGGTTCCGGGCCCGCCCCGATCCGCGGACCCGACCCGCGAACCCAGACTGCGGACACGACACCGGTATTTCCGACCCCGGTACTTCGTCCCTCACTCAGGAGGACCACGTGAACCGCACCCGCCTTCTTGTCACCGGACTGGTTCTGTCCGCCCTGCTCGGCCTCATCGACGTGATCTCGCTGCCGTTCGGAGACGGTGGGCACCCTCCGGTCGCGGTGGCCGTCGTGGGTGCCGCACTCGGGCTGATCACCCTGGTCGGCGCCGTTCTGGCCTGGCGGGGCAGCCGCGCCGGCGCGGTGGCCGTGATCGTCACCCGGCTGCTGTCGGGGCTCAGCGCCGTCCCGGCGTTCTTCGTCGACGACGTGCCCGGAGCGCTGGTCGGCGCGGTCGCGTTCGCCCTCCTCGTCACCCTCGCCGGCGTCGCGCTGGTCGCCTCGGCACTGCGGACGCGGGCCGTGACGGAGGGGTGACCATGTCCTCCACCACGGCGGACACCGCCCCGGCACGCCGGACACGCCGACCCGCCGCCCCGTCCGCGACCTGTGCGGCTTCTGGCGGGCGACGGCGACGGTCCTCGGCACGGTGCTGCTGGGGCCGGCCCTGTGGCGGGCACGCGTGGTGCCGCTCCGGCTCGCGCTCGGGTTGACGGTGTCACAGCCCGTCCACCTCGCCTCGGTGCTGAGCGGTGTCCGCGAGCTCGACCTGGTCGGCTGGGGGCTCACGGCGGTCGGCTTCGCGGCGGCCGGCCGACTGCTGCTGCGCATGCAGAACGACGGGTTCGACCTGCCGCCCCTGCGGGACTGAGCGCCCGGCCGGGCGGCGCGTCATCCCCTTCCCCGTATGAAGGCGGGGGAGAGAAGTCGACTCCGAGTCAGCCCTTCTGCCGCTCCACGAGATCCCTGAAGTGTTCCAGGTCGTCCCGGACCGTCCGCTCGACCGCGTGGATCTGGGCCATTCCCTTCGGACCGCCGAAGGCGTCCTGGATGCCCTGCGGGTCGTACTCCATCCGGATCTGCACCTGGCTGTGGTCCCTGTCCAGGGACCTGACCGCGAGGGTGCCCTGCAGCTCCGGGCTGCCCTGCGTCTGCCAGGTGATGGTCTGTTCGTCGGAGCGGTCGGAGAGAACGGCCTCGAACACCTGTTCACCACGGCCGGTCCGGACATCGAGACGGGCACGGTCACCGCCGCGTGCAGCAGCGCGCTGCACCCCGTTCATGAACGACGAGTACTCCTCAATGCGGTGCAGCTGGTCCCACACCTTCTGTGCCGGGGCGCTGATGTCGATGTGCTCCTGGAGCCTGCTCATCGCGGACCTCGCCTCCTGGCCCGGCCACCCGGGCACATGGTCCCTTCCAGGTTGCGCCGTGAGTCGGCCACCTGGCAACCAGACCGGGAAGCGCCCTGCCGATCACGAGCACGGCCGGCCCGTCAGCTCCTTGGCCTGCTCGGCCTTCGGGCAGGGCTGATTCGAAGTCGTGGTGATCACGCTGCGGCGCTGGTCAGCTGATGCCCAGGAGCTCGAGCGGGCGGGTGAGGGATCTGCAGGACATCTCGCGGAGTCCGGTGGCGATGCTGCGGTACACGGCCGGCGCATCGCGGCGGCGCGAGCGCGGGCGGTCTTGCCGTCCACCGTCGGGGGGGTCGGCGGGGTCCTGGCCGGTCAGATCCGCCAGACCGCCCGGGCACACCGCGCCGACCACCTGGCGGATCGTGGACAGCGACGGCATCCGAAGGTGGCCTGCACGGCTGTTACGGAGCAGGTCAGACCCCGAGCAAAACACGCACAAGCCAGTAAGAACTACGGCTGTGCCAAGCGTCTGATCCAGGCCTCCTACCGCCCCTCAGCGAGCCCGGAATCTGCGGGCTTTCCTCAGCGTGTGCCGGTCGTCGCAGTGCTGTAGGCGTACAGGGCGACGACGCCGACCACACAGGCGAGGATCATCCAGGAGGCGAGGCTCATCCGTCTCCCTTTGCGCCCGGACCGTTTCGGCTTCCCCGACCGCTGGGCCCGGCCGGGTGCCGCCGGGGCGGGCGGTGCGGGGTCGGCGGCGGTCTCGGCGAGCAGGCGGCGGCAGGCCGTAGCGAGCTCGCCGGTGCCGGCATCGAGCGGTAGGACCATCTCCGAACGCGCCGGAGCGGTGGTGCCGCCGTCGAGGATACGGCCCGCACGGAGCAGGATTTCGTCCCTGCGGCCCGAGGGGGCGAGACTGATCCAGCGCTGCACATGCTCTCCGCGGATGACCACTCCCCCGGCCCGGTCCCGGTACACCGTGTACCGGCGCCAGAGCATGTCCGCCAACTGCGTTGCGGTTTCTCTCAGTTGGGCGCTCAAAACCCGTCCCCCAGAGCCGTACGGTCAATCGAACGGGAATCGTACTCCAGCGTCTCCGTTTCGCTCGGGGCGGCCCACCGCGAGGTGAGGCCCTCGCCGATCTCGCCGACCGCCTCGGCCCGGAGTCACAGCGCTGAGCATCGGCTGGCGAGGACCCCCACGACCATCCGATGATCCACAACAGCGACTCGTCATCACCCCCCCATGAGCCCGCGGAGTCGCATCGTGTGACTGAGTCTTTGACCTGGGCCGTGAGCGGCCGAGGTGGCCCGGGCGAGTATCGGAGGTGGCCCACACCCCAGATCTGGGAGGTCAGGGGCGGACGGCGGCCACCAGCTCGCCGGTTGTCACCACCCGGGCGAAGCCCCCGCCGTGCAGCGAGACAGCACTCGCCCGGGCCAGCTCGTCGGCCGTCAGGCGCCAGCCGTTCGGACCGGTCAGGTCGAAGGTGTGGGTGGCGTCGAGAGGGACCAGCACGTCGTAGCCGAGGTTGCCGCCCATGCGGGCGGTGGTCTCCACGCACATGTTGGTCTGGATGCCGGCCAGTACGACCTGGGTGATGCCCACCGCCTTGAACCAGTCGTCAAGGTCGGGGGTGCCGTAGAACGCCGAGTTCACGGACTTGGTGACGAGCAGCTCCGGCCCGCCGCCCTTGCCGCGCCGCTCCTCGACGTACTCCTTGAAGTCGTTGCCCTCGTACCCGGTCCGCAGCGGGGAGCCGGGCTTGTTGGAGTCGTGCCGCACGAAGACGACCGGCCGGTCCGTGTCCTGCCAGGCCGCGATCAGGGAAGCGATGTTCTCGTCGGCGGCCGGGTTGTTGCGCGGGCCCCAGAACTCCGACTCGTCGAAGCCCTTCTGCACGTCCACCACGACCAACGCCGCGTTCGATGTGATTTCCATGCCCACGATCCTGCCGCCGGGCGAGGCCGGTTCACAGGAGACGGAAAGACAGCGATCGATGGTTTACTGCCAGGATGACCCGACCAGCACCGGCCCACCGCATCGCCCTGCTCGCCTTCCCCGGCATCCGGGCCTTCGACGTCTCGGTGATCACCGAGGTATGGGGCGCGGACCGCACCGACCGCGGGGTGCCCGCGTTCGAGTTGCGCCGGGTGGCCGTCGGCCCCGAACCGGTACCGATGCGCGACGGGCTCGCGCTCGCCCCGGACCGCACCCTCGCCTGGCTGCCCCGCGCCGAGCTGATCCTGGTGCCGGGCCTGGACGACCATGTCACCCCGGCGCCCGAGCCGGTCCTTGCGGCACTGCGCCGCGCCCACGTCCGGGGCACCACCATCGCCGCGCTGTGCGGCGGGGCGTTCACGCTCGCCCAGGCGGGCCTGCTGGACGGCCGCCGGGCGCTGACCCACTGGGCACTGGCCGATCAGCTGCGGGCCCGGCACCCACAGGTGCGGGTCGAGCCGGACGCCCTGTTCGTCGGAGACGGCAATCTGTGGACGTCCGCCGGCACCGCCGCCGGCATCGACCTGTGTCTGCACCTGGTGCGCGCCGCGCACGGCGCGGAGGCGGCCGCGACGGTCGCCCGGTCCATGGTCACCGCACCGTTCCGGACCGGCACCCAGGCCCAGTTCATCGAGCATCCGACACCGCACGCCGACCGCGACACGGACACGCTGGCCCAGGTACGCGCCTTTGCCCTGGCGCATCTCGACGAGCCGCTCACCGTGTCCGCGCTCGCCGCCCGTGCCGGGATGTCGCCGCGCTCCTTCGCCCGGCACTTCGCGGCGGCCACCGGGACCACCCCGCTGCGCTGGCTTGTGGGCCACCGCATCGTGGCGGCCCAGAAGCTCCTCGAACGCACCGACCTGCCCATGCCCGAGGTCGCCCGCCGGTCCGGTTTCGGCAGCGAGGTCACCATGCGCCAGCAGTTCGCATCCCGCCTGGCGACCAGTCCGCGCGCCTACCGGGCGTCGTTCGCTGCACCGGACAAGCCCTGCAGATAGCGGTGCAAGGAGGTCTTCGGAATTCCGGTCTTGGCCGCGATCTGGCCGAGGCTGCGGTCCTGCTCCTTGGGGAGCTCGGCGTATTCGATCTTGTCGTCGGGGTGGGCGACGGGACGGCCGATACGGCGGTCGGCGGCTTCGGCGACAGCGCGGGCGTGGGCGTGGGCGTTCGGAGGTGAAGGGGCGTTCCCTCTCGGCGAACAAGGCCACTTGGCCAACCCCCGCCACCGCCGGGACACCGATACGAGAACTCTCACGCACGCAGCCCCGGAGCCGGTGAGGGCGGCTCCAGGGCTGTCATGAGTTCCTCCGGGCGCCGGCAGCGCGAACGCGCCGCACTGCCCTCACCCGTCTACCGGCAGACGCTCGCCTGTGGGCGTCAGGGGGTGGTGCGTGCCTCGGCGGCGGAGATGACCTTCTGGCGCTGCTGGTGGCGTCGTTCGTACTCCTGGACCTGGCGGGCGACGCCGGCGGGGACGTTCTGCACCTGGGCGGTGAGCTTGTCCGGGCTCATGGTGTCGTAGCCGGGCCAGGGTTCGCTGCCGCGCAGCTGCTCGATGGCGTCCAGGACCGGGGGGCGGTTGGAGTGGGTGCGCTCGTATCCCTCGATGACCGTCAGGTCCGACTGGGAGAGTGTGCGCAGCTGCTGCTGGATTTCGTCGACGCTGAGCTGGCTGAAGCGGAGGATCGGCAATTCCTCCTCCCGGGTCACCGCACCCTGGACCTTTTCGGCCATGCGGGTGGGCCCGGGCATCTCGCGCACCGCGCCCCCGGCGGCACCCCGGGCCCGTCGGCCGCCGCTCTGGGCGACGTCTTGCACCCGGTTGGCGGCGGTCCGCACGGCGTGGGCGGCCGCGTCGGCCCAGCCGCCGCCGTTCTCCTGGATGAAGCCGTTGGCCGCGGCCGCCACGGCCCGGGCGTTCTGGGCGACGCTGTCCTCCAGTTGTTCGAGCAGTTCCTCGTCCTGGCGGCGCAGTGCGGCGAGCAGGTCGGCGGTGGCCTGGTCGTGGGCCACTTCGGCGATGCTCTGCCCGGCCCGGCAGGCCGCCAGCGCCCGGGCGGTGACCGCGTACTCGTCCTGGGCGTTTTTCAGCAGCCGCCGCTCGTCGTGGGGCCGCTGGCCGCGCAGCATGTCCGTTATGAGCGTGGATCCGATCGTCAGCGGCAGCATGACGGTGCGCACGGCGCTGCGCGAGATGAACCGCGCGATATCGACGCGGTCCCCGACCAGCCCGCTGCGGGGCCGCAGCTCGCGCATGTGGTGCTCGATGCGCCGGAGGCTGTCCTGGACCTCGTCCACCTGGCGCTCGAGCATCTGCCGGTACGGGCCGGGTGGCGTGATGGTCGCATCCGCCCGCAATCGGTCGACGACCGCCTCATGTGCCTCACGAGCGTCCTCCAGCGCCGGTACCAGCGCGTCCGTCATCACTGTCATGGGGTGGCTCCCTGGGGTGGGGGTCAGGCGGCCGGCCCACGCCCGCCGCGCGTCGGGAATCGGCTGTCTGCGGCCAGTGCCGAGGCCGGGCAGCCAGGGACCATCCTGTGGCACCCCCGGCAAGACTGCCCGGCGACCGGGTCCGCGTCCGATACGGCCAAGACCGGCCGGGACGCCTCAGGCCTGCCGCCGGCCACCCCGGTGGGGCCCACGGCACCAGGCGGAAAAGACCTTCCGGGGCGGCCCGACCCCCGGGTGGGCGCCGTGGTGAAGGCAGCGTGGGCCGAACGGGTGAGGGCGGCGGAGGTGCTGTGTCGAAAATCCTGATCACGCGTTGGTCCGGGCGTGAATCCTCGCGTCGATGACGCGGTGCCCCGTGCGGCACCGCCCGGGCCGACCCGCTCCCGGCCCGATCGCGCCGGCCTGGGCGCCGGTGTCCGGCGGGACGGCAGGCGGGGCCGGGCCGTGATGGTCATCGGCTCAGCGGTGCTCGTTGCCGCTGCCGGGGTGCGTGTCCTCGCGGACCGGCTCGCTTGAAAGACTCAGAACCGGGTGGCCGGGACCGACCGGACGGTCCGGGCTCGACCGCGGCGGCAGCCGGGATGGATGCGGGGGCGTGCCTGCGTGATCAGCTGGTCGAGGCGATCGCCTCCCTCCGTCGGCAGGCAGCGGTGATGCTGTCGCACGCTCCCGGCCCTGTCGGTGGAGCCGGTGCCGCCGGGCCGGAGGGCGAGTCGTCACCTGGCCCGCGGCCCTGATCAGAACCCGGGCGGCTTCAGGTCGTTGCCTGCGCTGCTTCCGTGGACGTTCAGGCCCCCGGGGTTGTCCGGCACCCGGGGCGAGTCGCTCCAGCCCGACGGAACGCTCAGACCGCCCTCACCGCGAGAACGACGCCGCCCGGGGAGCGCTCCACCGGGCTGACCTCGCACAGCGCGGCGAAGCCGGACCGCGTCAGCCGGTCCGGGAGCACGGTCGTTTTTCCTGCGGCGCTCCTGCGTCCACCGCACGCGGGGGGACGCAGGAGCGTGCCGCCGGGTGCGGTCGAGAATGTCCGAGAATCGTCTCGATCATGTGAACCACGTGCTCGCACGAGCGTGCGACGACGTCCTGCGAGCCCCGTCCGGCGCCGGGTCGGCCGGTCCGGGCAGCCCGCCGGGACCGGCTTCGGGGACCGGGCACTCGGGGGCCGAGTCGGTGCTCTCGCCGAGGAAGCCGCCCGACTGGTGCTGCCACAGTTTGGCGTAGGCACCGTTCGCCGCGAGCAGTTCCTCGTGGGCGCCCTGTTCGACGACGCGTCCGCGGTCGAGGACGACGAGACGGTCCATTCCGGCGACGGTGCTCAGACGGTGGGCGACCACGAGGGCCGTACGTCCGTCCATCAGCCGCCACAGGGCGTCCTGGACGAGGAGTTCGCTCTCCGAGTCCAGCGCGCTGGTCGCCTCGTCGAGCAGCAGGATCGGGGCGTCGCGCAGGATGGCCCGGGCGAGGGCGACGCGCTGGCGCTGGCCGCCCGAGAGTTTGACTCCCCGCTCGCCCACCAGGGTGGCGAAGCCGTCGGGGAGTTGTTCGGCGAACTCCGTGACGTGCGCGGCCTCGGCCGCCGCGCGGACCTCCGCATCGGTGGCGCCGGGCCGGGCGAAGGCGATGTTGTCCCGCAGGCTGCGGTGGAACATCGCGGGTTCCTGCGGAACGTAGGCGATCAGTGAGCGCAGGTCGCTCTGGCGCAGCCGGCTGATGTCCTGTCCGCCGATCAGGATGCGGCCGTCGTCGATGTCCGACATCCGCAGCAGCAGCCGGGTGAGTGTGGTCTTGCCGCCGCCGGACCTGCCGACCAGACCGATCCGTGCGCCTGCGGGCACGTCCAGGTCGAGGCCCTCGAAGATCGGCTTCGCACCCGTGTGGGCGAAGGTCACCGCCTCGAAGCGGACGCCGGTGTCCCGCAGTGCGAGCGGTTCGGGTTCGGCCGGGTCGAGCACGGTGGGCGGGTCCAGCAGCAACTCCGTGAACTGCGCGGCCTCGGTCATCGAGCTCTCCAGCCGCCGGTAGATCTGGTTGAACTCGAACATGATCTGGGTCGCGTTGGAGTAGTAGGTGAAGGCGACGACGATCTCCTCCACTCCCTGGCCCGGACCGCCGAAGGCGACGGCGACCAACAGGCCCAGCACGTTGGTCAGCACGGACAGGGGGGCGATCAGGGTGTCGACGCGCAGATTGCCGTAGTCCCACGACGTCAGCGTCAGGCGCCGGGAGTCCGCGACCCGGCTGCGGTGTTCGTCGGCCTCCCGCCGCTCGGCGGCGAACGCCCGGATGGTCTCCATGTTCATGAGGCTGTCGGCGACGTGGCCGGAGACCCGGGCGATCGCGGCCTCACGGTCGTTGACGAGCCTCTGCCGGCGGCGGATCAGCGGTGTCGCGGCCACCACGGTCAGCGCGATCATCACCAGGAGGCCGACGACGAGCATCGGTTCGTAGCTCCACAGCACCACGGCGCCGAACACCAGGGGGACGAGACTGCCCACGATCCGGTACGTCAGCGTGTCGACGAAGTCCTCGAAGCGCTTGCCGTAGCTGAGCACCCGTTTGGTCAGGGAGCCGGCGAAGTTGTCGTGGAAGAACGCGGCGTCCTTGGCGAGGAGTTCGTCCATGCCGCTCACGTACAGGTGCTCCATGCCGAGGGCGTCCACGCGGTTCAGGCAGTGCTGCCCGACCCGCCACACGGCCTCGGCGAGCAGCAGCGTCACGCCGAAGCCCAGCACGTACGGCAGCGCCGAGGCGAGGGTGAGACCGCCGTCGCCGGCGGCCTGTCCCGCCAGTTTGGCGATCAGCAGGGGGGCGACGTAGCGGATGCCGATGTTGCCCACGGCCGGCAGCAGCAGCGCGGGCAGCGCCAGCAGTCGTAGTCGCAGCAGTTCCCGGCCGTAGCGGCGCAGGGCCAGGACGACCGCGCTCCTGCCCGGCGCCGGCCCTCGCGTATCTGTTGTCCCCATCACACTCCCGGAGGTTCGGAAGTCGGAAGTTTCCCGTCAGGGGAGGCTCCCGGTCCAGGCATTTACCGCGGACCGGTGAGAACCGGACACCTCTGCGCCGCGTTCGGCGTACGCGGCGCAGCGGTGTCCGGGGGTCAGCGGTGTCCGGGGGTCAGCACGGGTCCCGCCAGACCCCCAGTTCCAGCTTCTTGCGCATGGACGACAGTTTCAGTTCGCGGGACTCGGCACAGAATTCACCGGTCGGCTCCGCGTACTCCACGTGGAAGACCGCCTTGCCCGCCTCGATGAACGGAGTGAGTTCGGCGCACTCGCCGTACTGCGCGCACTCCTCGTTGACGGCGAAGTCGAAGTCGTCCACGAGCTGCGGGATCTGCGGCAGGTCGTTCTTGAGGCCCACCGACAGACCGCGTGCGTGCGCGATGTCCGCGATCATGCGGTTGTAGCGGAGCTGGTCGGCGGCGGTGAGCGGGAACCCGGTGTCGTTGCCGTAGCCCTCCATCAGGTCCGGCTCCACCGCGTCGAAGCCCTTGTCCCGGCACATGTCGAACCGTCGCTCCATGATCGGCTTCAGTACGGGGATCCGGCGGATGTCCAGCCAGCGCTCGCCCTCCCAGCCGTTGTTCCTGCCGAGGACGGAGCGCGGGAATTCGTCCCGGTCGGGCCGGAAGTCCTCCCAGGCGCCGACGTTGACGTAGCAGATCACCTTGCGGCCGTCGCGGTGGAGGCGGGCCACGTCCGCGGCGGTGTTCTCGAAGCCGTCGATGTCGTAGACGGGCACCTCGACCGACGGGTCGGCCCTGCCGTCGAGCTGCCACTGCCAGGCGAGCCCGGGGCGCGGGCGCCAGCGTTCCCCGCCGGGGGCGGGGGAGGTCCCGGTCGGGGCCTCCGGTGAGGTGCGGGGCGGGGCGGAGCACCCGGTCAGGGCCGTGACGGCCAGCACGAGCAGCACGACCGACGCGATCAGCACGGGCGGCGCGGTCGACGCGGCCGGCACCCTCGGCGCGGGCGTGTGGGGCGGAGGCTTCCCGGTCATGCTCGTCCCTCGGTTTCGGCCACGGTCAGGGCAGGGGTCAACTCGGCCCATGGGTTGGGCAGTTCGCCCGTCACGGGGCAGCAGACCCCGGCGCCGCGGTCCTGTGCGGTGCGTACGGCCAAGGGTACGAGTGCCTCGGGCACGCCGTAGACGAGGTGGCAGATCCGTTCCGGTGGGTGCGGCTTCGTCCGGGCGGGGCGGCTGAACGCGGCGGCGTAGGTGGACCAGTGTCCTTCGAAGGTGACGGTCAGGTCGGCGAGGCGGACGTAGCCGGGCGCCGGGTCCACTCCGGGGTTGAGCACGACGGTCCGCGCGCCGGCCCCGCGCAGGGACCGGACCAGCCTGCGGCAGCCCGGCAGGCCGTCCGGCCCCGCGCTCACCCGGTCCAGGAAGCAGCCGTCGACCGCGTACCACTCCCGGTGCCGGCGCGCGTCGGCGGTGACCGCGGACGGGTCCCGCGCGCCGTAGTCGGTGTCGACGTAGCCGAGCAGCCGGGCTCCGGCCGCCCGCAGCGCCTCCGCGACCGCCGTGAACGCCTGGTCCGGCCCGGTCCCGGGGCCGTTCGCGGGGTTGAGCACGACGGAGTGGGTGCGGTCGGCTGCCGTGATCAGCCGGTGCCAGGCGCCCGGGTCCTCGGCCGGGTGGACGTACAGGGGGATCAGCAGGCTCACGGCGTACGGCCGCCTTCCGCGCCGGCGTCCGCCCACAGCGCGGCCAGTGACTCCTCGAGGGGGTACGAGGGACGCCAGTCGAGTGCCTCGCCCGCCGCCGTGATGTCGGAGCACTGCCAGGACACCGCCGCCGAGCGGGCCGATCCGCCCGTGGCCCCCGTGGCCCCTGCGGCCTCCTCGATTCGTCCCCCGAAACCGGCCCGGCGGGCCAGCAGGTGCACCAGGTCGCGCACCCGGACCGCCTCGCCGCCGCCGATGTTGAGCACGGGCGGGAGCGGCCCGGCCGCCAAGGCGGCGAGCACCGCCGCACGTGCGACATCGCGTGCGTCGACGAAGTCGCGGTACGCGGACAGGTCACCGAGCCGCAGTACCGCCCCTGTTCCTGCCTCCGGCTCGGCCGCGCCGGTCTCGCGCAGCAGGGCGGCGACCCTGCCGGGCAGCCCGGTGGGCGGCGCGCCCGGTCCCACCGGATTGCCCACCCGCAGCACCACCGCGTCCAGGCCGGAGGCCGTCACCACCGCCGTGCCCGCGAGTTTGGTCGCGCCGTACGGTCCGAGCGGGCGGGTCGCCGCCGTCTCCGTCACCTTGGTGCCCTGTTCCCCCGGGCCGTACTCGGCGGCCGACCCCAGGTGCACCAGGCGTGCCCGGGGAGCGGCCTGCCGCAGTGCCGCACACAGGACGGCGGGGCCGCGGGTGTTGACCTCGGCCAGGGTGACCGCGTCCCCGGCGGTCGCGCCCGCGCAGTTGATCACGGCGTCGGGCGCCGCCTCCGCCAGGGTCTTGGCGAGCCGGTCGGGGGAGTCGGTGGCCAGGTCGACGCGCAGACCCGCGCCGGCCCCCGCGGTCGAACGGCCGGCCTCGGGCAGCTGGGTGTCCGGCAGGCCGCGCAGGTGGGCGACGACATGACGGCCCAGGTAACCGGTGCGGCCCAGGACGAGAACGCGCATGGGTGCTCAGGCCCCCTTGAGCAGCATGGACTTGCGGGTGGTGAACTCCGCGTTGGCCCGGTCGTAGTCGTCCGGGCGTCCGATGTCCAGCCAGTATCCGTCGAACTCGTAGGCGTGCGGCGGGCGCTGGGCGGCGAGGAGGTCCAGGACGAGTTCGTCGAAGCCCAGCGGGAGGCCGGGCGTGTAGCCCTCGAGCGTCGAGCGGGACAGCCCGTAGACGCCCATGGAGACGCGGTAGTCCATGCTGGGCTTCTCCGTGAAGGCGACGACCTGGCTCGCCCGGGTGGTCAGCACGCCGAAGTCGATGCGGACCTTGCGGGCGTAGGTCGCGATGGTCAGCGGGGCACCGGATTCCCGGTGCCGGTTCAGGACGTCGGCGTAGTCGAGGTCGGTCAGGACGTCGCCGTTCATCACCAGGAAGGTCTCGGGCAGCCGCTCGCGCAGCGAGAGCAGGGGGCCCATCGTGCCCAGCGGGTTCTCCTCGGTGGCGTAGTCGATCTCCATGCCCCACTGGGAGCCGTCGCCGACGTAGGCGCGGATGATCTCGCCGAGGTGGCCGATGGCGATGGTGCAGTGGGTGAAGCCGGACGTGGCGAGCTGGCGCAGCACGATCTCCAGGATGGCGTGCTGGTCGCCGATGGGGACGAGCGGCTTGGGGAGGGCCGTGGTGTAGGGCCGCAGCCGGACGCCCTTGCCTCCGGCCAGTATCACTGCGTGCATGGGGCTTCTCCTTCGGATCCTTCGTGTTCCCGGGGACGTGCCGGACACCGGCCGGACGGTGCGGGCCGGGTGGTGCGGGCCGGACGGGTCAGATGTTGTAGATGCCGGTCTTGTAGCGGGCCAGGTGGGCCGGGTCGCGGAAGAACTCCACGGTCCGGGCGAGCCCCTGCTCCAGCGTGTGGGCGGGCTTCCAGCCGGTGGCGGCGGCGAGCCGGGTGGCGTCGGCGACCAGGCGCATCACCTCGGAGTTGGCGGGCCGCAGCCGTGCCGTGTCCTCCCGCACGTCGAGGGCGCTGTCCATGACCTTGCCGATCAGCGCGACGAGGTCGCCGACCGAGATCTCCCCTCCGGTCCCGGCGTTGAAGGTGCGGCCCACGACCTGCTCGGCGGGTGCGGTGCCGACGGCGAGGAAGGCCTGCGCCGTGTCCTTCACGTAGGTGAAGTCCCGCGTGGGCCGCAGGTCGCCGAGGGTGATGGTGCGTTCCCCCGCCGCGACCTGGCCGATGACGGTGGGGATCACCGCGCGCATCGACTGGCGCGGCCCGAAGGTGTTGAACGGCCGCAGCGTCACCACCGGCGTGTCGAAGCTCGCGTGGTAGCTGTCGGCCAGCCGGTCCCCGCCCGCCTTCGAAGCGGCGTACGGGGACTGGGTGTTGATGGGGTGGTCCTCGGTGATCGGCACGGTCCGCGCGGTGCCGTAGGTCTCGCTCGTGGAGGTGTGCACCAGCCTCGGTGTGCCCAACTGGCGTACCGCTTCGAGCACGTTGAGGGTGCCGGTCACGTTGGTGTCCACGTAACTGTGCGGCGCCCGGTACGAGTACGGGATCGCGATGAGCGCGGCCAGGTGGTAGGCGCTGTCGGCTCCTTCGAGCAGTCCGCGTACCGATCCGGGGTCCCGGACGTCGCCGAGGACGATCTCCACCTGGTCCAGGACGTCCGGGGACAGGGCCTCCAGCCATCCGTAGGAGGAGAAGGAGTTGTACTGGGCCATGGCCCGGACGCGGTGTCCGGCGGCGACGAGCGCTTCGGTGAGGTGGGAGCCGATGAAGCCTTCGGCCCCGGTGACGGCGGCGAGCGGTGCGGAGGTCAACGCAGGTGTCCTTCCGGTTGCTTGAACGGGTGCGGTGCGACGGTGCGGTACGGGTCGCGGGTGGTGGTGATGTCGTGCGCGCGGGCGGTCAGGCGTGTACCGCCGGCCGGCCGAGCAGCCACAGCACGCACACCGACAGGCACAGGGCCGCGGCGGCGCAGCACAGCGGCAGGACGGCCGGGCCCGGTGGCAGGCGCAGCAGGGTGACCAGGGCGGCGCAGCCCGCGGCGGTCAGGCAGATCAGGGCGGGGGGCCAGGCGATGCCGAACGCCTGGAGCAGCAGGGCGGTCCACAGTGTCGCGGCGAGGAGCAGCAGGGCGGCGGGGTCGGCTCCGGTGAGGAGGGCCGCGGGCGTCAGCGGCAGGAGGTAGGCGAGCAGGCAGAGAGCGAGCAGGCCGGCCGACCGCAGGAGGAAGGCGGTGGGCGTCGCGGTCGCCCGCAGCGCCGCGACCGACCGGCCGCGGTAGCGGTACAGCAGCCACTCGGCCGGTCCCATGCTCACGGTCAGCACGATCACGGCGTACGGATGCTGTCGGCCCTCCAGCAGGACCAGGGACGCCGCGGCGAGGCCGAAGAGTCCGTAGGGCAGGGAGGCCCGCAGCGGTGGCCGGCGCGCGCCGGGGACGGGCGGGGTGCCGAGCACGCCCCGGAGCACCCGGCCGGTGGTGGCGAGCGTGGCCGCCAGCGCCAGCAGGGGCAGACCGAGCCTCAGCACGGGGCCGGGCTCCCGCCACGGCAGCAACGCGGCGCCGGCGATCAGCGGTGTCAGGGCCGCCAGCAGCAGCCGTTCCCGGGCGAGGACCAGCAGCACCGAGGCGGCGGCCAGGTACAGCGACTGTGCGGCGGCGGCCAGGACGACCGGTCCGCCGCCGGCCACCACGGCCGCGGTCGCCGTGGCCAGGGCCGCGCCGAGGACGGCTCCGGTCAGCAGGGTGCGGCCCGCCTCGTGGCGCCCCGTCGCCAGGCGCAGGTGGGCGCGGTGCCCCAGGGCCTGGCCCCAGGCCCAGGAGACGACGCCGGCCGCGATGAGGGCGGGCGCGTGCCGTGCCGCCTGCCCCAGCGGTGCGACGAGCAGGTAGGCGAGGCCGGGCAGGGCGAACAGCACGCCGCGCAGCAGGCAGCGCACGGTGTCGGGACGCCAGGGGTCGGGGGCGGGGGCGAGGTCGGGGAACGTCCTGGGGACGCGCTCGTACAGGGCGGAGGCCAGGGAGAACAGGTTCGGATGGCCGTACCGCCGCCGGATCACGTCCGTGGGCAGTCCTTCCGCCTCCAGCAGCGCGGCCACCTCGTAGGGGTGCACGGCGGGGCCGATGCGGTCGGCCAGGTCGGCGGCCAGCCGGTCCACCTCCTCCTGGTCCGGCACGGGCCGCGGTAATCGCATGGTGAGGGTGGTGTCGTCGGCCGGGAGGGCCCGCGGCGGCCGGAGTACGGCGGGCGGCCGGAGGGCGAGGGTGTCCTGTTCGGCCCCGCCCGGTTCCAGTGCCATGGGGCCGCTCATACGGCCACGCTCCTCGTCGCCCCGGGTGACGGAACCTGTGTGCGCTCGTCCGGGGGCGGTGCGGCACGGCCGGCCGGCTGCCGCCGGGGGCCGGAGAGCTCGAGGTAGACGGCGCGGAAGGTGTCGACGGTCCGGCGCAGGGTGAACTGCTCGATCACCCGGAGCCGGGCGGCCTCCCCCAGGGCCGCACGCCGTGCGGGATCGCCGAGCAGTTCCAGCGCGGCGGCGGCCATCGCGGCCGGGTCCCGGGGCGGTACGACGAGACCCGCGTCACCCACGGCCTCGCGGACTCCGCCGACATCGGTGGAGACCGTCGCCCGCCCGCAGGACATGGCCTCGATCAGCGTGAAGGGGAAGCCCTCGCTGATGCTGGAGAGCATCACGACGTTGCCGGCGGCGTACGCGTCCCTGATGTCGTCGACGCGGCCCTCGAAGACGACGGCGTCCCCGTGACCGAGTTCGGCGGCCAGGGCCTCGCACCGCTCCCGGTAGGCCTCCCCGCCCCGGGGTGTCCCGCCGAACAGCCGCAGCCGGACGCCGGGCTGTTCCGCCCTGACCAGGGCGAGGGCCCGGACGAGGGTCTCCAGGTCCTTGATCGGGTCGACGCGGCCGGCCCAGCTGAGGGTCGGCGCCTCCGGTTCGGGTCCGGCCGGCGGGAAGGCCTCCGGGTCCACCCCGTTGTAGACCGTGCGGATCGACGCCGGGTCGGCCCCGCCCTCCTCCTCCCACAGCCGGTTGTAGCGGTTGCCCGGTGTGATCAGGGCGGCCCTGCGGTAGCTCTCCTCGGCCAGCAGCCGGAAGAAGCCCAGGACGAGCGCCTTGACCGGCCAGCGGTAGGGGCCGGTGCGGTAGCCGAGGTAACGCTCGCGGAGGTAGACGCCGTGCTCGGTGAGGAGCAGGGGGACGCCGTGCCGTTCCAGGGCGGCCAGTCCGGGCAGGACGGCGATCCCCCCGCTGACCGCGTGGGCGACCCCGTCCCTCGGCAGGGGCGCGGCCAGCGGGCGCAGGGCGTGCTCGAGCAGTCCGGTGGCGGTGACCGCGTCGTGCAGCGTGGGGCGGGCCTCACGGACGACCAGGCCCCGGCGGTTCCACACGGCGGTCAGCACGGCGATCGCCCGGTCGCCGCGCAGGAACGGGCCGAGTGTTCCGTCGGCGGCGGCCCGCGCCATGGTGTACAGGGCCGGGGCGAATCCGCTCTCCGCGCACGGGTCGAGCAGCGCCGTCAGGAACTGCTCGTAGGCACCGGCCAGGACTTCGCGCGGCCGCCGCCCGGGCGGACGGCCCGCGGGCGGGGGTCCCCACATCGGGACGGTCAGGAGGTTCGAGACGTGTGCGGGCAGGTCCCACACGACGGGTTCGCGGCCGGTGCCGGTGACGGCGAGGACGTCGAAGTCGATGTCGGGCATGCCGCGGACGAGTTGGTCGCACCAGACGCTCACACCGCCGTGACTGTGCGGATAGGTGCCTTCGGTGAGCAGGGTGACGCGCGCCGAGCTGGGGCGGCGCGCGCCGTGGTGAACGTACATCGGTGGGCTCCACGGCCGGGTACGGGGTGGGGTGGGGTGCGGCGCGGGGTGGGGATCGTGCCGGGGCGGGGATCGCGCCGGGGCGGGCCCCGGCGCCCGGTCACCCGTCGGTGACCGGGGCCGGTGCCTCGGGTGGGCCGGTGGGCCGTTCAGTTCCGCGCGGTGTACGGCACGTGGTCCCGCACGCCGGCGGGGACCCGGGTGTCCGGGGCCGGCTCGGCGACCGGAGCCTTCGCCTCCGGGGCCGCTCCGTCGCCGTCGGTGGCGGAGGCCGGCAGGGTGAAGGAGAGGGCGGCCTGGCCCGCCGTCCGCGTCCAGCCGGACACCCGGCCCGCGTAGGCCTCGCCGAACGCGTCTCCCGCGAGGGTGGTCCCGGCGGGCGCGGTGGCGGTGACGGCCGTGCCGTCCGGCGCCTCTACGGTCACCGTGCCGCCGACGCGGTAGGCGGTGACCTGGTCTTCCCGCAGGGCGTCGGCCCAGGCGGCACGGCGCTGGAGTTCGGCGCCGATGTCCTTCATCCGCAGGTTCACCACGGGGGTGTCGTCGGCGAACAGGGCCTCGTAGCCGTCGAGTACGCCGTCCAGGACCGGGTAGGCGATGCGGTCCTCGGCCAGGTTGGACTGGTGGATGAAGTGCGGCTTGGGATCGTTGGCGAGGACGTGGCCGAACGCGATCCGGGTCTCCAGAGGGACGATGTACCCGGTGTACCCCGTCGCGGGGTCCAGCGGAGCCGGCAGGCACGTCGTGGTGGCCGGGTTGTCCTCGCAGATGCCGCTTCCGCCCTGGGCACGGCTGGTGTAGATCCAGTTGTACTCGTCGACCTGCTCGGCCGTCCGCCCGGCGTTGAAGAAGACGTTCATCGGGTAGCGCGAGACGGTCGTGGCCGGCCCGACCCGACGCTGCACGGGGTCGCGGGAGTTGTCCGAGGCGAGCCAGGTGATGCCGTTGTCGGCGAGGGCGGGGGCCAGGTTCGGATTGTCCTCGGGCTGCTGCGGCAGCACCTTGAGTCCGGAGTGTTCGCCGGTCACCAACTCGTCGTCGTGCAGGGGCAGTCCGGCGGTCTCTCCCCAGACGCGGTTGGCGGCGATCTCGTCGGCGATGGCCGTGCGGCCGACCCACTTGGTGCTGCCGTCGGCGTGGGTGGCGCACCGCCACGGCACCACCGATGTGTCCTGCTCGCAGCCGAGGAAGGAGTGCGTGTAGGTGTGGTTGATCCAGCGGAACCGGTCCCGCTCGGCGATCAGTCTGTCCGCCAGGGGGTCGGCTCCGCCGTTGCCCTGGCGGTGGTCGACGCTGCCGGCGCCGTTGTAGGCGAGGTCGAGGGTGAAGTCCTGCTCGCTCTGCCAGGAGGTGGCGTGGTCCACGTCGGCGGGGAGCATGCGGATCGGGTCGGGTGTGCCCTCGCCCTCCGGGCAGTCGACGTCGCCGGGAGTGCAGTTCAGCTCCGTGTCCCAGCGGTCGTCGGCGGCGAGGACGTCGTCGACGTGCACGGCGAAGTAGTTCCTGGAGGCGCCCAGGTGCACGCCGCCGGTCATCCAGTCCACGATGCCCCGGGCCAGCAGTCCGAACTGCTGCTGGTGCTGGTTGTAGACGAAGGTGACGACGAGTTCCCGCCGTCCGTCGTGCCGGTACTCCCCCACCAGCGAACCCCGCCCGGTCCCGCCCGGGATCGCGGCCTCGACGTACGGAGTGAAGTCCGCGCCGGCCACGGGGGTCGACAGGTAGGCGTAACTTTCGCTCACGGCAGGTGAGTTGTCCTCGAAGGGGACCTGGCCGTCCAGGTAGCCGAAGGGGCCTGCCCGGCCCGCGTCGGTCACCTCGGCCCGCACCCCGTCGATGCTGCCGGCGTAGCCGTCGCCGACCGGGTACTCCAGGCCCGCCTCCGGGCGCGCGTAGGTGTAGGCGTCGACCTGCGGGATGTCGTAGGTCCGCTCGTAGGCGGCGAGCGCCGTCATCTCGGGCGCGTTCGCCGGGAACGGGTTGTCGTTGGGCAGCACCACCGCCTGGTACTTGGCGCGTGGCAGCCCGTCCACGGTGTCGGCGAGGAAGCCGGAGTCGATGACGGGGCGGTCGGACCGGGTGAGGTCCACTTCGGTGTACGGCGTGCCGGCGGTCCTCAGTTCGGCCGCGATCGCGTCCACGGCCGGACCCCCGTCGCTGACGACCAGGACACGCAGGTCGACGCGGGGTAAGTCGTCGGCGGCGTGCGCGGCCGCGCCCGGCACACCCAGGGCAGCGATGAGTGCGCCCACCGTGAACACGGCGGTGCGTGTGATCCGCTTCATGCGGTGCAGTCCCCTCCCACGGACAGGGGTGGACACCGCTCCACCGGAGCCGACGCACCCCCGCGCGCGACGCCGGCATCCCCCTCAGAAGCCAGTCGTCGACGCATCCGTCACATCACATGGTGACGGCTTTGTGTGCTTCTCGTGGGCCAATTGCGAAAACTGACGGAAAAGCGCGGGCGGCCATCAGGGTGCCGGCGGTCCGGAGGCGGGGCCGGTCATCGGATGTCCGGGCTGTCCAGGGCGTCCAAGGCGTCCAGGGCGTCCAGGCCGGTGAGGGCGCCGACGGGGTCCGGGTCGGGGGTGCCGCGGGGCCACCAGTCGTCGTGGCCCGGTTCGGACTCGTACGCGTACCAGAGGTGGTCCCGGCCGAGGCGGAGCTGGACGTGTCCGCGGGGGTGGGTGAGGTGGTTGCGCCAGGGACGGAAGGCGGGCAGGTCGGCGGCGAGGAGCAGTGGGCGGGCGCGGTCGAAGCGGCCGGCCGGCGGGTCCCAGGGGTCCTCCAGTGCGTCGAGTCCCGTCGGACCGCCCTGGCGCCACGCGGCGACCGCGCGCGCCAGCTCGGCCGGGGTGCGCCCGGCCGCTCGGGCGAGCGAGGAGTACAGCGCGCGGGTGGCCGCGGTGAGCCCGGAGCCGGGGCGGGCGGCCGCCAGCCGTACCGCGTCCTGCCACAGCGTGAGCCCGCCGACGGGGTCGCGGCCTGTGGTGAGCAGGGCGTGCGCGCGGGCGGCGGCGTCGGTGGCGAGCTGGTCGAGCGCGAACGGGTCCGGGCCGCCGGGGGACGCGGGGTACACGGGCGGCTGCTCGGGGTGCGGGGGCGGGGGCAGCGGGGCCGGAAGCGGCGGGAGGCAGCGGCGGGCGACGGCCTCACCGGCCCGCACTCCGGGGAGGGACTCCGGTTCCCTGCCCCGGGTGGCGCGGGCCGCGCGGGCCGCGCTGCGCCGGGACAGGGCCTCGATCACCTGGTGCTCGCCCCGGCCGCGCAGCAGGAGCAGCACGAACGGGTCGGCGTCGAGCAGCCGGGCGGTCTGGTAGCAGAGGGCGGCGGCGTGCTTGCAGGGGTGCCCGGAGTCGGGGCAGCTGCACTGCGGTTCGAGGTCCCCGGGACGGGGGAGCAGCGGGGCCCCGCAGTCGGCGAGGGACTGGGGCAGCTCTTTTTCCAGCAGGGCCGCGATGTCGCCGGGCCGGTCGGCGGCGGTGTCCAGGAAGCGCTCCCAGTCGGCGTCCCCGAAGGTGCGCAGCCGCACCTGCACCCGGTACGGGCGGGGGCGGCTCCCCTGGACGTAGGCGAGGACGAGCCCGGGGGTGACGGTGACGGCGTCGACGTGTCCCCGCTCCGCGTACCGGCGTCCGCGGGCCAGCCGCGCGGTGTCCAGCGCGCCCTCCTCCAGCGCCGTGACCCACGCGTTGCCCCACCAGGTCTCGGCGAACCCCGGTCCGGCCGAGGCGCCGGGCGGGAACGCGGGGAAGGTGCGGCGCAGCTCGCCGTCGCGGGCGGGGGCGGCCATGGAGCGGGGGGTGTGCGACGGCGGGGAGGCGGAGGGGGTGGAAGAAGCCGGGGGCGCCGGGAGGGTCGGGGGTGCCGGGGGCGCCGGGAGGGTCGGGGGTTCGGGGCGGGTTCCGTTGGGCTTCGGGGCCGGTTCGTCCGCCTCGGGGGGTGAGGGGAGGGCGCCGGTGAGCAGTTCCCGTACCTGGTGCGCTCCTTCTTCCGCTGCTCGCTCACCCGTCCGGGCACTCTCGGCGCGGTCGCCCCGGGTGGTGCGCGGGACCCGGGGAACGGTGCCCGACGGTAGGCTCCCGGCACGCCGCACGGCGGTCTCCCGGTCGCCTGTTTCCCGCACACCGGTTTCCCGGTCGTCGGTCTCCCGGTCGGTTGTCTCCGTGTGTGCGCGCAGCGCTCCCTCCCGGGCCGAACGCAGGGCCTCCCGCGCGATGTCACCGGGACGTCGGCCGGACCGGTCCGGCGGATCCGGCATGATCGGCCGGTCCGGCGCGATCGGCCGGTTCCGGGGGGCTGCGGCTGCCGACGGTGCGGTGGTGTCCGTACCCTCGTCGCCCTCGTCGCCCTTCTCTGCTCCTGTGCCCCTCTCCCCCGACGCGTCCGCGGGCCCGGTCGCTTCGGGGTGTCCCGTTCCCGCCGCGCGTCGGGCGAGCACCGCCCTGCGCAGGGCGTCGCGGGCCACGTCACCCGGGCGCTGCTCCCGGTCCGCGGCCTGCCCGCGCGCCCCGGTGCCCGGGTCCGGGTCGGGCGCGGCGGCGGGCGCGGGGTGCCGGTCCGGGGTACCGGTGTCCGCCGGTTCGGTGTCCGCCGGTTCGGCGTTCGCCGGTTCGGCGCCCGCACGCCGGCGGGCCGCCCGCAGGGCCTCCCGCGCCTGGTCGGACGGGCGGGGCGTCATGACGTCCTCCGCAGGGAGACCAGATCGGACAGTTCGCGGTCGGAGAGTTCCGTGAGCGCCGACTCGCCGGAGCCGAGGATCGCGTCGGCGAGGGCCCGCTTGGCCTCCAGCATCTCGGCGATACGGTCCTCGATCGTGCCCTCGGTGATGAGGCGGTGGACCTGGACCGGCTGCGTCTGGCCGATGCGGTAGGCGCGGTCGGTGGCCTGCTCCTCGACCGCCGGGTTCCACCAGCGGTCGAAGTGGACGACATGGCCCGCGCGGGTGAGGTTCAGGCCGGTGCCCGCCGCCTTCAGGGAGAGGACCAGGACGGGGGTCGTACCGCTCTGGAAGCGGTCCACCATGCGCTCCCGCTCCGGTACCGGCGTACTTCCGTGGAGGAGCTCGACCGGGACCGCGCGCCCGGTCAGATGCGCGGTGATCAGCCGGGCCATGCCGACGTACTGCGTGAAGACCAGGGCCGATCCGTCCTCGGCGAGCAGGGTGTCCAGCAGTTCGTCCAGCAGGGCCAGTTTGCCCGAGCGGGCCGCCATGCGGTCGCCGCCGGCCCGTGCGTGCTCGTCCTTGAGGTAGAGCGCCGGGTGGTCGCAGATCTGTTTGAGCGCGGTCAGCAGCTTCAGCACCAGACCGCGGCGGCCCATGCCCTGGGCGGTCTCGATGGCGAGCATCGACTCGCGCACCACCGCCTCGTAGAGCGCGGCCTGTTCCCGGGTGAGCGGGACCGGGTGGTCCGTCTCGGTCTTCGGCGGCAGTTCGGGGACGATGCCCGGGTCGGACTTCCTGCGCCGCAGGAGGAAGGGCCGCACCAGGCGGGAGAGGCGCTCGACGGCCTGCTCGTCCTCGCCGTTCTCCACCGCGCGGGCGTGCCGGGCGCGGAAGGACTTCAGCGGGCCGAGGAGCCCGGGGGTCGTCCAGTCGAGGAGGGCCCACAGCTCGGAGAGGTTGTTCTCGACGGGGGTGCCGGTGAGCGCCACGCGCGCCGGGGACGGAATGGTGCGCAGCGCCCTGGCCGTGGCCGAGTGCGGGTTCTTGACGTGCTGGGCCTCGTCGGCGACGACCATGCCCCAGCGCTGTGCGGCCAGTGTCGGGGCGGCCGAACGCATGGTGCCGTAGGTGGTGAGGACGAAGCCCCCGGCCAGGTCGTCCAGGGTGCGGTCCGGGCCGTGGAAGCGGCGCACGGGGACGCCGGGCGCGAACCGGGTGATCTCCCGCTGCCAGTTGCCGAGCAGGGAGGCCGGGCAGACGACCAGTGTCGGCTCGGTGCGGGCCCGCTTCAGATGCAGCGCGATGAGGGTGATCGTCTTGCCCAGGCCCATGTCGTCGGCGAGGCAGCCGCCGAGGCCGAGCGAGGTCATGAGGTCGAGCCAGGCCAGGCCGCGCAGCTGGTAGTCGCGCAGGGTGGCGTCGAGTCCGGGCGGCGGGTCGGCGGGCTGCACGCCGGCGGTGAGGCGGTCGCGGAGTACCGCCAGGGCGCCGACCGGGACCGCCTCGACGGTCTCGCCGTCGGCCTCCGCGGTGCCGGTGAGGGCGATGGACAGCGCGTCGACGGGGTCGAGCAGGCCCAATTCCCGTGTGCGGGCCTTGCGGACGAGGGCCGGGTCGACCAGTACCCACTGGTCGCGCAGCCGGACGACCGGGCGGTGGGCCTCGGCCAGGGCGTCCATCTCGGCCTCGGTGAGCGGATCGCCGCCGAGCGCGAGCTGCCAGCCGAACCGCAGCAGGTCCTCGCTCTCGAAGAAACCGCTCCCGTCGGTCGCCGCACCGGGGGCCGACCGGACCACCGCCGTCGCGGTCAGGTCCTGGGCGAGGTCCCTGGGCCAGTGCACGGCGACACCGGCCGCCGCGAGCCGGGTCGCGGCCACGCCGAGCAGATCGTTCACCTCGTCCTCCGACAGGGCCAGCACGTCGGGTACGTCCTGGTCGGAGAGCCGGTCCAGCGGGGCCCAGACACGGGCTGCCCGGCGGACGGCGAGGGCCGCGTCCACCCGCGCGCGGGGGCCGAACGCACGGTCCGCCGTACCCGCCCACAGGGCCGCCGCGTCGGCGACGAGGGTGGGGTCGGCGAGGCTGTGCACCTGGACGATCGCCGCACCGGCCGCGCGCGCGCCGTCGCCGGCCGCGCTCTGGTCGGCGCCGTCGAACAGGTCGAACGCCGAGAGGTCGAGGCGGAGCGAGACGCGCACCCCGGCGTCCATGCCGGCGGCGACCTCGGCGGCCCAGTCGTGGGCGCCGGGCAGCCGCTGGGCCTTTCGCGCGGCGAACGGCAGCCCCGAGGCGTACGGCGCGGCGGGGGTGCGGGGCAGGGTGTCCGCGACCGCGTCGAGGAAGGCGCGGACGAGTGCTTCCGGCTCCGGCAGCCGCAGCGGGCCGGAGCCGGGAAGCGGGACCGCGTGCCCCTCGAACGGCAGGGCCGCGGCCACCGCGCGCAGGTGCGCCACGTCGTCGGGGTCGAGCGGGCCGGCCCGCCAGGCGTCGTGACCGGTGGGCGTCAGACCGGGCAGCAGCCGGCCGCGGGCGGTGAGCCGCAGCGCGTGCAGGGCGGCGGCGCCCCAGCAGGCGGTGGCGGGATGGGCGGCGGGGTCGTGCCGGGCGCGGACCAGCAGGGGCAGGGCCTGGTCGAGGGACAGGAAGTGGGCGCCGACCGTCCGCCGCCGCACCCCGGCGCCGTGCGGGTGGGTGACGGTGAGCCGGGCACGCGGGGCGGGCTCCGGCCCGGGGGCGGTCAGCACCATGGGGTCCGTGGGACCCGTGGGACCCGTGGAGTCGACGGGCTCGACGGGGTCGCCCTCGGGGTCGTAGAAGGCGATCCGTCCGTCGCGCGGAAGGGGTGCGGGCAGGAACACCGCGGCGAGCCCGACAGGGATCTCCGCCGGCTCCATCGCCTCCGCGCCCACGGCACTCTCAGCGATCCTTGCGCTCTCCGCCCCGGCCGTGCGCCGCTCGGCCGTCACGGTCGTCCCCTCGCCCATCCGTCCTGCCACCTCCCGCCCGCTCCTGCCCGCTCCGCCCGCGTGGTCACCTCGACCGTCCTCGACTCTACGGACGGGCACTGACAATCCGTCCCGGCGCCCTGACCGGGCCGGCCGGGGCGAGGGGGGAGCGAGGGAGCGGCGGTGGGGTCAGGGAACCGTCCGGGAGACGACGTACACCTTGGGAAAGCCCGGCTTGCCGTGGTTGACGACGACATCGTGGGTCGGCGCGGGCTCCTTCTGCTCGTTGACGAGCCCGTACCACAGGCCGGGGCGGTCGAACTTCCAGCCGGTGACCTCCCGGTCGCGGTCGCCGATGGTGATCTCGTCCCGCTTCAGTTCGTCCTGCTGCACCCCCATGCTGGTGAGGAACGCGCTCAGGCCGGCGTCGGTGGTCTCGAACTCGACGTAGAGACGGCTGGTCTTCCAGTTGTTGGTCTCGTAGGAGGCCACCCACCAGGCAGGGTGCGGGACCGGCACCTGGTAGAGGCGGCGCTGCAGCTTCGTCGGCCAGCCCTGGGTCAGGCTGTTGGCCGAGTACCTCGCCTCCTTGTCCTTGCCGCTCGCGCGGCTCTGGTTCGCGGAGATCACCAGGTACCCGGCCGGGACGCCGATGAGCAGCACGATGGTCAGCAGGGTGAGCGCCCTGCGGCGGATCATGTGCCGGCGGTCCTCGGGCGGCCGGGGCCTGCCGGGGAAGCGGGCCTGCGGGGGGAGGTCACCCGTCACAGCGTCTCCTGGGGGGTCCGGCGGACCTCCGCGTACCGCTCGTACCGCTCGACCCGGCGGCGCTTGGCGCGGCGGAAGCGGCGGGCGACCAGGCGGGCGAGGTCGGCGGCGCCCACCATGCCGGCCTCGGGACCGAGCTGGGCACGGACGATACGGGCCTCGGGGCGGTAGCCGCGGCCGGTGAGGTGGCGCTTGAAGGCGTCCCGCGCGGGGCCGATC
Source organism: Streptomyces sp. GDS52 (assembly GCF_052246875.1). NCBI lineage: Bacteria > Bacillati > Actinomycetota > Actinomycetes > Kitasatosporales > Streptomycetaceae > Streptomyces > Streptomyces sp. GDS52. Next base: position 1,002,124 of record NZ_CM125966.1, read on the forward strand.
AGCAGGTCGTCGGCGGCCGAGACCCCGCCGCCGATGACGAAGCAGGAGGGGTCGAGGGCGGCGGCGAGATTGGCGATGCCGACGCCGAGCCACTGGCCGATGTCCTGGAGGAGCTCGATGCACATGGCGTCGCCCTCGCGGGCCAGCTCGGTGATCATCGGGCCGCTGATCTCGGCGATGTTCCCTTTGACGTGCTCGATGATCCCGTAGGCGACCGGCGAGTCGGCGGCGGCCAGTTCGCGCGCCTCCCGGACCAGTGCGTTGCCGGAGCTGTACTGCTCCCAGCAGCCGCGGTTGCCGCAGGGACAGCGGTGGCCGCCGGGGACGACCTGCATGTGGCCGAACTCGCCGGCGACGCCGTACTTGCCGCGTTTGACCTGGCCGTCCTCGAGGATCGCGCCGCCGATGCCGGTACCCAACGTGATCATCACGAGGTGGTCCTCGTCACGCCCGGCGCCGAAGCGCCACTCGGCCCAGGCGGCGGAGTTGGCGTCGTTGTCGACCAGGACGGGGACGGCGAGGCGTCCGGCGAGCCGGTCGCGCAGCGGTTCGTTGCGCCACGACAGGTGCGGGGCGAACAGCACGCGGTTGCGGTCGGCGTCGACCCAGCCGGCCGCGCCGATGCCGACCGCGTGCACGTCGTGCCGGTCGGACAGGTCCAGCACCAGTTCGACGATGGTGTCCTCGACGACTCTCGGGCTCTTCGACTTGTCCGGGGTCTCGGTGCGGAGCCGCTCCAGAATGTTGCCGTCGGCGTCGACGACGCCCGCCATCACTTTCGTACCGCCGATGTCGATGCCGACGGTCGGTACGCGCGGTGCCGACAGGTGGGAGCGGCGTTCCCGGGTGCCGACCGTGCGGAGCACGGGTGCACGGCGGGAGCCGACGGGGGCTGTGCCCGCCCGAGTGGAACTCAGCGCCCTGGGCAGTGTGAGGTCGCGGTAGGTGCTCATTGCCGCCGATTCTGCCTCACGGTGACCCCGGGGAGCGTACCCGGGAGCAAAGGCATCGCGTGACGCCCGCCGCTCCCGGGACGCCCACGGCGGCCTCCTGCCGCCCGCCGGCGGCCCCATAACCGGAGCAACGCCCCCCTCCACACCCGACCCCGGAGCCGGTCACATTGTCCGGACAATGTGAGGAAGGTCGGCTCACGTCACCCGGCGTTCACCGGGACGCCCGTACCCGCTCACCCCGGCTCGCACCGGCATCACGGTCGTACCAGCAGCTGGAACTCGAACGAGTAGCGGCCGGGCCGGTAGATGTGGGTGCCGAACTCCACGGCGCGTCCGGTGTCGTCGAAGGTCACGCGCTCCATGGTGAGCAGCGGGGCGCCCGTCTCCTCGCCGAGCCGCTCGGCCTCGACGGCACCGGCGGCGCGGGCGCCGATAGTCTGGCGGGCGCTGTGCAGGGTGATTCCGGCGGCCCGCATCAGCCGGTACAGGCCGGTGGCCTCCAACTGCCCGGTGTCCAGGTCGAGCAGCCCGGGCGGCAGGTAGTTGCACAGGTACGCGATCGGCTCGCCGTGCGCGAGCCGCAACCGCTCGATCCGGTGCACCTCGCCCGCCTCGGCCACCCCGAGGGCCGCGGCGATCTCGGCGGACGCGGGGACGACCGTGTTGACCAGGACCTTCGTGGCCGGGCGCTGGCCCGCCGACTCCAGGTCGTCGTAGAGGCTGCTGAGCTCCAGGGGGCGCTTGACCTGGCTGTGCACCACCTGGGTGCCCACCCCCCGCCGCCGCACGAGCAGTCCCTTGTCGACGAGGGACTGGATGGCCTGACGGACCGTCGGCCGGGACAGGCCGAGCCGGCCGGCGAGCTCGATCTCGTTGCCCAGCAGGCTCCCGGGGGTCAGCCTGCCGTGCTCGATGGCGGCCTCCAGCTGCTGGGCGAGCTGGAAGTACAGCGGGACGGGGGAGCCGCGGTCCACGCTCAGCTCCAGCTGCACGGTCGGGTCCACTCCTGGTTTCGGCACGGGCCGAGCGTAGTACCACGCATGGTTGACGGGAAGTCGTGTAGTTCGGTTGTCCGGACATGTGAATTGACAGGGAGGGGCGCGGGCCGCAGTTTGTTCCCATGCGCATCGGGGTCATCGGTACGGGCCGTATCGGCACTATTCACGCCCACACACTCAGCAGGCACCGCGACGTCGGTTCCCTGATCCTCACGGACGCGGAACCGGCTCGGGCCCAGGCACTCGCCCAGCGGCTCGGCGAGACGGCGGCGCCCGGGGTGGACGAGATCTACACCTGGGGGGTGGACGCCCTGGTGATCACGACGGCCACGTCCGCCCACGCCGAACTCATCGGCCGGGCGGCCCGTTCGGGGCTGCCGGTGTTCTGCGAGAAGCCCATCGCCCTGGATCTGGCCGGGACGTTACAGGCGGTCACGGAGGTCGAGGCGGCCGGGACCGTGCTCCAGATGGGTTTCCAGCGCCGGTTCGACCCGGGCTACCTGGGCGCGCGCGAGGCCGTGCGCTCGGGACGGCTGGGCCGGCTGCACACCGTACGGGCCATGAGCAGCGACCCGGAACCGCCGCCCGCCGGGTATCTGCCGCAGTCCGGCGGTCTGTACCGGGACACCCTGATCCACGACTTCGACCTCGTGCGCTGGGTGACCGGCCGGGAGGTCACGGACGTCCACGCCACCGGCTCCGACGCCGGTCCGGCCATGTTCCGCGAGGCGGGCGACGTGGACACCGGCGCGGCGCTCCTCACCCTCGACGACGGCACGCTCGCCGCCCTCACCGCGACGCGGATGAACGGGGCGGGCTACGACGTGCGCATGGAGCTGGCCGGGGAGCGGGACCAGATCGTGGTCGGCCTCGACGAGCGCACGCCGATCGCGTCCACCGAGCCGACCGGACCGCCGGCCGCGGACAAGCCGTGGACCGGGTTCGTGGAGCGTTTCGGGCCCGCGTACGAGGCGGAACTGATCGCGTTCGTCGAGGTGGTGCGGGGTGAGCGGGCCAACCCCTGCGACGGGCGCGAGGCCCTGCAGGCGCTGCGCGTCGCGGAGGCGTGCGAGGTGTCCCGGCGGGAGCGCAGAGCGGTACGGCTGATGGAGATCGCGGGCGGGCCGGCCTCGCCCTTCGGCTGAGGTCCGAGAGCCCCTGGGTGTGCTGACGCCCCTCCCCGGTGCGCACGCGGCGGCCGGAAGACCGGACCGCCGCGTGCGCGCCAGGGAGCGTCGGCCGCCCCGACAGGTTGGGCAAGGGTCCTTACTAGAATGGGTGCACGGCCCCGCCGAAACCGTCCCCGAAGATGCAGAACAGGACCCGTCCATGACCGCGCCCACCGCGTCCGCCGACCTCCCCCACCTGCCCGGTGCGCCGGTCGACATCAGGCTCGTCGTCACCGACATGGACGGCACCCTCCTGGACGACGCCGGGAATCCGCCGCGGCGGCTGCGCCGGACGGTGGCGTGGCTGCGCGAGCGCGGGGTGCTGTTCAGCCCGGCGAGCGGCCGCCAGTACGCCACCCTCGCCCGCCTGTTCGAGGGCTTCGACGACGGCATGGTCTTCATCGCGGAGAACGGCACCCAGGTGGTCCGCGACGGCGTCGAACTGGCCTCCGACCCGCTGGCCCCCGCCGTCGCCGCCCGGCTCGTCAGGACGGTGCGCCGACTCGCGGACGACGGCACGGACGTCGGTGTCGTCGTCTGCGGCAAGCGCCACGCCTACACCGAGCGCACCGACGCGGCCTTCCTCGCCAAGGTCGAGCAGTACTACGTCGCCCACCGGAACGTCGCGGACGCCACCGCCGTCGACGACGAGATCAACAAGATCGCGATATTCGGTTTCGCCCCCGCGGCCCGCACCATCGCACCGGCCCTGACCGAGTTCACCTCCACCCACCGGGTCGTCGTCTCCAGCGAGCACTGGGTCGACGTGATGAACCGGACCGCCGACAAGGGCACCGCCCTGCGCCGCGTCCAGCGGGAGCTGGGCATCACCCCGGCCCAGACGCTGGTGTTCGGCGACTACCTCAACGACCTGGAGATGCTCGACGCCGCCGAGTGGTCCTTCGCCATGGCCAACGCACACCCCGACGTCCTGGCCCGCGCCCGCCACGTCGCCCCGTCCAACAACGAGGACGGCGTCCTGCGCACGATCGAACGACTGCTCGCCCTGCCCGGCGAGTGACGCGGCACTGCACGTCGGGACTCCCGGACGTCCTCCGGGCAGAGCGGCCGACGCCGGAGGCGGCCTCGACACCGGCCCTCTCGACAAGGTGGCGCCGGCTCACCGGCGGCAGCCGGGACAGCGGCGCGGCGACGGGGCTGCGGCTCGCCCGGGAGGGCTCGGACTCGGCCGTCACCGGCGTGGAGTTCCCGGTGAACGGCGGCCACTCGGCGTGACAGACGTGATGTGCTGACCCGCCGCAACCCGGCGAGCCGCGTCGGGTCTCGGCGGTCAGTCGGCCGGTTCCCGGTGGCGGGCGGCCAGGGCGGTCGCGCCCTGTTCGGTCAGCGAGCCGAACAGGCGCAGCCGGGAGATGCCGCCGTCGGGGAAGACGTCCACGCGCGCGTGCGTACCGATCACCGGGGCGGGGAGGACGAAGCGGTGCTCGGTGTCGGGCTGGAGGCGGGTACGGGGCAGGATCTCCCGCCAGCCGTCGGCCCCGCTTGTTCCCGCTCCCTCGGCCGCGCCGCCCTCGGCGTCCCGTACCGACACCGAGGCCCAGCCGGCGCTGTTCCCCTTCAGGTACGCCGTGTCGATCTCGAGGGCGCGGATCAGCGCCTGGCCGGTGAGCCGGTAGCGGATCCAGTCGTGGCCCCGGTCCCGGCGGCGCCGGGTCTCCCAGCCGTCGTCCATTTTGCGGGAGCGGCCGGGCCGGATGGTGTTCGCGGCCGGTGAGTAGAAGCGGTCGGACGCGTCCTCGACCCGGCCGCCGTTCTCCAGGGCGACGACGTCGAAGGTGCCCAGGGCCTCCAGCCACCCGGGGTCCGGGACGACGTCGCCGTACACGCGCAGGCGCGCGATGCCGCCGTCGGGGTACTGGGACAGCCGCAGGTGGGTGAGGCGCCGCCCGGCCGGGACGGCGAAGCCGTTGGCGGCGTGGCCGCCCACCGGGGTGCGCGGGAGCAGCGTCGTCCACCGCACCCCGTCCGAGAGCAGTTCCTCCGGTGCCGGGGAACCGGACACCGAGGCGCCCTCGACCGACACGGCCTGGGGGTGGTTGCCGCGGAAGTGGGCGGTGTCGACGACGATGCCGCGGACGACTCCGGGTGCGCCGAGGCGGATCAGCGCCCAGTCGTGGTCCTCGGCCGCCGGCCAGGGCTGCCCGGCGGAGGGGCCGCGGCGGCGCCGGGTCTCCCAGCCGTCCATGATCTTGCCCTTGTGCCCGAAGTGCTCCGGGTCGAACAGGGGGCGCTCGGGCAGCAGCAGGTTCTCGCGCTGGGCGAAGAACTCGTCGTTGGCGGCGACGACACCGGCGCCGAGCCGGCGGTCGGCGAGATCGGTGAGGCCGGCGAAGGGGAAGTCGGCGGTGCGGTAGTCCGCGTACGGGTCACCGCCGCCGTAGGGGGCCGCGGGGCCGCTGAAGCGGGGCCACGGGGAGGGGTGCTGCGCCGTCACGGTGGTCCGATCCTGCCTTTCGGGGGTGGGAAGCCAAAAGTTCGAGGTCGACCGGAATTCGACGCCGGATGGCGGCCGGCGTCAGGGGAGGCGGGTGAGCAGGCGGCCCTTCGGTGCGGTGAACTCGCCGTCGGTCATGACGCGCCGGCCGCGCAGCCAGGTGGACTTCACCACGCCGTACAGGGTCCTGCCCGCGTACGCCGTCACCGGGTTGCGGTGCTGGAGCCCTTCGGGGTCGACGGTGAAGGTCTCGTCGGGGGCGAGGACGGCGAAGTCGGCGTCGCGGCCGGGCGCGATGGCGCCCTTGCGGGTGCCGAGGCCGACCAGTTCCGCCGGGCGCGTCGACATCCAGCGCACGACGTCCTCCAGGCCGTGGCCCCGTCCGCGGGCCTCGGTCCAGACGGCGGGCAGGCTGAGCTGGAGGCCGGAGATGCCGCCCCAGGCGGTGGCGAAGTCGGCGGTCTTGAGGTCGGCGGTGGACGGGGAGTGGTCGGTGACCACGCAGTCGATGACGCCGTCCGCCAGAGCCCGCCAGAGCGGGTCCCGGTTGGCGGCTTCACGGATGGGCGGGCAGCACTTGAACTCGCTGGCGCCGTCCGGAACCTCCTCGGCGGTGAGGGTCAGGTAGTGGGGGCAGGTCTCGACGGTGACGCGTACCCCGTCGGACCTGGCCTCGGCGATCAGCGGCAGCGCGTCGCTCGAGGACAGATGCAGGATGTGCACGCGCGCGTCGAGGCGCTTGGCCTGCGCGAGGAGCAGGGCGACGGCGGTGTCCTCGGCGTCGCGCGGACGGGAGGCGAGGAAGTCGGCGTACTTCGGGCCGCCGCACCGCGGGGCGGCGGCGAGGTGGCCCGGGTCCTCGGCGTGCACGATCAGCAGCCCGTCGAGGGCGGCGATCTCCGCCAGGGTGCGGGCCAGTTGCTCCGGACCGAGGTGCGGGAACTCGTCGACGCCGGACGGCGACAGGAACGCCTTGAAGCCGAAGACCCCGGCCTCGTGCAGCGGGCGCAGGTCCAAGGCGTTGCCGGGCAGGGCGCCGCCCCAGAAGCCGACGTCGACATGGGCCCGGCTCGCGGCGGCCCGCTGCTTGATGCGCAGATGGCCGACCGTCGTCGTCGGCGGAAGGGAGTTGAGCGGCATGTCGACGAGCGTGGTGATGCCGCCGGCCGCCGCCGCGCGGGTGGCGGTCCAGAAGCCCTCCCACTCGGTACGGCCCGGGTCGTTGACGTGCACATGGGTGTCGACCAGGCCGGGCAGCAGGACGTCGTCGCCGAGGTCCGTCAGGCGGGCCGCCCCGGGGACGGTTGCCTCGTACGGCAGAACGGCCGTGACGGTGCCGTCGGCGACCGCGACCGACGCGGCCCGCGTTCCCTCGGGAGTGACGACGCGCGTCGAGCGCAGCACCCGTTCGGTGTCGGCCACCCGTGCCCTCCTCCCTTCCACCGGCGCGCTTCCCGGGAGTTCAACTTTCTGTTGAAGGAGTCTTCACTCCCCCTCCCGCGCCGTCAAGAGGCACACTGCCCGGACGGCGGCCGACGGCCGCTCCCTGGAAGTTTCCGGGAGACGGAATTAAACTTCCGGCAGACAGAATGCAGTAACACGCCATCAGGCGGCCCACCGGCCGCCGGGTAGGCTTCCCCCTTCCCGCAGCCCCGAGCAGCCCCGAGCAGCCCCGAGCAGCCCCGAGCAGCCCCGAAAGGAAACGCGCCGTGCCGACGTCCAGCGCCAGCACCAACGGCTCCGTCCGGTCCGCCTCCGGCGGCGGGGTCCAATCCCTCGAGCGCGCCTTCGACCTGCTCGAAAGGATGGCGGACGCGGGCGGCGAGGTCGGCCTCAGCGAGCTGTCGGTGAGCAGCGGGCTGCCCCTGCCGACCATCCACCGCCTGATGCGCACCCTCGTCGCCTGCGGTTATGTGCGCCAGCAGCCCAACCGCCGTTACGCGCTCGGTCCGCGCCTGATCAGGCTCGGCGAGTCCTCCTCCCGCCTGCTGGGCACCTGGGCGCGCCCCTGTCTCGCCCGCCTGGTGGAGGAGACGGGCGAGACGGCGAACATGGCACTGCTCGACGGGGACGAGGTCGTGTACGTCGCCCAGGTTCCGTCCAAGCACTCCATGCGGATGTTCACCGAGGTCGGCCGGCGCGTCCTGCCGCACTCCACCGGAGTGGGCAAGGCCCTGCTGGCCGGTTTCCCGCCGGAGGACGTACGGGCCCTGCTCGCCCGTACCGGGATGCCCGCCGCGACGGACAGGACCATCACCACGCCGGAGGGCTTCCTGGCGGCGCTCGACGAGGTGCGCCGCCGGGGCTACGCCATCGACGACAACGAGCAGGAGATCGGCGTGCGCTGCCTCGCCGTCCCGGTGCCCGACTCCCCCACCGCCGCGGCCATCTCGATCTCCGGCCCCGCAGGGCGGGTCACGGATTCGGCCACGGAGCGGATCGTGCCGGTGCTCCAGCAGGTGGCCAGGGAACTCTCCGAGGTGCTCACCGCTCCGGGCGGCGGCCCGACGGCCTGACCGACCCGGCCGCCCGATCCGGTCGGCCGATCCGGTCGGCCGATCCGGTCGGCCACCCCCCGGCAGATCCGCCGCCCCTCGACCTCAGCGCCCGCGCACGCCCCCCTTTCCGGGGGCGCTCCGCACGCCCGTTCGTCAATCCCGGGGTGACGGTCCGAACAGTTCCACCGCGTCCCGCACCTCCCGCAGCCCCGGGCCCAACGCGCTCACCGAGCCGATCGCACCGGCGATCAGCAGCAGGGAACGGCGCAACCGGGGGACCTCGGCACCGCCGTCCGCCACCAGGGCGTCCAGAGCGGCCAGCTCCTCCTCCGCAATGCTCCGATCAGAGAACTCCGCAGGATAAGCCGCGAGTCGGCGCCGCAGCCGGGACACGGCGGAGCGCAGCTCCGTCACCCGTGGATCGTCCTGACGACTGCCGCTCGCACGCCTCTGCTCCACGCTCCGCAACACGGTCCTCCCCCTCACGCACCGCTGTGCGCCTCTCCCCACCGGCCCCACGCCCCCGTCGCCGGTGCGCGCCAGTAAACGCCACCCCGTCCCCTCCGCGCCAGTCCGCTGCGTCATCGGTGCGCTCCACAGCGTGACATCGCGCCGCACGGACACCCGGCGACGGGTGCGGTATGCAGATTCCGTGACAACACCTACGCCACCTACGCCGTCTACGCCACCCATGCCGCTCACACCGCACCGGCGGAGCCCAAACGCCGGACAGGCGGCCCCGGAGCGGGTCGTGGGACTGCTGCTCGCGGCGGGCGGCGGGCGACGGCTGGGCGGCCGCCCCAAGGCGCTGCTGACGTACCGGGGACGGCCGCTGGTGGAGCACGCCGTACGGTCCCTGCGCGAGGGCGGCTGCGAGCGCGTCCACGTGGTGCTCGGCGCGGGGGCGGACGAGGTGCGTGCGCGTGCCGCGCTGCCGGACTGCGTGCTCGTCGACAACCCCGCGTGGGAGCAGGGCATGGGCTCGTCCCTGCGGGCCGGGCTCACCTCGCTGACCGGCACGGACGCACGGGCCGCACTGGTCCTGCTGGTCGACCAGCCCGGGATCGGACCGGGGGCGGTCGCGCGGGTGCTCGGCGCACGCGCGGCGCGGGAGCCGCGGGAGTCGCTCGCCTCGGCCACCTACGCCGGTGTACGCGGTCACCCGGTCCTGTTCGGGGCCGCGCACTGGGCCGGTGTCGCCGCGAGCGCGACCGGCGACCGGGGGGCACGCTCCTACCTGAAGGAGCACGCGGACCGGATCACCCTCGTCGAGTGCGGGGACGTGGCCGAGCCCTACGACATCGACACGGAGGAGGACCTGACCCGCCTCAAGTGAACTCGGGGGAAGCTCGGGTGAGGGGGACACCCGGCGCCGCTGCGGCCCGGCCCGGCCCGGCCCGCAGCACCTGGACCCGGACCACCCCGGCCTCGACAGACCATTGAACTTCCACCATGAGGAAACTACTATCCACTGCCCAGAGCGCCCGCCCGAAGGAAGTGACAGCTGATGTCCGCACCAGCGCCGTCCCCGCTGGCCATCGTCGACGCCGAACCCCTGCCCGGGCAGGAGGAGGTCCTCACCGAGGCGGCACTCGCCTTCGTGGCCGAGCTGCACCGGCGGTTCACACCCCGGCGTGACGAACTCCTCGCCCGCCGGGCGGAGCGCCGTGCCGAGATCGCCCGCACCTCCACGCTCGACTTCCTCCCGGAGACGGCCGCCGTCCGCGCGGACGACTCCTGGAGAGTGGCCCCGGCCCCCGAGGCCCTGAACGACCGGCGCGTCGAGATCACCGGCCCCACCGACCGCAAGATGACCATCAACGCCCTCAACTCGGGCGCGAAGGTCTGGCTCGCGGACTTCGAGGACGCCTCGGCGCCCACCTGGGAGAACGTGGTCCTCGGCCAGCTCAACCTGATCAACGCCTACACCCGGACCATCGACTTCACCGACGCGGTGTCCGGCAAGACCTACGCCCTGCACCCGGCCGAGGAACTGGCGACGGTCGTCATGCGCCCGCGCGGCTGGCACCTGGACGAACGGCACCTCTCCGCCCCGGACGGCACCCGGGTACCCGGCGCCCTGGTCGACTTCGGGCTGTACTTCTTCCACAACGCCCAGCGTCTCCTCGACCTCGGCAAGGGACCGTACTTCTACCTCCCGAAGACGGAGTCCCATCTGGAAGCCCGCCTGTGGAACGACGTGTTCGTCTTCGCGCAGGACCACCTGGGCATCCCACAGGGCACCGTCCGCGCCACCGTCCTCATCGAGACGATCACGGCCGCGTACGAGATGGAGGAGATCCTCTACGAGCTGCGCGAGCACGCCTCGGGTCTGAACGCGGGACGCTGGGACTACCTGTTCTCCATCGTCAAGAACTTCCGTGACGGCGGCGCCAGGTTCGTCCTCCCGGACCGCAACGCGGTCACGATGACGGCCCCGTTCATGCGGGCGTACACCGAACTCCTCGTGCGCACCTGCCACAAGCGGGGCGCGCACGCGATCGGCGGTATGGCGGCCTTCATCCCCTCCCGCCGGGACCCGGAGGTCAACAAGGTCGCGTTCGAGAAGGTCCGCGCCGACAAGGACCGCGAGGCGAACGACGGTTTCGACGGCTCCTGGGTCGCCCACCCGGACCTGGTCCCGATCGCCATGGAGTCCTTCGACCGGGTGCTGGGCGACAAGCCGAACCAGAAGGACCGGCTGCGCGAGGACGTCGACGTCAGCGCCGCCGACCTGCTCGCGATCGACTCCCTGGAGGCCAGGCCGACGTACGCGGGCCTGGTCAACGCCGTCCAGGTCGGCATCCGCTACATCGAGGCCTGGCTGCGCGGCACGGGTGCGGTCGCCATCTTCAACCTGATGGAGGACGCGGCCACCGCCGAGATCTCCCGCTCCCAGATCTGGCAGTGGATCAACGCGGGTGTCGTCCTCGACAACGGCGAGCGGGTCACCGCGGAACTGACCCGCAAGGTCGCCGCCGGGGAACTGGCGAACATCCGCGCCGAGACCGGCGACGAGGCCTTCGCGGCGGGCCACTGGAAGCAGGCCCACGACCTGCTCCTGAAGGTGTCCCTCGACGAGGACTACGCCGATTTCCTCACCCTGCCGGCGTACGAGCAGCTCCAGGGCTGACGCCCACCCCCGCCCGTAGCCCCGGGAGACCCCGGGGCCACGCCATTTGACCGACCCGTCCCTCCTTCTCCGATTTCACAGGTCATGTGTTGACATTCACCTGAAGCCGTGAAATGCAGACGGCATGGATTTCCGCCAACTCGAATACTTCAGGGCCGTCGTCGAGGCCGGTTCGGTTTCACAGGCCGCCAAGAATCTGAACATGACACAGCCGCCGGTGAGTCACGCCATCGCGAAGCTGGAGCGGGAACTCGGCGTGCGCCTCCTCGAGCGGACCGCGAAGGGCGTCCACCCCACCCCGGCCGGACTCCACCTGCTGTCCAGGGGCGAGCGCCTGCTCGCCGACCGGAACCGAGTGGTCGAGACGCTGAAGTCGATGGCCGAGGGGGCGGCCGGAGATCTGCGCATCGGCGTGGAGCCCATGGTCATCAACGAAATCATCGCCGATGTCCTGGCGGAGTTCCTCGAACAGGTTCCCAGCGCGCGGGTGATTCTGACCGACGTCACTCCCGATGTGATCGTTCAACGGATCCGGACCGGCGAGCTGGACATGGGCTGCGTTCCGTTCGCCCCCGCGCAATTCGCCGGATTCGTCGCGGACGTCTGCGAATGGTCTCCCGTTATCGATATCAACATCAAGCTTGCCGTGCCGAAATATCGCGCAAAGGAACAGCACCCTGACGGAAAGGGTTGGGGACGTTGGATTCTCCCGTCCCCGATTCCCGCTTTCTCGGGCATGCCCGACGCCGCGGAGAAAGCCCTGTCGGCCGACGACTCCTTCGAAGTCATCGAGGTCTCCACACCGCAGACCGCGCTCGCTTTCGTCGCCGCGGGGCTGGGTGTCGCCCCCGCGACCGAGCGCATGGCCGGCAAGAGCGACGCGATGGCCCTTCTCGACCCCCCGCGATGGCTCAGACCCATGCAGGCGACGCTCCTGTGGAAACGCGGGGCCGAGATCACGCCGTTGATGGAGCGATGGCTGCAGGCGACGCGCACCGTCGCCGAGCACCGCCGCACGCTTGGGCGGTGAACAAGCCATACACGCGACTTTGCACCCCCCCATGGAGCCCTGTATGGAAAGAGAGGAAGAAGTCAAGAAAACAACCTGTGAACTACGGTGAATTTTATGTGATACGCATCACATCGCAGCGTCTCCAGTCTACTCCCGGGCACCCTCACCGACGCTCGAATTGCCTGGTCAGAGGTGGTTTCCGGGTCACTCTGCAGTCGACGGACAGGACGTCGGCCGACACCCCCGAGCGCCCTTGCTTTCTTCTCGCCTCTCTTGCCCCGCCTTACCGGCCGTGCCAGCCTTCCCGGCAATTCGACGGCGTAGACAGCTTCGGATCGAGAGGGAAAACCTCGCGATCGCTGCCCTCGTCCTGGCTGCACGAACCGAGGGATTGCCCCGGTTCCGCGCACGAAAAGAAGGGGCCCGGTCAATGACGACTGGAAATGCAGAACAGTCCGCCCACAGCCCTTCCGGCCGCGAGTATCTCCCCTTTACCGGAGACGAGTACCTCGAGAGCCTCGACGACGGCCGCGAGGTCTGGATCTACGGGGAGCGGGTGGAGAACATCGCGGAGCACCCCGCCTTCCGTAACTCCGCCCGCATGATCGCGCGCATGTACGACGCCCTGCACGACCCGGCGCGCAAGGACATCCTCACCGCGCCCACGGAGTGGGGAGGCTTCACCCACCGCTTCTACCAGGCGCCCAAGAGCGTCGAGGAGCAGGTGGCCTCCCGCGACGCCATCGCCGAGTGGCAGAAGATCGCCTGGGGCTGGATGGGCCGCTCCCCCGACTACAAGGGCTGTTTCCTCGGCACCCTCGGCGCCAACGCCGAGTTCTACCGCGGGTTCGAGGACAACGCGCGCGCCTGGTACCGCAAGGCCCAGGAGAAGACGTGGTACATCAACCACGCCATCATGAACCCGCCGGTGGACCGCGGTATGGGCGCGGACGCGGGCAAGGACGTGTTCATCCGGGTCACCAAGGAGACCGACGCCGGCTTCTACGTCACGGGCGCCAAGGTGGTGGCCACCGGATCGGCCCTGACGCACTACACCTTCATCGGTCACGTGGGCCAGGTCGCCGTGCAGGACCCGGCCTTCTCGCCGGTGTTCATCATGCCCACCAACTCTCCCGGCGTGAAGCTGCTCTGCCGTACGTCCAACGAGTACCGCGCGGCGGTGCTGGGCAGCCCGTTCGACTACCCGCTGTCGAGCCGCCTGGACGAGAACGACGCCATCCTGGTCCTCGACAACGTGTTCGTCCCCTGGGAGAACGCGTTCATCTACAACGACCTGGAGCAGGCCAACAAGTACAACATCCACTCGGGTTATCTGGAGCGCGCCTCCCTGCACGGCTGCACCCGGTTCGCCGTCAAGATGGACTTCCTGGTCGGCATGCTGGCCCGCGCCCTCGACGTCACCGGGGCGGGGCAGTTCCACGGCGTCATGTCCCAGCTCGGTGAGGTCATCGCCTGGCGCAACACCTTCTGGGCGCTGTCGGACGCGATGGCCAAGAGCGCGGTGCCGTGGAAGGGCGGCATGATCCAGCCCGATCAGCAGTTCGCCGGCGCCTACCGGGTGATGAACCAGCTGGCCATGCCGAAGGTCAAGAACATCATCGAGCAGGTCGTGGCCAGCGGCCTGATCTACCTCAACTCCCACGCGAACGACTTCAAGACCCCCGAGATCCGCGGCTACCTGGACACGTACGTGCGCGGCACGGGAGGCATCGACGCGGAGGAGCGCGTCAAGGTCATGAAGATGCTCTGGGACTCCATCGGCACGGAGTTCGGAGCCCGCCACGAGCTGTACGAGATCAACTACATCGGCAGCAACGACGTGACGCGTCAGACCAACCTGTTCGGCGCCCGGGGCAGCGGTCTCCTCGACTACTGCAAGGACTTCGCGCAGAGCGCCATGGACGAGTACGACCTGGACGGCTGGACCGTGCCGGACCTCAAGGGCCCGGACGACGTCAGCATCCTCAAGGCCCTCAAGGGCTGATCGCCTGCGCGGCTCCCGCCCGGAGCGGGAGCCCCGGCTCATCCGGCGGCGCCGGCTCCGTGCGTGCCGCCGCGCTCTCATCCACCACAGGAGGACCCGTGGCTACGGCAATCGATGCTGCCCACGTCACCTACGAGGCACCGGATCTCGGGGTGATGGAGAAGTTCCTGACCGCGTTCGGCATGGTGAAGGCCGAGGGCAGCGACGACCGGACCCTGTACATGCGGGGGACGGGCACCCAGCATCACATCCATGTGACCCGCAAGGCCGACAAGCAGCGCTTCATCGGTGCCTCGATCGAGGTCGCCGGCTACGACGACCTGGTCGAGCTCGCCGCGAAGCCGGGGTCCTCCCCGGTCCGGGAGTCGACGGAGCCCGGCGGTGGCCACGAGGTCTCGATGTCCATGCCCGACGGCATCGAGATCCGGGCGGTCTGGGGCCGGCGGAAGGTCGAGCCGATCCCGGACCGCGACCCCTTCGTCATGAACAACATCCGCGACAAGAACCGGGTGAACGCCGCCGTCCGCCAGTCCGTCGCGCCGTGCACCATCGCACGCCTGGGTCACTTCGTGCTCCATGTGAAGGACCACGACGCGTCGATGGCCTGGCTGAACGAGCGCTTCGACTTCCTCCCCTCGGACTACTTCGTCCCGCCGGGCGAACAGGGCCCGATCGTCGGCACCTTCGTCCGGCTGGACCTGGGTGAGCAGCGGGTGGACCACCACTTCATGCTCGTCCTGCAGTCGGACTGGGCGGGCATCCACCACAGCGCGTTCGAGGTCACCGACATGGACGCGGTGATGTCGTCGCACGACTACCTCCTCCAGCAGGGGTACACCTCCGACGTCGGGGTCGGCCGCCATCTGCTCGGCAGCCAGATCTTCGACTACTGGAAGGACCCGTTCGGCTTCCGCATCGAGCACTACACCGACGGCGACGTCGTCGACCACCACCACCGGCCGACCAAGTTCAACGGCACCGCCAGCGAGACCACCCAGTGGGGGAACCGCCCGCCCCTGGAGTTCTTCCAGTGACCGGCGCAGCGGGCACGGACCGCGCCCGGCCGCTGCCGGAGCAGGTCCGCGCACAACTGGCGCGAGCGGGTTCGGCCACCGTGGCCAACATGCTGCTGCGGCGCGGCCTGCGGAACGTGATCATGAACGGCGTGCGGCCGCTGGCGGCCGACCAGCCGCCGCTGGTGGGGCCGGCCTACACACTGCGGTTCATCCCCGCACGTGAGGATCTCGACACCCTCGCCGACTACGCGAGCAGCGAGAACCTGCACCGGCGGGCGATGGAGGAGTGCCCGCCCGGCGCGGTGCTCGTGATCGACGCGTTCGGCTGCACGACCGCCGCGTCCATGGGCGACATGATGGCGGCGCGGCTGAGGCAGCGCGGTGTGTCGGGCGTGGTCACCGACGGCGGCTACCGGGACTCGGCGGCCGTCAGGGAGACCGGTCTGCCGTGCTACCAGCGGGCCAACGCGCCCCGGGCGACCCCCATCGCCCTGCACCCGGTCGCGCTCGACGAACCCGTCGGCTGCGGCGGGGTGGCGGTCTACCCGGGTGACGTGGTGCTGGGCGACAGCGACGGCGTCGCGGTCATCCCCGGGGAACTGGCCGCCGAGGTCGCTGCGGAGGCCGCCGACGCCGCCGCGTACGAGGAGTTCGCGGCACTGGAGATCCAGCGCGGCCGGTCCCTCTTCGGGCTCTTCCCCGCCACGCCGGAAAGCCGCCGGGAATACGACGCGTGGGTGGCCGCCGGCCGCCCCGGACGGGAGTGAAGCAATGACCATCAACCCCGAGACCATGAAGTCGCTCGAGGTCCTGATCCACGCCGCGGACCTCGAGGACCTCAAGGACGAGGACTGGATCGACTACCCTGACCACGGGTTCCGTCAGTACTTCCTCCACAAGAACCCGGAGACCGGAGCCAGCATCGCCCTTCTCGAGTACGAGAAGGGCGGCACCATCCCGACCAGGCACACGCACGCCTCGAACCAGTTCATGTACTGCCTCGAGGGCGACTACGAGTACACCGACTCCGGCCTGAGGCTGCGTCCGGGCTCCTTCTACATGAACCCGAAGGACCACCCGCACGGTCCGACGCTGGCGCACGAGCGCAGCGTGCTGATCGAGATCTACGACGGCCCGCACTACTACGAGAAGCCCGAGTACCACACGGACGAGACCATCGGGGACTTCCTTGCCAAGGAGTGAGGTGCCGGACCCTCCGACGTACTGCCGCCGAACCCGCGACGTTGATGGAAAGCGATGATGAGCGAAACCACCAAGACTCTGTTCGACACCGACAAGGTCCTGGCCGAATTCGGCCTGGACCAGGTGCACCCCGGTACCTATGGGGACTCGATCGGCTGGGGCACCACCGAGGGACGGCCGGTCATCGAGGCGCAGTGTCCCGCCGACGGTGAGGTCGTGGGCCGGATCGCGGCCTCGGACGGACAGGACTACGAGACGCTCGTGGCCGCCGCCGTCGAGACCCAGAAGCGCTGGCGGATGGTTCCGCCGCCGCGGCGCGGTGAATTCGTGCGCCGGATCGGTCAGTTGATCGAGGAGAACCTGGAGAGCCTGGCCGCGGTCGTCTCGCTGGACACCGGCAAGTCGACGATGGAGGCCAAGGGCGAACTCCGCGAGGCGGTCGACATGTCGACGCTGGCCGCCGGCCAGGCGCGGATGATGTACGGCTTCACCCAGCAGTCCCAGCGGGTCGAGCACCGTATGTACGACCAGTGGCTGCCGCTGGGCGTCGTGGGGCTGATCAGCGCGTACAACTTCCCGGCCGCCGTGTGGGCGCAGAACGGGTTCCTGTCCGCGATCGCCGGCAACACGGTGATCTGGAAGCCGAGCCCGAAGGTGCCGCTGACCGCGATCGCCGTGCAGAAGCTGGTCAACCGGGCGGCGGCGGAGATGGGCTGTGAGGGCGTGTTCTCGCTGTTCATCCCGGACGACAACGCCGTCGCCGAGACGATGGTCGCCGACACCCGGATCGCCATGATCTCGTTCACCGGTTCGACGACGGTGGGCCGCAAGGTCGCCGACATCGTCGGCTCGACGCTGGGCCGCCGGTACCAGCTGGAGTGCTCGGGCAACAACGGCTGCATCGTCGACGAGACCGCCGACCTGGAACTCGCCGCCAGGGCACTGACGTTCGGTGTGGTCGGCACGACGGGCCAGCGCTGCACGAGCACCCGCCGGATCATCGCCCACACGAGCATCGCGGACGAACTGGTCGAGCTGCTGAAGAAGGCCTTCGACCAGATCACCGTCGGTGACCCGCGCGATGCGGACACCGTGGTCGGCCCGCTGATCGACCGGCAGGCGGTGGAGGACTACCGGAAGGTCCTCGCCGGTGCCGAACGCGAGGGGGCCACCGTGGTGTACGGCGGCAACGTGCTCGACCGCCCCGGTCTGTACGTCGAGCCGGCCATCGTCACGGGTGTCGAGCCGCACTTCGAGATCGCCCAGTCGGAGACCTTCGTGCCGATCGTCTCCGTGCTGACCTACGACGATCTCGAGGAGGCCATCGAGATCCACAACGGCGTCGCCCAGGGGCTCGCCTCGGGCATGCACAGCACGAACCTGACCAACATCGAGACCTTCCTCTCCGCCCGCGGCAGTGACTGCGGCATCGTCCGGATCAACATGGGCACCACGGGCGCCGACGTCGGTTCCGCGTTCGGCGGCGAGAAGGAGACCGGGGGCGGCCGCACCGCCGGCTCGGACGCGTGGAAGGGCTTCATGCGCCGCCAGAGCGTCTGCGTGAACTGGGGCGGGACCTCCGCCTGGGACAACCGGATCGACCTGTGAGGACCACCACCATGAAGAAGAAACGTTTCATCTCCGACGCCGTGCGTGAGCCGGCGGACAAGATGTGGTCGAACTGCCTGCGGGTCGACGACCTGATCCTGATCTCCGGAATGACCGCGCGCGGGCAGGACGGGGTGAGCGTCCTCGGCGACACCGCCTACGACCAGTCCAAGGTCGTCTTCCAGAAGATCAAGGACCTGGTCGAGGCGGCCGGCGCGGTCATGGACGACATCGTCAAGATGACGATCTTCGTCACGGACATGGGGGACAACGCCGGGGTGTGGAAGGCCCGTCAGGAGTTCTTCTCCGGCGACTTCCCGGCGTGCTCCCTGGTCGAGGTCTCCGCTCTCGCCAAGCCGGAGATCCTGCTCGAGATCGAGGCCATCGCGGTGGCCGGCTGCAGCGTCGACTGAGCGTTCTCAGCGACTTAGGCGCGTCCCACTGTGAGAAGTGGCCGTGGGCGCCATATCCCTCGGGGGTAGGAACTGTGTCCTCACCAACCAGAAATCCCAGATCCACCGATTCTGCACTGGCGACCGCCGCGGAGGACCATGCCCTGGTCAGTGTGCCGCTGAGCGAGCGGAGGAGCGGCTACCAGCTCTCCCTCAGCCCGGTCAGCGTCGCCACCGCCCTCGTCATCTTCGCCATCGCGGGCTTCACCGTCGTCCTGGCCGGTTTCGCCATCGGCATGCTCGTCGGTGTCCTCGTCGCGGCCTTCGCCGTGTTCCTCGGCAAGGCCCTCGGCCGGATGGCCTTCGAAACCGGCATGTCGAGCACCATCACCTCCCGGTTCTTCGGGTTCGGCTTCATGGGCTCGTCGATCGGCTCGATCATCTTCGCGTTCATGATCCTCGGCTTCCTGGCCATGGAGTCCGCCCTGCTCTACCAGGGCACGCTGCTGATGTTCGACCTGCCCGACTCCTGGCCGATGCGCGTCCTCCTCTACGGCCTCATGACACTGGCGTGGATCGCTCTGGCCATCTTCGGCCTCAAACTCGCCCTGCAGGCGTCGGCCGCCCTGACCGTGATCACGCTCCTGGTCACGATCTACATGATCGTGCACATCTACGTGATCCAGGGCGCCGACCCGATGGACGTGTTCGCCTACGGCGGTGTCGTCCCCGGCGGTTTCTGGCCCAAGGCCGAAGCCGCGATCGGAGTCATGGGCGCCACGGCGGGAACCATCGCCCTGGTCACCACGGACTTCGCCCGGTACTGCCGCACGCGCCGCGACGTGACGGTGCTGGCCGCCTCCGGTCCGATCACCCAGAACGTCATCATGACCGTCCTGGGATCGCTCGTCGTCATCGGCGGCATGCCCGAGGTCATCGACTACCTCATGGCCCACGATCCGGACCTGAGCCAGGAAGCGGCCGCCGCCGCGGGCAGCACGTACGTCATGGAGAACACGGGCGCCTTCTTCGTCGTCTTCGCCGGCTGGATGGGCTTCATCACCATCTACGCCGCCCAGGCGAAGGCGCAGGCCATCAACGCCTACTCCGGCTCTCTCTCACTGGTCAACCTGATCGACTCCCTCACCGGGTGGAAGCCGGGCCGGGCGGCGATGGTGGTGATCGGAAACGTCATCGCCCTGCTGATGATCGCCGCCGGCATCCTGGAGCAGTTCGCCGCCTACCTGGCGTACCTGGGCTCCATGACGCTCGGCATGTGCGGCGTGATGATCGCGGACTACTACCTGGTCCGGCGCGCACGGTACGACCGGGACACGCACCGGGTGGAGAAGTGGAACTGGGCCGGTGTCATCACGCTGGCGCTGTCCGCCGCGGTCGGCACGGTGCTGATGGCCACCGAAGTCTTCGCCCTCGGCTTCCTGGTGTCGTTCGTACTGGCCCTGGCCGCCTACCCGGTCCTGCGGTCCTGGCTGCCCGAAGGCACCGGCACCACGTTCGTCGCGGGTGAGGAAGCCGTCGAAGAGGCCGTCTGACCCCGCCGGCGGCCACGGCCCCACAGCCGTGGCCGCCGGCCCACCCCGGCCCGCACGGGCCGGACCCACGATTTCCAGGAGGTTCGGGATGACCGACATCATGTGGGACTCCGAGATCTACGAGAAAGCCGCCGACGCGAAGACCCTCGCGTCGAGCGTCGCGACCCCCTCGCTCGCCGATCCCCGCCTGCTTCGCAACACCCTGGGCAACTTCGCCACGGGCGTCGTCGTGCTCACCTACCGGTCCGGCGACAGCTACTACGGCGTCACCGTGAACTCCTTCACCTCGGTGTCCCTGGATCCACCGTTGCTGCTGGTCTCGATGCAGCGGACCTCGCGGGCCCTGACCTACCTGCTCGAGCGGCCCTTCGCGGTCAACGTGCTCGGCGACAACCAGCTCGGCACCGCCCTCCACTTCGCGGGCAAGCCGCAGGACGCCCACCTCATCGAGTGGGTCGACGACGGCATCGCTCCGCGGATCAACGGTTCGCTGGCGTACTTCCAGTGCACCCCGTGGGCGGGTTACGACGGCGGGGACCACGTCCTGGTCCTCGGGCGCGTGATGTCCTACGGCCAGCAGGACGACACCAATCCCCTGCTCTTCTACCGCGGTCAGTGGAGCGCCCTGGCCCAGGAGACCGAGGCCGAGAGCGCCGCCGCCGGCGGTGCGCAGTCGGAGAGGAGCCGGTCATGACGGTCCGGACCCAGGTGAACGAGGACTTCTCCGGGCTGCTGAAGCAGCTGGACGAGATCTACCCCCTGTTGCAGAGCGAGGCCGCGGACAGCGAGCGTCTGCGGCGTCCGACTCCGGCGGTGCAGGACGCGCTCCGCGACAGCGGAGTCTTCGGGTTGATGGTGCCGGCCGGACTCGGCGGTATGGAGGCGTCCCCCCTGCAGATCCTGCAGGTGATGGAGAAGCTGTCGCACGCCGACGCCTCGCTGGGGTGGCTGGTGCGCGCCGTGGTGAGCGAGACGGCGGCCGCGGCCACGTACCTGGGCGACGAGGCGGTGGCCGAACTCTTCACCCAGAACACGTTTCCCCTGGTGGCGGGGCAGTCCACCGCGTTCACCGGCCAGGCCGTACGGGAGGACGGCGGCTACCGGGTGAGCGGACTCTGGCAGTTCGCGGCCGGGGTGTCCATGGCCACGCACCTCAATCTCGCGGTCACCGTCCAGGAAACGGGTGAGCGGCTGGTCTGCCTGGTTCCCCGCGCCGCCCTGCGGATCAGCGACAACTGGGACATGCTCGGGCTGCGGGCGACGGCGAGCCTCGACTACCAGGCCGAGAACCTGCTGGTCAAGGACGCCTACGTCTTCCGCCCCGGCCCGCAGCACGCCCGGCGGAGCCGTTCCCTGCACGGCCTGAGTCCCGCTCTGCTGGCCGGTCTGCATCAGGCGGCCTGGTCCCAGGGGGTCGGACGCCGCATGCTCGACGAACTGCGCGAGCTGACGCAGCGCAAGGACCCCGCAGCGGGGTCCCCGGTCACCAGTGACGAGTTCTTCGCGGAGTACGCACGGCACTTCTCGCACGTCCGGGGCACCATGGCACTGCTGCGCGAGACCTGGCGCGACAACGAGTCGACGCTCGCGGCCGAGGCCCAGCTGGACGACGAGCAGGAGACGATGTCGCGGCTCGCCTGCAGCCTCGCCTCCCGGACCGCGGTGGAGATCAGCCAACTCGTGCACCGTTTCGCGGGCGCGCAGGTCATGCGGGACGGCACGTTGCAGCGCTTCTTCCGCGACAGTCACGCCGGAAGCCAGCACCGGGGCTCCTCGCACATCGTGACGCAGAAGTGCGGCCGGATGCTGTCGGGCACCCTGCCCGCCGGGTCGCACTGGGGCTTCTTCGACCTCGTGGTCCCCGAGCAGGCGACGGCGTGAGGGAGACGCGGGGAACCCGGAGGACGCGGGGGACGCACAGTACGAGGGAGGAGAAAACCCGGCCCTCATCCCGGCCGTGAACCCAGGTGCACCGACCAGTCCTGGGCCGCCTGCGGCTTGCCGTGCAGGTCGGGGACGCGCTTGAGCCAGTCCGGGCGGCCCTGCCGGGTCCGGGCCGCGCGGCGCGCGTTCTCCTCGGCCAGTTCCGCCGCGGCGGGGAAGTCGGTCGGCAGCCACGCCGCGGAGGCCCGCACGCGTGCGTGGAGGTACGCCACGTACGCCTCGCGGGCCGCGTCGGGCGTCGCGGAGTCCGGGTCGTCGGCCAGCCAGGCGTCGGGCACCTCGGCGGTGACGGCCCGCAGCAGTTCCCCGGTCACCCGGGGAGCCAGTTCGGCGTCGGCGGCGCGGACGTCGGGCGCGTGGCGGCCGAGGGCGTGGTGACGGAAGTCGTACGCCCTCGCCGGGTCGGAGGCGGCCCAGCGGTGGTGGAAGACGAGCGCGGCCCCGTGATCGATGAGCCACAGGCGCGGCGGGGCGACGCCGAGCGTGGGCCAGACCATCAGGTTGGAGCTGTGCGTGGTCCGGTCCACGTTCACCGTGAGCGCGTCGAGCCAGACGATCCGCCCGGCCTCCACCGGATCGACGGGGAAGACCTCGGCGACCTCGGGCGTGAAGTCCCGCGCGCCCGGCAGGTAGTCCATGCCGAGGTTGATCCCGGCGCTGCCGGAGTGCAGCTCCCGCACCTCCTGGTGGGGCTCGCCGTCGGCGATCGCCGGATCGAAGTGGACCAGGACCAGCTCCGGGAAACGCAGTCCCAGGGCGCGGGCCAGCTCCCCGACGATCACCTCGGCGACCAACGCCTTGCGCCCCTGCGCGGACCCCGTGAACTTGACTACGTACGTGCCGAGGTCGTCGGCCTCGACGATCCCGGGCACGGAGCCACCGGAGTGCAGGGGGGCGATGTAACGGGTGGCGGTGACCTCGGACAGCATCTCCCCAGGCTATACGGGGCCCATGCCCAGGGTTTCGAGCGCCGGTGGCGGTCGGTGTCAGGTGCGGGGTGCTCGGTCGAGGCCGGTGAGCGCGCGTCCCATGCGGGCGAGTGCCTGGCGCAGGATCACCGGTGAGGTGGCGAAGTTGAGGCGTACGTGTCCCGCGCCGCCGGTGCCGAAGACGTGTCCGGAGCTGAGGGCGACGCGGGCCTCGTCCAGGAACATCCTCGCCGGTCCGGCCAGGTCGGTGACGACGCCCGGGCCGTCGCCCGGGCCGCCGGCCGGACGGTCCTCGTGCAGTGCGAGCCCGGTGCAGTCCAGCCAGGCGAGGTAGGTGCCCTGGGGCGGGGTGTACCCCACGCCGGGGAGGTGTTCGTCGATCAGCCTGCCCAGCAGGCTCCGGTTGGCGTCGAGTCCGAGCAGGAGTTCGTCGAGCCAGTCGGTGCCGTCGCGGAACGCCGCGGTGTGGGCGAGGACGCCCAGGTGGCTGGGGCCGTGGCCGACCTCTTCGGGCATGCGCCGCAGGTCGTCCGCGGCTTCGGTGCCGGCGATGGCCACGGCGGCCTTGAGACCGGCCAGGTTCCACGCCTTGGAGGCGGAGGTCAGGGCGAACCCGTCCTCGGAGCCGGGGACGCCGAGGAACGGGGTGAAGACAGCTCCCGGCAGCACCAGCGGGGCGTGGATCTCGTCGGAGACCACCCGGACACCGTGCCTTCGGGCGAGTGCGGCGATCGCCTCGAGTTCCGCGCGGGTGTGGACGACACCGGTCGGGTTGTGCGGGTTGCTCATCAGGAAGGCCGCGCGGCGGCCGTGGCGCCGTGCGCGGGTGAACGCCTCCTCGAGTGCGGCGAGGTCGACCCGCAGGTCGGGGCCGAGGCGGGCCTCGACGACCTCCCGGCCGTCGTGCGCGAGGAACGCGTAGAACGGCGGGTAGACGGGTGAGCAGACGACGACCGCGTCGCCGGGGCCGGTGACGAGGCGGAGGATCTCGACGATGCCCAGCATGACGTCGGGCACGATCGCGGTGTTCTCCACCCGCAGGCCGTCCCACTTCCAGCGCTCGGCGGCGAAGCCGGCGAGGGCCTCGGCGTAGGCGGTGCCGTACGGGTATCCGGTGTCTCCCAGGTCGACGGCCCGGTGCAGCGCGTCGGCGACGGCGGGTGCCAGGGGGACGTCCATCTCCGCCACCCAGAGCGGGAGGACGTCCGCGGGGTGCGTGCGCCACTTCATGCTGGTGCGCTGCCGCAACTGCTCCAGGGACAGCCGGACCAGCGGATCGGTGCGGCCGCCTTCACCGGCCTCGGGCTCGGAGGGCGAGTGGTGCGTGGCCTCACTCATACGTGACTCCCCTCGCCCGGGAGAACCGGGCCTGCATGGTGCCGGTGTGATCATCCTGCTGGACGGTACCCCGTTTCCACCAGATACCGGCCAGAAGATCGAACGACCGCATCGGAATCGAGCCAGTGGGTCCGGGCTCGGTCACCACCGACAGGTGCCACCGACACAGCCGGACGGTGCCGCATGGGGGCGAGCCACATGGTGGCGTCCGGTTCGTCGTCGCCGACGTCGGCTGCCCCGGTCACCTCACCGCCACCGACCGTGCCGTCGACGGGCGCCACCGGTGGGCGCCACAGACATAGCCGGACGGCGCCACATGGGTGTGAGCCACATTGTGGCGTCCAGGTGGCGTGAAACACACTGCCCGGACGTCGCTCAGGAACCGAATCCGTGAGGGACCCCTGGGGCGTATCCGTCGTCGCATCGAGGAGCCGTACGGCCATGCGTAGATCCGTTTTCCTTCCCGCCACCGCGGCCGCGATCGCCGTCGCGTTCACCGCTTCCTGCTCCAGCCCGGGCAGCAACGCCGCCTCCGGGTCGAAGGAGGTGCAGGTAGCCCTCGTCACCTCCACCAGCGGGCCGCTGGCCTCCTACGGCGAGCAGTACCTGCAAGGCTTCGAAGCCGGCCTCGACCACGCCACCGAAGGCACCGGCGCCGTCGACGGCATCAAGATCACCGTGCTGAAGGACGACGACGCCGGTGATCCGGCCAAGGGCGTCTCCCTGGCCAAGAAGCGCATCGGCCAGGGAGTGCCGATCATCGCCGGCACCGCCGCCTCCGGGGTGGCCACCCAGATCGCCCCGGTGGCGGCACAGAACAAGACGCTGTACATCAGCGGGCCCGCGGCCACCGACGCGCTCACCGGCGTCAACCGCCACACCTTCCGCTCCGGACGCCAGACCTACCAGGACGTGACGACCGCCAAGAACATCCTGGGCGACTCCCCGGGCAAGAAGGTCGTCGTCCTGGCCCAGGACAGCGCCTTCGGGCAGGCCAACGCCGAGGCCGTCAAGGCCGTGCTGGGCACCGACGGCACCACGGTGACCTCGGTGCTGGCGCCGCCCAGCGCCACCGATCTGACCCCCGTGGCGAGCAAGGTCAAGGCGGCCCAGCCGGACATGGTCTTCGTCGCCTGGGCGGGAGACACCGCCCAGTCGATGTGGTCCACCCTGGACCAGCAGGGCGTGCTGGACGCCGCCACCGTCGTCACCGGCCTGGACATCCGGGCCAGTTACCCGGTCTTCGGCAAGGCCCGCGAGAAGGTCACCCTGCTGGCCCACTACGTGCCCGAGGCCACCAGCACGCCGGAGGCCGAGGCCATGCGGGCGTACTTCGCGAAGAAGAAGTGGGACGAGGACCTGTTCTCGCCGGACGGCTTCAACGCCGCCCAGATGGTCGTCGAGGCCGTCAAGGCCGGTGGAGCGGACGGGGACACCGACGCCATGATCAAGGCCCTGGAGGGCTTCACCTTCTCCGGCGTCAAGGGGGAGAACACCGTACGGGCGGGCGACCACGCACTGCTGCAGCCCACCTTCCAGGCGAAGTTCACCTCGGCCGACCACCCGGAGGTGTCGAAGACCTTCCCCGCCGAGCAGGTCGCGCCCGCCGAGAAGAAGATCGGCTGACGCATGACGCCCGTGCTGCAACTGGACCGGCTCAGCTGGTCGGTCGGCGGAGCCACCATCATCAACGAGGTGTCCCTCGACGTGGGCGAGGGGGAACTGCTGGCCGTCATCGGCCCCAACGGGGCCGGAAAGACCTCCCTGTTCAATCTGATCTCCGGCCTGACCTCCCCGACCGGCGGCACCATCCGCCTCGACGGTCACGCCGTCACCTCCCTGCCGCCGCACCGACGCTCCCGCCGGGGTGTCGGGCGGACCTTCCAGTCGTCCTCGGTCTTCTCGACCATGACGGTGGCCGAACACGTGGAGCTGGCCGCCCGGTCCGCCGGGGTGCGCCGCGTGAGCGAGGCCGACGTGAGGGGGGTGCTGGCCCGGGTGCGCCTGGCCGACCGCGGCGCCGGTCTCGCGGCCGGCCTGTCCCACGGCGACAAGCGCAAACTCGAGCTGGCGATGCTTCTCGCGCCCACCCTCGCCGGCGGATCGGCCGGAGCGCGGCTGATGCTGCTCGACGAGCCGATGGCGGGTGTGGCCGCGGAGGAGACCGGCGAACTCACCGACCTCATCCGCTCCCTGCACCGCGACGAGGGCCGGACCGTGCTGCTCGTCGAGCATCACATGGAAGTGGTGCTCGGCCTGGCCGACCGGGTCGCCGTCATGCACCACGGGCAGCTGCTCGCCGCCGCGGCACCGGCCGAGGTCATGGCGAACGCGACCGTCCAGCAGGCCTACCTGGGAGACGAGCTCTGATGTCCTCTCCACCGATACTCACCGTCAGCGGCCTCGAGGTGGACATCGCCGGGTCGCACATCCTCAAGGGCATCGGTTTCGACGTCCCGGCCTCCGGGGTGACCGCCCTGCTGGGGCGCAACGGCGTCGGCAAGACCACCACGATCCGCGCGGTCCTCGGACTGCTGCCCGACGGCGGACGGGTGACCGCGGGCCGCGTCACCTTCGACGGCCACGACATCACCGCCGAGCCCACCCACCGCACGATCCGCCGCGGCATCGGCTACGCCCCCGAGGACCGCGGGATCTTCGCCGGCCTGACCGTCGCCGAGAACCTCGCCCTGGCCGAACGCCCGGGCAGCGCCCACCACTACGACCTCGTGCACGACCTGTTCCCCGAACTCGCCACCCGCAGCGGCCAGCGCGCCGGCACCCTGTCCGGCGGCCAGCAGCAGATGGTCGCCCTCGCCCGGACCCTGCTCAACGACAACGCCCTGGTCGTCGTCGACGAGCCCACCAAGGGCCTGGCTCCCCGCGTGGTCACCGAGGCCACCGAGGTCCTGGAGCGCGCCGCGGAGCGGGTGCCGCTCCTGCTCGTCGAACAGAACCTCGCCGTCGTCCGCCGACTGGCCCGCAGCGCCGTCGTGCTGGACGCCGGACAGGTGGTGCACACCGGGGACGCGCGCGAACTGCTCGCCGACGCGGAGCGGACGACCGCGCTGCTGGGTGTCGGCAGTCACTCGAGCAACGGAGCCGCCTGATGGACACCCTCGTCCTGCTCACCCTGACCGGTCTCGGTCTGGGAGCCCTGTACTTCCTCATCGCCTCCGGTCTGGCCCTGATCTTCGGGCTGATGGACGTGCTGAACTTCGCGCACGGCGCGTTCCTCACCGTCGCCGGCTACACCGCCTGGCGCACCGCCGAGACGGTCGGCGGGGTCCCGGGGCTGCTGCTGGCGGCCGTGGTGGGCACGGTCACCGGCCTCGCCCTGGCGGTGGTGGTGGAGCTGGTCCTCATCCGGCGGCTGTACGGCCGGGTCAGGGAGCAGATCCTGGTCACCGTCGGGCTCTCACTGGCCATTCCCGCGGCGGTACAGACCGTCTGGGGCGCCGACGCCCGCACCTTCCCGGTGCCGGACGCGCTGAGCGGCACCGTCGGGGTGCTCGGCGCCCGGGTGCCCGTCAACCGCTTCCTGCTGATCGCGGTGGCGGTGCTCGTTCTCTTCGGCGTCCAGCTGTTCCTGACCCGTACCCGCTACGGGCTCATCGTCCGCGCCGGGGTCGAGGACCGGGCGATGGTGACGGCGCTGGGCATCGACGTCACCCGGGCCTTCACCCTCGTCTTCGCGCTCGGCGGTGCCCTGGCGGGGCTCGCCGGCGTGCTGGGCGGCATCTACTTCGGCTCGCTCTCCCCTCATCAGGGGACCTCACTGCTCATCTTCGCCTTCGTCGTCGTGATCATCGGCGGTCTCGGCTCGATCCCCGGCGTCGCGCTGTCCGCACTCAGCGTGGGCCTGGTGCAGCAGTACGCCAACTACTACGCGGGCGGTTACGGCGACCTCGCCGTCATCATCCTGCTCGCCGCCGTGGTGCTGGCCCGGCCGAAGGCCGGCACCGACTCGCCGCTGCTGCGGCTGCGGCGCGCGCTCACCGCACCCCGGGCACAGTCCGCAGGAGGCACGGCATGACCGACACCCGTACCCCGCGGGCGATGCCCGCCGCCGCACCGGTGAAGCAGTCCGCACCACCGCGGGCCGGGCGACTGCGGCGGGCCCGGTCGGTGACCGTCCCGGCCGCCGTGCTGCTGGTGCTCGCACTGCTGCCGTACTCGGCGGTGGAGATCCCCGTCCTCCTCGACGGCCCGGTCAACTCCCCGGGATCACTGCAGCTGTTCGCGCTCTGCCTGGTCTTCGGCGCGCTCGCGCTCGGCTACGACCTGATGTTCGGCCGCACCGGGCTGCTGTCCTTCGGCCACGCCCTGTACATCGCCGGCGGCGCCTACGGCACACAGCTGGCGATGGCCGAACTCGGCCTCGGTCTGCTGCCCGCAGCCCTGCTCACCCTGGTTCTCGGCACGGTGGCCGCCCTCGTCCTCGGCGCCATCTCGTTGCGCACGCTCGCCCTCGGCGGCGTCGGCTTCGCCATGGTCACCCTGGCCTTCGCCCAGGCGGGGGCGATCTGGGTGGAACGCAACCCCGGTGGTCTCACCGGCGGCGAGGAGGGCCTGCCGCTGTACACCGACGGGGTGCCGGCAGCGCTGGTCGGCGTGCAGAACACCGTCCACATCTACTGGCTCGCCCTCGCCTACCTGGCCCTGGTCGCCACCGTCGTGTGGATCGCCACCGCCCGCCCGGTCGGCCGCGTCTGGCAGGGGATCCGCGACAACGAACAGCGCGTCGCGGTCCTCGGCCGCAGCCCGTTCGCCTACAAGCTCGGTGCCTTCACCCTCGCTTCCGCGCTCGCCCTGCTCGGCGGCGTGCTGCACCTCCTGGTCACCGCGGGCGCCACTCCGCACACCTCCACCTCGGAGTTCACGCTCACCCTGCTGGTCATGGCGGTGCTGGGCGGCAGCGGCACCCGCTGGGGGCCGATCGTCGGCGGGGTGCTCTTCACCTACCTCGACCAGCGGCTCGGTGGCTGGAACCTCGGCGTGGAGCCCATGCTGATCCTGGGTGCGCTCTTCGTCATCGCCGTCTACGCGGCCCCCGGCGGCATCACCGCCCTGGGCCGGAGGAGGAGTTCATGACCGCGTCCGTCCGAGGCGTCGTGCAGAGTCTCACCGTCCCGGTGGACGGCGGCGAACTCGCCGTCACCCGGTGGCCGGGCGACGGCCCGCCGGTCATCGCGCTGCACGGCATCACCGCCAACTCCCTGGCCTTCACCGCCGTGGCCGAAGCGCTGCCCGACGCCGATTTCCACGCTCCCGACCTGCGGGGCCGGGCCGCCAGCGCGGCTCTGCCCGGCCCGTACGGCCTGACCGCCCACGTCCGCGACGTCCTCGCGCTGCTCGACCACCTCGGCCGGCGGCAGGCGGTGCTCCTCGGCCACTCCATGGGCGCTTTCGTCGCCGCCCTGGCCGCCGCCCGGCACCCGGAGCGCTTCCCGCGCGTGGTCCTGGTCGACGGCGGCCTGGGCTTCCCCGCTCCCCCGGGCACCGACATCGACACACTGCTGCAGGCCGTCATCGGCCCGGCGATGGACCGGCTGTCGATGACCTTCGAAGACCGGGAGGCCTACCTCGAGTTCTTCCGGGCCCACCCCGCGCTCGGCCCGCACTGGAGCCCGCAGCTGGCCGCCTACGTCGACCGCGACCTCACGGGCCGCTCACCCGAGCTGCGCAGCAGCTGCGTGCTCGACGCGGTACGCGCGGACGGCGCCGGTGTGCTCGGTGACCCCGAAGTCCTGGCCGCCGTCCATCAGCCGCAGGTGCACGGCACCCTGCTGTGGGCCGAACGCGGCCTGCTCGACGAACCGCAGGGCCTCTACGATCCGGCCCGTGTCGCCGCGGCCGCCCTCGACCCCGACCGGATGCCCACCCGGTGCATCGGCGACACCAACCACTACTCGATCCTGTACCCGCCGGCCGCCGGCGAAGTCGCGGACGCCGTGCGGGCCTCGACACCCGCTTCGGGCGGGTGGTGAGACGCGCCGGACGCGGGAGTCCGGCCGGCACCGGCCCGGTCCCGGTGTCGACGCCTTCGGTTCCGCCCCCGCGGCCCGGAGCGTGAACACGACGGTCACCGCCTCGGGTTCACGCTCCGGGCTCCGCTTCTTCAGAGCTTCTTCAGGCCCACCGCCCCGGCGACGTGGCCCTGCTCGCGGGTGACGGCCGCGGAGTCGGGGAAGTTCCGGGGGGATCGGTTCGCCGGCCCGGCCGTCCACCGGACAGTGGTTCTCGCCGCCGGGCAGGTGGTCCCGCACACGCGCCGAGTGGGCTCGATCGGCCTGCGGCCCGCTGTCCCGGGCTTCTCGGTCAGCCATGATCGAGGCATGGCACAAGGCGGCCCTTGGATCTCTCGACTCCCGCTTTCGATCTGGAGATCGGACCCACGGCGCCGATCGCCGGATCCGGCTCAGTGGCCGGGATTCCGGTTCCGGGCGAGGTGGTGCAGGCTCAGCGCGACCTGGATCTCCAGGGCCCTGCCGGGTGTGTTCCAGTCGGGGCCGAGGAGTTGGGCGACCCGGTCGAGGCGCTGGACCACGGTGTTGACGTGGACGTGCAGGGCGTCCTTGGCCTTGGCGAGGCTGGCGCCGTGGTCGTAGTAGGCGCCGAGGGTGCGGGCGAGTTCGGTGCCGCGCTGGGCGTCGTAGGCGAGGACGGGGCCCAGGACGCGGTCCACGTATCCGTGGATGTCCGCCCGGTCGCCGAGGAGCACCCCGAGGAAGCCGAGGTCGGCCAGACCGGCGCCGGTGCCGGTGCGGCCGAGTGCTTCGAGGGCTTCCAGGCAGCGGCGTGCCTCGTCGTAGGTGCCGGGGAGGTGTTCGGGGGCCGTGCCGGGGCCGGCTGCCCCGACGGTGACGGGGGTGCCCAGGCCCCGGGAGAGGCCTTGGGCGAGTTCCTGGGCGAGGGGACCCGGGGTCGGGGTGGGGGCGAGCAGGACGGTGTGCCCGTTGCGGGTGCCGGCCAGGCCGCCGAGCGTGCGGGCACGGCGTGCCGCCTCGGTCAGCAGGCGTGAGCGCAGGTCCGGGTCGCAGTTGAGGACGAGTACCGCGTGCGGCTGGGCGAGGTTGATGTCCAGCTTCCTGGCGCGCAGCGTCAGGCTGCCGGTGTTGCGGTGGCTTCCGGGGGGTTGGGCGGTGAGCAGGTCGTCGAGGAGTTCGCCGCGCACCCGGTCCTCGGCCTCGGCCACGGACCGGCGCAGGAGCAGCAGGAGGGCGGTGACCATGCCGGCCCGTTCGAACAGGCGCCGGTCGGCGTCGGTGAGGTCGGCCCGGCCGGTGAGCACCAGGCTGCCGAGGAGTTCCGGGCCGGCCAGGACGGCGCACACCCAGTTGCCGCCGACGGGGACGGCCCGGCCGCCTCGGCGGGAGGCTTCGATGCCCTGTTCGGGCGGGCGGACCGGGCCGGTGCCCAGGCGGGCGAGTTCGGTGCCGTCCGCGTCGTGCACGGCCAGGCCGCCGCCGAGGAGGGCGGCGATCTCGCGGGTGACGTCGTCGACGTCGCCGCCTCTGAGGACCAGGTCGGTGAGCCGGTCGTGGGCGTCGGCCGCGCGGTGCAGGTCTTCGCTGTGGGCCCGGGCCGTTTCGTTGGCGGCGTTCAGCTCGACCAGCGCGGAGCGGGTCTCCTCCAGCAGGCGGGCGCCGTCGATGGCCACGGCGGCGTGGTCGGCCAGGGAGGAGAGCAGGGCGATGGCCTCGGGGGTGAACTCGCGCGGGGCGCGGTCTCCGGCGAACAGGACGCCGATCACCCGCCGGCCGACGCGCAGGGGGACGCCGAGGATGCCGCGCAGGCCCTCCTCGTCGACGCCCTCGTCGATGGTTCCGGTGTGCTTGAAACGGCGGTCGGTGCGGTAGTCGGGGCTCGCGTAGGGGCGGGCGGTCTGTGCGACCAGACCACCGAGTCCTTCCCCCAGGGCGAGGCGCAGTTGCTGGAACTTGGCGGAGACCGAGCCGGCGGTCACCCGCATGAACGTGTCGCCGGCCGTGGGGTCGTTCAGCGTCATGTACGCGGTGTCGGTGCCCAGCAGGGTTCTGGCCCGGTGCACGATGGCCCGCAGTACGGCGTCCGGGTCGCGCAGTGCGGCCAGGTCGCTCGCGGTGTCGAAGAGGGCGGCGAGCTCGGCCTCCCGGCGCCGGCGCTGGGTCAGGGTCCGGTGGATGTCCAGCGCGGTCCGGGTGGCCTCGTCGAGGACGGCCTGCTCGCTCGGGTCGGCTCCGGCCGCGCGGGCCCGGACCGCGGGCTGGGCCAGGCGTTCGGCGGGTGCGTCGGCGGCGAGCAGGTCGAGCAGCTGCCGGAGTGCCGCCGTCGCCGTGTGGGAGGGGTCGCCGCCGACGGTCGCGGGGCTCACGGGGGGCATGGGGCGGTCCTCCCTCCAGCGTGTGCGGCTGGTGTGTGGATGGGCTGTGGCGGGCCCGCGCGGCGGGCGCGGTGTCTGCGGACGGGCATGCCGCGGTCCGCCCGTTCACTCTCGCACGGGGCGGACCGCGACACGGTGGCCTCTGGGCCTCTGGGCCTCTAGCCCCGGTCGGTGCCGGCGACCGATGCCCCCTGCCGCTGCCGGTCCGACGGCTCGTCCGCGATCGAGACGGTCAGGTCACGGCCGCGGGTCTCCTTGATGACGAGGACCGTGACGGCGGTGACCACCGAGGCGGCCGCGAGGTAGAGGGCGATGGGCGTCGAAGTGCCGAAGCGCCTGAGGAGCTCGACGGCGATGATCGGGGCGAGGGCGCCGGCGAGGATCGAGGCGAGCTGCGAGCCCACGGAGGCCCCGGAGTAGCGGACCTTGGTGTCGAACATCTCGGAGATGAAGGCGGCCTGCGGTCCGTACATGGCGCCGTGGAGCAGCATGCCCACGGTGACCGAGAGGGTGATCACGGTGAAGGACTCCGTGTCGACCAGGGAGAAGAAGGCGAACGCCCAGCCGGCCATGCCGACCGCGCCGATCAGCGTCACGGGCCTGCGGCCGATGCGGTCGGAGAGCGCTCCCCACAGCGGGATGGTGACGAAGTGGACCGCCGAGGCGATCAGGACGGCGTTCAGCGCGGTGCTCTTCGGCAGTTCCAGGTGGGTGGTGACGTAGACCAGCAGGAAGGAGGTCACGATGTAGTAGGAGATGTTCTCGCCGAACCGGACGCCGATGGCCCCGAGCACCTCGCGCCAGCTGCGGCGGAAGACCTCGACGACGGGCGGTTCCTCCTTGGCCCCCTGGACGGCGGACGCTTCGGCCTTGGCCTGGGCGGCGAGGAAGACCGGGGACTCGGACACCGAGACGCGGATCCACAGTCCGATCAGGACCAGGACGCCGGAGAGCAGGAAGGGGATGCGCCAGCCCCAGGACTGGAACGCCGCTTCGGACTGGACGGAGGCCAGCACCGCGAGAACGGCGGTGGCCAGCAGGTTGCCGGCGGGGACGCCGCACTGCGGCCAGGAGGCCCAGAAGCCGCGGTGCTTGTCGCCCCCGTGCTCGGAGACGATCAGCACGGCGCCGCCCCATTCGCCGCCCAGGGCGAAGCCCTGGATCAGGCGCAGGACGGTGAGCAGGATCGGGGCGCCGACGCCGATGCTGCCGTAGGTGGGCAGCAGACCCATGGCGAAGGTGGCGCCGCCCATCATCAGCAGGCTGAGCACGAGCAGCTTCTTACGGCCGATCTTGTCGCCGTAGTGCCCGAAGACCATGCCGCCGATCGGCCGGGCCAGGAAGCCGATCGCGTAGGTCATGAAGGCGAGCAGCGTGCCCACCAGCGGGTCGCTGCTGGGGA
This sequence comes from Streptomyces sp. GDS52, assembly GCF_052246875.1. Classification (NCBI taxonomy): domain Bacteria; kingdom Bacillati; phylum Actinomycetota; class Actinomycetes; order Kitasatosporales; family Streptomycetaceae; genus Streptomyces; species Streptomyces sp. GDS52. The sequence continues at coordinate 1,036,097 of NZ_CM125966.1, forward strand.
AGAAGAGGGTGTTGAACACCAGCGCGGCGGCGGAGCCGTAGAGGAAGAAGTCGTACCACTCGACGGTGGTGCCGATCAGACTCGCTCCGACGATGCGGGCGATGCCGCCGGAGCGGGGCTCGCCCGGCTTGGCGGTTGTGGTCTCGGACATGGGTTCACCGATTCTCGGGTGAGGCGTGGGTGCGGGGACGGGCGTGGGGGGCGGTCTTGGGGCGGGGCGGCGCAGGGGCGGCGCCCGGTGCGGCGGGTCAGCTGGCTCCCCAGCCGCCGTCGAGGGGCAGTGAGGTACCGGTGATGTAACTGCTGTGGTCGGCGCACAGCCACAGCGCGGCCGCGGCGACCTCCTCCGCCTCCAGCAGGCGTTTGATGGGGGAGCGGGTCAGCAGCACATCGGTCAGGACGTCGTCGGGGCTGATCCCGTGCGCGGCGGCCTGGTCGCGGATCTGGTTCTCGACCAGAGGGGTGCGGACGTAGCCGGGGTTGATGCAGTTGCTGGTCACACCGTGGGCGGCACCCTCGAGCGCGGCCACCTTGCTCAGGCCCTCCAGCGCGTGTTTGGCGGTCACGTAGGCGGACTTGTAGGCGCTGGCCCGCAGTCCGTGGACGCTGGAGATGTTGATCAGCCGGCCCCAGCCCTGCGCGTACATGTGCGGCAGGCTACGGCGCATCAGCAGGAACGGGGCGGTGACCATCACCTGCTGGATGAGGGCGAACCGCTCCGGCGGGAACTCGGTCAGGGGCGCCACGTGCTGCAGGCCGGCGTTGTTGACCAGGATGTCGACCTCGGTCGGCAGCGTCTCGATCGCGGCCGGGTCGGCCAGGTCGACCACGTGCGCCTCGCCCCCGATCCCGGCGGCGACCTCCTTGGCCGAATCGGCGTCCCGGTCGACCACGTGCACGGTGGCACCCGCGGCGGCCAGCGCCGTGGCGCACGCCTTGCCGATGCCGCTGCCGCCACCGGTGACCAGAGCGGTCCGGGACGTCAGGTCCACGCCGGCGCCGGACGGCGCCGAGTGGGCGGTGGGAGGAGGGAATTCGCTTGTCATGGCCGGAAACAGTACGGACGCCGCCCAGACACACCTATGTATGCGACCCACACAGTAAGGGCTGCTTCTGTAGCGACCCCATCCACAAGGCTAGGCGTGGCATGACGTGCTCCGTGGACCGGGCCCCGCGGCGGCCATCGCCGGCAGGGCAGGAGGGGCCGACGGCGCGGTCGGTGGCCGACCGACCGCGCCGGGGCCGACACGGCGGCGGCTTCCGGGCCGCCACCATGACGGGCACGGGACCGCGGGGGGTGCGGGGAGGCGTCCACGGTCATGACCGGCCCTGCGCCCTGCGTCAGTTGCAGGTTCCGTCCGCGACGGTGAAGTGGCCGACGGGCGACTCCCTCAGGGTGCGGGTGACGAACACGTTGTACAGACCCATGTTCTGTCCGGAGCCCTTGGCGTAGGTGTAGCCGCCGCTGGTGGTGGCGCGTCCCGCCTGGACGTGGGCGTAGTTGGTGGCGGTCCAGCAGGCGGTCTCACCCCCGGTGGTCCGCACGGTGACCGCGCCGGAGGACCGTCCCGGCCTGCCGTCCGCATCGCGGGCGGCGACCGCGTAGGTGTGGGAGGAGCCCGCGGTCAGGCCGGTGTCGGTGTAGGACGTGGCGCCTGCCGTGGCGAGCGGGTCCGGGGCACCGTCGCGGTAGACGACGTAGTCGCCGGCGCCGTCGACGGCGTTCCAGCTCAGGCGGACGGTGGTGTCGGTGGTGTCGGTCGCGGCCAGGCCGGTCGGGGCCGGCAGCCTGTCGTCCTCGAAGGGTTCCGTCAGGCCGAAGAACTGGGCGATCCAGTGGCTGGAGCAGATGGAGGCCTGGAAGTTGACGGTGCCGGTGCTGCCGCACTGCTGGGGCCCGCTGCCGGGATCGACCGGCGTGGCGTGCCCGATGTCCGGGACCCGGTTCACCTCGACGGCCACCGAGTCGTCCGCGGCGGCGTACTCCTCGTGCCGGGTGGAGTTCGGGCCGATCACGGACGTGCGGGTCGGCTTCTGGGACAGGCCGTGCAGTGCGGTCCACTGGTCGCGCAGCTCGTCGGCGTTGCGCGGGAGGACCGTGGGGTCGTTGTCACCGTGCCAGACGGCCACCCGGGGCCAGGGTCCGGACCACGAGGGGTTGGCGTCGCGGACCCGCTTCGCCCATTGGTCCGGCGTCAGGTCGACTCCGGGGTCCATGCACTTCAGGGCGGCCATGACGTCGCCGGCGCAACCGTAGGGCAGACCCGCCACGACCGCGCCGGCCTGGAAGACGTCCGGGTACATGGCGAGCATCACCGACGTCATGGCACCACCGGCGGACAGGCCGGTGACGTAGGTCCGCCCGGCGTCCGCGCCGTAGGCGGAGACCGCGTACGCGGCCATCTGCCGGATCGACGCGGCTTCGCCCTGGCCCCTGCGGATGTCGGTGCTCTGGTACCAGTTGAAGCACTTGTTCATGTGGTTCGAGAACGTGGTCTCGGCGAACACCACCAGGAACCCGTGCCGGTCGGCGAGTTCGGGCAGACCGGAGTTGTCGGCGTACATCTGGGCGTTCTGGCTGCAGCCGTGCAGCGCGAACACCACCGCCGGCTCGGCGGGCAGGGACGCGGGCCGGTAGACGTACATGTTCAGCTGGCCCGGGTTGGCGCCGAAGTCGGTGACCCGGGTCAGGCCGACCGCGGCCTGAGCGGTCGGCGCCGGACCGACCAGGGCGGCCACGAGGGCGAGGACCACGACGGCCACGAGACGGGACAGCGGTCCGCGCCACCCGCGCCCCGCCGGGCGCGGCAGCGGATCGGCGGGCGGCGCGGACGAAGCGCGGGACAGCGGGGCGACGGCGCCCCGGAAAGGCGACGGTTGCATGGCGGCTCCTCGGTGCAGTGGGGACACCGGGTCGCTCCATGGGCGTGGGTCGGCCGGAGCGGCCCGGTGTCCGGCACCGTAGGGTCCGTTGAACGTGCAACGATATGGCAGGGAGCACCACAGCCTGCCTGCCACGATGTGGACCCGAACCGGTTGTGCCGCCGGGAGGCATCTGCTACTCAGACACCGGCGACCGTCTCCAGCCGCTCGGGAACGCGCAGGTCGGCCCCGGTCGCGGCGCGTACCTCGTCGACGCCGACACCGGGAGCGAGTTCGGCCAGCGAGAAGCCCTCCGGCGTGATGTCGATGACGGCGAGATCGGTGATGACGCGCTGGACGACCCCGGTGCCGGTCAGCGGCAGCTCGCACCGCTCGACGAGCTTGGGGCTGCCGTCCTTGGCGGTGTGCTCCATCAGCACGATGACCCGGCGCGCCCCGTGCACCAGGTCCATGGCACCGCCCATGCCCTTGATCATCTTCCCCGGGATCATCCAGTTCGCCAGGTCTCCCGAGGACGACACCTGCATGGCGCCCAGCACCGCGGCGTCGATGTGCTCTCCGCGGATCATGCCGAAGGACAGCGCGGAGTCGAAGAACGACGCCCCGGGCAGGGTGGTCACCGTCTCCTTGCCCGCGTTGATCAGGTCCGCGTCGAGTTCCTCCTCGAGCGGGTAGGGGCCGACGCCGAGAATGCCGTTCTCGGACTGCAGCACCACCTCGACTCCCGGCGGAAGGTGGTTCGGGATCAGTGTCGGCAGGCCGATGCCGAGGTTGACGTACGTTCCGTCCACCAGTTCGCGGGCCGCCCGGGCCGCCATCTGCTCGCGCGTGAGCGCCATGTCAGGCACCGCCTTCCTGTTCGGTCCGCACACACCGTCGTTCGATCCGCCGGGTGGCGGTCGGGTCGTCGGGGAGGACCCGGACCACCCGCTGCACGAACACCCCCGGCAGGTGCACCTCGTCCGGGTCCAGTTCGCCCGGCTCCACCAGCTGCTCGACCTCGGCGACGGTGACGCGCCCGGCCATCGCGGCCAACGGGTTGAAGTTGCGGGCCGAGGAGCGGAACACCAGGTTGCCGTGCCGGTCCCCGACGGCCGCCCGCACCAGGGCGTAATCGGTTCTGATGCCCTCCTCCAGCAGGTACTCCCGCCCGTCGAAGACCCGGGTCTCCTTCGGCGGCGACGCCACCGCGACCTGCCCGTCCGCGCCGTACCGCCAGGGCAGTCCGCCCTGCCCGATCTGCGTCCCGACCCCGGCCGGTGTGTAGAACCCCGGGATGCCCGCCCCGCCGGCCCGCAGGCGTTCGGCCAGCGTGCCCTGCGGCACCAGCTCCACCTCCAGTTCCCCGCTGAGGTACTGGCGGGCGAACTCCTTGTTCTCGCCCACGTACGAACTGGTCATACGCGCGATCCGGCCGGCCCGCAGCAGGAGCCCCAGCCCCCAGTCGTCCACCCCGCAGTTGTTGGAGACCACCTTGAACCCGCCGGCCTCCCGCTGCAGCAGTGCGGCGATCAGCGCGCTCGGTATGCCACACAGGCCGAACCCGCCGACGGCCAGCGACGCCCCCTCGGGGATGTCCGCCACTGCCTCGTCCACGCTGCCGACCGTTTTGTCCAGCCCCATACGGCCCCTCTCCATCAAGGGGCGCGTACCGCCCCGAACAGCCGGAACACGCACAGGGTGTGGCCTTCGTGTGCCCCGGCATCCATCGACGTGACGACCCTAAGGACGCACCGAAGCCCACCGACATGGCCGCCACCACCACCTACCGCCCGGTCCATGTGTGGCTCACCCCCAGGCCCCCAGCACGGGAGCCCCCTCGCTCACACCCCCCATGCGGCCGATCACTATGGCGCCGCCCACCACACCCGTAACCGTCATCCACGCTTCCGCCGTGCTCGCTCGACAGACGCCCTCAGACCACCCGCAGAACACACTCCTTCTCCCTTCGAAAAGGCTGCTGATCACCTGCACCACGTAAAGGGGCACGACCGTGCTGCGGGGCGGGGGGCGGTCATGGCTGCACGTCCGCCAGTGGGTTGGGGATCGGGCGGTAGCGGGCGGCGGCGCCGTCGGCGTCGGTCCAGCGGAGGAGGAGGTTGGTTTTGGCGGGGAGGGTGGGGGCGGTGAGGAGGGCGGGGGTCTCGGGGAGGGGGTGGCGGGCCAGTTCGCGGCGTACGGCGGGCCAGGGGTCGAGGCCGGGATGGTGCTCGGTGAGGGCTGCGGCGATCTCGGTCAGGTGGTTGACGATCAGGCAGTACACCAGGCGTTCCCAGCCCGCCGCCCTGGGCACCTCCGGCAGGAGTTTCACACCCTCGGCGTCCCGGTACAGGGCCTGTACGGGCGTGCCGTCGGTGTCGACGGCGATCAGGGTGTTCTGCAGGTGTGCCTCCAGGACGACTCCGTGCCGGGCGAAGGCGGTCAGGGCCGGGGGGACGGCCTGGGCCAGGTAGGCCTCCCACCAGGTGGCGGGGGTCGCGGTGGCGGTGAGCGGGTTGCCGTCGTACTCCTCGGCCAGGGCGGCCGCGAGGTGGGGGGTCGCGCCGGGGAGCAGGTGGTCGCGCAGGCCGTCGCGGACGACCACGGCCAGTTCCTCGAAGGCGAAGTCCGCGGTGCGGTGACCGCGGTCGCTGAGCCAGGCCGCCGGGCTGTCGAAGGCGGCGAACGCCTCGCGTACCGCCGTGTCGGTCCTGCGGAGCTTCAGCAGGTCGTGGCGCCACAGGCGGCGGATGTCGTTGGTGATGCGGACGTCGAGGCTGAACTTCAGGAACAGGTCGCGTGCGGGTGCGTACACGGTGCGGATCGCGGCCGTGGGCCAGGTCGGGAACGGGGTCGTGCCCAGTCGGAGCAGACGGCCGTCGGCGAAGGCAGGGGCGAGGGCCCGGGCCGTCAGCTCCAGCTGCCAGGGGTGGGCGGGCAGCAGGCGGTAACCGGGCGGGGCGGTGCCGAGCCGGTCGAGGGCCGAGGTGTCGCCCTCCTCGACGACCGTGTCCTCGCGCAGTCCGAGCAGCGTCAGCGGGAAGCGGGCGTACGCCTCCGGCGCGTACGGCAGCCAGTTCGCCGTGGGGCCGCCGCCGCGCGCCTTGGGGGCGGGGTGGTGGGTGTGGCCGGTGAGCAGGGACTGTTCGGAGCGGAGGTAGGGGTCGACGGGCGGAGCCGTCCGGGTCCGTGCCGCGAGCAGCGCGGCCACCGCGTCCCTGCTGTCGGTCATCTCGGCGGGCAGCTCGTGGTTGGGCAGGCCGGTGTGCCGGCGCAGCTCCTCCGCGACGAGTTTCACCAGGTCGGTGTGGTCCACGCGGTGCCAGGCGTCGTCCACGCGGACCTCGGGTGCGGCGGGGCGGCGGGTGCCGCGGACCCGCAGCAGGCGGTCGACGCCGGGCAGGCGGTACGTCCGGACGTCCGGGCCTGCGTCCGCGTCCGGCACGGGGTGTGCCACCTCGCGCAGCAGGCAGTTCAGCAGCGGTACGGCCGCGTACGCGTCGGCGCGGGCGGCGAGCCCGGCGGCGTGGTGGGCGCCGGTCGCCGCGTCGTCGTCTGCGGGCGGGGGCATGAGGTCCACGCGTTCCACTGTTTCCCAACGGTCTGTCCGGACGGGGACGATCAGTATGTCCGTCGCGGACCGCCTGTTCGTCCCGCAACGCTGTGCGTACCCGAGGAGCCCGCCCGTGCACCGTCCCCCCACCGCCGAGGCCGAGATCGCCGACGGGCTGGCCGCCGTACGGCCTGCTCTGCTGCCCCGGTACGCGGCCGCGCTGCCAGGGGCCCGCGCTGCCGTGCTGACCCGGCTGTGGCGCGGCCTCGCGCACGATCCGCTGCCGTGGATCACCGGCCGGGAGCCGCACCGGGACGGGCTCACCCTGCGGCTGGCGGACGGACGGCGGCTGCACGGCCCGCGACCGGATCCGTATGCGACCGCCGCGTACGTCACCGTCGTCCACCTGGACGAGGTGGCGTACGAGGATCCGGCGCTGTTGATGACGCGGCTCGCCGTACCGCGCTCGGCGGCCTTCGCCGTCGAACTCGCTCACAGTGCCGCCTCGTTGGCGCTGTCCCGGGCGGGCGAGCCGGCGGGTGGCCCGGACGGGTGGCCCCGGTGGGACTGGGAGTGGGAGCAGCGGGTGGTCGACGGGCATCCGTTCCATCCCAACTGCCGTTCCCGGCCCGGTTTCTCGGTCGCCGAGCAGTTGGCGTACGGGCCCGAGCACCGGCCGGTCGTGGAGTTGGGGCTGGTACCGGTACCGGCCGACGGCTGTCTGGTGACGGGGGTCTGGCCGGAGTGGCTGCGGGACGGGGGGCGGGTGGTGATCCCCGTGCATCCCTGGCAAGCGGCGCATGTGCTCAAGCGGGGAGAGCCCGGAGAACCCGGAAAAGAGGAGCGGGAAGGCCCCGCCCGGCGGGTCGCCGCGCATCCGCTGATGGCGCTGCGCACCCTCGCCCTGCCCGAAGGCCCGCACGTCAAGACGGCGTTGAGTACGCGGCTGACGTCCTCGGTGCGGGACATCTCGCTCGGTTCGGTCGCCGCGTCCGCGGTGCTGTCCGCCTTCGGGGAGTCGGTGGCCGCGCGGACCGGCGGGCTGCTGCACATCACCCGCACCCTGGGTGCCGCGGCGGCCGGCTCCCCCGATCTGGCGGCCGTGGTGCGCGAGTCGCCGCAGGAGTACGTGTCGGCCGGGGAGCGGGTGGTCCCGGTGGCGGCGCTGGCGGCCACCGGGGTGTCCCGCTCCCCCGCCTGGAGGGCCCGGTTCGCGCGGCTCGCCCTCACGGTCGGGCTGCGGCTGCTCGATCTGGGCGTGGCGCTGGAGGCGCACGGTCAGAACCTCCTGGTGGTGCTGGAGCCGGACGGGGAGCCGGTGCGGCTGGTCTACCGCGATCTGGCCGATCTGCGGGTCAGTCCCGAGCGGCTGACACGACACGGCGTCCCGGTGCCCGAGCTGCCCGCCCGTATGGTCACGGACGACGAACGCGCCCTGCGGCGGAAGCTGTTCGGGTCGCTGGTCGCGGGTGCGCTGGCCGGTACGACGGGTTCGGGCCCGGCACTCCGGGCCGCGCTGGAGACGGCCGTACGGGATCTGCCGCGCACCCCGGACCTTGCCGCCCTGCTCGGCGAACCGCTGCCCGCCAAGGCCCTGACGCTGATGCGGCTGTCCCCCCGCGCAGCCGGGGACGAATGGGCCGAACTTCCCAATCCCCTCCAGGTATAGGGGCCTTGCGGGCCCCGCTTCGGGACGGGCCGCCTCCGATCAATAGGATCCCTCGATGATCAGAAGAAAATGGCCGGCAGCGGGCGTCGGTGTCCTGCTCGCCGCTCTGACGGCCGGGCTCACCTTCCCGACCGCGGCGGCCGCCGGCGAACCCACGGGCCAGGACGCGCCCCAGGTCGACCTCGTCCTCGATGTGAGCGGTTCGATGCGGACCAAGGACATCGACGGCCAGTCCCGGATGGCGGCGGCGAAGCAGGCGTTCAACGAGGTGCTGGACGCGACGCCGGAGGGGGTCGAGCTGGGGATCCGGACCCTCGGCGCCGACTACCCCGGCGACGACCGCAAGGAGGGCTGCAAGGACACCGCACAGCTCTACCCGGTCGGTCCGCTGGACCGTACGGAGGCCAAGACGGCGGTGGCCACGCTCACCCCGACCGGCTGGACCCCGATCGGCCCCGCCCTGTTGCAGGCGGCGGACGACTTCAAGGACGGCAACGGCTCCAAGCGCATCGTGCTGATCAGCGACGGTGAGGACACCTGTGCCCCGCTCGACCCGTGCGAGGTGGCCCGGGAGATCGCGGCCAAGGGCATCGGCCTGACCATCGACACCCTGGGCCTGGTGCCGAACGCCAAGCTGAGCCGGCAGCTCAGCTGCATCGCCGAGGCGACCGGCGGCACCTACACCTCGGTCCAGCACCAGGACGAACTCGCCGACCGGGTCAACGAGCTGGTGGACCGTGCGGCCGAGCCGGTGGTGACGCCGGTCGCGACCGAGGGTGCCGCGTCCTGCGCCAAGGCGCCGACGCTGAAGTCCGGTCTCTACACGGACCGCGAGGAGTTCGGGCAGCAGCGCTGGTACCGCGTGGACGTACCGGCCGGCCAGGAACTGCGCGCGTCGGTGAGTGTGGCGGCCGACCGGGCGGTGAACCCGGACTACGGCGTGCTGCTGCGGGCCGTCACGGTGCACGACCGGGAGATCGTCCGCGGCGAGGCCACGGGCAACGGCCGTACGGACGTCCTGTCCACCGGCCTGCGCTACCCGAAGCCCGCATCGGACGCCGACGACGACAACGGTGACGACGGCGGCAAGCCGGCCACCGAGACGGTGTGCCTGGCGGTGACCAACTCGTTCTCGCCGGGCTCCGGTGTGAAGACCACGCCCGGTCTGCCGCTGGAACTGACCATCGACGTCGTCGAGGGTCCGGGCGAGTCGAGCGACGTGGCCTCCTTCGGCCTGGGCCGGGGCTGGTGGCTGCTCGGCGCGCTGGTCCTCACCGGCTTCCTCGCCGGTCTCGTCTGGGGCTGGCTGTCCCGCTGGCGGCTCGCGGTCTGGAGGACCCACTGATGCGTATCACCCGCTTGTTGGGCGCCGCCCTGCTCACGTTCGGTCTGGCCGCGGCCGCCGTGGCCCCCGCGGCGGCCGACTCCACCCCCTCCCCCGGTGCGTCCGAGGACGCGGCCGGGCCGACCCGCGCGGGCACCTCGTTCCGTACCGCGACGGAGTTCGAGCAGGGGCAGACCGCCACGGCACGTGCCTCCGTCGGCGACTACCTGTACTGGTCGTTCCCGGCGGACGCGGGGCAACGCCCCACCGTGCGGGCGACGGTGAAGCTGCCCGAGACGCACGCCGCCGAGACCTGGCGGGTCGACGTGTACGACGGTCTGCGCCGCCGCCAGGCCTGCCAGTACGGCGCCCAGACCCGCACGGCACCGGCGGACGCGGCCTCCGTGGAGCTCGCCTGTGTGCTGCGCACGGTCCGCGCCTGGTCGGAGCCGTGGGCCGACGACCCGCTGCCGGGCACGTATTACGTCCGGCTCACCGCGGTGAACCTCTCGGCGTCCGACCTGGGCCAGTCGGTGGACGTCGAGGTCCGGGCCGAGTCCAAGGACATGGGCGGCGCCGCGGCGGTGGACGGTTCACTCGCCGAGCCGCTGGTGCCGGGCATCGCGCTGCGGGCGGAGGCGGACGGCGAGGGCGACGAGGAGAAGTCGCCCTCGGCCGTACTCGCCGCTCTCGAGCCCGAGGACGGCTGGACCTCCGGCTGGTGGTCCGACCGCTGGGTGTGGACCGCGGTGGGCGGTGCGCTGGCCTCGCTGGCGGGTGTCGCCGGCTACCGGCTGACCCGTGGGTCGGGACGGCCGTCCCGGGTACCGCCGGGTGCGTGACGGTCGGCGGGTGACCAGTCGACAGGTGACCATCGGCAGCGCGTGACGCCTGCCCGGGAGGCCCGCCTCGTGCGGGCCTCCTTGCGTTGCCGGTGCCGTCGCCTTTCCGTCACGCCTCGCGGAGTGCCTTGGCGAGCGGGCCGTCGCCGCCCACCTCGATCCGCCCGTCCCGCACCGCGTCGGCCACGGCCGCCTCGCCGCGGCTGATCGCCGTACAGGTGTCGGCGTCGAGGGCCAGTGTGGCGTCGGGCTCCCCGGGAGCGGGCCCGTCGCCGTAGACGGCCCCGCTCCCGGCTCCGACGTGCAGGTGGAACCTTCCCTCGTCCAGCCGGACTTCGACCAGTCCCCCGCCCGTCTCCTCGTCCAGCCCTTCACCCTCCAGGGCCCGCAGCAGCGGCAGCGCGAACCAGTGCGCCCGGACCGCGTCGGTGGGCCGCCGCTCCCCCAGCACGCCCTGCCCCCATGCGCCGAGCGCCTGGAGCACCGGCGTCAACTCACGCCCCCGATCGGTGAGTTCGTACACGAAGGCCGCGCCGGGCGGGGGCAGCCGCCGGCGGCTGGTCAGCCCGTCGCGCTCCATGTCCTTCAGCCGCGAGGCCAGCACGTCCGTGCTGACGCCGGGCAGGTCCGCGTGCAGGTCGGTGTAGCGCCTCGGGCCGGCGAGCAGTTCCCGGACGATCAGCAGGGTCCAGCGGTCACCGACGGCGTCGAGCGCACGGGCGGCGGAACAGTACTGGTCGTAGCTTCGGCGAGGTGACATGCGACGCAGTGTAGACAAGTTGTTGGACTTTCCAAGCTCTCACTTGGTAAAACCAAGCAATCAGCACCGGACACTTGAGGGGAAGCGGCGCATGGAGTTCCGGCAGTCGAGCAAGCTCAGCGAGGTCTGTTACGAAATCCGCGGCCCGGTCATCGAGCACGCGAACGCGCTGGAGGAGGCGGGGCACAGCGTGCTGCGCCTGAACACCGGCAACCCGGCCCTGTTCGGCTTCGAGGCGCCGGAGGAGATCGTCCAGGACATGATCAGGATGCTGCCGCAGGCGCACGGCTACACCGACTCGCGGGGCGTCCTCTCCGCCCGCCGCGCGGTGGCCCAGCGCTACCAGACCCTGGGCCTGGAGGTCGACGTCGACGACGTCTTCCTCGGCAACGGCGTCTCCGAGCTGATCTCGATGGCCGTCCAGGCGCTCCTGGAGGACGGCGACGAAGTCCTGATCCCCGCGCCCGACTTCCCCCTCTGGACGGCGGTGACCACCCTCTCGGGCGGCAAGGCCGTGCACTACCTGTGCGACGAGCAGGCCGACTGGTACCCGGACCTGGACGACATGGCCTCGAAGATCACGGACCGTACGAAGGCCGTGGTCATCATCAACCCCAACAACCCCACCGGCGCGGTCTACCCGAAGGAGGTCGTCGAGGGCATCCTCGACCTGGCCCGCCGGCACGGCCTGATGGTCCTCGCCGACGAGATCTACGACCAGATCCTCTACGACGACGCCGTGCACCACTCGGCCGCCGCGCTCGCCCCCGACCTGGTGGTGCTCACCTTCTGCGGACTGTCGAAGACCTACCGCGTGGCGGGCTTCCGCTCCGGCTGGCTGGTGGTGACCGGACCCAAGCAGCACGCGAAGGACTACCTCGAGGGCTTGACCATGCTGGCCTCCATGCGCCTGTGCGCCAACGCGCCCGCCCAGTACGCCATCCAGGCCGCGCTCGGCGGCCGCCAGTCCATCCGCGAACTGACCGCGCCCGGCGGGCGGCTGCACGAACAGCGGGACGTGGCCTGGGAGAAGTTGAACGAGATCCCCGGCGTGAGCTGCGTGAAACCGAAGGGCGCCCTGTACGCGTTCCCCCGCCTGGACCCCAAGGTCCACAAGATCCACGACGACGAGAGGTTCGTCCTGGACCTGCTGCTCCGGGAGAAGATCCAGGTCGTCCAGGGCACCGGCTTCAACTGGCCCTCCCCCGACCACTTCCGCATCCTCACCCTCCCCCACGCGGAGGACCTGGAGGCGGCGATCGGCCGCATCGGCCGGTTCCTGAGCGGATACCGGCAGTAGGGACCGGAGGAACCGCCGGCGGGAAGATCACGTCCGATCAAGGTATGAGGGAACACAGAACGGGCTGCGCCGGCATGCTCCTGGCGGCCGCGGGCGCCATCACGGCCGTACTCGCCTGGGCCCCGAAGGCGCGGGTCAGCGTCGACGGCGGGTTCGCAGGCATGCACCGGGACCTGAGCGTCCTCTACGTCGACCTCCCGCTCATCGCCGTCGGCGGCGCGCTCGTCCCGCTCACCGCCTGGCTGCTCACCCTGCGCGCACTGCGCCGCCCCTGGCTCGCGGCCGTGATCGCGGCAGGTGCGCTCGCGCTCGGCGTCTGGGGCCTGCTCAGCTGGTGGACTCCCTACCAGCAACCCGAGTTCATGGGTCAGCCTCGCCGTTGAAGCTTCCCCTTGATGTCGGACAGTTGGAGACCGGGACGTGAGAGCCCAGAGGAAGCAGTGCCGGGTGGGAAGCACATGCACGAAGCGGTACTCGGACGAGTACCCAGCGGGATGCCATCGAACTCGTGCGGTCGTCGGGCCGGACGGTGACCGAGGTCGCCCGGGAGCTCGGGGTCGGCTCGGAGTCCCTGCCGGGCTGGGTGAAGAAGGACCATGCCGCTCAGGGCGCCGGATCCGGCCCGTCGCAGGGCGGACCGGGCAGAGCGCCGGCGACCGGGACGATGAGCTGAAGCGGCTGCGTAAGCTGACCGCCGAGCAGGCGAAGACGATCGAGATCCTGAAAAAAGCGACGGCCTTCTTCGCGAAGGAGAGCGACCGGTGAGCAAGACATGCCGGTTCATCCAGGCGGAGAAGGTGAACCACCCGGTCACGCTGCTGTGCAGGGGGATGAAGACCGCCCGCTCCACCTCCTACGCGTGGGTGGGTCGATCCGGCCGGCCTGTCGGCGCTGCGGGGCAGAAAGGTGCACGTCAGCCTGGACATCGACGTACTCGACCCGGTGCACGTGCCCGACACCGGCAGCCGGGAGCCCTTCGGGGCCTCTCCCAGCAGGCCGGGGACGTGCTGACCTGGCTCGCGGGCAACTGCGCCGTCGTCAGCGCTGATGTGCCGGAGGTCCTGCCCGCCCCCGCACACCGTACGACCGCCGAGAGCGCGATGCACTGTGCCCATGAACTCGTCAAGGAGCGAAAGACCCGATGAACGACAGCCCGACGTCCCCGGTGAGCGACGCCGTCGTCGAGTTGAGACCCCACACCCCGGCAAGTCTCGAACCGCTGCTGCGCTGGAAGAACGACCTCGAGATCCAGCGTCTGAGCGACCACGAGATACGCACTTACAGCCGCGAACAGGTCGCCGCGACGCTGGAGCGGTGGATGCGGCCGAGTGAGGACATCGTCCATCTCGCGATCGGCCTCGCCGGCCGCGCGGAGCCCATCGGATTCCTCCACCTGGCGCTCATCGAGCAGGCGCATCAGCGGTGCCGACTGGGCATCGTCATCGGCGAGAAGGAACTGTGGGGGCTCGGCTACGGATATCAGGCGGTGGTACAGGCGGTCGGTCATGCCTTCGATGTGCTCGGACTCGAGCGGATCACCGCGGAGGTCTTCGCCGACAACCCGCGTTCCGTGCGCCTGCTCGAAGGTGCCGGTTTCGTTCGGGAGGGCGTGATGCGCGAGAGCATCCACCGCGACGGGCGGCGCGTCGACGAACTGGTGTACGGGCTGCTGCGGCGCGAGTGGAGCAAGGGGCACAAATGACGAGAACAGAGGCGGTGCGCACCTAGTCGGTGCGCGCGGAGTCGGAGCCAGAGTGGCGCCCTCGGAAAGAGGTGTGAGGCGACCTCACACCACACCGTCGGGTGCACGACGCCACCGTCCGCCCACTGTCCGGCTCTGTCCGGGCCCTGAGGCGTGACGCCCCGCACCGGCGGCGAGTTGAGCACGGGCGACCCATGGAGGTGTGGGGCATAAGCGTGGAACCGTACGGCGCGGACGAGGAGTCGGCGGCCGTTCTGCGGACCGTCGGGCGGGTCATCAAGATGTGCCGGGAGCGGGAGGGCATGACCCAGGCCGGTCTCGGGACGGCCATCAGGTACAGCGAGGAGCAGGTGTCGTCCGTCGAGCGCGGACGACGGGCGCCGACGGAGTCCTTCCTCGATGCGGCGGACCGGGTGCTGGACGCGGGCGACCTGATCTCGGGGCTGAAGAATGATGTGGAGAAGGCCCGGTTCCCGAAGAAAGTACGGGACTTGGCCGAGCTGGAGGCGGAGGCCGTGGAGATCTGCGCCTACGACAACTCCGTGGTGAATGGGCTGTTGCAGACCGAGGAGTACCTGCGGGCAGTGTTCGGGTCCCGGCGGCCGGCCTTCTCCGAGGACGAGGTGGACCGACTCGTCACCGCCAGACCTTCGCCCCCCCAGCAGTGGGCCGCCTTCCTGCCGTACGCCTCCGGACGCCGATGACCCGACCACCTCCGCATCCTCACGCCCCCACGCGGAGGACCTGGGGGCGGCGATCGGTCGCATCGGCGGCCTTCCCGTACGGTCCGGCCGGGTCGGTGGCGGTGAGACCCCTCCCCCCTGACGAGGACGCCCCGCCTCCTGCTGGAGACGGGGCGTCGCGCTCGGCGGCGGGGGCGTCAGGCCCGGCGGTGGGGGATGGCGAGGAGGGCCGCGGCGCTCAGGGCGGCGGCTGCGGCGAAGACGTAGAAGACCGTGGTCGGGCCGAGAGAGGCCGTCAGGATCCAGCCGCCGAGCAGGGGGGCCACGATCGCGCCGGCGCGCCCGAAGCCCGAGACGTAGCCGAGTGCCGTGGCCCGGATCGAGGCCGGGTAGCTGGACGCCACCCAGTCGTTGAGCACGGTCAGGGACGAATGGGCACCGACACCGGCGAGCGCGGTCAGGCAGAGGACGACGGCGGTGTTGCCGCCCAGCGACAGGCCGACGACGGCGACCGAGGAGAGCGCCGCGCTGCCGATGGTGACGAAGCGCGGGCCGATCCGGTCGGCGACGGCGGCGATGGCGAACGAGCCGATCACGGCACCCAGATTGAGCACGAGCGTGAACTGCAGCGCCGAGCCGAGCGGGTAGTCCATCTCGCGCATCAGCTGGGTCAGCCAGGTGTTCAGGCCGTACCAGGCCAGGAGCACCGCGAAGTTGGCGACGACGAACAGCACGGTGGTGCGGGCGCGGCCGTCCGACAGCACGGAGCGGGCCGGGGAGAGGGGCTTCGCCTCGGCCGTCGGAGCGCCGGGCTCAAGGCCGTCGGCGGACGCCGTCGAGGACGTGGCCCGGGGGGCGGGGGCGTCGGCCGCTCCGGGCCGCGAGTCCGGCAGCAGGGCGTACACGCCGACGAACACCAGCGTCGACAGCGCCGCACCGACACCGAACAGACCGCGCCAGCCGAGGGACTCGCCCCACGCGGCGGCGGTGAGCGCGGCGAGCACGCCGCCGACCGGAACGCCCGCGAGGACGATGGTCGCCACCAGCGCGGAGCGGCCGCGCGGCGCGTACTCCTTCGCGAGGGCCACGCAGGACGGCATCACACCGCCCATGCCGATACCGGCGAGCAGCCGGAAGAGACCGAACTGCCAGGGCGTGGCGGCCATGGCACAGCCGACGGTGAACAGGGTGAAGATCACTCCCGACGCCAGCACGAGCCGACGCCTGCCGAGACGGTCGGCGAGCGGCCCGCAGACGACGGCGCCGATGAGCATGCCCAGATAGACGAGGCTGCCGAGAGTTCCGGCGAGGGACTTGCTGAGACCCAGATTCGCGTCGGCGAGCATCGACGGCATCGCCACGCCGTAGACGATGAGGTCGAACCCCTCGACCGTGATCGCCGCCGCACACAGGGCGACGACCGCACGGGTCAGGGCGCGGGTGCGCCGGTCCGTCGGGTCCGGAGCGGAGGGCCGGGCGGAAGCGCGGGCGGGAGCGGGGGCTTGAACATCAGTGGTCATGCGGCCACGTCCTGTCGCGGAGAGGTGGGGGGGCAGGGAGCCGGGCGGGCCGCGAGGCGGAGCACCGACACGGTGGGCGGCTCCGCAGACCCCGGCGTCTTCCCGGCGACAAGCAGATGACCCATCGGTGACCAGCATGGAAGCAGCTCTGTTGCGCAGAGAGCAATGAAAATGTCCAGCAGTTCCGCTCTGCGGTACAGGGGGGAGCATTTCTTTGCGCTACGGGCCTGCCGTCGTACCATGCGCTCCCCCGCATCGGCCGTGTGCGGCCACCGGGCACCGGCCACCGGCTCAGAGTGCCGCCTCCATGCGGCGCACCGCCTCCCCGAGCACAGCGGCCGCCTCGCCGAGGCGGGCGCGGGTGAAGCGCAGCGAAGGGGCCGAGACGATCATCGCCGCCACGGCGCGGCCGCCCGGCTCCCGCACGGCGGCGCCCACCGCGGAGATGCCGCGCTCGGTACCCCCGATATTGACGGCGTAGCCCCGCCTGCGGACGGTCGCGAGGGTGCGGTGCAGTGTCTCGGGGTCGGTGTCCGCCTGCGCCGCGTGGCGGGTGCCGTAGATGTCGGCGAGCTCGGAGACGCCCAGGTCGGCGAGGAGCGCCTTGCCGCCGGCGGAGAGGTGCGCGGGCAGACTCACGCCCGCGCGGCTGCCGACGCGCAGTGCGTGCGTTCCCTCGATGCTGTGCAGGATGCGCGCCTCGGCCCCGGCCCGGACCGCCAGGTGCACCGTCTCGCCGAGCCGGCTGTTGAGCCACAGCAGGTGTGGCCTGGCGGTCTCCACCAGGTCGTACTCGGAGCGCTGGGACATCCCCAGGCGGTAGAGGGTGGGGCCGGGCCGGTACACCTTGTCGGCACCCTGCACCGCGAAGCCGCGTCCGCGCAGGGTGGAGAGCAGACGGTGGGCCGTGGACCGGGCCACACCCAGCTCGTCGGCGGCCTCGCTCAGCCGCACGCGCCCCTGCGCGCGGAGCAGGAGCAGCAGGGAGAGGGCGTTCTCCACGGATTCCAGGCCCTGCGCGGGTTTGCCGCCCGCGCTCCGCGGTTCCGCTCCGGGCTGCGACGTACGATCTGAGTTCTCCACAGCGGAATTCTACGGCCTGCTCATGGAGCGGCACGCATCGCGCCGACGCTCCGGACGCCGGGGGTGTCAGTGCCCGGTCGTAGTCTTCGAGAGATCGAGAAGGGCCGGTCGGCCGGACGGGGATCGGGGGGCTGTGGTGGTGAGAGCGTTGAGTGCGGGGCTGCGGCGGGTCGTCGAGGGCGCCGATCCCGTGACCGGGCGCCTGAAGGGGACGGAGGCGCAGCTTGCCGCGCTGGTGAGGCGTGGGCTCGCCTTCCGGCATCCGCGGTCGCCGCACCACCACTTCCTGACGCCCGCGGGGCATCGGGCACGGGACACGGAAGCGGAGCCCGGGCCCGCACCCGCACCCGCACCCGAGCCCGCCGCCACCGGGGTGTTCGCCGCGCGGACCGGTGGTGAGGCCACGGTTCCCGGGACCGGGCCGGCCCGCCTCCGGGAGGTGCGCGGCGCCTGGCAGGGCCTGCTGGAGCTGCGCAGGATGACCAACCCCGACGGTGCCGTCGACCGGCCGTGCGGCTGGGAGCGCGCGCATCTGGTGCAGGCCGCCGCGCTCGCCCTGGAGGCCGCCGGACACGATCCGGCCGTCGGGGACGCCGAGGGCGGCTACCGGGTGCGGGAGACCCCGCAGCCGGAGGCGGTCGCCGTGCACGAACCGGACGGTGCGGCGCTGCGGGCCTGCGCCGGCACGCTCGAGCGGGCCGGCTGGCAGGTCGGGGAGTACACGGAGCCGAGGACGCGGGCACGGTATCTGCTGGCCTCCCCGCGCCGGGTGTGAGGGGCGTGCCAGGATCGGTGGTCAGGGCAACGAACCGAGCAGGCTGAAGGGGAAGCAGTGAGCGAGCCGTTTTCCGTCCGGGTGACCGTGCGCGGATACGAGACCGATGTGCAGGGCCACCTCAACCAGGCCGTGTACCTCAACTACGCGGAGCACGCGCGCTGGTCGCTGCTCCAGGAGGCCGGGATCACGCAGTCCGGTCTCCTCGGGCAGGGGGTGGGACCGGTCGCCCTGGAGACCACCATCCGCTACCGGCGGGAGCTGCTCGCGGGTGACGAGGTCGACGTGAGCTGCGCCTTCACCTGGGGCACCGGCAAGACGTTCCGCATCGAGCAGATCATCACCAAGGCGGACGGCACGGTCGCCGCCGAGATCACGGCGGTCGGCGGCGTCCTGGACCTCAAGGAACGCACACTGGTGCCGAGCCCGCAGGACGTCTTCCGGGAACTGGCCGAGGACCCGGGCATGTTCGGGCTGTAGGACGGCGCCGGCGCACGGGGCGGGATCCCGCTCGCCCCGAGCATCCGGCCGCCGCGCTCGGGCCGCTTTCGCCCTCACCGCGTTTTCACGGCGTGAAAGTTTCCGTCATCAGGACGGCGATTCCCCAGGCCGTCCGAACCTCCAGAGGACCAGACCTCCAGAGGAGGCCGCGAGGGCTTTACACGCGTAGACCCCCATACCTAACTGATGACGCGCGCACGTCAAAGTACGGAACAGCACGGCTCTGCCCAGGTGGCACCGGCCGAGGTCACCTCCTGCTCTCATCCCCACATGCGTACCGGAGGCAGTCATGTTCTCGTTCCCCAGCCGTTCGACCGGCACCCGCAGACGGGCGGCCACGGCGCTCGGCGTCCTCGTCTCGACTCTCGCACTGACGGCGACCACCGCGGCCGGCGCCGCCGCCGCGCCCCAGCCCGGCAAGGACCGCGTCAAGGTCGAGCCGGGCCAGGCGTACATGGGCGTGGGCGCCCAGGTCCACGGCGACGCCCCGGCGGAACCGCCGTCGATGGGCGTCATGGCCCCGACCGACGGCGTCCAGGGCATCGACGTCTCGCACTGGCAGGGCGCCATCAACTGGACCTCGGTGCGGGGCTCCGGCATCCAGTTCGCCTGGATCAAGGCGACCGAGGGCACCAGCTACAAGGACGCGCGGTTCAACACCAACTACCCGGCCGCACACGGCGCCGGCGTGATCCGCGGCGCGTACCACTTCGCGCTCCCGAACGTCTCCAACGGCGCGACCCAGGCGAACTACTTCGCCTCCAGCGGCGGCGGCTGGTCACGCGACAACCTGACCCTGCCGGGCGTCCTGGACATCGAGCACAACCCGTACGGGGCCATGTGCTACGGCCTGTCCACCACGCAGATGCGCACCTGGATCAACGACTTCTACACCACCTACAAGTCCCGCACCGGCCGGGACGCGGTGATCTACACGACGTCCGGCTGGTGGAACACCTGCACCGGCAACTGGACCGGCATGTACAGCAAGAGCCCGCTGTGGGTGGCGCACTGGACCTCGGCGTCCTCCCCGACCATCCCGAGCGGTTTCCCGACCTGGACGGTGTGGCAGTACACCAGCACCGGCTCGGTCGGCGGCGTCGCCGGCACCGTGGACCGCAACCAGTTCAACGGATCCCGCGACCGGCTCCTGGCCCTCGCCAACAACACGTAACCGGCACCCGCTCCGGCACCGGCAGGACCCCCTCCTCGCCGCTCCCCCGGCACGCGCTCACGCGGTGGAGCCGACGGCCTACCCCGTCGGCTCCACCGTCTCCCCCCACCGTCTCTCCCCCCACCGTCTCCCCCGAGGAGCGATCGTGAACGCCGAGAACGCGCTCCGGCGCCGTCTCCTGCTCGCCGGTGCGGCCGGCCTGACCGCCGCCACCGCCACTGCCGCCGCCCTCCCGCGCACCGCTCAGGCACAGAGCTCCGCCCACGCGAAGGCCGCCGACCCCGTCGAGCCGGACATCGACAACACCCGTACCTGGGGCGCCCGTTCACCGCGCGGAAGCATCAGCCGGCTGTCGTACCGGCCGAACCGGATCATCGTCCACCACACGGTGAGCGCCAACACCTCCGACTTCTCCCGCACCCAGGCCCACTCCCACGCCCACTGGGTCCAGGACCTGCACATGGACAAGAACGGCTGGGTCGACACCGGCTACCACTTCCTGGTCAGCCGGGGCGGCTGGATCACCGAGGGGCGGCACGGCAGCCTCCAGGCCCTCACCACAGGGAGCGGTTTCGTCCTCGGCGCCCACACCTCCGGGCAGAACGACCAGGCCGTCGGGATCGCCAACGAGGGCTCCTACCACGCGGGGGCCACGCCTCCGCGGGCGCAGTGGGAGGTGCTGGTCGCCCTGTGCGCGTACACCTGCGCGCGCTACGGCGTCCCCGCCACACGGCTCTACGGCCACAAGGACTACGGCGACACCCTCTGCCCCGGGGTGTTCCACGACATGCTGCCCCGGCTGCGCGACGAGGTCGGGGCGGCTCTGGCGTAGCCGCCCCGAAGGCGGTCAGGCCCGGTCGGTGATCCGGGCCAGTCGCCGGGCCTGTGCGCGGGTGGAGCGGGCGATCTCGTCCTCGTCGGCCGTGCGGAGCCGACCGTCCTCCACGATCTGACGGCCGTTCACGAACGACGCGGTGACCGGGGCCGCCGCGCCGAGGACCAGCGCGGCCACCGGGTCGGCGATGGAGGAGTGGGCGAGGGTGTCCATCCGCCACAGCACCAGGTCGGCGAGCTTGCCCGGCTCCAGCGAGCCGATCTCGGCGGTACGGCCCAGCACTCGGGCGCCTCCGTAGGTGCCCAGGCGCAGCGCCTGGCGGGTCGTCAGGGCCGTTTCGCGGTGCGGGCCGAGGCGGCCCACGAGCAGTGCGTTGCGCAGTTCGGTGTGCAGTTCCCCGGCCTCGTTGGACGCCGTGCCGTCCACGCCGAGGCCGACCGGGACGCCGGCCGCCAGCAGGTCGGGGACGCGTGCGATGCCCGCGGCGAGGCGGGCGTTGGAGGAGGGGCAGTGGGCGACGCCCGTGCCCGTACGGGCGAAGGCGGCGATGTCGGAGTCGTTCATGTGGACGCAGTGCGCCATCCACACGTCCTCGCCGAGCCAGCCGGTGGACTCGAAGTAGTCGGTCGGGCCCATGCCGAACTGCTCGTGGCAGAACTTCTCCTCCTCCACCGTCTCCGAGCCGTGGGTGTGCAGGCGTACGCCGAGTTCGCGGGCCGACTCGGCTGACCGCCGCATCAGTTCGGTGGAGACGGAGAACGGTGAGCAGGGTGCGACGGCGACCTGGGTCATGGCGCCGAAGGAGGTGTCGTGGTGCCGGCGGACGGTGTCCTCGGTCGCGGCGAGGGCGCCCTCCAGGGTCTCCACGGCGAAGTCCGGGGGCAGTCCGCCGTCCTTCTCGCCGAGGTCCATGGAGCCGCGGGCGAGGGTGAAGCGCACCCCCAGGTCACGGGCGGCGCGGACGAGGGTGCCGGACAGGTCGCCGGTGCCCCGCGGGAAGACGTAGTGGTGGTCCGCGGCGGTGGTGACGCCGCCGCGGGCCATCATCGCGAGGGACCCCCGGGCCGCCGCGTCCACCATCGGCTCGTCGATGCGCGCCCAGGTCGGGTAGAGCGCGACGAGCCAGTCGAACAGGTTGTGGTCGGTGGCCAGGCCCCGGGTGAGCCACTGGTAGAAGTGGTGGTGGGTGTTGACCAGGCCGGGGGTCGCCAGGTGCCCGGTGGCGTCGATACAGCGGACGACATTCTCCAGTCCCTCGGGCGCCCGGCCCGCGCCGAGGGACTCGATGCGGTGGCCGGCGAGGACGAGGTGCCCACAGGCGTACTCGGTGTCCTGCGCGTCGACGGTCGCGATCGCGCAGTTCTCGATGACGACGCGTTCGGTGACCGCGCGTTCGGTGGTGCTGCGCTGGGCTGTTGCCATGGTTCGTCCCTTCTGCCCTCAGAGGTTGGTGAGGTCCGCCGGTATCAGCGCCTCACAGCCGTTCCGCAGGATCGTGGCCTCTATCAGACCGTAGGGGCGGTCGGCGGCGAGGTAGACGGCGCCGTCCTCGCCGTCGTTCTCGAGGCCGAAGGGTTCCAGGTCCACCTGGAAGTGGTGGCGGTTGGGGAGGGAGAGGCGGACCTCGGCTATCTCGTCGCGGTGGTCGATGATCCGCGCGCCCATCCGGTACATCGTCTGCTGCAGGGACAGGGAGTAGGTCTCGGCGAAGGCCTGGAGCAGGTGCTGCTTCGTCCGCTCGTAGGAGGTCTCCCAGTCGGGCATCGGCTGCCGGTCGTCGGTCCAGTGGAACCGCCAGCGGGCGGCGACCGAGGTGGCGAGGACACGGTCGCGGGTCTCCTGCAGCGTCGTGTACCTGTCCTTGACGTAGCCCCGGAACTCGGAGTCGGTGGAGTTCAGCACCGTCAGGTCCTTCAGGCCCGAGACGACCTCCCACCGCTCGCCGTCGTAGGTGACCTGCGCCAGCCGGGTCTCCTGGCCCCTGCGGACGAAGGAGTGCTCGCCCTCGTGGGCGTCGGAGGTGGCGATCCGCTCCCAGGCGTACTCCTCGACGCGGATGCGGGCCCGGTGGACGGGCTCCTGGGAGGTGACGAAGTGCCGGGCGAGGTGGATGCCGAACTGCTCGGCGGACTCGATGCCGTGCTCCTTGGCGAAGGCGAACACGGTGTTCTTGGTGGTGTCGGTCGGCAGGACGTTGGCGTTGGAGCCGGAGTAGTGGACCTCCTCCATGTCGCCGGACAGGGCGACGGAGACGTTCAGGTCCTTGATGTGGTGGGTGGCGCCGTTCCGCGTGATCCTGACGACCCGGTTCTCGGCCTTGCCGTACTGGTTCTGGCCCAGGACCGCGGGGCGGGAGGGGCGGGAGGTGTCGGTCATCTCGTCAGCTCCCTCGGTATACGGAGTAGCCGAACGGGTTGAGCAGCAGCGGTACGTGGTGGTGCTCGCCCGGTACGACGGCGAACGTGACCGCCACCTCCGGGAAGAACGCCCCGGCGCCGCCGTCCCGGTGCGCGGGGGCGTCCTGCCGCGCCTCGGCCCGTCGGTCGGTGAAGTACGGCTCCACGGCGAAGTCGAGCCGTACGTGGGTGGTTCCCTCCGGTGGCGCCGGGAGGTCCTCGCACCGCCCGTCCGCGTCGGTCGTGGAGCCGCCCAGCGCCTGCCAGGGGGCCTGGCGGCCCGAGCGGGCGGAGAGGTGGACGGCGACGCCGCGGGCGGGGCGGCCGACGCTGGTGTCCAGGATGTGCGTGGAGACGGAGGCGGTGGTGGCGGTGACGGTGGTGTCGGTGCTCATCTCTGCGTCAGTCCTCGTCGACGAGTCGGGCCAGCCGGATGCGGTTGATCCTCCCCAGTTCGGTGCGGACGGTCTCGCGCTCCCGCTCCGGCGTGTTGCCCATGCGCTCGGTCAGCGCGTCGCGCAGCTGCTCGCCGGTCCGGCCGGTGGCGCAGACGAGGAACACGTGGCCGAACCTCTCCTGGTAGGCCAGGTTCAGTTCGAGCATCTCCGCCTTGAGCCGGTCCGGCGCGGCGGTCATGCCGCTCTGCTCCCGCGCCGAGGCCGGGTCGCCGGGCCGGGGCCTGCCGATCGGCGGGTGCCCGGCCATCGCCTCCCGGAGGTCCGCCGCGCCCAGCCCGCCCATGGCGGTGTCGGAGGCGGCGTACAGGTCGTCGGCGGTGGCGTAGGGGCGGCCGGCGAGCAGGCGGCGGGCCCACGCCGTGGAGGCACACGTCTCGTGGAGGACGGCGAGGGCCGCCGGCTCCTCCAGCGCGTTGAAGCGGGCCAGGCCCGGTGGCGTGGCAGCGGACGTCACGGTGGCCTCCCCGGCCGCGAGCGGCCTCGGTGCTGAACGGGCGTGCCGACAGCTAACGCCGCCACGGACCGTCACGTCAACAGTTTGTTGAAAACTGGCGGACGGCCATCACGCCACGCGGCACCGGAGGCGGTTCGTACGCCCTGGTCGGGGCTCAGGAGCCCTTCTCGCGGTTGAGGTAGTTGTAGACGGTGAACCGGCTGACGCCGAGCGCGCTCGCCACGGTCTCCACGCCGTGCCGTACGGCGAAGGCGCCGCGCACCTCCAGGCTCCGTACGATCTCCTGCTTGGCCCTGCGGTCCAGCTCGGCGAGGGGCCTGCCCTGCCGGCGTTCGAGGGCGGCGAGGATGTGGTCGAGGGAGTCGGCGAACTGGGGCAGGCGCACGGCGACGGCGTCGGCCCCCTCCCAGACGAGGACGACGTCGTCGGGACCGGCCTCGTCGGGCGGGAGCAGCTGCCCGCCCATGGCGTCGACGAGTGGTGTGACGGCCGCGATGAACGGCTCGTCCGCCGCGCCGCTCATCGCCCGCCCTCCGCGATCACGTTGACCTGGAGCGAGATCCGGGTGGCGCCCGCCTCCAGGGACCGGCGCAGCAGGGCGTCGACGGCGGTGAGCACCGCGTCCGCGCCGCCCTCCGCGGTGTTCCCGAACGGCCCGACGTCCACCGAGTCCAGTTCGGCCGCCTCCACGACCTCCCGGGCCACCACCGCGTGCGCGGGCGCCTCGTCCAGGTCGAAGGGCTCGGTCGTGAACTCCACTCTCAGTCGCACTGCGCCCCCATGACATCGGCTCCGACCAGCGTGCTCTCCCCGCCTCCGACCGAGAGGGCCCGCGCGGGGCACATTCTTCCGTCAGGACACCGAACTCCCGGTCCACCACTGCCCCAGGCGCTCCGACACGACCTTAACGGACTTCCCTGCGGCGATCGGCGGGAAGCCGCGCCGAGCTTCCCGGCCCGGGAGCATCAGGCCGCCGGGCAGGCCGAGGAAGCCCGCGGGCCGGACCGCGGCCCAGCGGGGAAAGCGGTCACGGTCCGCCGTGCCCGGCCGCGGGGCCGGCTCCGTGCGGGCCGGTCGGCACGGATCCGCTCAACCGTCCACCATGGACCAGGTGAAAGTTCGGCGCCTTTGGTGAAAGTTCGGTGGCCTTGTGCACGCTCCATCGCGGTCCCCGCCGAATCCCGCCGACACCGCGAAAGACGGCCGTCCCCCTTCGCCGCGCCCCCGGACCGAAGCGGGAAAGGACCCGATCGGCACCTCTCGCCCACGTCGGACGATGACAGCACCACGACGTTCCGAGGACGCGAAGCGCAATCGCGGAGAGGGCCCCGGGGAGGGGCCCGGCCCGGATCGCGGGAAGAACGGAAATGCCACTCGCGAGTTCACGCGACGGAACTCCGCACGATGATTCAAATTTCAACGGAAATCGCGCCGGGAGATTCGAGGGACGAACTCGGCCGACGGACCCCTTTTCCTCCCGCGCGCCGAAGGCCCCTCCACCGGGACGGACTCAGTCCCCCGCGTGCGGACGCAGGCGGACGGGCCCGCCCGTCCCGGCGGGGAGGGCCACGGAGGCCGCCCAGGCCGCCGGTACTGGCAGGTCGGTGACAGACCACGGGTCGGGCGTGCCGGGCACCCCGGCGGCGACCGTGACCGTGCCGACGGTGGCCGGATGCGTCTCCACCCGGTCCAGGGGAACCGTGACGCCGACACCGACCGCCTTGAGCACGGCCTCCTTGCGGGTCCAGCAGCGCAGGAACGCCCGGTGCAACGCGTCCCCGGCGAGGGAGTCGTCCAGCCACCGCGCCTCGGAGGGGGTGAGGACGGTGGGCGCGAGATCCCCGACCCGGACGTCCCGGACCCGTTCGACGTCCACTCCGACGGGCACCGCGGCCACGGCGAGCATGCCGCAGCCCGAGGTGTGGGAGATGCTGATCCAGCACTCGGCCTGCGGTTCCAGCACCGTCGGCGGCCCGTGCTCCCCGTCCCCGCAGCCCGGACACGGCCTACGGCCCAGGCGGATCCGCTCCGGCGCCGTGTCCAGCAGACCGGCCAGGACGCGGCGCACCGCCGCCCGGTTGCCGGCGAACTCCGCGGCCCCGGCCGGGGTGCGCATGCGCTCCAGGCGTCGCCTCTCGGAGTCGTCCAGGAGGGCGAGGTCCGCGGCCAGGACCGTCGTCGCACCCCGCCACCACCACACGGTCACCCCGTCCGGCGAGGTCCGGGCGCCCGGATGTCCACTGGCTGATTCGGCACTGATCTGGGGTGCGGTCATGCACCGAGACGCTAGGTCCGCCACTCGGCAGGCGGCCGAAGGATGGCAGCAAGCGGACAGGGACACGCCGCGACGATGACTGGCTGTCACCTCCCGGATGTGGTCCGTGTCCGGCCCGGGACCCGGCCTCCGACTCCCGCCGGAAGCGCTGCAACTTGCTGACAACCCGGCCGGGCGCCCGGGGCGCGACGGCCCGCGAGGTCCGCCGGAGAGTAGGACTTTACCTGGACTATTCCTGCGACCCGACGTTGACTGGCTCGCAGCCAGCCCATAATGTCTGAGCCCTGGAGTCGAGCAGACTCGGCCCGCCCTGAGCCCCACCCGCCGCATCGTGGATCACTTTTCCTCGATAAGTAAATTCATGGTGAATGGATGACTGTTCAGGCAAAGTTAACACTCAGGAGCCTCTGCGCATTTTTCGACAGGAATACAATTCCTGACATCGAATTCGCCAACTTCGCCATCCGTCAGGGCGAGGATTCTGTCACTGAGCATCACGGGGAACGATCAGTGCAATGAAGCATTCCACATTGAAAAACCACGGTGAAGACCTGATGTCCGTCGTGATCAGGAAACCTTCACCGGGCGGGTCGGCCCCGGGTCCGGCCGACGGCGCCCTCGATACGGCCGAGGACATCAGCAGGATGGAAAGCGCGCTGCTTCAGGCACGTGCGCTGATCGAATCGACGGTGTCGCTGCACCGGACCAGGCCGGTACGCGAATCCCTCGTCCTGCGCATGGACGATGCCGACATCGGTGGCACAGTCACCCGGCTCGTCGGACTGGCACGTCACTCGGTCTCCGTCTCGTTGACCGCCGGCGAGAGCGCGTCCACCGTGTTCGACGCGCTCGCCGCCCACGCGTCACCCTCCAAGGAGCGGGCGGCGGGCGGCGGGGCGAACGGTCCGGTCATCCGACTGCTGTGCACGCCGCAGGCGGTGAACAGCTGCAGGCCGAGCGCCGAGCACTTCCGGGACACCCGGTGCGAGATCCGGGTCGACGAAGGGGAGTTGCGCGGCATGCTGATCGTCGACAGCCGAGTCGCCCTCATGCCGGACCCTCCCGGCAAGGGCTACGAAGCCGCGATCATCAAGGACACGGCGTCGGCCCGCGCCCTGGATCTGATGTTCGCCGGATCGTGGGCCAACGCCCGGTCGCTCGCCGAGCACCAGCGCACGAGCGCGCGCATGCGCACGGAGTCGGTACGACGCATCCTGGAACAGCTGTGCGAGGGCCGGACCGACGAGGTGGCGGCGCGCGAACTCCGGGTGTCCCTGCGCACGTACCGACGTCACGTCGCGGAGATCATGCAGGAGCTGGGGGCCAACTCCCGCTTCCAGGCCGGGGCCAGGGCCGTGGAGATGGCCCTGCTGCCGCAGCGCACCGATGCCCCCGGCCGGGAATCACGGCGCCATGGTTGATCCCCATCCTGGCGAACGGCCGGAGTACACCACCGCGAAGGCCCCCCGCGGCCACACCGGGCAACACGGCGTACAGCCCGCGGACGACGTGGAGCAGACGCTCATGGAGGTCCGTCGACTGATCGAGGCCACCGTCGCCAAGCACCGCGACCGTGTCGTGCGGGACTCGCTGATCACCAACGTCGCCCCCTGTGGCAGTGAGGTGGCGGCAGCCGCCCTCGGGCTCGTCGCCGAG
The DNA here is from genome assembly GCF_052246875.1 of Streptomyces sp. GDS52. Classification (NCBI taxonomy): domain Bacteria; kingdom Bacillati; phylum Actinomycetota; class Actinomycetes; order Kitasatosporales; family Streptomycetaceae; genus Streptomyces; species Streptomyces sp. GDS52. Next base: position 1,063,919 of record NZ_CM125966.1, read on the forward strand.
GGCGAACGGACCATCGACATCGTGCTGGCCGACTCGGAGCACGTCGAGGCGATCAACTCCGTGTACCGGGAGTTGGAGACCCGCCGGAAGAACATCGGACTGCGGCTCCTGTGCACCCAGGCGATGCTCGACAACGGAGTGGTCCAGCTCCCCATGCTGGAGAGCCTCCGGTACGAGGTGCGGGTGGGCAGGGTGCCCATGCTCCAGGTGATGATCGTCGACGGGGCGGCCGCCCTGGTGACCTCGCAAGCGGTCATCGGGCGACAGGCCTCGGTGATCCGCGCCACCACCGTGATCGGCACGCTGGGCACCCTCTTCGAGGGGCTCTGGCGCCACGCGGTCCCGGTCGAGAAACAGATCGACTTCGGCAACCTCAACCGGGCCGACGTGGCCCGGCAGATCCTGAACCTCCTTCAGATCGGCATCACCGACGAGGTCGCCGCACGCGAACTCTCCATCTCGGTGCGCACCTACCGCCGCTACGTCGCGGAGATCATGGCGCTCCTCGGAGCGAGTTCACGCTTCCAGGCCGGGGTCCGGGCAGCCGAGCTGGGGCTTTTGCCCAAGGGCCGGAAGAGCTCCGGTCGCCCGTCGGCCGGACCGGCCCAGGGTGCGTCCGGGGCATCGGCCCGGCGGGGTGCGCCACGACAGGACGTGCCGGCCCAGGGAGCGGCGCGGGACGTACGCGACACGAACGGCACGCCTCCTCGCGACGGCCGGTCCGGCACTGGCAACTTCCTGTAGCCGTCGTTGCCCCCGTCCGGCGGAGCCGGTTAGACAGGGACGACACGAACGGCGTCCGCCCCGGGCGGACGGCCGGACACCCCTGACCCGAGAACTCCGGCGACACGCGCGTTCCCTGTGCCGCCGGCGATCCGGTGCGCCGCGGGACCTCGGGGACCCTCACTCCTCGGCCCGCGGCGCACCGGGGCGGGGGCCCGTCACCCGAGACCAACGGCCGGACGCGGGCCCCCGTCTCTGTCCATGTGCCGCCTGGAAGGTGTGGAAAGTTGACCCCGACGCCGATCGGTCTGGTATTCCCCGGACAGGGGACGCAACGTCAAGGCATGGGTGAACCCTGGCGGGACACCCCCGCCTGGAGCCTGGCCGGTGAGGTTTCCCGGCACTGCGGCCAGGACGTCGAGGAACTGCTGTTGCGGACCCCGACCGACGTACTGCGCCGTACCGACCTGGCTCAGCTCTCGGTCTTCACGGTGGCCCTGATGGCCCACGCGGAGGCGGCACGGTGCGGGGCACTGGACGGCGCCGTGGCGTGCGCCGGGCACAGCCTGGGAGAGTACGCGGCGCTGACGGCGGCCGGAGTGCTGACACTGCGGGACGCCGTCTCCCTGGTGACGATCCGGGGGCAGGCCATGCGAGACGCCGAGCAGCTCCGTCCGGGCACCATGGGTGTGCTCATCGGGGCCGGGCTCCGGGAAGCCGGGGAACTGGCCGCCGAGGTGCGGGCCGAGGGGCTCGACGTATGGGTGGCCAATGTCAACGCCCCTGGTCAGACAGGGCTCTCCGGCTCCGCGGACGGCGTCGGGAGGGCGGCGGAACTGGCTCCGGGTGTCGGGGCCAAACTCATCCGCCTCTCCGTGGGCGGCGCCTTCCACAGCCCCTTCATGGCGCCCGCCGCCGAGCGGCTGGCCCAGGCTCTGCGGGACGTGCGGTTCGCCCCGGGGCACCTCCAGGTGGTCGCCAACGTGGACGCGCAGCCGTACACGGGCGACGGCGACTGGCCGGAGCTGGCCGTGCGTCAGCTGGTCTCCCCGGTGCGCTGGGAGGAGAGCGTGCGGACCCTGACCGGACGGCTCGGCTGCCGACGGCTCGTCGAGCTGGGCCCGGGGCGTGTGCTGACGAACCTGATCCACCGGATCGATCCCGGCATCGAGGTGACCCCTGTGGACGGCCCCGGCGCCCTGGAGGGCCTCGCCGCCGTGTGACACCCCCGCCGCTCCGGACCGAACTCCCCTACACGAGAAGCCCGATGCCATGAACACCCTGAAGCACACCCCCCGGAGCGACGCGACGTGGTTCCGGCGCTACGCCCCGTCCGCCCCGGCCCGTATGCGACTGCTCTGCCTGCCGCACGCCGGTGGTTCGGCGAGTTCCTACCACTCCTGGGGGAACGCCTTCGGCGACGACGTCGAGGTGCTGGCGACCCGGTACCCGGGGCGCCAGGAGCGGATCGCCGAACCCTGCCTCGAGAGCATGGAGGAGCTGGCCGACGCGGTGACCGCCGCCGTTCTGCCCCTCCTCGACAAGCCGTTGGCACTCTTCGGCCACAGCATGGGGGCCTCGCTCGCCTACGAGGTGGCGGTCCGCCTGGAGCACAGACACGGCTTCTGCCCGAGCGTTCTCCTCGTCTCCGGCCAGCGGCCCCCCCACGGGCAGCGGCCGCGCACCGCGCACCTGGACGGTACCGAGTCCGTTCTCGCCGAGGTCCGCAAGCTGGGCGGTACCGACGCCGCGCTGCTGGAGGACCCCGACCTGCGGGAACTCGTGTTGCCGGCGCTCCTGGCCGACTTCACCGTCGTCGGGAGGTATGCCGAGAAGGGCCCCCGGCCCGCCGTGCCCGTGCGCTGCCCGGTCATCGGTTACGTGGGAAACCACGATCCCAACGTCACCGTGGAAGAGGTGGCCGCCTGGGCCGGCGTCGCCCCGAAGGGCTTCGAACTCAAGGTGCTGGAAGGCGACCACTTCTACCTGGCGTCACGCAGGGACGAGCTCGTCGCCGACCTGACGTCCCGGCTGCGCTGACACCGGCCCCGGCCACGGCCGGACCCTGCCGAAACCCGCCCGTGCCCGCCGCCCGCGGGAGAACCCCCGGCACTGCTTGGCAGCTTTGTGCAATGCGGCTTGCCGGAGCGGTCGGCCGTGGCCTAGAAATCGTCAGGAAGTCACTGGAATTGCCCGTCCGGCAATTCATGAGAGAGGTGCCGATATGGCCACTGCAACGCGTGAAGAGCGTCTCGTCGTCATCAAGGAAATCGTCTGCGACATTCTTGAGATCGAGGAGGACGAGGTTTCGGAAACCAGCCTCTTCAAGGAGGACCACAACGCCGACTCGCTGCGCGCGATCGAGATCCTCGCGGCGCTGGAAAAGGAGTTCGGCGTGGTCATCAACCAGTCCGAACTGCCGCGCATGGTCAACCTCACGGGCGTGTACGAGGTCGTAGGGGAACCGGCCGGCTGGTAACCCGTCCCGCGACCCCTCCGGGTGGCGCGCAGAGGTCGGACGTGGACAAGGAGGAAGGCATGTCGGCAGTACACGACGCCGGTCCGGAGGCAGCGGAGCGGCACCGGGTGGTCCTGACCGGACTCGGAGTGGTCTCCAGCATCGGGCTGGGGGTGAAGGAGTTCCTCGGAGGGCTGCGGGAGGGCCGCAGTGGGGCCCGGCCCATCACGGTGTTCGACACCGAGGGGTTCGCCCACGCCAACGGCTGCGAGATCGTCGAGTTCGAGCCGCTGGACTGGATCCGCACTCTGGAGACGGAACAGCTCGGCAGGGCGGCGCAGTTCTCGGCCGCCGCGGCCCGGATGGCCCTGGAGGACGCCGGCCTGGACGCTGCCGACCTTCGCGGCCGGCGGGGTCTGATCTCCATCGGCACCACCGACGGAGAGTCCTACGACCTCGATCAGCTGGTCGAGGCCGAACTCAAGGGCGGACCGGAGACGTTCGACCCGATGGCGGCCGGGAGGATTCCCGCCGGACGGCTCTCGATCGCCATCGCCCAGGAGCTCGAGCTGGCCGACGTCGAAGCCGTCACGGTTCCGACCGCCTGCGCCGCCGGCAACTACGCCATCGGCTACGGCTTCGACGCGGTGCGCTCCGGCGAGGCGGACTACGCGTTCTGCGGCGGCGCGGACGCCATGTGCCGCAAGACGTTCACCGGCTTCTACCGGCTGGGAACCATCGCGCCGGAGCACTGCCGGCCGTTCGACGCCGACCGCAAGGGAATTCTGACCGGCGAGGGTGCCGGAGTGCTCGTCCTGGAGCGGCTGGAGTCCGCTCTGGAACGCGGTGCCACCATCTACGCCGAGGTGCTCGGCTACGGCCTCAACTGCGACGCCCACCACCAGGTGGCGCCCAACCGGGCGAGCGTCGCGCGCTGCATGGAACTCGCCCTGGACAACGCGGGCGTGAAACCGGCCGAGGTGGACCTGATCTCCGCCCACGGGACGGGGACCAAGGCCAACGACATCACCGAGGCGGGCGCCATCCGCGAGGTGTTCGGCACCCCGCCGCGCACCGTCTCCATGAAGTCGATGCTCGGCCACAGCATGGGCGCGGCCAGCGCCCTGGGCGCCATCGGCTGCGCGCTGGCCATCGCCCACCGATTCATCCCGCCGACGATCAACCACGTCACCACGGATCCCGAGTGCGACGTCGACTGCGTGCCGAACCAGGCCGTCGAGGCCGACCTCAAGGTCGTCCAGAACAACGGGCTGGCGTTCGGCGGCAACAACGCGGTGGTTCTCCTCGGCCGGTACGACCGACCCGAGGAGGAAGCATGCTGAGCCGTCCGATCACCGGCATGGGCGCCGTGGCCAGCACCGGAAGAGGGGTGGGAACACTCTTCGAGAACCTGTGCCGGGGAATCACCGGTCGCGCCGAGTTGCGCGGGTTCGACCGCACCCGCTTCCGGGCGCAGCACGCCTACGAGGTGGACGACCGCCCCGAGGCGGGCACGGACGTGCCCGCCCGCGCCACCGCGCTGCTCATCGACGCGATCGCCCAGGCGGCGGCCGACGCGGGCCTGGGCGAAGACCTCTCCGGCATACCGATACTCATCGGGACGGGGCTGCGCGAGCTGCGCTCCCTGGAGCTCTGGTGGCGCGAGGGCACCGACCTGGACGACACCGGCCTGCACTTCGGCACCGCGCTGCGTGAGCGGTTCAACGCCGATGTGACGCACACCTTCTCCAACGCCTGCTCCGCCTCCCTGTACGCGCTGGCGCTCGGCTCGGACCTCCTGGCACAGGAGGGCGACCAGGCCCCCGGCACGGTGATCGTCGCGGGTGTGGACGTGCTCACCGAGAGCATGTACGGCCTGCTGGAGCGGGTCCACCCGACCCCGCCGGACCGGGTGCGGCCCTTCGACCGTGACCGCACCGGAGTCCTCATGGGCGACGGCGCCGCCGCCGTCGTGCTCAGCCGGGAAACCGGCGGCAGGCGGGCACACGCCCTGCTCCGCGGCGTCGCCGTCAACTGTGACGCCTTCCATGTCACCGCGCCCTCCCCGGAGGGCATCGCGAAGGCGATGCGCACCGCGTACGACATGGCGGGCGTCAAGCCGAAGGACATCGACCTGGTGATGCTGCACGGCACCGGGACCCTGCTCAACGACGAGGCCGAGGCGACGGCGATGGCCGACGCGCTGGGCGACGCGGCGAGCGGTCCGCTGATGACGGCGATCAAGTCGATGACCGGTCACACCTCCGGCGCGTCCGGGCTGATGGGCCTGGTCATGGGCGTCACCGCCCTCAACGAGGGACGCGTCCCGCCCACCGTCGGTCTGGAGCGGCCGGTCGAGGAGGCCTCGCAGTTCCGTTTCGTGACCGGTGAGGCCGCGTCCGCGTCGATGAACGTGGTGCAGCTCAACGCGTTCGGATTCGGCGGCATCAACGCCGTCGCCCTTGTGGAGGCCACCCCGTGAGTGTCGTCGTCAGCGGAGTCTCCGTCCTGATCCCCGGGGCCGACAGCGCCAAGGCACTGGCCGCCGGCCCCGAGCCCGGCGCCGGTCCCGTCGAACCGGCGGCCCTGGTGGGCAGGAAGGGCCTGCGCTACAAGGACCGGGCCACGCAGCTCGGCTACTGCCTGACCGCCGCGGCCCTGGCCGACGCCGGGCTCCTCGGCGAGGACGGCACGGTGTCCGGCGGCGACGTCGGCGTGGTCGTCAGCTCCAACTACGGGAACCTGGACACCGTCGTCCGGGCCCTGGACACGCTGCGGGAGGGCACCGTCTCGGCGACCAGCCCGATGGACCTGCCGAACGCGTCCAGCAACGTCATCGCCTCCTCGGCGGCCATCCGCTACGGCCTGCGCGGCCCGAACCTGATGGTGTGCAACGGCGCGACCTCCGGTCTGGACGCGGTCCACTGGGCCACGACCATGATCACGGCGGGCCGCGTGGACCGGGTCCTCGTCATCGGCGTCGAGCCGGACAACGACGTCGTGCGGCGGCTGCTCGGCGGTGGGCACGCCGTCGACGGAGGCGCGGCCGTCGTCCTGGAGAACGCGGAGGCGGCCCGTGCCCGGGGCGCGAGGGTCCGCGCCGTTCTCGGCCGGTACGTCCGTACGGCCGGTGCCGGGGCGGTCCTGGAGCAGCTGGCCGCCTCCGGTGTGCCGGCCCCGGCGTGGTGGCACCTTCCTGACACGGCTCCCGAGGAGGTCGACGCCGGCCTGCTGCCCGGGGTCGAGCGGACCACCCTGCCCGGGCACTCCGGTCGCGCCTCCGGTGCCCTCGGTGTGCTGCAGTGCGCGACGGTCGTCGGCATGTTCGACGAATGCGGCGAGGGGCCGGTGTTCGTGGTCTGCGGCACCGACGCCGACGACGCCTCGGCCGGACTCGTGCTGCTGGAGCCCCCGGCCCCGGAGACCGTCTGATGTCCACGCCCGAAGAGCTCGGCACCGGGACGGTCCGCCGGCGCGCCGCCGGAACCGGCGGGCCCCGGCTGCTGCTGGTCCACGGACTGGCGGAGAACGACAGCGTCTGGGACCTCGGCATCGGGCTGCTGCCCCCCGAGTACGAGGTGTGGTCGGCCCGGCTGCCCTGGAGCACCGAGGGGGTGCAGGACTGGGGCACCGACGGTGATCTCGTCGGTCCCCTGGCCCGGGTGCTGGCCGCGGTGCCCGGCGGCCCCGAGATCGTGGTGGCGCACTCCATGTCGGCGGACGTCCTGCTGGACCTCGTCGACCGGGAGAGCCGCCGGGGCGGGGACGCCCTCACCCGGTTCGGGATCCGCGGCCTGGTGCTGGTCTCGCCGTTCTACCGGCGCACCGCCGAGGAGTTCGACTGGGACACCATCAGCCACTACCTCAACGACTTCCACCTGATCATGGAGGAGGGCCTGCGGGTCCACTCCGGTGACCGGCTTCCCGCCTCCCTGCGGACGGCCATGGGGGAGCGGGTGCGGGACCGGGTGGGTCCGTACGGCTGGCTGCGCTTCTTCGAGCTCTACCTGCGTACTCCGCAGCTCCAGACGGGCCGGGTCACCGTGCCCTGTCTGGTGCTGGGGGGCGAGAAGGACTTCGCGGCGCCGCCCGGCGAGAGCGTGGCGCTGGCCGCGGCGCTGCCGGACGCGCGAGTGCTCGTCCTCCCCGGCTGCGGGCACTTCCCGATGATCGAGGAAGCGGAACGGTTCGCCTCCGAGACCGTCACTTTCGTCAACTCCCTTGGGACCGGCGCTCCGCAGCGTGGGCCCGTCCCCGACACAGCTCTGGAGCACCATCGATGACCATCGTCACGGAGCCCGCCGTCAAGGCGCTCCTCGCCGAGACGACCTCCGTCCAGGTCCGCCCCCGCTACGAGGGCTCCAACATCTGCACCTGGATCGGTTTCAAGCACGTGAACTACATGGTCGAGGAAGCGGTCCTCGACCACTTCCGGCAGACCGCTCTTCCGGCCCGCGGCCTGTACGAGGAGCACGGCCTCGGCCTCGACATCGTCGGGATCGACACCCGTATCCTGCACGCCTTCCACATGGACGACGTCGCCACCGCTGAGGTCGTCCCGTTCACCAAGGACGCGGACGGCACGCTGGGCTTCAAGGTGACCGTGCACGTGGAGCGCGGCGGGGAGATCCTCAAGGCTGTCACCTCCAAGGTGCGCGTGTCCCTGCGGATCGACACCTACCTCGACTCCGCCGGCGCGGTGCCCGAGGAGCTCGCCCGTTTCGCCGTGGACCGGCTCGGAGCCGACCTGGAGCCGGCGCCGCTCACCCCGTTCACCTCCGAGGAGACGATCCTGGAGGAGCTGCTGGAGGGCAAGAACGCCTACGGCTGGAAGTGGAACATCCCGTACCCGTACTGCCACTTCACCGAGCGCCTCCAGATGTCCGGCTACCTGCGGCTGATGGAGGAGGGCAAGGACCGGTTCGTCGCGGACCGGGGCATCTCCATCAAGACGCTGCTGGACGACCGCCGGTGGATCCCCGTCGTGCCGCGGTCCGAGATCCGGATCCTCGACGAGGCGATGATGGAGGAGGACCTCTACACCACCTACGAGGTGGAGGACGTCTTCAAGGACTTCACCTACACCACCCGGATGAACTGGTACGTCGTCCGCGACGGCGGCCTCCTCAAGACCGCCACGGGCACCATCGTGCACGGCTACGCGGTCATCAGGAACCGCCGTGACTGGAGCCTGGAGAACTTCGACCAGCATGTGCTGGACGCGCTCAACGGCACGACACGGCAGCCGTGAGCGACGCCTGGGGAGGGAGCCGCGGGAAGACGCCGCGGATCCTGCTGATCGAGAGTCACGGGCCGTGCGCCCCGGTGGACGCCGGCCTGCGGCGGGACGCCACGGCGCAGGCCCGGGCCGGGTACCCGGTGCTGATGTACCTGGTGGAGGACGGTTGCCTCCTGGCCCGGCCCGGGACCGACGAGGACCTGGACCGCTTCGAGGCGGCGGGCGGCCGACTGGCCGTCGACCACTTCTCCCTCGTGCAGCGGGGGATCGGGCATCTCCCGCTGCGCCCCCGGGCGACGGTCTCCGACATGGACGAACTGGCCGGCTGGATCACCGGCCCCGATGTACAGGCGGTGTGGCACTGACATGGCGCGCAGCATTCCGCCCACCGACGTACTGATCACCCTCATGGGCTCACCGCACGAGTCGGAGCGCGTCACCAGCGCGTTGCGCCTGGTGCAGGCGCTGCTGGAACAGGACCGTGCCGTGCAGGTGTGGGCGTGCGGGTACGCCACCCTGCTCACCCAGACCCCGCTGGGTGAGGACAAGCCGCGCAACCTGGCGAACTGGAACGGGGTGTATCCGTCCACGGCCGCCCTGGTGAAGGACATGCTGGGAACGTTTCCGGGCCGGCTGTACTGGTACGGCTGCCGGTTCTGCAGCGACGACCGGGGGGCGGCGGACCACCTGCCGCAGGTCGTCATGCGGCCCCCCTCCGGCTACGGCGCCCACGTGGCCGCGGCCGGCCGCACCCTTCAGGTGGGGGTCCTGTGATGGCCGGCGGACGGACCACCGGGGAGGCCGGCACGCAGCGGCGGCGCACCCTGGCCATCGTGGAGAAGGCCTACCGCGGGGCGCTGGAGAAGCAGTTCTTCGACGCCCTGTACCTGGCGGTGGAGCTGAACCGTCAGCTCGGCGGGCTCGATGTGCTGCTGCGCGGACGCGCCGTCACCTACGGCGTGCGCGCCGAGCCGGTACCCGCGCTGCGGATCGGCAGCCGCACCCTGGACACCCTCACCGACCCCCGGCGGGACCTGCGCACCCTCATGGACACCGGGGTCCGGGTCCACGCCGAGGAGTCCGCTCTGGCCGCACACGGTCTGACTCCGGACCGGCTGCTGGACGGGGTGCTGCCCGTCTCCGACGGGAGCGTGGCCCTGCGCTGGCCGGAGTACCGAATGGTCTGTTACCTGTGAACCGAAGGGAAGCGTGGCGGACATGACCACCACCGCAACGGGCGCCGGGCGCCCTGTCATCACCGCGTGGTCCGCGGTGTCGCCGTTCGGCATCGGCCGGACCGCGTTCGCCGAGGGAGTGCGCGAGCGGCGCTCCACCGTCTCCGTGCTCGACGAGGCCGAGCCCGCCGGGCCCCGGGGCGACGCCTGCGTGGTCCCCGGCTTCGAGGTCCGTACGGTACTCGGCAAGAAGGGCACCCGGTCCATGGACCGGGTCACCGGACTGGCGGTCACCGCCGTCGGGGCACTGCTCGACGACACCGAACGGAGCCGGGCCGTCAGCACCGGCGAGGGCGCCGCACTGGCTCTGGGCACCACCACCGGCAGCGCCCAGAGCATGATGGACTTCACGCGGGATTCGCTCACCGGCGAGCAGCCGTTCTTCGTCGACCCGGCACGCTTCCCCAACACCGTGATGAACTGCGCGGCCGGCCAGAGTGCCATCTGGTACCAGCTGAAGGGTCCCAACACGACCATCGCGGGCGGCCGGGTGGCGGGGCTGCACGCCCTGAACTACTCCCGCCGGCTGCTGGCCGCGGGTCGCGCACAGACCGTGCTGTGCGGCGCCGCCGAGGAGTACTCCACGGCCCGCGCCTGGCTCGAGCACCACTGCGGTGACGGCGCGCCGAGTGCGCCGCTCGGCGAGGGCTGTGCCGTACTCCTCGTCGAACCCGCGGCCGGCGAGGACGCCGGGCAGCCGGTGCTGGCCGAGATCCTGGCCGTCGAACTGGGCGTCGTGCTCCGTGGCGACGTGGCCGGCAGCCTCACGGCCTGCCTGCGCGGCGCACTGCGCCGGTCCGGCGTCGACCTCACGGAGATCGCCGTCCTCGCCCGCTCCGGGGCCCCCGGGGCGGAGGGCGACGCCGAGGCCGCCGCCGTCGGCGAGGTGCTGGCCGGCGTGGACGCGGCCGACCTCACCCAGGTCGCGCTGATCGGCGACACCGGCGCCGCCTCCGCCGCCTTCCAGACCGCCGCCCTGCTGGCGCACGCGGAGGACGACCGGGCCGTGGCCGGGAAGGTGGGTCTCGTCACCTCCGTCGACCGGACCGGGACCGTCGGCTGCGCCCTGTTCCGACTGCGCTGACCGCCGTTTGCCCCGCCGCCGAAACCGAAGAACGAAACGCTGAGAGAGGTACCGCCGTGCTGGACAAGGAAGAACTGCGCTCGATCGTCGCGCAGGTGCTGGACGTCGACGCCGCCGAGATCACCGACGACGCCAAGTTCGTCGACGACCTGGAGGTCGACTCCCTCCTGGCCCTGGAGATCGTGGTCGTCCTGGAGAAGAAGTACGGGGTGAAGCTGCCGGAGTCCGACCTTCGGCAGATCATCACCCTGCAGAGCGCCTACGACCTGCTGGCCGGAAAGCTGCAGGCCGTCTGATGGACGTCCTCGCCGAGACGCGTCCGGGCGCCCCGGCCCCCGCCGTCACCCGGTCCGGACCGCGGGCCGCCGGTGTGCTCTCCGGCGCCGTCGAGGCCCTGCCGGCGGAGAAGGCGGGGCGCACCTCCACCAGGTTCACGGTGTCCGTGGACGAGACGGTGCTCCCCGGCCACTACCCGGGCTTCCCGATCTTCCCCGGTGTGTGTCTTGTCGAGTACGTGCACCGGAGCGTGCTCGCCACGGCACCCGCCGAGGAGCCCGCTCCCGAGCTCGTGGCCGTGGAGAGCACCCGGTTCACCGGGCCCGTGTACCCGGGCGACGAACTGACCGCGGACATCGACTGGAAGCCGGTGGACGGGGCGTGGCAGTGCCGGGCGAAGATCCGCTCCGGCCGGGGCGACGCCGCGTCGGTGCGTCTGCGCTACCGCCGTGGCACGGACGGGGCCTCGACGTGAGCGGACAGGTGGAGATCCGCGGCAGGCTGCCGCACCGCTACCCCATGCTGCTGGTGGACCGGGTCACCCATGTCGATCCCGGCCGCGCGCTGACCGCCCTCAAGGCGGTCACCTGCAACGAACCCTGGTACGCGGGCCTGGGCCCGGACACCCCCGAGGAGGGTTTCGGTTACCCGAAGCCGCTGCTCGTGGAGTCCTGGTGCCAGTCCGCGGGCGTCCTCGCCACGTGGGACGACCCCAACCCCGACGTGCTGGCCGGGCAGGTCATGCTCTTCGGCGGCATGACCGGGGTCGAGTTCCACCGCACCGTGCTGCCCGGCGACGTCCTGGAGCACCGCGTGCGGGTCGAACGCAGGGTGGACGACACCGTGATGTTCGAGGGCGAGAGCCTGGTGGCCGGCGAGACGGTGATGACCGTCGGCCGGATCGTCATGGCCTTCCGCCCGGCCGAAGTCCTGAGACCCGAAGCGAGCTGAGTGAGGACCATGCAGGACAACACTTCCCGGGTGGCACTCGTCACCGGCGGATCACGCGGGATCGGACGGGCGTGCGTACTGGCCCTCGCCCTCGACGGGTTCGACGTCGCCTTCTGCTACCGCGCCGACGACGAGGCGGCCCGGCAGCTGGAGAAGGAGGCCGGAGAACTCGGCGTTCGCGTCATGTCCCGGCGGACGGACGTCACCGACGGCCCGGCCGTGCGCTCCTTCGTCGAGGAGGTCGAGGACACGCTGGGCCCCGTCGACGCGGCGGTCACCGCTGCCGGGATCACCCGCGACAACCCCCTGGTGCTGATGGACGACGACCAGTGGCACCAGGTCATCGGCACCAATCTCGACGGCGTCTACCACCTGTGCCGCGCGGTCGTCTTCTCCATGATGAAGCGCCGTACCGGGGCGATCGTCAACATCTCGTCGGTGGCGGGTGTGTACGGCCACGCCAGCCAGAGCAACTACTCCGCCTCGAAGGCCGGCATCATCGGCTTCTCCCGGTCGCTGGCCAAGGAGGTCGGCCGCTCCGGGATCCGGGTCAACGCCGTCGCCCCCGGGTTCATCGACACCGACATGGTCGCCGCGATGAACGAGAAGGCCCGCAAGGACATCACCCGGACGATCCCGCTGCGCCGCATGGGCCGTGCCGAGGAGGTCGGCGACCTCGTCGCGTACCTGGTGTCGGACAGGGCCGAGTACATCACCGGTTCCGTCCTGCAGATCGACGGCGGCATCACCATCTGACCACCTGACGGGCGGGAAGACCCGGCCCGTCCGCCCCCGGCCCGATCCGTGACCGGCGGCAGCACTCAGCATGTTTGGAGGCGGTGATGGCCCGACGGAGGCCACGCTGGTACTTCTCGTTCCGCAGCCCCTATTCGTGGATGGCCTACCGGGACCTGATGGCCGACCACCGGGACGTCGCGGAACGCATCGACTGGCTCCCCTTCTGGGAGCCGGACGCGGAGACGAGCGGCCATCTGGAGCAGGCCGGCATCAGCCTGCCGTACGTGGCGATGTCGAAGGAGAAGCACCTCTACATCCTGCAGGACGTGCGCAGGCTCGCCCGCGACCGCGGCCTGGAGATGGTGTGGCCGGTCGATCGCCACCCCCGGTGGGAGGTGGCGCACCTGGCGTACCTGGTGGCCGACGAGCTCGGCCACGGGCCGGAGTTCATCGCGGCGGTCTACCGCGCCCGGTGGGAGGAGGGGCAGGACATCTCCGACCCGGCCGTCATCGCGTACATCGCCGAGCGGCTCGGTCTGGACCCGGTGCGCCTGTCCACCGCGTGCGACGATCCGGCCGTACGCGAGCACGGCCTCGGATCCCTCAACTCGCTCTATCGCGACGGGGTCTTCGGCGTTCCGTTCTTCATCAACGGCTACGAGAAGTTCTGGGGGGTGGACCGGCTGCCCGGCTTCGTCTCCTCCGTCCGTGCCGGCGCCGCCTGAACCGGTCCCGCACCCCGATTCCGCATCCGCAACCCGAAACCCCCAACAGCGAAGGAGCCCGACATGGCGACCAACCCGTTCGAAGACGACAACGCGAGCTACCACGTCCTGGTCAACGACGAGAACCAGCACTCGCTGTGGCCCGCGTTCGCCGAGGTGCCGGCCGGCTGGACCACGGTCTTCGGCGAGGCGACCCGCCAGGCGTGCCTCGACTACATCACCGAGAACTGGACCGACATGCGGCCCAAGAGCCTTGCGATGGCCATGGACGCCTGACGAGGACATCGCAAGGGGGCGCGGCCGGGCATCCCCGGCCGGTCGCGCCCCGCGCAGAAGGCCCGGTGGGCGGGTGCGACGCCCACCGGGCCTTCTGCGTACGGGGAGACCCTCCCCGCCCGGCACCACAATGCGACAACGGACTTTCCGGTGGCAGCTTGATGCAGCCGCCATTGTCCGCCTTCCGAAGCCGATGCGAAAGTGCTCGGAATTGACCAACGTCGGCCATGCCCGGTCGCGGGATTCAACCGCCGGGATACCCGCCGCACACACTGCGCAATCCCTGCCAAGGCGATCCGCTAGAGGTGGAAGAGAATCATGCTCGCTGGTGACGGAGTACCGCTTACGTCCGCGCAGTCGGGAATCTGGTTCGCCCAGCAACTCGACGCGTCGAATCCGATCTACAACGCCGGCGAATACCTGGAAATTCACGGGTCCGTCGACGTCGCGGTGTTCGAGGCGGCGCTGCGGCAGGTCGTGGCCGAGGCGGAGAACCTGCGCGTCACCTTCGTCGAGACGCCCGAGGGGCCCCGCCAGTACGTCCACCCGGACCCCGAGTGGCAACTGCGGATCATCGACGTGAGCCACGAGGCCGACCCGCGGGCGGCCGCCGAGGCATGGATGCGCGCGGACCTGGCGCAGCCTCAGGACCCTTCGGTCGGACCGCTGTTCCTCTTCGTCCTCTTCCGGGCCGCCGACGACCGCTGGTTCTGGCTGCACCGGTACCACCACCTGCTCGTCGACGGGTTCACCGTGGCGCTCGTCGCCCAGCGCGTCGCCGAGGTCTACACAGTCCTGCTGGACGGCGGGACGAGCGACAACCCCTTCGGCGCCCTGGACAGCCTCGTCGGCATGGACACCGCCTACCGTTCCTCCGACGCCTTCGACGCCGACCGCGCGTGGTGGGCGGAGAAACTGGCCGGCCGGCCCGAACCCGTGAGCCTCTCCGCCAAGGAACCCACGGCCGCCCGCGGTCTGCTGCGCCGCACCGAGTACCTGGACGCCGGGGCGACCGAGCGGCTCCGCGACGCGGCCCGCGACGCCGGGGTGCCCTGGCCCTGCATGATGACGACCGCCGTCTCGGTCTATCTGCACCGGCTCACCGGCGCGGAGGAGATCGTGCTCGGCCTCCCCGTCACCACCCGGCTGGGGAAGGCCGCACGCGGCGTGCCCGGCATGGTCTCCAACGTGCTGCCGCTGCGGATTCCGGTGGGGCCGGCCGACACGCTCCCCCGGCTGCTGGCACAGGTCTCCCGCGAGATGCGCGGCGCCATGAAGCATCAGCGCTACCGCTACGAGGACCTGCGCCGCGACCTCCAGCTCCTCGGCAACGACGAGCGGCTGACCGGGCCCCAGGTCAACATCATGATGTTCGACTACGCCCTCACCTTCGGGGAGCACCGGGCCACGGTCCACAACCTCTGCATCGGCCCCGCCGACGACCTGTCGGTCATCGTCTACGACCGCACCGACGGCCAGGGTCTGCAGATCGACTTCGACGCGAACCCGGAGCTCTACTCCGAGTGCGAACTCGCATCCCACCTGCGGCGCTTCGTCGAATTCCTGGCTGAACTGGCCGATGCCCCGGCCGACCGGGGCATCGGCGCCCTCGACGTGGCCACCACCGCGGAGCGCGACGTCGTCCTGGCTGCCGGTGCCGGTGCGGTGGTGGACCGGGCCGGTACGGACGGACCGTCACTGGCGGAGCTGTTCGAGGACCGCGCCGCCGGCACACCGGACGCCACCGCCCTGGTCTGCGGCGACCGAACGGTCTCCTACCGCGAGCTGAACGCCTCGGCGAACCGGCTGGCACGCCGGCTGGTCGCCACCGGCGCCGGACCCGGCCGGTTCGTCGGCCTCGCCCTGCCCAGATCCGTCGAACTCGTCACCGCCCTGCTCGCCGTCATCAAATCCGGCGCCGCCTACGTCCCCATGGACCCCGACTACCCCGCCGACCGCCTCGCCCACATGGTCGCCGACTCCTCCCCCGCCCTCGTCGTCACCACCTCCGGCGTGGACCTGTCGGGCGTCGACTGCGGTGACGCGGCCCTCCTCGTCCTGGACGACCCGCACGTACTGGCGGACCTGAGCGACCTGGCCGACGACGACCTCACCGACACCGAACGCGGCGGCCTGCTCTGCCCCGGCTCCGCCGCCTACGTCATCTACACCTCCGGCTCCACCGGCCGCCCCAAGGGCGTGGTGATTCCGCACGGCAACGTGGTGCGGCTGTTCTCGGCGACCGACCACTGGTTCGGCTTCGGACCCGACGACGTGTGGACCCTCTTCCACAGCTACGCCTTCGACTTCTCCGTCTGGGAGATCTGGGGCCCCCTGCTGCACGGCGGCCGCCTCGTCGTCGTCCCCTTCGAGGTCTCCCGCTCCCCGGAGGACTTCCTGGAACTGCTGGCCGACCAGAAGGTCACCGTCCTCAACCAGACCCCCTCCGCCTTCTACCAGCTGATGCGGGCCGAGGGTGAACGCCCGGACCTGGCCGCCCGGTTGACCCTGCGCTACGTCGTCTTCGGCGGCGAGGCCCTCGACCTGTGGCGACTGGAGGAGTGGTACGGCCGCCACCGCGAGGACGCCCCCCGCCTGGTCAACATGTACGGCATCACCGAGACCACCGTCCACGTCACCCACCGCGCCCTGGACCAGCTGACCGCCAAGTCCGCCCCGGGCAGTCTCATCGGCCGGCCCATCCCCGACCTCGGGGTACGCGTGCTGGACTCCGCCCTCCGGCCCGCCGCACCGGGCGTCGTCGGTGAGATGTACGTGGCCGGCGCGGGCCTGGCCGACGGCTACCTCGGCCGCCATGCCCTGACCGCCGAGCGCTTTGTCGCCGATCCGTACGGCCCGCCCGGCACCCGCATGTACCGCACCGGCGACCTGGCACGCTGGGACGACGACGGCGAGCTGGAATACATCGGCCGCGCCGACCAGCAGGTCAAGATCCGCGGCTTCCGCATCGAACTCGGCGAGATCGAGGCCTGCCTCCAGGCCCACCACGACGTCGTCCAGGCGGCCGTCGTCGTACGGGAGGACCGGCCCGGCGACAAGAGACTGGTGGGCTACGCGGTCATGGCCGACGGCCGGGACTGCGATCAGGCCGCGCTCCGGAACCACCTGGCCGTGCTGCTCCCCGACTACATGGTGCCCGCCGCGTTCGTCGCGCTCGACGTCCTGCCGCTGACCTCCAACGGCAAGCTCGACCGCAAGGCGCTGCCCGCCCCCGCGGTGGCCACCGGTACCGCCGGCCGTGCCCCCGTCACCCGGACGGAGGAGACACTCTGCGCCGTCTTCGCCGAGGCGCTGGGTGTGCCCGCCGTCGGACCGGACGACAACTTCTTCGACCTGGGCGGCGACTCCATCGTCTCCCTCCAGCTGATCACCCTCGCACGCCGTGCCGGACTGCGGCTGACCACCCGCGACATCTTCAAGCACCGCACCCCGGCGGCCCTGGCGGCCGTCGCGGCCACCGCCCCGGCGGCCGCCGGAACGGTGCGGGACGAGCCCGTCGGCCCGCTCGTCGCCACCCCGGTCGTCCACTGGCTCGCGGGCCGCGGCGGCACCATGGACCGGTACCACCAGGCCACCCTTGTCCAGGTCCCCGCCGGTCTGCGGCAGGAACACCTCACCGCGGCCCTGCGGGCACTGCTGGAGCGTCACGACGCCCTCCGGATGCGTGCCCTCGCCGCCGGAGACGGTGGCTGGACCCTCGAGGTGGCACCGGCCGGCACGGTCGAGGCCCGGGACACCCTGCGGCGCGTCGGCATCCCGGACACGGCCGCAGGCCTCCCGCCGGAGCTGCTCGACGAGCGGACCCGCGCCGCCGTCGCCGAACTCGCCCCGCACGACGGGGTGATGCTGCGGGCCGTGTGGTTCGACGCCGGGGACGAGGCTCCCGGACGGCTGCTGCTGGTCGCCCACCACCTCGTGGTCGACGGTGTCTCCTGGCACATCCTGCTGTCCGACCTCGCGGAGGCCTGGCAGGCCGCCGCCGCCGGACGCGCCCCCGCGCTCCCTCCGTACGGAACCTCCTTCCGGACCTGGGCCCGTGAGCTCCGGCAGCTGGCCCAGCGCCCCGAGCGGGTGGCCGAGGCCGAACTGTGGCAGCACATCGCCTCCGGGCCGGACCCGCTGCTGGGCAGCCGTGCCGTGGACCCGGCGCGGGACACGGCGGCGACGGTGCGGTCGCTCTCGGTGTCGCTGCCGGCGGAAGAGACGTCGGCGCTGCTGGGTGAGGTGGCGCGGGTGTTCCGTGCCCGGGCGAACGAGGTGCTGCTGGCGGCGTTGGCGCTGGCGGTGCCGAGGTGGCGCCGGGCGCGTGGTGTGGACACCAGCGAGGTGTTGCTGGAGGTGGAGGGGCACGGCCGGGAGGACGTGCTGGAGGGCGTGGACGTGTCGCGGACGGTGGGCTGGTTCACCAGTCTGTTCCCGGTGCGTCTGGACGCCCGCGGGGAGGACCCCGGGGACGCGTTGAGACGCGTCAAGGAACAGCTCAGGGCGGTGCCGGACAACGGGATCGGCTACGGCCTGCTGCGTCATCTGCATCCGGTGGCGGGGGCCGGGCTCGCCGCCTTGCCGGTTCCGCAGATCGGCTTCAACTACCTCGGCCGCATCGGTGGTTCACCGGGCGGCGACTGGGCCCCGGTGGCCGGGGAGCGCGCGCTGACGGGCGCCGACGACCCGTCGATGTCCGTCGCCCACACCGTCGACCTCAACGCGTACACCCAGGAGACCGCCGAGGGCCCGCGGCTCACCGCCGTGTGGAACTGGGCCGGCGGTGTGCTCACCGAGGCGGAGGTGAGCGCTCTGGCCGACCTGTGGTTCACGGCCCTGCGGGAACTCGTGGCCGCGTCCTCGCAGCCCGGAGCGGGCGGCTTCACCCCCTCGGACGTGCCGCTGGTACGGCTCACCCAGGACCAGATCCGGAGCATCGAGGCCGCGCACCCGGCGACCGCCGACATCCTCCCGGTGACGCCGCTCCAGCAGGGACTGCTCTTCCACACCCTGTTCGACGAGGGCGGACCGGACGTCTACACCGTCCAGTTCTTCTACGACCTGGAGGGCCGGCTGGACGCCGCCGCCCTGCGGGGCGCGGCCGAGGAGATGCTGCGCCGTCACCCCGGTCTGCGCGCGGCCTTCCGGCTGGACGGACTGGACCACGCCGTCCAGGTGATCCCCGAGTCGGTGGAACTGCCCTGGGCGGACAAGGACCTGCGCCACCTCGACGCGACCGAGCAGCAGACGGTCCTGGACCGGATGCTGCACGAGGACCGCAACAGCCGCTTCGACCTGGCGGCCCCTCCGCTGATGCGCTTCCTGCTGGTCGCGCTCGCCGACGACCGGCACCGGCTGGTCTTCACCCACCATCACGTCCTGCTCGACGGCTGGTCCATGCCGCTGTTCGTCCGGGAACTCCTCGACCTCTACGCGGGCCGGACCCCGGACCGCACCCCGCCCTACCGGGACTACCTCGGCTGGCTGGGCGAACAGGACGCGCCGGCCACCGCGGGCGTCTGGCGCGAGGCGCTCCACGGGGTCGAGGAGCCCACCCTCCTCGCCCCCGCGGCCACCGACCGGCAGCCGGTCACCCCCGACCAGCTGCTGGCCGACCTGCCCGCCGATCTGACCGCGCGGCTCCTGGGCGCCGCACGCGAGCACGGCCTCACTCTCAACACCCTGCTCCAGGGCGCCTGGGCCGTGGTGCTGGGGCGTCTCACCGGACGCGACGACGTCGTCTTCGGAGGGACGGTCTCCGGCCGGCCGCCGCAGGTTCCCGGCGTGGAGTCGATGATCGGCCTGTTCATCAACACCCTTCCGGTGCGGGTCCGGATCGTGCCCGGGGAGAGCGCCGTCGCGTTCCTGACCCGGCTGCAGGACGAGCAGAGCCGGCTGATGGAGCACCAGCACCTCGGCCTCGCCGACGCCCAGCGGATCGCCGGGATCGGCGAGCTCTTCGACACCATCACCGTGCTGGAGAACTACCCGCTGGACCCGGCACGGCTGAGGGTGCCCGGCCTCGCCGTCACCGCCATCGACGGCCGGGACGCCACGCACTACCCGCTGAGCCTCGCCGTGATGCCCGGCGAGCGGCTGCACCTGCGCATCAACTACCGGCCCGACCTGTTCGACGCCGATGCCGTCCGGCACCTGGTGGGCCGCCTCCAGGCGGTCCTGGAGTTCTGGGCGGACCGTCCGCAGGAGCCGGTGGGCCGGATCGATGTCCTCCCCGCCGCCGAGTACGAACATGTGGTCCGCGGGGTCAACAGCACCGCGCGGAACGTCCCGTACGACACCTTCCCGCAGCTGTTCTCCGCGCGGGTCGCCGCCGCCCCCGACGCCCCGGCCGTGCTCTTCGGCGACCGCGTGCTGACCTACGCGGAGTTGGACGAGCGCACCGACCGGCTCGCGGGCGTGCTGGCCGGCCGGGGCATCGGCCCCGAACAGATCGTGGCCGTCGCGGTGCCGCGCTCGGCGGAGCTCGTCGTGTCCGTGCTCGCCGTCCTCAAGGCAGGTGCCGCGTACCTGCCGGTCGACCTCGACTATCCGGCCGAGCGCGTCGCCTACATGCTGGAGGACTCCCGCCCCGCGCTGGTCATCACCACGTCGGCGGCGGCGGACACGATCCCCGGTGACGTACCGCGGTTCCTCATGGACCGCCCGGACGACCTCGCCGGGCCCCTCGCGCCCGTCGTCCCGGCGGACGTCACGAGCCCCGCGTACGTGATCTACACCTCCGGCTCCACCGGCCGCCCGAAGGGCGTGGTGGTCACCCACTCCGGCGCGGCGAGCCTGATCGCCGCCCAGACCGAGCGCTTCGACGTCGGACCGGGCAGCCGGGTGCTGCAGTTCGCCTCGCCGTCGTTCGACGCCGCCTTCTGGGAGCTGACGATGGCGCTCCTGTCGGGGGCCGCCCTGGTCGTGGGCACCGCGGAGGAGGTCACCCCCGGCCCGGCCCTGGCGGCGTTCGCCGCCCGGCACCGGGTCACCCACGCGACGCTGCCACCGGTGGTCCTCGGAGCCGCGTCCCCCGGCGACTTCTCCTCGGTCTCGACGCTGGTCGTCGCGGGGGAGGCCACCGCCGGCGAGATGGTCGACCGCTGGTCGTCCGGCCGCCGGATGGTCAACGCCTACGGCCCCACCGAGACCACGGTCTGCGCGACGATGAGCGCCCCGCTCAACGGCGGCGGACTGCCGCCCATCGGCGGTCCCGTCGTCAACGCCCAGGTGTACGTCCTGGACGCCAACCTGCGACCGGTGCCGCCCGGTGTCGCGGGCGAGCTGTACATCGCCGGCGCCGGTCTCGCCCGCGGGTACCTGGGCCGCCCGGACCTGACGGCCGACCGCTTCGTGGCCGACCCGTTCGGTGGGGCAGGCACCCGGATGTACCGCTCGGGCGACGTCGTGCGCTGGAACCACGACGACCAGCTCGAGTTCCTGGGCCGGGTCGACCACCAGGTCAAGGTGCGCGGTTTCCGGATCGAGCTGGGCGAGATCGAGTCCGTGCTCACCGCCCTGCCGCAGGTCGCCCAGGCCGTCGTCGTGGTGCGCGAGGAGTCCTCCGGCCCCCGCCGGCTGGTGGGCTACGCGGTGCCCGCCGAGGGCGCCGCGGCCGACCCGGCGGAGCTCCGCTCCGCGGTCGCCCGCGAACTCCCCGACCACATGGTGCCCTCCGCCGTCGTCGTGCTCGACGCGCTGCCGCTGACCCCGAACGGCAAACTGGACCGCAAGGCCCTGCCCGCCCCCGGGACACCCGCCGACACCGGCCGCGCCGCCGCGACGGAGCGGGAGAGCATCCTGTGCGAACTGTTCGCCCAGGTGCTCGGCCTGCCCGCGGTGGGTCCCGAGAGGAGCTTCTTCGATCTGGGCGGCGACTCCATCGTCTCCATCCAGCTCGTCTCCCGGGCCCGTGCCCGCGGCCTCGTCATCACACCGCGCGAGGTCTTCGTCCACCGCACCGCCGCCGCCCTGGCGGTCGTCGCCCGCGCCACCGAGGGGGATTCACCGGAGGACACCGAGCAGGAGAACGCGGACGACGGCCTCGGCCCGCTGCCGCTCACCCCGATCATGCACTGGCTGCGCACCAGGCCCGGCACTGTCGACGCCTTCAGCCAGTCCGTGCTGGTGCGCACCCCCGCCGGTGCGACGGAGCAGGACCTCGCCGCCGTCCTGCAGGCCGTACTCGACCGGCACGACATGCTGCGGGTGCGGCTGACCCGCCGCGGACCGCTCTGGGGCCTGGAAGTGGCCGACCGCGGCAGCGTCACGGCCGCGTCCGTGCTCTCCCGCGTCCCCGCGGACGGTACGTGGAACGAGGCGTTCGGGACGCTCGTCGCCGAGCAGGCGGCGCAGAGCCGGGCCGCACTGGCGCCCGAGGACGGTGTCGTGCTCCGGGCCGTGTGGTTCGATGCCGGACCGGACACGGCGGGCCGGCTGCTGCTGACCGTGCACCACCTGGCCGTCGACGGTGTGTCCTGGCGGATCCTGCTGCCCGACCTGTCGGCAGCCTGGGACGCCGTCCGCGCGCAGCGCACCCCGCGTCTCCCCGCCGTCGGTACTCCTTACCGCCGCTGGGCCGAGCAGCTCACCGCCCTCGCCCAGGAACCGGAGCGGCTCGACGAGCTCGGTTTCTGGACCGACATGCTCGCCGTGCCCGACGCGCCGCTCGGCGACCGGCCGCTCGATGCCCGCCGGGACACCGTCGCCACCGCCCGCAGTCTCTCGTCGACCCTCCCGTCACAGACCACGGCACCGCTGCTCACCAGCGTGCCCGCCGACTTCCGCACCGGTGTGAGCGAGGTCCTGCTCGCCGGGCTCGCCCTCGCCGTCACCGAGTGGCGGCGCCGCCGCGGCCATGACACGGCCGCCGGAGTGCTGATCGACCTGGAGGGCCACGGCCGCGACGAATCGCTGACCGGTGCGGACCTCTCCCGTACCGTCGGCTGGTTCACCAGCCTGCATCCCGTACGCCTGGACGCGGACAGTCGGCAGGACCCCGCCGAGACCGTCAAGCGGGTCAAGGAACGGCTGCTGGCCGTCCCCGGCGGCGGCATCGGCCACGGGCTGCTGTCCCACCTCAACCCCCAGACGGCGATGCTGCTGCACGGCCTGGCAGCCCCGCAGATCGGCTTCAACTACCTGGGCCGCTTCGGCTCCCCGGACGACAGTGCCTGGGCCCCGGCGGACGAGGCGGGCACGATCGGCGGCGGCGCCGACGACGACATGGCCATGCCCCACGTCGTGGAGATCAACGCCGTCACCCAGGACGGTCCCGACGGGCCGCGCCTCGTGGCCACCTGGACCTGGGCCGGCGAGATCCTGGAGGAGCCCGAGGTCCGCGAACTGGCCGGGCTGTGGTTCGAGTCGCTGCAGCGGCTCGCCACCCCGGCCGGCCCGACCGGTCCGGTCGGCGGCCTCACCCCCTCCGACCTGCCGCTCGTCTCCCTGGAACAGCACCACATCGACATGCTGGAGGCCGACCGGCCCGGCCTCGCGGACGTCCTGCCGCTGGCCCCGCTCCAGGAGGGCCTGCTCTTCCACAGCCTGCTGGACGACAGTGCTCCGGACGTCTACAACGTCCAGCTCCACATGGACCTTTCCGGTCCCCTGGACGTCACGGCGCTGCGCTCCGCGGCCGCCGGGCTCCTGGCCCGGCACCCCAACCTGCGGGCCTGCTTCCGCGAGGACGGGCTGCCGCACGCCGTGCAGCTCGTGCCGAACGCCGTGGACCTGCCCTGGGCCGACATCGACCTCGTCCACCTCGACGAAGCCGAGCGCGCCGGCGAGCTCGACCGGGTGATGGAGACGGACCGGACCGCCCGGTTCGACGTGACGACCGCACCGCTGATCCGCTTCACCCTGGTCCGGCTGGC
Source organism: Streptomyces sp. GDS52 (assembly GCF_052246875.1). Classification (NCBI taxonomy): domain Bacteria; kingdom Bacillati; phylum Actinomycetota; class Actinomycetes; order Kitasatosporales; family Streptomycetaceae; genus Streptomyces; species Streptomyces sp. GDS52. Next base: position 1,087,502 of record NZ_CM125966.1, read on the forward strand.
CGCCGACCGCCACCGGCTCCTTCTCACCAACCACCACATCCTGCTCGACGGCTGGTCGATGCCCCTCCTGCTCGAGGAGCTGTTCACGCTCTACGAGACCCGTGGGGACGCTTCGGCGCTGTCCCCTGCCCCGGCTTTCGCCGACTACCTGACGTGGCGCGCCGGTCTGGACGACGAGCCGGCGAGGCATGCCTGGCACACCGCGCTGGACGGGCTGGAGGAGCCCACCCTGCTCGTGCCGGAGTCCTCCGACGCCTCCGTGGCGCCCGGCCGGGTCTCCCGGTGGCTCTCCGAGGAGTCCACCGCCGAGCTGACCGCCCTCGCCCGTAGGCACGGCTTCACCCTCAACACCCTGGTCCAGGGCGCGTGGGCGCTGACGCTCGCCGGGCTCACCGGACGCCAGGACGTGGTGTTCGGCGCGACGGTCTCCGGCCGTCCCCCGGAGGTTCCGGGTATCGAGTCGATGGCCGGCCTCTTCATCAACACACTGCCCGTCAGGGTCCGGCTGCGGCATGACGAGACCGTCGCGGAGCTGCTCGCCCGTCTGCAGGCGGAGCAACTGGACCTGATGGACCACCAGTACCTCGGCCTGTCCGAGATCCAGCGCATCGCCGGTCGCGGCGAACTCTTCGACACGCTGGCGGTGCTGGAGAACTACCCCCTGGACCCGGAGAAGCTGCGGGCCCCCGGGGCGCTGGACGTCACCCACATCGACGGCCGCGACGCCACCCACTATCCGGTGACGTTCGTCGTCCTGCCGGGCGACCGGCTGGAGTTCCGCCTCAATCATCGGCCGGAGCTGCTGCCGGCCGACCGGGCCGAGGCCATGGCCGACCGGCTGGCGGACCTGCTGGCCCGCATCACCGCCGAACCGGACCTCCTGGTCGGCCGGCTGGATCACGTCACCGAGGCGGAGCGTGAGCGCGTCCTCCACACGTGGAACGGCGCACGCCTCGCGATCGAGCCCCGGACGTTCCCGGCGTTGTTCGAGGCGCAGGCGGCCCGCACCCCGCACGCCCCGGCGGTCGTCTCCGACGACGGCACGCTGTCCTACGCGCAGCTGAACGCACGGGCCAACCGGCTCGCCCACCACCTCATCGACCGGGGCGTGGGCCCCGAGCGGATCGTCGCCCTGCTGCTGCCCCGCTCGGTGGACATCGTCGTCGCCCGCCTGGCGGTGATGAAGGCCGGCGGCGCCTACCTGCCGGTCGACCCGGACTACCCCGCCGACCGCATCGCCTACATGCTCGACGACGCCGACCCCGTCCTGGTCATCACCACCACCCGCGAAGCCGACCGGACACCCGAGTCCGCAACCGCCGGCCACGTGCTCCTGGACCGCCTCGACCTGGCCGCCGAACCGGCCACCGACCCCACCGACACCGACCGGCCGGCACCGCTGACCGTGGCCCACCCGGCCTACGTCATCTACACCTCCGGCTCCACCGGCCGCCCCAAGGGCGTCGTGGTCTCCCACCAGGGCCTGGCGGCCTTCGCCACCATGCTGGCCCAGCGGTGCGCCGTCGCCCCGCACAGCCGGGTGCTGCAGTTCTCCTCGCCCAGCTTCGACGCCTCGGTCCTCGAACTGTGCATGAGCCTGCCCTGGGGCGCCGCCCTGGTGGTCCCCCCGCCCGGCCCGCTGGCCGACGAGGCCCTGGGCCGGGTCCTCGCACAGCACGCCATCACCCACGCACTGATCCCGCCGGCCGCCCTGGCCACCGTCCCGGCCACGGACCTGCCGGACTTCACCACCCTGCTCGTGGGCGGCGACGCCACCGACGCCACCCTGGTCGACCGCTGGGCCCCCGGCCGCCGCATGATCAACGCCTACGGACCCACCGAATCCACCGTCGTCGCCACCCTCAGCGAACCACTGGTCGCCGGTGCCGGCACAGCGCCTCCCATCGGCCGGGCCATCGACGGTACGAGCGTCTTCGTGCTGGACGCGGCACTGCGGCCGGTCGCCCCGGGCGTGGCGGGAGAGCTCTACCTCGCCGGCGAGCAACTGGCCCGCGGCTACCTCGGGCGCGCGGCGCTGACCGCGGAACGGTTCACCGCCTGCCCCTACGGCGACGCGGGCAGCCGCATGTACCGCACCGGCGACCTGGTCCGCTCCGCCGAGGACGGGACGCTGGAGTACCTGGGCCGCGCCGACGACCAGGTCAAACTGCGCGGCTTCCGCATCGAACTCGGCGAGATCGAGATCGCGCTCACAGCCTGCGAGGGAGTCGGCCGGTCCGTCGTGCTGGTCCGCGAGGACCGCCCCGGCGACAAGCGGCTCGTCGCCTACACCGTCCCCGACACCACCCCCGCACCGGACGCCGGTGCACTGCGTGCCGCGCTGGCCGCCACACTCCCCGCCCACATGGTGCCGTCGGCCTTCGTCACCCTCGACGCCCTGCCGCTCACCCCCAACGGCAAGCTGGACCGCAAGGCCCTGCCCGCCCCCGAGCACACCACCGCCGGCACCGGCCGCGCTCCGCGCACCCCGCGCGAGGAGGTGCTCTGCGCCCTGTTCGCCGACACTCTCGGCGTGCCGGAGGTCGGCCCCGACGACAGCTTCTTCGAGCTGGGCGGGCATTCGCTGCTCGCCACCCGTCTCACCGGCCGCATCCGGGTGGCGCTGGGCACCGAACTCCAGGTGCGCGCGCTGTTCGAGACCCCGACCCCGGCCGGTCTCGCCGCCCGGCTGGACGGCGAGACCGCAGTGGCCCGGCGGGCGCTCCGCCTCATGCCCCGGCCCGAGGAGGTGCCGCTCTCGTACGCGCAGCAGCGGCTGTGGTTCCTCGGTCGCTTCGAGGGCCCGGGTGCGACCTACAACATCCCGCTGGCCCTGCGGCTCACCGGCTCGGTGGACCCCGCCGCGCTGGCCGCGGCCCTGCACGACGTGGTCGGCCGCCACGAGCCGCTGCGCACCGTCTTCCCCGACATCGACGGCGTGCCGCACCAGCGTGTTCTCGACGCGTGCGACGCACAGCCCGAGTGGGCCGTCGTCGACGTGGACGCGGACGGGCCCGGCCTGGACGCGCTCCTCGCCGAACAGGTGAAGCGCGGTTTCGACCTCTCGACCGACCTGCCGCTGCGGGCGACGCTGTTCCGGCTCGGCGAGCAGGAGCACGTGCTGCTCCTCGTGCTGCACCACATCGCCGCCGACGGTTCCTCGCTGACCCCGTTGGCGCGTGACCTGTCGGCCGCCTACACGGCACGGTGCCGCGGCGAGGCGCCGGCCTGGAACGAGCTGCCGGTGCAGTACGCGGACTACGCGCTGTGGCAGCGGGAGGTCCTGGGCAGCGAGAGCGACCCGGACAGTGTGGTCTCCGGCCAGCTGGAGTTCTGGCGCCAGACACTGGCCGGTGTGCCCGAGGAGCTGTCCCTGCCGGTGGACCGGCCGCGCCCGGCGCACTCCTCCTACCGCGGCGACGTGGTCCCCTTCACCCTGGACGCGGACGTGCACGCGGGACTGGCCGCGCTGGCACGGGAGTCCGGCGCCAGCCTGTTCATGGTGCTGCAGGCCGCCGTCACCGTCTGGCTGGGCAAGCTCGGCGCCGGCACCGACGTGCCGCTGGGCACCCCCGTCGCCGGACGCACCGACAGCGCCCTGGACGACCTCGTCGGCTTCTTCGTCAACACCCTGGTACTGCGCACCGACGCCTCCGGCGACCCCACCTTCCGGGAACTGCTGGACCGGGTCCGGGAGACCGACCTGGAGGCCTACGCCCACCAGGACGTCCCCTTCGAGCGCCTCGTCGACCTGGTCAGCCCCGAGCGCTCCCTGGCCCGCCATCCCCTCTTCCAGGTCATGCTCACCCTGGACAACGACGCGTACGGCCGCCTGCTCCTGGGCGACGTCGACGCGGAGATCCTGCCGTTGGGCACCGGAGCGGCCAAGTTCGACCTCGCGCTCAGCTTCGGTGAGCGGTCGGCCGGGGCCGGTTCCCCGGCCGGGCTGGACGGGTTCGTCGACTTCGCCGTGGACCTGTTCGACCGGTCGACGATCGAGGCGTTCCTCGGCCGGCTGGAGCGGGTGCTCCGGGCCGTCGTGGCCGACCCCGACGCCCCGGTCGGCACCGTGGACGTCCTGTCCACCGCCGAACGCACCGACATCCTGACCACCTGGAACGCCACCACCACCCCGGTCCTCACCGGCACCCTGCCCGACCTGTTCCAGGCCCAGGCCGCCCGCACCCCCACCCACACCGCCCTGGCCCACGCGGACGGCGAGAGCCTCACCTACGCCCGGCTCAACCAGCGCGCCAACCGCCTCGCCCGGCACCTGATCGGCCACGGCGCCGGACCCGAGCGCATCGTCGCCCTGGTGCTGCCCCGCTCCGTGGAACTCCTCGTCGCCGAGCTGGCCGTCCTCAAGACCGGCGCCGCGTTCCTGCCCATCGACCCGGCCCACCCGGCCGACCGCATCGCCTACACCCTCGACGACGCCGACCCCGTCCTCGTCCTCACCGACCAGCGCGACCCGGTGGCCGCGACGGCCGGTGACCGTCCCGTCCTGCGGATCCACGACCTCCCGCTCGACGGCCAGGCCGCCGACCTCACGGACGCGGACCGCCTGTCCCCCCTGACCGTGGCCCACCCGGCCTACGTGATCTACACCTCCGGCTCCACCGGCCGCCCCAAGGGCGTCGTCGTCTCCCACACCGGCGTCGGCAACCTCGCCTCCGCACAGATCGACCGCTTCGCCCTCACCCCCCACAGCCGCCTGCTGCAATTCGCCTCCCCCAGCTTCGACGCCTCCGTCTCCGAGGTCTTCACCACCTGGCTCTCCGGCGCCACCCTCATCACCGCCACCGCCGACCACCTGCGCCCCGGCCCCGACCTCGCCGACACCGTCCGCGACCTCCACGTCACCCACGCCACCATCCCCCCCGCCGCCCTGGCCGCCATGCAACCCCCGGACCTGCCCACCCTGACCACCCTCGTCGTCGCCGGCGAAGCCGTCCCCGCCCAGGTCGTCGCGAACTGGGCACCCGGCCGCCGCATGATCAACGCCTACGGACCCACCGAAACCACCGTCTGCGCCACCATGAGCACCCCCCTGACCGGCACCCCACCGGACAGCGTGCCCATCGGCACCCCCATCACCAACACCCGCGTCTACCTCCTCGACCACTCCCTGCGCCCCGTCCCCCCCGGCGTGGCGGGCGAGCTGTACGTGGCCGGCACCGGCCTGGCCCGCGGCTACCTGAACCGGCCCGCCCTGACCGCCGAACGGTTCCTCCCCTGCCCGTTCGGGACACCCGGCGAGCGGATGTACCGCACCGGCGACCTGGCCCGCTGGACCGCAGACGGCGAACTCACCTACCTCGGCCGCACCGACGACCAGATCAAACTCCGCGGCCACCGCATCGAACTCGGAGAAATCGAAACCGCCCTCCGACACCTCCCCGGCATCCGCCAGGCCACCGCCACCCTCCGCGAGGACCGCCCCGGCGACCGCCGCCTGGTCGCCTACGTCGTGACGGACGACAGCGACACCACGACCGACCCGACGACGTTGCGCGAAGCACTGCGCACCACCCTGCCGGAACACATGGTTCCGGCCGCGGTCGTCCCCCTCGACGCCCTCCCCCTGACCGTCCACGGCAAGCTCGACCGCACCGCGCTCCCCGCACCCGCGTACGGCCGGGCGGCGGGCTCGGGCCGGGCGCCCTCCGGGCCGGTGGAGACGACGCTGTGCGCGATCTTCGCCGAGGTCCTCGGCGTGGAGAACGTCGGCGTCGACGACGGGTTCTTCGACCTCGGAGGCGACTCCATCGTCTCCATCCAGCTCGTCGCCCGCGCCCGCAAGGCCGGGCTCGCCATCACCGCCCGCGACGTCTTCCAGCACAAGACCGCCGCCGCGCTCGCGGAGATCGCCGAGGCCACCACCGCGCACGCGGCGGAGGACCCGGACGCGGGCATCGGCCGTGTCGACACCACGCCGATCGTCGCCTGGCTCTCCGAACTCGGTGGTCCCACCGACCGGTTCAGCCAGTCGATGTTGCTGCAGATCCCCGCCGGAACGCGTCAGGAGCAGCTCACCGAGGCGGTGCAGGCACTCCTGGACCGTCATGACGCACTGCGCAGCAGGCTGGAACGCGGCACCGACGGCTGGTCCCTGGAGGTGCTCCCGCGCGACGCGGTCCGGGCCACCGCCCTGATCCGGCGCGCCGACGCGCTCGGCATGGACGAGGCCGCCCTGCGGGAGACCATCGCCCTGCACCACGACACGGCGCAGGCGGCCCTCGCCCCCGAGGACGGCGTCATGCTGCGGGCCGTGTGGTTCGACGCCGGCCCGGACCATCCCGGACGGCTGCTGCTGGTCGCCCACCACCTCGTGGTCGACGGTGTGTCGTGGCGCATCCTCCTCACCGACCTGGCCGCCGCTGGTGCGGCCGTCGCCGCGGGCCGTCGGATCGAGCTCGACCCGGTGCCGACCTCGCTGCGCACCTGGGCCCGGGAACTCACCGCTCACGCGGCCGAGCGCGCCGGTGAACTGCCGTTCTGGGAGCGGACCCTGGCCGGGCCCGATCCGTTGCTGGGCGACCGTCCCGCCGACCCGGCCCGCGACACCATGGGGACCGCCCGGTCGCTGTCGGTGTCGCTGCCGGCCCAGGTGACCTCGGCGCTGCTGGGCGAGGTGTCCCAGGTGTTCCACGCCCGGGCGAACGAGGTGCTGCTGGCGGGGCTGGCACTGGCGGTGCCCAGGTGGCGCCGGGCCCGTGGCCTGGACGGTGACGACGTGCTGCTGGACGTGGAGGGACACGGCCGGGAGGACGTGCTGGCCGGCGCCGACGTGTCGCGGACGGTGGGCTGGTTCACCAGCCTGTTCCCGGTGCGTCTGCACTCCGGCACGGACGGTGTCGACGCCGCGGTGAAGCGGGTCAAGGAACAGCTGCGGGCGGTGCCGGACAACGGCATCGGCTACGGCCTGCTGCGCCACCTCGACCCCGGGGCGCGGCCCGTGCTCGCCGCGCTGCCCGTTCCGCAGATCGGTTTCAACTACCTGGGCCGCATGGCCGGTACCGCCGGTCCGGCCGACTGGGCCCCGGCCGACGAGTCGGACCTGCTCCTGGGCACCGGCGTCGCCGACGCGGCGATGGCCGTACCGCACCCGCTGGAGATCAGCGCCGTCGTCCGGGACGGGCAGGACGAGGGTCCCGTGCTCACCGTCACCTGGGTGTGGGCCGAGGGCCTGCTGGACGAGGCCGCCGTCAGGGCGCTCTCGGCCGACTGGTTCGACGCGCTGCGGGACATCGCCGCGCACGCCGCCCTGCCCGGAGCGGGCGGCTTCACCCCGGCCGACCTGCCGCTGGTGGAGCTCAGTCAGGAACAGATCGACCGGATCGAGGAGGCGCACCCCGCGCCGGCCGACATCCTGCCCGTCGCGCCGCTCCAGGAGGGGCTGCTCTTCCACGCGATGTTCGACGAGGGCGGACCGGACGTCTACAGCGTCCAGTTCTCGTTCGGCCTGGACGGTCCGCTGGACGCCGGCGCCCTGCGGGCCGCCGCCGAGTCGCTGCTGGCCCGCCACGACAACCTGCGGGCCGCGTTCCGTCTGGACGTCGCGGACCGCCCGGTCCAGGTGATCCCGGCCGCCGTGGACCTGCCCTGGCAGGAAGTCGACCTGGGCGGCCTCGACGAGGACGCGCGACGGGCCGGGGTGGAGCGGATCCTCGCCGAGGACCGCGCCGTCCGCTACGACCTGTCCGTCGCGCCCCTGCTGCGCTTCACCCTCGTGAGGCTGGCCGACGAGCGCCACCGACTGGTGTTCAGCAACCACCACGTCCTGCTCGACGGGTGGTCCATGCCGATCGTGTTCGGCGAACTGTTCACCCTCTACGCCCGGAACATCGGCACCGACCGCGACCTGCCGCGCGTCACCCCGTACCGCGACTACCTGTCCTGGGTGGGCGGGCAGGACCGCGCCGTCGCCCTGGACGCCTGGCGGACCGTGCTGGACGGGCTGGAGGAACCGACGCTGCTGGTCCCGGACGACTCCGGGACCCGGGGGGCGGGCCACGAGGCCGAGGTTCCGCGGCAGCTGCCCTTCGAGCTGTCGGCGGAACTGACCGCGGGACTCCAGGAGTGGGCCCGTCGGTCCGGACTGACGCTCAACACCGTGGTGCAGGGACTGTGGGCGGTGCTGCTGGCCCGGTCGACCGGACGGGACGACGTGGTGTTCGGCGCCACCGTCTCCGGCCGGCCGCCGGAGGTGCCCGGCATCGAGTCGATGGTGGGCCTGTTCATCAACACCGTGCCGGTGCGGGTCACCGTCGACCCGGCGGAGACCGTCACCGCCCTGCTGACCCGTGTACAGGCGGCGCAGAGCGGGCTGACGCCCCACCAGCACGTGCAGCTCTCCGAGATCCAGGGGCTCGTCGGCATCGGTGACCTCTTCGACACCCTCACCGTGTTCGAGAGCTATCCGATGGACGCCGAGGTACTGGAACTCCCCGGCACCGGGCTGCGGGTGTCCGACGTCGACGGCGCGGACGCCACGCACTACCCCGTCACCCTCGCGGCGCTGCCCGGGGAACGGCTCCAGTTGCGGCTGGAGTACGCTCCGGGCCGCTTCCCGCAGGACCGTGCTCAGGCTCTGGCGGCCCGGCTGACCGGGCTGTTCGAAGCGGTGGCCGAGGACCCGGACCGTCCGGTCGGCCGACTGGACGTGCTGACCGTGGAGGAGTGGGAGACCGCGCTCTCGGGCGGGAACGCCCTCATGCACCCGGTGCCCGGGCACCCCGTCCAGACGCTGCTGGAAGACCTGGCCGCCCGCACGCCCGACGCGACCGCCCTCGTCTTCCGCGACACCACGCTGACCTGCTCGGAGCTCAACGAGCGGGCCAACCGGCTCGCCCGACTGCTCATCGGGCGGGGCGTCGGACCGGAGCGGATCGTCGCCCTCGCGCTGCCGCGCGGCGCACAGGTGCCGGTCGCGATGTTCGCGGTGCTGAAGGCCGGTGCCGCCTTCCTGACGGTGGACCCCGGGCTGCCGGCGGACCGCATCGCCTACCTGCTCCAGGACGCCGCGCCGACGGTGGTGCTCACCGACGGCGAGGTGGACGCCCACCTCACGGCCGACGGTCTCGGCGCGGGCATCGAACGCCTGGTGCTGGACACGGAGGAGACCGGCCGGGAACTGGCCGCCGCAGATCCGGCGGACGTGGTGGACACCGACCGCACCGCGCCGCTGAGCCCCGCCACCCCGGCGTACGTCATCTACACCTCGGGTTCGACCGGCCGTCCCAAGGGCGTGGTCGTACAGCACCGCAACCTGGTCAACCTGTTCCACAGCCACAAGGGGACGCTCTTCGACCGGCACGCACGGGCCGAGAGCCCCGAAGGCCGCTTCCGGGTGGCGCTGACGGCCGTGTTCTCCTTCGACACCGCCTGGGACGGCGTGCTGTGGATGCTCGACGGCCACGAACTCCATCTGATCGACGACGACACCCGTCGCGATCCGGAGGCTCTGGCCGACTACATCGACCGGGAACGCATCGACTTCCTCGACCTCACCCCGGCGTTCGCCGGGCAGCTGGTGGAGGCGGGCATGCTGGCCGACGGCCGGCACCACCCGGCGGTGCTGATGCTCGGCGGCGAGGCCCTCGGCCCCGACCTGTGGTCGCGTCTGCGCGCCGCCCCGCACACCACCGCGTACAACTTCTACGGCCCGACCGAGGCCACCATCGACAGCGTCTTCCTGGCCCTGTCGGAGAGCGAGAAGCCCCTGGTGGGCCGGCCCGTGCGCAACACCCGGCTGCACGTTCTCGACGGACACCTGCGGCCCGTCCCGCCGGGGGTGACCGGTGAGCTGTACCTCGCGGGCGACCAGCTGGCCCGCGGTTATCTGGGCCGCCCGGACCTGACGGCCGGCAGCTTCGTGGCCAACCCCTTCGGGGAGCCCGGCTCCCGCCTGTACCGCACCGGCGACCTGGTGCGGGCCACGGCGGACGGGCTGCTGGAGTACCGGGGCCGGACGGACGACCAGGTCAAGGTCCGCGGTTTCCGCATCGAGCTCGGCGAGATCGAGTCCGCGCTGACCGCCGGTCCCGACGTGGCCGCGGCCGCCGTCGTGGTCCGTGAGGACACCCCCGGCGTCCGCCGGCTGGTCGGTTACGCGGTCCCGGCCGCCGGCGCCGCCCCGGAGCCCGCGGTGCTGAGGGAACGGGTGGGGCGGACCCTGCCCGAGTACATGGTCCCCGCGGCCGTCGTCCTGCTGGACGCTCTGCCCCTGACGGCCAACGGCAAGCTCGACCGCAAGGCGCTGCCCGCACCGGACTTCTCGGTCCGGGCGACGGGCGGCCGGGCGGCGGGCGACCCGGTCGAGCGGGCGCTGTGCGCGCTCTTCGCCGAAGTCCTCGCACTGCCCGACGTCGGTGTCGACAGCAGCTTCTTCGACCTGGGCGGGGACTCCATCGTCTCCATCCAGCTCGTCGCCCGCGCCCGCGCCGCCGGCCTGGTGTTCTCCCCGAAGGACGTCTTCACCCACCGGACCGTCGCCGCCCTGGCGCCCGTGGTCCGCCAGGCACAGGACACTCCCGCCGAGGACCCGGACGCCGGTGTCGGCGCCCTGCCGGCCACCCCCGTCATCCGCTGGCTCCAGGAGCACGGTGGGGCCACCGAGGGCTTCGTCCAGTCGATGCTGGTGCAGGTGCCGGCCGGACTGGGCCTGGAGCACCTGACCACGGCCGTCCAGGCCGTGCTGGACCACCACGACGCGCTGCGCATGACCGTGACCCGCGGCGCGGGCGACACGCCCTGGTCGCTGGAGATACCCGCCCGCGGCAGCGTCCCGGCCACCGAGGCCGTCGTCCGTGTCCCCACGGGCGGCTTCACCGGTACGGACCTGGAGGCGCTGATCGCCGCCGAGGCGGAGGCCGCCTGGCGCGGACTCGACACGGCCACCGGACGGATGCTCCGGGTGGTCTGGTTCGACGCCGGGCCGTCGGCCCCCGGCAGGCTGCTGATCACCGCCCACCACCTGGTCGTCGACGGAGTGTCCTGGCGGATCCTGCTCCCGGACCTCGCCGCGGCCTGGCAGACCGCCGCCGACGGCGGACAGCCGCGCCCGGCACCGAACGGAACCTCCTTCCGCCGCTGGGCGCAGCGCCTGACCGAGGCCGCCGCCGAGCGGGAGGACGAGGTGGAGCTGTGGCTGGAGATGCTGTCCGAGGAGGAGGCACCTCTCGGCGGACGTCCGCTCGCGGAGTCCGACACCGCGGCCGGAGCGCGCTCGCTCACCCTGAGCCTGCCGGCCGACCGCACCGAGCCGCTGCTCGCCGACGTCCCGGCCGCGTTCCACGGAGGGATCAACGACGTACTGCTCACCGGGCTCGCTCTGGCCGTGGCCCAGTGGCGTCACCGCCGGGGCCTCGGTGAGGACGGAGCCGTCCTCGTCGACCTGGAGGGCCATGGCCGCGAGGACGTGGTCGGGGACGTCGACCTGTCCCGTACGGTCGGGTGGTTCACGACCGTGTACCCGGTACGGCTCGACCCCGGGCAGCTCGACCGGGACGAGGTGAGGGCCGGCGGCGCGGCACTGGGACGCGCCGTGAAGCGGGTCAAGGAGCAGCTGCGGGCCGTGCCGGACAACGGCATCGGTCACGGCATGCTGCGCCACCTCAACCCGGCCACGGCCCCCTTGCTGGCCGCGTACCCGGACCCCCAGATCGGTTTCAACTATCTCGGGCGCATCGGTGCTCCGGGCGCCGAGGGCCAGGACTGGGCCGTGGCACCGGAGTCGACCGCCCTGACCGGGGCCGCCGCCGGCGATCCGGACACCCGACTGGCACACGCCATCGACATCAACGCCCTCGTGAGGGACCTTCCCGAGGGTCCCGAACTGAGCGTCACCTGGACCTGGCCCGACGGGCTGTTCCCCGAGCGGGACATGCGGGAGCTGGCGGACAACTGGTTCGACGCCCTCGACGCGCTGGCCCGGCACGCCACCGCGCCGGAGTCGGGCGGCCACTCGCCGTCGGACATGCCGTTGGTGAACCTGTCTCAGGCACAACTCGATCTTCTGGAAAGCAAGTGGAGGAAGTCGTCATGAATGGTGCGGGACTTGAGGACGTCCTCCCCCTGTCGCCGATGCAGGAGGGCATGCTGTACCACGCCCTGCTCGACGAGCAGGAGCTCGACGTGTACGGCGGTCAGATCGCCTTCGACTTCGAAGGCGCCCTGGACGTGGCGGCTCTGAAGACGGCCGCTGCCGCCCTGCTGCGGCGGCACGCGAACCTGCGCGCCGGTTTCGTGCACGAGGGTCTCGACAAGCCCGTGCAGATCATCCCCCGCGAGGTGGAACTCCCCTGGCAGGAGATCGATCTGACGGATGTGGCGGCCGAGGACGAGCCGGAGCGCCTCGAGGCGCTCATGCTCGCCGACCGCGCCCGGCACTTCGACCTGACCGCGCCACCGCTGGTGCGCTTCAGCCTCGTACGGCTCTCGGGCGGGCGGTTCCGTTTCGTACTGGCGAACCACCACATCCTGCTCGACGGCTGGTCGATGGCGATCATGCTGCGGGAGCTGTTCGTCCTGTACGCGCAGGGCGGCGACGACACCGGGCTGCCGCGGGTCACGCCGTACCGCGACTACCTCGCCTGGGCCGCCGCCCAGAACCGCGACGAGGCGGCGAAGGCGTGGGGCCGGGCCCTTGCCGGGGTCGAGGAGCCCACCCTGCTGGCGCCGGCCGCCCCGGCCGCCGCCACCGAGCCCCCGCACTACCACCACCACGAGCTCTCCGAGGAGCTGACGGCGGCCGTGGCGTCCCTGGCCCGCCGTCACGACCTCACGGCCAACACCGTGGTGCAGGCCTCCTGGGGCGTCCTGCTGGGCCGTCTCACCGGCCGGGACGACGTGGTGTTCGGCAGCACCGTCTCCGGCCGCCCGCCGGAGATGGCCGGCATGGAGAACATGGTCGGCCTCTTCATCAACACCCTGCCGGTCCGCGTCCGCCTGGACGCCGGACAGCCCGTCGCCGACCTGCTGCGCCGTCTGCAGGACGAGCAGTCGGAGCTGATGGACCACCAGCACTACGGCCTCTCCGACATCCAGTCCCTCCTCGGCGGCGGTGAACTCTTCGACACCATCACCGCGTTCGAGAGCTACCCGGTCGACACCGACGGCTTCTCCCAACCCGCCGAAGGCCTGCGCGTCACCGGTGTGCACACCACCGACGACAACCACTACCCGATCAGCCTGGCGATCCTCCCCGGCGAGCGGATGCGGCTGCGTCTGGGCTACCGCCCGGATCTGTTCACCGCCGAGCAGGCGGAGCTCATCGGCCGGCGGCTCCAGCACATCCTGGAGAGTTTCACCGGTGCTCCCGAGCAGCTCCTGGGCCGTCTCGACGTACTCACCGGTGCGGAACGGGAGCAGCTGCTGCAGGCGTGGCGGGGTGCCCGGCCCGCGGCACCCGCCGCGTCGTTCCCGGCGTTGTTCGAGGCGCAGGTGGCCCGCACCCCGCACGCCCCGGCGGTCGTCTCCGATGACGGCACGCTGTCCTACGCGCAGCTGAACGAGCGGGCCAACCGGCTCGCCCACCACCTCATCGACCGGGGCGTGGGCCCCGAGCGGATCGTCGCCCTGCTGCTGCCCCGCTCGGTGGACATCGTCGTCGCCCGGCTGGCGGTGATGAAGGCCGGCGGCGCCTACCTGCCGGTCGACCCGGACTACCCCGCCGACCGCATCGCCTACATGCTCGACGACGCCGACCCCGTCCTGGTCATCACCACCGGCCACGAGGCCGACCGGATACCCGGGTCGACGACCGCCGGCCACGTGCTCCTGGACCGCCTCGACCTGGCCGCCGAACCGGCCACCGACCCGGCGGACACCGACCGGCCGGCACCGCTGACCGTGGCCCACCCGGCCTACGTCATCTACACCTCCGGCTCCACCGGCCGCCCCAAGGGCGTCGTGGTCTCCCACCAGGGCCTGGCGGCCTTCGCCACCATGCTGGCCCAGCGGTGCGCCGTCGCCCCGCACAGCCGGGTGCTGCAGTTCTCCTCGCCCAGCTTCGACGCCTCGGTCCTCGAACTGTGCATGAGCCTGCCCTGGGGCGCCGCCCTGGTGGTCCCGCCGCCCGGCCCGCTGGCCGACGAGGCCCTGGGCCGGGTCCTCGCACAGCACGCCATCACCCACGCACTGATCCCGCCGGCCGCCCTGGCCACCGTCCCGGCCACGGACCTGCCGGACTTCACCACCCTGCTCGTGGGCGGCGACGCCACCGACGCCACCCTGGTCGACCGCTGGGCCCCCGGCCGCCGCATGATCAACGCCTACGGACCCACCGAATCCACCGTCGTCGCCACCCTCAGCGAACCACTGGTCGCCGGTGCCGGCACAGCGCCTCCCATCGGCCGGGCCATCGACGGTACGAGCGTCTTCGTGCTGGACGCGGCACTGCGGCCGGTCGCCCCGGGGGTGGCGGGAGAGCTCTACCTCGCCGGCGAGCAACTGGCCCGCGGCTACCTGGGCCGTGCGGCACTGACCGCCGAACGGTTCACCGCCTGCCCCTACGGCAACACGGGCAGCCGCATGTACCGCACCGGCGACCTGGTCCGCTCCGCCGAGGACGGGACGCTGGAGTACCTGGGCCGCGCCGACGACCAGGTCAAACTGCGCGGCTTCCGCATCGAACTCGGCGAGATCGAGACCGCGCTCACAGCCTGCGAGGGAGTCGGCCGGTCCGTCGTCCTGGTCCGCGAGGACCGCCCCGGCGACAAGCGGCTCGTCGCCTACACCGTCCCCCGCGACGTCCAGGGCCCGCCGGTCGAGCCCCGGGCGCTGCGCGAGCAACTGGCCGCCACGCTCCCCGAGTACATGGTGCCGTCGTCCTTCGTCGTGCTCCGTGAACTCCCGCTCACCGCCAACGGCAAGCTGGACCGCAAGGCGCTGCCCGCGCCCGAGGAGACCGCCGGGGGCGCGGGCCGTGCCCCGCGCACCCCGCAGGAGGAGATCCTCTGCGGCTTGTTCGCCGAGATCCTCGGCCGCCCGTCCGTCGGGGTGGACGACAGCTTCTTCGACCTG
Source organism: Streptomyces sp. GDS52 (assembly GCF_052246875.1). Taxonomy (NCBI): domain Bacteria; kingdom Bacillati; phylum Actinomycetota; class Actinomycetes; order Kitasatosporales; family Streptomycetaceae; genus Streptomyces; species Streptomyces sp. GDS52. The sequence goes on from NZ_CM125966.1 coordinate 1,102,529, forward strand.
GGCGGCCACTCCCTGCAGGCCACCCGCCTGGTCAGCCGCGTGCGGTCGGCGTTCGACGCCGAGCTGCCGCTGCGCAGCCTCTTCGAGTCGGCCACCCCGGCCGGGCTCGCCGCCCTCCTCCAGCGGTCCGCGGACGGCCGGCCGGCCCTGGAGTCCCGGCCGCGGCCGACCGAGGTCCCGCTCTCCTTCGCCCAGCGGCGCCTGTGGTTCCTCGGCCGCTTCGACACCACCGGTGCGGGCTACAACATCCCGCTCGTGCTGCAGCTCGACGGCGACCTGGACCGGCACGCCCTGAGTGAGGCGCTGGCCGACGTCGTCGCCCGGCACGAGAGCCTGCGTACCGTCTTCGCCGAGGCCGACGGCCGTCCCCACCAGGTCGTCCTGCCCCCGGCCCCGGCCGCTCCGTTCCTTCCCGTCGCCGCCACCGACGACGACCTCGACGACCGGCTCGCCGAGGCCGCGTCCCTTCCGTTCGACCTGGCGGCCGAGACCCCGCTGCGGGCCACTCTCTTCGCCCTCGACGAGCGGCGGCACGTCCTGCTGCTCCTGTTGCACCACATCGCGGGCGACGGGTGGTCGCTCGCGCCCCTCGCCCGCGACCTGTCGGCCGCCTACGCCGCCCGCAGGGCCGGCGAGGCTACCGCGTGGGAGCCTCTGCCGGTGCAGTACGCCGACTACAGCCTCTGGCAGCACGATCTCTTCGGCGACGAGGACGACCAGGACAGCGTCGGAGCACGTCAGATCGCCCACTGGAAGCAGGTCCTGGCCGGCCTGCCGGAGGAGCTGGCGCTGCCCACGGACCGTCCGCGCCCCGCGCAGGCGAGCCTGCGGGGCGACGTCGTCGCCTTCTCGCTCACTCCGAAGCTGCACCGGGGGCTCGTCCAGCTGTCCCGCGACAGCCGCTGCAGCCTCTTCATGGTCCTCCAGGCGGGCCTCGCGGCCCTGCTCGACCGGCTCGGCTGCGGCGAGGACATACCCATCGGCACCGCCGTCGCGGGCCGCACGGACGAGGCCCTCGACGACCTCGTCGGCTGCTTCGTCAACAACCTGGTACTGCGCACCGACACCTCCGGCAACCCGACCTTCCGGGAGCTGCTGAGCCGGGTCCGCGAGACGGACCTCACCGCCTACGCCCACCAGGACGTCTCCTTCGACCGGCTCGTGGAGGTCCTCAACCCGGGGCGTTCCCTCGCCCGGCACCCGCTGTTCCAGGTGATGCTCACGCTGCAGAACACCGAACGGGCCACCCTGGAGCTCCCCGGTCTGAGCGTCGCACCCCGTGCGGTGCAGACCCACTCGGCCCGTTTCGACCTCGCGCTGGAGCTGGGCGAGAGGCGCGGCGCCGACGGCAGCCACGACGGACTCGACGGCATCGTCGAGTACAGCACCGACCTCTTCGACCGAACCACCGTCGAGAAGATCACCACCCGCTTCGTCCGGCTGCTGGAGGCCGTGGTCGCGGACGCGGACCGCGCCATCGGCCGGATCGACGTCCTCGGCCCCGTCGAGCGGCACGAACTCCTCGTACGCCGCAACGACACCGGTCACGAGGTGCCCGCCACCACCCTGAACGGTCTCCTGGCCGAGCAGGCGGCCCGCACCCCGGACGCGTCGGCCCTCGTCTTCGAGGACACCACCCTCACCTACGCCGAGCTCGATGCCCGCGCCAACCGCCTCGCCCGCCGCCTCGTGGCCGAGGGGGTCGGTCCGGAGGGGACGGTGGCCGTGGCGGTGCCGCGCTCCCCCGAGCTCGTCGTCGCGTTGCTCGCCGTCCTCAAGGCCGGCGCCGCCTACCTGCCGGTCGACCCGGACTACCCGGGCGACCGCATCGGGTATCTGCTCACCGAGGCGAAGCCCGCCCTGCTGCTCACGGTCGCGGCGGCCGCGCTCCCCGAGGACCTGGACCTCCCCGTCCCCCGGCTGGCACTGGACGACCCGGCACTGCTCACCGGACTCGAGTCGCTCGACGCCTCACCGCTGCCGGACACCGCCCGGCCCGACAACCCGGCCTACGTCATCTACACCTCCGGCTCCACCGGCCGCCCCAAGGGCGTGCCCGTGCCGCACCGGGGCATCGTCAACCGGCTGCTGTGGATGCAGGACCGCTACGGGTTGCGCGCCGACGACCGGGTGCTCCAGAAGACGCCGTCCGGCTTCGACGTGTCGGTGTGGGAGTTCTTCTGGCCGCTGATCACCGGTGCCACCCTGGTTCTGGCCCGTCCCGAGGGCCACCGGGACCCGGTGTACCTGGCCGGGCTGATCCGCGCCGAACGGATCACCACACTGCACTTCGTGCCGTCCATGCTCCAGGCCTTCCTCGCCGAGCCGGCCGCGGCCGGATGCGGGGAGTCCCTTCGTCGGGTGATCTGCAGCGGCGAGGCCCTCACCGGCGACCAGCGCTCCCGCTTCTTCGAACTGTTCGACGCCGAGCTGCACAACCTCTACGGCCCGACCGAGGCGTCCGTCGACGTCACCCACTGGACCTGCGAGCCCTCCGAGGGGGCACGCTCCGTCCCGATCGGCCACCCGGTGTGGAACACGCGGGTGTACGTGCTGGACGCGGCGCTGCGGCCGGTCGCCCCGGGGGTGGCGGGAGAGCTCTACCTCGCGGGCGAGCAGCTGGCCCGCGGCTACCTGGGCCGTGCGGCGCTGACCGCCGAGCGGTTCACCGCCTGCCCCTACGGCGACGCGGGCAGCCGCATGTACCGCACCGGCGACCTGGTCCGCTGGGGCTCCGACGGAGCCCTGGAGTACCTGGGCCGCGCCGACGACCAGGTCAAACTGCGCGGCTTCCGCATCGAACTCGGCGAGATCGAGTCGGTCCTGGTCGCCCACCCGGCCGTCGCCCGGGCGGCCGTCCTGGTCCGCGAGGACCGCCCCGGCGACAGACGGCTCGTCGCCTACACCGTCCCCGACGCCACCACCGCCCCGGAGGCGGACGCCGGTGCGCTGCGCAGGCACCTGACGGCCGCGCTGCCCGAGTACATGGTGCCGTCGGCCTTCGTCACCCTCGACGCCCTGCCGCTCACCCCCAACGGCAAGCTGGACCGCAAGGCCCTGCCCGCGCCCGAGGTACAGAGCGGAGAGCCCGGCCGCGCTCCGGCGACCGCGCAGGAGGCGCTGCTGTGCCGGCTGTTCGGGGAGATCCTCGGACTCGACGCCCCGGCCGGGGCCGACGACAGCTTCTTCGAGCTGGGCGGCCACTCCCTGCTGGGCACCCGTCTGATCAGCCTGATCCGTACCGAGGCCGATGTCGAACTGCCCATCCGGGCCCTGTTCGAGACGCCCACCCCGGCGGGGCTCGCCCTCCTGCTCGGCGACGCACGACCGGCCCGCAGGGCCCTGTCCCGCGGACCGCGCCCCGAGCACCTGCCCGTTTCGTACGCGCAGCAGCGGCTGTGGTTCCTCAGCCGACTGGACGGCGCGGAGGCCGCCACGTACAACCTGCCGGTCGCCCTGCGGCTCACCGGCTCGGTGGACTCCGCCGCACTGGCCGCGGCCCTGCGGGACGTGGTCGGCCGCCACGAGGCGCTGCGCACCGTCTTCCGAGAGGTCGGCGGCAGCCCGGTGCAGCTCGTCCTGGACGGGGCGGCGCCCCGGCTGGACATCGTCGAGGTCCGTGAGAAGGAGCTGCGGGCGGCGCTCGACGCGACCGCGGCGCGCGGCTTCGACCTCTCGGCCGACCTGCCGCTGCGGGCGACGCTGTTCCGGCTCGGCGAGCGGGAACACGTGCTGCTGCTCGTGCTGCACCACATCGCCGCCGACGGATGGTCCATGGGCCCGTTGGCGCGTGACCTGTCGGCCGCCTACACGGCACGGTGCCGCGGCGAGGCGCCGGCCTGGAACGAGCTGCCGGTGCAGTACGCGGACTACGCGCTGTGGCAGCGGGAGGTCCTCGGCAGCGAGGACGACCCGGACAGTGTGGTCTCCGGCCAGCTGGAGTTCTGGCGCCAGACACTGGCCGGTGTGCCCGAGGAGCTGTCCCTGCCGGCGGACCGGCCGCGCCCGCCACACTTCTCCTACCGCGGCGACGTGGTCCCCTTCGCCCTGGACGCGGACGTGCACGCGGGACTGGCCGCGCTGGCGCGGGAGTCCGGCGCCAGCCTGTTCATGGTGCTGCAGGCCGCCGTCGCCGTCTGGCTGGGCAAGCTCGGCGCCGGCACCGACGTGCCGCTGGGCACCCCGGTCGCCGGACGCACCGACAGCGCGCTGGACGACCTCGTCGGCTTCTTCGTCAACACCCTGGTACTGCGCACCGACACCTCCGGCGACCCGACGTTCCGGGAGCTGCTGGACCGGGTCCGGGAGACCGACCTGGAGGCCTACGCGCACCAGGACGTCCCCTTCGAGCGCCTCGTCGACCTGGTCAGCCCCGAGCGCTCCCTGGCCCGCCATCCCCTCTTCCAGGTCATGCTCACCCTGCAGAACGCGGGTGGCAGCGACCTCGAGCTGCCCGGTCTGACCGTACGGAACGAGGACACGGACACGGGCGCCGCCAAGTTCGACCTCTCCCTGACCTTCGGTGAGCGGTCGGCCGGGGACGGTTCCCCGGCCGGACTGGACGGGTTCGTCGACTTCACCCTGGACCTGTTCGACCGGACCACCGTGGAGACGTTCCTCGGCCGGCTGGAGCGGGTGCTCCGCGCGGTCGTGGCCGACCCCGACGCCCCGGTCGGCACCGTGGACGTCCTGTCCACCGCCGAGCGCACCGACATCCTGACCACCTGGAACGACACCACCACCCCGGTCCTCACCGGCACCCTCCCGGACCTGTTCCAGGCCCAGGCCGCCCGCACCCCCACCCACACCGCCCTGGCCGCCGCGGACGGCGAGAGCCTCACCTACGCCCGGCTCAACCAGCGCGCCAACCGCCTCGCCCGGCACCTGATCGGCCACGGCGCCGGACCCGAACGCATCGTCGCCCTGGTCCTGCCCCGCTCCGTGGAACTCCTCGTCGCCGAGCTGGCCGTCCTCAAGACCGGCGCCGCCTTCCTGCCCATCGACCCCGCCCACCCCACCGACCGCATCGCCTACACCCTCGACGACGCCGACCCCGTCCTCGTCCTCACCCGCGACCTGTCCCGCCTCCCGCACACCACCACCGGCACACGCACCATCCTGCACATCGGAGATCTCCCGCTCGGCGACCACGCATTCCACGACAACGCCGCCACCGATCTCACGGACGCGGACCGCCTGGCCCCGCTGACCGTGGCCCACCCGGCCTACGTGATCTACACCTCCGGCTCCACCGGCCGCCCCAAGGGTGTCGTCGTCTCCCACACCGGCGTCGGCAACCTCGCCTCCGCGCAGATCGACCGCTTCGCCCTCACCCCCCACAGCCGCCTGCTGCAATTCGCCTCCCCCAGCTTCGACGCCTCCGTCTCCGAGGTCTTCACCACCTGGCTCTCCGGCGGCACCCTCATCACCGCCACCGCCGACCACCTGCGCCCCGGCCCCGACCTCGCCGACACCGTCCGCGACCTCCACGTCACCCACGCCACCATCCCCCCCGCCGCCCTGGCCGCGATGGACCCGGCAGACCTGCCCACCCTGACCACCCTCGTCGTCGCCGGCGAAGCCGTCCCCGCCCAGGTCGTCGCGGACTGGGCACCCGGCCGCCGCATGATCAACGCCTACGGCCCCACCGAAACCACCGTCTGCGCCACCATGAGCACCCCCCTGACCGGCACCCCACCGGACAGCGTGCCCATCGGCACCCCCATCACCAACACCCGCACCTACGTGCTGGACGAGTCCCTGCACCCCACCGCCCCCGGCGTCACCGGCGAACTCTACGTAGCCGGCACCGGCCTGGCCCGCGGCTACCTGAACCGACCCGAACTCACCGCCGAACGCTTCATCGCATGCCCCTACGGAACACCGGGCGAGCGCATGTACCGCACCGGCGACCTGGCCCGCTGGACCGCAGACGGCGAACTCACCTACCTCGGCCGCACCGACGACCAGATCAAACTCCGCGGCCACCGCATCGAACTCGGAGAAATCGAAACCGCCCTCCGGCACCTCGACGGCATCCGCCAGGCCACCGCCACCCTCCGCGAGGACCGCCCCGGCGACCGCCGCCTCGTCGCCTACATCGTCACGGACGACAGCCACACGACCGATCCGACGACGGTGCGGGAAGCACTGCGGACATCGCTGCCGGAACACATGATCCCGGCCGCGATCGTCCCCCTCGACACCCTCCCCCTGACCGTCCACGGCAAGCTCGACCGCACCGCCCTCCCCGCACCCGACATCACCGCCACCGGTGCGGGCCGGGCCCCCCGGACCGTCCAGGAAGCGCTGCTCTGCGACCTGTTCGCCGAGGTGCTGGGAGTGGAGGCCGTCGGCGTCGACGACGGCTTCTTCGACCTCGGGGGCCACTCCCTGCTGGCCACCCGGCTCGCGAGCCGCATCCGGGACGAGCTCGGCGTGGAGCTGCCGGTGCGCAGCGTCTTCGAGCACCCGACCGTGGCCGCGCTCGTCCGGCAGCTCGGCTCGGAGTCCGGGGTACGTCCCCCGGTGCGCGCGGTCGAACGCCCCGCGGAGGTTCCGCTCTCCTTCGCCCAGCGCAGGCTGTGGTTCCTCGGTCACTTCGACGGGCCCAGCGCCGCGTACAACATCCCGCTGGCGTTGAGTCTGAGCGGCGACCTGGACCGGGAGGCTCTCGCCGCCGCGCTGCGCGACGTGGTCGACCGGCACGAGAGCCTGCGGACCGTCTTCCCCGACACCGACGGGCGCCCGCGCCAGCTGGTGCTGGAGGCAGCCGCCCTCGGTCTCGGACTGCCGGTCACCGAGGTCACCGAAGCCGAACTGCCCGGCGCGCTGAGCGCCGCGGCCGGCCACGCCTTCGACCTGACGGCCGATGTACCGCTGAAGGCGGACCTCTTCGCTCTCGCTCCCGACCGGCATGTGCTCCACCTGCTGGTGCACCACATCGCCGCCGACGGCGCCTCGCTGGCGCCGCTGGCCAGGGACCTGTCCACCGCCTACGCGGCGCGCCGCCTGACACGGACTCCCGACTGGGAGCCCCTGCGGGTGCAGTACGCGGACTACACGCTGTGGCAGCGGGAGGTGCTGGGCAGCGAGGACGACCCGGACAGCAAGGTCTCGGCTCAGCTGGAGCACTGGCGTACCGCTCTCGCGGATCTCCCCGAGGAGCTGGCGCTGCCGACCGACCGGCCGCGGCCCCAGCGTTCCTCCCACCGCGGCGGCCTGGTCCCGCTGGAACTCGATGCCGAGCTGCACGCCCGGATCGCGACGCTGGCACGCCGTACCGGTACCAGCGTGTTCATGGTCCTCCAGGCGGCCACCGCCGCCCTGCTCACCAAGATGGGGGCCGGCACGGATGTCCCGATCGGCACGCCGGTCGCCGGACGGACCGACAGCGCCCTCGACGACCTCGTCGGCTTCTTCGTCAACACCCTGGTGCTGCGCACCGACACCTCCGGCAATCCAACCTTCCGGGAGCTACTGGCACGGGTCCGGGACACCGACCTCGCTGCCTACGCGCACCAGGACGTTCCGTTCGAGCGGCTCGTGGAGGTAATAAACCCGGAGCGCTCGGCGGCCCGGCACCCGTTGTTCCAGGTCAACCTGACCTTCCACAACCAGACCCCCGCCGCGGACGGCCTGGAACTGCCCGGGCTGACGTTCGGCGGTCACCCGGTCGAGCACAGCGTCGCCAAGTACGACCTGGCGCTGAGCCTCACCGAGCAGCGGGCTCCCGACGGTTCGGCCGCAGGGATCACGGGCGCTCTGGAGTTCGCCGTCGACCTCTTCGACGCGTCCACGGCCGACAGCCTGGCCGAGCGTTTCGTGCGGCTGCTGTCCACGTGGACCGAGGAGCCCGACCGGGCGCTCGGCGACGTGCACGTCCTGGACGTGGCCGAGTGGGATGCCGCTCTCGCCGGTGCCGGTGCGGTGGTGGACCGGGCCGGTGCGGACGGACCGTCGCTGGCGGAGCTGTTCGAGGACCGCGCCGCCGGCACACCGGACGCCACCGCCGTGGTCTGCGGCGACCGAACGGTCTCCTACCGCGAGCTGAACGCCTCGGCGAACCGGCTGGCACGCCGGCTGGTCGCCACCGGCACCGGACCCGGCCGGTTCGTCGGCCTCGCCCTGCCCAGATCCGTCGAACTCGTCACCGCCCTGCTGGCCGTGGTCAAATCCGGCGCCGCCTACGTCCCCATGGACCCCGACTACCCCGCCGACCGCCTCGCCCACATGGTCGCCGACTCCTCCCCCGCCCTCGTCGTCACCACCTCCGGCGTGGACCTGTCGGGCGTCGACTGCGGTGACGCGGCCCTCCTCGTCCTGGACGACCCGCACGTACTGGCGGACCTGACCGACCTGGCCGACGACGACCTCACCGACACCGAACGCGGCGGCCTGCTCTGCCCCGGCTCCGCCGCCTACGTCATCTACACCTCCGGCTCCACCGGCCGCCCCAAGGGCGTCGTCGTCCCCCACGGCAACGTGGTGCGGCTGTTCTCGGCGACCGACCACTGGTTCGGCTTCGGACCCGACGACGTGTGGACCCTCTTCCACAGCTACGCCTTCGACTTCTCCGTCTGGGAGATCTGGGGCCCCCTGCTGCACGGCGGCCGCCTCGTCGTCGTCCCCTTCGAGGTCTCCCGCTCCCCGGAGGACTTCCTGGAACTGCTGGCCGACCAGAAGGTCACCGTCCTCAACCAGACCCCCTCCGCCTTCTACCAGCTGATGCGGGCCGAGGGTGAACGCCCGGACCTGGCCGCCCGGTTGACCCTGCGCTACGTCGTCTTCGGCGGCGAGGCCCTCGACCTGTGGCGACTGGAGGAGTGGTACGGCCGCCACCGCGAGGACGCCCCCCGCCTGGTCAACATGTACGGCATCACCGAGACCACCGTCCACGTCACCCACCGCGCCCTGGACCAGCTGACCGCCAAGTCCGCCCCGGGCAGTCTCATCGGCCGGCCCATCCCCGACCTGCGGGTGCACGTCCTCGACGCGCGCCTCGCTCCGGTCCCCGCCGGTGTCGTCGGTGAGATGTACGTGGCCGGCGCGGGCCTGGCCGACGGCTACCTCGGCCGCCATGCCCTGACCGCCGAGCGCTTCGTCGCCGACCCGTACGGCCCGCCCGGCACCCGCATGTACCGCACCGGCGACCTGGCACGCCGCACCAAGGACAGTGACCTGGAGTACCTCGGCCGCGCCGACCAGCAGGTCAAGATCCGCGGCTTCCGCATCGAACTCGGCGAGATCGAGGCCTGCCTCGCCTCGCACCCGCAGACCGGCCAGGTCGCCGTCGTCGTACGGGAGGACCGACCGGGCGACCGCAAGCTCGTCGGGTACGTCGTCCCGCAGGCGGAGAGCGGAGCCCCGGAGGCGGAGGACCTGCGCAAGCACCTGCGTACGCAGCTCCCCGAGTACATGGTGCCGTCGGCCTTCGTCACGCTCGACGTCCTGCCGCTGACCGCCAACGGCAAGCTCGACCGCAAGGCGCTGCCCGCCCCCGACTTCGCCGCGGCGGCGGGAGGCCGCGCGGCGCGGACCGAACGTGAGGAGCTGCTCTGCGGTCTGTTCGCCGAAGTCCTCGGGCTGCCCGCCGTCGGCGTGGACGACGGCTTCTTCGACCTGGGCGGCGACTCCATCGTCTCCATCCAGCTCGTCGCCCGCGCCCGCAGGGCCGGACTGCTCCTGACCCCGCGCGACATCTTCGAGCACAAGACGGTCGAGGCGCTGGCCGCCGTCGCCGCCGTCGTCGACCGCACGGCCGACGAGGGCCCGGACGCCGGGATCGGGACCGTGGGGGCGACGCCGATCGTCCGCTGGCTGGAGGAGCGCGGCGGCCCCGTCGACCGCTTCAACCAGTCGACGCTGCTCCAGGTCCCCGCGGGTGCGTCGGCCGGGCATCTGACGGCCGCGCTGCAGACGCTGCTGGACCACCACGACATGCTGCGGGCGCGGCTGACGCACGGCGCCGACGGTTGGTCGCTGGAGGTCCCGGACCGTGGCACGGTCGACGCGGGCGACCTGTTGTACAGGGCGGCGCTGCCGTCGGGTCCGGTACGGGCCGAGTCGCTCGCCGAAGCGCTGGAGGAGCACGCCACCGCGGCGTGGGACCGGCTCTCGCCCGAGAACGGCGTCATGGTCCAGGCGGTCTGGTTCGACGCCGGCCCGGACCATCCGGGACGGCTGCTGCTGATCGCCCACCACCTCGTGGTCGACGGCGTCTCCTGGCGGGTCATCACCCCCGATCTGGCCGCGGCGTACCAAGCCCTGGCCGGTGGTGGCAAGCCGGTGCTCGAACCGGTGCCCACGTCCTTCCGTACCTGGGCCCGCCTGCTGAACGAGGAGGCCCACAAGCCCGCACGCGTCGGTGACCTGAGCCGCTGGACGACGATGCTGGCCGCCGCCGAACCGCTGCTCGGCGAGCGTCCGCTCGATCCGGCGCGTGACACCCGGGCGACCGCGCGCACCCTCACCCTGTCCCTCGCCCGCGAGCACACCGAACCGCTGCTGACCTCCGTCGTCTCCGCGTTCCACGCCGGGGTGAACGACGTGCTGCTGACCGGATTCGCGCTGGCCGTGGCCGAGTGGCAGGAGAGCCGGGGCCGCAGCACCCGGGGTGTGCTGGTGGACCTCGAAGGCCATGGCCGGACCGGACCGGGCGACGCCGCCTGCGACCTGTCGCGCACGGTCGGCTGGTTCACCGGGATCCACCCGGTACGGCTGGAGACCGGCCACCAGGACTGGGAGCGGCTCGCCGCCACCGGCTCGGGCGCGGGCAGGGTGCTCAAGCAGGTCAAGGAGCAGTTGCGTGCGGTGCCCGACAACGGGCTCGGCTACGGGCTGCTGCGCTACCTCAACCCGAACACCCGGGCCGTCCTGGCCGAACTCGCCCCGCCGCAGATCGGGTTCAACTACCTGGGCCGGCTCGGCGGGGGCGGCGAGGCGGCCGAGGCCGCGGACTGGGGCCCGGCCCCCGAGTCGGGCGGGCTCGGCGGCGGCTCCGACGACGCCATGCCGCTCGCGCACCCGCTGGAGGTCAACGCCTTCACCCAGGACGGCCCCGGGGGCCCGCAGCTCGTGGCCACCTGGACCTGGGCCGGGGAACTCCTCGGCGAGGAGGACGTGGCCGGGCTGGCCGAAGGGTGGTTCCGCATGCTCCGCATGCTCGCCGAGCACGCGGCCGCTCCCGAGGCCGGCGGCTGGACGCCTTCCGACCTGCCCCTGGTGTCACTGAGCCAGCACGACATCGACGGCCTCGGAGACGACCTCGACGAGGCCTTCGAGGACGACCTCGAGGACGACTTCGACGGTCCCGACGCGTCCGACGGTCACCGGGACCGAGGGACGCGGCAGAACCAGCAGAACACCGCACACGACGATGCCGAGGCCGGCACCGACTGGAGGAACCGATGACCAAGCCGGCGATCGAGGACGTGCTCCCGCTGTCACCGCTGCAGGAGGGGCTGCTGTTCCACGCACTGCTCGACGAGCAGGAGATGGACGTCTACACGGTGCAGCTGGTGCTGGAGCTGACCGGTCTGGTGGACACCGAGCGGATGACGGCCGCCGTCGCCGCGCTCGTCGCCCGGCACACCAGCCTGCGCGCCGGCTTCCGGCACGAGGGTCTGGAGCGCCCGGTGCAGGTGATCCGCAGCCGGGTCCGGCCGCCCTACCGGGAGGTCGACCTCGGCGGGCTGCCGCAGGACGAGCGGCCCGCCGCGCTGGAGAAGACGCTGGCCGAGGACCGCGCGCGCCGCTTCGACCTGAACCGGCCGCCGCTGGTGCGCTTCACCCTGGTACGCCTCGGCGAGCGCGAGCACCGGCTCGTGGTGAGCAACCATCACATCCTGCTGGACGGCTGGTCCACACCGTTGCTGGTCAGCGAGCTCTTCACGCTGTACAGGCAGCACGGCGACGCGTCCGGTATGCCGCATGTCACGCCGTACCGCGACTATCTGGCGTGGGTGGCCAAGCAGGACCGGGCGCAGAGCGAGCAGGCCTGGCGCGAGGTGCTCGGGGACGTCTGCGAGCCCACCCTGCTGGCCCCCGCGGACCCGTCCCGCCGGCCGGTCCGGCCGCGCCATCACACGCTGGACCTCTCCGAGGAGTTCACCTCGGCGCTGGCGGCGCGGACCCGCGGGAGCGGTCTGACGCTGAACACCGTTCTGCAGGGCGTGTGGGGGCTGCTGCTGGGCCGCCTCACCGGCCGGGACGACGTCGTCTTCGGCGGTACGGTCTCCGGGCGCCCGCCGGAGCTGCCCGGTGTGGAGCACATGATCGGACTGTTCATCAACACCCTGCCGGTCCGGGTCACCCTCGACCCCACCGAATCGCTGGCCGGACTCCTGGCCCGGCTGCAGAGGCAGCAGTCCGGCCTCATGAGCCACCAGCAGCTGAGCCTCACCGAAGTCCAGTCACTCGGCGGCTGGAAGGAGGGCGTCGGCGAGCTGTTCGACACCCTCACCGTGACGGAGAACTACCCGGTCGACCCGTCCGCGCTGGCGGCCGAGGACCCGGGTGACCCGGACGAGCTGCGGGTCACCGGGCTGGTGGGCGAGGACGCCAACCACTACCCGATGAGTCTCGCGGCCGTTCCCGGCCCCCGGCTGCACCTGCGGCTGAGCTACCGGCCCGACCTGTTCTCCGAGGAGACCGTGCGGCTGATGGGCGGCCGTCTGGAGGCACTGCTGCGGGCCGTGGTCGAGGACCCGGAGCAGGCCGTCGGCCGACTGGACGTCGTCTCCCCGCAGGAGCACCGGCGGCTGGTCGACGAATGGAGCCGCAGCGGCGACGGGCCGCGGGCCCGGACCTTCCCCGAACTGTTCGAGGAACAGGTCCGCAGCACCCCGGACGCCGACGCCGTCGTCGCGCCGGGGGCCCTGCTCCGTTACGCCGAGCTGAACGAGCGGGCCAACCGGCTCGCCCGGCTGCTGGCCGCGCGCGGGGCCGGGCCGGAGAAGATCGTCGCCCTGCTGCTGCCCCGGTCGGTGGACATCGTGGTGGCGCAGCTCGCGGTGCTCAAGTCCGGGGCCGCCTACCTGCCGGTGGACCCGTCCTACCCGGCCGAGCGCATCGCGTTCATGCTCGAGGACACGGCGCCGGTGCTCGCCGTCACCGCCTCCGGTGTCACCCTGCCGCAGGGCACGCCGCCGGCCGGACTCCCGGTGCTGCGGCTGGACGACCCGGCCGTCACCGGGGAACTGGCCGCGCTGCCGGCCCACGACCTGACCGACTCCGACCGCACCGCCGCGCTGCTGCCCGGTCATCCCGCGTACGTCATCCACACCTCCGGTTCCACCGGCAGGCCCAAGGGTGTGCTGGTGCAGCACACCGGGCTGGCGGCCTTCTCCGCCGCGGTGGCCGAAGGGTTCGCCGTGGACGGCACGGCGCGGGTGCTCCAGTTCGCCTCGCCGAGTTTCGACGCCTCGGTGCTGGAGCTGTGCTCCGCGCTGCCGGCCGGGGCCGCGCTCGTGGTGCCACCTCCCGGCCCGCTCGCCGACGAGGCCCTCGCCGAGGTGTTGCGCGAGCAGCGGGTGACCCATGCCCTGGTGCCGCCGGCGGCGCTCGCCACCGTGCCCGTCGAAGGGCTGCCCGCCTTCCGCTCCCTGGTCGTCGGCGGCGATGCCACCGGCGCCGAACTCGTGGACCGTTGGGCGCCGGGCCGTCGCATGGTCAACGCCTACGGGCCGACCGAGGCCACCGTCGCGGCCACCCTCAGCGGGCCCCTGGCCGCGGGGGCCGGCACCCCGCCCATCGGCCGACCGGTCCGCGGCACCAGGGTCTACGTGCTGGGCGGCACGCTGCGCCCCGTACCCGTCGGCGTACCGGGTGAGCTGTACGTGGCCGGGGACGGTCTGGCCCGTGGCTACCTGGGCCGTACGGCACTGACGGCCGAACGGTTCACCGCCTGCCCGTACGGCGGGCCCGGCGAGCGGATGTACCGCACCGGGGACCTGGTGCGCTGGACCGACGACGGCGCCCTGGAGTACCTCGGCCGCGCCGACGACCAGGTGAAGGTCCGCGGCTTCCGGATCGAACTCGGCGAGATCGAGTCGGCACTCGCCGCGCTTCCCGGTGTCGGCCGTGCGGTGGCGGTGGTGCGGGAGAACGCCGAGGGCGACCGGATGATCGTGGCCTACGTCGTTGCGGCGGACCCGGCCGGACCGGCCGGCTGCCTGGAACCGGTCGCGCTGCGGGACGGTCTGGCCGACAGGCTCCCCGAGTACATGGTGCCCTCCGCGTTCGTGCGGCTGGACGAGGTTCCGCTGATGCCGAACGGAAAGCTGGACCGCAAGGCGCTGCCCGACCCCGAGTTCACCGGGGCCCTGGGCAGCGGTGCCCCCCGCACCCCCGAGGAGGAGGTGCTCTGCGGTCTGTTCGCCGAGGTGCTCTCGCTGCCCAGGGTCGGCGTCGACGACAACTTCTTCGATCTCGGCGGGCACTCGCTGCTCGCGACCCGGGTGATCAGCCGGGCGCGGGCCGCGTTCGGCGTGCGGCTCTCGGTGCGCAGCCTGCTGGAGAACCCGACCGTGGCCGCGCTGGCCGCCGAGCTCACCGCCGGTTCCGACCACGACCCGTTCGACGTGCTGCTGCCCCTGCGGCCCGGCGGCTCGAAGCCGGGCGTGTTCTGCCTGCACCCCGGAGCCGGTATCGGGTGGGGCTACTCGGGCCTGCTGCGGCACATCCCGGCCGACCACCCGATCTACGCGATCCAGGCTCGAGGGCTCGCCCGCGACGAGGAACTGCCCTCCTCCATCCAGGAGATGGCCGACGACTACCTCGACCGGATACGCGGCGTCCAGCCGTCCGGTCCCTACCACCTGGTGGGCTGGTCCCTCGGCGGAATCCTCGCGCACATGATCGCCACCCGGCTCCAGGAGGCGGGCGAGCAGGTCGGGCTGCTGGCCGTGCTGGACACCGACCCGGACATCCCCGCCGAGGATCACGAGGGTCTCGAGTACGACGAACAGGACGTGCTGGCCACGCTGTTGGACCTCAGCGGCCGGGCAGGGGACCGCGACCCGGCCGAGCCGCTGGTGTACGAGCAGGTGATGGAGGTCCTGCAGGCCGGGGACAGCGCTCTCGCCGGCCTGGAAAAGCGCCATATCGGCGCGCTCGCCCGTGTTGGCACCAACATGTCGAGGAGCATCATCCACGCCTACAGCCCTGGTCTACTGGGCATCGTCCGTGGCGATGTCATGCTGACCGTCGCAGGCCGGGACCATGCCTCCCCGCAGGCGATGGCCACGGCGTGGCGGCCCTTCGTGGAGGGGCGGGTCGACATCCAGGTCGTCGACTGCGGGCACAACGAGCTGACCCGGCCAGGGCCCATCGGCGAGATCGGCCGGGCCCTCGCAGCGCAGTTGCGTGAGCTCCGGTGAACCGCCGGGGTACCACCGTACCGACGACCCGCCACAGCGCACCGACTTGGAGCATGCCCCTATGACCAGCGCCACCGCGACGGCACTGGGCGGAGCCGACGTCGAGGACCGTGAGCTCGACAGCTTCGACCTGACCGATCCCCTGACCTATCAGACGACCGACGTCCACGCCATGTGGCGCCGGTTCCGCACCGAGCGCCCGGTACACCGTCATCCGGCGACCGCGGCCGGACCCGAGTTCTGGGTCCTGTCCCGGTACGACGACATCATGAAGGTGTACAAGGACGACGACGACTTCACCTCCGAGCGGGGGAACCTGCTGGTCACGCTGTTGCACGGCAGTGACTCCGCGGCGGGCAAGATGCTCGCGGTCACCGACGGCCCCCGGCACGCGGCGATCCGCAAGCTGATGCTCAAGTCGTTCTCGCCGCGCGCCCTGCGGCACATCTCGGAGCAGGTCGTGCAGCGCACCCGCCTGCTCCTCAAGGGCGCGGTGGAGCGGGGCGAGGCGGACTTCGCGCGGGATGTCGCCGAGCACATCCCGATCGCCACCATCTGCGACCTGCTGGGCGTCCCCGAGTCGGACCGCGCCTTCCTGCTCGGCCTCAACAAGCAGGCACTCAGCTCCAGTACGGCCGACACCAGTGCCGAGGACTCCTGGCTCGCCCGCAACGAGATCCTCCTGTACTTCGGCGAGCTCGCCGAGGAGCGCAGGAAGAACCCGGTCGACGACGTCATCAGCGTGCTGGCCACCGGCCTGATCGACGGAAAGCCGCTCGACGAGGACGAGATCGTCCTGAACTGCTACAGCCTGATCATCGGCGGCGACGAGACCAGCCGGCTGTCGATGATCGGCGGGCTGCAGGCACTGATGCGTCACCCGGAGCAGTGGAACGCGCTGAAACAGGGCGAGGTCACGGTGGAAAGCGCGGTGGAAGAGGTGCTGCGCTGGACGACCCCGGGCATGCACTTCGGCCGCCGGGCGCTGCGGGACGTCGAGGTCGCGGGTCAGCGGATCGCCGCCGACGACATCGTCACCCTGTGGAACACCTCCGCCAACCGGGACGAGGGCGTCTTCGACGCCCCCGAGACGTTCGACCTGGCGCGCACCCCCAACAAGCACGTGTCGTTCGGCTACGGGCCGCATTTCTGTCTCGGTGCGTTCCTCGGCCGTGTCGAGATCAACGCCATGCTCGACGGACTGCGTACGGTGGCGGACCGCGTCGAGCCCAACGGCCCGGTGGAACCGGTGTTCTCCAACTTCCTCAGTGGTCTGGAGAGCCTGCCCGTCCGCTTCGAGGCGGACCGTGAAGGGCTCGCACAGTGGGACTGAGGGCCGTTCGTTCCGCCCGCAGGTCCTGATGAGAAGGAAGAGGAATCTGATGTCGAAGGCACGAGCAGAGACCACCTCGGCGTCCGCGGTCCCGGTCTCCCGGTGGGAGCGGACCGTCGGGTACTGCGCTGTGGTCGCCGGGCTCGCCTACGCCCTGCCGCACCTGTGGTGGGGGCTGGGGATCATGTTCGCCTACCCCGACACCCCCGAGTCGGTGCCGGACGTGGCCTGGCAGCGCATGATCGCCTTCTGGGGCATGGGGGCGGCCGCCACGCTCGCCGCCCTCGCGACCACCGCTCTCTTCCGGCCCTGGGGGGACTTCTTCCCCCGGTGGCTCCGCATCGGGGCGGCCCTGACCGCCGGCACCGGGCTCACCCTGTGGGGACTCGGCTACGGCTACCTGCGGTTCTTCGTCGCCGTGGGCAGGGTCGAGCCGAGCGCGGAAGTGGCCGCCTCCTTCGGGCCCTGGAACTTCTACTGGTATCCCGTGTTCTTCGTCTGGGGCGTTTCGCTGGCGCTCGCCGGTCTCCATCTGCGCCACCGCCCCCGCCGCCCCGCCGCCCCCGGGACCGACGTCCCGCAGCCGGACGGACCGGCCCGGAGGGCACCGTCAACCACCGAGGTGAACTCGTGACGAACGCCATCGAGGCCGAAGGCCTCCGCAAGAGTTACAAGGGGCACGAGGCACTGAGCGGGGTGTCCCTCTCCGTGCCCGAGGGAACGGTCCTCGGACTGCTCGGCCCCAACGGTGCGGGCAAGACCACCACCGTCCGTATCCTGGCCACTCTGCTCCGGCCCGAGGAGGGCCGCGCGACGGTGGCCGGATTCGACGCCCTCAGACAGCCCAAGGAGGTACGCCGCCGGATCGGCCTCACCGGCCAGTACGCGGCCCTCGACGAACGGCTCACCGGCCGCGAGAACCTGCGGCTCATCGGCACTCTGCTCCACCTGGGCAAGGGCCCCTCGCGCCGGAGGGCGGACGAGTTGCTGGAGCGGTTCGAGCTCTCCGAGGCCGCCGACCGGGTGGTACGGACCTACTCCGGCGGCATGCGTCGGCGACTGGACCTGGCGGCCAGCCTGATGGTCGACCCGCCGGTCCTCTTTCTCGACGAGCCGACCACCGGACTCGACCCCAGCAGCCGGCTCGTGCTGTGGGGGATGATCCGGGAGCAGGTGGCCAAGGGCGTCACCGTCCTGCTGACCACCCAGTACCTGGAGGAGGCCGACCAGCTCGCCGACCGCATCGTGGTGATCGACTCCGGCAAGGTGATCGCCGACGGCACCGCCGACCAGCTGAAGCAGAAGGTCGGCAACGAGCGCCTCGAGGTCGCCGCGGTCGCCGCCGAGGACACCTCCCGGGTGGTGGCCGCGATCGGTGCCCGGCTCGCGACCAGCCCGTCGGTGGCCGAGGACGGCCGCACCGTGTCGGTGCCGTTGCCCAACGGCATCGGCGGTGTCGCCGCCGCGGCAGCAGCGGTCGAGGAACTCGGCGTCGACATAGCGGAGTTCGCCGTTCGGCGCCCTTCGCTCGACGATGTTTTCATGACGCTGACCGGCCAGACGGCCAAGGAGAGGGATTCGGCGTGACCGAGACACTGAGTGACGTACGGGCGTTGGTGGGCCGCCACTTCCGGCACATCTACCGCATACCCGAGCAGCTGATCAGCGTCACCATCATGCCGATCGCCTTCGTGCTGATCTTCGGCATGCTGTTCGGCAGCGCCATGACGGTGGAGGGCGGCAGCTACCAGGAATACATCATGGCGGGCATCTTCATCCAGGTGATGATGGCCAACATCTCCCAGACGGCCCTGGGCGTCGTCGGGGACCTGAGCAACGGCCTGGTGGACCGCTTCCGTTCACTGCCGATCTCCCGCTCCGCGGTACTGATCGGCCGTACCACGGCGGACATGGCGCTCGCCGCCTGGTCCTGCGTCCTGATGGCCGGTGTCGGCTATCTCATCGGCTGGCGCATCCACAACGGACTGCCCAAGGCCCTCGCGGCGTTCGGGCTGCTGCTCCTGCTCGGCTTCGCCATGTCGTGGCTGGGCGCACTGCTCGGTCTGGCGCTGCGCAGCACCGAATCGGTCAACGCCCTGGCGTTCATGGCGATGATGCCGCTGGTGTTCCTGTCCAACGCGTTCGTCCCGCCCGACGGGCTGCCGACATGGCTGAGGGTCGTCGCCGAATGGAACCCGGTCAGCATGGTGGTCACCGCCTGCCGGCAGCTCTTCGGCAACCCCACCGTGGGCGTCGGCACGGGGCTGCCGGCCGAGCACCCCATCGCGATGTCGCTGCTCCTGATCGGTGTCATCCTCGCCGTGGTCGTCCCGCTGTCGGGCCGCGCCTACAGCACGGCGACCGCCCGCTGAGGGCGGCCGTCCCGTACGCCGGAGGGCTCGTTCGCGTGCTCGCCGGAGCAGTTCACGCGACTACGCCCGGCTGGGGTCTCCCAGCCGGGCGTAGTCGCGTGGGCGGCCGTTCGGGTTCGGCGGCGCCGGCGCCGAGGAGGGCGCGGGTGAAGGCCCAGGGCGCCGGTTCCTTCCGGAACCGGCGCCCTGGGCTTGGGGTGCTCGGCAGACGCCTCGTGGACCACGTGCCGCTCCGACCCGGCCGGGAACACCTCCCGCGGGACGTGACACATCTGCCGCGGGTTCCGCTCCTTGCCCGGCATCGCCGGGACGGCGTCCCGGCGGTACCGGTTCGAACCGAGCCCGCAGGGCTCGTAGCGGGAGCGGCGGCCGTCGTCACGGCCCTGAACCGGGGCCCGTCGGTATCGGGGCCCGTCGGCGCCGGACGGCCCGGGTCAGCGGCGGCCGCGGGAGAGCGTGAACAGCACCCGTAGCGTCAGCACCGAGGCGACGAGGAGCATATTGCACCCGAGCACCTCGAACAGTCCGACCGACGGGGTGATCTCCGGCCCGCCGGGCGTCCGCAGCAGCATCACCCCGACCACCCCGGCCGCACCGCCGCTGAAGGCCAGCAGTACGTCGTGGACGATGCCACGGACGAAGTCCCGGTCACGTTCGTCGGCCAGCACCCGGACGTTCACGTTCAGCCGTCCCTGCTCCAGGATCTCCGTGATGCGGTCCACCCGGCGCGGCAGCCGGCGCAGGACCGGCAGCAGCGTGAGCATCTCGTCCGCGGCCGCCCGTCCGAGGCTCCCCGGGGCCAGCTTCCGCCGGGCCTGGGAGGTCGCGAACCGGCGGGCCTCGGCGATGATGTCGTAGTCGGGGACCAGCCGGCCGAGGGACGCCTCCAGCGTCGACAGGGAACGGAACACGGCTGCGATCTCGCCGGGCACGACGAGTCCGTACTTGGTCACCAGCAGGAACAGCGCGGCGAACATGTCCCGGTCCGGCCGGCTCCCCGGAAGCAGGTGCCGGGCCATGAACCGGCCCAGGTCACGGGCCAGCCGGTTCTCGTCGGCCGGTTCCGGCCGGTGCTCCACCAGCTCCAGCAGCGCGTCGCAGAGGGCCTGCTGGTCGTTGCGGTGGATCGCGACCAGCAGGTCGCGCAGCGCCGAACGCAGCACCCGGTCGATACGACCGGCGCAGCCGAAGTCCAGCAGTCCCGGTCGTCCGTCGTCCAGCAGCATGATGTTGCCCGGGTGCGGATCGGCGTGGAAGACGCCGTCCGACATGATCTGCGCGAGAACACAGTCCAACAGGGCTCCGGCGAGCACCGTCCGGTCGAGTCCGCGGGCGTCGGCGTACTCGGCGGCCCTGTCGAGCGTCTTCCCGTCCAGCCACTCCACCACCAGCACGCGGGCGGTGGTCAGACCGTCGTGGACGGCGGGGATCTTCACTGCCGGGCGCGGGGCCGGATCTTCCGACGGGTGCTGTCCCGCATCGGCCCCCCGTGCGGCGGCGACCTCCCGGGTGTTGCGGGCCTCGGTGCGGAAGTCGAGTTCCTCCCGGAGGGAGGCGGCGAAGCCCCGGGCCAGTCCGGTGACTCCGACGGAACGGCCCCACGCGGTGCGTTCGTCGGCCCTCCGGGCGAGCCACAGAAGGATGTCCAGGTCGCGTTCCACCACCTGGCGGGCCCGGGGGCGCTGCACCTTGACGGCGACCGCCCGGCCGTCCCGCAGCCTCGCCCGGTGCACCTGGGCGACGGAGCCGGCCGCCAGCGGCACGGTGTCGAACTCGGCGAACACCTCGCCCGGTGGGGCTCCGAGGTCCTCGGTGAGCGCCTGTTCGATGTCGTCCCAGTGCTCGGCGGCCGCCGAGCACTGGAGCAGGCTCAGTTCATCGATGAACTCGGCGGGCAGCAGGTCGTAGCGGGTGGAGAGCATCTGGCCGAGTTTGACGAAGGTGGTGCCCGCCTCCTCCAGGGCCATCCGCAGGGCACGGGCGTGCTCCGTCCGGGTGGCGCCCGTCGCCGGGCGGGTCAGGCCGGACAGCCGCGGGAGGCGGCCCAGCCCGTGCCGGAGGGCGATCCTGCTGAGCTCGGTGAAGCGCTGGGTGCGCGCCACCCGGCGCTTCACCGAGCGGGGCCAGCGGACGATGCCGCCGACCGACCCGCTGGGCACCACCGCCTCGGACAGGGCCAGGAAGATCATGGCGGCCAGCAGGGCGCAGCCCACCTGGACGGTCCCCAGCACGGGGCCCGCCGCGGCGGGCCCCATCGCGGAACTCACCAGTCCGATGGTGAGCAGCCCGGTGCATCCGGTGAGCAGGGAACGCAGCACGCCGATCCGCAGACCGAGCAGTCTGCGCGCCCCGAAACCGAGTATCACCAGACCGAGGGCGATGGTGCCCACAGCGGTCAGGACGACGACGAACGCGGTCAACGTGAGGAGGTCACGTCGTGGCCGGCTCGGGTGCCGACGTCGGCACGGCGTCGTCGCTCTCCGCCGGTTCCCGACGGTCGCGACCCGGCCACCAGGCCCGTTCACCGAGCAGCGAGGTGACCGCCGGTACCAGGACGAGCGCCATCACGAAGGCGGCGATCAGGATGCCGAACGACACCGCGAAGCCCAGCTGCTGGAGCATGCTGTTGGCGGCCAGCATCAGCACGCCGAAGGTGCCGGCCAGGATGACGGCGGCGGCCCCGATGGTGGGCGCCGAGTGGGTCACGGCGAGCCGGACGGCCTCCTGCTGGGTCCTGCCCCGGGCGATCTCCTCGCGGAGGCGGGCCACCATGAGGATGTTGTAGTCGGTACCGATCGCCACCACGAAGAGGTAGACGAACACGGGCAGCGCGAACATCAGCCCGTTCTCGCCCTTGATCTGCTGGAAGACCAGGACGGTCGAGCCGAGGGTGGCACCGAACCCGAGGCCCACGGCCACGATCAGGTACCAGGGCGCGACGGCGCTGCGCAGCAGGAGTCCGAGAATCACCATGATGGCGATGCCGGCGATCGGGAAGACCAGCGAGTAGTCGTGTTCCACGGCGGTGCGGATGTCCGCGAGGACCGCGCTGGTGCCGCCGACGAGCGCCTCGGTGCCCTCGGGCGCCACCCGGTGCGCGGTGTCGCGCAGGTCTCCGGAGACCAGGTCGATGGCTGCCTCCTCGGCGGGGCGGAAGTCCAGGACCACGCTGAACTGCGCCGCGTCCCCGGCGGTGCCGAGCATGGCCGGGGAGACGTCTCCGACGCCCTCGACCCCGGAGAGCTGTTCGCGGAACGTCTCCAGGTCGGCCGGGTCGAGCCGGGAGCCGTCCTTGGAGGCGACGAGCACCAGGGAGGGGTCGGTCTGCCCGGCGGAGAAGCCGTTCCTGAGGTCCTTGGACGCCTGGACGGACTCCAGGTTCTGCGGCAGCGAGCTCTCGCTGTCGAACTCGGCGCTGAAGCCGAACGCGGCCACGCTCATGACGGCCAGCAGGCCGCCGGAGAGACCCGCGAGGAGGCGGGGCCGCCGGGAGACGAGGGTGCCGAGCCGGCCGGCGAGGGCGTTCCTGGGCTGCTTCTTCCACGCCTTGGACGGCCAGAACGCTTTGGTGCCCAGCAGCGAGAAGACGGCGGGTACGAGAGTGAGGGAGGCCAGCAGGGTGACGGCCACGGCGATGGCCAGCGACGGACCCATGGCGCGCAGCATGCCCATGGTGGAGAGCACCAGGGCGAGGAAGGCGACGATGACCGCGCCGGCCGCGGAGGCGATGGTCTCGCCGACCCGGGTCACCGCGTCGATCATGGCCTCCTTGGCTTCCTGCCCCTCCCGCAACTGCTCGCGGTACCGGAAGAGCAGGAACAGGATGTAGTCGGTGCCGACGCCGAACAGCACCACGATGAGGATGGCGGAGACCGAGTTGTCGGCCTGGAGCCCGCCGAGTTCGGCGGCGGTGGCGATCAGCCCGGTGGCCACCACGAACACCAGAAGAATCAGCAGCACCGGCAGCAGCGCGATGAGCGGACTGCGGAAGATCAACAGCAGCAGCACCACGATCAGCACCAGGGTCGCCAGCATGATCATCGCATCGGTGTTGCCGGAGGACTCGAGGTTGTCCAGCCCGCTGGCGGTCGGCCCGGTCACCCCCATGCTCAGGCCGCTCTTCGCGAGCAGCGGCTTGGCGTCCGCCCGGAGCTGCTTCACCGACTCGAAGAGCTTCTGGTCGTAGTGGTTCTCCGTCGTGGCGAAGACACTCGCCAGCGCCACCTTGCCGTTGGGCGAGACCGCCTCGGGGCTCGCGAGGACCGACTTCACCTTGGCGTAGCCCTCCGCCTGCAGGGCCCCGGCGATCCGGGTCACCTCCGCCAGGTCGGCCGGAGAGAGCTTGCCCCCGTCGGCGCGTTGGAACACCGCGATGGCGGAGGGCTGCTCCGCCATCGGGAACGCGCGCTGCTGCAGCTCCGTGACACGCACCGACTCGTAGTGGGACGGCAGGAAGTCCGCCTGGTCGTTGGTGCTCTTCAGCTGCGGCGCCAGCGCGACCGCGGCGACGGTCGCGACGAGCCAGGCGACGATCGTCAGCCAGGGCCGGTGAACGGCGAACCGCCCTATCCGTCCGAACATGGTGCTCCTTCGTGCTTCCTCGGCTGGGGGGGATACCGGGGCCAGTACATGGGGGTCGCCGGTTCTCCCCGCAGTCTGGCCGCCTGTTCCGCCGCCCGACGACGGCGAGCCGCCAATGCGGCAAGAACCTGCCAGGGCCGTTGCCCGCGGTCCGGGCCCGGTGTGACAGTCCTGATGTACGCAGCGCGATCCGGTGCGGCACCCCTGGCGTCCGCAGCGCGACCCGTCGCGGACGCTCTCCACTCCTCTGGCCCGCCGCGCCCGCCCTCCGGCCCTGCCGCGGCAGCGGAAGGGCATCCGGCTGTCCGGAGCCTGCCCCGCGCGGCGGCCGTCCGCAGTGTCCGGCCGGGAGATCCCGTGCCTCATCTTCTTCATCAGGAGCCCGGATGAACCTGTTGAGCGCCCCGGAGCACCGTTCCCTCGTGTCCGGACTGGCCATCGACGACCCGGCACTGCGGGACCGGCTGGCCGAGCGTCTGCGAAGCGTCGAACAGCACCTCCGGGAGCGCACCGCCCGTACCGCCGACCCCCGTGTCGCCCCGCTCGTCGGGCATCTCGTGGCCACCGGCGGAAAGCGGCTGCGGCCCCTTCTGGTCCTGCTGGGTGCGGAGTTCGGGGATGCGGAGAGCGAGGGGGCCGTCGACGCGGCCGTCCTGGCCGAACTCGTCCATGTTTCCTCCCTCTACCACGACGACGTCATCGACAACGCCGACACCCGGCACGGGGCGGCCAGCGCCAACGCCCGCTGGGGGAACCGCCGCGCGGTGTTCGCCGGGGACTGGCTCCTCGCCCAGGCCGCCCAGCTGGCCTGCGCACTCGGGCCGCACGCGGTGCGGATGAACGCGGTGACCGCCGACCGGCTGGTGCAGGGCCAGATGCTGGAGCTGCTCGGCCCGGATTCCGGGACCGCTCCCCTGGACCACTACTTCCAGGTGACGGCCGGCAAGTCCGCGTCCCTGATCGCCCTGTCGCTGCGACTCGGTGCCCTGCAGGCGGGCGCGTCCGCCGCGTACGTCGACGCTCTCGCCGAGTACGGCGAGCAACTGGGCCTCGCCTTCCAGATATCCGACGACCTCCTCGACATCGAGGCACCCGCCTCCTCATCGGGCAAGGAACCGGGAAAGGACGTGGAGGCCGGGGTGCTCAGTCTCCCTGTGCTGCTCGCCCTGTTCGACGACGAACCGGGCGACGGTGAGCTGCGTGCCCTGCTCGCCGCCGGGCCGGCCGCCGGGACGCACCCGCACCGCCGGGCGTTGGAACTCCTGCGGGACTCCCCCGCGCTCGCCACGGCCGAGGCCATGATGGACGATCGCCTGGCCCTGGCCCGTACCGCCCTCGCAGCCCTGCCGCCGACCCCGGCACGCGGGGTCCTCGGCTCGCTCTGCGACTTCGTGGCCCACCGCAGGGGCTGAACCACCTTCTGGAGACCGAACATGCCGGGGTACAGCGACACCGTGCGCGACTTCGTCCGACCCGGATCCGCGGGAACGGGCCGCGTCCGGCCGCCCGCCACGCAACCGCGCCCGGCCGCCGGGCCGCGAGGACGAAGACCGGCGGGTGTGAACGGCCTCGAGCCGTCCGTGTTCCGCGTACTCGGGTCGGTCGAGGCCGAGGCCGGCGGACGGGCGGTCACCCTCGGCGGAGCGAAGCAGCGCACGGTTCTCGCGGCGATGCTGCTCGCCGGGGGCCGGCCGCTCTCCGACGACCGGCTCAAGGCCCTGCTGTGGGGGTGCGAACCGCCCGCCACGGCGACGGCCCAGCTCTACACCTACGTCTCCCGGCTCAGGAAGTGCCTGGGTACCGACATCCACCTGGAGCGGCACGCCCACGCCTACCGACTGGACACACGGGGCGCCTTCTTCGACTGGACGGTTTTCGAGAGCCTGGTGGACCGCGGTCGCGCGGACCTGACGGCGGGCCGCTACACCGCGGCCGCCGACCGTCTCGGGCAGGCGCTCGCGTTACGGCGCGGGCCGGTCCTCTCCGATGTCACCGTCCACCTCAGGGAACGCCAGCGGCCCTTGCTGGACGAGGCCCTCCTCTCCACGCGGGAAGACCGGATCGAAGCCGAACTGGCCCTGGGAGGCCACGACGCGGCGGTTCCGCAGCTGATGCGGCTCGTGATGGAGAACCCCCTGCGCGAGCGGCTGCTCGGCCAGCTCATGACCGCTCTGCACCGGTGCGGCCGGCAGGCGGAGGCCCTCGCGGTGTACGAGCGCGGCCGACGGATGCTCCGTGACGAGCTGGGGGTGGACCCGGGCCGGGCCCTGCGTGACATCCGGCAGGCCGTGCTGACGGGCACGCTCGCGCGGTCCGTCGCGCGCGGGGAAGCGGAGCTCTCCGGCACGGCGCTCGCCCTGCCGGACGGTGGGCCCCGCTCCGCGGTGGCACGGGCGCGGGCGCGCGACCGCGGCGCCTGGAACGGTGTCGTGCCCGCGATGCTGCCCGCCGACGTCGCGGACTTCTCCGGTCGCCGCCGGGAACTGGCCGCCCTCATGGCCGACCTGCGCCGAGCAGGGCCCTCCCCCCTCGTGGTGACGGGCGCCGCGGGTACCGGCACATCGGCCCTGGCCGTGCACGCGGCGCACCGGGCACGGCAGAGCTTCCCGGACGGTCAGCTTCATGCCGACCTGTCCGGAGGGTCCGGACGCCCCCGCTCCCCCGGCGAGGTACTCGGCTGGTTCCTCCGGGCCATGGGCGTCGCGGAGCACGAACTTCCGGCGTCTACGGAGGAGCGCGGCCAGCTCTACCGCAGCCTGCTCGCCGACCGCCGGATGCTGGTGCTCCTGGACAACGCCGTGGACGACCGCCAGGTCCGCCCGCTGCTGCCCGGCACGGACGGCTGCCGCACGCTGATCACCGGCCGGGACTCCTTCACCACCCTGCCGGGAGTGCGTCCGGTCCCCCTCGGCCCGATGAGCGCCAGGGAGGGCCACCGGATGCTGAGCGCGATCGTGGGGCCCGAACGGACCGGGGACGAGCCCGACGCGGCCGCCCGCATCGTCGAACTGTGCGACCGGCTGCCGCTCGCCCTGCGGATCGTGGCGGCCCGGCTGGCTGCGCACCCGCGCCGACGACTCGCGGCGGCGGCGGCCCGGCTCGAACCGGAGGAACGCAGGCTCGACGAACTGCGGGAGGGCGACCTGGACATCCGGGCGGCGCTGTCCTCCGGTCACCGGCGGGTGACCGGACCGGTGCGCACGGCCTTGGGTGTCCTGGCGTCCGGCTGCCCCGACGTCTTCGACTCGCAGGAGGCGGCGAACGCCCTCAGCTGCCTGGAGGAGGACGCCGAGGACGCTCTGGAGACGCTGGCCGCCGCCCGCCTGCTGGAGGTGTCCGGTCCGGCCCCGCACCGCTACCGCCTCACGCCGCTGGTCCGCCTCTTCGCCCGCGAGCAGAGCCGCGGGGGACCGGCTTCACCCGGCACGCCGGACGGCGGGCGACGACCGGTCATCTGCTGACGGAACACGGTCAGCCGCAACCTCCCGCGTGCCCCTCGTCGAGGCGGAACGACATCGGGGAGCCCTCCTCACTGCTGCGCGGGAGCAGCGAACAGCTCAGGGAGTCGATGTAGCTGGCCACCAGATCGCTCCACCGGATGTCGGAGTCGAGGTCCCACCGGTCGAGCAGTTCCGAGGACGGGCCGGCCGGCTCGGTTCCCCCGAAGCCGTCCTGCTGCACGAGATCCCAGATCGTGTCCCGGGCGGTCGCCTCGTCGGACACGCTCTGGCCGTTCAGGACCGTCATCAGGTTCATCCCTCCTTGTTCCAACCAGGACGTGATCTCCTCCTCCAGTTCCGCCGGCAGCTGCTCGCTGTCGCGGTCGTCCCCCTCATGGGGCATCCTCCCGCTCATAACCGCCTCCCTCGTCGACACGGATCCGATCGGTCAGTACCGGAACAGCATCCGGGAAGCGTCTATGAATCACCTATGGAAAGCGGTCCTGCCCGAACTCCTTGACTTCTTGGACCCACCGGCCGGGACACCCGCGCGGCATGCCGACGGGGTCTGCACGGTGATCGGTCCGTTGCTCCGGGCCGGGGAAGAGGTGGCTGTGGACGTTCGGGGGCGTCGCGGCGCCGGTGTGCCCCGACCGCTCCGGCACGACCTTGGCGGAATCCCCCGCGGCCGTACCGACCGCCGTGGCCCGTGAGGTGGACGCGAGGTCATCGCCTCGGGGGGTCCTGTCGTTCACTCCTCCGGTGTGCGGGTGGGGTGGGGGCGGTGCAACTGCGCCCAGAGGCGGGCCTCTTCGCGTGTGCTGCGCCGGCGGTGGACGGCGGCACGTCCCCAGAGGCCGGTCGTGACGGTCGCCCCCGTCAGGGCCGCCGCACAGGGCGGCCACCAGCCCCCGGTCACGAGCAGGAGTACGGCGACGACGGCTGCCGTGCTCCAGCCGCTGAGGCAGGCCACCGCCTCGGCACGCCGGGACGCGGGCCGGTCGGCCCCCGCGCGCAGGTCGACGAGGGCCGGCAGGTACCAGACGGAGCCGGCCGTGGTCACCGCCGCGGCGCCGAGGGCCAGGACTGGATGGGACACGGCTCAGCCCACCGTCTCCAGGGCGGCGATCTCCGGATGGTGCACGTCGAAGGCCGGGGATTCGGACCGGATGCGGGGCAGGGAGGTGAAGTTGTGGCGCGGGGGCGGGCAGGAGGTGGCCCACTCCAGGGAGCGGCCGTAGCCCCAGGGATCGTCGACCTCGACCTTCTTGCCGTACTTGGCCGTCTTCCACACGTTGTAGAAGAAGGGCAGGATCGACATGCCGAGCAGGAACGACCCGATCGACGACAGGGTGTTGAGGGCGGTGAAGCCGTCGGCCGCCAGGTAGTCCGAGTAGCGGCGGGGCATGCCCTCGGCGCCCAGCCAGTGCTGGACCAGGAAGGTGAGGTGGAAACCCGCCGTGAGCGTCCAGAAGGTGATCTTCCCGAGGCGTTCGTCGAGCACCTTGCCGGTGAACTTCGGCCACCAGAAGTGGAATCCGGCGAACATCGCGTACACGACCGTACCGAAGACCGTGTAGTGGAAGTGCGCGACGACGAAGTACGAGTCGGTGAGGTGGAAGTCCAGCGGCGGCGAGGCCAGGATGACCCCGGTCAGCCCGCCGAAGAGGAACGTGACGAGGAAGCCCACGGTCCAGAGCATGGGCGTCTCGAACGACAGACTGCCCTTCCACATGGTGCCGATCCAGTTGAAGAACTTCACCCCGGTGGGAATGGCGATCAGGAAGGTCATGAAGGAGAAGAACGGCAGCAGCACCCCGCCCGTGGTGTACATGTGGTGCGCCCAGACGGTCAGCGACAGACCCGCGATGGCGATCGTCGCGCCGATCAGCCCCATGTAGCCGAACATCGGCTTGCGGGAGAAGACCGGGATCACCTCGGAGACGATGCCGAAGAACGGCAGGGCCAGGATGTAGACCTCGGGGTGGCCGAAGAACCAGAACAGGTGCTGCCACAGCAGCGCCCCGCCGTTCGCCGCGTCGAAGATGTGGCCGCCGAACCCGCGGTCGTACTCCAGGGCGAACAGTGCCGCCGCCAGCACCGGGAACACCATGAGGACCAGCACGCTGGTGAGGAGCACGTTCCAGGTGAAGATCGGCAGGCGGAACATGGTCATGCCCGGCGCGCGCATGCAGAGGATCGTGGTGATGAAGTTGACCGCGCCCAGGATCGACCCGAAGCCGGACAACGCCACGCCCATGATCCACAGGTCGGCTCCCACGCCCGGCGAGTAGACGGCGTCGGAGAGCGGGGCGTACAGGAACCAGCCGAAGCCGGCGGCGCCGTCAGGAGTGAGGAAGCCGCTCGCCGCGATCGAGGAACCGAAGAAGAACAGCCAGTAGGCGAGCATGTTCAGCCGGGGGAAAGCCACGTCCGGCGCGCCGATCTGCAGCGGCATGATCCAGTTCGCGAACCCGGTGAACAGCGGCATCGCGAACATCAGCAGCATGATCGAACCGTGCATCGTGAACGCCTGGTTGAACTGCTCGTTCGACATGATCTGCAGTCCGGGGCGGGCCAGCTCCGCCCGCATCAGCAGTGCCAGCACACCGCCGACGACGAAGAACACGAACGCGGAGATCAGGTAGAGCGTCCCGATCTTCTTGTGGTCGGTGGTCGTCAGCCACTCCACCCACGACGGACGTGCCGTCCCGGGCCCGATCTCCCGGGGATGCCCGGGCGCCCCCGTGCCGGAAGCCACGGCGTTCCCCTCCGCGGTCCCCACCCCCCGCATCTCTCGTATCTGCCCCTCGTCCACCGTCGGCGCCCTGCCCTTCCGCTCATGTCCGTACGCGTCGTCGAGCCGGGAGGGGCCGGGTCGACCGGGGTGGACGCGACGCCTCCCGGCCGCTGCCACATGATCCTTTCCGGGGTACCGGGGCCGGACAGGGCCGAACAGTCCACACCGTGGCCCGGGAGGGGGGCCCAACGGCCCTGATGCGTCCGGCGGCCGGGGCTCGTCCGGCAGCAGCTCCACGTGAGCCTCCCGGCCACCCCGGCCCAGGTGGCCGGGAGGACCTGCTCACCGTCACCGAGCTCATCGAAGCCGACGAGCTCACTCCCGCGGACGAGCACACCCACTCCCTGGCCGACACGGCCGAGGGCGTACGCCATGCGGAGCAGGGCCACGCCCGCGGCAAGGCCGCGGTCACCGTGGTGTGAGCACCCTTGCCGCGCACCCTCGCCTGCGGTCCCCCTTGACAGCCCGCCGACTTCACAGGCAGTCTTCCGTTAAGCAGAAACAGCTTTCCACCATACGGAAAGTGAGGTGGTCCTGATGCCGGGTGCCGAGTGGAGTGCCGCCGCAGAGCAGCGCTTCGACGTCAACCTGTCGATCCTCTTCACCGAACTCCCGCTCCTGGAGCGCCCCGCGGCCGCCGCCGCGGCCGGCTTCACCGCGGTCGAGCTGTGGTGGCCCTGGGCCGACTCGCCCACCCCCGGGCAGTCCGCACTGGACGGTCTGCGGAAGGCGGTCGAGGACGCGGGCGTCCGGCTCACCGGCCTGAACTTCTACGCCGGGCAGCTCCCCGGCCCGGACCGGGGCGCCCTGTCGATCCCGGGCGAGGAGTCGGAGCGGTTCCGCGCCAACGTCGAGGTCGCCGCGGACTTCGCCGAGTCCCTCGGCTGCCCGGCCCTCAACGCGCTGTACGGCAACCGCGTCGACGGCGTGGATCCCGCCGAGCAGGACGCGCTCGCCCTGGAGAACCTCGCCCTCGCCGCCCGCGCGGCCCACCGGACCGGCGCGATCCTGCTGGTCGAGGCGCTGAACCGGCCCGAGTCGCCGCGGTACCCGCTGGTGTCGGCGCCGGCGGCGGTGCGGGTCGTCGGCGCGGTGAACGCGGCCACGGGGCTGGGCAACGCCCGGTTCCTGATGGACCTGTACCACCTGTCCAGGAACGGTGAGGACCTGCCCGCGGTGATCGAGCGGTACGCCGCGCGGACCGGCCATGTACAGATCGCCGACGACCCCGGCCGCGGCGCCCCCGGCACCGGATCGCTCCCGCTGGCGGACCTCCTCGGACGGCTGCGGAAGGCGGGCTACGCGGGCTGGGTCGGCCTGGAGTACAAGCCCGGCGACCGGCCGAGCGCCGAGGCCTTCGACTGGCTGCCGGCCGAGGCCCGCCCGGCCCGCTGAGCAGTGGACGCCCGCAGTCACCGCAGAGTGAGAGAGAGGCACCCCACATGAGCACCGGACTTCCCGCGGTCGCCTGGATCGGCCTCGGCATCATGGGCTCCCCCATGTCCGAGAACCTGATCAAGGCGGGCTACGACGTCACCGGTCACACCCTGGAGCAGGAGAAGCTGGACCGGTTGGCCGCCGCGGGCGGCACCGCCGCCTCCTCCGTCGCCGAGGCGGTCCGCGACGCGGACGTGATCATCACCATGGTGCCCGCCTCCCCCCAGGTGGAGGCGGTCGCCTACGGAGCCGAGGGCATCCTGGAGAACGCCCGGCCCGGCGCCCTGCTGATCGACATGTCCTCGATCACCCCGCAGACCTCGGTCGACCTGGCCGCCGCCGCGGGGGACAAGGGCATCCGGGTGCTCGACGCCCCGGTGTCCGGCGGCGAGGCGGGCGCCGTCGAGGCGGTGCTGTCCATCATGGTCGGCGGTGAGCAGGCCGACTTCGACCGGGCGAAGCCGCTCTTCGACGTACTCGGCAGGACGGTCGTGCGGTGCGGACCGCACGGCTCCGGTCAGACCGTGAAGGCCGCCAACCAGCTGATCGTCGCCGTCAACATCCAGGCGTGCGCCGAGGCCGTGGTCTTCCTGGAGAAGTCCGGCGTGGACCTGGCGGCCGCGCTGGACGTCCTGAGCGGCGGTCTCGCGGGCTCCACCGTGCTGACCCGCAAGAAGGACAACTTCCTCGCCCGTGACTTCACGCCCGGCTTCCGCATCGATCTGCACCACAAGGACATGGGCATCGTCACCGACGCCGCCCGCACCGTCGGGGCGGCCCTGCCCGTCGGCGCGGTGGTCGCCCAACTGGTCGCGAGCCTGCGCGCGCAGGGCGACGGCGGCCTGGACCACTCCGCGCTGCTGCGCGCGGTGGAGCGGCTGTCCGGCGCCCGGGTCTGACCGTCCGACCCGCGTACGGCCGCCGACGGGGGCGAGGCCGTACGCGCGGCCCGCGGGGTCTTCCCCGCGGGCGGGGCGGGGCGCCGCGGCGGCGTGCGCGCCAGTGCGGTGGTGAGGGCCGCCGGGGCACCTCCTCCGACCTGAGCGGAGGGGCACCCGGCGCCGTCGCACCCGCCGCGGTCCCCGGCCCGGCCCACCGACCCCGTCCGGCGGCGCGAACACACCGTCGCGCCCGGCCTCGCGCCGCCGGACGGCCAACGCCTCCCGGCGTCCGGGGTGCGGATCCGCCCGGCGGGCAGGAGCCTGGGGGCATGGCACCTCCCACCGGGCAACCGCACATCGTGGTCCATGCGCCGGCCCTGGACGGCTCGCGGCGGGTCACCTCGGGCGACGAGACGCTGGGCGTCGCCTCGCACGTCGACGACGTCGGCGAGATCCTGCGGCTGGCGGATCTCTATGTCACCGACGTCGAGGAGGCCGACCTCATCGAGTGGCAGGGCGGCGGCCCCGACGACTGGCCGGGCCTGTCGGAGCACCACGAGGCCTGAGCGGGAGGGCGGGGGTGGGGGGCGTACGGCCGCTCCCGGTCCACCGGCGCTACGGCAGCAGACGTAGCCCTCCTACGGCACTCTCAGATCGACCTCTGAACCGGGCTCAGGAGGCTTCGGCCACCCCCGCCGACGGGCACCTACCCCGTACGCGGGGCCCGCCGGCACGGGGGCGGCGGGCCCCGCGTGCCGGGGAGCCGCCCGTCAGACCTTCAGCGTCCTGATCGACGTCGGGGCGTGCCACGGCTCCGTCGCGATCTCCTCGAACTCGGTGACGTCGCTGATGTCGTTGGTGGTCGACATGGAGATGTCGGTGACGCGTTCCAGGATCGCCTCGACCACCACCGGGACCCTGAACTCCGCGGCGAGCTTCTTGGCCTCCTCCAGTGCCGGGCCCAGTTCGCCGGGTGCGGTCACCCGGATCGCCTTGCAGCCGAGGCCCTCGGCGACCCGTACGTGGTCGACGCCGTAGACGCCCAGTTCGGGCGCGTTGACGTTCTCGAACTCCAGGTTGACCTGGAAGTCGATGTCGAACGCCCGCTGCGCCTGACGGATGAGGCCCAGGTAGGAGTTGTTGAGCAGCACATGGACGTAGGGGATCCTGTGCTGCGCCCCGACGGCCAGCTCTTCGAGCATGAACTGGAAGTCGTAGTCGCCGGACAGGGCGACGACCTGCGCGCCGGGATCGGCCCTGGCCACGCCCAGCGCCGCCGGGACGGTCCAGCCGAGGGGGCCGGCCTGGCCGCAGTTGATCCAGTGCCGGGGCCGGTGGACGTGCAGCATCTGGGCGCCCGCGATCTGCGCGAGGCCGATCGTGGAGACGTACCGCGTCTCCGGGCCGAAGGCCCTGTTCATCTCCTCGTAGACGCGCTGCGGCTTGATCGGGACGTCGTCGAAGTGCGTGCGGCGCTGGAGGGTGGCCCGCTTCTCCTGCGCCGCGGCCGCCCACGCGGAACGGTCGGGCAGCCCTCCCTCGGCCCCGAGTTCCCTCGCGACCTCGACGAACAGTTCCAGCGCGGCGCGCGCGTCGGAGGCGATGCCGTAGTCGGGGGCGAAGATCCGGCCGATCTGGGTGGGGTCGATGTCGACGTGGACGAAGGTCCGGCCGGCCGTGTAGACGTCGAGCCGGCCGGTGTGCCGGTTGGCCCAGCGGTTGCCGATGCCGAGGACGAAGTCGGACTCCAGGAAGGTCGCGTTGCCGTGGCGGTGCGAGGTCTGCAGGCCGACCATGCCGGCGTTCAGTTCGTGGTCGTCGGGGAGGACGCCCCAGCCCATCAGGGTCGGCACGACCGGTGTGCCGGTCAACTCGGCGAACCGGACGAGGAGTTCGGCGGCGTCGGCGTTGAGGATGCCGCCGCCCGCGACGATCAGGGGGCGCTCGGCGGCGTTCAGCATGCCGAGCGCCTTCTCGATCTGGGCGCGGCTCGCGGCGGGTTTGTGGACGGGGAGCGGCTCGTACGTCCCGGGGTCGAACTCGATCTCCGTCCGCTGCACGTCGATCGGCAGGTCGATGAGGACCGGGCCCGGCCGGCCGGAGCGCATGAGGTGGAAGGCCTGCTGGAAGACGCCGGGGACCTGCGCGGCCTCCAGGACGGTCACCGCCATCTTGGTGACCGTCCTGGCGATGGCGGCGATGTCGACGGCCTGGAAGTCCTCCTTGTGGAGCACCGCGGTCGGGGCCTGGCCGGTGACGCACAGGATCGGAACGGAGTCGCCGGTCGCGGAGTACAGGCCGGTGATCATGTCGGTGCCGGCCGGGCCGGAGGTCCCGACGCAGACCCCGATGTTGCCCGGCCGGGTGCGGGTGTAGCCCTCGGCCATGTGCGAGGCGCCCTCGACGTGGCGGGCGAGGGTGTGGGTGATGCCGCCGGATGCCTTGAGCGCCGCGTAGAAGGGGTTGATCGCCGCGCCGGGGACACCGAACGCGTCGGTGACGCCCTCGCGCTTGAGGATTTCGACTGCCGCGCGGGCAGCGGTCATTCGAGCCATGGAGTACTCCTGCTTCGGCTGTCGGATCAGCACTCCCGTCGCGCCCCGCGGTGCGCTTCT
Source organism: Streptomyces sp. GDS52 (assembly GCF_052246875.1). NCBI lineage: Bacteria > Bacillati > Actinomycetota > Actinomycetes > Kitasatosporales > Streptomycetaceae > Streptomyces > Streptomyces sp. GDS52. The sequence continues at coordinate 1,137,368 of NZ_CM125966.1, forward strand.
TCCGTATTACGGAAAATTCTTTCTGCTATCTGGAATGAATGTAGGCAGGGCGGGTGAAGGTCGTCAAGAGAGCGGCACGACGGCGCCACCGGACGGCACGAGTGCCGTCCGGAAGCGGCAACCGCCGGACAGGACGGGCGCGCGGGAGGACGATGGGGGACGCCGGTCCGAGGACGAGCCGTCCAGAACGGAAGGGGTGGGGTCATGCCCGAGAGCGTGTCCGTGTCCGTGCGCTGTCCGGCCTGCCGCGGCGCGCACCGCTACACGGCGCCGTCGTACCCCTGTGTGTGCGGCGCGCCCGTCGCCCTGCCGCTGGACGGGAACGCGGCGCCCGCACCGGTCGTCCACCGCGTCTGGCAGGACGACTGGGTCACCCTGCGCTGCGGTGACTGCGGACGGCCCGGCGAGTGGCCACGGCCGGAACTCGGCTGCCCGTGCGGGACGCTCCTGCGGATCCCGCTGACCGACCCGGACGCCACGCCCGCCCCCGGCCCCCGGGACACCGGCGCCGCCGCGCGCCCCGCCCTGCCTCCCGTACCGATCCACAGCGCCCGCGACGCGGTCACCGCCACCGTGCTGTATCTGCGGAAGCTCGGCCACGGGGACATCCGCCGCGCCGACCAGCGTCCCCCGTCCGGCATCGGGCTGGCCGGCCGGGGCATCGTCGCCCTCCTCGACCCGTCCGCGCACCGGGCGACACCGCGGGACGTGGAGTGCCTGTGGCTGACCGCCATGGCGGAGTCCGCCCGGTGCCTGTACTTCTCCCTCGCCGGATACGCCCCGGACGCCCGGGAGAGCGCCGACCGCCTCGGCGTCCCGCTGTTCCTGCTCGACCTCACCGGCACCCCGCAGCCGGTGAACGCCCCGGCCGACGCCCTGGACGCCACCCGCACCTGAGTCCCGGCCCGAAATACCGCACCGCCCGCGAACCGGCCCCGACCGGAAACCCGGCGACGCGCACCCCGCCGCCGTTCGATACTCGGCACATGCGCATCCGCCCCGCCACCCCCGATGAGCTGCCCGCCCTCCAGGACGTCGAACGGGCCGCCGGCGCCCCCTTCCGCGCCCTGGGCATGACGGAGATCGCCGAGGACGAACCGCCCGCCCTGGACGCCCTCGAGCACCACCGTCGGGCGGGGTACTGCTGGGTGGCGGCCGACGCACGGGGCCGGCCCGCCGCGTACCTGATCGCCGAGCCGGTGGACGCCGCGCTCCATGTCGAGCAGGTCTCCGTCCACCCGCGCGCCGCACGCCGCGGCGTGGGCCGGTCCCTGATCTCCCACGCCGCGCGACGGGCCGGTGCGGAGGGCCTGACCGCCCTGACGCTGACCACGTTCGCCGACGTCCCGTGGAACGCCCCGTACTACACCCGCCTCGGCTTCCGCACGCTGACCGAGGCCGAACTGACGCCCGGTCTGCGCCGGATCCGCGCCGAGGAGAGCGCGCACGGCCTCGACCGGTGGCCGCGCCTGTGCATGCGCGGAAGCGTCCGAACGCTCCGTCAGCCGGGAGGGACACCTGACGGCCTGTCCGCACCACGGGCAGAGTGCTGACCGGATCGGCCGCGCCCCACCGCTCCACCGTTCAGCCGCTGACCGGGCCGGTGGCGTGCCGATTCCGCGGCTCCACCTCGCGCGCCTTCCCGGAGACCGGCCTCGGGGAGGAGTCGACGAGCCGGAGCCGGCTCGGGATCCTGCAGTGGGCCGGCTGCCGAAGGCCCGCGTCGGACCGACCGCGGGTGCGGGCCCTGGTGCCGTCGACGAGGAGGCGTCGTGCCTCGTCCGTGTGATGCGGTGCGCCCGCTGATGCGGTGCGCCGGTTCGCGTGGATACGCTTGCCCGTGGGGCCGGTGTGCAGCCGGTGGGGATGCCTGCCACGTCGTCATCGTGGCGTCGGGCCACGTGGTCGTGACGGCTCTCCTCGAAGGACATGGGCTCGGCGGCCGCTGCGGGCGAGAGCCTGGGGCCAGTGGGCGCCCGGGCGGGGCCGCAGGTGTTCTCCGGTGAAGTTCCCGGAGCGGCTCCCGGCAAGGGAGGTGGCAGGGTGGCCACATTGAGAGCCTTGAGCGTCGGGATGCCGAAGGACGTCCCCTGGCACGGCAGGACCGTGCACACCGGCGTCTACAAGAGGCCCGTGTCCGGGCCGCGGATGGTGCGGCGGCTGAACATCGACGGCGACGGCCAGGGCGATCTGGGCGGTCACGGAGGCGAGCAGCGGGCAGTGCTCGTGTACCAGACCGATTCCTACCGTTTCTGGGCTCGCGAACTCGGCCGCGACGATCTCCGGCCAGGTCGGTTCGGGGAGAATTTCACCGTCGACGGCCTGCCGGACAACGAGGTCTGCATCGGTGACCGCTACCGCATCGGCGACGCGCTCTTCGAGGTCACCCAGCCGCGGGTGACCTGCTACCGGGTCGGCCTGCGGATGGGCGAGCCGCGGATGGCGGCACTGCTGGTGGCACACCACCGGCCCGGCTTCTACCTGCGCGTGCTCGAGGAAGGCGAGGTCGAAGCCGGGCAGGAGATCGTCAAGGTCTCCACCGGACCCGAGGCGATGACCGTCGAGGAGATCGACCGGGTGCTCTACCTGCCCGGGCACACCCGCCGCCAGGTCGAACGTGCCCTGCGGATCCCCGCGCTCAGCCCCGGCTGGCAGGCGTCCATGAGGGCCCTGCTGGACCAGGGGGACGACGAGGCCGCCGCAACGTCCGGCAGCGCCGGGCTGAATGCCGCGGCCACCGCCCCGCGCCCGGCCTGGCCGGGCTTCCGCCCGCTGGTCGTCACCCGCGTCCGGCCCGAGAGCCGGAGCGTTTTCTCCCTGTCGCTGGCCGCCCCCGACGGTTCGGATCTGCCGACGGCGCTGCCGGGGCAGTTCGTCACGGTCAAGGTCCCGCTCGAGGGGAACGCGCCGCCGCTGATCCGCAGTTACTCACTGTCCGGCGAGCCGGGCACCGGAACGTACCGGATCAGTGTGAAGGCCGAGATCCACGGCGCGGCCGGCAACCGCCTGCGCGACCACGTGTCCACCGGCGACCACCTCGACGTCGCGGCGCCCCGCGGTACCTTCTGCCTGACCGCCGGGGACAATCCGGTGGTCCTGCTGTCGGCCGGCGTCGGCGTCACTCCCGTGCTGGCGATGCTGCACGCACTCGCCCGCGACCACTCCAGCCGCCAGGTGTGGTGGCTGCACGGGGCCCATGACGGCACGGAGCACCCCTTCGCCCGGGAGAGCCGGGAACTGGTCGGCGTGCTTCCGCGGGCCCGGTCGAGGATCTACTACAGCGAACCGGCCGCCGAAGACCGCCGGGACGTCGACTACACGGACATCGGCCACCTGTCGGGCGACCGTATTCCCGGCCTGGGACTGCCCATCGACGCCGACGCCTACCTGTGCGGCCCCGTGGCCTTCATGGACAGCGTCACGACCGCCCTCGTCGGCGCGGGCCTTGATGCCTCCCGCGTCCATACCGAGATCTTCGGCGCGGGTCCGTCCCTCACCCCCGGGATCGACGGCGTGGCGACAGCCGCACCCCACCGGCCCGCCGGGCGGGCGGGCACCGGTCCCCCGGTCGCCTTCGCCCGCAGCGGTCTCGAGGTCCCCTGGAGCGATGCCCGGCAGTCCCTGCTCGAACTCGCCGAAGCCTGCGACGTCCCCGTCAGATGGTCGTGCCGGACCGGTGTCTGCCACACCTGCGAACTCGCCCTCATGTCCGGGGCGGTGCAGTACGCTCCCGAACCGGTCGAGCCCCCCGCCGACGGCAACGTCCTCATCTGCTGCTCCAAGCCCACCGAGGGGGTCGTCCTGGACCTGTGAGGAGCGGCGCCCCACCCCGGCACGCGGGCACTGCCGCCCAGCGGTCCGTGGCGGTGGGGGTTCCGCCCTCACTCCGTTCCGTCGGTGGCCCGCCCGGGGTCGTTGGGGTGGGGTTCGAGCGGGGTGACGGTGAGAGTCATCCAGGGACGCAGCGGAAGTGTGCCGAGCACCTTCTCCCGGAGTTCCTTCTCGTCCGCGGCCCGCCAGATCCCGATGCTGCGCGACTCGCCGACGGGGCGCCACAATCGGGCCAGGTTGCCGGTCGTCGAGAGCTCCCCCGCGCGGACCGCCTCGGCCGCCCTCCGCCGGTCGACCTCGTCCTGGCTGGTCCCCTCAGGGATCGTCGTGGTGATTTCGACGAGGAACTCCTGCATCGGTTCCGCTCCGTTCGGTGAAGGTCCCGGGGGCGCCGGGAAGGGCGGGTTCGCCGGTGGCCATCTGCCTCCCCCGAGCGGAGCCGCGATCAGGTCGGACGCCGCCTCACCTCATGAGAGCTCTCACACGAGGGTTTTCAGCAGCCGTTCTGCGAGCACTTCGGCGGAGTGGGGATTCTGCCCGGTGATCAGGTTGCGGTCCTCGACCACGTACGGCTTCCACATCTCGCCCCGGCTGTACTCGACGCCGACTTTCTCCTTGAGCTCGTCCTCGAGCAGCCACTGTGTCCTGTCGGCCAGCCCGACAGCCTCCTCCTCCTCATTGGTGAAGCCCGTGACCCGGTAGCCCTTGAAGGGCGACTCGCCGTGGATCCTGGTGGCCAGCATCGCGGCAGGGGCGTGGCACACGATGGCGAGTGGTTTGCCCGAGGCGAGTTGCCCGGTCAGTATCCGTCCCGCGTCGGCGTCCACCGACAGGTCCTGCATCGGGCCGTGGCCTCCGGGCAGGTACACCGCGTCGTAGTCCTGCAGCCGCACGTCCGAGAGTTTGATCGGCCGACGCATGACCTCCGCGGACCGGATGACGGCTTCCAGTTCGAGCGCTCCCTCCTCACCGCCGGCCATGGCGGGGCGCAGGCTCATCATGTCGACGGTCGGCGTCACGCCGTCGGGCGTCGCGACGACGACCTCGTGGCCCGCCTCCGTGATCGCCTTGTACGGCTGCGCGAACTCCTCCGCCCAGTAGCCGGTGGCGTACCTCGTGCCGTCCTTCAGGACCAGGTACGTGGCTCCGGTGACCACGAAAAGCACCTTCGCCATCGCTCATCACCTCCTCAGCCCCATTTGGCCGAATTGAGTGGATTCACGCTGAAGGCCAGTCTAGGTACAGGACCCCTCAGGCACCTGTGGACAGCGGTTCCCGCCCGAGGCCCGCAGCGTGACGCGTTGCCGACCGCCTCCGGGGACAAGGGCCTCCCGCCCTCCTGAACAGAGCCGGGCGGCAAGGTCCCGGAGAAGCGGCGCCCGCTGTTCGGCGGGACAGCCGGTGGCGGCCTGCGCGGGTGGGACGCGTGCGGCGGCGGCCTGGACGCCGGCGGCCGCAGCCGCTACTTGATCAGGGCGTTGGCCACGATGATCACCAGGCCGATCAGCATGTCGGCGGTTCCGGCCCGGAACGAGGCCGCCCGGCCACGGCCCACGCTGCGCGCGGTCCACACCCCCCCACCCGGCGAGCAGCAAGGTGTTGAGCACCAGTGCGGTGTTCACCGCCGCGGCCTCCGTCCACCAGGAGGGCACCGCGGTCAGCAGCAGCACGACGGTGGGGGCGGCCGCCGCGACCACCGGCCACTCGGCGAGCATCGCGCGCAGCCCGATCCTGACACCGCCGCGGTCCGCCGACATCCGGTGCGCGATGACGTGGGCGTAGCCGTGGGCGGCCGCGGAGGCCAGTGCGGTGAGCAGGACCCACAGCGCGTCCGACCCGGGGTCGGACACCTCACCGGGAGAGTCGAGCGCGGCCGCCAGCGCACTGGCCAGAACGAGCCCGTAGACGCCGCTGAACAGCCTCGTCTCCGACGGCTGCCGGTCCGGTGTCCACTGCGGGGCGGCCGACGGGGGGAAGCGGTGGGCACCGTGGTACATCGCTGCACTCTCCGCTGGGACGGTACGGGCATGGCAATATGCCACGAGTCATGGCGATCCGCCCAGGATTGCGCACGCGAGTCGCGGCCCCGGCTCGTCTTCCGCGTCACACGGGAGCCCTGCGCGTGGTGCGCCGCCCGCTCCGACTGGGGTACAGTGGATCTTGTTCACGCCGCCGGATTCACCGGCGGAGAGCAATGCGTCGGTGGTCCAAGGAAAGACGTCCCGCTTCCTGCGGGAAAATGCAGGTGCAAGGCCTGCCCGGCGCTCGACGAAGAAGGCCTCCCCCCCTGTTGTCCAGGGCGGGAGGCCTTCTCGTTTCCGGTCAACGCCGGCCCGGGGGTACCGGGGAAGAGGTCACCGGAAGTCCTCCTCGCGGTACTCGGCGTCGGAGCCCGCCGCCGTGGCCTCGCGCAGCTCGATGCGGCGGATCTTGCCGGAGACGGTCTTGGGCAGTTCGCCGAACTCCAGCCTGCGGATCCGCTGGTAGGGGGCGAGCACCTTGCGGGAGTGCTCGAAGAGTTCCTTCGCGGTGTCCGGGCCGGGCCGCCTGCCCTCCACGAGCACGATGTACGCCTTGGGCACGGCCAGGCGCAGCGCGTCCGGAGCGGGCACCACGGCCGCCTCGGCGACCGCCTCGTGCTCCAGCAGGGCGCTCTCCAGCTCGAACGGACTGATCTTGTAGTCGCTCGCCTTGAAGACGTCGTCCGCGCGCCCGATGTACGTGATGTATCCGTCTTCGTCCCGCGCGCCGATGTCGCCCGTCCGGTAGTAGCCGCCGGCCATGGCCTCCGCGGTGCGGTCGGGGTCGCCGTGGTAGCCGGTCATCAGGCCCACCGGACGGTCGGACAGGTCGAGCGCGATCTCGCCCTCGGCGGCGGGCGCGCCGGAGACCGGGTCGAGGAGGGCGACGCGGTAGCCGGGGCTGGGGCGGCCCATGGAGCCCGTCTTGAGGGGCTGGTCCGGGCTGTTGGAGATCTGGACGGCGGTCTCGGTCTGGCCGAAGCCGTCACGGATCGTCACGTGCCAGGCGCGCCGGATCTGCTCGATGATCTCGGGGTTGAGCGGCTCACCGGCGGCGACGAGCTCGCGCGGCGGGGTGTGCAGCCGGGTGAGGTCGGCCTGGATGAGCATGCGCCACACGGTCGGCGGCGCGCAGAAGGTGGTGACGCCGGCCCTGTCCATCTCGGCCATCAGCCGCACGGCGTCGAAGCGTGCGTAGTTGTACAGGAAGACGGTCGCCTCGGCGTTCCACGGGGCGAAGAGGTTGGACCAGGCGTGCTTGGCCCAGCCGGGTGAGGAGATGTTCAGGTGCACGTCGCCGGGTTTCAGCCCGATCCAGTACATGGTGGCCAGATGCCCGACGGGGTACGTGGTGTGGGTGTGCTCGACGAGTTTGGGCCGGGCGGTGGTGCCCGAGGTGAAGTACAGCATCAGCGGGTCGTCGGCGAGGGTGGGGCCGTCGGGTGCGAAGTGCTCGGCGGCGCCGTGGACGTCCTCGTACGGCAGCCAGGCGTCACCCGCTCCCGCGCCGACCGCGACCCGGGTGTAGTCGCCGGGCACCTCGTCGAACTTCGCCGTGTCGGCGGCGCGGGCGATCACGTGCCGGACGCGGCCCCGGTCGACGCGGTCGCGCAGGTCGGCGGGGCCGAGCAGCGGGGTGGCGGGGATGACCACGGCGCGCAGTTTCATCGCGGCGAGCGCGGTCTCCCAGAGTTCGGCCTGGTTGCCGAGCATGACCAGCACCCGGTCCTCGGCGCGTACGCCCTGCCGGCGCAGCCAGTTCGCGGCCTGGTCGGAGCGGCGGGCCAGTTCGGCGAAGGACAGTGCGGTCCGCTCGCCGTCCTCCTCGACGAGGTGCAGCGCGGTGCGGTCGTTGCCGTCCGCGATCACGTCGAACCAGTCGAGCGCCCAGTTGAACCGCTCGGGGCGCGGCCAGCGGAACCCCTCGTAGGCGGTGGCGTAGTCGTCGCGGTGTTCCAGCAGGAAGTCCCGGGCCCTGCGGAACTCCTCGGTCGCCGTCGTCATCTGTCCTCCTCGGTGCCGGACCTTGCCGGGCGGCTCTCCCCCATCGTGTAATCCGTGATGCGGGTCCCACTCCACTACCCCCGAACAGGGGGTGGGTACGCGGGAACCGCACCGAAGGGACGAAGGAGCGACGAGGCGAAGGAGCGAGCGAACAGGTGACGGCTGATCCGGGGGGAGCGCCCGGCGCGGTCGGGCCCGGTGGCGCGGCGGCCCGCCGGGCGGGTGGTCGCCGCAGGTGTGCCGCGGTCCCGTACGGCCGCCATTACCGGTGTCCCGGGGCTTTGGATTTCATCCGCGCGGAGCGCTGTTATTTCCCTCACCACACCGTCTCTCCGAAATGAAAGGGCCTGTTGCCTAATATTGGCCAGGACACGACACAGGAGGGGAGCGGTGACCGTGCGAGGGGACTTCAAGGAGCCTGCCAGGTGCCGCCCCGACCTGGTCATCGGCCGGGAGGAACCGTTCGCCGAGGCGCGCGGACAGCTCGCCCGAGGGGGCAGTGTGCTGCTCCACGGGCCCGCCGGAATAGGAAAGTCGACCGTGCTGCGGGCACTTGCGGCGGAAAACGCCGGCGCGGCGCCCACGGTGTTGCGCTGCTCGGCCACCGAGTCCGAATCCCATCTCCCGTTCCTGGCGCTGGCCGATCTGTTCGGTCTGGTCCTGGACCGGGTCTCCGGTGCGCTGCCCGCCGCGCAGCGCACCGCCCTGGAGTCGGCGCTCACCGGCCGCGGCGAGTCCACCCTCCAGCGGGACGGTCTGGCGCTGCGCCTGGCGGTGCTGTCCACCCTGCGGGCGCTCGCCGCCGAGGGGCCCGTCCTGGTCGTGGCCGACGACCTGCAGTGGCTGGATCCGGCCAGCGCGGAGCTTCTCGGGTTCGCCGCGCGGCGCCTCGGCGACACCCCCGTGCAGATGCTGTGCGCGGTGCGTACGGAGGGCCTGGAGGAGTACGACCGCCATCTGCGGGCCTGCCCGCCGGACACGCGCGTGGTGCGGCTGGGCCCGTTCTCCCGTGCCCAGGTGTCCACACTGCTCGACCACCGCGGTTACACGGGCCTGTCCCGCACCACCGTCCGTGACATCCACCGCACCAGCGGCGGCAACCCGCTCTTCGCCCTCGAACTGGGCCGCGCCCTGGCCGAGAGCCCGACCCGTCCCCGCCCCGGTGAGCCGCTGCCGGTGCCGACCTCGCTGCGGGCCCTGGTGCTCAGCCGGCTGGAGATGCTGTCGGACGAGGCGCGCCGCACCCTGCTGGTGGCCAGCGTCGGCGCCCGCCCCACCCCGGTGCTGCTGCGCGCGGCCGGCCGGGAGCACGCCGAGGAGGAGACGGCCCAGGCCGCCGCGCTGGGGCTGCTGGCGACGGACCCGGAGGAGCCGACTCTGCGTTTCGCGCATCCGCTGATCTCGGCCGCGCTGTACGCGGAGGCCCCGGCGCACGAGCGGCGGGCCGCGCACGCCGCGCTGTCCACGGCGGCCTCAGACCCCATCGAGCGGGCCCGGCATCTGGCCCTGGCCACCACCGGCACCGATCCGGAGGTGGCGGCCCGGCTCGCCGAGGCCGCCGCGCTGGCCCGGGACCGGGGGGCGCCCTCGGTCGCGGCCTCGCTGGGGCTGCTGGCCGCCCGCCACACCCCGGTGGACCCGTCGGCCGACGGCCCGCGGGCGGACCCGGCGTCGGGCGGCGGCGTGCCGGGTCGCGGCGTGCCGAGTCCGGACGAGCGGCGGCTGCAGGCCGCCGAGGACGCCATCACCGCCGGTGAGGTGGATCTCGCCCGGGACATCGCGCGCGAGGTGCTGACCCGGGCCACGGTGCCCGCGGAGCGGGTGCGGGCGTGGATGGTGGTCATCGAGGCGGCCGGGCAGGCGCTCGGTGAGGTCGACGCGGTCTACCCGCAGGTGCTGGCGGACGCCGGCGACGACCCGCGGCTGCTCGCCCTGGTCCATTACCAGCTGGCCTGGCGGGAGGTGGTGGTGGACGGCGACTTCGCCAAGGCCCGGCTGGAGACCGCGCACGCCGCGGAGCTGGCCGCACGCGGCGGGGACCGGCGTACGGAGCTGATGGCGCTCGCCTTCCAGTCCTCCACCGAGACCCTGATGGGCCACCCGGACGCGCCCGCCACCATCGAGCGGGCCCTGCAGGAACCCCAGGACCCCGATGTGGCCTGCCACCACAACGGCGCCGCGTCGGCCAGGTTCCGCTGGCTGCTGATGAGCGACCGGCTGCCCGAGGCCCGCAGGAGCATCACCGGGCTGCTGCGGGAGGCCCGGCGGCGCGGCATGGTCGAGAGCGAGGTGCACTTCCTGCGGCTGCTCGCCGACACCGAACTGCGTTCCGGGCACTGCGGCCGGGCCCTGGACCTGACCCGCGAGAGCCTGCGGCTGGCCCGGGACTCCGGGATCGGCGAGAGTGCCTCGGCCATGCTCGCCTCCCTCGCGGAGGCCTCCGGCGGGGACGTGGACCGGGCGCTCGCACTGGCCCGGGAGGCCGCGGACCACGCCGAGGTGGACGGCGACCAGATGTACCTCTCCCTCGCCCTGGCCGCCCTGGGCTACGCCCGGCTGGTCGCCGGGGACGCCGCGGCCGCGGTCCGTGCGCTGCGCCGGGTGCGGGAGTTGGAGCACGGCATGGGCATCAACGACCCGGCGCGGGGCCGCTGGCACGGCGATCTCGCCGAGGCGCTGGTGCGGATCGGGGAACCCGGCGAGGCGCAGGAACTCATCAACGTCACCCGGGTGCACGCGCGGCGTCTGAACCGCCTGAGCGTGCTGGCCGTACTCGACCGCGCCGAGGCGCTGGTACGCGCGGCGCGTGGCGAACACGAGGCCGCCCGGGTCCAGTTGACGTCGGCGCAGGGCCGGCTCGCCGCGCTGGGCCTCGGCCTGGAGGAGGCGCGGGCCGCGTTCGCGCTGGCCCGGCTGCGGGCCCGGGGCCCGGATCCGGCCCCGTACGACGAGGCCGCCCGGCTGTTCCGGCGCTGCCGTGCGCTGCCCTGGCTGCGTCAGGTGGACGCGGCCGTGGCCGCCGGTCCGGCGGCACCGGAGAGCGCGCCCGCCGCCCCGGCGACCCCGGCCGCGCTGGACGGTCTCGCCTCGATGGAACGGCAGGTCGCCTCCCTGGTGATGGAGGGGGCCACCAACCGGGAGATCGCCGGCCGGCTGTTCATCAGCGTGAAGACCGTCGAGGCGACCCTCACCCGGGTGTACCGGAAACTGGGCATCCGGTCGCGGGTGGACATCGTCCGGCTGGCGGCGGGCCGCCGTACGAGGTAACCGGCTTGGGGGGATGGGGAGTTCGGGTGTCGGCGACCGAGGGTTTTCCCTGTCCGGCTCCCGTAGGGGCTTCCCTCATTGGGCGCGCGCGCTCCGGCTCGTAGCGTAATCCGTGCCGCTCGCCGGGCACATGGAGACCGGTGGCCCGGTCCCCGTGCTGAACCCCCACCCCGTGCGACCCCCCACCGGCAACGACGAGGAGACCGATGTCCGGACTCACCCGCGCCGAGAAGGCCGCCGCGTTCGTCGCGGCGAGCACTGCCGCCGCCGCGACGAACGCGGGCGGATCCCCGGGCGCGTACACCCTGTCGACCCCCTTCTCCGGGAAGGTCACGGCCCGGATCGGCCCGTAGCAGTACCACGGGCCGATGTGCGGCACCAGAGTTCCTGAGTACCCCTCAGGTGATTGCCAGGGGGCGTTGCGAGCTTCCACGAGCAGCCCGCAACGCCCCCTTTCCACGCCCGGGAAGAACCCCTCCCATCGGCGCTCATTCAGGACATTTCCTCGAGACGTGTAACACCGCGGCGGGCATCGGGCGCTGATCCCTACGGGACGCGAGAGGCGGCCCTTTTTCATGCAGTCGGGCACCACCCCGGAACAACCCCACGACGAAGGGCCGTCCCCAGTGAATCCCCACCCCGCCGAGAACGGTGGAACCGCACAGACCTCACAGCCCGCGCAGTCTCCTCAGGACCACCGGACCGCCCAGAGCCCCGCGGCCCCTCGGATCGATGCCAGCGGCCTCGGGGGAACCGAAGGTCTCCCGGTCTACGAGGGCCTGGTGCGCGAACGGGGTGACGTCGTGGCGGAGGCCCGCGAGGTGGCCGAGCGCACGGAGTTCGAGATGCGTCAGGTGCTGCCCTTCCGTCCCGGGTCCCGGCCGGCCCCGGCCCCGGCCGGCCGGTGAGGTGCGCACCGGTTGAGCCGGGCGGGTGAGCCCTCCCCGCCCGGGCCACCGGGCGGGCGGAATTCCCTAGGATTCCTCCGTGGCCACCTTCCAGCTCCAGCGCACGGCGCCCCTCCCGATCGACGAGGCCTGGCGTCGGCTCACGGAGTGGCACCGCCACGGCTCGGCGGTCCCCTTCACCCGGATCACCGTGTCCCCGCCCCCGCCCACCGGCGAGGGCACGGTCGTCGTCGCCCGCTCGGGTCTCGGCCCGCTCTCCTTCGACGACCCGATGGAGGTGACGGTGTGGCGGCCCCCGGGCCCCGGTTCCCCGGGCCTGTGCCGCCTGGAGAAACGGGGCCGGGTGGTCCGGGGCTGGGCGGAGATCGAGGTCCGTCCGGGGCCGGGGGGCCGCACCCGCGTCCTGTGGCGCGAGGACCTGCGGGTCCGCTTCCTCCCCTCCTTCTGCGACCCCGCGCTGCGGTCGGTCTCCCGCCGGATGTTCGGACGAGCGGTGAACACCCTGCTGCGGCAGCCCTGACGGCCAAAGCGGCGGGTGGTCACCGCGTCGGCGGCACCGCCGTCATGCCCTCGAACCGGTCCTGCCCGCGGGCTCGGGTGCGGGTGCGCCGGCGGGCGGCGGGGGTGCGATGTCGTGGTGGATCGGGGTGTGGGCGCCGGTGAGGGGGGCGCCGGTGCCGCCCCGACGGGTGGCGACGATCTCGGCGGCGATGGACAGGGCCGTCTCCTCCGGGGTGCGGGCGCCGAGGTCGAGGCCGATCGGGGAGCGCAGGCGGGCCAGTTCCGGGTCGGTGACGCCGGCCGCGCGCAGCCGGGCCGTGCGGTCCAGGTGGGTGCGGCGGGAGCCCATCGCGCCGACGTAGGCGACCGGGAGGCGCAGGGCGAGCCGGAGCAGGGGGACGTCGAACTTCAGGTCGTGGGTGAGGACGCACAGGACCGTACGGGCGTCGACGTCGGCGCGTTCGAGGTACCGGTGCGGCCAGTCGACGACGATCTCGTCGGCGTCCGGGAAGCGTGCCCGGGTGGCGAAGACGGGGCGCGCGTCGCACACCGTGACCCGGTAGCCGAGGAACGTGCCGGCCCGGACCAGCGCCGAGGCGAAGTCGATCGCACCGAAGACGATCATCCGGGGCGGCGGGACCGCCGACTCGACCAGCAGGGTCACCGGGGCGCCGCAGCGTGAACCCTCCGCGCCGACCTCCAGGGTGCCGGTGCGGCCCGCGTCCAGGAAGGCGCCCGCCTCCCCCGCCACGGTGCGGTCGAGACCCGGACGGTCGCCGAAGCCGCCCTCGTACGAGCCGTCGGGACGCACCGTGAGCGCACGGCCCATCAGGTCGGCGGGGCCGCTCACGATCCGTGCCACGGCCGCCGCCTCGCCCCGCGCGGCGGCGGCGAGCGCGGCGGTGAGCGCCGGACGGGACGGGTCCGCCGCCCGTACCGGTGCGATCAGGACGTCGATGACGCCGCCGCAGGTCAGACCGGAGGCGAAGGCGTCCTCGTCGCTGTACCCGAAGCGTTCCAGGACGGTTTCGCCGTCCCGGAGCGCCTGCTCGCACAGCGCGTACACCGTGCCCTCCACGCAGCCGCCGGAGACCGAGCCGATCGCCGTGCCGTCGGTGTCCACCGCCAGCGCGGCGCCGGGCCCGCGGGGCCCGCTGCCGGCGACCGCCACCACGGTGGCGACCGCGAAGTCGCGGCCCTGCTCGGCCCACCGGTGCAGTTCCTCGGCGATGTCCAGCATCTCTCGGCCTCCTGAGCCGGGTGCTCCGGGCGGCGCGCGCCATGGCCGTTCGCGCGACGCCCGGAGGCTCTGTCATGCGGTGCCGGTCAGGTGCTCCGGTCGTACCGGCGTGCGGTTCAGCTCCAGCCCGGTCGCGTCCCGGACGGCCGCGAGGACCGCCGGGGTGGACGACAGGGTGGGGGCCTCGCCGACGCCGCGCAGCCCGTACGGCGCGTGGTGGTCGGCGAGTTCGAGCATGTCGACGGGGATGGTCGGCGTGTCGAGGATGGTGGGGATGAGGTAGTCGGTGAAGGAGGGGTTGCGGACCTTCGCGGTCCTCGGGTCGACGAGGATCTCCTCCATGACCGCCACGCCCAGGCCCTGGACGGTGCCGCCCTGGATCTGGCCGATGACGGACAGCGGGTTGAGCGCCTTGCCGACGTCCTGGGCGCAGGCCAGTTCGATCACCTTGACCAGGCCGAGTTCGGTGTCGACCTCGACGACGGCGCGGTGCGCGGCGAACGTGTACTGGACGTGCCCGTCGCCCTGGCCGGTGCGCAGGTCGAAGGGTTCGGTCGGCCGGTGCCGCCATTCCTCCTCCACCTCGACTGCCTCGTCGCCGAGGACGTCCACCAGGTCGGCGAGGACTTCGCCGCCGTCGGTGACCACCTTGCCGCCCTCCAACAGGAGTTCGGCCGTCGCCCACGCCGGGTGGTACGGGCCGAGCCGGCGCCGGCCGAGTTCGAGCACCCGCTCGCGGACGAGTTCGCAGGCGTGGCGCACGGCGCCTCCGGTGACATAGGTCTGCCGGGAGGCGGAGGTCGAACCGGCCGAGCCCACCCGGGTGTCGGCCGGGTGGATGGTGACCTGGGCGACGCCGAGTTCGGTGCGGGCGATCTGGGCGTGGACGGTGACACCGCCCTGTCCGACCTCCGCCATCGCGGTGTGCACGGTGGCCACGGGCTGCCCGCCGACCACCTCCATCCGCACGCGGGCGGTGGAGTAGTCGTCGAAGCCCTCGGAGAAGCCGACGTTCTTGATGCCGACCGCGTAGCCGACACCGCGGACGACTCCCTCTCCGTGGGTGGTGTTGGACAGGCCGCCCGGCAGCCGGCGCACGTCGGCGCCCTCGCTGCTCTCCCACTGCCGCTCGGGCGGCATCGGCATCGCCTTGACGCGGCGCAGGAGTTCGGCGACCGGTGCCGGGGAGTCGACCCGCTGTCCGGTGGGCATGACCGTGCCCTGCTCCATGGCGTTGAGCTGTCTGAACTCCACCGGGTCCAGGCCCAGTTCCCGCGCCAGTTTGTCCATCTGCGCCTCGTAGGCGAAGCACGCCTGGACCGCGCCGAAGCCGCGCATGGCGCCGCAGGGCGGGTTGTTGGTGTAGAGGGCGAGGCCCTCGATCTCGACGTCGTCGACCCGGTAGGGGCCGATGCCGAGGGAGGTGGCGTTGCCGACCACGGCCGGGGAGGCGGAGGCGTACGCGCCGCCGTCGAGCACGATGCGGCACTTCACATGCGTCAGTCTGCCGTCGCGGGTGGCGCCGTGCTCGTAGTGGAGCTTGGCCGGGTGGCGGTGGACGTGGCCGAAGAAGGACTCGAAGCGGTTGTAGACGATCTTGACGGGCTTGCCGGTGCGCAGGGCGAGCAGGCAGGCGTGGATCTGCATGGACAGGTCCTCGCGGCCGCCGAACGCGCCGCCGACGCCGGACAGGGTCATCCGCACCTTGTCCTCGGGCAGGCCGAGGACGGGCGCGATCTGGCGCAGGTCGGAGTGGAGCCACTGGGTGGCGATGTAGAGGTGGACGCCCCCGTCCTCCTCGGGGACGGCGAGTCCCGACTCGGGGCCGAGGAAGGCCTGGTCCTGCATGCCGAAGGTGTACTCGCCCTCGACGACGACGTCCGCCCGCTCGCGGGCCCGTGCCACGTCGCCGCGCACGATCGGCTGGCGGTGGACGATGTTGGGGTGGGGGACGTGGGCGAAGATGGGGGTCCCCCCTGGACCGGAGCCTGTCGGAGGCCCTTGGGGGAGGTCTTCCCGGTTCTCGTGGACGAGGGGCGCGTCGGGGGCGAGCGCGGAGGCCTCGTCGGTGACGACCGGGAGTTCGCGGTACTCGACCCTGATCCTGGCGGCGGCGCGGCGCGCGGTCTCCGGGTGGTCGGCGGCGACCACGGCGACGGGTTCGCCGTGGTGGCGGACCTTGCCGTGGGCGAGGACGGGGGTGTCCTGGATCTCCAGGCCGTAGTTCCTCACCTCGGTCGGCAGGTCGTCGTGGGTCAGGACGGCGTACACGCCCGGCAGCGCGAGGGCCTCGGAGGTGTCGATCGACACGATCTCGGCGTGCGCGACCGGGGAGCGCAGGATCTGGCCCCAGAGCATGTCCTCGTGCCACATGTCGGAGGAGTACGCGAACTCGCCGGTCACCTTGAGGGTGCCGTCGGGGCGGAGGGTGGACTCCCCGATGCCGCCCCTGGTCCGCGCGCCCTGGGTGAGGGTGGCGGGCGCGCCGAGGGGGGCGCCGGCGGCCGGTCCGGGCGCCGTGGAGGGCTCGTGGACGGTCATGCGCGGGTCCCCTCGGACTGGCGGGCGGCCGCGAGGCGGACCGCGTCCATGATCTTCTCGTAGCCCGTGCAGCGGCACAGGTTGCCCGACAACGCCTCGCGGATGTCCGCGTCGCTCGGGCTGGGGTTGCGCTCCAGCATCTCGTCGGCGGCGACCAGCAGGCCCGGGGTGCAGAAGCCGCACTGGACGGCGCCGGTGTCGATGAACGCCTGCTGGATCGGGGCGAGTCCGGTGCCGGCACAGTGTCCGGTACCGGCATCGGCACTGCCGGAACGCTGCCGGGAGAAGTCCGCCAGCCCCTCGACCGTGACGACGTCACGGCCCTCCACCTGGCCGGCCGCGACGAGGCAGGAGCACACCGGGACGCCGTCCAGGCGCACCGTGCAGGAGCCGCACTCGCCCTGTTCGCAGGCGTTCTTGGAGCCGGGCAGGCCGAGCCGCTCGCGCAGCACGTACAGCAGGGACTCGCCCTCCCACACGTCGTCGGCCTGCCGGCGCCGTCCGTTGACGGTGAAGTCGATACGCATCACGCGGCTCCCTCGGTGCTCCGGCGGGCGCCGCGGTACGACTCCCAGGTCCAGGTCAGCGTGCGGCGGGCCATGACGCCGACGGCGTGCCGGCGGTACCCTGCGGTGCCCCGGACGTCGTCGATCGGGGTGCAGGCGGCGGCGCACAGGTCCGCGAACTGCTTGGCCACGGACGGGGTGACGATCTTCCCGTTGTCCCAGAAGCCGCCCTCGTCGAGCGCCGCGTTCAGGAACTCCTCGGCGGCCGTGGCGCGTACGGGCGTGGGTGCCGCGGAGCCGATGCCGGTGCGGACCGTGCGGGTCCCCGGGTGCAGGGCCAGGCCGAACGCGCACACGGCGATGACCATCGCGTTGCGGGTGCCGACCTTGGAGAACTGCTGGGGGCCGTCGGCCTTCCTGATGTGCACGGCGCGGATCAGCTCGTCCGGCGCCAGCGCGTTGCGCTTCACTCCGGTGTAGAAGGCGTCGATCGGGATGCGGCGGGACCCGCGCACCGACTCGGCCTCGACCTCGGCACCGGCGGCGAGCAGCGCCGGGTGGGCGTCGCCCGCCGGGGAGGCGGTGCCGAGGTTGCCGCCGACCCCGCCGCGGTTGCGGATCTGCGGGGAGGCGACCGTGTGGGAGGCGAGGGCGAGACCCGGCAGCTCGGCCCGCAGGTGCTCCATGATCCTCGAGTACGGGACGGCGGCGCCGAGCCGTACGGTGTCCTCGCCGACCTCCCACTCGGCGAGGTCGGCGATGCGGTTGAGGTCCATGAGGTACTCGGGTCTGCGGTGGTCGAAGTTGATCTCGACCATCACATCGGTGCCGCCCGCGATCGGTACGGCGGTGGGGTGCTCGGCCTTCGCGGCGAGCGCCTCCTCCCAGCTGGCTGGGCGAAGGAAGTCCATGACCGACTCTCTTCTTCGTCTCGTGTCGGGTGCGTCGAGTTGTTCCTCCCGTGAGTCGTACGGGATCGAACCGATCCGTGTCCGGCGGGTCCGGCTCGTTCATGGGGGATTCACTCGGAGTGCGCTTCAGTACACCGTCCGTTGCTCCACCCGGGTCAGTCACGGAAGCCATGAAGGAGTTGGCTGGCCAGCACCGTCATCTTGTAGATTCATATGAACGGAGGGCTTCGGCGGCCTCGGTGACTTCGGCGATCTCGCCGATCTCCATGCCTTCCTCCAGGAACAGCGGATACGGAGGACACGGAGAGCACTCTTCTGATAGACGGCCGACCGCAACCGGTCAGCCGCCTGCCGGACGCCGCACCCACACCACGGGAGCCTCTCCACAGCCCATCGTAGGCACCGACACACACCTCAACGTGCGCATTGCCGTACATGGCGCACATGACGCACACATCCACGCACACATCGACACACAGGGAACGGCGGCGACGAGAATGCGGCTGCGCGCACTGCTGGAGACCGACGCGCTGGGCCTCAGGCTGCTCGGCGGCGAGGACGAGCTGGACCGCACCGTGCACGGGGTGATGACCACCGACCTCAAGGACCCCAGCCGCTATCTCTCGGGCGGGGAACTGGTGCTCACGGGTCTGGCCTGGCGCCGGGACCCCGCCGACTCGGAACCGTTCGTACGGCGCATGGTGCGGGCGGGGATCGCCGCCCTGGCGGCCGGTGAGGCCGAGCTGGGCGACATCCCTGACGACCTGATCACGGCCTGCGCCCGGCACCGGCTGCCGCTGTTCGCGGTGCACGAGTCGGTGGCCTTCGCGACCGTCACCGAGCACGTCGTACGGAAGGTGTCCGGCGAGCGGGCCGGGGACCTCGCGGCCGTGGTGGACCGGCACCGGCGGATGATGACGTCGGGCCCGGCGGGCGGCGGCCCGGACGTGGTGCTCGATCTGCTCGGCACCGACCTGGACCTGCGGGCGTGGCTGCTCTCGCCCACCGGGCGGCTGATCGCCGGTTCGAAGACGGCGGGGCCGGGGCTGCCCGCGGACGTGGGCGCACGGCTCGTGGCGGAGCAGCTGGCGGCCGCGCGTTCCGGCCGGCCCGGACCGCACCGGGTGACGCTGGACGACCGCACCACGTACAGCCTCTTCCCGGTACGCGGCGGCGGGCCCTCCCCACAGACCGCGCGGACCCCGCGCGACGGGCGGGACGCCCCCGGGGGACAGGAGGGCCCGGACGACCGGGGGACGGTGCTGTCGGACTGGCTGCTGGCGGTCGAGGCGGACGCCGGGGACTGGGCCGGGGAACGGCTGGACCTGCTGCACGGTGTCACCCAGCTGATCGCGGTCGAGCGGGACCGCCGGGACGCGGCGCGCACGGTGCGCCGCCGGCTCGCGCACGAGGTGCTGGAGCTGGTGCAGGCGGGAGCCGCGCCGGCCGAGGTCGCGGCCCGGCTGCGGGTGGCGGCGCCGGTGCTGCTGCCCGGACTGGGGGCCGCGCCGCACTGGCAGGTGGTCGTGGCCCGTATCGACCGGGACGGCGGCGGGGCCGAGAGCGGTCCGGCCGCGCAGGCGCTGCTCGAGGAGATCCTGGTCGACCCGGCGTCGACGGGGCCCGAGCAGTCCGACCGGCTCGCGGTGGCGCACACCGGGGAGGAGGCGATCGCGCTCGTCCCGCTGCCGGCGGTGGCGGGCGAGCACGAGGGCTCCGCGCAGAGCGGGATCCTCGCGGAGACCCTGCTGGAGTCCGTACGGGACCCGCTGACGGCCGGACTGGACGGCGCCGGGCGGCTCACGCTCGGGGTCAGCGCGGCCGTGCACTCGGCGGAGGGACTGCGCGGGGCCCTGGAGGAGGCGCGGCACGCGCGGCGCGTGGCCGCGGCCCGTCCGGGCCGGGTCTGCGCGGCCGGCCACCACGAGCTGGCCTCGCACGTCCTGCTGCTCCCCTTCGTCCCCGACGACGTACGCCGGGCCTTCACCGCCCGTCTCCTGGACCCGCTGCGGGAGTACGACCGGCGCCACCGCGCCGAGTTGATCCCCACCCTGGAAGCCTTCCTGGACTGCGACGGCTCCTGGACCCGCTGCGCCTCCCGGCTGCATCTGCACGTCAACACCCTGCGGTACCGGGTGGGCCGCATCGAGCAGCTGACGGGCCGCGACCTGTCCCGCCTGGAGGACAAACTGGACTTCTTCCTGGCCCTCCGCATGAGCTGACGGCGGGCCGCCGACGGGAGCCGGGGCGGGGCGGGGGTGGCGTGCGACGGATTCGCGCGCCGGTGGGGACTCACGGGCGCCGCCGGGGAGTTGCCTGTTCCCGCCCACCGGTCCAGGACTTTGTGAAATCCTTCACCCACCCTCTTGGCCCGGCCCCGTTGTTCGTGCTGAGATGCGGCCACCACTCAACAGCTCGAAGGCGTGCTCGGGGAGGGCAACGTGGCGCATACCGCCATGTCTGGTAACGGAACGACCGCTGGCGACGATCCCCTCCAGACCGCGGTATGGCGGCTGCGCTCACGCGCCTGCTGGGCCGACGCCGCCGCCCTGCTCACCCCGGTGACCCCGGCCACCGCGCTGCAGCGGGCGTCGCTCCTGGTGGAACGGTGCCTGTACACCGAGGCGGGGTGGGAGGAGGCCGAGGACGCGCTGCGCACGGCCGAGGCGCTGGCCGACAGCGACGACGAGCGGGGCGCGGCCGCTTGCGAACGCGGGTACTTGGCCTACGCCGCCACCCTGTTCGGCGTGCGGGACCGGGCCGACGAGGCACGGGCCGCGCTCGGGCGGGCGGCGGCGCTGATCCCGCCGGGAGTCGCGGCGCGGGCGCTGCTGGACTTCCGGCGCGGGCTGATCGCCGAGAACCTGACCCGGTCCCCGCAGTCGGCGCGCGCCGCGTACCACCGCGCCCA
This sequence comes from Streptomyces sp. GDS52, assembly GCF_052246875.1. Classification (NCBI taxonomy): domain Bacteria; kingdom Bacillati; phylum Actinomycetota; class Actinomycetes; order Kitasatosporales; family Streptomycetaceae; genus Streptomyces; species Streptomyces sp. GDS52. Next base: position 1,158,009 of record NZ_CM125966.1, read on the forward strand.
CGCGGGCGCCACCGCGCACGCCGATCCGCTGCTGCTCTCCGGCACCTGGCGTCACCTCGCCGGACTCGCCCTGAGAGACGGCGAGTTGGCGGAAGCCCGGCACGGCTTCGCCGAATCACTGCGGATCCGCGAGGAGCTGGGCTATCTGGTCGGCACGGCCCCGGCCCTGGTCTCCCTCGCCGACACGGAGACCGACCCGGAGGCGTCCCGCCTGCGGGAGGAGGCCCGCCGCCTGCTGCGCCTGCTCGGCGGGGTCCCCACCTGGCTGGCCCGCCAACTGACCCCGCCGGCGCCGGGGGCGGCCCCGGCGTAGCGGCGCCCCGGCGTCCTCAGAGCTCCCCGGTGAAGTGGTCCTCCACCAGTGACCGCACCGCGTCCGGGTCACCCGCGATCAACGCGTCCAGCAGGGCGGTGTGTTCGTGAGCGTCGGCCACCAGCCGCGCCGCGCCGCCCCGGGCTCCGGGGGCGGAGCCCATCAGGGGCCACTGGGCGCGGCGGTGCAGGTCCTCGGCGATCCGGAGCAGCTGTTCATTGCCGGCCAGGGCCAGCACCGCGCGATGGAAGGCGCGGTCGGACTCGGCGTACGTGGCACGGCAGCCGGAGGAGGCGGCGCGGATCGTGGCCTCGGCGAGGGGGCGCAGTTCGGCCCAGCGTTCGGCGGGCACCGTACGGGACAGCCGCAGCACCACCGGGATCTCGATCAGCGCCCGGACCTCGGTCAGTTCGGCCAGCTCCCGGTCGCCCCGCTCCACGACCCGGAACCCCCGGTTCGGCACCACCTCGACCGCGCCCTCCAGGGTGAGTTGCTGCATGGCCTCGCGGACCGGTGTCGCGGAGACCCCGAACCGCTCGGCCAGCACCGGCGCGGAGTACACCGCACCGGGCCGCAGATCACCCGTCACCAGGGCGGTGCGCAGCGCGGCGAGGATCTGCCCGCGTACGGAGGACCGCTGGACGGGCCGCCGGGGCAACGGAAGGGCCGGTTCGCCGTGCGTGTGCTCACCGCGTACGCCGTCGGCCCCGGCCCTGCCGGGCGCGGCGGCGCCGGCCCCCTCACCTCGCGGCCGGTTCCGCGGCCGGTCCACGTCCTCCGCGCCGGGCCGGGCGGGCACCCCGGCCCTGCCCGTGGCGTCCCGTCCGGTCCCCGTGTCGTCCACCCCGACAAAGCCCTCCGTGCCCTGCTTCACCGGGCCCTCCTCCGGATGTATCGGTACTTGGGGTCATTACGACGGCTTGTCACTCGCTCGTCAAGCACCTTAAGGGCAGCGGGCCCCCGGTTCACATTCCGACGATCTTAGGTAAGGTGAGGCTTACCTTTATTGACCCGGTGTCGGGCGGGCTTCGGTCCGGCTCGACGAGACGTGCAGGGGTGGTCCCATGGCAGTGCCCGGTTCGGCCGTCGCGGACGCGTACGCCCGCTTGGCAGAGGTCTTCCCGGCACTCGTCGTCACCGAACTCGCCGCCGGCGAGGAGACCCCCCGGGGCGGCGCCTGGGTCGCCGCCGACGCCCTGGCCGAAGGGGACGGCGGGAGCGCGCTGGACGCCTTCCTGGCCTGGGACGAGAGCCAGATACTGCGGGACTACGAGCAGCGGGCCCGCCCGGACGTGGTCGCCAGTTTCGGACTGCACCGCTACGCCTGGCCCGCCTGCCTGCTGATCACCGTGCCGTGGTTCCTGCACCGCCGCGTGCCGCGCTATCCCGTGACGCACGTCTCCTTCGACCGCACCGCCGCCGGACTCGCCGTGGGCCGCATGGCCGTACGGCCGGACACCTTCGCCTGCCTCCCCGGCGACCCGGCGGCCTCGCTGCCCGGCGCCCGCGTGGTGGCGGACGAGGAGGCGCTGCGGGCCGAGGTGCGGACCGCCGTCGCCGAGCACCTCGAACCCGTCCTGACGGGCTTCGGCCCGCGGATGCGGCGGCGCGGCCGCGCCCTGTGGGGCATGGCGACCGACGAGATCGTGGAGAGCCTGCGGTACGTCGGCCAGCTGCTCGGCGAGGAGGAGCGGGCCCTGCGGGAGCTGGAACTGCTGCTGCCCGGCGCGACCAGGCCGTACGTCGGCGCGGCAGGGTTCCGCCGGGTGAGCGGGCCCGAGGGCGGGCCGACGCACACCCGGGACCGGATCAGCTGCTGCATGTTCTACACCCTGCGCCCCGAGGACATCTGCGCCACCTGCCCGCGCACCTGCGGGGGCCCGAAGGCCGTCACCAGGGAGCTCGCGAAGGCGAGTTGACGTCACGAAGGTCACAGTCGATTCACCATTCCCTCACTTGTCGCGAGAACCCTCCACCGAACCACTCGTACGAGTAGTCTCAATCGAACCCAACTCCCGCAACTCAAGCGTCAGTTCGAACGGAATGACGCCCTGGGTGTCCCCTCGCGCTCCGATGGACGCCACTTGCTCCGAAATCCCCTGAGGGACGGTGGGACTGGGCCACTATGGCGGGCGTTACGCCCTATCCCAATGCAAGGGACCCCTAGATGAGACTGACCGACATATCGCTGAATTGGCTGCTTCCGGGCGCCGTACTGCTCCTGGGCATGTCGGCGGCGGTGGCGGTGCTCGCGCGCGGCAAGCGCTCCTCGGTCAAGGACACGCGTGCGGACGACTCGTGGGAGCGCAGCGAGGAGCGCCGCAGGCGCAAGGAGGCCCTCTACGGCACCGTCTCCTACATCCTGCTGTTCTGCTGTGCGGCGGTGGCGGCGGCGCTCTCCTTCCACGGCCTGGTCGGCTTCGGTGAGCAGAACCTCGGCCTGTCCGGCGGCTGGCAGTACCTCGTCCCCTTCGGTCTGGACGGCGCGGCGATGTTCTGCTCGGTGCTCGCCGTGCGCGAGGCGAGCCACGGTGACGCGGCGCTCGGCTCCCGCATCCTCGTGTGGACGTTCGCGTTCGCCGCGGCCTGGTTCAACTGGGTGCACGCCCCCCGGGGCCTCGGACACGCGGGCGCCCCGCACTTCTTCGCGGGCATGTCCCTGTCGGCGGCCGTGCTGTTCGACCGCGCGCTGAAGCAGACCCGCCGGGCCGCCCTGCGCGAACAGGGCCTGGTGCCGCGCCCGTTGCCGCAGATCCGTATCGTCCGCTGGCTGCGGGCCCCCCGCGAGACGTACCGTGCCTGGTCGCTGATGCTCCTGGAGGGCGTGCGCAGCCTGGACGAGGCGGTCGAGGAGGTCCGCGAGGACCAGCGCCAGAAGGACGAGACGCGACGGCGCAGGCGCGACCACGAGCGGGTGGAGCGGGCGCGGCTGAAGGCGATCAGCCGCGGCCACCGCGGTGTCCTGGGCCGGGGCGCCGGCCACCCGGCCCAGGCTCCGACGGTGGAGCGGGCCGACGACATGGTCTCCGCGGAGCCCGTCATACCGGCGCCGGAGGCCCTGCCGATGCGTGCGCGTCCCTCCCTCCAGCCGGTACGCGGCGGTTCCGACCCGATGACCGTGGACCTCACCGCGGAGGACGACACCCAGGCACTGCCGCGCCTGGACTCCCTGGAGCGCAAGCTCAAGGACCTGGAGCAGCAGTTCGGCTGACGGGCGACGGCGCGTCAGGCGGCGTCCGCGTCGAGTTCGAACCAGACCGCCTTGCCCACCGCGTGCGCCCTGATCCCCCACGCGTCGGCGAGGCGGTCGAGCAGCACCAGCCCCCGGCCGTGCGTACCGTCACCTGCGTCCGGTACCCGCGGCCGGGGTTCGTCGTGCACGAAGTCCCGTACCTCGACCCGTAGTCCGCGGGGTCCGACGGTGGCGGTGAGGACCGCCGCCCGGTCGGTGTGGACCAGCGCGTTGGTGACGAGCTCGGTGGTGAGCAGCTCGGCCGTCTCCGACTGTCCGGGGCTGCCCCAGTGCCTGAGCAGTTCGCGCAGGTCGTGGCGGGACTCGGGCACCGCCCGCAGGTCCGCGCGCCCCAGCCGGCGTCGTAGCCGTGCCGCCGGGGTCCGCTCCCCGTCGCCGTCGGCCGTCTCCTCCACGGTCGTCTCCCGGATCGTCCCGGCCGTACCGGGACCACCCCCTCGTGCCTGCCTTCTCATGGCCCCCGCCCGCGTCGTGGTGTCGGTTCCCCCTGCGGCTCGAACACGTCCACGGGAAACCATGCCCCGTCACCCGCGCGCCAAGTCATGGGGCGTGGTCAAGGCCGGTTATTGGCCGAACTTCAACGGCCACACACGTGTGCGGGGCCGTTCTCACGGCGTTGCGGGTCCGGGTGACCGGCAGCACCCGCCCCGTCCCGTCCCGGGCAACGCGTACGCCATGGGCCAGGGCTGCGGCGGCGTCTGCCCCCGCGGTACTTCGACGTGGACCTGGACAAGAACCGGCCCATCGCCCGCGCGGCCGCCGGGAACGACGCCGGTACGCCGATCCCGGCGGTCCGCATGCCCCACCGGGTCTCCGCGACGGACCCGGAGGTGCTGCGGGTCACCGCCCGGACCGGGGCCCACGACTGCCTCCGGCGCACGGTGCCGGACCGGTCCTCGGCCGGCCGCTCCGGCACCGTGCGGATCGACGACCGGGACCGTCCGTTCCACACCAGCGGCACCGAGGGCCCGCCCCGCTACGAGTACGACACCGCAGCCCGCCGCCGGGCGCCCCGGACGGGCTGAATCCCGTTACGGCCTGATCCGGCGAACAGGCCCTACGGCCGGGGCACGTTGCGCAGGTTGGAACGCGCCATCTGGAGCATCCGGCCGACCCCGCCGTCCAGCACCATCTTCGACGCGGACAGCGCGAAACCGCTCACCATCTCGGCGCTGATCTTCGGCGGGATGGACAGCGCGTTGGGGTCGGTGACGATGTCGACGAGGGCCGGGCCCTTGTGCTTGAACGCCGACTTGAGGGCCCCGGCGAGTTCCTTCGGCTTCTCCACCCGCACCCCGTGCGCGCCGCAGGCGCGGGCGACGGCGGCGAAGTCGGGGTTCTTCATGGCGGTTCCGTGCGAGGGCAGCCCGGCGACCAGCATCTCCAACTCGACCATGCTGAGCGAGGAGTTGTTGAAGAGGACGACCTTCACCGGCAGGTCGTACTGGACGAGGGTGAGGAAGTCGCCCATGAGCATGGTGAATCCGCCGTCCCCGGACATCGACACGACCTGTCGGCCCCGGTCGACGAACTGCGCCCCGATCGCCATCGGCAGCGCGTTCGCCATCGAGCCGTGGGAGAACGAGCCGATGACCCGGCGGCGGCCATTGGGCGAGATGTAGCGGGCCGCCCAGACGTTGCACATCCCGGTGTCAACCGTGAACACCGCGTCTTCGTCGGCGAGTTCGTCCAGCACGGAGGCCACGTACTCGGGGTGGATCGGCACGTGCTTCTCGACCTTCCGGGTGTACGCCTTCACCACCCCCTCCAGCGCGCCCGCGTGCTTCTTCAGCATCCGGTCGAGGAACCTGCGGTCGTCCTTGGTCCTGACCCTCGGGGTCAGACAGCGCAGCGTCTCCCGTACGTCGCCCCACACCGCGAGGTCCAGTTTCGAGCGGCGGCCGAGGTTCTCGGGCCGCACGTCGACCTGGACGATCTTCACGTCGTCGGGCAGGAAGGCGTTGTACGGGAAGTCGGTGCCGAGCAGGATCAGCAGGTCGCACTCGTGGGTGGCCTCGTAGGCGGCGCCGTACCCGAGCAGCCCGCTCATGCCGACGTCGTACGGGTTGTCGTACTGGATCCACTCCTTGCCGCGCAGGGCGTGCCCGACCGGGGACTTGATCTTCTGGGCGAACTCCATGACCTCGGCGTGCGCGCCCTGCGTGCCGGCGCCGCAGAAGAGGGTGACCTTCCCGGCCGCGTCGATCATGTCGACGAGCCGGTCGATCTCGGCGTCGCCGGGCCGGACCGTGGGCCGGGAGGTGACCAGGGCGGTCTCCACGGCCTTCTCCGGGGCGGCGTGGTCGGCGATGTCGCCGGGCAGGGTGACGACGCTGACCCCGGAGCGGCCCACCGCGTTCTGGATGGCGGTGTGCAGCAGCCGGGGCATCTGCTGCGGGCTGGAGATCATCTCGCTGTAGTGGCTGCACTCGCGGAACAGCTGGTCGGGATGGGTCTCCTGGAAGTAGCCGAGGCCGATCTCGCTGGACGGGATGTGCGAGGCGAGGGCGAGGACCGGGGCCATGGACCGGTGGGCGTCGTACAGCCCGTTGATGAGGTGGAGGTTGCCGGGCCCGCAGGAGCCGGCGCAGGCGGTGAGCCGGCCGGTGATCTGGGCCTCGGCACCGGCGGCGAAGGCGGCGGTCTCCTCGTGCCGGACGTGGACCCAGTCGATGGCGGAGTTGCGGCGCACGGCGTCGACCACGGGGTTGAGGCTGTCGCCGACGACGCCGTAGAGACGCTTGACTCCCGCGCGGGTCAGGATGTCGACGAACTGTTCCGCGACGTTCTGTTTGGCCATGACTCTCGTGTGCCCCTTCGGTGTCCGTGATTCCCTCGGGCTTGCGGGCTTCTGGATCTCCCTCCGGGGTCCATGAATTCACACCCGACGCGCTCACGCCTCCCAGACGGCGGCGGCCGTACGGTCGTCCCCGTACCCCTTGACCCGTGCCTGGGCGTCGGTGAGGAAGACGGCGAGGCCCGGTGGTTCGGGGCGGGACCACCGCTCGGCCAGGTGGGCCCGGAGTTCCCGCTCGCCGCGCAGCGGATCGGCGAGGCCCGTACTGCACAGCAGGAGGGTGTCACCCTGGCGGGCTACGGAGGTACGGAAGCGGAAGGGTTCGCGCGGGGGGCCGGGGGCGGGCTCGTAGGGGCTCGGGGGCGTCGGGATGCCGAGGTCCATGGTGAGCCGGTCGCCCTCGGGGGTCTCGGAGGGCGGCGAGCCGAAGCCCATCACGGCCTCTCCCCTGGCCTCGGCGGCCTTCGGTTCGATGTCCTGCCACGCGCCGTCCCGCAGCCGGAACAGGCCGCCGGTGCCGACGCCGAAGAACACCCGGATACGGCATTCGGGGTCGGCGGGCAGCAGGAGGCAGCGCAGGGTGGCCCCGTACGCCTCGGGTGCGAGGCCCTGTTCGGCGGCGCCCGCGCGGAGCCTGCCGAGGGTGCGGTCGGTGAGGCGGTGCAGTCCGGACTTGAGTTCGCCGCGCCGGGCGGCCCTGATGTCCTCGGCGAGGCGGGAGTGGCTGAGGCCCACCGCCTCGCCCATCCACCGGCAGGCCTCGGCGGCCGCGCGGTGCGCGCCGGGAGCGGCCCGTGCGCCGGTCGCGACCGCCACCAGCACCAGTGCCCGGTCCCCGCTGCCGAACCGGGCGGTCAGCAGGGCGTCCCGCCGCGGTTCGCCCCGGTGGCGCGCGAAGTCGCCCCGTACGGACACGGCCCGCAGGGTGCAGGCCCCGTACCGGGCGCCGTCCAGCACGGTGTCCGGGACCAGGTCGTCCAGTGCGTGGGGGTCGGCGGCGGGCAGCGCGGTGGGTTCGGCGTCGTAGACGGGCGGACGAGGACCCACACGGCCGCCCGGCACCGGCGGCGCTTCGGCGGGGCGGACGCGGCGCGGGGCACGCGGAACCCGCGGGGCACGGGGGTCGGCGGGGGCGTCGGCGGGGGTGGGCACGGCCTCGGCGGCGGGCGCGGCCGGTCTCTCGTTCACCGTGCCGGCCGCGGATTCGAAGCGGTCGTCGAGGGAGTCGGCCGCGGGCGCGGGGCCCGTGTCGCCGCCGGCCTCGGCGTCGTACAACTGCCGCCACCAGTCGTCCTGGTGGCCGGCGGACCCGCCCCCCTGCTCACTCATACCCTCAATTCTCCACCGCGAGGGCCCTGGGGAAACTGGGCATCGGGAAATCCGTCCCCGGCGCCGGGCGGCGACGGCACGCCACCCGCCGCGGGGAGCCTGCCGTCCGGCAGACGGGGGCGGTGCGGGTTCGGCGCACCCGGTCTGCGCCTTCTGCCGTCTTCCGGCACCCTGGACCAGTGACTCCGCTCCCCCTCCCGAAGGAAGAAGGCTTCCCACCCGAGGGTTGCGGTCCAGCCCGAACCGATCCCTTGCGGGACACCAGAAACGTACATCAGGGATTCGATTCCCCCACCGGCTGAAACCGGTGGTTCCCTCGAAAGAGATCCGATGGGAGCGTGGGACCTCCTGCTGGCCGGACTGGTGATCCTGCTCGGCCTGTGCGGAGTACTGCTGCCCGGGGTGCCGGGGTCGTGGCTGGTGTGGGCCGGGATCCTCTGGTGGGCCCTGAAGGACCCGCGGCCCGTGGCGTGGTGGGTGCTCGTCGGGTCGACCGCCGCCCTGCTCCTCTCCCAGGTGGTCCGCTGGACGCTGCCGCCCCGCCGGCTGCGGGCCGACGGGACCGCGGGGCGGGTGCGGGCGTACGCCGGCGCGGGGTCGTTCCTCGGCTTCGTCCTGGTGCCCGTGCTGGGCTCCGTCCCGGGCTTCGTGGCCGGGATCTACGCCGGCGAGCGGATCCGTCTGGGACGCCACGGCGAAGCGGTCGCGGCGACGCGTACGGCGATGCGCGCGGGCGGCTGGAGCCTGCTGACCGAGCTGTTCACCTGTCAGCTGATCACGGTGGCCTGGCTCGGCGCGGTGTTCTGGGGCTGAGCGCCCCGGACACGACGGGCCCCGGCTACGGGCGGAGCGCTCCTTCGTGGGTGAGCAGGCGTACCTTGCGGTCCAGGCCGCCCGCGTATCCGGTCAGGGTCCCGTCGGCGCCGATCACCCGGTGGCAGGGGCGCACGATCAGCAGCGGGTTGGCGCCGATCGCGCCGCCCACGGCCCGTACGGCGGCCCGGGAGGCGCCGATCCGGGCGGCGATCTCGCCGTACGACACGGTCGACCCGTAGGGGACGTCGTCGAGCGCGGCCCAGACCTTCTCCCGGAAGGGGGTGCCGGCGGTGTGCAGGGGCAGCCGGAAATCCCTCAGCTCACCGGCGAAGTACGCGGCGAGCTGTTCCTCCGCCGCGCGGAACGGTCCCGGGTCCTGCCGCCCGCCTTCCGGCACACCGCGACCGCCCTTCTGGCCGGGCACGGAGAGCGAGGTCAGCTCCCCGTCCGGTCCGGCGGTGAGGAGCAGCGGCCCGAGCGGACTCGGCACGCTCGTCCAGTACGGGTGCGGGGTGCTCGTCACGTTCGCCATGTTCGCCGTATTCGCCGCGTTCATCGCGTTCGTCGCGTTCGTCGTGGTCATCGGTACTCCAACTCCCCTGCCGCGCGCAGGTGGTTCAGTGCGTATGAGCGCCAGGGGCGCCAGCTGCCGGGCAGTTCCGGACCGGGTGGGGCCGCGTCCGGGTCGCCGAGGGCACGGGTGCGGATCTCGGCGATGGTACGGGCGTCCAGGCCGGGAACGGCGCGCAGGGCGTCCGCGGTGTCGTCCCGGTCGGCGCCGGGGTCGAGGCGTACGGTGCCGTCCGCGAGGGCGGCGGTGAGCGCGCCCAGGGTGCCGCCGGGTTCGGCCTCGGCGAGGACGGCCGGTTCGGGGAAGAGGTGGGTGAGGCCGTCGCAGGGGGCGTCGAGCCTCTTGCCGTACCGCTGGACCAGCCGCGCGGCCTCCTCGCGGCCCACCAGGGCCCGGACCGCGGGTTCCTCCGGGTCGGCGGTGCCCGGCGAGCGCAGTCCGGGCCGGGCGGCGACCAGTGGGGCGAGCCGCGCGTCGGCGCCGAGCCGTTCGTCCACGGCGTACGGGTCCGCGTCCAGGTCGAAGAGGCGGCGCAGCCGCTGTACGGCGGTGGTCAGGTCCCGGAGGTCGGTCAGGTGGATGCGGGCGTCGAGCCAGCCTCCGGGGTGGGCCGCGGAGCCGGTGCGCGTGGTCCCGGGACGTTCGTCGACGGCGGTGACGCCGATGCCGTACGGGAGCCGCAGGGTGCGCCGGTAGGTGCGGGCACCCGGGGCCCCGGTGACGTCCTCGACGCCCGGGACGGCCTCGTGTTCCAGCAGGTCGAAGACGGGGCGGGGCTGGTACGGGCCGCGGTGGGCGAGCCGCACGGGGATGCCCGCCGCGGGGGTGGCCGTACGGCGGGCGGCGGCCCGGCCGCCGCCGGGTGCGGTGGCGCGCAGTGCGGTGGGGGTCATGGCGTACACGGCCCGGACGGTGTCGTTGAACTGCCGCACGCTGGCGAACCCGGCGGCGAAGGCGATCTCGGTGATCGGGAGCCCGGTGGTCTGCAGCAGTACGCGCGCGGTGTGCGCGCGCTGCGCGCGGGCGAGGGCGACGGGCCCGGCGCCCAGTTCGCCGGTGAGCTGGCGCTGCACCTGGCGGGCGCTGTAGCCGAGCCGGGCGGCCAGTCCGGCGACGCCCTCGCGGTCGACCACCCCGTCGGCGATCAGCCGCATGGCCCGGCCCACCACGTCGGCGCGCACGTTCCACTCGGCGGAGCCGGGGACGGCGTCCGGACGGCACCGCCGGCAGGCCCGGAATCCGGCGCCCTGCGCGGCGGCGGCGGTCGCGAAGAACCGCACGTTGCGTCGTTTCGGTGTGACGGCGGGGCAGCTGGGACGGCAGTAGATCCCGGTCGTCCCGACGGCGAAGAAGAACGCGCCGTCGAACCGTCCGTCCCGGCTGCGCACCGCCTCGTACCTGCTGTCCTCGTCCATCACACCGTCCAGTCTCCGCCGGCCGGGGCAGACCGGCTGGCGGAAATCGGACAGGGAGGTGCGGGGCGGGGGGTGCGCCGGTGGGTCAGCGCAGGCGGCCCCGCTTCGCCTCCATCGCCGCCTTGCCCATCGCCCCCTTCCGCTTCCACTCCCTGCGGATCTCCGCGCGCAGCCGCGCGTCGGTCTTGGCGACGATGCGCTGGTTCTCCCGCAGCAGCTTGCGGTAGCTCTCGAGGCGGCGTTCCGGCAGGGCGCCCGTCCCGACGGCCTCGAGGACCGCGCACCCCGGTTCGCTCTCGTGCGCGCAGTCGTGGAAACGGCAGTCCCCGGCGAGCTCCTCGATCTCGGAGAACACCTGGCCGACGCCGCTGCCGGCGTCCCAGAGCCCGACGCCCCGCAGGCCCGGGGTGTCGATGAGGACTCCCCCGCCGGGCAGGGCGAGCAGGTTGCGGGTGGTGGTGGTGTGGCGGCCCTTGCCGTCGACCTCCCGGGCCGCCTGGACGTCCATCACGTCCTCGCCGAGGAGCGCGTTGGCCAGGGTGGACTTGCCCGCGCCCGACACGCCGATCAGCACCGACGTACCGCCGGAGACGACCGCGGCGAGGACGTCCAGCCCTCCCCCAAGCTCTCGGCTTCGCTCGAGCAGGGAGGTACCCCCATCCTCCCGAGCGCTGACGGCGAGCACCGGGACGCCGGGCGCGGTGGTCTCCACGTCCTGGACCAGATGGGCCCGGGTCACCGCGTCCGGCACCAGGTCGGCCTTGGTGAGCACGACCACCGGCTGCGCCCCGGACTGCCAGGCGAGGGCGAGGAACCGTTCGATCCGCGCCAGGTCCAGCTCGCCGGCGAGCGAGACGGCGATGACGGCGTGGTCGACGTTGGCGGCGAGGATCTGTCCCTCGGACCGCCCGGAGGAGGTGGAGCGCACGAAGGCGGTACGTCGCGGCAGGTACGCCCGTACGTAGCGCGGGGTGTGGCCCTCCGGTTCGACGGCGACCCAGTCCCCGGTGCACACGACCCGCAGGGGGTCGTGCGGGGTGACGAACGCGGTGTCGGCCCGTACGGTCCCGTCGGCGGTGACCACGTCGCACTGCCCGCGGTCGACCCGCACCACACGCCCGGCCACCAGCCCTTCGGCCGCGTAGGGGGCGAACGCGTCGGCCCACGTCCCGTCCCAGCCGTAGGCGGCCAGCACGGAGGACGGCGACGAGGGGAGGGAGGTGAAAGAGGTGAAAGAAGAGGTGGAACTCAAGGGGTGACCCTTCGCGAGGGTGGCCCCGGCGGCCGCGCGACGACGCGCGGAACGGAAAGCTGAGGTCAGCCGGTGGCCACGGAGATGAAACGGATGGATTCCTGGATGCGGGCAGCGCCCGTCGCAAAGACAGCCATCGGTCACACCTCCCGTCCCTCGCTCGATCCGGCGGCAGCGGACCGCGGCGCATGCGCGCGCCGCTTGTGTGCTGCGGCCCTCACTGTAGGAAACCACCGGCCCGGGGCGCCACCGATTTAACGGGCGCCTTCAGCGAGCGCCTTCAACGGGCGCCCCGGACACCCGGGGGCTTCGGGCCGGATCGCGTCACCCGGTCGTGCAGGAGTGGCCGTCGAGGGTGATGGCGGAGGGTGGGGGGTTCGTGCCGGCCCAGGAGGCGATGAAGCCGAAGGCGAGCTTTCCGCCGGCGGGGACGGCCTTGTTGTAGTCGGTGGCGGTGGCGGTGACGCGGGGGCCGTTCTGGCTGACGTCGGCGTCCCACATCTGGGTGACGCGCTGACCGTCCTCGAAGGTGAAGGCCACGCGCCAGGAGTCGAGGGGCTCCGTCGTGGTGACGGTGACGGTGGCCTGGAAGCCGACGGGCCACTGGTTGACCAGGTCGTACGCGGCGTGGCAGACGGACGGCCGGCTGGACGCGGTGGTCCGGGGCGCGGTGGGGGCGGTGGCGGTGGTGCTGCCCTGGGGCTCGGGGTCGGGGTCGGGGTGGGGTTTCGCCGGGTCCGGGGTGCCTTCGGAGGACGGCTGCGGGGTGTCGGGGGAGGCGGGGCCGGAGTCAGTGGCGGAAACGGTGGGGGTGGGGGCGGGGGCCGCGGGCGGGTACAGGCCCGGGTCGGCCGCCGGTCCAGGGGTGGCGCCGGTGCGGATCGCCTTGTCGGCGTCCGTGCCGCCGAACGGCATCAGGGAGACGGCGAGGGCGAGGCCGGACACCAGGACGGCGGCGACCAGCAGCCCGTTGCGGGTGGCGCGTGCCCGGCCGGTTCCGTCGGCCGGGTCGCCGCCCGCGTCGGGGCCGTCGGGGCGGCCGGGGCCGAGCCGCGCCTCGGCCGCGCGGCGGCGGCGCTCCAGGTAGGCCAGGCCGCCCCAGCCGAGGACCCCGCCGGTGAGGGCGCCGGGCAGCCCGCCGCCGTGCAGTCGGAGGCAGGCCGCGGCCTCGGCGCAGCGTACGCAGGTGGCGAGGTGTTTGGAGAGGTCCTCGGGGGTGTCGGCGGCGGGCGAGCGGGTGACGGCGTCCAGCAGCCGGGCGTAGCTGCGGCACTCCGCGTCCATCGGGGAGTCGAGGTGGTTGCGGTGGCACCGGTCCCGGAAGAAGCCGCGGACCTGGGCGAGTTCGTCGGCGGCGGTGGCGGCGTCGAGGCCCAGCCGACGGGCCACCAGGGGCAGCGGGAGGGACTCCGCCTCGGCCAGCCACAGCAGTTCGGCGTCGGCCTGCTGCAGATCGCGCAGTCCGCGCAGGGCGACCGGGCGCGACAGCGGTGGGCCGGTGAAGCGGGCGGCGTTCTCGGAGTGGAGCCACAGCCGCAGGTCGGGATCGAGCCGGTGGCCCTGTCCGCTCTCCTCCCAGGCCGCCGCGGTGGTGCGAACGGCGGTCAGCAGCAGGGGTATTCGGGGCAGCCTGGACGAGCGGCGGCCGGCCGCGCGTACGGTGGTCGCCTCCGCTTCGCGCACCTCGCGTATGCCCTGGGCGAACGCCTCGCGCGCCAGTTGCGCGGCGGCGGTGGAGCCGGCCGTGCACAGGTCGGCGTAGGAGAGCACCGCGTCCCAGCACTCGGAGAACAGTGCCGCCTCGGTGGCGTCCTGGGGGGCCGACAGGTCGGACATAAGTCTCCTGCATCCACGGACAAGGTCAACTCGTGACATCGGCAAAGCAGTTGGGGGAAACCGCAGGGGCGGTGGACGAGCTTTTCACGCTGTCGCCACAACTGACAAGCGCTGTCTCCGCTTCGTGCGCCACGGCGCCCGCGCACGCCCGCGTACGCCCCCCTCGGGCACCCTACGCAAGAAGGGCCGGAACCGTCTCGGTTCCGGCCCTCTCGGCCTTGCTCACGGCCCCTCGGGGGGGGCCCGGGAGTCCTCACGCCTCGACGGGCGTCTCCTCCGGGAGGCTGTCCATGAAGGAGCTGACGGAGAACACCGCGCGGCCGGGTCCGGGCAGGCCGTAGCCGGGGGGCGAGGCCAGGCCGAACTCGTCCATCGTGGCGCGGTACGCCTCGAGCAGCCGGATGTGGTACTCCAGCGGCGCCCCCTGCGGGTTGGCCTTGCCGAGCGGGGTCGTCGGCTCGGGGCACCAGGTGGTGAAGCGGGGCGTGATGCCGTGCGACATGAAGAAGCGCAGACCCTCGGTGGTCGAGGCGATGGCCTCGTCGACGGTGGCGAAGCCGAACGGCTCGGACATCTCCACGCCCGCCACGAAGTTGGGGATGACGTTGCGCGCGCCGAAGACGTCCGCGGAGTCCAGGATGCGCTTGTGCCACTCGTCGCGGCCGACGTAGCGTTCCTTGCCCGGGCAGTACATCTTGAACAGGTACTCGTCCCACACCTCGTAGTTGGGGTGGTAGATCTGCACGCCGTAGTCCTTGAAGCGCTGCACGTCGTCCTTGGGCAGCGCCTGGGCGACGACCTTGCCGATCCAGCGGCCGGGGAAGCGCTCCTCGATGGCCTTGGCGTAGTGCCCGTAGAAGTCGGCCTCGTCACGGCCGGCGACCGTCTTGGTGATCGCGCCGCCGGTGAGGGTGTAGGCGGTGGACGCCTTCGCCGTGTCGTACCGGTCGATGATCTCCAGGGCCTCGAGGACCTCCTCGACGTCCTTGACCCCGGTGTAGGGACGGCCGGCCGCCTTGTGCTGGCGCCAGTTGTGGTTGATGTCGCAGTACTGGCACTCCTCCTTGGCGCCGAAGTACTGGCAGACCCGGAAGACGGTCAGGTAGATCAGGTAGCCCCACTGGATGGTCGGGGCCACCTCCATGACGGACTTCCCGTTGGAGAGGGTGTGCCGGTAGTACTCGGGCATCGGCGGCACGCCGACGTCGGCGATGCGCTTCCCGTCGAGGTAGAGGCCGAGCACGCCGTCCTCGTTCGCGGCGACCCGGTACGGGGACGCCGGGTTCACCCGGACGGAGACGACCGTGCGGCGCAGGTCGTAGGGGCCGCCGGTGAGGATGATCTCCTCGGGCGGGCGCCGCAGCGCGGCCTCGCCCAGCTCGGGCAGCGTGCCGTGGTCGAAGGAGAAGATGAAGTACGACTTCGGCTTGACCTCGCCCTTCTCGTTGTCGCTGAGCGCGGACGGGTCGAAGGCGATCCCGCCCCGGAGCAGGTCCTCCTTGAAGACGGCCTCGCGCGGCACATGCGGGAACCGCTCCATCAGATCCTCGACCAGCGCGGTACGGCTGCCGCTGCCCATCCCGTGTCTCCTTCCGGCTCGGACGTACGACTCCCGGCTCGGACGTACGACTCCTCACGGTATGCCCCCGACCCCCTCGGGTGTGCAACCGGGTCCGGCGAACGGACCGGAAGCCCCCGGCGGCGGCGCCGGTCGGCGCGGTGATGTGATGTCCCCGACACGCTCGACGACTCGGGGAGGGACCGCCGCATGACCGGGACCGTGACCAACTGGGCCGGCAACATCACGTACGCCGCCGAGGAACTGCACCGCCCGCCCACCCTGGACGCGCTGCGCGCGCTGGTCGCCGGCGGCTCCCGGGTGCGGGTCCTGGGCAGCGGGCACTCCTTCAACGAGATCGCCGAGGCCGGTGCGGACGGCGTCCTGCTCTCCCTCGACGCGCTGCCCCCGCAGATCGACGTGGACACGGCCGCCAGGGCGGTCCGGGTCGGCGGCGGCGTGCGGTACGCCGAGCTGGCCCGGCAGGTGCACCGGCACGGGCTGGCGCTGGCGAACATGGCGTCGCTCCCGCACATCTCGGTGGCCGGCTCGGTCGCCACCGGCACGCACGGCTCCGGCGTCGGCAACGGCCCGCTCGCCTCGTCCGTGCGGACGGTGGAACTGGTCACGGCGGACGGTTCGACGCTGCGGATCGACCGCGGGGACGAAGCGCGGTTCGGCGGGGCGGTCACCTCGCTCGGGGCGCTCGGTGTGGTCACCGCGCTCACCCTGGACCTGACGCCCGCCTACGACGTCGAGCAGCATCTGTTCACCGAGCTCCCGCAGGCCGGGCTGGACGCCGCCACCTTCGAGAAGGTGATGTCGGCCGCGTACAGCGTGAGCCTGTTCACCGACTGGGGCGCGCCGGGTTTCCGGCAGGTGTGGGTGAAGCGGCGTACGGACCAGCCGCTGCCGGACTTCCCCTGGGCGGCGCCCGCGACCGAGAAACTGCACCCCGTGCCCGGCATGCCGGCGGTGAACTGCACGGAGCAGTTCGGGGTACCGGGGCCCTGGCACGAGCGGCTGCCGCACTTCCGCGCGGAGTTCACCCCGAGCAGCGGGTCGGAGCTGCAGTCGGAGTACCTGCTGCCGCGCCGGTTCGCCCTCGACATGCTGCACGCGATCGACGGGATCCGGGAGGCCGTCTCCCCCGTGCTGCAGACCTGCGAGGTGCGGACGGTGGCCGCCGACGACCAGTGGCTCAGCCCCTGCCACGGCCGGGACACCGTGGCCGCCCACTTCACCTGGGTGGCGGACACCTCGGCCGTGCTGCCCGTGGTGCGGCGGCTGGAGGAGGCGCTGGCGCCCTTCGAGGCGCGACCGCACTGGGGAAAGGTGTTCACCACGCCGGCGGCCGACCTGCGCGCCCGCTACCCGCGGCTGGACGACTTCCGGGCCCTGGCCCGGTCCCTGGACCCCGGGGGGAAGTTCACCAACACGTTCGTCCGCGACGTCCTGGGCGAGTGACGTCGACGCCTCCTGGGGCAGGACGTTCGAGACCCCGCACATCGTCCTGACGAACCGGACCCGGGAGAGCCGGAGACGAGTCCGGGAGAGGCCGTATGTGCCACGGTCACGCATCGGACGGCGGTGCCGGGTGTGAGACGGCGAAAACAGCGGTACGGACGTTGAGGAGGAGACTTTCTTTCTAAGATGGCGTGATCGCGGACGTCATGTGCCGCCCAACGGGAGGGGATGGAGCGCGACTTGTCCCCACAGCAGCTCGGCCGCGGCCCCTTGCGCCCCGCCCGTCCGGACGACCGCACCCCCGTCGCAGGGGGCGACGCGGCCTCCCGGCCGACCCGTTTCGTGGGCTGGCTGGGCGGGTTCGGCTGCGCGGCCGCCGGATACGCCGTGTTCCAGTTCCTCTTCGAGGTGCTGCCCGACTCCGTCGACGGGGAGGCCGCGAAGTACCTGATCGCGTCGGTGAGCGGCCTCGGCACCGCGCTCGCCGCCTGGCTCGCCGCGGCCCTGCTACGGGCCCGTGCCGCGGCTCCGGACCAGCGGCTCCTCCCGCCTCCCGCGCCCCTCGCCGGCCCGGAGCCCGGCCCGCTCCCGCGCCTGTTCGCGGCCACCCACGACACCCTCGTCGGCGAGGTGTCCGTCGTCGACGATCCGGAGCGCGGACGGCTCGTCGGCTGGTCGCACTCCCTGGGCGAGAGCACCCCGTCCCGCCCCACCTCGGTCGGCACGGCGTACGGGCTGCAGATCATGCTCGAGTCGGGCCTGCCCGACGGGCGTCTCACGCCGGGCGAACTGGCCGACACGCTCTGGCGGTTGCGGCTGCCCGACGGCGGCTGGTCGGCGCGGTCGCAGGGCGCGCGGGCCCGCCCCGAGGTGACCGCGCTGGTGCTGGGCGCCCTGGCCCGCGCGGGCGCGACCCGGGGCGGGCGGCTGGCGCGGGAGGTGGACCTCTGCACGGCGGCCTTCACCCGTGCGGCCGACCGGGCCGGACACGAGTCGACCCATGTGATGACGACGGTGCTGCGCGGACTGCTGCGCGCCGCACCCGGCTGCGACGCCCTGCCGGTGCTGCGGGAGGCCCTCGTCGACGGAGCCATCAGCGACCCGGGCCGGGACCATCTGCGCTGCTGGGGCTATCGGCTCGACGCGCCGTACGGGCCGCCGTCCCCGGTGCACACCGCGCAGGCAGTGCTCGCCCTCGACCGCGCGGCCCGTGTCCTGGGCGAGAGCGCGGCGGTGCGGGCCGCCCGCGAGGACGGGGTGCGCTGGCTGCTGTCCTGCCCCGACGCGCCGCACCACGCCTGCCTGGACCTGGAGTACCGGCGCGAGGAGGTACGACGCCCGCGCCCCGACGACCCCGCACACCACGAGGTCCTGAACGTACGGCACTTCACCGCGTCCTGGATCGTGCGCGCCCTGCTGACCCCGGGCGCGCTGGAGGTCGCCCGGCAGAGCGGCCTGGAGAACACCTGGCGGGAACTGCTGGACGGCGCGGCCGCCTCGGTGCGGGCGGCGCAGCAGGACGGCATCTGGTCCTGGGAGCGGGGCGACAGCACGGAGCTGCGGCGCCCGATGTGGATGACGTACCAGGGCGTGACGGCGCTGCGCGCCCACGCGGTGTGGACCTATCGGCCCGATGAGACGGCACCCGCGCGGTGAGCGGGAACCGGAGGACGGAGGACGGAACGCATGGGCGGTCAGCGGGTTCTGGCGGCGCGGCGACTGCTGGCGAGGACCCTGGACGACACCTTGCCCGAACGGGACCAGGTGGCCGCGGCCCATGCGGTCGTCGCCGAACTCGGGTCACCGGAAAGCCTGTTGGAGCTGGTCACCGAACTCGCCTCCGGGGCGGGTGATCCGGAGGCCTGCGCCGGGCTGTCGTACCGGCACGTCCTCGGTTTCGACAAGCTGCTGCTGGTCGACTCCGGCCCGCTGCACATGCTGCGCGCACACGTGTGGCACACGGGCACGGACGGCACCGGCCGGGAGGACATCCACAACCACCGTTCGACGCTGGCCTCCCATGTCGTCCGGGGGCGCCTGTGCACGGAGTTGTACGAGGAACTGCCCGAGACGGGGCCCGGGGCGCGGGTCAGCGCCGGGATCAGGGCGGCCCGGTTCGAGGAGACGCTGGCCGAGGGGTCGGCCGACTGGCTGCTGGCACCGGCGGGTCCGGCGCGGCTGCGCCTGACCCATCTGGGCCGGTACGCGGCGGGCAGCACCTACGCCCTGCCGGCGCACACCCTGCACCGCGCCTGGTGCGACACGGACGCGCCGACGGTGACGCTGTTCCTGGAGACGGGCGGGCGACGCCGGCGGCACACCGACGTGTTCACGGCGGCGGGCCCGCATCCGGCGGCGGTGCCGAAGGTACCGCTGAACGTGCCGGCCTACCTGGACTCGCTGGGCGCGCTGGCGGAGTTGCTCAGGAGTCCGTGAGCGCCTGCCGGACGACGTCCAGGTTGTAGGCGTCGATGTCGACACCGGTCAGCTCGGACGGTCGGAGCCAGGCGTGGTCCTGATCCGGACTGGGCAGCGTGACCTCCCGGGACAGCGGGCGGACCAGGAAGTTCTCCTGCCAGTTCTTGACCTCGTGCCCCGCGTACTCGCTGAGGAAGGACGACTCGCCGACCTTGCGCACGATCTCGCCGAGCAGGCCGGTCTCCTCCTTCAGCTCGCGCAACGCACCGTCCGGGGCGCTCTCCCCGGGATCGAGCTTGCCGCACGGCACGCCCCACACCCGGGGCAGGAATCTCTCGGTCGCGCTGCGACGCACCAGGAGCACCCGCCCCTCGTCGTCCATCACGACCGCTGCCGCCAGCCGTTTCTCGCCGGGGATGTCCATGTCTACGTTCATGGTTCCTCGGTTCCTCGGTCCTTTGCCGGAGATGAGTCCAAAGGTTCTGATACCCGCGAAAGCCGCCACCGTACCAGGGTCATCCGAAGGAAACCGTGGCGTCGGCCGCACCGCCGGTGTCCCGGCTCAGTGCCTGGATCTCCTCGTAGGTGGGTGTCCGGCCGCCGGGTGCCCGGCCCGCCCTGATGTCGGTCGCCGCCTCCACCGCCGCGCCCAGCGCCCGCCGGTACAGCAGCGAGCCGAGGCTGATCCGGCGTACGCCGAGGTCGGCGAGGTGAGGGACGGAGGGACCGGTCGGCGAGTAGAGGATGTTGAGGGGAACGTCGCCCAAGTGGCGTACCAGGGAGGCGATCTCCCGGACGTCGGTGAGCCCGGGGACGAACACCCCGTGTGCGCCCGCCTGTCGATAGGCGTCGAGCCGCCGGACCGTGCCCTCGCCGTCGCCGTCGCCGAGCCAGTGGGTGTCGGTGCGGGCGTTGACGAAGAGGCCGGGGGCCGCGGCCCGGACGGCGGCGATCTTCGCGGCGTGTCGGTCGACGGGCCCGAGCCCGTCCTCCAGGTTGATGCCGGCGGCGCCCGCGGCGTGCAGTTCGCGGGCGAACTCGGCCACCTCGTCCGGGTCGTCGCCGAATCCGTCCTCCGCGTCCACGGACAGGTGGAACGGCTCGGAGCCGAGGGTGCGGGCGAGCCGCAGGGTCTGTTCCCGGGTCGCCGCCGCCCCGTCGGGCAGCCCGACCGCCGCCGCGACGGCCAGGCTGGTGGTGCCGATCGCCCGGAACCCCTGAGCGGCGAGAGCGGCGGCGGAGGCGTGGTCCCAGGCGTTGGGCAGCAGGAGGGGCTCGTCGGCGCGGTGGAGATCGGCGAAGGTCCTCTGGGTCATGGAGCAACACTAGGGGCGGAACACCTCGGCACCGGCCTGAACGTCCGCCCGGCCGCCGGTGGTGGCGCCGTCGGCCACGGGGACGCCGAAGTCCGGGGTGCCGTCCGGTTTCCAGCCGAACGCCTGGATCCGGGTGTGGCGGTTCGGGTCGTGGAGCGGGTCCCCGTCGATCTCCTTGTACTGCCGGGCGTGGTACACGAGGACGTCGGTACGGCCGTCCTCGGCGACGGTGAAGCAGCTGTGGCCGGGGCCGTACTGCCGGGTCGTGTCGTTGCTGGTGAAGACGGGGACGGGCGACTTGGACCAGTTGGCGGTGTCCATGAGGTCGCTGTCCTCGGGGGCGGTCAGCAGGCCCATGCAGTAGTTGGCGTCGGTGGCGCTGGCCGAGTAGGTCATGAGGACCCGGCCGCCCCGCTGGATCACGTACGGCCCCTCGTTGACCCTGAAGCCGATGCGCTCCCAGTCGTACTCCGGTGTGGACAGGCGTACTTGGGGTCCGGTCAGGGTCCAGGGGTCGGCCATCTCGGAGAGCCAGAGGGCGGTGTTGTTGTCCATGCCGGGTTCGTGCTGGGCCCAGGAGAGGTAGCGGGTGCCTCGGTGGGTGAAGGTGGTGGCGTCCAGGGAGAAGGTCTCCCAGGCGGTCTTGACCTGCCCTTTCTCGGTCCAGGTGCCCCGGAAGGGGTTGGGGTGGGTGTTCTCCAGGACCCAGATGCGGATGGCCCACACGTCCTCGGCGGGCGCGGCGGCGAAGTAGACGTACCACTTGCCGGCGATGCGGTGCATCTCCGGTGCCCAGATGTGGGCGCCCATGTCACCGGTGGGGTGCGCCCGCCAGATGACGGACTCGGCGGCACTTCCCAGACCGTTCAGCGTGCGGGAGCGGCGCAGGATGATCCGGTCGTACTCGGGGGCGGTGGCGGTGAAGTAGTAGAAGCCGTCGGTGTGGCGGGTGATGTGCGGGTCGGCGCGGTTGCGGACGAGGGGGTTCACGTAGGGGGCCGCCTGCGGTCTGCCGGCGGGGGCGCCGGGGGTGGCCGCGTGGGCCGCGTGGGCCGCCGTGGGGGTGGCGGCCAGCGCGCCTGCGGCGAGGGCCCCCTTCAGTAACAGCCTGCGGTCGGGCGTCCGGGGCGTGTCGCCGGCGGTAGGGCTCATGCGGTCTGCCTTTCGGAGGGAGGCTCGCTCGAGAACCTCGGGATCACGAATCGAGCGTTCGATATATCGAACGCCATCTGGGATCACGGACGTCGACAAGGTAAGGGCGCGTCACGGACAGGTCAACGGGCCCGGCGGGACGAAATCGCCGACCCCTCCCCTTCAGGACTCCGCTCCTGCATCTCCTCCATCGGCTGAGGGGCGAAGCGAGCCATCCCGTCCCCCTCGGGCTGGACGACGCCGTACCTGCCCTCGGGGACCTCGTTCCACATGCCGGGCAGGCCCCCCAGGGGCTCCGACACGATGAGACGGGTCTCGTCGGACGCCTCACGCAGGAACTCCACGTCCGGGTGGAGGGAGCGCAGCGTCTCCACGCGTGTGCTGTAGAAGAGCGAACGGGACGCCCTCTGCGTCGAGTAGCGGAACGCCCACAGCCGTCGCCCGTCGGTCACCGCCACCGTCATCTGCAGCGGGTACTCCACACCGTGCTCGCGCCCGACCCGCTCCACCAGGCCCACCATCCGCGCGACCGCACCGGGCGGATCCTGCTCCAGTCCGAAGGTGAGCGCCAGGTAGAACATCAACTCGGAGTCCGTGGACCCCTCGACGGAGAGGAAGAGTTCCGGGTCGACGGCCAGGGCGAGGTCGCGCCGCATGCGGTGGAAGTCCGTGATCGCACCGTTGTGCATCCACATCCAGCGGCCGTGACGGAACGGGTGGCAGTTGGTCTCCTGCACCGCCGATCCGGTCGAGGCCCGGATATGGGCGAAGAACAGAGGCGAGCGGACATGGCGGGCGATCTCCCGCAGGTTGCGGCTGCTCCAGGCCGGGCCGATCTCCCGGACGATCGCCGGAGTGTCGGCGCGGGGGCCGTACCAGCCGACGCCGAACCCGTCTCCGTTGGTCGTCTCGACGCCCAGCCTGGCGTGCAGGCTCTGGTCGATCAGCGAGGGCGTCGGCTTGTAGAGCAGGCTGTCGAGCAGGATGGGGGTACCTGAGTAGGCCAGCCAACGGCACATCGGCCACCGCCTTCCCGACCGCGGGGTCGTCTCCCCCTCAGGATCCCAGCCCTGCCGCAGGGGCGCGCTGTGAGGCCGCACGGCAGGTCGGGGGCCGTCTCGACTACCGTCGAGGGGCATGAGCACCGCCCCCGTCCCCACCCTCACCGACGCTCTCGCGGGCGGCACGGTCGTCCTCGACGGCGGCATGTCCAACCAGCTCGCGACGGCCGGGCACGACCTGAGCGACGCGCTGTGGTCGGCGCGGCTGCTCGCCGAGGACCCCGAGGCGGTCACCGAGGCGCACCTCGCCTACTTCGAGGCGGGTGCGGACGTGGCGATCACCGCCAGTTACCAGGCCACCTTCGAGGGCTTCGCCCGGCGCGGGATCGGACGGGAGGAGGCGGCCGACCTGCTCGCGCTGAGCGTCGGGTGCGCCCGCGAGGCGGCCCGCAGGGCCCGGACGCCCCGCCGCCCCCTCTGGGTGGCGGCCTCCGTCGGCCCGTACGGCGCGATGCTCGCCGACGGGTCCGAGTACCGGGGACGGTACGAGCTCACCGTGTCCGAGCTGGAGCGCTTCCACCGTCCCCGCATGGAGGTCCTGGCCGCCGCCGGCCCCGACGCGCTCGCCCTGGAGACGGTCCCGGACACCGACGAGGCGAAGGCCCTGCTCCGGGCGGTGCGCGGGCTCGGCCTCCCGGCCTGGCTGTCGTACTCGGCGGCCGGCGACCGCACCCGCGCGGGTCAGCCCCTGGCGGACGCCTTCGCGCTCGCCGCGCGGGCGGACGAGGTGATCGCCGTCGGCGTCAACTGCTGCACCCCCGAGGACGCCGACCACGCCGTCGCCCTCGCGGCCCACGTCACCGGCAAACCCGTCGTCGTCTACCCCAACAGCGGCGAGACCTGGGACGCCGGGGCCCGGGCATGGACCGGCCGGCCGACCTTCACGGCCGAACAGGTCACGGGCTGGCGGGAGTCCGGGGCACGGCTGATCGGCGGATGCTGCCGGGTGGGACCGGAGACGATCGCGGCGATCGCGGGGGCGCTACGGGCCCCCTAGCGAACTCGCACCACACCATCTTCCCCGGACTCCGCTCCCCCACGCCCCACTTGTCGGCCGGCTCGCCCACCAGCACCAACCCACGCCCGCCCTCCCGCGGTTCCCGTGCCCCCGTCTCCGGTACGGCCGGCACACCGCCCCCGCTGTCGTGCACCTCGACCCGTACGCCACCGTCGCCGTACGGCAGCATCCGCGACTCCAAGACCCCCGAGGCCCCCACCTCACCGTCACCCCGAAGACCTGGGCCGCGTTCCTGTCCGGAGGAGAGCTGACCAGCGCCGTGTCGGTGTCTTGAGGGGGCACACGGTGACCAGGACACGGCGAACAGCGCCGGACGGGCTACGCCGGGACAAGGACGATGGGCCATTCCGCTGCGCGTGCCCGGTACCCGTACCGGTCCCGCAGCCCCGCCACGATCGCCGGGACATGGCCGGCCCCGTAGACGATGGCCACCCGAATCGGTTCGTCACCGCGCTCCACGTGGATCTCGCCGAGCGCGTCGAGCAACCGCTGGTCGCGCCGATCGGTCATCGCGTGCTCCACAGGACCGCCGGCCATCATCTCCGCCCGCAGCGTCGACGGCAGATCCTCGACCACCAGGTCCTCATCGAGGAAGGCGCGCTGACCGCGCAGCGCGAGCACCAGGCCCATCACGGGAGTCGTGGCCACGAGCAGCAGGTACGTCCACCGCGGTAACGTCTTCAGATCCGCGATCGCCTCCGCCGCGGTCACATCCGGGTTGATGTCCGGCACGCCCTCGGGAAGCAGTAGCGCCTCGCGCTGCTTCTGCAGGCCGTTGCGCCGCCGGCGTGGGGCGAACCGGTGAGCGAGCGTGAGGGCACTCACTCCGACCGACTTCCCTCGGACCCCCTCGACGACTATGAGGTCGCGTTCCCTGAGCCTGAGGCGAACCTGGGAGCAGAACGTCGGCGAAGCCACATGCGGCATCGGGAAGATCACGAACTCGAGTGGCGTTCCCGTCCGCTTCATGGTGATCACAGCAGATCGGACGGCGTAACCGGTCACCTCGATGATCTGCATGATCCCTCCGCGGAACTCGCCCGGTTCCCCTTCCCTTCCCCGTACCAGGACATGAGGCCGCCCGGAGCTGCGGTTCCCCGGACGTGGCACACCTTCCCGAAAGCGTGAGCACTTTGACCGCCGCTGCCCTGATGCCGCTCAGATGAGCGGCATCAGGACACTTGCCTGCCGACTGTTCACGCTTTTCCGTATGGCACCCGTCCCCGCCCCACAGCGTCGGGACCGCGAAGCCCCTTCCCACAAGGACGGTGAGGACATGCCGACTTCGCGCTTCTTGACCCCACCCTCGAGAGGTCGTCCCGTCGCGCAGGTCCCCTGCCTGCGCCGGGCGGAGGCGCGAGGGGCAGGATCGGCACCATGCCCACCATGGTTGTCGAGATCCACGTACCGCTGCTGCCGACTCCGAACCTGCCGGAAGGCACCTACCCGTTTCCGTGGATCGAGGAGATCGAGGACTTCCTGTGCGACCTCGAAGAGCAAGGTGACGTAGAGGTCTTCGACGACGGGGAGGAGCACGAGGACGCCTACGTCTTCTTCGTCACCGGAGCCGGTGAAGAGGAACTGCTGGCGGCGGCGTCCCAGGTGGCCACGCTGCCCGCAGTCCCCGCGGGCACTTTCGCGGTGGTCAGTGACGACGAGGCCGAGGAGTTCGGCCTGGGGCGCCACATAGCGCTTCCGCTGCCCGCAGTCTGACACTCAGTGACGTTTTCTCAGCGGAATGACGTTCGCGGAGCGGGCCGAGCGGGGCGTCAAAGGCTGGACCGCGCCCGTAGGGGACTTCGTTGCGTTCGTGGCGGGCCCCGGAGGCACCGAATGCCGACCGGGGTCCGAGGCTTTACGCGGGCGCGCCTGCGTGATCAGCTGTGGCCTGTCATGGACAGGCAGCCTTGGGAAGGCTGCGGGGGGGAAGGGAACAGCGCCCGCATGCGCAGCGCCACAGAGGAAGTGACTCGGCCGTGCCCTCGGTGCGGGGCCTAGATCCGTGAGAACAGCCGGTTCGTCACCTGGTGCGCCGCATGTGACTGGAACTTGACATCCTCCCCCTCCTCAAAGGAGGGGGATTCCGACCCGGGCGGGTCGAGGTTCACGGGTGCTCGAGTGGCCGGCGGCCGCTGTCACCCCTCCGGCACCGGCTGCCCGCCGGGGGCGGGGAATCCCGCCCTGTCCTGCCGCGACGTTGACTGCTGCGTTCTCATCCGCGTTACAGCCGAACCCGCAGGACACGCAGACGAACTCGGCTTGGCTCTTGCGCGAGTCCTTCTCGATCCAGCCGCAGGCACTGCACCGCACAGAGGTGTAGGGGGCGGGCACGTCCTCGACCCGGCCCGGGGCCTTCTCCCCGGTCCGGCGGCGCAGCAGGCCCCAGCCCTGGGCGAGGATCGCCCGGTTCAGCCCGGCCTTCTGCCGCACCCGCCTGCCGGGCTGTGCGACGGTCCCCCTCGCCGAGCGGGTCATGGTGGTGATGTGCAGCTTCTCGAACCGGACCAGGCGGCAGGTGCGGGCGAGCATGGTCGAGGTCTTCTCGCACCAGTCCTTGCGCCTATCCGCCTCCCGCGCCTTGATCCTCGCCACCTTCGCGTACTCCTCCCGCTTGCGGTCGCTGCCCCTGGGAGCGCGGGCCGCCCGGCGCTGGTGCTTGCGGACCCGGGCCCGCTCCCGGGTGGTGAGCTGCGGGCAGTTCAGCCTCCGCCCGTCGGACAGGGCAGCGGTGATCTTGATGCCCCGGTCGATGCCGATGACCTCCCCCGTGCCGGGCGCATCGACGGGGTCGGGGACGACGGCGAAGGCGATGTGCCACCGGCCGTTGCGGAAGGTGACCCGGAACGTCTTCGCCACCGGCAGACCGGCGCGGGTGAGCCGGAAGCGCACCCAGCCGCAGCCGGGCACCTTCACCCGCGCCCACCGCCGGTTGAGTCTCTGCACCACCACCGAGCGGCCCATCACCTGCCTGCCCGTGGCGTTCAGCCTCGGGGTGCCGTCCGGCTCGTACTCCGGGACCCGGTCGGTGCCGATCACCCGGAAGCCCTCATGCCGGTGCTTCCTGCGCCAGGTCGGCTCGCCGAACCCGGAAGCGAACCGGGCGCTCTTGGCCCTGGCGAAGTCCTGCAGCGCCTGCTGCTGCACGTCCGCGTTCCCGGCCCGCAGCCAGGCACTCTCCCGCCGGGCCTCGGTGAGCTGACGGCACTGCTCGGCAAACCCGGGAGCAGACCTGCGCCCCGGCCGCCGGTGCGCGTGCTGCTCGACGGCCAGATTCCACACGTACCGGGCATGCGCACAGTGCAGCAGCATCCGCTGCTCCTGCGCGGCCGTGGGGTACATCCGGAACCGTGACATGCCGCCAACCTAGCCCCGCCGCCTGCCCATCTCTTCACATCCCACCAGGCTCACCCGAACGAGCGACCGACCCCACCACCCCCGCTCCCAGCCACGCACCATCACGCCCTCCCGTGACCAAGCCCGCCACCATCCTCCTTCGGGACGCCGCATCGCCCCGAAGGCGATACGGTTCCTGTCCCGCTCCTCGGGACCGGGCATGCACCCCGGCCCTGAAGGACCGGGCACCCCGCCCGGCAAGAGAGGTGGATCCGGCAAAGCCCGAGGAGGAGCAGGGACGGCTGGAGAGGGCACGGCGCGCCCTGGCTCGTCGGCACGGCGAGAAGCTGCTCGCCGAGGTGACCGCCAGCGGGATGCTGAGTCCAAGGCGGGATGCCTCCGCGCTCTTCGCCCATCAGCGGCAGCCTGGAGTGCAACGGCGGCAACCCGGCGCAGGTGCAGAGCCGGATCGACACCTACCAGCACTTCACCCGACTCCTCGGCGTCGAACCCGGCGACGACCTCAGCTGCTGAGCCCGCCCGCTCCGCCGGGCGCCGCGCGGCGAGTGAAAGCGCTCCGGTCACGGACAGGAAGGGCAGGGGCCCGCCCTCCTGCCCGTGACCGGAGAAAACAGCAAGGGCAGTCCGTGTCGACGGTCAGGCTTTCCCCTGAACATGGTGGTCGCGAAAGGGATTCGGGCACCCATGGCACGGTCTGGTCACCGGCCGTGCAGCCAGACCCGCAGCGGGCCGACCGGCTCGAAGCCATGGCGGACGGCTGCCGACAGATCGTCGCCCTGCTCGTAGCCGACCACCGGCAGGGTGGGGAACAGCCGGTTCACCGCGTCCAGTACGACCGGCCAGGCCGCGTCAGGACCGCCGTCCAGCGCGAAGACGTTGGAGATTCCGACCACGTGGTCGCTGCGGCCGGCCACCGCGCCGGCGACCACTCGGCCATCGGTGGACTGTCCGGCGAGCACGAAGGTGGCGGGGTCGTCGAGCAGTTCGGGCCGGAAGAGGTCCGCGCTGCCGTCCCCGTCGTCCCAGGCGAGAGCCCAGGCGCGCAGTGTGCCCGGGTCGCCCGCCACGGCCCAGTCGAGGTCCGGCGCGGGGGCGGGCGCACGCGCCGGGCGGTGGATCCACTGCGCCTCGAACAGCACCCGGAAGCCGGCTTCCGTCAGGTCGAGGTCGGCGAAGCTGTCCTTGACGGAGGCGCCGGGTGCGGTGGTGTCGATCCGGGCCGCCAGCGCGGCCGGATCGGCGCCCGGCACCAGCGTCACCGCGTCGGGATAGTAGAGCGGCGTACGAGACGGAGCGGCCCACGCCTGTGCCCCGAACTCTCCCGCCGAGCCGTGCGATCGGCTCATCGCCGCGCACCACTCGGCGTTGTTGCGGGCGGCGGCCCGGACCAGGAGGTGCTGCGCAGTCGTCACGAGTACGGATCATGACGGCTCAGCCCCGGTCGGTCGAACGGTTTTCCGCCCACTACGAGAAGAACCAGCGTCCTCACCCGGACGATCGACGCCACGGGCCATCTCCCGGAAAATGCTCGGAAAATGACGGCAGCTTCGCGTCGGAGTGCCGTGCCGGCGGCTCACAGCAGGACGACGCACCCGCGTTCCTCGAGGTCCGTCAGCACGCGGCGGGGGAGCGTGCAGGTGTTCCACCGAAGGTCCAGCTTCTCCAGGGCGGGCATCCGCACCACCCAGTCCGGGATCCGGACGATGTGGTTGCCGCGGAGGTCGAGTTGCCGCAGCAGGGGAAGGCCGACCAGGAACTCGGGCAGTTCGGTGAGGTCGTTCTCCCGCAGGTCCAGGTGCCGTAGTTCCTGCAGATCAGCCATCGTGGAGGGCAGAGTTCTGAGTCCGTTCCCCCGCAGCCAGAGCTCGCGCAACCTGTGGAGGTGGCCGATGCTGCCGGGCAATCCGGTCAGCCGGGCGTGCTGGGCTCGCAGCTCGATCAGTTCCGTCATCCGGCCGACGGTTTCGGGCAAGGCGGTGAGAGGGTTCTCGCCGACGTTGAGGTAGCGCAGCCGTGTCAGGTTGCCCAGTGTGTCCGGGAGTCGGGACACGTCGTTGTCGTGCAGGTAGAGGAAGCCGCTGAGTCGGGCCAGGTCGCCCAGAGCGTCGGGAAGCGACGTGAGCTTGTTGTGGCCGAGGTCCAAAGTGGTCAGACGGTCCAGTCGCCCGATCTTCGGTGAGAGGGCCGTGAGGCCGTTGTCCGCCAGGATCAGCACGCGAAGCTCGGTGCGCTGCCATACCGACTCGGGCACCTCCCCGAGCTGTCGGCGCCAGAGATCGAGAGTGGGCTGCACGGCCTCGTCCTTTCCGTCGACGGTCCGGACCGGGATTCTCCCCGAACTTGGACCGGGTGGTGGCGAGCCGGGTGGGAGCCGCGGGCGTCGACGGGGCGGGACGGGTTCGTGGACGGCCGGGGTGCGGCGTGGTCCCGGCCGCACCGGGCCGTCGGCTTCTGCTCGAACACCGGACTCTCACATGCCGCGGTCAGGGCTTTCCCGGCCGGACGCGGAAGCCGTCTCGTCCGTCGGCATGCCGTCGAGGGGGATCGGACCGGGGCGGAAGAGGCCGCTGCCCGGACCGGACGCGTCCTCACCGGCCGGATACCGGTGGAACCACTCGGCGAACGGCATTCGGTACTCGTAGTACAGCGCCGCTTCACCATCGCAGGTGAACAACTGCGTACTCGCCGATGGGTTTCTTTTGGCCTTCGGGCAGCCGAACACCCGGCTACCTTTCCGAGTCGTTCCGCGCCTCAGCGGAAGCGGGACCATTCCCGGTCTTCCCGGGCATGCGGGGCACGGATTCGATGAAGTCGCACGGGATCGACATTCTCGGAAATCATTTCGAACGATTCGCGGGCCTCACGGTCCGGCCGGAGCGTGCCCGTCGGGGCTCCTCGAGGAGCTGCGACGCCGTCATCAGGGAGAGACCGACCAGAATGAGCGGCATGTTGCCCCCGAAAGGCATCCGGCGGGTGGCCGCGAGCCCTCCGGCCAGCAGGAGCGCGCCGGCACCCCACAATCCGGGACGGCTCACACCGCCCTGGAACCAGGGCAGTACGATCCGGCCGGTCACCAGCGCCACCGCCCCCGCCGCCCCGAGCACCAGCGCCATCACCGAACCGACCACCAGAAAGAACGTGGACACGGGCCCCCCTTGATCACTTCCACGATGATCATCTCAGAAGTCCGGGGCGGGGCCGTGTTGAAGGATTTGCCCTCCCTGGCCGCCCGGCCGCCCGGCCCTTTGACCTTGCCCGGCGTCCGGCTTCTCGGGAGGAGATAATGCGTGTGCCCTGGAAGGCGGTAACAGCGCCTTCCAGGGCACAGCTCAGATGCAGGACCGGCTACACGGCGGCCTTGCGGCAGGCGGTGTCGGCGATCGCCGGCGGGACCGAGGACACGTTCATCAGCAGCACGCGGCACAGCAGCTGGTCGGCGGGCAGACCGGAACCGCCGACGGTGCACGCGAGGTTGGTGTCGGTGCTGGAGTAGCCCTTCGAGGCCAGGTACGACGTGCAGTCGCTCGGCGTCGCGCTGGCGGACGGCGCGGCCACCACGAAAGCGCCGGCGGCGGCCATGGTGGCCACCGCCACGCCGGCGATGCGGGTCTTGAGGGTACGCTTCATCGGTCCTCCTGATGGACGTGAAGGCTCACCCGGATGGGATCCACCCGGAACACCATGAGATTAAGAGCTCGTAACACGATCTTGTTGAAGTGGCCTGGTAGGCCGTGACCGATGTGAGGATTCGGCCGTTCGGGAGGGTGTGAGTACCCGGCCGTGGATCGTGGACGACGACTTGTGGGCACTGATCGAACCGCTGCTGCCGCCCTGGCCGGAGAAGGCACCGGGGCCGCGCCCGGTGCCGGACCGGCTCTGCCTGCAGGGCATCCTCTACGTCCTCCACAACGACATAGCCTGGCAACTGCTGCCCCCTGAGCTGGGTTTCGGCTCCGGGCAGACCTGCTGGCGGCGCCTGGACCGCTGGCAGAAGGCAGGGGTCTTCGACCAGCTGCACCGCATCCTGCTGGCCGAACTGAACGCGGCCGGCGCACTCGACTGGTCTCGCGCGTGTGTGGACGGCTCCCACATCCGCGCGAAAAAGGGGGTGCCGACACCGGTCCGTCGCCGGTCGACCGGCGCAAGACGGGCAGCAAACATCACCTGATCTGCGACGGCTGCGGCACCCCGCTCAAGGTCATCACGACTGCGGCCAACGTCAACGACGTCACCCAGACCCTCGCCCTGGTCGACGGCATCCCGCCCGTCGCCGGCCGCCCCGGCCGTCCGCGCCGCCGTCCCGAAGCCCTGCTCGGCGACAAGGGCTACGACTCCAACCCGAACCGCGAAGAGCTGCGCAAGCGGCGGATCCTGCCGGTCATCTCCCGCAAGGGCGCCCCCAACATCAAGGGCCTGGGCAAACTCCGGTACGTCGTGGAACAGACCTTCGCCCTGCTCCACCAGTTCAAGCGCCTCGCGGTCCGCTGGGAACGCCGCACCGAACTCCACGATGCCTTCGTCTCCCTGGCCTGCAGCCTGATCTGCTGGAGACGTCTCAAGAAGGCCCGACCATGATCGTGTTACGAGCTCTAAGAGCGTAAAAGCCGATTTGCTGCCGGCATGCGTTTAAACGTTCCGCCCATGAGCGGCGCGTTGGCCACTGGGCCCGCTTTATGCACCTGCTCCCACTGGGACCTGTGACGCAAAGGAGGAGGGTGCCCCATGCCGGAACTTGCGGACAGATCACACATCCCCTTCTCCGCGGTTCAAAAGAGGACATGAATTGATCGGGGGCGGTCGCGCCCGCTCGCTCACATTGGCCGAAAACCCGCCGGTCTTTGCGCTGAACCGGAATCCGGTTCCCCTATTCACTGCCAGGCGCATAAAACATCCGCCCGGCGCTCATGTAAAGCATCTCCCACGAAGAATCACTCCCGGAGTATGCGCGGGGGCGCACCCGCAACCGCGCACGCCGGGGATCACACGCACCGCCTGCTCCGCCATGCCGGGTGCTCCGCGGGCGACGCGGCGGTACGACCGCCGCTTCACCTCGACAGCGCTGCCCCCTGCCGGAGCGCGGGTCAGAGGAACCCGGTTCGGGGGGCCGTGACCTCGATGGTGTCCTTCACCAGGGCGAGCGCGGCACCCAGAGGGCTCGAGCGTCCCCCGCTGACGATCACGTCGCCGGCGTCGGGGCAGCCGAACACCACGGCCTTCTCCGGTCCGACGAGCGCGTGCAGGGGGTCACCGGGCTCCGTCTCCTCCAGGCGGACGCGGACCAGGTGGGGCGTGTCCACGGAGGCGCTTGCCACGGCGCGCAGGCGGCGTGCCCGGGAGGCCGCGGCCGGCGCTGTCCGGGAGGTGCCCTCGTCCACCGGCTCCGCCCGCACCCGCACGGACGCCGGGTCCCACCCCCAGGCCAACGCTGCCAGCAGCCGCACCTTCGTGGCGGCGTCCTCACCGGACAGGTCGGACGAGGGGTCCGCTTCCGCGATTCCGCGGCGCTGAGCCTCCCGAACCGCCTCGTCCAGCGAGTCGCCCGCGGCGAGACGGTCGAGGACGAACGTGGCGGTGCCGTTCGGGCAGGCCCGGATCGTCGTGCAGCCCAGGCCCCGCAACGAGGTCCTGGACAGGTCCCCCGCCGGCAGAGCGGCTCCCGTCGCCCCGGAGATCCTGATCATGACGGCCGCCGCGCGGGCCGCTTCGTCGAGGTCCCGCCAGTGGCTGAGCAGGTGGCTCTTGGTGGCCGTGACCACATGCACCCCTCTGCGCAGGGCGATCATGGCCTCTTCCGCGGCGTGCAGGCGGAGTCGGGGGGAGGACGGGATCGCCTGGACGAACACGCCGGCAGCGGTCCGGTCGAGTGTCTCCTCCAGCGGGGCCGGCGGGCCCCACGCCGAGCGGGGCGGTACGGGTTCGCCCTCGCGGAGCCGGCACTGCCCGGAACTCGCCCGGACGGCAGCGACGTTCACCCGTACGCCGTGCCGGTGGGCAAGCTCGTCCCGCTGCCGGGCCAGGTACTCGACGTAGGCCCGGCCGACCGGACCGTATCCGGAGAGCACCACATCGGCCCGGCTCACTTCACGCATGGTTCCCTGCTCCTCTTCGGTACATCGGTACATCGGT
This sequence comes from Streptomyces sp. GDS52, assembly GCF_052246875.1. Taxonomy (NCBI): domain Bacteria; kingdom Bacillati; phylum Actinomycetota; class Actinomycetes; order Kitasatosporales; family Streptomycetaceae; genus Streptomyces; species Streptomyces sp. GDS52. The sequence continues at coordinate 1,191,061 of NZ_CM125966.1, forward strand.
GCGTCGTGCGGGAGGTCGAGGCCCGTCCGTCGGAATCACGCACCTCAGTGTCGTCGGAGCACACCGCTGCGGCGCAGGCGGCCGATGACCGGGCGCAGTTCCGGTGCGGTGGCGGGTGACGGCTCCTCGGTGGTGTCCTCCGTGGTGTTCTCGCCGGCGTCGTCGGTGGCCGTGGTCCACAGGGCGAGTTCACGGTCGCGGGGCCCGTGTGCCGTGTACGGTGCGCCGGCGCCGAACATCCGCACCGGGTGTCCGGCGTCCCAGCGCTCCCATCCCGGCTCGCCGTCGGAGACGAAGCGCACCCAGGCGCCGTGCATCGCGTCGGACAGGGCCCGGGGTGCGCCCTCGCCCGCGAGTTTGCGCGCGTCGGGCTCGTCGCCGCTGTCGAAGACGAAACCGAGTTCCAGGGCGTGGCAGGCGCCCATGCCGGGGCGGTTGGAGGGCCAGGCGAACTCGTAGACGTACGAGGGGGCTTCGCGGCCGTCGGCCAGTCGGTGGAGGGGGATGCGCAGGAGGTGGTCGGTGACCAGCTGGCCGACGATCTCGGCGGTGCCGGCGTCCGGGCGCAGGGCGCGGTAGCCGCGCGGGACCTCGCTGCCGCAGTGGCAGCGGGCCATCGCCCCGGCCAGGGCGACCGCGCCGAGCCGGTCGACGCGTTCCAGGAGCCCGCCCGGTACCAGCCACAGCCGGTACTCGTCAGTGGTCCATCCGGTGAGCAGGTCGACGCCGGGGGCCGCGCCGCCGTCGGTGAGTGCCTCCAGGGGGTCGCGCGGGACGAGGTCCTCGTCGACGACGATGCCGAAGGCGGGCCCGCCGAGCACCGGGCTGCTGAGGCGCCCCACCTCGGCCTGGGTGCGCAGCAGCAGCTCGCGGTCAACGGCGGCGAAGGCCTCGGCGGTCGCGGGGACCTTCAGCCGGTTCGCCATGCGGCGCACCACCCGCCGCACCTTGGCCCGGTCGGACACCTCGGGCGGTCCGCTCTGCAGGATGGCCCGCCGGACCAGGCCCTGGGCCTGCGGGGCGGCGATCAGCGCGCCGGTGCTGATCGCCCCGGCGGACTGGCCGCCCAGGGTGATGCGGTCGGGGTCGCCGCCGAAGGCCGTGACCGACTCGTGGACCCAGCGCAGGGCGGCGAGCTGGTCGCGCAGGCCCGGGTTGGCGGGGGCGTCCGGGAAGAGGCCGTAGCCCTCGACGCCGAGCCGGTAGTTGACCGACACGAACACCACGCCGTCACGGGCGAAGGTCCGCCCGTCGTACACCGGTACCGCCGAGGAACCCCTGGTCAGGGCCCCGCCGTGCAGCCACACCAGCACCGGCAGCCGGGCTGTCGGGGACGGGTCGGGAGTCCAGACGTTCAGGTTGAGGCAGTCGTCGCCGGGGACGGACGGATCGGCGAGACAGCGCGCGAAGGCTTCGGAGTACGGGGGTTTCGGAGCCGTGGGGCCGAAGGCGTCGACGTCGCGTACGCCGTCCCAGGGATCCGGCGGGACGGGGGGCCGGAATCTGCGGGGGCCGAACGGCGGCGCCGCGTACGGGATGCCCCGGAACACGGCGGTCCCGTCTTCCCGTCTGCCGCGTACGGCACCGTACGGCGTCCTGACCACGGGGAGCATGGGGCTCACGCGGGTCACGGGGGGCATGGGGGCCACGGGGTGCGCCCGGTCGTCTGCCGCCATCTGCCCACCAGCCCTTCGCGGCGCCTCCAGCACCACAAGAGCACCGGGAGGCTCATCAGTATTCCTGCGCCGCCCCGGCGGCCGTCCCCTCGGCCCCGCCCCGCCCACCTCAGTCCAGCACCGCGATCGCCTCCACCTCCACCAGGTGCTCCGGCACGTCCAGCGCGGCGACTCCCAGCAGTGTCCCCGGCGGGACCGGGGTGCCGCCCAGCTTCTCGGCCGCCCGCGACACACCCTCCATGAACAGGGAGAACTTGTCAGGGTTCCAGTCGACGACGTACACGGTCAGCTTCACCACGTCGTCGAAGGTGGCACCGACGCCGGCCAGCCCGGTGGCGATGTTGAGGTAGCACTGCTCGATCTGCGCGGCGAGGTCGCCCTCCCCCACCGTGACGCCGTCGGCGTCCCAGGCGACCTGCCCGGCGAGGAAGATCGTCCTGGATCCGCTCGCGACCGCCACCTGTCGGTAGGCGTCGGTCTTCGGCAGTCCGGTCGGGTTCAGGAGCGTGACGGCCATGGTGCCCGCCTCCTTGGGTCATGAGCACTCGTGCTCTCTTGTGGTTACTTGGGAACCGTAAGAGAGTGGCTGCTGACATGGAAGAACGCACTTTTCAGTGACTGGGGAACCTCATGGTGACCAAGCAGTTCAGGGGCTCGCCCGAGGATGCGGATCTCACGCGCGCGGACTCGCTGGCACGGGAGATCTTCTCGGACATCGCCAACAAGTGGGCGCTGCTGATCATCGAGGCGCTCGGTGAGGGCACGTTGCGCTTCGGGGAACTGCGCAAGGAGATCGACGGCATCAGCCACAAGATGCTCACCCAGAACCTGCGCATGATGGAGCGCAACGGCCTGGTCGAGCGGCAGGTGCATCCGACGGTGCCGCCGCGGGTCGAGTACACGCTCACCGAACCGGGCGCCGCCCTGCGGGCGACGGTCGACGCCATGTGCGACTGGACGCACCGCTACCTCGGCGACATCGAGGCGTCCCGCGGTCGCTTCGGGTCCGGGCCCGCGGCTTCCGGCTGACCGGGTCGCCGTACCGGACGGCCGTGTCCTATTCCTTCAGGACCGGGGGCCGGGGCGCGCCCGCGGTGGCCGCGTGAGTGCACGATGTGATGCCATCGGGTCGGTCGTCTCCGGACATGGGCGTCTCCGTCGCCTTCCATCGACGGCTCGGGTTCGCTTTCCCCGAGGGGGCCGAGGAACAGGGGCACGCCGAGGCCGGGGCGCCGAGCGCGCAGTTCGTGCGCGGGCACGCCCAGCAGGGCGGGGGCGGTGCCGGGGTGGAAGCGGATGCCCGCCCGGGGGCGGGTCGCGTCGCCCCCGGTGCGGTGGGCGTGGGTGTCGGGGCCCGCGGCCGGCAGGCGTCCGTCGTGCCGGAGCAGGTCCAGGCAGCCGTCAGGCAGGACCCGGTCCGCTCCGCTGCCGGCGGTGTGCTGGTCCACACGACCGCGCCCGGCAGCCGTGACACAGGCTCGCCGTACATGTCAGCCACGCTGCGCGGCCCGCGTCCGCCATTCCTGCGGACTGGCCCCGTACTCCCGTTTGAAGGCGGTCGACAGCGCGAAGGCGCTGCCGTAGCCGACGTGGCGGGCGATCGCGCCGATCGTGTCGTCGGTGGCGCGCAGGCGGTCCGCCGCGAGGGCGAGGCGCCAGCCGGTGAGGTACGTCATCGGGGGTTCGCCGACGCGTTCGGTGAAGCGGCGGGCCAGCGCGGCGCGCGAGACGCCGGCCTTCGCGGCGAGCGCGGCGACCGTCCAGGGGTGGGCGGGGTCGCCCTGGAGGAGGCGCAGCACCGGGCCGACGACGGGGTCGCCCTGTGCCTCGTACCAGGCGGGCGGCGCCGCCTCGGGGCGGGCGAACCAGGCCCGCAGGGCGGCGATGACCAGCAGGTCGAGCAGCCGGTCGAGGACGACCTCCTGGCCTGGTTCGTCCCGCATGATCTCCGCCGTGAGGAGCGGGGTGAGCGGGGTGAGCGGGCCGTGCCGGTCGTCGGCGGTGAGGGAGAGCAGCGGTGGCAGCGCGTCGAGGAGCCGGCCGCCGATCTCGCCCCGCATCCGGTAGGTGCCGATGAGCATGACCGTCTCGCCGTCGGGCCGGCCGCCCCAGGTGCGGACGCCGAGGTCCATGACGCCGTTCAGGGGGCGTCCGTCGGGGTGGTGGCACGCGCCGCCCGGCAGGATCAGCGCCTGTGGCGCGGTGCCGGGGTCGTCGGCGCAGGTGTACGGGTCGGGGCCGCACGCGATGGCCAGGTCGCCGGGGCGCAGCCGCAGCCGTTCGCCGCGGTCCGGCACGATCCAGGCGTCACCGCGGACGAGCAGCATCACGGTCAGCGGGGCGCGGTCCTCGATCCGGACCGACCAGGGCGGGTCGAAGCAGGTCCTGATCATGAACGCCCCACGGGCGCGGGGGCCTTCCAGCAGGCCGGTGAGGGCGTCCATGGGGCCAGCGTAGACGCGGGGCGGGCGTGTCCCCGCGCAGCCGCTCGACGTCCCGCCCCGGTCAGGCGGTGACCACGGGACCGTGGTCGCCCACCACGCGCTCGTCGCCGTCCCGCCGGGGGAGGTGGAGGGTCGCCGTGCCGGTGACGGCCGGGCTCACCGCATCGCCGGGGCGGTGTGCGACCGGCCCGGGAACACGGACGTGCACCGGTGAGTCCAGTCCGGTCACCGCCACCGTCACCAGGGTGTCCGGTCCGTGGAAGGAGATGTCCGCCACCGTGCCGCGGGGGGCCTGGTCGGACGGTGCGCCGAGGGTGAGCTGTTCGGGGCGCAGCACGACCGTACCGGCACCGTCGTCCACCGGGGTCTCCAACGGGATGCGGCCCAGCGCGGTGTCCGCGGTCGTGCCCCTGCCGGTGCCCGGAAGCAGGACGACGCCGCCGACGAAGGCGGCCACCCAGGGGTCCTGCGGCCTGCGGTAGACGTCCTGCGGGGTTCCGCACTGGGCCACCCTGCCCGCTCTGACGACCGCCACGAGGTCCGCCGTGGAGAGTGCCTCCTGCTGGTCGTGGGTGATGAGGACGCCCGTCGCCCCGGTGGACCTGAGCGCCGCGCGCACATCGGCCCGTACGCCTGCGCGCAGTCCGCTGTCGAGCGCGTTGAACGGTTCGTCGAGCAGGACGATCGCGGGTTCCGGGGCGAGCGCCCGCGCCAGCGAGACGCGTTGCTGCTGGCCGCCGGAGAGTTCGTGGGGCATCCGGTCGCCGTGGCCGGGCAGGCCGACGAGGTCGAGCATGTCCCCGGTGCGCCGACGGCGTTCGGCCGGGGAGAGTCCCGCCAGCCCGAAGGCGACGTTGCGCGCCACGCTCAGGTGCGGGAACAGGGCGCCCTCCTGCGGCACGATGCCGATGCGCCGTCGTTCCGGGGGCAGGTGGGTGCCGGGTCCGGTGACGGTCCGCCCGCCGATCTCGACCGTCCCCGCGTCCGCCCGCAGAAAGCCGGCCACGATGCGCAGCATGGTCGTCTTGCCGCAGCCCGAGGGCCCGAGGACGGCGGCCAGCCGCCCCGCGGGGACGGAGAGGTCGATCCCGTTCAGAACGGGGGCGCCGGGCCCGTAGGACTTGGTGAGCCCGGTGATCCGCAGGTCGTTCATGCGCGGTGCCTTCCGAGGAGGTACGAGGGAACGGCGGCGATCAGGATGAGGACGGCCGCGTACGGAGCGGCGGCGGCGTACGAACCGGTTCCGGTCTCGGTCCACAGGCGGGTCGCGAGGGTGTCCATACCGGTGGGTCTGAGCAGCAGGGTCGCCGGGAGTTCCTTCATGCAGACCACGAAGGTCAGGGCGGCGCCCGCGGCGATACCGGGAGCGGCGAGCGGGACCGTGACCTCACGCAGGACGCCCAGCGGCCCCCGCCCGAGGGAACGGGCGACGTCCTCCAGCACGGGCGGTGCCTGGAGGACCGCTGCCCGGGTGGCGCCCACGGCGACCGGCAGGAACAGCACCGCGTAGGCGGCGACGAGCAGGGGCAGCTCCTGGTACAGCGGATAGGCGAACCGCACCGCGAGGAAGACCATCGCGAGGCCCACGGTGATCCCGGGCACGGCGTGGCCCGCGTACGCGGCCTGCTCCAGCAGATGTGCGGCGCGGCCCCGGTGGCGGGCGGCGAGCACGCCGACGGGAAGGGCCAGACACGTGGTGAGCGCGGCACCGAGGGCCGCCACGAGCAGCGTGATTCCCCCGGTCTCCAGCAGTCCCTGCGGATCCCAGGTGCGGGAGTTGCCGACCGCCAGCCAGTACCCGAGGGTCCCGGCCGGGAAGGCGACCCCGGCCGCGGCGACGGCCGAGCACCAGCCGAGCGCGGGCCACTTCAGTCGGCCGAGCGGGATCGGGGGTGCCGGCCTGGCCGTTCCGCCGCCGGTCCGGGCGTGGCCCGCACGGCCGCGGGTACGCGCCTCGGCGGCGACCAGCAGCACCGTCATCAGGACGAGCACCACGCTGAGGGCCGCTGCGGGCGTGCGGTCGAAACTCGCCTTGTACGACGTGTGGATGGCCCGGGTGAAGGTCTCGTACCGCATGATCGACACGGCCCCGAAGTCGGAGAGGACGTACAGCGCCACGAGCAGCCCGCCGCCGGCCGCGGCCGGGCGGAGCTGCGGCAGGGTGACCCGGCGGAACGTGCTCCAGGGCCCGTGCCCCAGGGCGCGCGACGCTTCCTCCTGGGCGGGGTCGATGCCGCGCAGCGCGGCGGCCACCGGCAGATACACGTACGGGTAGCTGACCAGGGTGAGCGCGAAGGCGGCACCGCTGAATCCGGCGAGATCGGGGCGCGCCGAGATCCAGGCGAAGGCCGCGACGTAGCTGGGCACGGCGAGCGGCAGCGTGGCGAGCACCGACCACGCGCGCCGGCCGGGCAGCGCGGTGCGGACGGTCAGCCAGGCGAGGGAGATGCCCAGGACGAGGCAGGCGGTCACCACCACGGCGGCCAGACCGACGCTCCGGGCGAGCAGTTCCAGCGTGCGGTCGGTCGCGACGACGTTCCACGCGTACGCGGGGCCCCGCTCGGCGGCCCGTACGGCCAGGTAGACCAGCGGGAGCAGGGTCAGGGCCGCGGCTGCCGAAGCCAGGGCCAGCAGGAGGAGCGGCGGTCGGCGCCCGGCACGCCCGGGCCTGGACGGTGCGGGGGCGTCGTCCGGGCCCGGGGCGGAACGAGCGGGTGCCGACGGGGCCTGGTGGCCTCGGGTACCCGAACTCTTCATACCGATCAGACCATCCCGGCTTCCTGGAGCATCTCCAGCGTGACCTGGAGGGACTCCAGCCGGCTCAGGTCGATCTCCGGCGCGTCGATGGAGTCGAGCGGCGGAAGGTCGTCCCCGCCGGTGACTCCGGCGGCCAGCGGGTACTCGTGGGTCTCGTCGGCGAAGTAGGTCTGCGCCTCCTCGGCCAGGAAGAAGTCGACGGCCTTCCGCGCGGCGGTGCTCTGGTCGCTGCCCTTGAGGATCCCGACGCCCGCGACGTTGACGAGCGCGCCCGGGTCGCCCTTCGTCGGGAAGTGCAGTTTGGCCTTGAGCTTGTCCGCGCCCTCCTCGGCGGCCTTCTCGTACCAGTAGTAGTGGTTGATCAGACCGAGTTCGGCCTTGCCGTCGTCGACGGCGTCGAGGACGGCGCCGTTCTTCTCGTACACCTGGGGGTCGTTGGCCTGGAAGTCCTTCAGCCACTTGCGCGTGGCGTCGTCGCCCTCGAGGACCCGCATGCCGGTCACGAACGCCTGGAACGAGGCGTTGGTGGGCGCGTAGCCGACCTTCCCCTTCCATTCCGGTCCGGTCAGTTCGTGCACGCTGTCCGGTGCCTCGGCGACCTTGTCGCCGTGGTAGGCGATGACGCGGACCCGTCCCGACACACCGACCCAGTCGCCGTTCTCCGCGCGGAACGCCTTGTCGACGCGGTCGAGGGACTTCTGCGGCAGCGCCGCGAGACGGCCCTCCTTGCCCAGGGCGCCGAGTGCGCCGGCGTCCTGCGAGAAGAAGAGGTCCGCGTCGGTCCTGTCGCCCTCTTCGAGAAGCTGGGCGGCGAGTTCGGCACTGTCCCCGTAACGTACCTCGACCTTGGAGCCGGTGGTCTTCTCGAGCTTCTCGATGAGCGGCGCGACGAGGTCCTCGCTGCGGCCGGAGTAGACGACGAGCGTCCCTCCCCCGCTCTTCTCCCCGGCTTCGGTGCCGGAGCCTGCTCCCTTGCCGTCCGAGCCGCATGCGGTCGCCAGGGGGACGAGCAGGACGGAAGCGGCGAGAGCCCCGATCGTACGGAGGGAGGGACGTCTCATGTCAAAGCCTTTCCAGGGAAGAGTCAGAACAATCTAAGGTTTGCCTTACCTAAGAAACAACTCTGTCCCGTTCTCCGTGACCGAACCGGGACCTGGTGCGTCCCGGGGGAGCGGTGAGAGCGGATGCGTCGCCGTCGGGCGTTCGGCCTCACTTCTCGTCGTCCGGCGGGCCCGTCTGCTCCTCGCCGTTCCTCGGCTGGTGGCTGCTCTTCGCATGGGTGCGCAGGCGGGCCGTGACGTCCTCGGGAGGCAGGAAGCGGGACCAGCGTTCGGGGAACTCGGCGGGCATGTCCGGGTCGGCGTCGTCGTCGGTGGCGGCCTCGGCGGAGGTGCGGGCGACGTACTCGGCGACCTGCTCCTGCCGCAGCCGCTCGTTGGTCTCGCGGGCGGCGGCCGTCGCGGCGGCCGGCCAGACCCGGTCGATGGCGGCGTTGACCGCGGCCCCCACGAGCACGGCGAAGGCGGACACGCCGATCCACAGCAGGACGGCGACGGGGGCCGCGAGGGAGCCGTAGATGGTGGGGCCCTCGACGGTGTTGGTCAGGTAGATCCGCAGCAGGATGCTGCCGATCACCCACATGGCGAGGGCGACCAGCGCGCCGGGCACGTCCTCGATCCACGGGGACCGCACGGGCACGGAGACGTGGTAGAGCGTGGTCAGGAAGGCGACCGACAGCAGGATCACCACCGGCCAGTACAGGATCTGCACGAGCGTCGTCGACCAGGGGACGACCCGGACGACGGCGTCCGGGCCCGCCACCATCAGGGGCAGTGCGACCGAGCCGATCAGCAGGGCCGCGATGAACAGCAGGAAGGCCACCAGGCGGGTCTTGACGATGCCGCGCACCCCGTCGAGGCCGTACATCACGGTGATGGTGTCGATGAAGACGTTCACCGCACGGGAGCCCGACCACACGGCGAACAGGAAGCCGATGGAGATGACGTCGGGTCTGCCGCCTTTCGTGACGTCGTGCAGGATCGGCTCGGCGATCTGCTTCACTCCCCGGTCGGACAGCACGGCGCGGGACGCCTCGAGGAGGTTGGTCTGCAGGCTCTGGATGGTGTCGGCGCCGGTCCAGGAGTCGACGTAGCCGAGCAGGCCGATCATGCTGAGCAGCAGCGGGGGCACCGACAGCAGGGTGAAGAAGGCCGCCTCGGCGGCCAGGCCCAGGATGCGGTACTCCATGCAGGAGTTGACGGTGTCCTTGAGCAGCAGCCAGACGGTCCTGCGTTTGGAGACGTTGCGGTACAGGGCGCGGGCCCTGTGAAGTCGACCGGAGGGCGCGTCGGGGGGTTCGCTTGCTGGCTGCACGAACCAAAGGTATCCGCCGTGCCCGGCGGTCCTCACCCGAAGGGTCACGAGGTGAGACGGGTGGCGGGGGCGGCGGGTAGGTTCGTCGCCATGGCAGGGAGCACCCACACCGTGACCAACCAGGCACCGCCGCTGACGCAGTACGACGTGTTCACCGCCGACCGGGCGCTGACGGAGGCGGTCGAGCGGCATCTGGACCCGGCGGTACTGGACGAGGGCCGGTCCGAACTGTCGGCGCTCGGCCGGACCTCCGGTTCCGCGCAGGTGCAGGAGTGGGGGGTGCTGGCCGACGCGAACCCGCCGCGGCTGCGCAGCCACGACCGGTACGGGCACCGGATCGACGAGGTCGACTTCCATCCGGCCTGGCACCGGCTGCTCGGCAAGGGGGTCTCGGCGGGGCTGACCGGCGCGTGGGGGCGGCCGGGCGGGCATGTGCGGCGGGCGGCGGCGTTCGTGGTGTGGACGCAGGTCGAGGCCGGCACCTGCTGCCCGCTGTCGATGACGCACGCGGCCGTGCCCGCCCTGCGCGCGGATCCGGCGCTGGCCGCCGAGTGGGAGCCGCGGCTGGCGTCGCCGGTGTACGACCGGGGCCTGCGGCCGGCCCACGAGAAGGCCGGTGTGCTCTTCGGGATGGGCATGACGGAGAAGCAGGGCGGCAGCGACGTCCGCGCCAACACGACGTCCGCGCGGCCGCTGGCCGAGGACGGCGCGTACGAGCTGACCGGGCACAAGTGGTTCTGCTCGGCGCCCATGTCGGACGCGTTCCTGGTGCTGGCGCAGGCACCCGGCGGACTCACGTGTTTCCTGGTGCCGCGGGTGCTCGCGGACGGCTCGCGCAACGTGTTCCTCCTCCAGCGGCTCAAGGACAAGCTGGGCAACCGGTCCAACGCGTCCGCCGAGGTCGAGTTCGCGGGGACCTGGGCGCGGCGGGTCGGGGACGAGGGGCGCGGGGTGCACACCATCATCGGGATGGTGGCGGCGACCCGGCTGGACTGCGTCCTGGGCTCGGCGGGGCTGATGCGGCAGGCCGTCGCGCAGGCGGTGCACCACTGCGCCCACCGGAAGGCGTTCGGCGAGAAGCTGGTCGACCAGCCGCTGATGCGCAACGTGCTGGCCGATCTCGCGCTGGAGTCGGAGGCGGCCACCGCGCTGGCACTGCGGCTGGCCGCGGCCTGTGACGACGGGGGCGAGCAGGAGCGGGCGCTGCTGCGGATCGCGGTGCCGGCGGCCAAGTACTGGGTGACCAAGCGGTGTGCGCCGCTCGTCGTGGAGGCGGCGGAGTGCCTGGGCGGCAACGGGTACGTGGAGGAGTCGGGGATGCCCCGGCTGGTGCGCGAGTCGCCGCTGAACTCGGTGTGGGAGGGCGCGGGCAACGTCCAGGCGCTGGACGTGCTGCGGGTACTGCGCCGGGAGCCGGGGGCGCTGGACGCGTATCTGCGGGAGGTCGGGCAGGCCCGCGGGGCCGATCACCGGCTGGACGGCGCGATCAGGGACCTGCTGACCGGGCTGGCCGATCTGGAGGGTGTCGAGGGGCGGGCGCGGCGGCTGGTGGAGCGGCTCGCGCTGGTGCTCCAGGGCTCGCTGCTGGTGCGGTACGCGCCGCCGCAGGTCGCCGACGCGTTCTGTGCGGCCCGGCTGGGCGGTGACGGGGGCGCGTCGTTCGGGACGCTGCCGCACACCCTCGATCTCGCGGCGGTCGTGGCGCGGGCCCGGCCGGAGCCGGCGTGACGCGGGGGTGGTGCCGCGCCGACACGGCACCACCCCCGCCGCACAGGCCCCGTGGAGCCGTGGACGCCGTTCGGGACGGCGTCGCTCGAGCTTCGGACAGTGCGGGGCTCTCCACCAGGGTTGCGGAGGGTTGCGACGTGCCGCCGCCCGTGTCGGTACCGAACGCCCTCGCCGGGGGGCGGCTCCGGGGCGTGTCCGGGCTGCCGAGGTCACGCGTTCCGCACATTTGCAGGGTCTTCCTCCCTCGGCGGGTCCCCCTGCCGTAGCATCCCTCTACGGGCCACCCCACCTGCTCCACGGTCAACGGTCGGACCACCGGACGCAGTTGGTTTGCCTCGGGAGGACGTTATGAAGCATCGCGGCAGACATCGTCGGCGCAGGCGGGGCAGGGCGCTGCGGGCGACGCTGGCCGGGACCGCGCTCGCGCTCACCGCGGCGGCCACCATGATCAGCACGTCGCAGGCCACCGATGCCGACGACCCCGGGGCGCTGAAACCGCTGACCGCGTCCGCCGAGACCGCGCCGCTGCGGCTGACCGAGGGCAGTGTGCCCCCGGAGTGGCTCGACCGGCTCTCCGCGGAGATGGGCCGGCCCGTCGGCGTCCGGGCCGTGCTCGACGACACCGACGGTTCCCTGCGGGACGCGGCGGCCTGTCCGGAGGACGACAGGCGGGCGCTGCCCGTCGAGCCGGCCGCCACGCGGGCGTACTGCTGGGACGGCGCCGACGTCGAGGGCTGGCGTTCCGGCGCCGTCACCACGTCCGGGGACGCCGACGACGACGGCCGCTGGGGGCAGAGCCGTGTGGTGCTCTCCGGCTGGAGCCAGGGCGGCGTCCTGGCGGACGGCACCCCGGCGGAGGGCCCCGCGGCCGCCGGCCCGGGCCAGGGTCTCGCGCGCGTCGCGTTCATCGACGCCGGCGACCCCGACGACCTCCGCTACACCTGGGCGCAGCTCGCCGTCCCGGTGGACGACGGCCGCGACTACCGGGGGCTGGTGTCCCCCGTGTCCGGCATGGTCTGGTACCAGGACAAGCTGCTGGTCACCGCCGGCCGGGGGGACGGCAGCACGCTGTACGTGTACGACGTGGACCGCGTCCAGCGGACCACCGTGGACGGCGCGACGGTCGGGCGGGTGCCCGGCGGCTGGTCGGCGGCCGGGGCGCGGTACGTGCTGCCGGCCGTCGCCTCGTACCGGACGGCCGATGTGAACGCCCCGCAGCCGGGCGGTATCTCGCTGGACCGCAGCACGGCGCCGGACAGCCTGGTCGCGCACGAGGCGGTGCCGAAGGAGCACGACGGGCCGACCCGGCTGTGGCGGTACGCGTTCGACGACGACCGTTCCCGCGCGGGACTGCTGGCCACGGACTCGGTGGGGCAGGCGGACGTGGTCGCGGCGTACGAGACGGAGCTGACGGATGTGCGCAGCGTGCTGTCGTACGGGTCGGGCTGGTACCTGGGCCGGATGACCGGGACGCCCCAGGAGCGCGGGACGCTGTGGCGGCAGGACAGGGAGGGGGCGCGGCCCACCCGGTGCGGGGCGGACGAGACGCACCGCTGCTGGAGCGGGCCGGCGGCGTCCCTCTCCTACTGGCAGGAGACCGGCGAGGTGTGGTCCCAGTCCGGCCGCATGCTCTTCGCCCTGCCCCTGGACTCCGTCGACCACTCCCTGGACTAGGGCCTCCCGTCCGGATCAGGCCGGGCTGACGGGGCCGGTCCGGCCCGGCCGCTCCTTCGGGCTCCTCCCCCTCGTCCCTCGGGCGTTCGACAGATGTACGTGCCAAATGGTTCCCTTTCCGGCATGACGACCATCACCGTGACCACCTGGTCCCTGGAGCAGACCGCGCCCGCCGATCTCCTGCCGGCCGCCGTGCCCGAGGGGGATGTGCGGATCGTCCGTTCCGAGGTGCCCTCCCCCGAGTTCAGCCGTTTCCTGTACGCCTCGGTCGGCGGTGACATCCGCTGGACCGACCGGCTGGGGTGGACGTACGCGCAGTGGCTGGAGCACCTGGACCGGCCCGGCGTGGAGACCTGGGTGGCCTACGACCGGGGGACGCCCGCGGGGTACGTGGAGTTGGAGGCGCAGGACGACGGGGTCGTGGAGATCGTCTACTTCGGGCTGATCTCCGCCTTCCGGGGCCGGCGCATCGGCGGGCACCTGCTGTCGTACGGTGTCGCGCGGGCCTGGGACCTGGCGGAGCGCCGACCCGGCCTGAAGCCGACCAGGCGGGTCTGGCTGCACACGTGCAGCAAGGACGGCGAGTACGCCATGGACAACTACCGGCGCCGGGGCTTCAGGCTGTTCGACACCAAGGTCGAGGAAGAGCCCGAGGTCGCCACGCCGGGCCCGTGGCCGGGAGCCTACCCCGCCTGAGCAGCACGCTCACCCCGCCTGAGCAGCACGCTCACCCCGCCTGAGCAGCACGCTCACCCCGCCTGAGCAGCACGTTCGCCCCGCCTGACGGCGCGCCCGCCCCACCCGGGCAGCGCCGTCCGCCCCTTTTGGCACGCATGGACGAGATCGCCCGGGTCTCCCGGCGCCAAGAACACGTGCGTCTCTCATTCCGAGACAAGCACGTCCGCATCATGGATGAAGCTGGACTGTGTCCAGATCTCCGTGCCACGCTTCCGTCATGCCTGGAACGGGAATCGCCTTGGTGAGTCGGCGTCATGTCGACCTCGGCCGTATGTCCAGCGCCATCTGTCCGGCGTGCTGAGAGCACGTTCAGCAGTACCCGACAGCCTTTCTCCACTCCGTTCCACGTCGCTTCTCCTCGACTGAACTCCCGCGTGATGACGCGCACTTGCGCCTGTATCGTCATGCGCAGGTCAGAGCCGTCTCCCGCCTGTCCCGAAGGACGTATCAGCCATGGCCGCCAGCCCGCAGGATCCTGCCGCCGCGACCCCCCGCCGCAAGGTGAGCCGTCACCGCGGAGAGGGGCAGTGGGCCGCGGGGCACTTCACTCCGCTCAACAGCAACGAGCAGCTCAAGAAGGACGACGACGGTCTCAACGTACGGACACGTATTGAGACGATCTACTCCAAGCGGGGCTTCGACTCGATCGACCCCGGCGATCTGCGGGGACGTTTCCGCTGGTGGGGTCTGTACACCCAGCGCCGCCCCGGGATCGACGGCGGCCGCACCGGTCTGCTGGAGCCGGAGGAGCTCGAGGACAAGTACTTCATGATGCGGGTCCGCATCACCGGCGGCCGGCTCACCACCGAGCAACTGCGGGCGATCGGCGAGGTGTCGGAGACCTACGCCCGCGGCACCGCCGACATCACCGACCGGCAGAACATCCAGTTCCACTGGATCCGCGTCGAGGACGTGCCCGCGATCTGGGAGCGCCTCGAAGCGGTCGGCCTGTCCACCACCGAGGCCTGCGGCGACACCCCGCGCGGCATGCTCGGCTCCCCCGTCGCCGGCGTCGCCGAGGACGAGATCATCGACGGCACCGCGGCGCTGGACGAGATCGCCCGCCGCTACATCGGCGACCCGCGCTTCTCCAACCTGCCGCGCAAGTACAAGACGGCCGTCTCCGGCTCCCCGCTGCTGGACGTCGCCCACGAGATCAACGACATCTCCTTCGTCGGCGTGGTCCACCCCGAGCACGGTCCGGGCTTCGACCTGTGGGTCGGCGGCGGCCTGTCGACCAACCCCAAGTTCGGTGTGCGGCTGGGCGCCTGGGTCCCCGAGGCGGAGGTGCCCGAGGTGTGGGAGGGCGTCACCTCCATCTTCCGCGACCACGGCTACCGGCGGCTGCGCAACAGGGCGCGGCTGAAGTTCCTGGTCGCCGACTGGGGCGCGGAGAAGTTCCGCCAGGTGCTGGAGGACGACTACCTGGGCCGCGGGCTGATCGACGGTCCGGCGCCCGAGATGCCCGCGCAGCAGTGGCGCGACCACATCGGGGTGCACCGGCAGAAGGACGGCCGGTTCTACGTCGGCTTCGCGCCGCGGGTGGGCCGGATGGACGGCTCGCTGCTCACCAAGGTGGCCGAACTGGCCGAGGGGCACGGCTCGCGGCGGGTGTCCACCACCGTCGAGCAGAAGATGATCGTCCTCGACGTGCCGCAGGACCGGGTGGACTCCCTGGTCGACGCGCTGGAGGCGCTGGACCTGCGGGTCAGCCCGTCGCCGTTCCGGCGCGGCACGATGGCCTGCACCGGCATCGAGTTCTGCAAGCTCGCCATCGTGGAGACCAAGGAGCGCGGCAGCGAGCTCATCGACGAACTGGAGCGCCGGCTGCCCGACTTCGACGAGCCGGTCACCATCAACATCAACGGCTGCCCGAACGCCTGCGCCCGCATCCAGACCGCGGACATCGGTCTCAAGGGGCAGTTGGTCACCGACGCCGAGGGCCGGCAGGTCGGCGGCTACCAGGTGAACCTGGGCGGCGCCCTCGGCCTGGACCCCGCGTTCGGCCGCAAGGTGCGCGGCCTGAAGGTCACCTCGGACGAACTGCCGGACTACATCGAGCGGGTGCTGAAGCGCTTCCAGGCGGAGCGCGAGGAAGGCGAGCGGTTCGCCACCTGGGCCGCGCGCGCCGATGCGGAGGCTCTGTCGTGAGCGAGCGGGCCGCGCCCTTCTACTGCCCCTACTGTGGTGACGAGGACCTGCGTCCCGGCGAGGAGGGACCGGGGGCCTGGGAGTGCGGAGCGTGCAACCGGGGCTTCCGGCTGAAGTTCCTCGGGCTGCTCGCCCGCGGAATCGAGCGACCCGACACGGGAGGGGACCGGACATGACGGCGGTTCAGGAAAAGTGCTCCACCGACGACTTGAGGGAGCTGGCCGAGCAGGCGGGCCGCGAACTGGAGGACGCCTCCGCGCTGGAGATCCTGACATGGGCCGCCGAGACCTTCGGTCCGCGGTTCTGCGTGACCTCCTCGATGGAGGACGCGGTGGTCGCCCATCTCGCCTCCCGCGCCCTGCCCGGCGTCGACGTGGTGTTCCTCGACACCGGCTACCACTTCGAGGAGACCATCGGCACCCGGGACGCGGTGGCGGCCGTGATGGACGTCAACGTCATCACGCTCACCCCGCGGCAGACGGTCGCGGAGCAGGACGCCGAGTACGGGCCGGAGCTCCACGACCGCGACCCCGACCTGTGCTGCGCGCTGCGCAAGGTGCGGCCGCTGGAGGAGGGCCTGCGGGACTACCTGTCCTGGGCGACCGGGCTGCGCCGCGACGAGTCCCCGTCCCGGGCCGGCACCCCGGTCGTCGGCTGGGACGAGAAGCGGCAGAAGGTCAAGGTCTCCCCCATCGCCCGCTGGACCCAGGACGACGTGGACGCCTACGTCGCCGAGCACGGCGTGCTCACCAACCCACTGCTGACGGACGGTTACGCCTCGGTGGGCTGCGCCCCCTGCACCCGCCGTGTGCGGGAGGGCGAGGACGCCCGCGCCGGGCGCTGGGCGGGCCGCGCCAAGACCGAGTGCGGACTGCACGGCTGACCATGACCGCGCCCTCAGCGCCTCCGACATCCTCCACGACCCCCACGAACCAGGAGACCGCCGTGACGACCGGAGCCACCGTCTGGCTCACTGGTCTGCCGAGCGCAGGCAAAACCACCATCGCCCACGAACTGGCCGGCCGGCTGCGCGCGGAGGGCCGGCGCGTCGAACTGCTCGACGGCGACGAGATCCGCGAGTTCCTCTCCGCGGGCCTCGGCTTCAGCCGCGAGGACCGGCACACCAACGTGCAGCGCATCGGCTTCGTCGCCGAACTGCTCGCCCGCAACGGCGTCACCGCGCTGGTCCCGGTGATCGCGCCCTACGCGGACAGCCGGGACGCGGTACGGGGGCGGCACGAGACGAACGGCACGTCGTACCTCGAGGTGCACGTGGCGACCCCGGTCGAGGTGTGCTCCGCACGCGACGTGAAGGGGCTGTACGCCCGGCAGGCCGCGGGTGAGCTCACCGGCCTGACCGGGGTGGACGACCCGTACGAGGCTCCTGTCTCACCCGATCTGCGCATCGAGTCGCAGCACCAGACCGTCCAGGAATCCGCCGCGGCGGTGCACGCCCTGCTGAGCGAAAGGGGACTGGCATGACAACCGTGGCCACGGTCGGGACGGGTGGCGAGGGCGCCGGCGGTGCGGCCGAGCCGTACACCCTCTCCCACCTCGACGCCCTCGAGTCGGAGGCGGTGCACATCTTCCGCGAGGTCGCGGGCGAGTTCGAGAACCCGGTGATCCTCTTCTCCGGCGGCAAGGACTCCATCCTGATGCTGCACCTGGCGCTGAAGGCCTTCGCCCCGGCGCCCGTCCCCTTCTCGCTGCTGCACGTCGACACCGGGCACAACTTCCCCGAGGTCCTCGACTACCGCGACCGCACGGTCGCACGGCACGGGCTGCGGCTGCACGTCGCCTCCGTGCAGGACTACATCGACCGCGGAGTACTGCGCGAACGCGCCGACGGCACCCGCAACCCGCTCCAGACGCTGCCGCTCACCGAGAAGATCGCCGCCGAGAAGTTCGACGCCGTCTTCGGCGGCGGCCGCCGCGACGAGGAGAAGGCCCGCGCCAAGGAACGGGTGTTCTCCCTGCGCGACGAGTTCTCCCAGTGGGACCCCCGCCGCCAGCGGCCCGAACTGTGGAACCTCTACAACGGCCGGCACGCCCCCGGGGAGCACGTCCGGGTGTTCCCGCTGTCCAACTGGACCGAGCTGGACGTGTGGCAGTACATCGCCCGCGAGGGGATCGAACTCCCGCAGATCTACTACGCCCACCGGCGCGAGGTGTTCCGGCGGGGCGGCATGTGGCTGACCGCCGGCGACTGGGGCGGTCCGAAGGACGGCGAGCGCGTCGAGAAGCGGCTGGTGCGCTACCGGACGGTGGGCGACATGTCCTGCACCGGCGCGGTCGACTCCGGGGCCGACTCCATCGAGAAGGTGATCACCGAGATCGCCGCCTCGCGCCTCACCGAAAGAGGCGCGACGCGAGCCGACGACAAGCTCTCCGAGGCGGCCATGGAAGACCGCAAGCGAGAGGGGTACTTCTAGACTTGGTCTCTTCTGTCGCCCTCAGACCACAGAATCCGGCGATCGCTCACCGGGCTTCCTGCTTCACAGCCGACAGCCCCCGGGACGAACCCAAGCCGAGGTCTTACACCAGCTCCACAGGCCGAAACCGCCGACCCGGCGGCCGCCACGGAATGTAGCAAAGGGATTACGCATGACGCCAGTCGAGCAGTTGGCGGCAACGACTCTGCTGCGGTTCGCCACCGCCGGTTCCGTCGACGACGGCAAGTCCACCCTGGTGGGCCGGCTGCTGCACGACTCCAAGTCGGTCCTCACCGACCAACTGGAGGCCGTGGAGCGGGTGTCGGTGAGCCGCGGTCAGGAGGCCCCCGACCTCGCCCTGCTCACCGACGGGCTGCGGGCCGAGCGGGAACAGGGCATCACCATCGACGTGGCGTACCGTTACTTCGCCACGCCGCGGCGCCGGTTCATCCTCGCCGACACCCCGGGCCACGTGCAGTACACCCGCAACATGGTCACCGGTGCCTCCACCGCGGAGCTGACCGTCATCCTGGTCGACGCCCGCAACGGCGTCGTCGAGCAGACCCGGCGGCACGCCGCCATCGCCGCCCTGCTGCGTGTGCCCCATGTCGTCCTCGCCGTCAACAAGATGGACCTGGTCGGCTACCGGGAGCCGGTGTTCGCGCGGATCGCCGAGGAGTTCACGGCGTACGCGACCGAGCTGGGCGTGCCGGAGGTCACCGCGATCCCGATCTCGGCGCTCGTCGGCGACAACGTCGTGGAGCCCTCGGCGCACATGGACTGGTACGGCGGCCCGACGGTGCTGGAGCACCTGGAGACGGTGCCGGTCAGCCACGACCTGGCGCACTGCCACGCCCGGCTGCCCGTGCAGTACGTGATCCGGCCGCAGAGCGCCGAGCACCCGGACTACCGGGGGTACGCCGGCCAGATCGCCGCGGGGACGTTCCGCACCGGCGACGAGGTGACCGTGCTGCCGTCCGGCCGGACGACGACGATCACCGGGATCGACCTGCTGGGCACGCCCGTCGAGGCGGCCTGGACGCCGCAGTCGGTGACGCTGCTGCTGGCCGACGACATCGACATCTCCCGCGGTGACCTGCTGGTCCCGAGCAAGGACGCGCCGGCCACCACGCAGGACGTCGAGGCCACCGTGTGCCATGTCGCCGACCAGCCGCTGACCGTCGGCCACCGGGTGCTGCTCAAGCACGGGACCCGCACGGTCAAGGCGATCGTGAAGGACATCCCGGCCCGGCTGACGCTGGACGACCTGTCCCTGCACCCGCACCCCGGGCAGCTCGTCGCCAACGACATCGGCCGGGTGAAGATCCGTACCGCCGAACCGCTGCCGGCCGACTCGTACGCGAACTCGCGGCGCACCGGTTCGTTCATCCTGATCGACCCGAACGACGGCACCACGCTCACCGCGGGCATGTCCGGCGAGTCCTTCGCCGCCCCCGAGCCCGTCAAGGGCGCGGACGAGGAAGACGGATGGGACTTCTGACCATGGACTCCACCGGTTTCTACGTCACGTTCGCCAAGGAGGGCGGACGTGTGGGGAGTGGGGCCCTGGGGAGCGGGCAGGGCGGGGTGGCCCGATGTGCGCGATGACGTGCGCGCACCGTTCCCGTGCCCTCAGCACCCGTCGCCGTAGGCGAAAACCCGCCGACCGCCCGGCCGCGACCTAAGAGTCCGTGACCGCCGGGCCTTTGAGAGGAACCCCTCCCGTGCCTGCCACCTCCGCCCCACGCCGCGCGTTCGCCGTGACGGCCACACTGCTCCTGCTCGCCCTCGCCGGATGCGGCTACGGCTCCCAGGCCAAGGACGAGGGCGCGGCCGACATCGCCGCCGGGGCGCGGAAGACCGACGGCCTCGACTCGGTCCGGATCGGCTACTTCGGCAACCTCACCCACGGGACCGCGCTGGTGGGCAACCGGAAGGGGTTCTTCCAGAAGGAACTCGGTGCCACCGAGGCGCGGTACGCGGTCTTCAACGCGGGGCCGTCCGAGATCGAGGCGCTCAACTCCGGTTCGATCGACATCGGTTGGATCGGCCCCTCGCCCGCGATCAACGGCTACGTCAAGTCCCGCGGCAAGAGCCTGCGGATCATCGGCGGTTCGGCGTCCGGCGGGGTGAAGCTGGTGGTGAACCCGGAGCGGGTGAAGTCCCTCGAGGACATCGAGGGCAAGCGGATCGCGACCCCGCAGCTCGGCAACACGCAGGACGTGGCGTTCCTCAACTGGGCGTCCGAGCAGGGCTGGACGGTCGATCCGCAGAGCGGCAGAGGCGATGTGACGGTCGTCCGCAGCGACAACAAGGTGACCCCGGACGCCTTCGCGGCCGGGTCGGTCGACGGGGCGTGGGTGCCGGAGCCCACCGCGTCGAAACTGGTCGCCGAGGGCGGGAAGGTGCTGCTGGACGAGGCCTCGCTGTGGCCCGGCGAGGAGTTCGTCATCACGAACATCGTCGTGCGCCAGGAGTTCCTGGAGAAGCATCCGAAGGCCGTCGAGGCGGTGCTCAGGGCGTCGGTCGGGACCAACCGGTGGATCAACGCCCACCCGGAGAAGGCCAGGGCCGCCGCCAACGAGCAGCTGGCGGCCGACTCCGGCAAGGCCCTGCCCGCCGACGTACTGGACCCGGCGTGGAAGTCGATCCGGTTCACCGACGACCCGCTGGCCTCCACCCTCCGGACCCAGGCGGAACACGCCGTCGCGGCGGGCCTGTTGGACAAGCCCGACCTGGACGGCGTCTACGACCTCACGCTTCTCAACAAGGTCCTCGCGGCCGAGGGCGCCCCCGCCCTCGACGACGCCGGTCTCGGCGCCGGCTGACCCCTGATCCCGATGATCTCCCTGATCTCCCTGATCTCCCTGATCCCGATGACCTCGATGACCTCGATGACCCCGAAGAAACGTCCCAGGAGGTGACGATCATGGCCACGACCCTCGCCAAGGCCGCCGACGGCGCCGCGACGGAAGCCGCCCACGCCGCCCGGATCGAGCACGTCTCGAAGACCTTCCCGGCGCCGGGCACGCCCGGCGGGCAGCAGCTCGTGCTGGACGACATCAGCCTGGATGTCGCGCCCGGTGAGTTCGTCACCCTGCTGGGCGCTTCGGGCTGCGGCAAGTCCACGCTGCTCAACCTGGTCGCGGGCCTCGACCGGCCCACCGCCGGCACGATCAGCACGGACGGCCGCCCGGCGCTGATGTTCCAGGAGCACGCGCTGTTCCCCTGGCTGACCGCGGGCAAGAACATCGAGCTCGCCCTGAAGCTGAGGGGCGTGCCGAAGCCCGAGCGTCGCGGCCGGGCCGAGGAGCTGCTGGAACTGGTCCGGCTGGGGGGTGCCCACGGCAAGCGGGTGCACGAGCTGTCCGGCGGCATGCGCCAGCGGGTGGCGCTGGCGCGGGCGCTCGCCCAGGAGAGCAGGCTGCTGCTGATGGACGAGCCGTTCGCGGCCCTGGACGCCATCACCCGGGACGTGCTGCACGACGAGCTGACCCGGGTCTGGCGCACCGCGAACGCCGGCGGCTCCGCCGCGGGCCGGCTGTCCGTGCTGTTCGTCACGCACAACGTGCGCGAGGCCGTCCGGCTCGCCGGGCGGGTGGTGCTGCTGTCGTCCCGGCCGGGCCGGATCGCCCGCCAGTGGACGGTGGACATCGAGCACCCGCGCCGTATCGAGGACACCGCGGTGGCGGAGCTGTCCGTCGAGATCACCGAAGAACTCCGTGGGGAGATCCGCCGTCATGGCAAGCACTGAGACGACCGCCAAGGACGGCGACCTCGCCGGTCTGGAGGCGGGGCTCGACGCGCTGGAGACGGTGCAGCGGGGCCGCACACCGTGGCGCCGGACCTTCGTCGAGAAGATCCTGCCGCCGGTCCTCGCCGTCGCCCTGGTGCTGGCGGTGTGGCAGGCACTGGTCTCGTTCAGGATCGTCGACGATCCCACCAAGCTGCCCTCGCCGGGCGCCGTGTGGGACGTCCTGCGGCAGGCGTGGCTCCAGGGCGAACTGCTCGGCTACATCTGGACCAGCGTCTCGCGCGGACTGCTCGGCTTCTTCTTCGCGCTGCTGATCGGCACCCCGCTGGGTCTGCTGGTGGCGCGGGTGAAGTTCGTGCGCGCGGCGCTCGGCCCGATCCTGTCCGGGCTGCAGTCCCTGCCGTCGGTGGCGTGGGTGCCGCCGGCCGTGATCTGGCTGGGCCTGAACAACCAGATGATGTACGCGGTGATCCTGCTCGGCGCGGTCCCCTCCATCGCCAACGGTCTGGTCTCCGGCGTCGACCAGGTCTCCCCGCTGTTCGTGCGGGCCGGCCGCACGCTCGGTGCGACGGGTCTGAAGGGTACCTGGCACATCGTGCTGCCGGCCGCGCTGCCCGGCTATGTGGCGGGGCTGAAGCAGGGCTGGGCGTTCTCCTGGCGTTCGCTGATGGCCGCGGAGATCATCGCGTCGTTCCCGGACCTCGGCATCGGCCTCGGGCAGCTGCTGGAGAACGGCCGCAACGCCAGCGACATGGCCATGGTGTTCGAGGCGATCCTGCTGATCCTGACCGTGGGTGTCGCCATCGACCTGCTGATCTTCAGCCCGTTGGAACGGTGGGTCCTGCGCAGCCGCGGCCTGCTGGTGAAGGACTGAGCCGACCATGCGCCGACCGGTACTTCTCGTCATCGCCCACGGCAGCCGCGATCCGCGGCACGCCGCGACCGTGCACGCCCTGGTGCGGCGGGTGCGGTCGCTGCGGCCGGGGCTGCGGGTGGAGACCGGCTTCCTCGACTTCACCGTCCCCTCCGTGCCGGGGGTGCTGGAGTCCCTCGCGGCGGAGGGGGTGCGCGACGTGGTGGCCCTCCCGCTGCTGCTGACCCGCGCCTTCCACGCCAAGGCGGACATCCCGGCGGTCCTCGCAAAGGCGCCCGCCCGGCTGCGTGTCCGTCAGGCGGACGTCCTGGGCCCGTCCCCCCTGCTCCTCGCCGCGCTGGAGCGCCGGCTGTACGAGGCGGGTCTCACCCCCGCCGACACGTCCTCGACCGGGGTCGTCCTGGCCTCGGCGGGGTCCACCGACCCGGAGGCGATCGCAGTGATCGCAGCAATCGCGCGGGAGTGGCGGCACACCGGTTGGTGCGCCGTGCGGCCTGCGTTCGCCTCCGCTTCCCTGCCCCGCACCGAGGACGCGGTGCGGGAGCTGCGCGCCCTGGGCTGTGAGCGCGTCGCCGTCGCCCCGTACGTGCTCGCCCCCGGCTTCCTCCCGGACCGCATCGCGCGGGGCGCGGCGGCGGCGGACGTGCTGGCGGACGTGCTGGGCCCGGCCCCCGAGGTGGCGCGGGTCCTGCTGGAGCGGTACGACGCGGCGCGGACGCCGGAGCTGGCGGCGGTGGGGGCGCTGGGAGCCTGACGGGGCGGGTTCACGGGTGCGCGGCCCCGGGCCCGCACCGGCCGGTCACTCCTCGTCCGGGTCGAACAGCGTCCCCTGGTGGAAGTAGAGAAGCCAGTCCTGGCCGGTGCGACGCCACAGCGAACTGCGGCGCGCGCGGCGGCCGTTGTGGTCCGTTTCGAAGGTGAGATGGACGACGTCGGGGGCGAGCTGCGTGGCCTTGATGTCGGAGACGGTGCCGGCCAGGTCCCCCGACTCGTGTTCGTCGGCGAGCAGGGCGATGACCGCGTCACGGTCCCAGATCCGTCCGGAGGCACCGAACTCGAGGAACTCCGGGTGCAGCAGCGCCCCGACCCGCTCGGGCGAGCGGCGCACCTCGGGATCCAGGAGTTTCAGTTCGCCCTCGATGGCGGCGTCCACGGCCTTGTTCTCCTCATGCACGGGTGAGCTCCACGAGCTTGACGACGGTGTTCCGGTTGCGGGTGACGGTGGCGACGCCCCGGGCGGTCGGGGCCTGGCCGGTTGCCCGGTGAGTCTAGAGCGGCCGGCCCGTCCGGCGCGTGCGGGTGGAGGCACGGTCGGCGAGGCGGAACTCCTCGGGCGGGTGGGGCGGCGCGGACTGCGTGAAGCGGCTACCGCCGCTCCGGCAGCTCCGCCTCGATGAGGTCGGCCGCCCTGGAGGTGCCGCCCTCCCGGGCCATATCCGCCTGGATCCGCCGCAGTCGTCGGGCGACCTCCGGGTCGCCGACGAGGTCGAGGGCCGCCGCGCGCAGGGCCCCGGCGGTCGCCTCCCCTGCCGGGACGTGCCGGGCGACGCCGAGCGCCTGGAGCATGTCCGCGTTGCCGAACTGGTCCACCGCCTGGGGGACGGCGATCATCGGGGTGGCCGTGGCCAGCCCTTCCTGGCTGCCGCCGGCACCCGCGTGGGTGAGGAACAGGTCGGCCTGTCTCAGGATCGCGAGCTGCGGCACCCAGGACCGCACCTCGACGTTCGCCGGCACGGCGCCCAGTTCGGCGGGGTCGACGTGCTTGCCGATCTGGAGCACCAGATGCCAGCCGGGCAGGTCGCCGAAGGCCTCGACGCACTCCCGGTAGAAGTCCGGCTGCTTGGTGAACGAGGACCCGAGCGACACCAGGACGACCCGCTCCACGCCGGAGGGCCGCTGCCACGCCCCCTCGTCGCTCCGGTCTCCCTGGCAGGCGCCGACGAAGGTGTGCACGCTCTCGTCGACCCGGTCGGCGTGGGGCTGCAGCGCCTTCGGGATCAGGACGAGGGAGCGGGCGGGGCGGCCCACGAACGGGTCGGGGTGCTCGGTGATCCCGTTCTCCTCCAGCCAGGCGTGGAAGCGGGCGTAGTAGGCCCGGCCGCGCTCGGTCCTCAGCGGCTCCTCCCACATCGGCTCGCCGACCTCCTTCTCGTACCCCTCCCAGGCGACGAGGTTCGGTGAGAGGGAGACCACGGGCACGCCCCAGCGGTGGCCGAGCACGCGCGCCGGGTAGGAGGTGATGTCGTGCAGCACCAGGTCGGGGGTGTCCCCCTGATAGGCCTCGATCAGCTGCGGGAGCGCCTGGATCGCGTCGTCGAGGAACGGCTCCACGTTGTCCAGCAGGGTGCTCCCCCACGCCTTCGGGTCGTCGTCGGGCGAGGGCAGCGTGGAGTTCCAGGGCTTCACCTCGGCTCCGGTCCCGGCGACCTTGTCCGCGAAGACCGGCGGGATCGCGTACGTCACCCGGTGGCCGCGCGCCACGAGTTCGCGGATCACCTCGAGGCTCGGGTTCACGTGGCCGTGGGCGGCGATGGAGAACATGGCGATATGAGCGGGTCGGGTCATGCCCCGACCCTAGGCGAGACGATACGTCTCGTGCAACCGAATTCAGGGGACCGGGGCACACCGCGCTCGGCCGACCTGCGCGAATGCGAGACTTACCGACGGTGCGGACACGGTCGGGCACCGGATGCGGGCACCGGAACAGGCACGGAGGCGGACGGATGGACGAGGCACGGGCGCGGGTCGTCCTGGCGGCGGCGGGCGTACTGCCGGGGCGCGCGGCCGCCCGGGACGCACGGCTGCTCGCCCTGGGCGAGAACGCGGTGTTCGCCGCCGGTGACCTGGTCGTCAAGGTCGGCCGTGACGGCGGCCTGCTGGAGCGGGCCCGCCGGGAGCTGACCGTCGCGCTGTGGCTCGCCGAGGCCGGCGTGCCCGCGGTGCGGGCGGCGGAGTCCCGGGCGCTGCTGGTCGAGGGGTACCCGGTGACGGTGTGGCACCGGCTGCCCGCGCCGGTACGGCCCGCCGAACCCCGGGACCTGGCCGCACTGCTGCGGGTGGTGCACGCCCTGCCCACCCCCTCCTTCGGGCTGCCGCCCCGCGAACTGCTGGGCGGCGTGGAACGCTGGCTGCGGCTCGCGGGCGAGGCGATCGACCCCGAGGACGCCGCGTACCTGCGTGAGCGGCGCGACGGTTTCGCGGCGGCCGCCGCGGCGCTGACGCCCCACCTTCCGCCGGGACCCGTCCACGGGGACGCGCTGCCCCGGAACGTGCACGTCGGGCCGGACGGGCCGGTCCTGGTCGACCTGGAGACCTTCTCGGCCGATCTGCGCGAGCACGATCTGGTGGTCATGGCCCTGTCCCACGACCGCTACGGGCTGTCGGACGAGGCGTACACCTCCTTCACCGAGACGTACGGCTGGGACGTGCGCGCCTGGGAGGGCTGCGCGGTGCTGCGCGGCGCGCGGGAGACGGCCAGCTGCGCCTGGGTCTCCCAGCACGCGCCGAGCAACCCGAAGGCCCTGGCCGAGTTCGAGCGCCGCGTGGCGTCCCTCCGGGACGGCGACCCGACCGTCCGCTGGTACCCGTTCTGACCCCGACCGCCCGGACCGCGCACGCCCCGGGGGTTCCCGCGGCGCCGGGTCAGACCCGCTCGCCGGCCGGCTCGCGCAGCGGCCAGGTCCCCTCGACGGTCGCGGTGGCGTCGCCCTTGCGGCGCAGGAAGCTCTGGAAGTCCGCCGCCCACTCCGCGTACCACTCGATCTGGCGGAGGTGCAGCTCCGCCGGGCCGAGGGCCGCGACCTTCGGGTGGCGGCCGGCTATCGCGCCGGCCAGCCGGGCCGCGGCGAGCGCGTCGGCCGCCGCGTCGTGCGCGGAGTCGAGCGCGACGCCGTACTCCGCGCAGACGGCTTCGAGGTTGCGCTTGCCGCGGCGGTAGCGGTCGACACTGCGGTCGATCGTGTACGGATCGATGACCGGGGCGGGGTCCACGCCCCCCAGCCGGTCGCGCAGCGACGGCAGCCCGTACCGGCGCAGCTCGGCGGAGAGCAGCGTCAGATCGAACGCGGCGTTGTAGGCGACGACCGGGACGCCCGCGCTCCAGTGGGCGGTGAGGACGTCGGCGATCTCGTCGGCCACCTGGTCGGCGGGGCCTCCCTCGGCCGCCGCCCGCTCACCGCTGATGCCGTGCACGGCCACCGCCTCCGCCGGGATGGGCACCCCGGGGTCGGCCAGCCACTCCCGGCGCCCCAGCGGCTCCCCGTCCCTGGCCTCGATCACGGCCCCCGTGACGATCCTCGCCTCGCGCGGGTCGGTGCCGGTCGTCTCCAGGTCGAAGCCGATCAGCAGCTCTCGGTGCCAGCTCATGGCCCGTCCCCCTTCTGTGTGGTGCGTTCCCCCAGTGGTTCCCACCTTCGCACGCGCCACTGACAGCCCAAGGGTCGCCTTCCGTTCACCGGCCGGAAGACTTCGGAGGGTTCATGACAGACGGCCGCAAGGCGGGCGTTCACGACACCGGGCGTGAATCCATCCACATCTGCTCGAACTCCTCGCGGTACGTGGGGAACAGCCCGCCCTCCTCGGCCTCACCCGGTTTGACCACCTTGCTGCCGTTGCGCAGCACCAGCACCGGCGCCTCCATCCCCCGGGCCCGGCGCAGATGGTTCTGCACCACGCCGACGCCGTCGGCGCCGTCCCCGTCCACGAGGTACGCCGTGCAGCGGGGCGTCTCGTCGTAGACCTGGATCTCGAAGGCTCCCGGGTCGCGCAGCCGGGACCGCACCCGGCGCATGTGGAGGATGTTCATCTCGACCGCGCGGCCGAGTTCCCCCCGTTTGAGGCCGAGTTCGCGCTCGCGGCGCTTGACCGCGCTGGAGGCGGGGTTGAGGAACAGCAGCCGCACCCGGCAGCCGGATTCGGCGAGCCGCACCAGACGGCGTCCGGAGAAGTTCTGCACCAGCAGGTTGAGGCCTATCCCGATGGCGTCCAGGCGGCGGGCACCGCCGAAGATGTCCTCGGCCGGGAACTGGCGGAGCAGCCGCACCCGGTCGGGGTGGACGGCGACCACGTCCGCGTACCGGTCGCCGACCAGGTCCTCCACCGCGTCGACGGGCAGCCGGCGCGCGGACGGCACGTCGCCGTCGGCGCCGAGCATCTCCAGCAGCCGCGCCGAGGCCCGCTCGGCCTGGTTCAGCACCGCCTCGGACAGCGCCCGGTTGCGGGAGACGACGTTACGGGTGACCTCCAGCTCGTCCAGGGCCAGTTCGACGTCCCGCCGGTCGTCGAAGTACGGCTCGAAGCACGGCCAGTGCTGGACCATCAGCTCCCGCAGCTGAGGGAGCGTGAGGAAGGAGAGCACGTTGTCGTCGGCCGGGTCGAGCAGATAGCCCTTGCGGCGGCTGACCTCGCGCACCGCGGCCGCGCGCTGCACCCACTCCTGCCCGGCGGGTCCGGCGGCGGCGACCACCCAGTCGTCGCCGTGCATCGGCTCGTAGATCGGACGCAGCACGGCGGCGACGACCGAACGCAGCCGCTGCTCGACGAGGTTGAGCCAGATGTAGGCGCGGCCGGCCCGCTGGGCACGGGTCCGCACCTCGCGCCAGTCGTCGGCGCCCCAGTCCAGGTCCGGGCCGATCGAGCCCGCGTCCATCGGCCGCGCCAACGACACCGCACCGGGCGGGACGTCCGTGGAGTTCCCCTCGTGACCCTCGTCACCAGGGGGCAGCTCCAGCCCTCCCGAACCCACCCGCGCACCGCCTTCCGCTCCCCCGAGCTCTCCCAGCCCCAACGATCAAGGAGAGTACTCCGCATGCGGTGCGCGGTGCAGCCCGATGGCGGGGTCGTTTCTCAACTTCCGCCTCCCACAGGACTGTTCTGCTATGACCGCTCCCCATGAGTGGTCGGATTCACTGTGTTTTCACAGCATCGCCGACAGGAAGGCCCGGCTCGGGGAACGGGTACCGCGTGGGGCGACACGGCAAACACTCGGGGGCGAGGCGCCCCCACCGGGGCCGTCCACCTGAAAGAGTCGTGTCCATGCAGGTCTGGCCTGGCGAGGCGTATCCCCTCGGTGCCACGTACGACGGCGCCGGCACCAATTTCGCGGTCTTCACGGAGGCCGCGGACCGAGTAGAGCTGTGTCTGCTGGACGACGACGGCTCCGAGACGGCGGTCGAACTGCGCGAGAGCGACGCGTTCGTGCGGCACGCGTACCTGCCCGGCGTCATGCCCGGACAGCGCTACGGCTTCCGCGTGCACGGGCCGTACGCCCCCGAGCGGGGGCTGCGCTGCAACTCGGCGAAGCTGCTGCTCGACCCGTACGCGCGGGCGATCAGCGGGTCGGTCCGCTGGGGCGAGGAGGTGTACGGCTACCACTTCGACGCGCCCGATCGGCGCAACGACCTGGACTCGGCGCCGCACACGATGACGTCGGTCGTGGTCAACCCGTACTTCGACTGGGGCGACGACCGGCCGCCCCGGACGGAGTACCACCACACGGTGATCCACGAGGCGCACGTCAAGGGGCTCACCATGCGCCATCCGGGGCTGCCGGAGGAGTTGCGCGGCACCTACGCGGGCCTCGCGCACCCGGCGCTGATCGGGCATCTGACCGAACTCGGTGTGACGGCGCTGGAGCTGATGCCGGTTCACCAGTTCGTGAACGACCACCGTTTGGTGGACATGGGCCTGAACAACTACTGGGGCTACAACACCATCGGCTTCTTCGCCCCGCACAACGCCTACGCCTCCTGGGGCGACCGCGGTCAGCAGGTGCTGGAGTTCAAGTCGGCGGTGAAGGCGCTGCACGAGGCGGGCATCGAGGTGATCCTCGACGTGGTCTACAACCACACCGCCGAGGGCAACCATCTGGGCCCCACCCTGTCCTTCAAGGGCATCGACAATCCGTCGTATTACCGGCTCACCGACGACCGCCGCTACTACATGGACACCACGGGCACCGGGAACTCCCTCCTCATGCGGTCCCCGCACGTACTGCAGATGATCATGGACTCGCTGCGGTACTGGGTCACCGAGATGCATGTCGACGGGTTCCGCTTCGACCTCGCGGCGACCCTGGCGCGGCAGTTCCACGAGGTGGACCGGCTCTCGTCGTTCTTCGACCTGGTGCAGCAGGACCCGGTGGTCTCCCAGGTGAAGCTGATCGCCGAGCCGTGGGACGTGGGCGAGGGCGGCTACCAGGTGGGCAACTTCCCGCCGCTGTGGACCGAGTGGAACGGCAAGTACCGGGACACCGTGCGGGACCTGTGGCGGGGCGAGCCGCGCACGCTCGCGGAGTTCGCCTCCCGGCTGACCGGCTCCTCCGACCTGTACCAGGACGACGGGCGGCGCCCGCTGGCCTCGATCAACTTCGTGACCTGTCACGACGGCTTCACGCTGCACGACCTCGTGTCCTACGACGGCAAGCACAACGCGGCCAACGGCGAGGACAACCGGGACGGGGAGAGCCACAACCGGTCCTGGAACTGCGGCGCCGAGGGTGAGACCGACGACCCGGACGTGCTGCGGCTGCGGGCCCGGCAGATGCGGAACTTCATCGCGACCCTGATGCTCTCCCAGGGCGTGCCGATGATCAGCCACGGCGACGAGCTGGCCCGCACCCAGCGCGGCAACAACAACGCCTACTGCCAGGACAACGAGCTGGCCTGGATCGACTGGCCCGGGGAGGGCGGGGGCCGCGGGGAGGGCGGGGTCGGCGAGGAGGACCCGCGAAGGCGGATGCTGGAGTTCACCCGCGCGATGGTGTGGCTGCGCAAGGACCACCCGGTCTTCCGCAGGCGCCGCTTCTTCCACGGGCGGCCGGTGGAGGGCACCCACGACGACCTGTCCGACATCGCCTGGTTCACTCCGGAGGGGGCGGAGATGACCCAGCGGGACTGGGACTCGGCGCGGGCCTCGGCGCTGACGGTGTTCCTCAACGGCAACGCGATCTCGGAACCCGGCCGGCGCGGCGAACGCGTCACGGACGACTCGTTCCTGCTGATGTTCAACGCCTCCCCCCATCCGCTGGAGTTCGTGGTGCCGGTCGACCACGGACGGCAGTGGCAGGTCGTGGTCGACACCGCCCGCGAGGACTGCGTGCCGCCGGGCACCGGCCCGAAGGTGCGGGCCGGTGCCCGGCTGACGCTGACCGACCGGAGCCTGACGGTGCTTCAGCGGCCGGCCTGAGCCGGTCCGTCCGGACCGGTCCGCCCAGGCCCGGTCCGGCGGCCGGTCCAGCGGCAGCCGGGTCACTGATGACAGGAAGGACCGCAGGGCGGGTACGTACGTCTGCATGACCCCTGAGCGACCCGACCCCGCGGT
Organism: Streptomyces sp. GDS52; assembly: GCF_052246875.1. Taxonomy (NCBI): domain Bacteria; kingdom Bacillati; phylum Actinomycetota; class Actinomycetes; order Kitasatosporales; family Streptomycetaceae; genus Streptomyces; species Streptomyces sp. GDS52. The sequence continues at coordinate 1,221,981 of NZ_CM125966.1, forward strand.
CCCCACCGCCACCTACCGGCTGCAGCTGCGGCCCGACTTCCCGTTCGCGGCCGCGGCGGCCGCAGTGCCGTACCTGGCCTCGCTCGGGGTGTCGCATCTGCACCTGTCCCCCGTCCTGGAGGCGGTGCCGGGCTCACCGCACGGCTACGACGTGGTGGACCACGCCCGTGTGCGTGCCGAGCTGGGCGGCGAGCAGGCGCTGCGGGCCCTGTCGCGCACCGCGCGGGAGCACGGGCTCGGCCTGGTCGTGGACATCGTCCCGAACCACATGGCGATGTCCCCGCGCCACAACCCCGCCCTGTGGGAGGTGCTGCGCGAAGGGCCCGCGTCGCGCCGTGCGCGGTGGTTCGACATCGACTGGGAGGCCCAGGGCGGCCAGGTGCTGCTGCCGGTGCTGGGCGGGCCGCTCGGCACGGAGGCCGACCTGCTGAAGACCGACGGCGACGTGCTGCGCTACCACGACCACGCGTTCCCGCTGCGCGAGGGCACCGCCCACCTGCCGCTGCCGCAGCTGCTGGACGCCCAGTGGTACCGCCCGGTGTGGTGGCGCCTGGCCCGTACGGAACTCAACTACCGGCGGTTCTTCAGCATCTCCGAGCTGATCGGGGTGCGGGTCGAGGACCCGGAGGTGTTCGAGGCCACCCACGCCAAGATCCTCCAGCTGCTGCGCGAGGGCGTGGTCGACGGGCTGCGCGTCGACCACCCGGACGGACTCGCCGACCCGGACGGATACCTGCGGCGGCTGCACGAGGCGACCGGGGGCCGCTGGACCGTGGTGGAGAAGATCCTCGCCGACGGCGAGCCGCTGCCCGCCTCCTGGCCGGTCGCCGGCACCACCGGCTACGACGCCCTGCGGCAGGTGGACGGCCTGTTCACCGACCCGGCGGGGTTCGGGGAGCTGCTCGGCCAGTACCGGCGGTTCGCGGCGCCGCAGCCGGACCGGGGCGGCGAGTGGGCGGCGACGGTGCGGCGGGCCGCGTACAAGGTGCTCACGCACGAGCTGGCCGCCGAGGTGGACCGGCTGACCCGGGTGGCGCACCACCTGTGCGCCGGCTCGCCCGAGCCCGCGCTGCGCGACCGCGCGCCCTGGGCGCTGCGCACCGCGCTCCGGGAGCTGCTGGTCCGGCTCGAGGTGTACCGGCCCTACACCTCCGTGGACCCGGCCGGTGTGGTCACCGAGGAGGCGGCGGCCGCGGCACGGCTCGCGTTCGCCGTGCCCGAGGAGGCCGGGGCGGTGGACGTCGTACGGGATCTGGTGCTCGGGCGGTACGGCGACGGGCCGGAGCAGGTGGAGTTCCGTACGCGGTTCGCGCAGACGGCGTCGGCGCTGCGGGCCAAGTCGGTGGAGGACACGGCGTTCTACCGCTATGTGCCGCTGCTGTCGGCGACGGAGGTGGGCCAGGACCCCGGCGACCCGGCGGTGTCCCCCGAGCGGTTCCACGCGTACTGCGCGCGCGTGCAGCGCGACTGGCCGTCGACGGGAACGGTGGTCTCGACGCACGACACCAAGCGCAGCGCCGACGTGCGGGCCGCGCTCCATGTGCTCACCGAGTGCCCGCGGCGCTGGGCGGATGTCCTGACGGAGGTGACCCGCACCGGCGAGGGCGTGCCGGACGCGCAGCTGGCGTGGGCGGCCTGGCAGACGGTGTTCGGGCTGGGCCCGGCGGAGCCGGAGCGGGTGGCGGGGGCGCTGCTCAAGCATGTGCGCGAGGCGGGGCTCCACACCAGCTGGACGGAGCAGGAGCCGCCGTACGAGGAGGCGGTGGCCCGGTTCGTGACGGCGGGGCCGTGCGGGGCGCCGGGCGAACGGGTGACGGCGCTGCGGGCCTCGCTCGAGCCGCACATCCACGCCAACGTGCTGGGCACCGCCCTGGTCCAGCTGACGATGCCGGGCGTGCCCGACGTCTACCAGGGCTCCGAGTTCGAGTACCGGGCCCTGGTGGACCCCGACAACCGGCGCGCCGTGGACTTCCCGGCCGGCGAGCCGTCCGGCCCGGGCACGGGCGACGGCAGCGGCAGCCTCGGCGTCGGCGTCGGCGTCGGCAAGGACGCGGTGACGCGGGCCGCGCTGCGGCTGCGGGCGCGGCGGCCCGAGGCGTTCGGCGACACGGCGTCGTACGAGCCGCTGGCCGCCGAGGGGCCCGGAGCCGCGCACTGCGTGGCGTTCGTGCGGTCCGGTGCGGTGCTGACCGCCGTGACCCGGCTGTCGCTGCGGCTGGCGGAGGCGGGCGGCTGGCGGGAGACCCGGCTGGCGCTGCCGCCCGGCCGGTGGGCCGACGTACTGGAGCCCGGCCGGGAGTTCACGGGGCGCGTACGTGTGGCGGAGTTGTTCGAGCGGTCGCCGGTGGCGCTGCTGGAGCGCGCCGCAGGCCCTCTGGGACCTCCCCCGTCGCACCCTTGACACCGTTCCGTGACCGTGGGGTACTGCGGATTGCGGCATGGGGTGGATGACTCGGGACGACGGGGGGTGGGTCTCCTGCCGGAGCTGCGCTATCCGACGGTGGCCGAACTGGTCTCCTCCGCCCGTGCGCTGACGGTCCAGCGGCCCGGTCTGAGCGTCCTGCGGCAGGTGGGGGTCTCCCGTGCGGGGCGGCCGCTGCACCTGCTGTCCGTGGGCCACGCCCGGCGTGCCGTGCTGGTGGTCGCCGGCGCCCACGCCAACGAACCGGCCGGCGGGGGCACCCTGCTCGCGCTGGCCCGGCGGGTCCTGGTGGAGAGCGAGCTGCGCAACGGCACCTCCTGGCACTTCCTGCTCTGCGCGGACCCCGACGGGGCGAGCCTGCACAGCACCTCGCCCCCGCACAGCCTGTACGACTACCACCTGGGCTTCTTCCGCCCCCAGGGATCGGAGCAGCCGGAGTGGGCGCCGTCGGTGCTGCCGCCCGGCCGGCTGCCGCCCGAGACCCGGGCCCTGACCGGGGTCATCGACGAGCTGCGGCCCTACCTCCAGGTGTCACTGCACGGGACCGATCTGGGCGGCAGCTGGGTCCAGTTGACGAGGGACGTGCCGGGGCTCGCCGAGCCGTTCGCCAAGTCGGCCGCGGAGCTGCACATTCCGGTGGAGACCGGCGCCTCGGACGCGGCCGGCTGGCCGGTGTCCGGCCCCGGGGTGCGGGTGATGCCCGCCCCGGGGGCCGGGCCGGCGTATCCGAGCCTGCCGGACGACGCGCGGCACAGCACCTGGTACCGGGCTCACCGGTACGGCGGTCTGACGGCGGTCGTCGAGGTGCCGATGTGGGCCGCGGCCCTGGTGGACGATCCGGGCCCGCATCCGGCGCCGGCGGCGGCGCTGCGGTATCTCGCGGACCGGCTGCAGCGGGACGCGCGGAAGGTGCGGCAGGTGCTCGAGGAGGCGCGGCCCGGGGCCTTGACGGGTGCCGGGGCCGCCGGCGGTCCGCTGCTGCGGGCGGCCACCTGGGGGCTGGAGCTGGTACCGGGACTGGCCGACGACCTGATCCACACCCCGCCCGCGGACGGCACGAGGGCGTACGTGAGCAGTGTGGACGCGTTCACGCGCCGGGTGCCGCTGCGGGCGGCGGCGATGCTGCTGCGGGAGCTGCGGGAGACCGACGCGCACGCGGCGGCGCGTCTCGACCGGCTGGTCGCGTTGTGGAGCGACGCCTTCGCCGTGCACTTCCGGGCCCGCTGGGTGCCCGTGGAGCACCAGGTGGAGCATCAGGCCCACACGGTCGTGGCGGCGGCGCTGCACGCCCGCGCGTGACCGGGCGGCGCGCACCGGCGAGGAGCGGGAAGCCGGAGCGGACCGCCCCGGCCCCCTCCCCCTTGTCCACGCCTCGCCCACGCCTCGCCTATGCCTCGTCCAGGGCGAACACGGAACCGGTCCGGGCCCTCATCGCGCACGCGTTCGGGAAGGTCTCCGTGTACTCGACCGGCTGCCCCCGCCACTGCCCGTGCGCGTGGGCGGTCACCGGGGCGTAGATCATCGTGCAGATGGTGTCCTGGGCCGGGATGTCGGAGATCCGTCCGTCCGCCGCGGCGAGTTCCGCGCAGGCGTCGGCGGCGCGCGGGTGGCCCTGGGGCGGGTCGCAGCGGAGCATGGTGCCGGGCTTCGTGCCGGTCCGGGTCTCGCCCCGGTCGACGCCGACGGCCAGCCAGGTGTCGGTGGCGGCCGGACCCCGGGTCTCCGCCCGCGCGGGCGCGGGCGCGACGCAGGCGAGGAGGGCGATCACCGCGAGCAGCGCGCCCCGTACCGCTCTCACTGAGGTGCGCGTGGTGTCCATGGTGTACGTCATTCCAGATGCATCGGCACGACGGTGCCGAAACCCCAGCCCAACTCACCCGAACGGGATCGTGCGACCGGAAACCGCCATGTCGCGCCGTACCGCGCTCAGTTCGCCGCGAGCCGGTACGTCATCCGCCCGAAGCCGATCTGGTCGCCCTCGCGGACGACGGCCGCGCCGACGACCCGACGCCCGTTCACCGTCGTGCCGTTGGTCGACCCGAGGTCCCGCAGCACCCACAGACCGCCCTGCCGTCGGAGCTCCGCGTGCACACGGGAGACCGTCTCGTGGTTGAGCCGCAGCCCGTTGGCGGGATCGCGTCCTATGCGCAGCGGGTGGCCGGTCGCCGGATGGGGCAGCAGCAGCTTCGGCAGCCGCTCGGCCCGCCACGCCCCGCGCAGCCGTACCGTGAACCCGGAGACCGCCTCCACGGAGGAGAACAGCACGCGCGAGAAGCGGCCCTCGGTGGGCAGGTCGGCGGTGAGCGGGGCGAGTTCCTCGGGAGACCGGGCGGCGAGGGCCAGTTCCATGCGCCGGATGAACGTGTCGTGGGACAGCCGCCCCACGGCGGCGCCGTCCCGCAGCACCTTCAGCGCCTTGTCCCGTTCCACGTCGGAGATCCGCGCGGGGTACGTGTTGAACTCGAAGGACGACGTCACGCTGCTGATTGTCGGCCAGCACGGGGCGGGCTGTCCAGAAGACCGGAGGAGCACCCTCCCGGCCGTCCCCGCGGTTCCCGCGCCTTCGGCGGCGACACCAGTCGCAAAAGGATCATTCTCCGGCGGATCGGTCTTCCATGCAGCACGATGGACGGGCTACATCACGGTGAGCAGACGAAGGGGAACCGTCCGTGCAGTTCGAGGTGTGGGCACCGCAGGCCGGCAGAGTGACGCTCCAGTGCGACGGCGTCGCGCGCGCGTTGGCGCGCGATCCGGAACGGGAGGGGTGGTGGCGCGGGGAGGCCGACGCGCGTGACGGCTCCCGGTACGGCTTCTCCCTGGACGACGGGCCCGTGCTGCCCGATCCGCGCTCGCGACGGCAGCCGGAGGGGCCCGACGGGCCGAGCGCGGTCGTCGACCACGAGGCGTACGCCTGGCGCGCGGCGTGGGACGGGCGCCCGCTGCCCGGCGCCGTCCTGTACGAGCTGCATGTGGGCACGTACACCCGCGAGGGCACCCTCGACGCCGCCGCCGGGCGGCTGGAGCACCTCGCCGGACTGGGGGTCACCCATGTGCAGCTGATGCCGGTGTGCCCCTTCCCGGGCCGTCACGGCTGGGGGTACGAGGGGGTCTCGCCGTGGGCGGTGCACGAGCCGTACGGCGGGCCCGAGGCGTTGAAGCGGTTCGTCGACCGCGCGCACGGCCTGGGGCTGGGCGTCGTCCTCGACGTGGTGCACAACCATCTGGGGCCGTCGGGGAATCACCTCCCGCGGTTCGGACCGTACTTCACCGACACCCACCACACCCCGTGGGGCGCCGCCGTCAACCTGGACGCGCCCGGCTCCGACGAGGTGCGGACGTACCTCGTGGAGAGCGCGCTGGCGTGGCTGCGGGACTACCGGATCGACGGGCTGCGCCTGGACGCCGTGCACGCGCTGGCGGACACCCGTGCGTACCACTTCCTCGAGGAGCTGTCGGCGGCCGTGGACGTGCTGGCCGCCGACATCGGCCGGCCGCTGTTCCTGATCGCCGAGTCGGACCGGAACGACCCCCGGGACATCACCCCGCGCGCGGCGGGCGGCCACGGGCTGCACGCGCAGTGGAACGACGACTTCCACCACGCCCTGCACACCGCGCTGACCGGTGAGTCGCAGGGCTACTACGCCGACTTCGCGCGCGCCCCGTTCGCGGCTCTCGCCAAGACGCTCCGCGGCGGTTTCTTCCACGACGGTACGTACTCCGCGTTCCGCGGCCGGCGTCACGGCCGGCCCCTGGACCGTACGCGGGTCGCCGGGCACCGGCTGCTCGGCTACAGCCAGACCCACGACCAGGTCGGCAACCGGGCCCGGGGGGACCGGCTGGCCGCGCTGGTCTCCCCGGGTCTGCTGGCCTGCGCGGCGGCCCTGACCCTGACGGCCCCGTTCACACCGATGCTGTTCATGGGCGAGGAGTGGGCGGCCGGTACGCCCTGGCAGTTCTTCACCGACCACACCGACGCCGAGCTCGCCACGGCGGTGCGCGACGGCAGGCGCCGGGAGTTCGCGGCGCACGGCTGGGCCGAGGAGGACGTCCCCGACCCGCAGGACCCCGCCACCCGGGACCGCTCCTGCCTCGACTGGTCGGAACCGGAGCGCGAGCCGCACGCGCGCGTGCTGGCCTGGTACCGGCAGCTCGTCGCCCTGCGGCACGCTCAGCCGGACCTCACCGACCCCGACCTCGCCGACACCAGGGTGGTGTACGACGAGGAGCGGCGCTGGCTGGCCTTCCGGCGCGGGGACGTGCTGGTGGCCGTGAACCTGGGCGGCGAACCGGTCCCGATCGCGCTGGGTGTCCCCCGCGCGCGCGTGCTCGCCGCCTGGGAACCGGTCGACGTACCGGGTGCCGACGGGGTGCTGCGCCTGCCCGGCGAGTCCGCGGTGGTACTGCTGCAGGACTGAGGCCGGGGCGTCGGGGTGTCGGGGCTCCGGGCCGTCGGGCCCCGGCGGCCGGGCGTGTCTCCGGGGCGTGCGTCCGGGGCGTGTCTCCGGGGCACCTCTCTAGGGCATGTCGTCGGTGCCGCAGATCTAGGGCATGTCGTCGGTGCCGCGGAGGTCCGTCACCCGCTCCAGGAGGATCGCCTCCCAGGCCCGGCGCAGCCGGATCCGCAGCAGCGGCAGCGGGTCGGTGCCCCGGCCGCCGAGCGCCTCGGCGAGGCGCAGGACGCTGTCGCAGCGGGCCAGCCAGAGCCCGCGCAGACAGGGGCGGGCGCCGTAGCCGGCGAGGGTGGCGGCGCGTACGGCGGCCGGGGAGCCCACGGCGCACGCCAGACCGGCGATGTCCTCGGCGGGGTCGCCGATCACCGCTTCCGCCCAGCCGAGGACGCCGCGTACCCGGCCTTCGGTGCTGACCACGAGATGCGCGCCGGTGAGGGCGTGGTGGACGAGGACCGCCGAGGCGGGCTGGGCGATGAGCTGGGCGGTGGCGGAGGGGGTGAGCTGCCGCAGCCGGCCGGAGGCGAACTCGTCGGCCTCGGTGAGCCGTTCGGCGGCCTGTCCGGCGGCCCGGCGCAGGGACTCCAGGGAGCGAGGGGGGACCCGCGGCACGCCCAGCGTCTCCGCCTGCCGCACCGGCACCTCGCGCAGCCCGGTGAGCAGCGCGGCCAGGTCGGCCTCGCCCCCGGCGGACACCCGGTGCCTCTCCGCCGACCCGCCGGACAGCCTGGTGTCCAGGGTGTAGACCAGGCCGGGCGCCCACTCGCCGTGCGCCGTGCTCGACGGCACCGCGACCGGGACGTGCGGCCGGACGAGTTCGCGCAGCCGCAGCTCACGGCGCCTGCGGGTGCTCGCCGCCCGGTCGGGGGCCAGCCGCAGCACATGACGGGTGCCGACCCACCAGGTGGCGGGGTCGGCGCCCTCGCCGGCGGGCCGCACGTCCACTCCGTCCGGCCCGGCGGCGGTGTCCGCGCCTCCCCCCTCGTGCTTCAGGAGGGTACGGACCAGTCGGCGGACGGTGTCCGCGGTGGGTGTCGGTGCCTGGGTCATGGTCGCGCCTGGTGTCGTTCGATGGACGGTGCGGGACGTCTGGGGCCACTCAGTCCACTATGACCGCTTTCCGTACACCCTCCACAGGGGCGGCGGAGCCCTCGGCGGTGAGGGGAGCGAGCGTACTGCCGGTCATCCTGGCCTCCCGGGGTGTACCTGTGGGCCGTGCGCGACTGCGTGCGGCTGCATACGGCCACATGTGGCTACGCACGGTCATGGGCAGCATCCTGCCCGGCGGACGGGGGCCGCGCGAGCCGGTCCGCCGCGGCCGGCCGGTCGTGTCGCCCGCTCCCCTCTCAGGAGAGGGAAGGCACGGGCAGCGGGGGTGTGCGGTCCGGCAGGAAGCCGTGGGCCCGGCCCGAGAGCCACTCGTCCTTGTAGCGGTCCACGCTCCGGTGCCAGTTCAGGATGCCCGCCAGCCAGTTCCGCAGGTCCAGCACATAGTCCCGCATGATCGCACGGGCCTCCGCAGTGAGCTCGAAGTCCTCGTACAGCACGGGGAGTTCGTGCTCCACGACATGCTCGAACTGGTCCAGACGGCGGCTCATCAGGTCGTGGACGATGCCGAGGGCCCTCGGGTAGTCGCAGCCGAAGAAGGTCTGCACGACGAGGATCGCGTTGTGGATCTCGCCCTCGTACTCGATCTCCTTCTGGTACGAGAAGACGTCGTTCAGCAGGCAGGCGTAGTCGATGGCCGCGTTCTCCAGGGAGCGGACCGGGCCGCTGCGGTAGACCTCGGGCGGGACTGCGGGGCCGTGGCCCATCCGGCACAGGCCGAGCGTGAGGTCGGAGCCGAAGGTCCGCCGGCGCATCTCCAGGTAGTCGACCGGGTCGGGCACGCGGTGCAGCATCTGGTTGGCCAGTTCCCACAGCCAGCTCTCGGTCATGTCGTTCACGGCCTTCTTCAGGACGGCCCGCTCCCCGGGCGTCATGGCCGCCGTGGTGCGCGCCCACAGGTCGGCCAGGGCCCGCTCCATGGCGTTGGCCGCCGGGGGCACCGGCTCGCCGTCGACCGGCATGCAGTCCGACAGGCGTGCCGTGGTCAGCCGCGCGGCGGCCAGGTCGCGGCGGTGTCCGTAAACCAGCGGGTAGTAGTCGTCGCCGTACGTGCCCCAGGCGAGCCACTGGGCGCTGAGGTCGAGCGCCTCGGCAGTGGCGTCCGGGTCGAGTCCGGCCGAGCACAGCGCGAGGTCGTAGGCGGCGAGTTTGTCCTCGTCCCACACGCCTTCGGCGAGGATGCCCGTCCGCCGGCACCAGTCGGCGAGGGTGCTCCGGGAGGCGGCGAGGTGCGGGCTGAGCTCCAGCGGGAACGGCATCCGCAGGTCGGGGATCAAGGACGGACCGACCTTCTGGTACGGCACATGGGTGTGGGCCCGCAGCCTCGCCGTCCCCGCGGCGGCGAGCAGCCCCCGCACGTCGGCGGCCGAGGTGCCGGGCCCGGTCGGGCCCGCCCACGGGCCGGTCCGCCGCGCGCCCTCGTTCATGTACCGGCTGGAGCGCAGGTGCCATTCGTGACCGCCGGACTGCCAGTCCTGCAGCCCCTTCGCGTACGCCGCCACGGCCGCGGTCTCGTGCGGGGCGAGGCCCTGCTCCAGGGCGACCGCGGGCACTTCGGTGAACGCGGTGTGCTCGAACTGGTGCAGCCGCGAGGTGAGGATGTCGTTGACGGTGTCGGCGGCCTCCTGCGTGGTGCAGCCGAAGAAGGTCTCCAGGACGAGCACGCCGTTGCTGTTCTCCCCCTCGTCCTCGACCTCACGCTGGTAGGAGAACAGGTCGTTGCGCAGGTGCACGGCGTCGGAGAACGTCTCCATCAGCACCCGCAGCGGCCTGGTTCCGGCGACGGCGGTGGGCACTTCGGCCGTCGCGTACTCGACGAGCCCCGCCGACCAGGGGGCACCGCCCACCTTGCGGCGCATCTCGATGTACTCGACGGGGTTGGCGATCCGCCCCTCGTTGATGTTGGACAGCTCCCACAGCGACTCGTTGAGGAGGTGCTCGGTGGCGAGGGCGAACCGGGCGCGCCAGTCCTGGGACATCGCGGGTACCGTGCGCGCCCACAGGTCGGCGAGGCCCGCCTCGACCGGGTTCTGCGGCCGGGGGACCGGGGTCGCGGGGTCCAGCGGCATGAACAGCGGCAGCCGGTCCAGGTGGGCCTTGCCGCCCTCCCGGTCCTGACTGCGTTTGAACAGTTCCAGGAAGTGGTCGTCGAAGAAGAAGACCCACACGTACCAGTCGGTGATGAGGGAGAGGGCGGGCCCGTCGCAGTCGGGATGGGTGTAGGCGCAGAGCAGGCCGTAGTCGTGCGCGTCGAGGTCGGCCTGGTTCCAGACCCCGGATCCCTCCAGCATGCCCATCTCGCACGCCCACACCGACGAGTGGGCGCGGGCCTGGTCGAGATGCGGGTTCAGCCGCGCGGGGTGCGGCAGGTAGAAGTGCGGAAGTTCGAACGGCTGGTTCGCTGGAGCCACCGAGGACACCGAGGACACTGCAGACACCGAGGACACTGCGGACGCTGAAGCTGCTGCGGGCACTGAGGACATGGCCGGGCACTACCCGTGGGCCCGTGGCGGCATCCACCGGCCCGACCATGATCACACCATCGCGTGAAACCTCGCCGATCCGCCGAAAAAGGGTTTCGGCGTGCTATGTCCGCACCTGGATCAGCGCATGGGTACCGCTGGTGCGCCAGCGTTGCTCCTCGGCCGCGACCAGCGCCTCCTCCGTACCGGGTGCCAGGCCGGTGACGACGTCGGACTTCAGGGTGCGCAGGGCGGCGACCGGTCCCGGGAAGTACCCGGTGACCTCCGCGAACGGCGTGGTCGGCGGCCACTGCCGGTCGCCCACCAGCCGACGGTAGTTGAGGTCCCCCTTGACGATGGTGACGGCGGCCCGGGCGAAGTCGGCGCGGAGGTCGTCCGGCATCTCCTCGTAGGGCAGCGGGGAGCAGGAGAAGGGGTGCGCGCGCAGGGCGAGCCGTCCGTCGGCGAGGGCGTCCCGGAGCCGTCGCCCGTGTCCGGCCGCCGCCGCCCCGGCGTCGGTCAGCCGGCGCAGCGCGTCGACGACGTCGGCGGTGGTGGCGTCGGAGACGTAGTACGGGTACGGCTTGATGTGCAGCACCGCCCGGCCGATGTGCCCGTGGGCCAGCAGGTGGTCGATGAGCAGCAGATCGGGGACGAGTTCGCGGCCGGCGTTGTCGGCGACCAGCACCAGGGTGCCCGCCTGGCCCGCGCGGGAGGGGTCCAGCAGCGACCACAGGCGCTCGCTGTCGTCGGCCACCAGCGCGGGAACGGCCGCCGCGAGGTCGGTTCCCTCGGCGGACAGCCGGAAGCCGAGGTCGGCGCGGTTTCCCCAGAGGGAGCCGTGCAGCAGGGCCCGGCCCCGTTCGTCCGCGGGCCGTCCGGCGAGGTCGTCGAGCGCGGCGAGTTCCTCGTCGGTCTCGGGCGAGTCGAGTTCGGCGAGCTTGGAGGGGCGGAAGGGGTCGATGCCCTGCCAGGTGCCGGGGCCGAAGTAACCCACCGCTCCCAGCAGTTGACGGTAGAACCAGCTCTCGGACCACAGCCAGGGCACGTCGTACCAGGACTGTCCGGCGTATGTGTCCATCCCCCAGGCCGTCCAGCGGTCCCGGTCGTGGGCGTCGGCGGGGAGGGCCTCGATCGTGCCTTCGGTGCAGTGGGTCAGCAGTGCGTCGAGCGCGTGTCGCTGCGCGGGCTCGTAGGGGAAGGCGTCGCGCACCTGCCGGATGATCGCGGGGTGCCGCTCGGCGAGCACGCCGTGCGGGAACGAGCCGGGCCGGTTGCCGAGGAGCACGGGGGCGGTGGGGGTGTCGGGCATGCGGCTCACCGTAACGCGCGGCGCCGGCCGGCGTGACCGGCCGCACGGGCGGGAGCGACCGCACCGGCGGCAGGGGCGGCCGGGCGGGTCACACCGGGGCGATCTCCCGCTCCAGCCGTGCGGCCAGGCTGAGATAGCGCGCCCTGCGGGTCACCGGCACCAGGCCCCTGATGAGGATCTGCCACATCTCCGCGGTGCGGCGGGGCTGCCGGGCGACGGGTTCCCGGGACCGGCCCACGACCCGGGTGCCGATGAAGAAGCAGACGAGGGAGTGGGCCACGACCTCGATGTCGACCTCCGGGTGGACGTCGGCCTCCTTGACCGCGCCGAGGAGCCGCGCGGTGACGATGTCCATCCACTCGGCGAAGGGGTGACTGAGCGGAGGGCGCGGCCGGGTGCCCCCGGTGGCGAGCCGGAGCCCCGCCCGCAGCACGGGGTCCTCGGCCGACAGGCGGGCTATGCAGAAGGTGAGACGCATCAGCGCCTCCAGGGAGGTGTGGCCGCGGGTCTCGGTGTCCCTGGCCAGTCGGCGGCAGGTGGCGGACTGGAGCTCCAGGATCGCGTGGGCCAGGTCCTCCTTCGCCGCGAAGTGGAAGTACAGGGCTCCCTTGGTGACGTGGGCGTGCTCGACGATGTCGCTGAGACTCGTCGACTCGTACCCCTGCCGGTCGAACAGATCGGCGGCGGCCGTGATGATCGTCGCGCGGGTCTGCTCGGCGCGTACCTGCCTCGCCATCGACTGAACTCCTGAGCCGGAAAGGAACGGGTCATGCCGTTTGTTTTTACCCCGCGTACACGATAACTCACCCTGCGACGGTGCTCGTTCAGCGGTTCGTCCCGCGGTGCGGTACACATCGGGCAATTCCATCCCGGACGCCGAAAGAAAACAGCACGCCCGGTATCTGAGTGTGGCAGCCGCGTCGGCACAGGAGAACGGCGGGCGGATCCGGACGGAACTCGTCGCACCGTGTCGCCGTTTCCCGCCAACACCCCGGAAACCCTTCGGGGTTGATCCGGATCAAGTCCGTCCGCACCTGCCGGACGGGCCTGTTCGGGTTCCGTACCGGCCGTGCGGTTGGCGGCCGGACGGTGGGCGGCCACCCCTGCCACCTCGGAACTCACCGTTCATCACAATGCGGCAGCGGCGTCTCACTTCACGTGGTCCCTCACTTGACTACCAGTGGTGCGACGCGATTGGCTCCGGCCAGCGAGAGTCACCCGGTCGGCGTAAAACCCCGCGGCTCCGCCCCTGCTTCCGTCTCCTCACTTGCTCGGCCGTACAGCGAGGTCCGCTCCCTCATGAACACTCGTCCCCCGTCCCACGGTTTCCCGAGACGGCCCGTCCGCCCGGCCGTGCTCGCGGCAGCCGTCGGTCTGCTGGTGACCGGCTGCTCCGCCTTCGACGCGGCCGGCGACTCCTCGGACTCCGGGAGCGCGGGTGCGGCCGGTGGCGGGACGAGGGTCGTGATGGTGACGCACGGCGGCGAGGGGGACGCCTTCTGGGACAGGGTGCGCAAGGGCGCCGAGGCCGCCGCGGCGAAGGACGGCATCGACCTCACCTATGTGAGCGACGCGGACCCGGAGGGCCAGGCCGAGCTGGTGCGCGACGCGGTCCGCGACAAGGTGGACGGCATCGCCCTCACCCTGGCCAAACCGCAGGCGATGAAGGGCGCGGTGAAGGAGGCGCGCGAGGCGGGCATCCCCGTGGTCGGGCTCAACTCCGGTATCGGCGCCTGGAAGTCGACGGGGCTGCTGGAGTACTTCGGCCAGGACGACGGCGTCGCGGGCCAGGCCGTCGGCAACAAGCTGAACGAACTGAAGGCCGAGCACGCCCTCTGCGTCATCCACGAGCGGGGCAACGTCGGGCTGGAGGCGCGCTGCGCCGGCATGCGCAAGACGTTCGACGGGGAGACCGAGAACCTCTACGTGGACGGCACCGACGAACGCGCCGTCTCCGGCATCGTCACCGCCCGGCTGCGCCAGGACCCGACCATCGACGAGGTGGTCGCCAACGGCGCGCAGCAGGCCCTCATCGCGGCCGACGCCGCCAAGAAGGCGGACACCGGGGCGCACGTCGCCACCTTCGATCTCAACAAGGACCTGGTGGACGCCGTCCGCCGGGGCGACATCCGGTTCGCCGTCGACCAGCAGCCCTACCTCCAGGGCTATCTCGCCGTGGACGCGCTGTGGTTGTACCGGACCAACGGCAACATCAGCGGCGGCGGGGTGTCTCCCGTGCTCACCGGCCCGGCGTTCGTCACGAAGTCCAACGCCGCCTCGGTCGCCGAGTTCGCCGCCAACGGAACCCGGTGACGGTCGCATCCGGTGAGGACGTACCCAGGAACTCGGTTACGCACGGGCTGTACGGTCACGTGTGCGGACAACCTCCCGCACATCACCCGGGAGTGACCGGACCTGCGTCCGACCCGCCCGTCCACAGCCCGTTCCCGACTGTTCCGCGCCCGCAATCCCCGCTGATCCGACCGCTCTAGGACGACGATGTCTCCACGGACAGGTGCCCGGCGCCGTCTCGGCTCCATACGTCTCTCGCTGGTCCTGCTGGCTCTGGTGCCCAGCGTCACCCTCGCCGCCATGTGGGGTGTGACGACGATCCGGATGTTCTCGGAGGGGCTTCAGCTCCGCGCGCAGACGGAGCTGAGCCGGTCGACCGGTGCGATGGGTACCGAGGCGACCCTCGCGTTGCAGCAGGAGCGGAGACTGTCCGCGGCCTGGCTGGTCTCGCCCAAGACGTCCCGGGCCGCCCTCGAGGCGCAGCGCGAGAAGACGGACGTGGCGGTGGCGAAGCTGGTCGGGCAGGCCGACGCGATCGCCGAGGCGCCGGCCCGTGTGTCGGAGCGGCTGTACTCGGTGCTCGGTTCGGTGGGCAGCCTCGAGTACTACCGGGGCCAGGTGGACAGGCCGAGCGACATCACCGCCGAGCAGGCGCTCGACCAGTACACCTCGATCATCGACGACCAGATCCACGCCTTCCAGGAGCTGTCGCAGGTCGACGACGGCGATCTGACCTCGCAGGCCAGGCCGTTGGTCTCGCTGGAGCACGCGGCGGAACTGGTGTCCCAGGAGGACGCGCGGCTCACCCTGGCCTGGCCGTCCGGGGAACTCGACGAGCCGTCCTGGTCCGCCTTCGCGGGGACGGTCGCCACCCGCCGCTGGCTGGTCAAGGACCAGATCGTGCCGTCCCTGCGCGGCGACACCAAGACGCAGACCGAGAAGATCCTGCACAGCCCTCAGTGGAGCACCCTGCAGGAGATCGAGAACGAGGTCCTCGCCGTCCACCCCACCGCGAAGGGCACGGCCGGCCTGCCGGACGCGCAGAAGCAGTGGGACGCGGCCCTGACCAAGATCACACCGCAGTACGCCACCCTGATCCGGCAGCAGACCGACGCGCTGCTCACCCGCAGCGCCGCCGAGGCCCGCGGTCTGCTGCTGACCGCGGCGGCGCTCAGCGCCGGCGGGCTGCTCGCCCTGCTGCTGTGCGTCGGCATGTCGTGGCGGATCACCCACTCGCTGTCCCGCCGGCTGCACGGCCTGCGGATGGCCACCCTCAGCCTGGCCGAGGAGCGGCTGCCCGACGTGGTGGCCCGGCTGGAGCGGGGCGAGCGGGTCGACGCCGAGTCGGCGACCACTGCGCTGGACTACGGCCACGACGAACTCGGCCAGGTCGCCCAGGCGTTCAACACCGCGCAGCGCACCGCGGTGCACACGGCGGTCGAACTCGCGGACACCCGGCGCGGGTTCCAGAAGATCATCCTGGGCATCGCACGGCAGAGCCAGAACCTCGTCAACCTCCAGCTCAGCAAGCTCGACGCGCTGGAACGCCGGCACACCGATCCCGAGGTCCTCAAGGGACTGTACGAACTGGACTCCACGGCGAGTCAGTTGCGCCGCTACGAGGAGAACCTGGTCATCGTCAGCGGTGAGCGGCCCGGCCGTTCGTGGAGCGAACCGGTCGCGTTGATCGACATCCTGCGCAGCGCCGTCGGTGAGGTCGCCGAGTACCAGCGCGTGGAGGTGCACACCGACGAGGAGGTGGCGCTGGCTCCGCCCGCGGTGGCCGACGTCATCCACCTGCTGGCCGAGCTGATCGACAACGCGACGGCGTACTCGCCCGCCCCGAGTCCCGTCGGGGTGCGTGCCGCGATGGTGGCCAAGGGCCTCGCCGTCGAGGTCGAGGACCGGGGACTCGGCATGTCCGAGGACGACTACGCCTCGATGAACGCCCAGTTGGCCAAGCCCCCGCAGTTCGACGTGGTGGCCCTCGCCGACGACCTGCGGCTCGGCATGTTCGTGATCTCCCAGCTGGCCCACCGGCACGGCATCGCCGTCACCCTGCGCCCGTCGCCGTACGGCGGGACGACGGCGATCGTGCTGCTCCCGCACACCATCGTGGTGTGCGACGCGCCGCACGGGGCCGAGGCCGCCCCCGCCGTCGTGGGGAACGGACACCGCACGGCGGCCGGCCCGGACCGGGCGGCCACCACCGGCACCACGGACACGGCGGACTCCACGGACGCCACGGACGCTCCGGAGCCCGAGAACACTGCGGACGCCCGGCCCCCCGCGACCGATGCCGCCGAAGCGGCCGACACGGCCGAGACGAGCGAGACAGTCGCGGCCACCGCCGCGCCCGGGCCCGGAAAACTCACCCCGCTCCCCCGCCGGGTGCCGCAGACCAGCCTGGCCGCCGAACTGCGGGAGGAGGTGGCGGCGCCCATCGCCGAGCACGACTCCGGGGACTTCACGGCGGAACACGCGGCCGCCTCCCTCGGCGGTTTCCAGCGCGGCACGTCCCGGGCACGTGCGAACGGCGGCGACCCCCGGGCCGGCGCCCCCCGTACCGACGACGCCGCCGTGCCGCCGTCCGCCGCCACCGACACGGCGGCCTCCTCCGGGGCCCCCGCCGGCTCCCGAGAGCTCCCGAATCCGCCCTCCGACCGCTGAACGTCGACGAAGGAACACAGAGATGACACGCCCCGTACCCGCCACTCACACCCAGCTCGACCAGCTGCTCACCGGACTCGTGGAGCGGGTCGCCGAGGTGAACCAGGCCGTGGTGCTGTCCGAGGACGGTCTGGTGGTCAGCAAGTCCACCGGGTTCCTGCGCGACGACGCGGAGCGTCTGGCGGCCACCGCGTCCGGGCTGATGAGCCTCAGCAAGGGCGTCAGCATGGACTTCCGCGGCGGCCCGGTGCGCCAGGCGCTCATCGAGATGGCCAACAGCTACCTGATCCTCACCTCGGCCGGTCCGGGCGCCCACCTCGTGGTGCTGACCGGGCCGGGCGCGGACGTCGGTGTGGTCGCCTACCAGATGAACATGCTGGTGAAGAAGATCGGCGAGCACCTCAGCGCGGCGCCCCGGGGCACCGCAGGCCCCGCCACCGACTCCGGCGCGTGAGGTGGGCGGAGGCGATGTCGCGGGCCGGCTCGTCCGACCGTTCACCCTGACCGGTGGCCGGACGCGGCCCAGCCGCGCCGACTTCACGCTCATCACGACGGTGACGGCGGTCGATCCGCAGCCCGAGGCGGCCGCCCGGCCGCAGCCCGAGCACACCCGCATCCTGCGGCTGTGCGCGGAGCCCGTCGCGGTGGCGGAGATCGCCGCCCGCCTCGACCTCCCGATGAGCGTGATCGTCATCATGCTCTGCGACCTGCTGGAGGCGGGCCGGATCACGGTCCGCCCGCCCCACCACGTCACCCGCACCGCCCCGGACCTGGATCTGCTGCAGAAAGTGAGGGACGGACTTGGCCGGCTCTGACACCACCGCTCGGGCACCTGCCGGGCGTCCGGCACCCGACACGGTCAAGATCCTGATCGCCGGGGGCTTCGGCGTGGGCAAGACCACCATGGTCGGCTCGGTCAGCGAGATCGCCCCGCTGCGCACCGAGGAGCCGCTGACCATGGCGGGCCTGGACGTCGACGACCTCGAGGGCATCGAGGAGAAACGTGACACCACGGTGGCGCTGGACTTCGGCCGGATCACCGTCTCCGACGACCTGGTGCTGTACCTCTTCGGTACGCCGGGCCAGCAGCGGTTCTGGTTCATGTGGAACGACCTGGCGCTCGGCGCGCTCGGCGCGGTGGTCCTGCTCGATGTGCGCAGACCCGAGTCCAGTTTCGCCGCGATCGACTTCTTCGAGCGCCGGGGCATCCCGTTCGTCATCGCCGCGAACGGCTTCCACGGGAAGCACCCCTACCCGGTCGAGGACATCCGGGATTCGCTGACCCTGCCGGAGGGTGTGCCCGTGCTGCTCTGCGACGCACGGGAGCGCGAGTCGTCCAGGGACGTACTGATCGCTCTGCTCGACCGGCTGATCTCAGCGGCGGCTCAGGAACGGTGAACGGTGCGGGGGTGCGGCCCGTTCACCGCACCCCCGCGCGGGGTCAGTCCAGTCCGGCCGACTTCAGCCAGGCCTTCGCCACGTCCAGCGGGTCCTTCTTCTCCGACTGGACCTGGGTGTCGAGGTCGAGCAGGGTCTCGGTGTCCAGCTCGGCGGAGACCGCGTTGAGCGCGTCGACGCCCTCCTGGGGGAGGGCGTCCTTGTGGACCAGCGGGGTCACGTTGGCGAAGCCGAAGAGGTTCTCCGGGTCCTTCAGGACGACGAACTTCTCCTTGACGATGGCCGGGTCCGTGGTGAAGACGTCCGCGGCCTGGACCTCGTTGCCGGTGAGCGCGGCCTGGGTGAGCGGGCCCCCCGCGTCGAGCGCCTTGAAGGACTTGAACTTCAACCCGTAGACGGACTCCAGGCCCTTCAGGCCCTGTTGCCGGGTCTGCAACTCGGGCGAGCCGCCGATCACCATCTCCGGTGCGACGTCCTTGAGTTCGGCGAGGGTGGACGACGCCGTGAGACCGTACTTCTTCGCCGTCAGGGCGTTGACGCTGACCGAGTCCTTGTTCTCGGCCGGCGACGGGTCCAGCAGCGTCAGCTTCTTGTCGAGCTTGGCCTTGACGGCGTCGTTGACGGCGTCGGCGGACTCCTGTCCGGCCTCGGGGTCGAGGTAGGCGAGCAGGGAGCCGTTGTACTCGGGCAGGACGGTGACGGAACCGTTTTTCAGCAGGCCGTAGCTCGTCTCCCGGCTGCCGATGTTGTGCTTGTAGGTGACCTCGAGGCCCTTGGCCCTCAGCGCCTCGCCGTAGATGTCGGCGAGCAGGGTGCTCTCGGCGAAGTTGTTGGAGCCGACGACGACGGTGCCGGCCTCCGCCTTCTCCTCCTCGAGGGGATTGCCGGAGGTGTCGCCGGACGAACAGCCCGCGAGCAGCGCCGTCGCGGCGCTGAGCGCGACGAGCGCCGCGCCGGTGTGCCTCGTCCTGGACCTGCTGCTCTTCACGGTAGAAGTCATCCGTCGATCCAATCCAGCCGGTTGACGGCCGTCAAGCGCGGCCGGATCACGGTTGCCACTCGTCCGCCCGTGCGTCCGGGGCCGGTTCAGCGCCGCCGTACGCCCGGTGACACCAGCAGCCGTCCCGCCGCCCAGAACAGCGCGAGCGTGACGAGGGCCAGGGCCGCCACCAGGGTGGCCCCGCCGACCACCTTCTCGTAGTCGCGCTGGTAGAGCCCGTCGATGATGTACCGGCCGAGGCCGCCCAGGCTGACGTACGCGGCGATGGTGGCCGTCGACACGATCTGGATGGCCGCCGAGCGCAGCCCGCTCAGGATCAGCGGCAGCGCCACCGGCACCTCGACCCGGAACAGGATGTGCGACTCGCGCATGCCCATGCCGCGGGCGGCGTCCACCGGGGAGGGGTCCACCGTGCGGACGGCCTCGTAGGTGGTCACCAGGATCGGCGGGACGGCCAGCACGACCAGCGGGATCATGACGGGCAGCAGACCGAAGCCGATCAGCAGCACCACCAGCACCAGCAGGCCGAAACTGGGCAGGGCGCGGGCGGCGTTGGCGATGAAGGCGAGTGCGTTCCCGCCGCGGCCGGTGTGCCCGGTCAGCAGGCCGACGGGCAGGCCGATCGCGGCGGCGATCGCGAGGGCCAGCAGCGAGTACCGGATGTGTTCGAGGAAGCGCTGCGGGATGCCGTCGTAGCCGTGCCAGTGGGCGCTGTCGCTGAAGAAGGCGTTCATGAAGTCGAGGATGTTCACCGGGTCGCGCTCCCGGCTCCGTACGGCTCGGGGCGTGCTGCGGGTCCCTGCCGTGTGCCGCGCGGCATCCACGGCGTGAGCAGGACCCTGAGCAGGACCAGCAGCGCGTCGCACAGGATCGCCAGCACGGCCATCGTGATGACGGAGTTCACCGCGAGTTCGGGCCGGTCGTACTTCTGCGCGGCCGCGAGCAGGTTGCCGAGGGCGCCCTGATTGCCGATCAGGGCGCCGATACTGACCAGGGAGATGCTGGACGCGGTGGCCACCCGCAGGCCGGCGATGATGGCGGGGGCGGCGATCGGCAACTGCACCTGGGTGTACCGGCGCAGGGGGCCGAAGCCCATGGCGGTGGCCGCGGCCAGCGTCTCCGGTGGCACCGCGCGCACCCCGTCGACGATCGCCGGGATCAGCACCACCAGGCTGTACAGGGCCAGCGGGATCATCACGGTGAGTTCGGTCTGGCCGGTGTAGTCGATGAGGACGACGAAGAACGCCAGCGACGGGATGGCGTACAGCACGGTCGTCATGCCCAGGACCGGCGGGTACAGCCAGCGGAAGCGTCCGCACAGCTGGGCGACGGGCAGTGCGAGCAGCAGTCCGGCCGCGACCGGGATCAGCGCCTCCCTCAGGTGCAGTCCGATCAGGCCCGCCCAGCTGTGCTGGAGGTCGCTGGGGATGTCGAAGAAGCCGCTCATCCGGCGACCTTCTCGTCGCCGGTGCGGCCGCCTCGGTGGGCGGTGCGGATGGCGTCGCCGATGGTCTGCTGGGAGACGACGCCCCGCACCCGGCCGGTGTCGTCCACGGCGACGGCCCAGCCGGTGGGGGAGAGCACCGCGCAGTCGAGCGCGACCCGCAGCGAGTCCACGCCAGGCACGAACGGCCGCCCGTACGGCAGGAGCCGGTCGGGGCGGATGTCCCCGGCGGTCAGCCGGCGCGGCTCGGACCAGCCGAGCGGGCGCCCCTCGCCGTCGGTCACCAGGAGGTGGGGGGCGTCCGAGGCGCCGATCCGCTCGGCGGTGGCGTCCGGCGGGATCACCGTGTCGGTGGCCAGTTCCAGCGCGGCGGTGGTGAGGAAGGAGAGCCTCCGGATGCCCCGGTCGGCGCCGAGGAAGTCCTCGACGAACGCGTCCGCGGGGTCGGACAGCAGCTCGGCGGGCGGCGCGTACTGGGCGAGCCGGCCGCCTTCGCGCAGTACGGCGACCATGGTGCCGAGTTTGACCGCCTCGTCGATGTCATGCGTGACGAAGACGATGGTCTTGCCCAGCTCTTCCTGGATCCTGAGGAGTTCGTCCTGCAGCCCCTTGCGGACCACCGGGTCGACGGCCGAGAACGGCTCGTCCATCAGCAGCACCGGCGGGTCCGCAGCGAGCGCGCGTGCCACTCCGACGCGCTGCTGCTGGCCGCCGGAGAGCTGGTACGGGTACCGCTTGGCCAGGGCGGTGTCCAGGCCCACCCGCTCCATCAGCTCCGCCGCCCGCTCCCGGGCCCGCTGCTTGCCCCAGCCGAGCATGCGCGGCACGGTGGCGATGTTGTCGACGATCGTGCGGTGCTGGAAGAGTCCGGCGTTCTGGATGACGTACCCCATGGACCGGCGCAGGGTGGTGACCGGTTGCCGCCGGCTGTCCGCACCGTCGAGCAGGATCGTTCCCTCGGTGGGTTCGACCATGCGGTTGATCATGCGCAGGGTGGTCGTCTTGCCACAGCCCGACGGCCCGACCAGAACGGTGATCGAGCGGTCGGGGATCTCCAGGGAGAGCCGGTCCACCGCCACCGTGCCGTCCGGGTAGCGCTTCGTCACTGAGTCGATCCGTATCAAGACGCCGAACACCCTTCGGGTGGCTGGAAGTTTCCGGCCGAGCCGGCCGCGCGGTCTGCCGCCGGTCGAGTGTAGACGGCATCTCCGACAGCGCCCGGGGAACACGCCCCCGCGCTACGCGGCCACCTGCCCCGCCCCGACCTCGGGAAACCACCCGACGGGGGAGGGCCGCCGGGATTCCCGGCGGCCCTCCCCCGTCACCACGGCCCGGCGCGACTCGGCGCGCGTCCGCGCGGATCAGCCCTCGGTGGGCCGCAGCCTCAGCGAGATGCTGTTGATGCAGTACCGCTGGTCCGTGGGCGTCGCATAGCCCTCGCCCTCGAAGACGTGCCCGAGGTGGGAGCCGCAGCGGGAGCAGCGCACCTCGGTGCGCACCATGCCGTGCGACCGGTCCTCGATCAGCTCGACCGCCTCGGAGTCCCGCGGGTCGTAGAAGGAGGGCCAGCCGCAGTGCGACTCGAACTTGGTCTTCGAGGTGAACAGTTCGGCGCCGCAGGCACGGCACGCGTAGACGCCCTCGGTCTTCGTGTCGGTGTACTCACCGGTGAAGGCCGGCTCCGTGCCCGCCTGGCGCAGCACGGCGTACTCGGACGGCGACAGCTCCGCGCGCCACTGCTCGTCCGGCTTCTCCACGTCGTACGACATGAGCCTTCAGCCCCTTCGCTTCTGCTGCTGCGTGCTTCTTGCGCGTCTCACTTCGAGAGACGGTCGAGGATCAGCGGGCCGAGGTCGGTGACGTCGCCCGCTCCCATGGTGAGAACGAGATCGCCGGGCTTCGCCATTCCCGCCACCGCGTCCGGGATCTCCGCCTGGTCGTGCACCGGCGTCACGTCCGCGCCGGCCGCCCGCGCCGCCTCGATGATCAGCTCGCTGGTGACGCCCGGGATCGGGTCCTCGCGGGCCGGGTAGATGTCCAGCACCACCGAGGAGTCGGCCAGGGCCAGGGCCTGGCCCATCTCCTTGCCCAGCTCCCGGGTGCGGGAGAACAGGTGCGGCTGGAAGACGACCAGAATGCGGGCGTCGCCCGCGGCGGCGCGCATCGCCTCCAGGTCGGCGGTCATCTCGGTCGGGTGGTGCGCGTAGGAGTCGATGACCTGGACGCCCGCCGCCTCGCCCTTGAGCTGCAGGCGCCGCTTCACCCCGGTGTACGCGGCCAGCGCCGGGGCCAGTTCGCCGGCCGGGATGCCGAGCGCGACGCCGGCGGCGAGCGCGGCCACCGCGTTGTGCGCGTAGTGGCGGCCCGGGACGGACACCGTGAAGGTGAGCGGGGCGCCCTCGAACTCGGCGGTCACCTCGCTCTTCAGCCCCTGCGGGACGACCGACGTCACCCGTACGTCGGCGTCGGGCGCCTCCCCGTACGTCACCGTCCGGACGGAGCCGGCCGACCCTGCCGAGGCGCGCAGGCGCCGGGTCAGTTCCCGCGCGCCCTCGTGGTCCGACGAGATCACCAGCGTGCCGCCGGGCACGATCCGGCCGACGAACGTCTCGAAGGACTCGTGGATCTCCTCCATCGACGCGTAGTTGGCGTGGTGGTCCAGTTCCACGTTGAGGATGATCGCGACCTCGGGGGCGTACTTGTGGAAGCTGCGGTCCGATTCGTCCGCCTCGGCGACGAAGATCTCGCCCTCGCCGTGCAGCGCGTTGGAGCCGGGCGCGTCCAGGTCGCCGCCGATCGCGTACGACGGGCGGCGGCCCAGCTCGGTCAGGGAGACGGCCAGCATCGAGGTGGTCGTGGTCTTGCCGTGGGTGCCGGCCACCGCGATCGGGCGCAGGCCGTCCATGAGGGCGGCCAGCGCGTCGGAACGGTGGACCACGGGCACGCCCAGTTCGGCCGCGCGGACGAGTTCCGGGTTGTCCTCACGGATCGCCGAGGAGACGACCACGCAGCTCGCGTCGTCGGCCAGGTGGCCGGCGGCGTGCCCGATGTGGACCGTGGCGCCCAGCGCGCGCAGCGCCTCGGCGGTGGCCGACTCCTTGGCGTCGCTGCCGGCCACCTCGGCGCCGCGCTGCGCGAGGATCTTCGCGATGCCCGACATCCCGGCGCCGCCGATGCCGATGAAGTGCGGTCGGTCCATAGCGGTAGGAAGGCCGGGTGCCATGCGTGTTTCTCCCCAGTGGTGACGAGTGTTCTCGCGCCCTCGTCCATAGGACGCCGACCCAGCCTATGCCTTGCTGTGCGAGAACAGTTTCAGCACCGGTACGCCCACCTTGTGCCGGGCCCGGGAGGCCCAGTCCCGGTGGAAGAACTCCTCCACGTAGTGCGGGTCGGTGAGCACGATCACCTCGTCCGCCCCGGTCTCCTGGACCATCGTTCTCAGCACGTCCAGGGGATGGTTCTCGATCAGCCGGCCGTCGGCCTCGTGGCCGGCGGCGCGCAGGGCCTGCAAGGACACCTCGAGTGCCCGCTCCCCCGTCGTCCTGGCGTCCTCGCCCTCGGGTGTCTCCGCCTCCCGGACGGCGTCGTCGAGCTCGCCGAGGGCCACGTCGTCGATGGCCCTCAGCAGCCGGTCCGCCTGTTCGCCGCGCGGCTGGAGCAGCACCTGGAAGGCGACCTCCTCGTCGCCGTGCAAGGTGGTGACGAACTCCACGTCGGCGGACGTCAGGGCCTTCTCGATCATCAGTACGCTTGTGAACACCAGGCGCCCCTTCTCCTCGGAGGGCCGTGGGCCCTCTCTCCCCGTGGGCCGAGCCAGGCCCTGCGGAATCCGTCCCGCCCGTGCTCGTACGGGCACCACCGGATTCAGTGTGCCCGTCGCGACACCAAGCGGAACGGAACATTCCGCCGATTACCGGACCAGCGGTAACCATTGAACGCGCATCCGGGTGCTCCTGGACGTTCCCGGACACCGCCGGAGGGCTCGGGTCCGCCCGTCCGGTCAGGACCGCGCGTACCGCGTGAAAAGAAAACCGTCCTCCTCCAACATCGATTTCAGCGTGAAACGACTCGGAAGTGTCACAGACGGTCCGCCGGCGATGCGCTGAGCGTCACCCGCGACGAGCATCGGGGCGACGGTCAGACAGAGCTCGTCCAGCACTCCGGCCGCCACCAGCTGGCCCAGCAGCCGCGGCCCGCCCTCGGTCAGCAGCCGGGTGTGCCCCCGTTCCGCGAGGGCCCGCACCGCGCGGGCCGGATCCACTCCGGTGCCGTCCCCCGCGATCACCACCCGGGTCCCGGCGGCCGCCTCGGCGGCGGCGATCCGGTCGGGGGGCGCGGCGGCACCGGTCAGGACCAGGGTGTCCACCAGCGGGGTGGTGAACAGCGGCAGGGAGAAGTCCAGGTCCAGACCGGCGGAGACCACGGCGACCGCCGGCGCGGGGCCCTGCCCGGCCGCCTCGCGCGCCGCCGCGAACTCGGCACGGGCGCGGGCCGGACGGTAGCCCTCCAGCCGAACCGTTTCCGCGCCGACGAGCACGACGTCCGCGAGGGCCCGCAGCGTGCCGAAGACGCGCATGTCGGCCGGGCTGGAGATGGGCTGCGAGCGGCCCTCGTGCTGGGCGGCTCCGTCGAGCGTGGACACCATGTTGGCCCGCAGCCACGGCTGCCGGTCCCCACCGGGCCCCGGCCCCGGGTAGGCGTACGCGGCGGCCAGCTCGGCCAGGCTCCACTCCCGGCCCTCCGGGCCCTCTCCCGCGCGGGAGGTACCGGTCGTCCCCCCGGCGGGAGCTGCTGTTTCGTCGGTCACAGGGAAGAGACGTCGCATGCCGTGCAGTGTTCCACGCCCCGTAACATGAGTAAGCGTGTCGTCCTCCTCCCCCGCCTCCGGGCTCGCTCCCTCGGCCGATGCGGCCCCGCTGTCCCTGTGCGCCCGTGAGCCGCACGTCCCCGCGGACCGGCTCGTCGCCGAGATGGTGCCCCCGCCCCGGTTCGACGCGGTCCGTTTCGGCACCTACATACCCGACCCGGACCAGCCCAGCCAGACCGAGGCCGTGCGCGTCCTCGACGGCTTCGCGGCGGGTCTCGGCGGAGCGCCGGGCGGCGGTTCCGGCAGGCGCCGGCTGTTCGGCTTCGGAAAGCCGGCGAAGCCCGCCCCGGCCGGCCCGCGCGGTGTCTACCTCGACGGCGGTTACGGCGTCGGCAAGACCCACCTGCTGGCCTCCCTGTGGCACGCCACCCCGGCCGAGCCCGCGCTCAAGGCGTTCGGCACCTTCGTGGAGCTGACCAACCTGGTCGGCGCCCTCGGCTTCCAGCAGACGGTGCGGACGCTCTCCGGGCACCGGCTGCTGTGCATCGACGAGTTCGAACTGGACGACCCCGGCGACACCGTGCTCGTCTCCACCCTGCTCGGCAAGCTGGTCGAGGCGGGGGTCGCGCTCGCCGCCACCTCCAACACGCTGCCCGGCAAGCTCGGCGAGGGCCGGTTCGCCTCGGCCGACTTCCTGCGCGAGATCCAGGGCCTGTCGGCCCACTTCCGCGCCCTGCGCATCGACGGCGAGGACTACCGCCACCGCGGTCTGCCCGAGGCACCGCCGCCGTACACCGACGAACTGGTGACCAAGACGGCGTACGCCACCGAGGGCGCCTCGCTGGACGGCTTCGCGGATCTGCTGGAGCACCTCGCGAAGGTGCACCCCAGCCGCTACGGCGCCCTCACCGACGGGCTCGCCGCGGTGTGCCTCACCGGTGTGCGGCCGGTACCGGACCAGTCGACGGCGCTGCGGCTGGTCGTCCTCGCCGACCGGCTCTACGACCGCGAGGTACCCGTACTCGCCTCGGGGCTGCCCTTCGACCAGTTGTTCAGCGAGGAGATGCTGAAGGGCGGCTACCGCAAGAAGTACTTCCGGGCGATCTCCCGGCTCACCGCGCTGGCCCGGGACGCCGGCCGGCTCACCGGGGCCCCGTAGCCCCGGGGCCGGGTGCCCCCGCGCCCGGTACCCCGAGCCCTCGACCTCGGACCGTGGCCGCGGACCCGATACCGGGCATATCGTGGCAGAAGCGGGCACATGCTCAGGGAGCAGGCCTCTGAACGGGAGGTCGTCATGGTCGAGGAGCTGATCACCGCGGTCGTCGCCACCGGCGCCGCGGGCATCGTCTATCTCACCGCGGCGGCGCGGGTCGTCAAGCAGTACGAGCGCGGCGTGGTCTTCCGGCTCGGCCGGCTGCGCGGCGGGGAGCGCCCACCCGGGTTCACCATGATCCTTCCCGGGGTGGACCGGCTGCACAAGGTCAATCTGCAGATCGTCACGATGCCGGTGCCCGCGCAGGAGGGCATCACCCGGGACAACGTCACCGTGCGGGTGGACGCGGTCGTCTACTTCAAGGTCGTCAACGCCTCCGCCGCACTCGTCAACGTCGAGGACTACCGGTTCGCGGTCTCCCAGATGGCGCAGACCTCACTGCGCTCGATCATCGGCAAGAGCGACCTCGACGACCTGCTGTCCAACCGGGAGAAACTCAACGAGGGCCTGGAGTTGATGATCGACAGCCCGGCGGTCGGCTGGGGCGTGCAGATCGACCGGGTCGAGATCAAGGACGTCTCGCTGCCCGAGACCATGAAGCGGTCCATGGCCCGGCAGGCGGAGGCCGACCGCGAGCGGCGGGCCCGGGTCATCAACGCCGACGCCGAACTGCAGGCGTCGAAGAAACTGGCCGAGGCCGCCCAGCAGATGGCGGACACCCCCTCCGCGCTGCAGCTGCGACTGCTGCAGACGATCGTGGCCGTGTCCGCGGAGAAGAACTCCACCCTGGTGCTGCCCTTCCCGGTGGAGCTGCTGCGCTTCCTGGAACGGTCCGCCCAGCAGCCTGCGCCGACGGAGCGCGCCCTGAAGGAACCGGGACCACCCCCCGACGAACCGGGGCCGCCACCCGACCGGTCCCCGGGCCCGTGACACCTGCTTCACGCGTGGTTCCCGTGACTCACGGCAGGTGATAGACACGGCGGGTCACAGTTCCTGTCCGCCAGCAGGAAGGTTCCCCCACCATGACCGCACCAGGGACCACTGAGCCCACCGGACCCACGGAGTCCGCCGGATCCGCCACCGGCCCCTCCCCCACGACACGACGCCACCTGCTCGCCCGTTCCGGCGCCCTGGGAATCGGCATCGCGTTCTCCGGCTCCCTCTCCGAGCTGTTCACCCCCGCTGCCGCCGCCGCGCAGAACCTCGGCCACCACGGCTACGGCCCCCTCGTCCCCGACCCCGACGGGCTGCTCGACCTGCCGAGGGGCTTCCGCTACCGGGTGCTCTCCCGCGAGGGTGACGCACTGCGCTCCGGCGAGGGCCCCGTCCCCTCCAACCCGGACGGCATGGCCGCCTTCGCGGGCGGGCACGGCCGCGTCCATCTCGTCCGCAACCACGAGAACCGGGCCAACGGCAGGGCCCCGGTCCCGGTGATCGACGGGCTGACGTACGACCCGCAGGGCAAGGGCGGCTGTACGGCACTGACCCTGGACTCCCGTGGCCGGGTGCTCTCGGAACGGGTCGCGATCGCCGGTACCGCCGTCAACTGCGCGGGCGGGCCGACGCCTTGGGGCACCTGGCTGACCTGCGAGGAGACCGAGGACAAGGCGGGCACCAACGGCTACACCAAGGATCACGGCTTCGTCTTCGAGGTCGACGGGGCCGACCCGCGCCGCACGGGTGCCGTGCCGCTCACCGCGATGGGCCGCTTCCAGCACGAGGCGGTCGCGGTCGACCCGCAGCGGGGTGTCGTCTACGAGACGGAGGACGCGTTCGAACGGCCCTTCGGGCTCTTCTACCGCTTCCTGCCGGACAAGCCGCTCGGCGGCACCGGTTCGCTGCGCGCGGGCGGCCGGCTCCAGGCGATGCGGGTGCCCGGGGTGCCCGACCTGTCCTCGATCCAGGAGACGGGCGCGCGCTTCGACCGCGTCGAGTGGGTGGACGTGCCGGACCCGCAGGCCGCCGAAACCCCCATCCGCTTCCAGGACTTCGGCGCCGGCGGCATCACGCACGCGCAGAAGCTGGAGGGCTGCTACTGGGGCGGCCGGTCGGTGTACTTCGTGTCGTCCTTCGCCCGCAGCGCCGAGGGGTCGGCCGGTGACCACTACGGGCAGATCTGGCGCTACGACCCGGACCGGCGGCGGCTGACGCTGGTGATCGTCTTCGGGCCGGACACCGACGTGCAACTGCCCGGCGAGTCGCCGGACAACATCTGCCTCGCCCCCAGCGGCGGCCTGATGGTCTGCGAGGACGGCGGCGGCGCGCAGCACGTCTACGGCGTCACCCGGCGCGGCGAGGTGTACGCGATGGCGCGCAACCGCCAGAACGTGGGCACGCCCGAGAAACCGGAGTGGGGCGAGTTCGCCGGGGTCGCCTTCTCCCCCGACGGCCAAACGATGTACGTCAACTGCTACTCCCCCGGCACGACGTTCGCGGTCACCGGCCCCTGGCGGCGGTGACGGACGCGGGGGCGGCCGGGGAGAGCCCCGGCCGCCCCCGCGCGGTCCGTACGCGGCCCGTACGCGGGTCAGGCCGCCAGCAGGTCGTCCATCGGGCCGATCGCCTGCTTCAGCCCCTCGGCCATGCCCATCTCCGCGAGCCGGTCCATCTGCTCCCGGCTGTCGAAGACCGAGGCCGAGCGCACGTCCTGCTCGGGGTGACGGTGGCCGGTGCCCGGTGACTTGGCAGACTGTTCCAGTGAACAACGACCGGACGCCTGCCACCGACAGCCCCTTCCGTCATGAGTCCAGTGCCCGTGACGCGGCACCCCAGTTCGTGCTGCCGCTGGTGGCGCGCATCGAGCGGGCCGCACCCCCGGCCCGTACCGACGCGCTGGAGACGGCGGCCCGCGCGGTCCTGGTGATGCTGGCCGACGAGCGGTCGACGGGCGAGGGCGAGTGGGCGCGGGTGATGCGCGACTGGCAGGACGCCCGCATCCGCAAGGTGGTGCGCCGGGCCCGCGGCGCGGAGTGGCGCCGCGCGGAGGCCCTGCCGGGCATCACGGTCACCGGCACGTCGGCGGAGGTCCGCGTCTTCCCGCCGGTCCCGCTGGACGGCTGGCCCAAGGACCTGGCCCGCCTCCAGGTCTCCGGCACCGACCTGGAGGACCGGGAGCCCGTGCCCCCGGCGGACCCCACCGCCCCCGTCCTGTGGCTCAGCCCCGACCTCGACATGTCGGCGGGCAAGGCCATGGCCCAGGCGGGCCACGCCGCCCAGCTGGCCTGGTGGGAGCTGACCGACGAGGACCGCACCGCCTGGCGCGACGCCAGCTTCCCCCTCTCCGTCCGCCCCGCCGTCCCCTCCCACTGGCCGGCCCTGATCACCAGCGGCCTCCCCCTGGTCCGCGACGCGGGCTTCACCGAGATCGCCCCCGGCTCCAGCACCGTGGTGGCGGACCACCCGGCCCTCCGGTGAACTCCTGCGTCCCTCCTCGCCGCCCCGCCGGGAGCTTGCGGACCCCGGCAGGGCAGCACACCAACACCTGACGCCCTGTCACCAAAAGCGCCAAGGCTGACGCTGACGTCTGAACACGGGCCGTCCAGCTTTGTCGAGTGCCCCGTGAGCACCCGGACTGGGTCATCGAACGGCGCCGGGAGCTGGGCGAACGCATCGGAGACCTGCGCGCCGCCGCCCACCACACCCAGGAATCCCTCAGCGAAGCCACCGGGACCCCCGCCGCATCCTCCAGGGCATCGAGTCTGGCGAGGCCGACCCCCGCTACAGCGAGCTGCTGCGCATCGCCGCCGTAATCGGCACCCGCGTCTCCGTCCTCACCGACTGACCCCAGGCACGAAGAGGCCCCGCCCATCCGCCACGGGGCAAGCAGACGAGCGGGGCCGGTCAGGGAGCCGTCAGCTCTTCGGCCAGGTGATCCTCTGAGCCTCCGGCGTGACGATGACCTCGAAGCGGTCCGGGGCCGGAGAGCCGTCCGCCCGCCAGCGGAGCAAGTGGTCCTCAACCTGGTCCCACAGCTGCGCAGGCCCGCCCTGGCGGACGGTCCACTGCTCACCCTCCCTGGTGAGAGCTGCCCAGGCGCCTGCCTCCACGTCAACCATGACGTGCTGGGTCTTGTCGGCGAGCGTCAGGCTCAGACGCTGAGCGCGCGGGGCCGCGAGCTGGGCAACGAACCGCGCGTCCCAGCCGTTCAGGACGTCGGCACCGAGCCGGGCCGACCGCTCCTCCCCGGACTCGAGGTCGGGGAGCATGCCGAGCGGTGGCGGCAGCTGCGGCCGGGCGAGCATGAACGAGATCTGCCCCCCGAGGAACCGGCCGTGGGCCACCCCGTCATCACCGACGGTCAGCCGGGCCAGCTCTGAGGAATGCATCCAGCCGCACACGGTGGCGAGGACGATTCCGCCCGGCTTGGTCTGCTCGATCCAGGCGTACGGTAGCTCCAGCACTCCGCAGGTGGCGACCAGCCGATCGTATGGGACACCGTCCTTGTGCCCGACCAAGCCGTCACCGACGGCCAACTCCGGGAAGTAGCCGCAGGCGCCCAGACCGGCGCCGGCCCGGCGGGACACCTCAGCGTCCACCTCCACCGATGTCACCAGGTCGTCTCCGAGCCGGTGGCAGAGCAGCCCAGTGGAGTAGCCCGTGCCGGTGCCGATCTCCAGCACCCGGTGGCCTTCCTCAACTTGGAGATCTTCCAGCATCCGCACGACCAGGCTAGGCAGCGTGCTGGACGAAGTGGGGGCGCGCAGGATCTCACCGCGGATATCGCAGGGAACGATGGTGCCCGCGATCTGGGTGACCAGCGACTCGTCCGCGTAGCAGCGCTCAAGCCAGCCGTCGGTATCGGCCAGCACCGGCCGCCAGGCATCTGCGGACCGCTCGAAGAAGCCGCCGCGCAGGAACTCGTGCCGGGGCACGGCTTCGACGGCCTTCCGCCACGGCTCGGTGCGCAGGGAACCGTCTGCGGCGAGGTGGTCTGCCAGCGCCCAACGTAGGGCGGTGGAGTCCATGTCGGTCATCAGCGGGTCGTCCTTTCCAGGAGGTCGGCCATGGCCGCGAGCATCGGCAGGCCGGTCTCGTGTTCCAGCCAGTACCACTGGCCGGACGGGTTGCACTCGAGGAACCACCATCGGCCCTCGTGGTCGACGGCGAAGTCGAAAGCGCCGAAGACGAGACCGAAGTGGGACAGGTAGGCGTGCAGGGCCTCGGTAACACCGGGCGGGGGCGTGTCGACGCTGTAGCGCAGGCGGCTGTAGTCGGTGCGCCAGTCCAGCAGATCCGAGTCGATACGGACGGCGAAGACCGTCTCGCCGATGACGGTGACCCGCACGTCCGCGGCCTTGTCGACCCGCTGCTGGAACAAGTGCGCCGTCCCGGCCACGCTGTCGTCGATGTCCTCGGCAGCCACTTCGGCGACCTTCACCACGTTGGAGATGCCGTCGACCAAGTACACCGGATTGTGCAGCGGCTTGTAGATGACCGGGCCGTGCTGCTTGATGAAGGCCCGCGCTGCGTCGGGGCTGGACGTGACGAGCGTGGGCGGGAGCAGGAAGCCGGCCGCCGCCGCGGCGGCCAGGCCGGAGGGCTTGAACTCTGCGTCTCCGATGCGGTGGGGGTGGTTGACGTACAGGCAGCCGGGCAGCGAGGCGAGTACGCCCCCGAGTCCGTACCGGGCCTGGGTGACGGCGAACTGGGCGTCCTGCTTGCTCAGGTGGGGGAAGGCGAAGCCCGACGGGCGCCGGTAGTACAGCGCCCGCACGTTCGCCAGATCGGCCGTGCGGGACGGAGTGTGAAGGCGGCCCTGTAAGCCGCTCGAGGTGATCTCTGCCTCCACCGACAGTGATGCGGGGAAATCCCCCGAGTCGAGCCGCACGACCGGGACATCCCGGTCGTGCAGCTCGCGGATCACCACGTCGACGGTGGGGTCGTGCAGGCTGGTGACGACCAACACCGGACGCGGCTCACTCACTGGTCGCTGTCGCTCCCCGTGTCGGAGTCCGACGTACCGCCGGACCCGTCAGGGCTGGTGCCCGTGGACGGGCGGGTGCCCGTGCTGGTGCCGTGCTTGCCCATCTCCACGACCTGGCCGGCCTCGTTGAAGAAGACGGCGATCTGGGTGGTCGGGTCGAGTTCGGCACGCGCGTAGTCGGGAGCCATCGTCGGGTAGGGAGCCATACGGCTGACACCCCACGGGGCGGCGGTGGGCACGCCGGACGGAAGCGGCGACGAGACCGGGAATCGGTCAGAGTGAACGAACAACGGATCTTCCTCTCTTATTGGGGATGAACCCGCCCCCAGGGCCGGGCCTGCCAAGGTTCGGGGTCCTGGGGGCGGGGGTCTGTGGAACCCGTCCCGCCAAAGGCTTGCGGTCCTTCGACGGGACGGGCGGGACCCCTCCCGCCGCGGCTTGCGGACCACGACGGGAGAGGCGTTCGAGGGGTGCGACCCTGTCCCTGCGGTCGCCGTGGGGGTGCGTCAGTTCGGGGTCCGCGCCAGCACCAGGGCGAACACCGGGCCCGAGACGACGGCCACGTAGACCAAGAGGCCGACGACGGCTCTCACCGGGACTCGCCGTCCAGGGTTTCGCTGTGGTCGACGAGGGCGCGCAGGACGCGGGCGAGTTTCTGCGCGTGCCCCACCCGGCGGGGGAACGAGGCGGGTGGCTCCACTCCGAGTTTCATCCGCGCCTCGCCGACGCAGGCCCGCGCGCAGTGCCCGGGGATGTTGCCGTCGGGGAGCTTCGCGGCCGTCGTCTCCACCTCGGGGATCAACAGCATGAGATGCCCGCGCAGCTGGAGCAGCAGTGTCTCCAGCTCCTCCTCGGTGGGCAGGACGGCGTCGTCGGCGAGCAGCCGGCTCACGGCAGTCCGCATCGGGACGATGTCGACTGGTGCAGCCTCGGACGATTGGGGCTGGGCGGCGGTCACCGGGTGGCCGCCTGTCCGGCCCGGTGGCGCGGGCACTGGCACGGCGGGTACGCGTCGGTGAACGGGATCGGCGGCGTCTGGCGGTCGCGGACCACGGTGATGCCGTGGTCCGCGAGGACCTTGCCGTGCCGGTCCACGGTGTAGACGTGAAGGGTCATCTTGACCCCGGGCCTTCGGAGGACTGTAGCGTTCATGGTGTCGACGCTCCTTGCAGCGTTGGCCACGCCCCGGGACCGTTGTGCGACGGTCGCCGGGGTCTCGGTCCGTACGCCGGTCACGCGGCGGCCCTCTGACTGCGGCACCCGCACGTGAAGATCTCCCACACGCGAGTGCTGCCACGGACCACGACGTGCCCAGCCGCGCGCAGGGTCCGGTTGACGGCTCCACAGTCGAAGCACGCCTCACCGTGCAGTCGGACGATGCTCACACGCCCGTCGATGACCGTGGGCGCGGGCCGAAGTACATAAGACATCCCCGGCTCCCATCTGCTGGTTCCTGCGCGTGCAACAGATGGTGGGGGAAGGGAGAAGCCACAAGTACCCCGGCGAGGGGTAGTTGGGGTAGCTCGCTCAGGTGGCGGCGCACCATTCCGCGAAGTTGGTAAGAGTCTCCGAGTCTGCACGCTTCAAGCGGCGCAGCGTGGCCGCGTCCTCGCGGACCCACGGATGCTCGCGAGTGTGCTGCGGAGCAATGTGCCGGGCGACCTTCAACGACTCGAAGGCGTCGTCGGCCAGGCCGGTCCATAGCTGCGCCCGGGCGAGTTCGATGTAGAACGCGGAGCGGCGTTCGGCCGGCAGATTCTTGGGCGGCTTCCACTCGCTGGCGACGGCCAGGGCGCGGCCGACGTGGTCGTCTCCGAGGCCGACGGCGACGGACACCTCGTGGATCTTCACGGAGTCCGGGCCGAAGGCGGTACCGCAGTACACATCCTCGGGGACCTGGTCGGCGAACGTGCGGGCTTCAGCAAGGTGGTGGTCTGCGGCTGAGGCGTCGTGGGCCCGTCCGGCGATGACCGCGGCCCGCATGTGCAGCGCGCCGCGGGCAGCGATCGCCGGGGCGGCCGTCGGAGCAGGTGCGGCATCCAGCGCCCGCTCCAACGCACGCAGGCCGGCCGTGTGGGCGCGGGCAGCGAAGAAGGTCTCCGTACGCACGTAGGCGACGGACGCGGTCAGTGCCGGATCGTCGGCTTCGGGGGCGGCCCACCGCATCAGTTCGACCAGGCGGGCGGACAGGTCCCGGGCACCGAACTTGTAGGCGACAGCGTCAGCGGAGCGGTACGCCTTGACCAGGAGGGCGGCGAGTTCGGCGCGGTCTTCGTCGGGAGCCCCGTGGTAGGCGCGGGCGAGCTCGGTCAGCAGGTCCGGCAACGCGCGCACGATCCGCGTGTATTGGGCTGCTACCCGCCACCGGGCGGCGTCCGTGACCGCTGTTCGCAGATCCTGCAGAGGGCGGACAGGGCCGTCCTCGGGGACGTCGTAGGTGGCGATCGCGGCAGAGAGCGCGGGCAGCGCGTCGTGGACGCGGGTGTGCGCTGTGCCTCGGTCGGTGCGCAGACGGCCGGGGTCGATACCGAGAGCGTCGGCGATGGCTTCCAGGGTGGCGTCGGTGACGCCTCGCTCGCCTCGCTCGATCTTCCGGATGGTGCCGAGCGCGACGCAGGCCGCGTCGGCGAGCTGCTGCTGCGTCAGCTTCGGCCGCATGACGCTGCGGTAGTAGGCGATCCGGCAGCCTACCCCGCCATCAGCGTGTGCGGGCATACTGGCTCCAGTTCGGTGCGTCCACTCCGAACGGTACTCGCGTCTGCACGCCGCGTGTACGGAACGGCCCCACCAACCATCCGGCTGGTGGGGCCGTTTCATGCCGGTCAGCCGCCAACGATGCCGGTGAGCTGGGTGAGACTGTCGATCCGCCAATCAGCCGCCGCTACGACTTCCGAGTCGTCCGCCCACAGGTACCCCCACGGTCCGCGACGAAGATGCGCCGTACGCAGCCCCGCCGCCTTCGCGGGGAACACGTCGTTGGCCGGATGGTCGCCGACGTACAGAGTCGCGCCCGGGGCCGCCTGCGCGACCTCGAGAACCCTATGGAAGAACGCGGGTTGCGGCTTCGCGACGCCCCACTCCCCCGAGGTGACGATCAGGTCCGCCGGAAGGCTCAGGTCGCGCAGCAGCTGCCCCGCGCGCGGTGTCTGGTTCCCGGCGATGACCACGCGCACGCCCAGCTCACGCAGCGCGGACAGCGCCGGGCGGACGTCGTCGTACAGGTCACTCTCGTCCAGGTTCTCCCCGCGGCCGGCGGCGTCGCGAGCCTGGTACTCGGCAGCCACGTCGATGCCCGGCCGCACCAGCCGGAGGGCTTCGGCGTTGTCCTCGCCCTGGGCGACGACGGCACCAACGAGAGCGGACAGAGTATGACGGGGGATGTCCAGCCAGTCGGCCCAGGACGCCCAGTAGCGGTCGTCCCGGGTGATCGTCTCTCCGACGTCGAACACGATGGTCTCAATCACGTCCGCAGCCTAAGTCCGGGCATGCGAAAGGTCCCCCGCCGCCCGGAGGCGACGGGGGACCTGGAGACGGTGGACCGGATCAGTTGACGAACAGGGCGACCACCACACCGGCCAGCTGGCCTGGTGGGAGCTGACCGACGAGGACCGCACCGCCTGGCACCACGCCGGCTTCCCCCTCTCCGTCCGCCCCGCCGCCCCCTCCCACTGGCCGACCCTGACCACCAGCGGCCTCCCCCTGGTCCGCGACGCGGGCTTCACCGAGATCGCCCCCGGCTCCAGCACCGTGGTGGCGGACCACCCGGCCCTGCGCTGACACTCTGCTCGGTGTCAGTGGGTGCCGAGACTCGCGAGAGCATGACGGATCGCCGCCAGTGCCTCCTCGTTCGAGACACCGAGCCGGCCGACGGCAGCCGCGTAGGCGCGCGCGTGTTCCGCGAGCTTCGCCTTGCTGTCGGTGGCGGCCGCCGCGGAAGGAACTGTGTCAAGCGATTGAGACAGTGATCGGTGTTCCGGTCAGCGCCATGGTCCGGCCTCCGGCCGATCACCCCAAGCTCAAATGTTGCTCTGAAGGTGGGCCGGGACGGGTTCGGAGGTGTCGTTCGGGGTCATACCCACGGCACGCCCGACAGGGCGGCCGACGGGGGCCTGGTGGAGGAGGGGGAATGACGGTGCGACTGGGGGCGGGGATCGGGTGGCGGCCGGAGATCGCCGAGGGCGTGGAGGGGATGGCGGGGATCGACTGGGTCGAGGCGGTGGCCGAGAACGTGTGTCCCGGGCATCTCCCCGCATCGCTGCTGCGGCTGCGCGAGCGCGGGGTGACCGTCGTGCCGCACGGGGTCGGGCTCGGGCTCGGCGGGGCGGAGCGGCCGGACGCGGGGCGGCTGGCGGCGCTCGCCGAGCGGGCCACGGCGCTGGGGGCGCCGCTGGTCACCGAGCACATCGCGTTCGTCCGGGCGGGTGGGCCGCTCAGTGCCTCCCCGCGGCTCGAGGCGGGGCACCTGCTGCCGGTGCCACGGACCCGGGACGCGCTCGACGTGCTGTGCGAGAACGTCCGGATCGCCCAGGACGCGCTGCCCGTGCCGCTCGCCGTGGAGAACATCGCGGCACTGTTCTCGTGGCCCGGCGAGGAGATGACCGAGGGCCAGTTCCTGTACGAGCTGGCCGACCGCACCGGAGTGCGGCTGCTCGTCGACGTGGCCAATCTGCACACCAACCACGTCAACCGCGGCGAGGACCCCGCGCGGGCGCTCGCCGAACTGCCCCTGGAGGCCATCGCGTACGTCCATGTCGCGGGCGGCGTCGAGCGGGACGGGGTCTGGCACGACAGCCACGCCCATCCCGTTCCCCGACCGGTGCTGGACATCCTCACCGACCTCACGTCCAGGGTCTCCCCTCCCGGCGTGCTGCTGGAGCGGGACGAGAACTTCCCCGAACCGGGCGAACTGGAGCGGGAGTTGGCGTCCATCCGGGAGGCGGTGGAGAAGGGGGCGGCCGTGCGGGCCGGGGCACGGGCGGCGAAGGGCACCGGTGCAGCCGGCTCGCGCGCCGGGTCCACGCCGGACCCCGGCTCCGGTGAACCCGCGCGGCAGCGCCTCGCGCTCGCGCAGACCTCGGTGCTGTCCGCGCTGGTCGCCGGGACGCCCGTGCCCGAGGGGTTCGACCGGGGACGGATGGCGGTGCAGGCGCGGGCGTTGGCCGCGAAGCGGGCGGGCGTCGTCGCCAAGGTGGCGCCCGAGTTGCCGGTGCTGCTCGGCGAGGGGTACCGGGCCGCCTTCCTCGCGTACGCGCAGAGCCGGCCGATGACCGAGGGGTACCGGCGGGACGCGCTGGACTTCGTGGAGCACCTGCTGCTCGCCGGGCGGCCGGAGGACGGGCGGACCCGGCGGGAGCTGCGGGAGTGGTGGCTGGAGCGGTCGGGGCCGAAGCCGCGGTCCCACCGGCCGGTGGTGCGGCTGGCCCGGGCCACGCGACGGGTGCTGCTGGGCGCCCTGCCCCGCGGCACCCGCGGGGCCGGTGACGACCGTACGTATCTCACCTCCGTCGCCCTGCGCGGCGTCCGCGCGGTCGGTGAACCGGATCCGCGTGCGACCTTCGCACACCGCGAGCACCCGCACCCTCGGCAGGACCGGGGCCGCGGGGGCGCACGGGGGCATTGACGCCGACACCGGCGAACGGTGCTTGCCTTCCCCGACCACCGAACGAAACATCCCTTTCGTCGCCGCCGTGCACCGAAGGGGAACATGCGATGAGAACTGCCGTCGTCCACGCGGCCGCCGGGTCCCTGCTGCTCACCACCCTGGCCGTCGCGCCGACCGGCAGCGCCACCGCCGCCCCGGGTGCCGCCCCGAATGCCGCCGCCCCGGCCGCCGCCCCGGCCCCGGACGCCCCCGGCGCGGCCGAGCTGCGCGGCACCGCGGTGGCCGCCGCGCGCGCCGCGGCCGAGGGCATCGGGTTCGGCGCCTGCCCCGACGCGCAGGACCTGCCCGGCACCATCGAGTGCGGCACGGTCACCGTCCCGCTCGACTACGCCCACCCGCACGGCCGGCAGATCGGACTCGCCGTCAGCCGCGTCCGGGCCACCGGGAAGGACCCGGACGACGGCAGCCGCGAGGTGCCCCGGCAGGGCGCCCTGGTCCACAACCCGGGCGGGCCGGGCGCCGACGGCACGTACTTCCCGCTCATCGGCCTGCTCCCCTGGTGGAAGCGGATCGCGGGGGCCTACGACCTCGTCGGCTACGCACCGCGCGGGGTGGGCCGGTCCGCGCCGCTGTCCTGCGAGGACCCGGAGAAGTCCGTCCAGGGCCCCACGCAGGCGCCGGCGCATCCCTCGGAGGCGTACAAGCGCGAGCGCGTCGCGCAGGCCAGGGCGTACGCGCGCGGCTGCGCGGAGCGGGCCGGCGACGCGCTCCGGCACTACCACTCCCTGAACAACGCGCGCGATCTGGACGTGCTGCGCGCCGCGCTGAAGGAGCCCCGGCTGACGTTCATGGGGGCGTCGTACGGGACCTACTTCGGGGCGCTGTACGCCACGATGTTCCCCTCGCACGTCCGGCGGATGGTGTTCGACTCGGCGGTGCACCCGGACCCGGAGCGGATCTGGTACCGCAACAACCTCGACCAGTCGGCGGCGTTCGAGGACCGCTGGGCGGACTTCCGGGCATGGGCGGCCCGGCACCACGACGTGTACGGGCTCGGCGACACGCCCGCGGAGGTGCTCCGCAGCTACGAGAAGGTGAGCGCGCGGCTCGCGCGGGAACCGGCGGGCGGGAAGGTGGGTCCGGGGCAACTGCAGTCGGCGTTCCTGCAGACCGGGTACTACGACGACCACTGGCCGCATCGCGCGCACGCCCTGTCGGCCTACCTGAAGGGCGATCCGGGGCCGCTGACCGAGCAGGCGGAGCCGCAGCCCGGGGCGGCGGCGGAGACGGAGAACGCGCGCGCGGTCTATGTCGCCGTGGAGTGCAACGACGCGCCCTGGCCGACGGACTGGGCGGTGTGGGACCGGGACAACACCCGGCTGGCCCGCCGGGCGCCGTTCGAGACCTGGGCCAACGTGTGGACGAACCTGCCGTGCGCCTTCTGGCCGGCGCCCCGGCAGCGGCCGCCGGACGTCCGGGCCGGGGCGGGTGAGCTGCCGCCGACGCTGATCCTGGCGGCCGAACGGGACGCGGCGACCCCGTACGCCGGGGCGCTGGAGCTGCACCGGCGGCTCGCGGGTTCGGCGCTGGTGACCGAGCGGGGCACCGGCACCCACGGTGTCGCGGGCGGGCCCAACGCCTGTGTGAACGGCCACCTGGAGGCGTACCTGCTGACCGGCCGGGTCCCGGGGCGGCGCGCGTCCTGCGCGCCGCGCCCGGAACCGGAGCCTGAGCCGCAGGCGGAGCCGGAGCCCCGGCCCGCCGCCTGATCAGGCGAGGCCGGCGACCAGTTCGGCGATGTCCTTGCGGCGGCCCGTGTAGAACGGGATCTCCTCACGGACGTGCATCCGGGCCTCGGAGCCGCGCAGGTGCCGCATGAGGTCGACGATCCGGTACAGCTCGTCGGCCTCGAAGGCGAGGACCCACTCGTAGTCGCCGAGGGAGAACGAGGGGACCGTGTTGGCGCGCACGTCGGGGAAGCCGCGGGCCATCTTGCCGTGGTCGGCGAGCATACGGCGGCGGTCCTCGTCGGGCAGCAGGTACCAGTCGTAGGAGCGCACGAAGGGGTAGACGCTCACGTAGTTGCGGGGCGTCTCGTCGGCGAGGAACGCCGGGATGTGCGAGCGGTTGAACTCGGCGGGGCGGTGCAGTGCCATGTTCGACCACACCGGCTCGAGGGCCCGGCCCAGCTTGGTGCGGCGGAACAGGTTGTAGGCCTCCTGGAGCTGGTCGCTGCTCTCGGAGTGCCACCAGATCATGAGATCGGCGTCGGCACGCAGACCGGAGACGTCGTACGTCCCGCGGACGACGACGTCCTTGGCGGCGAGCTGGTCGAACAGCTCCTGGACCTCGTCGGCGTACCCGGCGCGGTCCTCGGGCAGCACGTCCTTCAGCTTGAAGACGGACCAGAGGGTGTAGCGGATGACCTCGTTGAGGTCCTTGGCCAGCTTGCCCTTGTTCGGGATCCGTGCGGGGTCGGGGGTGGTGGTGGCGTCGCTCATGTCCCTTATTCTCCTGCCCCTCCATGGAGGCTTTGCATCGGGTCGGCGGTGGCCTGCCGCACGCCGTGCGGCAGGCCACCGTGGATCTGGATCTGGTCGACGGCGGTGTACGCGCTCGCGATGCACGCGGGGATGCCGACGCCGTCGTAGGCCGCGCCGCACACGGCCAGCCCGGGAAGGACGGCGAGGTGCTCGCGGATGCGCGCCACGCGCGCGTGGTGGCCGACGGGGTACTGGGGCAGTCCGTCGTGCCAGCGGGTGACGCGGGTGGCCACGGGGGTGGCGTCCAGGCCGGTGGCGGCCTTCAGGTCGTGCCGGGAGACCTCGACGAGGTCGGCGTCGTCACGGCGGAGGATCTCCGTCTCGCCGTGCCGGCCGACGGAGGTGCGCAGGACGGTGAGGCCGGGGTCCTCCTCGGCGATCCAGCCCCATTTGTGCGAGGCGAACGTGGACGCCTTGATGGTGCGGCCGTCGACCGGCGGCACCAGGAACCCGCTGCCGGCGGGGAGGCCGGTCTCCGCGCGGCG
This sequence comes from Streptomyces sp. GDS52, assembly GCF_052246875.1. Classification (NCBI taxonomy): domain Bacteria; kingdom Bacillati; phylum Actinomycetota; class Actinomycetes; order Kitasatosporales; family Streptomycetaceae; genus Streptomyces; species Streptomyces sp. GDS52. The sequence continues at coordinate 1,263,109 of NZ_CM125966.1, forward strand.
GTAGGCGAGCGTGATGAGCGCCATGGAGGCGTATTCGACGCCGGTGAGCTCGGCGGAGGCCCCGGGCGCCTCGGCGCGCAGCAGCCGCGCGGCCTCCGGGGCGGGCGCGGCGACGACGACCGCGTCGGCGTACAGCTCCCGTTGCCCGGCGACGATCCGCCAGCCGCCGGCCGGCTCCCGGCGCAGTTCGGTGACCGGGGTACCGGTGCGGATCTCCCCGCCGCGTGCCCGCACCGACTCGGCGACGGCGAGCGGGAGGGTGCCCACTCCGCCCTCGATGCCCATGAACACCGGCCCGGTCTGCTGCGCGGCGGCGGCCCTGGCCTGGATCTCCCGCACCCCTTCGGTCAGGGAGGTGTGGGCGCGCGCGGCCTCGAACAACTGGGGGACCGCCGCGCGCATCGAGATGCGGTACGCGTCGCCCGCGTACACCCCGCCCAGCAGGGGCTCGACCAGCCGGTCGACGACCTCGCGGCCCAGCCGGGCCGCCACGTACTCCCCGACGGCGATGTCGTCGCCGACCTCGGTGCGGGGCAGTGCGGCGTCGCGCTCGATCCGGGCGAGGCCCTCGTCGGAGAGCACACCGGCCAGGGCGGCGGCCGTGCCGGGGACGCCCATGACATGGCCCTTGGGCATGGGGCGCAGGGCGCCGCGGGTCCACAGCGAGGCCGTCGCGGTGGCCGGGGGCTGGAGCCGGTCGCCGAGGCCCACCTCGCGGGCGAGGGTCACCGCCTCCGGGCGGCGGGCCAGCATCGCCTCGGCGCCGAGGTCCACGCGCGCGCCCGCGATCTCGCCGGGCAGCAGCTTGCCGCCGACCCGGTCCGAGGCCTCCAGCACGGTCACCCGCGCCCCGCGCCCGAGCAGCCGGTGCGCGGCGGCCAGGCCGGCGATACCGGCCCCCACGACGACGACCTGCTGTTCCGCGCCCGCACGTGATCCGCTCATGGCTCCACCCTCTCAGACTCGGCCCGCGTTCCCGCCAGGGCCATCCGGCCCTGACGAGTCCCTACCGTGACCGCTTCGGAACCGTTTCGCGCCAACGTTCGGCCCGCCCCCGGCGTCGAAGGAACGTCAGTGATCGCCACCCCTGGGGGGGGAACCCGCATGCGCACACCACGAGCCGCACGCCCTGCACACCCCGTACGATCCGGCCGAACCGGCCGGCCGGTCCACGCGATGGCCGGTCTGCTGCTGGCCGCCGCTCTCGCCCTGACCGGATGCGGCGCCTCGGACACCGACTCCGCCGGGGCGTCCGCCGACAAGGCCGCCGCCCCGCAGGCGGACGCCCGGGCGGGCACGGCGGCGGGAGAAGCAGCAGGGGAGGCGGCGCAGGACGGGGCGCCCGGCGGCTCGGCGGCGGAGGGCTCGCGGGCGACCGCGCCGCCCTCGAACAGGAACGGCACGGCCCACATCATCCGCACCGCCTCGCTGACCGTGCAGGTCGAGGACGCGCCGAAGGCCCTGGACGAGGCCCGCACGGCCACCGAGAACGCGGGCGGCTACATCGGCGACGAGACCACCCGCCGGGACGGGAAGGGCCGTGAGCGCACGCGCGTGGTGCTGCGCGTACCCGTGGAGAAGTACGACGCGGTGCTCACGGAACTCGAGGGCGCCGGCAAGCTCGTCGAACGCCGCGCGAAGGCGGAGGACGTCACCGACCAGGTCGTCGACGTGGAGAGCCGGATCACGACGCAGCGCGCCAGCGTGGTCCGGATCCGCGAACTGATGGACCGGGCCACCCGGCTCAGCGACGTGGTCACCCTGGAGGGCGAACTCAGCACCCGCCAGGCCGACCTGGAGGCGCTGCTCGCCCGGCAGGAGTCCCTGAAGGACCGCACCAGCCTCGCCACCATCACCCTGACCCTGTCCGAGACGCCGGTGGAGCGGCCCGCGAAGGACGACGACCCCGGGTTCCTGGACGCGCTCGCCGGCGGCTGGGGGGCGTTCATGACGATGCTGCGCTGGCTCGCGGTGGCGCTGGGCGCGGTGCTGCCGTTCGCGGCGGTGGCGGCGCTGGGCGCCCTCCTGTGGCTGAAGGGCGTACGCCCCCGGCTGCCCCGCCGCACGCGGCCCGAGCCGGCGTCCACGCCGCTGTCCGCGCCGCTGCCCGCACCGGCTCGGGCACCGGAGGAGACCCCGTAGGGCCGGACCCGAAGTACGCGGCCCCCGTAGCGTGTTCGTATGAGCACGAACGAGCACACGAGCAGGAGCACTGGTACTGGTACTGGTACGAACACGCGCGCGTCCGCGGCCCCGGGCGCGCGGGAGCGCCTGGTGGTGATCGGCGGGGACGCCGCGGGGATGTCCGCGGCGTCCCAGGCACGCCGGCTGAAGGGGCCGGACGAACTGGAGATCGTGGCGTTCGAGCGCGGTCGCTTCACCTCGTTCTCGGCCTGCGGCATCCCCTACTGGGTGGGCGGTGACATCACCGACCGGGACACCCTGATCGCCCGTACCCCCGAGGAGCACCGCGCGCGGGACATCGACCTGCGGCTGCGCACCGAGGTCACGGAGATCGACCCGGACCGGAGCAGGGTCCGCGCACGGGACGTCGCGTCGGGGGCCGAGTCCTGGACGTCGTACGACGAACTCGTGATCGCGACCGGCGCGCGGCCGGTCCGCCCGGAGCTGCCCGGCATGGACGCCCCCGGGGTGCACGGCGTGCAGACCCTGGACGACGGCCAGGCCCTGCTGGACACACTGGCCCGCGCCGACGGCCGCCGCGCGGTGGTCGTCGGCGCGGGGTACATCGGTGTGGAGATGGCCGAGGCGATGCTCAGGCGCGGCTACGAGGTGACGGTCGTCAACCGGGGCCCGGCACCCATGGCGACCCTGGACCCCGACATGGGGCTCCTGGTGCACAAGGCGATGGAGGGCCTGGGCATCACCATGGTGAACGACGCCGAGGTCACCGGGCTGGTCACCGGGGACGACGGCAGGGTGCGGGCCGTGTCCACCGCGGACGCCGAGTACCCGGCGGACGTGGTGGTGCTCGGCATCGGGGTGCGGCCCGAGACCGGCCTGGCGCGGGCGGCGGGGCTGCCCCTGGGGGAACACGGCGGACTGCTCACCGACCGGTCGATGCGGGTGCGCGGGCACGAGAACGTCTGGGCGGGCGGCGACTGCGTGGAGGTGCTCGACCTGATCTCCGGGCAGGAGCGGCACATCCCGCTGGGCACGCACGCCAACAAGCACGGCCAGATCATCGGCTCCAACGTCGGCGGCGACTACGCCACCTTCCCGGGCGTGGTCGGCACGGCGGTCAGCAAGGTCTGCGACCTGGAGATCGCGCGCACCGGTCTGCGGGAGAAGGACGCCCACCGTGCGGGGCTGCGGTTCGAGTCGGTCACCATCGAGTCGACCAGCCGCGCGGGCTACTACCCGAACGCCTCCCCCATGACGGTGAAGATGCTCGCCGAACTGCGCACGGGCCGTCTCCTCGGCGTCCAGATCGTCGGCCGGGAGGGTGCGGGCAAGCGCGTCGACATCGCGGCGGTCGCCCTCACCGCCGGGATGACGGTGGAGCAGATGACGATGCTGGACCTGGGCTACGCGCCGCCCTTCTCCCCCACCTGGGACCCGGTCCTGGTGGCGGCCCGCAAGGCCACGGCGAAGATCCGCGCCACGGCAGGAGCCCCGACGCCCTCGGCCGGTCCTACACGGTCCCGTTGATCCGTTCGATCGCCTGCCGCGCCTGCTCGGCCGGTGGCCGCACCTGGTCGGTGGCGGGCCGGGGCGGCAGGGACGACACGGAGGAACCGGAACCACCGGAGACGCCCGCGGCACCGGAGGCCCCGGACGCGCCGACGGCGCTGGAGGTGCCGGAAGCCACGGCCGGCGGCTGCTCCCCGACCGGCCGCGCGTGCGCCGCGGCGGGCCGCGCGGAGCGCAGGCGGTGGCTCACCGCCTCGTCCAGCGTCACCGGCCGCTGCCTCTGGGCGGCGAGCCGTCCCGCCTCCTGGCCGAGCCGGGCGACGTCCTCCCAGGGAAGCCGCACCACGAGCGTGAGTTCCGCCTCGCCGTCGGGCAGCGCCTGCATCGCAACGGTGGTCCCTCGGTCGTCCATCGCCTGTTCCTCACGTCGGCCCCGCGGCCCCTTCCCCGCGCCGCAGGCAGTTGGGAAGGGATACGCACGACCGGACGGCGGCGTTCAGGGCGACCACTGATTCCACCGGTGGCCGGGCGGGCACACGTGAGATGTGGTCATCCCGGTCCATGACGTGAATCCGGCGCGGCGCACCCCCTGGGTGACGTACGCGCTGCTCGCCGCGAACTTCGTCGCCTTCCTGTTCCTCACGCCCGGTGTCGCCGGTTCCCTGACGGGCAGCGGGGGCAGCCTGGCGGAGTTCTGTCACCTACAGGCGTTCCTGGACCAGTACGCGGCCGTGCCGCGGGAGCTGATCCACCACCAGCTGCCGCGCCTGGTGCCCACCGGCGGCACGGGGGTGGGCCCGCAGGGGCCGGGCTGCCTGGTGGCACCGCCCGACTACGACAAGTCACCCGAGCTGAGCGTGCTGACGGCGATGTTCCTGCACGGCGGCTGGCTGCACCTGCTGGGCAACATGCTCTTCCTGTGGATCTTCGGCAACAACATCGAGGACCGCATGGGCCGTCTGCGGTACCTGCTGTTCTACCTGCTCTGCGGCTACGCGGCCGCATACGGATTCGCCCTCACGAACCCGAACGCCACCACCCCCCTGATCGGCGCCTCGGGCGCCATCGCCGGCGTCCTCGGCGCCTACCTGGTCCTCTACCCGAAGGCGCGGGTGTGGGTCCTGGTGCCGTTCCTGATCTTCCTGCCCCTGCGCCTGCCGGCCTGGATCGTGTTGGGCCTGTGGTTCCTGCTGCAGGCGGCGTACTCGGCGGGCGCGGGCGTCACCGGCGCCGGAACGGTGGCCTACGCGGCCCACCTGGTCGGCTTCGTCGTCGGCATGCTGATCGCCTGGCCCCTCAAGCCGGGCACTCCCCCACCACCCGAACCGGACGGCATCCTCTTCGGACGACAGACCCGAGGGAAGTGGTAGGGCCACACGCCAGGGCCAGGAAACGCAAGGGGAACCCGCATCAGTTCGCATAAGCGACATTTACATTCCCAGGCCGGCCGTCAGTCGTTGAACAATTCAACCACCTGCACTTTTTGCCAGATGTTCGAGCCTCTGGCCGGACTCATGCTGACCCATTACCAACTCCCCTGACGCCCCGTCAGGCAGGAAGGGCCCCACAGGGATCACGCCGAGCCCATCCATCACGGCTCGGAGTGGGCCCCCAGGAGCTCACAACCGAGCCTCACAGGCCCCCAGGCATGCTCCTGCTGACAGTCACGGGTCCGCGTCCGGTGGGCCAGAAGAACGCGCCGCGATCTGTTCGGTGGATGCCTGAGCGGTGGCCAGGTCGCGGGGGTAGGTGTGTGTGGCCATCACGCCGAGCAGACCGGCGGCGATCAGGGCGAGGCGGAAGAAGAGCAGCGTGTGTTCGAGTCCGGTGCCGCCGTCGCCACCCTGGTTGCCGAAGATGTGCGCCGAGAAGTAGCCGAACAGGGTGGGGGCGGCGGCTTCGCACAGGGTGCGCAGCATCGTCCGTACGCCCTCGCCGGTGCCCCACAGGTAGGGCGGGGAGGATGTCGAGCCGGGCGGCGTCCAGTGGGGGGCGCCGCACCGAGGAACAGCGTGCCGGCGACCAGCAGCGGCAGGGCGAGAGCCAGGGAGGTCGCGTGGATGGCAGGGGCGAACAGGAGCGGCACCGTCAGCATGCAGACGGTGGACACCAGGACCCGGGCATTGACCCGTCCGCGGCGCGGCAACCGGTCGGCGGTCCGCCCCCCGCACAGGACCCCGGCCAGCATCCCGATGCCGACGACCAGCACCAAGGAAGTGGCCACGGACGTGGTCACGCCGTAACGGCCGGTGGTGTAGATGGTGGCGAACGAGCGCAGTCCGACGCAGTAGAAGTAGCCGAGCGCGGAGGCCACGATGAAGCTGAGATCGGTGCGTACCCGCAGGACGTAGCGGATGGCCCACCAGGTGGGCTGCCGGCACGGGCCGGAGTGCAGGACGAGATTCTCGTGCGGCTCGGCCTGTGCGCGCCGCGCCGCCCGCCCGGCGGGATCGCCGTCCCGGCCGCGCCGGGCGCCTGCCGCCGGGCCCGGTCCCCGTCGCGCGCGACTGGATCGTCCTCGCGCCCGCTCCCCGTGCCGTCCTCAGCCTCGGCCGGGACGTTCTGCACGGGGCCGTCGTGCGGTCGTGGCGCGTCCCGTGCGTCCGTGATGTTCTCCTGGCCCGTCTCCAGGCGAGACTGCCCGCCACGCGCGGGCTCGGGAAGGCGGCTGACGAACCAGACGACGGCGCCGGCCGGGATGACGCCGCCTGGGCCACGGCCCGCCGCGTGCGGCGGCGGACCGGCGGTCGGCGTGGCCCGCTACTCGTCCTCGGACAGCGTGATGGCGCCCACGGGGCAGGCGCGGGCGGCCTCCCGGACCAGTGGGTCGCCGGCGCCGTCCTCCCGACCGGGCAGCAGGGCGCTGAAGCCGTCGTCGTCCTGGGTGAACACTCCCGGCGCGGTCAGGGCGCACTGTCCGGCGCCGATGCAGCGGTCCTTGTCGATCTCGATGTGCATGACGGCAGCCTCTTACCAACTGACGGGGAGTTCCAGCATCCCCTGGATGGTGTTGCCGGGTTTGAAGGGGATCTCCTCCGGCGGGGCGGCGAGCCGGAGCCCGGGCAGCCGTTCGAGGAGCGTGCGCAGGGCGATCTCCAGCTCGGTGCGGGCGAGGTTCTGGCCGAGGCACTGGTGGATGCCGAAGCCGAAGGCGACGTGGTGACGGGTCGAGCGGTGGAAGTCGAGTGTGTCGGGCGCCGGATAGACGTCCTCGTCGCGGTTGATGACGGAGGTGGAGAAGACCACGCCGTCCCCGGCCCTGATCGTGGTCCCGGCGATCTCGATGTCCTCGGTGGCCAGCCGCAGCAGCCCGTCCGCGATGGACAGCATCCGCATGAGTTCCTCGATCGCGTCCGGCAGCAGCGAGGGGGCGGCGCGCAGTTCGGCCAGCCGGTCGGGGTGCAGCAGGAGCGTGTAGGTGCCGAGGGAGATCATGTTGGCCGTGGTCTCGTGGCCCGCGACCAGGAGGATCATCGCCAGCGCGGTCAGCTCCTCGCGGTCCGGCTCGCCCGCGCGCAGCCGCTGCTGGACGAGTTCGTCCAGCAGGCCCTCGCCGGGCTGCCGCTGCTTGTGGTCGATCAGTTCCTCCAGGTACGCCGCCAGTCGGTCCCGGGCGTCCTGCGTCTCCTCGGCCGTCGGTCCCCGCAGCAGCCGCCTCGACTGCTCCTCGAAGAACTCGTGGTCGGCGTAGGGCACGCCGAGCAGGGCGCAGATGACCATGGACGGAACCGGCAGCGCGAAGGCGCGCACCAGGTCGACGGGCGGCCCCTGCGCGATCATCGCGTCCAGCAGTTCGTCGACGATCTCCTGGATGCGCGGCCTCAGCTCGGTGGCGCGCTTGAGGGTGAAGCTCGGGATCATCATCCGCCGCTGGGTGCGGTGCTCGGGGTCGTCGACGCCCAGGAGTGCCGGCTTGCGGTCGCGGAGCGCGGCGAAGCGGGGCGCGGTGGCGGGGAAGCCCGAGCGGGTGCGGTCCGTGGACAGCCGGGGGTCCGCCAGCAGGTCGCGGGCGACGGCGTGGCCGGTCACGAGCCAGGCCGGGCGGCCGTCGTAGAGCTGGATGCGGGCCAGTGGCCGGGCGGCGCGCAGCGGGTCGTACCCGGTGGGCGGGTGATAGGGGCAGGTCCGGTCCTGGGGGAAGGAGACGGGCTCGGAGAGTTCGGTCAGGTCTGTCATGGAAGACCTCGCAGACGAAGGATGCGTCGTGCCGATCTTCATTAGATGCCCGAGGCACCTAGGGCACGACATGAAGTTCGGCCAGATCGGGGACCTGCGGGATCTGGCCGGGAACCACCCATTCCGCATCGTAGTTCGGTTGCCGCTCGAACGGTGCGGGAGACGGGATCCGGCCATGTCCACGACCGATGTGTCCTCACCGCTGCCGTCCGCCGCCGGCCTCTCCGCGCGGCCCCAGCAGCAGCCCGGCCGTCCCCGAAGGCCCGGTCCCGGAAGGCCCGGTACCGCCGCGGTCGTGAGCGCCGCGCTCGTCGCGGGCTACGGCATCGCCGTGCTTTTCGGCGCCGTCGTGATCCACCTCGTCACCCTGACCGCCCGAACGTCCCTACGGACCGGTGACCGTCCCCTCATAGCTGGAGGCCGTGACTGCAGGGGACGTCGAGAGTCATGACGGAGAAGAGGCGTAAGTTCGACGCGGAGTTCCGTGAGGGGGCCATGCGGATCGTGACCGCGACCGGGAAGCGGGTCGCGCAGGACTTGGGGGTCAACGAGACGACGCCGGCGAGCTGGGTCTCGCGGGCCAGGCGCGTGGGGAGGGCGGTACCGGAGGACAAGGACGCGCTGATCGCCGCCCGGCTGCCGCAGGAGAACAAGCAGCTGACGAAGGACGTCAAGGGGTTGGAGATGGAAGGTGATGTCCTCGAACGCTGCATGGTCCTGTGGGTGAAGCGGCCGTGGCGGCGCCGGACCGGCTCCTCGAGAAACGGCACTGCCAGGCCGCCTTCACGCCCGAGTCACCGATCCGGTACACCTGGATGGCCGCGCCGACGGCCGCGACCAGGGCGATCGCCCATGGAGTGAGGCCGGCCCCCCTTTGGCGTGCTCTCCCTCCAGCGCGCTCTCCCGCACTCGGTCCTCCAGCCACTCGCCGGATTCGGTGGTCGGCACCACCAGGGCATGAGTGACCGGCCCCATGACCGGCAGCACCCGGCTGAGCCCACGCGCCGCCGGACAACCACAGCGCACAGAGCACGAGCGCCAACGCCGTCAGGGGGACCAGCACCGCCGCGCGTGAGCGAAGAGGGGGATCGGGTGTGGCACTGGTGGGGTCGGGTAGCCGGAGCCCATTGCCGGCCCCCGGCCCTCTCAGAGGTCGTCAGGGGGTTGTCCGCGCCGAGGCTTCGGCGGCGGCTCGAAGTGCACCCGGACCTTCTGAAAGCCCTTGAACGTCTCGGTGGCGGCGTAGGACTGGTAGGCGCGACGGTCACCCGCGCTGAGGTCCACTCGGTCCGTGAACGGTGTCAGCAGGCTCCGCGGCCACAGCCTCAGCAGCCGGACGGCTCCGACCTCGGCAGCCGTGATGAAGATGAGTGCCCCCGCATAGAGCCAGGCGAGCAGCCCCAGGACGATGCCGAACATGCCGTAGGTGGCTGTGCTCCCGCGCAGGACATGGCTGACGTAATAGGTACCCACCCATTGCAGCCCCTGCCACGCGCAGGCAGCGCCGAGCGCGATCATGACGAGTCCGCGCAGCGGCAGCTCCCGCTGCGTCAGCAAGCGGTAGCTCACGAGGAGCAGGGAGGTGGTGAGGCACACGGAGGCCACCGTGGCGGCGATCCAGGCCCCGCCCCACAGCCGCGCGCCGAACAGGTACGTCTGCGAGGCCGCCACGGACAGCAGGGTGAACGCGCACAGTCCGAGTGCCAGGATCAGCAGGGACAGCAGCCCCTTGAGCCGTGAGCGGAAGGGGTCCGGCCGGGCGTGCCGGGGCACTGCCCAGATCTTGTTGAGGGCGTACTGCGCTGCCTGGGCCACGCCCAGAGAGCCGTAGACGCTGCCTGCGATGCCCACGACGAGTGCGGTACTGCTGCCGTGGAAGGAATGGATGTTGCCGGCGATCTGGTCGCCGATGACGGGGAACTTGCTCAGGGCCGAGTCGAGGACCCGCTGACGCAGGGCGGGATCGTTGCTGAGGAAGGTGCTCAGGACGGTGACGAGGATGAGGAGGAGCGGGAAGAGGGAGAGAAAGCCGTAGTAGGTGAGGAGGGCGGCGAGGTACAGGGCTTGGTCGTCGTAGAACTTGTACAGCACGGCGAGTGGCAGTCCCACCCAGCGGTGACGTCGCTGGTAGCGGTCCAGACGCTCATGGAGGGTCATCGTTCGCGCCTTTCCCGAGGGCCCGAGGCGTTCGTTGTGCCAGGCGATGGCGCGTCTGGTCTCAGGTTCGCGTAGCCCGCGGTCCGGCATCCCAGTCGCTCAAGGGTGAGGACGGACGGGCCGGCGGTCAGGGCCCGGAGACCTCCGCCGCCCACAGTTCCTCGTACGTGAACGGGCGGTGCCGGTGGAATTCCCGCACGACCGCGCAGTGCGGTTCGCTGCACGCCGGGACGAGCCGCAAGCCGTCGAACCATTCGTTGTCGGAGTTCACGGAGAACGGGTCGGGCACGTAGCCGCGCGTCGCCTCGCTCTCGGGGAAGGTGGCCGCGCACAGGTCACACAGCTCCAGACGGGTCTCCTCTGTCTTTCGCTTCGGGTTCTTCCCCTTCCACCTTTTCATCGGGTCCCACCACATGTGAGGGGAAAAGACGCAAGTGCTCCGGCGGGGCCCTGACCGCGGGGTCGCGACGCGTCACAGTGCCCGGGTCTCCTCTCGGCCCGAGTCGGAAACGGGTAGAGCAGGTCGTTACCCGGTTGGCTGCCGGCACACCTGCTCTGAGCGGCCGGGCGTTCACGGGCCACGCGGTGAAGAACCGCGCACCATTGACACCTGCATCAGCATCCCGTGTGCGGCCGATGTCTTCGGCAGCCCCGGGGAGAAGATGACCTCCTGACAGACCCACCTGCCCAAGAAGGGACCACCTGGAAGGCAAGGACGGACAAGGTGTCGGCCTTGATCGCCGCCCGGATCCCCTCCGCCCGGCTGACGTCCCGCATCGGGGCGCTCATGAAGTACCGGAAGACGACACCGAGGATCCGGGCGAAGGCGAATTCGAGCACGAAGTCGGCGTGGAGGGCCCTGCCCGCGAGCGTCGGTCGGGCGGCACGGAGCAGCCACTCCGCGGAGACGTCGCCCAGGGTGCAGCCTGCGCCGCGGTGGCTGACCGCCTTCGACATCACCTGCCACCGCGGCGGCTTTTCCGAGTCCGCGGCGTCGCCGAAACTTCGACCGGGTGATGCGCCTGCTCGCCGTCCACGAGGCTGCTGAGGAGAAGCACGTCAAGGGAGCTGCTGGTCGCACAGGGGCCCCACGGAGCTGGATGTCTGCGGCGCCTGGACGAGGTCAGTCGCGCGGTTTCCCAGCATGCCGCGCGTGAGAAGCGTGAGGAGTTCCGGGCGCTGCGGAAAGTTGTCAGCCTGCCCCGGCTGCGCAGACTGGGCGCTGAGGTCAAGCTCACCCAGGCATACGATCCGACCCGGCCGCATCGCCGGGTCAACAACGCGATCATGAACAAGCCGGCCGCACCGGTCTTCGGCCCCGAAGATCCAGGTCGGCGCCCCGGTGCGCGCGGCGGCCCGTCCGGAGATCACCCCGCTCGACGAGGAACAGCGCAAGCGGGTCCGCCGCGTGCTGCGGCGCCGCCGCGTGGCCTGCCCGTCCTGCGGAAACCGCCGGCGGTGGACCGTCGGCGACGCGCTCCACCTGGGGTTCCTCTTCCTCGACGAGGACGAGGACGCCTACATGATCGCGGTGACCTGCCGCCGCCGCGGCTGCCCACGGCCCCGCACCGGCGTCATCGCGCACCGGGCGGACGTCCTGGAACCCTGACCCCGCGCCGTCCCGCGGCCCGGTGCCGGCACCGCTCACCGTCGCCGCTCGCCGTCCGGGCGCGGCACCGCCAGGCCGAGCCGCTCGGCCAGCGGCGCGACGTCCCGCAGTTCGGCGCACAGGTCCGCGAACCGGTCCCGCTCGGCCGGACCGAGCGCGCCTCGACGGTCGTACCGCACCAGCCGCGGCAGCCGACCGTGCAGAAAAGCCCCCCACCGGATGCTGAAGCCGTACACGCGGTCGGCGTCCCCGGCCTGCTCGGGGTCCCCGGCCAGCTCGCGCAGCTGCCGTACCTGGGTGAACAGCAGGTCCAGGTCCGCGGCCGCACCGGGGACGGCCGCGGACTCCGGTTCGCCGCCGGCCGGCCGCCTGCGGCGCGCGCTCCACCCACAAAATCCCATGAGCGCGGCGGCTACAGGCTCGGTTCGGCGACGCCGAGGGCGTACGGAACGCCCCGCAAGGTCAGATAGACCCGTTCCGGGCCCACCGCCATGCCCGACAACGGCGCCTTCCTCGCCGCCGCGTCCCGCACCGGGGCCCCGAGCCGGGACCGGGCCACCATCAGGAGCCTGTCCCCGCCAGGTGACGTGTCGATCGCGACCAGCCGGTCCGTCCCCTCCTCCGCGGCTTAGAAGTCACGAGGCATCATCAAGGGTTCACTTGCGTTCGCCCGTCCAGCCTTCCCCTCGCCTGTTGCACCCCGATGGCCGAGACGCTCTTGGGCTTGACCGCTCCGCTTCACACCCCGCCGTTACCAGCAACGCATGGGAGCGCGGGGACGGGCCCCGGACACTGGCCCGAAGTTCAGCCGATCGATACCTCCTTCACGTGGCTGGACTTACTTACGTGGAGCGACTTCGTGTCGCACACTGAGCGCTTCGGTTGGCGGGCTTCGCCAACTGAAGCGCCCAGCGCGGAGCGTGTCCGTTACCGTCTCGGTCCTGCTGCGGCGTACAGCACGGTGCCGGTCGCCAGCAGGACCCACGCGGTCGCGGCGGACGCCGTCGTGGCGGGGGAAAAGATCATCCAGTTGCTCACCTCTCCCACGATGCCGGGCGGAGCCGGGACGAGGAGGGCGAACGCGAGCCAGCCGATCGGCAGGGTCCATGCGAACGGTGCCCCGCAGAGCACCGCCCCGAGCGCGGCCAGGCCGACCAGGCCCGCGCTGTCGCGGACGACGAGCGCGACCGGGACGAGCTCGGTTCCCGCCCCCTGGACCGCCAGCAGCGCCGCCCCGGCGACCGCGCCGGCCAGCAGCACGTGCGCCGCCCGCCGGGGCACCCACCGGATCGCGGCCGTCCGGTCCAGCGCGGCGTCCTGCCCACCGAGCCCGACAGAGGCGGCCGCCACGTTCGCGGCCAGGATCAGGACCGCGGTCCCCAGGCTCATCGGGCCCGCGCCGTCCCGGTTGAAGGTCCACGCCGCCAGCGCGACGAGCGCGACCGCTGCGGCCGAGGTGGGCACCTGTCGTGAACGGGCGTACAGGATCAGCCACCTCATGACGACGCCTCCCCCGCCAACACCTCGGTGTACCCCGTGCAGGAGAGGGCGGCGGCGCGCACCTCGGCCATCCGCGAGCGTTGCTCGGCCGGTGACAGCGCCGTCAGCCGCCGCCAGACGACGTCGGCGTCCGCCTGTTCACGCTGCGAGTACGCGTAGCGGTCCGGCGTCTGCAGCGGTGTGAACCGCTGATCGCCCAGGGCCCAGCTCGCGGCGATGCTCTGTGCGGGGATGTCCAACTGCCCCGAGCCCTCCCAAGGGGTGCGCGGTGCGCAGTTCGGTACCAGGCCCTCGGCGACCAGGAGGCGGGTCAGTTCCGCCCCCGTCGCACGGGCGATCAGCGGGTCGCCGAAGTCGACCAGCACCGTGTCGCGGGAGAGCCGGCGGTCGTCGCCGACCGCGCGCAGCCGGGTGTCCTCCCGCACCGAGTCCGGTGCCTCGTCGCCCAAGGCGTTGTGCAGCACGCGCAGCGCGTCCTTGCCGCGCGACGCGAGTTCGGGCAGGTGCGAGCGGTTCGCCTGCGTCACGCACACCGGCCCGTCGCAGACCAGGGTGGCGGCGGCCTCGTCGATGACGTAGGTGTCGCGCGGAGTGGCCGGGAGGATCAGCAGGGCCAGGGCCGCGCAGGCCAGGGCGGGGGCCACCGCGAGCAGTCGGGCTCGGAGGGTCGCGGCCGACAGCAGTGCGAAACCGGTGGCGAGCAGGCCGAGCAGCCAGAGCGTCTGGCCGAGGTGCACGGAACCGGACAGGGTCAGCAGCATCTCCCGCGGCTCCACGGTCGCCGGGAGCAGCAGGGAGAGCCGGTTCGGCGCGACGCTCGACGGCAGTACCTCATCATTGCTCGGCCGCAGGGAGAGGGTCGTCAGCAGGAGGAACAGGGTCAGGGCCGGCGGGGTGAGCGCAAAAGGCACGGCCCGCGCGAGGCCCATGCCGAACACGGCCCCCGCGACGAGGGACAGCGCCGCCACCAGCGAGATCGGCAGCCAGCCGAGACTCGTGTAGGTGGTGGCGCCGAGGGCCACCTGGACTCCGCCCACGAGGACCAGGAGGCCGAAGCCGGGCACCAGCACGAGGGCCGTCGCGCCGGCCGGCAGCGCCGCACGGCGCCAGGCCGGCAGCGGCGTGGTCGTCAGCAGTTCGGTCATCCGCGAGCGGGAGTCGCGCAGCCCGTACACCGCCCCCAGGCCCACCACGAGCGGCCACCAGAAGCTCAGCAGGTACCGGGTCCACAGGGCCATGGAGGTCCACTGGGCCGTCCATCCCGCGTCACCCTGCCACCAGATCCCGTCGATCAGCAGGAGGACCGCCAGGCTGCCTGCCAGGACGACGACGCCGAGCCACGGGGCGGCGGAGCGCTTCAGCTCGATGCGCAGGACACGTGCGTTCACCAGGTGCCTCCCGGCTGCTCGGAGCCCTGGAGCAGCGCCGAGTAGCCGCGCTCCAGGGGGCTGCCCCCCGGGTGTTCGGGGCCGCCCGCCGCGGCCAAGTCGTCCGGCGCGCCCTGGAAGACGAGGCGGCCGTCGGCGAAGAGCACCACGTCGGAGCAGGCGGCCGCGACGTCCTCGACCAGATGGGTGGAGACGACCACACACGTGTCACGGCCCAGTTCCTGCAACAGCTCGCGGAAGCGCAACCGCTGCGCCGGGTCCAGGCCGACTGTCGGCTCGTCCAACAGCAGCACCGCGGGATCGTTGACGATGGCCTGAGCGATGCCGGCCCGCCGCACCATGCCGCCGGACAGGGTCTTCATCCGGTGGTCGGCGCGGTCCGCCAGGCCCACCCGTTCCACGGCCCGCTGGACGGCCGCGGGGACGTCTGCCTTCGGAACCTCCTTCAACCAGGCCATGTACTCGACGAACTCACGCACGGTGAAGCGCTTGTAGTAGCCGAAGTCCTGCGGCAGGTAGCCGATCCGGCGGCGCAGGGCCCGGTGGTCAGCCATCGCGCCCACGCGGGTGCCGAGCATCTCCAGTTCGCCCTCGGTGGGGCGCAGCACGGTGGCCAGCGTCCGGATCAGGGTGGTCTTTCCCGCTCCGTTGGGTCCCAGGAGGCCGTGGGTGCCGATGCCCAGGCAGAGGTCGAGTCCGTCGACGGCCATCTTCTTGCGTCCGACGCGTACTCTCAGGCCGCGGGCCCGGATCTCCCAGGCGTAGGTTTTCGGCGCGGTGTCGACCGCGTTCGTGGTGGGCATGGTGCGGTGGTCCCTTTCGAAGGTCGACGATGGTTTCACAGCGTTGAGTACGCTTTTCTGCGGGCGATCACGGCGCCGATGCCGAGCGCGAGGAGCAGCCCCCACGCGGGCAGTTGGTCGGGCTGGAAAACAATTCGCAGGGCAAGGGGGGTGTGGCCGGTGACCCACGTGGGCGCCACGACGACGACGCCCCACGCGACCGCAAGCCCGGTGGCGGCGCGGGTCACGCCGACCAGGCTGCCCAGCGCCAGGGCGGTGGAGGTGAAGGCCAGGGAGGGCAGCAGCCACTGCGCGGCCGTCATGGTTCCGGTCAGCCAGCCCTCCACCAGGAGCCCGGGCAGGACCACCACGAGAACCGCCGTGGTGCGCCTGAGGAGCAGGGGCAGGCCGGCTCGGGCGGTCGAGGCCGTCAGTTCGTACGCCGGGTCCAGGCCGCGCGACCACGATGCGGCGACACCACACAGCGGCAGCACGGGGGCGATCGCCAGCACGGGAGAGATGTCGCCGAAGAACGTGGGCGGCGCGAGCGAGTCCAGCAGCAGCGCCATCAGGGTGACCACGACGGTCATGGCCAGCCACGGGGCCATGGCCGGCGTCAGCCAGGCCGACAGCCCCCTCGGGCGGTGTCGCCGCGAGGGTGTCCTGACGGCCGCGTCCAGCTGCGGTTCCAGACCGGCGCGGACGGTGTCGAGGAGCGTGGCGATGCCGGGCACCTCGGTGGCCACGGAGGCCGCCAGACGACTCCGGCACATCGCGCACGTCTCCAGATGGGCCTCCAACGCCCACACCGCGTCCACGGCCATCTCCGTATCACCACGTGCGTAGTCGTCGAGCAGCCGCATCGACGCGTGTTCCCCGCTCATGTCAGCGCCTCCCGCATCGCGATCCGGGCCCGGCGGGCGCGGGTCTTGACCGTGCCTTCGGGCAGTCTGAGCAGGACGGCGGTCTCCCGCACGGAGAACCCGTCCAGCACCATGGCCTGCAGGACCTCTCGAAGTTCCGGCGCCAGTCGCCGAAGAGCGTCACCGACGTCCCCGTCGACGGTCCCGGCCAGTGCCTCGTCCTCCGCCGCGGGCACCACCGCCCGTTCGGCGGCGGCGACCGGCGGCTCGGCATGGTGGGCACGGCGCCGGAACGCGTCGACGAGGCGGCGCGCCGCGATCGTCCACAACCATCCGACGGCCGTCCCGCCGACCGCGCTCCCGGCGAACGCGCCGGCCGCGCGCCACACCGCCAGATAGGTCTCCTGCATGACCTCGGCGACGATCTGCTCGTCCGAGCAGCGGCGGCGCAACCGCACAGCCAGCCACGGCGACGTGCGCCGGTACAACTCGTCGAACGCCCCGCGGTCACCTCTGGCCACCAGCCGGACGAGGCGCTCCTCGTCCAGCTCGTCCAGTGCTCTCACACGTAAGCTCACACCAGCCAGACGCCCGATGGTGCGCACAGGTTCTACGTCTGACGTGGTTTGCGTCACAGTGCCACGCGTGGAGGATTCCGATCCCCGTGAACCCCGGTCGCCGGTTGCGATCCGGCTCGTGATGAACCCTGGCGCCTCGTGGTGCTGCACCCTTCTCGGTGCAGCCCTGACCAAGTACGCCGACTGACGCGCAGTCGCAATCGATGCCGAAGGTCCAGCCCGCCAACTGAAGCACTCACTGTGCGACACGAAGTCGCTCCACGTAAGTAAGAAGCCATCTCAATTGGCTCGGTAGGCTGTCGACCATGGCAGGGATCGTTGAGCGGCTGGTGCCGGATGAGCTGTGGGAGCTGTTCCAGCGGGTGGTGCCGTAGGCGCCCTCGCGGCCGCAAGGTGGCGGTCGGCGCCGGCACGGCGACCGTGAGGTGCCGGCCGCGATCGTGTTCGTGGCGACCTCCGGGTGCACGTGGCAGCAGCTGCCCGCCGCGTCGTTCGGGCCGTCCGGGGCCACGGCCCACCGCCGGTTCACCGAGTGGACCAAGGCCCGGGTGTGGGCCAGGCTGCACCGCCTGGTCCTGGACGAACTCGGAGCCCGCGGCGAGCTGGACTGGTCCCGTTGCGCGATCGACTCGGTGAACATACGGGCCCTGAAAAGGGGGACCTGACGGGTCCGAATCCTGTCGACCGGGGCACGTACGGGTCGAAGATCCACCTGATCACCGAGCGGACCGGTCTGCCCCTGTCCGTCGGCATCTCCGGCGCCAACGTCCACGACAGCCAGGCCCTGATCCCGCTGGTCAAGGGCATACCCCCGATCCGCTCCCGCCGCGGCCGACGTCGGCGCAGGCCCGGCAAGCTCCACGCCGACAAGGGCTACGACTACCGCCACCTGCGGCAATGGCTGTCCCGCCGGGGCATCGGGCACCGCATCGCCCGCAAGGGCATCGAGACCTCCCAGCGGCTCGGACGGCACCGCTGGACCATCGAACGCACCATGGGCCTGGCTCGCCGGCTGCCGCCGACTCCACCGCCGCTACGAACGCAAGGCCGACCACTTCCTCGCCTTCACCAGCATCGCCTGCACCCTGATCTGCTACCGCAGACTCACCAAATGAGATGACTTCTTAGAGCCGACTGACCTTGATCAGGTCACCGGTGGCCGTCGCCGCCGGAAGGCGAGGTCGGCGGTCTTCTCCACCTCGCCCGCCGGACCGAGCCGGACGTCGGTCCGCATCACGACGGAGGGCTCCTCGCCGGGGCCTCCCGCTCGCCGCTTGCCGGCTCCTTGCTGACCCAGAGCTCAGCAATCAGGCCCATGACCTGGACTGACGCCCACCCTTCAGATCTTCGGCAACAACATCGAGGACCGCATGGGCCGTCTGCGGTACCTGCTGTTCTACCTGGTCTGCGGCTACGCGGCCGCATACGGATTCGCACTCACGAACCCCTACGCCACCACTCCCCTGATCGGCGCCTCCGGAGCGATCGCGGGGGTGCTGGGCGCCTACCTGGTCCTCTACCCGAAGGCCCGCGTCTGGGTCCTCGTCCCCTTCCTCATCTTCCTACCCCTGCGTCTGCCGGCCTGGATCGTCCTGGGCCTGTGGTTCCTGCTGCAGGCGCTCTACTCCGCCGGCGCTGGCGTCACCGGCGCCGGAACCGTGGCCTACGCGGCCCACATCGTCGGCTTCATCGTGGGCATGCTGATCGCCTGGCCCCTCAAACCGGGCACTCCCCCACCCCCCGAACCGAACGGCATCCTCTTCGGACGACAGACCCGAGGGGACTGGCGTCGATCAGAAACTCAATGGGTTCTGATCAATACAAGAGGCCCGATGCCTTCGAAGGAACGCTGCGCGCGCTCAAGCGCGTCACGCTCAGCCCGAGCCGGATCAGCGACATCGCCCGCGCCGACCTCGTCCTCGACGACCACTGGAAATGATCTTTGTCGAAAAACCCCAGTGCCTGGCCGAGTTCTCTGCGGCCTCGCGTCTCCTGGAACGCTCACCAGTCCCAGGAGGCTTCCTCGAAGGTGTCGGGGGTGACGACCCATCCTGCGTTGAGGACGAGTCGGGAGGTCCGGTGCAGAGCGAGGAACCCGAAGGGGCGGTCGAAGCGGGCGCTGATCTCGCGGGCTCGGAAAGGGTGACGCGGGATGCCACCGGCCATCATGGCGAAGGCGGTGACGGCCCCGGAGCGGAAGCCGCGTGCGCCGAACGTCGCCGTCATTGCCTGTGCGGCGGCCTGGACCGCAAGCGGCTCGGCACTGATGCCGGGAAAGTGGCCCTGCGAGGCGTCCGTCGCCGTGCGCAGGCCGAACAGGTCGGGGTGGTCGAGCAGGTCGTGGCGGACTTTGACGGTGAACGGCACGGTGGATACGTGGAGCGTGGGTTCGCCGTCGGTACTGGGGGCGCGAGTCACGGACAGCCCGGGGCCCGGAGTGCCGTGAGGGAGGTGATCGCCGGGGACCATGGTCCGGCGGTTGTGGAGCGCGCCCACAGCCGCAGTCAGTACCTGGCCTGCGGTTGCTTCGGGTGTTCCGAGGTACAGGTGGACGTCGATGCCATGGGTACCGATGACCTGAAGTTCGGTGAGGGGGCCGGCTGCCGTGTCCGCGACGCCGACCCGGTTCAGGAGACTGGTGGTTCGGTGCAGGCCGGCCAGGTCCATGCCGCGCCAGGGCCCCGTTTCGGCTTGCATTCCGCCTGGGGTGAAGGGCCGGATCCAGTCGGTACGGAGGGTCAGGGCGCTGGCCAGCACCAGCAGAGTCTCGTCGTTCACCGTGACCGGCATCGCGTCGATCTCTCCCTGGGTGCGCTTGGCTGCCCATGTGTCGAGACACGACTGGTCGCTGACGGGGTCGCCGGTGAGCTGCCCGTGCACATCGGCGGGCAGTAGGTCCAGCCAGGCCGGTTCGACGGGCAGGGTGCTGCGAGTCCACAGCCCCAGGGCTGTGCTCAGGCCACGCGCCGCCTCGAGCGTGGAGAGCAGGTCGCGTGCTGCCGTTGCGGCGCCGTCCGCCGGGATGCCGAGTGCATCCGAGAGTTCCTGACGAGCGGGACCCACGGCACCGTCGGCCAGAAGGCCGAGTAGCGGCCACACCCCGGCTGCGGCGAGTACCGTGCCGTCGTGGGGCAGGGCCTCGACCCAACGCGCGGCCAGTCCGTTGACGGCTCTGACTGTGCCGTGACTGGCCATGCCTGCCCTTCCGTTGCTCCCGGTCCTCGCGAGAGGAGAGCCGGAAGTGCCGGCTGGCGAGCGAGAGGCTACACCGAAGCTCTCCGCTGTCGAGTTGCCCGAACCGGACGGCGTGCTGAAGCCGCTGCCTTCGCTGATCAGCAACGGACACCAAGCCCTGCCCGTACACCTGCGCCCGGACGCCCGCTGATCACCACTTCGGCCTGGAAGACCGTTGTGACCACCACCCCGAACACCGTCTCCGCCTGCCTCCTCACGATTCCGGCGAAGCCGCACTGCCCGCCCCGCGGCGCACCGCGCGTCCTGGTGCGTCATCTACTCAGCTCGGGGCAGGCCACCCCGCCCTCCACGACTCGGCCCACCCCGTCAGGACCCGAGTCTGCTTGGCCTCCACCTTCCAGGCGGCGGAGAGGCAGCAGAGTCATCGGTCGCTCGGACGGTGCCGGCATCCCGTCGCCTTCGGGCGGTCGGCCGCTCGAACCTCATTCGTCACAGGGGTTTCGAGCGTCGGCGATTCGGCCATTCCGGGGCACCGCCCAGGGGCGGCACAGCGGGCCCAGGGGCCGTACAGGCCGTGCGGTGCAAGGGGTCCACGCCGTCCGGAATCGAGTGCGTTCGAATCCCGATCAGCGTCGTTAAGCCGGGCACTGCCGAGCCATCCAGGTACGGCTCCGACCCCATGGAGGAACCAGGTGACTGTGACTGCCGCCTCGACCGAAACTCCCGAGACGCCTCCCCCTCCACCGCCGGCCACCATCAGCTTCGAGGGCAAGTTCGGCCAGAACCCGCTGGAGGACGCCGGCTTCGGGACGATGTGCCGACGCCTGCCCTCCGTACTGGCCCACACCGCGCGCAAGGCGTGGGCCGTCGACAGGACCGGCTCCGTACTGCTCCTCGTGTGCCAGGTGCTCACCGGCGTCGCCGCCGCTGTCGTCCTGGCCTCCACCGCCCGCGCCATGACACACGTCCTCGGCGGCGGCACCGTCTCCGAACGTCTGCACGGCGCGGTCCCCGCCTTGATCATGGTGACCCTGGCCGCGGGCACCGGCCGGATCTGTGGCCTCCTGTCCTCGTACGCGGACGGACGCATCACGCCGCTGTTGACCACCGAAGCCGACGTCGCGCTCGTCTCCGCCGTGCTGCGTGTGGAGTCGTCCGCCTACGGGAGGGACGGTTTCTCCGACCAGCAGGAGGCGGCCGAGATCGGGGTCACCCGCACCCGCCTGATGGTGCAGGACGCGCAGCGGTTCATGTCCGCCCTGGTCCGCATGATCGCCGCCGGCGGGGTCATCACCGCACTGCATCCGCTGATGCTGCCGGTGCTCCTCCTGGCCGTGCTGCCCGCCGGCGTCGGAGCCGTGCTGTCGGCCCGTGTCGACTACCGCACGCACTTCCTCAACCTCGGCGACCGCAACGTACGGGCCATGATGCGCAGTTGGGCCACCCACTCCCGCTTCGGCGACGAGGTCCGCGCCAACGGCATGACCGGCTACCAGATCTACTGGTACCAGGCCCTGTTCGACCGCATCGACCGGCGCACCCTCGAAGCGGCGCCGCAGATGCTGCGCATCCAGTTGTCCACCAGCGCCCTGGGCGGCTTCTTCCTGATGTGCACCTGGGCCACCCTCGCCGGTCTCTCCGTCACCGGCCGCATCGCCCTGCCCGTCGCGGCCACCGCGGTGGTCGCCGTCCAGAGCGCGCTCGCCGCGCTCTCCCAGGTCGTCATCAACGGCGCCGCCCTGTTCCACACCTCGCTCTACCTCGCCGACATGCGGGCGTTCCTCGGCCTCGCTCACGAACGCGCCCCGAAGCGGGGTGAGCTGACGATCCCGGAGCGCGTCGACGAGATCCGTATCGAGGAGGCCGTCTACCACTACCCCGGCAAGGAGGATCCGGCCGTCGCGGGGATCTCCCTGACCCTGCGCCGCGGTGAGATCCTGGCCGTCGTCGGCGCGAACGGTTCCGGCAAGTCCACCCTGACCAGACTCATCACCGGGATCGTGCTCGCCGACAAGGGGCGCGTCCTGTGGGACGGCGTCGATCTCGCCGACGCCGACCCCGACGCTGTGTGGAGCCGCACCTCACTCGTTCCGCAGAACTTCGCGTGCTGGCCGTTGCGGGCCCGCGAGAACATCACCCTGGGCCAGCCCCGCACCCACGACGACGAGCCGGTGTGGGACGCCATCGACGCCGTCGGCATGCGCGAGGAGATCGAGAGGCTGCCCCGCCGACTCGACACCCTCCTGGCCCGAGAGCTGTTCGGCGGCGCCGAACTGTCGGGCGGTCAGTGGCAGCGGCTCGTGTGTGGCCGCGCGCTGTACCGGCAGACGCCGCTCATGATCCTGGACGAGCCCACCTCGCAGATGGACGCCCGCGGCGAGCACTCGATCTTCACGCAGATCAAGCGCCTGGCACCCCAGTGCATGACGATCGTCGTCACGCACCAGCTGGAGAACACCCGGCTCGCCGACCGCATCCTCGTGATGGACGAAGGCCGCGTCGTCGAACAGGGCGCGTACGACGACCTGGTGAACGCCGGCGGCCAGTTCGCCGACCTCGTCGCCCTGGCCAAGGACCGCTGACCCACCCACGGAATCGAGACCCACATGACCGACACCTGGCAGATGGTCGCGGACCTCGCCGACCGCCTCGACGACCACTCCACGCTCCCCCGCGAACAGCGAGTCCTCTTCCAACTCCTCAAGATCCAGGAGGAGGCCGGCGAAGTCGCCGAAGCCGCCATCGGCGCAGCCGGGCAGAACCCCCGCAAGGGCCGTTCCCACACCTGGCAGGACGTCGAATCCGAGGTCTGCGACGTCATCGTCACCGGCATGGTCGCCCTGATGCGTATGAACCCCGACGCGGAGGCGGTCTTCGCCCAGCACCTGCGGCGCGTCGCGGACCGCGATCTGAGCGGGGCCCGTGGGAGGACCACCGGCCATCCCGCACAGGCACAGTTCCCACACCCGGGCGGTGCGCCGAGCACCTCCGAACCCGCCTGACGAGGCCCGGAAGGAACGCTGTGGTCCACACGTCACAAGACGCCCGAGCAAGCGGAGCGTACGAAGCAGGCGAGGCCGGCGCGTACTGGGAGCCGCTGTGGCGATCCGGCCGGCGCTACCGGAGCATCGACGCGCCGGAGCGAGAAGCCCTGAGCCGTCAGGTAGGCATCGGTCGTGGGAGACCCGCCCTCGACATCGGCTCCGGCGACGGGGCACTCGTGCGGGCGCTCGCCGAACTCGGCTACCGGCCGACCGGGATCGACTGTGCACCCGGCGCGCTCTCCACCGCCCGTCACGAGCACCCCGGCCTTGACTTCAGGCACTTCGACTTCGACACCGACGACCTGGCCGACCTGCCCGAACCGGCGTTCACGCTCATCACCTGCCGACTGGTCTACCGCTGGGTCCAGGACAAGCACGCGTTCCTGTCCCGGCTGCGTCGGCTCCTCGCCCCGGGAGGCATCTTCTGGGTGGCCACTTCCGTGCACGGTCCCCGGCGCGGCGAGGCCGAACCATGGGAGATCGACGCCGCGGAGACGGAACTCCTCACCGCCGGCTGGGCCCGGGCGGACGTGACGCAGCTCGACGAGTCGTACCACTGCTTCGCCCTGCGCCCCTGACCTTCGCCCGTCTCGACGCCATCGAACGAGCCCGGCGCGGCGAAGGCCCGGCCTGCCTCACCACGCATACCTGATCCGCGTCCCGCTGCCCATCGAGGAGACACCGTGCCCGTCGAGGACATCAACACCCGAGCCTGGATCGTCTACGGCCGGCGCCAGCTGGCTCGCGGCTCCATGCCGCCCGTCCCCGACCACCTGTCCTGGACACCCTGGGAGGGAGTCGGACCGGGTGTCGAGGTCCTCGGCGACATCACCGGCCGACGTGTCCTGGACATCGGCTCCGGGGCCGGCCACCACGCCGTGCATCTCGCCCGGGCTCACGGCGCTCGCGTCACCGGGATCGAGCTGTCGCCGACCCAGCACGAGCGCGCCGTCTCCACGCACGCGGATGTGCCGGGCGTGGAATTCACGCACGGAGATGTGGCCGAACACCTCACCCGGTCCGCACCGTTCGACGCCGCGTACGCCATCGGCACCCTGGCCTTCATCGACCCGCACCGCGTGCTGCCCGCACTGCGCGACGGTCTGCACCCTGGCGCGCCGCTGGTCCTTTCGCTCCTGCACACCGACCTGCACGGCCGCGGCCCGTCCACGGAACCGGCACCGCGCGAGCAGATGATCCTGTTGCGCGAAGATCCTCCCTTGCCGACTCGGATGTGGGTCCTCACACCGCAACTGTGGGAGGACCTGCTCACCGAGTACGGCTTCCGCGTCGAGGCCGTCGACCTGCTGCACCACCCCGAGGAAAACGCCCCGGTCATCCAGCAGCTCATCCGGGCCCGACGCCTGCCCGACCGGCCGGCGCGGGTTTCCAGCCGCCCCCGCAGTGCCAGGCCACCGCAGGCGCACGCGGCCGTGGGTGTCGGCGCGATCGTCCTCGGCGCGCAGGGACTGCTCCTGGGCCGCCATCGTCGCGGCACCCTCGAACTGCCCGGCGGAACCGTCGAGGCCGGGGAGTCCCTCGAAGCCGCGGTGGTCCGCGAACTCCGCGAGGAGACCGGCCTGATCGCCCGTCCTGCCGACGTCAGGCTCCTGGGAACGCTCGTCGACCACGTCGAAGACGTCCTGCGGGTCACGGTGGGTGCCCTCGTTCACGCCTGGCGGGGACAGCCGACCCGGCAACCGGACGAAAGCGTCGGCGACTGGGCCTGGTATCCCCTGGACCAGCTTCCCGACGGCTTGTTCGTGTGCAGCGCACACATCCTGACGGCCTGGCGTCCCGACCTGCCCATCGACCACACCCCCGCGCACTTCACGCCCTTCGCCCACGGCCCGTCGCCCTCGACGCCGACGGGCGGCGTGGCATGACATCCACCCGCGAGCCCGGGCTGTTCCGACCCCCGTAACAGGCGGTGGGGCAGCCGAAGCAGCCGCGGACGATGTGCGGCTGGCATGGGCTTCTGCGGAAGAACCGGCGGGTCTCGGTGGACGAGCCGGCTAACGCGCCACGCGGTGGCGGAGGTGGACGACTCCCGAGCCGAAGACGCGGGTCTCGACGAGTTCGAGGTCCACCCGGCGCTCACTCCGGGGAAAGAACGGGATGCCGCCGCCGACCAGCACCGGGTGGACCACGGCCCGGTACTCGTCGATCAGACCCGACGCGGCCGCCTCGGCGGCGAGGGCCGCGCCGCCGATCGCGATGTCGCCCTCCCCCGGCTCGGCCCGCCACCGCTCGATCTCCTCCGCCAGGCCGCCGGAGGCCAGGCGGGCATGGCCCCGCACCTCCGACAGCGTGGTCGAGAACACCACCTTGGGCAGCGGCTTCCAGAGCGCGGTCCACTCGAGCTGGGAGTCGTCGAGCGAGGGATCCTGGTCGGCGGTCTCCCAGTACAGCATCGTCTCGTACAGCCGTCGTCCCAGCAGATGAACGCCGACCTCCCGGATCTCGTCGATCCAGAAGCGGAAGACCTCCTCGTCGGGCTCCGTCCAGTCGAAGCCGCCGTCCGGTCCGACGATGTAGCCGTCCAGCGAGACGCCCATCGAATAGGTCACGTTGCGCATCGGAAGTCCTCCTCGGTGACGGGTTCGACAGTACGACCGCCGGACGCCGCAGGACTCATCGCGGCTCGCGGGATTCCCCTGTGTCGAGTCACCTCACAAGGTCCCCGGCGGGGCAGGACACGGTGCGTGGCCCGGACGTCAGCCGGTCAGGTGGGTCACCACCGAGCGCATCGCGTGGCGCAGGGCCGGAAAAGGGCGGCGTCGTGGTCGCCGCCGTCGAAGGTGTGCCGGCGCTGGTCGCGTCGACCTGACGGAGGGCGTCGGTGACGGTCGTGGTGCCGGAAGGAGCGGCCACGGCTTCGTCGGGGGCATGCTGGTCGCCCGGTCCCTGGGACCGGCCGCTCCCGCCGCCGGGTCCGCGCCCGGCCTGCTGTCTGCAGGCCGGGCGCGGACCCGGGGCCGGTGGTTGAGCCGGCGGGCGGCGGGTCAGCGGGCGGTGAGGGTGTGGACGTGGTCCACCAGGCGGGTCAGGGCGTCCGCTTCGGTGTTCGGCATGACGCCGTGGCCGAGGTTGAAGATGTGGCCCTCGAGGCCCTCCGCCTGGGCCAGGACCTCGCGGGTCTTCGCCTCGACGGCCTCGGTGCCGGCGAACAGCACGGTCGGGTCGAGGTTGCCCTGGAGTGCCTTGCCGGGACCGACGCGGCGGACGGCCTCGTCCAGGGGGACGCGCCAGTCGACGCCCACCACGTCCGCGCCGGCCTCGCCCATCAGGCCGAGGAGTTCGCCGGTGCCGACACCGAAGTGGATGCGGGGGACGCCGTACCCGGACACCGCGTCGAGGACCTTGGCCGAGGCGGACATCACCGAGCGCCGGTAGTCGGCGGGGGCGAGCGCGCCGGCCCAGGAGTCGAAGAGCTGGACCGCGGAGGCACCGGCCTCGATCTGCACGGTGAGGAAGGCGGCGGTGATGTCCGCGAGGCGGTCGAGGAGGTCGGCCCAGAGTTCCGGGTCGCCGTACATCATCGCCTTGGCGTTCTCGTAGGTGCGGGACGGGCCGCCCTCGATGAGATAGCTGGCGAGGGTGAACGGGGCGCCCGCGAAGCCGATGAGCGGGGTGGAGCCCAGCTCGGCGGTCAGCAGGCGGTACGCCTCGGTGACGTAGGAGACGTCCTCCGGGGTGAGGTCGCGCAGCCGGGCCAGGTCGGCGCGGGTGCGGAAGGGCTCCTCGACGACGGGGCCGATGCCGGGCTTGATGTCGAGGTCGATCCCGATGGCCTTGAGGGGGACGACGATGTCGCTGAAGTAGATCGCCGCGTCGACGTTGTGCCGGCGGACCGGCTGGAGCGTGATCTCGGCGACGAGGTCGGGGCGCATGCAGGAGTCGAGCATCGCGATGCCCTCGCGCACCTTGCGGTACTCCGGCAGTGAGCGGCCCGCCTGCCGCATGAACCACACCGGAGTGTGCGGAACCGGCTCACGCCGGCACGCCTTGAGGAAGGCACTGTCGTACGTCTGGGTCGGCTGCTTGCCCCGGGGGCTGACATTGGCACTCACACCAGCCAGTCTCGCATGGTCCGCCGGTGACCTCGCACCGCAGGCCATCCGGCGCACGGTACCCGCACGCCGCGCCCGGGACGACACGATCCGGACACCGTGCTGCGCCGTGGGTGTCCTTCCCCGCGCCGGGGCCGCGTTCCCCTTAATCTTCCCCGCATGGCTGCGGCTCAAGGACGATTGTCGGACGGCAAGGGCGGTATGGACGAGGCGAAGAACACCGGGGAGGACCTCGGGCAGGAGGGCGCGGCGCCCCCGCTGCCCTTTCGGACGGCCGTCGACGCGATGCGGGGCGCGCGGCTGCGGCCGCAGATCGAGGTGGAGACCACGCCCGCGCCCACCCGGCTCGCCCCCTACGCGCACGCGCTGGAGGCGGCGGTCGTGGACGGTGAGCAGGAGCTGGCGGACGGCCGGCTGGTACTGCTGCACGACCCGGCCGGGCACGACGCCTGGCGGGGCACCTTCCGGCTGGTGACGCTGGTGCGCGCGGAACTGGAGCCGGAGATGGCGGCGGATCCGCTGCTGCCGGAGGTGTGCTGGTCCTGGCTGACCGGCGCGCTCTCGGCCCGCGACCTGACGTACGGCGAACCCAGCGGCACGGTCACGCGGGCGAGTTCGCACTACTTCGGCGGGCTGTCCGAGCGCCCCGCCGCCTCGCAGATCGAGATCCGCGCCTCGTGGACGCCGCGGGAGGGGCCGGGCGGGGTGCCGGACACCGCCGCCCATCTGGTCGCCTGGTGCGATCTGCTGGCCCAGGTCGCCGGGCTGCCCCCGGCGGCTCCGGGGGACGCGTCGGTGGTGACGCTCCCTCAGCGGAGGGGGCCGCAGTCGCGCTGAGCGTCCCCTCCTGGACCCCGGCCCTCACACATGGTGATCTCTTTGTCGATACGGCCACTTTCGGAAGCGTTGTGACGCTGACCGAAACCGTTCGGTCTTCGAATGATCGACCGCGTGTCCGAATTGCACATATTGTTACTCACCAGATCGTGATCATTCTCTAAAGGAGACCGGGTTTGTTGCCGAAGACGACTGTGACCTTGAAAGCACGGTTGAGCCCGGCTTCACCCCCACGAGCCGGCCCCGTCCCCGCCACCCCAGGAGGCCTGGTGTCCGTTCTCCTCGAGCAGCCCGCAAGCCTGGTCGCCTACCGCCCGAACAAGCCGACCGCCATGGTGGTCGTGGCCGACCCCCGCGTCCGTTCCACCGTCACCCGCCATCTGTGGGCGCTCGGTGTGCGCGACGTGATCGAGGCCTCGTCCGTCGCGGAGGCTCGTCCCCGCATCGGCAACCCCCGCGACATCTGCGTCGCCGACGTCCACCTGCCGGACGGTTCCGGCCTCACCCTCCTCTCCGAGACCCGAGCGGCGGGCTGGCCCAACGGCCTCGCCCTGTCCGCCGCCGACGACATCGGCGCCGTGCGCAACGCCCTCGCGGGCGGAGTGAAGGGCTACGTCGTCACCGGCACCCGCACCAACCTCGGACTCCCCTCCCGTCCCGGAGCCGCTCCCCTCGGCGCCGGCCCCCGTCTGCACCGCCGCCCCCCGGGTGCTCCGAGCCACCCGGGCGGCTACCGCGAACTGTCCGGCCGTGAGGTCGAGGTGCTGCGGCTGGTGGCGGAGGGCCAGTCCAACAAGGCCATCGGCGTCTCGATGGGCCTGTCCGCACTGACCGTCAAGAGCCACCTCGCCCGCATCGCCCGCAAGCTCGGTACCGGCGACCGCGCGGGGATGGTGGCGGTGGCCCTGCGCACGGGCATCATCCACTGACCTCGCCGCCCCGCCGCGCTCCCCGACAGCCCCCTGCCGTTCCCCTCCGTCCCGCTCTCCCTCTGCCGAACGTTCACCGGACTGACTGGTTTACGACCCCCCGGCGCCTGCCGACGGAACGTTCCGTCGGCGGGCGCCTTCACGGCATGGCTACTCTTGACAGGTGACCGACGCCCACGACACCGCAGCAGACAGCTCCCTGCGAACCACCGGAGGCGCCCCTCCGGACGACAACGGATCACCTGCTACGGAGGCGCCGACCCCCTTGCTCGAACCGCGTGAGGGCATCCCGCCCGTGATCACGGGCGGGGCCGCCCTCGCCGAGGTGACCGCCGCCTTCGCCGCGGGCACCGGACCGGTCGCCGTCGACGCCGAGCGCGCCTCCGGCTACCGCTACGGCCAGCGCGCCTACCTCGTCCAGCTGCGCCGTGCGGGCGCCGGGTCCGCCCTGATCGACCCCGTCGCCTGCCCGGACCTGTCCGGCCTGGGCCAGGCGCTGTCCGGCGCCGAGTGGGTGCTGCACGCCGCCACCCAGGACCTGCCCTGCCTGCGCGAGATAGGGATGCTGCCCGGCCGCCTCTTCGACACCGAACTGGCCGGACGCCTGGCCGGCTTCCCCCGGGTCGGCCTCGGCGCGATGGTCGAGAACGTGCTCGGCTTCGTCCTGGAGAAGGGCCACTCCGCCGTCGACTGGTCCACCCGCCCGCTGCCCGAGCCCTGGCTGCGCTACGCCGCCCTCGACGTCGAGCTCCTGGTCGACCTGCGGCACGCCCTGGAGAAGGAACTGGACCGGCAGGGCAAACTGGAGTGGGCCCTGCAGGAGTTCGAGGCGATCGCCTCGGCGCCGCCGCCGGAGCCCCGCAAGGACCCCTGGCGGCGCACCTCCGGCATGCACAAGGTGCGCAGGCGCCGGCAGATGGCCGTCGTCAGGGAGCTGTGGCAGGTCCGGGACCGGATCGCGCAGCGCCGGGACGTCTCCCCGGGCAAGGTGCTCTCCGACGCCGCCATCGTCGAGGCCGCGCTCGCCCTCCCGGTCAACGTCCACGCCCTGGGCGCGCTGAACGGGTTCGGGCCGCGGGTGGGGCGGCGCCAGCTGGAGCAGTGGCAGACGGCCGTCGACCGGGCGAGGGCACTGCCCGAGTCTCAGTTGCCGCAGCCCGGACAGCCGGTGACCGGTCCGCCGCCGCCGCGCGCCTGGGCGGACAAGGACCCGGTGGCCGCGGCCCGGCTCTCCGCGGCCCGCGCGGGGGTGAGCGCGCTCGCCGAACGGCTGAACATGCCGCAGGAGAACCTGATCACCCCGGACACGGTGCGCAGGGTGTGCTGGGAGCCCCCGCAGTCGGCCGACAGGGAGTCCGTCGCGGCGGTGCTGGCCGGGTACGGGGCGCGGCCGTGGCAGGTGGAACAGGTGACCCCGGTGCTGGTCACCGCACTGGTCTCCGGCGGTTCGGGAGGGCTCTGAGGGCCGCCGGCGGTGCCCGTCGCGGGGCGGGGGCGGGGAGAGGACGGCCGGGATCTCGCCTGCCGCGACGGTCTGACCTGTGCTCCCCCGCACCCCGAAGGAACCATCGCAACAGAGCGGCGACGTCGGGATCGCGCCAAGATCCTCGGAGCGGGTCCACGTCCGCACCGACCGCGCTCCCGGACTCCGCGGGGTGCGACGGCTCCGCCGGGAGTGTGAGCTTCGCCGCTCGGTTCCGTGGGGCTGGGCAGCTACATTACCCACAAGTAGCATAGGCTCTGAGCGCGCGCTCAGCGCAACGCAGCA
This sequence comes from Streptomyces sp. GDS52, assembly GCF_052246875.1. Taxonomy (NCBI): domain Bacteria; kingdom Bacillati; phylum Actinomycetota; class Actinomycetes; order Kitasatosporales; family Streptomycetaceae; genus Streptomyces; species Streptomyces sp. GDS52. The sequence goes on from NZ_CM125966.1 coordinate 1,293,662, forward strand.
GTGCCATCCCGCACCCTGGAGGAGAGCCATCGTGCCTCGTACCGTCAGGGACGTCGTCTTCGTCGACGGCGTCCGCACCCCGTTCGGCAAGGCGGGCCCCAAGGGCATCTACCACGAGACCCGGGCCGACGACCTCGTCGTGAAGGCGATCCGGGAGCTGCTGCGCCGCAACCCCGGACTCGACCCGAAGAAGATCGACGAGGTCGCCATCGCCGCGACCACGCAGATCGGCGACCAGGGCCTGACCATCGGCCGCACCGCCGGCATCCTCGCGGGCCTGCCCACCTCGGTCCCCGGCTACTCCATCGACCGCATGTGCGCGGGCGCCCTGACCGCCGTGACCGCGGTGGCCGGCTCCGTCGCCTTCGGCGCGTACGACGTGGCCGTCGCGGGCGGTGTCGAGCACATGGGCCGCCACCCGATGGGCGAGGGCGTCGACCCCAACCCCCGGTTCGTCTCCGAGAAGCTGGTCGACGAGTCCGCCCTGTTCATGGGCATGACCGCGGAGAACCTGCACGACCGCTACCCCACGATCACCAAGCAGCGCGCCGACGAGTACGCGGTGCGCTCGCAGGAGAAGGCCGCCAAGGCGTACGCCGACGGCAAGATCCAGGCCGACCTGGTGCCGGTCTCGGTGCGCCGCACCAACGAGGAGGCCGGCGAGACGGGCTGGGGCCTGGTCACCGCCGACGAGCCGATGCGTCCGGGCACCACCCTGGAGAACCTGGCCGGGCTGAAGACGCCGTTCCGCGTCCACGGCCGGGTCACCGCCGGTAACGCGGCCGGTCTGAACGACGGCGCCACCGCCTCGCTCATCGCCTCCGAGGACTTCGCCCGCGAGAACGACCTCCCGGTGAAGATGCGTCTGGTCTCGTACTCCTTCGTGGGCGTCGAGCCGGAGGTCATGGGATACGGTCCGATCCCGGCCACGGAGAAGGCGCTCGCCCAGGCGGGTCTTTCCATCTCCGACATCGGCCTGTTCGAGATCAACGAGGCCTTCGCCGTCCAGGTGCTGGCCTTCCTGGAGCACTACGGCATCGCCGACGACGACGCGCGCGTCAACCAGTACGGCGGCGCCATCGCCTTCGGCCACCCGCTGGCCTCCTCCGGCGTCCGGCTGATGACGCAGCTGGCCCGCCAGTTCGAGGAGCAGCCGCACGTCCGCTACGGCCTGACCACCATGTGCGTCGGCTTCGGCATGGGCGCGACGGTCATCTGGGAGAACCCGCACTTCGAGGGGGACAAGTGAGCACCACCGCAGAACTGTTGAAGGGCGCTGCCGCGCTGTTCCCGGACGAGGTCGTCACGACCTCCCACGTACGCCACTTCGAACTGCCCCTGGGCGCGGGCCGCTTCGCCCTCATCACCCTCGACAACGGGCTGGACCACACCAAGCCGACCACCTTCGGCCCCCAGTCGCTGGCGAATCTGGACGCCGCCGTCGACCAGGTCGAGAAGGAGGCCGCGGACGGCGAGATCGTCGGCGTCGGCATCACCGGCAAGCCGTTCATCTTCGCCGTCGGCGCCGACCTCAAGGGCGTCGAGCTGCTCAAGCGGCACGAGGACGCGCTCGCCATCGGCAAGGGCGGCCACGACGTCTTCAAGCGGCTGTCGAAGCTCGCCGTGCCCACCTTCGCGTACTACAACGGCGCGGCCATGGGCGGCGGTGTCGAGGTCGGCCTGCACTGCTCCTACCGCACGGTGTCCGCGGCCATCCCCGCGTTCTCCCTGCCCGAGGTCTTCCTCGGCCTGGTCCCCGGCTGGGGCGGCTGCGCGCTGCTGCCGAACCTGATCGGCGCGGACAAGGCCGTCTCGGTCATCATCGAGAACAGCCTCAACCAGAACAAGCAGCTCAAGGGCGTGCAGGTCCACGAACTCGGCATCGCGGACGCGATCTTCGAGGGCGCCGACTTCCTGGAGCAGTCGCTGATCTGGACGGCGGCCGTCCTCAAGGGCGAGATCGTCGTCGACCGTCCGGTGATCGACCGCGGCGAGGCCTGGGACCAGGCCGTCGCCAAGGGCCGCTTCATCGCCGACTCCAAGGTGCACGGCGCGGCCCCGGCCGCCTACCGGGCGCTGGACATCATCGCCGCCGCCAAGGACGGCGACCTCCAGCAGGGCTTCGACGCCGAGGACCAGGCGCTCGCCGACCTGATCATGGGCGGTGAACTGCGGTCCGGCCTCTACGCGTTCAACCTGGTGCAGAAGCGCGGCAAGCGCCCGGCCGGCGCCCCGGACAAGAACCTGGCGCGTCCGGTCACCAAGGTCGGTGTCGTCGGCGCCGGTCTGATGGCCTCGCAGCTCGCGCTGCTGTTCCTGCGCCGCCTCGAGGTGCCGGTCGTGCTGACCGACATCGACCAGGAGCGCGTCGACAAGGGCGTGGGCTACGTCCACGCCGAGATCGACAAGCTGCTCGGCAAGGGCCGCATCAACCAGGACAAGGCCAACCGCCTCAAGGCGCTGGTCACCGGTGTGCTGGACAAGGCCGAGGGCTTCGCGGACGCCGACTTCATCATCGAAGCGGTCTTCGAGGAGATGGGCGTCAAGCAGAAGGTGTTCGCCGAGGTCGAGGCGGTCGCCCCGGCGCACGCGATCCTCGCCACCAACACCTCCTCGCTGTCGGTGTCCGAGATGGCGTCGAAGCTGAAGCACCCCGAGCGGGTCGTCGGCTTCCACTTCTTCAACCCGGTCGCGATCCTGCCGCTGCTCGAGATCGTCCGCGGTGAGCAGACCGACGACGCCTCGCTGGCCACGGCGTTCGGTGTCGCCAGGAAGCTGAAGAAGACCGCGGTGCTGGTCAAGGACGCCCCGGCGTTCGTGGTGAACCGCATCCTGACCCGCTTCATGGGCGAGATCCAGAACGTCATCGACGAGGGCACCCCGGTCGAGGTCGCCGAGAAGGCGGTCGAGCCGCTCGGTCTGCCGATGTCCCCGCTGGTGCTGCTGGAGCTGGTCGGCCCGGCGATCGGGCTGCACGTGTCCGAGACGCTCCACCGGTCCTTCCCCGAGCGTTTCACGGTCTCCCCGAACCTCAAGAAGGTCGTCGAGGCGGGCAAGCGCGGCTTCTACGTCTACGACAGCGGGAAGCCCGAGCTGGACCCGGAGGTCGCCGCGCTGCTCGAGCAGGGCGACACCGTCCTCACCGAGGAGCAGGTGCGGGCGCGGGTGCTCGACGCGGTGGCGCAGGAGATCGGGCTGATGCTCGACGAGGGCGTCGTCGCCGAGGCGCAGGACATCGACCTGTGCCTGATCACGGGCGCCGGCTGGCCCTTCCACCTGGGCGGCATCACGCCGTACCTGGACCGCGAGGGTGTCTCCGAGCGCGTCAACGGCAAGCGGTTCCTGGCCCCGGGCGTGGCGAGCGTCCCGGCCTGACCGGCCGGCCCTGACAGGGGGCGGGCCGCACGGTGACGATCCGTGCGGCCCGCCCCTTTTTCGGCACGGGTTCTCGGCACGGGCTCTCGGCACGGGTTCTCGGCACGGGAGCAGCGAGTGGGTCGCCGTACGGTCCGACCGCGTGGGCGTCCGGGTCACACCTCGCACCATGCCGTCAGGGCCAGGCCCGGCTCGTCCTTGCGGCGGGCGAGCCGGAGGGAGCCGGCGGAGCAGGGCGGCGGGCGTCTCGGGCGGGGGCCGTTTCGTGGAATTCTGGACGCATGGACCACAGCGTCGCCGCCCTGCTCGTGATCGTCGACTCCGCGAACGTCGTCGGGTCGGTGCCCGACGGGTGGTGGCGGGACCGCCGGGGTGCCGCGGAGCGGCTGCGGGACCGGCTGGCCTCCCGGGGGCTGCCCGGCCGTCCGGGGCCGGTGGAGATCGTCCTGGTGGTGGAGGGCGCGGCGCGGGGTGTGGAGTCGGTGCCCGGGGTGCGGGTGGAGGCGGCACCGGGCAGCGGCGACGACCGCATGGTCGACCTGGTGGCCGAGGCGGGTGAGCGCCCGGTCCTGGTCGTCACCGCCGACCGCGGACTGCGCCGCCGGGTGACCGCCCTGGGCGCCACCGTGACCGGCCCCCGGGCCGTCCACCCCTGACCGCCGTCGCCGGGGCCGTACGGGTCACCGGAAGGCCGGGCCCGGCGGCTTGCCGGGCCGGCCGGAGTCGACCTGCTCTTCCCGGCCCAGGCGGCTGTGGCTCCGGCTGTAGAGGAAGTAGAAGACGAAGCCGAGCACCATCCAGAGGCCGAACCGGAGCCAGGTCTCGGCGGGCAGGTTCAGCATCAGCCACAGCGAGGCGGCGACCGACAGGATCGGCAGGAACGGCACCCAGGGCATGCGGAAGGCCCGGGGCAGGTCGGGACGGGTGCGGCGCAGGATGATCACACTGAGCGCGACGATCACGAAGGCGAACAGCGTGCCGATGTTCACCAGCTCGGCGAGTTCCGACAGCGGGGTGAAACCCGCGACGACCGCGATGATCACGCCGAGCAGGATGGTCGGCCGGTGCGGGGTCCTGAAGCGGGGGTGGACGCGGGAGAAGAAGCGGGGCAGCAGACCGTCCCGGCTCATCGCGAAGAACACCCGGGTCTGGCCGAGCAGCAGGATCATGCAGACGACCGTCAGGCCGACGGCGGCGCCGAAGCTGATGAAGCCCGCGTACCAGGGATGCCCGGTGGCCTTGAAGGCGTCCGCGAGCGGGGCGTCCACGGACAGATCGGTGTAGCGCTGCATTCCGGTGACGACGATCGACACGGCGACGTACAGCGCGGTGCAGATGAACAGGGAGCCGAGGATGCCGCGCGGCATGTCCCGCTGCGGGTTCCTGGTCTCCTCGGCGGCCGTGGCGACGATGTCGAAGCCGATGAAGGCGAAGAAGACCACCGAGGCCGCCGTGAAGATGCCCATCACTCCGAAGTTGGACGGTGCCCAGCCGAACATCAGCTGGATGAGCGGAGAGTGGAGACCGTCACCGGCCGGGACGGGCTGCGCCTTCGGGATGAACGGGTCGTAGTTGTCGGCGGTCACGAAGAAGGCACCGGCGACGATGACGACGAGGACGACGGTCACCTTGATGGCGACGACGACCGAGGTCACCCGGGCGGACAGCTTCATGCCGAGGACGAGGATGCCGGTGAGGGCCAGCACCAGTACGGCGGCGAGGATGTCGAAGCCGAAGCCCTCGGCGCCGTCCCGGGTGCCGAGGGCCGCGGGCAGCTGCCAGCCCGCGTTGTCCAGCAGCGAGTGGACGTAGCCGGACCAGCCGACGGCCACCACCGCCGTGCCGAGCGCGAACTCCAGGACCAGGTCCCAGCCGATGATCCACGCGGGCAGTTCGCCGAGGGAGGCGTACGAGAAGGTGTAGGCGGAGCCCGCCACCGGGACGGTGGAGGCGAATTCGGCGTAGCAGAGCGCGGCGAGCGCGCAGACGACGCCGGCCACCACGAAGGCCAGGGCCACGGCGGGCCCGGCGTTGTTCTTGGCGACCGTGCCGGTGAGCACGAAGATGCCGGTTCCGATGATGACGCCGACGCCGAAGACGGTCAGGTCCAGCGCGGAGAGGGACTTCTTGAGCGCGTGCTCCGGTTCCTCGGTGTCGCGGATGGACTGCTCGACCTTCTTCGTCCGGAAGAGGGTGTTGGTCACAGGTACCTCCCACGCTGTGTCGTCCTCGACGTGGTCGAGAGGGGCGTACCTCGTATGCCCCGGCGTGGGCGCCGTCACGCGAACGGGCCGCCCTCACCACTCTTCACAGTGGCACGGGCGGCCCGTTCGGGCGCATCGGCGGAGGGGATCAGTCGCGGGCCGGTTCCACCGGGTCGGCGGCGCGTGCCGCGTGGATCCCGTCGTGCGTGCCGTTCGAGCGGATCCGGGAGGGCGGGAGGCCGCCGTCCAGCTTCGCCACCAGGCCGGTGACCTGACGGGCGATGTCGGGAGCGGTGAGCCCGATCTCCGCCAGGACCTCGGCGCGGGAGGCGTGGTCGAGGAAGCGCGGCGGGATGCCGAAGTCGCGCAGCGGTACGTCGACGCCGGCGTCGCGCAGGGCCTGCGCGATCGTCGAGCCGACTCCGCCGACGCGGGAGTTGTCCTCGACGGTGACGACGACCCGGTGCTTCTCGGCGAGCGGGGCCATGGCCCCGTCGACGGGCTTGACCCAGCGCGGGTCGACGACGGTGGTGGAGATGCCCTGCTTCTCGAGCAGCCCGGCGATCTCCAGGCACATCGGGGCGAGGGCGCCCACGGAGACCAGCAGCACGTCCGGGGTGTCGGTGCCGGGCTCACGCAGGAGGTCCATGCCGCCGACGCGTCCCACGGCCGGTACGGCGGGTCCGACCGCGCCCTTGGAGAAGCGGACCACGGTCGGCGCGTCGGTGACCTCGACGGCCTCGCGCAGCTGGGCGCGGACCTGGTCGGCGTCGCGCGGGGCGGCCAGTCGCAGCCCGGGGACGACCTGGAGGATCGACATGTCCCACATGCCGTTGTGGGAGGCGCCGTCGGTGCCGGTGACACCGGCCCGGTCCAGGACGAAGGTGACGCCGCACTTGTGCAGGGCCACGTCCATCAGCACCTGGTCGAAGGCGCGGTTGAGGAAGGTGGCGTACACGGCGAAGACGGGGTGCACCCCGCCGTGGGCCAGGCCCGCCGCGGAGACCGCGCCGTGCTGTTCGGCGATGCCGACGTCGTAGACCCGGTCCGGGAACCGCTTGGCGAACCGGTCGAGGCCGACCGGCTGGAGCATGGCCGCGGTGATGGCGACGACGTCCTCGCGCTCCTCGCCGAGCTTGACCATCTCCTCGCCGAAGACGGACGTCCAGTCGGCACCGGAGCTGGCGATGGGCAGGCCCGTGTCGGGGTGGATCTTGCCGACGGCGTGGAAGCGGTCGGCCTCGTCCGCCAGGGCGGGCTGGTAGCCGCGGCCCTTCTCGGTGAGGCAGTGCACGATGACCGGGCCGCCGAAGCGCTTGGCGCGGGTGAGGGCGGACTCCAGGGCCTCGATGTCGTGGCCGTCGATGGGGCCGACGTACTTCAGGCCGAGGTCCTCGAACATGCCCTGCGGGGCGATGAAGTCCTTCAGGCCCTTCTTGGCGCCGTGCAGGGTGTCGTAGAGGGGGCGGCCGACGACCGGGGTGCGCTCCAGGACCTCCTTGGTGCGGGTCAGGAAGCGCTCGTAGCCGTCGGTGGTGCGCAGGGTCGCCAGATGGTTGGCGAGACCGCCGATGGTGGGCGAGTAGGAGCGCTCGTTGTCGTTGACGACGATGACCAGCGGGCGGTCCCTGGCGTCGGCGATGTTGTTCAGCGCCTCCCAGGCCATGCCGCCGGTGAGCGCGCCGTCCCCGATGACCGCGACGACGTGGTCGCCGGTCTTCCTCAGCTGGTTGGCCTTGGCCAGGCCGTCGGCCCAGCCGAGGACCGTGGAGGCGTGGCTGTTCTCGATGACGTCGTGCGCGGACTCGGCCTGCGAGGGGTAGCCGGAGAGGCCGCCCTTCATCTTCAGCCGGGAGAAGTCCTGGCGGCCGGTCAGCAGTTTGTGCACGTAGGACTGGTGGCCGGTGTCCCAGAGCACCTTGTCCCTGGGGGATTCGAAGACGCGGTGCAGGGCGATGGTGAGTTCCACCACACCCAGGTTGGGGCCGAGATGGCCACCGGTCTTGGAGACCGCGTCGACCAGGAAGGTCCGGATCTCCTCGGCCAGCTGGCTCAGCTCCTCCGCGGTGAGCCGGTCCAGATCGCGCGGTCCCCTGATACGGGTCAGCAGCGGCACCCGTGCCTCCTTGCAGTAGAGCTGATCGAGCTGTTGCCGGGCTCGACGAGTCTAATGTTCGCCTCCGGCGCCCGGCGTCCGGGCCGTGCGTCATAGCTCACGCGGTCCGGCCTCGCCCGGGTCCGAAGCGCCCGTGCCGGGCCGTGGGGAAACCATGGGCCGAAAGGCTAGGCGCGGCCCGCGGTCTTCTGCGTCTTGCGGGTGATCGCGTCGATGACGACGGTCGCCAGCAGCACACCACCGGTGATCATGTACTGCACCGGCGAGGCGATGCCCTCGAGGGCGAGGCCGTACTGGATGGAGACGATCACCAGGACACCGAGGAGCGCGTTCCAGGTGCGGCCCCGGCCGCCGAAGAGGGACGTACCGCCGATCACGGCCGCGGCGATGACGTTCATCAGGAACTCACCGGTGCCCGCGCCCTGGTTGGCGGAGGCGATCTTCGAGGCGACGAAGAGGCCGCCGATCGCGGCGAAGGTGCCGGCGATCGCGAAGACCGAGATCCGGACCATCTCCACGTTGATACCGGCACGGCGGGACGCCTCGACGCTGCCGCCGAGCGCGAAGACCTTGCGGCCGTAGGCGGTGCGGCGGAGCAGGAAGTCGGTGAACACCAGCACCGCGAGGAAGATCACCACGGCGAGCGGCAGACCCTTGTGCTGGTTGTAGACGATCGCCACGGCGAAGGAGACGACGGCCAGCAGCACCGTGCGCACGATGATGTCGTTCAGCGGGCGCGAGGGGATACCGGCGGCCTCGCGGCGGCGGTTGCCCAGGAACGCGGTGAGGAAGTACCCGACCACGGCCACCAGGGCGAGGCCGTAGGCGGCCGCGACATCGGTGAAGTAGTAGCTGGTGAACTTGCCGACGACGCCTTCGCTGTCCAGGTTGATGGTGCCGTTGCTGCCGAGTATCTGCAGCATGAAGCCCTGCCAGAACAGCAGGCCGGCCAGCGTCACGGCGAAGGCCGGGACGCCGATGCGGGCGAAGACGAAGCCGTGGATGGCGCCGGCCGCCGTGCCGGTGAGGATGGCCAGCACCAGGGCCAGCCACTCGTTCATCCCGTGGGTGACGCTCAGCACCGCGAAGGCGGCGCCCGCGACACCGCTGACCGAACCGACCGACAGGTCGATCTCGCCGAGCAGCAGGACGAAGACGATACCGACGGCGATCATGCCCGTGCCGACCATGGCCACGGACATGTCGGAGAAGTTGCCGGCGGTGAGGAAGTTGGAGTTCAGGCCGGTGAAGATGGCCCAGATGATCACCAGGCCGATGATGACGGGGACGGACCCGAGGTCGCCGGCCTTCATCTTCCGCTTGAACTCGCCGATGTAGCCGGCGAAGCCCTGTTCGCGGACCAGCAGCCGGGGGTCGACGGCGGTGACCGCCGCGGCGGCCGCCTCGGTGTTCTCGACCGTGTCGGCGGTGGGCGTCGAGGTCTTTTCGGTGCTCACTTGCTGACCTCCCCGTTGGTGCGCGCCGCACGGCGGGTCACGGCGTTCTCCGTGGCTCCGGTGATGGCGGAGATGATCTCTTCCTGAGAGGTCGACTTGACCTCGAAGGTGCCGTTGTTGCGCCCGAGGCGCAGCACGGCGACCTTGTCCGCGACGGCCTTGACATCGGCCATGTTGTGGCTGATGAGGATGACCGCGTGGCCCCGCTCGCGCAGCCGCTCGACCAGGTCGAGGACCTGCGCGGTCTGCTCGACGCCGAGGGCGGCGGTCGGTTCGTCGAGGATCACCAGCTTGGGCTCGCCGAGCATGGACCGGGCGATGGCCACGACCTGGCGCTGACCGCCGGAGAGCGAGGCGATCGGGATCCGGACGCTGGGAATGCGGATCGACAGGGTGTCGAGGAGCTCGCGGGAGCGGCGCTCCATCTCCACCTCGTCCAGGACGCCGCGCTTGCGGATCTCCCGGCCCAGGTAGAGGTTGCCGACGACGTCGATGTTGTCGCACAGCGCGAGGTCCTGGTAGACCGTCGCGATGCCCAGACTCTGGGCGTCGTGCGGCTTGTTGATCTGGACGGCCTTGCCGTCCCACTCGATGACACCCTCATCGATGGGGTGCACGCCGGCAATCGTCTTGACCAGCGTGGATTTACCGGCGCCGTTGTCGCCGACCAGGGCGACCACCTCACCGGCGCGGACCTCAAGCTCTACGTCGGTGAGCGCCTGGACGGCACCGAAACGCTTGGAGACCCCGCGCAACGCCAGCACGGGCGTAGCGGACACGTGAACCATCTCCTTCGCCGCCTGACCCGGCGGGAGGTTGTGCAGAAGCAGTTTGGGGGGTGTTCCGACCGGCGCCCCGCGTAGCTTGCGGGGCTGGTGTGTGCGGGGCGCCGGCGGAGTTCGCGGCAGTCCGTCCCGTACGGGAGCCCGGTGCGGACTCCCGTACATCTCATGGGACTTCGGGACTGCTTACTTCAGACCGATCTTGTCGCAGGCGGCCTTGTACTTGCCCGTGCAGATCTCCTCGACGGTGTAGACGCCGTCCTTGACCACGGTGTCGTTGATGTTCTCCTGGGTCAGCGACACGACCGGGACGAGCACGGAGGGAACACCCTTGGTGGTGGGGCTGTCGACCGTGTCCTTGGCGACGGAGTCGAGCGACTTGCCCTGGGCGAGCGCGACGGCCATCTCGGCGGCGGCCGCGGCCTCCGGGGCGTACGGCTTGTAGACGCTCATGAACTGCTCGCCCGTCACGATGCGCTGCACGCCCGCGATCTCGGCGTCCTGGCCGGTGACCGGGACCTTGATGCCGGCGGCCTTCAGGGCGGTGATGATGCCGCCTGCCATGCCGTCGTTGGCGGAGTAGACGCCGACGATCTTGTCCTTGCCGAGGGCGGAGATGGCGCCCTCCATGTTGGCGTTGGCGTTCTCCGGCTTCCACTCCTTGGTGTCGTACTCGCGGCCGATCTTGACCTTGCCGTCGAGGGCGGCGTGCGCGCCCTCCTTGAACTGGGCGGCGTTCGGGTCGGTGGAGGAGCCGTTCATCATGACGATCTGGCCCTTCTTGGCCTTGTCGCCCAGCGCCTCGAGCAGGGCCTCGCCCTGCGTCTTGCCGACGGTCACGTTGTCGAACGAGGTGTAGGCGTCGATCGGGCCCTCGGCCAGGCGGTCGTAGGCCACGACCGGGATGCCGGCCTCCTTGGCCTTCTTCACCGAGCCGGCGATGGCCTTGGCGTCCACCGCGTCCAGGATCAGCACGTCGACCTTGTTGGTCACCATCGTGTCGACCTGCTGGTTCTGCAGGCTGGCGTCCTGCTTGGCGTTGGCGTAGATGACCTCGGCCTTGTTGTTCGTGAGCTCCTTGACCTTCTTCTCGATCAAGGGCTTGTCGAACTTCTCGTACCGCGCGGTCTGGTTCTCCGGCAGGAGCAGACCGACCTTGATGTCGTCGCCCTTCTTGGCGGCGGACTCGGTCGACTCGCTCTTGCCGCCGGACTCGGCGGCGCTGCCGCAGGCGGCGAGAGAGACGGCCATCGCACCGGCGGCGACGGCGACGGCGGCACGGCGCATACGCGTGTTCACTTCAGAAACCTCCCTGACGAGGCCGCGACGGTGCGGCCGAGGTGGCTGGAAGTCAACTCGGCCACACGTGCGACGTCAAGAAGTAAATCCTTAACGAGATGGCAACGGTGCCAATCGTTCTCTAAGTGAAGGCAGGGGAGGCCACGGTGAGGGATCCGGTGGCGGTGCCGTCCAACAGGGTGGAATCGCCCATTTCACCCAGCGCGAGGGCGAGCGCGCCGAGCACCTCCGCACGGCCCCCGAGTGCCCCGGGGAGAACGGAGAGTTGACGCGCCGCGCTGGGAATCGCGTAGCGGCCGACGGACTCCCTTATCGGTGCGAGCACCAGCTCACCGGCCTCGGCGAGGTCACCGCCCAGCACGACCCTGCTCGGGTTCAACAGGTTGCAGAGATTGGCGACTCCACTGCCGATGTGACGGCCGACGTCGGCGATCACCCTACGACAGCCGGGATCACCCTCGCGCGCCAGCCGTACGACGCCTTCCATCGTCAAGTCCGTGCCGTGGCTGGGCTGGAGCAGCGGGAGCACGTAGCGGGCCGCCGCGAACGTCTCCAGGCAGCCGCGGTTGCCGCACCGGCAGACCGGCCCCGACTCGTCGAGCGTGATGTGTCCGATCTCCCCCGCCGTGCCGCCGGGTCCGCGGTAGATCTTCCCGTTGATCACCAGTCCGGCTCCGACACCGCTGGCGACCTTGATGTACGCGAGGTCCCGCACGCCCCGGCCGCTGCCCCAGACCATCTCTCCGAGGGCGCCGAGGTTCGCGTCGTTGTCCACGTGCACGGGCACGCCGAGCCGCCCCCGCAGCTCCTCGGCGGGCTTGGTGCCGGTCCAGCCGGGCAGGATCGCGGTCGAGCCCAGGGTGCCGGACTCCACGTCGATCGGACCGGGCACGCCGAGGCCTATCCCGGCGACCTTGGCCGGGTCCACCCCGGTCGCCTCGATCAGCCGGCTGACCAGTTGCTCCGCCCGGTCGAAGCCCTGCGCCGAGGAGGCGTCCACGTCCAGCGGCTCGGACTCCTCGGCCAGCACCTGGTGGGCGAGGTTCCCGATGGCCACCCGCAGGTGGGCGTGCCCGAAGTCCACCCCGATGACGATCCCGGCGTCCCCGCTGAGCGAGACGCTGCGGGCCCGGCGGCCGCCCGCCGACGTGGGCGTGACCTCGACCGTCCCGCCCTCCCTCAGCTCCCGGACGATATTGGAGACCGTAGCCGCGGACAGGCCCGTCGTCCTCGCGATCTCGGCCTGGGTGAGGGAGCCGGCCAGCCGTACCGCTCGAACGACCCGTTCCAGATTGGCTCGGTGCAGCGACGACTGTGACCCCGGAGTCTCCACGACGACCTCCTGCGCGCGGGGCCGCTTCGATGAGACCCCATTCCGTGTCCAACTAGTGAACTCTAAGATGAGCTGTTCCGGTTGCCTTCCGTCAAGAGGTTGAACCGTTTCCGAGTACTTGCACACGTCGGCACCCGCCGCTCCCAGGGACGGGTACGGCGGGTGCGCGAGCAGATCCGGAGGGTGACTTCAGAGGATCCCCGGGGGCGCCGCGAGGGGCGGCCGCGGGGCTGTCGCGGGAGGGCCCGCAAGGGCCCGGGACATCATTTCAGGGCGCCCGCGGTGAGGCCCTGCACGACCTGGCGCTGGAAGACGATGTACGCGGCGAGCACCGGGAGCATCGCCATCACGAGGCCGGCGAAGAGGCCGGACCAGTCCCCCTTGTAGCCCTGGCTGACGGCCAGCTGCACCAGGCCCTGGGTGAGGACGTGCTTGTCCTCGTCGGTGTTGAGCACGGTGGGCAGCATGTACTGGTTCCACTGGCCCAGGAAGTTGAAGATGCCCACGCTGATCAGGCCCGGCCTGGCCATCGGGAGCATGATCTGGAAGAACGTCCTGGTGTGCGAGGCCCCGTCCACGAACGCGGCCTCCGCCACGGTACCGGGCAGGGTCCGGAAGAACGCGGTCAGGAAGAACACCGTGAACGGCAGCGAGTACGCGATGTAGACCAGGATCAGCCCGTGGATCGTGTTCAGCAGGCCCATGTTGTCGACGACGTAGAACAGCGGGACCAGGGCGAGCATGACCGGGAAGCTCATGCCGCCGATGAACAGGTAGTAGATGAACCGGTTGCCCGGGAACTCGAAGCGGGCCAGCACATAGGCGGCCATCGAGCCGAGCACCAGCGTGCCGATGAGTGAACCGCCCACCACCAGGACGGTGTTGAGGAAGTAGTCGCTCATGTGGGCCTGGGTCCAGGCCCGCGACCAGTTCTCGAAGTGGAGCCTGTCCGGCAGCGACCAGGGCGAGCCGAAGATGGCGGCGTCGTCCTTGAAGGACGTCATCACCGCCCACACCAGCGGCAGGGCCACCATGATCGCCCAGATCACCAGGACGCCGTGGGAGAAGACGTTGAGGACGCCGCCCGTCTTCTCCTTCCCGGGGGACGCGCCGCCGGGGCTGCCGGCCCTGGTGGGCTTGGTGAGGGTGGCACCGGGCTCGGCCGGTACCGGGGCGGGGGTCTCGGTCGTCTTCATCGGATCAGTACTCCAGCCGCTCGCGCCGCCCCAGCTTCATCACGAGGGCGGCGAAGGCCAGCGTGACGACGAGCAGGGCGACGCCGATGGTGGTGGCGTAGGCGGCCTGACCGTCACGGAACGCCTTCTGGTACACGTACAGGACCATGACGGTGGTCGAGTAGTCGGGGCCGCCGGGCCCGGTCGTCATGATGTGCACGACCGCGAACGATTCGGCGCCCAGGGCGAGGATGCCCATGTAGACCCAGCCGGACTGCACGGTGTCCCACAGCAGCGGCAGGGTGATGCGGAAGAAGGTGGTGATCCGGTCGGCGCCGTCGAGCAGCGCCGCCTCGTAGAGGTCCATCGGGATGGACGCCATACCGGCGGAGAAGAGGACCACGAAGAAGCCGACCGTGGACCAGACGACCACCGCCATGACGGCCCACAGGGCGAGGCCCGGATCGCCCAGCCAGAGCGGCTGGACGTCGTCGAGCCCGACCGCCCGCAGGAACGAGTTGATCGCACCGCTGTCCGGGTTGTACGCGAAAGCGAACAGCAGGGCGACGATCGCGATCGACAGGACCTGCGGGAAGAAGTAGACGATCTTGTAGAACGCGGAGCCGCGGACCCCGGAGATCACCGGTCCGCCGCGGCGCCGCCGGCCGCCCACGTTGATCATGAAGGAGAGGAACAGCGCCAGTCCGATCGTCACCACCGGTACCAGCAGGGCGAACAGCAGGCTGTGCCGCAACGACTTCCAGAAGATGTCGTCGTCCAGCATGCGCGCGTAGTTGTCGAGCCCCACCATCGTGAAATCGGGGCTCAGCCCGGTCCAGTCCGTGAACGAGTAGTAGATCGACTGGATGAACGGCCAGACGACGAAGAGCGCGTACAGCCCCAGGGGGGCCGCCAGGAACCCCACGATGAACCGGTACTTGCCGTGCTGCATTGCTGGTGACCCCGTTCTGCGCGCGGGCGCCGCCGGGGCCGGTCCGGCACGGGTGTGCCGGACCGGCCCCGGTGACGGATTCTCACTGGTGCTTGTAGTGCTTGATCGACGAGTCCTTGGCCGCCTCGTCGGCGAAGCCCTGGATCTTCTTGATGGTCTCGGCCGGGGTCGCGCGGCCGGCCATCATCTCGCCGATCCCGGAGACGCCGATCTTCTCCTTCTGGAGCTGCACGTACCAGTCCTGGATGCGCGGGTTCACCACGTTCTCGCCGGCCTTGTCGAGCGCGGCGACACCGGCCTTCAGGCCCGGGGTGAGTTCGATGCCGTCGGTGCCGCCGTTGTACGCGGTCAGCGACTTCACCTTGCCGGTGAAGTTCCTCGAGGACGCCTCGCTGAGCATGATGCGCAGTTGCTCCATGCCGCCGGTGCCGTTCTTCGCCTTGGCGGGGACGACGAAGGGTTCGCCGCCGGAGGCCCAGATGGTGCCGAAGGGCAGCTTGTCGGAGGAGTCGAGTCCGGTGGGCGCGGAGACGGCCAGGTCGAAGTCGGCGGGGATGACCTTCGCCGACTCGTTCTCCACCCAGGAGCCGTTCGGGATGAACAGCGCCTTGCCCTGGGCCCAGGCGGTCTGGGACTGGACGTGGTCCAGGCCCGGGGTGCCCCTGAGGACGTAGCCCTTCTGCTGGAGCTCGTAGTAGGCCTCGAGGCACGCCTTGACGGCGGGGTGCTTCCAGGCGTTCGGCTCCAGGTTGTCGATGGCGTCGAGCACCTCGCGCCCGCCGACCTTGCCGATCATCGGGTAGAGCGAGAAGGGGAGGTAGTACGGGTACTTGCCCGCGTACGTCCAGCCCGCCATGCCCTTCTTCTTGGCCTTGGCGCAGACCGCGAGCATCTGGTCCCAGGTCTCGGGGTACTGCTCGTCGAGCGAGGCCAGGGCCTTCTGCGAGTACCAGACGCCGTAGACCGTGTAGGCGTAGTACAGGATCCAGACCTGCTCGCCGTCGAACCGGCCCATCTCCACGATGCCGGGGCGCAGCGTGTCGCGGACCTTCCTGGCCGGGTCGTCGTAGGAGGGGGCGTCCAGCAGCGGGGTGAGGTCGGCGAGCTGCTTCTTGCCGACCAGGACGCCCATGTCCATCTGTTCGGCGCCGGAGTTGTCGATGAGGTCGGGCGGGGTGCCCTGGTTGAACCGCGGCTGCAGGGTGGACTGGATCTTCTGGGTGGCGGAGAAATCGACCGTCGCCCCGGGGAAGGCCTTCTCGTAGATCTTGACCGCGTCCTCGGCGTACTCCTTGCCGAAACCGCCGTCGAACAGGACGAATTCCATCTGCGCGGTGTCATTGACGCCGAGCGGGTTCTGCTCGGTCTTCTTGCCCGCCTCGGCCTTGTCCTGGTCCTTCCCGCCGCCGCTGGCACACGCGGACAGGAAACCCATCGCGGGTACGGAGACCAGGCCGAGCACCGCGGACCGCTTGATCAGATCACGGCGGCCGACTCCGGTGGTGCTGTGGCCGAAAATATCGCGGGTACGCGTGCCGCGGTCACGGGTGCCGTCGTTCTCGGCGGAAGTGGATCCCATGCTCAAGTCCTCGCCTTCTCCAGGACTCAGGCGGTGAACCGGATCCTTCCCGGCACCGCGTTCGGGTCAAGCTGGGTCGTGCAGGAAGTGCGGCCGGTGCCGACGGCACCGGTGGTACGGGACGTCTGCTGTTCGAGGTGCTGTGAGAATGCCCCGGAGTGCCGACAGGTATAGTCCACTTCCCTCCGACGGAGCAAGATCGAACACAAGGTTCACCATCGGTCTTTTCCGAGTTGAGACCTGGCGGAAAAATGATCGGTCATCGCGTTCCGCAGCGGAGGAATTCCTTCCCCCGGACGTGAACGACGCAGCCAACACCCTTGACACCACTCGCCACTTGGCCCACTACTGGTGCTTGCGCAGCAATTTTGACAACGTTGTCCAGCGCAGGGAGGGTGCTCGCGCATGCAACACGGAGTTCGGCACAGAGTTCGCCTCAGATGGGGTCCGGCGGTCGTCGCGACGACCGCCTTCGCCGTGGCAGCGGCCTCGCCGGGCGTCGCGGTCGCCCTTCCCGGGGCCCCCGACCGGGCCGACCGGGAGTTCGCTTCGTCGTTCGAGCCGGGGGAGCCCTCCCCCGACTGGCTGAACACGGTCGACACCGCACCGGGCGGCAAGAAGCGCGCCTCGGGCGTGGACGGCGGCTTCAGCAGCGGCATACCGGGCAATGTCACCGACCACGTCACGGACGTGCGCGCCAGCTCGGAGCACACGGCCGCCGGGGAGGTGAAGGAGAACCTCGCCGACGGCGAGCCCGGCAGCAAGTGGCTGGCCTTCGCGTCCACCGGCTGGGCCGAGTTCGACCTGGACGCACCGGTCGAGGTGGTCCGGTACGCGCTCACCTCGGCCAACGACCACGCCGAACGCGACCCGCGGGACTGGACCCTGAAGGGGTCGGCCGACGGCGAGAACTGGAAGACCCTCGACACCCGTTCGGGCGAGACGTTCGCCGAGCGGTTCCAGACCAAGGTCTACGACCTCGACGCGTCGGCCGTCGCCGGGTACCGGCACTTCCGGCTGGAGATCACGAAGAACGGCGGGGCGGACGCGCTCCAGCTCGCCGACGTCCAGTTCTCCACCGGCGATACCGAGGAGCCCGTCCCGCAGGACATGCTCTCGCTGGTCGACCGCGGCCCGAGCGGCTCCCCGACGGCGAAGTCGGGCGCCGGATTCACCGGAAAGCGTGCCCTGCGCTACGCCGGACGGCACACCGCCGACGGACGGGCGTACTCGTACAACAAGGTCTTCGACGTCGATGTGGCGGTCGGCCGGAACACCCAGCTGGCCTACCGCGTCTTCCCGTCCATGGCGGACGGCGACCTCGACTACGACGCCACCCACGTCTCCGTGGACCTGGTCTTCACCGACGGCTCCCGGCTGAGCGACCTGCGCGCCACCGACCAGCACGGCTTCCCGCTGACCCCGCGCGGGCAGGGCGCCTCGAAGGTCCTGTACGTCAACCAGTGGAACGACGTGACCTCCCGGATCGGCTCGGTCGCGGCCGGCAGGACCGTCGACCGGATCCTGGTGGCGTACGACTCCCCCAAGGGACCCGCCAAGTTCCGCGGCTGGCTGGACGACATCTCGCTGACCACGGTGAAACCCGAACGGCCCAAGGCCCACCTGTCCGACCACGCGGTGACGACCCGGGGCACCAACTCCAGCAGCGGCTTCTCCCGCGGCAACAACTTCCCGGCGACGGCCGTGCCGCACGGCTTCAACTTCTGGACCCCGGTGACCAACGCCGGCTCGCTGAGCTGGCTGTACGACTACGCGCGCGGCAACAACGCGGACAACCTGCCGACGATCCAGGCGTTCAGCGCGAGCCATGAGCCGAGTCCCTGGATGGGCGACCGGCAGACCTTCCAGGTGCTGCCCTCCGCCGCGTCCGGCACCCCGGACCTCGGCCGGGAGGAACGCGAACTGGCCTTCCGGCACGAGAACGAGACCGCGCGGCCGTACTACTACGGGGTGCGGTTCGAGAACGGCCAGAAGGCCGAGATCGCGCCGGCCGACCACGCGGCGGTCATGCGCTTCACCTATCCCGGCGACGACGCGAGCGTCCTGTTCGACAACGTCACCGAGCAGGCCGGCCTGACCCTCGACAGGGAGAACGGCACCTTCACCGGCTACTCGGACGTCAAGTCCGGGCTGTCCACGGGCGCCACCCGGCTGTTCGTGTACGGCGAGTTCGACAAGAAGGTCACCGGCGGCGACGCGAACGGCGTCACGGGCCATCTGCGGTTCGACGCGGGCAAGGACCGTACGGTCACCCTGCGCCTGGCCACCTCCCTGATCAGCGTCGACCAGGCGAAGGACAACCTGCGCCAGGAGATCCCCGAGGGCCGCTCCTTCGAGGCGGTCAGGAAGAGCGCCCAGCAACAGTGGGACCGGATCCTCGGCAAGGTCGAGGTCGAGGGCGCCACCCCGGACCAGCTGACCACGCTCTACTCCAGCCTGTACCGGCTGTACCTGTACCCGAACTCCGGCTTCGAGAAGGTCGACGGCACCCACAAGTACGCCTCGCCGTTCTCGAAGATGCCCGGGCCCGACACCCCGACGCACACCGGCGCGAAGATCGTCGAGGGCAAGGTGTACGTCAACAACGGCTTCTGGGACACCTACCGGACCACCTGGCCCGCCTACTCCTTCCTGACCCCCTCCAAGGCGGGTGAGCTGGTCGACGGGTTCGTGCAGCACTACAAGGACGGCGGCTGGACCTCGCGCTGGTCCTCCCCCGGCTACGCCGACCTGATGACCGGCACCTCCTCGGACGTGGCGTTCGCGGACGCCTACGTCAAGGGCGTCGGCTTCGACGCGGAAGCGGCGTACGACGCGGCCGTGAAGAACGCCACCGTGGTGCCCCCGTCGTCCGGTGTGGGCCGCAAGGGCATGGCGACCTCGCCGTTCCTCGGCTACACCGGCACCGAGACGCACGAGGGCCTGTCGTGGGCGCTGGAGGGCTACCTCAACGACTACGGCATCGCGAAGATGGGCGAGGCCCTGTACGAGAAGACCGGCGACAGGCGCTACCGGGAGGAGTCCGCGTACTTCCTGAACCGGGCCCGGGACTACGTCAACCTCTTCGATTCCGAGGCCGGCTTCTTCCAGGGGAAGAACACGAAGGGCGACTGGCGCGTCGAGTCCTCGAAGTACGACCCGCGCGTGTGGGGTCACGACTACACCGAGACCAACGGCTGGGGCTACGCCTTCACCGCCCCCCAGGACAGCCGCGGCCTGGCCAACCTCTACGGCGGGCGGGGCGGCCTCGCGGACAAGCTCGACGCGTACCTGGCCACCCCGGAGACGGCCTCCCCGGAGTTCAAGGGCTCCTACGGCGGGGTCATCCACGAGATGACCGAGGCGCGGGACGTCCGGATGGGCATGTACGGGCACTCCAACCAGGTCGCCCACCACGCCCTGTACATGTACGACGCGGCCGGGCAGCCCTGGAAGACCCAGAAGAACGTCCGTGAGGTGCTGTCCCGGCTCTACACCGGCAGCGAGATCGGGCAGGGGTACCACGGCGACGAGGACAACGGCGAGCAGTCGGCCTGGTACCTGTTCTCCTCGCTCGGCTTCTACCCGCTGGTGATGGGCAGCGGCGAGTACGCCATCGGCTCCCCGCTGTTCACCAAGGCGACCGTGCACCTGGAGAACGGCCGCAAGCTGGTCGTCAAGGCGCCGAAGAACAGCGCGAAGAACGTCTACGTGCAGGGTCTGAAGGTCAACGGCAAGCGCTGGAACTCCACTTCGCTCCCCCACGCGCTGATCGCGAAGGGCGGCGTCCTGGAGTTCGACATGGGCCCGCGGCCGTCGTCGTGGGGCACCGGCAAGAACGCGGCGCCGGTGTCGATCACCCAGGACGACAAGGTGCCCACGCCCCGCGCGGACGTGCTGAGGGCCGAGGGCGCCCTGTTCGACGACACGTCGGCGACCGGCGCCACGGTGTCCGCGGTCGACCTGCCGGTGACCGGGCAGCCGAAGGCGGTGCAGTACACGCTGACGTCCTCGAAGGCCGCCGAGGCGCCCACGGGCTGGGTGCTGCAGGGGTCTTCGGACGGCCGGACGTGGAAGGACCTGGACGAGCGGGCGGACGAGTCCTTCCGCTGGGACCGGCAGACCCGGGCCTTCTCCATCGACAAGCCGAAGGCCTACGGCCACTACCGGCTGGTCCTCACCGGTGAGTCGGCCCTGGCGGAGGTGGAACTCCTGAGCTGAGCCCACCCCTCGAGGCGGGTTCGGGCCTGGCCCGAACCCGCCTTTCCCTTGTGCCGACAAGTGCCCCGCTGCGATTACGGGTCGTGCGCATGGGTGCGTGGGGGGGGCGAGCGGGACGGGAGCGCGCCTGCGGCGGGTTCCGGTCCGCCGAAAGGATGGGAGCGCTCCCATCCCGCTCGTCAGGGAAGGTAGCGCCGTACGCTCCGGTTGTAAACGGCTGACGCAGCGAGGGCCGCATCCCCGGCGGACGGGGATGCGGCCCTCGACTGTCTTGCGATACCGCTTACTTGCCGATCAGGTCACTTACCGACCAGGTCACTCGTCGACCGGGTCACTTGCTGATCAGGCTGCGCAGCACGTACTGCAGGATGCCGCCGTTGCGGTAGTAGTCCGCCTCGCCGGGGGTGTCGATGCGGACGACACCGTCGAACTCGACGCCGGTGTCGGTGGTGACCTTCACCGTGCCCGGGATGGTGCCGTTGTTCAGCTCGGTGACGCCGGCGAAGGAGAAGGTCTCCTCGCCCGTGAGACCGAGGGTCTCGGCGGTGTGGCCCTCCGGGAACTGGAGCGGCAGCACGCCCATGCCGATGAGGTTCGAGCGGTGGATGCGCTCGTACGACTCGGCGATGACGGCCTTGACGCCGAGCAGCGCGGTGCCCTTGGCGGCCCAGTCGCGGGACGAGCCGGAGCCGTACTCCTTGCCCGCCAGGACGACCAGCGGGATGCCCTGGTCGATGTAGTTGCGCGAGGCGTCGTAGATGAACGACACCGGACCGCCGTCCTGGGTGAAGTCGCGGGTGTAGCCGCCCTCGGTGCCCGGCGCGATCTCGTTGCGCAGGCGGATGTTGGCGAACGTACCGCGGATCATGACCTCGTGGTTGCCGCGGCGGGAGCCGTAGCTGTTGAAGTCGCGGCGCTCGACGCCGTGCTCCGTGAGGTACTTGCCGGCCGGGGTGTCGGCCTTGATGGCACCGGCCGGGGAGATGTGGTCGGTGGTGACCGAGTCGCCCAGCTTGGCCAGCACGCGGGCGCCGGCGATGTCCTCGACCGGGGCCGGCTCCATGCCCATGCCCTCGAAGTACGGGGGCTTGCGGACGTAGGTGGACTCGGCGTCCCACTCGAAGGTGTCGCCGGTCGGGATCGGCAGCGCCTGCCACTGGGCGTCACCGGCGAAGACGTCGGCGTAGGACTTGGTGAACATGTCCTCGCCGATGGTGTTGGCGACGACGTCGTTGACCTCGGCCTCGGTCGGCCAGATGTCCTTGAGGAAGACCGGGTTGCCGTCCTGGTCCAGGCCCAGGGACTCGCGGGTGATGTCCACCTTCATCGAACCGGCGATGGCGTAGGCCACGACCAGCGGCGGGGACGCCAGGTAGTTCATCTTGACGTCGGGGTTGATCCGGCCCTCGAAGTTGCGGTTGCCGGAGAGCACCGAGGTGACGGCGAGGTCGTGCTCGTTGACCGCCTTGGAGACCTCCTCCGGCAGCGGGCCGGAGTTGCCGATGCAGGTGGTGCAGCCGTAGCCGACGAGGTTGAAGCCGACCTTGTCGAGGTACGGGGTCAGGCCCGCCTTGTCGAAGTAGTCGGTGACGACCTTGGAGCCCGGGGCGAGGGTGGTCTTGACCCACGGCTTGCGGGTCAGGCCCTTCTCGACCGCCTTCTTGGCCACCAGGGCGGCGGCGACCATGACGTACGGGTTGGAGGTGTTGGTGCAGGAGGTGATCGCGGCGACGGTGACGTGGCCGTGGTCGAGCTCGTACTCCGTGCCGTCGGCGGCGGTGACCTTCACCTTGTGGCTGGGGGCGCCGTTGGAGATGGCCGGCGAGTCGGAGGCCGGGAAGGACTCCTTGCTGGCCTCGTCGACGTCGCCGCCGTCCTTGACGTAGTTGCGTACGTCCTGGGAGAACTGGGCCTTCGCGTCGGCGAGGACGATGCGGTCCTGCGGGCGCTTCGGGCCGGCGATGGAGGGTACGACCGTGGCCAGGTCCAGCTCGAGCTTCTCGGAGAAGTCCGGCTCGGCCTTCGGGTCCAGCCAGAGGCCCTGCTCCTTGGCGTACGCCTCGACGAGCGCGACCTGCTGCTCGCTGCGGCCGGTCAGGCGCAGGTAGTTCAGCGTCTCGCCGTCGATCGGGAAGATGGCGGCGGTGGAGCCGAACTCCGGCGACATGTTGCCGATGGTGGCGCGGTTGGCCAGGCTCGTCGCGGCGACGCCCTCGCCGTAGAACTCGACGAACTTGCCGACGACGCCGTGCTTGCGCAGCATCTCGGTGATGGTCAGCACCAGGTCGGTGGCGGTGGTGCCGGGCTTGAGCTCACCGGTCAGCTTGAAGCCGACGACGCGCGGGATCAGCATGGAGACCGGCTGGCCGAGCATGGCGGCCTCGGCCTCGATGCCGCCGACGCCCCAGCCGAGGACGCCGAGGCCGTTGACCATGGTGGTGTGCGAGTCGGTGCCGACCAGGGTGTCGGGGTAGGCCTTGCCGTCACGGGTCATGACGACGCGGGCCAGGTGCTCGATGTTCACCTGGTGGACGATGCCGGTGCCGGGCGGGACGACCTTGAACTCGTCGAAGGCGGTCTGGCCCCAGCGCAGGAACTGGTAGCGCTCCTTGTTGCGGCCGTACTCCAGGTCGACGTTCACCTTGAAGGCGTCGTTGGTGCCGAACTTGTCGGCGATGACGGAGTGGTCGATGACCAGCTCAGCCGGGGCCAGCGGGTTGATCTTCGCCGGGTCGCCGCCGAGCTCCTTGACGGCCTCGCGCATGGTGGCGAGGTCCACGACACAGGGAACACCGGTGAAGTCCTGCATGATCACACGGGCGGGGGTGTACTGGATCTCCTGCGACGGCTGGGCCTGGGAGTCCCAGGAGCCGAGCGCGCGGATGTGGTCGGCGGTGATGTTCGCGCCGTCCTCGGTACGGAGCAGGTTCTCCAGCAGCACCTTCAGGCTGTAGGGAAGGCGTGCGGAGCCCTCGACCTTGTCCAGCCGGAAAATCTCGTACGACTCGTCGCCCACCTGCAGCGTGCTGCGGGCGTCGAAGCTGTTCGCCGACACGACAGTCTCCTTCATTGATGTACGCGTACCACCACACCGCACACCGTGTGCGGCCAGCGCCGCGTGGTGCCGCCACCCACGTCTCGACCGATCCGCTAAGGTAAGGCTAAGTTAGGTACTCCTTACCAAGGTGGCGACTGCGGTGCACCTCGGCAGATATCTCGATGTCGAGATAACTCTAGTACACCACGGCCGAATGGTCATGCGTGGGCCCGCCCGCGGCACCCGGATGCCGCCCTCCCGGGTACCCAGCTCCCGGCCCTCCCCTCCTTCCCGGCCCTCCCCTCCCCGGTCCCGCCATCACCGGACCCGGACGGGGTAGACGCACGGCAACGACATCGTGAACCCGGCGTCGTGAACCCGGCGCCACGAACCCAGCGAGGGAGACAAGGATGCCACTCACGTTCCGCAAGAGCTTCAGGATCTTCCCGGGGGTGCGCCTGAACATCAACAAGCGCTCCTGGTCCCTCACCACCGGCGGGAGGCGCGGCCCGCGCCACACCGTGAGCAGCACGGGACGTCGCACGACATCAGTGGATTTGCCCGGACCTTTCGGATGGCGACGCACGCGCAGCGCCCGCCACACCAGGTAATATTGACGTCTTATCACCCGAATGGACCCACCCAAGGGGCCCCCGGGAGGCGCCATCTCATATCTGAGATAGCCTCAGCCTCATGTCAGACGACTACCTCGTACGCATCGGTAAGCTCATCCGCGACGCCCGGCAGCACCGCGGCTGGACGCAGGCGCAACTGGCGGAGGCTCTCGGCACCAGCCAGAGCGCCGTCAACCGCATCGAGCGCGGCAACCAGAACATCAGCCTTGAGATGATCGCCCGCATCGGCGAAGCACTCGACAGCGAGATCGTCTCTCTGGGCTACGCCGGCCCCATGCATCTGCGCGTCGTCGGCGGCCGCCGCCTCTCGGGCGCCATCGATGTGAAGACGAGCAAGAACGCGTGCGTGGCACTGCTGTGCGCCTCCCTGCTCAACCGGGGCCGCACGGTGCTGCGCCGCGTCGCCCGCATCGAGGAGGTGTACCGCCTCCTGGAGGTGCTGGGCTCGATCGGCGTCCGCACCCGGTGGATCAACGACGGCGTCGACCTGGAGATCGTGCCGCCCGCCACGCTGGACCTGGACTCCATCGACGCGGCCGCGGCCCGCCGCACCCGCTCGATCATCATGTTCCTCGGCCCCCTGCTGCACCGCCAGGACCGCTTCATGCTGCCGTACGCGGGCGGCTGTGACCTCGGCACCCGTACCGTCGAGCCGCACATGATCGCGCTGCGCCGGTTCGGCCTGGAGATCGCCGCGACCGAGGGGCAGTACCACGCGGTGGTGGACCGCACCGTGCGCCCGGAGCGGCCGATCGTGCTGACCGAACGCGGGGACACGGTCACCGAGAACGCGCTGCTGGCAGCCGCCCGGCACGACGGCGTCACCGTCATCCGCAACGCCTCCTCCAACTACATGGTCCAGGACCTGTGTTTCTTCCTGGAGGCGCTGGGCGTCAAGGTCGAGGGCATCGGCACCACCACGCTCACCGTGCACGGCATGCACACCATCGACGTCGACGTGGACTACTCCCCCTCCGAGGACCCGGTCGAGGCGATGAGCCTGCTCGCCGCGGCCGTCGTCACCGAGTCCGAGCTGACGGTGCGCCGGGTGCCGATCGAGTTCCTGGAGATCGAGCTCGCGGTCCTGGAGGAGATGGGCCTCGACCACGACCGCAGCCCCGAGTACGTCGCCGACAACGGCCGCACCCGGCTGGTCGACCTCACGGTCCGGCCCTCCAAGCTGGAGGCGCCGATCGACAAGATCCACCCGATGCCGTTCCCGGGCCTGAACATCGACAACGTCCCGTTCTTCGCGGCGATCGCGGCGGTCGCGCAGGGCCAGACCCTCATCCACGACTGGGTCTATGACAACCGCGCCATCTACCTGACCGACCTCAACCGCCTCGGCGGCCGCCTCCAACTCCTGGACCCCCACCGGGTCCTGGTCGAGGGCCCCACCCGCTGGCGCGCCGCCGAGATGATGTGCCCGCCCGCCCTGCGCCCCGCCGTGGTCGTCCTCCTGGCCATGATGGCGGCGGAGGGCACGTCGGTCCTGCGCAACGTGTATGTCATCAACCGTGGTTACGAGGACCTGGCCGAACGGCTGAACTCGGTCGGGGCCCAGATCGAGATCTTCCGGGACATCTGAAAGCCTTCAGAAAAAGTTCCACCATACCCCTCCTGACCTGCATAAATTCGAGGCGGGAGGGGAGGTGGCGGAACCTCTGGGATTTTTCTGGAACTTTTGGCCGGGACCGAAGGCCTCCGGTCGCTGCGCACTCGACCTGATGCGTCATCGGAGAGGTGTCGGCCTGAGCGAGTCACGGAAAAGGCCAGGTCAGGACTAGTTTCTCGACTCGCTGCCCAGCGTGCAGGCGCCCAGAGCGTCATGACCAACAGTCCATTCCTCGTCTTCGGACGGAACGGACCGCCACGCCCAGCGCACCTGCACCAGCCCGCTCCCGTTGACTCCGGACACAAGCTCGCACATCATGACCCGGGCCACTTCTCCGGCCGCCATAAGGGACTCATGCCCTCCAGCCCACAGCACCCCGCACCCGCGCCGAGCGACCTCTCGGGCCCGGTCGCCGAGGACCTCGCGCTGTACCGGGAGAAGTTCCGACGGCGTCTGCCGGAGTCACTGGACGAGTTGCACGGCCCGACCCACCGGGTCGTGGAGCTACCGCTGCACATGGCCTGGTCCGGGATGACCTCGTACGACATGGGCAAGCCTCGCCAGCGCATGGGCCTGTACCGCACCGTCCTGCACGAGGGCCTGCGCGACGACCTGCCCCGCTACCTCAACCAGGACCTGCTCCTCCAGCTGTGGCCGGTGCTGCGCACACTCGTCGGCCGCACCGTGCGCACCGTGTGGGAGGACGCCTTCCCCCAGCTCGCCTCCCGCAGCCGGGCCGCCGCGTGACGGATTACCGTGCGCGCAGTTGTTCGTACAGGCCGACCCAGCTGGCCGGTGAAGAGCCTGGACATCACGAACCCATCGCCGAGTTTTCACCTTGTACACATCGGCGTCCGACCCCGGACGCCGCGACGCCGCACGCTGCTCCCCCTCAGCGGGGTCGGGCGTAGTCGATCTCTTTGAAGCGCGGGCTCATCCCATGCATCTTTCTGTGCCACGGCTGTCGGCATGTGACATCGGTTCTGCTGCCTCGCTGTGGCTCAGGCGTCGATGATGACGGGGATGATGAGGGGCTTGCGGCGATGGGCGCGGAACGCCCAGTTCGCCACGGCGCGGGCGAGGAGCTGTTCGAGTTGGCGCGCGTCCCCGACGCCCTCCTCGGCCGCGGTGGCCAGGGTCTTCTCGATGACGGGGACGACCGGCTCGAAGGTGGCGTCGTCGTGGACGAAGCCGCGGGCCAGGAAGTCGGGGGCCTCGGCGAGGGCGCCGGTGTCCGCGTCGACGATCGCCACCACCGTGACCACGCCTTCCTCTGCGAGGGTGAGGCGGTCCTTGAGGGACGCTTCGGTGGCGCCGCCGACTTCCATGCCGTCCACGTACACGTTGCCGGCGGGGACCTTGCCGGTGATGGACGCGCGCCCGTCGACGAGGTCGACGACGACGCCGTCCTCGGCGATGACGACCCGGTCGGGGTCCACGCCGGTACGGATGGCGAGGTCGCCGTTGGCCCGCAGATGGCGCCATTCGCCGTGCACGGGCATGACGTTGCGGGGGCGGACGATGTTGTAGCAGTAGACGAGTTCGCCGGCGCTGGCGTGCCCGGAGACGTGCACCTTGGCGTTGCCCTTGTGGACCACATGGGCGCCCCACCGGGTGAGTCCGTTGATCACCCGGTAGATGGCGTTCTCGTTGCCGGGGATGAGGGAGCTGGCGAGCAGGACGGTGTCGCCCTTGCCGATGCGGATCATGTGGTCGCGGTTGGCCATCCGCGACAGCGCGGCCATCGGTTCGCCCTGGGAGCCGGTGCACACCAGAGCGATCTTGTGGTCCGGGAGCTTCTCCAGCTCCTTCGTGCTCACGACCAGACCGGACGGGACCTTCAGATAGCCCAGGTCCCGGGCGATGCCCATGTTGCGGACCATCGACCGGCCGACGAAGGCGACCTTGCGGCCGTGCTGGTGGGCGGCGTCCAGGACCTGCTGGATGCGGTGCACGTGGCTGGCGAAGCTGGAGACGATGACCCGGCGCGGCGCGGTGCGCATCACCTGCTCGATCGCCGGGTTCAGCTCACGCTCGGAGGTGGTGAAGCCGGGTACTTCGGCGTTGGTGGAGTCGGTGAGGAACAGGTCCACGCCCTCCTCGCCGAGCCGGGCGAAGGCGCGCAGATCGGTGATGCGGTCGTCGAGAGGGAACTGGTCCATCTTGAAGTCGCCGGTGTGCAGCACCATCCCGGCGCCGGTGCGGATCGCGACCGCGAGGCTGTCCGGGATGGAGTGGTTGACCGCCACGAACTCGCAGTCGAAGGGCCCGAAGCCGCGCCGATCGCCCTCCTTCACCCGCACCGTGCGCGGCCGGATGCCGTGTTCCTTGAGCTTGGCCTCCAGGAACGCCAGCGTCAGCTTGGAGCCGACGACGGGAATGTCGGAGCGCTCGCGCAGCAGGTACGGCACACCGCCGATGTGGTCCTCGTGGCCGTGGGTGAGGACCACGGCCACGATGTCGTCCAGCCGGTCCCGGATCGAGGTGAAGTCCGGCAGGATCACGTCCACGCCGGGCTGGGTCTCCTCAGGGAACAGCACCCCGCAGTCGACGATGAGCAGTTTGCCGGCGTGCTCGAAGACGGTCATGTTGCGGCCGATCTCACCCAGGCCGCCCAGGGCGATGACCCGCAGCCCTCCTTCGGGCAGGGGCGGGGCGGCTTTCAGCTCGGGGTGCGGATGACTCATACCTTGACGCTACCGGAGAGTGGGGCGTGGTGATCCATTGCCTGTGTGATCTCTTCCTCCCGACAGGGTCGGGGCACCCGCACCGGGTGCCCCGGATCGATCGGATCACGCCGACGGCCAGGACAGGGACTGGTGAAGGCGGTACCGCCTTCCGTGTCCTGTGGGTCAACGCTCCCCGCTGGCTGTACACCCCCTGCTACCTGGCCCTGGGGGGCACCGGTGCGTTGCCCGTCCGACTTCTTGCACACCGCCGGAGCGGCCGTAGTCACCCTGGTAGTGACCGGCGGTCTCCTCTACAGCGCGGGCGCGGTGGTCCACGTCGTCCAACGCCCCGACCCCTCGCCCCGCTGGTTCGGCTTCCACGAGGTGTTCCACGCTTTGACCGTGGCGGCCTTCACCGCGCACTACATCGTCATTTCCCTCGCCGCCTATTGACCACAACAGCAGCGCATTCACTCCTGCGGCACGGTGCTCTCGCCGCACTCGCGGCCCCATCAGCGGCTGCGGCCGTATGGGGGATGTCCTGGAGGGGAGGTGGCAAACGGCCACGTCGAACCCGTCGAGGGCGGCCGTTGTCGCGGCAGTTGGTGAGGAGGGCGAATACCCGGAACTTCGGGTACAGAGCATGCCGGCCGTCTCACCCGAGGTGGGCGCCGCGGCCGGGACCGGAGGCGAGGGAAAGGCCAGTGGAACCGTTCGGACACGAGGACCATCCCTGCGCGCCACAGCCCGGCCGTGCGCGGGTGTGAGGGCCCGCCGATGCCGGCGGGCCCGCTCACCTCAGGCTGCGGCCGATGGACTGGACGATTCGCCGGCGCGGTGGTGTTCGGCGTTGATGCGCTGCGCTTCTTCGAGCTGGTCTTCGAGGATGATGATCCGGCATGCGGCCTCGATCGGGGTGCCCTGGTCGACGAGCTCACGCGCGCGGGCCGCGATGCGCAGTTGGTAGCGGGAGTAGCGGCGGTGTCCGCCCTCGGAGCGCAGTGGTGTGATCAGTCGCGCTTCGCCGATGGCGCGGAGAAAGCCGGGAGTGGTACCGAGCAGCTCGGCGGCCCGGCCCATCGTGTAGGCGGGGTAGTCGTCGTCGTCGAGACGGCTCAGCGATTCATCTGCTGTCATCTCACCTCTCTGTAGAACGCGTGGAGGGGCCTTGGTGCCGTACGGCACCAAGGCCCCGAAGGAACTGCAACACCATCTGCCGGCCCTAGTGCTGCGCCAGCCTTCTGTTTCCGCACAGCCGCCCGATACTCCGACGGGGGTGCGGGGATCGCGGATGCGTGACCGGAGACCACCTACCTATCGATGTCCTCGGTACCCGGGCTTCGCGTCTTCCGCCCGGGCGATCCTGATGGCGCTCGACTCCTCCGTTCTTCCCTCTGAACCAATCACTTACCAAACGGGAACTGCCGCTTGTACTGCTGATACCGCGAACTGCTGGTGGCCTCGTACAGCGCCACCTCCGGCAGCCGATCCCGTCGCCCGTCCTGCGTCCAATCTGGCTTGGAACCCCACTGCCGAACCCCCGGCACGCGCGTCCGCAGCCCGACGCCTTCACCGAGGGCACCGCTCGATACAGCACTGCTGGTACTGCAACCGCATCGACTGCGGTCCTGCTCACGGCGGCCCCTCGTCACTGCGGGCCACCCGGTCCGGTCGTCAGTCCCGTCGCCGTCGTACAACAACCTGGCTTCGAAACTCCACCACCGCACCGTCATGCGTGTACTGCTGCCCGGCAGTTCGTGTCTGCCGGGCCCTGCTCGATCTCGACTACGAGAGAAACCATAATCACGCAGGCGACGAATGTCTACTGCAGCAAGCATAGATTTGGTGCGCTCGACGATGAGGTATCCCCCTGAGCCGATCT
Source organism: Streptomyces sp. GDS52 (assembly GCF_052246875.1). Classification (NCBI taxonomy): domain Bacteria; kingdom Bacillati; phylum Actinomycetota; class Actinomycetes; order Kitasatosporales; family Streptomycetaceae; genus Streptomyces; species Streptomyces sp. GDS52. Next base: position 1,323,993 of record NZ_CM125966.1, read on the forward strand.
GCGAAGGCTTGGGGCCGTCCGCAGCGCAGGTCCCACGCACGGATGAGACCCAGAGCCGCCCACCGGGCTTTCCCATGACGCCGCCGACCGGCGCGGCGCGTCGACCGCGATTCTCAGTCCCCTCCGGCAAGCACGGTGACTCCGGCGGATCGGCGGGCGGGGCACAGGCGGCGGGTGGGCAAGGGCCGGGCATGGACGATCCAGAGGCCAGGGTGACCCTGATGAACGCGATGTCCGTCACCGACACACCTGTCCGTTCCACCGCGGCCGTCGCCGACACACGTGATACCGCACGGGCCTTCCTCGAAGACCTGCGGCAGCCGACGATTACCCCGGGGAGCCGCGGACACCGCGGTCCTGATCGTGTCCGAACTCGTCACCAGCGCCCTGCGCCACAGTGGGGGCACCTGGACACCGGAACTGACGGCCCACCCGTTCCCCGTCGAGGTGGCCGTCCACGATCCCGACTCGCAGGCGCCGCACATGCGCACGCTTGACCTGTATTGCGGCACCGGGGAAGCCGTGTGCGCCCGTCTTACCGGGTAGTGCCACCACCTGGGCCGCGCGGACGGGCCGGTGCATAGAATCCGATCTCATGCCGAAGCCTGACGAGCTGATCGTTGACATAGCCGCCCTGGTGGAGTCCGGGCGGAGCAATCAGATGTCCCTGACCGTGGTCACCGGTGGTGCTGTCATCACCGGTCGCCTGGCTCCCGAAGCCGTGTGGAGGCAGAGGGTGTCGGAGGTTTTGACGGATTCCGCCGACCTGGGCGAGTTCTCTGCCGTCTTCGACTCCCCGGCGAAGAAGGACGGGCCGCCCACGCATCTGCACTTCCATGTCGCCCGGATCCTGCAGGGCCCGGTGGGGATTCCGGAGACGGGCGGAATGTATCGCGTTGCGATCGAGGACGTCAGTGCCTGGACCGTGGGCGACTTCAGCTACTCCGACCACTGACCCACTGACCCGCCGCCGCGCCGGGAGCGGCACGGCACACAGTGAGGCTCGACCGGCGTGCCGGTCGGGCCTCACTGCTCTGTTCGGCTCACACCTGTCCGTAGGTCAGGCGGACAAGGGGAGTGCCGAGCGTTGCGGAAGCCCGCTCTGGTACGGGCTGGTCGTGGGCGCAGGGGCGGCTTTGGTGTGGCTGCGGCAGGTGAAGCCGAGTCGGGCCATGGCACTGAGGACCTCGCCGGTGCTGAAATCGCGGCGGTCCTGGCGGGTGATGACCTGGCCGACCTGCTTGGCGGGGTAGTGGCGTCGCCCGATGATGACGAAGTCACCGGTGACCGACTCGGGCTTGATGCCCTTCATCGATTCCAGCACGCCGCTCTTGGTCAGGTCGAACGGGAAGCGGGCGATGACACAGCGCATGATCTCTCACAGGGAGAAGAGAGAACGGGGCCGAGTGTGGTGAGGGCGGTTCAGCGGGAGAGGGCGAGCACGCCCGGAGCGCTGCCGTGTTCTTCGGCCATGGGCAGGGTCCCGAGCGGCTGGTGGCGCATCGCGTGCTCGGCTTCGGCCATCGTGTTCAGCGGGGATGCGCAGGGCCCGAAGTCGCCGGCGATGTCGCGCAGGCGGATCCGGTCCGTGCATCCGGAGCTGTCACGGACGGCGGTGAGCCGGGCCAGGGTGACCAGGCCGGTGCGCAGGCCGTCCTCGTCGCAGACGACCAGGTGGCCCGTACGGGCGGCGGCCATGACGGACAGCGCCAACGCGCTTTCACTCCACCAACCGAGCACGAAACTTGCCCGATATGTCGCTAAGGTGAACATGGGTAGGGTTTGGCCGGATACTCGCACGAATAGTGCGGACGTTGAAACGACATGGAAGGCGACCGCGTTACCGCAGGTCAGGCCGCCTGGCAGGCGGGACCTCTGCCACGCCAGTCCCTTCAGGTGCCCTGACCAACCCGGCAACACACTTGACACACCATCAGCAAGAGCATCGTTTCAGCGTCAAGATATCGCCCATACCGCACATAATGCGCACGCACAAAACCGCAGGTCAGGAACCTTTCGTGGCAGGCTCAAGCACCGCCACGCACTCCACTGATGTGCCATCGGGAACACATGGAACCGACCACCAAGGCGCCGGTTCCGCCGAGTCGGCGTCTACAAATGCGTTCAACCGATCGCACACACGAATTCCCGTGCCCACTCGCCCCCAGCGTTCGGCCAACCGAGCACCAGTCCACACCGCACCGTCACCCTGTATAGAGCCGAAAGAGTAACCACGGGCATCGGGAGTCCTCTGGGACTTCTCTGGGACTTCCGGCCGCATCAACGGGCATGACCGTGAAACAGCCGAAAGGACGTCTGCGCAGGTCAGCGATGCGGGGCGACAGTGCGCTGCAGGTCAGGGGGTCGACTGGTCCCTTCCGGGACATCTGAAGGTCCTCGGAAAAGACGCCGTCATACCCCTTCTGACCTGGGTGAACGCGAGGCAAGAGGGGGCGTGGCGGCGCCTCTGGGACTTTTCTGGGACTTTCGGCCGGGACCGGAGGCGTCATCTTGCGGACCGGGGCGAGTCCGGGAAAAGGGCCAGGTCAGGACCTTTTCCCGGCTCGCTGCCCCGCGTGCGGGCCGCCCAGAGCGTCATGACCGACAGCCCACGCCTCTGCTCGGGGCAGAACATGCTGCCGCAACCATGCTCACCCGGCACGGGCCCGCGCTGCTCACTCCAGACACCGGCTCGCACATCACGGTTCCCTCCCGAACGCGACCGCGCGGTGACCAGCAGGTACCCGGTCCTTCAGCGGCGGGCTCCACGGCCGGCCCCTGCGGACCGAACCCGCGCCTTCCCGGCGCAGCGCGGTGATCGGCTTGTCGAACTGACGCGGGCTCAGCCTGGAGAACGGGGCTGTCCGGACACCTCAGGGTCCTGACTCGTCAAGCTGCGGCCGTCAGCCCGCTGGGTAGCCTGTCGATCTGTTCGAACGGGATGAAGGTGGGGGCGTGGAGACGCTGGTGGAGGGGGCCGTCGCGGAGGCACTTCGTAACGAGCACGGTGCGGTGATCCGCCTGTATGTCGCCGCCTGCGCTGAACGCATGGCGCCACTGTTCGTGGGCCTGCGGGCAGGCGCGCCGGGGCGGGAAGTCGACCTGGACCTCTCTACGGAGTCCGTGCGCGATCTTTGGTGCGTCGACCGGCCGTTCACCGACGTCGCCGAGCGTGTACGCCTGCTGGAGCGGTTCCCGGAGCTTCAGCCGATCGAGGAGGGGATGACCGATGCCGCCGACACCTACGCCTTCTTCGCCGTCCTCTGCCTGCGGTATGCCCTGCTGGCCCACGGCTCGGGAAACGCTGCTGACGCGGTGTCCTGCGGCCATGCGGCGCTCACCGCGATGGGGGTGCTGGACCAGAACGCGGCGGGTGCCGGCCTCCTCGCCGAGGAACAGCGGCTCCAGTCCCTCTCGCTGAGCGGTGACACCTCAGGTCTGTGGGACGCGAGCGTCACGGCAGGGCGGGAGAGGTTCCGTGCCGTGGTGGGCCGCTTGCCCCGCTGGGCATGCTCCTGACCGCTGCCGGTGACCTGCGGCCTCCGGTCGTGCGGCGGCTGTGCCCACCTCGTCGGGTGAAGGTGGGCAAGCCGGCGCCTCGGCATTACGGCTTCCCCTCCTGACCCCGCCGACCGCGTCGGACTGCCGGCATTCCGACGGCCCCTGCGACACGAGGAAGGGTGACGATCAGCTTCTTCGAGGTCCTGTCCGCCTACGGCTCGAGCGCCGACGACGACGGCTCGGCCTTCGCCGGTCCGAACGCGGACGCGCACTGGTTCACACCATGAGCGGGCTCACGCTGCTGCTCGGTCGGCCTGGATCGTCGTTCCGTCGATGTCCGAGGCCGTGGTGCCTGCGTCGACGGTGCGTCTCACCGGTCCAGCTCCGCGAACATCTCCACCGCCCGGGTCCTGCCCGTGACGATGATGACGTCGCCGGGATGGACGACCGTCTCGGCGGTGGCGTGGGTGAAGTCGGCGCCGGGGCGTTTGATGCCGACGACGGTCACGCCGTACGTACTGCGCACCCGGCTCTCGCCCAGCGGGATCCCGCCGACGACCTTCGGGGCGAGCGTCTTGATCAGCGCGTAATCGCTGTCGAAGGCGATGAAGTCCAGCATCCGGCCGGTGACCAGGTGGGCCACGCGCTCGCCCATGTCGTGCTCGGGCAGGACGATGTGGTGGGCACCGATGCGTTCCAGGATCTGGCCGTGCTGCCGGGTGGTGGCCCGGACCCAGATGGCGGCCACGCCGGCGTCGACGAGGTTGGAGGTGGTCAGGATGCTGGCCTCCAGGTCGGTGCCGATACCGACCACCACGCGGGAGAACTCGCCGACGCCGAGCTGCGCCAGCGCAGCGGGGTCGGTGCAGTCCGCGGCGGCGACCTGGGTCAGCTCTTCGCCGACCCTCTGGACGATGCCGACGTCGGCGTCGACGCCGAGCACGTCCCAGTCACGCCGCATCAGCTCAGCCGCCACGGACCGTCCGAAACGGCCGAGACCGATCACCGCCACTCTGGAATCGCGGGCCGGGCGACGATCGGCGGAACTCCGACGTCGGTGTGGGCGCAGTGACTTGAAGTGGTCAGCCAATGACGGGTCGCTCCTCGGGCAGGGTGTACCGGCGGTCGCGCTGACGCAGTGCGAGCGCGCTGGCGAGAGTGATCGGGCCGACGCGCCCGACGAACATCATGACGATGACGGTGAGTTGGCCCGCTGCGGGAAGTTCCCCGGTGATGCCGGTACTCAGGCCGACCGTGCCGAAAGCGGAGACGGCCTCGAACAGGACCGCCAGGACCACGCCGGCTCTTTCCCTGGTGACGGCGAGCAGCACCAAGGTGCCCGCCATGACGAGACCCACACCCAGCAGCGCCACGGTGAGGGCCTGGCGCAGCGTGGCCGTGGAGAGCCGGCGGCCCATGATGTCCGCGTCGGTGCGCCCGCGGATCTCGGCCAGCATCGCCGCTCCCAGGACCGCGAATGTGGTGACCTTGATGCCGCCCGCGGTACCCGCGCTGCCGCCGCCGATGAACATCAGCACGCAGAGGCCCAGGAGGGTGGCCGGTTCCATGGCACCGGTGTCGACGGTGTTGAAGCCGGCGGTACGCGAGCTGGCAGCGGTGAAGAACCCGTCCAGCAGCTTGTCCCCCCATTCCAGGGATCCGAGGGTCCTCGGGTTGCTCCACTCCAGCGCGCAGGTCATGACGGTGCCGACGGCGAGCAGGACCGCGGAGGTGAGGAGGGTGAGCCGGGTGTGCAGGGACCAGCGGTGCCGGGTGCCGCCGCGGGCGCCCGGGCGGCTGCGCAGCAGTTCGAACAGTACGGGGAAGCCGAGGGCACCGAGCACACAGGCGGCGGCGATCGGCAGGACGATCCAGGGATCGTGCGCATAGCCGACGAGGTTGTCGTCGCGCAGCCCGAACCCGGCGTTGCTGAAGGCGGAGATCCCGTAGAAGATCCCGTGGTAGACGGCGTTTCCGGCCGTCAGGCCATGGCCGATGTGGAAACGGGCCGTGAGCACGGCGGCGGTGGCCAGTTCGATGGCCAGCGTGATGCCCGCAACTCCCAGGACCACCCGACGGATGCCGCCGACGCTGAGGCTCCTCTCCTCCTGCGTGGCGAGCTGTGTCCGCAGTCGCAGCCGACCGGAGACGAGCAGGGCCAGCAGCGACGCGAGCGTCATGATGCCGAACCCTCCGATCTGGATCAGAGCCAGGACCACGCCCTCGCCGAACGCGCTCCAGTGGCTGCCGGTCCCCACGAGGGGCAGCCCGCCGCTGACCGCCCCCGTGGAGGTGAACAGGGCAGTCAGTACGCCGGTGTCCCTGCCGGGCTCGGTGGCGGCCGGCAGCATCAGCAGGGCCGCACCCAGCACGACGACGAACGCGAAGGCCAGGACGACGCCACGGGTGGGATAGGCGGCCAGCCGGGACCACCGGGCCCGAGTCGTACCCACGGCCACCAGCAACCTCCGATGCCCCTCCGCCACATTTCCTCCTCGTGCCCCGTCGCACGGGGAGGCCGGTGAACGCGGCCACCGGCCCACAGCATCCCTTCCGGAGCGGGCGTACGGAACGCGCCACGGCGTCAAGAAGACGGGGAACCGGCTGATGGCGGCAGTGCACAGGGTGGCGTCGCGGGTTCCGCGGGAGCTCGTGCGGCAGGGCTGGGACTGTCAGGCGAGTGGCCCTGTCTCACATTCGGTGGTGACGGTAAGTAGTTGCCGTGGCTGGCGGCAGCACTCCCAGACCAGCACGGGTGACGCGACCGTCGACACCGTTTCCGTCCCGCTCGACGGCGTGTCTGCGGCTGCTCTCCTCAGAGCCCGGACCAGGCACATCAGCGATGACTTTCTGTCACCACCGAATGGTGAGACAGGCCCGTTAAGTTGACACACCCGAGCGAAGGGAGAATCGCCTGTGAAGAAGTCACCCCTCGCCGTGCTCGCCCTGGTGGGCGCGCTGGCAGTCGGTTGCGCACAGGAAGCCCGAACGGCAGCAGGCCGTTCGGAGAAGCAGACGGCGGAAGCATACGTGGTAGCCCTCAACAAGAAGGACGTGGACGCACTCGTCAAGCTGGGCACTCCTGGCTACAAGGACGCGGAGAAAGATGCCGAGGAACTCGTCGCGGCCGACGGCGGCCGCGGACTGAAGACCGAGAACATCCGTATGTCGCACGACTTCGGACCGGACGTGGTCAGCGCCCGGATCACGAGCACCGACAAGGAAGGCGAGACATTCGCCCTGGACCTGCCGATGTCCCGAGACGACGACACTTGGGTGATCACTCTGGGAGAAGCTCCGGGATTCGGTAGAGATGGCAAGGAGTCCTCCTCCGCCAAGAAACCGTCGGCCTAGCACTGTCTCGATCAGTAAGCGGGCACCCCCCGGGGGGGTGCCCGCTGGGCTCTGCCGTTCTCGCGATCCGCGCGGAATGATCACGTGAGCCCGAGGGCTGCCGGTGGCCGGGTCATGTCCCGTCCGTGATGACGCAGGCTCTCGGCGATGTTGTCCCACCCGGCCAGGCGGAGCGCACCGCCGGTCCGTACGCCTCACCCAAGGACGGTGTCCCCTGACATGCAGCCCGCCGACTCACCCGACGCCCTCTTGCATGCCACCACCGAGGGCATCGCACGCCGAGTGACAGGAGAGAAAGGGCCCGCCACGGCGCTGAGGTCAGTACGCGAACTGATCGACAACGACGAGGCAGAGCTGGCTCTGGACGACCTGGCACGAGTGATCGAATACTTCCGCATCCTCATCCTCCGAGTGGAATACGATCAGCTCGTCACAGCAGCGACCCTACTGAATTCGATGGACTCGTTGCTCGAAACCGGTGTTGAACGACTTGTCACCGCATGAAGAAATTTTGTGACCGCGCCCGACCATCGCACTCATTCCGCTGCGACCACCCGTCCCGGACTGCACGACCGTGGTACACACCGGTCCGCCCGGCTTCGGAGGGCTCACCGGCCGCGAACGTCACCGAAGACGGGTTGCTCTCCAAGGTGGACGCCCGGTCATCGGACCCCAGCCCACAGCACACTCACGCGCCCTGCACAGAGCCGAAGGAGTGGCTGCGGGCAGTGGAAGTTCCCTGGGATTTCGGGCCGGGAGCAAGTCGCTCCCGAGCGAGGCAGGAGGTGTGCGTACTCGCGGAGGATGAACCCGGGATCCGCATGGCCGAGCCACCGTGCCGGAGGCACCACCGACTCGTCGGCCTCATCCGGAACGGGATTCCGGATATGGAAGTTGATGAGGCATCACACCACAGTCCTGGGTTCCAGGAGGTCCGACGCCTCCGTCTCCGGCGGAAGCAGCCGACGCCTCCTCGGCCGGCAGGAAACTCAGGCTCCGGTTCTGCGGCGCGTCACCCTAGCCCCGCAGGAGGGAGCCGTCGTGCGGTTCCGGCCGGTGGGGGGCAGCGGTGTCCTCGCGGCTCACCTTGTGGTGAGTGCCGTCGGGGCGGGGAAGGGGCTTGAGGGCGACCTCGATGCGGTGCGTGGAGTCATGGCTCACCGAGCCGCCCAGACGCGCCTCGACCACGCCCAGGCGCAGGCCCGCCCCGCCCTCGCCGGCCCGGTGGAACTGCACCGAGAACTCCAGGCTGACCTGCTCCACGGTGAACCGCCAGTCGCTCTCCGCTCCTTCCGCCTGGGCCCGCGCCAGCTCCGCACGGACCGAGCCGATGGCCTCCGCAAGACCGATCGGTTCCACATCTCCCATGTCAACGCACCCCCGTTTTCCGTTGGTTGACCGATCCACTCTGCTCACAAGTCTAGGGACGCACCATGCTGTGCGCGTAGTGTGAGACAGCATGGGGGAATTGCGTGCGGACTGGAGACTCAGACTGCGACGCGAGGACGCGCACGGCCCCGTCTGTGGTGCCGGCGTGCTCGTCGACCAGTACACGGCACTGACCTGCGCACACGTCGTGCGCCGCCCGGACGCCGTCATGTGGCTGGAGTTCGCCGAGAACAGCGGGCTCGAACCGGTCTCCGCACGCGTCCTGCCCGGCGGCTGGCTGCCGGAGCGCGAGAACGGCGAGGACGTCGCCGTGCTGCGCCTGGACAGCCCCCGCCCGCAGGCCCGTCGTGCCCTGCTGGAAACCGGGCTGTGGGGCGGGATGGAGGTCTACGCGACCGGTTACGCGGAGGGCTTCGACGACGGCATGAGCCTGTGGGGGCGGATCGGTGGCGCCAGCGGTGAACGGGTGCAGCTCGACGCCGTCACCAAGTCGGAGGTGGTGCGCGCCGGCTTCAGCGGTGCGGCCGTGTGCACCCGGCCGCGGGAAGGGCGTCCCACCCGGGTGGTCGGCCTCGTCGTCAGCTGGCGCGGCGATCTGGGCGAACTGCTGCCCGAGGACAACCGGATCTCCTTCTCGTATCTGATCCCCATGGAGCGTATCGCCGAACTCTCGCCGGTCATCAGAGAGTTGAGCAGCCCGCAGGCCTGGGATCACGGCTTCGAGGAGCGGCTGACCCGGTGGTTCGACGATCCGGACGGGGACCCGGTGAAGATCACCGTGGTGCCTCCGGGCAGCGGAAAGGACCGCTCGCTGCGCCATCTGCTGCACCGCGTCCACGTGGTCCACCGCGGCGGCGCCAGCAGGCCGGACCTCGTCGACCACGCCTTGGACCAGGTCACCTTCCCGGCCGGCGAGTACCTGGCGTACTGGGACTGGCTGCGCGGCGCCAAGCCCGCACCCGCGCAGGCGGCCGACCGTGCGCCCGTCCGGCCGGTCACGGTCCTCGTCGACGGCCTCGACGAGGAGCCCCGGCCGGGTCCACTGATCGAACTCCTGGCCCGGTTACGGGTGTTCGGCTTCCGGCTGCTGCTCGTCTTCCGCCACGAGGGCGGCCCCGGCTGGACCGCGTCCCGCGACCGGCTCCTGCGGCCCGCGCTGCTCCACCACGCGGACACCCTGCTCGCCCGTCTGCGGAGCGCGGAGTTCAGCCGGGCGATCCGCCGCGACATCGTCGACAGCGCCTCCCTCGACTCCGTGACCGAGACGGCCGACCGGCACCGGGCCGCGCGCCACCTGATCGACGGGGAGCAGGACCCGCAGCGGCAACTCACCCGGCTGCGCGCACTGATCAGGGCCCTGCGCGCCGACCTGAGACACCACGGAGACCGGTGATGCGGTGCTCCGCCCGCCCCGGGCAGGGGAGGAGGACCACACGAAGATGACGACCTGCCCGCACCGCCGCTTCACCGGAGCCCCCTGCGGCGGCACCGTGCTGCCCACCGGCCACTGCGCCGCGTGCGGCCGCGCGGAGAACGGCCCCGCACTGCCCGCCCTTCCCGAGGACCCCCGGGAACGCGGCCCCCGCGAGCTCCTCGCCCTCCCCGAGCGGGAACCACGCCCCGCCGAGGAACGCCTCGTCCGTCCCGAGGCGCCCCTGCGCATCCGCATGGACTGCTCGTCCCCCGGGTGCGGCATCACCTTCGCCCCGCCCTACACCGAGGGCCCGGTACCGATCAAGGGGTTCTGCCCGGTCTGCGGCGAGCGCTACTCGTACCGGCCCGAACTCGCCGAGGGCGACCTGCTGCGCGACCAGTACCGGATCATGGGACCCATCGCGCACGGCGGACAGGGCTGGGTCTACCTCGCCGAGGACACCCACCTCGGTGACGTCGTCGCCGTCAAGGGACTGCTCAACCGGTACGAGCACGACGGCGCCCGGCTCGCCGACGTCGAGCGCCGCAACCTCGTCGCCATCCGCCACCCCCGCATCGTGCAGATCCGCGACTTCGTCGCCCGCAGCGACGACACCGGCCAGGTCACCGGCGGCTACATCGTCATGGACGACGTCGGCGACGGCACCCTCGCGAAAGTCGTCGAGGACGTCCGGCGCGGTACGTCCGTCCTCGACATCGAGCACGTCGCGGCGTACGGCTGCCAGATCCTCGAAGCCTTCGTCCACCTGCACGCCGACGGCGAACGGGTCTTCGTGTACGGGGACATGAAGCCCTCCAACGTCGTGCACCACCGGGACGGCGTCAAGGTCATCGATCTCGGCGGCATGCGCGAACAGGGCCAGAGCCAGCCGCCCGCCCATGTCACGGCCGGCTACACGGCGCCCGAGACCGAGACGTCGGCCGTGCCCACCGTCGCCCACGACCTGCACACCGTCGGCGCCACCCTGCGGGAGCTCGCCCGCTGGGCCGTCGCCGAGGTGCCCGGCCTCGGCACCGCCTCCTTCCATCGGGTCGTCGACCGTGCCGTCCGGCCCTCCCCGTACCGGCGCTTCACCGACGCCCGCGAGATGGGCGGCCAACTGCGCGGCGCCCTGCGGGAGATCCGCGCGCTGCGCGGCAAGAGCGACCCGCCCGAGCCCTCCGACTACTTCCGGCCGTCCACCCGGCTGCTCGGCGCCCGGCTCGGCACGGTGCCGGACATCGGGCACTGGCTGGACCGCCCCCGCCGCGACCGGTACGAGCCGCCCGTGGCGCCGGCCCTCGACCTCGGCGCCCCCACACCCACCGAGATCGCCGCCTGCCTGCCGGTGCCGAGACCGTATCCGGGCGATCCGCAGACCGCGCGGTTCGAGGTGAGCAGCGGCTACGACCCGGGCCAACTCCTCGAGCAGGAGGACGAGAAGCCGCGCTCGGTGGAGATCCACCTGCACAACGTGCGCGTCCTGCTGGACCGGAACACCGGGGAGGACCTGGAGCGGGCCCAGGAGGAACTCGACACGGCCGACTCCGTTCCCGGGCCGCCCGCCGTGCGCCGGTGGCGGCTGGAGTGGCACCGCGCCCTGCTCGCGCTGCGCAGCGCCGACCTCGACGACGACCCGCGGCAGGTCGTCGAGGCCAGGAGGCACTTCACGCGGGTCCACCTCGAACTGCCCGGCGAGTACGCGCCCAAACTGGCCCTCGCCTACTGCGCGGAGCGGCTCGGCGACGACACGGCCGAGCCCACGGCCGAGGAGCTGTACGAGGTGGTGTTCGCCCGCAACCCCGCGCACGGCGGCGCCGCCCTCGGCCTGGCCAGGCTCGCGCTCCGCGCACGCGACCGCCGGGCGGCCATCGAGGTGCTCGGCCGGGTCCGGCCGGGCACCCTGGACCACACCGTCGCCCGGATCGCCTCCCTGCGCATCAGCGCGGCCCGGCTGCCCGGAGACGGTGATCCGCTGCCCTCGCCCGCCGAGGTCGACGCGGCGCTGGCCGAACTGCGCGGCCTCGAGGGCGGCAGTCCGGGCGCCGGGGAGCCCCGCCTGTCGGAGGACGAGGCGCTGCGCCTGGGCACCGAACTCCACGAATGGAAACTGGACGCGGTGCACAGCCTCAGCGACCGGCCCGGTGCGCCGGGAGGGGGTGCCGGACGGCTCGACGCCCGCACGCTGCGACGTCTGAGCACGCCGGAGCGCGAGTCGCGCAGGCAACTGGAGGCGCACTACCGGCGACTGGCGGCCCGCCACCACGAACCGGCCGCCCATGAACACCTCGTGGACCTCATGCACGCGGTACGGCCCCAGAGCGTTTTCTGACCGCACGGCACGGCACGACAGACCGATGCGGCACCCGGCACCCGGTGTGCCGCGGTGACGAAGGCGAAGGAGCGGTGATGTACGCCATGAGCAGCCACACCCGGCCGCCGCAGCCGGGCATCCGACTGCACGTCGACCTCGGCGGCGATCCGCACCCGCACCGGAGCGCGAAGATAGAGGCCCATCTGCGGGTGGACGTGGCCGCCGACGGCGCTCCCACCGATCTGCCCGCGGTCCAGCTCGCCGTGATCATCGCGGTGGACGTCGCCGAGTCCCACCGGGCGGCCGTCCGGCACGCCCTGCCGTCGGCGCTGCGTGCCCTGCCCGACCGTATCTCCTTCGCCGTGCTCGGCGGCGGCCCCGAGCCGGTCCGCTGCTATCCGCGGGGCGCCGACGAGTGGGCCGTCGCCGACCGGGAGGAGAGACGCCGGGCCGCCTTCGTCGCGGGCTCGCTCCCACTGCACCGGGAGGGGCCGCGCCCTGCCGGGTACGCCGCCTGGGTGGCCACAGCGCGCGCCCTGCTCTTCGGACGGCCGGTGTCCGTACGCCATCTGGTGCTGATCACCGACGGCAGCAGCGCCGCCGGGGAGACCCTTCTGGAAGAGGAACTGGACGCCTGCGCGGGGCAGTTCACCTGTGACGTGTTCGCCGTGGGCGCGAACTGGGTTCCCGACCCCCTGCTGACCCTCGCCGAACGGCTGCACGGCACGGCCGAGTTCGTGGACGACGGACTCGGCCATGCGATCACCGCCGCCATCCAGCGGCTGCGCCGGGTGCACACTCCCCGGCTGCCGATCGAAGTGACCGTGCGGCCCTCGGTCCGCCAGGTCTCGCTCAGCGAGAAGACGCCCCGGCCGCACCGACTCGGCGGGCTGCCCCAGCCCGGCCGGCCGCACCGCTGGAAATTCCCGACCTACCAGTGGGAGCAGGGCAGACGCGACTACCTGCTCACCCTGGTCGCCGACTCCGACGCCGACCCGCTGGAGACCGAGCTGCAGTTCGCCATGGTCTCCATCGGCGAGGTCCACGCGCCCGTCATCGCCCGCTGGCACCTCCCCGAGCAGTCCCCGCCCCACGCCCCGACGGGCACCGACAGCGTGCGGGACCTCAACGCCACCGCCAGGATGCGGAGGCTTCTCCGCCAGGGCCTCACCGCTCTCCAGGAACACCGGCCGGACATCGCCGAGGACCGCCTGGGACAGGCCGCCCGGCTGGCGGCGCGGTTGGGCACGGACTGGGTGCTGGACGAGATCCGCACGGTCGCCGACATCGAGGACGCGGCCGCGGGGCTGGTCCGGCTGGGCGCCGTCGACGCCGGCTCCCTCGGCCCGATGATCCTGCGCGCCGGATCCCGTCCCGGTGGGCCCCTGGCCGACGCCGTCGGGGCGCGACCGGGCCCGCGCTGCGGCGGCTGCGGCACTCCGGCCGGGAGCGAGGCCCGTTACTGCATCGCATGCGGGGAGAAGCTGCTGTGAGCACCGGACGCGCCGCCTCCCGGTACCGGTTCTCCCCCGCCGCCTTCTGGCGCCGACGTCTGAGCCCCTGGCGGACCCGCCGGCTGCTGGAGGTGCATCTGCTGGTCCTGTTCCTGCTCACGGCCGTGGCGTCGACCGCCCTGTTCCTCTCCTGCCGTCAGGTCCAGCACAGCGCCGAAACGCTCGCGGCCCGCGAGGCACCGGCCGTGCAGGGGCTCGCCGCCACCCGGCTCGCGGCCCTGCGGGCCGACCGGGAGGCCCACACCCTGGTGGAAAGGGGCCTCACCGACGTCACGGGCTCGGACGATGCCTACCGGTCCCAGCTCTCGGCCGCCGACCAGGGCCTGTCCCGGATCGCCGACCGCACGGACCAGGACCTCGGCACGGTCAAGGGCCTGCTCGCCACCTACAGCGACTCGCTCGCCCTCGGCACGTCCCCCTACCCTGACCAGCCCCTCGTGCGGAAGCAGAAACTCGAAGAGGCGACATCGCTGCTCACCCGCAAGTCGGTGGGACTCGTCCCCCGCCTGGACGCCCTGCAGCAGGTCCAGCTGAGGCACGCCGAAGCCACCGCCACCCTGGGGCAGTGGCAGCGCGGCGGGTGGTGGCTCGCCGAACTCGCCCTGGCGCTGACGGGGTTGACCCTGCTCTCGGCGCTGTTCGTGCTGCGCGACCGCTGCGGCCGTGACTGGAATCCGTACCTGCTCGCGGCCTTCGTCCTCACCGCGCTGCTCGCGGTGGTCCCGCTGACGGCGATGTCCTCCACCCAGGAGGGCCTCGACGGGGCGATCAGGGATCTGCGGCAGATCACCGACGTGTCCCGGGAAAACGGCACGGAGCCGGCCGACGCCCAGCAGGAGGTCACGAAGAAGTCGGAGGAGGTCCGGCAGAAGACGGCCGAGGACGCCTGGACCGCCCCGGTGTACCAGGGCACTTTCGTCGGCAGCCTGCTGACCGTCGTCCTGCCCGCGCTGGGGCTCGGTCTCCGGCTCGACAACGACTACTGGAGGCGACGGTGACCCGGCGGTTCAAGACGCTGGTCTTCGCCATGGTCATGCTGCTGCTCACCGCCTTCGGCATGGTGGTGGTCTGGGCGCAGCACGACGACGAGGAACCGGTGACCATCCTCGGAACGTGGACGGCCAAGCAGGCGGAGCAGTTCGAGACCCTGCTGCACGGCTTCGGCGTCCCCTTCCGCTACCAGGGCACCGCGGCCCAACGGGACGTGCTGCTCTCCAAGGTGCAGGCGGGGGAGCCCCCGGACATCGTGATCATGCCGGGCCTCGGCGAACTCGCCGAATACGCCGACCAGGAGCTCCTCAAACCGCTGAACCGGCTCTATGAGCCACAGGAGTACGGCGCCCCCTGGCAGTCGACCGGCTCACCCTCCGAAGACGTCTACTGGGTCCCGGTCAAGGCGGACCTGAAGAGCATCGTCTGGTACCGCGAGGGTCACCGGCCCGCCGAGGAGCCTGCTCCACTGGGAAGTTGGTGCATCGGCATGGGGGACGACGGCGCCTCCGGCTGGCCCGGCACCGACTGGATCGAGGACCTCGTACTGCAGCGGGCGGGCCCGGACGTCTACGAGAAGTGGGCGCTGGGCACGGGCGAGGTGCAGTGGTGGCGCAGTGATCCGGTGCGCACGGCCTGGAAGGCGTGGACCGAGCTGCTCCGGCAGGACGAGGACGCGGCCGAGGACGCTCTGCTCACCGACCACCGCGGCACCCCGGACGGCAACGGGCTGTTGTTCGACGGCCGGGACGGGTGCACCCTGGAGCACCAGGGCTCCTTCGCGCTCTCCTTCTACAAGGACGACGCGCGGCACGCGGACCTGGTGGACTCCGCTCCGCTCCTGCCCGGAGGCGGCGGCGAGGTCCGGGCCCACGAGGTGACCGGCGACTTCGCCGCGCTGTTCAGCGACCGCCCCCAGGCCCGTGAACTGATCCGCCGGCTGGCCTCCGCGGAGGGCCAGCAGAAGTGGGCCGATCTGGCGGACGTCTTCTCGGCGAACCGCCGGGTGGAGCAGGGAGAACCACAGGACGACGCGGTCGAGTACAAGATCGCACAACGGCTCGGTGAAGGCCCCCGCTGCCTGGACGCCTCGGACGTCATGGCACCTGCCGTGCGGGGCGCCTTCTACGAGGCCGTCCTGCTGACCATCGCAAGGGTCGCCGACGGTCAGGACCCCGACATCGAGGGTGTCCTCCACGATGTGCAGAGGATGCAGGACGCGCAGTCCGCCCGAGGCGCCGACAACAGAGCGGCGCCGAAGACGGTGTGCAGCAAACAGTGAGCACCGGACCGGAACCGGGGTCAGGGCCCGGCCTCCGAGACCGGGCGAGGCACCGGCACGGGCCGGGGCTCGCCGACCGTCGGCGCCGACATCGGCGTCGGCGCCGGCGGGATGCCGATCCGTTGTGCGGCGCTGTTCCGGCGGGGCGGCCTGTTGCGCCCGAGGCGTTCGTGAGCGTCGGCGAAGTGCCCGGCGACGGCCGCGGAGACCGTCGAGAGGTCCAGGGCCAGAGCGAAACCGGCGATGATCTCCGCCAGCCGGACGGCGCTTCCCCGGCCGGTACACCCCATCGCTTCCAAGAGCTCGTGCTGCGTAGGCAGGTGGGTACCGCCCCCGACCGTGCCGACCGCCAGACCGGGCAGGGTCATACTCGCGTAGACGCCGTCCCGCGTGCGCTCGAGGATGAACTGCCCCACGCTCGACTCGTGAACGCAGGCGATGTCCTGGCCGGTCGCCGTGAAGATCGCCGCCACGATGTTGGCGGTGTTCGCGTTGGACCCCAGGACCCCGCTGTGGACTGCTCCGGCCGTGATGTGCTGGTATCCCGTGACCAGCTCGTCGGGGGTGGTTCTCAGGACCCGTCGGACGACCCCCTCCGGCAGTAGGCAGTCGGCGGCCACCCTGATTCCGCGGCCTTCCGCCACGGCCTGGGCCGACGCCTTCTTGTCCCCGGAGGTGTTCCCCTCGATGAGGAAGGACTCGAGCTCCTCGTCCGCGACCAGCTGCGGCTGTCGCAGGATCCACTGGCACGCGTGCCAGGTGCAGGCGGTCGTCATGTTCTGTCCTGCCGCGTCCCCGGTGGTGTACCTGAACCTCAGGTGGACGGTCCTGCCCAGGACCACGGGCTCGATCGAGAGGAGCGCGGCGTGGTCGGACACCTGCCGGATGATCGTGCGGAGGTCGTCGAGGTGCCGGATGACCGCCGAGGCGAAGCGGGCGGCGCCGGCCAGTCGGGAGAACGCGAAGACAGGAGCACGCGTCATCGCCTGCAGGGCGGCGCGTGTGCTGACGCCGCCCGCCATGGTGACGGCCAGGGCCCCCCGCGTCGCCGACGAGACCAGGGCGCCTTCCGTCGTGGCCATGGGAGCGTAAACCTCGCCCTGGACGTTCGCCCCGCGGAACAGCAGGGGCCCGGCCACGCCGACCGGGATCTCGACGGTGCCGACGAGCCCCTCGATGTTGCCGGTCAGCTTGGTCGCGTCGAGCCGGGTGTGCTGCAGGGAGTCCAGTCCCGACCGGGTCATGGAGCGGAGCCAGTCCAGCCGCTGGAGCCGCGCCGCCTCCGTGTAGAGCCCCCGGGCAGGCACGTACCGTCCCGGGGACCGTGACGGACGGGGCAGACCCGGGCTTTCTCCAGAGCTCATACGGCATCGCTTTCCTCTGTGGCGGGCGTCGGCCCGTTGCTCGCAGATGTGGTCACGGTGTGCGGGGGCACCGGTTCGACGTGGTCACCGGCCCCATGACGCTCGGCACACGTGGCCCCGCGGCCGGCCCCGGCGGACGATGCGCCGAGTCGGCCCTCCGATGACGGCCCCCGCCCGGCACCTTGCCCTGGCCACGTCCGAACTCCCCCTCGCCCCCACCCCGACGCCGGAGACAGCCCCGGCACCGGCTCAACGACACCTCGACCCACTGGTTACGCACGGAAGACGGCGCCGAAGTGCCCCGGTCCCCGTCGAGCAACCCCGTTCCGGGCCAAGCCCCCACCCACGCCGCACCGCCCCTCTCGGGCCGGGAGCCGGCAGGACCCGGATCCGGAAGAGACGTTTGTTCCGGCTCGATCGGTACAGACGATGAACTGACACAGCCTTTACCCGACGAAGCGGAGACACACCATGGGCATCATCGCGTGGATCATCATCGGCCTGCTCGCCGGCGCCATCGCCAAGGCCCTGATGCCGGGCAAGGATCCGGGCGGAATCATCATCACCATGCTCATCGGCATCGCCGGCGGTCTGCTCGGTGGCTGGCTCGGCAAGGTCATCTTCGGCGTCGACTCCATCGACGGGTTCTTCGAACTCTCCACCTGGATCGCCGCGATCGCCGGCTCCCTCATCCTGCTCGCCCTCTACCGGCTCATCGTCGGCAACCGGCGCTCGCACCGCCACGCATGACCCGCCGAAGGCATACGCCTTTGGACCCACCTGACGGCTCCCTCCCCTGTTCGCAGGAGCGGGGGCCGTCAGAGTGTGCGGAGCGACGGGCCGATTCCCCGATGCCCCGGCGGCATCCCGCGAAGACCAAGGTCTTGACGAGACCAAGAGCTCCGGAACGCGATGAGGGCCTGCCGTCCGCCACTCCGGCGAACAGCACGCCCTCACGTCGTTCGACGCGCTGACGCGAACCGCACGAAGCGTCACATCGCGCGGCGCGGTGAGCTCACGCACATGGTCCAGCATGCTCGCCTGCGCCTGCGCCCCGCCCGGCCCGCGTCGGAGAACCGACTCCTCCACGATGAAGCCGAACGGCACCGTCGGCCGCTCCGCCTCATCGTCCGCCGCTCCCTCCGCGCGGTGGCCTGAGCCTCCGTCCGCTCATCGGTCAGCAGCGGGATGCTGTTGTCGGACACCGCCCGCGCATACGCCTCCGACGGCAACGACCCCGGCACCAGCCGGCACTCGTACGTGCACAGGCTCACCGCCTCCCGCTCCAGCCGCGCCCACCGCCTGGCTCCGGTCACCATGCACTGATGACCGGCGCATCGGGTTCGTGCTGCCGCCAGGCCTCGTTGAGGCGCCCGAGCCGGTCCGCGGCGGCGATGCCGCGCAGGGACGCGACCTTGCCGTCGCGGACTGCGAACGCCACGGCGCCCACGACCCGGCCGTCGACCACGGCGAGGACGGCCGGGGAGCCGTTGACCAGCGCGATGTGGATCACGGGCGAGCCGCCGGCCAGCCGCCGCTTCGCCGGCGTGGGCTTGAAGCCGGCCCGCACGAAGGAGGCGACCCGCTCGCGCGTCGTGTACCGCAGCAGCCGCCTGGCCAGTCCGGCGCCGTCCGAGACCGCCGTCACGTCGTCGGTGAGCAGTTCCACCAGCCGTTCGGTGCGCCCCGACACGGCGGCGGCGAGGAACTCCTCGACGACCCGGCGCGCGGACGCGGGGTCGGCCTCGCCGCCGCGGCGGCGCTCGGCGGTGACCCGGCGCCGGGCCCGGTGGACGTGCTGCTGGCTCGCGGACTCGGTGATGTCGAGGATCCGGGCGATCTCGGCATGGGGGTACGAGAAGGCCTCACGCAGGACGTAGACGGCCCGTTCGACCGGCGAGAGGCGCTCCATGAGGATCAGTACGGCCAGGGACACCGATTCGCGCTGCTCGAAGGTCTCGGCCGGGCCGAGCATCGGGTCGCCCTCGAGGAGCGGCTCGGGCAGCCAGGCACCGGCCGCTCGCTCGTGGCGCGCCTGCGCCGAGCGGAGCCGGTCGAGGCAGAGATGGGTGAGCACCTTGGTCAGCCACGCCTCCGGCACCTCGATGTGTTCGCGGTCCGCGGCCTGCCAGCGCAGGAACGTGTCCTGCACGGCGTCCTCGGCGTCGGCCGCCGAGCCGAGCAGACGGTACGCGAGCGAGGCCAGCCGGCCCCGGCCGACCTCGAACCGATCGATGGCTGCGCTGTCCATGCGGAGGAGCCTATGCGGCGGCCCTCGCGCCGACCCGGTCCGGTGCGGTGGCCAGGGGGCGCTTGCGCTTCGGTATGCCGAGGGTCGGGTGGGCGATGCCCCACCCGGCCCCCTTGAGCACGCCCGCCTTCAACCACGCGGCGGTCCGGCCGCCCAGGTACCAGGACTTCGACCGGGCGCCCCCGTCCACCATCTGGACGATCGCGTCCCGCCGCCCGAGGCTGATGTGGTTGCCGTAGTGCTTCAGCCCGGTGGTCGGGACCTCGCTGTCCGTCAGGCGCGCGATGATCGCGGCGGTCGCCTGCATGTTGGTGAGGCCGGCCGAGGCGCAGGACATCGGCAGCGGCCGGCCGTTCTCGCCGATCGCGTAGGCGCAGTCACCGGCGGCGTAGACGTCCGGGTGCGAGACCGAGCGCATGGTGCGGTCGACGACGATCTGGCCGGTCCCGGCGACCTCCAGGCCGCCGGCGGCGGCGATGGGGTGCACGGCGAACCCGGCCGACCACACGGTCACCTCGGCCGGGAGGGACCTGCCGTCGGCGGCGATCGCCCGTGTCGGCTCGACGGCTTCGACGCCGGTGTGCTCGTGGACGGTGATGCCGAGCCGGTCGAAGGCCCGGCGCAGGTGGCGGCGGGCCTTCGGGGAGAGCCAGGCGCCCAGCTCGCCGCGGGCGGCGAGCGCGACCGAGAGGTCGGGCCGGGCCTCGGCGACCTCGGTGGCGGTCTCGATGCCGGTCAGCCCCTCGCCGACGACCAGCACGGTGCCGCCCCGGCCCAGGCCGGCCAGGCGCTCGCGCAGACGCAGCGCCGAGGACCGGCCGGTCACGTCGAAGGCGTACTCGGCCACGCCGGGGACGCCGTGGTGGGCGACGGAGCTGCCGAGCGCGTAGAGAAGCGTGTCGTACACGAGTTCGCCGTCGCCGTCCTCGCCGGTCACGGCGACGGTCCTGCGCTCGGGGTCGACGCCGGTGACGCGGGCCAGACGCAGCCGCACCCCGGTACCGGCGAACACGTCGGCGAGCTTGCGGACCGCGACGTCCTGGCCGGTCGCGAGCTGGTGGAGCCTCATCCGCTCGACGAAGTCGGGCACGGCGTTGACGACGGTGATCTCGGTGTCGGCGGGGGAGAGCCGGCGGGCCAGGTTCCCGGCGGCGAAGGCCCCGGCGTATCCGGCGCCGAGGACGACGATGCGGTGCTTCATGGCGTTGCTCCTGTCTCGTTCGCGTGCCCCTTGAACGAGACGGCGCCCCGATTGCTGACAGGAGCCGGGCGTGACGTGGGTCACTCGCCCGAGGCGGGCGGCCGAGCCTTCGGCGACCGCCCGGGCCCGTCCCGGGCGGTCGGAACGGGGCGACGGCCGGCCGTGGATCGAGGGGGCCGGCCATCGGTCGACATCACACCCGCGCTCACCGCACGACGTGACGGAGGGCCGGCACACCGCCCACTCTCCGCGTCCTAGCCCTGCGTCGGGTTGCTGTGCAGCTTGCGCCGCTCCCAGCGGTTGGGGTGGCGGATGACCACTCCCGCCATCCCGCCGGACCCGGTGAGCCGGATCAGCGGAGCCCCCGGAAGGCGGTCGGGAGTGGTCTTGTCCCTCAGGCCGCCGATGCCGGGATCCATGCCGCCGGTGTCCGCGGCCCAGCCGTCGGGGATGACGATCGTGACACCGGCCGTCTCCCCGTACGCCTCCACCGCGACCTCCGTGAGGCGGCACTCGGCCCGGGTGAAGTCGACCTTCACACCCCCCAGGCCTCCGTGAGCGATCACGTGCCCGGGAACCTCCCAGCGCCCGGGGCCCCGGGACGCGCCGTGCAGGCCGCCCTTGAGCACCAGGGGCGGCCGGCTCTCGGCGGAGTCCGGCCTCGGCAGGTCGGCGGTCAGGACGGCCAACTCGGCGTAGGTCTTGGACTTCAGCGCCTGCTCCAGGCGCGCGTCCAGCTCGTCGAGATCGATACGCCCCTCGGCTGCCGCATCGCGCAGCTGCTCCACCACGGCTTCCCGGTCGTCGTAAGAGGCACGGAGCTCTCCTGAGGGAACGGGGCGCGGAGAGGACTCCGGAGGCTGGGCAGTCATGGCCCCAAGGATAAGCAGCCGGTGCACCGAGCGGACCGGGGCCGCACATCTCGAACACGGCCCAGCCGACCGGGGTTACTCCTTGGAGCAGGGAACGCGCCCTGGCCGCGCCGGGAGCCGCGCCTGCCCGACGCGATGGACGTCTTCGGCATCCACACCGACCTGATCGACGAGCACGAGAGCTTCACCAAGAGCGGGACGGTGATCTGGGACGCCCGGATCGCCGGCTTCGTCGAGGACGACCTGGCGGCGAAGTCCCAGTGGCCCGACCCGTGGCTGTCGCTGAACCCGTTCTTCGCCGACGGCGGCCAGGTCACCGACCTCGTGCGGGACGGGGTGCTGCACCCCAGATGCGCGGAGATCTTCCAGGCCGGCAAGAAGGAGACCTCGCCGCGCCCGGCCGACCGCTGACCTTCCACCTTCACCAGCGGCAGGCGATCAAGGCCGCGCAGGCGGGCGACTCCTACGTCCTGACCACCGGTACCGGTTCCGGCAGATCGCTGTCGTACATCGTGCCGATCGTCGACCGGGTGCTGAAGGTGCGTCAGGAAGCGGGACCGGACGCGGAGGGCCGGGTCCGGGCGACCGACGAGGCGCCGGAGACCGTGGCCGCCGAGCGGCTGCGGCCCCACGGGCGAGGCCAAGGGCACCCGAACACGGTGAGGGCGTGCCGTCCGCCGGAGAGGCGGACGGCACGCCCTCGGTTCGCTCAGCGCTCCGACGCGAACCGTACGAACTGCCCCCAGCCTTCGCGGCCGATGGCGAAGGACGGGCGGGCCACATCCTTGGAGTCCCTCACGTGGACGGCCTGTTCGGCGATCGCGACCTCCACGCAGTCGTCGCCCTGGGTGCCGCTGTAGCTGGACTTGAGCCAGGCGAGTTCCGACGTACCGCTACTCATAGCTCTCCTCGCAGTCGCTCCAGCAGGTCCCGGGATTCCTTGGGGTTGAGGGCCTGCGAGCGAAGTGTGTCATAGCGCCGACAGAGCAGACTCACCTCTTTCGCGTCGGAGATCAGCCGCCCGTTCTGCTGCCCCTCGGAGTAGCCGACTC
This sequence comes from Streptomyces sp. GDS52, assembly GCF_052246875.1. Classification (NCBI taxonomy): domain Bacteria; kingdom Bacillati; phylum Actinomycetota; class Actinomycetes; order Kitasatosporales; family Streptomycetaceae; genus Streptomyces; species Streptomyces sp. GDS52. Next base: position 1,346,491 of record NZ_CM125966.1, read on the forward strand.
GACGCCCCTCCGGGGTTTCCAAGATCCGCATGGGCCCGTCCAGACACCCGTGGAACTCCAGTTCCACCGGCACCACTTGAAGCGTCACGTGGCGTGGCGCGGTGAGCTCCAGCACATGGTCCAGCATGCTCGCCTGCGCCTGTGCCCCACCCAGCCCGCGTCGGAAAACCGACTCCTCCACGATGAAGCCGAACGGCACCGTCGGCCGCTCCCGCATCATCGTCCGCCGCTCCATCCGGGCGGCGACCTGAGCCTCCGTCCGCTCATCGGTCAGCAGCGGGATGCTGTTGTCGAACACCGCCCGCGCATACGCCTCCGACTGCAACAGCCCCGGCACCAGCCGGCACTCGTACGTGCACAGGCTCACCGCCTCCCGCTCCAGCCGCGCCCACCGCCGGAACCACGCCGCCAGCCCCGCCTCGCCCCGCGTGAGATGCCTGGCCGCCTTCCGCAGCGCGCCCGTGTTGCCCAGCGCCTCCTCCGCGCGCTCCACGAACGCCTCGTCCGGCATCCGGCGCCCCAACTCCACCGACTCCACGGTGTGCTTGGAGTACTGCACCCGGGCGCCGAGGTCGACCCGGCTGAGCCCCGCGTGCTCGCGCAGCGCCTGGACGAACGCACCGAACGTGCGCAGGCTGTCCGACGGATGCGGCTCCCGCTCCCACTCCCCCGCCGGAACCACCCGCGCACCGGCGGCGCCACCGCCCCCGGCCGCCTCCCCCTCGACTCCGACGCTGTCCATCCGCCGCCCCTTTCCTCTGCTCCGTACCGCACCGCGACGGCTCCTCACGCCGTCCGCACTCGCCTCCAGGCTGACGGATCATCAGACGTACCGTCCGCTCTTCGTGTCCGTACGCTGACTCACCGTACGGAGTGCCACACTCGTCCCCCACCCCGTCCGACCGCCAATCTGAGGTCACGGAGAGCGAGGAGAAACCGTCCGTGTCCGCCGTTCACCTGCGGAAACACCCGGGCGGCCCTCACCCCTCCCGTGAACTCCCGCCCACCACGGGCGGCGGCCGGAGGACCTGGCCGCGTTCAGACGAAGCGGAAGAAGGTGCAGTGATGCAGAACGGAACCACCCTGTACGCGCTCGACATCAGCGGAGCCTCGTTCGCGAAGGCGTGCGGCGGGCCCTGCACCGAGGGGTGCGTGACCCTGGCCCGGATCGGCGAGGACGCCTGGGCGCTGGGCGACAGCAAGCGGCCGGACGCGCAGCCGCTGCGGTTCACCACGGAGGAACTGGACGCGGCCGGTATCGACCCGGCGCGCTTCGGCCTCGGCGTCTGACCCTCCCCTTCCCCTCCCGCCGGCCGGACCGTGCCCACCTCCCGCGCCCGGCCGGCGCTTCTCGAAACGGGAACAGCTCGTGCACCACCACGCCTACCTGTGGACCGGCCCCAAGGCACGCTTCGACGACGAGGCCCTGCGGCGGCCCCCGCATCCCGAGCCGCCCCCGGCCGGAAGCAGGCCGGAACTGATCGAGCGCTACCGCCAGGTGTCCGCGGAGTTCGCCACGTCGGACCTCCCGCCCCTGGAGACGGCGTACTGGCTCGTCAAGCCCCGCTCACTGGTACGGGGCACCTGGGACGAGGCGAAGGAGGCGGCGGCCTGGCTCGGTGAACGGCTGGCCGAGTACACCCCCCGGTTCACGTCGGAGAGCGACCGGGACACCGCACGCCTGGCCCGGCTGGTGAACACCGCCGCCGAACGCCTGCACGCGGGTGCCGACATGTCGTACGGCCACTACCTCGAACGCCCCTCGTACCTCTCCCTGGCCGTGGTGACGTGCTCCCCGAACCGCGCCCTCCCCGAACTGGCCTGCCCGTGCGCGGGGTTGAGCGGTCAGGGGGCGACCTGATCCACGGAGGACGGGGCAAGAGAGCGGGTCTGCGTGGTGAAGTATGGGCATCTGATCACTCCGACAGCAGGGAGCGTTTCCTCCGATGACCACACAGCCCGCACGCCCTGAGCTCAGCGGCCCCGAGACCGCCTCGGTCATGGATGCCTCGCCGTTCAAGCCTTCTCTCGTCAGAGCGGTGTTCAGGGACGTGACCCCGATGCACGTCTCCCGGTCGGCCGCGTGGGCCGCCGCGTCGGTGACGCGGACGGTGCTGACGGAGATCATCGACGGCGCGAGGAGAGCGGCGGCGGAGGAGGCCCGGAAGAAGCTGATTCCCGGGGACCTCATCTCGGCGATCGACCGGAACGTCGAGCTCGAGGTGGGGGACAAGTGGTACGACCACAGCCCGACGTTTCGAGGCCTGACCGGTGTCCGGTACGACGCCGAGGGTGTCATCGTGCCTCCTCGTAAGCGCAGCAGATCGCGCAAGCCGAGTGCTGTGGTCGGCGCCCACAGGTTCGAGGCCGGGGTCAAGAAGCTGCTGCGGAGCCAGGGGGTGACGGCCATCCCGGCGATGGTCCGCGACCTGGACGGAATCGCGAGCATGTTCCTGACGGACCTCGCGCGGGACGCGGCCATGGTCGTCCGCGAGGGCGGGGTCAAACGTTTCGGCACGGTCTCCCTGGCGATGTCGGGCGAACCGACTCCGCCCCCGTCCCTCGATGATTCCCTCCGGGCCCTGTCCACCCGCAGGGGGGACAGGCGGACCGTCGGCAGGGACGACATCCTGGCCGCCACCACGATCCAGTTGTTCGGCGGCACCCTCAGGCAGCGAGCCCTCACCGAAGCGTGCGAGGCGACACAGAGCACTTCGGCCGTCTGAGCGGGTACGACCGACATCACCGCCCGCACCCTCATCCGCTACCGCGGAATCGCCAGTGAAGGTCTTGCGCGCCGGGCCGGTTCCGGCGGGGGTCAGACGGTTCCGCACGGGGTGAGGTCACGGGCGGCAGACCAACCAGTACGCCATGACGTCGCGAGACCTTTCACCAGCCGCCGCACCGCTCGACTGCTTCGACCGCCTCGGCCGTGGGCGCGCCCCGGGGCATCGACGACCTCCTGCCGCCTCCCCGCACGCATCACGCAGGGTCGCTGAAGTGCCGCCGTACCATCCACCGTTCGCGTCCGTACGCTCACTCCTCGTACGCCGCTCCGCACTCGTCCTCACCCGCACGCGACCGCCACTCTGGCGTCATGAACCATGCAACGCCGCCCCAAGTAACCTCCCCCACCAGCACCTTCACGCAGTTGCTGTCGTCCACGCGGCGCGGCGCCCGGCTCGCCCGGCTCCTCGCCGTGACCGAACTGCGCTCTTGGGGCACCTCGCAGGACCTCACGGAGCGTGCCGAACTCGTCGTCGCCGAACTCGCCACCAACGCCGTCCTCCACGGCCGCGTACCCGGCCGCTGCTTCCGGCTCACGCTCGCCTACGACCCGGCGGCCGGCCGCCTCCGCGTCGAAGTCAGCGACGCCCTCGGGGACCTGGGCCCGCGCTCCCTCCCGGCAGGCACCGAGCCCGACCCGCTCAGCACCACCGGACGCGGCCTGACCCTCGTCACCGCCCTCGCCGACCACTGGGACTGCGTCCCCCACCCACCCAGCGGCAAGACCGTCCGGGCCCTGCTCACCACACCGTCCGAAGCGTGACACCCCCGCGTCTGCCCCGACCTCACGCCTCGGCGTCAACCCCGGAGGAATCCACCAAACGGGTGATCACATCTCAAACGCCAACGAATGTTCTTGCTTCGCGCATAGTTTCCCGTCATGCCCAACGTCAGTCACGACACCCTGCACGGTTTCCTGCCGGGACGTCCGAAAGCGCTGAACCGCGCGCTGGACCTCCTGGGCCTCGGAATCCCGCCCGGTGTCACCACCGAGACTTTCCCGACGGACGCATCCGGCGCTCCGAAGATGTTCACCCGGCAGATGGACTCCGTGCTGCGAGTGGTCCGTCCTGACGGGCACGAGCCGTTCATCCTCCTGGTCGAGGCGCAGACCCGTGTCGAGACGAAGAAGGAGACCTCGTGGCCGTACTACATCGCCTACTTGCGTGACCGGTACAAACTCGAGGTCGTCCTGCTGGTCCTGTGCGTGGACACGGCAACGGCGGCCTGGGCGGCCAGACCCCTGCGTACCGGTCTGGGACGCCCCACCCAGGTGACGGTGCCTCACGTACTGGGCCCGTCCAATGTTCCGCGTATGAGCCGGATCCAGGACGCCTCGGCCGACCTGGACTTCGCCGCGTTCTGCCTGTGGATCAACAGCAACGACCCGGACATCGAGGGCATACTGACGGTAGTGGGCGAGGCATTGGCCCAGGACACGGACCGCGAAGCGCAAGACGACCTGGCGGGACTGATCGAGGACGGCTTGGGCAGCGAACACGCCCGGAAAATCTGGAGGAACCTCATGGAAACCCTCTTCACCCCCAGGCGAGGCACCATCGTGGGCGACGCCCGCCTCGCAGGACAGGAAGAAGGACGCGTGGAAGGAAAGGCCGAGCTACTACTGCGCCTGATGAAGCGCCGCGGCTTCCCGATGACGGAAGAGATCCGGCAGCGCGTCACCACCTGCACGGACATGCCGGTCCTGGATCTCTGGTTCGACCGCGCCATCGACGCGACCACCCTCGACGAGGTCTTCGCCGCGCCCTCCGCCACGGGCCTCATCCCCGCCCCCGCCCAGAGCCCGGAGCAGCCCGCAGCCCTCAGCCAGGGCCTGAGCACCCCCGATACCTCGACCGACTGACAGCAGAGACGCACACACGGCCGGCCGGGTGATACCGCACCGGCCAGTGGGCCCCCGCATGTGCGACGCCCGCCACATGGCAGCCGCGTCGTCCAGAGCGCTGCCGGAGCCCCGACTGCCCTCAGCAGTCGGGGCTCTTCATGCCCGCCTCCCCTCCTGAGGTGAAGACCGTGATCCGACGGCGGAGTCCACGGGGAGGTCGGACGGCACGCGCGCGGTGACGTGCTGACCCATACGGAGGCAACCCTTCACTGCCCGGCCGGGTCTTACGGGCATGATCAGACCCCTTGCCCGTACAGGTGCGGTGCTCACCATCGCGTCTCTGCTCCTGACCGCCTGCTCCGGCGGCCAGGACGCCCCCGCCGAGCCCCCCACCGAACACCCCGTCTTCGACCAGAAGCTCGGCCTCCAGGTCTACCTCGCCCTGCGCCAGACGCAGAAGGCGGGCGGTACCGACTTCATCCAGACCATGACCTTCGAATCGAAGAAGGGCCGGGCGGTGCAGACCGTCAGCGGGCGGATGGACTTCGCGAAGCGAACAGGCGAGGCGACCACGGAGTGGCGACTGCCGAAGGAGCTCCCCCGAAAAACGAAGGACACACTCCTGGGCACCACCCCGGGCAAGGGCAACGCCGCCCCCTCGGCGCGCGTCCTCGTCGACCCCCAGCACATCCACTACCGCGCCGGGTCGGCGGCGTACTGGCTCCAGTACACGACGGGCGACACCCGTCCGGACCTCGGCATCCACCGCATCGCCCACCTGCGCGGATCCGAAGGACCGGTGGGCGGCACCCTCCTCGAAGGACTCGGTGCCGCGGAGGCGACATCCCGGCGGACCGACGGCTCCCAGCGCACTTATGAGGCGGACATGCCCAACAGCGCCGCCTGGCAACTGTTCCCCGAGGACCTCAGGCGCGAGCTGTCCACCCCCTTTCCCACCGGATCCTCCGGCAAGAGCGCCCCGCTGCCGACGACCGTCTCCGTGGACGGCCGGGGACGCGTCACCCACGTGCGAGCCGACCTCTCGACGACCCTGGGGAAGAAGGGCAGCGCGTTCGAGGACATCACCTCCCTGACCATCGACCTCCGGTTCTCCGGACACGGTGTGTCGAAGCCCGACGCGAAGCCCGACGGATCCGTCCGACCGGCCCGCGAGGCGGTCCGGTCGGTCGACTCGGTGAAGCCCGGTGGCTGCGTCGACTTCAGCACGGGCCAGCGGATCATGGACACCGTCGTGGACGTGCCGTGCTCGGGCGCGCACGACGGCAGGATCTTCGCCCAGAGAACACTCGGCACGGGCCCCTACCCGGGTAGCACGGCCGTCCGGGAGAAGGCCGACGCCGCCTGCCGCGCCGCCTACGACACCGCCCCCGGGCCCTGGCTCTCCGAGGCGGACCGGGCCGGAGACTACTGGTACATGTGGTCGACTCAGGAGGAATGGGAAAAAGACGGAGGGCGCGCCAGCTGCTACGTCGTCACCGCCGAAGGCACCACCTGAACAGTCGCAATGGCGCCGGTCCTTCTGGGAGAGGTCGGCCCGACTGTCGTCGGCCCGGTCCCGTCCGGCGGCGCCTGGCCCATCAGCGTGTCCGTCTCGCCGACGCCCTGCCGCCCGTGCAGGCCCGACTCACTCCCTCCGGCCGGCACCGAGGCCACCTCTGCCGGCCCCGCCGCCATCTGTCCCCGTACGCGGCTCGCACGGCCTGCCACAACCCGGCCTCGGGTGACACCTGTTGGCCCTTGCGCTGCGCCGATCGCGCCGCGCTACGCGGGCACCCCGGGTTCCAGGAGGTCCAGCGCCTCCGTCCAGCGGAAGCCGTCGGCGCCTCCCCCGGCCTTCGGTCGGTGCGGTTCGTGCGAGCCGATCAGAACGCCCATCCCGGTCAGCCGTTCCAGGCTCTGCCGGTAGGCCGGGTGGGCGGCCTGGGCCGCGTTGAGGTACGGCAGGACGGCGATGGGGACGCCCGTGCCGTACGCCTCGCACAGGATGCCCAGGGCCAGGGTGTCGGAGATGCCGGCGGCCCACTTGTTGACCGTGTTGAACGTGGCCGGGGCGACGGCGATCGCGTCCGCGGGAGGAAGGGGGCGGGCCTCGCCCGGCTTGCGCCAGGCGGAGCGGATCGGGTAGCCGGTCTGCGCCTCGATCGCTTCCGTGTCGAGGAAGCCCAGCCCCTGCGGGGTGGCCACGACTCCGACGTCCCAGCCCCGTTGCCGAGCGGCGGTGATCAGCGTGCCGACCTCACCGGCGATCCCGCTCGCACAGACGACGACGTACAGGAAGGGCCTCTTGTCCGAGGCGGGCGGGGCGCTCGGGGCGGGCGGGGCGGTCGGTTCGGTCACGCGGGGACTCCCGGTCGGCGGCTGTGGTGGCGCGGTCCGGGCAGGATACGGCGGCGGTCGCGGGCGGTGGGGCCGGCGGTGGATCTGTGATGAGCGCCCGAGGGCCCGTGGGTCCGGCAGGCCCCCGGACAGCGCAGGCCCGGGGGTCCGGGGGCTGTCCGGGGGTGCCGGGGCCGTCAGTCGGTTTCGAGGGGCAGGGCCGGGTCGGCGGCCCACTCCGTGAGGGAGCCGTCGTAGATCGCGACGTCGGGGCGGCCGAGGAGGGCCAGCTGGAAGGCCAGGCCGGTGGCGGCGATGCCACTGCCGCAGTACGTGATGACCTTCTTGGACTCGTCCAGGGCGCCGGCCTCCTCGAAGAGCCCGCGGACTTCGTCCGGACCGCGGAAGAGGCCGTCGGGGTCGGCGAGTTCGGGGAACGGCACGTTCGTGCTGGAGGGAATGCGACCCGGGCGGGCGTAGGTCTGGCGGGTGCCGGCGAAGGTCGGCCGGTCGAGGGAGTTCACCAGCCGGGTGCCGGGGTCCTCGATCGCGGCGAGGACGGCGTCCTTGTCGGCGTACAGCTCGGGACGGCGGTTCGCGGTGAACACGGCGGGCTCGTTGGACTCCACGCCGCTCTTGACCTCGTGGCCCGCCCGGATCCAGGCGGGGAGGCCGCCGTTCAGCACCGAGACGTCGTCGAAGCCCTCGTAGCGCAGGTTCCACCACAGTCGGGTGGCCCAGATGTTCGGGCCCTGGTCGTAGACGACCACGTGCGTGCCGGGGCCGACGCCGAGGGCGCCGAGCCGAGCGGCGAACGTCTCGCTGCCGAGCGCGGTGAACGTGGTGTCCGCGTCGGGGTCGGCGAGGTCGTTCAGCAGGTCGGCGAAGACGGCGCCGGGTATGTGGGCCTTCTCGTACGCCTGGCGGCCCGACTCGACGTCGTAGTAGCCGTCGCCCTCGGGCTGGGTGAGGAAGGTGGTCGCGTCGAGGATCCGGATCGCGGGGTCCCCGAGGCGCTCGTGCAGCCAGGCCGGGTCCACCAGCAGGGGGTGAGACATACGTGCTTCCTCTTCTCGCATTTCTTACGGCCCCGGAAAAACGCCGGGGTGTCCTACAAACGTACCTGTTTGAGAAACATGTCTCAGTAGGCGGACATCCGGGTGGTTCGGGAGCCTCGTAGGCCGAGGCCTCGACGGCGGCCTTCACCCGACCGGACCGGTTCGCGGTGCCGTACCGGTCGGTGGAACGCGGTGTCGTCGTGCAGCGCATACGGCATGCCGCCCGGCGGGCGCTTTCCCCGGTCGCCCGGTCCCGCCGCACCTGAGTCCGCCCCTCCTCGGGTGGGATCCGGCGTCGTCCGGCACCCCGGACATGCCACGCCGTGAGGGACCGGCCGTCACCGCACGAACCACGGCGAGAGCGTTGTCAGGCTGCCCGGCGGCGTTCCCGGTCGGCGTGATCAGCTTGTGGACCGCAACCGGTGAGAGGGCAGGCCGTGGGCTCGGTGCAGGAATCCTCGCACCGGGGGCACCGCCATCCGCCGGAGGCCGTCGACCACCGGGGCCTGCGGCTGGACGAGGCGCGGGACGGGGCCGAGGCCGCCGGGTTCGGCGTGGACGACCACAACGCGTCCAACGACGTCAAGAGCATCCGGATGCGGTCCAACCGGACCGTCTGCTTCCAGAAGACCGGCTGGACGTCGTCCGACAGGAAGACGATCGGCTTCGGTGCCGTACAGACGGGCGCGCCGTGCCCCGAGGCGGACGACGGAACCATCCCGTGGCCGAAGATGCCGGACCTGGTCTGGAAGACCTGGAAGACCGCGCACAAGGAGGTCGTGGACCTCGACATCGTCCCGGAGGACCGGGTGGGAGCGGAGGCGGCGGAGGCGGCTGGAAGGCCGGGCCGTGGCCCCCGCCGTCGAAGGCGATCAGCCGCAGCAGCAGCGGTGTGGGGAGGGCCGGGTTGGCGGCGACTCCGTCCGGTGCGGAGGAGCAGAAGGCGGCCATGAGCTCTTTCCCACCTCGCTGGTGTGGTGACGCGGGCACCCCTGGCGGTGGCGGGTGGACGCGCCGGGGGCAGGCGCTGGAGACCCTGTACCGCGTGGCGATGTGCGGCTGACCGGCCCCCCACGGCCGGCGCCCCTCGTCAGTGGTTCTCGCACTCCGTCAGGTCCGGTCGGCCCGGCGGGTCCTTGTCGTCCATCAGGCCGGCCAGGTTCTTCACGTACATCTCCTCCCAGGTCTCGCCGGCCAGGATGGTCCGGAGCGCCGAGCACACCTCGCGCTTGAGGAGCTCGTTCTCCGGCCGCATCGCCACGCCGTAGCCCTCCGCGCCCTGGATGTTCTCCAGCAGCCGCACCTTGCCCGGGTTCGCCTTCAGGTACCCGGCGAGAATGATGTCGTCCGAGGCCACCGCGTAGACGTCGGACTTCTCGTCCAGCAGCTTGTCCAGGCAGTCCTGGTAGGTGTTGGGCTGCGACTTCGCCATGGTGAAGCCCTGTGCGGGCAGCGTCTTCTCGTATGTCGAATCCCGCGCGGTGCACACCGCGACGCCGAGGTCCTTCAGATCGCTGGAGTCCTCGATCGTGTACCGGGTCGACTTGTCGCGGACCAAAAAGCTCCGGCTCGCCTCGTAGTACGGGCCCGCGAAGGCGACGCTGTATTCGCCGGGCGGGGCGCTCTTCCGCTCGTCCGTGATGCTGTACGACGCGATGATCAGGTCCACCTGTTTGGTCTTCAGCGCGGTGCTCCGGTAGTCGGTGGGCACCTCGGTGAACTGGGGCTCGGCGTAGCCCATGCTCTCGGCGATGGCGTAGGCCAGGTCGATGTCGTAACCCTCGTACGTCTTGGTCTTCTCGTCGTACAGGCTCAGTCCGGGTTGGTCGCCCTTGACACCGATCTTCAGGGTGGTGTGCGTGTCCTTCCACTGCTGCTGCGTGCCGCTCCCACCCGGGTCCCGCGCCTGCTCCGAACCGGCCCGGCCGCCGGACTTGTCGTCGTGGCGGCTGCCGTTCGAAACGATCCAGCCCGCGCCGGCCAGCAGCGCGACGCACACCGCCGCCGTCGCCGCCTTCCAGCCCGGGGGCCGGACGCGCTTCCAGTCCGGGAACCGGACGCGCTTCCCGTTCTCCAGCGGAGGAGCGGGGACGGACACGGCAGGCACGGGCGCCGACGCGGCCCGGGCGGCGTTCGGCGGGGCGGGGCCCTCGATCACCTCCCGGAGCATCGCCTCCGCCGCGGCCGCCTCCAGGCGCTGTAGCGGGTTCGTGATCAGCAGTCCTCGGATGACCGGGGAGAGAGGACCGGCGTACCGGAGAGACGGTTCGGGGAACTGCCTGATGTTCTCCTGAACCTCCCAGAACGCATTGCCGCCGAAGGGGACGTGGCCCTCGACCATCTCGTACAGCGTGACCCCCAGCGCCCACAGGTCCGATGCGGGCGTGGGGCCCGGGGACGCGGGCGCGAAGAGCTCGGGCGCCAGGTACGGGACCGTGCCGACGACGTTTCCGAGCCGGGTCACCCGGGGCGCGCCGTCGAACGTGGCGATGCCGAAGTCCACCAGGATCGCGAGCCCGTCGTCCCGGACGACGACGTTGCCCGGCTTCACGTCACGGTGGACGACCGATGCGCCGTGGACCGCCCGCAGGCCCTGGAGGATCTGGAGGCCGATGTCTGCCGCCCGGGGCACGGCAAGGACCCGTTCACTGCTCAAGAGGTCCGCCAGGGACCTCGCTTCGAGCAGCTTCATCACGATCCAGACCTGGTCGTCGGTCTCGAGCTGGTCGTGGACCGTCACCACGTTCCGGTGCTCGATCTTGGCGAGGGCCTCCGCCTCGCGCCGTGCCCGCCGCATCACCTCCGTCCGGGTGCCCGCGGTCATGGCGTTCCAGTCGAGCAGCCCCTTCACGGCGACGAAACGGCGCAGTCGCCGGTCGTAGGCCTTCCAGACCTCCCCCATCCCGCCTTTACCGATCGGCTCCAGCAGCTCGTAGCGGCCGTCGATCACGGTGTGGGAGGAGGGCTGATCGCCGTGCGGCGGCGTCCCCGGCCACTCCTGCGGCGCACCCGTGCCCGCGCGCTGGAGGCCGTCGTCCGCCCAACGGCCGCCGGAACGTCCGGCAGCCCCGTCGTCCGCTCCACCGGCTCTGTCTTCGCTGTGCATACGGACCCCCGTACTACATGAATCTCGCCACAGTAGACGGTTCGTCACGTTCAGTCATGCTGACTTGACATGCCAGTTCGCGCTCGGCCGCCAAGGGCGCGGACCGGGCAGGTGGCCGGGTGGGAGCCGTAGGGAACCCCGGGCGGGCCGGTGTGATCGACCTGCGGTCGCCAGCGTGGACGCCGAGGGCAACTGCGACGTCTCCCCGCGCGGCGGCCCCGCCGGGTTCGTCGCGGTCCTGGACGCACGGACGGTGGCGATACCGGACGCGACCGGCAACAAGCGTCTGGACACCCTGCAGAACGTCATCGCCGCCGGGCGGGCCGGGCTGCTGTTCGTCGTCCCGGGGCGCACCACGACGCTCAGGGTGAACGGCCGGGCCTGCGTCTCCACCCGCCCGGAGCTGCTGTCGCGGCTGACCGCCGTGGGCAAGCCGCCGGCCAGTGCGCTGGTGCTGGGGATCGAGGAGGTCTACCCGCACTGTCCCAAGTCGCTCCTGCGCAGCGGGGCCTGGAAGCCGGAGCAGTGGCTGCCGGCGGACGCCCAGCCGACCTCGGCCGAGGTGACGCTGGCCCAGCTGCGGGTGCCGGAGCTGACGATCGCCGACATCGAGCAGGCGGAGGCGGACTCGCTGAAGTACCGGTACGAGTAACGGGCCGACCGGCGAGTGCTGAACCACCAGCCCGGTGTTCCCCGGAGCCCCGCGTCGCGACGGCCGGGGCTCCAGGTCCAGCGGCCGTGGTGCCTGCTCCCACCATGGCGGTGTCGCACGCCGAGTCCGGCCGGGGTCCGGTGCTGGTCGCGGCGCCGGCCGACGAGTGGGGCACCACGCCGCGCGTGAACGCCCCCGGGAAGACGGTGGGCTGTGCTGGGGCTTCCCTGACGTGACGGACGGGTGATCCACGCCGGGGCCGGCCGGAGTCCGGCGGCAGAACTCGGTCCTTGAGCAGTGTCGGCGCTGCTTCTGCGACTGGAGCGAGGGGGTCCTGTTCCCCGGGGCGGCGCGTCGGACCGTCCAGGATGAGGGCCGGGCCGACCGCGAACGCCGACTCGCGATCGTCTCCTCCGTGCCCGGAACCGGCCGGTTCGGGTACTACCGCTGCGGGCCAAGCACCCCGCCTCCTCGCACGGTCCCCTCCGCCTCACAACGGCACGAGGATTCCGGCGGCCGGGGGGTGGCGCTCGTGTCCTCTCACGACGACTTGCGGAACCGTTCCACCAGCCCCCGCCCGATGGGCGGCGTCAGCCGCTGGTCCGGGACCGGCACGCCGAGTGCCGCGGCGAGTTCGGGGCCGTGGACGTCCACCACCGCCTCGACCAGTTCGGCGAGCGTGTCGAATGCCGCCCGGGTCCGCCGCCAAGCCGTCACCCCGATCACCACGCCGACGGCCACGGCCGGCCACCACAACAGACCGAGCAGCGCGTACAGAACCCCCCATCCGGCCAGCAGCGTCGTGGCGGCCAGCCGCTCGCGGGCCGCTTGCACGGCCGTACGGGAGGAATCCGGGAGCACCAGCCACAGCCGGGGCCAGGAGACGGTGAGGTCGAGCCCGTACTCCTGCCAGATCCGGGCGTCGGCGGCCCGCAGCCGGTCGGCCATCCAGGTGGGGGCCGAGGGCCGCTGGAGTCCGATCCGGTTGCGGCGGGCCGTACGGGCGTCCAGCTCGGCGCCGGTGGTGCCCTCCCGGAGCCGGTCGGCGGCGTCCCAGGCGCGGGCCCGCCGGTCGGTCAGGGGGCGAGCGAGCCGTTCCGCCCAGTCGGGCCACGGCCCCGCCCACACCCGGTCCACCACCGCTCCGGCGGCCTGGGCCGCGAGGCCGGACGCACCCGCGGCGAGCAGGACGGCGGTCAGCAGGAGGGCTACGGACAGCCATGAGGACGCGGACGGCGTCGCGACCGCCCCGGTGATCGGCGCCACCGCGCGCCGCGCCGTCCGCCCGGCCTCGTCCAGCCGTGCCCCACCGAGCGCGGCGGCCGACAGCGCCGCGCCGAGATACAGCAGGCCGGGCAGGACCAGGAGTGCCACCAGCCGTTCGGCGAGCCGGCGGCCCAGTTCCGACAGGACGCCGTTCATCGCCCGTCCGGCACGAACCGCAGCGCCTCGCCGTACACGTGGCAGACGGGCAGTTCGTCCCCGGGGCGTCGCTCGTCGACCCGCAGACAGCTACGGCGCGGGCAGAGGTACGAACCTGTCACCACATGCGGGGCACTGCGCACCGGCGCCGTCGTGGCCCCTGCGTCCCGGCCGGCGAGGGGGCCGGTGTCTTCGTCCACCGCGATCCCGAGCTGCCGCAGCAGCGGAGCCACCGGCTCGCCCTCGCGCAGCGCGTGCTCGGCCCGGTCGAGCAGCGCGAGCTGCCGGGGCGTGCGGCGCAGCGCCGCACGCAGTTCGGGCAACTCGGCGCAGAATCGCCCCAGTTCGTCCGCCACCATCAGTCGTGTCCCCGCCCACTCGCACCACGCTGCGTATCTGAAGCCTGTTCAGAAAGTAAGTACGATCGTACCCTTGGGCCCATGGCGCTCTTCCGGAAATCCAGGGACAGCCGGCCCTCCGCCCCGTCATGGTGTGCCTGGTTCGGTCCCGGAGAGTGGGCCGTCTTCCAGGAACTGGTCCGTGAGCGCCTCGTACCCGACTACGCCGGACAACAAGCCCTCTCCCGGAGCCTGCCGGGAGGTCCGGCCGTGGAGGTGGACCTCGCGCACCTGGCCGAAGCACTGCGGGACCAGCCGCGCGAGCGGTGGTCCACGGCGATGACGGAGTACGAGCTCTGGTGGCAGGACCGGGCGCGTGAGGCGGAGGCCCTGGCGGCGCTGCCCTTCGAGCGGGCCCGGGGTGCGCTGCTGCCCGCGGTGCGCCTCGTGCAGGAGTCCGACCGCCCGGACGAGATGACGCGCGCCCTCGGCGACCGTCTGCTCGCGGAGGTCCAGCTCATCGGCGAGCGCTCGGTCCTGACCGTCGGCACCGAGCAGACCCGTCACTGGGACGTGTCCCCCGCCGATGTGTGGTCGCTCGCGTTGGCCAACCTCCGGCGCCAGCCGTGCGAGGTACACGACATGGGTCCCGAGGGTTCCCCGGTCCTCGTGGTGCTCGGCAGTGGCGAGCACACGGCCGCGCATCTCCTGCGGCTGGACGAACTGGTCGCCCGCCCGGCGCCGTACGGCGTCCTGGTGGTGGCGCCGCGCACCGACACCCTGGCGTTCTGGGTCGTGACCGGCATGAACGTCGTCACGGCCGGCCCGGCCCTGCAGAAGTTCGGCGCCGGTCTCCGCGACCACGCCGAGCCGGAACAGCGGCTGAGCGACGAACTGTACTGGTGGTCCGACGGCCTGCTGGAGCACATCGTCCTACCGGACCTGGAGGCCGGCACGGCGCGCGGCCTGGGCACCCCGGGCCGGCCGCACACGATCCAGGCAACCCCGCGGTTCCTCGACATGCTCCACCGCCTGACCCCGCCCCAGCAGTGACGCGGGACAAGCGGGCGGCGTTGTCCGCCGTACGGAACCGCCTCGACGCCTTCCTGCGCACCGGCGACGACGAACTGCTGCTCAGCCCGGACGCCACCAGCGAGGGCACCCGTCTGGTCATCGTGGGGCTGGAGAACCGCTTCGGACGGCCCGATCCTGCCGCCTTCCTGGCGTTGGGCCTGCTGCGCTGGCACACCCACCTCGCGCTGCTGAGACGCGGCAGGGGCGAATGCGCTGATTCCGTCTACGAGAACGCGCTGTCCCTCCTCGCCGTCGCCCACCGGCACCGCATGAGGGACATCCCCGGGCCAGTGGCCGAGCTGTTCCGTCGTACGGCCGCGGTACGGCGTGACCCGCAGGGCGCCCTGCTCCTGGCCTCGCGGCGGCTGATGGCCATGGCATCGGCCTCGCTCTCCGACCGGGAGCAGGACGACCTGCCGGACGACCACCGGTCTCCGCCGGACACCACGGGCCTCACCGTGGACGACCTGATCGACACTCTCCACCACGTACTGGCGGTCAGCACCGCCTACACCGACACCCACTGCGCTGCCGGCACCATCCTGAACACCGCGCTGCTCCTGCGCGGCCACCGCGCCGACCTCGACAGGGCCATCGGCAGACTGCGCCGGACCGTCTCGGACCCGAACACCCCGCCCGACAACCGCGTGGGGGTCCGCCGGATCCTGGGCGAGGCCCTGTACCTGCGCGGTAAGCGGACGGACGACCCGGACGAGCTGGACGAGGCCATCACCCTGCTGCGGGAGGGCGTCGACAGCGTGCCCGGCGACCACCCCAGCCTGCCCACCCGCTGGGCCCTGCTCGCCGACGCCCGCTACGCCCGGCATCTGGCCGCTCCGGACGCGGGCACGCTGGGCGAGGCGATCACGGCCGGACGGACCGCGATCCGGGTCGGCCAAGCGCTGGGCCACCACCCCCGCGTCGGGCATCTGACCCGGCTGAGCAGCATGCTGAACCAGCGTCACCAGTCCGTGTCCGACGCCGATTCCCTGCACGAGTCCGTGGCGCACGCCCGCGAGGCCATGGCCCTGGCCGAGGGCGATCCGCTGCTGCTGTCCGACGCCCGGCCGGCCCTCGCCCACGCCCTGCTCGCCCGGCATCAGTACGAGGGCTGGCTGGGCGACGTCCTCGACGCGGTGGAACTCCTCCGCGAACAGGCCGCTGCCGCGGGCGCACCACCGCCCTCGCGCGAGAAGGACCCCCGACGGGACCTCGCCGTGGCACTCGTCATGGCGTACCGGGCGGATCTCGATCTGCACAGAGACCATCCGGGCGGTGCCGCGACCGTCGATCCGTCGTGGCTGCGGGAGGCGATCGGCCTGTTGCGGCAGGTGCTGGCGGAACAGGCCACCGGTGACCGCGACACCGGTGACCGCGCCGAGACCCTGAACAACCTGGGCGCCGCCCTCGCCACCTGGCACGAGCGGCCGGACACGCCCGACGTCCTCGACGAGGTCGTCGACGCCTACCGCCGTGCGGTGGCCGAACCGGACCTGCCCACCACGCGGATCGACTCGCTCCACAACCTTGCCCACGCGCTCGCCCAGCGCTCCCGCGAACGCGGGGACGCCGCCGCGCTGCGCGAGGCGATCGACGTGCTGCGCACCGCGACGTCGACGCCCGGCGCGACGAGCATGCAGCGCATCACGGGCTCGGCCCAGTGGGCGGAGTGGGCGGCCTCGACCGGGGACTGGCCGACGGCCGTGGACGGTTATCGCACGGCCATCGGCCGACTGCCGGAGCTTGTCCCGGCCCATCTGCGCCGCGCCGACCAGGAACGGCTGCTGGCCGGGCGGTTCCGGCTGGCCGGCGACGCCGCGGCGGCCGCGCTGGAGGCGGGGCAGCCGGACACGGCACTGGAAATGCTGGAGCACGGACGTTCCCTACTGCTCTCCGCCGCCCTCGACGCCGACCGCGAACTCACCGAACTCCATTCGGCGGCACCCGCATGGGCAGCCGAACTGACGGCGGTGCGGCAGGCACTGAGCGAGCCCGACCCCGATCCGGACCGCCGGCACGCGCTGGGACTGCGCATGGAGCGGACCCTGCGCGAGATCCGCCGTCGGCCCGGGTTCGAGGACTTCCTCGCCGTCCCACGGGCCGATCGGCTGCGGGCCCGCGCCGCGCGGCTGGGCCCCGTGGTCACCGTGAACGTGAGCCGGTACCGCTGCGACGCCCTGCTGCTGAAGGGCGGCAGCCTGCGCGTGGTGCCGCTGCCCGATCTGGAGCCCGGTGAACTCGACCGGCGGACCGCGGAGTTCGCCACGGCGGTGACCACTGCGGAGAATCCGCACGCCGGGCTGGTGCAACGCCTTGAGGCCCAGGCCACCGTGCGGGAGACGCTCGGCTGGCTCTGGGACGCGGTGGCGGAGCCCGTACTGCGGAACCTCGGGCACACCGGCCCGCCCCCGGACGGCGGGCCATGGCCGCGGGTGTGGTGGTCGCCGACGGGTGCGCTGAACGCCCTTCCCCTGCACGCGGCCGGGCACTGGGCGGACGAAGAGACGCGGTCCGGCGACACGGTGCTGGACCGGGTCGTCTCGTCGTACACCCCCACGATCCGCGCGCTGCCGACGGACCCCGACCACCGGATGAGCCGGGCGGACGGCCCGCCCTTGGTCGTGGCCGTACCCGACACCCCGGGACACATGCCGCTGCCCGCCGCCCTGGCCGAAGCCGTCGCGATCGGCTCCGCTCCGGGAGCGCGGCTCCTGCTGGGTCCACGGGCCACACGGGCCGCCGTGACCGAGGCACTGTCGTCCAGCCTCTGGGCGCACTTCGCGTGCCACGCGCACCACGATCCGACCAACCCGTCGGGTAGTCACCTGGTCCTGTACGACCAGCCGTTGATGGTCGCCGACCTGCACCGGCTGCGGGCCTCGCGCGCCGGCCTCGCCTATCTGTCGGCCTGCTCGACGGCCCGCAGCGCGGGCGAGTTCACCGGCGAGTCCCTGCATCTCGGCTCGGCGTTCCGGCTCGTCGGGTTCCGTGACGTGATCGCCACCCTGTGGCAGGTCCACGACCGAACGGCGGCGGACCTGGCACGCGCCTTCTACGCCGGATACAGGACCGGGGGCGCGGCCCTCGCCCTCCACCGGGCGGTCCGTGCGGTCCGCGACGCCGATCCGCTGCTCCCGACCCGTTGGGCGGCCCACATCCACACAGGGCCGTGAACAGCTTCCTTCTCCGGGCTCGCCGTCCCACGCCGCTGATCACTCGGTCCGCTGAGATCCACGGGACTGCCGGTCACCGAACATCAAGGGCGTGGGCGGGGTCCGCTACGTGGCGGAGCGGACTTTCGCCCTGCTCCACCACTTCGAACGCCCCGCGCCGTCCGCCGGGAACGCGCACCGAACTCACCCACTTCGCTCGATGAGCATGTGCAGAGCACCGGGCAGGGGATGTTCCCCACCTGGTTCCACGGGGAGTGGTCGCCGGTATCGATGGAGCCTTCGGCCCGGTCGCGCAACCACCTCTCCCCCGCGCCCCCGAAGTCCGTGAGGCCGGTGAGGCCGGTGAGGCCGGTGAGGCCGGTGAGGCCGGTGAGGCAGCGTGCGGCCTGCCGTTCACGGCCGACGTGGTCATCGGCGAGGAGCGGATGACCACCGAGGAGTTCACCGGCGAGGTCGACTGCATGCTCCCCGAACCGCCGACCCCGCAGGGGGTCATCCCGGCACCGGACAGAAGGGCATCGGCCTGAGGTGCCGCGCCCCCGACCTGATGGCGCACCGCTGGGACCGGAGGGCTCGCAGTTGCCGACCGGAGCCCTGCGGCATCGTCCGTCCGGCGGGCCCCGAGCCCCCGTTCACGGTTTCCTTCGGTGCTGTGCCGCGACCTCCCCGAGCAACTGTGCCCGAGGCCGGCTCGGGCAGGGCGAGCGCTTCGAGGAGCCGGGACGGATCTCAAGGGGTCTGCTGCGGTGCTGCGGCGGTGTCGGGTCGGTCTTCCGGACTGCGGGGAGCCGGGCCGTTCCCGGGCGGGCCCGGCTTGGACAGTCTGAGTCCGGCGATGCATCCGATGATGCCGGCCAGGAACAGCACTTTGAGCACGCTCGCCTCCTCGGTGCCGGTGGCCATGGCCCAGGTGACGGTGAGTGCGGCGCCGGTGCCGGTCCACACGGCGTAGGCGACGCCGATGGGGATGTGCTTCGCGGCGCGCGCCAAGCCGATCATGCTCAGGACCACCGCGACGAAGAACACCACGCTCGCGACGGGCTCGGACAAACCGTCGCTGGCGCCGAGCGCGGTGGCCCAGACGGCCTCCAGCACCGCACTGACGAAGAGGATCACCCAGGGCATTCAGCTCACCGCCTTCAGTCCGACGACGCAGCCGATCAGGCCGGCCAGCAGGGTCGCGCGAAGGGGGGTCAGCCTCTCCTGGCCCCGCGCGGCGGCGACCACGACGGTCAAGAGGGCACCGATGCCGACCCACACCGCGTAGGCGGTGCCGGTGGGCAGCGAGGTCATCGCGTAGGCCAGGCCCACCATGCTCAGCGTCATGGCGACGGCGAAGACGGCGGTCGGCGCGAGCCGCCGGAATCCCTGGGACATCCCCAGGGCCGTGGCCCAGACGGCCTCCAGCACAGCGGAGGCGATCAAGACGGTCCAGGCCATGTGCACGTTCCTCTCCACGCTTTCGTACGGCTGTACCAAAACGACGCTAGCACGTAGTCGTACAGTCGTGCGACGATGGTGTCATGCCTCGCGTGATCGACCCTGACGAACGCAACCGCCAGGTTGCGGAAGCGGCGTGGAGAGTTCTGGTGCGTGACGGCATCCCGGCGCTGTCGGTGCGCAAAGTCGCCGCCGAGGCGGGGCTGCCGCCGAGCTCGCTGCGCTACACCTTCCCGACCCAGGCCAGCCTGCGGATCAGGGCGTACGACATGGTGGTCGAACGCCTGGCCGACCGGGTCGCCGCCATCGCGCCGGGTGACGACTGGGCGCGGGCGGTACTGCTGGAACTGCTGCCCCTGGACGAGTCACGGCGCCTGGAGATGGAGATCACCGTGGTCCTCGGCACGGCCGCGATGACGGACGACGACCTGCGCGCGACGCACCACAGGGTGCACCGGATCATCAGGGACCTGTGCGAACGGGTGGTACGCGTACGGGGCGTGGCCCCGGAGGAGATCCGGGTCGAGACGCAGCGTCTGCACGCACTGGTGGACGGGCTTGCTCTGCACATGATCCGACAGGGCGAGGACGAGAACGACGAGGACGACGAGGACACGGACTGGGCAGCCCGGGTGGTGGACACCCACCTGGCGAAGCTGGAACGAGCCCCGTCGCCTCAGGCGCTGCGACCGTAGCCCCGGTCGCCGGCCTCCGCCCGACCAGACACCGACGGCCTGCCCGCGGGTTCGCGGGCAGGCCGTCGGTGTCTGGTCGGGCGGGCCGGCGGCCCGGGCTCAGGCCTCGGCGGGGAGCAGGGGGACGTCGAGGCGGTCGGCGAGTTCGTCCAGGGTGGTGCCGAAGGTCTGG
Organism: Streptomyces sp. GDS52; assembly: GCF_052246875.1. Lineage (NCBI taxonomy): Bacteria > Bacillati > Actinomycetota > Actinomycetes > Kitasatosporales > Streptomycetaceae > Streptomyces > Streptomyces sp. GDS52. The sequence goes on from NZ_CM125966.1 coordinate 1,366,591, forward strand.
GTGACCCTCAGGCCCTGGGGGGTGACGTCGAACACCGCCTGGTCCGTGTAGACGCGGTCCACGCAGCGCAGCCCGGTGAGCGGGTAGGTGCACTCGGGCACCAGTTTGGCGGCGCCGGTCTTCGTGAAGAGCGTCATCATCACGTAGACCTTCTTGGCGCCGATCGCCAGGTCCATGGCGCCGCCGACGGCGGGGATGGCGTCGGGTGCTCCCGTGTGCCAGTTGGCCAGGTCGCCGGTGGCCGAGACCTGGAACGCGCCCATGACGCAGATGTCCAGGTGGCCGCCGCGCATCATCGCGAACGAGTCGGCGTGGTGGAAGTAGGCGGCTCCCGGCAGTTCGGTCACCGGGATCTTGCCCGCGTTCGTCAGGTCGGGGTCGATCTCTCCCGCCTTCGCCGCGGGCCCCATGTTGAGCATGCCGTTCTCGGTGTGCAGGACCACCCCGGAGTCGGCGGGCAGGTGGTCGGCGACGAGGGTCGGCTGCCCGATGCCCAGGTTGACGAAGGCACCCTGGGGGATGTCGCGCGCCACGAGGGCGGCCATCTCGTTCTTGCTCAGCGGGCCCCGGTCGTTCAGCGGGCCCCGGTCGTTCAGCGGGACCCGGTCGTTCTTGGCTGGGCTGGTCGCGTTCATGCGGTGGCTGCCTCCTTGACCACGCGGTCGACGTAGATGCCGGGGGTCACGACGGTTTCGGGGTCGATCTCGCCGGTCTCGACGATCTCGCGGACCTGCGCGATCACCGTGGTCGCGGCGGTGGCCATGACCGGGCCGAAGTTGCGGGCGGTCTTGCGGTAGACGAGGTTGCCCATGCGGTCGGCGCGGTGGGCGCCGATCAGCGCGACGTCGCCCCTGATCGGGTACTCCAGCACGTAGGTGCGGCCGTCGATCTCGCGGGTCTCCTTACCCTCCGTGAGGAGCGTGCCGACTCCGGTGGGGCAGAAGAAGGCGCCGATGCCGGCCCCGGCCGCCCTCATCCGTTCCGCGAGGTTGCCCTGGGGGACGACCTCCAGTTCGATCCGGCCCGCCCGGTAGAGCTCGTCGAACACCCAGGAGTCCGCCTGGCGCGGGAAGGAGCAGATCACCTTGCGGACCCGCCCCTTGGCCAGCAGCGCGGCCAGTCCGGTGTCGCCGTTGCCGGCGTTGTTGGACACGACGGTGAGGTCCTTGGCGCCCTGGCGTATGAGGGCGTCGATCAGGTCGACCGGCATGCCGGCCATGCCGAACCCTCCGACGAGCACGGTCGAGCCGTCCTCGATCCCGGCCACCGCCTCGTCCGCGTGGTCGCACAGTTGTGTATTCATCGGTTGCCTCCCGAGACGTTCTCCAGGACCACGGCGAGCGCCTGGCCGACTCCGATACAGATGGCGGCGACGCCCCAGCGCTGTCCCGACTCCTTCAGCCGGTGGGCCAGGGTGCCCAGGAGTCTGCCTCCGGAGGCGCCCAGGGGGTGGCCGAGCGCGATCGCGCCGCCCTTGGCGTTGACGATCTCCGGGTCGACGCCCCAGGCGTCCACGCAGGCCAGCGACTGGACGGCGAAGGCCTCGTTGAGTTCGACGGCGGCGACGTCGGACCAGGTGATGCCGGCGCCCTTCAGCGCCCGGTTCGCCGCCTCCACGGGGGCGTACCCGAACAGCTGCGGGTCCAGCGCGGACACGCCCCGGCCGGCGATGCGGGCGAGCGGGTCGGTGCCGATGCGGGCGGCGGCCTCGCCCGAGCCGAGCAGGACCGCGGAGGCGCCGTCGCTCAGCGGGGAGGCGTTGCCCGCGGTGATGACGCCGTCGGTGCGGAAGACGGGCTTGAGCCCGGCCAGCTTCTCGGCGCTCGAGCCGGGGCGGATCCCCTCGTCCCGGGTGACGGTCGTGCCCTTGCGGTCCGTGACGACGGGCACCACCAGGTCGTCGTAGAAGCCCGCGTTCCAGGCGTCGTCGGCGAGGTTGTGGGAGCGGGCGGCGAACTCGTCCTGCCGTTCGCGGGCGATGGTGAAGCGGTCACCCAGCTGCTCGTTCGCCTCGCCCAGGGAGACGGTCCACTCCTTCGGCATGCGCTGGTTGACCAGCCGCCAGCCGAGCGTGGTGGACACGGCCGTCACGTCCCCGGCGGGGAACGCGCGCGAGGGCTTGGGCAGGACCCAGGGCGCCCTGGTCATCGACTCGACGCCGCCGGTGAGCACGATGTCCACGTCGCCGGTCTCGATGGCGCGGGAGGCGATGATGGCGGCGTCCAGGGAGGAGCCGCACAGCCGGTTGACGGTCGTGGCGGGGACCGAGGTGGGCAGTCCCGCGAGCAGGACGGCCATCCTGCCGACGTTGCGGTTGTCCTCGCCGGCGCCGTTGGCGTTGCCCCAGACGACGTCGCCGATCTCGGCCGGGTCGAGTGCGGGGGTCTTGGCCAGGGCCCCGGTGACAGCCACCGCGGCAAGGTCGTCGGGCCGGACCTCGGCAAGGGCTCCCGAGAATTTACCGAAAGGTGTTCTCGCTGCTGCGTAAAGGTAACTGTCGCTCACGCCCCCACAGTACGAGGACCCCTTTCATCATGTCCAAGACCTAGTCTGCATGGATTCATAAGGGGTTCTTATAAAATAGGGGGATGGAACTCCGTCAGCTCCGCTCCTTCCTCGTCCTGGCCGAGGAGTGCCACTTCGGGCGCGCGGCCGCCCGCCTGCACGTGGCGCAGCCGGCCCTGTCCCAACAGGTCAAGCAGTTGGAGCGGGAGCTGGGCGTCACCCTGTTCAACCGGTCCACCCGGCGCGTCGAGCTGACCGAGGCCGGCCGTCACCTCACCGACTACGCGCGCACCATCGTCACGGAGGAGGAACGCGCGCGGATCCACCTGCGGGAACTCGCCACCGGTCACGCGGGCCGGGTCTCGGTCGGCTTCATCGGCACGGCCACCTACGACGTCCTGCCGAGGGTCGCCCGCACCGTACGGGCGAAGCTGCCGGGCATCACCCTGGACCTGCGGGGGGAGATCCTCACCCCGCGGCTCGTCGAGGGCCTGCTCTCCGGCACGTTCGACCTCGCCGTCCTGCGGGGCATGGTGTCGCAGGAGAACATCCGCACCACGCCGTTGCGGTCCGAGCCGCTGGTGGCCGTGCTGCCGGCCCACCACCGGCTGGCGGACCGGCCGGGCATCCCGCTGGAGGCCCTGGCCGGCGAGCCGTTCGTCATCCACCCCTCGCAGTCCCGGTCCTCGATGTACGACCGGGTCCTGGCCGCCTGCCAACGGGCCGGTTTCCGGCCCGACCCGCTCATCGAGATCGCCGAGACGGCCACCCTGGTCGTCCTCGTCGCGGCGGGACACGGCGTGGCCCTGGTGCCGCAGTCGGTGCAGAGCCTGAGCCTCGAGGGCGTGACCTACGTACCGCTCACCGGCTCCGAGTCCGTGGAGCTGATGCTGGCCCGGCGCACGCACCGCGTCTCGGCCGCGACCGAACAGGTCGCCTCGGTGATCGAGGACTGCGTCCGCGGCTGAGGCGCGGTGCGTGGAGCCGCCCGCCGGACGGGGCTACCGGAGGATGAAACGGCTCCCGGCGCGGAGCTTGTCGACAAGTGCCGCGGGGGCCTTTCGGGGGGAGCCCGCGTCGTAGGGCGGCTGGGGGTCGTACTCGGTCCCGAGCTGGACGGCCTGCGCGTGTGCGTCGCCGGCGATCCTGCCGACCAGGGTGAGGGCCATGTCGATCCCGGAGGAGACTCCGGCCGCGGTGACGAACTTGCCGTCCGTGACGACCCGCTCCCCGGTCGGTTCGGCACCGAACGCGGCGAGGCTGTCGAGCGCCAGCCAGTGCGAGGTGGCGCGGCGGCCTTCGAGCAGCCCGGCCGCCGCGAGCAGCAGCGAGCCCGTGCACACCGAGGTCGTCCAGGTGCTGGCGGCGTCGGCGGTGCGCAGCCAGTCGAGGAGCGTCCCGTTCTCCATCTGGGCGGTCTGCCCGGGGCCGCCGGGCACCACGACGATGTCGGGGGCCGGCACCTCGTCGAGGCGGTGGTCCGCGACGAGTGCGAGGTCGCCGCGGTCGTTGCGCACGGGGCCCGGCCGCTGCCCGACGAAGACCGTCTCGGCGCCGGGTGTGCGGCAGAGCATCTCGTACGGGCCGACCGCGTCCAGCGCGGTGAAGCGGTCGAAGAGGACGATCGCGATCTGCATCTCAGCTGCCTTTCAGCGGGCGGACTCAGGCGTACTCAGGCGGGTTCGGAGGACATGGGCGGTGTGGGCGGTGTGGACGGGCGGAAGCGTCGGCGGTACTCGGCCGGAGCGGTGCCCAGGGCTTTCACGAAGGCGCGGCGCATCGCCTCGGGTGTGCCGTAGCCGCTGGCGCGGGAGACCTGCCCGACGCCGTCGGCCGTGTCCTCGAGGAGGCGCCGGGCGTGCTCCAGGCGGACGCGCTCGACGTACCGGCCGGGTGTCGTACCGGTCTCCGAGTGGAAGGTGCGGGCGAAGTGCCGGGGGGAGAGGTGGGCGCGCTCCGCCAGGCTCTCGACGGAGAGGTCCCCGTCCGGATGCTCGGTGATCCACTGCTGGACCTTCCGCAGTGGTTCGCGCCGCGCGGTCTGGGCGGCGAGCTGGGCGCTGAACTGCGCCTGGCCGCCCGGACGCCGGAGGAAGACCACGAGGTGGCGGGCGACGGCGAGCGCGGTGTCCCTGCCGTGGTCCTCCTCGACCAGGGCGAGCGCGAGGTCGATGCCCGCGGTGACTCCGGCCGAGGTGGCGATCCGGCCGTCACGTACGAAGATCGGGTCGGGGTCGACGTCCACGGCCGGGTAGGTCCTGGCCATGTGGTCGCAGACCGACCAGTGGGTCGTCGCCCGCCGGCCGTCGAGCAGGCCGGCCTCGGCCAGCAGCAGCGCGCCGCTGCACACGGAGACGATGCGCTCGGCGTCCCGGGCGTGCTCCCGGAGCCGGTCGATCAGGCGGGGATCCGGGCGACGGGTTCCGTCGCCCCCCGGGACGAGCAGGGTGTGCGGCACCTCGGCCCCGCCCAGTGCCTGGTCCGGGACGACGGTGAGACCGCTCGAGGTACGGACCGGAGCGCCGTCGAGCGAGGCGGTGCGGATCTCGTACGGGTGCCCGCTGTGGCGTCCCGCCCCCGCGAACACCTCCAGGGGGCCGGTCACATCGAGACTCTGCACGTCGTCGAAGACGACCACCAGCACCGATCTGCTCGTCATGGCGTTCATCCTCGGCGGACAGCCGGGTGGCCGCAATGACGGGCAGCCCCCCTTTCCTGCCGTCCCGGGGCCGCCGCCGGGAGCCGTGGGGGCGGGGCCGGGCTTGCCTTCGTTTCCGCTCAGCGGAAGGATGCCGGGCATGGCAGGCAACTCCTCGACACCCGGGCGTTCCGTGACCAGTCGCGCGCTGGCGCTTCTGGGGGCCTTCGACGGGCGGCACCGGCGGCTCGGTCTCACCGAGCTCGCCGCCCGCGCCGGCCTGCCGGTCCCGACCGCGCACCGGCTGGTCGGCGAGCTCGTCGCGTGGGGCGCGCTGAGCCGTACCGCGTCGGGGGAGTACGTCGTCGGGCGCCGGCTGTGGGACATCGGCCTGCTCGCACCCGTGCACACCGGGCTGCAGCAGATCGCCTCCCCCTACCTCCACGACCTCTACGGCGCGACCCTCGCCACCGTGCACCTCGCGGTGCGCGACGGACTGCGGGCGCTGTACGTCGACCGGCTCTCCGGGCACGCCTCGGTGCCGGTGGTCAGCGCGATCGGCTCCCGTCTGCCGCTGCACGCGACAGGGGTCGGCAAGGTGCTGCTCGCGCACGCCCCGGCCGCCGTCCAGGAGGAGGTGCTCGCCGACCTCCCCCGGATCACCCCCTACACGGTGAGCCGACCGGAACTGCTGCGCGGCCAGCTCGAGAAGGTCCGCGAGGACGACTACGCCACGACGGTGGAGGAGATGAGCCTGGGCGCGTGCACGGTGGCCGTGCCGATCCGCTCGGACGGCGCGGTGGTGGCGGCGCTCGGCATCGTCGCCCCCAGCCTCAGACGCGACCGGGCACGGCTGGTCAGCGCCCTGCAGGTGGCGGCCCGGGGGATCGGGCGGAGCCTCACCGGGCAGGTCGCCCACTGAGCCCCGGCCCCGGGACCGGGCCGCTGTGTCAGGGGGCTCCTGCGTCAGAGGCTTCCGAGGGCGTCCCGGCGGGCCGTCTCGGCCTTGCGGTTGAGCCGGTCGGTCATCCGTACGGCGGTGACGGTGAACGCGATGCCGCCGCCGACGAGCAGGACCTGGGTGACGACGCCGACGACGCGGATGTCCTGGGTGGCGAGGGCGGCGGCCAGCATGACGGAACCGCCGGACGCCCAGGCGGACCAGATCCGCGCCTTCTCGACTCTGACCGCTGCCTGGAACTCTCGATGGTCGGCCATGGCTCTCCCCCTCTGCGGTGGTGTCGCTCCTGAGCCGCATTGTGGCGCGTGGCGCCCGCTGCGCACAGCGGTTCCGCAACCGGACCGGGAATGAGCGGGTACCGTTGACTCATTCGCGAGGAATGCGAAGGATGTCCGGGGTGATGGTCCCGGTGTCCGCTCGCCGGACACGACGTCGCGGAGGCCGCGCGCCGCTGGTCCTGCCCGCCGCCCGGCCGGCGGACGGGTGGCCGTGGACGGCCGGGACGCCACTGCCCCGAGGAGGCGAACGATGCAGTGACCGCACATCCCCGTCGCCCTCCCCTCGCATCACCCCGCCTGTCCGGGGGCCGGACCGCACGCGCCGGGCCGGACCGGCGGTGGAACCGGCGCGGCGAGGGTTCCCGGCCGGTGCGGCCCCCCGGGCGGCTGCGGTCCCCCGGGCGGCTGCGGTCCCTGCTCCGGGTCCGCAGCGTGGCCGGCCAGGTGTTCGTGCTTCAGGTCCTGGTCGTGACCCTGATCATCACCGCCGCGCTGGTCGCCCTCGTGTTCCAGGCCCGGCGAGACAGCCTCCACGAGGCCCAGACCCGCTCCCTGGCCGTCGCCACGACGTTCGCGAACTCCCCGCAGACGCTGGCGGCGATGACCGGTCCCGACCCCGGCAAGGCCCTGCAGCCGCTCTCCGAGCGGATCGAGCGGGCGACCGACGTGGATCTCGTCGTCGTGTACTCGAAGGACGGGGTCCGCTACACACACCCCGATCCCTCGCTGATCGGGAAGGCCGTCACCAGCCCGATCAAGCCGCTGACCTCCCCTCTGACAGAGACCATCGAGACCGTCAAGGGGCGCTCGGTGGTCGGGTACGCCCCGGTCACCGAGCCCGACGGGACGCCGGTCGGCTCTGTGGGGGTCGGGATCACGGTCCAGAAGGTGGCGGGCATGGCGGCCCAGCAGTTCCCGGTGATCCTGGGGGCCGCGGGCGTGGCCCTGGCCATCTGCGCGGGCGGCACCGCCCTGGTGAGCCGGCGGCTGCTGCGTCAGACCCACGGTCTCGGTCCGGTGGAGATGACCCGGATGTACGACCACCACGACGCGGTGCTGCACGCGGTGCGGGAGGGCGTGCTGATCATACGGAGCGACGGGCGGCTGGTGCTGGCCAACGACGAGGCGCGGCGGCTGCTGGACATGCCGCCGGACGCGGAGGGCCGGAAGGTCACCGACCTGGGGCTGAGCCCGGACATCGGCGAACTGCTGGCCTCGGAGCGGACGGCCACCGACGAGGTGGTCCTCTCGGGCGACCGGTTGCTGGCGGTCAACAAGCGGCGCACAGCGCCCGAGGCCGGAGGCGCCGGGAGCGTGGTGACGCTCCGGGACACCACGGAGCTGCGGGCCCTGTCCGGTCACGCCGAGGCCTCCCGGGAGCGCCTGAGCCTGCTCTACGACGCGGGGGCGCGGATCGGCTCCTCCCTGAACGTGGAGCGCACCGCCCACGAACTGGCCGGGGTGGCGGTTCCGCGCTTCGCCGACCTGGTCACCGTCGACCTGGTCGAGGAGGTGCTGAGCGGCGAGGAGCCGACCGGGCGGAGCACCGTCATGCGGCGGGCCGGCGTGAGCACCATCCACGACGGCCTGCCGCTGATGACGGTGGGCGAAACGGTTCGCTTCCCCGACGCCACACCGCAGGCACGGTGCGTGAAGAGCGGCCACGCGGTGCTGGAGGCGGATCTGGACACCGCCCAGGGATGGCGGACCCTGGCCCCCGACCGCGCGGAGGAGTTCCTGGGACACGGTTTCCACTCCCTGATCGCGGTACCGCTGCAGGCCCGCGGCACGATCCTGGGCTCGGTGGACTTCTGGCGCTCGGAGCGGGCGGAGCCGTACGACGAGAGCGATGTGCTGTTCGCGGAGGAGCTGGCCGCCTGGGCCGCCGTGGCGCTCGACAACGCCCGCCGGTACACCCGCGAGCACACGATGGCGGTCACCCTGCAACGCAGTCTGCTCCCCCGTGACCTGCCGAACCTGAGCGCGCTGGAGGCGGCCCACCGCTATCTGCCGGCCCAGGCCGGGGTGGGCGGGGACTGGTTCGACGTCATCGAGCTGTCCGGCGCCCGGGTGGCACTGGTGGTCGGGGACGTGGTGGGGCACGGTCTGCACGCGGCGGCCACCATGGGGCGGCTGCGTACCGCGGTGCACAACTTCGCCACCCTCGACCTCCCGCCGGACGAACTGCTGGCCCGGGTGGACGACCTGGTGGCCCGGCTCGACCGGGAGCGGGCGGACCAGGGCGACGACGAGGGGATCATCGGGGCCACCTGTCTGTACGTCGTCTACGATCCGGCCTCCGGCACGTGCAGCGCGGCCCGGGCCGGCCACCCGCCCCCCGCCCTGGTCCGTCCGGGCGGCACCGTGACCTTCCCCGACCTGCCCGCCGGTCCGCTGCTGGGCCTGGGCGACCTGCCCTTCGAGAGCACGGAGTTCGAGGTGCCCGAGGGAAGCCTGCTCGTCCTCTACACCGACGGGCTCATCGAGAGCCGCGACCGGGACATCGACGTCGGTCTGGAGATCCTGCGCGGCGCGCTGTCCCACCCCGGCCGGACTCCCGAGGAGACCTGTGACGCGGTGCTCGACGCCCTTCTGCCGAACCGCGGGAACGACGACGTCGCCCTGCTGGTCGCGCGCACCCGGGTGCTCGACCCCGAGCGGGTCGCCGACTGGGACGTGCCCCCCGAAGCCTCCGCCGTGTCCGGCGTCCGCGCCGACGTCACCCGGCAGCTGGCGGCATGGGACCTGACGGACGCGGGCTTCACCACCGAACTCATCCTCAGCGAACTGGTCACCAACGCCATCCGCCACGGCACCGTCCCCATCCACGTCCGCCTGCTGCGGGACCGCCGTTTGATCTGCGAGGTCTCCGACGGCAGCAGCACCTCGCCCCACCTGCGCCAGGCGGCGGCCACGGACGAGGGCGGACGCGGCCTGTTCCTCGTCGCCCGCTACGCCGAACGCTGGGGCACCCGGTACACCGCCACCGGCAAGGTGATCTGGGCCGAGCAGCAGCTGGACGGCACGGCGAGCGAACCCGTCGCCCTGAGCGGCGACGACGTCCTCGACCAGTGGTCCGACGTCATCCTGTGACCCCGGCACCGCCTGCCCGCCGACGGTGGTGGCGGTGGCGGCCAGGGAGGTCCGCGGAAACCGTCGACACTTCGGGCGCTTGTGTCCTCACCGGTCTCAGCTGAGCGGGGCGTGAACACTTTCCGGGAATGTGCTCATGCCCCGCGAGGAGTCAGGGGACGGCGTCGGCTGCCCGACGGCAAGACGGACCACCACCGGGCCTCCAGTGGGTGAGAGGTCGTCGAGTACGTCGAAGGGGATGCGGAAGACACGGCCGGGCACCACGGGCCACAAGCCAGGCGTACCCCGGTGATCCACCGTCCGGCGGATGCCCGGCCGCCGTCTCGCACGGCTGGGAGAAGATCTGATCGTGAGCTCCCCGCTGGCGGAGGCCGTCTCCGTCGTTCTGCTCCTGGCGGTGCTGGCGTGCGCCGTCGTCCGCCCGTTCGGCTGGCCGGAGGCGGTCGTCGCCGTCCCGGCCGCGGGCGTGGTCATCGCCACCGGAGCGATCTCGCTCGACCACGCCCGAGAGGAGGCCGCGCGGCTCGGACCGGTGATCGGCTTCCTCGCCGCCGTCCTGGTCCTGGCCCAACTCTGCGACGACGAGGGCCTGTTCCATGCGTGCGGAGCGTGGATGGCCCGTACCGCCGCGGGCCGCCCGCGCCGCCTGCTGGTCCAGGTGTTCGCAGCCGCGTCGGTGATCACCGCGGTGCTCAGCCTGGACGCCACCGTCGTGCTCCTCACCCCGGTGGTCTTCGCCACCGCCGCCCGGCTCGGCGCCCGGCCCAAGCCGCACGTCTACGCCTGCACCCACCTGTCGAACACCGCCTCACTGCTGCTGCCGGTCTCCAACCTCACCAATCTGCTCGCGTTCGCCGCCAGCGGACTGAGTTTCACCCGTTTCGCCGCCCTGATGGCCCTGCCCTGGCTGGTCGCCGTCACCACCGAGTACGTGGTCTTCCGCCGGTTCTTCGCCACCGACCTGGACGCCGGAGCAGCCCGGACGGCCCCCACCGCCGCGCCCCGCGAGCTGCCGGTCTTCGCCCTGGCCACCGTGGCCTGCACCCTGGCCGGGTTCGTCCTGACCTCCGCCCTCGGGGTCAATCCCGCCTGGGCGGCCCTCGCCGGCGCCGTCGTGCTGGCCGTGCGCGCTCTGGCGCAGCGCCGCACCGGGCCCACCGCCCTCGTGCGCGCCGCCGCGGTCCCGTTCCTCGCCTTCGTCCTGGCCCTGGGCATCGTGGTCCGCGCGGTCGTCGACAACGGCCTCGCCACCGGCCTGGGCCGTCTCGTCCCGGACGGAACCGGCTTCGTGGCCCTGCTCGCCGTCGCGGCGCTGGCCGCGGTGCTGGCGAACCTCATCAACAACCTGCCCGCCGTGCTGGTGCTGCTGCCCCTGACCGTGCCGTCCGGGCCCGGCGCCGTCCTCGCGATGCTGCTCGGGGTGAACATCGGCCCCAACCTCACCTACGCCGGCTCCCTGGCCACCCTGCTGTGGCGGCGCATCGTGCGCGCACACGACAGTGAGGTCGAACTCGGTGAGTTCACCCGGCTCGGCCTGTGCACCGTGCCCGCCGCCCTGCTGCTCGCGGTGGTGGCACTGTGGGTCTCACTCACCGTCATCGGAGGCTGATCACCGTGCGAGTCATCGTCTGGATCACCGAGGGCACCTGGCCCTCCTGCGTCGACGCCGCCCGCAGCCACGCCCCCGAGGCCGCCGGGATCGTGCTGCTGCACGTCACCGGCCCCGAAGCCCCCGGCGCCGCACACGGCGCCTTCGCCGGGCTGCTCGGCCGTGGCGGCCGTCCCGAACGCGACCCCGGCACGGCGGTCGAGCACCTGGCCACCGCCTCCGCCGAGCGGCTCCTCGCCGAAGCCGCACAGCGCCTGGCGCGTCCCTGTGACCGTGTCGAGCGCACCGGCCGCGTCGAGCGGGAAGTCGTGTCCGCCGCCGAAGACGCCGACCTGCTCGTCCTCGCCCGCGACGGCGACCGCAGCCATCTCGGACCGCGCAGTCTCGGTCCCGCCGGCCGCTTCATCGTCGACCACGCCCCCTGCCCCGTCCTCCTCGTCTGGCCCGAACCCGCCCCCGACGTCACCACCCTCCCGCCCCCGCCCCCACCACCACACCGCCGGTAGCGCCGGCATCCTGATCACCTGCTTGGCGCACGTGACCGCCGACGCGGTCAGAGGAAGAAGCCGGCTCACCACGGCTGTCGGCAGGCCGGTCTCCTCGGCAACCTCGCGAAGGACCGCCTGCCTCTTCCGGTCTTCCGCCTGATCCGACTCCTCCCGCAGGCGCTCGGGTGCCGGCCTCCGGCATACCGACGTGGCCGAGCACCGGAACTCCACGGAGAGCCACGCGTGGTTCGAGACGGTGGCTGCTCAGAAGGGGGCGGCGTGCTCGTCGGACTGTTCGTGGGAGCTGCACAGGGGTTGCCGAACAGGAGGCAGGGCCCCGGGGGGTCCGGCCCCGCCGCTCACGTGGCGGGGCCGGAACCCAAGATCCTCACGAGTCCTCTAGACCGACGAGGCAGAGCTCATGCCGTGGCTCGTCCTCGCTGCGCCCCGGGTGCGTGTGGCCCACGAGGCGGCGTAGAGAACCGCGGCGAAGGCCGCGCTCACCGCGACGAGCAGCAGCCAGAACTGCCGCTCCGGAGCGCCCTCGTCCGTGGACAGCCAGGCAGCCAGTCCGTTGGCGCAGGCTCCGCCGACGGCCATGGCGGTGCCGATGAAGCCGAAGGCCATGCCGCGCCGGTGCGCGGGAACCGTGTTGGCCATCTCGCTGTCGATACGGGGATCGATCAGCACTTCCGCGGCGGAGAACAGCAGAACGGACACCACCAGGCTGCCCACCGATCCCAGCGAGGCGGCGGCGAAGCTGGTCGTCATGAGCAGGAGAGCGCCGCAGATGACCAGCGCGGAGCTACTGATCTTGCTGGTGTACTGGTTCAGCGGAACCTGAAGCAGCACCACGGCGATCGCGTTGACGGTGAACAGAACACCGACGAGGGACGGGCTCTGCACACTCCCGGTGAAGACGGGCAGCGCGTACTCGAGCTGGATTTGACGTGCTCCCTGGCCTAAAGTCCAGGGATTCCGGCCTGGGTCGTCTGACCCTTCCGGGGGCTTCCTGCTTCACCGCGCTGTGCGGGCACGGGTGCCCGTCTGACCGGCGCTCCACGGGCGTTTAGCGTCTCCGCCCGTCCGGCGGCGACGATCCGGCGTCCTTCGAACAGGACGTTGCGGGCTGCGTTGTGGTCGCGGTCGTGCACGGTGCCGCACTGGCCGCACGTCCACTGCCGGACGTGCAGGGGCTTGGGGCCGTCCCGGAATCCGCAGGCCGAGCAGACCTGCGAGGAGGGGAAGGCCCGGTCCACCCTGGCGAAGGTACGCCCGTGCTTGACCGCCTTGTATTCCAGCATGCCGACGAATGCGGACCATCCCGCGTCGTGCACGGACTTGGCGAGCCGGGTGCGTGCGAGACCGGACACCGCGAGGTCTTCCACGTACACCGCTTGGTTGTCGCGGATGATCTGTGTGGATGCCTGGTGGTGCCAGTCCCGGCGCCGGTCCGCCACACGCGCGTGCCGGCGTGCGACCTTGATGCGGGCCTTGGCCCGGTTCTTCGACCCTTTCTGCTTGCGGGACAGCTCCCGCTGAAGACGCTTGAGCTTCTTCTCGGCCCGGCGCAGGAAACGCGGGCTGTCGATCTTCGTCCCGTCGGACAGGACCGCGAAGGCGGACAGGCCGAGGTCGAGACCGGACTCCGCCTCCAGCTCGGGGAGGATGTCCGGCTCGGTGTCCACGACGAAGCTGAGGAAGTACCGGCCGGAGCTGTCTTTGGTGATGGTCAGGGACGTGGGTGCGGCCGGAAGCCGACGCGACCATGTGACCTTGAGATGGCCGACCTTGGCCACATACACCGTGCCGTCGTCCTGAAGGGAGAAGGCGTTGGTGTTGAGGCGGATCGACTGCCGGGTGTCCTTCTTCGACTTGTAGCGGGGAGGGCCGACCTTCCGGCCCTGCCGCTTGCCCTTGAGGCTGCCGAAGAAGTTCCTGTAGGCGGCATCCAGGTCCCGCAGAGACTGCTGCAGGACGACCGCGGAGACGTCGGCGAGCCAGGCGCGTTCCTCGGTGCGCTTGGCCTGGGTGATGCGAAGCCGGGACAGCTCGGCCGACGTCACATACGGCAGCCCGGCAGCGTGCGCTTGTTTCCGGTCGCGCAGGCAGTCGTTCCACACCACGCGGGCGCACCCGAACGCACGCGCCAGCGCGCGGCGCTGGGAGGCATTGGGGTAGGCCCGGTAGTTGTAGCGGAGCTGCACACCCAAGACCCTACTACGATTGGTCTCATGGATCAGGCAAACGACTACAGACGTGGCAGACACGTCGTTTCGGCGATGCATGTGCACTTGGTCTTTGTGACGAAGTACCGGCGCGGGGTGTTCGACGACGAGATGCTGACGCGCTGCGAAGAGAGCATGCGCAAGGTCTGTGAGGACTTCGAAGCGGAGCTGAAGGAGTTCAACGGCGAACGCGATCACGTCCATCTCCTGGTGCACTACCCACCCAAGGTCGCCGTCTCGAAGCTGGTCAACAGCCTCAAGGGCGTCTCCGCTCGCCGGATACGGCAGGAGTTCACCGGCCGGATCAACCGCGCCATCATGCATGGGCACCTGTGGTCGCCCTCATATTTCTCCGCATCGTGCGGCGGAGCACCGTTGGCGATCGCCCACCAGTACATCGAGCAGCAAAAACGTCCGCTCTGAAGTGCACGTCAGAGCAGTCTTGAGATGCATTCATCCCCGGCGTGAACGCCGGGGCTTTCTGCAAGAATCCCGGTAAAGATCACATGGCCATGCGACTGCCAGACGCGCGGCGGAACATCAACAGCGTCCCCCACCTTCCGGTAGAGCGAGATCTCATGCACACGGGGATCACGGACGGCTTCTTCCACCCCGCTGATCCCGCTGATCCGCCCGGCCTTCTTCGCGAAGAACAGGTAGAAGCCGGCACACGTGGGTTCGGGCTCGGGAGTGAGCTCCGGTGTCCGGCCGGACGCCACGTCGAGCACCGCCTCGACCATGTCGACCCCGGTGCTCAGCAGAACCGACTGGTAGACCGGTCCGCCGCCGAGGCGCGCCGCCGTCTCCAGGATCTTCGGCGTGCCGTCGCTCTGGATCCGGAATTCCGTGTGAACGGCACCTGTCTCGATGCCGACGGCTCGGTGCGAGGCGGCGGTGAGCTCCACGATCCGCTTCTGCACCTCCGCCGGCAGTCGGCTGGGCGTCGCGTAGTGGACGTCGACGAAGTAGGGGCCCTCCATGGGGACGGGCTTGTCGTGGATGGCGACCACGTGGGCCCGGCCGTCGACGACGATCGACTCGACGCTGACCTCCGCGCCCGGCAGGTACTCCTCCAGCAGGATGGCCGAGTCGTACGTCTCCACCATCCAGTCGTAGAGCGGGTTGTGCGCGATCCCGGACCAGGCGCCGCGCTGCACCACCGGGAAGTACTCGGTGAGTTCGGCGACGTCGTCCACCCGCCGGAAGTAGCCGCTGTCGTTGTCGATGAGCGGCTTGAGCACCAGCGGGAAGCCGATGCGGGCGGCCTGCGTCACGGCCTCGTCGAGCGTCCGGGCCAGACCGTGGACCGGCTGCGGCACGTTCCCCGAGGAGAAGGCCTCGCGCATGGCGTACTTGTCGCGCAGCGTGTGCGCCACCTGTTCGCCGACGAAGGGAAGTCCCAGGTCGGCGGCGACCGCGGCGGCGGCGGGCACGCTGTGCCCGACGAACGCCGCGACGGCTCGGACGGGTTCCGGCTCGGTCGCCGCGAGTGCGCGCACCGCGGCGACCGAGGCCTCGATGTCCGAGGTGTCCACCGACACCACGACGTCGGCGAACTCCTTCTCCCAGGTCGGATCCTTCACGGCGAGAAGAAGCCGGTCCCCGTTCCTCTTCGCGTACTCTGCGGCTTTCGCCAGGTGACCGCGACGGCTGACGTTGGATTTGTGGAGTACGAGGATGCTCATTCTCGACATTTCTTTCCGTGCACGACGACCGCGGCCGTGGCTCCCGCGTTCAGCTGATGCCGTTGAAGAACTTCGCTCCGCCGTAGACCGACTCGGATCCCAGCTCCTCCTCGATCCGGATCAGCTGGTTGTACTTGGCCGTCCGGTCGGCCCGCGACAGCGAACCCGTCTTGATCTGACCGCAGTTGAGGGCGACCGCGAGATCGGCGATGGTCGTGTCCTCGGTCTCGCCCGAGCGGTGCGACATCACCACGGAGTAGCCGGCGCGGAAGGCCGTGTTCGCGGTGTCCAGCATTTCGGTCAGGGTGCCGATCTGATTCACCTTGACAAGGATCGAGTTTGCGATGCCTCGGTCGATTCCGTCCTGGAGCAGGCGGACGTTGGTGCAGAAGACGTCGTCACCGACCAGCTGGCACGTGGATCCGATGGCGTCGGTGAGGTACTTCCAGCCCTCGAAGTCGTCCTGGGCCATACCGTCCTCGATCGACACGATCGGGAACCGGGATGCCAGGTCGGCCAGGTAATCAGCATGCTCGGTCACCGACCGGACACGGTTCTCGCCCGCGTAGTGGTAAGCCCCGTCGCGGTAGAACTCGGAGGAGGCGGGGTCGAGCAGCAGCGCCACTTCACTGCCGGGCTGGAAACCGCTTTTGTCGATGGCCTTGACGATGAACTCGAGCGCCTCGTCCGCGGTGGCCAGATTAGGCGCGAACCCGCCCTCATCGCCGACATTGGTGTTATGCCCGGCGTCACGGAGAAGGTCCCTCAGGGTGTGAAAGACCTCCGAACCGATACGGACAGCCTCCGCCATCGAGGCCGCGCCCACCGGCGCGATCATGAATTCCTGAAAATCAAGCGCGTTGTCAGCGTGGGCACCGCCGTTGATGATATTGATCATCGGGGTCGGGAGAACATGCGCGAAAGTGCCGCCGACATAGCGGTACAGGGGCATGTCGTGCGACGCGGCCGCAGCCTTGGCGACCGCGAGCGACACGCCCAGCGTCGCGTTGGCGCCGAGCCTGCCCTTGTTCTCCGTCCCGTCGAGCTCGACCATCAGCCGGTCGACGGTGGACTGCGCTTCGGCCGGAAGCCCCTGCACCGCCTGCGCGATCTCTCCGTTCACTGCGGCAACCGCGCGCGTGACGCCCTTGCCGCGGAAACGGGCGGGGTCGGAGTCGCGGAGTTCGACCGCTTCCCGGGTACCGGTCGAGGCACCGGAGGGCACCGCGGCCCTGCCCAGGGAGCCGTCGGCCAGGCGAACGTCTACCTCGACGGTGGGATTGCCGCGACTGTCGACGATTTCACGTGCAACCACGCCGGTAATCTCAGACATTCCACTCCTCAGCTGTTTCCCACATTTTCATGCCGGATGAGTCACCGCACGGCATTGCTACCGCGGCACACCGGGAGGCACTTCTCACCGAGTCGCACCTGCCCGCCGCGCACAGAATCCGCAAGAGATTCCGCCGGCCATACTGTCTGCACTGCGGGCGACAGAGCTCCGCCTTGATCGATTCATGAAAAATTTCAGCGAATCACGAACGGGATCAGGTCTGGACGGCTTCCGATACCTCCACACACACCCGCAGTGGAATTCAGACAGTTAAATAGGAAAAGAATGCAACCTTCCACACTGAAGGGCTTCTCCCTATCCCCCGCGCGACGACTCCAGGTAGCCGCGCAGTCGCAATCTAACCACACATTCCCCTGGCAGGGCAGGATGCAGGCCGATCGGTCCGGTTCATGCGTGTTGTTCGCGACGCGACGTCATGTCCCGTTCTGGGTAAGGAAGTTATCCGGGTGGGATATCCATGGTTTATGCGACCGTCAAGACACATGCAAGCCAAACATGACGGCCCTCGTCCGCACCGGCGATCGACCGGCCGGAACCGGCCACGGCAAGGTTCTCGGCCCCGTCCACCCGGGGTCGAATTCGCCCACGTGGCCGATATCAGCTGCAGGTCAGGGCAGTTGAAAGGCGGTCAGCCGACACACGTCACCCTCGGAGCCGTACGCGCGCCACGCGCGGGTCGGCGGCGGGACCGGCGGCCGCACGGGGCGGGCCCGGCCCGCGATACACCCGGTTATGGACATCCTCGCCCGGAGGAGCTGCCCGAAAGCTCCTGAGGCCATGTCTCGGCCCGGTGCCCGTTCGTCGGTCAGCCCATGGGGAAGGGGAACGGCCCCCCATGGCTGGTGTCGGACGGGTTGTGGGAGCGGATCGAGCCGTTGCTGCCGGTGCAGACCCTGCGGCCCAGGAACCCGGGCCGGCTGCCGCCTCTGCTGGACGCGGTACCGCACCTCAAGGGCCGCCCGGGGCAGGCCAGTACCTGCAGGCCCACCCCCCGCGAGCTTCACCCTCGCCGTGGCCGTCACCGCTGAGCGCCGCTCCCGGAGCAGGACCGCGAGTCGGAGGCTCATGACCGGGGCCGCTTCGCCGGCCGCGCCTTGAAGGAACCGGACGCCGGTCGCCGGCGTCCGGTTGGATGGGCGCATGACCCGTGCCGTGCGCCCTCTGCTGCCGTTGCTGCTCGTTCCTCTGCTGCTCGCCGCCTGCGGCAGTGAACCGGGACAGACGCGGGACACCGAAGCACCCGCCGCCGAACTCGCCACCAGCGCCAGGGCGCTGGGCATCGCCCCGGAGCTCGTCTACGTCATCGAGGCACCCGGGTTCGCGCTCGCCCCGCAGTCCGTCGGGGTGTACGGCGGGGACGGTTTCTCCGCCACGTACGTCTCGCGGCAGGAAGGCGGGCAGCTGCGGCTGTACGTCGACCGGGGCACGATCTCCGCCTCCGACTGCGCCGAGGGGCAGCAGACGTGCGAGTGGGAGGAGAAGGGAGTCCGGTACCGCTCCGGAGGGGGGACACACGAGTACGCCGTGGAGAAGAAGGACCACGTCGTACGGCTCGAGAGCGATGCGGGTGTCTCCCGCGACGTCCTGCGTGAGGCGGCGCGGGAGGCCCACCGGCCGTCCGGTGAGGAGGCCGCCGGGCTGCTGCCGTCCGCGCCCGCCGGCGGCGCGGCGCCGACCGGGCCCGTCGAACGCGGCGACCTGCCGCCAGTCGGTGACGGGGCACCCCGCAACGACGTGGATGCAGGCGGCTGAGGGAGGGCCGGGCCGCCCAGAAGGCCGCCGGCCGACCGGCCACTGGCTCGACTGTTCCTGAGCGCAGGACCGCCCAGGGATGCGCGCTGCCCGGCGAACCGTGCCGCGCCGGTATGGGGGTGGTGGCCGACGTGCGGCTCACCGCAACGCGTCGAACAAGGCTGCCTACACCACGAGGCGGGACACGATCTCCACCGGCCCATGTACCGCTCGTGGGCGGCCCCGGCCGCCCACACGTCGAACCGCTGCTCTCCCATGCCACCACGGTCCCCCATCAGTGCCTCACGAGCAGCGTGACCAGCAGCCGTCAGGAACTCATCGCGGCTCGGTCGGAATCGCTGCGCAGAACGCAGAATTCGTTGCCTTCGGGGTCGGCGAGGATTGCCCAACCGGAACCATCGGGGCTCCGGTGATCGGCGACAAAGGTGGCACCGAGACCCAGCAGCCGTTCCACCTCCTGCTCGCGCGAGGTCTCAGGGCGCAGACACAGATGGATCCGGTTCTTGATCGTCTTGGCCTCGGGCACCTGATTGAAGTGCAGCACCGGGCCCTCCGCCAACAGCACCTGAACCTCCCGGTCGCCCGGCCTGTCCTGCGGATGCAGTGGACGGCCGGTCACCCCGCTCCAGAACCGGGCCAGTCCATAGGCATCCGCACAGTCGATCGCCACGTTCTGCACCACCGAAACCATGCGCGCAAGCCTTCCCGACTTCCGCTCCGGACGCCACCGAGTTGCGCTCGGCCTCCACGCACACGGCTCGGCGGCCTCGGGGACCGGGCGACCGGCTGAGCCGCCCTCCTCGTGCCCCGGCGCCAACAGCCGGGCTCCTCCCGCCGCCCGCCCGGTCCTTAATCGCCTTTCGGGCCCTGCCGAACGGGAGTTAGTGTTCGCGCAGCGAGTGACTCACAAGGAGCGAGGACATGGTCGGTCGTCCGAGCACGCGTTGACGTCCGAGGCCGCGAGCGGCCCGTCATCGCGTGCTGCCCTCACAGCGCGGCACAGCGAGCCTTCCCTTCCCGCTGCCCGAAACCGTCGGTGCACCTGGCGTGCTCCGGTGGGCAGCTCTCGTCTTCGGTCATCCGAGGGGTCCCTGTGCCGTCCTCTTCCTCCACCGGGTCCGATTCCGGTCGCCCCGCTCCGCCAAGTCTGTGGCGGGACGGCGACTTCCGCAGGCTCTGGGCGGGCCAGACCGCCTCCCAGCTGGGCGAGCACGCGTGTCTGGTGGTTCTGCCGCTCTTCGCCGTCCTGACGCTCGATGCCGGTGCCGGCCAGCTGGGCGCCTTGCGCGCGGTGGGGCAGGCGCCGATTCTGCTGCTCTCGCTCTTCGTCGGCGCGTGGGTGGACAGGTGGCGGACCCGCACGGTGATGGTGCTGACGGACGTCGGCCGGGCCCTGGTACTGGGCGCCGCCGCCGTGGCCGGTCTCCTCGGCCGGCTCGGCCTGCCGGCGCTGCTCGTGGTCGCCTTCGCCGTCGGGGCTCTGTCCGTGTTCTTCGACGTGGCGTACCAGGCCTCCTTGGTGCGGCTGGTGAAACGCGATCAGCTGGTGCGGGCCAACAGCGCGCTCGAGGGCAGCCGGTCCGCGGCGCAGATCGGCGGTCCCGCCCTCGGCGGTGCGTTGGTGTCCGTGCTGTCGGCGCCGATCGCCGCCGCCTCCAGCGCACTGTTCTTCGCGCTGTCGTTCCTGTCGATCCGACGGATCGGTCGCCGCGAATCCGTCCCGGAGCGCTCGGAACGTCCTCCCCGGGTCTGGCGGCGGATCCAGGAGGGCCTCCGCTTCGTCGCCGACGACACCTCGTTGCGGTCCGTGTGCCTCGCGTCAGCCGCCTTCCAGTTCTTCTTCGCGGCTGTGATGACCGTCTACCTGCTGTTCCTGCCGCGGGACCTGCACCTGCCGGGCGCCGCCGTCGGACTGGTGCTCGCGGCGACGGGGCCGGGCGCGCTCCTGGGCTCGCTGCTGGCCGCCCGCCTGCCGAGCCGGTTCGGGCACGGCGCTGTGCTCGTGTCCGCGGCGGCACTCGGCGACGGCGTGTTCCTGCTCGTCCCCGCACTGCACGGCTCCTCCGCGGTGACGGTTCCCGCGCTCCTCGCGATCAGCTTCGCGTTCGGGGCCTTCGGTCAGCTGGTGAACGTCACGCTCATGGCCGTCCGGCAGACCCTCACTCCGGACGGGATGCAGGGCCGCGCGGCCGCGACGATCAACTTCGTCGGCATGGGGCTGACCCCGCTCGGTTCGCTGCTCGGCGGCTTCCTCGCGGAAGCGTGGGGGACGCGCACCAGCCTCCTGGTGACGGCCGCAGGCATGCTGCTGTCACCGGCGCTGATGGCCCTGTCCCCACTCGCCCGCCTGGGACGGACCCTCCCCGCCCCACCGGAGGCCCCGGCCTCACCGGAGGCCCCGGCCCCGTCTGTGTGACGGCCCTCGGCGCCGCGAACAGTTGGCATGGCTTCGTTCACTTTCAGCAGGATCAGGCACAAACTCCGTGAGCGAGTGCCGAGAGAGCGCACCTTTCCGACATGGTGCGGGGAACTTCCGTGCAACACTCCTGCGGGCGCTGTGACCAGGCGCCCACCGTACCGGTCGTCTCCGACGCGGACAGGACCAGAGGGGGAACTCGTGGAAGCTCTTTTCTACGTCATACCTGTCATCATGATCGCCTGCGTGTCCGGCATGGCCGCCAGGACCATCAGCCGCAGCAGGCAGGTCAGCAGCGCCTGGGACCACGGCCTCACGGCCCAGGGGCGATGTCTGCGGACCTACACCAGGACCAGAGGCGGCGCGGGGGACACCGACGTGCGCACCACCCTGCACCACGTCTACGAGTTCACGACCCGAGAGGGGCGCGTCATCCGCTTCGACGAGGCGAACGGCCCGTCGACGGTCGTCGTGGGCGACCACGTCACCGTGTACTACCTCGCCGACAGCCCGGAGCGTGCCACGGCGCACGCCCCGGCCCAGGGGAAGCTCGCCGCGGGGACGGGGTTGGTGCTCGCCTTCCTCGGTGTGGCCATCGCCGTGTGCGTGAGCTTCATGGTGATGGCCCACACCGTGTTCACGGAGACGGACGGCCTCCTGCCGTAGGACTCTTCCCGCACGACTGCGCTGCCGCGCTCGGAACGGCACGCATTCCGTGAGCGGTCGCGGCCACCGGGCAGGCACGGTCACCACCGTCGCGCAGTCGGCCGGCCCGGCCGGCTGCACCGCTCAGCTCGATGCGAGTACTGCGCACCAATCGGCGCGCCTGCCCTTCTCACCGGGTGAGCACGTACCACTCGGGCGAGTCCGTGTCTCCGAGCTGGTAGTTCAGCTTGGGGTGGCCGCCCGTGCCGCTCAGTGTCCACTCCCCCGACCAGCAGTCGCCGACCTCGACGGTGACGCTCTGGAGCCAGGGGTCGTCGTCCGGTGCGAACCTCCACGTGCCCGAGCCCTCACACCGCCCGTCCGGCGAGTCCACTCCGCCTCCGCTCCAGGTGCCGGTGGCCACCGCACGCCCTTCCCCGTCCAGCCGCAGCATGCCGCCATGGCCGTCGTTCCAGGTGCCGACCAGCTCCGAGGCGTGGACCCGGGGCGGTGCGTACTCGTCCACCAGCCCGGTCCCGTAGGCCAAGGACCCCACGGCGACCACGGCGACCGCCGACAGCAGGCCGACCCCGACGACCGTCCCGTACGGGCGCCCACGGGTGAGGGCCCAGCGCGTCAGCAGCGTCACCGCCGACAGCGCCGCCGTGCCGGACAGCCACACCCACAGCCAGGTCTCCAGGCCGTCCCCCACCACCGCCGGCCACAGCGCGACCGCGGCCGCCCAACAACCGGCCACCGCCGGAATCCACCACTCCACGTGCCGCCCTGCACACCGTCGCCCCGCCCACGCGGCAACCGACAGCGTCGGCACCACCCCGAACAACGTGCCCAGGAACGCCATGGGAAGACCGAGGCAGAACAGGAAAGGAAGCGTCAGCAACCCGACGCCGGGACCATCGCCGCGCATCGGAGACTCCCCCGCCATCTCCACGAAGCCCACGATCTCCACGGCGGCCGGAGCCATCGCCAGCACCGCCACCATCGAAACGGAGACCGGCTGCGGCCCCCGCGAGCCGTGCGGGCTCCCCGGCTCCTCCACCCGCAGCCCCGGCAGCCGCTTCACCCCGTCGTTCACATGCCCCTCCCCCTCCTCATCCGGTGTCGTCATTCCTTGCCTTCGGGGGCAGCTTCGACGACGCGGGCCACGGTGATGACCTGCCCGTGGTGGAGCTGTTCCCCGCGGGTGCGGGGAACAGCTTCGGGTCTGGTACCCCAGCGGCGGTCGGGCTGAGTGCGTACGAAAGTTCCGGAGATTCGATCAGGCCGGTGCCACACCCCGCACGGCCCGCCCCCAGAGAACCAGCCCCGCGCGCAGGAATGCGCGCACGGCCGCGGTCTCCTCGCCCGTCCAGGCTCCCTCACCAGCGGTCGGTTCAAGAGCTTCACCGCCGAAGATCTTTTCGTAGGCACTGTCGTGGATGGGCCCTTGGGAGGGAAGAGACGGGGCGGCTTGCAGGCTGCGGGAGAGGTCTTCGAAGAAGTTCCACGCGTCCAGCAGCAGTCCTGCCGACACCGCACCAGGGTCAGGGCGCTCGATCCACCGCCGTACGGCGGCCAGATCGAGAGCGGCTTCGTCCTCCTGGATGAGCTCCCGATCGTTGCGCTCGCAGTACTCCCGCAGCGTCTCGAGGTCGTGGAACGCGAGGAGTCTTCCGAGGCCGTCGACGACGAACTCATCGAGGGCATCGCCCTCCCCGGGCCGCCAGATCAGCGTCAGGTCTTCTCTCCTGGTCACGATCCGGTACGGGTAGTGGTCAGCCATGCAAGGACTCCCCTGCTCTCGCGGCGACGCGCGTCGCGCGGGTCATCCTGCCTGCCGTCGGGGCGCGGTGGAACGTCGAGGTGACGATGCCGGGACACACGTCCGCCCCCGGGGAGGACACACCATCCCAAAGTCGTGAGCACTTCGGCCACTACTGTCCTGATACCGCTCATGTGAGCACTCAAGTGACCCATGTCCGCCGACTGCTCACGGTTTTCGGCAAGCCACCCGTCTCCGGCCCCGCAGCGCCGGTACCTCGGAGGTCCCCCACACCACCCGGCGGCCCCCGGGGACGGTGGTCGGCTTCACCGGCCGCATGCACAGGATGAATTTCCGCGACTCGGCAGGGGACATGGCCTTGTCGCGCACCACATCGTAGGCACGCCGCAGGCGCTCGATCCGAGCGTCTTCCTCGATGAGCTCGCCCCCGTGCGCCTTCTCCGTGTGGGCCACGGGGCGACCGTCCATGAGCCGCAGGAACCACACGTCCGTGGCGACGAGTTCATGCACCCCTGACCTCTGGGGCAGCACCTGGATCGTCACGTTCTCCCGCCCGGTCGCCTCAGCCAGGTAGGCGAGTTGAGCCTGCCACTCCCCCTCGTCCTGCAACGGTGTACGCAGAACCGCCTCCGCAGGAATCGTGCGAAACGAAGGTGACGCTTCACCACCCAGTAGTTCCTGCCGCCCGATCCGGGCCTTGATCTGTTGGTCCAGCTCCGCTCCTCCACTCCCGCCCGCTGCCGGCACCTCCCGCGCGTGGTCCGGCGTCTGCAGCAGCCCCGGCCACACGCTCACCGCGAAGTGCCACAGGCTCACCGCCTCGGCCTCCGGCACCGTGTACCGGCGACACCGCTCACGGAACTGGGTGTGGTCGCCTGAAGCGCTGAGGTGTACGGCGGCAGTGGCGCGTGGGCGGGTCGGCCGTTTTGAGGCTCGCGGGGCGGTGGTCAGGCGGCGCGGACTGCGGAGACGTCGAGCTCCAGCTTCACCTTCTCGCCGACCAGCACGCCGCCGGTCTCCAGCACGCTGTTCCAGGTCAGGCCCCAGTCGGTGCGGTCGACCGTGGTGGAGCCCTCGAAACCGGCGCGCTCGTTGCCGAAGGGATCGGTCGCCGTGCCGGTGTGGGTCAGGTCCAGGACGACCGGGCGGGTGACGCCCTTGATGCTCAGGCCGCCGGTCAGGCGGTAGGTGTCCGCGGAGAGCTGCTGCACGGAGGTGCTGCGGAAGGACAACGTGGGATGGGCCTCGGCGTGGAAGAAGTCGGCGCTGCGCAGGTGCTGGTCGCGCTGCTTCTGGCGAGTGTGGAGACTGGCGGCCTTGATGGTCACGTCGGCGGTGGAGCGCCCGGGCCGCTCGCCGTCCAGGTACAGGCGGCCGTCGAAGTCTTCGAAGGTGCCGCGGACCTTGGTGATCATGGCATACCGGGCGACGAAGGCGATGCTGCTGTGCGCGGGGTCGATGGTCCAGATGCCGGTCAACCGGGCGGTGTTCGGCACGGAGGCCGAGTCGGCGGCCGGAGTGGGAGCGGTGGCGCGGCGACGGTTGAGCAGGCCCATGGGGTCGTCCTTCAAGGAGGGGAGATCTTCCACCCTCCCCAACATGTTGCATCTTGAATCAATTCCGGGTGATTTCCGCATTCCCGACGGTCCGGCAGTCTGAGCACAGCAGCCGTGAGAATCCGCCGACACCACGGCCGGGAAGGTCGCCGACACGGTTGCCGTGCCGGCGGAGGCGGGCGTCCCGGACGAGCAGGCGCAGGTTCATCAGGGAGCCGCCCAGGCCCGGCCAGACGAACACCGGGTCGCCGTAGCCGCCGGGGTGCGGTGACACCAGGCGGAAGCTGCGCAGCGGTGCGCCGTCGTCGACGCGGGTGGCCAGGTCCTGGAGTTTCGGCGTCTCGAAGAGCACCTGGAGCGGGAGGCGTGTCCCGAACTCCTTGTTGATCCGGTTCACCAGCGCCACGGCGTGCAGGGAGTCGCCGCCCGCGGCGAAGAACCCGTCCTGGGTGGAGACGGTGTCGTACTTCAGCATCCGGCCCCACGGCCGCCAGCCCCTGCTCGGTCGGGGTCGCCGGGGCGATGTGGACGGCCGAGGTGCCGGTCGCGGCCACCTCCGGCAGCCGTGCGGTGGCCTTGGCGTCGATCTTGCCGTTGACGGTGAGCGGCAGTTCGTTCACCACCACGCGGGCCGGGATCATGTAGTCGGGCAGGAACTGTGCGAGGTCGTCGCGGATCGTCTCTGCCGGGTCGTTGGTGTGCACGGCGTCCTCGTCCATGCCCTCGTGTGCGGCCTGTCCGGGGGTGATGCGGCCGCCGACGAAGAAGTACGACGCGGGAGCCGCGGGGATGCCCGCTTCGGCGAGCAGGTCGTCCAGGCGCCGGGAGGCCGGCAGCGGGTTGCCGGTCTTCGAGGAGGAGCCGGACGACATGAAGCCCATGTGCCCGGTGCGTTGCAGGTGGTGCAGCAGCGTGCCGAGCACGACGTGGTGCCGCTGTTCCTCGCCCGCCCGGGACACCGCGCTGATGCCGATCGCGGACCGGTCGTAGACGCCCTGGTCGATGGCGATGACGTGCCGGCGCTCCACCACCTCCTCGCCGAGCGGCTTCAGGATGCCTTCGGGGTTCCGGAAGAGTCCCGGGGCGCCCATGACGACCCGGGCGCCGACCGCGCAGGCGAGGATCTCCCACTGGGCGGCGTCGAAGCTCATCGGTGTCTTCTGCAGGATGGACACGTCCGGGCCGAGGTGGCCGCAGTCGGCCAGCCGGCGCGGCTGGGAGACGATGCTGCGCTGCTCGATCATCACGCCCTTGGGCTTGCCGGTGCTGCCGGAGGTGTGGATGACGTAGGCGAGGTGGTGGGCCTGCGGGCCGTCGGGCCGGAGGGGGTTCCCGGTTTCCGGGGCGTCGGCGGCGGTGACCACGATCGTGCCCCGGGGGGCCAGGCTCTCGAGCCGGTCCGCCGGGTGCGGCTGGGTGACGACGATCCGGACGCCCGCGTTCTCGACCATGTACCGCAGCCGGGCCTCGGGGTAGTCGGGCGACAGCGGCAGGTAGGCGGCGCCTGCGGTGAGGATGCCCCAGACGCCGGTCACCAGGTCGGCGGAGGGTTCGGCGCAGAGCCCGACGCAGGTGTCGGGTGCTGCGCCGAGCGCCGCCAGGTGGGAGCCGAGCCGGTCGGCCCCGGCCTTGAGTTCGTGGAAGGTGAGGTCGCCTCCGGCGGCGGTGACCTCGATGTCGTCGGGTCTGGACCGCACCTGGTGGTGCGGCAGACCGCGCAGCGACGCGTGCTTGAAGAACACTCCTGATACCGGTACTTGGCTACTCGTTGTTGGTGGATCCCCTGAACGGGTGTGAGTCGTGCTGGACCCGGCTGGTGGCCCGGTCCGGCTGCGACGGTGCTGGTCTGGTTCTGCCGGTGCGCGGCTGGGCGAGGACGACGGCTCCGACCACGGCCGTCGCGCCGAGCAGTTGCAGCGGCCGCAGGCTCTCGTCCAGGAAGAGGTATCCCAGGACCGCGGCGCACAGCGGCGAGGCGAACGACAGGAAGGAGGCGGCGAGCGCCGGCAACTGCGACAGGCCTCGGAACCACAGCACATAGGCGATCAGCGCGCCGATGATGCCGAGGTAGGCGAAGCCGCCGACGTTGCCCCAGGTGAGGTGGTCCGGCAGGTCTTCGCCGAGCAGGGTGACGGGCAGCAGGACCAGGCCGCCCACGGTCAGCTGCCAGCCGGTGAAGGTCAGCAGACCGACGCCGTCGGGGCGCCCCCACCTCTTGGTGAGGACGATGCCGGAACCCATGGACAGCGCGCCGAGCAGGCCCGCCGTGATGCCGGTGGCGTCCAGGCCCGCGTCCGGCTGGAGGACCAGCAGGGCCACGCCCGCCGCGCCGAGAAGACACGACGTGAGGTGAACCGGCCGGATACGGTCCTGCAGCAGCACCGGGCCCAGCAGGAGGACGATCATCGGCTGGACGGACATCACCAGCGCGGCCACCCCGCCGGGCAGGTGATAGGCGGCGAGGAACAGGAAGTAGAAGAACGCGCCGATGTTCAGCACGCCGAGGACGACGGCCCTCCACCACCAGATGCCCCTGGGCAGCGTGCGGGTGATCAGCAGCAGGATCAGTCCGGCCGGCAGCGCCCGCACGGTGGAGGCCAGCAGCGGCCGGTCGGGGGGCAGGAATTCGGTGGTGACCAGATAGGTGGAGCCCCAGACCGCGGGAGCGAGGGCGGTGACCGCGGAGGTGACCGCGACGCGCTGGCTGTTCACTTCTCGGCTCCGGAGTCGGTGGTCCCGAAGAACCGGTCGCCGAAGTCGCCGATGCCGGGGATCATGAACGCGTGTTCGTTGAGCCGGCCCGCCCCCTCGCCGATGATCATGTCCGCCTCGGCAGTGTCGATGGCGCCGGCGACCTGGACGAGCTTGTTGACAACGGTCACGAGGACCAACCCCCCCTGTGTGGTTCGGTGCAGAAGCAGGTACGTGTGCGCCTACCGGCCGTAGGTCTCCTGGAACACGGTCAGGGAACGGCCTCGGCGGCCGGGATGGACGCGGGTCTCGGCCGGGTGGCCGAGCGGGACGAGCAGAGCGATGTGCAGGTCCTCGCGGTCCGCGATGCCGATGGCCTTCTTGACCTCCGCCTCGTCCCAGCCGTTCATGGGACTGGTGGCCAGACCGGCGGCGTGCGCGGCGATCATCAGGAAGGACGCGGCGATCATGGCGTCCTTGACCGCGTACTCACGACCCAGATCGCGGGTGTGCAGATCCTCGTGGAAGGCGCGTACGTCCTCGGGCATGGCCGCGGCGAACCGCTCGGACCAGGCGTCGTTCAGCCGGGCCTGCTCCCAGATGTCGCCGCGGTCCTCGCGCCAGGCGCCGGACTCCGCGACGAACACCAGCACCACGGGTGCTTCCTGGGGGTGCGGCTGCCCGCCGGTGGCCTCCGTGAGCGCCTTGCGGCCCTGCTCGCCGGTGACGACGACGACGGACCGGGGCTGCAGGTTGAAGCTCGACGGCGCTTCCAGGGCGAGGTCGACCAGTTCCCGAAGCAGTTCGGCGGGCACCGGATCCGGCCGGTAGTGGCGGATGCTGCGCCGCGAGCGGATGACGCGGGACACCGTGCCGTGGTCCGTCGCAGACAACTCCATCGACTCCACGTTCCTCCCCCAATCGTTCGACATCGAACTACCTGACATCGAACCATTATGGCATGCCCTAGCCTTGGGTCAAACAGTTCGCCATCGAATTAATCTGGGTGAACCACACATGAAGGCGAGGCACCCCCCATGCGCGACGCCGTCGACGACTTCCTCGACCAGTGGAGAGCTCAGCGCGGAGACCTGGACCTCGACGCGATGGGCGCCGTCGGCCGCATCCTGCGCCTGTCACGCCTGGTCAACGGACACCTCAAGGAGTACTTCGCCCAGCACGGCATGGAGACGTGGGAGTTCGACGTCCTCGCCACGCTCCGCCGCAGCAGCCGGCCGCTCACCGCCAAGGAACTGGCCGCGAGCGTCATGATCGGTTCGGCGGCACTGACCAACCGCGTCGACCGGCTCGTCGCGCGCGGCCTGGTCGTCCGCGAGGCCGTGCCGGGAGACCGGCGCAGCCTGCACATCGCCCTGACCGACCAGGGCGGGGAACTCGTCGACAGAACCGTCCAGGGCCATGTGCACAACCAGCGCAGGATCCTCTCGGGCCTCGACGACGACGCCACCGACGAGCTCAACCAGCTCCTGCGCACGCTGCTCGCCTCCCTGGGGGACACCCGCTGAGGTCCTGCCGGACGGCGGTGACGGCAGCTGTTCATGTCGCCTCGCCCCGCGCGCTCATCGGCCGCGCGACCGGCACCGCCCCGGCACACCCGTCTCCGCGCCGGTCCGCGGCCGGCCCGGTCCGTTCGTCGCCCGGTGGCCACTTCGAACGGACGAGAGCGGCCGGGCCCGCCTTCCTTGCCCGGCCGCCCTGACCACTCTCCCCGCCCACCGCGTTCTCCACCGCCGGCGCCGCCACCGTGTCCCAGTGGACCGTGCGGTCGCACCAGCGGTCGAGGAGGGTGCGGTCGTGGCCCGCAGTCAGCAGGCTCGCGCCTGTTGCGGTGCGGTAGTCCTCGACGGCCTTGCCCGGTGCGGCCGTTGTTGAGGCGTCGAGCATGGCGGTCATCTCGTCGCAGATCAGTCGGCGGGGGCGCAGGAGCAGCGCGCGGGCGAGGCAAGCGCGTTGGAGTTGGCCGTCGCCAACCTCGTTCCGTGCACCTGCGGAGATGTTCCCGGGGCCGACGACCGCTGTGGGAACACCTGCCCTTGCCGAACGCGGCCCCGAAGCCGACCGCGTGCGTCGCGGCTGGGTCTGTGTTCATCGGTCCCGCGTTCGGTCAGCGCGGTCCTCGGATGCCGTCGATGATGCGGGTCCAGTTGTCGCCGCCGTGTCCGTCCTCGATCGCGCGCCGGTAGTGGGCCTGCACGGCCAGGGGAAGCGCGAGGTCGAGGCCGAGTGACGTGCTGGTCTCGACGATGTGGTCGGACGTCGCACCCATCATGGTGACCGTGCTGAGGTCGCCGGGATGCTCTCCGGCATCGAGCGCGGCGCCGGGGTTCTCTTCGCCGGCCCTCAGGATGTCGCCGATCGAGTCCGCGAAGGAGAGCAGCTCCGGCAGCGCTTCCCTGGCCTTGATTCCTGCGGTGCCCAGCATCGCGGTGGCGTGCATCAGTCCGGACAAGGTGGTGAGGAACACCGTGAGTTGGGCTTGGTACATCATCTGGGCGAGGCCCGGGTCCTCGCCCAGATGCTTTGGTGTTCCCAGTAGGGCCAACGTCGCCAGGTGGCGCTGCATCGCGTCGTCGGGGCCGCTGTAGTAGACATGGGCGGCCTCCGTGCCGACCATCGGCGCGGGGACCATGACGCCTCCGGTGAGGAAGGTGGCGTCGTGGCCCGCTGCCCAGGTGGCTGCCTCGCGTGTGGCGTCGGGAGTGTCGGAGCTCAGGTTGACCAGCGTCCGGCCGGCGAGTGATTCGGTGGCACCGTCGAGGACGTCGTACATGGCCTGGTAGTCGGTGAGGCTCAGGAGCACGAGGTCACTCGCTTCGACCGCCTCGGCGGGTGTCACCGCGAGCGTTGCTCCGTCGGTGACGACGCCGTCGGCCCGACCGGCGGTGCGGTTCCAGACGGTGACCGGGTGGCCGGCGGCGAGGAGGGTGCGTGTCATCGCCTGGCCCATCGGGCCGAGTCCGATCACGGTGACAGCGCTGTTCTGCCTGGTGGTGAGGTTCCGTTGTTCGTTCACTCCTCCATCCTCGAAGAGCGCCAGTACGCTCGGAAGTACCCACTATTTTCTGCGGTACTTACCTTTTCGTAAGGGGACCAGTGATGGCCAAGGCGCCGAGACGCGGGCCTTACATCTGCGGCATCGACGCTGCGCTCGATGTGGTGAGCGGCAAGTGGAAGGGACTGATCCTCTGGGAACTCGATGCCCGTCGCGTACGCCGCTTCGCCGAGCTCCGTCGCGGTCTGCCGGGAGTGAGCGAGAAAATGCTGACGCAGCACCTGCGCGAAATGGAGGCGGACGGTCTCGTGCACCGGGAGGTTTATGCCGAGGTGCCGCCACGAGTGGAGTACTCCCTGACCGAGCACGGGCGCACGCTCAATCAAGCGCTCGGGCCGCTCGGCGCCTGGGGAGTGAGCGGATGCGTCGCGAAGGCTTCGAAGCGGTCGACGTGGCCGGGACCTCACACGGCTGAGCATCCCTGCGCGCTCCACCCTCCTGAGGGCTGAATGCCGTGGAGCACCGCGAGATCGATGGCGGTGCCCCGCGAGCGATGCCGACAGGGCAGAGTCGGCTTCGGCGTGCGGCAGCAAGGGCGCACGAACTGCGTCGCCCGGGGCAACCGGACGGCGAGGTCGTCGCCGAGCCGCCACACCTGGTTGTCCCAGCCGAGCGCGCCGAGCTTCAGGGGGTGATCCGCCAGGTCGGGGTGCTGCTCACGCAGCAGATCCCGGATCAGATCCTCGGTGATGTCCCTTGCTGTGGCCGTCATGCGGAGCAGCGGTAGTCGGGGAGCGGCCTGCCTGGGTTCCGGCGTGCAGGCGGCTGAATCTGTGGCAGGACTGCACGAACCTCGACCACGCGGTCGGCGGAGCCTCGATGGCCGGGTCAAGGTTCTCTGTCGGGCCGCTGTTGCTGGCGGGCGTCGGTGTCGGCGGCCTCTTCGAGCGGGTCCATGGGGTGGTCGTGGAAGCGGCGTTCGGCGTCGCGGCATGGGGTGTCGAGGAAGGCTCGTCGTGCTTCGGCCGGCTCGCAGTTCAGCAGGTTCATGGTCACGAACACGGCTTCCGCCGTCGACGAGGTGATGCACCGCGTCGATCATCTGCCGGGACCGCTGGGCCGGCCGGCCGCGTTTCCGAACCGGTGGGCGAGACAGCCACACCCACGAGTTCTGCGCCTTGAGCGCTCTGGCTGCCCGACTGGGCAGCCAGAGCGCTCAAGGGAAGTGCCGGTCGGCGCGGGCGCCGGAGGCGGGGTGCCGCCCCCGGCGCCCGGTCAGCGGGTGGCGAGGAGTTCGAGCGTGTCGATCACCCGGTTCGAGAAGCCCCACTCGTTGTCGTACCAGGCGACCACCTTGACGTGGCGGCCGTCGACGCGGGTGAGGGCCGAGTCGAAGATGGACGAGGCGGGATTGCCCGTGATGTCGGACGACACGAGCGGGTCGTCCGAGTACTCGAGGACGCCGGCGAGCGGCCCCTGCGCCGCGGCACGGTACGCCGCCAGCACGTCCTCGCGCGTCACGTCACGGGCGACGGTCGTGTTGAGTTCGACGATCGAGCCCACCGGAACCGGTACGCGGATCGAGTCGCCCGACAGCTTGCCCTCGAGGTTCGGCAGCACGAGGCCGATCGCCTTGGCGGCACCGGTCGTGGTCGGCACGATGTTGACGCCGGCGGCCCGGGCGCGGCGGGCGTCGCGGTGCGGACCGTCCTGCAGGTTCTGCTCCTGCGTGTAGGCGTGCACCGTCGTCATGAACCCGTGCTCGATACCGGCGAGTTCGTCGAGGACCGCGGCCAGCGGTGCGAGCGCGTTGGTGGTGCAGGAGGCGTTCGAGACGATCGTGTGCACGGCCGGGTCGTAGGCGTCGGTGTTGACCCCGAACGCGAGCGTGACGTCGGCGCCGTCCGACGGCGCGCTGACGAGCACCTTCTTCGCGCCCGCGTCGAGGTGGGCGCGGGCTGCCTTGGCCGAGGTGAAGCGGCCGGTGGCTTCCAGGACGATGTCGACGCCGAGTTCGGCCCACGGCAGCTGCGCCGGTTCCCGCTCGGCCAGCACCGTGATCCGGCGGCCGTCGACGACGAGGACGTTCCCGTCGACGGTCACCGGGCGCCCGAGCCGGCCGGCCGTGCTGTCGTAGGCGAGCAGCCGGGCGAGCGTGGCGGGCTCCGTCAGGTCGTTGACGGCGACGATCTCGAGGGTGCTGTCGCGCTCCAGCAGTGCGCGCAGCACATTGCGTCCGATGCGGCCGAATCCGTTGATGGCGATGCGAGTCATGAGTGATGTCCCTTCCCTTCTCCACCAGGCTCGCCCGTGGCTCGCGGCGCTGACAGTGGCGAGGCAGCCATGGTTCAAAAGGATCCCGCCACGCGGTGCCGGGCGGGTCACTCGCCCAGGGTGAAGGTGCGCCGGTACTCGCTCGGGGTGGTGCCGAGGATGCGCTGGAAGTGCAGGCGCAGATTCGCGCCGGTGCCGAGCCCGGCGTCGGCGGCGATCTGTTCGACGCTGCGCTGCGAGCGCTCGAGCAGTTCGCGGGCCAGGTCGATGCGGGCGCGCATCACCCACTGCATCGGCGTGTAGCCGGTCTCCTCGACGAAGCGCCGGGAGAACGTGCGCGGCGAGACTCCCGCCTGCCGCGCCAGTATGTCGAGGGTGAGGGGCTCGCCGAGCCGGTGCAGCGCCCACTCGCGGGTGACGGCGAACCGCTCGCCGAGCGGCTCGGGGACGCTGCGCGGCACGTACTGGGCCTGGCCGCCGCTGCGGTAGGGGGCCGCGACCAGGCGGCGGGCCGCGTGGTTGGACGCGGCCACTCCGAGGTCGCCGCGCAGGATGTGCAGGCACAGGTCGATGCCGGAGGCGGCGCCGGCCGAGGTGAGCACGCTCCCCTCGTCGACGAACAGCACGTTCTCGTCGACCCGGACGAGCGGATGCTTCGCCGTCAGCGCCCGCGTGTAGTGCCAGTGCGTCGTGGCGCGCCTGCCGTCGAGCAGGCCCGTGGCGGCGAGCGCGAAGGCGCCCGTCGAGATGGCGGCGAGCCGCGCGCCCCGGTCGTGGGCGGTGCGCAGGGCGTCGACGACGGCCTGCGGCGGGTCGTCGCGGTCCGGGAACCGGTAGCCGGGGACGAAGACGATGTCGGCCCACGCAAGGGCGTCGAGGCCGTGGGCGACGTGGTACGCGAGGCCGTCGCCGCCGGTCACCAGACCGGGTGTCGCCCCGCACACCCGCACCTCGTACGGCATGCTCGCGCGGGTCGTGAAGACCTGCGCGGGAATTCCGACATCGAGCGGCTTCGCTCCCTCGAGCACGAGGACGGCGACGCGATGCAGGCGGGAGGCTGGCACGAAAAGAGATTACGTGGGGCGTGACGTCGATACGCTCACTGCGCGGACCGGGCAGACGACACACCGGGCCGGCTGTCTTCCACGTCGCAGCCCACCACCCAATCCGACCGCTCCGACCGCGAAACCGGCGCACCTATGCGGTCATAGCACCAGCGGCGGGGGCGCGCTGGCTTTGACCAGGGATCGTGCCAGGTCAGTGCTGTGCGGAAGAGTGTCGAGCGAGAGGGGCTGCGTGGCGACGGCACCCTCGTGCAGCACGAGGAGCCGGGTGGCGAGGGTGGCCGGGCCCGAGCAGCCTGCCGCGGTGGCGAGTTCCTCGAACAGGTTCAGCAACCAGCGTTTCTGGGCCGCGGCGATGCGGTGCGCGGGGTGCGAGGGGTCGGGGAGTTCGGCCAGTGCGTTGATGAACGCACATCCACGGGTGTTGGTTCCGCTCCAGGTCCGCAGTGCGTCGAAGGGTGCGGTGACGGCCTCGACGGGGCTGCCGCAGGCGTCGACAGCGGCGCGGACGAGTGACCGCCAACGCTGGTCGCGTTCCGCGAGGTAGGTCGCCACGAGGCGGTCCTTCGACCCGAACTGGTTGTACAGGGTCCGCTTGGTGACGCCTGAGTGCTCGGCGATCAGGTCCACGCCGACCGCTGTGATCCCGCGGTTGTAGAACAGTTCCTCGGCGGCCGCCACGATGCGGCGTCCGGCCGGCGTCATGGGCCGCCCTTCCTGCATGAGGCACTCCCTTGCCGATCAGCGTACGGTGGTGGATGTTCACAGATCAGTATACCTGCGAGGAGGTTCAAGCGATGAGTGCGTCCCAGTTCATGCGTGCGGTGCGTATCACCGGGCACGGAGGGCCGGAGGTCCTGGAGCTGACGGAGGTGGCCGTGCCCGCCCCGCAGGCGGGAGAGGTACTGGTCCGGGTCGGCGCGGTGGCGCTGAACAACACCGACCTGTGGACCCGGGAGGGCGCCTACGGCCGCCCGGGGGACCCGAAGGCGCTGTCGGGCTGGCGGGGCCCGATCGACTTCCCGCGCATCCAGGGCGCCGACGTGGCCGGCCGGGTCGTGGCGGTCGGCCCCGACGTGGACGGAAACCTCGTCGGGCGCCGAGTGGTCGTCGACCCCGCGATCTACGACATCGAAGGGCCGGACGCCAACCCGGTGGGCCTGATGGGGAGCGAGCGCGACGGTGGTTACGCCGAGTACGTGACCGCGTCGGCGGAGCGTGTGCACGACGTGACGGATTCCCCGCTCACGGACGATCAGCTCGCGACGTTGCCGACCGCCTACGGCACGGCGCTGGGCATGATCGAGCGGGGTCGACTGCGGGCGGGGGAAACCGTCCTGGTCTCGGGGGCGTCCGGCGGCGTCGGCCTCGCGCTGGTGCAGATCGCCCGCGCGCGCGGGGCAAGGGTGCTCGCCATCAGTAGCGGAGCCAAGATCGACGCGGTGCGCGGGGCGGGCGCGCACGAAGTCGTCGACCGCGCACGAGACGTCGCCCGGCAGATCCGCGCCGCCGCCCCAGAGGGCATCGACGTCGCACTCGACGTCGTGGCCGGCGAACTGGTGAGTGAAGGTCTGCCGCTGCTGCGCGAAGGAGGCCGGTGGGTCATCGCCGGCGCACTGGGCGGGCACGACGTGGCCTTCGACGTGCGCCGTCTCTACCTGCACAACGCGCAGGTCATCGGCTCCGCGATGCACACGCCCACACACTTCGGCCTCCTCATGGACCTGGCCCGTCGGGCCGGGGTCCAGCCCGTCGTCGCCGCGACCTTCCCACTGGACCAGGCCGCTCGGGCACAGGAGGAACTCGCCCGCAGGGGGCACGTAGGGAAGATCGTCATGCACCCCCGAGTTCCGTCAGCTCGCCTCGGCCGCCGGTGCGTCGGGGGCCGTCACCGTGTCCCAGTGGACCGTGCGGTCGCACCAGCGGTCGAGGAGGGTGCGGTCGTGGCCCACGCGGCTGAGCCGTAACGCCGCAGCCTCTTCGTCCAGCACAGAAAATTGCTCTCCTACGCTGCGACCACTCCAGCCGCACAAAAAGATCAAGAAGAGCAAAATGCCCCACTTGCCGGCTTCTGTAAAAGTGTGTGAAACCACGCTCCCGCCACGATAAAATCCCAAGTTAAGCAGTCTGCTCCCCGCACCCGCGGGGATGGTCCCCTCGGCGGGGTCTACGTCGAAGGCCGCACCCTCTGCTCCCCGCACCCGCGGGGATGGTCCCATCGCACTGCCGGTGGTCATCGTCGGCAGCGCCTGCTCCCCGCACCCGCGGGGATGGTCCGGCGGCCCGGCAAGCGGGGAACTTGCCGCAGGTCTGCTCCCCGCACCCGCAGGGACCCGATCGCAGGGCACCTCTGCATGCCCTCGCCGCAGCCGGAATGGTGGTCGGCCTCTCCAACTGGCCGATGGCCCCGCTCACCGGGCGGTGAGCGGGGCCATCGTTGACATCCGTTGCGTGAGTCAGACGCCCAGCTCACGGTTTTTCACAGCAGTGACGAAGGAGGCCCAACCCCCCGACGCCAGGACGAGTACTGGGCCTCCCGGCGTCTTACTGTCGCGCACGGGAACGACGGACAGCCAGTCGTCGGAGACCTCCAGACAGGCGCCGCCGTCTGGATTGCTGTAGCTGCTCTTGCGCCACGTCACGGCGCCCGGGTCTATGGATCGCACGGCGACTCCTCCAACATGCGCAGGATGAATTTCCGCGACTCAGCAGGGGACATGGCCTTGTCGCGCACCACATCGTAGGCACGCTGCAGGCGCTCGATCCGAGCGTTTTCCTCGATGAGTTCACCCCCGTGCGCATTCTCCGTGTAGGCCACGGGGCGACCGTCCGTGAGACGCAGGAACCACACGTCCGTGGCGACCAGCCCATGTACCCCTGCCCTCTGCGGCAGCACCTGAATCGTCACGTTCTCCCGCTCGGCCACCTCAGCCAGGTAGGCGAGTTGGGTCCGCCACTCACCCTCGTCCTGCAATGGTGTACGCAGGACCGCCTCGGCCAGGATTGTGCGAAACGGTGGTGATGATTCGCTTTCCAGCAGCTCCTGCCGCCCGATCCGGGCCTTGATCTGTTGCTCCAGTTCTACCCCTCGGCTTCCGCCCGCCGCCAGCACCTCCCGCGCGTAGCCCGGCGTCTGCAACAGCCCCGGCAGCACGCTCACCGCGAAGTGCCACAGGCTCACCGCCTCGGCCTCCAGCGCCATGTACCGGCGATACCGCTCACGGAACTGGGTGTGGTCGCCGGCGGCCAGTTCCCAGAGGGCGAGCAGGAGCCCCGGCGTCCCGTAGTACTGGTCCAATGCCTGGACGACCTCGGGGCCGCCCAGGGTGTCGCCCTTCTCCATCTTTCCGAACAAGGACCAGTCCCAGCCCATCCGTTCCCCGAGCTGTCGCAGGCTGTCGCCCCTTGCCGTCCTCAACTGCCGTAACTCCTCAGCGAATCGCTGGCGCGGTTCCTGACTGCGGCCTGTGACGATGCGGCGCTGCGGCAAGGTGACTCACCTCCGTGGAACGTGTGGCACATGCGTTTCCGGGAGGGGAACCCGGCCGCGCCCACGGCACGTCGCGCCCCACCCCGACTGCATTCTCGTAACGCACTGACTACGCACCGTAATACGTGGTGCTGGGCGGTGGTGGCCGAATCGCGAATCTGCCCGGTCGCACCCGCCCCTCGCCCGTTCCGAACGGAAGGCCCCTCATGGCAACACGCCGCCCCACCCCCAAGCTCCAGGAAGCCACCGACGCTCGTGACGCCCTTGCCGCCGCCCTCACCCAGGCCGGTATCCAGCTCCCGGCGATGGACGTCCGTACCCCGTGGGGAGACGTGCTGCCCGACGACATGGAGGAGCGGACGGCGGACGCGGCCGAGGGCCTCCGTACGCCCGCCAGTGCGCGTTACGCCCTCGTGCACCTCGGTGTCTGCTCGGCTCCCGTCGCGCTGGCCCTCGCGGCCGTCATCGCGAGGGGCGCCGCCCGGTGAGCGAGCCGAGTCCCGGCGTCCCCGAGCCCGTTCCTCCCCCGCCCGGCACCACCGTCCTGGACGTCGAGCGGGATCGCGTCGGCGTCGTCATGGGGCACGCGGGACCGTACCTTCAGCTCCGGCCGCTGTCCGGTGGGCGGGAGTGGGACGCGTCCCCGGAGCGCGTTCGGCCACTCACCGCGGAGGAGCTGTTCCGGGCCCGGCTGGCCGAGGCGAACGCCCGTAGCAGGACGGGACTCCGTGTCCAGCGGGCTCAACCGCCCGGCGAAGCAGGGAAGTTCTGCTGAATCGCCTTGGCCGTCGGTGCGCCGGGCGCCGCCACCGTGTCCCAGTGGACCGTGCGGTCGCACCAGCGGTCGAGGAGGGTGCGGTCGTGGCCCACGGCGAGGAGGGCGGCGCCGGTTTCGGTGCGGTAGGCCTCGACCACCGCCACCAGGGCGGCCGTGGTCGAGGCGTCGAGCATGGCGGTCATCTCGTCGCAGATCAGCCAGCGGGGGCGGAGCACCAACGCGCGGGCGAGGCAGGCGCGTTGGAGCTGGCCGTCGCTGACCTCGTGGGGGCGGCGGGTGAGCAGGTCGGGGGTGAGGCCGACGGTGGAGGCCAGTTCGGCGACCCGGTCGGGGGCCTCGGCGCGGCGGCCCGTGGCGCGCAGGGGTTCGGCGATCAGGTCGGCGAGGGTCAGGCGGGGGTCGGCGGAGAGGCGGGGCTGCTGGAAGACGACGCCGAAGGCGGTGCGCAGCGCGCGGGGGGCGCGGTGGCGCCAGTGGCGTACGGGGGTGCCGTCGAGGAGGAGGGTGCCGGCGTCGGGGCGGTGGAGGAGGGCGGCGACCTTGGCGAGGGTGGACTTGCCGCAGCCGCTGGGGCCGAGCAGGCCGACGGCCTCGCCGGGGGCGAGGGTGAGGGAGGCGTTCCGGACGGCGGGGGTCCGGCGGTCGTAGCCGGCGGTGATGGAGCGGAGTTCAAGCACGGACGTCCTCCAGGGCCTCGACCGGAACCGGGACCGGGTGGTGGCAGGCGACCGACGCGGTGAGGGGCGGGAGGGTGGCGCAGGTGGCCGTGGCGCGGTCGCAGCGGGGGGCGAAGGCGCAGCCCTCGGGGAGGGCGCCGAGTTCGGGGGGCATGCCGGGGATGGGGGTGAAGGCGCGGTCGGGGAGGGCGTTGAGGAGGCCTCGGCTGTAGGGGTGGCGGGGGCCGGGGGCGCCGAAGAAGGTGTCGGCGTCGGTGAGTTCGACGATGCGGCCCGCGTACATGACGGCGACCCGGTCGGCGATGCGTTCGGCTGCCGCCAGGTCGTGGGTGATCATCAGCAGGGCTCGGGCGTGGTCGGTGCCGTCGCCAGGGGCGTCGACGTGGCGGCGGAGTTCGTCGACGGTGTGGTCCACCAGGTCGCGGTCGAGGCCGGTGGTGGGTTCGTCGGCGAGCAGGAGGGGCGCGTCGCCGATGAGGGCGAGGGCGGTGGCGGCGCGTTGGGCGAGGCCGCCGGAGAGTTCGTGGGGGTGGCGGTCGAGGTGGTCGGCGGGGAAGGCGGCGCGGGCGGCGGCCTGCTCGGCGGCGGCGCGCAGGGCCGTGCGGCCGCGGACGCCGGTGAGTTCGGCGACCGTCTCCTCCACTTGGGAACGGATGGTGCGGACGGGGGTGAGGTGGGCGGCGGGGCTCTGCGGGATGAGGCCGATGCGGCGGCCGCGCACGGTGCGGGCGAGGGTGCGTTCGTCGGCGGTGAGCAGGTCGAGGTCGCCGAGCAGGGCGTGGCCGGCGGTCTGGGCGTTGGCGGGGAGCAGGCCGAGCAGGGCGGAGGCCAGGACGGACTTGCCGCAGCCGCTCTCGCCGATCAGGGCGAGGCATTCGCCGGGTACGACGTCGAAGTGGGCGTCGGTGACGGCGGCGATGCGGCCGCCGCCGGGTACCAGGAAGCGGACCGACAGTCCGCGGACCGACAGCACGGGAGGTCGCTCGGTCATAGCGTCAGCTCCGATCGGCGGCGGGGGTTGATCCGCTCCCGCCAGACTCCGGCGAGTCCGGCGATGGCGAGGGTGGGGATGATCAGGAACAGGCCGGGGAAGAGGGTGGGCCACCAGTGGCCGGCGAGCAGGGAGCCACGGGCGCCCTGGATGAGGGTGCCGAGGCTGGCGGTGTGGGTGGGCAGGCCGAGGCCGAGGAAGGACAGCGCCGACTCGTGCCACATGGCGTGCGGGATCATCAGGACGGCGGCGAGGCCGGCCTGGGGCAGCACTCCGGGCAGCAGGTGCCGCAGCGCGACCCGCAGGCGGGAGGCGCCGCCGGAGACGGCGGCGTCGATGTAGGGGCGGGAGCGCAGGGAGAGGACCTCGGCGCGGACGATGCGGGCGGTGGACAGCCAGTGGGTGAGGGCGACCGAGATCACCACGGGCCAGACGCCGGGGCGGAACAGGGCGACGATGAAGATGCCGAGCAGCAGGTGCGGGACGGAGGCGATGGTGTCGACCAGGCGCATGACGAGGCGGTCGACCCAGCCGCCGAGGGCTCCGGCGGTGGCTCCGACGGCGGTGCCGATGACGGTGGCGGTGAGCGCGGCCACGACGCCGACGAGCAGGGAGACGCGCAGGCCGTAGACGCAGCGCAGCAGCAGGTCGCGGCCGACGTCGTCGGTGCCGAAGGGGTGGGACCAGCTGGGTGGGAGGAGTTTCGAGGCGAGGTCGACGGCCTGCTGGTCGAGCTGGACCAGTGGGGGGACGAGCAGCACCGCGAGGGCGGTGAGGGCGACCAGGGTGGCGGAGACGCGCAGGCGCAGGGTGTGGGTGGAGCGGCGGGTGGTGCCGTGCGAGCGCCAGGCGGCCGCGGCGGCCGTGGGGGTGGTCGCGTCGGCCGTGGGGGTGGTCGCGTCGGCCTTCTCCGCGGTGGTGTCAGCCATGGGGATCACATCTCCTCCAGCTTGACCCTCGGGTCGATCAGTCCGTACAGGAGGTCGGCGAGGAGGTTTCCGGCGAGGACGGCGGCGGTGGCGAGGGTCGTCAGGGCGGCCAGGAGGGGGAAGTCGACGGCGGTGGCCGCCTCGACGGTGGCGGCGGCGATGCCGGGCCAGCTGAAGACGGTCTCCACCAGGAGGGCGCCGGTGATGAGTTCGGGGACGCGGGAGCCGATGAGGGTGAGCACCGGCAGCAGTCCGGAGCGCAGGGCGTGGCCGAGCAGGACGGTGCGTTCGGCGAGGCCGCGGGCGCGGGCGCCGCGCACGGGGTCCTCGGCCAGGGCGTCGCCGACGCCCTGGCGGACGTAGAGGGTGAACCAGGGCAGCTGGGAGACGGCTAGGACGCCGGCGGGCAGGATCAGGTGGCTGGTGACCTGGCCTGCGGTGACGTGTTCGCTGCCGGTGTCGGTGAGGCCGCCGGCCGGGAGGACGTCGAGGTGGAGGGCGAACATCCAGACGGCGAGCAGGGCGATCCAGAAGACCGGCGCGGCTTCCAGGGAGTAGGCGAGGGAGGTGACCGTGCGGTCGACGAGCGAGCCGGGGCGGCGGGCGGCGAGGACGCCGAGCAGGGTGCCGAGGAGGACGGCGACGGCGAACGCGACGGTGCACAGCAGGGTCGACCAGACCAGCCGTTCGCCGATCGCCTCGGCCACCGGCTGCCGCATCACGCTGGAGTGGCCGAGGTCGCCGGTGAGGGCGGAGGTCAACCACTCCCACCAGCGGACGGCGAAGGGCCGGTCCACGCCGAGGTTGTCGCGGAGCCGGTCCAGGGTTTCCTGGTCGGCGCCGAGGGCGGCGGTTCCGGCGTAGGCCTTGACGGGGTCGAACGGGGAGGCGGCGGCGAGGGCGAAGGCACCGAAGGTGACGACGAGGAGGACGGGCACGGCGAGCAGGGCCCGCCGTGCCACGAGGTGTCCCATCGCCGTCCAGGGCAGGGTCTTCAATTCTTGGGCTGCCAGTCCTCGGCGTTCCACCAGGGGCCGCTGGCGAAGCCGTGCTCGTGCGGTTCGACCTGGGTGGTGAGGTCGCCCCAGCGGTCGTCGAGGACGTAGAGGTGGTCGATGTGGGTGAGGAAGGTGTAGCCGGGGTTCTTGACGAGTGCGCGCTGGAGGTCGTCGTAGGCGGCCTTGCGGTCGTCGGGGTTCTGGGCGCGGCGGCCGGTTTCGAGGGCCTCGTCGACGGCGGGGTCGTCGTAGTGGGGCATGTTGTTGAAGCCGTCGCCGGCGAGGGAGGAGTGGAGCAGGGTGTAGAGGCCGAAGTCGGGGTCGCCGGTGCTGCCGAAGCCGGCGAGGACGGCGTCCTTGCCCATGCGGGGTTCGATGACCTCCCAGGTGGCGCCCTCGACCTTGACGTCGATGCCGGCCTTCTTGGCGTCGGAGGCGTAGGCGAGGGCGTGGTCCTGGCGGACCTTGTCGCCGGAGGGGTAGAAGAGGGTGAAGGCGGCGCGGGTGCCGTCCTTGGCGCGGATGCCGTCCGTGCCGGTCTTCCAGCCGTCGCGGTCGAGGGTCTTCTTGGCCTCGGCGAGGTCCTGGGGGCGTTCGACATCCTTGGCGTACCAGGGGTCGTCGAGGGGCAGCGGCCCGTAGGCGGGGCGGCCGGCGCCGTCGAGGATCTTGTCGACCATGGCCTGGCGGTCCACGGCGAGGTCGAGGGCGCGGCGGATCGTGGTGTCGCCGGTGATCTTGTTCCCGGTGGGGAGGGTGACGGCGCGGAAGTCGTAGGTGGTGGCCTGGTAGGTCTTGCGGCCGTCGTCGTTCTTGAAGGTGGCGGCGAGGTTGGGCGGGAGGGTCGCGCCGTCGAGGTCGCCGGAGCGCAGCCGGGTGGCGCGGACGTCGTCGTCGGCGATGATCGCCATGGTGAGCTTCTTCACCTTCGGTGCGCCGCCCCAGTAGTCGGGGTTCGCCTTGAAGGTGAGCTTCTCGCCCTTGCTCCAGCCGGTGAGGAGGTACGGTCCGGTGCCGATCGGCGCGGTGTTGAAGACGCCGGTGTTGGGGTCCTGCTCGCCCGCGACGTGTTCGGGGACGATGGGCAGGACGGTGCGGGCCGGGAAGGCCGCGTAGGGGTACTTGAGGGTGAAGACGACCTTGTCGTCGCCGTCGGCGCGGATCTCCTTGACAGCGTCCAGTTCGCTCTTGGCGGTGTTGTTGGTCTTGTCGTCGAGGACCGTCTCGTACGTGTAGACCACGTCTTCGGCGGTGAGGGGTTCGCCGTCGCTGAACTTCACGTCCGGGCGCAGGGTGTAGGTGTAGGTGCGGCCGTCGTCGGTGATCTCGGGGAGCGCCTTGGCGAGGGCGGGCTCGAGCTCCAGGTCGGCGTCCCGGGCGAGCAGCCCGTCGAAGATCTTGGAGTTGCCGTCCTTGCCGTAGCCGAGCAGGGGGCTCAGCGTGTCCGGTTCGGAGGGGACCCCGATCACCACGGAGTCGGCGGACCCGCCGCTCGCGGCGCCGTCCGTGCCGCCGCCGGGGGCCGAGCACGCGGCGACCGCGGCGGCCATGGTCGCCGCGACGGCGGCACCCTTTATTCGTCGGGTCGTCATCGAATTCCACACCTTTGCTGCCCGGATCTCGTTGTTGCATATTAGTTGCAGCAGGGTTCTGCCCAGCACCCCCTCCCCTCATTCCCGCGCTTCGGCGGACCGG
This sequence comes from Streptomyces sp. GDS52, assembly GCF_052246875.1. NCBI lineage: Bacteria > Bacillati > Actinomycetota > Actinomycetes > Kitasatosporales > Streptomycetaceae > Streptomyces > Streptomyces sp. GDS52. The sequence continues at coordinate 1,410,182 of NZ_CM125966.1, forward strand.
GTCCGCCGGGCGCGCGCCGCCGGGCGCCGTCCGCGCGCCCCCCGGAAGTGCTTGTCAGCGGCCCGGAACGGGGTCTAGGGTCGCCACGCCTTGGTGAACGGGAAATCCGGTGCGATACCGGTGCGGCCCTCGCCACTGTGATCGGGAAGTCCGGCTCCGGCCCCAGGCCCTGTCCCCCGACAGGACCGAACGGCAGCCACTGGGTCCACCTCGGACCCGGGAAGGCGGAGCACGGGCGGTGGTACCCGTCAGCCAGGAGACCGGCCAAGGCGCGTCAACCATCCACGAGGTGCTGGAGAGGGTCTGCCGAGTCATGCACATAGCCGAGGGTTTTCTACCGCCGGCGCACGCGGTCGCCTGGGGCGTCGCGTCGGCGCCGTTCGTCGTCCACGGAGCCCGGACGCTCACCCGTGAGGTCAGGGAACATCCCGAGAGCACGCTGCTGCTGGGCGCGTCGGGAGCGTTCACCTTCGTCCTGTCCGCGCTGAAACTGCCCTCGGTGACCGGGAGTTGCTCCCATCCCACCGGTACCGGGCTGGGCGCCATCCTGTTCCGGCCGCCGGTCATGGCGGTGCTGGGCACCATCACCCTGCTGTTCCAGGCCCTGTTGCTCGCCCACGGCGGGCTGACCACGCTCGGCGCCAACGTCTTCTCGATGGCGGTCGTCGGTCCGTGGGCGGGATACGGGGTCTACCGGCTGGTGCGGCGGTCCGGGGCGCCGCTGATGGTGGCGGTGTTCTGCGGCGCGTTCGTCGCCGACCTGTCGACGTACTGCGTGACGAGTGTGCAGCTGGCGCTCGCCTTTCCCGACCCGGGGAGCGGATTCCTGGGCGCGCTGGGCAAGTTCGGCTCCGTCTTCGCCGTCACGCAGATTCCGCTCGCGGTGAGCGAGGGGCTGCTGACGGTGCTGGTGATGCGCCTGCTGGTGCAGTCCAGCAGGGGCGAACTGACCCGGCTCGGGGTGCTGGTGGCGGGGCTCGGGAAGAAGTCGGCGGGCACGGGCTCAAGCACGGGCACGGGCACGGATACGGACGCAGGCGCGGGCACGGGCGAGGCGGTGGCCCGATGAGCCGGAACGCGAAGATCAACTCCCTGTTGCTGCTTCTGGTGGCCGTGCTCGCCGTGGTGCCGCTGGTGTTCGGGCTCGGCGATCACAAGGAGGAGCCGTTCGCGGGCGCCGACGCGGAGGCGGAGGTCGCGATCACCGAGATCGACCCGGACTACGAGCCGTGGTTCTCGCCGCTGTACGAACCGCCGTCCGGGGAGATCGAGTCGGCGCTGTTCGCCCTCCAGGCGGCGATCGGCGCGGGCGTGCTCGCGTACTACTTCGGGCTGCGGCGGGGGCGCCGGCAGGGGGCGGAACGGGAGCGGGGGACCTCCACCACCGCGGCGGACGTCGACGACGCGGCCCCCGCCGGAAGCGGGGCCTGATCCCCCGTGCTGCCGATCGACGCGGCGGCGCACAGCAGCCGCTGGCGCCGCCGTCATCCCGTGGACAAGGCCGTGCTCGGGCTGGGGCTCACCGTGCTGGCGATCTCGCTGCCGCCCTGGCCGGGCGCGGCCCTGGTGCTGCTGACCGCTCTCGCGGTGCTGCTGGGCCCGGCGGGGGTGCCGGGGCGGCGGTTGTGGCGTGCCTACCGGGTGCCGCTGAGCTTCTGCGTGACCGGGGCGCTCACACTGCTGGTGCAGGTGGGCGGGCCGGGCGGGTTCGTGGCCTGGGCCGACGGCGGGCCGTTGCGCGCCGGGGAGTTGCTGCTGCGCACCTCGGCGGCCTCCCTGGGCGTGCTGCTGTTCGCCTTCACCACGCCGATGTCCGATCTGCTGCCGCGCCTGGTACGGGCCGGGGTGCCCGCTCCCCTGGTGGACGTGGCGCTGGTGACGTACCGGATGAGTTTCCTGCTGCTCGACTCGGTGCGCCGGATCGGGGACGCTCAGGCGGCCCGGCTCGGGCACACCACCCGGGCGGCGACCTGGCGTTCGCTGGGCGGGCTCGGCGCGACCGCGTTCGTCCGGTCCTTCGACCGGGCGGCGCGGCTGCAGACGGGGCTCGCCGGACGCGGTTACGACGGCACGCTGCGCGTGCTGGTGCCGGAGGCGCGGGTCTCGGTGCGCTTCACGGTCGGGAGCCTGGCCCTCCTCGCGGCCCTGGCCGCCCTCACCCTCGTCCTGGAAAGGCCGCTGTCGTGAGCGGGCCCGCGCTGGTCGCCCTGCGGGGCGCGTCGTTCGCGTACGAGGACGGCCCGGCCGTGCTCACCGGCCTCGACTTCGAGGTGCGGGAGGGGCGTGCGCTCGCCCTGCTGGGCCGCAACGGGAGCGGCAAGACGACGCTGATGCGGTTGCTGAGCGGTGGACTGCGTCCGGGCACAGGCGAGTTGGCCGTGGCGGGGCGGCCTGTCCGGTACGACCGCAAGGGGCTGACCCGGCTGCGGACGACCGTACAGCTGGTGGTGCAGGACCCCGACGACCAGCTGTTCGCGGCGTCCGTGGGCCAGGACGTGTCGTTCGGGCCGCTCAACCTGGGGCTGTCCGACGCGGAGGTACGGGCGCGGGTCGCGGAGGCGCTGGCCGCGCTGGACATCACCGCCCTCGCCGACCGTCCCACGCACCTGCTGTCCTACGGGCAGCGCAAGCGGACGGCGATCGCGGGAGCCGTCGCCATGCGGCCCCGCGTCCTGATCCTCGACGAGCCGACCGCGGGCCTCGACCCCGACGGCCAGGAGCGGCTGCTCGCCACCCTCGACGGGCTGCGTGCGAACGGCACCACGGTCGTCATGGCCACCCACGACGTGGATCTCGCCCTGCGCTGGGCCGACGACGCGGCCCTGCTCACGCCGTCGGGCGCCCGGACCGGCCCGGCGCCCACGATGCTGGCCCGCACCGATCTCCTCGCGGCGGCGGGGCTGCGGCTGCCCTGGGGCGTGGCGGCGGCCCGCCTGCTCCGCGCCCAGGGCCTGCTGTCCGGCACGGCCACCGGGCCCCGGACGCCGGAGGAACTGGCCGCGCTCCTCGCCCTGTCCCCGGAGCCCGCGGATCACGCCGACGGCGGATGACCGTTGCTTTGATCATCAAGTGATCGCAGTAATCCCGGTGTTTCCACCGGAATGGTCCGTAACAGTTCACCAGAGCGGGAGTTGTGCCCTGGCGGCTTGTTGACGGTCTCCCGTTTCTTTCCCGGCCCGGGGGCCGGGGATTCTGCCACCTGCCCGCCCCGTCCCGGCCTTGCGGCGCGGTCGGGTGCTGCGGGTCTTGTGGTCGGCTCCACGGGGCTTCGACTCCGCCTTGACGGGGTCCAGGTCTCCGGCCACTCCGGTACCTGTGGTGCGGGCCGCGAGGGCGGCCAGGTTGTGTCCGGCGTTCGCGTCCCGGTCGATGACCAGTCCGCAGTTTTCGCACACGAAGACACGCGTGCCGAGGGGCAGCTTGGCTTTCACCACACCGCAGCGGGAGCAGGTCTTCGAGGAGGGGTACCAGCGGTCGGCGACGACGAGTCGCGTGCCGCGCCGGCGGGTCTTGTAGGTGAGCTGGCGTCGGATTTCACCGAAGGCGGCATCCGCGACGCGGCGGGACAGGCGCCGGTTGCGGCCCATGCCGGCGACGTTGAGGTCTTCGACGACGATGGTGCCGTACTCGCGGGCGAGGCGGGTGGTCATCTTGTGGAGGGTGTCCTCGCGGAGGTTCGCGACCCGGTGGTGGATCTTGTTTCGTGCCCGGTTGGCCTTCTCCCAGCGCTTCGACGCCCGCTGCCCGGTGCGCCGGTCGGGGCCCTGCCGGCGGGAGACCACACGGACGGCGCGGCGCAGCTGCCTCTGTGCGCGCTCGAGGTGGCGTGGGTTGGGCTCCTCGCCGAGGACACCGTCGCTGTCCGCGAGGACGGCCAGCGTCTTGGTGCCGAGGTCGATACCGACCGCCGTGTTCGGGCGGGCGACCTTCACCAGCTGGTGCTTCTCCTCGACCTGGAACGACACGAACCAGCGGCCTCGGTGAAGACGTGCGGTCGCGGACAGGATCCGCATCTGCCCGGTGTCGAGGAGGGCCCGCAGGCGGGAGGCGTCCTCGTGAAGGCGGACGCGGCCGATCCTGGGCAGGGTGATGTGCCGTCCGTCAGGTTCGATACGGATCGTGCCGGTGGTGAACCGGCAGGTCAGGCGCGCTTTCCGCTTCGCCTTGAGAAGCGGGGGACGCCCATCGTGCGGCCCTTGTGCCTGCCGCTCTTGGATTTCGCGTAGTTGTCGAATGCCGCCGCCGCATTGGCCAGGCCGGTGTTGTACGCCTCCTTGGAGTTCTCCTCCCACCAGCCGGCGAAGCGCGGGTCGGTGCGTTTGTGCTCGTTGAACGCCTTGCGCAGCGAGGGCAGCGACCACGACCGCCACGGTGTCAGCTCGTCCTCGGCAATGCCGTACGACTGCTCGGCCCTGCGCTGCCACCACGCGGTGGTGATGTATGCGACCGCCCAGTTGTGGGCGGCACGCGCGGCGCCCGCGTGCGAGTGCAGGCGGCGGCCGGCGGTGGCGTTCGGGTCCAGCGCGAGCTTGTACGCGCGGACGGTGAAACCGGGCCGCGGCGTGAACTTCTTCTTCATCCGGCTGCCTACGGTCCGGTGGCGACGGCGACGGCCCGGGCAGCGCGCTTCTTCGCCGAGCGGCGGTCGTACAGGCGGGCGCACATCGAGGTGAGGGCTTCGGTGATGTCCCGCACGAGGTCGTCGGTGGTTTCTGCCGGGTCGAGGACAACCAGGCGCCGCCCCGTGGCTGAGAGAGCGGCCTCCAGGTGCTCGACGCCGAACCGGGCGAGGCGGTCACGGTGTTCGACCACGAGCGTTTCCACGCCCGGGTCGGCGAGCAGGCGGTGCAGCTTGCGGCGGCGCCCGTCCACGCCGGAGTCGACCTCCGTCACCACGTCGGCGACGGCCAGCCCCCGGGATGTCGCGCCCTGCATGGTCCGGGCGACCTGGCGCTCCAGGTCCGCTTTCCGGTCACCGGACGAGACACGGCAGTACGCCACGACCCGCCCCGCGGCCTGCGGGGCGGGCTCGGTCACGAGCCATGTACCGGACGGCGTCTGCACGACCGGGACCGGCATACGGCCCTCCTTTGCCCAGGTCCACGCGGTCTGGTAATGCACGCCGTTGCGCGCCGCCCACTCGGAAAGCTTCACAACATCAGGATATTCATGGAGGAGAACCGATATCCACTGAAAGAAATAGGAATTGCCGTTCACCCCCGGCCCGGGCTGCCTGCGCGGAAAGCCGGTTCACAGGCCCCACGTCGCCGGGCCCCGCCTCGCCGGGTACGGCCACCGTGGTGTGGCAGAAGGTGACCGGCTCATGGCAAGGGCCTCAGAATTCCCCGGCGCTGCAGTTCCCGGATGTGTTCGGCGGTTCTCTGCGGAGCGGCACCGCCGGTGACGAGCACGCCGGCTTCCGGGTTTCTGCGCACTCTGGGTTCGGTGAGTTCACGACAGTCCTCAAGGCCGGCCGACACGACGGGCCCCATCCTCGCCACACCGCGCATCCCATCGGAATCCGTACTAGAATCTGTACAGAATCAAGTCTCTCTATGGATACGGTGACAGCGTGGAGATCCCCGAAGTCGTGACCGTCAGCGACGCGCGCGCGAGACTGTCTCGGATCCTGACCGACCTGTCGGAGTCCGGCGCGGACGCCGACCCGGTCCTGATCGGCGCCCACCGCAAGCCCCAGGGTGTCCTCCTGTCCGTCGAGGCCTTCGAGGCACTGAGCGGCCGAGCGGCACGGCGTGCGGCCGTCGCCTCGGCCACCGGTTCCATCGAGGCCGAAGGGCTCCACGCCTCCGAGGCCTCCGACCGGGACACCGAGGAGTACGTAAAGGGGGACCTCGACGCGGACGCCCTTGTCGCTCGCGCGATCGCCCGCCACCGACCGACTTCGCAGCGGCGGGCAGGGTGAACGATCCGTACGCCATGCCCAACGGCGTGCTGCGCAACAAGCTCGGCATCACCGACCCCCGGCTGCTCGCGGCAGCGGAGGCGGACATCACCCGGGCGCGTCTCGTCATGCTCACCGAACGCCCCCTGCCCGGCGCGTACGACCTCGGCCATCTCCAGGCTTTCCATGCCGCGGTCTTCGGCGACATCTATCCATGGGCAGGCGAGTTACGCACCGTGAACATCGCCAAGCGCACGCCGTTCTGCCCGGCGAGGAATCTCGTGCCCTACGCCGGAGAGGTCTTCGGCCTGATCCGCGAAAGTCTGTCCGCCGGGGGCCCGGGATCCGTCGTCGTCGGGATGCGCCGGAGCGAGGCCCCGCCCGGCAATCGTCGAGTCAACTGACGTGCACCGCACCAGGCGTACAACGCATCGCCCTCCCTCTGCCCATGGTGTGCACGGAACGGTCTTCCCAGTCGGCATCGGTCAGTAAAGTGATCGTGGTTCCTGGAGAGGCTGGTCGGAGGGGGCGGGGATGGCGACGCTGGGCATGCACCGGGACTTTCTGATGGAGTTCGCCGCGCTGGAGAAACCCGTCCAGAAACGCGTCTTCGAGGTGTTCGAGAAGTTCGCCGCGGCCACGCACGCGGGACTGCACCTGGAGAAACTCACACACCAGAAGGATCCGCGGCTGCGGACCATCCGGATCACCGGCTTCTGGCGCGGTGTCGTCCTCAAGGCGGAGTCCGGCGACAGCTATCTGCTGCTGAAGGTGCTCCCGCACGACAAGGCCAACGACTGGGCGACCAAGCACCGCGCCTCGGTGAACGAGGCCACCCACGGCATCGAGATACGCAACGACGTGGCGCTGGAACGGGCCACGGCCGGACTGCGCGCGCTGGCCGTCGACGAGCCGTCCCGCCTGTTCCCCGCCTCCGCGTATCCGGACAAGGTGCTGCGCAGCCTCGGCGTGGACGAGGAGATCCTGCCGATCATCCGACTGGTCCCCGACGAGGCCCACCTGGAGGCGCTGCACAAGGTGCTTCCCGAGCAGCAGTACGACGTGCTGCTCGGGCTCGCCACCGGTATGAAGCCCGAGGAGATCGACCGCGAACTCGTGCAGGCGTACGCCCGGACCGCCTCGCAGAGCATTCGTCCCTCCGAGGGTGACGAGCTGGGTACCGCCATGGCCCGCTCGCGCGGCCGTATCGCCCTCGTCTCCGGAGCCGACGAACTGCTGGAGATCCTTCAGCGCCCCTTCGACGCCTGGCGGATCTTCCTGCACCCGAGCCAGTACCGGGTGGCCTACCAGGAAAGCTACGCCGGTTCGGCACGGGTCACCGGCGGGCCCGGCACCGGTAAGACCGTCGTCGCGCTGCATCGGGCGTACCACCTCGCGCGGCACCTGCCCGCCGACGCACCCGACGGCTGCGTGCTGCTGACGACCTACACGAAGGACCTGGCCGCCGAACTGCAGCGCTGCGTGGAGCTGCTGATCACGGAGGACGCCGTCCGCGCGAAGATCAGGGTAGTGAACGTGGATGCCCTGGCCAACGAGATCGTGCGGGCGGACCGCGGCGGTGCACCGCTCAAGCTGGTCTTCGACCAGAAGGAGATCACCGCACGGTGGGCGCGGATCGCGCGGCGGTTGAACCTCGACTTCACGGACGTCTTCCTCGACCAGGAGTGGCGGCACGTCGTCCTCGCGCACGCCGTCGCCACGCCCGAGGAGTACTTGAAAGTGCTGCGGACGGGCCGCGGCAGCGGGCTCGGGCCGCTGAAACGGCTGCAGGTGTGGCGTGCGGTCTCCGCTTTCGAGGAGCAGTTGCGCCAGGCCGGGGAGTGGACCTTCCTGCAGGTGTGCGCCGAGGCGGCGCGTGTCCTGGACGGGCGCGACGAGCGGCCCTTCCGGCACGTCGTGGTCGACGAGGCACAGGACCTGCACCCCGCCCAATGGCGGTTCCTACGGGCCCTCGTCGCCCCCGGCGCCGACGACCTGTTCCTCGCCGGGGATACCCACCAGCGCATCTACGGCAACCGGGTCTCGCTTCGCTCGCTCGGCATCGAGGTCGTCGGACGCTCGTACCGGCTGCGGGTCAACTATCGCACCACACAGGAGATTCTCACCTGGTCCACGGCGCTGCTGACCGGGGAGAAACCGGACGACATGGACGACGGGAAGGAGACCCTGGTCGGCTATCGCTCCACGATGCACGGCGAACGGCCCGAGACCGCGGGACACGCCACGAAGCCCGAGGAGATGGCGGCGCTGGTGACCCAGGTGGAGAAGTGGGCCGCGTCGGGTGTGGAGGCGGAACACATCGGCATCGCGGTGCGGTTCATCCAGTTCGGGCGGGACATCGCCCAGGCCCTGGAGCACGCCGGCATCTCCGCCGTTGTGCTGGGAGCCGGGCGCAGTGGTGCGGGGGTGCGGATCGGGACCATGCACCGGATGAAGGGGCTGGAGTTCCGCTGCGTCGCCGTGGCCGGGGTGATGGACGGCACGGTTCCGATGAAGTCCGCCGTCACTCCGGTGGACGTCGACGCCCAACAGCATCAGGAGGACGTGAACAGCGAGCTGAGCGTGCTGTTCGTGGCGTGCACGCGGGCACGGGAGGCGCTGCGGGTGTCCTGGCACGGGGCGCCGAGCCCGTTCCTGGCGCCTGTCATCGGCGGCCCGGGCCAGTAGCACCTCGTGTTCGACGTGCGTGGGGCCCGGGAAACCGTGGGACCCCACGCACCTGAGGGGAACGTCGAGCGTCAGAGCGTGTCCGGGTCCTCGTCCACCATGCGGCGGGCCTCGGCCAGCGCGGCGGTGTGCGCGAACCACTCCAGCACCGCGCGGATCTCCTCGCCGTGCCCGGAGAAGACCTCCAGCGGGAAGGACGGACGCAGGTCCAGTTTGGCCTCGGCCAGGTCGACGCCCTCGATGCCGTTCAGTCGGGTCATCAGCTCACGGCGCAGGGGCTCGTCGTCGAACGGGGGACGCCGCTTCAAGTGCTGGAAGACCACTTCGACGGTGCCCGCGACCGGGTAGATCGCCAGCGGCCAGAGCGCGCGGGCGGTGTCGCGCGGGCCGCCGAACCGCACCATCGGGAAGCAACTGGTCTCGTCGGCCCGGCCGTAGGCAAGGTGGCCACCCTGCTGTTCCCAGGAACGCAGCACACCGAGGACGCCATGCACGGTCTCCTCGGTCTGATTGTCGCGCAGTTGCGCCTCGAACCGGTCTGCCCTCGACTGCTGTTCGTCTTCAGCCTGCTCGGACGGCACGGCCTCATCGGCGGTTTCCTTGCCGACCAGGGCCGCCAGGTCGGCGGTGGTCAGCCGGTGGGATCGGCGGGCCCGGCCCGCGTCGTCGAAGGGGACGCCCTCCGCTTCCAGGCGGGTCAGTGCATCGCCGGACTCCTTGCCGTCCGGCCACCGGAAGCCCGCCGAGACACGGCCGTCCGCCGTCAGCACGCGGTAGGCGCCGTGCAGACCGGCCTTGGTCGCCAGGTGCTGGCCCACGGGAACGGCATGGGTGCCGATGAGTGCGGCCACGTCGCCGTACGTCGTCCACGTACCGGCCGGCATGGCGAGGAGCACGGCCCGGAGCTCCTTCCAGCCGGCCCACTCGTCCTCTGCCTGGACGACTTCCTCGGCCGGACCGGGCCACAACCGCACCGCTCTGTCCGCCAGTTCGTCGGCGCGGGCGAGAATCGCCGTCCTCCCCCACCGTTCCTCGGCGGCGATCCGCTGGTTCATGCGCAGGGCGCTGGCGTCGAGGATTTCCTGCTTGCGGCGGAAGGGGTGGTTCGACAGGCGTGCGTTGTCCGCGGAGAGGGTGAGGTTGCCCAGCGTGTGGACGAGCAGGGCGTGAAGTTCGTTCGGGCTCTGGCCGTCCTCGGCGTCCTCGGCGAGAAGGTCGTACCACTGCTGGGCCGGGCTCTGCGGCAGCACGTGCTCGACGGTGAGGGATGCCTTGGCGTAGTCGACGGGCTCGCTGCCGCCGTAGCTCTCCTCCAGTCGGCGCAGCACCTGGAACCGCTGGTTGCTGCGGCCCGCCTTGTAGAAGGGGCGGGTGCGGACCGCCTCGCGCAGTGCTTCGTCGCCGGGCCAGACGCGTGCCCCCGTCCTGTTCCGCGACAGGAAACGACGTACGGCGTCCGCCGGGTCGTCGTCCTTCTCCACTTCCTTGGGCATCTCCATGAAGACCCGGTTACTGCCCGTGGTGGACAGGCCCGCCAAGAGGCGGCGCACCATGTAGCTTTCGGCGTAGGCCAGCGCTCGGGCGGCCTGTTGGGGCGTGGCCCGCCCGTCGTCGACGCGGTCGAGGAGCTGGAGCGCCAGCGGGTAGTGGGTCTGACCGCCCCAACGGGACAGTCTCTCCAGCACCTCGCGCAGCTCCGGGTCCGGTTCCCGCCGGGGCTCCAGGATGCGCATCAGCCGTTCGGCCCGCCGGGCGAGAGAGGAAATCTCGACTTCCAACGCCGCCTCGTCGGTACTCAGCGGCTCCAGGCGCTTCTTCTGGTCGCGGTAGATCTCGCTCTGCTTGGCCCGGCTGTTGCCGGCCACGACCAGGTCGAGCCAGACGAGCAGTTCGAGGTTGTCGGGCCCGAGGAGCTCCTGCATGGGCAGCCAGTGGTTGCGGTAGACGGACTCACCTCGGGTCTGCAGGCACATGAAGAGGTAGTTGCGCAGCAGGTCGCTCTGTCGGAGGCCGACACCGGTGTTGTTGATCGATTCGAAGATGCGGTAGACGTTGTCGCCTTCGGCCGCGGTGATCTCGACGATGGACAGCAGACTGCTCAGGACGGTTTCCACCGCGCCCGTCCACGCTTCGCCGCCGTTCTCCTCGCCATCGGTGAAGGCGGCCAGGAAGAAGCGGTAGGCGGCGCCCACATTGCCGGGGCCGCCGGCCTTGGGCGTGTTCTCGACGCACGCGGTGAAGGCTTCGCGGTCCGCCTGCGTCGGCAGGAGGCGGTAGTGGTCGTCGCCGTTGCGGTACCTGTTGACGAGCACGAGGTCGTGAATGCGGTCGGCGTCCCGCTCGGAGCCGCGCTCACGGTAACGGTCGCGCAAGGCGGTGAGGGCCAGCATGAGGGTGGTGAGCCGCTGCTGTCCGTCGACGACGAGCCAGCGCTGCATGCCTCCCGCGGTGATCCTTCCCGGGGCCAGCACCACGGAGCCGAGGAAATGGGTCGCGGGAGCCTTGCCCTCCAACTGCTCCTCGACCAGCTCCAGTACGTCGTCCCAGAGCTGCTTGAGTTCCTCTCGCTCCCAGCTGTAGGTGCGCTGGTAGAGCGGCACCTGGAACTGCTTCTCGCCCTGGACGAGCTCCTTGAACGTGGTTTCCTGAGCGTGCACGCGCCTCTCCCCCACTGTGTGCCGGGCCAGTTCCGCTCCCCGTCGGCGTGGGATGCGCTCTCTGCCGTCGGCTCGATCAACACCGTTGACACTATCGGCCGAGCCGCTCCAGTACGCAACGAAGTCCGGCCGCCGAGCGCTCCTGCACCCGCCCATGAACTCGATGACCAGGTCTGGCCTGGGAACAAAGTCAATGGCCGCAGCAGCCTGGCAGACCCAAGAGGGAAAGGGTGACCTGATGACGCACTCATTGCCGGAGGGCAGGACCTCGTTCGGCCGGAAACACCCTGGGAGTACAGATGTCCGCGCCACGGGCCGATCGAGGGGTGGCGTCGCGCGCGGGTGGGAGGAGAGCGAGTCTGCCGGGGGCTCGGTTCGGGCGGTGCCGGGTCCTGCGCGCCCGGCACCGTCCGAAGGCCGGGCTCCGGTCAGACCGAGGTGCGGAAGGCGGGGAGGTAGCCGCTCGACTGGCCGGTGGCCTTCGGGTGGTAGGAGTTTTCGATCGGGACCGTCACGCTGTGGAGCCAGGCGTCGCCCGAGCAGAGCTCGTGGCCGGTGAACTCGTCCACCACGCTGGAGAAGGCGAACCCGGCGTTGGCCGCCCGCTTGGCGATCACCCCGTTCATCACGTCCGAGGCGTTGTTGATCGCGCCGCGCTCGGTCTCGGTGAGTCCGGCGATGCAGCTGCCCGAGAGCTTGTAGAAGCGCGGGTACCCCAGGACCACCACGCGGGCCTGCGGGGCGCGCGAGCGGATGCTGTTGTACATCGTGTCGAGCTTGCCCGGGAGGGAGCTGTTCATGAGGGAGATGGCCGAGTTGACGCGGCTGACGCAGGTCGCCTCGCTCTGCAGCACACAGGCCTGCATGACGTCCGCGAAGCCCATGTCGTTCCCGCCCGCGGTGACGCTGACGAGCGTGGTCGACGTGTTCAGCGCGCCCAGCTGACCGCTGGAGACGCTGCTCGTGGTCGCGCCGCTGCAGGCGGCGAACTTGAACGAGGACGGGGCGTTCGCGGCGGCCCAGAGTTGGGGGTAGGCCTTGGTGCTGCGTCTGCAGTCGCCGCTCTCGGACGTGTAGCTCCCGGCGCCCACACCGGAGGAGTAGGAGTCGCCGAGAGCGACGTAGTGGTGGCCGGCCGCCGAGGCCGGCTGCGCCATGCCGAGGACGGCTGCGGCACCCATGACGAAGGCCAGCACGGAGGCCCGGAGAGAACGCACTGACATAGCGGTCAGCCCTTCGAAGTGCGGGAGAGGAGTGGTTGGTTGACGAAGCAACCACTCTTCTAGCAGGGCTGGAACTCGTCAGTAACACCTCGGCGAAAAGCCGCCCGTAATGCCTGAATGATTATTCAGGCGGGCCGTCTCCGCGCGTAGATAAACCCCTTCCGTCTAAGGGAATTCACAGTTCTTCAGATGACGTTCCGATCCCCCGAGGGGCCCCGGCCGGCGCTCCGGGGGCCGGCCGCGCGGGTGATGGCCGATTCGACGGCGGCGATGCGGTCGCCGAGGAGTGCGAGGGCGGCGACCGCGCGGGCGAGGGCGTCGTCGTCGGGGCCGCCGAGGGTGCGGGTGCGCAGGTGGGCCGCCTTCACCTCGCCCCAGCGGTCGGCCTGCGCGGGGGTGAGGGTGCCGCGCAGTTCGGCGAGTTTGAGCAGGTTCGCCTCCGCGCCGGTGGTGAGGGTCTGCGCCTCGGCCGTGTAGTGGTCCTCGATGACGGCGGTGAGTTCGGCGTCGTTCATGACGGGCTGGATCCGCTGGGCGATCTTGTTCATGTTGCGGTAGGAGCCCTGGAGGCGGAACGGCGGCTCGGTGCGGGCGTCGTCGGACTGGGCGGCGGAGGCGATGTAGGCCGCGTTGACCGCGAGGACCGTGCGGCGGGCGGTGAGCAGGTGGCGCAGTACGGCCAGGACGCGGTCCAGTTCGGTGGGGGCGTAGGGGTGGGTGAGCCGGTCGGCGTGGGCCGTGGGGTCGCCCCCGGCGAGGCGGATCAGCAGGTCGAGGTCGGCGCGGTCGCGCCCGGTGAGCGGGGCGAGGACCGGGTTGGCGGTGAGGGCGTTCTCCACGAAGCTGGCGGCGAAGGCCTCTTCCTTGCCGGTGAGGACGTCGCCGAGGTTCCACACGTCGGCGCGGTTGGCCAGCATGTCGGGCACCCGGAAGAGTTCGCCGGACTCGGTGTACGGGTTGCCGGCCATGCAGACGGCGAACCGCTTGCCCCGCAGGTCGTAGGTGCGCGGCTCGCCCTCCCACACGCCCTCCACCCGGCGGGTGGCGTCGCACAGCGGGATGAACTTCTGGAGGAGTTCGGGCGAGGTGTGCTGGATGTCGTCGAGGTGGAGAAGGGTGTTGTTGCCGGCGGCCAGCGCGAAGTTGATCTTCTCGATCTCCTGGCGTGCGGTGGCGTTCGGTGCCTCGGCCGGGTCGAGGGAGGTGACGGTGTGGCCGAGCGCGGGGCCGCTGATCTTCACCAGGACGAGGCCGAGCCGGTCGGCGACGTACTCCATGAGGGTGGTCTTGCCGTAGCCGGGCGGGGAGAGAAGGAGCAGCAGTCCGCCGGTGCCGGTGCGTGCGGACTCGCCGGTGGTGCCGAGCTGTTTGGCGAGGCTGTCCCCGATGAGGGGGAGGTAGACCTCGTCGACCAGGCGGTTGCGGACGAAGGTCGACATCACCCGCGGGCGGTGGTCGTCCAGGCGCAGCCGGGTGCGTTCGGCGTCGACCAGGGCGGTGCGGCGGCGCTGGAAGGCGCGGAAGGCGGGGGTCTCGTGCTCCCTGAACTCCTGGGTGCGGGCGAGGAATTCGTCCAGGCGGAGGGTCAGGCGCCGGTCGGTGATGCGGGGGTGGGTGCCGAGCAGGCCCTCCACGGTGGTGGCCAGGGGTGCGTCGGACTCGTGGCGGGGCTGGTCGGGGCAGAGTTCGGCGGCGACGGCCTCGGCGAGGTCGCCGGGGGTGAGGTGGGTGCCGGTGGCGGTGGCGTACGCGGACAGCCAGGCCTCGACGAGTTGGCGGCGGGCGGTGAGGTCGGTGAGGGCGGGCAGGTCCTCGTCGTAGGCCTCGGTGGCGACGGTGCGGCGGAACTTGTCGAGCAGGGTGCGGGCCTGTGCGCTGATGACGAACCCGTCGGGGCCGGTGGTGAGTTCGTCGAAGAGGTAGGCGGCGCAGGCTTCCGGTCGGGCGGTCGCGTCGGGGTGCCGGTCGGCGATCGTGCGGGCGAGTTCGGTGTGCAGGTCGGCGAGCGCCGGGGGCGGGCCGAAGGCGTCGCGGACCCGGGCCAGGGAGCGGGCCCGGCGGGTGAGGTCGGCGCGCTCGGCGGTGGTGGTGGCGTGGGTCCAGTGCAGCAGGGCGAGGGCGCGGGCGGCGGGCTCGTGGCGCAGGGCTCCGGCCCCCTCGTGCAGGCGCAGCACGGCGGTGAGGATCGCGGTGGTGTCGTGGTCGTGGACGCCGCGCTCGTATCCCTCGTCGTAGGCCTCCTCGGCGGCCCGGCGCACCAGGGTCTCGAGGTCGTCGGCGCCGTTCAGGGCGTCGGGGCCGTGTTCGTGCAGGAGGCGGGCGGCGAGGTGTTCGGCGCGGTAGACCTCGGGCGACTCGGAGGGCAGATGCCGCTCCCAGTGGCGGCGGCCCTCGGTGAGGGCGGGGTCGGTGACGGGGCTGCGGTAGTCGGTGCCGGTGAGGGCGAAGGCGAGGGTGTCGCCGTGCGGGACGAGGGTGAGGTCGAGGGGTTGGGTGGTGACGGCGAAGCGGTGGCCGCCCAGGCGGATGGCGCGGCCGCCGTCGGCGTAGAGGTCGGTGCGGTCGCGCAGGGCGCGGGCGGCTTCCTGCCGGGCGGAGCGGAGGCGTCCGTCGAGTTCCTCGGCCCGGACGCGGTCGCCGAGTTCGCGCAGTTCACCGGCGGTGCGGCGGACCTTGGCGACCAGCGGGTCGGAGGCGAAGTAGGTGCTGACCTCGTCGGTGTCGGCGAGGGTGGTGGAGCGGCGGGCGATGGTCGAAAGGACGCGGTCGGCGGCGGAGGCGAGCTGTTCGGCGCGGCGGGCGCGGGCGTCGGTGAGGCTCTGTGTGCGGGCGGCGAAGGCCTCGTAGATCTCGGTGCGCTGGTCGGCGAGTTCGCCGAGGACGTCGTCGAACTCCGCGAAACGGGACTCCAGGGTTTCCAGCTGGGCCAGTACGCGGGTCAGTTGTTCGTCGCAGGACTCGGGGTCGGTGGCGCCGGCGAGGGCGCCGGTGACCGTCTGGCCGAGCAGGGCGATCTCGGCGGTGAATCCGGCGCGTGCCTCCCGGTCGCGCAGGCCGCGGCGGCGGGCGTCGAGGGTGGCGCGGGCGCGGTTGACGCCGCCGAGGGCCTCGGCGACGCGTTCCAGTACGGCGGTGCGGACGGTCGCGTCGCCGATGTCGAGGCCGGCGACGACCTCGGTCACCGTGCGCAGTCCGTCGGCGAGTTCGTCCAGGCGGGCGGCGAGGGGGGCCGCCTCGGCGGCGGTGGTGATCGCCTCCGCGTCGGTGACGAGGCGTTCGACGTCGGTGTGGTGGGCGGCGAAGGCGTCCTCGTGGGCGAGGTGGGTGACCGCGCGCTGTCCGAAGGAGGCGAGGTCGTGTCCGGCGTCGGCGGCGAGTTCGTCGATGCGGGTGTGGTCGGCGTACCGCATCTCCTTCAGGGTCAGCAGGTGGCCCTGGGCGTGGCGGAGTTCGGTGAGCCCGGCGATCCAGGCGGTGGCCTCGCGGGGCTGTTCCCCGCGCAGCCGGCGTACCACGGAGGCGATGCGTCCGGCCGCCTCGTCGAGTGCTTCGGCGGCTCGGCGGGAGAGGTCGCGTACGGTCTCGAACTCGGCCAGGACCTGTTCGGCGGTGCCGCGCACCTGCTCCAGGGGGGCGTGCAGGTCGCCGAGTTCGGGGTCGGCCAGCCAGTGGTGGGCGTCCGCGGTGCGGACGCAGGCGGCGACCAGGGCCTCGTACACCTCGGTGGTCGGGGTGGTCTCGGTGACGGAGCGGGCCAGGGAGAGGCAGTCGGAGACGCCGCGTACGAGGTCGGCGTTGCCGACCCGGTCGAGGGGGCCGTCGCCGACGGGCCGGCCGGCGGCGTGGGTGTCGGAGACGTAGGGCGAGTGCCACTGCTGGAGCGGGTGGACGCGGGCCGCCTCGTCGCCGTCGGGCCGCAGCAGGGTGAGCGCGCCGTCGTCGAACAGGGCCCAGCCGTGGCAGGTCAGCGGGGTGGCGACCTCCTCGCGGATCACGTTGTACGACAGCAGCAGGGCGCGGCCCCGGCCGGGTGCGTGGAAGGCGTACAGCACGTCCTCGCCGTTGGGTGAGCGCACCTCGCGCTCGAACTCCATGCCGGTCGTGTCGAGTTCGTATGTCTTGTGGGGGCCGGCGGCCAGGCAGTAGCCGCCGGGGAAGACGATGCCCTGGTCCTCGGGCAGGCGGCGGCAGCCCTGTCCGACGCCGTCGAGGCGGACGACGGTCCGGGTGAGGGTGTTGAAGACGAGGTGGCGGTGCGCGGTCTCCTTGTAGGGCAGGACGCGCAGCAGGATCAGGGCGCCGACGCGGGCGTGGGAGATCTCCGCGTCGGCGAGGGACTGGAGCGGTTCGTCGACCGGTTCGCTGTGGATGCCGTCGGGGGTCTCGGGGTCGCTGTGCGTCCTGACGGTGAGGGTGCCGCCGAGGGTGTCGACGAAGACCTCGCCCTGGACGGAGACGTGCGGGTGCCGGCCGAGGACGTGGTCCTCGCGGGTGGTGCGGGTCCATTCGATGTCCGGGGCCGGGGTGCGGGCGTGGTCGCGGTCGCCGCGCGCGTCGAGGAAGGCGGCCCGGCCGTCCTCGGTCACCGACCAGCGCAGGACGCGGATGTCGCCGGCCTTCTCGCCGGTCTGGAAGACGGCGAGCAGCCTGCCGTCCACGCGGCGCAGCCGCAGCAGGCGTGCCTGACGGTAGTAGCGGTGCAGGGCGGCGAACTCCCCTACGAAGGCGGGGTCGTCGAGGAGTCCGGGCACGGCGTCGTCGGGCAGCCGGTTCAGGTTCCGGTCGTGGGCGGCGAGGACGTCTCCGACGGCGGTGTCCGTGTCCGGGCGGGGCTGGGCGCCGTAGCCGAAGAGGAGCACGTCGCCCACGGCGACGATGTCGCGGGGCACGCTCGTGCGGTCGGTGCGCAGCCGTTCGGTGCCGGTGAGGCGCAGTCCGGTGGAGCCGAACGCCTCGATCCGCTGCCGGTTCAACGCCTCGGTGCGGCGGGCCAGTTCGGCGGCCTGCGCGGACAGCCGGTCGCGCAGCACCTGGTAGGTGCCGCCGTCGACCGGCCCGTGGCGGCCGGCGGTGGGGCCGGTGCCGCCGTCGGCGTCGGCCGGGGTGTGGGCGCGGGTGTCGGGCGTCTCGTGGGTGCCGGTGCTCATGGCTTCCTCTCGGGAGGGAGCGGTCGGGAGCCGCCGTCCCCTGTGCGGCGGCTCCCGATCGGGGTGGTCGGGCTCGTCAGGCCCTCGCGTGGCCGTTCAGTGCGGCCAGCGGGGTGTCCGCAAGTCCCAACTCCCCAGCTTTTTCGATCAGTTGCTGAAGCTGTCCGGTGTTCTCGCCGCCCGCCTTCATCAGCCGCATCAGCAGCGCGGACACCGTCAGGTTCTGCACGTCGGCGCTGGAGACGGAGCCCAGCATCCGGCTCAGGTCGTCGGTGAAGTTCGCCGTGCCGTCCAGCCAGGGCCCGGCGAGGGCCTGGGCGGTCTGGGAGTGCTGGACGAACCCGTCGACGCTCTTGCCGAGGGAGATCGACGACATCAGCCGGTCGAAGAACACGGACTCCCCGCCGACGATGTTGATGTCGGCGCTCTCCAGACCGGTCGCGAGGACCGTGGCCTGCGCCTCGGCGACCTGCCGCTGCACCTCCAGGCCGGCGAGCCGTACGTCCTTCTCCGCCTCCAGCCGCAGCCGGTACTCCTCGTGACCGCGGGACGCCTCGTCGAGGGCGGCCATCGCCGCCGCCTTCTCGGTGAGGCCGGCCGCCTCCGCCCTGAGCTTCCCGCTGATGGCCTCCGCCTCCGCGAGCGCCTTGGCCCGCGCGCCCTCGGCCTCGGCACGCATCCGGGCCTCGGCCGCCTCGGCCTCGGCACGGCCGGCCTTCTCGATGACCTCGGCCTCCTTGTCGCGGACCTGCACGGCGGCGAGCCCCTCGGCGGCGGCCTCCGCCTGGATGCCCTCGGCCATCCGCAGCTTCGCCTGCGCGTCCAGGTCGGCGGTCTTCAACCGGGCCTCGGCCAGGGTCAGTTCCTCGGCGGCGCGGTGCGTGGCGGCCTGCTCGGCGGCCTCGGCGGCCTTGATGTCCTTGACCAGCTTCTCCTGCGCCTCGGCCTCGGCGGCGATGATCACGGCCTGGCGCTGCCGCTCCGCCTCCTCCACGGCCCGCAGCTTCAGGATCGACTCCTCCTGCTCGGCGACCGTACGGTCCACCGCGACCCGCTCCCGGACGACCTCGGCGATCTCCCGCTTCTCCGCCTCGACCTCCTTGTCGGCGGCGATCCGGGTCAGCGAGGTCTCCCGCTCACGGGCGATGACCTCCAGCATCCGGTCCTTCTCGATGCGCTCGCTCTCCACCGCGATGACCCGCTCGCGGTTCTTGGCGGCGACGGCGACCTCGCGGGCCTGGTTCTCGCGCTGCACGCCGAGCTGCTCCTCGGTGCGCAGGAAGGCGCTCTGCGCACGCAGCCGCTCCTCCTCCACCACCCGCGCCGTCTCGGCCTCCTCACGGGCCCGTACGGTCTCGATCTCCCGGCGCTGCTTGATCTCCGCGTCGGTCTGACGGCGCTCCAGCTCCAGGATCGCCTCCCGCGCGTCGACGTTCTGCCGGGTGATCTCCTTCTCCTCGCCGCGCTGGGCCTCGTTGGTGCGGACGTGCTCGATGGCCGTCAGCTCGGTGATCTTGCGGATGCCCTGCGCGTCGAGCACGTTGCCCGGGTCCAGCTGGGACAGCGGCGTCTGCTCCAGGTAGTCGATCGCCGCGTCCTCGAGGTGGTAGCCGTTCAGGTCGACACCGATGACCTCGATGATCCGGTACCGCAGCTCCTCACGCTTGGTGTAGAGGTCGGTGAAGTCCAGCTGCTTGCCGACGGTCTTCAGCGCCTCGGAGAACTTCGCGTGGAACAGCTCCTGCAGGGTGTTGCGGTCGCTGGCCCGTGCGGTACCGACCGCTTGGGCGACCTTGATGACGTCCTGCACGCTCTTGTTGACCTTGACGAAGAACGTGATGCGGATGTCGGCGCGGATGTTGTCCTGGCAGATCAGGCCTTCCTTGCCGGCCCGGGTGATCTCGATGGTCTTCACCGAGATGTCCATCACCTCGGCCTTGTGCAGCACCGGCAGCACGACCTGCCCGGTGAAGGTCACGTCGACCTTGCGCATCTTGGAGACGATGAGCGCCTTGCCCTGCTCCACCTTGCGGAACAGCTTGGTCATGACGAACAGGGCGGCGAACACGAGGAGCAGGCAGACGCCGACGAGCACGGCGACACCCACGGTGGCAGCATCCATGGGACACGTCCTTCAGGGCTTTGTGACGGACAGAAGCGAAGTGACAGGTCGACGCCGGGCGTCGAGAAGTGGAGCGGGCGGAGCCTTCCCGGTGCGGCTCGGCTCGGCTCGGAAAGCTCGGCGAACTCAGCGGGCTCGGAGAGCCCGTACGGCTCGTGCGGCGTGGTGGTGCGGCACGCCCGGCCTGCGCGGGAGCCGTGGAACGGCTCCGTCACGAGACACGTGCGGTGCACCGCCCCGGTTCCCTCCGCACCCGCGGAACTACCGGGACGGCTCGGGTTCGTCGGGCAGGAGCCGGTGCAACGGGCGCACGAAGAAGCGGGTCAGCCGCCAGGCGGCGAGCAGCGCGGCGAACACGACCGGCAGGCGCAGCGACCTCGCGGCGGACCCGTCGGGGACGTGGACGGCCAGCAGCACGGTCGCGCCGGTGGCCAGCAGCCAGGTGAACAGGGCCAGCAGGGAGAGCGCGAGAGCGACCGGCACCCCGCCCATCCCCCAGGCCTCGAGATCCGCGTCCGAGTCGAAGGCGTGGGGAGTGGTGACACCCACGGCCACCAGCAGCCAGAAGCAGGCCGCCACGACGAGGGCCGCGGTGAACAGGAGGGTGGGCAGGCCCGTGGCGGCCTCTGCGATCATGTGCATCCCCGTCCCCCTTCCCGTTCGCGGCTCGTACCGGCGACAGCACCGGCCCCCTCGGTTCCGACACCCGACGCCTGCCGGTGCCGGGCACCGGAACCGTCCGCGGTGCTCCCCGCGGACCATGTTGCCCGCTGTTGATCCGTCCGCGCATTGCCGGAACCCGGCAATGTTCACTAGGGTCTTCATGCCGGGTAGGGCATCAACGACACGTCAAGACGGCGTCAAGGGCGCGTCAAAATCGAAGGGGCGATGTGGCAGAGCGGGAGATTCCGGAGGAGTATCTCGAAGGTTATGCCCAGATCCTGGAGGAGGTCGCGGCCACCGGCCGGCGCCTCTCCCGGGACGAGCTGGCCTCCCGGAAAGCGCTGGGGGAACGCGCCGCGGAGGCGGGCTTCGGACTGCGTGCCCTGGTGCGCACCCATCTGACCGCCGCACGCGACGCCTGGCCGCGCGGCCACACCGACTCGGCCGAGGCGGCGCTCTCCGCCGTCCAGCAGGCCGTGGACGCCTTCGCCGAGGGCTACGAGCGGGCGCAGCGGCTGGCGGTCCGTCGGGAGGAGGCGGCCCGGCGGGAGTTCATCGACGATCTGCTCCACGGACGCAGCGACCTGGGCCGGCTCGCCGAACGTGCCGACCGCTTCGGGCTGCGACTGTCCCAGGAGCACGCCGTCGCCGTCGCCCGGGGCCCCGCCGCCTACGACGAGGGGGACGCCGTACCGCGGCAGGTGGAGCAGGCCCTCGTCGCCCGGTTCGGTGACCGCAGCATCCTGCTCACCACCAAGGACGGGCGGCTGCTGTGTGTCGCACCGGGGCACCACGGTGAGGTGCTCACCCACTTCGCCAAGCAGGCACACGCCGCGACCGACGGCGGCCAGGTCGCCATCGGCCGCCCGCGGTCCGGGCCCGGCGGTGTCGTCCACTCCTACGAAGAGGCCCTGCGCACCCTGGAGATAGCCGAACGGCTGGGGCTCGACGAGCCGTTGCTGCGCGCCGCCGATCTGCTCGTCTACCCCGTCCTGGCCCGCGACCGGCAGGCGATGGCCGATCTGGTCCGCAACACCCTCGGTCCGCTCACCACGGCCCGGGGCGGTGCCGAACCCCTCCTCGACACGCTCACCGCGTACTTCGAATCCGGTTGCGTCGCGGCGGAGGCGGCCCGCCGACTCACGCTGAGCGTAAGGGCGCTGACGTACCGTCTGGAGCGCATCCACAAACTCACCGGCGCCGACCCCTCGGAGCCCGCGCACCGCTACATGCTCCAGACGGCGGTCATCGGCGCCCGCCTGCTGGCCTGGCCGGCCAAAGAACTGTGATTCCCGCGGGGTTCGCGGTTCCGGCGGGTCCGGGGTGCGGAGTGTCCGAGGCAGCCGGTCTCAGGCGGGAGGCAGGATCTCCCGGCGGATGTCGTCGCGGCCCATCGCCGTGAGCCGGGGCACCTCGGTGTTCCAGTCCCTGGCCAGGTTCTCCAGGGCATCGGTCAGGGCCCGTTGCAGTCGTCGTCGGCCCAGGCCGAGGGCGAGGGCCGCCACCGGGCGGAACAGGCGGCGGCCTCGTATGCGCACGGTGACCGTCACCTCCCATCTGTCCTCGACGGGGTCCGGCCGCGGTACCGCCCGCAGTTCCGCCCGCGCCGCGCCGCACTCCAGCCGGGCCCACAGTGGCGCGGAGCGCGGGGCCCGTCCGGTGTCCGTGGCGGTCCACCAGTCGTCGAGGCGCAGCCGGGCCCGGCCCGTCGGCCGGGACAGCGCGGACCACACGCCGTCGATCCGGGCCTGTCCGCTGATCTCGGCCTCGCGCGGACGGTCCGGGCTGCGCAGGGCCCCCTCCCCCACCAGGCCGACGTCCGCCACGGACACGGCGATCCCCAGCCGCAGCGCACGGCGCCGGTCCCACTCCCGTACGGTGACCCGAAGCGAGTCCCCGAGGTCCCCCGGCACCCTCTTCTCCTCCGCGCCACCGGCCTCGTCCCCGGCCCCGTTCTCGTTCTCGTCGAGCACCACGTCGTACACCGCCCCGGGCCGAAGATGACGCCCTTCGACCAGCCGCATGTCCGACAGCACGCGCCCGTCCGGCAGCAGCATTTGCCCCTCCTCCGCTCGGCCGCTCTCCGCCGACTCCACCAGAACGGCGAGAGCGTCGACGAACCAGGCACGCGGAACAGGGGCGAGCACCACCGTGTGGCTGAGTGAGACCATGCCGCCAGGATGCCGGGCTTCCCGCACTCGGGACCAGGCAGGCCCGCGGCAGAAACGGCGCCGGTGGCCTTCCGGGTCCCGGCAGCACGGCGGGTGGGAGCCGTTTGCCCGGTCCTGGACCAGCTTGACGGTCTGCCGCTCGACCGCGTGGAAGTCCGGCAGCAGGAGGCCGTCGACGGAGCGCAGCTCGGTGAGGGTGGCCTCGACGTCGGCGGCACCGGCCTTCAGGGCGCCGGAGGGGACGCGTCCGGTGTTCTCCCAGCGGTGTGTCCCACCGTCGCACACCGCCCGGGTGCCGCCGACGGAGTACCGCGTGGTGGCGGGCTCCCGGTGGACGGAGGAGCCGACGAAGACCGGTCCGGTGGCGTCCAGTCAGCGGTACGTGCCGGAGAGGGTGACACTGCCGTCGGCGGCGACCCGCCGACCGCCGCACCGGCGAGGAGGGATCACGCGGACACGGGTGCGGAGGGTACAGAGGGTGCAGGGGCCGCAGGAGGTCAGGGCAGCAGGGCGAAGCCGTCGAGTTCCACCATCGCCTGCTCGTCCCACAGGCGGACGACCTCGACCACCGCCATCGCGGGGTAGTCGGTGCCGGCCAGCCGCCGCCAGACGCGGCCGAGCTCACGGGCGTGGACGCGGTACGCGGCGACGTCGGTGGCGTAGACGGTGACGCGGGCCAGGTCCGCCGGGGTGCCGCCGGTGGCGCGCAGGGCGGTGAGGAGGTTGGTGAGGGCCCGGGTGAACTGCTCGGGCAGGGTGTCGCCGACGACCTTGCCGTCGCCGTCGAGGGCGGTCTGCCCTGCCAGGAACACCGCCCGGGAGCCGGTGGCGACGACGGCGTGCGAGAAGCCTGCCGGGGGGCACAGGTCGGGCGGGTTGACGCGCTCGGTGGTCATCGGTCCTCCAGGCTCTTGTACAACTCCTTGGCGATGATGTCCCGTTGGACCTCGCTGGCCCCCTCGTAGACGCGGGGGGCGCGGACCTCGCGATAGAGGTGTTCGAGCAGGTGCCCGCGTTGCAGGGCCCGCGCGCCGTGCAGTTGGACGGCCCGGTCGACGACGTACTGCGCGGTCTCGGTGGCCAGCAGCTTGGCCATGGCGGCGCGACGGGGGACGTCGGGGGCGCCCGCGTCGTACGCCGCGGCGGCCGCGTACACCATCAGGCGGGCCGACTCCGTGCGCAGGGCCATCTCGGCGACCTGGTGGGACACCGCCTGCAGATCGCTCAGCCGGCCGCCGAACGCCTCGCGGCCGGCGGTGTGTTCGAGGGTGGCGTCCAGCGCCGCCCGCGCCATGCCGACCGCGAACGCGCCGACGCTGGGCCGGAACAGGTTGAGGGTGTTCATGGCGACCCGGAAACCCCGGTCGGGTTCGCCGAGCAGGTCGTCGGCCCTCACCGGTACGGCGTCGAGAGTGAGGGCTCCGATGGGGTGCGGGGAGAGCATGTCGAGGGGGGTGCCGGTGAGGCCGGGGCGGTCGGCGGGCACCAGGAAGGCGGTCACGCCGCGGGCGCCGGCGCCGGGGGTGGTGCGGGCGAAGACGGTGTAGAAGTCTGCCTCGGGCGCGTTGGAGATCCAGCGTTTCTCGCCGGTGAGCCGCCAGCGGCCGGGGCCGTCCGGGTCGGCGGTCAGGGAGAGCGCCGCCGCGTCCGAGCCGGCTCCCGGCTCGCTGAGCGCGAACGCCGCGACCGCCGTGCCGTCCGCCACCCGGGGCAGCCAGCGGGCCCGCAGCACCTCGGCGCCGTGGGCGTGCACGGGGTGGGCGCCCAGGCCCTGGAGCGCGAGGGCGGTCTCCGCCTCGGTGCAGCCGTGGGCCAGGGACTCCCGCATCAGGCACAGGTCGAGCGCGCCGGAGGTGAACAGGCGGGGCAGCAGGCCGAGGGTGCCGAGTGCGGCGACGAGGGGCCGGTTGACCCGGCCCGGCTCGCCCTTCTCGGCGAGCGGGCGCAGGTGCCCGGCGGCCAGGGCTCGCAGCCGTTCGCACCAGGCGAGTTGTTCCGGTTCGAGCGAGAATGCGGTCATCGCCGGTCCCTTCCCTCCCCGCGCCCGACGCGGCCCGTCATGAGGCCCGCCCGAGCCCGCCATGAGGCCCGTCAGAGTGGACCCCGCCAGGCTATCGCGAACCGTTGACTGTCGTCATCAACGCGATACGCTCCTGAGGCGAGCCCACCACGCCGAGGGGGCGAACCGTCATGAATCCACGGACCACCGGGCACCCGCACCCCACCGGGCACCTCGACACCTTCGCCCGCGACCACCTCCCGCCACCCGCCCAGTGGCCCGAACTCCGCTTCGACCTGCCGGAGCTGGACTACCCCGAACGGCTGAACTGCGCCGCCGAACTGCTGCACGGCCCGCCGGACGGCCGCCCGGCGTTCCGTACCCCCGACGGCGGCGTCTGGACGTACGGCGAGCTGCGCACCCGCGTGGACCGGCTGGCGCACGTCCTCACCGGCGCCCTCGGCGTCGTCCCCGGCAACCGGGTGCTGCTGCGCGGCCCCACCACGCCCTGGCTGGCCGCCTGCTGGCTGGCGGTGCTCAAGGCGGGCGCGGTCGCCGTCACCGTGCTGGCCCAGCAGCGTCCGCACGAGCTGAGCACCATCTGCGAGATCGCCGCCGTACGGCACGCGCTGTGCGACGTCCGGTCCGTCGACGACCTCGCCAAGGCCGAGGTCCCGGGCCTGCGGATCACCCCGTACGGCGGTGACGCCCCGGACGACCTGCTGAACCGTCCGGCGCCCGGCACGCCGTACGAGGCCGTGGACACCACGGCGGACGACGTGGCGCTGATCGCCTTCACCTCGGGCACCACCGGCCGCCCCAAGGGCTGTATGCACTTCCACCGGGACGTGCTCGCGATCGCGGACACCTTCTCCCGGCACGTCCTGCGGCCGGAGGCGGACGACGTGTTCGCCGGCAGTCCGCCGCTCGGCTTCACCTTCGGCCTGGGCGGTCTCGTGGTCTTCCCGCTGCGGGCGGGCGCCAGTGCGCTGCTGCTCGAACAGGCCCACCCCGCACAGCTGTTGACCGCTATCGCCGAGCACCGGGTGTCGGTGCTGTTCACCGCGCCCACGGCCTACCGGGCGATGCTCGACACCCTCGACGGGCACGGCGGACCCGACGGGCACAACAGGCGCGGCGGATCCGGTGGCCCCGACCTCTCGTCGCTGCGGCGCTGCGTCTCGGCGGGCGAGAACCTGCCGGCGGCGACCTGGCGGGCCTGGCACGAGCGCACCGGGCTGCGGGTCATCAACGGCATCGGCGCCACCGAACTGCTGCACATCTTCCTCTCCGCCGCCGACGAACGGATCAGACCCGGAACCACGGGAGTTCCGGTCCCCGGGTGGCGGGCGCGCGTGCAGGACGCCCACGGCGCTCCCGTGCCCGACGGCGAGCCGGGGCTGCTCGCGGTGTGCGGGCCCGTCGGCTGCCGCTATCTCGCCGATCCGCGCCAGCGGGAGTACGTGCGCGGCGGCTGGAACGTCACCGGCGACACCTATGTCCGCGAGCCCGACGGCTACTTCCGCTATGTCGCCCGCGCCGACGACATGATCATCTCGGCCGGGTACAACATCGCGGGCCCCGAGGTCGAGGACGCCCTGCTGCGCCATGCGGACGTCCTGGAGGCGGCGGTGGTCGGGCGGCCCGACGAGAGACGCGGCCAGGCCGTGGTGGCGTACGCGGTCCTCAGGGAGGGCGCCGAGCGGGACGCCGAGGCCCTGCGCGCCTTCGTGAAGGCGGAGCTCGCGCCGTACAAGTGCCCGCGCGAGATCGTCTTCCTGGACGCGCTGCCGCGCACCGCGACCGGCAAACTCCAGCGGTTCCGCCTGCGCACCGCCGCCGGTACGGCCGATATGGGAACTGACCAGGGATGACACCGGTGCCGGGGGCCGGAGTGGATCAAGACGACCTAAGATGATCAACGTGTCCGACCAGTCCGCGCAGCACGCTCCGAGGTCCCTCATCGTCACGCTCTACGGCGCCTACGGCCGCTTCGTGCCGGGCCCCGTGCCCGTCGCCGAGCTGATCCGGCTGCTGGCCGCGGTCGGCGTCGACGCCCCCTCCGTGCGTTCCTCGGTGTCCCGGCTCAAGCGGCGCGGGCTGCTCGTCCCGGCCCGCACCCCGCAGGGCGCGGCCGGCTACGAACTGTCGCCGGAAGCACGCCAGTTGCTGGAGGACGGCGATCGCCGCATCTACGCGACCGCCGCCCCCGCCGACGAGGGCTGGGTGCTCGCGGTGTTCTCCGTCCCGGAGTCCGAGCGCCAGAAGCGGCACCTCCTGCGCTCCCGCCTGTCCGGCCTCGGTTTCGGCACCGCCGCGCCCGGTGTGTGGATCGCGCCCGCCCGGCTGTACGAGGAGACCCGGCACACCCTTCAGCGGCTGCGGCTGGACGGTTACGTCGACTTCTTCCGCGGTGAGCACCTCGGTTACACGCCCACCGCCGAGGCGGTCGCCCGCTGGTGGGACCTCGAGGGGATCGCCGAGGAGCACGAGGCGTTCCTGGAGCGCCACGCGCGGGTGCTGGACGCCTGGCGGGAGCGTGCGGACACCCCGCCCGAGGAGGCCTACCGCGACTACCTCCTCGCCCTCGACTCCTGGCGCCACCTCCCCTACACCGACCCGGGCCTGCCCGCCGGCCTGCTGCCCGCCGACTGGCCTGGGGCCCGCTCGGCGAGCGTCTTCCACGGACTGCACGAACGTCTGCGGGACGCGGGGGCCGGCTTCGCCGGACTGTGACCCCGCGGGCCGGTCCCGTCTCCTCAGCCGCCCAGGGTCAGCCGGGGCCGGGGAGCCTCCGTGCGGCCGGTCCGCGGGGGTCTGCGGCCGGCCAGGTAGGGCGCGGGCCAGGCGACGCCCTCGCCCTCGTAGCCCTGCTCGGCCGCCGCGTGCAGGGTCCAGTGCGGGTCGTAGAGGTGGGGGCGGGCCAGCGCGCACAGGTCCGCGCGCCCGGCCAGGATCAGCGAGTTGACGTCGTCCCAGGAGGAGATCGCGCCGACCGCGATCACCGGGACGCCGACGCGGTGGCGGATGCGGTCGGCGAACGGCGTCTGGTAGGAACGGCCGAACTCCGGCTTCTCGTCGGACACCACCTGTCCGGTGGACACGTCGATCGCGTCGGCACCGTGTGCGGCGAAGGCGTGGGCGATGGCGACGGCGTCCTCGGCCGTGGTGCCGCCGTCGGCCCAGTCGGTGGCGGAGAGACGGACGGTCATGGGCCGCTGTTTCGGCCACACCCCGCGGACGGCGTCGAAGACCTCCAGCGGGAAGCGGAGCCGGTGCTCGAGCGGGCCGCCGTAGGCGTCGGTGCGGCGGTTGGTCAGCGGGGAGAGGAAGCCGGAGAGCAGATAGCCGTGGGCGCAGTGCAGTTCGAGCAGGTCGAACCCGGCGTGCGCGGCCCGCTCGGCCGCCGAGGTGAACTGCTCGCGGATGCCGTCGAGTTGACTGATGGTCAGCTCGTGCGGGGTCTGGCTGTCCGGCCGGTAGGGCAGGGGGGAGGCGGCGACGAGGGGCCAGTTGCCGGTGTCCAGCGGCTCGTCCATGCCCTGCCACATCAGCTTGGTCGAGCCCTTGCGGCCGCTGTGGCCGAGCTGTACGCCGATCGCGGTGCCGGGTGCCGCCGTGTGCGCGAAGCCGGTGATCCGCCGCCATGCCGCGGCCTGGCTCTCGGTGTAGAGACCGGCGCAGCCGGGCGTGATGCGCCCCTCGGCGCTCACGCACACCATCTCCGTCATGACCAGCCCGGCTCCGCCCAGCGCACGGGCGCCCAGATGGACGAGGTGGAAGTCGCCGGGGACGCCGTCGGTGGCCGAGTACATGTCCATGGGGGAGACGACGACCCGGTTGCGCAGGGTCAGTTCGCGCAGCCGCAGCGGGGTGAACATCGGGGGTGTACCGGGCGGGCAGCCGAACTCGCGC
Organism: Streptomyces sp. GDS52; assembly: GCF_052246875.1. Taxonomy (NCBI): domain Bacteria; kingdom Bacillati; phylum Actinomycetota; class Actinomycetes; order Kitasatosporales; family Streptomycetaceae; genus Streptomyces; species Streptomyces sp. GDS52. Next base: position 1,438,669 of record NZ_CM125966.1, read on the forward strand.
TCCACGGCGCCGGTGAAGCGGGCGTCGCGCAGGCGCAGGTTGTCGTGGGTGACGCGACGGCTGCGGGTGAGCAGGTTGAAGGCGAACTGCCGGGGCGGCTCCGCGAGGTACAGCTCCAGGTCCTCGAACCACTCCAGGCTGGCCCGTGCCGCCCGCTGGGTGGAGGTGACCACGGGCCGCCGCTCCGTCTCGTACGCGCGCAACGCGGCCTGCAGTGTGGGGTGTTCGCGCAGGCAGGCGGCCAGGGCCAGGGCGTCCTCGACGGCGAGCTTGGTGCCGGAGCCGATGGAGAAGTGGGCGGTGTGGGCGGCGTCGCCGAGCAGCACGACGTTGCCGTGCGACCAGCGGTCGTTGACGACCGTGCGGAAGGTCGTCCACGTCGACCTGTTGGACCGCAGCGGGCGGCCGCCGAGGGCGTCGGCGAAGATCTTGGCGCAGCGCTCGACCGACTGCTCCTCGTCGAGTTCACCGAACCCGGCGGCCCGCCACACCTCCTCGCGCATCTCGACGATCACCGTGGAGGCGTCGGCGGAGAAGGGGTAGCCGTGCAGTTGCATCACGCCGTGCGGGGTCTCGGCGATCTCGAAGCGGAAGGCGTCGAAGGCGAGGTCCGCGGCCAGCCAGATGTAACGGCAGCGGTGCTCGGTGATCCGGGGGCGGAAGACGTCCGCGAAGGCGGCGCGGGTGCCGCTGTGCACCCCGTCGGCGGCCACCACCAGGTCGTACGTCCGGGCCAGGTGGGCGGGGTCCGGCGCCTCGGCGCGAAAGCGCAGGTCGACGCCGAGGGAGCGGCAGCGTTCGTGGAGGATCTCCAGCAGCCGGCGCCGGCCGAGGGCGGCGAAGCCGTGGCCGCCGGAGGTGTGGCGTACCCCGCGGTGGACGATGTCGATGTCGTCCCAGCGGACGAAGTCCGACCGGAGCGCCGCGTGGACCACCGGGTCGGCGTGCTCGATGCCGCCGAGGGTCTCGTCGGACAGGACGACGCCGAAGCCGAAGGTGTCGTCGGGGGCGTTGCGCTCCCAGACGGTGACCTCGCGCGCGGGGTCGAGGCGTTTGAGCAGCGCCGCCGCGTACAGGCCGCCGGGCCCGCCCCCGATCACCGCGACCTTCCGGACGCCGGGGCCGGGCACGGCGCCGGCGTCCGTCCCGGCTCCGGACTCCGACACGGTTCCGGACTCCGTCCCGGCTCCGGACTCCGGCTCCGTTCCGGCTCCGGTGGCGGGCACAACTACCGCCCCCGCCATTTCGGGGAGCGCTTCTCGGTGAAGGCCGCGTGGAACTCGGCGTAGTCCTCGCCGTTCATGAGCAGGGCCTGGGTGGCGGCGTCCAGCTCCACGGCGGCGGCCAGGGGCATGTCCAGTTCGGCCGTGAGCAGCGCCTTGGTCTGGGCGTACGCCAGCGCCGGGCCGTCGGCCAGGCGGCGGGCGAGGGCCTGGGCGGCCTCGCCCGCGCCGCCGTCGTCGGCGAGGACGCTGATCAGGCCGATCCGCTCGGCCTCGGGCGCCCGGACCGGTTCGCCGAGCATCAGCAGCCGGGTCGCGTGGCCGAGGCCGACCACCCGGGGCAGCAGATAGGCGGCGCCCATGTCGCCGCCGGACAGGCCGACCCGGGTGAAGAGGAAGGCGAAGCGGGCCGTGGGGTCGGCGACCCGGAAGTCCGCGGCCAGGGCGAGGACGGCGCCCGCGCCCGCCGCGACCCCGTGCACCGCGGCGATCACCGGGAACGGGCACTCCCGGATCGCCCGTACGGTCTGCCCGGTCATCCGGTTGAAGTCGAGGAGCTGGGCGGTGTCCATGCCGAGGGTCGCGCCGATGATCTCGTCCACGTCACCGCCGGAGCAGAAGCCGCGCCCCTCCCCGGCCAGCACCAGGGCCCGCACCGCCCGCTCCCGGGACAGTTCGGCGAGCAGGTCGCGCAGGTCGGCGTAGGCGCCGAAGGTGAGGGCGTTGAGCTTGTCGGGGCGGGCGAGGGTGACGGTGGCGACGCCGTCGGCGAGGTCGACGCGCAGATGCTCCCAGCGGGGGGTGCGGGCGGCGGAGCCGGTGAAGGGACTCATGAGGGCGGCCTCCTCGGGCGGGCGCGCCGCGCGGTCTCGCACTGCGGCTGCTGCCCTGCTCACTGAGCTCTACCCCGCGAAGCTATCATTCATCTCTGACCGTCGTCACGGGTACGCGATAGGTGGATCCGGGTACCCCTGGAAGGATTCGGACGGCGCCCCGTACGATTGAGCGATTGAAAGCAGGACCGCCTGCCTGCTCTCCCCGATCGGATCCATGTGCACGAATCCCTGACCTCCCCTTCCTGGCGCGTCGCACTGCCGCACACCACCGCGGCCGTGCCCGTCGCCCGTGCGCTGGTCCGTACCGCACTGGCCGAACGGCGGCACGCCGCGGACAGCGACACGGCGGAGCTGCTCACCGCCGAGCTGGTGGCCAACGCGGTGGAGCACACCTCGGGGAACACGCCGATCGAGCTGGTGGTGGAGCTGCTGCCGACCGGCTGCCAGGTCGAGGTGCACGACGGCGACCCGGCCCCGCCCGGCGACCTGACCCGCCCCACCCTCGACCCGCCGGACCCCTGGCAGGAGCACGGGCGGGGGCTGCTGCTGATCCGCGCCCTGAGCTCGTCCTGCGGTCACCGCCTCACCGGGACCGGCAAGGCGGTGTGGTTCCGGCTGTCGGCGGTACCGCGCCAGCGCCGGCCCGCCTGAGACCGCCGGCGCCGGCCGGCCCGAGAACGCCGGCGCCGGTCCGCCCGGACCTCAGGCCAGGGTCGCCACCAGGACCGCCTTGATCGTGTGCATCCGGTTCTCCGCCTCGTCGAAGACGACCGAGTGGTCCGACTCGAACACCTCGTCGGTCACCTCCAGCGACTCCAGCCCGTGCTTCTCGTACACCTCGCGCCCGACCAGGGTGCCCAGGTCGTGGAAGGCCGGCAGGCAGTGCAGGAAGCGGACGTCCGGGTTGCCGGTGGCCCGGAGCACGTCCATGGTCACCGCGTACGGCGCGAGGGAGGCGATCCGCTCGTCCCAGACCTCCTGGGGCTCCCCCATCGAGACCCAGACGTCGGTGGCGACGAAGTCGACGCCCGCGACCCCCTCGGCGATCTCCTCGGTGAGCGTGATGCGGGCCCCGCTGGACTCCGCGAGCACCCGCGCCCGGTCGACGACCTCCTGCGCGGGCCAGTACGTCTTCGGGGCGACGATCCGCACGTCCATGCCCAGCAGGGCCGCGGTGACGAGGTAGGAGTTGCCCATGTTGAAACGGGCGTCGCCGAGGTAGGCGAAGGAGATCTCCGTGACCGGCTTTCCGCCGCCGTGCTCGGTCATGGTGAGCACGTCGGCGAGCATCTGGGTGGGGTGCCAGTCGTCGGTCAGGCCGTTGTAGACGGGCACGCCCGCATGCTCGGCGAGGGTCTCCACGGTGGACTGGGAGTCGCCCCGGAACTCGATCGCATCGAACATCCGGCCGAGCACCCGCGCGGTGTCCTTCGCGGACTCCTTCTTCCCGATGTGCGAGCCGCTCGGGTCGATGTACGTCGTGAAGGCACCCTGGTCGGCGGCGGCCACCTCGAAGGCGCAACGGGTGCGCGTCGAGGGCTTCTCGAAGATCAGCGCGATGTTCCTGCCCCGGAGGTACCGGGTCTCGGTCCCGGCCTTCTTGGCGGCCTTCAGCTCCGCGGCCAGGTCGAGCAGGCCGAGGAACTCCTGCGCGGTGAAGTCCACCTCCTTGAGGAAGTTGCGGCCGGCGAGGGCGGTCGGGACTGTCGCCATGGGGCGCTCCAGAGGTGCAGGGACAGGGGACATATGGAACTCTATACGAATACCAGAATTTATATGCAAGCATCCATCGGCACCCCTACCCCTGCACCGCGTCCCGCTCGACCGGACAGCTCATGCAGCGCGGTCCGCCCCTCCCCCGGCCGAGTTCGCTGCCGGGGATCTCGATCACCTCGATGCCCTGCTTGCGCAGATGCGTGTTGGTGGTGGCGTTGCGCTCGTAGGCGACGACCACACCCGGTTCCACGGCCAGGACGTTGCAGCCGTCGTCCCACTGCTCGCGCTCGGCGGCGTGGACGTCCTGGGTCGCGGTCAGCACCCGGATCTCGCTGAGCCCGAGCGCGGCGGCGATGGCCCGGTGCATGTGCTCCGGCGGATGGTCGGTGACCTTGAGCTCCTTGTCCCCGGCACCGGGTTCGATGGTGTACGAACGGAGCATGCCGAGGCCGGCGTACTGGGTGAAGGTGTCGCCGTCGATCATCGTCATCACCGTGTCCAGGTGCATGACGGCGCGCCTCTTCGGCATGTCGAGGGCGACGATGGTCTCGGCGGAACCGGCGGCGAACAGCTTGTGCGCGAGCATCTCCACGGCCTGCGGGGTGGTCCGCTCGCTCATGCCGATCAGCACCGCGCCGTTGCCGATGACCAGGACGTCCCCGCCCTCGATGGTGGACGGGTAGTCGGCCTGCCCCTCGGACCAGACGTGGAAGTCCTCCCCGCGGAACAGTGGGTGGTGCCGGTAGATCGCCTCGAAGTGCACGGTCTCACGCTGCCGGGCGGGCCAGCGCATGGCGTTGATGGAGACCCCGTCGTAGATCCAGGCGGAGGTGTCCCGGGTGAAGAGGTGGTTGGGCAGCGGGCGGAGCAGGAAGTCGTCGAGTTCCATGGCGTGGAAACGCACGGACGTCGGTTCGGGGTGGACGTCCAGGAACTCCCTCTTGGTCATCCCCCCGACCAGCGCCTCGGCGAGCTCGGCCGCGGGCAGCGGCTCGAACGCCGCACGGAGGTGGTCGGTGGCCAGCGGGCCGTACTCCTTCTCGTCGAAGACACGGTCCAGGACGAGCTCACGGGCCGCCGGGATGTCCAGCGTCGAGGCGAGCAGATCACCGAAGAGGTGGACGGCGACCCCCCGGTCGCGCAGGACGTCGGCGAACCCGTCGTGCTCGGCGCGCGCCCGGCGCACCCAGAGCACGTCGTCGAAGAGCAGGGCGTCCTTGTTGCTGGGGGTGAGCCTTTTGAGCTCGAGATCGGGCCGGTGCAGGATGACGCGGCGCAGCCGTCCGGCCTCGGAGTCGACGTGGTAGGTCATGTATCCATCCTGACCACCCGGCGGGCTGTTCACCCCTCCGCGGCCGGGACGGGCCTCGGCCGCGGGCAGCCGGTACGCCGCCGACGAAGCGGCGGGACGAGATCGCGTCCGGCCCGGCGTCCGTGCTCACGTCCTCGCCGCCCTGCCCGGCGCCTCCGCCGGACGGAACAGCGGCTCTCCGGCGGGCACCGTCCGCCGACCAGGGCGTTCGGGTGTGCACGGGTGATCTGCAACCAGGGCCCCGTCGTTCTCGTGCTCCATCCGGTTGGGGCGGGGTGCGGGGTCCCGCTTGGCCGATGGGCCTGCGTCAGGAGACGCCCAGGGCTTCGAGGAGGCGGGCGGGGCGGCGGCTGTGGTGACGGAGAGCCTGGGCAATGCCGGTCCAGTCGTCGGGACGGAGGACGCCGAGGGTGAGGTCGCGCAGGCCGACCATGGCGGGGGGCAGTGCCGATGCGGACATGGAAGGCGTCCTCGCCGAACGTCACGTCGCGGACATCGTGGTCCTCGCTCTCGATCCATCAGTTCCGTCTCATGCACTCCGCGAGTTGTCTGGCCTGTCCGTACAGGGTGTCCAGGCTGGTGAGGGCACAGGCGCGATCGGGGGCGGCCTTCCCGTTCCGGACAGCGCGGCGGACGAGCCGGAGGACCTGCGCCGCGTGCGGGCAGGGGAGCCGGTTCACCGTGGCGGCCTTCAGCCGTCGGGTCTCGTCACGGCCCCGGAAGGTGCCCCGGCCGCGGTGGCCGAGCGGGACATTGCGCCAGGGCAGTTCCTTGGACGGCCGACACGAGAAAAGGGAGATGGCAGGAAGTTGCAAATGACTTCGTTCGCTTGCTGCCGAAGGCTGCACCATGCCAGCATGAACTCCGGGGAAAGACCCCTGAATAACTAAAGAAAGGGGGCCGCATAAATGGCCACCAAGGAGATCTACGAGGTTCCGCTCTTCCTCGAGGCCGGGGAATTCCGGTCCGCCACCGGTTGGCTCTTCAAGGGCAGCTGGGACTGGTTCGGTGGAGCGATCGTCTAATTCGAACGTAGGAATCAGCTGATGCCGAGCCGCGGTACGCCTTTCTTCTTCGCGTTCTCCGACAGTGAGGCCGGGCGTTTCGCGGCCCGGCGTCTGCGCCGTGAGAACACCGGCCTGCGCGTCGTCGCACACGCATCCGGCCGCCCGTGGGTGGTCGGGCGCTGGGCCGACGAGGACATCGCCGTCGCACGGGCAGGATCGACGGCCGTTGTCCTGATCGGCACCCTTCCGGAGCTGTGCGACCGGTTGACCGACCGGGTCGAGCGGCTGCGCGACCTGGATGAACTGGACACCCTGAGCACGTCGGTGGCGGGCGACTTCCACCTCCTCGCCTGCTTGGCCGGCGACATGCGGGTACAGGGCACCGCCTACGGCAGCCGAAGGATCTTCCACACGCGGTCCCAGGACACCGAAGTGGTGGCCGACCGGGCCGCCCTGCTGGCCGAGTTCGTCGGTGCCCGACTCGACGAGGCCGCCGTCGCGATGCGTCTGGTGCAGCCGCTGCCCGCACTGTTGGCCGAGCGTGTGCTGTGGCACGGGGTGTCCGCCGTACCGCCCGGCCGACAGCTGACGCTTCAGGCGGACGGACGGCTGCGCAGCCGGCGCTGGCACCGGCCGCCCGAGCCGCGCGTGCCGCTGGCACAGGGCGCGGCCGCGGTCCGCTCGGCCCTGACGGACGCCGTGGCGGCCAGGACCCGTCTGGGCGGGCTGATCAGCGGCGACCTGTCCGGGGGAATGGACTCCACCTCGATTTGCTCGCTCGCGGCCAGGGACGGGACCGCGAAACTCATCGCCTGCACAGCTCCGGGCGACGAGTCCGAGAACGACGACGGATTTTACGCCCGGCTCGCCGTCGAGAAAATGCCGGGCACCGAACACTTCGTTCTGCCGAAGGACGAGCTCCCGCTTTTTTACAGCGGGATACTCGATGAACACAGCAGAACGGACACGCCTTCCATTTTCGCCGTCTCGCGTGACCGGGCGACGGTGCTGAATTCCCGGATGGCCGAGCGGGGTTCCCGGCTGCACCTCACCGGCTATGGAGGTGACCACCTCTTTCTGGGGTCGGCCGCCCAGTACCACGGTCTCCTGCCGCGCAGACCTGTACTGAGTCTTCAGCAGCTTCGTGCCTACCGGATCCTTTTCTCCTGGAGTTGGCACGAGGTACTCGCGCAACTCGCCGACCGCCGCTCCTACCGGTCCGCCCTGGCCTCGCTGAGTGTGCACCGATCGGGCGACCTGAGCATCAGCGCCCCTGCCCTGGGCTGGCTGGTCCCTCCGCACATTCCGGTGTGGCTCACCGGTGACTGCCGCGCGATGATCCAGCGCCAGTTCGCCGAGGCGGCCCACAACGCGGAGCCGTACGCCCCCACCAGCGGCCGGCACCGCGAACTGGAGGCCATCCACGTCGGAACTCAGGAGATGCGCGCGGTGAGCGAGATGGTCCGGCACGTCGGCGTGCCCCTGGCCACGCCCTACTTCGACGATCACGTGATAGACGCGGCCCTGTCCGTGCGCATCGAGGACCGGGCGACACCATGGGCGTACAAGCCGCTGCTGACCGAGGCCATGCGCGGCATCGTCGCGGACGGATGCCTGGCACGCACCACCAAGGGCGACGGCTCCCGGGACGAGACGGGCGGCCTCTACCGGCACCGGGACGAACTCGCCGCCCTGTGGGACGACAGCGCGCTGACCGCGCTGGGCCTGGTCGATGCCGAGGCATTGCGACAGTCGACCACCCGTCCCGGCTCGCCCGAGATGCAGGACAGCGCCATCAGCAGCGTCCTCGCCTGCGAAGTCTGGCTGCGCACGGCATACAACGGAGCGTCACGCAACGAAGCACCACGGAGGACGACAGCATGACCCTGAAGGTCAGCAAGCACCTGAAGTTGGCCGAAACCGAGTTCGGCGCGGCGATGCTCGACGAGAAGAGCGGGCGGTACTGGCAGCTGAACCCCGCCGCGGCGACCATCGCCCGTGCCCTCCTGGACGGCGGGACCCCCGAGGACGCCGTCCGCGCCGTCACCGACAGGTTCGACGTGGACGACGCCCGCGCATCGGCCGACGTGCGGAACCTGGTGGAAGCGATGCGCGCCGCCGGGGTGGTGCGGGGATGAGTATGACCCTCGCGTTGAAACGCGACCGCCGAAAACGGCCCCTGGGCCTGCGTGTGCGCACCCGCGCCGCCATCATCGCCGCACGACTGCTGGTGTTTCTGCCCCCGCACCGGCTGCGGCGGGTCATGGGGGCGTTTCGCCGCGGAGCCGAACCGGCCACCGTCGAGCAGGCCACCGCCGCCCGGGAGTCCGTACTCGCGGCGAGCCTCGCCCTCAACGGCCTGCGCGCCTGCTTGCCCCGGTCCGTGTCGGTCGCCCTGCTGTGCCGCCTGCTCGGCGTGTGGCCCACTTGGTGTGTCGGCACCCGCACGGCTCCCCCGTTCGCGGCGCATGCCTGGGTCGAGGCGGAAGGCCGACTGGTCGGTGAGCAGGGGGTGTACAACGCCTATGCGCGACTGATGAGCGTGCCACCCCTCGTGTCCCCGGAGCCGGCCGACGCCGCCGGTGTGCGGTGAACCGGGGGCCGGGCTGCGGTCGGCGTGCGACAGCCCGCTGACCGGCACTCAAGTGCGCGCCGCACCACGGGCGTGGACGAGAGACCCGCGGTGCCCGCAGGTACGAGATCGCGCCGTCCCATGTGGCGCAGGAACTCGCCGAGACGGTCAGACGACCGCGGCAGGAATCCCCGCCCTCATGGCCTTGCTCCTCAGGACGGGGAGCGGAAGTCAAAGCCGCGGGTCGACGGGCTCCGACTCCAGAGCCAGGACGCCGAAGACCGCCTCGTGGACCCGCCACAGGGGTTCGCCCTCGGCGAGCCGGTCCAGTGCCTCCAGGCCGAGCGCGTACTCGCGGACGGCCAGGGACCGCTTGTGGCCCAGGGACCGGCCGCGCAGTCGGGCCAGGTTCTCGGGGCGCGTGTACTCGGGACCGTAGATGATCCGCAGGTACTCGCGGCCCCGGCACTTGATCCCGGGCTGCACCAGGCGGTCCTTCGGATCGCGGACCAGGGCGCCGACCGGTTTGACGACCATGCCCTCGCCGCCGCGTCCGGTCATCTCCAGCCACCAGTCGACACCCGCCCGCACCGACTCCGGGTCGGCGGGGTCGACGTACAGGCGGCGGGTGGTCCGCAGCAGACCGGTGGCGTCGTGTTCGACCATGCGGTCGAGCAGGGCGAGCTGCTCGTCGTGCGGCAGGGCGGCGAGGCTGCGGCCCTGGACGGCGAGGATCTGGAACGGGGCGAGGCGTACGCCGTCCAGTCCCTCGGTGGGCCAGCAGTAACGGCGGTAGGCGTCGGTGAACGCGGCGGCGTCGTCGGCGCGTTCACGCTGTCGGTCCAGGAGCTCCTTCACCTCCACGCCCCGGGCGGCAGCCTCCTCCAGGGCCGCCAGCGCGCCCGGGAACACCGCGCCGGAGGCGGCGCCCACGGCGGCGTACTGCGCACGCAGCAGCCCGGCCGCCTTCAGCGACCACGGCATCAACTCGGCGTCCAGCAGCAGCCATTCCGTCTCGAGCGTGTCCCAGAGCCCGGCCTCGGTGACCGCCGTGCGCAGCCGGCCGAGGATCTCCTCGGTGACCGCGGCGTCGTCGAAGAACGGGCGTCCGGTACGGGTGTAGAGCGATCCGGCCGGGCCGTTCTCGACGCCGAAGTGCCGGGCGGCCGCGGCCGCGTCCCGGCAGACCAGGGCGACCGCCCGCGACCCCATGTGCTTCTCCTCGCACACGACACGCTCGACCCCGTCCTCCCGGTACTGGGCGAAGGCCTCGACCGGGTGCTCCAGGTAGCCGTCCAGGCGGGAGGTGGCCGTGGGGGCCATGGTCGGCGGGAGGTAGGGCAGCAGGCGCGGGTCGATCGCGAAGCGGCTCATGACCTCCAGCGCGGCGGCGGCGTTCTCCTCGCGCACGGCGACCCGGCCGGCGTGCCGGGTCTCCACGGCCCGGCGGCCGTGCACGTCGGCGAGGTCCAGCGGACGGCCGTCGTGCCCGCCGGGAGCCTCGGTGCGCAGCGGGCGGACCGGCTCGTACCAGACCCGCTCGGCCGGCACGTCGACCAGTTCCCGCTCCGGCCAGCGCAGCGCGGTGAGCTTGCCGCCGAAGACAGCGCCGGTGTCCAGACAGATGGTGTTGTTCAGCCAGGTCGCCTCGGGGACCGGGGTGTGGCCGTAGACGACGGCGGCCCGGCCCCGGTAGTCCTCGGCCCACGGGTAGCGCACGGGCAGGCCGAACTCGTCGGTCTCGCCGGTGGTGTCGCCGTACAGGGCGTGGTTGCGGACCCGGCCGGAGGTACGGCCGTGGTACTTCTCCGGCAGCCCGGCGTGGCAGACGACCAGCCGGCCGCCGTCGAGGACGTAGTGACTGACCAGACCGTCGACGAACTCCCGTACCTCAGACCGGAACTCCTCACCCTCCCGATCCATCTGCTCGACGGTCTCGGCAAGGCCGTGGGTGTGCTGGACCTTGCGGCCCTTCAGGTACCGCCCGAACTTGTTCTCGTGGTTGCCGGGCACGCACAGCGCGTTGCCCGACTTCACCATGGCCATGACCCGCCGCAGCACGCCCGGACTGTCCGGCCCCCGGTCCACGAGGTCACCGACGAAGACCGCGGTGCGACCCTCGGAGTGCACCCCGTCGACGTATCCCAACGCAACCAGCAGCGACTCCAGTTCGGCGGCGCAGCCGTGGACGTCGCCGATGATGTCGAAGGGCCCGGTGAGGTGGGTGAGGTCGTTGTACCGCTTCTCGGTGACGACGGTGGCGTCCTCGACCTCGGCGACACCCCGCAGGACGTGCACCTTGCGGAAGCCCTCGCGCTCCAGGCTCCGCAGGGAGCGGCGGAGTTCGCGGATGTGCCGCTGCACGACCCGGCGGGGCATGTCCGCGCGGTCGGAACGGGCCGCGTTGCGCTCGGCGCACACCTCCTCGGGCACGTCGAGCACGATGGCTATCGGCAGTACGTCGTGCTGCCTGGCCAGGTCGACCAGTTGGCGCCTGGCGTCCTGCTGGACGCTGGTGGCGTCGACGACGGTGCGCCGCCCCGCGGCGAGCCGCTTGCCCGCGATGTAGTGCAGGACGTCGAAGGCGTCCCCGGACGCACTCTGGTCGTTCTCGTCGTCGGCGACCAGGCCGCGGCAGAAGTCGGAGGAGATGACCTCGGTGGGCTTGAAGTGGCGGCGGGCGAAGGTGGACTTGCCCGAGCCGGAGGCTCCGATGAGAACGACGAGGGAAAGGTCGGTGACGGGCAGAGCCCGGCCCTCGGCGCTGCGGGCTTCGGCAGTGGTCTCGCTGCTCACGCTGCCTTCACCTCTTCCTTCTTGTCCATGGTCTTCTTGTCCACTGTCACGAACACGGCCATCTGGGTGGGCGGTCCGACCTCCGGGTCGTCCGGCCCCACGGGTGCGAACTCGACTTCGTAGCCGTACTGTTCGGCGACCCCGGCCGCCCAGCCACGGAACTCCTCACAGGTCCACTCGAAGCGGTGGTCGCCGTGCCGGACATGCCCGGCCGGCAGGCTCTCCCAGCGCACGTTGTACTCGACGTTCGGGGTGGTCACGAGGACCGTACGGGGGCGGGCCGCGCCGAACACGGCGTACTCCAGGGCGGGCAGCCTCGGCAGGTCGAGGTGCTCGATCACCTCGCTGAGCACGGCCGCGTCGTACCCCTGGAGCCGCTTGTCGGTGTACGACAGCGAGCCCTGCAGCAGCTTCACCCGCGCCGCCTGCCGCTCCCCCATGCGGTCCAGCTTGAGCCGCCGGGAGGCGCTGGTGAGCGCCCGCATGGACACGTCGAGGCCCACGATCTCGGTGAAGGCCGGGTTTCGCAGCAGCTCCTGCACCAACTGGCCCTGCCCGCACCCGAGATCGAGCACCCGGGCGGCCCCGGACGCACGCAGCGCGGCGACGATCGCGTCCCGACGCTGCACGGCGAGCGGGGTCGGCTTCTCCTCGCTCTCGCTGTCCTCCCCCACGGCGTTGTCGATCTCCTCGACCTCACTGTCGTCCGCCTCGGCCAGCCGGACCAGCTCGAGCCGTTCCATCGCCTCCCTCGTCAGCGACCAGCGCCGGGTGAGGTAACGGCTGGTGATCAGCTTCTGCTCCGGGTGGCCGGGCAGCCAGCCCTCACCGGCGCGCAGCAGCTTGTCCACCTCGTCGGACGCCACCCAGTAGTGCTTGGCGTCGTCGAGGACGGGGAGCAGGACGTAGAGGTGGCGCAGGGCCTCGGCGAGGGTGAGGGTGTCCGCCTCCAGGACGAGGCGTACGTACCGCGAGTCGCCCCACTGCGGGAACTCGGTGTCCAGGGGCACCGGCTCGGCCGTGACCGTCCAGCCGAGCGGCTCGAAGAGCCGGCCGACCAGTGCGGGGCCGCCGCGCGCGGGCAGCGCGGGTATCTCGATGCACAGCGGCAGCAGTTGCCCCGGCAGCTCCGGGCGGGCCTTGCACACACCGCGCATCGCGCTGGAGAAGACCGCGCTCAGCGCGACGGCGAGCAGCGAGGACGCCGCGTACGGACGGTCGTTGACGTACTGCGCGAGCGCGGCGTCGGGCGCACCACCCCGCCCCTTGCCCCTGCCCCGCCGGACCAGCGCCACCGCGTCCACCTCCAGCAGCAGCGCCGCCGTGCAGCGCTCGGCGTCCGCCTCGGGGTAGAGGACGTGCGCCGTGCCGTAGGAGGTGGAGAACGCCTGCGCCTTCCCGGGATGCTTGTGCAGCAGAAAACCCAGATCGGTCGCGGGACGCTCGGGGACGCCGGTGGTACTGATCATCAGGAACACGTGACCGAGTATGGGCGGCGTCGGGCCCACACCGACACTCAATTACCACGCGAACAACAGAGCCCCACCACCAGGCCGGCAGACAGCCGGCCACAGAGGACACCGGGCCGGTCAGAACAAATGAAGCGCCGACCCTCACCCCAGCACGCACCACTGCCACCGTACAAGTCAGCGGTTCACAGCCCCCGAGCCGAGAGCAGAAGTTCGATTCCCCTCACCCACTCCATGAAGAAGGCCCAGGTCAGCAACCTGGGCCTTCTTCATTACTGAGGGCTTTCCTACCCACACAGGTACTTCCACGGGTTCTGGAGCGCGCCGAAGATGTGCCCGTGCCGAGCGGTAAGAGTGGCAGCCTGTTCAGGCGACGGTGTACTCCGCGTCTCCGAAGTCCGCAACCACGCGCAGCCGGCCTCCGAGTGCTTCCACATAGGCCCTGAGAGTGGCCACCTCGGCCCGATCCAACTCGCCGTGCTCGATCGCGGAGACGCGAGGAGCAGAGACCCCCATGGATGCGGCGACCTGGCGCTGGGTCAGCGCCTGTTCGCGCCGGAGCTCTGCAAGCTTGTGGGCACGCACCTCAGCGATCAGCCTGTCCATGGCTGCCTGCTTCTCCAGAGCAGAACGCACCGGCAGCCCGGCTGCCTCGCGCCGCTCGCGCGCCTTGCGTCTGGTCTCCTCCCAGCTGACCGTGCTCATTCGTACTCCCTGGTCTCAAGATCGATCACATGCGCTCGGTAGCGCTCCTCTGCGATCGGGACGTTGGTGTTGTACCAACCCTGCCAGTTTCCGGCCTTGTCACCGGCCACCAGCAGTACCGCCCGGCGCACCGGGTCGAAGGCGAAGAGGATCCGGATCTCGCTGCTCCCGGACGAACCCGGTCGCAGCTCCTTCAAGTGATGGCTGTCGGCACCCTTGATCCGGTCGACCAGCGGACGACCCAGTGTCGGGCCTGTGGCCGCCAGTATGTCAATGGCATCTTCCACCTGCTCGGCACTGTCCCAGTCCTCCTCGGCCAGCGCTTCGAACCATGCCGCGAACTCCGCGACAAGAACCACTTCCCATTGAGCCACGAGCCCTATGTTAATGCAAGCGTTAACATGGACTGAGCTGAAGAGATCGATGCCCCGAGTGGTTCACCGCTTCCCGAACTCAGAGCGCGAGTTCGATTCTCGTCACCCACTTCATGACAAAGAACCCCCAGGTCAAAGACCTGGGGGTTCTTTGTCGTCTGGACCAGTGAGCGGCTGGCACACCGCAGTGAGGGGCGCCGGGGAAGGGCTTCGCCCGTACGTCCGCACCAGGCGGGCCTGGTCTCAGCTGCGGGGAACCCACTGTCCGGGAGAGAGGTCCACTCCGGGCAGCCCCTCGGGAAGCAGGTGCCGGGCGCCTGCGACCGCCTCACGGGACTCCGGAGCCGGGCAGAGCGCCTGGGCGATGTGTCCGTTGATGGCGCCGTCGATCGGGCTCGGCTCCAGCGCCGTACCGTCCTCGTTGAGGCGCTGGTACTTCATGAGGTTCCAGCCCATGGCGAGCTGGCGCTTGCCGTCGCGGCTGGACAACGCGATGGTGCCGGCTCCGAAGACCGCTCCGTCGTGGCCCCAGAAGCGGCCGCAGCCGGGCAGGTCGAGCACGTAGATGCCGAGGCCGTAGTCGATGCTGCCCTCGCCGGCGGTGACGGGGACCGTGCTCAGCATCTCGCCCAGGGCGGCCGGGCCGATCAACTTGCCCGTCAGCAGGGCGCGGTAGAAGCGGTTCAGGTCGTCGGTGGTCGAGACGATCGCACCCGCGGTGGACGCCCACGACATGTCGTAGACGCTGTAGTCACGAGGCGGGTCGATCAGGCCGTAGAACGACTCGTACATCCGGGAGTGCGGGCCCTTGATGTACGGGGTGCGCGGGTAGGAGGTCGCGTGCAGCCCGGCCCGGTCCATGACATTGCGGGTGATGTACGTCCCGGCGTTCTGGCCGGTGACCTTCTCCAGGAGCAGCCCGGCGATCACGTAGTTGGTGTTGGAGTACGACCCCGGCTGCTCGCCGGGCCGTCCCGTGGCGGGTGCCGCCAGACCGAGCCGCACCAGTTCCTCGGGCCGGATGGAACGGAAGCGTTCCTCGTCGAGGCCGGCCGTGGAGTCGTCGGCGAAGGAGGGGAAAGCTCCCAGGAAATAGTCGCCGATGCCACTGGTGTGGTTGAGGAGCATCCGTACGGTCACGTCCCGGCCCCGCTCTCCCTTGACCAGGTCCGGGAGGTACTCGCCGACCGGCGCGTCGAGCCGGATCCGGCCGCGCTCCACCTGCTGGAGCACCGCGACAGCGGTGAACGTCTTGCTGATGCTGCCCACTCGGTGCCGCATGCCGGGCTTGACCGGACGCCGGGTGTCCACGTCGGCGAGCCCGGACGCGCCGGTCCACCGCTCAGTCCCCTCACGAACGGACGAGTAGCTGCCGTACATGCCTGCTTCATGGACAGCGTCGAGCGTGGTGCGCAGAGCGGCGCGGTCCAAGGACCCGGCCGTCGACGAGGCGGTTTCGGTGTCGGCCGATGCCGTCGGCACCGCGGTGACCATTAACAGCGCGGCGCCGAGGACGACTCCGGCAAGTCGGTTGATGCGCAAGGCTTTCCCTTCCTGGTGGCGAACCGTTCCCGGGGTAATCCTCATGGGTCATCAACGCGTCTTACATCCTTCCTGCGGATGATCACCAGCACAGCCAGCTTCCTGACTCCTGGTCAGATAACGGGGTTCATGCATCCGCAGAAGTGTCAGTCGCAGGGGTCCACGACAGACTGTTCAGCTTGATGACGGCAGTGCAGAAGAGAGAAGGAGACACCGGTGGCAGCCAACTCCCTGGACCGCGCCAAGCAGGCTGTACGCACGCAGGTCTGGGACGCCCTGACCGCCGCGGGCGCCGTCCACGACCCCTCCGACCGCTGGCCCTGACCGCCGAGCGTCGGGAGTTCCGGGAACGGTTACGGCTGGAGGCGGCCGAGCGGTTCGAGTGTGGTGAGACCAGCGCGATGGTCGCCAAGGAGCTGCGAGTCAGCGTCCGGTCGGTGCAGCGGTGGCGCCGAACGTGGGCCGAGGGCGGTTTTCGGGCCCTGACTTCCAGCGGCCCGGCATCGCTGCCGCGGCTGAGCCACGAGCAGTTCGCCCAACTGGAGCGGGAGCTCGCCAAAGGGCCGGCCACGCATGGCTGGGAGGACCAGCGGTGGACGCCGGGCCGGATCAAGACCGTGATCGGTCGGCGCTTCCCTATGACCTACACGGTCCAGGGTGTGTGCAAGCTCCTGGTGGGTAACGGCTGGTCGCGCCAGGTCCCTGTCCGCCAGGCCCTGGAGCGGGACGAGGAGGCCGTCGCCGGCTGGGTGAAGGTGGGGGTGCCCCCGCTGGCGGGGGAGTGCGGCCCTGCGCGGAAGACTCGCGGCGGCCCGTGGAGCCTGGCTCGTCTTCGAGGACGAAGCCGGTTTCTCCATGACGCCGCCGCACGCGAAGACGTGGTCGCGGCGAGGACGCACCCCGGTGGTGCGGGTCCGCGGCCGCTCCCGCAGACGCATCTCCATTGCCGCGCTGACCTGCTACAAACCCGGGCACAGGTCACGGCTGATCTACCGTCCCCGCCGCGACGACGGAAACCGCGACGGACGCAAGAGCTTCTCCTGGCGCGACTACCGCGACCTGCTCATCGCTGCCCGCACCCAGCTCGGCGGCCCGATCGTCCTCGTCTGGGACAACCTCAACGTTCACAAGGCCGCAGGGCTAAGGGAGTTCGCCGAGACGCGGGACTGGCTGACCATCTACTACCTGCCGTCCTACGCACCCGATCTCAACCCCGTCGAGGGCATCTGGTCCCTGCTGCGGCGTGGCTGGCTCTCCAACGTCGCGTTCACCACCCCGGAGCACCTCATGCAGCGCATACGAAGTGGCCTCCGCCATATCCAGTACCGCAGCCACCTCATAGACGGCTGCCTCACAGAGACGGGGTTGACGATCACCCCCCGATAAAAGGACACAGGGAACCGAGGTCGGGTACACCACCGACTTGCTTCGGGACGAAGAGGTCGTAAATTCACATCCCTCCACCCCGACGCTGAGCTGGGGGCCAATCGCATGATCGCGACTGGCCCCCAGCCGTGCTCGAGGACCAAAAGGGCCGAACGAAGTCGATCAGGCCCGCGTCACCCTCTTCCCGGTCTTCGGCGCCCTTCCCCTGCTCTTCGGCGTGGAAGCTGAGGAGCGGGGCGGGCAGGGAGCGGGGCAGGTACCGACGACGAGCCGGCCCCGTGACTGGACCGGCACCACATTTGACGCGGTCTCACGCCGTGGTGCGCGGCGAAGTCCCACGGCCGGCGCACACGAGCTGATCCGCCGGCTGCGCCTGACGGTCGAGGCTTGCGGGCGGGCATCCGCAGGCCAGAACGCGAGAAGACCAGTGAGCGACGAGGCGTGGCCGGTCAGCCGCGTGCGAATTCGAGGAGGTCGGCATTGAACCGTCCCGCGAACTCGGGAACCATCGACAAGCCGTGCGGAGCACCCGGGTAGACCTTGAAGGTCACGTCCTTGACGAGCTGCGACGATTTATTCGCGGATGCCACGATGGGAACGATCTGGTCGTCGTCACCGTGAATGATCAGCGTGGGGATGTCGAACTTCTTGAGGTCCTCAGTGAGGTCGGTCTCGGAGAACGCCTTGATGCAGTCGTGGGCGCCCATGATGCCCACCGTCATGCTCCAGAGCCAGAACTCGTCGCGGGTCCCCTGCGAAACGGTCGATCCTTCGCGGTTGGCGCCGTAGAAGGGAGCACTGAGGTCCTTGTAGAACTGGGAACGGTCCGTCAGCACGCCTTTTCGGAGCTCGTCGAAGACGTCGATCGGCAGCCCCTGCGGGTTCTCTTCCGTCTTGAGCATCAACGGGGGGATCGCGCCGAGCAGAACCGCCTTGGTGACACGACTGGAGCCGTGTCGGCCGATGTAGCGTGTGACCTCTCCCCCGCCGGTCGAGTGACCGACCAGGATGACGTCACGAAGGTCGAGGGTCTCGATGACCGAGGCCAGATCTTCAGCGTACGTGTCGAGGTCGTTCCCCTTCCAGGGCTGGCCCGAGCGTCCACCCCCACGCCGGTCGTGGGCCACAACCCGGAAGCCGTTGTCCACCATCAGCTTCAGCTGCGGATCCCACGCGTCCGCGATCAGTGGCCAGCCGTGGGAAAAGACCACCGGTGGGCCCGACCCCCAGTCCTTGAAGTAGATCTGTGTGCCGTCCTTGGCAGCGGCAAAGGCCATGATTACCTCTCTAGCGCTTGTCCGGGAATCCGCACTCCACGGGAATTCAGTGCCCGAGCCGCGCTTGGAATGTCACGCCACGACCAGCAGCGGACGCACATGGGGGGCGACGGAGAGGTCAGCAGCGGAAGGCGGCCGATGAGCACGTCGTGTGTCCCACCCTACTTGGGAAGCTCCACTTCAGCGCATCGAGAGGCACACTGCGACACCCTCGCTCGGGCCGTCTCTGAGCCGTGCGGGGGGTGCTCAACGAGGCCAACGTCGACAACCGTCGACAGCTAAGTCGCAGGTCGCAGCGTTGATCGATTACACGGCCGCAGGTCAGAGACCCGGCCCTTCACTTCTTCGGCTATTGATCGCGCCGACGGCGTTGACTCGCCCTTTGAGGCTCCCCCGACCTCACTATCCGCTGCTATGTCATGACCGATGCACGGTCCGGTCACTGCGCAGCGGTATGAAGTCCCAGTGCAGCCTCTGCTCCTGGTCCACTACCGGCGTGTAGCCGTTGAGGGGCTGGTTGGTCTCGAGAGACGTGGCGATCGCCTCCATGAGCACCGGCAGGGACGTCCACATCTCATGCGATACGCGCATGATGCCTTCCACGGCCTCGGCTTCGTGGACGCGCCCCCGGTCGATCTCGGGACGGTGGTCCAGCACGAGGTGCCCCCCGCCGACGTCCCGCGCGATGGGGATCAACTGCGGGTGGCCGAACAGGACGCTGCTGGACCCGATCTTCATGAAGTCGTAGTCCGCCTCGTCTCCTTTCTCATCCGCCGTGCGCTGGTCGTAGAAGCCGGTGAGAAGTTGCCAGGCAGCCGCTATCTCGCGTGCACTCATCGGTCGGTAGAACGCCGGCAGCAGCGAGCCCCGCTGGTCGAGGAGACCGTCGTGCCGCAGCAGCGACCTCACCAAGGGCCTCAGCAATGGCCGGCCGATGACGCGTTCGATCGCGGCGATGTCCGCCGGATCCGCGGGCGGCGCCAGCGCGGCGTAGGTCGCTGGCGCGTGCTCGGCCAGCCAGTTCTCGATTCGCGTCCACGACTCACTGATCGGTGCGGTCATGGCCCGGCATCCTGCCACCTGGTACCGACACCCCCGGGGAACAGCCAGCCGGGGATGTCATGCTCCAGCGATGGATGAGTATGCGTGGCCAACGGGTCCTGACGTGCCGGCCGCGGGCGAGGTGCGGCGGAGCTGGGCGGCAACCGTCGCGGCCCTGCCCGTAGGGACCCGGATCACCGGCGAGGTCATCGGTCGTCAGCCCTTCGGTGTCTTCATACGTATAGATGGTGTGCCGAACGCTATGGCGCTGGCGGAAATCACGGCCATGCCGCAGTGGATGGACCTTCCGGGCCTAGGATCCCTCGTCAGTGGTGAGGTCTTCTGGCACGCCGCTCACAACCACCAGGTCAAGGTCCGGCTCGACGAGTGGCGGGCGGCTGACGAGTGATCGCCCCCGGGCCGTCTCTGGGCCGTCCGACGCCGCTCAGTGACGACCGGTGACGACTCCTCACAACAGTCGTAGCGAGCGTCAGCCCCAGGTCACCCGATTGGGTCTGCGACACTGGTACCGCCATGCCTAAGCCCGGAGAACTGGCAGACGACACCGGGCCGGCTGACTACGGTGGTCCCGTGCTGGAAGACGATGGTGGTCCGGCCGCCTGGCTGGAGTCGAAGCGGCTACTCACCAGCCCTGAGCGTCACATCGATACGTTGCGACGCCTGCTCGCCGAGGACGACAACGCGCTTCTGCTGTACGACTATGACCTGATCAGTGATCCGCAGACAGTCGCCATCACAAGAGCTCAGCAGCGCGCAGCGGGACAGCGTCGCCGTAGGTTGCGGCGACTGACAACGCGTCAGCGCTCAGCGAAGTGACATCAGCCGATGACATCAAGACCCCCGGACGGCAACGGACTGGAACGGCCACAGGGGCACCGCCATCCCTCAGCGTCGTGGGTGCGGAGCAGGCCGCACGCCCCGGTGAGCGAGCTCCCAACGCGGTGGTCATAAGGTGACCGTTGACGGCAGCGCTGACGGCAACGACGGCGGACGGCAGCGGCACTCAGCAGCCCAGCATGGTGCCGACATAGGCCGATCGGGTTGACCTGCCAAGGCTTGCCCGCATCTTCTAAGCGCCGGGTCGTATCCCGGTTGACTGTCTGGGTAGTTGGCCAGTGAGCGCGATAGTTGGCCGCACTGAGCGCCGCTCGATCGTGGCGCGTCAGGTGACGGTGACGAACACGGTGATGCCGAAGGCCCGCAGCTACTGCGCCGAGGTACCGCGCGAGTAGCGGCGGCGCAGTGCGCGCAGCTGGGCCACTTGTTCCTCGAAGGGCGGTGCCTCCGCGGCGTCGAGGTACGGCACCGGCAGAAAGACGACAGTGCCGCCGCGCAGCTTGGCCGCGACACGGAGATGGGTGCTGCGGTTGCGGGAGTCGCTGCTGTCTACCCGTACTTCCTCGAAGTGGACGATCTCGTCCCACTCCAGCCGGTGCCATCGCAGCACCGTGCGAAACCTCAGTCCGGCCGGCCCCGCCTCCACGCGGCGCCCGAGCAACGCGAGGGCACTCGCAACGGCCGCCACAGCGACGGTTCCGGAGAGGATCCCCCACTTGTCGGCCTGCGCAACACCGAGTCCGGCCGCGACCCCTGCCGCAATCGCCACCAGTGCGGACAACGCGATCGCCACACGTACGGACTTGCCTCCGGCGCGCAGGGTCAGCTCACCATGATCGGTCACCCTCGTGATCCTGCCACCCGCCCGCCACCGCGCCCAGGGTGCCGATCACACCTGGCCAAGCCGCCCACGCCGCCGCACTGGCGGGCCGTCTCTGGGCCGTGCGGGGGTGCTCAACGATGACAGATGACGACAGTCGACGACGGCTCTTCCCCTGCTCAGGGACGGTGCTTCGGGTACCGGCGCAGGTACCGATCAGTGAAGCAGTGTTGAGGAACTTCAGGCCAATCCCGCAGCAATGGCCTCTGCCGGTGACGCAGGAGTATCCACTACGTGACTACGAGGACACTGGGGGCAGTGCGGCTCGTTCGGATTCGGCCAGGAGGATGCAGAACTCATTGCCCTCCGGGTCGGCGAGCACGACCCACCCCCAGCCGTTGGGCTTTCGGTGATCGGCGACCAGGGAGGCGCCCAGCGCCAGGAGTCGTTCGACCTCCGCGTCCCGCGAGGTGTCGGGACGCAAGCACAGGTGAAGCCGGTTCTTGCCTGCCTTCGGTTCCGGTACTTCGTTGAAGTGCAGGGCCAGGCCGCCCGGCAGCATGATCTCCGTCTCGTCGTCGCCCGGTTCGTCCTCGGGGTCGGGCCGATGTCCGGTCACCTCGCTCCAGAAATGGGCCAGTTGGTATGCGTTTGCACAGTCCACTGTCATGTTCGTCATTGTCGAAACCATGCGGGTGATCCTCTCCGAGCGAAGCGGCGGACGCCACCGGAAGTGCCGAAGCGGCGCGATGCCCCAGGAGCACCGCGTGGATCGCAGGGGGCCCGGGGACGGGACATGACACCCTGACAGGGATCGGCGTACAACACTGAAGCACAGCAACCAATCCTGTCCGTTGGCGTCTTCCTAGGGCCGTAGCACGGCCGGAATAGCCGTCCGCGACCGATCTACATAGAGCTACGGATCAGAAGGTCTCTGACATCCACGGCTGACTGTGAGGATGTCGGTGGTGCTGCCCGAGGCGGTCTGACCCGCCGACTGACCGACGCACAGGCTGTCTTGTTGATGACATGTCGGCCGACTCGGGTGGCGCCGCCCTGCGCGCGGCCGGTCGGGCGTTTGTGACCTCATAGGAGCCCGGCCAAAGGTCCCATCACAGTCTTGTCCTCCCGCCCGACCGGCGCGTGCCATCCCTCATGCGTCGCACGGAAGGACAGCACTCATCAGCATGGCAGAAGAGACAACGGTGATCGGCGGCGTCGACACCCACACCGACTTCCACCAGGCCGCAGTGATCGACTCCATCGGCCGGCACCTGGCCACCGAGACATTTCCCACCACTCACGACGGCTACCGTCGGCTACTGCAGTGGCTTCGCTCGCACGGCGAGGTCATGGCCGTCGGTGTCGAGGGCACCGGCGCCTACGGCTCCGAACTTGCCCGGGTGCTGCGGGCGAACCAGGTCACCGTGATCGAGGTGGACCGCCCCGACCGACGAGCCCGCAGGGCCAATGGCAAGTCCGATCCCGTAGACGCCTTCGCCGCGGCGACAGCAGTACTCTCCGGCCGGGCTGGCGGGACCCCCAAGACCCGCGATGGCATCGTGGAGGCCATCCGCGCGTTGCGAGTGGTCCGCCGCTCGGCCGTCAAGGCCCGCACACAGATCATCAACCAGATCCGCACCCTCATCATCACCGCGCCGGGCGAAGTCCGTGAGCGGCTGCGCACACTGGCCCCCGCCGAGCTGATCAAGCAGCTGTCACGGTCCCGGCCCGGCGCGGACACCCGCGACCCGGCCTGCGCGGTCAGGATCGCCCTGCGGCGTCTGGCCCGCCGCCACCAGTACCTCACCGAGGAGATCGCCGACGCCGATGCCGAACTGAAGTCGCTGGTGGCCGAAGCAGCACCCTCGCTGGTCGCGCTGTCCGGAGTAGGCACCGAGACCGCCGCCCAGCTCCTGATCACCGCCGGCGACAACCCCGAGCGGCTCACCTCGGAAGCATCGTTCGCGCACCTGTGCGCGGCAGCCCCCGTCCAGGCCAGCTCGGGCCGCACCAACCGGCACCGCCTCAACCGCGGCGGCGACCGCCGGGCCAACCACGCACTCCACATGATCGCGCTGGTCCGCATGCGCTACGACCAGCGGACCCGGAACTACGTCGCCCGCCGCACCGCCGAAGGCATGTCCAAGAAGGACATCCTCCGCTGCCTCAAACGCTTCATCGCCCGCGAGGTCTACCAGCACCTCACCCGTCCCCACCACACACCGAAACCACTCACACAGAGCGCTTGACGGTCTATAGGAGCTTCATCAACGACGCCGGACGGAGGCGTACACCAGCGACTCTGCTCGGTCGTCGCACCAGTCGACGGCAGCAACCGGAGCGGGCTCGGATCGAACTCCTCAAGCGGGTGTCGCAGGACCGAATCCTGCCAAGCCAGGCCTTCAGGATCGACCCTGCGTACGGCCTTCGCCACCGGGCTGCCCGCACGAAAGCCGTCAAACGGGCCGGGCCAGACGGGCCGTCAGAACACAGGCCCGGGCCCGCTGGACCGCTCCCGCCTGTGAGGCGGCGAACCGCAGCAGGCCCGGGGGCGTCCGCAGGTGCAGGGTGTCGGTGACGACGCTGCCGGCCTCGTGGCGGTCGATGGCGAAGCGGTAGCTCATGCGGACCCGGCCGGGGCTGCGGACCTCCCCGAAGATCTCGGCGGAGTGCGGGAGGCCGTCCGGGACGGCGACGAGCGTGACGTCGGTGATGTTGTCGTGCCGCAGGACGCCCAGGAAGCGGAAACGCTCCACGGCCGTGTAGCTCACGGTGCCGCCGTTGCGGCGCACGTCACGGACGGCAACGACGAGCGGCGACAGGCCGACGTAGTGCAACGGTTCGGCCAGGTGCGCGAAGACCTCCTCCGGCGGCGCGGCGATCTGAAACGTGTGCTTCAGCTCGGTGGACAGCACCTCGGCCCCCTCCTCGATACGGCGCGCCGGCACGGTGATCCTCCCATCGCCGGGGCGGAAAGTTCCCGTATTCCGGCGGTAGGGCGGTCTGCGGGTCGGTACAGCTCATCGGAGCCCAGCCCCGGAGCCGACGAGAGGCGTGCCAGACGCGTGCCGGATCGTGCGGGGAACCACGGGGAACAGCGGGCGATCGGTCGGCGACCAACCAGTCGGGACACACCGTTCCGTCCCAGTTCAGTAAGGCAGCGAAGACCGAAGCACACGAGCTTCCCAAGCTGATGTCACATGTCAGCGTCGACCAGTAACCTGCGACGATCAGCCGTGACACGCCTGGAGGCTCCGTGGAAGCTACCGCTCTCGTCAATCCCGACCGGTTGTGGTCAGCGCAGGAGGTCTTGGCGCGTCCGAGCCCCGTCCCGGCGGCGGCAGGGGTCTACGGGTGGCACTTCAAGCAACCGCCCCACCCGGACCTGGGCGCCGGGCGCCTGCTCTACGTCGGGATAGCCCCGCGGTACATGGCGAACCGCACCAGCACCCAGAACCTGCGCAAGCGGGTGCGCTACCACTACCGGGGCAACGCAGCCGGCTCGACCCTGCGGCTCACCCTCGGCTGCCTGCTCGGACTCGATCTGCGCCGCGTGGGCAGCGGCAAACGGATGACCTTCGGCAAGGCCGGCGAAGCCACCCTGAGCCAGTGGATGGCGGACAACGCGCGAGTGTGCTGGATCGAGCAGAGCGAACCGTGGGACCTGGAGTCGCAGCTCATCTCCCAACTCGACCTCCCGCTGAACCTCGACCAGAACCGCCACAACGCGTTCCACAGCCGATTGAAGGAACTACGAGCGCAAGCACGCCAGCGAGCGCGGGAGTTGCCCATCAGCTCGTAGGCTGCCGAGCGGGCCGATGTCTGGGCCGTCTCTGGGCCGTCCGAGGCTGCTCAACAGTCGCCAATGACGACCAACGACGACCACCAAGCGCGCGAGCATACTGGCGCTGACCAGCAAAAACCCAGCTCACCAAGATCCCCGGCAAGACCCAGGGCAAGAAGACAGGTCTTGAGTCATCCAGTGAGACGGTGAGCGCGGCAGGCATCGTCAGTGGTGCTGTCTGGAGTGCGCAGCATCAGCGCTGAACCGAACACCCAGGGGTGGGACATGAAGGAGCCCGAGCGGTTCGCACTGCTGCGGATCACCGGTAGATACGGCGGCAGTGTTGCGGTCGAGTTGAACGACTCCTATGCCCCGGGCATCCCGGACATGAAGGGGCAACTCCTGGTCCACAACGATTTCGTGGCCGGTGTCCTCGACACCCATGTGGATCCAAGAGACCTGGCCGGCTGGGCACACGTATGGGACGAGGTCACCGCGGGGCACGACGCCGTCTGGCGTGAGGCTGCACGAGTCGCCGAGATCGGCATCCGCCTGAACTGGCGGGAGGACGACCACGATGGGATCACGGTCACCATCGCCGACCAGCAGAGCACCAGGCTGGCCCTCTCCCTCGAAGTGGACCGCGGCTGGATCGACGAGCAGCGTGCCCTGCTCAAGAGGCTCGGCACCGTCTGGGCGCACCTGATCCCGACGGACTGAGGAGCTTCAGGGGGCAGCCCGTGCCACAGGCGTGCCAGATACAAGGGTCAGCCACGGTCAACGGGGGTGTCTCGCGGTCGCGTTCTCGGTGGCCTGACCAGGTATCGAAGCTCCAGGTCAGCGCCCCCACTCCCCGCCTCTCTCCTAAAGCGGTTGTCCGGCCCGCTCACCGAGTCCACACCCGTTGGAACTCCTCGGCCGGGACGGTCTCCAGCAGATCTTCTTCAGGGTCGATCGCTTGGTCGGTCAGGCCGCCGTGCTCGTCCTCCAGGTGCTCCCAGCTGTACCGGTGGAGTCGGCCGGCCGGAGTCAGCTCGGCTTGCTTGATGACGACCAACTCGCCGTGGTCGGGTACGGCCTCGATGTACCACAGACCGCCTTCCTCGTCAGCGTGGCGGAAGTGGTGTCGCAGGGTGGCGTTCTCATCGAGTGCTCGGAAGTAGGCCACGCTCTCTGCCTTGATGCGCTCCAGGTCAACCACCGGGCCATCGTGCCAGCGAGCGCGCGCGGGTTACTCCGTTCTGACATCAACGAGTGACATCAACGACGCCGGACGCCGGCACTCCTGGGCGGTCCGGCATGACCAGCGTGGCCGGGTGGCCCCCCGGCAGTGCCGAGGAGCGATCGAGCTCCTCAAGCAGGTGTCGCAGGTTCCGAATCCCGCCGGGGCACGGAGCGAAGGGCCAACTCGGGGCTCCCCACCACGCGTACCACCACGTCCACTGAGCTGAGTCACCATTGGCGGGTGGCACCCCTTCGCCGCTGCTTCAGGCGGTTGGTGCCTGCGTTTCAGCGGCCAGGCGGCTGGGCCGAAAGCGCGGTTGGTGGGATTCCCAGCGCGTCCAGTCGGGCCAGGAGTTCTGCTGCCTGTTCGTCCGTGACGGCCATCCACAGAGCGGTTCCCGAGTCACTGGCGCTGAAGACGAGCCGGTCTCCTCGCCAGCCTTCGGCGTTGATCGTGTGAGGAGCCAGGTCCAACAGCAGCTCGAACTGCGCGTCGTCACGGACGTCGATCTCGATTCCCGTCCCAGGATCGGCGCGCCGGGAGCGAATACCGTCCGCCCTCTCCTGCCGGGCCAAGACCAGCGCGCGCTCGTAGGAGTGCAGTACCGCAGGCGGCCAGGCATCGTCGCTGTAGGCGTCGAAGTGGGCTGTGTCGATGCCGGAGCGCAGCACGCAAAGTGCCTCGCGATGAACGAGCACGACGTCCGCAGGGCTCAATCCGTCGACGAGCACAAGTTCGCGGCCAGGGCCGCCTTCCTGGTTGATCACACGCGTGACCTTCTCACAAGCAGTGGCTCCCCCCACCCCAGAAGGAAGGCAACCGCCACCGATACCGGCTCGACGTTCCTCGACCGGGGCCGCTGTCCGGTGAGCGGATGGCTTCTCCCACCCGCAGGCCTGCCATGAGCGCGGGCAGGCCTGCGGGTGGTCTGTTCGCGCGGCCGGAGGGGCTAGGAGAGCTGGGACTGGACCTGGGAGGAGATCAGTTCCAGGTGGTCGAGGTCGGAGAGGTCGAGGATCTGGAGGTAGACGCGGCGGGAGCCGATCTCGGTGTAGCGGCCGATCTTGTCGACGACCTCGGCGGGCGAGCCCGCCAGGCCGTTGGTGCGCAGTTCGTCGGGGTCGCGGCCGATCGCGGCGGCGCGGCGGGCGATCTCCCGGTCGTCCTTGCCCACGCAGGCGATCAGGGCGTTGGAGTACACGAGGTCGCCGGGGTCGCGGCCGGCTTCCTGGGCGGCGGCGCGTACCCGGCCGAACTGGCGCTCGCTGTCCTCGAGGGAGGCGAAGGGCATGTTGAACTCGTCGGCGTACCGCGCGGCGAGCCGGGGGGTGCGGACGGCGCCGTGGCCGCCGATGAGGACCGGGACCTTCGACTGGGCGGGCTTGGGGAGCGCCGGGGAGTTCGTGAGGTCGTAGTAGGTGCCGTGGAAGTCGTAGGTCTGGCCGGGCTCGGTGGCCCACAGCCCGGTGACGATCTCCAGCTGCTCCTCCAGGCGGGCGAGCTTCTCCTTGGGGAAGGGGATGCCGTACGCCGTGTGCTCCTCCTCGAACCAGCCCGCGCCCAGGCCGAGTTCGATGCGGCCGCCGGACATCTGGTCCACCTGGGCGACCTGGATGGCGAGGACGCCGGGGAGGCGGAAGGTGCCGGCGGTCATCAGGGTGCCGAGCCGGATGCGCCGGGTCTCGCGGGCGAGGCCGGCCAGGGTGATCCAGGCGTCGGTGGGGCCGGGCAGTCCGTCGCCGGAGCCCATTTTGACGTAGTGGTCGGAGCGGAAGAAGGCGTCGAAGCCGAGGTCCTCGGTGGCCTTGGCGACGGTGAGCAAGGTGTCGTAGGTCGCCCCCTGCTGGGGCTCGGTGAAGATACGGAGATCCATGTCTTCATCCTGCCTGGTCGGGCCCGGTGCGGTCGGGCCGGTCCCGTCGGGGACGGTGCCTACGGCGTGTCGGGAAGCCGGACCGTGGCGAGGAGGCCGCCGGTGGGGCGGGGGGTGAGGTCGAGGGTTCCGTCGTGGGCGCGGATGATGCTGTGCACCAGGGCGAGGCCGAGGCCGACGCCTGCGTGCTCGTCGGTGCGTGCGCGTTCCGTTGCGCGCTGGAAGGGTTCGGTGAGGGTCGGGATCAGTTCCGGTGGGAGCGGGGGCCCCGTGTTCTCGACCCGCAGCACGCTCGTGCCGCCCTGCGTCTCGGTGTGGACCGTGACGGTACCGCCGGTGGGGAGGTTGTGGACGACGGCGTTCTGGAGGAGGTTCGTCACCATGCGGAGCAGGAGTTCAGCGGAGCCGCCGGTCCGGGTCGTTCCGCCGGTGACGTCGAGGGTGATCCCGCGTTGTTCGGCGAGGGGGAGCAGGGTTTCGGCGGCCTCTTCGGCGAGGAGGGAGAGGTCGACGCTCTCGCGGGTGAAGTTTCCGCGGTCGCTGCGGCTGAGCAGCAGGAGGGCCTCGGTGAGACCGATCGCGCGCGTGTTGACGGTCTGCAGGCGTCGGAGGAGTTCTCCCTGGTCCCGGGCGGGGTCGTCGTCCTTGCGGGCGACGTCGAGCAGGGCCTGGGAGATGGCCAGCGGGGTGCGTAGTTCGTGGGAGGCGTTCGCGGCGAACCTCTGCTGCTCGGCGACGTGCGACTCGAGTTGTTCGAGCATGGTGTCGAACACGTCGGCGAGTTCGCGGAATTCGTCCTGGCGGCCCTCCATGCGGATCCGGTGGGACAGCGATCCGTTCCCGGCCGTCCGTGCCGCGTCCGTGATCCGGGTGAGCGGTGCGAGCATCCGGCCGGCGAGGATCCATCCCCCGACGAGGCCGAACACGAGCAGGAAGGCCATCGCCACGGCCGCGGCGGGGGTGAAGATGCGCACCAGGAGGTAGCGGTTGGGTGAGATCCCGAGAAGGCCCTGGGAGTTGTCGGGGATGTAGCGCAGCAGGAACACCCACACCACGGCCAGCAGGAGGGCGCCGGCGACGGCGAGGAACCCGGCGTAGCTGAGGGTGAGTTTCAGTCGGGTGCTGAGCCCTGGGCGTCTAGGCATGCGCGCAGTCGGGGCCGGTGGTGTCGGGACGGGTGGTGTCGATGCGGTAGCCGACGCCCGGGACCGTGGCGATGATCCATGGTTCGCCGAGCCGTTTGCGCAGTGCGGAGACGGTGATGCGGACGGCGTTGGTGAAGGGGTCGGCGTTCTCGTCCCAGGCCCGTTCCAGCAGCTCCTCGGCGCTGAGGACCCCGCCTTCGGCGGCGACGAGGACTTCGAGCACGGCGAACTGTTTGCGGGTGAGCGCGACGTGGCGTCCGTCGCGGAAGACCTCCCGGCGGAAGGGGTCGAGGCGCAGGCCCGCGATCTCGCGGACCGGGGGCCGGGCGTACGCGCGCCTGCGGTCGAGCGCCCGCAGCCGCAGGACCAGTTCGCGCAGCTCGAACGGCTTGGTGAGGTAGTCGTCGGCACCGAGCTCGAATCCGGACGCCTTGTCGTCGATCCGGTCGGCGGCGGTGAGCATGAGGATCGGGATGCCGCTGCCGGAGGCGACGATGTGCCGGGCGACCTCGTCGCCGGAAGGGCCGGGGATGTCGCGGTCGAGGATCGCGAGGTCGTAGGAGTGGACGCCGAGCAGTTCCAGGGCGGAGTCGCCGTCACCGGCGATGTCGGCGGCGATCGCCTCCAGCCGGAGGCCGTCACGGACGGCTTCTGCCAGGTAGGGCTCGTCCTCCACGATCAGTACGCGCATGTCAGAAGCCTAGGCGGCACGACATATCGGCGATGTATACGAGGACGTGTGCGCACCGGAGACGCGGCTCAGCCTGCCGGTACGGGCTCGGGGCGTGGTTGCTCCGACGGTGCTTCGGTCGTGGTGCGCCACCAGCGGCGCGACGCCAGGGCGGCCAGCGCGGCGCCGGTGGCGTTGACCAGGACGTCGTCCACGGAGGAGACCCGGTCCAGCCGCAGGACGTACTGTGCGGTTTCGACCAGGACCGAGCAGCCCGCCCCGAGTGCCAGGATCCGCGGTACGGACGCCAGCGCCGCGTACCGCATCGGGGCGAAGAACCCCAGCGACGCGAAGACCAGCAGGTTGCCGGCGATGCCGAGTGTCCCCATCGTGAGCAGGTCCCGCAGAGGTACCAGGCTGACCCGGCCGGGGACGATGCCGGCCCCGGCGCCCGGCATCATGGTCATCCAGAGGAACGGCACCGTCCCGTGGACCATGCCCACCTCGGCCAGCGACATCCGCCACGCCGATGCGACACCGGCGGCCCGCCGACGGCGCGCGAGCGCCCACACCACCAGTGCGGCCACCGGCAGCGTGGCCAAGGTGACGAGCACCACGCCGTTGAACGTGTCGAGGCAGCCGTGCCACCGCCCGGCCATGCACATCGGGGCGGACATCATGAGCGGCCGCCGCACGGTGAACAGGGCGCTCGCCAGGGCGAGGAGCGCCAGGCCGAGGAACATGGTCCTGCGTGTGCGGCGGGGCGGTGCCGACGGGGGTGCGTCGTGGTTCATGCCTCCATTGGAGCCGGGGGACGGTTGCGGTGGCGTATGCGGTTTTCGATATGTCCGCGATATCGGGAGGACCTTCAGGTGCGTTCCGCCTCGCGTTCCGACAGGGCGCGGGCGCGGTCCGCGAGTTTGCGGAGCATTTCCAGGACACGGTCGCGGGACTCGTCCGCCGCGTCGATGGCCTCCACGCACTGCCAGTACGCGGACTCGTCGTCCGCGGAGCAGGCGAGGCCGACCAGCGCGATGCCGACCTCGCCGAGCAGTCCTCCGAGGTGGGTCAGGGTCTGCCGGGCGTCACCCAGTTCGGTGAGCCGGGCCGCGCGCAGGTCGGCGGGGGCCAAGGGCGGGGTGTCCAGGACAGCGCAGCCGCGGCCCGCCAGTTCGGTCAGGCCCAGTGCCTCGCCGCGTAGTTCGGGCGGGCCGGCGACCGCGAGGCGGCTCCCTATCGCCTGGGCGAGGGCCTGGGCCTGCCACACCTCCGCCGAGAGCTCCGGCACGTCGCCGGCAGCGGTCAGGGCCCGTCTGCTCTCCGCTATCAGCCGCACAGCGTCCATATGCGCTGCCCCTGTCTGTCCGACGCGCTGCCCACGCGTCCATCCAACTTCCCTGCTCATTACCCAGAGTGAGTCTTGTTCAGTCAAAAAGCCACGGAGAAGGTGGAGATCTGGGGACAAGAATTCACAAACAGTCGACATATCGAACACGGAGCGTAATGGAGGGGGTTCGTCTCCGGGCGGGTGCGGTTCAGACCGGGAAGCGGCGTTCGTTGCGGTCGATCTTGGCGTCCAGTGCGGTCAACGGGTCGACGCCGAGCACCTCGCACAGTTGGAGGAGGTACGCGAGCACGTCGGCCACCTCGTCGGTGACGCGATGCGCGGTGTCCGGGTCGTCCATCACCCGGGCCGACTCCTCAGGCGTCAACCACTGGAAGATCTCGACCAGTTCGGACGCCTCCACACTGAGAGCCGTGACGAGGTTCTTCGGCGTGTGGTACGGCTGCCAGTTCCGCGCGGCAGCGAACTCGGCGAGCCTGCGCTGGAGTCCGGCGATGTCGAGCGGGGCGCGCGGGACGGTCGGGTCGGTGGGGTCGGTCGGGTCAGTCACGGTTCAGGTCTATCACCGTCACTCCGCCCACCCCCGCGGCCCAGGATGCGTCGCTCACCGTGCCGACCAGCCGGATGTGTCCGCGTTCGCACATCCGTGCCGCCAGCCGCAGCAGTTCCGCGCGCTGGAGCGGGTCCAGTCCCCGGTCGAACCCGTCGGCGAGCACGGTGAGCGTCTGCAGCGCGGCGGGCACCTCGCCGGGCGCGTCGACCTCCAGTACACCGGGCCCGGTGAGCAGCACCAGTGCGAGGGCGACGTAGCGCAGCTCTCCCTCCCCCAGCCGGACGAGGTCGGTGCGGACGCCGTCGCCCCGGTCGAGCAGGGCGCGGACCAATCCCGCGCCGTACGGTTCGGCGTGCAGCCCGGCGACCGGGCCGGCGCATCCCGCGCGCACGGCGGACACCAGGAGCCCGTACCGGATCGCGCACTCGGCCCGGGTGCGCCACAGCGCGTCGGCGAGGTTGCCGCAGCCGCCGAGCAGCCGCCCGCTGCCGAGCGGCACCGGGCCGCGCATGCGGTCGGGGCGGGGGTCGCAGGCGAAGACGGAGCGCAGGGCGACCACCATCTGTTCGGCGGCGGCCAGCACCCTGCGCTGTCCGGGCGTCTTGCCCGCGACGCGCAACGGGAGCAGCGCGGTGCCGAGCCGGTCGTCGGGCAGCGGGCCCCGGGTGACCGGTGTCGACCCGGCCGTGTGCCACGCGGCCTGCACGGTGCGCCGGCCGGGGTCGCGCAGCGCGGTCTCCAGCAGGACCACGCCGTCCGCCGTCAGCCGTTCCCCCACGATCCGCAGCTCCGGTTCGGCCTGCACGGCGACCTCCAGCCGGACCGGGCCCTCGGGGCCGTCGGCGGTGCAGCCGATCCGGAAGCCCCGGCGGCGCTGCGCGTCGGCACGGGCCCGCTCCGGCACGCACGCGTCCGGCTCGGGGAACGCCTCCCACAGCTCGGCCCCGCCGCCGAGCCGGGCGAGCGCCTCGTAGGCCCGCAGCGCGCTGGTCTTGCCGCTGCCGCTGGCCCCGGCGAGCAGGGTGAGCGGGCCGAGCGGGAGCCCGACGTTGCGGTGCCCGGCGAACGCGGACAGCAGCAGCTCGGTGACGCGCGGCCGGTCGGGGTGCCCCTGGGTGGTGTCGGTGCCGGAGGGCACGGTGGACACGGTGGACGCGGCAGACGAAGAAGCCGGGGAGGGCGGCGGGAAGGGGATCGGCGCGGGCCTGGAGGAAGGGGCGGAGGACGGCGACGGGAGGGACGGGGTCATGTGCGGAAGGTAAGGGTTCCGGTACGGGGCGAACCGTTCCGCTTGTGCGGTCTTCCCCCGATCGGGCGACATCCTGATCGGCTCCCGGCACCCCCGGCCGACTCCGGACGGCTCACCCCGGCCGGCTCCCGGCGGCTCACCCCTGCCGGGAGCCCCGCCCGTTCCCGGGGATCCCCATGCCCTCCATCAGTCCGGTCACCTCGGTGTCGGCCGGGGTCAGCAGGAAGACGTTGCGGTCGACGCGGTGCATGCCGCTGCCCAGGCCGAAGACGACGCCCGTGCTGAAGTCCAGTACCCGTTTGGCGACGTCGCCCTCCGCGCTGCTCAGGTCGAGCAGGACCGGTATCCCGGCCATCAGGGTCTCCGCGACGTCGCGGGCGTCCGCGAACACGTTCACCCGCAGGACGACGAGGCGGCGGCGTGTCTCGGTCTCGGCCTCCGGCAGGGAGCGGTGGCCCACGGAGGACGGCCAGGCGTCCCGGCCCCGCAGCGGAACGACCTGGGCCAGTCCCTCCCACTGTTCGTCGGTGACGTCATGGCTGTTCACCGGCATGCTCCGTCCCGGGTCGCGCTGATGGTCTGCATCGGCCAATTCTTACGCATGGTCACCCGTTCGGCCCAATGCGACACACTCCGCCACCTCGGTGCGCCCGGGGTGTGGCCTTCTGCGCCGGAACCGGTTCCGGATCCGTTAACTTCTACACTGCTGTAGATATTTACCGTCGACACCGTCCGGGGCCCGACAGACCGCACGGCGTGAAGCCGGTGCCCCGCACCCGAACACTTGGAGTACGCATGGCCCTGTGGGACCGCATCAAGGAGTCCGCGTCGCAGATGCAGAACCAGCTCGACGCGAAGAAGAACGATCTGAAGAGCGGTGCGTTCCGCGACGCGAGCATGGCCATGTGCGCTCTGGTCGCCGCCGCCGACGGTTCGGTCGATCCCTCCGAGCGGCAGCGGGTGGCTCAGCTCATCTCCACCAACGACGTGCTGCGGAACTTCCCCGCGGACGATCTGCGCCGCCGTTTCGAGGAGAACCTCGACAAGCTGACCGCGGACTTCGCCTTCGGCAAGGTGAGCGTGCTGCAGGAGGTCGCGAAGGCGAAGAAGAAGCCCGCCGAGGCGCGCGCCGTGATCCAGATCGGCATCGTCATCGGCGGCGCCGACGGCGACTTCGACCAGAACGAGCAGGCGGTCGTCCGCGAGGCGTGCTTCGCGCTGGGGCTGCCGCCCCACGAGTTCGACCTCTGAGCCGCAGGCCGGACCGCACTCCCGAGGGGTGCGGTCCGGCCCGTCGCGGGAACATGGCTCCCGTCAGGATCGTTGGACCGCCGACAGACCCGACCCACAGGAACAACGAGGAGCCACGTACGTGTCCGGCAGATCGACGGACCCCCCGGGACACAGTCCCGGACCGCCCCGTCATGAAACCGTTGGAATCGGCACCCGGCGGGGTGGTGCTGGATGAGTGCCGTGGAGGCCCTGTGGGGCCTGTTCGCCGTGTTCGTGCTGACCGCCGGCACCGGCTACTTCGTCGCCCAGGAGTTCGCCTACGTCTCCGTGGACCGGCTCACGCTCACCCGTGAGGCCGAGGCCGGGGACCGCAGGGCCGCCCGCGCGCTGAAGGTGCTGGAGCGGCTGTCCTTCATGCTGTCGGGCGCCCAGCTCGGCATCACCGTCACCGGTCTGATCGTCGGCTTCATCGCCGAGCCGTCGGTGTCCGCGCTGCTCAGGCCGGCGCTGTCCGGCCTCGGACTGCCGGACTCGGCGGTGAGCGGCATCTCCGTCGTGCTCGCCTTCGTGCTGGCCACGATCGTCCAGATGGTGCTCGGCGAGCTGGCCCCGAAGAACCTCGCCATCGCCGTGCCCGAGCGGCTGGCGAAGGCGCTGGCCGGCTCGACCCTGGCCTATCTGAAGGTCGTCGGGCCGTTGGTGCGGATCTTCGACAACGCGGCCTCCCGGCTGCTGCGCCGCATCGGCATCGAGCCGGTCGAGGAGCTGCACCACGGCGCCACGCTGGAGGAGCTCGGCCATCTGATCGGCGAGTCCCACGAGAACGGGGCGCTGCCCGGGGACACCGCCACCCTGCTGGACCACGCGCTGGAGTTCTCCGAGCGCACCCTGCACGCGGTGATGGTGCCGCGCGCGGACGCCGTCTTCGTGCGCGGGGAGGCGAACGCCGACGAGGCGGTCGCCCTGATCGCCGAACACGGCCACTCCAACTACCCCGTGCTCGGGGATCACCCCGACGACGTCACGGGGGTGCTGGGCGTGCGCGAGCTGATGGCGGTGCCCGCCGGGCGGCTCACGGGCGCCACGGCCGGGGCGATGGCCCGGCGGCCCCTGCTGCTGCCGGACACACTGCCGCTGCCGGACGCGGTCGCGCGGATGCGCGAGCAGGACGACGAGTTCGCGGTCGTCCTCGACGAGCACGGCGGTGTGGCCGGCATCGTCACCTACGAGGACATCGCCGAGGAGCTGGTCGGTGACATCGCCGACGAGTCCGACAAGGTCACCGAGCTCGCGGTGGCCGACGGCGAGGGCTGGCTCGTGGACGCGGGCCGCCGGCTGGACGAGGTGGCCGAGGCGACCGGCGTCCGGCTGCCCGAGGAGGACGACTACGAGACGGTGGCCGGGCTGATCGTGGACCGGCTGGGCCGTTTCCCCACCGTGGGTGACCGGGTCACCGTCGAACTGCCCAAGGGCGGCCACGCGGTGATCGACGTACGCACCCTGGACCGGCATGTCGCCGAGCGGGCGCGGATCACGCTCCTGGCCCGGGAAGAGCACACGGCGGAGGAGCCCGCATGAGTTTCCCGATGGCTCTCTTCGTGACCGTGCTGCTGCTGATCGGCAGCGGGTTCTTCGTGGCGGCCGAGTTCGCGCTGGTCGCCGCCCGACGGCACCGGATGGAGAAGGCGGCGGCCGAGGGACGGCGCGGCGCCGGTGCCGCGCTGGCCGGGATGCGCGAGCTGTCGCTCATGCTGGCCGGTGCCCAGCTGGGCATCACGGTGTGCACGCTGGGTCTGGGCTCGGTGTCCAAGCCCGCGATCTCGCACCAGCTGGACCCGCTGCTGCAGTCCCTGGGGCTGCCCAGCGCGGTCAGCTACGGTGTGGCGTTCGCCGTCGCGATGGCCGTGGTGGTGTTCCTGCACATGGTGGTCGGCGAGATGGCGCCCAAGTCGTGGGCGATCGCCCACCCGGAGCGTTCCGCGATGCTGCTCGCCCCCTCGTTCCGGGCGGTGGTGAAGGCCGTCCGGCCGCTGATCCACGTGTTGAACGTGGTGAGCAACGCCCTGGTGCGGATGTGCCGGGTGAGCCCGCGCGACGAGCTGGCCTCGGTCCACGACCGGGAGCAGCTCACCCATCTGGTGGCGGAGTCGGAGCGGCTCGGCCTGATCAGCAAGACGGACTCGCAGTTGCTCACCCGTTCGCTGACCGAGCCCGACACCCCGGTCGCCGCCCTGCGGATCCCGGCCGAGGAGATCATCTCCGTCGAGGGGGACGCGGGTGTCGAGGAGGTGCTGCGGGTGGCCACCGCGCACGACCGCACCCGGCTGCTCGTCCGCGAGGGCGGCACCGTCCTCGGCTCGGTCCACGCGCGCGACGCCCTGGTCGCCCGTGCCCGCGGTCGCGCCACCAGCGCCCGTGAGCTGGCCCGCCCGGTGCCCGAGCTGACGGACGGCACCACGGTCGCCGACGCGATCGACGCGCTGCGCCGGCGCCGGGGCACGCTGGCGGTCGTCCGCGACGACGCGGGCCGGCTCACCGGTCTGGTCACCCTGGACGACCTGCTGGCCCGGTTGATGCAGCCGACCGGGGGCTGACCGCACGCCGCCGGGGGTGGGCACGACAGAGCGCCGGCCGGTCCGCATGTCGCGGACCGGCCGGCGCTCTCGTGTTCGGCTCCCGTGGTCAGCGGGTCGTGCCGCCCGCGGGCGGGGCCGCGCCGGTTTCCGTGGCC
Organism: Streptomyces sp. GDS52; assembly: GCF_052246875.1. NCBI lineage: Bacteria > Bacillati > Actinomycetota > Actinomycetes > Kitasatosporales > Streptomycetaceae > Streptomyces > Streptomyces sp. GDS52. The sequence goes on from NZ_CM125966.1 coordinate 1,475,414, forward strand.
TAGGCCGCGGCGCCGGTCGCTGCCGGGTTGTTCCCCTCGACGCGGGCCGAGGCCAGCGGTATGGGGGTGAACATGGCGGGTTCCTCGTCCGGGAACAGCGCGGTGGGTCCGTAGACCCAGTCGGTGAAGGCCCACTCGGCGGGGTCGATCTCACGCATGATCGCGTTGCGCTGCAGCCGCTGCGCGCCCTCGAGGTGCCACAGTTCGCCCCAGGCGCGGGCGGTCGTCAGCACCCGGCGGCAGTGCTCGACGCGGACCGCCTCGTACGCGGCCAGCGCGGCGTCCCAGTCGACGGCCGAGGGGTCGGTGCCCTCGGCGCGCAGCCGGGCGACGTGCCGGGAGAGGACCCAGCCGTCCTCGATCGCCATGATCGCGCCCTGTGCCATGTACTGCAGCGGCGGGTGGGCGGCGTCGCCGAGCAGGGCGATGCGGCCGTGCACCCAGGTGTCGATCGGGTCGCGGTCCATCATCTGCCACCAGCGGTCCCGCCACATCAGCGGGATGCCCTTGCCCACGGTCTCGCAGGTCCCCTCGAAGGCCGCGTCGAGCTCGTCGGGGGTGCCCCAGTCCTCCTGCCCGGCGAGGGCCTTGGGCGACTGGAACACGGCGACCTGGTTGAACATCTCGCCGCCGCGCAGCGCGTACTGGACGAAGTGGCAGCGGGGGCCGATGTAGACGGTGACGTCCTTCTCGGCGATGCCGTTGTCGCGGACCTGCTCGATCGGGACGGCCGCCCGGTAGGCCACGTAGTCGGAGCTGACCACGTCGTCGCCGACCAGCTTCTGCCGGGCCACAGAGCGCAGTCCGTCGGCGGCGATGACGAGCGGCGCCTCCTCGGTGCGGCCGTCGGCCAGGGTGACGCGGGCGCCGTCGGCTGTGTTCTCGTAGTCGACGACCGTCTGGTCGGTCACCAGGTCCACGCCGGCCCTCCGACAGGCCCGCAGGAAGATCGCGTGCAGGTCGCTGCGGTGGATGACCATGTACGGGAAGCCGTAGCGGCGCTCGAGCTCGCCCAGGTCGAGGCGGACCAGCTCGCTGGAGTCGAGCGCGTCACGCATGGCCATGCTCTCGGGGACCACGCCGAGTTCCTTGGCCTCGTCGAGCAGCCCGTACTCGTCGAGGATGCGGGTGCAGTTGGGCGCGATCTGGAGGCCGGCGCCGACCTCGCCGAACTCCGGAGCGCGTTCGAGAACGCGGATGCGCAGCCCCTCCCGGGCGAGGGCGAAGGCGGTGCTGAGGCCACCGATGCCACCGCCGACGATGAGGACGTCGGGTCGGCCTTCGGTGGGAGGGGTTGCAGGGGACATCGTTTTTTCCTGTCTGAGCAGGGGACCCTGCTCTGCCTGGCCGCGCCGGGGTCCGGCGCCGTCGGTCAGAGCCAGGGACCCAGGGTGGGGGCCGGGCCGCCGTCGGGGGCGGTGAGGGCGTGCCTGCGCCCGGTGAGGTAGGCCGTGATCTCGGCGAGCGGGCCGGTGAGCACGGTCGGCTCGCCGTCGCCGGGGAGTTCCCGGACCTCTCCGGTGTCGGTCTCCGTCAGGCGCAGCGCCGGGCCGGGGGCCTTGGCGCGCTTGGCGATGACGTCGTCGCAGAGTGCGGCGAGGAAGTCGGCCGGCAGGTCGGCGAAGGTGATGCCGGTGCCCAGGTCGACGGCGTGGACGCACACCTCGCGGGAGCGCATCCAGGGCAGTTCGGTGGCGGGCACCGTACGGCCCTGCGCCGTCACGACCTGGGACTGCCACTGGCCGTCGCTGAGCTTCGCCGTCGACGCGGCGAGTTCGGCGGCGGACCCGCGCAGCCATCCGGTGAGTTCGGCGGCGGGCATCCCGAGGCCGCGCTCGATGCCGGCGGCCCGCTCCTCGGGGGAGGCGTACATCGGGGTCTCTTCGCCGGTGGCGGCCCAGTGCACGAGGTTGCCGAGGGCGTCCGCGTTGGCGGCGACGTGGGCGACGAGCTGCCTGCGCCGCCAGCCGGGCAGGCCGCTGGGCACGTCGTAGGCCTCGTCGTCGAAGCCGGCGGTGGCCTCGAGCACCAGGTTCGTGCCGAGCTCCGCCCAGCGGCGGGCGTCGTCGAACGTGCGGGGCATCAGGCCTGCTTCTCCTCGACGACCTTGTTCTCCAGCCGGCCGATGCCCTGGACCTCGGTGACCACGGTCTCGCCGCCGAGCAGGTAGCGGGCGGGCTTGCGGGCGTGGCCGACGCCGCCGGGGGTGCCGGTGGCGATGATGTCGCCGGGGTTGAGGCGGATGATCGTGGAGACGTACTCGACCAGGGCGACCGGGTCGAAGAGCAGGTCACCGGTGTTGTCGGACTGCATGACCTCGCCGTCCACGGTGAGCGTGACGTCGAGCGCGGGGCGGACGCCGCCGGGCAGCTCGTCGGGGGTCACCAGGTACGGGCCGACGGGGGTGGTGGAGTCCCAGGTCTTGCCCTGGAGCCACTCGCGGGTGCGGAACTGCCAGTCGCGCGTGGTGATGTCGTTGAGCACGGTGAAGCCGGCGATGGCCTGCTCGGCCTGCTCGCCCTTGGCGCGGCGGACCTGCTTGCCGACGACGACGGCGAGTTCGACCTCCCAGTCGAACTGCTCGGTCTCCTCGGGGCGGACGATGTCGTCGCCCGCGCCGATCAGGGAGTCGGCGAACTTCGCGAACAGGGTGGGGTGTTCGGGCAGGTCCCGACCCATCTCCTGGATGTGGTTGCGGTAGTTGAGGCCGACGCACACCACCTTGGAGGGCTGCGGGACCACGGGGGCGAAATCGGCGCCCTCGGCGGGGTAGGTCGTCGCGTCGCCGGCGGGGGCGGCGGCGCGCTCGGCCCAGTCGTCCTGCGCGAGCAGGGTGCCCACGTCGGGGAACCCGAGGTCGACCAGGACGTCACCGTCGAGCCGGACGGCCTTGGTGGTGCCGTCGGTACGGAGGGTGGCGAGCTTCATGAGCGGGTGGTTCCTTCCACGTGGGTACGGTCGAGCCGGAGGGCTTCGAAGATCGGGGAGTCGCTGAACCGGAACAGGTCCAGGGCGCCCGAGTCGGAGTCGGTGGCACCGGCCTCGGAGCGTACGGAGAGCGGCTGCCAGGACGGGACGACGAACAGGTCGCCGCGCGTCACGGACCAGGACACGTCGCCGACGGTGACGGTGCCGGAGCCGTCGAAGACCTGGTAGACGGACGAACCGGTCTCGCGCACCGGGGCGGTCTCGGCGCCGCGGACCACGCGGTGCACCTCGGCGCGGATGGTGGGCAGCACGTCGGCGCCGGTCGACGGGTCGGTGAACCGGACGGCGGCGTGGCCGGGCTCGACCGTGCCGTCGAACCCTTCCTTCTCCAGGGCGAGCTGGTCGGTGAGCGCCCGGTCGGTGTGCTCCCAGCGGTACGCCAGCAGGGGCGTGCCGGGGGCGGCCGAGCCGGCGGCGACCGGGCGCAGTCCCGGGTGGCCCCACAGGCGCTCGGAGCGGGACCGGTCCGGGGTGATCCGCTCGGCGTCGCTGATCTCGTCGCGGCCGAACTCGAAGAACTGGGACTCGCTGGTGTACTGGAACGGGATGTCCAGGCCGTCGATCCAGGCCATCGGCTCGGTGGTGGCGTTGTGGTGGGCGTGCATGTTCCACCCGGCCTGCGGGAGGAAGTCGCCGCGCCGCATGGCCACCGGGTCACGGCCGACGACCGTCCACACGCCCTCGCCCTCGACGACGAAGCGGAAGGCGTGCTGGGTGTGGCGGTGCTCGGGGGCGTCCTCGCCGGGCATCAGGTACTGGATGGCCGCCCACAGGGTGGGCGTGGCGAAGGGACGGCCGCCGAGGGCGGGGTTGGCCAGTGCGATGGCGCGCCGCTCGCCGCCCCGGCCGACCGGGACGATCTCACCGGCCTGCGCGGCCAGTTCCCGCAGCTTCTCCCAGCGCCACAGGTGCGGCACGGCGCGGGAGCGCGGATGAGCCGGCATGAGGTCGCCGATCTCGGTCCACAGCGGGACGAGCAGTTCGCTTTCGAAGCCCCGGTACAGCTCCTCGAGCGCCGGGGTGACGTCGGGCTGGTCCGCGGCGCTGACAGCGCTCAGGCGGACGGGGGAGCCCGTGGCAGGGGGGGTGCTGAAGGAGGTGGTCACAGCTCCCACTGTGCGCCATGTCCACGGAACGGACATGTAAATTCTGGAGAGCAGAACAGCTGCGAGAAACCGCAGGCAACGACGAGATCCGGAACGGGCAGTACCGGGAGGTTCACCGTGGACAAGCCGCTCAAGACACCGCCGCCGTACGCCATCGCCAGCGTCGACCACGCGCTGCGGGCCGCGACGATGCTCCAGCTGGAGGGCTCACTGACCGTCACGCAGGTCGCCGAGCGGCTCGGGGTGGCCCGGTCGACCGCGCACCGGCTGCTGGCCATGCTGGTCTACCGGGACTTCGCGGTCCGGGACGAGAACCGGGTCTACCGCGTGGGCCCGGTGCTGGAGCTGGCGACGCACTCGCGTTCCCTGGTGTCCCGGCTGCGGACGGCGGCCCTGCCCCACCTGCACCGGGTGGTGGACCGGCTGAACGAGACCACGAACCTCACCATCCGCACGGGGGACACGGCCCGGTTCATCGCCAGCGTGGAGTGCGACCGGGCGCTGCGGGTCGGGTCCCGGGAGGGGATGGTCTTCCCGGCCCACCGGACGACGGGCGGCCTGCTGCTGCTCGCGGAACTGAGCGAGGAGGAGCTGGCGGAGGTGTACGCGAGCGAGCACTACCGCGACCGGCCCCAGGAGCGCCCGGACCTCGGCGCGCTGTCCGCGGAGCTGAAGGGCATCGCCCGCAGTGGCTTCGCCGTCAACCGGAACCGCTCCGAGCGGGGCCTGGTGGCCGTCGGGGTCCCGGTCCATGACGCCGCGGGCACGGTCCGGGCGGGCCTGTCGATCTCCCTGCCGGGCACCCGCTACGACCCGCTCGACCTGCAGTTCCTGGTCAGCACCCTGCAGGCTGCGGCCCGGGCCCTGAGCGCGGACCTGGCCGGGACGGCCTGAGAGCCCGGCCGCCCCTTTCCGCGCCCCGCGGTCAGCCGCGCCGTGCCTCCGGTACGTCCGGGGCGCCGGTGCTCAGCAGGCCGGTCCAGCTTTCGGCCAGGACGTCGACCACGGACGCGCGGTCGGCGCCCCAGCGGCCGGGGGTCCAGGTGCGGGCCACGTGGTCGAGCTGGGCCATCGCGAGCACACCGCGCAGGTGGCGGCTCCCGGGAGGGAAGCGGTCGGCCTGGTCGAGGCCCTCCTCGATGTCGCTGACGGCCTCCTCCAGCCACGCGTTCACCAGGCCGCGCAGTTCCGGATCGATCGCCGCCGCCTCGAAGGCGGCCACGGTGTAGGGGCGGATCGCCTCCCAGCGGCCGGAGATGCCGTACAGCCACTCGGTGATCGCCTCGCGGCTGCCGTCGTGGACGACCTCGACCAGGCGCCGGGCGGTCGAGCCGTGGACGGGTGAGTCGGTGCGTTCGAGCTTCTCGTTCAGCTCGCCGATGAGTGCCCGCATCAGGTCGCTGCGGGACGGGAAGTATGCGTAGAACGTCACCCGGGTGGTGCCCGCCGCGGCCGCGATGTCGTCCACCGTGGTGGCGGCGTAGCCCTTGGTGCGGAACAGCTCCAGTGCCGAGTCCAGCAGGAGCTTGCGGGTCATCTGCTTCTGCGCCGCGCGCAGCCCGGCCATCTCAGCGCCCCCGCTTCCTGGCGTCGGACGGCTCGGGGGACGGTACGGCCGTGGAGGCGGTCATGACGCTCATCCTATCGCCGACCTCCCGTTCGACAGCTCCACTCTTACCTCATGATCATTCTTCATACGCGCCGTACATTTCCTTGACGTGACGTAAAGCGAGTGTCATTCTCGCCGTCACCGCGCTTCGTTCGCCACCTTCCCGAAGCCCGGCCTGCGTCCCTCCCCCCATTCCACGCCACGTCACCACGTGGTCCGACGGGTCGCGTCCACCCCGTCACACCCATCGGAACCGGCCACGAAGAACCGGGCCGTCTCACCATCCCAGTCAGGGAGAACTGCAGTGACGCTCAACAACGGGACGACGACGTCCCCCGGCCCTTCCGCGGGGGCTGCCCGAAGGCCGGGCTACGCGGGCACACTCGCTGCCGCGAGCGCCGCGGTGTTCGTGGCCCAGCTGGCCAACGCCCTGCCGGCCTCGCTCAACGGACTCTTCCAGCAGGACCTCGGCACGCACGGATCCCAGCTGACCTGGATCACGGCGTCCTTCATGATCGCCGTGGTCGTCTTCGAGTTCACCTTCGGTGTCCTCGGCGACCTGTTCGGACGCCGTCGGCTCATCGCCTCGGGCGCGGCGCTCATCGTCGCCGGAAGCATCGTCTCGGCCGTCTCGCCCACCGTGCAGTGGCTGTGGGTCGGCGCCGCGCTCAACGGTCTCGGCGCCGGCGCCATGTTCCCCGGATCGCTCACCATGATCGCGGACGTCGCCCGCAGCGCGATGGAGCGGGCCCGCGCCATCGCGCTGTGGAGCGGCTTCCTGTCGGCCGGTGCGGCGCTCTCCCCCCTGATCGGCGGGGCGTTCGCCAAGGTCGGGTCGTGGCGGGGCTCGTTCCTGGTCCTCGTCGCGCTGGCCTTCGTCAGCATGGTGCTCTCGCTGGCCCTGGCCACCGAGTCGAAGGCCGCCGAGGGACGCCGGCTCGACGTCCCGGGCCAGATCACCTTCGCGATCGGTCTCATCCTGGTGCTGTACGCGGCCGTGGAGGGACCCGCGAAGGGCTGGGGCGCGCCGGACATCGTGGGCGCGTTCGCCGTCGGCGCGGGCTTCCTGACCGCCTTCCTGCTGATCGAGCGCCGCGCCGAGTCCCCGATCCTCAACCTCTCCCTGTTCAAGGACCGCGCCTTCGCGGTGGGCTCGGTCGTGGCGGTCATCGGCATGATCGCCTTCCTCGGCGCGTGCTTCGCGACGAGCATGTGGCTCGGCCCCGTGCAGCACCAGGACCCGCTGCGCGTCGCCCTCCCCTTCCTGCTGCTCCAGGGACCGGCGTTCGTCCTGATCCCGGTCGTCTCCCGGCTGCTCCACCGGGTCTCCCCGAACTGGCTGCTGACCTCCGGCTTCAGCCTGATGGCCGTCGGGTCGTTCCTGTGCGCCCGGCTGGACGTCACCGACCGGAGCCTGACCCCGTTCGTCGTGCCCACCCTGCTCATCGGCATCGGCTTCGCGCTGGCCGTCAGCTCGATCACGGCCGTCGCGCTGAACAGCGTGCCGGGCCGGCTGGCCGGCATGGCGAGCGCCACCACCAACATGCTGCGCGACCTCGGCTTCGCCCTGGGCCCGGTGGTCGTCGGCGCGGTCGCCCTCAGCCACGCGGGCGAGACCTTCGCCGCGAAGCTGGCCGGCGCGGACCTGCCGCCCGACCAGCTGGGCGCCGCCACGGAGATCGGCCGGGCCGCCGGACCGATCGCCGTCAACAGCCTGCCGCCGGACGCCCCCGGAGCGGCCGCGCAGGGCATCGCCCTCGACGCGCTGGGCAGCGGCTTCAGCCTCGCCTACACCGTGTGCGGGGTCGCCGCCGCGGTGGCCGCGGTCGTGACCGTGACCGGCATGGCCGGCATCCGCGCCCCCCGCGTCCTGGACACGGAACACGCTGACCACACAGCCGAGCAGAACCCGGCGGACCGGCCCCAGACCCCGACCACCGCCCCGGCGTAGCCGGCCGCCACACCGGCGGGGTCCGTGTCGTTGACCCCGCAGACGCGGACCGGGTTCCCTGTGTGCCATGGCTGACGAAGCGCGCACGGGGGACCCGGTCCTCGCCGTCGAAACGCAGGGCGAGTGGGAGAAGTGGCTGGAGGAGCACCACGACGAGCTGCCCGGGGTCTGGTTGCGGATTCCGAGGAAGGACTCCGGGCTGCCCGGCCCCGACTACGCCGCCGCCCTGGAGTCGGCACTGTGCTGGGGCTGGATCGACGGGCACAAGAAGAAGCTGGACGACACGCACTGGCTCCAGCGGTTCACTCCCCGGCGGCCGCGCAGCAAGTGGTCGATGATCAACCGGCAGAAGGCCGCCGCGCTCGTCGAGGCGGGCCGGATGCGGGAGCCCGGGCTGCGCGAGGTGGAGCGGGCCAGGGCCGACGGCCGCTGGGAGGCGGCGTACGCGAGCCAGAGCACCGCGACCGTCCCCGACGACCTGCGAGCCGCGCTGGACGCGGTCCCGGCGGCCCGCGACTTCTTCGGCGCCCTCGACAGCCGCAACCGGTACGCGATCCTCCACCGCGTCCAGGACGCCAAGCGCCCGCAGACCAGGGCGGCCCGTATCGAGAAGTTCGTCGCCATGCTCGCCGAGGGGGAGAAGCTCCATCCCTGACGACATGACCACGTGACGGACCGGCAGGCACGCGGAGAGGCGGTCCGGGCCCCGGGGTCCGGACCGCCTCTGTGCGTCAGCCCGCGACGATCGCCTCGGCCGCCGCCACACCGCAGACGCGGGCCGCGCCGTGCGTGGCGATGTGCGGGGTGCCGCGCGGCGCGGACTGCGGGACGCCCATCTCCACGACGACGGTGTCCGGCGCGGCGGCGAGCAGGGTGTCCAGGGCGGTGCGCATCCACGGGTGCCGGTGCTCGTCGCGGACCACGGCGACCACCCGCCGGCCGGCCGCGGCCTCGAGCACCCGCGCACCGGCGTCGGTGTCGGTGTCGGTGAAGTGGCCGGTGGTGGTGCCGGGCAGCAGCCGCTCCAGTTCCGCGCCGACGCCCCAGGGCGTCTCGTCGCCGACGGCGATGTTGGCCTCGGGACTGAAGGTGGCCACGTACACCGGTGCGGTGACCGGTGCCGGGGGTCCGGTGCGGGTGACGGTCACCGCGCGACGGGCCGCCGTGAGGCCGATCTCCGGTTCGGGGGCGCCCGGGGCCGGGGACCGCCGCGCCCGGGCGGTCCAGTCGGCCAGGGCACGTACCCGGGCGGCGGCGTCGGCGAGCCGTTCCTCGGGGAGTTCGCCGGAGCGGACCGCGGCGACGAGCGCGTCCTGGAGGCTCTGCACCGTGTCCTCGTCGCACAGTCCGCCGCCCACGCAGATGGCGTCGGCACCGGCGGCGACGGCCAGGACGGCTCCGTGTTCGAGGCCGTAGGTGCCGGAGATGGCGCGCATCTCCATGCCGTCGGTGACGATCAGCCCCTGGTAGCCGAGTTCGCCGCGCAGCAGGTCGGTGAGGATGCGGCGGGAGAGGGTGGCGGGGCGGTCCGGGTCGAGGACGGGGACCTTGATGTGGGCGCTCATGACGGCCCGGGTGCCGGCCGCGATCGCCGCCCGGAACGGCTGGAGTTCGCGTTCGTACAGGGTCGTCGTGTCGAGGTCGATGTGCGGGACGGCGTGGTGGGAGTCGACGCTGGTGTCGCCGTGGCCGGGGAAGTGCTTGGTGCAGGCGGCGACGCCGGTGGACTGCAGGCCCTCGACCCAGGCCGCGGTGTGCCGGGCCACCAGGTCGGTGTCCCGGCCGAAGGAACGCACGCCGATGACCGGGTTGTCGGGGTTGGCGTTGACGTCGGCCGAGGGCGCCCAGTCGAAGGTGACCCCGCACTCGGCGAGCCGGCGGCCCAGCTCCCGGGCGACGCCCCGGGTGAGAGCGGTGTCGTCGACGGCACCGAGGGCGTGGTTGCCGGGGAAGGAGGAGCCGGTGCGGACCTCCAGCCGGGTGACGTCACCGCTCTCCTCGTCGATGGCCACCAGCAGGTCGTCCCGCTCGGCCCGCAACTGGGCGGTGAGGGCGGCGACCTGCTCGGCGGTGGCGACGTTGCGCCCGAAGAGGCCCACGGAGGTGAGGCCCTCGCCGAGGCGGCGCAGCACCCAGTCGGGCGCGGTGGTGCCGGTGAAGCCCGGTTGCAGGACGGCCAGGGCGTCCCGGGTGAGGGTGTCGGTACCGGTGGTGAATGTCGTCATCGGGGGCGTTATCCCTTCACGGCGCCCGCGGTGAGGCCGCTGACGGCCTTGCGCTGCAGGTAGACGAAGAGGATCAGGATCGGGACGGCGAAGAGTGACGAGGCGGCCATGGTCGCGCCCCAGTCGTCGCCGAACTGGGTCTGGAAGCTGGACAGCCACAGCGGCAGGGTCTGTGCCTCGGTGTCCTTGTTGAGCACCAGGACCAGCGCGAACTCGTTCCAGGCGGTGATGAAGCCGAACAGCGAGGTGGCCATCAGGCCCGGGGCGAGCAGCGGCAGGATGACCCGGCGGAACGCCTGGGCGCGGGTGCAGCCGTCGACCATCGCCGACTCCTCCAGCTCCTTGGGCACGGCGGCGACGAAGCCGCGCAGCGTCAGGATGGTGAAGGGCAGGATCATCATCGTGTAGAAGAGCGTCAGCGGCACGAGGCTGTTCAGCATCGACGCGTCCCGCACGATCATGTAGATCGCGATGATCATGACTTCCCAGGGCGCCATCTGCGCCATCATGAAACCGATGACGAAGCCGCGCCGCCCCCTGAACCGCATCCGCGCCAGGGCGAAGGAGCCGGCCAGCGCGATGACCAGCGAGAAGACGACGGCCAGGACGGTGACGGTCAGCGAGTTGCGGACGTACGTCCAGAAGTGGTCGACGCCGGCCGCGGTCCTGAAGTGCTCGAAGGTGACGTCGGTCGGGAACCAGACCGGGTCCTCCGAGAGGATGTCGCCGGTCGGCTTGAAGGCCGTGGCGAACATCCAGTACACGGGGAAGACGCAGCCGATGAACAGGACGACGGCGGTGGCGTTGGGCCAGACCCGGGCAAAGAGCGAGCGTTTCACAGCCCGGCCTCCTCTTCGTTCTCCTGCTTGAGCACGATCCTGAGGTAGGAGGCGGTCAGGCCGAGCAGGATCAGGATGGTCAGGACCGCGATCGCCGCACCCATGCCGTAGTGCTGGTTGCCCATGCCCTCGACGTAGGCGTAGACGGGCAGGATCTCGGTGAGCCGGTCGGGGCCGCCGCTGTTGAAGAGATAGACCTGGACGAACGCCTTGAAGACCCAGATGATCTCCAGGAAGGTCGTCGCGTAGAGGAACGGCCGCAGGAACGGCATGGTGACCGCGGTGAAGCTCCGCCAGGCGCCGGCGCCGTCGAGGGACGCGGCCTCGTAGAGCTCGCCGGGGATGGTGGTCGTCGCCGCGTACAGGTTGATCGCGACGAACGGGACGGACATCCACACGATCAGCACGGTGACCACGAAGAAGGTCGACATCTGGCTGCTGGTCCAGCTGTAGTCGGCCATGGAGTGCCAGCCGAGCTTGTCCAGGACCCAGTTGACGACACCGAAGCGCTGGGCGAACAGCCACTGGTAGACGGTGGTGGCCGCCACGATGGGCATGGCCCAGGCCAGGACCAGGCCGAGCAGCAGGGTGAACCGCATCCGCTTGCCGAGGCGGGCGAGCAGCAGGCCGACCAGCGCGCCCAGGACCATGATCAGGACGACGTTGACCGCCGTGAACAGGATCGAGCGGAGGGTGACCCGCCAGAAGTCCCCACTGGTGAGGGTCTCCTGGTAGTTGTCGACACCGTTCCACTCGGTGACCCGCTGGATCAGCTGCCCCATGTTGAGGTTCTGGAACGACAGCAGCACGTCCTTGAGCAGCGGCCAGCCGAGCAGCAGCACGGTGGCCGCGCAGGCGGGCAGCAGCAACAGGTACGGGGCGAGCGCGCCGGCTCGCGATGGGGGCCTGCCGGGTGCCGGCCCGGTGTCCGCCCTGCGGACGTCCGCCGGGCCGGAGGGCGGCCGTTCGGTCTGCACGGTCATGCTCGCGATCTCTCTTCTCGACGTACCCGAACGCGGTGCGGGGGCCGTCGAGTGGCCGGCCCCCGCACCGGTCGGAGCGCGTGCGCTTCTACTGCTGCTGCGCCAGGCGCTTGTTGAACTCGCCCTCGACCTGCTTGGCCGCCTCGGCCGGTGACTTGCCGTTCAGCACGGCGGTCATGTACGTCTTGATCGGGTTGGGCGCGTTCTCCACCGCGGCCCACTCCGGGATCAGCGGGGTGGTTCCGCCGACGGCGGCGGCGGGTGCGGCGGCCTCGGCGGGGGCGTTGCCCTCGAGGTTGCCCTGCAGCGACTCCTTGTTGGGGATGACGCCGTTGGCCTTGGCCAGGGCGCCCTCGAACGTGTCGGACAGAGTGAGCTTCAGGAACTCCTGGGCGAGGTCCTGCTTCTTGCTGCCCGCGGCGACGGCGAGGTTGGAGCCGCCGAGGAAGACGCCCTCGGGCTTGTCGGCCGCGGCACCCGGGATGGTGAAGTAGCCGATCTCCTTCTCGATCTTCGGGTTGGCCTCGATGGCGATGCCGGCTTCCCAGCCCATGCCGATGAAGGCGCCTACGTTGCCCTTGGCGAAGACCTGGCCCTGCTGCGGGGTGGCCTCGTCCTTGTCCTTGGGCGCCTTGGACAGCGACTGGAACTTCTTGTAGGTCTCCATGGCGGCGACGACCTTCGGATCGTCGAGGTTGGAGACGTGCTTGTCGCCGTCCTTCTTGACCAGTTCGCCGCCCTCGCCGATGACGAGCCCGACGAAGTGGTACCAGTTCTGGCCCGGCAGGTAGATCGGCTCCGCGTCGGTCTTGTCGCCGATCTTCTTGAGCGCGTCGTAGAACTCGTCACGGGTCTTGGGGGTGTCCTTCAGCCCCGCGTCCGCCCAGACCTTCTTGTTGTAGAGGACGACGCGGTTGGCGAAGTACCACGGTGCCGCGTACTGCTTGCCTTCGTAGACGGACGACTCGTTGAGGGTCTCGGTCCAGTCGGCGCCGATCTCGGACTTGAGGTCGGTGAGGTCGGCGAGGCCGCCGGTCTTGGCGTAGGCCGGGGTCTGGGTGTTGCCGATCTCGAAGACGTCGGGCGGGTTCTCCTCGGACAGGGCGGTGGTCAGCTTCTGCTGGATGCCGTTCCACTGCTGGACCTCGAACGTGACCTTCGCCTTGGTCTTCGCCTCGAACTCCGTGGCCAGGTCCTTCTGCCAGTCGTCCGGCGAGGAGCCGTCCATCACCCACACGGTGAGCGTCTGGCCCTCGTACCCGTTGGCCCCGGTGCTCTTGCCGTCACCGTCGTCTCCCCCGCACGCGGCGACGGAGAACAACATGCCCGCGACCCCGATCGCGGCTATCAGCTTGCGCTTCACGCGCCACCCCTCCTCAGGAACGCCTTCCACACCCACGCCTTCGGCGGTGACCCTCACAGCGGCGCGACACTCGGCGGGCTGGGACCCGGCTTCCTCTAAATGGTTTAGACCAGCAGGGGGAGCTTGGCCTAGACCTATGGCCCTGTCAAGGGTCGCGCCGCCAATCCCCCGGACCAGCTTCCGGCACCCCCGCACGGACCTGCACGTCCTCCCGAACTCCCCTCAAACAGGGACGTGTCGAGGCTTGGACTAGACCAAAGAGGGGCGTGCGGTTATAACGGGACCGCCGAGTGTGCGGCGCCGAATCCGGCCGTCCGCCGACGTGCACCGCGGTCGGCGCCTGCCGCCCGCGCGCCGGACACCGCAGCCGGAAGGCAGGTCATGAACACCGACCTCAGCAGCGCCCAGGCCGTCCCGGGAACACCGGACCGCACCGACCGCGTACCGAAGTACTACCGCGTCAAGCAGCGGTTACTGCGGATGACCGAGGCGCGCGCGCCGGGGTCGCCGATGCCGCCCGAGCGCTTCCTCGCCCTCGAGTTCCGCACCTCCCGCACCACCGTGCGCAAGGCGCTGCAGGAGCTGGTGAGCGAGGGGCGGCTGGTCCGCATCCAGGGCAAGGGCACCTTCGTCGCCCGTCCGAAGATCTACCGGACGCTCCAACTGACCTCGTACACCGAGGACATGCGCAACCAGGGGCTCACCGCCGCCTCCCGGGTCCTGAACATCGACCACATCGCGGCCGACGAGGAGCTGGCGGCCCTGCTCGAGGTGGAACGGGGTGAGCGCGTCCTGCGCGTGGAGCGGCTGCGGCTGGCCGGGGGCGAACCCATGGCGATCGAGGCGACCCATCTGTCCGCACGCCGCTTCCCCGGCCTGCGCCGGAACCTGGCCCGCCGCACCTCGCTCTACACGACGCTCGCCGAGGTGTACGGGGTGCGCCTGGCGGAGGCCGACGAGACCATCGAGACCTCGCCCGCCACACCGCGGGAGGCCGGTCTGCTCCACACCGACGTGGGCCTGCCGATGCTGCTGCTGTCCCGCCACTCCCGGGACGAGCGGGGGACACCGGTGGAGTGGGTGCGCGCGGTGTACCGCGGCTCGCGCTACCGGTTCACGGCGATCCTGACGCCGCCGACACCGCCGACACCGCCGAAGCCTCCAGCACCGTGAGCCGGCCCGGTCGGGCCCGTGCGGCACAGTGGTCAGGACTGTGCCGCACGGGCGGCTGGGGGGACCGGCCGGGCGTGGCGCCGATCAAGGCTCCCGGCGGTCCGTCGTGGTGATGCGGGCGATCGCCTCGAGGGTCAGGGACCGCTCGTGCGGCTCCCGCGACAAGGCGCGATGGAGCGTCAATCCCTCGATGAGGGCGTCGAGCTGGCGGGCGGTGTCCGGGTCGAAGTGCTTCTCGAGGTGGCTGCGGCTGCGGCGCATCCACTCATGGGTGAGCTCCCGGTAGGCAGGCCGGCGGGCGGCGAGCGAGTACAGCTCCTGGGTCAGCACCAGGTCGCGCGAGCTGCCCTCGGACAGGGCGTGGACGAGGTCGGCCACGGCCGTACGGGCCTCCTCCCGGCCGGCCGGCGCCGCGAGGTAGGTGTCGAACACGGCGACTATGTGGCCGGTGAATTCGCTGAACGCCTCCCGCAGCAACTCGTCGATCCCGCTGAAGTGGTACGTCATAGACCCCAGCGGCACCCCGGCCCGTTTGGCGATCTTGCGGTGGGAGACCGCCGCGAGCCCCTCCTCGGCGATGAGGTCGAGGGCGGCGGCGATGATGCGCGCGCGCCGCTGCGGGTCGGTGTGTCCGGTGGCCATGGGCGTCGCGCCTCAGAGGGTCCGGACCGGACGGGCGGGGCTGCCGACGGCGACCACGTTCGGCGGCACGTCCTTGGTGACGACCGAACCGGCCCCGATCACGGAGTTGTCCCCGATGCTCACGCCGGGCAGGACGATCGCTCCCCCGCCGATCCAGACGTTGTCGCCGATGGTGATCGGCTGCGCGGCCTCCAGCTTGTCGCGCCGGGGCTGCGGTTCCAGGGGGTGCGTGGGGGTGAGGAGCTGGACGCCGGGGCCGATCTGGCAGTCCTCGCCGATGACGATGGCGGCGACGTCCAGCGCGGTCAGGTTGTAGTTGACGAAGGTGCGCGCCCCGATGGTGATGTTGCTGCCGTAGTCGACGTACAGGGGTGGACGCACATGCGCCTGTTCGCCCACCGCGCCGAGCAGTTCGGCGAGGATCGCTCCCGCCGCCTCGGCGTCCTCGGCGTAGGCCGCCTGGTAGCGGGCGGCCAGGCGTACCGCCTGCTGCTGCCGGCGGGCGATCTCGGGATCGTCGGCGATGTAGAGGTCGCCCGCCTGCATCCGTTCCAGGTGGGTACGGGGGTCCTGCGCGAAGTGGTCCGTCGCCATGGGAGCGACCGTACACCCAGAGCGTACGAACGTACACTCCCCGCGCCGGGGACTACCGCTTGACGCTGACGGTCCGCAGCACCCCCGCGCACACCACCACGAGCACACCCGCGAGGGGCACCACCATCAGCCCCAGCCGAAGGCCGGCCTCGTCGGCGACGAGCCCGACGACCGGCGGGGAGAGCAGGAAGCCCAGCCGCATCAGCCAGGAGACGATCGTGAGCCCCGATCCGGGCTTGAGGCCGGGCAGTTCGTCGGCCTCGAGCATGGCCGCGGGCACCAGCGTCGCCACGCCGAACCCGGCCGCGGCGAAGCCGAGGATCGTTCCGGGCACCGTGGGCACGGCCAGCGCCAGCCCCATGCCGACCGCGGCGATCAGGCCGCCGGCGCGGGCCACCGCGCGCTGGCCGAACCGGTCGACGAGCCGGTCGCCGAGGATCCGGCCGACGAACTGGGCGCCCACCAGGGCGATGAAGCCGGTTGCCGCCAGCGCCGCCGAGGCGTTCAGCGAGTCGGAGAGGTAGAGCGCGGCCCAGGAGTTGCCCGCGTCCTCGACGAGCGTGCCGGCCGTCGCGATCAGGACGAGCGCGATCATCACGTAGCGGACGCGTGCGGCCACGGCCGGACGCCCGTTCCGCCGCGGCGCCCCGCTCCCGGCACCCTTCTCGTCCGCGTCCTCGACCGGCTCGGTGTCGGGCCCGGGCAGGGCGAACCGCAGGGCGACACAGGCGGCGAGACCGAAGAGCACCCCCGAGATCGCCAGGTGCGCCCCGCGCGAGAGACCGAGCGCTATGGCGGCGGCGGCCATGGAGCCGCCGGTGACGGCGCCGATGGACCAGATGGCGTGGAAGGAGTTGATGATGGAACGCCCGTAACGGCGCTGCACCCGCAGGCCGTGGGCGTTCTGCGCGACATCGGTGATCGCGTCCATCGCTCCGGCCAGGAACAGCGCTCCCGCGAACAGCACCACCGAGTGCGCCATGCCCGCGACGAGGATCCCCGCCCCGGTCAGCAGGGTGCTCACCACCGCCACCCGCGCCGACCCCAGGCGGCGGATGAGGACCCCCGCCGCCATACCGGCGACGATGGCCCCCGTCGGGAACGCCGCGACGGCCAGCCCGTAGGCGGCGTTGCCGATGCCGAGATCCGCCTTGATCTGCGGATAGCGGGGCAGAAGGTTCGCGAACAGGGCCCCGTTGGTGAAGAAGAGGACGGCAACGGCCGCGCGAGCCTGCCGCTCGGCCAGTGCGGGCCGGCGCAGTACGTCAGTGGTCATGCGCCCGACCTTATCCGCGGAGCGTACGAACGTACACTCCTTTCGGGCGACCCTGTCCGAAAACACGAGCCCTCGGGTGCCGAGCCGATGCCCGGCACCCGAGGGGGGTGGGACGGCGACTCGCCCGTCCCTGTCCGTTATCCGCCGTAGGTCTCGAACTCGGCGATCCGCGGCGTGCCGCTCGCGCCGGTGACCTCGAAGGTGATCTTGCGCAGCGAGGTCCGCGCGAAGGAGACGGCGCCCGCACTGCTGCCGGAGGCCAGGACGGCACCGGTGTCGTGGTTGAGGAGCCGCCAGGACCGGACGGTGCCCTCGGAGCCCGACGCCTCCCGGATGTTGACCTTCGACACCGTGGCGTCGGACGACCACTTGACCGAGACGGAACCGGTCGAGCCGCTCGGCGACCAGTAGGTGCCGAGGTTGCCGTCGATCACGTTGCCGTAGCTCGTCCCGCCGGCCTTGCTGGAGCCGTCAGCACCGGCACCGAGGCTGAGGTTGGTCCCGGTGGGGGGGTCGGTCGGGTCCGTCGGGTCGGTGGGGTCCGTGGGGTCGGTCGGGGTGGGGTTCTGCGGCGTGCAGTTGCCGTCCGACACCTTCAGGCCCTTGTTGGCGCCCGCCGTCCGGTTCACCACGTCCGGTACGCAGTTGGCGGCGTCGAGCTTGTAGGAGTAGGGGATGGAGACCGAGGTGTTGGAGGTCGGGTTGGGGCCGGCGGGCTGGTTGTCGCCGCTGCGGGAGGACCAGGTCACGTTGTCGAAGATGTTGCCGCTGACCTGCCAGTAGCCGGCTTCGCTGGTGTAGAAGGTGCCGAGGACGTCCTTGGAGTCCTCGAAGTAGTTGTTGTCCACCTTGGCGCGCGCCCCGGCCCGGGAGTTGATGCCGGAGTCGTTGAGGCGCTTGTAGTGGTTGTTGTACATGTGGGCGATGCCGCCGCGCAGCAGCGGTGCACGGGAGTCGATGTTCTCGTACAGGTTGTGGTGGAACGTGATGTTGCCGTTGGAGCGGTCGCTCTCGCTGGATCCGATGAGGCCGCCGCGGCCGGAGTTGCGCAGGGTGCTGTACGACAGGGTCACGTACTGGGTGTTGTCCTTCATGTCGAAGAGGCCGTCGTAGCCCTCCGACTCCCCGCCGGACGCCTCCAGGGTGACGTGGTCGACCCAGACGTTGCGGACGTCGGTCTCCATGCCGATGGCGTCGCCGCCGTTGGAGGTGGGCGAGCCGGACTTCTTGACGTTCCGGACGGTCACGTTCTGGATGATGATGTTGCGGGCCTCCCGGATGTGGATGCCCAACTGGTCGAAGACGGCACCGCTGCCGACCCCGACGATCGTGACGTTGCTGATCTGCTTGAGCTCGATCACACCGGCGGCGGTGTTGCAGCTGCTGCCCGACACCTTGCTGGTGTTGCCGTGATTGATGGTGCCCTGGACCTCGATGATGATCGGGGTGCTGCTGCTGGCACGGTTGCACAGGGCGGTGTGGATCGCGGTGCCCGTGGTGGCCCGGACCGTCTGCCCGCCCGCGCCGCCGGTGGTCCCGCCGTTCTGGGTCGCGTAGCCGGTGGCACTGCCGGTCGCGGCCGACGCCGAGGGCATCGCCACCACCAGTCCGGTCGCGGCCGCGAGGGCCGCCGTGGCCAGCGTCGCGTGGAACCGCAGTGCTGCTGATCTCTTCATGCGGGCTCTCCCTGTTCACTTAACGTCATGGGCATGTCATGCAGAGTGCCGTCGAACGCCGTCGACTCGATGGAAAGCGCTTTCTCGCCGCGAGAATAGGGTGCCCCCGTCCGGACTGACAAGGCTCCGGACGTCATGAGTCCGCCCTTTCGTATCTCATACACCAGCTGCCGTTCACCTCCCGCCGGAAGCCGCACATGCAGCCCCGACACAGGGCTTCAGCAGCTGATGCGCACCGACAAGGGGTTCCACCCTCGCAGCTGCGGCTGCATGACCAGCGGACGCGCTCCCCTGGACCGGTCCGTGATCCGTGATCCGTGCTCCGCGATCCGTGCTCCGTGCTCCGTGAGAAGCAAGCAGCGGGCAGGGGGAGAAGCCCTGTGCCGATCCGTACCGGCGAGCCCCGGCCCCACCCGGCCGGCAAGGGTCCCACCGGCCGACGCCACCGGCTCCGGTCCTTCACGAGAGGTGGCGCGCCCTGGAGACCGAGGTGCGGTCCGGCGCACGGTCCGGTGCGCCGCCCGGGTGAAAGCGGCGGGCGAAGGGGGCGGTGAAAGCGGTGGACGGCGCGGGAATGGCGCATTACTCCATGGGAGGGAATTCCGGCGCCGCACAGGCGGGACGCACGAGGCGGCCATAGGCTTCCGGTAATGGGGAGGGCAAGACTGCGCCATTCCAGCCGAGGAGACCCGATGGCTGAACGCATTGTCCATCGACGTGGTTACCGAAAGGGCCTCGCCGGTGAGATGCTCGCAGAATTCATGGGGACATTCGTCCTTATTCTACTGGGCGTCGGATCGGTGGCCGTCGCCGTCGTCGGCCTGCCCGGATCAGGTCGGCAGACGGCGGACTTCGGCCCCGCCAACTGGCTCATCATCTCGTGGGGCTGGGGTCTCGCCGTGGTGTTCGGCGTCTATGTGGCCGGCGGTATCAGCGGCGCCCACATCAATCCCGCGGTGACTCTGAGCTTCGCCGTACGAAGGGATTTCCCCTGGCGGAAGGTCCTGCCCTACTGGCTGGCACAGGTCGTGGGGGCGTTCGTCGCCGCCGCGCTCGTCTACGCGTCCTACCGGTGGGCGATCGACGCGGCCAACACCAAGGCGGGTGTCCCGCGGGACCAGTCACTGGCGACATACTCGATCTTCGCCACATTCCCCGCTGAATACTTCGGGGGTTCCTGGTGGGGCCCCTTGCTCGACCAAATCATCGGCACCGGGATTCTGCTGCTGCTGATCTGTGCACTCATCGACACCCGCAATATGGCTCCGATGTCCAATCTGGGCCCTTTCCTCATCGGTCTGGTGGTCGTCGCGATCGGTCTGACGTTCGGCACCAACGCCGGCTATGCGATCAATCCCGCCCGAGATTTCGGCCCCCGGCTGTTCACTTTCTTCGAAGGCTGGGGCTCCATCGCCCTACCAGGAACCTTCCAATGGTTCAGCGGTTATTGGTGGATCCCCATTGTCGGCCCCCTCATCGGCGGCGTCCTCGGAACCCTCGCGTACGACCTGATCATCAGCCCGGTGCTCAAGGCCAGACTCGAGGACGCCGAAGAGGGTCCGGCCACCGAGCAGCCCTAGGGCCCGGCCGCAGGCGGACCCGCTCGCACAGATTCCCGCACGACCACGAGAAGAGGTGGCCGCGATGCCCGACTTCGTCGGCGCGGTGGACCAGGGCACCACCAGTTCACGCTTCATGATCTTCGACCACTCCGGGAACGAGGTGGCGAAGCACCAGCTCGAGCACCGCCAGATCCTGCCTCGGTCGGGGTGGGTCGAGCACGACCCGGTGGAGATCTGGGAGCGCACCAACACCGTGATCCAGAACGGCCTCCGCGCCGGGAATCTGTCGGCCACCGACCTCAAGGCCATCGGCATCACCAACCAGCGCGAGACCACCGTGGTCTGGGACCCGCGCACCGGCCGCCCGTACTACAACGCCATCGTCTGGCAGGACACCCGCACCGACAGCATCGCCGCCGCACTCGAGCGTGACGGCCACGGCGAGGTCATCCGCCACAAGGCCGGCCTGCCGCCGGCCACCTACTTCTCCGGCGGCAAGATCAAGTGGCTGCTGGAGAACGTGGACGGACTGCGCGAGGCCGCCGCGGCGGGTCACGCCCTGTTCGGCAACACGGACGCCTGGGTGCTGTGGAACCTCACCGGCGGACCGAACGGCGGGGTGCACGCCACCGACGTGACCAACGCCAGCCGCACCATGCTGATGAACCTGGAGACCCTGGACTGGGACGACGAGCTGCTGGAGATCTTCGGCGTCCCGCGCGCGATGCTGCCGGTCATCAACCCCTCGTCCCATCCCGAGGCGTACGGCCAGGCCCGCACCTCACGGCCGCTGAGCGCCCCCGTGCCGATCACCGGCGTGCTCGGCGACCAGCAGGCGGCGACCGTCGGCCAGGTCTGCTTCTCCCCCGGCGAGGCCAAGAACACCTACGGCACCGGCAACTTCCTGGTGCTCAACACCGGTACGGAGCTGGTGCGTTCGCAGCACGGGCTGCTGACGACGGTGGCGTACCAGTTCGCCGGCAGCCCGGCGGTCTACGCCCTGGAGGGGTCCATCGCCGTCACCGGCGCGGCCGTGCAGTGGCTGCGCGACCAGCTGAAGATCATCACGAGCGCCCCGGAGAGCGAGCGGCTGGCGCTTTCGGTGGAGGACAACGGCGGGATGTACTTCGTGCCGGCCTTCTCCGGTCTGTTCGCCCCGTACTGGCGCTCCGACGCCCGCGGCGCCATGGTCGGCCTGGCCCGGTACAACACCGGGGGACACATCGCGCGGGCCACGCTGGAAGCCATCTGCTACCAGAGCCGTGACGTGGTCGACGCCATGGAACAGGACTCGGGCGTGCACCTGGACGTGCTCAAGGTCGACGGCGGTGTGACCGCGAACGACCTGTGCATGCAGATCCAGGCCGACGTGCTGGGTGTGCCGGTCAGCCGTCCGGTGGTCGCCGAGACCACCGCACTGGGCGCCGCCTACGCCGCCGGGCTCGCCACCGGCTTCTGGCGCGACACCGACGAACTGCGCTCGCACTGGCAGGAGTCGAAGCGCTGGAGCCCGGTGTGGAGCGAGGAGCAGCGCCAGGACGGCTACCGGGACTGGAAGCGCGCCGTGGAACGCACCCTGGACTGGGTCAAGGTCACCTGACCCGGCGGTCGGCACGGCGGTCGACGGTCGGCACGGCGGTCAGCGGTCGGCGATGTCCTCACGGAGGCCGTCGGAGAACTCCCACCATGACAGCGGGAGCCAGTCGCCGTTGACGAAGGCGTCCACTGTCGCGCCGCGACCACGGACCGTCACGGTCGTTCCCGGCGGGTAGGTGGTGCCGGACAGTCCGGGCACGGGGACGAGCAGGATTCCCAGCCTCTGTGCTGCCATGTTCCACCACTCCCTTCTCGGCGCGACGCCGATTATTCACATATCCGGAGATTACCGGTTTGCCTGATCGGGGAGTCCGGAGAATCATGAGAGATGAGTCACGCGGACAGCGCGGGCGGGGGCGTGGCCGTCGCACACGTATGCCGTCGAGTGGAGGTCTCAGCATGAAGGCCGTCGTGTACAAGGAGCCGTTCAGCGTCGCGGTCGAAGACGTCGAGAAGCCCAGCATCCAGCATCCGAACGATGTGATCGTACGGGTCACCTCCACCGCGATATGCGGCTCCGACCTGCATATGTACGAGGGCCGCACCGCCGCCGAGCCCGGCATCGTCTTCGGCCACGAGAACATGGGAGTCATCGAGGAGGCCGGCCAGGGCGTCACCTCGCTCAAGAAGGGCGACCGCGTGGTCATGCCCTTCAACGTCGCCTGCGGCTTCTGCACCAACTGCGTCGAGGGGTTCACCGGCTACTGTCTGACCGTCAACCCGGGCTTCCCCGGCGGCGCGTACGGCTACGTCGCCATGGGGCCCTGGAAGGGCGGCCAGGCCGAGTACCTGCGCGTTCCCTACGCCGACTTCAACTGCCTGAAGCTGCCGGCGGGACAGGAGCACGAGACCGACTTCATCCTGCTCGCGGACATCTTCCCCACCGGCTACCACGGCTGTGAACTCGCCCAGGTCCGCCCCGGTGAGAGCGTCGCGGTCTACGGCGCGGGACCGGTCGGCCTGATGGCCGCCTACTCGGCCCTGCTGCGCGGCGCGAGGAAGGTGTTCTCCGTGGACCGGGTCCCCGAGCGGCTGCAGAAGGCCGAGGAGATCGGCGCGATTCCGATCAACTTCGCCGAGGGCGACCCGGTGGAGCAGATCAAGGACCAGACCGAGGGCATCGGCACGGACAAGGGCGTCGACGCGGTCGGCTACCAGGCGTCGGCGCACGGCGCGGACCACGAGGAACCGGCGACCGTCCTGAACTCGCTCGTCGGTACGGTCCGGGCCACCGGAGCGCTCGGCGTGCCCGGCCTCTACGTCCCGTCCGACCCCGGAGGCCCGGACGAACAGGCCAAGCAGGGCATGCTCCTCGTCGCGATCGGCAAGCTCTTCGAGAAGGGCCTGCGGATGGGCACGGGGCAGTGCAACGTGAAGCGCTACAACCGGCAGCTGCGCGACATGATCATCGAGGGCAGGGCGAAGCCCAGCTTCGTCGTCTCCCACGAACTTCCCCTGGACCAGGCGGCGTCGGCCTACGACAAGTTCGACAAGCGCATCGAGGGCTACACCAAGGTGGTGCTGCACCCGTAACACCACGACGCTCCGGCCCGGGAAGCGAAAGCGTGAGCACCGAACCGCTCGAGTGCTCACGCTTCTCCCTGCCGGCCGACGACCGGTGCCGGCCGAGCCGTTCACCACACACCCACGGGTTCGTTCCGAGCGGCCGAACTGACGGCCGACCCACTCCGCTTCGAGCGGGACGGAAGGGGAGAACGGACCGGCACCGAGGTGCGGCGGGCCGCCAGGAGCCTCCGCCGCCGCTTGTGCACCGGGGGAACGGCGCCCTGACGCACGCGGGACAAAGCCCGGTCCGCGGCGTTCCCACCCGTCATCGCTCCCTTCACAGCCGGTCAGAGCCGGGGTGTGCGCGGGCGTGTACCCGGGGGTGTGCAACCGGCGGCGGTGACTGCTCCCTGTTCAAAGGGACGGCCACCGCGCAACTCTCGCTGGCGAACAGCGAATTCGCCCCCGGGAGGCGCACGGTGAAAAGGTTCTTCGGGAAGGTCCGACCGGCCGAGCCGGAGGTGTCCGACGCAGAGCGCGAACTGTTCGGCGGCCCGCTGCGCTACGACATGGGATGGTCCCAACACGAGAACGCGCGGCTGGACTTGACCCTGATGTCCGCACTCCGATCGATGCCGGCTCTGGTCGGCGCGACCCTGCGCATGGCGTGGAAGGCGGACCGCCGGGCGCTCATCGCCGTCGGGATCAGCGAGGTCGGGCAAGGCGTCGCCGCTGCCGTCGGACTGCTCGCCGTCAACGCCGTCATGCACGCCCTCCTCGGCTCCGGCAGCGCCGTGGAACGGCTGCACGCCCTGTTGCCCGGTCTGCTCGCCATCGCCGCGATCGCCGTCGTCAACTCGGTTCTCGCCGGATGGTCCACGTCCCGGGCGGGCCGTCTGGAACCGCTCGTCGAGCGGATCGCCACCACCCAGTACCTGGCTGCCGCCGTCTCCGTCGAGCTGGAGGCCATCGACGACCCGGACTTCCGCCGCCTGATCGACATCGCCCAGTACGGCCCGGCTTCCGCCCGCCGCATGATCGGCGCCTGTGTCGCCGCGCTGAACAGCACCATCTCCCTGGTGGCCACAGCCGGCGTGCTCACCGTCCTGCACCCGGCGCTGCTGCCCATGCTGATCCTCATCGCCGCGCCGCGCGGCTGGGGCGCCATGCGGGTGGCCCAGGAGCGCTACGTGTCGGTGATGAGCTGGATCGAACACCTGCGGGCCAGCCGCCTCATCGGCAATCTCCTGACCGAGCGCACCGCCGCCCAGGAAGTACGCATCCACGGCGTCGGTCCTTTCCTGCTCGGCCGGTACAAGCACATGGCCCGAAGCGCCGAGGCCGAGCAGGAGCGGCTGGCCTCCAGCAAGGCGGTCACCGAGTGGGTGGCCGCCGCGCTGTCCGGAGTGGCGATGGCGGCCACCTACGGAACCATGATCTGGCTGGTCATGAGCGGGCACATGAACCTGGCGGTGGCCGGCACCGCGGTGATCGCCGTCCGCTCCGGCTCGGCGAGCCTGGGGGCTCTGGTGATGAACATCAACACACTGCACGAGGAGTCCCTCTATGTCCGCGATCACGGACGCTTCCTGACCGAGGCCGCCCGACACGCCATCCCCAAGGCCGGCGATCCGGTCCCGAAACAGGTCCGGCAGGTCGCCCTCGACCGGGTCACCTACCGCTACCCCGATCGTGAGGCACCGGCGTTGGACCAGGTGACGCTCACCCTGCCCATGGGCTCGGTCACGGCCGTGGTGGGCGAGAACGGTTCCGGCAAGAGCACCCTCATGAAGATCCTCTCGGGCCTGCTGCTCCCCCAGGAAGGGATCGTGCGGTGGGGCGACTCGGACATCACCGGCCTGGAACGCTCCCAGGTCTTCGACCGCGTCGCACTGCTCACCCAGGATTTCGAACGCTGGCCCGTGACGGCCGCGATGAACATCCGCATCGGACGCCCCGGCCACGACGCCACGCCGGAGGACCTGCAGGCATCCGTCGACTACGCGGGGGCCGGCCCGGTCGTCGCCAAACTCCCCGACGGGTTGCAGAGCCTGCTGGCCCGTGTGTTCCGCGGAGCCATCGAACTGTCCGGCGGCGAATGGCAGAAGATCGGCCTGGCCCGCACCCACTGGCGTAGCTCGACCTCGTCGGCGGACAGCGTCCTCATCGTGGACGAACCCACCTCCGCCCTCGATCCGGAAGCCGAGATCGAGGCGTTCAGCCGCATCCGCCGGCTCGCCGCACCGCACCGCGCCGTCGTCCTCGTCACCCACCGCATGTCCGGCGTCCGCCACGCCGACCGCATCTACGTCCTGCACCGGGGACGCCTGGCCGAGCACGGCAGCCACGACGAACTCATGGCCGCCCGGGGGCGCTACGCCGCGATGTTCGACGCCCAGGCCGCCCAGTACATCCCCGCCGTCACCCTCCCCCGCCCCACCGCACCCGCCATCGCGGACCCCGCCTGACACCCCCGCCCGAAAGACCCGCTCACGCCGCGCCGCCCCTCCTCCCGCCCCTTCCGCCCCTCCCGGCGGCTCCCCGCGGCTCCGCAGCCAAGGCCCGCGCCGTCCCCGGAACCGTCCGCCGCCGGAACCTCTACTCCCGTCCCGGAGTGGTGCCGGGACGGGTGGTGGACAGATACGTCTCCCAGTCGGCGCGGCCGCCCGCGCCCAGTACGTCGACATCGGCCCCGAGCTCGCCGGTGGACGGCTCCCCCAGTTCGCGGCGGGCGACGCGGGCGACCACCGACGGGAAGATCGGTCGCAGGGGCTGGCACCAGCGCAGCCACGGCGGGGCGTAGACGTGCCGGGCGCGGTGTGCGATGCCGGTGGCGAGCCAGTCGGCCACCTGGTCGGGGCTGTGCACTCGGCGTGCGAACCACGGCTGGTGCCGGCGCAGGGCCCGCAGGACCGGGTGGTCGTCGATGCCGGCGACCATGTCGGTGCCGGTCCAGTGGAGGTAGGCGATGCCGACGGTGACCCCGTCGGGCTCCACCTCACCCCGCAGGGCCTGGGCGAAGGACTCCGCGCCCGCCTTGGACGCGCAGTACGCGCTCATCATCGGCGCGGACCCGAAGGCGGCGGTCGAGGCGATCTGCAGGAAGTAGCCGTGGGTGCGGGTGAGCTGCGGCAGGAAGGCCCTGGCCGTGTTCGCCGACCCGACGAGGTTGACGTCGACGACGCGCCGCCACAGGTCGGCCGCCGTACGGCTGAAGGGGCCGCCCGCGGCGATCCCCGCGTTGGCCACGACGACGGAGGCCGGCCCGAGCCGCTCCTCGATCTGCCGTGCGGCCTCGTCGAGCGCGGCCTGGTCGGTCACGTCCGTCTCGACGCAGATGCTCGAAGAGGTCAGGGCGGCCGCCGCCCGGGCGAGGGTCTTCTCCTCACGGCCCAGCAGGGCGATGCGCATGCCGTCCGCGGACAGGCGCCGGGCGAGAGCCTCGCCGACACCGCGGGCCGCCCCGGTCACCACGGCGACGCGCCCGCGCAAGGGGCTGTCGTGAGCCGCGGCATGTACACGTGTACCGGTGAAGGTGCGCATGCGTTCCTCTCCTCTCCCCCGCCCGTCACGGGCGTCACGACACCCTGCTCCCGTCGGTCTCGCCGACGGGAATCGAGCGTCGTACGGGCGTCAGGAGTCCTGACGGCCGGGCAGCACGCAGCCGCTCCCACCCGTCACTCCAGCACACATCTCCAGGTGAGGCGAGCCCGATCGGCTCGACCCGCTGGATGTCGTGAAACAGGTCGAAACCACCAGCGCTACCACCGAACCGCAGGTCAGCCGCTCTTTCCCGCAGGCTCCAGGATCGCCACGCACTCCACGTGGTGCGGCATCGGAAAGACGTCCGATGACGAGGGAGCTCCGGTCGCCATCGGCTCGGTACGCGTCGGATTCCGTGCTCACCACACATGGGGGACGCACCTCAACGGGACCCTGGCCCGAGGTCCGCGAGCAGGTCGTCCAGCACTGCCTCCTCCTCGACCCGGACACCGTGCTCGACGAGAGCGGCGGCCAGGGCAGGGTCCCAGGGAGTCGCGACGGGCGGGCCCGTCAGCTCCGGGGCTTCGGCCACCGCGGCCACCGCGGCCACTGCCGCCCGGTAGTGGACGGCCTCGTAGCGCCACGGCCGCCAAGGAACGCTGTGCGCCAGTGTCGCGGCGATGCGTACGCCGCCCCAGTCGAAATCGCCGTGGTAGAGAAGGTCGGCTCCCCGTGCGGAGAGGTCGCGCAACAAGGTGAGAGCGGCGGCCGACGGTTGCCCCTGGAGGCACACCATGGGCGGGCATGCCGGCCCCAGGGTGTCGGCGGCGGCGGACAGCACGGCCGGGTTCTCGCAGAGATAGACGGTTCCCGTCACCGGCACGGCGGCAACCGGTGCGCGACGGGTGAGGGAGCGGAGCGTCAGCACCGCCGGCTCCCCCGCGTCGGCCATCCAGTCGAGGGGTGGGGTACCGCGCAGGTTGAGGGTGAGGACGGTCGAGGACAGGTCGTCCTTGAGCAGCCCCGCCGAGGCCCATGCCTCCCGCAGCCACTGCGCACCGGAGCCGTCGGGGAAGCCGGTGAGGGAACGGATGCCGGACAGGACGAGAGTGGCGAGCGGCGTCCCCTCGTCCAGGGCATGGGCGCCCGAAAGGTTCCGTGCCGCGAAGGTCGCCCGCGAGATCGGGGGTGACGCGGGCAGCGCACGCAACGCGCGCACGGCAGCCTGCACCAGGGGGCCCGCGGCCTCCGGTGTGCGGGCGAGGCGCCGTACGAGGCCGTCCCCGCGGACCCGCTCGGCCCAGGGCGCCAGTCCGGCACCGAGGGCGCCGAGCGGGGTGTACGCCTCCGCCCAGGCCCGTTCCTCCTCGGCCCGTACTTCCGCACGGAATGCGACGGGGCCGGTGAGGGCCACCACGGCGGCCGCCAGTCCGTCGGGGCTGACACCGGAGCGGCGCAGGACCGCGTCCACGGTGTCGAGGCGGACGCTCAGGGAACCGCCTGCTCGCGGCGCCCGCCCCAACAGGCGCTCTACGGCCAGGCGTTGGGACGCGTCGGAGGCGGACAGGGTGACGGATCCGGTGAGCGGCCTCCCGCGTGTCATCCGCTGCCGGACGCGGTCCACGAGCCAGGCGAGGCCGGGGTCCCCGAGCAGACGGCCGAGACGCCCGGTGTCGATGCCGGCCCGGTCCCCGGCTTCCGGCGGCACGGCCGGCACCGTGTCCGCGACGGCGCCGTCCACCGGTGCCTCCCGCCCGGCCGCCGCGTGGGCCGGGAGAACACGACCGTCGCGGGCGGACGGATCCGTCGCAGGGTTCACGTCCACCGGGACTCCTGGCTTCCGGCACCTCCGGCACCTCCGATGACGGTTCGCCCCGGCTCACCGGGGGAACCCACCGGTCCCTCGGCCGCCTCGCCGAGCCCGTCGGCGAGGGGAGCCGGCCTCGACGCGTCCGCCCGTGCGCCGGGCTCCGTACCGCGCCGCCGTTCGCGGCCGTCCCACTCCCACCGTGTCACCAGCACGGCGTCGATGTCGTCGACGCGGGAGAGCTGGGCTATGGCGATGCCCGGCACCTGGGGGTAGCAGGCCCATTCGCGTTCGCTGGTCATGACGACGTCGAGGTCGAAAGCGCGCAGCAGGCCCAGGCACTTGGCGCGCGAGTCGTCGTCGACGCCGGCGAACGCCTCGTCCAGGGTGACCAGGCGCGGGGCGTACGCGCCACCCGCGCTCGCGTAGTGGGAGGACGCGGCGGCGAACAGGGGCACGGACGCGGCCAGGACCCGCTCCCCGCCCGAGGCGGGCCCGGTGGCCGGCACCCACTTGCCGTGCTGGTGGCGTTCGACGCCGAACTCGTGCCAGGCCCGGTAGTCGAGGGCGGCGGTGAGGTCCTCCAGCCAGCTGCCGGCGCTGTCGTCGGCCTGCCGGCGGGCGATCTGCTCCTGAAGGAACGCGCCGACCGCGGCCCGGTCCTCGATCGACCAGGCGTCGGCGGACTGGCGCAGCCGTTCCCGGGCCTGGGCCAGCCCCTGCGGGGCCCGGCGGGACGCCCGCCACACCAGCCGCAGCTTCATCCCCGTGGAGGTCGGGCGTTCCTCCAACTCCCTGTTCATGGCGGCCACCTGCCGTTCGGCCGCCCCGATCAGCTCCTGGAGCGTCCCGGCGACCTCGGTGATCAGATGGGTCTGGAGGATCTCGCGCTCGTGTGCGGACAGGATGCGGGTCAGTTCCGCGACCTCGACGGCGAGTGCCTCGGTGAGGTCGGGCACGGCCCGTTCCCGGCCCTGGTAGACGATGTCGACCCGCATGCCGTCCTCGCTCGGGCGGGCGGTGGCGGTGTGGCCGTGCCGTGACAGCGCGTCCTGCAGTCTGCCGAACTCCTCGCTCAGCCGTTTCTGCACGCGCTCCCAGGCCGCGTCGGTGTCGTCGACCGAGGAGAGCCGGGACTCCACGGCCCGTGCGAGGGCGATGGCGGGGGTCGCCGCCCACGTGCTGCCGTCGTCCGGTACGGCGAGGTCGGGCAGGGCGACGGCGAGCAGCCCCGTCGCGGCGAACCGCTGGAGCGCCGCGACGGCTTCCTCCCGTGCGGCGGTCGCCTCGGTGACGTCCTCGGCGAGCCGCTCGATGCGCCCCTCGGCGCGGCTGGCGCGCCGGTCGGCGTCACCGTGCTCCGCCCGGGTCTGCTCCTGTTCGTGCGCGCAGATCCGGACGGCCTCGGCCGTCTCCTCCAGTTGCCGCTGGAGTTCGGCGACGGCCGCTCCGACGGTGGAGCGGAGCGTCGTGAGGTGCTCGTCCGCCGCGGCGGCCGTCCGGGCCGACTCCGCCGTACGCTTCGCGAGTTCGGAGACGAGGAGTTCGGCCCGGTGGGTCTCCTCCTGCTCGCCGGTCACCGCGCGCTCGGCTTCCGCCCGTTCGCGCAGTGCGGGCCACAGGGCCGCCAGGAGGGCGGTGTGGTCGGCGAGCGCCTGGCGCACGGCACCCAGTGCCGTGGGGTCGGTGGGGAGGTTCAGGGCGGCTGCGGTGTCGGCGAGTTCGGCCGCCGCGCGTTCGGCCCGTCGCGCCGCCGGGGCCAGTTCCGCGGCCCGTTCGTCCCGCCGGGCGCGGGCACGGCGGACCGCCTCGGCCGCGGCGGTGACGCGTGCGTGGGCGTGCCGCAGGTCGTCGTCGCCCGGCAGTGCGGCGAGTTCGGCGTCCAGTACGGCGCGGCGCCCGGCCACGGCGCGGGCTTCCTCGGTCAGTCGTTCGCGCTCTGCCGTCAAGTCGTCGATCTCGGCGCGCAGTTCTACGATCCGGACGCGACGCGCCTGCTCCCGGGAGCCCTCCCCCACGTACTGGGCATGGTCCTTGGCCCAGCTTCCGGTGAGCGCTCCGACGCGGAAGCGCCCGTCCGCGCAGACCCAGGTGTCGTGGCCGCCGGCATCCCAGGATGCCTCCCCGGGCCCGTCGCCGCCCGCGGCCAGCCCGATCGATGCGAGCAGGCGCGCGACCGTCTCCTCCCCCACGGCGGCGGCTCCCGCGTCCGCGGGGTCGACCTCCGGGTACAGCGCGCGGTCGAGACCGGACCCGCCGAGCAGTCCGACCGGGTCGAGCAGCACGTCGTGGCCGTCCGCCGCAACCGTGGAGCCGTCCGGCCGCACCCAGGCATCGAGGAGTCCCGAGGCTTCCAACGCGGCTTCCAGTCCCGCGCATTCGGTCTCGGTGACGTGCGGACGGAAGTCGACCAGCCGCCACAGCGGAGCGCCGGGGCCCCGGTCTCGTACGCCGGGGGTGCGGGTGTGAGGAGCCGACGGGCCTCGCTCCCCGCCCCTTTCGAGGGCGGTCAGTTCCTCGGTCGCCAGCCGCTGCCGCTCCGCCGCCGTCTCCTCGCGGTGGGCCAGCAGGGCCGCCCGGTCGGCCAGGCGGGAGGCGGCGGTGCGATGCGCCTCGATCGCCGCCGTACGGGCCGGCAGCGGGCCGTCCAGGGAGGTCGCCCAGTCCTGCACCGCGTCCAGGACCCCCGGCAGCCCGGGCACCCGCAGTTCCCCGCACCCGGAGAGGTGCTCCCGCACGGCCGTGACCAGCGCCCGCCCCGCCCGGGTGACGCCCTCCTCCGCCTCGGCCAGCCGCTCCTCGGCGTGCACGGTCTCCTCGTCGGCCTCGTCGGCGCGCAGCCGGGCGGCCCGGTGCTGTTCCTCGGCCCGCTCGGCCCGTACGGCGAGTTCCGCCACGTGCTCGACGGCGCGCCGCCTGCTCGCCGTCGCCTCGTCCGCCTCCCGGCGCAGGACCGCGTCGGGAGCTCCCTCCGTTCTGGGGACGTCCAGCCGGGCAGCCGCGGCGCTCTCGGCCACCCGGCCCAGGATGTCGTCCAGGACCTCCCGGGCTGCCGTGAGCCGGTTGTCCGCGGTGGCGAGCCGGCCCAGGGCCCGGGTGTGCGCCTCGGCCGCCGTACGCCGGTCCGCCTCGGCCCGCTTCAGTTCCCCGGCCGTGCGGGAGGCGTCGTCCGCCGCCCGGTCGAGCGCGCGGGCGTCGCGCATCTCGGGCCGGGAGCGGAGCGTGGCGTCCTGGGCGGCCAGCCGCGCGGCTCGCTCGTCGAGGGCGGCGCCCCTCGCCCGGGCCTCCTCGCGGTCCGCCACGGCCCGGTCCCGGTCCGTCTGTGCCTTGGAGAGTTCCCGCTGGAGGTTCTCGTACCGGGCGTGTTCACGGCGGGGCAGGCGGGCGCGGCGCCGGGAGGCGAGGCGGGCGTAGCGCCGGTAGTGGTCGAGGAATGTCGAGGACGCCTGTTCGGCCTCGCGGGCCGCCCGCAGTTCCTCCTTCTCCTCGTCCAGCGACCGGAACGCCTCCGCCGCGTCGGCGACGACCGCCTGGTCCATCGGCGGCAGCGCCTCGGTCAGCGCCCGGGACAGGGCGGTTTCGCTGGGCCGCTTGGAGAGCTGGGGCTGGCGCAGCTGGATCAGGAGGTCGACGAGGGCACCGTAGCGCCGTTCCCCGAGCCCGAAGAGCGCCTCGTCGACCGCCCTGCGGTAGGCCTTCGCCGTGTCGTACACCATGCCGCGGTCGCCGACGGCCTCGGCGAGCCGGTCCCGGGACAGGGCGGTCCGGGTCGCGTCCAGCAGGTCGAGGCCGGCGCCGATCCGCTGGTCCGTCACCGCGAACCAGTGGCGGGCGATGCCGCGTCCGGCGACCGCCTTCAGCCCGCACAGCAGGGTGCGGAAGTGCGCCTCGCCCGTGGTGTCGTCGAGCCGTCCGAACTCGATCCAGGTGTAGCCGAGCCGTTCCGGGTGCGGGTGCGCTCCGCCCAGGAGCAGGTTCCACTCCATGCGCTTGCCCGGGTCGCCGTCGGGTTCGACACGGCGGGCGGAGAGGTCGCCGTCCAGGAGGAACGGCAGGGTGAGCGCGAGCACCTTCGACTTGCCGGTTCCGTTGTTGCCGCGCAGCAGCAGCCGGCCGTCGCGGAACCAGAACTCCTCGACGTCGTAGTGGAAGAGGTCGACGAGTCCGATGCGCAGCGGCCGCCACCGGCCGGGGGCGGGAGCGGGGAGCGCGGGGGCGGGGCATCCGGGGCCGGGGAGCGCGGTCACGGGGTGGTTCACCTTTCGTCCTGCGTGTTCTGCACTGTCTGCGCGGTCTGCGCGGCCTTTGCGGCCTTTGCGGTCTGCGCGGTCGTGGCGGGTCGGCGGGCCCGGCCGGGTTCTGGTTCTCGGACGACGGGTTCGCCGACCGCGTACCGCGCGAGCGCCGGCCGCGGGACGACACCCCGCTCCGTGCGCTCGGCGAGTCCCAGTGCCACCAGTTTGGTCAGCGCCTTCTCGACGAGTTCGGGTTCCGCTCCCGGCTCCCGCGCGGACTTGGACCAGAACCCGCCGTGTTCCGCGGCGAGTTCCCGTACCCGGGCCGCCAGTTCCGCCGGTGCGACGGGCCTGCCCGCCCGTGCCAGGTGCCCGGCCAGCAGCAGGGTGATGTGGCCGTGGGTGCCCTGCTCCGGCATGCGCACGTCCGTGAGGTCGTCCAGCGGGTCGACCATGGCGACGCCCTCGGCCCGGACCTCCGGGACGAGTCCGGTCAGTTCGTTGATGCGCGCGGTGATGAAGCCGCGCTGCCGGGTGAGGTAGGCCAGTTCGTCGTCGGCGAGGTCGTCGTAGTAGAGCACCGGGTCGTCCAGCAGGACGCGGGTCAGCTTCCAGCGGATCGCCCGGAACCTGAGCTCGTCACTGTCGAGCGCGGTCCGCGCGGTCATCTCCGCCAGGCGCTCCTCGAAGCCCTCGGCCTCGACCATGGAGGGGCCCCGCAGGGACGCCGGCATCCCGGCCAGCACGCGCCGCCGCACGTCGTACAGCACGTCGCCCGATCCGCTGACGTAGGCGTCCTCGTCTCCGGCCACCCGCCGCAGCACCCCGAGCCGCAGCAGCAGGCGGACGACGGCCGCGAGGTCGAGGCGCTCGTCGCGCCGCTCCAGGGTGAACGTGATCCCGGCGGCGACGAGTTCGGGATCGGCGGCGGCCAGGACGACCTGTTCGGCGAGGCGTCCGAGCGCCACCTGCGACTCGCCCCGCTCCAGCGCGGCCAGGGCCAGGCAGAGCAGGACGTAGCGGCGGCGGGTGAAGGGCAGGGCGCTGCGGGCGGCCTCGCGCGCCGGGTGCGTGGCGTCGGTGAGGGTGCCCGGCGTCTTGCGCAGCCGTGCGGCGTCGGCGTCCGTGCGCAGCGTCCAGCCGACGTTGCGCTCGAACCACTCCCGCAGCTCGGCGGCGTGCCGGCGCACCAGCCGGAACTCGTCGGCGTACGGCCCGTCGGCGGTGAGCAGCGGCTCCTTCAGCAGGGCGCGTGCGGCCTTCTGAAGGTCGGCCTGGCGCTGACCGTCCAGGACCTCGGCGAGGGGGCCGCTCATCGGTCCTCCGTGAGCCGGGGGGAGGTGTCCTCCCGTGGGGCGGGTATGGGAACGGGGGCGGGTGCGGCGCGGCCACCGTGCCCCGCCGTGAGGTCGACGATGTCGATCAGGTGGTCGGGGCCGCTGAACACCCCGTCCGGAGTGTGCACTTCGGCCCTCGCCCCGTCACCGAGCGCGGTCAGCCGGATCTCCATCGAACCATCCCCGCTGGTGGCCGCGGTGGTGGTCGTGCCCGGCCGCCAGGTGGCGAGCGCGTCGCCGAGCAGCCGCAAAAACAACTGGAAGGCGAGCGGGTCGAGTTCGCCGATCCGGGACAGCCGCACCGGCCCGCCCGTCACGAGCCGGTCCCGGGCCCGCCGGGTCTCCTCCGTCTGCCGGGCGGCGAGCGCGGCGAGCCGGCGCTTCGCCTCGCCCCGGTCCGCCACCTTGCGCGGCTTGCCGCGCCGCTCGTAACTGCCCGTACGGCGCAACTGCGGGCTGATCCGCAGCGGTCGCGCCTCGCCCCACGGGGTGGAAGCCGGCTCAGGGGAGGCCGTCCGTTCGGCGAGGGTGTCGGCGTCGACGGTGAGGTGCCGCGAGGAGTGCAGCCCGAACGCCACCCGCCACAGCCGGTGCCGCGCCGCGTCGTCCGGCGCCTGCGCGAACCAGCGCGCCAGGGTGCGGAAGTCGGCCGAGCGGTCCGAACGCCCGGCCCGCCGCTCGTTGAGCTGCCGTACGACGGCCAGGAGCTGCGGGATCGCACCGAGCGCCCGCCCGCGCAGCAGCCGGGCCTGCGACTCCCGCCCCTCCCCCGACACGAACCACTCGGCGAGCCCGGACCACCGGGCGGCCCACTTCTCGTACGCCGCGGCCTCCGCCTGCTCTGCGTCTTCGGGAGCGGCGTCGGCGGCCTCCCGGGCGGCGGCGAGTGAGAGCAGCGGCTTCACGCTCCCCCGCTCCTCCAGCTCCCCGATCAGCAGGGCGATCCGCCCGCCAAGGGTGATGAGGTCCTGGATGAACCGCTCCAGGTACTGGATCAGCCGGTCCTTGTACGCGAGGAACGCCTCGACCTCGATGTCGTGCAGGTCGATGGTGCGCTGGAGCGAGCCTATGAAGGCGCGGGCGTTGTCCGCGAGGTCGGTGAACCGCGCCGTCAGCACGGACAGGGCGACGT
This sequence comes from Streptomyces sp. GDS52, assembly GCF_052246875.1. Lineage (NCBI taxonomy): Bacteria > Bacillati > Actinomycetota > Actinomycetes > Kitasatosporales > Streptomycetaceae > Streptomyces > Streptomyces sp. GDS52. Next base: position 1,510,497 of record NZ_CM125966.1, read on the forward strand.
ACGTCTTGGCCGGGTCGGGCTCGTCCTCCGCGGCGATCACCAGCAGCGCCCGCAGCTGCGTGACGATGTCGTGCAGCGCGACCGCCTGGAGCTCGCCGCGCCGCCCCAGCACCTCGTCGTACGTCCCCAGCGCCGCCTCGGCCGCCTCACCGGCCCGGGTGAGCTGGTAGATGAACCGCCTGCGGTAGAAGTCCTCCACCGCCGTCACCCGCGCGTGGTCCGGATCGGCCCGCAGGTTGCCCCACTCCACGAGCTTGTCCAGCGCCTGCGTCACCGCCTCGATGTCGGCGGGCCGGCTCCCCGCGTCCAGGGAGGCATACACGTCCTCCGGCCGCAGATGCACCGCGAACCGCTCCTTGGCGGCGAGGAAGGCCCGCATCACCTGGCGGTAGAGGGGTGCGTTGGGGGCGGTGAGGTGGGCGAAGGGGGTGTAGTCGGCGGGGGTCATCTCGGCACATTCTTCCACCCCTGTTCACGGGCTCACGTGGGAGTCACGGACACGCGCCAGGAAGCGGCTCGGCTCACCGTGCCAGGTGATGGCGAGTGCGTCACGGGCGCGGGTCGCCGCGACGAAGAGCAGCGATCGCGCCCGGTGCGGTTCTCGCCGGTGGCTGCTCGGCGGACTAGCGCGAGCCGCTCCACGGGGCGGGGACGAAGGTCCAGAGCACCTCGGCGACCGAGTCGCCGCTGTTGCGCCAGTTGTGGGGTTCGCGGCCGGAGAAGGTGAGGGTGTCACCGGTCGTCAGAGTCTCGGTGCGGCCCGTGAAGAGCACGGTGACCTCTCCCTCGATGACGTGGATGACCTCCACGTCGCAGTTGATCGTGTAGAGGTCGTCTCCGCCGTTCGCGCCGGCGTCGAGGCGCGAACGCAGCACCTGGACCTTCGACTGGCCGCGCGGGGTGACCATGCGGTCGAGGACCCCGCGGCCACCCATGTTGATCTGGGGCGCGTCGCCCAGGCGTATCACCTCGGTGTCGGCGTCCTCGAAGAGTGTCCCCACCGGCAGCGACAGGACCTGGCAGAGCGTGACCAGGGTGGCCACGCTCGGTGAGGTCTCGTCCCGCTCGACGCGGCTGATGAATCCCCTGGTCAGGCCGGTGGCCGCCGCGACCTGTTCGATGGTGAGACCCTGCGCCTTGCGGCAGGCCCGCAGGCGCGCGCCGACGCGGACCGGGAGCGCGGACGGCTTCGGATGCAGCGCCTTCATGGAGTCCTCGCAGTGAACGATCGACCTGTCGGCGAACCTTGACAGTGGGGTGGGTGCAGGTCAGACTACCGGGACTTACAGGTTGCCTCATATGCATCATCTGTTTCGTATAGGTGACTTTTTGAGTGGAGAACCGGAAGGTTCCGATGACCCCCGTCGAAGCCCCCTTGGGCCCTCCCGACGCTGGCATCAGCCCCGCATCCCGCTTGCCCTGAGAGGATCGCCATGTCTTCACCCGAGACCGCGACCCGTCGCGAAGGTGTGATCGAGCAGCACTCGATCGACTACGTCCCCGCATCCGAGCGCCACGGCAAGGTGTGGCATCAGGGGCCGTTCTGGTTCACCGGCAACTTCGTGCTGCCGACCATGGTCACCGGCTTCGTCGGACCCGCCATGGGGCTGAGTCTCGGATTCAGCGTGCTCGCCGTGGTGCTCGGCGTCGGTTTCGGCACCTTCTTCATGGCGTTCCACGCCAACCAGGGGCCCCGGATGGGCCTGCCGCAGATGATCCAGTCGCGTGCCCAGTTCGGCAGCCGCGGTGCCGTCGTGCCGTTCGCGGCGACCGTCTTCGTCTACGTCGGCTTCCTCGTCTTCGACACGATCCTGGCGGCGCAGGGCATCGGACTCGTCCTGCCCGAGGCCAAGCTGTTCTGGTACCCCGTGCTCATCGCCGCGTCGATCGTCATCGCGGTGGTCGGGCACGATCTGCTGCACTTCGTGCAGCGGTGGCTGACGTATCTGCTCATCGTCGTGTTCGCGATCATCACGGTCGTGGCCATCGTGCACTTCTCCTCGACGCCGCTCGCGGTGGACGCACCGGCGGCCACGGCGGGCTGGGACACCACGGCCTTCCTGGTGCAGATCTCGCTCGCCGCCGGGTACAACATCAGCTACTCGGTGTACGTCTCCGACTACACCCGCTACCTTCCGGCGAACGCGCCCGCGAAGAAGCTGATCGGCTCGGTCTACGCCGGCGCCACGTGCTCCGCCGTATGGCTGATGTCGCTCGGCGCGATCCTGGCCAGCTATCTGCCGGACCCCGACCCGATCCTGGCGGTGCGGCAGGTCGGCGACCTGGTCTTCCCCGGGTTCGGCACCATAGCCGTGATCGTTTCGGTGCTCGCGCTGATCTCCATCATGGGCGTCAACGCCTACGGAGCCATGCTGACCGGAACCAGTGCCGTCGACGGCTTCAAGAAGGTCCGCCCGACGGTCCGGCTGCGCGTCGTCGGACTCACCGCGGTCGGCCTCGGCTCGCTCCTCGTCGCCCTGCTGATCCCCGACAACTACATCGGCAGCTTCACCACCTTCGTCCTGCTGATGCTCTACTTCCTGGTGCCGTGGACCTCGGTCAACCTCGTCGACTTCTACTTCGTGCGCCGCGGCCGGTACGCGATCGGGGAAATCCTGAACCCGAACGGCGTCTACGGGCGCTGGGCATGGCGGGGTGTGCTCGCGTACCTCATCGGGTTCCTCTCGATGGTCCCGTTCTTCTCGACCAGCTTCTACGTGGGACCGGTCGCGGAGCTGCTCGGCGGGGCCGACTTCTCGTTCGTCGTCGGGCTCTTCGTCTCCGGCATCCTCTACCTGGTCTTCTCGCGCAACCTCGACCACGGTGCCGACGCCCGCGTGGAGGGCGAAGCCGAACTGGAGGGATCGAACCGATGACCCCGACCCCGTCACAGCCGTCACCGGCCAGGACCGGGGCATCCGCCGTCGCGGTCGCCTGCTGCCAGCTCGCGCCGCAGGTCGGCCGCGTACCGGAGAACCGGAAACAGATCCGCGAGGCGGTCCTGTCCGCGGCGGACCGGGGCGCGAACGTCGTGGTCCTGCCGGAGCTGGCCAACTCGGGGTACGTCTTCGACGACCTCGAGGAGCTGCGGTCGGCAGCCGAGCCGGTCGACGGCGAGACGATCAGGGAGTGGGAGGCCCTGGCGTCCCGGCTGCGGCTGGTGATCGTGAGCGGCTTCGCGGAACTCGGCACCGACGGCCAGGTACACAACGCGAGTGTCCTGATCGACGAGACCGGGCTCCGTGCCGTGTACCGCAAGGCACATCTGTGGAACGCCGAGAAGACCCGGGGCTTCACGCCGGGTGCGGCACCGCCGCCGGTGGTCGACACCCCGTACGGCCGTATCGGGATGATGATCTGCTACGACCTCGAATTCCCCGAGTGGGTGCGCAGGGCGGCGCTCGAGGGGGTCGAACTGCTGTGCGGACCGGTGAACTGGCCGCTGTACCCGCGACCGGAGGGCGAGCGCCCCGGCGAGATCGTCCGGGTACAGGCGGACGCCTCGGTCAACCGCATGTTCGTCGCGGTCGCCGACCGCACCGGTGTCGAACGAGGACAGGACTGGCTCGGCGGCAGTGTGATCGTCGACGCCGACGGGTACCCGGTGACGGCGCTGTGCCTGGGCGAGGAGACGATCGTCACCGCGACGCTCGACCTCGCCGAAGCGCGCGACAAGTCCATCAGCGAACTCAACGACGTGCACGCGGACCGGCGTCCCGGACTGTACGCGGGTGTCGGACCGGAGCAGCCGTAACCCGGCCGCGGGTGGCTGTCGTCCAGCAGCCGCCCGCGCCGGCTCGCAGCGCGTGCGGGCGGTGGTGTGGCACGCGGACCCGGAGCGCACCGGGCGCGGGCCGCCTCCGCTGATGCCCACGGTGCCCGTCCCTGCGCGGCCGGTGTCGCCGGCGCGGCGCAGACGGGTGCTGACCACCGTGCTCGCCGCCCTCGTCGTGGGGGTCACGGCCGGCGCCGTCGCCTCGATGTGGCCGGAGGGGTCCAACCCCGTGAAGGACGCCACGGGGACCGGCACCGGCTCCGGCTCCCCGTCGACCACCCAGCCACGTTCACCGAAGAACGACGACAACGACAAGGGCGACAGGGCGACAAGGACCGCCCCGTACCGCACGCCCCACCGGGCTACCGGCTGCTCTTCGCCAACAAGCCCTTCGCCTTCACCCCGCCCCCGAGCGACGGCCAGGCCAACCACCTGGAACGCGCGGCTCTCCCGGGACCGGCGGAACTCGTCTACAACTCCGACGGCCGGCTGGGCAGCATCCTCGTGGTCGTCGGGGAACGAGAGACCGTCTGTACCGAGGAACAGCAGACCGCCGTGCTGTCCCATCCGCTGCCCGCCGCCGGACTGAGCCCCCCTCGCCTCGCCGTTCCCACCCGGGTCCGCACCGTGGTCACGCCGTGGGGGGCCGTCACAGCCGGGATCCGCCCGAGGCGTCGATGCACTGGCCCGTGATCCACCGCGACGACTCGGACGCCAGGAAGGCGACGATGTCGGCCACATCGGACGGCTGCCCCAGCCGTCCGAAGACGGACAGGGACGCCAGCTCCGCCGCCGCTTCCCTCGTACGCCGCTTCTCCGCGTTCATGTCCGTCTCGACGAACCCGGGCCGGACACAGTTCACCGTGATGGCGCGCGCCCCGACCTCCTTGGCCAGCGCCAGGGTGAAGGTGTCGACCGCCCCCTTGCTCATGGAGTACACGAGGGACTCCGGATAGGCGACGCGGGTCACCGCCGACGAGATGTTGATGACGCGGCCCCCGTCCGGCATGCGTTTCAGGGCCTGCTGCGTCGTGAACACCAGGGATTTGGTGTTCACCGCGAAGATCCGGTCGAAGAGTTCGGGCGTCACCTCGCCGATGCGGGCGGACCCGCTGACGCCGGCGTTGTTGACGAGTACGTCCAGGCCCGGACCCGTGCCGTACCGTGCCACCCCGGCATCGAACCGGTCGTACAGACTCTCCACTCCCCCCGGCTCGCCGAGGTCCGCCTGTACCGCGAAAGCGCGTCCGCCGCTGTCCCGGATCGCCTCGAGGGTTTCCTCGGCCGCGCTCTCGTTCTCGCGGAAGTGCACCGCCACCAGGGCGCCGTCCTGCGCCAGCCGCTGCGCGATACCCCGCCCCACCCCTCTGCTCGCACCCGTCACCAGTGCCGTCTTGCCTGCTGACACGCCTGTGTACCTTCCCCTTCGAGACTGCTCGGACCGCAGCCGGGGCACGTAGGAGCACACGCCCGTGACGTGAGGTGTACCGTTGCCGAGACCGTAGCCAGGTCTCGGTATTCCGGGCATTTCGGCCCGGAAGGTCCGTCTCGTCACCAGAGCGTCAGGGGCTCGGCTTGAGTACGGTCTCTCGCTTCCGTCTGCCGCTGCTGCGGCAGGGTTGCGCCACCTGCCCGCCCCGTCACCGTCTCGCGACGGGTGCGGGTGGCGCGGGTCTTCTGGTCGGCTCCACGAGGCTTCGACACCGCCGGGGCGGTGTCCTGGTCTCCGGCCACTCCGGTACCAGTCACGCAGGCCGTCGCGAGGGCGGCGAGGTTGAGTGCGGCGTTGTCGTCCCGGTCGATGACCAGGCCGCAGGCGTCGCACTCATAGCTCCGCACGTGCAGCGGCAGCTTGGCTTTCACCGCGCCGCACCCGGAACAGGTCTTGGAGGAGGGGTACCAGCGGTCGGCGACCACGAGGCGGGTGGCGTGGCGCCGGCGGGTCTTGTACGTGAGCTGTCGGCGGATCTCGCCGAATCCGGCGTCGGCGATCCTACGGGCCAGACGCCGGTTGCGGAGCATCCCGGCGACGTTCAGGTCCTCCACCACCACGGTGCCGTACTCGGCGGCCACGCTGGTGGTGAGCTTGTGCAGGGCGTCCGCGCGGAGGTTCGCCACGCGGTGGTGGACCTTGTTGCGCTGGGCGTTGGCCTTCTCCCACCGCTTCGACGGCTGCCGTCCGGTGCGCCGGTCGGGGCCCTGGCGTCGGGACACGATCCGAGACGCACGGCGCAGCTGCCTGCGTGCGGTGTCGTAGTGCCCGAGGTTGGGGACCTGCCGGATCTCGCCCGTCGAGTCGGCCATGACCGCGAGGGTCTTCACCCCGAGGTCGATGCCGACGGCCACGTCCGGGCGTGCCACGCGTTCGAGGTCGCGCTTGACCTCGGCCTGGAAGGACACGAACCAGCGTCCCCGCTCGTGCCGCACCGTCGCGGACAGGATCCGGGCCGTTGCGGCCTGGACGCGGTCGAGGAGCTTCACTGTGCATTCGTGGGTGCGGACCGTGCCCAGGCGGGGCAGCGTGACGTGCCGGCCGTCGGTGTCCACGCGGATCGTGCCGGTGGTGAACCGGCAGGACAGACGTGCCTTCCGCTTCGACCTGAACCGCGGCATACCCATCGCACGGCCACGGCGCTTGCCCCGCTTCGACTTGGCGTAGTTGTCGAACGCGGCAGCAGCGTTCGCGAGACCGGTGGAGTACGCCTCCTTCGAGTTCTCCTCCCACCAGGCCGCGAACCGTGGGTCGGTGTGCTTGGTCTCGTTGAACGCCTTCCGCAGGACGGGCAGCGACCACGGCCGCCACTGGGTCAGCTGCTCCTCGGCGACGCCGTAGGACTCCTCCGCGCGGCGCTGCCACCACGACGCGGTCACCCAGCCGACGGCCCAGTTGTAGGCGGCCCGCGCGGCACCGCAGTGCGAACGCAGCGCGGCGTCCTGGGTGACGTTCGGGTCGAGTGCGAACCGGAACGCCTGCACGGCGAACCCGGGCTGCGGCCGGAACTTCTTCACTCGGCGGCCTCGTCGGCCTCGTCGGCCTCGTCGGTCGCCACGGCCACCGCGCGGGCGGCGCGGTTCTTCGCCGCCCGCCGCCCGTACAGGCGGGCGCACATGGAGGTGAGCACCTCGGTGATGTCCCGTACCAGGTCATCGGTGGTCTCGGTGGGGTCGAGGACGACCAGGCGCCGCCCGGACGCCGACAAGACGGCTTCGAGATGCTCGACGCCGAACCGGGCCAGCCGGTCCCGGTGCTCGACCACGATCACCGCCGTCTGCGGGTCGGACAGCAGCCGGTGCAGCTTGCGGCGCCGCCCGTCCAGCCCCGAGCCGACCTCGGTGACGACCTCGGCGACGGCCAGGCCGAGCCCGTTCGCGCCGGCCACGACCCGGGCCGCCTGCCGCTCGAGGTCGATCTTCTGGTCGGCGGACGACACACGGCAGTACGCCACCACCCGCCCCGAGGTCGCCGAGACGGCCGGAGCGGGCTCAGTGACCAACCATGTTCCGGACGGCGCCTGGCGGACCGGAACGGGCATCTTCCCGTCCTTCACCCATCGCCAGGCGGTCTGGTAGCTCACGCCCTGCTGCCGTGCCCACTCCGAAAGCTTCACAAGGCCAAAATATTCGACATCCGCGACTAGAGATGACTAGGAACGACTAGAAAATCTGTAGCAGCTTTCACCCCCGGAGCAACGGGGGTGAGTCGCCAGGAGCCGGCGCTGAGAAGAGGGAAGTGACGGTCGCGAGGAAGTGGTCGCCGTCTCCGGTCCCACGGCTGCACACCGGCGGGACAGGGTGCCGCAGCGACCCGGCCAGGCGTCTTCAGGAATCCTCGTCATCTCCTCGGTCTTCGGGGGACCGCTCGTCGAGGACCGTGACGAAGGCCGAGGCGACGAGGGCGACGGCGGGGTCGTCGTCGCGGGCCAGTTGACGCAGGACCTCCCGCACAGCGGTCCCCGGCAGCTCGACCAGCGCCTGGGCCAGACGTATCCGCGTCGCGGAGTCCGCGGTGGGCGCGGCGAGTTCGTCGACCAGTGCGGTCATGATCCGGTCCGCGCGCCCGGGGTCCCGGGACAGCGTTCCCAGGACCTCCGCCGCGTCGACGTCGTGGGACCCCTCGACCACCATGCCGACGAGTGTCGGCACGGTCGCGGTCACCCCCCGCCTGCCCAGAGCCAGAGCGGCGTGCCGTCGCACCGTCGTGTCCGGGTCCCCGAGGGCGTCCGTGAGCACCGCGTCCGCCCCCGGCGCCTCGGCCATCTCGGCGATCGCCAGCACCGCGCGCCGCCGGACGTCCGCGTCCTGCGCGTGCACGCCGTCGGCCAGTGCCGCCACGCCGTCGCCGCCCGATCGGGCGAGCGCCCAGCGCAGGGCTCCGGCGACGTGGGGGTCGGCTTCGGCCAGGACCGCCCCGGCCAGCAGCTCGGCGGGGACCGGCGTGCTCCCCGGCCGGGCCAGCACGGCCTGCTGTCTGCGCGCGGCGCTGGTCGAGTCGAGCCCCTGCATGAGTTCGACGATGCGCAGGACGTCCTGCCAGCCGGTGGGCGCCGACGCGTCGACGGCGCGGAGCCGCTCCAGCAGCTCCTGCTCCCGCTCCAGGCGGTCCTCCGTCCACCGGATGAGGTCGCTGACCAGGGCGGACGGTGTGAAGGCGGGGTCCTCCAGCGCGCGCCCGATCTGCTTGAGCGAGAGCCCGAGGGACCGCAGGCTCTCCACGTGGAAGATCCTGCGGACGTCCTCGGCGGAGTACTCGCGGTAGCCGCCGACGGTGCGACCGGTGGGCCGCACCAGCCCGAGGGCGTCGTAGTGCCGGAGCATCCGGGTACTCACCCCCGAGCGGCGGGCCACCTCGCCGATCAGCATTCCGCGGTCTCCGCGGCAACCTTCGCGGCCTCGGCACCCTCCATCGGCCTGGCCGTCTCCGCAGGCTCGGTGATCTCCGTGGCGTCGGCGGTCTCCGCGACTCCCGGCGCAGCCGCGGCGGCAGCGGCTGCGGCTCGTTCCGGGCCGAGTGCGACGACCCGCTTCGCCTCCTCGACGGCCGCGTCGAACCCGGTCTCCGGGTTCTGCCGGAGCAGCCCGGTGGCACGGGCGTGCGTGGCCACCTCCGGATCCGGGCTCGCCGCGGCCTTCTCCAGGGCGGGCCCGGTCACGTCGCCGAGCTCGACGAGGGCCCGGCTCAGGCTCAGCCGCACATCACGATCGCCGCGGCCGAGCTGCCTGACCAGTTCGTCGGCCAGGTTCCCCTTCTCGTCCCCGGGCACGAGGGCGACCGCGACCCGCCACGCGGTCCGCGCGACCTCCTCGTCGGCGTCGCGCAGCAGGTCGCGCGTGATCCAGGCCCACGCGCTCCTGTCGCCGATCTTGGAGAGCGTGTGCAACGCCTGGCTGCGGGCCTGAGCCCGCTCGGAGGCGAGTTCCCGGCGGATCCGGGGCAGGGTGGTCTCCGGCGGGAGGCGGGTCAGTGCCCAGGACAGCATGTCCCGCACGAAGAAGTCCGGCTCGACCGCGCACCGCCCGACGAGCGCCTCCAGGAAGCCGGCGTCGGGGGTCGAGCCGGCCGCCAGGGCCGCCTGCAGCCGGACCGACGCGTCCTCGGCGCTCAGGGCGCCGACCACACGGGTGTTCTGCGGGGTTCCGTTACTCGGGTTGATCGAAACCACCTCCTGCACCCAGGGGACACCTTGCCACCGTGTCAAGGTCAACCCCGTGGTGTCTGAGGCCACTGGCGCTTCCGGCATGCCGGCCCAAAGCTCCTGCACCTCGTCGACCACGGCACACCGAGCACTGCCCGGCAGATCATATGGCTGCCGGATTGAAGCTTCGGGTCAACCGATTCCATAGAGGCCCGGCAGGTCGACCAGGAGCAGATCGTCGCGGTCGGCCGCGGACTCGATCAGGTCCGGATAGAACCCGTGCAGGGAGAAGAGGGCCAGGGTGGTGCCCGTGGTGTCGTAGCCCTGGTCGGTGAGCAGGGCGCGGATGTGTTCCAGGCGCTGCAGGTCGCCGGTGCCGCGGCGGGCGGCGGTGGCCTTGGCCTCGCCGAGGAGGGCGATCCGGGTGCGGGGGGCCTGCGGGCGCTCGCCCAGGGCCAGGGCGATGACGTCGACCTCGTGTCTGGTGCGGGCCGCCGGGTCGGCCACCTCGGTGGTGCCGACCGGGCCCGGCAGACCGCCGGGGAGCAGGGTGTGGGCGTAGCGGCGGGTGAAGGCGCGGGCGAGGTCCTCGAAGTGCGGGCCGAGGATCTTGGAGTTGAAGGTCGGCGCGGCGGCCTGCCACGCCTCTTCGGCGAAGCCCTGCTCGACGGTGGCCGCCTGCGGCAGGGTGATCAGCTGGTTGAAGCGGATGACGGGGTCGGTCAGCGTGATGACGGGGTGGCGGGGGCGCAGGATGTCCTGCTCGCGCTGGATGTAGCCGGTGGACTCCAGGACGTCGAGCGGGTGGGTGACGGCATTGCGCTGCCGTTCCAGGGCCGCGCCGATCTTGGTGGGGGTGGTGGCGCCCCGGGCGATCGCGGTGAGGATGTCGTAGTAGAGGGTGTGCTGGGTGATCCGCGGATCCTCGCGCAGCAGGTACTCCGTCTCCGTGCGCGAGTACACCGCCCGCCCCAGGTCCAGGAGCGTCCGCGTCAGCCAGGCGGCGAAGCCGTCGTTCGGGTGCGGGCGGGCCGCCACCGGCCGGTAACCGGGAGCGCCGCCGAGGACTGCGTGCACCTGCAGGGCGGTCAGCGGGTCGTCGATCTGCCAGAACTCACGGCTGGCCCGGTAGTCGAAGGCCCCCAGCCGCAGATCGACCACCGCACGGCCGCGCAACGGCTTCGTTCCCGACAGCAGTTCGTGCATGACGCTCATCGCTGACCCGCACAGGATCATCCGGGCCCCGGGGCCGACCCCGGTGTTCCGCTGGCGCTCGTCGTAGAGCTGCTGGAGCAGGCCGGGGATCTCGGGAGAGTGCTGGAGGAGGTACGGCAACTCGTCGATCACCAGCAACGGAGTCCGTGAACGCGTGGCGACATCAAGGGCGTTGGACAGGGCCTCACGCCAGTCGGTCAACCGCAACGTGCCGGGCTGCAGGCCGGCGTGGGCCGCGATGGCGTCGCTGAACCGCCGGAGCGCCGGCAGCCGCCCTTCCTCCCGCACCGCGGTGACGTACAGACCCCCGACCCGCTCCGACAGCGCCTGCAGCAGATACGACTTCCCGTGCCGCCTGCGCCCCGACACGATCCCCAGACGCATCGCCGGATCCGGGTCCGTGACGAACTCGGTGAGCAGGTCCCACTCACGATCACGATCGACCACGTCCTCGGGTTTGGCCAGCATGCCCTCGTCCAACGGAACTCCCCATCAGTCTGGATCGACCAACAACCTGTCTAACTCTACTTAGACCGAATCCGACCAGACCGACTTCCCTGATGACGGACAGCAGACGTCGCCGACAACGATCGGCGCAGACCCGTGTCAGCCGCTCCCGACAAGGCCGTCACGGGGGCGCACCATCCGGCCCCGGTCGGTCTCGCCGACGGAAGTCGAGCGTCATAGGAGCGTCACGTCTCATGGTGATGCATACAGATCTCCGCCGAGGAGGGCTTCTCCGCACCGTCCGGTACGGAGAGCCGGGCCGGGTCGGGATTGCGGGCGAGCACGAGGTCGGCGCCCCCTGGAGACGAGGTCCGTGCACCGCTCGTCCGTGGCGCACCGCATACAGCAGACGGCCCTCCTCCGGACAGGAAGGGCCGCCTGATCGTGGGCGTTCCCGCGTATATCGACGGTCACGCGGGATCCAGCACGGGCCGGGCGGGAAGTCCGCCGTCCTTCTCGCAACGCAGCTCCCTGGCCATCGCCAGTGAGACGGAGTGCGCCACAGTCGCGTAGGCGTCCTTCAACACCTCGACGTCACCCTCGGGCTCCCTCCACACATCCCAATGCTCCACGCCGACCCGGATGTGGCCCACTCGCGACGAATTGAGCAACCTCTCACTCCGGCAAGCAAACTGCACATACGCCATGTCCGCCGCCGCCAGAGTCTCCTCCCCCATCTTCAATACGGTGAACTTGGGAGCTGCCGGGCTGTCCGGCGGAGCACCCTTGACCAACCTCCAGGTGATCCTCAGATCAAAATCCGAAGCGTCCATGGGGGTATAAACACGGCAGATGTCCTCTCTACCGACGGTGGTTACCGGAAACGCTTCGATCAAATCTTCCGTAGCCTGTGCAATGGTGTACTCCTCCCCCGACGCCTCGAACCGCGACATCCCCGTAATCACCTTCAACGCTTTGGAAGCCTCGGCAGACACAGCGTTCCCACCACAAAGCTCCACCCCTGAGACGACCTTGTAGCCCTTAGGGGTCTTCGAATTTCCCTCCGTCTCTCCATCCCCTCCACACCCCGCGACCCCGAAAATCAACGAAACGGCCACGGCCGCGGCACGGAAACCCCCACGTACCGACCTAAAACTAATCACTGCCCGCATCCTCACGTACCTTCGGCGATTCATCGGCATCAATCGGTTTCCGGGGCATTTCCCTGCTGCCTCTGCCGGTCGTTGCCGACCCCGTAACCGATCTGTACCGATTCGCGAAGATTCTGCCCGAACACATCTCTGTCGGAGTCTCGGGCGTGACGTCCCAAGAAACCCTCCATCGGAGCCTCGGCCAGACGCTCACCTGCGGCGTAAACCTTCGTCCTCTCCTTGTCGTTGAGGTCCTCCACCTTCTCCTTGTGCTCATCCACCGAGTTGTCGGAGATATCACCGATCACCTGGCCGATGACCTGTTCGGCAGCGCCGCTGGCGGTGTCGGTCGCCAGTGGGACGAGTACCGCGGCCGCGCCCACGGCCGCGGTGGCGGGCAGGAAGGCGACGCCTGCCGCGATGCCCGCCGTGGCCCCGAACTCGATCCAGCCCGCCCTCTTGGCGACCGCCTTCTCGTAGTCCTCGTGTAGCTTGAGGTTCGTCGCCTCCACCTGGTCGGCCCGGGCCTGGTCGAGCATGCCCTGCACCTCGGCGCCCACGCGCACGGCCGCCCTGGCGGGGCCCTCCTTGATCGTTCCGTCCGGGCCCACCGCCTTCTCCTCCAGGACACTGCGGGTGTAGACCTGCTCCGCGGTCGACACCGTCGCGTAGGCGTCCGGGTGCTGGCCCAGGGTGCTGAGGAAGCCCCGGACGACGCTCCGCCCGTCCCCGTCCGCAGTGTCCGCGAAGTCGATGTGCCCCTCCGGGTTCTTGCCCGGGGCGAACACGCTGCCCGGGTCGTTCTTGGCCAGCGCCCAGTCGATGTCGTCGATGTAGCCGGCACCCATGACGCCCAGGCTGTCGGCCATCACCTCGTGTTTCTTGAGCAGTCCCGGCTCGTCGCCGTACTTCTCCATGACCTTCTGCATGACCGCGGCATTGTCCGCGTCCCGCACCACGCCGGGGTCCGGCTGTCCGGCCGGGTAGCCGAGGGTCGCCGCCTCCAGGGCGTGGCCGAGGGCGTCGGGCATGTGACCGACCGACGCCTCGACACCCTCCAGGTCGTTCAACTCGGCGTCACAGAACGGTTCCCACTTCTCGTTGCCGAAGAAGTCGAGGTAGTTGTCGATCGCCTCGCCGTTCTCGTCCTTGCCCAGGCCGGCCGTGGCACCACGGTTGACCGTGCCGTCCTCGTTGTACGCGGTCGGGGGGTCGGCGAAGAACCTCTTCGCCGCTTCCGGGCTGTTGCCGAGCGCCTCCAGCATGGCGGTGACCGGGTCGTAGCCGGCGCCGTTCACTCCGGAGGGGTTGAACGGGTTCCTGGCCGTACTCCCCATCCCTCTGTTGGTGGTGAACAGGTCCGGGTCCTTCTGGTGCAGCTGTGCCACGTGTTCGGCGATCGGGTTGAGGAACTTTGCGTCGTAGTTCCCGTACCGCATGATCCCGCCGAGCAGTTGGTATCCGAACGGCCCGCTGTGGTCGTACCTGCTCAGCGGGATCTGCTCCGTACCCAGCTTGCGGAGCTCCGGGCCCCACTTGTCGGTGAACGCCTTGTCGTGGGAGGCGGTGGCCAGGTTGAGGCCCAGGTTCCTCTGGAGCTCCTGGACTTCCTTGAGCCGCTCCGGGTCGACCTTGCCGAGCTCGTGCGTGTCCGTGGAGAGCTGACCGAAGAACGCGAGTGCCTTCTCCGGGCCGAGCTTCTCGTAGAAGCCCTTGGCGAACTCCAGCGACGAACTGTTGTCCTTCAGCAGCTCGTTGAGCTGCTGAAGTTCGGCGTGCGTGATGTCCCGGCCCTTGGCCGCCAGGGCGGCGGCGCGGGCGGCCTCTTCCTGGTCCAGCTTCGTGTACGTCGGAGCGCTGAAGTCCTTGCGGTCGGTGACGTTGGCCTCGAGGGTGTTCTTGAGGGCGAGGTCGGTGTCGTTGCAGTTGTCGACGATGAGGTCGATCTTCTTCTGCCACGCCGCGGCGTTCCGCTTCTCCTGCCGCAGGAGCTCGCTGTAGTCGGGGTCGTGCCGCACCGTCTCGTTCTCGGACAACGGGTGCTGCACAGTGACCTTGCCGTTGCCGTCCACGCGGATGCCGGCCGCGGGTCCCTCGTGGTCCCGGATGTCGACCAGGTCGTCCTTGGCCTTCTTGACGGCCGCGTACCCCTCTTCCAGGATCCGCTTCACACCCCTGGCCTCGGCTGCGGCGTCCGTGAACTCCTTGGCCGTCTTACCGATGAACGCCTTGGTGACCCCGGCGTTGACGCCCTCCCAGGCCGCTCTGTCCGCCTTCGTCTTCATCCCGTCGGCGGCGGCGGTGGCGAGCTTGTCCAGCTTCCCCGCCATCTCCGACCAGTCGTCGACGGCGGCCTTCAGCTTCGCCACCGGGGCGTCGACGATGTCCTCGTACTTCAGCATGCTGAGCGCTCCCCCGAGCCCTAGTTCATGTATTCCGTGAGCACGGAGATCCGCGTCAGCTCTCCCTCGATCTTCGCCTCGTCCTTGGCGTGCTGGGCCTTGCTGTAATCGAGGTGATTCGAGATCCGCGCGCAGGCGTCCAGCAGCGTCTTCAGGTGGGTCTGCCATAAGTCGTGCACCTTCAACACGGCCGAACCACTCACGAAGTTCCCGTTGGTCAGCGCCGTCGCCGCCTCGAACGTGGAGGCACGGGCGATGTCGCCCTCCTTCGCCAGCCGACCCAGCAGGTCGTACGCGTCATTGCCGATAGCGCCGAGGTCGTCCCGATTGACGACCAGGTCGGCCCCGCCACCACCGCCTACGCCGCCGTCGGCCGGAATGCTGTTGGTCTGCATGGCAGTCCGCTTGGCCGCCGCCGCACGCAGTTCGGCCCACTCTTGCTCGAACGTCATGAATTTCCCCCAGTCCATCCGGGCAGGCCACTCCCCCGCACTCGCACGGCCACCGACCTGACCACCTGTCACTTGCATCATCACCCGCCCACGGGGCGGCCGGCAGTTGATTCCCCGAAACCCGGCCGACAACGATCGAATCCCGACAGAATCACGCCCCGTGGAGCCGACCTCCCCCGCCTGCCCGAAGAGGACAGATGCGGCCCCAGATGGTGTCCCGCCGGGGGGGGTGCAGGGGCATCCGTCCCCGGTACCGACTCTGCGGGGCCGGGGACGGATGCCCCTGCACCACTCGGCGGGACACCATCCCGAGCGCTGCGTGGAGGTGTTGGTTGTCGAACCGGTCGGCCCTCCCCCAGCCTTCGGCCGGGGGCATCTCCACCACGGCGGCGAGTTCGCCACGGCTGCGGGGCCCGCCACGAGGACGGGGCCCGCAGCCGCTTGTTCGCCGGACAGAGGTCAGCCGCTGACCGTGATGTTCGAGCTTCCGCTGCTCTGGTAACCCTCGGTGGCCATGATCATGTAGTACCTGAACTGGCCCATGTTCATGCCCGCACGTGCCCAGGCGTCGAAGTGGTTGCCGGTGGTGATGGTGCCGGAGCCACTGGTCACCTTCGACTGCCGGACGCTCCAGTACTGGTCGAAGGTGCGGGTGCCCTCGACGGAGGGGGCGTTGTACCGGGTCGTCTTGTAGATGTCGTACGTGCCACCGTCGCTGTGGACTGTGCCCCTGTACTCGCCGGTGGGCCGGTAGCTGCCCCAGTTGTCGACGATGTAGTACTCCACCAGCGGGTTCGACGTCCAGCCGTAGAGGCAGCCGTAGCCGTTGCCCGACGGGTTGAAGTAGCCGGTGTAGCGGACCGTCCTGCGCCCGCCGGTGTTCCAGCCCTTGCCGGCGACGAAGTTGCCGCAGTTGGTCCACCGGGTGCTGTAACTGCCGCCGCCGTTGAGCGTCATGGAGACGGAGCCGCCGCCGTCGGTCCAGAACGAGTAGTACATGCCGTCGTAGCCGGTCTGGTTGGTGGTGATGGTGGTGGCGGCGTGGGCGGTGCCGGGCAGCAGCAGTCCGGACGCGGTGGCGAGCGCGACGGTGCCGGCGCCGCCGAGGAAGCCTCGTCGGCTCAAGCTGCTGAAGGGAGCGGGGTTCTGCTGGATCTGGTCCTGCTGCGTGTCGTCCTGCTGCATGCGTCCTCCCGATGAAGGCTGGTGGGGGCGGGCGGCTCCTGCCGCCCGCGGCCTTGCATGGAACACGGCGGGGTCGCCCGTCGTCATGCCGCAACGACCGACCGCCGTCCCCGGTCACATGACGCGAGGGGAACGACGGTCTCCTGTCGTTCGATGGCCACAGTTTTCGTAGAGCGCCATGGCCCTGTCAATGCTTTCGACAGTCTTTCGGAAAGTCTTCTTCAGCCAAGAGAGGTCTCGATGATTACGTCTTCGCTGTTCAAGCCACCTCTCGCGCGAACCATTACGAGGGATGGAATGAGATGAGGGAAAGACGCAACGCAAGCATGTGTGCGACGTTCGAAACTTTCGAACGGGCGTGAACGCGACTGCGGCGGCCGACCGGGAACGCCTGCGCGCGAACGGCCTGGCCTGGGTCACCGCGTACGACGCGGCGAGAGCCGCGACGGTCGCCTACCTCGAGGGCGGTGCCACGCGCGAACCCTCGAATCCGTCAGCCTCACCCTGACGGACGCCTCGGTTCCCTCGACCGCGGGGCGACCGGAATGAGCGAGCACACCACCTGTCGCCGGCTTCAGCGGATGACCCGGGACCGTGTCATCACCTTCCGCTGCGACCCGGCCCACGCCCACGCCCACGCCCACAGCAGCCTGTACCCGCTCCCGCTCCTCACGGCCGCCGGCCCCGTCGAAGGCCCGACCAGCCGAGTGCAGAGCGGACTGAATCGAGGTATCGGCATCCGGCAGACCAGCGGCACCCACCCGTCTGACGCCCGATCGGGTCGAGCGTCATATGAGCGTCGAGGCGATGCACTCCCGTCCATGCGGAATCGGGCCCTTGCCTCCGTGATCCCCCGCACAAGCCCAGGAAACAGCAGGTCATAGGCCCTTTGCTGCAGGCTCCAGAATCGCCACGCACTCCACGTGGTGCGTCATCGGAAACATGCCAGAAGGGCCGGGAGCTGACATAAGTACAGGTCGAAGCGCATTTTCGGCTGCTCCAAGCGGCCCTGCGGGAGCCCGGAGCGTCAAACGAGCGTCAGCGGTCGTCACTCCCGCCCACCGCACGTCAGGTCACACCACAGGCTCAGCCGGCGGGCGACCGCGTCGGCTGTGGGCACCTCCCGGAGAGGGCCGCGGCGATGGGCGAGGCCCGGAGCGGGAGGCGGTCCCGGCCGACGGCGCGGCCCTGCCCTCCCCGGGACGACGGGGTGGACGGGGGGCCTGGTGTGCCCGGCCGGCCGGGTGGCCCCCACCACGCTCAGCGGCGTAGCAGGAGGGACGTCACGCGGAGGCGGCCGCTGTGGATCCAGACGTCGGAGTACTCGACGGGCCGGTCGTCGGCGAGGTAGGTGACCTGCTGGAGGTACTGGACGGGGGCGCCCTCGGCGAGATCGAGGGAGGCGGCGACGTCGGCGCCGGCTGCCTCTGCGCCGAAGGTACGGCGGGCCGTGGCGATCTTCAGGCCGTAGGTGCCCTCCAGGACGCCGAAGAGGCTGGCCGAGGTGAAGTCGACCTCCTCGATGCCGGGCGCGAGGTCGGTGCGTACGAAGTTGAAGAGGAGGGCGACCGGGCCCTGATCGGTGCACCGTACCCGTACCAGGCGCAGGACCTTGGTGCCCGGGGTCACGTCCAGGAGGGCCGCGACCGGCTTGGGCGGTGCGATCAGGGCGCACTCGCGCACCGTGGTCGTGGTCACCACGCCCTGGTCGGCGAAGTCCTCGGAGAGGGTGCTCAGTTTCTGTGCAATGGCGGGCTCGATCGTCGTCGAGGTCACGAACGTGCCCCGGCCCCGGACCTGGCGGAGCAGGCCCTCCTCGATCAGTGTGGCCAGCGCCCTGCGCAGGGTGCCGCGGCTGACGCCGAACTCCTGGGCCAGCTCCGGCTCGCTCTTGAGACGGTAGTGCGGCGGCCACTCGCCGCCGGCGATCCGCAGCCGGATGTGCTCCGAGATCTGGACGTGGATCGCCGTGGGGACGTCCCGTTTGATGCCTGGGACTCCGCCTTTGTCGGCCGTCACAGTGGTCGCATCTCCTTCTCCGCTCTCGCCGGACGCGGGTCTCGCCCCGGCGTGGAAGCCGTTCCCCGGCCGCTGTGCGCGGCCGGGGGACGGCGGTGGTGTCCGGTCAGTAGCTGACGGTGGACTCGTCACCGGTGTCGGTGACGATCGCCAGGCCGGCACTGGTCCCGAGCAGGGAGGCGCCCGCCCGCAGGAGCTCCAGGCCCTGGCGGTAGCTCTTGATCGAGCCGGACGCCTTCACGCGGACCCCTTCCCGCGCACGGTCAACAAGGTAACGAACGCTGGCGGGATTCGCAGTCTCGATCTGACCGCTGCTGGCGTTCTTCAGGAAGGACGCGCCCGCCTCCATGGCGAGTTCGACCGCGGCCTCCTTCTCCGCGTCGGTCAGCAGCGGCAGTTCGAGCATGACCTTGACGGGCAGGCCCGAGGCGCGCACGACGCCCGCGATGTCCTCGCGGAAGTCGTCGTAGCGGCCGCTCTTGAGCCAGCCGACCTGCACGCCGATGTCGAGCTGGTCGGCGCCGAGGCGGGCGATCTCGGCGGCCTCGGCGGCCTTCCCGGCGCTGGTCATGACGCCGACGCTCGGGAAGTCCAGGGCGGAGGCCACCTCGACGCCGGTGCCCTTGAGCTCGGCGACGACCAGCGGCAGCCAGGAGGCGGGGACCATCGCCGCGTTGAAGCCGTGGGTGACGGCCTCCTGGGCGTGGGCGATCATCTCGTCGCGCGTCGCGTCCGGGTCGATCTTGGTGTGCTGGATGAAGGGCGCCAACTCGGCTGGGGTGAGCTTGAGTTCGGCGGGATTGACGATGGTTTCGGACACGGGGTGATCTCCCTTGGGTGGGTGGCGGCAGGAACCCGGCGGATCGGCCGCCGGGGCTTCTCGGTCTGCTGCCGCCGCGAGTCGACGGTGCCGTCAGCGCCCGCGTGCGGGCCTGCGCGGCTCAGACCTTGGAGGCGTACTGCTCCGGTACGACGACGCCCTCGCCGCCGAACCAGCGGGGCGCGTCGACGCCGCAGTAGAGGCCGATGTTGCCCCAGGGCTCGAAGGCTCCGGTGCGCACCACGGCCTTGGCCTCGCGGGCGAGGTCGCCGAGGACCTCGGCGTGCGGGCGGGTGGTGAACTCGGCGCCGGCGAAACGCTCGTGCAGCCAGGAGTCGAGGCGGGGGTTGTGGCTCGGGACGTCCTCGGCGCGGACCACGCCCTCGACGACCAGTTCGTCGGCGATCAGGCCGAGGACGGTGCGCAGGTCGGGCAGGTTCTCGGCGAGGGCCAGGTCGATGCGGTGCGCGTCGCGCGGCACGGGGAAGCCCGCGTCGACGACGAGCAGCAGGTCGGTGTGGCCCAGGGTGGCGAGGACTCCGCTGAGTTCGGCGTTGAGGATGCCGGAGCGCTTCATGGTGGGTTCCTTTCGGATGGGGCCGGCGGGGGTGCGGGGCGGACGGGGTCTGCGGGGTCAGGCCGCAACCGGTGCCGCTCCGGTGGCGAGGGTCATCACGGATTCCTCGGTGGCGTCGGCGGAGTCGACGACGGCCACCAGACGGCCTTCGCTCATCACCGCGATGCGGTCGGTCAGGGTGAGCAGTTCGGGCAGGTCGGAGGAGGAGCAGAGGATGGCCAGGCCCTTGTCGGCGAGCGCGGTGAGCTGGGCGTAGATCTCGGCCTTGGCGCCGATGTCCACGCCGCGGGTGGGCTCGTCGAGGATGAGCACGCCCGGGTCGATGGCGAGCCAGCGGCCGAGGACGGCCTTCTGCTGGTTGCCGCCGGACAGGCTGGTGATGGGCTGGGTCATCGTGGCGGTCTTCACCCGCAGCCGCTGGGCCTGTTCGGTGGCGGCCGCGTCGAAGGCCCGGCGGCGGATCAGGCCGAGCCTGCTGAACGCCTTGGTGGTGAGGGCACCGACGTTCTCGCCGACGCTCATCGTGGTCAGCAGGCCCTGGGCGCGGCGCTCGCCGGGGACGAAGGCCAGGCGGCGTTCGACGCTGGCGATCGGGTTGCGCCGTTCGTAGGGCTCGCCGAGCAGTTCCACGGTGCCGCCGGTGCCGGGGTCTGCTCCGAAAAGATTGTGGAGCAGTTCGACGCGGCCGGAGTCGGGGAGTCCGGCGACGCCGAGGATCTCTCCGGAGCGCAGCTCGAAGGAGACGCCCTGGTGGCGCTTGCCGCTCAACTCCCGGACCTTGAGGGCCGGTTCGGCGGTGGGCTCGGCGACGGCGCCGACACGGCGGGTGAACTGCCCCAGTTCGCGGCCGACCATGGCGGCGACGGCCTGGTCGGGGGTGGTGTCCTCGCTGCGCCAGGAGGCGACGTGGCCGCCGTCGCGCAGGACCTGGATGTGGTCGGCCAGGCGGAAGACCTCCGGCATGCGGTGGGAGACGTAGAGCATGGTCGTCCCGTTGGCCTTGAGCTTGTCCATGAGGGCGAACAGGCGGTCGGCCTCGGCGGGGGTGAGCATCGCCGTGGGTTCGTCCAGGATCAGGACGCGGCAGCCCCGGGCGATGGAGCGGGCCACCACGATGAGCTGCTGGGTGGCCAGGTCCAGGGTGCGAACGGAGGCGTTCGGGTCCAGGTGGAGGTCGAGTTCGGCGAGGAGTTCGGTGGTGCGCTCCAGCATGCGGCGCCGGGAGGGGAACCAGCGGTTGCCCGGTTCGACGCCGCTGAGCACGTTCTCGGCGACGGTGCGGTCGGGCAGCAGCGACAGTTCCTGGGGGACGATCGCCACGCCGTGCCGGCTGAGCATGGCAGCCGGTTCGTAGGAGGTGACCTCCTCGCCGAACACGGCGACGCTGCCCTCGCTGGGCGGCTGGAGGCCGGCCAGGATCTTGAGCAGGGTCGACTTGCCGGCGCCGTTCTCGCCGAGGAGGGCGGTGATGTCGCCGGCGGGGACGTCGAAGGAGACGTCGCGCAGGGCGCGGACTGGCCCGAAGTTGCGGGTGAGGCCGCGGACTTGGACGGCCGGCCCGCCGGTGCGGTCCGGGCTCCCGGGGGAGGCGTCGTGCGGTGCGGGGGTCATCAGTCCTCCACGGTCGCGTCGGCGAGGTTGTCGCGGGTGATGAACTGGGCGCCGGTGTCCACGCCCTTGATCTCGGTGCCGTCGGCGAGGAAGTCGTGCAGCACCTTGACGGCCTGGTAGCCCTGCTCGGCCGGGTTCTGGCTGATGCTGAAGTTCAGGACGCCGCGCTCGATGTACTCGGCGGTCTGGGTGAGCAGGTCGAAGCCGCCCATGGTGACGTCGTCGGCCTTGCCGGACTGGGCCACCCACTTGGCGGCGGCCGTGGTGGAGCAGCAGTCGAGGCCGGCGACGGCGACCACGTTGGACTGGCCGGACATGGTGGACTCGACGGTGTTGTAGGCGCTGTTGGGCTCGTTGCCGACGTTGACCGGGCCGACGATCTTCAGTCCGCTGCCGTCCAGGCCCTCCTTGAAGCCGTTGAAGCGGTCGTGCGACCAGCCGGCGCCGGTGTCGACGGAGAAGACCACGACGGACTTGCCGTTGACGTCTCCCTTGAGGTCCTTGCGGAGCTGTTCGGCCTGGGCCTTGCCGGAGCCCTTGAGGTCCTGGCCGACGAAGCCCATCTGATCGGAGTCGGGGTTGTCGGTGTTGAAGGAGATGATCGGGATGCCCGCCTTGTACGCCTGGCTGATGACGGGCTTGAGGGCGTCGCTGGAGGCGGAGGAGACGGCGAGGCCGTCCACGGCCTTCTGCTGGATGAGCGTCTGGATCTCGGAGACCTGCTTGGCCGCGTCGCCACCGGTGGGGCCGATGAGGGAGACGTCGGCGCCCAGCTCCTTCCCGGCCTTCTTCATGCCGGCGCCGATCGGCGTGGCGAAGGCGAGGGACGGGTCGTGGTAGCTGAGCTTGATGCGCATCGGCTTGTCGTCGTCGATCCGCTGCTGGATGTAGGAGGCCAGCTTGAAGGAGCCGTCGCCGGAGCCGCCGGAGCCGCCGTCGGCGGAGGTGACGGCGCCACAGGCGGTGAGGGAGAGGGCCGCGGCGGCGGCGGTGACGGCGGTGAGGCTTCTGAGGAGGGTGCGCGGGGACATGGAGGCTCCTTCGTCGGGTCCGTGGATCGGCGGTCGGGCGGGGAGAGGAAGGGCCGGTGGGGCGGCGGGGGCGGGGTGGTGGTGGCGGGGTGGTCGTACCTCGGGGGTACGGGTTGTACGGGGGTCGTACGCGGGTGCGGGTGCCGGGCGGAATGGCTCAGGCGCGGGTCGGACGGGGGACGGACGGGGGACCGACGTCGCTCAGGCGCGGGTCTTGCGCTTGCGCTGCCAGGTGTCGGCCGCGACGGCGGCGACGATGACGAGGCCGGTGACGACGGTCTGCCAGAAGGACGAGATGCCCTTGATGTTGAGGATGTTCTGGAGGAGACCGATGAAGGCGACGCCGATGACGGTGCCCCACATCGTTCCGGAGCCGCCGAAGAGGGCGGCGCCGCCGATGATGACGGCCGAGATGACGGTGAGTTCCAGGCCCTGTCCGGTCACGCCCTGCACGTAGGAGAGGAAGGACAGGCCGAGGACGCCGGCGAGGCCCGCGGTGAAGCCGGAGAGGACGAAGGCGGTCAGCTTGACCCGCTTGACGTTGACGCCGACGAGCCGGGCGGCCTCCTGGTTGCCGCCGACCGCGTAGGTGTTGAAGCCGAAGCGGGAGCGGGCCAGCAGGACGACGCCGAGGGCGGCGACGGCTGCGAAGAAGACGAACTGCATGGGAACGAGGCCGAACAGCCGTCCCTGGCCGAGCAGGTTGAACTCGGCGACGCCCGGCTGGGAGGAGCTCAGCGAGATCGGAGCGCCGTCGGAGATGAGCAGGGCGATGCCGCGGAAGACGCTGAGCGTGCCGAGGGTGACGATGAAGGACGGGACGCCGAGGACCACCACGGCCAGGCCGTTGAAGAGTCCGGCGAGGACGCCGACCGCGAGGCCGACGAACATGGCCGCGGGCCAGCTCCAGCCGTCCGATATGAGCATGCCGGTGGAGATCGCGGAGAGGGCGTAGGTGGAGCCGACCGAGAGGTCGATCTCACCGTTGAGGATGACGAAGGTCGCCCCGACGGCCATGATGCCGATCTGCGCGATCTGCTGGCCCACCGAGAGGAGGTTGTCGGACTGGGCGAAGGTCGGCGAGAGCACGGTGCCCAGGAGGAAGAGCAGGACGAGCGCGGCGAAGACGCCGGCCTCCCGCGCGTGCAGCAGTCTGCGCAGCGCGAACGGGAACTGCCGGGTGCTCGCGTCGGACGCCGGGGCCGCGGTGGCGGGCGGCTTGGTGGTGGTCGAGGTCACGAGGCACTTCCAATCAGGGCGTTCAGCTGGGCTCTGGTGGGCAGGGCAGGGATGACGCCCGCGATCGACACGGTGTGCGAGCCCGCGGCGGCGGCGAACTCCACGGCCCGGTCGACGGGCCGGCCCTCGGCCAGCGCGACGGCGAAGGCGGCGGTGAAGGAGTCCCCGGCGCCCGTGGTGTCCACGACCGTCCGGGCCGGATGCGGGGGCACCGTGGTGACGCCGGTGTCCTGGGCGACCAGCGCGCCCTCGCCGCCTCGGGTGATGACGACGGTGCCGCCGGTGCGCTCGTGCAGCGCGCGGGCCAGGTCCTCGTCGCCGAGCCCGTGCCCCTCGTCGAGGCCGAGGAGGACGGGGGCCTCCGTCTGGTTGGGCGTGAGCACGTCGATGAGGGGCCAGCACGCGTCGGGCAGCGGCCGGGCGGGGGCCGGGTTCAGCAGGGTGCGGGTGCCGTTCTCGCGTCCGGCGCGGAGGGCGGCGACGACGGCTTCCTCGGGGATTTCCATGGAAACGACGAGGATGTCGGCGGAGGCGATCTCGGCACGGAAGGCGTCGACGGCGGCGGCGTCCAGTTCGTCCAGGGCGCCGGGGGCGATGGCGATGCGGTTCTCCCCGGACGGCTCGACCAGGATGAACCCGACCATCGTGGGCGCCCCGGCGGTGACCACGTGCTCGGCGCTCACCCCCTCGCGCTGCCACAACTCCCGCGCCGAGCGGCCGAACTCGTCGTCGCCGACGGCCGTGAGCAGCGTGACCTCGGCACCCAGCCGAGCGGCGGCAACAGCCTGGTTGCTGCCCTTCCCGCCGGCGCCCGAGTCGAAGACGCCGCCCGAGACGGTCTCACCGGCCGCAGGCGCCTTGGGCACGCGCATGGTGAGGCCGGCTCCATAACTTCCGACAACCGCGATCTTCATCGACACACCACTTTGTGTATGGACAACCATGTACAAGCGAGAGCGTAGGTACAGGGATGTCCATAGTCAATGGCCTGGAACGCAACGAACACGTGACGCACCCGCCCCCACCCCGACCCCGGCCCGACCCCCGTCACACGCGCGAGGACATACCGGCGTGCTCCGCTGACCCACCGAGGCAGAGGAACCCGGCAGACCAGGGAGCCGTTGGCCACCGAGGGCCCACGCACCGCCAACGCCCCAAAGACTCCCGGCCCCTCGCGTCACGGCTGCGCACAGCGGCTCTCCCTCACCGGTCACCGGTCACCGGTCACCGGGCAACGGGCAACGGACAACGGACAACGAGGCCGTACGACTGGCCGAACGCCGGAAACCAGCCGCATCCCGTACGCGCCATGGACGACCGGCGCATTCTCTCGCTACGCTCACCGAGCGATTGACAACGATGTCCAAGTCCGGGCGCAGCAGCTACGGAAAGCGGAGATCATCGATGGTCACACGGAGAGATCTGCTGCGGACGGGCAGCGCGACTGTCGCGGCGGGCGGGCTGGGACTCGTACGGCCACCACGGGCCGGGGCCGCCCCCGCGCCCCGCCTCCTTCCGTCCTTCGGTCGCCCCACCCGCCTCGACGTGGCCGACGTCAGCGCCCTCGACGGCCACGACCAACTGCTTCTCACGACCCTCCAGGGCGTCGTCAACCGCCGCGAACCACGCCTCTACTTCCGTTACGACACCGGGGACGCCGACCTGCGCTGGCTGGCCGGCACCGGCGCGGGCATCACCCCTCACGACCACGCCCTGGACCTGGTGAACCGGTACCGCCGCGAGGTGCACGGCGCCGTGCTGATCGACCCGGACGTGCCCGACTCGGTCAATGTCGCCACCACCCTGGCCGGTCTGACCGACGCGGTGGCGGCCACCGCGGAACAGGCCGACCGTCACGGCCTCAGAACGGTCACCGACCTGCGCGGCCGCTTCGACCCCGACGACGTGCCCGCCACCTACCGCTGGCAGCTCCGCCACCTCTTCCCACGCTGCGCCCACACCCTGGTGGCCGGACTGCCGCCGGTCCGCACCGTGCCCGTCACGGGGGTGCGGTGGCGGGAGATCGCGAGGGAGACGGAGCGTGTGCGCGACAGCTCCAACCGCCGTACCCGCACGCTGGACCTGAGCCCGGAGCTGAGCGACGGCGGCAACGGCGGCGCCGTGTATCTGCGGTTCCAGGACTCCTTCGGCGACGACGGCTGGGGGGCGTCCGTGGGCTCCGTCGCCCTGTACGCCGACGGGGTGCAGACCGTCGGCTTCACCCCGGGCACCGAAGCCGAGAGGCCCTACCTCTTCGACGGCCTCAACTCCTCCATCGGCGGCGACGCCAACCGGTTCGGCGACGGCGACGGCGGCTACTTCGTCTACCGTTTCACCGTCCCGGGCGGCACGGAGCGGCTGGTCGCCGAGGTCGACCTGTGGAACCAGTTCCTCGTCACCGCCACCACCACGGCCCCGACCCGACGCGAACCGTTCCCCCACTTCCGTGACTACGCGGTCGCGAGCAGGGCCATGGTCCTGTGGCTGCCGCCCGCCGGCGAGACCGGTGACCTGCTCGACGACGCGCTGAGCCGGCTCGCGCCGACCACGCCCTACACCGGCTGGTTCCCCAACGACGTGGCCGGTGAATGGAGCGGCGTCGACCGCGCCTCGCGGCACGGCGTCGAGGTCGTCGCCACGGACTTCTACATGAACGGGACGGTCCACGCGGGTGTGCCCGCGCGCGTCTCCAGCCGTGTCCGCACACGGCCGAAAGCGAGGCTCCGCAACCGCGTCTACGTCACTTTCACCGTCGGCGAGGGCGACAACGTGCAGTACTGCCAGCATCGTATGCGGGACATCTGGGACGACCCGGCACGCGGCACCGTCCCCGTCAACTGGACCGTCAGCCCTCTGCTCGCCGACCTCGGCCCCGCGCTGCTCGCCCACTACCAGCGCACCGCCACCGACAACGACCTCCTCGTCTGCGGCCCGTCCGGCGCCGGTTACACCTACCCCGCCTCCTGGCCCGAGGAGCACCTGGCCGCCTACACCGAACTGACCGGCCGCTATCTGCGCCGCACGGGCATGGATCTCGTGTATGCGTACAACCCGCGCAACGCGGCGGGCGACGGCTGGACCCCCTTCGACGAACGCGTCGTCTCCTCGTACGCCCGCCACACACCCCTGCGCGGCATCATCCAGTCCTGGGAGACCGGCGACCTCCAGACCCGCGCCGGCGGCATCCCGGTGATCGGCAACTTCTTTCCGCAGGGCAAGGGCCCGGAATTCCGGGACGCACTGCTGAAGCACATCGAGCACCGGGACCCGTCCCGCCCCCTGTTCATCGCCGCGGCCATCAACGCCTGGACCTGGGCACCGAACGACATCGCAGCCCTCGCGGCACTCCTGGACGACCCGTTCGAGGTGGTGCGCGGTGACGTCTTCTTCGAGTTGCTGAACAGGACCCACAACCGCAACTGACGCCCCCCGGCCCACACTCCGGAGATGCCTCGGAACGGCCAACGCCGAGTACGCGTGCGACGAGCGCTTGTGCCATGCGACCCGCCGACCGGGCAGACACCGCCCACATCGAAGCGGATGCCCGATTTCACCTCTGCCTCGTGGAGGAGGATCCGCCGCGGCTACGACGGGAGGTCGAACAGTTCCTCGCCACCCTCGTCGACTTCGATGCACAGGCGGCACGTGTAACCCGCGTCAGCCGTCCGCCGCCGGCATCGACACAGGGCGGGCCGGTTACGGACCTGATCAACCTGGCGTTCGGCGTCGGCTCCCGGTTGCCGCCGGAATCCAGATCTGGGACTGGCCAGTGCGCCGGTGGAAGAACTTGCTGAAGTGGGTGGGCCGGGGAAGTCGAGCCGGTCGGCGATACGGGCGACGAGCTCGGCCTCAGCGTCTCGGCCACCCGCTTCACCGCACCCGTTCCCTCCCTGACAGCCGCCCGTGTCCGCGCACCACCCACCTGAAAGTCCGTCAGAACGAGCGTCATTTCAGCGTCAGGACTTCCAGGACGCCCCGTCCGCGGACCGGGCAACAATCAGCCACCACACCGGAAAAGCCCAGGCCAAAGTCCACAGGGCCAAGCCATCACGCCTCGAACTGTTTCCACCGGGGAAAGACGTCGAATTCATCCCCCGCTTTCACAGAACCGCAGGTCAACGCCCCTTCTCAGCAGGCTCCAGAATCGCCACGCACTCCACGTGGTGCGTCATCGGAAAGATGTCGGCCTGAACGGGTCCCAGAAAAGCCCTGGTCAGAGCCGGTTTCTCGGCTCATCGTCCTTCATGCAGACGTCCAGAGCGTCAAACGAGCGTCAAGGCCGAGAGTCCCCTACTTACTCTGGAACCTCATGTCCCGGTCTCCAGGAGCTCAGTCACAAGGGCAAGCTTCACCCGAGCTCAACCCCGACGGGCTGGTCAACGCCGACCTCAAGCACAGCCTGCCCAAGCAGCACCGGGCCCGGCACCAGGCCGAACTCGCTGCGGAGACCCGCCCCTTCTACTGGCTTATGGGCGTCCGGCTGCAGGTGCGCGTACCGCTGGGTAATCTGGAAGCTCTCGTGCCCGGGGAAGTGCTGGACCGTGTACAGAGAGACGCCCTTCTGCGCCAGCCCGGAAGTGCACATGCGCCGCTTGGAATGCGGTGGGTAGTGGGGAACGAGCGGCGGCGCAGCACCGGGCTACCCGACCGTCTCTATTGGCACGTTGTTCTGAAACGCCATCTCCAGCGCATGACGCAGACCAAGGCGCTGGCCTTCCTGGTACGCACGTGTGTACTCAATATCACCGAGCGACCTACGGGCGTTCCGGAGGCAGCGTTCACGGTAGGAGGTCAAGAGAGCGAAACCGAAGAGTCGAGGAGTGCCGGATGGGTGCCACACGCGGTCCACGGCCCCCAGCACGACTGCCGCCGAGCGTGCGTCGCCGTAGGAGGAAAGCACCCAGGCCAAAGTCTCGCCGAGGGCCGCCTCTCCCATGTGTTCATTGATCTCCCCGGTGTGCTGGAGCGCGCGGTAGAGGAGTTGCAGGGCGATCTCCGGCCGCTCTGCTTCGCCGTGGTCAACGGCGAGGGCCCATAGAAGGTAGCACCGGTGCCATATGTCCCCTCGAGCCTCGGACATCGCCAGTGCCTGTTCGAGCAAGGCAGTAGAGCGAGTACGGTCGCCCTGGATGACGGCGGTGAAGCCGAGTTGAGCGATGCACTGGGCGTGCGTCAACAGCGAGTCGGACCAGTGTCCGATTGCCAGGGAGGACTGCGCGTACTTCGCTGAGGTCACCATGTCCCCGGTGACCAGTGCCGCTAAGCCGCGTAGCTGGAGAAAAGCGGCGGAGAGTTCGGCCCTGGTCGCCTGGTGCGTGGATGGGTTCGCAGAGCCGGATGTAGTGGGCGTGTCGGCCAGGGCTTGTTCACCACGACTGATCATTTCCTGGGTACTGCTGTGGTCCCCGTGGAGAAGCAGCAAGAAGCTTGCCACCCAGGCTGCTTGGCACCATGTGCCGGTTGCCTCGGGGGAGGGAGGTCGTGGGTTCCGTTCGAGGATCTTCCGCATCCAGCGTGCGCCCTCTCCCACATTGGCCGACGTCAGACAGTGCAGCCAGAAGCCGAGGGACGCGCGCAGCACGGTCTCCGCGGGCTCACCGGCTGGGGGCGATGCGGTGACGATCTGCCGCAGATTGGGGTGCTCGGCGCGCAGGCGACGCAGCCAGCTGGCCTCTTCGGACGAGCCGTAAGCGTTTCCCGCTTGTGCGGCCAGGTTGAGATACCACGTGCGGTGGCGGCGTAGGACGTGCTGTGCTCGGCCGCTTTCCGCGAGGCGTTCCTGCCCGTAGGCGCGAACGGTTTCGAGCATGTGTAGGCGGGTCTGACCGTCGGTTTCCTCGCTCGTGAGAAGTGACTTGTCCACGAGCCCGGCCACGGCTTCGAAAGCGTCATCGGCTGCGTCAGCAACGGGGACTTCACCTTCGTCGGCACTCCTACAGAGCTGCTCGGCATCGCTCAGCAGCGCCCCGCCGGAACACAGCGACAGCTGCTGCCAGGCCCTTCGCTCGGCCTCGGTGCATAACTCGTAGCTCCAGTCGAAAAGCGCTCGCAGCGCCTGGTGGCGAGGGTGTGCCGTGCGGTCGCGGCCGCCGGGGCCGAGCAGGCGGAACCGGTGGTCGAGTCGTTCCAGAAGTTCCTCGAGGGTCAATGTGCGCAGCCGCCGTGCGGCGATCTCCAAGGCGAGGGGCAGACCGTCCAGCCTCTGGCACACGCGAGCGACGGTGTGTCGGTTCGCCTCGGTGACCCGGAAACCGGGGGAGGCGGCCTCGGCCCGGTCAGCGAAGAGAGTCACGGCCGGGGAGGCCATGGGATCCTCTTCCCCGGCGGGCAAGTGGAGCAAATGCCCATGCGCCATGGTCGGTAGGCCCAATGGTCTCACCTGCAGCACGTGCTCGGCGCCGACATCGAGGGGCTGCCGACTGGTGGCAAGGACGCGCAGGTCCGGCAGGAGCGTGAGCAGGTCGCGGACAGTGTGGGCGCATCCGTCCAGCACATGCTCGCAGTTGTCCAGCAGGAGGAGAACCCTCCGTCCACGCAGTGCCCCGGCAAGTGTGTGCAAGGGGTCCTGCCCCGCTGCGACCTGCACGCCGACGGCGGAGGTGATCACCTCGGCGATCGCGTGGCCGCTGCCGAGGTCGGCCAGCTCCGCACAGTACGCACCATCCGCAAACCGCTCGGCCACCTCACGGACGATTCGCCTGGCCAGCCGAGTCTTACCCACTCCGCCTGTCCCGACCAGGGTGACCAGCCGACACCGCTCCAGAAGTCTGCTGCCAGCGGCCAATTCGGGCTCACGGCCCACAAAACTGGTGGCTTCGGCTTGGCCGAAGCCACGCTGGACGGCGCCGGCAGCCTGCTTCTCAGGCCCGTACACCTCACGCCGTACGCTCTCCCAGCGCTCCTCCCATCCGCGTGGGTCCCCACCGCAGGCACGGACGTAGGCACGGAGTACCTCTCGGGTGGGGAGCCGCTGTCCGGCGGCGGCCTGGGACAGGGTGCTGGAGGAAAACCGCGCCACATCAGCCATCTCCGTGTAGGTAAGTCCGGCCTTCTGACGCAGTGCCCGAAGCCCCAGCGCGAAGCGTTCGAGCGGACCCTCCTGTGGATCGAGCGGCTGTTCCCGACGCCCCGGCCTGCCTGCCAACCCAGACCACCTCCTGGACATTCAGATTGATTCATTGATTATGACCCCTCCCACCACGTGGCGAACAAAGCCCGCTGTCCCCGATGCTCAAGATCAATCGCCCGCTGGCAGCGGACGGCAGGGTAGGACAGCGCTCTGATCCAACTAGAGCGCTGCCACACCTCACCAAGTCGCGCATTGTTCTCGAGGATGCCGAAAGATGATTCACGGAGGGAATTTACGTGGTCCCGCTCACAAAACGCCAACGCTGCGATGAGCCTTAGAACTGGCCAGTTCACGAGAGCGGATGCCAGTCGGACCGCATTTTTTTGAGCCAGCGATGCAGCCATACGGGTGCCACAAAATTAGCGACGCCGTCTCGGCACATCCGATATCTACTGCGGCGACAGCACCCGACCCATCCTACGGTGCATACATTTCCCCACCAGTCGTATTGCACAGGCAGTGACGCAGAATGCAAATAACCGTCAGTTTGTAACTAGCCATCAGAGGCGGAGGAAAAGTGACACTGGACCTACGACGCCGAGGGTCGGTCGAAGAGGACATGGTCTTCTTCGCGATGCCGTACGAGGACAAGGAACTGCCGAACGGCCGCGTTGAAAACTTCGACGACTTGTACGAGGGCCACTTCGAGGACTGGATCAGGAACTGGGGGCTCCGCGCCGAGCGCGCTGACAAGGTTCCGGGCACCACCGAGAGTGCGATGGACGTTGCTTGATCCGGGATCGACCGGGCAGGGATCGTGGTCGCCGATCTGTCCGTCCCCTCAACGTCCGTCGCCATGGAACTGGCATGGGCGTTGTGCCTGAAGAAACGGCTGGTGGTGATCGCGCACAAGGGAGCCATGGTCCCCAGCAACACTCAGGGACTGTTCCGCGTCGTGTCGTACGAGTGGAGCATCAGGGGCCTGGCAGAACTACGAACCAGCCTGCGCGCAGAAATTGAAGCCATGCGCCAACAGCGGCGTGAGCCTGAGATGGACCTGCGCCCCTACATTCCCGAAGATCGAATGCGCGCCAAAGCCAAAGTCGAGGAGATCAACGCGGACCACATCCGCGTGCGCGATCTCCGAAATCCGCGGCGTATCGCTGAGATGCACAAACAAGACGTGAGCTACCGGGAGGTCATCCCGGATCACATGTCGCAGAGGTTTTTCGTCGGCAAGGAAGTCTCCGGCTTTTTCGTGCATCGGGACAACACTCTCATCTTCACACAGCAAGAAGGCGAAGATCCATGGGACGAGTGGGAACAGACCTACCAGCGGGGCTCAACGTACACCGCGCGAGTGTACGAGGTGAATAAGGCGGGTGTTTGGGTCGAGTTGCCCGGGGGTGGTCGCTCCCGGGTGCGGGACCATGAGGCGGCGGGACTGGAAGAGCAGGATGAGGTGCTCGTCGTGATCAGGTGGGTCGATCGGGCGCGCCAGCGCATCGAAATCGCGCTCGCGAACCCGCCGACCGACGCGCTGGCTCCCTCCGCTCCGATGTCAACCCTGTCAATGGATGCGTACCCGCAGGTCGGGGAACGACAAGGCGCCACCGTCAGCGTCCCCAACGCGGGATTCGTGCTTGTGAAGCTGGATGGCTACCCGAACCTGCCCACGCTTGCCTTGCTGCACGCGCGAAAGATGTCGCAGTCGCTACGCGAGGAACTGGAGGCCAGCCAGATCAAAGAGGGTAGGCGGGTTTGGGTCTACGTCGAGGAGGTCACCCCTTCCCGCAAAAAACCGGGGAGAATCGACGTGAAGGTGCGCGAGGTCGAGGGAGAACTGCCGCCGGAGGCCGGGGACGTTGAGGAAGTGCCCGCATGAACCCTGACTTGGCGGACCCGGAGGCCCTGACAGAGCTCGACACACGGCTGTGGAACGGTCGCCTGGGCATACAGGACTACGACGCGGCGGGAGAGAAGTACCAGGCGGCGATCCTGGAGCAGTACAAGCTCTACGTAGAGATGGCCGACCGGATCAGCGCCCGCAGGAGCCTGACTAACACCTTCTTCCTGACGACCAACGCCGCCCTGCTCACCGCTGCCGGCGCGGTCAGCGGCACCGTCCTGCAAGGCATGCCGACCTGGGGGCTGGTCGTAGCGGGCCTGGTTGCCGTGGGCCAATGCGGAGCCTGGTTCCTGCTCATTGCCTCCTACCGGCAGCTCAATCGGGCAAAATACAAGGTCATCGGCGCGCTCGAGCGGCGGCTCCCCGCCCGCTTGTACGACGCCGAGTGGGGGGAACTGGGCGCCGGAAAGACGGTCAGACTGTACGTCCCGCTCACGCTGGTAGAGCTGTGGATTCCAGCACTGTTCATGGTGTTCTACGTCGCGGCAGGCGCCGCAGCCCTGCAGTTGGCCTGATCGCCGGGTCGGGCTGCGGAGCGCGGAGCACCTGGCCCAACAATTGAAACATCCGACTACGGCCATCGGGGGCATGGGAAGGTCTGACGTTCGGGGTCCGGGTATGCGTGCGAAACCGGCGCGTAGTGTGCGGAGCTGATCTTTCGTCAGCCGGAGTACACTCGGGCCGCCGCCTCCTGCCGCGCCAATGGCCGCGAGGCGCCGGATCACGGCCACCGCGTCCCGTCGGTCAGCAGTGCCCCCTTACGGAGCCACGCCATGGATCTCCTGGGAGCAGCCCATACTGGCACCGAGGCCCCGCGGGGCGTCGGTGAACACCGCAGGTTCCGCAGGCCGAGGCACACTGTGGCGGCCTCATGAGCTGTCTACAGTCAGCGGTTCGACAGCAGCCTCCTGGCGGACGGTAGGCGAGGGCCGGGCGCATCGGTATGCCCACTGTAGACCCGCCGCGCGTCAGTCGGAGGGTGACTCTGCCCCCGGCATGTCGTGCTCGATTCCGGCATGCAGGGTGCGGCCGCCCGACGGGATCACCTCGACGAGGCGTTCCTCCTCCGCGCGGGATAGATCTGTGAAGAGTCGAATGGACGTGTTCACGAGCTCCAGTAGGGGGACACTGCCGCGCGGCGGTTTTACCGAGGCGGTCCGGGTGGAGAAGTTGTACCTCACCGGTACGCCACTTGGCGGCAGGGCTGCTTCGAGATTCCTGACCAGGGTTCCCGGTCCGAGGGATTCGCTGAGGAGGCGGAGCCGGTCCCCATGCAAGGCGCCCACCTCTCCTTCGTACGCCACCTTCCCGCCACCGTTGACCAGCGTGATGGCCTTGAGGCTCAGCCCTAGGAGCGGCAGACGATTGCCGACCTCGTCGAGGGCCGGCAGTTCGTACGTGACCCGTGCCGCCGACGATGTCAGGTGGTCGACCTTCTGTGCGAGCGTGAGAACGAAGCCGGGCGCGTCGAAGCTGAGGACTCCCTCGCCCTTAGTCCAGTGGAGGGGGGCTGCGCCACGGCGAGCGGCGACGGAGGAGGGGGCTACGCCGCAAACCCGGGCGTTCCATGTGCTCAGCGCGGCGCGCATGAGGTGCTGGAGATTGTCGGTGGCGGTGATCCTGCCGTGCCGCAGGAGATCGGTCAGAGTGATCTCTCGGGTGATACGGCTCCAGAAGTTCCCATCAGGGATCTCCTGGCCCTCGAGGAGGTAATCGAGCGACGACTCGTCCAGTTGCTGCGGATACCTGGGAGCGCGTTCGAGCGCGGCTACCGGTGCACCACTAGCGCGCCATAAGGTACCCAAGAAGGCCGTCAGGCGGTGCGCGATCGGTGGGGACAGCGTGTCCGAGGCAAAAGCAAGCGCGTCCTCAGTCCCCTCACGCTCACCGCGGCGGGCTGCCTGCGCGCCCGTCGTCATGGCACGGGCCAGCCGGGACACGGAGCGCTTGTCAAGGAGACCCTGGCCGCCTTCGATGACGGTGTTCGCGATCAGACGCCTCAAGGCGGTGTCGGCCGACTCGCCAGAGGTCAGCTCCGCGAAAGCCGCCAGGTCCAACACCAGGGTGTGGTGCTCGATCGCGAGCGAATCCAGGGCGCGGGCCTCGAAGGACGGGCGGAGGGCGCCGAGCGCCAGAACGATGGGCCGGTCCTGGCGAGCAAGGCGCGTGATGTCGAACCCGAGCTCGTCCGCGTCCGTCGTACTGCGCAGGTAGACGTATCGGTCGCTGAGGTCGTCGTCGTGCGGCCATCGCATGACCAGGTCCGGCATGTGGGTGTGGTTGTAGTATCCGGTGCGCCTGGTCCGGATCTGCGGATTGATCTGCCGGAGGAGCTGTTCGAGGAGTCGTTTGATCTCGGCGAACGAGCGGTACGGGTCGTCCGCCTCGAGTGCCTCCGCGATCGACGATGCGACGGCGTTCACCACTCCCCCCTTAGGGTCAGCTCGTGCGCCAGGATGGCTCGCCACTCGGTGAGGGGCAGCAGACCCTCCTGCTTCTCTGACAGGACGATGCGCCACACGCGCTCGGACACGCTCTGCACCGCGATCGCGTCGATCTCCTTCCTGGCCTCGTCCTCGGAGACGTCACCGAAGATGCGTTGCCGGTGCTGGACGACAGCGGACTCGATCCTTTGCGGCTCGTGTAGTTGCGACCAACTGTTCACGTTGAACGGGGCCCAGGTGATCCACATGTAGTGATCGCCGAAGAGGTACTTCTCCTGGTGCGCGACGTAGCACTTGGCGAGGAACTCAACGAAGTGAGTGCCCTGGTCCGCCGGACCCTGATAGTGCTTGACCTCCGCGCAGAAGTGGTCGCCATGGTACGGGGCGCCCCGCATCGACCCGCCCAGGTCGAAGGAGAAGGCCCGGCCGCCGCCCTCCGGCCAGGCGAGCGTCAGTTTCCTCGCCCAGGCGTCCGAATCCGTGTTCGCGAAGGCCCCGCAGATACGCATCGTGCCCTCGAGATAGAGCTTGGCTCTCTTCGCTCCCGAGATTCCCTTTAAGTGGGCGTCCTCTCCTACCACGGTGAGAGTCTAAGCGCTGCGGAAGGCCCGGCGAGCAGCGCCGGGTTCCCCTCAAGACCAACCGATCGACGGGAGCCCGTGATTCGAGCTCAGCCCGCTCGTAAACGCCTTCGCCCCTGTCCGGCGCGGACAGAGGCGAAGGAACGTTCATGCAGCGACGGTGAGCGGGGCTTCCATCCGCTCCCAGGCTCCGAGGACGGCCTTGTGCGCGTCCGGCTGCAGGTGCGCGTAGCGCTGGGTGGTCTGGAAGCTCTCGTGCCCGAGGAGGTGCTGGACCTCGTAGAGCGAGACTCCCTTCTGGACCAGCCACGAGGCGCAGGTGTGGCGCATGGAGTGCGGCGGATAGTGCGGGACGTGCTGCTGCTCGCCGTCGCTGTCGAAGTAGTAGGCGCCTTTGACGGCGGGCCACCAGGTCTGGCGGCGCCAGTTCCCGTCGTCGATGCGTCGGCCGGACCGGCCCTTGGTGACGGTGGTGAAGACGAGCGCGTCACGGTCCAATCGGCGGATGTGGCATTCGAGTGCCTCCAGGACGTGGGGTGGGAGCGGGACCTCTCTACGGCTCTTGGAGCTCTTGGGGTACTCCTTGATGCCGCTCTTGGTGTTGACCTCCACCACAAACAGGCGCGAGCGGCGCTGGTCGATGCGGTGGCGGTGCAGGCCCGAGAGTTCGCCCCAGCGCAGTCCGGTGTAGAAGCCGAGCAGGCACATCGTCCGCCACACGGCGGGGAGTTCGTCCAGGATGCTCTGCGCCTGGTCAAGGGTGAACCACTGCGGCGGCTTGACGGCGATCTGGGGCAGGTCGATGCTGCGGCATGGGGTCACCGCCAGGACGTCGTCGTCGACGGCCGCGCGCATGATGGAGGACGTCAGGTTGTAGGCCCGCTTGATCGCAGAGGCCCCCGTGCCCTTCTCGACCAGAGTCCGGATCCAGCTCTGGACGTCCATACGGGTGATGGCCCGCATCTCCCAGTCCGCCCAGTAGGGCATGACGTGGTTCTTGATGCTGGAGGCGTCACCGCGCAGCGTGTGGGGCTCAACTATGCGAGCGTTCCACCACCGGTCGTGCCACTCGCGGAACGACATTTCACCGGCCCGCGGGTCGCGCAAGCCTCCGCTGGCGAACTGGGTCTCCAACTCGATACCCCAGGCGCGGGCCTGCGCCTTGAGGGGGAACGACTCGCTGAACCGGTCTCCTGCCCGGTTGCGCACGGTCGCCTGCCACTTGCCGGACTTCAACTTGCGGAGGTACGAGGCTCTGCTCCTTGTTCAACGGTGACGGGGCCGGGATGGCATGAGTTAGCGACGGGCTGCCGGCGGTACGACGGCGCGGCGGCTGATGAACTCGTCGAGGCCGGCCACGGGTACCCGTACTCGGGACCGGCCCGGTCCGGTACGGAGGTCGACGACAGGCAGGTCGCCAGCGGCGATGAAGCGGTAGACGGTGCGGCGGTCGACGTCCAGGGCAGCGGCGACGGCAGGGATGGACAACAAGCGTGCAGGCATGGAGGTGACCTCGAGTGAGGGTGGGCTGGGGCCCAGCGAGTCGGCAACCGGGGCATCTGGGGCTCCCAGGCGGTCAACCAGCCCTGCCAAGGCAGTGGGACCGCGTCACGGAGGGTTGCCGAGAGAGGGAGGCCAATCACGGGACGGCTTCCTCAGGGCAAGGACGACCGATACAGGAGAGGATGATTAGTGGTGCCCGTGCTCTGGCTGTCAGCCAGAGCACGGGGCAAAAATTACGACTTGAGCGAGTCCGGAAGAGCCATGGCTTCGGCCAGGTGGTCCCAGTCGATCCCAACCTTCTCCGTACGGAAGCAGTGCGGGTAACGCAGCACCAGCCACCTCGGGGTCACGTCGGCCCACTCGGCAACCGTGACGGATGGGACGCCCATCCTCAGCCATTTCGCCAGGCAGGAATCACGGAGGATGGAGATGGGATCCCCCAGGCGCCACGAGTACAGCGCGTCCCTTGACAAGACGGCCTCTTGGGCCTGCTGCCACATCTGCTGATATACGGAACCGAAAGCGGCCCACCTCGCGTACCGGGAAACAGCAGATCGGCGTCATGCAGGTCGGACTCGCTGATCCACTCACGCAGGAACACGGTGACCTGCGGCTGGAGGGGAATTTCCCTCACCATCCCATTGTGGCGGGCCGCCAACTTGCCCAAGTCACGCTCCAGGAGCATCACGTCACTCACTCGCAGGGCGCGAGCCTCGCTCGGACGCAGAGCCTGCTCGGCCACCATGCGCATGAAGGGGTACACCGAGCGATGAGCACCCGCCTGCCCACGCACCCAATCGAGCAGCGATCGAACCTGCTCCTCGGAATACAACCATTCTTCGTCCTTGACCTCGACAGACACGGCTCTGACTCCTCAGAGGAAATGACTGAATGCGCCACGTGGGGATCAGCGCGACAGGTTCAATGGTCTGCGGAATCGCCGGTTTGGCTAACCGGCGATCGTCGGCTATGTTCCGCTCGCGCCTGGCACTTCTCCGCCCCGGGCTGCCGGCCACAGCACCAACCCGTACGCCCTCAAACGCCCTATCACCTTCTGACGCAAACCCGATAGCTTTGCCTCGCGCAGGTGAAGGCCAAGAGGGAAGGGCAGCCAGACGGGTCGGAGGGCATACATCGGCAGAAGAGATTCCTCATCGTGTTACGCGGTGGGCGTTTGCCGACCGTGCGCTTCCGGGGTGTTGTACGTTGACATAGCTCCGGAGAGGGTTCCAGTCCTTCGAGGTTCTACCTCGTCTGCCGTGGGCGAATGCCGAATGCCAGGATCTGCACGGCGATCACCTTCCCCGGATGCGCACTCACGGCGAAGCTGCTGCACCGGCGGCGGCGACTGAAAATCGTCGGCTATGTTGCGTCCAACGCCTGACCCGATGCTTCCGCGGTCGACCGCCTCAGTCGATACGAACTACATGATTCCCTTCCAGTTCCACGGACGCGGTCCGCGGCGGCCACGCAGGCAGTCGACGCGGTACTGGGCCTGATCTGCCCACTCGGGATTGCTGGCGGCGTGCTGGGCCGCGTATGTCACCATCCGGAGTTCCCGAGCGCCAGCCAAGATCGGGTAACCGGCCCAGGCGGTTACGTCGTACCCATACGCGGCACAGAACTCGTCGTACTCCGCCGGCGTGACCGCGCCCGTTGTCCGCGCCCGTACGGCGGTTGAGACCAGGTCCCATTCCGGTAGGCCCAGCGAGAAGCGTTCCAGATCGATCATCAGAGGGCCCTCGGCAGTGCAGATCAGGTTACCGGGCCAGGCGTCGCCGTGAACAGCGCACTCCGGGCGTCCGGGTGAGCGCTCTTCCCACGCTGTCGCAAGTTCTTGGTGAAGCCCCTTCAGCCACTCACGGTCCGCACCGGTCAATGTAGTTGCGGCCTCAAGACGCTCGCTGATGCGGACGAACGGGTCCAGGTATCCGAGTTCGAAATCGGGAGTGGGCAGGGAATGGAGGCGTTTAAGCAGCTGGGCGACTTCCGTGTGACTGCCGTGTTCGTGCGGCGGGAGTTCCTCCCAGAAGGTGACGGGCCGGCCGCCCGCCTCGATCGGTTGTCCGACGGCGGCGGGGCGGACGGCCGGCATGTGGTTCTCGGCGAGCCATCGCGCAACCCGTACTTCCCGGAGCGCGGCTGTGGTCTGGCCACGCCGCGCGATTCGAACCATCACATGCTGTCCGGGCAACCTCCATATCTGGTTCTCTGCCAGTCGTACGGGCTCGGCCCCGCTGGGGTCGAGCCCCACGGCGACGCATGCCTGCTCGAGGGCCTCTCGGGCGGGGGCTGCTGCCGAGGTGGTCATGCGGAGACCGTAGCGGCGATGCGCTCCCGCAGGGCGACGGCCTCCGCCACCTTGGGGTGCCTGGTGGCGAACGCGCCGAGCTGTCGTAGGTCGTCGGCGGCGCGGCAGGAGGTGAGTCGGCCTACCTCGTCCAGCGCGTCATGGCCAATGGCGGCAGCCTGGCGGGGGTCGCCCTTGGCCATGACGAGTGCGGCGAGTTTCGTGCGGGAGATGGCCCGGGAGCGTTTGTAGGCGTCCGAGTAGCCCTTCACGGCGGTATCAAGGCGGCGGGCCGCCCGCCCCGGGTCCTGGTCCGCGAGGATGACAAGGTCGAACAGCCCATGCGCAGTGTCGCCGTTGTGTTGGGCCTCGTCGTAGTAGGCCATCCACGGCGGATCCTCGGACGGGCGAGCCTGGGAGAACGCTTCGTCGGCTTCGCCGACAGCGGCCATGCAGTCGCGGACGTTGCCCATCTTGCCGAACGCTCTGGCCCGTGCCGTGTGCAGCATGGCCCGCTCGGTGGCGGTAAGTCGATCGGAGCGCACCAGGCCCTTCTCGGCGTGCGTGAGCCCGTCGTCGGGTTGACCGAGCCACACGGCCTGTCGTGCGAGGAACGAGTATGCCTTCGCGCGCAGGTGCCAGTCCCCTGCTTCCTCGGCGCGGTCGGCGGCGAAGAGGAACGTGGCGGTGGCGTAGGTGTGGTTGTAGGAGTCGAAAGCCGAGGCGCCGACGACGATGCCCAGCCAGGAGACGGCCGCCAGGAGGTCGGACCGCAAGGTTTCCGGGCACTTGGCGCTCAGGAGTCTGGCCGCCCACTGCATCGCACGGCCGGCGACGTCGCCGATCATGCCTCCGCCACCGAACTTGTTGTCCCAACCGCTGATCGCGGTGGCTACTTCCTGAACCTGGTCGACGTTGTGGGAGCTGATCGAATCGGGAAGCGTCAGCTCGTACGGGGCAAAAGCCTGCGTGAGGTCTATGGGGGCAATGGCGGCCAGGCCGCTGGCTTGGAGGAACGCGCGTCGGTCCACGGGCTCGGGGCTCCCAAGGCGAGGAGGTACTTCGTCACTGCCCAGGATGCGGCCTCGATGCACCTGAGCCGTTGCATTCGGCCCCTTGCGAGAGCGCTTATCGGCATCAGGGCGCTTTTTATCGGCATCGCGGGGGCCGAAGGCCATCGGCCATGCCCGCTCGAAGACGCCGCCGGTCTCCAGCACCTTGTCCAGACACTGGGCCACTTCCAGCTGGCACGAGGGGTACTGCCCCTTCTCGATCGACAAGATCATGTCATCGCTGACCTGCACTAACCGTCCCAGAGCCTTGGCCGAGAGGCCATCTGCCTTACGTCGGAAACGCAGCTCGCTGCCGAACCAATCCTGTGGAGAGGCTCCCGGGTTGAGCGGCTTCTCTGGCTGCGGCATGTCCGTTCCCCATCCTCGCGATGCCGAACTCTTCGGCTCTCGGCATCAGGGCCTGCACGACGAGCCCGTGCTCTGTCTCAATGGTTGCTGACTGATTCGGCCCCAGTACACACCGCAACCGCCCCCGATGTAGGGCTTCCGGCGCAACGGACGGAGCATCGATGAGCACACTTCTTCAAAGCCCCGGCGCGGGCCCATCGACCCGAGCCGCGTCCAGAAGCATTCGGGGCCAACTCGACATGACCTTCCAGCTCGAGAAGAGGCACCTGGGTCTCGTGCGCGGTGTAGTGCGTTACCACCTCTCCTGGTGGGAGATCAGCGGTGAAGTCGCCGAGATCGTACTTCTCGCCGTGAACGAGCTGCTGACGAACGTGCTGGTGCACACCAGCCCGGATGAGAACGGGCGGCTCTCAGCGAGCCTGCTCGTACAGCACGTCCCGGGCGGTGTCACTGCGGTCGTCCGCGATCAAGACCCTCGGCCGATCGTGCGGAAGACAGCGGCACCTCTCGACCTCGGAGGCCGGGGCCTCGCTCTCGTGCGGGCGTTGGTCGACGAGTTCTCGGTGGCGATGTCCGGCGAGGGGAAAGACGTGTGGTTCTTCATTGCCGATCCCGAACACCATGCCCCGCAGACCGCCGAGCCCACGGAGTCGTAGTGCGCAGGGCGTACAGAACAGCTCAGTCATTCCCACTACACGCTGCGCTCCGCAGGTCGTTCGCTTGCGTCCACCCAGTAGCTCGGGTCGAGCATCTCGCCTGGCCAAGCCGGCTGACGGACCGAGCCCCGGGGCCCCATCTGTTCGAAGTACGGCGCCAGGTCGATCACGGGCGTCCCATCGACGGCATCGAGGTCGGTGACCAGAAGGTCCCGACCTTCGACCTTGAGCAACCGCGGGTAGCTGACTGCCAGTTGGTTGGGACGCCGGTGGTTGCGGTGGACGAACGTACCGGTCGCCGGCCAGTTCTGGTTTCCCCGTGGGCTGCGTGCGTGGAGCTGGACATCTTCGGGGCGCGCCAGGTGGAAGCGCCACGTCACCGTCAGGTGGGAGAACTCCTCGATTCCCTGCAGCGTTTCGAGGGGGTACGCGTCGTCGAGCCTGATGATCGATTCGACCCCGCCCTGGTAGTCGTCCTGAACGCGGGTGTGGCCCCCGACGACCGTTGCGATCGATTCGACCTCGTACGTCGTCATCGGCGCTCGTTCCTCTCCCTCGGAGTTGCGTGTTCGGCAGCCGCTGGTCGGTGCCGCGGACCTGCTCCGCGGTCAGCCTATGGCCCGCAGCATGTCCCGCGCTCGACGGTCCAGTTCGGCGACATGTCGCCCACCGCGTTGCCGGACGGGCGAGAGGTCGCTCTGCATCCGGACGATGACGTCGCGGGCGCGGCCGGACTGGACGCCGGCCATGGCGTCGAGAGCCTGGTTCCAAGTGGTGCACGCCTCGTCGAGGCGTCCTTGCTGGACCTGGACGGCGCCGAGGTAGCCGAGGGTCACGCTGTGGGTGCGGGCGTACTGCTGCCGGCGTCGGGTCGCGACGCTGCGCTTGAAGTGGATCTCCGCGTCGAGCGGCCGGCCCAGGTCGCGCAGAGCGCAAGCGGTCTCGTGGGCGAGGGAGGCTTCCTGGAAGAAGCCCACACGGCCCGGCGCCTCCTTGTTGTCGGCTCGGGCGAGGTCCCGCTCTGCGCGGCTGATGGCCGCGAGGGTTCCGGGGCGGTCACCGTCGGCAGCCAGGGCTCGTGCGTGGACGATCGCGAGCAGGGCCTTCTCCCGGGGGCTCGCCTGGCCGTAGCGGTCGCGGGACATGGAGGCGTCAGCCAGGGCGAGTGCCCTACGCGGGTGCCCGAGGTCCACGGCTTGGTGGGCGAGGGCGCGCAGGATGTGGCCGCCGAGCGGTCCGTCGCCGGCTTCGGCCGCGATGCGGGCGGCAAGGGTGAGGTAGCGCTGGGCGGTGCGGTGCTCGGAGGCATCGAAGGCCATCCAGCCGGCGAGGTAGGTCATCTCCGCCACGGCCGAGTACGTGTCGCGGCGGAGCTGTTCCGTGCGGAACCTGCTGCCGAGCAGGGGCACCGCTTCGTCGCGAAGGTGGCCGGCCAGGGCCGAGCGGCCGGCGGCTCCGCCGCGCTGCTGATCGCGCGCGGAGTAGAAAGTCGTCAGGTCGCGGACATCGTCGATGTCAGCCTGGGTCGCCAGCCGCGGAGAGACCACTGGCCGCTTCGCCGCTGCGGCGGGGGCGGCTGCCCACCACGAGGCGGTGGGCAAGGCGAGGCCGGCGGCCGAGTACGCGGCAGTCGCCAGCAGTTTGCGTCGGTGCATATCGAGGTCGTCGCTTCCCAGCTCGGCCAGCACGGTCAAAGGGTCAACGCTCCAGTCGGAACCGCTGTCGGTTTGGCCTGTGGCTTCACCTTCCAGCCCGAGGTCGGCCAGGGTGAGGTGGCGGCCGAGTCTGCGGGACAGCGTCTCGCGCAGGATATGAGGTGCCTGGCCACTCGGTTGTGTGCCCTGCACCCACATGGCGATGTGCGAGCGGGAGATGGCCTCCAGCTCACGCACCCCGCTCTCCGCCGCTACCCGGACAACCGCTGCGGCTGCTTGCGGCTGGGACCAGCCGGCTTCACGCAGAAGTGCGGCAAGGGCTTCGTTTCGCGCACGGGCCATGGGCTGCCCCTCGGTTCCGAAATGATCTTTGACGCCTTTGACGGCCCCGAGGGTCGCGCAGGCATACCCCTCGGCGGCGATTCACGGTTCGCTCAACGTAGCGACCAGATCACTCACTTTGCACGACGACCGACGCCGCCGCACGGCGAATTCCGATCAACTTGTCTTGATTCGAAAAGGAGTTGCGTCATGCGCCTTTCGCTGGCTCCACGGCAGGCGGACGGTCAACGCGCCACGCCCAGCAGGAAGGCTCGCGTCACTGACGAGCCGGTCCGGCGGCGCGATCAAGCAACAGCCACGGCGGAGACGGTGGCGCTCGTGCTGGACGAGGAATCGCCGCTGCCGGAGACCGCTGCCGACGTGGAAGACCTCGCGAGGCGTCTGCGGGGTCACATCAATCAACTCGGCGTCATGGTGCCGAACGAGGAACCAGCGCTGCGCCACGCCCAACAGCTCGGCTCGGCGGGGGTCCCCGACAGCTATATGCCCAGCAGGGTGTACCTGGTCCAACTGGCCAAGGCGACCCAGGAGCTCGCCGCGGCAGTGGGGACCTGCGGCAGCCATCGTGCGAAGCAGCAGCGGGAACGGCGTCGGTGGACGCCTGGAATCAATGTCCTGCGTGGCGCGGTCTTCGCCCTCGCACTCGCCTGTCTCGTCCTGGCTGCCTCCATGCCCCGGACATGACCGTCACCGGAGCGGTTCTGATCGTCCTGATCCTCGGTCCCACAGCCTGGCTGGTTCTCCGCGGTGACCCCGCCGTCAGTCCCCGCAAGTCGGCGAGGAGACCTCACCGGCGCAGATCGAGTCGCCGCCGCGACGGTGCCCCGCCTCACCGACAGTTCACCGGCCGCCCCAAACGGCGCTGAAACCCACCCCGTTCGCGGGGCCTAACGGAGATCTACACGATGAAACGCCTACCGCGCATCGAGCAGTACGACCCCGCAACCGGGCGGCAACTGGGCGACTTCCCGCAGGC
This sequence comes from Streptomyces sp. GDS52, assembly GCF_052246875.1. Lineage (NCBI taxonomy): Bacteria > Bacillati > Actinomycetota > Actinomycetes > Kitasatosporales > Streptomycetaceae > Streptomyces > Streptomyces sp. GDS52. Next base: position 1,554,900 of record NZ_CM125966.1, read on the forward strand.
TTACAGCCACATCGGGGTGATCGGATCCGCGCTCCTCCTGCAGCAGCTCGACTCGGGGGCGCCCGCGGTCGAGCCGGACGTGCTCCTGGTGGCAGGTGTCTGATGAACGCAACCGCCACGATCATGGTCATCCTGTTCGCCGCCGCAGCCATCGTCGCCGGGGCAGCAGCCTGGGTTATCCACCGCCGCTGGCGGAGGGCGCAACAGCAGGCTCGCCTCCTGGCCCGCGAACAGCAGGCCACCGAGCGTGCCCTGCGCATGCTGGTCCACGAGACGCTGCCCCACATCCACCAGACGGGCGGCCGGATCTCCGTGCCGGCCGCTGCGCCGGAATTGGCCGGCACCGCGGTCGGCGAGCAGCTGACCAACGTGGTCAAGGGCACCGCCGGCGTCGTCCAGGCCGTGGTGCGCGACATGCAGTACACGGCGCACCAGGAGATCGAACAGGCGAAGACGCGGAGCGCGGAGGAGTTGCAGCATGCGCATACCACCGCGCAGGAGGAGATCACTCGGGTACGGGCCACTGCGGTGCGGTCGACCGAGGCCGCGGTGCGCAGCGTGTCGTCGGCGCTGGTGGGCATGGCCGCCAAGACCAGTCGCAAGGTCAGCGAGGGCGTGCGCGCGCACGAGGACGACGCCGCGTTCGAGACGCTGACCGGTATCGACCACACCGTCCAGCAGATGCTGCTGGTCGCCCAGGGCTGGACCATCATGGCCAGCGGCAAGCTGACCCGGCACTGGCCCACCACGACGCTGACCGACGTGGTGCGGGCCGCGATGGGCTCCGTCGAGGACTACCAGCGCGTGCAGCCCCAGGAACTCACCGTCGCGGTGAGGACCCGCGTGGTCGGGCCCGTGGTGCACACCCTCGCGCTGCTGCTGGACAACGCGCTGCGCTTCTCGCCACCGCACTCGAGAGTGCACGTGTCCTTCGAACAGGGCCACCACGGGGTCACCGTCTTCGTGGACGACAGCGGTCTGCAGATGACGCCGGAGCAGCTCGACGCCGCCCGGGACATCCTCACCGGGCAGCGCACGGATGACATCACGCAGCTCGGCGCCCGCCCGCAGACCGGGTTCCGGGTCGCCGCCGCCCTCGCGCACGCCTACGGATTCCGGGTCGATGTCCAGGCGCCCAACTCCCTGCTGGGCACCCGCGCGCTCCTCACCCTCCCCCAGGACCTTCTCACCACGGTGCCGCAGGCTCCTCCGGCATCCCCGCAGGGCACACCCGACGCTGCTCCGACCGCGCTCGCCCCCGTCCCGGACGGTCGGCTGCCTGCGCTCGCCCCAGTTCCTGCACCTTCGCAGCCCGCGCTTGCCCCCGTCCCCCCGACGGCCGGGGAGCCCGCCCACGAGCCCCCGGCTGCCCGAACAACGGCCAGCGGACTGACGGTCCGCAGCCGCCGCACCACGCCCGCCACCCCGCCTGCTCCCCGCCCGGCCAACGCCGAGCCGGGACGGGCGAGCGTGATCGCCGACTGGGCGCGCGGCACCCAGCGCGCCCGCATCGAGCAGGACACCTCCCTGCCCACCGCCGACAACGACCAAGGACACGACGCATGACCGACAAGAAGATCAGCTGGCTCCTGGAAAGCCTGGAAGACACCGCCGGCGTGAAGTACGCCGTGCTGGTCGCCGCGGACGGCATGAGCCCGGCCCACACCGACCGGCTGCCGCGCGAGCGCGCCGAGAAGATCTCGGCCATCGCCTCCACGCTGTGGGGAGCATCGCGGGCCTACGACCGGGAGACGAGCGGCGGGGGCGTGCGCCAGTTCGTCATGGAGTCGGTCGACCACATCTCCCTGCTCATCCCGGCCGGCGAGAACACGATGCTCGCCGTACGCACCGACAGCCCGCACGCGGACATCGGGGTGATCAGCGAGGCCGCGCTGCGCCTGGCCGCGAGCGTGGGTGACCAGCTGGGAGTCGAGACACGCGTCGCCGGCGGCGCGCAGGCCCCGCTGGCATGAGCAGGCCGCGGCAGGACCCGGATCTGGTCAGGCCCTACGTCCGCACGGGCGGACGGACCCGCCCCAACACGGACGTGCGCCTGGAGAGCGTGGTCTTCGCTGCGACCGGCACCCGCCCCGGCCTGAACACCGACGCACGCCGCGTGCTCGCCCTGTTCGCACCCGCGCAGGGCGGCGGGCTGGCCGTCGCCGAGGTCGCCTCCGCACTGGCCCTCCCGCCCTCGACCACCCGCATTCTCGTGGCCGACCTCATCGAGCACGGACTGATGACCCTCGCCCGGCGCCAGGACGACCGGCCCCCGGCCTCACTTCTCGAAAGGGTTCTCCATGGCCTTCGCGCTCACGCCTGACCGGTTCGTCGCACCGACGGTGACGGAGACCGCAAAGATCGTGGTCGCCGGAGCCTTCGGCGTGGGCAAGACCACCTTCGTCGGCAGCGTCTCCGAGGTGCCCCCGGTGCACATGGAGGAGACCATCACCCGGGCGAGCGCCCCGGTCGACGACCTGGCCCGCACCCCGGCCAAGTCCACCACCACCGTCGGCGTGGACTTCGGGCGCAAGCACCTCGGCGACGACCTCGTGCTCTACCTGTTCGGCACCCCGGGCCAGGCCCGGTTCAGCTTCCTGTGGCAGGAGTTGATCGTCGGTGCCCTCGGCGCCCTGGTCCTCGTCGACCCGCGCGACCTAGACGCCTCCCACGAAATCCTCGGCCTCCTGGAAGAGAACGGCGTCCCGTACGCGGTCGCGGTCAACCAGTTCGACGGCGCCCCCTGCCACCCGCTCGAAGAAGTCCACGAGGCCCTCGCTCTGGAGGGCCGCACACCGCTGACCATGTGCGACGCCCGCGAGCGAGCGTCCTGCATGCAGGCCCTGATCCAGCTCACCGAATACCTCGCCCGTCTCGCGCACCGTCTGGAGCACCGACCGTGAGCACCACGACCCACCGCATCCCCTTATACGAGCCGGACTTCGCCCAGAACCCGCACGCCGCCTACCAGAACATGCGCGAACAGTGCGGCCCCCTGGTTCCCGTGGACCTGGCCCCCGGCGTGCCCGCCACGCTGGTCGTCGGCTACGAGCAGGCCCGCCGCATCCTCGGCGACCCGCAGCGCTTCCCCGCCGACCCGCGCCGATGGCAGACGTCCGTCCCCGACACCTGCCCCATCCGGCCGATGATGGAATGGCGCCCCAACGCCCTGCGCTCGGCCGGCGCCGAGCACGCCCGCTACCGGGCCGCGAACACCACCGCCCTCAGGGCCGTCGACCAGCACACGCTGCGCGACCACGTCGAACTGGTCGCCGAGCAGACCATCAACGCCTTCAAGACCGACGGCAGGGCCGATCTGCTGTCCCAGTACGCCTGGCCCCTGGCGTTCCAGATGCTCAGCCACCTGCTCGGCTGCCCCGACGAGATCGGCCATCGGATCGCCGACGGGATGGCGAAGATCTTCGACGGGGTCAACGCCTCCATCGGCAACCAGATCCTCGTCCAGGCCGTCGCGGACCTCGTCGCCCTGCGCCGCCGGCACCCCGGCGACGACGTGACCAGCAGACTCCTCACCCACGTCGCCCAACTCGACGACATGGAGATGGGCCAGCAGCTCATCACCCTCTACGGGGCCGGCATCGAACCGCTGACCAACCTGATCACGAACACCCTCCTGGAGATGCTCACCAACAGTGAGTTCTCCGGGGACCTGCACGCCGGTGACGCCTCGGTCCGCGAGGCCCTGGACAGCGTCCTCTACCGTGACCCCCCGCTCGCGAACTTCGCGATGACCTACCCGCCCCGGCCGGCCGACATCGGCGGGTTCCTGCTGCCGGCCGACCAGCCGGTGGTCATCAGCTACGCCGCCTGCAACAACGACCCTGCCCTGGGATCCCACCGGCCGCTGGGCAACCGGGCCCACCTCGCCTGGGGCGCCGGCCCGCACCGCTGCCCGGCCCGCTCGCACGCCTACCTCATCGCCGAGGCCGCCATCCTCCACATCCTCGACGCGCTGCCCGAGATGGACCTGGACGGCGACCGCGACGACCTCACCTGGCGCCCCGGCCCCTTCCACCGCTCCCTGGCCGCCCTGCCCGTCACCTTCCCCACCAGCTGAAGGAGGCCCCACCGTGCCCGAAGACCGGATACTCGTCCTCGACCCCACCGCCCCTGACCCGGACGCCGAACACCGGGCCCTGCGCGAGCGCGGCCCGGCGATCCTGGTGGACATCCTCGGCGTGCGCGCCTGGTCCGTCTCCGACCCTGCCCTCCTCAAGCGGCTGTTGACCAGCAAGGACGTCTCCAAGGACGGCCGCGCCCACTGGCCGGCCTTCGCCGAGACCGTGCCCACCTGGCCGCTGGCCCTGTGGGTCGCGGTGGAGAACATGTTCACCGCCTACGGCAAGGACCACAGCCGCCTGCGCCGCATGGTCGCCCCCGCCCTCTCGGCCCGCCGCACCGCCGCCCTCCAGCCAGACATCGAGGCCCTCGTGACCGGCATCCTCGACGACCTCGACGCCCTCCCGGCCGGCAAGACGGTCGATCTGCGCGAACGCCTGGCCTATCCGCTGCCGATCGCCGTCATCGGCAAGCTCATGGGCGTCCCCGCCGGCCGGCGCACCGAGTTCCGCACCGTGGTGGACAACGTGTTCGCCACCCACCTCACCGCCGAGGAACAGGCCGCCAACACCGCCGCCCTCTACGGCCTGCTGGACGCCCTGATCGAGACCAAGCGCAGTGAGCCCGGCGAGGACATGACCTCGCTGCTGATCGCCACCCGCGACGACGAGGGCGACGGCTCCGCACTCAGCCACGCCGAGCTGCGCGACACGCTCCTGCTGATGATCAGCGCCGGGTACGAGACCACCGTCAACGTCATCGACCAGGCCATCACCACCCTGCTGACCGACCCGCAGCAACTCGCCCACGTCCAGGAGGGCCGGTGCACCTGGCAGGACGTCGTCGAGGAGACCCTGCGGCACGAGCCCGCGGTCAAGCACCTCCCCCTGCGCTACGCCCGCACCGACATTCCCCTCCCCGACGGACAGACGATCAAGGCCGGAGACGCCATCCTCGCCTCCTACGCCGCCGCCAACCGTCACCCCGACTGGCACGAGGACGCCGACCGTTTCGACGCCACCCGCACCAGCAAGGAACACCTCGCCTTCGGCCACGGCGTCCACTTCTGCCTCGGTGCCCCGCTCGCCCGCCTCGAAGTCGCCACGGCCCTGCGCCTGCTCTTCGAGCGCTTCCCCGACGCCCAGCTCGCCACCGGACACGAGGAGCTGCGGAGGCTGCCGAGCCTCATCAGCAACGGACACACCACCGTCCCCGTGCGCCTGCGCCCGACGACGACCAGCTGACCGACATCAACGAGGAAGCCTGCCATGACCGCCCTCGCCCCAACACAGCGCCTCACCCCGTCTGAACGGCGGCTCGCCCAGCACGTGGTGGAGGTCCTGAACGCTCGCGAGATCGCAGCCGCAACCCAGCTCAAGCTGGGCACTGTCCACTCCACGCTGCGCACCGTGCGCTGGAAGTTGCGCTGCCTCGAACGCTGTTCCCTCGCCGTCGTCGCACACCGCCTCCTCGACGCCGGAGAGATCACCGCCCCGACACCACAGCGGCCCGCTCCGGACATCAGCGCCGAGCGGATCAGCCTGCTCAAGGCCGTCACCGAACACAGCCAGCCCCTCGACATTGCCCGCGCCGCCAACCTCGCCCCGGCCGACCTGCGCGCCGCGCTCGACCAGCTCCTCGCCGACACGGGAGCACAAGACACCACCCAGTTGGTGATCCTGGCGCACAGCTGGCAGCTGCTGCCGGCCGAGCAGTCCCACGCGACACGAAGCGGAGCGAGTAAGTGACCCGGCCCACGACCTCCACAGCCAGCGAGGAGCGAACCGCTCAGCTCCCGATCACGCCAGCGCCGCCGGTCGCCGTATATGAGATGCGCACGCTGCGCACGGACGCCGAGCGCGAGGAAGCTGCCGCCCTCGTTCAGGACCGCCAGCGCTGGCTCACCATGCACGGTCTGCCCGTACCCGCCCGAGCCGACCTCCCGGCGCTCTTCCGCGACCCGCAGGAGAAGCCCGCCGGGCTGTTCGAGGACGGGAAGCTGCTGGCCTGCATGATCCCGCAGCGCGACCCCGACCTCGGATGGGGCGAGGGCCCGTGCCTCTTCCTGAGCTGCATCCACACCCTGCCCGGCCAGCCCGACGACATCACCCGGCTGATCACCCTGTGGGCCTCCGACTTCGCCGCCCGGCTCGACCTCCCGCTCGTACGGGCCGAGAGCCTGGTCCGCCACCCCCTCGAAGCCGAGCCCATCGTCGCCCTTCTGCGTCGACTGACCGACATCGGTTGGGATGTGCGCGGATCCGGCCCCGGACGAGAGGGCGACCGAGTCGCCCGCCTCGAACTCACGGCCGAGCACCGGCCTGGGCTGAGTGCGCTGATCGGCTGCCGGGTCCACAAGCCGCAGACAGCCCCGGACGATCGGAGCAGCTCGTGACGACCGCCGAACCGCAGCGGCCCGACCTCGCCCGCGAGCTGATCGCCCGCGCCGCGGAATCGGCCGCGCACCGGGCCCAACGAGTGCGCAACCAGCTCGACGCCGTCCAACTCGGCCAAGGCCGGCACGCCGACCACGCCAACACCAAGGTGCTGCGCCGCATCCTGGCCGAACACGACTGGCCCGGCCACCGCCTCGTCGGCCCTGCCGCCGCCCGCGCCGCGTGGAGCATCGCCCTGCACAGCAACGACGAACCCGACTTCCAGCGCGCCGCCACCACCCTGCTGGAGCGGGCGGTCCAGGCCGGCGATGCGCTCATCCAGCACTGGGCGCACCTGCACGACCGCGCCCTCATCACCAACGGGCACGACCAGGCGTACGGAACCCAGTTCCTCCTGCGCGCCGGCGGCATCGAGCTGTGCCCGCTGCGCGCGCCGGAATCACTGGACGAGCGAAGGGCCACCGTCGGACTGCCACCGATCGCCGTCGCTCTGAAGACGGTGCGCCGCCGGTACACCCCTGACTGCTCTGCCGATGACGCCCCGACCGTCGTGCTCGCGGGGGCCGCATGAAGAAGCGGAACCCAGGCTCTCCACCAGCCGGACGCTCATCTCCAACCCCGCTCTAAGAAAGGACTGTTGACGTATGAAGCTCGCCACCGCCGTCCTCGCTGCCGGTGCCGCCGTCTCCCTCACCAGCGTCATGGTCGGAGCGGCCCGGCTCAGGCAGGACGCGCGGCACCAGGCCGAGCGGAACGAGGCGGTCGTCGCCCGGAATCAGCTCGACTGGCTGGCGCAGATGTCCACCAACGCCGACCTCGCCAAGCTCTGGACGCCCGAGGACATGGACGTCGAGGAGTACATGCAGCTGCTGAAGGCCAACCAGCTCATTTGCACGCTCAGCCTGCGCGACCGCCTCGGCTTCGTCCGCGACGGGGATCTGCCGTTCTTCGCCTCAATGGTCATGAGCAGCGACGTCTGCCGGCGGTACTGGAACCGGTTCGGCGACCTCCGCGCCCAGGAGGCCGAGGGAGGCGAGCGCGCCGAGCACTTCACCAGGGTGCTGGACCAGGCCGCCAGGAGCCACCCGCAAGCGCAGACCACAGCGGCCTGACAGAAGCCGAACGTCCCGCGCAGTAGAAGGATCTCGCGCCCACCGACCCCCAGCCGAACGCCCCTGACCACTCCCAGTCTTCCGGCACAGCGCTCCGTTCGTGCCGGCGCCGCGCACAGCGGCACCCCCTTCAGCGGCTCTCCCTGAGCCGCACACCCTGTGGAGGAAACAGCAGATGGAGTTCGACGAGTTCGACCTCGACATCAGCGTCGTCGAGTCCGACGGGACTGCCGTGGCGAGTGTCGCTTCCGACGGCGGCTGCGGCTCGACGTGCACCGGCAGCTGCGTGTCCAGCGGCTCCTGACCACACCAGACCACCGGCACAGCACCCTTGCCGTGTCGGCGCCGCTCACGCGGCACCAACCCCGCGGCTCGATGGGAGCCGCGCACACCAATGGAGGAACAGCACATGGAGCACGACGAGTTCGACCTCGACATCAGCGTCCTGGAGTCCGGCGACGGACAGGCCACGCTGATCAACCTCACCGACGACGGCTGCGGCAGCACCTGCTCCAGCCCGTGCGCCACCAACGTGGCCTGAGCATCTTCCACCCGGCACGCCGAGAAGGGAGAGACCGGCATGCACGCCAACACGATCAAGGGCCAGGTTCAGTCCCCGAACGCCACGACGGACGGTGACGCCTTCGACCTGGACATCAGCATCGTGGAGTCCGGTGACGGTTCCACCTCGCTGATCAACCTGACGGACGACGGCTGCAAGCCCACCTGCAAGGGGTCCTGCGCCACCAACGTGGCCTGACCTCCAGCACACCGATGTGCCAGCCCGCGCGGTCCTGCGCCGCGCGGGCTGGCAACCCCGACACCACGAACCAGGGAGGGTGCATGGATTCCAGGAAGGGCGGACCGCTGTACCGGTGTGCGGACATGGCGCTCGTGCGCGCCGCCCGTTACTCGAGGCTGCCGCTGCCCGCATGGCCGGACCTCACCGACGACACGCCGGCCCGGCAGGTTCGGTGGCAGACATGGCTGCGCGACGTCTGGTCGATGACCGAGGTCGCCGACACCATCGAGCAGGCCAGCCCCTTGCTCGCACAGCAGATCAACACCCTGTGCTCGGCAGCCCGACCCGAGGCCCGTCAGCTACGCCGCACTGTGGTGTCCGTCATGAAGTACGTGATTCGGATGACGGGCCGAGCCACCCCCAACGGCCTGTTCGCCGGCATCGCACCCGCCTCCTTCGGAGCGCAGCCGGGATGGACCTGGGGCGAGTGGCACCGCGCCGTCGCACGCGCCGACGGCGGCTGGATCGCTGACCTGATCACGCGCCTGGAAGCAAGACCCGAACTCCTGCAGCACCTGGACGTGATGGGCAACAACACGGCCTGCGTACGCGGCGACCGGCTGATCGTGCCCTACCCGCCCCGCTCACACCGCACCGCGAACAGCCCCGCGGCAGAAGTGTCCCTGCGCTACACCGCCGCCGTCCGGATCGCCGTCGAGGCCGCTGCCTCGCCCGTCCCCTTCGACACAGTCGTGAGACTGGTGAAGACCGAGTTCCCCGACGTGCCTGCCTCCCGGGTGGAAGAGCTCGTCACCAGCATGGTCCAGCGTGGTGTGCTCATCAGCAGCCTGCAGGCGCCGTCCGCCACCCTGGACGCCCTTGACCACCTGGTCCAGCAGGCCGAGGCCGCCGACGCGTCGCCAACCGCAGGCCTCGTGGCAGACCTGCGAGCGGTCCGAGACGCCATCCGCCAGCACAACCAGGTCCTCGCCCCGGCCGACGGCCGGCGCCTGCGTACCGCCTTGCGCCAGAAGATGACGGCTTTGAGCCCCGCCAAGGCCCAGCCCCTCACGCTGGACCTGCGCATGGACTGCTCCCTCACTCTGCCCTTTCAGGTTGCCCGCGAGGCGGAGAAGGCCGCCACCGTGCTGGCCCGGCTGTCCGCGTACCCCTTCGGTACGCCGGCGTGGAAGGACTTCCACAACCGGTTCTTCGAGCGGTACGGCATCAACTCGCTCGTCCCGGTCCGGGACCTCGTGGACCCGGACGTCGGCCTCGGGTTCCCGGCCGGATACCGGGACGCGGAGCCCGAACGACGTGAGGCCCTGACCTCCCGAGAGCAGCGGTTGCTCTCCCTCGCCCAGGCGGCCGTGCTCGACGGCCGCGACGAGATCTGCCTGGACGAGGAACTAGTCCGCACGCTGACGGTCGCAGACCAGGACACCCCGCAACTCCCGGCCCACACGGAGCTGCGCTTCCAGATCCGCGCAACGTCACAAGCCGCCCTCGAAGCAGGTGACTTCACCCTCCAAGGCGTTGCGCCCTCCCGCGGGATCGGCACGACGAGCGGCCGAAGCCTGGGGCTGCTCACACCGGAAGATCAGGCCCGCGTCGCAGCCATGCTGGAGGAGCTCCCAGTCAACGCGCCCGGCTCGCTGCCCGTTCAGGTCTCCTTCGCTCCGCTCGATCGTGGCGACGCCAACGTCACCCGTGTTGCCGAACTCCTGCCGACCGTGATCAGTCTGGCGGAGCACCGTCCGGTGGACGAGCGCACCATCACGCTCGATGACCTCGCGGTGGGCTGCGATCGCCGCAGGCTCTACCTAGTCTCCCTCTCCCGCGGGTGCCTGCTGGACCCCATGACGCTGCATGCTCTGGACCTGCGCGGCCACACGCCGCCGCTCGCGCGCTTCCTCGCCGAGATCAGCCGTTCCCAGACCGCCGTCCTGATGGTCTTCCCGTGGGCTTCCGCCACCGCCCTGCCGTACCTGCCGCGCGTGCGCTACGGCCGCACGATCCTCTCTGCGGCCAGGTGGCGGCTGGACCGGTCGGAGCTGCCCGACCGCCGGACATCCTGGGAGGAGTGGCACAAGGCCGCCGACGAGTGGCGCACGCGCCGCCGCGTTCCGGACGGCGTCGCGCTGACCGAGGGCGACCAGCTCCTCCCGCTGGACCTCTCCGAAAGTGCGCACCTCGCACTGCTGCGCACCCACCTGGACACCCACGAGTCAGCCGTCTTGACCGAAGCAGAATCCGACGCCGGCTGGTTCGACGGACGGACCCACGAGATCATCGCCCCGATGACGGCCGCTCGCCCCCCGCAGTGGCCGGCCGTCCCGCCCGTGGCCGAGGGGCAGCTCCTCACCCGCGACCACGGTCACCTCCCGGGAACCGCCCCGTGGCTGCTGGTCAAGCTGTACGGGCACGTCGAACGACAGCCCGAGATCCTGGCCCGTCACCTTCCCGAACTCCTCGCCCAGTGGGACGAGCCTCCCACGTGGTGGTACATGCGCTACCGCGACCCCCGATGGCATCTGCGCCTGCGCATCGCGGTCCCCAGCCCGCAGGACTTCGCCCCCGCCGCACAGCGCGTGGGCGCCTGGGCGGCCGGACTGCGCCGTGCCGGACTGCTCACCGACATGCAGTTCGCCACCTCCTACCCGGAAACCGGCCGGTGGGGCGCGGGGCCGCTGATGAGCCTGGCCGAAGACGTCTTCGCCGCGGACTCCCGCGCCTTGGCCGTCCAGTTCGCCCAGAGCGCGCGCCCCCATCAACAGGTTCTCGCCGCAGCGAACTTCGTCGCCCTCGCCGCCGCCTTCACCGGCAGCACCACGGGCGGCATGGACTGGCTGACCACCCATGGCCGCCTCAACGACCCGCGCCCCCTGAACCGGACGGTGCTCGATGAGGCGGTACGTCTGGCCGATCCAACCGGCGACTGGGCGGCCCTGCGCGCCGCCCCCGGCGGCGCGGCCATCGCTGCCGCCTGGAGCGAGCGCGACGAAGCCCTGGCCCGCTACCGGCAGTCGCTGAACGCGGCCGGCGGCATCGACCCAGACCTCATTCTCGACTCGTTGCTGCACGCCCACCACATCCGCGCCGTCGGCATCGACAAGGACGACGAGCGCATGTGCGTACGGCTGGCCCATGCCGCCGCCATGGCCTGGACCCACCGAGGAGATCACCATGGACCTGCGTGAGAGCGCACGGGTCGCCGCCGACACCATCGCGGAACGCCTTGCCTCGCCCCAGGACGTACAGGGGCTGCACCACCGCCAGGGCTGGTGGCCGCAGTCCCTCGCGCACGGCGCCGTCGGTGTCGCGCTGCTGCACATCGAACGGGCCCGCACCGACCAGGGGCCCCGGCAGCGCGCACACGACTGGCTTGCCTGCGCCGCAGCGAAACCCGCCGTCGGGAGCGCGGACAGCCACCTCTACTACGGGGCGCCCGCGCTCGCCTTCGCCCTGCACGCCGCGGCTGACCGCCCCGGACGCTACGCCCGCGCCCTGAACACCCTCGACAGGTACGTCACGACGGCGATCCGTGACCGGCTCGCCGGCGCCCACGTGCGCATGGACCGGGGCGAGACCCCCGTGCTGGCCGAATTCGATGCGATCCGGGGCCTGAGCGGGATGGGCGCGCTGCTGCTGCACCGCGACGTCCACACCGACGTACTCCGGGACATCCTGACGTACCTGGTCCGGCTGACCGAGCCGGTCAAGCACGACGGTGAACTCCTGCCCGGCTGGTGGAGCCACCTCGCCCCCTCCGGCAAGACCTCGCCGGACTATCCGGAAGGGCACGCCAACAACGGTGTCGCCCACGGCATCGGCGGCCCCCTTTCCGTGCTCTCCCTCGCAGCGCGCCGCGGTGTCACGGTCGACGGCCACCTTGACGCGATCACCCGCATCCTGGCCTGGCTCGATCACTGGCAGCAGGACGGCCCCACCGGCCCGTGGTGGCCGTACTGGATCACCCGCGAGCAGCTCCGATCCGGTACGCCCAGCCCCGGCCCCTCCCGCCCGTCCTGGTGCTACGGGACCGCAGGATTCGCCCGCGCTCAGCAGCTCGCCGCTCTCGCCCTCAACGACCCCGCACGCCAACGCCTGGCCGAGACCGCCCTCCTCCGCGCGATGACGGACCCCGACCAGCTGGGCGCGACCGTGGACTTCTCCCTGTGCCACGGCTTCGCGGGCCTGGCACACATCACACAACTCGTTGCCGCCGAAGCCATCGCCCCCGGCCTCACCGAGTGCCTGCCCCGGCTCTTGGCGCCGATCACCGACACCGCGCCCGGCACGCTGGCGGACTCGCTGATCGACCCTCCCGGCGGCGGGGACATCGGGCTCCTCGAAGGGGCCGCAGGCACCGCCCTCGCCCTCCACTCCTTCCATACCGGCACGCCGTCCGCGTCCGGGTGGGACACCTGCTTCCTGACCAACTAGCCAGAGAGAAGAGGGAAGATGGCAGCGGACGAATGGCCGCAACGCCTCATCCGGTTCACCGACTGGAGCCGCGCGGAGGCCAGCGCCGTGGAGCATCTGCTCCCGGTGCTGACCGTCCATAAGCAGGAACTGGCCCAGTGGTCATTCCTGCGGAAGTTCCCCTGGTGGCGGTTGCGGTACCGCCCCGCGGGCCCAGACGCCGCGAAGGGCCTCGATGCTGCTCTGGACGAGCTGGTCGATGCCGGCGTCCTCGCCGCCTGGACGCGGGGCATCTACGAGCCGGAAGAGACTGCCTTCGGCGGCTCGGCCGCCACGGAGATCGCGCACACCCTGTTCCACGACGACAGCCGTCACCTGCTGGACCAGGTGGCCCGCGAGCAGACCGCAAGCGGACCCGGGCTCGGACGCCGCGAGCTGGGAGTCCTCCTGCTCAGCGTGGCGATGCGTGCAGCAGGACTCGACTGGTACGAGCAGGGCGACGTCTGGGCAAGGATCGCGGCCGAACGCCCCGGCGACGATATCCGCCATCCGCAACGGCACAGGGCTGCTGTCCACCGGCTGATGACGGTCGACGTCAGCACCTCCAGCCGCAACGTCGCCGACGGCCGACTCGCGCCGCTGGCCGAGTGGACAGCCACGTTCGAGTGGCTCGGCCGGCAGCTCGCCGACCTTGACCGCCAGGGCCACCTGGAACGAGGACTGCGGGCCGTGATCGCCCACCACGGCATCTTCCACTGGAACCGTCTGGGCCTCCCCGCGGAGGACCAGCACACCTTGTCAACACTCGCGAAAGAGGTAGTCATGGGAACGAGCGACAACGCCGCGTCCACCCCAGCCGAGGGGGTGGCGAGCACTACGGTCAACGGGGTGAACAGTCACACCATGGAAGCCAGTTCAGCCGACCGCCTGCGTACCCAGCTCATCGACCGTCTGGTTGAAGAGGGATGCGTGCGCACACCCCGCGTGGAGGAGGCCATGCGGGCGGTGCCTCGCCACCTCTTCGTTCCGGACGCCCCCCTGGAGAAGGCGTACGGGAACGCCCCCGTGAACACCAAGCTCGACACGTCCGGCGTCTCCATCAGCTGCGCCTCCCAGCCCGACATCGTCGGCATGATGCTGGAGCAGCTCGACGTCGAGCCCGACCAGAAGATCCTGGAGCTGGGGGCCGGCACCGGCTTCAACGCCGGTCTCCTCGGCTACCTCGTCGGGGAGAAGGGGCATGTCACCACGATCGACGTGGACGAGGACATCGTCGACGGAGCGCGTGCCGGACTGGCCGCCGCCGACATCCACAACGTGGAGGTCGTCCTCGGAGACGGAGCAGTCGGCCACGCCCCCAACGCGCCGTATGACCGCATCGAAGCCACCGTCGGCGCCCACGCCGTGCCCCACGCCTGGCTCGACCAGCTCGCCCCCGGCGGACGCCTCCTCACCCCGCTGCGCCTGCGCGGCAGCGTCTCCCGCTCGATCGCCTTCGAGAACCACTGCGGAACCTGGCGCAGCGTCGGCAGCCAGATGAACACGTTCATGCCGCTGCGCCAGGGCATCGCCGACGACCCCCGCGTCCTCGTGCCTCTGGACCCCGACAACACCGTCACCCTCGTCACCAACGGAGACCAGAAGGTCGACCCGGATGCCCTGAGCGACATCTTCCGCCAGCCCCGCACCGAGGTGTGGACGGACGTCACCTTCCGGGGCCCGGAGTCGGCGGAGTACCTGGAGCTGTGGCTCGCCTGCGCCATGCCGAACGGCCTGAGCCGAATGCCCGCCAAGAACAAGGCCATCGAGAAGGGACTGGTCACCGCGCTCTACCCGTCCTCGACCGCGGTCTTCGAGGGCGGCACGCTCACCTACCTCACCCGGCGCCCGTACGCGAAGAAGGCCCCCGACGGCGCCACCTTGTACGAGTTCGGCGTCATCGGCCACGGCCCCGACCGTGAGGCGCTCGCCGGAGACGTCGCGGATCAGATCCGCACCTGGGACCGTGACTTCCGGGCGCTCGACGCCGCATTCGAGATCCAACAGCTCGACGCGGCCCCGCTCGCACCGAAACCCGGCCGCTTCGCCTTCGACAACGTGCTGAACCGCATCGTCATCGAATGGCAGTGACATGGACGTCGGCCAGATAGCGCGGCGGTTCCCACTCGTAGCCCGCCCGCGTCCGGCCTGCCCGCCCCTCGCCGATCGGGTTCGCGAGATCAGCGACCTGGCCCGCTCCGCCGAGCACGACGGCACGGTGACCTCCGCGACCGTCGCGCTGAACAAGGCGGCGCTGATCGCGAGCGACTGCGGCATGCCGGACCTGGCTCGTGCTCTGTGCTGGCGTCACACCGAGGTCTTCCTGCGCGTTCAGCCCCTGAGCGCGCAGGAGGCCCGGTACGCCCTGGAGCCCCTGGTCAACCTGGCCCGTCTGCGCATCCGCGACGGCGACGGGCGCGGCGCATACCACCTGCTCGACTCCTTGAACCGAGCGGTGAGATCAAAGACGGAAGCGGTCATCGACGGCCGCACCCTGTCCTTCCAGCACCTCACGCAGTCGGCGGCCGACCATCAGACGGTGTGCCAGTGGCTGTGGACCGTCCTCCTCGGCGACGGAACCCGTGCCCTCGTCGCCGCCGGCCAGTGGGACCGCGCACGGGCCCACAGCGAGCAGCACCGCGGCGTGGGCCAGCGCCTCTTCGACGGGCGTCAGGTGGAAGTGCTCGTCCGCTGCCTCGGCGGGCACCCCGGCGAGGCACTGGAGTTCCTGAACAAGAGCGCCCTGGTGGAGGTCTGGGAGCACGCGGTCGCTGCGTGCCTCGCCGCACTCTGCCTCACCGCGGCCGGCGAGGACCCCCTCGGCTCTGTCGAGAATATGGTGAAGCACTATCTGACCCTCGACACGGATCCCGAGCTTGCCGTCTTCCGCACTCGCGTCGGACTGACCGTGCTTGACCTTTCCCCGCATAGCCGTCAAGCCGATGCGTCGCACCGCCTCACCCGTGAGGCAACGGCATCCGGGGACGGGTACGTCGCGCGGGACGTCCTCGCGCATCCCATCTGCTGCAAGGAGATCAGCCCAGACGAGCACCGTGCGTTGTCGGTTGCCGTCGCCTCTGCCGGCCTCGGCAAGGGGTACATGCCTGCTCCCCTGGAGCGGGCTCTGCGGGACGCTACGTCGGTCTCCGCAAAGGTCTGGGAACGCCACTTCACCGGCCGAGCCGATTCAACCGAGCAGATCGGTCGCTGTCATGCCGCTGATGCTGCCGGTCAACCTCGACCGGCAGCTGATCCGAACCGGTCGACGTGAACCGGTCTACGGCTTGTTGCTCGCGGCGTCGGCGTTTCGGCCATTTCCGGGCCGAAGCCGCTCCAAGCCAGACCAGGGATCCCGCGCCCGCGAGGTTCCCTCACTCAGGAAATAGGGGGCTCTCCGGCACGACCGAATGAGGTGTGTTCGATATCGCAGCCGGGTCGTTAGACCTCACGACTCCGCCACAGCGACCGTCCTAGGGGGAACGATGACCTCGGCCATCACGCAGGATCAGCCGCCGCAACCACCGAAGGGCACCTCGCAGGACGACGAACCGCAGCAGACCGGTGTTCGAGAGGAGGAATACCTCTACCGTGACAAGTCGCGGCTCCAGGCCGGCTCCCTACTGACGTCCCGCACCATGGCGCGGCGCCTGCCCTCGCTGGTACGGCGCTCGGTGCAGATGGCCTGGCGGGTGGACCGCGGCGCGACCATCGGACTGCTGGTGTGCCAGATCGGGACGGGCGTCCTCGCGGCTCTTGGCCTTCTGGCCGTCACGGGCACGATCACCGCGCTGATCTCCTCGGGCGACATCACCGAGCGGCTGTGGGACGCCGCTCCGCAGCTGGCTGTCATCGCCGCCGCCACCGGCCTGCGCGCGCTGCTGGGCATCGCGGTCGTCTGGCTGACCGGTCGTCTGCGGCCCGTTCTCGGCCGGGCAGCGGAGCTGACGATGATCGAGGCCGCACTCGGCGCGGAGCTGGCCGCCAACAACAAGCCCGGCTACAACGACGCCTACGACATCGCCGACCGCGGCGCCCAGGTCACCCCCGACCTCGTCGAAGAGGCACAGGACGTCCTCGCGGCGACCGCGACACTCACGGCCGGCGCGGCCGTCCTGACCGTCCTGCACCCGCTGCTTCTCCCCCTTCTCTTCCTCGCGTGCCTGCCGCAGGCCGCCGCCTACGTCCGGTCCGCGCGGGTGATCTACCTCGCCGGGCTGGAGACCTCCGGGCGGCGCCGGATGCTGGGCAAACTGCGCTGGCACATGGCCTACATGGAGTCCAGCGAGGAGATGCGCGCCTGCCTCGCCGGCCCCTTCCTGATCGGCCGGTACCGGAAGCTGGCCGCCTCGGTCAACGTGGCCGAACGCAAGGCCGCGAACACCGGCGCCTGGATGGGACTGGCCGGAGCCATCGCAGGCGGAGTCGCGTCGACCGCCGTGTGGGCGGCGCTGCTGTGGCTCCTGGCCTCCGGCCGCATGAGCCTGGCGGCCGGCGGCGGCGCCGTCTTCGCCCTCCAGACGGCCACCGGCTCCGTGCGCGGCATCATCAACGGCGGGGCCCGCCTGGTGCGCACCGGCTGGTACGTACAGGACTGGCAGAACTTCCTTGACAACGCCCACGGCCAGGCCATGACCGACTCCCGCGGCACCGCGCCCCTGCCCGCGGTCCCGGAGCGCTTCGAGGTCCGCGACGTCACCTACCGCTACGACGGCGCCCCCAAGGACAGCCTCAGCGGCGTCTCCCTCCACGTGCGGCGCGGCGAGATCGTGGCGCTGGTCGGGGAGAACGGCTCCGGCAAGACGACCCTCTCGCGCCTGCTGTGCGGGCTGCTGCTGCCCACCGAGGGCGACGTGGCCTGGGATCACGCCTCCACGGCGGACCTGGATCCGTGGGGGGCGTGGGAGCACGTCGCGCTGGTCCCGCAGAAGTTCACGTACCTGCCGCTGACGATGCGCGACAACATCACGTTCGGGCAGGGCGACACCAGTGATGCCGCGCTGCTCGCCGCGTGCGAGGCGTCCGGCGCCGCGGAGATGCTGCCGGGCCTCCGCTCCGGCCTGAACACTCTCCTGACCAGCGAGTGGTTCGGCGGGCAGCAGCTCTCCGGCGGGCAGTGGCAGCGGCTGGTGCTCACCCGCGCCTTCCATCGGCAGGCGGCGCTGCTGGTGATGGATGAACCCACGGCCGCCCTCGACGCCCGGGCGGAGCACCGGATCTTCGCTGGCCTGCGGGAACTGGCCAAGGACCGCGCCATCCTGTTGATCACGCACCGGCTCACCAATGTGGCCGTCGCCGACCGGATCGTGGTCCTGGACGAGGGCCGGGTCGTGCAGGAGGGCACCTACGCCCAGCTCACCCAGGAGCCGGGGCTCTTCCAGTCCTTGTGGGAGTTACAGCGCCGGATGAGCGGCGACACCGCCTGATCATCGCTCCCCGGTCCGCGCCGTATACACGCCCGCCCGCCGTCCTGAAAGGCAGAGCCACGTGACCTCTCCCGTCTCTCCTTCGGCTCACGTCGCACGGCGTGCCGCCCTGGCTGCAGCGCCGTATGCATCGTCCCGGCACGCGGTGTGGCTCGGCGCCGCCGCGATCGTCACCGACCAGGTCGGCCGCGTCCTGCTGGTGCATCCCACCTACCGCGAGGACGACCGGTGGCTGCTGCCCGGAGGCGTCGTCGAACCCGGCGAACACCCGCACGTCGCCTGCCGGCGCGAGATCACCGAGGAACTGGGCCTGGCGGACCTGCCCCTGGCGGGCGTGCTCGCCGTCCACTCCCTCTCGCCGCACCACCCCGACATCCAGCCCGGTGCGTCCTGTCCTGGAGAGATCCGGTACGTCTTCGACGGCGGAACCCTCACCCCCGACCAGGTGGAGGCGATCCGCCTGCCTCACGAGGAGCTGTCCGAGTTCGCCTTCCTCGAGACCCGGGACGCGGTAGAGCGGCTGCGCCCCGTGGACGGGCAGATCATGCTCGCCGCCTACCGTGCTCGGCTCGGAAACACCGCCACCGCCCACCTCGCCGATGGCCGGCACATCCTCGACGTCCCGGCGCTGGATCACCATGACGTCCACGTCCGCTACCGGCCCCTGTGGGACAGCCCCCTCGATCGCGGCCCCGTCCCCGAGCGGCTCCCCGTGCAGCAAGCCTGGGCGTGGTGCTTCGTTCCCGACGGCCGGGTCGTCCTCGTGGCCGACCCCGGCCCCCGGGGCGCCCTGCCGATGCTGCCCGGCGGCACCGTGGAGAAGACCGACACGACGCCCGAGGACACCCTCCACCGCGAAGCCGCCGAGGAAGCCCAGCTCACCCTGACCGACCCGGTGCGACTGGGCTGGGTGCTGGACGAGACCGGCGAGGTCTACGGCGGAGTGGGACCCAACGCCCGGCTCCGCCTGGCCGCCCGTGTCACCGCCATCGGGCCGGCGGCCGTCGATCCCGCCACCGGCCACCCCTTCGCCCGTATGCTCGCCGCCCCCGCCCAGGCAGCCGCCCTACTGGGATGGGGCCCGCCGGGAGCGCGGCAAGCCCGACTCGCCGCGGAAACAGCCCGGAAGCGCTGGGGCCTGCCCACCCCTCCCCCCGCCGCGGTCGAGGAAGTCCCTGCGGAGGGGATGCGACTGAGCTGACACGAACGACCACCCCGCCTCGACCCGTTCCGTTCTGCGCCCCTCTGAGGTAGACCCATGCCGCTGTCGCACGATCACATCCGCACCACCGTCGATACCTACCTCGCTCGCCACCCGCACGAGCGAACGCAACTCGGCGGCTTCCTGGACGCCCTCGACCGGCCCACCGACATCGCCTGTCGCTCCACCTTCTCCGGACACGTCACCTGCGGCGCCATCGTCGTCGACCGGCTCGGCCGCGTCCTGCACGTGCTGCACCGGGCGAGCGGGAAGGTCCTCGCTCCCGGCGGACACACCGAGCCCGAGGACGAGTCCCTGGCCGCGGCGGCCCTGCGGGAGCTGCACGAGGAGACCGGGATCCCACCCCAGGCCGTGGCACCGTGGCCCGGCTACGAGACCGTGCCGTTCGACATCGACATCGACATCGACATCGACATCCACGACATCGACGCCCACCCTGGCAAAGGTGAACCCGGCCACCAGCACTTCGACCTCCGCTTCCTCTTCCGCCTGTACACCGCGACACAGGTGCCGGTGGTGCTCCAGAAAGAAGAAGTCGCCGGCATCGAGTGGCGGCCCGTGGACAGAGTGACCTCCCCCTCCCTTCGCGAGAAGCTGCTCAAGCTCACGCCCACCGTCGAACCGGAGACCGCCAACGCCTCCGCCCTGATCCACAACGACCGCGGCGAGTACCTGCTCCACCTGCGCGACTACTTCCCCGGCCAGATCTGGGAGCCGGGCATGTGGTCGCTGCTGGGCGGCGGCCGAGAGCCCCAGGACGCCACCCTGGAGCACACCGTGCGGCGCGAACTGGCCGAGGAAGCCGGCCTCCACATCGCCGACCTGACCCCGTTCGGCGTCGAGGAAGCAACCGACGACGCCGGCGCGACCGTGCCCATCGCCGTCTACTCCGGCAGCTGGAACGGCGACCCCCGCGACCTTCACCTGACGGAAGGAGTGATGCTGGCCTGGTTCGCCCCCGACGACCTCCACCGCCTGCTCATCGCGCCCACCACCAGCGACCTCGTACGGCGCCACGCTGCCAGCCGTCCCGCTAGCACCGCGCCGTGGAGCGGGCTCGCATCGCACGAGGAGCGCCGTCCAGCTTCGCCGCACGGCACGGTCCTCAACGTCATCGGTGTCCACCTCTACCTGGAGCGCCCCGACGGGACGGTGTTGCTCGGGCTGCGCCACCCCAACTCCAAGTTCGCGCCGTCCACCTGGCACGTCCTGGTCGGCCACTGCGAGCAGGAGAACGCCATCGCCTGCCTGATTCGGGAGGCTCGGGAGGAAGCCGGCCTCCGCATCGAGCGCCAGGACGTCGAACTCGTCCACGTCGTCCACCACATCAACAAGGCCGGGGACCGGCCCCGCATGGGCCTGTTCTTCCGCGCACGGACCTGGAGCGGCGAACCAGAACTGCGCGAACCGGACAAGTGCACCCAGTGGAAGTTCTGGGACCCTGCCGCACTGCCCGACAACCTCGTGTCCTACACCCGGGTGGCCATCGGAAAGATCCAGAACGGGGAGCTGTACAGCGAGACAGGCTGGCCCGCATGACCAGCACACCGAACAGCGCAGCCTGTCGCGCATCCACTGCAACTGCAGCCGGACGTTCGGACACCCGCCTGGTGGTGATCCGCGGCAACTCGGCGTCGGGCAAGTCGAGCGTGGCCCAGGGCCTTAGAGATCGCTACGGCCGCGGCGTCGCGATCGTGGGGCAGGACGTGATCCGCCGGAACGTGCTCAGGGAACACGACACCGCGCGCGGCGCCAACATCGCCCTGCTGGGCAGGATCGCACGCGCAGCCCTCGACGCCGGCTTCCACGTCGTGCTCGAAGGGATCCTGTACGCCGACCGCTACGGCCACATGATCACGTCTCTGATACGGGACCACCGCGGTGTCTCCAGCTGCTACTACCTGGACGTTCCGCTGGAGGCGACATTGGACCGGCATGCCTCGAAGGCGGATGCCGCGTACCTGGCGCAGGTCACCGACGACCACCTCACCTCCTGGTACCGCGAGCTGGATCTACTGTCCGGCGGTCTGGAGAGCGTGATCCCGGCCGAAAGCACGCTGCAGGACACTATCGCGCGGATCGCGCGCGAAACCGATCTGGCCTCTGCCTCCACCGTCCCGCCACAGCAGTGCAAGCCGTCCCAGGGAGACTCCATGAACCCTCTGGTGTTGATGTCCGATCCGCGGGTCGCCGCGATCCCGGTACGCGAGTGCGGAGAGCCGCTCGTCGACGTGCGTGACCACGACTTCCGTGTCGATCCCCGCAAGCAAGATCCACTGGGCGCGTTCGCCCACGTCCGCGAGGGCGTCCTGGCCCAGCTGCAGCTCGCCCGCTCGCTCCTGCCCGCCGGCACCGACCTGCTGTTCATCGAGGGCTACCGGCCTCTCTCCCTCCAGCAGCGCTACTTCACCGAGTATCGGGACGAACTGGCCGCCGCCCACCCCGACTGGACAGCTGAGCAGCTGCACCAGGCCGCCAGCCGGTATGTATCGCCACCGCAAATCGCTCCCCACTCCGCAGGCGCGGCCGTGGACGTGACCCTCGTCGACCAGGACGGCCACGAACTCGACCTCGGCACCCGTGTCAACGCCTCCCCGGAGGAGAGCGACGGCGCCTGCTTCACGCACGCTCCGAACCTCAGCGATCACGCGCGTCACCATCGCACGCTGCTGCTCAACGCCATGGAGGAAGCGGGTTTTACGAACTATGGGACCGAGTTCTGGCACTTCTCGATAGCGGACCGGTACGACGCGCTGATGCGGCAGGAGCCGCACGCGCGCTACGGACCGATCGAACTGCCGTAGCGCGCCGGCGGACTCGTCCGCTTCCTCGCCACCCGCTCCGATCCGGAGACGCAGGAGCGCGGCCACCGCTCCGTGGACGGTCGCGACCCCACGACCGTCCACGGACGGAAAGCATCGAACGGAGGCACGTATGCCTGACGACACCCAGCAGGCGATCCCAGCCGTCCCGAGCCCGGCGGCCAGAGACGTAGCGACCGAGCACCACATGCACCTGTTCGGGCGGTACTACCGCCAAGTGGAAGCAGGGCGCAAGACCATCGAAGTGAGGGTGGCCACCCCTACCAAGCGCGACATCGGCGTCGGCGACATGGTCGTCTTCCACGACCGGGACACCGGGCGGGAACTCGACGTCCTCGTGCAGCGGATCACCCCGTACCCCTCCTTCGAGGACCTGCTCAGCTCGGAGGACACCGCACGCATCGACCCAAACGGGCCGCCCGGCGAACTGCTCGCCAACCTCCGCGGCATCTACCCGCCGGCCAAGGAAGCCCTCGGGGTTCTCGCCCTCGCTTTCGACCACCGTCCTGCCCGGCCCGGCCGCCCCCTGCCGATGACGCCCACCCAGTACGCGCAGACCGTCCCCCACCACACGGTGTACGGCTGCCTGTACATCCGCGACGAGCACGACCGGCCCATCCAGCTCCGCTCGGTCTACGGCTCGAGACTCTGGCAGTTCCCGGGCGGCAACTTGGACGCCCCGGGCGAGGACCCGCTGCAGACCGCCCGACGGGAGGCGGTCGAGGAGACCGGACTCGACCTCGCCCTCAACACGCCGACCCTGCTCCTGACGCACTTCCTCCACGCCGGGCCGCGCATGCCGCTGAACAAGGTGGGGCTCATCTTCGACGGAGGCCAGCTGACCGCCGACCAGCTCGGCCGGATCCGCCTCGACCCCGCGGAACACGACATGTGGGCCGTGCACGACATGGCCGGCTGGCAGGAGTTGATGGCACCCCGTGACTTCTCCCGTCTCAACGCCGTTGAACATGCCCGAACCGGCGAAGGCCCCGCCTACCTCATCACGCACACCTGACCGCATACCGCCCACCAAGGAGGCACCGTGCCCGTCGAGGACATCAACACTCGAGCCTGGAAGATCTACGGCCAGCGCCAACTCGCGCGTTCCTACACGCCGCCCATTCCCGACCGAATGTCCTGGACGCCATGGGAGGGGATCGGGCCAGGTGCTGAAATCCTTGGCGACATCACCGGCCGCCGCGTCCTGGACATCGGGTCCGGGGCAGGCCATCACGCCGTCCACCTCGCGCGCACCCACGGCGCTCGCGTCACCGGAATTGAACTGTCCCCGACCCAGCACGAACGCGCCACCTCCACCCACGCCGATACCCCAGGCGTGGAGTTCACACAAGGAGATGTGGCCGAATACCTCGCCGAAGTCGAGCCGTTCGACGCCGCGTACGCCATCGGCACACTGGCCTTCATCGACCCACACCGGGCGCTGCCAACCCTGCGCGACGGACTGCGTCCCGGCGCACCGCTGATCCTCTCGCTCCTGCACACCGACCTGAACGGCCTCGGCCCGTCCACTCAGGTGACACCGCGCGAGCAGATGATCCTGCTGCGCGACGATCCACCGCTGGCCACCCAGATGTGGGTCCTGGCGCCGCAACTGTGGGAGGACCTCCTCACCGAGTACGGCTTCCGTGTCGAGACCATTAACCTGCTGCACCACCCGGACGAAAGCGCCGCGGTCATCCAGCAGCTCGTCCGTGCCCGCCGCCTGCCCGACCGGCCAGCAATGGTCTCCAGCCGCCCCCGCAGCAGCAGGCCGCCAGTGCCGCACGCTGCTGTCGGCGTCGGAGCCATCCTCGTCAGCAAGCAGGGCCTCCTGCTGGGCCGCCATAAGCGTGGCACCCTCGAACTGCCCGGTGGAACCGTCGAGGCCGGTGAGTCCTTCGATGCCGCAGTGGTGCGCGAACTCGGTGAGGAGACCGGTCTCACCACTCACACCAGCGCCGTCACGCTCCTGGGCACGCTCGTCGACCACGTCGAAGGCGTCCTGCGGGTCACCGTCGGTGCCCTCGTGCATGCCTGGCACGGACAGCCGACCACGCAGCCGAACGAGAGCGTCGGCGACTGGGACTGGTACCCACTCGATCAGCTTCCCGACGGTTTGTTCGTGTGCAGTGCTCAGATCCTCACCGCCTGGCAGTCCGACCTGCCCATCGACCACACCCCCGCTCAGTTCACCCCGTACGCAGTCGGCGACGGAGCCCCCCACAGCCTTCGGAAGCGAACCCGACCACCCGCCTAACCCCCTTCACGGCCCTCCATTAGGGCATCCCAAACCGTCCACCCAGGGCCGATAGCGTGACTGGACAAGGTGATCGTCAGCCGCTGCTGCGCGTGGGCTACCAGGCGGCTCCACCGATACGGGGCGCGCCCGACACGGCGCGCCCGCCGGGGCTGCTACCGCAGAAGCGTGAACGCCAGGGCAGCGGTGGAGCCCAACGCGGTGCCGCAGACGAGCTGGGCCAGGGTGTGTGCCTTCAGGACGCGGCGGGACCACCCCATGGCCACGACGAAGAGGACCGCGGGAAGGACCAGCGCCTGGCCGAAGACCAGGACAAGGATCATCACGCTGCCGCCGGCCACAGCGTTGTGCACGGATATCTGCCACCACACCGTCACCGCCAGCGCGCTGGCCAGACCGACGAGCATGGCGATGACGAGCGCGAAGACCTCCCGCGGCGCGTCCAGGATGTTCAGGAGAACGATGCCGGTCACCACGGAGGCCAGGGTGGCCGTGAGGGGGGCGATGCGTTGCTTGCGTACGCGGATGTGCTTGTCGGTGAGCTTCCCGCGACGGACTCCGAAGTGGATGATCCCCATGGGGACGATGCCGCAGAACAAGGCTGCGAACAGGCCCCACCCGACTCCGTTGAAACTGCCTGTGCTGTGCCAGCCGATCAGCAGGAGCAGCGAGATGACCAGGTTGGCCGGCGCGAAGACGTCGGTGAGAACCTTCGCCGCTCTCACCCGCGGGGTGGCTTCAGCGTAGGTGGGGGTGGGGGGTGCAACGAAGGTGCTCATGCCGGTAGCTCCATCAGGCGGTCTTCCGAGTCCGTGAAGTCTTGGACGAGGTCGGAGTGGTAGGCGTCGGACAGTTGGGTGAGCGCGGAGATCTCACTGTTCAGGTCCCGCCCGCCGCCCGCAGGGCGGTGTTCGACGCTGGAACCAGGCGCTGAGCCCCGGAGCTTGGCCTGGCGTGCGGTCGCGAGCCAGCAGGCTTCGGCGGCGATTGCGGCCTGGGTGCCGAAGAGGCCGTGGGCTTCGGCGTGCTGCTGGGCCCGTTTCCGGAGAGCGGGCGACGCGTAGTTGTTGAGGGCCAGTGCGGCGTCACGGATCTCGACGCCTCGCCGGTACAGACGGTCGTGCACATTGAGTGGGTTGAGGTGTTCGGTCACCGCGCTGAGTGGAGCGTGGAGGCGTACGGAGGGCGTGACCTGTGTGAGGTCGCGCCACAGGGGGCGCAGACGCAGCAGCGCGTGCCGCTTGGTCCGCCAGCTGCGGAGCAGGCTGAGCATGGGCAGGCTGCTGCCTGCGACGATGAGGACGAGGGCCGCCATGAGCAGGGCGGTGCTGATGTAGTCGTCCACGGCACCGGGGAAGAGGCCGTCACCGTGCATGCGTGTGGTGATCGTTGCCGCTCTGACGACGGCATACGCGACGCCGGCAGCCAAGCCCACGCCGATGATTCGAAGTCCCCAACTGAGCGCGAGACCACTTGAGTTGCGTCCCCAGCGCCAACAGAGCCTCACTCCTCCCAGCAGGGAGGCAGTGAGGTAACCGAGGAAAAGAAGCGTGTAGGCGAGGAACACGTAACGAGCCACGGGGTCCGCAAATATCGACGGCGTCTCGTACGGCTGGAGTTTCGCGAAGAACAAAATCGTCATGGCGAGCGCTGTCGCGCAGGCGAACATGATGCGCCGCCGCTTGGTCCGCGGCCCGTCCGAAGCCCCGGATACCTTACGCAGGAAGGCCAGCAGAGCAGCTGATGCAAGCACCCCTCCGATGAGGTGCTTCAGCAAGTAGGAAAGGTCGGTGATGCCTGTCCATTGGTCGAGTGCTCTCCCAGGTGGCATGCGCAACGTCATCATGACGGCCAGCCCGAAGAAGGCCCACCAAAGAGACCGGTCCTGCCCCCTCCGCCAGACCTTGACGGCACGCCATGCAACGGTGAGCCACAGGAGCACAGCGACCACGAACGTGAAGGTGTTCATCTTCTGCCGTCACCGCGCAGCGCCGCGTCAAGACGATCGAGTTCGGGATCACGAGTTTTCGGAATGGGTGTCAGTTTTGCCAATTTTGCTATTCGGGTGGCGAGTTGCTCGGCCTCGCGTTCTTGGGGACTGCTGAAGTTCGCCCGTCCCAGCACACTGCGGACAGCGCGGGGATCGATGGCGGTGAACAGTTCGCCCAGGTGGGCGCCCGTACTCGTATCGCTCGAGGAGCTGTGTCCGAGGAGCATGTGACTGATCTCGTGCAAGACGATGTGGTCTCGGTGCAGCGGGGAGGTCGACGCCTCGAAAAAGATGCAGTCCGCGGTATCGAGTTCCACCCACAGACCGCACAACTCGTCGTCCGCGCCGCTCACTCCTTCGACTTCCTCGACAAGCAGAGGACGGCCTCGGTACGCCGCTACAGCAGCGCAGAATTTCTGCAGATCGAAGGGGGAAGGAATCTCGATCCCTGACAGTGGATCCGGATTCACTAGTTTCCGGCGCTGCCGGAAGGACGGTATCCGGAGTCGTCGCTGTGAGCGCAACGAGCCCCTCCCTGGTCTTTCATTTCCGCTTGCTTCAGGCGCACTGACGGCGCATCACCGGTCACCCTATGTGACCTGAGGGTGATGATCCAGATTCAGCCAAAGAACCTTCGCGACGGCCCCGGCATTTTCAGGACAGCCCGACAGAAGTGTCCTGATTTTTACAGGACCTATCCCCCACAGTGGGTGACGAGAGTCATACGTCTCGTTCCGACTGGCCGTCTTCGTCGAGGCCCTCGAGCTCCCGAGCTCGCTCAATGAACGCCTGCACGGTGCGGAGGGTCTCGGGAGAAAGACCGGAGGCACGCAGGGCCACGGAGCGGACCTGGTTGTCGCGCATCGACTCGAGCAGGGTCACCTCCGCCTGAGCACGCGCCCCCTCACCATCGTCAAAGAAGTACGCCGGCGACACGCCAAAAAAGCCTGCAATCGCCTTCAGGTACTTGATGCCAGGGTTATCCCGTTGCCCCGTGCGCAACTGGTGAAGGAAGCTCGCCGACATGCTGGGGCCGCCCATGTCCGCCACACCTCGAGCGACTTCGCGCAGCGAGTAAGGCCCCCGCCCCTCGGGGTGAATCACCCGAAACAGCCGGTCGACCTTCTCCGCCAGAGCGCGCCCCTCCTCGCTGACCCCGTCGCCCACACTCGTCCCCTTCCTGTCACGCACAGGGACCCATCAAACCAAACCTGTCAACTCAGGCGCACACCGAACCCGCAAGACCAACAAAGTTGTCCGCTCCAGTTGACAGGTGATGCCGCCTGCGACTTACGATCTTGCTCGACTGTCAACAGGTGTGAACAGCTCCCGCATGAGGCGACCTCGCCCAAGGAGCGAGCACCTGACTGCGCGTAAGCCCACTAACGGACAAATCGACATGAAGTAGAGAGTTATAGAGAGTTTAAGAACCAAGTCTGGATCTTGACGCAGCGTCGTGCGTATGTTCGTCGTCCCCTGGGCAGCCCGCCCGACACAACAACCATAAGGAGCAGTGGCGTGCGCACCCTCCGGGCCACGTAGGCCCGCAAACAGCGACGGTGCCCGAGAGCGGCAACTCCCGGACACCGAACGCTTCACGGCAGACCGCCCCGGCAAGGGCGGAGATCGCCACCATCACCACGCTGATCCCTTCTACCGGGCGTCTCAGCGTGGCAATACCAAAGGAGATTCTTGCATGCGCTCCGTCCTGCGCAAAAGGCCTGATGGCCTGACCTGCTCGGTAGCCCCCAGCTTCCCCGACTCCACCCGCCGGCGGCGGGAACACGTCCCGGCCACCGGGCCGACACAGCCCTTCCGCCCGATGATCGGGAGCGGCCGGTGAGCGTCGACGCCCGCGAATGGGTGTGGGAGCACAGCTCCAGCCGTGGGACCGCGCGCCTGGTCCTGCTGTCGATCGCCGACCGCGTGCCGGACGAGCAGTGCGTCGCCTGGGCCTCACTCTCCAGCCTGGTCGAGCGCACGAACGCGAGCCGGACCGCGGTACGCGACGCGCTCACGTCGCTCGTCCAGAGCGGCGAGCTGAAGGTGCTGGACCATCTGCAGGGCCCGCAGCGCACCACGGCCTACCGCTTGCCGCGCGCCACCGCGTGGCTGGCCAAGGTCGCGGCAGCCACGCGGGAGGACCCGGATGCGTACGTCGAGCCGCCGACCGAGTCGGATCCGGTGCCCGAGCTGGACGAGATACGGCTCCGGCGGCACGGGATCTGGCCCAAGGAGGGTAAGGAATCCGCCCCCTCCCGCCGGAATCCGACCGGTGCGGAATTCGGCCCCTCGCGACGGAATCCGACCCCCCGAGGTGCCGGATTCCGCACCCGGCAAGGTACGGAATCCAACCCCCAGAACCGTAGAGAACCGAAGATGAACCGTAAAGGCAGCAGTAGTGGTGCTGCCCTCACCCCGGCCGGCGAGTGGCAGGTCGACCCAGCTACCGAAGCCTGGGCCCACGAACAGGGGCACCTCGCCCGCCTCGGCGAGGACGGCCTGCGCGCCGCCGACGCGAAGTGGCGTGCCCACCGGGCCGACTGGAAGCCCCGCTCGGCGGGCGCCTGGGCTGCCGACTGGCGCTCCTGGATCGCCCGGGAACACGCCCTCGGCCGCCCGAACCTCTACGCCCTGGCCGGCAGCGGTCCCGCCCCCGCAGGCGGCATGACCCGGGCGGAAGCCCACACCGCCGCCCTCCTCGCCGCCCTCGACGAGCCGACCGAAGCGGAGTAGCCATGGACCGCCGCGAAATTGCCGCCCTGCTGGCCTACATCGGCCGACTCGACCCCCGCACCATCCGCACCGACCAGGGCGAGGCCCGCGACCAGCTCGCCCAGTGGCACGAGCTGCTCGGCGACGTCCCCCTGGCCACACCGCACGGCTGGGACGCCCGCATTGCAGCCCGCCAACACATCCGGGTCTCGCCGTACCAGATCCTCCCGGCGGACATCGCCCGTCCGTGGGAGAGCTACCGACGCGACCGCCTCCAGCGGCACACCGACCCCACCCCGTCTGTGGACCCGGACGACCAGGCGGCCTGGACAGCCGAGCTGGTCGGCACCCGCCGCGCCGTCGCCGCCGGCCACGCACAACCCGTGCATCACCGGCAGCTCGCCGGGCGCCGCATCGACCCGAGGCTGGAAGCGCGGCTGAAGGAAGTCGGCTCCTGCATCCCCCCGGAGGCCCGGGCCGCGCTGGCGCCCTTCCGGCCCGCCCGTGCGGCACGAGAGGCGGCCATCGCCCAGGGTGAGCCTGACGCGCTCTCGGTCCGCTGCGAATGGTGCGAGGCCGCGGTCGGCGAGCCATGCCGTCGCCGGAGGGTCGCCCCCGACGGCTTCGCACGCGGCAACGCCACGCGGACCGACCCTCACCACTGTCGCCGGGACCTCGCCGCCGCAAAACAGGCGCGGGATACCCCCCAGTCGGCGATGGCCTGACCGGTCCATCACCGGCGCTTCCTGTCCGCTGCCCCGGCAACACCACCTCGTCCCGCACCGGCTGCGGCGCCGCCCCACGCCGCAGCCGACCCCCGACGCCGCGTCCGTCCTCCGCCGGCTCCAACCAGCCGACGCGGCAGCACATCGGAGACCATCTTGCGCCACATCACCACCCACACCTCGCCGACCACCGGCCTGCGCGGCATCGGCGACACCAGCTGGCACACCCGCGGCGTGTGCCACGGTATGAACCCCGAGGACGCCGACGCCACCTTCTTCCCGCTCCCCCGGGACCACGAGGCCATCGCCGAGGCGAAGGAACTGTGCGGTCTGTGTCCGGTCCGCCGCGACTGCCTCAACTACGCCCTGGAGAACGCCCTCAAAGAGGGTGTCTGGGGCGGGCTGACCGAGGCGGAACGGCGCCCCTGGCACGACGGGCTGCCTCAGCGCCTCGACTACGGCCGCGTGATCGCCTTCTTCAACGGACGCGACGTACACCTGACCGGGGCCGAGCGCCAGGTCGTCATCGACCACGCCTACGTCCGGGGCTGGCGCCCCGACCGGCTCGCCGCCGCCCTGCAGATCAGCCACAAGCATGCCCGTGACCTGCTGCGGCAGGCCGCCAACAAGGTCTTCGACCGCGACCGGACCCTCGGCGTACCGAGGCGCAAGAACAAGAAGAAGGGGACGCAGACCGCCCCGACGACCAGTCGATCCGAGTCCGCCAAGCCCAGCGCGAAGCCGCCGACATGCCCGTCGGCGAAGCCCACCTCGGCGCACGCCTCTCCCGGAAAGGCCGCATGACCCACCCCACCGTTCTGTCCCTCGGTGTCGTCCCGGACCTGTCCCTCCTCCTCGCCATCGGCGTCCCCGTCACCGCCCTGGCGCTGGCCCTGACCGCCTGGGCGATCCGTTACCGGAGCGCCCGTCCGCAGAAACGTCTCGGCAGCCCGGCGGTCAAGGTAGCCGCGCTCGCCGCGCTCGGCTGCACCGCCTACAGCGCGGACACGAGCTGGCGGTTCGCCGCCGACTACCTGGACATGGCCGGTACCGCCGAACGCGTCGGTATGTTCGCCGCCGCCGAACTCGCCCTCTTCGCAACCGCGCTGATGGCCCGGCAGAACCTGGCCGTCCAGGGGGCACCCGGGCTGCCGGGCACCCTGGTGTGGGTCATCACCGGCGTGCAGGTGATCCCTGCCTACGCCGAGAGCGGTCCCGTCGGCGGCACCGTCCGCGCCTTCGTCGGACCGGTCATGGCGGCGATGCTGTGGCACCTCGCCATGGGCATCGAACTACGCGTGCGCACCCCTGGTGCCGCCTCCCACGGCCTGCTCGCCGTCCTCGGGCGTGAGGCACGCGAGCGGCTGCTTTCCCGCCTCGGCATCGCCGCACGGGACCGCGACGCCGCGCAGATCACCCGCGACCGAGCCACCGCCCGCGCGGTCGCGCTCGCCGCCCGCCTCGCCGAACGCACCCCCAAACAGCAGCAGAACTGGCGCGGCCGGCGACTCACGCGGAAGCTGTCGAAGGCCATCGGCCGGGCCTCGGTCGGAACGGACCCTGCCCAGCGCGCCGAGCTGCTCGACCAGCTTGCCGCCCGCCGGCACGCACTCTCGCTCGCCACAGTCCCCCTGCCCTCCCCGTGGTCCCCGCACCACGACAACACCACGACCATCACGGTCCCCGCACCAACCGTCTGGGGCACCACGGCCCCCGTCAACGGTCCCCGTGCCGCCTCCGAACCCGCCGGGGACCGGGGACCGGACATGGAGAGGGGACCGGTCCCCGGAGCCGGGGACCGGGAAGCGGGAACCGAGCTGGGGACCGGGGACCGTGACGCGGGGGCCGGGGACCGCGACGGCGCGGGCACCGGGGCGGTCGAACCAGAGTCCCAAATGGACCGCATCAGCTGCGTGGGGACCGACCTCACTGCGGCGAAAGCGCCTGCTCAGGGCCCTGACCTGCGCCGGGGACCGAGTAATACCGAGTCGGGGACCGACACCACCGGGGACCGGGGACCGAGCACCCCCGACACGGGGACCGACACCACCGAGGACCGGAAGCACAAGGTGACCCTCAAGCGGAAGCCGACCACGGAGGTCAAGAGCAGGGCAGACAAGCGGAGCAGGTCCCGGAACCCGCAGACGCAGCGTCCGCCGCTCGAGCCGGAGCAGTCCGTGGAGCACCTCGTCGAACAGGTCCGCCCTCACGTACCAGCCTTGCTCAAACGGGACGGCAACGAAGCCGTGACCCGGGTCCAGCTGAGGGAGATCATCCGGCGCGAGGGCCTCAAGGGCGGCCGGAACGACCGATTGGGCCTCGCCCTCCAGCAACTGCGGAGCGAGGACGCCACCACGAAAACAAGGAGCAGCACCCGATGAAGACCTGCCCGCGGTTCATGGCCCTTCGTAAGGAGTACGAGCGGGAGATCGGTTTCCTGAACGCTCACTCCGAGCGGCATGCCGGAAAGCCAGCGGCGAAGTGCAGCGCAAAATACGCCGCGTCAACGAAGGCGCGGATGGCCCGGGCACTCAGCGGCCACGTCGGACGCTGCCCCGAGTGCGGCTGACCTGCAAACCAACAAGTCAAAGCCTCTACCACCAGCGGTGGCCCGGCCTGTGCCGGGCCACCGCCCCCGCTCCAGGAGGTCCCCATGGTGCCCCTTCCCACCCGCACGTCCAGCCCAACGGTCGCCGAGACCAACGCCTGGGCGGACGTCTTGGTCCGGCGGCGGCTTCTGCACGCCGCAGTTCCCGTCCCGAGCAGCCAGTGGCTCGTCCAGCACGAGGCCGCCGGGCTCGTACGCGTCTTCGCAGGGCCGGCCGACGTCGTCGACCTGGCCGCCGCAATCCAGCTCCGCACCCGCTCACCGAGGCCCGATACCCGATGACAACCCTGCACGAGAACGGCACCGCCCCAGAACCTGCCCCTGACCCCAACTCGGTCTCGAGGCGAGCAAGTTGGGGCGGAAGCGTAGCTTCCGCCGAACCCGCCCCCGAGGGGGCGGGAGAGGACCTGCACCGGGGGGCACAGGTCCTGGAGGCTTCGACCGAGGGCGAATCGAAGCCGGAGCAGGAGGAGAAGCCGTTGCAGCACCGCAGCCACCGCGAGCGCAGTGCCCGCGCCCGCCAGCGTCCGCGTCAGCCGCGCGAGAAGAAGCGCCTACATCAGCCCAACACGCGTTTCAACGATGAAGAGTTCGCCCTGATCAAGTCCGCCGCCGCCCGATGTAACCTGTCCGTCGCCGGGTTCCTCGCCCGTGCCGCGCTCGCCGCCGCCCGTGACCTCGACCGCACCAGCGCCGAGATCGCCGACGAGCGCGAAGTGATCACCGCCCTCTTCGACAGCCGCCGCAGACTCGGCTGGGCCGGCAGCAACCTCAACCAGGCGGTCAAGGCCCTCAACTCCGGCGCCGAGGCACCACAGCTGGAAGCAGCGGTCGCCGCCGTCCAACGCGCCGCCGAGAGCGTGCGTGAAGCCTCTGCCCGACTGATCGAGCAGCGCGCTCCATGATCCCCAGCATCCACAAGGCCGGCTCCCGGACGATCGGCTTGCTCGCGTACCTCTATGGCCCGGGCAAGCACGAGGAGCACACCGACCCCCACCTCGTGGCCTCCTTCGACGGCATGTCCCCCGACCCCGGCCGCGACCCGAAAGCCACCCTCAAGGACCTCCAGCAGCTCCTCGACCAGCCCGTCCAGGCTCTCCCCGAACACGCACGTCCTGCCAAGCACGTCTGGCACACCTCCGTGCGCGCGACCGCCGACGACCGGATTCTCACCGATGAGGAGTGGGGCGACATCGCCCGACGCATCGTGGCCGCCACCGGCATCGACCCCGGTGACGGACGGACCGGCTGCCGGTGGGCCGCCGTACGCCACGCCGAGGATCACATCCACATCGTCGCCACCCTGGTGTGCGAGGACGGCAGCCGCCCCGACGACTTCCGCTCCGGCAAGCGTGCTCAGGCCGAATGCCGCCTCATCGAGAAGGAACTCGGCCTCCACCAGGTCGCGCCGGGAGACGGCACCGCCGCCCAGAGACCCACCAGCGCCGAACGTCACAAAGCCGAGCGCCAGGGCCGCGAGCGCACCGCACGGGAGGAGCTACGCGAGACCGTCCGGCGCGCGGTGGCCGGCGCGACCAGCGAGGAGGAGTTCTTCGACCGGCTGGCCGCCGCCGGCCTGCTGATCCGCAAGCGGGTCGCCCCCTCTGGGGACCTGCTCGGCTACAAGGTCGCTCTACCCAACGACCGTAACGCCCAGGACGAGCCGGTGTTCTACCCCGGTGCGCGTCTCGCGCCGGACCTGTCCCTGCCCCGGATCCGAGAACGCTGGTCCGCCGAAAGCCACGACCAGGACGCCGTGCCGGCCGATGCGAAGGTACGTACGGCGCCGAGCGGACCGTCCGTCGCCCGTCGACGTACTGCCTCCGCGGCCTGGCAGGCGGTGCACGTCATCGAGCGCGGCGGTGACGCGGTCGCCGCCGCCTACATCGCCTCGGCTGGTGAGGTCCTGGACGCGCTGGCGAAGACGTCCGCCGCGCACACCCGCCGCGAATTGCGTGACGCCGCCTTCGCGTTCGAGCGCGCCTCCCGCTCCCACGTCCGCGCCGAACGCGGCCACGACCGGGCACTGCGACAGGCCGCCCGCGACCTCGTCCAAAGCGGCCCCTCCCTCGGCCGGGGCGAAGACGGCGCGTCGACCGCCATGGCGATCGACATGCTGTTCTTCCTCATCACCGCCGCCGTCCACTGGCATGCGAAGAAGGGCCACGCCCAGCAGGCCGCCGCCGCGCGCCGGGCCGCCGCACATCTGCGCGCCGCCTACCAGTTGGCTGCCGCCCAGCCGCTCGGCGCCCTCTACCAGCGCGGCCGGCGCCTGGGCCGCCCCCTCCTCCAGCGGCAGACAAGGGCACTGCGCGAGGCGCTGCCGGAACTGGCGGAGCAGATCCTTGCCGAGCCCGGCTGGTACGCGCTCGCCGCCACCCTCGCCGACGCCGAAGCCGCCGGCCACGATCCCGCTGCCCTGCTTACCGACGCCGTCGGGCGACGGGAACTCGACACGGCAGAGTCCGTCAGCGACGTCCTGGTGTGGCGACTGCGCCGGACCGCGGACCTGCCCGCCGATACCAGCGACATGGTCGGCAACGCCCCCGGGGCGGGCCAGGCCGCACGCCGTGCGGGCCAGCAGGCACCGCAGCGGTCCGGGTCCCGGACCAGACGGGCGTGACTGTGGAGTTTGTGAATTGAAGCAGGTCGGGGCCCAGGGCACGATCATGACGCGTGCAGGACGAGACGAGGGAGAACGTCAGGGTGTTCCAACGGATACGCCGCCGTCGCGGAGCGGAGATCAGCGAGATGCGCCATCTCCACGAGACGATGAGGGCTCGACTGGACGGCTTGGTGCCGTCGGAAGTGGAACGGATACGGGGCGCGATGCGGGCCGACGAACCTGTCCCGGTGGTGGACGACTTCCTCCCGCCGGAATTGCGTGTCCCGAGCCACGATCAGCTCGACGGCCGGATGATGCCCTGGCCCTGGCCGATCGTCCTCGACGGCGAGATGGTCGACTGTGCCACATGCGGCGCATACCGTGACTGGCTTGTCCTCTCCACCCACGACCAGGTCTGGCTGCGCTGCCGAGCAGGCCACCAGCAGCACGAGAGGCGTCTCGACACCGTCTGGTACAACCGGCACGCCGGGCCGGCGGACGCGACGCACGCCACCTTCGAGGACTGCCTGCGACACCTCGGCCACTGACCCCCACTCCTACGACCCCACCGGGCCCGCGGGCCCGCACTGACCACTCGTCGCCTAGCACCAAGGGCTCAGTCCGACATGCGCGTTCGCATCGCCGCCACCGCTCTCGGCCTCGTCACCGTCGCGTCCCTTGCCCTCCCCACCGACACCAGCGAGCCGAAGCCCGCCGCATCATCTTCCGCCCACCTCGAGCGCACCGCGAAGCTCCCACGCTGACCCGTCGCACACAGCACGACGGGCCCGCCCAGCGCTGTGGTTCGGGCCCGCGCCGTGTGTGCTGCTCAGGCTGTGGCCGCGGCGAGCTCCGGCTCGGCCGACTTCCGGGCGGCGAGGTAGCACTCGGCGTCCAGCGCAGCGGCGGCGCCGGTGCCGGCGCCGCCCTCGCGGCCCCTCTCGGCGGCTACGGCCCCCTCTTTGGCCTCCTGGCAGCCGTCTCCATGGCCGCCGCGCTCGTCGCACCATGGACAGCCGCCAGCACAGCAGGCCACCAGGCACCACGGAGCTGACATCGCCTACGCTTTATACGGGCGTCCAGTGTCTCGTCTGGCAGCGCAGACCGCTGACTGGGCGACGAGGCTCTGGAATCATCGACGGATGGTCGACAGCAAGGATCGCTCGGCACTTCGGCAGCTGGTGAGTGATGTCGTCTCACCCCTCGGCGATGAGAACACGCACCCCACGCTCAACACCGCATTTGCGCAGCTAGGCATGCCGCCGGTCCCCGAAGACGAAGGGTCGAAGCGCGTACGGGTCGAACGCAGCCTCGCCCAGGTATCCGACGGCGACCTTCCCCGAGTCGCGGAACACATCCTGGCCCGAAGGAACCTGACCCCCGCGACGCGCAACGCGATAGAGGACCTGCTGTGGGCGGAGACTTCACCGCCGGAGATACCCAAGAGGGTCCGCCGCGAGCTGGCACGCGCCCTGGACCTGACGGACATGGCCCGAAGCGAAGCCCGGTTAATGGCGCTCCTGGAGCGCTTCTGGGTGCTCGACCGCGAGGAATCCCTCGCTGACTTGCTGCTGCCCAGCGCCGACCGCACGCCGAGTTTAAGACAGCACATCCAGCAGCACGTCTTCCGCAACCCGGAGGACTGGTCGGCCGAGGACCTCTTCGAGCACCTGGGGGCGTTCGAAGCCAGCGACGCACGGCTCGCCCGGTTCCTCGAGCAGGTGGTCTCCGCAGATGTCCTCCTCGACGAGCCCGCCCAGCGTCACCTCGTGAACGTGTTCAACAAGCACATCCGCAACGCAGGGATCGAACTCCGCGAGACCGGATCCGACGGCGGCTATCCGCGCTTCACCATGGTCTCCACCCGCCTCGCCGACAACCGACGGCCGAAAAACGTCATCTTCGCCTCGCTCACCAAGCCGGACATCCGCTTCCTATCCGCAGTGGACAACGACATCGAGATCGTGGGCGACCCCGACAACGTCCTCGTCTACGACCGCCAGATCACGGGGGACGGCATCCGCTGGCGAGACCTCCAGAGCTGGTGGCAGAACAGCCAACAACTCCCCAGCGAAGCCGAAGCGAAAAAGACCCTCTACCACCGGCTTCGCCGCAGCCTGCCCGACAACTCCCCCGGCCAGCGCAATCTCTTCGAGCTCTACCACCAGATCTTCGGGCCCGCCGTCTACGACCTCCCGGCCCTCCTGCCCGAAGTGTGGCTCCACTGGGACCATAAGACCGTCCGCGAGCGGGGTCCCGAAGCGCTACTGCGCTCCCGCATGGACTTCCTGCTCCTGCTGCCCCACGGGCAGCGCGTCGTATTCGAGGTCGACGGGTCCCAGCACTACACCCGAGACGACGGTCAGGTCCCCGACAGCTCCAAGTACGCGGAGATGGCGGCCGGCGACCGCGACCTCAAGCTCAGAGGTTACGAGGTCTTCCGGTTCGGCCACGACGAACTCAGGGACTTCGAATACGCCCGGGACCTCCTGTGTGAGTTCCTTCCGGCCCTGTTCCAGCGTTTCGACGTGAACGGCTGGACCAGCTGACGCTGAAGTCCCGGCGCGGAAGGGCAGCGCCCAGCGGGAGGCCGGTCGCGCGACGGCAAGCAGACCCGAACCCGCACAAAGGGCCCCGACGGTAGGGAAATGACGTACGGGTTCGGTGGGCTTCGGCTGCAGGATTCCGCGAACCCGCGCGCTTCCGACATGGCCACGCAGAAGATGGCCCCGCCCCCGCTCGGTGACGAGCAGTGGAGCCATCTGCTGACCTTCTCCGCAGGTGGACGCGACACGGTGGTGAAGCAGACCGCGGTCCGCGACGGCAGCGTGCTGCTGATCGTCTCCGGCTCACCGGCCCTGGTGGACCGGCACCTCAACAAGACCATCGCCAAGGCCACAGCAGCCCGCTGGCAGTCAGCCACATGACGACGCCGGGGCTTCCCCGGCCATCGCGGTCGGGGGCGCCGCGCACGTGGTCTTTGCGATGCTCCACGGCGCCCAGCCCGGTGCTGCTACGAGTGGAGCGGGTCGGGAGCGAGGGTGACGGTCATCCACGGCACGGCGTGCTGACGGAAGCTGTGCCCCACGGGCTCCAAGCCGTCGCTCTGCCCGGTGAGGCTGAACGTCGTCACCATGACCATGTCCGAGCCGTCGGCTACGGAGACGAGGTGGGTGCCGCAGCGCGCGCAGTGGCCGCGGCGCAGGGTCGGCCAGGTCGAGTACCACGTCGGCTCCCCGCCGCGGCCGGTCCAGATCAGCGTCTCCCGACGGAACCCGACCCACGCCATCGCCGGTGAACCGGACAACAGAGTGCAATGGCCACAGGAACACAGGTGCGGATCGTCCGGAACGCCTGCCACCTCGTACGCGATATCACCGCACTGGCAACGGCCCGTCCGCAGATCAGGTGCGGTGGTCGATTCGGTCACTGCGACATCTCCTTCGACGCGACGTGCATTTGCGGTGCCAGTGTGCTGCCCCGGAGCAGCCCGCGCTGGTGTTCGGGGTTCCGCGCCCCGTGTGGAGAGGCACGTTCACCTCTTACGGTGAACAGCAGCCCAGAACGCGTGAAGCTCGGCCGCCCCGGATCGGGCTGGCCGAGCTTCACGTGTGGCGGGCGGGTGGAGCGGCCGGCCTCGGACCTCAGTCGGCCGGAGCGCGCAGGAGCCGCTCCCGCGTGCTCTCGGGCAGCACCCGGCGCAGGACCGGTGCGGTGGAGCTGAGCGCGTGGGCGAAGCACGCGACGAGGTCGTGCGGCACGCCGGCACCGAAGGATGCGGCCCACAGGCATGGTGAACCCGGCGCCGGCTCGGCCCACGCCTGCCACCCGCCGGGTCCCGCCTCCTCGGCCACGGCCGTCAGGGCGCGCGGGTCGGCGTCCTGGATGAGGGGTGGCACCTCGCCGAGGCTGATGTGCGAGGTGAAGGTCGGGTCCATCGCTCCCGCATGGGGCTGGTCGATGTCGCGGAACCAGCCGTGCGCGGTGACCGCGTCGAGGACCAGCTCGGGGCCGCCGAGCGGGACTCCGGGCTGCTCGCGGGCGTCGAGCGCGACGAGGAAGTCGACGAGGACCTCCCCCGGGATGTCGGGGGTGAAGTAGGCGGACCACTGCGCGAGCGGGCTGCTGGTGTCCACGCGTGCGGAGAGCTGCCAGGCGATCGGCAGCTCCCCCAGATGGAACGGCTCGTCCGCCAGCACCCATTGGGCCCAGCGGAGGGTGTCGGGGCTGATGTGCAGGACGGTGCTGCGCAGGACCTGGCGGTCCTGCGGCGCCTCGTCCGGCTCGTGCCGTCCGCGGACGGTCGTCAGGCTCGTCCAGCCGAGGCCGACGAGCGTGTCGGCGACGGCGTCGTAGAGACGTCCGTCGTCACCGGCCAGGTGACGGGGGCCGACCCAGTACGCGGGCGGGGCGCCGTTCGGGGTGGGCGGGTCGAGCGGAGACTCGGGATGCAGGGACGCCTCCAAAAGGCGAGATGCGGTACTACTTGCCGCCGGCACTGCGGCGGGGGCGGCGCGGGGGCGCCTGGACCGGAGACTGCCAGGCCAGCTCGACGGCGACCTCGGGCGGCAAATGACCGAGCTGCGTGTTCGCGTCCCGCCCTTCGGCGAGGTAGACGACGGGCCGACCGGTCTCGTCCACGACCTGGACGACCTGCGCGAGGCGGTGCGCCATCGGGAAGAACGGGTTCATCGCCTGCCACACCGGAGCGCTCTGGTCGCAGGCGGACAACAGGTCGATGAGATCGCCGACGGTCAACTCCGGGTGAGTCACGGACAGAGTCTCCTTGTATGGGGGAACGCGGTGAGCGGCGGCCTGTGATGCCGCCGGGATACGGAGGGCAATCTCCAGTGTCGGCCTTCCGGCTCGAGCCTCCGGTGCTACGGGCGCCGGGAGGTCTCCAGCACACGCGCCACGGCGGCGGCGACGATATCGGCCGGCGTCTCGGTATCGAAGGACAGGCGGTAGCCGCGTACCTTGGCCGTGCCGGTGACGGCGATCTTCCACCCCTCGCCGTCGGTGCCGGGGCGCCCGAACGGGAACCACCCGAGGTAGAAGCGGCCGTCCTTGCTGCTGACGTGCACGTCCGCCCGATCGTCCACAATCAGGTGGAAGTCCTCGGCGGAGAACTGGTCCATGACGAGCGTGGGCTGGCCCGGGCCGAGCTGCCACTCGCGCCGCCGTAGGGCTTCGACGGTGGTAGAGAATCCGGGGTTGACGGGAGCCACGGTCACGGGCAATCACCTCTCTGACCTGGGGGTTTCCTGCAAGGTCGTCTACGTTGACATGCCCCTGCCCGCGTTGGCCAGTCTTTCGAGGATCTTTCCTGTCTGCCCCCGGCGAACTTGTCCCCTGCCATCCAAGCAAGGCGTTTGACAGCGAACCCAGTCGAAGGACTGAATCGCCCACGGCAGCCATGCATGTCGATCCGCCGCACAGCTGTGTTCCACCAGTCAGCTACGGGCCAGAAGACCGCAGCGTTCCTACCGTAGGGCGGCAACGAGCGGTTGCCAGAGACCGTGCACCAGATTGGGAACAACGAGATGTGCCTTCTGCCGGGCGCGGGTCATCACGACGTACAGCAGCTTGGAGCCGGTCGGGTACGGCTCTCCTTCGGAGCCATGGAACTCGTTGCTTCCGAGGAGCAAGATCGTGCTGTCGGCTTCTCGACCCTTGGTCTGGTGGAGGTTCATGACTTGGATCGGAGCTCGTCGGGCTGCTCCTGCCCCGACCAGAGCTTCGTTGCGTGCCCGGAGCAGCTCCTGCTCGACTGCGGCAGCGTCGAAGCAGTCCTTGTCGAAGTGGCGGAGCGCAATGCGCGTCTGACGGGCCGCCTGCATCCAGGTCTCCTGGCCGCGGGCGGCTCCAACCGTGCTGTAGGCGTTCGTGACCACCTCTGCGAGCCTCGCAATGTCGGGCTGGTCACCCTCACCGACCGAGGCTCGCAGGTCCCGTGCGAGTCGCTTCAGTGCGTTGTGAAGGGGCGGGTTGGTCGTAGGGTCGAGCATCTGCTGGGCGAGCGGCACCACCTTGGGCCCCTTCCGCTCCGTGGCCTGGACGTAGGCAGCCAGCGCTCGGCGGGCCCGCGAGTCGGGGATTTTCAGTGCGACCTTCACCAGGGCGAGTTGTGCGGCGAGGGCTTCACCGTATGCCTCGGTGAGGCCGACCTGCTCGTGCACGAGGCCGTCGTAGAGGAGGGCGTCGGACAAGCTGGAGGTCGCCACGTTGGTGTGGGTGAAGATGCTGACGGTGTGGCCATCCTTCCGAGCGCGGCGCGCGAGGTCGATGACCTCGGCATGTCCGTGGCCGTCGACGTAGTCGGTTACCGAGATACGCCCCGCAGCGGCGGCCGCGCGGATGGCGTCGTGGGTGAAGTCGCGTCGCAAGGCGGCTTCTGCTGCGGCCGGCAGGGTTCCGCTCGGGTCGCGGTAGCTGAGCGGCGGCAACATGATCTTGTTGGAACCAGACAGTCGCATCGCTGTGGCGATCCGGGCGTCGGCATCAATGTGCTTGAAGCCCGCGTAGATGCACTGGTTGGCGTCGCCCAGCAGGATGCGGCGCGCGGCCGGTGCAATCTGCTGGAGGAACTGCCATTCCTGGTCGTCGGTGTCCTGGAACTCGTCGCAGATCACGAGGCCGTACCGGCCGTTGTAGTGGTCGCGCACCTTTTTCAGACCGAACAGCTCCATCGCCGCAGGGACCAGTTGGTTGTAGGTGAGGCCGGGCTGGGCTCCCCCGACGAGGCGCTGCGCTTCGCTCAGCACGGCAAGGGGCTGAGGGTATCCGTGGTGTGGGCCGAAGCTGTTGATGATGCGCCACGCGAAACCGTGGAAGGTGGCGACTTCCAGGCGGGAAGCCAGCGGTCCGATGACATTGGACGATCGATCGATGATCTGTGCCACCGCGGTGCGGGAGAAGGAAAGGAAGAGGACCCGCTCAGGGGCGGGAAGCCTCGTCCTGCGTCCGGACTGATGAGCCGTTCGGCGCCGGAGAGCCAAACGTTCGTCGGCGTCTTCGAGGTGGCGGCGCGCTGCTGCAACGGCGGTGGTGGTCTTGCCCGTGCCAGCGCCCCCGAGTACGACGAGCACCGGCGCGGTACTCTCGATGACGTCTCGCTGCTCCCCCTTGGCCTCGTACGTCACGCTGCGCCCTCGTCAGGACGGCTGACATCCTCAAGGTCGATCGTCGTGGGGCCGTTGTAGCTGAAGCTGGCGGCCGTGGCGATGGCGTCCAGAATCGCCACCAGGAGCGGCGGGTGCACCACGGGCTCCTCCTCTTCCGACTCCTCCCCATCATGGTCTTCCGCGTCTGCAGGTTCCGGCTGCAGCTCTCGATAGAGGGCGTCGAGGAAGGGCTCGTGCAGGCTCTTGCCGTGGAGCATCACGCAGAGCTTCGTGACGGTCCGCTCGGTGGCTTCGGCGGATAGGGGATCCTGCTGCCCGAACGCGGTAAGGACCGAGCTGGCCGCAGCGAGGTGAGCCAGCGAGACGCCAGCGGTGATCGCACGTTCGACCGCAGTCTTCTCCGGAAGCCTGATCACGACGTCGCACGACTTCTCAACCTTGTCGAGCTGCGCAGCCGACTGCTGGGACGGCTTGTCGGCGTCGACAACGCCGACCACACGGAAGCCAAGCTGCTTGGCAAGGTCGGCGATCTGAGGGACCTGGTCGATGCCGCCGTCGGCACCCGTCCCGGCGGCGACGAGGCGGACACCGTAGGCGGACAGGGGCAGCCTGCTCGGAGGGTACCGACGGTTGGCCATTCCGAGGACCGCGACATCGTGCGGGCCCTCGGTGACTGCGATGACGGGCGCGGTGAGCGCAGGGAGCAGCTGAGTGTGGAGCTGGCGGTGGGCGACGAGCTGCTTGCGGTCACTGACCTGCGGAAGCTGGTGGTGCACTCGCTGGCCTCCGTGGCGGACGAGGCGGACCACCTCGCCTGGTTCGAATGCGCGCGCCACTTCAGGCCGGCGGGTCGACAGCCAGGCTTGTCCGGACCGATTGCGGATCAGTGAGGCCAGATGCTCGGCGGTGGCAGCGTCGAGCTGATCGCCGAAGTCATCGGCGAGTACGACCGCACCGGGAACATCCGCAAGCAGCATGGCCTCGGCCATGGAGAGAACGGCGGTCACCGTACTGCCGTGGTTCGCCAGGGCCAGCGGCCCGGCGGCGTCCAGCCGCAGCGCGGCCCGCAGAGTACGCAAAAGGGCGCTGACGGATCCGTCCTCGGCGAGGAAGCCGATGTCCCCAGCGGTGATCGGGCGGTCTCCCAGCCGCTTGCCGGTGCCACCCACGGCCAGAACAGCGTCCACGGCCTCGGTGATGGCCAGGTCCGCGGACAGATCGGCCACGGCCTGGCTGACCGCGTCGCGCAACACTTCGAACGCGGCGACGGCAGCCTTGGGGTCCCGCTCCTCGACGTACCGTCGCAGGTTCCCGCCTGCTCGAAGCTGCAGGGGAACGCCCGCATTGAGGGTGATGACCGGAAGCGCCCGACGTACGGCAGCCGGCACCCGCGCAAACTTCCCGGTCTCCGGGTTGCTGCCCGCTGGGTAGTAGACAACGGACTCCAGCGCCTCGGTCTCGCGGTCGTAGCTGAGCCGATAGGTAAGGCGGACGCACTGGGGAGCGGAAGGGTTCGCCTCATCGCTCTCGGAGGCGGACCCCCACGCGTCGAGCGGCTGGAGGTGGCCGTCAACCAACTGCTCGACCTCCGGGTCGAGATCAGAAAGGGTGACCTCCACCTCGGCCGTGGAAACCCAGAGCGACTCTGCCGACTCAAACAGGGCCCCCTCCAAGCCATCACCGGACTGGGAACTCTCGCCTTCGCCCTCTCCTTCCACAGGCACACTTTGATGGAGATCCGACAACGACGGAGCATGCGCAGCGTCCGGGTCGAGCACGCGCGCCAGCGCCTCGATGACATCGCTGCGGCCAGCGCGGGGCACGCCAGCCACGACCGCGTGATCGCGAGGGCGCAGGTCGAGGGACTTCCAGCCCCGGAAGTCCGATATCAGCAATCGAGTCACTCGCACCGCACCATCATCGCGGACAACGCCCTGGTACAGCATGGCATTTACCGCAAGAAGGCTAGAATAGGCGTGCGAGGCGGAACTGGGCCGTAGCTGATCGGCGACCTGCCTACCCCAGCAGCTCTGATTGGATCCGGTCCCAGCTCGGCCGCGGGCTGTCGACCGGTTGCACGACGGTGAGCAGGCGGCCTTCAAGGAACACATCGAGCCGGTCGGCCTCTTGAGAGGCCAGAATGTGGCGCTGGGCCCGGTGGTCCACTGGCACTCGCTCTTCCAGGACGCCGAGCAGCACTTCGTGGCGTGCCTGGCCGACGGCATCGCCGCGGATCCACCGGCCACGGACTGGTACGTCGGAGAGCGTGCCGAGTGTGTCCTCCTCATGATTGAAGGACCGGTTCATCGCCGCCTCGACCAACGACTCGGCCCGGTTGATCGCTGCCCTGATGTGGGCCCCGGGTGAAACTGCCGAGCCCTGGCCGCCGGACTCTGGCGCGGGAGCGGCCTGGGACACGACTGGTTCTTCCGGGTCCAGGTCC
The DNA here is from genome assembly GCF_052246875.1 of Streptomyces sp. GDS52. NCBI lineage: Bacteria > Bacillati > Actinomycetota > Actinomycetes > Kitasatosporales > Streptomycetaceae > Streptomyces > Streptomyces sp. GDS52. Next base: position 1,599,628 of record NZ_CM125966.1, read on the forward strand.
GCTTGCCGACGGGCATCGGGCCGCGGAACACGGAATCGCCAGGGCGGCGTGCTTCCCGGCGTGTCAATCCATCCGGTCCTGAGCCCGACCGCGGCCGGGGAGTCGTCGGGCAGGAAGATGTCGACGTAGACGCCGCCCTTGCCGAGCCAGACCCAGCTCATGAAGTAGGCGTGATCGTCGTGGTCGATGGACCACTGTGCGAGCTTTGCCAATCGTGTCTTCTGCGGCTGAGTGCCTTTGCCGGCCGGGAACATCTGCTCATGGTCCCGGCGGCGGCCCCGCGCCTCCCCGGCGAGCGGGCCGGCGGCCAGGTCATAGAGCAGATCGGGCCGCACACCCGTCTTCGTGTAGGTCCCGACTAGTTTTCCGGGCAGGACGTCGAAACTGCTGAGGCCGTTGGCCCCGGGCTCCCAGTCGAATAGGGCCTCGCTGGTGGCGGTCATTACCCCGAGCCCGGTGCACTCGCTGACGAAGCGCCGGATATGGCCGGAGCTGGAATCGAGGGCAGGGCAGTCGACCCCGAGCGGACCGGTGTCCGGGATGCCGGCGATATAGCTGAGGAGGAGGCTAATCTCGTGGTCGCGCACACGCTGATCGACCGTCTTGCGCAGGTCGCAAGCAAGGGCATTGATGTTGATCACAGCGGCCAAGGACACCGGCAGAGGGCCTTGCCCGATCTCAACAGCCTGGACGGCCTCAGCACCGGCCTTTCCCTTCTCGACCGTGAAGCGCCACACCCGGGCGCGGACCAAACTCATGGGGGAAGCCTATGACCGCTCTCCGACAGCACGGATCGCTCCGGTTCCGCGCGGCCCTTCGATACATCGAAGGCGGTGGCTGCGAGGGACCCGAGCCTTCTGAGGATCCGCTGCGCCGTCAGCAGGCGGTTTCTGGCGCGGTTGCCCTCTCCGATCTGGAGTTGCGTCATGGGCAGGCTGAGGGTGAAGGACCACTGCCAGCCGCGTTCCAAGGCCAGGCCGACCTCCTCGGCAACAGCGCGAACACAGTGATCGGACCAGTACAAGTACCGTCCGACGTCGTCTCCTTGCGCCACGAACCCTTCCTCCGCTTACTGTCCTCCCTCAACTTCACCGGGCTCTAGTTTTGTCCGACATTGCGGCGGACTTGACGGAAGGCGTGACCGCAGCCTGCAGACGGCGGTATACGCGGCAGGCCCCCGGGAGAGTTTCCCGGGGGCCTGCTGGTCGAGGAGTGAGCGTGAGTCAGCTGGTCTGGCCGTTGTCGTCGTGCTCGGGCTCGGCCGCCGTGCGGCGGCGGGTGGCGACCACGGTGCCGATGCCGACGGCGACGAGGAGTCCGGCGCCACCGACGATCCACGGGGTGGCATCGGCGCCGGTGTGGGCGAGGGAGCCGACCGGAGCCTTCGGCGTCGCGTCGTCGCCCGGGTCGGCCGCCGGGACGGGCGACGAGTCGGCGTCCGGCGTGCTGGTGCCCGTCGGGGCGGGCTTCGACCCGACGGCGCCTCCCTCGCTCGGCTTGTTCCCGGGGGTGGCGGTGGGCTTGTCCATCGGCGTCCCCGACGGGTCGGGCTTCGGGGTGGTCACGGTCTTGGCGTTGGCGACGGTCACGGTGACCGGGGCGCCGGGGCCGGCGATGAACGTCTTCGACGGCTTGTAGAGGTCGTAGCCCTCAGGCGCCTTGACCTACTTGACCCAGAACTCCGTCTTCCGGCTGGACACCGGGAGTTCGCCGGACACCGTGCCCTTGGGACCGGTCGTGAGGGTGAGCAAGGTCTTGTCGCCGCTGCCGATGTTCACGGTGGAACCGGGCAGGAGCTTGCCTGTCTTGTCGTCCTTGGCCTTCAGGACGACCTGCGCCGCCTTGAACGGGTCGGTGATCGTCAGGTGGGCGGTGGCGCCGGGGGTGACGATGACCTCCTGGTCGGCGACGACGTCGTGGAGCGGGCTGCCGCTGGAGGTTTCCTTGAGCCGGTACACGCCCGGGGCGAGGTCGGGGAAGGTCAGCTTCCCCCGGGCGTCGGTCTTCCCGCGACCGACTTCCTGGTCGGCGGTGTCCAAGAGGAGGAACGAGGCCTCTGCGAGGGGATCGCCGGCCGGGTCCGTCTTGGTGATGGCGACGCTGCTGACGTCGGGTGCGGGAGTCTCGGGGAGAGCTGTGGAGGCAGAGGGCGTCGGCTCGGCCGACTGAGCAGTCGCGGTGGGTGCCCAGGTGAGGGTGCCGGTCACCGCGGTGGCGAGGGCAGCGGATCGGACGGCGCCGCGGACGATGCGAGCGTGCACGAGAAGAAGGGCTCCTTGATCAGGTGGTGGGGAGGTCATCGGGTCCGGCCGGGACCTGGACCCGGAGGAGGCGGGATGGTCTTGTGAGCGGTACGGCCCGCAGCGCGGCTCGGCGTCGGCGCCTGCCACGCGCCGGGGAACCAGACGGCGGTGTACTGCTCGATGGCATCGCGCAGCCCGGTGGTGACGGCGCCCTCCCACGGCGGCCAGCCGGGGCGGTGGTACTTGTCGAACGTGCCGTACTGCTTGCTGTTCGCGGAGGTGTGGTGGGCTTCGTCGCGGCGGTGGAAGGTGCCGTGGTCCACGAAGCTGAGAGCCACCGCATCGATCTCGCCCCGGCTCGCGTGGACGACCGCCAGGCGCAGGCCGCCGTAGGTGTCCGCGTGGATGGTGCCGGTAAAGCCGATGCGCAGCCGCAGCGGTGCGCCCGCGACGGGGGTGGCGTAGTAGGTGTTGCCCACGACGGTGCTGTCGGTGAAGGGGAGGCACAGTTCGGCGAAGAACTCGGGGGCCTGCAGGGACAAGAGGGGTCTCCGGTCGAGGACGTGCTGGCGTTACCGGCGGGGGCCCCGCAGGGCCGGTCGGCTGGTGGTGCTCCAGCGCGGGACGCTGGCGGCGGGGAGGGCGGCCGGGCGTCTGGAGACGGCGCGCTGGACGTCGAGCGGCGTCGGGGCCGGTGGGCGCGGCGGGAGGATCGGGGTGAGGCGGGCCATGCCCTCGACGTAGCTGTGGGTGTCCTCGCGCCATCGGGGCAGGGGGGCGGGGTCGGAGACGCACTTGGTGACGGCCCGGACGAGGGCGACGGGGGTGTCGGTGCTGGCGGTGGCGTACCAGGCGGGGCGGTCGAGTGAGGTGCCGGCCCACAGCTGCCAGCGGGCGTCGCGGGTGGTCAGCTCGGCCTCCGGGTCGAGGTCTCCGGTGGTGAACTCCAGCCCGGCGAGTCCGTCGGCGGACCGGACGGCGAATACTCCCCAGCGGGGGCGGTCGATCTGCCAGCCGCGGTTGATGAGCGGTACGACCGCGAGGAACGGGTCTCGGTCCTTGCTCCTGGGATCGGGGGCAGCGAGGTAGGCGTCAGGGCCCTGCTCGTACGCCGCGGCGAGCGCGGTGGTGAAGGCGGTGACGAACTCCGTCGGACAGGAGTCGTTGAAGCAGACGCCCCAGGCCGGCGGTCCGAACGGGTCCTTGTAGGCGTTGATGCGCCACAGGCCGTCGTCCTCGCCTTCCGGCAGGTAGCCGAGGCGGACCTTGCGGTCGGGAGCGTTCAGGTAGGCGTTGCCGAGGTCGTCGTTTGCCAGTTCCCAGCCGAGGTCGCGGAGCGGGGCGAAGCCAGGGTCACCGATCACGGTGCTGCCGGCGAGGTAGCGCGGGGAGACGTAGACGTCCCCGTCGATGGTGTGAAGGTCGTCGTAGGGTGGCACGCGGCTCCTGAGGGTGAACGGCGATGGGTCAGCCAGCGGTGTGCAGCAGGGCTGCCTCGATGGCCTCGGGCCGGCCGGTGTAGTGCAGGGCGCGCAGCCCCAGGCGCCGGGCGGCATGGCAGTTGTCAGCGCGGTCGTCGATGAACAGCACGCGCTGCGGGTCGCTGACGCCGGTGGCGGTCAGGGCGTGCCGGTAGGCGTCCGGGGCGGGCTTGCAGATTTCCAGCCGGGCCGAGTAGAAGGCACGGGTGATCAGGTGGCGGCACCAGTCGGTGGTGTCGAGGACGTCGCTGAGGTAGTGCGGTGCGTTGGACAAGAGCACCATCGGCAGCCCCGTCTGATGGGCGCGGTGCAGGACATCCAGAACACGGTCGTCGGTAGCGGTCCACATGTCGGTGTCCACAGCGCGCAGCTCGCGCAGCAGGCGGGGGCCGGGGTGGGCGCCGAGGACCTTGGCCCAGTACGCCAGGTCGCTGAGCTGACCGGCGTCGTAGGGCTCGCGTGCGCTCCAAAAGGCGTGCTGGAAGCCGGTGAGGTCGTCCTCGGGCCAGGATGCGGTGCGCGCGAGGCGGAGCCACTGGCTGCAGGTGGGCTGGAGGCCGATGACGCCGTTGTAGTCGAGGATGACGGCGTCGAGGGCGGCGGTGTCCGATATCACGGGGTGGGTTTCTCCAGGGCTCGGTGGGCGAGGGCGGCAACGGTGGCCGCGAGCAGTGCGGGCAGCAGCAGCGCCGTGGGCAGGGTGGTGATGCTGGCGATGGCGCCGATGAGGGCGGGCCCGGCGAGCAGGCCCAGGTAGCCGGTGACGGCGACCGTGGCGACGGCGCCCGGGCCGCCGACGCTGGCGGCACTGATCAGGCAGGGAACCGTGGTGGACAGGCCGAGTCCGAAGAGTGCCCAGCCGGCCAGGGCCACAGAGGTGGTGGAGGCGAGGACGCCGGTGGTCAGCCCGGCCGCCGCGAGGACGGCGCCGGCCCGCACCACCGCAGCGGGCCCGAAGGTGGCGGTGAGCCGGTCGCCGGTCAGCCGTCCGGCGGCCATGGCCGCGCTGTAGAGGGCGAAGGCGGCGGCGCTCACCGCGGCGGATGCGTCCAGGCTGTGCAGATGGACGGCCGCCCAGTCGGCGGCTGCTCCCTCGCCCAGCAGGCTGGCGGCAGCCAGCGCCCCCAGCAGCCACAGCTTGGCGGACGGCAGCGACGCTCCGGTCTCGTCCTGTCCCGTGGGCGCCGGTGGCCGGTCGGTGCCTGTCAGCGTCCGGGTTGCCGGGGTGGCGGCCAGCGCGGCACCGGCCAGGATCAGGCCGGTCGTCAGGAAGAGGGTGCGGTGCGCGGCGTGGGCGGTGACCGCGGCCAGGGCGGCACCGGCGAGGGCGCCGAGGGAGTAGGCGGCGTGCAGGGACGACATGATCGGTCTGCCGTAGGCGTTCTGGCAGCGCACCGCCGCCGAGTTGGCGGCGACGTCCAGCACGCCATGGGTGACCCCGAAGACGAGCGCGGCCACAAGCAGCGAGGGGAGATTGTCGCAGCGGCCGAGGAGGGCCAGGCAGCCGGCGAGGCCGGCCGCGCCGCAGGTGAGCAGCGCGGGCAGGCGCTCAGGCCGGGTGAGCCGGCCCCCGGCCTGCAGCCCCGCCACCATGCCGAGTGCGGCGGCCAGCAGGACCAGGGACAGTTGTGCGGTGCTCAGGTGGGCAGCCTGCTGAACGGCCGGCATCCGTGCGCCCCAGACGGCCATGATCGCCCCAAGGCCGAAGAAGTAACCCGTCAGCAGGCCGCGGCTGCGGCGGACGGATTCGGCGGTTTGGTTCATGCGTTCGGGCCGCTGCGGGAGGTCTCGCCCGCGGCGCGGGGAGAGATCTGGATGCCGAGGGCACGAACGGCCAGTTCGGCACGGGACTGGGCGAGGTCTGCCATGGGCGCTGTGGTGATCACGTAGCCGATGCGCGCGGTGAACATGTCGCCGCCGTCACCGGGCAGGACCAGCTCGTCGCCCGGATGGTGCTGGAAGTGGACACGCTCCAGCCACTGCGGGCGGGGCCCGTCGAGGCGGAGGCGGGTGAGGATGCCCGAGGTGCCGGGGTAGATCAGGCGGATCGCGGCGGCGGAGGACCTGCTCGGGGTGAGGTCGGGGCCGCGATCGCAGGCGATGTCGGCTGCGGCGCGCGGCAGGTCGATGCCGGTGGCGAGGCGGACCAGGTGGCCGATCATGTCCCCGGCCAGTCGGCCGTTGACCTCGACGAGCCGGGGCCGTCCGCCGACGAGGCGCATCTCGACGTGGCTGACGCCGTCGGTGACCCCCAGGGCCCGGATCGCGGCCCGTGCGACAGGGGCGACCTGGGCGAGGAGCGGGTCCGCGGCGTCGACGGAGTGCGCGAGTTCCTCGAAGTACGGCGGGTCGCTGACGGTCTTGCGGGTGACGGCGACGACGGTGGTCTCGCCGCGATAGGTGACGCACTCGACGGAGATCTCGGGGCCGTCGAGGTACTCCTCGACCAGCACGTCGGTGCTCTCCAGGCCCAGGCCGGCGGCCCGGTCGGCGAACGGGTAGGCGGCCGTGAGCTGGCCGGGGTTGTCGACGCGGATCACGCCGATGCTGGCCGCGTGGGCGGCCGGCTTCAGGACAACCGGGTAGCCGATCCGCTCGGCCGCAGCCCGTGCCTCATGGAGGGTGCGGACGCTCACCGATGCGGCCGACGGGACATCGTGGCGGGCGAACAGGCTCCTCGCGGTCGCCTTGTTGCGGCATGCCTGCATCGCCTCCGGGGCGGTGGTCGGCAGGCCGAGTTGGCGTGCGAGGCGGGCGACGGGAACGAGGTACCACTCGGTCCACGTGAACACCCCGGCGAGATCGTGGCGTTCGGCCAGGTATCGGCCTGCGGCGGACAGTGCCGCCTGATCAGTCGGGTCGGGCACGACCATGCAGTCCCGGATGTACGGGACCTCCCACGACGGCTCCTCGTCGGTGATGAGGACGACGTCGTAGTCGGCAGCGACGCTTTCGAGGCAGTAGCCCCGGTAGCCTTCGGCTTCCATGTCTGCGGAAGCGACGAGCAGAACAACGGGACGGTCGGACAAGAACAGACTCCTTGAGAGTTCAGGGGGTGGAAGATGTCTGCCTGCTGCCGTTCACGGGCTGTGCCGGCGGCGGACCTCGATGGCGGAGGCCCACTCGGGGTGAGCGGCGAGCAGCCTGCGGGTGATGGCCGGCCCCCAGAGGGAGGCAAAGGTCGGGCAGTCCGTCCTGGCTGATGGTGGGCATGAGGGACAGGGACCCTGCCGTGCAGAGGGTCAGGGCACCGGTTTCGGTGGGGCTGGCAGGGTGCGCAGCCGGATGAAGGCGGTTGCGAGACCGGCTGCTTGGAGTAGCGCGGCGGCGGTGACGGCGTGCCCGAGCTGGGAGGGTGGGAGGGCGGCGACGAGCAGGCCGGCGGCGGGGAACGGCAGCAGGAGCAGCAGGATCGTCAGGCTGAGGGTGCTGCCGAAGACGTCGGCTGGGATCAGGTGGGAGCGCAGGGTGCGCAGGACGATGGTGAGGCCGCCTTCGCCGGCCATCAGGGCGGCGATCAACAGCAGGTAGCTGCGGTAGGTATCGGCCTGGGAGACGGCGAGGGTTGCTCCGGCAGCGAGCACGGCGGCTGCGGCGCCGACCGGCCATAGGCCCCAGCGGTCGATCGCCCGGCGGGCGGCGGTGATGGCGAGCAGGGAGGTGACGGCGGCGGCGGACCAGATGAGTCCGGCGTCCGCGCTGGAGCGCCGTAGTTCGGTGATCACGATCACCGGCATGGCCGCCTGCAGGACGGCGATGGCCGTGTTGGAGACCACGAGGCCGCCGACCAGCCAGGCCAGGGCGGGCAGCGAACGCAGTGTTGCCCATCCCGTCCGCAGTCCTCCCTTGGCCAATGCCGCGCTCGGCGGCGTGTTCCGTTCCCCGGATCCGAGGGCGGCGGCGAGCAGGGAGAAGGCCGCGAGCGTGCCGAGCATGGTGGCCGGCCCGCCGTGCTCCAGCAGCAGGCCGGCCACCAGCGGTCCGGTGAGCATGGCGGTCTGGTCGATGCCCAGCAGCACGGACTGCACTCGGTGGGCCTGAGCGCCCGCGCTCCGGCTCGCTGCGCCGCCGACGGTCTCGGCGGCCACGTAGCTGAACTCGGTGAGGATGCCGGTGGACGCGGCCAGCAGCATGACCGTGGCGGTCACCGCCGGTGACCCGGCGTCGAGCGCGGTCAGGACGCCGGCGGCGGCGAGCACGGCCAGGGCCCGCGCGAGGCAGGCTGCCCGGAAGACACGGGCCGTGCCGTGACGGTCGACGATGGTGCCCACCACGGTGAAGGCCGCGATGCGCGGAATCCATTCCAGCGCGAAGGCCAGGCCGGTCAGCGCGGCCGAGCCGGTCGCGGCGAGGACGAGAAGGGGGATGCCGTAGGTGGCCATCGCGAAGGCGGCACCGTCGGCGCTGCGCGGCAGGTAGATCCCGCACAGGAGGCCAGGGGGAGACGTCACGCGGCGACGCCGTAGGTGCTGCGGTTTCGCTGATGGGTGTGGACCCACTCGGCCATCAGCCGGTGGATGCGGCCGAGTTCGGCAACCTGCTCACCGTCGGGATCCTGCGTGCCTTCTGTCGGCATTCCCAGAAGAGCGAAGGTGTGCTGGATCCGTCCGGCGAAGTCGCACAGCGGAGCGGGATAGTTGTGGCGCCGGGCCCACCGCGCGGTCGCGTCGTAGACGTCGGCGAGATCCCGGCCGGCTGCCGAGAGGCCCACGCTGCCGGGGGTGCGGGTGAGGAGTCCGAGGGCATCTGCCTGCTCGATGGCCTGGCGGATCTGGCGGGTGGAGAGCTCCGCGAGGGTGCGTGCCAGGCCGCGCACCGGTATCGCTCCGTGGTCATCGATCTCGCTGACCAGGCGAATCAGGCTTGCGGAGGACAACGCCGTGCACGTGCCGCGGAGCTGCTGGTGGGAGAGAGCAGGGATCACCGGCGGACTCCACCGGTCGGCAGGGCGGCCTTCACTCGGGCGGGGATGGCATGGGAGAACAGCTCGCTGGGCTGCCAGCCGGGGCGGCGTGCGGGCTGCGTCGGTCCGGCGGGGGCAGGAAGCCCGGGCTGGTGGCTGGTCCAGGCGAGAGCAGGACTCGCAGGTCCGGGGGCGGGCCGCCCCCAGAGCGGATGCAAGGCGGCGTGGTCGAGTGATCGTCCGGCGGACCACATGGAAAGGGATCCGAAAACAGGGCCCAGAGCGTCACCGGCCCGCGAGAGGCGGTAAGGCTGCCCGTTGCCCGCAGTCATCACCAGGCCGTCATCGATGAGTTGACGCAGCGGCGGGTAGATGTTGGTCCAATAGCCGTCGGGGATGACGATGCGGGCCAGGGCCCGAGCAGTCACCTCCTGCCGTGACTTGAGCACCCACAGGATTACGGCAGCCTGTCGGCGGGCGAGGAGGGTGAGACTGTCCTCGACCTGTTCGATCGCGGACAGCGGCTGCTCCGGCTTCTCCAGGTGCTCCTCGGCCCAGGCAACCATCACGGGGAGCACCGGCAGGAGTTGTCGGCCCCGGGTGGTGAGGCCGTAGGTGACGTGCCGCGTGGAGTGTTCGGTGCGCTCGGCGAGGCCGGCGTCGCACAGCGAGCGGATCTTGGGATGCAGCTGGCCGCTCTGGAGGTACGGCAGCTTGGCCGCGATCTCCGTGTAGCGCTGGGGCGGCTGGTTCAGGGCCAGGAGGATCCGCACGTTCCAGCGCGGGGTGATCATCTGGAGGGCTTCGGTGACCCGGGCGACGTCGGCGTCGTCGGCGGGCGGCAGACCGGTGATGGCCAAGGGGGTGAACTCCTGGGATGCGGAAGGCCGGACGCTGTCGGGTCAGCGGCTCGGGGCGGGGCTCGCGGCCGGTCCGGGCGGAGCGGCAACGGCTGCTGCCGCCAAGGTGGTGGGCAACTCCGGTGCCGGCGCGCGACCGAGGCTGCGCAGGACCGCGTCGGCGGTTGCGGCTTGCGTGTCGCGGACGGCCACGGCTTCGGCGAGGCGGCGGGCGCAGTCGAGGATGTGGGAGACCTCGTGGGCGCCGATCTGCCGCTCGGGTTGGGTCAGGTGCTGCAGCCGCTCACGGTGCGCGGTGATGCTCTGTTCGGCGAACGCCAGGGTGTGGTGGCTGGCGAGGAGAGCGGCCAGCATGCCGGGGGTCTGGTCCTGGGCGTGTGCTTCGAGGCCGGGCAGTTCGGCGCCGTACAGGCCCTCGATCCGTGCGGCGATCTCAGCGGCGGTGGGAGAGGGCAATCGGCAGGGGCTCTCATCGTCGGCGGCTGCGGGCCGCCCCGACATGCGCGGGTGCCGGGGCGGCGGAGGCCGGGGGCAGGGTGGTGGTGACCGTCTGCTGGGCGAATCGGGTGGGTCGGGCCTGCGCGTGGAGCGGGGGCATGGTGTGCAGCAGGTCGCCCAGCGCGGCGCGGTAGCCGTCACGGGCGGACAGCGCTGCCTCCAGCCACTGCGTGTCCATCCGCAGATCAGCCGCGGACAGCTCGTCCATGTCGCGCTCGGGCGCCATCGCCTCGTGCACGCGGTCGCGGATCCGGGCGACCTGTTCCTCGGCCAAGGCAAGGAAGCTGCGCAGTTCCAGGGCCCGGGTGACGGCCGCGGAGGCGTCCGGGGCGGCGGCCTGCGTGTACAGGTCGGTGACCGGGACGCCGAAGACCTCGTGGAGTCGGGTGTCCTGGGTGCAGGGTTTGTCTCGGACGCTCATCGCAGGGCTCCTTGGCCGGTGGCCGTCGCCGTCGCGGGCCGGGCCGGTGCGCTGGTGGGCACGGCCGGGCCCGGTCGCTGACTGCGGTTGAGGCGGGCCAGCCGGTCTGCGGCGGGGCCCCGTTTGCCCGGTGCGTCGGGGTCGAGCAGCCACCGCACGACCATGGCACGCCCGTCACGGGTGGAGACGGCGGCGTTGACGCGGTGGGCGAGGTCCATGGTGGGGTCGTCGACCTCGTTGGGCTGCGTTTCCAGGGCGCGCAGGAGGTCGTCCTCCGCGCGCTCCAGTACGGTCTGGGATTCGGTGAGCAGGCCGTGCCAGCGCACGATGTCGGTGGCCTGGCGATTGGCTTCCGGGGCGGCTGTGACGGCGGCCTTCAACGTTCCGATGGACATGCCGAAGCGTTGCTCGATCTGCTCGGTGAGCACGCCCACGACATCGTCTGCCTCGTCGGGCACAGGGAATCCTTTCTGGCAGGCACGCGGGGTACAGGCAGGTGGAGAACGAACGCTGCGTCAGTTCAGGCACATGCGGACGTCGCGATACACGTAGGGGCCGGAGCCCCAGCCCCTCGAGCCGGTGGTCGTGTCCGTGATGAAGTGCCAGTTCCCTCTGGTCTTGTGGACGGTGAAGCGGTGGTCGCGGGAGAGGATGTCGAACCGGGTGGACTTGGCCGATGCCTTGGAGCGGATGGCGACGGCCTGTGTACCGATGTCCCAGGGGCCGGGCCGGTCGCATGTCCGGACGGCCGGCATCGTGCTCGGCACGGAAGCCGGAGCGGCCGTGGCCGCCGTCGCGGACACGATCGGCAAGGCGAGCACGCCGAGCACTGCGGCGGACAGCGCCATTCGGGATGAGCGCATGCGGAAGTAACCTTCGTACGGGAAAAAGGGGAATGCAGAGAGAGGCGGACCGGACGTTCGCCCTGTCGGCCGCTAATAGAGTCCGTGTATTCGCCGGTTTGGCTAACCGGCGATCGTCGTCTATGTTTCCGTCCGCTTCACAGGCTTGAGTTCAGCGGCTGCGGCCCGCGGGGTGTTGTGCGGGGGCCGGAAGGGAATTGGCCGGCCTCTGGGCGGACCGGACCGTGGGCTGGGCCGGCGGCAGAGGAGGAGCCTCGCCGCTGAGGGCGTCGTCGCACCACTGGAGGGCTTCTGCATAGGTGGCAAAGCCGCCCTCGCGCAGGGTGTGGGTCCAAGAGTCGGTGTCCACGTCCTCGTGGAGCACCCGAAACGGGAAAGGACTGCGCTCGTCCAGGGAGCGCAGGACGACGACGGTTGCGGAGTTCTCGGGATCGTCGTCGGTGTAGCTGTGCAGGAGGGCGAAGTGGTCGCCGTCGCTCATGAGCCGCTGTTCCAGCGCACGGGTCGTCTCGTCCGCCGGGGTGGTTCCCGTGCCGGGCGCCAGGCTGATCTCCTTGGGCGGGCAGCCTCGGTGGATGAGCCAGGACTGTGCCATCGCCGGCAGGGGCAGTGTTGCGTGAACGAAGCGGAACGTCTTCGTTGCAGGGTCGCGCTGCAGGTGCAGGGCGACGAGCTGCGGCTCCCCGGGGATGCCCCAGGTGACGGCACCGTTGTGGAGGACGTGGTAGCTCGCGCCGTCGGGTGTGTGATGCTCGGCCAGCGGGGTGAGTTCGGTCTGCTCGATCTGGATCGCGCGCCAGAACGCTTCCTGAGTCTGCTCGTCGGCGGCTTCGAAGCCGTCCAGACGGAGGTCGAGTTCGGGTGGGTACATAGGCCCTTTCGGTGAGCGGGGCTGAGGCTGTGGGGCTGCGCGGGGTACCTCTTCAGGTCAGCGGGCCTGGCGGTACGTGGGCACCTGAGCCGGACGGGGAAGGCCAGGCATCGCGGAGGGCAGCGGTCCGGGCTTCGGAATGGGCCCGCGGGTGGCGAGCTGTGGAGAACGGGAGCGGGCTGCGTGAGTCCGGGCGCTGAGCGGCCGGCGGGTCATCCCCAGGCGTTTGCCGACGGTGTCGTAGACGTCGTTGTCGGCCCGGGGCCGTACCGCGACGACGTGGATCTCCCGTCGGTGCGCGGACGTCTCGGGTGCCAAGCGGATGCCGTAGACGACTCGCCACTCCTTGCGGGAGTCCACGAACAGCTTCCGGTAGCCCTCCAGGTCACCGGTCAGTCTCGTCCCGAAGCGCTCGGTGTTCACGACCTCCTGCAGGTAGACGAGGGTGAGGTCGCGGATGTCGCTGGGGGCCTGGACGAGGTCGGTCAGGGCGCGTGGGTCGAAGCTGAGCCCGAAGGCCGGCCGCTGCCCGGCGCTCATGATGTCGACTCGCCCGGCACGCCGGCCTCCGACCCGTTCGCCTTCTCCGTGCGGGCCGAGGGCGGCGGGCCGGGCAGGAGGCGGTGCGCGGGCCGGTCCGGCGAGGTCATGCACGCCGACAGCGGACCGCCCGGCCCTCTGACGGCGACCATGGTGTGGGTGAGGAAGTCGCGGTGCCACACGAGCAGACCGCTCAGTCCGGCCTCGGGGTCCTTGTGCTGCTGGTAGGCGAGCCAGAGCGCGTGCAGCCAGGCCACGACGTCGCTGTGCTCCTGCCACTGCAGGCACCACGGGGTGGCCGTGGTGACCTCGGTCCCGTAGACGGGCAGCAGGAAGTCGTCCACCCAGTCCGACAGGGCGTCCAGTTCGTCCTCGTACTCCTCACCCTCCAGCTCCAGGACCGGCCGAGGCTCCGGCGGCGCCGCCAGTGGTCCGCCGAGGCCCGGCATGCCGAAGGCGGCGAACGGGGACGCGCCCGTGGGCGGTGCGGAGGCGGAGGCGAGGTGGTCGAGCTGCTGGGTCTGCTGGGCGGACTGCTCCATCAGTTTCCGGACGCTGGCCTCGATCTCTTCGAGGTGGGGATCGGGGATGCGCACCGGCTCCAGCTCGCCCTCATCGGGCGGGTTTACGGGTTCGGGCATGACTGGGCGGGGCCTCCTTGCGCCGTGGCTGTCGGGGGAACGCGGCACCACTGAGCCGGCACCGGCTGGTGGGCTGCGGTGGTGTCAGGCGGTCAGGACGACGTCGTCCTGGGTCAGGGTCTGACGGACGGTCTCGGTCAGCCGGTCGGCCGCGATGCCGGCGTAGTGCTCGGTCTTCTCCACGCCGATGAAGTCGCGTCCCTCCATCAGGGCGGCGACGCCTGTGGAGCCGGAGCCGGCGCAGAAGTCGAGCACCGTGCCGCCTGCGGGACTGATCTTGACCAGTTCGCGCATCACCTCGACCGGCTTCTGCGTGATGTGCTGCCGCTTCGAGCCCGACGGCTGGGAGGCGGAGTACAGGCCGGGCAGGTAGACCGGGTTACGGGAGCCGTCGATCGGGCCCTTCGATGCCCAGACGATGAACTCGCAGTTCTGGGTGAAGCGGCCCTTCTGCGGCCTGGCCTGCGGCTTGTGCCAGGCCAGTACCCCGCGCCACAGCCATCCGGCGGCCTGGATCGCGTCCGTGGTGATGGGGAGCTGACGCCAGTCGGTGAACAGCAGGGCCGTTCCGCCGGTCTTCGTCAGCCGGTGGGCTTCGGTCATGATCTGGGTCAGCCAGAATCCGTAGCTGCGCTGGTCCATGTTCTCGCCGGTGAAGTCCGGCAGGGTGTGCTTGGCGTCGGCGGAGGTGTACTTCTGCTTCGCCGAGCGGGACGTTCGCTCCTTGGCGGTCCTGCCCCCGGAGTTGTACGGCGGGTCGGTGATCACGGAGTCGACGTAGTCGTCCGGCAGCGTGGCCAGCACGCGCAGGGCGTCGCCCTGATGAAGGGAAAAAGGCAAAGAGATACCCCGATTCGGGTTCGGACGTGAGGGATTCGAGAGGTCACCCTTCGCTCAGGAGAATCCGGGCAGGCTGGAAATCGGGCATGCAGAAGCCCGGGAAACCGCGAACCGGAGAGCGAGGGGAGTCCCAAAACTGTAGGGGCGAATTGGCCGCTCACCAAGAAGTGCCCTGCCAGGGGTGTGGATTCCGATCCCTCCCAACGGTTTTTTGGTCAACCGCCGATCCGGGCCTACTGTTTTGGAACCGCCCCACGCATACCGCCGCCGGCGCCTTCCCACCACGCCTCGCGAAGGCACCCGCTTGCCCCGGCACACGTAGCTACCCCGGCCCGCAGACCGAGCGGCAACTCGCCCGCAGGCCAGCGCCTTTCGATCGACCACCCCGGCCGCCGCGCCCCTTCCACCCGTCTCCACGCGTACGCGGCACGCCGGACATCATCTCCGAAGGAGACCTTCGTGACGTCTCGTTACCCGCCCCTGCCCGCGCCCTCCGCTGTGCAAGGGGGCCGGGCAGGTTGAAGGCGCTCGCCGCCGGCATCGGCGTCGTCGTCCTCTCCCCCTTCCTCCTCGGCGGGGCGGCCATGATGATGGCCACGTCCAGCGAAGCCGCAGCACAGAGCAGCGCGTCCCTTCAGTGCCTGCCCGACCTGGACACCGACAAGGTCACCGAACAGGTCACCAAGATCCTCGACGGCGCGGACGCCTCCGACATCTCTATCGAGGGCCTGGACCTGCCCGGTGAGCAGATCCCGAACGCACAGACCATCGTCGCCGCCGGGATCAGTCTCCACGTGCCCAAGCGCGGGCAGATCGTCGCTCTCGCCACCGCCATGCAGGAATCCCGGCTGCGCAACCTTGCCTACGGGGACCGCGACTCCCTCGGCCTGTTCCAGCAGCGGCCCAGCCAGGGCTGGGGCACGGCCGAGCAGATCCGCGATCCCGTCTACACGTCCGAGAGGTTCTACAAGGCGCTTCTGCAGGTGAGTGGCTGGCAGCAGCTGACCGTGACCCAGGCCGCCCAAGCCGTACAGAAATCCGGCTACCCAGACGCCTATGCCCAGTGGGAGCCGCTGGCGACCGCGCTGCAGAAGGCCATCGCCGCCACCTTCCCCGGCGCCGGTGACGATGCCGGCCAGGGGGCCGACGGCGCATCCTCGCTGTCCGGCTGCACCATGGAAGACGGCTCGTCCTTCGGGAAGATCCCGGAAGGCGCCGTCCCGAAGGGTTACAAGATCCCCAAGGACGCCGACCCGCGTGCCCGCAAGGCGATCGTCTGGGCGATGCATCAGCTCGGCACGATGTACCAGTGGGGCGGCACCTGTACCGCGCCGCACGGCCCCGACCCGATGGGCCGCTGCGACTGCAGCTCGCTGATGCAGCAGGCGTACACCAAGGCCGGCATCCCGCTCACCCGTACCACGTACACGCAGGTCAACGAGGGCAAGGCCGTCTCCGGCAAGGCCATGAAGCCCGGTGACCTGATCTTCAGCCGCGGCAGCGCTGCTCGCCCCGAGCACGTCGGCATGTACCTGGGCGAGGGGCTCGTCATCGAGGCCCCGCGCACGGGCAGGCCCGTACGCATCACCCCGCTCAAGGACTGGAATGTCCTCGCCGTGCGCCGCGTCCTGTGACGCCGGCCTCCGCCCAGCCCACCCTTTCCGTTCCCCACGTCTACCCTCTGGCCTGCGTACGCAAGGAGCCTTGCCGCACCCATGACATCTCTCGCCGACCGGCTCTATCTCGCCTTCGACCCCGGGATCACTCCCAAGGGCGGTGGCCTGCCGGGGCTCTCCGTCCTGAAGAGCGTCGTCAGTTCCATCAACATGTTCGGCATCATCGCCGTGGTCGGCGCCCTCGCCGTCAGCCTGGCGGTGTGGGCCTGGGGCCACCACACCGGAGGTCACCAGGCCGAGGCGAACGGCAAGAAGGGGGCGACCGTGGCCGCGGGCGCCGCCCTCGGCCTTGGCGCCGCGAACGGCATTGTCGCCTTTTTCTCGGCGCTGGGGTCGCAGGTCCAGTGATGAGGAACCGATTCTCTCTGTCGGCCTACGGCGTCGGCTGGTCGGCGAACCGCCGCATCCTCGTGATCTCCGTGGTTCTGGCGTCGCTGCTGGCCCTGGCCGGCGTCACCGCCTATGTCACCGGCCGCCACGGGCAGCACGACGCGTCTGCCGGCCCGGCGCCGTCGACACCGCCCGGCTCGGCGCCGTCGAGCGCCGCTTCCACGCAACCAGGAGCCGAGGCGGGGTCGGTGCCCCGGCCTCCGCGGATCTCCGACCCCCTCGCCTTCGCTCGGGCCGCAGCCGAGATGCTGTGGTCCTACGACACCCGCGACACCAGCCGCGAGCAGCAGCTTGCCGGCATGGAGGCGTGGATGACGAAGGAGAGCGAGTACGGCGACTGGTCCTCGGTCTCCGCGCAGATGCCCGACCCGACCCTGTGGTCGCGTATGGCCGACCAGCGGCAGCATGCCACTGCCGCCGTCGCCGAGGCCCACTATCCGGCCGCGTTCAAGCAGGCCCTGGCCGAGGACCCTTCCGCGATCACCGAGGCGTACATCTACGCCGTGACCGTCACCGGCAAGCAGACCATCGCCTGGGCCAGGGGCGGCGGCGGGGCGGAGGGCTGGTCCATCACCCTCGCCGTGCAGTGCCGGCCCTCGACCGACTGCTCGCTCGTCGCCATCGCCCCGACCGTCGCGCCCTGACCGAAAGGAGTCCCCCCATGGGGTTTTGTGATCTCCCCCTCGCGGACACGCTCTGCACAGTCGGCGCAGCCGTGGATTTCGCCTCCGACCCGGGCAAGGCGATCGGCGACTGGATGGCCAAGAGCGCCGGCGAACTCGCCGCCGCTGCCGCCGACCTCGCGTCCAAGGCCGTCGACAGCACGACCAGGGTCGATCTCAACGCGGTCTGGTTCCGCGACAATTATGAGACGATCCTGCCCATCGGCCTGGTGGTCCTCGTGGCCACCTTCTGCGCCCAGCTCGTGCGCGCCGCGATCCGCCGCGACGGGCAGGCCCTGACGCAGGCGTTCACCGGCACCGCCTCCGGCGTGTTCTTCGCATTCGCCGCCATCGCCCTGACCACCGTCGCGATCGAAGTCGTCGACGCCCTGTCCGCCGGACTGTTCAGGGCCGCGAACATGGACATCGCCTCCGCGGTCCGTCGCATCGTGAAGGTCAATCAGATACCCGCGCTCGCCGGGCTCGGATGGCTTGTCGCCGTCTTCGCCGGCCTGGGAGCCGGCATCGGCGCCGTTCTCTACTGGTGCGTGATGATGGTCCGCAAGGTGGGCATCCTGGTCATGGTCACACTGGCCGTGTTCGCCGGGGCCGGCGGCGGCTGGGAAGTCGCACGCCGCTGGCGCAAGGGCTGGATCGAGGCCACCGCCACCCTTGTCGTCTCCAAGCTGCTGATGACGATCATCTTCGTCCTCGGCGTCGCAGCCATGGGCAAGACCGAGGCCACAGACGGCCTGGCCGCACTCGCCGACGTCCTTGCGGGCATCGTGATCATGATCCTGGTGCTGCTCTGCCCCTACGCGACCTTCAAGTTCGTGCACTGGGCAGCCGAAGGCTCCGACGGCGAGACCCTGCACCGCGCCGGTGGCGCCGGAGCGCAGCTCGCCAAGCAGCACGCCGAGCGCGCCGGGAGAAAGGCGGCCGCGATGGCGGCCACCGCAGGAACCGGCGGCGCGGCAGCCGGAGCAGGCGCGGGAGCCGGGGCCGCTCCTCAAGGGCCGGACTCGATCCCAGGGAGTGGCGGGTTTCCCGGCGACATCGCCTCCAGTCCGAGCAGCGGAGGCGCCGATCAGGAAAGCGGGCAGTCCGGCGGCTCGAGCGCCCCACCTGGCGGAGACGCCGTCAAGTCCGGCCTGGAAAGGGCCGTGCAGCCTGCGCCGACCAGCGTCACCGACGATACGAACGGCCAGGTCGGTGGCGACCCCGCCGGTGGCGGCTCAGGATCCGGCTCCGGTGCCACCTCCGGTCAGATCGGTGGCTGGATCTCCACTCCACCGTCCACCACGCCTCCGCCGCAGGGCGCCCCGCCGCCCTCTGGTTCCCAGGCGGCCGGTGCCGGCAGCGGCGCGGCATTCCCTCCGCCTCCCCCGACCAGCCTCTGATCGCCCTGGCCATGCCCGGGGGCGGGACGGGTACTTCGCTCCCCGCCCCCGGACCCCGCCAGCGTCCCTTGGACCAACCCCTTGTCTGATGTCTCCGTCGCCCCGGTCACGGTGAAGTTCCCACACCGGTCCCGCCGTGGCATCCTCCTCGGTCTTTCTCTCCCCCAACTCGTCCTCGTCTCCGGCGCGCTGGCGCTGCTGCTGATGACGGTGATCTCCACCGGGCTGCTCGGCGCCGTGGCACTGGCCCCGCTGTGGGCAGCCGTCGCCGCGCTGGCCGTGATCCGCCGCCACGGCCGGTCCCTGATCGACTGGGCACCGATCGTCACCCGCTACGCGATCCGTCGCCGCACCGGGCACACCCTCTGGCTCGCCCGGCCGGTCACCCGCCCGCAGCGGGACGGCATCCTGCACCTGCCCGGCACCGCCGCCTCCCTGAAGGTCGTCACCCCCGGCGACTCCGCCAACGGCGCCGCAGCCGTCCACGACCCGCACCGGCAGACCCTCACCGCCGTCGCCCGCGCCTCCTCCCGCGCGTTCGCCCTGCTCGACCCGGCCACTCAGAACGCGAACGTCAACGGCTGGGGCCGTGCACTGGCCGGCACCGCCCGCACCGGACACGTCGCCACCGTGCAGGTCCTGGAACGCACCGTCCCCGACTCCGGCGACACCCTCTCCCGGCACTGGGCCCAACACGGCCGGTCCGAGACCCCGGTCGCCGGACAGATCTACTCCGAGCTCGTCGCCTCCGCAGGGCCGGCAGCCGCCCCGCACGAGACCTACCTCGCCATCTCCCTCGATCTGAAGGCCGCCAAGCGGCTCATCTCGCAGGCGGGCGGCGGACTGCCGGGCGCCTTCACGGTCCTGCAGCAGACCACCTCCTCCATCGCCCAGGCCGCCCGCAACGCCGGCCTCATGGTCACCGGCTGGCTGACCGCCCGGGAGATCGCCGCCGTCATCCGCACCGCCTACGACCCCAAGGCCCTCGCCGCCCTGCAGCAGTGGTCGGACACCGGCCGGGCGGAGGCCGATCCGGCCGCCGCCGGCCCCGTCGTCCAGGTCGAGGAATACGACCGGCTCGCCACCGACACCGCGCGCCACGCCACGTACTGGGTGGAGAACTGGCCCCGGACGGAGTCGCACGCCGGGTTCCTGCACGGGCTGATGTTCACCACAGGCGTCCGCCGCAGCCTCTCCCTCATCTACGTCCCGCAGGGGCTCGAGTCCGCGCTCCGCGACGTACAGCGCCGCAAGGCCGCGATCATCGCCGACGCCAACGAACGCGCCCGCCGCGGCCAGGTCGACAGCGAGGAGGACTCCGTCGAATACGCCGACGTCAAGGCCCGTGAACGGCAGCTCATCGCCGGGCACGCCGACGTCGCCCTGACCGGCCTGGTCACCGTCACCGCCGAGACCGACGCCCTGCTCGACGCGGCCTGCGCACAGATCGAGACCGCCGCCGTCACCGCCGGCGTCGACCTGCGCCGCCTCAACTACCAGCAGCCCGACGCCTTCACCCTCGGCGCACTCCCCCTCGCCCGCACCGCCCTCTGAACAACGCCGTCCCCCGCCGGGACCATTCGCCCACCCTGCCCACCGGCCGGTGGCAGGAAGGACCGCCCTCTTTGACCACCACCTCTCCGGACGAAGCACACCCCTATCTCCGCGCCGCGAGCGCCGGGATCCGCCACCACCGAAAGATCGCGCAGACCGAGCGCACGGCGGTCGACCGCGCGCACCTCGACGTGTTGCACGCCCACCTCACCGCCGTGCACCAGCTCGCCGACCAGCTCGCCGGCACAGCCCGGCCCTCCCACCCCACCGCAGGCCGACACCTCGCCACCGCCCGAACCCGGCTCTGGCAGGCCACCGCAGAGGTCCATTCCGCCTTCCACCTCCTGCCGGCAGCCCTCTCCCCGACCAGCACCCAGACCACCGAGTGCCGTCCCGACCAGCTCCCCGAGGGACCATCGGTACTGACCATCTGCCAGCGCCACCTGGCCGCCGGACACATCGTCCGCCGCAAGAACACACCCACCGACCTCAACCGCCCGCCGCACACCACCGCGTGCATCCGATGAGCACTACTCACCCGCCGAATCGAGAACCCCGATGAGCCTCCGGCCCGCCCGCCGAGCCCGGCGCGCCTCGGCCTCTCCCCTGTTCACCCCGCACGGCACTGACCGGGCCGGCCGCAAGGCAGCCCGCCGTCGGCTCGCCGAGGCCGCCGCCAAGGCCCGTTCCGAAGCCGTCGGTCATGCGGCAGGCACGGCCCCCACCAAGCACGAGACCCCGGCCCCCCTCTACCCGCCCAGCGGACGGCCCGGCCCCGCATCGGCCCGCGGAAACCGACTCAGGCTCCCCGCGCATCGCATGACCACCGCCATCGCTGCCGGGGCGTACCCCTTCCTCGCCGAAGGC
The DNA here is from genome assembly GCF_052246875.1 of Streptomyces sp. GDS52. Taxonomy (NCBI): domain Bacteria; kingdom Bacillati; phylum Actinomycetota; class Actinomycetes; order Kitasatosporales; family Streptomycetaceae; genus Streptomyces; species Streptomyces sp. GDS52. The sequence continues at coordinate 1,620,338 of NZ_CM125966.1, forward strand.
GGGCTCGGCGCCGAGGGCATCTACATCGGCCGCGACGTCCACGCCGAAGCAAGCTTCGTCTTCGACCCGTTCGCCCTGTACGGGAAGGTCGAGGGCTTCACCAACCCGAACGTGCTGCTGGCCGGGGTGATCGGACAGGGCAAGAGCGCGCTGGCCAAGAGCTTCGCTCTCCGCTCCGTCGCCTTCGGCTACCGCGTCTACGTGCCCTGCGATCCCAAGGGCGAGTGGACGCCCGTGGCCGCCGCGCTCGGCGGCACGTCCGTCGCGCTCGGTCCCGGACTTCCCGGCAGGCTGAACCCGCTGGACGCCGCACCGCGCCCCGCCTCCATCTCGGAGTCGGACTGGGCCGGGGAGATCCGCAAGCGCCGGCTGCTCCTGCTCGCTTCCCTGGCCCGCACCGTCCTCGGCCGGGACCTGCTCCCGATGGAGCACACCGCCCTGGACGTCGCCCTCGACGCCGCCGTCGCCCAGGCTGCTGGCTCAGGCCGGACACCGCTGCTCGGCGACGTCGCCGCTGCCCTCAACAACTCCGACCAGCTCGACGAGGCCGCCGGCCTCATGTCCGGACGGCTCGGAGACGCCGCACGCGACCTCGCCCACGCCATGCGCCGACTCGTCCACGGCGACCTGGCGGGCATGTTCGACGCCCCCAGTACGGTCGCCTTCGACCCCGACAGCCCGATGCTCACCATCGACCTCTCGCGGCTGGGCGGATCCGGCGACGACACTGCCCTCGTCCTCGCCATGACCTGCGCCTCCGCCTGGATGGAATCCGCCCTCACCGACCCGCGCGGCGGTCGGCGCTGGATCGTCTACGACGAAGCCTGGCGCCTCATGCGGCACCCGGGCCTGCTCCAGCGCATGCAGGCCCAGTGGAAACTCTCCCGCGGACTCGGCATCGCCAACCTGATGGTCATCCACCGGCTGTCCGACCTGCTCACCGCCGGCGACGCCGGATCACAAGGCCGCGCCCTGGCCGAAGGACTCCTCGCCGACTGCTCCACCCGGATCATCTACCGCCAGGAGACCGACCAGCTCCACGCCGCAGCCACCCTCCTCGGTCTCACCTCCGTCGAAGCCGAAGCCATCGCCCACCTCAACCGCGGGCGCGGTCTGTGGAAGGTCGCCGGCCGGAGCTTCATCGTCCAACACCTCCTCCACGCCCACGAGCTGGCCCTCTTCGACACGGACGCCCGCATGCACTGAAAGGTCCGTGAGTTGCCGACTTCTGCGCCCATGATTCCCATGAACCCACGGGTGGTATCCCGGTAATGAAGGTATCTCGACCGGAAGTTCCGCGAACCATCGACGCCACCGCCACCGAAGTCCTACATGCGGTCGGAGGCCAGCTGGGCGCTCTCGGGCTTAATCGCGGCGGTCATGCGGACCAATTCCGGGAGTCGGATCGTCTTGGCCGCCTCCCAGACGAGGCACTCGGTGTCGCCGTACTGCGGCAGGGGCACCTTCGGGCGCTGTCTCGGATACTGGCGCAGCACCAGGCGCTCGATGATCCGAGCCTGCCAGCGCGGCACCTTCACCTTCTGAAGGACGACGCCACCATGCAGCTCGTGGTCGCGCACCCGCTGGTCGAGTCCGATGCCGATCTTGACGAACCGCTCGCCGTACCAATCCGGGAATGCAATCAGGTAGACCCAGGTCGGGGTCTCATCGCCCAGGAAGAAGGAGCCCAGTTCGTAGAAGAGCCATCGGTCGGACCATGGCGCGCGCCCCACTGCCGTGTACCCGCCCGCGTGCCACAGTACGACGTCTTCCAGCGGGATCGTGTCAATCAGGGCTTCCAAACGGTCGATGAAGTGCATTTGCTGTTTGTGCGGGGTGTTGCGTTTGTGCCCACACGGGCACTTGATGCGCTTTCGCACCTCGGCGTACGGGTGCCAGCTGTATGCGCGGACCCGGCTGCATTCATCGCAGGTACGTATCTCAACCGGCTGCGGAATGCCCTGGTGAACCCGCTCGCTCGGCTCGCCGTGCCACACATCGATGCGCTTGGCCTGCATGCCCATTCGCCCACCCCCGGCGCGCATCGTACAGCCGTTCACACGGCGTCGGCGGGGCTCCCGATCAGGCGCGCCGCCTCCTGGGGAGTGACGGCATTTCACTCCTGGTCACGGTGCTTCTGGAAGCGTCACCTTCTGTGGGTTCGCGGTAGTCAATTCGGGGTGCTCAAGGGTGCTGGCGTAGCGGAGGGCCGCGTCGATCGACAACCCAAACAGGTCGCAGATGCGGCGCACGTCGCCGCCGGTCGCGTGGATCTCCTGGAGGATGCGGTCCTCACGAAGCGCCTGCGGTTTCAACTGTGCTTTTACCCAAGGGAAGTTGCGACTGACTGGTGTTGTACGGGGAGCCGTCTTCCGGTTGATGAACAGGTGCGGGTTCACGGTGTCCGGCCACGTACGGGCCCGGTGGTCGAGGTAGGCCCGGAGCCGTGTCCGCACGGGCCCGGCGAGCGGGATGACTCGGCCATCCACGTTGAGCCGGCCGTCGCGGACGTCGGTCAGCTGCAGCGCGGCCAGCTGCGGGCTGGTGAGTGCGTGGAAGGCGACCAGCGCGACGGCGAACGCGCAGGCGGGATCGGGCGAGTTGAGCGCGTTACGGATCGCCTCGGTGTCCAGCGGCATGGGGATGGTGGCGCCCACGGGGGTAACCCGCAGGCCGCGGGTGGGGTTCATGAAGATCTGCTTGCGCGCCTTGAGGACGGTGAACAGCGACCGGAGGCCGTGCTCGGCGAAGTTGCGGTGCGCCCCGCGTTCCGGCAGCGCGGCCACGACCTCGCCCTTGGTGATCTCTGCCAAGGACTGGTGTCCCTCGGCGGCCCACGCTCGCAGGATCGGTGCCATGCCGAGGATGTGGAGGTGCGCGGTCTGCGGATGGCGGGCGCGCCGACGGGGCGCCTGACGGCTGCCGTCGATCATCACGTCGAGCCAGATCTGGAGCTGGTCGGTCATCTTCGGTGGCAGGTCGGCAGTGTGCTTGGCGAAGTAGTGGCGAACGGCCAGCGTGCGGTCGTCGATGAGCAGGTCGGCGGCGTCGAGGATCTCCAACGTGGACAGGGCGGTTCCGCCCAGGCGGGGCAGATCCAGGACGTCGCTGGCGTGGATCTTGGCACCGGGAGTGTCCTGGAGGGCCTGCAGGAGCTTGAGGGAGCGTTTGACTTCATTGGTGAGCTTCTTGCTCCAACCGTGCCGGGTGGCGTGGTCACGCAGGATGCCGTCGCAATAGGCGAGCATGTCCGTGTCCGGGACCGTGATCTTGCGCTTGAGTGCAGTGCGGTCGGCGGAGTGGGGCGGCATGCGGAACAACAGCAGCTGCCGCCAGCGCGTCGGGGTGAAGTGGTCGCGACGAGGCAGCTGTGGTTCGGGACCAGGCCGTTGTCGCGCGGCGAAGGCGCGTCGTGTTTCCCCACGGGCGTAGGCGACGTGAAGGTTGGCCAGGTACAGCTGCTGGCCGCACCGGGCCACGGCGTCGTAGTCGATGGCCCGGCCGGGCTCCTTGGTCCTGCGGCCTTCCACGAGGCACAGTCGGCAGGTGCCAGCATCGCCGATCGGGGTGTACCGGCCGCAGACCATGCACTCGCCTTCGGGGTAGTGCGTGTACCACCAACGGCAGCTCCAGCAGTGCCAGTTGTTGGCGCGGTGGACGCCCCAGGCCAGGCATCCACGGCACGAGCCGGGGTGCAGCGGGGCACCGGGGTGGCACACGTCGCACAGCCCCTGGCTGAAGTAGTCGGCCGAGCCGCACCCGCGACACGGGGGCGGGGTGACCGGTCCGCCCGGCACACACGCGTAGCAGAAGTCCATCCGCGGCTTGGTCCAGGCGACCCGGTTGACCTGGCACACGGCGCACTTCGACGGCGGTCTGGTCACAGCGGCGGCTCCGACCGTGGATTGCCGAACCGTGGCTTGATGACCACCGGCGCCTCGGACTCCCCGGACGCCACCTTCTCCTTCTTCGGCCGCCGAGCCGCCACCTTCTCGGGTTCGCGGATCAGCAGCGCGCTCGGATCACAGTCCAGGACCGCGCAGATCACGTCCAGGTCGTCCAGGCGGATCGTGGTCGGCGTGCCGGTCCACAGGGCCGACATCTTCCCGGTGCTGATCTCCAGGCCGGCCTCGGCGAGGAGTCTGCGCATCTCTGCGGACTTCCAGATGCCGCACTCGGCCGCCTTCATCCGCAGGTTCCACTGCACCGCGTCACACCTCCAGTCCGAATCGGGCCTCCAGCCGCTGGTTGGCCTGCGCCCAGGACCGCTCGATGTGGTCGCTGCGGACGTGGATATACCGGGTCGTCGTGGACAACCACTCGTGACCCAACAGCTCCTGCAGTGCCTTGAGATCCATCCCGTCGCCGTACAACGAGGAGGCACAGTAATGCCGCAGCACGTGCGGCGTGAGCCGTCCGGCCCACGCCGGCAGCCACAGCTTCGTCTGCTGGGTGAGCGCGGCGCGCAAGGCGTCGTCCCCGACGCGGCGGCAGCGGTTCAGGTCCGCATCGTGCCGCTCGCTCGGCAGCATCGGAGCGTCGGGGTCGGACCAGTCCGAGTCGAACTGGTGGCGGACCTCGGCGAGCCACCAGTCGATCAGTCGATCCGCGCCGTTGATCGCGGGCACCAGTCGGGGTTCGGGTCCGCGGCCTCGGCTGCCCTTGCCGTAGCGGACGTGGAGCTTGCCGAACTCTCCCAGGTCCGGCCGCCAGTCCCGGATGTCGAGCATGACGGTCTCGTTCATGCGCAGGCCCAGCCGACGCCACAGCGACGCGGCGAAGTAGTTCCGCGCCGCCGGCAGGTACTTGCGGGCATCGACGACGGACGCGCGCCACTGTGTGAACAGCTGATCAACTTCGGCGTCCGACGGCGGGATCCGCACCTCGGCCTGGTGCCTGCCGGGCGGCCGGTTGAACTCGTCGATCGGCTGCTCGACAACGCTGCCGGTCAGAGCGTGGATATCGCCCTGGTAGCGAGTGATCAGGAAGTCGTAGAACTGGGCGATCAAACCGGCCTTGCCAGCCCAGGTGTTGGCGCTGTTCCCCTCGCGTCGGAGCCCGGTCAGGAACCGGTCCGCGTCGTCACACGTGGCCGTCCAAAACGGCCCCGGCAGCGACCGAGCGAAGTCGATGACCACGGTGCGGGCATTACCGACATGCCCGTCGGTCAGGCCAGCCGCGGCCATGGACAAGGCGTACTGGTCGACGATCTCCTGCTCAAAGTCTTCGGTCTCCTGCTGCGTCCGCAGGCCCCGCGGGGACGACAGGTTGCGCACCACGGCCAGGGTCATGGGCGCCTCGGTTCAGGGATCCGGCGCATGTGTCAGGGATACCGGCGAACCTTCATGAATCCCGACGGAACGTCGAGATTTTCACCCCCGCGAGTGAACCCTGGCCGACCTGCACCTCCAGCTCAGGGGACTGCCCACGCGTCGAAGAAACACACGTCCATAGAGACAAACGCCAGGGCGTTCACAAACACCGATCCGCGCTCTCGGCCGTTCATCTGCCCCACAACCGCCGACGGTTCCCTCCCTGGCCGATCACTGCCCCCCTACCTCCAGGAGGCCCACCTGTATCCGAGCCGCGCCAGTGCCTTCGCCACAGCACTCGCACCCCATCTGCCCGAAGGGTGGTGCCGCAAATACATCGGTTTCCGGCTCCCCAGCGACCCTCATATAGCCGACCAGGTCTGGGACCGCGGCCCGACCCATTCGGCCCTGCTCGACTGGCCCAACACCCGTACGGGCTTCGTCAGAGGACCAGACGGCGAGGAGCTCTGTGTGCTGGAGCGCCCCCGCCACCCCCGTCAGTACCTGGTGGCTCCCCTGCAGCCCGCAGGGTTCTTGCCACACCACTTCAGGGGCGTCGACGAGCCCACCGGAATCGCGGTCCCCGACGATCCGGCCCGTGCCGCAGCCGCCGTCAGCCGACGGGTCCTGCCCCGCCTCCGGATCGCCCTGGCAGCCGTACGGCACAACGCAGCCGCCCAGCCCGAGCCTCCCCACCGGCCTGAGCCGCCGCAGGTGGCGCGCGTCGTCACCCTGACTTGGTACCAGGACGACGCCCTCGGCACGCCGTACAACAGCGTCCCCGAGGACGCCCGCACGGACCTGTACGTGCTCGGCTTCCAGTACCACCCCCACCAGGCAGCGTTCCTGCTCCCTGCCACATACGGCGAGGACGGCCGCGACCTGCGTCTGCGAGCGCTGGTTCACCAGCTCGCCCAGAAGGGCATCGGCGTGAACCTCCGCCACACCCCCACACCCGCCATCGCCACAACACGCCCGGCCGCCCCCGTACCGACCAGCCCCTCGGTGACCGCCCACCGTCGGTGAGCCGACCGCTCACCGCGCCCCTTCCCGTCCCCAGCCAGGAGGAGCCCCCATCCGCCCCACCCGCCGCACTCTGCCCCTGATCACCGCCGTTGTTTGCCTCGCTCTCGCCGCGACCGCCTGCTCCAGCGACACGGACGGCACCACCCCTGCTGCCGCAGACCAGACGAAGGCGCCCAGCGCCGCACCGAAGCTGGCCCCCGCGCTCACCCCGGTCGAGGCCCGTAACGCCATCGCCGCCTACTCGACGACGAACAACCTCGCCCACCTCAAGCGCGACCGCGCGCTCCTCGATTCCGTCGAGGGCGGCCCCCGGTACGCGATGTCGCTGGCCGGCCTCAAGGAAGACGAGGCCCTACCGAAAGCGGACCGCGAGCCGTACCGGCCGTGGTCGTACGACCTCGCCGCAACCGACCTCTACATCCCGCGCCTGCAGCACCGGCAGCAGCGGTGGTTCGCCGCCGTCACCCGGGCCGGCAGCAAGAAGCAGTACGCCCGCGTCCTGGTCCTGGCCGAGAACGCGAAGTCGAAGCGGTGGGAGATGGTCGCCACCGTCGACCTCGACAACCCCTCCCAGCTCCCGAAGATCGTGCTGGACAAGGACGGCTACGCCACGGCAGTCGACCCCGCTTCCACGTCCCTGGCCACTCCCGTCGACCTGCTGCGCTCGGCCGTGATCGACAATTTCGCCACCGGCGGCGACCTCACCGGACGCAAGGTGCTGGCCCCCACCGAGGCCGCCAAGCGGCAGGTCAAGGGCCACCACGACACGATCCACAAGTTCGGTACCCGAGGCACCACCCAGTTCGCCTCCGCGGCCACGCAGTTCCCCGACAGCTACGCGTTGAAGACCTCCACGGGCGCGCTCGTCGTCTTCTCCCACAACCACACCCAGCACGACGCCGTCGCTGCGCCGGGTCTGGAGATCGTGCCGGAGAAGCGGGACCGCGCCTGGCTCGGCACCACACCCCGCCCCGCCTTCACCTACACCTTCACCTGCTCGGACGTCGCCGCCGTCCCGACTGCGCCCGAGCCGTCCCGTCTGCTGGGCTACGGATGCCGCCGCACGGACGCCGAGGCGAGCGGACCCAGCGCCGCCGTCTAGGAGACCGTATGCAGCATCCCGACTTCGAGCTGTACGACAATGCGGGCCGCGACGGCGACCAGATCGCCGCCGCCCACTTCGGCATCGCCACCCGCGATGACCTGCTGCGCTGGGCACGCCGGGACGCCGGGCCGTTCCTCGCCCAGCATCCGCTCCCCGCCGAGCCGCTCCCGGTGCCGGATCCGGCCCCGTATCTCGCCGCCCTCGCCGCAGCCGAGACACCCGCCGAGGTCAGCGCCGTCACCCAACGCCTCCTGGACGCCGCCCAACCCGCTCTGAGCGCAATGAGTGACCTCCTCGTGGCCATTGCTCGGTGGGGCGACCGCCACCGGTTCGCGGAGCAGGGGTCTCCGCCCAAGCTGCTGATGGAAGCCGCCGGCCGCAGCCTGTCCGTACTGGCCGTCGCCGACGAAGCCGACCTGGCCGTCCTGCGCGCCGAGTACGACCCCGCACCGGCACCGCCGAAGGCACCCAACTCCGGCCGTCCCCAGGCACCGTCTGGCCTGCCTCCGAATCCACCGCCCGCACCGCGCACCGGCCCCGCACCCGGCCGGTAGCCGCTTGACACCCCGGGAGGCCCACCCTGTCGACCCGATCGTTTATCGCCCGCACCGAGCTGGTGCGGGCGGCCCCGATGGGCGGCCTCGTCCCCGGCAAGGACTACTTGGTGGCGGCCGTCACCATCACCAGCCCCGCCTTCAAAGTCCTGCGCCCGCTGTCGGCCCACCGTTCCCGCAAGCATTCCAAGCAGGTGATCGCCCAGCACAGAGACAACCAGCTGGAGACCGCGGCCCGGCCACACACCTGGCGGTACCGGCGTGCCCTGTGTAGCGCCTCCCACCGCCGAGTGCCGGCCCATGGCTGACGCGCAGATCATTCTCGCCTACGGCCGCGATACCGGGATCGTCGCCATCGGCCACGGCGAGAGGTACAAGGCCGCGCACCAGGCGCTCGCCGCAGCCGGCTTCCGCCGTGGCGACGACTGGGTGTTCCACCTGCCGGGCGTGGACGAGGACGCCTCGCGTGCCACCGTGGCCAATCTGGTCCGTCACGCCACGGCGCACGGGGCGAAAGTGATGACCAGCAGTCGGCGGTTCATCGGCGACACCGCCCGGGACATCGCCCGCCTGCTGCCCGGCCAGTGGAACGCACGCATCGAGCTCTACTCCCATCCCGTATGGCAGCAGGACCTGGTGCCGTGGCTGTGGGACAGCGGCGAACTCGTCCGCGCCGTCCAAACCCAGCGGATCCCCTACGCCGCCACCCTCACCGACACAGCCGGGACGACCCTGCTACTCGTCGAACGTCCCGGTCACCAACCCGGCTACCTGATCGGCGCCTTCGCACCCGAACCGTTCGAGGAGGGATACGGCGACCCGCACGCCCCGCACAGCATCGCTCTGCCACCGTTCGCCGGCCGCGCGGCCCGGGGCATCGTGGACCGTTTCCTGCCCGCCTACGAACGCGCCGTCCACGCCCGCCGGATCGCAACCGTCGCCGAGGCCCTCGACCGCATTCACGCCGAGCAGGACGCCTGGGCCGCCATCATTGCCTCGGACCGGTACAGGAACGCGCCCCCACTTGGCGACACCGCACTCGGCGAGGCGGCCGAGACGTTCCTGAACCGGGCCTGGGCCGAGTTCCTCACCGTCGCCCAGCATGCTCCCGTCCTCCTCGACCGGTGCCGCCCTGCTGCCACCACCTGGCCCGGGGACGCCCGTGTGCTCGCCGAGCTGGCCGACGCTCTCACCGATGCCGCGGCCCTGGACGGGGATGCGTCGCTCACCCGAACGGAGCGGGACGCCCGGCTCCGGGCTGTCCTGGGCACCTGGCTCACCCACAGCGAGCCGTTCCTTCGCCAGGCTCGCGCGGCAACTCCCCCTCGGCAGCGCACAGTCCCAGCCTCCGCCCTACCGCACCAAGCCCTCTCACACGGCCAACACGCGCCCCGCCGCTGACTCCTCCCACTGCCCACCGTAAGGAGATCTCCTCTTTGGATCCTGGCACGCACTTCGTCTTCGGCACCCACAAAGATCATGGTTTCGTCGCCTCCACCACCGCCTTGATGCCCGCCCATCTGGCCCACTGGTTCCTGGTGCGGGAGCAGTTCGAGCCCGTACCCGGCTCGCCGGGCCTGTACCGGCTCACCGAGCCCGAGCGTGACGGACCGCGCCGCACCCGGCAGGCCACCCAAGACCTGCGCCGCCACGGCTACGCCGTGCACGTCGACGCCGACGTCGCCCTTGCACCGGCCAACCCGCCACGCCCGCACCGGCCGAACGGACTCACCGAACGTCGCAGCCGCATCGCCCGGGCCGCCGCCAGCCAGTCATCGCAGCGCCGTGCGGCGCCGACGACCTCGCCGCCGTCCGCACGTTCGATCCCGTCGAAGCCCACCTACGCGCCGACCGTTCACCTGACCGCTTCCACCACTGGACGGTCCCGGTGACCCCCGACACCGAGCTGATCCGCATCACCCGCGGGCCAGGGGGCGAAGTCGAAGCCGAAGGCCGCTTCGACTCCCTCGCCGCGGACATCCTGCGTCACGCCGGCTTTCTCTTCGAGCCAGCCCTGCGCGGCCACTGGATCCGGCTCCCCTTCGACATGGGACGCGACTGGGAGAACCAGCACGCGACCTGGGCCGCGGAGATGCTCACCGCCGCCCGCTACCCAGTGCATCTCGCCCCCGACCTGCGTCCAGGCGCCCCCAAGTCGCCGACGCCACGCTCACCGGCCATGACGGTGCAGGCTCCGCCTGGGCGACGGCCGCGCCGCTGACACCGACCACCAGGAAGACCCGACCTCGAATACCACGCCCCCCGGCCCCGCCGCACCGGGCCCCGGCGCCCGCACGCCGCCCGTAGCGCCCCCGAACCTAGGAGATCTCTTCATGGCTGTCCGCACACAGTGGACGATCACGCACGACTGCGGCCACGAGGTCGTCCACGACCTGTCCGACCGCCCCGCCGACAAGCGGGCCGGATTCGCCCGCTGGCTCGCAACCAAGAACTGCACCGACTGCTGGAAGACTGCCCGCGACGCCGACACCGAATCCAAGGAGCAGTGGCTCGCCACCAAGCGGGCCGAGGAACGGCAGGCCGCCGCCGAGTGGACCGAACGATTCGACATGCCGCCGCTGGAAGGCCCCGAGAAAGCCCTCGACTGGGGTGAGCGCTCCCGCCACCAGTTGATGATCGCCGCGCACACCGCGCTGGTCGTCGAGGGCGCCTGGGACGAGAACGACTGGGCGGAGCTGGAAGAGAGGGCCCGCGCGATCACCAGGGCCGGCTGGTGGATCGACCAGCGCGACGCGGAAGGCTCTGACCTGCTCGAACTCCTCGACGCCGCCACCGAGTCGGACCGCGGAACCGAGAACCCCTACCAGTAAGGACGGCCCGGAACGTAGCCGAGGATCGCCGGTTGGCCAAACCGGCGATCCTCCGGACCATTGATCCTCCCGCCGCCACCCGCCCTGCGTGGATAGGACCTTCCGTGACCGAGCCCTGCCCGCCCCCGCCCCCTCTGGCCTTCGTGCCCACCCCCGACCCGCTCACCCCCTCCCGGGACGTCACCCACGCCCACTTCGAGGCCGGCGACCAGATCGTCGTCCTCAAGGGAGTCACCGGCGGAGAGCTGTGGGGAGACGCCATGCGTGTCGTCGCCCCCTCCTGGCACACGCCGACCGACGAGGACGGGTGGCGGCTGCGCGACGCCACCGGCGGAGCCCAGACCTACATCACCGGCCACCCGCGCTACCTCGTGCACCTCTCGCGCCGCTGCCCGGACTGCCTGATCCACCTGCGCGCCATGGAAGACCACCTTCTGCCGAAGTACGCAGGGCAGGACGCACTGATCGACTGCGGCTGGTACACCACCACAGCCCTCGGCCAGCTTGTGCACATTGCCGACATCAGGCGCGGCCAATGAGCCTGCCCGTCTGCCGCCCCGGCGCGCGAGCGCTCCCTGATCACCACACTCCGCCCGCGACCTCCGCCACCCAGGTCGCCAAGGCCATCTGAGTAACACCGCCATGATCCCCCGAGTCAGCGCCCGTACCCACACTCCGCGCGGCCCGCTCTGCGAGGCCCTGGGACGAACCGGTGTTGCCACCGCCCCACCCACGGTACGAAATACCCCATGACGATCACCGTAGGAGATTCGTCCCGTTGCCTCTGACCGACCGATTCCTGGCCGTCCGCCGTGCCCCTCACTCCGACGTGAGGTCCTCGCCCGGGGCAGCGCCCCCGAGGCCCACAGCATTCTTCAGCGCGCAGGGCTCGTCCCTGTCGTCCAGCTCCACGAGACCTGGCACCGCGTACCCATCGATCTCACGGTGGACGAGGAGATCCGCCTCGCCACCAAAGCCGTAGCCCGGCTGCGAGCCGTCGGCTACCACGTCGACTGCGACAAGGACTTCCACACCGCCCGGTGTCCCGCCTCGCTATCTGCCGCTGGGCTCCCAGGTCGCACAGCTCACCGAGTGCATCCGCAAGGCCACCACTGACGAGGGGGCCGAGGTCCTCACCGAGCTGACCGCCTCCTACGACGAGACCCTCACCGCCCTTGAGGAAATCCTGCAGACCACCGCGGACTTCCACGACGGCATGGACGAGGCCGCCGACCCGCGTGTCGCCTGCGCTACCTCGCAGAGCGGCACACCCAGCACCCCGGCCACAGCACCTACGCGGAAGAGATTCCCGCCACAGAGCGCGAACGCTCCACCATCTGCGCCTGCCCGACCCACCACGTGCCGTACCAGTACCGCCTCCACCCACCGTCGTCGGACTTCGCCGCTGACGCCATCCCACCTGATCAAGGAAGACATGCACGACCACGACTCCGGACGCCTTGTCTCGTTCGCCGATGTCCTCGCCGGTGAACTGCCCGATACCTGGACCAGCAGTCACCACCCGGCCGAGAACAAGGACGACCTCGCCGAACTCACCGACCGTATCTGGGACATGGACCTCGTCGCCCAAGCCCTCGTCAAGCACCCGCTCCAGCAAGCGGCGGTCCTCACCCGCCAGGACGGTGCGCAGCTCGTCGTCCTCGACCGGCCCGGACGGGCCGGATTCCTCATCGCCGCCGTCGCCCCCAGCAACCTCCCCACGGAGGCATTCCGGGGCCTACGTGAACCAGACGGGATCGTCCTGACCGACGACCCGTTCCACAGCGCGGAGCTGGTCACCGGCGACCTACTGGCCCGCTTCGACACGGCCCTCGCCCAGGCCCGCTACAACGCGGCAGGCATCCAGCCGTCCCAGCCGAACCGGGTCGTCCTGACCTGGCAGCCGGACAGCAGCCTCGCCGCCACCCCTGTCAGCGAGAAGGCCGCCGAAATCCTGGCCGCCAACGGGTTCGTCCGCGACGAGAGCGGCACCTACCGCCTCAGCGGCGACGACACCACCGCCCAGGCACGCGCCGTGCGAGCGATCGGTCCGCAGCTCGACGCGCACGGCATCGCCGTCGCGCTCCAGCACCCCTCGGGCCGGATCCCGCCCACCGCCACCCCGCCGACGCCTTCGCCAGTCCCGGCTGCCACCAGGGCTTCCGCCGGGAGGAGGCGGTGACGCAAAACATCGGCGAGCACACCGGTCCGCCGACCGCTCCCCGGCACGGGGGTCCCCGGCCCATGTGGATCTGCCACCGCCACCACCACTGACCTCGCCCCTCGCTCGGGAGGACCATGCCCCGCGCCGCCCCCTACCCGATCCGGCTGGCCGACGAGATCGCGCGCCAGCTCGGCCGGCTCACCGACCATCTCTCCCAACTCCCCGCGCATGAGGCCGCTCAGGTCATCGCACGGGTCCTCGAACCGCAGGACGGTATCCTCGGCCGCGTCACACACCTGGTCGTCACCGGCTCCCACTTCGCCAAGGACCAGGCCGAACGCGGCATCCTGCCGGCCGAGGTCTGGCTCGCCCTCGGCCGGGCCGCGAACGAACTGCACGACATCGCGCTCGACCTCGGTGAGCACACCGACGTGCTCACCGAACTGACCACCCGCCCTGCCCCCATTCCCGCACCGCCCCCGAACGCCGCACCACTCGTCGTCCGGCGCCGCCGGTGAAGAAAAAGCAATGGCACAGCTGGAGTCCAGGCGAGCAGGCCGAGCAGCACTACCTGATCAAGCCCCGTGCCCTCGCAGGTGGCGGAGACATCCGCCACGTCTCCGAATTCCTGCGCGCCTGCGGGTGGCGGGACCGGTCAAAGCCCGGCGGGCCCCTGCTCATGGACAGCCCCGACCGCGGCATCCGCATCGGGTACGACCCCTTCGTCCAACCCGGCGGATGGACCATCCACGGCAAGGCCACCGCCCACCAGGAGGAATGGACAGCGATCCTGGGCCGCCAAGCACCGGTCGAAATCGTCGCCGGGCTCACCGACACGCTCACGCGCCCCCGTTCCGCACACGCCCCCAACGTCTGGGCTCCGCTGCAGGAACAGCGCTGGCACCTCCCACCCGGCGACGGCCACCTCACCGCGGTGAGCCCCGACCGCTCGGCCTGGATGCAGTTCCACCAAGCCCCCGACGGCCACACCATGTGGTGGTCCGGAGCCCAGGACCACCAAGGCAACGGCTGGACAGCCCAGTTCACCGCCACCACCCCGATGCACCTCGTGCAGAGCTACGCCGCCGCCCTCGCCAGCCCCGAGCCCGTCATGCGCCCCCGCGGACGCGTCCCCCACAGCGCCCAGATCCGCACCACCTCCGTCTCGGTCCTCCCCTCGCAGCTCAGCGCCTGGCAGCAAGCCCGCATCACCGCCGCCCGCGCCACCGCCTGGGCCCGTACCTCCTGGCAGACCAACCGGCCCCCCACCACCGCGCGCCCCCGCGCCACCCAGCGCGGCGCCCGCGCCCACCGCTGACCCCTCCGTCCCCCACCCCCCAAGGAGTCCCGTGCCCGCACCCACCCCTGGCGACATCCACGCCGCCGCCCAGACCCTGGCCCGGCTCACCGAGTACCTGCGCGAGAACCCCGAGCCCGCCGAGGCACTCGGCCTCATCGAGCCGCTGCTGGACGAATACACCGGTGTCCCCGTCCAGCTCGCCGACGCCCTGCGCGCCCTGGCCCGAGCCGTGCAGGAGCACCCCGCCACCCCTCACACCATCGAAACCGACCTCCTGATCAAGGAGTTGCGCACCGCCGCGTGGGAGCAGGCCGACCAGCACGTCCTCCATTACGTCCTGGATGACCTGCGCGGCCTGTACCGGAAGGCGCCCGAGACCATGCCGGAGTGCGGCCCGTGCCCGTGAGCGAACGGCAGCTCGCCGCCTTCGCCGACACCCACGCCTGGCGCGTCCCGTTCGACACCAGTCCGCGCCACCTGGCCGGCCCCGGCGACGGCCGGCACGTCACCCACGGCCTGGCCGCGGCCGGATGGACACGCACGTCCGACCCGCTGAGTCCCGAGATCATGCTGACGAGCCCGGACCACCGGCACAGCCTGCAGTTCGACCCGCAGTCCGCCACCACCGCTCGATGGCGGCTGCGGGCCGAGCCCACCAACACCGAGCCCGGCTGGTACGCCGAATTCGGTGAACTCGTCCCCGCCGAGGTCCTGGGCGCTGTCACCGACGCCCTCGTCACCCCCTCGGCCGCCGAGCCACGAGACCCCCTGGACGCGGCGGACACCGCAGGCTGGCTCATCGATGCGCGCGGCGTAATCAGTTCGCCGGACGCCGCGTGCCGCGTCGAACGACGCCCCGAACGGAACGCCGCCGTGTCCTGGCACGTGGAGGCGCACGAGCCCAGGCACGGTCCCCGCGGCCCCCGGCTGTGGCACGCCTGGTTCGATGCCCGGACGCCCACCCGCCTGGTGGACGCCTTCGTCACCGCACTCGCCGACCCCGCCCCGCTCCAGCGCGGCATGTACGACCGCACCGCGCACGGCGCCGTGCAGGAGCCAAGTCCCCTGTCCCCGCAGCACGTGGTCGACGCACACACTGAGCGACTCCGCGCCCTTCGTGCCCGGACCCGTGCCGCCCGGCAGCGTCCTCAGCCCGAGACGGCCAAGGCCCCCGCTCCGTCGCCATCCCTGCCTGCCTCCCTGCGGCGATGACCACCGAACGCGGGACTCCGAACATCACCGCCCCTCAAGGACCCGTCATTTCCGCCATACCTGCCTCCCACCGCGCTGCGCTGAAGCAGCTCTCCGCCTTCCTGCGCGAGAGCACCTTCATCCTGGCCAACTGGGACTACTACTCCGAAGAGAACACCGACCTCGACGGCTGGCCGTTCGACGAGCACGCCTACGGCCTCCGACAGCGCCAGCGCGACCGCGAGACCGCCGAAGCATTCGAGGCCGTCCGCCCCACCGCACGGCAACTCCTCGCTACTGCAGAAGAACAACTCGCCCAACTGCCCGCCCGTGCGGTCCAGCCCCGCTGGGCCTGGCAGCTCGGCACCCTGCGCGACGCGCTCGACCGCCTGGGCACCCTGCACCAGGAGTGGCAGCAGACCTGCGCCGGCCTCCCCCTCACCGCCCGGCCCGGCACGCCAACGTACGACGACACGCTCGCCGACCACGACGCCGAGGCATGGAGCTACCTCGACGACTGGGCCACCCACGGCCACGCCGCCATCGACATCAACACCACCGCCCGCAGCACCCGGTCACACCTGGCCCCGCAGCCGACAGCGAAGCCGATGCCCGTGGCCGACCGGACCACCCCGGTACGGAGGTAGTGGTGCCCCCGCCTCCCGAGACCGTCGACCCGAACCGCATCACACGGACCGAGGCGAACGGGCCTGTCGACCTGATCGCCTTCGCCCTGGAGAACCGCATCCGCACACTCGCCACCCGCCGTGGCGTACCTCCAGTGGCCCCGAGCACCCCACGATGCCCGTCGGCCCACCCAGGCCGCACCCGCTGACCCACGCCTCCCGCCCTCTGTCCTCCGCCCGGAAGCGCATCGCCCTTGCCCCCTTCCACCAGCAAGCCCTCCGACGGCTACGACATCGCCTTCCGCCTCCTCCTGGGCGTGGCCGCCATCGTCGTCCCCCTGGCCCACCTCGCCTGGCTGTCCGGCAACATCACCGCCTGGCTGGCCAGCCAGCCCTGGGCCGCATACGCGCCCACCACCGCTCTGCTCCACCCCGACCAGCTCTGGCCCCACGCCGGAAAAACATCCCTGCTCATCGGAGCCCGCATCGTCCCCGCCACCGCGCTACTCGCGCTCGCCACCGCGGCCGTCATCCTGTGGTCGCGCCACAAGACCGGTGGAGGACGGAAGAAGAAGATCGTCGGCATGGCCAGGCCCCGGGACATCGAGCCCCTGATGGCCAAGGCCATCACCGACAAGGCCCGCTCCCTGCGGCCGAGCCTGAGGACCGCCAAGCGCATCGACGCCAAGGACACCGGCGTCCTCCTCGGCAACCTGCAGGGCACGAAGCACGAGGTCCGCATGGGGTACGAGGACGTCGCCGTCGCGATCATGGCCCCGCGCTCCGGAAAGACCACGTCGCTGGCGATCCCCTCGATCCTCAACGCGCCCGGCCCGGTCCTGCTGACTTCGAACAAGGCGGCGGGCGACGCGTACACCGCGACCATTGACGCCCGGAACACGGTGGGGCGGGTGTGGTCGATGGACCCGCAGCAGATCGCCCACGCGTCCCGCGAGATGTGGTGGAACCCCCTCGCGGACGCCAAGACGCTGGACGGTGCCGGCCGCCTGGCCGGGCACTTCCTCGCCGCGAGCGTGGACGCCTCCCAGCAGGGTGACTTCTGGTCCAAGGCCGGATCCAACATCCTGTCCCAGCTCTTCCTCGCCGCAGCCCTCGACGACCGGCCCATCCCCGACGTCATGCAGTGGCTCGCCTTCCCCGCCGACCGCACCCCGCTGGACATCCTCCGCGACCACGACTTCACCGCCGTCGCCGCCCAGCTCAAGGGAACCGTCGAAGGCCCGCCCGAGACCCGCGACGGCATCTACGAGACCGCCCGCCAGTACGCCGCCGCCCTGCTGAACTCCGAGATCGCCGCCTGGGTCACCCCGCAGAAGAACGTCCCCGAGTTCCGCCCGTCACAGTTCGTCACCTCCACCGACACGCTCTATCTGCTGAGCAAGGACGGCGGAGGCGGAGCGAGCGCGCTGATCGCGGCGTGCGCGGACTCCGTGATGCGGGCCGCGACCGCCCAGGCCGAGCGCGCCGGCGGGCGCCTCGACCCACCGATGCTCGCGATCCTCGACGAGGCCGCCAACGTCTGCAAGATCAGCGACCTGCCAGACCTGTACTCCCACCTCGGCAGCCGCGGAATCATCCCGATCACCATCCTGCAGTCCTACCGCCAGGGCCAGAAGGTCTGGGGCGACGCCGGCATGGACGCCATGTGGTCCGCCTCCACCGTGAAGGTCATCGGCTCCGGCATCGACGACCCGGACTTCGCCGACAAGCTGTCCCGGCTGATCGGCGACCACGACGTCGAGACCACCTCCACCTCCCATTCCGAGTCCGGCAAGTCCACCTCGGTGTCGATGCGCCAGGAGCGGATCCTGCCCGCCGACGCCATCCGCGCCCTGCCCAAGGGCACCGCCCTGTGCTTCGCCACCGGCATGCGCGCCGCCATGCTCGACCTGCGCCCCTGGTACCTGGAGCCCGGCGCCGGCGAGCTGTCTGCCGCCTCCGCCCGCGCTTCGAAGGCCATCACCACCCGCGCCGTCGCCAAGCACGTCCCCGCACAGGACGACCTCGGGCTGGCCTCTTGATCCTCGACCTCTTCGCGGGACCGGGCGGATGGAGCCGGGCACTGACCGTGCTCGGTGTGCGGGACGTCGGCCTGGAATGGGACGAATGGGCCTGCAAAACCCGAGTGGCCGCAGGGCAGTTGACGATCCGGACCGACGTGGCGATGTATCCGACGTGGCCATGGGTCGGCCGGACACGCGGGCTGATCGCATCCCCGCCGTGCCAGGCGTGGAGCATGGCTGGCAAGCGCCTGGGTCTTGTGGACCAGCCGCTCGTGCACGAGGCGGTCGAGAATCTCGCCGCCGGACGCGACACCCGCGAACGGCTGCTGGCCGCCTGCCGGGATGAGCGTTCGCTGCTGGCCGCCGAGCCCATGCGCTACCTGCACGCTCTGAACACGGTCGGCGAGCCGGAGTGGGTCGCCATGGAGGAAGTGCCGGACGTCCTGTCTCTGTGGAAGCAGTACGCGGCCGTGCTACGTCGCTGGGGCTTCTCCGTGTGGTGCGGGATCCTGAATGCGGCCGACTACGGGGTGCCTCAGACGAGAAGGCGAGCGATCCTTCTCGCCTCCCGCGTCCGCACGGCCCAGCCGCCTACTCCGACGCACGCCCAAGCCGCTGAGCCCGAGAGCCTGTTCGGTCCGGGTCGCGCCCGCTGGGTCAGCATGGCCGAGGCCCTGGGCTGGGGTGCCACCGACCGCCCCGTCCCCACCGTCTGTGCCGGAGGCGGACCCGGTGGCGGACCCGAGCCGTTTCCGTCCGGCTCCCGGAAGTCCCTCGTCAGCGCCCGTGACCGCGGCACCTGGACGCCGCAGCCGGACGGGGTCCTCCTGCGGTCCCGCCGGGAAGGAGCAGGTCGGGCCGCCCGGCACGGCACCCGGGAAAGCAGGGACGCTGACCGCCCGGCGCCCGCCTTCGTCTCCGAGGCGCACCGCTGGGCTTGGTCCCTGCGGAGCAACAACCAGACCAACGCCACCGTCAGGTCAATCGAGGAGCCAGCGGGGACGCTGTTCTTCGGGCACCGCGCGAACGAATGCACCTGGATCGCCGAACCTCCCACCGCCCAGCGAGAGGACCCGGCGTCCCGGGCCGTCCCCGAGCCGATCCGGATCACCGCCCGCGAGGCCGGGCTCCTCCAGACCTTTCCCGCCGACTACCCCTGGGCCGGCAACAAAGGCCAAACCTTCAGCCAGATCGGCAACGCCGTCCCCCCGCTACTCGCCGGCCACCTCCTCGCCCCGCACCTCGGCGTCGCCCTCAATCCCGACGACTTCACCCTGGCCGCCTGATGAACCGCACCTCCGATCCCGACGAAGACCAACTCGATTCCATCCCGCCACCGTCACCGGTGTTCCACGTCGAGCAGGCCCTCCTCGGTGCTCTTCTTCTCGATCCGCAGCGTCTCAGCAGGGTGACCGGGATCGGCGCAGGCTCGTTCTCCACCGCCACGCACGCCGCCCTGTTCGCCGCGATCAGCGCCCTGCCAGCCCCCGACCCGGTCGAGCACGCGAGGAACACAAAGTGGCTCGACCAGGTGCTCGCCGCCGCCCGCGACGAGGCGCGTGGTCTGACCGCCTCCTACCTGCACACCCTGATCCAGGTCTGCCCGTGGCCCCGGCACGCGCCGGCATACGCACGGATGGTCGAGGCCGAGCACGCCCGCCGCTGCCTGCGGGCCGCCGCCGAGCGCCTGGTCCAGACCGTGCGCGACACATCCCTCCCGCACCCCGTCCACACGGTGCTCGCCGAGGCCGACACCCTCGCCGCCGTCGTGGACGACATCGCCGCCCGCTTCCCTCCACGCGCCGGCGCCCTACCCCGCACCACACCACCACCGCCGACGCCGGTACCCGACCACGACCAGGCGGTCGAGGAGGAACAGCTGTTGCTCGCCACCGCGACCGCCCACCCCGCGGACATCGAGTCGATGCGCTGGCTGACCCCGGGGGACTTCACCCATCCCCTGCACGCCGGACTGTGGCAGTGCCTCTCCGCCCTCGCGCGCCGCCGCGATCCCGTCGATCCCGTCACCGTCCTGTGGGAAGCCCAACAGCGCGGCCTGCTGGACGACGGGAGCGAACCGGGCGAGGTGCTCCGCATCCTCGCCGAACCAGCCGGTTCCGCTGAGCACTGGGGCGAGCGCGCCCTCCAGCGCTCCCTCCTGGCCACCGCCGCCCACACCGGACGACGCATCGATACGTACGCCGCCGACCCGGCGACAACACCATTCCAACTCGTCTTCAGCGCCCGCCGCGCCCTAGCCGACCTCGACGCGATACGGACTCGCTGGCAGCACGCCACCGGACTGGTGCAGCCGCAGCGACCGCATCCGGCGCCCACCACTCGCGCCGGCCCGCCGACCACCACGGCCGCCCACGCAACCCGCACCGCCCGAGCAACCCGATAGCGCCCCGAGTATGCCGGTGGCCGGACCCGAAGGTCCGGCCACCGGCAGGAGAGACCACACCCACCGTGCCACCCACCTCCATCGACGCCCACGTCCGCCTCGACACCCACCCCACTCACCCCAGCGCCGTGACCGCGGTCCTGACCGGATCCCAGGCCCACGTCCCCCACGTGGGCCTGGAGGCCGCCGACTGGACCGTCGTGGCCAAGAACGTCCTGGTGCTGGTCCGCATCGACCACGAAGAGCCGTACTGGGCCGAGAAGGCAGCCCAGCACCTGATGGCTGACGGGATCACCGTCGAGATCACCCCCCGGCTGCGGGAAGCCATGGACGAGGAATGGACCTGGGCCAGCTACCCGATGCCCTGGTGCACCCGCACCGAGATACGCGAGGTCTCCAACGAGGCCCAGAAGATCTACGACGACATCCGTCACGGCCAGCTCCTCATCCACGCCCACGCCGAGGACGGCCACACCACCGTCGCGGTCGGCACCGACATCGGCAGCGGCAAGAGCGTCTACCTCCACGGCGAGGACCACCTGCGACAGGTCGCCGACACCTTCGACTCACCCGCCCAAGCCCTGGTCGCCTTCGAGAAGCTCCACGGTGCCGACATGCGTCCCGGCCCGGCGCCCATGACCGACACCGAGCGCGCCGCCACCGAAGCCCGCGGCACCCTCCCCACAGCTGCACCTGAGCCCGCCCGCCCGGAACCGGAGGCCGTCCCGGCCTACACCGCAGATCCCGGCGACCACGACGCCGCCCTCGACCAGTTCCTCAACGCCCACGGAGACTGGGAGAAGTGGCGGACCTGGTCCGACGACACCACCCACGCCATCCACGAATCCCAGACCCTGCGCATCGAGCGCGTCCACGAAGCACATCCCCGCGAGACCGCCTGGACCGTGGCCGCCTACGAAACCCCCGTCTCCGACCGCATGTGGCACCTCACCATCACCGGTACTACGCCCGCACCCATGCTCCAGACCCTGCTGGACAGCCTCGCCGAAGGAGACGCCTGGGAGACCGCCATCGGCAGCCCCGCCACGGAGAAGACCGTCACCCAAGCCACCCGCGCCCTCACCGACGCCGGCTGGCGACACACGGTGGACGGGCGCTGGATCCGCTGGGAGACCACCCAGGGCGACGCAGGCGTCCAGTTCGACGCCTTCGCCGCCCAGAGCCCGCACAGCACCCTCGTCACCTGGACCCTGTGGGCCGGGCCCAGCATCGGCCAGCCCGCCTGGGCCATCCACGCCTCGCCGTACACGCCCGCCCCGGTGATCGCCCGCCTGACCGAGGAACTCGCCCACGGCACCGGTACCCGTCAACGCAAGACCACCACGCGGCCACAGCGTCCTCAGCTCAATGTCACGCTGCCCGCGGTCACTCCGCATGTCCCCAGGACACAGCCGAGCCCACACCGCTAACCGGCGCTGGCACCCCACCAGCTCGCGGCTACGCACGGGACCCCGCGAACGGGGGATATCGCGGGGTCACGTCCGTAGCCTACCGCGCGCGAGCCTCACAAGACCTGCGCTACGCAAAGGCGTCACCGAGTCCTGCCTGCGGCTGGACAGCCACTCAGCAAAGTCTTCATGAGCCTTCTAGTACTACAGCCGGTGGTTCACGTGACGTGACGGCGAGTGCCTCGTTGCTCCATTCGTGGGACTGATGTTGACGCTGGGCGTGGTGCGGACGGGCGAGCTGAACGAGTTCGAAATCCGGTCGCTGGATGGTGAGTTGGAAGCGCTGTGCGCCTCGGTGGACGATGTGTTCGCGCGTCCAGCCTCGCGGGAGAACCTGCGGGCGATGGTGCATGGGCTGCTGAGCGAGGTGCCGCGCAAGAACATGTGGCAGCTGGCGGAGGCGGCCGGGCACCCCAACCCCGACCGGCTGCAGGGCTTCCTTGCCAAGGCGGCCTGGGACGCCGACGAACTGCGTGACCGGGTGCGCGGCTTCGCGGTCGCCGCCCTGGCCGCCGACGACGCGGTCCTGATCGCGGATGAGACCGGCGATATCAAGAAGGGCACCAAGAGCGTCGGTGTGGCCCGCCAGTACACCGGCACGGCCGGCAGGATCGAGAACGCCCAGGTCAGCGTCCACCTGTCCTACGGCTCCAGCCGGGGACGCACCCTGATCGACCGCGAGCTCTACCTCGGCAGGCACTGGGCCGGCACCACCGCCGAGCATGAGCGTCGCTGTGCCGAGCAGGGCATCCCGCCCGAGAGGGCCACCGCGGTGGCGACCAAGCCAGAGCTGGCCCGGTGCATGCTGGAGCGCGCTCTGGAAGCCGACGTGCCCTTCACCTACTTCCTTGCCGACGAGGCGTACGGGCAGTGCCGCGCACTGCGCGCCTGGCTGGAAGAGCGCCGTGTGCGCTACGTGCTCGCGGTGCCCAAGGACGAGGTGGTTCCACTGCCGGACGAGCGCACCCGCCAAGCCCGCGAGCTGTACGCCCTCGTGCCCGAGGAAACGTTCGAGCGCCGCTCGTGCGCCGACGGCGCCAAAGGCCCTCGCGACTACGACTGGGCCACCGTTCACCTCGCACCCACCGTCCAAGGACTGGAGCGCCACCTGCTGATCCGCCGCTCCACCGTGCTCAACAAGAAGGACAAGAAGACTGGCCAGCTCGTGCGCGAGATCTCCTACTTCCTGTGCCACACCGGCCCCGGCGCCACCCTGGCCGCGCTGGTGACGGCCGCCGGGCAGCGCTGGATGGTGGAGGAGTCGTTCCAGGTGGCCAAGGGACAGGTGGGGCTGGACGAGCACGAGGTGCGCAAGTGGTGCTCCTGGTACCGGCACACCACCGTTTGCATGCTCGCCATGGCCTTCATGGCCGCCGTCCGGAGCCGGCTAATACCCCGCCAGCCGCCGACACCCAGCCTCCGACCGTGAACGAGATCCGCCGCCTGTACGACCGGATCGTCCTCGCCCCCGCCCGCGCCGCACGGACCTGGCTGGCCATGCACTGGCACCGCTGGCGCACCCGCCACCAAATCCGGGCCCGGACCAGCCACTACCGTGTCCGAGCTGCACGAACTCACTCACCGTGAAACCACCGGCCGTAACACTAGTGGTGCCAAGCTCGCCCGCCCGTGTTGTGGATGAACCGCTGCAACACCTTGAGGGCGGTCAGGTACTCGTCATCGGAGATACCCGCGTGCCGTTCCGCCCAGAGCTCGTTCTGAAGGGCTGCGGCCTTGTCGTAGAACGCCCTGCCCTCAGCCGTGATGCCCAGGCGTCCCTCGGCATCCTCGGTGATCCAACCCTGGGCGATGATCGTGTCGATCTCTGACTCCATGGTTTCCGGGCCGGTGTCGAGATAGTTCCGAAGGAGGTGGGACACTTCGTCACGGGTCTTGACGGTGTCGGCGCTTGCGACCTGCGCGAGAGCCCACCACTGCGGTTGGGTAGTGCCGATCCCCGCGAGGGCGGCCCGGGTGCGAGCGATGACGGCCTTGTAGGCCGCCCAACTCCAGTAGCCGATGGGCTGCTTGATCAGGTCGGTGTCGCTGTGCGAGTACTCCATGGCTGAAACCCCTGTCGCTGTCTGAGTCGGTTCGACGAGATCGACCGTAGAAACTCAACTGGACTTGAGGTCAAGGGCGTACCAGTCGGCTCGTCCAAGAGGTCGCCTACTTGCTGCTCACTCACCGTGAAACCACCGGCTGTAGTACTAGGGCGTGTTGTGAAAGTGCTGGTCACAGCCACTCATTGATGGCTGCAACCAGCACGGTCGCCTCGTAGCGGACGGCGAGCTTGTCGTATCTCGTGGCGACCGCACGGTGGCGCTTGAGGCGATTGATCCCGCACTCCACCGCGTGGCGCTCCTTGTAATCGGCCTTGTCGAACTTCGGCGGACGGCCGCCGCGGGAGCCGAGCTTCTGGCGGTTGCGGACCTGGTCGGCCTTCTCCGGGATGGTGCAGCCGATGCCGCGTCTGCGCAGATAGGCGCGGTTCCCGCGGGAGCCGTACGCCTTGTCGGCGCGAACCTTGTCCGGCCGGGTTCGCGGCCGGCCCCGACCGATGCGGGGCACCCGGATCCCCTCCAGGACCGGCTGGAACTGCGGACTGTCGTGTCGCTGGCCGGCGGTGACAAGCAGCGACAGCGGCTTTTGCCCCTGCTCGACCGCCAGGTGCAGTTTGGTGGTCAGCCCGCCGCGCGAGCGTCCGAGGCCGTGGTCGTCGGGTTCGGTGGCGACGCCGCCGGGAGGCTCCTTCTGCAGTGCCCCTTTTTACGCGCCCCGGCGGCATGCTGGTGGGCCCGGGCGGTTGTGGAGTCCACGCTGACGTCCCACGTGATCAGGCCCTTCGCATCGGCCTCGGCCTGCAACTGCTCGAAGATCCGCTTCCAGGTGCCGTCGCGCTGCCAGCGCCGGAACAGGTCGTAGGCCCGGTCCCACGGCCCGTACCGCTCCGGCACGTCGCGCCACGGGGCACCGGTCCTGGTCCGCCACCGTATGCCGTCTATCAACTGCCGCCGGGTCCACACCGGCGGACGGCCCGGCTTTTTGCCCAGCGGCAGCAACGGCTCAAGCCGGGCCCACTGGTCGTTCGTCAGATCACCACGCCCCACGGCAAGTGATCATTCACGACCAAGATCGACTTTCGCAACACGCCCTAGAGCTCATCCCGCGTTACAACGAAGGGACGTTTCCCTGCCGCTCCTGACGGCGCTGCCAGCGGTCCAGACTTCGGCAGGTCGATTGTGGGGAACTACCCTCGGGAGCCCTGGAAGTCTGGCAGAGTGATCAGTCGAGGTCCTGAGTATGTGTCCGCCACACCTGCAGGGATACTAGAATGTCTGATACGTATGACCTTCTGAATCCAGACTCCCTATCAGAGAACTACGTCCGGCAACTTCGCCAAACCATCGATGCCTACCTTCCCCAGTACATCTTCATTGGCGAGGTTCTCCAGAATTCTCTGGATGCGGTGCGCGAGGCACCGAAAGGGAAGCACAAGATTGATATACGAATCGACTTCGACACCCTAGAAGTGTCGATCCGCGACGACGCCGCAGGGTTCCCAAATGACCCAAAGCTCCTTTTCTTGGGTGGCGGCAAGAAAGATGGAAAGAAGCTTGCCGGCCAGGTAGGTGTTGGCCTCAAGGTAGTCCTTTTCAGTTCCGAGCATTTCACCATCCGGTCCAGGACACCGCAAGGCTCTTTCAAGTTCTCAGTCGAAAACGCCTGTGACTTCGACCAGGATCCGAGTGCGCGGCCCAGCTTCACGATGCCGAAGCAATTTGATCCGGACCCGGATCCCCTGGAAACCCTCGGCACGGAAATCACATACCGCTTCCGGAACAGCTCCAAAGTTCCGATGAATTACCTCCAGGAAGTCCAGGAGGAGGCTCTCCCAAGGGGACTTCGGTCAGACTTCGGTCAGACTCTCGCGAACGCAGTTCAGAGCGGCAATTTTCCCACCCGTTTTGCGGCTCTCCTTGCCTGCGACCTCAAGAGGTTTTCCTACCTCGGTATGACCCAGGTACCAGACGCCCTCAAGGACACGGCCGTCAATATCACGGTGAGGTGCACCAACCCGGCTACCGCCATCGGCAGCCCTCTCGACGAACTGTTCGACCACGAGCCCGAGTTTACGTTTCAGGCACCGGTCGGCTACCTCACCATGGGAGACACGGTTTCCTGGGCGAAACCTCCAAAGCCTGCTCTGTATTCCCAACATCTAGGGGCAGGCGGCGTTGACTTGCCCAAGACACATAACGGCTTCAACGTCACTGAATACCGCACGCCGGATGAATTCGAAGCCTTGCTCACCAATGCGCGCGGAAAGCTCCCTGATGGCATGGAATCCTTCAAAAAGGCACTCTTTCCGAAGATTAACCACGTGCGCCTCACCGTTGCTCGGATTCCTCATTTCGAACGCTATCTACCAGGGGGCAGCCAGCGTGTATTCAGCGCAAACGGAGTCGTCACTCGGCACTCGGCCGATCTGACCAAGGGGCGAAACCAGCAGTACGTGCGCTGCTTCGATATCGTCGTTGATGTCGACGCAGAACTGAACTACGGAAAGTACCACCTAAAGAATATGCGGCTGGTTGGCTTGCTGAAGAGCTTCGTCAACGAGGCGTACCGGTCAACTATCCAGAACGCGGCATCACGCTTTGTTGGCAAAGCTGACCCCTTTGAGGAAGAAGAGCGATCCGTCGCCTTCTGGTCCAGGAAGGACTTGATGCGGCCAGAGCTAACGATCCGCAAAGTTCCTGCCGACGAGAACGACGTGATCGCTCTTTTCTTCGAACTGGCCGGCATGGGAAAGTTCCCTGAATTCAGCTGGTACGGGCTGTCGCAGCGGGATAGGTACGATGCACGGGCAGTGATCCAGCGTGTCGGCGAGAGTGCCGATGTCCTCAAGGGCCCGGCCGAGTCGGATCTCCGGGTCGTTGAGTTCAAGATCCGAGCAGGGTCCATTACCCAGGATTTTGACCGGGAAGACAAGAGTCCGCGGGATGTCCATCTCCTCATCGCCTACGAGGAAGGCGAGTCGAAGTCTGCTCAATTCCAGTTCATCGATCTGCAGGACTCCGACACAGCGCATAGAGCCCCGGAGAGAATCTTCCCGCACGTAGCAAGAGTACTCAAGGACACGCAGACCGGCTATGAAGTGCAAGTGCTGATTCTCCGGGATTGCCTTGAGGTATTCTTCTCCCCGCCGCCGCCGCCCACCGCACCTGAAGACGTAGTCGACGAATAGCTTTAAGTCCACAGATAGGACTGGGACTGGTCCTCAGAACTGCCGAACCCCATAGGGGGGCGGGCCGGAAGTTGTCCGTTTCCGGCCCGCCCCCCTATGACGAAGGAAAGCACCCTCAAGGTCACAGATGGCAAACTGAGCAACCGGCTTCGTCGTCGTCAGAATCAAGTGCGTCGCTAAGCACTTCCAGGAGCGGCCGGTTGGGCTTGATGCGCTTGGCCGCGCGCTCCAGAGCCGCCTGGTGCTTGGCCTCGATCTCGTCCTTGCGCTCTATCAACTCCGGAAGCGACTCGCCCTGTGACCAGGTGTAGTTGCGGCCCTTCATGGCGGTGTGCCGGTATCGGACCTTGTCCTCGTACTCCACGGCCTTGGCGTACAGCTCGGGGTGGCGTTCCTTGAGGCCGACCCACTCGTGCTTCCGCTGGAAGAAGCAGAAGTAGCAGCCGGAGCGTGTGCGCCATTCGTAGTAGTCGGGCAGGCCGATGCCGGCCTCGTCGAGGATGCGCATCACGCCGTCCTTGTCAACGCCGTCCTCGCGGAAAGGGAAGACAGCCTCGATATTCGGCTTGGTGCTGACGTAGCCGAGGCGGTTCTCATCGGCTCGGATGGCTACGTAGGAGATGACCTTGTCGTCGCCGACCCAGTCTTCCAGGGGCTTGATCTTGAGGTTCTTGGTGCACCAGCGCATCTGCGGGCTGGGCAGGGTGCCCTGGTAGACCTCCATCCAGTGGTCGAAGTCGCGGTCGGCGTTGAGCCGCACGATGGACTTGCCCAGGGCGGCCTCAAGCCGGTTGAGGTACTCGTAGGTCTCAGGCAGTTCGGCGCCGGTGTCGCAGAAGAAGTACTCCATCTCCGGGACTCGGTCGCGCATGTAGACGGCGAGCGCGGAGGAGTCCTTGCCGCCGGAGATGCCGAGCACGTGCCGGGCTTTCTGGGTGTCGGCTTCGTCGGTCATCCCTGTGCCTTCCTTTCACTCGCCGCTGTCGCGGCTTCGGTCACGCGCTGGGCGAGGGCAGCGAGCAGGATCCGCGCTCCGTCCGGGCCGAGTGCCTTCTCGGCCTGCTTCAGGATGTCGGCGGCGAGGGTGTTGGCCTCGTCGCGGGCTTGCTCGGGTACGTAGATCAGGGTGCGCTGCTCTACACCGGCGCTGTCGGTCAAGGTCAACAGCTGAGCGTCGAGCTTCTCTTCCCGGCCACGAATCTCACGCCCAGCATGATGCAGGTGCCCAACGCGGTCGAGGGCCGCGGCCATGGCTCGGGCTTTCTGGGGGAAGACCTTGGCTTCGTGATCGTCCCAGTCGCCGAGGGCGGAGTTGGTGAGGCGTACGACGATGGGTTCCAGCCAGTCATCGTCTTCAAGGCTGTCACTGAGGACGAAGTCGACAAAGCCCCGCAGTTCCGGTGTGAGAACGGCGTCTGCGAAGCCCCGCAACCGGGCCGCGAGCTGGGTGCGCAGCTGGGACAGTTCGGCCGGCAGGCGAAACTCCTTGGCGAGGACCCGGACGACCTCGGCGCGCAGCCGACTGTCGATCGCGACGAGCTCGTCCGCCGCCGCAGCGAGGCGTTCGACGTAGGTGTTCGCTACTTCCGCGTTGACACGCGTGCGTGCCGGGACTTCGGGCAGGCCGAGGGCCTTCGGCAGCGCGTGGAAGATCAGCTCATCAGGGTCCACTGCCTTGGCAATGGTGGAGCGCACGACTCGGGCGTCGGCGGAGATGTTCTTGGTGGTGCGTGCGTACTTGTTGAGGTCGGCCACCCGCATGATCAGGGCGCTGGCGACGGCGAGCAGGTCGGGGTTACGCAGGGCCTTGGACCGTGGCGCCTCCACGCCGAGCGAGACCATCAGCTTCTTGATGATGCTGCCGCGCTGACCGTCTCCGGCTGGCGTGTACTTCACCGAGAATCGTCCTGGACCCTTAACGAGGCGCTCGACCGCATCGATGGTCAGCCGGGGCAGATAGGTGCCTTCCTCAAACAGGGCGACGTCGTGGCGGCGGATGACCAGGGCCGGCATCAGGAACACCGGGACAACACCCGCCTTGAGCCCGAAGGGCGGGCTCATCAGGGTCCGGATGACCTCCTCGATACCCAGGCGCTCGGTGGCACTGGTCAGGACCTCGTTCAGCGCATTCCAGGCGGGCTGGGCGTGCTCGTGTCCTTCGCCAGGCGGGGAGAAGCCGTACGGAAGCAGACTCTCCTGCTGACTCTCGGCCTGGGCCACCCCGTTCTCGCGGTGCAGGCCGAGGTAGGCCAGAGCACCGCTGTACATGGCGCGCTCGGCACGGTAGCCGTCACTGAAGCCGAGGTTTCTCTCCCCCGAGGCGGAGAGCATAGCCGTCAGCAGTATGCCGCGGGCCTGGGCGGCCTGGCTGGTCAGGACATGACGGCCGAGCATCTCATTACGGATGTGCGGCGTGTGCGGGTACACCGACTCGCAGGCCAGGGAGACCAGTCCGCTCAGGCTGCGGGCCGTCAGACCGGAAACGGCGGGCTCTACGCCGGATGCGATGCCGCTGTGCCAGAGGCTCCACGATGCCTCGGAGGATGGCGGGTAGAAGGCGTCCTGCAGCAGCTCCAGCAGCTCGGCCTCAGCCTGCACGATCCGCTCAGTGACTTCCCGCCGGGCGACGTGGTCGAGGCCCTGCTCGTTACTGAGTTCCTTGAGCGCGACCAGGTAGGTGGCCGTGGTGAGCACCACGTCGGGATTGGGGGTGGTGCCGACGAGTACCGGCAGGGGCGAGTCAACGTTGGGCCGGTCGGCGTCGGTGCCGAGGTGGAAGACGACGAGGCCGTCGGCGGGCTCCTTCAGCTCATCGGGGGCGGCGACGGTCTTGGTCTCCGGGCCGCTGACCGCGGTGTAGAACACGCGCATCATGCCGGTGACCTGACTGTGGCGGCCGGCCACGAATGCCTGCGGGACGAGGCTGCCGAGTCGGCGGATGACCGAGGAGGCATCGAGGTGGGCGATGATCTCCTTGATCTGGCCGTCGATGTCAACGTCCGTGCCCTGCCAGACCCGGTATTCACCGCTGAATTCACGGTGAACCACGAAACCTCGGCGGACGAGGTCGGCGAGCCGCTCTTCGAGGGCCGCGAAGGCATCGGGGTCAGCTACGTCGGTGGGATCGTGGAGGGCGAAGTGGATCATCGGCGCGGTGGCGCTGAGCGCTCCGTCGGAGTCGATCAGGTTGAGGACACCGATGGTCTTCAGGACGTCCTGGTCTGCGTCCGGGAGCCCATTGGCATCCCGAATGCGCGAGTCGACCTCGATCCACCGGCTCGCATTGGCGGAGGCAAGCAGGGTGGTGCGCCCGGAATTGAGGAAATAGTCGTACAACTGCGGCAGTCGCACCGTGCTGGCGCGGTCAGTCTTCTCGTTGCTGTGCTGCGCCAGCGAGTAGCGGACGGTGTTGGGCTCCCCGCTGTTGAGGAAGCCCGACAGGCTGCGGTCGTGCTGGCCGATCTGAGCGGCAAGGATGGGCGCGGCAAGGGCCGTGATCGGGTGCAGCGGGTAGAGGCCCGCGAAGTGGTCCGGCCCGAGTTCGGCCAAGACCCCAAGACCGTGCTCCGCCCAGATGCCAGCGGACGCCTCGGCCGACGCGGCGATCAGGGCCTGCCCCGCAGCGCTGACGGCCGAGCGGTCAAGGCGACGGCGCAGCAGGTGTAGGGAGTCGCCGTGGTGGGGGACGAAGGTGATGTCTTCGAAGCGCCCCTGGATCTTGGCCCATTCGCGGGTCTTGAGTTCGCTGGACCGTGAGGCGTAGTCCATGAACGACAGATGCTGCAGGGTCATCAGGTAGACGGGCAACCCGTTGGGGCCGGCCGCCTTCTCAGCAAGTTCCTGCAGCAGGAACAGGTCGTGCTGGGCGTCGGCGAACTCGTTGTGGCCGGCGAGGTGTTCCAGCGTCTTGCCGAACTCGTCGATGACGAGGAGCAGAGGCTGCTGCCCGTCCGCCGTCAGTGCGGTGACGGCGTCGAGGATGTCCTTGGCGCCGGCGCTGTCCGGGTCGGCGCATGCCGCGAGAGCCTCGGCAATGGCCTTTGGGACACGCTTGCCCCAGCGTCGTTCCGCCGCGGTGTGCAGGGCCCGGGCAAGCGTGGTGACCAGGGATTCGCGGCGTGCGGTGGCCACGCCGCCGAGGAATCCATCGGAGGCGATAGCGTCGCGTGCTGCGGCCAGGCGCTGGGCGAGAGCCGGACTGGCCTCGTCGAGGATGCGCTCGGCCTCGCTGCGCCGCTTGGCGTCCCGCCCGAGCAGGGCGTCGATGAAGTTGGACAGGGTGGACTTGCCGGACCCGTAAGGACCGGTGAACGACCAGGCGCGGGTGCGGCGCTGGTCGGCCAGCGCGCTCGCGATGCGTTCCAGAACGTCGACAGCCCGGGCTCCGACGTAGGGGTCGTGCAGGGCGTCCGCAACATCGCGCTCGAGGTTGGTCGAGCGCATCTGGGAGCCGACGAGTTCGATGCCTGCGGGGAACTGCGGGGCGGAGCTTGCGGGGCTGCTGGAGGCCCGCGTGGGGGTTGCGGTGGTCACGCGGTCTCCTCAAAGAGTGGCTCGGTGGTGTCGGTGTTCGTGGTGAGTTCCTTCTGCTCGGCCTCGGCAAGCTTGGGGAACTTGGCGGCCCACTCTTCGCGAGTGGGGAAGCCGGGGCGGCGGGTGACGAAGTCGTACTGTTCGTCGAGCACTTCCCAGGCCAGGACGAAGGGGTCGGCTGTGAAGGCGAGGCTGCGCTGTCCCACGGCCTCGGTCAGGTTGAGCTGCGGGTGGTCCGCGGCAATTTTCTGCAGCGCCATGACGATCTCGTTCTCCCGGACGCGGAAGGCGCGTCCTGGAGAGCCCGGCTCGTTGGCGAGGCGGGCCACGGAGATCGAGTTGGGCTGGCGGGAGAACTTAGCGGCATAGTCGAGGCAGGCGTAGGCCAGGACCCGGGCGGGCAGCGTGGTGCGGTGCCCGCTGGTGAACTGCCACTCGGGCTTGCCGCGCGTCCCGACGAAGGTGAGCAGGTCAAGATCCCGGAAGGGGCAGGCGAGCAGGTCCTCGTAGCTGCCCGGGGATCCGGCCTTCTCCGGGGCGCTGCGCGCGTACATCTTGGTGAGGCAGTCGATGTCGCGGATGATTGACGCTTCGACCGGGCTCTCCTTGTAAGAGAAGTTCACGTGCCGGGTGACGACCTGTGCCATGTCTGTCACCGTGAACCGAGAGAACGGTGCGAGGTGGAAGGCCGCGTACCAGGTCGGTGCGTGGCTCTTGGCCCCGGATCGGGAGGAGACCAGCCACCAGTGCAGCAGCCACAGGCTGCCATTCTCTTCCAGGTACGGGTCGGCGCCATCCTCGTCAAGAAGCCAGCGGGCCTCCCACGTGGGGAAGGAGTACTTGGAGCGCGCTCCTTGTGTCGGGTAGTGCTCGCGGGTCAGCTTGAACGCCCGCGACCAGTAGCGCATGGCGTTGACCATGTTCTTGCCCACGCCGAACAACACCGGCGCGTCGTCCGCGAGGAACGCGCTCGGGTCGTCTTTCACCTGCACGTATGCCTTGTGCAGCCAGCCGAAGCGGGGCGCGAACGTTTCGTGTCGCGCGAAGGCAAAATGGGCGGCTTCCCCAAGCCGGCTGTCTGACATCCGGGACCTCTCTGTGTCCAATGCGATTGCTCTAACAGGGCGACGGTCAGCAAGGACCGTGGGCTTCGGTCAGCGCGACGCGAACCTGCGTCACGGCGCGTTTGACGGCCTGCGCGGCGTGCTCGATCTCGGCATCCGTGGTGGCGTAGCCCAGCGAGAAGCGGATCGTGCTGTCGGCGTCTTCTCGGGACAATCCCATCGCCAGGAGCACATGGCTCGGCGTCGGAGCGCCGGATGCGCAAGCGCTGCCCTCCGAGGCGGCGACGTCGGGCATGGCCGCCAGGACTGCGTCCGCCGGCACCCCCGGAAAGGTGATGCTTGTAACGCCCGGCAGGCGCTGATCGCGCCGGCCGTTGATACGGCAGTCGGGTAGCGCACCGACCATCAGGTGTTCGAGTCGGTCACGCAGGGCCGCGACCCGCTCGGCTTCCTCGTTGAGGCCGCGGCGCGCGGCCTCGGCCGCTGCCCCCATCCCGATGATCCCTGCCACGTTCAGCGTGCCCGCGCGCCAGCCCCGCTCCTGTCCGCCGCCCACGAGGAGCGGCCGATGCGGCAGCGGCGCCCCGCGCCGTACATACAGGGCTCCAACTCCCTGCGGACCGCCGAACTTATGGGCCGACAGAGACAAGAGGTCGACGTCGAGTTCAGCAACGTCCACAGGGAGGCGGCCAATGATCTGAGTGGCGTCCGTGTGGATGAGTGCACCGGCTTCACGGGCCGCTTTGGCCGCGACGCGGAGGTCGGTGAGGACGCCGGTCTCGTTGTTCGCTGCCATGAGGGAGACCACACCCCCATGGCGTCCCGCGAAGACCTGATCCAGGGCGTCGAGATCCACCAGGCCGTCAGCGCCAACCGGCAGCAGCACAAGATCCTCGGGGCTCTCGACGGTGACCGTGCGGGCCATCTCCAGGACGGCCGGATGCTCAACAGGGCTTGTGACCAGGGGATTTCCGGCAGTGAACGCGGCACGGAGGGCCAGGTTGTTCGCCTCGGTCGCCCCGGACGTGAAGATGATCTCGCCGGGCGAGCAGCTGAGGAGGTCGGCTAGCCGCCGACGGGCGACGTCGACCCGATGAGCCGCCTGCCGTCCCGGTTGGTGCGCGCTTGAGGCGTTTCCGACCAACTGCATGGCCTCAAGAGCGGCCGCGAGGGCCTCAGACCGGATCGGGGCGGTGGCATTGTAGTCAAAATAGGACACATCAGACCCGTCCGGCCTGTTCATAATCCGCCACCCCGCTCCGCTCGTGTCGCACACCAATGTACTGCTGGTGGAAAGCTGCTCCCGCATCCAGGGTTCCACCAGGAGCACGAAGCGATCCTATCCACACAACAAGATCCACTATTTGAATCACCCAGAAGCGTGATGTCACAGACCTTTTATCGAACGAATGTTCTACCCCTTGGCGATGTGTACGCAACTCGCTCGCAGCAAGATCCACCCGAGGGGTCGGAGAACCTAGTCATTAAGTGACAAATCCCGGTCCTGGCTGGGGTTTTCGTCTGATGATGCTCCTGTTGTCAGTGCTCCCGATTAGGGTGGTTCGCACGCTGCGACATGGCAGTACCTGCCCGTTGGCGGTGCTTGGCGTGCTCGAACCGGGGGTGGGTTCATGATGACTGTGCTGACCGAGGCGCGTGCGGGCTCTTGCCCGCCACGCATCGGGCCGGTGATGCTGTGACGACGTGGTCACCGGGGATGTCCTTCAAGGCGCTTCTGGCCGATGCGCCGATGTCGTACATCCGGGCACATCTCGGCGATCAGCTGTGCGCCCTGCTCGATCTGATCGAGGGGGGCACAGCGGCAGATGACCGGCTGCGGGCCGTGGCCCCGATCGCCATCGACGCCGAGCGCCTGGTTGCTGACGAGGCCGAACGCTCCGCTCTCATAGCCTTGGCTCCAGGCCCCAAGCGGGCGGAGCTGGCGCAGCGCCTCGGCTCCGTGGGTGATGGACAGGCCCCGCTGGACTACCTTCAGAGCCTGAAGTGGACGGCGGACGAGCGACGCGAGCTGCTGGAGTTCTTGGGCTTCACTATCGATCGGGTGCCGTCCCTCCCGCCGGCGTTCAAGCAGGAGACGGCACCCGAGTACGGCTTGTTCCCGCATCAGCGACACGCGGCGGCCCGGGTCAAGGAATTGCTGTACGACGGCACGCGGCGGACAGTGCTTCATCTGCCCACTGGAGTCGGCAAGACCCGTACGGGCATGAGCCTGATCTGCGACCATCTGCGGCAACGTGAACCCACCGTGGTGGTGTGGCTGGCACACGGACAGGAACTGCTGGAGCAGGCCGCCGCCGAGTTCGAGCGCGCCTGGGCCAAAGTCGGCGACCGCCCGCTTCCCGTTCTGAGGGCATGGGGCAACGCCCCGGCGGAACTCGCAGGCATGACCGACGGGCTAGTCGTTCTCGGCCTGGAGAAGGCCGTCTCGACAGCAAAGTCGGACCCTCAGTTTCTGGCCACTCTCGCGGCACGCAGCACCCTGACCGTGTTCGACGAGGCACATCAGATCATCGCTCCCACCTTCCAGAGGGTCGTCGACGAGTTGACTATCCGTCATGACGCCAGCCTTCTTGGGCTGACGGCCACTCCTGGGCGTACGTGGGCCGACATCTCCAAGGACGAGGAGCTCTCCGATTACTTCTCCCGACAGAAAGTCATGCTGAAGATCGAGGGCTACACCAACCCCGTGACGGCCTTGATCGAACAGGGATACCTGGCAAAGCCGCTCATGAGGACCGTGGCCTCTGAGCCCGGCATGCACCTATCGGCCCGCGATCAGCAGCTTCTTGCACGATCGTTCGACATCCCGGCCGCGATGATGGCCGAGCTCGCGGGGGACGAGCAATGGAACCTCAAGATTGTCGAGACGATCATGGAGCTGCTCCAGGAGCAACACCGCCGGATCCTGGTGTTCGCCGCGTCCGTCGACCACTGCCGACTGATCGCGGCCGTGCTTTCCGCGGCAGGCATCGATGCTGAGTTCGTAACCGGCGAGTCCTCCCCTCGGCACCGCAGCCAGGTCATCTCTCGGTTCAAGGGGTCCGGTCGGCGCCCCATGGTTCTGTGTAATTTCGGCGTCCTGACGACCGGCTTCGACGCCCCAGCAGCCAGTGCGGCAGTGATCGCGCGTCCGACCAAGTCTCTGGTGCTCTACAGCCAGATGGTCGGCCGAGTCATCCGCGGCCCCAAGGCCGGCGGCACCCCTACCTGCGAGATCGTCACCGTCGTCAACCCGGAACTTCCCGGGTTCGGTGACGTGGCAGAAGCATTCACCAACTGGGAAGACGTATGGGAGATAGCGTGACCAGCGGCGGCAGCAACTACCGGATCGTCAGCCCTTCGCTGACCGTCAAGGCCATGCGGGACAGCGGCTACAAGAACACCGCCTACGCCCTTGCCGAACTGATCGACAACAGCATCGATGCCAAGGCCACGCTCGTGGAGGTCTTCGCCTGCGAGAAGCCGGTGAAGGTCAGCGCCCGGACCAGCCACCGCGTAGAGACGATCGCCGTTCTCGACAACGGCCACGGCATGACGCCCCCGCAGCTGCGGCGGGCCCTGAAGTACGGTGACGGCCAGGGCGCCGACCCCGGCCGCATCGGCCGTTTCGGCATGGGGCTGCCCAACTCCAGCATGTCCCAGTGCACCCGGCTGGACGTCTGGTCGTGGACCAACGGCCCGGGCAACGCCATGCACACGCACCTCGATCTCAAAGAGATCGAGGAAGGGTCGATCGATGACGTTCCTGAGCCCACACACGACCCGCTGCCGGACGAATGGCGGGACCTGAGCGAGGGACTCAGCGACACCGGCACGCTCGTCGTCTGGACCGACCTCGACAAGGTCAACTGGTACGGAGCCGCCGCCACCCTGAAGAACACCGCCGACCTCATCGGCCGCGTCTATCGACACTACCTCCACAACGGACGCGTCGACCTCCGGATGGCTCCCGTCCGAGACGGCAAGGTCACGGACGGCGAGTACTACGCCGTACCCAACGACCCGCTCTACCTGATGGCTCACACCTCCACCCCGGAGCCGTTCTCGGACAAGCCGATGTTCATGCCCTTCTCCATGGGCAGCGAGTCCGAACCCGGCGTGACGCACTTCCCCGTCATCCACGAGGGCAAGAAGCACAACATCACGGTCCGAGCCTCCATCGCCCGCCCGGAAGCCCGCCGTGCCGACGTCGAAGGCCACCCGTGGCCTGACGGCGTCAGCCGCACGTCCGACGCAGGCACGCTCCCATGGGGCAAGCACGCCGACCGCAACATCGGCATCTCGCTCGTACGCCAGGGCAGGGAGCTGGACCTCGACTCGTCCTGGGCGATCGGCTACAACCCGACGGAACGGTGGTGGGGCATCGAGGTGGAGTTCCCCCCGGAACTCGACCCCATCTTCGGCGTGACGAACAACAAGCAGAGCGCCACCATCTTCTCGTCCCTGGCCCACTTCAAATGGAAGGCCCATGCCGAGGCCGGCGAGTCTTTCAAGGGCTTCAAGGAGCGCCTCGTCGAACTCGGCGATCCGCGTCTTCCTCTCATCGACCTCGTGCTCTACCTGGAGGAGAAGCTCCTGCCGGCCATCCGGCGGCAGCTGAAACAGCAGACGGTCGGTACCCGCAAGACTAAGAAGCGGCACGACGATGACGTCGCATCCAAGGCCACGGACGCCGTCAAGCGCCGCAGCGAGGAGGGCCACACCGGCAAGACCGACGAGCTGGACGAAGGCGCGACTACCGAGACCAAGCGACAGGAACAGGTCGATACACTCACCCAGAGGCACCACCTGGACGAGGACACCGCGCAGTCCATGGTCGAGGAGGCCTTGGAGAAGGACCTTCGCGCACGGTGGATCTCCAGCTTTCAGGACACCTCCGCCTTCTTCAGCATCGACCTCATGGCCGGCATGCTGCAGGTGATCTTCAACGAGAAGCACCCCCTGCACTCTCAGTTGATGACCGTCCTCGAAGATGTCCCGGAAGACGCTGACGCGGACGAGCTACGCGACCGGCTCAACCAGGCCGCCGAGACCTTCAAGCTGCTGCTCTTCTCCTGGGCGCGCATGGAGGACGAGACCTACCCTGACCGTGAGCGCGAACGCATCGCGGACGCGCGTCGGGAGTGGGGCCGGTACGCTCGCGACTTCGTGGATGGAAAGGCCGGCGACGCGTGACCGAGCCCGCCCACATCTGGCGGCAGATCGAAGAACTGATGACGGGCGCCCATGGACGCGTAACCCTTGTGGCGCCCTTCATCAAGCGCGAAGTGCTGGCAGCCGCCCTCTCCGCCATCCCCGACTCAGTGGAGACCATCGACTGCATCACGCGGTGGATCCCCGAGGAGGTGGCGGCGGGGGTCTCGGACCCCGAGATCATTACCCTCGCGGAGGACGACAAGCGGCTGCGCGTTGCCCTGTGCCCGAGCCTGCACGCCAAGCTCTACCTCACCGGCGAACGCTGCCTGATCGGGTCGGCCAACCTGACAGGCAAGGCCACCGGGCGGGTCCCGAACCCGAACCTCGAGATCCTGGTCGAGGCGTCAGCAGCGCATCCCGAAGTCTCCCGAGTGCTCAGCGAGATCGAGGCTCGTGCGCTCGAGGCGACGCCCCACATGGCCGCCCTGGTGAGACAACAAGCGGAGCTGCTGAAGGCCCATCGCCCTGCTGCCTCCGACCAGCCACGAGAGGAAGCACAGCAGGGCTGGTACCCGGTCACGCGACGTCCGGAGACTGTGTACCCGTACTACTGCGGAAGGGCCCAATTCGGGCGATCCGTGGAAGCAGCCATCCTCCGTGACCTTGCGTTCCTGGGCATACCGGCGGGTTTGACCGAGACCGAGTTCACGGACTGGGTCGAAAGCCGCCTGCGCCAGATTCCTGCCCTCCAAACGCTGGTGCAGGGTGATCGCCTGACCAACGTCGAGCTGCAGCACGCACTGCAGGAGCAGGCGGGCTTGACCGATGAGCAGGCCAAGAGAGCGACTGAAACCATCGCCGCGTGGCTTCGACACTTCGGCCGCTTCTACACCGACGTCGGAACATGGGAAATCAGGCACGGACAAGAACTGTCGTAACCGCTCGCCTGACGTGACGCCGACCTCGGTACCGAGGCCGGCC
Organism: Streptomyces sp. GDS52; assembly: GCF_052246875.1. Classification (NCBI taxonomy): domain Bacteria; kingdom Bacillati; phylum Actinomycetota; class Actinomycetes; order Kitasatosporales; family Streptomycetaceae; genus Streptomyces; species Streptomyces sp. GDS52. Next base: position 1,659,330 of record NZ_CM125966.1, read on the forward strand.
CGCACCCGAATCTGATCGCCGGCGAGCTGCCGTCGGACCCGCCAACCTGAACCGCGGACTCGCCTAGGATCTGTTCGGATAGCCAGCTGTGGCGGCAGCGCCCCACCTGGCGGTCTCAAGGCAGGAACTCAGGTGCGGGAAGGTCCTCATGGCTCAAGCGCGGGTCCCCTACCTGCTCGGGCATGCTGAGATCGCTTCTCTCTTCCAAATCGAACGCCAGACATCTCAGAAGTGGCGTACGGAGGGCACGCTCCCCGAGCCCGACCTAGTCGCTTCTGGTAATCCTTACTGGTTGCTGACGACGGTGTTGAGCTTGGGCGGCGTCGGAGACCGGCAGGTTGATGAGCGGCAGCTCGACGCCTACAAAGCTGCCATCTCCCACGGCTACGTCCCGCGGGAGGATGAACAACTACCTGTGATCATCGGCATCCAGGAGGTGGCTCGCGTCCTAGGTCGAGACGCCCAGGCCGTCTCCCGGTGGCGTAACCGTCGACGTATCGCCGAGCCAGACCTCGTTCTCTCTGGCTCTCCGCTCTGGCTCTTGGAAACGATCATCGCGGATGCGTATCAGCGGCAGCGATCCGTCGTCCCCGCCGAAATCGCCCTGCTCCGCGCAGGACAGCGTGCCCCACAGAAGCCTCGCGGTCGCAGGTCAGGCAACCCCACCGTGCGCCCGCCAAAGGCGGTGGCGCCAGCAGCACGAACCTTCACGAGCGACGAGCAGGCCACCGCCGTGGAGTTCCTGGAATCGGTACTGACCCAGGGCTACTCCGTCGTGATCAAGCCTCAGACCTGACTCAACTGACCCTCTCCAACTAACGATCCCGAACGTCCAACGCCACCTGGCTGCGCCCACGTTCGCCGACAGCTGCGAGAGAAACACTTGATGAATGCCGGGATCATCCCTACTCTCTCTCACATGTCGATCTTGCAGCGCACCAGCGGCGCCCATAACGCCGACTCAACCGACACCGACCCACAGGCCGCCTTCTGCGAGCCGAACCACAACCCGATGAAGGTCGTCTCCTACGGAGGCGGCGTGCAATCAACGGCGCTGCTAGTGCTGGCGGCCCGTGGAGAGATCGACTTCCGCACCTTCCTCTTCGCCAACGTCGGCGACGACAGCGAGCACCCGGCAACGCTCACCTACGTTCGCGAGATCGCCATCCCGTACGCCGCACGTGCGGGACTGGATGTCCACGAGCTCAGGCGGCGCCGACGCGATGGGGCCGCGGAAACGCTCATGCAGCGGCTGAACCGGCCGGACACCCGGTCGATCCCCATCCCGGTCCGCATGGCCAACGGTGCTCCTGGCCGCCGCAACTGCACAGCCGACTTCAAGATCAAGGTGGTCGGCCGGTGGCTCCGGGAGCATGGCGCCACCGCGAAGGCCCCGGCGGTGGTCGGCATCGGCATATCGCTCGACGAAATCCATCGCGCCAACCGCCGGCGGAGGGAAGCCCACGAGATCATCGAGTACCCACTGCTCGACCTCGGGCTGCGCCGGGACGACTGCGAGCGCATCATCGCCGAGGTCGGCCTGCCGGTACCGCCCAAGAGCTCCTGCTTCTTCTGCCCCTTCCGCACCGTCGACGCCTGGCGCCACCAGCGCCGGCACGAGCCAGAGTTGTTCGCTCAGTCGGTCCGGCTGGAGGAGACGATCAACCGTCGACGGGCCGCACTGGGGCGGGATGCCGTGTATCTCACGAGGTACGGCGTCCCGCTCACCCAGGCCATCCCCGACCAGAGCCCGGGGGTAGATGACGTCGATGAGGATGAGGGGGCTTGCGACTCCGGCTGGTGCATGACCTGATACGTGCCGAGCAGGCCGCGATGGGTGGAGCCCGAAAGTCATGGCTTCGGGCCCCACCCATCATTTGTCCCTGTCGTCCGACGTGGCCGCCGCAGGGCGCTGCCGGTGGCAGATCAGAGCTCGGGCGGCTCACCGGGCTGAAGGTGGAGGACGGCGAGGTACTCGCCGTAGGGCATTTCTTCGTCCACCCAGCGGCTGCCCGAGGGGTCGGGAATCCACATGCCGTCGAGAAGGTACTTGTCATCGAAAACGGCGACGCGGTCCTCCTGCACCGCTGCCGCCATCAGCAGTTGGATTCCCAGCAGCAGCACCGTGGAGGCTTCCCTCAGCGCGCAAACCTCGGCGTGCCCGGTGGGAAAGACGTTCCCGTCCGCGTCGCTGTCCGGCTCAGGGATGGCGGCACGACCCCGGACGACCATCTCGTGCAAGGCAATCACCTGGGCCACCGCTGCCGCCACCGGCGTGCTGGCACCCGGCACGCCGTCCGGGGCATGCGTCCGCAGATGGTCAGCGACCGCGCGAGCATGGACGGGCCATTCCTCGGCGGGGTGATGCAGCCGCCGTTCGGCGGCCTCGACGGCCATCCAGGGCTCCGTGGCGTCCGGGTGCAGCAGCCGAACAAATCCTTCAAGTGCCGCGCGCAGGTAGCCGAGACGGACCTGGTGCTGCTGCCACTCCTCCATCATCTCGGTCCAGACGGCGTCGAAGTCGAGGCCCTCCGAGCACATGCCGCCGTCGTCGTACGACATGTCGAACGTCACCGAGCGCAGGCCCTGGGCGAGCCGCAGCCACTTGTAGGCCGTATCCCAGACGTCCTGCGCCCCGGGGACTCCGGTGACGGCGGAGGCGTGCTGCACCCAGTCGGTGAGTTCACGGACGTGGTCCTCGGACTCGGACAATGCGAGCGTTGACAAGGTGCGGTACGAGGGCAGGCAGGAGCCCTCCATCCGGGTAGTGGTCATAGGGTGGAGCGTGGCACACAGCACTGACAATCGCTCCAGCGCCGTGCACCGATGCGACGCTCAGGTGGTAGTGGTGCGGCGTACGAGCCGGTGGCCGCGCAACTCCCGCCCGCAGCGTACGAGTTCCCGCTCCCAGCCCTCTTCGGTGCCGATCAGGTGCGGGCTCTCGTAGAGGCCGGCGCGAACCTCGGCCTCCGTGAGCCTCCGGTACTTGGGTGCGCCGGGATCGTCCTCGGCAAGGAATTCGTGCTTACGGTGGAGAAGGGGACGGTTGGTGGAGTCCGCGTACGAGGTGAAGGAGGACTTGAGGGTCTTCAGGTCGACGGCGTACGAGGCCGCGATACGCGGGTGGGGATCCGTGTCGAACTCGGGGTAGTCGAGCCAGCTGACACCGCGGCCCTGGTGACGGAGCTTGACGACGGACCACTCGCCAGGGCGGCCGGCAGCGATGCTCGCGCACTGCTCGTACAGGCGCAGCACGGCCGGGATCCGGTGGAGTGCCCGGCGGTGCACGTACAGGGCGGTCGCGGTGAATTTACCGGCGATCGATCCGTTCATCGCGCGACGGACGTAGGCGTCGTCGCGCAGCTTGAACAGCAGCCGATCGGCTCGCTGGCACGCCTCGGTGTATGAGGGAAAAAAAGCACGGATGTCCAGTTGAACCGGCAGGGGCAGACTGCTCACGGGGCCTCGGCCATGGAACAACTCCAGCGCGAGGAACAGCAGCGTGTCGAGGGCTCCGCGTTCGGCGCTCCGCTCCACCTTCACCGGGTCGGCTTCCTGCTCGGCAAGGCGCTTCAATTCACCGGGGCGCAGGTGGCCGAGCAGGCTGATGATGGACTGCGGCATTTCCTCAAGCTGCGGCATCCGGCCCCGCTGCTCGAGATGAGCGACAACCGAGGTGATCGCCGAGGCGGTGTCCTCAGAAGCCAGCCATCCCCCGTCAGGGGCGACCTGGCGGGCGAGATAGCTCAGGCGGGCCGCATCGTCCTTGAAGGCGTAGACGATGCCCGGCGCCGCCGACACGCAGCGGACGCCGGTTGCTTCCTCTACGTATTCGCGCAGCTCGCCGGCGGCGTAGAGGTGCTGGAATGTGCGGCGCTGAGTGAGGATGCCGTCGCCGTACTCCGTGCCTTTGATCTGGTTGCGCTCCCACCTCAACCGTGCGGACACCACGAGCACGGACTTGGTGAGTGCCCAAGCACGCAGGAGCGTCTCTCGTCGTTCGTCGGGATTCTCGATGACGTTCAGGACATAGGTGAGAAGGACCACCTCGGCAGCCTCGCGCCGCCCATCCGGGAAATGCACCGGGTCCCACCCTGCGGCATCAAGACCGAGGTGCTGCAGTGCCCGTACATCGCCGCCACGTCCGCACCCGTAGTCCAGCACTCCCGTGTCTGCTTCCAACTGGAGATCGCCGACTGCACGGCGGGCCGGTAGCGAGAGGCCGACACGACCGATGGCGGTCCGATGCCTCTGGCTGCTCCAAAGCTGCTGTGTCATCGGTGTCCCCTGAGTCCACGGACAGGCCAGCATGCGACAGCACCGAACCTTATCTGATACCCGATACGATGACCCGGTTGTGCGGAGCCGCACCTCACAAAATCGCTAAGGAACCGGCTGGACGATATCCGCATATCGCCGCAGAACTTGCGGATTACGTCGCAGGCGCTGCTCGATCTCCGCTCTTCCCCACCAGCCGGTGAAGCAGTCACCACGCTGCGCTATTTCGTCCAGCAGGTCGATGGTAGCTACTGCTGGCTGACTTGACGTGGCAAGGAAATAACCCTCGGCTTTATACATGAATAGCGTGTCCAAGATCCCGCCACCCAGATCAGATCGACCAACGCTGCGCTTGCGGGCCTTGCATTGGATAATGACGCGGCGTTCTCTTGCCACCGCCTCACCTTCCATGACTGCCGCACCGGTAGTGGGTGGCGTTACCCAAGATGCAACGATGTCTCGGCCACCATCGCGTTCACGTGAAGCGCCGATCGCGCGGACCTCACGCACACCCGGTTCACACTCGAGCAAGTCGTAGATCAGTCGCTCGAATCTTCCGCCGTCGATTTTCTCGGACCAGGTGAACTCGCTGGGCGGGAAAAGTCGCTCCTGTTCAATACGATTCCGCTCAAGAACCAGAGAGCGTTCTCGCGAGAATCCCGAAAGTCCGCTCTCATGACGAAGCAGGACAGCGCGATTCCCACTGGATAGGACAACACTATCCTCTAAGGGAACAATGGTCGCACTGGCGGCTGGACTAGCACTTCCAAGCAATACCCCTTCCAACCCAAGAACGCGATCTGCGACGTGGAGAAGTTCTCGAGATACGTAATGGTGGAAGTGATTGCCGGTATAGAGGAACCCATTAATTCCCGCAATCTCTTCACTTGGATCGACACGCACCGCCTTTAGGAAATGGGCAACTTCTGCGGACTCGACCACGGCAACCGACCCGTCGTAGGTCCGATAGTAGAGCCAGCCAGTGCTATCCCTTTGAAAAAAGAGATCCCCTTCCGATGCCTCCGTCCGCAACTGTTCAGCGACACCCCTCGCCCAGATTTGATCAGTTTGACGAGTTGGGTCATAACCGTCATCCATGGGCGATGAATGTTGGGGGTGCCAAAGAGTGGTTACCCTATGAGCTAGACGTTCAAACAAAGCTAGATGCCCGAACAACTCTTCCGCAGAATCAAGCCCTACATCATCCGGAGGCAACAAGTAGTCTGCCCCTTGTTCCGGGACAAGGTAACGGCCGGAGAGCTCACCTGGAATCATCGTGGCTGGATGTTCAATATCGATCAGCGTCGCGGAAAAAACGCCTGTGTGCCGAAAAACGGAAGCCGCCAGCAGTGAGTAAACGTCGTGTAGGTCGGTCCGATCTCTGCTGAAGATTCGGGAGGCGCTGCAGTGCAGGGATGTGAAAACATCTCCGCCAGGTGTCTGCTCAAATATCAGTGACAGAGGAGAGCAAGACAGACCTATCCGCAACCAATCGGGACGTTCATGGATCTCAAAGCCAATGTCGTCCGCCCCCAGCAAGGACTCCTTGATCCTCTCAAGCACTGCGCGCGCCTCCCCTCCCGATGGACGCACTTCGCGTCCAACAGGAGCTGAGTCTATGAGCTCTTTCAGGGTTGCCGCTCCGGAGCGAGGAGGCCGCGGCAATTGACAACCTTCCATCCGGTCTGCCTCGGACTCGTCGAAAGGCGTGCCAGGACTCCAGTCTGGCCAGGCCGCGTTCGGTCGGCGCCCGTGCTGCGGAGAGCGCGCGGTTGACCGTGCCCTGGGTCGACGACCACTCGCGGCCGGGTGGGCGTTGGCCCTGAGAGCCAGCCGAGCCCGCTAGCCGCCGTCGTGGCCACAGCGCCGCTGCGTGCGGTACCACCAGCGCTGGGGCTACGGCGGGCAAGCCGAGTGGAGGGGCTAGCAGAGTTCTCACAGGCGGTACGAAAAGCGCAGCGCGCCGCCCTCCTCCCGGTAAAGATCGCGGCCTCGCGCGCTGAAGGGATTGGGGAGCATAGCCACCCGGAGCCGGGAGGGTTCCAGGACCGACGTGACCATGAGGATCCGCCAGCGGTCGCTGCCAATGTTCCGCTGGGCCGCCCGGACCTCGCTTTCACCGAGTTCAATCTGGCCTCCCTCGCCCTGACTGGCTTTGACTTCGAACAGCAAGGGGTGACGGCCACTGCCGACACGGAAGTCGTACCCAAGCCCGTCGTCCCCAGGGAGTCCAGGGAAGAACTTCCTGCGGTTCGTCGATACCCAGCTGGTTTCGTTAGCGGCCGAGTAGTTTCGGCAGAGCCACTGATAGGCGAACCATTCCCCGGCGTAGCCGATCGCCTCTCTTTGCGCGGCCGACAGCCTTCGGGGCTCTCCTCTGCCAGCGCCACCACGACCAGAGGGCGACGCTCCCCGTCGCCCCAGCCCCACGGGAGTCAGCGAGGCGAAGACGTTGCGGTTGCCGAGGAGCCGCGGATCCGCATCGAGCGCTCGCTGGAGCTCGGCGGTGAGTTCGCCGAAGTCACCGGTGTGTACATCGAGCTCCTTCCCGCCGATGGTGACAATCCGCTGGCGGTGCTCGCGCTGTGCCCGTGCCGAGTCGGCAGCCATGCGGCCGTTTTCGAGTTCGGCGGCTGTCACACCGTGGACGGCAGGGTCCGCGCTGGCAGGCATGCCAGCCGACCAGTGCCCGAGCGCCGCAAGCCAGGCGGCGATGTCATCGGGCCCGAGCAGACGGAAGTCCAGCGCGCCGGCCTCGTCGAGGAGTTCAGTCACCGCCTCCGCCGGATCTCCCTGGTCGAGTGCGGCGGGCAGCGGACGGCGGCAGGCGCGGATCAGGGCGACCAGATCGGGCACAACCGTCCTGATGGCCGCTCGGTTCCGGGGAAGCAGGGCCGTATAGGCAGGGAGGTCCGCGCCCCCCGCTGGGAGTCGCGAGCCCAGCCGCTCGGCGAGGACCTCCTCCACCCGAACGCGTACCTGCTGCGGTGTTGCCGTCTCCAGCGTGGTGTTCCACTCCGCGGGGGGTTCAATTCCCTCCAGCGTGCGCAACTGCCGCCAGTCTGGCTGGGCCTCGCGGGCGTCGAATCGCCGGAGTCGAGCCAGTCGGAGACGGTCGAGAAGCGCTCCCCGATGCCGCTGCAGATGCTTCTCGATCGCCTCCCGGTGGGCGTCCGCGTGGCTGATAACGGTGTGCGAAGGAGCCAGCCCGGCCAGGGTGGCATTGAACTCCGCGAACCCGACGCCGAGCACTTCGCGCAGTTCGTCGATGTCGCGTGCCCGCCGGGCCTCGGTCAGGAGCACGCTGGCCTCCACCAGCAGTTCCTCCGCGTGTACCTCAAGCGCCGCCTGAAACTCCCTGGTGTCGCGGGGAGGTGGTTCGACTAGGGCGTCGCCCCGCCGACGTCCCAGGAAGTGGACCAGGAACGGATAACAGCGGTGGACGACGGCGGCGGTTGTGCCTTCGTAACGCTGCACGGTTTCGGCGAACTGGTGCGGAGACAGACCGAGTGCCTGGCCGAGCTCCTCCTCCCCCGGCTCGCGGAGATCGGCGTGCAGGTGTTCCAGCTCGCGGGCCACCAGTCTCAGCCGGACACCGAGGTCGGGGCGGCCGGCCAGGTGGGCGACGGGTTCGGCGAGCCGGGCCACCGCGTTCCAATCTTCGGGCTGGGCCCGCTGCAGGAGCAGAGGGCGGTCGTCGTCGGGCAGCGGCAGGACCCCGCCGAGCCGGTTCGGCAACGCCACCTCTTCTTCGTCCAGCCGGATCTCCAGCGTCCGGTAGGTGCGCAAGCCGATCCGCCGGACGCCCGCGACCAGCTCCGCAAGGGACGTTTCAGTCGGCCGGATCCCTGTCGGACTGTGATCGGCCAGGGCCGCCAGCACCAAAGGCAGCCAGGGCAGGACGGAGACGAAGGGTGTCCCAGTCTCCGACCGGTCCAATGGTTCCTCGTCGACGACGACTTCCAACCGGGCCTCGTCAACATGACGTACCGACCGTGCTCCCCAGCGCCCGAGCAGATCGACGATCTCCCTGGCCAGGCCCGGCACCACGAGCAGCGGGCGTTCCATCTCCTGGGTGATGCGGGTCTTGACGCTTGCCCGTTCATCTGTGACGTAAAGCGTGCTGTTCCCGTCGCGCAGGGCGGCGAAGGGCACGGCGATCAGCAGCTCTCCCGACTCCGCGAGCAGGGTGCCTTGGGTGAAGGGCGGACTGCCAGGCGCGGCGGACGTGCGGGCTCGGGTGACCAGGGACCGCCACGCGTACTCGTTCGCGCGTTGCACCGCGGGGCGGTCTTCGGGCCCGACCGCGCGTTCAGCGACGAAGTCGGCCAAGGCCGCGACAAGCCTGCCGCTGTCCCGGGGGTCGTTCCACGTCGGAAGGCCGTACGACCGCAGCTTCGCCACCACCTCCGGAGTTTCCAGCAGGGAACTCACCTGGCGAGCGATCGTCGGCGCGAAAAGGGGCTCCTCTTCCATGCTGGGCGGGCAGTGCCAGGCTTCCCGGGGGCGTACGAAGCGCACTACGCGGCCGCGGCCGCGCACCGGAAGCCAGGGTTGCTCCCGTACGAAGGCGCCCAGCGGAGTGGGTACTTCCTGGGGGTCCTTGTTGCCGGGCCGGTCCCTGAGCCAGGTGCTGGTGAAGCAACTGGCCTGCCAGCGCGGCAAACCGTGCAGCACGAGTCGGGCGAAGGCGAGGCGGGCGGGCTCGCTCAGTTGGCAGACGATCTCCTGGCCCGGGAGCCGCCAGGCAGGGCTCCCCTTGTACGGCGTGTAGGGGTGCTGGGCGGTTTCGCTGTCGCGGTGGATGTGCGGCTGCCATTGCTCCGCGACGGCGACGGGCACCTTCGCCATGCGCACCAGGGCGGCCGGTGTCAGTTGCGAACCCTCCGCCATGGTGTCGGCGGTAGGCGTGAAGACCGGACGAAAACCGTCGGCGACTCCGAGCTCGGCGAGAAACGCCCGCCAGTCGGCCTCTGTATCCCTACGGCGGAGGAACGCGTCCGGCGTCGCGATGAACTGCCGGACGAGCGAGCGCAGAGCCGCGCTTTCCTCGCGCCCTTCATCCGCCACACGCGCCAGATCCTCCCCCATGGAGCCGGACCAGCCCGGCCCGAACTTGCCGCTGGCCGCCGGGATGAGCGGTCCGTCCGCCGACGGCACGTACAGACCGAGGTCGCGCAGGCGCAGCGCACCGGAGGACTGACGAGAACAGTGCAGATGGAAGACGAAGCGCAGGGCCTGATCGCGCAGCCTTCGGTCCTTGCTCTGCGAGAGCGCGTGCCGTATGTGCTCCAGCAGGCCCGCCGCGTCGAACCGGCGTACGAGACGGTGCTGTTCCAGGAAGAGGCGGGCCTGTTGTCGACGGACCTGCCCTTCGCTTTCGATCCAGGTCAGTTCCGGATGCAGATAGAACAGCCGCTTGCTCAGGGCTGGGGGTACCGCCAGGTTGCCGTCGGGAGCGGCGGCCGTGGCGCCGGAGGGCCCGGAGAGCCCCCTGGCTGGCGGGAAGAACGCCTGGCGCCGGGATTTGCGGCGTTCCTTGGCAGGGGCGGAGTCGACCGCTGCCGTGCCGTTCGTACGCTCCAACGTCCCGTCGGCCGTCAGCAGCAGTCTGCGGCCTTGCAGCACCCGGCCACGGCCTTCGAAGAGGTGGGGCAGATCCGCGTACACACCGTCCCACACGTCGACGGGGTCGTCGGGCCCGGGAAGCGGCAGCGTGGCCGCGATCCGCTCGACGTGGCCAGCGAGTGCGTCCGCTGACGGTTCCAGCGGGCATCGCAGGGCTTCGCAGAGTTTGGCCAAGCGTGCGCGCGGCCCGCGCGGCAGAACTGTGTCGACCACCGCCACACCAGCTTCGCATGCCGCCCGGGCGGTTAGCGCCGATAGATCCACCTCAGGCCACAGAACGACGGCTCGAGGCGCTGCCCACGCCGGCGAGGATCCGGCAGGGCCGAGCATCGGCACGATCGGTGTGTCGGCGAGCTCTCGCCCCTGAATACGCCGGGAGGCAGCGGCCAGCCGCCCGGCCCACTTCGGCTGCCAGCTCACCAGATCCACGGCCAACCGGGCCGCGTCAGGTGCTGCGCTGTCTCGGAGCGCCGTGGCGGCGGTGAGACAGGTCTCCGCCGCGGCATCGAGAAGCATGGTGTTGAGCGGGTGTTCCCCGTCGTAACCCGTGCGGTCGGTCTTGGTGTAGAGCGGCGCGTTGAGATGGCCGGCCAGCGGAGCGGTCACGTCGTCGCCGAGCGGCAGAAACGTGTACACACGCCCAGATGAGGCTGGCACGACCGGCAGGGCGATCTCGATGACGGCAGGCTTGGACCACTGGGTCCAGGAGTCATCCAGCCCCTCGTCGTCGACGGCCTCCGCGACCGTGGCCTCCAGTCTGGCAGCGGGCACCGTGCCGCGTACGAGCACGAATCGGCCAGCCGGTCCGAGATCGACCTGCGTCAGCGACACGGCCGGTGCAGCGCCTGCGGCCGGAACGTCCAGCACCGCGGGCAGCCGCTCCTCGCAGCGCGTCAGTTCGGTCCGCTCGTGCATGTCACCCGCACGCCGTTCCAGCACCAGACGCTCAAGGCGCTCCAGGAACAGCATGGGCGGAGCGCCTGAGCCGGCCAGCTCATCGATCCGCCGACGTACCTCGCGGCATGCCATCTCGCTGCGCAAGGGCAGTCGGATCACGGTGACATGGCCGGCTAGGGCCAGCTTCGCGCAGGTCTCGGGGACTACGGACACTGGGAACGGGAGCTGAAATGGCGGAAACTCCTCGGTCGCCCGGCGCACCAGCTCGGCGTCGGCCAGCAACAGGCTCAGGTCGTCGGGCGTGGCGAATCGGAAGCAGTATCCGTCTAGCGCGGCCGGGGTGCCGCCGTCGGGCCTGCCGCTGTAGATCTCGGGTGCGGCACTGATCTGCAACACGCTGCGGAACCCGACGCCCTTGTTGCCGATTCCCTCGCCGACCACCTTGTCGCTGCAGGAGAGCTTCGACACCGAATCCACACGGTCCCAGGTGAAGGGGTTGCCAGCGTTGGCGACATAGAGGGTGCCGTGCTCGCCTTCGTCCTCGTCGAGCAGGACGTGCACACGCCCGTCGTTCCGGTCATCAGGGTGCGCGTCATGGGCGTTCTGCAGCAGTTCCAGGAGGAAGCGCCCTCTGTAGTCGCGAGCGGTGCTCCGGGAGAGGCCGCGCAGCTGCTTGCCCGGCTGCCACCTACGCGTGTGCTGCCACTCGTCCAGCACCTCCCGGGTGTACGTCATCAGTTGTGCGGTGAACTCGCTGCTGTAGCCAACTGAGCCATCGGTACCCCGCAGCGCCCACGTCTCCCCAAGCTGACCCAAGTCGACAGCAGCCACGTATGCCCCCTCTGCCCCGTCTATGCAGGGACTCTAGCGGGACCCCAGGGACGTACTCAGGTCCTGTTCTGTTTGGGTCGCGTATTGATCACAGCTTTCTCGCACAGGGCCCAGGAAGCCATCAAACTTCCGTTTCAGGGACAAGGAGGCGCGCACTCACTGCGGCATAAGGTTGGGCATGTCGAGGGTCTCCCATTGCAGGTCGGAAGCCTTGCTTGTCAGGCGGCACAATACGTCCCGGATCATGAGCAGGTTGGCGGACACCTGTGCATGGTCGGCGGGGCTGCGCCGAACGGTTTGAGTGCCGTGATGAGAAACATCCGCCCTGGCTTGAGCGAAGCACCGCACCGGGCCACTTAGACAGAACTCGTGGACCCAGTCGTGCAGTTGGTCGACGCCCGGCCAGGCGCACCGCAGGAGCGGCAGTGGTGCCGAGACCACCATGGCGCGCAGCCGGTCCCGCAGGTCCCCGTCAGGAAGCACGCCTTCAACGGGCCGACGCCGAACTGGTGCGCCGGGTTGTGCGCCGCCGACGACTGATGTTGACCGACCACGGGCTGCAGCCATGAAACAAAAGATCGGGCACCCTCAACGTGGCTCCGTTCCAGAAAACGAAACAGCAGCTACAGACGAGCACGACCGCACCCGTCCTGAGCGTCATGGCGCCGACGGTCACACCGCCAGCCCTGTCCAGAACCAGCCACGCTCACGAGATCAAGCCCAACGGGATCGGTGGGGGTGCGGCCAGTGTCTACAAGGCTCTCGCACAACCTTCCGGACCTGTCCGCCATCAGCCGGCTGGTCGGCTCTCGGAACTGGCCTCGTGCAGGGGCTCCTCGGAAGCCGATCCTCGACCACGAGCAGGCTACTGACCCGGCAGTCCGGTGACCTGCTTTGATGGGTGGTGACGCGCTCCTGACCTGGTCAATGATCTTTCAGCTGTTTCACGCCCATGCCACACTCAGCGTCGCCTGTCCTTGTCGCCGCATCGATCCTTGCCACCTTGACAGTGTCTAACCTGCCCGACAATGCGCCTGACACTCCGTCAGAACGAGCGTCAAATGAGCGTCACGAGCGTCATTTCAGCGTCAAGATATCGCCCGTAACGCCCACACCGCACATAATGCGCACGCACAAAACCGCAGGTCAGGACCCCTTAGCCACCGGCTCAAGGATGGCAACGCACTCGACATGATGCGTCATCGGGAACAGGTCGAACACGCGCAGCATCCGTACCCGGTACCCGCCGTCCCGGAAGTACGCCAGGTCGCGGGCGAGGGCGGCCGGGTCGCAGGCGACGTAGGCGATGCGGCGGGCGCCCAGGGAGGTCAGGTGGGCCACGGTCGTGCGGCCGGCGCCCGCGCGGGGCGGGTCGAGGACGACGAGGTCGACCTCGGTGATTCCGGTGCGGGGCAGGACCGAGTCGACCTTGCCCTGCTCGATGCGGACGCGGGGGAAGTCGGCGAGGTTGTGCCGGGCGTCCTCCACCGCGCGCTTGCCGGACTCGATGCCGAGGACCGCGCCCTGCTCGCCGACCCGGTCGGCCAGCGCGCCCGCGAACAGGCCGGCGCCGCAGTACAGGTCGAGGGCCGTGTCGCCCTTGCGGGGCAGCAGACCCTGCATGACCGCGGTGATCAGGGTGTCCGCCGACTTCGGGTGGACCTGCCAGAAGCCTCCGCCTGCGACCCGGTGGGTGCGGCCGTCGGCGCGTTCACGGACGAAGGGGCGGCCGTGGACACGGTGGACCTGACCGTTGCGTTCGTCGATGCGCAGGACGGAGACGGGGCGGTCCAGTTCGACCAGGGGCAGGCGCGCACCCGGTTTCGGGGTCAGGACTACCTGGCGGTCCTGCGAGCCCGTCGCGGCGATCGCCTCGACGGAGTCCATGCCCGTCCAGTCCCGCTTCTCGATGCCCAGCTCGCTGACGCCCTCCGCAGCGATCATGCAGTGGTCGATGGGCTCGACCTCGTGCGAGCGGTGCCGGCGCAGTCCCGCGCGGCCGTCGGCGGTCACCGCGTACTGCACGCGCGTGCGCCACGCCGGGACCTGGCCGGCGGGGAGTTTGTCGCCCTCGGCGGGAACCACCGTGCCGTCCCAGCCGACCTCCTCGGGCGTGAGCCCGGCGAGCCGCCGCAGCTGCTCGGCGACGACCTCGCCCTTCAGCCGCCGCTGTGCTCCCGGCTTGGCGTGCTGCCAGTCGCAGCCGCCGCAACGGCCGGGCCCGGCGTACGGGCAGGGGGCGTCGATCCGGTCCTTGGAGGCGTCGAGCACCGTCACCGCGTCCGCGCGCAGGAAGCGGGCCCCCTCCTCGCCCTCGGTCACCCGCGCGACGACCCGCTCACCGGGCAGCGTGTGCCGGACGAACAACACCTGTCCCTCGGCCGTACGGGCGATGCAGTGGCCTCCGTGGGCGACGGGGCCGACCTCGACCTCGTACTCCTCCCCCACCAGTGATTTCCTCGGTTCTGCCTGCATGGCGGGGTGACTCCACAACATCGGGGGCGAAGATGCGGGCAGTGGCCCGCGACGACAGCCGTCCAGTCTACGTGTCCTTGGAGGAGCCCTTGGACCGCTGCTCCGAACCCCGCTCGGCCGAACCCCGCTCGACCGGACCGCGCCGCACCGCACCCGGCGCCGACCAGTCCGCCCGCTTGCGGGCGCGCCGCCTGGCCACCTCGGAGGACTGCAGCTGGTACGGCACCGAGGTCACCATCACGCCCGGTGTGAACAGCAGCCGGGCCTTCAGCCGCAGCGCGCTCTGGTTGTGCAGCAGCTGCTCGTACCAGCGGCCGACCACGTACTCGGGGATGAACACGGACACCACGTCCCGCGGCGACTCCCTGCGCAGGCTCTTGACGTACTCGATGACCGGCCGGGTGACCTCGCGGTAGGGGGAGTCCAGCACCTTCAGGGGCACCTCGATGCCGCGTCGCTCCCACTCCTCGTGCAGCGCCCGGGTCTCCGCCGCGTCGACGTTGACGCTGAGCGCCTCGAGGCTGTCGGAGCGCATCAGCTTGGCGTAGGCGAGGGCGCGCAGGGTGGGGCGGTGGATCCTGGAGACCAGGACGACCGAGTGGACCCGGGACGGGCGCACCATGTCGTCGCTCGGCTCCTCCGGTGCGGCGACCTCCTCGGCGACGCGGTCGTAGTGCCGGCGGATCATCGTCATCGTCACGTAGAAGACGCACATGCCGAGCAGCGCGACCCAGGCGCCGTGGGTGAACTTGGAGACGAGCACGACGACCAGGACCAGGCCGGTGAAGAAGGCGCCGAAGGCGTTGATGGCCCGGGAGCGGATCATGTGACGGCGTTTGGCCTGCTCCTTCTCGACGGCCAGCAGGCGGTTCCAGTGCCGGACCATGCCGATCTGGCTGAGGGTGAAGGACACGAACACCCCGACGATGTAGAGCTGGATCAGGCGTGTCGTGCTGGCGCCGTACACCCACACCAGCACGATGGCGGCGCCGGCCAGCAGCACGATGCCGTTGGAGAAGGCGAGCCGGTCGCCGCGGGTGTGCAGCTGACGCGGGAGGTAGCGGTCCTGGGCGAGGATCGAGCCGAGCAGCGGGAAGCCGTTGTAGGCGGTGTTCGCGGCGAGGAACAGCACCAGCGCGGTGGCGCCGGCCAGGAGGAGGAACAGCAGGCTGCCCTGGCCGAACACGGCTTCGGCCACCTGTGAGATCACCGGGTGCTGTACGTAGTCCGGACCCAGCGGTACGCCGTGGTGGAAGAGGTCCGTGGCCGGGTTCTCGGCCATGCGCACCCGGGTCGCGCCGGCCAGGGCGATGATGCCGCAGAACATGGTGACGGCGAGCAGGCCCATCAGCGCGAGCGTGGTCGCCGCGTTCTTGGACTTGGGCCTGCGGAAGGCCGGGACGCCGTTGGAGATCGCCTCGACGCCGGTGAGCGCGGCGCAGCCGGAGGAGAAGGCGCGCAGCAGCAGGAAGAACAGGGCGAAGCCCGCCAGGCCGGGGTGTTCGGGTTTGATCTCGAAGTCCGCCGTCGCCGCCCGCATCTCGTCGCCGAGCACCACGCCGCGGAACGCGCCCCACGCGATCATGGTGAAGACGCCCGCGACGAAGACGTACGTCGGGATGGCGAAGAGGGTGCCCGACTCCCGGACGCCGCGCAGGTTCATCAGCGTCAGCAGCACGATCACGGCGATGGCGCAGGCCACCTTGTTCTCGACGACGAACGGGATCGCCGACCCCAGGTTCTCGACGCCGGCGGAGATCGACACGGCGACGGTGAGGACGTAGTCGACCAGCAGGGCGCTCGCGACGGTCCGGCCGGCCCTGGGGCCCAGGTTGGTGGTCACCACCTCGTAGCCGCCGCCACCGCTGGGGTAGGCGTGCACGTTCTGCCGGTAGGAGGCGACCACGGTGACCATCAGGGCGACGATCGCGAGCGCGATCCAGGGGCTGAAGTGGTACGCCGACAGACCGGCGACGGAGAGGACGAGCAGGACCTCACCGGGTGCGTACGCCACGGACGACAGCGGGTCGGAGGCGAAGACGGGGAGTGCGACGCGCTTGGGCAGAAGCGTTTCGCCCAAGCGGTCGCTGCGCAACGCGCGCCCGATGAGAATGCGTTTGGGCACGTCGGTCAGTTTGGACACAACTGAGGATCGTATGCCTTCGAACACAGGGACTCCCGTCCGCCGCTCACATCCATACGGCTTCCGTACGGGGCTCGTGTCGCGGGGCGCGGCGGGGGCGGGCGCCTCTGCTCTCCGGGTGAAAACACGGGGTGGTGGCGCTGCGGGTTCCGCGGGAGGCGTCGGTTCCATGCCTATATGACTGGGCTATGACCGGGCCCCGTCCGCCGCCCCTCCGTGGAGGTTCCATGCACGCGTCCGCCGAACTGATCGGTGCCGTGGCCGCGCTTCTCTGTCTCGGGATCCTGGCCCTGGCCAGCATGCGCAGCATCACCCGCCGCTGATCGTCCCGCCGTGCCGATACGTTGGACCCGGGCGCCCGGACGCGGCAGCCGCACACGGCCCCCACACGCTGCGACCGGAGCCCCGGAGGACATCGGAGGCGCTCCGCCCCGGCATGATGTTGCCCGGCGGTCCGCACTCAGGCCGCCACGGGGTGCCCGGCGAGCCGAAAGAGAGACATGAGCACGATGGCCATGAAGATCGACGGGCCTGCAGGAAGCGCGGTGTGAGGCCATGCATATTGTCATCATGGGTTGCGGAAGAGTGGGTTCCGCCCTGGCTCGGACCCTGGAGGAGCAGGGGCACACGATCGCCGTGATCGACCGGGACCCGACCGCCTTCCGCCGTCTGGGCTCCGCGTTCAACGGCCGCCGGGTCACCGGGGTCGGCTTCGACCAGGACACCCTGCGCGAGGCGGGCATCGAGGAGGCCGGCGCCTTCGCAGCCGTCTCCAGCGGGGACAACTCCAACATCATCGCCGCGCGGGTGGCCCGTGAGATGTTCGGCGTCGAGAACGTCGCCGCCCGCATCTACGACCCCCGCCGCGCGGAGGTCTACCAGCGCCTGGGCATCCCCACGGTCGCGACGGTCCGCTGGACCGCCGACCAGATGCTGCGCCGGCTGCTCCCCTCGGGCGCGGAGCCGCTGTGGCGCGACCCCACCGGCGGGGTCCAGCTCGCCGAGGTGCACACCTCCCCGGCCTGGGTGGGGCACAGGATCAGCAAGCTGCAGGACCGGACCGGCGTCCGCGTGGCCTTCCTCACCCGGCTCGGCGAGGCGATCCTGCCCAGCTCCCAGACGGTGTTGCAGGAGGGGGACCTGGTGCACGTGATGATGCGCACCGACGAGATCGACCGGGTCGAGGCGGCGTTCGCCAAGGGCCCCGAAGAGGAGGGCGGTCACTGATGAGGGTCGCCATTGCCGGAGCCGGCGCCGTCGGCCGCTCGATCGCGGGCGAGCTGCTGGAGAACGGCCACGAGGTCCTGCTCATCGACAAGGCGCCGACCGCCATCTCGGTCGAGCGCGTTCCGCAGGCCGAGTGGCTGCTCGCCGACGCCTGCGAGATCACCTCCCTGGACGAGGCGGCGATCCAGCGCTGCAACGTCGTCATCGCCGCGACCGGCGACGACAAGGTCAACCTGGTCGTGTCCCTGCTGGCGAAGACGGAGTACGGCGTCCCGCGCGTCGTCTCCCGGGTGAACAACCCCAAGAACGAGTGGCTGTTCAACGAGTCCTGGGGCGTGGACGTCGCCGTCTCCACCCCGCGCCTGATGTCGGCCCTGGTGGAGGAGGCGGTCAGCGTCGGCGACCTGGTCCGGCTGCTGCGCTTCAGCCACGGTGACGCCAACCTGGTCGAGCTGACCCTGCCCGAGGAGTCGGCGCTGGCGGGCACCCAGGTCGGCGCCGTCCAGTGGCCCCAGGACACCTCGCTGGTCACGATCATCCGTGGGACGCGCGTTCTCACGCCGACCCGGGAGGACTCCCTGGAGGCGGGCGACGAACTGCTCTTCGTGGCCGCCCAGTCCCGCGAGGAGCAACTGGAGGACCTGCTGTCGGTACGCCGGAACGACGCGGCACGCTAGCGCCGGTCCGGCGGGGCTGTACGTGAGTGGGGGCGCCCGGTGTTCTCCGGGCGCCCCCACTCACGTACGCGACTGCGGAAGGAACTCAGGGGCGGCGGTGCCGGCCGGTCGTCGTCGCCCCGCCGTTCTCCGCCGGCTTCGCCGTCTCCGCCTCGCGGGCGGCCTTGCGCTCCTCCTCGGCCCGCTCCTCCGCCTCCATCTCCGCGAACACGTCGATCGGCGGCGGCGCCTTCGCCAGGAACACCCACGTCAGGTACACGGCGAGCAGGAACGGCGGGATCTTCAGGGCGACCAGGACCCAGCCCAGCTGCGTCGTGTCCGCCCACCAGTACAGCGGGAACAGGATCGCGCACTTGCCGAGCAGGATCAGACCCCAGGCCCAACTGGCCTTGGTGTACGCCTTCTTGCGGCCCGGGTTACGGGTGCGCCAGGAGAGGTTCTCCCGGAAGACGGGGCCCAGCATCAGGCCGATCAGCGGGACCCCGGCCATCGCGGTGATGATGTACGCGAGGGCCAGGCCCAGGGTGTAGAGCATGCCCGGCAGGTAGAAGTCCTTGGCGTTGCCGGTCATCATCGCGAAGACCACACCGAAGCCGACGCCGAAGACGCCGCTGAAGGCGTGCTTGACGGTGTCCTTCCTCGCCAGCCGGACCACGACCATCACCAGCGACACGGCGAGCGCCGCGATCGCCGACATGTGCAGGTCCTTGTTGATCGTGTAGATGCTGACGAAGAGAAGTCCGGGCAGCACCGTCTCGACCATGCCCCGCACTCCGCCGAACGCCTCGAACAGGGCGGCCTCGGTCACCGCCTTGGCGTCGTCGGCAGATGTGTCTTCGGTTGTCGGCTTGTCGAGCGACGTCACCGGCTACTCCCGTCCGAGGGGTCTCAGTTCGTATTTCGGATTGAACAGCACCCGGCGACCCCTGCTCATGGCGATGCGGCCCGATGCGATCAGTTTGCGCCCCGGTTCGATCCCGACGATGGAGCGCCGGCCGAGCCACACCACGTCCAGCGCGGCGGAGCCGTCGAACAGTTCGGCCTCCAGTGCCGGGACCCCCGCGCGCGGCCGGAGCGTGACCGTGCGCAAGGTACCAGTAACCGTGACGATCTGCCGGTCCTGGCAGTCGTCTATCCGCGTGCAGCCCGTGGTCTCCGTGTCCTCGCGCAGCTCCTCGGACTCCAGGTCCTCCTGCGACGAGGAGAGCCGATCGAGCATACGCCGGAACCGGCCCGCCGGTTTGTCCGAGCGAGGAACAGCACTCATGTCTGAAAGCGTACCGGGGTGCTCCGACGGTTACGTACCCCCTGGTGAACCGGCTCGAACCGCCGGGGCGCGCGTTCACCTGGACGTGCGGTCACCGGGGTGTGCGCTCACCGCTCGAAGCGGTAGCCCATGCCCGGCTCGGTGATGAAGTGCTTCGGGTGGGACGGGTCGGCCTCCAGCTTGCGGCGCAGCTGCGCCATGTACACGCGCAGGTAGTTGGTCTCCGTCCCGTACGAGGGCCCCCAGACCTCCTTCAGCAGCTGCTTCTGCGCGACCAGCCGGCCGCCGTTGCGCACCAGCACCTCCAGCAGGTGCCATTCGGTGGGGGTCAGCCGTACGTCCTTGCCGTCCCGGTGCACCTTCTTCGCGGCCAGGTCGACGGTGAACCCGTCGGTCTCCACCCTCAGGTCGTCCTCGGCGGAGGGCTCGGCCCGGCGCACGGCGGCGCGGAGCCTGGCCAGCAGCTCGTCCATGCCGAAGGGCTTGGTGACGTAGTCGTCGGCTCCCGCGTCGAGCGCCTGCACCTTCTCGTCGGAGGCCTGCCGGGCGGAGAGCACCAGGATCGGCACCCGGGTCCAGCCGCGCAGCCCCCTGATCACCTCGACGCCGTCCATGTCGGGCAGGCCCAGGTCGAGGACGACCACGTCGGGGTGGCGGGCGGCGGCCAGGCGGAGGGCCTCGGCACCGTCCTGGGCGGCGTCGACCTCGTACGAGCGGGCCTTGAGGTTGATCACGAGGGCGCGCACGATCGCCGGCTCGTCGTCGACCACCAGCACACGGGTCATGAGGACTGCCTTTCAGGTCTTTCAGGTTCTGCGGTACGGGCCGGCTCCGCGGGGCGGCCGGGTTCCGTCGCGGCGGGGCGGCCGGGTTCCGGCGAGGCGCCCGCCGCGCGGAGGGTCAGGGTCATGGTGAGGCCGCCCCCGGGGGTGTCGTCCGCGTTCAGCGAGCCGCCCATGGCCTCCACGAAGCCGCGTGCCACCGCCAGGCCGAGGCCGACACCGGCACCGCGCGGGGCGTCACCATAACGCTGGAAGGGCTCGAAGATGCGGTCCTTCGCGTCATCGGGGACGCCGGGGCCGCGGTCGACCACCCGCACCTCGACCCGGTCCGCGAGCGCGCTCGCGGCGACCAGGACGATGGTGCCGGACGGAGCGTACTTGACGGCGTTCTCGACCAGGTTGGCCACCGCCCGCTCCAGCAGCCCGGGGTCGACGGCGACCATGGGCAGCGTCTCCGGGATGTCCAGGGCGACGCTGCCCTCGGGGACCCCGCCGAGGGCCATGGGCACCACCTCGTCGAGGTCGAGTTCGCGGATCAGCGGGGTGACCGTGCCGGTGTTCAGCCGGGACATGTCGAGCAGGTTGCCCACCAGGTGGTCCAGCCGGTCGGCGCCGCCCTCGATGCCCTCCAGCAGCTCGGCCCGGTCCTCGGGCGACCAGTCGACGTCCTCGGAGCGCAGCGAGGAGACCGCCGCCTTGATCCCGGCGAGCGGGGTGCGCAGGTCGTGGCTGACGGCGGCCAGCAGGGCGGTGCGGATGCGGTTGCCCTCGGCCAGGGTGCGCGCCCGGTCGGCCTCGGCGCGCAGTCGCCGGCGGTCCAGGGCGGCGGCTGCCTGGGCCGCGAAGGCGCCCAGCACCCTGCGGTCCTCGGCGGGCAGGACCCGGCCGGTCAGGACGAGCGCCATGTGGTCCCCGACCGGAACGTCCACGTCCGCGTCGTCGGGCCGTTCGAGGACCGGTCCCGTGCCGGCCCGCCCGGCGCAGGTCCAGGGCTCGACGTCGCCGGCGCGTTCCAGCAGCGCCGCCGACTCCATGCCGAAGGTCTCGCGGACCCGTTCCAGCAGCGCCTCCAGACCGGTCTCGCCGCGCAGCACGTTGCCGGCCAGGAAGGAGAGGATCTCCGACTCGGCGCGCAGCCGGGCCGCCTGATGGGTGCGGCGGGCGGCGAGGTCGACCACGGACGCCACCGCCGCACCGACGGCGACGAAGATCACGATGGCGACGATGTTCTTCGGGTCGGAGACCGTCCAGCGGTGCAGGGGCGGGGTGTAGAAGTAGTTCAGCAGCAGCGAGCCGAAGGCCGCCGAGGCCAGGGCCGGCCGCAGGCCGCCGAGCAGGGCCGCCGCCACGGTCAGCGCCAGGAACAGCAGCATGTCGTTGGCCAGGCCCGGGTCGAAGGCGTTGAGCAGCAGGGCCAGCACCGCGGGACCCGCCACCCCGACCGCCCAGCCCCACGCCACCCGGGACCGTCCGAGCCGGGCGCCCCGGGCCACCGGCAGTCCGCGCCCCTTGGCGATCGCCTCGTGGGTGACGATGTGCACGTCCAGGTCGGGACCGGAGTCCCGTGCGACGGTCGCGCCGACGCCGGGACCGAAGACGTACTGCCACGCCTTGCGGCGTGAGGAGCCCAGCACGATCTGGGTGGCGTTCGCCGCGCGCGCGAAGGCGAGCAGGGCGGCCGGGATGTCGTCCCCGACGACGTGGTGGAAGGTGCCGCCCAGGTTCTCCACCAGGGTCCGCTGTTCGGCCAGCTCCCCCGGCGAGGCGGCGGTGAGCCCGTCGCCGCGGGCGATGTAGACCGCGAGCACCTCGCCCCCGGCGCCCTTCTCCGCGAGCCGCGCGGCACGGCGGATCAGGGTGCGGCCCTCGGGGCCGCCGGTCAGGCCGACCATGATCCGTTCGCGTGAGCCCCAGATGGCCGAGACGTCGTGCTCGCTGCGGTACCGCTGCAGGTACTCGTCGACCCGGTCGGCCACCCACAGCAGCGCGAGCTCCCTCAGCGCGGTGAGGTTGCCGGGGCGGAAGTAGTTCGACAGGGCCGCGTCGACCTTGTCCGGCTGGTACACGTTGCCGTGCGCCATCCGGCGGCGCAGCGCCTCGGGCGTCATGTCGACCAGCTCTATCTGTTCGGCCCGCCGGACCACCTCGTCCGGTACGGTCTCCCGCGGCCGTACGCCGGTGATCGACTCCACGACGTCACCGAGGGACTCCAGGTGCTGGATGTTGAGGGTCGACAGCACGTCGATCCCGGCGGCCAGCAGCTCCTCCACGTCCTGCCAGCGCTTGGCGTTGCGCACGCCGGGCACGTTGGTGTGGGCGAGTTCGTCGACGAGGACCACCTGGGGGCGGCGGGCGAGGACGGCGTCGAGGTCCATCTCGGGAAGGAGGGCGCCGCGGTGCTCCAGTTCCTTGCGCGGTACCTGTTCGAGGCCGTCCAGCAGCGCCCTGGTGCGCGGCCGGTCGTAGTGCTCGACGAACCCCACCACGCAGTCGGTGCCCCGCTCGACACGGCGCTGCGCCTCGGAGAGCATCGCGTACGTCTTGCCGACGCCCGGTGCCGCGCCGAGGTGGATCCGAAGTCTGCCGCGTCCCATCGGACCCCTTTCGAGGGAACCACCGGCTTCAGCCGGCGGGGGGATCGAATCTCTGATGTACGTCTCTGGTGTCCCGCGAGGGATCGGTTCGGGCTGGACCGCAACCTTCGGGTGGGAAGCCCCCTTCCTTCGGGAGGGGAGCGGAGTCACGGCCTCATTGTCTTCCGGTCTGAGGGCAGTGCTGTCCGGGTGGCCCTTACTGCCCGTGCAGAGTCGACCCTACGGTCGTCCGGTGCGGCGAAAGATGCTGCTCGGGGTGGTGAGCGCGTCCTTGACGGAACCCTGACGAAGGCCGTCGAACCCCGACGGGCACCGACGAGCCCCGAAGGACTCGGCTGGACGCCGCCGGTCGGCCGTCAGGGTTCGACGATCTCGCCGTCGCCGAGTTCCAGGACGCGGTCGGCGAGGCCGAGCAGGGTCGCGTCGTGCGTGGCGACGACCGCGGTGACCTGCTCGCTGCGCACCACCGCGCGCAGCAGTTCCATCACGGAGTGCCCGGTCTCCGCGTCGAGCTGGCCGGTCGGCTCGTCGGCGATGAGCAGGGCCGGGTCGTTGGCGAGGGCGCGGGCGATGGCGACCCGCTGCTGCTGGCCGCCGGACAGCTCGCCCGGCCGCTGTGCCGCGTGGTCGGCGAGGCCCACCAGGGACAGCAGCAGGTCCACGCGTTCCTCGCGCTCGCGCGGGTCGGCGCGGCGCAGCCGGAGCGGGACCCCCACGTTCTCGGCGGCGGTGAGGATGGGGATGAGCCCGAAGGACTGGAAGACGAAGCCGATCCGGTCCCGGCGCAGCGCGAGCAGCCCGTTCTCGTCCAGGCCGGCGAGGTCGAGCCCGTCGACGGTGACCCGTCCCTCGTCCGGGGTGTCGAGGCCGCCGACGATGTTGAGCAGGGTGGTCTTGCCGGATCCCGAGCGCCCCTTGAGAGCGATCAGCTCACCGCGCGGTACGTCGAAGGAGACACCGCGCAGGGCGTGGACCGCGGTGGCTCCGGTGCCGTAGGACTTGTGCACGTTCTCGACGCGCACCATGGTCTCGGTGCCCACCTGACCGACCGCCTGGCTCATTCGCCCGCCCTCCCCCGGGTACCGGTCGCGCACGTCGCCGCCGGACCGGGCCGCCAGTATCGCTGCCGGACGCCCTGTCGATCAACGGGCCGGAGCGGTCGAGCGGGGCAGGGGCCGCACCCGGCCGGGTGCGGCCCCTGCCCCGCTCGACCGACTCGACGGGCTCAGCGGACCTCGGTGATCTCCGGGCCGCGCGCCAGCTGCCCCATGCCGCCCGCGAAGCGGGAGCCCTCGGAGCCCTCGTCCTGCTGCACGCCCTCGGGGACCATCTGGGCGTCGTCCGGCAGCTTCAGGACGATCGGGTCGCGCGGCGCCATCGGGCCGTCCCCGCGCACCACGACCGTGTCCCGGAAGATCTGCTCCAGCAGCCCGGCGGCCTGCGGCTGCACCGCGCCCTGACCCGAGATCACCCCGCGCAGGAACCAGCGCGGGCCGTCCACGCCGACGAACCGTACGACCTGGAAACCGCCCGTGCCGTCGGGCAGTTGCACCGGTACCTGGGCACGCAGCTCCCAGCCCAGCGGGCCCTCGACCTCGTCGATGATGCCGCCCTGCTGGGTGATGCCGGACGCGATCTCCTCGCGGACCTCGCTCCAGATGCCCTCGCGCTTGGGGGCCGCGAAGCCCTGCAGCTGGATGGCGCTGTCGTGCACCACGACGGTGGCCGCGACGATCGCGTCGCCCGCGACCTCGACCCGCAGCTCCATGCCGTCCACGCCGGGCACGAACAGACCGCCCAGATCGACCCGGCCCTCGCCGGGCGCGCTCACCTCGGAACTGTCCCAGGGCCCGTCGGGCCGCGGTGCGGGCTCGAGCCTCAGCCGCTCGCGCTCGCCTCCGGCCTCCGTGTCGACACCGTCGACGACCTGCTCGGCCTCGCCGGCCGCGCCCTCGGCGGCATCCCTCTTCTTGCGACGTCCGAACACGTCACTGTCCTTCCCGGTCGGATACGACCGAAGCGTATCGATTCCCACCCGCTGTACCGCCTTCGGCGGCCTGAACGCTTGTGCCGCTCTTACCTTCCACCGCGGCATGGCCGCCGGTGGACCCGAAGCCCCCCTCGGCCCGTACCGAGCGGGGCAGCTCCGCGACCGGCACGAAACGGACCCGCTCGACCTGCTGGACGACCAGTTGGGCAATCCGGTCGAAGCGCTCGAACCGCACGGCCTCGCGCGGGTCGAGATTCACCACGATCACCTTGATCTCCCCACGGTACCCGGCATCAACCGTCCCCGGGGCATTCACCAGGGCGACGCCGCAGCGCGCGGCCAGACCGGATCGCGGGTGCACGAAGGCCGCGTACCCCTCGGGCAGCGCCACAGACACCCCGGTGGGCAGAACGGCCCGCTCCCCGGGCGCCAGTTCGCACGCCTCGGTGGTGCGCAGATCGGCTCCCGCGTCACCGGGGTGCTCGTACGCCGGAAGCGGTACGTCCGGGTCGACGCGCCGGAGCAGGACCCGGAGTGCGCCGCGGCGGGGCTCGCTCACGGGTTCACCTCGAAGGCACGGGCGCGGCGGACCTGGTCCGGGTCCTCCATGGCGGCCCGGATCTCCTCGGGGCGGCCGTGGTCGATGAAGTGGTCGACCTTGACCTCGATGAAGAGCGCGTCGGCGCGGACGGCGACCGGGCCGTCGGGGCCGCCGATGCGTCCGGTGGCGGTGGAGTAGATCTTCCGGCCCGCCACCGCGGTGACCTCCGCCTCCAGATGGAGCGTGGTGTCGACCGGCACCGGCCGGACGAAGTCGGTCTCGAGCCTGCCGGTCACGGCGATCGTCCGCAGCAGCCAGTTCAGCGAGCCGAGCGTCTCGTCCAGGGCGCTGGTGAGCACCCCGCCGTGCGCCAGGCCGGGGGCTCCCTGGTGGGCGGGCCGCACGGTGAACGCGGCGGTGACCGACACCCCTTCGCCGGCCCGCGCCTCGAGGTGCAGTCCGTGGGGCTGTTCGCCGCCACAGCCGAAGCACTGGCCGTAGTGCGCGCCCAGGAGCTCACCGGGCGCGGGCGCGTCCGGGTGGCGCACCGGTTCCACGGCATCGGCGGGGGGCTGGAGAACTGAGGAAGTACCACTCACAGGCGCAGACCTTACCCGCGCGTCCGCCGTCCCCCGACACCTGCCAAGCTGGATCCATGCAGCTCTCCGCCGCCCCGTACGAAGAACGCCTGACCGCGCCCCGCTCCTGGTGGCTGATCTCCCTGCTCGCGGGTGTCTCGCTGGCCCTGATCGTGCTGCCGCTCGGCACCCTGCCGATGCTCGGCGGCCTGGCCGTCGGCAGCGCCGCGGCGGCGGTCGTGGTCAGCGCGTACGGCTCGGCGCGCATCCGGGTCGTGGGCGGCCTGCTGATCGCCGGTGAGGCGAGGATCCCGGTGACGGCACTGGGCGAGGTGGAGGTCCTGGACGCCGAGGAGGCCCGTGCCTGGCGCACCCACCGGGCGGACCCGCGCTGCTTCATGCTGCTGCGGGCCTACGTCCCGGGGGCGGTGCGGGTGGAGATCACCGACCCGGAGGACCCGACGCCGTACGCCTTCCTGTCGACGCGTGAGCCGGAGCGGCTGGCGGAGGCACTGCGGGCGGCGAAGACCGCCGCCTAGCACGCGCCGGGCGGGGCCCGGCGGGCCCTGCGACCGGGCAGAACGGCGGCACGGGGACGGAGCCGGGTTCAGGGGGCTCCGTGTCCGCCCTCCTCACCGATGAACGGGCCCAGGTCCAGGGCGTCGGCCGGGGTCTCGAGGGCCGGGAGCGCGGGCAGGGCGTCCCAGGGGACCTGGGTCCTGCGCAGGTCGGCCTGGATGCGGGCGGCGAGCTTTCTGGTGTCCCTGCGGTTCATGACCGCGCCGACGGCGGCTCCCACCAGGAACGGCATGAGGTTCGGCAGGTTGCGCACGGTGCGCTTCGTGATCCGCTGGCGCAGTTCGCGCTTCATCCGGCTGTTCATCGCCGCGTTCACGGTGGAGGGCTTGGTCGCCTCGATCCCGCGCTCCTGCGACCAGGCGTTCAGGTACGCGGTGCTGCGCTGGGCGAGGCTGCCCGCGGGCCGTACGCCGTAGACCTCGTGGAGTTCGGCGATCAGTTTCAGTTCGATCGCGGCGACGCCGGTGATCTCGGCGGCCAGCTCCGTGGGCATCGCGGGCGGCACGGGCATCATCGCCGCCGCGCCGACTCCGGCCCCGACCGTCGCCGTGGCCCTCGCCGCGCCCGCCACGAGCTTGTCCGCGAGCTCCTCGGGACCGAGCCCGGGGAACTGCCCCCGCAGCGTCTGCTGGTCCCTCACGGGCACCCGCGGGGCCATGTCGATGATCCGGTCCGTGAGGTACGCCAGGCCGGCCCGCGCGCGGGCACCGCCCTTGCGGGCGCCTTCCCTGGCCTTGTCCCGGAACTCCGCGGCCCGCCGGCGAGCCACCGGTGCGGTGGTGGTGACCTCCGCGGATACCGGGAGGTCACCCCGGTCGACCGCGAGTTCGAGCGAGGCCGCCCCGGTGTCGGTTGAGCCTCGCTCGTGGTCACGCGTGTCGCGCTGAGGGCCGTCCTGCGGCCCCGAGTCCGCTCCCCTCGCGGGGAAACGGCGCTTCCGAGGAGGGGTCGAGCCAGTCACGGCCGACCCGCCCTCAGTCGCAGTCGCGGCAGATCGGCTGACCGTTCTTCTCCCGGGCCAGCTGGCTGCGGTGGTGCACGAGGAAACAGCTCATGCACGTGAACTCGTCCTGCTGCTTGGGCAGGACCCGGACGGCCAACTCCTCGTTCGAGAGGTCCGCCCCGGGCAGTTCGAGGCCTTCGGCCGCCTCGAACTCGTCGACATCCACGGCCGAGGCCGACTTGTCGTTACGGCGGGCCTTCAGCTCTTCAAGACTGTCCGAGTCGACGTCGTCGTCGGTCTTACGTGGAGTGTCGTAATCGGTTGCCATGGTCGCTCTCCCCCTCTGGGTGTATGCGGTGTCTCCAGCGCACTAACGCGTGAGAGGCCGGACTTGTGCCCGACCTGAGGCGGAGATTTTGCCTCACATCAAGGTCTGTTACTCAATCGACACCCAACCGAACTCCTCACGAGTGATCGGCGTGGATGCGATGGGGACCGTACACGGTCCGAACGCGGCACTTCAAAGCCGCCTCACCGTGTACTTCCCGTGACCAGGGCTCCCGAAAACCAGGACCTTCCCGGCCTTTCGGCGAGTTCATGATCACGGAGCGTGGAGAAAGCGGGAAACGCTCCTGTGAGCGATCCCACACGGGGGCGGCGGGGGCACTCTTCGAAAATTCTGCCGAAAGCGAACGCCCTCGTGTGTCGGCGACATGATGTCAGATCGGCAGGGTGACCCGCATCACGAGCCCACCCCCCTCGCGCGGCTGGGCGTAGATGTGCCCACCGTGCGCCCGCGCCACCGACCGGACGATGGAAAGCCCCAGCCCGACCCCCTTGTCGCTGCCCGTCCGCTCGGTGCGCAACCTCCGGAACGGCTCGAACAGATTGTCGACCTCGTACGCCGGGACCACCGGACCGGTGTTGGTCACCACCAGGACCGCCTGCCCGTGCTGGACCTGGGTGGTGACCTCCACCCATCCCCGCTCGGCCACGTTGTAGCGCACGGCGTTCTGCACCAGGTTCAGCGCGATCCGCTCCAGCAGTACGCCGTTGCCCTGGACGACCGCGGGCTTGTGGTCGCCGCGGATCTCCACGCCCTTGGCCTGCGCCTCGGCGTGCACCTGGTCGATGGCCTGGGAAGCCACCTCGGCGAGATCCACCGGC
Source organism: Streptomyces sp. GDS52 (assembly GCF_052246875.1). Taxonomy (NCBI): domain Bacteria; kingdom Bacillati; phylum Actinomycetota; class Actinomycetes; order Kitasatosporales; family Streptomycetaceae; genus Streptomyces; species Streptomyces sp. GDS52. Next base: position 1,687,927 of record NZ_CM125966.1, read on the forward strand.
TTGCGCTCGACGATCTGGTTGTCGCTGCGGGCGAGCAGCAGCAGACCCTCGACGAGCTGTTCGCTGCGCTCGTTGGTGGCCAGCAGCGTCTTGCCGAGCTGCTGGAGCTCCACCGGCGCGTCCGGGTCGGAGAGGTGCACCTCGAGGAGTGTGCGATTGATCGCCAACGGGGTGCGCAGTTCGTGCGAGGCGTTGCCGACGAAGCGCTGCTGGGCGGTGAAGGCCCGCTGCAGCCGCTCCAGCATGTCGTCGAAGGTGTCGGCCAGCTCCTTGAGCTCGTCGTCCGGGCCGTCCAGCTCGATCCGGCGGGACAGGTCGGAGCCCGCCACCGCGCGTGCGGTGCGGGTGATCCGGCCCAGCGGCGACAGCACGCGGCCGGCCATCGCGTACCCGAAGGCGAAGGCGATGACCGCGAGGCCGAGCAGGGCGAGGAGGGAGCGGCTGAGCAGGTTGTCCAGGGCGTGCTGGCGCTGCTCGTTGACGCACTCGTTCAGCGCCCTGTTCAGCTCGTCCGCGGGCAGCTGCGCGCTGCGCAGCTGGCAGGTGTCGCTGGACACCTGTCCGGAGAGGATCCGGAAGGGCAGGTCACTGCCCACCTTGAGCGCGTTCGCGGCGAACAGGTAGATGATCGACAGCAGCAGGATGCCCGCGATCAGGAACATGCCGCCGTAGAGCAGGGTGAGCCGTATCCGGATGGTGGGGCGCAGCCAGGGGAAGGGCGGCACCGGCCTGCGGGGGTCCCAGGTGGGCTTCGGAGGTGTCTGCGGGGACCCCGGAGCGGGTGCGGGGGTGGTGGCCACGGGATCAGATCCGGTAGCCCGAGCCGGGCACGGTCACGATGACCGGCGGCTCGCCCAGCTTGCGGCGCAGGGTCATGACGGTCACCCGCACCACGTTGGTGAACGGGTCGGTGTTCTCGTCCCAGGCCTTCTCCAGCAGTTGCTCCGCGGAGACGACGGCGCCCTCGCTGCGCATGAGCACCTCGAGGACGGCGAACTCCTTGGGCGCGAGCTGGACCTCCTGGCCCTCGCGGAACACCTCGCGGCGGTTGGGGTCGAGCTTGATCCCGGCGCGCTCCAGGACCGGCGGGAGCGGCACGCTGGTGCGCCGCCCCAGGGCGCGCACGCGCGCGATGAGCTCGCTGAACGCGAAGGGCTTGGGCAGGTAGTCGTCGGCGCCGATCTCCAGGCCCTCGACCCGGTCGCTGACGTCACCGGAGGCCGTGAGCATCAGCACGCGCGTGGGCATCCCGAGTTCGACGATCCTGCGGCACACGTCGTCGCCGTGCACCAGGGGGAGGTCGCGGTCGAGGACGACCACGTCGTAGTCGTTGACGCCGATGCGCTCCAGGGCTGCCGCACCGTCGTACACGACGTCGACGGCCATGGCCTCCCGGCGCAGTCCGGTGGCCACCGCATCGGCGAGCAGTTGCTCGTCCTCGACGACGAGTACGCGCACGTCGCTGGTCCTTCCTCAAGTCCCGCCGGGCAGCGCTCCGGAGCGCACGCGGGCAGGGTACGGGTGGGTGTGTTGCCTCCATCCTGCCCTTTTCGGCCATAAGTCGGCTGTAAGGCGGGGGCGCGACCGGGAACGGACGGTGGCGCGGGGGCACAGGACGGGGGAACGTCCGGACGAACAGCATGGAAATACGAGATTTTCTCGTGCGGCGAGGTTTCCCCGGAAGGGAGCCTGGGGAGGACGGGTGTACATCCCGCGATCACGCTCTGCTTGCACCGTGCCACACCGTGGTGCGCATCAGTCCGTTTCCCGCAGGGCGGACCGGGTGTCCGACGCCGCAGCCCCAGGCCGAGCGGCGCCGGTCATCCACCGCAGACGTGATCGTCCCTTTCGAACGGCACGCCGCCGTGCCGTCGACCCACGACCCAGGACGAGGGGGCGCAGCATGGACGCTTTCACCGCAGGACTTCTGCAGCGCATAAGGACGACCGAGTCCGATCTGTCCCGGGCCCGCGACGAGGGTGACGACTTCCTCGTCGAGGTGGAGCAGGGCGAGCTCGACGACCTGCGCCGGCTCGCCGCCGAGCACGGTGTGCAGGTCGGCGCGTCCTGCGCCTGATCAGCCCGATCGCGTCGGTAGCGGCGCGTCGGTACCTGCGCATGAGTGCGTTCGAAGCGGGCCCCGGCGAATCCAGCGCCGGGGCCCGCTTCGTCGTCTTCGGCGGGTCTCCCCGGCCGTCCGTCCGTCAGTCGTGCCAGGCGCCGAAGTCCTCCAGCAGCCGCTGGAGGGGCTCGAAGACGCCCGGGGTGGCCGCGACCGCGAGATCCCACGAGGGGCGCTCACCGGGCCGTCCACCGGTCAGCGCGCCCGCCTCCCGGGCGATCAGGTCGCCCGCCGCCAGGTCCCAGGGGTGCAGTCCGCGCTCGTAGTAGCCGTCGAGGCGGCCGCAGGCGAGGTCGCAGAGGTCGACCGCGGCCGAGCCGCCCCGCCGGATGTCCCGCAGGAGCGGGATCAGCCGCTGCGCGACACCGGCCTGCCGGGTGCGGACCTCGGTGACGTAGTTGAAGCCGGTCGAGACCAGGGCCTGGTCGAGGGGCGGCGCGGGGCGGCAGGTCAGCGTGCGCTCGCCCTCCCAGGCACCGGTGGCACGGGCGCCGCCGCCGCGGACGGCGTGGTACGTCTCCCCGCGCATCGGGGCCTCGACCACCCCGACCACGGTCTCGCCGTCCTGCTCGGCGGCGATGGAGACGGCCCAGGTGGGCAGCCCGTACAGGTAGTTGACCGTCCCGTCGAGCGGGTCGATCACCCAGCGGACGCCACTGGTGCCTTCGGTCGTGCCGCCCTCCTCGCCGAGGACGCCGTCGTCCGGCCGGTGCTCGGCGATCAGCCCGGTGATCAGCTTCTCGGCCGCGATGTCCATCTCGGTGACGACGTCGATCGGGCTGGACTTGGTCGCGGCGACCTCCAGGTCGGCCGGCCGGCCGTCCCGCAGCAGCTCGCCCGCGCGCCGCGCCGCCTCGCGGGCCAGCTCCAGCAGTTCCGCGTGCAGGGGGTCGGTCACGGGGCTCCTCACGCGTAGGGGCTGTCGGCGCCCGCGGCGGCGGGGCGCGCGGCGCGGGCCGGGCAGCAGCCCACCGGGCAGAGGTTGTGGCTCGGGCCCAGGGCGCCCAGGGCGCAGGGGGTCACGTCCTCCTGGCCGCGCTCGGTGGCCGCGCGCTCCACGATCAGGTCGCGGATCGCGGCGGCGAACCGCGGGTCGGCGCCCACGGTCGCCGAGCGGCGCACCGGCAGTCCCAGCTCCCCCGCCTTGGCCGCGGCCTCGGTGTCGAGGTCGTAGATGACCTCCATGTGGTCGGAGACGAAGCCGATGGGGGCCATGACCACCGCCGGGGCCCCGGCCGCGTGCCGCTCCTCGAGGTGGTCGCAGATGTCGGGCTCCAGCCAGGGGATGTGCGGGGCGCCGGAGCGGGACTGGTAGACGAGCTGCCAGGGGTGGTCCACACCGGTGCGCTCCCGTACGGCGTCGGCGATCAGCCGGGCCACGTCCAGGTGCTGCCGTACGTACGCGCCGCCGTCGCCGTGCTCCTCGACGGGGCCGGAGGTGTCGGCGGAGGCGGTGGGGATCGAGTGGGTGCAGAAGGCGATGTGCGCGCCGTCACGCACCTCCTCGGGCAGCTCGGCGAGCGAGCGGACGACCCCGTCGATCATGGGGTCCAGGAAGCCGGGGTGGTTGAAGTAGTGCCGCAGCTTGTCGACCTCGGGCAGCTCCAGGCCCTCGGCCGCCAGCGTCTCCAGGGCCTCGGCGAGGTTCTCGCGGTACTGGCGGCAGCCGGAGTAGGAGGCGTAGGCGCTGGTCGCCAGGACGACGATGCGGCGGCGGCCGTCGCGGATCATCTCGCGCAGGGTGTCGGTGAGATACGGCGCCCAGTTGCGGTTGCCCCAGTAGACCGGCAGGTTCAGTCCGTGGTCGGCGAAGTCCTTGCGCAGCGCGTCCAGCAGGGCGCGGTTCTGTTCGTTGATGGGGCTGACCCCGCCGAACAGGAAGTAGTGCTCCCCGACTTCCTTCAGGCGTTCCTTGGGGATGCCGCGCCCGCGTGTCACGTTCTCCAGGAACGGGACCACGTCGTCCGGGCCTTCGGGGCCTCCGAAGGAGAGCAGCAGCAGGGCGTCGTAGGGGGTGGCATCGAGCTCGTCAGGCATGCCTTGATCCTGCCATCAGACACCGACAGCCGGACAACGGCGGGGGCCGACCGGACCACGGGCGGCGCAGGGGATACATTAGGGTCACCTAACCAGTAAGCTGTATCCACTGCGGTCGCACCTTACTGGGAGTCCGGTCTCCCGCGGTTCTCTCGCGGTCGTCCCTTGCTGAGACTTTCGGAGACCCCGTGCCCCGTCCCTACATCGCCCTGTTCGCGGCTCCCGGCAGCAAGAGCTTCTCGGCCGCGGGGTTCCTCGGCCGGATGCCGCTGTCCATGATGGGCATCGGCGTGGTCACGATGATCTCCCAGCTGACCGGGCGGTACGGCCTGGCCGGCGCCCTGGCGGCCACCATCGCCATGGCCGCCGCGGTGGCCGGCCCCCAGGTCTCCCGTCTGGTGGACCAGTACGGGCAGCGGCGGATCCTGCGCCCGGCGACGCTGGTCTCCCTCGCCGCGGCGGCGCTGCTGTTGTTCGCCGCGCACTACGGCTGGCCGGACTGGGTGCTCTTCGTCGCCTGCGTCGGCATCGGCTGCGTGCCGAGCCTCGGCGCGATGGTCCGGGCCCGCTGGGCCGAGCTGTACCGGGGCACCCCGCAGCTGCACACCGCGTACTCCTTCGAGTCCGTGGTGGACGAGCTCTGCTTCATCTTCGGGCCGATCGTCTCCATCGGGCTCTCCACCGCCTGGTTCCCGGAGGCCGGTCCGCTGCTCGCGGCCTGCTTCCTGGCGGTCGGCGTCTTCTGGCTGACGGCACAGCGGGCCACCGAGCCCGCCCCGCACCCGCGCGAACGCAAGGGCGCCGGCCGCGGGTCGGCGTCCGGCGGCACGGCGCTGCGCTCCGCGGGGCTGCGGGTCCTGGTGGCCACGTTCGCGGCGACCGGGGCGATCTTCGGTGGCGTGGACGTGGTCACCGTGGCCTTCGCGGAGGAGCGCGGGCACAAGGCCGCCGCCAGTGTGGTGCTCGCCGTGTACGCGCTGGGCTCCTGCACGGCGGCGGTCGTGTTCGGGCTGATGCGCTTCGCCGGAGCGCCCGAGCGCCGCTGGCTGCTGGGCGTGTGCGCCATGGCCGTGAGTATGATCCCCCTCCTACTGGTCGGGAACCTGCCGTTTCTGACCGTGGCGCTGTTCGTTGCGGGTCTGTCCATCGCTCCCACGATGATCACGACGATGTCCCTCATCGAAGAGCACGTACCACGCGCACAGCTCACCGAGGGCATGACCTGGGTGAGCACCGGGCTCGCGGTCGGGGTCGCGCTCGGCTCCGCCGCGTCCGGCTGGGTGATCGACGCGGCCGGGGCGCGTGCCGGGTACGGGGTTCCGGCGGTGGCCGGAGCCGTCGCGGTCGTGGTCGGTTTCCTCGGGTACCGCCGGCTCGAGCGGCCGGCTCCGGGTCGGGGAGGCTCCGTTGGGCAGCACGGCGAGCACGAGGAACGGAACATGGCGTAACTGGGGAGGCACCGTCCTCGCCCGCCCCGCGCGGGAGGTCGCGCCGGCCTCCGTCGAGGAACTGGCGTCGGCCGTACGCCGTGCCGCCGAGGACGGCCTCCCGGTGAAGGCGGTCGGCACCGGGCACTCCTTCACCTCCATAGCCGCCACCGACGGCGTGCAGATCCGCCCCCACCTGCTGACGGGGATACGCGACGTCGACCGGGCGGCGGGCACCGTCACGGTGGAGGCCGGCACCCCGCTCGAGCGGCTCAACACCGCTCTCGCGCGGGAGGGGCTGTCACTCACCAACATGGGCGACATCATGGAGCAGACCGTCGCCGGGGCCACCAGCACCGGCACCCACGGCACCGGCCGTGACTCGGCCTCCGTCGCCGCGCAGATCCGGGGCCTGGAACTGGTCACCGCCGACGGCTCGGTGCTGACCTGCTCCGAGAAGGAGAATCCCGAGGTCTTCGCGGCCGCCCGGATCGGTCTCGGCGCCCTCGGCATCGTCTCCGCGATCACCTTCGCCGTCGAACCGGTCTTCCTGCTGACGGCCCGCGAGGAACCGATGCCCCTCGACCGCGTCCTCGCCGAGTTCGACGCGCTGCACGCCGAGAACGAGCACTTCGAGTTCTACTGGTTCCCCCACACCGGCAACACCAACACCAAGCGGAACAACCGCAGCGCGGGCCCGGAACGGCCGGTGCACCCCGTCAGGGGCTGGTTCGAGGACGAGTTCCTCTCCAACGGCGTCTTCCAGGCGGCCAACTGGGTCGGCCGCGCGGCACCCGCGACCGTCCCCGCCCTCGCGCGGGTCTCCAGCAGGGCCCTGTCCGCGCGGACCTACACCGACATCCCGTACAAGGTGTTCACCTCGCCGCGCCGGGTGCGCTTCGTGGAAATGGAGTACGCGGTGCCGCGCGAGGCCCTGGTGGACACGCTGCGCGAGCTGAAGGCCATGGTCGACCGTTCACCCCTCCGGGTCAGTTTCCCCGTCGAGGTGCGTACGGCCCCGGCCGACGACATCACCCTGTCCACGGCCTCCGGCCGCGACACCGCGTACATCGCGGTCCACATGTTCCGGGGCACCCCCTATCAGGGGTACTTCACGGCGGCGGAACGCATCTTCACCGCCCACGAGGGGCGGCCCCACTGGGGGAAGATCAACACGCGGGACGCCGATTACCTCTCCCGGGTGTATCCGCGTTTCGCCGAGTTCACGGCGCTGCGGGACCGCCTTGATCCTGAACGCCGCTTCCGGAACGACTATCTGCGGAGGGTCCTGGGGTCGTAGCGGACACCTCCGGTTCCGGGCTCACGGGGGCGCCGGTGTCCTGGTTCCCGGTGCCGTCCGGGGTGCCCGCCGACGCGTCGTCGCCGTCCGGTGTGCCGCTGCCGGAGCCGGTGGCGGCGCCTCCGTCCTGAGGCGTCGCGGAGGGCGCGGGCGCCGGCCCGTCCCCTCCGGATTCCTCAAAACCGTCCGAGGTGCCGGGGTCGTTCGAGGTCCCGGAGTCGTCGGGGTCACCGGAGTACGGGTCGTCCGAACCCCCGGAGTCCCCGGAATCCCCGGAATCCCCGGAATCTCCGGAGTCGGACGCGTGCTGCCCGGTGACGGCGTTGCCGATGGTGGTGCTGGGCGTACCGCTGAGGCTCTGGCCCGAAAGGAGTTCGTAGGTGGTGATTCCGGCCATCGTGATCCCGAACACCAGCGCGGCCGCGCCCAGCATCCGCTTCCCGTTCCACCGCACTCCCCTGGCCCGGCCCCGGTACACGGTGCCCTCGGTGAACTCGCCGGGCGCGGGTACGGTCCGCCGCCCGGCCGCTGCGGCGACCGGGCGGCCGGTCCCCACGGCGGCCCCGCGGAACTGCTCGCCGGTGCGCTTGAAGAAGTGCTGGAAGAACGTTCCGCCGCAGGTGGCGACGATGCTCATGACTCCGGCGCCGATGATCGTCCCGTAGACGCCGAAGGAGGAGGCGAGTTGGGCGCCCAGCACCGCGGCCACCGCGCTGCCCGCGACCTGCGGCACGCTCAGGTCGCTCCGGGGGCTCTTCGCCTCCCCCGCGGCACCGACCTCCCCGGTGACACCCGGCTCACTCGCGACCTCCGGCCTTTCACGCATCCTCGGACCTTGTCCGCCTTCCCGCACGTTCCCTCACATCAGCGATCAACTGCATGACAATGCACACCAAGTCGACGCCCGAACGAAACCATTAGTTCCGTTTCTGGCGATTCCGTGAAGTACGCCACGCCGGGACCGGGGAAGCCCGGCCGCCATGGCGCGATGACGGCCGAGCAGCACCCCTTGCCAGAAGTCGGGCGGCGCGCCGATCCACGCACTTGGCCCGAATGGAGTACTGTGGCGAACCCTGGGTCCGGACGCCCATCAGGGTGCTCCGGCCCTTGAGGACCGCCGGGAGGGGGCTGGTTGCACAGGGTGACGCGCCCAGTCACTCAGCGTTGCGAAAAGGTAACCGTGCCATAACGGCGATCCAGGGCCCGTGCCCGACACGCCGGGCAACTCGGCAAGGTTGTGGCAGGCTGCACCCGGGCAGGCCACACTCGACTAGCGGAAGCAGCGACGCACGTGACGTCGGCAGGCACCACCCGGGAGGTCCCCATGCCCGAACTGCGTGTCGTGGCCGTCTCGAATGACGGCACACGGCTGGTGCTGAAGGCTGCGGACAGCACGGAGTACACGCTTCCGATCGACGAACGACTCCGCGCCGCCGTACGGGGCGACCGTCCACGCCTCGGCCAGATCGAGATCGAGGTGGAGAGCCATCTCCGCCCCCGCGACATCCAGGCGCGTATACGCGCCGGCGCGACCGCGGAAGAGGTCGCGCAGATGGCCGGCATTCCCGTGGACCGCGTCCGGCGCTTCGAGGGCCCCGTGCTCGCCGAGCGCGCCTTCATGGCGGAGCGCGCCCGCAAGACCCCCGTCCGCCGGCCCGGCGAGAACTCCGGCCCGCCGCTGGGCGAGGCCGTGCAGGAGCGGCTGCTGCTGCGCGGCGCGGAGAAGGACACCGTGCAGTGGGACTCCTGGCGCCGCGACGACGGCACCTGGGAGGTACTGCTGGTCTACCGGGTCGCGGGCGAACCGCACTCGGCGAGCTGGACGTACGACCCGCCCCGGCGGCTCGTCCAGGCCGTCGACGACGAGGCGCGTTCACTGATCGGCGAGTCCGACGACCTCGCCGCGGCGCCCGAGCCGAGCTTCCCGTTCGTGCCGCGCATCGCCCGGCTGCCGCGCGAGCGGCAGGGCCTGCCGCCCGGTCACGGGCCCGAGTCCGACGAGGAGCCGGCGGTCGCGGCGGGCGGTGAGCGGGACTCGCTCACCAGCCTGCTGGAGGCGGTGCCGAGCTTCCGGGGCGATCTGGTGGTTCCCGAGCGGGCCCCCGAGCCCGAACCCGAGGAGCCCGACTCCGGACCCGAGGCGGAGGAGCCTCCGGCCCCGGCGGCCTCGGCGGGTTCCGCCTACGCGGACGTCTTGATGCCCCGGGCCGTCAGCAGTCACCGGGACCGTCTCGTCGGCTCCACCGACCGTCAGGCGGAGGCGGACGGCGTCCGTCCGGGCCGCCGCGCCGCGGTGCCGAGCTGGGACGAGATCGTGTTCGGAACGCGGCGCAAGAAGCAGGACTGACCGGGATCCGGCACTGAGGTGATCCGATGCCGGTCAGTGCGGAAGGGGGGTGCTCGCCCCGGCGAGCACCCCTCTTCCGCTTCCGTCACGCGCTTACTGCGGATCCGGTCCCACCGCGACCGGCCGCTCCGGGTCCGACGACCACTCCGACCAGGATCCGACGTACAGCGCCGCCGGGACGCCCGCCACCGCCAGCGCCAGTACCTCGTGCGCCGCCGAGACGCCGGAACCGCAGTACACACCGACCGGCGTGTCCGCGGACGCGCCCAACGCCCGGAACCGCGCGCCCAGTTCACCGGCGGGCAGGAGTCGGCCGTCCGGGCCGACGTTCTCGGTGGTGGGTGCCGAGACCGCGCCCGGGATGTGCCCGCCGACCCGGTCGATCGGCTCCACCTCGCCCCGGTAACGCTCCCCCGCCCGCGCGTCCAGCAGCAGCCCGGACCGGGCCAGCGCCGCCGCGCCGTCGGCGTCGAGCAGCCCGGCCGCCGCCGGCACCGGCGTGAAGTCGCCCTCGTCCGGCTGCGGCACCGAGGTCTCGAGCGGGCCGTCCCAGGACGACAACCCGCCGTCGAGGACCCGCACGTCCGGGTGACCCGTCCAGCGCAGCAGCCACCACGCGCGGGCGGCCCCCCAGCCCAGTCCGCCGTCGTACACGACCACCGGCCGGCCCGCCGACACGCCCGCGCGGCGCATCGCGGCGCCGAACTCCTCCGGATCGGGCAGCGGATGACGTCCCCGCCCGGCCGACGGGGCGGCCAACTCCCGGTCCAGGTCGACGAAAACGGCACCGGGAAGGTGCCCGGACAGGTAGGCGGCCCGGCCGTCGAACGGCGGCCGGCCGGTCGCCGCGGGCGTGCTGAGCTGCCAGCGGACGTCGAGCAGCACCGGCGGGTCACCGCCCGCGAGCTCACCGGCGAGTTCGGATGCGGAGATGATGACGTTCATGGTCACCATCTTGGCGCACGGGGTGGCCGAGCCGTCCATGTCCGGCTACTCTGCTCGGCCGGGCAGACCCGATCACGAGGCGTATGGGAGCGGATACATGCTGTACTACCGCTCGGCGTCATCCGGCAGGCTCCCGGAAAAGGAGGGAGGCCCGCACATCAAGCATCCTCCAAAGACGGGAACCACCGTACGGGGCGGGCCCCGAGCGCGCGGCACCGTGGCTGATGCCCCTGGCTGCACGGCGACGGTCCACGGAGCGGACGCGATACGACCCTCGCCCGGGTCGAGATGAGCACGGCCACTGCAAGTGGTGGCCGAGAAGAGAGTGACGTTGACTTCCTCCCCCGTCTAAGGGCGGGGGAGTCCAGCGGTCGCCCGCTGGGGTTCCTGCTTCGCCGACGACTGCCCGCTCGGAGTTCTCCGTTGAGGTCTTACACCGTCTCCACAGGCCGATGCCGTCAGCCCGACGGCCAGAAGGTTCTTCGCCGCGTTCACGTCCCGGTCGTGGGTCGCGCCGCAGTCGCATGTCCAGGTGCGGACGTGCAGTGGCATCTTCTCCTGGAGGGTGCCGCAAACGGAGCACAGTCTCGAGGAGGGGAACCACCGGTCGACCGCGATCACTTGCCGCCCGTACCAGGCTGCCTTGTACTCCAGCATGCTCCGAAACTGCGACCACGCGGCATCACTGATGGCGCGGGCGAGCTTCCGGTTCTTGACCATGTTGCGCACGGTCAAATCCTCGATCACGATCGTTTGGTTTTCACGAACGAGTCGGGTGGTCAGCTTGTGCAGGTGGTCACGGCGGCGGTCGGTGATCCGGGCATGGATCTTGGCGACCTTGCGGCGGGCCTTGGCCCGGTTGGCTCCATCCCCCTTGGCCCTTTTCGCGAGGTTTCGCTGGGCCCTGGCCAGCCGGGCACGGTCCTTGCGTTCGTGCCGGGGGTTGGCGACCTTCTCCCCGGTGGAGAGGGTGAGCAGGTGGTTCAGGCCGACATCCACTCCGACCGCGCTGTCGGTGGCCGGGAGCGGCTTGACGCCCGGGTCCTCGCACAGCAGGGAGACGAACCACCGTCCCGCCGCGTCCTGGGACACGGTCACGGTGGACGGCTTCGCCCCCTCGGGAAGCGGACGCGACCACACGATCTCCAGCGGCTCGGGCATCTTCGCCAGCGTCAGCCTGCCGTCACAGAAGCGGAAACCGCTGGTGGTGCACTCGGCGGACTTCCTCGACTTCTTTCGCGACTTGAAGCGCGGGTACTTGGCCCGCTTGGCGAAGAAGTGGGTGAACGCCGTCTGGAGATGCCGCAAACACTGCTGCAGCGGCACCGAGGAAACCTCATTGAGGTAGGCGAGTTCCTCGGTCTTCTTCCAGGCCGTCAGCAGCGCCGACGTCTGGTTGTAATTGACCCGTTCCTGCCGTGCCCAAGCCTGCGTACGGGCCGCGAGCGCCATGTTGTAGACCTTCCGCACACACCCGAACGTGCGCGACAGCTCCGCTGCCTGCGCGTCGGTCGGACAGAAGCGGTACTTGAAGGCCCGCTTCACGCACGTCGTAGCCACTCTCACAAGCTAGTGCAACTGTTTGTGAGAAACAAACCTGCTGGTCAGGGCAGCATGATCCGCCCTGACAGCGGGTCGCAGCTCCTTGCCCTGCTCCGCAGGGGGTTCGTTTCCTCCCCGGTCGAAGCCGGGAGTAGCCCCGAAAGGAAATTGATGACCGACACACGGGGATCCGCCCGCCGAGACGGTGAAGCGCCCGTCCGGCACGCGCCCGGCGCGCCCTGCTGGGTGAGTCTCATGGTGCACGGACCCGAGGCGGCCCGGAGGTTCTACGAAGCGCTGTTCGGCTGGGAGTTCCGGTCCGGCCCGCAGCAACTCGGCCCGTACGCACGCGCGCTGCTCGACGGCTGCGAGGTGGCCGGCATCGGTCTGCTGCCGCCGGACCGCCATCTGCCCATCGCCTGGACGCCCTACTTCGCCTCCGCGGACGTGGACCGCACCGCCGAGGCCGTGCGGTCCTGCGGCGGCACGGTCGGAGTCGGCCCGCTGGACGCCTCCGACGCCGGGCGGCTGGCGATCTGCTCCGACCCCTCGGGGGCCGTTTTCGGCATCTGGCAGGCGGCCGCGCACCTCGGCACGGCCGTCACCGGGGTGCCCGGCGCGCCCGCTTGGAACGAGTTGACGACCTACGAGGCGGAACGGGCGGCCAAGTTCTACGTGTCGGTGTTCGGCCACACCGTGGAACCGGAGATCTCCACCGACGTCGACCGCGTGACCCTGAGCCTGGAGGGCCGCCCCGTGGCCGCCGTCCACGGCGTGGGCAACGGCCTCCTCCGGGACCGGGGACCGCACTGGACGACGTACTTCACCGTGGCCGACCTCGACGACGCAGTGGACCACGTCCCGCGCCTGGGCGGCCAGATCCTCGGACAGTCCCACACCGGCCCCCACGGCCGCACCGTCACGGTGACGGACCCGGAGGGCGCCCGCTTCACGCTCCTGCAGAGCCCTCGCTGACAGGCGGGTTCCGTGGTCGGCGTCGACCGCGGACGCAGGACCTCCTCCGGCAGGAAGCGGACGCGGCGTCGGTCCGGTGGTCCGGTCCGGTCGCAGCCGGTTCCGGCGCTGTGCGCGCCCCTCGTGGACGTCGGCCCGGCGCGTTACCGCCGGCCTGCACGTCCACCCGGCGCGGGCCGGGTGCTGCGGGGCTACTCCACGGCCCGGCCCGCGGTGTGCATCAGTTCGCGGATGGTGTACCCGTAGGTCTCGGCGAGGTCCTCGCCCGCGTGGCACAGCACCTCGTCGCCGTCGTGGCCGCCTTCACAGGCGTCCAGGCCGTCAAGTACGCCGAGGGCCACGGCCTCGGCCGCGTCGGGCATGCCCCACTCCAGACGGCGACGGACATCGGCCTCGTACCGCTCGACGACCGGTTCGATCAGGCGGCTCGCGGCCTCGTGGACGTCGGTGTACCCGAGACCCGGGCGATGGCCGGTGCTCAACTGGCCCGCGTCCAGAGTGCGCAGGGCGTTTTCGACCTCGACCGCGATCCTTTCCTGAAGGACCGTCAGTTCAGCGCGTGTCCGCGGGTCCAGCACGCGTAGGGCCAACCGGTCGGCTTCCGCGTGCAGTTCGGGTCGGGTGTCCAGCAACCGGTCCAGCACCGCGGCCTTCTCCACGGCGGTGAGTGCGCCCAGGGCCTCACCCGGGGCACGGCGAGCGTCATCGGCAGGCGTGGCGTGCCAGGGCAGGCGCCGCTCGACGGCGTGCAGGGCGAGTGCGACGGCATGCCGGCACAGGCGTCCTGGCGTCGGGGCGCACGCGCCACCGCATTCCGCCGTCAGTTCCCGCCCCACGACCTGCACCCGGACCCCGCGGGCGGTGCCCGAGCCGTCCCGCACCAGACCGCCGATGCCTCGGGACTCGCTCCCCGCCTCGATCACCGCACCGCCGTCGAGCAGGATCCGCCCCTCGATGGCCTCGGTGCCGTCGGCGAACGCGCACACCGTTTCCTCGTCCATTGCCACAGCCATTCGATCATTCAAGCGCACGGCTGAGGAGCTCCGCGAGCGGACGGCCGAAGCCACTACGTGGGCGCGGATACGGCAGCATCGCCGTGGTCATGAGGTACGACAGTTGGGCAGACGCAACCAGGAACACGGATCGCCGAGCGGTTGACCCGGGCGACCGACGGGACCACCGAGACGGCCCGTGAGGACCACGGGCCCGGACTGCTGCCGGTGCCGGCCTCCCGGGCCCGGGCGGTGGACGGCCAGGTGGACGAATGGTTCGCGGGCCTGTCCCACCACCTCGGCGCGACGCACGTTCGGGACCAGGAGGGCCGGGCGCACGGCACGACCGCCGCGAACCGCGCACAACTACGCGGCCAGGGCGCCCCGCTGAGCTGGGTGCCCAGGTTCCTTCCCGCCGGTTGGAGCCGACGGCCGACGCTGCGGTGACGCAGGTGGCGGACGGTGCCCCACCGGGCGGTGCGGGGCATCTTCACGGTCCGGCGCTGCGGGGCCGGAGAGGGGTGCCCTGCGGAAAACCGTGAGCAGTCGGCAGGCATGTGTCACACAAGCGCTCAAACGAGCGAGATCAGGGCAATGGCGGCCAAAGTGCTCACGCATTCGGGAGGGGGTGTCCTCCCCCGGACGTAGCCGCACCTGTCCGTAGGTCCAACTCGATGTCCGGCGCGGCCTGCTCGCTCACGCCAGGGATTCCGGGGTGAGGCTCCTGTGAGACCTCATGCGGCGAACCCGTCGGTAGCGTCCTGTTCGTCCCCGGACACGAACTCCCTTTCGTCCGCGCACGGTACGGACACCGACCGAGAGGAACGAACGTGGGATCAGCTCGATGGCTGGCCACGGCGGCGGCCCTGACCACTGCCGCGATGTTCACCGGCACGGCGACGGCGGCCCCGGCCGGGGGCGGTGCCGCGTCTGCCGCCCAGACGGCGGCCGTTGCTCCCACCGAACCGAAGTACTTCCTCGGCGCGGGCTACGGTCCCTGGAACATCACGGTGGAAAGCGCCTGGGGCACCGCGTACTCGGTGGCCGCGAACAAGGGCTATCCGGAAGCACGTTGCAAGAAGTCCGCAGGTCCTGCGGGTCAGGAGCTCGGCCCGGGCTACTACCAGGTGCTGGTGGAGATCTACTGCGTACCGCCGCCGTCCCCGGGTTCGGGTCAGATCGTGGGCGTGCACTCCGGCCAGTGCGTGGACGTGAAGGGCGCGGGCACCAAGGACGACACCCCGATCCAGCTCTACCACTGCAACGGCGGCGTGGCCCAGGCGTGGAAGCTGCACTCGGACGGCACTCTGCGCGCGATGGGCAAGTGCATGGACGTCCAGTACGCCAGGACGGAGAACGGACCGCTGCTCGGTCTCAACACCTGCCACAGCGGGCTCAACCAGAAGTGGGAGAAGCCCCCCGGCGGTCTGCCGCGCAGCGTCCACTCGGGCCGCTGTCTGGACGCACTGGACTGGGGCACCGGTAACGGCACGCGCCTGGGCATCTGGGACTGCACCCCGCACCACACCGACCAGCAGGGGCAGGGACCGGGTCTGAGCACCTGATCCGTCCGGCCTCCCTGCAGCGAACGAGCCGGTGCTCCGCCCCGCCCGGGGGCGGAGCACCGGTCGACCCGCGTTGCGTGTCGGTCCCGCGCCTCCCGCTGCCTCCCACATCCGGCTGCGCCACCGTCAGGACTCGCCGCGGGGTGGTGTCCCCGGCGCCCCGGGGCCACCGGGATCACCGGGATCAACCGTGATGACGAGCTTTCCCGGTGCGTTGCCCGCCGCCAGGTCGGCCACCGCGGTCGGGGCCTCCGCCAAGGAGTACGTGCGCCCGACGGCCGGTCGCACGGCCCCGGCCTCGATGAGGTCGCGCAGCGCGTCCAGGTCGGCGGTGCGGGTCAGCGCGAGCAGCGCGTCCAGGCGGTGGCGCGTGAGCGGGTTGACCAGCCGGGCGGCCAGCAGCCGGCCGAGCCCGCCGAACCACCGGCCACCGCCCTCACCACCGACGAGGACGAGCCGGCCGCGCTCGGTGAGCAGCCCGCGCAGCAGGGCCGGCGGCCGAAGGCCCGCGATGTCGATGATCAGGTCGTACGTCCCGGTGAGCGGTTCGCGCGTGTAGTCGATGACGGCCCGGGCGCCCAGTGACCGGACGAGGTCGGCCTTGGCGGTGCTGCACACGGCGGTGACATGGGCGCCGCCGGCGACCGCGAGCTGCGTCGCGAAGCTGCCCACTCCGCCGCCGGCGCCGATGACCAGCACCTTCTCGCCGGCGGTGACCCGGCCGACGGCCCGCAGCGCGGTCACCCCCGACACGGGGACGGCCGCCGCTTCGGTGAAGCTCAGGTTGGCGGGTTTGCGGGCGAGCTTGCCCGGACGGGCGAGCGCGAACTGCGCGTACGCGCCGGTCGCCTCCCCGTACACCTCGTCGCCGGGGTGGAACGCGGTCACCTGGGCGCCGACGGACTCCACGGCGCCGGCCACGTCCATGCCCGGCACGCGGTTGCGGGGCCGTCGCAGGCCGAAGCCGAGGCGGGCGACGAGCGGCAGCCCGGTCATCAGGTGCCACACACCGTAGTCGACGCCGGCCGCGTGCACCCGGATCAGCACCTGGTCGGCACCGGGCGTCGGGAGGGGGACCTCGCCGAGGCTCAGCACGTGCGGCGGGCCGTACTCGTCCTGGACGATCGCCCTCATGAGGAATCTCCTTCGGTGCCTTCGGTGCCGGGGTACTGGAAGACGTCGTCGAGTCCGACCCGGAACACCCGGGCGATGCGGAACGCCATCTCCAGCGAGGGGGAGTAACGGCCCTGTTCGATCGCGATGATGGTCTGGCGGGTGACGCCGACCCGGTCGGCCAGCTCGGCCTGGGTCATCTGGTCGTGTGCGAACCGCAGGGTCCGGATGGTGTTGGTGACCCGCGTCGGCTTCACCACGTCTGGAAGCCGCCCTTGCGGTACGCCATGATCTTGGCGAACGAGCTGAGCACCGCGGAGAGCACGAACGCCAGGTAGACGGCGTTGGCGATCCAGAAGTGGCGCAGCTCGGCGATGGCCATGAGCAGTGCGGCGAGCGCGCCGACGACGACCATCGACTGCCCGATGCGCTCACCGACCTGGTTGATCTCACGGTCGCGCTCGTCGGTGCGGTCGGCGCCGGGGCCGCCCACGACGGCCATCGCGATGTGGATCACGATCGCGGCGACGATGGCGCCACCGATGGTCCACAGCAGGGTTCCCGTGTAGGCGACGTCGGTGAGCGGGCCGTCGCCGGCCCGGCCCAGGACGATCGCCGCGTAGAGCGTGTACGCGGCCAGGGAGACCAGGACCATCACCCAGGCGCGCTTTTCCTCGAAGGCCATGCCGGCTCCTCATGTAAAACAAAGCTGACATCGACCAATGTAAAGCGCACCGGACATCGTGTCAAAGATTATTTACACTCCCTGCCGACGACACCACGACCTCCGCCACGGTGACGGACCCGGAGGGGGCGCGGTTCGCGCTGATCCAAAGGCCGGACTGAGCCCCGTCGCCCGCTCAGGAGTTCAGGCCGATGACGTGTACGGGCTGGCCCCCCTCCACAAGAGGGCTCAGGAGGCGCTGAGTTGAGTGGCGCCAGCAGGGTTGACGGGTTTCGTCGTCACACCTCTCACGATCTCGCCGGTGGCACGACATGACCGGCGGTGGCTCAGGGGCAGGGGACGGCTGTACGCGCGCCGTCCGCAGGAGTACGAGCCACATGCCGTGGCGGCTCCCCTTGCGGGGCGTTGAGCAGAAGAGGCGGTGGTGAACATGGCGGAACGCAAGGGCGCAGGAGCAGTCGTGGGTCTCGGAGACGGCTGGGACAACGACGACGGGGCCGGACGGCGTCCGGAGGACGAGGCGGGGCGAGGGGTCGTCGTCGCGTTCGGGCAGACCATGAAGACACTGCGGGTGCGGGAGCGCCTGGAACGCGAGGAGTTCGGGAGGCGGCTCGGGTATTCGGCGTCCACGATCGCCTCGTTCGAGCAGGGTCGGAGGATTCCGTCCCCCAGGACGATCGAACAGGCCGATGAGGTGTTGGGCGCGGGCGGGTTGCTGCACCTGTGGAAGGAACAGGTGGAGCGGGCTCAGTATCCGGTCCGATTCCAGGGGATGGCGAAGTTGGAGAAGGAGTGCATCGAACTACTCGTGTACGACGCGCTCATCGTCAACGGCCTGCTCCAGACCAAGGAGTACATGCGGGCCCTGCTTGGCATGAGGCGTCCGCCCTTGACTCAAGAAACAATCGACCAGCGGGTGACCGCGCGGCTGGTTCGGCAGGACATCTTCGACCGGCAGCCCGCGCCACTACTGGGGTTCGTCATGTCCGAGGCGGTGTTGCGGCAACGCTACGGCGGCAAGGGCGTACTGAGCGGCCGGCTGGAGCACCTCCTTCTGATCGGACAGAAGCGAAACATCGAGATCCAGGTCATGCCGTTCAACTGCGAGGACAACGCGGGCGTGAACGGGCCGTTCACCGTTGTCACTCGGAAGGACGGCAAAAAGTTCGTCTACTCCGAGGCCCACGCAATCAGCACACTCGAAGCCGACCCCGAACAGACAGCTCTCGCCGCCGCACGCTATGGGATCATCCGATCACAGGCTCTCAGTCCGCGAGAGTCCTCGCAGTTCATCGAGAAGTTGCTGGGAGAGCTATGAACACCGTCGAGTCCGAACTCACCTGGTTCAAGAGCAGCTACAGCGACACCGAGGGCGGCCAGTGCATCGAAGTCGCAGCTGCTTCAACTGCTGTGCACATCCGTGACTCGAAGGCCCCCGCCGGGCCAGTCGTCACGGTCTCGCGTGAGGCGTGGACGGGATTCGTCGAGTTGACCTCGTCGGAGTGGCACGTCTGACGTTCGTACGGTCGTGAGAGCCCTGCCGACCTGAACTTCGGTCGGCAGGGCTCTCACGTTCGGGACTGCACCCCGCACCACACCGACCAGCAGGGACCGGGGCTGGACTCCTGGCCCGTCCGGCCTCCCCGTGGTGAGCCCGTGCGGAAGACCGGCCACGCGGACCGGACCGAGCGGGCGGTCAGGTGACCGGCAGGACGTCCGGTGACAGAGTCGCCGCGCGGGCCGTCGTGGCCGTCATGCGGCGGCGGTGGTGGCGGCGGCACAGGACCTCGTAGCCGACCTCGTCCGTGGAGTCGGTGACGTCGCCGACCACCACCTGGGCGCCCTCCACGACCATGACTCCGCCGACGGTGCGGGCGTTGTGGGTGGCGCGGGCGCCGCACCAGCACAGGGCCTCGACCTGGAGTACCTCGACCCGGTCGGCCAGTTCGACCAGGCGCTGGGAGCCCGGGAACAGTTTGGAGCGGAAGTCGGTCGTGATGCCGAAGGCGTAGACGTCGATCTCCAGGTCGTCCACCACCCGTGCGAGCTGGTCTATCTGCTCCGGGGCCAGGAACTGTGCCTCGTCCGCGATCACGTAGTCCGCGCGCCTGCCCTGTGTGAGGTGGTCGACGAGGTGCGTGTACAGGTCCGCTCGGTCCCCGACCTCCACCGCGTCGGTGACCAGGCCGAGGCGGGAGGACAACTTGCCCTCCCCGGCACGGTCGTTACGGGTGAAGATCATGCCCACCAGGCCGCGCGCCGAGCGGTTGTGCTCGATCTGGAGAGCCAGCGTCGACTTCCCGCAGTCCATCGTTCCGGAGAAGAACACCAGCTCGGGCATGGGAGGTTGGGCACCTTTCGGTGGGGCGGGCCGGGTCGGGGGCAGCGGGCGGGAGGCAACGGGCGGGGGTCGGCGGGCGGGAGCCTCAGGAGCGTACTTCGAGCAGCGGGACCAGCTGCTCGGCCGGGGTCAGCGAACCGTGGTTGCCGACCATCGCCGACTCGTTCGGCTCCCGCTCCGAGGCGATGACCAGTACGTCGTCCCGCGCGGCGGCGACCACATCGCCGATGCGGTGGTGGACGCGGTCGTCGACGCGGGGGCCGAACCAGCCCGCCGCGATCGCCTCGTCCCGCGAGGCCACCCAGAACTGCTCACCGAGCACCTCGCGCCAGCAGGTCAGTACGTCGTTCTCGGCGCCGGGGACGGCGTAGACGTGGCGGGCGCGGCCCTCGCCGCCGAGCAGGGCGACCCCGGCGCCCAGCTCCCAGTCGTGGTCGAAGTCGATGCGGTGCTCCTCGTCGAAGGGCACGTCGACCATCCCGTGGTCGGCGGTGACGTAGAGCGCGCTGCGCGGCGGGAGCTGTTCGGCCAGGCGCTGGACCAGGCGGTCCACGTACATGAGCTGGCCTCGCCAGGTGTCGGAGTCGACGCCGTAGCGGTGTCCGGCGCCGTCGACCTCGGCGTAGTACGTGTAGACCAGGGAGCGGTCGGCGGCGGCCAGTTGTTCGGCCGCGAGGTCCATGCGCTCCTCGCCGGAGAGCCGCCCGTGGAAGGTGCCGCCGCTCAGCGCGACCTTCGTCAGCGGTGTGTGGGCGAAGGTGGGCGAGGACACCTGGGCGGCGTGCACCCCGGCGCGGTGGGCCAGTTCGAAGACGGTGGGGTACGGCTGCCAGGCGTCGGGTCGGGTCCAGGGCTGCCAGCGCAGCTGGTTCATCAGTTCGCCGGTGTCCGGGTTGCGCACGGTGTACCCGGGCAGGCCGTGCGCTCCGGGCGGCAGACCGGTGCCGACGGAGGCGAGGGAGGTGGCGGTGGTGGCCGGGTAGCCCGTGGTGATCGGCCGTCCGGTGCCGCCGCGCGAGCCGGGCAGCAGGGACGCCATGAACGGGGCTTCCTCGGGGTGCGCCGCCAGCTGCTCCCAGCCGAGGCCGTCGATCAGGAACACGCAGTTCCGGTCGGCGGGGGCCAGCTCCGGGATCGCGGCGGTGAGACCCGGGACGCCCATGCCCGCGGCGAGCGTGGGCAGCAGGTCGGCCAGTGAGCCGGTGCCGTATTCGGGCCGGGGTGCGGAGGCCGGGGCGAGGGGCTCGGGGTGGGCCCCGGGGATGAGGGGCCAGGCGGTGGTGTGGGCGGCCGGCGCGGGATTCGGGGTGTGCGGGGTCCGGGAGGTGTCTGTCATCAGTTCGTGGGATCCGCGGTCGCCTCGGAGAGGGCCTGCGCGAAGGCGAGCGCCTGGCGCACCGTCTCCGGTCCGTCCCCGGCCTCGCTGACCCGCAGGCTGAGGTCGTCGGCGGTCGAGCTGCCGGTGTAGCCGTGGTCGGCCTCGCAGTTGGGGTCGCCGCAGGCGGCCGGCTCCAGGTCGAGGCGGGAGACCGCGCCCCAGCCGATGGTGAGCACGATCTCGCGGGGCAGGGTGCCCGGCTTGTACGACTCGGGGTTGGCGACCACACGGCTGACCACGATCGACGAGATCCGGCCGAGCTTCACGGACTCCGTGGACGTGGTGGCGTAGGGCGTCGGGGAGGTGGAGTCGGCGGCCTGCTCGTCGGTGTGGCTGACGATGAAGCGGTTGCCGGTGAGGACGAGCACGGTCACATGGCGCCGCACCTCGTTCTGGTCGAACGTCGTCTCCTGGTGGACCAGGTACGACCGAACGGGCTCGCCGCCCACGGCGGCCTCCACCGCCTCGGCCACGAGGGCCGGGTAGTAGCCGCTGCGCTCGATCGCCGCTCGCAGCCCCTGGGTCGTCGTACTGGTCTTGGCCATGGCGCCCATCCTACGGGGGGTCGCTGACTGCGAAGCACCGGTCGCGGCACTCCGGCTCGCGCCGGTGCGGGCCCACCGGGGGCCGCTCGGCGAAGCCGCCCGGTCGTTCGAGCGGCGGGGCGTCACCGATCCGCTTCACCGGTCCGCGTCCTCGCTCGACGGCTGCGCGTCCACCGGGGTGCCGTCGAGCGCGAGGCGGTCGGCGAGTTCGTCCCGGAACAGTTTGCGGCGGTCGAGGGCCTGGACCCGGTAGGCGGTACGGCCGACGATCTGGCTGGTGATCGGCGCGGTGAGCAACTGGAACAGGATGACGAGCAGGAGCACCGGCGCGTAGCGCAGGGGCGTCTGCGCGGCGGTCCCCGACAGGATGAGCAGCAGGCCGAGCGTCTGGGCCTTGGCGGCCGCGTGCAGGCGGCTGCCGATGTCCGGGAAGCGGAGCAGTCCCACGGAGCCGAGCAGGCAGAAGATCGCACCGGCCGGGAGCAGGACGGCGGTGACCACGTCGGACACGGCGGTCATCGCAGGCCCGCCCGCTTCTCGACCAGGTGGGCGGCCGTCACCGATCCGGTGAAGGCGAGCAGGGCGAGGACGACGAGCACGGGCAGGGCTGTGGTGTCCTCGCGCACGGGCATGCCCACGGCGGTCCCGGCGATGATCATCGTCAGGAGGACGTCCAGCGCCACGATGCGGTTGAGCGCGTCCGGGCCGCGCACGAGGCGCAGCAGGGTGAGCAGTCCGGCCGCGGCCAGCATGGCCAGGGTGGCGGTGTACACGGCGGTCATGGGGTGCTGCCTCCTCGATCGGGGTCGGGGGAAGGCCCGGTGCCGGTGTCTCCGGGCGGTCCGGAGCCGTCGTCTCCGGGCGGTCCGGTGCGGCGGCGGGTGGTGCCGACGGCCCGCGCGACCCTGCGTTCCACGGACTGCACCGCCTCTCTGCGGCGGGCGATGTCGGCTTCGTCGTGGACCGGGATCGTGTGGACGTACAGCCGTTGCCGGCGCCGGTCGATCTCGACCACCAGCGTGCCGGGCGCGATGGTGGTGAACTCGGCCACGGCGGTGATCAGCAGGTCGCTGTCGACGCGCAGCGGGACCTCGACGATCGCGGCGGACGTTTTCCCCCCGTACCTCAGGACCTGCCAGGCGACGGCGGTCCCGGACCCGATGAGGTCGGTCAGCAGGGCGATCAGCAGGCGCCCGATCGCCAGGGGCCGGGGCACGGCCCCCGGCAGGACCGGCGGCAGGGAGAAGGTCCCGACGACGGCCAGGGCGACGAGCAGGCCGCCGACGAGGACCACCGGGCCCACGGACCCCCACAGCAGGATCCACAGCAGCCACAGCCAGCCGACCATGGGCAGGTGGTGCCGGATCCGGTGGGTCTTCTCCCGGCCGGTCAACGGTCCTCCCCGGTCATGACGGCGGAGCGGTAGGCCCGCGGATCGAGCAGTTCGCGTGCGGCCTGTTCGCCGACGTGGGCGAGCGGGCCCGCCCAGACGGCGACCGCGACGCTGGTCACCACCATGACGGCGGTGGCGGCGGTCATCAGCCCGGCCCCGTACCGGCCCGCGTGGGACTCCGGGCTGCGGACGGTGTCGGAGGCCGTGGGCTCGTCCCGCGGGGCCGGGGCCCGGCGGTCGCCCTCGCGGCGGTGCGGGTCCGGACGGTCCGCGTCGCGGCGGTCCGGGTACGGCTTCTGCCGCATGAAGGCCCTGGTCCACACCCGGGTCATGGCGTAGAGCGTCAGCAGGCTGGTGAGCAGGGCGGTCGCGGCGAGGGCGTACGCCGCGGTGCCGCCCTGTCCCGCGCCGGCCCGCAGCAGGGTCAGTTTGGCCACGAACCCGGAGAACGGCGGGATCCCGGCCAGGCTCAGGGCGGGGAGGGCGAACAGCACGGCGACCACCGGCGTCGGGGGCGGCCGCTGCGCCATGCGTTCCAGGCCCGTCGTCTCCGTGTGGCGTACGACGAGGGCGGCGGCCAGGAAGAGCGCGGCCTGGACGACGATGTGGTGGACCATGTAGAGGACCGTGCCGGTGAGCCCGATGGTGTCGAACAGCGCGAGCCCGAAGAGCATGAAGCCGATGTGGCTGACGAGGGCGAAGGACAGCAGCCGGTTGACGTCGTCCTGGGCGAGGGCGCCGAGGATGCCCACGATCATGGTGGCGATCGCCACGCAGGCCAGCAGGGTCCACACGCTGGAGCGCGGGAAGAGCAGCGTCTGGGTGCGCAGCAGGGCGTAGACGGCGACCTTGGTCAGCAGCGCGGCGAACACGGCGGTGATCGGCGCCGGCGCGGTGGGGTAGCTGTCGGGCAGCCAGAAGTGCAGGGGGACGAGTGCCGCCTTGATCCCCAGGACGGCCAGGAGCAGCAGGGCGAGCGCGCCGCGCAGGCCGTCGGGGAGTTCGGCGAGCCGCGGCCCGAGCTGGGCCAGGGTGACCGTGCCGGTGGCCGCGTACACCAGGCCGACGAGCGTGAGGAACAGCAGGGAGGACGTCAGACTGATGATCGTGTACGTCATGCCCGCCCGGGTGCGGTTTCCGTCGGCGTCCAGGGTGATCAGGACATAGGAGGCGGCGAGCAGCACTTCGAAGGCCACGAAGAGGTTGAACAGGTCGCCGGTGAGGAAGGCCAGGCCCACCCCGGCGACGAGCAGCAGATAGGCGGGGTGGAAGACCTCCGCCGTGCTGCGGCGGTCCTCGGCGGTGCCCTGGCCGATGGCGAAGAGCAGCACGGCCAGGGTCACCAGGACGGACACCATGAGCAGGAGCGCCGACAGCCGGTCGGCGACGAGTGTGATGCCCAGCGGGGCCGGCCAGCCGCCGACGTGCACGGCCTGCGGACCGCGGGTGTCGGCGAGGACGAGCAGAGCCACCGCGTCCGCCAGGACGCCCGCCAGAACGAGGGTGCTCATCACGCGGACCACCCGGCCGGGCAGGCCGAGCAGGGACACACCGGCGGCCAGGATCGGCAGCACCACGGGCAGGACGAGCAGCAGTGCGGTCATCGGTGGTCCCCCGGGGCGGTGCCATGGTCGCGGTGGTCCGGCTCGTCGCCGCCGCCGTCGGGTCCGTCGCCGTCGGATTCGTCGCCGCCGGGTCCGTCGCCGTCGGGTTCGTCGCCGTCGGGTTCGTCGCCGTCGGGTTCGTCGCCGTCGGGTTCGTCGCCGTCGTGGGTGCCGCTCACCTCGTCGGACCCGGCACGCTGCAGGGCGATGTCGATGCGTCGGTCCTCCACGTCGTCGCGCACCTCGTCGCTGCCGGACAACCGCCAGGAGCGGTAGGCGAGGGCCATCAGGAACGCCGTGAGACCGAACGTGATCACGATCGACGTC
Organism: Streptomyces sp. GDS52; assembly: GCF_052246875.1. NCBI lineage: Bacteria > Bacillati > Actinomycetota > Actinomycetes > Kitasatosporales > Streptomycetaceae > Streptomyces > Streptomyces sp. GDS52. Next base: position 1,712,565 of record NZ_CM125966.1, read on the forward strand.
AGTGCCATGGCCTGGGGCAGCGGGTCGGCGGGCTCCGCCGGGTTCACCGGCTGCCCGTCCAGTACCGGGGGCCGGCCGGGGGTGCCGCCGGCGACCAGGAGCAGCAGGTTGGTGCCGTGGCCCAGGAGGATGAAGCCGAGGACGATCCGCATCAGGGACCGTTGCAGCATGAGGTGGAAGCCGATCGTGAACAGGCCGCCCACCACGACGGCCATCGTCACGTCGAGGGTGTTCACCGTGTTGTCCACCGTGCCGTTCACCGGACGGATCCCTCCCCTTCCCCGGCCGCCGTCGCACCGGCCTCGCCGAGCGAGACGCCCACCGCCGCCAGGAGCTTGAGGACGACACCGACCACGACCAGGTAGACGCCGACGTCGAGGAACAGGCTGGTCGCCCACTTCACCTCGCCCAGCAGCGGCAGGTGCCAGCTCAGCAGAGCGCTGTCCAGCGGCGCGCCGCCGACGGTCAGCGGCACCAGGGCGGTGACCGCCGCGATCACCAGGCCCGTGCCCGCGACGGCGACCGGGCGCAGGCGTACGGCGGCGCCGAGGTCGGCCTGGCCGCCGACGAGGTACCGCAGGACGAACGCCAGCCCCGCGACCAGTCCGCCGGAGAACCCTCCGCCGGGGCGGTAGTGCCCGGAGAACAGCAGGAACACCGAGAGCACCAGGATCGAGGGGAAGAGCAGCCGGATGGCCACCTCCATCAGGACCGAGCGCTCGCCGCCGGGCCGTTCGCCGGCCCCCGGCAGCCAGGTCTGCCGGGGCTCGTCCCAGTGCGTGGTGGGGAAGCGGGCGAGCGGCTCCTCGTCGGCGACCTGTACCGCGTCACGGTCGTGGAACCGGATCAGGCTGCCCACTCCGACCCCCGCCACCAGCACGACCGAGATCTCGCCCAGCGTGTCCAGGGCCCGGAAGTCGACGATGATCGCGTCGACGACGTTGAGGGCGCCCGTCTCCGCCGCCCGGCGCAGGTATCCGGGCGAGATCACCGGGGCCGTCCGCGCGGAGGCCGCCGCCAGCGCGAAGCAGGTGACGACGGCGCCGACCCCGACGGCCACCGTGCCCCGCAGCACCCGCCCCGGCACCGACCTGCGGCCGGAATCGAACCGGGCCGGCATCCGGCGCAGCACCAGCACCACGACGACCAGCGTCGTCGTCTCGACCAGGAACTGGGTGAGCGCCAGGTCCGGGGCTCCGCGGACCAGGAACAGGCCCGCCGCGCCGTACCCGACGGCCCCGGTCAGCAGGATGGCGGTGAGCCGGTGCCGGGCGGCCACCACCGCCGCGGCGGCCGCCAGCATGACCACGGCCAGCACCGGTTCGAGCGAGTACCGCCACAGGGGCGGTGACCCCAGCGACGGTGCCGCCGCCAGGAGTGCCGCGCCGGGCACCGCGACGACCGTCGTGAGCAGCACGGTCAGATAGACGGGCAGCGAGCCGACCTGGGTGTGCCGGGTCAGGGTCACGGCCAGCCGGTCCACGCCCTCGACCGCGCGGTCGTACGCGTACTGCACGTCGGTCAGGCGCGGCAGGCGGTTCACCACGGCGGCGCGGCGGCGGAGCGCGTGGATCAGGAGGCCAGCGCCGAGCGACAGCGCGGACAGCCCGAGAGCCGGGGTGAACCCGGGCCACAGGGCCAGTGCGTACGGCCCGCCGGCCCCCGGCGGATAGGCGTTGGCGTAGGCGGTGGTCAGGGCCGCCGTGGCGGGGTACGCCACGCCCAGCACCAGGCCCGCCCCGGACAGTACGGCCACCGGTGCGACGAATCCCGCCTCCGGTCCGCGCGCGGACCGCGCCGCCCGCTCCGCCGGCGGTCCGCCGAAGGCGCCGTGCAGGAACCGTGCCGCGAACGCCACGGTCAGCGCGGAGCCGGCCACCAGCACCACCGTCAGCTGCTGGTGGCCGGCGAGTTCGGTGCCGTGCAGGAACGCCTCCAGGGCGGCTTCCTTGCCCAGGAAGCCGATGAGGGGCGGCAGACCGGCCATCGACGCGGCGGCGAGTGCCGTGACGCCGAAGAGCACGGGCAGCCGGCGGCCCAGTCCCGACAGCTCCCGGATGTCGCGGGTACCGGTGTGGTGGTCCACGATCCCGACGGACAGGAACAGCGCCGACTTGAACGCCGCGTGCGCCAGCAGCAGCACCACGCCGGCCAGCGCCGCCGTCCGGGTCCCGGCGCCCAGCAGGGCGGTCAGCAGACCGAGTTCGCTGACGGTCCCGTAGGCGAGGAGCAGCTTCAGGTCGGTCTCGCGCAGTGCCCGCCACGCGGCCACCACCATCGTGGCGAGCCCCACACCGAGCACCATCGGCCGCCACGGCGCCACGTCGGCCAGGGCGGGCGCCAGGCGGGCGATCAGGTAGACCCCGGCCTTGACCATCGCCGCCGCGTGCAGGAAGGCGCTGACCGGTGTGGGGGCCACCATCGCCGCGGGCAGCCAGCCGTGCAGCGGCATCTGCGCGGACTTGGTGAACGCGCCGGCCAGGACGAGCACCACGGCGGCGGAGACCGCGCCGCCCCGCGGGGGGTCCGCGAGGATCGCCGAGACGCGGTAGGTGCCGGCCGCCTGGCCCAGCACGATGAAACCGAGCAGCATCGCCAGGCCGCCGGCCACCGTCACCAGCAGGGCCTGACGGGCCGCCCGGCGCTGTTCGGCCCGCTTTCCGGGACCCGCGATCAGCAGGAAGGAGGCGACCGTGGTCAGCTCCCAGAAGACGTACAGCACGAAGAGGTTGTCCGCCAGGACCAGTCCGATCATCGCCCCGGCGAAGGCCAGCAGCAGGGCGGCCAGCGGGCCGGCGTCCTGTTCGACGTAGTACCGGCAGTACAGCAGCACCAGCACCCCGACACCGGCCACCACCCACAGCATCAGCAGCGACAGGGCGTCCAGGCGCAGATCGACCGTCAGACCGAGCGACGGAGCCCACCGCAGGGACTCCTGGTACGCGCCGCCGTCCAGGACGCCCGCCGCCCGCGTGCCCGCCCAGACCACCGTCGCCGACGGCACCAGGGCCGCCACGGCCCACACCGCCCGGCCGAGCCGCCGTTCCCACCAGGGGATCGACACTGCGACCGTCGCATAGGCGGCCAGCAGGACCAGCACGTCAGCACCTACTCCTTCACGGTGGCCCGACCGCTGACGCGCGAGCGGCCTCCGCTCGAGCCTTGAGAGGTATGTCCGGTTAGTCGGTATTCAGTGCTCTGTGTAGCAGGGAGAGCCGCCCGAAGGGACGTCGCCGCGCCACACACGGAGCAGGGCGCACGGCTCGGCGGAGCCGCACGGCTTCCGTTCAGGGCCGGCACCCGGTGCGCGTACGGGGTCGGTGGTCCGCGTCGGACTGCGGCAGCCGTGCGTACGGCCGGGCGGCGGATCGGCCGTACGCACGGCGGGGGTCGGCGGAGGGCTCGGCGAGGGGTCCGGTGAAGAGGTCGGCGTGCCTTCCCCGTGCGGGTGTCGTGCCGGGCGAGGGGGATCGGGTTCTGCCGGCGTCGCTGGCCCCGAGGCGCATGCCGTTCTCTCCGTTCATCGGGCGGGCGGGTGGGCGGACGGGGTGCGGGTAACCCGCCCGACGTGCCGTCAAACACCCGGAGAGCCTGCCGGGTCGGAACCCGTGAGAGCGTGCGCCCCTCCTCGGTACGCCGTCGGTACGCCGGTCAGTACGCCGGGAGCGTCCGGGGGCCGAGGTCGTCGCGGGCGGGCGGCGGCGCCAGGCGTACGGAGGCACTGAGGACGCTCACGCCGTGGGTGGCGACGACCACCGGTTCCAGGTCGACGGCGACGACCTCGGGATGGTCGTCGACCAGCCGCGACACCCGCAGCAGCAGCTCCTCCAGCGCGGGGGTGTCGACCGGGGCCGAGCCGCGCCAGCCGAACAGCAGGGGCGCGGTGCGGATCGACCTCACCAGGGAGGTCGCCTCCCGGTCGGTGACCGGGACCAGCCGGTGCGCCATGTCCCCGAGCAGCTGCGAAGGGGGTCCGGCGAGCCCGAAGGACAGCACCGCACCGGCCGCGGAATCGATCACCGCGCGGACGATGGTGTCGACACCGCGCGGCGCCATCCGCTGCACGACGGGGCGCAGTTCCTCGGGCGTGCCGAGCTGCCGGGTCAGTTCGGCGTACGCCCGGCGCAGTTGCTCCTCGTCCGCCAGGTCCAGCCGTACGCCGCCCAGGTCGGCGCGGTGCCTGAGGTGCGGGGCGGTCACCTTGAGGGCGACGGGGTGTCCCAGGGTGCGGGCGGCCTCGACGGCGGCGTCGGGCGTGGGGGCCGGGAGGGCGCGGTGGACGTGGATGCCGTAGGCGCCGAGCAGTGCGCAGGTCTCCTCGATGCCGAGGGCCGGGCTCTGCCCGCGGGTGAGCTGCGCGTGGATGAGTTCGGCGGCACCCTTCTCGTCGATGTCCTCGTACTGGGGCACCTTGCCGGGGTCGGCGGCGTCCCGCCGCCACTGGGCGTAGGTGACGGAGTGGGCGAGGGCGCGGACGGCGCGTTCGGCGGCGGGGTAGGCGGGGATGAGGTGGGCGTCCTCGGGGAGGACCACGGGCGCCGGCACGGGGCTGCCGGCGGGTGCGCGCTCCCCGGCCGGCGGCGCGGGGCGGGGCGGGGCCGCCGGCGGGGTGGGGCGGGGCGGGGCGGGCGGCTCCGCCCGCGGGGCCGTGCTCGCCGCCGCCGACAGGGCCTCCGCCAGGCCGCCGAGTTCCACGTGGACCACCAGGACCGGCTTGGACGGGGTCGCGGCGGCGGCCGAGCGCAGCGCCTCGGCGAGCGCCGCGTCGCCGACGGAACCGGGCGTCCTTCCCCCCAGCGCCGGGATCGCGGTCACGACCACCGCGTCGCAGGTGTCGTCGGCCAGCGCCCGGGACAGGGCCGCGTGGAAGTCCGCCGCCGAGGCCGCGGTGGTGAGGTCCAGCGGGTGGTGCGGGCGCAGCCCCTCGGCGAGGCACGCCTCGTAGGTGAGCAGCCCCAGGGACTCGGAGTTGCCCAGGATCGCCACCCGGGGCCCGGACGGCAGCGGCTGGCGGGCGAGCAGCAGGCCCGCGTCGACCAGTTCCGTGATGGTGTCCACCCGGGTCACCCCGGCCTGTCGCAGCAGCGCGGAGACGGTCTCGTGCGGCAGTCGCGTCGCCCGCACGGCGTGCCCGCGGGGCCCGGCGCCGTGGCGGGCTCCCTGGACCACGACGAGTGGCTTCACCGCCGCGGTCCGGCGGGCGAGGCGGGTGAACTTGCGGGGGTTGCCGATGGACTCCAGGTACATCAGGGCGACATCGGTGTCCGGGTCGTCGTACCAGTACTGCATGACGTCGTTGCCGGAGACGTCGGCGCGGTTGCCGGACGAGACGAAGGTGGACACGCCCGTGACGCCGGTGACGCCTCCGCCGCGCCGGTGCAGCCTCGACAGCAGGGCGATGCCGATGGCTCCGGACTGGGCGAACAGGCCGATGCGGCCGGGGCGCGGCATCTCGGGCGCGAGCGAGGCGTTCAGCCGCACGTCCGGGGAGGTGTTGATGACACCGAACGCGTTCGGCCCGATGATCCGCATGCCGTACGTACGCGCCTGCCGGACGAGGGCGCGCTGGCGCTCGCGGCCCTCGGGTCCCGCCTCGGCGTATCCGGCGGACGTCACGACGAGCCCCCGCACCCCGTGCTCGCCGCACTCGGCGACGACCTCGGGGACCTGCTCGGCGGGTACCGCGACGACGGCGAGGTCGACCTGCCCGTCGATGTCACGCACCGAACGGTGGGCGGGCACCCCGTCGCCCCCGTCGTCCCCGTCGCTGCCGGCGAGTTCCTTCAGCTCCGGGGGGAAGGCCTTGTTCACGGCGTACAGGCGGCCGGTGAATCCGCCGTCCCGGATGTTGTCGAGGAGGCTGCGGCCCACGCTGCCGGGCCTGCGGCCGGCGCCTATGACCGCGACGGAGCCGGGGGTGAGCAGGCGCCGCACGGAACGGGCCTCGGCACGCTGCTCGCGCGCCTGCTGCACGGCCAGCGAACGGTCGGTGGGTTCGAGGTCGAACTCCAGGCGGACGACGCCGTCCTCGAAGCTGCGCTTCTGGGTGTACCCGGCGTCCGTGAACACCTTGATCATCTTGCTGTTGGCCGGCAGCACCTCGGCGGCGAACCGGCGGATGCCGCGCTCGCGCGCGACGGCGGCGATGTGCTCGAGGAGGGCGGAGGCGATGCCCCGGCCCTGGTGGGCGTCCTGCACCAGGAAGGCGACCTCGGCCTCGTCGGAGACCGGAGGGGCGGGCTCTCCGGCGGGCGACGGGTGGGAGGAGGCGGGTGTCCCGTCGGGGCCGATCCGGTCGTAGCGTACGGTGGCGATGAACTCGCCGCCCACCGTGGCCGCGAGTCCCACCCGGTCCACGAAGTCGTGGTGTGTGAACCGGTGCACGTCCTTGGCGGACAGGCGAGGGTAGGGCGCGAAGAAGCGGTAGTACTTCGACTCGTCCGACACCTGCTCGTAGAAGCTGACCAGGCGCTCGGCGTCATCGACGGTGATGGGCCGCACGCGCGCGGTGCCGCCGTCGCGCAGCACCACGTCGGCCTCCCAGTGGGCGGGGTACTCGTGCCGGTCCGACGAGATCTGCATGGGCCCCAGAGTACGGCTCGCGTACGACGACGGCGCGAGGCAGTCTGTGGGGGCACGAGCCGGACCGAGGCCGCGGTCCGGTGTCGCCGGGAGCGGGAACGGGTTCCGCTCCCGGCGTGGTTCCCGATATGGGAAACTGGTCTAGACAACCTGAACACCGAAGGGCAGCAACACATGGCTGAGCGCCGCGTCAACGTCGGCTGGACCGAGGGCCTCCACGCCCGTCCCGCCTCCATCTTCGTCCGAGCCGCCACGGCCGCAGGCGTCCCGGTGACGATCGCCAAGGCTGACGGCAACCCCGTCAACGCGGCCTCCATGCTGGCCGTTCTGGGCCTGGGCGCCCAGGGCGGCGAGGAGATCGTCCTCGCCTCCGACGCCGAGGGCGCAGACGCCGCCCTGGACCGTCTGGCGAAGCTGGTCTCCGAGGGTCTCGAGGAGCTCCCCGAGACCGTCTGACAGGTTCTCCGGATCTTCCGGATCCTCCGTCGGCGAGTGGAGCCGCGCCGCCCTTCCGGGCGGCGCGGCTCCGTTCTCCGTTCGGCTCAGAGGTTCACGCCGTGCGCGCGGAGGTAGGCGACCGGGTCGATGTCGGAGCCGTACTCGGCGGTCGTACGGACCTCGAAGTGCAGATGCGCGCCGGTGACGTTGCCGGTGGCGCCGGAGACGCCGATCCGCTGTCCCGGGGTGACCTGCTGTCCCACCGAGACGACGACGGCCGACAGGTGGCCGTACTGGGTGTAGGTGCCGTCGTGCATCTTGATGACGACCTGGTTGCCGTAGGCGCCGCCCCAGCCGGCCTCCACGACGGTGCCCAGGCCGACCGAGAGCACGGGGGTGCCGCTCGCGGCGTGGAAGTCGACCCCGGTGTGACTGCCGGAGGACCAGACGGCGCCGCCGGACAGGTAACCGGTCGAGACGTAGGAACCCGCGATCGGGGACACGAAGGTGTTGAGGCGCTTGCGCTCGGCCTCCCGCGCGGCACGCTCCTCGGCCTCGCGGGCCGCCTCGGCCGCCCTCTCCCGTGCGGCCTCCTCCGCGGCCTCGCGCGCGGCGGCCCGGGCCGCTTCCCGTGCGGCCTCGTGCTGAGCGGCCGCCTGGGCCTCGACCTGGGCGGCGGCTTCGTCACCCAGGGCGACGACGGGGGTCAGACCGGTCTGCTGCGCGGCGGGTCCGGCGGCGAGCGCCGAGGGTGCGAGGGAGCCGACCACGCCGGTGGTGGTGAGGGCCGCGACGCCCGCCGCCCTGGCGGTGCCGCGGTGCATGCGGCCGGGACGACGGTGCTTCCCGGTGACGCGGGTGAACGCCATGCAGGGGGTGGTCCTTTCCTTCCCTCTCGCCTACCGGGTCGGCGTGGGGGTCTCCCCAGGCCGTTCAGGCCCTGGGGGAAGGTCCGGAGCAGGAAGGTCTCCCACGGGTCCCCTCGCGCCGGGCGCGGGCGTCCGATTCACCTCAGGGACTGCGTGATCCGGTCCACGGCTCCCCTGGCTCGCGCCGTGCGGGGACTCGGCGATGGCTGTCCGGTGCCGCGGGTGCGGCGCACTGCCCGACGAACAGCCCGGACGACGCTAGGCGGGGCGTCTTTCGATTCCCAAACGGATCCCGACTTTTGTAGCGCATCCCACAGGGCAGACAGGACTACTCCACCCCAATTCGGGCACAGGCGGGCCCTGGTGACTTTCGCGCCACCAGGGCCCGTCCGCGCGTGCGCTGCGCCTGCGTGCGCCGGCTACTCGGCGGGCACGACCGTGACCGCGCCGATGCCGAGCGCCTCGACGGGCGCCTTGATCTGCGCCGCGTCGCCGACCAGGACGGTCACCAGACGGTCCACCGGGAAGGCGTTCACCACGGCCGCGGTGGCCTCCACGGTGCCGGTGGTGGCGAGCCGGCGGTACAACTCGGCCTGGTAGTCGTCGGCCAGGTGCTGCTCCACCTGGTCGGCCAGGGTGCCGGCGACGGCCGAGGCGGTCTCGTACTTGAGCGGCGCGACCCCCACCAGGTTCTGCACGGCGACGTCACGCTCGGCGTCGGTGAGGCCCTCCGCGGCGAGCGTGCGCAGCACCGTCCACAGGTCCTCGAGCGCGGGTCCGGTGTTCGGGGTGTCGACGGAGCCGCTGATGGCGAGCATGGCAGCGCCCGTGGCCCCTCCGGAGGAGGAAGGGGGCGCGGACCTCAGGACCTGGCCGAACGACCGTACGCCGTAGGTGTAGCCCTTCTCCTCGCGCAGGACGCGGTCCAGGCGGGAGGTGAGGGTGCCGCCGAGGCAGTAGGTGCCGAGCACCTGCGCGGGCCACACGCGGTCGTGCCGGTCCGCGCCGACCCGGCCGATCAGCAGCTGCGTCTGCACGGCGCCGGGGCGGTCCACGATCACGACCCGGCCGGTGTCGTCGGCGACGATCGGCGGAACGGGCCGCGCCTCGGCGGCCGATCCGGTCCAGGAGCCGAGGGTGTCACCGAGCAGTTCGTCCAGGTCGATGCCGGTGAGGTCACCGACGACCACCGCGGTGGCGGTCGCGGGGCGGACGTGCTTCTCGTGGAAGGCGCGTACGGCCGACGAGTCGATGCCGGCCACCGTCTCCTCGGTGCCCTGCCGCGGGCGGGACATCCGCGCGGTCGCCGGGAACAGCTCCTTGGAGAGTTCCTTGGCGGCGCGGCGGGAGGGGTTGGCCAGCTCGTGCGGGATCTCGTCGAGCCGGTTGCGGACGAGGCGTTCGACCTCGCTGTCCGCGAACGCGGGCGCCCTGAGGGCGTCGGCGAGCAGCCCGAGCCCCTTGGCGAGCCGGGAGGCCGGCACCTCGAGGCTCAGGCGCACGCCGGGGTGGTCGGCGTAGGCGTCCAGGGTGGCGCCGCAGCGCTCCAGTTCGGCGGCGAACTCCTCGGCGGAGTGCTTGTCGGTGCCCTCGGAGAACGCCCTCGCCATGATCGTGGCGACCCCGTCGAGACCGTCGGGCTCGGCCTCCAGGGGCGCGTCGAGCAGTACCTCGACCGCGACGATCTGCTGGCCGGGACGGTGGCAGCGCAGGACGGTCAGACCGTTGCCGAGCGTGGTGCGCTCGGGGGCCGGGAAGGCCCAGGGCTTGGCCTCGCCCGCCTGCGGCTGGGGGTGGAAGTCCATCGTGGCAAGCTCGGTCACTTCGCCGTCTCCTCGTTCTCGTCGGTGCCGGCGGCCGCGGCTTCTTCGGCGCCGGCGGCCACTGCTTCTTCGGACTCCCCGGCCTCGGGGGCGACGGGCTCGTAGACGAGCACCGCGCGGTTGTCCGGGCGCAGACGGGCCTCGGCGACCTCACGGACGTCCTCGGCGGTCACGTCGAGGATGCGCCCGACGGCGGTGAGGGCGAGCTGCGGGTCACCGAACAGGACGGCGTACCGGCACAGTTCGTCGGCCCGGCCGGCGACGGTGCTGAGCCGGTCCAGCCACTCGCGCTCCAACTGGGCCTGGGCGCGCTCCATCTCCTCGGCCGTGGGGCCCTCCTCGGCGAACCGGGTGAGTTCCTCGTCGATCGCCGCCTCGATGACCGGCACCTCCACATCGCCGGACGCCTTCACGTCCAGCCAGCCCAGGGAGGGCGCCCCGGCCAGCCGGAGCAGGCCGAATCCGGCCGCCACGGCCGTGCGGTCCCGGCGCACCAGCCGGTTGTAGAGCCGGGAGGACTCGCCGCCGCCGAGGACGGTGAGCGCCAGGTCCGCGGCGTCGCTCGCGCGCGTGCCGTCCTCGGGCAGCCGGTAGGCGGCCATCAGCGCACGCGCGGGGACCTCCTCCTCGACGAACTCACGCAGCTCCTCGCCGATGGTCTCGGGCAGCGAGCCGTCGCGGGGCTCGGGCTTGCCGTCGTGGGAGGGGATGGAGCCGAAGTACTTCTCGATCCAGGCGAGCGTCTGCTCCGGGTCGATGTCGCCGACGACGGAGAGCACGGCGTTGTTCGGCGCGTAGTACGTGCGGAAGAAGGCGCGGGCGTCCTCCAGGGTGGCCGCGTCCAGGTCCGCCATCGAGCCGATGGGCGTGTGGTGGTACGGGTGGCCGTCGGGGAAGGCGAGGGCGGTCAGCTTCTCGAAGGCCGTGCCGTAGGGGACGTTGTCGTAGCGCTGGCGGCGCTCGTTCTTGACGACGTCCCGCTGGTTCTCCATGGACTCCTCGTCCAGGGCGGCCAGCAGGGAGCCCATGCGGTCGGCTTCCAGCCAGAGGGCGAGCTCCAGCTGGTGGGTCGGCATGGTCTCGAAGTAGTTGGTCCGCTCGAAGCTGGTGGTGCCGTTGAGCGAGCCTCCGGCGCCCTGGACCAGCTCGAAGTGGCCGTTGCCCTTCACCTGCCCGGAGCCCTGGAACATCAGGTGCTCGAAAAGGTGAGCCAGGCCGGTGCGCCCCTTGACCTCGTGGCGCGAACCGACGTCGTACCAGAGGCACACCGCCGCGACAGGGGTCAGATGGTCCTCGGAGAGCACCACGCGCAGGCCGTTGGCCAAACGGTGCTCGGTCGCTGTCAGGCCGCCGGAGCCTGCCTGGGCTGTGGCCGTGTGACCCATGGGCATGTATGTCCCTTCGATCGCGGAGGCGGTCGTCGCATCCGCCGTTTGTGCCGGTCCTGCCACTGTATGCAAGCGTTCGGGCCACTGACGGAGTTCCCGGACGGGGACCGGTTCGCCCAGAGCGAGAACCGTGGGTTCCGGGTGGGGCGGGAGGATGCGGACGTGGTCCGTGGGGTGTGTGGGATCTCCCCGGCGCCGTCCCTTCGCCGTCCCTTCGCTGCCTCCTTCACCGGCCCCTTCGCGGGCCGGGGCTCCGGCCCGCTCGCGGCGCCGACAGCGCGTGCGCGTACTCTGCTCCCGCCACCGGCCGCGGCTCCCGACGGAGGGCCACGGCGGGGTCCTGGTCCCCGGTTGTCGGTGCGGCGGTCCACAATGGTCCGCGTCAGATACCGTCCCACGCCTCAGCAAGGAGCCGGCAGCGATGGCCCGCCGCAGCACGAAGACCCCGCCGCCCGACGACTCGTACGAGGAGCGGATCCTCGACATCGACGTCGTCGACGAGATGCAGGGCTCCTTTCTCGAGTACGCGTACTCGGTCATCTACTCCCGCGCCCTGCCGGACGCGCGCGACGGCATGAAGCCGGTGCACCGCCGCATCGTCTACCAGATGAACGAGATGGGCCTGCGCCCCGACCGCGGCTATGTGAAGTGCGCGCGCGTGGTCGGCGAGGTCATGGGCAAGCTGCACCCGCACGGTGACGCGTCGATCTACGACGCCCTGGTGCGCATGGCGCAGCCCTTCTCCATGCGGGTCCCGCTGGTCGACGGCCACGGCAACTTCGGCTCCCTGGGCAACGACGACCCGCCGGCCGCCATGCGGTACACCGAGAGCCGGATGACCGAGGCCACGAGCCTGATGACCGAGTCCATCGACGAGGACACGGTCGACTTCGCGCCCAACTACGACGGCCAGGAGCAGGAGCCGGTGACCCTGCCCGCCGCGTTCCCGAACCTCCTGGTGAACGGGGCGTCGGGCATCGCGGTCGGCATGGCCACCAACATGCCGCCGCACAACCTCCGCGAGGTGATCGCGGCCGCCCGGCACCTGATCCGGTATCCGAACGCCGATCTCGACGCCCTGATGCGCCACGTACCGGGCCCCGACCTGCCGACGGGCGGCAGGATCGTCGGCCTCCCGGGCATCCGGGACGCGTACGAGAAGGGCCGCGGCACCTTCAAGATCCGCGCGACGGTCACCGTGGAGGACGTGACGGCCCGCAGGAAGGGCCTGGTCATCACCGAGCTGCCGTTCACGGTCGGCCCGGAGAAGGTGATTTCCAAGATCAAGGACCTGGTCGGCTCGAAGAAGCTCCTGGGCATCGCCGACGTCAAGGACCTCACCGACCGGGCGCACGGTCTGCGCCTGGTCGTCGAGATCAAGAACGGCTTCGTGCCGGAGGCGGTCCTGGAGCAGTTGTACAAGCTGACGCCCATGGAGGAGTCCTTCGGCATCAACAACGTGGCCCTGGTGGACGGCCAGCCGCTCACCCTGGGCCTCAAGGAACTGCTCGAGGTCTATCTCGACCACCGTTTCGAGGTCGTACGCCGCCGCTCGGAGTTCCGCCGCGGCAAGCGGCGCGACCGTCTGCACCTGGTCGAGGGCCTGCTCACCGCCCTGGTGGACATCGACGAGGTCATCCGCCTCATCCGCTCCAGCGAGAACTCCGCGCAGGCGAAGCAGCGTCTGATGGAACGCTTCTCCCTGAGCGACGTCCAGACGCAGTACATCCTGGACACCCCCCTGCGCCGCCTCACCAAGTTCGACCGCATCGAACTGGAGGCGGAGCAGGAGCGGTTGACCACGGAGATCGAGGAACTGACCCGCATCCTGGAGTCGGACGCGGAGCTGCGCAAGCTGGTCTCGTCCGAACTGGCCGCGGTGGCCAAGAAGTTCGGTAACGACCGCCGTACGGTCCTGCTGGACGGGTCCGCCATGCCGGTCGCCGCCGTGCCGCTTCAGGTGGCGGACGACCCGTGCCGGGTGCTGCTGTCCGACACGGGCCTGATCGCCCGTACCGCGGACGCGAAACCGTTCCCCAAGGGCGCGCACGCCAAGCGGGTCAAGCACGACATGATCGTCTCGGCGGTGCCGGCCACCGCCCGGGGCGAGGTGGGCGTGGTCACCTCGACGGGGCGTCTGCTGCGGGTGAACGTCGTCGACCTCCCGCAGCTGCCGGAGGCGATGCCGGCCCCGAACCTCTCGGGCGGAGTGCCGATCCCGGAGTTGGTCTCCCTGGAGGACGGTGAGCGGGTGATCTGTCTGACGACGCTCGACGAGTCGTCGCCGGGCCTCGCTCTCGGTACGGAACAGGGCGTCGTCAAGCGCGTCGTGCCCGACTACCCCTCCAACAAGGAGGAGCTGGAGGTCATCACGCTCAAGGAGGGCGACCGGATCGTCGGTGCCGTCGAACTGCGCACGGGTGAGGAGGACCTGGTCTTCATCACGGACGACGCGCAACTGCTGCGTTACCAGGCCTCGCAGGTCCGTCCGCAGGGCCGTCCCGCCGGCGGTGTCGCGGGCATCAAGCTCGGGGAGGGCGCGAAGGTCATCGTCTTCACGGCGGTCGATCCGGCGGTGGACGCGATGGTGTTCACGGTCGCGGGCTCACGCGGCACGCTGGACGACTCCGTCCAGACGACGGCCAAGCTGACCCCGTTCGACCAGTATCCGCGCAAGGGCCGGGCCACCGGCGGGGTGCGCTGCCAGCGGTTCCTCAAGGGCGAGGACTGCCTGTCCCTGGCCTGGGCCGGTCCCGTTCCGGCCCGCGCTTCACAGAAGAACGGCGCTCCGGTCGACCTGCCGGAACCCGACCCGCGCCGCGACGGCTCGGGGGTGCCCCTGCCGAAGACGGTGGCGGTGGTGGCGGGACCGTCCTGACCCCGCCGCCCCGCACCGGCGGGGTGCCCTAACCCCGCTGGTCATCGGGCTCCTGCACATAGCGCAGAACGCCCCACATGCCCTGCTCGTCGGGGTGCGGGGCATCGGGGTGCGGGACGTCGGCGACGCAGGCCTCCAGCTCCTTGCGGAGCGTGGCGGCGTCGATGCCGGTCCCGATGAGCACCAGCTGCGTCAGCCGCTCCGCGCCGGCCGGCCAGGCTTCCGGGGAGAACCGCAGGAACCGGCCGACGGCATGCACGGCGTACCGGTTCCCGGTGTCGTACGGCCCGAAGTCGATGTACCCCTTGATCCGGTAGAGCCCTTCCGGCCGGCTGTCGAGGAACCGGATCAGCCGCCGGGGGTCGAGGGGTGCGGCGGAGGCGAAGGACAGGCTGTCGTACGCGGCGTGCAGGTGCCCCGTGTGCTCGTCGGCGTCGGTGGGGCCGTGCCGGGGCAGGTCGTCGAAGGAGAGCTGCCCGACGCGTTCCTCACCGGGCCGGCAGTCGAAGAGGAACTCCGGATCGACACGGCCGTGCGTGGCGGGAACGACGGCGGCGCGGTCGACGAGCGACCGCACGACGTCGAGCACGCGCTCCGCGTCCGCCGCCCGGTCGATTTTGTTCACGACGACCAGATCGGCCAGGCCGAGATGCCGGTCGATCTCGGGGTGCCCGGCGCGTGTCCGCGCGAACTCGGCGGCGTCCACGACCTCGACGAGCCCGCCGTACACGATGTCGGGGTGCTCGCTGGCGAGCACCATCCGTACGATCTCCTGCGGCTCGGCGAGACCGCTGGCCTCGATGACGATGACGTCGATCCCGGCGGACGGCCGTGCCAGCCGCTCGAGATACACGTCCAGCTCGCTGCCGTCGACGGCGCAGCACAGACACCCGTTCCCGAGCGAGAGGGTCGAGTCGCCGAGCGCGCCGGCCACGGCCATGGCGTCGATCTCGATGGCGCCGAAGTCGTTGACGACGGCCCCGATACGGCTGCCGCCGCTGTGGTGGAGGAGGTGGTTGAGCAGGGTGGTCTTTCCTGATCCGAGAAACCCGGCCAGGACGACGACCGGAATCTGCCGACCGCTGCTGCGCTCCACTCCGCGACCCCTCTCACACCCTCGCGTCCACCGGCTCACGCCTCGGCGTGTGTCCGCGAACCGACTGACCCGCCAGGATATGCGCGCCGACCGGGTCATGCTCTGCCACCGCCGGAGCGGGGTACCCGTGAGCCGGAAGACCGCCTCGGAACAACTCAGGTTAGGCTCACCTCTGTGAGTACGTGCTCAACCGTGTCCCGCGAGCTCGACGAGCCCGTCGCGGGGACCGCTGCCACCGCGAGGACCTGGCTCCTGCTGGAGCAGCCCGGCCCCTGGGGCGCCAAGGCGCTCACGTCGAGCCACCTCGACCCCGCTCTGGGCCGCGCCCTGGAGGCCGCCACGAAGGGCACCGGAGTGCGGATCGCCCTCATCCGGCGCCCGGGACGGCACGCGGACCCCCGGAGGCCCGCCACCCGCCGGGTGTACGCGGCCCACACCGTTCCGGGAAACACGTGGCTGCACACCGCCGCGACCACGGACCCCGAGCGACTGCTCGACCTCGACTTCTCCGCTCTCGGCAGGGGGCGGAGCGACACCTTCGACGGGACGCTCGGCGGACGGCCGCACGGCGGGGACCCGCTCGCCCTCGTCTGCACCAACGGCAAACGCGATCGCTGCTGCGCACTCCTCGGGCGCCCCCTGGCGGCCGAACTCACCGCCTCCGGGGTCCAGGGCGTCTGGGAGGTCACCCATCTGGGCGGGCACCGGTTCGCGCCGACGGTGCTCGTGCTGCCCCACGGCTACGCGTACGGCAGGGCCGGGACGCACACCGTCAAGGAGGCGCTGCACGGCGTGCGGGAGGGCCGGATCCTCGTGGCGGGGTGCCGCGGGAGCTCCGCCTGGGAGCGCCCCGGCCAGGCGGCCGAGCTGGCCGTGCGGACCGAGGCGGGCGAGTACGCCGCCGAGGCGCTGACCGTCGTACGGACGGACGGCGCGGCACCGCGCTGGCAGGTGCTCGTCGCACACGCCGACGGGCGTCGGTGGCGGGTGGAGGTGGCGCAGGGCGCGTCCCTGCCGCCCCGCGCGGAGAGCTGCGGGACGTCGGTGCTGGGCTCACCCGCGCGGATGGACGTGGTGGCGGTGCGCGAGGTGACCGTGAGGGCACTCGCGAGCTGACCGGCCGCACGCGATCGTCCACGGACAGCGGCCCTCCCCGCAGGCCCGGCGGCCCTCCTCCCACGGACAGCGCCCCCTCCCCGCAGGTGCGAGCCGATCCGTGCCACATCCGCCGCAGCCCCCGGTGCCCGCCCACGTACCGTCATGGACATGCGCGCCACCCCCCTCACCCGCCACCTGCGCCTCGGTCTGCCGCGGCGGGTCTTCTCGCAGGTCCTGATGATGCAGCTGTCGATCGCCGCGGGAGTCGCGGTGCTCGCGACCGGGCTGTTCCTCGCGCCGCTCGGTGCCCAGCTGGACGACCAGGCGATGCGCCGCGCGCTCGCCATCGCCCAGACCACCGCCCAGCAGTCACAGATCGCGCGGGACCTGCGGAGCACGTCGCCCACGCCGGACGGACCGGTGCAGCGGGAGGCGGAACGGATCCGGAAGGCCACCGGCGCCGAGTACGTGGTGGTGCTGGACCGCCGGGGCGTGCGCTGGTCGCACACCGACCCCCGCAGGATCGGCGATCCGGTCTCGACCGATCCCGGCGAGGCCCTGGCGGGGCACGAGGTCATGGAGATCGACGACGGCACGCTGGGGCGCTCCGCACGCGGCAAGGTCCCGCTGCGCGACGGCGACGGCGAGATCATCGGGGCGGTCTCGGTCGGCATCGCCTACGACAGTGTCCGGGCCCGGCTGATCCACGCGATCCCGGGGCTCTTCGCGTACGCGGGCGGGGCGCTGGCGGTGGGCGCGCTCGCGGCCTGGCTCGTCTCCCGGCGGGTGCAGCGGCAGACCAGGGACCTGGCCTTCTCCGACATCGCGGCGCTGCTCGCGGAGCGCGAGGCGATGCTGCACGGCATCCGGGAGGGCGTCGTCGCCCTCGACCGCACCGGCCGGGTCCGCCTCCTCAACGACGAGGCCCGGCGCCTGCTGGACCTCGGTGACGAGGCCGTGGGCCGCTTCCCCGACGAGGCGCTCGGCACGGGCCGGACGGCCGACGTGCTGGCCGGCCGGGTGACCGGCGCCGACCTGCTCACCGTCCGCGGGCAGCGCGTCCTGGTCGCCAACCGCATGCCGACCGGCGACGGCGGCGCCGTGGCCACCCTCCGCGACCGGACGGAGCTGGACCGGCTCGGCCGGGAACTGGACTCCACGCGCGGGCTGATCGACGCGCTGCGCGCCCAGGACCACGAGCACGCCAACCGCATGCACACCCTGCTCGGGCTGCTCGAACTCGAGATGTACGACGACGCCGTGGAGTTCGTCGGCGAGGTCGTCGGCGATCACCGGGTGACGGCGGAGCAGATCACCGAGAAAATCCGCGACCCGCTGCTCGCCGCCCTGCTGGTGGGCAAGGCGACGGTCGCGGCCGAGCGGGGCGTGGCCCTGTGGATCACGGACCGGACACGGCTGCCGGACCGGCTGATCGACCCCGGGGGCCTGGTCACCGTCGTCGGGAACCTGGTGGACAACGCGCTCGACGCCGTCGCGGGCACACCGCACGCGCGCGTGGAGGTCGAACTGCGCGCCGAGGGGCGTACGGCGGTGCTCGGTGTACGCGACACCGGGCCCGGAATTCCCGCGGAGCAACGCGAGTTGATCTTCACTGAGGGCTGGTCCACCAAGAAGCCGCCGGACCACCGCGACCGGGGCATCGGGCTCTCCCTCGTCCGCCGGCTCGCCGAACGCCAGGGTGGCGCCGCGACCGTGGACGAGGCGGACGGCGGGGGCGCGGAGTTCACCGTGATCCTGCCCGAGGCACTGACCGAGCCCGGTCCGCCGGCCGCCCTCACCGGGGCGTCCGGCCTCGTGTCCGTGCCCTTGTCCGTGCCCCTGTCCGTCCCGCAGACCACCGAGGAGGAGCCCTGATGATCGAGGTCCTGGTCGTGGACGACGACGTCCGGGTCGCACACGTCCACGCCGCCTACGTCGAGAAGGTGCCCGGCTTCCACGTGGCCGGCCAGGCGCACAGCGCGGCCGCGGCGCTCACCCTGCTGGAGACGCTCCCGCGGCTGGATCTGGTGCTCCTGGACCACTGTCTGCCCGACCGGACGGGCCTCGAGGTCGTCCGGGAGATGCGCGGGCGCGGCCACCAGACCGATGTGATCATGGTGACGGCGGCGCGGGACGTCGCCACCGTGCAGGCGGCGATGCGGCAGGGCGTACTGCAGTACCTGGTCAAGCCGTTCGCCTTCACCGGACTGCGCGCCAAGCTGGAGGCCTACGCGGAACTGCGCCGCACCCTGGACGGCGGCGGCGAGGCGGAACAGGCCGAGGTGGACCGCATCTTCGGCGCCCTGTCGGCGTCGGCGGCGGAGCCCGCTCTGCCCAAGGGGCACTCCCCCACCACCGCGGAGCTGGTACGCCGGAGCCTGATGAACGCCGGCGGCCCGCTGTCGGCCCAGGAACTCGCCGACCGCACAGGGGTCAGCCGCCAGACGGCGCAGCGCTATCTCAAGCTCCTGGAGCGCACGGGACGGGCCACGCTGACCCTCAAGTCCGGCGACGCGGGCCGCCCGGAGCACCGTTACGTGTGGGCGGGCCGCGCCTGAGGACGCGTGAGGCCCCAGGGTCCGGGCGTCACACCGCCCCCGCGCCGGTCAGCGACCGCACCTCGGTCTCCGCGTGCTTGGCCTCGTCGGGGGCCTCGGCCGAGGTGACCGTGCCGAGCCAGCCCGCCAGGAAGCCCAGCGGGATGGAGACCAGACCGGGGTTCTGGAGCGGGAAGAGCTGGAAGTCGACGCCGGGGAACAGGGAGTCGGGGCTGCCGGAGACCACCGGGGACAGCAGCACCAGCACCATGGCCGGGATCAGGCCGCCGTAGACGGCCCACACGGCGCCACTGGTGGTGAACCCCCGCCAGAACAGGGAGTAGAGCAGCACGGGCAGGTTGGCGGAGGCGGCCACGGCGAAGGCCAGCCCGACGAGGAAGGCGACGTTGAGGTCGCGGGCCAGCAGTCCGAGCGCGATCGCGAGCACGCCGATGCCGACGGCGGCCACCCGGGCCACGGTCACCTCGCTGTGCGGCTTCCCACGGCGGCGCACGGACGCGTACAGGTCGTGGGCGACGGACGCCGAGGAGGCGAGCGTGATCCCGGCGACGACGGCGAGGATCGTGGCGAAGGCGACCGCTGCGACGATCGCGAACAGAACTGTTCCACCGGTGGAGTCGGCGCCGCCGCCGAGGTCGAGCGCCAGCAGGGGGACTGCCGTGTTCCCGGCCGCGTTGGACCCGCGCACGGCCTCCGGTCCGACGACGGCGGCCGCGCCGAACCCGAGGACGATCGTCATCAGGTAGAACCCGCCGATGAGCCCGATCGACCAGACGACCGACCGCCGGGCCGCCCGCGCGGTCGGGACGGTGTAGAAGCGGGACAGGATGTGCGGCAGCCCCGCCGTGCCCAGCACCAGGGCGAGCCCCAGACTGACGAAGTCGAACCGGGAGGTCCAGTCCCCGCCGTAGGCGAGCCCGGGGGCCAGGAACGCCTCCCCGTGACCGCTGCGCTCGGCCGCCGTGAGCAGCAGGCGGTTGAAGTCGCCGTGGAACCGGAGCAGGACGAGGACGGTCAGCGCGATGGTGCCGCCGAGCAGCAGGACCGCCTTGACGATCTGGATCCAGGTGGTGGCCCGCATCCCTCCCAACGAGACGTAGACCACCATCAGCGCGCCGACCCCGACGACGGTCCAGGCCTGCGCCGCCTCGCTCCGGCCGCCGAGCAGCAGCGCGACCAGGCTGCCCGCGCCCACCATCTGCGCTACCAGGTACAGAACGGACACGGTGACCGACGAGGTTCCCGCAGCGATCCGCACGGGCCGTTCCCGCATCCGTGCCGCCACCACGTCGGCGAGGGTGAACCGCCCGCAGTTGCGCACCAGTTCCGCGACCAGGAACAGGACCACGAGCCAGGCCACCAGGAAGCCCACCGAGTACAGCATCCCGTCGTAGCCGAAGAGCGCGATCAGCCCGGAGATGCCGAGGAAGGAAGCGGCCGACATGTAGTCGCCCGCGATGGCAAAACCATTCTCCATCGGCGAGAAGAGCCGGCCACCGGCGTAGAACTCCTCGGCCGATCCCTGCCGTCTGCGGCTCACCCAGGTGGTGATCCCCAGCGTGACCGCGACGAACGCGCTGAACAGCAGCAGCGCCAGCGCCTGGTGATCCTCCGTCACGAGACACCGCCCCGCTCCCGCGCCAACTCCTGGGTGTCCCAGCGGAGTTCCAGCGCGGCCCGGTCCCTGCGCAGCCGTGCGTGCCGGGTGTAGGCCCAGGTGAGCACGAAGGTGGTCAGGAACTGGCCGAGCCCGGCGAGCAGTCCCACGTTCACGGCGCCGGCCACCGGTCGGGCCATGAGGTCCGGCGCGGCCGTGGCGGCGACGACGTACGCCACGTACCAGGCGCAGAAGACGACGACCGCCGGGACCACGAACCTCCGGTAGCGGCTGCGCACTTCCTGGAACGCCGCGCTGCGCTGCACCTGGAGGTACACGTCGGCCGTGTCCGCGGCCCCCTCCGGCCGACGTGCCGCCGGTTCCGCCGCCGGCCTCACCGACGGAGGCGCCGGGTGCACCGCCGGCGGCGCTCCGGTGCCGGTCGACTCACCCCAGCCCGAGGCGAGGGCGTCGTACCAGGGATCGTCGTGACCCACGTCTGCGGGACCGCCTCCACCCGGGTGGGGACGATCATTGCTTTGCTGCATGCCCAAGGATGGACAGAACGGGAAGATCCCTGACTCTTCTTCCCGTTCCACTTCACCCCATCAGGTGACGGCGGGCCCGCTACGCGTCGATGCGCGACCGGTCGAGCGTCGCCGCCGAGTTGGAGATGAACTCCTTGCGCGGAGCGACGTCGTTGCCCATGAGCAGATCGAAGACATGCTCGGCGGAGTCCAGATCGGTGAGGTTGATCCGGCGCAGGGTGCGGTGACGCGGGTCCATGGTGGTCTCGGCCAGCTGGTCGGCGTCCATCTCGCCGAGGCCCTTGTAGCGCTGGATCGAGTCCTTGTAGCGGATGCCCTTGGTCTGGAAGTCCATCAGCTTGTCGCGCAGTTCGCGGTCCGAGTACGTGTAGACGTACTTCTCCTGCCCCTTCTTGGGCTGGACGAGTTCGATGCGGTGCAGCGGCGGCACCGCGGCGAACACCCGGCCGGACTCGACCATGGGCCGCATGTAGCGGTGGAACAGCGTCAGGAGCAGGGTGCGGATGTGGGAGCCGTCCACATCGGCGTCGGTCATCATGATGATCTTGCCGTAGCGGGCCGCGTCGATGTCGAAGGTCCGCCCCGAGCCGGCCCCTATGACCTGGATGATCGCACCGCACTCCGCGTTCTTCAGCATGTCCGTCACGGACGACTTCTGAACGTTGAGGATCTTGCCGCGGATCGGCAGCAGCGCCTGGAACTCGGAGTTCCGGGCGAGCTTGGCCGTACCGAGCGCGGAGTCCCCCTCGACGATGAACAGCTCACTGCGCTCGACGTCGTCGCTGCGGCAGTCGGCCAGCTTGGCGGGCAGGGAGGAGGTTTCCAGCGCGGTCTTGCGGCGCTGGGCGTCCTTGTGCTGGCGGGCGGCGATACGGGTACGGGCCGCCGCGACGGCCTTCTCCAGGACGACCCGGGCCTGCTGGGCGTCATCGCGCTTGGTGGAGGTCAGGAAGGCCTTGAGCTCCCGGGAGATCACCGTGTTCACGATGCGGCGGGCCGCCGAGGTGCCGAGGACCTCCTTGGTCTGGCCCTCGAACTGCGGCTCGGCCAGGCGGACGGTGACGACGGCCGTGAGGCCCTCCAGGGCGTCGTCCTTGACGATGTCGTCCTCGGCCACGCGCAGCAGCTTCTTGGTGCGCAGCACCTCGTTCACCGTCTTGGCGACGGCCTGCTCGAAACCGGCGACGTGGGTGCCCCCCTTGGGGGTGGCGATGATGTTGACGAACGACCGGAGCGTCGTGTCGTAGCCGGTCCCCCAGCGCATCGCGACGTCGACACCGAGTTCGCGGGTCATCTCGGTGGGTGTCATCTGGCCGTGCTCGTCCAGAACCGGGACCGTCTCCTTGAAGCTGCCCTGGCCCGTGAAGCGGAGGGTGTCGCAGACGGCCTTGTCGGTGGCCAGGAACTCGCAGAACTCGCTGATGCCGCCGTCGAAGCGGAAGGACTCCTCGCCTTTGCTGTCGCCGTCGCCGAGCCCGTACTCGTCGCGGACGACGATGGTCAGGCCGGGCACCAGGAAAGCGGTCTGGCGGGCACGCTGGTGCAGGGTCTCCAGGGTGAGCCTGGCGTCCTTGAGGAAGATCTGGCGGTCGGCCCAGTAGCGCACCCGGGTGCCGCTGCGGGTCTTCGGGATCTTCTTGGCCTTGCGCACCCCGCTCCCGGCCTCGAACTTCGCGTCGGGGCCCGCGGCGGCGAAGGCGCCGGGGACCCCCCGGCGGAAGCTGATCGCGTGGGTGTGCCCGCCGCGGTCCACCTCGACGTCCAGCCGCGCGGACAGCGCGTTGACGACGGACGCGCCGACGCCGTGCAGTCCGCCGGACGCGGCGTACGAGCCGCCGCCGAACTTGCCGCCGGCGTGCAGCTTGGTCATGACGACCTCGACACCGGAGAGGCCTGTCTTGGGTTCCACGTCGACCGGGATGCCGCGGCCGTTGTCCCGGACCTCCACCGAACCGTCGTCGTGGAGGATCACCTCGATGTGGTCGCAGTGGCCCCCGAGGGCCTCGTCCACCGAGTTGTCGATGATCTCCCACAGGCAGTGCATCAGACCGCGGCTGTCGGTCGACCCGATGTACATCCCGGGGCGTTTCCGCACGGCCTCGAGCCCCTCGAGGACGAGCAGGTGCCGCGCGGTGTAGTTGGAACCGTCCCGGTCTGCTCCTGCCAGCAGCGCTGTGGACGGCACGGACGTCTCGGCGGTCACGCGGTTCGCTCCTCGCTGAATTTCAGATGGGGCCCTCATGGGTAAGGGCACGTCACTTGTCACCGGTGAGAGGGTACCGAGGCCTGGTAGAGCCGTTGTCACGCCACCCACGTCTGAAACGTAGACTAGTCGAGAGTCGTATACCTGTTCGATCCCTCGATGGAGTGAAGCACACATCACGTTCCCTTCCAGGCATGAACCATTTAGGCTCCGGGCACGTCCTCAAGAACAACCGGCAACCCAGCCGGGAGGGCCGACCACCACCGATCCGACGCGAATCCGTACGACGACACAGCCACGCGATACGGCACATTCGCCCCCAACCGGCAGCACCCAGCCACCTCGGAAAGAATTTTTCGAGAAGAAGCCACGAGCGGGAACGTTTTGGGGCTGGTTGGATGTTGACCCTGGTACGACAGCTCGTCGAGCTAGAGAAGAGGCGACGTGACTACTGTTCTGACCCCCGCGAGCCCGCTGACGGCCGCCGATCGCTGCGACCGCTGCGGCGCCCAGGCATACCTGCGCGTCGTCCTGCTGAGCGGCGGAGAACTGCTCTTCTGCGCCCACCACGGCCGCAAGTTCGAGCCGGAACTCAAGAAGATCGCCGCCGAGATACAGGACGAGACGGAGCGGCTGACCTCGCCCTCGGCGAGTTCCGCCGAGGAAGAGCGCTGACACCTCGCGCACCACGACGGGCCGGTCCCTCACGGGCCGACAGGGAGGGCGACCGCCCCGAAGCCGAAGCGGCCGCCCTCCCTGTGCGCGAGGAATATCACGAGAAACACCGCGAGGAGCACCCGGCAAGCGCCCGAGGACCGCTCCCCGCGAGTTCCGAGGCCTGCCTCAGGGCCTCCCGGGCGCCTTGAGGCGCCCTTCCGTGATTGTCATGTTCACGACCATCATGCGGATGTCCGGTCGAGGGTCCGCACCACCTCTGACACACGCGTGTAGACCCCCGGACTGCTCTCCCAGCCGCAGCCGCTCCCCCAGGACACCAGGCCGATCAGCCGCCCCCGGGCCACCAGCGGCCCACCACTGTCCCCCTGGCAGGCGTCCGGCCCGCCGGCCTCCTCACCGGCGCACAGCATGGTCCCCGCGCGATACTCGCCTTCGTCACCCCCCGGGTACGCGGCCTCGCACAGGGTGTCGCGCAGGACGCGCACATGTGCCGCGTGCAGGCTGCCCGCGAAGGAACCGGCACCCGTGGTGTCGCCCCAGCCGTAGACGGTCGCGGCCGAGCCGACCCGGTACCCGGGATCACCCGCGGCGGCCATGCCGATGACCGCCTCCGAGGGCAGCGCCGCGGCCAGGGTGAGTACGGCGAAGTCGCCGGAGTTGCTGGCCGGGTCGTAGTCCGGGTTCACCCAGGCCTTCCGGACGGCTATCTCCTCGCCCCGGTCCGAGAGCAACTCCGTACGGCCCGATATCACCCTGAGGTCGGGCACCCGGTCCGGCGCGGCCCCCAGGGTCTCCTTGCCCATGCAGTGGGCAGCGGTGAGCACGGTGGTCCGGCCGACGGCCACACCGCCGCAGAACTGCCCCGCCCGGGTACCTCCGAACCGGTCACGACTGGCCAGTGCCACCGTCCACGGGCTCTCGGACACATCGATCGGGAATCCTCCGACGACGACACCGCCGAGGGCCGCTGGAGCCGCCGGAGCGGCCGCTGCCAGCGGTATCGCGGTCGCTGCGGCGGCGAGGGCCAGTGGCCGGACCAGAATCCGGGCTAGGCGACGACGCATGCGCACTCCTCACACTGGGGCGTTGATGGGACACCCAGAGTGATCCACCTCGTCGCACCACGCACCCGCGGAACACCTCTGAGGCCCGGTCCCGAGAACGGGACCGGGCCTCAGAGGACACGTGGCTCGACGCCTGGCGGGAACGGCCTCGTACGGCTGCCCGCCGCGGCGCGGCGGCCGTACGGGCGGCCTAGTCGAGGTAGTCGCGCAGCACCTGGGAACGGGACGGATGGCGCAGCTTCGACATGGTCTTGGACTCGATCTGGCGGATGCGCTCGCGCGTGACGCCGTACACCTTGCCGATCTCGTCGAGGGTCTTCGGCTGACCGTCGGTGAGACCGAAACGCATGGAGACGACGCCCGCCTCGCGCTCGGACAGGGTGTCCAGGACGGAGTGCAGCTGCTCCTGCAGAAGCGTGAAGCTGACCGCGTCGGCCGGGACGACCGCCTCGGAGTCCTCGATGAGGTCGCCGAACTCGCTGTCGCCGTCCTCGCCCAGCGGGGTGTGCAGGGAGATGGGCTCGCGGCCGTACTTCTGGACCTCGATGACCTTCTCCGGGGTCATGTCGAGTTCCTTGGCCAGCTCCTCCGGGGTGGGCTCACGGCCCAGGTCCTGGAGCATCTGGCGCTGCACGCGCGCGAGCTTGTTGATGACCTCGACCATGTGCACCGGGATACGGATGGTGCGGGCCTGGTCGGCCATCGCGCGGGTGATCGCCTGACGGATCCACCAGGTGGCGTAGGTGGAGAACTTGTAGCCCTTGGTGTAGTCGAACTTCTCCACCGCGCGGATCAGACCGAGGTTGCCCTCCTGGATGAGGTCCAGGAAGAGCATGCCGCGACCGGTGTAGCGCTTGGCCAGGGAGACCACCAGACGGAGGTTGGCCTCCAGGAGGTGGTTCTTGGCACGGCGCCCGTCCTCGGCGATGATCTCCAGCTCGCGCTTGAGCTTCGGCGCCAGCTTGTCGGAGTTGGCCAGCTTGTCCTCGGCGAACAGACCGGCTTCGATCCGCTTGGCGAGTTCGACCTCCTGCTCGGCGTTGAGCAGGGGCACCTTGCCGATCTGCTTGAGGTAGTCCTTGACCGGGTCGGCGGTGGCACCGGCGGCGGCGACCTGCTGGGCGGGCGCGTCGTCCTCGTCCTCGTCGGACAGGACGAAACCGGCGTTCTCCGTGCCCTCCGGCTCCTCCGTCGCCTTGGTCTCCTCGACGGTCTCTTCGTCCGTCGCCTCGATGTCGTCCTTCTTGGCCGTGGTCTTCTTCGCGGCCGTCTTCTTCGCGGTGGTCTTCTTGGCGGCCGTCTTCTTCGCGGTGGTCTTCTTGGCAGCCGCCTTCTTGGCGGGCGCCCCCTCCTCGGCGGCGGCGTCGGCGGCGGGTGCGGCAGGTGTGGCTGAGGCGCTGGTCTTCCGGGTGGTCGCCGCCTTCGCCGCGACCGTCTTGGTGGCGGTGCGCTTGGCGGGACTCTTCGCTGCGACGCTCTTTCGGGTGCGCTTGGGCTCCGCGGCACTGACCATCAGCGTCACACCCTCTTCCTCGAGGATCTGGTTGAGGCTGCGCAGTACGTTCTTCCACTGAGTGGCCGGAATCTGGTCAGCTTCGAAGGCCCGACGCACGTCATCGCCGGCGATCTGCCCCTCAGCCTTTCCCCGCTCGATGAGCGCCATGACAGAGACGGATTCGGCGATCTCCGGCGGGAGCGTACGGGATGTGCTGGCCGACACGAACAACCTCTCGGAACGTTGAATAACGGCTTCCGGCCCCGTCCACGACGGACAGGAGCCGACCGCCGACTTGGGGATGGGCCGACGGTGCGGGCGGGGGCCGGGGAGGTGCACAGCGCCGTGAACGGCGTCCGTATTCCCTCTGCGACTGCCACCTCTTAGGTCATCGCGTTCTTTCCAGGAGTGTTACGCCCAATCCGCGTGGCCCGAGTCACACCCCGTAAGTGCCCAGAATCGATCAGACCGGGACAGAAACGGTCACTCAGGGGTGACAGCGACACGGTGCCGAACCTTACGGCCCCTTCACCACTGTAGGACCCCGCGGGACCAAAGGTGATCCCGCGGGGTCCTGCAGGAGGCGGCTCTCCGGTCGGACGCTGCCACAGGAGGGGGGTGGCACGCCGGACCCGGCCGCCTCCGGAACACGGTCGGTGCTCGCGCGAAGGACGCGCGGGGGTGTTCGGTGCGCGGGGTTTCAGTGCTCGCGCGGAGCCGGCACCACGGGGTGGACCATCAGCAGCTGGCTCATGGCGGCCTCGGCCGCCTCGCCGTCACCGCCGGCGAGGGCCTCGACGATCTGGCCGTGGTGCGCGAGCGACGTCTCGTTGGGCCGCTCACAGCCCGTGGCCGGCCCACCCGAGACCTGCAGCGCGGCGGACACGATCCCGGAGAGGTGCTCCAGCATGCGGTTGCCGGCGACCTGGATGAGCAGCGAATGGAACTCGCAGTCGGCCCGGGCGAAGGTCAGCGCGTCCCCCT
Organism: Streptomyces sp. GDS52; assembly: GCF_052246875.1. Classification (NCBI taxonomy): domain Bacteria; kingdom Bacillati; phylum Actinomycetota; class Actinomycetes; order Kitasatosporales; family Streptomycetaceae; genus Streptomyces; species Streptomyces sp. GDS52. The sequence continues at coordinate 1,739,864 of NZ_CM125966.1, forward strand.
GCCCCATCGCGTGGCCCATGATCTCCACCATGTCGGACAGACGCTGCTGAACGTCCTCACGTCCGTGCCCGGCGGCGAGACGGGCGGCCAGCGGCTCGATCGTCCAGCGCAGCTCGCAGAGCTCACGGCGCTGGTCGTCCCGCTGAGGCCCGAAGGCCCGCCACTCGATGATGTCCGCGTCGAGGAGGTTCCAGTCGCTGACCGGGCGCACGCGCGTACCGACGTTCGGGCGGGCACTGACCAGCCCCTTGGCCTCCAGGACACGGAGCGATTCACGGACGACCGTGCGGGAGACCTCGAAGCGCTGGCCGATCTCCTCGGGAACCAGGGGGCGGTCGGCTCCCAGATCGCCCGAAACGATCATCTGACCCAGCTGCTGGACGAGTTGACCGTGCAGCCCGCGCCCACGGCTGCCCGCGGTGCGGCGGCCCGCGCGGCCCAGTTCGGGGTCGGTGTCCCAGACAGGGGCCCCGGCGCGGCCGCCGACGGGTGTGTCGGCATAGGGGTAGCGGTCGATTTCGCCCGGGTTCGCGAGGCCGGAGTCTGCGGAGCGGGCGGTGGTCATCATGGTGTGCGCAAGGGTACTCACGCATCTTTTGTCGGCGCGGCTCCCAACTCCCTTGAGGAGTTTGGTGAAAAGCACACGAAAGGGTGATCGCTCACCCCGTCGCAATTGACGCCTTATCGGAAAGAAGTGGGCTCCCTCCGGGGAGTTGTCGGCACGGGCGGATCGATCGAGTCACGGTCGGTCGTCAACGGGCCCTGTTCCGCAAGGATGTGAACAGATACAGGCAAAGCAACACCCCCAGTGACAACGCCAGGGCGCCGCCCACAGGCTGGGCGAACATCCGCAACGCGCCCTCCAGATGACGCTCACCCCCGAAGGGCCACTGGAGCGGGAACATTTCACGCAGCCGCAGCGGCAACCCCGCCGCGCTCCGCGCCGACGGCCCGCTGACCGCCTTCCGCAGCAGGGGCACGACGAGGAGGGGGACGGCGACGACCACGGCGAGCCCGGCGGTGGTGGACCGGAAGATCCCCGCCGCCAGCACCCCGGTCCAGGCGCACCCGATCGCAAGTCCGAGCCAACTCACCCCGAGCGGGAACCAGTCGCCGGGGACTTCGACGAGTTCCCGGCCGTACACGAGATAGAGCACTTCGGCGTCGCACCCGATCGTCAGCACGGCCAGCACCAGCGCGGTGGCCGAGGCGACGAGGAGTTTCGCGCCCAGCAGCCCCAGGCGCCGGGGCACGCTGCCCCGGTCCGCCGCCAGAGCGGGGTGGCGGAACTCGTCGCCGGAGGCCAGCGCGCCGAGCAGTCCCGCCCCGAAGGCCGCGGGCGGCAGGGGCAACTCCCTGGGCCACGCCGCGAGCAGCCGCGGCTGCGGGGTGTGCCCGGTGCGGGCCAGCAGTACCGCGGTGAGCATGGACACCGCGAGCACGACGGCGCCGACGAGGAACCCGGTACCGACGCCGGTGACCCGACGGATCTCGTAACGCACCGGACGGAGGGGGCGGGGAGCGGGACGGACCGCGATGGAAGGCGGCAGACCGACCGAGGACTCCCGGAGACGGTCTCCGCCACCGGCACGGGGCCCGGCCGGGTCCTTGGCGGCGGAGGGCAGCGGGCCGGAGGACGGTCCGACGGCGGGGTGCGTCTCACCGGCAGGGGACGGCGCGGCGACGGGGGGTGGAGTGTCAGCAAGAGTCGGCGTGGCGGCAGGCGGTGGCGTGGCGGCAGGCGGTGGCGTGGCGGCGGAGGATGGCCCACCCGAGAGGGCCGACGGCTGCTCGGTGTGCGGCGTGCCCGCGCCGGGTCCCATGTCCCCTACCTCGTCAGCGAGTTGGTGTACGACGACGCCGTTCCGGAACGCGATCTCACCCACGTCGGCGCAGGTACTGCCGTAGACGGAGATGCGGTTGCCGCCCTCCTGAGCCACCTCCACGGAACGCCGGTCGGTACGGGCCTCCTTGGCGAGCAGCGCGGACAGACGGGCGGCGTGCGGCGTGCGGACGGCGACGCGGGGGCGAAGCCGGGTGCGCGAGAAGTCCGCGGCCTGCTGGTCGGCCACGATCCGGCCCTGCTCGAGGGTGACCACCCGGTCCGCGACGCGCGCCGCCTCCTTGGGGTCGGCCGTCGTGCTCAGGACGGTGCCGCCCCGGGCCGCGTAAGCCCGGAGCGTGTTGTGGAGCCAGCGGTTCTCGCCGGTGGAGAGTCCGCGGGCGGGTTCGTCGAGCACGAGGGTGTGCGGGTCCGCCAGCAGCGCGCAGGCCAGCCCGAGGCGTCGGTCCATACCGCGCGAGAGCGTGCCGAGGCGTTCCTCGCGCAGACTCACCAGCCCGACGGCTTCCAGGACTTCGTCGGCCCGGCGGACCGGGACTCCCACGGCGGCGCACAGCATGCGCAGGTGTCCGCGGACGGTACGTGCGGGGTGACCCGGCACTTCGCCCAGCAGCACGCCGACTTCACGGAAAGGGTGCCCGATGCGGTGCAGGGGACGGCCCCTGAAGCAGGTGACTCCACGGCCCGGTTGGAGTTCGAGCATGAGTCTGAGCACCGTCGTCTTGCCTGCGCCCGGTGCTCCGAGCAGCGCGGTGACGTGGCCTGCGTGTGCCTCGAAGGAGACGTCGTCGACGGCGGGCGGAAGCTCTTTGCGAGGGTTGCTGGTCAGTCCGAAGGCCTGGATCACCCGAAGCAAGATAGCGCGCCATATCGGGTTTTCCGGGCATCACCAGGCTTACCGGGAACGGGGAGCCAGCCGTGCGGGATGCCCGGTGCGCCCCCTGCGTCACACTTCGGGGCGCAGCATCGGCGGGTTGAGCAAGGTGGCTCCGCCGGCCCGGAAGAGCTGAGCGGGGCGACCGCCCTGCCGGGTGGTCGTGCCGCCCGTCGGAACCAGAAAGCCGGGCGTTCCCGTCACTTTGCGGTGGAAGTTGCGCGGGTCCAGTGCCACCCCCCACACGGCCTCGTAGACGCGGCGCAGCTCACCGACGGTGAACTCGGGCGGGCAGAAGGCCGTGGCCAGCGACGAGTACTCGATCTTGGAGCGGGCGCGCTCCACCCCGTCCGCCAGGATCCGGGCGTGGTCGAAGGCGAGGGGCACCACCGGTTCGTCGCCTCTGCCGTACCCCGCCTGTTGCAGCAGTTCATCGACCTGGGCCCACCGTGCGTTGCTGGCGTCGCCGCCCGCCCTGGGTGCGGGCAGGTCGGGAGCGAGTGCGAGGTGCGCGACGCTGACGACACGCATCCGGGGGTCGCGCTTGGGGTCGCCGTAGGTGGCGAGCTGTTCCAGATGCGCGCCGTCGGCCTGGGCGGGGGCTGCGGGGTCGTGCACCCGCAGCCCGGTCTCCTCCGCCAGTTCGCGCGCCGCGGCCTGGGACAGGTCCTCGTCGGCCCGTACGAATCCGCCGGGCAGCGCCCACCGCCCCTGGAACGGCGGTTCGCCCCTGCGGACCGCCAGCGCGCACAGGGCATGGCGGCGCACGGTCAGCACGACCAGGTCCACGGTGACGGCGAAGGGCGGAAAGGCTGACGGGTCGTAGGACATGCGGCGATCATAGTCGTCTCCCTGACGATAAACACTCCCTTCGCTGACACGTCACCTCTCCGCCTCCTCGCCTCGCTGACGAGCCGGCTCACCCGCCCACCTGTGCGGCGGGGCTCGGAGGGCGCACCGTCCGCCGCCGGCACCGCCCTCCCCCGCTCAGTCACCGAGCCCGGTCACTCCGCCCTCGCGCTCCCCCGGCCGCGGGGCCGCGCTTCCGGCGAGGCCGTGCGACGAGAACGCGTGGCTCCCGGCCCCTCGCACCCGGGGCGCGCCCCACCCGGACGCGTGCCACCGATCGCGGTGCGGAGATCACGGGAATCACGGGAATTACGAGGATCACGGGGATCACGGAGATACGGAATCCGCGCGCCCGGCCGGTGTCCGGCCGAACTCGGCCGGCGCGGGGACCCGCCACCGGTACCGGAGGCCTGCGTGCGCCGCCGGCGGCGCGGGAACGTCTCGCGCCGTACGGACGCCGCCTCCCCGGAAGGCATGGCCCCCTCCCCGCTCTCCGGGTTCTCCGGGTTCTCCGGGTTCTCCGGGTTCTCCGGGTTCTCCGGCTCCCGTACGCCCGGCGCCCCGGTACCCTCCCCCGCGCCGGTCCCGGTGGCCGGGTCGGCGGCGGCCGGGTCGCCGTGGTCCGTCTTCCCGTGGCTCTCGCGTTCCGCCCGCAGGCACCGGCGGATCGATTCCGGGTCGAGGCCCTCGTTGCAGGCCTGGTGCAGCAGACGGGCGAAGAGGTAGTCGGGGTCGGCGCCCAGGGCCATGGCAAGCGCCTCCCTGGCCTCCAGTTCGTCGCCGGTGGACCACGCGACCCAGCCGGCGAGCGTCAGGGGCGCCGCGGCGTGTTCGCCGTACGAACCGACACAGCGGCGCGCCAGGGCCCGCCACAGCCGGAGCGCGGGACCTGCTTCCTCGCCCTCCATCCACGCGGCCGCGCGGTCCCGGGTCGTCCGGTCCTGCAGACCGAGGATCAGCGTCGCCGCCTCGTCGTGCCGGAGCAGTTCGTCGTCCCGCAAATCCGCCGGGAGCATGCCGGGCACGGGCGGGACGCCGGCGAGCCGGCCCATGATCTGCTCGGCCAGTTCCAGCGTCCGCTCGGCGACCTGACGTCGGCCCGCCGCGTCGAGGATCCTGGGGATCAGCGCCTTGCTGGCGGCGTCCAGGGCGGCCTCCTGTCCGAGGGCGGCGGCGTTCTCCCGCGGGAGGAACCTCGCCCTCAACTCCCGCAGTGTGCCCCGGACCTGAAGCCCGGCGTAGGTCGCGGCGGCGGCCAGCACCGAGGTGCCGGGCAGCCCCATCGGCACCCCCTCCGGCGGACAGCACGCCTCGTCGTCACAGCAGTACGACCAGAAGCGGCCGTCCGACAGGCACAGGGCCTCCACCACGGGAACGTCGAGGGCACCGCACTCCACGCGCAGCGCATGAGCGAGCGGGCCCAACCGCTCCTTGACCTGCGCTCCGGGGGCCTGCACTCCGGGTTCCCGGCTGCCCGGTTCCTGGCAGAGGAAGACAACCATCTGCTCGGGCTTGGCACCCCGGCGCTCGCTGCCCGTCACCAGCCCCTGGGCCAGTTGCCGGGCGGCCGCGGGCCAGTCGTCCCTGTTCGCGGGGATGCCGAGCCGGGCGCGACCGCCGAACCGGCTCCGTCCGTCCTTGTCGTACAGGGCGACCAGGACGATGCTGTCCTCGGGCCGGTAGCCGAGGAGGTAGGGCAGTGCGTCGGCGAGTTCGGCGGGGGTCCGCAGCGTGACCTGCTGCGCCTCGCCGTGGTCGCCGTAGGCGGTGCAGGCGATGTCCTTCGCACGTCGTGGGTGCGTGTGCTCACCGTCGTGCGCCCTCTGCGGTGGGAGCCCGGCGGGGCGGGCGACCCCCTCGGGGTCCGGAAGGCCGGCGTACTCGTCCCGCTTCCGCCCGGCGATGTCGTCGTTCTCGGGGGATTCGTTCGTTTCGCTGCGGTTCGTCATGAGAAGAAGATTTCGCGGATCGGGAAAGCCTGCTCGCCCTGTGGACAACTTTCGCCGGGAACACGTCATGCACCCCACATGACCTGCACTTTCGCTTCCAGGGCGGCCCGATTACCACATAAGCTCCCTCCTCTCGCCGCCCCACACCTCCGCCCGGCTGTCCTTGCCGTCCTGTTGTATGGGACTCATGGAGCACACGAACAACACGGATCTCCGGACGGCGGCGGACGCCGTTCTCGCCCGGCTCGTCGGGGACGCCTCGGGAGAAGCCCGGCTGCGCGAGGACCAGTGGCGAGCGATCGAGGCGCTGGTCGCCGACAAGCGCCGGGCCCTGGTCGTCCAGCGCACGGGCTGGGGCAAGTCCGCGGTCTACTTCGTGGCCACGTCCCTGCTGCGGGCCCGGGGCAGCGGCCCCACCGTGATCGTCTCCCCCCTCCTGGCGCTGATGCGCAACCAGGTCGAGGCCGCGGCCAGAGCCGGTGTCCACGCCCGCACCATCAACTCCTCCAACAGCGAGGAGTGGGACACCATCCAGACCGAGATCGCCGCGGGCACGGTCGATGTCCTGCTGGTGAGTCCCGAACGGCTGAACAACCCCGACTTCCGTGATCACGTGCTGCCCAGACTCTCCGCCGCGACCGGACTCCTCGTGGTGGACGAGGCGCACTGCATCTCCGACTGGGGCCACGACTTCCGCCCCGACTACCGCAGGCTGCGCACCATGCTCACCGACCTCCCACCCGGCGTGCCCGTCCTGGCCACCACCGCCACCGCCAACGCCCGGGTGACCGCCGACGTCGCGGAGCAACTCGGCACGGGAGGCACCTCGGACGCCCTGGTGCTGCGGGGTCCGCTGGACCGGGAGAGCCTGAGCCTGAGTGTGCTGCGCCTGCCGGACGCCGCGCACCGGATGGCCTGGCTCGCCGATCATCTCGACGAACTGCCGGGCTCCGGGATCGTCTACACCCTCACCGTGGCGGCCTCCGAGGAGGTGACCGCCTTCCTGCGGCAGCGCGGCCACACCGTCGCCTCGTACACCGGCAAGACGGAGAACGCGGAGCGGCAACAGGCGGAGGAGGACCTGCTCGCCAACAAGGTGAAGGCCCTGGTCGCCACCTCCGCCCTCGGTATGGGTTTCGACAAGCCGGACCTGGGATTCGTGGTCCACCTCGGCTCACCGTCCTCTCCCATCTCCTACTACCAGCAGGTCGGCCGCGCCGGCCGTGGAGTGCGCCACGCCGAAGTCCTGCTCCTTCCGGGCAAGGAGGACGAGGCGATCTGGACGTACTTCGCGTCCCTCGCCTTCCCCCCGGAGGAACTGGTGCGCCGCACACTCGACGCCCTCGCCCACGCGGACCGGCCCATGTCGCTGCCCGCCCTCGAACCCCTGGTCGAACTGCGCCGCTCCCGGCTGGAGACCATGCTCAAGGTCCTCGACGTGGACGGGGCGGTCAGGCGGGTCAAGGGCGGCTGGATCGCGACCGGTCAGCCCTGGACGTACGACGCCGAACGGTACGCGTGGGTGGCCCGCCAGCGGGGGGCCGAACAGCAGGCGATGCGTGAGTACGCGACGACCGCGGACTGCCGGATGGAGTTCCTGCAGCGCCAGTTGGACGACACGGGCGCGAAACCCTGTGGCCGCTGCGACAACTGCGCGGGCGCGCGCTACCTCCCCGAGGCCTCTCCCACCGCACTGGAGGCGGCCCGCGTGGATCTCGGCCGGGCGGGGGTGGAGGTGGAACCGCGGCGCATGTGGCCCACCGGGCTTCCGGCGATCGGCATGGACCTCAAGGGACGCATCCCGGCCGGGGAACAGAGCGCTCAGGGCCGGGCGTTGGGGCGCCTGTCGGACATCGGCTGGGGCAACCGGCTGCGTCCGCTGTTCGCGCCCCAGGCCCCGGACGGGCCCGTGCCCGACGACGTGGCGAAGGCCGTGGTGGAGGTGCTGGCCGACTGGGCCAAGGGGCCCGGCGGCTGGGCGTCGGGGGCGCCGGACGCCCAGCCCCGGCCGGTCGGTGTGGTCACCCTCCCCTCCCGCACCCGTCCCGCCCTGATCCGCTCGCTGGGAGCGCACATCGCGGAGGTCGGACGCCTGCCCCTGCTGGGTTCCGTGCAGTACACGGACGAGGCCCGGCCGGCCTCCCGGAGCAACAGCGCGCAGCGCCTGAAGGCCCTCGACGGGGCGCTGGCCGTCCCCTCCCCTCTCGCCGCGGCCCTCGCCGAGGCCCGGGGACCGGTGCTTCTGGTGGACGACCACACGGAGACGGGCTGGACCCTCGCGGTCACGGCACGCCTGCTCCGGCGGGCCGGCGCCGAGGGGGTGCTGCCCCTGGTACTGGCCGTACAGGGCTGACGCCCCGCGGGGGACCGCGCCCGGCGCACCGGGCAGGGATATAAGCCGCCGACCATGAGATACCGGTCTCCCCGCGTGATTGCTCGTTGCCGCATCCAGGTTCGACGGGAAGAATCGAGGTCCGCACCCGCACGGTTCTTCCGCCGATCAGGTTGGGCTCTGTTGCGTGCGCGCTCCCCGAAATCCGCCCCCGCCCGCAGTCCGGGCGTAGCCGAAGGGAGGACCGTGACCTTCGGATTCGCTTCGTCCTCGGCCGCATCACCGTCGACGTCCGCCACTCGTGTACTCGAACCCGCCGAGTGGGCTGCCGCGGGAATTCCGCTGCTGCGCAACCCGCGTGAGGTCGTCAGCGGTCTGCACGCCCGGCATCGCCCCGGGCCGACGACCGCGGTCGTCGCCGTGCTCGACGCGGACGAGCGACTGCGGGCGAGCGCTTCGTTCACCCGCCGTCCCGCCTCGGCGGCGGACGGCTGGATGTTCCGCAACGCGCTGCTGTCCCAGTTGCGCCGGATCATCCCGCACGATCTGCGGCGCCGTACCCCGGTGCGTACCGCCGTGTTGCTCTACTGCCGTGACGGCGACGCGCGTTGGACGGAGGAGGACGGCGCGTGGATGTGGGGGCTGCGGGACGCCTGCACGCTGCACGGGCTGCGCTGCGGGGCGTACATCACGCTGACCCGTGACGGCTGGCAGGTGCTCGGCGAGGGGCGCGGTGGGCGCCGGCCCACCGCCGACTCGGCGCCCGAGCCGTTCGCCACGGCCGAGGCACCACCGCGAATACCGCGCACCGGCGGTGTCGCGTCCGAGGTCCTGCGCCGCGCGGCGGCACGCTGAGGGCCGACGGCGCCCCCGGAACCGGGACCTGGCGCCCGTACCGACGGGCGCCAGGGCGTAGGCTCAGACGCCCGCGTCCATCACCGAGTTGATCCGCTTCGGGTCACCGCAGACGATCAGCAGAGCGGTGGCTTTGGCGTGGGCGGCGGACAGGGCCGACGCGGTCACCGCCTCGGAGCCGCCGTTGACGGCGACCACGACGACGGGCCGCGCCCCGGCACGCTCCGCACCGGCGACGTCCGTGTGGAAGACGTCGTCACCGGCGTCGTGCAGAGCCCAGTAGGACGCTTCGCCGAAGGACAGCTCGTGGGTGGCCCACGGATGCGGCTCGCCGGTGGTGATCACCAGCACGTCGCCCGGGGCACGGCCCGAGTCCAGCAGCAGGTCCACGGCTTCCTCGGCGGCGTCGAGCGCCCCCTGGACCGAGGCCGGAATGAGCTGGATCTGAGTGCCGTCCGCGGCAGCGGCGGCCGGCTGCGGGACAGCCTGCTTCGAAGGGACGGGTTTGGCCGCCGCAGTGGCTTCACGCGGCGTGCGTTGCGCCGGGGGCGCCGGCCGGGCCGGGCCGGGACGACCAGGACGCGGCGGGGCCACAGGGCGGGGACCGGGTACGGGGCGGGGGGTCGGCGCGGTACGGCTGCTGGCCGAAGTGACGCGGGGACCCTGGGCACTCTCGTGAATCTGAGGCTCCTCGGGAATGAGAGGCATGGGCTGATTTTTATCAAACATTGGTACGGCTCGCGACGCCGGGTGGCACATGAGTGCGAACGGAACCGTCAGAAGTCGAAGCCGAGCTGGCCCTCGACCTCCGGAACGCTTCCGTCCGCCCGACTGCGGACCTTCTTGAGATGCCGCCACTGGGGCAGCGCATCAAGATACGCCCACGACAACCGGTGGTAGGGAGTGGGTCCCCGGACCTCCAGCGCGGCCCTGTGCACGGGTGACGGATACCCGGCGTTGTCCGCAAAACCGAAGTCTGCATGGTCGGCACCCAGTTCGGCCATCATTTTGTCACGGTGCACCTTGGCGATCACCGAGGCCGCCGCGACCGCCACGCACGACTGATCACCCTTGATCACGGTGCGGACCCGCCAGGGCGCCCCGAGATAGTCGTGCTTGCCGTCGAGTATCACCGCGTCGGGCCGGACCGGCAGCGCCTCGAGCGCGCGTACCGCCGCCAGCCGCAGCGCGGCCGTCATCCCCAGCTGATCGATCTCCTCGTGGGACGCGTGTCCCAGGGCGTACGACGTCACCCAACTCCTCAGCGTCCGGTCGAGTTCGGCGCGCCGCTTGACGGTGAGGAGCTTGGAGTCGGTGAGACCTTCGGGGGGCCGACGCAGTCCGGTGATCGCCGCGCAGACGGTGACGGGACCGGCCCAGGCGCCGCGCCCCACCTCGTCGACACCTGCGACGATCTTCGCCCCGGTGGTGGCGCGCAGAGAGCGCTCGACGGTGTGAGTCGGTGGTTCGTACGGCATGGCGCCCTCAGCGTACGCCGCCCGGAACGGCCCGCGACACCCAGGTTCCCCGAACGACGTCACGGTCCACGACGACCCGGCTCGGGAGCCTCTCGGCACGCGGGGAATCGCATGCGTGAATCACCGGGCGTGGGACGTCCAGCCCGGCAACGCCTCGACCCGCTCGGTCCACCCGGAAGGCGGCACCCCGGCCTTCCCCGCCGCGACCACCCCGCCCACGATGGCGCACGTCGTGTCCATGTCTCCGCCCGCCTGGACCGTCGTCCAGAACGCCTGCTCGTAGTCGCTCAGGGACCGCGCGGCCGACCACAGCGCGAAGGGCACGGTGTCGTGGGCCGTCGTACGCCGCCCGCAGCCGAGGACGGCGGCGACGGTGGCCACATCGCCGAAGTCGAGCATGTCCCGGGCCCTGCGCAGCCCCGCACCGACCGCGCTCCTCTTGGGCACCAGTGCGACGACCCCGTCGAGGAGGGCTTCCGGTGCGGGCGTCCCCCCGGGGGCGGCGGCGAGCGCGGCTGCCGCGGCGACGGCCATCGCGCCGACCACGGCCTCACGGTGCTGGTGGGTCGGGTAGGCCGAGATCTCGGCCTGGTGGACGGCCTGCTCCGGATCGTCCGCGTACCAGGCACCCAGCGGTGCGATGCGCATCGCCGCCCCGTTGCCCCAGGAACCCTGACCGTTGAAGAGCCCGGCGGCGAGCTCCCGCCAGTCGCCGCCCTCACGGACCAGCCGCAGCAGCCGGCCGACCGCGGGCCCGTAGCCGCGGTCGAAGTCGTGGCGCCCGGCGAAGGACTGCGCGAGGGCCTCCTGATCGATCCGCCGGTGAGCGGCCAGGACGGCGACGACCGAGCAGGCCATCTCCGTGTCGTCCGTCCACTGCCAGCGGCCCGGGGGCAGCTCACGGCTCATGAGCAGCGGATAGTTCCCCGGGACGAAGAACTGCGAGCCCAGCGCGTCCCCCACCGACAGTCCGCGCAGGCTGGCCAGGGCGCGGTCCAGGCGCCCGGCGAAGGAGAGGTCAGCGGTCATCGCCCTGCCACCCTATCCGGTGATCCCGTACGGTTCCGGCACCCGCCAGCGTTCGAAAGGCCGGTCGAGCGTGTACTTTCCGTTCTCGCCCAGGAGGAGCATCCGCGTCTCGGCGTTCTCCGGGTTCGACAGGGATTCGAACTCCGCCACGGTCCAGTGGAACCACCGCATGCAGAACAGCCGCATGGCCAGACCGTGCGTCACGATGAGGACGTTCGGCGGGTGGTCGGGGGCGTCGAAGCTGCGGAAGAGGCTCTCCAGGAAGCCGTCGACCCGGTCGTAGACGTCGGCGCCGGACTCCCCCTGGGCGAAGCGGAAGAAGAAGTGGCCGTACGCGTCCCGGCGTTCCTTCTGCAGGCGTACGTCCTTCTGGTCCTGCCAGTTTCCCCAGTCCTGCTCGCGCAGTCTCGGCTCCTCACGCACACGTATGAGCTCCGGGTCGAGCCCGAAGGCGTCCAGCGTCTGGTGCGTGCGACGGTAGGGGGACACGTACACGCTGACGCGCTCGCGGCCGAACAGGTCGCGCAACCGCTTACCCGTCTCCTCCGCCTGCCGCCGGCCCCGCTCGGTCAGGGCCAGCGCGTGATCGGGTTCGCGTTCATAAACGGAGTCGTCAACATTGCCCGTTGATTCACCGTGCCGGACAAGGACGATGCGCCGTGGTCGTGCCATGCCGAAACCCTAGAACGGGTGACGACCGGCCGAGCACCCGTACGCACCCGGTACGGCACAGGTCACACATTTCCTGCCCCACGGACAGCCCCACGATCCGCGCCCCACGCGGCACACAAGCCGCATGACTCACACATGCCACATACGGGGCGACGCGCTCGGTGCGCGTGGGCGTGGGCGTCAGACCGTCCAGACCGGCTCCATGTCGACGACGTCCCCCGTCAGGGCCGCTATGTCGGCCTCCGTCTGTGCCCTCAGGGCGAGACGCTCCACCCGCTCGGTGCGGTACTTGCCGTGCTCGGCCGCGGACCACCACATCGACAGCACCAGGAACTCGCTGCCGGGGGCCTCACCGAACAGGCCTCGGACCATGCCGGGCGAGCCCGCCATCGCCGGGTTCCAGACCTTCTCGTGCATCAGCACGAAGTGCTCCGCCCGCTCCTCGTGGACCCGGCACAGCGCCACTCTCAGCAGGTCCACGTCCGTGAAACGCGGCTCGAAGCCCGTCTTCACGTCGAAGCGGTGGTCGAAGAGCCGGACCTGGGCGTCCTTGAAGGTGCCCGCCTGGGCCGAGGCGAGCCGATCGTGGGAACGCGCCATGAACGAGTCGTAGAAGGCACGGCTCTCCCAGAAGGAGAAGATGTGCGCCACATCCTGCCGTGCCCGGCTCCATCCTCCGCCCTGTCCGCGAAATCCCGGCTCCCCCAGAAGCCCCGCCCACTTCCGCTGTCCCCGTTCGAACCCCCGGCGGTCCACCACGGTGCAGCGAATCCACTTGACCAGCACCGCGCCATCGTAAGGCCGCGGAGCGTGGCGTCGGTCACCCTCGTCCGGACTGCTTCACCTCACTTACCCGGCCGAACATGACAGGATGGACAACCTGCCGGAGCCATCCGGCAGTTGGGCTGAAAGGGCAGGATGGTCGCGCAGGAAAGGGGACATGGGTGAACGGCGTCAACAAGGGCATCGACAAGGTCGAGATCGCGCTGAGGTGGGACCCGAGTCCCACGGGACAACCGTCCACCGATCTCGATCTCGTCGCCGCGCCCTACCCGGCAAGCGATCCACACGGCGATCCCTCCTATGTGGTGCACTTCGACAGCCGCTCCCCCGACGGCACCATCACACTGAACCGGGACAGCAGGGACGGCTTGGGCTTCGGCTTCGACGAGGTCATGACGCTGGAGCTGAACCGACTCGACCCGCGGTACGCGCGCGTGGTGGTCGGCGTCGTCATCCAGCAGCACCAGGCGCGGCGGACCTTCTCCGGCGTGGCGCACCCCGGTCTGCGCATCCGCCAGGGGTACACCGTCCTGGCCGAGGACGACTTCGGCGGTGTCCCGGGAGCCACGGCGGCCGTCATCGCCGAGTTCACCCGGAACGACAGCGGCGCATGGGACTTCCACCCCGGCGTCGAGGGCTTCCTCGACGACCCGGTGACGTTCACCCGTGCGATGGGGACGATCCGCCGGGCGTGACCCGCGCCCGCAGCGGCTCGGCCGCCCGCGGGCTCGGGAACCATCGGGGAAGCGGCGGAGACTAGAGACAGCGGAGCGGGGCACCGGCCCATGGGCCGGTGCCCCGCTCCCGCACTCCGCACCGCTCAGTCACCGGACGGACGCACCGGTGCCGGCGGTGTCGGGCCCGGTGTCAGCTGCATCCGCTGGTCGAGCCGCAGCCCTCGCAGATGTAGCAGGAGCCGGCCCGCTGCATCTTCGTGCCGCAGGAGAAGCAGAGCGGAGCGTCGGCCTGGATGCCCAACTGCATCTCGACCAGCTCGGCGCTGGTGTGCGCCTGCTGCGGGGCCGGCTTGACCGCCTCGGTCTCGGCCTTCGGCGTGGCGACCGCCTTCAGCTCCTGGGTTCGCGGCGCGGACTGGGCCAGGCCCTCGACGTCGAGATCGAGATCGGCGTCGTCGAGGGACTGCTCGTAGGAGCCGGTCTCGAGGTGGCGCTGACGCTCCTCGGCGGAGTGGATGCCGAGCGCGGAGCGCGTCTCGAAGGGCAGGAAGTCCAGTGCCAGCCTGCGGAAGATGTAGTCGACGATGGACTGCGCCATCCGCACGTCCGGGTCGTCCGTCATGCCGGCCGGCTCGAAACGCATGTTGGTGAACTTCGAGACGTACGTCTCCAGCGGGACGCCGTACTGGAGGCCGACGGACACCGCGATGGAGAAGGCGTCCATCATGCCCGCGAGGGTCGAGCCCTGCTTGGACATCTTCAGGAACACCTCGCCGAGCCCGTCGTCCGGGTAGGAATTGGCCGTCATGTAGCCCTCGGCGCCCCCGACGGTGAAGGAGGTGGTGATGCCGGGACGCCCCTTCGGGAGACGCTTGCGGACCGGGCGGTACTCGACCACCTTCTCGACCGCGGCGCGGATCGTCTCCTCGGCCTTCTCCGTGACCTCGGCCTTCTCCTTCTCCTTGGTCTTCGCGGAGAGCGGCTGGCCCACCTTGCAGTTGTCGCGGTAGATGGCGAGCGCCTTGACGCCCAGCTTCCACGCCTCGAAGTAGATCTCCTCGACCTCTTCGACGGTCGCCGTCTCCGGCATGTTGACCGTCTTGGAGATCGCGCCGGAGATCCAGGGCTGGATCGCGGCCATCATGCGGACATGGCCCATCGGGGAGATGGCGCGCTCGCCCATGGCGCAGTCGAACACCTCGTAGTGCTCGTGCTTGAGGCCGGGGGCGTCGATCACATTGCCGTGGTCGGAGATGTGGGCGACGATCGCCTCGATCTGCTCCTCCTGGTAGCCCAGGCGGCGCAGGGCCTGCGGGACGGTGCCGTTGACGATCTGCATCGAACCGCCGCCGACGAGCTTCTTGAACTTGACCAGGGCGAGGTCGGGTTCGACACCGGTGGTGTCGCAGGACATCGCCAGGCCGATGGTGCCGGTCGGGGCGAGCACGGACGCCTGGGAGTTGCGGAAGCCGTTCTTGTCCCCGAGGCGCACCACGTCCTGCCATGCCTCGGTGGCGGCGGCCCACACCGGGCTGTCCAGGTCGTCCATGCGCACGGCCGCGCCGTTGGCGTCGAAGTGCTGCTTCATGACGCGCTGGTGGGCGTCGGCGTTACGGGCGTAGCCGTCGTACGGGCCGACCACCGCGGCCAGTTCCGCGGAACGCCGGTAGGCCGTGCCGGTCATCAGCGAGGTGATCGCACCCGCGAGGGCACGGCCGCCGTCCGAGTCGTAGGCGTGACCGGTGGCCATCAGCAGGGCGCCGAGGTTGGCGTAGCCGATGCCGAGCTGGCGGAACGCGCGCGTGTTCTCGCCGATCTTCTGGGTCGGGAAGTCCGCGAAGCAGATCGAGATGTCCATCGCGGTGATGACCAGC
Source organism: Streptomyces sp. GDS52 (assembly GCF_052246875.1). Lineage (NCBI taxonomy): Bacteria > Bacillati > Actinomycetota > Actinomycetes > Kitasatosporales > Streptomycetaceae > Streptomyces > Streptomyces sp. GDS52. The sequence continues at coordinate 1,755,079 of NZ_CM125966.1, forward strand.
TCGACGACCTTCTGGAAGCGCTCGGCCTCGAAGGACTGGGTGCCCTTGCCGTCGTCCTTGAGGAACTTCATCAGGTTCAGCGAGGCCAGGTTGCAGGACGTGTTGTCCAGGTGCATGTACTCGCTGCACGGGTTCGACGCGGTGATCCGGCCGGACTCGGGGCAGGTGTGCCAGTTGTTGATCGTGTCGTCGTACTGGATGCCCGGGTCGGCGCAGGCCCAGGCGGCCTCGGCGATCTTGCGGAAGAGCGTCTTGGCGTCGACCTCCTCGATGACCTCGCCGGTCATCCTGGCCCGGAGACCGAACTGGCCGCCCTGCTGGACCGCGTTCATGAACTCGTCGTTCACGCGGACCGAGTTGTTGGCGTTCTGGTACTGGACGGAGGCGATGTCGTCGCCGCCCAGGTCCATGTCGAAGCCCGCGTCACGCAGGACGCGGATCTTCTCCTCTTCCTTGACCTTCGTCTCGATGAACCCCTCGATGTCGGGGTGGTCCACGTCGAGGACGACCATCTTGGCGGCCCGGCGGGTGGCACCGCCGGACTTGATGGTGCCGGCGGACGCGTCGGCGCCGCGCATGAAGGAGACCGGACCCGAGGCGTTGCCGCCGGAGGACAGCAGCTCCTTGGAGGAGCGGATGCGGGAGAGGTTCAGGCCGGCGCCGGAGCCGCCCTTGAAGATCATGCCCTCCTCCTTGTACCAGTCGAGGATCGACTCCATGGAGTCGTCGACGGACAGGATGAAGCAGGCGGAGACCTGCTGCGGCTGGGGCGTGCCGACGTTGAACCAGACAGGGCTGTTGAAGCTGAAGATCTGGTGCAGAAGGGCGTAGGCCAGCTCGTGCTCGAAGATCTCGGCGTCGGCGGGCGACGCGAAGTACTTGTGGTCCTCGCCCGCCTTCCGGTACGTCTTCACGATGCGGTCGATCAGCTGCTTGAGGCCGGTCTCGCGCTGCGGGGTGCCCACGGCACCGCGGAAGTACTTGCTGGTGACGATGTTGACCGCGTTCACCGACCAGAATTCGGGGAACTCGACGCCGCGCTGCTCGAAGTTGACCGAGCCGTCGCGCCAGTTGGTCATGACGACGTCACGGCGCTCCCAGACCACCTCGTCGTAAGGGTGGACCCCGGGAGTGGTGTGGATGCGCTCGACCCGCAGTCCCTTGCCGGCCTTGGTGCTCTTGGCCCGGGAACTCCGTGTCGGACCGCTCGCCGTCTCTGTCATGCCGCCTCCCTGTACGGGCTAAAACGCCCTGAAGTGCCCCGATGTTCCGGTGGCACGGTATTTGTCCGACGCCGCGGGCGCCCCACTGGCATCACCCGCAACAGATTTCCTCGTCGCCGCCGTCCGGCCGCACCCGGCCGTCGGCCGGGCGGGACCGCCGGTCAGTCGGCGGCCGGAGCGGGTTCCGGGACCTGGACAGTCCCTCCGGACCCGCTGCCGTCTTCCTGGCCCCCCACGACAGCCCCTTCGCGGTCTTCGTCGTCCGCGCCGGAGTGCCCCACCTGCCTGAGTTCCGCGATCGCGGCCTCGAAGTCCTCCAACGACTCGAACGCCCGGTAGACGGACGCGAACCGCAGATAGGCGACGAGGTCGAGTTCCTGCAGCGGACCGAGTATGGCCAGCCCCACGTCATGGGTGGTCAGCTCGGCGCTCCCGGTGGCCCGCACCGCTTCCTCGACCCGCTGGCCGAGCTGCGCGAGCGCGTCCTCGGTGACGGGACGCCCCTGGCACGCCTTGCGCACACCGTTGATGACCTTGGTGCGGCTGAACGGCTCGGTGACTCCGGACCGCTTGACCACCATGAGCGAGCACGTCTCCACGGTCGTGAAACGACGGGAGCAGTCAGGGCACTGGCGGCGCCTGCGGATCGACGTGCCGTCGTCGGTCGTACGACTGTCGACGACCCGGCTGTCGGAGTGCCTGCAGAAGGGGCAGTGCATGAAATCCCAACCCTCCCTCACGGCAGACTCCATGGCCCCACGAGGCCTGTCCGGCCCCACGAAGCTGCTCCAGCATAAGCGATCTCCGAGGGCCTCAAGACCCGGGGACCACAACTTCTGGGTAGCGAGTGCAATCCAACCACTAGATGTGGGGATTGGCTCATACATGCACTCCCGTACGCGTGTCACTCGAATCCGGGCAACCGACGCCCGACCGGACCCTCCCGCAGGCGTCCGCACGGCCCCCGCACGACCCCCGCACGGCCTCACGACGACCCCCGTGCGGGCCACCTCACCCCAGGCCGCGCGGGAGCCTTCGGCGGGCCCCCGCGCGGGGCGCCTTCCCCGCCGCCGGGGCTCGCAGTCGTGTGCCGCCGCGACACACGGGGAGATGTCGCGCACACGGAAGGGAGAACGCGTACGGCTCCCGAAGAGAGCCGGGGCCGCCCCCGTGCCGCGAGACACCCGGTGGCAGACTGGCCCGACGACCGGGAGACCGCCGTCCCGGCGGCGAGAAGCGCGACCGGGAAGCACACCCGGAGCGCGCCCGTCCGACAAGAAGCATTGCCGCCAATACACCTCAGCACGCGACCGCATAACGTAATTCGCGATTTTTCACTCGAACGTGTGTTTGGCGCAACCTTTCGAAAGCTACTACCGTTGTCCTGCAGGGAGACCATCGAGAGGGGCCGACGTGACCACCACCGCCGACAGCGCCAGCATCGCTGCCCAGGACCGCTCCCAGGACCGGCTCGAGCCGGTGCATGCGATGAGCGAAGCCGCGCATCCTGAGGGACCCAAGCGCTCCTTGCCGGGCCGACCTCCCGGCATCCGGGCGGACAGCTCCGGACTCACCGACCGCCAGCGCCGGGTCATCGAAGTCATCAGGGACTCGGTGCAGCGCCGCGGTTATCCGCCGTCGATGCGCGAGATCGGCCAGGCGGTCGGCCTCTCCAGCACGTCATCCGTGGCGCACCAGCTGATGGCTCTGGAGCGCAAGGGATTCCTGCGCCGCGACCCGCACCGCCCCCGCGCCTACGAGGTGCGCGGCTCCGACCAGGCCGCCTCCGTGCAGCCCGCGGACACCGCGGGCAAGCCGGCCGCTTCGTACGTCCCCCTGGTGGGCCGTATCGCCGCCGGTGGCCCCATCCTCGCCGAGGAGTCGGTCGAGGACGTCTTCCCCCTCCCCCGGCAACTCGTCGGTGACGGCGAGCTGTTCGTCCTGAAGGTGATCGGCGACTCCATGATCGAGGCCGCGATCTGTGACGGCGACTGGGTCACGGTCCGACGCCAGCCCGTCGCCGAGAACGGTGACATCGTGGCGGCGATGCTCGACGGCGAGGCCACCGTCAAGCGCTTCAAGCGCGAGGACGGCCACGTCTGGCTCCTCCCGCACAACGCGGCCTACGAGCCGATCCCGGGCGACGACGCGACCATCCTGGGCAAGGTGGTGGCCGTTCTGCGCCGCGTCTGAGTCCGGTGCGGGGCCGCGGTGCGGCCCCGCCCTCCGACCGGGCCCCGGGACCCCTGCGCCGGTTCCGGGGCCCTGTGCTGTCCGGACTGCCCGGACCGTCCGGCTCCGTGGCCGCGATCCGTGACAGGCCGCCCCGCTGTCACTCCGCCTCCACCGGTACCTCCGCCTCGGTCTCGGCCCGCTTCGCGACCGCGTCGATCGCGGCCAGGGATTTCCTGACCTGATTCCGGTCCGTGGTGCACCAGAAGTCGGGCAGCGAGGCCTTCAGATAACTTCCGTAGCGGGCGGTCGCCAGCCGCTGGTCCAGTACGGCGACCACACCGCGGTCGCCCGTGGCCCGGACGAGACGGCCGGCACCCTGCGCCATGAGCAGCGCCGCATGGGTGGCGGCGACCGCCATGAAACCGTTGCCGCCCGCCTCCTCCACGGCCTTCTGCCGGGCGCTCATCAACGGGTCGTCCGGGCGAGGGAACGGGATCTTGTCCATGACGACCAGCTGGCAACTGGGACCGGGGACATCGACCCCCTGCCAGAGCGACAACGTGCCGAACAGGCAGGTCTTCGGGTCGGCCGCGAAGTTCTTGATCAGTTCGCCGAGCGTCTCCTCGCCCTGGAGGAGGATCGGGAACTCCGGGATCCGGGAGCGCAGTTCCTCCGCAGCGAGCTGGGCGGCCCGCATCGAGGAGAACAGCCCCAGAGTCCGGCCGCCCGCCGCCTGGATCAGCTCGGTGAGCTCGTCCAGCATGTCCGCGCGGTCGCCGTCACGGGCCGGGCGCGCCAGATGCTTGGCGACGTAGAGGATGCCCTGCCTGGGGTAGTCGAACGGCGAGCCGACGTCGACGCCCTTCCACTGCGGCAGGTCGTCTCCTTCGGCGCCCTCGGGGCCGAGCCCCAGGGAGGCTCCCACGCCGTTGAAGTCGCCGCCCAGTTTCAGGGTCGCGGACGTCAGGACCACGGAGCGGTCGGTGAAGAGCTTCTCGCGCAGCAGACCGGAGACGGACATGGGGGCGACGCGCAACGAGGCTCCGCTGTGCCGGTACGCGGCTCCGCCGCGGGGCTCGTGGCGCTCGTACCAGACGACGTCCCATTCGGAGCCGTTGGCGATCCGCTCCGCCACGTCATGCACGCTCTCCACCGAGGCCAGCGCCTGTTTGCGGACCGCGTCCTCGTCCTGGACGGACTTGTCGCGGGTGTTCCCGATGGCGGAGATGACGGTCCGGCAGGCGTCGCGCAGCGCCATCAGCGCGTATCCGAGGTCCTCCGGGATCTCCTCGAGCCGGCCGGGGAGGGCCAGCTCCATCAGGCGTTCGAAGCCCTCGGCCGCGGTCTGCAACTGGTCGGCGGCCTTCTCGTCGACGAGTTTCGCGGCACGGCGCACCGCCCGGTTGACCTGGCCGGGGGTGAGTTCCCCCGTGGCGACCCCGGTGACCCGGGAGACCAGCTCATGGGCCTCGTCGACGATCAGCACCTCGTGCTGCGGCAGCACCGGAGCGCCCTCGATCGCGTCGATCGCGAGGAGCGCGTGGTTGGTGACGACGACCTCGGCCAGTTTGGCCCGCTCACGGGCCGTCTCCGCGAAGCACTCCGCGCCGTAGGCGCACTTCGTGGCGCCCAGGCACTCCCGGGACGACACCGACACCTGGGACCAGGCCCGGTCGGAGACGCCCGGCGTGAGGTTGTCCCGGTCGCCGGTCTCCGTCTCGTCCGCCCAGTCACGCAGGCGCAGCAGGTCCTGGCCCAGCTTGCTGGTGGGGGCGGCCGCCTCGAACTGGTCGAAGAGGCCCTCCTCCTCGTCCTGCGGTACTCCTTCGTGGAGACGGTGCAGACACAGGTAGTTGGACCGGCCCTTGAGCATCGCGAACTCCGGGCGGCGGCGCAGCAGCGGATGCAACGCCTCCACCGCGCGCGGAAGGTCGCGCTCCACGAGCTGGCGCTGCAGGGCCAGCGTCGCCGTCGCCACGACGACTCGCTCCCCCTGGGCGAGCGCGGGCACCAGATAGCCGAGCGACTTTCCGGTGCCGGTGCCGGCCTGGACCAGCAGATGAGAGGCGCCGTCGATCGCTTCGGCGACGGCTTCGGCCATGGTCACCTGGCCGGGGCGCTCCGTGCCGCCGACGGCGGTGACGGCGGCCTGCAGGAGTTCGGGGAGTGAGGGCTTCGTCATAGCGCGACCACCCTACGGCCCGGCACCGACAATCATGCCCTCCGTGACCACCGGAGAGGTGCCGACGCCGGGCCGGGCGGAGCGATCCCACCGCGAAGTCCGGGTAACCCGGCGGTCGTTGCTCATCGCACGGGGGACGGCAGACCGTGCCCGGTAAGACGTCACAGTGGTGGGTCCCGAAGACCGGCCAGGTCAGAATGCTCGTAGCGAAACCGTTGCCGTTCCGTCGGCCGCCCCTCACGGCGAGCGCATAGTCTGTGGTGCCGTTCCCGGTGGTCGTGTGTTCGCTCCGTACTCCGCTCGAGTCCAGGATGTGAGCACGGCCGAAGCACCACGTTCGTCCTCAGCAGGGGGAGTCAGATCATGCGATCCATACGGCCGTCGTCCACCATTCGCCGAAACGGGAGGGCGCGCCGCGGAACCTCCCCCGTACTGACCGCCGTCGCGCTCGCCTCGGTGCTCGCGCTCACGGCGACCGCCTGCGGTGCGGGCGACGACACCGCGGGCGGCGACGCCTCCGCGACCGCCGCGGCCGGCGACGGCAAGATCACGATCCCGGACGACATCAAGGACCGGCTCAAGGAGCACGGGATCGATGTCGACAAGTGGCGTGACGGCGAGTGGAAGAACTGGGACCAGGACGACTGGCTGCGTGAGGCCAACGACTACATCAACCCGATCATCGAGGACCTGTGGGACCCGGACCGCATGCGGGAGGCGGAGGAGCCGGAGCAGGAGGTCGACGAGAGCGACATCTCCGGTGACCAGGGGGTGACCGACCCGACGCCGGAGCCGGTGCAGGCGCAGGCCGTGCCGCCTTCCTACCACGCCAACGCCCCCACGGCCGGCAAGGTGTTCTTCGACTCCCCGGAGGGCACCATGGTGTGCTCCGCCACCGTGGTGCAGGACCCCGCCAACCCGGGCAAGTCCAACATGGTGTGGACGGCCGGCCACTGTGTGCACGCCGGCAAGAAGGGCGGCTGGTACCGCAACATCGCCTTCGTGCCGTCGTACAACGACGCGGGCAAGCCGACGGCGGAACTCGAGGGCGCCGCCAAGGAGGAGGTCGCTCCGTACGGTGTCTGGTGGGGGGACTGGGCGCAGACCTCCGACCAGTGGATCGAGCAGGGCGGTCCGACCGGTGGCGACGGCGCCTCGTACGACTTCGCGGTCATCCATGTGACGCCGGAGAAGGGCGGTGACGGCAAGTCGCTGGAGGAGACGGTCGGTTCGGCGCTGCCGGTGGACTTCGACGCTCCGGCGGTGCCCGACACGGAGAGCGTGACCGCGATCGGTTACCCGGCCGGAACCCCGTACGACGGCCAGAAGCTGTTCCGTTGCGAGGACCGGCCGGGCCGGCTCTCGCTCCACACGTCCGAGCCGACGATGTACCGGATCGGGTGCAGCATGACGGCCGGTTCGTCCGGTGGCGGCTGGGTCGCGGCGGGCTCGGACGGCCGGCCCGCTCTGGTGTCCAACACCTCCATCGGCCCGGTGACCTCGGGCTGGCTGGCCGGTCCCCGGCTGGGCGACGATGCCAAGGGCGTCTACGACGCGGTCAGCGACAAGTTCGCCGGACAGTGACCGACGGGCCCGTTCCCGGGTGCGCGGCGCATCCGGGAACGGGCATCGGTCCGATCGACGGCACCTGGCTCGCGGGCCCGCGGTCGGGCCGGGACGCCGAGTCGCTGTGCCGGAACCCGGGCAGGAGCCACGGCGGCCGGTGACCGCCCACGCCGACGGCCCGCCCCCTGCCGGAGCAGGGGGCGGGCCGTCGGCGTCACACTGCGGGTGGCCGGCTCAGTGGGCGGCCGACGTGAGCAGGTACGGCGTGAGTTCCGCCGCCAGTTCCTCGTGCACCCGCACCTTGAGCAGGGTGCCCTCCGGGGTGTGCTCCTCGGAGATCACCTCCCCCTCGTCATGGGCGCGGGCGACCAGCTTGCCCTGGGTGTACGGCACGAGTGCCTCGATCTCCACCGCCGGGCGGGGCAGCTCGTCGTCGATGAAGGTGAGCAGTTCCTCGATGCCCTGACCGGTGCGGGCCGAGACCGCGATGGAGTGCTTCTCCGTCCGCAGCAGCCGCTGGAGCGTCAGCGGGTCGGCCGCGTCGGCCTTGTTGATCACGACGATCTCGGGTACGTCGGTGGCGCCGACATCCCTGATCACCTCGCGCACGGCAGCCAGCTGCTCCTCCGGGGCGGGATGCGAACCGTCCACCACGTGCAGGATCAGGTCGGCGTCGCCGACCTCCTCCATGGTGGAGCGGAACGCCTCGACCAGATGGTGCGGCAGATGGCGGACGAACCCGACGGTGTCGGCCAGCGTGTACAGCCGTCCGCTCGGCGTCTCGGCCCGGCGCACGGTCGGGTCGAGGGTCGCGAACAGGGCGTTCTCGACCAGTACGCCCGCGCCCGTGAGGCGGTTGAGCAGGGAGGACTTGCCCGCGTTGGTGTAGCCCGCGATGGCGACGGACGGCACCTTGTTGCGCCGGCGTTCCTGGCGCTTGATGTCGCGGCCGGTCTTCATCTCCGCGATCTCCCGGCGCATCTTCGCCATCTTCTCGCGGATCCGGCGCCGGTCGGTCTCGATCTTGGTCTCACCGGGGCCACGGGTGGCGAGCCCGCCGCCCGTGCCGCCGCCCATCTGCCGGGACAGCGACTGACCCCAGCCGCGCAGCCTCGGCAGCATGTACTGCATCTGCGCGAGCGCGACCTGCGCCTTGCCCTCTCGGGACTGGGCGTGCTGGGCGAAGATGTCCAGGATCAGGGCCGTGCGGTCGACGACCTTGACCTTGACGACGTCCTCGAGGTGGATCAGCTGGCCGGGGCTCAGCTCACCGTCGCAGACGACCGTGTCGGCGCCCGTCTCGAGGACGATGTCACGCAGCTCCCCGGCCTTGCCGGAGCCGATGTAGGTCGCCGCGTCGGGCTTGTCCCGGCGCTGGATCATGCCGTCGAGCACGAGGGCGCCCGCCGTCTCCGCCAGGGCCGCGAGCTCCGCGAGGGAGTTCTCGGCGTCCTGCGCGGTTCCCGATGTCCACACGCCGACGAGCACGACCCGCTCCAGACGGAGCTGTCGGTACTCGACCTCGGTGACGTCCTCGAGCTCGGTGGAGAGGCCTGCGACGCGGCGCAGGGACGCGCGCTCGGAGCGGTCGAACTGGTCGCCGTCCCGCTCTCCGTCGTTCTCGGGGCTCCAGGCGACGTCCTCTTCCATCAGGGCATCGGCCCGGAGGCCCTCGGGGTAGGTCTGCGCGAGGCGCTTGGTGTCCTGGGAGGGGGAAGAAGAGGAGGTCATTGGGTCCTTACGTCGATGGGATGTCGCGGGTGGCGGCGGAACGCGGCCGTCACCCCTCACAACGCACGAGCCTGCCGGGAGATTCCCGTCACCCGTGCCGCGGCGACCTGACGATGGTGACACGGCACGGGGCGTCTCGTCATCGTGTTTGTTCCCGGCTCCCACCCGGTCGATGCGCCATCGGCGCGAGGAGTTCCGTGGACCGGGAGCCGGGCTCGGTCGTGGACTTCCAGTCCGGGTGGCCGGGCATCGGCGGGGTCCTGGAGTCGTAGAGCCAGGGCTCCAGGAATTCCGTCAGGTCCCGTCCCGCGACGTCGGAGGCGAGCCGGACGAAGTCGGCGGTGGTGGCCGTGCCGTTCCGGTGGTGGGTCACCCAGAGACGTTGCAGGCGTTCGAAGGCGGTGCGGCCGATCTCCTCGCGCAGGGCGTACAGCACGAGCGCGGCTCCGGCGTAGACGTTCGGCCTGAAGATGCTGATCTTCTGGCCGGGTTCCGGGGCCTTGGGGGCGGCGGGGGGCCCGCCCTGCGCGCGCCAGCGGTCGGATTCCTCGTAGGCGGCCTTCATCCGGGCGTCGAGGGACGGGCCGGACCTCTCCTGCGCGTACAGCGCCTCGTACCAGGTGGCGTGGCCCTCGCCGAGCCACAGGTCGGACCAGGTGCGAGGGCTGACGCTGTTGCCGAACCACTGGTGGGCGAGCTCGTGCATCATGATCGACTCGACGTACCACGCGGGGGCGCCCGGCTCGGTGAACAAGTCCCTCTCGAAGAGGGACAGCGTCTGGGTCTCGAGTGCGAAGCCGGTGGAGGCGTCGGCCATGAGCAGGCCGTACGTCTCGAAGGGGTAGCGGCCGACCCTGGCCTCCATCCAGGCGATCTGGTCGGGAGTCCTCGCCAGCCACGGTTCGAGCCCCTCGCGGTGCTTCGTGGGCACGACGTCGCGCAGCGGCAGCCCCTGCGGACCGGTGCGGTGCAGGACCGTGGAGCGGCCGATGGACACCTGGGCGAGTTCGGTGGCCATGGGGTGCAGGGTGCGGTACGTCCAGGTGGTCGCTCCGCGTGTGCGGTCCACACCGGCCGGCCGGCCGTTGGCGACGGCCGTGTGCCCCTCGGGGGTGGTGATGCGGAAGGTGAACATCGCCTTGTCGGACGGGTGGTCGTTGCATGGGAACACCAGGTGCGCGGCGTCGGCCTGGTTGGCCATGGCGAGGCCGTCCGCGGTGCGCACCCAGCCGCCGTCACGGCCCTCGGCCGGCGCCGGATCGCTGGTGTGCCGCACGGTGACGCGGGTCCGTTCGCCCGCGTCCAGGCCGCCCTCGGGCGTGATCACGAGGTCCTCCCCGGCGGTGGTGAAGGCGGCCGGGGCCCCGTCGACCTCGACCGACCGGACCGTGCCGTGGGCGAAGTCGAGGTTGATCCGGTCCAGGTCCGCGGTCAGCCGGGCGACGATCGTCGTGGTGGCCTGGAGCGCCTTGTCGTTGGTCCCGGGATAGCTGAGGGCCAGGTCGTACGACGCCACGTCGTACCCGGGGTTGCCCAGATGCGGGAAGAGGCGGTCGCCGATGCCCAGCGGCGTGGCCGGGGCACTCGCGGCGAGGAGGCAGACGGAGACGGCCGACGCGAGCAGCGCGGCGGACGTCCGCCGTCGACGGCCCCGGGGCACCAGCGCTCGGGCGGACGGACCGGGGACGGACGGCCGGCCGGAAGCCGGACGGTCGGAGGCCGGGACAGGAGCGGCCGGGACGGAAGCGGCCGGGACGGGAGCGGCCGGGACGGGAGCGGTCGGGACGTGAGGAGCGGTCGGCATGGCCCACGGCTACCAGCGCGCACGGGCGCCCCGGCGACGGCGCGCTCCCGGCCCACCCGATCGAGTGGACCTGCGGAAGGGCGTTCGGACGGTGGGGCCGCCGCGCGGCGGGCGCTCACGGCCGGGCGGTGCTCCGCCCGCGCGTGTGCCGTCAGGCGCCCTGGGTCTGCGGCTTGGCCCGGCTCACGTCGTACACACCGGCCACGTTGCGCATCGCGCGCATGAGGGCGGGCAGGTGCGCGGCGTCGGGCAGCTGCACGGTGTACGTGTGCCGCACCTGCTGATGGGTCGGGGGCTCGACGGTCGCGGAGACGATCTCGGCGCCTTCGAGAGCCATGGCCTCGGTGAGGTCCGCGAGCAGGTGAGGCCGGACGAACGACTCGGCGACGAGCGTGACCCGGCATTCGGCTCCCTCCCCCCAGTGCACGCCGACCTCCGCGCGCCCCGCGTTCTTCATCCGCGTCACCGCGGCGCACTCGACCCGGTGCACGGTGACCGCTCCCCCGCGCACGGCGAAGCCGGTCACCCCGTCGGGCGGTACGGGCGTACAGCAGCCGGCCAGCCGTACGGTCGCGCCGGGCCGGTCGGCCAGGACCTGGGCGCCGGTGGAGGGGCCGGGCGCCGCCCCGGGTGCCTGGCCGGCGGGCTCGTCGGCGGGGCGGGGGGCCCACCGGGCCTCCTCGGGCCGGGCGTCCTCGGGACGGACGGCCGGCGGGTCGCTCCGCTCGGGGTGGGCGGTCAGCCAGCGCTGGATGGCGATCCGCGCGGCGGGCGTGTGGGCGTGATCCAGCCACTGTCTGGAGGGCTCGGAGGCGGGGTCCTGTCCCATCAGGAGCTGGACGGTGTCCCCGTCCCTCAGGGTGGTGCTCAGCGTCGCCAGGCGACCGTTGACGCGGGCGCCGATGCACGCGTGCGCGTCCTCCCCGTACTGCGCGTACGCGGCGTCCACGCAGGTCGCCCCGTCGGGCAGGCCGATCGTGCCGCCGTCGGGGCGGAACACGGTGATCTCGCGGTCCTGGGCGAGGTCCTCGCGCAGGGTCGACCAGAAGGTGTCGGGGTCGGGTGCGCCGCGCTGCCACTCCAGGAGCCGGGAGAGCCAGCCGGGCCGGGTCGGGTCGACGCGCTCGCCGTCGCTCGCGGACTGCTCCTCGGCCGGGACGGCGTACGGGTTGCCCAGGGCGACGACACCGGCCTCGGCGACCTTGTGCATCTGGTGGGTCCGGATGAGGACTTCGACGACCTGGCCGTCGTCCCGGGCGACCGCGGTGTGCAGCGACTGGTACAGGTTGAACTTGGGGACGGCGATGAAGTCCTTGAACTCCGAGACGACCGGCGTCAGGCAGGTGTGCAGTTCGCCCAGGACCCCGTAGCAGTCGGCGTCCTCGTTCACCAGCACCAGCAGACGGCCGAAGTCGGCGCCGCGCATCCGGCCGCGTTTGCGGGACACCCGGTGCACGGAGACGAAGTGGCGGGGGCGGATGCGGACCTCGGCGGGGATGTCCGCCTCGCGCAGCACCGTGCGCACCTCGTCGGCGACCTCGGCGAGCGGGTCGTCCGGGCGGGAGGCGTTGCGGAGGATCAACTCGCGGGTGTGCTCGTTCTCCTCGGGGTGCAGGATCGCGAAGACCAGGTCCTCGAGTTCCGTCTTGAGCGCCTGGACCCCGAGCCGCTCGGCGAGGGGGATGAGCACGTCCCGGGTCACCTTGGCGATGCGCTCCTGTTTCGCGGGGCGCATGACGCCGAGGGTGCGCATGTTGTGCAGCCGGTCGGCGAGTTTGATCGACATCACGCGGACGTCGTTGCCGGTGGCGACGAGCATCTTGCGGAAGGTCTCGGGTTCGGCCGCGGCGCCGTAGTCGACCTTCTCGAGTTTGGTGACGCCGTCGACGATGTAGCTCACCTCCGCACCGAACTGCTCCCGGACCTGATCGAGCGTCACTTCCGTGTCCTCGACGGTGTCGTGGAGCAGGGATGCCGTCAAGGTCGTCGTCTCGGCGCCGAGTTCGGCGAGGATCAGGGTCACGGCGAGCGGGTGGGTGATGTACGGCTCGCCGCTCTTGCGCATCTGGCCGCGGTGCGAGGACTCGGCCAGGAGATAGGCCCGGCGCAGGGGGTCGAGAGCGGCGTCGGGATGGTGGGCGCGATGGGCGTCGACCACATGGCCGATGGCGTCGGGGAGCCGGTCGCGGGAGGCTGGGCCGAGCAGCGCGGCACGGCCCAGTCGGCGCAGGTCGAGCCGGGGGCGGGCCTTCCTGCGGGTCCCTGTGGGCGCGACATGACCCGATGTCGCAGGACCTGGGGTCGCAGGATTCGCGGCCTCCGCGTTCATGGGCACCTCCGGCTGCGTCGACCGGCGGACGGGCGTGTCCCAGGGCGGACTCGGGCTCAGGGGACGGCGTTCGTCCCCCGTCCGGGCCGGTGCTTGATGCTACCGACCCCGACACGTGCGACCGACCGCCTCCCGCCGAGCGTGAAACGGATCACCCCATCGAGCGAAGCCCCGCACTACGGCGGTTTCACGCCACGGGACCGGCGGTGCGCCGTGCTCTCGAAGCCGAAACCCGCCCCGCACCCCGCGGATGCCGGTCTCCCGCCCCCGCGCGTCTGGGATACCGAGCCGGCCCGGACTTCAGCGGGGCAGGTTCTCCAGCCACTGCTCCTCGATCACTCCCTCGGCGACGATCACCGCGGGTCCGGTCATCTCGATCTCGCCGTCGGGCCGTTCGGTGATCACCAGGGTGCCGCCGGGCACCTCCACGGTGTACGTCACCGGGGTTCCGGTGACGCTCGGGTCGACGCCGTCCCGGCGGGCGGTGGCCACCGCGACCGCGCAGGCACCCGTGCCGCACGAGCGGGTCTCACCGGCCCCGCGCTCATGGACGCGCAGCGCCACGTGCCGCGGGCCCCGGTCGGCCACGAACTCGACGTTGACGCCGTCCGGGTAGGCCGAGGCGGGACTGAAGGAGGGTGCGGTGAACAGGTCACCGGCGTGCGCGAGGTCGTCCACGAAGACCACGGCGTGCGGGTTGCCCATGTTCACGTTCCGCGCCGGCCGGCTGCGCCCGTCGACGCTCACGGTGACCTCGCCGTCGGGGAGCAGCGCCCGGCCCATGCCGACGGTGATGTCACCCGCGGCGGAGCCGCCGTCGGCCCCGGTCTTGGCGATGTGCACCGTCTTCACGCCCCCGCGCGTGGCGACCGCGACGTCCCCTTCGGCCACATGCCCCGCCCGCTGGAGGTAGCGCGCGAACACCCGCACTCCGTTGCCGCACATCTCGGCGATCGAACCGTCGCCGTTGCGGTAGTCCATGAACCACTCGGCCTCGGCGGCCAGGTGCCGTGCCTCGGGATGCGCCGCGGACCGCACCACGTGCAGCAGTCCGTCGCCACCGATGCCCGCGCGGCGGTCGCACAGGGCCGCGACGGCGGCGGGGGGCAGGTCGATGGCGTTCTCGGGGTCCGGGACGATCACGAAGTCGTTCTCGGTACCGTGCCCCTTGAGGAAGGCGATCCGCGTGCTCATCCCTCGATCGTACGGGGTGGCCACGACGGCGCGTCCCCGCCGCGGCCCCGCGCGGGCGTCAGCGGAGGCGGGCCACTCGCCAGACGGCCAGTGCCACCACCGCGGCGACCATCACGGCGTAGGCGGTCACGACCCGCCAGTCGGGTCTGCGTCCGGCGCCCCGGGCCGGCAGTCCCGGCCAGGTGTGGCCCACCCTGCGGGCGGCCATCATGCCCCAGCCGGCCGCGCAGGAGCAGATCAGCAGGCCCAGCATGGCGATCACCGCGCCGCTGTCGCCGAAGTCGAAGGCGAGCGGGAACGCGAACATCAACGAGCCGAGCGCGGCCAGGCCGACGATGGGCGCGAGCTGCCAGAGGCGCAGCCGCCGCTGCGGGCGCAGCTCGACCTCGACCTCGTCGCCGCCCGCGAACATCTCGTCCGGCTCGGGGCCGTCGTCGGTCACTCCGCCCTGCGTCTCGTCCGGCCCGTCGGGGCTGAGACGGTCGGGGTCGAGACGCTCGGGTTCCTGCTCCGGTGCACCCCGCTCGGTGGTGAGGTGTTCGGTGCCGTGTGCGGTGTCGCGAGGGCCGGCCTCCATCGCCACGCGCCCTCCCAACTTGGACTCCACTTGGTCGATCGAAGCTCGATGATGGCACGGTGTCAGAGGCCCGGATGACGGCCTGGGCGTCCCGATGCCATGACGTGATCAGGCTGTAACCGGTCGTTCGACCAATGACAGCGCGAGCTGCGGAAGTTCCCTGAGGTCCGCCGCGGCCCCACTCAACCAGTGCACCCGCGGATCGCGCCTGAACCATGAATCCTGACGGCGCGCGAAGCGCTTCGTGGCACGCACGGTCTCCGACCGCGCCTCCTCCAGGGTGCACTCCCCGGCGAGCGCCGCGAGGACCTGCTGGTAGCCGAGCGCGCGCGAGGCCGTACGCCCCTCACGCAACCCCTGCGCCTCCAGTGCGCGCACCTCGTCCACCAGACCCGCCTCCCACATCCGGTCGACCCGCCCGGCGATGCGCTCGTCGAGTTCGGGGCGGGCCACGTCGACGCCGATCTGAAGGGTGTCGTAGACCGAGTCGTGGCCGGGAAGGTTGGCGGTGAAGGGCAGGCCGGTGATCTCGATCACTTCGAGCGCCCGGACGATACGGCGGCCGTTGCTCGGCAGGATGGCCCGCGCGGCCTCGGGGTCCGCGGCGGCGAGACGGGCGTGCAGCGCGCCGGAGCCACGCAGGGTGAGTTCCTCCTCCAGGCGCGATCTGACGTCGGGGTCGGTGCCCGGGAACTCGAGGTGGTCGACGGCCCCGCGGACGTAGAGGCCGGACCCCCCGACCAGGACGGGCCAGCGCCCGTCGGCGAGCAGGGCGTCGATCCGCTCCCGGGCCAGACGCTGGTACTCGGCGACGGACGCGGTGACGGTCACGTCCCAGATGTCCAGGAGGTGGTGCGGGACGCCCCCGCGCTCCTCGGGCGTCAGCTTGGCGGTGCCGATGTCCATCCCCCGGTAGAGCTGCATGGAGTCGGCGTTGACCACCTCACCTCCGAGTTGCCGGGCCAGGAACACGCCCAGATCGGACTTTCCTGCTGCGGTGGGACCGACGACGGCGATGACCCGGGGGCCGGAGGATGCGCTGCTCACCGGTCCAGTCTCGCAAACGCCGCAGCCGGGCGGGACAGCCTCCACCCGAGTACCGTATGGAGTGGATATGGGCGTTTTCGCGCATGGACCGCACCGCGAGGGAAGGTGGACCATGGGTCTCCGGGACAGCATGAAGGCCAAGCTGGGGCCTGCCAAGGACAAGGTCTCGCACCTCGCGCAACAGCACGAGGGCAAGATCCAGCACGGGCTGGACAAGGCCGCGAAGACCGTCGACAAGCGGACCAAGGGCAAGTACAGCGACAGGATCCAGACGAGCACGGGCAAGGCCAAGCACGCCATGGACCGGCTCGCCCACAAGAACGACCCGGGTCCGGACACGGGTGGCACCACGCCGCCGGCCGGGCCGCCGCCCACTTCCTGAGCGCGGTACGGCAGCGGACGGCCGGGAGTGCCAGGCGCACCTGACGCGCCTGGCACTCCCGGCCGTCCGCTGTTTCAGGCCGTTCGTTGTTTCAGGGTCCAGGGGTCCTGGGATTCAGGCGTTCAGGACCTCAGGCCGGCGTCGCACCCGGTCGGCGGCTACGACCAGGTGGCCACGATGTAGCCCACCCCGTACGGGGCGTCCTCGTACAGCAGGCGGCCCTCCAGGGCGGTGCCCTCGGCCGCGCCCGCGAGGACCTGCCAGGGCGCCCGGCCGGACACCATGAGGTCGCGCGCCAGGCCGCTGTCCAGTGCCCGCAGGGCCGCCGTGTCGACCGCTCCCAGTGCCCGTGCGGCCTCCGCGTCGAAGGGCGCCGCCCGCTCGTCGAGGTAGCCGGGGGCCTTGAGCGTGCGGCAGGCACTGGCGTCGCCCATCACCAGCAGCGCCACCCGCTCCGCACCGGCGGCGATGTCCCTTCCCTCCTGGACGCACCGCTCGGCCGCGAGCGGCTCCCCCACACCGAGCCCCTCGACCGGGACGTCCGCCCAGCCGGCCCGCTCCAGCAGCCAGGCACCCACCGCGAGCCCGGGGGGAAGTTCCCGTCCGGCCGCCGTGCCCCGGTCCGCGCCGAGCCGTACGCCGAGATCGACCCCGAAGCCGCGGAAGGACCCCGTGCTGCCCTCCGGGTGGTGCTCGGGCCCCGCGTCGCCCGGCAGCGGACCGACGACCACGAGCCGGTCGGGACGGGCGGCGGCGAGCACACCGACCGCGTCCGTGCACGCGGCCCGCGCGGCGTCCAGTTCGTGGGCGGCGCCCACGGCGACCTCGGACACGAGGAGCGGCGGGCAGGGGCAGACTGCGGCGGCGACCATCATGATCGGCAGCGTAGCCCGGGCGGGCCGCCCGCGAGCCCCCGGCCGGTCGCCGTCAGTCGCAGCCGCAGCCGCTCGCCGCGACCGGCTGGGGTTCGGGCGCACCGATCTTCGGCAGGCCCAGCATCACGCCCGCCGGCCGGGCCGCCTTCTCCGCGTTCCGCTTCTCCCAGGCGTCACCGGCGCGCGTGCGGCGCACGTCCAGGGTGGGGCCCTCGGCGAGAAGGTGGTGGGGGGCCGCGTACGTGATCTCGACGGTCACGACGTCGCCGGGGCGGACCTCCTGCTCCGGCTTGGTGAAGTGCACCAGACGGCTGTCCCGGGCGCGGCCGGACAGGCGGTGGGTGGTGTCGTCCTTGCGGCCCTCCCCTTCGGCCACCATCAGTTCCAGGGTCCGGCCGACCTGCTTCTTGTTCTCCTCCCAGGAGATCTCCTCCTGGAGGGCGACGAGCCGCTCGTAGCGCTCCTGGACGACCTTCTTGGGGATCTGGCCGTCCATCTCGGCGGCCGGGGTGCCCGGCCGCTTGGAGTACTGGAAGGTGAAGGCCTGCGCGAAGCGGGCCTCGCGCACCACCTGCAGGGTCTGCTCGAAGTCCTCCTCGGTCTCCCCGGGGAAGCCCACGATGATGTCGGTGCTGATCGCCGCGTGCGGGATGGCGGCGCGGACCTTCTCGATGATGCCGAGGTAGCGCTCCTGCCGGTACGAACGGCGCATCGCCTTCAGCACCGTGTCCGAGCCGGACTGGAGCGGCATGTGGAGCTGCGGCATCACATTGGGCGTCTCGGCCATGGCGGCGATGACGTCGTCGGTGAAGTCGCGCGGGTGCGGAGAGGTGAAGCGGACACGCTCCAGGCCGTCGATGCCCCCGCAGGCCCTCAGCAGCTTGCTGAACGCCTCCCGGTCGCCGATGTCGGAGCCGTACGCGTTGACGTTCTGGCCGAGCAGGGTGATCTCCGAGACGCCCTCCGCGACCAGGGCCTCGACCTCGGCGAGGATGTCGCCGGGACGCCGGTCCTTCTCCTTGCCGCGCAGCGCCGGGACGATGCAGAAGGTGCAGGTGTTGTTGCAGCCGACGGAGATGGACACCCAGGCCGCGTAGGCGCTCTCGCGGCGGGTCGGCAGCGTGGACGGGAAGGCCTCCAGCGACTCGGCGATCTCGACCTGCGCCTCCTCCTGGACGCGGGCGCGCTCCAGGAGGACCGGCAGCTTGCCGATGTTGTGCGTGCCGAAGACGACGTCCACCCAGGGGGCCCGCTTCACGATGGTGTCGCGGTCCTTCTGCGCGAGGCAGCCGCCGACCGCGATCTGCATGCCGGGGCGCTGCGCCTTCTTCGGGGCGAGGTGGCCGAGGTTGCCGTAGAGCTTGTTGTCGGCGTTCTCCCGCACGGCGCAGGTGTTGAAGACGATTACGTCAGCGTCGCCGTCGGCGCCCTCGGGGGCGCGGACGTAGCCCGCGTCCTCCAGCAGCCCGGACAATCGCTCGGAGTCGTGGACGTTCATCTGGCACCCGTAGGTGCGGACTTCGTAGGTGCGCGTGCCGCCCACTGACTGGCTCCGGTCGATGCTGCTCATGCCCTACAGGGTATGCGCTCGCCACGACACGCCGGGACGGCGGAGCCGGGCCCCGTCCGGGCCCCGGCTCAGGCCTCCGCGGCCGGCGTCCATCCCTGCCGGCGCAGCACCCGGGACACGTCCGGGGCCTCGTAGTGGTCCCCCTTGAGGACCTTGCCGTCGAAGCGGCGGCTGATCCGGCCGTCGGGGCCGCGCTTGGTCATGTTGGAACGGTGGATCTCGGCGATCACCGCGTCGAGGTCGATGCCGTGGACGAGTGCCGTGCCGTAGGCGACGTAGACGACATCGGCCAGTTCGTGCGCGAGCCGGTCGAGCGGGCCGTGCACCGCCACCTCCGCGACCTCGGCGGCCTCCTCGGCGAGCAGTTCGCCGCGGTGGGCGGCGAGTTCCGGGGAGACCTCGGTCGGTGTCCCGCGCGCCTCCAGCCCGAAGGCGCGGTGGAACTCACGGACCAGATCGGCGGGCGAAGCGCTCATGCCGTGACTTTAGCGGCCGCCCCCGACAGTCCCGGCGGTCCCGGCTGCGTCGTCCGGTCCGTCGCGCTGCCCGCCTTCTCGCCGGGTATGTGCGCTCTGCCCTGGTCAGCGGGGCGTACGGGCTGGCAGGATCGCGCCCATGTCCAACGCGCTGTCCCGTATCGGCAGGCGCCGGGTCCTGCGGGGCGCGGTCGCCGGCTTCGTGGCGCTCGGACTGCTGCTGTGGTGGCTGGCCCCCTGGAGCGAGGAGCCGCCCCGTGGGACGGTCACCCTGAGTACGGGGACACGCGCGGGGGTGTACCAGAAATACGGTGAGCTGCTGCGCACCTCGCTCAGCAGGAACATGCCGGACCTCGAGGTGCGGCTGCTGACGAGCGACGGGTCGCAGGAGAACGTGCGCCGGGTGGCGACCGGAGAGGCCGACTTCGCGATCACGGCGGCCGACGCGGTGGAGGCGTACAGGCTGAGCGACCGGCACGGTGCCGACCGGCTGCGCGGAGTCGCCCGTCTCTACGACGACTACGTGCAGCTCGTGGTCCCGCCCGGTTCCGACATCCGTTCCGTCGCCGATCTGCGGGGGAAGAGGGTCGCCATCGGGCCGCCCAAGTCGGGCGTGCGGCTCATCGCGAACCAGGTGCTCAGGGCGGCGGGCATCGATCCGGAGCAGGACATCAGACCCTCCGCGGACGGTATAGACACCGGCCCTGGACGGCTCGGGCGAGGGCTGGACGCGTTCTTCTGGTCGGGCGGGCTGCCCACGGACGGCCTGCAGACGCTGTCCGAGGACTCCGGTCTGCGGTTCGTGCCGATCACGGCCGACCTGGTCGCCCAGCTCCATCGGCAGAGCGGTGCCACGCGCCACTACCGGGCCACCAACATGCCGGAGTCGGCCTACACCGGCAGCCAGCACGATGCGCCCGTCCCGACGATGGCCGTGTCCAATCTGCTGATCACACGGGCGGACACGGACCCGCGGCTCACCGAATGGCTGACCCGGATCGTGCTCAAGAGCCGGGACCGCATCGGGAAACGCGTCCACTCCGCCCAGTTGGTCGACGTGCGCACCGCCATCTACACCGATCCGCTCCGGCTGCACGACGGCGCACGCCGGTACTACCGGTCCGTCAAGCCCTGACCGGTGGTCGCCCCCGCAGGGGCGCTCCGCGGCACCGTCACCGTCACCGTCAGCCCGTGCGGCTCGTGGCGGTCGTACGCGATCGAGCCGCCGCCCGCCGTGAGCAGGGCCCGGGCGATGGACAGGCCGAGGCCCGAGCCCTTGACGTTCTGGTGCCGTCCGCTGCGCCAGAAGCGGTCCCCGACGCGGGTCAGCTCCTCACCGTTCAGTCCGGGACCGTGGTCGGTGACGACGACGGTGGAGGTGTCACCGTTGGAGGAGACGGCCACCTCGACGTTCTCGCCCTCCGGCGTGAACTTCACCGCGTTGTCGATGACCGCGTCCAGCGCGCTGGACAGGGCGACCGGGTCGGCCCACGCCGTGGTCGGCGGGCAGTCCCCGGCCAGCAGGACCCCCTTGGCCGCGGCGGTGGGCGACCACGCCGCCACCCGCTCGGCGGCCAGGGCACCGATGTCGGTGACCTGGAGCTGGGCCTCACTGTGCTCGGCCAGCGCCAGGTCGAGCAGGTCGTCCAGGACGTGCGCCAGCCGCCTGCCCTCGGCCTGGACCGAGGCGATCTCCTCGTTGCCCTCGGGCAGCTCCAGGGCGAGGAGTTCGATGCGCAGCAGCAGCGCCGAGAGCGGGTTGCGCAACTGGTGCGAGGCGTCGGCGACGAAGGCGCGCTGCTGTTCCAGCACGCCCTCGACGTTGTCCGCCATCTCGTTGAACGACCGGGCGAGCCGCCGGAGTTCCGGCGGTCCGCCGGCCACCGCGACCCTGGACTTCAGCCGCCCGGTGGCGATGTCGTGGGTGGTGGCGTCCAGGACCCGTACGGGCTTGAGCACCCAGCCGGTCAGCCGCAGGGCCGCGCCGACGGCCAGCAGCATCGCCGCCCCCTCACCCACGGCGATGACCAGCCAGCCCTGGAGGATGCGTGAGCGCATCTGCCCGGTGGGAGAGTCGGTGACGACGACCGCGACGACGTCGCCGTCCCGGATGACCGGTGAGGCCACCACCAGTCTGCGCCGCTCCCAGGGCCACACCTGCTCGGGGTCATGGCTGCGGCGGCTGAGCAGCGCCTCCCGGAAGGCGTCGCGCACCTCGCCCGTCCGGGGCAGGAACCAGTCGTCCGGCGCGTGCGCCATCGGGACGCCGTTGCGGTAGAAGACACCGGCCCGGATGCCGTACACCTCGTGGTAGCTGCGGAGCTCGCTGCTGAGGGTCTCCCGGCGCTCGTCGATGTCGCCGGTCACGGGGTCGACCGGCTCGGTGACGAACTGGGCGAGGGCCGCGAAGCGCGCCGTGTCGTCGATCCGGTCGACGACGACCTGTTGCTGCTGCGCGCCCGCCAGACTGACGGCGAGCGGAACCCCGAGCGCGAGCAGTACGGCCGCCATCAGGACGATGAGCAGCGGCAGCAGACGTGTGTGCACCCGGCCACGCTATGCCGCGGGCTCGACGAGCCGGTAGCCGACTCCGCGTACCGTCTCGATGAGGGCCGGCAGGCGCAACTTGGCGCGCAGGGAGGCGACATGCACTTCCAGAGTGCGCCCCGTCCCCTCCCAGCTGGTGCGCCACACCTCGCTGATGATCTGCTCGCGGCGGAAGACGACCCCGGGTCGCTGGGCGAGCAGGGCCAGCAGATCGAACTCCTTGCGGGTCAGCTGGACGACCGAACCGTTCACGCTGACCCGCCGGGTCGGCAGCTCGATGTGCACGGGGCCGAGACGCAGCTCGGCCTCGCCGGCGGCGCCGGCGTCCTCCTGGACGGTGCGCCGGCTGACGGCGTGGATCCGGGCGAGCAGTTCGCCCGTGTCGTACGGCTTGACCACGTAGTCGTCGGCGCCGAGGTTGAGTCCGTGGATGCGGGAGCGCACGTCGGCGCGGGCGGTGACCATGATCACCGGAGTGCCGGTGCGTTTGCGGATCTTGCCGCAGACCTCGTAGCCGTCCTGGTCGGGCAGGCCCAGATCGAGGAGGACGACGCCGAAGCCGTCGGGCTCGGGGACGAGCGCCTGGAGTGCTTCCTCGCCGCTGCGCGCGTGGGTGACGTCGAACCCGTGCCTCGCCAGGATCGCCGACAGGGCGGCGGCGACGTGGTTGTCGTCCTCGACGAGCAGCAGTCTCATCCGGTCCCCCTTCGGTTCATCGGCCGTACGGTCTGCCTGTGCACGAAAACGTCTGAGCACGAAAACGTCTGAGCACGCGCGCACCTTGCAGTGACGCCGATGAACGAGGACGGCGTCAAGAGGGTTCCGGTTGCGCTTCGGTACCGTTACCCGGCCGAGATGAGCCCTGCTCACAAGTGCTACGACATGTATCCGATTGCTACCGGATCGTGATGCTCAGATTCCCCTCAGATGTGATGACGTGGATCTGAGGGATCACTACTGTCCTGCCAAACCGAGGAGGACGGAGCCCGAGAGCGATGACCGAAGTATCGGCGGCCAAGGAAGATGTGGTCGCGACCGACGAGCTGGTCGTCCTGAAGAGCGTCAACAAGCACTTCGGCGCGTTGCACGTACTCCAGGACATCGACCTGACGGTCGCCCGCGGCGAAGTCGTCGTGGTCATCGGGCCCTCCGGGTCCGGAAAGTCCACCCTGTGCCGCACCATCAACCGCCTGGAGACGATCGACACCGGTTCGATCACGATCGACGGGAAGGCCCTGCCCCACGAGGGCAAGGAGCTGGCGCGGCTGCGGGCCGACGTGGGCATGGTCTTCCAGTCCTTCAACCTCTTCGCGCACAAGACGGTGCTCGAGAACGTGACGCTGGGCCAGGTCAAGGTGCGCAAGAAGGACAAGAAGCAGGCCGAGGAGCGGGCCCGTACCCTGCTCGACCGGGTCGGCGTGGGCGCGCAGGCCGAGAAGTACCCCGCGCAGCTCTCCGGCGGCCAGCAGCAGCGTGTCGCCATCGCGCGGGCTCTGGCGATGGAGCCCAAGGTCATGCTCTTCGACGAGCCGACGTCGGCTCTCGACCCGGAGATGATCAACGAGGTTCTGGAGGTCATGCAGCAGCTCGCCCGCGACGGCATGACCATGATCGTCGTGACCCACGAGATGGGATTCGCCCGGTCCGCCGCCAACCGTGTGGTGTTCATGGCGGACGGCCGCATCGTCGAAGCCGCTTCGCCGGACCAGTTCTTCAGCAATCCGCGCAGCGACCGTGCCAAGGACTTCCTGTCGAAGATCCTGCACCACTGACGGCGCCCTCGCGCCCTGACGACTTGCGTCACCGGATGAACCGGTCCGCATCACTTCACCAGTCAAAAGGAAGTGCACCATGAAGCTTCGCAAGGCCACCGCCGCCTCGGCCGCCGTGTTCGCCCTCGCCCTGACCGCCACCGCCTGCGGGGGCGGCGGTGACAAGGACAGCGATTCGTCCTCCTCCGGGGGCGGCGGCGACAAGATCAAGATCGGCATCAAGTACGACCAGCCCGGCCTCGGCCAGAAGACCCCGCAGGGCTACGCGGGCTTCGACGTGGACGTCGCCACGTACGTCGCCAAGAAGCTCGGCTACGACGAGAAGCAGATCGAGTGGAAGGAGTCGAAGAGCGCCGACCGCGAGACCATGCTGCAGCGTGGTGACGTCGAGTTCATCGCCGCCACCTACTCGATCACCCCGGAACGCGAGGAGAAGGTCGACTTCGCCGGCCCGTACCTGCTCGCCCACCAGGACGTGCTGATCCGCGCCGACGACGACAAGATCAAGTCGCCGGAGGACCTGAACAGCGCGAAGCTGTGCTCGGTCACCGGCTCCACCTCGGCGCAGAACGTCAAGGACAAGCTGGCGCCCAAGGCCCAGCTGCAGCCGTACCCGACGTACTCGGCCTGCCTGCCCGGCCTCCAGAACGGTGCCGTCGACGCGCTGACCACCGACGACTCGATCCTCGCCGGTTACGCCGCCCAGGATCAGTTCAAGGGCAAGTTCAAGCTGGCCGGCTTCAAGATGACCAACGAGAACTACGGCATCGGCGTCAAGAAGGGCAGCGACCTCAAGGCCAAGATCAACGACGCGCTCGAGGCCATGGTCGCCGACGGCTCCTGGGAGAAGGCCGTGGACGCGAACTTCGGTCCCGCCAACTACAACAACGAGCCCGCGCCGAAGATCGGCGACATCAAGAGCTGAGGCCTCGCCTGACAGAGCGCGCCGTCCCGAAGTGCGGGGCGGCGCGCCGGGGCGGCACACCTACACGCGGAAGCGCGGGAGATCGTGTTCGACTTTCTTGAAGATTACGACCTGCTGGGGGCCTTCTGGACGACGGTGCAGCTCGCTGTGCTCTCCGCCGTCGGCTCCCTGGTCTGGGGCACCCTGCTGGCCGCCATGCGCGTCGGCCCGGTGCCGCTGATGCGCGGTTTCGGGACCGCGTACGTGAACATCGTGCGGAACATCCCGCTGACCGTCATCATCCTGTTCACGTCGCTGGGTCTGAGCCAGACGCTGGGCATCAATCTCGGCGCGGACGACTTCGAGACGATCAACTTCCGGCTCGCCGTCCTCGGCCTGATCCTCTACACCTCGGCTTTCGTGTGCGAGGCGTTGCGCTCCGGCATCAACACGGTGCCGGTCGGCCAGGCCGAAGCCGCCCGCGCGCTCGGCCTCAGCTTCAACCAGGTCCTGGGCCAGGTGGTGCTGCCGCAGGCGTTCCGCTCGTCCGTCGGCCCGCTGGCGAACGTGCTCATCGCGCTCATCAAGAACACCACGGTGGCCGCCGCCATCGGTGTTGCCGAGGCGGCCCTGCTGATGAAGGAGATGATCGAGAACGAGGCGCAGCTGCTGCTGATCTCCGCGGTCATCGCCGTCGGTTTCGTGATTCTGACGCTGCCGACCGGCCTGTTCTTCGGCTGGGTGGGCAAGAAGGTGGCGGTGAAGCGATGAGTTCCATCCTGTACGACGCCCAGGGACCTCGCGCCAAGCGGCGGAACATCGTTTTCACGGTGGTCTTCCTGGCTGCCTTCGCCGCCCTGCTGTGGTGGGTGCTCAGCACCCTCAACGACAAGGGCCAGCTGGAATGGTTCCTGTGGAAGCCGTTCTTCACCAGCGGCGAACCGTGGTCCACGTACATCTGGCCGGGTCTGCAGAACACTCTGAAGGCCGCCGCGCTGTCGGTGATCATCGCGCTGCCGCTCGGTGCCCTCTTCGGCATCGCCCGGCTGTCGGACCATGCCTGGATCCGCGTCCCGGCCGGGATCGTGGTCGAGTTCTTCCGGGCCATCCCCGTCCTGGTCCTGATGATCTTCGGTCTCGCCCTGTTCGCCGAGTACACCAGCGTCAGCTCCGACGACCGTCCGCTGTACGCGGTCGTCACGGGTCTGGTGCTGTACA
The DNA here is from genome assembly GCF_052246875.1 of Streptomyces sp. GDS52. Taxonomy (NCBI): domain Bacteria; kingdom Bacillati; phylum Actinomycetota; class Actinomycetes; order Kitasatosporales; family Streptomycetaceae; genus Streptomyces; species Streptomyces sp. GDS52. The sequence continues at coordinate 1,780,651 of NZ_CM125966.1, forward strand.
ACGCCTCCGTCCTCGCGGAGATCGTGCGCGCCGGCATCCTGTCCCTGCCCAAGGGCCAGGCCGAGGGAGCGATGGCGATCGGCCTGCGCAAGAACCAGGCGATGCGGCTGGTCCTGCTGCCGCAGGCGGTCACCGCGATGCTCCCGGCCATCGTCAGCCAGCTCGTCGTCATCGTGAAGGACACCGCCCTCGGCGGCGCCGTCCTCACCTTCCCCGAGCTGCTCGCCGCGGCCAACACGATGAGCGGCTACTACGGCGCCAACGTCATCGCCAGCCTCACGGTGGTGTCCGTGCTCTTCATCGCGCTCAACTTCGCCCTCACCTCCTTCGCCTCCTGGCTCGAGGCACGGCTGCGCCGCAGCAAGCGCAGCACGGGCGCGGTTCTCGGCGCCGACGACGTCGACGACCTCAACGCAGGCGAGGTCGGTGGCGCGCAGAAGACCGGCACGGGCGGCACCGCCTGACGCACACCCTGCTGTACCGACATGGCTGTGGCCCGCCCTTCCGGCGGGCCACAGCCATGTCGGAGTGCGGGACGGCACCGTCGGCGCGCGAAAATCATCCCGGTACGGGCCGGGCCTGTGTGACGAGCAGTCAAGTGGTGTGGCGGAACCGGACCGGTTTCATGATCGCCGCTCGCGCCCGTCACTTGACGCAAGCACCGGCAGTAGGTTGCATACGTTCTGTGATCGCGCACCCTGCTCCACCGTCCTGTTCCTTCCTGTCCCCCGGGACGTCACTTCGAGCAGGGAGCGCCGCGCCGTGGACCCGGTGATCATCGTCGGAGCGGGGCCCGTCGGGCTCACGCTCGCCCTGGCGCTGGCGCGTCAGGAGGTGCCGTGCGTGGTCCTCGACGAGGGTCCGGGCAAGGACGAACCGCGTCCTGCCCGGTCGGTGGTGCTGCGCGAGGACACCACGGCGCTGCTGGAGCGGCTGACCGGTGCGCCACTGGCCCGGGCCGGCTCCCGTTGGGCCGGATGGCGGTCGATGCGGCGCAAGCAGGTGACACACGAGGTCGTGTTCGACGCCACCGCTCCCGCACCCCTGCACATCGCCCAGCACGTCCTCACCGGCGCCCTGCGCGCGGCCCTCACCCGTGAACGGCTCGTCGAGGTCGCCGTGGACAGCCGTCTGGACTCCCTGGAACAGGAGCCCTCCGGTGTCACCGCGCACACCCGCGGTCCCAGGAGCACGTGGTGGCGCGGCAGTTACCTGGTCGGCTGCGACGGCCCCCGCTCCACCGTGCGCAAGCTCCAGGACATCCGCTTCCCCGGGCGCACGGCGGTGGAACGTCACGCCGTGGCCGCACTGCGTACGGAACTTCCCCGGCCCGGCGAAGCGTTGCTGCACCGGATGCCGCCGTGGCGCGCCTCCGGCCCCTTCGCCGGGGAGGTCACCGCGCGTCCGCTGCCGGACAGCGTGTGGCGTCTGGACTGGCTGCTGCCGCCGGGCAAGGACCTGGTCACCCCCGAGCTGCTGCTGACCCGGATCCGGGAGACCCTCGCCGGCTGGGCCGGCGGCCCGACTCCCCCGTACGAACTGCTCGACACCGGGGTCCACACCGTCCACCACCGGCTCGCCCGGCGCTGGCGGGCGGACCGTGTGTTCCTCGCCGGGGACGCCGCGCATCTGCTCGGCTCGCTGGGCACGCACGGGCTGGACGAAGGGCTTCGCGACGCCGACAACCTCGCCTGGAAGCTGGCTCTGGCCTGGCACCACGGCCACCACGAAGCGCTGCTCGACAGCTATCAGGCCGAGCGGCGCGCGATCGTCTCCGCCCGGCTGCGCGCCGCCGATCAGGCGCTGCCGCTGCTGCGGGGCGGTGGAGGGCTGCGTTCCTACGTGCCCGGTTCCGGCCGCGGTCATGACGCGCTCCTGGTGGACGGCCACCTGGGGCAGGGGCCACTGGGAGCGCCGGGCGGGCACCCCGGATCACCCCTCGCGCCCCGGAACCTCGAGGGCGCGGTCCCCGTCGACACGCCCCTCGGGGCGCCGGTCACCGATGTGCGGGTCACAGCGGAGGACGGCACCTTCGTCCGGCTGCGGGACCGGCTCGGCCGGGGTGCGCTGCTGGTGGTGCTGATCGCACCGGGTACCGGGGTGTGGGAGCGCAGGCACTGGGTGTCCGCCGGGATCATGCCCCGGCTGGCGGCGGCCGTGGCGGCGCTGCCGCATCCGGCCGAGCTGCTGGTCGCGGAGAGCTACCCGGGGGCGGCGGCCCACACCGTGCTGCTGGTACGTCCCGACGGTCACCTGGTCACGGCGCTCGGTGGGGTCCGTCCGGCGGACCTGTACGCGGCGGCCGAAACGGTGCTCGGCGGACCGGCGGACGCGGAAACGGCGGGAACAGCAGAGACGGCGGGAACGGCGGAAACAGCGGGGACGGAGGCCCGGACGGCGGCCGGAGCCGGATCGCGCTGAGGCGCCGGGCCCGGACGATCCGTCTCCGCATGCTCCCGGGTGGGCCCGCATGGTGACGGCGAGTTGATCCCGTGTGCGTCGTCGTGGTGTACTCCGGTCCGTGACCGACACCTGTGTGCGCCTGTGGCGGAGGGTCCATATGGACCTCGTCCGCTACGCGGGCTGCGTGTGTCGCCCGTCCTGCTGAACTCGCGTTCTCCCTTTCCCGCGCGCCGCTCGCCGCTTCCACGCCGCTGCCGTGCGCGCTCCGCGAACCTTTCTTCAGGACGGTGCACGTGTCTGCCTCCCCTGTTCTCCCCTCGTCCCCTGCGGGCTCCCCCTCTGCGGGCTCTCCCTCTGCTCCCGGCCCTTCCCAGGCAGAACTCCTCGACTTCGTACGGCACGTCGCCGCCGACGCCGAGCTGGTCGCCTCGCTTCCGTTCGATCCGGAGGGCCGCACCTGGGTACGGCTCGACGGACCCGGCGGCAGTGAGGCCTGGTTGATCGGCTGGCCGCCCGGCACGGGCACCGGCTGGCACGACCACGGAAAATCCCTCGGTGCCTTCATGACCGCGGCGGGGGAGCTGCGGGAGAACTCGCTCGCGGTGCGGCTGCCCACCGACGGCTGGAAGACGCTGGAACTGAACGCCGGCGTGGACCGGGAACGCCGGCTGACGGCCGGTGCGGGCCGCGCCTTCGGCCGGTATCACGTGCACGAGGTGCTCAACGAGTCCCCCGTCCGGCACGCGGTCTCCGTCCACGCCTACTACCCGCCCCTGCCCCTGATGCGCCGCTACAGCCGCAGCGGCCAGACCCTGCGTCTGGAGCAGGTCGAGCGCCCGGCGGACTGGCAGTGAGCGGGACACCCGAGCGGGCTGCCGGTGCCCCCGGGATCGACGCACTGCTGGAGCGGGTACGCGCGGGCTACACGCGGATCGAGGCGGTACCCGCGTACGAGGCCGCCCGCGACGGGGAAGCGCTGCTGGTCGACATCCGGTACGCGGCCCTGCGCGACCGGGACGGCCTCATCCCCGGCGCCCTCGTCGTCGAGCGCAACGAGCTGGAGTGGCGTCTCGACCCGCGAGGCAGCCACCGCCTCCCCGAGGCCACCGGTCACGATCTGCGCGTTGTCGTGATCTGCGACGAGGGGTACGCCTCCAGTCTGGCCGCGGAGTCCCTGCACCGGCTGGGGCTGCACCGGGCCACCGACCTGATCGGCGGTTTCCAGGCCTGGCGCACGGCAGGTCTGCCGGTGCGGGCGCCGGGCGGGAACCCTCAGTAGCCCCCGTCGTCCAGGAATTCGGTGTTCTCGCCCTCCTCCTCCAGGGCCTGGCGCACCACGCGCAGGGCGAGGCCCTCGGGGTAGCCCTTGCGGGCGAGCATGCCGGCGAGGCGGCGGATCCGCTTGTCGCGGTCGAGACCGCGGGTGGAGCGCAGCTTGCGGGCGACGAGTTCGCGCGCGGTGGCCTCCTCCTGCTCGGGGTCGAGCTGGGAGACGGCCGCGTCGATCAGGGTGGCGTCGACGCCCTTGGTCCGCAGCTCCCGGGCGAGGGCACGCCGGGCCAGGCCCCGGCCGTGGTGCCGGGACTCCACCCAGGCGTCCGCGAAGGCACTGTCGTTGATCAGTCCGACCTCCTCGAACCGGGACAGCACCTCCTCGGCGGCCTCGTCCGGGATCTCCCGCTTGCGCAGGGCGTCGGCGAGCTGCTTCCGGGTGCGGGGGGTCCCGGTGAGCAGCCGCAGGCAGATGGCCCGCGCCCGCTCGACCGGGTCCCCCTCGGGCTCCTCCCGCTCGGCCCTCGAAGAGGAGGAGACGTCCCCGTCCGCCGCGGTCGCCTCGCCGAAAGCCCGGCGTCCGCGCCCACCGCGCGGCCCGCCGTCACGCGAGCCGCTCCCCCGTGCGTCGCCCGCACGGCGGGACCCGGCACCGCCTCGGCGCCGGCCACCGCCCGGGACCTCACCGGGGACGCCGGCCGTACCGCCGGTGTCCCCGTCCGCCCCGTCCACGCTCGCGGCTGGGTCTGCGCCGTCACCGGTGCCTCTCCCCCATGAGGCTCCGGAGGCGGCGAACTCGTACTCGGCCCAGTCGGTTCGTCGCGTCACGGGTCAGCTCTTGGCCGCGGCGGCCTTGGACTTGGTGGTCTTGGCCGCCGGGGCCGGGCCCGCGGTCGCCTCGGCCGGAGCGGTGCTGCCGACGGCGTCCGCGCCCTGCTCGGCGGCCGACTCCTCGGGCTGGACACCGATGCCGAGCTTCTTCAGGATCTTCTTCTCGATCTCGTCGGCGAGGTCGGGGTTGTCCTTGAGGAAGTTGCGGGCGTTCTCCTTGCCCTGGCCGAGCTGGTCGCCCTCGTAGGTGTACCAGGCGCCGGCCTTGCGGACGAAGCCGTGCTCCACCCCCATGTCGATCAGACCGCCCTCGCGGCTGATGCCCTGGCCGTAGAGGATGTCGAACTCGGCCTGCTTGAAGGGCGGCGCCACCTTGTTCTTGACCACCTTGACCCGGGTGCGGTTGCCCACCGCGTCGGTACCGTCCTTCAGGGTCTCGATCCGGCGGATGTCCAGACGCACCGAGGCGTAGAACTTCAGCGCCCGGCCACCGGTGGTGGTCTCCGGCGAGCCGAACATCACACCGATCTTCTCGCGCAGCTGGTTGATGAAGATCGCCGTGGTCTTCGACTGGTTGAGCGCGCTGGTGATCTTCCGCAGCGCCTGGCTCATCAGCCGGGCCTGCAGGCCCACGTGGCTGTCGCCCATCTCGCCCTCGATCTCCGCGCGCGGCACCAGCGCCGCCACGGAGTCGATCACGATGAGGTCGAGGGCACCGGAGCGGACCAGCATGTCCACGATCTCCAGCGCCTGCTCGCCGTTGTCCGGCTGGGACAGGATCAGGTTGTCGATGTCGACGCCGAGCTTCTTCGCGTACTCGGGGTCCAGGGCGTGCTCCGCGTCCACGAAGGCGACCTGGCCGCCGGTCTTCTGCGCGTTGGCCACCGCGTGCAGGGTCAGGGTCGTCTTGCCGGAGGACTCCGGACCGTAGACCTCCACCACCCGGCCGCGCGGCAGACCACCGACACCCAGGGCCACGTCCAGCGCGGTCGACCCGGTGGGGATGACCTCGATGGGCTCGTTCGTCCGGTCACCCATGCGCATGACCGCGCCCTTGCCGAATTGTCGTTCAATCTGCGCGAGCGCGGCGTCGAGCGCCTTCTCGCGGTCGGTTCCTGCCATGGGTTCCACCCGATTTGCTTGGTTCGATCGCTTCACGTCGACGACGCTAGCGCCTGCCACTGACAACGCGCTCCGGTGCACCTCCGGCCTGTGGACAACCGGCACCCTTTCCCGCACGAACCGGGCCATAACACCCGCCGTCGGGCCTCACCGGCGCACCCATAAGAATAGATGTTCGATTTTGGTGTCAAGCGCACCACGCTGCACCCGCACAAGGCGTTCACCCCTCGGCGACGGCCCCGCCGTCGCTCAGCTGTCCTCGGTGTTCCCGGTGTCCTCGCTGCGGGGTGGCGTCGTACCCTGTCGCCGGCTCCGGAGACTGCGGGCGCGGGCTGCGAGGCTCTCCCGGCCGTCGGAGCGGTGGTGGCCGTGCACGCGGGGGTCGTCCGTGACGTCGTAGCGCTTCACGTACGCGACCAGGAACGCCTGGAGGGTGGCGACCGCGGGGATGGCTATCAGCGCGCCGACGGCACCGAGCAGGGCGGTGCCCATGACGACCGAGCCGAAGGCGACCGCCGGGTGGATGTCGACGGTCCGCGCGGTCAGCTTGGGCTGCAGCACGTAGTTCTCGAACTGCTGGTAGATCACCACGAAGATCAGCACCCACAGTGCGTACCAGGGGTCGACCGTGAAGGCGATCAGCATGGGCAGGGCGCCCGCGAGATACGTGCCGATGGTGGGGATGAACTGCGACACCAGGCCCACCCACACGGCGAGCACGGGCGCGTAGGGCACCTCGAGTATCTCCAGCAGCACGTAGTGGGCCAAGCCGGAGACCAGCGCCATCAGCCCGCGCGAGTACAGGTAGCCGCCGGTCTTGTTCACGGCGATCTCCCACGCGCGCAGCACCTCGGCCTGGCGCGCGGGCGGCAGTACGGAACAGACGGCTCGCCGCAGCCGCGGACCGTCGGCGGCGAAGTAGAACGAGAACAGCCCGATGGTCAGCAGCTGGAAGAGGCCTCCGAGGACCTGCGCGGAGACGTCCAGGACACCGGTGGCGCTGTTCTGCACGTAGTTGCGCAGCCAGTCGGAGCGGAGCAGGCCCTCCTGGATGTCCACCCGCCGCAGTTCGGTGCGGAAGTGGGTGTTGACCCAGTTGATGACGGAGTCGAGGTACTCCGGGAAATCCTCGACGATCTTGATGATCTGTCCTGCGAGCATGGATCCGAGCAGCGTGACGAAGCCCGCCGCCACGATCATCACCCCCAGGAAGACCAGGAAGGTCCCCAGCCCTCGGCGCACCCCCCGCGCGGCCATCCAGCTCACCGCGGGCTCGACGGCGAGCGCCAGGAAGAACGCGATGAGGATGTTGATCAGCAGCCCGGTGAGTTCGTGGAAGGCCCAGCTGCCCAGCTGGAACAGCGCGATCAGCGCGAGCGCGAGCACCATGGCCCGGGGCAGCCAGCGCGGCATGCGGGCGCCGGGCGGGGCAGCGGGACCCGGCGGGCCGGGGGGCGGCGGCGCGCCGGGCGCCGAGGAATACCGGGCCGCCTGCCCGGTCTCGTCTGTGGATGCCACGGAGTAAGTTTGGCGCACGCCACCGGCAGCCGTCCGCCCTGTGGCCGTCTCTGTGACGATCAGCGCTTTTCCCGCGGCACGTCCATCACCGCGCAGACCACCTGCCAGACGTCCTTGGCGTCCCAGCCGGCCCTCAGCGCCTCGTGCACGGTGCGCCCGCCGAGTTCCGACATGACGTGATCGCGCGCGAAGGTGTCGGCGTAGCCCGTACCGAAGTACTCCGCCATCCGTTCCCAGAAGACCGTCAACCGCATGCCCTCAGTATCCCGCCCGAGAGCGCGGGCCCGAGCCGGGGCCGCCGGCCGACAGTCCGCTCGCCCGCGCGGAGCGTTTCGTCCGGCTGACCGCGCGGGCGCTCGAACGGCGTCTGTTCGCCCACGGGTTCCACATGGTCGCCCACGAGTTCCACAGGGCGGTGCCGGCCCGGTGGAGCGGGCGCCGGCCCCGGTGGCGCGGTGACCATCGACGCGCTGCGCACGCTCAGGGCGTACGGCCGCCCGGTCGGCCGGCCCGGCGCCGGTCTCAGCCGCCCAGGGCCCGGACCCCCGCCGTCACCACCACGGCCGCCCCGACGACGACCAGGAACGGGGCGCGCAGCATCAACGCCACGGCGGCGGCGGCGAGACCCACCCCCCGCGCGTCCAGCACCAGCGTCTGCCCGTCGGCGAAGGTCTGCTGGGCCGTGAGGGCGGCGAGCAGGGCGACGGGCAGCAGCGCGGCCAGACGCCTGACCAGCGGCCGTTCGAGGACACCGGCGGGGACCAGCAGCCCGGCCAGCTTGACGGCGTAGCACCCGAGGACGGTCACCCCGATCGCGATCCAGATGTTCAACGGTCCTCCCTCGATACGCCGTCGTGCGGTACACCGTCGTGCGGTGTGCCCCTGCGGCGGCCCTGGGCCCACAGGACCGCCGGTGCCGCGAGCGCGGCCACCAGGACCGGTACGCCGGCGGGCAGGACCGGCAGCAGGCCGAGTCCCAGCAGGACGGCGAGCCCGGCGACCATCCGTTCGGTGCCGGTGCGCAGCATCGGCGCGAGCAGGGCCAGGAAGACCGCGGGGCCGGCCGCGTCCAGGCCCCACGCGCCGGTGTCCCCGATGGCTTCGGCGCCCAGCGCGCCGAGCAGCGTGGTGAGGTTCCACAGGACGTACAGGCTGAGCCCGGTCACCAGGAAACCGATCCGCGCGCTGCGCCGGGTGGGCTGGGCGAGGGAGACCGCGGCCGTCTCGTCGATGACCCACTGGGCCGCGAACGGCCGCACCGCGCGCGGGAGGGCCAGCAACTGGGACAGGCGCAGCCCGTAGAAGGCGTTGCGCACTCCCAGGAAGAAGGCTCCGGCGGCGGCCGTGAACGGGCTCCCGCCTGCGGCGAGCGCCCCCACCAGCGCGAACTGGGACGCCCCGGTGAACACGAGAAGGCTGAGCACACACGTCTGGAGCAGCGTGAGCCCGCTGCCGGCCGAGGTCACCCCGAAGGCGAATCCGGAGAGTCCGACGGCTGTCCCCACGCCCAGGGCGTCCCGGACGACGGCGCCGTCCGGTTTTTCTTCCCGGGCGTCCCCGTCCCGGACGTCCGCGAGTGTTGTCTGTTCTGTTGCCACACCCCGGACGGTACGTGGAGCGCTCTTCGGATGTCTTGTACGTTCTTGCGCTCGCGCTGGTAGGCGCCCGGCGGCACTCCCACGATCCGGCCGAAGTGCCGGTTCAGGTGCGGCTGGTCGGTGAATCCGACCACGACGGCGGCCTCCGACGGCACGGTCCCGGCGTCCAGCAGCCGACGCGCCCGCCGTACCCGCGCGTCGGTGAGCCAGGCGTGCGGCGGCATTCCGTAGGTGTCCCGGAAGGCCCGCAGCAGCGCGAACGGGCTGGTGCCCAGCTCGTCGGCCAGCTGCTCCAGTGTCGGCGGGGCAGCCATCCGCTCCTCCAGCAGGGCACGGGCGCGCGCGGCGGTCCGGGCGCCGGCCGTACGCACCTCGCGCCGGGGCAGCGAGCCGCCGTTCAGCCTCAGCAGCCGGGTCACGGCCGCCCGCAGCAGGGTGTCGGCGGCGAGCGCGTTGCCCTCGTCGGTGGCCCGCAGTACCTGGTGCACCAGGCGGACGGTGTACGGATCGTCGAGCACCGGCCGCACGAAGCCCGGGGTGCCGCGCAGTGTGGTGGTCTCCGCGGCGATCGCCGCGACCACCTCGGGCGACGGGTACACCGCGCCGTACCGCCAGCCCTCCGGCACCCCGGCCCGCCCGGTGTGCGGGGTGTCCGGGTTCACCAGCGCCAGTGCCCCGGCCCCCGCGTACTGGTCGCCGCCGCCGTGGTGGAAAACCTCCACACCGTCGGCGATGGCGGCGATCACGAAGTGCTCGTGGGTGTGCCGTACGAAGGCCTTGTGGATGTAGCGGGCCCGGAGCAGATCGACGCCGGGCAGGTCGGCGTACTGCCAGTGCCGCGCCCGTTCCTTGCCCTGTTCCGCCATACGGTCATTGTCACTCTTCCCCCGAACCGGCCTCGCCGGGGCCGTCCTGCCTGCTCAGGCCCGTTGTCAGTGCCCGGGTGCAGGATGTACGCATGGTCAGCACTGCGCACCGAGCTCTGGACGGCTTCTCCGCCGCGACCCGCGGCTGGTTCACGGGGGCGTTCTCCGCGCCCACCGCGGCCCAGTCCGGCGCCTGGCGGGCCATCCAGGAGGGGGCGGATGTGCTGGTCGTCGCTCCCACCGGCTCCGGCAAGACGCTGGCCGCGTTCCTCGCGGCCCTGGACCAGCTGGCCGCCGCGCCCCCGCCCGCGGACCACCGAAAGCGCTGCCGCGTCCTGTACGTCTCCCCGCTGAAGGCCCTGGCCGTCGACGTCGAGCGCAATCTCCGCAGCCCGCTGACCGGCATCCGCCAGGAGGCCCTGCGCCTGGGGCTGCCCGAGCCCGAGGTCAGGGTCGGGATCCGCTCCGGCGACACCCCGCCCGCCGAGCGCCGGGCCCTGTCCACCCGCCCGCCGGACATCCTCATCACCACTCCGGAGTCCCTGTTCCTGATGCTGACCTCGGCCGCGCGGGACGCGCTGACGGGCGTGGAGACGGTGATCCTGGACGAGGTGCACGCGGTCGCCGGCACCAAGCGCGGGGCGCACCTCGGGCTCTCCCTGGAGCGGCTGGACGAACTGCTGCCCCGGCCGGCCCGCCGCATCGGCCTGTCGGCGACGGTCCGCCCGGTCGACGAGATCGCCCGTTACCTGTCCCCGCGCGGCAGGGTGGAGATCGTCCAGCCCGAGGCCGGCAAGGAGTTCGACCTCTCCGTCGTGGTCCCGGTCGAGGATCTGGGGGAGCTGGGCGGCTCTCCGGTGGCCGAGGCGTCGGAGGGGGCGGAGCGCCCGTCGATCTGGCCGCACGTCGAGGAGCGGATCGCCGATCTGGTCCAGTCCCACCGCTCGACGATCGTGTTCGCGAACTCCCGCCGGCTCGCGGAGCGCCTGTGCAACCGGCTCAACGAGATCGCCCACGAGCGGGCCACCGGGGAACCGCTGGGTGAGCACCACTCCCCGGCCGAGCTCATGGGCGGTTCCGGGGCCGCCCGGGGCGCGCCCGCCGTCATCGCCCGCGCGCACCACGGCTCGGTGTCCAAGGAGCAACGGGCCCTGGTCGAGGAGGACCTCAAGGCGGGCCGGCTGCCCGCGGTGGTCGCCACCTCCAGTCTGGAGCTGGGCATCGACATGGGCGCGGTCGACCTGGTGGTCCAGGTCGAGTCGCCGCCGTCGGTGGCCTCGGGGCTCCAGCGCGTCGGCCGCGCGGGCCACCAGGTGGGGGCGGTCTCCACGGGCGTGGTGTTCCCGAAGTACCGGGGCGACCTCGTCCAGGCCGCCGTGGTCACCGAGCGGATGCGGACCGGCGCCATCGAGTCGCTGCGGGTCCCCGCGAACCCGCTGGACGTCCTGGCGCAGCAGATCGTCGCGATGACGGCCATGGACACCTGGCGGTTCGACGATCTGCTGGCCCTGGTGCGCCGGGCGGCCCCCTTCGCCTCGCTGCCCGAGTCGGCCTTCACGGGCGTGCTGGACATGCTCGCCGGCCGCTATCCGTCCGACGCGTTCGCGGAGCTGCGCCCGCGCGTGGTGTGGGACCGGGTCACGGGCGAGATCACCGGCCGTCCCGGTGCCCAGCGCCTCGCCGTCACCTCCGGGGGCACGATCCCCGACCGGGGACTGTTCGGGGTGTTCCTCGCGGGCGCCGACCCCAAGAAGGGCGGCGGGCGGGTCGGCGAGCTCGACGAGGAGATGGTCTACGAGTCCCGGGTCGGTGACGTCTTCACGCTCGGCACCACCTCCTGGCGCATCGAGGACATCACGCGCGACCGGGTGCTGGTCTCTCCGGCCCCGGGCGTACCGGGGCGGCTCCCGTTCTGGAAGGGGGACCAGCTGGGCCGCCCGCTGGAACTGGGCCGCGCGGTGGGCGCGTTCCTGCGGGAGGTCGGCTCGCTGTCCCCGCGGGAGGCGCGGCCGCGGCTCCTGGCCGCCGGGCTGGACACCTGGGCCGCCGACAACGTGCTGTCCTACCTCGACGAACAGCGCCGGGCCTGCGGCCACGTCCCGGACGACCGCACGATCGTCGTGGAGCGTTTCCGGGACGAGCTCGGCGACTGGCGGGTCGTGGTGCACTCCCCGTTCGGGGCCCAGGTGCACGCCCCGTGGGCGCTCGCGCTCGGTGCCCGCCTCTTCGAGCGGTACGGCATGGACGCCCAGGTGATGCACGCCGACGACGGCATCGTGCTGCGCCTGCCGGACGCCGACCTGATGGGTCTGGACCTGCTCGACCAGGAGCCGGCGGGCACGGGCACCGAGTACGACGCGGACCGGGCGCCGCTGGGCGCGGCGGACGTGGTCTTCGACAAGGGGGAGGTCGACCAGGTCGTCACCGACCAGGTGGGCGGCTCGGCGCTGTTCGCGTCCCGTTTCCGCGAGTGCGCCGCCCGTGCGCTGTTGCTGCCGCGCCGCAACCCCGGCAAGCGCACCCCGCTGTGGCAGCAGCGTCAGCGTGCCTCCCAGCTGCTCCAGGTGGCGGGTGAGTTCGGCTCGTTCCCGATCGTCCTGGAGGCCGTCCGCGAATGTCTCCAGGACGTCTTCGACGTCCCTGGGCTCGTCGAGCTGATGGGCGATCTGGAGTCCCGCACGGTGCGGCTCGTCGAGGTCACCACTCCGGAGCCGTCGCCCTTCGCCCGCTCGCTCCTGTTCGGGTACGTCGCCCAGTTCCTGTACGAGGGCGACTCCCCGCTCGCCGAGCGCCGCGCGGCGGCCCTGTCGCTGGACTCGCGGCTGCTGGCCGAGCTGCTCGGCCGGGCGGAGCTGCGTGAGCTGCTCGACGCCGAGGTGCTGGCCGAGCTGGAGCGCGAGCTGCAGTGGCTCACCGAGGACCGGCGGGTCAAGGACGTGGAGGGCGTGGCCGACCTGCTGCGCGTGCTCGGACCGCTCACCGGGGCCGAGCTGGCGGAGCGGGGCGCCGAGCCGGGGTGGGCCCAGGAGCTGGCCGCGGCCCGCCGCGCGATCCGGGTCCGCGTCGCCAGCGCCGAGCACTGGGCGGCGGTCGAGGACGCCGGGCGGCTGCGCGACGCGCTGGGCACGGCGCTGCCGGTCGGCGTGCCGGAGGCGTTCACCGAACCGGTCAAGGACCCGTTGGGCGACCTCCTCGCACGGTACGCCCGGACCCACGGCCCGTTCACGTCGGCCACCGCCGCGGCCCGTTTCGGGCTGGGCACGGCGGTCACCGAGGGTGCCCTGCAGCGGCTCTCGGCGGCGGGCAGGGTCGTCCAGGGCGAGTTCCACCCGGCCGGGATCGGCCAGGAGTGGTGCGACGCGACCGTGCTGCGCCGGCTGCGCCGCCGTTCCCTGGCCGCCCTGCGGCACGAGCTGGAGCCGGTGCCGCCGGCCGCGCTCGCCCAGTTCCTGCCCCGGTGGCAGCACATCGGCAAGGGGCACACGCTGCGCGGCGTCGACGGCCTGGTGCGCGCCGTCGAGCAGTTGCAGGGTGCGTCCGTGCCCGCGTCCGCCCTGGAGAAGCTGGTCCTGCCTTCCCGGGTCGCGCACTACTCCCCCGCGATGCTGGACGAGCTCACGGCCGCCGGGGAGGTGGTGTGGGCCGGTGCCGGTTCCCTCCCGGGAAAGGACGGCTGGGTCTCCCTGTACCTCGCGGACGCGGCCCCGCTGCTCCTGCCGCCCGCGCACCCTCTGGAGACGACCGCCCTGCACCGGTCGGTGCTGGACGCCCTCGCCGGCGGCTACGGTCTGTTCTTCCGCCAGATCGCCGACCAGGTCCGCGCCACCACCCACCCCGAGGCCACCGACCCCCAGCTGGCCGACGCCCTCTGGGACCTGGTCTGGTCCGGCCTGCTGACCAACGACACCCTCGCCCCCATGCGCTCCCTGCTGGGCTCGGGCCGTACCGCGGGCTCGACCGCCCACCGCGCGAAGCGCCCGGTGCCGCGCGGCCGCTACGGCTCGCTCACGGCAGCCGCCCGCGGTACCTCCCGCACCGGCCCACCGACCGTCGCCGGACGCTGGTCGCTGCTCCCGGACCGGGAGGCCGACCTCACGGTCCGTGCCCACGCACTGGCCCGCACCCTGCTCGACCGGCACGGCGTGGTGACTCGGGGCGCCGTCTCGGCGGAGGGTGTGGAGGGCGGTTTCTCCGCGGTCTACCGCGTCCTGTCCGCCTTCGAGGAGACCGGGCAGGCCCGGCGCGGCTACGTGGTCGAAGGGCTGGGGGCCGCCCAGTTCGCCATGGACGGCGCAGTGGACCGCCTCCGCGCGGCGGCCAACGCCCGCGAGCGGGGGGAGCCCCTCCCCGGCCCGGGCCGGGGCGGCCCGGACGCCACGGACTGGAACGGCCCGGGCCGGGGAGGCTCCGGCCTCCTCGACGGCGACCCCGCTCCCTCCGCTCTCCATGGCTTCGCCCCGCCCCCCGACGGCTCCCGCGACCCTGCTCCCGGTCTCCGGCAGCACGGGGGGCGCCCCTCGTACGACCCCTTCGCGGGCCGCCGCACCGGCCCGGACCCCGCCCTGCGCACCGTCGTCCTGGCCGCCGCCGATCCCGCGAACGCGTACGGTGCCGCACTGGGCTGGCCAGAGCCTCCGACGGGCGCCGGACACAAGCCCGGCCGCAAGGCGGGCTCGCTGGTGGTGCTCGTCGACGGTGAGCTGACGCTCTACGTGGAGCGCGGCGGCAAGACGGTACTGGCCTGGCCCGCGGACCCGGGCGGGGAGCCCGCCGACGACCCCCGCCTCCCGGCCGCGGCGGAAGCGCTCGCGGCGGCCGCGCGCGCGGGTTCCCTCGGCACGGTCACGGTGGAGCGCCTCAACAGCGCTCCCGCCCTGACGTCCCCGCTCGGGGCACTCCTGGAGGCCGCGGGCTTCGTCGCGACCCCCCGAGGCCTGCGCCTGCGCCCCTGACCAGCGGGCCTGCCCGCCGCACGAGAGCGTGCGACCCTTGCCCCATGCCCGAAGGAGACACCGTCTGGCAGGCCGCGCGGCGGCTGCACGACGCCCTCGCCGGCACGGTGCTGACCCGCAGCGACCTGCGGGTGCCCCGGTTCGCCACGGCCGACCTGACCGGCCGCGCCGTCCTGGACGTCACCCCGCGCGGCAAGCACCTGCTCACCCGGGTCGAGGACGGTCTGACCCTGCACTCGCACCTGCGGATGGACGGCTCCTGGCGGGTGTACGCGCACGGGCAGCGCTGGAGCGGCGGCCCCGCCCACCAGATCCGCGCGATCCTGGGCAACACCGGCCGCACCGCCGTCGGCTACCGTCTGCCCGTCCTCGAACTCCTGCGCACCACCGACGAGGACCGCGTGGTCGGCCACCTCGGCCCCGACCTGCTGGGCCCCGACTGGGATACCGCCCTGGCGCTGGCGAACCTTCTCCGGGACCCGGCCCGCCCGCTCGGCGAAGCCCTGCTGGACCAGCGCAACCTCGCCGGTATCGGCAACGTGTACAAGAGCGAGCTCTGTTTCCTGCTCGGTGTCACGCCCTGGCTCCCCGTCGGTGACCTGTCCGCCGAACGCGCAGCGAAGCTGCTCAAGTCCGCCAGGAAGCTGCTGGGGCACAACCGCGACCGCCCGGTCCGCAGCACCACCGGCCGTCGTGGCCAGGACCTGTTCGTCTACGGTCGTGCGGACCGCCCCTGTCTGCGCTGCCGCACTCCGGTCCGCCGGGCCGACCAGGGCGACGGTTCCCGCGAGCGCCCCACCTACTGGTGCCCCGCCTGCCAGCCGGGCCCGGTCCCCACGGCGGCCTTCACCACCAGCCGGATTCCCCGTCCGGACGGGGGCGCGGCGATGCCGTGGTGACCGCGGACGTGGTGACCTCGGATGTGGTGACCTCGGATGTGGTGTCGGCCGCTGTGCCGGTCACGGGCGCGGCGGCCGCGCCCGTGTTCCAGGCCCGACGCCAGCGCCCGGGCGCCAGGGCTCCTTCGGCCCGCGCCTTCGGCATGCAGTGCACCGGAAGTACGCTCAGCCCCCATCCTCCGGCCGCGACCGTCGCCTCCAGCGTCCCCGCCTCGGGCACGAGCAACAGCCTCGCCACGGCCCACCACCACAGCGCCCCGAGCCCCAGCGCCGCACCCCAGCGAACCGCCCGCACTCTCATGGCCCCCACCTCCGGCACCTCCAGCCGGACGCTATAGGGGCGCTCACCCGGGCAGCCAGGGCGCACCCCCGGCACACGGGCGCACCACCCCCGGCGCCGGCCACCGCACCGCCACCGCCGTCACAGGCCGTTTACGCCCCGTGTGCCCCGTGTGCCGCACGTCCACCCCACCGCTCGGCACAGCGCCCGGGGCCACATCACCCGTTCTCGGCCTGGAACATCCAGTGCTGCTTCTCGAGATCCGCCGTCGCCGAGATGAGGATGTCCTGGCTCACCGGGTCCGGCTCGGCGGTCGCACCGACCCGCTCGCGCATCCGCTCGATCACCGCGCCCAGGGCGTCCACCATGGCGCCCACCGCGGCCGTGTCGTCGACCCAGCCCTCGGGCGTCACCCCGATGCCGCTGCCGACGGCCACCGTCGCGGCGCGCCCGTCGGGTGAGACACCCAGGGCCGCGGAACGCTCCGCCACGGTGTCGGAGTGGGTCCGCGCGAGGGCCACCACCTCGTCGAGCTGTAGGTGCACGGAGCGGAAGCGCTGCCCGACGACGTTCCAGTGGATCTGCTTCGCCACCAGAGCGAGGTCCACCAGGTCGACGAGGGCCCCCTGGAGCGCCTCGGACACGGTCTTCAGGTTCTCGTCGGACAACGGGCTCTTCACGACGTACATCCGCGCCTCCAAGGCCGGTCACCGCGTGTGGATTTCTCCCTCGTTCCCTCAACCATCGCCGCCATGCACCGGACCGGCAAACGCACGCACCGGGAAGCAGCGGGCAAGCGAAAACCCCGGCGACGCCCCTCCGGATCTTCCGGAAGGACCCCGGCCGGGGCCTCTCACACCTTCACGCCGCTCAGGCGGCGACGACGTCGACCGCCTCGGCGGGCGCCTTGATGGTCACCCGTTCCGGTGGCACGCCGGTCACCGAGACGGAGCCCAGCATCGGACGGACCGACGCGGGCACGGGTTCGCTGGGGGTCGCCGCAGCCGACCGGGCCAGCTCGGCGAGGGCGAGCTCGTCGCTCACTTCCCGCATGAGCTCGGACATCCGTACGTCCAGCGCGTCGCAGATCGCGGAGAGCAGCTCGGAGGAAGCCTCCTTCTGCCCCCGCTCCACCTCGGAGAGATAGCCGAGTGAGACTCGGGCGGACGAGGAGACTTCGCGCAGAGTACGGCCCTGACGTTGGCGCTGCCGACGCAGCACGTCACCCAGCAGGCGACGGAGCAGAATCATCGGTGGCTCCCTCCTCGGGCCGTGTATCCGGATCCTTCTCGCCCCACCGTACCGCCTTGTGCTGCGGCCGTGCGGGGAGCGATGTCGTGTTCACTCTGGGCTGCAAACATCAAAACCCCCCGTTCCGTTCCGTATCCTGTGCCCGCTCATTCCCGGTCTGTTCGCCCGCAAGCTCCCCGAGAAGCAGTGCGAGTACGCTCCGTACACTCTCCATACGAATTTCCGCCCGGTCGCCGTTCAATCGCAGATGCTTCACTTTTCCGCCACCGGCAAAGACGGAATCCGTCACCGACGGCCCGGACACCGCCACATAGACGGTCCCGACGGGTTGGCCGTCCTGGGGGTCCGGGCCGGCGACACCCGTGGTCGCGATGCCCCAGTCGGCGCCCAGCGCCTTGCGGACGCCGGCCGCCATCTCGGCCGCCACCTGCGGATCCACCGCCCCGCGCTGCGCCAGCAGAGTGGCGTCGACGCCGAGCAGTCCGTGCTTCAGCTCGGTGGCGTAGGCCGTCACCGAACCTCGGAAGACCTTCGACGCTCCGGGCACGGAGGTGATCTCCGCCGCGACCAGGCCGCCGGTGAGCGACTCGGCGACGGCGAGCGTCTCACCCTTGACGGTGAGCAGTCGCACTGCTTCGGCGGCCCGGGAACTCAAGCTTCCGGCTCTTTCAACGCCGCTTCGCGCTCGATGATTCCCTTCCTGCGCAGCACCATGGCCTGTCTCACGTAGTCGAGTCCGGTCACGACCGTGAGCACGACGGCCGCCGCCATCACCCAGAACCGCAGGGTGGCCAGCCACCCGGTCAACGCCAGCACGTACATGCCGACGGCCACGCCCTGGGTGAGGGTCTTGAGCTTGCCCCCGCGACTTGCCGGGATCACACCGTGGCGGATGACCAGAAAACGCAGCAGCGTGACGCCGAGTTCCCGGCCGAGGATGACACCGGTGACCCACCAGGGGAGGTCGCCCAGCGAGGAGAGACAGATCAGCGCCGCTCCCATGATCGCCTTGTCGGCGATGGGGTCGGCGATCTTGCCGAAGTCGGTGACGAGGTCGTAGGTGCGCGCCAGATGACCGTCGAACAGGTCGGTGATCATGGCGACGGCGAAGGCCGCCCACGCGAACGCCCGCCAGGCCGGGTCGTATCCGCCGTCGGCGAGCATGAGGGCGACGAATGCCGGTACGAGCACCAGCCGGAGCATGGTGAGCAGGTTGGCGACGTTCCAGACGCTGGCCTGGTTCACGGCCGCCGCCGTGATCTTCCCGCCCCGCGCCGACTGCCCGTCACGGTCACGGTCGTCACCGCCACGGCCGTTGCCGCTGCTGCCGGGGACCCGGTCGGTCATGCCGCCGGAAACCGAGGTCCGGGAGGCGTCACCGCCCGCGGTCCCACCGGCCCTCGGGCGGCCCGCCGGACTCGCCGACGCCCTCCTCGCGCCGGAGGGGCCTCCCGCCGCGGATGCCGGGACACCCGTCATCTGCCAGCCTCCTGACTCAACGCGGGCGAACCCTGGAAGAGCGGCTCGGCCACCAGGTCGACACCCTCCGTGCCGACGACCTTCGCCTCGACCATACGGCCCGGACGCAGACCCGTGCCGCTCGTGAGCAGCACCTGACCGTCCGTCTCGGGGGCCTGGTGCGCCGCGCGCCCGTACACGCCCTCCTCCTCGTCGACGGACTCCACCAGCACGTGCACGGTCTCGCCGACCCGCTCCTCGGCACGCTGCGAGACGAGTTCCTCGGCCATCCGGGAGACATGTGCCAGCCGCTCGGCGACGACGTCCTGGTCCAGCTTGTGCTCGTACGTCGCCGCCTCGGTGCCCTCCTCGTCGGAGTAGCCGAAGACGCCGATGGCGTCCAGCCGGGCATGGTTCAGGAACCGCTCCAGCTCGGCGAGGTCGGCCTCGGACTCGCCGGGGAAGCCGACGATGAAGTTGGAGCGCACACCGGCCTCGGGCGCCTTGCCCCGGATGGTGTCGAGGAGCTCCAGGAAGCGGTCGGTGTCGCCGAAGCGGCGCATCGCGCGCAGCACACCGGGCGCGGAGTGCTGGAAGGACAGGTCGAAGTACGGGACGACCCCCGGTGTGGAGGTCAGTACGTCGATCAGGCCGGGGCGCATCTCGGCGGGCTGGAGGTAGCTGACGCGGACCCGCTCGATGCCGTCGACCTCGGCGAGTTCGGGCAGCAGGGACTCCAGAAGGCGGATGTCCCCGAGGTCCTTGCCGTAGGAGGTGTTGTTCTCGGAGACCAGCATGATCTCCTTCACCCCCTGCTCGGCCAGCCACCGCGTCTCGTTCAGCACATCGCTGGGGCGGCGCGAGATGAAGGAGCCGCGGAAGGACGGGATGGCGCAGAAGGAGCAGCGCCGGTCGCAGCCGGAGGCGAGCTTCACCGAGGCGACCGGGGTGCCGTCCAGCCGGCGCCGCAGGGGCGCGCGGGGTCCGGAGGCCGGGGCGAGGCCGTCGGGGAGGTCCACCGGGCCGTGCCCCGGGAGGGCCACGGATGTGGCGGACTCCTGGCGCTCGGCGGGGCTGATCGGCAGCAGCTTGCGCCGGTCACGGGGGGTGTGGGAGGCGTGGATGCCGCCGTTCAGGATGGTCTGGAGGCGGTCCGAGATGTCGGTGTAGTCGTCGAAGCCGAGCACGCCGTCGGCCTCGGGGAGCGCCTCGGCCAGTTCCTTGCCGTACCGCTCGGCCATGCAGCCCACCGCCACCACGGCCTGCGTTCTTCCGTGACCCTTGAGGTCGTTGGCCTCCAGGAGGGCGTCGACGGAGTCCTTCTTGGCGGCTTCGACGAAGCCGCAGGTGTTCACGACGGCGACGTCCGCTTCTCCGGCGTCCTCCACGAGCTGCCAGCCGTCCGCCTCCAAACGGCCTGCGAGCTCCTCCGAGTCCACCTCGTTACGGGCGCAGCCAAGGGTGACGAGTGCGACGGTGCGGCGTTCAGGCATGGGCTCAAGACTACTTCGTCCCGTCGGCACCCCCCATCGACGGGGTTCGCCGAGGGGGGCCGACCCGTCCGGGACGGCCCCGCCGGCGAGACATCACCCGCATCCCGCTATCCGGCCTGCGGGTCGCCCTTCGTGTACGTGAGGCGCTCCACGGCCCCCGGCTGCCAGTCGTCCTCGATCTTCTTGCCGTTGACGAAGAGGTCGATCGCGCCGGCGTCACCGAGCACCAGGTTGATCTTCGTGCTGTCCTGGAAGGTCTTGGAGTCGCCCTGCTTGAGCAGCCCGTCGAAGAGCAGCCGGCCGCTGTGGTCCTTGGCGGAGATCCAGCTGCGCCCGTCGGGGGCGCTCACCATGACGGTCACCTTGTCCTGCGGCGCGGCCGCGATGGCGCTGTCCGAGGGTTCCGGCTCGGGGACGGCGGGCTTCTTGGACTTGGGGGTGGACGGGGCGGACGTGCTGGGGGTGGCGCCGTCGGCGACGTTCTCCTGGCCGCCGTCGTCACCGCCCTTGACCATGGTGAATCCGACGAAGCCGACCACGACGACGATCGCGGCGACCATGGCTGCGGTCCAGTTGGGTCCGCGCCGCTCCGGGCGGATGCGTTCCGCCTCGAACAGGGGTGCGGCCGGGGTGGGGGCCGGGCGGCCTCCGTGCTCGGCCTCGTACTGGGCGATCAGCGGGGCGGGGTCGAGCTGCACGGCCCTGGCCAGGGTTCGGAGGTGCCCGCGCGCGTAGACGTCACCGCCGCAGAGCTCGAAGTCGTCCGCCTCGATGGCGCGCACGATGGCGATACGGACCCGGGTGGCGGTGGTGACGTCGTCGACGGTGAGGCCGGCGGCGATGCGTGCCTGCTGCAGCGCACGGCCGACGGAGGGGCGGGCTTCCTCGGATACGTCTTCGAACGGACGCTCGTCTTCAGGAGAGTTGCCGATGGACACGGGGGCGCCTTTCGAGCGTGTAGCCGCCTGTGCTGGAGGTTCAGTCTAGGGGGATGACAAAAGGGTGGGGCAACCGGGCGGTAGTACTTTGTACGCCATCGGAATGGCCCGACACACCGATGGTGGACCTGCGTTCTGACACTTCCCTCACGTTGACGTACGTCGAAGGGAAACGGTTGCGCGGTGATCCCTCACGGGTGGGTCACGATCCGCCGTCCGACTGCTGCGGAGCAACGGCCGCGTCCCTCCTACCCTTCAGACTCCCCCCGGATCAGCGCGAGCACTCCATCCAGCTCGTCGGCCTTCACCAGAACGTCACGCGCCTTCGAACCCTCGCTCGGCCCGACGATGTTCCGGGACTCCATGAGGTCCATGAGCCGGCCGGCCTTCGCGAAGCCCACGCGCAGCTTGCGCTGGAGCATGGACGTCGACCCGAACTGGGTGGAGACGACCAGTTCGGCCGCCTGGCACAGCAGGTCGAGGTCGTCGCCGATGTCCTCGTCGATCTCCTTCTTCTGCTTGGTCCCGACGACGACGTCCTCCCGGAAGACGGGCGTCATCTGGTCCTTGCAGTGCTGGACGACACCGGCGATCTCTTCCTCGGTCACGAACGCGCCCTGCATACGGGTGGGTTTGCTCGCCCCCATCGGCAGGAAGAGTCCGTCGCCCTTGCCGATCAGCTTCTCGGCGCCGGCCTGGTCGAGGATGACCCGCGAGTCCGCGAGGGACGAGGTGGCGAACGCGAGCCGGGAGGGCACATTGGCCTTGATCAGACCGGTGACGACGTCGACCGAGGGCCGCTGGGTGGCGAGCACCAGGTGGATACCGGCCGCCCGCGCGAGCTGCGTGATGCGCACGATGGCGTCCTCGACGTCGCGCGGGGCGACCATCATCAGGTCGGCCAGCTCGTCCACGATCACCAGCAGATACGGGTACGGCTGGAGCTCGCGCTCGCTGCCCTCCGGCGGCTTGACCTTGCCGGCGCGCACCGCGCGGTTGAAGTCGTCGATGTGCCGGTACCCGTAGGCGGCCAGGTCGTCGTAGCGCAGGTCCATCTCGCGGACGACCCACTGGAGCGCCTCGGCGGCCCGCTTGGGGTTGGTGATGATCGGTGTGATCAGGTGCGGGATGCCCTCGTAGGCGGTGAGCTCCACGCGCTTGGGGTCGACCAGGATCATCCGGACGTCCTCCGGCGTCGCCCGCATCATCACCGACGTGATCAGACAGTTGATGCAGGACGACTTGCCGGAGCCGGTGGCGCCGGCGACCAGGATGTGCGGCATCTTCGCCAGCGAGTGCATGACGTAGCCGCCCTCGACGTCCTTGCCGAAAGCGACCAGCATCGGGTCGTCGTCCTCGGCGGACTCCGCGAGCCGCAGTACGTCGCCGAGGTTGACCATCTCCCGGTCGGTGTTCGGGATCTCGATGCCGACGGCGGACTTGCCGGGAATGGGGCTGATGATGCGTACGTCGGGGCTGGCGACGGCGTACGCGATGTTCTTCGTCAGCGCGGTCACCCGCTCGACCTTGACGGCCGGTCCGAGCTCCACCACATAGCGGGTGACGGTCGGGCCGCGGGTGAAGCCGGTGACGTCGGCGTCCACCTTGAACTCGGTGAAGACCTTCCGCAGAGCGTCGACGATGACGTCGTTGGCCGCGCTGCGCGCCTTGCCCGGGCCGCCGCGCTGGAGCAGGGCGAGGGAGGGCAGCGAGTAGGTGATGTCACCGGAGAGCTGGAGCTGCTCCGCGCGGGCGGGCAGGTCCCGGGGTTCGGCGGGCGGCGCCTTCGTCATGTCCAGGATGCCCGCCCTGGGCCTCTCCGGCTCCGGCTCGTCCTCCCTCGGCCTCTCCTGCCGGGGACGGGCGGCCGGGACCGGTCTCGGCGTGGTCGGCTCGCGGTCCCCCACGCGTACGCCCTGGGTGAGGTCGGCGACGATCGGTGAGGGCGGCATCCCGTGCAGCACCGCACCGTCGAGCGCGGCGGCGGCAGCGGCGGCCACGTCCACGGCGTCCATCGGCCGGTTCGTGTCGGGCTGCGGCACCGCGGACCGGCGCGGGCGGGAGCGCCGCCGGGAGAGCGCTTCCTGCTCCGCGCTGTCGGGGATGCCGGGTTCGTGCCCCTGGGACGCCCGACCGCGGCCGCGGCGGCTCGCGGGCAACGCCTCGCGCCACTGCTCCTCGTAGCGCGCGTCGTCATCGCCGTACTCGCCGTGCTCGCCGTGTTCCTCCGGTGTCCGGTCGTGGACGAGCCCCAGCCTGGTGCCGAGCAACCGCAGCCGCTGCGGGACGGCGTTGACCGGGGTGGCCGTGACGACCAGCAGACCGAAGACGGTGAGCAGCACCAGCAGGGGCACGGCGAGCACATCGGTCACGGTGTACGACAGTGGCGTGGCCGCGCCCCAGCCGATGAGCCCGCCGGCGTCCCGTACGGCGTGCATGCCGTCGCGGGCGGGCGAACCGCAGGCGATGTGGATCTGGCCGAGCACCCCGATGAGGAGGGCCGACAGGCCGATGACGATGCGGCCGTTGGCCTCCGGCTTCTCCGGGTGCCGGATGAGGCGCACGGCGACGACCCCGACCAGGATCGGCACCAGCAGGTCGAGCCGGCCGAAGGCACCGGTGACCAGGATCTCCACGAGGTCGCCCACGGGCCCCTCGAGGTCGGCCCAGGTGCCCGCGGCGACGACGAGGCCGATGCCGAGCAGCAGCAGCGCGAGGCCGTCCTTGCGGTGGGCGGGGTCGAGGTTCCTCGCGCCCTGTCCTATGCCGCGGAAGACCGCCCCGACGGCATGTGCCAGGCCGAGCCACAGGGCGCGCACCAGGCGGTAAACGCCGCCCGTCGGGCTGGGAGCCGGTTTGGGCGCGGGCTTCTTCACCGCGGCCTTCTTGGCCGCGGGGGCTTTCCTGGCCGTGGTCTTCTTCGCGGGCGGCTTCTTGGCAGCGGCCTTCTTCGCCGGAGCCTTCGCGGAAGCAGCCGCCTTCTTCGCGGGTGGCTTCTTGGCGGCGGAGGGACGTGAGGCCATGGGGGTGAGGTTACCGGTGGAGACGCCTGTGGACACGCGTGCCAGATGCTTCACCCGTTCGTGTCGCTTCGACAAAGGCGCCGAACTGACGCCGCCTCACCCCGGGACCGCACCGGGTGAGCGGCAAGAGCCGTACCCTGCTGGTCAGTTCTGCGACGGCAACGGCGACACGGGGCCCGTGCCCGGCTCCAGCGCGTCCAACGCGCGCCGCAACCCCGTGAGCTTGCGCTCCAGGTGGGCCGCCGTGGCCACCGCGGCCGCGTCGGTGGATTCGTCGTTGAGCTGCTTGGTCAGGGCCTCGGCCTGTTCCTCGACAGCCGCGAGCCGCGCGGAGAGTTCGGCGAGCAGACCGACGGGCTCCTTCTGCTCCCCGGCCTCCTTCTCGTCGCCCTCCAACTGGAGCCGCAACAGCCCCGCCTGCTCCCTCAGCTGGCAGTTCTTCATGTAAAGGTCGACGAAGACCGAGACCTTCGCACGCAGCACCCACGGGTCGAACGGCTTGGAGATGTAGTCGACCGCACCTGCCGCGTAGCCGCGGAAGGTGTGGTGCGGGCCGTGGTTGATCGCGGTGAGGAAGATGATCGGGATGTCCCGGGTCCGCTCCCGCCGCTTGATGTGCGCCGCGGTCTCGAAACCGTCCATGCCCGGCATCTGGACATCCAGCAGGATGACCGCGAAGTCATCCGTGAGCAGTGCCTTGAGCGCTTCTTCCCCGGACGATGCCCGTACCAGCGTCTGATCGAGCGCCGAGAGGATCGCCTCCAGCGCCAGCAGATTCTCCGGCCGGTCATCGACCAGGAGGATCTTGGCCTTCTGCACCATGGCCCGCCCTCCTCGCCCCGGCTTGGGGCCTCCCCTGTCCGCAGGACCTGGATGGGCACCGACGGGTGCCGCCCCAGGGGACGACTCCCTTGCGCCGCCCGTCCTCGTGCCGGTCATCGTAGCCGCACCCCGCCTGTCGCCACACCCTGTCACCGTGATGTCACTGTGTACGTAGCGGAAACGCGGCAGGAGACCAGAAGGTTCCCCGGATCACGTACTCCTACACAACTTCGCGCACACCACGACAACGGTTCCCCGTGCGCGGCGTAGCCTTCCACCACCATCGCACGCCGGGAGGGCGCCGCCCACGCGCCCCCCTTCCCGTGGTGTCGCCCTCAGGCCCGCCTCATGCCCCTCATGCCTCCTCGGGCCCCTTCGTGCCCCTCATGTCCCTCACTCCCCTCATCCATTCCTGCATCACCGACAGCAGGTGATCGGGGTCGACGGGCTTCGTCACGTAGTCGGAGGCTCCCGACTCGATCGCCTTCTCCCGGTCGCCCTTCATCGCCTTCGCGGTGAGCGCGATGATCGGGAGCCCCGCGAACTGCGGCATCCGACGGATCGCCGTCGTCGTCGCGTAACCGTCCATCTCGGGCATCATGATGTCCATCAGGACGACCGCCACGTCGTCATGCTGCTCCAGCACCTCGATGCCCTCGCGGCCGTTCTCCGCGTACAGCACGGAAAGGCCGTGCTGCTCCAGGACGCTGGTCAGCGCGAACACGTTGCGGATGTCGTCGTCGACGATGAGCACCTTCTGCCCGCCGAACCGGATACCGCGGTGCGACCGGGCCGCCGGCTCCAGCCCCTGCTCCGTGTCGGTCCCCTGCTCGGCGGCCTGCGGCGCGGGCCTCCGATCCAGCTGGGGCAGCGGCCTGCGGCGCCGCCGGAACAGCGCGGCCGGACCGTTCTGGATCTCCCGGTACGACGTCACCTCGGCCGGTGCCACGACCGCGGGGGCGGCAGACACCGCCGGACCGCCGCTCTCCAGCGTCGGCATGGTCTGCTGGTAACCGTGCGGAGGCAACTCGCTGGGGTACAGCGGGAGATACAGCGTGAACGTCGAGCCGCGGCCCGGCTCGCTCTGTGCGTGGATCTCACCGCCGAGCAGTTGCGCGATCTCCCTCGAGATGGACAGCCCGAGCCCCGTACCGCCGTACTTGCGGCTGGTCGTGCCGTCCGCCTGCTTGAACGCCTCGAAGATCACCCGCATCTTGCTGGCGGCGATCCCGATGCCCGTGTCGGACACCGAGAACGCGATCAGGTCGGCGTCCGGGTCGGTCAGCGAACCGGCCTCCAGCAACTGCTCCCGGATGGCCTGCGGAACGTCGTCCCGGGCGGGCCGGATGACCAGCTCGACCGACCCGGAGTCGGTGAACTTCACCGCGTTCGACAGCAGGTTGCGCAGCACCTGGAGCAGCCGCTGCTCGTCGGTGTGCAGCGTGGCCGGCAGCTCCGGGGAGACCCTGACCGACAGGTCCAGGCCCTTCTCCGCGGTCAGCGGCCGGAAGGTGGCCTCCACGTAGTCCACGAGCTGGACGAGCGCGATACGCGTCGGGGAGACGTCCATCTTGCCCGCCTCGACCTTCGACAGGTCGAGGATGTCGTTGATCAGCTGCAGCAGGTCGGAGCCCGCGCCGTGGATGGTCTCGGCGAACTCGACCTGCTTCGGGGAGAGGTTCCCCTCGGCGTTGTCGGCGAGCAGCTTGGCCAGGATCAGCAGGGAGTTGAGCGGCGTCCGCAGCTCGTGCGACATGTTGGCCAGGAACTCGCTCTTGTAGCGCATGGAGACCGCGAGTTGCTCGGCGCGCTCCTCCAGGACCTGCCGCGCCTCCTCGATCTCGGTGTTCTTCACCTCGATGTCGCGGTTCTGCCGCGCCAGCAGTTCGGCCTTCTCCTCCAGTTCGGCGTTGGACGCCTGCAGCGCCTTCTGCCGCTGCTCCAACTCGGCGGAGCGCTCACGGAGTTGTTCGGTCAGCTCCTGCGACTGGGTCAGCAGCAGCTCCGTCTTGGTGTTCACCGAGATGGTGTTGACGCTCGTCGCGATCATCTCGGCGATCTGGTTCAGGAAGTCCTTCTGGATGTGCGTGAACGGCGTGAAGGAGGCCAGTTCGATGACGCCCAGCACGGTCCCCTCGAACAGCACCGGAAGCACGATCACCTGGGCCGGCGGCGCCTCCCCGAGCCCCGAGGAGATCTTCAGGTAGCCGCTGGGCGCGTCCGCCACCAGGATCGTGCGCTTCTCCATGGCGGCCGTCCCGATGAGCCCCTCACCGGGCCGGAACGACGTCGGCATGGAGCCCAGCGAGTAGCCGTACGAACCGAGCATGCGCAGCTCGTACTGGTCGTCCTCGGCGACGCTCACGTCCTCCCCGTCGACCAGCGGCATCGAGAGGAAGAACGCGCCGTGCTGCGCGGAGACCACGGGCGTCAGCTCGCTCATGATCAGCGAGGCCACGTCCTCCAGGTCCCGGCGGCCCTGCATCAGCGCGGAGATGCGGGCCAGGTTGCCCTTCAGCCAGTCCTGCTCCTTGTTGGCGATCGTGGTGTCGCGCAGGTTGGCGATCATCTTGTTGATGTAGTCCTGGAGTTCCTGGATCTCCCCGGACGCGTCCACGTCGATCTTCAGGTTCAGGTCGCCGCGGGTCACCGCGGTCGCCACGCGCGCGATGGCACGCACCTGCCGGGTCAGGTTCCCGGCCATCTCGTTCACCGACTCGGTCAGGTCCCGCCAGGTGCCGTCGACGTCCCGCACGCGTGCCTGGCCGCCGAGCTGGCCCTCGGTACCCACCTCGCGGGCCACCCGCGTGACTTCCTCGGCGAACGAGGACAGCTGGTCCACCATCGTGTTGATGGTGGTCTTCAGCTCCAGGATCTCGCCCCGCGCGTCGATGTCGATCTTCTTCGTCAGGTCACCCTTGGCGATGGCCGTGGTCACCATGGCGATGTTGCGTACCTGGCCGGTCAGATTGGACGCCATCCGGTTCACGGACTCGGTGAGGTCCTTCCACGTACCGGCCACCCCCGGTACGTGCGCCTGACCGCCGAGGATGCCGTCCGTACCCACCTCGCGGGCCACCTTGGTGACCTGCTCGGCGAACGAACTCAGCGTCCGCACCATGATGTTGATGGTGTCGGCGAGCTGCGCCAGCTCCCCGCGCGCCTCGATGGTGACCTGCCGCGTCAGGTCACCGTTGGCGACCGCGGCGGAGACCTCGGAGATGTTCCGCACCTGGGTGGTGAGGTTCTTGGCCATCAGGTTGACGTTGTCGCTCAGGTCCTTCCAGATGCCCGTGACCCCGGGCACGTGGGCCTGGCCGCCCAGGATGCCCTCGGTGCCCACCTCACGCGCCACCCTGGTCACCTGCTCGGCGAACGACGACAGCTGATCCACCATCGTGTTGACGGTGGTGACGAGCTCGAGGATCTCGCCCTTGGCGTCGACGGTGATCTTCTTCGACAGATCGCCCCGGGCCACCGCCGTGGTGACCTCGGCGATGTTGCGCACCTGGAGGGTCAGGTTGTTCGCCATGCCGTTCACCGACTGGGTGAGGTCCTTCCAGGTGCCGGAGACGCCCTGTACCTCGGCCTGACCGCCGAGGATGCCCTCCGTCCCCACCTCACGCGCCACCCGCGTGACCTCCTCGGCGAACGACGACAGCTGGTCCACCATCGTGTTCAGGGTGTTCTTCAGCTCCAGGATCTCGCCGCGCGCGTCCACCGTGATCTTCTGCGACAGGTCACCCCGGGCCACCGCCGTCGCCACCTGGGCGATGTTGCGCACCTGCGCGGTGAGATTGCCGGCCATGCCGTTCACGGAGTCGGTGAGGTCGCGCCACACCCCGGCGACCCCGGGCACCTGCGCCTGACCTCCCAGACGGCCCTCCGTCCCCACCTCACGGGCCACCCGCGTGACCTGGTCGGCGAACGAGGACAGCTGGTCCACCATCGTGTTGACGGTGTTCTTCAGCTCCAGGATCTCGCCGCGCGCGTCCACCGTGATCTTCTGCGACAGGTCACCCCGGGCCACCGCCGTCGTGACCTGGGCGATGTTGCGCACCTGGCCGGTCAGATTGGACGCCATCGAGTTGACGGAGTCGGTGAGTTCCTTCCAGGTGCCCGACACGCCGTCCACCCGGGCCTGACCGCCCAGTCGGCCCTCCGTGCCCACGTCCCGGGCCATGCGCGTGACCTGGTCGGCGAAGCTCGACAGCTGATCCACCATCGTGTTGACGGTGTTCTTCAACTGGAGCATCTCGCCGGAGACGTCGACGGTGACCTTCTGCGACAGGTCGCCGTTGGCCACCGCCGTCGTGACCTGGGCGATGTTCCTCACCTGACCGGTGAGGTTGCGGAACGCGGTGTTGACGGAGTCCGTCAGGTCCTTCCAGGTACCCGCCGCCCCCGGCACCTGCGCCTGCCCACCCAGCTCACCCTCGACACCGACCTCGCGCGCCACCCGCGTGACCTCGGCACCGAAGGAGGACAGCTGGTCCACCATCGTGTTGACGGTGTTCTTCAGCTCCAGCATCTCGCCGGCCACGTCCACGGTGACCTTCTGCGACAGGTCGCCGTTGGCCACCGCCGTCGTCACCGCGGCGATGTCCCTCACCTGAGTGGTCAGGTTCCGGAACACGGTGTTGACGGAATCCGTCAGGTCCTTCCAGGTACCGGCGGCCCCCGGCACGTTCGCCTGGCCGCCCAGCTGCCCCTCGGCCCCGACCTCGTTGGCGACCCGGGTCACCTCGTCGGCGAAGATCCGCAGCGTCTCGGTCATCTGGTTGATCGTCTCGGCGAGCTGGGCGACCTCGCCGCGCGCCGGTACGGTCACCTTCCGCGACAGGTCACCGTTGGCGACGGCGGTCGTCACCTCCGCGATCCCGCGCACCTGGGCCGTCAGGTTCCCGGCCATGGTGTTCACCGAATCGGTGAGCTCCTTCCACACGCCGTCCACCCCGGGCACCTGCGCCTGCCCGCCCAGCGCGCCCTCGGTGCCCACCTCGCGTGCGACACGCGTCACCTCGGAGGAGAACGCCGAGAGCTGGTCCACCATCGTGTTGACGGTGTTCTTCAGCTCCAGCATCTCGCCTTCGACATGCACGGTGACCTTGCGCGACAGGTCGCCGCGGGCCACCGCCGTCGTCACCAGCGCGATGTCGCGCACCTGCGCCGTCAGCCGCTCCGCCATGGTGTTGACCGAGTCCGTGAGGTCCTTCCACGAACCGGACATACCGCGCACCCGGGCTTGACCGCCCAGCTTGCCCTCGGTACCGACCTCGCTGGCCACACGCGTGACCTCGTCGGTGAAACTCGACAGCTGGTCGACCAGATTGTTGACGGTACGGCCGACCTTCAGGAACTCTCCGCGCAGCGGCTGCCCCGATCCGTCGGTGACCTGCGTCCGCAGCTCCATCCGCGGCGACAGATCACCCTCGGCCACCGCCGACAGCACCCGGCTGACCTCGGAAACGGGCCGTGCCAGGTCGTCCACCAGCGCGTTCGAGTTGTCGATCGCGGTCGACCAGGAACCCTCGCAGGGCCCCGTCTCCAGGCGCTCGGTGAGCTTCCCCTCACGCCCCACCATGCGCCGTACCCGCGCCAGCTCACCCGTCAGATGAAGATTGCGGTCGGCCACCTCGTTGAAGACCGCGGCGATCTCCGACATCGGGCCGTCGCCGGACACCGTGAGCCGCTTGCGGAAGTTGCCGTCCCGCATCGCCAGCAGGGCCACCATCAAACGGTTCAGGGCCGCCGAGTCCACCTCGGTGGTCCCGCCCCGCGCCCTGCCCTGCCCACTCAGGGACCGTCCGCCCTTCGCGCGCGTGTCCGTGCCCCGCGTCGCTGCGCCAGACTCCACTGTGTCCCTCCCGCAGGGGTCGACCGTTACTGCTCGTGTTCGGGCACCACCGCACGGCGCACCCGTGGAAACTGTTTCTACTGTTTACTCTGCTGACTCGTGCATGTTCTTGTACTACCGCGATACCTGCCCGGACGACCGGGGTGCCATCCGAGGCCGCTGCCCGCCCGGCACGGAAGACACTCCGCCTGTCCTGACCTTCGCAACAACAAGCCTGCCCAGTGTTTCACCCCCACTGAACCAGGCGATAACTGTTCGGCAGCTTCGCACATCGTCCGTACGGCTTCCGGGCCCCGGACACCTCCGGACGGAAACACCGCAGACCGGCATCCGCTCGGACCGCGAAGGTAAGTAACCTTGCATGCGGCTGTCCAGCCACGCCGGTCCGTCCGGCCCGGGCGATGGCCGGCACGGAGTCGAGCGGGCATCGGAGGGCGGCCGCACACATGACCACCGGACTGATCCCGGGGGACCAGCCCCCGGACCCACGGCCGACGAACGGCCTGCCGCACCAGCGGGACGAACCGGTCGGCCATGGAGCCATGCCCGCAGAGAACCGGCCGAGGAGTTCTGTGATCACCGCGCGCGCGGCCGCCAGTTTCGAGCCCGTCGGGCGCTCGGTCGCGAGTGCCCGCGCCTTCGTCCGCGACACCCTCCAGGGGTGGGGGTTCGCCGACATCATCGACGACGCCGTGGTCCTCACCAGTGAGCTCGTCACCAACGCCGTGGTCCACGCCGGTACCTCCGCCGACCTCCTGTGCCTGCGCAGCGACGACGGCGTACGGATCGAGGTGGCCGACCGGTACCCGGAACGCGAAGTACCGCTCCAGGGCTCGGCCGCCACCATGGGCAGCCCCGACCGCGAGGGCGGACGCGGCCTCCAGCTCTGCGCGGCCCTGGCCGACCGCTGGGGCGTGGAGTACAGCCCCACCTACAAGACCGTCTGGTTCCAACTCGACGTTCCCGAGCGCCCGGTGGGCACCCGCACGGCCGGTCCGGCACTGCCGTCCGACCTCCTGCCCATCGCCGACACCCGGGTCCGCGTCGCCGTCGTGCAGATCGACCGGACCGGTGCCATCTCCTCCTGGAACGAGGACGCGGAAGAGCTCTTCGGCTACCGGGCCGACCAGGTCACCGGCAAGCCGCTCACCGATCTCGCGGCCTGGCCCCACACTCCCGGCACCGGCACCGGCATCGCGGAGGCGCTCCAACTCTCCCGCTGGGAAGGCAGCTACGGCATAAGGGACGCCCAGGGCCGAGTGACTCCCGTCTACGCCTCCCACCTGCGCGTCCGCGACGCGGACGGCGACCCGTCCACCGTGTGCCTCCTCGTCAGGGACCACGAACGGGCCGTCCTGCAGACCCCGTTGCGGGCCCCCGTTTCCGACACCTCCGAGAGTCAGAGCACCGACCCCTTCGAGGTGTTCATCGGCTCGCCCGCCCCCGACGACCTCGACAGCCTCCTCCAACGCACGGTGGAACGCGCCCGCGACATGCTCGACGGCGACTCCGCCTTCCTCCTGCTCGCCACCGACGACGAGACCGAACTCGAGGTACGCGCCTCTACCGGCCTGCCCTCCGCCCGACAGCGCTTCGCCCGTGTCCCGGTGGAGGCCGGCTCCGGCCGCTACGGCTCCGCCCGGATGCCGTCCGTCCACGACGACCTCACCGCCCTGCCCGGCGCGGTCCCCCTCCTCAACGGCACCGGCATGCGCTCGGTCGTCACCGTCCCGCTGAAGGTCGAGGGCCGCCTCACCGGCTCTCTCGGCGTCGCTGCGGAGGGGGCCGGCAGATACTCCAACGAGGAGGCGCTGCGCCTCCAGTTCGCCGCCGACCGCATCGCCCTGGCCGTCGAGTCGGCCCGCCTGGGCGAGTTGGAGCGACTGCGCCGCGGCTCACTGAGCTTCCTCGTCGAAGCCTCCGACCTGCTGGCCGGCACCCTGGACCGCGACCAGACCCTGGCTCTCATGGCCCAGATGACCGTCCCCACCCTGGCCACCTGGTGCGCCGTCTACACGATCGCCGACCAGGCCTCCGAGCCCTACCTCTCCTACGTCCTGCACGAGGACGAGGAACTCATCGACGGCATCAAGTCCCTGCTCTCGAAGATGGCCCCGCCCGACCCTGTCCCCACCCCCGGCGCCCGCGTATGGCCGGCGCCCGGCGAGGTGGCCCACCAGGCGGCCCTGCGCACCTCCATGCGCAGCCTCGGCCTGAGCGGCGGCCCGAGCAACCAGGTCGCCCCCGGCATCGGTCCCACCCTCACCACGGCCGCCGCGGTGGGCGGCGAGACGGTGGTCCTCCCCCTGGTCGCCCGCAACCGCGTCATCGGCATGCTGACGCTCGGCAAACCGACCGACGAACACTTCCGGCAGGAGATCCTGGAACTCGCCGAGGACCTCTCCCGCAGGGCCGCCCTGGCCCTGGACAACGCCCGCCTCTACTCCGAGCGCACGGCCATCAGCCAGTCCCTCCAGCGCAGCCTCCTGCCGCCGGAACTCCCCGTGATCGACAGCGTCGAGGTCGAGGTCATCTACCGCGCGGCCGGCGAGGGCAACGAGGTCGGCGGCGACTTCTACGATCTGTTCCCGATCAGCGACGGCGCCTACGGCTTCGCCATCGGCGACGTCTGCGGTACGGGCCCGAACGCCGCAGCCGTCACCGGGCTGGCCCGGCACGCCCTGAGACTGCTGGCCCGCGAGGGCCTCAACGGCCCGGCGGTCCTCGAGCGCCTGAACTCCGCCATCCTCGACGAGGGCGCCCGCAGCCGCTTCCTCACTCTCCTGTACGGCGAACTGCGCCCGCAGGAGGACGGCAGCGCGGAGTTGAAGGTGGTCTGTGCGGGCCACCCCCTCCCGCTGCGCCTTCGCCAGGACGGCACCGTGGAACCCGCCGCCGAACCGCAGCCCCTTCTCGGTGTCATCGAGGACCTGGACCTGTACGAGCAGACGGTCACCCTCGACCCGGGCGACGTCCTGCTGTGCGTCACCGACGGCGTCACCGAGCGCCGTGAGGGCCTGAACATGCTGGGCGACGACGGCCTCGCCGAGGTCCTGAAGACCTGTACGGGCCTGACCGCGGGCGCGGTCGCCGCCCGCATCATGCGCGCCGTGGAACGCTTCGCCTCCGACGCCCCCTCCGACGACATGGCGATCCTCGCCATGCGCGTCCCGGGCCTCCACCAGGACTGAGGACCAGGGCATGAGAAAGGCCCCGCCCTTTTGGGCGGGGCCTTTCTGTCGGAGCCCCCAAACGGAATCGAACCGTTGACCTTCTCCTTACCATGGAGACGCTCTGCCGACTGAGCTATGGGGGCCTGCTACCACTTCGCGGTGTCCCGCGGTGGCAACGGAATAGATCATACCCTGACCGGCCCTGTACTCCCAACCACGGTTCAGAGAGCCGGCTGGAGCAGCCCTCCCAGCGCGTTGCAGGCCGACGCGACACGCTGCATGTCCCGCTTGGTCAGCACGGCGTCCACAGGCAGGGCCAGCGTCTCGTCGGCGGCCCGCTCGGTCTCGGGCAGAGACACGCACCGCCGGAACCCGGGCAGCCGGTGCACGGGGGTCTTCACCGGCACCCTGCACTCGACTCCCTTGGCTCGTACGGCTTGTGCAAAAGCGTCCCGGTCCGGGCGGCCGTTCCCGGGCACTCGCACGACGTACTGCTGGTAGGTGTGCCCGTCACCACCGTCGGGCGTTCGAACACCCCGCAGTTTCGCGTCGAGATAGGCCGCCCGCTCCCTGCGCCGAGCGATCTCCTCGTACGGCCCCTCCGACTCCCCACGCTCCAGTATCAGCAAGCCGTGCCGCTGCCCGAGGAGGTGCAACCGGGCGATGTCTGCCCGCCTGCCGAAGCGGTGGACGGCAACAACGGCTGCCGTCCGCGGAGTTATGGCGGCTTCCACAGCAGCCGGCGCGAGGCAGTAGGTCACCGGATCTATCTCGGCGAACACCGGCAACGCGCCTGCAAGGGTGACAGCCTCGACGACTTCCACGTTCCCGAAGGCGGACACGACCACCTCGTCACCGACTCCGACGCCGGCGGCCCTGAGCAGTGCAGCAGTACCCATGGGATGGATGTTCGTGGCGCAATGTGAACTTCAAGTGACGCAGAACAAAAAAGGGTTGGGCCCCGAACCGAAGTTCGGGACCCAACCCTGTCACAATTTGTTCGGCGGCGTCCTACTCTCCCACAGGGTCCCCCCTGCAGTACCATCGGCGCTATAAGGCTTAGCTTCCGGGTTCGGAATGTAACCGGGCGTTTCCCCTACGCTATGACCACCGAAACACTATGAAACACTCAACCGCACCACGCCGTGGCCCGGCATGGGGTCGTTCGTGGTTTCAGAACCAACACAGTGGACGCGAGCAACTGAGGACAAGCCCTCGGCCTATTAGTACCGGTCAACTCCACACCTTACGGCGCTTCCATATCCGGCCTATCAACCCAGTCGTCTACTGGGAGCCTTACCCCATCAAGTGGGTGGGAGCCCTCATCTCGAAGCAGGCTTCCCGCTTAGATGCTTTCAGCGGTTATCCCTCCCGAACGTAGCCAACCAGCCATGCCCTTGGCAGGACAACTGGCACACCAGAGGTTCGTCCGTCCCGGTCCTCTCGTACTAGGGACAGCCCTTCTCAAGACTCCTGCGCGCGCAGCGGATAGGGACCGAACTGTCTCACGACGTTCTAAACCCAGCTCGCGTACCGCTTTAATGGGCGAACAGCCCAACCCTTGGGACCGACTCCAGCCCCAGGATGCGACGAGCCGACATCGAGGTGCCAAACCATCCCGTCGATATGGACTCTTGGGGAAGATCAGCCTGTTATCCCCGGGGTACCTTTTATCCGTTGAGCGACGGCGCTTCCACAAGCCACCGCCGGATCACTAGTCCCGACTTTCGTCCCTGCTCGACCCGTCGGTCTCACAGTCAAGCTCCCTTGTGCACTTACACTCACCACCTGATTGCCAACCAGGCTGAGGGAACCTTTGGGCGCCTCCGTTACTCTTTAGGAGGCAACCGCCCCAGTTAAACTACCCATCAGACACTGTCCCTGATCCGGATCACGGACCCAGGTTAGACATCCAGCACGACCAGACTGGTATTTCAACGACGACTCCCCCACCACTGGCGTGGCGGGCTCACAGTCTCCCAGCTATCCTACACAAGCCGAACCGAACACCAATATCAAACTGTAGTAAAGGTCCCGGGGTCTTTCCGTCCTGCTGCGCGAAACGAGCATCTTTACTCGTAGTGCAATTTCACCGGGCCTATGGTTGAGACAGTCGAGAAGTCGTTACGCCATTCGTGCAGGTCGGAACTTACCCGACAAGGAATTTCGCTACCTTAGGATGGTTATAGTTACCACCGCCGTTTACTGGCGCTTAAGTTCTCAGCTTCGCCCCACCGAAATGGAGCTGACCGGTCCCCTTAACGTTCCAGCACCGGGCAGGCGTCAGTCCGTATACCTCGCCTTACGGCTTCGCACGGACCTGTGTTTTTAGTAAACAGTCGCTTCTCGCTGGTCTCTGCGGCCACCCCCAGCTCACACTGCAAGAGTGCTCACCGGTGATGGCCCCCCTTCTCCCGAAGTTACGGGGGCATTTTGCCGAGTTCCTTAACCATAGTTCACCCGAACGCCTCGGTATTCTCTACCTGACCACCTGAGTCGGTTTAGGGTACGGGCCGCCATGAAACTCGCTAGAGGCTTTTCTCGACAGCATAGGATCATCCACTTCGCCACAATCGGCTCGGCATCGGGTCTCACCCTGGATGAGTGGCGGATTTGCCTACCACTCGGGCTACACCCTTACCCCGGGACAACCACCGCCCGGGCTGGACTGCCTTCCTGCGTCACCCCATCACTCACCTACTGCAGGTCTGGTCCGTCGGCTCCACCACTCCCCTCAACTCCGAAGAGATCGGGGCGGCTTCACGGACTTAGCATCGCCTGGTTCGATGTCTTGCGCTTCACAGCGGGTACCGGAATATCAACCGGTTGTCCATCGACTACGCCTGTCGGCCTCGCCTTAGGTCCCGACTTACCCTGGGCAGATCAGCTTGACCCAGGAACCCTTGGTCAATCGGCGCACACGTTTCTCACGTGTGTATCGCTACTCATGCCTGCATTCTCACTCGTGAACCGTCCACAACTCGCTTCCGCGGCTGCTTCACCCGGCACACGACGCTCCCCTACCCATCACGATCCCCGTTGGGGGTTGATATCGCAATGACACGACTTCGGCGGTACGCTTGAGCCCCGCTACATTGTCGGCGCGGAATCACTAGACCAGTGAGCTATTACGCACTCTTTCAAGGATGGCTGCTTCTAAGCCAACCTCCTGGTTGTCTGTGCGACTCCACATCCTTTCCCACTTAGCGTACGCTTGGGGGCCTTAGTCGATGCTCTGGGCT
The DNA here is from genome assembly GCF_052246875.1 of Streptomyces sp. GDS52. Lineage (NCBI taxonomy): Bacteria > Bacillati > Actinomycetota > Actinomycetes > Kitasatosporales > Streptomycetaceae > Streptomyces > Streptomyces sp. GDS52. Next base: position 1,817,649 of record NZ_CM125966.1, read on the forward strand.
GTTTCCCTCTCGACCATGGAGCTTATCCCCCACGGTCTCACTGCCGCGCTCTCACTTACCGGCATTCGGAGTTTGGCTAAGGTCAGTAACCCGGTAGGGCCCATCGCCTATCCAGTGCTCTACCTCCGGCAAGAAACACGCGACGCTGCACCTAAATGCATTTCGGGGAGAACCAGCTATCACGGAGTTTGATTGGCCTTTCACCCCTAACCACAGGTCATCCCCCAGGTTTTCAACCCTGGTGGGTTCGGTCCTCCACGAAGTCTTACCTCCGCTTCAACCTGCCCATGGCTAGATCACTCCGCTTCGGGTCTTGAGCGTGCTACTGAAGCGCCCTGTTCGGACTCGCTTTCGCTACGGCTTCCCCACCCGGGTTAACCTCGCAACACACCGCAAACTCGCAGGCTCATTCTTCAAAAGGCACGCAGTCACGACATGCAGGCAAGCCTGCATGCGACGCTCCCACGGCTTGTAGGCACACGGTTTCAGGTACTATTTCACTCCGCTCCCGCGGTACTTTTCACCATTCCCTCACGGTACTGTCCGCTATCGGTCACCAGGGAATATTTAGGCTTGACGGGTGGTCCCGCCGGATTCACACGGGATTTCTCGGGCCCCGTGCTACTTGGGTGTCTCTCCAACGAGCCGCTGACGTTTCGACTACGGGGGTCTTACCCTCTGCGCCGGACCTTTCGCATGTCCTTCGTCTACCTCAGCGGTTTCTGACTCGTCCTGTTGCCGGCAGACAACAGAAGAGAGATCCCACAACCCCCACGACGCAACCCCTGCCGGGTCTCACACGTCGTAGGTTTGGCCTCGTCCGGTTTCGCTCGCCACTACTCCCGGAATCACGGTTGTTTTCTCTTCCTGCGGGTACTGAGATGTTTCACTTCCCCGCGTTCCCTCCGCTTGCCCTATGTGTTCAGGCAAGGGTGACAGCCCATGACGACTGCCGGGTTTCCCCATTCGGAAACCCCCGGATCACAGCCTGGTTGACGGCTCCCCGGGGACTATCGTGGCCTCCCACGTCCTTCATCGGTTCCTGGTGCCAAGGCATCCACCGTGCGCCCTTAAAAACTTGGCCACAGATGCTCGCGTCCACTGTGCAGTTCTCAAACAACGACCAACCACCCGTCACACACCGCCAGGGGCGGTGCTGTACCGGGGCCGGCAACTGAGGGTTCGTTCCCTCAGACACCCAACAGCGTGCCCGGCACCCCTGCCGCTTCCCCCGGCGTTCCATGCCCTGACGGGCCGTACTGGACGGAGAAGACGATCAAGAGTGCCGACTAATCAACGTTCCACCCATGAGCAACCAGCACCGGACGTACGCCGGTGTACTGGCCCCTGACCGGCCCGGAGGCCGGTGAGAAGTGCTCCTTAGAAAGGAGGTGATCCAGCCGCACCTTCCGGTACGGCTACCTTGTTACGACTTCGTCCCAATCGCCAGTCCCACCTTCGACGGCTCCCTCCCGCAAGGGGTTGGGCCACCGGCTTCGGGTGTTACCGACTTTCGTGACGTGACGGGCGGTGTGTACAAGGCCCGGGAACGTATTCACCGCAGCGATGCTGATCTGCGATTACTAGCAACTCCGACTTCATGGGGTCGAGTTGCAGACCCCAATCCGAACTGAGACCGGCTTTTTGAGATTCGCTCCACCTCGCGGTATCGCAGCTCATTGTACCGGCCATTGTAGCACGTGTGCAGCCCAAGACATAAGGGGCATGATGACTTGACGTCGTCCCCACCTTCCTCCGAGTTGACCCCGGCGGTCTCCCGTGAGTCCCCACCACCCCCGAAGGGACGTGCTGGCAACACGGGACAAGGGTTGCGCTCGTTGCGGGACTTAACCCAACATCTCACGACACGAGCTGACGACAGCCATGCACCACCTGTACACCGACCACAAGGGGGCACCTGTCTCCAGGTGTTTCCGGTGTATGTCAAGCCTTGGTAAGGTTCTTCGCGTTGCGTCGAATTAAGCCACATGCTCCGCTGCTTGTGCGGGCCCCCGTCAATTCCTTTGAGTTTTAGCCTTGCGGCCGTACTCCCCAGGCGGGGCACTTAATGCGTTAGCTGCGGCGCGGACGACGTGGAATGTCGCCCACACCTAGTGCCCACCGTTTACGGCGTGGACTACCAGGGTATCTAATCCTGTTCGCTCCCCACGCTTTCGCTCCTCAGCGTCAGTGTCGGCCCAGAGATCCGCCTTCGCCACCGGTGTTCCTCCTGATATCTGCGCATTTCACCGCTACACCAGGAATTCCGATCTCCCCTACCGAACTCTAGCCTGCCCGTATCGACTGCAGACCCGGGGTTGAGCCCCGGGCTTTCACAATTGACGCGACAGGCCGCCTACGAGCTCTTTACGCCCAATAATTCCGGACAACGCTCGCGCCCTACGTATTACCGCGGCTGCTGGCACGTAGTTAGCCGGCGCTTCTTCTGCAGGTACCGTCACTTGCGCTTCTTCCCTGCTGAAAGAGGTTTACAACCCGAAGGCCGTCGTCCCTCACGCGGCGTCGCTGCATCAGGCTTGCGCCCATTGTGCAATATTCCCCACTGCTGCCTCCCGTAGGAGTCTGGGCCGTGTCTCAGTCCCAGTGTGGCCGGTCGCCCTCTCAGGCCGGCTACCCGTCGTCGCCTTGGTGAGCCGTTACCTCACCAACCAGCTGATAGGCCGCGGGCTCATCCTGCACCGCCGGAGCTTTCCGTTTCCGCAGATGCCTGCGGAGACGGGTATCCGGTATTAGACCCCGTTTCCAGGGCTTGTCCCGAAGTGCAGGGCAGATTGCCCACGTGTTACTCACCCGTTCGCCACTAATCCGCCCCGAGGGGCTTCATCGTTCGACTTGCATGTGTTAAGCACGCCGCCAGCGTTCGTCCTGAGCCAGGATCAAACTCTCCGTGAATGCTTCCCGGCGTTCCGGGGACACCACGGGAGCGGAACCGCCGGAGGAATGATCCGGCGGTTCACAGCGTCCTCGCTGTGTGTTTCAAAGGAACCGCGTCCCGGCCGGAGGCCGGAGACGGGGTATCAACATATCTGGCGTTGATTTTTGGCACGCTGTTGAGTTCTCAAGGAACGGACGCTTCCTTTGTACTCACCCTGGCGGGTTTTCCTCCGGGCGCTTCCCTTCGGTCTTGCGTTTCCGACTCTATCAGATCTTTCCGGTCCGATTTCCTCGGGGTTTCGCCTTCCGGGGCTGCGCTTTTCGCGTTTCCCTTTCCGGCGGCTCCGACTTTATCAGAGATTCTGAGTCGGATTTCCTCGCCCCTCCGGGGACTGGTTCCGATGCTCGAAGAGATCGGGTTCCCGGTCGGGGTGAGCCGTAAACGTACTGGAGCGGGGCGGCTCGATGCAAATCGAGGCCGCCCCGCTCCCAGTTCACCCGTACGAGCTGTCCTACGGGACCGTCAGACCTCCACGACCACGGGAAGGATCATCGGCCGGCGCCGGTACGTGTCGGAGACCCATTTGCCCAGCGTGCGGCGGATCAGCTGCTGCATCTGGTGCGGTTCGACGACGCCGTCCTGAGCCGACCGTTCCAGGACTTCCGTGATCTTCGGCAGTACGGCGCTGAAGGCGGAGTCCTCGATCCCGGAGCCGCGGGCCTGGACATACGGGCCACCGGTGATCTTCCCGGTGGACGAGTCGATCACCACGAAGAGCGAGATGATGCCCTCGTCGCCGAGGATCTTGCGATCCTTCAGCGCGGGCTCGCCGACATCGCCGACGGAGAGGCCGTCGACGTAGACGTACCCGGCCTGGACCTTGCCGGAGATCTTCGCCCTGCCGTCGATCAGGTCGACGACGACCCCGTCCTCCGCGATGACGATGCGGTCGTGCGGGACACCCGTCAGGGCGCCCAGCTCGGCGTTGGCCCGCAGGTGGCGCCATTCGCCGTGCACCGGCATCAGGTTCTTCGGGCGGCAGATGTTGTAGAAGTACAGCAACTCGCCGGCGGAGGCGTGGCCCGAGACGTGCACCTTGGCGTTGCCCTTGTGGACGACGTTGGCGCCCCAGCGGGTCAGGCCGTTGATGACCCGGTAGACCGCGTTCTCGTTGCCGGGGATGAGCGACGACGCGAGGATCACCGTGTCGCCCTGGACGATACGGATCTGGTGGTCGCGGTTGGCCATCCGGGACAGGGCGGCCATGGGCTCGCCCTGCGAGCCCGTGCACACCAGGACCACTTCGCTGTCCGGCAGGTCGTCCAGCGTCTTGACGTCGACGACCAGGCCCGGTGGGACCTTCAGGTAGCCGAGATCGCGGGCGATGCCCATGTTGCGGACCATGGAGCGGCCGACGAAGGCCACCCGGCGTCCGTACTCGTGCGCCGCGTCCAGGATCTGCTGGATGCGGTGGACGTGGCTGGCGAAGCTGGCCACGATGATCCGCTTGCGGGCGCCGGCGAAGACCTGCCGGAGGACGTTGGAGATTTCGCGCTCGGGCGGGACGAAGCCCGGGACCTCGGCGTTCGTCGAGTCGGAGAGGAGGAGGTCGATGCCTTCCTCACTGAGCCGGGCGAAGGCGTGCAGGTCCGTGAGGCGGTTGTCCAGCGGAAGCTGGTCCATCTTGAAGTCGCCGGTGTGGACCACCATTCCGGCGGGGGTGCGGATGGCCACGGCGAGCGCGTCGGGGATCGAGTGGTTGACCGCGACGAACTCGCAGTCGAACGGGCCGATGCGCTCGCGGTGCCCCTCGGCGACCTCCAGGGTGTAGGGGCGGATGCGGTGCTCCTGGAGCTTCGCCTCGATGAGGGCGAGGGTCAGCTTGGAGCCGATCAGCGGGATGTCCGGCTTCTCGCGGAGAAGGAACGGAACACCGCCGATGTGGTCCTCGTGACCATGGGTGAGGACGATGCCCTCGATGTCGTCGAGGCGGTCCCGGATGGAGCTGAAGTCCGGCAGGATCAGGTCGATCCCGGGCTGTTCCTCCTCGGGGAACAGCACTCCGCAGTCGACGATGAGCAGGCGGCCGCCGTACTCGAAGACCGTCATGTTGCGGCCGATCTCACCGAGACCGCCGAGCGGGGTGACGCGCAGCCCGCTCGCGGGAAGCGGCGGGGGCGGACCGAGTTCAGGATGCGGATGGCTCAAAAGACTCTCCTCACCACACGCGCCACGTACCGGTGGGGCACGTGGCGCGCATGACGTTCGTGCAGAAGCAGTTGTCGTGGTGGTGCGCGGGCACCGGTGGCCCGCCGCTTATTCAGTTGTGGAGTCGGGTTGCGCGAGCGGTCGCGCGAAGTCTGTTGTCAGAGCTGTACCCCGCCTGCGGCAAGATCGATCTTGAGCTGCTCGATCTCTTCCGGCGTGCACTCGGCCATGGGGGCCCGCAGGGGCCCTGCGGGCAGGCCCTGGAGGGTGAGCGCCGCCTTGGTGGTCATCACGCCCTGGGTGCGGAACATGCCCGTGTAGACGGGGAGCAGCTTCTGGTGGATCTCGGTGGCCTTCTGGACGTCTCCCGAGATGTACGACTCCACCAGGGAGCGCAGCTCGGGGGTGACGAGGTGGCCGACGACCGAGACGAAGCCGACCGCGCCCACGGAGAGCAACGGCAGGTTCAGCATGTCGTCGCCGGAGTACCAGGCGAGGCGGGAGCGCGCGATGGCCCAGCTGGCGCGGCCGAGGTCACCCTTGGCGTCCTTGTTGGCGACGATCCGCGGGTGCTCGGCCAGGCGGACGAGCGTCTCGGTGTTGATCGGGACGCCGCTGCGGCCGGGGATGTCGTAGAGCATGACCGGCAGCTCGGCGGCGTCGGCGACGGCCGTGAAGTGCCGGTAGAGGCCCTCCTGCGGGGGCTTGTTGTAGTACGGGGTGACGACCAGCAGGCCGTGTGCGCCGATGTGCTCCGCGGTGCGGGCCAGTTCGATGCTGTGGCGGGTGTCGTTGGTGCCGACCCCGGCCACCACGTGGGCGCGGTCTCCGACCGCCTCCAGGACCGCCCGTACGAGGTCCGCTTTCTCCGCGTCGCTGGTGGTGGGGGACTCGCCGGTGGTGCCGTTGATGATCAGGCCGTCGTTGCCTGCGTCCACCAGGTGGGTGGCGAGCCGCTGGGCGCCGTCGAGGTCGAGTGCGCCGTCCGCCGTGAAGGGCGTGACCATGGCGGTGAGGACCCTCCCGAAGGGGGTCTGCGGAGTGGAGGTCGGAGCCATGGGTTACACGCTACTCGCTGCTCGAGTCGGGGTCTGCCCTCGGGGAGGCGACAAGACAGGACAAAGGTGGAGCCCGGCACTGCCTGCTCGGGGGTTCAGGCAGTGCCGGGCCCGTTCGATCAGGCTAAATGAATTACCGCGAATACCGCAATACGGACAACTCGCAGGACTGATATCCCCTGCGTGATCTCAGCCCTGCGAGCAAGGCCCGTCACCGGCGGACACGAGGAGCTGCGAGCGCCACGCGAACCGTGCCGGCCGCACGGGCTACGGCGCCACGCGCCCGTTGGCGTTGAAGGCGGCATGGGTGAGCGGCATCAGCCGGGCCCACTCGGCCTCCATCTTCTCGCCGACCATCTCGATCTCCCGCTGCGGGAAGGACGGGACCTTCGCCATCTCGTGCTGGGTGCGCAGGCCGAGGAAGTGCATCAGCGAGCGGGCGTTGCAGGTGGCGTACATCGAGGAGTACAGGCCGACCGGGAGCACCGCGCGGGCGACCTCGCGGGCCACACCCTCGGCCAGCAGCTTCTGGTAGGCCTCGTAGGCCTGGTGGTAGGAGTCGCCCAGCACGCTCTGGACGGCCTCGTGCTGGGCCGGGCTGCCTTCGACGAAGACGTACTTGCCCGGGCGCCCCTCCTGGACCAGCTTGCGGGACGCGTCGGGAACGTAGAAGACGGGCTGCAACTCGCGGTAGCGCCCGGATTCCTCGTTGTAGGACCAGCCGACCCTGTGGCGCATGAACTCACGGAACACGAAGATCGGCGCACTGATGAGGAACGTCAGGGAGTTGTGCTCGAACGGGCTGCCGTGCCGATCCCGCATCAGGTAGTTGATCAGGCCCTTGGAGCGCTCCGGGTCCTTCTGCAGTTCCCCGATGGACTGCTCGCCGAGGGTCGACACACGGGCGGCGAACAGGACGTCCGAGTCCGAGGCGCTGGACTTCACCAGCTCGACGGTGACGTCACTCCGCAGGGTGAGCCCATCACGGGTTGACGGCTGGAGGTCGTCGGCGGAGGTCAAGAGAGCACTTCCCGTCACATCGCATCTGCAGGTCGGCGTCCACTCTACGGGGCGCCCGCCACGGCGGGGAGACGGACCGTGCCGCGACGAATTTCCCCATCTGGGCACTTTTTGAGCGTGTCGCTCGTTTGTGTTGATGAGAGTGATTCGTTCGAGATTCGACAGGAGAAGCACCACTGATGTTCGGTCGACGGGAATCCGTGCCGTTCGCCTTCATTGCCACTGCCGACAGGTTCCGCAGTAATGTCACGCCCCCGCCGCGCGAGCGGGCTTCCGCCGGTGAGCTGGCCGGGCGCTGGCTGCTGGGCCTCTGCATCGTCGCCGGTCTGGTGGGGTCCCTGATCCTCGGGATGCCCGCCCTGTCCATCGACCAGTCGGCCACGGGGACCGAGCAGTCACAGGCGTCCGACGGACGCTGATCCGGAGCCCGGACCGGACAACGCCCCGCGCCGGATGGGGCGCGGTGAACCACCGGGGGGCGGGGGCTCCGGCTCCGACCGGGCCCCCCGAGGGTGGTGAGGGGGCATGCAGGTCGGTAGCCTCACCGAGCACAGCCCATGCATGGATCAAGTGAGGACCAGCCGTGCCCCTGCCCTTCTTGACGGCCGATCGCGCTTTCGACACGGCGGACGACGTCGCACTGCCGCACGACGACCGCGACCGCTGGCGGCGCCCGTACCGTCCGGGGCCGTGGCGCGTGGGGGCGGCGGCCGTACTGCTGCTGCTCGCCTCGTTCGTGCTGTTCGCGGCAGTGATCATCGCCGCGACGGCCCCGGTGTCGTCGGCCGGCGTGGTCTTCGGCCTCGCACTGGTCGTCATCGTCTGGGCGCTGCGGCTGCTGCGCATGGGCACGTGGGTGAGTGCCCAGGGGCTGCGGCAGGTGAGCCTGTTCAGCACCCGTACGACGCCGTGGGCCCAGGTGGTCACGGTGCGCACGGTGCAGCAGCCGGTGCGCTGGCTGGGACTGCCGCGGACGGTGCAGGGGCAGGCGCTGCTGCTGACCCGGCGGGGGCGATCCACGGAGACCCTGCCTCCGCTGCTGACCTCGCACAACGCGGACTTCCTGGGACGGGACCCGGCCTTCGACCGGGCGGCCGACTCGGTGGAGGTCTGGGCCGACGAGTACCGGCGGGACTGACCCTGCCCGTCGGGGCCGGACTTCATGTCGTCATGAGCCGGGGCCCGGTCCGCACCTGCGGACCGGGCCCCGGCTCTTTTGTCACGGCGTCAGGGGGTGGCCTTGTGCAGGGCGATCGCCCGTTGCATCGCCTTGCGGGCACGCGCGGTGTCGCGGGCGTCGTGGTAGGCGACGGCGAGCCGGAACCAACTGCGCCAGTCGTCGGGGGCGTCCTCCGTCTCGGCCCTGCGCCGGGCGAAGACCTCGTCGGCCGAGTCCCGGTCGATACGGCCGCTGGGCAGGCGCTTCAGCTCGTCCACGGGCAGTCCGCCCTGGGCGTCGAGTTCGGCGGCGAGGCGGTTGGCGTTGCGGACGAACTCGGTGTTCTTCCACAGGAACCACACGCCGATGACCGGCAGGATGAGCACCGCCACGCCGAAGGTGACGGTGAGGGGCGTGCCGGCCTGGATGAGCAGCACGCCGCGGCTGCCGACCAGGACGAAGTAGACGACCAGGACGGCGGCCGTGACGGCGTAGGAGATCTTCGCGCGCATGGGTCGGCTCGTGCTCAGTTCAGGTCGAGGAAGTGTTCCAGGCCGAAGGTCAGGCCGGGAGTGGTCACCACGCGGCGGGCGCCGAGCAGGATGCCCGGCATGAAGCTGCTGTGGTGCAGGGAGTCGTGGCGGACGGTGAGGGTCTCGCCCTCGCCGCCGAGCAGGACCTCCTGGTGGGCGAGCAGGCCGCGCAGCCGGACGGCGTGCACCGGCACCCCGTCCACGTCGGCGCCGCGGGCACCGTCCAGGGCGGTGGCCGTGGCGTCCGGGGCGGGGGCGCTGCCGGCCCGGCGGCGGGCCTCGGCGATGAGCTGGGCGGTGCGGGTGGCGGTGCCGCTGGGGGCGTCCACCTTGTCGGGATGGTGCAGTTCGACGACCTCGACGGACTCGAAGTACGGGGCGGCGATCTGCGCGAACTTCATGGTCAGCACGGCGCCGATGGAGAAGTTCGGCGCGATGAGCACACCCGTCTCCGGGAACTGCTCGAGCCAGCCCGTCAGCTGTGCGAGGCGGTCGTCGGTCCAGCCGGTGGTGCCGACGACCGCGTGGATGCCGTGGCGTACGCAGAAGTCCAGGTTGCCCATGACCGAGGCCGGGGTGGTCAGTTCGACGGCGACCTGGGCGCCGGTCTCGGCGAGGGTCTCCAGCCGGTCGTCCCGGCTGAGTGCGGCCACCAGTTCCATGTCGTCGGCGGCCTCGACGGCCCGTACCGCTTCGGACCCGATCCGGCCCTTGGCGCCGAGGACCGCCACGCGCAGCTTGCTCATCTTCCTTGCTTCCTTACCGGAGGGGTCGGGGAGGACCGGGGGTCGTGGAGGGTCGGGGATCGATCGTGGAGGGTCGGGAGCCCAGCGGGTCCGCTGGGCCCGCTAGGCAACGGTGTCGTGCAGCCGGGCGGCCTGTCTGTCCTTGAGCGGGCCGATGACCGACAGCGAGGGCCGCTGCCCCAGGATGTCGCGGGCGACCGCGCGGACCTCGTCCGGCGTGACCGAGGCTATTCGGGTCAGCATGTCGTCGACCGACATCTGCTCGCCCCAGCACAGTTCGCTCTTGCCGATACGGTTCATCAGCGCGCCGGTGTCCTCCAGGCCGAGGACGGTGGAGCCCTGGAGCTGGCCGACGGCGTGCCGTATCTCGTCGTCGGACAGGCTGTGCTCGGCGACCTGGTCGAGTTCGTCGCGGCAGATCTTCAGCACGTCGTGCACCTGGGAGGGCCTGCACCCGGCGTACACGCCGAACAGGCCGCAGTCGGCGAAGCCGGAGGTGTACGAGTACACGCTGTAGGCCAGGCCGCGCTTCTCCCGGACCTCCTGGAACAGGCGGGAGGACATGCTGCCGCCGAGGGCGGTGTTGAGCACGCCGAGGGCCCACCGGCGCTCGTCGGTGCGGGACAGACCCGGCATGCCGAGGATGACGTGCGCCTGCTCGGTACTGCGGTCGATCAGTTCGACCCGGCCGGCGGTGCGCAGCGCGCGCCGCCCGCCGCGCGGGGCGACCGGCTCGGCGTCCGGGCCCTTGACGGCACCGGCCTCCTCGAAGGCGGCGCGGACCTGGCGTACGACCTGGTCGTGGTCGATGTTGCCGGCACAGGCGACCACGAGGCGGGTCGGGTCGTAGTGCTTCTTGTAGAAGCGGCGGATGCGGTCGGCGGTGAGGCCGTTGACCGTGTCGACCGTGCCGAGGACCGGGCGGCCCAGCGGGTTGTCGCCGAACATGGTGTGCGCGAACAGGTCGTGCACGCAGTCGCCGGGGTCGTCCTCGGTCATCGCGATCTCTTCGAGGATCGCGCCGCGCTCGACGTCGACGTCCTCCTCGCGGATGCGCGAGCCGGTCAGCATGTCGCAGACCACGTCGATGGCGAGCGGCAGGTCGGTGTCGAGCACGCGTGCGTAGTAGCACGTGTACTCCTTGGCCGTGAAGGCGTTCATCTCGCCGCCGACGGCGTCGATGGCGGAGGAGATCTCCAGGGCGGACCTGCGGTGGGTGCCCTTGAAGAGCAGGTGCTCCAGGTAGTGGGTGGCGCCGTTCAGGGCCGGGGTCTCGTCGCGGGAGCCGACGTGCGCCCAGATGCCGAAGGTCGCCGAGCGGACCGAGGGCAGGGTCTCGGTGACGATGCGCAGGCCCCAGGGGAGGGTGGTCTTGCGGACGGTGCCGATGCCGTTCTCGCCCTGGATGAGGGTTTGGGTACGGGCGACGGCCCGCGCCTCCGGGGAGGTGCGGGCCGTCGCCTTGGAGCCGTGGGACGTCACTTGTCGGCGTCGTCCTTCTTCTCGTCGTCCTCGCCCTCGATCACGGGGATGAGGGAGAGCTTGCCGCGGGAGTCGATCTCGGCGATCTCGACCTGGACCTTGGCACCCACGCCGAGCACGTCCTCGACGTTCTCCACGCGCTTGCCGCCGGCCAGCTTGCGGATCTGCGAGATGTGCAGCAGACCGTCCTTGCCGGGCATCAGGGAGACGAACGCGCCGAAGGTGGTCGTCTTCACGACGGTACCCAGGTAGCGCTCGCCGACCTCCGGCATGGTCGGGTTGGCGATGCTGTTGATCGTGGCGCGGGCGGCCTCGGCCTGCGAGCCCTGGGCGGCACCGATGTAGATGGTGCCGTCGTCCTCGATCGTGATGTCGGCGCCGGTGTCCTCCTGGATCTGGTTGATCATCTTGCCCTTGGGGCCGATGACCTCACCGATCTTGTCGACCGGGATCTTCACGGTGATGATCCGCGGCGCGTTCGGGGACATCTCGTCCGGCGTGTCGATCGCTTCCATCATCACGTCGAGGATGTGGAGGCGGGCGTCACGGGCCTGCTTGAGGGCGGCGGCCAGGACGGAGGCCGGGATGCCGTCCAGCTTGGTGTCGAGCTGGAGGGCGGTCACGAACTCCTTGGTGCCGGCGACCTTGAAGTCCATGTCGCCGAAGGCGTCCTCCGCACCGAGGATGTCGGTGAGGGCGACGTAGTGCGTCTCGCCGTTGATCTCCTGGGAGATCAGGCCCATGGCGATACCGGCGACGGGGGCCTTGAGCGGCACACCGGCGTTCAGCAGCGACATGGTGGAGGCGCAGACCGAGCCCATGGACGTCGAGCCGTTGGAGCCGAGGGCCTCGGACACCTGACGGATCGCGTACGGGAACTCCTCGCGCGTCGGCAGCACCGGCACGATGGCGCGCTCGGCGAGGGCGCCGTGGCCGATCTCGCGGCGCTTGGGGGAGCCCACGCGGCCGGTCTCACCGACGGAGTAGGGCGGGAAGTTGTAGTTGTGCATGTAGCGCTTGCGGGTCACCGGGGAGAGGGTGTCCAGCTGCTGCTCCATACGGAGCATGTTGAGGGTGGTGACGCCCAGGATCTGGGTCTCGCCACGCTCGAACAGCGCGGAACCGTGCACCCGCGGGATGGCCTCGACCTCGGCGGCCAGGGTGCGGATGTCGGTGAGTCCGCGGCCGTCGATGCGCTTCTTCTCCTTGATGACGCGCTCACGGACCAGGGACTTGGTCAGCGAGCGGTACGCGGCGGAGATCTCCTTCTCGCGGCCCTCGAACTCCGGCAGGAGCTTCTCGGCGGCGAGCTGCTTGACGCGGTCCAGCTCGGCCTCGCGCTCCTGCTTGCCGGCGATGGTGAGCGCCTGGGCGAGCTCGGGGCGGACGGCGCCGGTCAGCGCCTCCAGGACGTCGTCCTGGTAGTCCAGGAAGGTCGGGAACTCACCGGTCGGCTTGGCGGCCTTCGCGGCGAGGTCGGCCTGCGCCTTGCAGAGGACCTTGATGAAGGGCTTCGCGGCGTCCAGGCCGGCCGCGACGATCTCCTCGGTGGGGGCCTCGGCACCGCCCTCGACCAGCTTGACGGTCTGCTCGGTGGCCTCGGCCTCGACCATCATGATCGCGACGTCGCCGTCCTCCAGGGCGCGGCCCGCGACGACCATGTCGAAGACGGCGTCCTCGAGCTCGGTGTGCGTCGGGAACGCCACCCACTGGCCGCGGATCAGCGCGACGCGGACGCCGCCGATCGGGCCGGAGAAGGGCAGACCGGCCAGCTGCGTGGACGCGGAGGCGGCGTTGATCGCCACGACGTCGTACAGGTGGTCGGGGTTGAGCGCCATGATCGTGGCGACGACCTGGATCTCGTTGCGCAGGCCCTTCTTGAAGGACGGGCGCAGCGGGCGGTCGATGAGGCGGCAGGTGAGGATCGCGTCCTCGGAGGGCCGGCCTTCCCGGCGGAAGAAGGAGCCGGGGATCTTGCCGGCCGCGTACATCCGCTCCTCGACGTCCACCGTCAGGGGGAAGAAGTCGAGCTGGTCCTTGGGGTTCTTGGAGGCCGTGGTGGCCGACAGCACCATGGTGTCGTCGTCCAGGTACGCCACGGCGGAACCTGCGGCCTGACGGGCGAGGCGGCCCGTCTCGAAGCGGATGGTGCGGGTGCCGAAGGAGCCGTTGTCGATGACGGCCTCGGCGTAGTGGGTCTCGTTCTCCACCAGTGTTCTCTCCGTTACTTGTCGTCTTTGGTCCCCCTCGCCCGTGTGGCGGGAGGGACGTTGTGGAGAAGCACGCCTTCTGGTGCGGGCCGGTCTTCGATCGAAGCTCCCGGGTTGACTCTCCCGGGGGCCACTACCGAGGACCGGCGGCGGCGAGGTGCGCTTCTCCTCGTACGTCATGACGTCCGAGGACGTCGGGGTGGTGCCCGTGACGGCGGTCACCGGGTGCGGTACCGGTCGTCACGGCGATTCGGTGTTCCTGCGTTCTTGCGTTGCGCTACCACACTACAAAGAGGGGGTGACACTCCGCACGTACAGCAAAGGGAGCGGTCCCCTTTTCCCAGGGAACCGCTCCCGTCACAGCGTCTTACCGGGCGCCCGCCGCGCCACGGCGGATGCCGAGGCGGTCGACCAGCGCACGGAAGCGCTGGATGTCCTTCTTGGCGAGGTACTGCAGCAGCCGGCGGCGCTGACCGACCAGGATGAGCAGACCACGACGGGAGTGGTGGTCGTGCTTGTGGGTCTTGAGGTGCTCCGTCAGGTCGGAGATCCGACGCGACAGGAGGGCGACCTGGACCTCGGGGGAGCCGGTGTCGCCTTCCTTGGTGCGGAATTCGGAGATGATCTGGTTCTTCGTAGCGGCGTCGAGCGACACGCTTGCTCCTCATGGTCTGTGAAGGGCCACCGAGTGCCCCCGGTCTTCATCTCGGGGGATCTTCCATGACTCGGGAGGCGGGATCCGCTGGGCGCGGCCTGTGGAGCGGGGCTCCACGGCGCGCACACAGCGCACATACGTCCGTCGCCCAGAGTACCAGCCGGTGGCGGGCCCCCTTACCACGGTCCGCGGAACCGCCCAGGTGGGACGTGGGGTGCCACTAGGGTGAGCGCTCGGACCGGTCATCGGACCGGCCGTCGGACCATTCACACGTCGGGAAGGGGTCGCTGCGACATGGCGGAGACGGCTGAGGAGATCAAGGCACGCAAGGAGCGGGAGAAGGACGAGCTCTACGCCCTCGACATCTCCGGCGTCGAATGGCACAGCGCGCCGGGCACCGAGGAGCACGAGGAGCGGGTCGAGATCGCCTATCTACCCGAGGGCGCGGTGGCCATGCGGTCCTCCCTCGACCCGGACACCGTGCTCCGCTACACGGAGGCGGAGTGGCGGGCGTTCGTGCTGGGCGCGCGGGACGGGGAGTTCGACCTGGAGCCGGCGGGTCCCGAGGCGGAGTGACCGCCGTACGCGTCCGGGAGCGTGCACACGGGTGTGCGCCCTCCCGGACGTCGCGCGTCAGGTCGCGCGTCAGCCGGTCATCGACCGCACCGTCGTGTACACGCCGAAGACGGCGAGCGCCAGCGGCACCAGTGTCAGCAGGACGAAGCCCTCGGCGATCTCCAGGAAGCGGCCCCAGAAGGGCGTGAGCCCGTTGCGGGAGGCCACCAGGCCGATCGCGGTGACCAGCGCCGACACCGCCGCGATGGCCGCGATCAGCCAGATCGTACGGATGTCGAGACCGGCCCGGTCCCCTGTCAGCGCCTCGCGGACCAGGGCGTCCGGCGGGTTGAGCGCCAGACCGAGACCGAGCGCGACCAGGGAGCCGAGCCCCGCGGTCAGCAGGGTGGCGACCTGCGCGGTGTAGCGGAACAGCTGCGCCCGCATGAGCAGTGCGATTCCGGTGGCCAGGGCGAGCAGCAGCGACCAGAGGCCGTCGGAGAAGCTGAGCACGAGGGCGGAGCCGACCGCGAGCAGCGAGCAGCCGCCGACCAGGCCGACCAGGAGTTCGTGGCCGCGGCGGGCCTGGGCCTCGATGCGTTCGGCGTCCACCGGCTCATGGGGCTCGGGGTCGGCGCCGTAGGCGCGCGAGGTGGTGTGCGGCGCCTCGAAGCCGATGGGCAGACGGGCGAAACGCAGGGACAGGCCCGGCAGGAAGGCCAGGGCGCCGACGGCGACGGGAGCGCACAGCGCGGCGATCTCGGCCGGTGTCCAGTCCCTCAGGAGCGCCACGAAGGTGGCGACCAGGGCGAGGCCCGAGGCGGCCACGAAGGCCACGAACGGGCCGTCGCCCCGCGGAGAGACCAGGGCGAGGATCACCGAGGCCACCAGCACGGCCGCGCAGGCGAGCAGGAACTGGAGCTTCCCGACGCCCTGCCCCTCGGAGAGCGACAGCAGGCCCGAGCCGGCCACCCCCACGTTGGGGAGTGCGCCGAGCCCCAGCGCGACGGCGGCGGCCCGGTCGTCGTAGACGCGGGCGCGGACACAGCCCAGCACCACGAGGAGGACACCGGCGATGCCCGCGAGGATGCCGGGCAGGCCGTGCATGTCGTGCCGCGGATCGGCGTTCCAGGCGACGAACGCGAGCAGGGCGGGCAGCACGCCGCCGCCGACGAGGCCCGCGGCACGGGTGAGGTCGCCGTGCCACAGGGACCGGTCCCGGGTGACCGCGGAGGCGACCGCTTCGGAGACGTCGTCGACGACGGCCGGGGGAAGCGACTCGGAGAAGGGACGCAGGGTGAGGAGCTCACCGTCGAGGATGCGCTGGGCCGCGAAGGAGCGGGAGCTGTCGAGGACGGTGCCGTCCCGGCGGACCAGGTGGTAGCCGACCGGGGCGCCCTCGGCGGCCGTCTGCCGGGAGAGCCTGAGGATCTCGGGGTAGACGTCGGCCACCGGTACGTCGTCGGGCAGCGCCACGTCGATCCGGCTGTCGGGCGCGACGATGGTGACCCGGCAGAAGCCGAACCCCGGCAACGTCCCGGACGGGGCTGTCTGGCCGGGTCCGCCCGTACGGGTGGCCGCCGTGGAGGCCGTCATGCTCACGTGCTGCTCCCCCTCAGTGCTGCTGTGTCTGCGGTGTGGTGGTCCCGCGCCTCGTTCCCGGCGTCCGCCGCAGGACGGGGTTGTACGGGGTGTACGGGGTGGTACAAAGCTGTACGGGGCGGACGGGAAACCGTCGAGCGGATCCTCGAGCCGCCATACCGCGCACATCACCCGGAATACCCGTGCATCCGACGGGTTCGCGTGTGCTCACGGGAACATCCGGCACCCTACCGCCCGCAGGTGTGTGAGGGGATCAGTAGGATCGCGCGGCGGCCCTCGTCCGCCAGACACGGGGTGGCGGACGGCAATCCGGCGGGCCGGCAAGGGGATTGGTGAGCAGTGAGCCAGATCGTCGTCAAACGTCCGCCCAGGGCGCTGCCGCCGGAGGTTCCCACGGGCGAGGTGGTCGTGCAACCGCCGCCCGAGCTGCCTCGGGGGCATCAGGAAAGCGTGCTGATGCAGCTGTTGCCGACACTCGGCATGGGCGGCTCGGTGGTCTTCTTCTTCACGAGCGGGCAGCCGTTCATGCGCATCATGGGCATGGTGATGATCGCGTCGACGATCGCCATGTCGATCGCGATGGTGGTCCGCTTCCGCCGCGGTTCCCAGGGTCAGATCGCCGATCTGCGCCGTGACTACCTGAGTTACCTGTCGCGGACCCGCCGGACCACCCTGGAGACGGCGAAGGCGCAGCGTGACGCCCAGTACTACCTCCACCCCTCCCCGGAGCAGCTGTGGGCGCTGGTCGCCGAGGGCAGCCGGGTGTGGGAACGTCGGCCGGGCGACGAGGACTTCGCGCAGGTCCGCATCGGCCTCGGTCCGCAGTCCCTGGCCACCCCGCTGGTCGCCCCCGAGACGGCCCCGGTCGATCAGCTGGAGCCGCTGACGGCGGGCGCGATGCAGCGGTTCGTCGCGGTCCACAGCACCTTGGACGACCTGCCGATGGCGGTCTCCCTGCGCGCCTTCTACCACGTCGTCCTCGGTGGCGAACCGGATTCCGTACGGTCCTCCGCCCGCGCCCTGACCGGTTCGCTGGCCTCGTTGCACTCCCCCGAGGACCTGATCGTCGCGGTCGCGACGGGCCGGGAGGCGGCGCGGCACTGGGAGTGGGCCAAGTGGCTGCCGCACGCGCAGCTGCCCGGTGTCGCGGACGGCGCCGGCTCCCGCCGTCTGATCAGCGGCGATCCCCAGGAGCTCGAGGATCTCCTGGCCGCACGCCTGACCGGCCGTCCCCGCTTCCACCCGAACGCCGCCCCCCTGCCGGACACCCCGCACCTCGTCGTCGTCCTCGACGGCGTGTCCCTCCCGCCGGACTCCATGCTGGCGAACCCCGAGGGCCTGCAGGGCGTGACGGTCGTCGAGGTGGTCGAGGGCGAGCCGGTCGGCACCCACGGTGACCTCTCCGTCCTCGTACGGCCGCGTTCACTGCGCCTGGAGTCGGCGCACGGCGTCGTCTACGAGGGAACGCCCGACGTCCTGTCGCAGGAGTCCGCGGAGGCGCTGGCCCGGCAGTTGGCGCCGCTGCGCATGGTCTCCGGCGGGGACGACGACGAACCGCTGCTGGCGAACCTGGAGTTCACGGATCTGCTGAACCTGGGCGACGCCGCCTCCGTCGACACCCGGCGCACCTGGCGGCCGCGGTCCCAGGCGGAACGGCTGCGGGTGCCGATCGGTGTCGGCGAGGACGGCCGTCCGGTGATGCTCGACATCAAGGAGGCGGCCCAGGAGGGCATGGGCCCGCACGGCCTGTGCGTGGGCGCCACGGGTTCCGGCAAGTCGGAACTGCTGCGCACGCTGGTGCTGGGGCTCGCGGTCACCCACTCCTCCGAGACCCTGAACTTCGTCCTCGCGGACTTCAAGGGCGGCGCGACCTTCGCGGGCATGGCACAGATGCCGCACGTGGCGGCCGTGATCACCAACCTGGCGGACGACCTCACCCTCGTCGACCGCATGGGCGACTCCATCCGCGGCGAACTCAACCGCCGCCAGGAGATGCTGCGTGACGCGGGCAACTACGCCAACATCCACGACTACGAGAAGGCGCGCGCGGCGGGCGCACCGCTCCAGCCCATCCCCTCGCTGCTGCTGGTCATCGACGAGTTCAGCGAACTGCTGACGGCGAAGCCGGACTTCATCGACATGTTCGTGCAGATCGGCCGCATCGGCCGATCGCTGGGCGTGCACCTGCTGCTGGCCTCGCAGCGGCTGGAGGAGGGCCGGCTGCGCGGACTGGAGACATACCTGTCGTACCGCATCGGTCTGCGCACCTTCTCCGCCGCCGAGTCGCGGTCGGCGCTGGGCGTGCCGGACGCGTACGAACTGCCGAACGTGCCCGGGTCCGGCTTCCTGAAGTTCGGCACCGACGAGATGGTCCGCTTCAAGGCGGCGTACGTCTCCGGTGTCTACCGTTCCGGCTCGCAGGGCGCCGGTTCCTCGGACGGCCCGCTGCCGCTGGACCGGCGGCCGGTGCTGTTCACGGCGGCCGAGGTCCCGGTGCGGTACGCGCCGGTGCCGCGGCAGCGCGCGGACTCGGCGGACGGCGCCGGCGAGGTGGACGACGCGCTGGCGGACACCGTGCTGGACGTCGTCGTCCGCCGGCTGGAGGCCCAGGGTCCGGCGGCCCACCAGGTGTGGCTGCCGCCGCTGGACAGCCCGCCGTCGCTGGACGCGCTGCTGCCCGGCCTCACCGCCGTGGAGGGCCGGGGCCTCACCCAGCCCGGCTACGAGGGTGCCGGACGGCTCGTGGTCCCCGTCGGCATCGTCGACAAGCCGTACGAGCAGCGCCGTGACCCGCTGTGGGTGGACTTCTCGGGCGCCGCGGGCCACATGCAGGTCCTGGGCGGTCCGCAGTCCGGCAAGTCGACGCTGCTGCGCTCGCTGATCTGCTCCTTCGCGCTCACCCACACGCCCCACGAAGTGCAGTTCTACGGACTGGACTTCGGTGGTGGCGGCATGGCCGCGGTGGCCGGGCTGCCGCACGTCGGCGGCATCGCCTCGCGACTGGACCCGGAGAAGGTGCGGCGCACGGTGGCGGAGGTCTACGGCATCCTGGCCCGCCGCGAGGAGTACTTCCGGGCCTCGGGCATCTCCTCCATCGCCGAGTTCCGCACCCGGCGGGCCCGCGGCGACATCACGGTCACCGACCAGCCGTGGGGCGACGTCTTCCTGGTCGTCGACGGCTGGGCCAACTTCCGCACCGAGTACGAGGCGTTGGACCCGGTGATCCTCGACATCGCCGCCCGCGGCCTCGGCTACGGTATCCATCTGGTCCTGTCCGCCTCCCGTTCGATGGAGGTGCGGTCCGCGCTCAAGGACAGCCTGCTGAACCGGCTGGAGCTGCGGCTCGGCGACACGATGGACTCCGAACTGGACCGCAAGGTGGCCGCGAACGTCCCCACCGGGGTGCCCGGCCGCGGTCTGTCCCCGCAGAAACTGCACTTCATGGCGGCGGTGCCGCGCATCGACGGCCTGACCTCCGACACGGACCTGGCGGACGCCACCGCCGCGCTGTCGGCCGAGGTCTCCCGGCACTGGCAGGCCCCGGGCGCGCCCCAGGTCCGTCTCCTGCCGCGCGAGTTCCCGGCGCAGCAACTGCCCCCGGGCGACCGTTTCCCGGAGCGCGGCATCGCCTTCGCGCTCGACGAGGACAACCTGGAACCCGTTTTCGTCGACTTCGACCAGGACCCGTTCTTCCTCGTCTTCGGCGAGAGCGAGTCCGGCAAGTCGAACCTGCTCCGCCTGCTGATCAAGCAGCTGACGACGCGTTACCCCGGCGACGAGTGCAAGCTGTTCGTCGTGGACAACCGGCGCTCCCTGCTGGGCGTCACACCGGACTCCCATCTCGCCGAGTACATTCCGATGTCCAACGCCATGGAACACCACATGGCGGCCCTGGCCGACCTGATGAAGCGCCGCACCCCCACCGCCGACGTGACCGCACGCCAGCTCCGTGAGCGCAGCTGGTGGCAGGGGCCGACGGTGTACGTGGTCATCGACGACTTCGACCTCGTCTCCACGTCGAGCGGCAACCCGCTCAGCGGCCTGACGGAAATGCTGCCGTTCGCCCGGGACGTGGGCGTGCGCTTCATCATCGCGCGCTCGACGGCCGGCGCGAGCCGCGCCTCGTACGAGGCCTTCATGCAGCGCATCAAGGAGCTGGGGGCCCAGGGCGTCGTGCTGGCGGGCGACCCGACCGAGGGCGACGTCCTGGGCGGAGTCCGGCCGCGGCCGATGCCCACGGGACGGGGCGTCTTCGTGTCCCGACGGCGGGGAAGGCCGTTGGTGCAGACGGGACTGGTGGCGGAGGAGGCCCTCTGAGGGCTCGGCCGGCACCGGTCCCTGCTCCTTGCGGACCGGTGCCGGCCGGGGACGGACGCCGGGGCCCGTCGCGGCCCTTCTGCGAGACGCCGCGCGACAGAAGGCGGGCGCGGCAGAAGGCCGGTACGACCAGAACCCCGACGCGTACAGCGCCCTCGCCTCCGCCTGGCAGGCGTACACCGCGAACGTGGTGCGGGGGTTCCTGAAGGCGGAGGACAAGGACCTCACTCCGGAGGACGGCGGACGCGCCGATGTTCTGGTCGCACCGGGGGCTGCCCTCCCGGGACGTGCAGGCCGTGTGAGCCGAAGGCCACGTCGGCACGCGGGCCGAGGGGGCGGGGAGTGATGCAGGCGACGACGGCCCAGACGGTTTTGCCCGGGCCTCCCGACCGTTCGGTGACGCCCCATTCCCCGGCCAGCGCCTCGACCAGGGCCAGCCCACGCCCGCCGTCCATGTCGGGCCGTTCGCCCTGCAGCATCACCGGCTTTCGTTCCCCCCGCGCGTCACTCACCTCAACCCGTACCAGCGTGCCGCAGGGTTCGGCCGCCAGCCGCAGCTCGGCGTCCCGGCCGGGGACCCGGCCGTGGGTGACGGCGTTCGTGGCCAGTTCCGCGACGACCAGCTCGACGGCGTCGTGGGCCGGGCTGCCGTAGGCCCATCCCCAGGCGTCCATCTGCTGGGAGGCGAGGCGCCGGGCGAGCCGGGCACCGCGTGGGGTGGCGGAGAAGCGGAGGGTGAAGGCCCTCTGCTCGGCAAAGGGGAGGGCTGAAGCTGCCGGTCGCTGCCGCTGGGGAGAACTCGTCATGCCCCGAAGATCTCGTAGCAACAACCCGTTCACCAGGCCCGACACCCCCACGGCAGTGCGCTGTAGGGACGCCGGACGAGGGCGTCGGACGTGTCGGGGCGGCTGCCCGGCGTACTCGCCGCCCAATGCAAGGAACGCGCCCGCATCCGCGGCGAGAAGGGCATCCGCTGGGGCGGACGCCCCCTCGGCATTGCAGATTGAGCAGCCCCTCCGACGTTCTGCGTGGTCACACACTCATGCCGTAGCCCAGCTCCTCAGCCCCGATGTGCCAGAAGGAGTTCTCGTCGGCAACGGCCTCGGCGTCAAGCATCTCGAATCGTTCCAGCAGCGCTTCAGTGAGCGCGTCGGCGGCCTGCTCGGCCAGGTCCACGGCCTCGTCGTCGCCCAGACCGTCACCGGGCCCCTCGTATGCAGCGGCCTCAGCAGCGGCCTCCTCATAAGCGCGGTTGAAGGCGACGAACGCCTCAATGTTGGAGTTCACCAGTTGGGGAGCACCGCCTTCCGGCAGACACCACAGCGAGCCGTCATCACGCCGCAGAGCGAACGCGCTCAGCCCTGGGTCGACCGCGACCAGGGCATACCGCGCACCTCCGACCGTGCGTTCCGCAAAAGGGGATGCCTGCCACATCCCGGGGTACGGACAGTGAGAACATCCGGCCAAGAGTGAGACGACCTCCGCGTCGATCATGCCGAGAACATAGCCAGCCCCGCCGACACTTCACCAACCCGGTGAAGCCATACGGTCACAGCACCAGGACGGCAGCGGACGCACCCTGACTTCGTCCGTCACCTCGTACATGTCGATGCGCAGCAGCGCCGGTCTCGGCCGTGCGAGCCGCGCACAGGGCGGCTCACGGAACCTGGCGGTAGGCCTCGCGGCGATTGCCCACAGTCAGGACCCACACGATGAGCTGCCCGTCCTCGACGGTGCAGACCGCCCGGTAGTCACCGACTCTGAGCCGCCACCGAGCGTTGTGCCCTTGAGGGCCTTACCCCGCGCGCGGGTGCGGTCTTGATGCCCCGGGCCTCACCCCTCGCGGGCGGCCCACGCCTTGCGCTCGTCGGCGATCCGGTCCAGTTCGCGCATCGCCTCGGCGTGGGCACTCATCCGCCGACTGACGCTGCCGATGGTGAACAGGACAGCTCCGGCCACGGACACCGGCACGGACAGTCCCAGCACGGCCACGGCCTCCGGCCAGTCGCGCTCGTTCTGGCAGTGGTCGCCGTGCCTCAGACCCCTGTTGGCCGTGCCGTGCTCCGTCAGCAGCCGCGACTGGCATTTCACGGAGTACCGGTCGTCGGGCTTGCGGTCCACCTCGTACGGGGTGAGGAGCAGCAGCGTGCACCAGGTCCACAGCAGCCCGGCCACGACCAGTAGGCCGATGCCCCAGGATCGAGTTCGGCCGGCCCGGTCACGGAAGTCGAGGTCGTACTCACTTGATCGCACGACGGGTAAACCTATCAACGGCTTTCGCTGCCCTGGCCAGAACGTTCTCTCCGGGGCACCCGTGAGTCTTTTCTGGGACCTGGTCGAACGCGGCCACCCGTACAAGCCCCGCTCTATGCCCGGCTGTTCCCTCTCCAGCGGACGCCCACCTGGACCACGGCCGGCGGGCTGTGCACCATCCCGCGAGTTCGCCGTGCCTCTGGCTCCCCCGGCATGGAGCCTGACCAGGCACCTCGCCGCCCTCGGCCTGTAGCAACCGGGAGTTGACAGCTCGGACGGACCCGCGGGATGCCGCATGGTCAGCAGCCCGTCGACCGCCGCGGCAACCTCCTTCGCCGCCTTCCGCAACTACGGAAGGGCCTTGAGTTTGGCGTCGTTCGGCGCTTCGGGGCCCTGGTGAACGGCTGCAATCGTCGCGGGGCCGACTTGCAGCGACAGCACCACACACACAGCGCGCACATGCGAACACTGCGAGTGAACATGATTTTCGCGTGGGACGTTCACCCTCAGGGATCAATACGCGCCCTTCCGCCCTCGATCGGCACCCGCCCGCCCTACGCTGCGAAAAACGGTGCAGTTGGCCGGTCACGAGGAGGTGCGGAGCGATGGACACGGGAGCGGACTCCAGAGCGGACGGAGCGGAACCGGACTCAAGCACCGACTTCCTGCGTTGCTTCGGCCGCCAGATGAAGCTCCTGCGCGAGGCTTCCGGCTTCACCCAGACCCAGCTGGGGAGCCAGGTCGGCTACGGCGAGGCTCAGATCGCAGCAGTGGAGCAGGGTCGGCGCATCCCGAAGCCCGAGCTGATCGACGCCGTAGACCGGGCGGTGGACGCGCGGGGCGTGCTGATGGCCATGAAGGAGGAGGTGGCGAAGGCCCGGTATCCAGGGTTCTTCCGGCGGTACGCGGAGTTGGAGTTGCAAGCTGCCGAGTTGCACGCTTACGACAATCATGTGGTCAAAGGGCTTCTCCAAACGGAGGAGTACGCACGAGCCGTCTTCACCATGTGGCGCCCGCTGCTGAGCGAGGAGGTCATCGAGCAGCGTGTGGCCGCACGGTTGGAGAGACAGAAGTTGTTCGCCCGGCGGCCTGCCCCGCTCCTGAGCTTCGTCATCGAGGAACAGGTCCTGCTCCGCCCTGTTGGCGGTCACCGGGTGCTGCGTGACCAACTGGAGCAACTGCTGATCTTCGGGCACGAACGCAACGTCGAGATGCAGGTCATGCCGACAGAGCGCCTGGAACATGCGGGACTTGGTGGGGCATTCACGTTGATCCACCTCCCGGACCAGCGCAGGATTGGGTACATGGAGGTACAGGAGGCGAGCATCCTGTACACCGTGCCCAAGAAGGTCAGTCCGCTGGAAGCGACGTACGGCGTACTCCGAGCACAGGCGCTGACTCCCAGGGAATCCCTGGCCTTCATCCAGAAGCTGTTGGGAGAGACATGAAGGCAAGCAGTCCCGAGCCTGCCGTTGGTGAGCCGAGCTGGTTCAAAAGCAGTTACAGCTCGGGCAGTGGCGGCGACTGCGTCGAGGTCGCGGACACCGGTACGGCCGTACTGGTCCGCGACTCCAAGCGGCCCGGCGGTCCGGTTCTCACTGTCGGTGCCGACCAGTGGACGGCGTTCGTACGGATGACAGCGCGCGATTGACCTGAAGAGGAGGGGTGGTCGGAAGCCAAGTTCTGGCTTCCGACCACCCCTCCTCTGTGCTCAACGGGGCGCCAACCCTGTGTCTTACGGTGGACATTCAACCTTCCCCACCCCTTGAGCAGCACGAGTCGGCAGGGTTGTTAGCCTGGCGAGTGCACGCCAATCGAGCAAACGGGGGCAAGAAGGCAGGGCGGAGCGGGCGGTACTCGCCTCCTGCTGAGCTGAGTGGCCCCGTCCCGATGGTGATTCCGCTCTGGGATGTACCGGAGAAGACAGGGCGAAGCTTTTGAGCCTGACGCCTCGGCAGTGCGGGGCACACCAGCCGACCACCCCATATTCGCCTGTTTTAGATCACCCGTCGAATACGGCTTGGCACGGCTGAGACCCTGTCACCTCGTCCTCAGGGCACGCTTCGCATCCAACCGGATGATGTCTGTCACTCGAGTTGTCCTCACACAGGGGAGGCGACAGTGAACGAGCTCAATGATTCAAGGAAGTGTCTCAACTGATGAGCAATATCCCTCTGTCACGTATGGGCACGGAGTCGACTCGCGCTCGTGCAGCGCAACGTGCGCTTGTCCTTACCGCACTGCTCGCCACGACCGCGCTCGCCTGTAGCCCCGCTTCCGACAAGGACGAGGCTGAACACAGCGCGTCCCCGCCCCCCGCAGCGGCCAGCGGTGCGGGGGGCGGGGAGGCCTCCGCCGACGCTCGCATCGAGCAGGTGAACGAGACCATGCGGAAAACACCGTTCAGCGCCGTCGGCACAACCACCGCCTTCGACGAAGGGTTGCAGGAGATCCGGTGGAATCCCTCCCAGGGCCTGCACATCAAGCTCACCGGAATCGGGGGCGACATGTACTGCAAGGATGGCGTGACCTATACGAGTGCGGACCTGCTGGCGAAGAACCTGCAGTCCAAGGGGATAGAGATCACCGTTCCCGAGCGGCTCGACGACACCTATGTGACCACGGAGAGCGGGCAGGGATGCGAGGCCTACTTCGCCGTACCGCCCGGCACGTTCGCTCCCGACAAGGACACCGACATCGAGGGAGTGCCGGCACAGGCCGTTACCGCAGCATCGGGGCCCACTTCGGACGTCTACTACATCAGCGAGGAGGACCCTGCTCGTCTGCTGAAGATGGAATCGACGCGCGACGGGCGCAAGAGCCGCACGACGTACACCGACTTCGGCAAGGAGACCAGTGTCGTCCTCCCGAAGGCCGACCAAGTCATGCCTCTGGAGCAGTTCCGTGAGGAGGTCGACGCGGGCTGACGCCCCTGCGGGTGGTCTCTCGTGGGTCCGTCACGCGCTTCATGCGTGACGGACGGGACTCTCGGGCGCTGTCCTGGTCGGTGATGGCAGGCAGCGGTCACGGCGGACGAACGCCCTTGTGATCCACAAGTCGGCCTGGTTGTTAGCCTGTCGGGCGCACGCCAATCGAGTGGACGGGGACATGAAGGCATGGCGGAGCAGTACGGGAACGCCGGTGGGACCGGGCAACCGGTCGGTATACGGCTGAATCAGTACCCGGCGGATCCAGGGGGCTCGCCGGGGCTTGTGGGCAGTGGCCGGAAGGACCTGGCGTCCAGCCCTGCTCAGAAGAAGGCCGCGGCCAAGGACATCGAGGAGAATCTCGAGCCCGACACCCGCAAGGCCGGCGACCGGGCGGACGAGGAGACCAACGCCGCGGTCAAGGCCTTCGCCGCGAAGGACGGCCACGGGTGGGTCACCTCCACAGCACTGAAGAAGGCGCACAAGACCTGGGGCGAGCAGGTGCAGAACCTGATGTCCCGTCTGAGTTCTGAAAAGGAAGCCCTGCGCAGCACCAACA
This sequence comes from Streptomyces sp. GDS52, assembly GCF_052246875.1. NCBI lineage: Bacteria > Bacillati > Actinomycetota > Actinomycetes > Kitasatosporales > Streptomycetaceae > Streptomyces > Streptomyces sp. GDS52. The sequence continues at coordinate 1,843,829 of NZ_CM125966.1, forward strand.
TCCTCTTCCAGAAAACCGACTTCAGCGTCGGACAGGGCGTGCGTCAGTCTTCCAACCTGGACGCCTACTGAGCCGCCCCCTCCCGCCACCGACCGTTCACGCCGACGCGCACCACGGGGACCCATGCCGACGTACCACGAGATCATGACGACCGACCTGGCCACGCTCACCAGCGCAGCCGACGGCTGGGACGACATGGCCAAGGAGTTCAGCAAGCAGGAGAAGGCCTACAAGCGGGACGTGCACGGCATATCCATGGGCCAGACCTGGCTGGGGTTGAGCGCGGACGCCGCCAACCGCCGCTTCGACACCACGCTGACGGAGTACCAGGACGCCCAGACCGAGGCGAAGGCCATCGCCTCCCTCCTGCGCGACGCCCACACCCAGTTCGTCGACCTCCGCGGCAAGCTCAGGACCGCCCGCCAAGAGGCCATCGAGGCCGACATGAAAGTGTCCGACCAGGGCGTCGTCTCCTACGACACCCAACGGGTCAGCGAGAGCACACGCACCGCCTACCGCCACGACCCCGATTTCCAGGAGAGCGTCCGCAAGAGCGTCCGCTCCTGGCAGGAGCGCATCGACCAGCTCGTCAAGGCCGTCACCGACGCCGACAAGGGCGTCGAGATCGCCTTCAACGCCGTCGTCGTCGATACCGACCTCCAGGACGGCACCTTCAACGGCTTCAACGGCCAGGCGAAGGGTGACATCGAGAAGTACGAGGCCGAGAACGCCGAGGAGATCGCCACAAGGATCGCGGGAGGCGAGAAGGTCTCCGCCGCGCAACTCGCCGAATTGGACCGCGCTTTCCGAGACAACGCCAAGAGTAAAGAGTTCACACAAACCCTCCTCAGCGGTCTGGGTGCTTCGGGGACCATGGAGCTCACCAACCGGCTCAGCACGCTCAGCCACGGCGGCAAGGACAGGGGAACGTTTGCGGGTCTTCAGGAGGGCTTGGCCAACTCCCTGGCGACAGCGACGAAGAACCCCGACTCCGCTTTCTACAGGAAGTTCCGCACCGACATGCAGAAGGCCGGTGTCCAGAAGTTCGATCTCGACGTCGCCAACCAGAAAATTTCAGTCGGCGTCGGCCACGGTCAGCAAGTGCGTGGCTACCAGAGCCTGGTCACTCTGATGCAAGCGGGCGACGGATACTCCGGGCAGTTCCTCAAGGACCTGGCCACCGACATTCGAGCCGTCGAAGACAAAACACAGGGTGGGGACCCGGACATATGGGACCTCAGTGGCCACTTCAGCGGAAAGGACGACGGCTGGTTCGCCAATGATCCGCTCGACGGCGTGCTGGGCATCATGGCCAAGGACCCGAGCACGACCATCAGCTATCTCGACCCAGGCCCCGACGGAAAGAACGACAACCTCACGTACCTGCTCGCGGAGCGGGATTGGAACCATGTCGACACCACTCGTTGGCAGGGCAAGGTCGAGGTGACGGGTGAGGACACTTTCGACCAGGATGTACGAGCAGGACTGGGACTCGCACTGGCCACAGGAGCCACGGGCAACGTGGCGGGAGCCGATGGAACCGAATTCAGTCACCACACGGCCGCGCAAGCCCGTGTCATGCACGCCACGGTCAACCTCCTGGACTACGGACATGCTGACGGCACGTTCGGTGAGGACAAGAAGGAGCCGCGCACAGGGAAGGCCGACGAACTGCTGGCCGGTGATGACTACGCCGCCTTGCGCGGGCCTCTCTCTCAGGCACTTGCCGACTACTCACCGGATGTTGTGGAGACCATCAACGGCGACGCTCCGGGTGGCCGCGCCGGCAGGGCGGAAATCTACGAGAATGGCGAAGATTCCCAGATTCAGAACAGCCGCAGCAGCTTGATACGCATGATGCGTGGCGTATCGGAAGCAGACGACATCCAGAACTTCGAGCGCATTTATCACGCGCAACAGGGTTACATGTCCGAGCAACTGATGGACAAGGATTTCCCGAACGCTACCGCTGCCCTGAACGAAGCCCGCAAGTATGGCGAAGTCACTGGTGCTCTTAACGCCGTCGGCGGTGACGTGAAGATGGACGTACACGACGACAAGATTTCCGATGCAACCGATACACGGTTCTACGGCTACCACCTCGGTGGCGGCATGATCACCAACATTCCGATAGTAGGAGACATGTCCCAACGCCTGGTGGACATCTCTCTCAATAACTGGCTGGCGGGGGTACAGGCAGAAGAGGGTTCCTTGGCCAAAGAGGAATTGAACCGGAGCAACGACGTAGCGCAAGACAACATCGACCGCTACTTCGACAGGTGGGGCGAGGAGCGAAGCCTGGCCCCAGAGGTCGCCGAGGACGCCGCCGGCGAGGCCCAGCAGAGTTACATTTCCGGACGGCAGACCGCGTACGAAGCTCTGCGGTCCCGCTGAGCGCAAGCCCGAAAAAAGGAATCGATACACACATGCCCCCCAGCCCACACAGGAAGAAGTCACTGCTCATCGCTGCGGGAACGTTGGTTGCCGTCAGTGCTCTCGTCTCGACGCACATGTGGCAGAACACGAATGTGCTGGGGTCGGCCTCATTCTGCGACCAGCGGGTGGAGTCTGCGGACGCACAGGGTGCCCTGAATTCCTCGGGCCGGGTCTCGGAAGGGCGTGTGCAAAGCTCCCCCGGCGAGCCGGAATTCACGTGCGTGATCGAGCGCACCAGTCGCTTCCTCGGGGACACGGACCAGCAAGTCACCTTGACGACCGCGAACGAGGACGGACCCTTCCCGTACACCACTCATGTGTGGAAGAACCCCGGCGCACGTTCCTACTTCAAGGGGGAAACGAGTGGAGCCGTGGCTCCTACCGGGGGTTACGTCGTCCTGCCGAAGTCGTGCTGGGGCAAGGTGGGCAACATACGGGGAACCCGTGTCATCCCGCCCGACGACGACGGTGTGTCCGCCGTCGAAGCCACCATGACGAAGGGCCAGGCCGACCCGGAAGGGCTGGCCCGGCTCCTGGCTCGCGCCGCGCAGAAAGTCGCCGCAGACGCCGGATGCGCCACCCCGTCGCTGGAAGAGTCACCGGAACTCGCCGCACCTGACGGCGTGCGCACAACGGACGTCGGGAAGGTATGCGGACTGCCGGGCTTCTCCTTGCCCGACGACACTGTGATTACCGGTGTCGCCGAACCCGATCAGGAGCAGATCAGCAGGGACGCGAAGGACGTGTGGGCGTGCGATCTGACCCTGGCCGGCAGTGCCGGGGCCACCGTCTCCTTCGCCGCAACCTCGGACCAGAACATGGTCGACGCAGCCCTTCAGGACACTCACGGTTTCCGCGAGCTGCCCAACAGCCAAGGTATCGCCGCCGTCGACCAAGCAATTCTGCACTGCGCCGAAGGCGACGTGTACTTCGCCGCTCACTGGAACCGCGAGTACACCGGCGCCCTTTCGGACAAGCAGGATCGGGTCTCGAAGGTCCACGGGAAAACGTTCGACGCCTTCGTCGCCTCTGCGGCCGACCTGTATTCCTGCCCTGACGTCACGCTTACGAAAAGCTGAGAAAACGGGATTGTGGATAGACGACAGGGTGGACACCTCCCGCGCGTGTCCACCCTGTTCGCTTTCTGCGTGCGCTGTGCGCGGTCGCCCTACATGAAGTAGCTGGCGCCCCTCAGGTCGCCGCCTCGGTAGTCACCGCCGGCGGTGCCGACGGTCTTGCCGATGCTGACCAATGCCTGGTGGATGCCGGAGGCGTGGCGGTCCCACTGCTTGGTCTTCTTGGTGAATTCCTCGTAGGCCTCGCCGCCCCAGCCCGCGGCCGCGTCCAGTACCGCCTTCTTGAGGGCCTCGAGGTCCTCCTCGAGCTTCTTGGCCTGGTCACCGAGTTCGGTGGCGAGCGCGTCCATGGTGCCGTAGGTGACGGCGAGTTCGCCGTAATGGGGTGCGGACATGTCTTCCTCGTTTCTTGGGGATCCTGCAGATCGTTTTCGCGGACTCGCGTCAGTACTTGCTGAGTGCCGAGGTCTTTCCACCGAGGTCGTCCACCGAGATCTTGGCGACGTCGGCCTCGATCTGGTCCTCGAGCTTGCGCTTGTCGGCCTTGTTCAGCTGGATGCCCTCGAGGAAGTCGTCGAGCATCCGGCCGATCGAGGCCATGTGGCTGTTGATCTCCGTCTGCTTCTTGTCGAAGGCGATGGCGCCCTGGCCGGTCCAGTGCTTCTCGATCATGTCGATCGTTGCCTGGAGTCGAACGAGAGACTGCCTGATCGAGTCGTACCGGTCGACGACGTTCGTCTGGAGTTTCTCTACCTGGGCCTCGTAAAGCTTGCGGCCTTCAGCCATGTCGGCAGTCCCTTTCGTGAGAGCGGTGGTGCGGTGCGGTGTGGCACCGCGTGGTGGTGGGTGGTCGGTTGTGCCGGGGGCCGGCTGGTGTGTGCGCCTTTCCTATGCGCGTCGTCGTGAGCGGATCACGGCGAAGGCGCCGCCCCCGATCGCCAGGACCGCCGCTGCGGCTCCGAGGGTCACCCAGAGGGTGGTGTTGTCGGAAGTCCCCGTGTCGAAGGCGGCTGTTGAGTTCTGGTCGTCCGACGTGTCCTTCGTACCCTTCGGGGGCTGGGGAGACGGTGAGGTGGTGGAGGCCACCGGGTCGCCCGATTCGTCCAGGACTCCGGTGGCGTTCTCCTTGGCAAGCGGGTCGGTGCCGGGCGGGACGGGCTTGAAGTCCTCGTCCATCAGGACCTTGCGCGGACGGATCAGGCCGTAGCCGAGGTAAACACTCGGGTCGTCCCTCGCCCAGTCGCGGCCGGCGGTGTCGATAAGGCTGGCGAGGACCTGGTTGGCGGTCCAGTCGGGGTGGGCGGACCAGATAAGGGCGGCGGAGGCAGAGGTGAGAGCGGTGGCGGCGCTCGTTCCTCCCTGATCGCAGTACGAGCGGAAGGTTGCGTCGCACCAGCCGGGCATGTTGATCCCAGGAGCTGCCAAGTCGACGTAGTTTCCGTACTCCGAAAACTTCGCTACCTTTCCGGACTCGTCCGAGGCAGCAACACCGACTACATAGGGATAGGCGGCAGGATATCCGATGAGGCTCTTTCTTTCCGCATCGTTCCCCACGGAGGCGAACATCAATTTACCCTTGGACTGAGCATACTTTACGGCCGACTCAACTTCGGAGTTGTCACCCGGGCTTCCAAATGACATATTGATGATTTTGGCATCGCTGTCAGCAGCTGCTCTGATCGCTTCGGCCGGGCTCGGAGTCTTACTTATCTCCGCCTTGTCCTTCAGAACATCGGTGAACACGATCCGGTAAGGCACGATTCTGGCTCCGGGAGCAAGCCCCTTCAGGCCCCCACCCGCGCCGGTGCCGACGATCAGTTCCGCCATGGTTGTGCCATGGCCATCGTAATCATCAGTGGCCCCATAAGCGACAGTCCGTGGCACCTCGTCCGTGAGTACCTGCCCTTTCAGGGAAGGAGTTTCAGGGTTGACACCAGAATCGATGACCGCAACCTTGACCCCCTTTCCGGTGCTCACTTTCCATATCTCATCGGTTTTCATCGCCGACAGGTACCACTGTTGCGACTGGGCGTCTGCAGCTGCTGCACCGGACGTCAGACCTGCCGAGAGGATGAGTACAGCCCCAAGTGCTGAGCAGACACAAGTGCTCCACCTCTTGTGCCGCTCCCGAGAGGTCGCGCTCCGCCTGACGCGTCGGCTGAACCTTGACACCATGCTTCTGTCTGTCCTTCTTCAGTCCGGTCAGTCGGTCGCCGACGGATCACTGCGCCGCTCATCGCGACGTGAACGGCCCGTGTCGGAGCCGCGATTACCTGTGGCACCACGTTGCGTCCCGGAGGATGCCTCAGTGGTGCGTACTCCGTTCCTTGGGCCGGGAGCTCTCCCGTTGGGCATTCCGACGACACCGTCAGGGCTGTTGATGGAACGGCGGGAAGCCTGCCCTGTGTTCGACGTCGTAGAAGGCACTCCGATCACCCCGTGCTGACCGGGCCTCTGCCCAGTCGTGCGCGAACCAGGTGCACTTTCACCACCGATGACCGTGCCGCGCGGCAACTTGGAGCCATTCCCGCCAGGCGCAGCGCCAGTGACTGGCCGCCCGCCGATAACACCACCGCTACGCCCGGGACTACTACGGTCGGACGGCGAGGCTCCCATAGCACCTACAGGACCACGGGGGACACCTCCGACGTGTCCGGGCATCGGTCCTCCAGGCTTCGGTACCCCGCCGACGATGCCACGTCCCACAGGACCAGTTCCGGGGCTCCCTGCTTGCCCCGGCAGCGCGGTACGTCCTACTGGTCCCAGAGGGCCGGTCCCGCGGCTTCCCACCGGCCCCGGCGCAGCAGCACGTGGATTCTGGCCCAAGGGACCAGGTCCGGTACGACCTGCCGGAGTGTTGCCTGTTGTGCCCCCGGCTCGTCCCTGTGCCGACGGGGGAACCTTGGCCGCGGGCATGCCACTGGGCCCCCTGGTGCGTCCGACGGTCCCGCGAAGAGCGGGTGTAGCCGTGCTGGGGACGATGGGAGGAATCGATCCCTGCTGACCAACGGGCCCAGCCGTCGCTGGTGGTGTGGCCGTGGTCGGCTTCATGGCCTCCTGGGGCGGCAACGTACCAGCGCTGTTGATCTCCGTGCCGACTCGTTGGTCTAGACGTGCAACGGCATCGACTGTTTCCCTGGTGACGGGCGCTAGATCTCCAACTGGCTGCGACCGCCCGGCAGGTGAATTAACCGGCTGTCGGTCTACGACTGCCGAATCTTCGGCCCCCGGCAGCCCTGGCGTCACCCGCACTCGGGGAGGCTCCACTTTCTCACCGCCCCACGGCTCCGGGACCCCCGCATCCGGCATCTTCGGGAATACCGGCTCCTCCTCCTTCGCCATCGTTCCCGCTGACACCGTGTAGAACGACGCCAGTCGGTACATCTGGTTGATGGCTTCCTGGCGGTGGTCCTCCGCCTTCACCGCTGCCGTGTACTCGTCGTTGCTCTCGACCTGCTTGGCCTCGGGGAGCTCCTCGACCCGCTTGGGGTCGGTGCGGTTGTCGCGCGGGGGCATGGACTTGCGGACGGAGGCGAGGCCGGAGCCGGCGGCCAGGACCTGGGTGCCGACGACATCGGCGTAGTCGGCGATGCCCTTGGCGGTCCTGACGAGGCTGGTGGCCCACTTGGTGAAGGCGGTCTGGGACTCGCCCTTCCAGTCGATGTCGCCGAGGAGGTTGTCCTCGAGTTCGTCGGCGGCCTTCTGGATGGCGTCCCGGGCGTCGACGAGGGCGGTGCCGGCGGACTCCAGGAGTTCCGGGTTGGCGGACTCGACGATGTCGATCATCTGGTTGAGCTTGTAGTCCTCGAAGCTCGTGGAACCGAAGTGGATGCCCCGGACCGAACCCAACGGGCTGACGGCGAGGCCGGTCATGCTCGTGACAGCGTCGAGCATGTTGTTCTGTGCCAGCGCCTCCCGCCGCTCCTCCTGGTGCAGGTCCGGCTTGTTCTCTTCGCCGCTCATCAGTACCCCGCGTCGGTCTGGCCAGCGCGGTTCTCCCGCTTGTCGTGCTGGTCGAGCATCTCTTCCCGCGTCTGGTTGACCTCGAGCCGGATCTCGTGGAACCGCCGGCGCTGTTCCTCTTCGAGGTTGTCGAAGGTGACGTCCACGCCATGTACGGCGATCTGCATGGCCTCCAGTTGGAGTCCCAGCGACTTGGAGAGGGCGGTGATGCGCTCATGGACGCGCTCGTACTCCAGGTGGAGCATCTTGCCCTCCGGGAAGGCGCCGCTGCCGAAGGCCGTCTCCGGCAGGCTGTGGGCCCGGACCTTCGACGAACCGCCCGGCGATTCCTCGAAGGTGGAAAGCAGGTCGTCCACCCGCTTCTTGAACGTCGACAACGCCATCACACCGCGGCGCAGATCCGCTGCGCCTCCGCCCCCGTCTGCGAAAAGCACTTCGCTTCCTCCCCGTTCTCCCCGTGCTGTGGCCGGATCCGCGCACGTCACCCGACGGTTCGCGCTCTTGCGGTGATCACGACCGCAACCACAACGGAATCACAACGGAACCACTCTAGTGACCCGCACCGACAGCCCCAACTGCCATATCCAGTCGTGGTACTGACACTCTGCAGGCCCTCGCCCGTCGTTCACCGGACAATATGGCTCTCACTTCGGTCACGGACACCCCGACCGTGGTCGAGCGGTCTTTCTCACATTGCAGTGTGGTCCCTGCGAACGCCCGCCGTCCGGGGCCGTCTGCGGGCGTCCCGGATCGCCACCGCCGTTCCGCCCAGCCCTGCCACCAGGACCGCCGCACCGACGGTGACGTAGGTCGCGAGGCGGGCGTTGCGTTCGTCGGCGGTCTCGCCGAGCGGGAGCTTCGCCGCGGTGGGTGCCTCGGCCGAGGTCAGGCCTTCGTCGGGCCGGGGGGACTCGACCGGCCGGTCGTCCTCCGTCAGCGCGCGGACCGGGTCCACCACTCCCCAGCCGACCAGGCGGTCGTGGCCGGCGATGGTGCGTTCCGCGGTCTGTTCGATCTGGGCGACGATCTGGCGCGGGGTCCAGGTGGGGTGCTCGGCCTTGATGAGCGCCGCGATGCCCGCGACGTACGGCGCGGAGAAGCTGGTGCCGTTGTCGGCGCAGTGGCCTCCGCGGGGAACGGTGGAGATGATGTCGACGCCCGGTGCCGCCACGCCGACGAAGTCGCCCGACTGGGAGAAGGACGCGCGTTCGTTGTTGCGGTCGGAGGCGGCGACGGCGAGGACGCCCTCGTAGGAGGCGGGGTAGGTCTTCTTGGTGTTGCCGCCGACTCCGTCGTTGCCCGCCGACGCGACGACGACGACCCCCTTGGCCAGGGCCTCCTCGACCACCGCTTCCAGCTTCGGGTCCGGTTCGACGGCGCCCGCGGTGTCCTGGGAGATGTTGATGACGTGCGCACCGGCCTGGACGGCGTAGTCGATCGAGCGGGCGAGGCTGTCGGTGTCTCCGTTGCCCTCCGCGTCGTTCTGCTGGATCGGGATGATGGTCGCCTCGGGGGCCAGGCCCACGAAGCCTGTCCCGTCGGCGGGCCGGGCGGCGATGATGCCGGCAACCTTGGTGCCGTGGCCGACGGTGTCGGTGGTGCCGTTCTCGTTGCCCCGGTCGACGGGGTCGCCGTTCTCGTCCTTGAGGTCCTCGGGCAGGAAGTTGCGGCCGCTCTTCACGTCCACCGCGTTCTTCAGCTGGGGGTTCCTCACGTCGACGCCGGTGTCGATGACGGCGACCCGTACGCCCTTGCCCCTGGACTCGCTCCACAGCTCGTCGAGCCGGACGCGCTGGAGGGACCAAGGGCGGCCCGGATAGGTGGCGTTGGGGTATGCGCACTGGTCGGAGAAGGAGTCCTCCGCGGCGGCCGGGGGCGCGATGGCCAGGGAGGCCGCCGTCAGCAGGGTCGCGGCGGCTGGCGTGAGGAGGAGGAGGGAGCGAAGGCGCTTGCGTCGCATGATGGGTGGCGGCCTCCGCTACGAGCCCTGCGGCTGGCGTGCCGCGGCCGTGGACAGGCGGGGGCCCGTGGGGAGGAACGCGGACCAGGCGGCGGGGATCGGCGCGGGGTCCACGTCGGCGTAGCCCAGGCGTGTCTGGGCCTGCTGGGCCTCCTGCTCCAACTGCTTCTTCTCCTCGGCCGACATGCCGATCCCGGCGTCGTCGGTGGCGCTGTCCGCGTTGGACTGCAGGACGTAGCGGAGGCCGGTGTCGGTGACCAGGAAGACGGGGCCCGCCTTCGTCTCCGCGCCCTTGAACTGGCGGTAGAGCTGACCGGAGCCGGGCGTGACGTAGGCACTGGAGGAACCGGCGGGGAGGTCGGCCGGGAAGTCGGTGCCCGCCCAGGTGCTGAGGGTGGTGGCGCCCTTGTCGCCGACGCCGCGCAGGACGTTGCAGACCGTGTTGCGGCTGCCCTTGGTGTCCGCCGCCGAGTTGACCGCTTCGGGGGTGCCGGTCGGCCAGTCGTGTTCGGTGCCGAAGGGCTCGCCCGGGACGATCGCCCCGGGGCTCATGTCCAGTGCCTGGCCGGCCTGCCCGACCTGTGCCAGGTCCTTGCTGAACAGCAGGAGTTGGGCGACGAAGGCGGACACCGGCGCGACCCGGCCGGGCAGTACGACGTAGTACTGCTCCTTGTTGTTGTCGAACGCCTTGAGCACCGTGCCGACCTTGTCGGCCGACTCGCCGAGCTTGCCGGGGGCGTTCGCGGGTGTGCCGGGCGTGCTCCCGACGTCCGGGAAGGTGATCGGGTCGCCCTGGTGGAGGGTCGCCAGCCATTCGCGGGACACCCGCTGGGGTTCGCGTCCGGAGCCGACGACCGTGCGCAGCAGCAGTTCCAGGTCGGCGCCGGTGTCCACCTCGTCGATCCGGTACGCCGTGCCGCCCGGGTCCACGACGAAGCGCTTGCCGTCGGGGCCTGCCACGTAGAGCAGTTCGCCGCCGGTCAGCTTCTGCTTGCCCTCGGTCAGTTCCTTCTCGCGGTCGGCGAGGACCAGTGCGGCCTTCTGGATGGACCGGCCGCCCGCGCTCGGACGCTCACAGACCGCCCACCGCTTGGCGGCGCCCGCCTCCTTGTCGGAGGGCAGACGGTCGGGGGCGTAGGGGATGCCGATGGTGAGGCCGTGCGGGAACTTGCCGCTGTCCAGGAGCGATTCGCTCACGGTGACGACATCGCCCTTTCCGGGGGCGAGGAGGAGCTTGGCGGACGCCATGTTGAGCACGGGGTGCAGTTGGGCCTCGTCGCCGGTCTTCAGGACGACGTACCGGGTGGTCGACTTGCTGGCGATGATCACTTTCTCGTTGGGGGTGTCCCAGCCCTTGGGCGCGGTGGGCTTGAACATGCCCCAGGCGCCGAACACGGCCATGACGATCACGCCGATGACGAGTCCGGGCACCACGCCCCGCAGGGGGCGCGGCGCACCTTCGTCGGAACCGTGCGGGAACGACTGGACGAAGGCCGCGAGCAAGCGGCGCTTCGCGAAGGTGTAGGCGTTGAGTTGATCCCGCCGAGATGCCATTGGTGAGTGTCTCTCCCCGTGTCCCGCCCGTGTGCGTCCGTGTCCCGATCGTGTCTGTCCGGGCAGTACCGGGGATCGCCGTCCCCTGCCCGCCGATGTCGGACGCGGCCCCTACTATGCCTGGTGTGAGGGGGGAGTTGGGGACCGGGTAGGGTGCCTGGGCCCTTCGGAGCCTGGTGCGGTACCGGAGTTCCAGCGAGTTGCGGGCGAATTGGGGGGATGGAGTGATGGTTGCCGGAACGCGGGCCTCGAGCCGTGACCGGACGGGGGCACGCGGCTCCGCCGGACCGGGGTCGCGGGCGACGCGGCAGCCGTCCGCGCGAGGCGGTCCCCATCTCAGGCTGCGTGCGGGACGGCCGGGTTCGTTCCGGCTGCAACGGATCGTCCTGCTGGAGCTCGCGGCAGCCGTCCTCCTCACCGGGTGGGCCATCGGCACCCTGGCGCTGGTGCCCGCCGCCGTGGTCGCCGTCGCGTTGGTCCTGCCGGCCTTCGTCCGTCGCCGGGGCCGTTCCCTGCCCGAGTGGGTCGCCACGGCGCGGGCCCTGCGCGCCCGGCGGAAGCGCGCCCCGGAGCTGGTGATAGCGCCCGGCACCGAGCCGGGACTCGCCCCGGCCCTGGAGTGCGATCCGAGCCTGCGCACGTACGCGTACGGCGGCCGAGAGCGGCGGCCCGTCGGCATCATCGGGGACGGGACCTTCGTCACCGCGGTGGTGCAGGTGGAGGGGGACGCCACCGCCCTGCGCGCCGAGCGGAGCCGGCGGCCGCTGCCGCTGGCCCTGGTGCGGGACGCGCTCGAGGTGGACGGGATCCTCCTGGAGTCGGCGCAGATCGTGCTGCACACGCAGCCCGCGCCCGCGCTGCACCTGCCGCGTCAGTCCGTGGCCGTCAGCAATTACGCGCCGTTGCAGGAGCAGACCGGCGCTCCCGCGGTACGGATCACCTGGATCGCGTTGAAGGTCGCCCCGGAGCTGTGTCCGGAGGCCGTGGCGGCCCGGGGCGGGGGCCTGGTCGGCGCGCAGAAGTGCGTCGTACGGGTCGCCGACCACCTCGTCAGCCGGCTGACCGGCGCCGGGTTCCGCGCCACGGTGCTCGACGAGGAGGAGCTGACGTCGGCCATCGCCACGTCGGCCTGCGCCAACCCGCTGGTGACGGCCGAGGCGGGGCGGGCGGACCGGCACGAGAGGCGCACCGAGGAGTCCAGCCGGAGCTGGCGCTGCGACAACCGCAGGCACACCACGTACTGGATCCGCAAGTGGCCGCACCTGGGCGGCGACCGCGGGAGCTCGCTGCCCCAGTTCGTCGCGCGGGTCACGGCGGTTCCCGCGCTCGCCACCACGGTCAGCCTCACCCTCGCGCGCGCGGACCGGCGGGAGATGTCACTGCGGGGCCATCTGCGGATCACCGGGCGCAGCGCCGAGGAACTGACCGAAGCACGACGTGCGGTGGAGAGCGCCGCGCGGGAGGCCGGCGCGGCGCTGACGCGGCTCGACCGGGAGCAGCTGCCGGGCGTGCTCGCCACTCTGCCCCTCGGAGGTGTCCGATGACCGCCATGACGACACGGACCGCTGACGGGCCGGAGGGGCCGGACGGACCCGCTGCGCCGGGAGCCGGGAACGTACCGAGCGGTGCACGGCCGTCGGCCGCCCGGCGGGCACGCGGCCTGCTGCACGCCGGTTTCGGCCTGCTCGGTCCACGCCACGGCCACCACACCCTGTCCGCGGAGGACGTGGACGCGCTGTCGCTGCCCATCGGGGACGACGGCGTCGTCATCGGGGTGGACGCCGAGGGACAGTCGGCGGTGCTGGGACTGAACCGGCCCACGCCGTACGATGTCGTGCTCATCGGCGGCCTGTGGACGGCCCAGGTGTTCGCCCTGCGGGCCGCGGCGACCGGCGCGCGGGTGGCCGTGGAGACCGGGCGGGCGCAGGCGTGGACCCAGATGGTCCACGCCATGGGCGGCGGTCAGAACGGGCTCGCGGTCTACGACGTGGGGCGGGTCCCCCCGCTGGGCGCCTCAGCCGGTACGCCGGTACTGGTGGTGCGCGACTGCGGCATGCGGCCACCGCGGGGGCGCGTGGTCTCCGGACCCTGGAGGTCGGTGCTGACGCTTCTGCCCTATCTCAGCCCCGTCGCGCCCCGGCTGATCCGGCAGGCGCGTCTCGTGGGCGTGCAGCGGGTGTCGCCGGACGAGGCCGGGGAGTTGGGCCGCTCGATGGGCTTGCCCCGGGGCGAGGTGGAGGCGTTGCCGACCCTCGCGGACGGCGTCACCCTCTGGTGCGCCGACCGCGATCGGCAGTACGTGATGACTCAACCGACGGACGCCGAGGTCGGGTTGCTGGGTACACCGCGACGGATGGAGTCAACTTGACCCGGCCCTGAAGGACCGGGCTTGGAGGTAGCGCCCAGCCGGCTGCTGGGGTGGACTCCTCCGTCCAGACACCCCGTTATGGGGTGGCAGGGACGCGTGACTCACGCCCCGCGTTCCACACGCTCTCGCCACGGGTGGCGATGTTGTGGGAAGCGTTCCGGTCGGCGTGGGCAACGACCCCGCACCCCCGGCAGATGAAAAGCCCCTGGTCGACCCGGTTGCGCTTGTCGACGTGGCCGCACTCGGCGCACGTCTGCGACGTGTACGCGGGATCGACGAAGACCAGGGGCACGCCCGCCCGCTCGGCCTTGTAGACGATGAAGTCTCCGAGCTGGGCGAAGGCCCAGGAGTGGAGTGCGACCCGTTGGGGCTTGCGGAGCCGTACCCGGTTGCGGATGCCCTTGAGTTCTTCGAGGGACAGGCCGCGCCCGGTGCGTTCAGCCTCGGTCACGATCCTCTTGGAGATGATGTGGTTCTGGTCGGCGGCGTGCCGCGCCTCTTTGCGGGAACGGGCCTTGAGCCGCCGCTTGGCGCTCTTGGTGCGCTTCTTCTGGAGCTTGGCCCGCAGGGCAAGCTGTCGCTTGCGGTACCGGTTGAGCCCCCGCCCGGCGGCGAGGTAGCCGGTGGAGACGGTGGCGATGTTCTCGATGCCGAGGTCCACGCCGATGAAGCCGTCCGGCTCGTATTGCTCGGCCTCGGGCACGTCACAGGTGGCGACGAGGTAGAATACGCCGTCGCGCTCGATCAGGTCGGATTCGCCCTGCCGGTGCGCCTGGAGCAGCTTGAGCGCGTCGGCGGAGCAGGCGAAGCGGATGTTCTTGACCCGGCCGTCCACGGTCCAGATGGACACGGTCCGCTGGTCGTACTGCCAGCTCAGGCACCGGTCGTCATACGGCTGGGCGGCCTCGGGGCGAAAGGTGATCGGCTTGGACTCGGCCTTGCGGCGACGCCTGGAACCGTCCTTGCCGAGGTTCCCGGCACGGATGTTGGCCTTGAGCGTGGTGTACGAGTCGCGCACCTTCTTGATGACGTGTTGCGTGGCCTGCGCTCCCAGCCCGCGGGCTTTGAGTTCGGCGTAGGTGTGCTTGCGCAGCTCGTATTCGCGCGGCACGCCGTGCTCGAACGCCACCTCCGACACCCAGTTCGCGGCGTCGTTGACCGTGCCCAGGGTGCGCTCAAGCGCGGATGCCTGCGCGGCGTCCGGCATGAGCTTGACCTGTGTCACGATCTTCATGGGCGTGATCGTAGCATTGCCCTATGTCACCACGCTGGGAACCAAACCCCGATATCCGCAGGGGTCGTAGCGTCGTCCACACCCTGCACGCGCACTTGGTCTTCACCCCTAAGCACCGGCGCGGACCGTTCACCGACGAGATCCTTCGGCGCTGCGAAGAGGTCATGCGCGACGTGTGTACCGACTTCGGCGCGGACCTGCGGGAGTTCAACGGCGAACGCGATCACGTCCACCTGCTCGTGCACTACCCGCCCAAGGTCGCCGTCTCCCGGCTCGTAGGCTCCCTCAAGGGCGTCTCCGCCCGGCGCCTGCGGCAGGAGTTCCCCGGCCACATCCGCACGTACCTGTGGGGTGAGCACTTCTGGTCGCCGTCCTACTTCGCCGCCTCGTGCGGGGGCGCCCCGCTCACTGTCATCAAGGAGTACATCGAGAACCAGAAACGTCCCGGCTGAGGTCAATAGTGCAGACCCGTGCACTCGTGCGGGTCAGAGCAGTGTCAGGAAGCGCTTCCCCCCGGGCGTGAACGCCCCGGGGTTCCGCGCTAGATCATGCTGAAGACACCACCTCTGTGCAACGTGTTCGCAGGACGGGCCTGCCGGTGTGCCAGTGGTGGCGATTAGGCTGGGACCGGACGCGACGCCAGAACCCGTGGGCCGGACGTCGGCTTCCAGGGGGGCCGGTGGGTCGGACGACCGTGATCGGACGAAATCGCAGCGCCCCAAAACGCCCTCGAACAAGTCTGGATGACGAGAAATGGTCGCCTCAGCACGGCGTGAGGGTGTTCGACCACACCAGGAGGAACTGTGAGCAGCGATCGGGACGGGACGCGCGGGGGCTGGGCCACACCCGGCGATGACCAGCCCGACGCGGAGTCCTCCGTCGAGGCGACGGGCGAGTTCACCATCGACTACGCGCCGCCGGCCTGGTACACGCAGAATGCTTCGGAGGGGTCGGGGTCTGGGAGTTTCGGGCCGGGGGCCGATTCTTCGTCCCCTTCACCCCCTTCGCCTTCTTCGTCTCCCTCGTCTCCGCCGCCCGCTCCCGCGCCGGGGGTTCCGTTCACACCGCCGGCTCCGCCGTCCGAGGGGCCGGTCGGCGTGCCCAGGCTTCCGGCGGGGAGCGGTTTCGAGCCGCAGCAGCCTTCGGAAGGGAACGAGCGGGGCGAGGCACCCGTGCCCGCTCCCCCGTCCGTGCCCGAGCCGGAGCCCGACTCCGGTAACGGCGACCTCGAGAGCGGTGCCACCATCCGGTTCTCCCCCGCCGCCCTGAAGCGGGAGATCCCGGAGCCCGAGTCCGAGACCGCACCCGAGGCGGAGGCGGAGGCGGCCCCGAAGCCGGATGCGCGGCCGGAGTCGGCCGAGGCTCAAGACGGGAACGATGACGTCGAGGTCCCCGAGGTCGCTGACGGTCTTGAGGACGAGGACATCGCCGGCGTCTCCGGAACGTCCGCGGAGGACGGTCAGGACGACGCGGACGACGCCGAGGGCTCCGAAGGCCCCGAAGACGTTGCCGCCGTGGCCGAGGCGGATGCGCCCGCACCCGGGGACGTCAAGCCGGTGGTGGGTGACGCGCCGGAGGGCGGCGTGGCCGGTTCTGACGGTGCGGACGACGGCCCGGAACCCCCAGACGGCGCAGACAGCACAGACGGCACAGACAGCGCACCTCAGGATGCCGTTCCGGCCTCCTCCGGCCCTCCGGCTCCGGCCACCTGGACTCCCCCGGCGCCGCCGGTGGCGCCGCCCCCTCCGTACCCCGCCGCCCCGGCGCCCGCGAGCCAGTGGCCCGCGCAGCCGCCGCAGGCCCCCGCGGCGGCACCGGTGCAGCCGATGGACGCGCAAGTACCCGCGCAGCAGCCGCCGTTCCAGCCGCAGGCTCCGCAGCCCGCGCCCGCCGCCTGGAACGCGCCGGACGGGCCGACGCCACCGCAGCACCAGGCGCCGGTCCCGCCCGCTCCGCAGGCCGGATACGGTTTCCCCCAGCCGGGCGTTCCCGGTCCCGGCGCCCCCGCCGGTTACGGGTTCCCGCCCGCCGGTCCCGGGCCGACCGCCCCGACTCCCCCGGCCCAGCCGGGCGGTTACGGCTTCCCGCAGCAACCGCCTGCGCAGCAGCCCGTACCGCCGCAGGCGCAGCCCCAGCAGCCCCTGCCGCCGCAGCCTCAGCAACCGCAGGCCGCCCAGCAGGGGTTCCCCCTCCAGCAGCCCCAGCCCCAGTCCCAGCCCCCGCACGCCGGTCAGCCGCCGCAGCCGCCCGTCGACCCCCGCATCGGGGCCGCCTGGCCGCAGCCGATCCAGCACGACCAGCGGCAGCAGACCAACCCCGGTGCCGCGCCGCTCGGTTACACCGCGGCCGTGGAACTGTCCTCGGACCGGCTGCTCAACAGCAAGAAGCAGAAGGCGAAGAGCAGTCGGCCGGCCGCGGGCGGGTCGCGTTTCAAACTGGGCGGGAAGAAGGAGGAGGCCGAGCGGCAGCGGAAGCTGGAGCTGATCCGTACACCGGTGCTGTCCTGCTACCGGATCGCCGTGATCAGCCTCAAGGGCGGTGTCGGCAAGACGACCACGACCACCGCGCTCGGCGCCACCCTCGCCAGTGAGCGGCAGGACAAGATCCTCGCGATCGACGCCAACCCGGACGCCGGCACGCTCGGCCGCCGGGTGCGGCGGGAGACCGGGGCCACCATCCGTGACCTGGTGCAGGCGATCCCCCACCTCAACTCGTACATGGACATCCGGCGGTTCACCTCCCAGGCCCCCTCCGGTCTGGAGATCATCGCCAACGACGTCGACCCTGCCGTCTCGACGACCTTCAACGACGAGGACTACCGGCGGGCCATCGACGTGCTGGGCAAGCAGTACCCGGTCATCCTCACCGACTCCGGTACGGGTCTGCTCTACAGCGCCATGCGCGGGGTACTGGACCTGGCCGATCAGCTCATCATCATCTCGACGCCGTCCGTGGACGGCGCGAGCAGCGCCAGCACGACGCTGGACTGGCTGTCGGCCCACGGGTACGCGGATCTCGTCTCGCGGTCGCTCACGGTCATCTCGGGTGTGCGCGAGACCGGAAAGATGATCAAGGTCGACGACATCGTGTCGCACTTCCAGACCCGTTGCCGGGGTGTGATCGTCGTACCGTTCGACGAGCATCTGGCCGCCGGTGCGGAGGTCGATCTCGACATGATGCGGCCGAAGGTGCGGGAGGCGTACTTCAACCTCGCGTCGCTGGTCGCCGAGGACTTCGTCCGGCACCAGCAGTCGCACGGCCTGTGGACCTCCGACGGCAACCCGCCGCCGGTCGCCGCCCCGCCGCTGCCGGGGCAGTACGTCCCGGGGCAGTACGCCCCGGGTCAGCACATGCCGGGACAGCCGTACCCCGGACAGCCGGGCCCGTACCCCCAGCAGCCGCAGCCCGGCCAGCCGTACGCTCCTCCCGGCCACCCCGGCCACCCCGGCCACCCCGGTCAGCCCCACCCGCAGCAGGGCCAGGGCCACCCCCAGCCCCCCGCACCGCCCGGCCCGGCATACCCGCCGCAGGCCGCTCCCGGCCAGCCGTACCCCCAGCCCGGCTACGGCTATCCGTACCCGGGCCCGCCCGGCCACCCGGAGCAGCACGGCGGGGGGCAGGCACCACCCCCGCAGGCACCGCCTCCGCAGGCACCGCCCCCACAGCAGTAGGGAATGTCACCCGATCGGCCCCTTTCGAGGGGCCGATCCCGTTTCCGGCCCGCACCCTTCACACACAGATGCAGGATCTCCCGTATTCGGGGTGCGGCACAGCGTCAGCCGCTGGCCAGGGGCGCTTCAGTGGTCTCGACCAATGGGTGCACAGCACTCGCCAATTCGTTGTTTTCGCAGGCCACATGGGGTGTGCGTGCCGTTGACTCCCGCCGGACACCGCTGATAGACACTCACCACTCACCTGATCAGCCAGTCCTACCCGTGCGAGTGATGACGCGAGGTCAGCGACCCTATGGACACGAACGATCAGTACGGCGGTCAGCACGAGACCGGACGTCCGGGCACCGGACCACGGTCCGGACCACGGCCGGGCAGCGGCGTTCCGCGTCGAATCCGGCTCGCCACGGCGGCCGGTGCGGCCGCGCTCGCCCTCACCGCCGGGCTCTCGACCCCGCTCGACCCGGCGCCGCGGCAGGCCCGGGCGGCCGACGGCGGGAAGCAGACGCTGACCGTCGCGGTGGCGCAGAGCGTCGACTCGCTCAGCCCGTTCCTCGCGGTGCGGCTGCTCAGTACGAGCATTCACCGGCTCACCTACGAGTATCTGACCAACTACGACCCCGAGGACAACCGGGTCGTCCCGGGGCTGGCCACCGAGTGGAAGTCGTCCCCGGACAAGTTGACCTGGACGTACACCATCCGCTCCGACTCGAAGTGGTCGGACGGGCAGCAGGCCACCGCCGAGGACGCGGCGTGGACGTTCAACACGATGATGACCGACGAGGGCGCGGCCACGGCCAACGGCAGCTTCGTCGCCAACTTCGAGGAGGTCACCGCACCGAGCCCGACCGAGCTGGTCATCCGGCTGAAGAAGCCGCAGGCCACCATGACGGCGCTGGACGTGCCGATCGTGCCCCGGCACGTGTGGGAGAAGGTCGACGACTTCTCGAAGTTCAACAACGACAAGGACTTCCCGATCGTCGGCAACGGGCCGTTCGTCCTCACCGACCACAAGCCCGACAGCTATGTGCGGCTGGTGCCCAACAAGGACTTCTGGCGAGGGGCGCCGAAGTTCGACGAGCTGCTCTTCCGGTACTACAAGGACCAGGACGCGGCGGTGTCCGCGCTGCGCAAGGGTGAGGTGTCGTTCGTCGCCGGGTCGCCGTCCCTGACGCCGGCGCAGGCGGCCTCGCTCCAGAACGAGAAGAACATCAAGGTCAACGACGCGCCCGGCCGCCGCTTCTACGCCCTCGCCACCAATCCGGGCGCGAAGGCCAAGAACGGCGAGAAGATGGGGGACGGGCACCCTTCGCTGCTGGACCAGCGGGTCCGCAACGCGCTGTTCCGGGCGGTGGACCGGAAGACCATCATCGACAAGGTGTTCCAGGGCCACGCGGAGCCGGGCGCGGGCTACATCCCGCCGCGGTACGGGCAGTACTTCTGGGAGCCGTCGGCCGACCAGGAGCTGGCGTACGACCCGGCGGAGGCGGCCCGGCTGCTCGATCAGGCGGGCTACGAGAAGAACGGTGACGGCAAGCGGGTCGGCAAGGACGGCAAGCCGCTGAACTACCGGGTCCTGTGCCACGCCACCGACCCGAACGACAAGGCCATCGGCAAGTACCTCGAGGAGTGGTGGGGCGAGCTCGGCATCGGGATCACGCTCAGCTGTCTGGACAACGTGACCGATCCATGGCTCGCCGGCGAGTACGACCTGGCCTTCGACGGCTGGTCGGTCAACCCCGACCCCGACTTCGTCCTGTCGATCCACACCTGCGGGGCGCTCCCGGCGACCCCGAAGGACACCGGTGCGACCGACAACTTCATCTGCGACAAGAAGTACGACGAGCTGTACGCCCGGCAGCTGGCCGAGTACGACCCCGCCGAACGGGCGAACATCGTCCGGCAGATGGAGTCACGGCTGTACGACCTCGGGTACATGAACGTCATGGCGTATCCGAACGCGGTCGAGGCGTACCGCACCGACCAGATCGAGTCGATCACCACGATGCCGAAGAAGGCCGGCAACCTCTACGGCCAGGACGGCTACTGGAGCTGGTGGTCCGCGGTGCCGGCGGGCTCCGGTGAGGCATCCGGGGACGGGTCGTCGACGGGGGTGGTCGTCGGGATCGCCGCGGGTGCCGTCGTCCTCGTCGGACTGGGGGTGTTCGTGGCGATGCGGCGGCGGGCCACCGCCGAGGACCGCGAGTAGGGCGGGCGACGGGTACTCATGACCGCCGACGCGACATCCGCTCCGGTCGAGGGCACGCGGACCGCCGGTCCGGCGAAGGACGGACCGGCGGCCCGCGGGCCGCGCGCCCGCACCACCACCGCGTACCTGCGGTACGTGGCGGGCAAGGTGGCCGGCGCGGCCGTGTCCCTCCTGGCCGTCCTCGTCACCAGTTTCTTCCTCTTCCGGCTGATCCCCGGCGACCCGGTGAAGTTCATGACCGGCGGCCGTCAGGTCTCGGCCGAACAGCTGGCCGCCTACCGAAGGGAGTTCGGGCTGGACCTGCCCTTGTGGCAGCAGTTCACCGACTACTGCGGCAAGGCGCTCACCGGGGATCTGGGAACCTCGTACCAGTTCAACGCACCGGTGATGGACAAGGTCACCGAGGCGTTGCCGAACACGCTGCTGCTCACCGGTACCGCCTTCGTCCTCTACACGGCGCTCGGCGTCGTGCTCGGCACCCGGTCGGCGTGGCGGCACGGACGGCTCGGGGACCGGGTCCACACGGGGCTGGCTCTGACGCTGTACTCCATCCCGTCCTTCTGGCTCGGGCTGCTGCTGATCATCACGCTGTCGGTGGGCGTCGGCCCGGTTCCGGGGCTGTTCCCCACCGGCGGCATGGAGTCGGGCGGTGAGGAGGGCTTCGCCCGGGTCCTGGACGTGGCGCACCACCTGGTGCTGCCGGTGCTGACGCTGGTCGCGGTGGAGTACGGGCAGACGCTGCTGGTGACCCGGTCGGCGCTGCTGGACGAGATGGGCAGCGACTATCTGACCACCGCGCGCGCCAAGGGGCTGCGTGACGACCTCGTACGGCGCAGGCACGCGGTGCCCAACGCGCTGCTGCCGACGGTGACGCTGATCTTCATCAACCTCGGCCGGACGGTGGCCGGGGTGATCCTGGTGGAGACGGTGTTCTCCTGGCCGGGGCTCGGCGGGCTGTTCTACCAGGCGCTGAGCGTGCCCGATCTGCCGCTGGTGCAGGGGCTGTTCCTCGTGTTCGCCGCCGCGGTGATCGTGATGAACACGCTGGCCGATCTGATCTATCCGCTGCTCGACCCCCGGGTGGGCCGATGACGACCGACAACGACACGACAGGGAAACCGACCGCTCCCGGCGTCCCGGCCGACGACGGGACGCCCCCGGCCCCGGACACGCTCGCGGCCGCCCCTGTCACGCTCGCGGCCACCCCGGCCGCGGCGGGGAAGGGACCGGCGGCCACGGGCCCGCGCGCGCTCGCGTGGCGGCGGCGCCGGGACTCGGCCGCACGCTTCTGGCGGCAGTACCGCACCCACCGGGCCGGTGTCTTCGGCCTGGCGGCGCTCCTGCTCTTCGCCCTGCTCGCGCTGGCCGCTCCCCTGCTGGTCGGCTCCGACGTGGACAACGTGACGGACGCTCCGGGCAGCCCGATGGAGAGCCCGAGCACGGAGTTCCCCTTCGGCACCGACCAGTTCGGGCGGAACCTGCTCGGTCTGGTGATCTGGGGGGCGCGGGTGTCCCTGCTGGTGGGGCTGCTCGCCGCCGTGCTGTCGGTGGCGATCGGCACCCTGATCGGCGTGACGGCGGGGCATTTCCGGGGCTGGTACGCGACGGTGATGATGCGCGTCACCGACTGGTTCCTGGTGATGCCCACCCTGGTGCTGGCGATCGCGCTGGCCACCGTGATGTCCCGCTCGCTGGTCACCGTCGTGGTGGCGATCGGGGTGACCACCTGGCCGACGACGGCCCGGCTGGTGCGCGCGCAGACCCTGGCGGTGGAGACCCGGCCGTACATCGAACGCGCGCGGGCGCTGGGCGGCGGGCACTGGCACGTGATGTCGCGCCATGTGCTGCCCAACGTGATGCCGCTGGTGCTGGCCCAGACGACCCTGATCATCTCCGCGGCGATCCTCGCCGAGGCGACCCTGGCGTTCCTGGGGCTCGGTGATCCGACGGTGGTGTCGTGGGGCGGGCTGCTGCAGGACGCGCGGGAGGCGGGCGCGGTCAGCGCCGGCCGCTGGTGGTACCTGGTGCCGCCGGGCATCGCCATCGCCGTGGTGGCGCTGGCCTTCACACTCTGCGGGCGTGCCGTGGAGTCCGTCCTCAACCCCAGGCTGGGGGTGTCCCGTTGAGCCTGCTCGACGTCAGGGACCTGACGGTGACGTACGCGGGCGGGGCCGCCGCGGTGCGCGGGGTGGACCTGCGTCTGGAGGCCGGCCGGAAGCTGGGCATCGCCGGGGAGTCGGGCTGCGGCAAGTCCACGCTCGCGCTCGCGCTGCTGCGGCTGCTGCCGGCCGGGAC
This sequence comes from Streptomyces sp. GDS52, assembly GCF_052246875.1. Taxonomy (NCBI): domain Bacteria; kingdom Bacillati; phylum Actinomycetota; class Actinomycetes; order Kitasatosporales; family Streptomycetaceae; genus Streptomyces; species Streptomyces sp. GDS52. The sequence goes on from NZ_CM125966.1 coordinate 1,866,595, forward strand.
GCGGACCGGTGGGCAGATCCTGCTGGACGGCGAGGACGTCCTGACCATGAAGTGGGGCCGGGTACGGGCGGTCCGCTGGGCCGGGGCCTCGATCGTGTTCCAGGGAGCGATGCACTCCCTCAACCCCGTCCACCGCATCGGCGACCAGATCGCCGAGCCGATCCTGCTGCACCGCAGGGCGACCCCGGCCGGGGCGCGGAGGAAGGCCGGTGAGCTGCTGGAGCACGTCGGTCTCCCGGCCGCCCGCGCGACGGACCACCCGCACGAGCTGTCCGGCGGGCAGCGCCAGCGCGTCATGATCGCGATGGCGCTGGCCTGCGATCCGCGGCTGATCATCGCGGACGAGCCGACCACCGCGCTCGACGTGATGATCCAGGCGCAGATCCTGCGGCTCATCGAGCAGCTGGTCGCGGATCAGGACGTGGGTCTGATCATGATCAGTCATGATCTGGCGGTCCTCGCCGACACCTGCGACCGGCTCGCGGTGATGTACGCGGGCCGGGTGGTGGAGGAGGGCCCGGCCGGACAGGTCCACGAGGCCGCCCGGCACCCCTACGCCCGTGCCCTGTCGGCGGCGTTCCCCCGGATCGGCGACCCGGCGTCACGCTTCGCACCGCGGGGGCTGGCGGGCGACCCGCCGGACCCCTTTGCGCTGCCGGCCGGGTGCGCCTTCCATCCGCGCTGCCCGGTGGCCCTGGAGTCCTGCGCGGTCGAGGACCAGGCACTGCGGCCGGCGGGGCCGGGGCGGCGGGCGGCCTGTGTACGGGTCGCGGAGGACACCTCCGGGGACACACGGGCCCACGAGCCCGAACGACACGGACCCGAACGGCAAGGACCCGGGGCTCACGTGCCCGAACCACAGGAATCCAGTCCGCAGGAACCCGGCCCGCGGGAACCCGGTCCGCGGTCCCTGGAGGAAGTGAGGCGTACCACCCCATGACGGCCTCCCCCACTGTCGTCCCCGGCTCCCCCGACTTCACCGGCACGCCGCCCCTGCTGAGCGCCCGGGGTGTCCACGTCGTCTTCCCCGGCCGGAGCGGCGCCCCGCCCGCTCGCGCGGTGGACGGCGTCGATCTCGACATCCGGCCCGGTGAGATCGTCGCCCTGGTGGGTGAGTCGGGCTGCGGCAAGACGACACTGGCCCGTGCCCTGCTGGGCCTGGTCGAGCCGACCGCGGGGCGCGTCTCCTTCGACGGGCGGCCGCTGGACCGTTCCGGCCGCTCCCTCAAGGCGTACCGCAAGCGGGTCCAGCTGGTGCTGCAGGACCCGAGCGGTTCGCTCAACCCCCGGCACACGGTGTACGACGCGGTGGCCGAGGGGCTGCGCATCCACGGTCACCGCGGCAACGAGCGGGCGGCGGTCGCGGGGGCCCTGTCCCGGGCCGGGCTGCGGCCGCCGGAGCGCTTCTTCCTGCGGTACCCGCACGAGCTGTCCGGCGGACAGCGTCAGCGGGTGGTGATCGCGGGTGCGCTGGTCCTGGAGCCCGAACTCCTCGTCGCCGACGAGCCGGTGGCCTCGCTGGACGCCTCCGTACGCGGCGAGATCCTGGCACTGCTGCTCCGGCTGCGCACCGAACTGGGCCTGTCCGCCCTGGTGGTCACGCACGACCTGGGACTGGCCTGGAACATCGCCGACCGGGTCGCGGTGATGTATCTCGGCCGGATCGTGGAGACCGGGGCGGTGGAGCAGGTGCTGACCGCGCCCCGGCACCCCTACACCCGGGCCCTGCTGTCGGTGCTCCCGGAGGCGCCGGGCGACCCGGTGGTCCTCACCGGTGAGCCCCCGGACCCGGCCCGGATCCCCGACGGCTGCCGGTTCCACGCACGCTGCCAGATCCTGCTCGGCGGCGAGGCGGACCGGGCGGGCGTGGCAAACGCGTGCCGGACCCAGGACCTGGAGATCCTCGACGGCGGGGGCGACGGGGCGGGTGGCCAGGTGGCCTGCCACTGGGCCCGCGCGGGCGGAGTCTGACCGAGGCCCGTGCCGCCCGGAGGGGGCTACGCCGTCCCGGCGGCGGCCACCAGCTCCGCGCAGCGCCTGACGTCCGCGGCCATCTGCTCCATCAGGTCCTCCAGGGTGTCGAACCTGGCCTGACCGCGGACGAAGGCGAGGAAGTCGACGGCGACGTGGAGGCCGTAGAGATCCAGGCCGACGCGGTCGATGGCGTAGGCCTCGACCGTGCGCTCGGTGCCGTCGAACTGCGGGTTGGTGCCGACGGAGATCGCGGCCGGCATCACCTCGCCCTGGGCGTGCAGCCAGCCCGCGTAGACGCCGTCGGCGGGGATCGCGGTGTGCGGGAGCGTCTCGACGTTGGCCGTGGGGAAGCCCAGTTCGCGACCGCGCTGGGCACCGCGGACGACCACGCCCTCCACCCGGTGCGGGCGGCCCAGGATCTCGGCGGCGCCCTCGACGTCGCCCTCGGTGATCAGGCGGCGGGTGAGCGTCGAGGAGAACGGCTCGCCGCCGCCCGCCTCGCCGGTGACGTGCAGGTCGACGACCTCGACCTCGAAGTCGTAGACCTTGCCCTGCTCGGCGAGGAATTCCACGGTGCCCGCGGCCCGGTGGCCGAAGCGGAAGTTGGGGCCCTCGACGACCGCTGTGGCGTGCAGCCTGTCGACCAGGACCTTCCCCACGAATTCGGCCGGTGACAGCTTCGAGAACTCCGTGGTGAACGGGAGGATCAGGACCGCGTCCACCCCCAGCTCGGCCATCAGCTCGGCGCGGCGGTGGTGCGGGGAGAGCAGCGGCGGGTGGCTGCCGGGGCGGACCACCTCGCTGGGGTGCGGGTCGAAGGTGACGACGACCGCGGGGACACCCAGCTCCCGGGCTCGGTCCACGGCGTGCCGGATGATCAACTGGTGTCCGCGATGGACTCCGTCGTAGGAGCCGATGGTGACGACGCTGCGCCCCCAGTCCTGGGGGATGTCCTCCAAGCCACGCCAGCGCTGCACTGTGCCTGCTCCTTGTCGAAACCTTGTCGAGCCCGCGGGACCGTGGACTTCTTCTGCGCAGGTCTAAGGGTGCCATGCCGACCGCCGTCGGCCCGCATCGGCATGGGCGCTGTGACGGGGTCCACCGACTGGCACGGCCGATCACGCCCCGGCACGGCCGACCACGACCGGCACGACCGGCCGCGGGCTCAGGCGGGGACGCCCGCGCCCGCCAGGTTCTCGATCGTGCGACGGGTGCCGGGGCCCACCACGGCGGCCCACTCCTGGGGCGCCTCCGCCAGCCAGTGGGCCAGGGCGGCGGCGAAGCCCGGCACCCGCCGCCCCAGGTCGACCAGGCCGCTGTCGAAGTGGGCGGCGCCGTCGGGGGTGCGGGCGAGGAGCAGACCGGTGCGGTGGACGAGCTCACGCGCGGTGGTGCCGGAGCAGCGGGCCGCGGCGCCCAGCACCGCGGCCAGGACGGCGGGGTCGGGGGCGCGGGTGAGGAGCGGATCCAGCAGTTCGCGGCGCAGGGGCCGGGAGGCGGGGGTGCCGGGCCCGGCGAGGACACCGGCGAGGGCGGCCCGCAGCGGCTGCGGGCCGCCCTCCAGCAGGCCGGTGAGCAACGGCAGGAGTGCGTCGTGGTCGGCGTGGCCGGCCGGTTCCCGGGCCAGGCGCCGGTCCGCGTACGCGGCCAGCTCGCCCGCGAGGTCCGGCCGCTGTTCCACCGCCGTCCGCAGGAGCGCGGCGACGCGGGGGGCCAGGGCGGGCGTGGTGGCGTCGGCGAGGGTGTGCAGCGTCTCGCGTGCGTCCGGGTGGGCGAGCCTCGCGCGGAAGGCCTCGAGGACGGGCTCCGGGTGGGTGGTGAGGGCACCGGTCAGCGCGCTCGGCGGGAGGTGCGGGTCGCCGGCCGCGAAGTGGTCCAGGGCCCGCGGGAGGTGGCGGTCCCTGCTGCTCGGGTCCTGGACCAGGAGGGCGAGCGCGCCGCCGTGCAGGGGCCGGTCGGCGGTGCGCACCAGCAGGGCGAGGGCCGCGTACCGCAGCAGGGCGCGGTCGGTCACGTCGCGGGTGTGCGGCGCGGCCCGCAGTCCGTACGCCACGGCTGCCGCGCGGCGTGCGGGCCGCTCGTCGCGCGCCCACCGGTCGACGGCCCTGCACACCGCCGAGGGGTCCTCCTCCGCCAGCGCGCCGAGCAGTTGCCCGGCCCGCCGGTGCGCGCTGTCGGCGAGCGCCTCGGTGAGAGTGTCCGGGGCGCGGTGCCGGTGGGTGTGCAGCAGGGCCTGCGCCGCCGTGGCGACGGTCGCGTGCGGGGTGGCGGGCAGCGGCCGCTCGTCCTCGAACCACCGCACCAGGTGCGGGAGCACGGCGACGGGGTCGGCGGTGAACAGGCGGGCGGCGGCGTCCAGGAAACGGGGACCCGTCTCGCCCGGCGGGCCGTCGGCGTGGACGAGTCGGCGCAGCAGCTCGAAGCCGGTCTCCAGGGGCAGCGGGAGAGCCGTCCAGAAGGCCGGTCCCAGCTCCCTCGGCGTCCTTTTCCGCTGCTGCCGCCAGGCCACGACCCGGTCGGCCAGCAGCCGGAGCACCTCGGCGTAGGGGGTCGCGTCGGGCACGCATGCGAGGGTCTCGGTGAGCAGCCGGGCGGCCCACCAGGAGCCGGGGTCGGCGTCGAGGGCGTGCACCAGGTCCGCCAGCCGGGAAGCGAGCGGGCCGGGTCCGTGGCGACGGGCGAGCAGCAGCATGGCCTGGACGACGGGGCCGATCCGGTGGTGCGGGACGGGCAGGCGGTCGGTGCCGGGGCGGGCGCCGTGATCATGGACCTGATCGTGACCATGACCGTGGACGTGGACGTGGGGGCGGTGGTCGTGGACCAGGGCGCGCAGGGCCGCGTCCAGGTCGAGGTGGGTGCCGTGGAGCCAGTCGGCGAGTTCCTCGTGGGCGAAGCGGTAGCCGGTCCCGGCCGGGACGAGGATGCCCTCGGCGAGCACGGCGGAGGCCCAGCCGGCGCCCCCGCCGAGCCGGGCCGGGGCGGGCCCCCACGGGAACACCGCCTCGAACGCCTCCCGGTCCAGCTCGCCCTGCCCGGGGCCGAGACTGCGCCGGGCTGCCTCGTGCACCTGCCCGGAGACCCTGGCGGCCAGCCGGCGTACGGCGGTGCCGCGCAGCCCGCTCTCGACGGCGAGGCGCACGGCCACGCGCAGGCACATCAGGTCCAGGTGGGCGGAGAGGACGTCGTGGCGGTCGGCGCGGGCGTCCGGGGCCTGAGGGGCGTCGGCGAGGGCGGCCCGGACCTCCGCGAGCAGCCGGAGGGTCAGCGGGTGCCGGGAGTCGGCCGGGGAGCCCTCCGGGATGCCGTAGCGGGCACGCGCGTGGAGGGCCTCCTCGGCGGTCAGGTCACCGAGGCGCACACAGGCGGGGAGGTCTTCGGCGGTGGCTTCGTCCTGGTGCCCGTCCCCGTGCTCACCGGGCGCACCGGGCGCACCGTGCTCACCCCGGTGTCCGCCTCCGTCCCCGCTCCGGTGCAACAGGTCCGCGGGGAGGAGTGCGCCCGCGCTCTCCCAGTACTCCGCGCGGCACCCCACCACCAGCCGCGCGCCCGTCCGCCGCAGCCAGCGCGCCGTCCCGTCGGTCCACCGGGCGAGGCGGTCGGCCAGGACGGGCGGCATCTCCTCCGGGCCGTCGAGCAGGACCAGCAGGGGGCGGCCGGCGGTGCCGGCCAGCGCGGCGAGGCGCCCGGGGCCGGTGTCGCCGAGGCCTTCGGGGCCGCCCGGGAACGGGGTGCGGGAGGCGGCCACGATGCGGGCTGCCCGGTCGAGTGCGCGGTGGGCCGCGTTCGCGACGGAGAGGTCGTCGTCCCGCAGATCGGCGCCGCGCAGCCACAGCGTGGGCAGTCCGGCGCGGTGGCGGCGGGCGGCGAGCCCCGCGAGTTCCGTGGTACGGCCACTGCCGGGCGGTCCGACGAGACCGAGCACCGCGGCCCGGCCGCGCTCGAACGCGGCGAACTCCGCGGCCGTGGCCGCCCGCTCCACCGGCGCCACGCCTCCGGGCGCGAGGGCGCCCGACGGGCCGTCCTGGGCGACCGAGGTGGCGGTGAGTTCCAGGACTCCGGCGAGATTGAGGTCGGCGCCGTACGCCGGGACCGTCGCCGCGTTCTCGGCGAGCAGTTCGGCGAGCGGGCCCCGGGCGGGACCCAGCGGCACGGCGAAGCCGACGTCGCGGCCGCCGGAGCGGAGGGCCGTGCCGAGGACGCCGAGCACGGCTCCGGTGGCGGCGTCGAGCACCGGGCCGCCGGCCGCTCCGCCGCCGGGGCGCAGGGCGTCGCGGCCCGTGGTGCCGATGGCGAGTTCCAGCACGTCGTCGAGGGGGTGGCAGTGGTCGGTGGCCGTGTACGTCACGGGGGTCGCTCCCAGGACGCGTGCCTCGCGCCAGCACCCGGCGGCGATCCGCACATAGGTGCCGCTCTCGACGCGGTTCCGCGGGGCGACGGGCAGGGGGGCGGTGCCGAGCCCCTCGCAGCGGACGAGGGCGAGGCCGAGTTCGGGCAGCGGGGTGACGGCGTCGGCGCTCACCACGCGGTGGCGGTCGTCGGGGCCGTGCAGGACGAGGCGGGGCAGGCCGTCGACGGCCTCGTGGCTGGTGATCAGGGTGCCGCGGTGGTCGGCGGAGAAACCGAGACCGCGCGGACGGCCGGCGAGATCGTGGATACGGACGAGGACGTCGCCGGGCGAGTGCTCCCCCGCCGTCCGGACGGGCTCCCGCCCCACCGGACCGTTGCGCGACGTCATCGTCGAGCCTCCCCGCCGTGCCGTGTGCCGTGTCCTCGCCCTGCCGTGTCCTCGAGGTCCGCGAGGACGTCGAGGACACCGAGGCCATCGAGGTCCGCGATGAGCGCGATGTTCCCGATGACCTCGACAGTAAGGCCGGAATGACCAGCGGGGCGGCCCACTCGGCGAACGCGCCCCCTTCCGCTCCCCCGGTTCACTCCGAGCGCCCGCACTTACGGGTGAATCGACGTGTCCGGATGGACAGCCTTGGGTGGGGGAACCGAGGGGGACCGTGGAGCGGCGGCATGTCCATCCCCGTGACGCCGCTCCACGGCGGGGCCGCACCGCCGGCCGTCCGTGCCGGCGTCAGGTGAAGACGGCCAGGCTCTTGGCCTTGCCCCGGTGCTGCTCGACGAGGGCGAGGAACTGCGCCTCGGGGCCGAAGACGGCCACCGGACCGGCTCCCGCGTACTCCTCGGGCATCTCCAGGCGCACACCGTTGGTGAGCAGCCGGGCGCGCCGGGTGTCGACGTCCCAGCGAGGGAAGGCCACGGCCGCGGCCTCGGCGATCGGCAGCACGGTCAGTTCCTGCTGGTGCTGCTCGAGGGTGCGGGCCGCGTCCAGCTTGTACGGACCGACCCGGGTGCGGCGCAGCACCGTGAGGTGGCCGCCCACGCCCAGGCCGGCGCCCAGGTCACGGGCGAGGGCACGGATGTACGTACCGGAGGAGCAGACGACGGAGACCACCAGGTCGAGCACCGGGGTGCCGTCGTCGGCGACGGCCGGCCGGACGTCGTGCACGGCGAACGAGGAGACGGTGACCGGCCGGGCGGGGATGTCGAACTCCTCGCCCTCCCGGGCCCGTTTGTAGGAGCGCACGCCGTCGATCTTGATGGCGCTGACCTTGGACGGCACCTGCATGATGGCGCCGGTCAGCTCGGCGACGCCGGCGTCGACGGCCTCGCGGGTGACTCCGGAGGCGTCGGTGGACGAGGTGATCTCGCCCTCGGCGTCGTCCGTGAGGGTGTTCTGCCCGAGCCGGACGGTGCCCAGGTACTCCTTCTCGGTCAGCGCGAGGTGGCCGAGGAGTTTGGTCGCCTTCTCGACGCCGAGGACGAGGACGCCCGTCGCCATCGGGTCGAGGGTGCCGGCGTGGCCGACGCGCCGGGTGCGGGCGATGCCGCGCATCTTGGCGACCACGTCGTGCGAGGTGAAGCCCGACGGCTTGTCGACGATGACAAGGCCGTCGGGCGTGGTGTGCTTCTGGGTCATTCGGCGGTGTCGTCCGTCTCGTCCTCGGGCTTGCGGTACGGGTCGGCCCCGCCCGCGTACGTGGCGCCCGCGGACGCCTCGCGCACCTTGGCGTCGGACTGGCGCGCCTTGTCGAGGAGGTCCTCGATGTTGCGCGCGGTGTCCGGGAGCGCGTCCATGACGAACGTCAGGGTCGGCGTGAACTTCACGCCCGCCGCCCGGCCCACCTCGGAGCGCAGGATGCCCTTGGCGCTCTCCAGGCCGGCCGTCGCGGCCGCGCGCTCCTCCTCGTCCCCGTACACCGTGTAGAAGACGGTTGCCTCCCGCAGGTCACCCGTGACCCGGGTGTCCGTGATGGTGATGTGGGTGCCGAGCCGCGGGTCCTTGATCCCGCGCTGCAGCTTCTGGGCCACCACCTCTCGGATGAGGTCCGCCAGCCTTTTCGCCCGCGCGTTGTCGGCCACTGGTCCGTCTCCCGTTCTTTCCTGTCTGAGTGGTCGGAACTCCGGGTTCCCGGAGCCTGGATCCGTCAGTCGTCCTCGCCGTGGAAGCGCCGCCTGACGGACAGCAGTTCCACCTCGGGGCGCCCGGCGACCAGCCGTTCGCACCGGTCCAGTACGTCGGTCAGGTGCGCCGCGTCGCCGGACACCACCGCCAGGCCGATGACGGCCCTGCGGTAGAGGTCCATGTGATCCACCTCGGCCGCGCTCACCGCGTACTTCCGCTGGAGCTCGGCGACGATCGGGCGGACGACGGAGCGCTTCTCCTTCAGCGAGCGAACGTCGCCGAGGAGGAGGTCGAAGGACAGCGTCCCCACATACATGTACAACCGGTTCACCCGCCGGTACGGGATCGACGTCCCCGCCGTCCGTGGTGGGCGGGGACATCAGAACCGTACATCGAAGGGGCGAGTCCGATCGACGGATATTGCGCTCCGGGGCACCGGGTGCCCGGAGACACGGACCGGCCGGCGGGCCGTGTTTCCAGGGGCCCGCCGGCCGGTGTTCACCGTGGGGTGTTACGCCCGCGGCTTCTCGCGCATCTCGTAGGTCGCGATGACGTCGTCGACCTTGATGTCGTTGAAGTTTCCGAGGTTGATACCGCCCTCGAAGCCTTCGCGGATCTCGGTGACGTCGTCCTTGAAGCGACGCAGACCGTCGATGTTGAGGTTCTCCGCGATGACCTTGCCGTCGCGGATGAGGCGCGCCTTGGTGTTGCGCTTGACCTCGCCGGAGCGGATGAGAACACCCGCGATGTTGCCCAGCTTGGACGAGCGGAAGACCTCGCGGATCTCCGCCGTGCCGAGCTCGACCTCTTCGTACTCCGGCTTGAGCATGCCCTTGAGGGCCGCCTCGATCTCCTCGATCGCCTGGTAGATGACCGAGTAGTACCGGACGTCCACACCCTCGCGCTCGGCCATCTGCGCGGCACGCCCCGCGGCGCGCACGTTGAAGCCGATCACGATGGCGTCGGAGCCCATCGCCAGGTCGATGTCGGACTCCGTGACCGCACCGACGCCGCGGTGCAGGACGCGGATGTCGACCTCTTCGCCGACGTCCAGCTGGAGCAGCGAGGACTCGAGGGCCTCGACCGATCCGGACGCGTCACCCTTGATGATCAGGTTCAGCTGCTGGACCTCGCCGGCCTTGAGCACCTTGTCCAGGTCCTCCAGCGACACGCGGCGCGTGCGCTTGGCGAACGCGGCGTTGCGCTCACGGGCGGCGCGCTTCTCGGCGATCTGACGGGCCGTACGGTCCTCGTCGACGACGATGAAGTTGTCACCCGCACCCGGGACGTTGGTCAGGCCCAGGACCTGGACCGGCGTCGACGGGCCGGCCTCGGCGACGTTGTTGCCGTTGTCGTCGAGCATGGCGCGCACGCGGCCGTAGGCGTCGCCCACCACCATCGTGTCGCCGACCCGCAGGGTGCCTCGCTGGACGAGGACGGTCGCCACGGCACCGCGGCCGCGGTCGAGCCGGGACTCGATCGAGATGCCCTGCGCGTCCTGCACCGGGTTGGCCCGCAGGTCGAGCGAGGCGTCGGCGGTGAGGACGACGGCCTCCAGGAGGCTGTCGATGTGCAGACCCTGCTTGGCGGAGATGTCGACGAACATGGTGTCGCCGCCGTACTCCTCGGCCACCAGGCCGTACTCGGTCAGCTGACCGCGCACCTTGGTCGGGTCCGCGCCCTCGACGTCGATCTTGTTGACCGCGACGACGATCGGGACGTCGGCCGCCTTGGCGTGGTTGAGCGCCTCGACCGTCTGCGGCATGACGCCGTCGTTGGCCGCGACGACCAGGATCGCGATGTCGGTCGACTTCGCACCACGGGCACGCATGGCGGTGAACGCCTCGTGACCCGGGGTGTCGATGAAGGTGATCCGGCGATCCTCTTCGTTGACCTCGGTCGTGACCTGGTAGGCACCGATGTGCTGGGTGATGCCGCCGGCCTCGCCCGAGGCGACGTTGGTCTTGCGGATGGCGTCGAGCAGGCGGGTCTTGCCGTGGTCGACGTGACCCATGACGGTGACCACCGGCGGACGGACGACCAGGTCCTCCTCGGAGCCCTCGTCCTCGCCGAACTCCAGGTCGAAGGACTCGAGCAGCTCGCGGTCCTCCTCCTCCGGGCTGACGATCTGAACCGTGTAGTTCATCTCGCCGGCGAGGAGCAGGAGCGTCTCGTCGGAGACGGACTGGGTCGCGGTGACCATCTCGCCGAGGTTCATCATGACCGCGACGAGCGACGCCGGGTTGGCGTTGATCTTCTCCGCGAAGTCGGTGAGCGACGCACCGCGCGACAGGCGAATGCTCTCGCCGTTGCCGCGAGGCAGCATCACGCCGCCGACCGACGGGGCCTGCATGGCCTCGTACTCCTGGCGCCTCTGCCGCTTCGACTTGCGGCCACGACGGGCCGGACCGCCGGGACGGCCGAAGGCGCCCTGCGTGCCACCGCGGCCACCGGGACCGCCGGGACGGCCGCCGAAGCCGGGACGACCGGCGAAGCCGCCGCCGCCACCGCCGCCACCGGGACGACCGGCGAAGCCGCCGCCACCGCCACCGGGACGAGCGCCGCCACCGCCACCGCCGGGACGGCCGGCGAAGCCGCCGCCACCGCCGCCGGGACGAGCGCCGCCGGGACGACCGGCACCGGCCGGACCACGGCCACCGCCGGGACCGCCACCGGGGCGGGGACCGGCAGCCGGACGCTGCGGCATCATGCCGGGGTTCGGACGCGGGCCGCCGGGGCCGCCACCGGGACGGGGACCGCCCTGCGGACGCGGCATCGAGCCCGGGGTGGGACGCTGCCCGCCCGGAGCCTGCGGACGCGGACCGCCGCCGGCCTGGCCACCGGGGGCCTGGGGACGGGGACCGGCGCCGGGGGCACCGGGACCGCCGGGACGCGCGCCCTGCGGGCGGGGTGCCTGCGGGCGGGCCATGCCGGTGGAACCACCGGAGGTGAAGGGGTTGTTACCCGGACGCGGGCCGGCCGGGCGTCCACCCGGACGCTGACCGCCGCCACCGGGGCGCTGACCCTGACCGGCCGGACGTCCGCCCTGGCCACCCTGGCCGCCCTGACCCTGACCGCCCTGACCCTGACCGCCGGGGCGACCACCGGGCTTGGGGGCGCCGGGACGCGCGCCGGGCTTCGGCCCGGACGGAGCCGGGGAGGCAGCCTGCGCGGCCGGCGGGGCCTGGAACTCCGGAGCCGCCGGTGCCGGACGCGGCGCGGGCCGCGGACCCGGCGTCGGGCGCGGACCGGGAGCCCCGGACGAGGGCGCCGAGGGCGCCGAGGACGCCGACGGGGCCGCGGGCTGCTGGGCCGCGGCGGGCTTGGGTGCCGGCGGCTTCGGGGCAGCCGGACGGGCCGCCTGCGCCGGCGAGGGCGCTGCGGGCCTGGGGGCCGCCTTCCGGGGGGCGCCGGGCTTCGCGGCGGACTTGCCGTTGCCCCCGCCCTGCTGGAAGGCGTCGGTCAGCTTGCGTACTACGGGCGCTTCGATCGTTGAAGACGCCGAACGGACGAATTCACCGAGTTCCTGGAGCTTGGCCATGACGACCTTGCTCTCCACACCGAACTCCTTGGCGAGTTCGTAGACCCGGACCTTAGCCACTTCGCTCCTCTGAGGTCCGGGTTGCGTCCGGACCGTCGCTAGTTCATGGGCGTACTCATCGCGTACTCATCGAGTGCTCATCGCAATCTCGACCTGCTTTCGACTCGCGAGGTACCAGACCGCACGGGGGGTTCCGCACGGCATGTCTTCCTATGGATTGCTCTCACAACCCTGTGCCTGCTCGACGTGGTGGCGCAACGCCTTTACGTCGAGCGGTCCCGGGACACGGAGCGCCCGCGGAAACGCCTTCCGGCGCACCGCCTGGTCAAGACAGACCGGGACGGGGTGCACATAAGCACCCCGGCCGGGCAGCGTACCGCGTGGATCCGGGACGCACGCGTCCTCGATCACCACGATCCGCAGCAGCTCTTCCTTGACCGCTCGCTCCCGGCAGCCCACGCAGGTTCGCTCGGGGCGTGCGCGGGTAGGTGTCCGGCCAGACATTCCTCAGTCTACCTCCCCGGGCCGACCTCACCCCTTTGGGGCAAGAATCGAACAGATGCCGCCGGCGAGACTGTCGTGATCTCAGCGGGCGGAGGCTCGGATCTATTCCCCGGGCTGTTCCGTGTCCGGTCGGATGTCGATCCGCCAGCCGGTCAGGCGGGCGGCCAGACGGGCGTTCTGCCCCTCCTTGCCGATCGCCAGCGACAGCTGGTAGTCCGGCACCGTCACCCGGGCGGACCGGGCGGCCAGGTCCACGACCTCGACCTTGGAGACGCGGGCCGGCGACAGCGCGTTCGCCACCATCTCGGCCGGGTCGTCCGACCAGTCGACGATGTCGATCTTCTCGCCGTTCAGCTCGCCCATGACGTTGCGCACCCGACCGCCCATGGGGCCGATGCAGGCGCCCTTGGCGTTCAGCCCGGACCGGGTGGAGCGGACGGCGATCTTCGTACGGTGACCGGCCTCACGGGCGATGGCGGAGATCTCCACCGAACCGTCGGCGATCTCCGGCACCTCCAGGGCGAAGAGCTTCTTCACCAGGTTGGGGTGCGTACGCGACAGGGTGACCGAGGGGCCGCGCACGCCCTTCGCCACCCGGACGACGTAACTGCGCAGCCGCATGCCGTGCGGGTAGGTCTCGCCCGGCACCTGCTCCTGCACCGGCAGGATGGCCTCCAGCTTGCCGATGTCGACCAGGACGTTCTTCGGGTCGCGGCCCTGCTGGACCACGCCGGTGACGATGTCGCCCTCACGGCCGGCGTACTCGCCGAGCGTCACGTCGTCCTCGGCGTCACGCAGGCGCTGCAGGATGACCTGCTTGGCCGTGGTGGCCGCGATGCGGCCGAAGTCGGACGGGGTGTCGTCGAACGCGCGGGCCTCCTGGCCCTCTTCGAGGTCCTCGGGGTCCTCCTTCGCCCACACCGTCACATGCCCGGATGCCCGGTCGAGCTCCACACGCGCGTGGCGGCGGCTTCCCTCGGTGCGGTGGTAGGCGATGAGGAGGGCCGATTCGATCGCCTCGACCAGCAGGTCGAGGGAGATCTCCTTCTCCCGTACCAAGAGCCGAAGGGCACTCATGTCGATGTCCACGGTTACGCCTCCTCTTCCGTCTCGTCGTTCTTGTCGTTCTTGTCGTTCTTGTCGTTCGCTCCGGTCGTACCGGTCGCGTCGTTCTTGTCGTTCGTTTCGGGCACGTCGGTCTTGTCGTCCTTGCGGTTGAACTCGACCTGGACGCGCGCCCTGCCGATGTCGTCGAAGGCGAGTCTGCGCGCGGTGGCCTTGCGGCCCTTGACTCCGGGCACCTCGAGGTCGAGGCCCTCGTCGTCGACCCGCAGGATCCTGGCGACCAGTTCGTCGCCCGCGGTCAGCCGGAAGCCCACCAGGCGGCCCGTGGCACGCACGTAGTGGCGGTGCTCGGTGAGGGGGCGCTCCGCGCCCGGGGTGCCGACCTCGAGGGTGTACTCCCCGCCGCCCATCGCGTCGGTCTCGTCGAGTTTCGCCGAGAGCGCGCGGCTCACATCGGCGATCCGGTCCAGATCCGCGCCGGTGTCGGAGTCGACGACGACGCGCAGCACACGCTTGCGGCCGACCGCGTCCACGGCGATCTCCTCGAGATCGAGGCCCTGCGAGCTGACGAGCGGTTCCAGAAGTTCTCGAAGCCTCTCGCTCTGGGTGCTGCTCATCCGGGTGACTCCTCGGCCGCGTGTGCTGTTGTGGGACGGTGCGCGTGTCTGGTCAAAGGGTATCCGGTCGCGGGGGGTGATGCCGTCCACCCGCTCACGGAGGGTGCCGCTGACCATCGTCGGGCGGATGCACGGGTACCGTGATCACGGGCCGGTGGCCCTTCTTCCGTTCTTCCGTTCATCTGCTCTTCTGTTCTTTCCGTCGCCCCGCTTTTTCCGTTGCTTCCGTCGCCACGTTCGTACGAGCCCCCGAGGACGTCTGCCGTGCCGTTCCCCCACGCTCCACGCGCCCGCTCGGGGCCGCGCAGGAGGAGCCTGTTCGCCGTCGCCTCCACGGCCCTGCTCGTGACGGGCTGTTCCACCGGGTCCGAGAAGCCCGAGGCCACCGCCGGCGGTCGTCCCTCGTCGGCCGAGCGGGTACGCGCGCGTGCGGCGGGCGACAGCAGGGAGCTGGCCGAGCGGTACGACGCCGTGATCGCTGCGCATGCCGGGCTCGCGCCACGGCTGCGTCCGCTGCGCGAGGAGGTCGTACGGCACGCGAAGGCCTTCGGGAGCACGGCGACGTCCACGGCGTCGCCGGGGGCGGCGGGGCCGCAGGCGTCGCCGGGGGCGGCGGGGCCGCAGGCGTCGCCGGGGGCGGCGGGGCCGCAGGCGTCGCCGGGGGCGGCGGGGCCGCAGGCGTCGCCGGGGGCGGCGGGGCCGCAGGCGTCGCCGGGGGCGGCGGGGCCGCAGGCGTCGCCGGGGGCGGCGGGGCCGCAGGCGTCGCCGGGGGCGGCGGGGCCGCAGGCGTCGCCGGGGGCGGCGGGGCCGCAGGCGTCGCCGGGGGCGGCGGGGCCGCAGGCGTCGCCGGGGGCGCAGGGAGCTCAGGGGGCGCCGTCCCCCTCCGGGGCGCAGCGGTCCGCCTCGCCGTCGGCCTCCGTGCCCGCGACGGAGAAGGACGCCCTCGCCGGGCTCGCCGCCGCGGAGCGGGAGATCGCCGACCGGCGGCTGGAGGAACTGCTGGACGCGCCGGCCGAACTGGCCCGGCTGTTGGCCTCGGTGGCGGCGGCCGGGGCGGCCCACGTGTATCTGCTGACGAAGACGAAGGGGTGACGGATGAGCGAGGCGAAGGACCGGGAACTGCGGGCGCTCCAGGCGGCCCTGGCGGCGGAGCACGCGGCGGTGTACGGCTACGGGGCCGTCGGCGGGCGGATCGCGAAGGAGCTCCGTACGGACGCGCGCGCGGCGTACGACGCGCACCGCGCACGCCGGGACGCGCTGATGCGCGAGGTGAAGGACACGGGCGGCGAGCCGGTCGCGGCCGCCGCGGGCTACGCGCTGCCGTTCCCGGTACCGGACGCGGCCGCGGCGGTACGGCTCGCGGCGGAGCTGGAGAACCGGGTGGCCGGGGTGTACTCGGACCTGGTGCGCGCGAGCCGCGGTGAGCGGCGCCGGGCGGCGGCCGAGGCGCTGCGGGAGGCCGCGGTGCGGGCGGTGCGCTGGAGCGGGGAGAGCGTAGCCTTCCCTGGGCTCGCCGAGCGGGCCCACCCGGCCTCCGGGGCCCCGACGCCGGCGGCGTGACGGGGCTGCGGGCCGAAAGCGGCGGCAGGCATCGCTCACAGCACGAAGGGAACTACTCGCGCATGGTCTTCGAACCGCCGCAGCGCCTGGTGAGGGCGCTCGGTGAGACGGCTCCCGACGGTGCCCGGTGGCTGGAGGGGCTGCCCGAGGCGGTACGCGAGGCCGTCGCGGTGCGCGAGCTGACCGTGGAACGGCTGCAGGTGCCCGGGGGCCGCAGCAGTCTGGTGCTGCTGGTGCGGACGTCCGACGGCGGCCCCGCGGTGCTGAAGCTGGCTCCGGCCAGGGCCCGGCCGGAGAGTGAGTGGGCCGCGCTGGCCCACTGGAACGGTCTGGGCGCGGTCCGGTTGCTGGAGCCTTCCCCGCCCGCCGACGGCGCGCTGCTGCTGGAGCGGCTGCATCCGGATGTCTCGGTGCGGTCGCTGCCGGAGGCGAAGGCGCTGCTGGAGGCGGCCGGGACACTGCGGCGGCTGTGGGTCGAGCCGCCCTCCGGCGATGCCGCCCGTCCCTTCGAGACGGTGGCGGAGCGGACCGGCCGGCAGGCCGAGGCCATGCGGGCGTCCGCCGCGGGCGACCCGGAGGTGGGACCGCTGGTGTCGGCGGCGCTGGCGGTACGCGAGGAGCTGCTGGCCGGACCGCCCGAGCACCGGCTGCTGCACGGCACGTTCCGGCAGAGCAAGGTGCTCGCCGGTGAGCGGATGCCGTGGCTGGCGGTGGGTCCGGACCCGCTGGTCGGGGAGTGCGCCTTCGACCTGGCCCGGCTGGTCCGCGACCGGGTGGAGGACCTCGTCGCCCAGACCTCCGGCGCGGCGACGACCCGCCGCCGGGTGAAGCGGCTCGCGGAGTCCCTGGAGGTCGATCAGGAACGTCTGCGCGGCTGGACGCTGTTCCGCGCGGTGGAGTCCGGCGTCCGCGCCCGCCGTGTGGGCCGCGGCCAGGACGCCGAACTCCTCCTGGAGTTCGCGACCTGGCTCTGACCGCATGTCCGGCGCCCCGGACCCGCCGCCCCGCGCGGTGGTGGTTCCGCGCGGGGCCGCCGGACGGGTCAGGCGGTGAGGCGGGCGATGGCCTCGTCGACGGTGAGTTCCTCGCGTTCGCCGGTACGGCGGTCCTTCAGCTCGACGACGCCCTCGGCGGAGCGGCGGCCGGCGACCAGGATCTGCGGGACGCCGATCAGCTCGGAGTCGGTGAACTTCACGCCCGGGGAGACACCCGCGCGGTCGTCGACCAGGACGCGGACCCCGGCGGCGGCGAGCTTCTGGGAGACCTCGAGGGCGAGTTCGGTCTGCAGCGCCTTGCCGGCGGCGACCACGTGGACGTCGGCCGGGGCGACCTCCTCGGACCAGCACAGGCCCTTCTCGTCGGCGGTCTGCTCGGCGAGGGCCGCCACCGCGCGGGAGACGCCGATGCCGTAGGAGCCCATGGTGACGCGGACCGGCTTGCCGTTCTGTCCGAGGACGTCGAGCTTGAGGGCGTCGGCGTACTTGCGGCCCAGCTGGAAGATGTGGCCGATCTCGATGGCGCGGTCGAGCCTCAGGCCGGTGCCGCACTTCGGGCAGGGGTCGCCCTCGTCGACCACCACGACGTCCACGTACGCGTCGACCTCGAAGTCGCGCCCGGCGACCACGTTCTTGGCGTGGGTGTCGGCCTTGTTGGCGCCGGTGATCCAGGCGGTGCCCGGTGCCACCCGCGGGTCGGCGATGTAGCGGACCTTCTCCAGGCCCTGCGGGCCGACGTAGCCGCGGACCAGGTCGGGGCGGCCGACGAAGTCCTCGGCGGTCACGAGTTCGACGGGGGCCGGGGCGAAGTGCGCCTCGAGCTTGCCCATGTCGACCTCGCGGTCCCCGGGAACGCCCACGGCGACGATCTCGTCGCCGACCTTGACCAGCAGGTTCTTCAGCGTGGCCGAGGCGGGGACGCCGAGCGAGGCGGCGAGGGTCTCGATGGTGGGGGTGTCGGGCGTCGGGATGTCCTCGGCGGCCGGGACCGCGGAGCCGTCGACGGGCCGCACCTCGTAGGAGACCGCCTCGGTGTTGGCGGCGAAGTCGCAGTTCGGGCAGTCCGCGAAGACGTCCTCGCCCGCCTCGGCGGGGGCGAGGAACTCCTCGGACTTGGAGCCGCCCATCGCACCGGCGGTGGCGGCGCAGATGCGGTAGTCGAGGCCGAGGCGCTCGAAGATCCGCTGGTACGCCTGGCGGTGCAGGGCGTACGACCGGGACAGCCCCTCGTCGTCGAGGTCGAAGGAGTAGGAGTCCTTCATCAGGAACTCGCGGCCGCGCAGGATGCCCGCGCGGGGGCGCGCCTCGTCGCGGTACTTGTTCTGGATCTGGTAGAGGATGACCGGCAGGTCCTTGTATGAGGACGCCTGGTCCTTCACCAGGAGGGTGAAGATCTCCTCGTGGGTGGGGCCGAGGAGGTAGTCGGCGCCCTTGCGGTCCTGGAGGCGGAACAGCTCGGGGCCGTACTCCTCCCAGCGGCCGGTCGCCTCGTAGGGTTCACGCGGCAGGATGGCGGGGAGCAGCACCTCCTGGGCGCCGATCGCGTCCATCTCCTCGCGGACGACGCGTTCGACGTTGGCGAGGACCTTCTTGCCGAGCGGCAGCCAGCTCCAGATGCCGGCGGCGGTGCGGCGCACATAGCCGGCCCGGACGAGGAGCTTGTGGCTGAGGACCTCGGCGTCCGCCGGGTCGTCGCGCAGCGTCTTCGCCATCAACTGGGACATGCGCTGGACCGGTGCGTTCGCCATGGTTCTCGTACTCCTGCTGCTGGGGGTCCCCCCGCTCGAGCGCGGTCGAGAGTGGGAGAGGGTGATGAGACAGGAGGTTAGCCGGGCGGGACGGGGCGGTGGAAATCGGTTAGGGCCTGTCCGGCGGAGCAGGTCGCAGGAAATCGACGGCGCCTGGTCAGCGCGGGTGAGCGGGGGCGATGGGGGTCCCTCCCGCTCATGGGGGTCCCTCCCGCTCATGGGGGTCCCTCCCGCTCGAGCGAAGTCGAGAGTGGGGGAGAAGTCGAGAGTGGGGGAGCGTGCAGCTGCAAGGCGGAGGAGGGCGTCGACGCGACGGGGGTCCCCCCTGCTCGAGCTCGTCGAGAGCTCGGGGGAGTCGGCAACCGACGACAACGCGGCTGGGGGTCCCCCCTGCTCGAAGAGCTTGAGGGAGGGCGTGCCGGCCCCCGCGTCTGCGGCATGATCCGCCGGACAGGCCCTACGGGCGCCGGAGGGGCAGGGGTGCTCCCATGACGGCGTACGGCTTGGGGGCGCTGGGGAAGTGGACCCGGCGGGCGAGGTCCTCGTATCCCAGCGAGCGGTACAGGCCGCGGGCGGGGCTCTCGATGTCGATGGCGGAGAGGATCGAGCGGGGTTCGTCGGCCCCGTCGGTGATCGTGGTGATCAGGGCGCGGCCGATGCCGTGCTTCTGGTGGCGCGGGTGGACGTGCAGTTCGGTGATGACGAAGGAGTCGTCGAGCCAGTGGTCCCGGTCCTGGGCGCGCAGGTAGGGCTCGACGACGGTGGACCACCAGTGGGCTCGGTCGTTGGGCATGCCGTAGACGAAGCCGACGAGACGGCCGGCGCGGGTGGCGCCCAGGGCTCTGGCTCCGTGCAGGGTCATGTGGCGCAGCACGATCTGCCGGCGTACGGCCACCTCGTCGGGGCCGAGACCGAACGCCGCCGCCTGGACCGCCAGTGCCTCGTCGACGTGGGCGGTGAGGTCGAGGGGGCCGATCACGATGTCGTCGGGACGGGGGTGCCCGTGACCGGGAAAGCGCAGCATGCCGGGGAGACTACAGGGCGTCGGCACGGGCCGGGACTGCTCGGCGGAACGCACTTCGGGGCCGGGGCGCAGGGCGTGGGGCTCTGGGCGGCCCGGTTCAGAACAGGACGCTCATGAACGCGCCGACCTCCTGGAAACCCACCTTCCGGTAGGTCCGGCGCGCGGGGGCGTTGAAGTCGTTGACGTAGAGGCTGGCCACGGGGGCGATGTCGGCGAGGGCGTAGCGGAGCACGGCCGCCATGCCCGGGGCGGCCAGGCCCCTGCCGCGGTGCTCGGGGGCCACCCAGACGCCCTGGATCTGGCAGGTCCGGTCGGTGGCGGCGCCGATCTCGGCCTTGAAGACGACCTTGCCCTCGGCGTCGAAGCGGGCGAAGGCGCGTCCGGCGCCGACGAGTTCGGCGACCCTGGCCTGGTAGAGCAGCCCGCCGTCGCCCGCCAGGGGGGAGATCCCGACCTCCTCGGTGAACATCGCCACGCAGGCCGGCATGATCTTCTCCATCTCGTCCTTGCGGACGCGGCGGACGGAGGGGTCCGGGGCGATGGTGTCGGACAGCCGGTCGGTGACCATGAGGGGCTGGTGGGCGCGGACCTCCCTGGCGGGGCCCCACTGGGGTTCGAGCAGCCGCCATAGGTCGGCGGTGGGTGCCGCGGGACCGACGACCGAGGAGCAGCGCCGGCCGGCCCGGCGGGCCCGGTCGGCGAAGGCGCGGACGGCGCGGGGGGTGGCGCAGATGGGGACCAGGTTGGCGCCGGCGTAGCAGAGGGAGGTGAGCATGCCGCCCTCGTACCAGCCCCACATCTCGCCGCCGAGCCGCCATGGGTCCAGGCCCGCGACCTGCACCCGGGATGTCACGAAGGCGTTCGCCACCGGCTCGCGGTCGAGGACGGCGAGGGCGGCGTCCAGGTCACTCGGTTCGAGGACCCGGGAGGTGGTCTGCGTCAACACGCGCGGGGGGCCTCACACATTTGGGTCTACTGGTTTCCGCACTGTACCTGCCGAATTTGTGTGCTGCCGCCCCACGGTGGGGAAACGTTTCCCGCCCGGGGTCGCCCCGGGCGGGAACGGGCTGACCGGCCGGGTCAGCCGGCGACCGAGATCTGGGGTTCGCCGGAGGCGATGCCGTCCTTCTCCATCTGCTCGGCGATCTTCAGGGCCTCCTCGATCAGCGTCTCCACGATCTTCGACTCCGGCACCGTCTTGATCACCTCGCCCTTGACGAAGATCTGCCCCTTGCCGTTGCCCGAGGCCACCCCCAGATCCGCCTCCCGCGCCTCCCCCGGACCGTTGACCACACAGCCCATCACCGCCACCCGCAGCGGCACGTCCATGCCCTCCAGCCCGGCGGTCACCTCGTCCGCCAGCTTGTACACATCCACCTGCGCCCGCCCGCACGACGGACACGAGACGATCTCCAGACCCCGCTGCCGCAGGTTCAGCGACTCCAGGATCTGCAGCCCCACCTTGACCTCCTCGGCCGGCGGCGCCGACAGCGACACCCGGATGGTGTCCCCGATCCCCTCCGACAACAGCGCCCCGAAGGCCACCGCCGACTTGATCGTGCCCTGGAACGCCGGACCCGCCTCGGTCACCCCCAGATGCAGCGGGTAGTCGCACCGCGCCGCCAGCTGCCGGTAGGCCTCCACCATCACCACCGGGTCGTTGTGCTTGACCGAGATCTTGATGTCCCGGAAACCGTGCTCCTCGAACAGCGACGCCTCCCACAGCGCCGACTCCACCAGCGCCTCCGGGGTGGCCTTCCCGTACTTCCGCAGCAGCCGCCGGTCCAGCGACCCGGCGTTGACCCCGATCCGGATCGGCGTGCCGCGCTCGCCCGCCGCCCGCGCGATCTCCTTGACCTTG
This sequence comes from Streptomyces sp. GDS52, assembly GCF_052246875.1. NCBI lineage: Bacteria > Bacillati > Actinomycetota > Actinomycetes > Kitasatosporales > Streptomycetaceae > Streptomyces > Streptomyces sp. GDS52. The sequence goes on from NZ_CM125966.1 coordinate 1,887,956, forward strand.
TCGTCGAACTGCTTGATGTTGCCCGGGTTGACCCGCACCGCCGCGCAGCCCGCCTCGATCGCGGCGAACACGTACTTCGGCTGGAAGTGGATGTCCGCGATCACCGGGATCTGCGACTTGCCCGCGATGACCGCCAGCGCGTCCGCGTCGTCCTGGGTGGGACAGGCCACCCGCACGATCTGACAGCCCGAGGCGGTCAGCTCGGCGATCTGCTGCAGCGTCGCACCGATGTCGGAGGTACGGGTGGTGGTCATCGACTGCACCGACACCGGCGCGTCCCCGCCCACCGCCACCGACCCGACCTGGATCCTCCGGCTCTTACGGCGCGGGGCCAGGGTGATCGGAACGGACGGCATGCCGAGAGAAATCGCAGTCATCTGCTGTGCAACCCCAAGTCGTGGATCAAGGTCCGGCTCCCGGTGAGCAGCGGGCTCCGCGGTCCGAGATTACGGCACGAGCGTTGGCCCGAGCACATCCCGTCCGTAAACCCACTCAAAGGGCGATGGCCCGGAACTAAAGGGTTCCGGGCCATCGTGAACGGCGGGTGTCCGGCGGATTCGCACCCGGTGGCGGGGCGGGGGTCCGTACCGGTCCGGCCGGTCCGTCTAGGAGATCCGTACCGGGTTCACCACGTCCGCGACGAGGACGAGGAGCGTGAAGCAGACGAAGATCCCGGCCACCACGTAGGCCACCGGCATCAGTTTCGCCACGTCGAACGGGCCCGGGTCGGGGCGGCGCAGCACCCTGGCGAGGTTGCGGCGCAGCGACTCCCACAGGGCGCCCGCGATGTGCCCGCCGTCGAGCGGGAGCAGCGGGAGCATGTTGAACAGGAACAGGGAGAGGTTGAAGCCCCCGAGCAGCATCACGAACATGGCCATCTGCTGTGAGGCGGGGATCTCGAGGGTGGCGATCTCACCGCCGACCCGGGCCGCCCCGACGACGCCCATCGGGGAGTCCGGCTCACGCGGACCGTCGCCGAAGGCCGCGTCCCACAGGGCGGGGACCTTGGACGGCAGGGCGGCGAGGGAGTCGACGGCGTCGCCGACCCGGTCGGTCATCCAGACCACGGACTCCCCGAAGTCCTGTTTGACGACGCCGGTGGCCGCGCTGAAGCCGAGGAAGCCGGCCTTGACGTACTCACCCTCGACGTAGACCCCGTCGGAGTCCTTCTTGGCGACCAGGTTGGTGGCGATCTCCGCCTGGAGGGCGACCTCCCGGCCGTCGCGGTCGACGACGATCGGCACGCTCCGGCCGGCGCTGTCCCGGATGAGGTCGGAGAGGACGCCCCAGTCGTCGGTGCGGACGCCGGCGAAGGAGACGATCTTGTCACCGGCCTTCAGGCCGGCGGCCTCGGCCGGGGACCGGGGGTCGGACTTCTTGCACTCGTCGCGGTTCTCGCTCTGCGAGATGACGCAGGAGGAGACCGAGCTGACCGTCGTGGTCTGCTGCTGGATGCCGAAGCCCATCAGCACGGTGAGGAACAGCACCGCCGCGAGGATCAGGTTCATGAACGGGCCCGCGAACATCACGATGACCCGTTTCCACGGTTTACGTGTGTAGAACAGGCGTTTCTCGTCGCCGGGCTGCAGTTCCTCGAAGGCGGCGGAGCGGGCGTCCTCTATCATGCCGCGCCACGGCGAGGTGGAGCGGGCCTCCAGCCGTCCGTCGGCACCGGGCGGGAACATGCCGATCATGCGGATGTAGCCGCCGAACGGGATCGCCTTGACGCCGTACTCGGTCTCGCCCTTGTTCCGGGACCAGAGGGTCGGGCCGAAGCCGACCATGTACTGGGGCACCCGGATGCCGAAGAGCTTGGCGGTGGAGAGGTGGCCCAGCTCGTGCCAGGCGATCGAGAGCAGCAGGCCGACCGCGAAGACGACTATGCCGAGGATGAACATCAGGGTCGTCATGCACGCGCCTCCGCGCTCGCCGTGAGGGATGTCAGTTCCCGGGTCCTCGCTCGCGCCCAGGTCTCCGCTTCGAGGACGTCGGACACTCTCAGAGAGGTTCCCGTCCGCGGGGTGCCGTGCTCCTCCACCACTCGGGTGACGGTGTCGATGATCCCGTTGAACGGCAGCGCGCCGGCGCGGAACGCCTCCACGCACTCCTCGTTCGCCGCATTGAACACCGCCGGGGCGGTGCCCGCGAGCCCGCCCACGTGCCGGGCCAGGTTCACCGAGGGGAACGCCTCGTTGTCCAGGGGGAAGAACTCCCAGGTGGACGCCTTGCTCCAGTCGAAGACCGGGGCGGCGTCGGGGACCCTTTCGGGCCAGCCGAGGCCGATGGCGATGGGCCCGCGCATGTCGGGGGGCGTCGCCTGGGCCAGTGTCGATCCGTCCGTGAACTCAACCATCGAGTGGACATACGACTGCGGGTGGACGACGACCTCAATGCGATCGAAGGGAATGTCGTACAGCAGGTGCGCCTCGATGACTTCGAGGCCCTTGTTCACGAGGGTGGCGGAGTTGATCGTGATCACCGGGCCCATGGCCCAGGTGGGGTGGGCCAGGGCGTCCTCGACGGTGACGTTCGCCAGTTCGTCCCTGGTGCGGCCGCGGAAGGGGCCGCCGGAGGCGGTGACGACGAGCTTGCGGACGTCCGCGCGGGTTCCGGCGGCCAGGGCCTGGAACAGCGCGGCGTGCTCGGAGTCGACCGGGATGATCTGCCCCGGCTCGGCCAGCCCCTTGACCAGCGGGCCGCCGACGATCAGCGACTCCTTGTTGGCGAGCGCGAGGGTGCGGCCGGCCTCGAGGGCGGCGAGCGTGGGGGCCAGTCCGATGGAGCCGGTGATGCCGTTGAGGACGGTGTGGCAGTCGGAGGCGGCGAGCTGCGCGGCCGCGTCCGCTCCGGCGAGGATCTCGGGCAGCGGTTCCCCCGGCCCGTACCGCGCCGCCAGCGCCTCGCGCAGCGTGCCCACGACGTCCTCGCGTGCGACGGCGACCGTGCGCACCCGCAGCCGGTGGGCCTGCTCGGCGAGGAGGGAGACGCGGCCGCCGTGGGCGGACAGGCCGGTGACCCGGAAACGGTCGGGGTTGCGCAGCACGAGGTCGATGGCCTGGGTGCCGATCGACCCGGTGGAGCCGAGGACCACCACGTCCTTGGGGCCGTCCCCCGCCACGGGGTCGTACACCAGGTGTGGGTCGGCGAGCGGAGCTGGAGCGTCGGTCATGGGGCCTATTGTGTCCGGTCGCGGACGCTGCCGGGGCCCCGCCCCGGCAGCTCGCGCGTCCTGTCCGACGCCCCCGCCCCGGCCCGCCTCAGCGGATCGGCCGGTGCTCGTTGCTCCGTGTGCTGGGGCCGGACGTGGTGTCCGCGATCCAGGGACCGTCGTCCGAAGGGTCGAGGACGCCCTGCTCCAGCCACTCGTAGGTGCCGGAGAGCACGCCCTTGACGACCTTGCGGTCGATGTCGTCGGTGTTGGTCCACAGCCGGCCGAAGAGTTCGTCGACGCGGACGCGGGACTGGCGGCAGAAGGCGTCGGCGAGCTGGTAGGCCTCCCGGCCGTGGTCGTCGCGGCGGCGCAGCAGTTCGGCCCGGACGCAGGCGGCGCTCATCGCGAACAGTTCGGCGCCGATGTCGACGACCCGGCCCAGGAAGCCCTGCTTGGTCTCCATCCGGCCCTGCCAGCGGGACATGGCGTAGAAGGTGGACCGGGCGAGCCTGCGGGCCGTGCGCTCGACGTAGCGCAGGTGCGGGGAGAGGTCGACCTCGTGCTTGAACTCTCCGTAGGTTCCGGGGAGCTGTCCCGGGCCCGCGACCAGCCTGGGCAGCCACTTCGCGTAGAAGACGCCCGCGTTCGCGCCCGCCTTCGCCTTGTCGCCCAGGGTTTTCTCGGGGTCGATGAGATCGCCGGCGACCGACAGATGGGCGTCGACGGCCTCCCGCGCGATCAGCAGGTGCATGATCTCGGTGGAGCCCTCGAAGATGCGGTTGATGCGCAGGTCGCGCAGCATCTGCTCGGCGGGTACCGCCCGCTCGCCGCGCGCCCTCAGGGAGTCGGCGGTCTCGTAGCCGCGTCCGCCGCGGATCTGGACCAGTTCGTCGGCCATCAGACAGGCCATCTCCGAGCCGTACAGCTTGGCCAGCGCCGCCTCGATGCGGATGTCGTTGCGGTTCTCGTCGGCCATCTGGGAGGACAGGTCGACCACGGCCTCCAGGGCGAAGGTGGTCGCCGCGATGAACGAGATCTTCGAGCCGACCGCCTCGTGCAGCGCCACCGGCTTGCCCCACTGCTCCCGGGCCGCCGACCACTCGCGGGCGATCTTCAGGCACCATTTTCCGGCGCCGACGCACATCGCGGGCAGGGACAGCCGTCCGGTGTTGAGCGTGGTGAGCGCGATCTTCAGGCCCTGGCCCTCCTCACCGATGCGGTGGCCGGCCGGGACGCGGACCCGGTGGAAGCGGGTGACGCCGTTCTCCAGGCCGCGCAGGCCCATGAAGGCGTTGCGGTGCTCGACCGTGATGCCCTCGGAGGCGGCCTCCACCACGAACGCGGTGATGCCGCCCCGGTGGCCCTCGCCCTGGGGCACGCGGGCCATGACGACGAGGAGGTCGGCGACCACGCCGTTGGTCGTCCACAGCTTCACGCCGTCGAGGACGTAGCCGCCCTCGCCGTCCGGGACGGCGGTGGTGGCGAGCCGTGCCGGGTCCGAGCCGACGTCGGGCTCGGTGAGCAGGAAGGCCGAGATGTCGGTGCGGGCGCAGCGCGGCAGGAACGTGTCCTTCTGCTCCTGGGTGCCGAAGATCTTCAGCGGCTGCGGGACGCCGATCGACTGGTGGGCGGAGAGCAGCGCGCCGATCGCGGGGCTGGCGGAGCCGACCAGGGCGAGGGCCTTGTTGTAGTAGACCTGCGTCAGGCCGAGGCCGCCGTACTTGGTGTCGATCTTCATGCCGAGGGCGCCGAGCTCCTTGAGCCCGGTGACCACCTCGTCGGGGATCCGCGCCTCGCGTTCGATCCGGGCTCCGTCGATCTTCGTCTCGCAGAAGTCGCGGAGTTTGGCGAGGAACTCCTCGCCGCGCTCGGCGTCCTCGGTGGCCGGAAGGGGGTGGGGGTGGACGAGGTCGAGCCGGAAGCGGCCCAGGAACAGTTCCTTGGCGAAGCTGGGCCTGCGCCAGTCCTGTTCCCGGGCGGCCTCCGCGACCTGGCGGGCCTCACGTTCGGTGACGGTGGGCCGGGCCCCGGAGCGGGGTGGCTGGGGTGTCCGGTGTGTCCTGCGTGATTCGGGTGTTGCGGTCATGAGGCTCACCTCGCCGCGAATCGGGATGCGTGGACGACGGCCCGCGGGGCCGATGTGCATGACCTTGGGGGCCTGCGGGTCGTTTTACGTTACTGACTGGTGCTACTCGTTCGTATGTACCCGATGCGCAGCCGCCCCACCACCCTTTGTGCGTCCATTCGGCTGACCCGCCGGCGTGAGGCGTCCGTCGTGGACCTCGGCGATCCGGTCGGCGGCGGCGAGCAGGGCTCGGTCGTGGGTGACCAGGACGGTGGCGGTCGCCCGTTGGTGGGTGAGCCGGGTGATGAGCTCCATGACGGCTGCGCCGCGTTCGTGGTCGAGGGCGCTGGTGGGTTCGTCGACCAGGAGCACGGTGGGGTCGTTCATCAGGGCGCGGGCGATGTTCACCCGCTGGCGCTGGCCGCCGGAGAGCTGGTGCGGGCGGCGACCGGCCTGGCCGGCGAGCCCGACGGCGTCGAGCAGTTCCATGGCCCGGTCACGGGCGCCGCGCGGCTTTCGGCCGTCGATGTGCGCCATGACCTGGAGCTGTTCGGCGGCGGTGAGGGAGGGCAGCAGGTTCGGCTGCTGGAAGACGATGCCGATGCTGCGGCGGCGCAGGTCGGTGAGGTCGCCCCGGCTCATCCCGGTGGTGGGGGTGCCGTCGACGGTGACGGTCCCGGAGTCGGGTGCGACGAGGGTGGCGGCGACGGCGAGCAGGCTGGACTTGCCCGAGCCGGACGGGCCGACGACGGCGGTGAGGCTGCCCCTGGGCACGTCGAGGCCGACGTGGTCGAGAGCGGTCAGCCGGGAGTCGCCGTCGGGGTAGGTGAGGGTGATGCCGGTCAGTTCGAGGCTCATCGGGCGCTCCCCAGGGCGGTCAGCGGGTCGACGGAGGTGATGCGGCGGATGGAGAGGGCGGCCCCGAGAGTGCCGAGGACGATCATCACGGCGGCGGGGACGAGGACGGTCCCGGGGGCCAGTTCGAAGGGGACGGCCGAGCCGGAGAGGGCGGCGCCGGTCGCGGCGGCGAGAGCGGTACCGAGGAGGGTTCCGCCGGTCAGCAGGACCAGGGCCTGGCCGAGGGCGTCCGTCAGCAGATTGCGGGTGGGGGCGCCCAGCGCCTTGAGGACGGCGACGTCACCGCTGCGCTGGATGGTCCACACGGTGAAGAAGGCGCCGATCACCAGTGCGGAGATCGCGAACAGGAAACCGCGCATCAGCTGCAGGGAGCCGTTCTCGGAGGTGTAGGAGCCGATCGCGGACAGGGAGTCGTCCTTCTCGACGGTCAGGGTGCCGGCGGCCCGGTCGATGGACGCGATGTCCGCGTCCGGGCCGGTGTTCAGGGCGATGACGGTCGCGGTACGGCCGTCGGCGGCGCCGGTGTCCGCGGCGGTACCGGCGGACGGGGTGACGGCGTTCCAGGTGCCGAGCGTGGTCCACACCACCGGGGTGTGGCTGAAGGAGGCGTCCCCGCTCACCGCGGCGACGGTCAGCCGCCGGCCGGCGAGGGTGACGGTGTCGCCCGGCCCGGCCCCCAGTTCGGCGGCGGCGGCGTCGGACAGCACCACCGCGCGGTCGTCGATCCGGTCACTCGCGGGTGCGAGCGGTGAGCCCGCCGGCACACCGAGCACCGAGACCCCGGTGGTCCGTTCCCCCGCGCTCGCCCGGGTGGTGGTGATGCCCAGCGGCTGGGCGCGGGTCACACCGGGCGCCGCCTCCCAGGTCCGCCACTGTTCCTCGGTGACGGTGGATTCGGCGTACGAGAGGTCCTGGCCGTCGGCGGGGGCGGCGAAGGCGATCCGGTCGGCCGGCAGGCCGGTCACGGCCGAGACGTTCTGCCGCGCGAGCCCCGCGGTCAGGCCGGAGAGCAGCCCGACCAGCAGGGTGATCAGCACGACCACGGTTCCCATCAGTGCGAACCGCCCCTTGGCGAACGCGAGATCCCTCCAGGCGACGAACATGCCCCGGCCTGCCCTTTCGATCGGTGGAAGCGACACGTCCCACCCTCGTGGCACGGCCCCGGGCCGGGCATCACACACAGGGCCGGACTTTGCGAATCGAAGGGTCGGGGCGCGGCTCCACCTTTTGATCGATGCCCGGTGAGCGGAGTTCTTCGTAGGGTGGTGGGTGATGAACGTCCTCACTCCCACCACTCGGCCTCTCGCCCGGTGCCTGCATCTGCTCGTGGCCGGGCTCCTCGCCCTGACCGCCGCGCGGGCGCTCGTCACGCACGATCCGCGGGCGGGGGCCGTGGTGACGGTGTGCGCCGCCGTGGCGGGGATCTACGCGGTCGGCCCGCTGACGCCGCTCATGTCCGTCTCCCGCCGGGCCGCCGGGTGGTGGCTCGCGGGGCTGGGCGCGGTCTGGCTGCTGTTGCTGGCGCTGACCCCGGACGCGGTGTGGCTGGCGTTCCCGCTGTACTTCCTCCAGCTGCACCTGCTGTCCCGGCGCGGCGGGCTGGGCGCGGTCGCCGCCACCGCCGTCGCCGCGATCACCGCGTTCGCCGTCCATGAGCAGGCCTTCTCCCCCGCCGGGGCGGTCGGGCCCGCGCTGGGGGCGGCCGTCGCGGTCGCCGTGGTGTGGGGGTACCAGGCGCTGTACCGGGAGAGCGAACAGCGTCGCCGGCTGATCGAGGAGCTCACCGCCACCCGCGCCGATCTGGCCACCGCCCAGCACACCGCCGGTGTCCTGGCCGAGCGTGAGCGGCTGGCCCGGGAGATCCACGACACCCTGGCCCAGGGCCTGTCCAGCATCCAGCTCCTGCTGCGCGCCGCCGAACGCGCGCTGCCGAAGCGGCCCGAGGCGGCCGGCGCGCACGTCGTGCAGGCCCGGCAGGCGGCCGTCGACAACCTCGCCGAGGCCCGCCGGTTCGTGGCCGCCCTCAGCCCGCCCGCGCTGGAGGGCACCACGGTGGCGGGTGCCCTGGAGCGGCTGTGCGCGACCACCAGCGCCCAGCACCCCGTCACGGTCCGCTTCCGCCGTACCGGTACTCCGCTGACGCTGCCCACCGCCGTGGAGGTGGCCCTGCTGCGCATCGCGCAGTCCGCGCTGTCCAACACCGTCCGGCACTCCGGGGCCCGGAGCGGCACGGTCACGCTCTCCTACCTGGACGACGCCGTGGCACTCGACGTGGTGGACGACGGCACCGGGTTCGATCCCGAGCGCCCGGGGGCCCCGGACCCGGCCGCGGGCGGTTTCGGCATCGCCGGAATGCGGGCCCGCACCCGCGCCCTCGACGGTGCCCTCGCCATCGAGTCGTCACCGGGCCGGGGCACCGCGCTGTCCGCCCGCTTCCCCCTCCGGGCCACCGAGGCCGGGAACGAACACCCGGTCCGGGACGAACACCGGAACGGACACCGGGACGCGAACGAGGTCCGGACCGAGAGCGAGTCCCGGTCCCGGGACGGAAGCGAGGTGTGACCGGTGAACGACATCCCCGCCCCCAGCCCCACCCCCATCCGCATCCTCATCGCCGACGACCACCCGGTGGTCCGCGCGGGCCTGCGCGCCGTTCTGGAGACCGAGCCCGGCTTCAGCATCGTCGGGGCCGCCGCCACCGCCGAGGAGGCCGTGACCCTCGCGGCGGCCGGCGGGGCCGACGTCGTCCTGATGGACCTGCAGTTCGGCGCCGGAATGAACGGGACACAGGCCACCGCCGCCATCACGGCCCGTCCCGGGGCGCCCCGCGTGCTGATCGTCACCACTTACGACACCGACGCCGACACCCTCCCGGCCATCGAGGCCGGCGCCACCGGATACCTGCTCAAGGACGCCCCACCCGAGGAACTGGCCGCCGCCGTCCGCACCGCCGCCGCCGGACGCACCACGCTCGCGCCGACGGTCGCCGACCGGCTGATGAACCGGCTGCGCACACCGCACGCCGCACTGACCCGGCGCGAGACGGAAGTGCTCTCCCTGGTCGCCGAGGGACTGTCCAACCAGGCCATCGGCGCGCGGCTGAACCTCACCCAGGCCACCGTGAAGTCGCACCTGGCCCACGTCTACGCGAAACTCGACGTGGACTCCCGTACGGCCGCGGTCGCCGCCGCTCTCGCGCTGGGCGTCATCCGCCGCTGAGAGCGGGCCGGGGCCCCTCGGCGCCGTACCGGAGGGCTCGTGGGAACCTGACGGGGTCGGGGACGGCTCGTACCCCGCCCTCGGGGCGTCGGGAGAGAAGTCCGTCGAAGCGCTTCGACAGCGTATGGACACCCGCTCCTGCTGGCATTACTGTCGGACCACCCCCATTGCCCCCTGTACGTACGGCGCACTGTCGAAGCGCTTCACAACAATTGGAGAGCTGGATGGTCACCCTCGCCGAGGTCGCCCAGCACGCCGGAGTCTCGGCGAGCACGGTGAGTTATGTCCTCAGCGGCAAGCGGTCCATCTCCGCGACCACCCGCCGGCGGGTCGAGGAGAGCATCCGTCGGCTCGGGTACCACCCGAACGCCGGGGCCCGCGCCCTGGCCAGCAGCAGGTCCAACGTCATCGCGCTGATGATCCCGCTGCGGACGGACATGTACGTGCCGGTGATGATGGAGATCGCCATCGCGGTGGCCACCACGGCCCGCACCCACGGGTACGACGTGCTGCTGCTCACCGGCGAGGAGGGCCCCGACGCGGTGCGCCGCGTCGTCGGCAGCGGACTCGCCGACGGGATGATCCTGATGGACGTCGAGCTCGAGGACGAGCGGCTGCCGTTGTTGCGGGGGGACGGGCGGCCGTCGGTGCTGATCGGGCTGCCCGCCGACACCACCGGCCTGACCTGTGTGGACCTCGACTTCCGGGCCACCGGCGCGCTCTGCGTGGAACACCTGGCGGCGCTGGGGCACCGCGACGTCGCCGTCATCGGCGAGGCCCCCGCGGTCTACGAACGGCACACCGGCTTCGCCGAGCGCACCCTCGACGGGCTGCGCTCGCAGGCGCGGGACTCGGGGGTGCGGCTGCTGCACCGGCCGTGCGAGGGCGGGTACGCCGCGATGGCCGTGACCCTCGCCCGGATCCTCGACGAGCGTCCGGGCACCACGGCGTTCGTCGTGCAGAACGAGTCGGCGGTCGAACCGCTGCTCGCCCTGCTGCGGCAGCAGGGCCGGGCCGTGCCGGAGGACGTCTCGGTGGTCGCGATCTGCCCCGAACAGGTCGCCGTCCAGGCCTCGGTGCGGCTGACCTCGGTCGTCATCCCCGCGCAGGAGATGGGCCGGTACGCCGTGGAGCACCTGGTCGCCAAGCTCGACGGGCGGGGTGACGAGGAGGTCGTCCTGATCGCGCCCGAGCTGACGGTACGGGCGAGTTCGGGCCCGGCGCCCGCCCGCGCGTAGCTCCTCCCGCCCCGTCCCGCTCCTCCGCCGTGTGGGCAGCCGGCTGCCCACACGGCGGAGGCAGCAGTCAGCTGCTGCTGACCGTCAGGTTGTCGGTGCGGAAGTCCAGGCCACCGGGCGACGACGTGATCTCGTAGCCGAACTGCACGTCGCCGATGGTCTCGTTGCCCATCCAGCCCTTGGTGTCCTTGATCCAGTCGAGGATCGGCAGGATGTCGACGGTCCCGGAGGTGGAGTTGGACGTGCGCAGGAACGAGAAGACCTGGTTGGCGCCGTTGTCGCCCTTGTAGACGTTCCAGGTGTGGCCGCCGAGGCTGACCGTGCCCTGCGCACTGCCGAGCGGGCCGACGGGACCGTACCGGTTGACCCAGAGCATGATCTCGTAGTCGTGGTCCGTGTCCCAGATGTCGTACGACGTGTTGTACGCACCCGCGGACGGGACGGTGACGTTGTAGCTGCTGGTCAGCGAACGGAGCGAGTCGATGGGCTTGTTGACCACCTTCTTGGCGTTCGGGTACGACTTGATGCCGCCGGTGCCCGGGTGGTTCGCCCACGTGCCCCAGTTGGTACCGGAGTTGGCCCAGACGCACTGGCTGCCGGCGCCGGAGCCCCAGATGTTGTTGTACAGGATGTAGCCGTTCAGGGTGGTGTTGCCCCACTGGTCGCAGGAGCTCCAGATCGCGGCGTGGGCGGGGGCGGAGGCCAGGCCGACGGTGAGGCCGAGGGCGAGGGCGGGCGCTGCCAGGACCGTGCCGATCCTGCTCGGGATGCTTGGTGCCATCGGGGTCCTTCCATGGGTGGGGGGAATCGCTGGGGTCACCGCGCCTTCAGGGTGAGGACGCGGTCTTCGTGGGCGACGAGGTCGAGGGGCTCGGCGCCGTCGGAAGTCCGGAGTTCGATGCGGACGGTGCGGGTGGGACGCAGCACGGCGGTGGCGCCGTCCGGGGCCCAGGTGAGGTCGAGTGCGGCGCCGAACCGGGTCCGCACCCCGCGCAGCGAGCCGCGCGGATACGCCGGTGGCGGTGCGGGCAGCAGGACCAGCCGGCCGGGGGTGGACTGCACCAGCGCCTCGATCAGCACGGCGGGGAGGGTGTGGGCGGCGTCGGCGTTGTAGACGTGGCGGTGCGGGTAGTGCGCGCTCATCAGCGAGTAGTGGAAGAAGTCACCGCCGAGGACGCGGTCGAGGGCGCTCTCGACCCGGTCGGCGTCGCGGAGGCGGGCGGCGATCAGGGCGTGGTGCAGATGGCCGTGCGCGGAGTCGTTCTCGGGTCCGCGCAGTTCCAGGGCGCGGTGGGCGGCGGCGGCCAGGTCCGGGGTGTCGTAGGGGGTGATCTCGTCCAGCGGCCAGACGCCGTAGAGGTGGCTGAGGTGGCGGTGGTCGTAGGAGTCCGCCAGCTCCGGCCGGGCCCATTCGGCGAGCGCCCCGTCGGCGTTGACGCGGTGCGGCGGGATCCGGTCGGCGAGCGCCCGCCAGCGGTGTGCGTGCTCGGGGTGGTACGCGGCGGCGGTCAGCAGGGCGTGCCGGGCCGCGGAGAGGTCCATGGCCGCGTCGAGCGCGCCCCAGCTCGCGTTCGCCGGACGGTTCTCGGGCGAGTAGGAGGGGACCACGACCAGTCGGCCCTCGTCGTCGGTGCGGGTGAGGAAGTCCTCGTAGAACAGGGCGACTTCGGCGAGCGCCGTCGCGGTGCGCGGATCGCGCTCGCCGTGGGTCTCGTCGTGGTCGACGAGGGGCTTGAGGAGCCAGTCGGCGCCGGCCGTCCACAGGTGCAGGGGGTACTCGCGGCTGAAGTGGTAGGAGTGCCCGGACTCGCCGTCGCTGTGCGCGGGCGCGACCACGCCCCGCGTGCCGAAGACCGCGCGGGCGTTGTCCCGCCAGTCGGGCAGCTGGCGGTGGACCAGTGCGGCCAGCGCCTCGGTGACCTCGGGGAGGGCGGCGGCAGCGGCGGAGGCGGTCTGGAGGTTGAGGTTGGCGTCGTTGGTGAAGGCTCCGGACCAGGCGGTGTCCCATGTGCCGGTCCACAGTCCGGTGAGGCGGGGCGGGAACAGGCCTCCGGAGGACAGCAGATGGTAGCGGCCGGCCGCGAAGAGACGTTCGAGCAGCGCGGCGCTGTGCGGTCGGCCCAGCAACTCGGAGCCCGGCAGGGAGCGTTCGGCCGGGTCGGCGGCGAGGTCCAGGGCGACACGGTCGTAGGCGGTGCGGTGCGGGGGCAGATGGCGGGCCAGGAGGTCGTCGTACGGGTCCGGTCCCTCGCCGAGCAGAGCGCGCAGGGCGCGGCCCTCCGCGACCACGTCCGCCTCCCCGGTGTGCCGCCGCACCCGGGTGAGCAGCAGGACGGACCGCGCGCCCTCGACGCGCACCCCCCACGGGGCCGGTGTGGTCGTGCCGCCGGTGACGACGGCCAGGGTGACGCCGGTGTACGCGAGGTCGCCGTCCGGGTACCGGGCGCGCAGGCTCAGCAGGGCGCCCTCGGGGGTGAGGACGGCGCCGTGGCCGACGCCCAGTGCGGTGGGGGCACCGGGGAGGCGGTGGTCCAGGGTGATGCCGAGGACGGGGCCCGGCTCCGTGACGTGCTGGACGACGACGTCGTCGGCGCGGGAGACGAAGACGCGGCCGGTCCGGCCGGCGCGGGTCGTGCCCGTGACGCCGGTGGTGAAGTCGACCGTGCGGCGGTACCGGGCCGGACCCTCGCCCCGGCCGCCCCGTCCATCGCCCCGGCCGCCCCGTCCGTCACCCCGACCACCCGGGTCGTCGCCCGGGCGGCGCAGGCGCACCTGGAAGGCCGGGTGGAAGGGCCGTACCCACCGGAGCGGGCGGCCGTCGGTGAAGTCCTCGGCGGCGGTCAGGTCGCCGGAGAGCAACCGGTCCTGGAGGGCGGGGAGTTCTTCGGCCAGCCGGGGCGGCAGCCGGTGTTCGTCCCCGTCGCCGTCCGGGCGGACCAGGGTGTGATGGGTGACGACGACCCGTTCGTCGTCCGGGTCACCGAACACGAGGGCGCCGTGGCGGCCGTTCCCGCTCAGGAAGCCGTCCTCCCAGCGGGTGGCGGGCCGTGGTTCCCAGGTTCCGTGGACGGGTGTGGTGCTCATGGCTTCAGCACCGCCACTCCGTGGCGGCCGAGGGTGAGCTGGTCTGTCACGGTCGTCTCCGTCAGCACGTCGCGGTGGCTGCCCGGCACGTCGACGACGACCGGTTCGCGGCCGTGGTTGAGCAGGAACAGCAGCTCCCCCCGGCGTACCGCCTCGACCTGGTCCGGGAGCCCGTCGAGCACCGGCCGCACCCCCGCGCCCGCGGCGATCCGGGCCAGCAGCTCGCGCAGCGCCCCGGGCTCGGGGAGCGTGGAGACGTACCAGGCGCGGCCCTTGCGCAGCACGGCGGGCAGTCCGTCGAGTTCCCCGCCCTTGTAGGGCGTCGTCTCGTCGGCGGTGCCGTCGGCCTCCAGTTCCTCGGACCACAGGGTGCCGCGGAAGCCCTCGCACTCGACGGTCTCCCCCGCCTCCAGCGGCCACCACTCGTGCAGGGTGCGGATGCCGAGGAGTTCCCGCAGCCGGGCGTCCATGCCGCCGGGCCGCACCCGGTCGTCCTCGTCGGCGATGCCCGTCAGGAAGCCGCAGACGAGGGTGCCGCCTCCGCGTACGTACGCCAGCAGGTTCTCCACGGCCGCGTCGGTGAGGAGGTAGAGCTGGGGCACGACGACCAGCGGGTGGGCGGACAGGTCGTGTTCGGGGTGGGCGAAGTCGGTGGTGAGGTGGGCCTGCCACAGGGCCCGGTGCCAGGCGCGGAGCACGCCGGGGTGGTCGACCTCGTGGGAGGGCCGGGCCTCCTGGTCGCCCGCCCACCAGGAGTGCCAGTCGTGCAGCACGGCGACCTCGGCGGCGCGGTGCCGGCCGGCCACGTGCGGGGCGATCCGTGCCAGGTCCGCGCCGAGCCGTGCGACCTCCTGGTACGTGCGGCCCTGCTCGCCCGCGTGGCTCACCATCGCGGAGTGGAACTTCTCCGCGCCCTGCCGGGACTGGCGCCACTGGAAGTAGCAGACGGCGTCCGCGCCGCGCGCCACGGCCTGCAGGGACCACAGCCGGTTGAGGCCGCGGGGCTTGGGGTGGTTCACCCTGCGCCAGTTGACCGGTCCGGCCGCCTGCTCCATGAGTATCCAGGGGCCGCGCGCCTGGGAGCGCGTCATGTCCTGGACCAGGGCGCCCTCCTGCGCTCCGGAGGGGTCGCGCGGGTCGGGGTAGAGGTCGACGGAGACGACGTCCTCCTCCTCGGCCCAGCGCCAGGCGTCCTGCCCCGCCCACAGCGGCATGAAGTTGGTGGTGACCGGGAGGTGCGGGGTGTGCCGGCGGACGATGTCGCGTTCGGCGGTGTAGCACTCCAGGAGCATGTCGGAGGTGAACCGTCTGAAGTCCAGCAGCTGGGTGGGGTTCTTCAGGTAGTGCGGGCGGCGGGGTGGCAGGACCTCGGCCCAGTCGCCGTAGCCCTGGCTCCAGAACGCGGTGCCCCAGGCGGTGTTGAGGCCTTCGAGGGTGCCGTACCGGTCGTGGAGCCAGTCGCGGAAGCGGGCGGCGGCCTGGTCGCCCCAGTCGTAGGTGCAGTACTCGTTGTTGATGTGCCACATGGTCAGGGCGGGGTGGCCGGCGTAGCGGGCGGCCAGGTCCTCGGTGAGGGCGGCGGCGTGCCGGCGGTAGGTGGCGCTGGAGTGCGAGAAGTGCTGTCTGCCGCCCCACTCCTCGGTCCGGCCGTCCTCGTCGCGGGGCAGGGTGTCCGGATGGAGGTGTCCCATCCAGGGCGGCGGCGAGGCGGTCGGGGTGGCGAGGACGACGCCGATGCCGGACGCGTGCATGAGGTCCATCAGCCGGTCCAGCCAGCCGAAGTCCCGTGCGCCTGGCTGGGGTTCGATCCTCGACCAGGAGAAGACGCCGAGTGTCACGGAGTTGACGCCGGCCTGCCGCATCAGGCGGACGTCCTCGGGCCAGGTCTCCTCGGGCCACTGCTCCGGGTTGTAGTCGCCGCCGTAGAGGATGCGCCCGCGGGTGGCGTCGCCCAGGCCGGGCATCAGCCGCGCTCCCCGAGCGGGGCGGGGGACGTACGGGGGGTGCGGGACGCGTGCATGGTCCACCTCGTTCTGCGGGTGCCGGGGGCGGGGCTGGAGCCGGCCGAAGGGGTGAGAGCGGGGACCGGAGAGCGCACGGTTCCCGGCCCGTCAGCCCTTCACGGCGCCGGTGAGCATGCCCTTCCTGAAGTGCTTCTGGACGAAGGGGGACAGCACGGCGACGGGCAGCAGGGCGATCACCATCACGGCCATCTGCACGGCCAGGCCCGACAGTTCCCCCGTCTTGATGGCCTGGCCGAGGCCGACGGGCGCCTCCTGCTTCTGGACGAGCTGGATCATGACGTTCTGCAGCGGCAGCATGGTCTGGTCGTTGAGGTACAGCGAGGCGTTGAACCAGGCGCTCCAGTAGCCGACGGCGTAGAAGAGCGTGATCACGGCGATCACCGCGCGGGACAGCGGCATGACGATCTGCCACAGGATGCGCAGGTCGCCCGCCCCGTCGATGCGGGCGCTGTCGACGAGTTCCTGCGAGATGTTCATGAAGAAGCCGCGCAGCACGAGGATGTTGAAGACGCTCACGGCGCTGGGCAGGATCAGCGCCAGGTAGCTGTCGGTCAGCCCGAGGGTCTGCACCAGCAGATACGTCGGGATGAGGCCGGCGCTGAAGAACATGGTCGCCAGCAGCGTCATGAGGATCCAGCGGTGCCCCAGCGAGTCGGTGCGCGACAGACCGTAGGCGCACAGCACGGACACGGTCATCGAGAACAGGGTGCCGACCAGGGTGACTCCGACGCTGACGAGCGCGGCCCGGGTGACCTGGCCGCCGCTGAGCAGTTCCTGGTAGGCGATGAAGGTGATGTCCCGGGGCACCATCACCAGGCCACCCGCCTCGTCGATGGTCCTGCGGGAGGACAGGCTGGTGACGATCACGATCCACAGCGGGAAGACGATCGCCAGGCAGGCGAGGAGCAGGACGATCCCCTTGCCCGCGAGCCCTGCCCTGCCGGGCTCCTCCTCCCACACCGGACGGGGCGGGGCGGACCGGCGTCCGGGCCGGTGTCCGGGCCTGCGCGCGGGCCGGCGCGCGGGTTCGTCGATCACGGTGGTCACTTCTTGTACACCCCCTGCTCGCCCATGAGATGGGCCACCTTGTTCGCGGCGAGGACGAGGCCGAGGCTGACCACGCCCTTGATGAGTCCGGCGGCCGCCGCATAGCCGAAGTCCTGGTTGCGCACGCCGTTCCACCACACGAAGGTGTCGAGCACCTCCGCCGCCCCGGGGCCGACGGCGTCGCGTTGCAGCAGGATCTGCTCGAAGCCGACGGTGAGCGCGTCGCCCACCCGCAGCACCAGCAGCAGGGCGATCACGGGCCGCAGCGCGGGCAGGGTGACGTGCCACATCCGGCGCCGGCGGTCGGCGCCGTCCATGGCGGCGGCCTCGTACAGGTCGGGGCTCACCGAGGCCAGGGCGGCGAGGAAGACGATGATCCCCCACCCGGCGTCCTTCCACACGCTCTGCGCGGTGATCAGGAACACGAAGGTGTCGGGGTTGGTCATGACCGCCAGGCCGTCGTGACCGTTCTGGCGCAGCAGTTGCGAGAAGATCCCCGCGCCGCCGAACAGCTGCTGGAAGACGGCGACGACCAGGACCCAGGAGAAGAAGTGCGGCAGGTACAGGATGGCCTGCGCGACGGCCCGCACACGGGGTCTGATCACGCTGTTGATGAGCAGCGCGAGCAGGATCGGGATCGGGAAGTACAGCACGAGCTGGAGGAAGAAGATCACCAGGGTGTTCTTCAGGGCGTTCCAGAACGCCGGGTCCTCGATGATCCGCTGGAAGTTCTCCAGTCCCACGAACGGGCTGTTCAGCATCGAGACGACGCCGTTGTCGCTGATGTAGGGGTCGTAGTCCTGGAAGGCGACGACGTTGCCGAGGATCGGCAGGTAGTTGAAGACCAGGACCAGCGCCACGGCCGGCAGGGTCATCAGCAGCAGGACGCGGTCGCGCCGGTATCTGAGCCGCAGGCTCAGCCTCCTTCGGCGCGGTGACTCCCGGGGGCGGGCGGTGCCGGCTCCGTCGGAGGTCGCCGGTCGCGGGACCGGCGTAGTGGCCTCGGCTTCGCTCCGAGGCACCGTGCTGTGCGACACGGCGGGTCTCCTTGCCTCGGTACGGGGGTCAGCCGGCCGCCGGGCCGTTCTCGTCGAGGATCTTCCGGTACCAGTCGCGCAGCTTGTCCCCGCCCTTGCTCTTCCAGTCGGAGACGGCCTGCTGCATGTCCCCGATCTTCTTGCGGCCCCGGATGATGTCGTCCTCCAACTGCTCGAAGTCGTTGGAGAGGTTGGTCCAGCGGGAGGGTTCGGTGATCTGCATGCCGTAGAAGGCCGACTTCCTGGTGAACGCGCCCATCCGCTGCTGCCACTCGACCTGGCCCTTGGCGACCTCGGGGAAGTCGGGGTGGGCGATGGTCGCGGCGGGGCTCGCGATCATCACGTAGGCGTTCATCACGTCGACGTTGCCCTGGTCGGTCTTGGTGGGCACGCCGTCCTCGACGGCGTAGTGGGTGCCCTCCACGCCGTAGTTGGTGAGCATGTACTCCTTGGTGCCGTAGGGCGCGGCGGTGACGTTGGCGAGGGCCAGCACGTCGCGGATCACCGCCTTGGACGCCTTCTTGTTGACGAAGGCGAAGATGCCGGCCGGGTTCTTGGCCCACAGGGTGGGGTCGCCGCCGTCATGGCCGAATATGTCCATCCCCCAGATCTTGAACTCCGGGTTCTGGCCGGCCTGTTCGGCGGTGCGGCTCCACCACTGCGAGGAGTCCTGGTTGTAGATCAGGAACTCGCCGGCGGCGAACTTGGGTCCGGGATCGGTCGCGTTGCTCTTGCCCAGTTCGGCGTCGGGGTGCACGACGCCGGCCGCGAACAGCTTGCGCGTCCACTCCAGGGCTTCGAGGTACTCGTTGCTCTCTATGCGGTAGCGCAGCTTGCCGTCGACCTGGTTCCAGCCGAGCGACTTCTCCTCTCCGGAGAGGACGCCGAAGGCGTTGAAGGCGGTCCACTTCATGTCCAGGCAGGCCCAGCGCTTGGCCCTGGCGTTCGTTGCGTCCTTGGCCAGTGCCATGAACTCGTCGCAGGATCGGGGGACTTCGTACCCCTCCTGCTCGAAGATGTCCTGGCGGTAGAGCGGCACGATGCCGGTGACGTACGAGGACGGCATGGGCAGGCCGCGCAGCTTGCCGCCGAAGATGGACCGCTGCCAGGCGTCGGTGGGGATCGCCGCGAGGTTCGGGTACTCCTTGACCGCGTCGCCGGAGAGGTACGGGCCGAGGTCGGCGAACTTGCCGATGACGGCGCTGGGGATCTTGCCCGTCATGTTCCAGCCGGGCACGACCACCACGTCGGGCACGTCACTGGAGGCGAGGACCGCGCCGAGCTTCTGGTCGTAGGTGTTGCCGTCCTGGTTCTGCCAGACCACGTCGACGCCGATGAGGTCGTTCATCGCCCGGTAGTAGGCGTTGCCGCCTTTGGGCGGTGAGCCCCAGAACGGCGACATGACGGTGACCTTGCTGCCCTTGCCGAGCTTCTCGGGCACCGAGGTCTTCAGACCGGCGAGGTCGAGCTTGCCGGTGAAGCCGACCGCGGAGCCGTTCCTGCTGGGGATGTCGGGGGTGACCACGTCGCTCGCCACGTAGGTCGGCAGCAGCTTCTTGGCGTCCTTGCCCGAGGTGGTGCCGTCCCGCGAGCCTCCGTCCGAACCGCCGCACGCGGCGAGCAGCGGCATGCCCCCCGCCACCGCCGCGGTGGCGACCGCGGTGGAGGCGAGGAAGCTTCTCCGGCTGGGCCCGGAGGAGGTGGAGGCGGCGTTCGGCGTCATTGCGTCAACCCTTCATGGCGCACCAGGACACCCGGCGGTGGCCGTCGGCTGCGGTGTCTTGACTGGAACCGGCTGAGCCGAAGCGGTCGTTCGGAGGGAACGTGCCGGGGAGGCGGCCTCGCAGTCGAAGCGCTTCGATGTTGCTGCGAGGTTAAGTGAACGCCCAAGGGCGCACAAGAGTCATCTCCAAGATTCCTCGGAGGCACGGCACGGTCCCGCCCGGTCGCAACTCATGGGCTGCCATCGCGGAATACCCGGGACGCGCTGCGGAGCACCCGATTCGACGCTCCCGCGTCCTTGACACCCACCCCTGCCCGGAACCAGCATCGAAGCGCTTCGAAAGCGTCTCATCGCTCCACCGCAAGGGGACTTCCACGTGACCGCACACACGCCGCCCACCCCGCCCTTCCGTGATCCGCTGCTGCCGTTCGCGAAGCGCGTCGACGACCTGCTGTCGCGGCTCACCCCCGACGAGAGGATCAAAGCCCTGCACCAGTTCACGCCCGCCGTCGGGCGCCTGGGCGTCGCCGCCTTCCGCACCGGCCAGGAGGCGTTGCACGGCGTCGCCTGGATGGGTCCGGCGACGGTGTTCCCGCAGGCGGTCGGGTTGGGTGCGACCTGGAACCCCGGGCTGGTACGTCGGGTGGGCGAGGCGGTGTCCCGGGAGGCCCGCGCGATGCGCGCCCGGGACGAGCGGGTCGGCCTCAACGTCTGGGCCCCGACCGTCAACCTGCTGCGCCACCCCCTGTGGGGCCGCAACGAGGAGGGCTACTCGGAGGATCCCCGGCTCACCTCGGCGATCGCCACCGCCTACACCCGCGGCCTGCGCGGCGACCATCCGCTGTACTGGCGCACGGCCCCGGTGCTCAAGCACTGGCTCGCGCACAACAACGAGACGGACCGGGACACCACCTCCAGCTCGGTCCGCCCGCGCGTGCTGCACGAGTACGACCTGCGCGCCTTCCGCGACACCGTCGAGGCGGGCGCGGTGGCCGGGGTGATGCCGGCCTACAACCTGGTCAACGGCCGCCCGAACCACGTCTCGCCGTATCTGCGCGAGCAGTTGCGCACCTGGACCGACGAGGAACTGCTGGTCTGCTCCGACGCCGGCGCTCCCTCCAACCTGGTGGACTCCGAGCACTACTTCGACACCCACGAGGAGGCCGTCGCGGCCTCGCTGCGGGCCGGCGTGGACAGTTTCACCGACCACGGCACGGACAGCTCGGTCATCGTGGGGCGCCTCGAGTCGGCCCTGCGGAAGGGGCTGTTGACGGAGGCCGACATCGACACCGCGGTTCGCCGGCAGCTCTCGGTACGTTTCCGGCTCGGCGAGTTCGACCAGGACCCGCCCGCCGAGGAGCACGCCTTCGACACCCCGGAGCACCGGGCCCTGGCGCAGGAGGCCGCCGAGCAGGCGGTCGTCCTGCTCAAGAACGACGGTCTGCTGCCGCTGGCTCCGGCGAGCACCCGTATCGCCGTCGTCGGCCTGCTCGCGGACGAGTGCAAGCTCGACTGGTACAGCGGCGCCCTCCTGCACCGCTCCACTCCGCTGGAGGGGCTCTACGAGCGGTTCGGCGCCGAGCGGGTGGAGTTCGCGGAGGGCGTGGACCGGGTGCTGCTGCGGACGTCCGCCGGCACGTTCCTGCACGTCCCGCCGGCGCCCGACACCCCCGACGCGGCACCCGGCGCCGAGGGCGCGCTGGACCCGGCGCTGCTCGCGGGCCGCACCGACCTGGCCCCGCTCACCGCCGGCCCGGACGGCACCGAACTCGCCCTGGTCGACTGGGGCGAGGGCCTGCTGACCCTGCGCGCCCCCGACGGCCGGTACCTCTCGGTCGCCGAGGACGGCTACCTCCGCGCCTCCGCCGACCAGCCGGGCGGCTGGATCGTGCGGGAGACGTTCCGGCTGGAACCGCACGGTGACGGTCACCTCCTCAGGCACATGGGAACGGGACGCCATGTGCTGGTCGCCGCCGACGGCGTGAAGGTTGCCGCACCGGACACGGCCGACGAGCCGGGCCCCGAGGCCTTCGGGGAGGTCTCCGGGGAGGTCTTCGGGCTGATCGTCACCGAGCACGGCGAGGAGACGGTGGCGCGGGCCGCGGCACGGGCCGACGCGGTCGTGGTGGTCGCCGGCAACGATCCGCACATCAACGGCCGGGAGACCGAGGACCGTACGACGCTCCGGCTGCCCGCCCAGCAGGAGCTGCTGCTGCGCGCGGCCCGCGCCGCCAACGAGAACACGGTGCTGGCGCTGGTCTCCTCCTCCCCCTACGCGGTCGATCCGACGGACCTGCCGGCGGTGCTCTGGACCGCGCACGGCGGTCAGGCCGCGGGCACCGCGCTGGCCCGCGTGCTCGCCGGTGACGTCTCCCCCGCCGGCCGGCTGCCGCAGACCTGGTACGCCGACGACGCCGATCTGCCCGGCCTCCTCGACTACGACGTGATCGGCTCCCGCCAGACCTATCTGTACTTCGAGGGCACGCCGCTCTTCCCCTTCGGCCACGGCCTCTCCTACGCGGCCTTCGCCTACGGCGGGTTGACGGCCCGGGTCGGGCCGGAGGCGGTGCGCGTCTCCTTCACGGTCACCCACACCGGTGCCGTCCCGGCCGACGAGGTGGCCCAGCTCTACACGCGGGCCGTGGACCCCTCGGTGCCGCGTCCGCGCCGCGAGCTGGTGGCCCACCGGCGGCTGACCCTCGCACCCGGCGAGACGGCCGAGGCGGCCTTCGACGTCCCCCTGTCCGCCTTCGCGTTCTGGGACGTCGCGGTGGGCCGGTGGCGGGTGGAGCCGGGCCGGTACGAGCTGCTGGCCGGCGCCTCCAGTGCGGACGTCCGGCAGCGGACCGTCCTCACCCTCGGCGGCGAACCCGGCGTCCCCCGCCCGGTCCTCGAACGCGGCCTGGACGCGGCGGACTTCGACGAGCAGAGCGGCACCGAGATCGCCGACCGGACCAGGGAGTCGGGCGACGCGGTGACCCCGGTGGCCGGGAAGCCGGGCGAACTGCTCTTCCGCCGCTGCGACTTCGGGAGCGGAGTGACGGAGGTGACCGTCGAAGTGTCCGGCGGGGGCACCGTCGAACTGTCCCTCGACGGCGGCCCGGTGCTCGCCACCCTGTCCCCACAGGCCCCGACGTCCGGCCCGTACGACTACGTCACGCTCGGCGCGTCCGTCGACGGCGTGCACGGCGTACAGGACCTGCGCCTGGGACTGCGCGGCCCGCTGCGGCTCGCGCGGGTCGGCTTCCTCCCCGGTTGAGGGCCCGGGGAGGGCCGACGCGAAGAAGGGTCCGGCACCGGAAGGCACCGGTGCCGGACCCCTCTGTACGACGGGCTCGCCTCCTCGCGGAGCCGGCCGGGAGTGGCCGGCGTCGCGGCGGGCGGCGTTCGTCCGTCAAGGAGCGGCGTCCGGTGCGTGCTCCGGGGGCCCCTGCCCGAGCGAAGCCGAAGCCCGGGGCACGTGCCGGGCCCCGCGACGGGGCGAACGTCGCCCGCCGCGGTGCCCGAACCGGGAGCCGGTCCGCCTCAGAGGGCGAGGCCGGTCAGCACCATCACCCGCTCGTAGGTGTAGTCGTCCATCGCGAACCGCACGCCCTCGCGGCCCACACCGGACTGCTTGGCGCCGCCGTACGGCATCTGGTCGGCACGGTAGGAGGGCACGTCGCCGACGACCACGCCGCCGACCTCCAGGGCGCGGTGGGCCCGGAAGGCGGTCTGCAGGTCGTGGGTGAACACCCCTGCCTGGAGGCCGTACCTGGAGTCGTTGACGGCGGCGAAGGCCGCGGCCTCGCCGTCCACCTTCTGCACGGTCAGGACGGGTCCGAAGACCTCCTCGCAGGAGATCGTCACACCGGCCGGGACGTCGGTGAGCACGGTCGGCGCGTAGGAGGCGCCGTCGCGCTTGCCCCCGGTGAGCAGGGTGGCGCCGGCGTCGACGGCCTCCTGCACCCACGCCTCGACGCGCTCGGCGGCGGCCTGGCTGACCAGCGGGCCGACGTCGGTGGCGTCGTCGGCCGGGTCGCCGGTGACCTGGGCCTCCACGGCGGCGACGATGCGCGGCAGCAGCCGGTCGTGGACAGAGGCGTCCACGATGACCCGCTGCACGGAGATGCAGGACTGGCCGCCCTGGTAGTTGGAGAAGGTGGCGATGCGGCTCGCCGCCCAATCCAGGTCCTCGTCGCTCGCCCAGTCGGCGAGGACGACGGCCGCGCCGTTGCCGCCGAGCTCCAGGGTGCAGTGCTTGCGCGGCACCGAGTCCATGATCGCGTAGCCGACCTGCTCGGAACCGGTGAAGGAGATCACCGGCAGCCGCTCGTCCTGCACGAGGGCGGGCATACGGTCGTTGGGGACCGGGAGGATGCTCCAGGAACCGGCCGGCAGCTCGGTCTCGGCGAGCAGCTCACCGAGGATCAGCCCGGACAGCGGGGTCGCCGGGGCGGGCTTGAGGACGATCGGCGCACCGGCGGCGATGGCCGGGGCGATCTTGTGGGCGCACAGGTTCAGCGGGAAGTTGAACGGCGCGATGCCCAGCACGACGCCCTTGGGGAACCGCCGGGTGAAGGCGAGCCGCCCCTGGCCGCCGGCGTCGGTGTCGAGCCGCTGGGCCTCGCCGCCGTTGAACCGGCGGGCCTCCTCGGCGGCGAACCGGAACACGGACACGGCCCGGCCGACCTCGCCGCGCGCCCACTTGATCGGCTTGCCGTTCTCGGCGGAGATCAGCCGGGCGATCTCCTCGGTGCGCTCCACGAGCCGCCGGCTGACGTGGTCGAGGGCGGCGGCGCGGACATGGGCGGGGGTGGCGGCGAACTCGTCCCGTACGGCGTACGCGGCGGCCACGGCCTCCTCGACCTGGGCGTCGGACGGCACGCTCACGGTGCCGACGACCCGGCCGTCCCACGGCGAGGTGACGTCGAAGGCGGCCTCGCCGGTGGCCTGGCGGCCGGCGAGCCAGAAGGCGTGGGTGGCTGCCGATTCTTCCTTTGGCATGGCGAGTCCCGGCCCTTCCGCGTTGGGGGTGGTTGCTTGGCTTGCTGAATCCACGGTAGGGCCGGGGGGAGAGCGGGTCGTTTGTCCGAGCCGTAGCAGTCGGCTGCCGCCGCGCGCCGCTTTGGCAGGTCGGCCGTCGGCACGCCCGCCCGCCACACCCGGCACCGGCCCCGCCTCTCGGCCCGCGGTCAGGCGTCGAGCGTCAGGCGTCAGGCACCAGCCGTCAGGGCTCAGCCGTCAGGGGTTCAGCCGTCAGCCGTCAGTCGGACGAGGTCGCCTTCAGAGCCAGCCACAGCTCCATGCGGACGTCCGGGTCGTCCAGGGAGCGGGCGAGGATCTCCTCGACGCGGCGCATGCGGTAGCGCAGGGTGTGGCGGTGCACGCCGAGGTCGGCCGCCGCCGCGTCCCACTGCCCGTGCCGGGAGAGCCAGGCACGCACCGAGGCGACGAGGTCGCCGCGTCCGGTCGCGTCGTGCTCGTAGAGGGGCCGCAGCAGCCCGTCGGCGAACGCCCGGACCGCGTCGTCGGCGAGCAGCGGCACCACGGACCCGGCGGCCATCTGCTCGTGCTCCACCAGCACCCGCCCCCGCCGCCGCGCCACCGACAGCGCCTGTCCGGCCTGCTTGTAGGCGGCGGACGCGGCGATGGGGCCGGCCGGTGCGGACAGGCCCACGACCAGCTCGCCCTCGTCGGCGCCGACCAGGGGCTCATGGGCTCCCCCGCCGCTCCGCACCGCCTCCAGGCCGGCCGCGTGATCGCAGCACGCGGCCACCGCCGCGCCGCCGTCGGCGGCCAGCACCACCAGCCGCTCCCGCTCCGGCACCACCAGGACCGCCTCGCCGGAGCGGGCGGCCGCCGATTCCACGACCTCCGCCAGGGCGCCGAGGGCGTCGCCGTTCGGGTCGCCCTGGGCCCGGGCGACGGGCGCCGCTCCCGTCTCGGCCACGACGATCCGGAAGGGCGCGTCCAGGAGGCCCCCGTACAGGTCTCCGGCCACCGCGCGGGCGTGGTCGGGCTCCCCGGCGAGCAGCATGCGCAGTACGGCGGCGCCGATCCGCTGTTCGGCCGCGCGCAGGGAGCCGGAGCGTTCCGTGGTCAGGGTGAGCAGCGCGACGGCGGAGTGCACGGCGTACCGCTGGGCGGTGCCGAGCGCGCTCGCCGTGCCCACGGCGAGTGCGGCCCGGGGGCGCCGGCCGGTGCCGAGGGAGTGCAGTTCGACCCGGTCGTCGATCTCCGGGTTCTCCGGCCCGGCCACCACCGACGAGGCGGGCGCGGGCCGTTCTCGCAGCCGCCGCACCTCTTCCGTGAGCCGTGCCGCGCGCCTGCCCGCCCACTCCGGCGCCGCGGCGACCACGGCGCCCGAGGCGTCGTACAGCGCGGTCCAGCCCTCCACCTGGGCGGCGAGCGCGGTCAGCAGCCCCTCGGGGCCGCCGGCCAGCCCCTGTCTGGTCAGCTCCCGCTGGGCCGCGAACCCCGCGGTCACCGCGCGGTACTGGTCGGCGGCGATGGCGGCGGAGACGGCCTTGCTGATCGCGAGGAAGGGGGTACGGCGCGGCACCTCCAGCAGCGGCAGCCCCTCCTCCCGCGCCGCCTCCACGAGCGCCTCGGGAATGTCCTCGTAGTGGACGCCGACGGCGAAGCCGAGCCCGACGACACCCGCCCCCACCAGGCGTTTCACATAGCGGCGCATCGCCGCCGGATCCTCCGCGTCCAGCTTCAGGGCGGTGATCAGCAGCAGTTCCCCGCCCTCCATGTAGGGCACGGGGTCGGCCAGCTCACTGGCGTGCGCCCAACGGACCGGCACGTCGAGGCTGTCCTCACCCGCACGCACGGTCAGTTTGAGCGTGGAGTGGTGGACGAGCGAGGCGAGCGTCGGTGGCATGGGGCCTTCAGGTCGGCGGAGATCGGGACATCGGGCGAACGTCGTGTACTTTTGGCCGCCACGTATGAACGACCTCTGTCGATTCTGCCCCACCGTACGGTCACCGCGTCACCGCATCATCGCGTCATCACGTCCCCGCGTGCCGCGGCTCAGCCCCGCAGGTCCACCAGCAGCGGTGGCGCGTGCTCGCCCCTGACGTCGGTCAGGGAGAGCACCGCGTGCCCCGCCGGCATCGCGTGCGCCAGTTCCGACGCGGACCACCGCTCCCGCTCGACCTGCCGCACGGTGACGGCCCGCGCGGTCGGCGCCTTGCCGGTGATGGCCCGCCGCACCGCGTGCCAGGCCTTGCCCGCAGGACTGTCCGCGATGATCTGCCGGTCGGTGACGTCCCGCGCCTCGGTCCACTCCTTGCCCCACACCTCGGCGAAGTCCTGCCCGTCCCACGGGGTGAGCCCGGCCAGTGCCATCCGGCATCCGACGGTCCCGAGCAGCGGTCCGCGCAGCGGCCTCGCCACGTCGTCCAGGGTGCGCAGGGTGAGCACCGCCCCGGCGTTGGCCGACCGCAGCCGCTGGATGCCGCGCACGGCCTCGGGGGTGATCACGCCGGTCGCGTCGTCCAGCACCAGGCAGGCGAACAGCGACCTGTCCTCCCGTACCGTCACGCTCGCCGTGAACTGCGCCAGCACCAGCCGTGCCAGCACCCGCGAGGCGTCGGCGTGGCCCCGCTCGGGCAGGTCGACCCGGACCCGCACCGGGTGGTCCAGCGCCTTGAGGCTGAACGGCCGGCTTTGCCCGTCGGTGGCCGCGCTCTTGAAGAACGTGGCGAAGGCCGGCCGGTCCAGCAGCGCCACCCGGTCGGCGAGGATCCCGCCCACATCGCCCGGGTGCGCCATCTGCCGTTCCCGGGCGTCGAGTTCGCGCAGCAGCGACTCCTGTCCCGTCTCCGCCAGGCCCTGGCGCAGCGCGGCCAGCGGGCCGGGCGAGCCGTCGAGCAGCCCGCGCAGTTCCGGGACGGAGGGGAAACGGCCGTGCACCGCGTGGAAGGGGCCGAGGAGCTGGGCGAGGACGGTGGTGGCGCGCCGGCTGTCGCTGCCGGGGTGCGGGTCGGCCAGGTCGCCGACCAGTGCCTCGGCGAGCACCGCGGCGGCCTCGTCGGGGTCGGTGGTCCCGCCGTACAGGTCGAGGTCGTACGCGGAGTCGGGGTTGCCGATCCGCACCACGACGTCGTACGCGTCGGCCGGGCCGATCCCCGCTCCCGCGGCGCCGACGACGACCACGGCGGCCCGCCCGGTGAGCGCGTGCAGGCACAGCGATTCGGCGAGCGGCCGGACGACACCGCCGGTCTTGCCGGAGCCGGCCGGTCCGACCGCGAGCAGGGAGGTGCCGAGCAGTTCGGGGCCGAGCGCGAGGCCGGCGCCCCGGTAGGCATACGGGTTGCGGGTGTCGTCGGCGGCGGTGCCGAGCCGCACCTGCCCGGTGACCAGGTCGTGCCGGGCCTGTCGGGCGGGCAGGTCGCGCGCGCCGGACGGGTGCGGGCAGGCGGCGGCGCCGTGGCCGAGCACCGCGCCGGTGAAGGTGGCGAGGGAGTGCCGGCCGGTGCGTACGCCCTGCCAGGCGCGGGTGATGCGGGCGTGGTCGACGTCCCGCATCAGCCCCGCGCGCGCGTCGGCGGCGAGCCGCTCCGCGGCGTCGGCGGCGCCCGCGGCGCGCAGGGCGGGCCAGGCGGCGGGGTCGGCCTCGGGAGCGGACGGAGGCCCGCTCTCCGGGGGCGTACGGCGCCATGCGGGCGGCCCGTAACGGCTCCAGACCTCACCCCAGCGGCCGAGCCGCCCCATG
The DNA here is from genome assembly GCF_052246875.1 of Streptomyces sp. GDS52. NCBI lineage: Bacteria > Bacillati > Actinomycetota > Actinomycetes > Kitasatosporales > Streptomycetaceae > Streptomyces > Streptomyces sp. GDS52. Next base: position 1,916,106 of record NZ_CM125966.1, read on the forward strand.
CCGATCATGAGGGCGCCCGCGATCAGCAGGTAGTAGGTGTAGACGGCCACGACGGCGCCGAAGCTGTGGGGCTCGGCCCAGGAGTCGGGGATCATCGCGTAGAGCGGCAGCAGCCACCAGCCGCCGAGGTACCCGTTCCACAGCAGCGACCAGATCAGCCAGCCCACGAGGAACGCGATCAGGGCCCCGCTCAGCAGCTGCCGCCCCGGGATCCGCTCCGGCTCCTCCTCCAGGCGCGGCCGGTGCCCGAACCGCCACACCCCGGGCAGCGCCTCCGGCCGCGGCGTGCGCAGCCAGGTCAGGAACGCCGACCCGTCCGGCAGCGGCGGCACGCCCGGCGCCCTGGCCGGCCTCGGGGGCACCGAGGGCACCTCCGGCGGCCCCGCGGGGCGCGGCACGGGGTGCGCATGCGTGCTCCGAGCGTCCTGGGTCCCGTCGCCGTCCATCGCCCTTGCCCCCTGACCAGCCGCGCCGTTCACCGTCAGCGAGCCAATCTAACGCCCCGGCAGGGCGAGTTCACCGTTCACCCGGCCGGGTCTCGCCCCTGTGGGAAGCCCGTCCGCGCCGAACCCCCGCCGTGCCCCGCGCCGCCGCTATGTCCACCACGGACAATCCGGCCCCCGGAACAACGCCCACATGGAGCATGCCCAGCTCCCCCTCCCCGCCCTAGCCTGCGAGAAAAGAAACCAAGTGTCCGTTACACCCCCCAGGAGCCCCGCATGACCGCACTTCCGCAGGAGCGCCGCGTCGTCACCGCCATCCCCGGCCCGAAGTCGCAGGAGCTGCAGGCCCGTCGTACCGCCGCGGTCGCGCAGGGCGTGGGCTCGGTGCTGCCCGTGTTCGCCGCGCGGGCGGACGGCGGGATCATCGAGGACGTCGACGGCAACCGGCTGATCGACTTCGGCTCGGGCATCGCGGTGACCTCCGTCGGCGCCTCCGCCGAGGCCGTCGTCCGCCGCGCCTCCGCCCAGCTCGCCGACTTCACGCACACCTGTTTCATGGTCACGCCCTACGAGGGGTACGTGGCCGTGGCCGAGGCGCTCGCCGAGCTGACGCCCGGCGACCACGCCAAGAAGTCGGCGCTGTTCAACAGCGGTGCCGAGGCCGTCGAGAACGCCGTCAAGATCGCGCGCGCCTACACCAAGCGGCAGGCGGTCGTCGTGTTCGACCACGGCTACCACGGCCGCACCAACCTGACCATGGCGCTGACCTCGAAGAACATGCCGTACAAGCACGGCTTCGGCCCGTTCGCCCCCGAGGTGTACCGCGTCCCGGTCGCCTACGGCTACCGCTGGCCGACCGGCGCCGAGAACGCGGGTCCGGAGGCCGCCGCGCAGGCCATCGACCAGATCTCCAAGCAGGTCGGCGCGGAGAACGTGGCCGCGATCATCATCGAGCCGGTGCTCGGCGAGGGCGGCTTCATCGAGCCGGCCAAGGGCTTCCTCCCCGCGATCAGCGAGTTCGCCACCGACAACGGCATCGTCTTCGTCGCCGACGAGATCCAGTCCGGCTTCTGCCGCACCGGCCAGTGGTTCGCCTGCGAGGACGAGGGCATCGTCCCGGACCTGATCACCACGGCGAAGGGCATCGCCGGCGGCCTCCCGCTGGCCGCCGTCACCGGCCGCGCCGAGATCATGGACGCCGCGCACTCGGGCGGCCTCGGCGGCACCTACGGCGGCAACCCGGTGGCCTGCGCGGGCGCGCTCGGCTCCATCGAGATGATGAAGGAGCTGGACCTCAACGCCAAGGCGAAGAACATCGAGGCGGTCATGAAGGCCCGCCTCACCGCCATGGCCGAGAAGTTCGACGTCATCGGCGACATCCGCGGGCGCGGCGCGATGATCGCCATCGAGCTGGTCAAGGACCGTACGACCAAGGAGCCGAACCCGGAGGCGACCGCCGCCCTCGCCAAGGCCTGCCACGCCGAGGGCCTGCTGGTCCTGACCTGTGGCACCTACGGCAACGTGCTGCGCTTCCTGCCGCCGCTGGTCATCGGCGAGGACCTGCTGAACGAGGGCCTGGACATCATCGAGCAGGCGTTCGCACGCGTCTGAACGACGGATACGCACGTCCGGCGCAGCCGGCGGCAGGGCATGTGAAGAAGGTGTGCGAGGTGGATGGCAGGACGCCGTTCCGGCTGTTCCGCACCCATCCGCTGCCGTAGGTTCTCTTCCCAGATGAGAGAACCACCCGCCCACAGGGAACCGTGGGGCAGGCCGCAGCCTCCCCGGCTTCGACCTGGTCGTACCTCGCGCACACCACCGGAACCTTCGGTTCCGGATCTCCTCACCGATCGGACGGTCGCCCGCCCCACACCCCCCGGGGCGCGCGACGTTCCGATGCGAGCGGACGGCCACAGACCGACCGTTCCCCGAAGGGCCGACGCAGCTCCCCCCCTTGCGTCGGCCCTTCGGCGTCGCCGTACCTGCGAAGCTGTGCGCGTGTCGTCCTCCCGCGTCTCCTTCCTGCTCGTCTGTCTCGTCGGTCTTCCGGCTCTGCTCCTCTCGCTGATCACCTGGCAGGTGGTCAGCCACGGTCCGCTGCTGGGCGTGGACCGGGACGTCAGTGATGCTCTGCTGCATCCGGACCGGGGCTCCGAGCTGCTCGCGGATCTCGGGAACGTACAGGTCGCGGTTCCGGTGCTCCTGGCGGTGCTCGGGTACGCCGCCTGGCGAGGGCGGGCCGCGGGCAGGGACCGGTGGTGGCCGGCGCCCCTCGGGGCGGCGGGGTTGATGGTGCTGGTGCCGGTGCTCGTCGTACCGCTCAAGGCGTGGACGGCCCGGCACGGCACGGCGGCCGTGCCGCCCGGGACCGGCTACTTCCCCTCCGGGCACACGGCCACCGCCGCCGTCGCCTACGGTGCCGCGGCGCTCGTGCTGCTGCCCTGGCTGCGCACGGCCACGGCCCGCCGCGCCCTCGTCACCGTCTGCGCCGCCCTCGTGCTCGGCGTGTCGTACGGGCTCGTGCGGCGCGGCTACCACTGGCCACTGGATGTCGTGGCCAGCTGGTGCCTCGCCTCCGTCCTGCTCACCGCGCTGTGGCTGCTGCTCGGCGGCCCCGGCCGAGGCAGGCGCCGAAGCCCTTCCGGACCTCCCGGCTTCCGAAGAACCGGCCCTGGTTGACCGACCACGTCATCAGACCGCGCGGGGTCGGCCAGGTGCCACGGGCGGCGGAGACGTCGCCCGAAAACCCCCCTCGAACGAGGGTCCGCCACCCCACCACCCGGCTCAGAGCAGGTGATCGGCCTTCCCCGCCTTGATCTCCAGGATCAGCGAGCGCAGCGCTTCGCGGCTGTCGGTGAGGTACTGGTCCTCCTGTCCAGCTATGGCTATGTAGGCGTTGCCTTGAGGGTCGGTGCCGAAACGGAAGCAGCTCGCGCCTTCGCCGCAGAAGGGTTCTTCCCAGGTGATGCCGTCCATCGGGGTCTCCTCACAGGCCGTTGACGATGTCCCGGACGAGGTCGCGTGACGCCTTCCGCGACAGGGCGACACGCTCGGTCCAGTCCAAGTGGGCACGGTACTTGGCCAACTGCGCCTGCTCACCGAGGAAATCGGGACCGTGGGAGTTGTCGATCTGGACGGTGTCGAGCTGCGGAACCGGTCCCTCCAGATAGTTCACGGTCTGTCCGGCACCGGGAAACGTGCCCGCCGAGAACGGAACGACGAGTAGCTGGACGCGGGGGCGTTCGGACAGTTCCAGCAGGTACTCCAGCTGGGCACGTGCGGTCTTCCGCCCACCGAACTGCATACGGAGCGCGGCTTCGTGCACGAGCGCGACGTACTCCGGCGGGTTCACGCCCTCCAGGACCTGTTGTCGCTCGACACGGTAGGCAAGGCGCAGGGCAACTTCGTGTTCGGGCAGTGGCGGCAGCACAGCTCTGAAGAGTTCGAGTGCGTGATCACTGGTTTGCAGCAGCCCCGGGATGTGCACCGTGTGGAACGTCCGCATCCGCACCGCGCAGGACTCCAGCTCGGCGATGTCCAGCAGTCCAGCGGGCAGAGCGCCTCGGTAACGCTCGCACCAACCCCGACTGGTGAGCCTCGTCATGTTCACCAACGCGTCGATATAGGTCTCGTCCGAGCAGTCACAGTTGCAGGCGAGAGTACGCAGCCGCTCCTCGCTGATCGTGCGGATCCCCGTCTCGATGTTCGAGATCTTCGCCCGGTCGAGCCCGAGCAGTCCGGCAGCCTGGTCGGCCGTTATCCCCGCCGCCATCCGCATCTTGCGCAGCTCACTGCCCAGACGCTTCTGACGCTCGGTGGGTGTCGTCCTCGGTGGCATGCCGTTCCTTCCCGTACGGGTCGTCAGCAGTCTGCCGCCAATCAGCACCACCGGACCACGATCGGGTCAATTTCACCGAACAAGTGGCAATGTAACCATCCATAGCTCTACATTCAGTGACGCACCGCATACGTACGGCAGTCATTGCCGCGCGAAGAAACCCGTATGCCCGACGTCAGGAGCCCACCATGCCCCTCTGCCCCACCGCCCCCACCTACCCGGCGGACCCGACCGCCCCCGCCCCCCGAAACCCTGGCCTACAGCTTCACGCTGCCCGCATCCCTCGCCAGCCCGGCCTTCGCGAGGACCGCGACCAGGCAGGCCCTCAAGATGCACGGCCTGTCCGACATGCTGGACCCGGCCCTCCAGGCCGTAGGCGAACTTACCGCTACCGCCTGCCAGTTCACTGACTCCCCGAACTACTACCTCTCCCTGCGCTACCGAGCCGGCACCCTCCGCCTGATCGCCTACGACAGCCACCCCCGCCACACCCAGCCCCACCTCTCCACGGCCTGCGACACCCGCCGCCACGCCTGCCTCCGCCTCCTCGCCCGCATCTGCCGGGCCTGCGACGGCTCCTGGGGCTTCGGCGACTCCCACGAACCCGGCGGCGGCACCCGCATGTGGGCGAGCCTGCCGAGGGAGGGCGCAACGGCGTACGGAGCGGGAGCCGAAAGCCCGTCCAACGGAGGACCGGTTATCAGAAGGGCATAATGAGCCCTGCTGGCAAAGCCGGCGCTCTTTCCATGACGGTTCGCCGGGTACGGGGTGGATCGATTGCCGAATACACCCCGCGCCCAAGCCATCGATCAGATGTGGGACCTCGGCGCCACTGCCGTACCGAACCTGGAGTCCGCGGGCTCGGCAGAGCCGCTCACCGCGACGACCGCACCCGCGATCAGCGTGTCAGGGCCGAGCAGGGCTTCACGACCACTGGGCAGGAGTTCCACAGCTCCACCCCGGCCGTGAGCAGTTCCAGCACCGCGCGTTGCTCGTCAGGAGTCCATGCGTCGCACTCGTCCCCGAACAGCTTCTCGTAGGCGTTGTCATGTACCGCGCCCTGCTGGGGCAGCCGGTGGACCTCACCGAGTCCTCGGGCCAGATCCTCGAAGAAGTTCCACGCGTCCAGCACCGCCCCCGAGGGGACGCGCCGGCGCGACGGGTCCTTCAGCCAATGCTGGACACGGACGAGCTCCAGCGTGCCGGCCTCAGAAGTGACCAGCCGCCGCCCCCTCCGGCTCACATACACCCGCGCCTGCCGAACAGTCATGAACACCGGCGCCCGGCAATGATCAGCTCCTGGCAACGCCAGCACCTGATCAGGGTCGTCGCCCCTGCCACCGATCCACAGAACCACCCCGCTGCGGCCGAGCCCACGCACCCGGTACGCATAGAGACTCCCACCACTGCGGCGTCCGGCCGCGAACACCTCTACCGTTTCGATCTTTGCCACGCCCTCACACTGGCACGGCCCGCGGGGGCCATCGCGGAAATTCTCCGCAGCCGGAGCCTGACGGCCTCGCCCGGAGCCAGGTCCTCGCCGTGAGCGAAGGCGCCGCCGTTGGAGTAACCGAGTTCGCCAACCTCGTCGCCGAACACGTAGGGACGACGCCACCACCGTCGCCCGCGTCATCGGTGAAGCCGCCACCACGGCCAGGAACTTCGCCGGCCAGCCGCGTCGCGCGCACGATGCCGCTCAGGACGTCCGCGGGCGCTGAAGCAGGCAGCGACAACGGCGGACGCGGCCAGGAAGGAGTTGTGACTTACACCTCACCGCATGTACGCGCGGAGGGAAAACTGTGAAGATCCTTATCCTTTTCCGTGAATGGAGGGATCCAGCATGAAGAAGAGACACAGACCCAGGTGTTCACGCATACTCGGGTTCAGCATGTACGCGCTGGCTGGCTGCTTAGCCATCGAGATCGGCGTCCCGGTGCTGCAGGCCGACACCTTCACCGCACGGCCTGTCTCGTCAGTGGCGGCGGAGTCCGACGGCGTCGAGACGGAGGTCGGTGCGGCGCGTATTCGCGCGGCTCTGCTTGGTCAGCGCGTAGAAGTCGCCGCGCTGCGTACGGAAAGTTCGACCGTCTACGTCAATCCTGACGGCTCGGTGACCGAAGAGTCGACCACCGGACCGACGAGAGTCAAGGACGAGAGCGGAAGATGGCGAGACGTTGACACGACGCTCGTTCGCCGTGATGGGGTTGTGCAGCCGAAGCAGGCCGCAGCGGACATCAGCTTCTCCGATGGTGGTTCGGGCACTCTCGCGGAAGTGAGCGAGGGCAGTCACACGCTCGGCATCGGCTGGGACGGCCATCTTCCCTGGCCGACGCTTGAGGGCAACACCGCGACCTACAGCGATGTTCAGCCCAACACCGATCTGGTGGTCTCCGCACTGCCGGAAGGCTTCTCGCATCTCCTCGTGCTGAAGGAACGGCCGAAGGAGCAGGTGGAGCTGAGGATACCCGTTGTCGCCGACGGCTTGACGCTCCGTAAGGCTTCTGATGAACGGCTGCTCTGGGAGAGCAAGGACGGCGGCGATGTGGCCACTGCACCCGTTCCCGTCATGTGGGGAGCTACTGAGCGCGCTGCGTCCGGTGAGCCGGCCGATGTCACCGATGTCGCCGTCGCGGTGGAAGGCAGCGGTGACGAGCAGACTCTGGTTCTCACGCCAGACAATTCGTTCCTGCAGGATCCTGGCGTGAGATACCCCGTGACTGTGGATCCGACCAACACGCTACTTGGCCCCGTCACGGACACCTGGGTCCAGGATGCCGCCTATCCGACGTCCCAGCGCGGCTCCACCGAACTGAAGGCGGGGACGTACGACGGGTCGGAGCGCGCCCGTTCCTACCTCAAGTTCGATGCGGCCCGATTCCGCGGCAAGCGCATCATCGACGCCAACCTGCGTCTCTTCTCCTATTGGTCGTCGTCTTGCTCGACAAACAATGCAGGGATCCAGGCCCGGCGGGTCACCAGCGACTGGGACCCCTCCGCCATCTCCTGGGCAAAACAGCCGAGTACGACCACTACAGCGGCTCCCGTCTCGAAGGCGGCAAAGGGCTACAACGCGAACTGCCCCGCCGGACAGGTCTCGTGGGACGTTGACGGCATCGTCCAGGCGTGGGCGGACGGTCAGCCCAACTACGGGGTACGTCTGGCGGCTGTGGACGAGAAAGACCCCCTCACCTGGCGGCGTTACCGATCGGCCAACTACGTTGACGGGTCGCACGACTCCGCGACCGAGCCATCACTGATCGTTACGTATAACTCCGCGCCGACGATTCCCGCGGAGCTGGGGGTCAGCCCCCTCAAGGCCGGCACCCCACTTGCGGTTCGGTCGCTCACACCCACCCTCCAGGCCAAGGTCGGTGACAGTGACGCCGAGTCCGCGTTGACGACCGAATTCCAGATTCAGCCCGATCCTGGATTCGCTGATACCACGTACACCTGGACCGGGAAGACCGCGGAGTTCACGCCGGGCACCGTGGCCACGCTGCAGGTTCCCACCGCCTCGGCACTGCCGGACGGCACCCACCTTCGGGTCCGGGCACGCACCAGTGACGGGATCGACACCTCCAACTGGTCCGGCTGGACGGCGTTCCAGGTCGACGCGAGCGCTGTGCTGTCCGCAGACTTGCCCACCCAGCTCCAGGCTGGAGCAACCGACACCACCTCTCCCCTGGTCACGGGCGTCGTCACATCGCCCAACGGGGGCATGGTCGAGGCTCAGTTCCGGCTCGGCAACGCCAGTGGGACCCAGACCCTGGGCAGCCAGTTCGTGCCCAACGGCGAGCGCGCCGGTTTCAAGATTCCTGCCGACCGGCTCAATTCCGGAGGGCCGTTCAACTGGTCGATGAGGGCCTGCTACGAGGGCAAGTGCTCCGCATGGACCGAGAAGACCGCGATAGCCGCAGGGTCCGGTACGGAAGTCGTCGAGACGCCCGCCAGTACGTCGGTGAGCGTTCCGCTCACCAAGGCCACCGTCTGCACCGGCACGACCGCCTGCGTCGGCGAAACCGGCACGGCGCTGAAGGTGGGCAGTGTCTCCGGCAAGAACTGGCGCACCTACCTCAAGGCCGATCTGTCGAGGATTCCCGCCGGAGCACGAGTGACCCGTGCCACACTGCAGTTGCAGTCGAGCGCGGTGACGCCCGACCTGGCCGTACATGCCCTCAACGACGCATGGGCCACCACGGGGACCGGAAGTGACTTGGACAAGGTCACGGCTCCGGGTGTCAACCTGGACGCGGCGACCCCCTGGACGATCGACGTCACCGGCCTCGTCACCGGCTGGACCGACGGCGCCAACATCAATCACGGTCTGGCGCTGCGAAGGGCGGATACGGCGCCGAGCACGGCGGGCATCAGTTTCACCTCGGCCACATTTACGGTCGAGTACGGGCCGGCCACACCGCCGTCACCGCCCAGAGGGCTCCATGCGCGGGCGGGGGACGGGGGAGCCCTGGTCCTGTGGGACGCCAGCGCGGACAGCGGTTACAACGACACGGACCTCACCTACGAGGTGACCGCACTCGATGCCGCCGGCGCTGTGGCGGCCAAGCGCACCACGCACGGTACGGACATGGTGATCACCGGCCTTGCCAACGACGCTCCCTACACCTTCAAGGTGAGCGCCTCGAGCCCGTACGGCACCAGCACTGCGGTCACCAGCGATGCAGTCAGGCCGCTGCGCGCTCCCTTGAGTGCCGCCACCTACACAGCGACCGTCAACGAGTACATCGAAGCCACCGCCGCTTTGAACACCGGCGCGCACAACAGTGCAAGCGCCGCGATCAACGGTCGGCCCAACGCTGCGAAGTACTCCTGGTTGTTGAAGGCGGAGGAATTCTGGCTGATCGATACGCGTGACGCCCTGAAAGCGGACAGCCTCACCTATACGTCCATCACGTCCACTCTGTCGGACGTGCTGGCGATGCCTTCCGCTGACGGTTCGGTGACCGTCCGTACCACGGTGAATGAAAAGAGAACGCTCGCCGACACGCCCGAGGAACCGGAGACCAGCGAGACAACCACCCTCTACTTCTTCTCCGGGGAGGATTCGCCCGTACTGCGGAGCAGGGTGAACGCCGCGCAGCACGAACAGCGGATATCAAAGGGCGACGACGCCTACGGTTCCGTGACGCACAGCAGTGTGGAGAGCGACATCTCTCCCACGGCATCCACACGGCAAGTCCCCCATACCCTCAGTGCACTTGCTGCGGACGAAGCCCAGTACGCGCCGTACGCCACCGTGAATGACAGTGGTACAGCGAAATGGGCCAGGGCTCACTGGAACGACCGGCACGAGTACAGCCAGGACTGCACCAACTACGTTTCCAAGGCGCTGTACCACGGCGGCGGAATGCGCATGAAGGGAAAAAACAAGGACAAGAAGAGTGTGAACAACTGGTGGCGCATCAAGCACTCCTCGCCGCCGCACTCGGGTGGGGGTTTCTACTACACCAACTCTCACACGTGGACCGTCGCTGACAAGATGGAGACGTTCCTGTCCAAGCACAGCTACGGCATCGTGAACACCGAATCCAAGCAGAAGGAGGCCAAGGTCGGCGACGTGGTCTTCTTCAACTGGGGTGGCAGGGGAGGCTGGGACCACGCAGGCGTCATCACCAAGATGGCGAAAGGAAAGGCCTACGTGAGCGCGCACAACAACAACCGTCTGAACCAGCGCCTCGACACCTACATCCGAAGCCAGAGGGGCACGTGGGCGAACATTCATCGTGTCAGGCCGGAGTGGTACTGATGTCCAAGACCTCGGGAGCCAAGTGGCTCATGGCGGCAATCGTCATCCTGTGTCTGGGCGGAGGCGTCCTCACATGGTGGCTGCTTCGTGAACCGGCGCCCTACGCCTTGCGGGACACCCCCGAGGTGAAGGTGACGGTCCGCGCCGCGGAATCCACCTACCCCGAGGGCAAGGAGGTCGCTCGCGAGGTCGAACTGGTCCTCGAGGTGTACGTCCAACGCCTCCGGGGTGGTGACGCTGCGGACCTGGCCGGGATCGGTGCCCCGTGGTACACCGGCCGGGAGAAGGCCGCACAACGCCTGATCGCCGAGTTCGGCACACACGCCGACAAGCCGGTCGAAGCAGTCGTGGCCGACCCCGTCGCACCGGGCCTGGCCACTGTGGAACTCCGCTTCAGTGACGGCCGGCAGCAGATGCTCGACCTCACCCGCGACGACGATGTGTGGTGGCTGAGCATGGGGAACGGTGATCCGGTGAAGCCGTAGGCACCGGTACCCCTTGATGGATCGCGACCGCCGTCCAGAAGCCTTGTGCTTGTGGACGGCGGTTCGCTTGTGCGGCTTCGCAGACCGTTGTCCGCTTCGCGATCACGTAGGTCCGAGGAGGGTGAGCGGTCGGCGGACGTCGCGGGCGTTGTGCCGAAGGGCGGAAGCGATGCTGGTCTTGCCGACCGGGCGGAGGGCGCCCAAGCGCTGGCGGTCGCCCCTACGTGACCGTCCCCAAGCCAGCCGTAACCGGTACGAGTTGGTCGAAGCACGGGCATGAGAAGACCTCCCTCTCTTGTGGACACGCGGGGCGCGTCGCGAGGGAGGGAGCTCTCTCAGGAGGTCTCCCCTCCGGCCTCAGCTGTCGAAGCCCAGGCCCAGGCGGTCCAGGGTGCGCAGCCACAGGTTGCGGTGGCCGGCGTTCGCGTCGGCGCGGGCCAGGGACCACTGGGTGAGGGCGATGCCGGTCCAGGCGAACGGCTCGGGTGGGAAGGGCAGGGGCTTCTTGCGGACCATCTCCAGTTCGGTCCGTTCCGTGCGCTCCCCCGCCAGCAGGTCCAGCATCACCTCGGCGCCGAAGCGGGTCGCGCCGACGCCGAGCCCCGTGTAGCCCGCCGTGTAGGCGACCTTGCCCCGGTGGGCGGTACCGAAGAAGGCCGAGAAGCGGGAACAGGTGTCGATGGCGCCGCCCCAGGCGTGGGTGAAGCGGACGCCCTCCAGTTGCGGGAAGCAGGTGAAGAAGTGGTCCGCGAGCTTCGCATGGGTCTGCGGGCGGTGGTCGTACTCGGCGCGCACCCGGCCGCCGTACGGGTAGACCGTGTCGTAGCCGCCCCACAGGATGCGATGGTCGGCGGTCAGCCGGAAGTAGTGGAACCGGTTGGCGGTGTCCGCGAGCCCCTGCCGGTTCCGCCAGCCGACGGACGCCAGCCGGTCGGCGGTGAGCGGCTCGGTCATCAGGGCGTAGTCGTAGACCGGGACGGTGTACGCGCGGGCCCGTCGGACCAGGCTGGGGAAGACGTTGGTGCCGAGCGCCGCGGTCCGGGCGCGGATCTGCCCGTGGGGGGTGCGTGCGGCCACTCCGGCGCCGTCCGTGCGCAGGCCGAGGGCGGGGGTGTGCTCGTACACGCGGACGCCGAGGCCGAGGCAGGCCCGTTTCAGCCCCCAGGCGAGTTTCGCCGGATGGAGCATGGCCACGCCCCGGCGGTCCCACAGGCCGGCCCGGAAGGTGGGCGAGTCGACCTGGGCGCGGACCGCGTCGGCGTCCAGGAACTCCACGCCGTCGCGGAGCCCCCGGCGGTCCATCTCCTGGTACCAGTCCCGCAGTTCCCGTTCCTGGTGGGGCTCGGTGGCGACGTCGATCTCGCCGGTGCGTTCGAAGTCGCAGTCGATGGCGTGGCGGGCGACCGTCTCCTCGATGGCGTCGAGGTTGCGGGCACCCAGCTGCTCCAGCCGGTGGATCTCGTCGGGCCAGCGGGCCAGGCCGTTGGCCAGGCCGTGGGTGAGCGAGGCGTCGCAGAATCCGCCGTTGCGGCCCGAGGCGGCCCAGCCCACCTCCCGCCCCTCGACCAGGACGACGTCCCGGCCGGGATCCCGCTCCTTGGCGATCAGCGCCGTCCACAGTCCGCTGTAGCCGCCGCCCACGACCAGCAGGTCGCAGGTCTCGGCGCCGGTGAGGGCGGGCTCGGGCCGCGGCCTGCCGGGGTCGTCCAGCCAGTACGCGAGGGGCCGGGCCTCGGCGAGGGATGCCGTCCGACGGCTCATGGTGACCTACGCCTTCTGCCGGTCGCGGCGCTTGCTGTGCTGGGTGAAGGCCATGGAGACCAGTACCAGCAGCACGGCGACGACGAACATGGCCGTACCGATGACATTGATCTGCACGGGGGTTCCGCGCTGGGCGGAGCCCCAGACGAACATCGGGAAGGTGACGGTGGAGCCCGCGTTGAAGTTGGTGATGATGAAGTCGTCGAAGGAGAGCGCGAAGGCGAGCAGCGCGCCCGCCGCGATGCCGGGGGCGGCGATCGGCAGGGTGACCCGCCAGAACGTCTGGAACGGGCCGGCGTACAGGTCCTGGGCGGCCTGCTCGAGGCGCGGGTCCATGGACATCACCCGGGCCTTGACGGCGACCACGACGAAGCTGAGGCAGAACATGATGTGGGCGATCAGGATCGTCCAGAAGCCCAGCTGGGCGCCCATGTTGAGGAACAGGGTCAGCAGGGAGGCCGCCATCACCACCTCGGGCATCGCCATCGGCAGGAAGATCAGCGAGTTGACGGCGCCGCGGGCGCGGAACCGGTAGCGGACCAGCGCGAACGCGATCAGCGTGCCGAGCAGGGTGGCGCCGAGGGTCGCCCACAGGGCGATCTGGAGGCTGAGCGCCAGGGACCCGCACAGGCCGGCGACCCCGCACGGGTCCCGCCAGGCGTCCGTGGAGAACTCCTGCCACTGGTAGTTGAAGCGGCCCTTCGGGTTGTTGAAGGAGAACACGGTGACGACGACGTTCGGCAGCAGGAGGTACGCGAGCGTCAGCAGTCCCGCGATGACGACGAGACGGCTCTTGAGCCAGTTGACGAAGGGCATTTACACCAGATCCTCCGTGCCGGACCTACGGATGTAGAGCGTGACCATGACGAGGATCGCGGCCATCAGGATGAACGAGAGCGCGGCGGCCGTCGGGTAGTCGAGGACGCGCAGGAACTGCATCTGGATCACGTTGCCGACCATGCGGGTGTCGGTGGAGCCGAGCAGGTCCGCGTTGATGTAGTCGCCGGTGGCCGGGATGAAGGTCAGCAGCGTGCCGGAGACGACGCCCGGCATCGACAGCGGGAAGGTGACCCTGCGGAAGGTGGTCGAGGGCCTGGCGTACAGGTCGTTCGCCGCCTCGTGCAGCCGCGGGTCGATGCGCTCCAGCGAGGTGTAGAGCGGCAGGATCATGAACGGCAGGAAGTTGTACGTCAGACCGCAGACGACGGCGAGCGGTGTGGCCAGCACCCGGTCGCCCGCCGTCCAGCCGAGCCAGGCGGTGACGTCCAGGACGTGCAGGGTGTTCAGGGCGTCGACCACCGGGCCGCCGTCGGCGAGGATCGTCTTCCAGGCGAGGGTGCGGATCAGGAAACTGGTGAAGAACGGCGCGATCACCAGGATCATGATCAGGTTCCGCCAGCGTCCCGCGCGGAAGGCGATCAGATACGCCAGTGGATAGCCGAGCAGCAGGCACAGCACGGTCGCGGAGGCCGCGTAGAGCACCGAGCGGACGAACTGCGGCCAGTACGTGGACAGTGCGTCCCCGTAGACGGCGAAGTTCCAGGTGACCCGGTAGCCCTCCTCCAGGGACCCCGTCTGGACGGAGGTGGAGGCCTGGTAGATCACCGGCAGCGCGAAGAAGACGACCAGCCACAGCAGGCCGGGCAGCAGGAGCAGGTACGGCGTCCAGCGACCCCGCCTGCGCGGCGGTCTCTTCTCCTTCTTCTCCGGGGCGGGCGCCAGGGGCGGCGCCTCGGTGGCCGTGGCCATCAGGCGACCTCACCCTCGACGGGCTCAGCGGGCTCGACGGTCTCGACGCCCGCGTCCGCATCCTGCGCGGCGTCCAGACCGAAGGTGTGCGCCGGGTTCCAGTGCAGGACGACCTCCGCGCCGGGCACCAGGCGGTCGTCGCGGTCGATGTTCTGGACGTAGACCTCGAACGCGGTGCAGACCGGGCTGTCGACGACGAACTGCGTGGAGACACCGATGAAGCTGGAGTCGGCGATCCGGCCGGTGATCCGGTTGCGCCCCTCGGGGATCCGTCCGGTGTCGTCCGCGTGGGCGAGGGAGATCTTCTCCGGGCGCACCCCCAGCAGCACCTTGCCGCCGGTCGTGGTGGGGCCGCTGCTGCGCGCCGAGGGCAGGACTAGTGTGCCGCCGCCCGCCTTCAGCACGAAGTCGTCGCCGGACCTGGAGTCGACGTCGGCCTCGATGAAGTTGGACGTGCCCAGGAAGTTGGCGACGAAGGTGGTGCGCGGGTTCTCGTACAGGTCGGTGGGCGGGCCGAGTTGCTCGACCCGGCCGGCGTTCATCACGGCGACCGTGTCGGCCATGGTCATGGCCTCCTCCTGGTCGTGCGTGACGTGCACGAAGGTGATGCCGACCTCGGTCTGGATGCGCTTGAGCTCCCGTTGCATCTGGCGGCGCAGTGTGAGGTCGAGGGCGCCGAGCGGCTCGTCGAGCAGCAGCACCCTGGGATGGTTGATCAGGGCGCGGGCCACCGCGACGCGCTGCTGCTGGCCGCCGGAGAGCTGGTGCGGCTTCTTGCGCGCCTGCTCGCCGAGCTGGACGAGCTCCAGCATCTCCTCGACCTGCTTCTTCACGCTCTTGATGCCGCGCCGGCGCAGGCCGAAGGCGACGTTCTCGAAGATGTCGAGGTGCGGGAAGAGGGCGTAGGACTGGAAGACGGTGTTCACCGGCCGCTTGTACGGCGGGAGCGCGGTGACGTCCTGGTCGCCGAGGTGGACGGTGCCCGCGGTGGGTTCCTCCAGGCCGGCGATCATCCGCAGGGTGGTGGTCTTGCCGCAGCCGGACGCGCCGAGCAGGGCGAAGAAGGAGCCCTGGGGCACGGTCAGGTCGAGGGGGTGTACGGCGGTGAAGTTCCCGTAGGTTTTGCCGATCTGCTTCAGTCGGACGTCGCCGTTGGTCTGTGTCGTCGTCTTCATCGTCGTCACGCCCCTGTGAGTTTCGCGAACTTCGCTTCGTAGGCCGCCTCTTCCTTGTCGCTCAGGGCTCGGAAGGAGTGGGTTCGGGCCGCTACGTCCTTGGTCGGGATGATCAGCGGGTTCTCCGCCGCCGACTTGTCGATCTTGGCGAGTTCCTCCTGCGCGCCGTCGACGGGACTCACGAAGGCGACGTAGGCGGAGAGCCGGGCCGCCTGCGGCGGCTGGTAGTAGAAGTCGATCAGCCGCTCGGCGTTGGCCTTGTGGCGGGCCTTGTTGGGGATGAGCAGGTTGTCGGTGGCCGTCACGAAACCGGCGTCCGGGATGACGTACCCGATGTCGTCGCTGTCCGCCTGGAGCTGGACGATGTCACCGCCCCAGGCGACACAGGCGGCGATGTCGCCCTTGGTCAGGTCGGACGTGTAGTCGTTGCCGGTGAAGCGGCGGATCTGCCCCTTGTCGACGGCCTTCTGCAGGCGGTCGATCGCCGCGTCGTACTCGTCGTCGGTGACCTTGGCCGGGTCCTTGCCCATGTCGAGCAGGGTCATGCCGATGCTGTCGCGCATCTCGGACAGGAAGGAGACCCGGCCCTTGAGCTTGGGGTTGTCCAGCAGGTCGGAGACCGACTTCACCTCGATGCCGTCGAGCGCCTTCTTGTTGTAGGCGACGACGGCCGAGACACCCTGCCAGGGGTAGGAGTAGGCACGCCCCGGGTCCCAGTCCGGGCTGCGGAACTGCCCGGAGAGGTTGGCGAAGGCGTGCGGCAGGTTCGCCGGGTCCAGTTTCTGGACCCAGCCCAGGCGGATCATCCGCGCGGCCAGCCAGTCGGTGAGGACGATCAGGTCGCGGCCGGTGTCCTGCCCGGCGGCGAGCTGCGGTTTGATCTTGCCGAAGAACTCGGTGTTGTCGTTGACGTCCTCGGTGTACTCGACCTTGACGCCGGTCTGCCGGGTGAACGTGTCGAGCGTGGGACGCTGCTTGCCGTTCTCGTCGACATCGATGTAGACGGGCCAGTTGGAGAAGTTGACGGTCTTCTCCTCGGCCGAACGGTCCTCGGCGGAGGTGCCGCCCTGGGTCCGGCCGGCAGCGGGGATGCCACAGGCGCTCAGCGCCCCGAGTCCGCCGGCCGCGAGCGCGCCGCCGGCGGAGGCGCGCAACAGGGACCGGCGGGTCAGTGCCGCCCGGCCGTTGCGGAAGCTGCGCCGCATGGCGGCCGTCTGGGCCGGGGAGAGGCGGTCGGGCTCGTACTGCTCCATGCGCGTGGTGCCCTTTCGGGAGAGGGGCCGCGGGTCGGGCGGCCCGGCTGCTATCGGTCCCCGAAGATCGTGCGGTGCCAGTCCTTGCGGACCACCGCCGTGTTGTCGAACATGACGTGCTTGATCTGGGTGTACTCCTCGAACGAGTACGCGGACATGTCCTTGCCGAAGCCGGACGCCTTGGAGCCGCCGTGCGGCATCTCGCTGATGATCGGGATGTGGTCGTTGATCCACACGCAGCCCGCCTTGATCTCGCGGGTGGCACGGCCCGTCCGGTACACGTCGCGGCTCCACGCGGAGGCGGCGAGCCCGTACGGCGTGTCGTTGGCCAGGGCGATGCCCTCGTCATCGGTGTCGAAGGGCAGGACGACGAGCACCGGCCCGAAGATCTCGGACTGCACGACCTCGCTGTCCTGCGGCGCGTCGGCGATCAGGGTGGGGCGGTAGTACGCGCCGTGCTTCAGGTCCCCCTCCGGGGCCTCACCGCCGGTCACCACCCGCGCGCAGGCGCGTGCCCGGTCGACGAATCCGGCCACGCGGTCGCGGTGGGCGTGCGAGATCAGCGGGCCGAGATCGGTGCCGGGAGCGAAGGGGTCGCCGAGCCGCACGGTCTCCATCAGCGCGGCCGTGCGCTCGACGAACGCCTCGTAGAGGGGCCGTTGCACGTACGCGCGGGTGGCGGCCGTGCAGTCCTGGCCGGTGTTGATGAGCGCGCCCGCGACCGCACCGTTGACGGCGGCGTCGAGGTCGGCGTCGTCGAAGACGACGAAGGGGGCCTTGCCGCCGAGTTCGAGGTGGATGCGCTTGACGGTGGCGGTGGCGATCTCGGCGACCCGCCTGCCCACGGCGGTCGAGCCGGTGAAGGAGGTCATGGCGACGTCGGGATGACCGACGAGGTGTTGGCCCGCCTCCTTGCCGGTGCCGGTGACGATGTTGATCACGCCGTCCGGGATGCCCGCGTCGGTGGCGGCCCGCGCGAACAGGAGGGAGGTCAGCGGGGTGAGCTCGGCGGGCTTGAGGACGACGGTGTTGCCCGCCGCGATCGCCGGGAGGATCTTCCACGCGGCCATCTGGAGGGGGTAGTTCCAGGGCGCGACGGAGCCGACGACGCCGAGGGGCTCGCGGCGGACGTAGGAGGTGTGGTCGCCGGAGTACTCGCCGGCCGACTGGCCCTGCAGTTGCCGTGCGGCACCGGCGAAGAAGGCGATGTTGTCGACCGTCCCCGGGACGTCGAACTCACGGCTCAGCTTGAGCGGCTTGCCGCACTGCAGGGACTCGGCGCGGGCGAAGTCCTCGGCGCGCTCGGCGACGACGGCTGCGAACCGGTGCAGGGCGTCGGAGCGCTCCCCGGGGGTGGCGCCGGCCCACGCCGGGAACGCCTCGCGCGCCGCGGCGACGGCCGCGTCCACGTCGTCGGTGCCGGCGAGCGCGTAGGTGTGGACCTCCTGCCCGGTGGCGGGGTCGACGACCGTGTGCGTACGGCCCGAGGTGCCCTTCGCCGGGCGTCCCGCGATGAACTGCGCCCCGTCCGCGAACCGGTCCTGGGCCGGGAATCGTTCCGGGGTGGCGTTGCCCGGGTTGTGCATGTCGCTCTCCTCCGTCTCCCCGAGGGGGCGGCGTGGCTCCAGCTCGATTTGAGTGCCGATCCTGACAGAGCAATGGGACTCCAACAAGTGATTCCGTTGTTGCCTTTTGGTTACGCGACGGAATCTGTCGACCGGGCGTCGAGGGGCGGCGGAAAAGACAGGACGGGGTGTCAGTGATGCGTGCCAGACTCGCGCGGGCAGGAAGGGTTCACGGGGGGTGGCGATGAACGGGACGGCGGGAACCATCGG
The DNA here is from genome assembly GCF_052246875.1 of Streptomyces sp. GDS52. Classification (NCBI taxonomy): domain Bacteria; kingdom Bacillati; phylum Actinomycetota; class Actinomycetes; order Kitasatosporales; family Streptomycetaceae; genus Streptomyces; species Streptomyces sp. GDS52. The sequence goes on from NZ_CM125966.1 coordinate 1,934,409, forward strand.
TTCCAGGGAGACTCTGGTCGAGGCGCTGCGGGCCGACCGGCGGGTCAAGTACCTGTACTTCTGGGGGCACCGGCCGCTGCCCGACGGCCGGATCGGGGCGAGCTGCCTGAGCCAGTGGTGGCCGTCGCCGTTCACGGTGGACGGGGCGCGGTACGCGACCGCCGAGCACTGGATGATGGCGGCCAAGGCCCGGCTGTTCGCGGACCCGGAGGCCGAGCGGCGGGTGCTGGCCGCGGGCCATCCCTCTCAGGCGAAGGAGGCGGGGCGGCTGGTGCGGGGCTTCGACGAGGAGACATGGCGACGGGAGCGGTTCCGTGTCGTCGTCGAGGGCAGCGTGCACAAGTTCGCGGCCCACGCCGACCTGCGCGCCTTTCTGCTGGGCACAGGCGAGAGGGTGCTGGTCGAGGCGAGTCCGGTGGACCGGGTGTGGGGCATCGGGCTCGCGGCCACCGACGAGCGGGCGACGGACCCCGAGCAGTGGCGCGGCCCGAACCTCCTGGGCTTCGCCCTGATGCGGGCCCGCACCCGCCTCCGGGAGGGGTCCGGGCCGGGGCTCCGAAGCGGTGTCCGGGGTCAGTAGGAGGACGTGAACAGGACGAGCGCGCCGAAGCCGGTACCCAGGAGGATGCCGACCGCGCCGCAGATGAGGCCGGCCAGGGCGTGTCCCGGGTTCGTGGCCTCGCCGCGGGACGCCTTGCCCCGGCCCAGCGCGCTGAAGATCACGGCCATGACGCCGAGCCCGATGGCCAGCGGCCAGAAGCAGAAGAGCACGGCCGAGATGATGCCGAGCACGAGTCCGGTGATGCCCATGCCGTTGCTCGGCAGGGGCGCCATGCCGGTCCAGCCGTGGTAGCCCGGGTCGGGGGCGCCGTAACCGGGGGTGCCGTAACCGGATGGCTGCGGGGCCGGGTGGCTGTAGCCGCTCTGGGGGCCGCCCGGGTAGCCGTACGGAACCTGGCCGGGGCCGTCGGGGGCGATGGGCGGCGGCGGGAGCGGGTCGGCGGCCGGGGGCGCGAAGGGGTTGGGGACCGCCGCGCCGGGGCCGACGGGCGGTACCGGCGCCTGGGGGGTGCCGGGGCCGGCCCAGGGCCGGGCGGGCGGCACCGGGGTGGCGGTGGGGTCGCCCTGCGCGGGGAAGGACGTCATCGTCTGCTGCTCGTGCACGGAGGAGGCGCCGGGGGGCGAGCCGGCGGCCGGCGCACCGGCCGGGCCCGCTCCGGAGACGGGCGGGTCGAACTCCGGGAGCGCCCACGGGTCGACGGCTCCGGTGGAGTCCGGCGGGCCGGGTGCGACCTGTCCGCCCAGGTCGATCTGCGTCATCGGGGGCGCCACGTCCCGCGGCGGGGCCTGGGGCGGCTGCGCCCGAGCGGCCCCGCTGTCGGCCGGTGCCGCCCACACGTCGTCATGGTCGTGCGGGTTGTGGGGCGGTGTGCCGCCCGCCGTGCTCCCCGGCGCCTCCGGCACCTGCGCGTCGTCGGACATGCGCTGGACCCCCTCCGTCGAACGTCCCGCCATGTTACGACCCCGGCGCCCCGTCGGACGCATCCGTCCTACGATGATCCCCGATCCACCGATCAGCCGATCACCCGCGTTCCGCCGCACACCGGCCGAGGACGCCGCTTGGGGGAGGAACCATGACCGACCACCTCGTCACGGCCACCGCAGCACCGGGCCGTGATCCGCGTGCCTTCATCGCCGGACTGCCCAAGGCCGAACTGCACGTGCACCACGTCGGCTCCGCCTCCCCCCGCATCGTCTCGGAGCTGGCCGCCCGCCACCCCGACTCCAAGGTCCCCTCCGACCCCGAGGCGCTCGCCGACTACTTCACCTTCACGGACTTCGCGCACTTCATCGACGTGTACCTGTCCGTCGTCGATCTGGTCCGCACGCCCGAGGACGTCCGGCTGCTCACCTTCGAGGTGGCCCGCGAACTGGCCCGGCAGCAGGTGCGGTACGCCGAGCTGACCATCACCCCGTTCTCGTCGACCCGCCGCGGGATCGACGAGCGTGCCTTCATGGACGCGATCGAGGACGCCCGCAAGGCGGCCGAGTCCGAGTTCGGGACGGTGCTGCGCTGGTGCTTCGACATCCCCGGCGAGGCGGGTCTGGAGTCCGCCGAGGAGACGGTGCGGCTCGCCACCGACGACCGGCTGCGCCCGGAGGGCCTGGTCTCCTTCGGCCTGGGCGGTCCCGAGATCGGGGTGCCCCGGCCGCAGTTCAAACCGTACTTCGACCGTGCCATCGCCGCGGGCCTGCGCTCGGTGCCGCACGCCGGTGAGACCACCGGTCCGGAAACGGTGTGGCACGCCCTGCGCGACCTGCGCGCCGAGCGGATCGGGCACGGCACCAGCGCCGCCCGGGACCCCGAGTTGCTCGCGCATCTCGCCGAGCGGCGCATCGCGCTGGAGGTGTGCCCCACCTCCAACATCGCCACCCGCGCGGTCACCACCCTCGACGAGCACCCCATCAAGGAGTTCGTCCGGGCCGGTGTCCTGGTGACCGTCAACTCCGACGACCCGCCGATGTTCGGCACCGACCTCAACCACGAGTACCTGATCGCCGCGCGACTGCTGGACCTCGACGAACGGGGCCTGGCCGAGCTGGCGAAGAACGCGGTGGAGGCGTCCTTCCTGGACCGGCCCGCCAAGGCCCGGCTGGCCACCGAGATCGACACCTACACCACGTCCTGGCTCGCCCGCTGACCGCCCGGCGAACCGGCCACCCCGTGACGAACCGACTGTACGAAGGGCCGCCATGCACCACGTGACCGCCGTGGCCCACCGCGGCGACCCCTACCGCGTCCGCGAGAACACGCTCGCCTCGCTGCGTTCCGCGCTGCACCGGGGCGCGGACGCGGTCGAGTTCGACGTACGCCTCACCCGGGACGGCCTGCCGGTCCTGCTGCACGACGAGACGCTGAAGCGGCTCTGGGAGCACGACCGCCCGTTGCGGTCGCTGTCCTGGGAGGAGGTGCGCGGCCTGACCGACGGCGGCGTGCCGCCCCTGTCGGACGCGCTGTCGGCGACCGAGGGCAGCAGGGTCCTGCTGGACCTGCCGGGCGCCCCGCACCCGCGGGCGGTGCGCCGGATCGTGGACGTCGTGCGGGAGCACGGGGCCCGGGACCGCGTGTACTACTGCGCGGGCGCCGCCACCATGCTCGCCGTGCGCGCGGCGGACCCGTCCGCCGAGATCGCCCTCACCCTCACGACGCTGGCCCCGCCGCGCGCCGGCCTCCTGGAGGCGATCCGCCCGCGCTGGCTGAACTACCGCTTCAGCCTGGTCGACCGGGCCCTGGCCGACCGCGTCCACCGCGACGGCTACCTGCTGTCCGTGTGGACCCCGGACACCCGCCGTTCCATGCGCCGCCTGCTGGCGCTGGGCACCGACTCGATCACGACCAACCGCATCGACATCCTGCACACCCTGCGCGCCGGGCCACCCACGGCCATGAACACCCAGCCGTGACAGTTCCCGCGCCCCTGAAAGGGGCGCGGGGAAGTGTCGATATGCGACTCCGTCGCGTGGTCGCGACCAGCCACGAACGACCCGCAGCCTCCGTCCGACGGAACCCGAACGGTGCCCAGGAGCCATTTCCTTCGGCTCCCCCAGCGGAGCGCTAAGCGTCCAGCGACGTCATCACGTGCTTGATCCGCGTGTAGTCCTCGAAGCCGTACCCCGACAGGTCCTTGCCGTAGCCCGACTTCTTGAAGCCGCCGTGCGGCATCTCCGCGACCAGCGGGATGTGGGTGTTGATCCACACGCAGCCGAAGTCGAGCTTCTTGGACATGCGCATCGCGCGGGAGTGGTCCTTGGTCCACACCGAGGAGGCCAGCGCGTACTCGACGCCGTTGGCGTACTCGACGGCCTGGTCCTCGTCGGTGAAGGTCTGGACGGTGATGACCGGGCCGAAGACCTCCTTCTGGATGATCTCGTCGTCCTGCCTCAGGCCCGAGACGACGGTCGGCGCGTAGAAGAAGCCCTGGTCGCCGACGCGCTTGCCGCCGGCCTCCACGCGCGCGTGCGCGGGCAGTCGCTCGATGAAGCCCTCGACCTGCTGGAGCTGGTGGGGGTTGTTGAGCGGGCCGAACAGCACGTCCTCGTCGTCCGGCAGGCCGGTCTTGGTGTCGGCGGCGGCCTGGGCGAGCGCGGAGACGAACTCGTCGTGGATCGACTCGTGGACGAGGACGCGGGTGGCGGCCGTGCAGTCCTGGCCGGCGTTGAAGAAGCCCGCGACGGAGATGTCCTCGACGGCCTTGGCGATGTCGGTGTCCTCGAAGACCACCACCGGAGCCTTGCCGCCCAACTCCAGGTGGACGCGCTTGAGGTCCTTGGACGCGGCCTCGGCGACCTGCATGCCGGCGCGCACCGAACCGGTGATGGACGCCATCGCCGGGGTCTCGTGCTCGACCATCATGCGGCCGGTGTCGCGGTCGCCGCAGATGACGTTGAAGACGCCCTTGGGCAGGACCGAGCCGAGGATCTCGGCGAGCAGGACGGTGGAGGCCGGCGTGGTGTCGGACGGCTTCAGGACGACCGTGTTGCCCGCCGCAATCGCCGGGGCGAACTTCCACACGGCCATCATCATCGGGTAGTTCCAGGGGGCGACCTGGGCGCAGACGCCGACCGGTTCGCGGCGCACGATGGAGGTCAGGCCCTCCATGTACTCGCCGGCCGAGCGCCCCTCCAGCATCCGCGCCGCACCCGCGAAGAAGCGGATCTGGTCGACCATCGGCGGGATCTCCTCGGTGCGGGTCAGCCCGATGGGCTTGCCCGTGTTCTCCACCTCGGCCGCGATCAGTTCCTCGGCGCGCTCCTCGAAGGCGTCCGCGACCTTCAGCAGGGCCTTCTGCCGCTCGGCCGGCGTGGTGTCGCGCCAGCCGGGGAAGGCCTCGGCGGCGGCCGCCATCGCGGCGTCCACATCCGCCTGTCCGGACAGCGGCGCGGTCGCGTACGCCTCACCGGTCACGGGGTTGACCACCTCGGTGGTCCGTCCGTCGGCGGCGTCGCGGAACTCACCGCCGATGTAGTTGCGCAGACGACGCAGCTCGGTACTCACTGCAGGCCCTCCTGGTGTTCCTCGCGGGTGTCCGAGGTGTCCAACCTCTGAGACACCCACCCTAGACGGGCCGCTGCTGTTTTCAACACCCCCACCCGCCTCATGCCTGCGAAATCCGCACACTGAAACCTTCGAGACAACGGATTTCATCGAATATGCCTTGCTAAACAGTCGAGACGTCGTGCACAGTGACCGTGTGGCCAGTCGAAGCGCAGAACCGAGGGACTCCCGCGAGTCCAAGCACGGCGGCGGTCCCCACCTGGACGCCGTCTCCCTCGCCATCATCGAGCAGCTCCAGGAGGACGGCCGCCGGCCCTACGCCGCGATCGGCAAGGCCGTCGGCTTGTCTGAGGCGGCCGTGCGCCAGCGCGTCCAGAAACTGCTCGACCAGGGTGTGATGCAGATCGTCGCCGTCACGGACCCGCTCACCGTGGGCTTCCGCCGGCAGGCGATGGTCGGCGTCAACGTCGAGGGGGACGTGGAGTCCGTCGCCGACGCGCTGAGCGCCATGGACGAGTGCGAGTACGTGGTGATGACCGCGGGCTCCTTCGACCTCATGGTCGAGATCGTCTGCGAGGACGACGACCACCTTCTGGAAGTCATCAACCGACGCATCAGGGCCGTGCCCGGGGTGCGCTCCACCGAGAGTTTCGTCTACCTCAAGCTCAAGAAGCAGACCTACATGTGGGGAACCCGATGATCGTGAGCACCGACAGCTCCAAGGAACCCAGCGACCTCAGCAGGTCCGCGTACGACCACCTGTGGATGCACTTCACCCGCATGTCCTCGTACGAGAACTCCCCCGTCCCCACCATCGTCCGCGGCGAGGGCACCCACATCTACGACGACAAGGGCAAGCGGTACCTCGACGGTCTCGCCGGCCTGTTCGTGGTCCAGGCGGGACACGGCCGCGTCGAACTCGCCGAGGCTGCCTTCAAGCAGGCACAGGAACTGTCCTTCTTCCCCGTCTGGTCCTACGCCCACCCCAAGGCCGTGGAGCTGGCCGAGCGGCTCGCCGACGAGGCCCCGGGCGACCTGAACAAGGTCTTCTTCACCACGGGCGGCGGTGAGGCGGTGGAGACCGCCTGGAAGCTCGCCAAGCAGTACTTCAAGCTGATCGGCAAGCCGACCAAGTACAAGGTCATCTCCCGCGCGGTGGCCTACCACGGCACCCCGCAGGGCGCCCTGTCGATCACCGGACTGCCGGCTCTGAAGGCCCCGTTCGAGCCGCTGGTGCCGGGCGCGCACAAGGTGCCGAACACCAACATCTACCGGGCGCCGGTCCACGGCGACGACCCGGAGGCGTTCGGCCGCTGGGCCGCCGACCAGATCGAGCAGCAGATCCTCTTCGAGGGCCCGGACACGGTCGCCGCGGTCTTCCTGGAGCCGGTGCAGAACGCGGGCGGCTGCTTCCCGCCGCCGCCCGGCTACTTCCAGCGGGTCCGGGAGATCTGCGACCAGTACGACGTGCTCCTCGTCTCCGACGAGGTCATCTGCGCCTTCGGCCGTCTGGGCACGACGTTCGCCTGCGACAAGTTCGGCTACGTCCCGGACATGATCACCTGTGCCAAGGGCATGACCTCGGGCTACTCGCCCATCGGCGCGTGCATCGTCTCGGACCGCCTCGCCGAACCGTTCTACCGGGGCGACAACGTCTTCCTGCACGGCTACACCTTCGGCGGCCACCCCGTCTCGGCCGCGGTGGCCGTGGCCAACCTCGACCTGTTCGCGCGCGAGGGCCTCAACCAGCACGTCCTGGACAACGAGGGCGCCTTCCGCTCGACGCTGGAGAAGCTGTACGACCTGCCGATCGTCGGCGACGTCCGCGGCAACGGCTTCTTCTACGGCATCGAACTGGTCAAGGACAAGCACACCAAGGAGACCTTCGACGACGAGGAGACCGAGCGCGTCCTGTACGGCTTCCTGTCCAAGAAGCTGTACGAGAACGGCCTGTACTGCCGTGCCGACGACCGCGGCGACCCGGTCGTCCAGCTCGCCCCGCCGCTGATCTCCGACCAGGGGACCTTCGACGAGATCGAGCAGATCCTGCGCGCCACGCTGTCGGAGGCATGGACGAAGCTGTGACCCACCGCTGCGATCCGCCGCTGTGATCCACCGCTGTGATCTTCGGCTGGAATGATCAATTACGGCCCCGGTGCCGCCCGTTCGAGTGAGAAACGGCGCTCCGGGGCCGCGTGCTGTCCGGCCTCCCGCCGCGTCCTGCCTAGCGTGCCCAGTGACCGATCGGCCTTGCCTTCGTTCCCCCGCATGGGGGGTCTCACAGATCTCGCACGGCATTCCTGATCCGAACCGAGGTGTACGCCATGGTGGCCCCACCGGACAACGACGTGCTCTGGGCACGCGCCCTGCACTTCCGGCACAAGGACGGTTCCCCCGGGCTGAGCGGGGTCTCGCTCGGCGTCAGGGAGGGCGAGATCCTCGCCGTCGGGGGCCCGCGCGGCAGTGGAAAAACGACCCTGCTGCGGTGTCTCTCCGGACTGGTGCCCGTGCGCGGCGGCGAGGTCTGGTTCAACAGCACGCCCGTGCACACGATGACCCCCGCCGCTCGCGAGCGGCTGCGCCGGGAGCGCTTCGGCTGGATCGATCCGGAACCGGTGCTCGTCCCCGAGCTGAACGTCTGGGAGAACACCGCTCTCCCCCTGATGCTGCGCGGCACCGCCCGGCGCCGGGCCAAGTCGACGGCCATGGAGTGGCTGAAGCGCCTCGACATCGGCGACCAGGCCCGCAAGCACCCCGCGGACCTGGTGCACGCGGAGCGCCAGCGGGTCTGCATCGCCCGCGCCCTCGCCCCGGCCCCCACGGTGCTGTTCGCCGACGAGCCGACCGCGCCGCTGCACCGCATCGACCGCCGGCACGTCCTGCGCACGCTCACCACGGCGGCCCGTTCGCACGGCATCACGGTGCTCCTCGCGACCGCCGACTCGGACATCGCGGCCCTCGCCGACCGCACCGTCTCGCTGCTCGACGGGCGTCAGGTGCGCACCGTACATCTGCCCCCGGTCTCCGAGACCGTCGAGACGAAGGGCCGGGCCACGTGCTCGCTCTCCGTCTGACCCGAGGCGCCCGTCCCGCCGTGTGGCTGCGCCGCCTTCTGGTCGCCGCCGCCTCCGCGGGCACGGGCTTTCTGTTCCTGTGCACTCTCGGCCACGCGCTCGGCCACCCGGACACGCCGTCGGTCTCACTGCTCCGGCTGGCCTGGTGCGCGGCCCCGCTGGCGGCCACGGTGTACCTCGCCGTCGCGGTGGCCCGGACCGACCCGGCGACCAGACCCCGGCCCGGGCTCTCGGCGATCGGCCTCGGCCCCGTCCGGCTGATGGCCGTCTCCGCGACGACCACGGCCCTGGCCTGCACCCTGGGGTCGCTGGTCGCCCTCCTCGTCTTCCTCCAACTGCGCGGCGACCTCACCTCGATGCCCTTCACCGGGGCCGGGTCCGCCACCGAGTTCCTGGCCACGGGCAGGCCCCTGCCGCTCCCGGCGGCCCTGACGCTGCTGGCGCTGCTGCCGGTGAACGCGTCGGCGGCGGTGGCCTGGGCGCTGCGGCCACGCGAGCAGGCCGCGGACGCGTCCCCCGCGGGGCGGGCCGCGGACGCGTCCCCCGCGGGGCGGGCGTACGGCCGCTTCGGTGCGTACCGGAGCACCGCGGAGCGGGAGACGTTCGGGGCGTACGGACGCTTCGGCAGGCACCTGGCGACGGCGTCCCACGGCCGGGGGCCGGGACCGGAGGCCGCCCCGGAGGAGACGCGGGCGCCGGCACACGGGCCGGACGGTGCGGGCGACGGCCCCGCGCCGGCCGCCGGGGAGTCGGCCGCCGGGGAACCGGCTACTGGGGAACCGGCCGGCGCCCGCTCAGCACCGTCCGGTCTGCCCTGGGGCATCGCCGCGCTGGCCGCGGGACTGGCCGCGGGACTGGCCGTGGAGACCTACGCGAGCGGTGGCGGTAGCGGTGTCGCCGCCTCCCCCGGGGACCGGCCCGGGGCCCTGGCCGCACTGGCGCTGACCGTCGTCGGCCTCACCCTGATCGGCCCCGGTCTCACCCATCTGTGCGGCCGTCTGCTGCAGTCGGTCCGCCCGGGTGCCCTGCGGCTGCTGGCCGGCCGGGTCCTCATGACGGAGGCCACCCGGATCGGCCGTCCGCTGGGTGTGGTCTGCGCCGTGCTGTCGGCCGTGTACGCCATGGGCCGGCACTCCTACGCCGACGGCCTGTCGGCAGGGCCGCTCACCCTGCTCGGGGTGCTGGTGGTGACGGGGTGCACCGTGGCGACCCTGCTGACGGCCGCCGTCGAGGCCAAGCACGCGCACGCCGCCACCACGGCCGCGCTGCTGCGCCTGGGCGCTCCCGCCTCGACCCCGCGCCGGGCCGCGATGCTCAGGGCCGGCGCGCTCCTCGCCCTGTTCGGGCCGCTGACCGTGACCGCGGCCGGGCTGTCGGCGCTTCCCCTGTCCGTCTGAGAGGCGGGAGAACCCGAAGGGGATCTCCCGCCGGGCGATGAGTTCCGGGCCGGCCCCCGGTCCACCCGTCGAACGCCACAGAACCCGGCACCACTCGGCTACCGGGTTTCGTTCGCAGTGCTCCGGCCTTCAGGCCGGGGGTGAAGCGAATCGTGTGACTGCGGCGCGGAGCGTCGCGGTGGCGTTCCGGCGGAGCCGGACAGTGCGGCCACCGAGGGTGAGGCGGGGAACGGATGTTCCCGGCGACATCCGGTGTGGATCGTTCGTACGCTCCTCGCATGCAGCTTCGGTACGCCTTCAGGTTGTACCCGCAGCCCGGTCAGCGCGCCGCGTTGGCGAAGGCGTTCGGGTGCGCCCGCGTCGTGTTCAACGACGTGGTGCGTGCCCGTGAGGACGCCCGCACGGCGGGCGGGATGTTCCCGACGATCGGCGAGCTGTCCCGGAAGCTGATCACCGAGGCCAAGCGGACAGCCGGGCGGTCCTGGCTGGGCGAGGTCTCCGCGGTGGTGCTGCAGCAGTCCCTGCGGGACGCCGAGAGCGCGTACCGCAACTTCTTCGCCTCCCTCAACGGCACCCGCAAGGGACCGAGGCTGGGCCCGCCCCGCTTCAAGTCCCGCAGGGACGCCCGGCAGTCGATCCGGTTCACCGCCAACGCCCGCTGGAACATCACCGACAGCGGCCGGCTGCACCTGCCGAAGATCGGCGCGGTGAAGGTGAAGTGGTCCCGCACGCTGCCCACCACCCCCACCTCCGTCACCGTCATCAAGGACGCGGCCGGACGGTACTTCGCCTCCTTCGTCATCGACACCGACCCCGCCGCCGACACGGCCCGGATGCCTCAGACCGACCGCACCATCGGCATCGATCTCGGCCTGACCCACTTCGCCGTCCTGTCCGACGGCACGAAGATCGACTCCCCGCGCTTCCTTCGGCGCGCGGAGAAGAAGCTGAAGAAGGCCCAGCGGGAGCTGTCCCGCAAGCAGAGGGGAAGCAAGAACCGCGCCAAGGCCCGCCTCAAGGTCGCCCGCGCCCACGCCAGGGTCGCCGACGCGCGCCGCGAGTTCCACCACCGGCTCTCCACGAAACTGATCTCCGAGAACCAAGGGATCGCCGTGGAGGACCTGCCGGTGGCGGGACTGGCCCGCACCAGGCTGGCCAAGTCGGTGCACGACGCCGGATGGTCATCGTTCATCAGCATGCTGGAGTACAAAGCAGAACGGTACGGCCGGACCCTGGTCAAGATCGGCCGGTTCGAGCCGACCTCCCAGACCTGCTCCACCTGCGGCGTCAAGGACGGACCCAAACCCCTGAACGTGCGGGAATGGACCTGTCGCGCCTGCGGCACGCTCCACGACCGGGACCACAATGCAGCGATCAACGTCAAGACGGCCGCCGGACTGGCGGTATCGGCCTGCGGAGCGCCGGTAAGACCAGGAGCAATCCCGGCACGGCGCGAAGAAACAGGAAGCCACGGAAGCCCGCCCGACGCCCGTGCCGCGTAGCGGCACAGCACCGAGCGAGCAGGCCAGAATCTCCCTCCTTCAGGACGGAGAGCAAGTCAAGCGGAGTTCACGAAGAAGGAGATCGCCGACTCCGTGAGGACCAGTGAGGTGCTGCTGGCCCTGAGTGCCGAGAGCCGCGAGAAGGTCGACGAACTGGTCGAGAAGGCCGTCGCGGCGGGCGGCTCGGTCAGCGGCGAGACCCAGGACCAGGGCTTCATGTACGGCCGCGCCTTCGACGACCTGGACGGCCACACCTGGGAGATCGTCTGGACGGATTCGTCCTCCGTGGAGGGCTGAGGCGGCTTCAGGGACGTTGAAACGCCCGGGTGGGCAATAAATGGGCAAAGCCCTGCCCTGCCGTCGGCATATGCGTTGACACTACTTATGCGCCGCTTATAGACCTGGGATCCTCACAGGAGGGCTGATGTTCCGTCAGCCCTCCCTCAACCCCCCGCACTTGAGTATCCCGTAAAGGACAAACGTGCCAGTTCTGTCCGTATCACGCCGTACGGCCTCGCACCGTACCGTCGCACGCACCGTGCGCGCTCTCGGCATCGCCTCCGCGTCGGCCGCGCTCACCGTCGGTCTCGCAGGCAGCGCGGCCGCCTGCGAGATCAAGGATTTCTCGGCCGAGGCCAAGTGCGTCGGTGACAACGGTGTCATCACCGTCACCGATGTGGACCCGGCCGGTGTTCCCGCCACCGTCACCGTGTTCCTGGAGAACAACGGCGCCGACGAGAGGAAGGTCGGCGAGCAGGTGGTCAGGGGCTCCCGCAAGGGCGTCACCATCACCTTCGAGGAGGACTGGAAGCCCGACGCCGAGTACCGCGTCCACGTCAAGGCCGCGCCCTACGTGGACGAGGACATCACGCCGAACCTGACCACCCCGGCCGCGGCCTGCCAGAAGGAAGAAGAAACCCCGGCTCCGGAGGAGCCCACCCCGTCGGCCTCCGCCCCGACCCCGACCCCGGCCGAGGACTCCGAGGACTCCGAGGAACCCGAGGAGCCCGGCGCGCCGAATCCGTCGGAGTCGGCGTCCGAGTCCGAGGGCGCCGCCCCGGCGGACACCTCGGACAACGCTCCGTCGCCCGCCGTCGGTGACTCGAACCTCGCCGAGACCGGCGCGGACTCCCACACCGCTCTGATCGCCGGTGTCGCGGTGGCCCTGGTCGCCGTCGGCGGCGGTGCGGTCTTCCTCGGCATGCGCCGTCGCGGGACGGGCAAGGACAGCTGACGCCCCACGCACAGCAGGACGGCCCTCCCCCGGACTCCGTCCGGGGGAGGGCCGTCGCGCGTCCGCCGCGGGTCAGTCCAGTACGACGACCTCGGCCGCGTCGAACTCCACCCCGACCTCGTCCCCGACCTCCGGTGCCGTGCGGAGCGCGCAGGCGGCCTCCAGCCGGGGCGCCTGCTCGGGCTGGAGGCGGACCGCGACATGGGTGCCCCGGAAGGTGCGCGCGGTCACCGTGCAGCGCAGGCCCGTCTCGGCCGGGACCAGCCGGACCCCGGTGGGCCGGACGAGCAGGGTCCGCGTGCCCTGCGGGGCGTCCGCCGGCACCGGGACCTTGCCCCACGGCGTCACCGCGACGTCCGCGCCGACCGTCGCCCCGACCACGTTCTCGAACCCCAGGAAGCGGGCCACGAACGCGTCGGCCGGACGCTGCCACACCTCAAGGGGCGTACCGGACTGGGCGATCCGTCCGTCCCGCATCACCACGACCCGGTCGGCCAGCGCGAACGCCTCGCCCTGGTCGTGCGTCACGGCGAGCACGGTGGTGCCCAACCGGCCGAACAGCTCACGCAGTTCGACGACCAGCCGCTCCCTGAGCGTCCGGTCGAGCTGGCCGAGCGGTTCGTCGAGCATCAGCAGCCTCGGGCTGGGCGCCAGCGCGCGGGCCAGGGCGACCCGTTGCTGCTCTCCGCCGGACAGCGCCGCCACCGCCCGCCCGGCCGCCCCGGGCAGTCCGACGAGGTCCAGCAACTCCTTCACACGGTCGGCCTGTTCGGCCCGTGACGTGCCGCGCATCCGCAGCCCGAAGGCCACGTTGCCGCCCACGTCCCGCTGCGGGAACAGCTGGTGGTCCTGGAACATCAGCCCGACCCCGCGCCGGTGCGCGGGCACGTCCGCCTGGTCACGTCCGGCCAGCGAGATCCGCCCGGCGTCGAGGGGCTGCAGCCCGGCCACCGCCCGCAGCAGCGTGGACTTGCCGCTGCCGCTGGGCCCGAGCACACACACGATCTCGTGCTCGGCGACCTCCAGGTCGACGGCGTCCAGCACCGCCCGGCCGCCGAAGCGGACGGTGGCGGCCTCCAGGCTCAACAGCATCTAGAACTCCCCGGATCGGTCGGTCCGCAGCCGCTCCAGCGCCAGCAGCGCCACCGCGCACACGATCATCAGAATCGTCGACAGGGCCATCGCCTGACCGTAGTTGAGGTCCCCCGGCCGGCCGAGCAGCCGCGCCACGGCCACCGGCAGGGTCGGATGGTCCGGCCGCGCGATGAACACCGTCGCACCGAACTCGCCCAGCGACACCGCGAAGGCGAACCCGGCCGCGATGAGCATCGCCCGCCGCACCATCGGCAGGTCCACCTCGCGCCAGGCCCGCCACGGCGACGCCCCGAGCACCGCCGCCGCCTCCCGCAGCCGCGCGTCCACGGCCCGCAGCACGGGCAGCATGGTCCGTACGACGAACGGGACACCGACCAGTGCCTGGGCGAGCGGCACCAGGATCCAGGAGGACCTCAGGTCCAGTGGCGGCTCGTCGAGAGCGATCAGGAACCCGAAGCCGACGGTCACCGCGGACACCCCGAGCGGCAGCATCAGCAGGGCGTCGAAGCCGCGCACCAGCCGTCCCGCGTCCCGCCGGGTGAGCGCGACGGCCGCCAGGGAGCCGATCACCACGGCGATGACGGTGGCCGCGGCCGCGTACTGCAGGGAGTTGCCGACCGCCTCGATCGGCGCGACCAGGAACACTCCCCCGTCGTCCCGGGTCAGCGCCCGGTAGTAGCCGGCCCCGACGTCGCCGAAGGAGCGTTCCACCAGCACCGCGAGGGGCAGGAGCAGCAGCACGACGACGGTGGCGACGACCCCGGCGAGCAGCGCCCACTGCCCGGCACCGCGCGGCCGGCGTGCGGTCGTGGAGGCGTCCACCAGGCGCAGCGCGGTCTCCCGCCGCCGTACGGTCCAGGCGTGCAGGGCGAGGATCGCGCCCACCGCGGCGAACTGGATCATCGTCAGGACGGCGGCGGTGGACAGGTCGAAGATCTCCGAGGTCTGCCGGTAGATCTCCACTTCGAGGGTGGCGAAGGTGGGCCCGCCGAGGATCTGCACCACGCCGAAGGAGGTGAAGGTGAACAGGAAGACCATCAGCGCCGCGGCGGCCACGGCGGGCGCGAGCGCGGGCAGGGTGACGGTCCGCCAGGCCGTGAACCGGGAGGCGCCGAGCATCCGCGCGGCCTCCTCCTGCCGCGGGTCGAGCTGCCCCCACAGTCCGCCGACGGTCCGCACGACGACGGCGTAGTTGAAGAACACGTGCGCGAGCAGGATCGCCCACACGGTGGTGTCCAGCCGGACGCCCCACAGCTCGTCGAGGAGGCCGCCGCGCCCGACGAGCGCCATGAACGCCGTGCCGACGACGACGGTCGGCAGCACGAAGGGGACGGTGACCACCGCCCGCAGCAGGTGTCTGCCGGGGAAGTCGAAGCGGGCGAGGACGTACGCGCCGGGCAGGGCGATCAGCAGGGTGAGGGCGGTGGAGACCAGCGCCTGCCAGGTGGTGAACCACAGCACCTGGCGGACGTCGGACTGCGCCAGTACGTCCCCGATCCGCCCGAGCTGCCAGACCCCGTCGGCCTTCAGGCCGCGCGCGACGATCGCGGTGACGGGGTAGGCGAAGAAGACGGCGAAGAACGCGACGGGCACGGCCATCAGGCCGAGCCGCGCCGCGGTTCCGCGCCACCGCCGCCGTCCGTTCCCTCGCACGGCGGCGGTCCGGCTCACCTCGGTCCGGCTCACTTCAGTACGAGCGAGGTCCACGACTTGACCCACTGGTCACGGTTGTCGGCGATCCTCGCCGGGTCCATCGTCTCCGGGTCCTTCGCCTGCGGCCCGTACTGCGCGAACTCCTCGGGCACCTGGGCGCCCTCCCGCACCGGGTAGACGAACATGTTGAGCGGCATGTCCTCCTGGAACTCCTTGGTGAGCAGGAAGTCGAGCAGTGCCTTGCCGCCCTCGGGGTTCTTCGCGTTGCTGAGCAGCCCCGCGTACTCGACCTGACGGAAGCAGGTGCCGTCGGCGACACCGGTGGGAGCGGTCGTCGGCTTCGGGTCGGCGTAGATCACCTCGGCGGGCGGGGAGGAGGCGTAGGACACCACCAGCGGCCGGTCCCCCTTGGCCTGCTTGCCGCCGGCCGAGCCGGAGAACTCCTCGTTGTAGGCCTGCTCCCAGCCGTCGACCACCTTCACGCCGTTGGCCTTGAGCTTCTTCCAGTAGTCCTGCCAGCCTCCCCCACTCTCGGCTTCGCTCGAGCGGGAGGTACCCCCACCGCCGTACTTCGCGGCGGTGCCGAGGAGGAAGCCGAGGCCGGGCGAGGAGGTGGAGGCGTTCTCCACGACGAGGAGGTTCTTGTACTCGGGCTCGACCAGGTCGTCGAAGGTCTTCGGCGGGGTCAGGTCGCGCTCGCTGAACCACTCCTTGTCGTAGTTGACGCAGACGTCACCGGTGTCGACCGGCGTGACCCGGTGCTTGCCCTCGTCGACGCGGTACTCGGGAAGGACCAGGTCGGAGCCCTCGGCCTGGTACGGCTGGAACAGCCCGTTGTCGAGAGCGCGGGACAGCAGGGTGTTGTCGACGCCGAAGAAGACGTCGCCCTGCGGGTTGTCCTTGGTCAGGATCGCCTTGTTCACGGCCGATCCGGCGTCGCCGTCCTCCAGGACCTTGACCTGGTAGCCGGACTTCTTCTCGAAGGCGGCGATGACGTCCTTCGAGGCGGCCCACGAGTTGTGGCTGACGAGAGTCACGGTCTTGGACCCGCCGGACCCGGACCCGGACTCCTCGGTGCCGCCGCCGGACGAGCCGCAGGCGGACAGGGTGACCAGGCCCAGCCCGACGGCCAGGGTCGTGACCTTCTTGGTGATGTTCAACGGATTCCTCCTGGGGGTGACCAGGAAGAGACGCGGCCCTGTCCGGGACCCCTCACGGGTGTCCCGGACAGGGCACAACAGCTCGAGTGATGACCGATCTCCCTACCCAGAATGACCTGGGCGAGGTTCGGAGGGTCTGCGGCCGATGCCGCACTCTCAGCGCTGTGGCGCTCCCCTGTCGGAATATGAACGTGTGTGGTGACCGGATATGAAGTTGTTGTCCTTGCAACGTCCTCTACGGCGGCCAGGCTACCTCTCGCTCGCGGCGAGCTGGCCACAGGCCCCGTCGATCTCCTGTCCACGGGTGTCCCGGACCGTCACCGGCACACCGTGCGCGGCGATCGCCTCCACGAACGCCTTCTCGTCCTCGGGCCGCGAGGCGGTCCACCGGGAGCCGGGCGTCGGGTTGAGCGGGATGAGGTTGACGTGCACGGGCCTGCCCTTCAGCAGCCGCCCGAGCCGGTCACCACGCCACGCCTGGTCGTTGATGTCCCGGATCAGCGCGTACTCGATGGACAGCCGCCGCCCCGACCTGGCCGCGTACTCGAAACCGGCGTCGAGGACCTCGCGCACCTTCCACCGCGTGTTCACGGGGACGAGGGTGTCGCGCAGCTCGTCGTCGGGCGCGTGCAGGGAGATGGCGAGGCGGCACTTGAAGCCCTCGTCGGAGAACCGGTGGATCGCCGGCACCAGCCCGACGGTCGAGACGGTGATCCCGCGCTGCGACAGCCCGAGCCCGTCGGGCTCCGGGTCGGTCAGGCGGCGGATCGAACCCACCACCCGGTTGTAGTTGGCGAGCGGCTCGCCCATCCCCATGAAGACGATGTTGCTCAGCCGGGCGGGCCCTCCGGGAACCTCGCCGTCCCGCAGCGCCCGCATGCCGTCCACGATCTGGTGCACGATCTCCGCCGTGG
Source organism: Streptomyces sp. GDS52 (assembly GCF_052246875.1). NCBI lineage: Bacteria > Bacillati > Actinomycetota > Actinomycetes > Kitasatosporales > Streptomycetaceae > Streptomyces > Streptomyces sp. GDS52. The sequence goes on from NZ_CM125966.1 coordinate 1,951,494, forward strand.
ACAGGTTCCGGTCGAGCCCGGCCTGCCCGGTCGCGCAGAAGGGGCAGTTCATGCCGCAGCCGGCCTGCGAGCTGATGCACATCGTCACCCGGTCCGGGTACCGCATGAGCACCGACTCGACGAGGGTTCCGTCGAACAGCCTCCACAGCGTCTTGCGGGTGGTGCCCTGGTCGGTCGACAGATGCCGGACCACCGTCATCAGCTCGGGAAGCAGCGCCTCCTGGAGCTTGGCGCGGGAACCGGCGGGGATGTCGGTCCACTGCTCCGGGTCGTGCGCGTACCGGGCGAAGTAGTGCTGTGAGAGCTGCTTGGCGCGGAACGGCTTCTCACCGGCCGCTGCGACCGCCTCCTTGCGCTCGGCCGGTGTGAGGTCGGCAAGGTGCCGCGGCGGCTTCTTGGCTCCGCGCGGCGCGACAAAGGTGAGTTCTCCGGGCTTAGGCATGGCGGTACCAGTGTCGCAGATCCAATCGGGTGACCTGGGACTGTCGCTCGCGACGACTGTCGTGAGGAGTCGTCACCGGTCGTCACTGAGCGGCCTCGGACGGCCCAGAGACGGCCCAGAGCTGATCACGAGGGACCGGCCGGTTGACCGACGGCAGCCTGCATCACTCGTCTGCACTGCGGGGATCGACAGCGAACGGTTGCCCGCTGAGGCTGGGAGTGGCACGGGGCCGTCCCGTCGCCTGTTCGAGAGCCAGCCAGAGGTGACTGTGGCGCGACAGGTTCCCCGGCCCTGAATGAAGGAGAAGGTGCCCTCGCATGTCACACCGCACTGCCGTGGTGCCGGAAGCCACCTGGGTGGCCCGGTGGGCGGGATCTCTGCTGTGCCTTGTGGTGGCCGGTATCCACGTGGTGGACCAAGGCGGCATCACGGCAACGAGGGACCCCTCCTACATAGGCATCGCCTACCACGTCCTGGAGATCGCGGCTGTGGTCGCGGCGGTACTGCTTCTCCTCGGCCTCGTACGACTGGGATGGCTGCTGGCGGTCGGGGTCGCCCTCGGCCCCCTGGTGGGTTACATCCTCTCCAGAGGGCCAGGACTGCCCGACTACAGCGATGACATCGGCGATTGGACAGAGCCGCTCGGGCTGGTCAGCCTGGCCGTCGAAGGAGCCCTGCTCCTGTTGTCGGTGCCGCTCTTCGTGCGGAGCTTGCGCCCGGAACCAAGAGCTTCGGGAAGCATCGGAGACTAGTTGGGAAGATCGCGTACGCGGGTTGGCGTTGACCTGGAGAGACGGTGACCTGCGCGTCCCTGGGATGCTCACCGCCGTTCCCCGGTGTTCCCCGCCGGTCGCCGGTGTTCCCCGCCGGTCGCCGCTCGGTCGGGCACGCAAGGGGCACGGTGCCCACCTCCCACGCTTGTGGCGATCCGGAGCCGCCCCTGGGCCTGAATGAGCCCCCGTCGGCGCTTTCCTGGGCGATGAGGTCACCGGAGGCGATGTTCGTGTGCCCCGATGCCGCCGGGAGGGGCGATGAGCTACGTGGTCCTGTTGGCGTTGACGGCCAGCGCTCTGGGCGTGGTGGGATGTGGCGTGGCGGGGCTCGCCACCGGCTGGATCCACCCATGGGAGCGAGGCCGGGTCCTGCGCCCCGGAGCCCACGGGCTCGGCCACATCCTTTCGGGAAGTGGCTTCTTCTGTGTCTGCGTGTTCTTCCTCATGGCGTCGGACGGTGGCTCGCTGTGGGGAGGCGTCTCGCTGGAACTGCTCCTGGTGGGGATCGTCCTCTTCTTGATCGGAACCGTCCTGCGCGGCGTGGCTGCCTTCCCGGACCGCCAGGTCGGATCGCGAGTGGCCGCAGACTCCCGTCCAGATGGCACCCTGAGGTCGGCGGAGTCTCAAGGGCCGAGTCAAGCCGGTGGGTCGCCGCCCATCGGGTGAGGGCGGCGACCACCCGGGACAGGTTCGAGCCGCATCCTTGTCAGGTCGATCACGGGAAGCCGGCGATCCTGGTTGCTCCGGCCTACGCCTGGACTCGTCGTCCACTGGGCTCCGGCATCGACCGCCTCTGTTCGCACCTGTCGGTGTCAGACGTCGATGTCAGAGCATCGGGACGCCCTTGCCAGATCCAACGACGTTGCTATGGCAAGGCAACCACGGCGTAGGCCATGCCGATGACGACAACCAGGCAGACGACAACGGCGGCCATCACGGCGATACCCAGCAGCCCCGCCATACCTGCGATCACTCTCCAACCGATCCGGGCCATCCGCTCGGCCTGCTCGACTGCGTCCTCGTAGTCGCTGTCGTCGTACCAGTCCCGATGGGTCATGACACCCCCGGCCTCGAAGCATAGAAGGCACAGCCGAACCCCTTCCCCCGCCCACCACTCACCCCGGCTCCCCTCCCCTCCGCCGTCGACCCACACACCGTGGAACGGGCGTGGTTCCTGGCGTCCAGGTGGAGCGCACCACCGTACGAACGACCTCGACGCCCCTGGACCGCGTCTGCTCGGCTCTGCCTGGGGGGGACGGCGGACGGGAGGGGAGCATCCCGCTTCCACTACAGGCCCGCAGTCGGCGACGGTGCCCCCTCCATCCCGGTGCCGGCCGATCCCCCGCCGGAGGCATCATCTGCCGGCTCTCCGGGCTCAGGCATGGCGGTACCGGTGCCGCAGAGCCAACCGGGTGGCCGCGCGAGGCGTCCGAGGGCACCCGGAAGCCCTCAGGGCAGCCCTCTCCCGGGCCAGAGCCACGGCTCAGGAGCCCGTAGGCAGCCGGGCCCTTCCTTCGACACGGGTCGAGCCCCCGTGTCCGGCGGGACGCGGGGGCTCGACGAGGGCCGGGATCGGCGGGGTCAGCTGCCGACGAACAGGACCAGCAGCAGCCACACCACCGGGGCCGTGGGCAGCAGGGAGTCCAGGCGGTCCATGATGCCGCCGTGGCCGGGGAGCAGGGTGCCCATGTCCTTGATGCCCAGGTCCCGCTTGATCATGGACTCGCCCAGGTCGCCGAGGGTGGCGCTGACGGCGACCGCGAGGCCGAGCAGCAGCCCCTGCCACCAGGTGCCGTCGTCGATCAGGAACTGCATGCACAGCGCGCCCGCCGCCATCGCGAACCCGACCGCGCCCAGCAGGCCCTCACGGGTCTTGCCGGGGCTGATGCGCGGGGCGAGCTTGTGCGTGCCGAAGCGCCAGCCGACGGCGTACGCACCGGTGTCACTGATGACCGTGAGCAGCAGGAACACCAGGACCCGCCAGTGCCCGTCGTCCGCGGCCAGCATCATCGTGACGAAGGTCGCCAGGAACGGCACGTAGAACGCGGCGAAGACCCCCGCCGTGACGTCCCTGAGATAGTTCTCGGGCGGTTGGGTCATCCGCCAGACCAGCACCGCCAGCGCGGTGAACGCCATGGCGACCCACGCGCCCTCGGCTCCCCGGACGTACCCGGCGACGACCATGGCGGCACCGCCGAGCGCCAGCGGCACGAGCGGCGCCAGGATCCCCTTGCGTTCCTCCAGCCGCTTGGTCAGCTCCCACAGGCCCACCACGACGGCGGCCGCGACGACACCGACGAAGGCCGCCTTGACGACGAACAGCGACACGGCGATCAGCGCGCCGAGCCCGATACCGACCCCTATCGCGGCACCCAGGTCGCGTCCCGCGCTCTTCTTCTGCGGCGGGGGTGCCGGCTGCGGGGCGTCGGGCATGGGCTCCGGATTCTGCGGCATCTCCCCCGGATGGGGGCGCGCCCGCGTCGTCTCGTCTGGGAACAGAGGGCCGCTCAGCCGAGCGGTCTCCCGGTCCATGTCCTGATCGGCGCCGTGTTCGGGCAGGTCGGGCACGATGGGCATGGGGCGAGTCTGCTGCGCGTAGTGCGCATCGTACGGGGGACCCGCCGGGACAGCTCCCTGGACGGGCCCCTGCTCGGGCGGCCCCCAGTACCCGGCCTGCGGCGGCGCCCCCCAGGAAGAGTCGTTCATCAGACTTCGAGCAGTTCCGCTTCCTTGTGCTTCAGGAGCTCGTCCACCTGCGCGACGTACTTCGCGGTGGTGTCGTCGAGCTCCTTCTCCGCACGGCGGCCCTCGTCCTCGCCGACCTCGCCGTCCTTGATCATCTTGTCGACGCCGTCCTTGGCCTTGCGGCGCACGGCGCGGATGGAGACCTTGGCGTCCTCGGCCTTGGCCTTGGCCACCTTGATGTAGTCGCGGCGGCGCTCCTCGGTGAGCTCGGGGAACACCACGCGGATGATGTTGCCGTCGTTGCTCGGGTTGACGCCCAGGTCGGAGTCGCGGATGGCCTGTTCGATGTTGCGCAGGGCGCTCTTGTCGAACGGCGTCACCACGGCCATGCGCGGCTCGGGCACGGAGAACGAGGCCAGCTGGTTGATCGGCGTCAGCGCGCCGTAGTAGTCGGCCACGATCTTGTTGAACATCGCCGGGTGCGCACGACCGGTGCGGATCGCGGCGAAGTCCTCCTTGGCGACCACGACGGCCTTCTCCATTTTCTCCTCGGCCTCGAGGAGGGTCTCTTCGATCACCACTTGCTCCTGCGTGTCTTGAGTAGGCCCGGCCGCGGTTCCCTGGCGGGGCGGCGGCCTGCTGCGTCGCGTCTTCTTCCTGCACGGTTCCCGACCGGCGGGACATTGTCCATCCCCCGGCCCGGTCCGTCCCGTCCGTCCCCAGGAGTGTCCTGGTGCGGGCGGGTGGTTCTGGTCCGGTCAGTTCCGGTCCGTCTGGTCACCCACAAGTGTGCCGATCTTCTCACCCTTGACGGCGCGCGCGATATTGCCCTCCGTCAGCAGCTCGAAGACGACGATCGGGAGCTTGTTGTCGCGGCACAGGGTGACGGCCGTGGCGTCGGCGACCTTCAGGTCACGCGTGATGACCTCCCCGTACCCGAGGTGGTCGAACTTCACCGCGTCGGGGTTGGTCTTCGGGTCGGAGTCGTAGACCCCGTCCACGCCGTTCTTGCCCATCAGCAGCGCCTCGGCGTCGATCTCCAGGGCGCGCTGGGCGGCGGTGGTGTCGGTGGAGAAGTACGGCATGCCCATACCGGCGCCGAAGATGACCACGCGGCCCTTCTCCAGGTGCCGTACGGCTCGCAGGGGGATGTAGGGTTCCGCGACCTGGCCCATGGTGATGGCGGTCTGCACCCTGCAGTCCACGCCCTCCTTCTCCAGGAAGTCCTGGAGCGCCAGGCAGTTCATCACGGTGCCCAGCATGCCCATGTAGTCGGAGCGGGCCCGGTCCATGCCGCGCTGCTGCAGTTCCGCGCCGCGGAAGAAGTTGCCGCCGCCGATGACGGCGGCGATCTGCGCGCCGTCCCGGACGACCGCCGCGATTTCGCGTGCCACGGCGTGCACCACGTCGGGATCGACGCCAAGGCCGCCGCCACCGGAGAATGCCTCTCCGGACAGCTTCAGCAGAAACCGGCCGCGTACTTTGCCGTCGTCGCTCTTCTCGGCCCTGGTGGTCATGGGGATCCCGCCTCTTTCACCTGTTGCACATACGAAGGAGGCCACTGCCGGCGGGGTGTGCTTCGCATCCCATGCGGCAATGGCCTCCTCGTCAGATCTGCTGTCACCCGGCACGCGCACGTGCGTGACGGCGTGTCCGGACGACTGCTGACGACCCTATCGGGGTCGCGCGCCCGTCGCGGTACGGACTCAGACGCCGACCTTGATGCGCGTGAAGCGCTTCAGGGTGACACCGGCCTCGTCCAGAACCTGCTGGACGGACTTCTTGTTGTCCAGCGCGTAGGGCTGGCCGAGCAGCGTGGCGTCCTTGAAGAAGCCGTTGAGGCGACCCTCGACGATCTTCGGCAGGGCGGCCTCGGGCTTGCCCTCGGCGCGGGTGGTCTCCTCGGCGACACGGCGCTCGGTCGCGATGACCTCGGCCGGCACGTCCTCCTTGGAGAGGTACTGCGGCGCGAACGCGGCGATGTGCTGGGCGACGCCCTTGGCGACCGCGGCGATCTCGTCGGTCTGCTTGTCGAACTCGACGAGGACACCGATCTGCGGGGGCAGGTCGGGCATCGTGCGGTGCATGTACGCCGCCACGTAGCCGTCGGCGAACAGGGCGAAGCGGTCCAGGACGATCTTCTCGCCCAGGTTGGCGTTGGCCTCGTCCACGAACGCCTGGACGGTCTTGCCGGCCTCGATCTCGGAGGCGAGCAGGGCCTCGATGTCGGCCGGGGAGGTCTTGGCGACGTGCTCGACGATGGTGGTGGCCACGCCCTGGAACTTCTCGCCCTTGGCGACGAAGTCCGTCTCGCACTTCAGCTCGACGAGGACGCCGGAGGAGTTGTCGTCGGCGATGATCGAGACCACGGCGCCGTTCTCGGCGGAGCGGCCCTCGCGCTTGGCGACGCCCTTCTGGCCCTTGATACGGAGGGCCTCGACGGCCTTCTCGACGTTGCCCTCGGCCTCGTCCAGCGCCTTCTTGCAGTCCATCATGCCGGCGCCGGTGAGCTCCCGGAGCTTCTTGACGTCGGCGGCGGTGTAGTTCGCCATGAGTCTGTGAGTCTTTCTCGAAGTCTGGAGGTTCGGAGATCCGCGGGTCCGCGATCTACGGGTGGACGCAGATCGCGGACTCAGCGCTGACCTACGGGTGTACGGCGGGAGCGGACTTCAGATGGCCCGCTCCCGCCGTATCCGCACGGACGGGCCGGTCAGGCCTGGTCGGCCTCGGCGACCGGGGCGGCGTCGGCCGCGGGGGCCTCGGCAGCAGGAGCCTCAGCCGCGGGGGCCTCGGCAGCGGGGGCCTCGGCGGCGGGAGCCTCAGCCGCGGGGGCCTCGGCAGCCTCGGCCGGCTTCTCGGCCTCGGCGGCGGCCGGGGTCTCGTCGGCCTTCTTCTCACCCTCGAGCAGGTCGCGCTCCCACGCGGCGAGGGGCTCGCCGGCGGCCTTCTCACCCTTGCCCTCGGTCGCGACACCGGAGCGGGAGATGAGGCCCTCGGCCACGGCGTCGGCGATCACGCGGGTGAGCAGGGTGACGGAGCGGATCGCGTCGTCGTTGCCCGGGATCTTGTAGTCGACCTCGTCGGGGTCGCAGTTGGTGTCGAGGATGGCGACGACCGGAATGTTGAGCTTCCGGGCCTCGCCGACCGCGATGTGCTCCTTCTTGGTGTCCACGATCCAGACGGCGCTGGGCACCTTCTGCATCTCGCGGATACCGCCGAGGGTCTTCTCCAGCTTGGCCTTCTCGCGGGAGAGGACCAGCAGCTCCTTCTTGGTGAGGCCGGAGGCGGCCACGTCCTCGAAGTCGATCTGCTCGAGTTCCTTGAGGCGCTGCAGACGCTTGTAGACGGTCGAGAAGTTGGTGAGCATGCCGCCCAGCCAGCGCTGGTTGACGTAGGGCATGCCGACGCGGGTGGCCTGCTCCGCGATGGCCTCCTGCGCCTGCTTCTTCGTACCGACGAACATGACCGTGCCGCCGTGGGCGACGGTCTCCTTGACGAACTCGTAGGCGCGGTCGATGTACGACAGCGACTGGAGCAGGTCGATGATGTAGATGCCGTTGCGCTCGGTGAAGATGAAGCGCTTCATCTTCGGGTTCCAACGGCGGGTCTGGTGACCGAAGTGGACGCCGCTCTCCAGCAGCTCCCGCATCGTGACGACGGCCATGGCCGTATCTCCTTGTGTTTCTCGGTTGTGCCGCGGGGACCGGCGGTTCCCGCGCCTGACGCCCACGACGCGCCGTTGCCACAGAGGACCGAGGGGCGCTGACACCCGGAGCGATCTCGACCGTGCGGTCGTGACCGGACCTGATGTCGGGGCGTGCGAAGTCGACCCGGTGACCCGGATCGCCACCCAGAAGTGTACGGGACCCGCAGGGCACCGGGTGACGTCGTTGTCCACAACCGGCCGGTGATCCACAGGTCCCGGCGGTGATCACGGATCTCGGGGAGGCTCCCCGCATGCGAGTGAGCCGTTTTCCGGGGACGTGTGCGCGCCTGGCCGTCCTGCTGGTCCTGACGCCTACGGTGCTGCTGTCACCACCGCCGCCTTCGCTTCCGTCGCTCGTGGCTCGGACGGGTGACACGGCTCCGCCGGATGCCGACGCCGATGCCTCTGGTGCCGGCCGTACCACCGGTACCACTGACACCGCCGGTACCGGTTCCGGTGCCGGTTCCGGTGCGGCGGCCCCCGGGCCCGGAGTGCCGGCCGTCGGGCGGGTCTGGCCCGTGGGGGTACGACCACGGGTGCTGCGCGGCTGGGAACCACCGGAGACCAGGTACGGGCGCGGACACCGCGGTGTGGACCTGGCTGCGGCTCCGGGGACACCGGTGCGGGCGGTGGCGGCGGGCCGGGTCTCCTACGCCGGCCGGGTGGCCGGCCGGGGCGTCGTCTCGGTGGAGCTGTCCGGCACGGGCGCCCCGCCTCTGCGTACGACCTACGAGCCGGTCCTGCCATCGGTGGAGGAAGGAACCGAGGTGGCGCCGGGCGAGGTGATCGGCACGGTGGCGGCCACGGGCTCCCACTGCACGGCCCCCTGCCTGCACTGGGGCCTGCTGAGGGCGGACCTCTACCTCAACCCGCTCGACCTGCTCCCTCCCCACCTGCTCGGCGGCCCCTCAAGACTCCTCCCGGTGCTCGGCGTACCGCTGCCGGAGTGACCGGGACACCGGAGAGCGGGGGCCGGGGCCGGAGGGGCCGGAGCCGGGCTGGTCAGGGCCGCACTGGTCAGGGCCGGACGCCCCGGAGGGTCATGGCGACCGCCGCCTCTGTGATCGTCTCCGGGTTCTCCGCTGCGCCCAGTTCGATCCGGCGCACGGCGGCGTCGACCACGCCCTGGAGCAGCATCGCCGCGAGCCGGGGCTGTTCGTGGCCCAGTTCGCCCAGCGCCTCGACGATCATCGCGACGAGTCCGCCGTGCGCCGCGCGGATCTTCTCCCGGGCGCCCGCGTCGAGTTCACTCGCGGAGATGGCCACCACCGCACGGTGACGCCGGTCCCCCACCAGTGCCAGCTGCTTGCGGACGTACGCCTCGATCTTGGCCTCGGCGCCGTCGGCCGCGGCCATCGCGAACTCGACCTCGGCCGCCCAGACCGGGAAGTCGACCTCGCACAACTCCTCGACCACGGCCGCCCGGGAGCGGAAGTACTCGTACACGGACGAGCGCGCCAGGCCGGTGCGCTCGGCGAGGGCGGGGAAGGTCAGCGCCTCCGTACCGCCCTCGGACAGCAGGGAGCGTGCCGCGTCCAGCAGGGCGGCTCGCTGCATCGACCGGTGCTCGGCCACGGAGGCCGCTCGAATCCTTGGCACGCCCACCACTTTACGGACGCCCCGCGCGAGGGGGGAGCCCTCGGGCCGAAACCGCAGGTGGCGCGGGTGCACCCGCAACCCGCCGGGCGGTCGGCTCAACCGCCGAAGCTCGCCAGCTTCGCCCTCAGCTGGAGTACGGACTTGGTGTGGATCTGGCTGACCCTGCTCTCCGTGACCCCCAGCACATGGCCGATCTCGGCCAGGGTGAGCCCTTCGTAGTAGTACAGCGTGACCACGGTCTTCTCGCGTTCGGGAAGCGTGTTGATCGCCCGCGCGAGGAACCGTCGCAGCTCCCGGTCCTCGGCCACCTCCACCGGGTTGTCGGCGGCGGTGTCCTCCAGGGTGTCCATCAGGCTGAGCCGGTCGCCGCTGTCGCCTCCGGCGTGCAGCAGCTCCTCCAGGGCGACGACGTTCGCGAGGGACAGCTGGCTGAAAACCGCGTGCAGTTCCTCCACGGCGATCCCCATCTCGCCGGCGACCTCGCTCTCCGTCGGCGTACGCCTGAGCCGGGCCTCCAGCGTCGCGTACGCCCGCTCGACGTTGCGTGCCTTCTGCCGCACCGAGCGCGGAATCCAGTCCAGGGCCCGCAGCTCGTCGATCATCGCGCCCCTGATGCGGGTGATCGCGTAGGTCTCGAACTTGATCTCCCGGTCGACGTCGAACTTCTCGATCGCGTCGATCAGCCCGAACACCCCGGAGGAGACGAAGTCCGCCTGATCCACATTGGGCGGCAGCCCCACGCTGACCCGGCCCGCGACGTACTTCACCAACGGCGAGTAGTGCAGGATCAGCTGTTCCCGCAGCCGCTCGTCCCCCGTCGCCTTGTACGACCGCCACAGCTCGTCGAGCGTCGAGGGAGCGGGCGGCCGCACGCTGCCACCGTCACGGGCGGCTGGGGGGATCGCCGCCCGGTCGGACCCGGAGGTGTGCTGGGGCATTCGTCGCCTTGTGCCGTTCTGCGGCGGACCGTTGCCGCCTGCGTGAGCTGTCCGTCCGATGCCGAGCCGCCCGTCTGTGCCTGCCCGGATCGCCTGCCGTGGTGCCCTTCCGTGCTGTCTTTCCGTATCGGGACGCCTGTGAGCGTAGCGTGACTGAGGGGTCGCGGTGCGCGAAGAAGTGAGGTCGGGGCGCGCGTGGAGGTGCCCCGACCCAGGCCCCGCCGGGTCGTACTCGTCGCTCTGCGTGTTCACCCGGGTGTCCCAACTGACGTATTTTCCAAGGTGCGTGGACGTTCCCCCGGACGGCCGAACACACTCCGTCAGTGGTCATCGGAGCCACCCCCGACCGGAATCACCGCCTGGCGTGTCAACTTCCAGTCGTCGCCGTGTCGTTCGACGTATCCAAGTGCTCGCAGTTCGTACAGTCTCGCGATCGCGTCGTCGCGGGTGGTGCGCGCGCCGCACGCGATGCCGTCCACGCCGGCCGCCGCCCGCGCCGGCAGCGCGTCGAGGACCTGGCGGGCGGCCGGATCCAGCAGGTCGCGGGGCAGTACCGGGCCGCGCCGGTCCGGTGCCAGTTCGCCCATGTCTCCGACCAGTTCGATGACCTCCGCGGCGTCGGTGACCAGCACCGCCTCCTGCCGCAGCAGTTCGTGCACCCCGGCGGAGCGCCCGCTGGTGGCCGGCCCGGGCACCCCCATCGTGTGGCGTCCCAGGCGCCGGGCCGCCCTGGCGGTCACCAGGGAGCCGCTGCGGTGGGCGGCCTCGACGACCACGGTGCCCCGGGTGAGCGCGGCGATGACCCGGTTGCGGAGGATGAATCTGCTCGCCGTCGGGTGATCACCGGGCGGCAGCTCGCCGATCACCAGCCCCTGTTCCGCGATCCTGGTGATCAGTCCGGTGTGTCCGCGCGGGTAGGGCCGGTCGACCCCGCAGGCGAGGACGGCGACGGTGGCGCCGCCCGAGCCGAGCGCACCGCGGTGGGCGGCGCCGTCGACCCCGTAGGCGCCGCCGGAGACCACGACCCAGCCGCGTTCGGCGAGTTCGGCGGAGAGGGTGGCGGCCATGTGGGCCCCGTAGTCGGTGCAGGCGCGGGCACCGACTACGGCGACCGAGCGCAGCGCCCACATCCGCAGGTCGGCGGGGCCGCGCACCCACAGCCCGAGGGGCCGGCCGTCCCCCAGGTCGTCGAGCTGCCGGGGCCACTCGGCCGTCCCGGGGCACACGAACCGCGCCCCGGCGTCCCGCGCGACGGCGAGATCCCGGTCCGGTACGGCCCGCTCGGCCCGCGCCAGCAGTCCGGCCCACCGCCGGCCGCTCACCCCCGGCAGCGGCTCGGCTCCGTCCTGCAGCCGTGACACCACTTGCCGTGCGCCCAGTTCCCGCACCCACCGCCCACCGGTCTCGTCGCCGGGTTCCAGGACGCGGGTGAGGAAGATCCGGGCGAGGAACTCGTCACCGCGGCCGCCGGCCGGTTCACGGCCGGGCCGCCCGTCCGCGGGCTCGCCGGCGCGGCTCATGTCAGCGCTCCGATGGCCATCGGCACGCCGCGGGGGACGCCGGTGCGCAGTTGCAGCGCGAGGGCGACGTCCCTGGCGTCGGGCCGGTCGTGGCCGACCAGGTCGGCGACGGTCCAGGCGACCCGCAGCACCCGGTCGAGCCCGCGGGCACTGAGCACACCGCGCTCCAGGCTCCGCTCGGCGTCCTCCAGCGCGCCGGGTGCCGCGTGCCAGCGGCGGCGCAGCTCCCGTCCGGGGACGTCGCCGTTGGTGCGCCACGGGGTGCCGGTGAGCCGCGCGGCGGCGCGTTCGCGGGCCGCGCGCACCCGGTCGGCGACCGTGGCGGTGGATTCACCGCGGGCTCCGTCGGCGGTCAGTTCGGCACGTGTGACGCGCTCGGCCTCGACCCGCAGGTCGACCCGGTCGAGCAGCGGGCCGGACAGCCGGGCCTGGTAGCGGCGGATCAACGAGGGCGGACACTCGCACAGGGCCTCCTTCGTCGAGAAGCGGCCGCAGGGGCAGGGGTTGGCGGCGAGCACCATCAGGAACCTCGCCGGGAAGCGCACCACGCCGGAACTGCGCGCGATGACCACGTGCCCGGCCTCCAGCGGCTGGCGCAGGGCGTCCAGGGCACGGCCGCCGAACTCGGGGGTCTCGTCCAGAAAGAGCACGCCCCGGTGCGCGAGGGACACCGCTCCGGGCCGGGCGGTTCCGGGGCCGCCGCCGACGAGCGCCTGCATCGTGGCCGAGTGGTGCGGGGCGCAGTAGGGAGCGGTGTCGATCAGGGGCTTGCCCGGGGGCAGCAGGCCGGCCACCGAGTGCACCGCCGTGACCTCCAGCGACTCCTGCCGGCCGAGCGGGGGCAGGAGCGAGGGCAGCCGCTCCGCAAGCATCGTTTTGCCCGCGCCCGGTGGTCCTTCCAAGAAAAGGTGGTGCCCGCCGGCCGCCGCCACCTCCACCCCGGTCCGCGCCGGAAGCTGGCCGACGACGTCGGCGAGGTCGGCGAGGTCGCAGCCGGGGCCGTAGTGGGCCGCGCCGACGCTGTGCATGCCGGTGGCCGCGCCGGTGCCGGGGACCCGCAGCCCTGCCAGGAGCGGATCGGGCCGCCCCTGGCCGCCCTGTTCCTCCTCGGGCACGGGTTCGTCGGTGAGGAGGGCGATCAGCTGGCGCAGGCTGCGGACGCCCAGGACCGACACGCCCGGCACCAGCGAGGCCTCGGCGGCGGCGCACTCGGGCACCACCACCTGCTCGTACCCCGCGTCGGCCGCCGCGATGACCGCGGGCAGCGTGCCCCGGACCGGTCGCACCCTGCCGTCCAGTCCCAGCTCACCGACCATCACAAGGTCGGCGAGCACCCGCGGATCGATCCGCTCGGCGGCGCCCAGGACGGCGCTGGCGACGGCCAGGTCGAAGCCGCTGCCGGCCTTCGGCACCGATGCCGGGCTGAGCCCCACGGTGAGCTTCTTCTGCGGCCACTCCGCACCGGAGTTGACCACGGCGGCCCTGACCCGGTCCCGGCTCTCCGTCAGGCTCTTGTCCGGCAGCCCCACCAGGGTGAACGCCGCCACTCCCGGTTCCAGGTCGGCCTGGACCTCCACGACCACGCCCTCGACGCCCACCAGCGCCACCGAGCAGGTACGGGCGAACCCCATCTCAGGCCACCCCCCGGACGTGCTCGACCCGGGGCGCGCCCCGCTCCGGCAGCAGGACGCCGATCAGGTCGATGCGGACGCCACCGGGCGGTGCTCCCCCGTGTACCTGGAGCCAGCGCTGTGCCAGGTCCCGCAGGCGGCTCGCCTTGGCGGCGTCGACGGCCGCCATGGGGTGCTGGAAGGACACGGCCCTGCGGGTCTTCACCTCGCAGACGACGAGGACGTCTCCGTCCCTGGCCACGATGTCGATCTCGCCGGTTCTGCCGCAGCGCCAGTTGCGTTCCAAAACCGTCATTCCGGCCTGCGCCAGCCGCCGCGCGGCCAGCGCCTCGCCGTACCTGCCGAGTGCGCTGCGTGCCTGCTGGGTGTTCATGTCGGCACCACCTCCGGCGCCAACCGTCACGCAGTCGGCCGCCCGAAGTGGATCTTGGTGGACAACCCGGCGGTTGTGGACAACTCCGTCACCCGCCAGGGGCCCCCGTCACCCGCCCAGAGCTCCTGTCACCCGCCGGGCAGCTCCAGATCGCTCTTGTTGAGCTCCTCGATGTTCACGTCCTTGAAGGTGAGGACGCGCACCTGTTTCACGAACCTGGCCGGCCGGTACATGTCCCAGACCCAGGCATCCGCCATGGACACCTCGAAGAACACCTCGCCCTGGACCGAGTGCACCTGCATCTCGTAGTCGTTGGTCAGGTAGAAGCGACGCTCGGTCTCGATCACGTATTTGAACAGACCGACGACGTCGCGGTACTCCCGGTAGAGCTTGAGCTCCATCTCGGTCTCGTACTTCTCGAGGTCCTCGGCGCTCATGGCATGTTCCCCTTCACCCGTGCGATCCCACCATTGTGCGCCAGCCCCAGGGGCCCCCGTTCCCCGAAGCCGGTCTGCCCTGCCGGACAGGTCTTGGGGCCTTTCGCTAGACGATCTCGGTGTCGAGGGTCACGGGTCCGGCCGGAGGGCCCTCCTCGAGCAGCGTGCGCAGCAGTTCGGCGAGTCTGGTCGGATACACCGTCTCATGTGCCCGCGCCAGTTCCGGGTACGTCCACCAGCGCACTCCGGCGACACTGCGCCGCTCCAGTTCGGTCAGCGCCGTGGCTCCGGTGGCCGTCCGGGTGGTACGGGCGAGGTAGTACCACTCGTCCTGGTGCCAGCGGCGGCCCGCGAACGGGAAGGAGCACTGCCGCCGCCACAGCACGGGCCCCAGCTCCACCTCGGTGATGCCGGTCTCCTCCGCGAGTTCCCGCAGCGCGGCCTGTTCCCGGGTCTCGTCGCCCTCCAGGCCGCCACCGGGTGTGAACCACCAGTCGTCGGCCGGGTCGTCCGGCTCGTGGCCGTGCAGCAGCAGGATGCGGTCCCGCGGGTCGAGCAGCACCACGCGGGCGACCCTGCGCGGCCCGCCGTCGTGGGAGTCCCCGGCCGGGCGGGCCGGCTCAGCGGCCACCGGACACCCCCGCGTCCGCCTTCCGCGCCCGGGAGGCTCCGGCCCGCCCGGCGAGGGGGCCGTACGCGGCACCGCCGAAGATGAGTACCGTGCCGGCGATCACCAGGGCGACGACCGTCCGCAGCGGCCCCGGCGAAGAGAGGGCGCCGAGCTCCTCGAAGCCGGTGGGGGCCTTCAGCATGCCCTCCATCGGCCAGACCACGGCGTCGACCCTGGCCTGGACGGCTCCGCGGGAGACGGTGCCGTGCGCGGCGTCGGTGAGACGGGAGGTGGAGTCCACGGAACCGGCGCGCTCGTCACCGAGCAGGAACAGCCGGCCCTCCGGCACGGTCACCTCCGGGAAGCCGCCGAACCCGGCCACCTCGTCCTCGGAGAGGTACGGTTCGTCGATCTTCGTGCCGTTGACCTTCAGCCGACCGTCCTCACAGCAGGAGACGGTGTCCCCGCCGACGGCGACCACCCGCTTGAGGACCGGTACGTCCGCCCAGTTCGTGTCCTGGAAGACCACGACGTCACCGCGGCGGACGTCACCGCTGTCGATGCGCTGGGCCAGCACCCGGTCACCGGCGCCGATCGTCGGCGCCATCGAGGTGGTGGGCACGGTGTACGGCCGGTACACGACCGCTCCCCAGGCGAACCCGCCGAGGAAGAGCACCATGCCCAGCGCCACGGCCAGCGAGGACAGCCGCTGCCCGGTCCGGCCGCCCGCCGGGCCCCGGCCCGCACCGCCGCCCCGCGAAGCCGTACGCGTCGTGCTCCGACCAGTCATGGACGGCACCCTACCCGGCGGTACCGAGCCGGGTCAGCCCTCTTCTCGGCGGCGCTCAGCGCTCGCCGCCACCACCGGACCTGCGCCGCCACAGCACCAGTGGCACGGCGCCCACCAGCGCGACCCCCTGGGGCGCCACCGACAGGGCCGCCCCGGCCGACGCCTCGTTGTTCAGCGCGGGCTGGTCGAAGGTGTCCGGGACCTCGAGGTAGTCCCAGCGGTTGACCGGCCAGCCGATGACGACGGCACGGCCGACGACTTCCCGCACCGGGACCATGCCCTTGTTCTTGTCGGCCTGGTTGTACCGGGAGTCCCGGGAGTTCTGCCGGTGGTCGCCCATGACCCAGATGTGGCCCTCGGGCACCTCGACCCTGAACTGGCCGCCCTGGTCGTCCTGGCTGCACGGGGTGTTGCCCGGGTAGACGTACGCCGCCTCGTTCAGGGCGACGCCGTTGACCGTCAGCGGCCCGGTGCCCTTGCACTCGACGATGTCCCCGCCGACCCCGACGACCCGCTTGATCAGGTCCTTCTCCTCCGCGGACGGCATCAGACCGATCCAGCTGAGGACCTTCTGCAGCGCGTTGGGGTCCGGCGTCGGCTCGCCCGCCAGCCAGTTGTCGGGGTCGTGGAAGACCACCACCTCGCCGCGCTCGGGCTCGGAACCGAACCAGGGGGTGAGCTTGTCGACCATGACGCGGTCACCCTGCTGGAGGGTGTTCTGCATCGAGTCCGACGGAATCGAGAACGCCTGCAGCAGGAACGTCTTGATCAGCAGCGCCAGCACCAGCGCGATACCGATCAGGATGGGCAGTTCCTTCCAGAAGGAGCGTGGCTTCTTCTCCTGGCGGGGCGGTTCGCCCGGCCCCTGGTCCCCGTTCCTCGTGCGGTAGTCACTCACGCTGTCCTCCTCGGCCGCCGGGGAGTCATTCCCGAGGGCCGCGGCGCTGTCCTCGGCCGGGACGTCCGGCCCCGCGGACCGATCGCGGTGCTCCTCGCCGTCGGCTCCGGATCGTGCGCCAACCGCCACATCCCCCACGCCAGCTCCTCACGCTGTGCCGCCGCCTGCCCCATGCGCGGCGCAGGCCCACCACTCCCATAACGAGCGGGAGTTCCGCAGGAGTCGGGAGCTGGATCATTCCGTTCGAATGGTCCTGGGCAACCCTATGCGACAGCGGAGCGGCAGTGGTCGACCCGCGTGTCGGGTCCGCCACGGACGCATAGGTTTTCGGCTCGTCCAGAGTGTTCCAGTGAGCGAACGGCCAGGCGATGACCATGGCCCGGCCCACCACCTCCTCCTCGGAGACGGTACCGCCGTAGTCGGTGTCCTGGTGGGAACGGGAGTCGGCGGAGTTGGACCGGTGGTCGCCCATCACCCACAGGCGCCCCTCGGGCACGGTGACCTCGAACGGCGTCGTGGACGGGGCGTTGCCCGGGTAGAGGTAGTCGCCCTCCTCCAGGGGTACGCCGTTGACGGTGACCCGGCCCTGTGTGTCGCAGCACTTGACCTGGTCGCCGCCGACTCCGACGACCCGCTTGATGAGGTCCTTCTCGTTCTCCGACGGCAGCAGCCCGATGAAGGTGAGCCCGTCCTTGACCTGCTTGACGCCGACCGGGTCGTCCCTCGTGGGAGTGGTCTGCTCGTCCTCCAGCCAGCCGCCGGGGTCCTTGAACACGACGACGTCCCCGCGCTGCGGCTTGGAGCCGAACCACGGGGTGAGCTTGTCGACCAGGACGCGGTCGCCGATCTGGATCGTCTGCTCCATGGAGCCGGACGGGATGACGAAGGCCTGGACGAGGAACGTCTTCAGCACCAGCGCGATCACGACGGCGACCCCGATCAGCAGCGGTATCTCCTTGACCGCGCTCTGCCTGCGCCGCCGCTTGACCTTCCGCTGGAGCTTGCGCCGGTCGGCCCGGCTCCGCCCGTCGGCCGCGCTGACCGTGCGGCGTACGCCGGTGGGCAGCAGGTTCTCCGCGGCGCTCACCGGGCCGCCGCGAGGTTTGCCGCGGTTACCCATGGGCCCCCTCCCCGAGGTGCGCAGCGTTCGTCCCCGGTGCCGGCACGCGCGCGTAGGCGTCGGGGCGGTGCAGCCGGGTGGTGCGGTCGAAGGGCGAGACGATCCAGTCGGCGCGGCCGATCACCGCGCTCACCGGGACCATGCCGCCGCCGGGCGATCCGAGACGGTCGCGGGAGTCGCTGGAGTCGCCGCGGTGATCGCCGAGGACGAACAGACGTCCCTCGGGCACGACGACGTCGAAGGGTACGGTGGACGCGCTCTCGCCGGGGAACAGGAAGCCCGACTCGTCGACCGACCGGCCGTTCACCCGGATCCTCCCCTCCCTGTCGCAGCAGACCACACGGTCTCCGCCCACACCGACAACGCGCTTGATGTAGTCGGTGTCCCCGAAATACCCGGTGCCGTCGAACACCACCACGTCGCCGCGTTGCGGCCCGGCTCCGAAACGGTATGCCAACTTCAGTACGAGAACGCGGTCCCCGTCCCTCAACGAGGGTTCCATCGATCCGCTGGGGATCTGGAACGGCCGCGCCACGAACGTGCTGAGCACGAACAGGAGCAGCAGCACCGACAGCAGGGTCGCGGTGATCCACCCTCCGGGGAGCCCGCCCACGAGACGCGGCGCCAACGAGGAACGCGACCGTTCCTCCTGACCCGGGGCCTCCGAGGTGTCCTCGGGTCCGGCCGGGTGGGAGGAGCGGTCGCGCTCTGTCGGCTGTGCTTCGGTGTCCATCGAGGCCAGATGTTATCCGGCCCCGGGCTCACCTCGGAAAAACGCTCAGTTCTCGCGCTTCTCCTTGATCTTCGCCGCCTTGCCGCGCAGCTCGCGCAGGTAGTACAGCTTGGCGCGACGGACGTCACCCTTGGTGACGAGCTCGATCTTCTCCACGATCGGGGTGTGCACCGGGAAGGTGCGCTCGACGCCGACGGAGAAGGAGACCTTGCGGACCGTGAAGGTCTCGCGCACGCCGGCACCCTGGCGGCGGATCACCACGCCCTTGAACTGCTGCACACGAGTGCGGTTGCCCTCGATGACGCGCACGTGGACGTTGACGGTGTCACCGGGACGGAAGGCCGGGATGTCGCTGCGCAGCGACGCGGAGTCGACGGAGTCGAGCAGGTGAGACATTTCGTCTGCTTTCTTCGCTGATGCCGCAGGTCATCAACGGCAACTAGAGGTTCGGATCTCGGGTGTGCGGTGCGGGGCGGGCGTCGTGTCCCCCTGCGGCAGGGGCGCACGCCGGACGGCGCACAACAGCGGCCTATTGTTCCACGCCGCCGGTCCTGCGCCAAAATCGTCCGTGGGGTTCCCCCTCCGGGTCCGGTTCCCAGCCCAGGATGGAGAGCATCTCGCGGTCCTTCTTGTCGAAGGCCCCCGGATCGCAGCGCTCGATGAGGTCGGGCCGGTGCGCGGTGGTGCGCCTGAGCGCCTCGTCGCGCCGCCAGCGGGCGATCTTCCCGTGGTGCCCGCTGAGCAGCACCTCGGGGATCCCCCGGCCCCGCCAGACGGGCGGCTTGGTGTGGACGGGCCCTTCCAGGAGGCTCGCCATCGCGCCCGGGGCGAAGGAGTCGTCCCGGTGGGACTCGGCGTTGCCCAGGACACCGGGCAGCAGCCGGGCCACCGCCTCGGTGATCACGAGGACGGCCGCCTCGCCGCCGGCCAGGACGTAGTCGCCGATGGACACCTCGTGGACGGGCACACGGGTCGCGTACTCGTCGACGACGCGCCGGTCGATGCCCTCGTAACGGGCCGGGGTGAAGATCAGCCAGGGGCACTCGGAGAGCTGGACAGCGAGTTCCTGGGTGAAGGGACGGCCGCTGGGAGTGGGGACGATCAGGGCGGGTTCGTGGGCACCGGCCTCATAGCCGTCCGCCAGGACCTCGTCGAGCGCCTCGCCCCACGGTTCGGTCTTCATGACCATGCCGGGGCCGCCGCCGTACGGGGTGTCGTCGACGGTGTGGTGCCGGTCGTGGGTCCACGAGCGGAGGTCGTGCACCTGGACGTCCAGCTGTCCCCGTGCGCGTGCCTTGCCCACGAGGGAGACGTTCAGCGGTTCGAGGTACTCGGGGAAGATGGTGACGACGTCGAGCCGCATCATGCCTCGTCCCGCGACGAGACGCCGTGGTCAGCACCCTGTTCAGCGCCGTGGTCAGCGCCGTGGTCATCAGCGAACTCGTCCTCGGCACCCCGGTCGTCGATCAGGCCCGGCGGCGGGTCGATGACCGCGCGCTGCTCCTCGAGGTCGATCCCGGTGACGATCTGCTCCACGAACGGCACGAACACCTCACTGCCGTCGGGGCGTTCCACCACGAACAGGTCCTGCGTCGGCAGGTGGGAGATCTCGGTGATCCGGCCGACGTGCTGCCCGTCCTCGGTGACGACGTCCAGGTCGATCAGCTGATGGTCGTAGTACTCGTCCTCGTCCTCGGGCTGCTCGTCCGGGTCGACCTCGGCGATGAGCAGGGTGTTGCGCAGCGCCTCGGCACCGGTGCGGTCGCGGACGCCCTCGAAACGCAGCAGGAGACGACCGCTGTGCACCCGGCCGGTCTCGATGGTGAGCGGACCGGCGGTGGCGGGATCGGTGGCCAGGACGGCGCCGGGCCCGAGCCGCAGCTCCGGCTCGTCGGTGCGGACCTCCACGGTGACCTCGCCCTTGATGCCGTGAGCACGGCCGATGCGAGCGACTACCAGCTGCACTGTGCTTGATCTCCTGTCGTACGACGACGGGCCGGGGACGGCCCTGAGGCCCTCCCCGGCCCGAGCCGGTTGCGCTGAGCGTCAGCGGACGTGGTCCACGTCGACGAGGTCGACACGGACACCGCGGCCGCCGATGGCGCCCACGACGGTCCGCAGAGCGCGTGCGGTGCGGCCGTTGCGGCCGATCACCTTGCCGAGGTCGTCCGGGTGGACCCGGACCTCGAGCACCCGCCCGCGGCGCAGGTCGCGCGAGGCGACCTGCACATCGTCAGGATGGTCGACGATGCCCTTCACGAGGTGCTCGAGAGCCTCCTCGAGCATGCTCAGGCCTCGGTCGACGCAGACGAGGAGGACTCAGCGGCGGCCTCGTCCTTCTTCTCCGCCTTCTTCTTCTGGGTGATCGCCTCACCCTTGCCCTCGTCCTCGCCGCCGAACGCGTCGAACGACGGGCGCTCGGCCTTCTCGGCCGGCTGCAGCAGCGGGGCCGGGGCGGGCTCGCCCTTGAACTTCTGCCAGTCGCCGGTCTTCTTGAGGATGGCCATCACGGGCTCGGTCGGCTGGGCGCCGACACCGAGCCAGTACGCCACACGCTCGGCGTCGACCTCCATCACCGACGGGTTGTACGTCGGGTGGTACTTGCCGATCTCCTCGATGGCCCGGCCGTCACGGCGGGTACGGGAGTCGGCGACGATGATGCGGTAGTGAGGCGAACGGATCTTGCCCAGACGCTTCAGCTTGATCTTGACTGCCACGGGAGTGAGTTCTCCTGGATTGACGTGGTGGGGCACGGCGGGACGGCCGCGTGGGGTTGCGGTACCCGAGTGCCCGATGGACGCGTCAGCCGGAGGCGAGAGGGTTCCTGTGCGGCTGTCGAGTACAGCTAGTCATTGTGCCACACCCCGCGGGGCGCCCGGGACCGCGGGCCCGCACGCGGGCAGCCCTCGGCCCCGCCCGGCGCGACGCGGTGGCGCCGTCACGCCGGGCGGGGCCGCCCTGCGGCACGACCGGCCCCGAAGCGGCGTGCGGAACGACACCCGCACGCCCCCGGAGCCCGTCCCGACGCGGCCGGCACCCACGAGATGCCGGGTCGTCGTCAGCTCGCCGCCGAGGCCACCGCCTCAGGGATCCTGAACGGCTTGCCGCAGCCGCCGCAGACGATGGGGGCCTGGGCCAGCACCGACGGGACGACGCGCACATTGCGACCGCAGTCGCAGACGGCCTTGACGCGCACACCACCGCCGGACGAACCGTGCCGTGCCGCCGGACCTCGGAAGCTGCGGGCGGTGTCGCCCGCGGTCGCGGCGGAATGTGCCTTCAGGGCGCGCTGGAGACGCTCCGTCGTCGGGCGGTAGCGGCGCTTCGCCTCCGGGGTGAGTGCGACCAGCGAGAAGCCGCTGCTGGGATGTGGCTCGTCGGGATGGTCCAGGCCCAGTTCCTCGGCGATCGCGAGGAAACGACGGTTGTGGTAGCGGCCGGCGCGGGAGGTGTCGCGTACGCCGCGCGCGGCGGCGACGCCATGGACTGCCTCATGCAGCAGTCGTTCGAAGGAGAGTTCGTGACCGCACGCGGACGACGACTCCCCGATCAGGGACTCGGGCGCGGCAAGATCGGGCAGCTCGGAGTGGTACCGCTGAATATCGGCCCACGCCTGCGCCAGTTCTGCGGCGAGTACAGGTGGTGTCTGTGTCGTGCTCACGTAATGACAACGAGCCGGGGTGCCTCTGTGTTCCGATTCCGGGGCATCCCAAATATTTTGCCCTTACCCGTCAGTACCCGCTCATGCGTCCCGACCACGGGCGGGTGCGCTGATCTGCGGAGAAGCCTCGCAGCTCACCTCAAGGTGGTGCGTAGGCCGACGTACAGCGCCCTCCGGCCCGGCGCGTACGCGGGGCCCGCGCGCCGGTGCGTCTGCGGTCCACGGGTACGCAAGGGGCGTTTCGGCCGCTCTCCCGCGGCGGAGCACCCCGGTCCGGTGGACGGGTGCCACGACGCCCGGTGGACGGGTGCCACGACCGTGACGTTACCGGGTCCGCCGGCGGCACCCGACACCGGCCCGGACCTTATGGGCGGACGCGACCGGACACGGCCGGACACGACCTCGATCAGGGGTTTGCGGACCTTGGCCGGAACCGGCTCATCGCCCCGTGATTGCCGGAATGTGAGTTCTTGCCACTGGCACGAGCGACTCCCAAACCACCGCCCCGTTCCACTGGACGCCGGGGCGGGGGCGGAGTTTCCTGGCATACGGGGGAACGCTGGCGCACTGCACGGGGGTCACGTAGTCAGGCATGGCGGCAACTCTCGGCTGATTGGGGCGCTCACCTATGACACCTACGCTCGTGGGGCAGCACCTTCCTCGTACGGGACACGGTCCTGTCGGACACGGTCCTACGGGGCACGGTCCTCGCGTGGACCGGCGGGCACGCGCGCGCGACTGGTCCGAGATACAGGAGAGGATGCTCGTACCGCTCTACGAGGCCGTCTACCGGCGGCTGGACGTGGGGCCCGCGACACGGCTGCTCGGCCTCGGCTGCGGTTCGGGGCTCGCCCTGCTGATGGCGGCCTCCCGGGGCGCCGCGGTCACCGGTGTCGACACCTCGTCCGACCGGCTGGCCCACGCGCGCGAACGGCTGCGGCCCGCCGGGCGGAAGCCACGCGCACCTGGGCGCGCGGACACCCGGATCGTTGACGGCTCCCCCGGGGCGGCCCGGACGGACACCACCGGGTACACCGTGGTGACCGCCTTCGAACCGATCGGCTGCCGCGCCGGCGACGCGGAGGAACTGGGGGCGCTGCTCGCCGAGGCAACGCCGCTCGCCGGACGCGGAGCGGCCGTGGTCCTCACCGGCTGGGGCCCGCCGGAGCGGTGCGCCACGGCGTCCGTGCTCCGGGTCGCCACCCGGCTGGCGGAACCGGTGCGCGGCACGGGCACCTGGCGCCCCGCGCACCGCGACGATCTGGAGCAGGTCGCCCAGCGCGCGGGCCTTCGGCCGGACGGCTCGGGAAGGGTGGCATGCCCCTTCGGGTACGCCGACGTGAACAGTGCCGTACGGGGACTGCTCTCGACGGGACTGTTCGACCCGGCGATCACCGCGACGGACCAGGTGCAGGTGCACAAGGAACTCGCCGAGGCACTGCACCCGTACCAGCGGCAGGACGGCACCGTGTGGATGCCGAACGTGTTCCGGTACCTGATCGCACGGACGCCCTGACACCGGCACGGGGCCGCCGGCCGCGGACTTCTCAGCCCATGAACTTCTTGAACTCGTCGGGCAGCTCGAAGTCCTGGCCGCCCTGCTGCGGCAGCCCGAAGGCGTTGCCGCCCTCCGCGGCCGCCGCGCGGCGCTCGGCCTCCTCCTGCTCCTGCTGCTTGCGCTTCATCGGGTTGCCGGAGCGCTGCTTGCCCTTGGCCTGCTTCTGCTTCTTCTTCTGCCGGCCGGGACCGCCGCCCATGCCCGGCATCCCGGGCATCCCCGGCATGCCGCCGCCCTGGGCCATGCGGGACATCATCTTCCGCGCCTCGAAGAACCGCTCGACCAGATTCTTCACGGCGCTGACCTCGACACCGGAGCCCTTGGCGATACGGGCACGGCGCGAGCCGTTGATGATCGTCGGCTCCTGGCGCTCGGCCGGGGTCATCGACTTGATGATCGCGGCGGTGCGGTCGACGTCCCGCTCGTCCAGGTTGTTGATCTGGTCCTTGATCTGCCCCATGCCGGGCAGCATGCCGAGCAGCTTCGAGATGCTGCCCATTTTCCTGACCTGCTCCATCTGGGCCAGGAAGTCGTCCAGGGTGAAGTCCTGGCCCTTCTTGGACGCCAGCTTGGAGGCCATCTGGGCGGCCTCTTCCTGGCTGAAGGTCTTCTCCGCCTGCTCGATCAGGGTGAGCAGGTCACCCATGTCGAGGATGCGGGAGGCCATCCGGTCCGGGTGGAAGGCGTCGAATTCGTCGAGCTTCTCACCGTTCGACGCGAACATGATCGGCTTGCCGGTGACCTGACGGATCGACAGCGCCGCACCACCGCGGGCGTCACCGTCGAGCTTGGAGAGCACCACGCCGTCGAAGCCGACGCCGTCGCGGAACGCCTCGGCGGTGTTGACGGCGTCCTGACCGATCATCGCGTCGACGACGAACAGGATCTCGTCGGGGCTGACGGCGTCCCTGATGTCCGCGGCCTGCTGCATCATCTCCTGGTCGACGCCCAGGCGGCCGGCGGTGTCCACGATCACGATGTCGTGGACCTTGGTCTTCGCGAACTCGATGGAGTCCTTGGCGACCTTCACCGGGTCGCCCACGCCGTTGCCCGGCTCGGGCGCGTAGACGGCGACACCCGCGCGCTCGGCGACGACGCTCAGCTGGTTGACGGCGTTGGGGCGCTGGAGGTCGGCGGCGACCAGCACCGGCGAGTGCCCCTGGTCCTTGAGCCACTTGCCGAGCTTGCCCGCGAGGGTGGTCTTACCGGCACCCTGCAGACCGGCCAGCATGATCACGGTCGGCGGCTGCTTGGCGAAGCGCAGCCGACGGGTCTCGCCGCCGAGCACGTGGACGAGCTCGTCATTGACGATCTTGAGGACCTGCTGGGCGGGATTCAGCGCCTTGGAGACCTCGGCGCCGAGCGAGCGCTCCTTGACGTTCTTGATGAACGTACGGACGACCGGCAGGGCCACGTCCGCTTCCAGCAGAGCGATGCGGATCTCACGCGCCGTGGCGTCGATGTCCGCTTCGCTCAGCCGGCCTTTTCCGCGGAGGTTTTTGAAGGTCGCGCTGAGGCGGTCGGAGAGAGTATCGAACACGGCGGCGTCGGTCCTCGGGGTCGGGAGCGGAACTGGGCTGCCCTCCAGAGTATCCGGCCCGGCAAGCAAATCGTCCCTGCCCGCTACGGAGAGCGGTCAGGGACGAAATCCCCGCATCGGCGGGGAGCAGAGAATTCCGAGCAGGTTGGACATCGAACCCATCGGACCATCCCCGCGTCGGCGGGGAGCACATCCGGTGAACGCATGACCTGACCAGAAGGTCACGCCCGCAACGTCTCCTCCAGCTTCCGGGCCACGGCCACCGCCTCCTCGCCGGGCAGGGGCGTGCCCTCCGGGCAGGTCACGTAGAAAGCGTCCACCGCGTTCGCCCCCAGCGTGCTCGCGTGCGCGCTACGCACCCGTACCCCCGTGTCCTCCAGCGCCCGCCCGATCCGGAACAGCAGTCCGGGGGCGTCCTGCGCCCGGACCTCGATCACCGTGGCGTGCCGGGAGGCGGCCGGGGCGACCGTCACCCGGGCCGGGGGCGCGACCACGCCCCGCCGCCTCGGGTACGCGGCGTCCCGTTCGGCGAGCCGGCCGGCGATGTCGAGGGTGCCGTCCAGGGCCCGGACCAGGTCGGCGCGGAGCCGGGTGGCCTGGGGCAGGGAGCCGTACTCGGCGGCGACCCGCCAGTCCAGCAGCAGCACCGAGCCGTCGACACCGGCCGGGAGGTCCAGCGCCCGCAGCTCCGCGGTCCGTACGGTCAGCCGGTGCAGGGCGAGCACCCCGGCCACCGCGGGCAGCACGCCCTCCTGGTCGGGCACGGCGATGCGCAGTTCCACGCCCAGCGGTTCGGGGTCGCCGGAGGGCTCGGTGGGCGGTTCGGTCCGGGCCCGCAGGGACAGCACCGGCCCGCCCGTGGCGACCGCCTCGACGGCGAGGCGTTCCTGTTCCGCGGTGGGCGTGGTCTCCTCGGGGCCGGCCGAGAGGTCCCCGGACAGCACGGCGGCGACCCGTTCCGCGAGGTCGGCGACGAGTGAGGCGCGCCAGGACGACCAGGCGGCGGGTCCGGTGGCGAGGGCGTCCGCCTCGGTGAGGGCGTGCAGCAGTTCGAGAGTGCTCCGGGAGCCGACGGCCTCGGCGACCGCGCGCACGGCGGCCGGGTCCTCCAGATCGCGCCGGGTGGCGGTCTCGACGAGCAGCAGGTGGTGGCGTACGAGGGCGGCGATCACCGTGACGTCGTGCTGGTCGAAGCCGATGCGGGCGGCCACGTCCCTGGCGATGACCTCGCCGCCCGTCGCGTGGTCGCCGGGCCACCCCTTGCCGATGTCGTGCAGCAGCGCGGCGACCAGGAGCAGGTCGGGCCGGTGCACGCGTCGGGTGAACTCGGAGGCGCGGACGGCGGTCTCGATGAGGTGCCGGTCCACGGTCCACAGGTGCACGGCGTTGCGCTGGGGGCGGCAGCGGACCCGTTCCCAGTCCGGGAGCAGGCTGTCGACCAGGCCCTCCGCCTCCAGCGCCTCCCAGACCTGGACCGTGGGCCGGCCGGAGCCCAGCAGGGTCACCAGCTGTTCCCGCGCCTCGGCGGGCCAGGGGATGGGCAGGGGGTGCGCGGTGGCCGCCATGCGCCGTACGGCGTGCAGGGAGAGCGGCAGCCCGGCCTGGGCGGCGGCGGCCGCGGCGCGCAGCGGGAGCACGGGGTCGCGTTCGGGGCGTGCGGTGCGGGCGAGCACCACCTCGCCGTCCTGTTCCACGACCCCTTCGGCCAGCGGGGACCGCTCGGGCGCCGCTTTCCCGCCGCCCAGGAGGGCGCGCAGTCTGGGCCGTACCGCGCGGGAGCGCAGCACGCGCGCCACTTCGCGCCAGGTGACGTCACTGGCGTACGCGATGACGCGCGCGGCCTCGTAGACCTGCCGCAGCAGCACGTCCGCGTCGAGCATGCCGAGTTCGGCCGCGACCTGGTCCTGTTCCTGCAGCGCGAGCCGGTCGGTGGCGCGCCCGGTGGCCAGGTGCAGGGCGTCCCGTACGTCGAGGAGGCGGCGGCGGGCGTCGGCCAGGCCCTCGCGCGGGGCGTCGGCGAGCCAGGAGGCGGCGACGGCGCGCAGGGCGGTGGCGTCGCGGAGCCCGCCGTGGGCCTCCTTGAGGTCGGGTTCCAGGAGGTACTGCAACTCACCTGTGCGTTGGGCGCGTTCGGCGCACAGCTCCTGGAGGGCGGGGAGCCGCTTCGGTGCCTGGTTGCGCCAGTCGGCGAGCACCGCCGTGCGCAGTGCGGTGGTGAGGCCGAGGTCGCCGGCGATGTGCCGGGCGTCCAGCAGGCCGAGCTGGACCTTCAGGTCCTCGCCCGCGGTCCTGCGGGCCCCGGCCGGGGTGCGGACGGAGTGGTCGAGGTCCAGGCCCAGGTCCCAGACGGGGTACCAGAGGCGGTCGGCGAGGGCGGTGACCGCCTCGGGGTCGCCGCCGTCGTGCAGCAGGAGCAGGTCGAGGTCGCTGCGCGGGGAGAGTTCCGCGCGCCCGTAGCCGCCCACGGCGACCAGGGAGACCCCGCGCGCCCCCTGGGCACCCGCCGCGAAGAGCCCGGCGAGCCAGTCGTCCGTGAGGTGCGCGAGGGCGGCGCGGCGCGGCGGCCCGGACCGCGTCTCCCCGGTGAGGAGGTGCAGCCGGGCCGCCGCGTAGCCGCCGGGCCCCGAGTCCTTCGTCCCGTCGTCCGTGCCCGTCCCCGTCATCCGGTGGCTCCTGTTCCGTTCGCCCTGCTCAGAGCGCGTCCGGGCCGCGTTCACCGGTGCGGACCCGGACGGCGGTCCCGACCGGGACCGACCAGACCTTGCCGTCGCCGATCTTGCCGGTGCGGGCCGCCTTGACGATCACGTCGATGAGCTGTTCGGCGTCCTCGTCCTCGACCAGCACCTCGATGCGGATCTTGGGCACCAGGTCGACGGTGTACTCGGCACCGCGGTAGACCTCGGTGTGGCCGCGCTGGCGGCCGTAGCCGCTGGCCTCGGTGACGGTCAGGCCGTGCACCCCGAAGGTCTGCAGGGCCTCCTTGATCTCGTCGAGCCGGTGCGGCTTGACGACGGCGGTGATGAGCTTCACGCGTCCACCTTCTTGTTCTCGGCCGGGGCGAGGGGCGCCTGGGCGGCGTTGCGGGCGGCACCGCCGCCGGCGCCGCTGAAGTCGTACGCGGTCTCGGCGTGTTCGGCCCGGTCGATGCCGGCCACCTCGTCGTCCTCGGAGACGCGCATGCCGATCGTCCGGTCCAGGAGGAGGGCGAGGACCGCGGAGACGACCAGGGAGTAGGCGAGGACGCCGAAGACTCCGGCGCACTGCTTCCAGAACTGGTCGAGGCCGCCGCCGTAGAAGAGTCCCTGGACGTCCGACTGGCCCTTGCCGCTGGCGAGGAGGCCGACGAGCAGGGAGCCGATGACGCCGCCGACCAGGTGGACGCCGACGACGTCCAGGGAGTCGTCGTAGCCGAACCGGTACTTCAGGCCGACGGCCATGGCGCACAGCACACCGGCGACGGCGCCGACCGCGATCGCGCCGAGCGGGGAGACCGCGCCGCCGGCCGGTGTGATGGCGACCAGACCCGAGACCGCGCCGGAGGCGGCGCCCAGCGTGGTGAACGCGCCGTGGCGGATCTTCTCGTAGGCGAGCCAGCCGAGTACGGCGGCGGCGGTGGCGACCTGGGTGTTGACGAACATCAGCGCGCCGACGCCGTCGTCGTTGCCGAGCCAGGAGCCGGCGTTGAAGCCGAACCAGCCGAACCACAGCAGCGCGGCGCCGAGCATGACCAGCGGCAGGCTGTGCGGACGCATCGGGTCCTTCTTGAAGCCGATGCGCTTGCCGATCACCAGGATCACGCCGAGGGCGGCGGCACCGGCGTTGATGTGGACGGCCGTCCCGCCGGCGAAGTCGATGACGCCCAGTTCGAAGGCCCAGCCGCCGGCGCCCCAGACCCAGTGGGCGACCGGGAAGTAGACGAGGGTGGCCCACAGGGTGATGAACAGCGCCCACGCGGTGAACTTCACGCGGTCCGCGAGCGCTCCGCTGATCAGGGCGGGGGTGAGGACGGCGAACATCAGCTGGAAGACCAGGAAGACGAGGACGGGGATGGTGTAGCCGTCCCAGAGTTCGGTCAGGCCGATGCCGGTCAGGCCGATCCAGTCGGAGTTCCAGCCGATGACGCCGCCGGAGTCGGTGCCGAACGCCATGGAGAAGCCGTACAGCACCCACAGGACGGTGACGATCCCCAGGCTGATGAAGCTCATCATCAGCATGTTCAGGGTGCTCTTGACGCGGACCATGCCTCCGTAGAAGAAGGCCAGGCCCGGGGTCATGAGCATCACCAGGGCGGAGCAGATGAGCATGAACCCTGTGTTGGCGGCAGAGAGCGTGGGCGTCTCCGCGGCAAGGGTGATGGCTGCTGCCATCGGCGTCTCCTCGTCGTCGGTACGGCCCCGTGCGGGTGGAACCCGAGCGGGTCGTGAGGGGCGGGCCGGTTCTGCGCCACGAGACTCGCGCAGCGCCGTTTCGGTGGAGGCCCCTCGCTGTTTCGCCGCCGTGACGAAGGCACCCGGTGTGTTACGGACCGATGAACCGCCGGATCCGGGGAGTGCCGGTCCTGGCCGTGACCCGGTCTTCGCCACAGGGCACCGCAACCATCAATTGAGCAACCCCGACGGCGAGCACCACATCCGCGAGAGCGGCGCCGGTTTAGGCGCAAAGGGGGGTACCGACCGCGGCGGGCCTTCCGATGACCTGGCATGGGGGAGCCGAGTCGGGCAGTTCGGGAGGGCCGGCCGCGGCCGGGGTCTGGGGTTTTCCCGGAGGTCCCTGCGGTCCTTCGGGGGTTCCTGGCGGGTTTTAGGGGTCAGACCGCTTCGGGGGTCAGACCGCTTCGGCGGTCTCCGGCAACTCGATGGCGAGCCGCTCGGTGAGGTCGACGACCTCGGCGAGGTCGCCGAAGTCACGGACGGCCGTGTCGACCGTCTTTCGGATACGTGTGTTGACCCGCTCGGAGCGGACCTTCTTGGCCGCTCCGATGGCCTCGGTGGCGAGGACCGCGCCCCGCTCGGGCTCACGCTGCAGGAGGTGCACGGTGGCCATGCCGATCAGGTTGAGCGCGTACGACCGCTGGTAGTCGGCGCGCTCCTGGGCGAACAGCTCCACGGCCCGCTCCATCAGCGGCTCGGCGAGGGAGGCGTACGTGGGGCTGCGGCCAGCGACGTAGGCGAGGTCGCGGAAGGAGTGGGAGTTCTCGCCGTACAGCTCGGCCTCGGAGAAGAAGCGGATCCAGTCGGGGTCCGGTTCGTCCCACTCGCCGACCTCGGCGAAGGTGTCCTCGGCCATCCTGACCGCGCGCTTGCACCGGCCGGGCTGGCCCATGTTGGCGTAGGCGCGGGCCTCCATCGCGTACAGCATCGACTGGGTGCGCGGGCTCGCGCAGTCACGGCTGCCGTACTGCGCGAGGTGGATGAGTTCCAGGGCGTCCTCGGGCCGGCCGAGGTGGATCATCTGACGGCTCAGGTTCGACAGGATGTACGAGCCCAGCGGCCGGTCCCCCGCCTCCTTGGCCGCGTGCAGGGCGAGCACGAGGTACTTCTGCGCGGTGGGCTGGAGCCCGACGTCGTACGACATCCAGCCGGCCAGTTCGGCGAGTTCGGCGGCGACCTTGAACAGCCGCCGCCGGATCGGGTCGGGCTGGGGTTCCTGGAGCAGGTCCGTCACCTCGTGCAGCTGCCCGACGACGGCCTTGCGGCGCAGGCCGCCGCCGCACTGGGCGTCCCACTGCCGGAACATCACGGTGGTGGTCTCCAGCAGGTCCAGCTCCGGCTGGGACAGCCGGCCGCGGGTGTGCCCCGGGACGGCCGGCTCCGACTCCGGACGGGGCTGGGCGGCGGACGGTGTGGGGACGAGCCAGCGCTGCATGGGCTCGATGAGGGACGGGCCCGCGGAGAGGGCCAGCGAGCTCCCGAGGAAGCCGCGCCGCGCGAGCATGAGGTCGCTGCGCGAGAACTCGCTGAGCAGGGCCACGGTCTGCGGGCCCGTCCAGGGCAGGTCGACGCCGGTCGCGGAGGGCGAGGGCCGGCTGGTGCGCAGCCCCAGGTCCTCGACGGACACCACGACGCCGAAGCGCTCGGAGAACAGCTCGGACAGGATGCGCGGGATGGGCTCGCGCGGGTTCTCGCCGTCCAGCCAGCGGCGCACCCGCGAGGTGTCGGTGGAGATGTGGTTGGCGCCCAGTTGGCGGGCTCTGCGGTTGACCTGGCGGGCGAGTTCGCCCTTGGACCAGCCGCTGCGGAGGAACCACGAGGTGAGCAGCTCGTTCGGACGCTTCTCCGTACCCGCAGCGCTCGTCCCGCCACCGCCGTTGCCGCTCACTGGAACGCCCCCATCCCTGAAACCACTCGCCGCTGAGTGCGCCAAGCCCTATCAGAATGCCGGTTGCCGGGGCCGCCGTCCGGCGGATGCCACCCACCGAACGGAAAGCCGAGTTGCCTCCGGCATACCCGTGTGTGCATGTGCCCCAAGAAGCCGTGCACACAACGTAGCGCTACGATCACCCGTCCAGCCATGGCGAACCGGTAATCGCCACCATTCGCCACCCCATCGAATGAACTCACGGTGGCCGACTCACGATTCACTTGACACAGGGCGGCCGCAGTGGATGCGGCGATGCACTCGGGAGCGCGGGCCACCCCGCACACCACCCCGGGTGCTTCCGGGCGCCGACTCGGGTCGCGCGGCACGGGGAAGTCGAGAACAGAGAGTCACGCGTCGCGCCCGCTGCGTAACCACCGGTGCGTCGGACCCGTTGGAGGGGGCATGGGCTTCACGATCGGCATCAGCCGGGGCATCCGCGACATCCGGTCCGGCTCACGCCGCCGGGGCCGCGCGTCGGACGGCACCGTGGTGGCGGAGTACACCGGGCTCTGGGGCTGGGACGTGGTGCCGGGCGCCCGCGCCGCGGCCGGCGCCTGCTCCTGCGGCCGGGCGGGATGCCGGGCCCCGGGGGCGCATCCGCTCGACCTCGCCCCGGAGATCCCCGCCGGGGCTCCGCTGGACGACGTGACGGAGATCTGGGCCGGTTACCCGGGTGCCGCGATGATGCTGCCGGTCGGGCGGGCGTTCGACGTGATCGAGGTGGCCGAGCCCGCCGGGTGCCGCGCCCTGGCCCGGCTGGAGCGCATGGGCCTGCCCGTCGGCCCGGTCGCCGCCACCCCGGACGGCCGGGCCCAGTTCTTCGTCGCCCCCGGCGCCGCCGCCGCGCTCCCCGAGCTGCTCTACCGCATGGGCTGGGACGACCCGGCCGCCCTCGATCTGCGCGGCCTCGGCCCCGGTACGCACATCACGGCACCGGCCTCGGACCGGGGCGGCCTCGGCCCGGTGCGCTGGCTGCGCTCCCCCGCCCTCGACTCGGTTCCCCGCCCGCCCGAGGCCCGTCTGGTCCTGGGCACGCTGGCGTACGTCGTGCACCGGTCGCAGGCGTAGACACCGGGGCCGGGGCCGCAGGTACGGGCCCCGAAGCCGTACGCGGGGTGGCACGGCGAAGCGCCCGTTTCCGGCTTTCCGGAAGC
The DNA here is from genome assembly GCF_052246875.1 of Streptomyces sp. GDS52. Classification (NCBI taxonomy): domain Bacteria; kingdom Bacillati; phylum Actinomycetota; class Actinomycetes; order Kitasatosporales; family Streptomycetaceae; genus Streptomyces; species Streptomyces sp. GDS52. The sequence continues at coordinate 1,984,022 of NZ_CM125966.1, forward strand.
GGGCGCTTCTTCGCGTCGGTGCGGATGCCGTCCGGCGGCCGCCTCGGGGTCACTCCCCGATGAGCGCGTCCACGAACGCCTCGGGCTCGAACGGTGCCAGGTCGTCCGCGCCCTCGCCGAGACCGATCAGCTTGACCGGGACGCCCAGTTCGCGCTGGACGGCGATCACGATGCCGCCCTTGGCCGTTCCGTCCAGCTTGGTGAGCACGATGCCGGTGATGTCGACGACCTCGGCGAAGACCCGGGCCTGGACCAGGCCGTTCTGACCGGTGGTGGCGTCGAGCACGAGCAGCACCTCGTCCAGCGGGGCCTGCTTCTCCACGACCCGCTTGACCTTGCCGAGCTCGTCCATCAGGCCGGTCTTGGTGTGCAGTCGGCCGGCGGTGTCGATGAGCACGACGCCCGCACCCATCTCCTTGCCCTCCTTGACCGCGTCGAACGCGACGGAGGCCGGGTCGCCGCCCTCCGGGCCGCGCACGGTGTGGGCACCGACGCGCTCGCCCCAGGTCTGGAGCTGGTCGGCGGCGGCGGCGCGGAACGTGTCCGCGGCGCCGAGGACGACGGTGTTGCCGTCGGCGACCAGCACACGGGCGAGCTTGCCGGTGGTGGTGGTCTTGCCGGTGCCGTTGACCCCCACGACCATCACGACGCCCGGACCACCGGTCTCGGTCTCGGTGCGCACGATGCGGTCCATCGTGGGATCGACCAGGGTGATCAGCTCCTCGCGGAGCAGCCCGCGCAGTTCGACGGGGGTGCGGGTGCCGAGCACCTTCACGCGCTCACGCAGCCGCTCGACCAGCTCCTGGGTGGGCCGCACGCCGACATCGGCGGTGAGCAGGGTGTCCTCGACCTCCTCCCAGGTGTCCTCGTCGAGGTGCTCTCGGGAGAGCAGGACGAGCAGGCCCTTGCCCAGGGCGTTCTGTGAACGGGAGAGACGGGCTCGCAGCCGGACGAGACGGCCGGCGGTGGGCTCCGGGATCTCGATCGCGGGAGCCTCGGCGAGCGGCTCCTCGACGACGACCGGGGCGGAGCCGTCCGGAAGATCAACCTCCTCGATGGTGCGCCGCGGTTCCTCCCGCGGCGTCTCGGCCTCGTCGCCGACGTGCGGCTCGGCCGGGGGGGCGGTGATGTCGGGCGTGGTGGGCGGCGGCGGGGGCGGCTGCTTCTTGCGGCGGCTGCCGACGATGAGCCCGCCGAGCACACCGAACACGACCACGGCGATGACTACAGCAAGGATGACGATGTCCATAACGGGTCCAGTATCAGTCATGGGCGGCCCGGTCCAGCCGATGTCGGCCCCCGCAGAACGGTCCGTGCCGTCCCGGGCCGTCGGCCCGGTGGCCGGCGGCCGGCGACGCACCGGTCAGGACGTGCGGCACACGGTACGGACACACCACCGCCCCGGCCCGGACGGTCGTCCGGAGCGGGGCGGCGATGTACGAGGAGAGGGGCAGCGGGGACTTGAACCCCTCTCCTCGGGCTCGGGCGGGACGGGTCCGTGGACCGTCGGTCCCGCGGGCGCGGTCAGCCCATTTCCTCCAGGGCCTTGCCCTTCGTCTCCTTGACGAACTTCAGGACGAACGGGATGGAGAGCGCCGCGAAGAACGTGTAGATCATGTAGGTGGTCGACAGGTTCCACTCGGCCAGCGACGGGAAGCTCGCGGTGATGGCCCAGTTGGCGATCCACTGCGCGGCGGCGGCCACGCCCAGCGCGGCGGCGCGGATCCGGTTCGGGAACATCTCGCCGAGCATGACCCAGACGACCACACCCCACGACAGGGCGAAGAAGAGCACGAACATGTGGGCGGCGACCAGCGCGACCCAGCCCTGGGTGGCGGGCAGCTTGCCGTCGACGAGGTCGAAGGAGAACGCCCAGGCCTCCAGCGCGAGGCCGATCACCATGCCGGAGGAGCCGATGATCGCGAGCGGCCTGCGGCCGATGCGGTCGACGAAGATCATCGCGATGACGGTGCCGACGATGTTGATGATCGACGTGGTGAAGGAGTAGAAGAACGAGTCCGCCGGGTCGACGCCGACCGACTGCCACAGCGTCGCCGAGTAGTAGAACGCGACGTTGATGCCGACGAACTGCTGGAAGACCGACAGGCCGATACCGACCCAGACGATCGGCTTGAAGAAGAAGCTGCCGCCGAGGAGGTCCTTGAAGCGGGACTTCTCCTCGCTGTGCATCGCCGTCTCGATCTCGCGGACGCGGGTGTCCAGGTCGACGTTCTTGCCCTCGACCTCTTCGAGGATCTTCCGGGCGCGCTCGTGCTTGCCGACCGAGATCAGGTAGCGGGGGGACTCGGGGATGGCGAAGGAGAGCAGTCCGTACAGCACGGCCGGGACGACCATGACGCCGAGCATCAGCTGCCAGGCCTCCAGGCCCAGCAGCTTGCCGCGCTGGTCGCCGCCGGCGGCGTTCAGGATGCCCCAGTTGACCAGCTGCGACACGGCGATGCCGACGACGATCGCGGCCTGCTGGAAGGAGCCGAGCCGGCCGCGGTAGGCGGGCGGGGCGACCTCGGCGATGTAGGCCGGGCCGATCACCGAGGCCATACCGATGGCGACACCGCCGACGATCCGCCAGAAGGCGAGGTCGTAGAGGGAGAAGGGAACGGCGGAACCGATGGCGCTGACGGTGAACAGGACCGCGGCGATCTGCATGACCCGGATGCGGCCGACACGGTCGGCTATGCGGCCGGCGGTCGCGGCACCGATGGCACAGCCGATCAGCGCGACGGCGATGACCTGGGCGAGCGTGGCCGAGCCGATGTCGTAGCGGTCCCGGATGGCCTCGACGGCGCCGTTGATCACGGAGCTGTCGTAACCGAAGAGGAAGCCGCCCATGGCAGCTGCCGCTGTGATGAAGATGACGTGCCCGAGATGCTCGGGGTGAGCCGTCCCGGCTCCTGACGTCTGTGCCTGCGCTGGGCTGGTCACGTGTAACTCCTCGGGCCACCGGCAACATCACCGGATGGGGGGTCAGCCCTTCGAGGTCCACCTGAAGGTACCTGAAGGTAAAAGCAACATGGCGAAGACTATGCGTTCAAGTTCTGAAGTCAACAGAGGGTTATGAAACAGATGCCGACAGATTCACGTGAAGCTGGCTTCAAGAGTCGAAGGTACGCACGCGGGACGCAGATGGACGATCATGAATGCGTACAGGGTGCGCCGGCCTGGCGGAGGCGCTGGCTGATGACCTTGGAGACGCCGTCGCCCTGCATGGAGACGCCGTAGAGCGCGTCGGCGACCTCCATCGTGCGCTTCTGGTGGGTGATCACGATCAGCTGCGATGCCTCCTGCAGTTCCCGCATGAGGCCGATCAGCCGTTGGAGGTTGGTGTCGTCGAGAGCGGCCTCGACCTCGTCCATGACGTAGAACGGACTCGGCCGCGCCTTGAAGATCGACACCAGCAGCGCCACGGCGGTCAGGGACCGCTCACCGCCCGAGAGCAGCGACAGCCGTTTGACCTTCTTGCCCGGCGGACGCGCCTCGACGTCCACGCCCGTGGTGAGCATGTTGTCGGGGTCGGTCAGCACCAGCCGCCCCTCACCGCCCGGGAACAGCCGGGAGAAGACGCCCTCGAACTCCCGGGCCGTGTCCCGGTAGGCCTCGCTGAAGACCTGCTCGACGCGCTCGTCGACCTCCTTGACGACCTGGAGCAGATCCGCGCGGGTCTTCTTCAGGTCCTCCAGCTGCTCGCCGAGGAACTGGTGGCGTTCCTCCAGTGCCGAGAACTCCTCCAGCGCGAGCGGGTTCACCTTGCCGAGCTGCTGGTAGGCCCGCTCGGCGGCCTTCAACCGCTTCTCCTGCTCCGCCCGTACGAAGGGGCGAGGCGCGTTGCGCGGGTGCTCGGGGTCGTCCGGGAGGTCCTCCCCGGCGGCGGGGGGCGAGGGCGGCACCAGTCGGTGCGGTCCGTACTCCGCCACCAGCCCGGCCGGTTCGACACCCAGTTCCTCCAACGCCTTGGTCTCCAGCTGCTCCACCCGCAGCCGCTTCTCGGCGCCGAGTACCTCGCCCCGGTGAACTGAATCCGTCAACTTGTCGAGTTCCGCCTTGAGATCGCGTCCCTCGGTGCGTGCCCGGGCGAGCTCCTGCTCGCTGCGGGCCTTCGCGGCCTCGGCGGCGGTGCGCTCCTCCTCGGCGCGCGCGAGGGACACCTCGACGTGCGCGAGCAACTGCCGGGCGCCGCCCGCGACGGCCTCGGCGACGGCTGCCTCGTGCCGCAGCCGGGCCCGCCGCTGCTCGACGCGCGCGCGTGCCTCGCGTTCCGCGCGGGCGGCCCGGTCGAGGGAGTCGGCCCGCCCCGCGAGCCCCTTGACCCGCTCCTCGTGCGTACGCACCTGGAGCCGGGCCTCCATCTCGGTCTGGCGGGCGTTGGCCCCGTCGGCGGCGAGCCGGTCCCGCACGGAGGAGTCGGGCTCCTCTCCCTCCCCGAAGGGGACGCTCTCCTCGGCGACGGCGAGCCGTTCGGCGAGTTCCTCCACATCGGTGAGCGCCTTGTCCAGGGAGTCCTGCGCCCTGGCGGCCGCGGCGGCGGAGCGCTCGGCCTCCCCGGCCGCACCCCGTGCCTGCCCGGCGAGCCGGCCCAGTTGCTGGGCGACGGAGGACTTCTCCCGGTCGGCGGCCCGGCGCCGCTCCCCCAGCTCCTCGACGAGGGCCGCGCACCGGCCGCGCTCCTCGGCCGCCGTGTGCTGGGCCAGGGTCAGCTCCTCGCACCGCACGCCGAGCTCTTCCAGCTCGGCTGCGGCCTCGTCCACGGAGGCCCGCACCTCGAGCAGGCTCGGGGCTCCCGCCGAGCCGCCGTGCGCGAAGTGCGCGCCCAGCAGGTCCCCCTCGGCGGTCACGGCGGTCAGCTCGGGCCGCGCGTGCACCAGTTCCTCGGCGTCCTCCAGGGTGCCGACGACGACGACGTCCCGCAGCAACCGGCGCACGGCGGGCAGGAGTTCGGCGGGTCCGCGCACCAGGTCGGCGGCGTACGGGGGGCGGTCGGGAGCATTCGCGGGCTGCTCGTGCGGTGCGTCGGCGGGTGCTTCTCGCGGTCCGTCGTCGAAGGCGCCGGTGAGCAGCAGGGTGGCGCGGCCCGCTTCCTGTTTGCGCAGCAGGCGGATCGCGTCGGCGGCGGTGGCGGGGCCGGTGACGGCGAGGGCGTCGGCGGCGGCCCCGAGGGCGGCGGCGAGGGCGGCCTCGTGACCCGGGGGCACGGTGAGCAGTTCGGCGGCGGGGCCGAGCAGTCCGGCGAGCCGGTCCCGCGCCGCGAGCAGCGCGCCGGTGCCGTCCTTGCGGCGCAGGCCGAGAGCGAGGGCATCGTGGCGGGCCCGGGTCGCGGCGCGCTCGCGTTCGACGGCGGTGACCGCCTCGCGGGCGGCGGTGAGGGCGGCCTCGGCCCCGGCGAGCCGCTGTGCGGCCTCCGTGTGCCGTCCGGCGAGTTCCGCGTCGCCGGCGTCGAGGCCGTCGACCTCGGCCTGCAGGGCCTCGTACTCCTCCTGGGCGGCGACGGCCCGTTCCTGGGCCTCGTCGCGGGCCGCGGCCAGGCGCTCGATCTCGGCCTGGGCCGCCGCGGCACGCGAACGGGCCGCGCCCACCTGGCCCGTGAGCCGGGCTAGCCCCTCGCGCCGGTCGGCGAGGGCACGTGCGGCGTCCTTCAGCCGCCGTTCCTCCAGGGCGAGCTCGCGTTCCAGCTCGGCGCGGTGCGCGACCGTGTTCTCCAGGGCGTGTTCGGCGGCCTCGAGGGCGGCCTCCAGCTCGGCCTCCTGCTCGCGGACGCGGGCGGCCTCACGCTCCATATCCTCCGGGTCGCGTCCGCGGCGCTCCTCGGGCGGCGCGGAGGTGGCGCTCTTCACCCGTGCTTCGGCCAGCGAGACGGTGCCGCGCACCCGTTCGGCGAGCTGGGAGAGCTCGTACCAGGTCTGCTGGGCGCCGTGCAGACGCGGAGTGAGCCGGCGCACCTCGTCCTCGAGGGCCGCCTCCCGCTGGAGCGCCGTGCGCAGTTCCTGCTCGGCGGCGCCCTTGCGCTCCTTGAGGGTGGCCTCGTCGGCGATCTCCGCCGCGACCGCGTCGCGCAGCCGCACGAGGTCGTCGGCGAGGAGGCGCAGGCGGACGTCGCGCAGGTCGGCCTGGATGACGGCGGCCCTTCTGGCGACCGCGGCCTGTCGGCCGAGGGGCTTGAGCTGGCGGCGCAGTTCGTCGGTGAGGTCCTGTACGCGCGCGAGGTTGGCCTGCATCGCGTCCAGCTTGCGCAGCGCCTTCTCCTTGCGCTTGCGGTGTTTGAGGACACCGGCCGCCTCCTCGATGAAGGCGCGGCGGCCCATCGGGTCGGCGTGCAGCACGGAGTCCAGTTGGCCCTGACCGACGATGACGTGCATCTCCCGGCCGATGCCGGAGTCGGAGAGCAGTTCCTGGATGTCGAGGAGGCGGCAGGTGTCGCCGTTGATCTGGTACTCGCTGCCGCCGTTGCGGAACATGATCCGCGTGATGGTGACCTCGGCGTACTCGATGGGAAGGGCCCCGTCGGCGTTGTCGATGGTCAGCGACACCTCGGCGCGGCCGAGCGGCGGGCGGCCGGTGGTGCCGGCGAAGATGACGTCCTCCATCTTGCCGCCGCGCAGCGACTTGGCACCCTGCTCTCCCATGACCCAGCTGAGCGCGTCCACGACATTGGACTTGCCCGAGCCGTTGGGACCGACGACGCACGTGATGCCCGGTTCGAACCGGAGCGTGGTCGCCGAGGCGAAGGACTTGAAGCCTCGGAGGGTCAGGGCCTTGAGATGCACGTGGCCGGACTTTACCTGTCCGGGATGTCCCACTCCATGAACCGGCGGTTTCACAGGTGAACGCGCAGGGCACACCAAACGTTAAAGACGGTGAAAGGATGCGCGAGTCAAGGAACCGGGGGGAACCGGGCGGCGCAGGGGGTGCCAGGGGGACGCAGGCAGGGGGAGGCAAGAAAGAAGGGACGCCGGGGCGTCCCTTGCACTTCTGACGACGTGGCGGTGGTGACGGGCGAACCGACCGCTGCCCTGCCGGGGTGGAGCGGTACAGCGATCAGGTCAGCGCAGGCTCCGCCTGGTGTGCGTCAACGCTCTCCATGATCCTGTCCTGAGAAGCGGCAGCCGCGAGCTCGTCGTTCTCCGCCTGGATCCGTACGAGTTCGGATTCCAGGTCCTGGACGCGCCGCTGAAGCCGTCGCATCTCGGCGAGGAGTCGAGGGTCGGAGCCGCCGACGTAACCGAGAAGCGCCTTTGCCATGATGGATGGTCCTCCACAATGCGTGACCGACCTGTGCGGTGTGGGTCGTGAGGGATGAGCACCCGCGATGCTTGGCAGACCTGGAGTTGTGCTGCCGTTCAGCCATGCCAAACAGCTAAGGTGCGCGGGGCTTTCAGCGTCTCACCAAAAAGTTTGACGGTCAACACGATCACGCCCCGTATCGGCGGATGGCCGAGCGTGCACGGCCGTCGGGCGAGGGCGGCGCTTCTCGTGCCGACCCTCGGGGTGTGGTGGACCGGATGCGCGGGGAAGCCTCCCATGACGGGGGGTTCTTGGCAATCACCAGGAGCTTTCCGCGTTTTCGGACCGACCGGGACGCGCTCCCCGGGTCCCCGGGGATCCGGGAGCACGGCGGGATCAGCGGATGGCGAAGCCCTCGTAGCCGCCACGGGGTGTGTCCCATATCTCGGTGACCCCGTCCACATGCCCGGGCGTGTCGCCGTCCTGGAGCCAGTCGAGCAGGCCCTCGCAGCGTTCCCGGGAGCCCTCCGCGACCACTTGGACCCTCCCGTCCCCCAAATTGAGAGCAAAGCCACTCAGGCCGCCGATCTCCAGCGCCTTGGCCCGGGTGAACCAGCGGAAACCCACACCTTGGACCCTCCCCCGCACCCAGGCGACCAGTCGCACATCCTCACTCATGACTGCAACCTAACCGGACAATGTCACTCGGGGCACTCCCTCCCCTTGCGCCATGCGGTACCGTCCCGATCGAACGAATCTCATATGAAACTCACTCGATCGTGTGAGTTTCGTGTTGATCGCGAGGACGAGTCGACCGCAAGGATCAGGAAGGCCAGGACATGGGACGCCACCGACGCTCCGACGCCGGCCGCGCCGCCACGGGCCGCGCCGCCACAGAGGTCACTCAGCACGACGGCCGCTACGACGAGAGCCACGGCCCGCTGAGCGCACACGCGGCGGACGCCCCGACGATGGGTATCGCCCCCTACCTGAATCCGGAGGCGTACGCCGAGACGTCCGCGAGGAGCGAGGCCTACCTCTTCGCGACGGAGGACGGCCTCGGCGACGGTCACCCCGCCGGCGACTTCGCGCAGGACGGCTTCGCACAGAACGACTTCGCTCAGGGCGACTTCGCTCAGGACGGCTTCGCGCAGGGCGACCACTCCGGAACCGCCTTCCGGGCACACCACGGGAACGACCACCCCGGCGGCTTCCCGGCCGGTCCCGACCGCTCCATGGCCGCCGCCGAGACGGCTGTCTTCGCGAGCGACGGCCTCCCGCCCAGGGACGCCCCGCGGGGCGGTTTCCCCGACGACGGCTTCACGCCCGGCGGGGGCGAGCGGCACTCGGGCGGCTCGGGCGGGCGGCGCCGGAAGAAGAAGGCCGCGACGCCGGTGCGCACCGGACTGCTCGGGGTCTCCGCCGCGGTGGCCCTCGGCACGGTCGCGGTGGCCACGGGCGCGGTGCCGGGCCTCGAGAACTACAAGCTCGGCGGCGACAGCTCCCCCGGCGAGACGGTGGAGGCCGCGGGCACCCCGACCAACACGCCCGGCGAGCAGGGCGGCACCTCGGGCAGCCTCGAGAGCCAGAGCCGTGAGGCCGGCGCCCCCGCCAGCCGCGACGGCGAGCGCTCCACCTCGCCGAAGCCCTCTCCGTCGGCCCCCTCGGCCGAGCAGTCGAAGACGCCGGAGACGAAGGCGCCGGAGAAGGCGCCGGAGAAGCAGAAGCCGGCGGTGACGCCGAGCGAGAAGACCGAGACGACGACACCGCCCCGCAAGACCGTCCCGGAGCCGGAGAAGCCGGCGCCGAGCAGCCCGGTGGACATCTCCGAGGAGGCCGCCGTAGGAGCCCAGGTGCTCCAGCTGGTCAACCAGGAGCGGGCCAAGGTGGGCTGCAGCCCGGTCGCCGCGAACAGTGCGCTGACGGGTCTGGCCGCGGCGTTCAGCCAGGACATGGCCGAGCGCAACTTCTTCGACCACACCGACCCCGACGGCGACACCCCGTGGGACAGGGCGAAGGCCGCCGGGATAGCCGACCTCGGCGGGGAGAACATCGCCCGTGGCCAGGCGACCGCCGCGGCCGTGATGGAAGCCTGGATGGACAGCCCCGGCCACAAGGCGAACATACTGAACTGCGACTTCAAGACGCTGGGCGTGGGCGTGCACTTCGGGCAGGGCGGCCCGTGGTGGACCCAGAACTTCGGCTACTAGCCGGACATCGGCGGTACGCACCGCGTGTGGCGTGGACGGCGGTCCGGGGCTTCCCGGGCCGCCGTCCGTGTTTCTCGGTGCCCCTTGGCACGTCTCGGCACTAACTTCCGGTGAGCGCATTCTGCTGGTAAGCGCTGCGCTGAAGTACGCTGACCGTATGACGACCACGCGGCGGTACCCGGGGGATCCGGAGGATTCGGGTCTTCCCTACAACGCGTTCGCCAAGGAGTGCCCCTCACGCGGCACGCTGGAGCATGTGACGGGGCGCTGGGGCGCGCTGACGCTCGGGGCGCTGTCCGGGGGTTCGCTGCGCTTCAACGAGCTGCGCCGCCGCGTCGGCGGGGTGAGCGAGAAGATGCTGTCCCAGACACTGCACGCGCTGGAACGCGACGGCCTGGTGCACCGCGAGGCGCAGCCGACCAACCCGCCCCGGGTGGACTACGAACTCACCCCGCTGGGCCACGAGGCCGCGCGGCGCGTGCTGTCCCTCATCCACTTCCTGGAGGACAGCATGGACGACGTGCTCCTGGCGCGGGAGAGTTACGACGCGCGCGGAGCCCGCTGACACCTCGGGCAGAAGTAGCTGGACCGGTTCATCCAGGGCCGCCGGCGTATCGGCGTACCGCAGCGACGGCAGGGCAGCTCCTCCCGCCCGTAGGCGTCGAGGGACCGGTCGAAGTAGCCCGACTCGCCGTTGACGTCGACGTAGAGGCTGTCGAAGCTGGTGCCGCCCACCGCGAGGGCGGCGTTCATCACGTCCCGCACATGGTCCAGGAGGAGCTGGGAGCGCGGGCGGGTGAAGGTCTCCGTCGGGCGCTCGTAGTGGACGCGGGCCCGCCACAGCGCCTCGTCCGCGTAGATGTTGCCGACGCCGCTGATCAGCGACTGGTCCAGCAGGGCCCGCTTGACTGTGGTGCGCTTGCGGCGCAGTGCCCGGTGGAAGGCGTCGTCGTCGAAGAGCGGGTCGAGCGGGTCGCGGGCGATGTGCGCGATGACGTCGGGCAGGCCCTCGGAAGTGTTCTCGTGCAACGACAGCCCGCCGAAGGTGCGTTGGTCGACGAAGCGGAGCTCGGTGTCCAGGGCGTCCGTGAAGCGGACCCGGACCCGCAGATGCTTCTCGTCCACCGCCGTGTGCGGCTGGACCAGCAGCTGGCCGCTCATGCCGAGGTGGGCCAGGACGGACTGGTCCGTGCCCTCCAGGGGCAGCCACAGGTACTTGCCGCGGCGGCTGGGGACACCGACACGACGGCCCTTCAGACGGTGTGTGAAGTCCTCGGCGCCGGCGACGTGGCGGCGTACCGCACGCGGGTGCAGCACCTCGGCCTCGGCGACGGTCCGGTGGGCGACCCACCGCTCCAGTCCCCGCCGTACGACCTCGACCTCGGGCAGCTCGGGCATCGTTCCCCCTCCGAGGATCGGTCCACGAGTGCGACCCGAGCGCCCGCCCCCGGCGGGGTGGGTACTCGGGTCGCGCTCGGCGTGTGTGGCGTCAGGCGGAGGCCGACGGTGCGCCGGCGGCCGGTTCGGCATCCGCGTCGACGGCGACGTCGGCGGCGACGTCAGCAGCCGGCTCGTCCGTCTCGGCCTTGGCCGCCGCCGCAGCGGTGCGCTCGTCGGCCGCGGTCCGGATGGACCGCCAGGCGGACTCGGCGGCCTGCTGCTCCGCTTCCTTCTTGCTGCGGCCGGTGCCGGTGCCGTACGAGACGCCTCCGACGCGGGCGGCAGCAGTGAAGGTCTTCTCATGGTCGGGGCCGGTCTCCGTGACCAGGTACTCGGGCACGCCGAGCCCTTCGGTCGCGGTGAGCTCCTGGAGGCTGGTCTTCCAGTCCAGGCCGGCACCGAGGTTCGAGGACTTCTCGATCAGCGGGTCGAACAGGCGGTGCACCAGTTCGGAGGCCGCCTCGAGGCCCTGGTCGAGATAGACCGCGCCGATCACCGCTTCGAGGGTGTCGGCGAGGATGGACGCCTTGTCCCGGCCACCTGTGCCCTCTTCACCGCGGCCGAGCCGGATGAAGGAACCGAGATCGAGCCCGCGGCCCACCTCCGCCAGCGCACGCGAGTTGACCACCGCGGCCCGCAACTTGGCCAGCTGGCCCTCGGGCAGGTCGGGGTGGGTGCGGTACAGCGTGTCCGTGACGACGAGGCCGAGCACGGAGTCCCCGAGGAACTCCAGCCGCTCGTTCGTCGGCAGACCGCCGTTCTCGTACGCGTAGGAACGGTGGGTCAGCGCACGCACCAGAAGGGCGGTCTCGAGCCGGTAGCCGAGCCGCCCTTCCAGAAGCGTGTGGGACGAGGCCTGGTTGTTGTCCGCCGATTCGCTCCCGCTCACACGGGACGACTGCTTCTTGGGCGTGGACACAGTGCCTCTCACCAGCCGCTCAGACCTCGAGGACCTGGCGCTTGTTGTAAGTGCCGCAAGACGGGCACGCGATGTGCTGCTGCTTGGGCTCGTGGCAGCGCTCGCACGCAACCAGGGTGGGGACCGCAGCCTTCCACTGCGACCGGCGGTGGCGCGTGTTGCTGCGCGACATCTTCCGCTTCGGAACAGCCACGGCTACTTCTCCTGCTTCTCGGCGGCGTCCGCAGGTCCTGGCCCGTCGCCGCTCATCTCGTCCTTCTCGCCATCTTCGAGTGAACCGGCGAGTCCCTGCAGTGCCGCCCAACGGATGTCGACGGCGTCATGGTGGTGGTCCGGGTCGTCCGCGAGCCGGGCTCCGCATGCGGAACACAGGCCGGGGCAGTCGTCCTGGCACACCGGCTGCATCGGCAGTGCGAGCACCACCGCGTCACGCAGCACGGTCTCGAGGTCGAACATGCCGTCCTCGAGGAAGAACCTGTCCTCGTCGTCCTCGGCGTCGTCGCCCGGCTCCGCAGTCACACGGCCCCGGTCGTCGGCGTCAGGGTACGAGAACATCTCCTGGAAATCCGCCACGAGCTCCAGCTCGAGCGGCTCCAGACACCTTACGCACTCCCCCTCGGCCGTCGCACGGGCGGTGCCCGTGACGAGCACCCCTTCCATGACCGACTCGAGCCGGAGCTCGAGCTCCACCGGGGCGCCTTCCGGCACTCCGACGACTCCCTGGATACCGAGGTCCCTGGGCGCCTCGACCGTGCGGGTCAGCCGCTGCAGCGCGCCCGGCCTCCGTCCCAGCTCGTGCGTGTCGAACACGAGGGGATTGCGGTGGTCGAGGCGGGCGTTCAGAGCCATTCCTGCTTTCGATCTTCGAGCTTGGGGGAACGCCGACCCGTGAAGTTCGCGGGCAGCGCGGATCGCGGATGTCCACACGACCGAGGAGCCAGGATACTGGACCTTCGGCTCTCCGCCCAATCCGGTGCCGCGACGGCCGGCGACGGGCCGGTCAGCCGTTGCCGCGGCCCTGCTCGTAGGCCCGCAGCTGTTCGGCACTGATCATGCTGGTGTCGAAGAGGCTGGTCTCGTCGAGGGTGCCCGGGGTCTGCTCCTGCGGGACGTAGCCCTGCTGGGCCTGGCCGGGGTCGTACGCCGGCTGCTGCGGGGCCTCGTAGCCCTGGTAGGCGGCGTACGGGTCCTGCTGGGCGGCCTGCTGCTGGTAGCCGTACGGGTCCTGCCCGCCACCGTACTGCTGCTGGTAGCCGCCGTACGGGTCGGGCTGCTGGTAGCCGTACGGGTCGGACTGCTGGGCGTAGTCCTGCTGCTGCGGGTCCCGCAGGGGGGCCTGCGGAGCCTCCTGCGGCGGCTGCGGGGCCCGCTGGGCCGGGAGGTCCGGCATGGCCGCGAGGTCGGCGAGGTAGTCGGCGTCGCTGGAGTGCTGGATCGTGGTGGGGTCCTCGGCGAGGGCACCGAGGTCGTCACTGGCGATCCGGCCGTGCAGGGTCTGACGGCCCCGGCCCACCGCCTCCAGGGTCTTGGCGAGGACCGCCTCGAAGGCACCGAGCTTGACGTCGACGTACTCGTCGGCGCTGCGGCGCAGGGTCTCCGGGTCGTGGCTGCGCTCGGGGGCGTCGTCATCCTCGTAGCCCTGCTCGTCGAGGCCGGGCCCGGTGCCGAGCAGCTTCTCGCGGCCGCGGCCGACGGAGCCGAGTGTCTTGGTGAGGACGACCTCGAAGTTGGCGAGCTTGGAGTCGACGTAGTCGTCGGCCTCCGCCCGGACCTCCTCGGCCTCCTTGCGGGCCTCGTCGAGGATCCGGTCGGCCTCGGACTGGGAGCGGCGGGCGACCTCCGTGCCGGAGATCAGGGAGCCGCGCTCGGCGTGCGCGCCCTCGATGATCCGCTCGGCCTCCTGGCGGGCCTGCTCGACCATCTGCTCGCGGTCGCCGATGAGTTCCCGGGCCTGGGCCAGGGAGTCGGGCAGCGCCGCGCGCACCTCTTCGAGCATCGAGAGCAGTTCTGCGCGGTTGATCACGCACGAGGCCGACATGGGCATCGACCGGGCACCGGAGACCGCGGCGACGATCTCGTCCAGTTTCTTCTGCACGTCCACCGTGTGCTCGCCACTCTCTACAGCTGTGTTGGAGACGGACGCAACGACTGTACGGCCCTGGGCCGGGCGGGGAACACCGGCCGTCGGATTGCCGGGGTCCCCGAGGCCGCGGCGGCGCTCAGTCCCTGCGCAGCCGCTCGGAGAGGGCGGAGAGGACTTCCGGGGGCACCAGGTGCGAGACGTCACCGCCCCAGGTGGCGACCTCCTTGACCAGGGAGGACGACAGGAAGCTGTAGGTGGGATTGGTGGGGATGAAGAGGGTCTCCACACCCGAGAGGCCGTTGTTCATCTGGGCCATCTGCAGCTCGTAGTCGAAGTCGCTGACCGCGCGCAGGCCCTTGACGATCGCGGGGATCTCACGCTGCTTGCAGAAGTCGACGAGGAGGCCGTGGAAGGCTTCGACCCGTACGTTCCCGTACTCGGCGGTGACCCGGCCGATCAGGTCGATCCGTTCCTCGACCTCGAACAGGCCCTTCTTGGACTGGTTGATCATCACCGCGACGTAGACCTCGTCGTAGAGGCTGGAGGCGCGGCCGATGATGTCGAGATGTCCATTGGTGATCGGGTCGAACGACCCGGGGCATACGGCGCGGCGCACTGGCGCTCCCTCGCTCTCCGGTCCGGTCATCGTGCGGCTTCGCACGTAGAGGCGGCGCGACCGTACCAAAACGTTCCCTCGCCGTAGCGACGGGCCCGGATCGCGTCGAAACCGGGCGGCCACCCGAACTCACCGCCTCTGGTGCTGCGCTCCACGGTGACGACGGCTTCCTCCGCGAGCCACCCCCCGGAGCGGAGTGTGAGCAGGATCTCGCGGAGATCGTCGTCGGAGACGTTGTACGGGGGGTCGAGGAAGACGAGGTCGTACGGCCCGGCCGCCGGCGGGGGTGTGCGGACGATCTGTTCCGCTTTGCCCGGTCTGATGTCGGCGCCGGGCAGTCCCAGCGCCCTGATGTTGTCCCGGACCGTGCGGACGGCCCTGGCGTCGGCCTCGACGAGGAGGGTGTGCCCCGCTCCCCGGGACAGGGCCTCCAGGCCCACGGCGCCGGAACCGGCGTACAGGTCGAGGACTCGCTCGCCGTCCAGCGGGCCGCCGAGGAGGGCCTGCCAGGTGGAGAACAGGCCTTCGCGTGCACGGTCGGAGGTGGGTCGGGTGCCGTTGCCCGGCGGTACGCCCAGGCGGCGCCCGCCGGCCCGGCCGGCGATCACGCGGGTCATGTCCTGGTCCTCGTCACTTGTCGGTGTGCTCGGGATGTGGGTCGGTGCGTTCGGGGTGCGTTCCCGTCCGTGGCCGGGTACCGCGGGCCCGAAGGGGGTTCCAGTCTGTCAGCCCTTCTCCAGGTACTGCTCCCGCTCGTCGTCCAGCAGGGCGGCCAGGGCCGTGCGCAGCCCCGGCAGGCGCTCCAGGTCGGGGTCGGCCGCGACGACCGCGGCCGCCTCCTCGCGGGCCTCGGCGATGATCTCCTCGTCCTCGATGACGGCGAGCATGCGCAGGCTGGAGCGGGTGCCGGACTGGGCCTGGCCCAGGACGTCGCCCTCGCGGCGCTGCTCGAGATCGATGCGGGAGAGCTCGAAGCCGTCCAGGGTGGCGGCGACCGCGACCAGCCGCTGCCGGGCCGGGCTCGCCTCGGGCATCTCGGTGACCAGCAGGCAGAGGCCGGGGGCCGAGCCGCGCCCGACCCGGCCGCGCAGCTGGTGGAGCTGGGAGACACCGAAGCGGTCCGCGTCCATGATCACCATCGCGGTCGCGTTGGGGACGTTGACCCCGACCTCGATGACGGTGGTGGCGACCAGGACGTCGGTCTCGCCCGCGGCGAAGCGGCGCATGACGGCGTCCTTGTCGTCGGGCTGCATCCTGCCGTGCAGGACCTCCACCCGGAGGCCCCGCAGCGGGCCCTTCGCCAGGTGGTCGGCGACGTCGAGGACGGCGAGCGGCGGACGCTTCTCGGCGTCGGCCTCCCCCGCGGCCGCCGGGGACTTCCTCTTCCCGGCCTTCGGGTCGTCCTCCTCGTCGCCGATGCGCGGGCAGACCACGTACGCCTGGTGGCCGCCCTCGGCCTCCTCGCGCACCCGCTCCCAGGCGCGGGCCAGGAAGTGGGGCTTGTCGGCGGCGGGGACGACATGGCTGGCGATGGGCGAGCGGCCGGCCGGGAGCTGGTCGAGGACGGAGGTCTCCAGATCGCCGAAGACGGTCATCGCGACCGTGCGCGGGATGGGGGTGGCGGTCATGACGAGCAGGTGCGGGGGCTGCTTGCCCTTGCCGCGCAGGGCGTCGCGCTGTTCCACGCCGAACCGGTGCTGCTCGTCGACGACCACCAGGCCCAGGTCGTGGAACTGGACCTTGTCCTCGATCAGCGCATGGGTGCCGATCACCAGGCCGGCCTCGCCGGTGGCCAGGTCGAGCAGGGCCTGGCGGCGGGCCGCCGCGCCCATGGAGCCGGTGAGCAGCACCACCTTGGTGGCGTTCTCCGCCCCGCCCAGCATTCCTCCCTCGGCCAGCTCGCCCATCATCTCGGTGACCGACCGGTGGTGCTGCTGGGCGAGCACCTCGGTGGGCGCGAGCATGGCCGCCTGCCCCCCGGCGTCGACGACGGCGAGCATGGCGCGCAGGGCGACCAGGGTCTTTCCGCTGCCCACCTCGCCCTGGAGCAGCCGGTGCATCGGGTGCTCCGTCGCCAGGTCGTCGAAGATCTCCTTCGAGACCTTCTGCTGGCCCTCGGTGAGCGTGAAGGGCAGGCGGTCGTCGAACGCCGTGAGCAGGCCGTCCGGCCTCGGTCTGCGGGCGACGGCGGGAAGCAGGGCGTCGGCATGGCGGCGGCGGGCGAGGGCGACCTGGAGGACGAAGGCCTCGTCCCATTTGAGGCGGGCGCGGGCCTCCTCGATGTCGGCCCTGGTCTGCGGACGGTGGATCTTCAGCAGGGCCTCGGGCAGCGGGACCATGCCGCGCCCCTCGCGCAGTGCGCCGGGGAGGGGGTCCACGGCGTCCCGGGCGCCGGGCAGGACGGTCTGGAGCGCCTTGCCGATCTTCCAGGACTCCAGCTTGGCGGTGGCGGGGTAGATCGGGATCAGCGCGCCGGCCCAGGTCTCCACGCTCTCCTCCGCACCACCGTGCAGCAACTCATAAGCGGGGTGGGCGAGTTGGAGACGGCGGTTGAAGACGGAGACCCTGCCGGCGAACATCGCGCGGGTGCCCGGCAGGAGCTCCTTGTGCGGTTTGTGGACGCCGTTACCGAAGAAGACCAGTTGGAGCCGGCCGCTGCCGTCCGTGATGGTGACCTCCAGGCGCTGGCCCTTGCCGCGCGGGGCCTTGGAGGAGGCGAAGGTGTGCAGGCGGGCGTCGGCGACCTGGGCGACCACGGTGACGTGCTCGTCCATGGGGAGGTCGGCGAGGTGCGTGAGCTGGCCGCGCTCCTCGTACCTGCGGGGATAGTGGTGGAGGAGGTCGCCGACCGTGTGCAGGCCGAGGTGCTCGGCCATCACCTTCGCGGTGGGAGGGCCGAGCACCGACTTCAGCGGCTGTTCCAGTGGTTCTCGCAGTGCGGGCACGAGATCCATTGCACACCAAGGCGCTGACAAAGCGGGAACGCGGGAGCCGAGACACTCCTGGCCGTCTCGGGAAATCCCTGGTCAAGGAAGTCACCGGGGCTTCGGGACGACGTGCCCCGGCACGCGCCGGGCATGCGGGCCGGTCCACGGCGGCCGCGCTCACGACGACGGGAGGGACCCGGTGTTCACTCCACGCCGATGAGGAGCAGGGCGCCCTGCCTGCCGCCGTGGTAGAGCACCGTGTCGACGGCCAGGTGGTTCTCACGGACCCGGGCCTCCAGGTGGGCGGCGAGGGCCTGGGGGGTCTCGTCGCCGAGGACCAGGGTGACCATCTCTCCGCCCGCGGCGAGCATCCGGTCCAGGACGGCCGCGGCGGTGGCCGTGACATCGTCGCCGATCACGGCCACATCACCCTCGATGAGGCCGAGGACGTCGCCGGCCTGGCAGATGCCGGCCATGGTCCAGGACTGCCGTTCGGCGACGGTGACCTCGGCGTACCGGGTCGCGCCGGCCGCCGAGGTCATCTCCACCACGTCCTCGTCGAAGCGGCGCTCCGGCTCGTGCACCGCGAGCGCCGCGATGCCCTGGACCGCGGAACGGGTCGGGATGAGCGCCACCCGGAGCCCTTCGGCGCGGGCCTGTTCGGCCGCCGCGGCGGCGGTGTGACGCAGCTCCTCGTCGTTGGGCAGCAGCACCACCTCACGCGCGTGCGCCCGCCGCACGGCCTCGACGAGCTCACCGCTGGCCGGCGGCTCACCGGGCCGGGCGAGCACCGTGGTCGCACCGGCCTCGGTGTACAGGCCGGCCAGCCCCTCTCCGGGCACCACGGCCACCACGGCCCGCTGGGCGCGTTCCTGGAGCGGACGCCCGGCACCGGGGGCGTGTGCGTCACCGGCGCCGAAGTGCGTGATCCGGATACGATGCGGACGCCCGGCCTCGACCCCCGCCTCCACGGCGGCTCCGGCGTCGTCGACATGGACGTGGACGTTCCACAGCCCGTCGCCGCCGACGACGACGAGCGAGTCCCCGAGACCGTCGAGCCGCTGCCGCAGCCGCTCCACGGCAGCGTCCGAGGCCTCCAGGAGGTAGATCACCTCGAAGGCGGGCCCGACGGGCCCCGTCGCGCCCTCACCGTCGGCGCACTCCGCGGACCCTGCGGACGGGCCGTGCTCCTCGCGCGCCCGGCGCACGGGACCGGGCGCCGGGCTTCTCGGTGTCTCCCCCGTGAACGTCTCCACCAGCGCTCCGAGCACCGCCACCAGTCCCCGGCCGCCCGCGTCCACCACTCCCGCCTGCCGGAGCACGGCCAGCTGGCCCGGTGTCGCGGCGAGGGCCGCGCCGGCTCCCTCGTAGGCCGCCCGCGCGACCGCCCCGCAGTCGCCCTCCGTGCCGTCGGCCGCATCGGCGGCGGCCGCGGCGACGGTGAGCACGGTGCCCTCGACGGGGTGGGCCACGGCCTGACGCGCGGAGTCGGCCGCGGTGCGCAGGGCCTGCCGCAGCCCCCGGCCGTCGGCGTGGGCCTCCGTCTCGTCCCCGGCCAGCACCTGTGCCATCCCCCGCAGCAGCTGCGCCAGGATCGTCCCGGAGTTGCCGCGGGCACCGATCAGCGCACCGTGTGCCATCGCCCGTGCCGCGTCGGCCAGCGTGGGCCCCTGGGTCCCGTCGTGGCCTTCGCCGTCATGAGCCCTGTCGATCCGCTCGGCCGCGTGCCCCGCGAACACCGCCTCGACCGCCGTGGCGGCGGACTCGACCGTCAGATAGAGATTCGTACCGGTGTCGCCGTCCGCCACGGGGTAGACATTGATCGCGTCGATCTCCTCACGCGCCCGGCCGAGGGCGTCGAGCGCGAGTCCGCACCAGGCACGCACCGCGAGAGCATCGAAGAATGTCTGCGGCACCTGCGCCACCTGCGCCTCCCTGAGCTGCCGGCCGTGGCTCGCAGCGTAGACCTTGGGGTGCCGGGTGGCGGAAGCGGGCCGGGACGGGCCCCTGAGCTGGCATGGTAGTTTCGTTCTGCTGGTGCAGCCGTTGTATGCTGCTCCGGTTGCCCGATCCGAATCGGGCCTCTCCCTGGCAAAGCCACTCAGATTCCCAAGGGCTCCTGGAGCCCCGGCATCCTGATCCCGGCCGTGCCGGGATCAACCGTAAGTGCATCTGAAGTCTTTGGAGTGACCCGTGGCTGCCAACTGCGACGTCTGCGGCAAGGGGCCGGGCTTCGGCAACAACATCTCGCACTCGCACCGCCGTACGCCCCGTCGCTGGAACCCGAACATCCAGCGCGTGCGTACCGTGGTGGGCGGGACGCCGAAGCGCGTGAACGCTTGCACCTCGTGCATCAAGGCCGGCAAGGTCTCGCGCTGACGCTCTCACTGAGCGCGCGGCCACAGCTGGTCCACCGCACTGAGCCGGTCCACCTTGGGTGGACCGGCTTTTTGCCGTGCCCGTACGCACGCCTGCCGCACGTACATCTGCCGCACGCACACCTACAGGTCGCACGCCTGCCGGCCGGACGCCCTCAGCTCCCGTCGGACCGCGTCAGCGCCCATCCGTGATCCACCGGCCCGATTCCGCCACCCAGCGCGAATCCGGCCGCGATCGCCCCCGTGACGTACTCCTTGGCGGCCGTCACCGCCGCCGGCACCGGCCTGCCCTGTGCCAGGTGTGCGGCGATCGCCGAGGCCAGCGTGCAGCCCGTGCCGTGGGTGTGCCGGTTGTCGTACCTCGGGGCGCGCAGCCAGTGCTCCTGCGAACCGTCCGTCAGCAGGTCGACGGCCTCGCCCATGTCCCCGGCGAGGTGACCGCCCTTGATCACGACCCAGCGCGGCCCGAACTCCAGCAGCGCCTCCGCGGCCCGGCGGAAGTCCTGTTCCGACTCCACCCGCACACCGGTGAGTTGCGCCACTTCGTCCAGGTTCGGCGTGGCCACGGTGGCGACCGGCAGCAGTCTCGTCCGTACGGAGTCCAGTGCGGAGGGCGCCAGCAGCGCGTCCCCGTGCTTGGAGACTCCGACCGGGTCGACGACCACCGGCGCCCGGGTCCCGGAGAGCAGGTCGGCCACCGCGTCGACGAGTTCGGCGGAGGCCAGCATGCCGGTCTTGACCGCCTGGACGCCGATGTCGTCGACGACGCTGCGGTACTGGGCCCGTACCGCCTCCACCGGCAGCGGCCAGGCGCCCTGTACCCCCAGGGAGTTCTGCGCGGTCACCGCGGTGACCACGCTCATGCCGTGCGTGCCCAGCGCGAGCATCGTCTTCAGGTCGGCCTGGATTCCCGCGCCCCCGCCGGAGTCCGAGCCGGCCACGGTCAGCACCCTCGGTGGAGCCGTCCCGGCGCTCATGACTCGATACCCCCGAAGTGGTCCCAGCCGGCCTGAGCGGTCCAGGGGGCCCCGTCGACCGTCACCTGGGGCAGCGCCGAGAGGTTGAGCACCTCGCCTATCACCTTCCAGCGGGCGGGCAGTTTCACGTCCGGCGGGAAGGTGGCCACGATCGCGTGGTCCTCTCCCCCGGTCAGCACCCACTGCATGGGGTCGACACCGACGGCCTGACCGATGTCGTTCATCTGGGAGGGGATGTCGATCGCCCCGGAACGGATGTCGATGCGCACCTTGCTGGCCTCGGCGATGTGCCCGAGGTCGGCGATCAGCCCGTCGCTCACGTCGCACATCGCCGTCGCGCCCAGCCCCGCGGCCGCCGGGCCCGCGTGGTAGGGCGGTTCGGGGCGGCGGTGCGCCTCGACGAAGGCGCGCGGCGAGCGGAAGCCGCGCGAGAGCACCGCGTGCCCGGCCGCGGACCAGCCGAGCCAGCCGGTCACCGCGACGAGGTCGCCGGGCCGTGCGCCGCCCCGGGTCACCGCCTCCTGGTTGCGCAGGTCACCGAGCGCGGTGATCGACACCATGATCGTGTCACCGCGGACGACGTCTCCGCCGACCACCGCGGCGCCCGCGACCTGGCACTCGTCGCGCAGGCCGTCCATCAGCTCCGAGGGCCAGGTCACCGGCAGTTCCGCGGGGACGACCAGGCCGAGCAGCAGCGCGGTCGGTACGGCGCCCATGGCGGCGATGTCGGCGAGGTTCTGGGCGGCGGCCTTGCGGCCGACGTCGTAGGCCGTGGACCAGTCGCGGCGGAAGTGGCGGCCCTCCAGCAGGATGTCGGTGCTGGCCACGACCCTGCGGTCGGGTGCGGCGACCACCGCGGCGTCGTCGCCGGGGCCGACCCGGACCGCCGGTGTGGTGGTGAGACGGGAGGTGAGCTCCCTGATGAGCCCGAACTCCCCGAGCTCACCAACAGTGCCCTTCATTTCCCCAGCTCCCCTTCTTTCCCTGTCCGTTCCCGGTTCCGTTCCTGGTTCCGTTCCCGGTCGCGAGGCGTCTGTGTCCTCGCTGCGGTCGAAGCGACCGTCGGCTTCCGCCCGGTCCGGGCCCCGGCGCGCGGAGTCCGGGTCCCGCAGGTCTCCCCGCGAAGAGCGGCGACGCGATACCGTGGCGTTCCTTTTCCCCACATGATCCTCGTGGCCGCTCTGGAGGTTTCGTGGTACAGGCGTACATCCTGATCCAGACGGAGGTCGGCAAGGCGTCGACCGTCGCCGATCTGATCGGCAAGATCCCTGGAGTCATCCAGGCCGAGGACGTGACCGGACCCTATGACGTCATCGTGCGCGCCCAGGCCGACACCGTCGACGACCTGGGACGCATGGTGGTCGCGAAAGTCCAGCAGGTGGACGGCATCACCCGTACTCTGACCTGCCCGGTCGTCCATCTGTAGCCCCCGTCTACCCTGTGCCGGTGAGTTCCTTCCGTCACCGTCACGCAGTCCTGTCCGCACTCGCCGCCACCGTGCTGGTCGCCACCGCGGGCTGTTCCTCGGCAGACGACAGCGCGTCGACGGCGGTTCCCAGCCCGGACGCGAAGACCACCGGGCTGTGCCGGAACCTGGACGAGGCCCTGCCGGCGACGGTGGACGGTGAGGATCGCGACGATCCCGAACCCGCGTCCGAACTGACCGCGGGCTGGGGCGGCGTGGCGATCATACTGCGGTGCGGTGTCGGGCAGCCGCCGAAGATGATCGACCCCAAGGTGGCGAACGGCAACGACCCGGGCGCGATGGCGGGGGGCGTGGACGGCGTCGACTGGCTGATGGAACAGCAGGACGACGAGACGTACCGCTTCACGACCGCCAACCGAGAGGCCTACGTCGAGGTGCGGGTGACCGACGGACGGGACAGCACGGGCGTACTGATCGACCTCGCCCCGGCCGTCAAGAAGGCGATCCCCAAGGGGATCGCCTCTTAGGGCCTGCCGTCGCCTTCCCGGGTGCCGGCCGGGGCTCAGCGCAGTCCGGTCGGGCGGCGGAGCGCCGCCTGCACCAGCCGGTCCACCAGCTCCGGGTACTCGACACCGGTGGCCTGCCACATCTTCGGGTACATCGAGATGGGTGTGAAGCCGGGCATCGTGTTGATCTCGTTGATCACGAACTCGCCGTCCTCGGTGAGGAAGAAGTCCGCGCGCACCAGTCCCTCGCAGCCGGCCGCCTCGAACGCCTCCACCGCCAGCCTGCGCACCTCGGCCGTCTCCTCCTCGGTCAGCGGTGCGGGCACCAGGCCGGGCGTGGAGTCGATGTACTTGGCCTCGAAGTCGTAGTAGGCGTGTGCGTCGGGCGGCGGGATCTCGGCGGGGACCGAGGCACGCGGGCCGTCCTCGAACTCCAGTACGCCGCACTCGATCTCACGGCCGCGCAGGGCCGCCTCCACCAGGATCTTCGGGTCGTGCCGCTGGGCCTCGGCGATCGCCTCGTCCAGGCCGGAGAGGTCGTCGACCTTGGTGATGCCGATCGAGGAGCCCGCCCGTGCGGGCTTCACGAACAACGGCCAGCCGTGCTCACCGGCGAAGTCGATGATCTGCTTGCGGGCGGCGGACTCGTCGCGCTCCCATGCGCGCGGCCGGATCACCACGTACGGGCCGACCTTCAGCCCGAAGGAGGTGAACACCCGCTTCATGTACTCCTTGTCCTGGCCGACGGCCGAGGCCAGCACCCCGGAGCCCACGTAGGGGACGCCGGAGAGCTCCAGGAGACCCTGCAGGGTGCCGTCCTCCCCGTAGGGGCCGTGCAGCACCGGGAAGACGACGTCGACCTCGCCGAGCGCCTTGGGCACCGAACCGGGCTCGCTGTAGACGACTTCACGGTTGCCGGGATCGAGGGGGAGCAGCACCGCGCCCTCGGTCGAGTCGGCGAGCTGGTCCACGCTGGGCTGCCGACGGTCGACGATGGCCATGCGGTCCGGCTCGTCGGCGGTGAGCGCCCACCGGCCGTCCTGGGTGATGCCGATCGGCAGGACCTCGTACTTGGTCCGGTCGATGGCCTTGAGGACGGCGCCGGCGGTGACCACGGAGATCCCGTGCTCGGAGCTGCGCCCGCCGAACACAACGGCCACACGCGGCTTGCGCGGCGGCTGCTCGGGGCTCTGGGGAAGGTTCTCGGTGCTCATATGGCGATGAGAGTACCCGGTGGTACAGCCACGTTGAAGCGCCCGTGACGTGGCAAACGGAGGGTCGCCCGCGCTGCCGTCGCGCCGCGGTCGCACGGACGCCGCTCCTGGTCGCTCAACGTCGCTCGGGTTTCGCGCTGCGCGACATCAGCTCCTTGACGGCGACCACCGGCGACTTGCCCTCGTGCACGATGCTGACGACCGTCTCGGTGAGCGGCATGTCGACGCCGTGCCGGCGGGCCAGGTCCAGCACCGACTCGCAGGACTTGACGCCCTCGGCGGTCTGCTTGGTGACCGCGACGGTCTCCTCGAGGGTCATGCCCTTGCCGAGGTTGGTGCCGAAGGTGTGGTTACGCGAGAGTGGTGAGGAGCAGGTGGCCACCAGGTCGCCCAGGCCGGCGAGTCCGGCGAAGGTCAGCGGGTCCGCGCCGAGCGCCACACCGAGCCGGGTGGTCTCGGCGAGCCCGCGGGTGATGAGCGAGCCCTTGGCGTTGTCGCCGAGCCCCATGCCGTCCGCGATGCCGACGGCCAGCCCGATCACGTTCTTCACCGCGCCGCCCAGTTCGCAGCCGACGACGTCGGTGTTGGTGTACGGGCGGAAGTACGGCGTGTGGCAGGCGGCCTGGAGCCGCTGGGCCACGGCCTCGTCGGTGCAGGCGACGACGGCGGCAGCCGGCATCCGGGCGGCGATCTCCCGGGCGAGGTTGGGTCCGGTGACCACGGCGATCCGGTCGGCGCCGGCTCCGGCGACCTGCTCGATCACCTCGCTCATCCGCATGGCGGAGCCGAGTTCGACGCCCTTCATCAGCGACACCAGGACCGTGTCCGGGGCGAGCAGCGGTTTCCACCCGGCGAGGTTGCCGCGCAGCGTCTGCGAGGGGACCGCGAGGACGGTGAAGTCGGCGTCGCGGGCGGCGTCGGCGGCGTCGGTGGTGGCCCGCAGGTTCTCCGGGAGTTCGACTCCGGGCAGGTAGTCGGGGTTGGTGCGGGTGGAGTTGACCGCTTCCACGAGTTCGGGGCGCCGTGCCCACAGCACGACGTCGCATCCCGCGTCGGCGAGCACCATGCCGAAGGCCGTGCCCCACGATCCGGTGCCGAAGACGGCGGCCTTGACCGGTTTGCTCACGTGCCCAACCCCTCTTCCCGCGCGGCGGCCCGTTCGCCGGGCCTGCGCTCCTCCTGCCGCCGGTCCTCCGGCGATCCGTGCTCAGGCGATCCCTGCTCCGGCAACCCGTGCTCCGGCGCCCCCTCCCGTCGCCTCGGCCGGGTCTGGGCCCGGGTCTTGCGGCCCTGCTCCGAGCGCTCGCGGCGCGGGTCGTAGGGCACCTCGGGGGCCTTCTCCCCGCGGATCTCCTCCAGCAGCCGGGTCACCGCCGCCATGATGACCTCGGTTGCCTCCTTGAGCAGTTCCGGGGTCATCTCCCGGTCGTAGAAGCGGTCCAGGTCCACGGGCGGTCCGGCCAGCACCCGGTGGGTCTTGCGCGGGAAGAAGCGGGGCCTGCCGGCGTACGGCGGCAGCACCTCGTTGGCGCCCCACTGCGCGACCGGGACGACGGGGCACTTGGTCTGCAGGGCCACTCGCGCGGCACCGGTCTTGCCGGTCATGGGCCAGCCGTGCGGGTCACGGGTGAGGGTGCCCTCGGGATAGAAGGCGACGCACTCGCCGCGCTCCACGGCGTCGATCGCGGCCCGGAAGGCGCTGAGCGCGTCCGTGCTTTCCCGGTAGACGGGAATCTGCCCGGTGCCCCGCATCGCGGCACCGACGAATCCCTTACTGAAAAGCCCGCTCTTCGCCAGGAAGCGCGGAACGCGACCGGTGTTGTATTGAAAGTGCCCATAAGCGAAGGGGTCGATGTGCGAATTGTGGTTCACCGCGGTGATAAATCCGCCCTCGGCCGGAATGTTCTCCATTCCGCGCCAGTCCCGCTTGAGCAGAACCACCAGCGGTGGTTTACAGAGAACCGCGGCGAAGCGGTACCAAAAGCCGATTCTGCGGCGCGGCACAGGGACACCTTCCTCTAAGTCCTGGAACCGGGGGCCAGGCGGGCCGCACAAGTGTCGCCCCGGGCCGCCGGTCTGTCGAGAACACCGTACGCCCCGCCCCCCTGGCCACCGGGTGCCACGGGGGACAATGGCGACGACAAGAGAGGGACGTAACACGCGTGCAGTGGACCCTGGTGGTACCCCTGAAACCACTGGCCGAGGCCAAGAGCAGGCTCGCGGACACCGCGGACGACGCGGTGCGTCCGGGGCTGGCCCTGGCCTTCGCGCAGGACACGGTCGCGGCCGCGCTGTCCTGCCGCGCCGTGCGCGACGTGGTGGTCGTCACGGGCGACGCCCTGGCCGGCCGCGAGCTGGCCGCGCTCGGGGCCCACATCGTCTCCGACGAACCGGGCGGCGGCCTGAACGCGGCACTCGCGCACGCGGCCGTCGCCGCACGGGCCCTCCGGGGCGCGGGGCCCGTGGCGGCCCTCAACGCCGATCTCCCGGCGCTGCGCCCGGCCGAACTGGCCCGCGTCCTCGAGAGGGCCGCCGTATTCCCGCGCGCGTTCCTCTCCGATGCCGCGGCCGTCGGCACCACGCTGCTCTCCGCGGCACCGGACGAGGAATTGCGTCCTTCCTTCGGCCCCGGCTCCCGGGCCCGGCACCGGGCGTTCGGAGCCGTGGAACTCCACCTCGACGCGGTGGATTCCGTACGGCAGGACGTGGACACGGGCGACGATCTGCGGGCGGCGCTGGCGCTGGGCGTGGGGCCCCGCACGACGGCCGCCGTCGCGCGGCTGCTGATCGCGGAGCAGTAGGCTGCCGACATGCAGGCGACCGCGTACACCTACGACCCCGAAAGCCGCAGCGGCCAGGTGCTGCTGGACGACGGCACACCGGTGCCCTTCGACGCGCGGGCTTTCGACGCCGGGGGCCTGAGGCTGCTGCGCCCCGGGCAGCGGGTGCGCGTCGAGACCCAGGGCGAGGGCGAGGCCCGGCGGATCACGCTGGTGACGCTGCACACGTTCTGACTCGCCGCGGCGCACGTTCTGACCTGCCGCGGCGCGCGGCGGGGACGCCGGGCACACCGCGGGCCGGGCTCCGTGACGGAGTCCGGCCCGGCGCGTGAGTACCGTTCGGCCGCCGTTACTTCTTGCGGGCGGTGGTCTTCTTGGCGGTGGTCTTGCGGGCGGTCGACTTCTTCGCGGGCGCCTTGGTGGCCGTGGCCTTCTTCGCCGGGGCCTTCTTGGCGGTCGTCTTCTTCGCCGCGGCGGTCTTGGCGGCCGGCGCGGCCTGCTTGGCGGTGGTCTTCTTCGCCGCGGTGGTCTTGGCGGTGGTCTTCTTCGCCGTCGTCTTCTTGGTGACGGCCTTCTTCGCGGCGGCCGACTTCGCGGTCTTCTTGGCCGCGGCCTTCTTCACCGTCGCCGAAGCCCCGCCGGACAGGCTGCCCTTGGGCGCCTTCTTGACGGCGACCTCGCCCCCGCGCGGAAGCTTCTTCGAGCCGCTCACCAGGTCCTTGAACCCCTGTCCCGCGCGAAAGCGCGGCACCGACGTCTTCTTGACCCGGACCCGCTCGCCGGTCTGGGGGTTGCGGGCGTAGCGGGCCGGACGGTCGACCTTCTCGAACGAACCGAAACCGGTGACGGAGACCCGGTCCCCCGCGACCACGGCGCGGACGATGGCATCGAGGACCGCGTCGACGGCGTCGGCGGCCTGCTGTCGACCGCCCATCTTGTCGGCAATCGCTTCTACGAGCTGCGCCTTGTTCACGTCTTCCCCTTCGGAGACATCGCCCGAACGAATCCGTTCAAGCGTTTTCGCACGTTAGGCAGATATATACCGCAAATCAAACACGAAACGGGCTTATCACCCTTGTGCCGCAATGAACTCGGCTGCCGTGACCGATTCAGCGTTCCTCGTCGGGGAATCGCCCCTCGTCGAGATCCGTGATGAACAGTTCCAGCCGCCTTGCCGCGTTGGCGAGATCGTGCTTGGCCGCGGCCGTAATGACCAGCAGCTTCCGGGTCAGCGCCATCCGTACGCCCTCCGGTACTTGCAGTGCGCGCACTTCTGCATGCGCTTCTTTGAGCCGGGCCGCGACCAGCGTGTAGAGCTCGAGTTGGCCGTCGCGTTCCATGCACAGATTGTGCCATCTGGGGCGAGTTGTCGCCTGCGCAGGGGGCAACTACCGCCTCGGACGGCGGTCCGAGCACATTCGGAGACCACGCGCACGTGACACGTGTACCCCGGCAACCACCTTCATAACGTGGGAAGTTGCAAGGCCTCAAGAGGGCGCGCAGAGCCGAACGGGTGCAGAGACGGCCGTACCCCCGATCAGTCCGATCGGGGGTACGGAAGGGGGTTCGGTGTGGCCGAAAGTCGACCTGCCGCGAGGACTTCGCGTCAGGCGGCCGGGGCCGGGATCGTCTGCGGCTTGTACGACGGGCGCTTGGCCTCATACGCGGCGATGTCCGCCTCGCTCTGCAGCGTGATGGAGATGTCGTCGAGACCGTTCAGCAGCCGCCAGCGGGAGTTCTCGTCGAGCTCGAAGGGCGCGGTGATGCTCCCGGCGCGCACCTCGCGGGCCTGGAGGTCGACGGTGATCTCGGCGGTGGGGTCGGCTTCCGTCAGCTCCCACAGCGCGTCCACGGTCTGCTGGTCGAGGACCACGGTGAGCAGGCCGTTCTTCAGCGAGTTACCGCGGAAGATGTCGGCGAAGCGGGAGGAGATCACGGTTTTGAAGCCGTAGTTCTGCAGCGCCCAGACGGCGTGCTCGCGGGAGGATCCGGTGCCGAAGTCGGGGCCGGCGACCAGCACGGTGGCGCCCTCGCGCTCGGGGCGGTTGAGGACGAACTCCGGGTCCTTGCGCCAGGCCTCGAACAGCCCGTCCTCGAACCCGTCCCGGGTCACCTTCTTGAGCCAGTGGGCGGGGATGATCTGGTCGGTGTCGACGTTGCTGCGGCGCAGCGGGACGGCCCGGCCGGTGTGGGTGGTGAATGCTTCCATGACTGATCAGACTCCAGCGGGCGTGGGGGCGTCGGCGTCGAGGTCGGCCGGGGAGGCCAGGTGGCCGAGGAGCGCGGTGGCGGCGGCGACCTGGGGGGAGACCAGGTGGGTACGGCCGCCCTTGCCCTGCCGGCCCTCGAAGTTGCGGTTGGAGGTGGAGGCGCAGCGCTCACCGGGGGCGAGCTGGTCGGGGTTCATGCCCAGGCACATCGAGCAGCCCGCGTGCCGCCACTCGGCGCCCGCCTCCTTGAAGACCACGTCCAGGCCCTCGGAGACGGCCTGCAGGCCCACCCGGGCGGAGCCGGGGACGACCAGCATCCGTACGCCGTCGGCGACTTTGCGGCCCCTGACGATGTCGGCGGCGGCGCGCAGGTCCTCGATCCGGCCGTTGGTGCAGGAACCTACGAACACGGTGTCCACACCGATGGAGCGCAGCGGCTGGCCGGCCGTCAACCCCATGTATTCCAGGGCCTTTTCGGCGGCCAGGCGCTCCGAGGCGTCTTCGTAGGCGGCGGGGTCGGGCACGTCGGCCGACAGCGGAGCGCCCTGGCCGGGGTTGGTGCCCCAGGTGACGAACGGCGACAGCGCGGCGGCGTCGATGACGACCTCGGCGTCGAACTCGGCGTCCTGGTCGGTGCGCAACGTCTTCCAGTAGGCCACGGCCGCGTCCCAGTCCTCGCCCCGCGGGGCGTGCGGGCGGCCCTCGAGGTAGGCGAACGTGGTCTCGTCGGGGGCGATCATGCCCGCGCGGGCGCCGGCCTCGATCGACATGTTGCAGATGGTCATCCGGGCCTCCATCGAGAGCTTCTCGATGGCCTCGCCGCGGTACTCCAGGACGTAGCCCTGGCCGCCGCCGGTGCCGATCCGCGCGATGACCGCCAGGATCAGGTCCTTGGCCGTGACCCCGTCGGGCAGTTCGCCCTCGACAGTGATCGCCATGGTCTTGGGGCGGGTCATCGGCAGGGTCTGGGTGGCCAGCACGTGCTCGACCTGGGAGGTGCCGATACCGAAGGCCAGGCCGCCGAACGCGCCGTGCGTGGAGGTGTGCGAGTCCCCGCAGACCACGGTCATGCCGGGCTGGGTCAGCCCCAGCTGTGGCCCCACCACGTGCACGACGCCCTGCTCGACGTCGCCCAGCGAGTGCAGCCGGACACCGAACTCCGCGCAGTTCGCCCGCAGCGTCTCCAGCTGGACCCGGGAGACCGGGTCGGCGATGGGCTTGTCGATGTCCAGGGTCGGGGTGTTGTGGTCCTCGGTCGCGATGGTCAGGTCGAGCCGGCGCACCCCGCGGCCGCTCTTGCGCAGGCCGTCGAAGGCCTGCGGGCTGGTCACCTCGTGCAGCAGGTGCAGATCGATGAAGAGGAGGTCGGGCTCGCCCTCGGCGCGCCGGACGACATGGTCGTCCCAGACCTTCTCCGCCAGTGTCCTACCCATCGCTTTCCCCTTTTTTGGTGCGCTCGCCTCCGGGGCGGCCCTCCGGCTCGCTCACCACTGTTCTCGGGCTTCTGTGCCGGCCCCGTGGATTACGGGCCGTGTTCCACCCAGGGTGGCGCGTTCCCCCGAAAATTGAACTTGCGTTTCACAGAGTGAGACGCAAGTATCGTTGCATGGACAACAGTAGCGGCGTCGGCGTTCTGGACAAGGCGGCCCTCGTCCTGAGCGCTCTGGAGTCCGGCCCGGCCACCCTCGCGGGGTTGGTCGGTGCGACCGGACTGGCACGACCCACGGCCCACCGCCTGGCCGTGGCACTGGAACACCACCGCCTGGTGGCGCGCGACATGCAGGGCCGGTTCATCCTCGGCCCGCGCATGGCCGAACTGGCCGCGGCGGCGGGCGAGGACCGGCTGCTCGCCACGGCGGGCCCGGTGCTCACCCATCTCCGCGACGTGACCGGCGAGAGCGCCCAGCTCTATCGCCGGCAGGGTGACATGCGCATCTGCGTCGCCGCGGCGGAGCGCCTGTCGGGTCTGCGGGACACGGTCCCGGTGGGCTCCACGCTCACGATGAAGGCCGGCTCCTCCGCGCAGATCCTGATGGCCTGGGAGGAGCCGGAGCGCCTGCACCGCGGCCTGCAGGGCGCCCGCTTCACGGCGACGGCCCTGTCGGGTGTCAGGCGCCGTGGCTGGGCGCAGTCGATCGGGGAGCGGGAGCCCGGCGTCGCCTCCGTCTCCGCGCCGGTGCGCGGCCCCTCGAACCGCGTGGTGGCCGCCGTCTCGGTGTCGGGGCCCATCGAGCGCCTGAGCCGTCACCCGGGCCGTATGCACGCCCAGGCCGTCATCGACTCCGCGGCCCGCCTCTCCGAGGCACTGCGCCGCTCCTGACCCCATTCCCGCCCCTCGGGGACGGGCCCGCCTCAACGCCGCGGCAGGCCCTCCCCCGGGCTCCTGTCCCCGCACCTCGGTACCCCGTGCCGGGACACGAAGAAGCCCCCCACCGAGGTGGAGGGCTTTTCTTCTTCCTGCCTGTGTACCCCCGACCGGATTCGAACCGGCGCTACCGCCTTGAGAGGGCGGCGTGCTAGGCCGCTACACAACGGGGGCGTGGACACTGCGTTTCCGCAGGTCCGAGCTGGTCTACCTGGACTCGAACCAAGACTAACTGAACCAGAATCAGTCGTGCTGCCAATTACACCATAGACCAATGATGGTTTAGACCAGTTCAGTACCCCCGACCGGATTCGAACCGGCGCTACCGCCTTGAGAGGGCGGCGTGCTAGGCCGCTACACAACGGGGGCCCTGGCGATCCTCACCCGGCCGGAGCCGGATGGTTTCACCGTGAGGACAGTGGGCGCTACCCGGCCGCCCTCGCGGGATGGATCTGTACCCCCGACCGGATTCGAACCGGCGCTACTGCCTTGAGAGGGCAGCGTGCTAGGCCGCTACACAACGGGGGCTTCGCGGATGAGATCCGCAGGTGCAGATGAGCTCTGCGAGCTGGCCTACCTGGACTCGAACCAAGACTAACTGAACCAGAATCAGTCGTGCTGCCAATTACACCATAGGCCACTGGAACGCAATCCCCGGAGGGTCATTGTTCTAGCAGTGCGCTTGAGGTTGGTGGCCTTCCGGCCCGGTCCCCCGCGGCGCAGGAAGAACATTACCCGATGCCGGACCCGGCTCCAAAACGGGTATCCGTGCCGAGGATCGCGGGGAGTTCACCGAGGGAGGCGATCCGGCGCGGCCCGACGGGCGGCTCCAGGGTCGCGTACGCGCCGCCCCGGTCGATCCACACCGACAGCAGACCGGCCTCCGCCGCGCCCCGGCCGTCGATCTCCGGATGGTCCCCCACGTACGCGACCTGGGCGGGAGGGAGCGCCAGGGCCTCGCAGGCCGCCAGGAAGGCGCCGGCCTCGGGTTTGGAGACGCCCAGCTCGGCGGCGCACAGGATGGCCTCGAAGCGGTCGTGGACGCCGAGGACACGCAGCTTGCGGTCCTGGAGGTGGATGCTGGAGTTGGACAGCACCGCGTGCCGGTGGCTGGCGGCGAGCGCGTCGAGGACCGGCAGGACGTCCGGGAACAGCGACCAGGCCGCCTCGTAGTGCACGACGTAGCGCCGGAACCAGGCGTCGGCCTCGTCGTCGGTCAGCTCACGCCCCAGGAAGACCCGGGTGCGGTCGCGCCGCTGCGTCTCGAAGTCGACCTCGCCGGCGGCGAACCGGGCCCACTGGAGGTCGGTCACCTCCCGCCACCGCACCAGCGCCTCCTCCACGGAGGCGTGCCCGACCGGCAGCTCCTCGGCCAGCAGATGCGCCCGCATCCCCTCGCGGTCGGCGGAGGTGTAGTCGAAGAGGGTGTCGTCCACGTCCCAGACGACGGCTCGGATCGCCATGGGACCGACCGTACCCAAGAACAGCGAGGGGCGGCGCCCGAATACTCCGGGTGCCGCCCCTCACCTGTGGTCGGACCGGGTCACCCGGCGAGCTTCGCCAGGGCCGCGTCGATGCGGGTCAGGGTCCGGTCCTTGCCCAGGACCTCGAGGGACTCGAAGAGGGGCAGGCCGACCGTGCGGCCGGTGACGGCGACGCGGACCGGGGCCTGGGCCTTGCCGAGCTTGAGGCCGTGGGCCTCGCCGGCGGCCAGGACGGCCTCCTTCAGGGACTCGGGGGAGGTCCAGTCGGCCGCGTCCAGCTTCTCGCGGGCGGTGCGCAGCAGGGCGTCACTGCCCTCCTTCATCGCCTTGTTCCAGCTCGCCTCGTCGAAGACCGGCTCCGGGAGGAACAAGAAGTCGACGTTGTCGGTGATCTCGGAGAGCACCTTCAGGCGGGTCTGCGCGTGCGGGGCGATGGCCTGCCACTTGGCCTCGTCGAAGGCCTCCGGGGCCCAGGGGGCGACGGGCGCCTTCAGCCAGGGGCGGCAGCGCTCGGTGAAGTCCTTCACCTCCAGCAGGCGGATGTGGTCGGCGTTGATCGCCTCGCACTTCTTCAGGTCGAAGCGGGCCGGGTTCGGCTGCACGTCGGCGACGTCGAAGGCGGCGACCATCTCCTCCATCGTGAAGATGTCCTGGTCCGCGGAGAGCGACCAGCCCAGCAGGGAGAGGTAGTTGAGCAGTCCCTCGGGGAGGAAGCCGCGCTCACGGTAGAGGTTGAGCGAGGCCTGGGGGTCGCGCTTGGAGAGCTTCTTGTTGCCCTCGCCCATCACGTAGGGCAGATGGCCGAAGGCCGGGGTCTGCTTCGCGATGCCGAGTTCGGTCAGCGCCTTGTACAGGGCGATCTGGCGCGGGGTGGAGGAGAGCAGGTCCTCGCCGCGCAGGACGTGGGTGATCTCCATCAGGGCGTCGTCGACCGGGTTGACCAGCGTGTACAGCGGGGCGCCGTTGGCGCGGACGATGCCGTAGTCCGGGACGTTCTCCGGGGTGAAGGTCAGCTCGCCGCGGACCAGGTCGGTGAAGGTGATCGTCTCGTCGGGCATGCGGAAGCGGACGATCGGCTCGCGGCCCTGGGCCGTGTACTCCTCGACCTGCGCGTCGGTGAGGTCGCGGCAGTGTCCGTCGTAGCCGGAGGGCTTGCCGGCGGCGCGGGCGGCCTCGCGGCGGGTGTCCAGCTCCTCCTGGGAGCAGTAGCAGCGGTAGGCGTGGCCGGCCTCGAGGAGCTGGGCGGCGACGTCCTTGTAGATGTCCATGCGCTGCGACTGGCGGTACGGCGCGTGCGGGCCGCCGATCTCGGGGCCCTCGTCCCAGTCGAAGCCGAGCCAGCGCATCGAGTCCAGCAGCTGGGCGTAGGACTCCTCGGAGTCGCGGGCCGCGTCGGTGTCCTCGATGCGGAAGACCAACGTGCCCTGGTGGTGCTTGGCGAACGCCCAGTTGAACAGGGCGGTGCGGACCAGGCCCACGTGGGGGTTGCCGGTCGGAGAGGGACAGAAACGGACGCGTACGGGGGATCCGGGTGCGCTAGCCACGCTTGACAACCTTGTTGGTGAGAGTGCCGATGCCTTCGATGGTGACGGCGACCTCGTCGCCGACGGTGAGGGGGCCGACGCCGGCCGGGGTGCCCGTGAGGATCACGTCGCCCGGGAGCAGCGTCATCGCCTCGGAGATGTTGACGATCAGGTCCTCGATGGAGTGGATCATCTCGCTGGTACGGCCGAGTTGGCGCTGCTCGCCGTTGACCGTGAGCTGGACGGTGAGGTCGCCGGCGGCGGCGAGGTCCAGGTCCGTCTCCACCCAGGGGCCGAGCGGGCAGGAGGTGTCGAAGCCCTTGGCCCGCGCCCACTGCGTCTCCCGCCGCTGGACGTCGCGGGCGGTGACGTCGTTGGCGCAGGTGTAGCCGAAGATCACGTCCTTGACCCGGTCGCGCGGGACCTCACGGCACATCCTGCCGATCACCACGGCCAGTTCGGCCTCGTGGTGCACCTCCTGGGAGAAGGAGGGGTACTGGATGTCGTCGCCGGGGCCGATCACCGAGGTGGCGGGCTTGAAGAAGGCGAACGGGGCGTCGGGCACCTCGTTGCCCGTCTCCCTCGCGTGTTCGGCGTAGTTGCGGCCGAAGGCCACCACCTTGTTGGGGAGCACCGGGGGCAGCAGCCTGACCTTGTTCACCGGGACCTTGGTGCCGGAGAGTTCGAAGTCCGTGAACGGGATGCCCTTGATGATGTCCAGGACGAGCTCGTCCTGCTGGTCGCCCTCGACCGCGCCGAAGGCGACGTTCCCGTCGATGGAGAATCTGGCGATGCGCACGGGATTCTTGGCCCCTTGACCTTGACTGAACTGGCTGGAGTCTGACGCTCCAGGCTAGCGCGGCAGGGCACGCACGCCTCGCGCACGACCGGCGGCGCCCCCTGGAAGAGGGGGCGCCGCCGGTGAGCGCGGGACCGGCACAGGACCGGCCGGGCCCGTGCGCCTTGAGCGTTTCGGGGCCGGCGCGCGTACTGGTCCGTACTGGTACCGGGAAAGAGACTGGGGAGGGTGCTAGTTCGCGGCGGCGGCCGCGACCGGGATCTCCATGAGGACGGTGCGCCTGGGGTTGGCAGTCTGGGCCGGGAGTTCGACGGTGTGCTCCTGCTGGACCGGCGTCTGCAGTTCGGCAGCGCCGTCGAGGTGCGCCAGCGTCGTGCGTCGCGGGTTGGCGATCTTGTGGAACATCATCGTCGTCTTCACTGTTTGCTCGAACCTGTCCTGTTCATGGGGCGTCCGACGGGGTCCGGGGACCGTCCGTCGGACGCGGGTTGTCTGTTTCGCCATCCCTGTAAAGCGTCAGGCTAAACATCTGATTCCCCGCGGACCTCGGCGAGGAGCCACGATCACCGTGTGAGTTTGCTCACGAACCGACAGTCAAACAGGGTAAACCGGACCGGCGCGCCAACCCGCCGAAACGGACATTGCACACCTGAATGGATCATTCCGCTCCTGATCATCGCGACTGGGACACCCCTCGAGCCCCCTCGAATCAGACCCATTCGCCCCCTTTGCGTGAGATCACTTTCTACGCCGGGTGACCCCGCACTCACTCGCCGTCATGTAAGTCACGGCATGACCCGTGGGCCTTGTTGGGGCATCCCGCACTGTGCTGGAATTCCCCGGACCGCCGCAGTTATCGATCCGGCGCACAGGGGGCGCACAAACGCGCCATCGTGGCGGTGAGCAAGGGGGAACCCACGCCGGTCACTCACGACCACCACGGGGGCGTATTCAGGGCGCCCCTATGACGCCGACACCGTGTCCCGCCGTTCGCGCGGAGGGGCGCCTGGTCCAGAGGTTGCGACGCTAGTGCAGGGACGTTTCAAGAGGGATGGCAGCGCTTCGGCCGAGCCGGAGCAGCACGGCGGGACTGGCCCCCGGGCCGTCGGCTCCTCGCCCCAGCACGCCCAGAACCAGAACCCGGCCGCGAACGGTGACGGCGGCGAACGACCCGGCCGCCCCGGAGCCGCACCCGCGGGAACGGCGGACACGCCCCCCGTTCCGCCGAAGCCCCCGAAGGGTCCCGACGGCCCGGGATCGCGCATGGCGCTGCGCAACTGGCGTATCTCCACCCGCCTGGTGTCGCTGCTCGCGCTCCCGGTGGTCGCGGCCACCTCGCTGGGCGGTCTGCGTATCAGCCAGTCGATGGACGACATCCAGCAGCTCGACAACATGAAGCTGCTGACGGACATCACCCAGGAGGCCACCGAGCTCGCCGCCGCGCTCCAGGAGGAGCGCGACCAGTCGGCCGGCCCGCTGGCGCACGGCGGCAAGGCCACCGACTTCGGAGTCAAGGGTCACCGCGAGAAGACCGACCGCGCCCGGAAGAACTTCCTCGACAGCTCCGAGGAGATCAACAGCGCGAGCCAGGACGGCGACCTCAAGGGCATCCGCGACAACCTGGTCCAGCTCGCCGGCGACCTGGGTGACCTCGAGAAGATCCGCAACACGGCCTATGTCTCGAAGGACAACTCCACCCAGACCGTCGAGGGCTACCACCGTCTGATCGAGAACCTGATCGACCTCTCCCAGGACATGGCCGAGGCGACCAGCAACCCCGAGATGATCCAGCGCACCCGCGCCCTGGCCTCCTTCTCCGCCGCCAAGGAGTACGCATCGATCCAGCGCGCGGTCCTCGCGGCGGCGCTGCCCGCCGGCAACAGCACCTACGGCAACCTCTCCGAGAACGACCGGCTCTACGCCGAGTCGGCGCTGGAGAGCCAGAAGTCCGAGCTGCGCAGCTTCCGGAGCATCTACGGCGAGGACAAGGCCACCGAGCTGCTGCTGCCCATCGAGGACGGCAACGCCATCATCAAGGCCGCCGACAAGTACGCGAGCCGTGCCCTGGTGTCGGACGACGGCCTGGAGTCGATGGCCAAGCGGTCCTACCGGGACTGGCTGGACGACAGCTCCACCAAGATCCAGCAGATGAAGAACGTCGAGCTCCGGCTGCTCGAGGAGATGGAACAGAAGGCCCGTGAGCTGCGCAGCGCCACCGAGCGCGACGCGATCATCTCCGGTGCGCTGATCCTGCTCGTGCTCGGTGTGTCGCTGGTCGGCGCCTTCGTCGTGGCCCGCTCCATGATCCGCTCGCTGCGCCGGCTCGAGGACACCGCGACCAAGGTCGCCCAGGAACGCCTGCCCGAGCTGGTCAAGCAGCTGTCCGAGTCCGACCCGCAGGACGTCGACACGTCCGTGGAGTCGGTCGGTGTGCACTCCCGGGACGAGATCGGCCGGGTGGCCGCGGCCTTCGACGACGTGCACCGCGAGGCGGTCCGTCTCGCCGCCGAGCAGGCCCTGCTGCGGGGCAACGTCAACGCGATGTTCACCAACCTCTCGCGCCGCTCCCAGGGTCTGATCCAGCGCCAGCTGTCGCTGATCTCCGAACTGGAGTCCCGCGAGGCCGACCCGGACCAGCTGTCCTCGCTGTTCAAGCTGGACCACCTCGCCACCCGCATGCGCCGTAACGGTGAGAACCTCCTCGTCCTCGCGGGTGAGGAGCCCGGCCGGCGGTGGACCCGCCCGGTCCCGCTGGTCGACGTGCTCCGTGCCGCCGCGTCCGAGGTGGAGCAGTACGAGCGCATCGAGCTGACCGCCGTGCCGACCACCCAGGTCGCCGGCCGCGTCGTCAACGACCTCGTGCACCTGCTCGCCGAGCTGCTGGAGAACGCGACCTCGTTCTCCTCCCCGCAGACCAAGGTCAAGGTCACCGGTCACGCGCTGCCCGACGGCCGCGTGCTGATCGAGATCCACGACACCGGTATCGGTCTGTCGCCGGAGGACCTGGCGGCGATCAACGAGCGGCTCGCCTCGCCGCCCACCGTGGACGTCTCCGTCTCCCGCCGCATGGGTCTGTTCGTGGTCGGCCGGCTGTCGCAGCGGCACGGCATCCGCATCCAGCTGCGCCCGTCCGACTCCGGTGGTACGACCGCGCTGGTCATGCTGCCCGTCGATGTCGCCCAGGGCAACAAGAAGCCCCAGGGCCAGCCCGGTCAGCCGGGTGTCGGCGGCCCCGCCGCCGCGCAGGCCGCGGCCGGTGCCTCGGCGGCCCGCCGGTCCGCCGAGGGCGGTCAGTCCGGTGGCGGTGCCCTCGGTGGCGGTGCTCCCGGTGGTGGCAGGCTCGCCGCCGGCCAGGGTCCGCGGGCCGCGCTGCCCGGGCGGGACGGGCAGGGCCGGCCGGGTGCCCCGGGCGGGGCACGTGGTCCGCAGGGCCAGCCGGGCAGGTCTTCGGCACCGTCGCTGTTCGAGCAGGGCGGTCCTCCCTCCGCGCAGGGCCAGGGCCGTCCGGCCCCCGCGGGCGCGGGTGCCGGCTACGGCGGTCAGGCTCCGGGCGCCCCGCAGGGGCTGCAGTCCTCGGGCCAGGGCGGAGCGCAGGGCCAGGACCTGTTCGGCGGCCGGGGTTCCGTGCCGCCGCAGCGGGGCAACGGCAACGCCGAGCGCGGCCGTCGTCCCCAGCTGCCGCCGCGCGGTGGTCCGCGCGCCGAGCTGCCCGGTGGCGACCAGCAGCAGCCGCGGGTGCCCAGCTGGAGCGACGAGAACGCCCAGCCGCCGGTGCCCCGTGCCCCGCTGGACGCTCCGCGCGGCCACGAGGAGCCGGACGTCTCCCGCACCAGCCCCATGCCGCGGTTCGACAACCACCAGGCTCCCGACGCGACGGCCGAGATGCCCCGCTTCGACGACCGGCAGAACCCCGGCTCACCCGCCGCCTACGGCACCCCCGGTGCCGGCGCTCCGCAGAACACCGGCCAGTACGCCCGGCCCGACGCGAACAACGCCCAGTTCGCC
Source organism: Streptomyces sp. GDS52 (assembly GCF_052246875.1). Lineage (NCBI taxonomy): Bacteria > Bacillati > Actinomycetota > Actinomycetes > Kitasatosporales > Streptomycetaceae > Streptomyces > Streptomyces sp. GDS52. Next base: position 2,023,117 of record NZ_CM125966.1, read on the forward strand.
CGCGGCGACGTCTACGGCACGCCCTCGGACCAGTACAACGGACAGAACCCGTCCGGCACCGGCCAGTTCGCCGCCCCGCAGGGCTACGACAACGGCTCCGCCGGCCGGTACCCGGCTCCGGAGCGGAACGGCGGCGCTCCCGCACGGCACGCCCTCCCGGAGCGCCCGAACCTCGCGGACCCGGCCTCCACCGGCCAGTTCGAGCGTCCGCAGCCGAACGGACCGCAGGGAAGGGCGGGCGCCGACTTCGGTGCCCAGCGCCCCGCGGCGCCGCAGCGGCCCGGTGACGGCCGCGCGCCGAGCGACGCCTGGGCACTGCCGCCGGCGTCCGGCCCCGGTGACGGGCGCACCCCCCTCTACGACACCCTGGAGACCAACTGGTTCCACGGTGCCCGGGAACAGGAGCAGGGCAATCCCCCGGCTCCTGCCCAGCAGCAACAGCAGCCGCAATCTCAGCAGCAGCCGCAGCAGCAACCTCAGCAGCCGCAGGGGCCCACCGGCCCGCAGCGGGCCGTCACCTCCACCTGGCGCAGCTCACCCAACGACGAGCTGGTCCGGCAGGCCGAACGCGTCCGGCAGCCGGCCGCGGGCGGCGTCACCACTTCCGGCCTTCCGCGCCGGGTGCCCAAGGCGAACCTCGTCCCGGGCACAGCACAGGAGCAGACCCACCAGAGTGGCCCGCAGGTCTCACGTGCGCCCGACGACGTGCGTGGACGGCTGACCAATCTCCGTCGGGGTATCGCACAGGGTCGTCAGGCCGGGTCCAACCAGACCGGCAGCTTCCCTCGACCCACTCACCAGCAGGAGCGTTAGTTGAGCCCGATGAGCCAGGCGGCACAGAACCTCAACTGGTTGATCACCAACTTCGTGGACAACACCCCCGGGGTGTCCCACACCGTCGTCGTGTCCGCCGACGGTCTCCTTCTGGCGATGTCCGAGGGCTTCCCGCGCGACCGCGCGGACCAGCTCGCGGCCGTGGCCTCGGGACTGACCTCCCTGACGGCCGGCGCCTCCCGCATCTTCGAAGGCGGCAAGGTCGCACAGACGGTCGTCGAGATGGAGCGGGGTTTCCTCTTCCTCATGTCCGTCTCGGACGGCTCCTCGCTGGCCGTCCTCGCGCACCCCGAGTGCGACATCGGCCTCGTCGGCTACGAGATGGCACTCCTGGTCGACCGTGCGGGAGCGGTCCTCACCCCGGATCTGCGCGCCGAACTACAGGGAAGTCTGCTCCACTGACCGGCCCCGGCACCACCCGTCTCACCAAATCACCGTCCGGCCGCCACAATCCCCCCACCGGCCCTGTCAGACGGCTTGACTGACCGACTTGCTGTCCCGTCCGGAGGACCCATGACCCCGCCCACCGCCTCTCATGATCCGTACGCGGAGCCGTACGAGGACGAGGGCGACCAGCCACTGGTACGTCCGTATGCGATGACCGGTGGCCGGACCCGGCCCCGCTATCAGCTGGCCATCGAGGCACTGATCAGTACGACGGCCGACCCGGCAGCGCTCATGGGGCTCCTCCCGGAGCACCAGCGCATCTGCCATCTGTGCCGTGAGGTGAAGTCGGTCGCCGAGGTGTCGGCGCTTTTGAACATGCCGCTGGGCGTGGCCCGGATTTTGGTGGCGGACCTCGCCGAGGCGGGTCTCGTCGCCGTTCACCAGCCGGGCGGCGACGAGACCACCGGCGCACCGGACGTGACACTGCTCGAAAGGGTGCTCAGTGGACTTCGCAACCTCTAGCGGCGAGGCGGTCTCCGAAAGCCGCGCCACCACCTCCGCGAAGATCGTGGTGGCGGGCGGCTTCGGCGTGGGCAAGACCACGTTCGTCGGCGCTGTCTCGGAGATCAATCCCCTGCGCACCGAGGCCGTCATGACGTCCGCTTCGGCGGGTATCGACGACCTGACCCACACCGGGGGCAAGACCACCACCACGGTGGCCATGGACTTCGGCCGTATCACCCTGGACCAGGACCTGATCCTGTACCTCTTCGGTACACCCGGCCAGGACCGCTTCTGGTTCATGTGGGACGACCTGGTCCGCGGCGCCATCGGCGCGATCGTGCTGGTGGACACCCGCCGGCTCGCCGACTGCTTCCCCGCGGTCGACTACTTCGAGAACAGCGGCCTGCCGTTCGTGGTCGCCCTCAACGGCTTCGAAGGACAGCAGCCGTACCAGCCGGAGGAAGTGCGCGAAGCGCTGCAGATCGGACCCGACACCCCGATCATCACCACCGACGCCCGGCACCGTTCGGACGCCAAGAGCGCGCTGATCACCCTGGTCGAGCACGCGCTGATGGCGCGGCTCCGGTAGTCAATGTCGTAGCTGCATACGGCAGTTGCTGTAGATATGCCGACGCCGGCTGTGTCCTTGGACACGGCCGGCCTCGGCGTTCATAACGTTTCGGCAGAGGAATCGAGCCATGCCGACACGCGACGCGTTCGGACCGTTCCCCTATGCGCACAAAGGCCACGCCTTTTGGCGGGGCTCACTCCTTTTGCCCCTTTTATCTGCGGCTTACATCACGCCGGAACCTCCCCGTCCGCTGTTTGGAAGAGCACTGCTCGGCATGCTGGAATGCCTGAACTGCCCATTGGTCAAAGACGCACTCAGTAGTCGTTGGCATGCCGGGCTCTGAGAAACCGCGGCACAGCGTTGGTGCCGACCGCCGAGAGGTTGTTGGTCGAGTGAGGCGAAGCACGAACAGTCCCGAGCCATCGGCCCGGGGCAACTTCACCCCGCCGCCGCGCGCAGCGGCGCCCACCCCCGGGCACGACGCGGAACCGACGGCCCCGCCCGCTCCGAGCGGCGGGCGCTTCTCCCCGCGCAACTGGCGGGTGGCGACCAGGCTGAACGCGATCCTGCTCGTGCCCGTGATGGTCGGCCTGGTCATGGGCGGCTTCCAGGTGAAGGGCTCGATCGACACCTGGCAGGAGGCCGAGGACGCGGAGAACACCGCGCGTCTGGTGCAGGCCTCCCTCACTTACGCCAACGCCCTCTATCTGGAGCGGGACCTCACCGCGGCCCCGCTGCTGCAGGGCAAGGGCGAGGACGACCCGACCGTCGTCAAGGCCCGTGCCGCCACGGACGAGGCGGCCGACGCGTTCGACGCGGCCGCGCAGAACGTGCCGGCCAAGCCGGGCCTGCAGCGTCGGCTGGAGGTGCTGCGCGAGGCCGAGCCCAAGCTCACGGCGCTGCGCACCGCCGCGTACACCTCCAAGCTCAAGGGTGTGGAGACCGAAGAGGGCTACGTCGAGGTCGCCAACCCTCTGATGCAGTTCGCCAACGAGCTCGGTCTGGGCACCGGCAACATCACCAGCTACGGCCGTACGGTCTACGCGATCTCGCTGACCAAGGCGGCGGTGTCGCTGCAGCGGTCCATCGGCACGCACCTGCTGGTGAAGCCCGGTCCCACCGACAGTCAGCTCGCCAGCCAGCGCGTCGCGCTCTCCTCCTACGCCTACCTCGAGGGCATCGCCGTCCAGGAGTACATCGGCGGTGGCACCGCGGCCGACGCGGCCAAGCTGGACCAGCTCGAGCAGGAGATCAAGGCCGACGGGGCGGAGCAGGCCAAGGAGGCGGCGTCCCAGGATCCGGACTACGTCCCGCCGCCCTCCGACCCGCGCACGATGGTCTCCGAGGTCGCACGTCTCGGCTCCACCGATCCGGCCGCCCGCGCCGAGATAGCCGGCCGCGGCGTCACCCCCGAGAACTGGTGGGCGGTCAACACCCTCAAGTTCGACGGCTACCGCCAGATCGAGTCGGACCTCGCCGACAGCGCGGTGGAGGAGGCCGCCACCATCGCCGGCGACGCGCAGCGCGACGCCTTCGTCACCGGCAGCGCCGTCGTGCTCGCCCTGCTCGCCGCGTTCATCCTGGCCGGCATGGTGGCCCGCCAGATGAGCCGCTCCATGCGCAAGCTGCGCCACGCCGCCTTCGGTATCGCCGAGCAGCGGCTGCCGACGCTGGTCGACCAGCTCTCCCGTACCGACCCCGGCCGGGTCGACACCCGGGTCACCCCGATCCCGATCACCTCGACGGACGAGATCGGCGAGGTCGCCCGCGCCTTCGACCAGGTCCACCGCGAGGCCGTCCGGCTCGCCTCCGAGCAGGCACTGCTGCGGGGCAACATCAACGCGATCTTCACCAACCTCTCGCGCCGCAACCAGTCGCTGATCGAGGGTCAGCTGACCCTGCTCACCGGCCTGGAGAACAACGAGGCCGACCCGGACCAGCTGGAGAACCTCTTCAAGCTGGACCACCTGGCCACCCGTATGCGCCGTAACGGCGAGAACCTCCTCGTCCTCGCCGGCGAGGAGCCCGGCCGCCGCTGGGACCAGCCGGTGCCGCTGGTCGACGTGATCCGCGCCGCCTCCTCCGAGGTGGAGCAGTACGAGCGTGTCGAGCTGTCCGGTGTCCCCGAGGCCGAGATCCACGGCCGTGCGGTGACCGACCTCGTGCACCTGCTGGCCGAGCTCCTGGAGAACGCCACCACGTTCTCCTCCCCGCAGACCAAGGTCCGTGTCACCGCGACCCGTCTCCCCGACGGCCGCGTGATGATCGAGATCCACGACAAGGGCATCGGCCTGACCGCCGAGGACTTCGCGGACATCAACCACAAGCTGGCCAACCCGCCGACCGTGGACGCCGCGATCTCGCAGCGCATGGGTCTGTTCGTGGTCGGCCGGCTGTCCGACCGGCACGGCATCCGCGTCCAGCTGCGCCCCTCGGGCGAGCAGGCCGGTACGACCTCGCTGGTCATGCTGCCGGACGCGATCACCCACGGTGGTGGTGGCGAGGTACAGGCCGGCCCCGACGAGTTCACCGTCTCCCAGATCATCCCGGAGCAGGACTACCCGGGCGAGGACTTCAGCCAACAGCAGCAGCAGCCGATGCGCACCGCTGCGGAACTCGGCTTCGACGACAGCCGTTACGAGGTCCCGGACGACATCCGCGGCCTGAACCCGATCGGCCGTACCCGGATGCGCGAGGAGCGGCGGGCGGCCCTGGACCCGCAGAGCCCGCAGCCCGCGCTGTCCGGCCCGGAGCAGCAGCCCGGCGCCGACGAGTTCGCCGCCCCGCAGGGCTACGACAACGGCCAGGGCTTCGACGGCGGTCCGGCCGGTTACCCGGACCAGACGCAGCCCGCCGGATACGACCAGCAGGCGTACGGCGACGGACAGCAGTCCGCGTACGAGGGACAGCAGCAGCCGGCGTACGACGAGTCGTACTACCAGCCGAACGGCGGGCTGCCGCAGGGGGACGGCTTCTCGTCGAACGGCGGCTACCCGGACCCCTCCTACGCCCAGCCGGCCCAGGACGACTGGCCTCAGCAGGGCGGTTACCAGAACGGCTACCCGGCGCAGTACCCCGCGACCGCCCCGGAGCCGGAGCCCGCCCCGACCGCTGACGCGAGCGCGCAGGACAGCGTAGGCTTCGACCGTCCGGGACCGGCCCCCACCGCCTCCCACGCACTCACCGACGCCGGACTTCCGCGGCGCGGGTCCACCCCGAGCGACACCGGTGGAGCGCGGCGGGCGAACCAGGAACCGACGGTCCCGGCACCCTCTTCCGCTGCGGCGCCGGCTCCGGCTCCGCAGGGCGACGGCGACAACTGGCGTTCGGCGAACGACGAGCGCTGGCAGCAGGCGTCCTCGCTGCGGAAGCCCAAGGCGGGCGGGGTGACCTCATCCGGTCTGCCGCGGCGGGTACCCAAGGCCAACCTGGTCGAGGGCGTCGCCGAGACCACCCCTCAGGGAGGCCCTCAGGTCTCCCGCGCCCCGGAGGACATCCGGGGCAGGCTGAGCAACCTGCGGCGCGGCGTCCAGCAAGGCCGCAACGCAGGCAGTGAATCGAACGGCCAGGCCACCGGTAATCACCGCAGTGGGCCTGACAGCACCTACAACCAGGAGCGTTAGTGTGAGCCCGATGAGCCAGGCGGCGCAGAACCTGAACTGGTTGATCACCAACTTCGTGGACAACACCCCGGGGGTGTCCCACACGGTGGTGGTCTCCGCCGACGGACTCCTTCTGGCGATGTCCGACGGATTCCCCCGCGACCGCGCGGACCAGCTCGCGGCCGTGGCCTCCGGTCTGACGTCGCTGACGGCAGGCGCTTCCCGGATCTTCGAGGGTGGCAGCGTGAACCAGACGGTTGTGGAGATGGAGCGGGGATTCCTGTTCCTCATGTCCATCTCCGACGGTTCCTCCCTCGCGGTTCTCGCACATCCCGATGCGGACATCGGTCTCATCGGCTACGAGATGGCCCTTCTGGTCGACCGAGCCGGTACGGTCCTGACTCCGGACCTTCGTGCGGAACTCCAAGGGAGCCTGCTCAACTGACGAACGGACGGTGCGGTTCGGCGTCCCGTGGCCGTAAGGTTTCGGGACGCGGCTACCACGCGATGGGTGCCAGGCACAGTCGGAGGAGGAGAAAGTGGTAACACCACCGGGCGGATCGTCTTCGGGCAACTGGTCGTACGACCCTGCGCAGGGTCACAACGACGGTTCCCAGAACCGATACGGCTACTCCTCCCCACCGGACCACCGGCAGCCGTACGCGCCGCAGGGCCCCGGCCCTTCGCCGTACGACCAGCCGCGCACCCAGCCCGTGCAGCCGCAGCGCCGTGCCCCCGAGCCGACGCCCGCCGGGGCGTCGAACAATCCCCTGGTGCGCCCGTACGCGATGACGGGCGGCCGCACCAGGCCGCGGTACCAGCTCGCCATCGAGGCGCTGGTGCACACCACCGCGCAGCCGCACCAGATGCAGGGCCAGTTGCCCGAGCATCAGCGGATCTGCCACCTCTGCCGGGAGATCAAGTCGGTGGCCGAGATCTCGGCCCTGCTGACCATCCCTCTCGGTGTGGCCAGGATTCTCGTCGCCGACTTGGCGGAGGCAGGACTGGTCGCCATCCATCAGCCCGGCGGCGACGAGAGCGCCGGCGGCCAGCCAGACGTGACACTGCTCGAAAGGGTGCTCAGTGGACTTCGCAAGCTCTAGCGGCGGTCCTTCCCGCTCCACCACTTCCGCGAAGATCGTGGTGGCGGGCGGTTTCGGCGTGGGCAAGACCACGTTCGTCGGCGCTGTCTCGGAGATCAATCCCCTGCGCACCGAGGCCGTCATGACGTCCGCTTCCGCGGGTATCGACGACCTGACCCACACCGGGGACAAGACCACCACCACGGTGGCCATGGACTTCGGCCGTATCACCCTGGACCAGGACCTGATCCTGTACCTCTTCGGTACACCCGGCCAGGACCGCTTCTGGTTCATGTGGGACGACCTGGTCCGCGGCGCCATCGGCGCGATCGTGCTGGTGGACACCCGCCGGCTCGCCGACTGCTTCCCCGCGGTCGACTACTTCGAGAACAGCGGCCTGCCGTTCGTCATCGCGCTGAACGGCTTCGACGGCAACCAGCCGTACAACCCGGACGAGGTGCGGGAGGCGCTGCAGATCGGGCCCGACGCCCCGATCATCACCACCGACGCCCGGCACCGTTCGGACGCCAAGAGCGCGCTGATCACCCTGGTCGAGCACGCGCTGATGGCGCGGCTGCGGTAGCTGCTCCGCGCCGGATCGCGCACTGCCCCCTGCGGCCATCGGGCTGCCGGGGGCTGTTGTGTGCCCGGGTGCGGGTGTCACCCCGACGGTGCCGACGGTGCCACGAAAAGAGGCCCCTCCTTCACAAGGAGGGGCCTCTTCGCGTGTGAGGTCAGCGCCAGCTGTGCGGGGCGCGGAAACCCGGCTCGCGTTCGAGGCGGCGCCAGCCGGCCCTGGCGCGGCCGCGGTGGGCCCGGGCGTCGGAGGTGGGGCGGGTGGCCGCGCGGGCCAGGAGGATCGCCGTGATGGCGGCGACCTCCTCGGGCTCCGCGTGGCCCTTCTCGACACGGATGTCAGATGTGCTCATGGGTGTCAGTCTCCCTGGGAGAGAGGTCCGCGGGGTTGCCGCGATGGGTCCGCCCGGTTACTGCGGCGGGTTGCCGTGCTTACGGGAGGGCAGGTCGGCGTGCTTGTTCTGGAGCATCGCCAGGGACCGGATCAGCACCTCGCGGGTCTCGGCGGGGTCGATGACGTCGTCGACCAGACCGCGTTCGGCCGCGTAGTAGGGGTGCATCAGCTCGGACTTGTACTCCTTGACCATGCGCGCCCGCATGGCGTCCGGGTCCTCGGCCTCGGCGATCTGGCGGCGGAAGATGACGTTGGCCGCGCCCTCCGCGCCCATCACGGCGATCTCGTTGGTGGGCCAGGCGTAGGTGAGGTCGGCGCCGATGGACTGGCTGTCCATGACGATGTACGCGCCGCCGTACGCCTTGCGCAGGATCAGCGAGATGCGCGGCACGGTGGCGTTGCAGTACGCGTACAGCAGCTTCGCGCCGTGGCGGATGATGCCGCCGTGCTCCTGGTCGACGCCCGGGAGGAAGCCGGGGACGTCCAGGAAGGTGAGGATCGGGATGTTGAAGGCGTCGCACATCTGCACGAAGCGGGCGGCCTTCTCGGACGCCTCGATGTCGAGCACGCCCGCCAGTGTCTGGGGCTGGTTGGCGACGATGCCGACGACCTGGCCGTCCATCCGGGCCAGCGCGCAGATGATGTTGCGCGCCCAGCGCTCGTGGACCTCGAGGTACTCGCCGTCGTCGACGATCTCCTCGATGACCTTGGCCATGTCGTACGGGCGGTTGCCGTCGGCCGGGACCAGGTCCAGCAGGGTCTCGCCGCGGCGCTCCGCGGGGTCGGTGCTCTCGACCCGCGGGGGGTTCTCGCGGTTGTTCTGCGGGAGCAGCGAGAGGAGGTAGCGCACCTCGGCGATGCACGTCTCCTCGTCGTCGTAGGCGAAGTGACTGACACCGCTGGTCCCGGCATGCACGTCCGCGCCGCCCAGGCCGTTCTGGGTGATCTCCTCACCGGTGACGGCCTTGACCACGTCCGGGCCGGTGATGAACATCTGCGAGGTCTCGCGGACCATGAACACGAAGTCCGTCAGGGCGGGGCTGTAGGCGGCGCCGCCCGCACACGGGCCGAGCATCACGCTGATCTGCGGGATGACACCGGACGCCTTGGTGTTGCGCTGGAAGATGCCGCCGTAGCCGGCGAGCGCCGAGACGCCCTCCTGGATCCGGGCGCCCGCGCCGTCGTTGAGGGAGACCAGCGGCGCACCCGCCGCGATGGCCATGTCCATGATCTTGTGGATCTTGGCGGCGTGGGCCTCGCCCAGCGCACCGCCGAAGATCCGGAAGTCATGGGCGTAGACGAAGACCGTACGGTCCTCCACCGTGCCCCAGCCGGTGATCACACCGTCGGAGTAGGGCTTCTTGGTCTCCAGGCCGAAGCCGGTCGCCCGGTGCCGGCGCAGCTGCTCGACCTCGCGGAAGGAGCCCGGGTCGAGCAGCAGTTCGATGCGCTCCCGTGCGGTCAGCTTGCCCTTGGCGTGCTGCGCCTGGGTGGCCTTCTCGCTCGGGCCGGCCAGCGCCTGTGCGCGAATCTCGTGCAGTTCGGCCACGCGTCCGCGCGCGTCGGCCGGCTCACCCGGCGCCTCATCCAAAACGGTCATGTAGTGACCTTACGAAGCTCACCCGGGAATGCGAGCCGTCGACTCCTCACAGTCTCCGGGGCGTTTTCCTGGTGCCACTGAACAGAACCGAGGCGACATGCAGGCGTTCCGACTGCCTGGAGGGCCTGAAGCTTGTAGGGTTTCCATAAAAATGGAAGCCGAGGCACCCCTCACGCCCCCGCATGGCGCACACCTCCCCGAGAGTGCGGCCCGACTGCGGCCGGGGCGCCCCGCATCCGGGGATCCGGCGGGCCGACGGCGGTTGCCCGTCCGCACTCCGGGGCGTTCCCGGATGTTCTCCCGGGGTTCGCCCGTTCGGGTCGTTCCGCCCCGCAGAGAGTAGCGGTTCGGGAGGGCGGACGGGCACGGGGCATGAAGGACGGGGCCGGAGGGGACTCGTCTCGGGCACTTTCGAGAAGACCCCCGAAAGATGTTGAACATTAAAGGGAATGTGTCTACAGTAGGCCTTGTTGAAAGTGATTGAACGTTCAACGGGATCAGCCGATCCCCTGTCCCCAGGAGGAACGCACCATGGGCATCTTCAGCCGCAAGAGCAACCAGACCGCCACCGCGACCGCCCCGGCCGCCGTGAACCCGGACCTGGCCGCCCTGACCGGTGACTACACGATCGACCCCGCGCACACCACCCTCGGCTTCGTCGCCCGGCACGCGATGGTCACCAACGTCAAGGGCAGCTTCCAGGACTTCACCGGCACGCTGCACCTGGACGGCTCCGACCCGTCCCGCTCCACCGCCACCCTCGACGTGGTGATGGAGAGCATCGAGACGGGCAGCGCCGACCGTGACGGTCACCTGAAGAGCTCGGACTTCTTCAAGATCGAAGAGTTCCCGAAGATGACGTTCCGCTCCACCAAGGCCGAGGCCCTCGGCGGGGACGACTACCGCATCACCGGTGACCTGACGATCCTCGGCACCACCAAGCCGCTCACCATCGACCTGGAGTTCAACGGCGCCGCCACCGACCCGTTCGGCAACCAGCGCGTCGGCTTCGAGGGCAAGGCCGAGATCCTGCGCTCCGAGTGGGGCCTGACCTGGAACGCGGCGCTGGAGACGGGCGGCGTCCTGGTCTCCGACAAGATCAAGCTGAACTTCGACATCTCGGCGATCCGCAACGTCTGATCAGCCGACGGCGCGGCCCTGACCGCCGCCACCCCTGAGCGCGCCCGCCCCCCGTCACCCCCGTACGGGAGGGCGGGCGCTCGGCGTCCTCGGGCCTGACCTCGAACCCGGCCGTGGGCACGGACCCGGTGTCCGGAGTTTCCCCGGGGCCCGGCGTTCAGAACCCTCCGCCGAAGTCCCCGCCGCCGAAGCCGCCGCCACCGCCGAAGTCTCCCCCGCCGAAGCCGCCGCCGAAGTCCCCGCTGTCGAAGTCGGCGCCGGAGACGTCTCCGCCCGTGTAACCGCCGAAGTCTCCGTAGCCGGAGCCGTAGTCGGCCGCGTAGGAGGGGCCGGCCATCATGCCGCCGAGCACCGTGCCGACCAGCAGACCGGGCAGCAGGCCGCCGCCGAAGTAGCCGCCCGCCCAGGGGCCGTAGGCCGGGCCCGCCTCCCAGTAGGGGCGGCGGCCCAGGTCGGTGTCGACCTCGCGGACGGCCGGCTCGTGGCCGTCGGCCAGGCGGGCCCGGTCCGCCGCACAGACCGGGACCTCCCGCTCGGTGCCGCCGGCGGGCCTCCAGAGGGCGTCGGCGACCGAGGGGCCGTGGCGCGGGTCGAAGAAGCAGGGCGGCCTGCGCTCCGGCAGCGGCCGGCCCGCACGGCGGGCGTCGAGCCGTGCCAGCGCGAAGCGGCCGTCCTCCACGGCCTGGGTGACCGCGCGGACGTCCTCCGGCCTGCCGGCCGCGTCCATCAGTTGCTTGGACTGCTCGTAGGAGTCCAGCGCGCGCCCGTAGTCGGCGCGCATGGCGTCGTCGGCGCCGGGCTCACCGGGGCGGAAGTCGAGCCGGTCGAGTTCCTCGCCGAACGCGGTGATGTCCTCGTCGACCACCACCCGCAGCTTCTCCAGCGCGGCCCGCTGCTCCTCCTCATGACGGCGCCGGTTGCGCCGGGACACCGCGTACACGCCCGCGCCGCCGGCGGCCAGCAGGGTGCCGACGGTGATCAGCCCGCCGACGGGGGCGCCGTCGGACCCGCCGCTCCAGGAACTCGGCGCCGAACCGCCGACGTTGCGCAGCGCGTCGTCGACGAAGTCGTTCAGCTGGGCCTTGGCGTCGCCCGCGTCCTGCGTGGCCGTGACCAGGTTCTGCACGCCCTGGCGGCTCAGCACGCCGCTGTCGGCGCGCGCGTCGAACGCGTCGCCGAGCCGGATGCCGTACAGGCCGGTGACGCCGGTCTCGGTACGCAGGTTCCGGAAGAGGTTCCCGGTGGGGTAGCCGGCCGGGAGGACCGCCACGAGGACGGGTTTGTCCGCGTCCTCGATCTTGTTCGCGAGGGCCTCGGCGTCCGCCTCGGACAGGATGTCCCTCGCCGCGGGGTCGACGTAGACGGGACTCTCGCGCAGAGCCTGGGCCACGGTGGAGAGGTCGGTGGCCGCGTGCGCACCCGGCGCCCCGGCCATCAGGACCGCCAACGCGGCGGCCACGGGCACGATCAGCAGGCGTACGAGGGTACGCGTCAGCGCGTCCTTCATATGTTCGAAGCTACCCGAACCGGCCCGGAAACGGGCATCCGGGCCCGGCAGGGATTCCTCCGCGACGGCGCGAAGTCCCTGCCGGGCCCGGTCCGCTCAGGCCGCCGGTTCGACCCCGGCCCGCAGCAGGCCGTAGGTGTACGCGTCCTCCAGTGCCTGCCAGGACGCGGCGATGACGTTGTCCCCGACGCCCAGGGTCGACCACTCCCCCGCGCCGTCGGACGTGGAGATCAGGACCCGGGTGGTGGAGTGCGTGCCGTGCTTGCCCTCGAGGATGCGGACCTTGTAGTCGACCAGTTCCAGCTTGGCGAGCTGCGGGTAGATCCGCTCCAGGGCGACGCGCAGGGCCCGGTCCAGGGCGTTGACCGGGCCGTTGCCCTCCGCCGTGGCGACGATGCGCTCGTTCTCGGCCCACAGCTTCACCGTGGCCTCGTTGGCGTGGGTGCCGTCGGGGCGGTCCTCGACGATCGCGCGCCAGGACTCGACCTCGAAGTACTTCAGCTGCCGGCCCTCGACCTCCGCGCGCAGCAGCAGTTCGAAGCTGGCGTCGGCGGCCTCGTACGTGTAGCCCTTGAGCTCGCGTTCCTTGACCCGCTCCACGACCCGGCCGACCAGTTCGCGGTCGTCTCCCAGGTCGATGCCGAGTTCCTTGCCCTTGAGCTCGATGGAGGCGCGGCCGGCCATGTCGGACACCAGCATCCGCATGGTGTTGCCGACCCGCTCCGGGTCGATGTGCTGGTACAGGTCCGGGTCGACCTTGATGGCGGAGGCGTGCAGGCCGGCCTTGTGGGCGAAGGCGGAGACACCCACGTAGGGCTGGTGGGTGGAGGGGGTGAGGTTGACGACCTCGGCGATGGCGTGCGAGATGCGCGTCATCTCCCGGAGCCGGCCCTCGGGCAGGACCTTCTTGCCGTACTTGAGCTCCAGCGCCGCCACCACCGGGAACAGGTTGGAGTTGCCGACCCGCTCGCCGTAGCCGTTGGCCGTGCACTGGACGTGGGTGGCGCCCGCGTCGACGGCGGCGAGGGTGTTGGCGACCGCGCACCCGGTGTCGTCCTGGGCGTGGATGCCGAGCCGGGCGCCGGTGTCGGCGAGCACCGTGGAGACCACGGCCTGGATCTGGGCGGGGAGCATGCCGCCGTTGGTGTCGCACAGGACGACGACGTCGGCACCGGCCTGTGCGGCCGCGCGGACGACCGACTTGGCGTACTCGGGGTTGGCGCGGTAGCCGTCGAAGAAGTGCTCGCAGTCGACGAACACCCGGCGGCCCTCGGCTTTGAGGAAGGCGACGGTGTCGCGGACCATCTCCAGGTTCTCGTCCAGGGTGGTGCGCAGGGCGAGCTCGACATGCCGGTCGTGGGACTTGGCTACCAGCGTGATCACCTGCGCGCCGGAGGCGAGCAGCGCCCTGACCTGCGGATCCTCGGCGGCGGTGGTGCCGGCGCGACGGGTGGCGCCGAAGGCGACCAACTGGGCGTGCCGGAACTCGATCTCCTGCTGGGCACGGGCGAAGAACTCGGTGTCCCTCGGGTTCGCGCCCGGCCAGCCGCCCTCGATGAAGCCCACACCGAAGTCGTCCAGGTGCCGTGCAATGGCCAGCTTGTCGGCGACCGTGAGGTTGATGCCCTCGCGCTGGGCGCCGTCGCGCAGGGTGGTGTCGAAGACGTGGAACGAGTCGTCGGGCTCGCTGGTTGCGGTCATGGTCTGAAGGCTCCTGATGTTGGATCTCGGTCTACCGGAATGACCGGTTCCACCGTCCCCCCATGGTCCCTCGCGCCGGCTCCCCGGCTTCTGGTGGGCCAGGAAACAGAAAAACCTCTCGCGGGTGCGAGAGGTCTGCGCGCGGGTCGAGGACGACGATGTCCGCCCGTACGTTGTCGTACGGACGGTCACTGCGGACCGGCGCGCCTGCTGCCAATAATCGTGGCGAACGAGAGCACGGGGGCAGTGTGGCACAAACCGGCCCGACGATCACCGTCCGTCTCAGGATACGGGCGCCGGGTGTCCGCTCTGCAGCGCCCTGACCTCACCGCCCCCGCCGCCCCCGCCGGACGGGCCGCCGCGGACGTGGGGTCCGGGCGGCCCTGACGGCCCTGACGGCCCTGACGGGGCGGACGGGGCGGACGGGGTCAGCCCAGGGGGTGCATCCAGCCCTGCTTGTCCTCGGCCGTGCCGCGCTGGATGTCGAGCAGGGCCTGACGCAGGCGCATGGTGACCTCGCCGGGCTCACCGCCGCTGTGCTGCCACTCGGCGCCGGCCCGCTTGACGGTGCCGACGGGCGTGATGACGGCCGCGGTACCGCAGGCGAACACCTCGGCGAGGGTGCCGTTCTCGGCGTCGCGCTGCCACTGGTCGACGGAGACCCGCTCCTCGACGGCCTCGTAGCCGAGGTCGCGGGCGACGCTCAGCAGGGAGTCACGGGTGACGCCCTCCAGGATGGAGCCGGTGAGGGTCGGCGTGACGATCTTGTTGCCGTACACGAAGTACAGGTTCATGCCTCCGAGCTCCTCGACCCAGGTGTGCTCCACGGCGTCGAGGTAGCAGACCTGGTCGCAGCCCTTGGCCGCGGCCTCGGCCTGGGCGAGCAGCGAGGCGGCGTAGTTGCCGCCGGTCTTCGCGTCGCCCATCCCGCCGGGGACGGCGCGGACGCGGTCCTCGGAGACCCAGATGGAGACCGGCTTCACACCGCCGGGGAAGTAGGCGCCGGCCGGGGAGGCGATCACCAGGAACAGGTACTCGTTGGCGGGCTTGACGCCCAGCCCGACCTCGGTGGCGATCATGAAGGGGCGCAGGTAGAGGGATTCCTCACCGCCGTGCGCCGGCACCCACGCCTTGTCCTGGCCGACCAGCGCGTCGCACGCCTCGATGAACGTCTCCACCGGCAGCTCGGGCATCGCGAGGCGGCGGGCGGAGCGCTGGAAACGTTCGGCGTTCTTCTCGGGGCGGAAGGTGGCGACGGACCCGTCGGGCCTGCGGTAGGCCTTCAGGCCCTCGAAGATCTCCTGCGCGTAGTGCAGGACGTGGGTCGCCGGGTCGAGGGGGATCGGCGCGTACGGGACGAGCTGTCCGTCGTGCCAGCCGCGGCCCTCGGTCCACTTGATCGTCACCATGTGGTCGGTGAAGTGGCGGCCGAACCCCGGATTGGCCAGGATCGCCTCCCGCTCGGTGTCCGAGAGGGGGTGGGCGGAAGGCTTGAGCTCGATCGTGGGCGTCGTCATGAGTGGTTGTCCTTCACCGGTTGTAGTGACGGGCCGCGCTCACGCCCGTACGGCCGTGGCCAGTGGTAGGACGTCCGAGCATTCCCTCATTCCGCGGCTCCGCGTTCGATTATCGCCCGGAGGCGGCGGCGGAGGGAATACGGGGTGAATGCGGCCCGGTGGTCGATGGTGGCACCCGGCGGGGACAGGGGGAAGCCGCCGGGCGGTTGCGACCGGCGGCTTCGAGTGGTGTCGAGTGTGCGCGCCCGGTCAGCCGGCTACGCGTACGGCGAGCGCGTCGCCGATCTCGGAGGTGCTGCGCGCGGGCAGCCCGCCGCGCTCCGCGAGGTCGGCGGAGACGGCCTCCTCGATGCGGGCCGCCTCGGCTTCGTGGCCGAGGTGGCGCAGCAGGAGGGCGACGGAGAGAACCGTGGCGCTCGGGTCCGCCTTGCCCTGGCCGGCGATGTCCGGGGCCGAGCCGTGCACCGGCTCGAACATCGACGGGAACGCGCCGGACGGGTTGATGTTCCCGCTCGCGGCGACGCCGATGCCGCCGGAGACGGCCGCGGCGAGGTCGGTGATGATGTCACCGAAGAGGTTGTCGGTGACGATCACGTCGAACCGGGCCGGGTCGGTGACCAGGTAGATCGTCGCGGCGTCGACGTGGATGTAGTCGGTGGTGACCTCGGGGAACTCCGCGGCCACCTTGTGGAAGACGTTCGTCCACAGGTGTCCGGCGAAGGTCAGCACGTTGTTCTTGTGGACCAGCGTGAGCTTCTTGCGCGGGCGGGCCTGGGCGCGGGCGAAGGCGTCACGGACCACGCGCTCGACACCGAAGGCCGTGTTGACGGAGACCTCGGTGGCGACCTCGTGCTCGGTGCCCTTGCGGATGGTGCCGCCGTTGCCGGTGTACGGGCCCTCGGTGCCCTCGCGGACGACGAGGAAGTCGATCTCCGGTTGCCCCGCGAGCGGCGTGGCCACGCCCGGCAGGAGCTTCGACGGCCGCAGGTTGACGTGGTGGTCGAAGGCGAAGCGGAGCTTGAGCAGGAAGCCGCGCTCCAGGACGCCGGAGGGGACGCTCGGGTCGCCGATCGCGCCGAGCAGGATGGCGTCGTGCTGCTTCAGCGCGTCGAGGTCGGCGTCGGTGAGGGTCTCACCGGTGGCGTGGTAGCGCCGCGCGCCGAAGTCGAACTCCTTGGTCTCCAGCTTCACATCCTGCGGAAGGACGGCGGAGAGGACCTTGAGACCTTCGGTCACGACCTCCTGGCCGATGCCGTCACCGGGAATCACTGCGAGATTGATGCTGCGAGACATGCGGGCACCCTACTCCTCGTCCCATGCTCTGACACGAGCCGTCCGGGATGCGGACACCCGCATGGGGGAACCGTCGGCCGGCACCGCGCGGAGCGGCTCAGTGGCCGGTCGACCCGCCGTTGTCCCGGCGGTCGAGGGCCCGCTGGAGGGCGGCTGCGGCGTTCTTGCGGTCGGACTCGCTCGTACGGGAGGCGTGACGGACGCGGCGGCGGACAGCGGTCTCGGGCATGGGGATCGACTCCTTCGACAAGCCTGGTGCGACGGGAACGGCGGGAAGCCCGGGAACCATGGGACCCATGGAAACCACAGGAACCACAGGAACCACGGAAATACCGTGAGGAAAACGCGTCACCGGAAGGGGCGGGGAGCGGGGGCCGCAGGGATTGCCTGCACGGGGCCCGGCTCACGACCGCCGTTCGCTTGATCGAGCGAGACGTTCGGCTCCTACAAAAATAAGGGCGCGCGGGGCATCTGTCTGCACAATTACTCGGACTTCCTACTATCTGAGACGGTGGACCGCGTCACACCGCCACGACCTGCGAAAACGTCGGACGGGCCAGGTCCCTGCGACCTGGCCCGTCCGACGGGGCAGCGGCAGCGGGTACGAAGGTCCCGCTGCCGGGGGGCGTCAGCCCATGTGCGGGTACGGGTAGTCGGTCGGCGGGACCAGCGTCTCCTTGATGGCACGGGTCAGGGTCCAGCGCATCAGGTTCTGCGGGGCGCCGGCCTTGTCGTTGGTGCCGGAGGCGCGACCGCCGCCGAAGGGCTGCTGGCCGACGACGGCACCGGTCGACTTGTCGTTGATGTAGAAGTTGCCGGCCGCGTAGCGCAGCTTCTCCATCGTGTACGCGGCGGCCGCGCGGTCGTTCGCGATGACCGAGCCGGTCAGCGCGTAGTCGGACACCGACTCCATCTGGGTCAGCATCTCGTCGTACTTCTCGGCGGAGCTGTCGTCGTAGACGTGCACGGCGAGGAACGGGCCGAAGTACTCGGTGCGGAAGACCTCGTTGTCCGGGTCGTCGCACTCGACGACGGTCGGACGGACGAAGTAGCCGACGGAGTCGTCGTAGCTGCCGCCCGCGACGATCGTGCAGGACGGGTCCGCCTCGGCGCGGTCGATCGCGGCCTTGTTCTTGGCGAAGGCCCGCTCGTCGATGACGGCGCCGATGAAGTTGGACAGGTCGGTGACGTCACCCATCTTGATGCCGTCGATCTCGGCGGCGAACTCCTCCTTGAACCCGGAGTTCCAGATGGACGCCGGGATGTACGCGCGGGAGGTCGCCGAGCACTTCTGGCCCTGGTACTCGAAGGCACCGCGGGTCAGGGCCGTCTTGAGGATCGCGCGGTCGGCCGACGGGTGGGCGACGACGAAGTCCTTGCCGCCGGTCTCACCGACCAGCCGCGGGTAGGTGCGGTACTTCTCGATGTTGTTGCCGACCGTCTTCCACAGGTGCTGGAAGGTCTTGGTCGAGCCCGTGAAGTGGATGCCCGCCAGGTCCCGGTGCTCGAGCGCGACCTCGGAGACCTCGATGCCGTCACCGGTGACGAGGTTGATGACGCCCTTGGGCAGTCCGGCCTCCTCCAGCAGCCGCATCAGCAGCACGGCGGCGTGGGTCTGGGTCGGGGACGGCTTCCAGACCACGACGTTGCCCATCAGCGCGGGCGCGGTGGGCAGGTTGGCGGCGATCGCGCTGAAGTTGAACGGCGTGATCGCGTAGACGAAGCCCTCCAGCGGGCGGTGGTCCATGCGGTTCCACACGCCCGGCGAGTTGGCCGGGGGCTGCTCGGCCAGGATGCCGCGCGCGTAGTGGACGTTGAACCGCCAGAAGTCGATCAGCTCGCAGGGGCTGTCGATCTCGGCCTGCTGGGCGGTCTTGGACTGACCCAGCATGGTGGAGGCGGCGATGGTCTCGCGCCAGGGGCCCGAGAGCAGTTCGGCGGCGCGCAGGATGATCGCCGCACGGTCGTCGAAGGACATCGCGCGCCAGGCGGGGGCGGCGGCCAGGGCGGCGTCGATCGCGTCCTGGGCGTCCTGCCGGGTGGCGTTGGCGTAGGTGCCCAGGCGCGCCTTGTGGTTGTGCGGCTGCACGACGTCGAAGCGCTCGCCGCCGCCCATCCGCTTCTCGCCGCCGATGGTGCAGGGCAGGTCGACCGGGTTGTCGGCCAGCTCCTTGAGCTTGGTCTCCAGTCGGGCCCGCTCGGGCGTGCCGGGGGCGTAGCCGTGCACCGGCTCGTTGACGGGCGTGGGGACCTGGGTCACAGCGTCCATTGTGTGCGTACTCCTTGACTTGAGCGGTGAGTGGGTGAGCGGTGCCGCTCGGGCTCAGCCCTTGCTGACCATCGAGCGCAGGAAGAAGCGCAGGTTCGCCGGCTTCTCCGCCAGACGGCGCATGAAGTAGCCGTACCAGTCGGTGCCGTAGGCCGTGTAGACCCGCATGCGGTGGCCTTCGGCGGCCAGGCGCAGGTGCTCGTCGCCGCGGATGCCGTAGAGCATCTGGAACTCGTACTCGCCGATCTTGCGTCCGGCGGTGCGGGCGAGTTCCTGGGTGATGGAGATCAGACGAGGATCGTGGGACCCGATCATCGGGTACCCCTCGCCCTCCATCAGCGTCCGCAGGATGCGCACGTACGCCTTGTCGATCTCGTGCTTCTGCTGGTGGGCGACCTCGGCGGGTTCCTTGTAGGCGCCCTTCACCAACCGTACGCGGCTGCCGTCGGCGGCGAGGCGGCGCGCGTCGGCCTCGGTGCGGAAGAGGTAGGCCTGGATGACGCAGCCGGTCTGCGGGAAGTCCTTCCGCAGCTCCTCGTGGATGGCGAACATCGAGTCGAGGGTGGTGTGGTCCTCGGCGTCGAGGGTGACGGTGGTGCCGATCGCGGCGGCGGCCTCGACGACCGGGCGGACGTTGGCGAGCGCCCGTTCGTGGCCGCCGGGGAGCGCCTGGCCGAACATCGACAGCTTCACCGACATCTCGGCGCGGGTGCCGAGCGCCAGCGGCCCCAGCCGGTCGATCAGCTCCAGGTACGCGTCGCGTGCGGCGGCGGCCTGCTCGGGGGTGGTGATGTCCTCGCCGACGACGTCCAT
The DNA here is from genome assembly GCF_052246875.1 of Streptomyces sp. GDS52. Taxonomy (NCBI): domain Bacteria; kingdom Bacillati; phylum Actinomycetota; class Actinomycetes; order Kitasatosporales; family Streptomycetaceae; genus Streptomyces; species Streptomyces sp. GDS52. The sequence continues at coordinate 2,042,907 of NZ_CM125966.1, forward strand.
GGTCAGTTCCAGGCCGCTGCCGGTGAGTTCCCGGACGATCGGCAGGACCTCGTCGACGGTCTCACCGGGGATGAAGCGGTCGACGACCTGCTTGGTCACCGGGGCCGCCGAGACCAGGCGTCGCATCCGGTCGCTGCGCGACGCGGCGAGAATCACGGGACCCAGCACGGGGCACCTCCACAAGCTGCGAAACGGCCGTCACCCGACGTTTCGGGTACGGCACGGAGAACCACCGTGAAACCTAGGGATTCCTCCGAGCGTGGGCCATCGACAGCTGTCACGCATCCGCGCCGCCGATCTCAGACAGGTGTATGAAGGCCGCGCGGTTCTGCGGGACAATGCGGGGGTGACGTCGGAACGCAGGGGCGACTACCAGGAGCTGGTGGACGAGATCTCGGAGCTGCTGGGCGCTCCGGCGACCCTGGAGAACCGCGACTTCGAGCTGATCGCGTTCGGGGCGTACGACAGCGAGGGCGACCTCGATCCGTCCGCGCTGGACCCGGTGCGCACCCGCTCGATCCTGACCCGCCGTTCGACGGTCGCCGTCCGCACCTGGTTCGAGGGTTTCGGCATCACCCGCGCGACCGGTCCGGTGCGCATCCCGCGCACCCCGGAGGCGGGTGTGCACCGCGGACGCATCTGCCTGCCGGTACGCCACAAGGGTGTCGTCCTCGGCTATGTCTGGCTGCTGGACTACGACCCGGGCCCCTCCGAGGTGCAGCTGAGCGCGGCCATGGGAGTGGCGGCCCGGATCGGGGCGCTGCTCGCCGACGAGGCGCAGCACGGCGCGGACCTGACCCGCGAGCTGCGGGCCGTCCTCGGTGCGGAACGCGACTGGCAGCGCGGCATGGCGGTCGCCGAACTCCGTACCGCCCTCGGTGGCCGCGCCGACGGCCCGCACGTCATGGTCTGTGTGGCCCCGTGGCCCTCCGCCGATCCCGACGACGCCCCGTCGGTCCGTACGGTGCCGGGCGCGACGGCGCTGTGCACCCTGCCGTGGGGGGCCGCGGACGTGTCGCTGGCGCTGCTGCTGCGGCTGCGCGCGTCCGACGTGCTGGCCCCGGCGACGGCGGCCGCCTCGCGGCTCCTGGAGCGGGCGCACGGCAGCGGCTCCGGGCCCCGGGGCGGGGCGGTCGGCGCGCGGGAGGGCTCGGGCGGCCGTTCCGGTCCCGCCGTGGCCGCCGGGATCGCCGCGCCCCGCGCCGGCCTCGCCGAACTCGACGTCGCCTGGGGCGAGGCGTCGGCGGCGGCCCGCGCCGCCCTGGCCGAGCCCCGGTTCGGCCCGGCGGCCCGGTGGACCTCGATCGGCCCCTACCGGCTCCTGACCGCACTCCCCGCGCGGGCCGCCCACGACCCCGTCGTCGGCCCGCTGCTCGCCCCGGCGCACCGGGAACTCGCCCGCACCGCCGAGACCTACCTCGACTGCGCGGGCCGGGCCGGCCGCACGGCCGGCGAGCTGGGCGTCCACCGTCAGACCCTGTACTACCGCCTGTCCCGCATCGAGCAGCTGACCGGCCTCGACCTGGACGACGGCGAGGACCGGCTCCTGCTGCACATGGCGCTGAAGGCGCACCGCCTGTGATCTGATCACCGGGAGCCGCGTCGGCGCCGGGGACGGCCTTGCTCTCCCGGCCGACGAAAAAGACAGGAAAGACGGGCAGGACGGGTAAGGCGCCGGGCAGCCGAGACGGTTCTCGGCCGCCCGGCGCCTTTCAGTCCGGACGGGGGCCCGGGGGCGGGGCTCCCGGGGACGGCGGGATCAGACCAGCTCCACCGACCGGGCCGACGTCGCCCCGATCTCCGCCGAGAGCTCACCCAGCACCGCGGGGGACACCGTGTCGTCGACCGTCAGCACGGCGAGCGCCTCGCCGCCGACCGTCGCACGGGCGACCTGCATGCCGGCGATGTTGATGCCCGCCTCGCCCAGGATGCGGCCCACGGTGCCGACGACACCCGGACGGTCCTCGTAGCGCAGGACAACCATGTGGTCGGCGAGCGCGAGGTCCACGTCGTAGTCGCCGACCGCGACGATCTTCTGGACGTTCTTGTGCCCGGCCAGCGTGCCGGAGACCGCGATCTCCTCGCCGTCGGCGAGGGTGCCGCGCACGGTGACCACGTTGCGGTGGTCGGCCGACTCGGAGCTGGTGGTCAGCCGCACCTCGACGCCCCGCTCCTGGGCGAACAGGGGCGCGTTCACATAGGACACCGTCTCGTCGACGACGTCCTCGAAGACGCCCTTGAGCGCCGAGAGCTCCAGCACCTTCACGTCGTGCTGGGTGATCTCGCCGTACACCTCGACGTCGAGGCGGACCGCGACCTCACCGGCGAGCGCGGTGAAGATCCGGCCGAGGCGCTCGGCGAGCGGCAGGCCCGGCTTGACGTCCTCGGCGATGACCCCGCCCTGCACGTTCACCGCGTCCGGGACCAGCTCACCGGCGAGCGCGAGGCGCACCGAACGGGCGACGGCGATGCCGGCCTTCTCCTGGGCCTCGTCGGTGGAGGCACCGAGGTGCGGGGTGCAGACGACCTGGTCGAACTCGAACAGCGGGGAGTCCGTGCACGGCTCCTTCGCGTACACGTCGAGGCCCGCGCCGGCGACGCGGCCCTCCTTGAGCGCCGCGTACAGCGCCTCCTCATCGACGATGCCGCCGCGCGCGGCGTTGATGACGCGCACGCTCGGCTTGACCTTGCGCAGCGCCTCGTCGCCGATCAGGCCGAGCGTCTCGGGGGTCTTGGGCAGGTGGACGGTGATGAAGTCGGAGACCTCGAGCAGCTCGTCCAGCGTCAGCACCTTCACCCCCATCTGCGCGGCCCGCGCGGGCTGCACATAGGGGTCGTAGGCGACGATCTTCATGCCGAAGGCGGACATGCGCTGCGCGACGAGGGCGCCGATCCGCCCCAGACCCACGACGCCGAGGGTCTTCTCGGCGAGCTCGACGCCCGTGTACTTGCTGCGCTTCCACTCGTGGTTCTTCAGCGCGGCGTTGGCCTGCGGGATGTTGCGCGCGGTGGCGACGATCAGTCCGCAGGCGAGTTCCGCGGCGGTCACGATGTTCGAGGTGGGGGCGTTGACCACCATCACGCCCGCCTTGGTGGCGGCGGAGACGTCGACGTTGTCCAGGCCGACTCCGGCCCGCGCGACGACCTTGAGCTTCTTCGCGGCGGCGATGGCCTCGGCGTCGACCTTGGTGGCGGAGCGGATCAGGATCGCGTCCACGTCGGCGATGGCGGGCAGGAGCTCCGCCCGGTCCGCGCCGTTGCAGTGGCGGATCTCGAAGTCCGGGCCGAGCGCGTCCACGGTCGCGGGCGACAGTTCTTCGGCGATGAGTACGACAGGTTTCGAGCTCACGTGAGTCCTCACATGTCCATGGGGGCTACCACCCGTGCACGGGTGGCGCCACGAGGGAGGACGGCCGTCCCGACGGCCGCATGCGGTGGAGGGGAGCGGCGCCGGGGTGGCCTGCATTCCTCGGTGTCGCTCAGCCGCGTGGAAGACGCACGACGCTGTGGGCCTGACGCGTATGTCTCAGCAGTGTAGTGGCGCCGGGGCCCCGTCCTGCGTCACCGCAAAAGGATCATCCGGAAGTGGCCGGGCAGGCCTGTCGGCGAAGAATCCAGCCCCTGTGGCGTGGGAGATACGGGGGTGTGGGGCGAAGCCTCCGCGACGGCGCCGGCGGGGCCGGGGCGGCCCGGGCGCGGCACCGTCGCGGAGTGCTCGGCTCACGCGTCTTCGTCGACCCAGCTCATGAGCTTGCGCAGCTCCTTGCCGGTGGTCTCCAGGAGGTGCTCGGAGTCCTGCTTCTTGTACTCGTTGTACTTCTTCAGACCGCCGTGGTACTCGTCCATCCACTGCTGGGCGAAGGTGCCGTCCTGGATCTCGGCGAGGACCTTCCTCATCTCGGCCTTGGTGGCGTCGGTGATGATCCGCGGGCCGGTGACGTAGTCGCCCCACTCGGCGGTCTCGGAGATCGACCAGCGCATCTTCTCCAGGCCGCCCTCGTACATGAGGTCGACGATCAGCTTCAGCTCGTGCAGGCACTCGAAGTAGGCGATCTCCGGCTGGTAGCCCGCCTCGGTCAGGGTCTCGAAGCCCGCCTTGACCAGCGCCGCGGTGCCACCGCACAGGACGGCCTGCTCACCGAACAGGTCGGTCTCGGTCTCCTCGGTGAAGGTGGTCTTGATGACGCCGGCGCGGGTGCCGCCGATGCCCTTGGCGTACGACAGGGCCAGCGCGAAGGCGTTGCCCGTGGCGTCCTGCTCGACGGCCGCGATGCAGGGAACGCCGCGGCCCTCCTCGTACTGGCGGCGCACCAGGTGGCCCGGGCCCTTGGGGGCGACCATGCAGACGTCCACGCCGGCCGGCGGCTTGATGAAGCCGTAGCGGATGTTCAGGCCGTGACCGAAGAACAGGGCGTCGCCGTCCTTCAGGTTGCCCTTGATGTGCTCCTCGTAGACCTGGGCCTGGATCGGGTCCGGGACGAGGATCATGATGACGTCGGCCTCGGCCGCGGCCTCGGACGGGGTCACCACGCGCAGGCCCTGCTCCTCGGCCTTGGCCTTGGACGTGGAGCCCTCGTGCAGACCGACGCGCACGTCGACGCCGGAGTCGCGCAGCGACAGGGCGTGGGCGTGGCCCTGGCTGCCGTAACCGATGACCGCGACCTTGCGGCCCTGGATGATGGACAGGTCGGCGTCGGCGTCGTAGAACAGCTCGGCCACTTTGGGTTCTCTCCTTGTGTGCGGGTGTCGCGTCCCACCGTATGACGGCGAGGGGGCGGGAAGTTTTGGAGTCTCGGAATACGGGCGGCCGGGAGTGTCGCCGACCGCCCGGTCCGTCTTACGCCGATCGGTCGAGAGCGCGCAGCGACCGGTCGGTGATCGAACGGGCACCGCGCCCGATCGCGATCGTCCCGGACTGGACCAGCTCCTTGATGCCGAACGGTTCCAGCATCTTGAGCATGGCGGACAGTTTGTCGCTGCTGCCGGTGGCCTCGATGGTGACGGCCTCCGGGGAGACGTCCACCGTCTTGGCGCGGAACAGCTGGACGATCTCGACGATCTGGGAACGCGTCTCGTTGTCGGCGCGCACCTTCACCAGAACGAGCTCGCGCTGAACGGCCTGGGCCGGCTCGAGTTCGACGATCTTCAGCACGTTGACGAGCTTGTTGAGCTGCTTGGTCACCTGCTCCAGCGGGAACTCCTCGACGCTCACCACGATGGTGATACGGGAGATGTCGGGGTGCTCGGTGACACCGACGGCGAGCGAGTCGATGTTGAAGCCGCGGCGGGAGAACAGCGCGGCGATCCGGGCCAGGATGCCGGGGGTGTTCTCCACCAGGACGGAGAGCGTGTGCTTGGACATGATCTCTTGGGTCTCTCTCGCTCAGTCGTCTTCGTTGTCGCCGAAGTCGGGTCGGACGTCGCGGGCGGCCATGATCTCGTCGTTGGAGGTGCCGGCGGCGACCATCGGCCACACCATGGCGTCCTGGTGGACGATGAAGTCGATGACGACCGGGCGGTCGTTGATCGAGTTCGCCTCCTCGATGACCTTGTCGAGGTCCGCCGGGTCCTCGCAGCGGATCGCGTGGCAGCCCATGGCCTCCGACAGCTTGACGAAGTCGGGGACGCGGGTGCCGGCGCTCCGCTGCGTGGCCGGTCCCACGGCGGAGCCGCCGTTCAGGCCGGTGGGGGCGCCGTTCGTCTCGACGGGGCCGGAGCCCAGCACGGTGTTGGAGTACCGCTGGTTGTAGAACAGGGTCTGCCACTGGCGGACCATCCCGAGAGCGCCGTTGTTGATGACGGCGACCTTGATCGGGATGTTGTTCAGGGCGCAGGTGGTGAGTTCCTGGTTGGTCATCTGGAAGCAGCCGTCGCCGTCGATCGCCCAGACGGCCCGGCCGGGCTGTCCGGCCTTGGCGCCCATGGCCGCCGGGACGGCGTAGCCCATGGTTCCGGCGCCGCCGGAGTTCAGCCAGGTGGCGGGCTTCTCGTACTGGATGAAGTGCGCGGCCCACATCTGGTGCTGGCCGACGCCCGCGGTGAAGATCGTGCCCTCGGGCGCCAGCTGTCCGATGCGCTCGATGACCTGCTGCGGGGAGAGCGAACCGTCCTCGGGCTGGTCGTAGCCCAGCGGGTAGGTGTCGCGCCAGCGGCTCAGGTCCTTCCACCAGGCCGCGTACTTCGACCTGGCGGCCTCGCCCCAGTGCTCCTCGGCGTGCTCCTTCTGGACGGCCTGGACGAGGTCGGCGAGGACCTCGCGGGCGTCACCGACGATCGGCACGTCGGCGGCGCGGTTCTTGCCGATCTCGGCCGGGTCGATGTCGGCGTGCACGATCTTGGCGTACGGGGCGAAACTGTCCAGCTTGCCGGTGACGCGGTCGTCGAAGCGGGCTCCGAGGGCGACGATCAGGTCGGCCTTCTGCAGCGCGGTGACGGCGGTGACCGAACCGTGCATGCCCGGCATTCCCACGTGCAGCGGGTGGCTGTCGGGGAATGCGCCGAGTCCCATCAGGGTGGTGGTGACGGGAGCACCGGTGAGTTCCGCGAGGACCTTCAGCTCGGCCGTGGCGCGGGCCTTGATGACGCCCCCGCCGACGTAGAGGACCGGCCGCTTCGCGGCGGTGATCAGCTTGGCCGCCTCACGGATCTGCTTGGCGTGCGGCTTGGTGACGGGCCGGTAGCCGGGCAGGTCCATGATGGGCGGCCAGGAGAAGGTGGTCTTCGCCTGGAGGGCGTCCTTGGCGATGTCCACCAGCACCGGGCCGGGGCGGCCGGTGGAGGCGATGTGGAAGGCCTGCGCGATCACCCGGGGGATGTCCTCGGCCCTGGTGACCAGGAAGTTGTGCTTGGTGATCGGCATGGTGATGCCGACGATGTCCGCTTCCTGGAAGGCGTCCGTGCCGATCGCCTTGGAGGCGACCTGGCCGGTGATCGCGACCAGCGGCACGGAGTCCATGTGCGCGTCGGCGATCGGGGTGACCAGGTTGGTGGCACCGGGGCCCGAGGTCGCCATGCAGACGCCCACCTTGCCGGTGGCCTGCGCGTACCCCGTGGCCGCGTGGCCGGCGCCCTGCTCGTGCCGGACCAGGACGTGACGCACCCGGGTGGAGTCCATCAGCGGGTCGTAGGCGGGAAGGATCGCACCGCCGGGGATGCCGAATACCGTGTCGGCGCCGACCTCCTCGAGAGAGCGAATGAGGGACTGCGCGCCCGTGACGCTCTCGGGGGCGGACTGCTGTCCTCCGGATCGGGGCCGCGGCTGCGGATGGGCCCCGGTGGCCTGCTCGGTCATCGGCTTCTCTTCTCGATGCTGAGGGTTCTTGCGAGGTTTGTGCGGTGTGTGCGGGCGGTGCGGCAGGTGCTGGTGCAACAAAAAACCCCTCGTGCCAGAAGGCAAGCGAGGGGAGCGCGCCGGGCGGGGGCGCCGAGCAGTCGTTGCTCAGCGTCAGCCGACGCGCTTTCCAAGTACGAGAATTCGGGTGCGCATGGCATTGACCCTCCCCCCGGCGTGCATCGACTGTCAAGTGGGTGGGACAGGCGTCTCACCATGTGAGCGCAGAGCCGTGCCACCTCTGAGCATGGTGGCCACCCCCGACGCGTACCCGCCGGAGCCGCCGCCCGCGAACACGGGCTCGGCCGGTCCGTGCGGCATCGGACAGCGGCCGGCGCCGAGCGCCCTGCGCAGCCGGTACTCGTCCAGGGGTCCGGAGAAGGCCACACCCTGCCCGTGCGTGCACCCCATCGCGCGGAGGGCGACGACCTGCTCGGGCAGGTCCACCCCGTCGGCCACGGACTGCATCCCGAGGTCGCCGGCGATCCGCAGCAGCCCGCTGGTGATCTTGTGCAGCCGCGCGGACTCGACCACGCCCTCGACCAGGCTGCGGTCGAGTTTGAGCACGTCCACGGGGAGCCGCCGGAGAGCGGTGATCGCCGCGTAGCCGTCGCCGAAGCCGTCCAGGGCGATGCGGACGCCGACGCGCCTGAGGGCGGCCAGGCGGCGCTCCAGCTCGTCCAGGCAGACCCGCGGGTCGGTTTCGGCCACCTCGACGACCAGCGAGCCGGAGGGCAGTCCGTACCGGGTGAGCAGGGCCTCGATCGAGCTGAGCGGCAGCGAGCGGTCCAGCAGCCGACGGGCACCGAGCCGGACGGTCACGGGCACCGACACCCCCGTCGCCTGCCGTTCGGCGGCCTGTTCGACCGCCTCCTCCAGCAGCCAGCGGTCCAGCTCGGCGGTCTTCTCGCTGTCCTCGGCGACGCGCAGGAACTCCGCGGGGGTGAACAGCACACCCTGCGCGGAACGCCAGCGCGCCTGCGCGCAGACCGAGGTGATCCTGCCGTCCTCCAGGGACACCACCGGCTGGTGCAGCAGCGCGAACTCCCCGTGGTGCAGCGCGGCGCGCAGCCGGGTGGCCAGCTCCGCCCTGCGGACGACGTCCTGCTGCATCTGCGGCCGGTACAGCTCCACCCGGCCCTTGCCGCCGGCTTTGGCCCGGTACATGGCGAGGTCCGCGTTGCGCAGCAGTTCACCCGCGCCGAGGGCCGGTTCGGCGAAGGCGACACCGATGGAGGCGTTGACCCGGACATCGTTGCCGTCGATGAGGTAGGGCTGGGACAGGGTCACTCTGAGACGGTCGGCGAGCTCCAGGATGTGCCGCTCGCGGGCCTCCCGGTCACGGGCACCGTCGCCCACGATCAGGGCGGCGAACTCGTCGCCGCCCAGCCGGGAGGCGGTGTCGCCCTTGCGGACCGCGTCCCGGAGTCTGCGGGCGGCGTGGATGAGCAGCTCGTCCCCGGCCTGGTGGCCGATGGTGTCGTTGACCGCCTTGAAGCCGTCGAGGTCGATGAAGAGCACGGCCGTGCCCCTGAGGGCGGCACCCCGGTCGGAGGCCCGGCGGCCGGACAGGGCCTGCTGGACGCGCCGGGTGAACAGGGAGCGGTTGGGCAGGTCGGTCAGCGGGTCGTGTTCGGCGTTGTGCTGGAGCTGCGCCTGCAGGCGCACTCTCTCGGTGACGTCCCGGCTGTTGAAGATGAGACCGCCGTAATGCCGGTTGACGGTCGACTCCACGTTCAGCCAGCCTCCCCCGCTCTCGGCTTCGCCCGAGCGGGAGGACCCCCCTGAGCGGGAGGTGCCCCCACCGCCGGAGCGGAAACGGCACTCGATGCGCGTGGTGGGCTCCTCCACGGGGCTGGCGGCGAGGAAACGGCGCACCTCGTGCACGACGCAGCCCAGGTCCTCCGGGTGGATGAGCTGGGCCAGTTCCGTACCCACCAGCTCCTCCGCGGGACGGCCGTACACCCCGGCGGCGGCCGGGGAGACGTAGCGGAGCATGCCGCTGGGCGCGGCGATCATGATGACGTCGCTGGAGCCCTGCACCAGGGAGCGGAAGTGGTTCTCCTTGTGCGCCAGTTCCTGGGTGAGGGTGAGGTTGTCGAGCAGCATGATGCCCTGGCGCACGACGAGTGCGAGGACCACGGTGCCACCGGTGAGCAGGACCACGCGGTCGACGCTGCGGCCGTTGAGGACGGTGTAGAGGATGCCCAGGGTGCACACGGCCGCGGCGAGGTACGGGGTGAGCGCGGCGAGGGAACCGGCTATGGGCCGGGAGACCGGATAACGGCCGCGCTCACCACCGGGCCCGGGGAGATGGTGGTGGCCGGGCCCGGGGAGATGGTGGTCGGGTCCGCCGCGCTGGCCGGGCAGGTGCTCGTGCACCACGCGCGGGTGCCCCTCGTCCTCGGACCGGTCGCTCCTCGGTCCGGTCCAGGGGGCGTACGCCAGGAGCAGCGAGCCGGCGAACCAGCCCGCGTCGAGCAGTTGCCCCGAGCGGTAGGTGTCGTGCAGCAGCGGGGAGGTGAACACGGCGTCGCACATCACGGTGAGCGCGAGCGCGCCGATCGCGGTGTTGACCGCGGAGCGGTTCACCGCCGACCGCCGGAAGTGCAGGGCGAGCACCATGCTGACCAGGGCGATGTCGAGCAGCGGATAGGCCAGGGACAGCGCGGTACGCGCCACGTCCTCACCGCCGGCCTGCGCGGCCTGGGCGAGCGCGAGGCTCCAGGCGAGGGTGAGCAGGGAGCCGCCGATCAGCCAGGCGTCCAGCCCGAGACAGACCCAGCCGGCCTTGGTCACGGGCCGTTTGGCGAGCACCAGCAGTCCGACGATGGCGGGGGGCGCGAAGCACAGGAAGAACAGGTCCGCGTAGCTGGGGCTGGGCACGGGAACGCCGAGAACGACCTCGTACCACCCCCAGACCAGGTTGCCCAGGGACGCCATGGCGGAGGAGATGCCGAACAGCATCCAGGCGGGCCGGAAGCCGACACGGCGGCCGCGCGCGTGGAGGAAGCAGGAAACGGCCGCCGCGGCCGCGGCCGCGCTCAGCCCGAAGTCACCCATGATCAGAGCGAGCCGGTCCGATCCCCAACCGAGCGCGGCCCCGATGGCATAGGCCGCGCAGACGAAGGCCAGGACGAGTTGCGGGACCAGACCCGTCCGGCGGTCCACGGCCGCCGGACGGGCCGGTGCCGCTCCGGGGGCGGACTGTGCCCGCACCGCTTCCTCGAGCGTGGACGTGGAGGCCGGCGCGCTCACCGGTCCCTCCCGGTCCGCGCTGCCTCCACGTCCCTCGGGTACCGCGACACCCCCGCGCCCTCCGGGTTGCGGGGCTCGGGGCAAAGCGGCCACTCGCCGCGGCGCCCCCGGCTGCGCGCAGTCGTGCGCCAGGGTCGCCGACGGTGGCTCCGTCGCGTCGGATCGCTCGTCCATAGGCCGTGCATCGCCCGTCGCCCCCCTCACAGTCCGCAATGTCAAACCCCCGCGCCGATCGGTCAGCGGCGCAGCCCCTGTCGGGACGATACACCAGTATCGTCACTCAGGGACATAGCTTCTCTACGCTCCGTAACGATCACTTGGTGCGCGGGCACTCATCGCATCCGAACGGTAGCGGACCGTACTCGAAGTGGACTACGTGCTTGCCGCCCCCGTCACCAGGATCACGTTCCGGAGCTCCTCCTGGTTCAGGAAACGGTTCAACTGGTCCACCAGCAACCGCTCGGCACGCGGCCGGAAGGCGGAGGTGGGCCCGCCGGCGTGCGGGCTGATGAGGACGCCCGGCGTCCGCCACAGGGGGTGCTCCGCGGGGAGGGGCTCGGGATCGGTGACGTCGAGGGCCGCGGTGATGCGGCCGCTCTGCACCTCGGTGAGCAGGGCCGAGGTGTCGACGACGGGCCCTCGCGCCATGTTCACGAGCAGGGCGCCGTCCTTCATCCGGGCCAGGAAGCCGGCGTCCACGAGGTGCCGGGTGGAGTCGGTCAGCGGGGTGGCGAGGACGACGACGTCCGCCTCCGGCAGCAGCGAGGGCAGTTCGGTGAACGGGTGCACCGGGCCGCGCGCCGTGGTGCGCTCGGAGCGCGCAACGCGCGCCACCCGCGCGAGCTCGAACGGAGCGAGCCGGTCCTCGATCGCCGCGCCGATCGACCCGTACCCCACGATGAGCACGCTCCGGTCGGCGAGCGCGGGCCGGAACCCCCCGAGCCACTCCCCCTTGTCCTGCGCCCGCACGAAATCGGGCAGGCCGCGCAGCGAGGCCAGGATCAGGGCGAGCGTCAGCTCCGCCGTGCTCGCCTCGTGCACACCGCGCGCGTTGCACAGCCGCACACCGGGGCGCAGGTGCCGCAGACCCGGCTGCACGTGGTCGATGCCGGCGGACAGGGTCTGCACGACCCGGACGGAGCTCATCAGCGGCAGCGGGCGCACCCCGACCTCGCTGGGCTTCATGTACGGCACGACGTAGAACACGCAGTCGGCCGGATCGGCGGGGAAGTCCTCGTCGCCGTCCCAGAAGCGGTACGCGGGCCCCTCGGGAAGGCCCTCGATCTCGTCCGGCGGAAGGGGAAGCCATACGTCAGCAGTCATGGCCAGGAGGCTATGTCAGGGGCGTACGGCGGCAGAGGTTAGGTTGGTGGCCGGGAGAGGGAGGGTCACGACCAGGTGGAGCGCAGGACGATCGGCGCGACGGCACTCGCGGTGGGGGCCGTCGGACTCGGGTGCATGCCGATGAGCTGGGCCTACAGCACCTCGCGGCAGCGCGGCGAGGACTCGCTCAGGGCGGTGCACCGGGCACTCGACCTGGGTTCGACGCTGCTGGACACGGCCGACATGTACGGCCCGTTCACCAACGAGCTGCTGCTGGGGCGGGTGTTGAGGCAGCGGCGCGGTGACGCCTTCGTGTCGACGAAGGTCGGTCTGCTGGTGGGCGATCAGCACATCGTGGCCAACGGCCGCCCCGGGTACGTGAGAAGAGCCTGTGACGCGTCCCTGCGGCGGCTCCAGACGGACGTCATCGACCTCTACCAGCTGCACCGCGCGGACCCGGAGGTGCCGGTCGAGGAGACCTGGGGCGCGATGGCCGAACTCGTCCAGGCCGGAAAGGTACGGGCGTTGGGGCTCTGCGCGGTCGGCGCGCGGTCGGCGCGGCGGCCGGGGGCGCGGCTGCATGACATGACGATCCGGCAGTTGGAGCGGGTGCAGCAGGTCTTCCCGGTGAGCGCGGTGCAGGCGGAACTGTCGGTGTGGTCGCCGGAGGCGGTGGAGGCGCTGTTGCCGTGGTGCGGGGCACGCGGCGTGGGTTTCCTGGCCGCGATGCCGCTCGGCAACGGCTTCCTGACCGGCACGCTGACGCCGGGGGAGGGATTCGAGGCGGACGACCTGCGCGCCCGGCACCCGCGCTTCACGGCCGAGATGATGGCCGCGAACCAGCCGATCGTGGTCGGCCTGCGCCGTATCGCCCGCCGGCACGGCGCGGACGTCACCCCGGCGCAGGTGGCCCTGGCCTGGGTGTTGTCCCTGGGCGGGCAGGTGGTCCCGGTGCCGGGCGCCAAGCGGGAGCGGTGGGTCGCCGAGAACGCCGGGGCGGCGGAGCTGCGCCTGACGGAGACCGACCTGGCGGAGATCGCGGCACTGCCCGCGGCACAGGGATCGTGGGACTGAGGCAGGTCTGGGGCAGGGGCTGAAACCGGACTGGGGCAGGGGCCGAGCCCGGACCGCGCGGTGATCGGCGGTTCGGACCCGCGTGATCGGGAACCTGTGGGGCGCGAGCGGGGTATGACTGGGAGAACCTGCCGCGTCGAAGGGACAAGATCGTGCATCATCGAGCCGTTACGGCTGTGCTGACCGCCGCGCTTCTGCTGACGGCCGGATGTTCCTCCGGCGACGGAGGGGCGCCGGAGGGAGGCGACAGCCCGTCGAGCCGTGCGACGGGGCAGTCCTCGCCCGCGGAGCGCGGCGCCGAGGAGACACCGCCGGCGAAGGGCTCGGTGAAGGTGCTCCGCACGGTCACCGAGGACCTGAACACCCCCTGGGGTCTCGCGCCCCTGGCCGACGGCGATCTGCTGGTGTCCTCCCGGGACGAGGCGACGATCACCCGGGTCGACACGGAGACGGGCGAGAAGTCCGAGCTGGGCGAGGTGCCGGGGGTGGCGCCGGGCGGCGAGGGGGGCCTGCTCGGCATCGCGCTCTCCCCCGAGTTCGCCTCGGACCACATGGTCTACGCCTACTTCACCTCGGCCTCGGACAACCGCATCGTCCGGATGATCTACGACGAGAAGAAGCCCGCGGGCAAGCAGCTGGGCGCACCCGACACCGTCTTCCGCGGCATCCCCAAGGGGATGGTCCACAACGGCGGCCGGATCGCGTTCGGCCCGGACAAGATGCTGTACGTGGGCACGGGCGAGAGCGGGGACACCGGGCTCTCCCAGGACAAGGAGTCCCCGGGCGGCAAGATCCTTCGGCTGACCCCGGAGGGTGAGCCGGCACCGGGCAACCCGTTCCCCGACTCCCCGGTGTACTCGTACGGCCACCGCAATGTGCAGGGCCTGGCCTGGGACGGCAAACAGCGCCTGTTCGCCTCGGAGTTCGGCCAGAACACCTGGGACGAACTGAACGCGATCAAGCCCGGTGACAACTACGGCTGGCCCGAGGCCGAAGGCTCGTCCGACGACGGCTTCCACGATCCGGTGGCCCAGTGGAGGACGGACGAGGCATCCCCCAGCGGCATCGCGTACGCCGAGGGGTCGATCTGGATGGCGGGCCTGCGCGGCGAGCGTTTGTGGCGGATCCCGCTCAAGGGCACGGAGGTCTCGGCGGAACCGCAGGCCTTCCTCGAGGGTGAGTACGGCCGGCTGCGCACGGTGGCGTCGGCCGGCGGCGACAAGCTGTGGCTGGTCACCAGCAACACGGACGGCCACCTCACCCCGAAGAAGGGCGACGACCGCATCCTGGAGGTACGGGTGAGCTAGGGGCCCTCGTCCGGTTCCGGTTCCTGTTGCGGTTCGGCCGGTGACGGGCGGACGACGACCTTTCCGGACGCGAGGTCTATCGGGCCGCGTCCGGGGTCGGCGTCACCGACGTCCTCCCGGGACAGCTCCAGCCGCTTCTGCTCGTCGCGGGTGTGTGTGCGGCCGGGTGCGAACAGTTCCTCGAAGGCGTTGAACATCGCTCCCCTTTCCAGGGCCGCGTGGGCATGGCACCCATCATCCCGCGGCCTGCCTCTTCCCTGCCGAGGCCGGGAAGAGGCCCAGCCGATGGGCCAGCGCCGCCGCCTCGCCCCGGCCGGAGACGCCCAGTTTGGCGAGGATGTTGGACACGTGGACGCTGGCCGTCTTCGGCGAGATGAAGAGCTGCTCGGCGATACGGCGGTTGGTGTGGCCGGCGGCCACCAGGCGCAGGACGTCGCGTTCCCGGCCGGTGAGGCCGAGGGCGTCGGCCGGATCCGTGGACGCCGGGGCGGGCTCCCGAGCGGCGGTGGCCGGGGCGAGGCGGGCGCGCCGGGCCAGCTGGGCGACCGACCGGGCCAGCGGGGCGGCTCCGAGGTGCTCGGCGACGGCTCCGGACAGCCGCAGCAGCTCCGTGGCGCGGGCACGCTCGTCCTCGCCCGCCCCGGAGGCGAGCAGCGCCTCGGCGAGCCGGAAGCGGGCCCGCGCGAGGTCGTAGGGCCGCTCCAGCGGTTCCAGCGCGGCGACGACGGCGGCCCACTCCTCCGGCGCCGGCCGGCCCTCGGCGCGCAGCAGTTCGGCGCGCAGCCATATGTCGTACGCCTGCCATACGGGGACGCCGGTTGCCAGGGTCTTGGCCGCCGTACGGAGGTGTTCGAGGATCTGGGGGCGGTCCGGTTCAGTCGCCGGGTTGCCGTAGGCGTCGGCTTCGGCGGTCGTGGCGGCGAGCAGAAGCGGCCAGCCGTAGCGCTGGGTGCCGGGCGGCAGGCCGGTGTCGAGGGCGGTGAGCAGTTCGGCCCGGGCGTCGGGGAGGCGGCCCTCGGCGGCGGCGATGCCGATGGCGACCGAGGCCATCGGCAGGGAGTACTGCGGCATGGGGTCATGGGTGCCGAAGGAGGCACGGGCGGTGCTCAGATGGCGTTCGGCCGCAGCCATCTCGCCCCGGCCGAGGGCGAGATGAGCCAGGAGCATCCAGGCTCCGGCCCGCGGTTTGGCGCTCTGTTCCAGGTGCTGGGCGTTGGCCACGGCCTCGGCTGCCTCGTCCCAGCGGCCGAGGGAGTGGAGGGATTCGGCGAGGTTGCACCACACCCAGCCCTCGGTGTCCAGCAGTCCGAGCCTGCGGGTCAGCCGGACGCCTTCGCGGAGCAGGCCCACCGCCTCCTCCGAGCGGCCGACGCCTTCGAGGACGGACGGCAGGTTCACATGGCTGCGGCACACCACCGTGATCACGTCCAGTTCGGTCGCCCGGTCTTTGACGCCGTACAGCTCGGCGAGGCCGCGGTCGATGTCGCCGGCGTCGACCATGAGGCCGCCGAGGGTGAGCCGGGCGTTGAGCTCGATGTCGTGGGCACCGACCATGCGCGCGTACTCGACAGCCCGTTCGGCGGCGGCCATGGCTTCCGGGCCCGGTTCGTGCAGCATCCACCAGCCGGCGGCCACGGCGAGGACGTCGGCGTGCACCTCGGAGGGAGGCAGGCCGCGCACCAGGTCCTGTGCGGTGCTGAGTTCGGCCCAGCCGTCACCGCGGGCGAGGGACTGGGTCAGCCGGGAGCGCTGCACCCAGAACCAGGCGGCGCGCAGGGGGTCCGGATCCTCGTCCAGGAGGCGCAGGGCGCGCTTGGTGATCTTCATGGCGCGTTCGCGTTCCCCGCAGAACCGTCCGGCGACGGCGGCCTCGGCCATCAGGTCGAGGTAGCGCAGGGGGGTGGTCTCGGGGTCGCAGCCGCAGGGAGGGTAGACCTCGGCGTAGTCGAGGGGGCGCAGGGTGGCCCGTATGTCGTCGGGGACGGCGTCCCAGAGCTCCATCGCCCGCTCCAGCAGGCCCAGTTGCTCGGAGTAGGCATGGCGTCGGCGGGCCTCGACGGAGGCGTCGAGGACGGCGGGCAGCGCTTTGGCCGCGTCGTGGGCGTGGTACCAGTAGCTGGCCAGGCGCGTCACCCGCTCGTCGGCGGGCACCGGCGTGGGGTCGGCCTCCAGGGCCTCGGCGTAGCGGCGGTTGAGGCGGGAGCGTTCGCCGGGCAGCAGGTCGTCGCTGACGGCCTCGCGGACCAGGGAGTGGCGGAAGCGGTAGCCGTCGCGCTCGGGCGCGGGCGTGAGGATGCCGGCGTTCACCGTCGAGCGCAGCGCGTCGAGGAGGTCGTCCTCGGCGAGCCGGGCGACGGCGGACAGCAGCCGGTACTCGACCGTGGAGCCGCCCTCGGCGACGAACCGGACCACCTGCTGGGCGCTCTCCGGCAGGCGCTCGACCCTGACCAGGAGCAGATCGCGCAGGGAGTCGGTGAGACCGGTGCGGTGGCCCTCGCGGGAGGCGACGGCGAGTTCCTCGACGAAGAAGGCGTTGCCGTCGGAGCGTTCGAAGATCTCGTCGACGCGGTCCGGTTCGGGTTCCCGGGCGAGGATGCCGGCGATCTGACGGCCGACCTCCTCGCGGTTGAAGCGGGGGAGTTCGATGCGGTGGACCGTGCGGAGCCGGTCGAGTTCGGCGAGGAGGGGGCGCAGCGGGTGGCGTCGGTGGATGTCGTCGGAGCGGTAGGTGGCGAGGACGACGAGACGGCCGGTGCGCAGGGTGCGGAAGAGGTAGGAGAGCAGATGCCGGGTGGAGGCGTCCGCCCAGTGCAGGTCCTCCAGGGCGAGGACGACGGTGTGCTCGGCAGCGACGCGCTCCAGCAGGCGGGCGGTGAGTTCGAAGAGGCGGGCCATGCCCTGTTCGTCGCGCCGGGCCTCGGGAGCGACGGTGCCGAGTTCGGGCAGCAGGCGGGCCAGTTCCTCCTCCTGTCCGGCGGCCGCGGCGGCGAGCCGGCCGGGCAGTTCGCGGCGCAGCCCGCGCAGGGCGGTGGAGAAGGGGGCGAAGGGCAGCCCGTCGGCGCCGATCTCGACGCAGCCGCCGGGCGCGACGACCGCGCCCCGGCGGCGGGCCTCGGCGGCGAACTCCTCGACGAGGCGGGTCTTCCCGACGCCGGCCTCTCCTCCGATGAGCAGCGCCTGCGGCTCGCCCGCGCCTGCGGTGGCGCGGGCGAGCGCGGTGTTCAACGCGTCGAGTTCACCGGCACGGCCGACGAACACGGGACTGACGGTCCTGGTCTCCACAGCCCCGAGCATCGCACGGGGGTCCGACATCGCGGCACCGGTTTTCACCGAGCGGGGCACCACCGGACGGCGCCCGTCGGCAGCGGGAGCAGGCCGGAGTCCTCTGTTCCGCTCGGTGTTCACACGGCTCGGGTGAACCGGTGCCGGCGTGGGCCGCGGCTATGGCTCCCGGGTTCGGCGCCCCGCGCCGCTGCTTTGCGGCGGGCGGCGCGCTCGAGGCGGACGGCCTCGCGGGCCTGATGCTCCTGCTCGGCCTCGCGGATGAGCTCGGCGGAACGGTACGTGTGGATCTCGTACTCGTACATGGTGTGTTCCCTCGGAGAGTGGGTGTCGGACATCGCTTTCCGCGATGCCTCCACCTTCGTCTCCCAGGCGGGCCGGCCACATCGGAAGAGTTCCGCATCTTCGGCGGCCGTCGGGGCCTTAGACATGCGGCGGGACACGGGTGAGGGGCCTTAGGCCGCCCATGGGGCCCGTGAACGGCCTAAGGCCCCGTGATCGCGGTGCGTCCCGGATCCATCCCGGATGCGGCCCGGACGACTCCGGGGCGCGGGCGCTATCGGTCCGCACGGGCGCGGGTCCGCCGCCATTCGGGGGCCAGGACCGACCACACCTCCAGGTCGTGCCGTACGCCGTGGTGGAGATGGGCCTCGCGGCGCACCCCGTCCCGGGTCATGCCGAGCCGGCGGGCGGTGTTGAGGCTGGACTCGTTGCCGGCGGCGGCGACCCACTCCACGCGGTGGATGCCGCGCTGTTCGACCGCCCAGTCGATCAGCACCCGCATCGCGCGGGTGACGAGCCCGCGTCCGGTGGCGGCGGGCTCGAGCCAGCAGCCCACCTCACAGGTGCCGTTCTCGGCGTCGAAGTGGAGGGTGAGCACCCCGCCCACGAGCCTGCCGTCCAGCCACAGGCCGTGCAGCGAGGCCGTGTCGGCGGCGCGGAGGTCGGCGTACCGCTGGAGCGCCTCCCGCGCGGTGGGCACGTCGGTGGCCCGGGAGCCGAAGGGGACGTACTGGTTGATGAACTCCCGGCCCCGCTCCAGATGGGCGAGGAACTCCTCCGCGTGCCAGGGCTCCAGGGGGCGCAGTTCGGCTCCGTCGTCACCCAGTCGTATCGCGTACATCCCGGTTCCGCCCCTCCTGCTGCGCGGGCACGGTCGCCACCCCGGCGTCCGTGGTCGTGGCCGTGGCCGTGATCAGCTTTTCATGGGCGGCGCGGGCCTCGGGAGGCTCGATGCTGATGCGCGGCAGGATCCGGTCCAGCGAGCGCGGCAGCCACCAGTTGGCCCCGCCGAGCAGATGCATGAGCGCGGGGACCAGCAGGGTCCGCAGCACGAAGGCGTCGATGGCGACGGCCACGGCGAGCGCGATGCCGAACATGGCGATCACGCGGTCGCCGGTCAGGACGAAGGCGAGGAAGACCGAGATCATGATCACGGCCGCGGAGTTGATCACCCTGCTGGTCTCCGCGAGGCCGACCCGTACCGCGCGCCGGTTGTCACCGGTCTCCAGCCATTCCTCGTACATGCGGCTGAGGAGGAAGACCTGGTAGTCCATGGAGAGCCCGAAGAGGACCGACACCATGATCACGGGAAGGAAGGGTTCTATGGGGCCCGCGCTGCCGAGGCCGAGCAGTTCGCTGCCCCAGCCCCACTGGAAGATCGCCACGACCACGCCGAAGGCGCCGGCGACGGCGGCCACGTTCATCGCGGCGGCCTTGAGCGGGATGGCGATGGACCGGAAGGCGAGCAGGAGCAGCAGACAGCCCAGGCCGACGACGACGCCCACGAACACGGGCAGCTTGCCGACGATGACGTCGGCGAAGTCGTCGTAGCCGGCCGTCACCCCACCGACCTGTACATCGAGGGTGGTACCGGTCTCGGCGCGCGGCAGCACGTCCTGGCGCAGCCGGTCGACGAGGTCGCTGGTCTGCTTCGACTGCGGGGAGGACTCGGGCACCACGGTGAGGTACGCGGTGTCACCGCCGGAGCTGTGGACCACCGGTCCCACGGACGCGATGCCCTCGGTCGCGTTCAGCGTGGGGCCGAGCCGGTCCAGGGCGAGCCGGTCGGCGGCGCCGTCGACCTCGGTGACGAGGGTGAGGGGGCCGTTGACCCCGGGCCCGAAGCCGTCGGCAAGGAGGTCGTAGGCCTGGCGGGTGGTGGACGTCTTGGGTGCGTTGCCCTGGTCGGAGGTGCCGAGGTGCAGGGAGAGGGTGGGCAGCGCCAGTACCGCCATCACGACCAGTGCGAGCGCGCCGAGCAGCCTGGGGTGGCGCTCGACGAAGACCGACCAGCGGGCGGCGAAGCCGGTCGGCAGGTCGGGCTGGGGGCCGAGTTCCGCCAGTCGGCGCCGCTCGCGGCGGTTGAGCGCGCGCATGCCGATGAACGACAGCAGGGCGGGCAGCAGGGTGATGGAGGCGGCCACGGTCAGCACGACGGTGAGTGAGGCCGCGACGGCGACGCCGTTGAGGAAGTTCAGCCGGAGGATCAGCATGCCCAGCAGGGCTATGCACACGGTGGCACCCGCGAACACGACCGCGCGTCCGGTGGTGGCGACGGCCTCGGTGGCGGCCTCGGTGACGGACAGCCCGCGCTTCAGTCCGCGCCGGTGCCTGGTCACGATGAACAGCGCGTAGTCGATGCCGACGCCCAGTCCGATCAGCATGCCGAGCATGGGCGCGAAGTCGGCGACGGTCATCACGTGCCCGAGCAGCACGATTCCGGCGTAGGCGGTGCCGACCCCGACCAGCGCGGTGGCGATGGGGAGCAGCGAGGCGGCGAGCGAGCCGAAGGCGAGGAAGAGCACGACGGCGGCGACGGCCACACCGACGACCTCGGCGAGGTGCCCCTCGGGGGCCTCGGTCAGTGCGGCGGCGCTGCCGCCCACCTCGACCTGGAGTCCGTCGCTCTCCGCGGTCTGGGCCGCCTCGAGCACGACGGCCGCCTCGGCCGGGTCGATGTCCTTGGCCGGGTCGTCGAAGGTGACGGTGGCGTAGGCGGTGCGGCCGTCGGCACTGATCCGGCCGGGGCCCTGGGCGTCGTACGGGCCGGTCACGGCGGTGACGCCGGGCAGTTCCTCGATCCGGTCCAGGGTGCGGGTCATGGTCTGTTCGACGCCGGGGTCCCGGACGCTGCCGGACGGGGTGTGCCAGACGAGGGTGTCGCTGTCACCCCCCAGGGCCGGGAAGCCCTCGTGCAGCAGTGTGGCGGCGTGTCCGGACTCGGTGCCGGGCACGTCGTAGTCGTTCGAGTACGTGGATCCGGTAGCGAAGGCCCCCGCCGCGACCCCGCCGAAGGCGAGGAGCCACAGCAGGACCGTGATCAGACGGCGTCGGACACACCAGCGTGCGAGGGCTGCCACGAAACGTGCTCCCATGGTGACGGTGTGGATCTTTGACCGGGAGCAGTCGATATGACCGGAACAACCCGCAAAGAACGCATGAGCAATGCAATGCAACTGTTACAGGCAAAAGTGATCGATAGTCGCTTTCGTGTCCTTATTCACAGCGCTGAGGAACGACTCACCGGACAGACACACCGCCTCCGCCGTCGGACATGACCCGGCTCACCCTTCACCCACCCGCTTCGACCCGCGGCTCAGCCGAACCAACCGCATCAGACGCATCAGACGCATCAGACGCATCAGACGCATCAGACGCATCAGACGCATCAATCGAATTGATCCCCCAGCGCCATCACCATCAGCCCCGCGACCAACAGCCACAGCGCCCTGCGGGTCCGGCCGCGTGAGCCCAGTACGGCGGCGAGGGCGCAGCCGCCGGCCCCGCAGGCGTAGGCCGCCGGGACGAGGAGCGGAGCGGAGCCGGTGAGCCGGAGCAGGGCGGCGGCCAGTCCCGCGAGGGCGAGCACCGCGCCGGTGCAGACCGCGGCCCACCGTGCCCTGCGCGCCTCCCGCTCGTCGGCTTCGGCGTCCTCTTCCTCGGTGTCCTCATCCTCGACGGTCTCGGCGTCCTCGCCGGGACCGTCGACCCCGGCGGTCCCGGCGGCGCTCGTCTCCTCGTCGGCATCGGCGTCCTGCGGCGCTTCGGCCGGCTCCCCCCGGGTCTTCAGGGGTATGTCGGAATCTGCGCGTCCACTCATGCCGCGGGAGCGTATCGCCTCGGCCTCGGAAACCCTGATGCGGGGGCGGCGCCCACCTGTTACCGTCCGTCGGTCCGACGTTCCGCGGCAGCCCGCCGCCGACCGAAGCAGGTGCTTTGATGCCGGTCCGCCCGGTTCCCGACGCAGTACTTTCCCCTTACACGGACCCGAGGAGCCCGTTCACCCATGTCGGACATCACATCGCACCCCCCGCACGACGACCTCACTGACCGCCTGGCCCTCCCCCACTACCCCCGCAGCAGCGCCTACGACGTCCGCTGGACCATCGAGAACCAGATGGGCCCGCACGCGCTGTGGCTGCTGGAATGGCTGGCCCCGGCCCTCGGCCTCGACACCCTGCGCCCCGGCGCCCGCGTGCTCGACCTGGGCTGCGGACGGGCGATGACGTCCGTCTTCCTGGCCCGGGAGTACGACGTTCAGGTCACCGCCGCCGACCTGTGGATCAAGCCCGACGAGAACGCGCGCCGCATCGCCGAGGCGGGCGTCGCCGACCGGGTGCTGCCGGTTCTCGCCGAGGCGCACGACCTGCCCTTCGGGGAGGAGAGCTTCGACGCGATCGTCTCCATCGACGCGTACCACTACTTCGGCACCGACGATCTGTACCTGCCGACGCTGACCCGGCTGCTCAGGCCGGGTGGGCGGATCGGTGTCGTCGTCCCCGCGACCCGCGAGGAGCTCGAGGGCACCGAGCCGCCGGAGCATCTGAAGCCCTTCTGGGAGCCCGCCTTCTGGTCCTTCCACTCCCCCGGCTGGTGGCACCGCCACTGGTCCCGCAGCGGGGCGGTGGCGGTCGAGGCGGCCGACTGGCAGCCGGACGGCTGGCGGGACTGGCTGCTGTGGAGCGAGGTGTGTGCCGAGGAGAGCTCCAGCGACTTCATGGCGGACATGGCCCGGACCTCGGCGGAGATGGTGCGCGCGGACCGCGGGCAGACACTGGGCTTCACCCGCGTGGTGGGCCGGCGCGTCTGACCGGCCGCCGCCGACCGCATGCCGAGGGGGTGCACCGGAGACCGGTGCACCCCCTGGCCGCTGTGCGGGATCAGCCCTCGACGCCCAGCTGCTGAAGGATCAGCTCCTTCACGCGGGCCGCGTCCGCCTGGCCGCGGGTGGCCTTCATGACGGCACCGACCAGCGCGCCGGCCGCGGCGACCTTGCCGCCGCGGATCTTGTCCGCGATGGCCGGGTTGCCGGCGATGGCCTCCTCCACGGCCTTGGTGAGCGCGCCCTCGTCGGAGACGACCTTCAGACCGCGCTTCTCGACGACCTCGTCCGGCGTGCCCTCGCCCGCGAGGACGCCCTCGATGACCTGACGGGCCAGCTTGTCGTTGAGGTCCCCGGCGTTCACCAGCTCGGTGAGGCGGGCGACCTGCTCCGGCGTGATCGCCAGCTCGTCGAGCGCCTTGGCGGACTCGTTGGCGGCGCGGGCCAGCTCGCCCATCCACCACTTGCG
This sequence comes from Streptomyces sp. GDS52, assembly GCF_052246875.1. Classification (NCBI taxonomy): domain Bacteria; kingdom Bacillati; phylum Actinomycetota; class Actinomycetes; order Kitasatosporales; family Streptomycetaceae; genus Streptomyces; species Streptomyces sp. GDS52. The sequence continues at coordinate 2,066,054 of NZ_CM125966.1, forward strand.
GGCGGAGGCCGCGTCCGCGCCGGCGTCGATCGTGGCGACGATCAGGTCCAGCGCACCCGCGTTGAGGATCGACTGCATGTCGGTGCCGGAGACCGCCCACTCCTCGCGGAGCCGGTTGCGACGCACCAGCGGCAGCTCGGGCAGCCCGGCGCGCAGTTCCTCGACCCACTCGCGGGACGGCGCCACCGGGACCAGGTCGGGCTCCGGGAAGTACCGGTAGTCCTCGGCCTCCTCCTTCACGCGGCCGGAGGTCGTCGACCCCGTGTCCTCGTGGAAGTGCCGGGTCTCCTGGATGATCGTCCCGCCGTCGTTCAGCACGGCGGCGTGCCGCTGGATCTCGAAGCGGGCCGCGCGCTCCACGGACCGCAGCGAGTTGACGTTCTTCGTCTCCGAGCGGGTGCCGAACTTCTCCCGCCCGTGCGGGCGCAGCGACAGGTTGACGTCGCAGCGCATCTGGCCCATCTCCATCCGGGCCTCGGACACGCCGAGCGCCCGGATGAGCTCGCGCAGCTCACGCACGTAGGCGCGCGCGACCTCGGGGGCACGCTCGCCCGCTCCCTCGATCGGCTTGGTGACGATCTCGATGAGCGGGATGCCGGCGCGGTTGTAGTCGAGCAGGGAGTGGGACGCGCCGTGGATACGGCCGGTGGCGCCGCCGACGTGCGTCGACTTGCCGGTGTCCTCCTCCATGTGGGCGCGCTCGATGTCCACGCGGAAGGTCTCGCCGTCCTCCAGCTGCACGTCGAGGTAGCCGTCGAAGGCGATCGGCTCGTCGTACTGGGAGGTCTGGAAGTTCTTCGGCATGTCCGGATAGAAGTAGTTCTTCCGGGCGAAGCGGCACCACTCGGCGATCTCGCAGTTCAGCGCGAGGCCGATCTTGACGGCGGACTCGACGCCGATCGCGTTGACGACGGGGAGCGCGCCCGGCATGCCGAGACAGGTGGGGCAGGTCTGGGTGTTCGGATCGGCGCCCAGGGTGGTCGAGCAGCCGCAGAACATCTTGGTCCTGGTGCCGAGCTCGACATGGACCTCGAGGCCCATGACGGGGTCGTACGACGCCAGCGCGTCCTCGTACGACACCAGGTCGATCGTGGTGGTCACGGTGAAACTTCCCTCTCAGCCCAGCAGGACGTCGTCGTCGCCCAGCCGCTTCAGCTCGCGGTAGAGGAGGGCGAGGTTGGTGACGACCGCGGTGGCGGTGACGACGGCGTCGATCAGCCGCAGCGTGTCGTTGTCGCCACGCGCCTTCTTGATCTGCTTGTAGACACCCACGGCGCCGAACGCCGAGGTGGCCATCGAGACGTACAGACCCGACTTGGACTTCTTGAAGCCCTTGGCCTTGGACAGTGCGCTCACAGCGACGGAGCCTCCTCGATCAGCGGGTGGCCCCACTTTTCCACGAAGGCGGCCTCGACGGCAGCACCCACCTTGTAGAGGCGGTCGTCCTTCATGACCGGGGCGATGATCTGCAGTCCGACCGGCAGGTTGTCCTCGGGCGCGAGGCCGCAGGGCAGCGACATGGCCGCGTTGCCCGCCAGGTTGGTCGGGATGGTGCACAGGTCGGCCAGGTACATCGCCATCGGGTCGTCGGCACGCTCACCGATCGCGAAGGCGGTGGTGGGGGTCGTCGGCGAGACGATCACGTCGACCTGCTCGAACGCCTTGTCGAAGTCCTGCTTGATGAGCGTACGGACCTTCTGGGCGCTGCCGTAGTACGCGTCGTAGTAGCCGCTCGACAGGGCGTACGTGCCGAGCATGATGCGGCGCTTGACCTCCGGGCCGAAGCCGGCCTCGCGGGTCAGCGAGGTGACCTCCTCGGCGGAGTGCGTACCGTCGTCGCCGGTCCGCAGGCCGTAGCGCAGGCCGTCGAAGCGGGCGAGGTTGGAGGAGCACTCGGAGGGGGCGATCAGGTAGTACGCCGACAGCGCGAGGTCGAAGGACGGGCAGTCCAGCTCGACGATCTCGGCGCCCAGTTCCCTGAGCAGTTCGACGGACTCGTCGAACCGCTGGATGACGCCGGCCTGGTAGCCCTCGCCGCGGAACTGCTTGACCACGCCGACGCGCATGCCCTGGACCGAGCCGTTGCGGGCGGCCTCGACGACCGGCGGGACCGGGGCGTCGATGGAGGTGGAGTCGAGCGGGTCGTGTCCGGCGATCACCTCGTGCAGCAGGGCCGCGTCCAGGACCGTGCGGGCACAGGGGCCGCCCTGGTCCAGGGAGGAGGAGAACGCCACCATGCCGTAGCGGGAGACCGCGCCGTAGGTCGGCTTCACACCGACCGTTCCGGTGACGGAGGCCGGCTGGCGGATGGAGCCGCCGGTGTCGGTGCCGATGGCCAGGGGGGCCTGGAAGGAGGCGAGCGCGGCGCTCGAGCCGCCGCCGGAGCCACCGGGGATCTTGGTGAGGTCCCAGGGGTTGCCGGTCGGGCCGTAGGCACTGTTCTCGGTCGACGACCCCATGGCGAACTCGTCCATGTTGGTCTTGCCGAGGATGACGACGTCGGCGGCCTTGAGCCGCTGGGTGAGCGTCGCGTCGTACGGCGGGATCCAGCCCTCGAGGAGCTTGGAGCCGACGGTGGTCGGGATGCCCTCGGTGGTGAAGATGTCCTTGAGCGCGAGGGGCACGCCGGCCAGCGGGCCGAGCTTCTCCCCCTTGGCGCGCTTCTCGTCGACGGCACGGGCCTGGGCGAGGGCGCCCTCGCGGTCGACGTGCAGGAAGGCGTGCACCTTCTCGTCGACGGCCTCGATCCGGGCCAGGTGTGCCTCGGTGACCTGGACGGCCGTGAGCTCGCCGGAGGCGATCTTCGCGGCGGTGTCGGCGGCCGTGAGCTTGATGATGTCCGTCATGGGATTCAGTCCTCCCCCAGGATCTGCGGCACCTTGAAACGCTGCTGCTCCTGGGCCGGGGCGCCGGAGAGCGCCTGCTCGGGGGTGAGCGAGGGACGGACCTCGTCCGGGCGCATGACGTTCGTCAGCGGCAGCGGGTGCGAGGTCGGCGGTACGTCTTGGTCGGCGACCTCGCTGACGCGGGCCACCGCGCCGATGATGTCGTCGAGCTGGCCTGCGAAGTGGTCGAGTTCTTCGGGCTTCAGCTCCAGACGCGCCAGCCGGGCGAGGTGGGCGACCTCCTCGCGCGTAATGCCAGGCATGCAGCGATCCTCTGGGGTGAGTGTGCGGTTCGGGACTAGGCCGTCGCGATCCGGGCCAGGCGTGGAGCGGCGGGCGGGAAGGTGACGACAGGCCCCAATCCTATGGGGCACCGCCCCGTACCCGTGAAACGGTTTCCCCCGCCACCGGAATCACGGCACACCGGTGCCGTGATCGACACGCCGGAACCCGGGCCGGCACCGCCCCCGACACCGCACCGGCCGCACCCGCACGGCCGGCCCGGGGCGGTGTCAGGCCGGGCGGGTCGAGTCGTCGGACGCCGCCACCGGGAGGGCCGCCGGGCGCTGCCAGCCTCGGGAGCCGCGGGCGAGGAGCCAGGCCGTGGTCTCCTCGGGCGGCATCGCGGCCGCGACCAGCCAGCCCTGGACGGCGTCGCAGCCGAGGTCGCGCAGGCGTTCCCAGGTCTCGTCGTCCTCGACGCCCTCGGCGACGACGAGCAGGCCGAGCGAGTGGGCGAGGTCGACGGTGCAGCGCACGATCTCGGCGTCCTCGGTGTCGACGGCCAGCCGGGCCACGAAGGAGCGGTCGATCTTCAGTTCGCTGACGGGCAGCCGCCGCAGGTGCACGAGGGAGGAGTAGCCGGTGCCGAAGTCGTCCAGGGACATCTTCACGCCGTGGCCGGTCAGCGCGTTGAGGGTGTCGGCGGCGCGCTGCGGGTCCTCCAGGAGGACGTGCTCGGTGATCTCCAGCTGGAGCGCCCCCGCCGGCACGCCGTGCCGGGCCAGTCGCGCCGCGACGGAGCCGGCGAAGCCGGGGCTGTGGACGTCGCGCGGGGAGACGTTGACCGCGACCGGCACGAACAGGCCCTGGGAACGCCACCGGGCGACCTGCCCGAGGGCGGTCTCCAGCACGTACTCGGTGAGGTGCGGCATCAGACCGGAGGACTCGGCGATCGCTATGAACTCGTCCGGCGGGACCCGGCCGCGCTCCGGGTGCACCCAGCGGACCAGGGCCTCCAGGCCCGCCACCTGTCCGTCGAAACGGACCTTGGGCTGGTAGTGGAGCTGGACCTCGTGGGCGTCCAGGGCCCGGCGCAGGTCGCCCAGGAGCCCCAGCCGGTCGGGGGTGTTGGAGTCCCGCTTGGACTCGTAGACCTCGACGCCGGTACGGCCCCGTTTGGCCTGGTACATCGCCACGTCCGCCCGCCGCAGCAGCCCCTCGGCGTCGAGGGCGTGGTCGGGGAAGACGGCGACGCCCGCGCTGGCCTCCAGCACGAGGGTGAGCCCGTCGAGGTCGAGCGGCGAGCTGAGCGCGGAGACCAGACCGCGGGCGACCCGGGTCGCGGACGTCGTGGAGCCGGCGACCGGCAGTAACACGGCGAACTCGTCGCCACCGAGCCGCGCGGCCTCCGCCCCGCGCGGCAGGGCCAGCCTCAGCCGGTCGGCGATCTGCAGCAGCAGCCGGTCACCGGCGAGGTGACCGAGAGTGTCATTGACCGATCGGAAACGGTCGAGGTCGATCAGCATCAGGGCGGCACGGGCGCCGACGCGCTCGGCGTCGTCCAGCGCGGTCCAGATACGTTCCAGCAGCCACTGGCGGTTGGGCAGCCCGGTCAGCGGATCGCGCAGCTGCTCCTCCGCCCGGGCCCTGGCTATCCACAGGGTGGAGTCGAGCGCGATCAGCGGGATGGCGAACAGCGGCAGCAGGATCGGCCGGGCGTACGCGACCACGCAGATCAGCGGCGCTATGCCGAGCAGCGCGACCGCGACCAGGCCTTGTCTGACCAGGTCGGTGCGGGCGACGGTGGGCAGTCCGGCGCGCGGGGTGCGCAGGTACCACAGGAGGGTGCGGGTGACCACGAGGTACGCGGCGGCGGCCAGCACCACCTCGGCAGCGGTGTGCAGGCCCCAGGTGTCCGGGGTCGAGGGGGACTCGACGGACGGTACGGACCCGAAGAGGGCCGGCACCAGCGCGCCGGCGCTGATGCCGAGCAGGTCCACCGCGCCGTGCAGGATGCCCTGGCGCCAGCGGCCCCGCCTGGCTACGCCGACCAGTACGACCACGGTGAGGCTGACCAGGCCGGCCGGGACCCAGCCGTAGAGCAGCAGCACCGCGAGGGTGAGGGCGCTGCCCGAGCCGGTGCCGCCCCACCACCGGGAGCGGCCCAGCATCACCAGGTGACCGACGATGATCCCGGTCAGCACGGCCAGCGACCAGCCGACCCGGCCGGACGGGAAGAGCGCGTGACCGCCGGTGAACGCCCGCAGGAAGCCGACGCCCAGGACGAACGCCGCCGCCCCGACGACCGCGGTGGGCAACGCGGGCCAGGACGGGTGGCGTTCGGCGTCCGCTCCGGGCAGTCCGGTGCGGTGCGGGGGCAGCCCGGTGCCCGGCGAGGACGCCCGGGGACCGCGCGGCGACCGTCCCGAACCCCGCGGGGGCCGCCCGGGAGTGCGTCCGGCCCCAGGCCGCCCGCCGGCCGCCTGCCCGGCGACCGGCTGCCCCACGGCCGGCGGTCCGGCGCCCCGCGCGTCCACGGTGTACGCCACCGGGCGCCCCTGGGCGGCCGGGTGCCCCGCGGACCGCCCGTCCCCCCGTCTGCATCGCCCTACGGCCGCCATGCGGCGCAGGCCCAGGCGCAGCCGTGAGCCCGGGGCGGCCCTCTCGGTGGGTTCCATTCCCGTCCCTCTCACAGCCGGCGGTGCCCACGCCACACGGCTCGATACCCGACTGTCCTCAGCGCTCCGTGACAGAAAGCCCTTCCACGGCCCCGTCATGAATACAGGGATGCCCCGACCGCAACTGGGCACGGCAGGCGCACATCCCAACACTAGGCCGCAGAGGGCTGTCAGGGGCACCGGTCGCCGACGGTTGCCCGAATGCGCCCCAGCCACCCGTATGCATCTGATATGCACCGATCGGGTGGCCTCCCACCCCTACTCCTCGGCCTGAAGTGCCATGTCGGAGGCTGCTTCCGGCCCTTCCTCGAGAAGGACGGTGAAGCCCTCCTCGTTCAGAACCGGCACCTTGAGCTGCATCGCCTTGTCGTGTTTCGACCCGGGGTTGTCTCCCACGACCACGAAGGACGTCTTCTTCGAGACCGAACCGGTCACCTTCGCTCCCCGGGCCTGCAGCTCCTCCTTCGCGCCGTCCCGGGTGTGGTGCTCCAGGGTGCCGGTCACCACGACCGTCAGTCCCGCCAGCGGACGCGGGCCCTCGTCCTCGCCGGACCCCTCGTCCTCCATGCGGACACCGGCCGCCCGCCACTTGCGGATGATCTCGCGGTGCCACTCCTCGGCGAACCACTGCTTGAGGGAGGTGGCGATGATGCCGCCGACGCCCTCGGTACCGGCCAACTCCTCCTCGGTGGCCTGCTCGATCCGGTCGATGGACCGGAACTCCCGGGCCAGCGCCTCGGCCGCGACCGGGCCGACGTGCCGGATGGACAGGCTGGTGAGGACGCGTGCGAGCGGGCGCTCCTTGGCCGCCTCGATGTTCGCCAGCATCGCGACCGCGTTCTTCCTCGGCTCGCCCTCCTGGTTGGCGAAGACCGTGGCGATCTTCTCCTCGCCCGTCTTCGGGTCCCGCTTGGGCAGACCGCTGTCCTGGTCGAGGACGTACGCCTTGATGGGCAGCAACTGCTCGACGGTGAGGTCGAACAGGTCGCCCTCGTCCCTCAGCGGCGGGTCCTCGGGCTCCAGCGGCCTGGTGAGCGCCGCCGCGGCGACATAGCCGAAGTGCTCGATGTCCAGCGCCCTGCGGCCCGCGAGGTAGAACAGCCGTTCCCTCAACTGGGCTGGGCAGGCCCGGGCGTTGGGGCAGCGCAGGTCGACGTCGCCCTCCTTCATCGCGCGCAGCGGCGTGCCGCACTCCGGGCACTCGGCCGGCATCACGAACTCACGCTCGCTGCCGTCCCGCAGGTCGGCGACCGGGCCGAGGATCTCCGGGATGACGTCACCGGCCTTGCGCAGCACCACCGTGTCACCGATGAGGACGCCCTTGGCCTTGACCACGTCCTGGTTGTGCAGCGTGGCGAACTCCACCTCGGAACCGGCCACGGTGACCGGCTCGACCTGCGCGTACGGCGTGACCCTGCCCGTACGGCCCACCCCCACGCGGATGTTGACCAGCCTGGTGTTGACCTCCTCGGGCGCGTACTTGTACGCGATGGCCCAGCGCGGGGCGCGCGAGGTGGAGCCGAGACGGCCCTGGAGCGGGATCTCGTCGAGCTTGACCACCACTCCGTCGATCTCGTGCGCCACGGAGTGCCGGTTCTCGCCGTAGTACGCGATGAACTCCCGTACGCCGGCGAGACCGTCGACGACCCTGTTGTGCGGGGAGGTGGGCAGGCCCCAGGTCTTCAGCAGGTCGTACGCCTCGGAGAGCCGGGTCGGTCCGGTGAACCCCTCCAGGGCACCGATGCCATGGACGACCATGTGCAGCGGACGGCCGGCGGTGACCCGCGGGTCCTTCTGGCGCAGCGAACCCGCCGCCGCGTTGCGGGGGTTGGCGAAGGGCTTGTCACCGGCCTCCACCAGACGGGCGTTGAGCCCCTGGAACTTCTCCATCGGGAAGAAGACCTCGCCGCGGATCTCCACGAGGCCGGGGACCTCGTCGCCCTCCAGCCGGTCCGGGATCTCGGCGATGGTACGGACGTTGGGCGTGATGTCCTCGCCGGTGCGGCCGTCGCCCCGGGTCGCCGCGCGGACCAGCCGGCCCCGCTCGTAGGTGAGGTTGACGGCGAGGCCGTCGACCTTCAGCTCGCACAGGAAGTGGAACCTCTGCTCGCCCAGCTCCTTGTGGATGCGCTCGACCCAGGCGGCGAGGTCGTCGTCGTTGAAGGTGTTGTCGAGGGAGAGCATCCGCGAGACGTGCTGCACGGAGGTGAACTCCGTCTCGTACGCCCCGGCGACCTTCTGGGTCGGCGAGTCGGGCGTGCGCAGCTCCGGATACGCCTCCTCCAGCGCCTCCAGCTCCCGCAGCAGCCGGTCGAACTCGGCGTCGCTGACGACGGGCGCGTCGTTCACGTAGTACCGGAAGCGGTGCTCCTCGATCTGCTCAGCGAGCTTGGCGTGCCGCTCCCGTGCCTCGGCCGGCACGCTCGTCGTCTCCGCCTGCTTGTCACCCGCCACCGTGTGTCCTCCCGTTACTCTGGGTTGTCCGCCAGGGATCTCGCCGCCCGGACGCAGTGCGCGTAGGCCTTGCGCGCGTACTCCGGGGAGACCCCCGCGAGTCCGCACGCCGGGGTGACCGTGACCGCCTCCGGGAGAAGGTCCGGCCGCAGCCCCAGCCTGCGCCACAGCGTTCTGACCCCCATGACGCTACCGGCAGGGTCTGACAACGGGCCGTCCGTGCCCGGCACGACGCCGGTGAACAGCCGGGTGCCGCTCTCCACCGCCTCCCCGATCGTGTCGTCGTCACGTTCGGTGAGGAGCGAGAAGTCGAAGGAGATCGCCTGTGCGCCCGCCCGGCGCAGCAGGGCGAACGGCACGTCCGGCGCGCACGAGTGGACCACGACGGGTCCGCCGTCGTGCATCCCGACCACGTCCCGGAGCGCGGCCTCGACCAGCTGCCGGTCCACCGCGCGGTGGGTGCGGTAGCCGCTGGCGCTGCGCACCCGGCCGTGCAGGACGTCGGTGAGGGACGGCTCGTCGAGCTGGAGGACGAGCCGCGCGCCGGGCACCCGGCGCCGCATCTCGTCGAGGTGCAGACGCAGCCCCTCGGCGAGCGAGGCCGTGAGGTCACGGCAGGCGCCGGGGTCGGAGAGGGCGACCTCCCCGTTCTTCAGCTCCAGCTGGGCGGCGAGCGTCCACGGGCCCACGGCCTGCACCTTCAGCGGGCCCTGGTACCCCTGGGTGAACTCCTCCAGGGCGTCGAGGTCCTCACCGAGCCAGGAGCGGGCCCGCCTGGTGTCCCGCCCCGGCCGGTCCCCGATCCGCCAGCCGCTGGGCTCCACGCGCGCGTACAGCTCGACGAGCATCCCGGCGGTCCGTCCGATCATGTCCGCGCCGGGCCCCCGGGCGGGCAGTTCGGGCAGGAACGGAAAGTCCTCGAAGCTTCCGGTGACGGTCTTGACGGCCTCGCGGGCGTCCCCGCCCGGCATCGACCCGATACCGGTCGCGGCCCCGAACCTGAACTGGCTGTTATCGCTCACCGGAGAAGCGTACGGAACGGGCCGGGCGTCCCGCGTCCCGGTCCGTACGCCTGGGGGGTCAGCGTCCCGGTCGTACCGTCAGATCGTTGACCTCCGCGTCCCTGGGCAGGTCGAGGGCCATCAGGATGGTCGTGGCGACCGACTCGGGGTCGATCCACCGGTCGGGGTCGTACTCCTTGCCCTCCTGCTGGTGGACCTTGGCCTGCATGGGGCTGGCGGTGCGGCCGGGGTAGACCGAGGTGACGCGGACGCCGTTCTCGTGCTCCTCCCCGCGCAGCGAGTCGGCGAGCGCCTTCAGGCCGTGCTTGGAGGCCGCGTAGGCGCCCCACCGGGCGTGGGCGTTCAGGCCGGCGCCGGAGTTGACGAAGACCACGTGGCCCCGGCTCGCGCGGAGCTGGGGCAGGAAGTGGCGGGTGAGTTCGGCGGGGGCGACGAGGTTGACGTCGAGCTGGTGACGCCAGGTCTTCGGGGTCAGCTCGCCGACCGTGCCGAGGTCGACGACGCCGGCGATGTGCAGCAGGGAGTCCACCCGGTCCGGGAGCGACTGGTGGGAGAAGGCCCAGCTGAGCCTCTCGGGGTCCGCCAGGTCGCCGACGAGGGTCCGCGCCCCGGGGAACGCGGCCGCCAGTTCCTTCGCCCGCCCCGCCTCACGCGCGTGCAGCACGATTTCGTCACCGCGCGCGTGCAGCCTGCGGGCGACGGCCGCGCCGATGCCGGAGCCCGCTCCGGTGATCACATGTGTAGCCATGCCGCCATGCTCGCATCACCGGTGGATCACTCGATGCCCTGGCTCTCCTCCAGGTACGCCAGGGCCCCGACGGGCTCCTCGGCGAAGAACACCAGGTCGGTGAGGGCGCGGGGCAGGAAGCCCTCGTCCTCCATCCGCCGGAACTGCGTCTTGAGGCCGTCGTAGAAGCCCGCGGTGTTCAGCAGGACCACCGGTTTGTCCGTGTGCCCGTGCTTCTTCAGCTCCAGGATCTCGGTGGCCTCGTCCAGGGTGCCGGTGCCGCCCACCATGATCACCACCGCGTCGGCCTTCTCGAGGAGCAGGCGCTTGCGCTCCGCCAGGTCGGGGGCGATCACCATCTCGTCGGCATCCCGGCGCGCCTTCGCCGCCAGGAACTCCACCGAGACGCCGAGGAGCCGCCCGCCCTCCTCCTGCACCCCGTCGGCGACGACCTTCATCAGGCCGACGTCGGAGCCGCCCCACACCAGGGTGTGGCCGCCCTTGCCCAGCAGCCGGGCGAACTCCCGCGCGGGGCCCGTGTAGCGCTCGTCGAGGTCGGCCGCGGAGAGGAAGACACAGATGTTCACGGGCCCACAGTACGGGCCCGGCCCGGCGCCCCTGCCGAGCCCCCGGGGGGAAGAACCCGGGGCCGGTGTGCGCTGTACCGGCAACAGGCGAACGGCCGAGGAGGAGCGATCGTGACCCGAGAACCCCGAGAACCCCGAGGGCACCGCATCACCGTAGAGCGGAGCGACCGGCCCGTGCGCGTGGTGCACGGCGGAGAGGTCCTGGCCGAGAGCGACCGGGCGCTGGTGCTGCGCGAGACGGGTTGTCCCGCGCGGTACTACATCCCGCCCGAGGACGTACGGCTCGACCTGCTGACTCCATCCGAGAGCCACACCCACTGCCCCTTCAAGGGCACCGCGTCCTACTGGTCCCGCCCGGACGCGGCCGATCTCGTCTGGGCCTACCCGGACCCGAAGCCCGCCGTCGGCGACATCAAGGACCACCTGTGTTTCTACGACGTGGAAGTCCGATGATCGGATAGAAGGGTTGCGATCGGCGGACGCGCGGCCCGCCTCACCCAGGATCGGGCCGCGGTGCGGCAGTCTGCGGGGATATGGACAAGAACATCGTTTCGCGTGACGGCACCCTCATCGCCCACGAGAGCGCCGGACGGGGTTCCGTGGTCGTCCTCGTCAGCGGCGCGATGTCGACGGGCGCCACGGTGGCGCCGCTGGCCGCACCGCTCTCGGAGCGGTTCCGGGTCGTCGTCTACGACCGCCGGGGCCGCGGGGCGAGCGGGGACACCCCGCCGTACGCGGTGGAACGCGAGGTCGAGGACCTGGCGGCGCTGATCGCCGCGATGGGCGGGGAGGCGTCGCTGTACGGCGTCTCCTCGGGCGGCGCGCTGGCGCTGCGCGCGGCGGCGAGCGGGCTGCCGGTGCACCATGTCGCCGTGTACGAGACGCCGTACGCGACGTCCGAGGAGGACCTGCGCGAGCGCGCGCAGTACACCGAGCGCCTGGCGCGGGCACTCGCCGAGGGGCGCCGCGGGGACGCGGTGGAGCTCTTCCTCCGTCTCACCGGGCTCGGCGAGGCGGTGATCCAGAGCGCCCGGCAGTCCCCCCTGTGGGCCGGTATGGAGTCGATGGCGCCGAGCCTCGCCCACGACGACGCCGTCATGGGCGACGGTGGTGTCCCCGTGAAGCTGCTGGCGTCGATCCCCGTGCCGGTGCTGTCCATCGCGGGCGACGCGAGCCCGGCCTGGATGCGCGAGGCCGCCCGGGCCATCGCGGACACCGTCCCCCGGGGCACCTGCCGCACCCTGGCCGGCCAGACCCACATGGTCGAGCCGGACGTCCTGGCCCCGGTCCTGACGGAGTTCTTCGCCCGCTGAGTCCCCGGAGGCACGGGCTCGCGCCGTGGAGCCCCACGGCGCGGATGCGCTCACGGGGCTCCACGGCACCTGGGGGAGACGAGAGGCCGCGGGGTCAGCGCTGGGTGCGGAAGCTCGACTCGAAGCGGTGGAAGGCCCCTTCCTGCTCCCACTGTGCGGCGGCCTTCGGGCTGGACTCCAGCAGGTCCCGGCAGTCCGCACCGGGGCCGGCGGCACCGAGGTCGACGTCCTGGCAGGCGGCGGCCGGACGGTAGCCGTCACGGGTGGGGTTGCCCTGCCAGAGGCTCGCGCCCGGGAGGAAGGCGTACTCCAGGGAGGCGCGGGCGAGCTCCTTCAGCTCCGGGTAGGACAGGCCGTAGGTGTCTGCGGCGTACCGGTACTCGTGGCTGATGTCGATGCGGCTGACCCCGGGGTCGTCGGTGGCCAGTACGACGGGCACGCCGTGGGCGCGGTAGGTCTCGAAGGGGTGGTCGTCGCCGCGCACACCGAGGATCTGGGCGTTGCTGGTGAAGGGGACCTCGACGGCGGTCTCGCGGGCGGCCATGGTGCGGGCGGTGCGCTGCCAGTCGTCCTCGTGTACGAGGTCGACTCCGTGACCGATGCGGTCGGCGCGGGCGACGTCCACGGCCTCCTTGATGTGGAACGCGAGGTCGGCGGGCTTGACCAGGCCGGGCCACAACTCGCCCGCGTGCAGGGTGACGTGCGCTGCGGGGTAGACACCGCGGAGGTACTGCACCATGCGCATCTGCAGGCTGTAGTCGCGCAGCGCGCCCTCCGAGTCCTCGGGCTGGACCAGGTTGACCGCGACGAACCGTGGATCGCGTTCGGCCAGGCGCATGCCGAGGGCCATCTGTGTGAAGACCCGTTCCGGTGAACTGCCGCGCGAGACCTGGGAGATCCAGCGCACCGGGAGACGGCAGGCGGGCTGGGGGGCACCGGTGTCGCAGCCTGCGGCGGCACGGAATTCGACGTCGGCGTCGTCGGATTCCTTCCGGGCCTCGGTGACCAGCCCGTCCAGCCTGCCCCCGGCCGTCAGCTTCTCGTGCAGCCGGGCAAGGTCCGCGTCCCAGCCGACCTCCGCCGCGAGGTTCTTCGCCCCGTCGGAGGCGGGGGTGACCATGGTCTCGAGGTAGAACTGGTTCTGCGCGGCGACGTCGTTCGCGACCTCGGCGAGCAGTTTCCCGCGGTGGCGCCACGTCACCTCGCCGAACTTGCCGAAGGTGTCGAAGAAGTGGTCGTGGCCGTTGCCGTCGGCCGGGAAGTCCTGCATGGACCAGGCGCGCACGATCGCGTCGTGGAAGGCGCGGTCGGTGCGGGCGTCCGCGGCAGGGCGGGTGCCCGCACCGCACGGGGGCGGGACGGCGGTCATCGTCGAGGTGTCGACGCACAGCCCGTCCTCGGCGGCCAGTTCGACGAGGTACTCGGTGGAGACCGCGCCGGAGAGGTGGTTGTGCAGATCGCCGCCCTTGGGCAGCCGGCGGAAGAAGTCCGCGGCCAGGCGCGGGTCGTCGCGGATCGCGTCCAGCCGGGCGGCCGTGTCCGCCTCGGTGGCGGTCGCCGGGCGGGGCGGCGGTGCCGTCGTCCTGGCCGGAGCGGACGCGTGCGGGTCGGCGTGGGCGGCGGGCAGGACCGCCGGGGAGGACAGCAGTGCCAGGGCGCTGAGGCCGGTGGCAGCCACGGTGCGGGTGCGGCGTGAGAGGCCGGGGATCCGATGAGTCACACCCGGTGATCGTCGCAGCGGGCGTCCGGGACACGGGTCCGGGGCGTTGTGCGCCGCGTGATCACCCGGATGGAGGAATCACGTGTCCCCGGGCGCGTGCCGCCGGCCGCCGTCCCGCCGGGACCGGCACCGGATCCCACGGGACGGGTCGCGGGAACGACCGCCACAGGCTCCGGCCGCATGCCCCCGCGATCGCTCCGCCGCTGCTGGAACCGGCCGACGGCCTTCACTGTGCGGGAGCCGTGCCGGTTCCCTCGGGTGTTCCGGGGTCAGACGGTCGTGGGGGTTCTCGTCGTGCGGGAGGTCGTGGCGATGGTGGCGGAGCCGACGACTCGGGTGCCCGCGTAGAGGACGACGGCCTGGCCGGGGGCGACGCCGCGGACCGGTTCCGTGAACGACACCTGCAGGGTGCCCTCGACGAGTTCGGCGGTGACCTCGGTCTCGTCGCCGTGGGCGCGGAGCTGGGCGGTGTAGGTGCCGGGGCCGGTCGGGGCGGTGCCGCACCAGCGGGGGTTGACCGCGGTGAGGGCGCCGACGTCGAGGGCGTCCGCGGGGCCGACGGTGACGGTGTTGGTCACCGGGGAGATGTCGAGGACGTAGCGGGGCTTGCCGTCGGGGGCGGGGGTGCCGATCCGCAGGCCCTTGCGCTGGCCGATGGTGAAGCCGTACGCGCCCTCGTGCGTGCCGAGCCGGGTGCCGGACTCGTCGACGATGTCGCCCTCGGCCCGGCCCAGGCGGTTCGCGAGGAAGCCCTGGGTGTCGCCGTCGGCGATGAAGCAGATGTCGTGCGAGTCGGGCTTCTTGGCGACCGCGAGTCCACGCCGCTCGGCCTCCGCGCGGATCTCCTCCTTGGTGGTGACCGTGTCGCCGAGCGGGAACATCGCGTGGGCGAGCTGCCGGTCGTCCAGCACGCCCAGGACGTACGACTGGTCCTTGGCCATGTCGGAGGCGCGGTGCAGCTCGCGGGTGCCGTCCTCGCGCAGGATCACCTGGGCGTAGTGGCCGGTGCAGACCGCGTCGAAGCCGAGCGCGAGGGCCTTGTCGAGGAGGGCGGCGAACTTGATCTTCTCGTTGCAGCGCAGGCACGGGTTGGGGGTGCGGCCGGCCTCGTACTCGGCGACGAAGTCCTCCACCACGTCCTCGCGGAAGCGGTCGGCGAGGTCCCACACGTAGAACGGGATGCCGATGACGTCGGCGGCGCGGCGGGCGTCGCGTGAGTCCTCGATGGTGCAACAGCCCCGCGCGCCCGTGCGGAAGGACTGGGGGTTCGCGGAGAGCGCGAGGTGGACGCCGGTCACGTCGTGTCCCGCCTCGGCGGCACGGGCGGCGGCCACGGCGGAGTCGACTCCGCCGGACATGGCGGCCAGTACCCGGAGGGGGCGGGGGCGGGAGGGCTGCGGGATTTCAGTCATAACCCCTCCAGGGTACGGGGCACGGGAACCGGAGCCACCGGATATCCGTTGTTGTGGGCATGGGGGAAAGAAGAGCTTCCAAGGACGGCGACCGGCGCATCGGGCGGCGCGCTCTGCTCGTCGGCGGGGTGGCGGCCGCCGCGGGCACCGCCGTGCTGGCGCGGGACGAGTTGGGCCGCCTGTGGTGGCGTGTGCCCGGCATCGAGAAGCCGCGCGAGCCGGGTGTGGTCGACTTCTCGGGCGCCCGCTGGGTAGCGGCCTCGGACGCCAACTGGCGGCGCGCGGACCGGCCCGACGACTTCACCGTCGACATGGTGATCGTCCACGTCACCCAGGGCAGCTTCGACAGCGCGGTGCGGGCGTTCCAGGACCCCGGGCACCGGGCCGCCACGCACTACATCGTCGGACAGGACGGGCGGATCACCCAGATGATCCGCGAGCTCGACGTGGCGTACCACGCGGGGAACCGCGACTACAACGAGCGCAGCATCGGCATCGAGCACGAGGGCTTCGTGGACCGGCCGCAGGACCTCACGGACGAGATGTACGAGGCCTCGGCCCGGCTCACGGCCCGGATCTGCGCGCGCTACGACATACCCGTCGACCGGAAGCACATCATCGGCCACATCGAGGTGCCGGGGACGGATCACACCGACCCGGGTCCGCACTGGGACTGGGACCGCTACATGAAGCTCGTACGTCAGGCGCGCACGGCGACGGCCTGACCCCATCACTCGAAAAAGTGGACAAAAACCTCCATACCCACTTCCCCTTCCCGCGAGGGCGTTCTAACCTGGGAACAGGCCTACGAGACGAGTGAGGGAGTTCGACCGGAGTAGCCGACTTCAGCGTGAGGTTGCGGCTTCCGCTGGTGCCGACGTCGACGGTCGGGCTGAGAGGCCGGAAGGTCGCATTTTGGACCGGAAGGCGACCCCTAGTCACCTGATCCGGGTCATACCGGCGAAGGGAACCCGCCTCGTAGGTCGTTGTCGTGCCCGGCCTGATCCGAACGAGAAGCCCTAGCTGAGCCCCGCCGCCCGGGCCCGTTCGACCGCCGGGCCGATGGTCTTGGCCAGGGCTTCGACGTCGGCCCGGGTGGAGGTGTGGCCGAGGGAGAAGCGCAGGGTGCCGCGGGCCAGGTCCGGGTCGGTGCCGGTGGCCAGGAGGACGTGGCTGGGCTGGGCGATGCCCGCCGTGCAGGCGGAACCGGTGGAGCACTCGATGCCCTGGGCGTCGAGCAGGAGCAGCAGGGAGTCGCCCTCGCAGCCGGGGAACGCGAAGTGGGCGTTGGCCGGGAGCCGCCCCCCGGGTGCGGGGTCGCCGCCGAGAAGCGCGTCCGGGACGGCCTCGCGGACCGCGGCGACCAGGTCGTCGCGGAGGGCTCCGACCTCGCGGGCGAACCACTCCTGCCGCCCGGTGGCCAGCTGGCCGGCCACCGCGAAGGAGGCGATCGCGGGCACGTCGAGCGTGCCGGAGCGCACATGGCGCTCCTGGCCGCCGCCGTGCAGCACGGGCACGGGGGTGTGCTCGCGGCCCAGGACCAGCGCCCCGATGCCGTACGGGCCGCCGATCTTGTGGCCGGACACGGTCATCGCGGCGAGCCCCGAGGAGGCGAAGTCCACCGGCACCTGGCCGAAGGCCTGGACCGCGTCGGAGTGCAGCGGAACGCCGAACTCGGCGGCGACCTCGGCGAGTTCACGGACCGGCAGCAGCGTGCCGATCTCGTTGTTCGCCCACATCACGGTGGCCAGGGCCACGTCGTCGGGGTTGCGGGCGATCGCCTCGCGCAGCGCGTCCGGGTGGACCCGGCCGTAGGGGTCGACCGGCAGGTACTCGACGGTGGCGCCCTCGTGTTCGCCCAGCCAGTGCACGGCGTCGAGGACGGCGTGGTGCTCGACGGGGCTCGCGAGGACGCGGGTGCGGGCCGGTTCCGCGTTCCGGCGGGCCCAGTACAGGCCCTTCACCGCGAGGTTGTCGGCCTCGGTCCCGCCGGCGGTGAGGACCACCTCGCTGGGGCGGGCGCCGAGGGCTTCGGCGAGGGTTTCGCGGGCCTCCTCGACGCTCCGGCGGGCGCGCCGGCCGGCTGCGTGCAGGGAGGAGGCGTTGCCGGTGAGGCTCAGGTGCGCGGTGAGTGCCTCGACTGCCTCGGGAAGCATCGGGGTGGTCGCGGCGTGGTCGAGGTATGCCATGGTGAGCCCGATTCTACGGGCCCCGTCCGACGGGCCCGGGGGCGCGGTCGGCCGGAAAACGACGCCGGTTCGAGCGTCCCGGCCCACAGGCTCCCCCGAGCGGCGTCGCTCACCTGCGGGAACGCCGGCCGGGCCGGCGGATGCGGGTCGCCGGGGCCGGCGGTCACATTGAGGACAAGCGGACCCGGCGGGCCCGGCACGGTGCCGGCCGGGCCCCTCAGGGCAGCCGTACGCGGGCGAGCTGGCGGGACTGGGCCACCAGTCGGTCCGCGCTGTCCCAGACCTCGGCGTCCTCCTCCAGGAAGCCGCCGGCGAGGTTGCGGGTGGTGATCGACACCCGCAGCGGGCCGGGCGCCGGGCGGGAGCGGACGTGCGCCGTCAGCTCGACCGTGGGGACCCAGCCGGTGAGCCCGATCTCGAAGGCGGTGGGCGGCAGCGCGTCCACGGCGAGCAGCAGGGAGAACGGATCGGCGTCCCGGCCGTCGGCGAGCCCGAACCAGGCCCGCATCTCCCCCTTGCCGGAGGGCTGCCCGAGGGCCCAGCCGAGGGTCGACGGGTCGAGCTTGAGCATCAGCCGCTCGGTGATGGCGGAGCTGCCGTCGACGGGGGCCGGACCGTCCTCGGGGCCGAAGCACTGCTCCATGGGCGGCAGCGCGGGCGGGCGGGCCGCCGTGCGGACGTCGTCGGGGAGGGTGTCCAGGTCGCCGTAGGAGGCCAGCACGCGGATGCGTTCGACCTCGCGGCCCTCGTCGTCGTATTGGAGGAGGGACGCCTGACCGGTCGACAGGGTGCGCCCGGTGCGCACGGTCTCGGTGCGGACGACCGCCGGGCCCGGCTGGGAGGCGGTCAGGTAGTGCGCGGAGATGGTGAAGGGGTCCGGGTGCGGCAGGGTGTCGGCGAGGGCGCGGCCCAGGACGGCCAGCAGATAGCCGCCGTTGACGGCGTTGATGATCGTCCAGCCGGCGGAGAGGCCGATGTCGTAGACGCCCGGCGTGCGGAGCGTCACCGCGGTGTCGCGGTCGAACTCGCTGTCGCCGACGGTGGCCCGGGTCGCGACCTGGGCGGAGGCTGCTTCTGGCATGGATGAAGAGTACAAGAAGTGGCTACTAAGCGGTAGCTTTGCCGAATCCCCTCCCCGTCTCCCTCCCCCGCGCCGGCCCGCCCTACTCCTCCTCGCGGGCCGTCGAGCGCCGCTGCCACGCGCGGGGCGCCCGCCAGTGGTACCGCAGCGCCAGCAGCCGCAGCGCGAACGCCGTGAGCACGGCAAGGGTGCCGGTGAACGCGTTCAGCACGTCCAAGCGTATGCACAGCGCCACCATGGTCGCGCCGACCATCGCCGGTACCGCGTAGAGATCGCGGTCCCAGCGCAGCAGCGAGGGCACCTCGTTGGCGAGCACGTCCCGCACCACGCCGCCGCCCACCGCGGTGACCAGGCCCAGGCAGGCGGAGGCGACCGGGCTGAGCCCGTAGTCGTACGCCTTGGCGGTGCCGACGACGCAGAACAGACCGAGCCCCGCGGCGTCGAAGAAGTTGACGGCGTTCTGGATGCGCTCGACCTGCGGGTGGAGGAAGAAGACCAGTGCCACGGCGAGCAGCGGGGTGACGAAGTACCCCAGGTCGGTGAAGGCGGCGGGCGGCACGGCGCCGATCACCACGTCACGGAAGAGTCCGCCGCCGAGGGCGGTGGCCTCCGCGAGGACCGCGATGCCGAAGACGTCGAGGTTCTTGCGCACGGCCAGCAGGGCGCCCGAGATCGCGAAGACGAAGATGCCGATCAGGTCGAGCGCGTGCAGGAGCGACGGGCTGAAGAGTTGCTGGAGCACTTTCACATTCTTACTCAGCAGGAACCCCTCGCCTTGTAAAGCAAGGCGAGGGGTGGCACGGACGTGCGGCCCGAGGAGCTCTCGGAACACCGGACGGTTCCGCTCCGTCCGGTGCTCCGGGATTCCGAGGGGCGCGACGGACCGTCAGTCGGTCGTGGCCGGACCCTTGTCGGACGCGTCCGGCGCCGCGGTGTCCTGGTCCTTCGCGACGGCGTCGGCCGTCGGGTCGCTCGGGACCTCGACCGCTGCGGGGACCTTCTCCTTGACCGCCGTGGCGTCCGGCTTGGTCGTCGAGTCGGCCGGCAGGAGCGCGGCGGGGACCTCCGCCTCGCCCTCGGTCTGCTCCAGCACCGCGTCCTCGGTGGCCTCGGTCTCCGTGACGGCCTCGATGCCCGTCGGCCGGGTCGGCTCCAGCTCTCCCGACGCGATCTCGGCGGCGTAGTGGCAGGCCACCCGGTGACCGCCGCCGACGTCCTTCAGTTCCGGCCGTTCGGTCGCGCACCGCTCGGCCTGCGCCCAGGGGCAGCGGGTGTGGAAGCGGCAGCCGCTGGGCGGGTTCGCCGGGGAGGGCAGGTCGCCGGTGAGCAGGATGCGCTCGCGCTTGTCCTCCACCTCCGGGTCCGGCACCGGCACGGCCGACATCAGGGCCTTGGTGTACGGGTGCTTGGGCTCGGCGTACAGCACGTCGCTCGGCGCCTCCTCGACCAGCGAGCCCAGGTACATCACGCCGATCGTGTCGGAGATGTGCCGGACCACCGCGAGGTCGTGGGCGATCACCAGGTAGGTCAGGCCGAGTTCCTCCTGGAGGTCCTCCAGCAGGTTGATGACCTGGGCCTGGACCGACACGTCGAGCGCGGAGACCGGCTCGTCGCAGATGATCACGTCGGGTTCGAGGACCAGGGCGCGGGCGATGCCGATGCGCTGGCGCTGACCGCCGGAGAACTCGTGCGGGTAGCGGGCGAGCGCGTTGGAGGGCAGGCCGACCTTGTCCAGGATCGACTTGATCTTCTCCCGGCGCTCCTCCTGGTCCTTGCCGATGCCGTGGGCGACCATGCCCTCGGACAGGATCGACTCGATGTTCTGCCGGGGGTTGAGCGAGCCCAGCGGGTCCTGGAAGACCATCTGGAGCCGGCGCCGGAAGCGGCGCATCTCCTCGCTCGGCAGCTTCGCGAGGTCGGTGCCGTCGAGGACGACGGACCCCTCGGTGATGTCCACCAGCCGCAGCACGGACCGCCCGAGGGTGGTCTTGCCGCAACCGGACTCGCCGACCAGTCCGTAGGTCTCGCCGGCCTCGACCTTCAGGGACACCCCGTCCACGGCGTAGACGTGGCCGACCGTACGGTCGAACAGCACGCCCTTCTTGATGGGGAAGTGGACCTTGACGCCGTCCAGTTCGAGCAGGCTCATGCGGGGACCTCCTCGGCCTTCGCGTCGTCGAGCACGGGGTTGACGCACCGCGCCTGGTGACCGGCGGTGCGGGGCTCGGTGAGCTGCGGGGTGCCGGTCAGGCAGCCCATCTCGTACCGGTCGCAGCGGGGCGCGAAGGCGCAGCCGTCGGCCCAGGCGATGCGGTCGTTGATGGAACCGCGGATGGGCTTGAGGGTCTCGCCCCGGGGCGAGTCCAGACGCGGGATGGAGCCCAGCAGTCCGTGCGCGTAGGGGTGGGTGGGGTGGGCGAACAGCTCGCGGCGCCCGGCGGACTCCACGACCTTGCCCGCGTAGAGCACGTTGACCTGGTCGCAGAGGCCGGCGACCACACCGAGGTCGTGGGTGATCATCAGCAGGGCGGTGCCCTCCTGGTCCACGAGCTCCTTGAGCAGCTCCAGGATCTGCGCCTGGATCGTCACGTCGAGGGCCGTGGTGGGCTCGTCGGCGATGAGCATGCGCGGAGCGCAGGCCACCGCCATGGCGATCAGCGCGCGCTGGCGCATGCCGCCGGAGAGCTGGTGCGGGTACTCCTTGAGCCGCCGGGTCGGGTCGGGGATGCCGACCCGGTCCAGCAGGTGGGCGGCCTCCTTGCGGGCGGCCTCCCCCTTCATCCCGCGGTGGCGCTCCAGGATCTCGGTGACCTGCACGCCGACCGGAACGACCGGGTTGAGCGAGGACAGCGGGTCCTGGAAGATCATCGCCATTTCGCTGCCGCGCAGGTCGCGACGGGCGGACGGGTTCATGGTGAACAGGTCCGTGCCGTCGAACAGGGCGCGGCCGCCGACCGTGAGGCCCTTGGCCGGCAGCAGGCCCATCAGGGCCAGGGAGGTGACGGACTTTCCGCAGCCGGACTCACCGACCAGGCCCACGACCTGGCCCTGGTCGACCTCGAAGGAGACGCCGTCGACCACCCGGGACTCCTTGCGGCCGCGGCCGCCGAAGGTGACGGTCAGTTCGTCGACAGTGAGCAGAGACATGGTGGTTCAGCCCCTCAGCTTCGGGTCGAGGGCTTCCCGCATGGCCTCACCGAGGAGGGTGAAACCGAGGGCGGTGATGATGATGCCGACGGCGGGGTAGACCGCCATCATCGGCGCGTTGTCGAAGAAGCGCTGCGCCTGGGCGAGCATGACGCCCCACTCGGGGACGGCCGGGTCGGGGTTGCCCAGGCCCAGGTAGGACAGGGCGGCCGCCTCGATGATCGCGGTGGCCAGGGAGAGCGTGGCCTGCACGATCACCGGGCTGAGCGAGTTGGGGATGATCTGCGAGATCACGATGCGCCGCTTGCGCACGCCCAGGGACTGGGCCGCGAGCACGTATTCCGCGCCGCCCTGCACCAGCATGGAGCCGCGCAGCAACCGGGCGAACACCGGGATCTGGACCACACCCACGGCGATCATCACGGTGGTCAGCGACTGGCCCATGATGGCCGCGATGGACACGGCCAGCAGCAGCGAGGGCATCGCCAGCATCATGTCGATGAAGCGCATGATGACGGAGTCGACGCGCTTGCCGGCGTCGCCGCCGAGGGTGGCGGCCGCTCCGGAGACGCCGCCGATCAGGAAGCCGACGGTCAGGCCGATGAGCGTGGCGACGACACCGACGAGCAGCGTCTGACGGGCGCCGACCATCATGCGGGAGAACATGTCCCGGCCGAGGTTGTCGAGCCCGAACCAGTTGCCGCCGCGCGGGCCGACGAACTCGCCCCGGTTGGGGAAGACTTCACCGCGCCAGGTCTGGGCGGTCGGCCCGTAGGGCGCGAGGTAGGGTCCGACGACCGCGAGGACGACGAACAGGGCGATGATGATCGCGCCGATGATCGCCATCTTGCTGTGCCGGAGGCGGCGGAAGGCTTCCTTCCACAGGCTGGCGCCGGTGCTGGTCTCCCTGGTCGCGGTCAGTTCCGCGAGCCGCTGGATCTTCTCGGTCTTGGTGGCGACACTCATGTCAGTGCACCCGCACTCTCGGGTCGATGAGGCTGTACGCCACGTCCACCAACAGGTTGATCAGGACGTACACCATCGCGATGAACATGATGAACCCGACGAGCACGGGGTAGTCGCGTCCGTCGATCGCCTGCCGGATGAAGGAACCGATGCCGCCGAAGGAGAACACGGACTCGGTCAGGACCGCCCCGGACAGCAGGGAGCCGGTGAGCAGGCCGACCGCGGTCACCACGGGGAGCATCGCGTTGCGCAGCACGTGCCGGCTGCGGACGACGCTCCGCTTGAGGCCCTTGGCCTCGGCGGTGCGGACGTAGTCCTCGTCCTGCACCTCGAGGACGCTGGCGCGGGTCATGCGCACGATGACCGCGAGCGGGATGGAGGACAGGGCGAGGGCGGGCAGGATCAAGTGCATGATCGCGTCCCAGGCCGCGTCGAGCTCCCCGGTGAGGACGCCGTCCAGGACGGCGAAGCCGGTCACGCTGGTGGCGTCGATGCCGGTCTCCTGGCGTCCGTAACTGGGGAAGATCCCGAGTTCGACGGCGAAGATCTGCTTGAGGATCAGGGCCAGGAAGAAGACCGGGATGCAGATGCCGACGAGCGAGCCGGAGACCGCGGTGACGTCGAGCCAGCCGCCGCGGTGGCGGGCGGCGAGGTAGCCGAGCGGGATGCCGACGGCCACGGCGATCAGGATCCCGAGAAGGGACAGCTCCACGGTGGCGGGGAAGCGCAGGACGAACTCGTCCCACACCGGCTGTCCGGTCTGGGTGCTGGTCCCCAGGTCGAGTTCGGCGATGCGCTTGAGGAAGCGCCAGTACTGGACGTACACGGGCTGGTCCAGCCCGAGCGCGCGGTTGATGCGAATTACTTCGGCCTCGGTGGCCTTTTCCCCCAGGATCGCTGAGGCGGGTCCGCCGGGCAGCCGGTCGAGCCACAGGAAGAGCAGTACCGACAGGCCGAGCAGCGTGGGTATGAGCTGGAGAAGTCTTCGTACGACGAGACGCAGCACCCCGCATGCCCCTTTCTTGCGTGATGTCCTACATGAATGGGCCCGTCCGGCCGCCGAGTTCCGACGGCCGGACGGGCCCCCCGTTTTTTGTTTCTTCGTTTTCTGCCGACTGCTCGCTTACTTGAACGAGGCCTCGGAGAAGACTTCCTGCGTCAGCGGGGAGACATTCGGCGGGTTCACGTTCTTGGCGAAGGCGATGGCCGGCGGGGAGGACGAGACCGGGACACCCGGCAGGTAGTCCATGACGACCTCGTTGGCCTTCGTGTACGCGGCGATGCGCTCGTCGTGGTTGCCGAGCTTCGAGCCGGCGTTCACGGCGTCGAAGACCTTCTTGTCCTTGAAGCCCCACTGCTTGTCGTACCCGGAGAACCAGGTGCCGATGAAGTTGAAGCCGTCGTTGAAGTCACCGGTCCAGCCGAGCATGTGCAGGTCGCAGGAGCCCGACTCGGTGGCGTCCAGGTAGTCCGGGGCCCACTTCATCGCCTTCGGCGTGACGGTGATGCCGGACTTCTCCAGGTCGGCCTTCATCAGCTCGAACAGGTCCTGCGGGGCAGGCATGTACGGGCGGGTGACCTCGGTCGGGTAGCAGAAGTCGACCTTCAGCTTCTCCTGACCGGCCTTCTTCAGGAGCGCCTTGGCGGCGTCCGTGTCGAAGGGGTACTGCTTGACGCCCTTGGAGTAGCCCTCGATCGTGTCGGGCATGAACTGGTCGGCGACCTTGCCGCCCTCGGGCAGCTGGGTCTTGACCAGGTTCTCCTTGTCGATCGACTGCGCGATCGCCTGGCGGACTTCCTTCTTCTTGAGCGCGGGGTTGGCCTCCTGGCTCATGCCCACGTAGAAGAGGTTGAAGACGCCACGGGTCGGGACGACGTAGCCCTGGTCCTCGAGGGTCTTGACGTCGGCCGGGGCGACGAGGTCGTAGCCGTCGATGTCACCGGCCTGGAGCGCCTGGCGGCGGCCCTCTTCGGTGTCGATGGTACGGAAGACCAGGTTCTTGACCTTGGCCTTCTCACCCCAGTAGTCGTCGAAGCGCTCGAGGGCAACTTCCTTGTTGCCCTTGTTCCACTTCGTGATCTTGTACGGGCCGGTACCGGCGACCGTGCCGGCCTCCTGGCTGTACTTGGGGTACGTGATGGCGTCGCCCTTGGCGGAGGCGTCCTGCTTCTTGTACTCCTCGATCGCCTTCGGCGAGTGGATCGCCAGGGCGTTGAGGGAGAAGCCGCCGGGGAGGTTCGCGGAGGGCTCCTTGACCTCGATGACGGCGGTGCTCTCGTCCTTCGCGGTGCAGGACTTGTAGTTCGCCTCGGGCGTCTCCTTGTCCTCGTTCTTCGCGAAGCCGCCCATGATGGTCTGCCAGTAGTAGGAGACCGCGCTGGACTGGTAGGTACCCGTCCAGTTGAACCAGTGGTCGTAGTTCGCGCAGACGGCCTCGGCGTTGAGCGCCTCGCCGTCGTGGAACTTCACGTTCTTGCGGAGGTCGAAGGTCCAGACGGTGCCCTCGTCGTTGCTCGACCACTTCTCGGCGAGGCCGCCGACGAGCTCGCTGCCGCCGGACTCGTGCTCGAGGAGAGCCTCGAACGCCTGCCGCGTCACACGGAAGGTTTCACCGTCACTCGCGAGGGAAGGGTCCAGGGAGCCAGGGTCACCGGCGCCGGCGAAGACGAAGGTGTCCTTCTTGCCGTCGCTCTTGTTGTCACTGTCCCGGTCGCTGGAGCAGCCCGTGGCGATCAGAGCGACCGCCACCGCGGCCGTGATCGCCCGAGCCGCTCGGGACTTGGTTATGCGCATATTGGGGCCACTCCGGGTCCGCTATGTGGATGCATCTTGACCGGCCGAACACTACAGATGTTCACAGCGAGTCGAGAACAGTCCGGATACCGGTGATACCTACCTGAGATCTGAACAGTTGACATAAGGGACGCATCAGGCGGCCCCCCGCCGGGAAGTGACCGTCCCGAGACCTCCGGCACCTCCCCGGCGGCTGTCCGAGAAACACCGGACGGTGTGAAGATCAGGTGAAACCGCAGGTGACAGGCGGTCAATCGGCCATAGCTGAGCGCGCACGGCCGAAAAACTGACGTGACATCAGTCTCGCCGACGGCACGGACGTTCACCATCGGCACTCACGTCCACCATCCGGACACCGTCACACTGAGTCAGGAACCTCGGGCACGAGGGCCCCGGCCGCCCCGGTCTCCCGCGGATACGGCCCGGTCAGCGCTGGTGCGCCGGCGGGTAGCCGGAGCCGGCGACGGGGGGCGGAACGGCCCCGTGGGCCTCACGGTCGTAGAACGGGCGGGCGTTGGCCCGCAGCCACATGGCGACCGGGTCGTGCTCGTCGGTCATCGCGACGGTCGACACCGGGAGCCCGTCCGGGACGGCGCTGATGGACTGCTGCATCATCGCGCGCACCGCGTCGACGGCCGGCGGCGAGGTGTCGTACACGTCCAGCCCGATGGCGAGGTACGGCGCGCCCAGCGCCGGCTGCACCCAGGCGCGGCGCAGCGCGCGCACGGCGGGCGTACGGTGCGCGTTCTGCGTGAGCAGGGCGTAGAACTGGGGGATCTCGATGGCGGGTTCGGACAGCCGCAGGGGCCCGGCGGGCTGCCGGTCGAGGCCGGTGGCGAGCCGGCGCAGATCGAGCCACGGGATGCCGAGGCCGCCGCCGGGGGCGTGCGGGTTGAGCCAGAGGCCGTAGCGGTCGGGGTAGAGCGCGCGGGCCGCCTCGAGGCCGTCGACCACCTCGTACGACCGGTTCCAGCCACTGGCGGACAGCTCCTGGGCGGAGG
Organism: Streptomyces sp. GDS52; assembly: GCF_052246875.1. Taxonomy (NCBI): domain Bacteria; kingdom Bacillati; phylum Actinomycetota; class Actinomycetes; order Kitasatosporales; family Streptomycetaceae; genus Streptomyces; species Streptomyces sp. GDS52. Next base: position 2,092,252 of record NZ_CM125966.1, read on the forward strand.
TCACACAGGGCGCGTAACCGAAGCCGTCGACCTCCATGTTCCCGTACTGGGCGTCCGGGGAGCCGGCCTGACCGTGCCACAGCAGCATCCAGACATGACCGGAGGAAGGGGTCGCGAGCGCGCGAAGCAACGCCTCATAGGCGTCGTAACGCCCGGGGGTCACCTGGCGCAGCATGTGCTCGACCTGCCCGGCCGCCGCGGTGCCAGCGCTCACTTTGTATCGCCCCTCCGTACAACACCCTCGCCCCAGCCAACGAACCTAGCTTAAGCCGCCCGCGGCCCGGAGGGCTCCGCCCGTCCGCCGGGCACCGGCGGGCCGACGAAGGGGCGGCTTCCCGCTCGCTCCGCCGGGCGGGTCAGCCCTCGCGCTGATAGAAGGGGCGGACGCGGTCGCGCATCCATTGGCCGACCGGGTCCTGGGCCACGTCCAGGAGGACCAGGTTGACGGGCCACTTCACCGGCCGGAGGCCCAGCGCGCGGCCCAGGGCGTCGCCGGGCAGGGTCCGCAGATCGCCCTCCCACTGGGACAGTTCGACCCCGACGAACAGCACCGGGTCCGCGGTCTCGATCTCGGCGAGGCAGCGGCGGGCGGTGCTGACGACACCGATCGACTCGAACTCCGCGCCCGCGGCGGCGAGGAAGTCCACCGGATCGTCCTGCCAGTCCGGCTCGAACAGCTTGACCCGGCCGCCGCCCGCCGGATCCTCCAGCGGGCCGCGGCCGGCGCGGCACAGTTCGGCCACGGCGGGCGGCGGCAGCGGGACGCCGACCACGCCGCCGGGGTTCACCACGATCCCGGCCTGCGGCGGCAGACCCCGCGCGAACTCCACCGCGGGCGCGACGGTGAACGACATGTGGGGGCCGACGACCCGGCGGAACTGTTCCTCGGAGCTGAAGACCGGGACGTACGCCTGCCCCTCGATCTCCAGGGTGGGCAGGTCCAGCGGGCCGCTGTGCGGGCCGCCGCCGTTCGGCAGCGGGACCCAGAGCGGGCTCCTGCCCAGCACCTCGATGATCCGGCCGTCCGCCGAGGGGACGCCGAGGGAGGCGGAGAGCACCTCCTCCAACTCGTTGCCGGGCCATCCTCCGTGCGGATGGGGGTGAGTCTGTGCCGGGAAGTCCGCGGAGAAGCCCGCCGGGAAGTCCATCTGCCTACCGCCTGCCTGGAACCACTGCTGTGGCTGAAAAGGCTAACCGCTGCCGCGCCGCGGCCGGCAGCCCGTGTCACCGACCGCCCGTGCGGCCGTCAGCCGGTGAAGTCGATGCGGCGCAGCCTGTCCGCCGCGTCCCGGTCGACCAGGACCGCCGAACCGCAGCCCGCGGGCAGGTCGCCGCGCTCCACGGACCGCAGCAGCCGGTCGACGGCGGTGCGGTGCCGCAGGAAGGCGTACCGGGAGACGCCGCGGCCGCGCTCACGCTGACCGTCCAGCGCCTGCTCCGGGGGGACGTCGAGCAGCAGCAGATGCAGCCCCGTGCCCCGGCGGCGGGCCTCGCGGGCCAGCCAGCGGCGCACCCAGGCGTGGGTACCGCAGTCGTGCACGACGACCCCCTCGCCGGTGCGCAGGGCGCGGCGCAGCCCGGCGTAGTGGTCGAGGCGGACCAGGGGCCGGTACAGCGCGTACGGCAGGAGGCGCGGCATGCGGCGGTCCCAGCGGTCGCGGGTGTCCTGGGAGTCGATCCGGGTGCCGCGCACCGCGCGCCGCATCAGGGTGGACTTGCCGCTGCCGGGCAGTCCGGTGACCACGACGAGGTCGCGGGGGCCGAAGAGCAGGACGTGCGGACCGCGGCCGGCGCACTCGCGCAGGTCGCGGACGACGGGCGCCGGCAGCACGCCGTGGGCCTCCCTGTCCGAAGGGGCCTGCCGCCCCGGCGGCGCGACACCCGTGGTGGCGTACGCCGTGGTCCTGTTCACCGTGAGTCCTCCCCTGGGGCAGACGCCCGAGCGCCGTCCCCGCCGAGTGTAAAGAGACGGTAACGGCGGACGCCTCTTCATTCGGTCCGTTTCCCGATACAGACCTGTCACAGCCCTCCGTACAGACCTGAGCACCCTGTGCGTACGAAGGTAAGGTCCCCCTGCCGAAGCCTCACAATGCGTGCAATGATGAGCGCGCCAACTGCATACCGGCCGTTTGAATCCGCGCGGGAGAGTCCCTGGCACGTTTCGCCGGGGCGCCGAAGGAGCAAGTCCCTCCCTTGAATCTCTCAGGCACCGTTACCGCGCGGGCCAGGCACATCTGAAAAGCGGGCCGCCGTGCGAGTTCCCGGTGGCTCCACCCAAGGTGCAAGCCGTGACGTCCCCTGCGCGGACGGTCATGGCGAACCTCTCAGGTTCCGATGACAGATGGGGAGGAACGTCCTCACCCTCCCCGTGCCCGGCCCCGGCCGACGGGGGACCCCATCGCCCTGGGAGACCGACCGATGAGCAGTACCGAACTCCGCCGGACAGCGCTCGACGCCCTGCATCGTTCGCTCGGCGCCACGATGACCGACTTCGCCGGCTGGGACATGCCCCTGCGCTACGGCTCCGAGCGCGACGAGCACAACGCCGTGCGCACGAAGGCGGGCCTCTTCGACCTCTCGCACATGGGCGAGATCACCGTCACCGGCCCGCAGGCGGCGCGGTTCCTGGACTACGCCCTGATCGGCAACATCGGGACCGTCAAGCCCGGCCGCGCCCGCTACACCATGATCTGCGACGAGGACGGCGGCATCCTGGACGACCTGATCGTCTACCGGCTCGGTGCGGCCGAGGCCCCCGAGTACCTGGTCGTCGCCAACGCCTCCAACGCCCAGGTGGTGCTGGACGCCCTCGTGGAGCGGTCGGCGGGCTTCGACGCCGAGGTCCGCGACGACCGCGACGCCTACGCGCTGATCGCGGTGCAGGGCCCCGAGGCCGCCGGCATCCTCAAGTCCCTCACCGATGCCGACCTGGACGGCCTGAAGTACTACGCCGGCCTGCCCGGCACGGTCGCCGGCGTCCCCGCGCTCATCGCCCGTACCGGCTACACCGGCGAGGACGGCTTCGAGCTGTTCGTCGCGCCGGAGCACGCGGTCGGGGTGTGGCAGGCGCTGACCGGGGCGGGCGAGGGCGTGGGGGTGACCCCGTGCGGGCTGGCCTGCCGGGACACGCTGCGCCTGGAGGCCGGCATGCCGCTGTACGGCAATGAGCTGAGCGCCTCGCTGACGCCGTTCGACGCCGGGTTCGGCCGGGTCGTGAAGTTCGAGAAGGAGGGCGACTTCGTGGGCCGTGCCGCCCTGACCGAGGCCGCCGCCCGCGCCGAGCGGACCCCGCCCCGCGCCCTGGTGGGCCTGGTCGCCGAGGGCCGCCGGGTCCCGCGCGCCGGGTACCCGGTGGTGGCCGGCGGCGAGGTGATCGGCGAGGTCACCTCCGGCGCGCCCTCACCGACGCTGGGCAAGCCGATCGCGATGGCGTACGTCGACGTGGCGCACTCGGCGCCGGGTACCCCGGGCGTGGGGGTGGACATCCGCGGCAGCCACGAGCCCTACGAGGTCGTGGCCCTGCCGTTCTACCAGCGGCAGAAGTGACACCGTCGTAGGACGTGGGCCGTGTCCGCGGCCACGGCCGCACCGGCCGGTCCCGTGCCCCCGGACTCTTCCCACCCCTCCCTTTCATCCCCTTCATCTCCTTCGTCCCCCCCCTTTCCTCGCCGTCGATCCCGGCGGTCCCTCGCACACAGGAGGATCCAGATCATGAGCAACCCCCAGCAGCTGCGTTACAGCAAGGAACACGAGTGGCTGACGGCCGCCGAGGACGGCGTGTCGACGATCGGCATCACGGAGCACGCGGCCAACGCGCTCGGCGACATCGTGTTCGTCCAGCTCCCCGGGGTCGGCGACACCGTGACCGCGGGTGAGACCTGCGGCGAGCTGGAGTCGACCAAGTCGGTCAGCGACCTGTACTGCCCGGTCACCGGTGAGGTCACCGAGGTCAACGAGGACGTGGTGAGCGACCCGTCGCTGGTGAACTCGGCCCCCTTCGAGGGCGGCTGGCTGTTCAAGGTGCGGGTGAGCGACGAGCCGGCCGACCTGCTCTCGGCCGCCGAGTACGACGCCTTCATCCAGGGCTGAGGAGGCCTGAACCCCATGTCGCTTCTGAACACCCCGCTGCACGAGCTCGACCCGGCCGTCGCGGCGGCGGTCGACGCCGAGCTGCACCGTCAGCAGTCCACCCTCGAGATGATCGCCTCGGAGAACTTCGCCCCGGTCGCGGTCATGGAGGCCCAGGGCACGGTCCTCACCAACAAGTACGCCGAGGGCTACCCCGGCCGCCGCTACTACGGCGGCTGCGAGCACGTCGACGTGATCGAGCAGATCGCCATCGACCGGGTCAAGGAGCTCTTCGGCGCCGAGCACGCCAACGTGCAGCCGCACTCGGGTGCGCAGGCCAACGCGGCCGCGATGTTCGCGCTGCTCAAGCCCGGCGACACGATCATGGGCCTGAACCTCGCGCACGGCGGGCACCTGACCCACGGCATGAAGATCAACTTCTCCGGCAAGCTCTACGACGTGGTCGCGTACCACGTCGGCGACGACGGCCAGGTCGACATGGCCGAGGTCGAACGGCTGGCCAAGGAGAGGAAGCCGAAGCTGATCGTCGCCGGCTGGTCGGCGTACCCGCGTCAGCTGGACTTCGCCGCGTTCCGCCGGATCGCGGACGAGGTCGGCGCGTACCTCATGGTCGACATGGCGCACTTCGCCGGTCTGGTCGCGGCGGGCCTGCACCCGAACCCGGTCCCGCACGCCCACGTCGTCACCACGACCACGCACAAAACCCTCGGCGGTCCGCGCGGCGGGGTGATCCTCTCCACGGCCGAGCTGGCCAAGAAGATCAACTCCGCGGTCTTCCCCGGCCAGCAGGGCGGCCCGCTGGAGCACGTGATCGCGGCCAAGGCGGTGGCCTTCAAGGTCGCCGCGTCCGAGGACTTCAAGGACCGGCAGCGCCGCACCCTGGAGGGTGCCCGCATCCTGGCCGAGCGCCTGGTCGAGGACGACGTCAAGGCCGCGGGCGTGGACGTGCTGTCCGGCGGCACGGACGTGCACCTGGTCTTGGTCGACCTGCGCGACTCCGCGCTGGACGGGCAGCAGGCCGAGGACCGTCTCCACGAGGTCGGCATCACCGTCAACCGCAACGCGATCCCGAACGACCCGCGTCCCCCGATGGTCACCTCGGGTCTGCGGATCGGCACGCCCGCCCTGGCCACCCGCGGCTTCACGGCCGAGGACTTCGCCGAGGTGGCGGACGTGATCGCCGAGACGCTGAAGGCGCCCTCCCCCTTCGAGGCCGCCCACGTCGACGCGCTCCGGGCCCGGGTGACGGCGCTCGCCGAGAAGTACCCCCTGTACCCCGGTCTGAAGTAATTCCGCACGCTCTGCGCCGCACGACCGTACGGGGCATCACGCACACTGGGAAGTGAGCGTGATGCCCCGCGTCGTGGCGGCCCGCTCCGAACCACCCCCGCCGGCGGACAGCGGCGTCCGTCAACCCCTAGGAGTCCTCCCGTGGCCCTCTCGGTCTTCGACCTCTTCTCGATCGGCATCGGCCCGTCCAGCTCGCACACGGTCGGCCCGATGCGGGCCGCCCGCATGTTCGCCCGGCGGCTGGACCACGAGGGCCTGCTGGACTCGGTCGCCTCGGTCCGGGCGGAGCTGTACGGCTCGCTGGGCGCCACCGGCCACGGCCACGGCACCCCCAAGGCGGTGCTGCTCGGCCTGGAGGGCGACTCGCCCCGCACGGTGGACGTGGAGACGGCCGACGAGCGGGTGGAGAGGATCAGGGAATCGGGCCGCCTGCGGCTGCTCGGCGACCACGGGATCGCGTTCTCCTTCGACGACGACCTGGTGCTGCACCGCCGCAAGGCACTCCCCTACCACGCGAACGGCATGACCCTCCAGGCCTTCGACGCGGCCGGCGCCGAGGTGCTGTCGAAGACGTACTACTCGGTGGGCGGCGGCTTCGTCGTCGACGAGGAGGCGGTGGGCGCGGACCGCATCAAGCTCAACGACACGGTCCTGAAGTACCCCTTCCGCACGGGCGACGAGCTGCTGCGCCTGACCGGGGAGACGGGCCTGTCCATCTCCGCCCTGATGCTGGAGAACGAACGCGCCTGGCGGACGGAGGAGGAGGTCCGCGAAGGGCTGCTGGAGATCTGGCGGGTGATGCAGGCGTGCGTGGCGCGCGGCATGTCCCGCGAGGGCATCCTGCCGGGCGGGCTGAAGGTGCGCCGCCGCGCCGCGAACACGGCGCGCAAGCTGCGCTCCGAGGGCGACCCGCAGGCCCTCGCCATGGAGTGGATCACGCTCTACGCCATGGCCGTGAACGAGGAGAACGCCGGCGGCGGCCGCGTCGTCACCGCCCCGACCAACGGCGCGGCCGGCATCATCCCCGCCGTCCTGCACTACTACATGAACTTCGTCCCCGGTGCCGACGAGGAGGGCGTGGTCCGCTTCCTGCTCGCGGCCGGCGCGATCGGCATGCTCTTCAAGGAGAACGCCTCCATCTCCGGCGCCGAGGTCGGCTGCCAGGGCGAGGTCGGCTCCGCCTGCTCGATGGCGGCGGGCGCCCTCGCCGAGGTGATGGGCGGCTCGCCGGAACAGGTGGAGAACGCCGCGGAGATCGGCATGGAGCACAACCTCGGCCTGACCTGCGACCCGGTCGGCGGCCTCGTCCAGATCCCGTGCATCGAGCGCAACGGCATGGCGGCGGTGAAGGCGGTCACCGCCGCGCGCATGGCCCTGCGCGGCGACGGCTCGCACAAGGTCTCCCTCGACCAGGTCATCAAGACGATGAAGGAGACCGGCGCGGACATGTCCGTCAAGTACAAGGAGACGGCCCGGGGCGGGCTGGCGGTCAACATCATCGAGTGCTGAGGGAACGGGCGCCCGGCCCGAAGACCGCGGGCCGGGCGCCCGTTCCGTCCGGAGTTCTACGGCGCGCGCACGGCCGCGGCGAGGGCCTCGCCGACGGCCCGGGCCCCCGGGGCGTTGGGGTGCAGCGGCGCGGCCGCACGGGTGGGGATCAGGCCCTCGATGTAGCGGTCGCCGGGAGCGGCGCAGATGTCGTGTCCGATGCTCAGGGTGCGGGTGCCGACGAAGGTGGCGCCGTGCTTCTCGGCCGTCCGCCTCAGTACGGCGTCGAGGTGGTCGATGGCGCCCTGGAGGTGGTTGGCGTCCTGCTTCCAGAAGGGCTGGGCGGGGTGGCAGCCGTCGGGGCGGAAGTAGGTGCCGTAGCCGACGACGAAGACCTCTGCGTGCGGTGCCCGGCGGGCGATCTCGTCCAGGACGGCGGCGGAGGCCGGCGCCCAGGCGTCGATGCGCGCCCGGACCTTGTCGGTGCCGCCGGCGGTGTTCTCCTTCGCGCAGCTGGTGCCGTAGGGCGGGGGCAGGATGTTGACGCAGCCCAGCACCTCGTCGAAGAGACCGGTGTCGTTGCCGCCGATGGTGACGCTGACGAGGTCGGTGTCGGGCGTGAGCGCGTCGTACTGGGGCGCGGTTCCCGGGTGCTGGGCGGTGCTCAGATGCTTGCTGGTGGCGCCGGAGCAGCTGACGTCGGTGAGTTCCGCTCCGAGGGCCTTGGCCGCGATGTGGGGATAGTCGGACAGGGAGCGCAGGCACCTCAGGTCGGCCGGGTCGACGGGCGGTACCAGCGGTGCGGCCGCGTAGGAGTCGCCGAGCGCGACGTACCGCGGTGGTTCGGCCGCGGCCGGCGCGGCCTGGGCCGATGCCGTGGCCCCTACGGTCCCGGCGGACAGGACGGTGGCCAGGGCCAGGCGCAGGGCTGTTCTCAAGGATGCCTCCATTCGGCACGTGCGCGGACGGGGTCCCACCCCGCCATGAGCTTGCTCGAGTGGACGGGGCCCCGCACGGCGGCCCGCGGGAACCGGTTTTTCCGGGGGCAGGACGCCGCAGGACCCCTGTCCACCGGACTTCCCCGGCGTGCAGGAGGTTCCGGTCGGCCGGTCAGGGCGGCGGCGAAGCCTCCGGTTCACCTGTTCGGCCGCCGCCTGTTCGGCGTACTCTTGACTGCCGGGACTCCGGTCCGGGCATGGGGTCCGGGCAGGGGACCCGAGTACGGGGTCCGGTGTTCTGCTGGGGGTTGGAATCATGGTTGCTGGTCGTGTGGTGCGGTTCGACGCCGTACGGGGTTACGGGTTCATCGCTCCCGAGCACGGCGGGGAGGACGTCTTCCTCCACGTCAACGACGTACGGATCCCGGAGCACCAGCTGCGTCCCGGGATCGCCGTGGAGTTCGAGATCGAGGAGGGCGACCGGGGCCTCAAGGCCTCGGGCGTACGGCTGGCCCAGGGGGCCGGCGGGGTGTCCTCCGCCGTGGGCAGGCATCCCGACGGGGACGGCGACGACTCGCTGTGCGATGTGCTCACCGCCGAGGAGTACCTCCAGGAGGTCACGGAGGTCCTGCTGTCCGCCGCTCCCACGCTGACCGGCGAACAGATCCTCCAGGCGCGCCGCGGACTGCTGCAGTTCGGCAAGACCCACGGCTGGTGCGACGGCTGAGCCCGGGCGCACCGCCCGGGCAGGCGCGGTGCGCCCGGACATCCGGTCGAGACGGAGTGGCCGGGCGGACCGCAGCAGCCGGTGAGGACCGGGCGGGCGTCGAGGATCCCTACGCCCGGAACTCCGGCTTGCGTTCCGGGGACGCCTCGGCCAGAGCCTTGGCGACGGACTCGGTGTCCCCCCGCAGGCCGTAGACCGGGGTGTCGGGCTGCTGGCGCCAGGAGTCGTCGATGCCGCCCGCGTCCACGGTGTCGAAGCCGAGCTCCTCGATCAGGGCCCGGACCTTCCGCTTGGCCGCCTCGTCGTCACCGGCGACGGGCAGGGCCATCCGGTCGGAGGCGCCGGCGGGGCGGTGGCGGTCCAGGATGTCCTGGGCGTACGTGCCGTTGAAGGCCTTGATCACGGGGTGGCCGATCTGCCGTTCCGTCCAGCGGCTCTCCGTGAGGCCCTCGTCCTCGATGCCCTCGATTTTCCCGTCGCGCTGCCGGGGATAGTAGTTCCCGGTGTCGATGACGGCCACGTCCTCCGCGGCCTCGTCGAACAGGCCGGACGGCAGGTCCGGTACGGCCTTCAGCGGGACGGTGACGACGACGACCTCGGCGCCGCGCGCCGCGTCCTCGGCCCGTACCGGGGTCGCGCCGGTCTCCTCGGCCAGACCGCCGAGCGTGTGGGGGCCACGGGAATTGGCGACGGAGACGTCGTGGCCGAGGGCGGTGAGCCGCCGTGTGAGGTTGCCCCCGATGTTGCCCGCTCCGATGATGCCGATCTTCATGTCCGCTCGCCTCGCCCTTCCGGGGGTCGGTGTCCGCTTCGGTTCCCTTCGGGAACCACCATGGTCGACACCAACCGCCCGGGGCGGGCGGGCTATTCCCCGTTTGTCCGTCAACGGTCCGACACGCGCATTTCGAACCAGGTCGTCTTGCCCCGCGGGAGCAGGTCGACGCCCCAGCGGTCGGCGAGGGTGTCGACGAGGAAGAGGCCGCGTCCGCTGACGTCCAGTCCCTGGACCGGCATGAGACAGGGCAGGCCGCGGGACGGGTCGCGGACCTCGACGCGGATCCAGCGGGGGCGGCGGCGCAGCCGGAGGCCGAAGACGCGGGCACCGGTGTGGCGTACCGCGTTGCCGACGAGCTCGGAGACGAGCAGAACGGCGTCCTCGGTGGTCGCGGCGGTGAGACCCCACTGGCGCAGGAGCACGATCTGGGTGAGCCGGCGTGCGGTGGCGGCGGACTCGGGGAGGGACGGCAACGGAACCTCCGCCTCCGTCGGGTTGCCGAATAACTCCAGCGCCTTCCGGGCGTGTTCGTCCTCGACCGTCGGCGACCAGCGCGACGCGGTCGCACGTCCGTCTCCCCGCGGCTGTTCCATCCCATCCAGCCCCGCCATGGCCCCATCATGGCCGCCCGGTGGGGCGCCCGGGGAGGTTCCGGGGGAATGCGCCCCCTGCACGCCCCCGCTCCGGGCCGGGCCACCGGCATATGCCTCAGGCACCTCGGGGTGGTCAGCGGACCCTGCTACCTGCGGCAACGGCTCGCTGTGCGGCAATCGACGGACTCCCTCGACGCGGCAGACTTAAGGGCCCGTTAAGGCTCCCATAAACCGCCCCGCCGAGGGACTCGAATCAGACATCGTGTCAATTGCAATACTCCGAAAGAGGGTTCAGAGGAACTTTGCCTTGCCGGGGCCGTCCTCCACGAAGCTGCGCATCCCCCGTTCACGGTCCTCGGTGGCGAACAGGCCCGCGAACCAGTTGCGCTCGACGGCGAGGCCGGTGTCGATGTCGGTCTCCAGACCGGTGTCGATCGACTCCTTGGCCGCGCGCAGCGCGATCGCCGGCCCCTTGGCGAGCCGCGCGGCCCACGCGTGTGCCTGCTCGTAGACCTCGGCGGCGGGGACCACGCGGTCCACCAGACCCAGTGCGAGCGCCTCGTCGGCCTTCACCTGACGGCCCGTGAAGATGAGGTCCTTCGCCCTCGACGGGCCGATGAGGCGGGCCAGGCGCTGCGTACCGCCGGCCCCCGGGATCAGCCCGAGCAGGATCTCCGGCTGGCCCAGCTTGGCGTTCTCCCCGACGATGCGGAAGTCGGCGCAGAGCGCGAGTTCGCAGCCGCCGCCGAGCGCGTAACCGGTCACCGCGGCCACCACCGGCTTGGGGATGCGGGCCACGGCGGTGAAGGAGTCCTGCAGGGCGCGGGCGCGCAGGACCATCGCGGCGTGGTCCATCGCCTGCATCTCCTTGATGTCCGCGCCCGCCGCGAACACCTTCTCGCCGCCGTGGATCACGACGGCGCGTACGTCCTCGCGGCGCGTGATCTCCTCGGCGAGTTCCTTCAGCCGGTCCTGCGTGGCGACGTCCAGTGCGTTCATGGGAGGGCGGTCCAGGCGCAGCGTGCCGACGCCCTCGGCGACTTCGAGATGTACGGTCATGCCAGCAGGTTAACGGCGACTAACGGCAACTGGGCCGGTGCGGTCGATCACACCCGGCCGACGGCAGCGGCCCCGGTGCCCTGTCGGGCGCCGGGGCCGCGTGTGCCGTGACGGGCTGGGCCGGTCGGGTCGGACCTGACCTGACCTACGCCTTCCACTCCTCCCAGGACATGTTCCAGCCGTTGAGGCCGTTGTCCGGGGCGATGGTGGCGTCGTTGGAGTTCTTCACGACGACCACGTCGCCGAGCATGGTGTTCTCGTAGAACCAGGCGCCCGGGGCCTTCTTGTCCCAGCCGCCCCGGGTGTCGCGCAGCCCGATGCAGCCGTGGCTGGCGTTGTAGTTGCCGAAGGCGCCGCCGCCCCAGTAGTTGCCGTGGATGAAGGTGCCGGAGGTGCTCAGCCGCATGGCGTGCGGCACGTCCTTGATGTCGTACTCGCCCTTGCCGTCGGCGTCGGTGAAGCCGACGGTCGCACCGTTCATCCGGGTGACCTTGAGCCGCTCGCTGACGACCATCTTGCCGTTCCAGGTCTCGGTGCCGGGGGCGCCGGCGGTGATCGGGATGGTCTTGATGACCTTGCCGTCCCGCTCGACCTTCATGGTGTGCTTCTTGGCGTCGACGACGGAGACCTGGCTGCGTCCGATGGTGAAGGAGACGGTCTTGGACTGCTTGCCGTAGACGCCGGGGCGGCCCTCGACGCCGTCGAGGTCGAGGTCGACGGTGACCTTGGTGCCGGCCTTCCAGTACTTCTCGGGCCGGAAGTCGAGCCGGTCGTTGCCGAACCAGTGGCCCTCGACCTCGACGGGCGGTTCGGTCGTGATGCGGATGGCCTTCTCGACGTCGTCCGGCTCGGTGATGCCCCGGGTGAAGCGGAGCGAGAACGGCATGCCGACGCCGACCTTGGAGCCGTCCTCGGGCGTGAAGGTGCCGGCGAAGGTGTTCTTCGGCGTCAGGGTGGTGAAGCTGGAGTCCTCGGCGGCGGTGCGGCCGGCGGAGTCCTTGGCGACCGCGTGCACCGTGTACTTGGTGGCGGCGGCCAGGTGGGCCGACGGCGTCCAACTGGCGCCGTCACCGGATATCTCCCCGTCGACCTTCTTGCCGTCCGGGGCCTTGACGACGACCTCGGTCAATTTCCCCTTGGCCGCGTCGACCTTCAACGCGCCGCTGGTCTTCACGGACTTGGCGCCGTCCTCGGGCGCTATGCCGATGACCGCCTCGGACTGCTTGCTCTGCGCCGCGACGGAGTCCTTGCCCTTGCCCCCGGCCGACCCGGAGCCCGGGCCCGTCTCCCCGCCGCCGCACGCGGTGACCGCCAGCACCACTCCGAGTGCCAGCGCCGCCGGCTTCCTGCCGCCATACCTCCGCGCGTCAACCGACGCCCCCGGAATCGGCCCCACGTTCACTTGTTTCTCCCCTCGGCGGGCCTGGCCGGACCCGCGCCCCGCGCGCCCCTCGCGCGCTTCGGCGCATAGTAACCACAGGCCAGGGGCGTTGAACGCGGCAGGTTTGTCACCGTTCCGTTCCAACTTCAATGGCCTGCGGCGTACAACCGGGAGGCCCTCCCGGCGGTCCGCGCGAGGGGGTCACTACGAGGAGTCACCTCAAGGAAACACTGCGAAGGGGAACCTCGAAGAGACACCGCGAAGAGACACCGCGAAGGGACACCGCGGGAGGTCACTTCACGGCGCTGCCCTGCGTCCACTCCCTCCAGCCCATGTTCCAGCCGCCGAGGCCGTTGTCGGGGGCGACCGTCGTGTCCTTGCTGTTGACCACCTCGACGACGTCACCGATGAGGCTGCGGTCGAAGAACCAGCCCGCCGGGGTGTCCGCGCCGCCGCCCTTCACGTCGTGCAGTCCCACACACCCGTGGCTGACGTTGGTGTCGCCGAAGATGTCCTTCTCGGCCCAGTAGTTGCCGTGCAGGAAGGTGCCGGACGCGGTCAGGCGGATGGCGTGCGGGACGTCGGGGATGTCGTACTCGCCCTTGCCGTCGGCGTCGGTGAAGCCGACGGTCGCACCGTTCATCCGGGTGACCTCGAGCATCTCGCTGATCACCATCTTCCCGTTGTACGTGGGGGTCTTCGGCGCCCCCGCCGTGATCGGCACCGTGGCCAGTTCCTCACCGTCCCGGCTCACCTTCATGGTGTGCCGGCCCGCGTCGACCACCGAGACCTGGCTGCGGCCGACGGTGAAGGAGAACGTGCGGTGCTGGAGTCCGTACACGCCGGGCGCGCCCTCGACGTCCCGCAGGTCCAGCTCGACGGTGACCTCGGTGCCGGGCCGCCAGTACGTCTCGGGCCGGAAGTCGAGCCGGTCCTTGCCGAACCAGTGCGGGCGGACGTCGACGGCCGGGCGGGAGGTGACCCGGACGGCCCGTTCGACCGCCGCGCGGTGGACGATCTCACGGTTGAACGCCAGGGAGACGATCATCCCGGTGCCGACGACGGTGCGGTGTTCCGGGGTGACGTAGCCGATGAAGCGTTCCTCGGGGACGTATGTCGTGAACGTGGTGCGGCGGGAGGAGCGGCGGCCGGCGTCGTCCCGGGCCACGGTGTCGACCGTGTACTTCGCGGCGAGTGCCAGCCGTTCGTCGTCGGGCTTCCAGCTCCGTCCGTCGGCGGAGATGCGCCCGGGGACCGGGGACTCCCGCGCGTCCTGCGATCTGACGACCTCCACCGACTCCAGCCGCCCCTCGGACGCCCGCACCCGCAGCATGTCGCCGGGGCGCACCTCCTTGCTGCCGTCGGCGGGCGCGACCCGGATGACCTCCTCGGGCACCGGAGGGCCGAACGCCCCTCCGATCGCGCCGTCCGAGGTACAGCCGACGGCTCCGGTCAGCAACAACCCTGTCCATGTCAGTACGGCGGCCAGTGCGGCCCTCGCGCGCCGTGCGCGCCCTTGTACGTGGCTCACGCGGTACCCAACGACGGTGCGCGCCGTCGGGAAACGACCATGCGCCCCCTCGGGGCACGCGAGGGTACGCCTTCTGGAGGAATCCGCGGGTGCGCCCCCGCTCCGGGTGTGCTGTCACGCGGGCGGGTCGTGCTCTCGGCCGCACGTGAGTGCGCGGCATGCTCTGGGCAGAACTGTGGGGAGGACGACGCGCCGGGGAGCCGCGGCCACTCTCCCTGCCCGCCGTCGTCCCACGAGCCGCGGGAGGCTGACAGGTGTCCAGCGCAGCCGAGCAGGAGGCGGTGGCCGGGGAACGGGCCACCGGCGACGGGCGCCCGGTCGTCGCCGTGAACGGCGCGCGGGCGGCGGTACCGCCGCCGGCGACCGTGCCCGTGCGGCCCGGCCCGCCGGCCCCCCTGGGCGCCCGCTTCCGGGCCGGCCCGGACGGGGTGGCGGGGACCGACTTCGCCCTGTGGGCGGGCGGCGCGGAGGGGGTCGAGGTGTGCCTGTTCGACGAGGGCGGCGGCGGGGAGGTCCGGGCCCGGCTCACCGAACTGACCGACGGCGTCTGGCACGGCTTCGTCCCCGGCGTCCTGCCCGGCCGGCGCTACGGCTACCGGGTCCACGGCCGCTGGGATCCGTGGACCGGCGCCCGCTGGAACCCGGCGAAGCTGCTGCTCGACCCGTACGCCCGCGCGGTGGACGGCGACTACGCCACGCACGGGCTGTCGCCCGAGGTGTACGGGCACGTCCGGGACTGGCCGGAGCAGCATGTCGCGGACACCGTGCGCGACGACCGGGACTCCGCCCCGTACGTGCCCAAGGCCGTCGTCGTCCACGATCCCGACGACGGCACCGGCACCGGCACCACCGCCGCGGCGGCGGCCGACCGCCGGCCCCGCACCCCGTGGGCGGACACGGTCCTCTACGAGCTGCACGTCAAGGGGTTCACCCGACGCCACCCCGGCGTCCCCGAGGAGCTGCGCGGCACCTACGCGGGGCTCGCGCATCCCGCCGCGATCGAGCACCTGGTGAAGCTGGGCGTGACGGCCGTGGAGCTGCTGCCGGTGCACCAGTTCGCACACGAGGACCATCTGCTGCGGCACGGACTGCGCAACCACTGGGGGTACAACTCCATCGGCTACTTCGCCCCGCACGCCGGCTACGCGGCCTCGGGGACGGCCGGCCAGCAGGTCGGCGAGTTCCGGCGGATGGTGCGCGCCCTGCACGCGGCGGGCATCGAGGTCGTCCTCGACGTGGTCTACAACCACACCGCCGAGTCGAACGAGCTGGGCCCCACGCTGTCCCTGAAGGGCGTCGACAACCGCGGCCACTACCGGCTCCAGGCCGACGCCCGCCGGTACGCCGACTACACCGGCTGCGGGAACACCCTGGACCTCGTCCAACCGCACGTCCTGCGCCTGATCACGGACTCCCTGCGCTACTGGGTGACCGAGATGGGCGTGGACGGCTTCCGCTTCGACCTGGCGGCGGCGCTGGCCCGCTCCGCGCACGAGGTCGACATGAACTCCCCGTTCCTCTCGGTGATCGCCCAGGACCCGGTGCTGCGCGGGGTGAAACTGATCGCCGAACCGTGGGACGTGGGCCCCGGGGGCTACCGGGTGGGGTCGTTCCCCCCGCTGTGGTCGGAGTGGAACGACCGGTACCGCGACGCCGTGCGGGACTTCTGGCGGCCCGCGGCGGCGGACCTGCGGGAGATCGGCTACCGGCTCTCCGGTTCGAGCGACCTCTACGACTGGGGCGGGCGGCGCCCGTACGCCTCGGTCAACCACGTCACCGCGCACGACGGGTTCACGCTGCGCGACCTCGTCTCGTACGACCGCAAGCACAACGAGGCCAACGGCGAGGGCAACCGGGACGGCACCGACGACAACCGTTCCTGGAACTGCGGCACCGAGGGCGAGACCGACGACCCGGACGTCCTGGCCCTGCGACGGCGGCAGCTGCGCAACCTGCTGACCACGCTGCTGCTGTCGACGGGGGTGCCGATGCTGGTCGCCGGTGACGAGATGGGGCGCACCCAGCGCGGCAACAACAACGCCTACTGCCAGGACAACGAGACCGGCTGGGTGGACTGGGAGCTGCTGGCGGAACCGGGGTGGAAGGCCCTGTTCGACCTCACGTCCCGGCTGATCGCCCTGCGCCGCCGCCATCCGGTGCTGCGCCGCCGGACGTTCTTCTCCGGACGGGCGCACGGCGCCGACGGCCTGCGCGACCTGGCCTGGTTCACCGCGCGGGGCACGGAGATGACCGAGGAGGACTGGTACGCGCCCGCCGCCACGCTCGGCATGTACCTCTCCGGGCGGGACATCCCGGACCACGACGAACTCGGGGAGCCGCTACGCGACGACAGCTTCCTCACCGTGCTGCACGCCGGTGACGCACCGGTGGACGTGCTGCTGCCGGGGCCTCCGTGGGCCCGGCGCTACGAGGTGGTCCTGGACACCGGCCGGGAGGACCAGTCGGCCGCACCGGCCACGGTCCACCCGGCGGACACGACGCTCACGGTGCCGGGGCGGACGGTGCTGCTGCTGCGGGCGGTCGGCTGACGGCCCGGTCAGCCGAGGATGCCGCGGTCGTAGGATCTCGCCACGGCCGCGGCACGGTCCCTGACGCCCAGTTTGGCGTACAGGTGGGTGAGGTGGGTCTTCACGGTCGCCTCGCTGATGAAGAGCTCACGGGCGATCTCCCGGTTGGAGGTGCCCCGGGCGACCAGCCCGAGGACCTCGCGCTCCCGCGCGGACAGCGGTTCGCCGCCGGCCGAGCGGGGGGAGCGGACCGCGGAGACCAGGCGGGAGGCCACCGCCGGGGAGAGGACCGTACGGCCTTCGGCCGCCGCCCGCACGGCCGTGAACAGCTCCTCGCGCGGCGCGTCCTTCAGCAGATAGCCGGTCGCGCCCGCCTCGATCGCGGGCAGGGTGTCGGAGTCGGTGTCGTAGGTGGTCAGGACGAGCACCTTGGCCCGCGCGCCCCGGCGGGACAGCTCCCGGATGGCGTCCACGCCCGAACCGCCCGGCATGCGCAGGTCCATGAGCACCACGTCCGGGTCCAGAGCGGCGGCCCGCTCCAGTGCCTCGACGCCGTTCGCCGCCTCGCCGAGGACGCGGAAGCCGGGCGCGGACTCGAACATGCCGCGCAGGCCGTCCCGTACGACGGGGTGGTCGTCGACGATCAGCACGGAGACGGCCGGGGGCTCCGTCGCGGCCGGGTGGTCCGTCGAGGCCGGGGTGTCAGTCATGGCGGACCAACGGTACGCGAGCCGACACCGCCGTGCCGTGGCCGGGCTCGGACTCCACGGCGAGGGAGCCGGCGATGCGCTCCGCGCGGGCGCGCATCCCGTCGAGGCCGAAGCCGCCGCTGCCGGTGCGGGCGGGGCGCACCCGCGGGTCGAAGCCGCGGCCGTCGTCGCGGATGTCGAGGGTGACCTCGTCCCCGATGTAGGAGAGCGTGACGCCGACGCGGGTGGCGCGGGCGTGCCGGGATGTGTTGGACAGGGCCTCCTGGGCGATCCGCAGCAGGGTGGCGGCGACCTCCTCGTGGAGGGGCTCGACGGTGCCGGTGACCGTGCAGTCGGCGCGGGCTCCGGTGCGTTCGCCCCACTCCGCGACCGTCTTCTCCAGGGCCTGCGGCAGTCCGTCCCGGTCGAGGGCGACCGGGGCGAGGTTGTGCACCGAGCGGCGGGCCTCGCCGAGGTTCTCGCGGGCCAGGTCGGTGGCCCGCACCACGTGGACGCGCGCCAGCTCCGGGTCGCGGGTGTTCGCGACGACCTGGAGCTGGGCGATGATGCCGGTCAGGCCCTGGGCGAGGGTGTCGTGGATCTCGGCGGCCAGCCGCCTGCGTTCGTCGGCGACCCCCGCCTCCCGTGCCTGGACCAGGAGTTGGGTGTGCAGGGCGGCGTTCTCGTCGAGGGCCTGCTGCAACGCGGCGTTGGTGCGCTCCAGTTCGGCGATGGTGACGGCCTGCGCGCGGGTGCGCTCCTCCTCCAGTTCGCCGAAGTGGGCGAACAGGGCTACCAGCAGGCCGTTGACCAGGAGGACCGCGCCGAAGAACACCCAACCCTGGCCGTCGCGCGGCGGCAGCCCGCCCGACTGCGAGCCCGCCGTGGTCACCGCGGTGGCGAGCAGGCCCCATCGGACCAGCCGTCTCGGGAGCTGGCGCCCGACGCCGAAGTAGCCGATGACCGCGTAGAAGGCGAACAGCGGGCTCATCCAGGTGAGCGCGAACCCGATACCCCAGCGGACGGCGTAGTAGCAGACACTCTCGGTGGACGGCCCGGGGCGCCTGCGCTCCGCGCTGCCCCAGGCCAGTTGCAGGGCGGCGGCCGCGACGACCAGCACACCGCTCGCCCACCGCTCACCGCGGGTCATGCCGACCTCGTCGGCGACCGACACCGAGAGCAGGGTGCCGGCCGCGAGCAGCACGTACGGCCCCCAGCGGTGGAACACCGCCCAGCGCTGCTCGACCACCGCCCCGTCCGGCACGGTGCCCTCTCCGGTCGCACGCGCGGACGCCCGGGGCTTGATCCCCCACGTGGACGCCCCGCCCGCGGACCGGCGCGCGCCCGTCCCCGCCCCGTCCGACATGGCTCCATTCTCGGTGGTCCCGGTGGTCTCGGTCACCCGTCCGGTCATCCGCTCACTCCCAGCGGAACCAGCGTGCGGAGGCGGCCGTCAGCAGCAGGGTCCAGGCCGCCAGGACGGCCAGGTGGGTCCAGTCGGGCCAGGCTCCGGCGGCGGCCTGGTTCAGCGCCTCGGCGGCGGCGCCGAACGGAGTCCAGCCGACGATGTCGGCGAGCAGGTCCGGCATGGCCTGCACCGGCAGCCACACCCCCGCGCAGAACATCGCCGGGAACAGCGCGGCGGAGCCCACCGCCCCCGCGATCTTCGTCGTGCGGGACAGCGCGGAGAGCACGGCGCCCAGGGCGAGGGCGACGAGCACGGCGAGGACCAGGGCGAGGAGGTAGCCGAGGGGCTGGCGCGGCAACCGCACGCCGAAGGCCAGCCGGCCCACGGCGAGCGAGAGCAGCGCCGAGAGCAGGGCGGCCCCGCCGTACACCAGCATCTGCGCGCCGAGCAGGGCCGTGGCCCGTACCGGGGTGGTGGCCATCCGGCGCAGGATGCCGTGTTCGCGGTAGCCGGTGAGGGTCTGCGGCATGCCCTGCAGGCCGCCGAAGAGCAGGCCGAGCAGCACGGCGACCGGGACGTACGCGTCCACCGGGCGCAGTCCGCCGAAGGACGGGTCGGCCTCGCGGAAGGACGGGATGGAGCCGAGGACCGCCAGCAGGAGGGTGGGGAAGAGCAGGATCCAGAAGATCCCGCCGGGCTCACGGCGGAAGAGGCGGATCTCGCTGCGCAGGACGGCTGCGTTGAGGACAGGGGTGAGGACGGAAGTGGTCACGCCGGGACCTCCTCGGTGGGGCCGGGCCCGGGCATGGGGTCGTACTCGGGCATGGCGTCGGACTGCCCGGTCAGGTCCAGGAACGCGTCGTCCAGGGTGGCGTCGGTGACCCGGAGCTGGTGGGCGGTGACCCGGGCGCGGGCGAGGAGGGTGATGACCGCGTTGACGGTCTCGTCCGTGCCGGACAGGGTGACGCGGCCGTTCCGGTGCTCGATCGAGGCGAGGCCGGGCAGGCCGTTCAGGTCATGTTCGTCCAGGGGCACGGAGGGCGTGAAGCTGATGACCGTGGCGCCCGCCGAGCGGCGGATCAGCCCGGCCGGGGTGTCCAGGGCAGCCACCCTGCCCTTGTCGATCACCGCGATCCGGTCGCAGAGGCGCTGGGCCTCCTCCATGAAGTGGGTGACGAGCAGGACGGTGACGCCGTCCGCGCGGATGTCCTCGATGAGCTGCCAGGTGTCGCGGCGGGCGCGGGGGTCCAGTCCGGTGGTGAGTTCGTCGAGGACGACGATCCGGGGGTCGCCGATGAGGGCGAGCGCGATGGACAGGCGCTGTTGTTGCCCTCCCGAGAGCTTGCCGAAGCGACTGTTCAGGTGGGGGGTCAGTCCGAGGCGTTCGGCCAGGGGCCACCAGTCGGCGGGCCGCGGGTGGAAGGCGGCGTACAGCTCCAGGGCCTCGCGGACGGTGAGTTTGGCCTGGAGCCGGCTCTGCTGGAGCTGGGCGCCGAGGACCTGGGCGACCTGTCCGTGGTCGGCGACCGGGTCGAGGCCGGTGACGCGGACGCGGCCCGTGTCGGGGACGCGCAGGCCCTCGACGCATTCGACGGTGGTCGTCTTGCCGGCGCCGTTGGGGCCGAGGACGCCGAAGATCTCGCCCTCCTCGACCGTGAAGGAGACGCCGTCCACGGCGGGCCGGCCCCCGTAGGACTTGCGCAGATCGGTGACTTCGATGACAGGCATGGCACCAAGCGTCCCGGTGGGCGGGGTGCCCGTACATCGACCGTCACGCTCGAGACGCATCAACCGATCGGCTGATGGGGAGGTACGACTCGGTGCCGGTACGGTCCCGCGACTTCCGCGTACGGCCGGTCGGAGCCGCAGGTCGTAGGTCCGAGGACCGAGTCCGGTCCGGCCTAAACTCGGTGGGCAGCGTCAGTGGCGTTCCGTAGGCTCACTGCTGATGGCCATCACACCCCCGCTCCTCGAAAAGCGCGAAGCACGCGAAGCGTCCGAAGTGCCCGAAGCGCGATCCACGGTCCGTACGTTGCTGCGTCTGTGGCCGTACGTGCGGCCCGTGCGGGCGCGGCTGTTCACCGCCGCCTTCATCGCGATCCTCGCCTCGTGCATCGGCCTGGTCATCCCGCTGGTCCTGAAGTGGATGGTGGACGGCCCGATCGCCGACCGGGACCCGGCGGGCGTGTGGCTCGGCGCGCTGTACCTGCTGCTGCTCGGGCTCGCGGAGGCCCTGCTGTTCGGGTTCCGGCGGTGGCTGGTGGCGCGCCCGCTGGCGGGGGTCGAGGCGGGGATGCGGGCGGACCTGTACCGGCGTCTGCAGCGGCTGCCGGTGGCGTTCCACGACCGGTGGCCGTCGGGGCAGTTGCTGTCCCGGGGGACCACGGACCTGATGCTGCTGCGCATGTTCCTGGCCTTCCCCCTGACGTTCCTGCTGGTCAACGGGGTGACGATCCTTGTCGGTGTGATCATCATGCTGGTCCAGGACTGGGCTCTGGGACTGGTGGTCCTGATTCCGGCCGTGCCGGTGATGGTCATCTGCGTGGCCTTCGAGAAGCGGTACTCCAAGGCGTCCCGGCTCGCCCAGGACCAGGTCGGCGACCTGACGACGGTCGTCGAGGAGAGCGTGCTCGGCATCCGCGTCATCAAGGGGTTCGGCCGCCACCGCAGCCAGGCGCGGGCGTTCCGGGAGCTGTCGAAGGGGCTGCGCGGGACGGAGCTGTACAAGGCCCGGCTGCTGGCCTCCATCATGAGCGTCATCGTGACGCTCCCGGAGCTGGCCATCGGCACGACACTGGTGCTGGGGACCATGCGGGTGGCCGACGGGGACCTGTCCGCGGGCACCCTGGTGGCGTTCCTGTCGACGGCCCTGGCGCTGCGCTGGCCGGTGGACTCGATCGGCTTCCTGCTGGCGATGAGCCAGGAGGCGGCGACCGCGACCGAGCGGTACTTCGAGGTGATGGACGCCGAGGAGGAGTCCCCGGGCCCCGACGACGACGCGCGGGCGCCGGCCGCTCCCCAAAACGACGGCTACGGCGACGGCGGGCTGCGCTTCCACGGCGTCACCTTCCGCTACCCCGACGCCCCCTCCGGCTCCCCGCCCGTCCTGGACCGTGTCGACCTGCACATCCGGCCCGGTGAGTCGATGGCCCTGGTCGGCGCGACCGGCAGCGGCAAGACCACGCTCACCGCCCTGGTCCCGCGGCTGCACGAGGCGACCTCGGGGCGGATCACCTTGAACGGCACGGACATCACCGCGCTCTCCCGCGAGGAGCTGCGCAGCAGGGTCTCCGTCGCCTTCGAGGAGCCCACCCTGTTCTCGGCCGCGGTCGGGGAGAACGTGCTGATGGGCGCGGGGCCCGGGGCCGGGGAGGCCGAGCTGGAGCGGGCGCTGGGCGTGGCGCAGGCCGGCTTCGTGGACGCGCTGCCCCAGGGCACCGGCACCCAGGTCGGCGAGCAGGGGCTCAGCCTCTCCGGCGGGCAGCGGCAGCGTCTCGCACTGGCCCGCGCGGTGGTCGGGCAGCCCGAGTTCCTGGTGCTGGACGATCCGCTGTCCGCGCTCGACGTGCACACGGAGGCCGCGGTCGAGGCCGCCCTGCGCCGGGTACTCGCCGACACCACCGCCCTGATCGTGGCGCACCGCCCGTCCACGGTGCTGCTGGCCGACCGCGTCGCCCTGCTCTCCGGCGGCCGGATCACGGCGGTCGGCACCCACCACGAACTGCTGCGCACCCACCCCGAGTACGCCCACCTCATGGCCGGCGACCCGGCGGGGGAACAGGAGGACCAACGATGACGGCGGCCCCCACCGCGCCCGCGCAGGACAAGGGCGGCGAGCACGGCAAGGACGGCGAGCACGGCGAGCCGCATCCCGGCGACCCCTTCGACCGGGACGTACTGCCCACTCCCCCGGGTGCCACCGGTGTCCTGCTGCGTTCCCTGCTGACCCCGATGCGGGGCAGGGTCGCCCTCACCGCGCTCCTGCTGCTGCTCCAGCAGGCGGCGGTGCAGGCGGGTCCGCTGCTGGTGGCGTACGCGATCGACCGGGGCGTGCCCGCGTTCCGGGCCGCCGACCACGGGCCGCTGATCGCGGTCGCGGTGGGCTACCTGCTGTGCGCGGCGTCGGGCGGGGTGCTGCAGTACGCGTTCATCGTCACCGCCGCCCGGGTCAGCCAGGACGTGCTGCTGGATCTGCGCGGCCGGATCTTCCGGCACGCGCAGGCGCTCAGCGTCGACTTCCACGAGCGCTACACCTCGGGCCGGCTCATCTCCCGCTCCACCACGGACGTCGAGTCGCTGCGGGAGCTGCTGGAGGAGGGCCTGCAGGAGCTGGTCACGGTCATCGTGTCCTGCGTCTACGTCGCGGGGCTGCTGCTCTGGCTGGACCTCGGGCTCGGCGCGCTGGCGGTGGCGTCCTTCGTCCCTCTGTACGCACTCGTACGGTCGTACCGGCGGCGCGTCACGGAGGTGTACCGGCAGCGGTCGACGGCGATCGCCGCGGTGATCGTGAAGTTCGTCGAGACGATGAACGGCATCCGCCCGGTGCGCGCCTTCCGCCGCGAGGCCGCCAACGACGCCGACTTCCGCGCGCTGAACCGGCGGCACGAGCGGACCAACGGGAACGCGCTGCTGGAGATGGCCCGCTATGTCGTCGGTTCCCGGGTGGTGGCCAACACGACGGTCGCGCTGATCGTGCTGTGGGGTGCCTACCGGGTCGCGGACGGGACGCTCGCGCTCGGTGTGCTGGCGGCGGCGGTGCTGTACCTGCGGCGGCTGTACGACCCGATCGACCGGCTGGGCATGTTCCTCAACGCGTACCAGTCGGCGGCCGCCTCGCTGGAGAAGATCGCCGGACTCCTGGCACAGGTCCCGTCCGTGCCGGAGCCCGCGGCCCCCCGGGAGCTTCCGAAGGCGCCGTCGCACCACCCGGGGCGCGAGGTCGTCTTCGACGCGGTCCGTTTCGCGTACCGCACCGGCGGCGAGGTGCTGCCCCGCTTCGACCTCACCCTCCCGGCCGGGCAGACCGTCGCCGTCGTCGGCTCGACCGGCGCCGGCAAGTCGACGCTGGCCAAACTGCTCGCCCGCTTCTACGACCCCACCGACGGCCGGGTCCTGCTGGACGGCGTCGACCTGCGCGACCTCGCGGGACCCGAACTGCGGCGCGGGGTGGTCATGGTGACGCAGGAGGCGTTCCTGTTCTCCGGCACGGTCGCCGAGAACATCGCCATCGGCCGCCCGGACGCCACCCGTGCGGAGATCGAGCGGGCCGCGAAGGAGATCGGCGCGCACGACTTCATCGCCGCCCTGCCCGACGGCTACGACACCGACGTGCGCAAGCGCGGCGGCCGCATCTCGGCCGGCCAGCGCCAACTCGTCGCCTTCGCCCGGGCCCTGCTCGCCGACCCGGCGGTACTGATCCTGGACGAGGCGACCAGTTCCCTGGACATCCCCGGCGAGCGGGCGGTGCAGCGGGCGATGGCGACGGTCCTGCGGGGGCGCACGGCGGTGGTGATCGCCCACCGCCTGTCCACCGTGGAGATCGCCGACCGCGTCCTGGTGATGGAACACGGCCGCATCGTGGAGGACGGCACCCCGGCCGACCTCATCGCGGGCACCGGCCGCTTCGCCGACCTCCACCGCGCCTGGCGGGACAGCCTGGCGTAGGGCCTGTCCGGCGGTCCAGGGCCTGTCCGGCGGAGCGGGCCGCCGGACAGGCCCTGGACCGCAGCAGACACACGCGAAGTCACCACCGCCGTCGCCGTCACCGCCGCCATCACGGTCATCGCGGCCATCGCCGCCATCGCCGCCATCGCCGTCACACCGGCGAAACGCTCCGTTTATCGAACGTGAACTCCCGGACAACGGACTGTTTTCGGCCAATGTATTGACGCGCTCCTGACAGAAACCGCGATCTCCTGCGACTCTTCCCAAGGCCGTCGCGCGGCAACCCCACAGCGCCGTCGAACCGTCGTGCCCGGCCACCGCTCCAGCACAGCAGCACGTGGTACCGCGTACCGCCCTGTTCTGCCCGGCCGGCTCACCAGCCGGCCGGTCTCCCCTGGCCGCACAACCCGCGGCCGCGCAGAAGGAGTCAGTGTTGAGAAGCAGGTCCTCCCACAGACGCACCCCCCACACCGCACGCCGTCGCACCGCCGCCGTCGCCCTCGCCGGGGTCGCCGCGCTGGTCGCCACGGCCGTGCAGTCCGGCAGCGCCACCGCCGCGCCGGACGACACCCCGTCGGCCGCGAGCCGGGCGAACCCGGCCGCCGAGTCGGTCCGGCTCACCCCCGCCCAGCGCGCCGAGCTGATCCGCGAGGCGAACGCCACCAAGGCGGACACCGCCGAGGCCCTCGGCCTGGACGAGAAGGAGCAGCTCGTCGTCCGCGACGTCCTCAAGGACCGCGACGGCACCGTCCACGTCCGCTACGAGCGCACCTACGACGGCCTGCCCGTCCTCGGCGGCGACCTCGTCGTGCAGGGCGAGAAGCCCGGCGGGACCGAGTCGGTCGTCAAGGCCACCCGGACCACGGTCAAGCCCGCCACCACCAAGGCCGCGGTGCCCGCCGCCAAGGCGGAGCAGCAGGCCCTCGGCGCCGCGAAGGCCGAGGACGCCAAGAACCCCGACGTCGAGAACGCCCCGCGCAAGGTCGTCTGGGCCGCGGACGGCAAGCCGACCCTCGCCTACGAGACCGTCGTCGGCGGGCTCCAGCACGACGGCACCCCGCAGGAGCTGCACGTCGTCACCGACGCCACCACGGGCGAGAAGCTGTACGAGTGGCAGGCCGTCCACACCGGAACCGGCCACACCGTCTACAGCGGCACCGTCGACCTGACCACCACCCGGTCCGGGTCGTCGTACAACCTCACCGACGGAGCGCGCGGCAACCACAGGACGTACAACCTGAACCGCGGCACCTCCGGCACCGGCACGCTGTTCTCCGGCGCCGACGACGTCTGGGGCAACGGCAGCTCCTCCAACACGGAGTCGGCCGCCGCCGACGCCCACTACGGGGCCGCGCTGACCTGGGACTACTACAAGAACGTGCACGGCCGCAACGGCATCCGCGGGGACGGTGTGGGCGCCTACTCCCGGGTCCACTACGGCAACAACTACGTCAACGCCTTCTGGTCGGACAGCTGCTTCTGCATGACCTACGGCGACGGATCGGGCAACGCCAACCCGCTGACCTCGATCGACGTGGCCGCGCACGAGATGACCCACGGCCTCACCTCGAACACCGCCGGCCTGCGCTACAGCGGGGAGTCCGGCGGCCTCAACGAGGCGACCAGCGACATCTTCGGCGCGACGGTCGAGTTCTACGCCGGCAACTCCTCCGACGTCGGCGACTACCTCATAGGCGAGAAGATCAACATCCGCGGCAACGGCACCCCGCTGCGCTACATGGACCGGCCGAGCAAGGACGGCTCGTCCAAGGACTCCTGGTACTCCGGGCTCGGCTCGATCGACGTGCACTACTCCTCGGGCCCCGCGAACCACTTCTTCTACCTGCTGAGCGAGGGCAGCGGCGCCAAGACCGTCAACGGCGTCAGCTACAACTCGCCCACCTCGGACGGGCTGCCGGTCACCGGCATCGGCCGGGCCAAGGCGGAGAAGATCTGGTTCCGCGCGCTGACCACCAAGTTCACCTCGACCACCAACTACGCCGGCGCCCGCACCGGCACCCTGGCGGCGACCGGTGAGCTGTACGGCACGAGCAGCGCCGAGTACAAGGCGGTGCAGAACGCCTGGGCCGCCGTCAACGTCGGCGCCCGCGCCACTGGCTGAGGGCGCGGCACGGTGAAGGGGCGCCCGCACCGGAGGATCGGACTCCGGTGCGGGCGCCCCCGTGCCACCGGGTGCGCGGGGCCGCCCTACCCTTGGGTCCCATGTCTTCGGCGGACTTCACCTACGACCACGTCGGCGCGACCCGTGAGCCGGGTTTCTGCCCTCCCGGGTTCCATCCCCTGCACGTGCGCACCCGTCTCGGCGAGGGCCAGGCGGTCTTCCGCCAGGGCGCGGAGGCGGTGCTCACCTGGGAGCTGCACCGGGCCCTGGGCGTCGGCCTCGACACCACCGCCGACCGCGCGGCGCCCGGTGTCGACGTCACCGTCACGCTCGCCGGGGTGGTCAGGGCGCCGTGCCGGGTGGTCTGGACGCTGGAGGAGGAGCGCAGGGCCGGCTGGGCGTACGGCACCCTGCCCGGTCACCCGGAGTGCGGCGAGGAGGCCTTCGTCGTGAACCGCACCGGTGACGGAACGGTGTGGCTGACCGTCTCCGCGTTCAGCAGGGCGGCCCGGTGGTACGCCCGGGCGGCCGGTCCGGCGGCCCGCGGAATGCAGCACGCCTACGCCCGCCGCTGCGGCACGGTGCTGCGGCGCCTGGCCACGAAGGGCCTCGAGGAGTTCTGAGGCCCTTCGCGTCACCCGACGTCCGTCCGGCCGACATCCGTCCGGCCGACATCCGTCCGGCCGACATCCGTGGCCGGCGTCCGTCCGCCGGACCACCGGCCTATCGCATCAGCGGCCCCGCCGCCTCGGAGACCTCCTCCGAGGGCACCGCGACCAGGCCCATCTCGGTGCCGTGCGCCAGCAGCGGATGGCCGGGCAGGATACGGACCGTGTAGCCGAAGGGCCCGGTGCGGTCGAGGGAGAGCGGGCCCTCGTACACCCAGCGGCCCTCCAGGTCGGCGGCCCCCACCGGTTTCAGCGGGACGGGCGTCGCGCCGGTGATGCGGTCCTCCTCGTCCACCCGCCCGGAGACCGCCTGGACCTCGACGTCGTCCGGGTCGAGGTCGCCGAGGCCGACGCGCACCCGCAGCGCGAGGGTGGTGCCGAGTTCCGCGGTGGCCGTCGTCGTCCCGGACGTCTCGACGTGGTCGACGCTCACTCCGTGCCAGGCGGCGCGCACCCGGGCCTTCCACCGGGCGAGGTCGCGCGCCCGGTCGGGTCCCATCGCCCGGTGGGCGCGCGCGGCAGGCGCGTACAGGCGCTCGACGTACTCGCGGACCATGCGGCCGGCCAGCACCTTCGGACCGAGCAGGCTCAGGGTGTGCCGGACCATCTCCAGCCACCGGTCGGGCAGCCCGCTCTCACCGCGCTCGTAGAAGCGCGGCGTGATCCGCTGCTCCAGCAGGTCGTACAGCGCGGCGGCCTCCAAGGCGTCGCGCCGGTCCGGGTCGTCCCCCGCCGCCGAGAGCGTGGAGGCGCCCCCGCCCGCCCCGTCCGCGGTGGGGACGGCCCAGCCGAAGTCGGGCTGGAACCACTCGTCCCACCAGCCGTCCAGCACCGAGAGGTTGAGGCAGCCGTTGAGGGCGGCCTTCATGCCGCTGGTCCCGCACGCCTCCAGCGGCCGCAGCGGGTTGTTCAGCCAGATGTCACAGCCGGGGTAGAGCTTCTGCGCCATCGCCATGCCGTAGTCGGGCAGGAAGACGATCCGGTGCCGCACCCGCGGGTCGTCGGCGAACCGGACCAGTTCCTGGATGAGCCGTTTGCCGCTCTCGTCCGCCGGGTGCGCCTTGCCCGCGACCACGATCTGCACCGGCCGCTCGGGGTGCAGCAGCAGGTCCGTCAGCCGGTCCCGGTCCTGCAGCATCAGCGTCAGCCGCTTGTACGAGGGGACCCGCCGGGCGAACCCGATGGTCAGCACGTCCGGGTCGAGCACCCGGTCGATCCAGCCGAGCTCCGCCGTCCCCGCGCCGCGCTGCCGCCACGAGGCGCGCAGCCGCTCCCGCACCTCCGTCACCAGTTGCGAGCGCAGGGAGCGGCGCAGCTCCCAGATGTCCTCGTCGGGGATGTCCCCGACAGATTTCCAGTGGTCCGAGCGGTCCGAGCGGTCCGAGCCGCCGACGGTCAGCGCCTCCTCGGCGCGCTCGGCGCCGATCTGGCGGGCGCCGAGCCGGAACACCTCGGGGGCGACCCAGGTCGGCGCGTGCACCCCGTTGGTGACGGAGGTGATGGGCACCTCCTCGGGGTCGAATCCGGGCCAGAGCCCGGAGAACATCTCCCGGCTGACCCTGCCGTGCAGCAGGGAGACGCCGTTGGCGCGCTGGGCCAGCCGCAGGCCCATGACGGCCATGTTGAAGAGGTCGGGCTCACCGCCGGGATACGTCTCCATGCCGAGCCGGAGGATGCGGTCGACCTCGATGCCCGGCAGTTCGGCGTCGGGGCCGAAGTGACGGGCGACCAGCCCGCGGTCGAAACGGTCGATGCCGGCCGGTACGGGGGTGTGCGTGGTGAACACGGTCCCCGCCCGGACCGTCTCCAGCGCGGGGCCGAACTCCATTCCGTCGGAACGCAGTTCGGCGATGCGCTCCAGGCCGAGGAAACCGGCGTGGCCCTCGTTGGTGTGGAACACCTCGGGCGGTGCGTGCCCGGTCAGCCTGCAGTACGCGCGCACCGCCCTGACCCCTCCTATGCCGAGCAGCATCTCCTGGAGCAGGCGGTGCTCGCTGCCGCCGCCGTAGAGCCGGTCGGTGACGCCGCGTTCGCCGAGGTCGTTCTCCTCGACGTCGGAGTCCAGCAGGAGCAACGGCACCCTGCCCACCTGGGCCAGCCAGATCCGGGCGCGCAGCGAGCGGCCGCCGGGCAGCGCGAGGATCACCAGGGCGGGGGTGCCGTCGGGCTCCTTGAGCTGGGTGAGGGGCAGTTCGTTGGGGTCGAGGACGGGGTAGTGCTCCTGCTGCCAGCCGTCCCGGGACAGCGACTGGCGGAAGTAGCCGTGCCGGTAGAGCAGACCGACGCCGATCAGCGGGACGCCGAGGTCGCTGGCGGCCTTGAGGTGGTCGCCGGCGAGGATGCCGAGCCCGCCGGAGTACTGCGGCAGGGCGGCCGTGATGCCGAACTCCGGGGAGAAGTAGGCGACGGCGGCGGGCAGCCGGTCACCCTGCGCCCGGGGGCCGGACTGCTCCTGGTACCAGCGGTCGCCGGTCATGTACGTGTGCAGGTCGCCCGCGACGGCGTCGAGACGGTCCAGGAACGGGCGGTCCCCGGCCAGTTCCTGGAGCCGGTCGGGCGGCACACTGCCCAGCAGCCGTACGGGGTCTCGGCCACCGGCCGCCCAGCGTTCGGGGTCGACGGACCGGAACAGGTCGCCGGTCGGCGTGTGCCAGGACCAGCGCAGGTTCCGGGCCAGTTCGCTCAGGGGCCGGAGGGGGTCGGGGAGCACGGGTCGGACGGTGAATCGACGGATCGCCTTCAAGTTCCACCTCGGCGCGAGTCGCGGTGCGGAAGGACGGCTGTGTGCGTCCGGTCGTCGCGCACGACAGTACCGGCGGCAACGGCCTCCACGGTGGAAGCCGGGCAATCCGGCCCCGCTGCACCCTCACCCAAACGATTCACCTCATGGCGGATATGGCCGATTCCCCACCCACAGGCGTTCTTGTGGCACTTCGTTCCGCACGAGACGCTGCCACGGTGGCGTACCGGCCCGCGCCGGGTGCAACCCCGGCCCACGATGCCGTACGCCGATTCGCCGTACGCGGATTCGCCGTACGCGGATTCGCCGTACGCGGAGTGAGGGAGGGGAACTCGGACCATGGCACGGACGCGAACGCGGCGTCTGCGCCGGGCGGGGGTCATGACGGCGGTCCTGTGCGCCGCGACGGTTTCGACCGCGACCCTGCCCGCGCACGCCGCGCCTGAGGGGCGGATATCCGGCGCCGGGGCACCCGGCTCCGTGACCGGCAGCTACCTGGTGACACTGGAGAAGGGGACCGCGGCACGCTCGGCGGCCGGCCGGGATCTCGTGCGGCGCTACGGGGCGAGAATCAGCCATACCTACGGCACCGTGCTCAACGGCTACGCCGTCCGGGCCGGCGCGAGAGCGGCCGCGCGGCTCGCGGCCGACCCCCGGGTCGCCTCGGTCGCCCAGGACACCCGGGTGACACCGGCCCGGACACCGGAGAAGCCGAACCACGCGCAGCAGAACCCGCCGTCCTGGGGACTGGACCGCCTGGACCAGCGGAACCTGCCGATGGACGGGCGGTACACCGCTCCGGCCACGGCGGGCGCGGGGGTGACGGTCTACGTCATCGACACCGGCGTACGGATATCGCACCGCGACTTCGGCGGGCGGGCCCGGCACGGCTGGGACTTCGTCCAGAACGACCGGACCGCCCAGGACGGCAACGGTCACGGCACTCATGTGGCCGGCATCATCGCGGGCAAGGGTCACGGCGTCGCGAAGCGGGCCGACATCGTCTCCGTCCGCGTGCTCGACGACAACGGGTCGGGCACCACGGCCCAGGTGATCGCGGGCATCGACTGGGTGACCCGGAACGCGGTCGGGCCCGCGGTCGCCAATCTCAGCCTCAGCGGCTTCCACAACGCGCAACTGAACGCCGCCGTACGGAAGTCCATCGCGTCCGGCGTCAGCTACACGGTCGCCGCGGGAAACGAGGGAACGGCGGCGGCGCTGTACTCGCCCGCGGGTGTGCAGCAGGCGATCACGGTGGGTGCGACCGACCGGCAGGACAAGAAACCGGCCTTTTCCAACCACGGTTCCGCCCTCGATCTGTTCGCCCCGGGGGTGTCCATCACCTCGGCGTCGGCCGCGAGCGACACCGGGCACGTCACCGCCTCGGGTACGTCGATGGCCTCCCCGCACGCGGCGGGCGCGGCGGCGCTGTACCTCGCCGAGCATCGGCGGGCCACCCCGGCGCAGGTGGCGAACGCCCTGGTCAAGGGGGCGACGGGCGGGAAGGTGAGCGGTCGCGGGCTCGGTTCGCCGGACCGGCTGCTCCGGACGCCACCGCGGTAGTGCGCACCCGCCGGGCCCCCGCGCCACGATCACCCGGGCACCCGCGGGGAAGCGGGAGGGGGCCGGGAACGGGCTCGTCGAGGACCGGCTCCGTCCCTCACGGACGGGGCCGGTCTTGTATGTCGACATACGCACGAGTAGTTAGCAAAGCGCCGGATTGCCCACCCGAACAGTGTGGGAAGGCTCCTGCGGTACACCCCTCAGGAACCCCACGCAGCGTCAAGCAGGACCCACCTCCCCACAGTCATCCGCCCACCCACGTTGACGCGGACAGGAGCGGTCATGCCCGCCACACATCATTCGTCGTCGGCCCCTTCGACGCCTTCTCCACAGCCCGCCGCCGGAACGCCCCCACCGGCCGCGGCGAACTCGACCTCCCTGGGGCGCATTCCCGTCCTCGACGTCCGGCCGATGGTCCATCAGGGGCGCCGGCCGGCGAAGGCCGTCGTCGGTGAGACGTTCGAGGTGACGGCCACCGTGTTCCGTGAGGGGCACGAGGCGGTGGCCGCCCATGTCGTCCTGACGGATCCCGAGGGCCGGCCGGGGCCCCTCGTCCCGATGCGGGAGCTGGCGCCGGGCACGGACCGGTGGGGGGCGACCGTCTGCGCCCGTGCGACGGGGCGTTGGACGTACACCGTCGAGGCGTGGAGCGATCCCGTCACGACCTGGCGCCGCCACGCACGGATCAAGATCCCGGCGGGCACGGACACGGAACTGGTGCTGGAGGAGGGCGCCCTGCTCCACGAGCGGGCGGCGGCCGGAGTGCCGGAACCGGACCGACGGGGCGTACTCCTCGCCGCGGTGGACGCGCTGCGCGACGAACGACGGCCGACGGCCTCCCGGTTGGCGGCGGCACTGACGCCGGAGGTGGACGCGGTCCTGGCCCGCCACCCCCTGCGCGAACTGCTCACCACCGGCGACCCGATGCCCCTGCTCGTGGAACGCGAACGCGCCCTGTACGGCTCCTGGTACGAGTTCTTCCCCCGCTCCGAGGGCACCCCCCAACAGCCGCACGGCACCTTCACCACCGCCGCCCGCCGGCTGCCCGCCATCGCCGCCATGGGCTTCGACGTCGTCTACCTCCCCCCCATCCACCCCATCGGCACCACCCACCGCAAGGGCCGCGACAACACCCTCACCGCCACCCCCGACGACGTCGGCGTGCCCTGGGCCATCGGCTCCCCCGAGGGCGGCCACGACACCGTCCACCCCCAACTGGGCACCCTGGCCGACTTCACCCGCTTCGTCACCCGGGCCGGCGAACTCGGCCTGGAGGTCGCCCTCGACCTCGCCCTGCAGTGCTCCCCCGACCACCCCTGGGTGCACAAACACCCCCAGTGGTTCCACCACCGCCCCGACGGCACCATCGCCCATGCGGAGAACCCGCCCAAGAAGTACCAGGACATCTACCCGCTCGCCTTCGACACCGACCCGGACGGCCTGACCGCCGAAACCGTGCGGCTGCTGCGGCACTGGATGACCGCCGGCGTGCGGATCTTCCGGGTGGACAACCCGCACACCAAACCGGTGGCCTTCTGGGAACGGGTGATCGCCGACATCAACCGCACCGACCCCGACGTCATCTTCCTGGCGGAGGCCTTCACCCGCCCGGCGATGATGCACACCCTGGCGGCCGTCGGCTTCCAGCAGTCCTACACCTACTTCACCTGGCGCACCACCAAACGGGAACTGACCGACTACCTCACCGAACTGTCGGGGGAGGCGGCCTGCTCCATGCGGCCCAACCTGTTCACCAACACCCCCGACATCCTGCACGCCTACCTGCAGCACGGCGGCCGGCCCGCCTTCGAGGTCCGCGCCGTGCTGGCCGCCACCCTCTCGCCGTCCTGGGGCATCTACAGCGGCTACGAACTGTGTGAGAACACCCCGCTGCGGGAGGGCTCGGAGGAGTACCTGCACTCGGAGAAGTACCAGCTCACCGCCCGCGACTGGGAGGGCGCCGAACGCCGGGGCGAGACCATCACCCCCCTGATCACCCGGCTCAACACCATCCGACGGGAGAATCCGGCGCTGCGCCAGCTGCGGG
This sequence comes from Streptomyces sp. GDS52, assembly GCF_052246875.1. Classification (NCBI taxonomy): domain Bacteria; kingdom Bacillati; phylum Actinomycetota; class Actinomycetes; order Kitasatosporales; family Streptomycetaceae; genus Streptomyces; species Streptomyces sp. GDS52. Next base: position 2,125,552 of record NZ_CM125966.1, read on the forward strand.
ACCTCCACTTCCACCGGGCGGACCAGGAGCCGGTGATCGTCTACTCGAAGCGGAAGGGGTCGAACACGGTCCTGGTGGTCGCCAACCTCGACCCGCACCACACCCAGGAGGCCACCGTCTCGTTGGACATGCCGCAACTCGGCCTGGAACGGCACGAGTCGGTGCCGGTGCACGACGAGCTCACCGGCGAGACCTATCACTGGGGCAGCACCAACTACGTGCGTCTGGGACCGGGCGGCGCGCATGTGCTCGTCGTCGGCCGGGAAGCCGACGGCCGCACGGCACCGACCACCACCGCCGCGGCCCCGGATGAGCACGGCACGACTCTGCGACCGTCCACCCCGCAGATCGGAGGGTCACCCGCATCATGATCGTCAACGAGCCCGTACCGGACACCTTCGAGGACACACCGGCGAAAGACCGCGACCCGGACTGGTTCAAACGGGCCGTCTTCTACGAGGTCCTGGTCCGTTCCTTCCAGGACAGCAACGGCGACGGCATCGGCGACCTGAAGGGGCTGACCGCCAAACTCGACTATCTGCAGTGGCTCGGCGTCGACTGCCTGTGGCTGCCCCCCTTCTTCAAGTCACCCCTGCGCGACGGCGGTTACGACGTCTCCGACTACACCGCCGTACTGCCCGACTTCGGTGACCTCGCCGACTTCGTCGAGTTCGCCGACGCCGCGCACCAGCGCGGCATGCGCGTGATCATCGACTTCGTCATGAACCACACCAGCGACCAGCACCCCTGGTTCCAGGAGTCCCGCAAGGACCCGGACGGCCCCTACGGCGACTACTACGTCTGGGCGGACGACGACAAGCAGTTCCAGGACGCGCGGATCATCTTCGTCGACACCGAGGCGTCCAACTGGACCTACGACCCGGTGCGCGGACAGTACTACTGGCACCGGTTCTTCTCCCACCAGCCGGACCTCAACTACGAGAACCCGGCCGTGCAGGAGGAGATGATCTCCGCGTTGAAGTTCTGGCTGGACCTGGGGATCGACGGTTTCCGGCTGGACGCGGTGCCCTATCTCTACCAGGAGGAAGGCACCAACTGCGAGAACCTGCCCGCGACGCACGCGTTCCTCAAGCGGGTGCGCAAGGAGATCGACAGCCAGTACCCGGACACCGTGCTGCTGGCCGAGGCGAACCAGTGGCCCGAGGACGTGGTCGACTACTTCGGCGACTACACCGCCGGCGGCGACGAATGCCACATGGCCTTCCACTTCCCCGTCATGCCCCGCATCTTCATGGCCGTACGCCGCGAATCGCGCCACCCGGTCTCCGAGATCCTCGCCAAGACCCCCGCCATCCCCGCCGGCTGCCAGTGGGGCATCTTCCTGCGCAACCACGACGAACTGACCCTGGAGATGGTCACCGACGAGGAACGCGACTACATGTGGGCCGAGTACGCCAAGGACCCCCGCATGCGCGCCAACATCGGCATCCGCCGCCGGCTCGCCCCGCTGCTGGACAACGACCGCAACCAGATCGAACTCTTCACCGCCCTGCTGCTGTCCCTGCCCGGCTCGCCGATCCTCTACTACGGCGACGAGATCGGCATGGGCGACAACATCTGGCTCGGCGACCGCGACGCGGTGCGCACCCCGATGCAGTGGACCCCCGACCGCAACGCCGGCTTCTCCTCCTGCGACCCGGGCCGGCTGTTCCTGCCCACCATCATGGACCCGGTCCACGGCTACCAGGTCAGCAACGTCGAGGCGTCCATGGCCTCCCCGTCCTCGCTGCTGCACTGGACCCGCCGCATGATCGAGATCCGCAAGCAGAACCCCGCCTTCGGCCTGGGCACCTACACCGAGCTGCCCTCCTCCAACCCCGCGGTCCTCGCCTTCCTGCGGGAGGCCCCCCCGAACGGGGAAAACGGAGACGACCTGGTGCTCTGCGTCAACAACTTCTCCCGCTTCGCCCAGCCCACCGAACTCGACCTGAGCGCCTTCGCGGGCCGCCATCCGGTCGAGCTGTTCGGCGGGGTGCGCTTCCCCGCCGTCGGTGAACTGCCGTACCTGCTGACCCTGGGGGGCCACGGCTTCTACTGGTTCCGGCTGCGCGGGGACGCCGCGTAGCACCCGTCTCTCCCCCCGGGCGGGGCGGTTTCCCCCGCGCCGCCCGGGGCACGCATCAGTAACACCCCGACGATCCGGGGAAAGGACGCGACTGAAATGTCGGAAACCGTCATACGCACGGTCGCACCGCCGCCCGGCCTCCTTGCGTCACTGGATCCGCTGCTGAGGGAATGGCTGCCACGACAGCGCTGGTTCGCGGGCAAGGGGCGCCCGGTCACCGGGTTCACTCTGGTCGCGGCCACCGAGTTACTTCCGCCCAGCGCCAGGCTGGGCCTGTACCACCTGCTCGTCCGCGCCCACCAGCCCGCCCTGTCCGCCCGGGGCGGCGCCGACCGCCCCGGTGACTGCTACCAGCTGCTGCTGGGGGTGCGCGAGGCACTGCCGCCCAGGCTCGCGCCCGCGCTGATCGGTCACCCGAGTCAGGGCCCGCTGGCCGGGCGGACGGTGTACGAGGCCCTGTACGACACCCGGCCCGCCGAACTGCTCCTGGAAGCCCTGCGCGCCCGGGCCCGGATCGGCGGGCTGCGCTTCGAGCGGGACCCGGGGCAGGAGATCGGGTCCGGTCTGGTGCCGCGGCTGATGACCGTCGAGCAGTCGAACTCGTCCGTCGTCTACGGAGATACGTTCATTCTGAAGCTGTTGCGCCGGATCGTGCCCGGTACCAACCCCGATCTGGAGCTGCCGCTGGCGCTGGCCCGCGAGGGCTGCCCCCGGGTGCCCCCGCCCACGGCCTGGCTGCTGGCAGACCCTGACGAGACCGGCGCCACCGACGGCACCGGCGCTCATGGTGCCGCCGGGGCGCCGACCGCATCCGAGCCGTATGTGCTGGGTGTGCTCCAGCCCTTCGTGCGGGGCGCTGCGGACGGCTGGGAGCTGGCGCTGCGGGAGCTGGCCAAGGGCGAGGACTTCGTCGCCGAGGCGCGGGCGCTGGGGCGGACCACCGCCGAGGTGCACACCGCGCTGGCCCGCGCGCTGCCGACGGTCACCCTGGGCCGGAGCCGACTGCGGCACATGGTCGCCGGTATGGCCGAGCGGCTGGAGGCGGCGGCGCAGGCGGTGCCCGCGCTGCGGCCGTACGCGGACGGGCTGGGCTCGGCGTACACGGCGCTGGCCGACCTGGCCGCCGAGGGGCAGACCTGGACCGCTCAGCGCGTGCACGGCGATCTGCATCTCGGCCAGTGCCTGCGGTCCCCGGCCGGGGGCCCCTCCCACGCTTTCGGCAGTGGGGGACAGTGGTCGCTGATCGACTTCGAGGGCGAACCGGCACGGCCGCTGGCCGAGCGGCGGATGCCGCAGCCCGTGGTGCGGGACGTGGCCGGGATGCTGCGCTCCTTCGACTACGCGGCACGTTCCGCGGACCCGCCGCAGCCGGACTGGGCCGTGCGGTGCCGGGCGGCGTACTGCTCCGGCTACGCGGAGACCGCGGGCCGGGACCCGCGCACCGATCCGGTGCTGCTGCGCGCGTACGAGACGGACAAGGCCGTCTACGAGGTGCTGTACGAGGCCCGGCACCGCCCCGAGTGGCTGCAGGTCCCGATGGCCGCCGTCCGCCGGCTCGCCGCATCCGGGCCAGGGTGATCCGGTGATCCACACGATCCACTCCCGTCTGCCCCGCACGTCGACCAGGAGGCTCCGTCCGTGACCCCCCGTCCCGAGTCCAGCGGTTCGCGTCCGGAGCAGCCGGCCGAGCAGATGTCCCGGAAGGCCACGGCGGAGAAGACCGCCGTGAAGAAGGACGCGGCGGTGAAGCGGACCGCCGCCGCGAAGACGACCACCGAGAAGACGACCGCCGCCGAGACGACCGGGGCCGAGAAAGACGGGGCGGCGAAGGCCGCCGAGAAGAAACCCGGGACGAGGGAACCCGGGACGAGGAAGGCCGCAACGAAGAAGGCCAGGGCGCGGAAAGCCAGGGAACGGAAGGCCGGAGCGCGGAAGGCCAGGACGCAACAGGCCGTCGGCAGGCCCTCCGCCGTCGGGCGGCCCGCGCCGCCCGAGGCGGAGACCGCGGTCTCCCCCGCCGTGGGCCCCGACGACCGGGAGCGGCTGCTGAACGGCACGCACCACGCCCCGCACTCCGTGCTCGGCGCGCACCCGGTGCCCTGCGGGGTCGTGTTCCGGACGTTCAAGCCGTACGCCCGGGCCGTGTCCGTGGTCTCCGGGGGCCTCACCGCCGACCTGCACGACGACGGGGACGGGTTCTTCTCGGCACTGCTTCCGTTCCGGGAGGTCCCGGCGTACCGGCTGCTGGTGACGTACGAGGAGGCGGTGCGGGAGATCGAGGACGCGTACCGTCTGCTGCCCGCGCTGGGCGAGTTCGACCTGCATCTGATCGGCGAGGGCCGCCACGAGGAGCTGTGGACCGCGCTCGGCGCGCACCCCATGACCCACCAGGGCGTGAGCGGCACCCGCTTCACCGTGTGGGCGCCGAACGCGCGCGGGGTGCGGGTGGCGGGCGGCTTCGACTTCTGGGACGGCACCGGGCATCCGATGCGGTCGCTGGGCTCGTCCGGGGTGTGGGAGCTGTTCGTGCCGGGGATCGGCGAGGGCGAGCTGTACAAGTTCGAGATCACCCGTCCCGACGGTTCGCGGACCCTGCGCGCCGATCCGATGGCGCGCCGCACGGAGGTCCCGCCGGCCACCTCGTCCGTCGTCACGTCCTCGCGGTACGAGTGGGACGACGCCGAGTGGCTGGAGCGCCGCGCCGAAGCACCCGCGCACCGCAGCCCGTTCTCGGTGTACGAGGTGCATCTGCCGTCCTGGCGACCCGGACTGACGTACCGTCAACTGGCTGATCAGCTCCCCGCGTACGTGAAGGACCTCGGGTTCACCCATGTCGAGCTGATGCCGGTCGCCGAGCATCCCTACGGTCCGTCCTGGGGCTACCAGGTCACCGGGTTCTACGCGCCCACGGCCCGGCTCGGCACCCCGGACGACTTCAGGTACCTGGTGGACGCGCTGCACCGGGCGGGCATCGGGGTGCTGATGGACTGGGTGCCGGCGCACTTCCCGCGCGACGAGTGGGCGCTGGCCGAGTTCGACGGCCGGCCGCTGTACGAGCACGAGGATCCGCTGCGGGCGGCCCATCCCGACTGGGGGACCCTGGAGTTCGACTTCGGGCGGCGCGAGGTGCGCAACTTCCTGGTCGCCAACGCCGTGTACTGGTGCGAGGAGTTCCACATCGACGGACTGCGCGTGGACGCCGTCGCCTCCATGCTCTACCTCGACTACTCGCGCGAGCCCGGCCGGTGGACGCCGAACGAGCACGGCGGCCGGGAGAACCTGGACGCGGTGGCGTTCCTGCAGGAGATGAACGCGACGGTGTACCGCAGGGTGCCGGGGGTGGTGACGATCGCGGAGGAGTCCACGGCCTGGGACGGGGTCACCCGGGCCACCCATCACGGGGGCCCGAGCGGTTTCGGCGGGCTCGGTTTCGGCCTGAAGTGGAACATGGGCTGGATGCACGACTCGCTCCGGTACATGAGCCACGAACCGGTCCACCGCAAGTACCACCACGGCGAGATGACGTTCTCGATGGTGTACGCCTACAGCGAGAACTACGTCCTGCCGATCTCGCACGACGAGGTGGTGCACGGCAAGCGGTCCCTGGTGTCGAAGATGCCCGGCGACTGGTGGCGGCAGCGCGCCGACCTGCGCGCCTATCTCGGCTTCATGTGGGCCCACCCGGGCAAGCAACTGCTGTTCATGGGGCAGGAGTTCGCGCAGGGCGCCGAGTGGTCGGAGGCGCACGGCCCGGACTGGTGGCTGCTGGACCCGGCCTACGGCGCGGAGGCCGACCACCGCGGGGTGCGCGATCTGGTGCGCGACCTCAACACCGAGTACCGGCGCACTCCCGCGCTGTGGCGGTGCGACACCGAGCCGTCCGGCTTCCGCTGGGTGACCGGGGAGGCCGCCGACGACAACGTGCTGGCGTTCCTGCGGTACGACTCCGACGGCTCACCGCTGCTCGCGGTGTCCCACTTCGCCCCCGTCGTCCGGCACGAGTACCGCATCGGTGTCCCCGACGACGTGCCCGCCTGGCACGAGGTCCTGAACACCGACACGGCCCGCTACGGCGGCAGCGGCGTGGGCCGGCCGGACCCGGTCAAGCCGGAGCCGCAGGGGTGGCACGGCCTGCCGGCGAGCATCCGGCTGACCCTGCCGCCCCTGGCGACGGTGTGGCTGCGCCCGGCCTGAGAGCCTGGGGGCGGGCTCTGCGCCCCGGCGGGTGCGCTACTGCGCCAGGGCGTCGGCCAGCGGCTTCGGCAGCGGCCCGGTGTGCAGGACGCCGAGCCGCTGGGTGGCGCGGGTCAGTGCCACGTACAGGTCGCTGGTGCCGTAGCGCCCCGGCTCGACCACCAGGACGGAGTCGAACTCCAGCCCCTTGGCCTGGCGCGGGTCGAGCAGGACCACGCCCTGCGTCAGATCGGGTTCGGCGCCGGCCGTCACCCCGTCCAGCCGGGCGGCCAGCGCGCGGTGCAGGTCGCGCGGGGCGACGACGGCGAGCCGGCCCTCCTGCGGCACGCCGAGTTCCGCGACGGCCTCGGCGACGGCGCCGGGCAGGTCGTCGGTGGCGCGGGCCCAGGGGCGTACGCCGGTGGAGCGGACCGACCCGGGCGGCTCGAAGCCGGGGTGCTCGGCGCGGACCACGGCCGCCGCGACGTCCATGATCTCGGCCGGGGTGCGGTAGTTGACGCCGAGCCGGGTGTGCTCCCAGCGGTCCTCGACGTACGGGGCGAGGATGTCCTCCCAGGAGCCGACACCGCCCGCCTCCGAGGTCTGCGCGGGGTCGCCGACCAGGGTCATCGAGCGGGTCGGGCTGCGCCGCATCAGCAGCCGCCAGGCCATCGGCGACAGCTCCTGCGCCTCGTCGACGACGATGTGCCCGAACGCCCAGGTGCGGTCGGCGGCGGCCCGTTCGGCGGCGCTGCGGTGGTCGTCCTCCTCGTGCCGTTCGGCGAAGCGTTCGGCGTCGATGATGTCGTGCGCGGACAGCACCTCGGAGGACTCGGGGTCGTCCTCCTCCTTGTCCTCGAACTCGTAGGTCCGGGAGGCGTACGACACGTCCAGGACGCCCTGCGCGTAGGCGATCTGCGTGCGCCGCTCGCGGTCGGCCCGTTCCCGGGCCGGCCGGTCGTCCTCGCCGAGGAGTTCGGCGGCCTCGTCGAGCAGCGGTACGTCGGCGACGGTCCAGTGCCTGGTCACCGGGCGGCGGACCGCGGCGGCGTCCTCGGCGGGCAGGAAGTCCTCGGGCTCGGCGAGGAAGTCGGCGACCAGCCGCTGCGGGGTGAGCAGGGGCCACAGCCGGTCGACGGCGGACCACACCTCGGGGTTCTCGGCGAGTTCGTCGCGGATCTGGGTGATGTCGCTGGGATCGAGCAGATTGGAGCCGTCGTAGGGGTCGGTGCCGATGCGTTCGGCGACCATGTCGGTGAGCGTGTTGAGGATGTGCCCCTCGAAGTACTCGCGGGACACGTTGTGCGGCAGCTTGGCGGCGCGGGTGCGTTCCCGGGCGACCCGGACCAGACCGTCGTCGAGCATCAGGATCTCGCGGTCGTGCTCGATGGTGATCACCGGGTCGGGCAGCGCCTGCCGGCCGCGGACGACCTCGGCGAGGACGTCCGCCATGTCCGCCCGCCCCTTCACGGCGGCGGCCTCGGGGGTGTCCGCCCGGGTGGCCCGCACACCGGGGAACAGTTCGCCGACGGTCGCCAGGAGCACCCCGGTCTCGCCGAGGCTGGGCAGCACCTCGCCGATGTAGCCGAGGAACGCCGGGTTGGGTCCGACGATCAGGACGGCGCGGCGGGCCAGCAGTTCGCGGTACTCGTAGAGGAGGTAGGCGGCGCGGTGCAGGGCGACCGCGGTCTTGCCGGTGCCGGGGCCGCCCTCGACCACCAGCACGCCCCGGTGCGGGGCGCGGATGATGCGGTCCTGGTCGGCCTGGATGGTGCGCACGATGTCGCCCATGCGGCCGGTGCGCGCGGAGTTGAGCGCGGCGAGCAGCACGGCGTCGCCGGTCGGGTCCTCGTGGCCGGTGCGGGTCTCGTCGCCGAGGTCGAGGATCTCGTCGTGCAGGGCGGTGACCGTGCGCCCCTCGGAGGTGATGTGCCGGCGGCGCCTGAGGCCCATCGGGGTGTGGCCGGTGGCCAGGTAGAAGGGGCGGGCGACGTCGGCGCGCCAGTCGATCAGGACGGGGGTGCGCTCGGCGTCGTCGGCGCGTAGACCGATCCGGCCGATGTGGTGGGTGCGGCCCGAGGAGAGGTCGATCCGGCCGAAGCACAGCGAGCCGTCCACCGCGTTCAGCGCGGCGAGCAGCCCGGACCGCTCGGCGACGAGGATGTCCCGCTCCAGCCTGGCCTGCATGGGCGTGTTGCCCTGCTCGAGGGCGTCCGTGAGAGACACCTCGGTGTCACCGCGCAGGGCGTCCACCCGTGCGTACAGTCCGTCGATGAATTCCTGTTCCTGCCGGAATTCATGGTCCGGAAATTCGCTGTTTGACAATTCCGCTCCCGCCCGGATACACTACGCCCAGTGAACTTTACTTGCGACTTGCCATAATCGAAGTCGCAAGTCAATGAATATACGCAGTGAAAACCCCCGGGCGCAATTACCCGGGGGTTTTCTTGTGTCTGCGGCCAAAAGTGCCGGAAAGGTCAGGAGGACCGGAAGGGCCGAGCGGCCGGGCTCACGGGGGAAGGAGTCCGGCCGCTCGGCGGCGGGGGAAGCCCGGGGGGGCTGGGTGCGTCAGGCCTTGGCGAGTTCCTTCTCGCTGCCCGCTGCTGCGGGGGCCTCGGCGGGGCCGGTGTCGTCGTGGTCGTCCAGCAGGGTGGTCTCGTCGAAGGGGAGGGCCCCGGAGAGGACCTGGTTCACCCGCTCCTTGTCGATCTCCTTGGTCCAGGTGCCGATCAGCACCGTGGCGACCGCGTTGCCCGCGAAGTTGGTCAGGGCGCGGGCCTCGCTCATCAGGCGGTCGATGCCGACGATCAGGCCGATGCCGTCCACCAGGGCCGGCTTGTGCGACTGCAGACCGCCGGCCAGTGTCGCCAGGCCGGCACCGGAGACACCGGCGGCGCCCTTGGAGGCGATCAGCAGGAAGAGCAGCAGCGTGATCTGCTCGCCCACCGACATCGGCGTGCCCAGGGCGTCGGCGATGAACAGCGAGGCCATGGTCATGTAGATCATGGTGCCGTCGAGGTTGAAGGAGTAGCCGGTCGGGACGGTGATGCCGACCACCGGCTTGCTGACGCCCACGTGCTCCATCTTCGCGATGAGCCGCGGCAGCGCCGACTCGGACGAGGAGGTGGACAGGATCAGCAGGAACTCGCGGCCCAGGTACCTGAACAGGCTCCAGACGTTCAGCCCCGCGACGATCCGCAGCAGCGCGCCGAGCACCACGAAGATGAACAGCGCACAGGTGATGTAGAAGCCGAGCATCAGCACCGCGAGGCTCTTCAGCGCGTCCAGGCCCGCCGAGCCGGTGACCGCGGCCATGGCGCCGAACGCACCGACCGGGGCGGCCCACATGATCATGGCGAGGACCCGGAAGACCAGCCGCTGGATGTGCTCGATACCGCGCAGGACCGGCTGGCCGGCGTTGCCCATGGCCTGCAGCGCGAAGCCGCACAGCAGGGCGATCAGCAGGGTCTGCAGGACCTCGCCCTGGGTGAAGGCGGACACGATCGTGGTCGGGATGATGCCGAGCAGGAACTCGGTGGTGTCCTTGGCCTCCGCGTCGACCTGGGCCTGACCGGTCTCCTTGACCGCGTCGGTGACCGCGAGACCCGTCCCGGGGTCCAGGATGTTGCCGACGATCAGGCCGATGCCGAGCGCGACCAGCGACATGATCAGGAAGTAGACCATGGCGATACCGCCGACGGCGCCGACCTTGGCGGCCTTCCGCACGGAGCCGATGCCCAGCACGATGGTGCAGAAGATGATCGGCGAGATCATCATCTTGATCAGGCTCACGAAGCCCGTGCCGATCGGCTTCAGCTCGACCGCGAAGTCGGGGGCCAACAGACCGACGGCGATACCGAGGGCGACCGCGATGATCACCGCGATGTAGAGATAGTGCGTGCGGTCCCGCTTCACTTGGGGAGCGGCAGGTGCCGTATCGGGGGTGCTGGTCACGGCGGCCTCCTTGATGACGTCGTCGGCATCGACCGGCGTGCGGCTCACGTCCGGGGGATGAGAATTCGGGGAACGCCGTGACTATGTCCCGTCTTGTGAGCGTGGTCACCCTTCCGTTCATTTAGTTCACGCCCGTGCGGCGGGCACACTGTCGGGATGCGCATCGCCCTCCCCCGGCCCCGCAGCCTCGCGGGCCAGCTCTTCGCCATGCAGGCGGTGCTGGTGGCGGTCCTCGTGGTGGGATACGCCCTGTTCAGCTACTTCAGCGACCGCAGCCAGGCCGAGGAGGCGGCGAGCCACCAGACACGGGCCGTGGCCCTCTCGGTGGCCGACTCCCCCTCGGTACGCGAGGCGATCCGTACCCCCGACCCCTCGGCCACGCTCCAGCCGTACGCGCTGGCGGTGGTGCGCGACACCGACATCGACTTCGTCACGATCATGGATCCGCGGGGCATCCGCTGGACCCACCCCGACCCGGACCAGCTCGGCCTGCCCTTCCGCGGCCACACCGGGCCCGCCCTTCAGGGCCGGACGTTCACCGAGACCTACACCGGCACCCTCGGCCCGTCCGTCCGCGCGGTCACCCCGGTCCGGGACGGCGACCGGATCGTCGGCCTGGTCAGCGCGGGCATCCGGGTCGAGGAGATAAGCCAGCGCGCGCAGGCCCGGCTGACGGCCCTGCTCGCGGTCGCGACCGGCGCGCTCGGACTGGGCGCGATCGGCACGTACGTCATCAACGCCCGCCTGCGCCGGCACACCCACGGGATGAACGCGAGGCAGCTCAGCCACATGCACGACTACCATCAGGCCGCGCTGCACGCCGTGCGCGAGGGGCTGCTGATGCTGGACGGGCAGTACAGGGTGGCGCTGATCAACGACGGTGGCAGGGAGCTGCTGGGGGTGGCCCCGGAGGAGGACGTGGTGGGCAGGTCGGTCGCGGAGCTCAGTCTCCCGGCACCGCTGACGGGCGCGCTGCTCGCCTCGGAGCCCCGGGTGGACGAGGTGCATCTCACGGCGGACCGGGTGCTGGTGGTGAACACCTCACCGGTGTCGGGCGGTGAGCGGCGCGGTTCCGTGGTGACCCTGCGCGACGTGACCGAGCTCCAGTCGCTGATGGGCGAGCTGGACTCGGAGCGGGGCTTCACACAGGCCCTGCGCTCGCAGGCGCACGAGGCGGCGAACCGGCTGCACACCGTCGTCTCGCTGATCGAGCTGGGCCGGGCCGAGGAGGCGGTGGACTTCGCGACCGCCGAGCTGGAGCTCGCCCAGGCGCTCACCGACCAGGTGGTGGCGGCGGTGGGCGAGCCGGTGCTGGCCGCACTGCTGCTGGGCAAGACGGCCCAGGCCCACGAGCGGGGCGTGGAGCTGGTGGTCTCACCGGCCAGCCGACTGGACGACGGGCTGCTGCCGGAGAGCCTGCCCGCCCGCGACCTGGTCACCATCCTGGGCAACCTGATCGACAACGCGGTGGACGCGGCGCAGGGCGGCCTCAGTGCCCGGGTGACGGTCACGGCCCTCACCGACGCCGGTACGGAGCTGATCCTGCAGGTGTCCGACACCGGCCCGGGCGTGGCCCCGGACCACACCGAGGCGGTCTTCCAGCGCGGCTTCACGACCAAGCCGTCGGGGCCGGACGGCCGGGGGCTGGGTCTGGCGCTGGTACGGCAGACGGCGCACCGGCACGGCGGCACGCTGACGGTGACCTCGGCGCAGGAGGGCGGCGCCCACTTCGAGGTACGGCTCCCGCTGCGGGCCGTCGGCGCGGTCACGGCCGGCAGCGGTGCGGACGCCGAGGGCGTCGGCTCCGGCGCGGGAGGCGGGGCATGACCGACAGACCCATCCGCGTCCTGGTGGTGGAGGACGACCCGGTCGCCGCCGACGCCCATGTGATGTACGTCGGCCGGGTGCCCGGGTTCGTCGTGGTCGGCAAGGCGACCACGGGCGCCGAGGCCCGCCGGGCGCTGGAGCGCACCCCCGTCGACCTGCTCCTCCTCGATCTGCACCTGCCCGATGTGCACGGACTGCAGCTGGCCCGCTCGCTGCGGACGGCCGGACACCACGCGGACGTCGTCGCGGTGACCTCGGCACGGGACCTCGCGGTGGTGCGCGAGGGGGTGTCGCTGGGCGTCGTCCAGTACGTGCTGAAACCGTTCACCTTCGCGACGCTGCGGGACCGCCTGGTGCGGTACGCCGAGTTCCGCGCGTCCGTGGGCGAGGCCAGCGGCCAGGCCGAGGTGGACCGCGCGCTGGCCGCTCTGCGCGCCCCCGGACCGGCCGCCCTGCCCAAGGGCCTGAGCGCGCCGACCCTGGAGCGGGTGACCGTGGTCCTGCGGGACGCCGGGGAGGGCCTGACCGCGAGCGGGGTGGCGGAGGCGGTGGGCATCTCCCGCATCACCGCCCGCCGCTACCTGGAGCACCTGGTGGACGCGGGCCGCGCGGCCCGGCACCCGCAGTACGGGACCGTGGGACGGCCGGAGTTGCAGTACCGGTGGGTGACGGGGCGGTGAGGTGCTGAGGCGCCGAAGCCTTCACCGGGTACGGCGCCCTGCCCCGCGCCTCGCACCGCGCGTCCCGCCGGCCCGGGTGGTACGGGCGTCTGCGGCCTGCCCGCTCTCCCGTTTCCGCTCCCCCTGGACCGGCTCGACCGGATCGACCGGCCGTCCCCGCTGACGGTCCTCTTCGCGCCGAGTCAGCCGACCACCGCGTTCACGGTGCCGGTTTCGACGCCGGGCGGGGCGGCCGGGGCCGGCGCGGGCGGGCCCGCGCGCGTCTCCTCCCCGGCCGCCGGGGCCGGTCAGAAGACCGACTCGGCCTCGTCCATGCGGTTCTGCGGGACCGTCTTCAGTTCGGTGACGGCCTCCGCGAGCGGGACCATCACGATGTCGGTGCCGCGCAGCGCCGTCATCTTCCCGAACTCCCCGCGGTGCGCGGCCTCCACCGCGTGCCAGCCGAAGCGGGTGGCGAGCACCCTGTCGTACGCGGTCGGCGTGCCACCGCGCTGGGTGTGGCCGAGGATGACCGGCCTGGCCTCCTTGCCGAGGCGGCGCTCCAGTTCAGCGGCGAGCGCCGTGCCGATGCCCTGGAAGCGCTCGTGGCCGAACTTGTCGATCTCGCCCTTGCCGTAGTCCATGGTGCCCTCGGCGGGGTGGGCGCCCTCGGCGACGCTGATCACCGCGAACTTCTTGCCGCGGGCGAAGCGCGCCTCGATCATCTTGACCAGCTGGGCCGGGTCGAAGGCCCGCTCGGGCAGGCAGATGCCGTGGGCGCCGGCGGCCATGCCGGACTCCAGGGCGATCCAGCCCGCGTGCCGGCCCATGACCTCGACGACCATCACCCGCTGGTGGGACTCGGCGGTGGTCTTCAGCCGGTCCATCGCCTCGGTGGCGACGCCGACGGCGGTGTCGAAGCCGAAGGTGCGGTCGGTGGAGGAGATGTCGTTGTCGATCGTCTTCGGGACGCCGACCACCGGCAGTCCCGCGTCCGACAGCATGCGGGCGGCGGTGAGCGTGCCCTCCCCGCCGATCGGGATGAGCACGTCGATACCGAAGTCGCGGATCATGTCCGAGGCGTTCTCGCAGGCCTCGCGGAGCCGGTCGCGCTCCAGCCGGGAGGAACCGAGGATGGTGCCGCCGCGGGCCAGGATGCCGCTGACCGCGTTGAGGTCGAGGGTCCGGTAGTTGCCGTCGAGCAGGCCCGCGTAGCCGTCCTCGAAGCCGATGACCTCGTCGCCGTAGTTGTCGACCGCTCGGTGCACAACCGACCGGATCACGGCGTTCAGGCCGGGGCAGTCGCCGCCTGCGGTGAGAACTCCGATGCGCATCGTGTTGTCGTCTCCTGGTCGCTGTGGATACCGGTGAGCCAGCTCCGATTGTTCCATGCCGCCCGGCCCCGCCGGGCCCCCCGTCCCGGCCGCCCACCGGTTCCCCGCCCCGGCCGCTCGTCGGGTCCCCGGTCCGGCCGCTCGCCCGGCCCTGTCCGAAAACCGCCCCGGCCCCGCGCCCCGGGCCCGGGGCCGCATCCCACAGGCGGGCCCCCCACCAGCGCCGGAGGTACTGTCGAGGGGGATCAGCCCGCTCCGGCGAGCGCGGCGTCCGGGCCGGATCCCGCAGGGCCGACAAGCGCCGCGAGACCCCCGACGAAACGGAGCACGCGTGACCCGCAGTGTGTACGTGACCAGCATCGACCGAGGCGACGGCCGCCAGGTCGTCGAACTGGGGGTCATGGAACTCCTGACCCGGCAGGTCGACCGGGTGGGCGTCTTCCGTCCCCTGGTGCACGAAGGCCCCGACCGCCTCTTCGAACTGCTGCGCGCCCGCTACCGGCTCACCCAGGACCCGGCGACCGTCTACGGCATGGACTACCAGGAGGCGTCCGCCCTCCAGGCCGAACGCGGCTCCGACGAACTGGTGTCGACGCTGGTCGACCGGTTCCACGCCGTCGCCCGCGACTACGACGTCGTCCTCGTCCTCGGCACCGACTACGCCGACACCCAGTTCCCGGACGAGCTGTTCCTCAACGCCCGCCTCGCCAACGAGTTCGGCGCCTCGGTGATCCCGGTCGTGGGCGGCCGCAGGCAGAGCTCCGAGTCGGTGCGCGACGAGACCCGCAACGCCTTCCGCGCCTACCAGACGCTGGGCTGCGACGTACTCGCCATGGTGGTCAACCGGGTGGCCGTCGAGGACCGGGACGAGATCGCCGAGCGGCTCGCCTCCCGGCTGCCGGTGCCCTGCTACGTCCTGCCCGACGAGCCCGCGCTGGCCGCCCCCACCGTGGCCCAGATCGCCCACACCCTGGGCGCGAAGGTGGTGCTCGGCGACGACTCCGGGCTGGCCCGCGACGCCCTGGACTTCGTCTTCGGCGGCGCCATGCTGCCCAATCTCCTCGCCGCTCTGACCCCGGGCTGCCTGGTCATCGCTCCGGGCGACCGCGCCGACCTGGTCGTCGGCACGCTGGCCGCGCACAGCACCAACACCCCGCCGATAGCCGGGGTGCTGCTGACCCTGGACGAGGTGCCCGACGACCGCATCCTCACCCTCGCCGCCCGCCTCGCCCCCGGCACCCCGGTCCTGTCGGTGCCCGGCAACAGCTTCCCCACCGCCGAGCAGCTGTTCTCCCTGGAGGGGAAGCTGAACGCGGCCACCCCGCGCAAGGCGGAGACCGCGCTCGGCCTCTTCGAGCGGTACGCCGACACCGCCGACCTCACCCGGCGGGTCTCCGCGCCCAGCAGCGACCGCGTCACGCCGATGATGTTCGAGCACAAACTGCTCGAACAGGCCCGCTCCGCCCTCAAGCGGGTCGTCCTGCCCGAGGGCGGCGAGGAGCGGGTGCTGCACGCGGCCGAGGTACTGCTGCGCCGAGGCGTGTGCGAGCTCACCCTGCTGGGGCCGGTCGACCACATCCGCAAGAAGGCCGCCGACCTCGGCATCGCCCTCGGCGACACCCAGCTGATCGACCCGGCCACCTCCGAGCTGCGCGACGCCTTCGCCGAGAAGTACGCCTCCCTGCGCGCCCACCGCGGGGTCAGTGTCGAGTTGGCCTACGACGTCGTCTCGGACCCGAACTACTTCGGCACGCTGATGGTGGAGGAAGGTTTCGCCGACGGCATGGTGTCCGGCTCGGTGCACTCCACGGCCGCGACCATCCGGCCGGCCTTCGAGATCATCAAGACCCGGCAGGACTCCTCCATCGTGTCCTCCGTCTTCTTCATGTGCCTGGCCGACCGGGTCCTGGTGTACGGCGACTGTGCGGTCAACCCCGACCCCGACGCCGAGCAGCTCGCCGACATCGCCGTGCAGTCGGCGGCCACGGCCGCGCGGTTCGGGGTGGAGCCGCGGATCGCGATGCTGTCGTACTCGACGGGCACCTCCGGCTCCGGCGCCGACGTCGACAAGGTGCGCGAGGCGACCGAGCTGGTGCGGGCCCGCCGCCCCGACCTCCGGATCGAGGGGCCGATCCAGTACGACGCGGCCGTGGAGCCGTCGGTCGCGGCGACCAAGCTGCCGGACTCCGAGGTCGCCGGGCAGGCGACCGTGCTGATCTTCCCCGACCTGAACACCGGCAACAACACCTACAAGGCCGTGCAGCGCTCGGCCGGCGCGATCGCGGTCGGCCCGGTGCTGCAGGGTCTGCGCAAGCCGGTCAACGACCTGTCCCGGGGCGCCCTCGTCCAGGACATCGTCAACACCGTCGCCATCACGGCGATCCAGGCCCAGTCCGTCGCCGGGTCCCCGGCCCCGAACGAGAAGGCAGCCACCCAGTGAGCGCCCGTCCGTCCCCCACCACCGCCCTGCCCGACGAGCCGCACTCGGCCGCCCCCTCCCGGGTCCTCGTCCTCAACTCCGGCTCCTCGTCGGTGAAGTACCAGCTGCTGGACATGCGGGACCGCAGCCGGCTCGCGTCCGGCCTGGTCGAGCGGATCGGCGAGCAAACCTCGCTGGTCCGGCACACGCCGCTGGCGTCGGGCGGGAGAACACGCGAGCGGACCGGCCCGGTCGCCGGCCACGACGCCGCCCTGAAGGCGATGGCCGAGGAACTGGCCCTCGACGGGCTGGGGCTCGACTCCCCCGAACTGGCCGCGATCGGGCACCGGGTGGTGCACGGCGGGATGCACTTCACCGAGCCGACCGTCGTGGACGACGCGGTGCTCGCCGAGATCGAGCGGCTCATCCCGGTCGCCCCGCTGCACAATCCGGCCAACCTGACGGGCATCCGTACCGCCATGGCGCTGCGCCCGGACCTGCCGCAGGTCGCCGTCTTCGACACCGCCTTCCACACCACGATGCCGGAGTCGGCCGCCCGCTACGCGATCGACGTAGAGACCGCCGACCGGCACCGCGTCCGCCGCTACGGCTTCCACGGCACCTCGCACGCGTATGTGTCCCGGGAGACGGCCCGGCTGCTGGGGAAGGCACCCGAGGACGTGAACGTGATCGTGCTGCACCTGGGCAACGGGGCGTCCGCCTCGGCGGTGCGGGGCGGACGGTGCGTGGACACCTCCATGGGGCTGACGCCCTTGGAAGGGCTGGTGATGGGTACCCGGTCCGGAGACATGGACCCGGCCGTCATCTTCCATTTGATGCGTGTGGGCGACATGTCCGCCGACGAGATCGACACTCTCCTCAACAAGAAGAGCGGACTGGTCGGCCTGTGCGGTGACAACGACATGCGGGAGATCCGCCGCCGGGTCGACGCGGGCGACGAACAGGCGAAGCTCGCGTTCGACATCTACATTCACCGTCTGAAGAAGTACATCGGCGCCTATTACGCCGTTCTCGGACGAGTGGACGCGGTGGCGTTCACCGCCGGGGTCGGCGAGAACGCCGCTCCGGTACGGGAGGCGGCCGTGGCGGGCCTGACGGAACTGGGTCTGGCGGTCGACGCCGAGCGCAACGGCGCGCGCGGTGACGGGCCGCGGCTGATCTCGCCCGCGGGTGCGCGGGTCGCGGTCGCCGTGGTACCGACGGATGAGGAAATGGAGATCGCCACACAGACCTACGCACTGGCCGGAAAGCGCAACTGAGCAGCGACTTTCTCATATGTATCTTCCGCCAGACGGAATATTCCGGAGCGAAACAAACCGATAGGATCGCCCCATGCGCCGTTCCAAAATCGTCTGTACTCTCGGCCCCGCGGTCGACTCCCACGAGCAGCTCGTCGCCCTGATCGAAGCCGGCATGAACGTGGCCCGCTTCAACTTCAGCCACGGCTCGCACGCCGAGCACCAGGGCAGGTACGAGAGGGTCCGTGCCGCCGCCAAGGAGACCGGCAGGGCCATCGGCGTCCTCGCCGACCTCCAGGGCCCGAAGATCCGTCTGGAGACCTTCGCCGAGGGCCCCGTCGAGCTGGTGCGCGGTGACGAGTTCACCATCACCACCGAGGACGTCCCCGGCGACCGGACCATCTGCGGAACGACCTACAAGGGCCTGCCGGGCGACGTCTCCCGCGGCGACCAGGTCCTGATCAACGACGGCAACGTCGAACTGAAGGTGCTGGACGTCGAGGGCACCCGGGTGCGGACGATCGTCATCGAGGGCGGTGTCATCTCCGACCACAAGGGCATCAACCTGCCCGGCGCGGCCGTGAACGTGCCCGCGCTGTCCGAGAAGGACATCGAGGACCTGCGGTTCGCGCTGCGCATGGGCTGCGACATGGTCGCGCTGTCCTTCGTCCGGGACGCCAAGGACGTGGCCGACGTCCACCGCGTGATGGACGAGGAGGGCCGCCGGGTGCCCGTCATCGCCAAGGTGGAGAAGCCGCAGGCGGTGGCGAACATGGAGGACGTCGTGATGGCGTTCGACGGTGTGATGGTCGCCCGCGGCGACCTGGCCGTCGAGTACCCGCTCGAGAAGGTCCCCATGGTGCAGAAGCGCCTGATCGAGCTGTGCCGGCGCAACGCCAAGCCGGTGATCGTGGCGACCCAGATGATGGAGTCGATGATCACCAACTCCCGTCCGACCCGCGCCGAGGCCTCCGACGTGGCCAACGCGATCCTGGACGGCGCCGACGCGGTCATGCTGTCGGCCGAGTCGAGCGTGGGCGCGTACCCGGTCGAGACCGTGCGGACGATGTCGAAGATCGTCCAGGCGGCCGAGCAGGAGCTGATGTCCAAGGGCCTGCAGCCGCTGGTGCCCGGCAAGAAGCCGCGTACCCAGGGCGGTTCGGTGGCGCGTGCCGCCGCCGAGATCGCCGACTTCCTCGGCGGCAAGGGCCTGGTGGCCTTCACCCAGTCCGGCGACACGGCCCGGCGGCTGTCCCGCTACCGCACCGGCCAGCCGATCCTGGCGTTCACCACGGACGAGTCCACCCGCAACCAGCTCGCGCTCAGCTGGGGTGTGGAGCCGCACGTCGTGCCGTTCGTGAACAGCACCGACGAGATGGTCGACCTGGTCCAGCAGGAGCTGGTCCGGCTCCACCGCTTCGACGAGGGCGACATCGTGGTGATCACCGCCGGCTCGCCGCCCGGCGTCCCCGGCACCACCAACATGGTCCGCGTCCACCACATGGGCGGACCCCACAGCTGACCCACCCGCGTGCACGACGTCGAGGGCGCCCTCTCTCCAGGGGGCGCCCTCGGCGGTGTGCGGCTCCCGGAAGCCGGAAGGGGCCGACGCCGGTACTCAGGTGACGTACTGCCGCAGTCCCGGTACGTGCAGGGTGCCGCCGAACTGGCCGGCCTGCTGGACCGTCACATCGGTGAAGTAGATCAGGGGGATGTTGAGCGGCGGCGGGTTCTCGGGGTCGAAGGTGACGGGGATCAGCCCGAGCAGCTTGCCGGAGATGCGCTCCGTGTACATCACGGTGTCGCCGTCGCGGATGGTGGACATCGACCCCTTGGCCGCCTGCACGTGGTGGGTCTTGCCGATCGACCTGTCCTCGACCGTCTGGTGCAGGTCGCCGATGTCGGTGCCGTCGGAGACCACGTACTTCAGGACCTTCTTGACCTTGCCGCTCGCGGTCCGGACCTCGACGATGCCCCGGTAGTCGGCGCCCCTCAGCAGCAGCGAACTGGCGTTCAGGAACCAGGGGTCCTCGGGCAGCGGGACCCTGTTGTCGACCCCGCCCTCGGCGTCGGTGGCGATCGGACAGCCGTCGAGGTCGGTCGCGGCACTCCCGGACGGTGCGGGCGGTGCGGCCGACGCGGAGGGGCTCGGCGAGGTGGTGACGGGATCCGTCGGGTCCGGGGCCGCCGGGGTTTCCGGAGCCTCCGGGGCCGCCGGGGTCTCGGCCGCCTCCCCCGCGCCCTCCGCCGCCCCGGCCGCCGTGTCGGCGGCTTCCCCGGCGGTGTCCTTCGCGGCTTCGGTGGCCTTCTCGACGGCTTCGACGGCGGAGGCCGACGGGGTGGGGCTCGGGCTCTCCTCGGCCTTCCTGTCCTGGGGGGTGAGGACGTCCTTGACGGCGTCCCCGATGTCCTCCAGGAGGTTGCGCCCGGTCTCCGAGGGCGTGGGCGCGGGTTCGCTCTGCCCTCCGGAACCCCGCGCGCCCGAGGCCGCGGACGGAGCGGGCGCGGGCTCCTCCTCGTCGCCGGAGTCACCGGAACCCGGACCCGGACCCGAACCCGGACCCGGCCCCGACGAAGGAGGTGAAGAGGACGAGCCGTTGTCCGTGCCCTCGCCCGTGCCCGGGTTCGCGGTCCTGCCGTCCCCGGCGGAGGCCGAGGGGCTCGGCTCCGTGGTGGCGTCGGCGCCGGGGGACGGAGCCGCCGTGTCGCTCGCCGGGGAGGACGCGTCGTCCTCGGACTCCTCCAGGGCCTTCAGGCAGTCCTTGTACTCGTCTGCGGTCAGGTTCTTCGCCTGCGGCCGGTCCTCGGCCTGGGCGAGCGTCGGCGTGAACCCCATTCCCATGAGGACCGCGGTCGGCATCGCCGCGAGGGCGATCGCTTTCCCGGCAGGCATGTGGAGTCTGGTGAACAGCGGCTTCTTGGGTGCCGCGTGGCGCGGCCCGGTTCTCACACGGAACGTCTCCCCATCGGTCCCGCGGGTCACCTCGTCAGCCGGCACTGTGCCTCCCGTTCGCCCCGTTCGCCGGGCTCGTTCCTGACAGATCGTTCTCGCCCTGTGCCTCAGGAGCCCGGGAGGGACCCCCGTCCTCCCTTGCCGTGGTGTCCTTCACGCGTCCCGTGGCCGTGGTGCCGGGTTCCGCGCTCTGCGGAAAGCCGCCCCGGCCCGGGGGAGCCGTCTGCACCTCCTGCTCGGGCGGGACGCCCGGCGCCCACGCGACGGCCATCGCCCCGCCGACCAGCGCGAGCAGGAAGCCGATGCCGAGGCCACCGAAGTTGGACACCGGAATGGAGACGAGCCCCAGCAGGATCGCCGCGACACCCGCGAAGACCCGGATGTGCTCCTGGACCCACAGACTGACGCCGAGGACCACCAGCAGCACCCCGATGATCAGAGACCCCGCGCCCGCGGTGGTCGCCATGGTCAGCGTCAGATGGCCGACCCGGAGATTCGCATACGGGAAGTACATGATCGGAAAGCCGCCGAGCGCGACGAACAGGCCGGCCCAGAACGGCCGTGCGCCTCGCCAGGCACGGAACTGCTGCCTGCGGCGGGTGAACTGGCCGGAGGCGGCAGGAGTCTCGGCGCTCATGGAAAACAGCTCCCTGGTACGGCTTTGCTGTGGTCGTGATGTGCACCGCGTGTGAAGACGCGGCAAGAAGGTGGACGGGCGGGGGCGCCACCGGCTCCCCCGCCCGTCAGCGAGTGCTTAGTAGCACTCCTTGACACCCGTGGACAGCGACATCTTCAGCCCGCTGAGCTTGAAGGTTCCGGCGGTGGTGGCCCACGCCGTCTGCTTCACCTTCTTCAGCGTGGCCGAGTCGGCCTGCTGCGCGAAGCCGTACGGGTTCGCCTGCTCGTTGCCGCCCTTCATGCCCGGACCCTTGTTGGCGTCCTTGGCTGCCACACCGATGTCGATGTTGTGGAAGGTGGCGTCGGCCTCGAGGTTCGCGACGTCGATGTACAGGTTCTCCGCACGGACCGGGGTGCCGCCACCGCCGGCCCTCAGTATCAGACTGACCGAGCCGAGCCCCGGGATGCCCGGGGTCACCACGGACTGGCACATGTTCGTGATCTCCGCGGTCCGGAACGCCGAGACCGCGACGGGGTGAGCCGTCTTCTCGCCCTTGAGGGTGTGCCCCTCGTCGAGCGCTCCGTACTGGGCGAAGCCCGTCCCGTCGAGCTGGTCCGCCGTCACCTTGAACGACTGGCCGGAGACACTGAACGACGCGGCGAGAGCACCCTGCGCCATCGCGATGCCTATACAAGCCGTGGCGGCCACACTGGGCACCATCACCACGGCGAACCGCTTCCATCTGGTCCCGCCACGCACCTGGGACTCCATATTTCCTCCTTCTCGGACGTACATCTCCTGCTCCGACGCACCGTCAACAGGCGGGCAGCCGGGCAGGGATGGGAGAAGTGCTACGTCCTCGGGAAGGGGAGCGCCGTGCTCGGCAGCGCACGAAGCGTCCGAATCACCGGCGATCACCCCCGAGCGACAACCACTGGTCGCGCCTGACACGCATCACGCACAACCTGCCGGACAGGCTTCGCCGGGTGGGCGAAGACCCCCCTGTCCGAGAACCGGCTCCACTGCCGCCGGTCCTGCCCGGTGGGGACCCAGGGCGCCCGCGGCCCCGACCGGCTGTCGGAGGACGGGCGATGGACCGAGCGTCGCCGATCGTGGTGCATTCTCGCCGCCCGCACAAGGGGCTTCATTACTCGCTGGTAACGGCTGGACAACCGGAGAGCGACCCACCGGCGCCGGACGGCGACCCTCGGTGCCCCGCAGGGGATGGACAAAACAGTTGACACCCGGACGGGGTCCGACAGATCAACGTGCGCGACTTACTCGCAGTAACAGCGGCCGCGATTGCCAAGTTTCGGCAAAGCGCGGCCGCACAGGCCTTCGGTCGGCCAACCTTCCACTCGGGCACCACCGGCCCGGAAACCGCCTCGGGCGGCCGGACAAGGTACCCCCGATCCACTCAGAACAGGGCACGCGCCAGCGCTCTGCGCGCGGCGATCACACGCGGATCCTCGGCCCCGACCACCTCGAACAGCTCGAGCAGGCGCACCCGCACGGCCTCGCGGTCGTCGCCGGCCGTGCGCCCCACCGTCTCGATGAGCCGGCCGAAGGCGTCCTCGACATGACCGCCCACCAGATCCAGGTCGGCGGCGGTGATCTGCGCCTCGATGTCCTGCGGCTTCCCGGCGGCGTCAGCGCGCACCCGCTGCGGGTCCAGACCCTCCACCCGCCGGAGCAACTCGGCCTGGGCGAGGCCCAGCTGGGCCTCCGGGTTGCCCGGGTCGTCGGCGAGCACGTTCTTGTACGCCTGGATCGCGCCGCCCAGGTCACCGGCGTCCAGCGCCTGCACGGCGGCCTCCAGCAGGGCGTCGTACGGGCCGACGGGCACCTCGGCGTCCGACGCGGCACCGCCGCCGCCCGGCACGGCGTCGGGGTCGACGGTGAGCCCGGTCAGACCGAAGCGCTCCTCGGCCACCTGCACCAGCTGGTCCAGGGTCTGGCGGATCTGCGTCTCGCCCGCGGCCCCCTGGAAGAGCGGCAGCGCCTGCCCGGCCACCACCGCGAACACCGCGGGAATTCCCTGGATGCCGAACTGCTGCATCAGCATCTGGTTGGCGTCGACGTCGATCTTGGCGAGCAGGAAGCGCCCGTCGTACTCGACGGCGAGCCGCTCCAGGACGGGGCTCAGCTGCTTGCAGGGCTCACACCATTCGGCCCAGAAGTCGATGACGACCGGGACCTCGGCGGACCGCTGCAGGATGTCGCTCTCGAAGCCGGCCTCGTCGACGTCGATGACGAGGTCGGCCGGGGAGATCGCGCCCCCGCCGCCCTGCCGGACCGCCTCCGCGCGGGCCTGCTCCGCCTTCGTCTTGGCCTCCTGGGCCGCCTTCACCGCGCCGAGGTCGACGACTCCGCTCATGGACATGTTCCGTGGCTGCATACGTCTATCCTCCCCCGTACCCCGCGTGTCTGTGAAAACGCCGGGAAACCCGGGCGCCCGCGTCCTCTTCGGCGCGGGGTCCCCACCCGCGCCCGTGGTCGTCGCTCGAGCGGGCCGGCCGTTCCGTGCGGGCCACCCCACTTTCGCTACGGGTCGTAGCGTAACGCCCGGCATCACGCACGAGCCGGGCCACTCCGGTGATCTCCCTCACGCTCCCCGCACGGCGGCACGGGAACCGGCGGATAGGGTCGTGTCCATGCAGAGCAGTACCGGTCGGCCCCCCGCCACACGCACCGGACGCCCGCGCAGCGCGGCGGCGGACACCGCGATCCTGGCCGCGACACGGGAGGC
The DNA here is from genome assembly GCF_052246875.1 of Streptomyces sp. GDS52. Classification (NCBI taxonomy): domain Bacteria; kingdom Bacillati; phylum Actinomycetota; class Actinomycetes; order Kitasatosporales; family Streptomycetaceae; genus Streptomyces; species Streptomyces sp. GDS52. The sequence goes on from NZ_CM125966.1 coordinate 2,149,584, forward strand.
CCTGGTCGAACTGGGATGGTCCGGGCTCACCCTGGGGGACGTCGCGAGCCGCGCGGGCGTCGCCAAGACCACCCTCTACCGGCGCTGGGCGGGCAAGAACGAGCTGGTCGTGGACGCGGTCGCCGAACTCTTCGACGCACTCGAACTCCCCGACCGCGGCAGCCTCGCCGCGGACATCGAGGACGTGGTCCTCCAGCTCGCGGTGCTGCTGTCCCGCCCGGAGGCCAGGTGCGGGCTGATGGCGGTGGTCGCCGAATCCACCCTCGACGAGGCCCTGCGCGAACGCATCCGCACCTCGATCGTCCAACGGCAGAAACGCCTGGTCCACACCGGCCGCGTCCGCGCCCAGAGACGCGGCGAACTGCCGCCCGACCCCGACCCGGCCGAGGCGGCCCGCACCGTGGACCTGACCTTCGACATGGTCGCCGGCGCGGTCCTGCACCGCACGCTGGTCAGCGGGCGCCCGGCGGACGAGGAATGGGTCCACGACCTCACCCGCGTCCTCCTCACCGGCCTCACCACCCCCGGCCCCACCCCGTAGCCGGGGCGGGGTGGGGGCGGGGCCGGGCCGGGGCGGCGGTCAGAAGCCCGCGGGCTCGGTGTACACCCCCCACTCGTCCCGCAGCGCGTCGCAGATCTCACCGAGGGTCGCCTCGGCGCGTACGGCGTCCAGCATCGGCCCGATCATGTTGGCGCCGGAGCGGGCCGCGTCGAGCATGGCGGCCAGGGCGGCCCGTACCGCCGCGTCGTCGCGGGCGGCCTTGCGCTCACCCAGCGCCCTCACCTGCTCGCGTTCCACCTCGTGGCTGACCCGGAGGATCTCCAGGTCACCGGTGACCGAGCCGGTGTGGACGTTGACCCCGACGACCTTCTTGTCACCCTTCTCCAGCGCCTGCTGGTAGCGGAACGCCGACTCGGCGATCTCGCCGGTGAACCAGCCGTCCTCGATACCGCGCAGGATGCCGGAGGTGATCGGCCCGATGGGGTGCTGCCCGTCGGGGTGCGCGCGCAGTCCCCGTTCCTTGATCTGCTCGAAGATCTTCTCCGCGTCCGCCTCGATCCGGTCCGTCAGCTGCTCCACGAACCAGGAACCGCCCAGCGGGTCGGCCACGTTGGCGACGCCGGTCTCCTCCATGAGCACCTGCTGGGTGCGCAGGGCGATCTCGGCGGCCTGCTCGCTGGGCAGGGCGAGCGTCTCGTCCAGGGCGTTGGTGTGCAGGGAGTTGGTCCCGCCGAGGACGGCGGCGAGCGCCTCCACGGCCGTCCGTACGACGTTGTTGTACGGCTGCTGCGCGGTCAGCGAGACGCCCGCGGTCTGCGTGTGGAACCGCAGCCACTGCGCCTTCTCGCTCTGCGCGCCGTACACGTCCCGCATCCAGCGGGCCCAGATGCGGCGCGCGGCGCGGAACTTGGCGATCTCCTCGAAGAAGTCGAGGTGCGCGTCGAAGAAGAAGGACAGGCCGGGCGCGAACACGTCCACGTCGAGCCCGCGGCTGAGCCCCAGCTCCACGTACCCGAAGCCGTCCGCCAGCGTGTACGCCAGCTCCTGGGCGGCCGTCGAGCCGGCCTCGCGGATGTGGTAGCCGGAGACGGAGAGCGGCTTGTAGGCGGGGATGCCGGCCGCGCAGTGCTCCATCAGGTCGCCGATCAGGCGCAGATGCGGCTCGGGCGTGAAGAGCCACTCCTTCTGCGCGATGTACTCCTTGAAGATGTCCGTCTGCAGCGTGCCGTTGAGCACGGCGGGGTCCACGCCCTGGCGCTCGGCGGCGACGAGGTACATGCAGAAGACGGGCACGGCGGGCCCGCTGATCGTCATGGAGGTCGTCACGTCCCCGAGCGGGATGTCGTCGAACAGGACCTCCATGTCGGCGGCCGAGTCGATGGCCACCCCGCAGTGCCCGACCTCGCCCAGGGAGCGCGGGTCGTCGGAGTCGCGGCCCATGAGCGTCGGCATGTCGAAGGCGACGGAGAGCCCGCCGCCGCCGTTGCCCAGGATCATCTTGTAGCGCTCGTTGGTCTGCTCGGCGTTGCCGAACCCGGCGAACTGCCGGATCGTCCACGTGCGCCCCCGGTAGCCGGTCGGATACAGGCCGCGGGTGAAGGGGTACTCCCCCGGCCAGCCGATCCGCTCGAACCCCTCGTAGGCGTCCCCGGGCCGCGGCCCGTACACCGGCTCCACGGGATCGCCGGAGAGCGTGGTGAAGTCTGCGTCGCGCTTGCGCGCGGCGTCGTACCGGGCCTGCCAGCGACGGCGGCCTTCCTCGATGGCGTCAGCGTCCATACCTTCGAATTTACTAGGACGTCCTAGTAAATGATAGTGGTGCAGGCCAGGACGGGGGCACGGGACGTCACAGCGGACCGGATACCCTCGACGGCATGAAGAAGAGCGTCTTGACCCGGTACCGGGTGTTGGCACATGTCACCGCAGTCCTTCTGGTTCTGCTGACCGTCGGCGTGATCGGCAAGCGCGTACTGGGCATGGACGGCTTCGACGGCTTCGTCTCGGTGGTCGGCATCGCTCACGGCTGGCTCTACGTGCTGTACCTGGTCTTCGCGTTCGACCTCGGCAGCAAGATGAAGATGCCCGTGGGACGGCAGCTGTGGGTGCTGCTCGCCGGAACCGTCCCGACGGCGGCCTTCTTCGTCGAACGCCGGGTGACCCGCGAGGCGGAACCGCTCATCGCGAAGGACGCCGACACCACGCCCGCGACAGCCTGACCACCGGCGCGGGGCGCCACCTCACTTCGTGATGTAGTGGCACTGCGTGGCACGCAGCCTGCCGTTGACGAACAGCTTCGCGCAGGCCTTGCCGTAGGCCGGCAGCGTCCGGGCGCCGGCCCGGCGCAGCGGGGCACCGTCGCACTCGGCGTGCGTGGCGCCCCGCGCGGTCCGGTACGCCCTGCCGGCCGTGTCGGCGTAGGCGAAGTCGATGCGCCAGTTGCAGAACCGCGAGAAGGTCGCGGCGGCACCGACGCAGTCGACGCCCGCGAGCTGGCCGGAGACCCGTTTCCCGGAGCCGTCGATCCGGTGGGTCAGGAAGCATCCGACAGGGACCTTCACCGCGGCGCCCCGCACCTCGTAGGTGAAAGTACCGATGGCGGTGGACCCCAAGGCGCCGGCGTGCGCCGGCCCCGCCACGCCCATGGGGCCGACTGCGGCGAAACCCAGCACAGCGGCGGCGACCAGCACGCCACGGACAGAACGACGAAGACTCACGCGCGAGCCCCCACCCGAAGAAAACGGACGCCGACCCTCCGCATGAGGGCCGATCGGCAGGATCTCAGCCGGAGATGAGTGCCTGAGCGTTTCTGCGGGCCGCCGGAGAGAAAACCACCGTCACGTGGTAACCCCTGGCCCGGTGCTGACGGGCTTCACTCCCCCTGGAAGTCCCCCGCCGCGAGCCGGAGGGGGCGAAGGACGGCGAAGAGTTCGGCGCATTCCTCGGCGTCGTAGGCGCTGAGGCCGAAGTCCATGGCCATCAGGTCGCGGGTGGCCGCCTCGACGACCTCGCGTCCCTTGTCGGTGATGCTCGCGAGGGTGCCGCGGCCGTCGTTGGGGTTGGGGCGCTTGGCCACCAGGCCGGAGCGCACCAGCCGGTCCACGGTGTTCGTCACCGAGGTGGGGTGCACCATGAGGCGCTCGCCGATCTTGGACATCGGCAGCTCGCCGGACTTCGAGAAGGTGAGCAGCACCAGTGCCTCGTACCGGGCGAAGGTGAGCCCGTACGGCTTGACCACCGCGTCGACCTCGGCCAGCAGGATCTGGTGGGCGCGCATGACCGAGGTGATCGCGGCCATGGACGGCACGTTTCCCCAGCGCTGCTTCCAGAGTTCGTCGGCGCGGGCGATGGGATCGAACGAGAGACTGAGCGGCTTCGGCACGCAGCCGACCCTACCGGCCGGTCATATGGTGGTCAGCCCCGTCTCGCCCTTCGGTCCGCGCCGGTACGTCGCCGCCCGCGCCGGACGGCGGTGCCGTCCGGCGGTCGGGCGGTCTACTGCCGCGCGTTCTGCGCCAGGTGCCGTTCGACGGTGTCGACCTTGGCGGTGAGGCCGTCCTCGACTCCGGGGCGGAGGTCCGCCTTGAGGACGAGCGAGACCCGCGGGGCGCGTGCCTCGACCGCGGCCACGGCACGCTTCACGACGTCCATCACCTCGTCCCAGTCCCCCTCGACCGAGGTGAACATGGCGTCGGTGCGGTTCGGCAGTCCGGACTCGCGGACCACCCGCACGGCGTCGGCGACGTACTCCCCCACGTCCTCGCCGACGCCCAGCGGCGTCACGGAGAAGGCGACGATCACGCGCCCACCACTCCCTCGGCGCGAGCCCGGGAGGCGATGACCGCGTCCTCGGCCTCGGCCTTCAGACGGCGCTCGGCGAAGAAGCCGCCGGTGGGCAGCACCGACATCAGGAAGTAGAAGGCGGCGGTCTTCAGCGACCACTTGGCGCGGTTCCAGGCGTCGGCCCAGAAGAGCACGTACACGACGAAGAGGAACCCGTGGATCGCGCCCAGCGCCGGGACGGCGTTGAACTCCGTGGTCCGCTTCAGGACCGAGGCGACGAGCAGCAGCAGGAACGAGATCGCCTCGGGGGCCGATACCAGGCGGAGGCGGCGGAGGGCACTGGCGGTCTTGAGGTCCACGGATCACCTTCGGGTGGGAGAGACGTTTGTGAATGCACGCACAAGCGTTTGTCCATTGTGACAAACCCCGTCCGCGATCACTGGAGCGGGTCAGCCCCTAAGGGGATCTTCCGGGTGCGACTCACCCCACAGGGCCTGTCGGCGGGGCGGGGCGGCGGTTAACGTCGCAGATGTGGCGATGTTCCGACTTCAAAGCAGCAAGGTGCTCGTCGTCGACATGACCGGGGATGCCGTGAAGGCGAAGAACGGCTCGATGGTCGCGTACGACGGCGAGATGGCGTTCAAGAAGCTCACGGGCGGTGGGGACGGCATCCGGGGGATGGTGACCCGGCGGCTGACCGGTGAGCAGATGACGATGACGGAGGTGAAGGGGCGCGGGACCTGCTGGTTCGCCGATCGTGCCGCCGACATCAACCTCATCGGTCTCCAGGGGGACAAGCTCCATGTGGAGTCGAGCAACCTGCTGGCGACCGACGGCGGCCTGCGCACCGGGACCACTTTCACGGGCCTGCGCGGGGCCTCACAGGGCAACGGGCTGTTCACGACCACCGTCGAGGGGCACGGCCAGGCGGCGGTCATGTCGGACGGGCCGGCCGTGGTGCTCCGGGTCGGTCCGCAGTACCCGCTGACCGTCGACCCCGGTGCCTACGTCGCCCACCAGGGGAATCTGCGGCAGTCCCTGCAGTCCGGGGTGACGTTCCGCACACTGCTCGGGGAGGGCGGCGGCGAGGCGTTCCAGATGAGGTTCGAGGGCGACGGGCTGGTCTACGTGCAGCCCAGTGAGCGGAACACGATCGCGGGGGATGTCTGACATGGGCTTCCGGGAGATCAACTCGAAGGTGGTCGAGGCGACCGTGGTGCCCGGCCGGCGGCTGTTCAGCCAGCGCGGCGCGATGCTCGCGTACCGGGGGGAGGTCGGCTTCACCCCCAACATGACGGGTGGTCAGGGCGGCCTGCGGTCGATGATCGGCCGGCGGGTGGCCGGGGAGGCCACGCCCCTGATGAGCGTCGAGGGCGACGGCACGGTCCTGTTCGGGCACGGCGGCCACCACATCCAGGTGATCAACCTCTCCGGGGACACCCTGTACGTCGAGGCGGACCGCCTGCTGGCGTTCGAGGGCACGCTGGAGCAGGGCACGGTGTTCCTGGGCTCGCAGGGCGGGGTGATGGGCATGGTCCGGGGCCAGGTCTCCGGGCAGGGCCTGTTCACCACCACGCTCAGGGGGCACGGTTCCGTGGCCGTCATGGCGCACGGGGGCGTGATCGAGCTCCCGATCACCCCGCAGCGCCCGGTGCACGTCGACCCGCAGGCCTATGTCGCCCACCACGGCGACGTCCGCAACAGGCTGTCCACCGCGCTCGGCTGGCGGGACATGGTGGGGCGCGGCTCCGGTGAGGCGTTCCAGCTGGAGCTCAGCGGCAGCGGTGCGGTGTACGTCCAGGCCTCGGAGGAGAAGCTGTGAGCCCCTACGGATTTCAGGGCGGCGGCCCCGGGCCCGCCGTCACGGTCTTCGACCCGACGACGCTGCCGTCCGACGACAACGTCGACGCCTACACCTTCTGCGTGGAGCTCCGGGGGAGCCGGTGGTTCCTGCAGAAGGGGAAGATGATCGCCTACTACGGCACGATCGAGTTCAACGGCATCGGGCACGGCCGACTCGACCGGCTTGTCCGTACGTCGTTCCATTCGCCACTGCACGCGAGCGACTGGGTCGTGGCGGAGGGCTCGGGCAAGATGCTCCTCGCCGACCGGGCCTTCGATGTGAATTCGTACGACCTCGAGGACGGCAATCTGACCATTCGCTCGGGCAACTTGCTCGCTTTTCAGCCAAGTCTGTCGCTGAAGCAGTCGATCGTGCCGGGTTTCCTGACCCTCATCGGAACCGGAAAGTTCGTGGCCGCGTCGAACGGTCCGGTGGTGTTCATGGAACCCCCGCTCCGGGTGGACCCGCAGGCGCTGGTGGGGTGGGCCGACTGCCCCTCCCCGTGCCACCACTACGACCATGGCTACATGACCGGTGTCCTGGGCGGTCTACGTGCGATGACGGGCTTCGGCGGGGCTTCCGGCGAGGAGCACCAGTTCGAGTTCGTGGGGGCGGGCACCGTGCTGCTGCAGTCCTCCGAGAGCCTGATGGCGGAGCAGGCCACGGGGGCCGTTCCGCAGGCGCCGGGGGTCCCCGGCGGCGGGGCTTCCGGAGCGCCCGGGCAGGCCGCGGGGGCACCGCGCCTTCCCGGACAGCTGGGAGACCTCCAGCGTCGCTTCGGGCTGTGAGCGGTAGTCTGCGGAGTGTGACGTCGAACGCGTGCACGCCGCCACTGTCACGGAAACCATCACTAGTTCGCCTTTCAACTTTTTAGGTAGACTTCATTCATGGAGACCGAGACGGCCACACGCTGGCTGACCAATGCGGAGCAGTGCGCCTGGCGTACCCACCTGGAGGTCAACAGGCTGTTGACGTACCAGCTCGAGAAGGACCTGCAGCCCTTCGGCCTGACAATGAACGACTACGAGATCCTGGTGAACCTGTCCGAGTCGGACGACCGCCGGATGCGGATGAGCGACCTCGCCTCCGCCACCATGCAGTCCAAGAGCCGGCTCTCGCACCAGGTCACCCGGATGGAGAACGCGGGCCTGGTCCGGCGGGAGCACTGCGAGTCCGACCGGCGCGGCCTCTTCGCCGTCCTCACCGACCACGGCATGGAGACCATGCAGAAGGTCTCGCCCCATCACGTGGCGTCGGTGCGACGGCACTTCATCGACCTGCTCTCCCCCGAGAACCTCGGTGAGCTGGAGAAGGCCCTCAAGCCCATCGCGGAGCACCTGCGCGGCCAGCGCGGGCGCCTCTGACCCACCGGTCCCCCTCCCGCGAGCGGGACCACCGGTTCACCTCAGGCGAGCGGCAGGCGGAGTTCGAACAGGGCTCCGCCTGCCGGCGCCGCACCGGCTGTGAGCGTCCCGCCGTGCCGTGCGGCGACGTCCCGCGCGATGGCGAGGCCCAGGCCGGCCCCGCCGTCGTCGCGGCTGCGGGCGTCGTCCAGCCGCACGAACCGCTGGAAGATCCGCTCCCGGTCGGCCTCGGGCACCCCGTCGCCGTCGTCGGCCACGCCGAGCACCGCCCAGTCGCCCTCGCGCCGCACGGTCACCGAGACCGTCTCGCGGGCGTGCCGGCGGCCGTTGTCCAGCAGGTTGCCGAGCACCCGGCCCAGCTGCCCCCGCGACCCGGCCACCTCCGCCGTCTCCGCGTCCACCGTCACACCCGTCCGTCCCGCCGCTTCCTCGCGGGCCAGCGCGGCCAGGTCCACCCTGCCCTCGACGGGCCGCTCCCCCGCGTCCAGCCGGGCGAGCAGCAGCAGGTCGGCGGCGAGGTGCTGGAGCCGCACGGTGTCCTGGACGGCGCCGTCCAGGTCCAGCAGCTCGGGGTGGGCGGCAGCCACCTCCAGCTGGGTGCGCAGGGAGGCGATCGGGCTGCGCAGTTCGTGCGAGGCGTCGGCGACGAAGCTCCGCTGCCGCTCCACGGACGTCTCCAGGGCGGCGAGGGTCTCGTTGGTGGTGCGGGCGAGCCGCGCGACCTCGTCGTGGGTCGCCGGTTCCGGGACGCGGCGCGTGAGGTCCTCGGACGCGGTGATCGCGGCCATCTCCTCACGGATCGCGGCGACCGGACGCAGGGCACGCCCGGTGAGCACCCAGGTCATGCCGGCGACGAGCGCCGCCAGCAGCGGAAAACCGATCAGCATCACGGTCAGCGCGGTCCGTACGGCACTGTGCTCGGCGGCCAGCGGAGCACCGGCGTAGACGGTGAGCAGGCCCCGCTCGTGGGTCCGCACGTCGACGGCCGCGAAGCGGTAGTCGGCGGTGTCGTCGCCGATCGTCGCGGCGCCGCTGCCGTAGGTGGCCTGCCGACTGGTCTCGCCGGGGGCGAGGGAGGGGGCGTCGTCGTCGGCGTCCTGCGACTCCTCCGCCTTGTCCGAGTCGCCGGCGCCCTCCGTTTCGTCCGCCTCGTCCTCGTCTTCCTCGTCCTCGTCCTCGCCGTCCTCGCCGTCGTCGTCATCGTCGTCGTCCTCACGGGTCGAGGGCGAGGGTGCGACCGAGACGGAGGGGGAGGGTGAGGGCGACGGTCTGGGTGTCACCTCGTCGGTGGCCGTGCCGTTGATCCACCGCAGGCCCGCGGCGGCCTTGACCAGGTTCCCGTCCTCGTCGACGATCTGCACCGGTCCGGCCTCGCCGTCCAGCCCCGACAGCTCCTCGTACGGGGTCCGCGCGGCGAGCTCGGAGGCGACCGACCGCGCCTTGCGCTCCGCCTCGGTGCCCGCCTCGGCGGTCAGGTTGGAGCGCAGCGCCTGCAGGACCGCGGTGCCGGTCATGACCAGCGCGACCACGACCACGAGCGTGGCACCGAGCGTCGCCCGGGAACGGACCGAGCCGAACAGCCGCCTCATGGCGCCGTCTCCAGCCGGTAACCGGCGCCGCGCACCGTCCGGATCAGCGTGGCGCGGAGCTTGCGGCGCAGGGCGCTGATGTAGACCTCGACGATGTTCGGGTCGCCCTCGTAGGCGAAGTCCCAGACGTGCTCCAGGATCTCCGCCTTGGAGACCACCTCACCGGCCCGCAGCACCAGCTGCTCCAGCACGGAGAACTCCTTGGCGGTGAGCGTCACCTCGTCCTCGCCGAGGAAGACCCGGCGAGCCGCGGTGTCCACCTTGAGGTCCCCGTGCACATGCACCGGGGAGGCCCCGGCGCCCTGGCCCCGGCGGCGCAGCAACGCCTTCACCCGGGCGACGAGGACGACGTAGGAGAACGGCTTGGTGAGGTAGTCGTCGGCGCCGGTGTCCAGCCCCTCGGCCTCGTCGTACTCACCGTCCTTGGCGGTGAGCATCAGGATCGGCACCTCGTGGCCGGCGGCGCGCAGGGCGGCGCAGACCCGGTAGCCGTTGAGGCCCGGCAGCATGATGTCGAGGATCACGAGGTCGTAGGTGCCCTCGGTGGCCCGGTGCAGGCCCTCCCGGCCGTCGTGGACGACGTCCACGGCGTACCCCTCGGCGGTCAGACCCTTGGCGAGGGACAGGGCCAGGCGTTTTTCGTCCTCGACTATCAAGATCCTGAAGGTGCGGCGCGCAGCGCCTCCTGCAGGGTGGTGGTGAGTGACAGGTGGGTGCATGCGCACAAGGGTCGCAGAGCGAACGTCAACTACCCGGGACTGAAGTCCCGGGCTTGCTGCTCGGTTCCGTCGATGGCTTCGACGGAACCGGCCGCGTCCAGCTCTTCCCCCTGTGCGTGTCGCGGTGCGTCAGGCGATGAGGGGGAGAGCGGGGGCCTGTGACTCGGCCCCGCGAACCCACACGTACCAGCCACGGTGGCTGATGTTGTGGGACGCGTTGTGGTCTGCGTGCTCAGCGAAGCCGCACGACCCGCAGGTGAACACGGCCTGGGAGGGCCGGTTGGCTCTGGCGATGTGATGACAGCGGGAGCATTCCTGGCTGGTGTGGGCCGGGTCGACGTGGACCACCGGCACCCCGGCGCGTCTCGCCTTGTAGGCGATGAACGAGCCGAGCTGGTGGAACGACCAGGAGTGCAGCGTGACGCGCTGGGGCTTCCTCAGCCGTGCCCGCTCACGGATACCGCCCAGGTCCTCCAGGGCGATGCCGCGACCGGTGCGTTGAGCCTCCGCCACGATCTGTTTGCTGATCTTGTGGTTGATGTCGCGGGCCCGTCTGGCTTCCCTGCCCGCGTGTTTCCTCGCCCGCCGCTTCGCCGACTTCGTGCCCTTCTTCTGCAGCTTGGCCCGCAGGGCCCGGTCGGCCGCGCGGCGGCGGTTGAGGTGCCGGCCACTGTGCCGGATTCCGGTGGAGGTGGTGGCGATGTTGACGATCCCCAGATCCACCCCGACGAACCCGGCCGGATGCGTGTCCGGTTCGGCCTCGGCGATGTCGCAGGTCACCAGCAGGAACCACTGTCCGTCCCGGCACAGCAGATCGGACTCGCCCCGCCGGTGTGCGGCCACCACCGTCAGCTGACCGGCCTGGCCGGTGAACGCCACCTTCTTCATCCGCCCGGACGTCGTCCAGATCGACACCGTCTGGTCCTCGTGCTGCCAGGACAGCATCCGGTCGTCGTACGGCTGCGCCGCCCGCTGACGGAAGGCGACGGGCTTGCCCGAGGCCCTCTCGTACCGCTTCGAACCCGGCCTGCCGTGGTGGCCCGCCCGGAGGTTGGCGCGCAGCGTGGTGTACGCGTCGCAGGTCTTCTTGATCGCATGCTGGGCGGCCTGCGCCCCGAGTCCCCACCGTGTCTTGATCTGCTGGTAGGTGTGCTTGCGCAGGGCCAGCGGTTTCATCGCCTTCTCGGCGAAGGCGACCCCGGCCGCCCAGGAGGCTGCCTCATTGCAGGCGCGCAGGGTCGCCTCCAGCGCCGCCGCCTGCTCGGGCGTCGGCAGGAGTTTGACCCGCACGACCAGCTTCACGATCACCGAGCGTAGACACCCGCACGACGCCGCACCACGCGTTCCCCACCGGCCACCCCATCGAGTGAAACCGTCACTCCTGGGGCCTACCCGCCCTGCCCTGTGAGCGAGACCCGGACACTGTGTAGCCGGACGGCCACAGCGGCAGCGCGGCGCTGCACGAGGATGAGATTCCTCCCGGGGCTGAAACCCCGGGGTTCCTCACAAGAACCCGCTGAAGATCACTTCAGGTCGTTTCAGGTTCTCCTCAGGATCGATCAGCGAGATTGAAGACGTCGAAAACGAAGCGACCGGGGAGGAACCACCATGAAGCGCAACATCGTGATCGCCGTCGTCACCGCCGCGGCACTGATCGGGGGAGGCACCGCGACGGCCATCGCGATCTCGGGGGACGACGAAACGCCGACGACGACGCACCCGGCGGAGGCGCTGGGCTCGGACGACGACCGCGACGACCGGCGTGACGACGACCGGGACGACGACGGTGACGACCGGGACGACCTCGATGACGACGACGCTCTGGCGCTCGCCGCGAAGGTGAACGCGGCCGACGCCGTCGCCGCCGCCCTGGAGCACCGGCCGGGCACCGCGGTCTCCGTCGAGATGGACGATGACGACGGCGACGACGACCGGAACCACCGCTCCAAGGCGGCCTGGGAGGTCGACATCCTCGGCAAGGGCGACACCCGGTACAGCGTGTGGATCGACCCGAACACCGGCAAGGTGCTGGGTTCGGAGGTCGACAACGACGATGACGACGACGCCGGCGAGGTGCGGGCGGCGCTGAAGGGCACGTCGGTGACGGCCGGGCAGGCCGCGCAGGCGGCCGCCGCCAAGGGCACGGTGACCTCGGTGGACCTGGACGACGACGACCGCGACGACCGGGGCTGGGAGGTCGAGACGGTCACCGCCGGCGACGACGACCGGGAATGGCTGGTCGACCTGAACAGCGGCAAGGTCACGGCGGACGATGACGACGACCGCGGTGACGACGAGGACGACCGGGACGACCGCGGCGACCGCTGAACGGACCGGTGAGCGAAGGGGCGGTGCGGGCGAACTCGCCCGCACCGCCCCTTCCCGTCAGCTCTCCGTCAGCCCTCGGTCAGCCCCGCCACCAGTTCGTCCGCCGCGCGGTACGGGTCCAGCTCGCCGCCGACGATCCGGTCCGCCAGCGCGCCCAGCCGGCGGTCGCCGTGCAGGTCGCCGATGCGCTGCCGCAGGGCCGTGACGGCGATCGTCTCGATCTCGCGGGCGGCACGGGCCCGCCGGCGCTCCGCCAGGACCCCGTGCTCCTCCATCCACGCGCGGTGCTTCTCCAGGGCCTCGACGACCTCGTCGACGCCCTCCGCGCGCGAGGCGACCGTCTTGACGATCGGCGGGCGCCAGTCACCGGGGGCCCGGGCCTCGCCCAGGCCCAGCATGTGGTTCAGGTCACGGGCGGTGGCGTCCGCGCCGTCGCGGTCGGCCTTGTTGACGACGTAGACGTCGCCGATCTCCAGGATTCCGGCCTTGGCCGCCTGGATCCCGTCGCCCATGCCAGGCGCCAGCAGCACCACCGAGGTGTCGGCCTGGGAGGCGATCTCCACCTCCGACTGGCCGACGCCGACCGTCTCCACCAGGACCACCTCGCAGCCCGCCGCGTCCAGGACGCGGATGGCCTGCGGCGCGGCCCAGGCGAGGCCGCCCAGGTGGCCGCGGGTCGCCATGGAGCGGATGTAGACGCCGGGATCGGAGGCGTGCTCCGACATCCGGACCCGGTCGCCGAGCAGCGCGCCGCCGGAGAAGGGCGAGGACGGGTCGACGGCCAGGACACCGACCCGCTTGCCCCGCTTGCGGTACGCGGTCACCAGCGCCGAGGTGGACGTCGACTTGCCGACGCCCGGTGATCCCGTCAGCCCGACCACGTACGCGTTGCCGGTCAGCGGTGCCAGGGCCGCCATGACCTCCCGCAACTGCGGGGACGCCCCCTCCACCAAGGAGATCAGCCGGGCCACGGCCCGCGGCCTGCCGTCCCTGGCCTGGGCCACCAGAGTGGAGACGTCCTGCATCACAGCTCCGTTCACGAGAGAGAAACCGGTCGGCCGTCCGAGCCGGGTCAGGCCTTGGCCACCCGCACGATCAGGGCGTCGCCCTGGCCGCCGCCGCCGCACAGCGCCGCCGCGCCGACGCCGCCGCCGCGCCGCTTCAGCTCCAGCGCCAGGTGCAGCACCAGCCGGGCGCCGGACATCCCGATCGGGTGGCCGAGGGCGATGGCACCGCCGTTGACGTTCACCTTTTCCGTGGACACCCCGAGATCCTTCATCGACTGCACGGCCACCGCGGCGAAGGCCTCGTTGATCTCGATCAGGTCGAGGTCGGAGACCTCCAGGCCCTCCTTCTTGAGGGCGTGGGCGATCGCCTGGGACGGCTGCGACTGGAGGGAGTTGTCGGGGCCGGCCACATTGCCGTGGGCGCCGATCTCGGCGATCCACTCCAGGCCCAGCTCCTGCGCCTTGGCCTTGCTCATCACGACCACGGCCGCCGCGCCGTCCGAGATCTGCGAGGAGGTGCCGGCGGTGATCGTGCCGTCCTTGGCGAAGGCGGGGCGCAGCTTGCCGAGCGACTCGGCGGTGGTGTCGCCGCGGATGCCCTCGTCCTGGTTGAAGAGGACCGGGTCGCCCTTGCGCTGGGGGACCTCGACGGGGGTGATCTCCGCCGCGAAGACGCCGTTCTTCTGCGCGGTGGCGGCCCGCTGGTGGGACAGGGCGGCGATCTCGTCCTGCTCGGCGCGGCCGATGCCGAGGCGCGTGTTGTGCTTCTCCGTGGACTCGCCCATGGCGACGTTCTCGAAGGAGTCCGTCAGACCGTCGTGCGCCATGGCGTCGATCATCTGGACCGCACCGTACTTGAAGCCCTCGCGGGACTTCGGCAGCAGGTGCGGGGCGTTGGTCATGGACTCCTGGCCGCCGGCGACGACCACGTCGAACTCCCCGGCCCGGATCAGCTGGTCGGCCAGCGCGATCGCGTCGAGACCGGACAGGCACACCTTGTTGATCGTGAGCGCCGGGACGTTCATCGGGATGCCGGCCTTGACGGCGGCCTGACGTGCCGGGATCTGCCCCGCCCCGGCCTGGAGCACCTGCCCCATGATCACATACTGGACCTGGTCGCCGCCGATCCCCGCACGGTCGAGGGCGGCCTTGATCGCGAAACCGCCGAGGTCGGCCGCGGAGAAGGACTTCAGCGAGCCGAGCAGCCGGCCCATCGGGGTCCGGGCGCCCGCGACGATGACGGACGTCGTGCCGTTTGTGCCGTTCGTGACGGAAGGCGCTGATGATGCGGTGGATTCAGAAGCTGCGGAAGTCATGAGCTGCGATCCCCTTCCGGCTGCACAGCCGAGGAGTGAACGAGGGTTTACTTCGAATGTACTGAGCTGCGGTCCGCCCCGTCACCGGGCGTACGGTGTGATCGCGCGCACGTTGCGTAACCGCCCCGGTGGCGCTCCACTGATTCCATGCTGACGCGAATCGACCACATCGGGATCGCCTGCCACAACCTCGACGCGACCGTGGAGTTCTACCGGTCCACGTACGGCTTCGAGGTGTTCCACTCCGAGGTCAACGAGGAGCAGGGAGTGCGGGAGGCGATGCTCAGGATCAACGGGACCTCGGACGGAGGCGCCTCCTACCTCCAGTTGCTCGAGCCGACCCGGGAGGACTCCACCGTCGCGAAGTGGCTCGCGAAGAACGGGGAGGGGGTCCATCACATCGCCTTCGGTACGGCGGACGTCGACGCCGAGGCCGCCGGCATCAGGGACAAGGGCGTACGCGTGCTGTACGAAGAGCCCCGGCGCGGCTCCATGGGGTCACGGATCACCTTCCTGCACCCCAAGGACTGCCACGGCGTACTGACCGAACTGGTCACTTCGGCGCCCGTTGAGTCACCTGAGCACTGACCCACGTACATAAGGGCCGGTAGGGTTGGGTGCGGTCGCCGCTCGATGAAGGGCGATCAGGTCCTGCCGTCAAAAAGGTGACGATTTCCTCCGTTCGGGTGAACGTCGTCCTTCTTGACTGCAGGATTTACCGGGGTCCGGGTTTCGGGGGCGAGCGCGGGGGCAGGAGCGCATGCTCCCCCGACGATCTGACACCATTCCCCGGGGGCCCCGTTCGGCGGATGGGCGGGGCTCGGCCAGAGTTGCGACCAGGGGACGGATGGGACCGCGCAGTGCGGGGCTACGAGAGCCAGGAGCGAGAGCCGGCGGCTGACGTCGACCACCTCTCTCGGTTCGAAGCCGAGATGAAGCGGCTGAAGACCGAGCGGGAAAAGGCGATCCAGCACGCCGATGACCTCGGCTACCAGGTCGAGGTGCTGCGCGCCAAGCTGCACGAGGCGCGGCGCACCATCATGTCCCGCCCCACCTACGAGGGCGGCGACATCGGCTATCAGGCCGAGCAGTTGCTGCGTAACGCGCAGGTGCAGGCCGACCAGCTCCGCGCGGACGCCGAGCGTGAGCTGAGCCAGGTGCGGGCGCAGACCCAGCGGATCCTCCAGGAGCACGCCGAGCAGGCGGCCCGGCTCCAGTCGGAGCTGCACCAGGAGGCCGTGACGCGGCGCCAGCAGCTCGACCAGGAGCTGGCGGAGCGCCGGCAGACCGTCGAGTCGCACGTCAACGAGAACGTGGCGTGGGCGGAGCAGGTGCGGGCCCGCTCCGAGCAGCAGGCCCGCCGGCTGCTCGACGAGTCTCGCGCGGAGGCCGAACAGGCCCTGGCCGCCGCCCGCGCGGAGGCCGAACGGGTGACCGCCGAGGCCCGCCAGCGGCTGCGCAGCGAGGCCGAGGCGGCGCGCACGGAGGCCGACCAGGCCCTGCGCCGGGCCCGCGCGGACGCCGAGCGGCTGCTGAACGCCGCCTCCGCGCAGGCGCAGGAGGCCACCGACCACGCCGAGCAGCTGCGGACGTCGACGGCCAGTGAGTCGGAGTCCGCCCGCCGCGAGGCCCAGGAGCTCGCCAGGGCGGCCGAGCAGCGCATGGCGGACGCCGAGGCGGCGCTGCGCGAGGCCCGTGCCGAGGCGGACAAGGTGCTCGCCGAGGCGAAGGAGGCCGCGTCGAAGGCGCTCTCCTCCGCCGAGGCCGCCAACGAGACCCGTACCCGCACGGCCAAGGAGCAGGTCGCCCGGCTGGTCAGCGAGGCCACCAAGGAGGCCGAGTCCACCAAGGCGGACGCCGAGCAGGTCGTCGCGGACGCCCGTGCGGAGGCCGAGAAGATCGTCGCGGAGGCCTCCGAGAAGGCCCGCACGATCACCGCCGAGGAGAGCGCCACCCAGCTGTCCAAGGCGGCCAAGACCGCCGAGGACGTGCTCAACAAGGCGTCGGAGGACGCCAAGCGGACCACCAGGGCGGCGGCCGAGGAGGCCGAGCGGATCCGTGGGGAGGCCGAGGCCGAGGCGGACCGGCTGCGGGCCGAGGCGCACGACATCGCCACCCAGCTCAAGGGCGCGGCGAAGGACGACACCAAGGAGTACCGCGCCAAGACGGTCGAGCTGCAGGAGGAGGCCCGCCGGCTGCGCGGCGAGGCCGAGCACCTGCGTGCCGACGCGGTCGCCGAGGGCGAGAAGATCCGCGCGGAGGCCCGCAAGGAGGCCGTGGCGCAGATCGAGGAGGCGGCCCGGTCCGCCGAGGAACTGCTGGCCAAGGCGAAGGCGGACGCGGACGCGCTGCGTTCCACCGCGCAGACGGACAGCGAGAAGGTCCGCACCGAGGCCATCGAGCGCGCCACGACGCTGCGCCGGCAGGCCGAGGAGACCCTGGAGCGCACCCGCAAGGAGGCCGAGCGGCACCGCGCGGAGGCCACCGAGCAGGCCGACGCGCTCAAGGAGGACGCCGAGCGGGCCGCGCGCGAGCTGCACGAGGAGACCGAGCGGGCCGTCGCGGCACGCCGCGCGGAGGCCGCCGAGGAGCTGACCCGGCTGCACACGGAGGCCGAGGAGCGGCTGGCCTCGGCCGAACAGGCGCTGAGCGAGGCCCGCGAGGAGGCGGGCCGCATCCGCCGGGAGGCCTCGGACGAGGCCGAGCGGCTGCGCGCCGAGGCGGCGGAGCGGGCTCGCACGCTCCGTGGGCAGGCGGAGGCGGAGGCCGAGCGGCTGCGGACCGAGGCCGCGGCGGACGCGGCGGCGTCCCGCGCGGAGGGCGAGTCGGTCGCCGTGCGGCTGCGTTCGGAGGCCGCGGCGGAGGCGGAGCGGCTCAAGACGGAGGCGCAGGACAGCGCCGACCGGATGCGGGCCGAGGCACTGGCTGCCGCCGAGCGGCTCGGCGCGGAGGCGTCCCAGGCGCTGGCCGGCGCGCAGGAGGAGGCTGCCCGGCGGCGCCGCGAGGCCGAGGAACTGCTGGGCTCGGCCCGCCAGGAGGCCGACCAGGAGCGCGAGCGGGCCCGGGAGCAGAGCGAGGAGCTGCTGGCCGCGGCGCGTACCCGCGTGGAGGAGGCGCAGGCCGAGGCCGTACGGCTGGTCGAGGAGGCCGACCGGCGTGCCACCGAGATGGTGTCGGCGGCCGAGCAGCACGCGCAGCAGGTCCGGGATGCGGTCGCGGACCTGCACGAGCAGGCGCAGGAGGAGATCACCGGGCTGCGCAGCGCCGCCGAGCACGCGGCGGACCGTACCCGGCGCGAGGCCGAGGAGGAGGCGGACCGGGTCCGGGGCGACGCCTACGCGGAGCGGGAGCGGGCGAGCGAGGACGCGAGCCGGCTGCGGCGCGAGGCGCAGGAGGAGACGGAGGCCGCCAAGTCGCTCGCCGAGCGCACGGTGTCCGAGGCGATCAGCGAGGCGGAGCGGGTCCGTTCGGAGGTCTCCGAGCAGGCCCAGCGGATGCGTACGGAGGCGTCGGACACGGTCGCCGAGGCCGAGCAGAGCGCCGCGCGCACCCGGGCCGAGGCCCGTCAGGACGCCAACCGGATCCGTTCGGAGGCGGCGACGCAGGCGGACACCCTCATCACCGAGGCGCGGAGCGAGGCCGAGCGGCTCACCACGGAGACGGTCGTGGAGACCGACCGGCAGCGCGCGGAGTCGGTCGCCAAGGCCGAGAAGCTGATCGCGGACGCGACCGGCGACGCGGAGCGGCTGCGGGCCGAGGCGTCCCGGGCGGTCGGCTCGGCGCAGCAGCACGCGCAGCAGGTCCGGGGCGAGAGCGAGCGGCTGCGGGCCGACGCGGAGCAGACGGCCGAGCGGCTGGTGACCTCGGCGCGCGAGGAGGCCGAGCGTGCCCTGGACGAGGCCCGCAAGGACGCCAACAAGCGGCGTTCCGAGGCGGCCGAGCAGGTGGACACGCTCATCACGGAGACCGCCGCCGAGGCGGACAAGCTGCTCGCCGAGGCGCAGCAGCAGGCGCAGAAGACCACCGCGGACGCGGAGGCCCAGGCCGACTCGATGGTGGGCGCGGCCCGCACCGAGGCCGACCGGCTCGTCTCCGAGGCGACCGTCGAGGGCAACTCGCGGGTGGAGAAGTCCCGTACGGACGCGGACGAGTTGCTGATCGAGGCCCGCCAGGACGCGACCCGGATCCGGGAGCGCGCCGAGGAGCTGCGGGACCGCATCACCGGCGAGATCGAGGAGCTGCACGAGCGGGCCCGCCGTGAGGCGGCCGAGACGATGAAGTCCACCGGTGACCGCTGCGACGCGCTCATCAAGGCGGCCGAGGAGCAGCTCGCCAAGGCCCAGGCGAAGGCCAAGGAACTCGTGTCCGAGGCCAACTCCGAGGCGGGCAAGGTGCGTATCGCCGCGGTGAAGAAGGCCGAGGGGCTGCTGAAGGAGGCCGAGCAGAAGAAGGCCACGCTCGTCAAGGAGGCCGAGGAGCTCAAGGCCGAGGCGATCCGCGAGGCACGGGCCACGGTCGAGGAGGGCAAGCGCGAGCTGGAGGTCCTGGTGCGGCGGCGCGCGGACATCAACGTCGAGATCTCCCGAGTGCAGGACGTCCTGGAGGCGCTGGAGTCGTTCGAGGCTCCGGGCGGCGGCAAGGACAACGGGGTGAAGGCCGCCGCGGCGGCCGGTCCGCCGGGCCAGCGGAGCAAGTCTTCGGACAGTTAGGGCGCCGTATAACGAACCGGTCAAACTCTTCGAGGGCGCGGAAAACCCCTTGTCGGCATGGCAAATCCCGTGCCTACAAGGGGGTTTGAGTACCCACTTGGCAAGCGCTCCAGGTACCGGCCACCCAAAAGGGGTGTCATTCTCCGTATCAAACGTGCATCCACTCGATGACACAGCGCTTCGACGCCTAGGATTCCCCCTATCACCTCACCGGTCCTCATTCGACAGGAATCCCATGAGCGACACTTCCCCCTACGGCTTCGAGCTTGTGCGGCGTGGATACGACCGCGCTCAGGTGGACGAACGCATCTCCAAGCTCGTCTCCGACCGTGACAGCGCTCTCGCCCGCATCACCGCTCTGGAAAAGCGCATCGAGGAGCTCCACCTCGAGACGCAGAACGCCCAGTCCCAGGTCACCGACGCCGAGCCGTCGTACGCGGGGCTCGGCGCGCGCGTGGAGAAGATCCTGCGGCTGGCCGAGGAGGAGGCGAAGGACCTCCGTGAGGAGGCCCGGCGCGCGGCCGAGCAGCACCGTGAACTCGCCGAGTCGGCCGCCCAGCAGGTGCGCAACGACGCGGAGTCGTACTCCGCCGAGCGCAAGGCGAAGGCCGAGGACGAGGGCGTCCGGATCGTCGAGAAGGCCCAGGGCGAGGCCTCTCAGCTGCGGTCGGACGCGCAGAAGGACGCGCAGTCCAAGCGCGAGGAGGCGGACGCCCTCTTCGAGGAGACCCGCGCGAAGGCCGCACAGGCCGCCGCCGACTTCGAGACGAACCTGGCCAAGCGGCGCGAGCAGTCCGAGCGCGACCTGGCCTCGCGTCAGGCCAAGGCCGAGAAGCGCCTCGCCGAGATCGAGCACCGCGCGGAGCAGCTGCGCCTGGAGGCGGAGAAGCTGCGCACCGACGCCGAGCGCCGGGCCCGCCAGACGGTGGAGACCGCTCAGCGCCAGGCCGAGGACATCGTGGCCGACGCCAACGCCAAGGCCGACCGGATCCGTTCGGAGTCCGAGCGGGAGCTGGCGGCGCTCACCAACCGCCGCGACTCCATCAACGCCCAGCTGACCAACGTCCGCGAGATGCTGGCGACGCTCACGGGTGCCGCGGTGGCCGCGGCCGGTTCGCCGGCCGAGGACGAGTCCGCCTCCCGCGGGGTTCCGGCCCAGCAGACCCGGTAACCGGCCGGGATACAGGGACCGAACATCGGTGAAGCCCTCTGCCACGGAGTTGGCAGAGGGCTTCGTCCCGTTCTAGCGTGGCGGCATGATCGAGCTCGAGGGGCTGACCAAGCGGTACGGCGAGAAGATGGCGGTCAACAACCTGACCTTCACGGTCAGGCCGGGCATCGTCACGGGGTTCCTCGGTCCCAACGGCGCGGGCAAGTCCACCACCATGCGGATGATGCTGGGCCTGGACCGGCCCACGGCCGGCGACGTCCGCATCGACGGCCGGCACTACGACCGGCTCAAGGACCCGTTGAAACACATCGGCGCGCTGCTGGACGCCAAGGCCGCGCACGGCGGCCGCAGCGCCTTCAACCATCTGCTGTGTCTCGCCCAGAGCAACGGCATCCCCCGGCAGCGGGTGCACGAGGTGCTGGACACGGTGGGGCTGACCTCCGTCGCGAGGAAGAAGACCAAGGGGTTCTCGCTCGGCATGGGCCAGCGGCTCGGCATCGCCGGCGCGCTGCTCGGCGATCCGCGCATCCTGATGTTCGACGAGCCGGTCAACGGTCTCGACCCCGAGGGCATCCACTGGATCCGCACCCTGATGAAGTCGCTCGCCGCGCAGGGCCGTACGGTCTTCGTCTCCTCCCACCTGATGAGCGAGATGGCGCTGACCGCCGACCACCTCGTCGTCATCGGGCAGGGCCGGCTGCTCGCCGACACCTCCATGGCCGACTTCATCGAGCACAACTCCCGTTCGTACGTCCGGATCCGCTGCCCGCAGCGGGAACGGCTGCTGGACGTGCTGCACGAGGCCGGGATCACGGCCGTCGAGAGCGGCGAGGTGCTGGAGGTGGACGGCGCCAAGGCCGAGCAGGTCGGGGAACTGGCGGCCGCCCACCAGCTGGTGCTGCACGAACTGAGCCCGCAGCAGGCCTCCCTGGAGGAGGCGTTCATGCGGCTGACCGCGGAGTCGGTGGAGTACCACGCGCACTCCGGTACGTCCGCGCCCCCGCAGCAGTGGGGCGACGGCTGGAAGAGGGGCTGAGCATGGCGGCGGCACAGGTCGTCCGGTCCGAGTGGACCAAGATCCGGTCGGTGGCGTCCACGGTGTGGACGCTCTCCCTGGCGGTGGTCGTCACCATCGCGCTCGGCATGCTGATCTCGGCACTGTCGGCGCGCGAGTTCGACACCATGAGCCCGCGGAGCCGGCTCTCCTTCGATCCGACGTTCATCAGCTTCGCCGGGATGAGCCTCGGCCAGCTCGCGATGATCGTGTTCGGGGTGCTGGTGGTGTCGAACGAGTACAGCACCGGCATGATCCGCACCTCGCTGGCCGCGGTACCGCAGCGCGGTGCCTTCCTGGCCGGCAAGCTCGGCGTGGCCACCGCGCTCGCGCTCGTCGTCTCCATGGTCACCAGCTTCGCCGCCTTCTTCCTCGGGCAGGCGATGCTCGGCGAGCACAGCGCGTCCCTCGGGGACGAGGGGGTGCTGCGGGCCGTCCTCGGCGGCGGTCTCTACATGACCCTGATCGCGGTGTTCTCGATGGGCGTCGCCACCATGCTGCGCTCCCCGATGCTGTCGCTGGGCATCCTGATGCCGTTCTTCTTCCTGATCTCCAGCATCCTGGCCAACGTCGACGCGACGAAGAAGATCGGCTGGTTCCTGCCCGACCAGGCGGGCAGCAGGATCATGCAGGTGGTCGCACCGCTCGACGACGACATCCCGTACGGGCCCTGGGGCGGCCTCGGCATCATGGCGCTGTGGGTGGTCGCGGTGCTCGCCGGCGGATACCTGGTGCTGAGGAAACGCGACGCGTAGGGCCTGTCCGGCGGATCAGGTCGCAGGAAATCGACGGTGCCTCGTCGGCGCGGGTGAGCGGGGCGCCGGGGCCCCTGCTCGAAGAGCTCGGGGGAGGGCGTGCCGGCCCCCGCGTCTGCGGCGTGATCCTCCGGACAGGCCCCAGGGGCAGGACTCGGGCGGGCGAAGGGGGCGCCCGGCCCGGTCCGGAAGGTGGGGTGGGGCGGGGCCGGTTTTCCACCGTCTTTACCTCCCCTTGGGTGGAACCGTCAGCCTCTCGATATCCTCCTAACCCTTACGGGGGGCGTGTGCCCTCGTTGTCCTGAACCTCTCGATGGGCGGAGCATGATCGAGGCAGTCGGCCTGACCAAGCGGTATGGCGACAAGACCGCTGTGTACAACCTTTCCTTCCAGGTGCGCCCCGGTGCCGTCACCGGCTTCCTCGGCCCCAACGGTTCGGGCAAGTCCACGACGATGCGGATGATCCTCGGCCTGGACAACCCCACCGCGGGCCACGTCACGATCGGCGGCTACCCCTACCGCAGGCTGCCCAACGCCGCCCGGCAGGTCGGCGCGCTGCTGGACGCCAAGGCCGTGCACGGCGGCCGGTCCGCCCGCAACCACCTGCTGAGCCTGGCCCAGCTGTCCGGCATCCCGGCCCGGCGGGTGGACGAGGTGCTCGGTGTGGTCGGGCTGCACGAGGTGGCCGGGCGGCGCTCCAAGGGCTTCTCCCTGGGCATGGGCCAGCGGCTCGGCATCGCCGCCGCGCTGCTCGGCGACCCCCAGGTGCTGCTGTTCGACGAGCCGGTCAACGGCCTCGACCCCGAGGGCATCCTCTGGGTGCGCACCCTGATGAAGTCGCTCGCCGCGGAGGGCCGTACGGTCTTCGTCTCGTCCCACCTGATGAGCGAGATGGCGCTGACCGCCGACCACCTCATCGTGATCGGCCGGGGACAGCTCCTGTCCGACATGAGCGTGAAGGACTTCATCTCGGCCAACTCCGCCGACTTCGCACGGGTGCGCACGCCCGACACCGAGCCGCAGCAGCGCGAGAAGCTGTCCGCCGCGCTCAGCGAGGCCGGCGGCCAGGTGCTGCCCGAGCAGGACGGCGCGCTGCGGGTGATGGGACTGCCGCTGCCGCGCGTCAGTGAGATCGCCCACGAGGCCGGCGTACGGCTGTGGGAGCTGTCACCGCACCAGGCCTCGCTGGAGGAGGCGTACATGCGGATGACGCAGGGGGCGGTCGACTACCGCTCGACCGACGACCAGAAGGCAGGGCTCCAGCAGCCGCTGCCGCCGGGCATGCAGCCGCCGGTGCCGGTGCCGGGCCAGGGTCAGCCCGGCTGGTACGCCCCGCCGCCGCCCCAGCAGGGCGCCCAGCAGTTCGGGGCGGCCCCGGGCGCACCGCAGGCTCCCGCGGGCCCGTACGGCGCTCCGGGCGCCCCCGGAGCCGCCCCGGCGGCCCCTCCGGCCAACCCGTACGCCCAGCCCGTCCCGGCAGCCGCTCCCCCGGCGGCCGCGCCGCCCGCCGCCCAGCCCAGCCCGCCCAGCCCGTCCAGCTCCGACGTGGCCAAGCCCGAGGACGCCCGATGAGCACGCCCCAGCCCCCGACCCAGCAGGCCGCGCCCGTGTGGCAGGCGGCGGAGCCCGGCTACCACTCGCCGATCCCGGTGGTGCGCACGCACCTGGGGCACGCGCTCGCCTCCGAGTGGACGAAGATCCGGTCGCTGCGCTCCACGATGTGGACGCTGGGCGTGTTCGTGCTGCTCGTCGTCGGCATCGGACTGCTGACCGGTGTGGTGGTGGCGAGCACCGACACGGACCTGAACGGTGAGAGCGCCCTGTCCCTGGGCTTCTTCGGACTGCTCCTGGGCAGCATGTGCCTCGTCTCGCTGGGCGTGCTGACCACGGCCACGGAGTACGGCACCGGCATGATCCGCACCACCATGGTGGCCTGCCCCTCGCGCGGGCGGGTGCTCGCGGCGAAGGCCCTGGTGTTCTTCCTGATCGCCTTCACGGTGACGCTGCTGTCCGCGACGGCCGTCGCGTTCCTGCACATGGTGATGCTGGAGGGCAACAACGCGGGACAGCCCACCGGCGACGAGTGGCTGAAGGCCACCGTCGGCATCTCGCTCCACCTCGCCCTGCTCGGCACGCTCTCGCTGGCCGTCGGCTCGATCGTCCGGCACTCGGCGGGCGCCATCACCCTCATGATCGGCGCCCTGCTCGCCCCGCTGGTGATCGCGATGTTCATGTTCGCCTCCTCGCTGGAGGGCGTGCGCGACGCCCTGTTCGAGTACTCCATCCCGAACCAGTTGAGCGTCTTCTACTCCAACTCCCTGAGCACGTCCGGACCGTCCGGCTGGGACCCGCTGTGGATCATGCTCGGGGTCACGGCCGCGGCGCTCGGCGGCGCCTTCCTCCTGCTGGGGGAGCGGGACGTGTAGGGGCCGGCCGGAACAGCGACCGCCGGGCTCAGAACCTCGGCGCGTTACGGGACCGCTGCACCCGCGTGGTGCGGCGGTCCTTCGCGTTCCAGCAGGCCTTGTGCCAGTGCCGGCGGTCGTCGGCCCCCGCGTGCGCCGGCCAGGCCACCACGTGCGGCACCCCGTCCGGGATCAGCTGGTCGCAGCCGGGGCAGCGGTACGCCTTGCCCTGGGCACTGGAGCCCGCCACGTGCCGCACGCTCCATTCCTCGCCCTGCCAGTTCTCGGTGGACTGCCAGCCGCCGTACCGCCCGGAACGGTCGTCCCCGGCGCTCCGGCCGGACGAACCGGCTCCCTTGGGTCGGTTGCGACGCGGGGACACAGAACACCTCACGGGGCTATACAGGATGCGGGACCGCTTCCAGCCTACGCGGCGCCGACCGGGGTACGCGTAGGGAACCAAACATCACAAGCTTCCCTTCACAAGAGCGCAACACTCGTTCCAGAACCGCCCATTCTGCAGACAATCCGTAAAATTCCCCTCCCAGCCGTGTCCTCGGCACGTGTCAGACGGTTATGCCCTGTGGGGGAGCTCCGCGTCGGAGCCAAGGAAGCAGGAAAGCAATGCGCGTGGGAAGTTTCGTGTTGGCCGCCCGGTTCCCCGGGCAGGGCGAAGGGGAGGCACTGCACCGAGCGGTCCGTTCGGCCGAGGTGGCCGAGGAGGCCGGGCTGGACGCGGTCTGGCTGGGCGAGCACCACTTCGTGCCGTACGGCACCTGCCCGTCGGCGGTCACCCTGGCGGCGTTGCTGCTGGGCCGCACCCGCCGCATCCGGGTCGGTACGGCGGTCAGCGTGCTGCCCACCGTCCACCCGGTGGCGCTCGGCGAGCAGGCCGCGCTGCTGCACGTCACCAGCGGCGGGCGGTTCTCGCTGGGCGTCGGGCGCGGCGGACCGTGGGTCGACCTGGAGGTCTTCGGGTCCGGCCTCGAGGCGTACGAGAAGGGGTTCCCCGAATCACTCGATCTCCTGACGCGCTGGCTGCGCGACCCCTCGGTCGCGGCCGCCGGGGAGCGCTTCCGGTTCCGTGAAGTGCCCGTCGTCCCGCGCCCCTCGGAGTGCCTCACCGAGGTGGAGGGCCCCGAGGTCGTGGTCGCCTGCACCTCCCCGGCGAGCGTGCGGCTCGCGGCCGAGCGCGGGCTGCCGATGCTGCTCGGCATGCACGTGGGGGACGAGGAGAAGGGCGAGATGGTCGCCCTGTGGCAGCGGCACGCGCGTGCCTGCGGACGGCCGGCGGCGGAGGTCCACCGCGCGGCCCATGTGTCGGCCGGCGTCGTGCAGATCGCCGACCGGCGCACCGACGCGGCGGAGACGCTGCTCAAGGCGCTGCCCGGCTGGCTGCGGCAGGGACTCGAGGCCCATGTCACGGTGGACGGCCGGGAGCGGCGGATGCGCGACCCGCTGGCCTACACCGAACTGCTCTGCGGGCTGCACCCGGTGGGCTCCCCGCGGCTGTGCGCGGACCGGCTCGCCGCGACCAGCGAGCGGACCGGCATCTCCCGGTTCGCCCTGCTCGTCGAGGGGTCCGGCGACCTCGCGGCGACCGAGGAGAACGTACGGCGGCTCGGTGCCGAGGTGATCCCCCAACTCGTCTGAACGAGCGGGGGATTCCGGTGAGACTTGCCGCCCCGGTACAGAGCGCACCTCCCGCGTACGGAGCGGCAAGCTACGTGGCGCGTCAGCAGTCGCGCAGTTCCGGCGACTGGTTCAGCAACTGCCCGCGGACCGAGGTGAACTTGGTCAGCCTCTCGTCGACCGAGGAGTCGAGCGGGAACACGGCCACCCGGTGGCAGTTCTGGAAGGCCAGCCGGACGCCGAAGTGCCGCTGCAGCGCGCCGCGTATCGCGTCACTCGCGAGCGCACGCAGCAGCTGACCGCGAGCCTGCTCGTCCGGCGGAGGCGTCTGGTTGTCGGCGAACTCTCCGCCGTCCACCTTCAACTGGGCCACCAGGGAGCTGATCATCTCCCACGCGTAGGGCAGGGAGGTCCGGACGCAGTCGACGAAGTCTGCTTCGTCGACCTCGCCTCGCTCGGCCTGTTCGAGTAGGGCCGGTGAGACGTCGAGCGACATGGGTTCTCCTCTCGCACCCCCGCCGGGCGGGGGTTGCCTGACAGATACGGGAGTTCGCAGAATCCGACACGCTGCGTGCACACGTCGCGACCTCCCGTTCACTACCGTAAGCAACTGACCGGGGCCGCACCAGGAGAATCCCAGGATGGGGGACTTGCTGTGGGCCGGGAATCGGCCATCGCCGAACACGCGCTTTCCAGGAGATACAGGACACGCCTCGAGGGTCTGGAGTGGCTCCTGCGACCTGGTTCCGAGTCGTTCGCGGGAGCGGGCGAATCGCCTCGACCGCGGCCCGTCGAGTAGCGTTGCCGACCATGCGTCTCGTCATTGCCCGCTGCTCCGTGGACTACGCCGGGCGGCTCACCGCGCACCTGCCCTCGGCACCCCGCCTGATCCTGGTCAAGGCGGACGGAAGTGTCTCGATCCACGCCGACGACCGGGCCTACAAGCCCCTGAACTGGATGTCGCCGCCCTGCACGCTCAAAGAGGGCAGCGGTGACGAGGAGGGGATCTGGACCGTCGTCAACAAGGCGGGCGAGAAACTCATCATCACGATGGAGGAGGTCCTGCACGACTCCTCGCACGAACTGGGCGTCGACCCCGGCCTGATCAAGGACGGCGTGGAAGCGCACCTCCAGGAACTGCTCGCGGACCGCATCGAGACCCTCGGCGAGGGCTACACCCTCATCCGCCGCGAGTACATGACCGCCATCGGCCCCGTCGACATCCTCTGCCGCGACGCCGAGGGACAGACCGTCGCGGTGGAGATCAAGCGGCGCGGTGAGATCGACGGCGTGGAGCAACTCACCCGCTATCTGGAGCTGTTGAACCGCGATCCGCATCTCGCCCCGGTGCGCGGCGTGTTCGCGGCCCAGGAGATCAAGCCGCAGGCCCGGGTGCTCGCCGCCGACCGGGGCATCGGCTGCCAGGTGCTCGACTACAACGCCATGCGGGGCATCGAGGACGACAAACTGCGCCTGTTCTGAGCGGCGTCACGGCATGTGTGGAGGGCCGGCCCCCCCGTCGGGGAGCCGGCCCTCCACACATGCCCGAAAGTGTTCCCGGGCGTCCGCGGACGCCCGGGGTGTCAGATCACCGCTGTTCCGGAGCTGCTCGGTGTGCCCGCCTCGCTGCTCTGCGGGGCGCTCGCCGAACTGCTCGCCCCCGACTCCGTCTGGGCCGGGGTGGAGGAGGTGGGGCCGCTCGCCGAGTCGGACGTCTCCGGCGGCGGCGGGGTGTAGTCCTCCGTCGGGCCCGTCGTCGGGGCGGGCGGATCCGGCGTCGAGGTGGTCGGGGCCGGCTCCGGATCGGTCGTCTCGTCGACGGGATCGCTCGGCTCGGTCGTCTTCGGCGGCTTCGCGGACGAGGACGACGCCGACGGCGTGGAGGGCGTGGTCGTCGAGTCGTCCGGCTTGTCGGTGTCGCCCGGGTCGGCCGAGGCCTCGCCCGACTCCGTGGCCGTCGGCGTCGGGTCGTCGGAGGTGCCGAGGGTGCCGTCCGGGCCGGGGTCGGCGGGCCGGCTGGTGGCGTCACCGGTGTCACCGCCCTCCTCGGTCCGCCGGTCCGCACCCAGGCTGCCGTCGTCGGCCCCCTGGCTCGCGGACGGGTTGACGCCGACGTTCTCCGACGGGGTGCCGGGCTCGTTCTCCGAGGTCGCTCCGAGGGTGACCACCGTGCCCAGCACGGCGACGAGCAGCGCGCCCGCGCCGGCCGCCACGAGGTTGCGCCGGGCCAGGCCCTTCAGCCCGACGCCGGCCTTGGGCGTGGCCTTGGGCGCGAACACCGGCACGGGCGCGGTGTGGTGGACGACCAGGCCGGTGTCGGTGGGCGGCTGCAGCTCCGGGAAGGCCATCGGCACCCCGCGGGGCGGCGAGGCCGACTCCTCGTACCGGGCCTCCGGCACCTCCTCCCCCGCGGTCGGCGCGAGCGCCGCCGGGATGCCGGAGCGGTCGCTGACCAGGGCCAGCGCCCGGCGTCCGGCGATGGCGCCGCGCTTGTCGGCGACGGCCCCGCGCAGGCCGACGGAGGCCTCCAGTTCGGCACGGGCGCGGTCCAGCTCCCCCACGCACAGGGCGTGGATGCCGAGCTCGTGGCGGAAGTAGGCCTCCTCCGCCACGTCTCCGGCGAGCCGGGCGGCCTCCGCGCCGGCCCGCAGGGCCCGCTCCCAGGCGTTCCAGTGCAGGCCCGCGGCGAACGCGGGGGCGGCGGTGCGGGCCAGCTGCACCGCCACGTCCTCCTCGCCCTCGTCGGCGGCCGAGGCGAGCGGCGCCACCACGGCGAGCGCGGCGAGCACCGCGTCGGCCTCGGCGCAGACCCGTTCCGGGGTGACCGAGGGGTGCCCGGCCCACCAGGCGTAGTGCTGGGCGGCGGTGCGGGCCTGCGCCTGCGCCCCGTCGGCGTACCCGGCGGCCTCCAGCTGGGCCGGTACGCCGGCGGCGAGCCGGTAGCGGGAGCCGGCCGGGGCGGCCAGCCCGCAGGCGGCCAGCTCACCGAGCGCGGCGTCGGCGTGGGTGTCGCCGACCAGCGCGGGCAGGTGCGCCTGGTGCGGGAGTTCACCGCCGAGCGCGACGGCGAACCGCAGGGTGGCGCGGGCGGAGGCGCTGAGCCGTGCCGCGAGCAGCGGGGCGGGAGCGGCCGCCTCGCCGAGCGAGGGCAGCGGGACCTCGTCACCGTCGACGGCGTCGACGGCGTCGGCGGGCAGTTCGTCGGACGGGTCGCCGGGCCAGACGTCCTCGAAGACGCCGAACTCGTCGACGGCGCTGGTGCCGGCGCGCAGCCGGTCGCGCTGTCGCAGCAGGGCACCGGCCTGGACGAAGCGCAGCGGCAGGCCCTCGGACTCGAACCAGAGGTCACCGGCCCAGTTCGACTCGTCCTCGGTGAGGTCCCGGTCGACGGCGCGCGCCAGCAGGTCGAGACCGGCCGCGCGGTCGAGTCCGTCGAGGACGACCTCCTCCACGGCGGAGTCGGCCGACGGGGCGGGCACGTCCGGGGTGGCGCCGAGCAGGAAGGCGCACTCGGGTGTCGCGTCGAGCAGTTCGTCGAGGGCGGCGCCGCCGAACCCGAGGTCGTCGATGACGACGACCGCGCCGACCTCACGGAGACAGTCGGCGAGTTCGTCCCGGCCGGGGCGGTACAGCGGCGCGCTGTGCACGGCGTGGAAGAGGTCGTACAGCAGATCGTCGGCGCTGCGGCGGTGGCCGTCCAGGCGGACCACGCCGTCGGGGGCGAGGTCCGCGCAGTCCTCGGCGACGACGTCGAGCAGCCGGGTACGGCCGGCGCCCGCGGGGCCGGTGAGGCGCACGGAGCGGCCGCGGGCGAGCAGCCGGAGCAGCTTCTCCCGCTCGTCCTGGCGGGCCGTCAGCGGCAGCTCCGGCCGGGACGGGCCGGGCGGGACGGGCGGCCGGGCGGCCTGCTCGGCCTCGGCGCGCTCGGCCTCCGTCAGCTTCACGGGGCGTGCGGGCCGCTCGGCGGGCGGGCAGGGTTCTATCTCACTGCCGTCGACGGGATTGACGGTCAGCAGGAAGTCGCCGGAGACGAGCTGCACCGTGCGGGCGAGCACGGGCGTGGGCTGCCCGAAGTCGGATGTGAGGGATTCCCTGGGCGGGCGCTGGCGCGGCGCGTGTCCGTCGCCGTCACGACCGTACTCCTCGGGTCCCGGGTTGTTCGGGTCCATAAGGTCCTAGCCCCCCAAAAGCGTCGTGTGCCTGGGTCCAAGCCCCTCCCGGCCTTGCTGCACACCGCGCTGTCGCTCTTGGCCCGGGCCCGCTCGAGGGTGGATGAGGCAGCGGGCAGCCGAACCCTAAACCTTCTCCCAGTATCTACGACAGTCCGGGGTGGCGTCCGGTCCGGGACATCACAGTCTCGTGAGGATTCTGCGCACGTCGCACGGGTCGCCGGGGGCTCTCACCGGGCCGGCCGGATCCTGCCGGCCGTCGGGTCCGTCCGGCGCATCCGGTTCACCCCGTGCATCCGGTTCGTCCGGCGCGTCCCCCGTACGGACCTCACACACGGGGCGGCGTGTCCACCCCGATGCCCCCCTCGATCGCCAGGATCCGGTGCAGCCGGGTGGCCACCAGCAGGCGCTGCAGCTGTGGCGGTACGTCGCGCAGCACCAGCCGCCGGCCGCAGCGGCCGGCCCGTCGGTGGACCCCCATGATCACGCCGAGTCCGGTGGCGTCCCAGGAGTCCAGCTCGGACAGGTCCAACAGCAGATCACCGACTCCGTCGTCGACGGCCGAGTGCAGGACCGTACGGGCGTCCGCCGCGTTGCGGACATCGAGGCGGCCCCCGACGACCAGTTCGGCGTGGTCGCCCCTGATATGCATATGCGCTCCCGTGCGTGCCGTGCTCCGTTTTTAAGGTGTACAGGTTCTTGAGGTGTTCGGGCTTCTCACGTTTTTGGCGACGGTGATGCACCCTCTGACTGCGTGGAGCCCGCAGAGGTTGCTCCGTGTGAGCGAACCGACACCGAATTCACCCCGGTGCGTGATGAGCACCGAGGTGTTCGGGGTGATCAGTACGCGTAGAAGCCCTGCCCGCTCTTCCGGCCGATGTCACCGGCGTCAACCATCCGGCGCATCAGCTCGGGCGGGGCGAACTTCTCGTCCTGGGACTCGGTGTAGATGTTCCCGGTGGCGTGCAGCAGGATGTCGACGCCGGTCAGGTCGGCGGTGGCCAGCGGCCCCATGGCGTGACCGAAGCCCAGCTTGCAGGCCAGGTCGATGTCCTCGGCGCTCGCCACACCCGACTCGTGGAGCTTGGCGGCCTCGACGACGAGGGCGCTGATCAGGCGGGTGGTCACGAAGCCGGCCACATCGCGGTTGACGACGATGCAGGTCTTGCCGACCGACTCGGCGAACTCGCGCGCGGTGGCGAGGGTCTCGTCGCTGGTCTTGTAGCCGCGGACCAGTTCGCACAGCTGCATCATCGGCACCGGCGAGAAGAAGTGCGCGCCGACGACCCGCTCCGGGCGCTCCGTCACGGCCGCGATCTTGGTGATCGGGATGGCCGAGGTGTTGGAGGCGAGCACGGTGTCCTCGCGCACGATCCCGTCGAGGGCGCGGAAGATCTCGTGCTTGACCTCGAGCTTCTCGAAGACCGCCTCGACCACGACGTCCGCGTCCGCGCAGGCGTCCAGGTCGGTGGTCGTGGTGATCCGGGCGAGGGCCGCGTCGGCGTCGTGGGCCTCGAGCCTGCCCTTGCCCACGAACCTGTCGTACGACGACTTGATCCCGTCGACACCTCGCGTGAGCGCCTCGTCGGTGACGTCGCGCAGGACGACGTCCCAGCCCGCCTGAGCGGAGACCTGGGCGATTCCGGACCCCATGAGGCCGGCCCCGATGACGGCGAGCTTCCGTGCCACTGTGCGACTCCCCTTCGAAACACTCACACACTGTTCCTGTACGTCACTCGCGGACACTAGCGCCCGCGGGCGAATGTGTGAGGGGTTAGTAATGCGTGTCACGTCTCACGCAGTGAGACACCCATCACTCCCGCCGCCTCCGAGGTTCCTCAGGTTCGGCCACCAACCCTCCTGACCGTCAACTCCAGTCATTCACCCACTGATTGTTGACGCGCGTAGCACCGTGCCGCACGCTGGTCGGCGGGCGCCGTCCGGGCGGGCGGCACCCCTCCATCCAGCGACGGACGGTCGGGAGGCCGGAATGCTGAGACGCGCGACACGCACCCTCCTCTCATTTGTCATGATCATGGCGGGTATGGCCCTCGGGGTGGGCGCCACCGCCGGCACGGCGCACGCCGACTCGTGCTACACCTGGAACCGCACCCTGTCCCAGGGCACCTCCGGCAGCGATGTGACACAGCTGCAGATCCGGGTCGCCGGCTGGGTGACCTCGGGCGAGCGGCTCTCCTACGACGGCCAGTACGGTGCCCGCACCACCGCCGCCGTCAAGAAGTTCCAGTCGGCGTACGGACTGCCCGCCGACGGTGTCGCCGGTCCGCAGACCTTCAGCAAGATCTACGCGCTCCAGGACGCCGACTGCACGCCCGTCCACTTCAGCTACGCCGAACTCAACAAGTGCAACTCCACCTGGTCGGGCGGCGCGGTGTCGGCCGCCACCGCCAAGGCGAACGCGCTGAAGACCATGTGGAAGCTGGAGGCACTGCGGCACGCGCTCGGTGACGTGCCGATCACCATCTCCAGCGGCTTCCGCTCCTACGCCTGCAACAGCGCGGTCGGCGGCTCGTCGACCAGCCGTCACCTCTACGGCGACGCGGCCGACCTCGTCGGCTCGCCGAGCTTCTGCACCCTCGCCCGCCAGTCCCGGGTCCACGGCTTCTCCGAGATCCTCGGCCCCGGCTACCCCGGCCACAACGACCACACCCATGTGGCCTTCGACCCGTCACCGTACTGGTCGGCACCCAGCTGCGGGATCTGACCGGCGCTCCACCCCACGCGAGACCGACCGTCACGGCGGGCCGTGACGGTCGGCACACCGGTGTCCGGAAAGCCTGGGCGTCACTAGGCTGGCCGCATGGTCAATCTGACACGCATCTACACGAAGACCGGCGACAAGGGCACCACCAACCTCGGTGACATGAGCCGGGTCGCCAAGACCGACCTGCGCATCGCCGCCTACGCCGACGCCAACGAGGCGAACGCGGTGATCGGCACCGCGATCGCGCTGGGTGCCCTGGACGAGGAGGTCGTCACGGTCCTCACCCGCGTGCAGAACGACCTGTTCGACGTGGGCGCGGACCTGTCGACGCCGGTGGTGGAGAACCCCGAGTTCCCGCCGCTGCGGGTCGAGCAGTTCTACGTGGACCGGCTGGAGACGGACTGCGACCACTTCAACGAGCGGCTGGAGAAGCTGCGCTCCTTCATCCTCCCGGCAGGCACGGCGGGCGCCGCCCTCCTCCACCAGGCCTGCACGGTGGTCCGCCGCGCGGAGCGCTCCACCTGGGCGGCCATGGAGGCGCACGGCGACACCATGAACCCCCTCACCGCCACCTACCTCAACCGCCTCTCCGACCTCCTCTTCATCCTGGCCCGCATCGCCAACAAGGAGACCGGCGACGTGCTGTGGGTACCGGGCGGGGAGCGCTAGCACCCGCCGGCCTTCTCCCCGGGGAGCGGCACGGAAGCCGTCACCGCCGTCAGCCCGTGTGCCCGGAACCGATTGGTCCCTGATCACACGGGCCGACGGCGGCACCCGCCGTTCAGCCCTCCGCACCTCCGAGGAAAGCACCCCAGGCGGAAGGGGAGACCGCGAACCGGGGCCCGTCCTGCTGCTTGGAGTCGCGTACGTGCACGACTCCGGGGGCGAGCGCGACCTCCACACAGTCGTCGCCCTCGGATCCGCTGTAGCTGCTCTTGAACCAGTCCAGCTCGTTGACGGTGTTCATAGCGCTCCTCGCATCCTCTGCAACAACTCCACCGAGTCCGCCGGGGACAGGGCCTGCGAGCGCATCTTGGCATAGCGCATCTGCATCACGCTCACTGCTTCCCGGTCAGAAACCAGCTGTCCGGTCTTCTGACCCTCCGCGTACCCGACCCACTGGCGTTCCGGGGTCTCCAAAAGACGCATGGGCCCATCCGTGCCCGCGTGGTACGGCTGCCGCTGCGGCATGATCTGCAGCTCCACGTTCCACGGTTCCGTGCAGGCGAGGAGATGGCCGAGCAGCTCCCGGGTGACCTCCTCGCCTCCCGTGTGCCGCAGCAGCACCGACTCCTCGACGATGAAGCTGAACGCGATCGGCGGTGTACGCCTGAGCAGGTCCTGCCGCGCCCGCCGCGCGGCGATCCGCTGCTCCAACTGCTCCTCGGTGGGCGGGGGCGGCACGTTGAGCATCACCGCCCGGGTGTACGCCTCGGTCTGGAGCAGCCCGGGCACCACCCGGCACTCGTACGTGCATAGACCGACCGCGGACTCCTCCAACTGAGCCCACTCCCGGAACCAGACCGCCAGTCCCCGCTGCCGCCCGAGGTGCCGGACCATGGCCCGCAGCACCCCGAACGCCTCCAGCGCCTCCTCCGCCCGCTCGACGAAGGCGGCGGTCGGCATCCGTCTTCCCTGCTCGACCGAGGCGACCGACGCGTGCGAGTAGTTGAGCCGCTCGGCGAGCTGCTCCTGGGTGAGCAGGGCCCGTTCCCTGAACGTCTTCAGGGCCGCGCCGAACGCCTTGAGACTGTCGGACGACTCGACTGCTGTACTGCTGCTGTTCGCCATGGACGACCCCCTTGTCGCGCTTGCGGCACACCGTGCAGCCGCACAACGGCAAGACGGCCGGAAGTGGTTACGCGCAAGTCCCAGCCGGACCCCGTACAGGACGACGTGTACGGGGCTCGGCACCGAGGGCTTCTGTGGGAACCGGTACCCGGTTGCTGGTCGATCCGGCGCCGGGGCAAGGCATCGATCCCCAGGGCGTTCAGGCCGGGCGACCGGGTCGTAAGGGATCTGGAGGTGGCGTCACGGGTCGGGGACGGTCGTGCTGCCCGGCGGGCGTGAGGTCGAGTGATGGCGCATCGGGTCTCGCCGGGGGCGGCCGGCTGCTCGTGCGGGTGGTGTTCCCCCCATCGTCCGGCGGGCCGGCGGCCTCGACGTGTGCGCTGCCGGGGCACTCGACCACGTCCCGGGGACGACACACCGCCCCAAAGCCGTGAGCACTTCGGCCATATCTGTCCTGATGCCGCTCATCTGAGGGCTTACGTGACACTTTCCCGTCGACTGCTCACGTTTTTCGGCAAGGCACCCGCCTCCGGCCCCCTTTCAGTGGCGGAGGTTCTCCTTCGCGGTGACGGGCTCTTTCGCCTGCGTGCCCGCCGGGGCCTTCTTCGGCCAGAGCCAGTAGGTCAGGGCGATCAGGCCGTGGATGCCGGTCACCTGCCAGGCGGTGGTGCGCCAGCTCTCCAGGGAGCCCACCCGGCTCGCGTCGCCGACGTACCGGATGGCGAGCTGGAGCAGGACGGTGGCCACGGCGGCCCCCGCCAGCGTGCCCAGCCACACCCTGGCCTCGTGCCGGGCGCGGGCCGTGCCGTAGCGGGGCGGGCCGGCCGGCTTCGGGGCACCGCCGAACCGGTGGGCGGCGTGGCCGTCGAGCCACTTCACGGTGCGGTGGCCGTGGCCCACGGTGTAGCCGATGTAGAGCGCGGCCAGACCGTGCGCCCAGCCCGGCTCGGCACCGTTCTTCAGGTCCAGCGCGGTGGCGACCAGCAGGACGACCTCCAGCAGCGGCTCGCACAGCAGCAGCGCCAGGCCGGTGCGCGGCATCTTCAGCAGGTAGCGGAAGGCCAGTCCGGCGGCCAGCAGCACCCAGAAGCCGATCTCGCATGCGGCGATCAAGGCGACGATCACGGTTCGCTCCTCTCGGTCACCCTTCCAGGCTCCCGTGCGGGGCGGCCCGGGGCGTCGTCGCCACCGATGAACTCGCGGTACATCGAAAGATGCAGTCCAGGACCGTCCGCGGGGATCAGGCGCCGGGTGTGCGCACCGTGTTGGATGGTGCCATGGCCCTGCGACCGTCCCGCCCGCCCCGCTTCGACGTGGGGGTCGCGCTCGCCGGACTCGCCGGCGGGCTGCTGCTGTGGGGCTTCGGGCTGGGCGTCCGGCCGGGCGACGACCCGACCGTGCTCTTCGACGGCCGCGGGCCGCTCCTCGTGCCGCTCGCCGTGATCGCCGGCTGCGAACTGCTGCGCCGCACCGCCCCGCGCACCGCCCTGGCCGTCGGCACGCTGGCGCTGGCCGCGGACGTCATGACGCAGGGCAGCATCGCCACGATCGTGATGTACACGGACCTGATGTACGCCGCCGTCGTGTACGGCACGTCCGCCACCGCCCGCCGTCTGCCGTGGATCACCGGCATGTTCACGATCGCGGCGACGCTGGTTCCCTACGCCGTGTGGCGGGTGCCGGAGGCCCTGCTCCTCGGGCTCGTCGTCGGCGCCGTGACGTTCACGCCCGCCTCGACCGGCCTCATCGTGCGCAACCACCGCGACGCCGCCGAGGCCGCCCGGCTGCGGGCCGAACAGACCGCGCTGCTCGCGGAGATGGACCGCGTCCAGGCTGTGACCGCGGAACGTTCCCGCATGGCCCGCGAGTTGCACGACATGGTCGCCAACCACCTCTCCGCGATCGCCATCCACTCCACGGCCGCCCTCTCCCTGGACGACCCCGGTACCTCCAAGGAGGCACTCGGCGTGATCCGGGAGAACAGCGTGCAGGGACTGTCCGAGATGCGACGGCTCATCGGCATCCTGCGCGACGGGGAGGACGACCGGGAACCGGCGGCGACCCCCACGCTCGACGGCCTCGGCACCCTGGTGGAGGGCGCCCGCGCCAACGGCCTGGACGTCACCCTCGACGCCACGTACAGCGACGTCCCCACACCGGTGGAACTCGCCGCGTACAGGATCGTGCAGGAGTCGCTGACGAACGCGTTGAAGCATGCCGCGCCGGGCAGGGTCACCGTGTGCCTGCGCCGGCCGGCCGACGCCCTCGACATCCGGGTGACCAGTCCCCACGGCGGCCGGGACGCCCCGCGCGCGCCGGGTTCGGGGGCCGGTCTCGTCGGCATGCGGGAGCGGGCCGCCCTGCTGGACGGCACGTTCGAGGCCGGTCCGCAGAACGGTCCGGAGGGCAAGCTGTGGGAGGTGCGCGCCACCCTCCCCGTCACCGACGTCGTGCGAGGAGACACCTGTTGACTTCCTCCCCCTCGTGAACGAGGGGAGTCCTACGGCTCGCGCCGTGGGGTTTTCTGCTTCGTCGCCGACCGCCCGCCCGGAGAACTCCGTTGAGGTCTTACACCGGCTCCACAGACAGACACGGCCAGCCCGGCCGCCAGAAGGTTCTTCGCCGCGTTCACGTCCCGGTCGTGGACCGTGCCGCAGTCGCAGGTCCAGGTGCGGACGTGCAGCGGCATCTTCTTCTGCAAGGTGCCGCAGGCGGAGCACAGCCTGGAGGAGGGGAAGAAGCGGTCGACCGCGATCACTTCCCGCCCGTACCAGGTGGCCTTGTACTCCAGCATGGAGCGGAACTCGCTCCAGCTCGCGTCCGAGATGGCCCGGGCGAGCGTGTGGTTCTTGACCATGTTGCGCACGGTCAGATCCTCGATCACAAGCGTTTGGTTCTCACGCACGAGTCGAGTGGTCAGCTTGTGCAGCAGGTCCCGGCGCCGGTCGGCGATCCGGGCGTAGATCTTCGCGACCCTGATCCGGGCCTTGCGCCGGTTGGCTCCGTCCCCTCTGCCCTTCTTCGCCAGAGCCCGCTGGGCCTTGGCAAGACGGGTACGGTCGCGGCGCTCGTGCCTCGGGTTGGTGATCTTCTCGCCGGTGGACAGGGTCAGCAGGTGCTCCAGGCCCACATCGATGCCGACCGCCGTATCCGTGGCGGGCAGCGGCTGCACGGTCGGATCCTCGCACAGCATCGACACGAACCAGCGCCCGGCCGCGTCCTGCGACACGGTCACCGTGGAGGGCGTCGCCCCCTCGGGGAGCGGACGGGACCACACGAGGTCCAGCGGCTCGGTCATCTTCGCCAGCGTCAGCCTCCCCTCGCGGAAGCGGAAACCGCTGGTGGTGTACTCGGCGGACCTGCGGGACTTCTTCCGGCTCTTGAAGCGGGGGTACTGGGACCGCTTGCCGAAGAAGTTGGTGAACGCGTTCTGCAGGTGGCGCAGCGTCTGCTGCAGCGGCACGGAGGACACGTCGTTGAGGTAGGCGAGTTCCTCGGTCTTCTTCCACGCGGTCAGCATCGCCGAGGTGGCGTTGTAGTTGACTCGCTCCTGTCGCGCCCATGCCTCGGTGCGGGCGGCGAGGGCGAGGTTGTAGACCTTGCGCACGCAGCCGAACGTGCGCGACAGCTCGGCCGCCTGCGCATCGGTCGGATGGAAGCGGTACTTGAACGCCCGCTTCACACACGTCGTGGTCACGCTCACAAACTAGCGCCACCGTGCCTTAAGCCCAAATCCGCGGGTCAGAGCACCGCGATCCGCCCTGACGGCGCATCACAGCCCGTTGCCCTGCTCCGCAGGAACTTCATTTCTCCCCCGCAAGCGGGCGGTACCCCCACCCCCGGCTGAAGCCGGGGGTATCCACGAAGGAGGCCAAATGATCCGCGTCCTGGTCGCCGAGGACCAGTCCGCCGTCCGCGCCGGGCTGGTGCTCATCCTGCGCAGCGCTCCCGACATCGGGGTGGTGGGTGAGGCGGCGGACGGTGAGCAGGCGGTGGCGCTCGCCCGTGAACTGCGCCCGGACGTGGTGCTGATGGACGTGCAGATGCCACGCCTGGACGGGGTGTCGGCCACCCGGCAGGTCGTCGCGGAGGGGCTCGCCGACGTGCTGGTGCTGACCACCTTCGACCTCGACGAGTACGTCTTCGGGGCGCTGCGGGCCGGGGCCTCGGGGTTCCTGCTGAAGAACGCGGAGGCGAAGGACCTCCTCGAGGCCGTGCGCACGGTGGCGCGCGGGGAGGGGATCGTCGCCCCGGCCGTGACCCGGCGGCTGATCGCCGAGTTCGCCGCGAAGCCCGTCCGCGGGTCCACGGCCGATCCGGCGGTGCTGGACTCCCTCACCCGGCGCGAGCGGGAGGTGCTGTCCTGTCTGGGCGAGGGCCTGTCCAACGCCGCCGTCGCGAAGCGCCTCGACATGGCGGAGGCCACGGTGAAGACCCACGTCAGCCGCCTGCTGGGGAAGCTGGGGCTGCGCAGCCGGGTGCAAGCCGCGGTCCTGGCGCAGGAATGGGGGATCTGACCGGAACGAGTGGGTGGTCCAGACCTATTGACCCGTGGTCCAGACCTTTCTATCCTCGCGGCACCGTGGGTGTGAAGGCTCAGTCATACCCACGGCGACATCCCTCACCCCACGAAGGAGGCGCGGTATGCGCTTCAGACACAGAGCCGTGGCAGGGTTCTCCACCCTGCTCCTCCCCCTCTCCGCTCTCGTCGCCCTCGCCACTCCCGCCCAGGCCGCGACCTCGGCGACCGCCACCTACGCCAAGACCCAGGACTGGGGCTCCGGCTTCGAGGGCAAGTGGACGGTGAAGAACACCGGCACCACGACGATCAACTCCTGGACCGTCGAGTGGGACTTCCCCTCCGGTACCAAGGTCACCTCCGCCTGGGACGCCGATGTGACGTCCTCGGGGAACCACTGGACCGCCAAGAACAAGTCCTGGAACGGCACCCTCGCCCCGGGCTCCTCCATCAGCTTCGGCTTCAACGGCAGCGGCTCCGGCTCCCCCACCGGCTGCAAGCTCAACGGCGGCGGCTGCGACGGCACCTCCGTCCCCGGCGACGCGCCACCCTCCGCCCCCGGCACCCCCAGTGCCTCGGGCGTCACCGACACCTCCGTGCGGCTGTCCTGGTCCGCGGCCACCGACGACAAGGGCGTCAAGAACTACGACGTGCTGCGCGACGGCGCCAGGGTCGCCACCGTGACCGGCACCTCGTACACGGACACCGGTCTGGCCAAGGGCACCGACTACTCGTACACCGTCCAGGCCCGTGACACCGCCGACCAGACCGGTCCGGTCAGCGGCGCGGTGCGGGTCCGCACCACCGGCAACACCGAGGAACCGCCGCCCACCGGCGGCAAGATCAACCTCGGCTACTTCACCGAGTGGGGCGTCTACGGCCGCAACTACCACGTCAAGGACCTGGTGACGTCCGGCTCCGCCGCCAAGATCACGCACATCAACTACGCGTTCGGCAACGTCGTGGGCGGCCAGTGCAAGCTCGACGACGCCTACGCCGCCACCGACAAGGCCTACACCGCCGACCAGTCCGTCAGCGGCACCGCCGACGCCTGGGACCAGCCGCTGCGCGGCAACTTCAACCAGCTGCGCCAGCTCAAGGCCAAGTACCCGCACATCAAGGTGCTGTACTCGTTCGGCGGCTGGACCTACTCCGGCGGCTTCGGCCAGGCCGCGCAGAACCCGGCCGCGTTCGCCAAGTCCTGCAAGGGCGTCGTGGAGGACCCGCGCTGGGCCGATGTCTTCGACGGCATCGACATCGACTGGGAGTACCCGAACGCCTGCGGCCTCACCTGCGACACCAGTGGTCCGGCGGCCTTCAAGAACCTCTCCCAGGCCCTGCGCGCCGAGTTCGGCAAGGACTACCTGGTCACCGCCGCCATCACCGCGGACGGCTCGAACGGCGGCAAGATCGACGCGGCCGACTACGGCGGCGCCGCCCAGTACCTCGACTGGTACAACGTGATGACGTACGACTACTTCGGCGCCTTCGACAAGGACGGCCCCACCGCCCCGCACTCGCCGCTGACCGCGTACAACGGCATCCCGCAGGACGGCTTCAACTCGGCCGCCGCCATCGCCAAGCTGAAGGCCAAGGGCGTCCCGGCGGGCAAGCTGCTGCTCGGCATCGGCTTCTACGGCCGCGGCTGGACCGGCGTCACCCAGGCCGCACCCGGCGGCACCGCCACCGGCCCGGCGCCCGGCACCTACGAGGCCGGCATCGAGGACTACAAGATCCTCAAGAACAGCTGTCCGGCCACCGGCACCATCGCCGGCACGGCGTACGCCCACTGCGGCAACAACTGGTGGTCCTACGACACCCCCACCACCATCAACAGCAAGATGGCCTGGGCCAAGGGCCAGGGCCTGGGCGGGGCGTTCTTCTGGGAGTTCAGCGGTGACACCACCAACGGTGAACTGGTCGGCGCCATCCACAACGGCCTGAAGTAGGCCACCGGCACCCGACCGCGAGCAACGAGACGAAAAATGCGCCCCCGGACGTTCGTCCGGGGGCGCACCCGCGTCTCCACACGTCTACGCGACGTTCACCCTCCCCCAACAGCTCCGCTGTCGGGGGGACCCCCATCCAGCGGGGCCCTGAACGTCGCTCTACGCGACGTTCACCCGCTGGCCGGGCGGTGCCGCCTCCAGCCAGGCGAGGAAACCGGTCAGCGCGTCGTCGCTCATCGCCAGCTCCAGCCGCCTGCCCCGGTGCAGGCAGGCCAGGATCACCGCGTCCGACAGCAGCGCCAGCTCCTCCTCGCCCTCGGGCACCCGGCGGCCGGCCACCTCGATCGACGCACGCTCCAGGACGCGGCGCGGACGCAGCGCGTAGGAGAAGACGCGGAACCACTCCACCCGGTCGCCGTTGTAGCGGGCCACCCCGTACGCCCAGCCCTTGCCGCCGGTGTCGCCCTCCTCCGGGACGTCCCAGCGCAGGCTGCAGTCGAAGGTTCCGCCGGAACGCTGGAGGAGGCGGCGGCGCAGGCCGAACACGAAGAGGCCCACCACCACGAGCGCCACGACACTTCCGCACACAGTCAGAGCGAGGACCATCGACACCGACCTCCTCGTCTCCTAGGTAACGGAACGGAAAAATCATCCAGATCTGCCTCAGCCGCGACCGGGTCCGGATCGCTCCGGTCCCAGCCGCGGCTGAGTCACGTCATTGCACGGCTCCCCCAGAGCCTAGACGGCCTGGAGGGCTCCTCGGGTCGTTCAGTGCCCCGCCGCCGCGCGCAGTCGTACGTCCGCGCGCCGCTCCGCCGAGGCGTCCGCCTCCGACTTCGCACGGTCCCGCGCCCGCTCCGCGCGCTTGACGTCGATCTCGTCCGACAGCTCGGCGATCTCGGCCAGCAGCGACAGCTTGTCGTCCGCGAACGAGATGAAACCGCCGTGCACCGCGGCGACGACCGTCCCGCCGTCGTTCGTACGGATGGTCACCGGTCCCGACTCCAGCACACCGAGCAGCGGCTGGTGACCGGGCATGACGCCGATGTCGCCGGACGTGGTGCGCGCGACGACCAGAGTGGCCTCGCCCGACCAGACCTCTCGGTCGGCCGCGACCAGCGCGACGTGCAGCTCAGCAGCCAAGATGGCTCCTCGGGTCACCACCCGGCAGGTCCGCCGGGTGTGGGGTACAAGTCTAATGGGCGGGGGTCAGGGGGCGGGACGGTGCCCGCCCCCCGACTCGAGCGCGAGGCTCAGGAGACGCCCAGCTCCTTCGCGTTCTTCTTCAGGTCCTCGATGCCACCGCACAGGAAGAACGCCTGCTCCGGGAAGTGGTCGTACTCGCCGTCGCAGATCGCGTTGAACGCGGTGATCGACTCGTCCAGCGACACGTCCGAACCGTCCACGCCGGTGAACTGCTTGGCGACGTGGGTGTTCTGGGACAGGAAGCGCTCCACGCGACGGGCGCGGTGGACGGCGAGCTTGTCCTCCTCGCCGAGCTCGTCGATGCCGAGGATCGCGATGATGTCCTGCAGGTCCTTGTACTTCTGCAGGATGTTCTTCACGCGCATGGCCGTGTCGTAGTGGTCCTGCGCGATGTAGCGCGGGTCCAGGATGCGGGACGTGGAGTCCAGCGGGTCCACGGCCGG
The DNA here is from genome assembly GCF_052246875.1 of Streptomyces sp. GDS52. Taxonomy (NCBI): domain Bacteria; kingdom Bacillati; phylum Actinomycetota; class Actinomycetes; order Kitasatosporales; family Streptomycetaceae; genus Streptomyces; species Streptomyces sp. GDS52. Next base: position 2,192,560 of record NZ_CM125966.1, read on the forward strand.
GTAGATGCCCTTCTCGGAGATCGGACGGGAGAGCACCGTCGTTGCGTCGAGGTGGGCGAAGGTGGTGGCCGGGGCCGGGTCGGTCAGGTCGTCCGCGGGGACGTAGATCGCCTGCATCGAGGTGATCGAGTGACCGCGGGTCGAGGTGATGCGCTCCTGGAGGAGACCCATCTCGTCGGCCAGGTTCGGCTGGTAGCCCACCGCGGAGGGCATCCGGCCGAGCAGGGTCGACACCTCGGAACCGGCCTGCGTGAAGCGGAAGATGTTGTCGATGAAGAACAGCACGTCCTGCTTCTGGACGTCACGGAAGTACTCGGCCATGGTGAGGCCGGCCAGCGCGACGCGCAGACGGGTGCCCGGGGGCTCGTCCATCTGACCGAAGACCAGGGCGGTCTTGTCGATGACGCCCGACTCGCTCATCTCGTCGATGAGGTCGTTGCCCTCACGGGTGCGCTCACCGACGCCGGCGAACACGGACACACCGTCGTGGTTGTTGGCGACGCGGTAGATCATCTCCTGGATGAGCACCGTCTTGCCGACACCGGCACCGCCGAACAGGCCGATCTTGCCACCCTTGACGTACGGGGTGAGCAGGTCGATGACCTTGACGCCGGTCTCGAACATCTCGGTCTTCGACTCGAGCTCGTCGAAGTTCGGCGCCTTGCGGTGGATCGGCCAGCGCTCGCCCGTGTAGGACTCGTCGCTGTTCAGCACCTCACCGAGGGTGTTGAACACCTTGCCCTTGGTGAAGTCACCGACGGGGACGGAGATGGCCGAGCCCGTGTCGGTCACCGCGGCCTGGCGGACCAGGCCGTCGGTGGGCTGCATGGAGATGGTGCGCACCAGGCCGCTGCCCAGGTGCTGGGCCACCTCGAGCGTCAGCGTCTTGAGCTCGCCCGCGGTCGCCGGGTCGGCGACCTCGACGTGCAGGGCGTTGTAGATGTCCGGCATCGCGTCGACGGGGAACTCCACGTCGACGACCGGGCCGATGACCCGGGCGACACGGCCCGTGGCCGTCGCGGTCTCAACAGTGGTGGTCATTAATTGTCACTCCCCGCGTTTGCGTCGGCCAGAGCGCCTGCGCCACCGACGATCTCGCTGATTTCCTGGGTGATTTCGGCCTGGCGGGCCGCGTTGGCAAGACGGGAGAGCGTGTTGATCAGCTCACCCGCGTTGTCGGTGGCCGACTTCATCGCGCGCCGCGTGGCGGCGTGCTTCGAAGCGGCCGACTGGAGCAGCGCGTTGTAGATGCGGCTCTCCACGTAGCGCGGCAGCAGGGCGTCGAGGACGTCCTCCGCCGAGGGCTCGAAGTCGTACAGCGGAAGGACCTCGTCCTTGGCGGACGCGGTCTCCTCCGCGACCTCTTCGAGACGCAGCGGAAGCAGCCGGGAGTCGACCGCGGACTGCGTCATCATCGAGACGAACTCGGTGTAGACGATGTGGAGTTCGTCCACTCCGCCGTCCGCCGTCTCCTTCTCGATGGCCTCGATCAGCGGCGCCGCGACCGTCTTGGCGTCCGCGTACGAGGGCTCGTCGGTGAAGCCCGAGAACGACTCCGCGACCGTGCGCTCACGGAAGTTGTAGTGCGCCAGACCGCGGCGGCCGACGATGTACGTGTCGACCTCCACGCCCTGGCCCTCCAGGCGCGCGGTCAGCTGCTCCGCCGCCTTGATCGCGTTGGCGTTGAAGGCGCCGGCCAGGCCGCGGTCGCTCGTGAGGAGCAGGACCGCGGCACGGGTCGGGTTCTCCGCTTCCGTGGTCAGCGGGTGCTTGGCGTCCGAACCGGTGCCGACGGCCGTGACCGCACGGGTCAGTTCCTCGGCGTACGGCGTGGAGGACCGCACCTTGCGCTGCGCCTTGACGACGCGCGAGGCGGCGATCATCTCCATCGCCTTGGTGATCTTCTTGGTCGCGGTGACGGATCGGATGCGACGCTTGTAGACCCGGAGCTGGGCTCCCATGAGTCAGGTCCCTTCCTTGAACGTCACTTGGCGGCAGCGGCCGGAGCGTCCTCGCCGAGCAGCTTGCCGTCGCCCGTCTCGAACTGCTTCTTGAACTCCGCGATCGCGTCGCCCACGGCCTGGAGGGTGTCGTCCGACATCTTGCCGCCCTCACGGATGGAGGTCATGAGGCCCTGCTCACTGCGGTGCAGGTACTCCAGCAGCTCCTTCTCGAAGCGGCGGATGTCGGCGACCGGTACCTCGTCCATCTTGCCGGTGGTGCCGGCCCAGACGGAGACGACCTGGTCCTCGGTGGCCAGCGGCTGGTACTGCTCCTGCTTCAGCAGCTCGACCAGACGCTGACCGCGCTCCAGCTGCGCCTTCGACGCGGCGTCCAGGTCGGAACCGAAGGCGGCGAACGCCTCCAGCTCACGGTACTGGGCGAGGTCCAGGCGCAGACGGCCGGAGACCTGCTTCATCGCCTTGTGCTGGGCGGAGCCACCGACGCGGGAGACCGAGATACCGACGTTCAGGGCCGGACGCTGACCGGCGTTGAACAGGTCGGACTCCAGGAAGCACTGGCCGTCGGTGATGGAGATGACGTTGGTCGGGATGAACGCCGACACGTCGTTCGCCTTGGTCTCGACGATCGGCAGACCCGTCATCGAGCCGGCACCCATCTCGTCGGAGAGCTTGGCGCAACGCTCCAGCAGACGGGAGTGCAGGTAGAAGACGTCGCCGGGGTAGGCCTCGCGGCCCGGCGGGCGGCGCAGCAGCAGGGACACGGCGCGGTAGGCGTCGGCCTGCTTCGACAGGTCGTCGAAGATGATCAGGACGTGCTTGCCCTCGTACATCCACTGCTGGCCGATGGCCGAACCGGTGTACGGCGCCAGGTACTTGAAGCCGGCCGGGTCGGACGCTGGGGAGGCGACGATGGTCGTGTACTCCAGGGCGCCGTTCTCCTCCAGCGCGCGGCGGACCGACGCGATGGTGGAGCCCTTCTGGCCGATGGCGACGTAGATGCAGCGGACCTGCTTGTTCACGTCGCCCGAGCGCCAGTTGTCACGCTGGTTGATGATCGTGTCCACGGCCAGCGCGGTCTTGCCGGTGCCGCGGTCGCCGATGATCAGCTGACGCTGGCCGCGGCCGACCGGGGTCATGGCGTCGACGGCCTTGTAGCCCGTCTCCATCGGCTCGTGCACCGACTTGCGGTCCATGACCGTGGGGGCCTGCAGTTCGAGGGCGCGGCGGCCCTGGGTCTCGATCTCGCCGAGGCCGTCGATCGGGTTGCCGAGCGGGTCGACCACGCGGCCGAGGTAGCCCTCGCCCACGGCGACGGACAGGACCTCGCCGGTGCGGGAGACCGGCTGGCCCTCTTCGATGCCGCTGAACTCACCGAGGACGACGGCACCGATCTCGCGCTCCTCGAGGTTGAGGGCGAGGCCGAGGGTGCCGTCCTCGAACTTCAGCAGCTCGTTGGCCATGGCCGAGGGAAGACCCTCGACCTTGGCGATACCGTCGCCGGCGACGGTGACCGTGCCGACTTCCTCGCGCGAGGCCGCGTCCGGCTTGTACGACTGGACGAAGTTCTCCAGTGCGTCCCGGATCTCCTCCGGCCGGATCGTGAGCTCCGCCATCTGAGTTCCCTGCTCTCCTTGTTGGGCCCGAAGTTTCACTTGGGGGGTATTCCACGAGTCGGGACTCCCCCCGGAAGAGGTGAATCCTCTGCACGGCCCAACCAGGGCCGCAAGTACGTTCTTGGTGTTCAGTTGCTGCGTCGGTCGCGTCCGTCGCGCCGTGCGCGACCGCCGCGTCGGCGCTAGCTCGCCAGCCGGCGGCTCGCGTCCTCCAGCCGGTCCGCGATCGAGCCGTTGATGATCTCGTCACCGACCTGCACCCGGATTCCGCCGACGACCTCGGGGTCCACGGCGAGGTTGAGGTGCATGCGGCGGCCGTAGAGCTTCGCGAGGCCGGCGCCGAGGCGCTGCTTCTGCGCGTCGCTGAGCGGCACCGCGGAGGTGACGACGGCCACCATGCGGTTGCGGCGCTCGGCGGCGAGCTTGGACAGGGACTCGAGTCCCGCTTCCAGGCTACGTCCCCGCGGCGCGGTCACCAGACGCGTCACCAGACGCTCGGTGGTCGCGTTCGCCCTGCGTCCGAGCAGGCTGTGCAGCAGCTCGCTCTTGGCCGGGGCGGTGGCCTTGCGGTCGGTCAGCGCGGCACGCAGCTCGTTGTTCGCGGAGACGATCCGGCCGAACCGGAACAGCTCGTCCTCGACGGTGTCGAGCGTGCCCGCCTTCTGCGCGGCGGTGAGGTCGGCGAGGTCGGCCAGCTGTTCCAGTGCGTCCACCAGGTCGCGGGACTGCGACCAGCGGGAGCGCACCATGCCGGACACCAGGTCGGCGGCGCTGCCGCTGAGCTGGCTTCCGAGCAGTCGCTGGACCAGTTCCGCCTTGGTCTCGCCGGCCTGCGCCGGGTCGGTGAGGACCCGGCGCAACGACACCTCGCGGTGGAGCAGCGCGGTGACGGCGGCCAGCTCTTCGGCGAGCGAGCCGGCGTCGACGGACGTGGAGTCCGTCAGCGCGTCGAGACGCTCACGTGCGGCTGCCAGGGCCTCGCGGCTCGCTCCGTTCATCGTGCGGCCTCGGCCTTCTGGTCGAGGTCGTCGAGGAACCGGTCGATCACTCGGCTCTGCCGGGCGTGGTCCTCGAGGGACTCGCCGACGAGCTTGCCGGCCAGGTCGGTGGCGAGCTTGCCCACGTCCTGACGCAGCACCGACGCGGCGACCTTGCGGTCCGCCTCGATCTGCGAGTGACCGGCGGCGATGATCTCCTCACGCTGCCGCTGGCCTTCCGCGCGCATCTCGGCGATGAGCGTGGCGCCCTGCTCCTGCGCCTCCTGGCGCAGGCGCGCGGCCTCGTGCCGGGCCTCGGCGAGCTGGGCCTTGTACTGCTCGAGAACGCTCTGTGCCTCGGTCTGAGCGGCCTCGGCCTTCTCGATACCGCCCTCGATGGCCTCGCGACGCTGTTCCAGAACCTTGTTGATGTTCGGGAGGAGCTTCTTGGCGAGGAAACCGAAGACGATGACGAAGGCGAGCAGGCCGATGACGAGCTCGGGAATCGGCGGGACGAGGGGGTTCTGAAGCTCCTCGGCCGCGATATGAAGCATGGGGCTCATATCAGAGTGCCTTTCGTCTGGTGAGCCGGTCGCGGATCAGACGATCAGAGGCCGTAGACGAACGGCATGACCAGACCGATCAGGGCGAGCGCCTCACAGAAGGCGAAGCCCAGGATCTGGTTGGCGCGGATCAGACCGGCGGCCTCGGGCTGACGGGCGAGGGCCTCGGTGCCCTTGCCGAAGATGATGCCGACGCCGATGCCGGGACCGAGCGCGGCGATGCCGTAGCCGATGGAAGCAATCGAGCCGTGGACGGCAGCAAGGGTCTGGGACATTCCGGTTCTTCCTTTTCTTCACGGGCCGGTGGGGGTGGGCCACCGGTCGAATGGGGGCGGTGCGGGACGCTCAGTGCTGCTCGGCGAGCGCGCCCTGGATGTAGGTCACGGTCAGCAGGACGAAGACGTACGCCTGCAGGGCCTGGATGAAGAGCTCGAAGACGGTCATCACCAGGACCATCAGGAACGAGACGCTGGCGTAGGCGATCCCGATGCCGTTCAGCAGGTACCAGCTGGCGATGGTGAACAGCACCAGCAGGATGTGACCCGCGAACATGTTCGCGAAGAGTCGCACGGCGTGGGTGAAGGGCCGCACGAGCAGGTTCGAGAAGGCCTCGATCAGCATGACGACCGGCAGCGCGGCGCCGAGCGACTTGTCGTAGCCGGTGAAGTTCTTCAGGGCGCCGACGAAGCCTTGCCGCTTGAAGGTCAGCGAGATCCAGACGATGTAGACGAGCAGCGCGAGCCCCAGCGGGTAGGCGAAGATCGACGTCACCGGCATCTGGGCGAACGGGATGATGGACCAGAGGTTCATCATCCAGACGAAGAAGAACAGCGCGACGACGAACGGGACGTACTTCTCGCCCTCGCGCTTGCCCATCGTCTCGTAGACGACACCCCGACGGACGAAGTCGTAGCCGGCCTCGGCGACCATCTGGAGCTTGCCGGGGACGACCTGGGGCCGGCGGAAGGCCGCCCAGAAGAAGCCGATGATGATGATCGAGCCGAGCAGCGCCAGCAGCATTGTCTTGTTGAAGTACACGCTGCTGTCGCCGTCGCCCCACAGGGGCTCGAACAGGAACGAGTGCAGCCCGGGAGACGGGAAGCCACAGCCGTCGAAGATGTGGCAGTCGGTCTCGAAGGCGAGCACCTGTGTCGGGTCAGCACTCACCGCGGGCTCCTTCAGCGTGGCGCATGGATTCGGCAACCTCGTGGTGTCGGCGCGGCACGGGGCCGCGGTTCGGCACGGGACTGGTGTTACGGATGTGGGGGCGGCAGTGGGGCATCTCGCCTCGCGATGTGACAGGCGTCAGCTTGGATGCCCGCGCCCGCGATGCCGCAGTTGGCACCGGACGATAGCAGGGTCCGTCATGCGCCCTTATCCCGGCCCTACGCCTCACGACGGCCGCTCCGCGGAATCCTTCTTCCCCGCCGCGTTCCCGGCCGGCGTCGGCTCGGGATCCACGTAGAAGGTCTTGGCCTTCATCGTGGCCCGCGCCTGCGCGGCGACCCAGGTGAGGGTGGAGACGAGCAGCGAGAGGGCGAAGACCTTCGGGTGGAACAGGGTCGTGTCCTTGAAGAGCGCGATGAAGACGAAGATCAGCAGGATCTGCGTCATGTACATCATCAGCCCCATCGCCTGGAACAGATGCGGTATCGACCTGGCGATCCACTGCAGGACGTACAGCCCCGTGCCCATGAGCAGGATCACGAGCAGCGCCCCGATGACCGCTCCGATCACCCCCTGGCCGCCTTCGACGGCACCACCGACCGCAACCGCGACCGCACCGACGACAGCGGTGGGTACGGCGGACTGAATCAGGATCCGGACGTCGTTGGACGGCATGGCGGAACTCCGCATGTTTGTAACAGGGGGCAAAGGGCGGTCGTCGAGGACGAGCGTAGTCCCCCGGATGGAGTGTGATTTCCCCCCACCGACGAACCGTCGCACTGCGGTTCCCCGGCTCTCTCCGGCGAGACTCGTGAACGGTATCACAAACTATTTGATGGAGTCTTTACCTAATGGACGTGCGGAACATCACGCACGAGAGTGAAGCGGCGCACCTGAGCGCGCGCGGGGATGACTTGTCTGGTATTGGGGTGCTTCGCACCCCCAAGAGTGCCCCATCGCAGCCCCACGACTTGGCAATGCTCTAGTCGGATTCTTACCTTGACCGTGATATGCGCCCGGCACCCGTCGTGACGTCCCGTCAGCGGGAGCTGCCGGCCTTCCCCCGGTCGCCCAGACGTGCGTGGTGGCCGAGGGCCGTCGCGCCGTTGACGCCCGAGACACCGGCGGTGACCGGGGCACGGTGGCCGTCAGCGGCCTCTTCGGGGCCGTCGGGGGCGCCGGCGGCCCGTGACGACGCCGGGACGGGGTCGCCGGACGCCTCAGGTGCCCTTGCCGCCACCCGGGCCCTGCGGCGGCGGTAGCGCGGCGGGACGACCGCCTCCGCCCAGCGCGGGGCGCGCGGGGTGAACCGGGGCAGCAGGAGCAGCAGCAGGCCGAGGGCGCTCAGGATGACGACGCCCAGCACGATCCACATGGACGCCGAGTTGACCGAGTAGGCGAGCGCGCCGAAGGCGATCAGCGCCGACCAGAAGTACATGATCAGCACCGCCCTGCTGTGCGAGTGGCCGATCTCCAGCAGACGGTGGTGCAGATGGCCCCGGTCCGCCGCGAACGGCGACTGGCCGCGCCAGGTACGCCGCACGATGGCCAGCACCAGGTCGGCCACGGGCACCGCGATGATCGTCAGCGGCATGATCAGCGGGATGAAGACGGGCAGCATCGCATGGGTCGCCTCCCGGGTGCCGCCCAGGTCGACGTTGAGCGCCTCGACGTCCAGCTGGCCCGTGACGGACACGGCGCTCGCCGCGAGGACCAGACCGATCAGCATCGACCCGGAGTCCCCCATGAAGATGCGGGCGGGGTGCATGTTGTGCGGCAGGAAACCGATGCACATGCCGATCAGCACGGCGGAGAACAGGGTGGCGGGGGCCGCCGCCTCGGCACCGTAGCCGTACCAGATCCGGTAGCTGTACAGGAAGAACGCCGTGGCCGCGATGCCCACCATGCCGGCCGCGAGGCCGTCCAGTCCGTCCACGAAATTGACCGCGTTGATGGTGATGACGACCAGCGCCACGGTGATCAGGTTCCCCTGCCACGGGGTCACGGAGACCATGCCGACACCGGGGATGGGGAGCCACAGGATGGTCAGACCCTGAAGGATCATGACGCCGGCGGCGATCATCTGGGCGCCCAGTTTGATCAGGGCGTCGATCTCGAACTTGTCGTCCAGGACGCCGAGCAGCCAGATCAGGGCGGCCCCCGACAGCAGGGCGCGCGGTTCGTTGGACCTCTCGAAGACATCGTTCAGGTTCGTCAGGTGGCTGGCCACCAGCAGGCCCGCGCACAGGCCGAAGAACATGGCGATACCGCCGAGCCGCGGAGTGGGTTCCCGGTGCACGTCACGTGCCCGGATCTCCGGCATCGCCCCCGCCACGATCGCGAACTTCCGCACCGGCCCTGTCAGCAGATACGTCACCGCGGCCGTGATGCAGAGCGTCAGCAGGTATTCACGCACGGGCTTCCCCACAGATCTCGCTGGCCATCACAGCCCCACACCCTAGCGAGGCATGCATACGGGTGAGGACTTCCGGGTAGCGACGATGGTTGCACGAGTGACGGTGCGGCCGGTCCGGCATACGGGCGCGCCTACCCCGCATGCGCGCCGATACGGGTGCGAAACCCCGGCCGGAGTGACACGTCTCAGCCGGGATATGGCGGAAAGGCCGCGGTCAGTTCCCGTACGTCCTGGCGGGCCCGGGCGGGCTCGGTGCCGCCCCGCAGGACGCTCGCCAGCAGGCCCGCGATCAGCGTCATCTCCGGCTCCCCCATGCCCTGCGTGGTCACCGCGGCGGTGCCCAGGCGCAGCCCGCGGTCGTCGGCGTGCGGCAGCGCGCAGCAGTCCAGGACGATCCCGGCCCCCGCCAGCAGACCGCGGGCCGCGCGCCCGTCGACGCCGAGCGGGGCGGGGTCGGCGGTGATCAGATGGGTGTCGGTGCCGCCGGTGGTGACGGCCAGTCCCTCGTCGGCCAGTGCGGCGGCGAGCGCCCGCGCGTTGGCGACCACCCGGTGGGCGTACACGGTGAACGCCGGTGTCGCCGCCTCCCCGAACGCGACCGCCTTGGCGGCGATCGTGTGCATCTGCGCCCCGCCCTGGGTGAAGGGGAAGACGGCGCGGTCGACGCGCTCGGCCAGTTCCGCGCCGCACAGGATCATGCCGCCGCGCGGTCCGCGCAGCACCTTGTGCGTGGTGGCGCAGACGATGTCCGCGTACGGGACCGGGTTCGGGGCCGCTCCCCCGGCGACCAGGCCGATGGGGTGCGCGGCGTCCGCGATGAGGTAGGCGCCGGTCTCGTCGGCCACCTCCCGGAAGAAGGCGTGGTCGAGGTGGCGCGGGTAGGCGATGGAGCCGCACACGATCGCCTTGGGCCGGTGCGTACGGGCCAGGGTGCGGACCTGGTCGTGGTCGATGAGCCCGGTCTCCGCGTCCACGCCGTAGCCGATGAAGTCGAACCAGCGGCCGGAGAAGTTCGCGGGCGAGCCGTGGGTGAGGTGGCCGCCGTGGGGCAGGCCGAGGGCCAGGACGGTCTCTCCGGGGCGCAGCAGGGCGGCGTAGGCGGCCAGCACGGCCGACGAGCCGGAGTGCGCCTGGACGTTGGCGTGGTCGGCGCCGAACAGCGCCTTGGCGCGCTCCACGGCGAGGCGTTCGGCGGCGTCGGCGAACTCGCAGCCGCCGTGGTGGCGGGCGCCCGGATACCCTTCCGCGTACTTGTTGGCCAGCGGGGAGCCGAGGGCGGCCAGCACGGCGGGCGAGGTGAAGTTCTCGGCGGCGATCAGCTGGAGCGTGGTCGCCTGCCGCTCACGCTCGCCGAGCAGGATCTCGGCGAGTTCGGGGTCCTGCCGGCGCAGGACCCCGAACTCGCTCCCGAGGGCATGGGTGACCGTCATGGTGGACTCCCGCACGTCGACGCCGGCGTACGACCAATGTAGGCCCGCCGTCCCCGGGCCGCCCGGCGCCGCACCCTTCCGGGGCTGCCGGACGCCACCCGGAGGCCGGCGGGCGGACTCCTCGCAGCCACCACCCGACAGCTCGTACGGAGCCCGCCCGGACGCCCGGACGGCCCGCCGCACGGCGGCGCGGTGCGAACGGCCCGGACCGCGGCGCCCAGGCCGGGGAAGCCCCGGCGCCCCGGGCGGGGCGGTCGGGCGCGCGGCCCGGGCAAAGCGGTCAGGCCCGGGTCGGGACGCCGGTGAGGGCGGTGACGACCGGGTCCAGGGCCTGGTGTATCTCGTCGCCGATGGAGCGGAAGAGGGGCAGGGGCGCCCCGTACGGGTCGAAGACCTCGTCCGCCTCGGCGGTCGGGGCCAGCAGCCAGCCGCGCAGCGCGGCGGCGGCACGGACCAGGGCGCGGGCGCGCATGACCAGGCCGTCGTCCAGCGGGGGCAGCGTCGCCGGGTCGATCGCGTTCACCAGGCGCGTGAACTCCTTCAGGGTGAAGGTGCGCAGGCCCGCCGAGTGGCCCATGGAGATGACCTGGGCGCGGTGGTCCCGGGTCGCGGTCAGGACCAGGTCGGCGCGGATGACGTGCTCGTCCAGCAGCTCACGGCCGACGAAGCCGGAGGCGTCCGCGCCGAACTCGGCCAGCACGGTCTCCGCGTGCGTCTCCATCGGCGCGCCCTCGTGACCCCAGGTGCCCGCGCTCTCCACGATCAGGCCGCAGCCCAGGATGCCCAGCCGCTGGTTCACGAAATGCCGGGTCAGCCGCTCGGTGATGGGCGAGCGGCAGACGTTTCCGGTGCTGACGTGGAGGATGCGGAAGCTGTCGCGCGGGAACCCGAAGGTGGTCGTCTCCTCCGCGCCGCTCTCCCCGTCGCCTATGCCGCGCCCCGACTCGGGCGCCGTCAATTCGCCACCTCGAGGTCGGGTACCACTTTGCGCAGCTCCTCCGGGGAGACGGCGCCTTCGCGCAGCAGTACGGGCACGGGGCGCGTGACGTCGACGATCGACGAGGGGACGATGCCCGGGGTGGGCCCGCCGTCGAGGTAGACGGAGACGGAGTCGCCGAGCATGTCCTGCGCCGCGTCGCAGTTCTCCGGCGCGGGGTGCCCGGTCAGGTTGGCCGAGGAGACGGCCATCGGGCCGACCTCGGTGAGCAGTTCGATGGCGACCGGGTGCAGCGGCATCCGCACGGCGACCGTGCCCCGGGTGTCGCCGAGGTCCCACTGGAGGGACGGCTGGTGCCGGGCGATCAGGGTCAGCGCGCCCGGCCAGAAGGCGTCGACCAGTTCCCAGGCCTGTTCGGAGAAGTCGGTGACCAGCCCGTGCAGGGTGTTCGGCGAGCCGATGAGCACCGGCGTGGGCATGTTGCGGCCGCGTCCCTTGGCCTCCAGGAGGTCGGCGACGGCCTCCCCGGTGAACGCGTCCGCGCCGATGCCGTAGACCGTGTCCGTCGGCAGCACCACGAGTTCGCCACGGCGGACGGCGGACGCGGCTTCACGCAGACCGGTCGCGCGATCGGTCGCGTCGTTGGTGTCGTATCGCCGAGCCATCTGGCGGGCCTCCTCGTACACGTGCGGCTGGGGGTGGATGAAGTCTGCGGGGGGCTCACGGGACCGCCTTGCGGGCGGTGGCGAACCGGGGCCGGTTGTTCAGGTCCGGGTGGTCGGCGGCGTCGGTCCAGCCGCGGTCCTCGGCGAAGATCCACGGCACCTGGCCGCCCTGGGTGTCGGCGTGCTCGACGACGACCACCCCGCCGGGGCGCAGCAGCCGGTGCGCGGTGCGTTCCAGGCCGCGGATGAGGTCGAGGCCGTCCTCGCCGGAGAACAGCGCCATCTCGGGGTCGTGGTCCCGCGCCTCGGGGGCGACGTACTCCCATTCGGTGAGCGGGATGTACGGCGGGTTGGAGATCACCAGGTCGACCTGGCCGTCGAGGTCCGGGAAGGCCGTCAGGGCGTTCCCCTGGCGCAGTTCGACCCGTGACCCCTCCATGTTCTTGCGGGTCCACACCAGGGCGTCCTCGGACATCTCCACGGCGTACACCCTCGACCGCGGGACCTCCTGGGCGAGCGCGAGCGCGATCGCGCCCGAACCGGTGCACAGGTCGACGACGCACGGCTCGACGACGTCCATGGCCCGTACCGCGTCTATGGCCCAGCCGACGACCGACTCGGTCTCCGGGCGCGGCACGAACACCCCGGGCCCCACCTGGAGTTCGAGGTAGCGGAAATAGGCGTGCCCGGTGATGTGCTGGAGCGGTTCGCGCGCCTCGCGGCGGGCGACGACCTCCCAGTACCGGGCGTCGAAGTCCGAGTCCTTCACCTGGTGCAGCTCGCCGCGCTTGACTCCGTGCACGAACGCGGCGAGCTCCTCCGCGTCGGTGCGCGGCGAGGGCACGCCGGCGTCGGCGAGCCGCTGGGTGGCCTGGGCCACCTCGGTGAGCAGCACGCTGCGGGGGTTCGGGGGGCGCCCCCCAAATGGTTGCTGCACGCTGGTCCTCCGGACTGTCTACGAGAGTTACGCCGCGGCGAGCTTGGCAGCCGAGTCCGCGTCGACGCAGGCCTGGATCACCGCGTCCAGTTCGCCGTCCAGGACCTGGTCCAGGTTGTACGCCTTGAACCCGACGCGGTGGTCCGAGATGCGGTTCTCCGGGAAGTTGTAGGTACGGATCTTCTCGGAGCGGTCGACGGTACGGACCTGGCTGCGACGGACGTCGGAGGCCTCCCGCTCCGCCTCCTCCTGTGCCATCGCGAGCAGCCTGGAGCGCAGGATACGCAGTGCCTGCTCCTTGTTCTGCAACTGGCTCTTCTCGTTCTGGCAGGAGGCGACGACTCCGGTCGGCACGTGCGTGATGCGCACGGCGGAGTCGGTGGTGTTGACGGACTGGCCGCCGGGGCCGGAGGACCGGTAGACGTCGATCCGCAGATCGTTCGGGTTGATCTCGACGTCGATCTCCTCCGCCTCGGGCGTCACCAGGACGCCCGCCGCGGAGGTGTGGATGCGGCCCTGCGACTCGGTGGCCGGCACCCGCTGCACGCGGTGCACGCCGCCCTCGTACTTCAGCCGGGCCCACACGCCCTGTCCGGGCTCGGTGGCGCCCTGGCCGCCCTTGGTCTTCACGGCGACCTGGACGTCCTTGTAGCCGCCCAGCTCCGACTCGGTGGCGTCGATGATCTCGGTCTTCCAGCCGACGCGCTCGGCGTAGCGCAGGTACATGCGCAGCAGGTCCCCCGCGAACAGGGCGGACTCGTCGCCGCCCGCGCCCGCCTTGACCTCGAGGATGACGTCCTTGTCGTCGCTGGGGTCGCGCGGGACCAGCAGGAGCCGCAGCTTCTCGGTCAGCTCTGTCTGCTGCCGTTCCAGGTCCTTGACCTCGGCGGCGAAGTCCGGGTCGTCGGCGGCCAGTTCACGCGCGGTCCCGATGTCGTCGCCCGTCTGCTTCCAGGAGCGGTACGTGGCGACGATCGGGGTGAGCTCGGCGTACCGCTTGTTCAGCCTGCGCGCGTTGGCCTGGTCGGCGTGGACCGACGGGTCGGCGAGCTTCGTCTCCAGGTCGGCGTGTTCGGTGACGAGTTCCTCGACGGCCTCGAACATCTTGGGCTCCTGCTGCTGCGTGGGAAGGGGAAGGCGGGCGACCAAAAACGCCGGTCCCGGCGGGCGCCTCCGAAAGGAGACGCTGCCGCGGACCGGCGATAGGGCCTGCCTCGCGTTTCCGACAGGATCCGTCGGGCAGGCCCTGGGTGGCTCGCTACTTCTTGGAGCCGGAGGCCTTGCCGAAGCGGGCCTCGAAGCGGGCCACACGGCCACCGGTGTCGAGGATCTTCTGCTTGCCCGTGTAGAACGGGTGGCACTCGGAGCAGACCTCGGCCCGGACGGTGCCGGAGTCGATGGTGCTGCGGGTCGTGAACGACGCGCCGCAGGTGCAGCTGACCTGCGTCTCGACGTACGCGGGGTGGATGTCGCGCTTCAAGGTGTCTCCTAGATCGGGAGGGCGCCGGGTCGCCACCACGGGATGCGGGAGCGTGAACCGGAACCGACGTACCAGTCTGCCAGGACTGGGGCCATCCCCCCAAACCGAGGGTGGCCGTCGTTTGTTCCCGGGGTTTCCCCGAGGCGGGCCCGGCTCGGGGCGGCGGGGCCCGAGGGGGCCGCTCGAGGCGTGCTCACGAGGCGCTGACGACGTCCTTGGCCCCGCCCGTGGCCGTGCCCACCGTCGCCGCGCGCGGGATCGGCTCGTCGTTCCTCAGGGCCTCCCAGACCAGCCCCGCCTTCTCCTTCCACGGCAGGACGCGGTGGGGGGCGGCGGGGTCGTAACGCACCGGCATGGTCACCATGTGCATGCCGCCAGGCTCGATGCCCTTCAGGCCGTCGGCGAAGGACATCAGGGAGTTCACCGAGCCCAGGCCGGAGTCGGTGGTGACGGTCCGGGTGACCGTGTCGGCGACGTCGTAGAGCTTCTTGGGGTCGGTGAGGAGACCGAGGTCCTTCACCTGCCGGACCAGGGCCCTGAAAAAGGCCTGCTGGAGCTGTATGCGGCCCAGGTCGGAGCCGTCGCCGACGCCGTGCCGGGTGCGCACCAGGCCGAGGGCCTGCGCGCCGTCGAGCCGGTGGGTGCCGGCCGCCAGTTCGAGGTGGCTGTCGGGGTCGTCGATGTCCTCGGTGGTGGTGACCTCGACGCCGCCCAGTTCGTCCACGAGTTTCCGGAAGCCGGTGAAGTCGACCTCCAGGTAGTGGTCCATGCGCAGGCCGGTCATCGACTCGACGGTCTTCACCACGCAGGCGGCCCCACCGGTGGCGTACGTGGAGTTGAACATCACACCGTTCGCGGCGGGGCGGGTGCCGCCCCCGGGGTGGGCGCACTCGGGCCGGTCGACGACGGTGTCCCGCGGGACGGACACCACGGACGCCTTCTCGCGGCCCTCGTGGAGGTGCACGATCATCGCGGTGTCGGCGCGGGCGCCGCCGCCGTCGGCGCCGCCGCCGAGCTTCCGGTTGCCCCCGGAGCGGCTGTCGGAACCGAGGACGAGGACGTTCTCGGAGCCGTCAGCGGCCTTCTCGGGCCGGTCGGTGCCGAGGAGACGGTCGATGTCGACGCTCGTGAGGTTGCCGTCGAGTCCCGCGTACACGTATCCGGCGCCGGCGCCGCCCAGGACGAGGACGGCCGCGACGGTCCACGCCATGGCCTTCAGACCGCTGTACCGCCGGTCGTGCGGCGTGCGGCGCCTTCTTCCGTCCCGTGGGCCGGCCTCGGGTGTGCTCTCCGCGGACATGCGCTCCTCAGCTCCTGCCCGGTCGGTCACCCCCCGCGTCCGGCACCGGACGCGGGGGGTGACCCGTACAGCAACCATCGTCCCGCCGTATCCGTCGTCCCGCCGCCCGGCCGGAGGGGGAGTCCGGCGGGCGGCCGCACGGCAGCCGGGCCCGGCCGTCGCGCGGCCGGGCCCGGGGTGTTCTGCTCAGGAGCGGTGAGCACGGCGCTCACCTGCGGTGTTCCGCGCCGTCAGCCGAAGATGCCGTACTGCTGGAAACCGGTGCCGACGGAGATCCGGGTGGCGAAGATCTTGCTCGTGGCCTTCCCGGTGCCCTTGTACAGGTACAGGGTGCCGCCGGGGGTGCGGGCCAGGAAGTCCGCCTTGCCGTCTCCGCTGACGTCGCCCACGGCCGCGAAGGCGTTGTACGTCTTGTTGCTCCAGGTGCGGACCTTGACCCGGCCGGAGAAGGCGCCGGTGCCGGCCTTGCCGGTGCCCTTGTACAGGTACACCGCGCCGGTGCTCTTGTGGCGGGCGATCAGGTCGGTCTTCCCGTCGCCGTTGAAGTCGCCGTGGCCGCGCACCGAGTTGTACTGGTTCCAGCCGGAGCCGGCCTTCACCCGGGCGGAGAAGGTGCCGTTGCCCTTGCCCGGGTAGATCCACAGCACGCCGGCGGAGTCCACGGACAGCAGGTCGGGCAGGTAGTCCCCGGTGACGTCGCCGGGGGCGACGATGCGGGTGCGGGTCTTCCAGTTGGCGAAGATGCGCTTGGTGGACCAGGAGTCGCTGGAGACCACGTACCGGGTCCAGTAGACGGCGCCGTCGCTGCTGCTCCGGTACACCAGGTCCTGGTACCCGTCCCGGTCGAGGTCGGTCTGCAGGACGGTGTTGACGCCCTTCCAGTTGCCCCAGGACCTGCGGGTGGCGAAGGAGGAGCCCTTGGAGTCCAGGGAGTAGCCGGTCGTCGTCGAGGACTTGCGCGCCCACAGGTCGGCGCGGTGGTCGCCGCTGATGTTGGTGTCGTCGACGCGTGCGTAGGCGGCCCCGACATAGCTGCTCACCTTGGCGAAGACGCTGTAGGCGCCCTTCTCGACGCAGTCCCGCACGCCCCAGGAGACGACGCCGACGATCCGGTTGTTCACGACCAGCGGGCCGCCGGAGTCGCCGTTGCAGGCGGAGGTGGTGCCGCTGTCGGCGCCGGTGGCGGGCTTGCCGGCGCAGACCATGTGGCCCTTGACGAAGTCGGCGCCGTAGGTACGGGCGCACGTCGCGTCGGACTGGAGGGGCAGCGTGGCCGCCTTCAGCGTCTCGGAGACGTCCTGGCTGGTGGAGCTGGTGCGGCCCCAGCCGTAGACCTTGGCGCTCTTTCCGGCGGCGTAGGAGGTCGTGTCGCCGGAGGTGGTCATGCGGATCGGGGTGGCCTTGACGCGGTCGGGCAGGGTGAGCACGGCGATGTCGTTGTCGATGGTCGTCGCGTTGTACGACGGGTGGTTCCACTGACGCCAGACACCGGAGACGGTGCCGCCACGCAGGTCTCCGTCGGCGGAGGGGAGCTGTGCGGTCCCCGTGACGACGGCGCCGTTGGCGTTCCAGTCGTATCCCTTGACGCAGTGCGCGGCGGTGAGGATCTTCGTCGGGGCCACGACGGCACCACCGCAGAAGAAGCCGATGTCGTCGCTCGTGCGGCTGGTGCCCCGGTCGTCGTAGTAGTGGAGCTGCGCCATCCAGGGCGCGGAGGTGATGGCGGTCGTGCTGCCACCGATGATCTTCGCGTCGATGACGGAGCCGCTGCCGCCGGCACCGGTGGTGGTGCCGGTGGTGGTGCTCTTGCTCAGCGACGACCGGTTCGCCTGGCCCGCGGTGTCGTCACCGGCGAGCGCGCCGGCGAGGCGCTTCTTCAGCTCGGCCGGTGACGGCGAGCTGAGCTCCGGGGCCGCGGTCGGCTGCGGCTGCGGCAGCGCGGTGGCGGCGCCGGCGGACGAGGTCAGCAGTGCGGCGGTGACGGCCGCGGCGACGCCGGCTGCGGCTACGGGCAGTGCGATTCTGACCCGGCGTCTGTGCCGACCGCCCCCGGACATGGAAGTACCCACTCAAGTCCCCCCTCGGGATCGGAAGTTCGGGTCTCGATGCGAAGATCGGCCCGGAACAGCGCGATCGTACACCTGTCCGAGTACAGGCAAAGGGCCGCTCCCCTCGGAGGGGAGCGGCCCTTTGCCGGGCGGAGCCGAGGCGGCGGGAGTGGCGTCAGTCGCCGTTGCCCGGTGTCGGCGTCGTCTTCTGGATCTGCAGCAGGAACTCGGCGTTCGACTTCGTCTGCTTCATCTTGTCGAGGAGCAGTTCGATCGCCTGCTGCGAGTCGAGCGCGTGCAGCACCCGGCGGAGCTTCCAGGTGATGGCCAACTCGTCGCTGCCGAGCAGGATCTCCTCCTTGCGGGTGCCGGACGCGTCGACGTCCACCGCGGGGAAGATGCGCTTGTCGGCGAGCTTCCGGTCGAGCTTGAGCTCCATGTTGCCGGTGCCCTTGAACTCCTCGAAGATCACCTCGTCCATGCGGGACCCGGTGTCCACCAGCGCGGTGGCGAGGATGGTCAGCGAGCCGCCGTCCTCGATGTTGCGGGCCGCACCGAAGAAGCGCTTCGGCGGGTAGAGCGCCGTCGAGTCGACACCACCGGACAGGATGCGGCCGGAGGCCGGGGCGGCGAGGTTGTACGCACGGCCCAGACGGGTGATCGAGTCGAGCAGCACGACCACGTCGTGACCCAGCTCCACCAGGCGCTTGGCGCGCTCGATGGCGAGTTCGGCGACCGTGGTGTGGTCCTCTGCGGGGCGGTCGAAGGTCGAGGAGATGACCTCGCCCTTCACCGACCGCTGCATGTCGGTGACCTCTTCCGGACGCTCGTCGACGAGGACGACCATCAGGTGGCACTCGGGGTTGTTGTGCGTGATCGCGTTGGCGACCGCCTGCATGATCATGGTCTTGCCGGTCTTCGGCGGGGCCACGATCAGACCGCGCTGGCCCTTGCCGATCGGCGACACGAGGTCGATGATCCGCGTGGTGAGGACACCGGGGTCGGTCTCCAGGCGGAGGCGGTCCTGCGGGTACAGCGGGGTGAGCTTGTTGAACTCCGGGCGGCCGCGGCCGTGTTCGGGCGCCATGCCGTTGACGGAGTCCAGGCGGACCAGCGCGTTGAACTTCTCGCGGCGCTCGCCCTCCTTGGGCTGGCGCACCGCGCCGGTGAGGTGGTCGCCCTTGCGCAGGCCGTTCTTGCGGACCTGGGCGAGGGAGACGTACACGTCGTTCGGACCGGGCAGGTAGCCGGAGGTCCGGATGAACGCGTAGTTGTCGAGGATGTCGAGGATGCCCGCGACCGGGATCAGGACGTCGTCCTCGGTGATCTGCGGCTCGGAGGCCATGTCGTCGCGCCCGCGGCGGCCGCGGCGGTCGCGGTAGCGGCCGCGCCGGCCGCGACGGCCACCGTCGTCGTCGTAACCGTCGTCCTGACCCTGGCCCTGACCCTGGCCCTGACGGCCGCCGCCCTGCTGCTGGCTCTGCTGACGGCCCTGACCGCCCTGGCTGCTCTGACCGCCCTGGCTGCCCTGACCGCCCTGGGTCTGCTGCTGGTCGTCGCCCCGGTGGCGACGGTCACCGCGGTCCGTCCGATCGCTCCGGTCGCTCCGGTCATTGCGGTCGCGGCCGCGGTCACGGCGGTCGCGGCGGCGCCCGTCGTGGCCGTCGTGGTCGGACCTGGCGTCGCCCTGCGACTGCTGCGACGGAGCCTCGGTCTTCGACTCGTCCTGCGGCTCGGGCTTCGACTCGACGGCGGTCTTCTCCGTCGCGGCGGCCGGAGCGCCCGCCTCGGCGGTGACGCGGCGGCGGCGCTCGACGGGGGCGGCCGCCTCGGCGGCGGGAGCCTGCTCGGCCGGGGCGCCGGCCTTCGGGGCCGTCTGGCCGGGAATGTCGATCTGCTGCTGGGCCGCGGCGTCTTCGGCGGCGGCCGGCTTCGTCTCGGCGGCCTCACCCGTACGGGTCCGGGAGGTGGTACGGCGCTTGGGCTTGCTCTCCGCCGCCTCGGCCGGGGCCTCGCTCTTCGGCGCGGCGGCGCCCGCTCCCGCCTGCGCCTCCTTGATGACCTCGATCAGCTGACTCTTGCGCATACGCGCGGTGCCCCTGATACCGAGGCCCGATGCGACCTGCTGAAGCTCGGCCAGCACCATGCCTTCGAGGCCGGTACCGCGGCGCCGCCGGGATCCGGCACCGCCGGCAGGCGCGGAGGCGTCCGTGGCGGGCGCGGCAGCGGTCTCCTCGACACGTGCGCCCATCAGATCGGTGGTGTCGCTCACGAAGGGTCCTTCCCTGGAGCGGACGTCGGCCTGTCTGGCTCGGCGACCGGTTGTGCTGTCCGGCTTCGGTCCTTACTGTGCGGACCGTGCCGGGGCGGTTGTCCG
Organism: Streptomyces sp. GDS52; assembly: GCF_052246875.1. Classification (NCBI taxonomy): domain Bacteria; kingdom Bacillati; phylum Actinomycetota; class Actinomycetes; order Kitasatosporales; family Streptomycetaceae; genus Streptomyces; species Streptomyces sp. GDS52. The sequence continues at coordinate 2,212,434 of NZ_CM125966.1, forward strand.
CCGGAACGGCGGGAGGAATTTCTGGTGATGGCGCTTGCCGAGCCGTGACATCCAGTGTCACGTGGCGCGGTCGCACCGGTTCCGGAGCGTGCTCGGGGGGCCGTTCAGTGTCCGCGTGTGCCGTACTGTGCGCGTACGGCGCAGAGAACACGGTGTGGCTTGGGGAGCTCCCGGAAGAATGTCTGTCCCGAACGGGGACACGAGGCACCTCGCCGTGGTGGGGTCGGGTGCAGACTTGAGGTTAACACTACCGGATCCAACAAACATTCCCCCTCTCCTCATCCGGCAACCGTGTCATCCGGCAACCGTGTGTCAGGCGGCAAGCGGAAGCACGCTCGCTCCCTGCAGATCGAGACGGAGCCGGTTGGCGGCCCAGTCGGCGCCGGCCAGTGCTTCGACCTTGTCTGCGGTGTCGGCGTCGGCCAGCGCCATGACGGTGGGCCCGGCACCGGAGATCACCGCGGGGACTCCGTCCGCGCGCAGCCGCTCGACCAGCGCCGCGCTCTCGGGCATGGCGGGGGCCCGGTAGTCCTGGTGCAGACGGTCCTCGGTGGCGGGCAGCAGCAGCTCGGGACGCCTGGTCAGCGCCTCGACGAGCAGGGCGGCACGGCCCGCGTTGGCGGCGGCGTCGACGTGCGGCACGGTACGCGGCAGCAGGCCGCGGGCGGTCTCGGTGAGGACGGGTTTACCCGGTACGAAGACCACCGGGACGATCGATTCGGCGGGCTCCAGCCTGATCGCGCGGGCCACGCCGCCCTCCATCCAGGAGAGGCTGAAGCCGCCCAGCAGGCAGGCCGCGACGTTGTCGGGGTGGCCCTCGATCTCGGTGGCGAGTTCGAGCAGCGCGGCGTCGTCGAGCTTGGCCTCCGCGCCTATGGTCACGGCGCGGGCGGCGACTATGCCGGCGCAGATGGCGGCCGAGGAGGAGCCCAGGCCCCGGCCGTGCGGAATGCGGTTGGCGCAGACGATCTCCAGGCCGCGCGGCTGTCCGCCCAGCAGGTCGAAGGCGGTGCGCAGGGAGCGCACGAGCAGATGCCTCTCGTCGCGCGGGAGGGTCTCACCGCCCTCACCGGCGATGTCGATGTGCAGCCCGGCGTCGGCCACCCGGACGACCACGTCGTCGTACAGGCCCAGCGCGAGGCCCAGGGCGTCGAAGCCCGGACCGAGGTTGGCGCTGGTGGCGGGGACGCGCACCCGGACGGCGGCGGCGCGGAAGGCGGGACCGGCCATCGCTCGTTGACTCTCCTTGAGCTGGTGACTGTCGTGGGATCTGGGCGACTGTCGATTGAGCTGGTGACTGTCGAATGACATGCGACGACGTACGAAACCCCGAGGTCGCCGCCGACCAGGAGGGCCGGCCGCTTTCCGCGCCTCTCGGCGGTCGCTTCCGGACCACGGGGACGACGCGGTACCGCGGCATATGCGGCGGGTGGGTTGACTACAGCCTATCGAAGGACGGTTCCGTGTCGACATAGGGCGCACGGGAGGCGCACGATGCGTGTCGTAAGCCCCTTGTGCACCCCCTGAGGGAGACCTCCCCCGGCAAGCGCCCTCTTACGCCCTTCCTGCCGTCCGATGCGGCGGCTGCGGGGCGCGGAGGGCGCCCGAAGGGGCCGGGGGCGCACGGGCCCGCCGACCCCGTCGCCCCCCTCGGTCCTGTCAGACCAGCCCGAGCCGCTCGGCGGCCGCGGCGGCGTCCACCGGGACGGTGACCGGCTGCGGGGCGCCGGCGACGGCCCAGTCCGGGTCCTTCAGACCGTTGCCGGTGACGGTGCACACGATCTTCTGCCCCGGGTCGACCTTGCCCTGCTCGGCGGCCTTCAGCAGACCGGCGACCGACGCGGCGGACGCGGGCTCGACGAAGACGCCCTCCTGCGAGGCCAACAGCCGGTAGGCGCGCAGGATCTCACGGTCCGTCACCTCGTCGATGAGGCCGCCGGACTCGTCCCGCGCGGCGAGCGCGTACTGCCACGAGGCCGGGTTGCCGATCCGGATGGCGGTGGCGATGGTCGCCGGGTCCTTGACGACCTCGCCGCGCACGATCGGGGCGCTGCCGGAGGCCTGGAAGCCCCACATGCGCGGGGTCCGGGTGGCCACGCCGTCGGCGGCGTACTCCCGGTAGCCCTTCCAATAGGCGGTGATGTTGCCCGCGTTGCCCACCGGGAGGACGTGGATGTCGGGGGCGTCGCCGAGCATGTCCACGATCTCGAAGGCGGCCGTCTTCTGCCCCTCGATACGCACCGGGTTGACCGAATTGACCAGCGCCACGGGGTAGTTGTCGCTGAGCGCGCGGGCGAGGGTGAGGCAGTCGTCGAAGTTGCCGTCGACCTGGAGGATCTTCGCCCCGTGCACCAGGGCCTGGCCCATCTTGCCGAGCGCGATCTTGCCCTGCGGCACGAGCACCGCGGAGACCATCCCGGCGCGCACCGCGTAGGCGGCGGCGGAGGCGGAGGTGTTGCCGGTGGAGGCGCAGATGACGGCCTGCGCGCCCTCCTCCTTGGCCTTGGAGATGGCCATGGTCATCCCCCGGTCCTTGAAGGACCCGGTCGGGTTGGCACCCTCGACCTTGAGGTGGACCTCGCAGCCCGTGCGCTCGGAGAGCACCTGCGCGGGCACGAGCGGCGTACCGCCCTCACGGAGTGTCACGACCGGCGTGGTGTCGGCGACCGGCAGCCGGTCCCGGTACTCCTCGATGATTCCGCGCCACTGGTGGGTCATTGCTGCTTACTCTCCTTCAACCCGCATGATGCTGGCGACACCGCGCACGGTGTCGAGCTTGCGCAACGCCTCGACGGTGCCGCCGAGGGCCGCGTCGGACGCACGGTGGGTGACGACAACGAGGGATGCCTCCCCGTCCTTGCCCTGCTGGCGGACCGTGTCGATCGAGACCCCGTGCTCCGCGAACACGGTCGCGACCTGGGCGAGAACACCCGGCTTGTCGGCCACGTCGAGGCTGATGTGGTACCGCGTGACGACATCACCCATCGGCGAGACCGGCAGCGCCGCGTAGGCGGACTCGCCCGGTCCGGTGGCCCCGCCCAGCCGGTTGCGGCAGACGGCGACGAGGTCGCCGAGCACGGCGGAGGCGGTGGGCGCCCCGCCGGCGCCGGGCCCGTAGAACATCAGCTGCCCGGCGGCCTCCGACTCCACGAACACGGCGTTGTAGGCACCGCGCACCGAGGCCAGCGGGTGGGTGAGCGGGATCATCGCCGGATGCACGCGCGCGGTGACGGAGGCGCCGTCCCCGGCCCGCTCGCAGATGGCGAGCAGCTTGATGGTGCAGCCCATCTCCTTGGCCGAGGCGATGTCGGCGGCGGTGACCTCGGTCATGCCCTCGCGGTGGACGTCGTCGAGCCGCACCCGCGTGTGGAAGGCGATCCCGGCGAGGATGGCGGCCTTGGCGGCGGCGTCGAAGCCCTCGACGTCGGCAGTGGGGTCGGCTTCCGCGTACCCGAGGGCCGTGGCCTCGTCGAGCGCCTCCTGGTAGCCGGCGCCGGTGGTGTCCATGGCGTCGAGGATGAAGTTCGTCGTCCCGTTGACGATGCCGAGGATCCGGTTGACCTTGTCGCCCGCGAGCGACTCTCGCAGCGGCCGGATCAGCGGGATGGCACCGGCGACGGCGGCCTCGTAGTAGAGGTCCTTGCCGTGCTCCTCGGCGGCGGCGTGCAGCGCGGCACCGTCCTGGGCGAGCAGCGCCTTGTTCGCGGAGACCACGGACGCGCCGTGTGCGAAGGCGGTGGTGATCAGCGTCCGCGCGGGCTCGATCCCGCCGATGACCTCGATGACGACGTCGAGGTCGCCCCGTTTGACGAGGGCGGTGGCGTCGGTGGTGACCAGCTCGGCCGGGATGCCCTCCCGCACCCGGTCGGGGCGCCGCACGGCGACCCCGGCGAGCTCCACCGGGGCGCCGATGCGGGCGGCGAGGTCGTCGGCCTGCGTCGTCATGATGCGCGCCACCTCTGAGCCGACCACTCCACAGCCCAGCAGCGCCACCTTCAGCGGACGCGTACGCATCATCCGACCTCGTTTCCCGATTACCGTCTCGATTGCACCAGTCTCACTCACCGGACGGAAGTTTCTGCCCTTTGTCCGGATCGTGAGACATCAATTTCATTGCGGAGCCCGCGAGAACCGAAGATCTTCCACCTCGCGGTGCCTCGCGGTGCCTCTCGTGTCTCACTCGTACCTCACCCGTACCTCACCCGACGTCGAGGCGGAGGAGGTCCTCCTCGGTCTCGCGCCGGACGATCACCCGTGCCTCGCCGTCCGCGACGGCGACGACGGGCGGGCGGAGAACGTGGTTGTAGTTGCTGGCCATCGACCGGCAGTACGCCCCGGTGGCCGGTACGGCGATCAGGTCGCCCGGCGCCAGGTCCGCCGGCAGGAAGGCGTCGCGCACCACGATGTCCCCGCTCTCGCAGTGCTTGCCGACGACCCGGCTGAGCATCGGCTCGGCGTCGGAGCGGCGGGAGACGAGGGCGACGCTGTACTCGGCGTCGTACAGCGCGGTGCGGATGTTGTCCGACATCCCGCCGTCGACGGAGACGTAGGTGCGCAGGCCGTCCAGCGGCTTGACGGTACCGACCTCGTACACCGTGAAGGCGGTCGGCCCGACGATGGCACGCCCCGGCTCCACGGAGATGCGCGGGACACCGAGGCGGGCGGCCTCGCACTCCCGGGTGACGATCTCGGTCAGCGCCTTGGCGATCTCGTGCGGCTCGCGGGGGTCGTCGTCGCTGGTGTAGGCGATGCCGAGGCCGCCCCCGAGGTCGATCTCGGGCAGCTCGACCCCGTGCTCGTCACGGATTTCCCTGAGCAGCCCGATGACCCGGTGCGCGGCGACCTCGAACCCCGACATGTCGAAGATCTGCGACCCGATGTGCGAGTGGATCCCGATGACCTCCAGCCCGTCCAGCCGGAGCGCCCGCCGCACGGCCTCGGCGGCCTGCCCGCCGGCGAGCGGGATCCCGAACTTCTGGTCCTCGTGGGCGGTGGCGATGAACTCGTGGGTGTGCGCCTCGACGCCGACGGTGACCCGGATCTGCACCCGCTGCCGGGTGCCGAGCGACTGCGCGATGTGCGCGACCCGGACGATCTCCTGGAAGGAGTCGAGCACGATCCGCCCGACACCGGCCTCGACGGCCCGGCGGATCTCCGCCACGGACTTGTTGTTGCCGTGGAAGGCGATCCGGTCGGCGGGCATACCGGCGGACAGGGCGGTGGCCAGTTCCCCGCCGGAGCAGACGTCGAGGTTCAGCCCCTCCTCGTCGAGCCACCGCACGACGGCCCGGGAGAGGAACGCCTTACCGGCGTAGAACACGTCGGCGTCGTTCCCGAAGGCACTGCGCCAGGCCCGCGCGCGGGCGCGGAAGTCGGTCTCGTCGAGGATGTAGGCGGGGGTCCCGAACTCCTCGGCGAGCCGCGTCACGGAGATCCCGCCGACGATGACCACACCGTCCTCGTCACGGCCGACGGTCTGCGCCCACACCTTCGGGTCGAGGGCGTTGAGATCGGCGGGCGGCGCGGAATAGTGCCCCTCGGGGAGGACGTCGGCGTAGCGGGGTCCGGCGGGGTGTGCGGAACGGCTCATTCTTCGCGTGCTCTTTCACAGATGGTCGGGTGCGTCGATGCCGAGCAGGAACAGGCCGCCGGCCAGCACCGTCCCGGCGGCTTCGGCGAGCGCGAGCCGGGCGCGGTGGGCGGCCGAGGGTTTCTCCTCACCGAGGGGCAGCACGGTGGGGAGCAGGGGCTGCGTGGCATCGGCGACGGTGACGAGGTGCCGGGCGAGCCGGTCGGGGGCACGGTGCCGGGCGGCAGCGGCCAGGACGCGGGGGTGGTCGGCGAGGGCGGCGAGCAGGGGCCGGGTTCCGCTCACGTCGACGGGGCCGGGCTCGGGAGCGAACCCGAGGTCGGCGGCGTTGCGCAGGAGGGCACGGGTACGGGCGTGGGCGTAGCGCACCCGGAAGAGGGGGTTGTCCTCCCGCTGGACCAGGTGCTCGCCGGTGATCCGGGGCCGGTCGTGCGCCGCGGGCCGGAGCAACGCCCACCGCGCGGCGTCCCGGCCGAGGGGCAGCGGGTCACCGGGAGCGGGCACGGGCCGGACCTCGACCCGGGGGGCGTCGTACGGGTCACCGTCGCCGGCGCCGTCGAGGACGACCCCCAGGCCGTCCAGAACGGCATCCCACTCGGGCGCGGAGACCGCCGCATCGCACCTGGTCCGCACCTCCACACCCTGGGACCGCAGGATGCGCGCGAGGGCGTCGACCTGCACCAGGGCACGCACCTCGGCGGCCCCGTGCAGCAGCACCCGCTCCCCGCTCGCACCGTACCGATGCCCGTAAGGAGTGCTGCCGGCGCTCCCGGCCCGCAGGATCTCCTCCACGAGGGCGGCGGGAGCGGCCCCCCGCAGACTGATGTTGATGAACCCGGGCCCGGTGACGACGACGTCACTGATGCCGCCGTCCTGGCCGTCCTGAAGGAGCCGGGCCCGCAGCACCTCGGCGACGTGCCGGGGCGTGTGCCCGGCCGGGCCGGCCAGCTGAAGCGCGACGTTGGTGGCGTACTCCCCGCAGCCCCCGGGTCCCGGCGGCGCGAGGGCGACCCGCTCGGGAACGGTCACCCGCAGCTCCCCTGCGTCGACAGCACGACGCACCGCGTGCAGCACGGTGCGGGAGAGCTCGACGGGGGTCACGGGACCAGCGTAGGGGAGGAGGGGGGTGGGTGGGCGAGCCGTTTCCCCGGGAGTCCGCCATGTGGACGCCTTGCCGGACAGGTCCTACCCCCCGGCGTGCCCGGCGGCCCGCTCGGCGCCCCCGGTACCACGACCACCGCTCCTGCCCCCGTCGCCCCCGTTACCCCCGCATCGCCGCCGCTCGATCAACTGCCCGACGACGCGTACGAGTTCACTGGGCTCGAAAGGCTTGGCGAGGAAGGCGTCGACCCCGACCTCGAGCCCGCTCTCGACCTCGTACTGGGTACAGGCACTGATGATGGCGAGCGGAAGCTCACGGGTACGGGGATCGGAACGCAACCGGGCCGCCGTCCTGAGCCCGTCCAGCCGCGGCATGGCGACATCGAGGGTGACGAGGTCGGGCCGCACCTGATGGACGACTTCCAGACACTCGGCACCATCGGCCGCGGTCACGACCTCGATGCCCTCAAGCTCGAGATTGACCCTGATCAACTGCCGGATGACCTTGTTGTCGTCCACAACAAGAACCCGGCGCGACGCCCCTGGCACCACTCGAGAGTAGGTCGAGACCGGCCACCGCGTCCGCGTTTTCCGCACTTCCACCCCCAGGGGTGCCCCGCGAGCACCCAGGGTGACGCCCTCCGGGAAACGGGTTCCTACCCACCCCTCCAGAACTGGTACTGTTCTACCCGTCGAAGCGATCACCGCAACCGACACGCCCCCGTAGCTCAGGGGATAGAGCAACGGCCTCCGGAGCCGTGTGCGCAGGTTCGAATCCTGCCGGGGGCACCCAGTATGAGGTGCCCAAAGACCCCGTCACCAGCGGAAACGCTGAGGCCGGGGTCTTCGCGTATGTGCATCCGGGTGCGTCAGCCGGCGTTCGGCCACTCCTCAGGGGGCGGAGGCGGCGCCGGGTCGTCCCGCCGCTCCACTCGCCGCGTGTTCTCCCCTCGCAGGCTCGTCAACCACGGCCACAGATCCGGCAGAGGCCGTGCCGGGCAGACGAGACCGTGCTCGACGCGGCACCGCTGGAACTGATCCGGCGGACACACTCCGTAGACCGTCACCCGCCCGTCGAACAGCTCGATCCACCGATGCTCCGGCGGCACCGTATGGGCCGGCGGGCGCAGGTCCGGCTCCAGCAGCACCCAGTCCTGTTCGAGTGTCGCCACCCGGTCCTGCGGCAGCCCGCAGTACGGGCAGCGGGACTGCCCACCACCCAGTCGCCGCGGCCCCTCTCCCGAAAGCCTCATACCGTGAGGGTCGCCAGCGCGCCGGCCCGGGCGTAGAGCGCGAACCGGACGGAATCCCTGGGGCAGCCGTCCGGCAGGGGGACGGGAGACGACGCGGCAGGTCCGGCCGGCAACCCGCGGCCGACGGCACACGGCCGAGACACGGCGAAGCCCCTCGGGCCGCGCGGGCTGGAGGACCGACGGCCCACGCGCGTGATCACTCGTGCTCGCGCAGGAGTTCCTCGATCTCGCGGTTGACGATCTGGCCGGGGATGAGCGCCGGTTCCCGAGCCTGCTTCTTCCCCGCGGTGGGCTGGGTCTCCGTCAGCTCGACACGACCGCGGTGCCTGCCGCAACCCCGCCGACCTTGCCGGGCGAGCCTTGCCGTTCGCATTGCGGATGTCATGGCTTCACACACCCCCACGCGTCATGACTACAAGTCATATCACCCTTACGCATCGTTACTTCATCACGCGCCAAGGGGAGATCTACATCACAGTGGCCCGACATGAAAGCCCACCGATCGCTGCGCAGGTTTCCTGGCGAGAGCAACAACCGGAGGGCGGGCACCCAGGAGGTACTGCTATGAGTGTGACCTCGGCAAACTCACTTTCGATCCCCCGACTGCGCGACCGGGCTGCCGTCCTCGTCGTCATCGTGGTCGTCTACGTCCCCGTCGCACAGATCCAAGACGTGCTGACCAGCCTGATCGCGCTGTCAGCGGTCCTGGTCTGTGGCTCCGCGGTGAGCGCCGTATCAGCCCGACGGCCGCAAGCGACCGCAGACGGCCACGTGACCGTCGGCTAGACCCGAAGAGACACTCTCCCCCGGCCTCCCTCACCGGGAAGCCGGGAGAGCCGCCCGCGCCCCGGCGTGCCCGATCGAGCGGGAAACCACGGGGAACACGGGGCAGTCACAGGAGCCGGACACGAGAACGGCTCCGACCGGACACCCGTGCCAGGAGGCTTTGGAGGAGGCCTCCTGGTGTTGGCCTGGTCATTGACCGCAGGAAATCTCAGCCAGCCATTCCGGGGTGTGGCACTCAGCGAATGACCACTTCCGGTCCGAGTAGCGGTCGTCCGTGCTGTCGGTGTACACCTCAAGCCCGCCCTGCGGCGTCAAGCGGTAGTACTCGCGGATCGGGTCACCTTCCACAGTGGGATGAGTCACCTTCAGTTCCGCGCTCTCACCACTCTTCAGGGCTCGCCGGAGACAGACGATTTCCCGCACCGCCTGCTTCTGTATCTCCTCACCCTGGGCCAAGCTCACTTCGCCACAACTTGAAAACTCGGTTCTGGACTCCCAGTGGTCCTTGACCGGATCGCCCAGCATCCCGCAGCCTGCCCCCAGCAAGGACATGGTCGCCACCGCAACGAGCCGCGCGCGGACCGAAACGGCCGTCCCCCAGCGACGACAGGCCCTGTTCCGGCCTGTCGTCCGCGTCAGGTCCGCCGACCCCACCCGTCGCAACCGGTCCGGCACATCGTTGCCGACGTACGCGAGTAGACCCGTTTCCGTTCCCAAAGCCCCTCCCCGAATCCAGTACTTGATCGCGGCCGCACCACACCCGTCAGCTCCGGCACGAGATGCACCGATGCCGCTTCTCCGGACCGTTGGTCCGGCCGACCGCGGTGAGGATGCCCGCCTCGGCGAGGGTCTGCACATCACGAGTGGCCTGCTGGGAGTCCAACCCTTCGCTCTTCTCGTAACGGGAGCGGCACACGCGTACGGCCAGGGCCACTTCGTGGAGGGCGGCGACCTGCCGTTCGCTGACACTCAGGGCGTCAGCGTGCCGGTCGAGCAGCCATGGAACAGGAAGGGTCCAAGAACTCGAGGATGGAGCGCCTCCCTGCCCTGACAGTGTCCGGGCGCCGTGAAGTCAGTACAAGGCCTCGGCGGCTTTGGTCAGTGGCCCACCCGCGTCACCTGTGTTGAGGACCCCTGCCGGTTCCAGCAGCAGGATGGCGGTCTCCTCGTCGGCCACCGGGGCAGTGTTCGACACCGCGGGGCACCACGAACAGCTCGCCCGGTTCGAGCGTGACGTCGCCGTCCCTGAGCTGGATGGTGAGCCGGCCGCTGATGCCGAGGAACAGTTCGTCGGTGTCCTCGTGGGTGTGCCAGACGAATTCACCCTTCAGCTTGGCCAGCTTGACCTCGTAGTCGTTGGAGAGGGCACACCGTCCCGAAGTCGTGAGCACTTTGGAGACTGCTGTCCTGGTGTCGCTCATGTGAGCGCTTGAGTGACACATGCCCGCTGACTGTTCACGGTTTTCGGCATGGCACCCGTCGCCGACGCCGACCCCGCAGCACAGGGGCCGCACAGCTCTCCGCACCACCCGGCGGGCGCCGTTCTGGGCAGTGGCTCGTGCCGGGAACGCCGTCGACGCCATGCTCGGCCTCGCCGCCCTCGCCGCCCCGGGCCCGGGGCGGTTCGTACCTCGGCACCCGAGGGTCTCACCGCCCTGTGCGGCTCCCGCGTCACCGTCATCAAGGTCTGACATCGACGTCGGGGCGGGGTGCCCGGCCGGGGGCTCCCTCCGGGAGGAGCCGCAGCGGCTGAAGGGGAGGGCCGGATTGTCCGGCCCTCCCCTTGTGTGTGCCGGGAGTTACTCGGTGACCTCGTGGCCGTGGCCCTCGTGCAGGCCGCCGCCGCTGCCCGCCGAACCCTCGGTGTTCCGCGGCGCCACCGGCTTGCTCAGCGGGCTGGTGTCCCAGGCGTACCGGCCCACCGCGTTGGCGATGACGTCGATGTTGACGTCGAACGCCTTCATGCTGATGTTCTTCAGGTTGTCGCAGGCGGCGTGGTAGCAGGCGTCGTACGCGACACCGGCCTTGCCTCCGTACGCCTTCGCCTGCTCGGCCGTCTTGATGCCCTCGGCGCCGGTGAAGGTGCCGCCCGAGGGGATGCCCACCTCGATGAACGGCCCGTAGTCCGACCGGCCGGTGAAGTCGGTGCCCTCGTACGGGATGCGCCGGCTGTCCAGGTAGTCGGTGATCTGCCGCTCCAGCTGTGCCGAGCCCTCCGGGCCGGGGCCGGCTCCGACCCGGTCGGAGTCGTCGCCGTCGTAGACGAACTGGGCGTAGTTGGGCGAGGCGATCATGTCGAAGTTCAGGTACAGCTTGATCTTCGCGCGGTCCGCCGCCGAGAGGCTGTCGACGTACGCCTCCGAGCCCAGCAGGCCGAACTCCTCGGCCGACCACCAGGCGAAGCGCACCTTGTTCCCGGTCTTCTCGTGGGCGAGGTTCAGGGCCACGTCGAGGATGCCGGCGGAGCCGGAGCCGTTGTCGTTGATGCCCGGGCCGTCCGCCACCGAGTCCAGGTGGGCACCGAACATCACCACGTTGTCGGCCTTTCCGCCCTTGGTCTCGGCGATCACGTTGTAGGTGCGCCGGGTCTCCGAGAAGGTGCGGATCTCCAGGTTGACGGTCACCTCGCCGGCGGCGGCCTTGGCCGCGAGCGCCTCGCCGTCCGCCTGGGTGACGCCGCCTGCCGGAATCTTGGCGACGGCCGGGTCTCCCAGGGTGCCGCTGAGCGCGCCCTCGGTGTTGTTGTAGATGATCGCGCCGGCCGCGCCCGCGCCGGCGGCGGCCTCCTGCTTCTCCGCGAAGGTGCAGCCGCCGCGCTTGATCAGCGCGATCTTGCCGGTGAACGTCCCGGAGGCGTAGTCCCCCGGCTCGCAGCCGGTGGTGTCGTCGACCGGCACCACCGCGACCGGTGCGGTGATGCCGCCGACCGGGCTGCTGGCGGAGTACGTCATGGCGGTCACCGGAACGTCCTGCTGCTGCGGCGACACCACCCGCAGGCTCTGCGCCAGCGTCTCGGTGAACGGGAAGTCGAACGCGTTCCGGGTCACCGAGTACCCGGCCTTCCGCAGCAGGCCTTCGACGTACTCGGCCGACTGCCGGTGCCCCTTCGACCCGGCCACCCGGGTGTTCCCGTTCTTGTCGGCGATCCGCTGGAACTGTCTCAGATGCTCGTGGGCATCCTTGGCGTCGCTCTTCTTGACGAGCTTCTTCGCGAGCTTGGCAGCCTCCTTGGCAGGGTCGCTGTGGGCGGAGGCGGTGCCCGAACCGATCAGCAGCAGCGGCGTTATGAGCCCTGCGACGGATACGGCGACTACCGTGGTGCGGCGGTTCCGAGCGTTCAAAGCGCTTCCTTCCGGTGGTCCATGAGGAATGGGTGTAGAACCGAAAACAGGCCGAACGACGTGCGGTGGTACTCCGGACAGGCGGGGATGGCTGGATCGCTCCACCCCTACCACCGGCAAGGAGAAAGGTATCTGCTCGATAAACGCTTGGTAATGGGTCGACGGGAATCTTCGGCGTCACCGCCACCCGTACGCACGATCGGCCGTCGCTCCAGTGGAGTTGACCGGAAGTCACCGGCGCCGCCCGGCGCCGCACCAGGCACGCGTTCGCACCGTGGCGACGTGTCACCCGGTTGCCGGGCCGGGCCGGGCGAGCCGGGCCGGGCCGGCCGGCGGGGTCGTGGGTCAGTGGCTGTCGGTGAGTTGTCCGGCCAGGCGTCGGCGCATGTGGGCGCTGGGCTCGTTGAGGCCCGTGACGGTGACCTTCTTGCCCCGTCGGGCGTACTTGGTCTCGATGGCGTCCAGGGCGGCCACGGACGAGGCGTCCCAGATGTGGGTGCCGGAGAGGTCGATGACCACGTCGTCCGGGTCGCCCTTGTAGTCGAACTGATGGACCAGGTCGTTGGAGGAGGCGAAGAACAGTTCGCCGGTGACCGAGTAGACGACCTGTGTGCCGTCGGGGTCGACCACCCCGGAGACGTCGGCCAGGTGGGCCACCCGCTTGGCGAAGATGACCATCGCGGTGACGGAGCCGACGACGACGCCGACGGCGAGGTTGTGGGTGGCGACCACGACGATCACGGTGGTCGCCATGACCACGGTCTCGCCCGGCGGCATGCGCTTGAGGGTCTTGGGCCGGACGGAGTGCCAGTCGAAGGTGGCCACCGACACCATGACCATGACGGCGACGAGGGCGGCCATGGGGATGTCGGAGACGACGGGCCCGAAGACGATGCACAGCACCATCAGGAAGGCGCCGGCCAGGAACGTGGACAGGCGGGTCCGGGCGCCGGAGACACGGACGTTGATCATCGTCTGGCCGATCATGGCGCAGCCGCCCATGCCGCCGAAGAACCCGGTGACGATGTTGGCGATGCCCTGGCCGACGGACTCGCGGGTCTTGTCGGAGTGGGTGTCGGTGATGTCGTCGACGAGCTTGGCCGTCATCAGCGACTCCATCAGTCCCACCAGCGCCATGGCGAGCGCGTACGGGGCGATGAGGGTCAGCGTGTCCATGGTGAAGGGCACGTCCGGCAGGCCGGGGACGGGCAGGGAGGACGGCAGTTCGCCCCGGTCGCCGACCGTGGGGACCGCGATGCCGGCGGCGACGGTGATCACGGTCAGCACCACGATGGAGACCAGCGGCGCCGGAACGGTCCGGGTGACCTTCGGGAAGAACACCATGAGGGCCAGGCCGGCGACGACGAGCGGGTAGACCGCCCAGGGGACGTCGCGCACCTCCGGCACCTGGGCCATGAAGATCAGGACGGCGAGCGCGTTGACGAAGCCGACCATCACCGAGCGGGGCACGAACCGCATGAGCTTCGCCACGCCGAGGGCCCCCAGAACCACCTGGAAGACACCGGCCAGGATGACGGCGGCGACCAGGTACCCCAGTCCGTGCTCGCGGTTGAGGGGGGCGATGACGAGGGCGACCGCGCCGGTGGCGGCGGAGATCATCGCCTTGCGGCCGCCCACGACGGATATGACGACCGCCATGGTGAACGAGGCGAACAGGCCGACGCCGGGGTCGACGCCGGCGATGATCGAGAAGGAGATGGCCTCCGGGATCAGGGCCAGGGCCACGACCAGCCCGGCCAGCACCTCGGTACGGAGGACCTTGGGGGAAGCGAGCCAGTCGGGCTTGGACATGCGCGGTTTGAGGGCCGCGGACAGCGGTGAGGACATACAACCGTTCCTGTTCGGGCGCACACGTCCATGCCGCTGGACGCACGTGCGCGTCGTACCGACTCCGCAAGGTGTGGAGTCTTCGGCGGTCCGGCCGCCTCGGCGGGACCCTGCCGGACAGGGCGGCAGCCATCCGGTGCCGGTCGGGCGTCATCGCCCGGAAGTCTTCGGGTGCCGTCCGGGTCCGATCGGGACCCCGCCACGGCGGTCGCGCTCCGGGCCGCACGCCGGAACGGCGGGGACGAGCGCAGCGGGAAACTCTACCCGGCAAGGGGCCCGGGCCCGCTGCGCGGCATCGCGCCCGGTGCCACCGTGGTGCCGGACCTGATGGGGGCGCTGAGGACGCACCCGAGGCCCGGCCCGAGGGGCGCCCCCCGTGCTGGTACCGGCGATCGGCGGTGGGCGGTTCGCGTGGCCCCTTCGGTGGCGTGTCACCTGCTGGAAGAGGACCCTGGAGGCAGGGGCGACGTGATGGAGAGACCCCATGACTCGGACCGGTACAGGCCACAAGGCGCACACGCCGTTCTTTTCCCGCCCGGGCGTCCGCCGCCTCGCGCCGTTCGTCCTGATCACCGCGATCGCTCTGATCTTCATCTTCGAGAACCGCGCGAGCGTCGAGATCCGGCTTCTCGTTCCGATGGTGACCATGCCGCTGTGGGGCGCCCTCCTGATCGCCTGGGCCCTCGGCATGCTCGCCTGCCTCTTCACCCTGCGTCGACGCTCGAACCGGCGCCCATGACGGACGGGGTGGGTTCAGGCGACGGCACCGCGTCCCTCCCGAACGGTTTGCCGCCGCCGGTACGGGCTACGCGGGCGGTGCGACGCACCGCCGACGCGGGAACCGGAGGTTTTCATGACCACGCGGATACGTGACGTGATGTCGCCCGGCACCGCCGCCGTCGAGCCCATGACCACGGTGGCGCGAGCTGCCCGGCTGATGCGCGAGCAGGACATCGGCGATGTCCTGGTGACGTACGACTGTGATCTGTTCGGCATGCTCACCGACCGGGACATCGTGATCCGGGCCCTCGCCGAGGGCCTCGACCCCGCCGCCACGTCCGTCGGCTCGGTGTGCACCCGCCCGCCGGTGGTGACCCTGGCGCCGGACGACAGCACCGATCACGCGATCGAGCTGATGCGGCGGTACGCGGTGCGCCGCCTGCCGGTGGTGGAGCGCGGCGGCTGCCCGGTCGGCATCGTCAGTCTCGGCGACCTCGCCACCACCGAGGACCCGCGTTCGGCCCTGGCGGACGTCAGCAGGGCCGCCCCCAACCGTTGACGGAGGCACATCGTGCGCGACGAAGACCCCGACGCGACCACTCGGGAGGCGCCGAGGGCGCGCTCCGGGGCGATCGGCCGGCGGTGGCCGCGGACGGGCACCGAACCGGTCACCGCCCGCAGTCCGCTCCGGCTGCGGCTGCTGCTGGCGGGTGCCTTCCTGCCGCTCTTCACCGCGGCGGCCGTGCTCTTCGGCCTCTGGGCCGCGGAATCCGGGCCCGGCGACAGCCCCGGCCGCGGCGCGCTGGTCATGCTCACGGTCGTCTGCGGTGTGCTCGCCCTGTCGGCGGCGGTCGATCTGTGGGTCGTGATCCGTCGGCTGCGGCGCGAGCGGGAAGCCGGCGCCTCACGGTAGCGGGGCAGCCGGGCAGCGAGGCAGCGAGGAAAAGGGTGAGGCCGATGATCTCCCGAGTGTGCACGGTGCCCGTCGGCGACATCGAGCTGACGGGCGACCTCGACGTGCCGGGGCCCGCACGGGCGGTCGTGCTGTTCGCGCACGGCAGCGGCAGCTCCCGGCACAGCCCGCGCAACCGCGCGGTCGCCGCCGAACTGCGTACCGCGGGGCTCGGCACCCTGCTGATCGACCTGCTCACCGAGGAGGAGGAGCGGCGCGACACGGTGACCGGCGAGCATCGCTTCGACATCGCCCTGCTGGCCCGCCGTCTGGTGGCCTCGATCGACTGGCTCGAGGTCCTGCCCGAGACCCTGGACCTTCCCGTCGCCCTGTTCGGCGCCAGCACCGGTGCGGGCGCGGCCCTGGTCGCCGCCGCCGAGCGGCCCGCCCGGGTGCTGACCGTGGTGTCGCGCGGTGGACGGCCGGATCTGGCGGGCGACGCCCTGGAGTCCGTACGGATGCCGGTCCTGCTGATCGTCGGCGGACGGGACGACCAGGTGATACGGCTCAACCAGGAGGCGGCCCGCAGGCTGGGCGGTCCGCACACCCTGCGGGTCGTACCGGGCGCCACCCACCTGTTCGAGGAGCCCGGCGCGCTGGAACAGGTCGCCGAGGCCGCCCGCCGGTGGTGCGACGAACGCCTGCGGTCCGCGGCCGGCTGAGCGGTTCCGGACAGCCGTTCACCTCGGCGCCGGGTTCGGTCGCCGACGTCGCGCAGGACGCGTGGGGCGTGCCTGATCACCCCCCTGAACGCGGTGCTCGCCGTCTTCGGCCTGGAGCCCGGCGAGTTCCTCAACTCGCCGGGCAGCTCACTGGCGTCCATCGCCTTCCTGGCACTGCAGCGCTCGTTCATCCGGGGGCTGACGTCGGTAGCGGTCGCGGGGGTCTTCAACTGCTGGTCTTCGAGGTCGGGTGAGTGTGCGTAACCATGTGTGAGTGAGTGTCGTTGTCAGAGCATGAATCTCACGGAATGGGCGAAGGCGCAGGGCGTGCATCCGCAGACCGCGTATCGCTGGTTCCGCGAGGGGACGCTGCCGGTACCGGCGGATGGGGGTCCCCCCGGACGGAGTCTGGGGGAGGGTCGGCCCGCGTACGATCCTCGTGAACGTGGGGGGCAACGCCGCGCCCGAGGCGGTCGGCGGGCTGGGCTTGTATGCCCGTGTCTCCTCCCATGACCAGAAGACCGACCTGGAACGGCAGGTCGCCCGGCTGTCCCGGTGGGCGGCGCAGGCCGGTCACCGGGTGGTGCGCGTGGAGGCGGAGATCGCATCCGGTATGAACGGTGCCCGTCCCAAAGCCAAGCGGCTGCTGGCCGATCCGGACGTGACCACTGTGGTGGTCGAGCACAAGGACCGGCTGGGCCGGATGAACACCGAACTTGTCGAAGCCGCCCTGTCCGCACATGGGCGCCGCCTCGTGGTCCTTGATGACGGCGAGGTCGAAGACGACCTGGTGCGCGACATGGTGGAGGTGCTGACCTCGTTCTGTGCTCGCCTGTACGGTCGCCGGTCGGCGAAGAACCGTGCCCGCAAGGCTTTGGAGGCCGCCGAGCATGGCTGACTCCACACTGCGCGCGATCGAGGCGCCGTTCGTTGCGCCGGGCCCGTCCGGGGTGGCGATCCGCACCAACATCAAAGGCATGTCCCAGCGGGACCGTGAGGTGTTGCCCCTGGTGGGCGCACATCTGGGTTCGCTGGCCTGTGCCGACCTCAGGGCACGTTGCCGGGCGGGTACCGATCACGACAGCGACCAGTGGGCGGAGCGCAAGCGGGCCCTGACCGAGGAGTCGTCCTCCCGCTGGGCCGGGATCATCACGAAGGCCACCCACGACCAGTGGGGCCTCTCGCGCCGTGCCCAGCTCGCCCACATCCAGAACCTTGAGGCCGGGGTGCGCACGATCGCGCACCGCCTGTCCCGGCCGGTCGGGGAGAAAGGCACGAAGCGAGCGCCGGGCGGCTACCGCACGAAGCAGGAGTGGTTCCAAAAGACCCGGCGCCTGCATGTGCTGGAAGACCGGCTGGAGCGCGAGCGGTCCGACCGTGGGGCCGGTGTCGTGCACGTGGTGCGGGGCGGGAAGCGACTGGCTCGCAGCCGGCACAATCTGGAAGCCGCCCAGCTCGCCGAGCACGAGTGGCGGCAACGCTGGGAGGCCGAACGCTGGTTCCTCCAGGCAGACGGGGAGTCGGGCAAGCGTTTGGGAAACGAGACCATCCGCGTGGGCTCCGACGGCGAGGTCAGCATCAAGCTCCCGGCTCCGATGGCGCACCTGGCCAACGCCCCGCGTGGCCGGTACGTGCTCGACGGCCGGATCGATTTCCGGCACCGCGGCGAGGAGTGGGCCGACCGCGTATCGGCGAACCGTGCTGTCGCCTACCGCATCCACCTGGACGTGGACCGGGGCCGCTGGTACCTCACCGCGTCGTGGACGATTCCCCCGGTCCAGACCGTTCCCCTGGCCGTAGCCAGGGCGAACGGGCTCATCGGTGTGGACACCAACGCCGACCACCTCGCCGCCTGGCGGCTGGACGAGCACGGCAACCCGATGGGTGAGCCCCGCCGATTCCTCTACGACCTCGACGGCACCGCCCAGCACCGGGACGCCCAGGTGCGGCACGCCCTCACCCGCCTCCTTCACTGGGCTCGACGCGAAGGCGTCTCCATCGCGGTCGAGGACCTGGACTTCGGCGCGGAGAAGACGCGAGAGAAGCACGGCCGCAAAAAGCGGTTCCGCAGGCTCATCAGCGGCATGCCCGTCGCCAGGCTGCGGGCACGGCTGGTGTCGATGGCGGCCGAACTCGGCATCGCCGTCGTCGTCGTCGACCCCGCCTACACCTCTCGCTGGGGAGCCGAGCACTGGCAGAAGCCCCTCACCTCGAAGAACCGCAGGACCACCCGTCACGACGCCGCCGGCGTCGCGATCGGGCGACGCGCTCTCGGGCACCGCGTCCGGCGACGGACGGCACCGCCCCCACACGACCAGAGCGATCGTGTGGGGCATCGGACCGCCCAGGCCGGACACGGCACCCGCGGGCGTGAGGAAACCCGCCCCCGCATCCCCGGACCACGGACACGATCCGTGTCGCCGGACGCGGCGCGAACGCGGGTGACCAGTGCATCCACAACCGTTCGGGATGCGCCAGTCGACCAGGTTTGGGTCCAAGACTCACTCCTGCTCACTGATTAGGAACGGTGGAGGTGATCTCGATGAGTTCGCCCTGCCGGATGCGGGCGTAGAACCACCGCGCGTCCTTGACGCTCAGGCCCAGCCAGCCGGTCTTCGCGCCGGGGACGCCCAGGGGCTTGGTGCCGCCGGCCAGGGCGCCCGCGTAGACGGGCGGCCGGTCGCCGGTCCGCAGTTCCACCACGTACGGGACCTCGGTGCCCCGGCGGTTCTCGGCGCTCGGGTCGCCCGGCAGCGTCACGGCCTTGTGCTTGGCGCGCACGGTCAGTAGGTGGCCGGGAGGCAGCGCGGTGACTGCGTACGAGTCGACACGCATGACGTGGCCGCCGATCGTGAGCGTGCGGCGGTCCAGGTCGAGGAAGCCGTCCGTGCCGGCGGCCGTCGGGGCACCGGAGGCCCGGGCGCCGGACGAGGCGGCCGGGAGGTGACGGTGGTGGCCGGGCTCCTCGGCGTGCACGGTGAGCCCGATCGTCGTCAGCACGCAGGCCGCCGTGGTCACCATGCCGAACCCGACCGTGGTCCGGCGACGGCGGGCACGGCGCCGTGCCCGGGTACGTACCTCGGCGGCCGGCACGGGCGGCGGCGCTTCGTGGTCCGCCGCCAATTCGCGCAACGCGGTGGCGAGTTCATCCGACACGGCCGCCCTCCCTCCAGGCCGGCTCCTCGGCCTCGTCCACCGCCAGCTCCTTGGCCAGTGCCGCCCGCCCCCGGAACAGCCGGGCCTTGACCGTCCCCACGGGCGCGCCGGTCTCGGAGGCTACCTGCTCGACCGTGAGGTCGCACAGATGGTGGAGGACGACGGCCATCCGCTGGGTTTCCGGCAGTCGGCGCAACGCGGTCACCAGCGCGGCGCGTTCGGGGCCGGGGCCGGGGGTCGACTCCGGCGGCGCGGAATGGCGCACCAGTTCCAGCCAGCGCTTAGCCCGTCGCCAGCGGCTGACCGCCAGACGCATGGCGACGGTACGGGTCCACGCCTCGGGTGCCCCGTCGGCCTGGAGCTTGTGGCGCCGGTCCCAGGCCCGCACGAACGCCTCCTGGACCACGTCCTGGGCCTCGCCCAGATCCCCGGTGAAGGCGAAGAGCTGCCCGGTCAGACGGGGGAACGCGGCCGCGTAGAAAGCGTCGAACTCGTCCTCGGTCATGCCCTCCGCCGGTGTCCTTGAATGTCCCTACGACCCGGCCGTACCTGTCATGTGCACAGATCCCGCAGATCCCGCACATGGAAGCACAGCCCTGAGGGAAGACGCCGAACACGGGTCCGAGGATCCATCGTCCGCCGTTCGGCCGACCGCACGCCGTCCCCGTCCGCTCTTCGCCGTCCACGGCGCCGCCGTACTCACCCCACCGAGATGCCGTCGGGTCACCGCCATGTCACGATCGAGGTGATTTATCACCTGATGATCATTCAAGGGTGCCGTTGCTCGTACCCAGTGCCCGGGGGTCCGGTGCGAGACGCCTGGAGGTAGTGATGCTGCTGAGTCTGCCGGAGCGGGAACGCCTGATGATCTACACGGCGGCCAAGCTCGCCCTGGAGCGCAGGGAACGCGGCCTGAGACTGAATCTCCCCGAGGCGACCGCGTTCATCGCCTCGTTCCTCCTCGAGGGCGCCCGCGACGGCCGCACCAAGGCCGATCTGCAGAACGCCGGCCGGGGTCTGCTGCGCCGGGAGGACGTGATGGAGGGCGTACCGGAGATGCTCACCCAGGTGCAGGTGGAGGCGACCTTTCCGGACGGCACGAAGCTGATCGCGGTGCAGGAGCCGATCCAGTGACCGGCCCTCGGCTCGGTCCCGGCTCGGGGGAGGAACTCGTACCCGCGTCCGGGAGGAGCGGGCATACGGGGATGATTCATTTTGACGCCGACTCGGGCGAGTTGGAGGGGTCGCCGGGGCAGATCGTCTATGCCGACGGACCCGTCACCATCAACGCGGGGCGGTCCGTGGTCACGGTGCGGGTGGACAACACCGCCGACCGGCCGGTCAGCGTCGGCTCGCACTACCACTTCGCCGAGGCGAACCCGGCCCTGCGGTTCGACCGGGACCTGGCCTGGGGCAGACATCTGAACATCCTGGCGGGCGCGATGGTGCGGTTCGCCCCGGGCGCCACCGTGGAGGTCGAACTCGTCCCGCTGGCCGGCCGACGCGTCGTCCTCGGCCTGCGCGGCCTGTGCGGAGGTGCTCTCGATGGCTGAGATCGACAGACGGCAGTACGTGGCCTCGCTCGGGCCGACCACGGGCGACCGCATCCGGCTGGCGGACACCAATCTGTTCATCGAGGTCGAGGAGGACCGCTGCGTCGGGGGCGACGAGGCGGTGTTCGGCGGCGGCAAGTCGGGCCGGGAGTCGCAGGGGCAGTCCCACGCCACCCGCGCCGAGGGAACACCGGACCTCGTGATCGGCGGCGTGGTGGTGCTGGACCACTGGGGCGTGGTCAAGGCCGACGTCGGCATCCGGGACGGCCGGATCGTCGCGCTCGGCAAGAGCGGCAACCCCGACATCATGGACGGTGTCCACCCCGACCTGGTGATCGGGCCGTCCACCGAGATGGTCAACGGCAGCGGGCTGATCATGACGGCGGGGACGGTGGACACCCACGTCCACTATGTCACCCCGGAGATTTCCGTGGTCGCGCTGGAGATGGGCACCACCACCCTGGTCGGCGGCGGCACCGGCGCCACCGACGGCTCGAAGGCGGCCCTGGCGACCCCCGGCGGCTGGTGGATGGAGCGCATGCTGGAGGCGTTCGACCCCTGGCCGGTCAACGTCCTGTTCCTGGGCCGCGGGACCACGGTGTCCGAGGAGGCGCTGTGGGAGCAGTTGCGCTCCGGGGTGGGCGGTTTCAAGGTCCACGAGGACTGGGGCGCCACCCCGGCCGTGATCGACACGGCGCTCCGGGTGGCGGACGCGGCCGGCGTCCAGGTCGCGATCCACAGCGACACCCTCAACGAGGCCGGCTTCGTGGAGGACCTGCTGCGCACCGTGAACGGCCGCAGCTTCCACGCCTTTCACACCGAGGGCGCCGGCGGCGGCCACGCCCCGGACATCATCCGGATCGCCGGTGAGCCCCATGTGCTGCCGTCCTCGACCACACCGACCCGCCCGTTCACCGTCAACACCGCCGACGAACAGCTCGACATCTGCCTGATCGCCCACCATCTGAACCCGAACGTCCCCGCGGAACTGGCGTTCGCCGAGAGCAGGGTGCGGGCCTCCACGATGGCCGCCGAGGACATTCTGCAGGACATCGGGGCCATCTCGGCGATGACCTCCGACGCCCTGGCGATGGGCCGGCTCGGCGAGGTGGCACGCCGTACCTGGCAGACCGCGCACGTGATGAAGGAGCTGCGCGGTCCGCTGCCCGGCGACAACCGGGCGGACAACCACCGTGCCCGCCGTTACATCGCCAAGTACACCATCGTCCCGGCGGTGATCCACGGGCTGGAACGCGAGGTCGGCTCCGTCGAACCGGGCAAACTCGCCGACCTGGTGCTGTGGGATCCGGCGCTGTTCGGGGTGCGCCCGGTGGCGGTGTACAAGGGAGGCATGCCGGCCATGGCGCTGGTCGGCGATCCGAACGCGGCGGTCCCCACGCCGCAGCCGGTGCTGCCGCGGCTGGGGTACAACGCGCACACCCGGGCCTCCGCGGCGACCAGCGTGGCGTTCGTCGCTCCGGCGGCCGTCGAGGACGGGCTGGCCGACCGGCTCCGCGTCGAGCGCCGGCTGGTCCCGGTGGAGAACATGCGCGGCCGGTCGAAGGCCGATCTGCCGGAGAACGACGCACTGCCGGACATCGAGGTCGACCCCGACACGTTCGCCGTACGCATCGACGGCCAGGAGGTCACCCACGAACCCGTGTCCCATCTGCCCATGTCCCAGCGTTACTTCCTCTTCTGACAGTCCGATGACACACCGGCAGACCCCTGACCCGGCCCCCGGACCGGCACCGGCACCGACCGCCGGTCTGTCCGCCCTGCTGGTGCTCGCCGACGGCCGGTTCCCCGCCGGCGGTCACGCCCACTCCGGCGGGCTGGAGGCCGCGGTCGCCGCCGGCCGGGTGCGCGACGCGGCCGACCTGGAGTCGTTCCTGCGGGGCCGCGTGGCCACCAGCGGCGCCACCGCCGCCGCGTTCGCCGCCGCCGCGTGCGGCCGGCCCGCCGATCCGTCCGGGGCGGCGCTGCGGGAGCTGGACGCCGAACTGGACGCCCGCACCCCCTCTCCCGCGCTGCGCGCCGCCTCGCGCAGACTGGGCCGCCAGCTCCTGCGCGCCGTCGGGGCGGTTCGCCCGCACCCGGAGCTGGACGTCCTCGCCGCCGCACTGCCCGAGGGCCCCCACCAGCCGGTCGGACTGGGGGTGGCCGCCCGGGTCCTCGGGCTCGGCCCGCACGCGGCGGCGACGGCGGCGCTGCACGAGGCGGCCTCGGGCCCCGCGACCGCGGCGGTGCGGCTGCTCGGGCTCGATCCGTTCGCCGCCCACGGCGTCCTCGTACGGCTCGGGCCACAGCTGGACGCACTGGCCCGCGACGCCGCCGCGTCCGCCTCCGCCGCTGCGGCGCGACTGGCCGCACTGGGAGCCCCGATGCTCGACATCTCCGCCCAAACCCACGCTGCCTGGGAGGTGCGTCTCTTTGCTTCCTGAACCCGCTGACCCGAGCCACCCGAACCCGACCCCCGTCCCCACCGCTTCCGATGCCACGCACCCGCGCCCCCATCCGCATCCGCATCCGCATCCGCATCCGTCGGAGGATTCGTCCCCGGTTCCCTCCGGTGGGCCGGCTCGCGAAGCCGGGCGGCCGCTGCTGATCGGGTTCGGTGGTCCGGTGGGGTCCGGCAAGACCGCGCTGGTGGCCGCGCTGTGCCGCTCGCTCGCCGGGGAACTGCAGGTGGCGGTGGTGACCAACGACATCTACACCACCGAGGACGCCGACTTCCTGCTCCGTAACGGCGTCCTGCCCGCTGAACGCGTCCGCGCGGTCGAGACGGGCTGCTGCCCGCACACCGCCATCCGCGACGACATCTCGGCCAACCTCGAAGCCGTCGAGGACCTCGAACGGAGTCTGCCCCCGCTGGACCTGGTCCTCATCGAGAGCGGCGGGGACAACCTCACCGCCACCTTCAGCCGAGGACTCGTCCATCACCAGATCTTCGTCATCGACGTCGCGGGCGGCGACAAGGTGCCCCGCAAGGGCGGTCCGGGTGTCACCTCCGCCGATCTGCTGGTCGTCAACAAGACGGATCTGGCCGGTCAGGTGGGCGCCGACCTGGCGGTGATGGCCCGCGACGCGAAGGAGCGGCGCGGCGACCGCCCCGTGTGCTTCCTGTCCCTGACCGAGGACCCCGCCGCCCGGGAGGTCACCGCGTGGGTGCGTACGCTGCTGGCTCCGGCCGGCGGCTGAGGAGCGGCGGTGCATTCCGCACGGGCCCGGCTGGCGACCGAACGCGACCCGCGGCGCGGCGGAGGGCCGCCGCGCACCCGCGTCCGGCTTCTCCACTCGGACTGGCCGCTGATGCTGCGGCGCACCCTGCTCGCGGAGCGCGCGGCGGTCATCGACTGGGCGGAACGCGAAGCCACCGCCACCGGCGTCCATCTCACGGCCGGCGGTGCGGGCCCCTGCGGCGGAGACCGGCTGGGGCTCGAGGTACGGGTCGGTGCCGGCAGCACGCTCGTCCTGGGCGAGGTCTCCGCCACCGTGCTGCTGCCCGGCCCGCACGGCGAGGAATCACGTCTCCACATCGACATCCGGGTCGAGGCCGGCGGAACGCTGGTCTGGCTCCCCGAACCGGTGATCGCCGCGCACGGCTGCCGCCACCGCACCCGGATCCACATCGCGCTGGCTCCTGGGGCGCGGCTGCTGCTGCGGGAGGAGGTGTTGTGCGGCCGGTACGGTGAACAGCCCGGCGCCTTCCGTCAGCGGCTGCGGGCCGTGGTCGGCGACCGACCGCTGTACGACCAGGAGCTCGCCGTCGGGCCGGACGCGCCCGGCTGGGCGGGCCCGGCCGTCACCGCCGGCCACCATGCCATCGGGTCCGTCCTCGTCGTGGACCCCGCCATGGACCTCCCCACAAGTCCCCCCGCAGGCCTCCGCTCCGGCGGTGGCGGGGCCGGTGAGGGCACGGTCATGCCGCTGGCCGGCCCCGGCCTCCTGGTCGGCTCGCTCGCCCCGGATTCGACGACACTGCGCCGACGGCTCGACGCCGCCCTGGACGACATCCTCACCGGCGTCCTCACCGGCCGACCGGCCGAAGGGCTGTCCCGTGGCCCCCGGCCGGTCTCCGCACCGGCTCGCGGCTGAGGAATCCCGCGGCGGGCCGCCGACGGCGTCGAGGCGTACGCCAGGACGTCCGGCTCGAAGGGGCTGCGTCTGCCGACCGTGCCTGCGGGACCACGGCGATCTGCCGGCGTCCCTGCCGGACCCGGAGCGGGCCGGGGCGCCGCCCTGAGCGGGCCCGCGCCCGAGCAGGCCGTAGCGGTCCACGGCTGACCACCACGGCTGCCCATCGAACCGGACACGGCCGGGCCCGTCCGGTCCGGCTCTCCGGCCGGCCCGGACGGCCCCCTCGGCCGGTGCCGCTTGTCCCGTTCACAGTCGGGCCCACGTGTTCCGGTCCCGTGCCACTGCGTGCAGGGCCTCCACGTCGGCCGGTTTCAGCACTCCCCCCAGGCGACCCAGGCTCTCCACGTCGCCGTCCGTCAGGACGCGCACCTCGCGCGGCGGGGCCGCCACCGTCACATGGGACGCGCCGACCAGCACCAGCACCGGACGGACCTCCGCGGTCAGGGCGTACGAGACCCGGTCGGCGTCGGCGCGGAGACGGCGCAGCAGGGAACGTGGCTCGCGGCGGCCGAGGGCCACCTGTGGGTCGGAGACCGTCACCCGCTGCCTGTGGGCGTACAGGGCGTGGACGGCGTACAGCCCGCCGGGGCCGATGAGCAGGTGGTGGACGCGGTCGCCGCCGGGGAGCGGCACCGAGTGCAGGGTGCGTACGCCCAGGCCGTCCATGCGGTCCAGGGCCTCCCCCACCGCCTGCTCCGCCGTGAGTGCCTGCCGCCGCGGGTCGGCGCGGAAGCGGCGGGCCGGGCCGGGGTCGCGGTCGAGGGCGATCAGCAGGGCCTCGCCCGGGCGGTTCGGCGCGAGATCGTCGTCGGGGTGCAGGGAGAGCCGGGCCAGTTCGACGGGGGTGGGGACGGGGGGCGGGCCGACCGAGACCGGGCCGGTGAGGAAGGGGCCGAGCGCTTCGAGCGCATCCGCCTCGTGCTCCTCGCCGAGCACGTTGACCCTGGCCGACTCGCGGTCGTACCAGGCGAGGTTCCTGCCGTCCGGGAGACAGACGTACAGCCGCTCCTGGCCGTGCCGCCAGGCCGGTATGACGCGCAGACCGTTCATGCACCATCACCCCGTCTTCCATGGGAACAGGCGGGTGCTCCCGGGGCAAGAACCCGGATACCTTTGAGAGGACCCGGATGGTGATGTCGGTGATGTCGGTGACGTGGGGAGGCACCGTTGCACACCCGTAGGAACCAGCCCGATGTACCGGCGCCGGACAGTCCGTGGAACGAGATCGCGCCCGGTCTGTGGATGGGCGGGCACGAGTTCAGGGGCCGGTCCGGGCAGCTGGAGCCCGCGGTGGTCCGACAGGAGTTCGATCTTGTGCAGACACTGCTGCGGCTGCCGGGGCACGGGCCCGGTCCCGGGGTCGAGCACCATGTGTGGCCCATCCCGGACGGGCCGCTCGACGGAACGCAGCTCCTGGGGGTCATGCGGCTCGCCGAGGCGGCGTGCGAGGCGCTGGACGACGACCGCAAGGTCCTGGTGCGCTGCCACCACGGGTACAACCGCTCCGGCCTGGTGGTCGCGCACGCGCTGATGCGCCGGGGCAGCTCCGCCGATGCGGCCATCCGGCTGATCCGGGTCCGCCGTTCGAGCTGGGCACTGCACAACGAGCTGTTCGCCGACTACCTGCGAGCGGGGCTGACGACGGCCCGGCTGCTGGAGGAACTCGCCGAGTGACAGCGCCGTCCCTGATGGCGCACCCAGGCAGGCGGGTGTGAAGGGCTGCTCCTAGTGTGGCGATCAGTCACCTTCGACTCTTTCGCCACCATATGGAGGTACTGCATGTCCTCGCACTCCTCACGTTCGGCGCGCTCGTCCCGCTCTCCTCTCATCCGCCGGCTACCCATATCCCTGGCCGTCGGCGCCCTCGCCCTCGCGACCGCCGTCGTCCCCGCCGTCGCGAGCGACGGAGGGGGCGACGGCGACCAAGCGAGTTGGAGCCAGCAGGGCGGCAACGGCCACACCAACGGGAACGGCAACGGCAACGGGAACGGAGGCAACCAGCAAGGCGGCGGAAACGGGTACGGCAACCAGCAAGGCGGCGGAAACGGGAACGGCTACGGCAACAACCAGCAGGGCGGCAACAACGGCAACGGCAACCAGCAAGGCGGCGGAAACAGCAACGGTGGCAACAACCAGCAAGGCGGTGGAAACCAGCAGGGCCACGGAAACGGAAATCAGCAGGGCGGTGGCAACGGCAACGGCCACGGCAACGGCAACGGCAACAACCAGCAGGGTGGCGGCAACAACAACCACGACGGGGGCAACCAGGCCGGCGGCAACCACGGCGACCAGGGCAAGTTCAAGGGCGTCGTCACAGCACCCTCGCTGGCCCTGCGCAGCTCGCCGGACCGCGGTTCACGCATCATCCGTTACGCCCACAAGGGCGAGATCGTCTCGATCTACTGCAAGGTCGGCGGGGACTCCGTGCAGGGCAATTCACTCTGGTACCTCCTCACCGACGGCACCTGGGCCTGGGGCCCCGCCCGCCACATCGACAACATCGGGCCCGCGCCACGCTGGTGCTGACGGGCACACCACGTAAGCCGTCTCATATGGGTAGGTTCCGCACATGAGCAAGGCCGGAATCTCCCTGGCGACGGCTGATCCGCCCACGCCCGCCGCTCCCCTCCCCCGGCGCCGTGGCATCGAGCTCGCCCTCATCGTCCTGGCCGTCCTGTTGTCGGTGTTCGGCTACTGCGCCGTCGGAATCGCCAGGAACGGCTCCGTCCCGCCCGGCGCCGCCGGTTACGGCGCCGGGCTCGGCGTGCTCGCCCTGCTCGCGCATCTCGCGGTGCGCTTCCGGGCCCCCTGGGCCGATCCGCTGCTGCTGCCCATCGCCGTCCTGCTCAACGGGCTCGGTCTGGTGCTGATCTACCGGCTCGATCTGGAGACACCCGGCGACCGGGCCGCCCCGACCCAACTGGTGTGGTCGACGCTGGGAGTGGCCCTGTTCATCACGGTCGTCCTGCTGCTGCGCGACCACCGGCTGCTCCAGCGCTTCACCCGTGCCTGTGCCGCCTCGGCGCTCGTCCTGCTCGCGGTGCCGATCCTCTTCCCGGCGGTGAACGGGGCCCGTATCTGGATCCGGGTCGCCGGGTTCTCCATCCAGCCGGGCGAGTTCGCGAAGGTGCTGCTCGCGGTGTTCTTCGCCGCGTACCTGGCGCAGAACCGGGCCGCGCTCACCTATGCCGGCCGCAGGGTCTGGCGGCTCCAGCTGCCCACCGGCCGGGTGCTCGGACCGATCGTCGCGGTGTGGCTGGTGAGCGTGGGTGTGCTGGTACTGGAGCGGGATCTCGGCACGTCGCTGCTGTTCTTCGGCCTGTTCGTCGTCCTGCTGTACGTCGCCACCGGCCGCACCGGCTGGCTCGCCGTCGGCCTGCTGCTGGCCTCGCTGGGCGCGGTGGCCGTGGGCCGGCTGGAACCGCACGTGCACAGCAGGATCGAGACCTGGCTGCATCCGTTCGCCTCGATCGAGGCGGGCGAGGGCCCGAACCAGCTCGCGCAGTCCCTGTTCGCCTTCGCGGAGGGCGGGCTGCTCGGTACCGGGCTGGGGCTCGGGAACTCCGTCCTCATCGGTTTCGCGGTCAAGTCCGACTTCATCCTGGCCACGGCGGGCGAGGAGCTGGGGCTGGCCGGACTCTGCGCGATCTTCCTGCTGTACGGGCTGCTGGTGGAGCGCGGCTACCGCACGGGGCTCGTGCTGCGCGACCCGTTCGGCCGGCTGCTCGCCGTGGGGCTCGCCGCGCTCGTGGCGCTCCAGGTGTTCGTCATCGCGGGCGGGGTGACCGGGCTGATCCCGCTGACCGGGATGGCGATGCCGTTCCTGGCGCAGGGCGGTTCGTCGGTGGTCACCAACTGGGCGATCGTGGCGTTGCTGGCCCGGCTGAGCGATTCGGCACGGCGCCAGGGGGACGGGTGCCTCCCGGGGGACGGAGGTGCCGGGTCGTGACGCGGTACATCCGGCACGCCGCCGTCTTCTGCGCGCTGCTGCTGCTCGCCCTGCTGCTGAACGCCCTGCGCGTGCAGGTGCTGCGGGCCGACGCCTACGAGGGCAACCCGGCCAACCGCCGTGACGCCATCGCCCGCTACGGCCAGCCGCGCGGCGACATCCTGGTCGACGGCCGCCCGGTCACCGGGTCGCGGGACACCGGGGAGCATCTGCGCTACGAACGGACCTACGGAGCCGGGCCGTTGTACGCGCCGGTGACCGGGTACGCCTCGCAGGAGTACGGGACGACCCTGCTGGAGGACACGGAGGACGGGCTGCTGTCCGGCACCGACCCGGTGCTCCAGCCGTTGCCGCTGTGGAACGACTTCACGCGCTCGCGCAACGCGGGCGGGAACGTCGTCACGACGATCGACCCGGCCGCGCAGCGGGCCGCGTACGAGGGGCTGCGCTCACGCAAGGGCGCGGTGGCCGCGGTGGAGCCGTCGACCGGACGGATCCTGGCGCTGGTGTCCGTCCCGTCGTACGACCCGGAGCTGCTGTCCGGGAACGGTACGGCGGCGCGCGGCGCCTGGGAGCGGCTGAACTCCGATCCGGGCCGGCCGATGCTGAACCGGGCGGTGCGGCAGACGTACCCGCCGGGGTCGACGTTCAAGGTGGTCACCGCGGCGGCGGCGCTGGACGCGGGCGCGGTCACCGACCTCGACGCGCCGACCGACTCCCCCGACCCGTACCTCCTGCCGGGGACGACGACACGGCTGACGAACGGGTCCCGGGGCTGTACGGACGCCTCGGTGCGGGAGGCGTTCACCTGGTCCTGCAACACCGTGTTCGCCAAGCTGGGCGTGGCCACGGGCCTGGCGGACCTGACAGCCACGGCCGAGGGCTTCGGCTTCAACGAGGACGGGCTGCGGATTCCGTTCCCGGTGGCGCGCAGCACCTTCGACACCACGATGGACCGGGCGCAGCTCGCGCTGTCGTCGATCGGGCAGTACAACACGCGGGCCACCCCGCTGCAGATGGCGATGGTCGCGGCGGCCGTCGTCAACAACGGGCAGGTGCGGGAGCCGTATCTGGTGGAGCGGACGACCCGGGCGGGCGGCGGCACGGTGTCGACGGCCGGCTCGCGTCCGACGCGGCGCGCCATGTTCCCGTCGACGGCGCTGCGGTTGCGGGAGCTGATGCGGGGGGTGGTGGAGGGGGGCACCGGCACGAACGCCGCCATCCGGGGGGCCGTGGTCGGCGGCAAGACCGGCACCGCCCAGCACGGCATCGGCAACTCCGGTACGCCGTACGCCTGGTTCGTGTCCTGGGCACAGGCCGACGGAGAGGCGGAGGCGAAGGTCGCGGTGGCGGTGGTGGTGGAGGACGCGGCGGCGAACCGCCGGGAGATCAGCGGCGGCGGAACAGCGGCGCCGATCGCCCGGGCGGTGATGGAGGCGGTGCTCAACTCGTAGGAACAGAAGCCTACTTGCTGAGACGTGGACTACCGGAGCATTCCGTTCCCGGCTTACCGTCCGGTTCATGACCGAAGCCGAGAGCACCCACGAACTCGCCCAGGTGAACATCTCCCGCCTCAAGGCCCCTGTGGACTCACCACGGTTGAAGGACTTCGTCGACCACCTCGACCCGGTGAACGCGGACGCCGAGGCCGCCGACGGCTTCGTCTGGCGTCTGAAGAGCGAGGAGGGCAACGCGACGGACATACCGGTCTTCGACGACGCGTGGCTGATCATCAACATGTCGGTGTGGCGGAACACCGACGCCCTGACCGCGTTCATGTACCAGGGACGGCATCGGGAGATGCTGGGCCGGCGGCGGGAGTGGTTCGAGCAGGTGCGGGAGGCGATGACGGCCCTGTGGTGGGTCCCGAAGGGGCACCGCCCCACGGTCGCGGAGGCCGAGGCACGGCTGCTGCACCTGCGCGCCCACGGCCCGACCCCCTACGCGTTCACCCTCCGGACGTCGTTCCCGGACGGCTCGGCCTAGCGGCGGCGGTCGACGGCGGTGAGGTCGATGTCGACGGGGAAGGGGACGGTGAGCTTGAGGCGGTTGTGGAAGATGCCCATGGGCACGTACGCCTTGGTCGCGGCGTCCAGCTCGTAGACGTAGACCACGGGGAGCCCGTCGCTCTCCTCGACGCGCCAGAAGTGTGCGATACCCGCGGCCGCGTACTTGCGGGGCTTGGCCTCACGGTCCCGCTCCACCGAGTCCTTGGAGACGACCTCGATAGCGATCACCACGTCCTCCGGCCGGTACCAGGTCTGACTCGGGCCGGTGTCGGCGCCTGCCCGGAACACCAAGACATCGGGCTCCGGCCGATTGCGCTGGTTGAGCTTGACGGTCATCTCACGGATGACGTCAAGCTCGTCCGGCACCTGAGCCAGCAGGGCGTTGTCCAGCAGGCGAATGACACGGGAGTGGAAATTGGTCTGCGGACTCACGAAGACAAGGCTCCCGTCGATCAGCTCCGTGTGCGGAGGCAGGTTGGGAAGCTCGTCGAGGTCGTCCGCAGTCCAGCCGCCCTCGGGCGGACGCGGCCACTGGTAGTCGTCGTCCAGTTCGGAGTCGCGTACGGCGCTCATGATTACTCCCATGCGCTGGAGTCTGACCGGCACAGTCAGCCTACCCAGGGGGAACGCCGATTTGCCGCTCCATGAGGTGATCCGGAGGGCGCGCCATTGACGCCCGCGAGAAGGGAGCCTCTGTCGACAAGCCGATCCCAGGGGATTGACGGGCCTGCTGACAAGCAGTCTCATAAGGGAGGTGAACCGCCGGTGACCCGATACACCCGCGAGGTGGAGCCGCCATGACACCCCAGAACCGGACCCTGACGGAAGCCGACGCGCTCGACGGGCCGCGCGACGCGCTCGGCCTGCTCAAGGACCGGGAACAGGTGGCCCAGCGACTGCTCGACGCCTCCGCCCGGCACTCCTTCGACCCGGACGCGGAGCTGGACTGGGACGCCCCGTTCGAGGAGGGCAAGTGGTTCTGGCCGCCGGAGCTGGTCTCCCTGTACGGCACCCCGCTGTGGAAGCGGATGGGCGAGGAGCAGCGCATCGCGCTCTCCCGGCACGAGGCCGCGGCGCTCGCCTCGCTCGGCATCTGGTTCGAGCTGATCCTGATGCAGCTGCTGGTGCGGCACGTCTACGACAAGGCCGCCACGAGCGCGCATGTGCGGTACGCGCTCACCGAGATCGAGGACGAGTGCCGGCACTCCAGGATGTTCGCCCGGGTGATCACGCGTGGCGGCACCCCGTGGTACCCGGTGAGCCGGTCCCACCAGCAGCTGGGGCGGCTGTTCAAGACGGTCTCCACCACGCCCGGCTCCTTCACGGCGACCCTGCTCGGCGAGGAGGTGCTGGACTGGATGCAGCGGCTGACCTTCCCGGACGAGCGCGTCCAGCCGCTGATCCGGGGCGTCACCCGCATCCACGTCGCCGAGGAGGCCCGGCACGTCCGCTACGCCCGTGAGGAGCTGCGGCGCCAGATGGTGACCGCGCCGAAGTGGTCGCGGGAGTTCACCCGGATCACCTCCGGCGAGTTCGCCCGCGTCTTCTCGGTGGCGTTCGTGAACCCCGAGGTGTACCCGAACGTGGGGCTGGACAGGCGCGAGGCCGTCGCCCAGGTCAGGGCGAGCGGGCACCGGCGGGACGTGATGCGGCAGGGGTCGAGCCGGCTGACGGAGTTCCTGGACGACATCGGCGTGCTGCGCGGGGTCGGGCGGAGGCTGTGGAAGTCGTCCGGACTGCTGGCCTAGGCGGCCGCCGGAAGCGGTTGGTTACGCTGCGGGGCATGACCCCGCAGGCTCCCACCCCCGCCTACCGGCGCCTCGGCGTCGAGGAGCGGCGCAGTCAGCTGATCGACGCCGCGCTGTCCCTCTTCGCCCACCGCGCGCCCGACGAGGTGTCGCCGGAGGACGTGGCGGAGGCGGCCGGGGTGTCGCGCCCCCTGGTGTACCGGTACTTCCCGGGCGGCAAGCAGCAGTTGTACGAGGCGGCGCTCAGGTCCGCCGCCGACGAGCTGCGGCACTGCTTCGACGAGCCGCGCGAGGGTCCGCCGCTGCCCCGGCTGTCCAGGGCCCTCGACCGCTATCTCGCCTTCGTCGACGGGCACGGCCCCGGGTTCAGCGCGCTGCTGCAGGGCGGGAGCGTCGTGGAGACCTCCCGTACGACCGCCGTCGTCGACGGTGTGCGCCGGGCCGCCGCCGAGCACATCCTCGGCCATCTCGAAGTCACCGAGCCGGGGCCCCGGCTGCGGATGACCATCCGGATGTGGATCACCGCCGTGGAGGCGGCCTCGCTGATCTGGCTCGACGAGGACCGGCTCCCGCCGGCCGACGAGCTGCGGGACTGGCTGGTGGAGCAGTTCCTGGCCGCCCTGGAGGTGACCGCGCGGCGGGACGCCCAGACCGAGGCACTCGTCCGGACCCTGCTGACGGACGCCTGACGGACGCCTGACCCACTGCCGCCGCCGGCGGACGGCCCGCGTGGGGCATGGCCGACACTGGAGGCGTGAAGAGTCAGGACACCCCCTTCGAGGGCGGACCCATGGACGGGCGCGTCCTGCCCGTGCTGCTGGGCATCACCGGGCACCCGCCCAAGACGTACCGCATTCCCGTCCCGGCCCCGGACGGCGGCCCGGCCACCGTGCTGGTCTACCGGCGGGTGCCCCGGGAGCGGGGCGGGCGGATCGGGCTGACGCGGGGGTGGAGGTACCTGTACGACCCGAGCGGGGCAGTGGGCGGCCGGCCGCGGTGGCCGTGGTCGGGGCGCGTCCGCGAGCCCGCCGCCGGTCCGGACGCCACGCCGGGTGGCAAACCGGACGACGCCGTCGGGTGACGTCGTTGCGCCGAACCGCGCACACCCGGCGAGCGGGCCCGGCCGGGCCGCCGGATGCTCACGGTGCGGAGCGGAGGAACCGCCCGCGTCGGAGGTGATGGCATGTCAGTAATGCTTCTGCGTCTGGTGTGTACGGCGGCGGTCACGGCCGGGACCGTTCTCGCGCCGGTGCCCGCGACGGCCGCTCCGAAGCCGCCGGAGAGGGCCGCGGTACGGCCCCCCGGGGCCTCCGGGAGCGACGACGGCGCCCCCGGACCGCCCGCGGGCACCGCGGCCGCACCCCGCGAGCGGTCCGTCGCCGAGTTGTTGACGGACCTTCAGCGGCTGTACCGCGCGGTGGGGAGAGCCACCGAGGCCTACGAGGCCACCGAGGAGCGGCTGACGGAGCAGCGCGCCGAGACCCGGCGGCTGGAGAGCGCCCTCGCCCGCGCCCGGCTCTCCCTGCACGACAGCCGGGGCGCGGCCGGACGGCTGGCCCGGCACCAGTACCAGAACAGCACCGGGGTCTCCCCGTACGTACGGCTGCTGCTGGCACGCGATCCGCAGCACGCGCTCGACCAGGGGCATGTGATCGGGCGGCTGGCGCGCAACCGGGCGGACACGGTGGGCCGGCTGGCCGGCGGTGAGAAGCGGGCCGACGTGCTCGCCCGGCGGGCCCGCAGGGCACTCGACGTCCGGCTCGCCCTCACCGAACGGCGCAGGAAGGAGCGGGACGCGGTGCGTGAGCGGCTCGGCGAGGTCGAGGAACTGCTCGCCTCGCTCAGCCCCGGGGAACTGGCCGCCCTCGCCGCGCGGGAACGGGCCGAAGTGGCCCGGGACCAGGCGGAGTTCCTGGCCTCCGGCGCCCTGGGCGCACCCGGTGCCTCCGGTGCCCCCGGCGGCGGGCGCACCCCCTCCGCGGCGGGCGGCCGGGCCGTGCGGTACGCGGTGGAGCAGATCGGCAAGCCGTACGAGTGGGGCGCGGAGGACTCCGGGGCGTACGACGGTGCGGGGCTGACGTCCGAGGCGTGGGGTGCCGCCGGAACGCCCGTCCCCCGGACCAGCCGGGAGCAGTGGGCCCGGCTGGAGCGGGTCGCGCTGGACGAGCTGCGGCCGGGCGACCTCGTCGTGTACTTCCCCGAGGCCACGCATGTCGCCCTCTACCTGGGTGACGGCATGGTGGTGCAGGCACCCCGGCCCGGCGCACGGGTCAAGGTCTCCCCGATCGCGGCCAACCCGGTCCTGGGCGCCGTACGCCCCGACCCGGCCGGGGAGCCCCTGCGGCACCATGTGCCGCCGGAGCTCCCCGAGGGGGCGACCGAGGGACCCGACCAGGGCTACGCGCGCGCCTACGCGCCGCCCGCCGCTCCCGAGACCTCCGCCAGGTAGGCCCCGGCCTTCTCCGGGTCGTAGAAGAAGTTCTCGAGGTCGGCCGGGTCGTCGAAGCAGTTGACGAACCGGTCGGCGACGGGCTGGAGGCTGCCCGCGGCGCCGAGCACCTCGAGGACGTGCGCGGGCGGCGGGGCCAGCATGGCGTTGGTCCACTTGGTGACGTGCTGGGCGGTGGCCCAGTAGCGGTCGAAGGTCTGCCGCATCCACGCCTCGTCGAACGGCTGCTCACCGTGCTCGACGATCGAGGCGAGGTAGGAGGCGGCGCACTTGGAGGCCGAGTTGGAGCCCTGGCCGGTGATCGGGTCGTTGGCCACGACCACGTCGGCGACGCCGAGGACCAGGCCGCCGCCGGGCAGCCGGCCGACGGGGTTGCGGACGGTCGGGGCGTAGCGGCCGGCGAGGGTGCCGCCGGCGTCGGTCAGTTCGACCTTGCTGGTCCGCGCGTGCTCCCAGGGGAGGAACTTCTCCATGAGTTCCAGGGTCAGGGAGAGGTGCTCCGCCGGGTCCTTGACGTCCTTGAAGGCGTCCAGCGGGCCGCCGGGTATGCCCTCCCAGAACAGGATGTCGGCACGGCCCGACGTGGTGAGCGTCGGCATGATGAACATCTCGCCGACGCCGGGGACGATGTTGCAGCGGACCGCCTCGGTGTCCGGGTGCTCCGGACGCGGGTCCATCCCGTGGACGTAGGCCACCGCGAGCGCCCGCTGCGGCTCGGCGTACGGGGAGCGCGAGGCGTCCCGGCCGAACATCTGCACGAGCTCGCCCTTGCCCGCGGCGACGAGCACGAGGTCGTACGTACGGGAGAAGTAGTCCAGGTCGCCGACGGCCGCGCCGTGGATGACCAGCTGGCCGCCACGCTGTGCGAACGTGTCCATCCAGCCCGCCATCTTCACCCGCTGGTCGACCGACTGCGCGAACCCGTCGAGCAGGCCCAGCCAGTTGATCGCGCGTTGCGTCGGGCCCGGGTCGTGCGAGCCGGGGGCCGCGACCGAGACACCGAGCCCCTGGATCTTCGGGGCCTGGGACTCCCAGAAGTTCAGCTGGAGATCGCGCTCGTGCTGCAGGGCCGTGTGGAACATGCACTGCGTCGACATCACCCGTCCGGTGCGGATCTCGTCCGCGGTCCGGTTGGACATCAGGGTGACCTCGTACCCGTGCGACTGAAGGCCGAGGGCGAGCTGGAGACCGGACTGACCGGCTCCGACGACGAGTATTTTCCGCATACGGGGGTTCTCCTAGGGGACGAGGACTTCCGGGCTACTCCGGGGTTTCCTCGAGCGCGTGACCCACCAGGGACAGGAGGGTCTCGATGACCGAGATCCGGTGCCGGGCGTCCATGATCATGACAGGTATGCGGTCCGGGATGGTGAGCGCCTCCCGCACGTCGTCCGGCTCGAACCGCTCGGTCTCGTCGAAGTGGTTGACCGCGACGACGTACGGCAGTCCGCAGCTCTCGAAGTAGTCGAGCGCCGGGAAGCAGTCCTTGAGCCGGCGGGTGTCGGCCATGACGACCGCGCCGATCGCGCCGCGCACCAGGTCGTCCCACATGAACCAGAACCGCTGCTGCCCCGGCGTGCCGAAGACGTAGAGCACCAGGTCGTCGTCGAGCGTGATGCGGCCGAAGTCCATGGCCACGGTGGTGGTCAGCTTGTCCGGCGTGGCGGTGAGGTCGTCGGTCTCGACGCTCGCCTCGGTCATCAGCGCCTCGGTCTCCAGAGGCTTGATCTCCGAGACGGTGGAGACCAACGTGGTCTTGCCGACTCCGAAGCCGCCGGCCACCACTATCTTCGTGGCGATCGGGGCGCGGGTACGGTCCGTCTGCCAGGGCTGCAACTGCTCGTCGTCCTCGACGAGCGGGGAGACGCCTTGAACTGCGTCAGAGACGGCGGAGTCCACTCAGCACCCTTTCCAGCAGTACGCGGTCCGGGCGGCCCGTGCCGTGGCCGGTTCCCGTTCCGTAGACACGGATCCTTCCCTGGTCCGCGAGGTCGCTCAGGAGCACCCGGACCACGCCGAGCGGCATCTTCAGCAGCGCGGCGATCTCGGCCACCGTGCGCATCCGGCGGCACAGTTCGACGATGGCCCGCATCTCCGGCATGATCGTCGACTTGAGCGAGCCCTTCGTCAGCTCCTTGCGCTGCCCGGCGGCCTCCAGTTCGGCGGTGGCCGCCACGAACGTCTCGACGAGGAGCACATGGCCGAAGCGGGTACGGCCGCCGGTGAGCGAATAGGGGCGGACCCGGGCGGGTTTGCGGTCCCCGCCGCGGATCGGGAGGTTCTTCCTGGTTTTACCGCTCAACGGGGGCTCCCGGTGGACTCGTTCTCCAGGGTCTTGTTCTCCAGGGTCTTGCGCAGTTCGCTGCGGAGCTCGGGGGTCAGGACATGGCCGGCCCGGCCCACGAACAGAGCCATGTGGTACGCGACCACGCTCATGTCGCACTCCGCGGAACCGTGCACACCGAGCAGCGAGCCGTCGCTGATCGACATCACGAACAGACTGCCCTCGTCCATCGCCACCATGGTGTGCTTGACCTGGCCGTAGTCCATCAGCTTGGCGGCGCCGACGGTCAGGCTGCCGATGCCGGAGACGACGGTGGCCAGATCGGCGGCGGAGCCGCGCGGGCCGGCACGTTTCCCGGTCCGCACCTCGAGCGCCCCGGCGGCGGCCTCGCTCTGGTGCGTCCGGGCGTGCGCGAGGTCGGGGTCGGAGGAGAGCAGCAGCAGCCCGTCGGAGGAGACCACGGCGACCGAGAGGATGCCGGGCACCTCCTCGACGAGGTTGGTCAGCAGCCAGTGCAGGTTGCGGGCCTCACTGCTCAGTCCGAAGGTACTGGGCGCGGTCAACTGCTTGCCTCCTCGACGGTGCCCCCCGTGACTTCTTCGGACGGTGCGGCCGCGGGGGACGGCGGTCGGTGCGGTCCCGTCTCCTCGGCGATCTCCACTTCGACGTCCCGGCGTCCGGCCTCCGCCCCCTGGCGGAAGCCGCCGAGGCGGCGCCGCAGGGCGTCGGCGTCCACCGAGCCGGTGCGCTGCCTGGGGGGCTCGGTGCGCGCGGCGATCTTCGGTGTGCGTTTGGGCAGGCCCTTGGCGGTGACCGGGTCCTCCTCCGCCTCCGGGCCGTCGGGCACGCGCGCGTGCTCGGCCTCGGGGGCGGGCGCGGGTGCGGGCACCGACCGGGCCGGCGGTGTGGCCGAAGCCGCGGGCCCGGTGTCCGGCTGGGCACCCGGGGCCTTCGTGTCCGCCGCCGCGGTCGCGTCGGGCGCGGGCGAGGGGATCAGCAGTTCCATGGTGGTCTCGGCGGGCCGCTGATGCGTCCCGTCCGCGGCCTCGGGAGCACCGGCGCCGGCGCCGTCGCCGGCTTCGGCTTCGGCTTCGGCTTCGGCTTCGGCTTCGGCTTCGGCTTCGGCTTCGGCTTCGGCTTCGGCGGGAGGCTCGGCGACGGCCTCGGCAGGGGCCTTCTCCGCGGGCTCCTTCGGCGCGTCGCCCGCGGGCTCCGGCGCGGCAGGGGCCTTCGTCTCGGCGGGGGCCTCGGCGGCCGGCGCCTCCGCGGCGGGCTGCTGCTGCTCCACCGCCTGTTCCGCCAGGGCGACCAGCGGATCCTCGTTCTCCGTGCCCTCTGCGCCCTCTGCGCCCTCCGTGCGGCCGTGCAGGACGTTGGCGTTGGCCTCGGCGTCCGCGCCCGGCAGGGAGACACGCTGCTCACCGGCCGTGCCGGAGGCGGGCACGGCGGTGGGCGGGGCGGGCTTGGCGGCCAGCAGGGTCGTGGGAAGGACCACGACCGCGGCGACGCCGCCCTGCTTCTGCTCCCGCAGCCGCACCCGCGCCCCGTGCCGCTGGGCGAGCCGGGCCACGACGTACAGGCCGAGCCCGAGGCCGTCCTCGCCCTCGTGCTCGTAGGGCGCCTCCGGGTCGAATCCGGCCAGACGGGTGTTGAGCCGCTCCAGCCGGTCCTTGGTCATGCCGATGCCCTCGTCCTGCACGGAGAGCATGACCTCGCCGCTCTCCAGCAGCCAGCCGGAGACCTCGACGGGCAGGTCGGGCGGGCAGAACGAGGTGGCGTTCTCCAGGAGTTCGGCCAGCAGATGGCTGAGGTCGTCGGCGGCGAAACCGGCGATGTGGGCGTGCGGCGGCAGCGAGGCGATCCTGACCCGCTCGTACCGCTCGATCTCGCTGACCGCGGCCCGTACGACGTCGACGAGCGGCACCGGTCCCGCCGCGTGCTGGACGTGTTCGGTGCCGGCGAGGACGAGGAGGTTCTCGCTGTGCCGGCGCATCACCGTGGCGAAGTGGTCGAGCTTGAACAGGGTGGCCAGGCGGTCCGGGTCGTCCTCGCGCTCCTCCAGGCCCTCGATGACGCCGAGTTGCCGTTCGACCAGGCCGAGGGTGCGCAGCGCCAGGTTGACGAAGGTGCCGCCGATGCTGGTGCGCAGCTGCTCCAGACGGGCGGCGGACTCGGTGAGTTCGGTGCGCAGCTCCTCGCGGGCGTCGGCCATCCGCTGCCGCTGCGCGACGAGGTGCTTGCGGTCGGCCTCGAGGGTGGCGATCCGCGTGGTGAGCTGCGCGGCGTGCGCGTGCAGGGTGTTGACGGAGCGGACGACCTGGGCGAACTCGTCGTTGCGTCCGGTGAAGGTGACCGGCTCTTCGGCGCTCGGGTCCTCGGCCCCGGCGAGGCGGGCCGAACCGCGGCGCAGCACGGACAGCGGGCGGGTGAGGGTGCGGGCCATGGCGGTGGCGACGCCGACCGCGAGCAGCATGAGAGCGCCGAGGACGGCGATGTGGATCTCCAGCGCGGTGACGTCGTCGTCACGCAGCTGGGCCAGGTCCTTGGTGCGCTTCTCGAAGAGGGCGGACTCCACCCCGCGCATCGTCTCGACGCGGGCGGTGAGCGCGGCCTCCAGCTTCTTGACGTCGGTGGCGAGTTCCTCGTCCGAGAGGGACGGCTGGTCGGTGAGGCTCGCGAGGTACTTCTCGGCGGAGTCGACCTCGGGTCCGGTCACCGTGGAGTCGTAGGACGCGCGGGCCGCCTTGGGCGCCGTGTCACGGAAGTCGGCGAGGGCGGCGTCGGAGCGCAGGCGGGCCTGGAGGGCGGCGGCGGTCAGCTCGTCGCGCAGCTCGGCGTCGGCCTCCGAGGAGGCGGTGGAGGTGGCGGGCAGGCCGGTGATCGGGTCGATGACGGTCTGGGTGGTGCTCGGCACGTTGAGTGCGGCGAGCAGCAGCCCGCGGGTGGCGGCCGCCTGCTGGACGGCGGAGTCCAGTTCGGCGAGCGCGTAGGCTCCGGCGCCCGCGCGGGGCGGGGTCCGCTCCGCGAGCTGCTCGGCGAGCCGGTGCAGCTGGGTGACGGCGGTGGAGTACGCCTGGTGCGCCTCGAGCGCGCTGCTCTTGCCGGTGAGCGCCGCCCTGCGCACGGCCGCGATGGCGTCGAGGCCGTCGCGCATGGCCTGCGGGATGCCGGTGTCGGCGCGCAGCTCCTCGACCTGCCGGTCGACGCGGGCACTGTCCTGTTCGGCGGGCGCCTTGGACTTGGGACGGCCGGCCGCGATGTAGGACGTGACCTCGTCCCGTTCGTCGGCAAGGGAGTGCGCGAGTGTCAGGGAGTCCCGGGTCCGCTCGGCGTGGGTCACCAGGTTCTGGGAGTCGTTCAGTTGCCCGGAGGCCGCCAGCACGGACGGTGTTCCGGCGCCCGCGATCGTGGCGGCCACCACCGCGACGGCCACGATGAGCCGGTTGCGCACATGGGTGGGGCGGCCCTTGCCTACGGTGGGCTTCTGGTCGGCGTCCCCCGTGGGGGCCGTCTGCTTGCCTGTGCGACGAGGCCGCGTCTTCTGCACCGGTGCTCGCATTCCTGACTCGTGTACCCGTGGGTCGGGGTGACGTTCCGTCAACGGACGTCCACGCCCTGCTCGTGACAGGCACCTGCGTCCTGCCCGGACCGTCGACCGCGCTGGGCCCGTGAGACGCCCCCAGCGCCTCCCGACCCTCCCAGCGCCTCTGGACGCTGGATACGCATCACCTGACCCGCCACTCGAAGGAGTGAACATCGGAGGCGAGTTGAGGGGCAAGTTCCGACACGCCCCGCAGCGGCCGTGCACGGCAGGCCGGTTGGACGTCTGCGGCGGCCGATGGCAGGATTCGCCGCCACGCGCGCCCGGAGCACGGCATTCCCACCCAAACTCGGCTCCTGACCTGCACGGTCCCGGGAAATCAGCGGCCGTGTCCGGCCTCCGGCGGTCCCTGTGGAGGCCTCGTGCAGACTAGGGGAATGCGTACTGAACTCGCCTCGGAACCCGGCGACGCGGACCGCCCCAACGAGGACTTCGCCGGTGTCGGACTTCCGGCCTCCGGGCAGGGCGGTTCACTGGTGGTACTGGACGGCGTCACGCCGCCGCGGGGCGGGGCGGGCTGCCGGCACTCCGTCCCCTGGTTCACCGCGCGGCTCGGCGGGGCACTCTCCGAACTGACCGTTTCACTCCCGGATGTCCCCCTGGCCGACCTGCTGTCCCGGGCCCTTGTGCGTACCGCTGACGCGCACGTCGAAACCTGTGACCTTTCTCACCCGCGTACTCCTCAGGCGACGGTGGTGCTGGCCCGCTGGTCACCGGAGTCCGTCGAGTACCTGGTGCTGTCCGACTCGGTCCTGCTCGTCGAGTCCCCCGACGGGGCGGTCACCCCGCTGCTGGACGACCGGCTGGCCCTGCTGCCCCGCTCGGCCCTGGCCACCGACGCGCTGGTGGACGCCACGGTGCGGAACAAGGAGGGCGGCTTCTTCACCGCGGCCGCCGATCCGTCGGTCGCGGCGCGCGCGGTCACCGGCACCCTTCCGCGTGCCGAGGTGCGCGCCCTGGCCGCGCTGACGGACGGGGCGGCGCGCTGGGTGGAGAAGTTCCGCGAGGGCGACTGGACGGAGTGTCTCGCCCTCGTCCGCAAGGAGGGGTCGCGGGCGCTGGTGGATCGCGTACGGGCCCTGGAGCGGGCGGACACGGACCGGGTGGTGCTGGGCCGGAGCAAGACGC
The DNA here is from genome assembly GCF_052246875.1 of Streptomyces sp. GDS52. Classification (NCBI taxonomy): domain Bacteria; kingdom Bacillati; phylum Actinomycetota; class Actinomycetes; order Kitasatosporales; family Streptomycetaceae; genus Streptomyces; species Streptomyces sp. GDS52. The sequence goes on from NZ_CM125966.1 coordinate 2,254,704, forward strand.
ACGACGACGCGACGGTGGTGTACGTGGAGTTCTGACTCCCCGTACACCACCCCGCCCACCCGTCACCGTCCCGCCCACCCGCACGCACCGGGCTCCCCGTGCCCGCGGGGTTTCCCGTACCCGCCAGGTCTCCCGTACGCCGGATTCCCGTACCCACCGGGTCCCCGTACGCCGGATCCTCGTACCCACCGGATTCCCGTACCCGTCGGGTCTCCCGTACCCATCTGATCCCCATACGCGCCGGGCCCCCGTACGCACCTGACCCCCCGTACGCCGCCGGGCCCGATCGCTCCGGTACGCCGAACGGTGCGCCGCTTCCCCCGAACGGCGTCCCGCTCACTCCGGTTGCCCGGATCACTCCGAGGAGCGCCCTGCGTCCCCCGGACGGCCCCGGGTCGCCCCGGACGGCGCTCCGGTCACCTGTCCGTCCCGCGGTTCAGCTGGTGCAGCAGCCGGGCGAGTTCCGTGACCTCGCCGGCATCCCAGTCGGCGAGGCTGCGGGCGTAGCGCGCGCGGCGGGCCTCGCGAACCCTGCTCACCCGGTCCCGGCCCTCCGGGGTGAGGGCGACCAGCCAGGCGCGGCCGTCGGCGGGGTCCGGCTCACGGGTGACGAGCCCGAGTTCCTCCAGGGCGTGCAGCTGACGCGACATCGTCGCCTTGCCGACGCCGATGTAGGCGGCGAGTTCGGTGGCCCGCTGCTCGCCGCACTCATCCAGACGGACGAGCAGACCGTACGCGGACGGTTCCAGGTCCGGATGGACCTCGCGGGACATCTCGCCCTGGCTGGCCCTGGCGCGGCGCAGCAGCACCGTCAACTCCCTTTCCAGAGCGAGGAATCCGGGCTGTTCCACACCGCTCGCGGGCGCCTCGGACGGGGTGTCCGCCGCGCCTCCGTTTCCGCCTTCGTGCACGTCAGTTCCTGCCTCGGTTTTCCCGGTCGTCCGTGTTCCCGCCAAGTGGCGACGCCGCTGCGGCTCCGCAAGTATTTCGCAGACGCGGCCCGGCGGCGGTTTCCGAACCCCCGGGGAGCCCCGGTGAGCCCCGGGGCTCACGTCGCGGTCCGCGTGCGTCGCCTCCCTTGCGTCCCCTCCTCAAGGGTCCCGCACCACGTTCCTCGGAGACACGTCATGCCCGTGCACAGATTCGGCTTCACCCGTCTACGCGCGTTCACGACCGTCGCGGCGGTCCTGCTCGCGCTCCTCTCGCTTCCCCGCGCGACACCCGCGGCCGCGGCGGCCGCCCCCGACGTCCCCCCGCGCGGCTCCGCCCACATGGGCATGGGCGTCCTCGCCCATGACGGCCGGGACGGCACGCCCACCAGCCGCGCCACCCGGACGGAGGGCGTGGACGTCTCCAGCCACCAGGGCGACGTGCCCTGGTCGACCCTCTGGGACAGCGGGGTCAGATGGGCCTACGCGAAGGCCACGGAGGGGACGTACTACCAGAACCCCTACCACCCGCAGCAGTACAACGGTTCGTACGACGTCGGCATGATCCGCGGCGCGTACCACTTCGCGACCCCCGACAGGACGAGCGGCGCCGCCCAGGCCGACTACTTCGTCGACCACGGCGGCGCCTGGTCACCCGACGGCATGACGCTGCCGGGCGTGCTCGACATCGAGTGGAACCCCTACGGGGACGCCTGCTACAGCATGTCGCAGAGCGCCATGGTGAGCTGGATCGGCGACTTCCTGGACCGGTACCGGGAGCGCACCGGCCGGCACGCCGTGATCTACACGGCGACCAGCTGGTGGAAGCAGTGCACCGGGAACTACACCGGGTTCGCCGCCGACCATCCCCTGTGGATCGCCCGGTACGCCTCCACCCCGGGCGAGCTGCCCGCGGGCTGGGACTTCTACACGATGTGGCAGTACACCTCGACCGGGCCGACGGTCGGGGACCACGACCTCTTCAACGGCACGGTCGACCGGGTGCGGGCGCTGGCGCTCGGCTGACGCCGCCGCCTCGCGCCTCGCCCCCGCCCCGCCCGGTGACGGCCCGGGCCTCCCTCACGGGACCCGGGCCGTCGCCCTTGTGGTGGCGGACGGCGATCAAGCCGCCACCGGGACCTCCGGCACCGCGCCGTCCGCCGCCGGCGCGAGCGCCAGCTCCAGGACCTGGCGGACGTCGGTGACGGCGTGGACGTCGAGCCCGTCCAGCACCTCGGCGGGGACGTCGTCCAGGTCGGGCTCGTTGCGCTTGGGGATGATCACGGTGGTGATCCCCGCCCGGTGCGCGGCGAGCAGCTTCTGCTTCACCCCGCCGACCGGCAGCACCCGCCCGGTCAGCGAGACCTCGCCGGTCATCGCCACATCCGTGCGGACCAGCCGCCCGGAGAGCAGCGAGGCCAGAGCGGCGGTCATCGTGACGCCGGCGCTGGGGCCGTCCTTGGGCACCGCGCCCGCCGGGAAGTGGATGTGCGCGCCCCGTTCCTTCAGGTCGCCCACCGGCAGCTCCAGCTCGGCGCCGTGCGACCGCAGGAAGCTCAGCGCGATCTGCGCCGACTCCTTCATCACGTCACCCAGCTGTCCGGTCAGGGTCAGTCCGGCGGCGCCCGTCTCCGGATCGGCCAGGGACGCCTCCACGTAGAGGACGTCCCCGCCGGCGCCGGTCACCGCCAGCCCGGTGGCGACACCGGGGACGGCGGTACGGCGCTCGGCCGGGTCCTGGGCGGACTCGGGCACGTGGTGCGGCCGGCCGATCAGTCCGCGCAGATCACCTTCCGTGACGGTGAACGGCAGCTCCCGCTCGCCCAGTTCGTGCTGGGCCGCGACCTTGCGCAGCAGCCGCGCGACGGTCCGCTCCAGGGTGCGTACGCCCGCCTCACGGGTGTACTCGCCGGCCAGCCTGCGCAGCGCGCCGTCGTCGAGGCCGACCTCGTCCGCGGCGAGCCCGGCCCGCTCCAGCTGACGCGGGAGCAGGTGGTCGCGCGCGATGACGACCTTCTCGTCCTCCGTGTAGCCGTCCAGCCGGACGATCTCCATCCGGTCCGCCAGCGCCTCCGGGATGGCTTCCAGGACGTTGGCGGTGGCGAGGAAGACGACGTCCGAGAGGTCCAGCTCGACCTCCAGGTAGTGGTCCCGGAAGGTGTGGTTCTGCGCCGGGTCCAGCACTTCGAGGAGGGCCGCCGACGGATCGCCCCGGAAGTCCGAGCCCACCTTGTCGATCTCGTCGAGCAGCACCACCGGGTTCATCGACCCGGCCTCCTTGACCGCCCGCACGATCCGGCCGGGCAGCGCGCCGACGTACGTACGCCGGTGGCCGCGGATCTCGGCCTCGTCGCGGACACCGCCGAGGGCGACCCGGACGAACTTCCGGCCCATCGCGTGGGCGACGGATTCACCGAGGCTCGTCTTGCCGACACCGGGCGGTCCCACCAGGGCGAGCACGGCACCGCCGCGGCGGCCCCCGACCACGCCGAGTCCGCGCTCGGCGCGCCGCTTGCGCACCGCCAGGTACTCGGTGATGCGTTCCTTCACGTCCTCCAGGCCCGCGTGCTCGGCGTCGAGCACGGCCCGGGCGCCCCGGATGTCGTGCCCGGCGGCGCTGTCATCGGTTCGCTCGTTCCACGGCATCTCCAGCACCGTGTCGAGCCAGGTGCGGATCCACGATCCCTCGGGCGACTGGTCGGAGGAGCGCTCCAGCTTGTCGACCTCCTTGAGCGCGGCCTCGCGCACCTTCTCCGGCAGGTCGGCGGCCTCGACGCGGGCCCGGTAGTCGTCGGACTCCTCGGCGGAGTCCTTGCCGTCCTCTCCGTTCAGCTCGCGCAGTTCCCTGCGCACCGCCTCCAGCTGGCGCCGCAGCAGGAACTCGCGCTGCTGCTTGTCGACGCCGTCCTGGACGTCCTTGGCGATGGACTCGGCGACCTCCTGCTCGGCGAGGTGGTCGCGGAGCTGCTGGGTGGCGAGCTTCAGCCGGGCCACCGGGTCGGCGGTCTCCAGCAGCGCCACCTTCTGTTCGGTGGTCAGGAAGGGCGAGTAACCGGAGTTGTCGGCGAGGGCGGCGACGTCGTCGATGGCCTGGACCCGGTCGACGACCTGCCAGGCGCCGCGCTTGCGCAGCCAGGCGGTGGCGAGCGCCTTGTACTCCGTGACCAGTTCGCCGACCTGCCCGGGATTGGGGTATCCCCTGTTCGAACGGAGTTGAGAACTTGGGGAAGGGTCGGGCACGGTCTCCTCGATCCGGGCGCCCTCCACCCACAGCGCCGCACCCGGCCCGGTGGTCCCGGCGCCGATCCGCACGCGGCTCCGGCCCCGGATCAGGGCGCCCGGGTCGCCGTCGGCCAGCCTGCCGACCTGCTCGACCGTGCCCAGGACACCGGTACCGGCGTAGGTCCCGTCGATACGCGGCACCAGCAGGACCCGGGGCTTGCCCGGCGCGGACGCGGCGGCGGCCTGGGCGGCCTCCACCGCGGCACGCACCTCGGAGTCGCTCAGGTCCAGCGGAACCACCATTCCGGGCAGCACGACCTCGTCGTCGAGCGGCAGCACGGGCAGGGCGAGCGGTGTGGACTCAGCAGCCATGATCTCCCCTTCGGCAGTCAAGTTGAGCTACACCGACTCAATGCTGGTGAGCCACCGAATGTTCCCCGGACCATGTTCGCCCTCAGCGATCACCCGCGAGGGCCACGGAGGGAACTCCCGTACGGCACGACCCGCACGACCCCCCGAACGGGAAGTGCTGCCAGGATGAACGCATGACCACCCCGTACGACATTCCCGAAATCCTGGACCGCCGCGAGGGCCCGTACGGGGAGGTGGCGCTCCGCCGGCACGGCCACCTGCTGCAGATCATCGCGAACGGCTGCTTCCTGATGGACACCTCCGACGGCCGTTCGGAGCGGCTGCTGATCGACGCCGCCCTGGCCGCACTCGACGCCGCCGACACCCGCGCGAAACACGGCCCGCGACCGGGCCCGCACGTCCTCATCGGCGGGCTGGGCGTCGGCTTCTCGCTCGCCCACGCCGCCACCCAGCCCCGCTGGGGGCGCATCACCGTGGTGGAGCGCGAACCCGCCGTCATCGACTGGCACCGCGCGGGCCCGCTGCCCCCGTTCGCCGAGGTCTCCGCCCCCGCCCTCGCCGACCCCCGCACGGCGATCGTCGAGACCGACCTGGTGGCGTACGTCAAGGAGACGTCCGACACATTCGACGCGCTCTGCCTCGACATCGACAACGGGCCCGACTGGACCGTCACCGAGGGCAATGAAGGGCTCTACTCCCCCACCGGACTCCTGGCCTGTGCAAGGGTGTTGAACCCCGGCGGGGTGCTCGCGGTGTGGTCGGCCAAGCCCTCTCCGGATTTCGAAGAAACCTTGCGTAATGCCGGATTCCAGCAGGTGCGTACCGAAGAGGTCCCGGTTGCCCGGGGCGTTCCGGACGTCGTACACCTCGGCGTCCGCCCTGGATAGCAAAGGCACGGCGCCTCCCCGTACGCTGCTGCCCTGGCGCCGATCACTCAAGCGCCGATCGCAGTCATGCGCAGGAACGGATCACCCCACGGATTCCGGAAAGCACACTTCAGGGGCGGGCGATGGAGCAGACACACACCTCCCACAACGGCACGGCGGCGGCCACTCCGGGCGCACAACGCCGGGTCCTGGTGGTCGAGGACGACGCGACGATCGTGGACGCCATCGCGACCCGCCTTCGTGCCGAGGGATTCCTGGTGCAGACGGCGGGCGACGGTCCGTCCGCCGTCGACACGGCGGAGGCATGGCAGCCCGACCTGCTGATCCTCGACATCATGCTGCCGGGCTTCGACGGCCTGGAGGTCTGCCGGCGCGTGCAGGCCCAGCGGCCGGTGCCGGTCATGATGCTGACCGCGCGTGACGACGAGACCGACATGCTGGTCGGCCTGGGCGTCGGCGCCGACGACTACATGACCAAGCCGTTCTCCATGCGGGAACTGGCGGCCCGCGTGCACGTACTGCTGCGCCGCATGGAGCGGGCGGCCCTGGCGGCCACCACACCGCGCAGCGGCATCCTGCGCCTGGGCGAGCTGGAGATCGACCACGCGCAGCGCAGGGTGCGGGTGCACAGCGATGACGTCCACCTGACGCCCACCGAGTTCGACCTGCTGGTGTGCCTGGCGAACACGCCCCGCGCGGTGCTCTCCCGGGAGCAGCTGCTGGCCGAGGTCTGGGACTGGGCGGACGCCTCCGGCACCCGTACCGTCGACAGCCACATCAAGGCGCTGCGCCGGAAGATCGGCGCCGAGCGCATCCGTACCGTGCACGGCGTGGGCTACGCCCTGGAGACGCCGACGCCGTGAGCGACGGGCCCGCCGCACGGAGAGGCCCCGGGGACCGCGGTCCCCGGGGCGGTGTCCGCCCGTTCTCGATCAAGACCAAGCTGGGCGCGCTGGTCGTCATCTCGGTGCTGATCACCACCGGTCTCTCGGTGGTCGCGGTGCACACCAAGACCGAGCTGCGCTTCATCACGGTCTTCTCGATGATCGCCACGCTGCTCATCACACAGTTCGTGGCGCACTCGCTCACCGCGCCGCTGGACGACATGAACGCCGTGGCCCGGTCCATCTCGCACGGCGACTACACCCGCCGGGTGCGGGAGAACCGCCGGGACGAGCTGGGCGACCTGGCCCAGACCATCAACGTCATGGCCGACGAGCTGGAGGCCCAGGACCATCAGCGCAAGGAGCTGGTGGCCAACGTCTCGCACGAGCTGCGCACCCCGATCGCGGGGCTGCGCGCGGTGCTGGAGAACATCGTCGACGGCGTCACCGAGGCCGACCCCGAGACGATGCGCACGGCGCTGAAGCAGACCGAGCGGCTCGGCCGGCTGGTGGAGACGCTGCTCGACCTGTCCCGCCTGGACAACGGTGTCGTCCCGCTGAAGCGGCAGCGCTTCGAGGTGTGGCCGTACCTGTCCGGCGTGCTCAAGGAGGCCAACATGGTCGCCTCCGCGCGCGCGGGCATGGCCACCGGCTCCGGCAGCCACACCCGTACGGACGTCTATCTGCGCCTCGACGTCTCGCCGCCGGAGCTCACCGCGCACGTCGACCCGGAGCGCATCCACCAGGTGGTCGCCAACCTCATCGACAACGCGGTCAAGCACAGTCCGCCGCACGGCCATGTGACGGTCAGGGCGCGGCCCGGAACGCAGCCGGATTCGCTGCGGCTGGAAATCCTGGACGAGGGGCCCGGTATTCCGCGGACCGAATGGCACCGCGTCTTCGAGCGCTTCAACCGCGGCAGCGTCAATCTGCCGCACGGCCCGGGCAGCGACGGCGGCACCGGTCTCGGTCTGGCGATCGCCCGCTGGGCCGTCGATCTCCACGGCGGACGGATCGGGGTGGCCGAATCCGAGCGCGGTTGCCGGATTCTTATCACTCTTCCGGGAGCCTCTCCCACGTCAGGTTGACGTAAGGTTCGAAACCGAGCCGCAAGATCCACACGCGTTCGCCCTGACGGGCACGTGTGATCAGGCAAAGACCCGGGTCGCGAGTGCGCCGGGCCGCGGTCGACGCATGCCCGACATGTGTCTGACGCGACCCGAAGAAGTGGAACCAGGCTTGTTTCCCGCCATTTCCCCCGCCGAAACGCCCTCCGCGATGTGACTTACACGACGTTGAACGGGCCCGACCTGACCTTCCCGCTCTTGGAGGCGTAGCCTTAATTTCCGCTGTCCATCATCTTGTGAAGCGGAAGAGGGCGGTTGACGCCGTGTCGCCACAGTCCCCCAGTAACTCGAGCATCTCGACCGACACCGACCAAGCGGGCAAGAACCCCGCTGCGGCCTTCGGTGCCAACGAATGGCTCGTCGACGAGATCTACCAGCAGTACCTCCAGGACCCGAACTCGGTCGACCGGGCCTGGTGGGACTTCTTCGCCGACTACAAGCCGGGGGCGCCTCAGGCCTCCGCGCCGGTGAGCAACACGTCGACGGGGACCGCGGGCACCACGACGGCTCCGCCGGCCACCCCGGCCCAGCCGGCCGCCGCGCCCGCGCCGCCCGCCGCCCCGCAGCCCGCCGCCGCGGCGCCGGCCGCCAAGGCCCCGGCGCAGGTGCCCGCTCCGGCGAAGGCCGCCCCGGCCCCCGCCCCGGCCGCCCCCGCCAAGCCCGCCGCCGCGAAGGCCCCGGCCGCCAAGGCGCAGCCCTCCGGCGAGGCCAAGCAGGGCCCCGAGCAGGTGACGCTGCGCGGCCCGTCCGCGGCCGTCGCGAAGAACATGGACGCCTCGCTGGAGGTGCCCACGGCCACGTCCGTGCGCGCGCTCCCGGTGAAGCTCCTGTTCGACAACCGCATCGTCATCAACAACCACCTCAAGCGTGCCCGCGGCGGGAAGATCTCCTTCACGCACCTCATCGGCTACGCGATGGTCCAGGCCATCAAGGCGATGCCGTCGATGAACTGGCACTACACCAAGGTGGACGGCAAGCCCACCCTGGTGAAGCCGGAGCACATCAAGTTCGGCCTCGCCATCGACCTGGTCAAGCCGAACGGCGACCGCCAGCTGGTCGTCGCGGGCATCGAGAAGGCCGAGACGCTGAACTTCTTCGAGTTCTGGCAGGCCTACGAGGACATCGTCCGTCGCGCCCGCGACAACAAGCTGACGATGAACGACTTCACCGGCGTCACCGTCTCGCTGACCAACCCCGGTGGCCTGGGCACCGTCCACTCCGTGCCCCGCCTGATGCAGAACCAGTCGGTCATCCTGGGCGTCGGCTCCATGGACTACCCGGCCGAGTTCCAGGGCACCAGCCAGGACACCCTCAACAAGCTCGGCATCTCGAAGGTCATGACGCTCACGTCGACCTACGACCACCGGGTGATCCAGGGTGCCGCCTCCGGCGAGTTCCTGCGCGCGGTCGCGAACCTCCTGCTCGGCGAGAACGACTTCTACGACGAGATCTTCGAGGCGCTGCGCATCCCCTACGAGCCGGTCCGCTGGCTCAAGGACATCGACGCCTCCCACGACGACGACGTCACGAAGGCCGCCCGCGTCTTCGAGCTGATCCACTCCTACCGGGTCCGCGGCCACGTCATGGCCGACACCGACCCGCTGGAGTACCGCCAGCGCAAGCACCCCGACCTGGACATCACCGAGCACGGGCTCACCCTGTGGGACCTGGAGCGCGAGTTCGCGGTCGGCGGTTTCTCGGGCAAGACCCTGATGAAGCTCCGCGACATCCTGGGTGTGCTGCGCGACTCGTACTGCCGCACCACCGGCATCGAGTTCATGCACATCCAGGACCCGAAGCAGCGCAGGTGGATCCAGGACCGCGTGGAGCGCACGCACTCCAACCTGGAGCGCGAGGAGCAGCTGCGCATCCTGCGCCGGCTGAACGCCGCGGAGGCGTTCGAAACCTTCCTGCAGACCAAGTACGTCGGCCAGAAGCGCTTCTCCCTGGAGGGCGGCGAGTCCGTCATCCCGCTGCTGGACGCCGTTCTGGACTCGGCCGCCGAGTCCCGTCTCGACGAGGTCGTCATCGGCATGGCCCACCGTGGCCGGCTGAACGTGCTGGCCAACGTCGTGGGCAAGTCGTACGCGCAGATCTTCCGCGAGTTCGAGGGCAACCTCGACCCGAAGTCGATGCACGGCTCCGGCGACGTGAAGTACCACCTGGGTGCCGAGGGCACCTTCACCGGTCTCGACGGCGAGCAGATCAGGGTCTCCCTGGTCGCCAACCCGTCCCACCTGGAGGCGGTGGACCCGGTCCTGGAAGGCGTCGTGCGCGCCAAGCAGGACATCATCGGCAAGGGCGGCACGGACTTCACCGTCCTGCCGGTGGTGATCCACGGCGACGCGGCCTTCGCGGGCCAGGGCGTGGTGGCCGAGACCCTGAACATGTCGCAGCTGCGCGGCTACCGCACCGGCGGCACGGTCCACGTCGTCATCAACAACCAGGTCGGCTTCACCGCCGCCCCCGAGTCCTCGCGCTCGTCGATGTACGCGACGGACGTGGCCCGCATGATCGAGGCCCCGATCTTCCACGTGAACGGCGACGACCCGGAGGCCGTGGTCCGCGTCGCGCGGCTGGCCTTCGAGTTCCGCCAGGCGTTCAACAAGGACGTGGTGATCGACCTCATCTGCTACCGCCGCCGCGGTCACAACGAGTCGGACAACCCGGCCTTCACGCAGCCGCTGATGTACGACCTGATCGACAAGAAGCGCTCGGTGCGCAAGCTGTACACCGAGTCCCTCATCGGTCGCGGCGACATCACCCTGGAAGAGGCCGAGCAGGCACTGCAGGACTACCAGGGCCAGCTGGAGAAGGTCTTCACCGAGGTCCGCGAGGCGGCGTCGCAGCCGACGGCCGTCGAGCCCTCGGAGCCGCAGGCCCAGTTCCCGGTGGCGGTGAACACGGCGGTCACCTCCGAGGTCGTCAAGCGGATCGCCGAGTCGCAGGTCAACATCCCCGACCACGTCACCATCCACCCGCGTCTGCTGCCGCAGCTGCAGCGCCGGGCGGCGATGGTCGAGGACGGCACGATCGACTGGGGCATGGGCGAGACCCTCGCGGTCGGCTCGCTGCTCCTGGAGGGCGTCCCGGTCCGGCTCTCCGGCCAGGACTCGCAGCGCGGCACCTTCGGCCAGCGCCACGCGGTCGTCATCGACCGTGAGACGGGTGCCGAGTTCACGCCGCTGATGTACCTGTCCGAGGAGCAGGCCCGGTACAACGTCTACAACTCCCTGCTCTCCGAGTACGCGGTGATGGGCTTCGAGTACGGCTACTCGCTGGCCCGCCCGGACGCACTCGTGATGTGGGAGGCGCAGTTCGGCGACTTCGTCAACGGCGCGCAGACGGTCGTGGACGAGTTCATCTCGTCGGCCGAGCAGAAGTGGAACCAGACCTCCGGTGTGACCCTGCTCCTGCCGCACGGCTACGAGGGCCAGGGCCCGGACCACTCCTCGGGCCGCCCGGAGCGGTTCCTGCAGCTCTGCGCGCAGAACAACATGACGGTCGCGATGCCGACCCTCCCGTCGAACTACTTCCACCTCCTGCGGTGGCAGGTGCACAACCCGCACCACAAGCCGCTGGTCGTCTTCACCCCGAAGTCGATGCTGCGCCTGAAGGCGGCGGCCTCGAAGGCGGAGGAGTTCACCACGGGTCAGTTCCGCCCGGTCATCGGCGACGACTCGGTCGACCCGGCCGCGGTCAGGAAGGTCGTCTTCACCGCCGGCAAGGTCTACTACGACCTGGACGCCGAGCGGCAGAAGCGCGGCATCACGGACACGGCGATCATCCGCCTCGAGCGCCTGTACCCGCTGGCGGGTGCCGAGCTCCAGGCGGAGATCAAGAAGTACCCGAACGCCGAGAAGTACCTGTGGGCCCAGGAGGAGCCGGCGAACCAGGGTGCCTGGCCGTTCATCGCGCTCAACCTGATCGACCACCTCGACCTGGCCGTCGGCGCCGACGTCCCGCACGACGAGCGTCTGCGCCGCATCTCGCGTCCGCACGGCTCGTCCCCGGCCGTCGGTTCCGCGAAGCGGCACCAGGCCGAGCAGGAGCAGCTGGTGCGTGAGGTGTTCGACGCCTGACCGACGCCGTCACGGGTCGTTCCCGGCCGGGCCGCACCCCCTCTTCGGGGGGTGCGGCCCGGCCCGTTTGCGCGCACATATCCTTGTTCTCATGTACTTCACGGACCGTGGCATCGAGGAACTGGAGAAGCGGCGCGGCGAGGAGGAGGTCACCTTCGAGTGGCTCGCCGAGCACCTACGGACGTTCGTCGACCTCAACCCCGACTTCGAGGTGCCGGTGGAGCGCCTGGCGACCTGGCTGGCCCGGCTGGACGACGAGGACGACGACGAGTAGCGGGATTCCAGCCGCACGGGCCTTCCAGCCGCGCGGGCCCCTCGGGCGTTTCACCCCTTCTGCATGAGGACTGATCACCAGAACGAGTGTCTTGACTTTCCCCGACCGCGATATATCGTGAATTACGTGAGACGCGATATGGCGCGTCGGGGTTCTTGCGTGCCGGGCGTCCGCCGCCGGCGCCACTCCCGGTCGGCCGTCCCGTCGCCTCGCCGTCCGGCAGTCAGGCAGTCCGGCTCAGGAGGTTCCACCATGGCCGAAAGGCCCGCAAGGTCCGAAAGGTCCGTCTCGGAGGCCACGAAGCTCACCTTCGACGAGCCAGTGAGCGAACTCCGCATACGCATCGTCAACGGAACGGTGAACGTGGTGGGGACGGACGAAGGTTCCGCCCGCCTGGAGGTCTCCGAGATCGAGGGGCCACCCCTGGTGGTCACCCAGCAGGGCGGCACCCTCACGGTGGCCTACGAGGACCTGCCCTGGAAGGACTTCCTCAAGTGGCTGGACAGCAGGGGCCGGCACCGCAGCGCGGTGGTCTCACTGACGGTTCCGGCACAGGCGCGGGTCGAGGTGGGGGTGGTCGGTGCCGGGGCCGTGCTCTCCGGGGTCAAGGGGCCGGCGGTGGTGCGGGGAGTCACCGGCGACACCACTCTGGTGGCCCTCTCCGGCCCGGTCCGCGCGGACACGGTGTCGGGGAACGTCGAGGCCCAGTCCGTCACCGGTGACCTGCGGTTCCACTCGGTCTCCGGCGACCTCACCGTGGTCGACGGGTCCGGGCCCACGGTGCGGGCGGACTCGGTCAGCGGCTCCATGATCGTGGACCTCGCTCCCGAGGGCCCCACCGACATCCGGCTGGCCAGCGTCTCCGGCGAGATCGCGATCCGGCTGCCCGATCCGGCGGACGCGGAGGTCGAGGCCAACACGGCGAGCGGCGCCGTCTCCAACGCCTTCGACGGCCTGCGGGTGCACGGCCAGTGGGGCGCCCACAAGATCACCGGCCGGCTGGGCGAGGGCAACGGCAGGCTGCGGGCCACCACCGTCTCCGGTTCCATCGCCCTGCTGCGCCGCCCGCCCCGCGAGGAGGAGAGCGAGCCGCGGGACGCGCCTGCCGACGCCACGGCCCGCGGAACGACCGACGGCACGACCGACAAGAAGGTGCTCTGACATGGCCCCCGTCTTCGCTCACGGACGTCTCCGTCTCTACCTGCTGAAGCTGCTGGACGAGGCCCCGCGCCACGGCTACGAGGTGATCCGCCTCCTCGAGGAACGCTTCCAGGGGCTGTACGCACCGTCGGCGGGCACGGTCTACCCGCGCCTGGCCAAACTGGAGGCGGAGGGCCTGGTCACCCACGCCACCGAGGGCGGCCGCAAGGTGTACTCCATCACGGACGCCGGCCGCGCCGAACTGGCCGACCGCAGTGGTGAGCTGGCCGATCTGGAGCTGGAGATCCGGGAATCGGTCGCCGAACTCGCCGCCGAGATCCAGGCCGACGTCCGCGGCGCGGCCGGCGACCTGCGCCGCGAGATGCGGGCCGCCGCCGGCCAGGCCCGCCAGGGGCGGGGCGCGGGGACGGAAGCCGGACCCGGCCCTGAACCCGGCCCCGGCCCCGGCCCCGGCGACTTCACGGGCCCCGAAGAGAAGGACGCCTGGCAGGCCGCCAAGGAGGAGATGCGGCGCGCCAAGCAGGAGTGGAAGGAGCAGGCCCGGCGCGCCAAGGACGAGAGCCGCCGCGCCCGCGACGAGGCCCAGCGCGCCCGCCGTCAGGCCAAGGAGGCCCAGGACCGGGCCACCGCCCAGGCCCAGGAGGAGGTGCAGCGCATCGCCCGGCGGGTGCAGGAGCAGATGCAGGACCGCTTCTCACGCGGCGACTGGCCGACCGGCCTGCGCGAAGGGCTGGGGGAACTGGTCAAGGAGGTGGGTGAGTTCGGCAAGGACTTCGGCTTCGGCCGCACCGAGGCGGAGAGCGGTACCCCGGCGTCCGGGCCGTCGTACTCCCGGACCCCGGAGGACTTCCCGGCCGACTACATCCCGACCTGGGCGCACGAGGGCGCCACGGACTCCACCGGCGATGCCGCGCGGGACCTGGACCGGCTGCTGGACCGGTTCCGGGACGACATCCGCGACGCGACCCGCGACCACGGCATCACCCCGGACCAACTCCGCGACGCCCGCCACCACCTGTCCACGGCGGCAGCCCAGATCGGAGCGCTGCTGCGCACCCCGAAGCCCTGAGCCCGACAACGGGCCGGGCCCCGGCGATGCCGGCCGGCCCCGGCTCGTACGGCCGGGGCCCGGTGGTACGGCCGAGGAGCCTCACCGTGCCGTCGGACGGGCCGCGCCCTCCTCAGGCACACGCCTCCCCCGGGCCGGCGAGCACTCTGGTCAGTGACTCGTGGGTCACCCCGTGGTCGGCGAGCACCTCGGCCGGGACGCCGGGGCGGAGGGTCAGGGCGAGAAGGATGTGCTCGTCCCCGATGTGCCGCTCGCGCCGGGCGAGGGCGACGCGCAGGGCCTTCTCCAGCACCTCCTTGGCGTCCTTGCCGAAGCCGGGGCACCCCGACCACCGGTCCCTGTCCTTCCGGTCGCCGGACATCGCCCCGACCCCATGGGTTTCCTCCACCCGGGCGACGATCTCCCGGACGTCGATCCCCAGCTCCGCAAGGGCGTCGGCCTCGGCCCGTGACAGACCGGCACGGCGCCGCGCCTCCTCCAGGGCCCGCCGCACCGACTCCTTGCGTTCGTCGGCCCCGAGCGCCGCCAGCGCGAAGGAGGCACGGCTGCCCTCACGGTCCAGCAGGGCGAGCAACAGGTGCTCGGCGCCGACGGTCCGCGCCTGCGTCCCTTCGGCGTGCTCAACCGCCCCTTTCACCACCGCACGGGCGTCCTTCGTGAACCGCTCAAACATCACTGCCTCCCGTACTTCTTGTGCACGGCCTGCCTGCTGACTCCGAGCTCGGCAGCGATCTCCTGCCACGACCAGCCCTGATGGCGCGCGTTGCGCACCTGCACGGCCTCCAGTTGCTCCAGCAGCCTGCGCAGCGCGGCGACGGCCCGCAGGCCGACCCGTGGGTCGCGGTCGCCCGCACGCGCGGCGAGGTCGGTTGCCTCAGTCATGACGTCAACTTATGTTGACACCGGGGCAGCGTCAACCCCAGTTGACAAAACGACGGCCGGCCCGGAGATCCGGACCGGCCGTCGTGAGGTGGGCCGCACTCCATCGTCAGGGGTTCGTGAGCACGATCTTGCCGAACTGTCCGCCGCTCTCCATCCGTTCGAAGCCCTCCCGCGCCCGGTCCATGGGCAGTACCTCGTCGATGACGGGCCGTACACCGGTGGCGGCGCAGAAGGAGAGCAGGTCCTCCAGCTCGTCCTTGGTGCCCATCGTCGACCCGACGATCCTGAGCTCCAGGAAGAAGACCCGGGTGAGCTCGGCGTGCGAGGGCCGGTCGCCGCTGGTGGCGCCGGAGATCACCAGCGTGCCGCCGGGCCGCAGCGACTTCACCGAGTGGGACCAGGTGGCGGCCCCCACGGTCTCGATGACCGCGTCGACCCGCTGCGGCAGCCGGGCTCCGGGCTCAAGCGCCTCCGCCGCGCCCAGTTCCACGGCCCGCTTGCGCTTGGCCTCGTCCCGGCTGGTGGCGAAGACCCGCAGCCCCGCGGCCTTCCCCAGCACGATCGCGGCGGTGGCGACGCCCCCGCCGGCCCCCTGCACCAGGACGGAGTCACCGGGCCGCACCCCGGCGTTGGTGAACAGCATCCGGTAGGCGGTCAGCCAGGCCGTGGGCAGGCAGGCCGCCTCCTCGAAGGACAGCTCCCTCGGCTTGGGCAGGATGTTCCAGGTGGGCACGGCGACCTGCTCGGCGAACGTGCCGGGGTAACGCTCCGTCAGGATCGACCGGGGCTCGTTCGGACCCACCCCATGACCGGTCTGTCCGATCACGGAGTGCAGGACGACCTCGTTGCCGTCCTCGTCGATCCCGGCGGCGTCGCAGCCGAGGATCATGGGCAGTTTGTCCTCCCCGAGGCCCACGCCCCGCAGGGACCACAGGTCATGATGGTTGAGGGAGGCGGCCCTCACGGTCACGGTGCTCCAGCCGGGACGGGCCTCGGGAGCAGGACGCTCTCCCAGCTCCAGACCGGAAAGCGGCTGGTCACGGTCGATTCGGGCGGCGTAGACAGCGAACATGGCCTTGACGATAGGCCGCCCGTCCCCCCGGCGGAACAACGCGGCGCTGTGAGACACGCCTTCTTGCCGGCACGCCGCACCGCTCCCCGGCGCCCCACCCGCTTCCCGGTGCCCGGCCCGCGCGGTGCGCCCGGCCGCCGGGAAAAGCAGTCGGCCCCGTCCACCCGAGGACGGGGCCGACCCGGTTCCGCGCGTCTCAGCGGCGGGCGACGCCCTCCGCACGGGCGGCCGCGGCCACCGCCGCGGTCACCGCCGGAGCGACCCGCTCGTCGAACGGGGACGGAATGACGTAGTCGGCGGAGAGGTCGTCCCCCACCACCGACGCCAGCGCCTCGGCCGCCGCCAGCTTCATCCCCTCGGTGATCCGCGAGGCACGCACCTGCAGCGCGCCCGCGAAGATCCCCGGGAACGCCAGCACGTTGTTGATCTGGTTCGGGAAGTCCGACCGCCCGGTGGCCACGACCGCCGCGTACTTGTGCGCGATCTCCGGGTGCACCTCGGGCTCGGGGTTGGCCATGGCGAAGACGAAGGCGCCCTTCGCCATCGACGCCACCGCCGATTCCGGCACCGTGCCGCCGGAGACGCCGATGAAGACGTCGGCCCCGTCCAGCGCGGTCTCCAGCGAACCGGAGAGGCCGGTCTTGTTCGTGAACTCCGCCACTTCCCGCTTGATCGGCGTGAGGTCATCGCGCTCGCGCGAGAGGACGCCCTTGCGGTCGGCCACCGCGACATCGCCGATCCCGGCCTCGACCAGCATCTTGGCGATCGCGACACCGGCCGCGCCGGCGCCCGAGATCACGGCCCGCAGCTCGCCCAGCGCCCGCCCGCTCAGCCGCGCCGCGTTGCGCAGCGCCGCCAGCGACACGACCGCCGTGCCGTGCTGGTCGTCGTGGAAGACCGGGATGTCCAGCTGCTCCTGCAGCCGCCGCTCGATCTCGAAGCACCGGGGCGCCGAGATGTCCTCCAGGTTCACCCCGCCGAAGGACGGAGCGAGCCGGACCACGGTCTCGATGATCTCGTCCACGTCGGTGGTGCTCAGCGCGAGCGGGACCGCGTCCACGCCGCCGAACTGCTTGAAGAGGATCGCCTTGCCCTCCATCACGGGGAGGGAGGCCTCGGGGCCGATGTCACCGAGTCCCAGCACGGCCGTACCGTCGGTGACGACGGCGACGACCGAGGACTTCCAGGTGTAGTCGTGGACGAGTTCCGGCTGCTCGGCGATCGCGCTGCACACCTTCGCGACGCCGGGCGTGTAGGCCAGGGACAGATCGTCCCTGTCACGGAGCGGCACGGTGGCCTGCACAGCCATCTTGCCGCCGCGGTGCAGCGCGAATGCCGGGTCGATGGACTCCAGGGGCTCGGCCCCGCCGCCCTGTTCCGTATGACCGTTCTGGCTTTCGCTGTCGCTGCGAGGATTGACAATCTCCGCTGCCACTTGGTTGACCCCTTAATCGTTCTTGGTCTGAGGGTTGCCGCTCCGGGTGAGGAGCGGGCGGGACCGCGCAGGGCCCGGTGGGTTGATGCGTCGGGCACAGACGCGACGGGCGCGCCGCACACGCGCCCTGGATCCCCGGATGAGGGGTGTAAAGCACCTTCTTACCGGACGGACGCCTTCGGCGACGAGTCCATAACGCAAAGGTCACATGCGGGCGCCGGGGTTCATCATCTGATTTCAGGACAATCCACCGGCAGATGGTTGACAAACGCTCGAGACATGGCAAACACCATGGCCGGGCGACCAATACCACGTCATGAACCGAAGATCCTCCGGTCGGAACGGAGCATTCCCGCAGACCGTCCGGCCATGTTGGAACGAATCAGTGCGGTTCGAGCGTCACCCGTTATCCGATTTTGACATGGCGACCCCACTGGATGGAGCAGTCCGAATGGCAAGATGCGGTCATCACACGAGGTCGCGACACTCGAAGACGTGTGCTCTCGTCGACCCGCGGCACTGCCGGTCCCCATCGGCAGTGGCCGAACCCATCGGCATTCCACTCATCCGCCGGAGGAACCACCATGGCCGCACGCACCACCCGTCGTACCCCCGCCGCCAAGTCCCGACTGGCAGCGGTCGGCGCGATCGCGGTCGCAGCCACCCTGCTCGTCACCGGCTGCGGTGACCAGACCAAGGACAGCGGCGACACCGGGTCGACGAGCGCCGCCCCGCTGGCCGACAAGCTGCCCCAGTCGATCCGCGACAAGGGCGTCGTCAAGGTCGGTTCGGACATCGCGTACGCCCCGGTCGAGTTCAAGGACGACTCCGGCAAGGTGGTCGGCATCGACCCCGACCTCGCGGCCGCCATGGGCAAGCAGCTCGGCGTGACGTTCGAGTTCGAGAACGGCACCTTCGACACCCTGATCACGGGCCTGCGCTCCAAGCGGTACGACGTCGCCATGTCCGCGATGACCGACACCAAGGACCGCCAGGAGGGCATCGACGCCGAGACCGGCAAGAAGGTCGGTGAGGGCGTCGACTTCGTGGACTACTTCACGGCCGGCGTGTCGATCTACACCAAGAAGGGTGACGACCAGGGCATCAAGACCTGGGCCGACCTGTGCGGCAAGAAGGTCGTGCTGCAGCGCGGCACGGTCTCGGAGGACCTCGCCAAGGCCGAGAACGAGAAGTGCCCGGCCGGCAAGAAGATCGCCATCGAGGCCTTCGACAACGACCAGCAGGCCCAGACCCGGCTGCGTGCGGGCGGCGCCAACGCCGGTTCCTCCGACTTCCCGGTCGCCGCGTACGCCGTGAAGACCTCCGGCGGCGGCAAGGACTTCGAGCTGGTCGGCGAGCAGGTCGAGGCCGCCCCCTACGGCATCGCGGTCGCCAAGAGCAACACCGAACTGCGGGACGCGCTCAAGGCCGCGCTGGACGCGCTGATCGAGAACGGCGAGTACCAGAAGATCATGGACAAGTGGGGCGTCGCGGAGGGCTCCATCGACAAGGCCACCATCAACGGCGGCAAGTGACCGCGGGCCCGCGGCACTGAAAGGCAACACCCGTGACTGTTGACATCGACAAGACGACGGGGCCGGGCGGCACACCGCCGGTCGGCCCGGAGGCCATCAAGGCCATCCCGGTCCGGCACTACGGCCGGTACGTCTCCGCCGTCGTCGCGCTCGCCCTGCTGGGCGGGGTCGTGTACGCGTTCTCCCAGGGCAAGATCAACTGGGACACGATCCCGGACTACTTCTTCGACGACCGCATCCTCAGCGGTGTCGGCAAGACGCTGCTGCTCACCGTGCTGGCCATGACGATCGGCATCGTCGGCGGCATCCTGCTGGCCGTGATGCGCCTGTCGAAGAACCCGGTGACCTCGTCGATCGCGTGGTTCTACATCTGGTTCTTCCGCGGCACCCCGGTTCTGGTACAGCTGATCGTCTGGTTCAACCTGGGCCTGGTCTTCGAGTACATCAACCTCGGGCCGTTCTACAAGGACGAGTGGTCGGACTTCATGACCCCGTTCCTGACGGCGTTGCTGGGTCTCGGTCTCAACGAGGCCGCGTACATGGCGGAGATCTGCCGGGCCGGTCTGCTCTCGGTCGACGAGGGGCAGACCGAGGCGTCGCACGCGCTGGGCATGAGCCACACGAAGACGCTGCGCCGTATCGTCGTCCCGCAGGCGATGCGCGTGATCGTGCCGCCGACGGGCAACGAGGTCATCAACATGCTGAAGACGACCTCGCTGGTGTCGGTCGTCCAGTACCCCGAGTTGCTCCGCGCCGCCCAGGACATCGGCCAGACCTCCGGCGCCCCGGCCGAGATGCTGTTCCTGGCCGCGGCCTGGTACCTGCTGCTGACCTCGGTCTTCAGCGTCGGCCAGTACTACCTGGAGCGTCACTACGCCCGCGGCTCCACCCGTACGCTGCCGTCGACACCGTGGCAGAAGGTGAAGGCCAACATGCTGGCCCTCGGCCGCCCGAAGGGAGGCGCGGCATGACCGACAAGCTGAGCAAGGCCGGCAGGCCGGGCGGGACGGACGCATCGGTGAGGGATTCCTCCGTTCCCATGGTCAAGGCCGAGGGGGTCCACAAGTCCTTCGGCCCCGTGGAGGTCCTCAAGGGCATCGACCTGGAGGTGAAGTCCGGCGAGGTGTTCTGCCTCATCGGCCCCTCCGGCTCCGGCAAGTCCACCTTCCTGAGGTGTATCAACCACCTCGAGAAGATCAACGCCGGACGTCTGTACGTCGACGGGCAGCTGGTCGGCTACCGCCAGAAGGGCGACAAGCTGTACGAGCTCAAGGACAGCGAGGTCGCGCTGAAGCGCCGGGACATCGGCATGGTCTTCCAGCGCTTCAACCTGTTCCCGCACATGACGGCGCTGGAGAACGTCATCGAGGCGCCGGTGCAGGTGAGGGGCGTGAGCAAGAGGCAGGCCCGGGAGCGCGCGGGGCAGCTGCTGGAGCGCGTGGGCCTGGCCGACAAGGCCGGGAACTACCCCTCCCAGCTCTCCGGCGGCCAGCAGCAGCGGGTGGCGATCGCGCGGGCGCTCGCCATGGATCCCAAGCTGATGCTGTTCGACGAGCCGACCTCGGCACTCGACCCGGAGCTGGTCGGTGACGTCCTCGACGTCATGCGCGACCTGGCCGAGTCGGGCATGACCATGATCGTCGTCACCCACGAGATGGGCTTCGCCCGCGAGGTGGGCGACAGCCTGGTCTTCATGGACGGCGGCGTGGTGGTCGAGTCCGGTCACCCGCGCGACGTCCTGACCGACCCGCAGCACGAGCGCACGAAGTCGTTCCTGTCCAAGGTGCTCTGACACCGCGCACGGTACGCACGGGGCGACGGCCCATGGCGAAGGGGCGGCACGGAGATCCGTGCCGCCCCTTCGCCATGGATCCGCGTGGCTCACCTGAGCGCCAGCAGCAGGGTGTCCGAGGGGGAGCACCACACCGGGCGGGCCTCGGCGAACCCCTTCTCGCGCAGCACGCGCGCGTGCCACGCCGCAGACGGCATGTCGCCGTCGGCGTGTTCGCCGTAGATCTCGAAGCGGCGGGCGGTGGGCTCGGCGAGGACGGGGTCCTCGGCGGCGAGCTGCCACCATTCGGCCCAGTCGAGGACGCCGTCCCGTTTGGCCCGGTCCATGCCCGCGTGGCGCAGGGCGCGCTCGGCCGCGTTGATGCCGGGGGTCGTCTCGTCGATCATGCGGTCCGCGTTCATGAAGACACCGCCGTCACGAACGAGGCCGGCGACCTGTCCGTAGAGATCCGCGAGGGGTTCGTTGTGCAGCCAGTGGAGGGCGGTCGCGGTCAGCACGGCGTCGTAGGAGTCGTGGGGAAGCCCCGCCGGCCAGTGGGGGTCCTTCAGGTCGGCCGTCACGAAGGTGACCCGCGGGTCGCCCGCGAAGGTGCCCTCGGCGATGGTGAGCAGCGCCGGGTCCAGGTCGACGCCGGTGCTGGTGGCGTCCGGGAACCGGGCGAGCAGGCGGGCCGTGATGGTTCCCGTGCCGCACGCGAGGTCCAGCACGCGCGGGGAGCTGCCGACGACGGCCTCCACCATGTCGAGCATGACCCGCAGCCGCTCCTCGCGGTCGGGCATGTACCACTCCTGCTGCCGGTCCCAGCTCTCCTGCCAGGCAGCCCAGTCGGCGGTGGTGGTCCCGGTGCCCGCGTCCGTCATGAATCCGCTCCTTCACCCGCATCACGTAATACCCTGTAAGCGCGATCGCCTGTTACCCGACCGCTGACACGACCATAAAGCCACCACGTAAGGACTACAAGTGGAACTGGCCTATTACTCGGATTACGCCGTGCGTCTCGTCAACACCGAGGAACCGGCCCGGGGCAAGGACACCCTGACCTCGGTGGAGGCCGTGCGTGCCCTGTTCGGTGCCAACCAGTCCGCGGCGCGGCGCGCGACCGACGCGGACGTGACCCGGTTCCGCTCGGTCCGGGCCCGGCTGCGCGCGGTCTTCGAGGCGGCGGACGGCGGCGACGAGACCCTCTCCGTCGACCTGCTGAACTCGCTGCTGCTGGAGTTCCCGGTGAGCCCGCAGATCTCCGGACACGACGTCCGTGACGACGACGGCCGGCCGCTGTGGCACATGCACCTGGCCGACCATCCGTCCAACGCGACCGCCGGCTACGCCGCCATCGCCGCGATGGGCCTCGCCTTCCACCTCACCGAGTACGGCGTGGACCGCCTCGGCCTGTGCGAGGCTCCGCCCTGCCGCAACGCCTACCTCGACACCTCGACCAACCGCTCCCGGCGCTACTGTTCCGACCGCTGCGCCACCCGGGCCAACGTGGCCGCCTACCGTGCCCGCAAACGCCTGGAGGCCGAGCGGGCGGAGAACACCGGCCGCACCGCCGACAGCGCCCAGCCCGCCAGCGCCGTCGGCGACCGGCGGCCCGGTCTGCGCGGCCGGTAGCGCAGACGGACCCGGCCGAGCACCAGATCGTCGGGCACCACCCCGTAATCGGTGCTGTCACCGCCGGCGTACGTGTTGTCCCCCCGCACCCACCAGCCGCCCTCGCGCCGTTCGGCGGCCCGCTTCACCACGAGCAGGTCCTGCTGGAACGGGTGCCGCAGCACCACCACGTGGCCCGGCTTGATCCGGGCCCCGTAATGCACCAGGAGCCGGTCCCCGTGGTGCAGCGTGGGCACCATGGACGGCCCCGTCACCTCGGCCACCCCGAAGGGCAGCGGCGCCCCCGCCCGTTCGGCGTCCTGCGACAGCTCCGGCATCACCCGGCACCTCCCCGGTTCTTCCTCCACCAGTCTCAGTCTGTCCCCCGACTTTTGTCCTAGGCCCCCGGGGGCACTCGCCAAATCCACTCCTCCACGGAGTAATGTCCCCTGTGAGAAGACGATCACGAGGAAGGATTGCTCCATGCTTTCCCGCCTGTTTGCCCCCAAGGTCAAGGTCAGCGCCCACTGCGACCTGCCCTGCGGCGTGTACGACCCTGCCCAGGCCCGCATCGAGGCCGAGTCGGTGAAGGCCGTCCAGGAAAAGATGGCCGGCAACGACGACCCGCACTTCCAGGCCCGCGCCACCGTCATCAAGGAGCAGCGCGCCGAGCTGGCGAAGCACCACGTCTCCGTGCTGTGGAGCGACTACTTCAAGCCCCCGCACTTCGAGAAGTACCCGGAGCTGCACCAGTTGGTCAACGACGCCCTGAAGGCCCTGTCGGCCGCCAAGGGCTCGACCGACCCGGCCACCGGCCAGAAGGCGCTGGACTACATCGCCCAGATCGACAAGATCTTCTGGGAGACGAAGAAGGCCTGATCTTCGATCATGCCTGTTGACCAGCGCTGTTCTCAGCCGCCCGGTCCTCTACCCGCACCCGGCCGTCAGACCGCCATCCCGGCGCTCTGACGGCCGGGTGCGGTCGTCTTCAGCCGGCGGGACGGGCCGGAGGCGGTCGTCTTCGCGCCGCTCGGCGGGCAGCCGCGGGCGCGGGTCAGGGCGTCGAGCGCGGGCCTGGTTCCGGGGTGGGGTCCGTGTTCTCGGCGGGCTCGGTCCGGAGGGGGCCGGTGGGAGGGCCGGCGACGGCGTCGTGGTCCGGGCACCGCTCGCACTCCCGGTTGCCGCACGGTCCGTGGACCCAGGTCGGGACCCATGCGCCCAGCGTCTTGTGGCGCCGGACGACCATCTCCACTGGCTGTCCGCAGGCGGGACAGACCGGATCATTGCTGCCCATGTCCCCCAGGGTAGGTCCGTCGGCGGTTCCGCGCTTCCTGCTGTGCGTCCGCACCGGCACGCCGTTCCGGAACGCGCGCACCGACTCGAGCGCGCACTCCGTCACCGCGAAGTCCGCACCGACCCGGCAGCCGGCACAGCAGGCACAGCAGGCACGGCCTCGCGTTCGGCGCCCGCGGGCCAGACGATCTCGACCGGGATGCCCCGGGCGCGGGCGTACGTCACCAGATGCGCGGTGGCGTCGCGGCCGTTGGACGGCGACCCGTCCCAGACCGCCAGGAGGAGGCCGCCGGAGGCGACCATCCGCTCGTCCGCACCGACACAGGAATCACGGTGGTACGGGTCGTACTCCAGCAGCCGCGCCTGGTCGGCGAGGTTCAGCAGCTCACCGGCGGCCATCCGGTCGCGCCTGGGCGGCATGGCGGGAATTCCGTTGTCCGTGGGGATGACGGCGATCAGGCGGCGGCCCGACGCACGCGCCGCGCGGCCGAACGCCAGCGGCGCTCCCGCCCCGCACCGCACCATGGCCGCTCCCGGCGCGCAGCGTTCCTCCAGACGCTGCCGCAGCTCGCACTCCACCAGCTCGAGCGTGCGCGGGGTGAGATCGGCGTGCCCGACCAGCACGATCTCCCCGACCGCCCCTCCGTCGTGTCCCGCCCCGTCGTCACGCGTCGTTGTACTCATCTCGCCCCTGACAGTCCTCGGCCTCCGGTGCCCGGCCCGGTCCCTGGCCAGTGAAGCCGGGGCACGGACCGGTGACCAGGGCCGAACGTCCCTGGCTCGGGAAGGGAGGCGGAAAAAGGGAGAAGCGGGGCGGTCAGGCGTGGTCGAAGGACGGGCCGGCCGCACGAGTGCGAGGTTCGCGCCACATCGGCCACATGTGGGGGCCGTCCGGGAGGAGCAGGGGCTCGCCGGCCGGGGCGAAGCCGAGGCGTTCGTACAGCACGCGGCTGCGGACGCTGCTCGCCTCCAGATAGGCCGGCACCCCCTCCCGGTCGCAGCGGTCGAGAACCGAGCCGATGAGCGCGGTGCCGAGTCCCTCGCCCTGCCGGGCGGGCGTCACGCCGATCATCCACAGGTACGCGTGGGCCCGCCCTGAGGGGTGGATGCCCGCCGTCAGCCGGCCGATCATCTCCACCCGATCGTTCTCCGGGTCGACGGCACGGCGCACCTGGGCCGGCCCCTCGTCGTCCTCGGGTGTCCCGTCACCGTGCTCGGCCGCCGGCACCGACAGCCACAGCGCGCAGGCCGAGCCGTCCTCCGTGACGTCGACGCGTCCCTCGGCGAGCACGAGGTCGGTGAAGGCGGCCATCAGCCTGTGGTGCGTCGTACGGCGGTACTCCTCGCCGGGGAAGACCCAGCTGCTCACCGGGTCGTCCTGGAACGCCTCGTCCAGAAGCCGGACCAGTAGTTCCCGGTCTCCGTCCCCCGCCGTCCGGATCGCCACGCCCATGTCCGCCCCTTCGCCTCAACTCTCGCCGACCATACGGGTGTTGAGCCTAACGGGAGGGCGGCGGCCGATGCTTGCCGACATCTCCCCCGGCCACGCCGCATGCGCGGTGGGTCCCGCACACCGTGGGGAAGTGCGGGACCCACCGGGCGGTCTACGCGGTGCGCCGGGTCACGAACTCGGCGAGGGCCAGCAGGCCGCCCGCCGCCTCCGGGTCGGGCACCGCGCGAGCGAGTTCCTGCATCACCCGAGCCATGCGGTCGGCCGCCTGGGCCTGCGCCCAGTCGCGGCCGCCCGCCCGTTCCACGGTCAGGGCGATGTACTCCAGGTCCTCCTCGTCCGCGTGCGGAGCCCCGTACAGTCCGGCGAGTTCGGACGCGGCCGGGGTGCCGGAGGTGAGCGCGGCGACCACCGGCAGGGACTTCTTGCGGGCTGCCAGATCCGCGCCGGCGGGCTTGCCGGTGTGCCGGGGGTCGCCCCATATGCCGATCACGTCGTCGATGAGCTGGAAGGCCAGTCCCGACTCGCGGCCGAACGCGTCCAGTGCCGCCACGTCCGCCGCCGCGGCACCCGCGTACAGCGCGCCGAGTGCGCAGGCGCAGCCGAGCAGCGCGCCCGTCTTGGCCTCGGCCATGGCGAGGGTCTCCTCGAGGGTGACCTCGCCGGGGTCGCGCCGCTCCATGGCCGTGTCCGCCTGCTGTCCGGCGCACAGTTCGACGACGCAGTCCGCCAGCCGGGCCACCGCGGCCCGGGACGCGGGGTGCGGGTCCTCGGCGAGCAGCCGCAGGGCGAGCGCCTGGAGGGCGTCTCCGGCGAGGATCGCGTCGTCGTCACCGAACACGGTCCAAACGGTGGGCCGGTGGCGCCGGGTGGTGTCCCGGTCCATCACGTCGTCGTGCAGCAACGTGAAGTTGTGGACCAGTTCCACCGCGGCGGCTGCCCGTAACGCCGCCGCCCGGGCCGCGGGCCCGCCGAGGGCGGAGGCCGCGGCGAGCACCAGTGCGGGGCGGATGGCCTTGCCGGACCCACCCGTGGCCGGGGTGCCGTCCGCGTTCTCCCAGCCGAAGTGGTAGAGACCGATCCGGCGCAGCGGGCCGGGCATCGAGCCGATGGCGGCCCGCAGCACGGGGACGACCTCGGCCCGCGCCCGCTCCAGCAGGATCGTCGCCTCGTGACACTCGGCGGGTCGGTACTCGCTCTCCGTCTTCGGCTCGGTCATCGATTCCGTCATGGACTCACCCCTGGACCCGTCTCTGAGGAGGAGCGGAGGTGGTACTTCCGCCGGCGTCACGCGCGTACCCCCAGGGTGTACCCGCCCGGGTGGGCGGGGACACGGCGTACGCGCCGAAAGATCGCGGATGGTCACCGCCAGCGACCGATCTCGACGTTCTCCAGGACGCCGAGCGCGTCCGGCACCAGGACGGCAGCCGAGTAGTAGGCCGTGACCAGGTACTTGATGATGGCCTGTTCGTTGACGCCCATGAAACGCACGGACAGGCTCGGCTCGATCTCGTCGGGGAGGCCGGACGCCCGCAGTCCGATGACGCCCTGCTCCTCCTCGCCCGTACGCAGCGCGATGATGGAGGTCGTACGCTCCTCCGTCACCGGGATCTTGTTGCACGGGAAGATGGGCACCCCCCGCCAGGTGGGGATGCGGTTGCCGGCCATGTCGATGGTCTCGGGGACGAGTCCGCGCTTGTTGAGCTCACGGCCGAACGCGGAGATCGCGCGCGGGTGGGCGAGGAGCAGCTTGGTCCCGCGTCGCCTGCTGAGCAGTTCGTCCAGGTCGTCGGGGGCGGGTACGCCGTCGTGCGGCTGGAGCCGCTGGTCGTACTCGCAGTTGTGCAGCAGGCCGAAGCCCCGGTTGTTGATGAGTTCGTGCTCCTGGCGTTCCTTCAACGCCTCGACGGTCAGCCTGATCTGCTGCTCCGTCTGGTTCATGGGCTGGTTGTAGAGGTCGGCCACGCGCGTGTGGATGCGCAGCACGGTCTGGGCGACGCTCAGTTCGTACTCGCGGGGCCTGGCCTCGTAGTCGACGAAGGTGTGCGGGATGTCCGGTTCCCCGCTGTGGCCGGCCGCGAGATCGATCTCCCGCTCGCCGTACTTGTTGGCGGGCCGGTTCGGGACGGAGCGCTGCTCCTGGAGGTGACCGCGCAGTGTCTCGGACCGCTCGGCGACCTGCTCGACGGCGTCACGCGGCAGGACGAGCACGGTGCAGGCGGTCAGGGTGCGGGTGGTGTACTCCCAGATGGCGCCCTCGTCCAGGAGCGCCTGGTCGCCGAAGTAGGCGCCGTCGGCGAGGATTCCGAGGGACTCGTCACCGCCGTAGGGGCCGGTGCCGACCTTCTCGACCCTGCCGTGGGCCAGCAGGAACACCTCGTCGGCCGGGCTGCCGAACGAAGTGATCACCTGGCCGGCCCCGATCTCCCGCTGCCTGCAGCGGGAGGCCAGCTCCGCGAGCACTTCCTCGTCCTCGTACGACCGCAGGGCCGGCAGCTCGCCCAGCTCCGCCGGGATCACCTCGACGCGGTCACCGGTCTTCACGAAGGTCACCCGCCCGTCCCCGACGGCGTACGTCAACCGTCGGTTCACCCGGTACGTACCACCCTGCACGTCCGTCCAGGGCAGCATGCGCAGCAGCCAGCGCGAGCTGATCTCCTGCATCTGCGGTACGGACTTGGTGGTGGTGGCCAGGTTCCGCGCCGCCGCCGTGCCGAGGCTCTGCTGCTGCCGGGTCTGCTCCGTGCGGACCT
This sequence comes from Streptomyces sp. GDS52, assembly GCF_052246875.1. NCBI lineage: Bacteria > Bacillati > Actinomycetota > Actinomycetes > Kitasatosporales > Streptomycetaceae > Streptomyces > Streptomyces sp. GDS52. The sequence goes on from NZ_CM125966.1 coordinate 2,282,513, forward strand.
CTTCGCCTACCGACATAAGGAATTGCCCTCCCAGTTGTGACCGGCGCCCATCCGTGCCGGGCGTCGGTCTCCGCGACAGAGCCTTCCTCACGGAACGTGGCTGCGGTATTACCCGAATGAGCGGGAATGGATCTTCAATTCCATGGGCATTCATGGGGGTTCCGTCCAGCGGCGGCCCGGCGACCGGACATTGTCCGGATCGACTCGCACGGGGTCCGGGCGATGGGTTGCGCTCGCTCCGTTCAGGTACAAGCACCGGTACGAGGTGGCCGCGACCGGCGGCCGTCACGGTGCGAGAAGGAGGGCGGCCATGGCCCCACCCATGTCCGCGAGCGCGTTCCTGAGTGCTCTGAAAGCGGAGGGTCTCAAGGTCGTCGAGGTCGGCGACTGGCGCGATCACAACCGCAATCACAAGGGCCCCTGGGGCCCGGTCCACGGCGTGATGATCCATCACACGGCCACCCGGGGCAGCGCCCGGACCGTCGAGCTGTGCCGCGAGGGCTACGCGGGCCTGCCGGGGCCGCTGTGCCACGGCGTCATCACCAAGGACGGCCGGGTCCACCTCGTCGGCTACGGCAGGGCCAACCACGCGGGCCTGGGCGACGACGACGTGCTGCGCGCCGTGATCGCGGAGAGGGCGCTCCCCGCCGACAACGAGCAGAACACCGACGGCAACCGGCACTTCTACGGCTTCGAGTGCGAGAACCTGGGCGACGGGGACGACCCCTGGCCCGCGGTGCAGCTGGAAGCCATCGAGAGGGCCGCCGCCGCAGTCTGCCGCCGCCACGGGTGGAACGAACGATCGGTGATCGGCCACCGGGAGTGGCAGCCCGGAAAGGTGGATCCGCGCGGGTTCACGATGGCGTCGATGCGGACGCGCATCCGTGACCGGCTGAAGTGACGCGGCGTCCTGGGGCGTACGCGGGTGTACGGGGCACCGGGCCGGGCCTGGCGACAATCCGTCGGAAGCTGGCGCCCGGCCCCCTGGGGACGCGGGAGACCCGCTTCTAGCGTGGTGGGCGACCCCGGACCCACCCAGGAAAAGGCCCCGCCATGCAGTACGTCGTCCCCGTCGGCATCGGTGTTCTCTACGCCCTGCTGATGTCCCTCGTCCGCGAGCCGCACCGGCGGCGGCTGAACGCCGTCATGGTCGCCGGCGCGGGCGCCGCCTACCTCAGCGGGGGCGGCCTGGGCGGCTGGGAGTTCGCCTTCACGGCGCTGATCACCTATGTCGCGTTCCGCGGCCTGGACTCCTGGACGTTCATCGGCGTCGGCTGGCTGCTGCACACCGCGTGGGACGTCGTCCACCACCTCGAGGGCAACCCCATCATCCCGTTCGCCCCCACCTCGTCGCTGGGCTGCGCGATCTGCGATCCGGTGATCGCCCTGTGGTGCCTGTGGGGAGGCCCGTCCCTGATCGACCTCGTCCGCCACCGGGGCCGCGGCCACCGCCACGACAGCACAGAACCCGCCCCCGCGGAGGCCGCCGGGCTCCCCGGCACCGGGGAGCCGACCCCGAGCGGTAGTTCGAACTGACGAAGAGAGTCGGCCACGCGTTCGCCCGCGGGGCGACCGGCGGCGGCGAGATTCAGCCATGCTCGCTCCCGACGGCCGGCGCCCGCCCCACCCGGCGCTCAACTCCCCCCGCCGGGCGACAATGGCCCGGTGACCAGCCCGGACACCCCCGACCCCGCATCCGCCGCCCCTTCCGCCGACCGCGCTGCCCGCACGGACCTCACGGCCCTGCGCCCCCGCCTGCCCTCGCCGGCGCAGGACATCGTGGACGAGCGGTTCGAGCGGCGCGGGGTCCGGCTGCTGCTGAAACGGGACGACCTGATCCACCCGGAACTGATCGGGAACAAGTGGCGCAAACTCGCGCCGAACCTCGCGGCGGCAGCCGGCCGGACCGTGCTCACCTTCGGCGGCGCGTACTCCAACCACCTGCGGGCCACCGCCGCCGCCGGCCGGCTGCTCGGTCTGCGCACGGTCGGCGTGGTGCGAGGCCAGGAGCTCGCCGACCGCCCCCTCAACCCCTCGCTGGCCCGGTGCGCGGCCGACGGCATGCGGCTGCACTTCGTCGACCGGGCGACCTACCGTCGCAAGACCGCGTCCGACACCCTGGCGGCCGTGCTGCGCGCGGCGGGCGCCGAGGACGCGTACGTCGTCCCCGAGGGCGGCAGCAACCCTCTGGCCGTGCGCGGTTGCCGGGCACTCGGCGAGGAGCTGGCCGGCCGGGCGGACGTCGTCGCGGTGGCCTGCGGCACCGGCGGGACGCTCGCCGGGCTGGCCGCCGGATTCGGCTCCGGCACTCGCGCGCTGGGCGTTCCGGTACTGAAGGGCGGCTTTCTGGCCACGGACGTAGGTGCCCTTCAGGCCGAGGCGTTCGGCGGTCCGCGCGGCGACTGGAGCCTGGACGACCGCTTCCACTTCGGCGGTTACGCCCGGACCGCCCCGGCGCTCGAGGAGTTCGCCGCGGACTTCGAGCAACGCCACGGCGTACCCGTGGAACGTGTCTATGTCGCCAAGTTGCTTTACGCCCTTGTCTCCCTGGCCGAGGAGAACGCGTTCCCACGCGGGAGCACGGTCGCGGCGGTCGTCACCGGCCGCCCCTTCCCGTGAGCACGTGAGCACGTGAGCACGTGAGCACGTGACTACAGGAGCACGGTGGCAGACTGGTTCCAGCATCTCGTCGAGCACGTCCCGGTGTGACACGAGAGGACTCCGGCAACGGACGGTTCGACCGTGTGACGTCTGGGTACGTCAATCCGGCGCGCGCTCTTCCCTTTCGGGCCCGCAGACCCCTAGCCACGGAGCGTATCCGTGGCTTTACTATGAGTGACAGCATGGGTCGGGGTCCCGGGGACAGGACCGTCGGGAGCGCGGTAGCGTCACCGCTGAACCACGTATCGCGTTGCCCGGGGCGGCCCCGGTCCTGTAACGCTTGTACCACCTTGGAGGTGAGGGTGTCCCAGATCGCAGGCGAGCCCGCGACCCAGGACTTCGTGGAAGTCCGGCTGCCGGCCGCAGGTGCCTATCTGTCGGTGCTGCGTACGGCCACGGCCGGTCTCGCGGCCCGGTTGGACTTCACCCTCGACGAGATCGAGGACCTGCGCATCGCGGTCGACGAGGCCTGCGCGATCCTGCTTCAGCAGGCCGTGCCGGGTTCGGTGCTCAGTTGTGTCTTCCGCCTCGTCGACGACTCGCTCGAGGTCACGGTCTCGGCGCCGACCACGGACGGTCACGCTCCCGCGCGTGACACCTTCGCGTGGACCGTCCTGTCCGCTCTCGCGGGCAAGGTCTCCTCCGCCGTGGACGACGACAAAACCGTTTCGATCAGCCTCTACAAACAGCGCGGCGCGGGACCCGGGCCGGCGTGAGGAACGAGGACGGGCCGGTGCGGGACGAAGAACGCGGCACACGGGGGCTGCCTGCCGAGCGGATGCCGGGCGGTATCGACGGCATCGACGCCATCCCGGAACAGGCCCGGCCCCATCCGGAGGACGACTCCGCTCAGGCCGGCCCGCCGGGCGGCGGGCAGTCCGGCGGTGCCGCACGGAGTACGCCCGAGGCCGGGCGGCGGCCCGGGGCCTCCCCCGGACACCAGGAAGCCCCGGCACGGGCGAGGCCGACGGCGGGGGACGAGGCGAGCGCTCGGGGAAGGGCGACGGGCGGGACGATGAACGAGCACGAGCGACACGCCGAGAGCGAGGTGCCGCGGACGCCGAGCGCACAGGGCGTCCGGCACACCCCGGTGACGCACGGCGCGCAGCGCGACCCGCAGGACCGCAGCGGGGCACGCGCCTTGTTCCTCGAGCTGCGCACCCTGCCGGACGGCAGTCCCGAGTACGCGGAGCTGCGCAACCGGCTGGTCCGCATGCATCTGCCGCTCGTCGAGCACCTCGCGCGCCGTTTCCGCAACCGCGGGGAACCGCTGGACGACCTGACCCAGGTCGCCACCATCGGTCTGATCAAGTCGGTCGACCGCTTCGACCCGGATCGCGGCGTGGAGTTCTCGACGTACGCGACCCCGACGGTCGTCGGCGAGATCAAGCGGCACTTCCGCGACAAGGGCTGGGCGGTGCGCGTGCCGCGCCGGCTGCAGGAGCTGCGCCTGTCGCTGACGACTGCCACCGCCGAGCTCTCGCAACTGCACGGCCGGTCCCCCACGGTGCACGAGCTCGCCGAGAGGCTGGCGATCTCGGAGGAGGAGGTCCTGGAGGGCCTGGAGTCCGCCAACGCGTACTCCACGCTGTCCCTGGACGTCCCCGACACCGACGACGAGTCCCCGGCGGTCGCCGACACCCTCGGCGCCGAGGACGAGGCGCTGGAGGGCGTGGAGTACCGGGAGTCGCTCAAGCCGCTGCTGGAGGATCTGCCGCCGCGCGAGAAGCGGATCCTGCTGCTGCGCTTCTTCGGCAACATGACCCAGTCGCAGATCGCCCAGGAGGTCGGCATCTCGCAGATGCACGTCTCCCGGCTGCTGGCCCGCACGCTGGCGCAGCTGCGCGAGAAGCTGCTCGTGGAAGAGTGAACGAGGAGTGAGCGAGGAGTGAGCCGCCCCGCGGTGGAACGAGCCGCCGCACGGCGGGAGCGAACAGCAGCGGCGCCCGGACGGCAACGGCGGCTCGGGAGGCGGGGAGCTACTTCTCGGCGCTTCCGGGTCCCCGGATGCCGAGGGCCCGGGTCGTCTCGGGGTTGAGCAGCAGCACCAGGGCCGTCACGGCCACCACCGCGAGCACGATCCCCGCCGGGATGGCCACACTGTCGGACTGCAGCAGGTTGTAGGCCACCGGCAGCGCCAGGAGCTGGGTGATGACGGCCGGGCCGCGGCTCCAGCCCTTGCGGCCGAGCAGCCCGCGCGCGGCGAGCAGCGGCAGCAGTGCGAGCAGCACCAGCGTGAGTCCGCCGGTGACGGCCTGCTGTCGGTCGTCCGGCTGGCCGGTGAGCCCGCGGACCAGCATCCAGACCCCGCCGGCCAGCAGGCCCAGCCCCTCCAGGGCGGTGAGCCCCGCGGCGTACGTCAGTCGGCGCGGGCGGGGGCCCGCGGCGTCCGGAGTGGTGGGGGTCTGCTCGCTGCTCACCCCTGAAGGGTAGCCCTCGCCCGTCCACGCCCCCGTGCCGAGGTGCGCGCCCCGGTGCCACCCGCATCCGTTCCCGATCACCCCTCGGCCTGGGCTCCGGTACCACCCAGTAGGTACCCTGCACCCCATGCGTGCACTTCTCGTGGTCAATCCGGCGGCAACCACCACGAGTGCGCGTACGCGTGACGTGCTGATCCACGCGCTCGCCAGTGAGATGAAACTGGAAGCGGTGACCACGGAGTACCGGGGTCACGCGCGGGACCTGGGCCGGCAGGCCGCGGAGAGCGACGACATCGATCTGGTGGTGGCCCTCGGCGGTGACGGCACGGTCAACGAGGTCGTCAACGGCCTGCTGCACAACGGCCCCGACCCGGAGCACCTGCCCGGCCTCGCCGTGGTCCCCGGCGGCTCCACCAATGTCTTCGCCCGTGCCCTGGGCCTGCCCAACCAGCCCGTGGAGGCCACCGGCGTCCTGCTGGACGCGCTGCGCGAGAGCCGTGAGCGCACCGTGGGTCTGGGCCTGACGTCGGGCACGCCGGGGACGGACGACGAGGGTGTGCCGCCCCGCTGGTTCACGTTCAACGCGGGGCTGGGCTTCGACGCCGGGGTGGTCGGCCGGGTGGAACAGCACCGTGAGCGGGGCAAGAAGTCCACTCACGCGCTGTACATGCGTCAGGTGGTGCGCCAACTGCTCGGCGAGCCGCGCCGCCGGCACGGAGTGATAACGCTGGAGCAGCCGGGCGAGGAACCGGTCACCGATCTGCTGCTCTCCATAGTGTCGAACGCCTCCCCGTGGACGTTTCTCGGCAATCGCCCGATCTACGCGTCACCTAAGGCCTCGTTCGATACCGGCCTCGACATCTTCGGTCTGAAGCGGTTGTCCACCGCCGCCGTTGCCCGGTATGGCACCCAGTTGCTCACTTCGTCCCCCGAGCGCGGACCCCGGGGCAGGCATGTGGTCGCCGGACACGATCTGACCCAGTTCACCTTGCATTCGAAGGTTCCACTGCCCCTCCAGATGGACGGTGACCACCTCGGACTGCGTACCAGCGTGACGTTCACAGGCGTTCGCCGTGCACTGCGTGTGATTGTGTGAGCGGAAAAGGCTAAAGTCCTTTCACTCGAACGTTTAGGCCAGGATCCACCCCATGGAAGTACGGCTGTGACCTAGTCGACACCGATGAATCAAAAAAAACTTTCCGGAAGGGGTTGTATCCGCCGCCGAGGTTTGCGAGTCTCTACATGGCGATCGGGACGGCCCGCAGCATCGGCCTCCACGAACCGCCGGAACCCCCCTTCAATCCAAGGACCACGCCAGCGAACCTGGCGCTCGGCCCTTCACTTGTTGGGGGATTCGTGAAAGCGTTCACATTCACAAGCCATCGTGTAGTTCACACCAAGGAGAGGTAGCAGCCATGGACTGGCGTCACAACGCCGTTTGCCGCGAGGAAGACCCCGAGCTCTTCTTCCCCATCGGCAACACCGGTCCTGCGCTGCTGCAGATCGAGGAAGCCAAGGCCGTCTGCCGTCGCTGCCCGGTCATCGAGAGCTGCCTTCAGTGGGCACTCGAGTCCGGTCAGGACAGCGGCGTCTGGGGTGGTCTCAGCGAGGACGAGCGCCGCGCAATGAAGCGCCGCGCCGCCCGCAACCGGGCCCGTCAGGCATCCGCCTGACAACCCACCCCTGCTGACAGCCTGAGCTTGGCGGCGCGTACAGCGCGTACGCATCTCCCGCCCCCGAGCCGCAGCACGCAGTTCCCCCGATGCTCCCCCGAGTTCTCGGCTCACCTCGAGCCGGAGGGGAACGCCATCAAACAAGCGAAGAGCCCCGGACCGTTTCCCGGTCCGGGGCTCTTCGCTTGTCACTGTGCGTCACTTGTTCATGTCCACCGGGATGTCCAGGATCACCCGGGTGCCCCCTTCCGGGGCCGGGAGCATGTCGAAGGTGCCGCTCAACTCGCCCTCGACCAGGGTCCGCACGATGTGCAGACCCAGGTTGCCCGCGGTGTGCGGGTCGAAGCCCTCGGGCAGGCCGACGCCGTCGTCCTGGACGGTGACCAGCAGGCGGGTCTCCTTCGTGGTGCCGCCGCGGACCGCGGTCACCTCGACCGTGCCGGTCTCCCCCTCACGGAAGCCGTGCTCCAGGGCGTTCTGCAGCACCTCCGTCAGCACCATCGACAGCGGGGTGGCGACCTCGGCGTCGAGTATGCCGAAGCGGCCGGTGCGCCGGCCGGTGACCTTGCCCGGGGAGATCTCGGCGACCATCGCCAGGACCCGGTCGGCGATCTCGTCGAACTCCACGCGCTCGTCCAGGTTCTGGGAGAGCGTCTCGTGCACGATCGCGATGGACCCGACCCGGCGCACCGCCTCCTCCAGCGCCGCGCGGCCGCGCTCGGAACCGATCCGCCGGGCCTGGAGGCGCAGCAGCGCCGCCACCGTCTGGAGGTTGTTCTTCACCCGGTGGTGGATCTCCCGGATGGTCGCGTCCTTGGTGATCAGCTCGCGTTCGCGGCGGCGAAGTTCGGTGACGTCCCGGAGCAGGACCAGTGAACCGATGCGGGTTCCCTTCGGTTTGAGCGGGATCGCCCGGAACTGGATGACCACGTTGGTCGCCTCGATCTCGAACTCGCGCGGCGCCCAGCCACTGGCGACCTTGGCGAGCGCTTCGTCCACCGGCCCGCGGGAAGGGGCCAGTTCGGCGGTGGTCCGGCCGAGATGGTGGCCGACGAGGTCGGCCGCGAGGCCCAAGCGGTGGTAGGCGGACAGTGCGTTCGGGGAGGCGTACTGGACGATGCCCTCGGCGTCGAGCCGGATCAGCCCGTCACCCACCCGGGGCAGGGCACCCATGTCGAGTTGCCGGTCCGCGAACGGAAAGGCTCCGGTGGCGATCATCTGCGCCAGGTCGGAGGCGCTCTGCAGGTAGGTGAGCTCCAGCCTGCTGGGGGTGCGCACCGTGAGGAGGTTGGTGTTGCGGGCGATGACGCCGAGGACGCGGCCTTCACGCCGTACGGGGATGGACTCGACGCGGACCGGAACCTCCTCGCGCCACTCCGGGTCGCCCTCCCGTACGATCCGTCCCTCGTCCAGGGCCGCGTCCAGCATGGGCCGGCGGCCTCGCGGGACGAGATGGCCGATCATGTCGTCCTGGTGCGAGGTCGGGCCGGTGTTGGGCCGCATCTGGGCGACGGAGACATAACGGGTGCCGTCCCGGGTGGGGATCCACAGAACCAGGTCGGCGAAGGACAGGTCGGAGAGCAGTTGCCACTCCGAGACCAGCAGATGCAGCCACTCGAGGTCGGTGTCGTCGAGCGCCGTGTGCTGGAGTACGAGTTCGTTCATGGAGGGCACGTCAGCGAGCGTACCGGGGCGTCGCACCCTCCCCCGGAGACACCCGCGGGCCGCGGCGCCTGAGAGGGACCCTCAGCCCTCCCGGCACCGCAGCCCGGAGCGACATCGGCCGTGGGGTGTGCGGTCCCGGTCGGCCGAGGGTGAGGAACCGGGGCAGTCAGGGCAGAGAGCTCCGGGTCCTCGGTCCGCCTTCCTGTGCGGGGAAGGCAGGCTGGTGTGCACTGGTACGCATTGTGGACTAGACCACTACCCGTGTCCATGCGTCGGGTACTGTTCGCTGTTGTCTTTTCCCGTGCCGGCTTCTCACGTCGACTTCCTGCGTCGACTTTCGGCGGTGACGTGCAGCGTCGGCTTGCGGCGTCGACTTTCGGCGTCGCGTTTTCCGTGTCGCGCGGAGGCGGGTCCGCGGTCGTCCACCGTGCAGCCTATCCCGCGGGAGCGCGGTACGGGACCGGAAAAGCACGGTGATTTCGGCGAGCGGACCGCGACCGTCCCGTCCTGGGATGCTGGGGTGGGGCCGAGGGCCCGGCATTCGCGGCCTGGGCCCGGGACGGAACCCCGGCTCTGTTAAATTCATATTGGTCTAAACCACACGACTCGCCCGTCCCGTCCGGGGCCGGTCACCAGTCGAGTCCCCTCTCAGATCGGCAGGCTCAGCGTGGAAGTTGTCATCGTTCCGGACGCCAAGGCCGGCGGCGAACTCATCGCCGGGGCCATGGCGCAACTCCTGCGGCGCAAGCCCGACGCCCTGCTCGGCGTGGCCACCGGCTCCACGCCGCTGCCCGTCTACCAGGCACTGGCCGACCAGGTGCGCTCCGGTGCCGTGGACACCTCCCGGGCGAGGATCGCCCAGCTCGACGAGTATGTGGGGCTGCCCGCCGATCACCCCGAGTCCTACCGTTCGGTGGTCCGGCGCGAGGTGCTGGAGCCGCTCGGGATCGGGCCGGACGCCTTCATGGGCCCCGACGGCTCGGCTGAGGACGTGCAGGCCGCGTGCGAGGCGTACGACAAGGCACTGGGCGAGGCCGGCGGCATCGACCTGCAACTGCTCGGCATCGGGACGGACGGGCACATCGGGTTCAACGAGCCGTGCTCCTCCCTCGTCTCGCGCACCCGGATCAAGACGCTGACCGAGCAGACCCGGGCGGACAACGCGCGCTTCTTCGAGGGCGACGTCGACCAGGTCCCGCACCACGTCATCACCCAGGGCATCGGCACCATCCTGGAGGCCCGCCACCTGGTGCTGCTCGCCACCGGCGAGGGCAAGGCGGACGCGATCGCCGCGACCGTCGAGGGTCCGCTGGCCGCCGTGTGCCCGGCGTCCGCGCTGCAGCTGCACCCGCACGCCACGGTCGTCGTCGACGAGGCCGCCGCCGGCAAGCTCAAGTTCGCCGACTACTTCCGGCACGCCTATGTGAACAAGCCGGACTGGCAGGGGATCTGACCGCAGTCCCCGGAAGCGCCATGGGCGTCGTGGGCGCCGGACGCCCGCGGGCCGCCCTGCTGGACTAGACCAGCCCCTGCCCCGAGGGTATACAGAGGGGATCACGGAGCGTGCGGGGAACATCCCCGCCCGCAGCCGTGCCACGATGTGAGCCGGGGCCGATGGGGTGTCGGTCGTTCGGCACTCGGAGCCGGGAAGGCAGAACATGAGCACCGACGTCAACAGCACGGAGAGCGAGGGCGGAACCACGGTCCGGACGGCCCGCGTGCCCAAGTACTACCGGCTGAAGAAGCACCTGCTGGACATGACCGAGACGGCTCCGCCCGGCACGCCGGTCCCGCCCGAGCGCACCCTGGCGGCGGAGTTCGACACCTCGCGCACCACCGTGCGCCAGGCACTCCAGGAACTGGTGGTCGAGGGCCGTCTGGAGCGCATCCAGGGCAAGGGCACCTTCGTCGCCAAGCCCAAGGTCTCGCAGGCGCTGCAGCTCACCTCGTACACCGAGGACATGCGCGCCCAGGGCCTGGAGCCCACCTCCCAACTGCTGGACGTCGGCTATGTCACCGCCGACGACGGGCTCGCCGAACTGCTCGACATCACCCCCGGCGGCCGGGTGCTGCGCATCGAGCGGCTGCGCATGGCCAACGGTGAGCCGATGGCCATCGAGACCACCCACCTGAGCGCGAAGCGCTTCCCGGCGCTGCGCCGCAGTCTCGTCAAGTACACCTCCCTCTACACCGCCCTCGCCGAGGTGTACGACGTCCACCTGGCGGAGGCCGAGGAGACCATCGAGACCTCGCTGGCCACCCCGCGCGAGGCCGGCCTGCTCGGCACCGATGTGGGACTGCCGATGCTGATGCTCTCCCGGCACTCCCGGGACCGGGACGGGCAGCCGGTGGAGTGGGTGCGGTCGGTGTACCGGGGCGACCGGTACAAGTTCGTCGCCCGCCTGAAGCGCCCGCAGGACTGAACCCGTAGAACCGATCCCGCAGAACTGAGTCCACAGAGCTGAGCCCGCAGGACTGAACCCGGAGGGATCGGCGGGGGTTTCGCCGAAGAGTCCGCCGCTGTCCGGGCGAGGTTCCGTGGAGTTTAAGTACGCAATCCCCGCGAGGGGTTCCGCCCCGGTCCGCCGCCACCTAGATTTCCTGCGCGTCAAACAGGCGATCAGTGAGGGGACGGAACCGTTTCTATGTCGCAAGCCCCAGAAACCAGCAGACGGCCGGTGGTGACGCCGATGCGCGTCGTCATCGCCGTCTGCCTCCTGGCACCGTTCGTGGCCCTGATGTGGGTCGGCTCGTACGCGAAGACCGACCCCGTCCTCATCGGCATCCCGTTCTTCTACTGGTACCAGATGCTGTGGGTGCCGGTCTCCGCCTTATTGACGGTGACCGCGTACGCGCTGTGGCGGCGTGATCAGCGCGCCCGCGCGGCCGCGAAGGGCGGTGCGCAGCGGTGAACGACGGCGTGAACGGCGTGGCACTCGCCGTCTTCATCTTCTTCTTCGTCCTCGTCACGGCGATGGGCTTTCTGGCCGCCCGCTGGCGCAGGGCCGCGAACGAGCACAGCCTCGACGAATGGGGCCTGGGCGGCCGGTCGTTCGGCACCTGGGTCACCTGGTTCCTGCTCGGCGGCGACCTGTACACGGCGTACACCTTCGTGGCCGTACCGGCGGCGATCTACGCGGCCGGCGCGGCGGGCTTCTTCGCGGTGCCGTACACGATCCTCGTGTACCCGCTGATCTTCACCTTCCTGCCCCGGCTGTGGTCGGTTTCGCACAAGCACGGCTATGTGACGACGTCCGACTTCGTGCGCGGCCGGTTCGACTCGAAGGGGCTGTCGCTGGCGGTGGCGCTCACCGGCATCCTGGCGACGATGCCGTACATCGCGCTCCAACTGGTCGGTATCCAGGCGGTGCTGGACGTGATGGGGGTCGGCGGCGGAGAGAGCACCCACTGGTTCGTCAAGGACCTGCCGCTGCTGATCGCCTTCGGCGTGCTGGCGGCGTACACGTACTCGTCGGGTCTGCGGGCCCCCGCGCTGATCGCTTTCGTGAAGGACACGCTGATCTACCTCGTGATCGCGGTGGCGATCATCTACATCCCGATCAAGCTGGGCGGCTTCGACGTCGTCTTCGCCAAGGCCAGTGAGGCGTACCGCGAGACCAACCCGGCCACCGGCGCACCGCGCGGTTCGCTGGTGCCGGGCGAGGCGGGGCAGTGGACCTACGCCACGCTGGCGCTGGGTTCGGCGCTCGCGCTGTTCATGTACCCGCACTCGATCACCGCGACGCTGTCCTCACGCAGCCGTGAGGTGATCCGCCGCAACACCACGATCCTGCCGCTGTACTCGCTGATGCTGGGCCTGCTGGCGCTGCTCGGTTTCATGGCGATCGCGGCCGGGGTCGATGTCGACAACGGGCAGCTGGCGATCCCGCAGTTGTTCGAGAACATGTTCCCGGACTGGTTCGCCGGGGTGGCCTTCGCGGCGATCGGCATCGGTGCGCTGGTACCGGCGGCGATCATGTCGATCGCGGCCGCGAACCTGTTCACCCGCAACATCTACAAGGACTTCCTCAAGCCCGACGCGACACCCGCGCAGGAGACCCAGGTCTCCAAGGTGGTCTCGCTGCTGGTGAAGGTGGGTGCACTGGTCTTCGTCCTCACCATGGACAAGACGGTCGCCATCAACTTCCAGCTCCTCGGCGGCATCTGGATCCTGCAGACCTTCCCGGCGCTGGTGGGCGGCCTGTTCACCCGCTGGTTCCACCGCTGGGCGCTGCTCGGCGGCTGGGCGGTCGGCATGGTCTACGGCACGGTCGCGGCGTACGGGGTGGCCTCGCCGACGCAGAAGCACTTCGGCGGGTCCGCGAAGGAGATCCCGGGGATCGGCGAGATCGGCTACATCGGCCTCACCGCCTTCGTGCTCAATGTCGTGGTCACGGTCGTGCTGACCTTCCTCATGAGGGCACTCAAGGCGCCCGAGGGCATCGACCGGACCAGGCCGGAGGACTACACGGCGGACGCGGGCGACCCCGGCGTCGAGGTGGAGCTCCCGCCGGCCACGGCGGGCAGCGCCCACTGACGCCGTACAGCGCGCTCGGGGCAGCGGGCCGCCGGAAAAAATCGGCGGCCCGCTGCCCTGCCCGTCGGGCACACTCGCGCCATGGACATCATGATTCGGCCGGTGCAGCCCGACGAGTACAAGACACTGGGTGAGATCACCGCACAGACCTATCTGGAGGACGGTCTGCTCGACTTCGGGGAGAACGACCCGTACCTCGGCGAGCTCAGGGACGTCGCCAAGCGGGCCGCCGCCGCCGAGGTGCTGGTCGCCGTGGACGGCGGCCGGGTGATCGGCGGGGTGACGTTCGTTCCGGACGGCGGGCCCATGGCCGACCTGGCCGGGCCCGGCGAGGCCGAGATCCGGATGCTCGTGGTCGCCCGTGCGGCCCGGGGCCGCGGAGTGGGGGAGGCCCTCGTCCGCACCTGTGTCGACCGGGCGCGGGCCACACCGGGGTGTGAGGGGATCGCGCTGTCGACCCAGCGGATGATGCACTCCGCCCACCGCATCTACGAACGTCTCGGCTTCGTCCGCGCCCCCGAGCGTGACTGGAACCCGGTTCCGCACCTGGACGACATCGACCTTCTCTCCTGCACATTGGCGTTCTGACCCCACCGCGACACAACATATGGGCCCGCTGGCGCCGTCCGGCACAAGATGTATGCTCATGCTTGCTGTCGCCGCAGGGGAATCCGGTGCGAATCCGGAACTGTCCCGCAACGGTGTACTTGTGCGTGTCCGCGTTTCTTGCGTTTTCCGCATTTTTCGCGTGCCCGCACGGGCTTCAGTCCGAGGACCTGCCGACAGTGCGCCCGGCCGTCCGGTCCGGGTGCCTGACGTCCGGGCCTCGTGGAATGGGCCGGTGGACGCGTGGCGCGTGCGCGTGCCCGTGTGCTGCCCCCTCCCCTCTGCGAGGCCCCGTGCCGAGCGAGGGAGAGCCCCACGTGACCATCGCGCCAGCCGATCCTGCTTCAGCGGTCGACCTGACCGACGTGAGCGACGTGAGCGAGGGCCCCGGTGCCGCGCTGCTGCGGACCCTGACCGGGCTGACCGCCGACCTCTCCGACGCCGACCCCGGACGGGTCGCCGCCGCCGCGCTGCGCGGCCGGTCCGCCCGTGCGGACGGGACCGAGCTGCGGGAGCTGGCCACCGAGGCGGCGGCCGGGCTCATCTCCGAGGACCCCGCCTACTCCCGGCTCGCCGCGCGGCTGCTGACGCTCGGCATCCGCGCCGAGGCCGCCTCGCAGGGGGTCACGTCGTTCACCTCCTCGATCTCGACGGGTCACCGCGAGGGCCTCGTCGCGGACCGGACCGCCGAGTTCGTCCTGCTGCACGCGGCCCGTCTCGACGCGCTGATCGACCCCGGCGCGGACGACCGTTTCGGCTACTTCGGCCTGCGCACCCTGCACAGCCGCTATCTGCTGCGGCACCCGGTCACCCGCAAGGTCGTCGAGACACCGCAGCACTTCCTGCTGCGGGTCGCCGCCGGCCTCGCCGAGGACGACAGCGCCCGCTCGGTGGACGAGGTCGCCGCGCTGTACGGCCTGATGAGCCGCCTGGAGTACCTGCCCTCCTCCCCCACCCTGTTCAACTCCGGCACCCGGCACCCCCAGATGTCGTCCTGCTACCTCCTCGACTCCCCCAAGGACGAGCTGGACTCCCTCTACGACCGCTACCACCAGGTGGCCCGCCTCTCCAAGCACGCCGGCGGCATCGGCCTGGCCTACTCCCGGGTCCGCTCCCGCGGTTCGCTGATCCGCGGTACCAACGGGCACTCCAACGGCATCGTCCCGTTCCTGAAGACCCTGGACGCCTCGGTCGCCGCCGTGAACCAGGGCGGCCGGCGCAAGGGCGCGGCAGCGGTCTACCTGGAGACCTGGCACTCGGACGTCGAGGAGTTCCTGGAGCTGCGCGACAACACCGGTGAGGACGCCCGCCGTACGCACAACCTGAACCTCGCGCACTGGGTGCCGGACGAGTTCATGCGCCGGGTGAACGCCGACGCGCCGTGGTCGCTGTTCTCCCCGTCCGACGTCCCGGACCTGGTCGACCTGTGGGGCGAGGAGTTCGACGCGGCCTACCGGGCCGCCGAGGCGGCGGGTCTGGCGACGAAGACGCTCCCCGCGCGGGAGCTGTACGGACGCATGATGCGCACCCTCGCCCAGACCGGCAACGGCTGGATGACCTTCAAGGACGCCGCCAACCGCACCGCCAACCAGACCGCCGAGCCGGGCCACGTCGTCCACTCGTCCAACCTGTGCACGGAGATCCTCGAGGTCACCAGTGACGGGGAGACGGCGGTCTGCAACCTGGGGTCGGTCAACCTCGGCGCGTTCGTCGACCGGGCGAACGGCGCCCTCGACTGGGAGCGGCTGGACGCCACCGTCCGCACCGCCGTCACCTTCCTGGACCGGGTCGTCGACATCAACTTCTACCCGACCGAGCAGGCGCGCCGTTCCAACGCCCGCTGGCGCCCGGTGGGGCTGGGCGTGATGGGCCTCCAGGACGTCTTCTTCCAGCTCCGGCTGCCCTTCGACTCCCCCGGGGCGAAGGCCCTCTCGACCCGTATCGCCGAGCGGATCATGCTCGCCGCGTACGAGACGTCCGCCGGCCTCGCCGAGGCCCACGGCCCCCTGCCGGCCTGGGAGAAGACGCGTACGGCCCGGGGCGTCCTGCACCCCGACCACTACGGCGTGGAGGCGGCCTGGCCCGAGCGGTGGGCCGCGCTGCGCGCGCGCATGGCCACGAGCGGCCTGCGCAACTCGCTGCTCCTGGCGATCGCGCCGACCGCCACCATCGCGTCGATCGCGGGTGTGTACGAGTGCATCGAGCCGCAGGTGTCCAACCTGTTCAAGCGCGAGACGCTGTCCGGCGAGTTCCTCCAGGTCAACTCGTACCTGGTGGACGACCTGAAGCGGCTGGGCGTCTGGGACGCGCGGACCCGTGAGGCGCTGCGCGAGGCGGGTGGCTCGGTGCAGGACGTCACCTGGATCCCCGAGGAGGTGCGCGGTCTGTACCGCACCGCGTGGGAGATCCCGCAGCGCTCGCTGATCGACATGGCCGCCGACCGCACCCCGTTCCTGGACCAGTCGCAGTCGCTGAACCTGTTCCTGGAGACGCCGACCATCGGCAAGCTCTCCTCGATGTACGCCTACGCCTGGAAGCGGGGCCTGAAGACCACGTACTACCTGCGCTCGCGCCCCGCGACCCGCATCGCCCGCGCGGCCCAGGGCCAGGCGCACACGCAAGCACAAGCCCCCGTCCGGCAGCCGGCGCCCGGCCCCGAAGCGGTCGCCTGCTCCCTTGAGAACCCCGAGTCCTGCGAGGCCTGCCAGTGATGTCCACCACCGCCGCCACCGCCACCGCCCGGTCCCAGAACCTCCTCGACCCGGGCTTCGAACTCACCCTGCGCCCCATGCGCTACCCCGACTTCTACGAGCGCTACCGGGACGCCATCAAGAACACCTGGCACGTGGAGGAGGTCGACCTCCACTCGGACGTCGCCGACCTGGCGAAGCTCAGTCCGGAAGAACAGCACCTGATCGGGCGGCTGGTGGCCTTCTTCGCCACCGGCGACTCGATCGTGGCGAACAACCTGGTGCTCACCCTCTACAAGCACATCAACTCCCCGGAAGCACGGCTGTATCTCTCCCGGCAGCTGTTCGAGGAGGCGGTGCACGTCCAGTTCTATCTGACCCTGCTGGACACCTATCTGCCCGCCCCGGAGGACCGCGCCGCCGCCTTCGCCGCGGTGGAGAACATCCCCTCCATCCGGGAGAAGGCCGAGTTCTGCTTCAGGTGGATGGACTCGGTGGAGAAGCTCGACCGGCTGGAGACGCGGGCCGACCGCCGCCGTTTCCTGCTCAACCTGATCTGCTTCGCCGCCTGCATCGAGGGCCTGTTCTTCTACGGGGCGTTCGCCTACGTGTACTGGTTCCGCAGCCGGGGCCTGCTGCACGGTCTCGCGACGGGCACCAACTGGGTGTTCCGGGACGAGACGATGCACATGTCCTTCGCCTTCGACGTGGTCGACACCGTGCGCAAGGAGGAGCCGGACCTGTTCGACGACGAGCTTCAGCAGCAGGTGACGGACATGCTGCGCGAAGCGGTCGAGGCGGAACTGCAGTTCGGGCGCGACCTGTGCGGTGACGGGCTGCCGGGCATGAACACCGAGTCGATGCGGCAGTACCTGGAGTGCGTCGCCGACCAGCGTCTCGTCCGTCTGGGCTTCGCGCCGGTGTACGGCTCGGACAACCCGTTCTCCTTCATGGAACTGCAGGGCGTCCAGGAGCTCACGAACTTCTTCGAGCGGCGTCCGTCCGCGTACCAGGTCGCCGTGGAGGGCACGGTCGACCTGGACGAGGACTTCTGAAGAACTCCGAACAGAACGGGCGCCCTGATCGCCCGGCACCTGCCGGCGAGAACGGGCCGGACCATGAACACGGCCACGGCCCCGACCACCTGCCGGCGGGACGGTTCAGCGCGCGACCGGCCTCAGCAGCAGCCGGTTCGGCCGCAGAGTGATGCCGACGTGGGGGGCGTCGTCGGAGCCGGACACCTGCTCGAAGCGGTACCGCGTCGCCAGCGCGGCCGTGACCAGGGTCAGCTGGGCCATCGAGAAGTGATCGCTCGGGCACTTCCGGTTGCCGACGCTGAACGGCCTCATGGCGTACTTCGGAATGTCCTTCACCCGCTCCGGGAGCCAGCGGTCGGGATCGAACTCCAGGTGGCGCTCGTACGACTTCGGATCGCGCTGGATCGCGTACGGACTGTAGATGATGTCCGCCCCGGCCGGAATGCGATAGCCACCGAGTTCCTTGTCGGCGACCGCCCTGCGCGTCAATATCCAGACGGCCGGCCGTAAACGCATGGCCTCGACGACGACATTGTTGGTGTGGGCGAGCTTGCGGACGTCCTCGAATGCCACCGGACGCCCACCGGTGACGTCGAGGACTTCGTTTCGCACCCTGTCCCCGTGTTCCGGATGCGCGGCGAGCGCCTGAAGCAGCCACATGATCGTGGAGGCGATCGTCTCACTGCCGGGAGTGAGTATCGCGACCACCTGGTCGTGGATCTCCTGCTCCCCGATCGGGTCGCCGTTGTCGTCCTTCGCCGTCAGCAATGCCGTCAGCAGATCGTCCGGCTTCTGACCGGACGCACGGCGCTCGGCGACGATCTCGTCGACCACGCGGTGCAAATCGGCCAGGGCCCGGTTGAATGCGCGATTGGCCGGCAGCGGCAGCTTGTACAGCGGGCCGAGCGGCACCACCATCCGCCGGTACATGCCGCGGAAGACGGTGGCGAGCGCGGCGCACAGCCGCTCCGCCCGCTCGTCCATGTACTCACCGCGCAGCAGACAGCGCGCCGCGACGCGCACGGCGATCCGGAACGACTCGGAGGTGCAGTCGACCGTCTCCCCCGTCGCCCAGCGTTCGGTCAGCGCGTGGACCTCCTCCTCCATGATCGGGCCGTAGGCGGGGATGGCGTCGAGCTTGAAGGCGGGCTGGATGATGCGCCGCTGGCGCCGGTGCAGCGGGCCGTTGGCCGTGGCCACGCCCTCCTTGCCGAGCAGGCCCTCCAGGGACTCCCACAGGGGGCCGGAGATGATGTAGTCGGGATCGAGCGCCAGCGCCCCGGTGAGGGCGGGCGTGGTGACGGCGTACACCGTCTTGGGGCCGAGCTTCAGTCGCACGATGTCGCCGTGGTCGCGCAGCTGCGCCATGAAGGCCAGCGGATCGCGGACCAGTTTGAGGCCGTGGCCCAGGCCGGGGACCCCGCCGCCGGCCACCGGAGGCTCGCGCAGTTCGGTCACCCCCGACACGTCGGACACGTCGGACGCGTCGGACGCGTCGGGCTTCACCGACTCGACGGTCATTTCTCACCTGCCGCTTCGTTGTTGACGTACGGGGGCGTGGAGCGGTCGTCCCAGCTGTCGACCATGTACCGGCCGGACTCGTGGTGGAACCAGTAGACGGAACTGAACCAGTTCCGCATGTTTCCGAGGCAGACCCGTACGGCGACCCCCAGTTCCTTTCCTCCAGTCGTTCCGTCGTCGAGGCTGTCGGCGAACTTCAGGGCGCTTCGTTCGGCGTCCAGGAATTCCTTGACGCATTCCTCGACGCGGTGCCGCACATCGGCGACCGCCTCTTCGAGGGTCAGCCCTTCATGGGTGATGAGACTGATTCCGAGATTGTGCACTTCACTCCCCGCTATTTCCTTCGGGAGCGAGCAGAGGTCGTTGTACCAGGCGGCGAATTCCTGGCTGAGCAGGGCCGCTTTCCGATAGGACGGGTTCTTCCGTACGACGTCCGGGAGTTCACAGCCCGCACTCGGCTCCAGGAGGTCGGTCCAGATCCAGTGCGCGAAGGTGAGCCGACGCAGTTCGAGGTACTCCTCGACGGTGGGGACGATCCCCTCCGTCCGGTTGCGGAACTCCCGGTCGTACGCCTCGATCACCGCGTGGAAGTGCCGGGCGAACCGGACGTTCCAGGTGTCCGGAAGGAACGAGTACAGCCGCCGCACACTGTCCGCGAGCCCGGCCACCAGTGGATCCTCGTGGCGCAGGTGGTCCGTGGGGCTGTCGAGAGCCGCGTGCAGCAGGCCCTTCAGCCGCCGCCAGGCGGCGGGCCGGCCGTGCACGATGTCGCGGTCGTGACGGTCGTCCCAGACGAAGAACCACGCGCTGTAGTCCGCTATCGCCTGCAGGACCTCGTCGGCGGCGTCCGTGTAGTAGCCCGCCATGAGGTCCGTGTAGCACAGGCCATCGGCATATTCCACCACCTTGTCGGGCGGCATCAGCCGCTTTTCGAGCAGCCATGCACGGGTTTCCTGCTGGAGCTTCGGCCAATAAGGATGGATCTGCCGGGGAAACGCCGCCTCGATCAGCGGGAGAGACAGCGCCTGCGGTACCGCGACGGTGGTCGGTTTCGATGTGGTGCCGTGTGACAAAGCATGCACGAACAATCCCCTCTCGGCCGCCGGTTGACATGTGCCCGGCCCTCTCCGCCGGGCGTGCGCCGGTGCGTATCCACCCCTCCATTCAGCACCACAACTGACCACCCTGGGAACGCGTTTGCTTCATTCACTACCCCACGATGCCGAGATTCTCCCCTTGTGCGGCTGATTTCAGGGTTGATGACCCGTCGAGGAGTCGAACATGTGACGGAAAAACGAACGGCGTCCGGTCCGGAAGGGAATCCGGACCGGACGCCGTGCGCAGGGGAGGCCGGTGCCCCGTGGGGCCTTGAGCGGCGACAGGGGCCACCGGACTCCAGAGGAGGGCGAGGGCCCCGGCGGTCAGTCGTTGGCGACCACGGGGTAGCGCGGCTCGTTCTCGGCCATCTGCCGCAGCGCGTCCTTGCGTTCCCGCTTGGACAGCCGGTCGATGTAGAGGTAGCCGTAGAGGTGGTCGGTCTCGTGCTGCAGACACCGTGCGAAGTAGCCGGTGCCGCGCACCTTGACCGGGTTGCCCCGCTCGTCCTGACCGGTCACCTCGGCGTAGTCGGGCCGGGCCAGCGGAGCGTACGCGGTGGGCACCGACAGGCAGCCCTCGTTGGTGTCGTCCAGCCGGCGCTGCTCGGCGGGCAGTTCGACCAGCTCGGGGTTGCAGACCACTCCGGCGTGGCGCACGCCCTCGTCATCCGGGCAGTCGTAGACGAAGACCTTCAGGTCGACGCCGATCTGGTTCGCGGCCAGCCCCACGCCCTCCGCGGTGCGCTGGCTGGCGAACATGTCCGCGACCAGCTGCTGGAGTTCGGGGCCGAAGTCGGTGACGTCCCTGCACTCCTTGTGCAGCACCGGGTTGCCGACCACGGTGATCGGTCGCGAGGTGCCTCGCTCGACCCAGGCGGCCTCGCGCTCGGCGCAGTCCTCCGTGTCGATGACGTACCCCTCGTCGTCGACGGGGAGCACGCCCGCGTGCTGCTGATCGGTGTCCTGCTGAGCCATGACCGACGTACGCCTTCCTGGAAAACATGGGGGTGCTGCTGATACAGGGTACGGTGACCGGCCGCCCCACCGGGCCCGGTGCCCGCTCCGCCGGACCCGGTGCACGGTGTTTGTCCGCGCCCGGCGCGCGGACCCGGCGATCGGCCTAGCAGACCTCTTCCAGGTCCCGCCAGTCGCGTGAGTCCGGGCTGTCCGCGACCCAGCCGTCCAGCAGGCCGCGGACCAGCGAGGCGGGCGCGGCGAGCCCGCACTCCCGCTCCGGCACCCACAGCTGCCCGTCGGTGCGGTGGCCGAGCGGCCCGGGGTGCCCGGGCTCACTGTGGTCGTGCGGGTCGAGGTGCTCGCCCTCGCCCTCGTCGGAGGGCATCCGGGACTCCGAGCACATCCGGCACAGCAGCCGCACCGAGGACGACCAGTCCTCGGCGGCGAACCCCGCGTCCGCGGCCAGCTGCTCCAGGGCGTCCCGGTCGGCCTCTCCGGCGGCCTCCAGCAGGACCACCCAGGTCGGCACGGGGGAGGGCGCCCACAGCTCGATCTCGTCGAACACCGGGTAGGTGTGTCCGGCGGCCGTGCTCCGCTCGCCGTGCGGCACCCCGTCGTGCAGGACGACCTCGCCCCAGCGGCGGCCGGAGGACGGCAGCGGAATGGACAGCACCTCGATCCGCGCGGGGTCCAGCCGCCGCCCCCAGACGACCTCGGCCTCCCCCTCCGGGGACAGCCGTACGGCCGCACTGCCCAGGTCCATGCCGAGCGGCTCACCCGAGCCGGTGGGGCTCCCGGGCACCCGGAGCCCGTAGGCCTGCCAGGCGCGGCGGGCCAGCGGCCAGTCCTGCAGGGCGGTGGCGGCGATCCCGACGTTCCACCAGTCGGGTGCCCCGGTGTCCCGGTCGAGCAGCGCGACGGCCCTGAGGCCCGCCGCCCGTGCCTGCTCCCAGTCGTGCCGGAACTTGTGCAGCAACGCGAGGTTGAACCAGGACTCCGACAGCCAGGGTTCCAGATCGGCGGCCCGAGTCAGCAGCGCGCCCGCGTCCTCGTACCGGCCGTCGCCGATGAGTGTGAACGCGCGGTCCGTGGCCTGCCGCCAGGAGGCGGAGGGCCGGTTCCGTCCCTTGCCGAAGATCCTCACGATTCCCGCCTGCCAGTTCCGTTCGGTGGGCGGCCTAGCCCCCCGGACACCGTCTCCTTCGCATCCAACCACGTACGGCCGGAACGGCGCTCATTACCCATGGGTTACCCAGCCCCGGGCCGGGTAAGACCGTCCCGTTCCCGGGTCTCCCGGGACAGCACCCGGGCCAGCGACTCGACGACCTGGGGCGCGTACTCCCCGGCGCCCAGCCGCAGTTCCTCCAGTGCCGTGAGCGGCCCGCCGGGCCCTCCTGTCCGGGACTTCTCGTCGTACGCGTTCACCACCCGGACGATCCGCGCGGCCAGCGGCTGCTCCCGGTGGGGATCGGCCTGCCGCTCCACGATCCCCGCCACCCGCGGGTCCACCCCGGTCTGGCGGACCACCGCGCCGCCGAGGAGGGCGATCCGCCGCTGTTCCGGGACGGGCAGGGCGGCGGTGGCGCCCACGGGCACCGGGTCGACGAGGCTGAGCTGGCCGATGTCGTGCATCAGGGCGGCGTACTCCAGGACCGTCAGCTCGGGTTCGGTCAGCCCCAGGTCCCGGCCCACCGACTGGCTGAGTTCGGCGACCCTGCGGGCGTGCCCGGCCGGGGTGCAGCCGGCGATCTCGGTGGCCCGGGCGAGGGAGGTGATGGTCTGCCGGTAGGTCGCCCGGACGGCGGCGTACCGGCGGTAGGACAGCTGGGCGAGCAGCAGCGGCACGGACAGGAGGGGCAGCGCCCACAGTCCCACGACCGCGACGCCGAGTGCCATCACCGCGCCCGTCGCGACGACGGCGGCCCCGATGCCGGGCAGGGCCCGCAGTTCGTCACGCAGCACCGGCGGGAAGGGCCAGCCGGTGCGGGAGTGGGCCAGCGCGGCGGCGAGCACGGCGTCGCAGAGCGTGGACAGGGACAGCAGGGCGAGCAGCAGCAGCGCGTGGGCGGAACCGCCCCAGTCGTCGAACGTCCCGCGGGCGTAGAGGGGCTGGAAGCACACGGCGACG
This sequence comes from Streptomyces sp. GDS52, assembly GCF_052246875.1. Lineage (NCBI taxonomy): Bacteria > Bacillati > Actinomycetota > Actinomycetes > Kitasatosporales > Streptomycetaceae > Streptomyces > Streptomyces sp. GDS52. Next base: position 2,305,505 of record NZ_CM125966.1, read on the forward strand.
AACCCGACGGTGAGCGTCCGGCGGGCCAGGTGGTCGCGGGCGGGACCGGGGCCGCGCCCGACGTGCGGCACGCTGCCGAGCAGGGAGCCGGCGAGGACCACCGTGACGATCTGGGCCGCGTCGTGGTGGGTGGGCCTCCCGCCGGCCTCACCGAGCAGCGCGTACGCCAGTGCCCCGGCGGCGGCGAGCGGTGCGGTCTGCCGGACTCGCGGCCCGTTGTGCCGGGTGAGTTCGCCGACGGCGACGAGCACCCCGAAGGCGAGGGCGATGCCGCGTTCCGCGATTCCGTTCCACAGGGTGGCGCCGAGACAGCCGGCGGCGAGCACGACGGCGCATGCGTGCACGAGGGTGTGCAGCCGGAGGCTCATCGGCGGGCCCGGGGCTGATCGGCGACGGGCCCGGCGGGGTCGGGGGCGACAGGGTCGGGGCCGGTGGGACCGGGGGCGGGGTCGGGGGCCGGTGCGGGAGCGGACGGGCCGGAGGACCGGACGTCCTCGGCCGTCACCGCGGGATGCCAGCCGGCCCGGCCGATCACCCGTACCAGCGCTTCCACCATGCGCGGGTCGAAGTGGGCGCCCGCACACCGCTGGAGCTCCTCCAGCGCCACGGGCACCGGCCGGGCCCTGCTGTAGGACCGGGTGGAGGTCATCGCGTCGAAGGCGTCGGCGACGGCCACCACCCGCGCGGACTCCGGGATCTGACCGCCCGCCAGCCCGTAGGGGTAGCCGCTGCCGTCCAGCCGCTCGTGATGGTGCAGCACCGCCGCGCGGGCCTCCCCCAGGAAGGAGATGCCCCGCACCATCTCGTGCCCGTACTCGGGGTGCAGTTCGATCACCCGCCGCTCCTCGGGGGTCAGCGGTCCGTTCTTGGTGAGCAGCCGGGTGGGCACACCGAGCTTGCCGACATCGTGCAGGATGCCCGCGAAGCGCAGCACCTCGGTCCGTTCGTCGTCCATGCCGAGCTCACGCGCGATCATCGTGGAGGCCTGCCCGACCCGCTCGCTGTGCCCGCGCGTGTACCCGTCCTTGATGTCGACGGCCTGCACGAGCGCGCGGATCGTCGCCTGGTGGGCGGCCCGCTCCCGGTGGTACTGGGCGAACGCCCACCACGAGACGCACATCGGCAGCAGTACGAGCAGCGCGGCCACCGGCCCGTAGGGGCTGCGCCACAGCAGGGCCATCATCAGTCCGGCGAGCCCGTGCACGGTGATCGGCGCGAGCGACCGCAGGAACAGCCGCCGCCAGGTGGCCGGCCGGGAGGCCGGCCTCCCGCGCCACAGCGGCACGCCGGCCGTGAGCGCCACGATGCCGTGGTCCAGCAGGGTGAGGAGCAGGCAGAACACCAGCACCGAGGCGCCGACCGCGCCCAGCGCCGCCGGCACGTCACCGGCCGCGACCGCGTCCCGGCCGCCGGCCGCCTGGTACGCCCGGCTCGCGGCCCACACGGCGAGCGTCAGCTGACCGGCCCGCCAGATCCGCCGCGCGAGGAGCGGCCGCCGCTCCACCGGAGTGAGCAGCGCACCGGGCAGTGCGACCAGCGCGGCAGCGGACGGCGGCAGCAGGAAGGCCGCGGCCAGCAGCACGGGGTGGAAGGTGCCGCCCGGATTCGGGACACCGAGGTACCGGGACCGGACGAGGTACTCACAGCACGCGTACAGCACGGCGAGCGAGGCGAGTTCACGCCAGGGGACGTGCGGCATCTGCAGGCCGTGCACGATCTGCGCGACGTGCGGCGACAGCAGACAGAGCAGGCCCGCTGCGGCGACACCGGCCACATACACGCGGGCCCGCGTCGGTAACGCCTCCATGAGCCCCTCCCCCCGACCGTGCCTGTCGCGCTCGACGGCCTGCCGTACGTCAGGTTCCGGAGCCTAAGGGGGTGAACGACGCCTCCGCGGGCCCTGGGCCTGCGGATTAGCACGTACGGGTGACGCCGCTCCCCTTTCGGGGGACTTTTTCGGGGAACGGTTTCCAGGTCGGCAAGAGCCGGACGGCCGTACGACCGATCGGCTCGGTCTCAGGACTCCTGCGGCGTGGCCTGCGGGGCCTGGGACGGCTCGGCCACCTGGGGGGCCTGGCCCGGTGAAGCCGGGGAAGCCGTGACGTCCTGATCGGGAACGGCCTGACCGGAGCGGATCAGGTCGAGCCGGCCCATGACCTTGGAGCGCAGGTCGCCCGGTACGTCGTCATGCCCGCAGCACCGCTTGACCAGCTTCTTCACCGCTTGCTCGAGTCCGTACTTCTCGAGGCACGGCGAGCATTCCTCGAAGTGGTGCTCGAACTTCACGCAGTCGGCGTCCGGCATCTCACGGTCGAGGAACTCATAGAGATGGTCGAGGATCTCGCTGCAATCCGTCTCATGCGGCTCTCCGCAGCTCATGACCCCGAGCCTTTCGCTTCGTTCGACTGTCCGGCGCCCGCCGGGACCAGTCCGCGCTCGCGCGCGTAGTCCTCGAGCATGCCGCGCAGTTGGCGGCGACCACGGTGCAGCCGGGACATCACGGTACCGATGGGTGTGCCCATGATGTCGGCGATCTCCTTGTAGGCAAAGCCCTCGACGTCCGCGAGATACACGGCGATGCGGAACTCCTCGGGAATCGCCTGGAGCGCTTCCTTGACGTCCGAGTCGGGCAGGTGGTCGAGCGCCTGCGACTCCGCCGAGCGCAGACCGGTCGACATGTGCGACGCGGCACGCGCGATCTGCCAGTCCTCGATCTCCTCGGCGCCGCTGCGCTGCGGTTCACGCTGCTTCTTGCGGTACGAGTTGATGAAGGTGTTGGTGAGGATCCGGTACAGCCACGCCTTGAGGTTCGTGCCTTCGCGGAACTGGTGGAAGGACGCGTACGCCTTGGCATACGTCTCCTGGACCAGGTCCTCGGCGTCCGCCGGGTTGCGCGTCATGCGCAGTGCGGCCGAGTACATCTGGTCGAGGAACTCGAGGGCGTCCCGCTCGAAGCGCGCGTTGCGCTCCGCGGGCGATTCCGTGCTCTTCTCGCCCCTGCCGCCCCGGCCCTCGGGCTGCTCCGCCTGGCCGTGTTCGGTCCCTGCGCCGGTACCGGGAACCGGACCCACCTCCTCCAGAGTCGTGCGACCCAAAACGGCCCCACTCGAATCGGAGGATAGACGACGATCCGGTCCGTCCGCCGCCCGAACAGGGGCGGTCCTGGCCGCGTGCAGCACCGTCCAGTCCAGGTCGGCACGGCTGCTGCGCCTCGGGCAATACGTCGACCCCATGCGGCGGACTCCCTCTCCTACGACGTCGGTGCCGGTGACCGGCGGATATGTCGGGGTCAACAGCGTGGAGGGCCGGGACATTCCCGAAGCTTTACCCGAGAGGGCCGGGCCGCCGCCGTCCGAGTTCGGCGACCCACCGCACGACCGCGTCGGTGACGACCGTCAGGGCCTCGTCCTGCGTGATGTCCGCCCGCTGGGGAACGGCGAGGCCGTGGTCACCGTGGGCCACCTCGACCAGTTCGTACGCCCACCCGTCTCCCACCACCGCCCTCGCACCGGCGCTCCCCCGGAGCTGAACGCCCGGGGGGACCCCCGACGCGCGGCCCCTCCCGTACTCGGGGAACTCCCCGGGCCTGCCGAACGGGTCGTTGCCACCCTGGACGACGAGGGTGGGGACCGCGGCGCCGAGCAGTTCCCCGGCGCGGGACTTCTCGGGCCTGCCCGGCGGGTGCAGGGGGAAGCTGAGGGCGAGTACGGCATGGGCGCCCAGTTCACCGGCCGTGCGGCAGGCGACGCGGGCCCCGGCGCTGCGCCCGCCCGAGATCACCGGCAGACCCGGCTTCGTCAGCGCGGGCCAGATGTCCCGCCAGGCGAGGTCCAGGGTCTTCGGTGCGGGCGCCACCTTCTTTCCGGCCACCCGCCAGGGCTGCTCCACCAGGGCCACGGTCACGCCGTGCGCGGGGAGCACTGCGGCCAGGGCCTTCAGGTCGCGCGCCTCGATGCCGCCGCCGGCACCGTGGCCCAGCGCGAGGACGAGGCGTGGGACGCGCCGGGCGGGGTGCCAGGTGATGCGGGCGGGACCAACCCCCGTCTCGACGGCCTCGGTGGCTTCGACCGCCTCGACGGCCTCGACGGCCTCGACGGCCTCGACTGAAGGCTCCTCGTTCACGTTCGTCACATCAGAAGAGTGTGCCCTCTTCCGGTGCGGCCAGTTCGTTCAGCAGCTCCGGGCCGTTGTTGCGGACGCTGCTGACCGCCGTGGAGACCGGGAAGGCGCGCATCAGACCGGAGGGCGGCGGGGCAAGCAGCCCGCGCAGCTCCTCGGTGTCGGTCCGGGAGGGATCCAGCCAGGCGTCCCATCGGTCCGGCGTGAGCATCAGCGGCATCCGGGGGTGGATGTCGGCCAGGGCCTGCGGGCCTTCCGCCGGGGGCACCGCGAGCGGTGTGCTCTCCGCCTCGGTGGTGATGACGGAGCACGTCACCCACCAGGCCCGCGGGTGGTCGTCCGGCAGGGTCCGGTCCCGCCAGAACTCGTACAGTCCGGCCATCGCGAACACCGAGCCGTCGGCCGGCGTCACGAAGTACGGCTGCTTGCGGGGGCGCTTCTTCTTGCCCTCGACCTCCAGCTCCCGCTCCTGCGTGCCGGTGACCCACTCGTAGTAGCCGTCGGCGGGCAGGATGCAGCGGCGGGTGGCGAAGGCGCGGCGGTAGGACGGCTTCTCGTGCACGGTCTCCGCGCGTGCGTTGATCATCCGGGCCCCGCCCTCGGGCGTCTTGGCCCAGGACGGCACGAGGCCCCATTTCAGCTTCCGCAGCTGCCGAACCGGCCGCGGGTCCTCCGCGTCCTTCACCACGCGGTCCAGGACGGCGAAGACCTCTTTGGTGGGGGCCACGTTGTAGTCGGGCTCCAGGGTCTCCTCCGGCTCCCACTTCTGGATCCCGAAGATCTCCACGAGCTCCTCGGGCCTGCGACTCGCTGCATACCGTCCGCACATACGTGCAACACTGCCAGGCCCGCCCGTCTCCCGGCCACCACCCCTCAACGAGGCGCTCCGCGCCGCCCCCTCCGGTCCGCGATCCCGAGGAGCCCCCACCGTCCATGGACAGCACCGCATCCGCCTCGTTCGCCTCGCTCTGGGACGAGGTGTCCGGCACCCAGCCCGACCCGGATCTGTGGGTGGTGATCGCCACACTGGCCGCCGCGCTCGTCGTCGTCACACCGCACGGGCTGTGGCGGCTCTCCCGCAACGCCATCACCATCGCCCACGAGGGCGGCCACGGCCTCGTGGCCCTGCTCACCGGCCGCACGCTCACGGGGATACGTCTCCACTCGGACACCAGCGGCCTGACCGTCAGCCGCGGCAAGCCGACCGGCATCGGCATGATCCTCACCGCCGTGGCCGGCTACACCGCTCCCCCGCTGCTGGGGCTCGGCGGCGCGGCGCTGCTGGGCACCGGTCGCATCACCCTGCTGCTGTGGCTGGCCACGCTGTTGCTGCTGGCGATGCTGGTGATGATCCGCAATGCGTACGGGGCGTTGACGGTGCTGGTGACCGGCGGCACCTTCGTCCTGGTGTCCTGGGTGGCGGGCCCCCAGGTGCAGGCGGCGTTCGCGTACGCCGTGGTGTGGTTCCTGCTGCTCGGCGGGGTGCGTCCGGCCTTCGAACTCCAGGCGAAGCGGGCGCGCGGGGGTGCGGGGGACTCGGATGCGGACCAGTTGTCCCGGCTGACGCACGTACCGGCGGGGCTGTGGCTGTTCCTGTTCCACGCCGTGTCGCTGTCTGCGCTGCTCGGCGGGGGGCGGTGGCTGCTGGGGCTGTGACGCCGGCGGTGCCGGGGAACCCGACCCGCAGGTACCGGGCACGCCCGGCGGACAGGACCCCCACTAAAGTGGGGCGCATGACCGCTAACCCTGCGCACACCGCCCTTTGGCCCGCCCCGCACGCGAGCGGAGCCGTCGACGCGACGGTCCACGTGCCCGGGTCGAAGTCGGTCACCAACCGTGCCCTCGTGCTCGCCGCCCTCGCCTCCGAGCCCGGCTGGCTGCGCCGTCCGCTCCGCTCCCGCGACACGCTGCTGATGGCGGACGCGCTGCGGGCCATGGGCATCGAGATCGAGGAGGGGGTGGGCCCCGACGGCACCGGGGAGGCCTGGCGGGTGCTGCCCACGGGCCTGCGCGGCCCGGCCACCGTCGATGTCGGCAACGCCGGCACGGTGATGCGGTTCCTCCCTCCGGTCGCCGCCCTCGCCGACGGTCCCGTCCGTTTCGACGGCGACCCCCGTTCCTACGAGCGCCCGCTGAACGGCGTCATCGACGCGCTGCGTCACCTCGGGGCCCGGATCGACGACGACGGCCGCGGCACGCTGCCGCTGACCGTGCACGGCGGCGGTGCCCTGGACGGCGGCACCGTGTCGGTGGACGCGTCCTCGTCGTCGCAGTTCGTCAGTGCCCTGCTGCTGTCCGCGCCGCGCTTCAACCAGGGCGTCGAGGTCCGGCACACCGGTTCGACGCTCCCCTCCGTGCCGCACATCCGGATGACCGTCGACATGCTCCGCGCGGTGGGCGCCCAGGTGGACAGCCCCGAGTCGGGCGGTGAGCCCGACGTCTGGCGGGTCACCCCGGGGGCCCTGCTCGGCCGGGACCTGACGATCGAGCCGGACCTGTCCAACGCGCAGCCGTTCCTCGCGGCGGCCCTGGTGACCGGCGGCCGGGTCGTCGTCCCGGACTGGCCCGCCCGCACCACCCAGGGCGGTGACAGGCTGCGGGAGATCTTCACCGAGATGGGCGGTTCCTGCGAGCTGACCGAGTACGGGCTCGTGTTCACCGGTTCCGGATCGGTGCACGGCATCGACGTGGACCTCGGCGACGTCGGCGAGCTGGCGCCGGGTGTCGCCGCCGTCGCGGCGCTCGCGGACTCGCCGTCCACCCTGCGCGGTGTGGCCCACCTCCGGCTGCACGAGACGGACCGCCTGGCCGCGCTCACCAAGGAGATCAACGAGCTCGGCGGCGACGTCACCGAGACCGCCGACGGTCTGCACATCCGCCCCCGCCCGCTGCACGGCGGTGTCTTCCACACCTACGAGGACCACCGCATGGCGACCGCCGGCGCGGTCATCGGCCTCGCCGTGGAGGGCGTGCGGATCGAGAACGTGGCGACGACGGCGAAGACCATGCCGGACTTCCCCGACCTGTGGACCGGGATGCTCGGGGCATAGGAACGCAGACGATGCGCCGCTACGGCAAGCACACCGACGAGGACGACATCCGCTCCCGCCCGAACCGCAAGGGCAACCGGCCGCGCACCCACATCCGGCCCAAGCACGAGGACGCCGCGGAGGGCCTGGTCCTCACCGTCGACCGGGGCCGGCTGACCTGCCTCGTCGAGGACCGGATCGTGCTCGCCATGAAGGCCCGGGAGCTGGGCCGCAAGGCGGCGGTGGTCGGTGACCGGGTGGCGATCGTCGGCGACCTCTCGGGCAGGAAGGACACCCTCGCGCGGATCGTCCGCATCGCCGCGCGGACGTCGGTACTGCGCCGTACCGCGGACGACGACGACCCCTACGAGCGGGTCGTCGTCGCCAACGCCGACCAGCTGGCCGTCGTCACCGCCCTCGCCGACCCCGAGCCCCGCCCGCGCCTGATCGACCGCTGTCTGGTCGCGGCGTACGACGGCGGGCTGACCCCGCTGCTGGTGCTGACCAAGTCGGACCTCGCCCCGCCCGACAAGCTGCTGGAGCTGTACGGCGACCTCGACATCCCGTACGTCGTCACCAACCGGGCGGAACTGGAGAGCGGCGCGGCGGCCGACCGGGTGCGGGAGCAGTTGGAGGGCCGGATCACGGCGTTCGTGGGGCACTCCGGGGTCGGTAAGACGACGCTGGTGAACGCGCTGGTGCCGGAGGAACGGCGGCGTTCGACCGGGCACGTCAACGCGGTGACGGGGCGCGGGCGCCATACGACGACGTCCGCACTGGCACTGCCCCTGTCGGGTGCGGAGGGATGGGTGGTCGACACCCCCGGGGTGCGGTCGTTCGGCCTCGCCCATGTCGATCCGTCCCGGGTCATCCACGCCTTCCCCGATCTGGAGCCGGGTACGGAGGGCTGTCCTCGCGCGTGCAGTCACGACGAACCGGACTGCGCGCTGGACGCCTGGGTCGCCGAGGGGCACGCGGGCCCGGCGCGTCTGTACTCACTGCGGAGGCTGCTGGCGACGCGGGAGCGCACGGAAGGCGACTGACCCTCGCGTGTTTGTCATGGCCTGCGGACGGTAAGTGCATAATCGCACCGAGTCGGATCCGAAGCCGTCGAATCCGGCGAAACGGCCACTGACGGGACAACGGGAGGACGACACATGGCGTGGCTCATGGTCGTGGTGGCCGGGTTGCTGGAGACCGGGTTCGCCGTGTGCCTGAAGCTGTCCCACGGTTTCACCCGGCTGTGGCCGACGGTCGCCTTCTGCGCGTTCGCGCTGGGCAGCTTCGGCCTGCTGACCCTGGCCCTGAAGAAGCTCGACGTCGGGCCGGCGTACGCCGTGTGGACAGGGATCGGGGCGGCGGGGACGGCGATCTACGGGATGGTGTTCCTGGGGGACCTGGTGTCGACGCTGAAGATCGTGTCGATCTCCCTCGTGATCATCGGAGTGATCGGACTGCAGCTGTCGGGATCGGCGCGGTGAGCGCGGAACGCCGACTCTCATGAGCATGCGCCGCGTGTGCCGCACGCGGCGCACGCTTCGCTACGGCATCGGCTGACGGCTCAGGGCCCTGCGGACCAGGTCGGCGATGCCGCCCTCGGTCGGCGGCGGTGCGGCGACACAGGACAGAGCCAGGCGTACCACCAGCTCGCAGGAGCGGGCCAGTTCGGCGGTGTCGGTTCTGGGCACCCCGGGGCCGGCCAGGACGGCCACGGCTCGGTCGCGGACGAGGGCCACCAGGTCGGCGGGCGAGGGCAGCGGGCCGTCGGCGCGGCGCTGGGCGGGCACGGCGGAGCCGGACCGGATCCGCACCAGGGTCGGGGAGGGCAGTCGCTCGCTCCAGCAGCCGGTGAGCAGGGCGCGGACCAGGGCGTTCCCGGCGGCCGCGGCGACGGTCCACTCGGCAGCCGCGGTGAGCCGGTCGCGGGGGTCACGGGGGTCGTGGTGGACGGTGAGGGCACGGTCGAAGCCGGCGAGGTAGCCGTCGGCCTCCCGGCGGACCAGGGCCCTGGCGAGTCCGTCCTTGCTGCCGAACTCGTTGTAGAGGGTCTGCCGGGACACCCCGGCGGCCGCGGCCACGTCCACCATCCGCACCGCGGACCACGGGCGACGCGTGAGTGCCGCGTAAGCGGCGTCCAGCAGAGATTCCCGCGCTGCGGGCATCATCGCCTCCCTCGGGGCGGGCGAGCGGCTCTGCGCTTCAGATTTGACGCGCCGCCGGGCACTGTCAAGGGTTCGCGTGGGGTGTGGAGTTCGTGGTGCCGCGGGAGGTGTCCCGGCCGCCCGGCGCATACGTGGATCGCGCGCGGGGCGTAGGCGACCCGCGCACTCCCCGCGCGCGATCCGCACACAGCGGCGCACAGCGGGCGCACAGCCCGCGAACCCGAGGTAGCCCCGGCCCCACCTCGGCGGATACGGTTCTCGCATGCCCGACTACCTTGACGACCTGCGTCTCGCCCACGTCCTCGCGGACGCCGCCGACGCCGCGACGATGGACCGGTTCAAGGCCCTCGACCTCAAGGTGGAGACCAAACCGGACATGACGCCGGTGACCGAGGCGGACAAGGGCGCGGAGGACATCATCCGCGGCCACCTGAAGCGTGCCCGTCCGAGGGACGCGGTCCTCGGCGAGGAGTACGGGGTGGAGGGCACGGGCCCGCGACGCTGGGTGATCGATCCGATCGACGGCACCAAGAACTACGTGCGCGGCGTCCCGGTCTGGGCCACGCTGATCGCCCTGATGGAGGCCGGAGAGGGGGGCTTCCAGCCCGTCGTCGGGCTGGTCTCGGCTCCCGCCCTGGGCCGCCGCTGGTGGGCCGCGCAGGGTCACGGCGCCTTCACCGGCCGCAGCCTGTCCCAGGCCTCCCGGCTCCAGGTGTCCGGGGTCTCCAAGCTCTCCGACGCCTCCTTCGCGTACTCCTCGCTCAGCGGCTGGGAGGAGCAGGGGCGCCTGGACGGCTTCCTCGACCTCACCCGCGAGGTGTGGCGCACGCGCGCGTACGGCGACTTCTGGCCGTACATGATGGTCGCCGAGGGGTCGGTGGACATGTGCGCGGAACCGGAGCTGTCCCTCTGGGACATGGCGGCCACCGCGATCGTGGTCACCGAGGCCGGCGGCAGCTTCACCGGACTCGACGGTCGTCCCGGACCGCACAGCGGCAACGCCGCCGCCTCGAACGGGTTGCTGCACGACGAACTGCTGGGCTATCTCAACCAGCGCTACTGACGTCCGGTCCGAGGGCACGCCCCCCGTTGCGCCGCACACGCCCTCTTGTTGGCTCCCGCTTTGCCTGCGACTGTGAGGGTCCCCCCACTTGTGAACTTGTGAAACCGTGAACTAGCGGATCGGCCCAAGGTCCGCCGGCACGGTTTCCGGTAGGAGGTGGCTCCATCCCATGCTCGTCCGCGACGCCATGAGCACGGTGGTCCTCACCATCGGCCCCGCTCACACACTCCGCCAGGCCGCCACCCTGATGTCCACCCGCCGCGTCGGCGCGGCCGTGGTCCTCGACCCCGACGGCACCGGCATCGGCATTCTCACCGAACGCGACATCCTCGACTCCCTGGGGCTGGGTCAGGACCCGGACTCCGAGCACGCCCACTCCCACACCACGACCGACGTCGTCTTCGCCGCCCCGTCCTGGACGCTCGAGGACGCCGCGCACGCCATGACACGGGGCGGCTTCCGCCATCTGATCGTCCTGGAGCGGGACGAGCCCATCGGCATCGTCTCGGTCCGCGACATCATCCGCTGCTGGGCTCCCGTACGACGACAGGCCGCCCGGCACACACCGGCATAACCGACGGGCCGGGCCCCCTGAAGGGGGCCCGGCCCGTCGCAACGGCAAGCGGTCCAGCGCTGGAATCAGCCGCGCAGGGCCTGGACCGCGGCTTCCAGCCGCTTGCCGAAGTATTCACCCTTGGCTAAAGCCAGCACTGATCCTACAATGGACAATGTCTAAGTCAAGCAATGCTCCAAAGTCACACCTGTTCGGGACCTGGTCCCTCCGACTGTTAGGCTGGTGTCCATGAGCGACCTTCTGGAACGACTGCGCGGACGTGGATGGCGGATGACCGCACAGCGTCGTGTGGTGGCCGAGGTCCTCGACGGCGATCATGTCCATCTGACAGCCGACGAGGTGCACGCCAGAGCTGCCACCAGGTTGCCGGAGATCTCCCGGGCGACCGTCTACAACACCTTGGGCGAACTGGTCACCCTCGGTGAGGTGGTGGAAGTCGCCACGGACAAACGAGCCAAGCGTTACGACCCGAACGCCCACCGGCCGCACCACCACCTGGTGTGCGCGCAGTGCGGCGCGATCCGGGACGTGCACCCGACGGGCAACCCGCTGGCCGACCTCCCCGACACCGAGCGCTTCGGCTTCACGGTCTCGAGCGTCGAGATGACGTATCGGGGCGTCTGCCCGAACTGCGCCGCGGCGTAGGCACCCGGCCCGCGCCGCCCTTCTCCCAGCCGCGCACGAAAGCCCCCGGCAGCACGCCGGGGGCTTTCGTGCGCTTGAGGGACTTTCGGGTGCGTCCAGGAGCCCGACCGAGGACATACGCCGAGGGCCGGAACCCTTTCGGATTCCGGCCCTCGGCCTTCAGTAGCGGGGACAGGATTTGAACCTGCGACCTCTGGGTTATGAGCCCAGCGAGCTACCGAGCTGCTCCACCCCGCGGCGATGAATGCAACGTTACGTCAAGGATGCGGACAGAAGCAAATCCCTTTCGGTGGGGGCCGTGAGCCCTTGAGGTGCGCGGTCTCCGAGGGCTGCGATCTCTTGAGGTGCGCGGTCACGCGGACAGTTCCTCGCGGAGCGCGTCGCGCAGGCGGATCGCTCGTTCCGTGACCGCCGTCGGGCCCAGCGCCGCCGCACGGTCGGCCCAGCGCTGGCCCTCGACGAGCTCGCCCCGGCGCGCGTAGACCAGGGCGAGCCGCAGAGCCGCGCGGCCGTGTCCGGCGTCGGCCGCGCGGGCCCACCACACGGCCGCCTCGGGCTCGCTGCCCTCCCGGGCCAGCAGCAGGCCCAGGTTGAAGGCGCCGTTGCGGGAACCGGCCTCGGCCGCCTCCCGGTACCAGCGGGCCGCCTCGACCACGTCACCGCGGGCCGCGGCGAGCATGCCGACGCGCACCTGCGCGCGCCGGTGGCCCTGGGAGGCGGCACGTTCGTACCACTCCTCGCACTCGCTGCGCCGGCTCACCGGTTCGCCCAGTTCGTGCGCGGGCTCCGGCGGGCGACGGGCGTCCAGGACGGTGGCCAGGCGGTAGGCGGCCTCGGCGCTGCCGCCGCCCGCCGCGCACCGCAGGAACCGCTCCGCCTCACCCTCGTCGCCGCCACGCAACCGGGCCATGCCGACCTGGAGTGCGGCTTCCGTGTGCCCGGCGGCCGCCGCCCGCTCGTACCAGCGCAGCGCGGCCGCGTTCTCCTCCCGGCCCGCGTGCAGAATGCCGAGGTTGAAGGCGGCGTCCACGCTCCCCGCCTCCGCGGCCTTGGAGAACCAGGGCTCCGCACCCGTCTCGTCCCCGGCCGTCAGCAGCAGGATCGCCAGTGCGTTGGCCGCCTCGCGGTGACCCGCGTAGGCGGCCCGGCGGTACCACTGCTCGGCCTGTCCGGTCCGGCCCTGCTCGGCGCAGAGCAGGGCGAGGTTGTACGCGCCGTTGACGTCGCCCGCGTCCATCGCGGCCCGGTACCAGCGTTCGGCGGTCTGGGTCTCGCCGCGCTCGGCGTGCAGGGCGCCCAGCGCGTTGGCGGCGTTGCCGTCGCCGTTCTGGGCCGCGCGCAGCCACCAGACGGCGGCGTTGTCGGTGTCTCCGGCGTCGCGCAGCAGGAAGCCGAGCGCACAGGCGGCCCGCGCTTCCCCGTCCTTGGCGGACGTCAGATACCAGCGGCCGGCCTCCTTGAGCTCGCCGCGCCTCTCCAGGATCACGCCGAGGTGCAGTGCGGCCCGGCGGTGCCCCCGCGCGGCGGCCTGCCGGTACCACTGCTCGGCCTCCTCCACTAACGGGTGGCCTCTGTCGTCGGTCTCCTCCGCGGCCTTCCGGTCCAGCGCCCTGGCCAGCCGGTAGGCGGCCTCCCGGTGCCCCCGCTCGGCGGCGGCCCGCATCCAGCGCTCGGTCCCGGCCGTGTCCCCGCGGTGTTCCAGCAGGTCGGCGAGTGCGTAGGCGCCCAGTACATGGTCCTGCTCGGCGGCCTGGCGCAGCCAGTACTCGGCGGCGGGCTCGTCACCGCGCTCGCGGTGGTGCCGGCCGAGTGCGTGGGCCGCCGGGGCGGAACCGGCGACGGCGGCGATCCGCCACCATCCAGCGGCCTCCTCCGCGTATCCCCGCTGGAACAGGAGGACGCCCAGGTTGTTGGCGGCGGCGCGGTCGCCCGCGGCGGTGGCGGCACGCAGCTGGGGCTCGGCTCCGGCGAGGTCGCCGCGGCGCAGCAGCATGGCGCCGAGGACGCTCATCGCCTCCACGTCGCCGGCTTCGGCAGCGAGCCGCCGGCGCAGCTCCTCGGCTGCCTCGTCGGCGGCTTCCCCCGTCTCGTCGCGGGGCTCCTCCCGCAGAGAGGACTGCTCAAAACGCCCTGTCTCGTACAGAGTTGCCCTATCCCCCATAACGTCCATCGTCGCACCACCCGCAACCTGGGTACACCTGACATGCCGCAGTCAGTGAGGTCACTTCAGCGTTTTGTCGACATGCCCACAGAGAGACAAGTCAAACACAGATCGGCCAACTCCCGCCGCCGGCGCGGCCGTCGCCGGGCTCGGCACATGCGTTCGCACACCACAAAGGCCCGGATTCCTCAAGGAATCCGGGCCTTTGATGTCGCCTCATCGCGACTTCAGTAGCGGGGACAGGATTTGAACCTGCGACCTCTGGGTTATGAGCCCAGCGAGCTACCGAGCTGCTCCACCCCGCGCCGTTGTGTTGCAACCGTACCACGGCGCGGGGTGGGCCTTTGACCAGGCCGCTTGCTAACTGCTCGGGCTCGGGTCGGGGCTGGGACTGCTCTCCGAGGCGTCCGAACCGCCTCCGCCGGAGCCGCCGCCCCCGCCCTCCGCGGACTGGGCCTTCTCAGCCCGGCGCAGGGCCTCCTCGAGATCCTTCTGCGCCTTGCCGTAGGCCTCCCAGTCGTTCTTCTTCAGGGCTTCCTGACCGGCCTCGAAGGCATCCTGGGCATCGTTCAGGGCCGCTTGGACCGACGGGACCTCGGACGTCGGCGGCTGCTGCGTGCCTTCGTTCCGGCCCGGCGGCTGCTCGTTGGCCGACCCCTCGGTCCCGAAGACCTTGTCGAGAGCCTGCTCCAGCGTGTCCTCGAAGGCCGTCTGGCCTCCGTAGGTCACCAGCACCTTCCGCAGCAGCGGGTACTTGAGTCCACCACCGCGTACGTAGACCGGCTCCACGTACAGCAGTCCGCCGTCGAGCGGGACGGCCAGCAGGTTGCCGTACTCGACCTCGGAGTCGCCGCCTCTCAGCAGCCTGATCGACTCGGCGATGTCCTGTTCGGAGTTGAACTGGCTCTGGACCTGCTTGGGTCCGGCGGCCGTGGTGCTCGTCGGCAGCTTCAGGACTCTGATCTTGCCGTACCCCTCGCTGCCCGCCTCGGCGTCGACCGCCATGAAGGCACTGAGGTTGTCACGGCCGTTCGGAGTGAACGTCGTGGTGAGCGAGAAGGCCTGTTCCTTCTGGTCGGGCATCTTCATGCTCTGGTAGTACGGCGGTACCGCGTCGCCCGTCTTGTTCGTCGGGTCGGCCGGCACCTGCCACACCTCGCTGCCACTGAGGAACGTGGTGGCGTCCTTCACGTGGTAGCGGGTCAGCAGTTCGCGCTGCACCTTGAACAGGTCCTGCGGATACCGCAGGTGGTCCATCAGGCCCTGGGAGATCTCGCTTTTCGGCTCCACCGTGCCCGGGAACGCCTTCATCCACGTCTTCAGGACGGGATCCTTGGTGTCCCACTGGAAGAGCTTGACCTCGCCGCTGTACGCGTCGACGGTCGCCTTCACCGAGTTGCGGATGTAGTTGACCCGGTTCTCCTGGGCCACCACCGCGCGGTTGTCGTTGGTGGCGGTCAGCGAGTCGGCCGTGGTGTCACCGAGCGTCGTGCGCGACGCGTACGGATAGCCGTTGGTGGTCGTGTAGGCGTCGACGATCCACTGGATCCGGCCGTCCACCACCGCGGGGTAGGCGTCGCCGTCGATGGTCAGCCACGGGGCGACCGCCTCGACGCGCTCCTTGGGCGTGCGGTTGTACAGGATCCGCGAGCCCTCACCGATGGCACCGGAGTACAGGATCTGCGGCTCGCTGAACGCCGCGGCGTAGGCCGCCCGGTTGACCGGGTTGGCCAGGTTGACGCCGCTGTCGCCCTCGTAGCTGGTCGTCTTCTCGCCGCTGTCGTCGGAGTAGTCGATCTCCTTCTGGGGACCGCCGACGATCGAGTACGTCGTCGTCCGCTCGCCGTAGTAGATGCGCTGCTCGTACGTGCCGAGGTCACCCTTGGAGGGCAGGTCGGACTCGGTGAACACCGGACGGCCGTCGTCGGCGCTGGTGCCCTTGGCTGCGACGGCACCGTATCCGTGGGTGTACCGGAAGTGGTCGTTGATCCAGTTCCGCTTGGGGATGCCGCTGAGGTTGATCTCGCGCAGACCGATGACGGTGTCCTGCTCGGCGCCGGTCTCGGGATCGGGGTAGCGGTCCACGTCCAGGTTGGTCGGGAACGCGTAGTAGTTCCTGATCTGCTGGAGCTGCTGGAACGTCGGCGAGACGATGTTCGGGTCCATGATCCGGATGCTCGCCGTCTCGGAGACCTGGTCCCGGAGCTTGGTCTTGTCCTCGGTCTGGCTGGTCCCCGGGTACTCGTCGACCTGGGCGTCGGCGATGCCGTAGGCCTCACGCGTCGCCTTGAGGTTCTTCTCGACGTACGGCGCTTCCTTGGCCTGCTCGTTCGGCTGGACCTGGAACTTCTGCACGATCGCCGGGTACAGGCCGCCGATGAGGATCGCCGACAGCACCATCAGGCCGAAGCCGATCACGGGCAGCTGCCACGTGCGCCGCCACAGGGTGGCGAAGAACAGCAGCGCGCAGATCACGGCGATGCAGAACAGGATCGTCTTGGCCGGCAGGTAGGCGTTGGCGTCGACGTACCGCAGACCGGTCCAGTTGTCGGTCGCCTTGAAGTCGCTGGACTTGACCGCCAGGCCGTACCGGTCGAGCCAGTACGCGACCGCCTTCAGGGTGACGAAGATGCCCAGGAGCACCGACAGGTGCCCGGTGGCGGCCGCCGTGGCCCGCGCGCCGGGGCTGGTGACCCGCAGCCCGCCGTACAGGTAGTGCGTCAGCCCGGCGGCGATCAGCGACAGGATCGCGGCGGCGAAGCCGAACCCGAGCATGAACCGGTACCAGGGCAGGTCGAAGGCGTAGAACGCGACGTCCAGCTTGAACTGCGGGTCCTTCTGGCCGAACGGCACACCGTTGACCCACATCAGCCAGGTCCGCCACTGGCTCGACGCCGAGGCGCCGGCGATCAGCCCCACCAGTGCGGTGACGCCGAGCAGCAGCCACTTCTTGTACGGCGCGATCCCCATCCGGTACCGGTCGAGGTTCTGCTGCTCCAACGACATGGCACTCAGCGGCGGCCGCATCCGGTGCGCCAGCCAGACGTTGAAGCCGACCGCGAAGGCCATCAGCAGGCCGAAGACGAAGAAGAGTCCGATCTTGGTCCACAGGGTCGTCGTGAACACCGACGAGTAATCGACCGAGCGGTACCACAACCAGTCAGTCCAGAACCCCGCGAACATGGTGAACACCATGAGAAGGACGGCCAGGACGCCCAGGGTCATGAGCAGGGTCCGGACCCGCCGGGACGGGCGGCCCACTCTCATCCGTGGCCCTGTCGGGCCTCCGCCACGGTCCGGCATCTGGAAAGCCAAGGTAGGCACCTCGAAGTTCGCTGTTGATTCGTCAGGTCCGCGAGTTCGTGGACCGTGTGCGGACCCGCGCATTCGCGGGCCCACACCTATGCAACTTACTCACCCTTTACTCAGTTCCCGATTCCGGTCCTGAACGAGAGAGGATTGTGACCATGTCCAACACACCCATGGCGGCGAACCCGCTCACCCGGGCCGTACTCGAGATCGACGAGTACGTCTCCGGCCTCGGCTGGGACCAGCCTGCCCGTCTCTTCGCCCTCGTAGACACCGCACGGCTCCGTGCCGAACAGCCCTCGCTGGCGGACCGGCTCGGTCTGGGCGACGAGCAGGAGAACACCGCCCTCACCCCGATCGAACAGGACGAGATTCCGACGGGCAAACCGCTCGACGAGTTCCTGGGCACCATCGCCTGGCCCGGCTCGGTGGCCGGCTGCGCCCTGACCGTGGAACGTCTGATGCTGCCGCCGTCCGCGGAGGCCCAGGTCCCGCAGGATCTGGACGAGGCCGCGCTGGCGGCGTGGGTGGCGAAGCACCCGGAGCGCCAGGAGGTCCGTATGACGGTCGCGGTCCTGCGCGACGGTACCCGTGATTCCGCACTGCGGCTGCGGGAGAAGGACTCGCCCACGGAGGTCCTCACCGGGTCCGCCCTGGTGCCGGGCCTGGCGGAGGCGCTGTCGGCGACGTTCGCGGAGTAGCCCGTACGGGACGGCGAGAAGCATGACCGCGCGGGCAGCAGGCGTGCTCGCGCGGTCAGGAAGCCGTGCACGTCGGCAGGTCCGCGGTGTCGCCGGAGCCGAGGTCCTGCATCGCTTCGAGGGCGTCGTCGATGGTGTCCACCTTGATGAGGGTGAGACCTTCGGGGGTGTCCTCGGCGGCCGCCGCACAGTTGTCCGCGGGCGTGAGGAAGTACCGGGCGCCCTTGGCGCGCGCGCCGACCGTCTTCATCTGGATCCCGCCGATCGGCCCCACCTTGCCAGCGTCGTCGATCGTGCCGGTGCCGGCGACGAACGCGCCGCCGGTCAGGCTGCCCGGGGTGAGCTTGTCGTAGATGCCGAGTGCGAACATCAGACCGGCACTCGGCCCACCGACGTCAGCGAGCTTGATGTCGATGCTGAACGGGAAGGTGTGGTCGGTCCCGGCGGCGATTCCGACTATGGCGCGTTTGCCTCCCGCGTCGTCGGAGGCCGCAGTGGTGATCGTGACCTTCTCGGTCCGCGTCGGCGTCCGGTTCTCCTTCTCGGCGGCGGCCTGCTCCTTGGCGGGCACGATCGTGAATTCGACGTCGTCGCCGGGCTTGTGCTCGGTCACGAGTTCGGCGACGTCGGCCGGCTTGCGCACCGCGCTGCCGTCGACGCTCTTGATCACGTCGCCGGCGTGCAGCTTGCCCTCGGCGGGGGATCCCTTGACGACACTGGCGACGATCACCCAGGACTTCACCGGGACGTCGAGCGCCTTCAGCGCCGCGACCTTGGCGCTCTCCTGGGACTGGCTGAACTCCTCGGCGTTCTCCTGGGTGGACTGCTCCTCCGTCTTGCCGTCGGGGTAGAGCGTGTCGTGCGGCACGACCTTGTTGTCGTGCGCGAGCCATCCGTAGACGGCCTCGACCAGGTTCATCCGGTAGTCGGCACTCGTGACCCGCACCGTGGTCATGTTGAGGTGGCCGTCGGTCGGATAGGTCTTGCGCCCTTCGATGTGCAGCACCGGCTCGCCGTCGTGATCGCCCAGAGTGTTCACCGTCGGCCCCGGGGACATCTCCGAGTACGGCACGGGAAGGAACACACCCGCGCACAGGAGTGCGATCAGCATCAGGGTGGAGGCGAGCATCGTCGCGGTGCGGCGTGGCATGCACCGACAGTACGGGACGGGGCTGTCAGCGCACCGTCAGGGCCGCCCGACCGGGCGTCCCTGACCTCGTCGCACGTCGGTGACCTGCGGTTCCCGGTCCTCAGTCACCCGAGGACCGGGGCTTCTCCATGGCTTCGCGAAAGCGGGCGTACCCGACGAGCTCGGGGCCGTCGCTCCGCGCTCTGCGCGTGCGGTTGGCCCAGCTCCCCCACACTCCCGCGCCGACCGCGGTCAGCAACGGAATCAGCAACCAGGCAAGAGCGGCCATGCCGACCTCCCAACCCCATGAGCGTCCGCGACTGAATGATCAGCAGATTAACCATCCGCAGTGATAACGCTCATACCCGGGGGGTGGTTACGCAACCGGAGTGACGACGCCACGCGCCGACCCGCCCACCACCCCGACGACGGCGCTACACGCCGACCCATTCCTCTGTTCCGTCCGAGAACTTCTGGTGCTTCCAGATGGGCACCTCGTGCTTGAGGTCGTCGATCAGCTTCCGGCAGGCCTCGAAGGCCTCGCCCCGGTGCGGGCACGACACGCCGACGACGACGGCCAGATCCCCGACCCGGAGGTCCCCCACCCGATGCACGGCGGCCAGCGCCCGCACGGGATACTCCGCGGCGACCTTCTCGGCGATCCGCCGCATCTCGTCCTCGGCGCTCGGATGGCACGCATATCCCAGCGCGTCGACGTCGGTCCCGCCGTCGTGATTGCGCACGGTCCCCACGAACAGCGCCGTCCCGCCGGCCGCGTCATCGCCGACGGCCCGGAAGATCTCGTCCACGGACAGTGGTGCGTCCCGGATCGCGATCAGCTTGATCGGATCCTGTGCCGCCTGCTCACCGGGGTGATCATTCGTGGATGCCATGCCCCCATCGTGCCGCACGCCCACGCCGGTACGGAACAGCCCCACCGCCCCGTTCCCGGATCCGTCAGATCCGCCGGCGGGTCTTCCGCGCCCGCCGCACCACCGCGGCCGCGCCCAGCAGAGCCACCGTCGCTCCCGCGGCGCCCGCCGCCGTCGCGTCCTTGCGGCCGAGCCGCCGCCCGGCGACCGTGTGCCGGCCGGAGACCTCCTCGAGCAGTTCGGCCAGCACCTCCTCGTTGGTGTGGGCGGGCCGCCACCCCGCGTCGTGCAGCCTGCTCCCGCTGACCACCCAGGGGTGCATCGTGTACGCCAGGTCCCCGGCCGGGGACGGGGTCAGCCCGATCCGGTGCAGCCGTGCCGCCGCGCCCAGCGCGACCGCCGACGGCAGCTCCATCCGCCGGATGCCGCTGAGCTCCTCGACCTCCTCCTGCTCCAGCCATCCGTCGCACCCGACGGCCAGCTCGCCCTCGACCTCCTCCCGGACCGCGTACTCCAGGGCGCTGCACAGATCATCGACGTGGCAGAACTGCCACGCGGGCCGCGAGCCGGCCACCACGAGCAGTCGCGGTGACTCGAAGTACCTGGTCAGCGCGGTGTCGGTGCCTCCCACCAGCACAGCGGGCCGGACCACCGTGACATTGAGCCCGGGGTGCGCGCGGGGCGCCCGGCGCGCGAGCCGCTCGATCTCCAGGAGATCGCCCACGCCGGTGGCCTCGGCCGTGGCCCGCAGTTCCGCGTCCTCGGACAGCGGCAGCTCGTTGTCCGGGAGCGCCCCGTAGACCATCGTCGAGGTGCACAGCACCACCCGGCGCACCCCGGCCGCCGCGGCGGCCGTCAGCACGGTCTGCGTCCCCCGGACGTTGTAGGCCGTTCGGGCGGCGGCGTCGGTCTCCAGGTCGAGGTCGAGTGCCAGATGGACCACGACATCGGCCCCGCGCAGCTTGTCCGCGATGGCCGGATCCCGTACGTCCAGGATGTGCCAGTGCGCCTCGGCGCACTCGCCGCGGCGCTCGTCGATGGCGATGACCTGCTTGATCTCCTCCGAGGCGGCGAGCCGCTCGGTGAGCAGAGCGCCGACACCGGTCGCGGCGCCGGTGACCGCGACGACGGGCCCGCGCGGGGACGGCGGGTGGGCCGACTGGTTTCGCGCTGCGCGAACCTGCGGATCTGGGGAACTCACCGGGCGTCTCCAGCGGTTGTCTTCAGTACGAGCGCATGCGAAGCATGTGTACCAGGTGGCATCCATCCTGCCGCAGGCTTTCTGTCGGCGAAGCATCGAGGCCCGAACCGCTTCAGGTGTCTACGCTGGGTGGTGTTGTCGGGCAACCGTGCCGCCGGAAAGAACCGGTGGCCCTACCAGCCGAGGAATCCCGTGAGTGACACCCCATTCGGATTCGGCCTTCCGCCGGAGGAGCCGGACGACGGCGACGAGGGCAAGAAGAAGGACCCGCAGAGCGGTGGCGGTCAGGACCCGGCCAACCCGTTCGGTTTCGGCATGCCCGGGGCCGGCGGCTTCGGCGGCCCAGGCGGTCCCGGCGCCGATAATCCGTTCGCCGCGATGTTCGGTTCCCTGAACCCCAACGACCTGGGCGCCGCGTTCCAGCAGCTCGGACAGATGCTCTCCTACGAGGGCGGTCCGGTGAACTGGGACATGGCCAAGCAGATCGCCCGCCAGACGGTCTCCCAGGGCACTTCGGACGGCACGAAGGACGCCAGCGTCGGCCCCGCCGAGCGCAGGGCCGTCGACGACGCCGTCCGGCTGGCCGACCTGTGGCTGGACGACGCCACCTCGCTGCCGTCCGGTGCGGCCTCCTCGGTGGCGTGGAGCCGTGCGGAGTGGGTCGAGGCGACCCTGCCGGCGTGGCGGGAGCTCGTCGACCCGGTCGCCGAGCGCGTCGGGGTCGCCATGGGCGACGTGCTGCCGGAGGAGATGCAGGCCATGGCGGGCCCGCTGATCGGCATGATGCGCTCGATGGGCGGCGCCATGTTCGGCACGCAGATCGGCCAGGCCGTCGGCGTGCTGGCCGGTGAGGTTGTCGGCTCCTCCGACATCGGCCTGCCGCTCGGCCCGGCCGGCAAGGCCGCGCTGCTGCCGGTGAACATCGCGGCGTTCGGCAAGGACCTGGGCGTCCCGCAGGAGGAGGTGCGGCTGTATCTCGCCCTGCGCGAGGCCGCCCACCAGCGCCTGTTCACTCACGTGCCGTGGCTGCGCTCGCACCTGTTCGGCGCGGTCGACGGCTACGCGCGCGGCATCAAGGTCGACACCGCCAAGCTGGAGGACGTCGTCGGCCAGTTCGACCCGCAGAACCCGGAGCAGCTGCAGGAGGCTCTCCAGCAGGGCATGTTCCAGCCGGAGGACACCCCTCAGCAGAAGGCCGCCCTGGCCCGTCTCGAGACGGCGCTGGCCCTCGTCGAGGGCTGGGTGGACGCCGTGGTGCACGCGGCGGCGAAGCCCCGGCTGTCGTCCGCGGACGCGCTGCGCGAGACGCTGCGCCGCCGGCGCGCCTCGGGCGGCCCCGCGGAGCAGACGTTCGCCACGCTGATCGGTCTGGAGCTGCGCCCGCGCCGGCTGCGCGACGCCTCGCGCCTGTGGGCCTCGCTCACCGACGCGCGCGGGGTCGACGGCCGGGACGCCCTGTGGGCCCACCCGGACATGCTGCCGACGGCCACCGACCTGGACGATCCGGACGGTTTCGTGCACCGCGAGCAGATCGATTTCTCCGAGCTGGACAAGATGCTCGGCGAGGCGGCCGGCAAGTCCGACCTGAGGAAGAAGGACGAGGACAGGAGCGGTGGCCCGGACGAGGGCACCGGCAAGGACAAGGGTGACGGCACCGAGTGAGCCTGTACGACGACACGGTTCTCGTACTCAAGGGGTACGAGAACCAGCCGGAACTCCGCCGGACCTACCTCGACCACCTCACCGCGCACCAGGACGGCATGTGGAAGGCCTGCGACGCCGGCCACATCACCGCGAGCGCCCTGGTCGTCGATCCGGAGCGCGGCCGGGTGCTGCTGACCCTGCACCGGAAGCTGCGGATGTGGCTGCAGATGGGCGGTCACTGTGAGCCGGGTGACACTTCGCTCGCGGCTGCGGCCCTGCGGGAGGCCACCGAGGAGTCGGGCATCACGGGGCTGACCCTCCTGAGGGGCGGACCGGTGCGTCTGGACCGGCATGCGATCCCGCCGCCCTGCCACTGGCACTTCGACGTCCAGTACGCGGCCGTGGCCTCCCCTCACGCCGCACACGCCATCAGCGACGAGTCGCTCGACCTGCGCTGGTTCCCGTACGACGAGGTGGCGGGTGTGGCCGACGCGTCGGTCGTCCGTCTGCTGGAAGCGACCCGGACGAGACTGGGCGTCTGACGCACGCGTGAGGGGCGCCCCCCGTGACGGGCCGCCCCTCATCACCTCTGTTCCGGCCGAAGGCTCAGCTCCAGACGTTGCCCTGGTTCTGTCCACGGGCGCCCTGCTGGCCCATTCCGTACTGCGCGGCGAGGCCGGAGCCGATCTGGGCGTTCTGCGGCGGCAGCAGCTCGCTGGGCTGGACGAGTACGAAGCCGCTGCCCATGAAGCTGAGCTCCCAGCCCTCACCGGTGCTGCCGCGGCGCCGCCACACCCCGGAGGAGTGGGTCTGGGCCTGCATCTGCACGCGCAGCCCCGTGGACCAGGCGACGATCGCGTCGGCGTCGCAGTTGACGTACGTGTCCGGCGTCACCTGCATCAGCAGCGGCATGCCGGAGGTCATCAGCGCGACCTTGCCCTGGCCGGTGATGTTGAGCTGGTACTTCCCGGAGCCGGAGATGCCGTACAGGCTGTCGACGGCGATGACCTCGTGGTGCAGTGAGGAGTCCGTCGCGAGCACATAGCTGCTGTCGACGGTCAGCCCCCCATGGTCCACGTCCATGAGATGGATGTGCTGGGCGAGGTTGGCGAGGTAGACCGTGCCCTGCCCGTGGCAGCGCATCAGGTCCAGTCCCTCACCGGTGCGCGCACGGTTGAGTGCCTGACCGTGGCTCTGGTACTCGGCGTCGAACTCGACGAGTCCCTGGTAGGCGATCATGCTGCCCTTGCGGGCGAGGATGTCGTCGTGACCCTCCAGGGCGACCCGGAGCATCTGCTTGTTCTGCAGGCTCCAGCGTTCCTGGGTCTGCTGGTCGTTGTGGGCGAAAAGCGGGCTCTGCATGGTGTGGTTGCTCCCCCTCAGCCCCGGACCCGGAGACGGTCGGTGCTGTCCTCACTGGGCTGGACGACGACGATGCCCTGGCCGGAGAACGCCATCTGGTAGGCCTCGCCGCTGCCGCGGCCGATCAGCGACTGTGCCCGGAAGCTGCGCTTGCCCTTCACCTTGAGGTTCGGGGACCAGGCGACCAGAGCGTCCGGGTCGACGTACGTCTCGTCCTCGCCACCGCCGCAGTCGACGACGATCGGCTTGCCCCGGGAGGTCAGCGCGACCCAGCCCTGCCCGGAGATCCTGGTGTTCCACAGGCCCTGCCCGGCAAATTTCGCCAGGCCCTTCACCCGCTCCACGCCCCACGACAGATGGGCGTCGAAGGCGAGCAGATTGGTGGCGTTGACGGAGATGCCGTCGCCGTTGAGGTTGATCACGACGACGTTCGCACCGTAGTCGGCGAGGTAGAGCAGGCCGTCGCCGGAGCACTTCATCAGCGGCGCGCCCTCCCCGGTCATCCAGTCCCGCGCGATCTGGCGCACGGCCGACGGGTTCGGCTCGTACTGGACGAACCCCTCGTAGGCGACCATGGACCCCACGCGCGCGAAGAGGTCGTTCCCGGTCTGCAGGGCGACCTTCAGCATGTGGTCGCCGTGGTTCTCCATGCGCGCGGTGACGGGGGCGGGGGCGTAGCCCGCGAGTGGCTGGTTCATGACGGGCTCCCTCAGATCTCGTACGGCTGGACGACGATGAAGTTGCCGGGTGCTCCCCGGAACTGGAGGTTGACGCTCTCCCCGGTGTCGCCGGGGTAGGAGTTGCGGCGCATTCGCACCTGGCTGGAGACGATCACCTGGGAGGCGGCCGACCAGGCGACCACGGCGTTGCAGTCGGCGAACGTGGTGGGCGTCACCGGCAGCACCACGGGCACGCCGTGCGTCTTCACGACGATGGTGCCGGTCCCCTGGAACTGCATCGTGAACAGCGCGCCACCGGGAATGCCGTGCCCCTCGACGCGGCGGACCTCGTACTGGAGGCCTTCGTCGAAGGCGAGGACGTTCTCGGCGGAGACGCACACGGCGTCGCCCTGGAGCTCGATCGGGTGCAGCATCGTGGCGTCCTCGGCGAAGAACACCTGGCCCTGGCCCGTGCAGCGCATCAGCTGCATCTCCTGGCCGGTCGCGTTGCCCACGATCCGGCCGGTGAAGCCGGCGCCCTTGTAGTTGAAGTCGACCTTGCCCTGGTAGAGGACCATGCTGCCCTGTCGGGCCAGCACGGGCTGACCGCCGATGCCGAGGTCGACGCGGACGAGCTTCTGGTTCTGCTGGGTCCAGCGCTGCCCGGTGGGCGTCTCCTTGAACATCTGGAGCGCACCGAGCACACCCGGGGCCTGCGGTGCACCCTGGGGTGCGCTCGGGGGAGCGCCCTGCGGAGTCCCGTAGGGGGCCGGCGGGCCGGGCACCTGACCCGGCATCTGTGCGGGCGGCGGCTGGCCGTAGCCGGGTGGGGGTGTCGGCCCGCCGTAACCGGGCGGCGGGGCGGGTGCCTGTGGTGCCTGCGGCTGCGCGCCGTAGCCGGGGGGCGGCGGGGCGCTCGGAGCCGGCGGGCCGGGGGGCGGTGGCTGCTGGCCGGGCCGGCCGAAGGGCGCGGGCGCCGGAGCCGGAGGCGGCACCGGGGAGCCCCCGGGCGGAGTGTTCAGGGGCGCGACGATCGTCTGCGCGGCGTGCACCGACGGCGCCGGGGGCGGGGGCGGAGTGGCGCCGGGGGGAGGGGCGAAACCCTGTGCCGCGGGCTGAGGGGCCGGCGCGGGGGCGGGAGTCGGCACGGCGGTGCCGGGGACGGCGAACGCGGGCGGCGCGAAGCCAGGAGCGGCGCCGCTCGCCTGCGGCTGCTGCGGGGCGGCGGGCTCCTCCTCCGCCACCTCACCTCCGAAGTTCTTCAGCAGCGCTTCGAGCCCACCGTCGAAGCCCTGACCGACGGCGGCGAACCGCCACACGTCCTTGAGGTAGAAGTCACCCAGCATCACCGCCCGCTCGGTGGAGAACTCGGAGCCGTCGAAGGGGTAACGGGCCACTTCCTCGCCGCCCGCGACGATGCGGATGTATCCGGGACCGATCTGGGACATCTGCCCGGCGCCGTCGATCGTCGCCGTGAAGGACAGCTTCTTGATCTGCTGCGGGATCCGGTCCAGCGTCACCCGGAAGGATTCCGTGTCGCCGGCCTGCGCACCCAGGAGCTGGAGGGACTCCTCGGGGGACTTCGGCTGGTTGAAGAAGACGAAGTACCGGTCGTCCGAGAGCCGTTCGTCCGCGTCGAGACCGAAGCAGCTGATGTCGAAGGTGAGCCCGGGGCCGGAGATCTGCACGCCTACGTACAGATCCGTGCCAGCGGTGAGATCACTGATCCTGGCCTTGTGGCCGCGTTGGAATTCCCTGGCCATGCGTACGACCGTCCCCCATCCCGAATGTGAGTGCGTCGCGCCAGGCTAACGGCAAATCCGGACAACCGACGATGTCGGTACAGACCCGGTACACAACACGCGCGTGCCCCTACGGTGCGCTCACTGCGGACGGCGTTCCCTCGTCGCGGGTGCCGGGCGGATGCGGCAGCCGCTCGGCCGCGACCACGCCTTCGAGGTAGCCCCGGGCCCGTTCCGTCTTCGGATACGCCTCCAGCAGACGCCAGAAACGGGGTCCGTGACCGGGCACCAGCAGATGCGCCAGCTCGTGGCAGAGGACGTAGTCGACGACGTACTCGGGCATGCCCTGCAGCCGGTGCGACAGGCGGATGCTGCCCTCGGACGGCGTGCACGAGCCCCAGCGCGTGTTCTGGTTGGTCACCCACCGCACGGAGCGGGGCAGGGCCCGCCCGTCGAAGTACTGGGCCGACAACCGCTCGGCCCGCTCGGTCAGTTCGGTGTGCCCGAGTGTCCGCCTGCTCTCCTGGGCGGCCAGCTTGTCGAGCATGACGTTCACCCAGCGCTGTTCCTCCGCCTCGGACATCCGGGCGGGAATGAGCACGACGGTGCGATCACCCTCGCGGTACGCGGACACCGTTCTGCGTCGGCGGGAACTCCGGCGGACCTCGATCGCGCTCGCCCGTGAGCCGTTCGTCGACTGGCTCGTCGTGCTGCGCTGTGGTGGGGCGGCGCGGTGCGGTGGGTCGGCGGGCACGCCCCGACGTTACCCGCTGTCCCCGGGGAAGTCCCGGTTCCAGGACGCTTCGATGTCGATCCCCTCACCATGCGCAGGATTTATAGGATCATTCCTCACCCCTGTGGACAACTTTCCGCACACTTCCCCGAAGCGGTGCATGCTGGCACTCGTCGACCGCCCCACGAGCGGGTCGACGGCACTGAACTTCAGCGGCACTACGGCACTACGGCAGCGATCAAGGGCATACGGGGGACCTGGCATGCATCCGATGGTGAAACCCGCGCTCCGGCGCGGATGGCGCGACCTCAACACCGTGCAGTTCGGGATGACACCCGCGCACGCGTTGACCCTGGGGCCGGTGGACACGGCGACGGGCAGTTTCCTCGACCTGCTCAACGGCACCCGCGGACTCGCCCACCTGCGGGAGGAAGGCCGGCGCATGGATCTGCCCGACGGTCATGTCGACCGGCTCGTGACCAGACTGTCGCGGGCCGGGCTCCTGGACGACTCCCGGGGCGGCGGTCCGGCCGCCGATGCCCTGCGCGAGAAGCGGGAGGTCCTCGACCGGCTGCGCCCCGACCTGGCCTCGCTGACCCTGACCACCTCCGCACCGGGCGACGCGCTCGGGCGACTCGCCGCGCGCCGCGGCGCGCGGGTGCAGGTGAGGGGAGCCGGCCGGGTGGGCGCGATGCTGGCGGCGCTGCTGGCGGCAGCCGGCGTGGGTGAGGTCGACGTGCGTGACATCGGGCGGGTCGAGCCCTGGGACGTCGCACCGGGCGGCCTGCCCGCCGAAGCCGTCGGCGACCGCAGGGACGAGGCGGCCCGCCGCGCCGTGCGCCGCGCCGCACCGGACCGACCGCGGCGCCGTACCGCCCGGTCGCCGTTCGTGGGTGGCGATCCCGGGTTCTCCCTGGTGATCCTCGCTCCCCGGGACGATGTCGCCGTGCACGCACCCGACCCGTCGGGGACCGAGCCCCTGGTGGCCTCCGGAACACCCCACCTCTACGCGGGAGTGGCGGAGGGAACCGGTGTCGTCGGACCGCTCGTCCTGCCCGGTGAGACGGCCTGCGCGGGCTGCCTCCAGGGCAACAGGACCGACCGGGACCCGGCCTGGCCCCGTATGGTCGCCCAGTGGCGCTCCGGACGGCAGCGCCAGGTGGGAGCCTGCGACATGGCTCTGGCCGCGACCGTGGCCGGACTGGCCGGTGCCCATGCGTTGGCTCACCTGGACGGCCATGTTCCGTCCAGCGCCGGCACCCGTTGGGAGGCATCCCTCCCGGGCCTGCACTGGCATGCACGGCCGGTCCGGGCGCGTCCCGGCTGCCCGTGCGGAGCGGCGGAGGGGGACGCGGTGAAAGGCATGTCGGAACACACCTCCGAGTACGGCCGGGCGCACGAGACAATGGCCTCGCAAGGGCCGTCGAAGGAGTCGTGCCGTATGGCGGACGCGGAGCGGCCGGCAGGGACTTGGAGGGCGCATGTCTGATCTTCCCCGGAAGGCGGTCACCCGGACCGCCAAGCTGGCCGCGCTCCCGCTCGGCTTCGCCGGGCGGGCGACCTGGGGGCTCGGCAAGCGGATCGTGGGCGAGTCCGCGGAGATCGTCGGCCGGGAGTTGCAGCAGCGCACCGCGGAACAGCTGTTCAAGGTGCTCGGCGAGCTCAAGGGCGGCGCGATGAAGTTCGGCCAGGCCCTGTCGGTGTTCGAGTCGGCCCTGCCGGAGGAGATCGCCGGGCCCTACCGCACGGCGCTGACGAAGCTTCAGGAGGCGGCCCCGCCCATGCCGACCCGTACCGTGCACACGGTGCTGGAGGAACGGCTCGGCGAGGACTGGCGCGACCTGTTCCTCGAGTTCGAGGACAAGCCGGCTGCCGCGGCCTCGATCGGCCAGGTGCACCGGGGAGTGTGGCACGACGGCCGCGAGGTGGCGGTCAAGGTCCAGTACCCGGGCGCAGGCGAGGCCCTGCTGTCCGACCTGAACCAGCTGAGCCGGTTCGCCCGCCTGCTCGGCCCGCTCATCCCCGGCATGGACGTCAAACCGCTGATCACCGAGCTGAAGGACCGGGTCTCGGAGGAACTGGACTACGCCCTGGAGGCCCGGTCTCAGCAGGCCCACGCCGAGGAGTTCACGGACGACCCCGACGTCGTCGTACCGGCGGTGGTCCACCAGGGCGAACAGGTGCTGGTCACCGAGTGGATGGACGGCGTCCCCCTGTCGGAGATCATTTCGGACGGCACGGAAGCGCAGCGCGACCGAGCCGGTCAGCTCCTGGCCCGTTTCCTGTTCTCCGGACCGGCCCGCACCGGGCTGCTGCACGCCGATCCTCATCCGGGCAACTTCCGTCTGCTGCCCGGCGGTCCGGACGGCGAGGACGACTGGCGTCTGGGCGTACTGGACTTCGGCACGGTCGACCGTCTCCCGGGCGGGCTGCCCCACCCCATCGGCGAGGCCCTGCGGATGGCAGTGGACGGCGAGGCGGAGTCCGTCTACCGGATGCTGTGCGCGGAGGGGTTCGTCAGGGAGACCATCGAGCTGGATCCCGACGCGGTCCTCGAGTACCTCCTGCCGATCATCGAGCCGGCGCGGGTCGAGGCGTTCACCTTCACCCGTGGCTGGATGCGCGGCCAGGCCACACGCATCGGCGATCCCCGCTCCCCGGCCTACCAACTGGCCAAGCAGCTCAACCTCCCTCCGGCGTACCTGCTGATACACCGGGTGACCCTGAGCACGATCGGTGTGCTGTGCCAGTTGGGCGGGACGGTACGGCTCCGCGACGAACTGCAGGAGTGGCTGCCGGGGTTCCTCCCGGAGGAACCGGAGCCGGAGGAACCGGAGCTGGGCGCGGAGAGCACTGAGAACACGGCGGACGCGGAGGCGGCGGACGCGGACGGCGCGGGGGCCTCGGCAGAAGAGAAGTCGGCGGAGGAGAAGTCGGCGGCTCAGGCGTGAGACGCGCGGGCCGCGACCGTCGTCGCGGCCCGCTCGGTGCAACGCACCACGGGGGCCGGTCCGTTCGGCACGGACCGGCCCCCGTGGTGGAGAAGGACCGCCGGGTCGGCCGGATCGGAAGAACGGGCCGGCCCGGAGAATCGCTACTGCACGGCTACTGCATGACGGCCATGGCGAGCGCGCGGCGGGCGCGCCGGGAGGCACGCTCGGCGCGGCGCTGCATCCGCTGAGCGGTCACCAGGCGTACAGCCTGGCGCTCCCGCTCGGCCTCGTGCAGCCGCTCGTGCATATGCGCACGGGCCAGGGCTTCTGGGATGAGTTGCATCTCACGGGTCCTGTTCTGGCGCGAGTCGTTCGCGCCGCTGGTGGTGAAGTCTTCGGTCGCGGAGCCTGCGGGCTCGTCGGCGGTCGGCATCATCGGGGCCTGCTTCTGCGGGTCGTGCGTGAGGGGATGGTCGATCGTTCCTGGGGTGTTCATGCCGTGACCGGGTTCTTGCGCGGCCGGCCACGCGGCCGCTTCCGGGCGACGACGACGCCCTGGACGAACAGCTCCCCGCCCCAGACGCCCCACGGCTCACGCCGCTCCTTGGCACCGGCGAGGCAGGCCTCCATCAGCGGGCAGGTACGGCAGAGGGACTTGGCGTACTCCACGTCCGCCGGCGACTCGGCGAAGAAGACCTCCGGGTCGTAGGAACGGCACGGGACGGGCACGCCGAGGTTCTCGATGGCGTCGTCGAGCGCGGTGAGCGCGGTGAGCGGAGTCAAGGTCGGGTCCTCCGTGGAGCCAGGCTTGGGGATCGTTTCGGAAGGCGGTACGGACGGGGCGTGCGCTTCGAGTTGCACGGTTCGTCTTCCTCGTCTGTTCGTTCCGGCCGGTGGGCCGGGTGTCGGCTGGTACCGGGTTCTTGTCCTGTCCCGAGGCGCTTCGGTCCGTCGTCCCCGTTCGGGGACAAACAGAAGGGCCGCGGATCCCGGATGGGGTTCCGCGGCCCTGAAGGCGCCGGCCTGATCGCATCAGGCTGGATGACTCCAGGGTTCTGGCCCACGGAAGGCCCACATCAGGTGGTGCTGTGTCGTCTGCTTCCGGAATCCGGCACCGGCCGCCGCAAAGGCATAGGTCTGCACCTGTGCCTCTACCGCTTCCAGTGCCTTGATCGGTCGCTCATTGCGCTCACGGAGGGAAAGACCCGCGGGAGCAGCAAAGGACGCCGGACCTGCGGCAGGGATGCCGGACAGACCAGTGCCCTGATGCGAGGCGCCGAGCATGCACAGGGAGACGGCCGAGCGATCGGTCGTTTTGACGACGGAGCTGGTGTTGATGCTGATCACAGGACTCGCCTCCTCTCGGCGTATCAGGGGACCGGGGTCTACCGGTCCGGCGAATATGCAAGTACAACACGGATCCAGGGCCTGTGAGAAGGCCGCCGTTCCCGTGCCTAAGAACCTATGGGGCTTCCCCGGGCATGCGCAAACTATTTTCCCGACGAGTTGGAATCAGTCCTGATCCTTGCCATGCGCCCCGTCCCCGCCTGCGCATATGGCCAGTACGTCGGTTCCGTAGCGCCCCAGCTTGCGCATCCCCACCCCGGGGATGCGGGCGAGCCCCGCCGCGTCCTCGGGGACCGCCTCGGCGATGGCCATCAGCGTCTTGTCCGTGAAGACGCAGAAGGCCGGCTGTCCGCTGCGCCGCGCCTGCTCGCCGCGCCAGTCGTGCAGCCGCTCGTAGAGGCCCTCGTCCATGTCCGAGGGGCAGTCCTCACAGCGCATCAGCTTCATCTCGCCCGCGTCCGTCAGGGTGCGGCCGCAGACCCGGCACCGGGCAGGGCTGCGCTGCCCGCGTCGGGGGCCCGACGCCGCAAAGGGGGAGGCCGCCGCTCCGGACACACCACGCTCCACACCTCCCACTCCTCCCGCACCGCCCCGGCCGACCGCGGCCGCCGAGCCGGAACGCAACCCGTCGAGGAAGCGGCTGGCCCGGCGATTCGCCCTCCCGCCGGGCGAACGGGAGAGTGCCCAGGAGACATGGAGACGCTCACGCGCCCGGGTGACACCGACATAAAGG
The DNA here is from genome assembly GCF_052246875.1 of Streptomyces sp. GDS52. Taxonomy (NCBI): domain Bacteria; kingdom Bacillati; phylum Actinomycetota; class Actinomycetes; order Kitasatosporales; family Streptomycetaceae; genus Streptomyces; species Streptomyces sp. GDS52. The sequence goes on from NZ_CM125966.1 coordinate 2,337,623, forward strand.
AGCCGACGCTCCTCCTCGATCTGCTCGTCGGTCTTTGCGTAGGTGATCGGCATCATCCCCTCGGCGACACCGACCAGGAAGACGACGTCCCACTCGAGGCCCTTGGCCGAGTGCAGCGAGGCGAGCGTGACGCCCTCCACGGTCGGCGCGTGCTGGGCGCCGGCCCGCTCGTCGAGCTCGGCGACGAGGTCGGCGAGGGTCGCACCCGGCCTGGCGGCGGCGAAGTCCTGGGCGAGGTTCACCAGAGCCGCCAACGACTCCCAGCGCTCCCGCACCGCACCCGAGCCCGCCGGCGGCTGGGCCGTCCAGCCCTGGCCGGACAGCACGGCACGCACCTGGGAGGGCAGGTCGACGACGTCGTCGAGGAGACTGTCGTTACCGCCGAAACGGGCCGCCCCACGCAGGGCGACGCCCGCCTTGCGCACCTCCGGGCGGTCGAAGAAACGCTCGGCACCACGCAGCTGGTACGGCACCGAGGCGTCCGCGAGGGCCTGCTCGTAGGTCTCGGACTGGGAGTTCGTGCGGAACAGCACGGCGATCCCGCTGGCCCGGACACCCGCGTCGATCAGTTCGCGGATCCGGCGCGCGGCGCCCTCGGCCTCAGCGGGTTCGTCGGGGTACTCGGTGAAGACCGGCTCGGGCCCCGGGCCGCGCTGGGAGACCAGTTCCAGCCGGTGGTCGGCGGCCCGGCCACGCGCCTGGGCGAGCAGACCGTTGGCGAGGTGGACGACCTGGGGGGTGGAGCGGTAGTCACGGACCAGCTTCACGACGGTGGCACCGGGATGCCTGGTGCGGAAGTCGAGCAGGTGGTCGGGCGTTGCGCCCGTGAACGAGTAGATCGTCTGGCTGGCGTCACCGACCACGCACAGGTTCTCCCGGTCGCCGAGCCAGAGCTCCAGCAGCCGCTGCTGGAGCGGACTGACGTCCTGGTACTCGTCGACGACGAAGTGCTGGTACTGGGCGCGGACCTGTTCGGCGATGTCCCGCCGGTCCTGCAGGACGGCCACGGTGAGCAGCAGCACGTCCTCGAAGTCGATGACCCCGCGCTCCCGCTTGAGGTCCTCGTAGGCGGCGTAGAGCTGCGCGATCTCGGCGGGGTCGCGGGGCGCCTCACGCGCGGCCTTGGCCGCGGCGGGCGGGTAGTCGGCGGGAACGGTCTGGGTGACCTTGGACCACTCGATCTCGGCGGTGACGTCCCGCAGCTCGCCCCGGTCGAGGCGGATGCGGCAGGCCGCGGCCGCGTCGGCGACGAGCTGGACCTTCCGGTCGACCAGCCGGGGCAGGGAGCCACCGACCGCTTTCGGCCAGAAGTACTGGAGCTGGCGGAGCGCCGCCGAGTGGAAGGTGCGGGCCTGGACCCCGGCGGCGCCGAGCTGGCGCAGCCGGCCGCGCATCTCCCCGGCGGCGCGGTTGGTGAAGGTGACGGCGAGCACGCTGGAGGGATGGAGGATGCCGGCGCGCACCCCGTAGGCGATCCGGTGGGTGATCGCCCTGGTCTTGCCGGTACCGGCGCCCGCCAGCACACACACCGGGCCGTGCAGGGCGGTGGCCACCTCGCGCTGCTCGGGGTCGAGCCCTTCGAGCACCGCGTCGGCCGAGTCCGGTACCCGCGGGAAGAGAGGGGAGGGCGTTGCTGCTGTCACACCGCCATGCTGCCAGGTCGCCGGAGGCGGATGAGCCGGGTTGTCCACAGGCAGCACCTCGCGGTCGTACTGATACGACGGGCTGATACGTCGGAGATCACACCAGGAGGACCGGGCGGGCCGGGACGGACGCGGGGCGGGCCCCGCCGCAGGGGAATGCCTGCGCTTTCAAGTACGTTCCTCTCACATCGAGGACTTCCCCCGAGCAGCCGAAGGAGCACGAGAGACATGCCGGGCACTGTGACGATGTACAGCACCACGTGGTGCGGTTACTGCCGCCGCCTGAAGGGCCAGATGGACCGCGAGGGCATCGCGTACACCGAGATCAACATCGAGCAGGACCCGGACTCCGCGGCCTTCGTGGAGAAGGCGAACGGGGGAAATCAGACAGTCCCGACCGTGCTCTTCCCGGACGGCTCGACGCTCACCAATCCGTCGTTGGCGCAGGTGAAGCAGAAGGTCGGCGGCTGAGCGAGCGGCTCGCTGGAAGCGGGGCGGGCGTCCCCGGTCGAGGGACGCCCGCCCCGCTTCCGTGTGTCAGAAGGCGCTGCGGGTCGGAAGGGGCTTGCCGTACCAGCGCTCGATCAGACGGGCCGCGATCGAGATGCCGTAGGGCGGGAGCACCTCGCCGGACTCGAAGGCGGCGCCCAGTTCCTCCCGGGAGAACCAGCGGGCCTCGTGGATCTCGTCGCCGTCGACGGTGATGTCGGTCGAGGTGGCACGGGCGAAGAAGCCCAGCATGAGGCTGGAGGGGAACGGCCAGGGCTGGCTGGCGATGTACTCGACCTCGCCGACGCTGATGCCGACCTCCTCGTGGACCTCGCGGCGCACCGACTGCTCGATGGCCTCGCCCGGCTCGACGAATCCGGCGAGGGTCGAGAAGCGGCCCTCGGGCCAGTGGACCTGGCGGCCGAGCAGGATGCGGTCCTGCCGGTCGACGACGGCCATGATCACGGCGGGGTCGGTGCGCGGATAGTGCTCGGCGCCGCAGGCGGGGCAGCGGCGGATGTGGCCGGCCGCGGCGATGACGGTGCGCTCGCCACAGCGGGAGCAGAAGCGGTGCAGGCGCTGCCAGTTCTCCAGGGCGACCGCGTGCACCATCAGGCCCGCGTCGCGTGAGGACAGGAACAGGCCCGCCTCGCGCAGTCCGGCCGGGCGGGCGGAGTCGTCCATGCGGCCGGGCAGGACGTCCTTCTGGAGGGCGAAGTAGCTGACGCCGTCCTCGTCGGTGCCGAGGAAGTAGCGGTGTGCCTCGGTGAGCGGCGCCTCGAAGGAGGGTGTCATGACGAGTTCGGTGCTGCCGTCCGCCGTCTCGTCGATGAGGACCTGGCCGCCGGAGACCACGAAGCAGCGCGTCGAGGGGTGGCTCCAGGCTGCCGCGAGCCATGCTTCGTCGAGCCGGTGGTGGGCGGCGCGGTTGATGCCGCTCGGGGCGGTGAGCGAGACGGGGCGATCGGCGATGTGGTCGGTCCTGGTGGTCACGGGTGCTTCCAACTCCCCCGGTGAAACGGATTGGGTCGGCGGTTGGTTCGGCTGGACGTACGGCGGGAGGCGACCGGGTCCGGCGGCACGCCCGGCGACGGGGGTGCTTCCAGTGTGCCCCGTCGCGGGCGCCCGGGGCCGGACGGCCCCGGGCGTTCAGGGCACGGGCCGCCAGTGCTCGGCGAGGTCGCTCCAGAGGTGTGCGGTGGTCTCGGCGCCTTTGAGGAGGAGGTCCAGTTCGACCTTCTCGTCGGGTGCGTGCCATCCGTCGGACGGAATGGAGATGCCGAGGAAGAGCACCGGTGCGCCGAGCACGTCCTGGAGGTCGGCGGCCGGTCCGGAGCCGCCCTCGCGGGTGAAGCGGACGGGTGTGCCGAAGGCGCGGCCCATGGCGCGGGCCACGGACTCGAGGGCGGGGTGGTCGAGCGGGGTCAGGCACGGGCGGGTGGCGGGGCGGAAGGTGATCTCGCAGCGGATGCCCTCGGGGATCTGCCCCGCCGTCCAGTCGCGGACGGCTTTCTCGATGTGGTCGGGGTCCTGGCCGGCGACCAGCCGGAAGGAGAGTTTGACCGTCGCCGAGGAGGGGATGATCGTCTTGCTGCCGGGGCCCTGGTAACCGCCGCCGATGCCGTTGACCTCGGCGGTGGGGCGGGCCCAGATGCGTTCCAGGGTGCTGAATCCGCTCTCGCCGTGGGTGCCGTGCGACCTGGCGGTGCGCAGCCACTGCTGTTCGTCGAAGGGGAGCTCGGCGAAGAGCTCGCGTTCGCGGTCGGTGAGTTCGACGACGCCGTCGTAGAAGCCGGGGATCGCCACGCGCGCGTGTTCGTCGTGCAGGGCGGCGACCAGGCGGGCGACGGCGGTGGCCGGGTTGGGTACCGCGCCGCCGAAGGAGCCGGAGTGGATGTCCTGGTCCGGGCCGTACAGCCGGATCTCGCACTCGGCGAGACCGCGCATGCCGGTGCACACGGTGGGGGTGTCCGCGGACCACATGCCGGTGTCGGAGACGATCACCGCGTCGGCGGCGAGCCGGTCGGCGTGCTGCTCGACGAGTGCCCGGAAGTGGGGTGAGCCGGATTCCTCCTCGCCCTCGATCAGCAGCTTCAGGTGCACGGCGGGGGTGGTGCGGCCGGTGGTGGCGAGGTGGGTCCGCACACCGAGGGTGTGGAAGAACACCTGGCCCTTGTCGTCGGCGGCCCCGCGCGCGTAGAGGCGGTTGTCCCGTACGACGGGTTCGAAGGGCTCGCTGTGCCAGCCGTCCTCGCGGGCGGCGGGCTGCACGTCGTGGTGGCCGTAGACCAGCACGGTGGGTGCCCCGGGGTCGGCCGAGGGCCATTCGGCGTAGACGGCGGGGGCGCCCGGGGTGGGCCAGACCTCGGCGGTCGGGAAGCCGGTCTCGGTGAGTTTGGCGGCGAGCCAGTCGGCGCTGCGGCGCACGTCGGGTGCGTGGTCGGGCTGGGCCGACACCGAAGGGATGCGCAGCCACTCGACGAGGTCGTCGAGGAAGGCGGCGCGGTGCTGCTCGATGTACGTACGGACGGCGCTGACGGCACTGTCAACGGGCTGGCTCATGGTCTCGAGCCTATCGGCCCGCGGAGGTGTCCTCGGAGTGCGGTATCTCACCGGACGGTTCCTCCAGCAGCAGCCGCTCCAGCGCCTCGCGGTCCGGCAGCGCGTCGGGGCGTACGACCTCGCCGGTGCGTACGTACAGGAAGGCGGCGGTGACCGACCCCAGGGGGACGCCCTGCTGCTCGGCCCAGGCGATCCGGTAGACGGCGAGCTGGAGGGGGTCGGCGGTGCGGTTGCGGTGGGTCTTCCAGTCGACGATCTCGTACGTCGTCCCGTCGCCGGCGTCTCCCTCCCCTCCGGCGGCCTTCTCTCCGGTGGCCTGCCGGTAGACGGCGTCGATGCGGCCGCGTACGACGCGGCCGGCGATCGCCAGCTGGAAGGGAGCCTCCACGCGGTAGGGCGTGCGGCGGGCGTACTCGGTGCGTTCGAAGGCGTCCTTGAGGGCCGCGAGGTCGTGTTCGTCGGCGATCTCGGCTTCGCTGCCGGGAAGCTCGTCGGGTTCGAGCATGGGCAGTGTCAGTTCTTCGAAGCGGCTCTCGACCCAGGCGTGGAAGCGGGTGCCGCGGCGCGCGGCGGGTTGCGGCGGTCGGGGCATGGGGCGGACCAGTTCCTGGGCGAAGCCGTCCGGGTCGGCGGCCAGGCGCAGCAGCTGGGACGTGGTCAGCGACGCGGGCAGCAGGACCTCGGTGACGCTGTCGCGGGCGCGCAGCAGTTCGCCGGTGAGGGCGTCGAGGTCGCGGTCCCAGGAGGCGACGGTGCGGGCTTCCTCGGGGGTGAGCCGGGGTGGGGCGGGCTCCGGAGGGGGCGCCTGGTGCGGGATCCGGAGCGGGACGACGGGCCGGCCGCCGTCCGGACGGCCGTCGTCGGGACGGCCGTCGTCGGGACCGCCGTCGTCGGGACCGCCGTCGGTGGTGGGGCGGTCGGTGGTGGGGCGGTCGGTGGTCCAGGAGTCCCAGTCGCCGGAGTCGTCGTCCGTGAAGGGGTCGCCCTCCTCGGGCGGGAGGTGCTCGTCGTCCGGCGGCGGGGGCCAGTCCGGATCGGCGTACGTGCCGGGAGCGTGGACGGCCGTGGGGTGGCCGTCCGGGTCGCCGGCGAGGCTTTCCAGGTGGGCCAGGACGGTCTCGGCGGCGGCGCGGCGGCGGGCGAGGGCGTCCTCGTCCAGCGGGAGGGGCCACGCCTGGTCCTGGGCGGCCCGGTGCAGGGCGGGGTTCTCCTCGCCCTCGGCGGGCGCGTCCGCCCAGGCCTCGATCTCGCCGTGTCCGGCGGCGCAGTGGTCGTGGAGGGCCTGCAGGAAGGCGGACGGCCCGCGCGGTTTCTTCTGCGAGGGCCCCCACCAGTGGCCGGAGCCGAGCAGCAGCGAGCGGGGGCGGGTGAAGGTGACGTAGCCGAGGCGGAGCTCCTCGGTGTGCTGGTGCTCCTTCATGGCGTCGTGGAAGGCCTTCAGGCCCCTGGAGTCCCAGGACCCGACATCGGGCAGGGTGTCGGCGTCGCCGCGCAGTCCGTGGGGCAGCACCTTGCCCTGTGCGGTCCACTTCTCGCGCCCCTGGCCGCTGGGGAACGTACCGGTGACCAGTCCGGGGACGGCCACCACGTCCCACTCCAGGCCCTTGGACTTGTGGGCGGTGAGGACCTTGACGGTGTTCTCGCCACCCGGCAGCGCGTTGTCGAGGCCCTTCTCGTACTGGGCGGCGGTGCGCAGGAAGCCGAGGAAGGCGAGCAGGGTCGCCTCGCCGTCCCCGGCGGCGAAGGAGGCGGCGACGTCGAGGAAGTTGGACAGGGTCTCGCGGCGGCGGGCGGCGAGGGCGTGCGGGGACGCCGACAGTTCGATCTCCAGACCGGTGACGGCGAGGACGCGGTGCAGGACGTCCATCAGCGGGTCGGCCAGGGAGCGGCGCAGGTCGCGCAGTTCGGTGGCCAGCCGGGCGAACCGCACGCGCGCGTCCGGTGAGAAGGGCAGCCCGTCGTCGCCCGGCCCGTCCAGGGGTGTCTCCAGGAACGTGTCGAGGGCGTCGGCGAGTGAGATCACTTCGGCCGGGTCGACCCCTTCGACGGCTGCGGCGAGACGGCGGTCGGGGTCGTCCTCGCCGTCCACGCGCGCGTGGGTCACGAGCAGTCGCGCACGGCGGCCGAGCAGGGCGAGGTCGCGGGGTCCGATGCGCCAGCGCGGGCCGGTCAGCAGGCGGACCAGGGAGGCGTTGGCCCCGGGGTCCTGGAGGACCTCGCAGACGGCGACCAGGTCGGCGATCTCGGGCAGGTGCAGCAGCCCGGACAGGCCGACGACCTCCACGGGGACGTCCCGGGCGACGAGGGCGCCCTGGATCTGGGCGAAGTCGGTCGCCGTGCGGCACAGGACGGCGATCTCGCCGGGTGCCTTCCCGGTGCGTACGAGGTGGGCGATGGAGTCGGCGATCCAGTCGAGTTCCTCGGCATGGGTGTGCAGCAGGGCGCAGCGGACGGTGCCGTCGCGTTCGGCTCCCGGGGCCGGGCGGAGGGCTTCCACTCCGGCGTGCATGGCCCGCAGGGGGTCGGCGAGGCCGTTGGCGAGGTCCAGCAGGCGGCCGCCGCTGCGGCGGTTCTCACTGAGCGACTGACGGGTGGCGGGGCCGCCGTCGGCCCGGGCGAAGTGCTCGGGGAAGTCGTCGAGGTTGGCGACGGAGGCGCCGCGCCAGCCGTAGATCGCCTGGCAGGGGTCGCCGACGGCGGTCACCGGGTGGCCGGTGCCGCCGCCGAACAGGCCGGCCAGCAGGACGCGCTGGGCGACCGAGGTGTCCTGGTACTCGTCGAGGAGGACCACGCGGAACTCGTCGCGCAGGACGCGGCCCACGTCGGGGATCCGGGCGAGCCGGGCCGAGAGGGCGATCTGGTCGCCGAAGTCGAGCAGGTCGCGTTCGCGTTTGGCGGCCCGGTAGCGCAGGACGAGGTCGGCCAGTTCGCGCCGGGCGGCGGCCGCTTCGGGCACTTTGCGCAGGTCGGCGTTGGTGAGCCGGGTGTTCTCCAGGGTGCGCAGCAGTTCGGTGTCGTGGTCGCGCAGGTCCTCGGGCCGTACGAGGTGCTCGGAGAGTTCGCCGTCGAGGGTGAGGAGGTCGCCGACCAGGTCGGGGAAGGAGCGGGTCAGTGCCGGGTAGAGGCCGGGAGCCTCGCGCAGCACCCGCGCGGCGAGCTGGTAGCGGGTCGCGTCGGCGAGGAGGCGGGAGGTCGGTTCGAGGCCGAGGCGCAGCCCGTGGTCGGTCAGGAGGCGGCCCGCGAAGGCGTGGTAGGTGGAGATCACCGGTTCGCCCGGCGGGTTGTCCGGGTCGAGAGGGTCGGGGTCGGTCACGCCGGCCTTGACCAGTGCCTTGCGGACGCGTTCGGCGAGTTCGCCGGCGGCCTTGTTGGTGAAGGTGAGGCCGAGCACCTGCTCCGGGGCGACCTGGCCGGTGCCGACCAGCCACACCACGCGCGCCGCCATCACCGTCGTCTTGCCCGAGCCGGCTCCGGCCACGATCACCTGGGGGGCGGGCGGCGCGACGATGCAGGCCGTCTGCTCCGGGGTGAAGGGGATGCCGAGGAGTTCCTTGAGCTGATCGGGGTCGGTGAGAGGTGCGGGCACATCGCAGAGGCTAACGGTGATCGCTGACACCCGGGGCCGGACGGCGCTCCGGGGGCGGTGAACCGCGGGCCGGTGCGGGCGGCGCGCTGCGTGAGGCCCGTCACTCGACCACGTGCCGCCCCTCGGGCCGGGCGCTGCACGAGGCCTGGAAGGCGCAGTGGGCGCAGTGCTGGCCGGTGCTCGGGGTGAAGCGTTCGTCGAGGACCTTGCCGGCCGCCGTGGCGAGCAGGTCGCCGACCCACTCCCCCTCCAGCGGCTGCTGGGCCTGCACCTTGGGCAGGGTCTCCCCGCCGTCCCGTCCGGCGGCGCCCTGGCGCAGCTGGACCAGCTCGGCACCCCCCGTCTCGGGGCGTTTGCCGTCGAACACCTCGTCGACTGCGCCCTCCTGGACGGCGAGCTGGTAGACGGCGAGCTGGGGGTGGCGGGCCACCTCGGCGGAGCTGGGGGCCTGTTTCCCGGTCTTGAAGTCGACGACGTAGGCGCGGCCCTCGCCGTCGGTCTCGACGCGGTCCATCTGGCCGCGGATGCGGACCTCGTAGTCGCCGGCCGCGAGGCTCACGTCGAAGTCGTGCTCGCTGGCCACCGGGGTGCGTCCGGCGCGGTCCATGACGTGCCACTGCAGGAAGCGTTCGAGTGCCACGCGCGCGTTCTGCTTCTCCTGCTGCGACTTCCACGGTGCGTCGAAGGCGAGCGCGTTCCACACGGAGTCGAGGCGTTCCATGAGGACGGCGAGGTCGGCCGGGGTGTGCCCGGAGGCCACCTCGTCGGCGAGGACGTGCACCACGTTGCCGAAGCCCTGGGCGGCGGTCGCGGGTGCGTCGGCCTTCACCTCCCGGCCGAGGAACCACTGCAGGGCGCAGGTGTGGGCGAGCTGGTCCAGGGCGCTGCCGGAGAGCACGACGGGCTGGTCGCGGCTGCGCAGCGGCACCTTGCTCCGGGTGGGTTCGTACATGCCCCACCAGCGGTAGGGGTGGGCGGACGGCACCAGGGGGCGTCCGTCCTCGTCGGCGAGGGCGGCGAGCCGGGCGAGCCGGTGGGCGGCGGCCTCCCTGAGGGTGTCGGAGACGCGCGGGTCGACCGTGGTGGCGCGCAGTTCGGCGACGAGCGCGGCGACGGACAGCGGGCGGCGCGGGCGGCCGGTGACGTCCTTGGGCTCGACGCCGAGTTCGGTCAGGAAGCGGGAGGGCTGGTCGCCGTCGTCGGCGGGGGCCTTCACGGCCGTCACGACGAGGCGTTCCCGCGCGCGGGTGGCCGCCACGTAGAACAGCCGGCGTTCCTCGGCGAGGAGCGCGCCGGGGGTGAGCGGTTCGGCGAGTCCGTCGCGGCCGATGCGGTCGGCCTCCAGCAGGGAGCCGCGGCGGCGCAGGTCGGGCCAGAGGCCCTCCTGGACGCCGGCCACGACGACCAGCCGCCACTCCAGGCCCTTGGCGCGGTGCGCGGTCATCAGGCGTACGGCGTCGGGGCGTACGGCGCGTCGGGTGAGGGTGTCGGCGGCGATGTCCTCGGCGTCGATCTCCTCCAGGAAGTTCAGGGCGCCCCGGCCGCCGATGCGTTCCTCGGCGCGGGCGGCGGTCGCGAACAGGGCGCACACCGCGTCGAGGTCCCGGTCGGCGTGGCGTCCGGCGGCGCCGCCCCGGCGGGCGGCGCGTTCCAGGCGTGCGGGCCACGGGGTGCCGTCCCACAGGTCCCACAGCGCCTCCTCGGCGGTGCCGCCGTCGGCGAGGCGTGCGCGGGCCGTGCGCAGCAGCGCGCCGAGCCGCTGGGCGCCGCGCGCGTACGTGGGGTCGTGCACGACCAGCCGCTCGGGTTCGGCCAGCGCGCGTGCGAGGAGTTCGTCCGAGGGCGGTGGCAGGGGGTTGCCCGCGGCCCGCTCCTCCTCGCGCAGGGCCCGGCCGAGGCGGCGCAGGTCCGCGGCGTCCATGCCGGCGAGGGGGGAGGTGAGCAGGGTGAGGGCGGTTTCGGTGTCGAGCCAGCGGGGCTCTTGCCGGACCTGCTCCTGCGGCTGCTCCTGCTCCTGTCCCTGCCCCTGCCCCGGCTCCGGGTTCCGTCCCCTCTCCTGCTCCTGCTCCCGCTCTCGTCCCGGGCCGTCGGCCGCCTCCGCCGTCGCCACCGCCCGCAGGGCCGTCAGCAGCGGGGTCACCGCCGGTTCGTGGCGCAGGGGGAGGTCGTCGCCGTCGACGTCCACCGGGACGCCGGCCGAGGTGAGGGCGCGGCGGACGACGGGGAGGGTGCGGGAGCCGGCCCGCACCAGGACGGCCATGTCGCTCCAGGCGACGCCGTCCTCCAGGTGGGCCCTGCGCAGGATGTCGGCGATGTTGTCCAGTTCCGTACCGGGGGTCGGGTACGTGTAGACCTCGGCCCGGCCGCCGTCCCGGGCCGGTGTGAGTTCCCGGTGGGCGCGGACCTTCTCGGCGGGGAGGCGGGTCAGCGGCATGCGCTGGGTGACCAGGCGGGTGGCGGACAGCAGGGCCGCGCCGGAGCGGCGCGAGACCCGGAGCACCTCGACCGGGGCCGGGCGGCCGTCCGCGCGGGGGAACGCCTCGGGGAAGTCCAGGATGCCGTTCACGTCCGCGCCCCGGAAGGCGTAGATCGACTGGTCCGGGTCGCCGAACGCGACCAGGGTGCGGCCGCCGCCGGCCAGCGCGTGCAGCAGTCGCACCTGGGCCGGGTCGGTGTCCTGGTACTCGTCGACGTACACGGCGTCGTACCGCGCGGCGAGCTGCCGGGCGATCTCGGGGCGGCGGGCGAGGAGCACCGCGCGGTGGACCAGTTCGGCGTAGTCGAGCACGCCCTGCAGGTCGAGGACGTCGAGGTACTCGGCGAGGAAGGCGGAGGCGGCACGCCAGTCGGGGCGTCCGATGCGGCGGGCGAAGGCGTCCAGGGCGTCGGGGCCGAGGCCCAGTTCACGGCTGCGGGCGAGCACCGCGCGGACCTCGTCGGCGAAGCCGCGGGTGGTCAGGCAGGCCCGCAGTTCGTCCGGCCAGCGCACGTGTGCCAGACCGAGGCGTTCGAGGTCCGTCTGGCCGGCCAGCAGCTCACGGACGGTGACGTCCTGTTCGGGGCCCGAGAGCAGGCGCAGCGGTTCCACGAAGAGATCGCTGTCCTGGTGGGCGCGGATCAGGGCGTAGCAGAACGAGTGGAACGTGGTCGCCTGCGGGGCGCGTGCGGCTCCTGTCCGCAGGGCCATGCGGTCGCGCAGCTCGACGGCCGCCCGGCGGCTGAACGTCAGCACGAGGATGCGTTCGGCATCACCTCCACGGGCGATACGCGCGGCCACGGACTCGACGAGCGTGGTCGTTTTCCCGGTGCCCGGACCTGCGAGAACGATCATCGGTCCGGTCTCGTGGTCAACCACGGAGCGCTGCGCGGCGTCCAGTCGTGGGGGAGTCTTGCGAGCCGGCGGGGTACGGACCAGCCGATGAGCGCCACGGGCCCCCCGCCGCACCTGGGGGTGCGACAGGCCGTTGGTGGAGAAAGAGGAGCTCACGTGGTTCGCCGGTCCTGGTGGGTGTGCTGGTTGCCGTTCCACCGTGTGGGGTGGGCGGTGGCCGCGGGGTCGGAGAGACACCTGCTGGTGACGCTAGACCGACGGGGAGTGCGGAAGCAGGGCCTCCGTATTTTCCCTCCCGACGCTCGCGGCACGCGTGTCACTCGCCCCACGAACGTACGTCATGGCACGGTCGTGCCCCGTTTCCCCCATACGGATCACAGGTCGCACGGCGGTGTGTCCGATGCCGGAAGCTGGCTGGTGTGACCCTCCCCGTGGCCGCCGTCCCACCGTGCGCGCCTCATCTCGAGGCGCGGCTGGTGTCCTTCCGCGGCCCGGCTCGCCTCCTTGAGCGGAGTGCCCTCCGCGCGGTAGTGGCCGAGGGCTCTCAGCTCGTGTCCCGGCAGCAGCACACCGTCCGCGCGGACGACACGCCACCACGGGACGGCTCCGCCGTAGAGCGCCATCACACGTCCCACCTGGCGCGGGCCGCCCTCCCCCAGCCACTCGGCCACGTCGCCGTACGTCATGACGCGGCCCGGCGGGATCCGCTCGGCCACCTCGAGGACCCGCTCGGCGTACTCGGGCAGGGCGTCCGCGTGCCGGGGGCCGGTGCCGGACGGGAGGCTCTCCTGACTCATCCGACCCATCCTGCACCACCCCACCGACAACGCGGCCGACCGTGTGACGGGTACGCGCGCGTGCGTATGCCTCGCCCGGGGACCGCGCTTCGGGCAGACTGTGCGGCTCCGCAGGGGGACCCTGATGCCCCCTTGTGGCGGTACGGCATGCCACCATCGTGCGGGTGGTGACTGGTGATACGAGAGCAAGAAGAGGCGATGGAACAGCAGGGTGCGCACCCCGGGGACGCGGCGGGCACCTCTGACGCCTCGTCGCATCCGGACACCGGGAACACCGGCCCGCAGGACGCCGACGCGCAGGCCGCCGGCACCGAGGCGGTGGGAAAGCAGGCCGCTCCGGGCCCTCCCGACGGCACGGACAGGACAGACAAAACGGAAGGGGCGGGCGGCGCCGGCGTCACCGATCCGGCGCACAGCGACGAGGTCGAGGGCGACGAGCCCCTGCTCCCCGCGCGCGTGCACCGCCCGTCCGATCTCATGCGACTGCTCGTCGGTGTACTCGCCGTCGGGGCCCTGCTGGCGGTCGCCGCCTTCGCCCACGGCACCACCTCGGGGCTGGAACAGGACATCACCAAGGGCACCGGCCAGGCGCCCGACCTGCTCATCAAGATCGCCGGTCTGGCCTCCAGCATCGCGATCCTGCTCGTACCGGTGGCCTTCGCCATCGAACGGCTGATCAAACGGGACGGACTGCGCATCGCCGACGGGGTGCTCGCCGCCGTCCTCGCGCACGGCGTGACACTCGCCACCGACCTGTGGGTCGCGCGGGCCGCACCCGGCTCGATCCAGGATGCGCTGACCCAGCCCTCCCCCGGCGACATACACGTTCTCACCGACCCGGTGCACGGCTACCTGGCTCCGGTCATCGCCTACATGACGGCCGTCGGCATGTCCCGCAGACCCAGATGGCGCACGGTGCTGTGGGTCGTGCTGCTTCTCGACGCCTTCTCGATGCTCGTCACCGGGTACACGACTCCGTTCTCCATCATCCTGACGGTGCTGATCGGCTGGACCGTCGCCTACGGCACCCTCTACGCGGTCGGTTCGCCCAATGTGCGCCCCACCGGACAGACCCTGATGGCGGGCCTGCGGACCGTCGGCTTCCGTCCCGTGAGCGCGTCCCGCCAGGAAGCCCCGGACGCCGTCGAGGCCGGGGACCGGGGCCGCCGCTACTTCGTCACCCTGGAGGACGGTCCGCCGCTGGACGTGACGGTGGTCGACCGTGAGCAGCAGGCACAGGGCTTCTTCTACCGCACGTGGCGCAATCTGACCCTGCGCGGCTTCGCCACCCGCAGCAGTCTCCAGTCCCTGCGCCAGGCGCTGGAGCAGGAGGCGCTGCTGGCGTACGCGGCCATCGCGGCCGGTGCCAACGCGCCCAAGCTGATCGCGACCTCCGAGCTCGGCCCCGACGCGGTGATGCTCGTCTACGAGCACAGCGGCGGGCGCGCCCTGGACTCGCTGCCGGACGAGGAGATCACCGACGAGCTGCTGCGCGGCGCCTGGCGTCAGGTGCAGGCGTTGCAGTCCCGCCGGATCGCGCACCGCAGGCTGGTCGGTGACGCGATCCTGGTGGATCGTTCCGGCAAGGTGATCCTCACCGACCTGCGCGTCGGTGAGATCGCCGCCGGCGATCTGCTGCTGCGCATGGACGTCTCCCAGCTGCTGGTGACCCTCGGGCTCAGGGTGGGCGCCGAACGGGCGGTGGCCTCCGCGCTGAGCGTGCTCGGCCCCGACGCCGTGGCGGACTGCCTGCCGATGCTCCAGCCCATCGCGCTGAGCCGCTCCACCCGCGGGACCCTGCGCCGGCTCGCCCGGGAACGGGCGCACCGCGACCGTGAGGCGGTCCTGGAGGCCTCCCGGCAGGCCAAGCTGCTCCGCGCGGAACAGGCCGCGGCGGACCAGGCCGAGGGGCCTGCGACCGGGTCCACCGCGGCCGGGAAGCCGGACAAGAAGACCGTGCGGGCGGAGCAGCGGGCCGAGAAGCGGGCCATCGACGAGGCGCTGGAGGAGGCCCGCGAGGAGGACCTGCTCACGCAGATCCGGCACGAGGTGCTGCGGATCAGGCCGCAGGCGCCGGTGGAGCCGGCCCGGCTGGAGCGGGTGCGTCCGCGCACGCTGATCAGTTTCATCGCCGGTGCCATCGGCGGGTACTTCCTGCTGACGCAGCTCACCCACATCGAGTTCGGGCCGCTGATCTCCAACGCGGAGTGGGGCTGGGTGGTGGCGGCCGTGCTGTTCTCGGCGGCCAGCTACTTCGCCGCCGCCCTGGCGCTGCTGGGGTTCGTCCCGGAGCGGGTGCCGTTCGTCAGGACGGTGGCGGCGCAGGTCGCCGGTTCCTTCGTGAAGATCGTCGCCCCGGCGGCGGTGGGCGGTGTCGCCCTGAACACCCGGTTCCTCCAGCGTGCCGGGGTGCGGCCGGGACTCGCCGTGGCCAGTGTCGGCGCCTCGCAGTTGTTCGGGCTGGGCTGCCACATCCTGATGCTGCTGGCGTTCGGTTATCTGACCGGGACCGAGAAGACGCCCTCACTGTCGCCGTCCCGCACGGTCATCGCGGGTCTGCTGACGGTGGCGGTGCTGGTGCTCGTGGTGACCTCGGTGCCGTTCCTGCGGAAGTTCGTCGTCACGCGCGTGCGGTCGCTGTTCGCGGGTGTCGTGCCGCGGATGCTCGACGTGCTGCAGCGTCCGCAGAAGCTGGCCACCGGCATCGGCGGCATGCTGCTGCTGACCGCCTGCTTCGTGCTGTGCCTGTACGCCTCCGTCCGGGCGTTCGGCGACGGGACGACGTCGGTCAGCCTCGCCGGCGTGGCGGTGGTCTTCCTCGCGGGCAACGCGCTGGGGTCGGCGGCTCCCACCCCGGGAGGTGTGGGCGCGGTCGAGGCGACTCTGACGGTCGGTCTGATCGCGGTCGGTCTGCCCAGCGAGGTCGCCGCGCCGGCGGTGCTGCTGTTCCGGCTGCTGACGCTGTGGCTGCCGGTACTCCCGGGCTGGCTGGCCTTCAACCACCTCACCCGCAAGGAAGCGCTGTAGTCCGCTGTCAACCGCTGTGGTCCGCTGCGGCTCAAGGAGGCGCGCCAAACGGGGACCGTCTGCTCCTGTTCCCCGCGAAATAGCAGGTCAGAGGGTTATCCACAGGTTTCCCGCACGAACCCGGGATCTGCCTACCATGGCCTGACCGCCATCCGCCGCACGGCGCGGACGGCCCGCGAGGGGGATGTGGCACATGACGCGTTTCGCACGGTGGACGGCTCTGGCGGTCTCCGCCGCGCTCCTGGCGGCGGGGTGCAGCGGCGGCTCGTCCGATGACGAGAGGGACGGGACGGCGTTCGGCTGGGGGCGCTGCGAGGCCTCCGACGGCGCGCCCGCACCCGGCGCCGACTGGCAGTGCGGCACGCTCGAGGTGCCGCTCGACTGGGCGAAACCGGACGGCGAGACGATCGAACTGGCCCTGATCCGGGCGAAGGCCACGGGGGACGACCGCCTCGGGTCACTGCTGTTCAACTTCGGCGGTCCCGGCGGCTCCGGCGTGTCGATGATGCCCGCCTACGCCCCGAACGTCTCGAAGCTGCGTGAGCGGTACGACCTGGTGAGCTGGGACCCGCGGGGAGTGGCCGCCAGCGAGGGCGTCCGCTGCCGGGAGGACGAGGAGATCCAGGCGGCCGAGTCGGTGGACACCACCCCGGACACCCCGGCCGAGGAGCGGGCCTACTTCCGGGACGCCGCGGACTTCGGGCAGGGCTGCCAGGAGGCGGCCGGAAAGCTGCTGGCACACGTGTCGACCACCGACACCGCCCGCGACCTGGACCGCATCCGGCGGACGCTCGGCGACGACAGGCTGAACTACTTCGGGATCTCGTACGGCACCGAGCTCGGCGGGGTCTACGCCCACCTGTTCCCCGAGAAGGTGGGCCGGATGAACCTCGACGCGGTCGTCGACCCGACCGCCGACACGATGGGGCACGCCAAGAACCAGGCGCGCGGTTTCCAGCGCGCGCTGGAGAACTATCTGAGGTCCACCGGCCGGGATCCCGAGCAGGGGACCCGTGAGATCGCCCAGCTGCTGGACCGGATCGACGCCGAGCCGCTGCCCACGTCCTCGGCCGGCCGGGAACTGACCCAGACGCTGGCGCTGACCGGCATCGTCCTCCCGCTGTACACCAAGGAGGGCTGGCCCGCGCTGACCGGTGCCCTGCAGGCCGCGGAAAAGGGAGACGGCTCGGCACTCCTCGCCCTGGCCGACGGCTACAACGAGCGCGACGCGTCGGGCCGCTACAGCACGACGACCCACTCGCAGCGGGTCATATCGTGCTCGGACGCCAAGCAGCGGCCGACGGCGGCGCAGACAAAGAAGCTGCTGCCGGAGTTCGAGCGGATCTCGCCGGTGTTCGGGCCGTTCCTCGGCTGGGACACGGCGGGCTGGTGCCACGACTGGCCGGTGCCGGGCCGACACGACACCCCGGAGGTGAGCGCGCCGGGCGCGGCGCCGATCCTGGTGATCGGCAACACCGGCGACCCGGCCACCCCGTACGAGGGTGCCCGGCGGATGGCGGACGAGCTGGGCGAGGACGTGGGGGTCGTGCTCACCTGGAAGGGCGAGGGCCACGGCGCGTACGGCAGTGGGAGCGACTGCGTCGACTCCACCGTGAACGCGTATCTGCTGGACGGCACGGTGCCGAAGGACGGCAAGGTCTGCTCATGACGACGGCGGGGGTCTCACGCACCCGTGGTGCGCGAGACCCCCGCCTCGGTCTCTCGTCCGGATCAGGCCGGCATCGCGGTGGTGGACCGGGGTCAGTAGATCGGCTTCGACGGCTCGATCTGGTTGACCCAGCCGACCACGCCGCCGCCGAGGTGGACGGCGTCGGCGAAGCCCGCGGACTTCAGGACCGCGAGGACTTCCGCACTGCGGACACCCGTCTTGCAGTTCAAGACGATCTTCTTGTCCTGCGGCAGGCTCTCCAGGGCGTTGCCCATGAGGAACTCGTTCTTCGGGATCAGCCGGGCGCCGGGGATGGAGACGATCTCGAACTCGTTCGGCTCACGGACGTCGATGAGCTCGATGTTCTCACCCTCGTCGATCCACTCCTTGAGCTGCTTGGGAGTGATCGTGGAGTCGGCGGCCGCCGCCTGGGCCTCCTCGGAGACGACGCCGCAGAAGGCCTCGTAGTCGATGAGCTCGGTGACGGTCGGGTTCTCGCCGCAGACCGCGCAGTCGGGGTCCTTGCGGACCTTGACCTGGCGGTACTGCATCTCCAGGGCGTCGTAGATCATCAGGCGGCCGACCAGCGGCTCACCGATGCCGGCGAGGAGCTTGATGCCCTCGTTGGCCTGGATGGAGCCGATCGACGCGCACAGCACGCCCAGGACGCCGCCCTCGGCGCAGGAGGGGACCATGCCGGGGGGCGGGGGCTCCGGGTAGAGGCAGCGGTAGCAGGGACCGTGCTCGGACCAGAAGACGGAGGCCTGGCCGTCGAAGCGGTAGATCGAACCCCAGACGTAGGGCTTGTTCAGCAGCACGCACGCGTCGTTGACCAGGTAGCGGGTCGCGAAGTTGTCCGTGCCGTCGATGATCAGGTCGTACTCGCTGAAGATGCCCATCACGTTGTCGGACTCGAGCCGCTCTTCGTGCAGGACCACGTTCACGTACGGGTTGATGCCCTTGATCGTGTCCCGTGCGGACTCGGCCTTCGGCCGGCCGATGTCGGCCTGGCTGTGGATGACCTGCCGCTGCAGGTTCGACTCGTCGACCTCGTCGAACTCCACGATGCCGAGCGTGCCCACGCCCGCCGCGGCCATGTACATCAGTCCTGGCGAACCCAGGCCGCCGGCGCCGACGAACAGCACCTTGGCGTTCTTCAGCCGCTTCTGCCCGTCCATCCCCACATCGGGGATGATCAGGTGGCGGGAGTACCTGCGAACCTCGTCTACGGTGAGCTCGGGGGCCGGCTCGACCAGGGGTGGCAACGACACGGGGACTCCGTTGGTCGGTCAATCACTACGGTTGTTCTCCCCCCAACACTGCCACGGCCTTTTTCATTCCGAGACACCCATCCCGATGCGCGAGACGAGATCGTCCCAGTAGCCGGGCAGCGGTTCCCAGGGGTCGGTCCGGCCGTCACGGGCCGTGCGGTCGGTGAGGTAGACGGTCGCGGCGCCCTGCCAGCGGGCGATGCGCAGCGCCTCCTCCAGGTGCGGTCCGGGCACTCCGTGGACGAAGTGGCAGAACCGCTCGGGCGGATGGTCGGCGGTCCACTCCGCCACCTGCGACCAGCGGTAGTCGCTCCACGGGCCGGAGAAGGTGACCAGTTGGTCCGCGATCTCGGCGTGGCCCGGGTACGGGTGGGTGCCGTGGCCGAGGACGATGTGGGCATCGTCACGGATCACGCGGAGTGCGCCGACCGTCCGCCGGACCTCGGGGAGCGCGGCCCGGTCCGCGGGGCAGCGGTCCAGGAGGAATCCGTCGACCTGGTACCAGTCGATGAACCGGTGGGCCTTGGAGATCAGCTCGCCGGAGCCGCTCAGACCGTAGGCCGAGTCGAGATGGCCCAGGACGCGGACACCGGCGTTGCGCAGCCGGCCGGCTGCCTCCAGGCAGTGCGGGTCGGGTCGCACGCCGGGACCGTTGGCCACGTTCAGAACGACCCAGTGCAGAGGGCCCCCGGCCCCCGGGCGGGTGAGCGCGTTCCACTCGGCCGGGGCGAGGAGGGGGTGCGCCAGACCGGGGACGCCGAAGCCGGTACGGACGCCGGTATCAGTGCCGGTGCCGGCTCCGGCCTCGGGGATCAGATACGACACGCCGCCTCCATCCAGATGTCGGCGAGGGACTCCTCGAGGTTGATCCTGGGGCGCCAGCCGAGCCGGTCGCGCGCGGTGCGCACGTCCGCCTGCTGCCAGCTGCCGCAGCCGTCCGGGTACGGGTACGCGACCGACGCCGCGTGGTGGTCGGACTCGCTCCGCGGGTGGCCGATGCCCGGCCTGAGATGCGGGGTGTGGGCGGTATGGCCCGTGTGGGTGGCGTGGGTGGTGTGGATGCCGTGGGCGGCCTGGACACCGGGCGGGCCGTCGAGTTCGTGGAGGACCCCGCCGTATCCGGCCACGCGGGCGAGGACCGCGGCGGCGTCCCGCAGGCGGACGGCACGGCCCGAGCCGATGTTGATGACCCCCTGCGCGGCGGAGAGCGAGGCGGCGTGCACGGCACGGGCCACGTCCCGGACGTCGACGAAGTCGCGCTGGGCACCGAGACCGCCGAGCTTCAGCTCGCCCTCGCCGGACTGCATGGCGCGCCGCATCGCCTCGGCGAGGCGGCCGAGCGGGGAGCCGGCGGGGGTGCCGGGCCCCGCGGGTGAGAAGACCCGCAGGACCACGGCGTCCAGCCCGGAGCCGAGAACCAGTTCGGTCGCGGCGAGCTTGCTGACGCCGTACGGGCCACCGGGACGGGGGACGGCGTCCTCCGCCGTGGAGGAACCGGGCTGGCTGGGGCCGTACTCCGCGCTGCAGCCGATCTGCACGAGGCGGGCGCCGCAGCCGCTGCGGCGCAGGGCCTCGCACACGGTGGCGACGGCGACGGTGTTGTGCCGGGTGAGTTCCCGGGCCCCGCCACGGGTGGCACCGGCGCAGTTGACCACCACACCGGGGTGGACGGCGTCGAGGAACCGGGTGAGCGCGCCGGGGCTGCCGGTGGCGAGGTCGAAGCGGACGTCGGCGTCGTCGCCGCGGCCGAGGACGGTGAGCTGGACGGCCGGGTCGGCGAGCAGACGGTCGGCGACGAAACGGCCGATGTACCCGTTGGCTCCGATCAGCAGGACTCTCATCGGGCGGCTCCTGTGGCGGCCGGGGCCGCTGGGCGGGTGGTCATGTGGGATCTCCTTGCAGGGGTGCCTGCGGCCGGACGTGCGCCGAGGCTCGGGGGAGTGTGCGGGTTGCGTGGATCAGGAGGGTCAGGGCCGCCGCGCCACAGGTGAGGGCGGGGACCGCGGCGGGACCCCAGGCTGCGACCAGGCTTTCCACGGGGGTGGCCAGCGCGCCGCAGCCGGGGAGGCGGGCCGCGAAGACCGTGGCCGGGGCGGCTGCCTGGGCCAGGACGGCGGCGACGAGGACCACCTTCGGGGCACGGGTGAAGCCGTGGAGGGCGAGGAGGCGGGCCAGGAAGAGGAGGGCGCCCAGGGAGAGCACCTCGAAGGGGGTGAAGGGCTCGTCCAGGGCCGTGGCGCAGAGGGAGAGGAGAACGGCCAGAGCACACAGGAACAGTGCGAGGACGCCGAACAGCAGGGGGCGGACCGAGGCGGTGAAGTCTTCGAGGCCTCGGCTGGTCGCGAGTCCGCGGCGGGCCCGTGCGGTGAACAGGCCCGCGCCCCAGGCGCCGGGAGCGCAGGCCAGGGTGAGCGCCAGGACCGGGGCGACGGTGAGCGGCCAGTCTCCGTCGACGGCGCCGGTGGGCGGGCCGTCGGGGCCACCGGCGATCGCGGTGTGGAGCAGGCCGTCGCCCAGGACGGCGTAGCCGATGAGCCAGCAGGTCCACGTCGCCGTACCGGGGGCGGGTGGGCGGGCGGCGCCGAGCGGGCCCCGGCGCAGGACCGCGCGTGCGGCCAGGGCGACGGCGAGCACGCCCACGGCGACCGCGTAGAGGCGGGTCTGGCCGTGGGTGAGGCGCAGGGCGGTCACCGACGCCACACCGAGGGCCCCGGGGAGCAGCGTGAGGGCGATCCAGCCGACGCGGATCTCGGGGGCGGCGGTGGCGGAGGGGCCGGGGGCGTCGTGGTCGCGGGGGATCCGGGCGTACAGCTCCTCCGCGAGGGAGAAGACGTCCCGGTGCCGGAAGCGTGCGGCGGTCCGGTCGGTGACGCCGTGCGCCTCCAGGCCCGCCGCGATCTCCAGGGGGTCCACGGCACGTTCGCACAGCTCTCGGTGGCGGTGCAGCAGCGCCTTCACGGGGTCGGCGGTGCCCGGGCGGGTGGCGGCGGGCCGGGCCGGGTCCCGGTCCAGTTCGTCGAGTCCGGTCATCGTGCCGCCTCCGTCGCGGGGACCAGTGGAGTGGCCGGCACCGGGGTGGCCGACGCCGGGGTGGGCGGCCTCAGGACGTCCGTGGCCCGCTCGGGGGTGCCGGTGGCCCAGGCGGGGGCGGTGCGGAACGGCGGGCGGGAGGCGGGGCCGGTCCGGTCGACGGGGACGTGGACCTCGGCGGGGGTGGCGAAGGGCAGGGGGTCACCGGTGTCGTTCAGCAGGACGCGGTGGACCGGGCTGTGCGCCGCGATCTCCAGGTACAGGTCGTGGAACGCGGCGACGTTCTGCTCGACGGTGAACAGTTCGAGTGCGCGGGCGCGCGCGGCGGCGCCGAGGCGCGCCCGGCGCTCGGGGTCGCGCAGCAGCGCGACGCATGCCTCGGCGAGCGCCCGCGGGTCGCGGGGCGGTACGACGAGACCGGTTCCGCCGATGACCTCGACCACCGCGCCGACGTCCGTGGACACCGTCGCGCGGGCGGAGAGCATCGCCTCGACGAGACCGTCCGGGAACCCCTCGACGACACTCGACAGGACGATCACGGCGCCCGAGGCGTACGCCTCGGCCCGGACGGCGGGTTCCGGGCCGCCGATCTCCTCGAAGGACACCGGACCGGTGCCGGCGGGGTGCGGGCCGCCCTCGGCTCCGCCCGGGAAGAGGCGCGCGGCCAACGCCCGGCAGTGCTCCAGGTAGGCGGCGCCCACCGGGCCGGCCGGTCCGCCGATGATCCGCAGGCGGGCTCCGGGCACCTCGGCGCGGATGCCGGAGAACGCGTGCAGCAGGGAGACCAGGTCCTTGGCGGGCTCCACCCGGCCGGTCCACACGAGGGTGTCCGGGTTCGCGTGCTCCGGGGACTCCTCCGCCTCCACGAAGGGCGTGGCGTCCATTCCGGGGTGGACGGTGCGGATCCTCGCCCGGTCGGCACCGCAGCGTTCCTGCCAGCGACGGGCGTGGGTGTTGCCCGGGGTGACGAACGCGGCCCGCCGGTAGGTCTCGGCGGCGAGCCGGCCGTGGAAGGCCGCGAGCAGGGACCGGACCGCCGGTGGGGCGTCCGGGCGGGTCAGGTAGTGCGTGCGCAGCCGCACGCCGTACTCGGTCACCAGCAGGGGGACGTCGAAGAAGTGTCCGGCGAGCAGGCCCGGCAGGGCGGCCGTGCCGCCGGAGGCGGCGTGACACAGGTCGACCGCGCCGAGCCCGTCCTCCTCGTACCAGTCGAGCGAGAGGGGGCGCAGGGCGTGCTGCAGACGGGCGGCCACGGTCAGCAGGTCCGGTACCCGGGCCTCCCGCGCGGCGCGCAGCACGCGGGGCGCGCGACAGGCGCGTTCCAGGATGCGTACGGCGGTCTCGGAGCGGAGGGCGGCGTCGAGACCGCCCTCGTCGTGGGCCAGTTCGGCGAGGCCGTACAGAGCGTGGGCGAAACGGTCCGCCTCGGCCGGGGCGCGGGTCGCCGCGGGGTCCGCCGCGCTGAGCACGGCGGCGAGTTCGCCGTAGTGCTCGGTGAATCGCCGGCGCGCGCGCCTGCCGTGCACCACCCCGTCGTCCTCGGTCGTCCACAGCGGCGCGGTGCGCACCCTGGTGACCTGCGGCGGCAGCGGTACCCAGCCGGCGTCTTCCTGGGCCTGGCTGCGGCTGAACGCGTAGACGTCGAACTCGTGGTGCCCGAGTCCGCGCACGAGACGGTCGCACCAGAGTCCGGCGTCACCGCCCACATACGGATAGCCACCCTCCGTAAGCAGTCCGATGCGCACGAGTGCACCCCCGATCTCCCGTATGGGGAGCCGCCGTTGGTCCGACGGCTCGCAGCGGGACGAACGTATGCGGACAAGGTGGGGGTGTGATGGACGGTTGTCCGTCGCACCATCAAAAGGGGTGAACGGTCGTAACTTTCCCGCACGGGACGCGTTCGGTCGCGCTATGCGATCAGATGTGCGATCGACCGGCGCCGGACGCGACCGGCGTGCCTGGCCGGGGCGTCAGCCCTTCGGATAGGGCCAGGGGTTCGGCCGGCAGCTGATTCCGCCGTGGTCGAGGAACTTGGTCTGCTGCTGCATGACCGGGGCCAGATCGCCGTCCTTGTCGCAGGTGAGGTGGTTGTACCCCAGGCGGTGGCCGATCTCGTGGTTGATCAGCATCTGCCGGTAGGCGAGAAGCTCCTCGCCGTACGTCTCGGCGCCCTGCGCCCACCGGAACGCGTTGATCATCACGCGCTCGGTGGCCGCCGAGTCGCAGGAGACGTTGTCCACCGTGGTGTCGAGTCCGGACCTGGCGCACCAGTCGGCGGTCGTCCCGGGGCTGGCGAGCGTGATGACGAAGTCGGGGCGGCCCGAGTGGATGCGCTCGAAGGCACGGGCGCCGTTGTGCGACCAGCTGCGGTTGTCGTCGAGCGTCCGCCGCACCGCCTCGGCGAAGAGTTCGCCGTCGAGGCCGAGCCCCTGCTCCACATCGACGCGGTAGGTGAGCTTCTGCCCCGTGCCCCGCGCCTTGTCGATCCCGGGGATCGCGTCGAACTTCCCCGAACCCGCGAGGGAGTCGGCGATCGGGTACTTCTTCTCCATCTTCTGCTCGTACGTCAACGGCACGGCGTCGGACGGCGCCTCCGAGGCCTCGTCCCGCCCGGCCCCGCGCGAGCCGGAGTCCCGGATGTCGCGCGCCGACTGGTCGATGGCGGACTGCGCCTGTACGTCGTCGGCGGCGGCGTCGGGTTCGTCGGCGACCTGGCCCGCCACGACGACGGCCAGCACGGTGGTCACGGCGGCGGCCGCGATCCCGGTGAACGCGCGCCCCTTGGCGCCCTTGGTCTCCGCCGGCGCTCCGGCGGGTGACGCGTCGTCACGGTCGGCCGGGGCACGGGCTGCCGACGCGGTGTCCCCACCGGTGACGGCGGCGTAGGGGTCCGTCGCGTACGCGGAGTCCGTCGCGAAGGTCCGGTGGGCCGGGTCGCGGGGCGTGAAGAGGCCGCCCTCCTCGCCGAAGGCGTCGAGGTAGTCCTGTCGCGGTCCGCGCGGATCGCGGGGTCCGCGCGGACCCCGCGCTTCCCACGGCCCCTCGAAAGGCGCCTGGCGCTGTCGCGGCAGGGACACGCCCCCGTCGGCCGGCCCGGGATGCCCCGGGTACCCGGGATACCCGGCTCCCGGGTGCGGCCCCCTCAACTCGCCCCAGCCACCGCCGGGTTCCCGCTGCTCGGGATGCCCGCCATCACGGACGCGCGGAACGCCGTGGACGGGGGTGCCGTCGGGCATGCGCGGCACTCCGGGCGCGGGTGTCCCGTCCGGGAGCCACCCGTCCGGCAGACGTGGCGCCCCGTGAACAGGAGGCCCGTACCCCGCGGGCGGACCGTGGTCCGGCGCTCCACGGCTCGGCGGAACCAGGCCGTCCGGGCGGGCTCCTCCCCGGCCGTCACTGCCCCGGCCGCCCCGGGACCTCCGGTCGGCACGTGCCGCCGGATCCGCGGCGCCCCCCTTGGGGGCGGGTCCGCGACGGCTGTGGCGTCCCACCTGGTGCCTCAGCCCCTCAGGTTCTCGGCGGTGGCCCCGCCGTCGGCGGCCTCGTCCGCAGCGGTGCCGGCGGCCGAGCCCGAAGCGCCCTTCGCGCCTGGCTCCAAAGTATCCCCCTTGACCGCTGAATCCGTTGCATCCGCGAGGAGTTCACGGAAAGCAGCGGCCACGACCTCGGGGTATTCCATCATCGCCACGTGCCCCGCGTCGGGCAGGGTGACCAGTCTGGAGTCGCGGAACGCACGGGCCGCGCGCCCGGCCATGCGGAAGCCGACGAGTTGGTCCCGGCCGCCGTACAGCAGCAGCGTCGGCGCGAGCACCCGCTCGGCCTGGCGCCACAGACCGTGCTGACCACCCAGGGTGTACGCGTTGACGAGTCCCCGCGCGGAGCGCGCCATGGCGTCCCAGAAGTACGGCAGCCGCAGTCGCCGCTCCATCTCCTGCACGGCGTTGCCGAACGCCTCCGGCGACACCTGCGCGGGGTCCCCGTAGCAGAGGGCGACGACGCCGCGGACGCGCTGCTCCGCCGACCACTCCTGGGTGATCCGGGTGAAGAGCCGGGCGACTCCGGGCACCGCCAGCAGTCCCGTGGGCACCGCGGTGCGC
This sequence comes from Streptomyces sp. GDS52, assembly GCF_052246875.1. Lineage (NCBI taxonomy): Bacteria > Bacillati > Actinomycetota > Actinomycetes > Kitasatosporales > Streptomycetaceae > Streptomyces > Streptomyces sp. GDS52. The sequence continues at coordinate 2,363,125 of NZ_CM125966.1, forward strand.
TGCACCCGCAGCTCGGGCAGGGCCGGTGACACCAGCGTGAGCGTGCGGACGAGGTCGGGGCGTACCGCGGCGACGCGGGTGGCGACCGCGCCACCCAGCGAGTTGCCGAAGAGGTGGACGGAGCCGCGCCCGGAAGAGTCGAGATAGCGGATCACCGCGCGCGCGTGCGCCGAGATCGAGTAGTTGCCGTCGTCCGGGGGCGGCGAGTCGCCGAAGCCCGGAAGGTCGACCGCCTCGCTGTCGACGACGTCGTCCAGGTGCGGCATCAACGCCGACCAGTTCTGCGACGATCCTCCCAGCCCGTGGATGTGGAGCGCGGCCGGCAGGCCCTCACGTGCGGGGGGCCTCGACCGCACCGACAGGGTGACGCCGGGCAGTTCGACCGATCTGAGGCGCTCGCCCTCCGCGACCCTGACGGCGGCCACCCTGGGCAGCACGGTCGCGGGCGGCACGGACGGCAGGTCGGTCGAGGACATGCCGCAATGTTACGAGACGATCACACGGGAACTCGTGTGTTCGCGATCACAGGGGAAGCTCCGGACATCGGCCGGCCACCGCGGGCCCCGACTGTGCGCACCGTGTCACAACCCGATCGCGGATCGCATAGCGCCCGGATCGGGTGTCTCCTAGGCTCATACCGAGGGCACCCGTACGTGGCCCCGCATTTTCCGGGGACGTCCATAGGAAGGGAGCCCAGCCATGGCCATAGATCCCACCGACCCCGAGACGTTCGAGGAAACCGAGGACGCTCTCGAGGACCAGGAGTACGACGTCGAGGCACCCGAGGTCGACGCGGCCGAGCAGCGCGCGGACCTCGAGCAGGACCGCGACGACCCGCTGACCGGAGCCGACGCCGACCGCGCCAACGAGGCGGACCTGGCCGAGCAGGCCAGGGTCGTCTCCCTCCACGAGGAGGACTACCGGTGAAAGTGACGACCACCGGTGAAGGCGACAGTGCCGGAACAAGGCGGCACCGTCCGGGAGGGAGGTCCCATCCTGCCCTCATTGTCAGGCTTTGAAACGGTCCGTGACTCTTTCACCACAGTCCGGTCCGTGAAATTCTGCGCCCTCAGCGCGCACACCACGGTTACCGAAAAGTACGATGGCGGCGCGGCTCACACCGCACGTGGACGAGAAGGGGAGGCGGCGTGACAGCCATCGAGCAGACAGAGGCCGTGCGCCCGAGGGGCACACGCCTGCCGCGCCGTGCCCGACGGAACCAGTTGCTGGGCGCCGCCCAGGAAGTATTCGTCGCGCAGGGCTACCACGCGGCGGCGATGGACGACATCGCCGAGCGTGCGGGCGTCAGCAAGCCGGTGCTCTACCAGCACTTCCCGGGCAAACTCGATCTCTACCTGGCCCTGCTGGACCAGCACTGCGAGGCGCTGATCCAGTCGGTGCGCCACGCGCTCGCGTCGACGAACGACAACAAGCAGCGCGTACGGGCGACCATGGACGCCTACTTCGCGTACGTGGAGGACGACGGCGGGGCCTTCCGCCTGGTCTTCGAGTCGGACCTGACGAACGAGCCCGCGGTGCGCGAGCGCGTCGACCGGGTCACCAACGACTGCGCCGAGGCGATCTGCGACGTCATCGCCGAGGACACCGGCCTGTCGCGCGAGGAGTCGATGCTGCTCGCCTCGGGGCTGGGCGGTCTGGCCCAGGTGGTGGCGCGGTCCTGGCTGCACAGCGACCGCACCGTGCCCCGCGACCAGGCGGTGCAGTTGCTGGCCTCGCTGGCCTGGCGGGGCATCGCCGGATTCCCGCTGCACGGCAACGAGCAGCAGTTCTGACGGCTCCCGGGGGCGTCGCCGGGTGAACGGGGAGCATTTTGTTCCCCTCGGCTGTTCGCTCCTGGCGTTGCGGGGGCTGAGCGTGCACATCCCCTCACCGGGCTAATGTGTGCTGGGTACGGCGCGGAAGGTCGCGCACTTCACTGACCGTCGGAGGGACATAGCCGTGGAGGTCAAGATCGGCGTGCAGCACGCGCCCCGCGAGATCGTTCTGGAGAGCGGTCAGAGCGCCGAGGAGGTCGAGCGCGTGGTGGCCGAGGCGCTGGCCGGAAAGTCGCAGCTGCTGACTCTCGTGGACGAGCACGGCCGCAAGGTCCTGGTCCCGGCCGACCGTCTCGCGTATATCGAGATCGGTGAGCCGGCCCCGCGCAAAGTGGGCTTCGGCGCGCTGTAGGCGACGACCGGCAGACAGCGGAAGGGCCCGGCGGTCTCGGATTCTCGACACCGCCGGGCCCTTCCGTGTCCCTCTCGGCCCTTCCCGGACTCTCCTCGGTACCTCTCGGCGCCTCCCGGCACCTCTCGGCCCTTCCCGCACCGTTACCCGTTCGGCCCTTCTCCCCTTGCCGTTCCCCCCGGCGTCGCCAGCCTTCTTCCCCGCCGCCTCCCGCCGCCCCGCCCTTCACCGATGGAGCACAGGTCGCGTACAGAGGAGGGTTGGGTTTCGCAGGTCAGGGGTAAGTCGGGCTACGACCGATGCGCTCAGGCCGGCCATGTGGGAGGGACCCCCGACATGTTCTTGGAAACGCTCAGCTCAGCGATCCTCGGCCTGGCCCTGGCCTGGGCGGCCACGCGCCGTCTCCCGCACCGCCTCCCCGCCCGCGCGCTGGTCCTGCCGACGGGCGTGGCCGGGGCCGTCTTCGGCGCGCTGATCACCCACAGCGCGCTGGACGCGGGCGGCCCGCTGACGGTCCTGTCCGGCGCCGCGATCGTCTCCGTGGCCTCGATGTCGCTGCTGCTGCGTCCCGCGGGCAGACTCCGCGGCCGGTCGGCGACCGCCTGACCGGCCGCCGACGTCGGCACGGGAGCTGACCGGGGCGGCTCCCTCAGGCCGCCAGCCCCAGGGCGGCCATCCGCTTGGTGTGGGCCTCGGTGATCCGGGAGAACATCCTGCCGACCTCCGCGAGGTCGAAGCCGTCCGCGACACCGCCGACGAGCATCGTCGACAGCGCGTCCCGGTCGGCCACCACCCGCTGCGACTGGGACAGCGCCTCACCCATCAGCCGGCGTGCCCACAGCGCGAGCCGTCCGCCCAGGCGCGGGTCCGCGTCGATCGCCGAGCGCACCTTCTCCACGGCGAAGCCGCCGTGCCCGGTGTCGTCGAGCACGGTCAGCATCAGCGCCCGGGTGTCGGAGTCCAGCCGGACCGCGACCTCCCGGTAGAAGTCACTGGCGATGGAGTCGCCCACGTAGGCCTTGACGAGCCCTTCGAGCCAGCCGGAGGGCGCCGTCTGCTTGTGGAAGCCCTCGTACGCGGCGACGAACGGCTCCATGGCGGCAGTCGGCTCCTCGCCGATCTCGGCCAGCCGGTCGCGCAGCCGCTCGAAGTGGTGGAACTCGGCCGACGCCATCTTGGCCAGTTCCGCCTTGTCCGCCAGCGTGGGAGCCAGCTTGGCGTCTTCCGCGAGCCGCTCGAACGCCGCGAGCTCTCCGTACGCGAGCGCGCCGAGCAGATCCACGACGGCGGCGCGGTACTGCGGCTCGGCGGAGGCGGCCGTCCAGTCCAGGGCGGCGATGCCGGTGGGTGCGGCCGGGGTGTCGGGGGTGTCCTCGGCGGGGTCAGGCTTGTCAGAGCTCGTCATAAACCGCACAATAGCCCGCTGATCGAGGGCCGGAAGGTGCTGGTCAACAGGTGTGACGACGACTACGTGGCCAAATCGGCCATGGCGTGTGCGCGAATTCGGGGTATGGTGGTAATGCGCCTGCCGAATACTTTGTCGTGTTCGACGGGGCGTATGTATGAGGATGCCCGGTCGGAGGCCCGATCGGCTCCGCCCCGACCGCTCTCCCTGACCGTACGGCACAGTGCGTACGACGATCGGAGGGACCCTCAGCGGTACGAGCGCTAGAGCGTCGGTAGTGGTCCCGTGCCCTACGGCATTCCCGTAAGGCAGCCGACGTCCCCGGCACGGTCCATAGACGACCCCCGCGCTCGCCTCGCACCGCGTACACAGAAGAGGCAGCACCCTGACTACGTTCCGAGAGCTCGGGATCCTCCCCGAGACCGCCGAAGCCCTGGAAGCCGTCGGCATCACCACCCCCTTCCCCATCCAGGAACTGACGCTCCCCGTGGCCCTGTCGGGCACGGACGTCATCGGCCAGGCCAAGACCGGCACCGGAAAGACGCTCGGCTTCGGCCTTCCGCTCCTCGAGCGCGTGACCGTCCCGGCGGACGTGGAGGCCGGGCGCGCGAAGCCCGAGGACCTCACCGACACCCCGCAGGCGCTGGTCGTCGTCCCCACCCGCGAGCTGTGCACGCAGGTCACCAACGACCTGCTGACCGCCGGCAAGGTGCGCAACGTACGCGTCACCGCGATCTACGGCGGCCGGGCCTACGAGCCCCAGGTCGAGGCCCTGAAGAAGGGCGTCGACGTGATCGTCGGCACCCCGGGCCGGCTGCTCGACCTGGCGGGGCAGAAGAAGCTGAACCTGAAGCACGTCAAGGCCCTCGTCCTCGACGAGGCCGACGAGATGCTCGACCTGGGCTTCCTGCCCGACGTCGAGAAGATCATCAACCTGCTTCCGGCGCGCCGCCAGACCATGCTGTTCTCGGCCACCATGCCGGGCGCGGTCATCGGGCTGGCCCGCCGCTACATGTCGCAGCCCACGCACATCCGCGCCACCGCGCCGGACGACGAGGGCGCGACGGTCGCGAACACCACGCAGTTCGTCTACCGCGCGCACAACATGGACAAGCCCGAGATGGTCTCGCGGATACTGCAGGCCGACGGCCGGGGGCTGGTCATGGTCTTCTGCCGCACCAAGCGCACCGCCGCCGACCTCGCCGACCAGCTGGGGCAGCGCGGCTTCGCCTCCGGCGCGGTCCACGGCGACCTCGGCCAGGGCGCCCGTGAGCAGGCGCTGCGCGCCTTCCGCAACGGCAAGGTGGACGTGCTCGTCTGCACCGACGTCGCCGCCCGCGGCATCGACGTCGAGGGGGTGACGCACGTCATCAACTACCAGTCACCCGAGGACGAGAAGACGTATCTGCACCGCATCGGCCGGACGGGCCGCGCGGGGGCGAAGGGTACGGCGATCACCCTGGTCGACTGGGACGACATCCCGCGCTGGCAGCTGATCGACAAGGCACTGGACCTGGGCTTCAGCGACCCGCCGGAGACGTACTCCACCTCCCCGCACCTGTTCACCGACCTCGGCATCCCCGAGGGGACGAAGGGTGTCCTGCCGCGCTCGGAGCGCACCCGTGCCGGGCTCGACGCGGAGGAGCTGGAGGACCTGGGTGAGCCGGGCGGCCGTGGTCCGCGCGGCGGTCGCGGTGCCCGGAGCGAGCGGAACGACCGGAACGGTCGGGGTGACTCCGAGCGTGAGCGTCCGGCCCGTACGCCGCGCCGCCGGCGCCGTACGCGCGGTGGTGCCCCGCTGGACGAATCGGCGCAGCCGGCGGCCCCGGCCGTCGAGGGCACCGATGAGGCCGACACCGGTACGGCACCCCGCACCCCGCGCCGTCGGCGCCGTACGCGTGGTGGGGCGGCCTCCGAGGCGACGACCGCCCCGGTGACCGCGGTCGAGTCCACCGGGCCCGCGCGGTCCGCCGAGTCCGCCGCCGAGCACGTCGATCCCGCCGAGTCGGCTGTCGCGACGGTCGAGGGCAGCGCGGTCGAGGGCAGCGCGGTCGAAGACGCTCCGGAGGCGCCGGCAGCGCCGCGCCGCCGCCGGACCCGCAAGGCCACGGCTGCCACGGCCCCTGCGGCCGAGGCAGTGGTGGACACCGTCGAGGAGGCCACCGAATCCGCCGCGGAGGCGACCGGGACGAAGCCCCGGCGCACCAGGACGCGGAAGACGGCCGCCGCCGCGACCACCGAGGCCGGTACGACCGCGACCGGCATCCCGGCGCAGACCGCCCCGGAGGCGGAGGCGGAGACCGCCGAGGCGAAGCCCCGGGTCCGCCGCACCCGCAAGACCGCCGCCCCGGCCGAGACGGGCGTGGACACGGCCGAGGCCGCCGAGGTCAAGCCGCGCCGCACCCGCAAGGCGGCCACCGCCGTGCAGGAGCCGGAGGCCGCGGTGGACGCCACGGCCGAGGTCAAGCCCCGGCGCACCCGGAAGACGGCAGCCGCCGCGACCGTGCTCGACACCGCTGAAGCCGTCGAGGCCGCCGAGCCCAAGCCGCGTCGCCGCACCCGCAAGACCGCCGCGGCCACCGAGGCCGGTACGACCGCGACCGGCATCCCGGCGCAGGCCGTGCCGGAGGCGGAGACGGCCGAGGCTAAGCCCCGGGTCCGCCGCACCCGCAAGACCGCCGCCCCGGCCACCGCGGAGCCCACGGAGGCCTGACGCACCACACCGACGGCCCGGTCCCCCACCCGTGGGGCCGGGCCGTCGGCGTCGGCCGGCCCCTGCTGCCCGCTACCCTCACCCCGTGACCAGCCACCCCACCCCCGCTTCCGTTCCCCCTCCGACCCCGGCCCCAGCCTCCGCCCCACCCACCGGCGCGCGGGCGTACCGGCTTCGCACGTCCCGTGGGGAGTTCGCCGTCGTCGACGTGCCACCGGCCGACGGGGCCCAGCCGAAGGGGGTCGTGCTGGCACTGCCCGGGTTCACGGGCAGCAAGGAGGACTTCACGCTGCTGCACGGGCCGCTCGCCGCACACGGATACCGCAGCATCGCCGTGGACGGGCGGGGACAGTACGAGTCGGACGGCCCCGCTGACGACGAATCCGCTTATGCCCAGGCCGAGTTGGCGCAGGATGTGCTCGCGCAGGCGGAGGCGCTCGGCGCGGCTGCGCCGCTGCACCTCGTCGGGCACTCGCTCGGCGGCCAGATCGCCCGTGCGGCCGTGCTCGAGGACCACTCCCCGTTCCGTTCGCTCACCCTGATCTCGTCGGGCCCCGCCCGGATCTCGGTCTCCCAGGAGCAGCGCGTGAAGCTGCTGCGGGAGGCGCTCGACCGGATGTCGATGGCGCAGTGCTGGGAGGCGATCCTGGCCATGGGCCCGCCGGAGGAGGTCGGCGGCCCCGCCCGTGGGCTCGGTGGCCAGGAGCACCTGCGCCGCCGCTGGTTGGCCACCAGGCCTGCACAACTACTGGCCACCGGCCGGCAGTTGTGTACGGAGCCGGACCGGGTCGCCGAACTCGCCGCCGTGCCACTGCCGTTCCATGTGCTGTCGGGTGCGCACGACGACACCTGGCCGGTGCCGGACCTGGACGCCATGGCCGTACGGCTGAACGCGCACCGCACGGTCGTCGCCGGCGCCGAGCACTCCCCCAACGTCGACCGGCCCGCGCCCACGGCACACGCCCTCGCCGCGTTCTGGGACCGGCTCCACGACGACGGCGACGACACCCCGCACCACGGCCGGCACGGGCCGGGGCGTGCCGTCTAGTACTGCGCCTGGAGGTGGGACCAGAAGCCGTCGCGCAGCGCGCGTCTCAGGTCCGCCTGGCCGCGCAGGGAGTACTGCAGCAGGCCCTCGGCCTCCACCAGCAGGTCCTGGTCGACCGAGCCGGGCAGGTAGGGGTGGCCGGGCAGCAGTTCCACCAGCGTGTCCCGGCCCCGTTCGGCGAGCCACTTCGCGGCGATCTGCGCACCGACGAAACGGACGTCCTCGCGGGTGGGCCGGCCTGTCGCGGGCTCGTACGCGGGGGCCGTGCGCCGGGAGACGTACGGCTTGAAGAAGTCGAGTTCGAAGGTGCGCTGGCTGTCGACCTCCCAGAGCAGGGGCTCGGCCTGGTTGCGCCCCTCGGGGGCCTCGATGCCCCAGAGGTGGACGCGGGCGCCGTACCCCTGGGCGGCCTCGACCGCCGGGACCAGGTCCTCGTCACCGCCCAGCAGGGCCGCGTCGCTGATGGCGCGGTACCGGGCCAGTGACTCCAGGTCGGAGCGGATCAGGGAGTCGACGCCCTTCTGCTGGTTGTTGGCGTTGAGGTTGCCGAGGCGGACCTTGACGTCGGGGAGCTCCGCGATGGTCTGCTGCTCGGCGGTGTGGATGCGGCGCCGGGCCCCGTCGTACCAGTAGACGCGCAGCAGCCTGCTGTCCGCGAAGATGGTGCGGGCCCGGTCGATGAGCGCGTCGATGAATCCCTCGGCGTCGAGGTCGAAGGCCCTGCGGTCCTCCGTCCCGGCCACCAGCCGCCCCGCCGCCGCGTACAGGTAGCCGGCGTCGACGAAGATCGCGTGTGTCGAGGGCGTCTTCGCCACCTCGGCGAGCATGCGCTGCAGCAGCTCGTTCGTGCGGTCGATACGGGAGTTCAGCTCCGCGAGGTCATCGTTCATCATCTCTATTGTCCTGGCGGTCACTGTGCGAACACAACCGGTCCCGGTCGGTCCCCTTCGAAACACCCATCCGTCGGTGCCCGATCAGCCCGCGGTCGATCGAATTATTCCCTTGACGTAGGGAATGTTCTGCGGATTTCACTCGTTTATTACTGACGGCACACGAGCCGGTCCGGCCCGTGGCCGTCCACCCCGTCGTCCTCCCTCGGGAGGACGGCCAATGAAGGGAGAAGTGCTTGCACTTCGAGATCATGCGACTCGACGACATCGACGGCACCGCCGTGGACAGCACCGTGGTGGAGGCCGCCTCCGTCAACCGTATCGTCCAGCAGGCCGCCGCCATCGGGCAGCGCCTGTGGATCCGCCCGGCCGGCACACCCGCTCCATGACGCGGGACGTGCACCCCGGGACGGTCAGCCGCCCTGGATCACCTGTGTGACCCCGTTGATGATCTGCTGCACGGCGATCGCGGAGAGCATCATGCCCGCGAGGCGCGTCACCAGGACCACCCCGCCGTCCTTGATGACCCGGATGATCAGCAGCGAGTACCGCATGACCAGCCACAGCACGACGTGGACGGCGAGGATCGCCGCCCACACCGACACCTGGGCGGTCGTGCCGTCCGCCTCCTGCACGGCGAGGATGACCGAAACGATCGCTCCGGGACCGGCCAGCAGCGGCATGCCGAGCGGGACCAGCGCGACGTTGACGTCCTTGGTCTGCTGGGGCTCGTCGGTCTTGCCAGTGAGCAGGTCGAGCGCGATCAGCAGGAGCAGCAGCCCGCCCGCGATCATCAGCGCCGGTACGGACACGTGCAGGTAGTCGAGGATCTGCTGCCCGACCAGCCCGAACAGGACGATCACCCCACCGGCCACGCAGACCGCCTGGAAGGCCATCCGCCTCTGCACCTTGGCGGGCCGCCCCGCGGTCAGGGCCAGGAAGATCGGGGTGATCCCCGGGGGATCCATGATGACGAAAAGGGTCAGGAAAAGGGAGCCGAAGACGGCGACGTCGAACATGAGTGCCTTGCTGAGAACGAGCGAGCGCGGAGCGCTCGAGGGAAGAGCCCGATGAACGAGCCGGAGGAACGAGTGGGGCGAGTGGGCGTGGGACTCAGGCTCCGCCGGCCCCCGGCACCGGGAACGCGCCGGTCGCGCGCCGCGTGATCTCGCCGTACACCTCGGGGTCCGTCGTGAACTCGCCGAGCTCGCAGCTCTTCCGGCTGCCGTGGTAGTCGCTGGACCCGGTCACCAGCAGTCCCAGTTCCTTCGCGAGGCCGCGCAGTCGCGCCCTGGTCTCGGGGTCGTGATCCATGTGGTCGACCTCGATGCCGTCGAGGCCGGCCTCGGCCAGCGCGGCCAGCGCGGACTCCGGTACGGTCCGGCCGCGCTTGGCGGCGGCCGGGTGGGCGAACACCGCGACCCCGCCCGCGCCCTTGATCAGCCGGAGCGCCTCGAAGGGGTCCGTCTCGTGCTTCTCCATGTGGGCCCGGCCGCCGTCGGCCAGCCACTGCGGGGTGAACGCGTCGCTCACGCTCGCCACCACGCCCAGTTCGACGAGTGCGGTGGCCACGTGCGGGCGGCCCACCGAGCCGTCGCCGGCGATCCGCGTGATCTGCTCCCAGGTGACGGGCACACCCAGGGCGTTCAGCTTGGCGACCATGCCCCGGGCCCGCGGCACCCGGTCGTCCCGGACCAGCTCGCGCTCGGCGAGCAGGGCCGGCTCCGCGGGGTCGAAGAGGTAGGCCAGCATGTGCATGCCGATACCGTCGAGCCGGCAGGAGAGCTCGGCGCCGGTCACCAGCGTGAGCCCCGCAGGGAGCGCGGCGAGGGCCTCGGCGTGACCGCGGGTGGTGTCGTGGTCGGTCAGCGCGACGACGTCGAGACCCGCAGCGGCGGCCTTGCGGACCAGACCGGCCGGGGAGTCCGTGCCGTCGGACGCGGTGGAGTGGGTGTGCAGATCGATACGCACGACGCGTTCCTCCAAGCGGTGGCCGACGGACAGGGACGCCTCAGGATAACCGTATTTCCGGACACCCCGGTCACACCCGAACCCGCCCTGCGCCCCCTACCGCATCCCACCGCGCTCCCACCGCGCGAGGACCTACGGTCTCGTCTCCATCAGCCGCGGTGACAGCGCCCCGCAGGGCACCAGTCCCACCTCGGCCCCGGCGTCCCGGAGGTCGGTGAGGACCAGTTCGTCGTACATCAGGAGCCCGGACTGCTCGGGCCAGAGCACCGCCCACAGCCACATCCCGAGCGCCTCGCCCGCGAAGACCGCCCGGTCGTCCGGCGCCTTGGAGACGTGCCAGAGCGGGGTCGGCCGGCCGGCGGCCAGCACCTTGGTCTCGGCGGGCTTCTCGACGTTCAGATACGGGCCGGGGTCCGGGCCGTCGACGCCCGCGTACCGCGCACCCAGCCCGACGCCGAGTTCCTCGGCCACGAGGACGAGTTCACCCATGCCGCCGAGCGGTCCGGGCCCGGTGCAGGCGACGGCGGTGGCCCGGCCGCCGCTGCGGTCGTCACCCGCCGAGGCCACACCGGTGAACAGCCAGCCCACCGGCAGCGGCCACGGCATCCACACCGGCACCCGGGTGCGCCGCACGACGACGTTGAGGGCGTCGACGCTCGGCGGTATCACGGGCTGGACCGGATGCACCACACCGTGCACATCACACTGCCACGCATCGGAGAAGAGGCCGGGAGCCCTGACCCGGCCACCACACTTCGGGCAACTGGGTTCGCCCCTCATAGGGCCCCACGGTCCTACCCCGGCACCCTCACGTCAAGGACGATCACCCGTCCGGACCGAACCGGTCACCCGGAACCGGACACTCCCCGCTCGGCCCGTCCGGTCGTCCGCTCCGGCCCACCGGCCCGGACGACACTCTGAGCCCTCCCGTCAACGTCGTCCAGGAAGCGGCCAGTTGGCGAGGAGGAGCGGGGTGAGCTTGCTCACTCCAGCGAGACGGAGGCGCGGGCGGGATGCCGCAGGTCCGTGCCCCGGGCCAGCCAGCGCTCCTGGAGCGCCTGGGCGCCGTGCACCCGCTTCCAGGCCGCCTCGTTCGGAGTCATCGGCAGCAGCGGCAGGAACCGTACGGGATCCAGGGGCTCGTCGAGCTCCAGGTCCTCCACCAGACCGCCCGGCTCGGCCACCAGCACCGAGGTGAACGGGGCCCCGGGCCACAGCGGTTCACCGACGTCGAGGGAGGCGCCGGGGGCCACGACCACGCCCTCGACCTGCGGGGACGCCGCGAGCACGGCGAGCGGACGGAGCACCTTGTCGGTGTCGGCGAGACCGTCCCGTACGGACAGCAGCAGCTCCACGCGCGGGCCCGCGACGGGGTCCGCGACCACCGCCGTGGGGTCGGCCATGGGCTGCGCGGACATGCCGAGGGTGGCGTAGCGCACGATGCCTCCCTCGCGGAAACGCAGCACCTCGAAGCGGTCCGTACCCAGGAAGGTGACCGCCGCGCGTGCGTCCGGTTCGCCCAGAGTCGTACGCAACCGGGCCTCGACCAGAGGAAGAACATCAGCCATACGGCGAGCATAGAACTCGCCGGTAGCAGGCGAAGCGGCGCCTTGACACATCGGTCGGCTGCTACCCTGGCCCGGTGGTTCGGGGCAGCACGCAGGAGGCCGCCCAGGCACCGCCCAGGCCTTGAGGGCCTCACCTCAGGGCGTCGCCTCAGTGCGCTGGGAGAGTCGGTCCGCGTCCCGAACCCCGATGTGACGCTTCCCCCCGCGGGGGACTCCCCTGAATCCCCTCAGGGGATGAGGATCGTCCCTCACGAGGGACCGGCCGGAGGAGGTGGGGCTGGCATGGACCGAAGTCGACCGTGCAGTAGCACCCGCTCTTCCACTCGCTGACGCAGCCACTCCGTACCGGCTGCCACCCCTCACCATCGCGTCTTCACCGGAAGAGCATCTCGTTTCGTTGTGCCTGATCTGCCCCAGCAGCTGTATCAGCGACGGAACTCGCCACCGCGACGGTTCGGTGCTCCCCGCTTTGTGGACGTGCCAAACATCCTGCGCCTCAACTCTTCTCCGAGGCAGGGAGAATCCCTGGTCAGGACGTCCTCATTCCGGGTGGTTCCACCCGTCGTACCGGCGCCTTTCGTTGCCCGTTCCGCGAAGGAGCCCGCCTTGTCGATGATCCGCGACCTGCGCGCCGTGGTCCGCCCCTCCCGTGTCTCGCCGCGCAAGGAGAGCAGCGCCCCCTACGACAGCACCCGCGATCCGGCGACGACCACCGCGGTCGTCGACTGCGCCATCTACCGCGACGGCCGGCGCGTGGCCACCGAGAGCCCGCTCACCCCACCGGAGGCCATGCGCCTGGTGCGCCGTGACGCGGGCTTCGTGTGGATCGGCCTGCACGAGCCGACCGAGGACGAATTCGCGGGTATCGCACGCGAGTTCGGGCTGCATCCGCTGGCCGTGGAGGACGCGGTCCAGGCCCATCAGCGGCCCAAGCTGGAGCGCTACGACGACTCGCTCTTCACGGTCTTCAAGACCATCCACTACCTCGACCACGACCGGCTCAGCTCCAGCAGCGAGGTCGTCGAGACCGGCGAGGTGATGTGCTTCACCGGCCGGGACTTCTTCATCACCGTCCGGCACGGCGGCCAGGGCTCCCTGCGGGCCCTGCGGCACCGCCTCCAGGAGGACCCCGAACTGCTGGCCAAGGGCCCCTCGGCCGTCCTGCACGCCATCGCCGACCATGTCGTCGACGGCTACCTCGCGGTCGCCGACGCGGTGCAGGACGACATCGACGAGGTGGAGACGGAGGTGTTCTCGCCGGGCCGGGGCGGCACCCCGCGCGGCACGGACGCCGGCCGGATCTACCAACTCAAGCGCGAGGTACTGGAGTTCAAGCGGGCGGTGTCGCCACTGCTGCGGCCCATGCAGTTGCTCAGCGAGCGGCCGATGCGGCTGGTCGACCCGGAGATCCAGAAGTACTTCCGGGACGTCGCCGACCACGTGGCCCGGGTGCACGAGCAGGTGATCGGCTTCGACGAGCTGCTCAACTCCATCCTCCAGGCCAATCTCGCGCAGGCGTCCGTGGCGCAGAACGAGGACATGCGCAAGATCACCTCGTGGGCCGCCATCATCGCCGTGCCGACGATGGTCTGCGGGGTGTACGGCATGAACTTCGACTACATGCCGGAGACCCACTGGAAGTACGGCTATCCGCTCGTCCTCGGCGTCACGGTGGCCCTCTGTCTGGGCATCCACCGCATGCTGAAGCGCAACGGCTGGCTCTGAACGGCCGGCCCCGGGGGGAACGTCCGGCCCCGAGGGAACGTCCGGCTCCGGGAGAAGCCCTGCCCCCGGGCGGGCCCTGGATAGGCTGGGGCCCATGACAAGTGCGACCAGTGCGCTGTTCGACCGGGCCCTCATCGAGGAGGCCACGAAGAAGTCCGGCCTCGTCTGGGTCGAGGGGCCCGGCGCCCCGGCCCGGCCGCTGTGGCACGTGTGGCACGAGGACGCGATGTGCCTGGTCGGCGACGGGCCCGGGGAGCAGCCGCTGCCGGGGCTGGCCGACGGGGTGTCGGCCGAGGTGACGGTACGCAGCAAGGACAAGGGCGGTCGGCTGGTCTCCTGGGCCGCGAAGGTCGTGGAGCTGCCGCCCGGCTCCGAGGAGTGGGACGCGGCGGTCGCCGTGCTCAAGGGCAAGCGCCTCAACGCACCCGACGGCGAGGCGATGACGGAGCGCTGGGCCCGTGAGTGCCGCGTCCTGCGTCTGGAGCCGACCGGGGCGACGGCGCCGTTGCCCGACGGCTCGCTGGCCGGGCCCCCGCTGCAGACCCCGGTGACGACCCGGCGTCCGCTCCCCGCGGGCCTGCCCCGGCTGCTGGCGGGCCGGCGGGGCTCGAAGAAGCGCCGTTAGGGCCTGCCCCGGCTATGAGGCCGGGAGCTGTCCGCCGTAGTCCAGGGTCTCGCTCTGGGCCGGTTTCTCCAGGGCGAAGTCACTGCCCCAGGCCGAGAAGGTGAGGGTGCCCGCCTCGCCGGCCCGCACCAGGCGCAGCGGATACGGCTTGCCCTCCAGGGAGACGTCCAGGGTGCCGCCGGAGCCCTGGTCGCCCGCGATGCGGATGCACCGGACGCCCCCCTGCTCGTGGTGGCCGTCCGTGGCCAGCTTGCCGTGCAGGGTCAGCAGGGCGCCGAGGAGTACATCCTTGTCCGCGAAGCCGATGAACTTCTTGTACGACGGGTCGCCCTCCGGCACCTTCACGTACTTCTCGGCGAGCTTGCCGGCCGCCGCCGTGTCCGACGCGCCGCCCTCGCCCTCGCCCTCCGCGGCGTTCTTGTCGCCCTTGCCGTTCGCCCAGAACTCCGCGTCGGCCTTCAGGAAGAGCTCGTCGTCGACCTTCAGCAGCCTGAACGTCTGCTCTCCGGCGGTGACCGAACCGATGCCGCCCTCGGGTTTGAGCCGCATGTCGAGCTTGTAGGTGCTCCCGCTGGTGACCACGCTTCCGTGCAGCCGCACGGTCTCGACCGAGGTGGCGGCCGCCAGGGTTCTCTTCTGGATCTCGGCGGCGGTCAGTCTGCCGACACCGTTGGTGCCCTCGTTCGGGTCCACTTCCTCGGAGCATCCCGTGAGCGTCATTCCGGTCACGAGCAGCACGCACACGGCACGCGCCAGCGCGGCGGTGCGGGACCGGCCCTGGGAGATCGGAGTCACAGGTTGCGCTGCCTCTCTGATGGGGACCTGAACGGCGTACCGCAGATTACCGGGGCCGCAGCACCCCGGCGGAGGCAGTCCGTCCGGACCGGCCCTCGGGCACCGACGATCAGGACGGGCTAGCCTGAAACCCGCTTGAGCAGGGCATCCGGGCACCGAAGACGGAAAGGGAACGGAACGGAAAGAGAACGGAAAGGGACAGGAACAGAGCAAGCAGCATCACGCACGGCACGACCCCGTAGGAAAAGGAGCCGCCGCCATGGCAGCGGGCGCCCCCCGGTTCTTCGTCTCGCACCTCTCCGGTGTCGCCGCCTTCGATCCGGCCGGCGACCAGGTGGGGCGCGTGCGCGACCTGGTCGTCATGCTGCGGGTCGGCCGGCGTCCACCGAGGCTGCTCGGTCTGGTGGTCGAACTCCCCACCCGGCGCCGCATCTTCCTGCCCATGAACCGGGTGACCGCCGTGCAGTCCGGTCAGGTCATCACCACCGGTGTGCTCAACGTCCGGCGCTTCGAGCAGCGGCCCACCGAGCGGCTCGTCTTCGGTGAGCTCCTGGACCGCAGGGTGACGCTGGTGGAGACCGGTGAGGAGGTCACCGTCCTCGACCTGTCGGTGCATCAGCTGCCGGCCCGTCGGGAATGGGAGATCGACCGGGTGTTCGTCCGCAAGGGCAAGAAGGGCGGAACGTTTCGGCGCGGCAAGGGGGAGACACTGACCGTCGAATGGTCCGCGGTCACCGGTTTCTCCCTGGAGGAGAAGGGACAGGGCGCCGAGAACCTGCTGGCCACCTTCGAGCAGCTGCGCCCCGCCGACCTGGCCAACGTCCTGCACCACCTCTCCCCCAAGCGCCGCGCCGAGGTCGCCGCCGCCCTGGACGTCGACCGCCTGGCGGACGTGCTGGAGGAGCTTCCCGAGGACGACCAGGTGGAGATCCTCGGCAAGCTGAAGGAGGAGCGCGCCGCCGACGTCCTGGAGGCCATGGACCCCGATGACGCCGCCGATCTGCTCTCCGAACTGCCCGAGGCGGACAAGGAGCGGCTGCTCGACCTGATGCAGCCCGCCGACGCGGCCGACATGCGGCGCCTGATGTCGTACGAGGAGCACACCGCGGGCGGTCTGATGACGACCGAGCCGATCGTGCTGAGGCCCGACGCGACCGTCGCCGACGCGCTGGCCCGCATCCGCAACCCCGATCTGTCACCGGCGCACGCGGCCCAGGTCTACGTCTGCCGACCGCCGGAGGAGACCCCGACCGGCAAGTACCTGGGCACGGTCCACTTCCAGCGCCTGCTGCGCGACCCTCCGTACACCCTGGTCGGCTCGATCCTCGACGACGACCTGCAGCCGCTGGAGCCGGACGCGGCGCTCCCCGTGATCGCCGGGTTCTTCGCCACGTACGACATGGTGGCGGCGCCCGTGGTGGACGAGGCGGGCGCGCTGCTGGGCGCGGTGACGGTGGACGACGTACTGGACCACATGCTGCCCGAGGACTGGCGGGAGACCGAGTTCCATCTGGACGACGACAACGGCGACGACAACGCCGGCTACGACAGCGACAGCGACGCGCGCGACACCGACGACACGAACGGCAGGGCCGCCGAGGACCGCGAGGACGCCGAGGGGGGTGGTGACCGGTGACTCCTGAGCGAGAGGGCGGGCGCGAGCGTCTGCCGGCGGGCGCCACGGCCGCCGGGCGCCCGCGTACGCCGCGGCTGGACCAGCCGCGCGCCCCTCGGCGCCGGCTCCTGCCCGAGTGGGACCCGGAGGCCTTCGGGCGGCTGTCGGAACGGATCGCGCGTTTCCTGGGCACCGGGCGGTTCATCGTCTGGATGACGGTCGTCATCATCGTGTGGCTGCTGTGGAACGTGTCCGCGCCGAAGGAACTGCGCTTCGACGAGTACCCGTTCATCTTCCTGACCCTGGTGCTGTCCCTCCAGGCCTCGTACGCGGCCCCGCTGATCCTGCTCGCGCAGAACAGGCAGGACGACCGCGACCGGGTCAACCTGGAGCAGGACCGCAAACAGAACGAGCGGTCGATCGCGGACACCGAGTACCTGACCCGGGAGATCGCCGCGCTGCGGATCGGGCTCGGGGAGGTCGCGACGCGGGACTGGATCCGCTCGGAACTGCAGGACGTGGTGAAGGATCTGGAGGAACGCCACAACGGACACCGGGACCACCACGGCTCATTTCCCGCGATGCGGGCGCAGCGGCCTCCGGGACGTGACGCAGACGACCACTGACGGGCTTACCGGGGAATGTACCGGGCGCCGTACCATCGACATCATGGCTACGGAAGACGCGGTGCGCGAAGCACTGGCGACGGTGAACGACCCGGAGATCAACCGGCCCCTCACCGAGCTGGGCATGGTCAAATCTGTGGAGATCGGTGCGGACGGCGCGGTCGCGGTCGCCGTGTACCTGACGGTCTCCGGCTGCCCCATGCGGGACACCATCACGCAGCGGGTGACGGACGCGGTCGCCGGGGTCGAGGGCGTCACCCGCGTCGACGTCACGCTGGACGTGATGAGCGACGAGCAGCGCAAGGAACTGGCGAGCGCCCTGCGGGGCGGTCAGGCCGAGCGCGAGGTGCCGTTCGCCAAGCCGGGCAGCCTGACCCGGGTGTACGCGGTCGCCTCCGGCAAGGGCGGTGTCGGCAAGTCGTCGGTGACGGTGAACCTGGCGGCGGCGATGGCGGCCGACGGGCTGAAGGTGGGCGTCGTGGACGCCGACATCTACGGTCACTCGGTGCCGCGCATGCTGGGTGCCGACGGGCGTCCGACCCAGGTCGAGAACATGATCATGCCGCCGTCCGCGCACGGCGTGAAGGTCATCTCCATCGGCATGTTCACCCCGGGCAACGCGCCGGTCGTGTGGCGCGGCCCGATGCTGCACCGCGCGCTGCAGCAGTTCCTGGCGGACGTGTACTGGGGCGACCTGGACGTGCTTCTGCTGGACCTGCCCCCGGGCACCGGTGACATCGCGATCTCGGTCGCCCAGCTGGTTCCGAACGCCGAGATCCTGGTGGTCACCACGCCTCAGCAGGCGGCGGCCGAGGTGGCCGAGCGGGCGGGTTCCATCGCCGTGCAGACCCACCAGAAGATCGTCGGCGTGGTCGAGAACATGTCCGGCCTGCCGTGCCCGCACTGCGACGAGATGGTCGACGTCTTCGGCACCGGCGGCGGCCGGTCGGTGGCCGAGGGGCTGACCCGGACCACGGGCGCCGAGGTCCCGGTGCTCGGCTCCATCCCCATCGACGTGCGCCTGCGCGAGGGCGGCGACGAGGGCAAGCCGGTCGTCCTGTCCGACCCGGACTCCCCCGCCGGTTCGGCGCTCCGCTCGATCGCCGACAAGCTCGGCGGCCGTCAGCGCGGCCTGGCGGGCCTGTCGCTGGGCATCACACCGCGCAACAAGTTCTGAGCGCTCCGACGGCCCGTGAGGGGCCGGGAGCCGCCGCAGCGCACTCACACGAGGGGCGCCGTCCTCCGGGGCGGCGCCCTTCGCCGTACGGGGCGGCCGCACGGGTCCGTACGGGACGTCCGCGCGGTCCGCGGCTCAGGACCCGGTGTAGGCGCTGATGTCCTTGACCACGGCGAAGCCCAGGCCGTACGCGCTCATGCCCCTGCCGTACGCGCCGACGTGCACACCCGCCCGCGTCGATCCCGCGAGCACCCAGCCGAACTCGGACTCCCGGTAGTGGAAGGGCGTCGGCACCCCGTCCACGGGGAGGGAGAGCGTCGACCAGTCCGGCCCGGCGAGGTCGTCCGCGAGCACCCAGGCCGTCTCCGTCTGCTGCTCCAGCCAGTCGTCGCGCAGGGAGTGGTCCATCTGGCCCGGCCAGGTGAACGACAGCAGTCCCACACCGGCGAGCCAGGCGGCGGAGCAGACCGAGGTGGCCTCCAGCAGGCCGGTGCCGTCCGCGCTGCGGCGCACCGGGTGGTCGGCCACGGTCACGGTGACCGCGAACTTCTCCTTGGTCTCCTGGCCGGTCCCGGCCGTGTACTCGCTGCGCACCGAGGGCTCGTCGCCGTGTCCGACCGATCCGTGTCCGACGACCCCGTCGGCCGTGGCGGCGACCTGCATCAGCCAGCGCCGCCCCGTGAACGCCTCGTCGAGGCCGTACCAGGGAAAGGGCGCGCTCAGGTAGCCGTCGACCGTACGCCAGGCGGAGGAGGCTTTTCCTCCGTCCTCCACGGCCGTCGCCTGCGCGACTGCCCGACTCGTCGTCTCCATGCCCGGACGCCTCCTCGCTCTGGTCGGACCGGAGGCGGCCCGCCCCCCTTCGGGCGTACTCGTCCGGACCGCACAACAACTCGGGCAGCATAGCCACCTCGTCGGCGCGGTCCGGGAAAAGTGTCCGGCGCGTGGGTCGTGCGGTTGTCCGGTTCAGGCCGTGCGGGGCCCTGGTGGAGTATGAAACGCGTCACGTGCGCGGGGGCCGTGCCTCTGCGTGTCCGCACCTGCGCGCCAGGGGTGCCTCAGGTGGCGTCCGCGTCGAACGGCGGGCGGTCGTCGGCGGCCGACGGCTCGGGCTTCTTCGTCATGTCGATGCGGCCCCCCCTAGAAGACGCAGCAGACGCAGCAGACGCAGAGGACGCAGCAGACCCGGCGGCGGACGACGTGGAGTCACGGCCGTTGACGGCGTCCGTGACGTCGGCCATCTCCTTCTTCAGGTCGAAGCCGCTGCGGATCTCCTTGAGCCCCAGTTCGTCGCTGTCCAGCTGCTTGCGGATGAACGTCTTGGGGTTGAGGTCCTCGAATTCGAAGTCCTTGAACTCCGGGCCCAGTTCCTCGCGGATGTCCTGCTTGGCGCTGTCCGAGAAGTCACGGATCTTCCGGATCGTCCTGCTCACGTCCTGGATGACCTTGGGGAGCTTGTCCGGACCGAAGACGAGCACGGCGAGGACGACGAGCGTCACCAGCTCGAGCGGTCCTATGTCATTGAACACCTGAAGCTCCTTGCGATGTTCGCGGTCCTCGGCCCTCGGCCCTCGGTGGTCGGTGCGTCGACTCGTCCGGGCGCCCGTGCGCCCGTACATCCGTGCGGCCCTCCGTGGTCCGGGCCGGGTCCACGGTACCCGCCGCCCCGTACGACCGGTACCGTCCCGCGACTTCCGGGCGCGTACGGCGGGGGCCCTTCCCCGCCCGTTCGCCTTCTCGTGGCGTGCGGTACGCCTCGGCCGCCGCCCCGCTCAGTCACCGCCGGAGGACCCGAGCACCAGCGAGACCTCCCGCTCCTCGCCGTCCCGTTCCAGGATGAGTTCCAGCCGGTCGCCGGGGCGGTGGGCGCGGGTCTTGACGATGAGTTCCTCACCCGAGTGGACGCGTCGGCCGTCGACCTTCGTGATGACGTCGCCGGCCTTGATCCCGGCCTTGTCGCCGGGCCCGCCGGTGCTGACCGGGGGCCCGCCGTCGCTGCTCCTGGCGCCGACGCGGGCTCCGTCGCCGGCGTAGTCCATGTCCAGGGTGATGCCGATCACCGGATGGGTCGCCCTACCGGTGTTGATCAGTTCCTCGGCGACGCGCTTGCCCTGGTTGACGGGGATGGCGAACCCGAGCCCTATGGAGCCCGCCTGGCCGCTCTCCCCCTCGTCGCCACCGCTGCCGGCGGAGCGGATGGCGGAGTTGATGCCGATCACGCGGGCCTGGGCGTCGAGCAGGGGGCCGCCGGAGTTGCCGGGGTTGATCGGCGCGTCGGTCTGCAGGGCGTCGACGTAGGACACGTCGCTGCCGTCGCCCCGTCCGCCCCCCGCCGTGATGGGGCGTTCCCGCGCGCTGATGATGCCGGCGGTGACCGTGCCGGCCAGGTCGAAGGGGGCGCCGATGGCGATGACGGGATCGCCCACCCGCACGTTGTCCGAGTTGCCGAGGGGCAGGGGGTCCAGTCCGCTGACGCCCTTGACCTTCACCACGGCGAGGTCGTAGCCGCTGTCCCGGCCGACGAGCGTGGCCTTCGCGGTGTCGCCGCTGTGGAAGGTGACGGTGATCTCGCCGTCGCTTCCGGCGGGCTGCACGACATGGTCGTTGGTGAGGATGTGCCCGCGGCCGTCGAGCACGAACCCGGTACCGGTGCCCGCCGACCCGGCGCCGCTGACGTGCAGGGTGACGACGCTGGGCAGCGCCCGCGCGGCGATCCCGGCGATGCTCCCGGGTTCCCGTCCGGCGGGCTCCTCCCCGGCCTGCGGCAGTTCGACGGCACCCACACCACCGTTGCGCTCCAGGTGGGCACCCACGATTCCGCCGACACCGCCGGAGGCGAGCGCGACCACCAGCAGGAGGCCGACGAGCCCCCTCCGGGCGCGCTTGCGCCGCTGGTCCTTCGTGGGCTCGGCGACCCCGGTCTGCTGCAACGGCGCACTCGCCCCGGCGGCGGGCGCCGCCCAGGGGTCGTAACGCTGCCAGGGGTCGGCTGCCGCCGTGACGTCCGTGGCAGCCGGGGCGTCCGTGGCGAAGACGGCCGGGGGGCCGGGCTCGGGCACGGCGGGAGCGACGGACGCGGCGGGCACGGTGGGAACGGCGGTGGCCGGGGCGGGCGCGCCGGGCGCCGGCGTGTCCGGGGCCGGGTGCGGCGCCGGGGGCGGGGCCGCCGTGCCCTGCGCGGGAGTTGCCGCCGGATGCTGGACCGGGGGCGCGGGAGCCCAGGGCCCCGGCTCACCGTACGGCGGGGTGCTGTAGGGGTCGGGATCGTGCAGCGGCCGGGGCTGCTCGGTCTGCCCCACGCCGTATCCGGCCCCGGCGGGTTCGACGACCCCGGCAGGAGGGCCTGTCACCGCTGCCCCACCGGTCTCCGTGGCCGTCGTGGCTTCCGTGGCTTCCGTGGCTTCCGTGGCCTCGGGGCTCAGGGGCCGGTGCAGTTCGTAGTCGCCCCCGGGGGTGGTCGCGGGTGCGGCAGGTCGCGCGAGCTCGAAGTCCCCGTCGGCCTCCCGTGCACGCTC
Source organism: Streptomyces sp. GDS52 (assembly GCF_052246875.1). NCBI lineage: Bacteria > Bacillati > Actinomycetota > Actinomycetes > Kitasatosporales > Streptomycetaceae > Streptomyces > Streptomyces sp. GDS52. The sequence goes on from NZ_CM125966.1 coordinate 2,384,985, forward strand.
CCGGTCGGGCGCCGCGTCCCGGTTCGCCGCCTCGGCCGGGGTGGCTCCGGCCACCACCGGCCCGGCGGGCTCCTCCTGTTCCCCCGTCGGGCCCGCCTTCGTGGGCTTCCCCTCGTTCATGCTCTCCCCACAGCTGGCCGCAGATCGTCGACTCCGTGGCTCCGTACGCCTCCGCGCGTCAGAGCCGGTCCGGCACCCGGCTGCAGTCGGCCTGGGCGCGCCCCTGGATTCAATCAGGTTCGCACGCCCGTGCGCAGCGGACGGGATCGGTGCACGGGTCAGCGGAGCATGCGGGAGGACGCCGAGGAAACGGAGGAACCCGAGGAACCCGAGGAAGTCGAGGAGTCCGAGGCCGCCGAGGACACAGCGGGGGCCGGAGTCGCGGTCGCACCGACCGTGGAACCGGTCGCGGCGGAACCAGGAGCTGCGGACACGGGGGCGGTGGGGAACGCACCGGGCGTCATGAGCCCGGTGGTCGTCTCCCACGTGGACAGCACGAGCGGCGGGGCCGTGCTGAGCGGCGGTATCAGCGGGGACACCAGGACCGCGTCGACCATGACCGGGGCCGCCAGGGCGCTGTGGTGCCGGTGGGCGGGCGGCGGCACCCCGGGAAGCAACGGCGCGGAAGCCTGTGCCGGAGCGTCGTCCGGGGCGCTCTGCCCCTGCGGCTGACCGACCGACGGTGCGGCGCCGCGGCGCCGCTGGGAGTCGGGCGCCGTCGCCGCCGCACTGCCCTGGGTGCGCATCGGGATCGCGTTGCTGCCGCTGCCCGAGCCGCGGGCCACCGTGTCGGTGGGCGTGACCCCGGCCACACCGCCGAGGGCGATCGCGGCCAGCGACACCGCTCCGGCGGCAGCGGCGGCGAACCGCAGCCCGCGCGAGGCGGGCCGGTCCGGCTCCGGCCGGCTGACGTCATGGATGCGGAAACCCCGGTCGGCTCCGATCGCGCCCGCCGGCAGCGGAGCGTGCCGCCGGGAGGGCGCGTAGGCGAACTCGAACCGCTCGTCACGACCGCCGGTCCCGAAGACTCCGGAGATCCGGCCGTGCGGTCCGGACGGGTCGCCCGGCAGCCCTCCTCCACCCAGCGGTGAGCCACCTCCGAGGTCACCGCCCGCGGGCAGGCCCTGGAGGCGGGCCAGGAAGCTCTCGGAGGGCGGTGGCGGGGCCGCCTTCGCGAAGACGTTCTTCAGGCGGCGCTGCGCGTCCACCTCCGTTCTGCATTTCGCGCAGGTGGCGACGTGCGCCAGTACGCGCTCTCGCGCGTCATGACCGAGCTCTCCGTCCACCAGGGCGGAGAGTCGGTCTCCCAGGTGCTGCTCTGCGAGGTGTCCCTCGGCAGGTTTCGGCCGTGACCCACTCACGCGCTCGTGCCCCCTCCTCCCAGTGCGGGAACACGCGGCACGAAGGAGCGGCGCTCCGCGCGCGCCTGGGGCGAGCGGTGAGCGAGCGCCTTGCGCAGCTGGGAGCGCCCGCGGTGGATCCGGGACCGGACCGTGCCGAGCTTGACGCCGAGGGTCGCGGCGATCTCCTCGTACGACAGTCCCTCGATGTCGCAGAGGACGACCGCGGCGCGGAACTCCGGAGCGAGGGTGTCGAGGGCCTGCTGGACGTCCGCGTCGAAGTGGGTGTCGTTGAAGATCTGCTGGGGGCTGGGCTCCTTGCTGGGCAGCCGCTCGGCCGCGTCGTCACCCAGCGAGTCGAACCGGATCCGCTGCTTACGGCGCACCATGTCCAGGAAGAGGTTGGTGGTGATGCGGTGCAGCCAGCCCTCGAAGGTGCCCGGCGTGTACGTCGACAGGGAGCGGAAGACGCGGACGAAGACCTCCTGGGTGAGGTCCTCCGCGTCGTGCTGGTTACCGGTGAGACGGTAGGCGAGCCGGTAGACCCGGCCGCTGTGCGTGCTGACGATCTCCTCCCAGGTGGGCGGAGTCCACGCCTGCCCGTCCGCGTCGGTGGAGAAGCTCGCGGTCTGGGCCGGCCCGGCGGCGTGGATGTGGTCAGCAACGGTGTCGTTCACGGATTTCGGCCTGCCCGCCGATCCGAGGAAGCGCCTGAGCACTCCGCCCCGATCCACAGGCGCAGCCGCACCTCCCCTATCGGCTCTGGTGGTGTCCAGTGGAGCCCCTACCATAGCCACCTCGCCCGTTAGCTCCGGATAAGCGGTTTTACGAGAAGTTGATCTGGGCCGGCGCGGCTCGCGGGCCCGCGCCGGCATCTGCTCGGTGTCCTCACTCATCCGCCTGCCCCCTCACGGCACACGCCGCCTGCTCTTCCTCTTGAACGACCGGTCCCATCAGTGGGTTCCCGGCGCCAACGGATAAAGTCACGCCGAGGCAACCACGGGGACAGGAGAGGGTCATTACCGCCAACCGGCAGACGAGCTGGGCGTTCTCGGACGCCTATGTCGCCGAGGACGAGGCGCTGCACTGGGCCCGGGACCGGGCTCGCGAGGCAGGGCTGCGCTCGGTGGCGCCCGGCACGGGCGCGGCTCTGCGGTTGCTCGCGGCCACCGTGGACGCCAAGGCGGTCGCGGAGATCGGCACGGGATGCGGAGTCTCCGGGGTCCACCTGCTGCACGGCATGCGGCCGGACGGGGTGCTGACCACCGTCGACCAGGAGCCGGAGCACCAGCAGTCGGCCCGTCAGGCCTTCCGCACGGCGGGCTTCGCCGCCAACCGGGCCCGCTTCATCCCCGGCCGGGCCCTGGACGTCCTGCCCCGTCTCGCGGACTCCGGTTACGACCTCGTCTTCTGCGACGGTGACCGGCTCGAGTACCAGGACTATCTCGCCGAATCGTTGCGTCTGCTGCGCCCGGGAGGCCTGGTCGCCTTCGAAGGGGTCTTCGCGAGCGGCAGGACGGTGGACTCCGGTCCGCAGCCCACCGAGGTGCTGCGGCTGCGGGAACTGGTGCGGACCGTGCGTGAGAGCCAGGAGCTGGTGTCGTCACTGCTGCCCGTGGGCGACGGACTGCTCTGCGCGGTGAAACGGTGAAGCCGTCAAGTGGTGAAGCGGTCAAGCCGTGAAGCGCTGAGCAGACCCGCAAACAGGCCCTGACCTGCACAAACAGTCGCCCCGGTACCGCGTGCGGTACCGGGGCGACTGTGAACTGAAACCGAAAGGGTATGGTCGCTTGCGCGTCAGCCGACGACCTTCTTGAGGGCGTCGCCGAGCGCGTCGGCCTCGTCCGGGGTCAGCTCGACGACGAGCCGACCGCCGCCTTCGAGCGGAACGCGCATGACGATGCCCCGCCCCTCCTTGGTCACCTCGAGCGGGCCATCACCCGTCCGCGGCTTCATGGCCGCCATGCTCGTTCCCCTTCCTGAAACCCAGCTAAACCGTCTGAAGCCGACGGCCCACTGAAGGGCACCTGCGGTCCTTGAAGCAGGACACACGCCACCGGCATCGAACACATTGCTTCCAGGCCATTATCCCGCATCGCACGACCCGATGACCAACATCAGTCGGCATCGCTTGGGCAACGCGCGCGAGCAAAACCACCCAATTCGGCGATGTGGCTGCGATACTGCGCCACCTCACGCTGTTCCGTCGAACGAAAACGACCGGTAATTCTTTGACGCAGGTCACATACGGGCATCGCCCCACCCCCGGCGATCTCCGTCATGCTGTCCTGCACAGGGGCGTACCGGCCGGTACGCCCCGAGCCGCCACGCGGAGGGGACACACCATGGCCGACACCGTGCTCTACGAGGTGCGCGACGGACTCGCGACGATCACGCTGAACCGCCCGGAGGCGATGAACGCGCTGAACGTGGCGGCGAAGGTCGCGCTCCGGGACGCGGTCCGGGCCGCCGCGGACGACGACGCCGTGCGGGCCGTGCTGCTGACCGCCGCCGGTGACCGGGCGTTCTGCGTCGGGCAGGACCTCAAGGAGCACATCGGGCTGCTGGTCGCCGACCGCGAGGACGGCACGGGGCGGACGATGGAGACGGTGCGCGAGCACTACAACCCGATCGTGAAGGCGCTCGCCGGGGCCGCGAAGCCGGTGGTCGCCGCGGTGAACGGGGTCGCGGCCGGGGCGGGCTTCGGCTTCGCGCTGGCGGCGGACTACCGGATCGTGGCCGACACGGCGGCGTTCAACACGTCGTTCGCCGGGGTCGCGCTGACCGCGGACTCGGGGATCTCCTGGACCCTGCCGCGGGTCGTCGGCCCCGGTCGCGCGACCGACCTGCTGCTCTTCCCGCGCACCATCCCGGCCCAGGAGGCGTACGACCTCGGGATCGCGAACCGGCTGGTCCCCGCCGCCGAGCTGCGCGCGGAGGCGGAGAAGACGGCGCGGGCGCTGGCCGCGGGGCCGACGGTGGCGTACGCGGCGCTGAAGGAGTCGGTGGCGTACGGGCTCGGCCACTCCCTGGAGGAGACGCTGGAGAAGGAGGACGAGCTCCAGACCCGGGCGGGCGCCTCCGAGGACCACGCGATCGCCGTGCGCGCCTTCGTCGACAAGGAGAAGCCGAAGTACCTGGGCCGCTGACCGACGGCCCGGGGACCGGACTCCAGAACCGTCCGGCGGCTCAGGGCCGCCGGGCGACGCAGTCCTTCAGGTGGTCGTCGACCAGGCCGCAGGCCTGCATCAGCGCGTAGGCCGTGGTCGGGCCGACGAAGCGCAGGCCCTGTTTCTTCAGCGCCCTGGACAGCGCCGTCGACTCGGGGGTGACCGCGGGGACGTCGGCGAGGGTCCTCGGCGCCGGGCGGCCGGCCCGGTCCGGGGCGTGGGACCAGATCAGGGCGTCCAGGTCGCCGGGCGCCCACCCGGCCAGCAGGCGTGCGTTGGCCAGGGTCGCGTCGACCTTGGCGCGATTGCGGATGATGCCGGTGTCGGCCAGCAGCCGCTCCCGGTCGTCGTCGGTGAACTCCGCGACGGCCGCGATCCGGAAACCGGCGAAGGCGGTACGGAAGCCCGGACGGCGGCGCAGGATCGTGATCCAGGACAGGCCGGACTGGAAGGCCTCCAGGCTGAGCCGCTCGAAGAGGGCGTCGTCTCCGTGGACCGGGCGGCCCCACTCCTGGTCGTGGTAGGCGATGTAGTCCTCGGCGGACAGGGCCCAGGGGCAGCGCGGGGCGCCGTCCGGGCCGGCGAGGGCGGCGCCGCCGGTCACGGCTGCTCGCCCTCCGGGTGCGCGGCGGGCTTCTCCATGGAGATGTGGGCCGCGGCGGCGCGGGCGCCGACGAGGGCGGACTCCAGGTCGGCGATCCGGGCGTCGCGCTCGGCGAGCTCGGCGCCGAGACGGCTGAGGGCGTCGTCCACGTCGGCCATGCGGTAGCCGCGGACGGCGAGCGGGATGCGCAGACCGTCCACGTCCGCGCGGCCGACCGGGCGGTCCAGCGGCAGGGAGTCCGTCAGACGGTCGGGGACCGCCTCGGGCAGCGGCCCGTTCTCTCCGCCGCCCACCACGGCGAGGGTCACCGCAGCGACCACTACGGCGAGCGCGACGACCAGGAACAGGAACATAACCATCGCTGGGGCCCCCACGGTTGGATCGGGTCGGATACGGACCGGAGTCGGGTGTGTGGCTCCGATCGTGCCATGCGAGTCTGACAGTCAGGGTCACAGGCGGTCATGGACGGCCGCGGACCGGACGGAACCCGGGCCACACCTTATAAACCATCACGGACTCTTACGAACGAGGAGAGGTCACAGGGGATGTTCAGGCTGGGCAGGCGGGAATTCGCACCGCACGAGCCGGTGATCATGGCGATCGTGAACCGGACCCCGGACTCCTTCTACGACCAGGGCGCGACCTTCCGCGACGAACCGGCGCTCGCGCGCGTGGAACAGGCGGTGGCGGAGGGCGCCGCGATCATCGACATCGGCGGGGTGAAGGCCGGGCCGGGCGAGGAGGTCTCCGCCGAGGAGGAGGCACGGCGGACCGTCGGTTTCGTCGCCGAGGTCCGGCGGCGCTTCCCGGACGTCGTGATCAGCGTGGACACCTGGCGGCACGACGTGGGCGAGGCCGTGTGCGAGGCCGGGGCGGATGTGCTCAACGACGCGTGGGGCGGGGTCGATCCGCGGCTCGCGGAGGTCGCCGCGCGGTACGGGACGGGACTGGTGTGCACCCACGCGGGGGGCGCCCGGCCGCGGACCCGGCCGCACCGGGTGACGTACGAGGACGTGATGGCCGACATCCTCGAGCGGACCGTGGCACTGGCGGAGCGGGCCGTGGCGCTGGGGGTGCCGCGGGAGTCGGTGATGATCGATCCCGGGCACGATTTCGGGAAGAACACCCGGCACAGTCTCGAGGCGACGCGGCGGCTGGACGAGATGGTCGCCACCGGGTGGCCGGTGCTGGTGTCGTTGTCCAACAAGGACTTCGTCGGGGAGACGCTGGACCGGCCGGTGAAGGAGCGGGTGCTGGGGACCCTGGCGACGACGGCGGTGTCGGCGTGGCTGGGGGCGCGGGTGTACCGGGTGCACGAGGTGGCGGAGACACGGCAGGTGCTGGACATGGTGGCGTCGATCGCGGGACATCGCGATCCCGCGGTGGCCCGGCGGGGGCTGGCGTAGGGGCGTAGGACCCGCCCTTGTCGGGGGGGCGGGAGGCTCCCCCCGGCAGGGGGCGGGAGGCTCCCCCCGGCAGGGGGCGGGAGGCTCCCCGGCAGGGGCGGAGCCTCCCGCACGCACCCTCACGCCCTACCGCCTCAGCGGCCCGCCTCCTTGGACACCAGGGCCACCGCTTCGTCGACGTCGTCCGTGACGTGGAAGAGGAGCAGGTCCTTGTCGGCCGCCTTGCCCTGGGCGATGACCGTGCCGTGCAGCCAGTCGACCAGACCGCCCCAGTAGCCGGTGCCGAACAGGACGATGGGGAACTGGGTGATCTTCTGCGTCTGGACCAGGGTCAGGGCCTCGAAGAGTTCGTCGAGGGTGCCGAGTCCGCCGGGCAGGACCACGAAGCCCTGCGAGTACTTGACGAACATCAGCTTGCGCACGAAGAAGTACCGGAAGTTCAGACCGATGTCGACGTAGCTGTTCAGCCCCTGCTCGAACGGCAGCTCGATGCCGAGGCCGACCGAGACGCCCTCGGCCTCGCACGCGCCCTTGTTGGCCGCTTCCATGGCCCCGGGGCCGCCGCCGGTGACCACCGCGAAGCCCGCCTCGACCAGTCCCCGGCCCAGCCGGACACCGGTCTCGTACTCCGGTGAGTCCAGCGGTGTGCGCGCCGAGCCGAAGACGCTGATGGCGGGCGGCAGCTCGGCGAGCGCGCCGAAGCCCTCGATGAACTCCGACTGGATGCGCAGCACCCGCCAGGGGTCGGTGTGCACCCAGTCCGAGGGCGCGCGCCCGTCCAGCAGCCGCTGGTCCGTGGTGGTCGTCTGGACCTGGCTCCGCCTGCGGAGCACCGGGCCCAGGCGCTGTTCCTCCGGTGGGCTCTTCTTGCCCTCGGGGTTGCCAGTAGCCATATGTGCTCCCTCCTGTTGCCGTCTCCCCGCTCGGGGGACGCCGAGGCGCCGGGGAGAGATCGTTCCATTTCAGCGTAGATCTACGCGGGTTACGCGCGGGGGACGTCAGCATGTCCGCGGGACAGCGTTCCGAAACTCCCTCACGCGGTCAGCCAGGACCGCAGCCGTTCCTCCCCCGCCAGGATCTTCGCCGTGTCCACGCGTTCGTCCCGCTTGTGCGCCAGGTGCGGGTTGCCGGGACCGTAGTTGACCGCCGGGACGCCGAGCGCCGAGAAACGGGAGACGTCCGTCCAGCCGTACTTGGGCTGGGGGGTGCCGCCCACGGCCTCGATGAAGGCCGCCGCGGCCGGGTGGGACAGGCCGGGCAGGGCCGCACCGCTGTGGTCGTCGACGACGAACTCGGTCACGCCGCAGTCGGCGAAGACCTCCCGCACGTGGGCCAGCGCCTCTGCCTCCGAACGGTCGGGCGCGTAGCGGAAGTTCACGGTGACGACGCACTCGTCGGGGATGACGTTGCCGGCCACGCCCCCGGAGATGCCCACCGCGTTCATGCCCTCCCGGTACTCCAGGCCGTCGATCACCGGGTGGCGCGGCTCGTAGGCGGCGAGGCGGGCGAGGACGGGGGCCGCCGCGTGGATCGCGTTGGAGCCCATCCAGCTCCGCGCGGAGTGGGCGCGCTCGCCCGTGGTCCTCAGCAGCACCCGGAGGGTGCCCTGGCAGCCGCCCTCCACCTGGCCGTCGGAGGGCTCGAGGAGCACCGCGAAGTCGCCCTCCAGCCAGTCGGGGTGCTGCTCGGCGACGTGCTTCAGCCCGTTGAGGTCCGCGGCGACCTCCTCGTTGTCGTAGAAGACGAAGGTCAGATCCCGGTTGGGGGCGGGGACGGTGGCCGCGATGCGCAGCTGGACCGCCACACCCGCCTTCATGTCACAGGTGCCGCAGCCCCACAGCACGCCGTCCGCGTCGAGCCGGGAGGGGAGGTTGTCCGCGATCGGGACGGTGTCGATGTGGCCGGCGAGGATCACCCGCTCCGCGCGTCCGAGGTGCGTCCGGGCCACGACGTTGTTGCCGTACCGGTCGACCGTGAGGTGCGGCAGGTCGCGCAGGACGGACTCGATCGCGTCCGCGAGCGGCTTCTCGGTGCCGCTGACGGAGGGGAAGTCGACGAGCCGCGCGGTCAGTCGTGCCGCGTCCAGGGTGAGGTCAAGCGGGATGTCGGCCATGACGTCGACCCTAACGCGCGGGTCCGGGCACACTGCCCACACCCGGCACACACGCCTCGTACTCTCCAGTACCTTGTACGCGTGTCAGAGCCACCTCTTCCTTCCAGGCGCCGGGGCCGTCTCCTCCGCTTCGGGGCGGCCTCCGTGGTTCTCCTCGGAGTCGCCGGCTACCTCGCGGTCCAGTACGACTCGGGGGGCGGCAGCGGGCCGGGCTGCCGCGTCGTGTCGGGCAAGGGCGACGGAGCCACGTACGAGTTCACTCCGGAGCAGGCGGTGAACGCGGCGACGATCACCGCCGTGGGCACCGCGCGCGAACTGCCCGAGCGGGCCGTGACGATCGCGCTGGCGACGGCCCTCCAGGAGTCGGCGCTGCGGAACATCGACTACGGCGACCGCGACTCGCTCGGCCTGTTCCAGCAGCGGCCCTCGCAGGGCTGGGGCACACCGGAGGAGATCATGGACCCGGTGTACTCGGCGGAGAAGTTCTACGAGGGCCTGGAGAAGGTGCCGGGCTACACCCGGCTGCCGCTCACCGTCGCCGCGCAGCGGGTGCAGCTCAGCGGCTTCCCGCAGGCGTACGCCAAGCACGAGCCGGACGCCACCCTGCTGGCCGCCGCCCTCACCGGTCACTCGGCGGCCACCCTGACCTGCAAGGGCCGCCCGGGGACGACCCGTGCGGCGGGTACCGACGCGGTGCGCGCGGCGCTGGCCCGGGACTTCGGAGGGGGCACGCTGGAGCCCGCCGGTGCCGAGGTGAGCGACACGGCGGACCCCTCGGCCCCCTCCCCCGTGCCGTCCGCGCCGCCCGCGTCGTCGCCCCCGCCCGACGCTCCCGACGCGCCCTTGGCGGATGCCGACGTCGACTCCGACGGGCGGACCGTGACGCTGTCGGTCCGCGCCGACGCCGACGCGGGACGGAAGGCCGGGGCACAGGGCTGGCAGCTCGCGCACTGGGCCGTGGCCAACGCCTCCGAGTTGCGCCTGGAGCGGGTGGCGTACGCCGGACGGGAGTGGACCGCGGGGAACGCCGGCCACCAGTGGCGCACGCTCGACGGCGAGACCGCCGGTGAGAACGACGGCGAGACCGACGGCAAGAACGGTGGAAAGAACACCGGGGCCGCGGGCGACGGCGCGGGCGAGGTCCGGATCACGACCGCGCGGTAGCCCCCACAGGGGCGCCGCACAGTGGTGCGAGAGGTCGCCCCCAGGGGTTGTCCGGAGTGCGGGCCGCTGACGGCGTGCGCGAGGTGTCGCGTCGTCAGCCCCGGTCCGGCGGTGTCCCTTGGGGCCGCGCCGCCGTAACCATTCGCCAGCCCGCCGGACCGCGCACCGTTCGTCCGCTTTTACGCCCAGCCGATCATGCGACGCATTGCCAACTCTTTACGTCGCCCTGCCGCAACCTTCCCTGCCCTCGAGCGGTATTCACTGCGTCCGAGCCCGGGGATCGACCGCCGGGTCCGGACGGACACGCCATCGTCCCCTCCCGCTCAAGGAGCACCATGTCCCTCCCCCTGACCCGCCGGATCGCCCGTGCCGCGCTGCTCGTCGCCGCCGGAGCGGCCGCCGGGGTCGGTGCGGCCGGTTCCGCCGTCGCGGCCCCGGCGCTGCCGGCCACCCCGAACGTCGGCGGGCTGACCGCCCTGGACGGGTCGAACCTGGCCTCCCCCGTGAACGACACGACGCAGGTCGTCAACGACGCCACGGGCACCACCGGCTCCCTCCCCCTGGACGGCGTGCCGACCGCCCGGACCCTGCCGGCCGCGTCGCTGCCGATCGGCTGAGCCCACCCCCACCGCCCCGGCCCGTACGCCGGTGCGTGCCCCCCACCACGCGGACGGGGCCCGGGTTCCCCCGGGCCCCGTCCGCGCACGTCGTGCACTCCACGGCGTCACGCCCGCCGCGTCGTGTTCGCCGCGTCACGCCTTCAGTCGCTCCACCGCCGCGCGGACGCGCTCGTCCGTGGCGGTCACGGCGACGCGTACGAACTTCTCGCCCGCCGGGCCGTAGAAGTCGCCCGGCGCGACCAGGACGCCGCGCTCGGCGAGGCGGCCGACGGTGTCCCAGCAGGACTCGTCGCGGGTGGCCCACAGGTAGAGCCCGGCCTCGCTGTGCTCGATCCGGAAGCCGTGCCCCAGAAGGGCCATCCGCAGGGCGGTGCGGCGGGCCGCGTACCGCTCGCGCTGGACGCGCACGTGCTCGTCGTCGCCCAGGGCCGCCACCATGGCCGCCTGGGTGGGCGCCGAGGTCATCATGCCGCCGTGCTTGCGGATCTGCAGCAGCGGCCCGAGGACGTCGGGGTCACCGGCCAGGAAGGCGGCGCGGTAGCCCGCGAGGTTGGACCGCTTGGACAGCGAGTGCACGGAGACGATGCCCTCGTACGAGCCGCCGTTGACGTCGGGGTGCAGCACCGAGACCGGTTCGGCGTCCCAGCCCAGTTCGAGGTAGCACTCGTCGGAGAAGACGAGGACGCCGTGTTCACGGGCCCAGGCGACGATCCGGGTCAGCTCCGCCTTGGAGAGCACCTTGCCCGTCGGGTTGGACGGGGAGTTCAGCCAGAGGAGCTTCAGGCCCGCCGGGTCCAGTGCGGTCGGGTCGTCGTACGCCTCGTGCTCCGCGCGGGCCAGGCGGGCGCCGACCTCGTACGTCGGATAGGCCAGGCGCGGGTACGCCACCCGGTCGCCGGGACCGAGGCCCAGCTGGGTGGGGAGCCAGGCGACCAGTTCCTTGGAGCCGACGACCGGCAGCACATGGCGGTGGGTGATCTCACGGGCCCCCAGGCGACGCTCCACCCAGTGGGTGAGCGCGTCGCGCAGTTCCGGGGTGCCCCAGACCGTGGGATAGCCCGGGGAGTCCGCCGCGGCGATCAGGGCTTTCTGGATCCGTTCGGGGACCGGGTCGACGGGGGTGCCGACCGAGAGGTCGACGATGCCGTCGGGGTGCCCGGCGGCCGTCTTCTTGTAGGGCTCCAGCTTGTCCCAGGGGAAGGTGGGCAGCCGGTCGGAGACTGCGGACACGGGTTCTGGCTCACTTTCTGGTGCGGCACTGCTGCCGCGCTGCTGCACCGGTACGGCAAACGCCTCGGCCCCGTACGGCGATCGGATGCGATCGGACCGTACGGAGCCGAGGCGGCACGGACGTGCGGGCCGCGCGCAACGGCAGACCCCGGATTCCGGGGCGCACCGCCGGTGCGCGATCAGCGCGTTCTAGGCCTGCGGCGGCAGCGCGGCGATGAACGGGTGGTCTCGCTCGATCAGCCCCAGCTTGCTGGCACCGCCGGGCGAGCCGAGGTCGTCGAAGAACTCGACGTTCGCCTTGTAGTAGTCCTTCCACTCCTCGGGAGTGTCGTCCTCGTAGAAGATGGCCTCGACCGGGCAGACCGGTTCACAGGCGCCGCAGTCGACACATTCGTCCGGGTGGATGTACAAGGACCGCTGGCCCTCGTAGATGCAGTCGACCGGGCACTCCTCGATGCACGCCTTGTCCTTCACGTCGACACAAGGCTGCGCGATGACGTAGGTCACGCTGTCGTTCCTCCTCGATTGGGCGCCGGCGGGCCTCCTCAGGCTCCGCCGCCTGGCGCGCGGGAGCGCGGCGTCGTCGATGCCCGCCCCTAGTATCTCCGTTCCGGGGCAAGATCCGAACAGGAGGGGTGAACTGACCTGTGGAAATATCTGCGGCCGGGCGTCTCGAGGTCCGCATCACCGCTGCTGACGTGGGCAAACGGGTCTCCGTACGAAGCTTGATCCCACACGGTCCACCGGGTGAGAGGTTCACCGACACGGTCGGGGTTCTCACATCATGGGACAACGGTGTGCTGCGGATCACACGGAAGAGCGGGGAAAGCATCCGCATCGCGGAATCCGCCCTGGTCGCGGGCAAGGTGGTGCCGTCCGCCCCGGCCCGCAGGCGCGGCCCGGCCGCCTCGTACGAGGAACTGGCGCGGGTGGCCGCGCGGGCGTGGCGGCCGGTGGAGAGCGAGCGGCTGGGCGACTGGGAGCTGAGGGCGGCGGCCGGCTTCACCCGCCGGGCCAACTCCGTGCTGCCGCTCGGCGACCCGGGTGTGCCGCTGGACGAGGCGCTGACGGCCGTACGCCGCTGGTACGCCGACCGGGGGCTGCCCGCCTACCTCCAGACGGCGACCGGCGCCGCGGGCGCGCAGGAGCAGTTGTGCGCGGAGCTGGAACGGCGGGGCTGGGTGCGCGAGGTGACCGCCGAGCTGTGGATCGGCGGCCTCGCCCCGATCGCCGACCCGGCCGACCCGGCCGAGGGCTCCGAGGTCGTGCTGTCCCGGGAGGCCGACGAGGCGTGGCTCAGGCGCTACCGGCGCAGGGGCGTGAGCGAGGTGGCCCTGGAGGTCCTGAACAGCGGCCCCTCGGTGTGGTTCGCGACCGTGCCGGGCGGGTCCGCGCCGGACGCGATCGGGCGGTGCGTCGTCGACGGGCGGTGGGCGGGCTTCGCGGCGGTCGAGGTGGACCCGGCGCGGCGGCGGCGCGGGCTCGCGACGGCCGTGATGGCGGCGCTGGCCCGGCGGGCGCTGGACGAGGGCGCGTCGGCCGCGTGGCTCCAGGTCGAGGAGGACAACGTGGAAGCACGCGCCCTGTACGACAGGATGGGCTTCGCCACGCATCACACGTACCACCACTACCGCGCGCCCGGCTCACCGGCTCCGGCAGGTGACGGATCGCCGTGAGAGGGCACTGACCGGTTATGCGCTCCCCCCGCCCCCCGTCCCCGGAACGGTCCGCCGAGCTGCGACGGCGGTTCACCGAGGAGGCCCGCTCCGAGCAGCCGGACCTGTCCGCGCTCTGCCTGCTGGTCGGTGCGGAGGCGGACGGCACGCTGGACGAGGCGGGCATGGACACCGCGCAGATCGAGCTGGACGCGCTGGCCGGCCGGCTCCCCTACCGGCCCGGCTCCCCGCACGCCTGGGCGACGGCGCTGCGGGAGCTGCTGGGCGAGCGGTACGGATTCCACGGCACCCCGGGCGACTACCGGCGCCTGGAGTCGTCCCTGCTGCACGAAGTGCTGCGCCGCCGGCGCGGGCTGCCGATCCTGCTGTCGGTGGTGTGGCTGGAGGTGGCCCGGCGGGCGGGCGCCCCGGTGTACGGGGTCGCGCTGCCCGGACATTTCGTGGTGGGCCTCGGAAAGGCGGAGCAGCGGGTGCTCGTCGATCCCTTCGACGGGGGGCGGGTGCTGACCGGGGCCGACGCGGATCTGCTGGTCGCCGGGGCCACGGGGGCACCGCTGGACGCGTCGATGCTGACGCCGGCCGATCCGCTGGACGTCGTCCTGCGCATCCTGAACAACATCCGGGCCTGGGCGTCCGCCCGCCCGGAGCGGTCGGACGTGGCGCTGTGGGCGGTGGAGCTGTCCCTGCTGCTCCCCTCCCGGCCGGCCCGGCTGCGGTACGAGCGGGCTCAGCTGCTGGTGCAGCGCGGTGACTTCGCCGACGGCGCGGACGAGCTGGAGGCGTACGCCGAGGTGGTGGCCGCGGTGGACGAGCCGACCGCGGAGCGGATCCGGGGCCAGGCCCGAGCGGCACGGGCCCTGCTCAACTAGGGGGCGATCTCGGCCAGGGGGTCTGGAGCACCGATCGCATGACTATCTTGACATAGGTATGCCCGGATACTTATCATCTTCTGGTGTCCAGCAGCAGTGCCCCCGAACAGCGCGTCGCGCACGTGAGCTCCGAGCTCGCGGCGTGCCTGCCCGCGCTGCACCGGGCCCTGGACCGGCGGGTGGCGAGCGAGTATCCGCACCCGAAGCCGTCCGAGGGGCAGCTCGCCCTGCTGAGGTTCGTCGCCCGGCGTGAGGGCGCCACGGTGCGCGAGGCGGCCGAGGCGCTGCTGATGAAGCCCAACAACGTCAGCGCGCTGGTCTCCCAGCTCACGGAGCGGGGAGAGCTGGAGCGGCGGCAGGACGGCGCCGACAAGCGGATCGCCCACCTCCACCTCACCGAGGCCTCGCGGCAGCGCATCGCCGAGGTGGACACTCTCGAGCAGAGCCATCTCGGCCGGGCACTGCAGTCCCTCACCGACGGTGAGCTGGACGCACTCGGTTCCGCCGTCGGCGCGCTGAAAGCACTGGCCCGGCACCTCCACCCGGCCGCCCACTGACGAGGGCCTCACCGCTCCTCTCCCTTTCCCCAGGGCAGTCCGTCCCCCCGAAGCAGTGCTGCTTCGGGGCGGTTCCCCGTGGGCCGACCCGCTCACGGCCCGGCCCCGCACACCCGACTGCCCGGCTGCCCGGCTGCCCGGCTGCCCGGCTGCCCGCCCGCGGTCGTGCGCCGCGCGGTTCGTTCGTCCCCTTCAGAGAAAGAAACGGCTTCCTTCATGGCGTCCACACCCGTGGATCACTCCGCCCCCGCCCCCGGCACGGCTGCCTCCCCGCAGTCGACGCTCGAGCGGCTCCGGGCCAACCCCTGGCTCGCGCTGATCGCGGTCTCGTTCGGCCTGCTCATGGTGCAGCTCGACGGTTCCGTCGTCGCCATCGCCAACCCGGCGATCGGCAAGGACCTCGGGGCCAGCACCGCGGAACTGCAGTGGGTCACCAACTCCTACCTGATCGCGCTCGCCGCCTCGATGATCCTCGGCGGCAAGCTCGGCGACCGGTTCGGCCGGCGCTTCTACTACCTCGTCGGCATCGGCGGCTTCGTCGTCACCTCGGTCGCCATCGGCCTGGTCGGCAGCATCGAGGGCGTCATCGTCTTCCGCGCCCTGCAGGGTGTGGCGGGCGGCATCCTGATGCCCAACACCCTGGGCATCCTGCGCGCCGTCTTCCCGCCGAAGCGGTTCCCCCTCGCGGTGGGCATCTGGGGCATGGTCTCGGCCGTGTCGACCTCGCTGGGCCCGATCGTCGGCGGTCTGCTCGTCGAGCACGTCAGCTGGGAGTCGGTTTTCTACCTGAACGCGCCGATCGGTGTCGTCGCGCTGCTGTTCAGCATGGCGGTCCTCGCCGAGTCCAAGAACCCCATCGGCCGGCACCGCTTCGACATCCCCGGCGTCATCCTGCTCGCCGCGGGCATGGTCGCCCTGGTCTTCGGCATCGTCAAGGGCGAGACGTGGGGCTGGACCTCTGCCGGAACCCTCGGCGCCATCGTCCTCGGTCTGGCACTCCTGGTCGTCTTCGGCTGGTACGAGACCCGGCAGGAGCACCCGCTGCTGCCGATGCGCCTGTTCCGCAACCGGTCGCTGACCACCGGCGCGGTCATGACCCTGCTGAACTTCTTCGTGATGCTCGGCGGCATCTTCTTCATCATGCTGTATTTGCAGAACGTGCGGGGCTACACGCCGGTCGAGGCCGGTGTCAGCACCCTGCCGATGTCGATCGCGTCGCTGTTCGCCTCGCCGATCGGCTCCCAGCTGACCGCCCGCTTCGGCGCACGCGTCACGATCCCGCTGGGTCTGACCCTCTCGGCCGCCGCCATGTTCTCCATGCTCACCTGGACCGTCGACTCGTCCTACGCGACGATGTGGCCGCCGTTCGTCGCGATGGGCCTCGGCGTCGGCATCGTGCTGCCCGCCACCGCCGCCGCGATCATCGGCAACGCGCCGGTCGAGGACGGCGGTGTGGCCTCCGGCCTGCAGTCCACGATGCTGCAGATCGGTGGCGCGCTCGGCACCTCGGTGCTGGTCACCGTGATCGCCGGCCGGGTCGGCTCCACGCTGTTCGGCGAGCTGACCGCCGCGGGGGTCCCGACGGACACCGCGCACGGCCTGCAGCAGGCCGAGGACGCCGTCACGATGGGCATCGCCCCGGTCGCCGGCGACATGCCGGCACAGCTCAGGGCCGCCGTCGTCGAGGGCAGCGGCCAGGCGTTCGTCAACGGTCTGCACTCCGCCGTCACCGTCACCGGCGTCCTGTGCGTCCTCGGTGCCGTGGCCGCCGTCATCGGCATCAAGAGCCGCGCCGAGGAGGCGAGGAACATGCGTGCCCGGTCGGCGGACGCCCCGGAGCCCGCGGTGACCGTCGCCGCTCACTGACCCCACGGCGCCCGCGCGTACGGGCGCGCAGGCCCGGGAGGCGGCGCTGCCGGAGCCGAGTTCGGCTCCGGCAGCGCCGCCTCCGTGTCTTCCCGGGCCGCCCCCGCGCGGACACCGCCGCGGCGCGCGGGGCGGGGCCGACGCTGGGATGCTGGAAGGTGAAGCGCCGCGCGTGAGGCGGCCGACGGTGGGTGGTGAGCGCCATGGCCATCGACGACGTCCCGGAGCGGGACACCCCCGACCTCCCTGATGTCGATCCCCGGGGGGACCCGTTCCTGCGGACCCGGTACGCGGTCCCCCCGAGACCGGTCACGTTCCTGCGCCGGGAGCGTCTGATCCGGCATCTCGACGGTGCCCTCGCCACACCTCTGACGATCGTCAACGGGGCGGCGGGAGCCGGCAAGACCCTGCTCGTCGCGGACTGGGCGGCCGGCCTCGGCCGGCCCGTGGCCTGGCTCACCACCGACGCGCCGCATCTGCGGCCCGGCGTGTTCTGGGCGTACGTGCTGCGGGCCCTGCACACCGCCGGGGTGCCGGTCCCCGCGGCGGTGGGCTGCCCCGCCGACCCGAGCCGGGTGGACGAGGGGCTGCTGAACCGGCTGGCCGCCGAACTGAGCGGCCCGGCGGCGGCGCGGCGGCCGGCGGTCCTCGTGCTCGACGAGTTCGACCGGGTCGCCGCGCCGGAGACGGCCGCCCAGCTGGACTTCGTCCTGCGGCACGCGGGAGGGGGCCTGCGTCTGGTCGTGGTGTCCCGTACGGAACCGCTGCTGCCGCTGCACCGCTACCGGGCCGCCGGAGAGCTGACGGAGATCCGGGACGCGGAACTGGCGTTCACCGCGCGGGAGGCCGGTGAACTCCTCGACCGGCACGGGCTGTCCCTGCCCGCGTCCGTCGCGCACGCCCTCGTGGACCGTACCGGGGGGTGGGCCGCCGGGCTGCGGCTGTGCGCGCTGGCCGCGCGGGAGAGCCCCGACCCGGAGACGTATCTGAAGGAGTTCGAGGCCGGGCAGAGCACGGTGGCCGACTTCCTGCTGGCCGAGGTGCTGAACATCCAGCCGCCCGACACGCAGGACCTGCTGCTGCGGGTCAGTGTCCTGGAGCGGTTCTGCCCCGACCTCGCGAACGCGCTGACGGGGCGCTCGGACGCCGGGCCCGTGCTGCACTCCCTGCACCAGCGCAACGCCTTCGTGCAGCATCTCGGGCACTGCTGGTACGGCCTGCACCCGTTGTTCGCGGAGATCCTGCGGGCCCATCTGGCGATGCGGCACCCCGGTCTGGCACCGGAACTGCACCGGCGGGCCGCGCGCTGGCTGAAGGGCGCGGGATTCCTGCCGGAGACGCTCGTCCACGGCGCCGCCGCCGGTGACTGGGACTTCGCCGCCGGCACCCTGGTCTCCGATCTGGCCATCGGCCAGCTGTTCACCGGGCTGCGCTCGGCCGGTCTGGACGACCTGTTCTCCCGTATGGCGCCCGACGCGACGGGCCCCGCGCCGGAACTCGTCCGGGCGGCCCGCGACCTGGCCCACGGCGATCTGGACCGGGGGCCGGCCCGGCTGGAGCGCGCCGGGAGGCAGGTGGCCGAGGGGGCCGCCCCGGACCCGGTGGCGGCGCGGCTGTGCTGGGCGCTGCTGGAGGTGCTGGCGGCCCGGCTGACGGGGTCCCCGGCGCGTGCGGAGCGGGCCGCCCGGCTGGCCGGGGAGCTGCGCGGTGCCGTACCCGCCGACCTGCTGGACCGGCATCCCGAGCTCACCGCGCTGCTGCTGACCCACCTGGGCTCGGCCCGGCTGTGGGCGGGCCGCTTCGAGGACGCCCGGACGGCCCTGACCGCGGCCGCCACCGGGCCCGAGGGGGCGTCGACCGCGCTGCCCAGACAGGACGCCCTGGCCCAGCTCGCGCTGATCGACCAGCTCAACGGCTGGCCCGGCCGGGCGGAGCACAAGGCGTCCCAGGCGCTGGCCGAGACCGCGCGGTACAGCCTTCCCGGCCCGCCCGGCACCGGCATGGAGCGGCTGGTGCTGGCGGCGGTGGCGGTGGACCGCGACGAGCTGGACCGGGCGCAGGAACTGCTCGACGAGGCGGTCACCCCCACGGAGGGGGACGCCTCGCACGACCCGGTCGCGCTGGCGGGGCGGGCCGTCGCCACGGTCCGGCTGCTGCTGGCCCGCGGTGACGCGCGCGCCGCCGTCCGGGCGGCCCGGCCGGACGTCACCGCCGAGGTGCCCTCCCCCTGGGTGCGGGGCCACGCGGCGCTGGCGGAGGCCGCCGCGCACCTGGCCGAGGGACGGCCGCAGACCGCCGCCGAGGCGCTCCGCGAGGTGCCCCTCGACCAGCCGGCCTGTGTCGTGGAGGCCGCCAGGCTGCAGCTCGCCGCGGGCCGCCCCGGTGAGGCGGCCGCACTCCTCGACGCACTGCAGGGCGCGGCCCGCACCGGCCCCGGCGTGTCCGTGCGGGCCGCCCTGGTACGGGCCTGGAACGGGCACCTGACGGGCGATCCGGCCACCGCCCGCCGGTGGCTCACCACGGCGCTGCGCGGCGCCCGGCACGGGCATCTGCGCCGCCCCTTCGTGGACGCCGGCCCCTGGATCGCACCGCTGCTGGACACGGACCCGCTGCGGGGGCTGGCCGCGGGCTGGCTCGTCACCGGCTCCGCCGACGTGCCGCCGCCCCCCGTGCCGCCCGTGGTGGAGGAGCTGAGCGGCCGGGAGCGGGACGTGCTGCGGCGGCTGGCGCGGATGATGACGACCGAGGAGATCGCCGCCGACCTGTACGTGTCGGTCAACACGGTGAAGACCCACCTCAAGAGCGTCTACCGGAAGCTCGACGTCAACCGCCGCGCCGACGCCGTCCGCCGGGCCCGCGATCTGCGGCTGCTGTGAGCACGGCCGCCGCGCGCGGGCCGTTCACCGCCCCGCCCGCCGCCCCGCTCACCTGCCACGGGTGAGGGCGGGGCGGCCGGGCGGGGTGGACGATCGCAGGGTGGCAGCACGTCTGCCGCCGCTCCCGAGCCGTGGGAGGAGGGCGCATGCACTACGAGATCCGCGTCGACGGCCACATGTCGGACACGCTGACCGAGACCTTCCCCGAGCTGGACCATGTCGTGATGCGGGGCCAGACCGTGCTGTTCGGCCAGGTCGTCGACGAGGCACACCTGTACGGACTCCTGGCCCGCCTGCGCTCCCTGGGCCTCCGCGTCGTCGAAATGCGCCCGACCCCCCAGTGACCCCTACAGCGCGTCGAACGGCGGCACGATACGGACCACGATGATCAGCGGGTCACGTGGCGCCACCAGGAAGTAGAACCAGCCGCCGGCGGCATCCATGCGCCTCAGACCGCCCGGTCGAGGGCCGTTGCCGATGTCGCTGAGGTCGATGCCCATACCGGCAAGGTCGACGAGCTGGTCGGTCAGGCGTTCCACTTCAGCCACGACGTGAACGGGGATGCCGGCTACCACGTGGTCGTGGTCGGGGTCGTATTCCCAGCGCCAGTCCGTGCTCACAGGGCCGGGAGACCGATGGCCGCGTGGGCCGTGTCCAGGATTCGGCCGATCTCAGAAGCGGCCTCTCGTGCTTGAGCCGCGTCGCCGGACTCGACGGTGTCTTCCCAGCGTCGGAGGTCTGCTGCCAGCTCGGGCCAACGCTGGATATGGACATAGACGGCCCACTGGCCGATGAACCGCTGGAGCGGCGTCAGGTCGCAACTCTGCCGGGACTGGTCAGCCGCCTGATCCAACTCCCGGGTGAAGGCCGGCAGTGCCGCGGGCGCGATCTGGCTGACCGCCTGGCGCAACGCGGCAACCGTGGCAGGCGGCTGGGGGATGAGTGGTTGCCCGGCGGCGAAGGTGGTCATGGCTGCTCCCATGGGCACGATTCTGATCCCGGGCGTCAGCGTATCGGGCATGGGCGCTTTCTCACCGCTCGAACGAGTGAGGGAGAAGCGATTCTTCGACGCGTCCGTGACGTCTGAGGTGGGTATGGCGCCGGTCGGGCGCACTCCCCGTTCGCTCATACGACCGCCCGCGCGTCAGAGGCTCTCGGCGGTGAGCCTCCCGGAGCGTACGGCGGTCCGGAGTTCCTCGAAGTCCCGCTCGTTGCGGTCGGCGTAGGCCTGGGCGAAGTCGGGGAGGGCCTGGTCGAAACGGTCGCTCGTGCCCAGGTAGGCGGCGATCGCGAGGGGATCGCCGGAGCGGGCGTGGGCGCGGGCCAGACTGCCGCCGCACCAGCCCCCGAAGAGGGCGAGCGTGCGGGCGTCCATGGTCTCCGGGCGCGCGATGCCCTTCCAGTCCCGCAGCTGGCGCACGTAGAAGTCCCGCTGCCGGTCGTCCAGGCCCCGTACCCGGGTCCAGCCCAGGAAGATGTCGCTGCTCGTCTGGATCAGGCGCTGCCCGGTCACCACGCGGCGGCCCTGGTTGTCGAAACGTTCGGCGTCCGTGTACGGCTCGAGCACCGACTCCTGCGCCTCCTTGGCCTGGAGCAGCAGCGGATCGTCGTCGTCCCGGCCGAGCAGGAGCAGGACCCAGCAGCGGGTGCCGACGCTGCCGACGCCGACCACCTTGCGGGCCGTGTCCACGAGCCGGTACCGGCGCAGCAGATGCCGGCGCTCGGAGGACAGGGTGTCCGCGTATCCCTTGAGGACGGAACGCAGTTCGCTCTCCTCGTCGCGGCCGGGCGCGTCGGCCAGCAGGTCGCGCAGCGGGGTGATCAGGGGCGGGTCCGGGGTGATCCGCCGGCCCTCGGGGGTGAGCCGGGTGAGCCGGTCGACGGCCTGGAGGTAGGTGTGGGCGCGGGCCCGCTCGGCGGCCCGTTCGGTACGGCGCCGGACGGACCGGTCGAGGGAGGAGGCGAGGAGTTCCCGCATCCGGTCGACGTCGTCCTGGGCGTACCAGATGTCCAGGGTGCGCATGCCGGCGAAGTCCCGCATCCGTTCGCGGTACGCCCGTGCGCAGGCGATGACCGTCTTGTTCTGCTCCCGCGCGGAGAAGCCGTTGGCTCGGCCGGCGATGACGAGGCTGGCGGCGAGCCGTTTGACGTCCCATTCGAAGGGGCCGGGGAAGGTCTCGTCGAAGTCGTTGATGTCGAAGACGAGATGCCGTTCCGGTGAGGCCAGCAGCCGGAAGTTCAGCAGGTGCGCGTCGCCGCACAGCTGCACCTCCAGCCCGCTGTGCGGCAGCGTGGCGAGGTCGGCGGCCATGATCGAGGCGGCGCCCCGGTAGAAGCGGAACGGCGACTCCAGCATGCGCCCGTACCGGATCGGGACCAGTTCGGGCACCCGCGTGGCCGACTGGCGCGCGAGCACGTCGACCGGGTCGAAGCGGTCGGGGCCGGGCGCGAACCGACTGTGCGCCGAGCGTGCGACGCGTTTGCGGGCCAGTCGGCCCCGCTCGGTCCGCTCGGCCGGGGAGAGGGCCGCGGCGACGGCGCTCGGTGCGGTCATGGTCCGGCCTCCTGGCTTCTGCCGGCTTCGGCCGGCTTCGGCGTACGTCCGCTCTCCAGCGCACCGCACTCCGTACCCCGCCGGGATCACCCGTCGGGGGTGAGGCGGCACGGTCGTCGCCGTGGGCAGCCTGGAACCGGCGCGCATCCCCGCGCCGGACGGAGGAGAGCCATGAGTCCCGTGACGTACCTCGCGTACGACTACCCCCTGCTCGGAGCCTTCTGGACCATGCTGCTGCTGTTCCTGTGGGTCATGTGGTTCGTGCTGCTGTTCCGGGTCGTCGTCGACATCTTCCGGGACGACTCGATGAGCGGCTGGGCCAAGACCGGCTGGATGATCTTCGTCATCGTGCTGCCCTTCGTCGGCGTGTTCGTCTACGTCATCGCCCGCGGCAAGAACATGGGGCGGCGGGAGATCGCGCAGGCCCGCGCGCAGCAGGAGGCGTTCGACAGCTACATCCGGGAGACCGCGGCGGGTCACGGCACACAGACCGGCACCGCCGACGAACTGCACCGGCTGTCCGAGATCCGCTCGCGCGGCGACCTCACCGACGAGGAGTTCAACCGGGCCAAGGAACTGGTGCTGAGCGGCCACGGCTCCGGGCACGCCCGCTGACCCGCCCCGGACCCGCCCCGGACCCACACCGGACCCACACCGGACCCACACCGGGCCCGCCCCCACGCCCCGCACCCCGACCGCACACGACGGAATGAGGTGGCGACATGGCCACACACGCTCCGCACGCACACGCACGCACCCGCACACCGTCCGCGAAACACCAGGTGGCCGGTGGAATGACCGTCTTCGGCGGCGTCATGCTGCTGCTCGCGGGGATCCTCGGCATCGTCCGGGGCATCTCCGCGATCGCCCAGGACGACGTCTTCGTCACCACGCAGAACTACGTCTTCAAGTTCGATCTCACGTCCTGGGGCTGGATCCACCTGGCCCTGGGCGTGCTGGCCGTGCTCGTCAGCGCCGGGCTCCTCCAGGCGAAGACGTGGGCGCGGGTGGCCGGGGTGGCGATCGGCGGGCTCATCATGATCGCCAACTTCATGTCGCTGCCGTACTACCCGGTCTGGTCGGTCGTGATGATCGGACTGTCCGGCTTCATGATCTGGGCGCTGTGCATGGTGCGTCCCAGGGACGTCTGAGGCGGGGACCCTCCGGGTGCGCCCCGGAAGCACTCGGCCCCGGCCGCCGCGTGACGGAGGTCACGCGGCGGCCGGGGCCGGTCCCGATCAGCTGGGGTCGGTCTCGATGACGGCGACGCGGTCGCCGGTGCTCGTCAGTGCCTGACGCAGGGCGGCGTAGACGTCCTGGGGCGTGACCGGTGTCTTCTCGCCGTTGCCCCGGGTGATCACCACACCGTCGAAGGTCTGGCCGTAGAGCTCCTCCAGGGCTTTCAGGTCGGGCTTGTCGACCAGCTTGCCGTCGACGGCCTCCACCCTGAGGAACTTCCACAGCGACTTCTGCGGACTCATCGCCACCGAGTGCGCCGCATCGGTCTGCACGGTCACATTGGCCGACATCGCCGGCTCGGCGTACTCCTTCATCATCCGGTCGACCTCGGCCTTGGAGACCGTGGGCTCCTGGATGGTGGTCGGGACCTTCACCGGGGAGGAGGAACCGGTCTCCACCTGGGTCCGGTACGCCGCCTCGATCGCGTCGACCGACTTGTCGACGTCGATGCCCGCGCCGGGCTCGCCGTAGACGGCGACGGCCTTGCCGGACTCGAACGTGATCGTGCCGTCGTTGCCGGAGCCGCCGCCCGCGGCCTCCAGGGCGGCCTGCAGCTTCTCCTCGTCGACGGGGATCTCGGGGTCGACGACGCGGCTGTTGCCGAAGAGCGAGCCGATCACGGAGACCGGGTTGTAGTCGCTCTTCGCCGCGGCGCTGACGGTGGCGTCGGTGTCGAGCTGCAGTCCGGCGTTGTCCGGCTGCAGTTCGACGGTCTTGTCGCCGACGGCCAGCTCGAGCGGCTTGTTCAACCGGTCGGCGAGGGCCTTGTCGAGCGTCTTCACGGCCTCGTCGCGGGTGCCGCCGCCGATGTCGACGCCGAGCACGGTGGTGCCCTTGGGCACGTCGGAGTGGTTCATCAGCAGACCGGCGCCGTAGGCGACCCCGAGGAGGAGGACGACGCCGCCGCCGAGCAGGGGGAGCTTGCTGCGTCCCTTCTTCTTCGGCGCCTTCGAGGACGCCGCCGGGGGCGGGGTCGGGGCGGCCGGCTCGGGGAACCTGGAGGGCGTGAGCGAGCCGCGGCCGCCGGCGGGGGTGTCGTCCGCGTCGAAGGCCGCGCTCGCCGGGACGACCGGGGCGTTCCTGGTGCCGGTGTACCCGGTGGCGCTGTCGTAGTGGGCGTCGTAGCCCGGGGCGTCCGGGTCGGGGGCGTGGATCTGCGGGGTGAGGCTCGCGGTGTCGTCGCTCAGCCCGCTGCCGGGGCCGCCCGCGCCGCGGGGGCCGCTGCCGCGCGGCGGGATCATCGGCCCCCGGCCGGTGACCGGGCCGGTCGTGGGCCCTTCGGGCCCGCCCTGGTACAGCGCCGGCCTGGACTGGCCGGGCTGACCGGACTGACCGGGCGGTCCGAACGGACCGGACGGGCTGGAGGGGCTGGACGCGCCGGGCTGCTCGGGAGCGCCGGAGTGCCCGGCCTGGCCG
Organism: Streptomyces sp. GDS52; assembly: GCF_052246875.1. NCBI lineage: Bacteria > Bacillati > Actinomycetota > Actinomycetes > Kitasatosporales > Streptomycetaceae > Streptomyces > Streptomyces sp. GDS52. The sequence goes on from NZ_CM125966.1 coordinate 2,409,685, forward strand.
CCGCCGGCCAGCGCCTCGGTCACGTCGAAGGAACCGGTGCCGCCGCCGCGCCCGGGGGCCACCGGGCCGCCGGTCGCGCCGGAGAGCCCGCCGGCGCCGGGTGCGGAACCGTTCGTGCCGGTGGGGCCGCCGGGCCGGGCGCCGCTCGTCACACTCATGCCGCCGACCACGCCGGCCGGACGTCCACCCGGCCGCGCACCACCGGGCGCACCGGCGCCAGGGGCACCGGGGGCACCGGCGGGGCTGCCCGCGGGGGCCGCGGAACCCGAACCGCTCGGCGCACCCGCCCCGTTGCCGGAGCCGCCGCCCGTACCGCCCTTGCCCGCGCCGGACTTGCGGGGTGCGAACCAGTCACTGGTCGGCTTCTCCGCCGGGGCCGACTGCTGCGGGGCCGGCTGCTGCGGAACCAGCTGCCCCGAGCCGCCGGACGGCGCGCCCGGAGCCGCCGGCGCGGGCGGCTCACCGGAACCGGAGCCGGGCCCGACGCCCGTACCGGTGCCCGCGGACCCGGGCGTCGGCGCCCGCCCCTCGGCACGGGTGTCGGACTGGGTTCCGCCGTCGTCCGTGCCCTCGCCGTCCGTGACGGGCTTGCGCACGACGACCGGCGGAATGGGCCTCGATCCGGGGATGTTGATCCGGATCCTGGTCGTCAGGGTGGTCTCGGTCTTGCGTTCGTCCGGACGCCGTTCGTCCGACCGCGCGGCCGGCCGGCCCGCGGCCGTCGCCTCGTCCGGAATCGCCGGAATCCCGTAGGGCGGAGTGCCCGACGGGTACGCGGCTCCGCCGCGCCCGTTGGGCCCGGTGGACGGAGTGTCAGTTTCACGACTCAAGGCAGGTTCTCCCGGTTGGCTCCGCCGCCCGTCACGACCTCACGGTGGGGTCCCCCCCGACTCGACCGGAGCCGAGAGTTCGGGGAGGCTCAGCGGCGCGCGCACCACCATACTGGCCACGTACGGCCCGTTTCTCAGGACCGCCGGGGAAACCCGCACGGGACCCGCACGCGCGTACCCCGGCGAAGTGGTACGTCACTTCCCAAGTCGGACGGTACGGCCGTTCGGTTGCCGCACCGGCGCGAGGGTGGCACAGATCACAGCGACGACGATGCCGCCGAGCAGGAAGAGATAGGACCCGGCTCCCGCGGCGAACAGGAAGTCGCCCTCCGGGCGGTTGGCGGTGAGCAGGAGGACGACGAGCACCCAGCCACCGGCGGCCGACGCGGCCCCGGCCCGGCTGCGGAGGACGATGCCCGCCGCGAGGCAGAGCCCGGCCTCGCCCGCGAGGGCGAGCAGCAGCCCGCCCGGGAACCAGGCGGGCTGCACCAGCGTCCCCGCCACACCCACCACGGCACCGAGGGCGAACAGCCCCAGGCAGGCGGCGAGCCGCCCGGCGGAGGGCAGTCGCAGCGGCTGGGCCAGCACCGAGACGGGCCGGTCCTGGCCGCTCCGGTCGCTCACGACGCCTCCCCCGCCCCGACTCCGGTGTCCACTCCCGCGAACAGGTCGCTCTCCCTGCCGACGGAGCGTTCTCCGCGCACCAACTCGTAGTACTCGGTGGTGAACAGCGGCTGCGCGAGTGCGTTGGAGAGCACGAAGTACGGCTCGGCCACCGTGATCTGGGTGGCGTGCGCCCGCATCGCGGCGGCCTTGGCGGCGGCGTACGCCGTGCCGTCGACCTCGGCGGTGACGTGCACCTCGGAGACGACTCCGGGCAGGTCACCGATGCTGCCTGCCTTGTCGAACGGCAGCCCGGAGAGTTCGTCCTCCAGACGCGCGAAGGCCGCCTCGGCGACGGGGCGGGGCATCCGGTTCCAGTACACCTTGGGAACGTCCCACCCGTCCGCCTCGTCCGCTCCGGCCCCCGCGGCCAGCTCGACGGCGCGCATGGCGACGCGGTGCGCCTGGATGTGGTCGGGGTGCCCGTAGCCGCCGCGCTCGTCGTACGTGACGAGGACCTGGGGCCGGACCTCGCGGATCACCTCGGCGAGCAGACCGGCGGCCTGGTCGACGTCGGCCTGCCAGAAGCAGCCGGGATCGTCGTTGTCGGGCAGGCCCATCATCCCGGAGTCGCTGTAGCGCCCGGCACCGCCGAGCAGCCGGAAGTCGTCGACCCCGAGCGCGCGCATCGCCTCGGCCAGCTCCCCCATCCGGTGCTGCCCGAGGGCGGCACCGCTCAGGTGGGCCAGCTCGGGCGGAATGACCTCGCCGCGCTCACCGAGCGTGCAGGTGACCAGTGTCACGTGCACCCCCTCGGCGGCGTACCGGGCCATGGTGGCGCCGTTGTTGATCGACTCGTCGTCCGGATGGGCGTGCACGAGCATCATCCGCCGAGCGGAGCGAGAGGGGGGTCCCCCCGGCCGGAGGCTGGAGGAGGGCAGTTCCGTCATGGGGCCAGCCTACGAGTCGCCCGGCGGCCCCGCGGGCACGGCGCCGTCCCGCCCCCTGCCGGGCGGGAGTACCGTGAAGGCATCGGGAGAGTCGTCGCCGCCGACTCGAGTGTCGCGGCCGCTCTCGATCGAGGACGGGGCCGGAGGTGATCGCCTGTGATCATGAGGCGTATGCCCGGCGAGAGGGCCCGTGCCCGGCGCTGACGAGTCCTCCCGGAGTCCGGTCGGAGCGATCGGAAGGATCACCGTGGGGATTCCTCCGGACGGACCGGGTGAGGTCCTGGTGGCCGTACGCGGGGGCTCGGAGACCTACGCGGCGTGGTCGCGCACCAACACCCCCCTCGCAAGGAACGCACGGGTCGTCGTCGTCGACTCCCTCTCGGCACGCTCGGTGATCGTCGAGCCGCTACCGTCCTGAATCGCCCTGAATCGCCCTGAACGGCCCTGCAAAGGCCTTGAAAACATGTTGCGTCCCGCTGCTCGACGGGAGTTCTCCCATGCTGTTCTGGCAGGTCCCCGCGCCCAATGAGGCCATGCTCATATCCGGTACGAAACGGCAGGCGCAGGGCACGCAGTTCCGTATCGTCACAGGTCACGGCAGTTTCGTACTGCCGGTGATGCAGAAGGCCCGCATGCTGTCCCTGGCACTGCGGGAAGCGGAGATCGCGGAGGACTGCGTCACCCAGCAGGGCATCCAGCTGCATGTGCGCGCGGTCTGCGTGTTCAAGGTCGGCGACGACGCGGTCTCGATCGCCAATGCGGCCCGCCGCTTCCTCTCCGAGCAGGAGCAGATGGAGGAGCTCGTCGGCCGGATCTTCGCCGGACACCTCCGGTCCATCGTCGGCGGACTGACCGTCGAACAGATCATCCGGGAACGTGACCGGGTCGCCCAGGAAGTGATGGCGGGCAGCCACAGCGAGATGGAGAAACTCGGCATCGTCGTCGACGCGCTCCAGATCCAGGAGATCGAGGACGCCACCGGCTACATCAACAACCTCGCCGCCCCGCACGCCGCCGCGGTCGCCAGCCAGGCGCGCATCGCCCAGGCCAAGGCCGACCAGGAGGCGACCGAACGCGAACAGCAGGCGGCCGCCCTCAAGGCGGAGTACGAGCGGGACACCGCGATCAAGCGGGCCGGGTTCCTCGCCGAGACCGAGCAGTCCAAGGCCCGAGCCGCCCAGGCCGGCCCGCTCGCCGAGGCCACGGCGTCCCACGAGGTCATCGAGGAGCAGACCGCGCTCGCCAAGCGCCGGGCCGAACTGGCGGCCCAGCGCCTCGAAGGAGAGGTCAGGCGCCCGGCGGACGCCGAGGCGTACCGGCAGCGCACCCTGGCCGAAGCCGCCCGGGACAGGGCCAAGTTCGAGGCGGACGGCAACGCCTACACCGAGCGGACACTCGCCCAGGCCCAGGCCGACGCGAACACCGCCCGCGCCCGCTCGCTGCGCGACGGCAACCAGGAACTGATCGCCGCCAACCGTGTGGTGGAGAACCTGCCGGCCCTCGCCGACGCGGCCGCCCGCGGCATGGCGGGCGCCCACCTCACCGTCCTCAACGGCACCGAGGGCGTCAGTCAGATGGCCGCGGGCCTGGTGAGCCAGGGCCTGGCCATTCTCGACACCCTCCAGAACACGAAGGACCCCACCGTCAACGGAAAGAGCAACCTGCGGATCCCCGGCCCGACCGCGTAGCGCCGGTCCTGCGGCCGGACCCGTCCACGGTCCGCGGCGGCCGGAAGGCTTCACTCACGCACGACGCGGCCGTCACCCTCGCATCACTCCTGAGGCGGGCGTGACGCTGCGGCGGCGACTTCTAGCAGCCCGCTCCGACGCCGCTGTTCACGAACGAGTGGACATTGATCGAGTAGCCGGCCCCGGTGGTGAGGTCGGGACGGCTTCCGTGACCGTCCTCCTCGAGGCCCTCGGCGGTGAGGAAGGAGATGTGCAGGGACATTTCCTCTTTGACGAAGCACAGGTCGTCGGGCACGGCTTCGGGGTCCGGTTTCCATCCGTCCCGTGCCACTGCCGTCCGGTAGTGTGCGGCCACTTCGCCCTGCGTTCCGGGGAAGGCGTAGGTCCGGTCGGCGTACACCGCGACATCGCCGCTGTCCGCCCAGCAGCCGGCGTCGACCTTCTCGAAGCCCCGGGCGACGGTGGCCTCGGCGGGCCGGGAGTCGAGGATGTCGAGCGCGGCCATCTCCTTCACCCGGCCGTCGGTCCCCCCGCAGTCCCTGGCGAGTTCCTGCAGCATGCAGCCGGTGAGCGTTCCGGCCGCGAACACGGTCGACAGGAGCAGGGATATCGGGCGGACGGTACCTGTCCGTAAGGACACGGCGGGCTCCAGGAGGATGGCCGGGGCGGAAGTGACCCGCCGGGCGAGGTGGCTGTCCGTGCCACTCCGGAGCGGCACGGCCCAGTTCTACCAGGAACCGTCCTCCTCCTCCGCAGGCATCCCCACGTTCTTCACGGCACCGCGAGCCGGGCCAAGCCCCTTTCCCGAGGGCGGGGCCGAGTGCCCGGCCGCCCGTTCCAGCAGTGCCCGCGCCGGGTCCGCGGAGCGGAGGGCGGCCCTCTTGCCGATGACGTCTGCCTCGGTGATCTCGGATGTGCCCGGGACGGTGCCGGTGTCGTCCGTCGACCGAACGGCATCCCGCACGGCCCGGTGGAGGCGGGAGGCGCCCTGACGCACGCTCATGCCGGCCCGGCCTCCCTGCGTTCGGTTCCGGCAGTCGCGGCAACGGTCGGGGGCCCGGGAGGGGGGGTTGCTGTCCCGCCGGGTGGTGCAGGAGTCTTTGCGGTGCCGATGCTGCGGGGCCGGAGACGGATGTTCCGTGGAAAAGCGTGAGCACTCGGCGTCCAGGTGTCAGGCAAGCGCTCACATGAGCGACATCAGGACAGCGGCGGCCGAAGCGCTCACGCTTCGGGACGGTGTGTCAGGCCCGGGCGCGGGCACCTGCCCCGCCATCGCGCCCGGGAGCGGCATCAGGACTCCGGGTCCGGGCGCCCCCGGCGCAGGACGCTGGTGCACCAACTGATGATCGCGGCGTTGACCGCGGCCCCGATGACGAGCGAGGCGAAGAACATCGAGCCGTGTTCCGGCAGGACGAGGACGACGAGGCTGCCGGGGGCCGTGACGAGGAGCGGGAAGACGAGCGCCATCGCCTCGCCGGAGTCGTCGGTCACGCTCGCCACCACCGCCCACACGAGCACGGCCGCGCAGAGCCCGAGGTAGGCGAGCGCGACGAGACCGACGCGGTCGCGCAGCCGGCGCGGGAGGGACGGGCGGGAGTCCCCGTCGGTACCGGTCACGGGCACGCTCCCGGAGTGGGTCGAGCGGTCAGAGACGGGTGCCGGGCGGGTTCGGGCGGGCGGGGCGGAAATGATGCGCTTGGACATGGGAAATCCCCCTGGAATCGCGTGTGGTGGAGCATCGGACGCGCCCGCTCACCCAGGTACGACGTGTACGACGGGCAAGGACCGCTGAACGCGGCGAAGGCGCTGGTGGGGCGTGTTCGGGGAGGCGGTGGTCGGCCGCCTTCTCGATGTGATCGAGCCTAGGCCCGGGCACCCGGCGCGGTCGTCGCCCTGCGGGATGACCGGCGGATGGAACCGCGGGCAGAGCCTCTGCAACCCGGGTAAGAGACGGGAATCCGCCTTCAGCGGGAGCCGGGCCCCGCGTCCGCGGTCATAGCCTTGTCCAGCCATGAACCGAACCGACGACCGGTTTCTCCCGGTCCTGCTGCTCTGTGCCCAGGCCCTGGTGTGGCCGGGGGCACCGTTGGTGCGCGGGGCGGCCCCGTCCCCGGGCGCCCTCCTGGTGGCGGTGCTCGTCGCCGTGCCGGTGACGGCCGCGCTCGTCCTGCGCCGCAACCGTCCGGTGGTCGCCCTCCTCGTGGTCGTCGCCGCCTGCGCGCTGGGCGCCGGCCCGCTGCCCGCCGGGGCGACGGCGGTGCTCGGCACGGCCGGGGTGGGGCTGGCCCTGTTCACGGTGGCGGCCCGGCGGGACGCCTTCACCGCGGTGCTGTGCGTCCTGACGCTCACCGTCTGGCAGCCGCTGTACAACGTCAGCCTGCACGGGATCAGCAGCCGCGAGAGCCTCCACCTCGCCCTGACGGCGCTGCTGTACGCCGCCGCGTGCGGCGCCGGTGTCCGCGTACGACGGACCCGCCGTGCGCGCCGCGCCGCCGAGCGGTTGCGGCAGCGTACGGAGGCCGAGCGCCACCGCCTGCCGGCGGTCGAGCGGCGGCGCATGGAACGGGAGCTGCACGACGTCAGCGCCCACCATCTGACCGCCGTGGTCGTCACGGCGGGAGCTGCGCTCGGGCTGCGCGACCGCCGCCCCGAACTCGTGCGGGAGGCACTGGACTTCGCCGTCGGCACCGGTCACGAGGTGACCCGCGCGCTCCGTGCCGTACGGGCCCCGGCGCCCTCCCGCGAGGACGTTCCCTCACCGGAGGAGCGGCTGCAGGATCTGGTCGCGGGCTTCCGGCGCCTGGACCAGCGGATCGACTGTGAGATCGACCCGCTGCCGGACGGCACCGTCGCGGACGCGGCGTACGGCATCGTGCGCGAGGCGCTGACCAACGTGGCGCGGCACGCTCCCGGCGCGCGGACGACGGTGCGCGTCCGGTACGGCGACACCGGCACCGACGTCACGGTCACCAGCTCGGCAGCGCCGGCCGGTGCGGCGGCGCACGGCGCGGGACTCGGCGGCGGACGCGGCCAGGACTTCTTGCGCTCGCGGGCCCGTGAGGCGGGCGGCACCCTCGTCACCGGCCCCACGGCGGAGGGCGGTTGGGAGGTGCGCGCGGCTCTGCCGGGCCGGACCGGAGCCCCGGTGGAACGTTCCGTCCCGCGCGGTTACCGCCTGGCGCAGCTGACGGCCGCGTTCGGCCTGGTCGTCCAGCCGACGCTGCCGATGCTGGTGCTCCACCGGGAGGAGGCGCTGCAGCCCGGTGCGACGGTGCCCGCGGGCGTGTTCTTCGGGCTGCTCGCCGTGGCCCAGGCGGTCGCCCTGCTGTGGCTGCGCAGGTCGCCCCGCGCGGCCCGGGGTGCCCTGCTCGCCCTGGTCCCGCTCTGGCCGGCGGCGATGTCCGCGGGCCACTACACCGGCCCGGTGCTGCTGCCTCTCGCGCTGAGCCTGCCGGCCACCTGCGCGGTGCTCGTGGCGGACGCCGCCCGGAGGGCCGCCGCCCCGTCCCGTGCCGGAGCCCGCCCCCCGCACCCGGACGCGCGGGTCGTCGAGCGGCTGCGCGACCGGTTCGCCGAGATCCGCCCCCCGCACGCGCGGGCAGCGGACACCGCCGGTCCGTCCGCCGTGGGCACCGGCATCCACTCGCGCCCGACTCCGCCCGCCACCCGGCCGGTGAGGCACCCGGTTCTCCCGGTCGCCGCCGTGTCCGTGCACGCGGGGGCCGCCACGGCGGCGGTCCTGGACCGGGGCACCGCACTCCCCGTCGTGGCGGTCGTCGCCGGGACGACGGCCGCGACGGCTCTGGTGGTCGGCGCGAGCCGCTGGGCCGGGACCCGGCGCGGCCGGCGCGAGCGGGCCGCCCGGGGCACCCATCAGGACCGGCTCGTCACGTGGACCGAGGAGGCCGTCCGGGACGCGTGGGCCGAGCGTCGCAGGATCGCCGCCGGACTGGAGACCACCGTCCTCTCCCGCACCGCCGACATGGTCGCGGAGGCGGAGGCGGGCCGCCTCGACGCGACCGCCGACCGTGCCCGCGAGGCCCTGGCCGCGATGCGCGCCCTGCTCGACGCGGTCCGCGACGAGCAGGCGGAGCCCGCCCTGCGGCCCCAGCCCACCCTGCAGGCGCTCGACCTGCTCGCCCACCAGTGCCGGGCCACCGGCCGGGACGTGGAGATACGGCTGACCGACCGCGTACCGGCACGTCTTCCCACCGCCGTCGACCTGGCCGCCTACCACGCCGCCGAGACGGTTCTGGCCGTCGGCGGGGACGAACCCGCCGTTGTCGAACTGGACGCGGAAGCCGATACGTTGACGCTCACCGCCACCGGAGTGCCCGACACCGCGGACACGGCCGCCGACGAGCGGCTGGCCACTCGGGTGACCGCACTCGGCGGCACGCTGACCACCGGCCCCCGGGGCACCGTACGGATCCGGCTGCCCCTCGCGGGCGCGCCGGGCATCGAGGAGGGACAACGATGAGCCTCGACGTGCTGGTCGTCGACGACCAGGGCATCGTGCGGGCGGGATTCGCCGCCGTGATCGACGCCGAGGAGGACATGACGGTCGTCGGTGAGGCCGCCGACGGCGCCGCCGCGGTACGGCTCGCCCGGGAACTGTCGCCCGACGTGGTCGTCATGGACGTCCGCATGCCCGAACTGGACGGCATCGCCGCCACCCGCATCATCACCGGCCGCGAGGACGCGCCCAAGGTCCTGGTCCTGACCACCTTCGACCTCGACGTCTACGTCTTCGACGCGCTGCGCGCCGGCGCGTCGGGCTTCCTCCTCAAGGACGTCCACCCCGCCGAACTGCTCCGGGGAATCCGGGTGGTGGCGGCGGGGGAGAGCGTCCTCGCGCCGTCCGCGACCCGCCGCCTCATCGGCCACTACGCGTCCGGACGGGGCCCCGCGGTCCCGGCAGGCAGCTCCCCCGGGCTGGACAGCCTGACCGGCAGCCAGCGCACCGTCCTCACCCTGGTCGCCTCCGGCCTCACCAACGGGGAGATCGCCGAGCAGCTCGGCATCACCGTCGGCACCGTGAAGTCCCACGTCAACGCGCTGCTGCGGAAGCTCGGCCTGCGGGACCGCGTCCAGGCGACGATCCTCGCCTACGATCTCGGCCTCGCCCGCCCGAACCCGCCCGGCACCCGTCCCTGACCACTCGCCCCACTCCGGGAGGGCGCCCGTGACCGGTACCGACGGGGACTCCCGCCCGCCCCTCCCACGCCGGCTGCGCGACCGCGTCGGCCTCGTCGCGCCCGCCTACGCGGAGGGGATCCGCCGGGCAAGATGGCTGTCCGTGCCACTCCGGAGCGGCACGGCCCAGTTCTACCAGGAACCGTCCTCCTCCTCCGCAGGCATCCCCACGTTCTTCACGGCACCGCAAGCCGGGCCAAGCCCCTTTCCCGAGGGCGGGGCCGAGTGCCCGGCCGCCCGTTCCAGCAGTGCCCGCGCCGGGTCCGCGGAGCGGAGGGCGGCCCTCTCGTCGATGATGCCTGTCTTGGTGCTCGCGCATGTGCCCGGGACGGTGCCGGTGTCGTCCATCGACCGAACCGCATCCCGCACGGCCCGGTGGAGGCGGGAGACGCCCTGACGCACGCTCATGTCAACCGACCTCCCTGCATTCGGTTCGGCAGTCGCGACAGCGATCGGGGCCCGGTACCGGGGCGCGGAAGCCGCGGTCGCAGCCGTCGCAGTTGCGCATCTCGTACCGGCCGGGTGAGGGCTCGGCCGGTGCGCGGAACGGGGGCGGGGACGGCAGCTGGGCGGTGAGGCGGTGGGCCAGGATCGCGGCGGGGCGGCGTACGCCCTCGGGCGGCAGGTCGGCGGTCAGGGCGTGGCGTACGGCGGCGGGGGTGACGTCCCGCTCCAGCCAGGCGGCGACGCCGGGGGCCAGGTGGGCCGTGTCGCAGGCGGAGAGGAGCAGCCGGGGGTCGTGGCGCTGAAGGCCGGCGAGGAGGTCGGTGGCGGCCTGGAGGAGCGCGGGGGCGGGGTACCCGGGGCCGGGTACGGCAGGGAGCTGCTTGCGGGGAGCTCGTTCCTCACGCGCCGCGCGCGGCGACTCCCGCTCCTCGCACGCTTCCTGCCGCTCCTGCTGTTGCGGTTCCGCCGCCGGACAGGTGGGTGTCCCGGCGTGGTGGCGGGCCGCCTCCGGCTGGTTGCAGGAGGTCGTGCGGGTGACGATCCGGCCGGAGGAGGTGCGTACGCGCTCGCGGCGCAGGTAGCCGTGGGCCTCCAGCTCGCGCAGGGCGGCGGCGATACGGGTGGCCCCCTCGGGGAACCGGGCGGAGAGGGTCTTGATGTCCGCCGGGGCGCCCTTCGGCAGCGACTGGAGGTGCGTACCGAGCCCGATGGCGAGCAGCGAGAGCTTCTGGTGCTGGGCGAGGTGGTTGCCGATGACCGTGAAGCGGGTGGTGTGGCGGGAGTTGTCGTGCTGGAGCCCACCGGTGCGGTGGCCCCGGTTCGGGCGCTGGTTGCCCGCGATACGGGCCTGGGCGCGCGGGTGCGCGCTAGGGTTCTGGGTACCCATCGGGAAGTCCTGTCTTCCTCGGTGGTCAGGCCCTCGCACTGGGATTGCAGTCCCGGCGGGGGCCGTCGCATGTCTGCTGTTGTCCTGCGCTGAGCGTCGGTCCTCGACGGCCCGAAAATCCAGCCGAACCGGAGATGTTCACCCGCCCGAGTGAGTGCACGCCACGGGCGGGAGGGGTGGGGCTTGGTGGGGTTCTTTCCCCCTCGTTCTTTGTCTTTTCAGCCGTCGACGCCGCCGGAACCCGCGATGTCGCGTTCCGGTGGCGTCAGGCTCAGTTCGGCCCATACGGTTTTCCGCGGGAACCGCCCCTCGACCACTCCCCAGCGGTCGGCGAGCGCCTCGACGAGCAGCAGCCCACGCCCCGACTCGGCCCCGTCATCGGGCGCTTGGAGTGCGGGCAGCCGCTCGCCGCGCGTGTCTGTGACCTCGATGCGGAGCGTGCCTCCGACCACGTAGAGCGTCAGGCGGAAGCTGCGCCCGGGAAGCCGGCCATGAGTGGCCGCGTTGGCCGCCAGCTCCGCCACGACATGGCTCGCCGCCTCCTGCGGAAGCCCCCAGTCCCGGAGCGCGTCCGCCGCGAGCAGACGGGCGAGGCGGGCACCGCGCGGGGTGGACGACAGCAGCACGGTGAAGTCGCGGATTCCGCTGTCGGGTTGGGATCTGGTCTCGGCAATTTCCTGATTCACGTCACTCAGCGTGGCCGACCGGACATACCGTGATGAGTAATCACGGCGCTGCGTAGGGTGACCGTCCACGGCTTGCCCGGCCTTGTCCGAACTGTCGACGCGGCCCCTCACCCGCACGTCGTGACGATACTGCGCGGCACAACGGAGGAGCGCGACATGTCGGTGAACGGCGAGGCGGTGCGGGTCACGACCGAGGCGGACCAGACGGATGAACCGGGATGGGAGGTCGACCCGGACGACGACTGGGCACTCGCGGTAGTGGCCACCGTGGGACGGCAGTTGAGGCTCCGCCGGGAGGCGGCGGGCATGAGGGTCGGCGACTTCGCGGTGGCGGTCGGTTACGGCGACGACCTCGTGTACAAGATCGAGAGCGGCAAGCGCATCCCCCGGCCCGAGTTCTTGGACACGGCGGACGAGCTGTTCAATGCCGGTGGCCTCATCTCGGCGATGAAGGAGGACGTGAAGAAGGTCCGGTACCCGAAGAAGGTGCGGGACTTGGCGCAGATGGAAGGGCGGGCGGTTGAGCTCCAGCTGTATGACCCCGTGAACATCCACGGCCTCTTGCAGACGCCGGATTACACGCAAGCTCTGTTCCGGATGCGGCGACCTCGATACTCCGAGGAGGAAGTCGAACGAGGTGTAGCTGCTCGCATGGCCCGTAAATCTGTCTTCGAGCGCGACTCGGCACCCGAACTCAGCTTTATCCAGGACGAGTGGACGCTCAGGAGGCGGCTCGGGGGGACAATGGTGGTACGCCAGCAGCTCGAACACCTGCTTGAGCTGGGGAAGTTGCCGAACGTCGAGATCCAGGTGATGCCGGTGGACCGCGAGGAGCACGCCGGTGTGGACGGGGCGATCGAAGTGCTGAAGTTCGAGGATGGAACGGCGGTGGGCCGCTCACCGGGCGTTGCCCACGGCCGAGCGGTTTCCGACCCGAGGCAACTCCGTATCCTTGAACTCCGTTATGGCATCATCCGGGCGCAGGCTCTCACACCACGCGAGTCGGCCGTGTTCATCGACCAACTGCTGGGGGAGACATGATCCGCAACACCTCGTCCAGGGACGCTAGCGACCTGACGTGGTTCAAGAGCAGCTACAGCAGCGGGGCGGAGACGGACTCCTGCGTCGAGATCGCCACCCAGCCCGGCACCATCCACGTCCGTGACTCCAAGGACGTGGACGGCGGCCGGCTGGCCTTCGCCCCCTCCGCGTGGGCCGACTTCGTCCCGTACGCGGTAAGGGGCTGACCCAGCGACCCGCTGCTCGACCTCCAGTACGCCCACTTCGCCGCCCAGGAAACGGGCGATGGCGGTGAACTCGTCGAGGGCGGACTGGAGGTCGCAGACGATCACCTCGGGCGGGGCCCTTCATTCACGTGATGTCGAAGTTGACCTTGTCGCGAGCGGTCAGATCCTCGTAGCCGAACGGATTGCATGCCTGCACCCAGTGGGCCCGCGTCCACTCCGGAACCCACCCGGACAAACGGTGGTGAACCGTTGCTGGACGCTTGTTCACCGCGCCCCACAGCCAGGACGCATCAAATCGACCCCCTCGCATCGATACAGGGGTGCCATTCGATACATGACCGCTATGGAAAACCCCTGCTTGGAGCGGCGGCTGGCAAGCCGCTCTCCCACGTTCACTACGGCACAGGCACGCCAGGCACTGTTCTCTCCCCGCGACCTGGCGTCCTTGGTCGCTGAGGGGGAGATAGACGAACTGTCCCGTGGTATGTACCGACAGGCCGACGCACCCGAGACCGCACACACGGACCTGCTGGCCGTGTGCACTCGGGCACCCCGTGCCGTCGTGTGCGGTGAGTCCGCTCTGGCCCTGCACGAGCTGATCGACGACATCCCCACGGCGGTACACATCGCCGTGCCACGCGGTTCACGCCGCCCCACGATTTCCTATCCGCCGACCGTAGTGGCGCAGTACGCCGCCAAGACCTTCGGTCTCGGCGTCGAACGGTTCGAAGCAGCCCCCGGAGAGACCATCCCCCTTTACAGCGCTGCCCGCAGCACGGTCGACGCCATGCGCCACCGCAACCGCATCGACGAGACCCTCGCCCTGTCCGCACTCGGCCGCTACCTGCGCCGCAACGGACGCGGCGGGGTCAGCGAACTCCAGCACATCGCCCACGAACTGGGCGCTCTCTCCGTCATCCGCCCCGCAGTAGAGGCGGTGCTCGCCTGATGGCCAACCCGACACGCGACACCACTGCCGGGCGCGTCTACAACGACCTGCGCAACCTGGCCCGCCGCAACAACCGGTCCACGGACGAGGTAATGGTCGAGTACGTCCTCGAACGGTTCCTCTACCGACTGGGGACATCACCCCTCGGCCGGGAGCACTTCGTCCTCAAAGGCGCCCTGCTGCTCGCCCAGTTCGGCGCCCGTCGGACGACCCGCGACATCGACATCCTCGGCCGCGCGTTCCCCGCCGAAGAGACCGAGATCATCCGCAGGATCGCCGCCACCACCGACCTCGCCGAGCGCCGCCAGACCTCCTACACCGCATGGCGCCGCCGACAAGGTCCCGCCACGATCGGCTACCCCGAACGCTTCACTGACGTCGTCCGGCAGGTCACCGCCTTCGCAGACCCGCTCCTCAACGGCGATTCCGCCAACCGCACATGGGATGCAGCGAACCTCGCATGGTCGTGAACCAGCCCGTCCAATGATCAGCCGTGCGGACTGGAGGTCGCGGACGATGTGTTCTCGACGCGCCTAGTACTCCAGCAGGATTTCGCTGTCTGACCTGCGAGGTTCACCGGGCGGCTGGAATACTGGTATGCCTTTCCATCTTCTTCCCCCGAGGGAGGCTCTGATGACAGACACCGACGAGTGGTCCTTCACCGTGGACGAGGACGGCATGGTCTTCGCCGTCGCACCCTCCGGTGTGCCGGAGAACGTGCGGCTCGCCGTCGAGACCTTGCTGGTTCCCTTCAGCGACTCGGCCGTCGCCGTGGAGGGCTATCTGCGCGAGTGGCGGCGGATGGCGGAGGAGTTCGGCGACGACTACGCCCTGTCGACCACGAGTGCGCAGGTCAGCCGCGTGGGGCCGGATGAGATCGAACTTGGGGACATGTACGGGCAGTTCGAGGACTGTCGGATGAGTGCCCATGAGTTCGAGAGGATGCTCGGACAGCTGATCGGCTTCCTGAAGTCGCTCCACCGCGAGGGCGAATCGCACAGATTGATCACGACCCGATAAGCCCCCTAGCAGGGCCGCCGGCATTGCGGCTGACCGCCCATCCAGGGGGAGATCATCTACCGAGACCGGGGGGTCGCCTGTCACCTGGACTGGTCGGTGCCCCGCCGGGTGGTGTGGGGGATCCCCACGGCCCCGACGCTGCGAGGCCGGAGGGGGGTGCCCTATGGAAAAGCGTGAGCACTCGGCCGCCAAGTGTCACTTAAGCGCTCAAACGAGCGGCATCAGGACAGTGGCGGCCAAAGTGCTCACGGTTCTGAGACAGTGTGTCCTCCCCCGGGCATGGACGCGTGTCCCGGCGCCCGCGTCGAGCCCGCCGGGCAGGCTGATGCCGAGGCTGTCCGGCTACGGCGCCGTCGTCAGGTGGGGGGGGAAGAGAATGAGCGGCATGGTCATCGTGAAGGGCGTCGAGGCCCGCGGCATGCAGCACTGTGAGACGACGGCGCTGGGCGTGCTGCTGCGGCACGAGGGGATCGACCTGTCCGAGCCCATGCTGTTCGGGCTCGGCTCCGGGCTGTCCTTCGTCTACTGGGACAGCAAGGCCATGGGGTTTCCCTTCCTGGGAGGCCGGGTCAAGCCGTTCGAGCTCACCAGGAACCTGGCCGCCACCCTCGGGCTCGAGCTGCTGGTCGAAGAGACCACCTCCCCGCGCAAGGCATGGCGGAACGTGGCGGCGCCCATCGACGCCGGCCGGCCGGTCGGCCTGCAACTCGACAGCTACCACCTGGACTACTTCAGCACCGAGGTGCACTTCGGCGGGCACGTCGTGGCCATGTACGGCTACGACGAGCAGGACGCCTACCTGGTGGACACCGACCAGCAGGGCGGGGCCGTCTCCACCGGCCTCGACGGGCTGGCCAGGGCCAGGGCCGCGCGCGGCCCCATGACCGCCAGGCACCGCTCTTTCACCCTCACGGCGCCCGGCGGCCCGGCGTCACCGCGGGACAGGGTCATCCCCGCGATCAGGACCTGCGCCGACGCCTTCCTGAACCCGCCCATCGCGAACCTGGGCCACCGGGGCATCGAGAAGACCGCCGGGCAGGTGCCGAAGTGGCTGCAGCGCAGCGACGATCCGCGGGAGGACCTGTCACGGACCGCCGTCCTCATGGAGAGGGCCGGTACCGGCGGCGCCCTGTTCCGCACTCTCTACCGGGACTTCCTCGCCGAGTGCGCCCAGCTGATCGGCAGCGGTCACCTGCGCACCGGCCACGCCCTGTACGCCGAGGCCGCCGCCCTCTGGACGCAGGTGGCCGCACTCGTCGCGGCAGCGGGCGAATCCGGTGACGCGAGGAACCTCGTACAGGCCGGCTCCGTCCTCCACGACCTCTCGCGCATCGAACGCGAGGCGATGCAGGCACTCAGCCTGCTCTAGGTCAGGGCGGGGGGCAGGGCGACGGCCCGGAGGAAGTTCTGCGCGAAGACCTCGATGGCCTCTTCCATGGAAGGCAGCTCCGCGCCGGGCAGGTGCGCGGCGGCGGGGCGCAGCAGGAAGTGGGAGAGGACGGGGCCCGTCATCTGCTGGATCAGCAGCAGCAGGGGGAGGTCCCGGATCCGTCCCGCGGCGATCTCTTCGGTCAGCCACTGCCCGACGCCGTCGAGTACCCGCGGGAAGAATCGCCGGTACACGGACTGGACCAGCGGGTCCTCGGGGCGTGAGAGGGCGTCGGCGAGCATGGCGGGCAGGACCCGCGGCTCACGACCGAGGGCATCGGCCAGCAGACGGTAGACCCTGCGGACCGTCTCCGGCAGGTCCTCGTGCGGGCCGGCGAGGACGGCTTCGACGTCCAGGATCGGGCCGTAGCGCTCGTAGACCGCCTGCAGCAGTTCGTCCCGTCCGCCGAACGCCGCGTACAGGCTGTGCACGGAGCACCGGGCGTCGGCGGCCACGCGTTCCAGGGTGGCCGCGGTCAGGCCGTGCTCGCTGATGAGCCCGGCCGCGGCCTCCACGGCGCGCAGCCGGACCGGCTTCTGGCCTCCGGGATCCACTCCGGCCGCCCGTACCGCCTCGTCCAGCGCACGACGGGTGCCACCGAGCCGTCGCATCAAGGTGCTGCGGGAGATGCCCGCTTCCTCGGCGACGGCCAGCAGCGGGACGTCGGCCACCGGCACACCCCGGGTGCGGGAGACGCGCAGTGCCGCCCTTACCACTTCTTCCGGCACCGCTCCTGCAGAGAACTCGCTGATACTTGACACATGGATAAGGTTACCCTGTAATCGAGTTTCATTCCAGGGTGGTGCCGCCCGTGCGGGGCGGCGCGAGACCACCGATTCCCGTCACCGCCCTGCCCGGCGCCGGTGCCTGTGCCCGGCGACGCGTCCGCAGGCCGGAAGGAGACCGCGACCGCCATGTCCGATCACCCCACCCCTCCCCCCGCGCCCCCGACGGGGACCGAGGCCCCGCAGCCCGGCGCCGCACGGAAACTGGTCGCCGCCCTGCTCGGTCTGACGGCCGTGGTCACCCTGATGCTCTGCGCGTTCGCCCTGCCCAGCGTCAACGGCGGCCCGCACAAGGTCCCGATAGGCGTCTCGGGGCCGCAGGCCGCCGCCCGGTCACTGGAGAAGACGCTCGACGGGGACGAGTGGGACGTCACCGTCTACGACAGCGCCGAGGCCCTCACCTCCGCCGTCAAGGACCGTGAGATCACCGGCGGCCTCGTCCTGGCCCCCGAGGGGGTCGCCGTCTACACGGCCACCGCGGGCGCCCCCCTGGCCGGCGGCGCGCTGACCGCCATGGCCCACTCCGTCGCCGCCGAGCAGCAGACGAAGCCCACCGTCCACGAACTCGCGCCCTTCCCCGAGGACGACCCCCGCGGGGCCGGGTTCTCCGCCGCCGCACTGCCGCTGGTCTTCGGCGGGATGATCCCCGCAGTCCTCCTCGCCCGGCTCTTCCCCGGCCGCACCGGCCTGCGCACACGGCTGGCCGGTGCCGTGCTCTTCTCCCTGTTCGCCGGAACCGCGGTCACCGCGTTCCTCCAGTGGGGGACCGGCTCGCTGGCGGGCGACTACTGGATCACCGCCCTCGGGCTGAGCCTGGGCCTGGCCGCCCTCTCCATGACCTTCGTCGGTCTGGAGGCCCTGACCGGCATGGCCGGCTTCGGGATCGGCGCGGCCGTGATGATGCTCCTGGGCAACCCCCTGTCCGGTCTGGGCACCGGCCCGTACTGGCTGCCCGGTGGCTGGGCGGCCCTCGGGCAGCTCCTGCCGCCGGGTGCGTCCGGCAGCCTGCTGCGCGCCAACGCCTTCTTCGACGGCACCGGAGCGGGGGCCCCTGGCCTGGTCCTCACCGCCTGGGTCGTGCTCGGTCTGGCCCTGATCCTCATCGCCGACCGCCGCGGCGCCAGGACCGTCCGCACCGGTGCGGCATCCGCGGAACCGGCGCCCGCCGCGGCCTGAACCGCCCGAAGGCGCCGCCCAGGCGGACCACAGGCGCGTCCACCTCAGCGGACGCCAAAAAGCCGGCGCCCCGCGGTCAGGTCCGTGGCCGCGGGCGCTCCCCCGATCAAGCGGGCGAGCCGGGCGGTGCCGAACCACAGCAGTACGGCGGTGGCGAGCAGCACGAAGGCGGCGCAGTTCGCGATGGTCGGGTTCACCCAGGCCGGGACCAGGTCGTAGTGCGCGTTGCACTTGTTGCTCAGCGGGAACAGCTCGCTGAACGCCTCGGGGTGGGCCTCCAGGTAGGCACTGTCGTACGTCTGATGGTGGGCGTGCGCGCATGTCTCGCCGACGTCGAGTCCGCCGCTGAGCAACCCCCGGAGCCAGGCCGCGAAGCCGACGAACAGCGCCAGGGACCACAGGCGCGCCCACCACAGCGGGCGCCGCCACGATCCGTCCCGCAGGCCCGTGGGGATGCGGTCAGCCCCATGACGGCGAGCAGCCCGGCTTCCTTCACGTGCACCTGTCGGTCCCAGCGTGTCGCGTCGGTGCCCCCGCGGGGCGTGGAGTCGGGCCGGACGGGGCCGGCCGGCTCAGAAGCTGATGCTGCCGATCATCCCCGCGATGTTGGTCGTCAACTCACTGATCGTGGGCGCGATCGTCGACGACGCCATGTAGAAGCCGAGGAGCATGCAGACGACCGCATGCCCGGTCTTGAGGCCCGACTTCTTGATCAGCAGGAAGACGATGATCGCCAGCAGCACCACCGCCGAAATCGAGAGTGCCACGGCGGTTCACCTCCAAGGACCCCAGGACTCGGGGGGGGTAGGGATATGGGGGCAGATACATCCACACAGCAGCCAGCAGGTTCATACCCACTATGCGCTAACGATCATAACTATCCGTACGTGCGCATCGGTCGGCGCACGGCCGCACAAGGGGGCGCATGGCCAATATGGTCATGGCATGACGACCGATGCTGACTCCTTCCCCCGACGGCACGCCCGCACCCAACGCTTCACGCTCGGCGCGCCGCGTGCGTTCACCGTGGCACCCGACGGCTCCCGGGTGGTGTTCCTGCGCTCGGGTTCCGGTACGGACCGGGCGAATTCGCTGTGGGTCCTCGACCCGGAGGGCGGCGGGGAGCGCGTGGCGGCCGACCCGCGGGCCCTCCTGGGCGGCGCCTCGGAGCACCTGTCGGCCGAGGAGCGGGCCCGGCGCGAGCGCAGCCGCGAGGGGGGCGCCGGCATCGTCGGCTACGCCACCGACGCGGCCGTGGAGTTGGCCTCTTTCGCCTTGTCAGGGCGGCTTTTCACGGCCGAGCTGCAGGCCGGGACGGCACGTGAACTGCCCACGCCGGGACCGGTGATCGACCCCCGTCCGTCGCCCGACGGGCGGCACGTCGCCTATGTCGCGCAGGGTGCGCTGCGGGTCGTCGGGGCGGAGGGGCAGGACGACCGGGCGCTGGCGACGCCCGAGGCGGACCATGTCACCTACGGTCTGGCGGAGTTCATCGCGGCCGAGGAGATGCACCGGCTGCGGGGCTTCTGGTGGGCGCCGGAGTCGGACCGGCTGCTGGTGGCGCACGTGGACGACACGCCGGTACAGCGGTGGTGGATCTCCGACCCCGCCCATCCGGGACGTGAGCCGCACCCCGTCCGCTACCCGGCGGCGGGCACCCCGAACGCGGACGTACGGCTGTTCGTGATCGGGCTGGACGGGACGCGCACGGAGGTCTCCTGGGACCGTGCGCGGTATCCCTATCTGGCGCATGTGCACTGGTCAGCGGCGGGTGCGCCGCTGCTGCTCGTACAGGCGCGCGACCAGCGCGGGCAGTTGGTCCTGGCGGTGGACCCGGACTCCGGGGCGACCCGGATGGTGCACGCCGACGAAGATCCGGATTGGCTTGAACTTTTCCCCGGGGTGCCCTGCTGGAGCCCCTCCGGGCAGTTGGTCCGGATCGTGGACGAGGGGGGCGCACGACGACTCGCCGTGGGTGAACGACCGCTCACCGGAGGGCAGTTGCACATCCGGGCCGTGTTGGACGTCTCCGACGACGAGGTGCTGGTCTCGGCGTCGGCGGGCGAGGAGGCAGGCGAGCCGGAGATCGGCGAGGTGCACGTCTACCGGGTGAACGAGCTCGGCGTGGAGCGCGTCTCGCAGGAGCCCGGCGTGCACTCCGCGGTACGCGCCGGGGGCGTCACCGTGCTCGTCTCCGCGACACCGGATCGGCCAGGTTCCCGGGCGGTGGTGCTGCGTGACGGGAAACCGACGGCGACTGTCCCCTCGCACGCCGAAGATCCCGGTATGTCCCCGCGGGTGACCCTCACGCAGGGGGGCGCACGCAAAATCCCGTGCGCCGTGCTTATGCCCCGGGACTACTCCGGTGACGCTCCGCTCCCCGTCCTCATGGACCCCTACGGCGGTCCGCACGGCCAGCGGGTGCTGGCCGCCCACAACCCCCATCTGACCTCGCAGTGGTTCGCCGACCAGGGCTTCGCAGTGGTCGTCGCCGACGGCCGCGGCACCCCCGGCCGCTCCCCGGCCTGGGAGAAGGCGGTCCACCACGACTTCACGCTCACCCTGGACGACCAGATCGAGGCGCTCCAGGACCTCGCCGCCTCCCACCCCCTCGACCTCTCCCGGGTGGCGATCCGCGGCTGGTCCTACGGCGGTTACCTCGCGGCGCTGGCCGTGCTCCGCCGCCCCGACGTCTTCCACGCCGGCATCGCGGGCGCCCCGGTGACGGACTGGACGCTGTACGACACCCACTACACGGAGCGGTACCTGGGCGACCCGGCCGCGCACCCGGAGACGTACACGAAGAGCTCGCTGGTCACCGCCGAGGGCCTCTCCTCCCCCGCCGACCGGCACCGCCCGCTGATGATCGTGCACGGTCTGGCCGACGACAACGTGGTCGCCGCCCACTCCCTGCGCCTGTCCTCCGCCCTCCTCGCCACCGGCCGCCCCCACGAGGTCCTCCCCCTCTCGGGCGTCACCCACATCACCCCCCAGGAACAGGTCGCGGAGAACCTGCTTCTGCTCCAGGTGGACTTCCTCAAACGCTCACTGGGCCTCACGGGCTGATCCCCGAAGGGGCCTGCGCCGGGCGGGCGCACCTCACTTGTCCGCCTGCCCGGCGACGGGCCGAAGCCGCCACGTCATCACCGCGCGCCCCGCCAGGGCCACCAGGGCGGTGATCGCTGCCAGCCGTACGACGGTCCATGTCGCACCGACCACGGGGTCCTGCAGCGGCGCTTCGACGCCGAGTCGCTCCGACATCTCGACGACGGCCAGCAGGGGAACCAGCATCCGGAAGGGCAGGCCGCGCGGTCCGGGATTCCGTGCCAGGTTCCCGGCCAGCCCCAGAACGGGCCCCGTGACACAGGCGACCCCGCACCAGAGCAGCGTCTTCGAGGCGAACGCGCTCCAGAGGACGTAGGGCGCCGCCCCGGTGGGGTCGTCCAAGTCCACTGTCAGGTACGTTCCTTGGCCCAGCTTCGTCAGGTAGTACGCGATCACCGCGGTGACCAGGGACGCGGTGGCCAGGAGGACCGCCTCACCCCTGGACTTCCGGGCGAGGCCGACGCAGAACGCCAGTGCGGCCCAGGACCATCCGGCGGACAGGACCAGATGGACGGCGTGGCCGACCGGATGGGTGACGTCGATCAGAAGGGGCCCGAGCACCCCGACCACCACACCGACGGTCAACGCGACCGAGAAGACCAGGGTGCGGGAACGGAGGCGGGAGCCTGTGAGTAAAGCCGACACGGTGTCCGGAGGGTCCTTTCACTGACCGGGGCAGGCGTGTGGAGCCCCTGCCCGCCCGGAGCCTACGGACGGCCGCCGCCGGAAGACACCGGCAGCACGGTTTCAGGACTCCGAGGAACATCTGGTGGCCGCAGCACCACGGGGGCGGCCGGTGCGTCACCCCCTCCCTCCCGGCGCTCGCCCCGGTGGCAGACTTTCGATCTGCCGCACTGGCGCGAGGGGCGTCAGGGGGCGAGGGGGTGTGGCTTGTGCACGGGCGGGTGCATGACCTGGTGTGGGGGACGGTTCGAGTCGTGGTGGCCGTCGTGCTGCTCGGTTCGGCCTGGCAGATGGCACGGATCTCGGAGCGCGCAGGCGCAGCCGACCTCGCCTTCCGACACCTGGAGATACACGATGCCGAAGGGGGGACACGGGCGGTCTGAAGGTGTGCGGGGACCGGTACCAGGAGCCCTTCTGCCTGCGGGCGGAGCACGTCACCGTGGACGACGTGCTGCTGAAGCTGAACAAGAAGACCGGGGCGGCCCGCTACCGGTTCGAGTTCGGCCGGTCCGACGGGCGCACGCTGGATCTGTCGCTGGACGTCGACAGCGAGGACCGGGACGTCGTCGAGGCCGCCGGTGGGCGTGGGAAGGCGACCCTGTACTGGTGGCGTGACTCGTTGCGGCTGCTGAAGGTGTCGGCCGACGGTCACGAGCGGACGATCCGCGCAGCGCACTACCCGGGTCGGGAGTTCGCGCCGCCCGCCGCGTTCGGCTCGGTCCTCGTCGGGCTGGGCGTGGCGGCCCTGTGGGCGGGGCTGTGGCGGATCGTGCGCGGGGGCGCGTCCCGGCTGAGCTGGCCGTGGCAGACGACGGCACCGGGGGTGACCTTCGTCCTGGCAGGGCTGGGCGGGGCCCTGGGCGCGCTGTTCGCGACGCACTCGCACTCGGTCCGCACGATGGTGTGGACCGCGGGTGCCGTGGGTGCGGTGAGCGCGGTGGGCATGGCCTGCTGGGCCTACCGGTGGACGCGGCGCAGCTTGCCGGAGGTGGACCGGATGGAGCCGGTTGTGCCGGTGGACGAGCACCGCTTCCCGGGTGTCGTGTGGGGACCGGGTCCGTGGAAGGCGCTGTCGATCGGGTGGCTCCGGGCGGGCCCGCGGGGACTCGCCGCTGTGCCCCCCGGACCGGCCATCGGTACCGGCACCTTCGGAGTCCAGCCGTTCCCCGGGCCGTTGCGGCTGGTCCGGGTGCGGACACCGCACAGGGACGACCCGCTGCGCATGCGGTTCAACAACTCCTGGCGTCAGTCGGACGGGGCGGCTCAGGGGTCGTTCGTGGTCGTCGCCGAGTGCGAGGCCCTGGGCGGGCCGGTGCCCGGGGCGCGCGTGCTGATCGGCGCGGGCAGGGACGACATGCCCTACGTGCTCGGTGCGCTGTCTGCGGCCATGTCGTTCCGCCCCGACCGGGACGACCAGGACAGCCCCGGCGTCCAGGGCTCGTCGCGCGACGGCAGTACGGCGAGCCCGTAGGGCATGGCGGTCCCTGCCGGTCCCGGGATCGACCCGGTCCGGGCATCCTGCCGCTTCACGGGCCCGGAGCGGTCTCCGGTGGCACCACCTGTTTCTCCTCGGCGAAGTGGCAGGCCGAGGGGTGGGCCGCCGGGCCGCCGGCGGTGCGGAAGGCCTCGGGGACCGCGAGCAGGGGGACCTCCGTCGCGCAACGTTCCCGGGCCTTCCAGCAGCGGGTGCGGAAGCGGCAGCCGGAGGGGATGTTCGTGGGGGACGGGACGTCTCCGGTGAGGATGATCCGTTCGCGGTGTGCGCGGGCCTCCGGGTCGGGGACGGGGACGGCGGAGAGCAGGGCCTGGGTGTAGGGGTGGGTGGGATGGTCGTAGATCTGGGTGTCGGTGCCGGTCTCGACGATCCGGCCGAGGTACATCACGCCGACCCGGTCGGAGATGTGCCGGACGATCGACAGGTCGTGCGCGATGAAGACGAACGCCAGGTCGAACTCGCTTTGGAGCCGGTCCATCAGGTTGACGACCTGGGCCTGGACCGAGACGTCCAGTGCGGAGACCGGTTCGTCGGCGACGATCACCTCGGGGCGCAGCGCCAACCCGCGGGCGATGCCGATGCGCTGGCGCTGGCCGCCGGAGAACTGGTGCGGATAGCGGTTGATGTACTCCGGGTTGAGGCCGACCACGTCGAGGAGGTCCTGGACGCGTCGGCGCCGCTCGCCCTTGGGGGCGATCTCGGGGTGGATCTCGTACGGCTCCCCGATGATGTCGCCCACCGTCATCCGGGGGTTGAGGGAGGTGTAGGGGTCCTGGAACACCATCTGGATGTTGCGGCGGACGGCCTTGAGGGCCTTCCCGGACAGCCGGGTGACGTCCTCGCCCTTGTAGCGGATCGC
This sequence comes from Streptomyces sp. GDS52, assembly GCF_052246875.1. NCBI lineage: Bacteria > Bacillati > Actinomycetota > Actinomycetes > Kitasatosporales > Streptomycetaceae > Streptomyces > Streptomyces sp. GDS52. The sequence goes on from NZ_CM125966.1 coordinate 2,433,720, forward strand.
GCCGGCCGTCGGGCGCTCCAGGTGGACCAGCATCTTCGCGACGGTGGACTTGCCGCAGCCGGACTCGCCGACGATGCCCAGGGTCTCGCCCCGGCCGAGGGCGAAGTCGACGCCGTCGACGGCCTTCACGGCGCCGACCTGCTTGCGGAACACGATGCCCCGGGTCAGCGGGTAGTGCTTGACCAGGCCGGACACCTCCAGGAGCGGCTCAGTCATCCAGGCACTCCCGCCAGAAGTGGCAGGCGCTCCCCCGTGCCTGCGAGACCTCGTACAGCGGGGGCTCGTCGGTCCGGCAGACGTCGCGGGCCATCGGGCAGCGGGGGTGGAAGGCGCAACCCGGCGGGATGTTCATGAGGTTGGGCGGCAGGCCCTTGATGGCGTAGAGCTGCCGGCCCTTCTGGTCGAGGCGGGGGATGGAGTCCAGCAGGCCCCGGGTGTACGGGTGGGCGGGGGACTTGTAGATGTCGTGCACGGGGGCCGACTCGACGATCCGGCCCGCGTACATGACGACGATCCGGTCGGCGACGTCGGCGACCACACCGAGGTCGTGGGTGATGAGGACGAGCCCCATGCGGTACTCGCGCTGCAGCTCCGCGAGGAGTTCCATGACCTGGGCCTGGACGGTGACGTCGAGGGCGGTGGTCGGTTCGTCGGCGATGATCAGGGCCGGTTCCAGGGCCAGCGCCATGGCGATCATGATGCGCTGGCGCATGCCTCCGGAGAACTGGTGCGGGTACTGCCCGACCCGCTCCCGGGCGGCCGGGATGCGCACCCGGTCCATCAGCTCGACGGCCCGGGCCCGCGCCGCCTTCTTCGACATCCCCCGGTGCACGACGAACATCTCGCCGAGCTGGTCGCCGACGGAGAGCACGGGGTTGAGGGAGGACAGCGCGTCCTGGAAGATCATCGCCATCTCGGCGCCCCGGACCCTGCGGCGCTCGTTCTCCTTCAGCTCCAGCAGGTCGCGGCCCCGGAAGACGACCTCGCCGCCGGTGATCCTGCCGGGCGGCGTGTCGAGGATGCCCATGACGGCCTGCGCGGTCACCGACTTGCCGGAGCCGGACTCGCCGAGCACGGCGAGCGTCTCGCCCGCGTCGACGCCGTAGCCGACGCCGTTGACGGCCCTGGCGACCCCGTCCCTGGTGTGGAACTCCACGTGCAGGTCGCGCACTTCGAGCAGCATGACGGCGGCTCACCTCAGCTTCGGGTCGAGGGCGTCGCGCACCGCGTCGCCGAGCATGATGAACGCCAGGACGGTGATCGCGAGGGCGCCGGAGGGCCACAGCAGCGCGTGCGGGGCGTTGCGGACGTAGGGGGAGGCGGCGGAGATGTCGATGCCCCAGGAGACGCTGGGCGGCTTCAGGCCGACGCCGAGGTAGGACAGGGTCGCCTCCAGCGAGATGTACGTGCCGAGCGCGATGGTCGCCACGACGATGACCGGGGCGATCGCGTTGGGCGCGATGTGCCGCAGCACCAGGCGGGAGTTGGAGGCGCCGAGCGCCCGCGCGGCCTGGACGTAGTCGTTCTGCTGGGCGGTGATGACCGAGCCGCGGGCGATCCGGGACAGCTGCGGCCAGCCGAGCAGCACGATGAAGCCGATGACCGGCCAGACGGTGTTGCTGGTGGTGACGGACAGCAGCACCAGACCGCCGAGGACGACGGGGATGGCGAAGAAGACGTCCGTGACGCGGGACAGGACCGAGTCCCACGCCCCGCCGAAGAACCCGGCCAGCGCGCCGAGGACGCTGCCCAGCACCGCGACGCCGAGCGTGGCGAGGACGCCGACCGCGACGGACGTGCGGGCGCCGTAGACGGTGCGGGTGTAGACGTCGCAGCCCTGGCCGTCGAAGCCGAAGGGGTGGCCGGGCTGCGAGCCCTCCTGGGCCTTGGCGAGGTCGCAGGTGAGGGGGCTGCCGGGGGCGATCAGCGAGGGCCACAGGGAGATGAGGACCAGGAAGAGGATGATCAGGGCCGAGACGACGAAGACGGGGTTGCGGCGCAGGTCGCGCCAGGCGTCGGACCAGAGGGACCGCGGCTTGCCCTGCGGGCCCGTTCCCTGCGGGCCGTCCGGGGTGCGCGCGAGGGTCTCGGCCTCGTCGACGCCCAGGTCCATGCCGCCGCCCATGCCGGTCCCCGCGACGGCGCGGTCGGGGTCGTAGTGCTGCTCAGGCATAGCGGATCCTCGGGTCGAGCACGGCGTAGAGGAGGTCGACGACGAGGTTGGCGACCAGGAACACCAGCACGAGCACGGTCACGAAGCCGACGACGGTCTGGGTGTTCTGCCGCAGGATGCCCTGGTAGATCTGGTAGCCGACGCCGTGGATGTTGAAGATCCGCTCGGTGACGATCGCGCCGCCCATGAGGAAGCCGATGTCCGCCCCGATGAAGGTGACCACGGGGATGAGGGAGTTGCGCAGCAGGTGCCGGGTGATCACCCGGTGCCGGGGCAGGCCCTTGGCGACGGCGGTGCGGACGTAGTCGGAGCGCCGGTTCTCGGCGATGGAGGTGCGGGTCAGCCGGGTGACGTAGGCGAGGGAGACGGAGGCCAGCACCAGTCCGGGCAGGATCAGTTCGTCGAGGGGCGCCGCGGAGGAGACCGACGGCCTGATCCAGCCCCACTTCACCCCCAGCAGCAGCTGGAGCAGCAGACCGGTGACGAAGGTGGGGACGGAGATGACGACGAGGGTGAGCAGCAGGACGCCGGTGTCGACGGGGCGCCCCCGGCGCAGCCCGGTGACCACGCCGAGGGCGATGCCGATGACGATCTCGAAGAGGATCGCGACGACCGTGAGGCGGATGGTGACGGGGAACGCGGTCGCCATCAGCTCGGTGACCTCCTGGCCGTTGAACGCCGTACCGAAGTCGCCGGTGAAGACGTTCCCCATATAGGTCAGGTACTGCTGCCAGACGGGCTTGTCGAGGCCGAACTCCTTCTTCAGCTGGGCGGCCGTCGCCGGGTCGCAGCGCCGTTCGCCGCAGAGTCCGGCGATGGGGTCGCCCATCACGTTCACCATGAGGAAGATCAGCAGCGTGGCCCCGACGAACACCGGGATCATCTGGAGCAGACGCCGGACGACGTAGCGTCCCACGGCGGGTCAGCTCACCTTGATCTGGTCGTACACGGGGACGCTGAAGGGGTTGAGCTTCACGTCGGACAGCCGGTCCGACCAGCCCGCGCTGCCGTTCTGGTACCAGAGCGGGATGGCGGCCATGTTGTCGCGGACGACCCCCTCGGCCTGCTGGAACAGGCCGACGGCCTTCGCGTTGTCGGTCTCGCGGTTGGCCCGGTCGACGAGGTCGTCGAACTGCTTGTCGGACCACTTGCCGTCGTTGGAGGAGGCGTCGGTGTAGTAGAGCGGCTGGAGGAAGTTCTGGATGAGCGGGTAGTCCATCTGCCAGCCGGCCCGGAACGGGCCGCTCATCTTCTGCTGGGTGATCTGGTTGCGGAAGTCGGCGAAGGTGCCGACCGGGTTGCCGGTGCAGGCGCGTTCGTCGTCCAGTGCGTTGTTGATGGAGTTGCAGACGGCGTCGATCCAGTCCTTGTGGGAGCCGGTGTCCGCGTTGTACGTGAGGGTGAAGCGGCCGCCGGGCAGGCCGCCGCCCTCCTGGATGAGCTTCTTGGCCTCGTCGGGGTGGTACTCGCAGGCGTCCCCGCACAGGCCGGCCTGGTGGCCGCCGTCCTTGCCGAGGACCGGGGAGGTCCAGTCGGTGGCGGGGGTGCGGGTCCTGGCGAAGATGGTCTTGGTGATCTGGTCCCGGTCGATCGCCATGGACAGGCCCTTGCGGACCTTCTCCGAGCCTGAGGTGTTCCAGGCCTCGTCGTAGAACGGGAAGGCGAGGGTCTGGATGATGCCGGCGGGGGTGTTGAGGTAGCGGTCGCCGAGGTCGTTCCTGACGTTCTTCAGCTGGGCGGCGGGGACGTCGTCGACCAGGTCGAGGTTGCCGGCGATGAGGTCGGTGTAGGCGGTGTTGTTGTCGGTGTAGACCCTGAGGTCGACGCCGCCGTTCTGCGCCTTGTCGTCGCCGGGGTAGTCGTCCCACCGGCGCAGGGACATCTGCGAGCCCTTGGCGTACGAGTCGACCAGGTACGGGCCGTTGCCGACCGGCTTGGCGACCCAGGCGGCGTGGTCCTCGAAGAAGGCCCGGGGCAGCGGGGCGAAGGCGGCGTAGCCGAGGGTGTCGGGGAAGGTGGAGAACTTCTGGGTGAGCTTGACGGTGAAGGTGCGGCCGTCGACGACCTTCAGGCCGGAGAGGGTGTCGGCGCTCTGCTCGCCCTCCTCGGGGTGGACCTTGTCGTAGCCCTCGATGTAGCCGAAGAAGTAGGCGTTGCGCTGGTTGTTCCTCAGGCCGGCGCCGTAGTTCCAGGCGTCGACGAAGGACTTCGCGGTGATCTTCTCGCCGTTGCTGAAGGTCCAGCCGTCCTTGACGGTGATGGTGAAGTTCTGCGAGTCCGAGGTCTCGATCTTCTCGGCGAGCATGTCCTGGGCCTCGCCGGTCTCGGGGTCGTAGCGCTTGAGCCCCCGGAAGATCATGTCGAGGACCTTGCCGCCCTGCACCTCGTTGGTGTTGGACGGCTCCAGCGGGTTCTGCGGGTCGCCCCAGGAGGCGCTCAGCACCGCGCCCGCGTCACCGCTGCCGCCGCCGTCCCCGCCGCCTCCGCAGGCCGTCGCCGCGAGGGCTGCCGCCACCGCGCACACGGCCCATCTGGCGTGCGTGGCTCCGCGCATGGAGTGCCTCCTCGTACGTACGCGGTGGTGCACCGATCCGTCGCACCCATATCAACGCAAAAGGAGCATCGCGTGGACGTGTGACACCTGCGCGGACGGAACTCCAGCCGTATGTACGTATGAGCGGTTCTCCGTACGGGCGGATGTCTGTACGGAGGAGGGGGCGGGTCCGGGAACGCCGGAACCCGGCACCCCCGTGCGGGGGTGCCGGGTTCCGGGCAGGCGGTCGGGCGAGGACGTCAGCCCGCGTGGACGACGTCCTTCTCCTCGGCGAAGTGGCAGGCCGACTCGTGGGCCGCCGGGGTGTCCGATCCCTTGAAGCGCTCGGGGACCGCCAGCAGCGGGATCTCCTCGGCGCACTTGTCCTGCGCCTTCCAGCAGCGGGTGCGGAAGCGGCAGCCCGACGGCGGGTTGGCCGGCGAGGGCACGTCACCGGTGAGGATGATCCGCTCCCGGCCCTCGCGGGCCGCCGGGTCCGGCACCGGGACCGCCGACAGCAGCGCCTGGGTGTAGGGGTGCGTCGGGTGGTCGTAGATCTGGGTGTCGGTGCCGATCTCGGCCATCTTGCCGAGGTACATCACGCCGACCCGGTCGGAGATGTGCCGGACGATCGACAGGTCGTGCGCGATGAAGAGGTACGACAGGTTGAACTCGTCCTGCAGCCCCTCCATCAGGTTGATGACCTGGGCCTGGACCGAGACGTCCAGCGCGGAGACCGGCTCGTCGCAGATGATGATCTCGGGGTTCAGGGCCAGGCCGCGGGCGATGCCGATGCGCTGGCGCTGACCGCCGGAGAACTGGTGCGGGTACCGGTTGATGTACTCCGGGTTGAGGCCGACGACGTCGAGGAGGTCCTGGACCTTCTTGCGCCGCTCGCCCTTGGGGGCGACCTCGGGGTGGATGTCGAAGGTCTCCCCGATGATGTCGCCCACCGTCATCCGGGGGTTGAGGGAGGTGTACGGGTCCTGGAACACCATCTGGATGTTCCGGCGGACCGCCTTCAGCGCGCGCCCGGACAGCTTGGTGATGTCCTGGCCCTTGTAGAAGACCTCGCCGGCGGTGGCCCGCTCCAGGTTCATCAGGAGCTTGGCCACCGTGGACTTGCCGCAGCCCGACTCGCCCACGATGCCCAGGGTCTCGCCCTGGTACAGGTCGAAGGAGATGCCGTCGACGGCCTTCACCGCGCCGACCTGCTTCTTGAACAGGATGCCCTGGGTGAGCGGGAAGTGCTTCACCAGGTTGCGCACCTGGAGGATCGGCTCACCGCGCTCCACCGGCACCTCGAGCGCGGCGACCTCCTCCGCCTCGGTCCGGGCCTCGACGACCTCCACCTCGGAGACGTTCGGCGTGGCGTCGACCGGCGCGTCGTTCTTGCTGAGCTCAGCCATGGAGCGTCTCCTTCCAGAAGTGGCACGCCGAGCCACGGCCGACCAGCTCGGTTCCGTCCGGCCCGGTGACCGGGTGCAGCGGCGGGACGTCCGTACGGCAGACGTCCTCGGCCCTGGGGCAGCGCGGGTTGAACGCGCAGCCGCTCGGGATGCGCGTCAGGTTCGGCGGCAGACCCTTGATCGCGTACAGCTCCTGGCCCTTCTGGTCCAGGCGCGGGATCGAGTCCAGCAGGCCCCTGGTGTAGGGGTGCGCCGGCTTCTTGTAGAGCTCGTGCACCGGGGCCTGCTCCACGATGCGGCCCGCGTACATCACCGCGATCTTGTCCGCGACGTCGGCGACCACACCGAGGTCGTGGGTGATCAGGATGAGCCCCATGTGGTACTCGCGCTGCAGCTCCGCCAGCAGGTCCATCACCTGGGCCTGGACGGTCACGTCCAGGGCGGTGGTGGGCTCGTCGGCGATGATCAGGTCGGGCTCCAGGGCCAGCGCCATGGCGATCATGATGCGCTGGCGCATGCCGCCGGAGAACTGGTGCGGGTAGTCGTTCACCCGCGCCGCGGCGGCCGGGATCTTCACCCGGTCCATCATCTCGACGGCCCGGGCCTTGGCCTCCTTCTTGGACAGGCCCTGGTGCACCCGGTACATCTCGCCGAGCTGGTAGCCCACCGAGAGCACGGGGTTGAGCGAGGAGAGCGCGTCCTGGAAGATCATGGCGATCTTCCGGCCGCGGATCCTGCGCCGCTCCTCCTCGGACATCTTCAGCATGTCCTGGCCGCGGAACATGATCTCGCCCTGCGGGATGCGCCCGGGCGGCATGTCGAGGATGCCCATGACCGCCTGCGCGGTCACGGACTTGCCCGAGCCGGACTCGCCGAGCACGGCGAGGGTCTCGCCGGCGTTCACGGAGTAGTTGACCCCGTTGACGGCCTTGGCGACGCCGTCCCGCGTGTGGAACTCCACGTGCAGGTCACGGACGTCCAGCAGGGGGCCGTCGAAGCCCTCGGCACTGGGCTCGAGGACGACGTCCTTCTTGTCGATGATGCTCATGTACGCCTCCCTCAGCGCAGCTTGGGGTCGAGGGCGTTGCGTACCGCATCGCCGAACATGAGGAACGAGAGCACCGTGATCGACACCATCACCGAGGGGATGATGAGCGTGAACGGCGCGTTGCGCAGCTGCTGGCGGCCGGTGGCCACGTCCACGCCCCACGACACGGTGGGTTCGGCGAGACCGACACCGAGGAAGGACAGCGTGGCCTCGGCCGCGATGTAGCCGCCCAGGGCGATGGTCGCGACGACGATGATGGGCGCGAGGGCGTTCGGCAGGATGTGCCGGAACATGATGCGGCTGGTGGACGCGCCCAGCGCCTTGGCGGCCATGACGTAGTCGGCCTGCTTGACGGTGATCACCGAGCCGCGGGCGACACGGGCGATGGAGGTCCAGCCGAGGAAGGCCAGGGCCAGGATCACGACCCAGATGGTGCGGTTCTCGAACGTCGTCAGGATCACCAGGGCACCCAGCAGGAAGGGGATGCCGAAGAAGACGTCGGTGACACGGGACAGCAGGCTGTCGATCCAGCCGCCGAAGTAACCGGCGATCATGCCCATGAGCGTGCCGAACACGGTCACCAGGACGGTGACGCCGACACCGACCACGATCGAGGCGCGGGCACCGTAGATGATGCGCGCGTAGATCGAGCGGCCCTGGCCGTCGTAGCCGAGCCAGTCCTCGGCGAAGAAGTGGCTCCAGTTCGGCGGCTGCAGGTAGTGCGTGGCCAGGTCCGCGTCGCGCGGTGAGGCGCTGGTGAACAGGCCCGGCGCGAACGACATGACCAGAAGCAGCAGGATGAGCGCGGAGGAGATCAGGAACATGGGCTGACGCCGCAGGTCGTACCAGGCGTCGCTCCACAGGCTGCGCGCCTTGTCGGGCGCGGGGCCGGCTTCGACGGCGGCGGCCGGTGCGGGGCCCGCGGCGGTCGTCTTGTCGGCGAGGGTCTTCTCGGGTTCGGCGGTCTTCTCAGGCATACCGGATCCTCGGGTCCAGGACCGCGTACAGCAGGTCGACGAGCAGGCTGGTGGCGAGGTACACCAGAACGATCAGCGAGGCGATGCCGACGACGGTCGCGCCCTCGCGGCGGATGAGCGCCTCGAAGACGGCGTTGCCGACGCCCTTCACGTTGAAGATGCCCTCGGTGACGATGGCACCCGTCATCAGGTTGCCGATGTCGGTACCGAGGAAGGTGACCACGGGGATGAGCGAGTTGCGCATCAGGTGGACGCCGACGACACGGCGCTTCGGCAGGCCCTTGGCGACCGCCGTGCGCATGTAGTCGGCACGCAGGTTCTCCGCCATCGACGTGCGCGTCAGACGCGCGACGTAGGCGAGCGAGAGGGAGGCCAGCACGATGGCGGGCAGCAGGAGTTCGCCGAAGTTCTCGGAGTCGCGCACGTTGGGCTGGGTGATCTGCCACTGGAAGGCGAACAGGTACTGCATCAGGAAGCCCAGCACGAAGGACGGCATCGAGATGAGGACCAGGGTCAGCGCCAGCAGTCCGCGGTCCTGCAGCGTGTTCGGGCGCAGACCGGCGACGACGCCGAGACCGATACCGACGAGCACGATGAAGGCGAACGCGAACAGCGTGAGCCGGATGGTGACCGGGAACGCGTCGGCGATGATGTCGGCGACGGGACGTTCACTGACGATCTCCGTACCGAAGTCGCCCTGGACCAGACCGCCCAGATAGTTGGCGTACTGCTGCCAGAGGGGCAGGTCCAGCCCGAGCTCCTTTCTCTTGTTGGCGACGACCGCGGGATCGAACGCCTGATCTCCCATGAGGGCCCTGACGGGATCGCCGGGCAGGACGTACATCATGAGGAAGATCAACAAGGTTGACCCGATGAATACCGGGATCATCTGGAGCAGTCGTCGTACGACATAACGCCCCATGCGTGCCTCCGTGAGGGGTGTGCTACGGCCGAAGGGGCCGTCCATGAGGGGACGGCCCCGGTCGGCCCCCGTCACCGCCGGGAACCGGCGGTGACGGACAACGGCCGAGAGTGTTGAGGCCCGTGGCCTCCTTACTTGACGGTGACCTCGGTGAGCGTGATGTCACCGTGGTAGTCGACGCTGACGTTGTCGACCGCCTCACCGTGGCCGCCGTTGATGCGGTAGTACCAGAGCGGGATGGCCGGCATCTTCTCGAGGAGCTTCTTCTCGACGTTCTGGTAGGCCGCCACGGCCTCCTCCAGGGACTCCGCCTTGTCACCCTCGGCCATCAGACCGTCGATCTCCTTGTCGGAGAAACGACCGTTGTTGGACTCGGCCTTGGAGTGGTAGAGCTCCTTGATGAAGTTCACGTTGACCGGGTAGTCGGCCACCCAGCCGCCACGGTACATGCCCTTGACCTGGTTGTTGTCACGGGCCTCGAGGTCCGTGGGGAAGTCCGGCTTCGCGTCGCCGACGCAGTCGATCCCGGTGGCCTTGCGGATGGACTCGCAGACCGCGGTCACCCACTCCTTGTGGCCGCCGTCACTGTTGTACTGGATGGAGAACTTGTTGCCCGGGACGCCGCCGCCGTCCTTGATGAGCTTCTTGGCCTTCTCCGGGTTGTACGTGAACACCTCGGTGTCCAGGTCCTGGTTGCCCTTGACCTCCGGCGGGGTGAAGCTCGTCGCCGGCGTACGGGTGTTGTTCAGGACGGTCTTGGTGATCGTGTCACGGTCGATCGCCATGGACAGACCCTGGAGCACCTTGGGGTCGATGTCCTTGAACGTCTTGGTGTAGAACGCCGGCACCAGTGTCTGGATGGCCGCGTACGGCTGCTCGATGGCGCCGGCACCGAGGTCCGACTTGTACTTCGGCAGGTCCGTCGGACCGACCTGGCGGATGATGTCCAGGTTGCCGGAGACGACGTCCCGGTAGGCCGCCTCGACGGTCGAGTAGTTCTTGAACTGCAGACCCTTGTTCTGGGCCTTGTTCGGACCCTGGTAGTCCGCGTACGCCTTGACCTGGATGAGCTTCTTGTGGTCCCACTTCTCGAACTCGTAGGGACCGTTGCCGACCGGCTTCTGGCCGAAGGCCTTCGGGTCGTCGAAGAAGACCTTGGGCATCGGCGCCCAGGTGGTGTACCCCAGCTTGTAGTTGAAGTACGGGACGCGCTCGTTCAGCTCGATCGTGAAGGTGTGGTCGTCCACGACCTTCAGACCGGACATCGCGTCGGCCTTCGGCTCACCCTTCTCCGGGTGGACGTCGGCGTAGCCCTTGATGTCCGAGAACCAGAAGGAGTTCTGCTGGTTGTTCTTGATGTTGGCGTACCAGTTCCAGGCGTCGACGTACGACTTCGCCGTGACTTCCTCGCCGTTGTGGAACTTCCAGCCCTTCTTGAGCTTGACCGTCCAGCTCTTCGAGTCCTCGGTCTCGACGGACTCGGCGTTGGTGTAGACCAGCTCACCCTTGGCGTCGAAGTCGAGCAGCTGGGTGAACAGCGACCGGATCACGTAGGCGCCGTTGGACTCGTTGGTGTCGGCCGGCATCAGCGGCTTCTGCGGCTCACCGACGTCGATCGAGACGTAACCGGCGGGGGCGGAGCCCTTCGCCTTCTCCTTGTCACCGCCGTCGCCGCCGCCACAAGCAGTGGCAGCCAGCGCCACGACTATCGCACCCGCGACCCACTTGGCGCTCTTGGCACCGCGCATGGGTTCCTCCTCATGAGTCCATTGGTTCACCGCAAAGAGGAGCACACGACATATCACCGTCCACCGCCCGTCGCCGGTGTCGGAGATCGTCAAGTGCCCCCGCGCTCGTGAGTCGGCGCCTTCAGCGCGTGACCCGTTCGTCCGAGCTCTACGCGCCTAACTATCTGCCATGCGCCAGGAGCGAACCACACCCACGAGGTCTCGGTTCGATCACAGCTGAGGCCTACATCTTCCAAAATCCGGACAAAGGGTTTGGTGAAAGATCCCTGCGAAACGGACTTGTTACACATCTATCGGGGGTGCGTGTCCGCATATCGGACGCGAATGCGGGGAAAACCCGTTGCAGATAGCGTGGCCGCCGTGCACGCTACCCTTCAGGGTTGCCGTGCGTTCAACATGCTTGGCCGGCAAAGCCGTTGGCCGACGAGACGCGGCTTCCGCCTTTCCCGGACATCGCCGGGCGCGTCGGCCGTCGCAACTGGCCCGCCTCCAGAGCAGAGTAGTGCGAGTCAGCCAGTTCAGGGTCGCCTCCCAGCCAGATCGAGGGTTATCCCTACCTTTCCCTTCCGGGATTCCGGCGTGCGATTCCGCACACGCACAAGAACGGCGCCGGGCACCCCTGCAATAGGGGTGCCCGGCGCCGTTCTCACGTGTGCGGCGTTGCGGGTCAGCCGTGCTTGGCGCGGCTCGCGGCGCGGGCGCGCTCACGGCCGTCCAGGTTCACCTTGCGGATGCGGATGGACTCCGGGGTCACCTCGACGCACTCGTCGTCGCGGCAGAACTCCAGCGACTGCTCCAGCGACAGCTTGCGCGGCGGGACGATCGCCTCGAACGAGTCGGCCGAGGCCGACCGCATGTTGGTGAGCTTCTTCTCCTTGGTGATGTTGACGTCCATGTCGTCGGCACGGGAGTTCTCACCGACGATCATGCCCTCGTACACCTCGGTGCCGGGATCGGTGAACAGCACACCGCGCTCCTGCAGGTTGGTCATCGCGAACGCGGTGACCGCGCCGGCCCGGTCGGCGACCAGGGAGCCGTTGTTACGGGTCGTGAGCGGCCCGAACCAGGGCTCGTGGCCCTCGTGGATGGAGTGCGCGATACCGGTGCCGCGGGTCTGGGTGAGGAACTCGGTGCGGAAGCCGATCAGTCCGCGCGAGGGCACCACGAACTCCAGGCGCACCCAGCCGGAGCCGTGGTTCGACATGTTGTCCATGCGGCCCTTGCGGACGCCCATGAGCTGCGTGACCGCGCCCATGTGCTCCTCGGGCACGTCGACCGTCATCCGCTCGACGGGCTCGTGCACCTTGCCGTCGATCTCCCGGGTGACCACCTGCGGCTTGCCGATGGTGAGCTCGAAGCCCTCCCGGCGCATCTGCTCGACCAGGATCGCCAGCGCCAGTTCGCCTCGGCCCTGCACCTCCCAGGCGTCGGGACGGCCGGTGTCCAGGACGCGCAGCGAGACGTTGCCGATCAGCTCGCGGTCCAGGCGGTCCTTGACCTGGCGGGCGGTGACCTTGCGGTCCTTCACGGCCGCCTTCGCGTCGGCGCCCTTGCCGGTGCTGCCGCGGCCGACCAGCGGCGAGGTGTTGGTGCCGATGGTCATGGAGATCGCGGGCTCGTCCACCATGATCAGCGGCAGCGGAACCGGGTTCTCCGGGTCGGCCAGGGTCTCGCCGATCATGATGTCCGGGATGCCGGCGACCGCGCAGATGTCACCGGGGCCGGCCTTCTCGGCGGGCTTGCGGGTGAGCGCCTCGGTCATCATCAGCTCGGAGATCCGCACGTTCTGCACGGACCCGTCGCGCTTCATCCAGGCGACCGTCTGGCCCTTCTTCAGCTCGCCCTGGTGGACGCGGAGCAGGGCGATCCGGCCGAGGAAGTTGTCGGCGTCCAGGTTGGTGACGTGGGCCTGGAGCGGGGCGCCCTCGTCGTAGGTGGGGGCCGGGATGTGCGACAGGATGGTGGAGAAGAACGGCTCGAGCGAGTCCGAGTCCGTCGGGACCGTGCCGTCCGCCGGCTTGGTCAGCGAGGCGATGCCGTCCCGGCCGCAGGCGTAGACGATCGGGAACTCGATCTGGTCCTCGTCGGCGTCCAGGTCGAGGAAGAGGTCGTAGGCCTCGTTGACGACCTCGTCGATGCGGGAGTCCGGCCGGTCCGTCTTGTTGATGCACAGGATGATCGGCAGCCTCGCCTGGAGCGCCTTGCGCAGCACGAAGCGGGTCTGGGGCAGCGGGCCCTCGGAGGAGTCCACGAGCAGCACGACACCGTCGACCATCGACAGGGCGCGCTCGACCTCGCCGCCGAAGTCGGCGTGGCCGGGGGTGTCGATGATGTTGATCGTGATCGGGTCCCCGCCGTCCTTGGGGTGGTACTTCACCGCCGTGTTCTTGGCGAGGATCGTGATGCCCTTCTCACGTTCCAGGTCGCCGGAGTCCATCATGCGCTCGTCGACCTGGTCGAGCTGGTGGGCGGCGAAGGCACCTGCCTGCTTGAGCATGCCGTCGACGATGGTGGTCTTGCCGTGGTCGACGTGGGCAATGATGGCGACGTTGCGAATGTCGTGACGCTGGATGGACGAAGCCATGGGTTGGCGTACTCCCGAAATGGTGAGAAGCGCCCTGCGCAGACGGCTGTGGTGCGCGGGCCCTGCCGGGCTGAACACGCCACGGCCTCTCCCCATGTTACGGGCCCGTGGAACCGGACACTCGCGCCTCCTCCGCCCGGGGCGCTTCGAGGGGCCGGTGACGTTCCCGTCGTCATGGCCGCTCCCCGCGCTCAGGGGCGGCCCGGGGCCCGTGCGGCGGGCGTCGTCAGGAACCCCGTGGTCCGGCCCCGTCGCAGTTCAGCAGTGCGGGAAACCGTCCCCCGCGCCCGCCCCGTCCGCGGGCCGCCCGTGGTGGGCGCCCCGCCGGGGGCGGGGCGTGCGAAAAAAGTGCCGAGATCTCCCTCACGTCGGCGCGGTGGCCGGGACTACCGCGCCGAGGAGGAGACCGAGGGCTTCCTCGTCTTCTCCGCCGGTGTCCCGGCCGGGCCCCGCGCGCTCTTCTTCAGGAAGCCCATGTCCTCGTAGACGGGGGTGCGGAAACCGAAGGCGCCCGCGTTGGCCAGGCCCTTCCGGGCCGCGGTGAGCTGGGGGCGCTGGTAGAGGGGGATCGATCCGGCCGCCGCCCAGATGCGGGAGTCGGCCTTGCGGAGCAGCTCGGCGCGTTTCGCGTCGTTGAGCGTCGTGAGGGCCTGGTCGAAGAGCTGGTCGACCTGGTCGGTGCCGACACGGGTGTAGTTCTGCCCGACGTTCAGCGAGCCGTCGGCGGACGGGACCGGCTTGGCGTAGACCGGGCGGGCGTCGGTGGCGGGGAAGGCGGTCGCGGGCCAGGAGTAGAGGGCGAGGTCGTACTCACCGGCGGCGATGTGGTCCGTGAAGTAGCTCTCGTCGTCGACCGTGGAGATGTCGGTGCGGATACCGACCCGCTCCAGCATCCGTGCGATCCGGTCGGCCACGGCGCCCAGGATCTGGGAGCCGGGTCCGGAGGGGAGCACGAAGTCGAGCGTGAGCGCCTTGCCGTCCTTGGCGAGCGGGGCGTTCTCCGCCTGGGCGGGGGCGGCGGTGCCCTTGGGTGCGTAGGCGCCGGGGGCGCTGTCCCGGTGCAGCCGGGTGTGCTCGGTGCTGTCCTGGGCGAGGTGCTCCGCCGTGCCGCCGTCACCGCTCTTGTCGTCGTCCGCCGCGTCGTCCTTCGCCGCGTCGTCCTTCGCCGCGTCGTCCTTCGCCGCGTCGTCCTCGCCGACGGTGTACGTGCCGTCGTCGTCGCGCTTCGACCCGCTCTTGGAGCTCTTGTCGGACGACCCGGCCTTCTCGCCCTCCGCACCGGCCGCCTTCTCGCCGTCCTCTTCCTCCGTGTCCCCCTCCTCCTTGTCCCCCTTCTTCTCGTCCTTCTCGTCCTTCCCGTCTTTCCCGGCCTTCCCGGCCTTCTCCTCCTTCTCGGCCTTCTCGGCCTTCTCCTTCTTCTCGTCCTTCTCCTGGTCGACCGGGCCCCCCGGCACCCAGCCGGCGTCCGCAAGCAGGGCGCGCGCCTCCGCGGTGTCCTGGGCGCCGAGGGCGCCGCTCCCGTCGGCGTAGGCGGCCTGCCCGGACAGCGCGACATGGCTGCCGACAGGCTCGGCGGGCAGGTCGAGCGGTTCGAGGACCGCCTTCGCCAGGGCCTCCCGGTCCAGGGCGCGGGCCACGGCGCGGCGGACCCGCTCGTCGGCGAGCGGGCCTTCGTCGCCGTTGAGGGCGAGCTGGGTGTAGGCGGGCTCCAGCGACTTGCGCACCTCGAACCCGCTGAGGGTCTTCTGCTGACGTGCGTGCGTCGCGGCGGCCTTGCGCTGCTGCTTGCGGGCGGAGATCTCCTTGTCGGCGGCGTCCTCGTCGGAGCCGTTCGCGACGGCCCAGGAGCGCAGGGCGTGGGCGGCGGACCGGCCGGCGGCGAGCGGGCCGGCCAAGGGCGCGCTCACCCGTTCGGCCTCTCCCTTCCCGTCCGGTTCGCTCTTCCGCTCGCCGCCCTCCTCGCTCCCGCGTGCGCTTTCGCCCCGCGGGCCGGCGGCGACGATGCGGCGGGCGCCGGTGGCGTCGATCTCGGCCAGGTCCAGGGTGCCGGCGGTGAGCGCGGCGATCCGTTCGTCGCGGGGCACCGCGCGCAGCACGATCGTCGAGAGCCGGGGCGGCTCGCCCCACCAGCGGGCGTTGCGGGTGAGGGTGACCTCGTCGCCCTTACGGTCGACCTTCTTCACCTCGAACGGGCCGGCGGTGACCTTCAGCTTCTTGCGGGCCCCGTCGTTGAAGGAGTCCGGGGCACCCATGACGTCCTTCGGGTACAGCGGGGTGAACAGGGACTTCCAGTCGGCGTAGGGGCGGCTGAAGGTGACCTTGACCTCCAGGTCGTCCTTGCCGCGCTCGATCTTCTCGATGCGGTCGTAGCCGGCGTTGCGGGCGGTCCAGTAGGCGGTGTCCTCGCCGGACAGGGCGCGCCACTGGGCGGCGAAGTCGGCGGCGCCGATCTCGCGGCCGTCGCTCCAGACGGCCTGCTGGTTGAGCCGGTAGAGGACGACCTGCCGGGGCTCGGTCTCGACGACCTCGGCGGACTCCAGGTAGTCGGCGTTGCGCACCGGGCGGCCCCGGTCGTCCATCCGGTACATCGACGGCAGGACGGCCTGCGCGATCCGGGTGGTGGTGGCGTCGGCGTCCGACTGGAAGGTGTTCAGGGTGTCCGGGACGGTGTCCACCGCCCAGCGCAGGGTGCCGCCGTCGGCGATCGACGTGCGGTCGGCGCGGGCGACGTCCCCCGCGGCGAGGGGCCGGCCGGCCGGGTCGTCGGAACTGCATCCGGCCAGCGCGGGCACCACGAGAGCGCCCGCGGTGAGGAAGACGACCGAGCGCATGACCGCGCGCGGGGCGACGCCGTCGTGGGACATCTCTGGTTACCTCCGGGGAGCCACGGACGTTATGATCACTTTTGTCTGTATCTTTGGTGTTCATCTGATGTATGCGGCCACTGAAGAGGAAAGGGTTCGGCAACCGAGAGCGACACGACGACCACGGGCGGGAAGCTCACCCGTACGGAGCAGCGCACCGCACGATGCACCCCTGCGCCTCGGCCAATCGGTGCACATCCCTTCACAGCGCAAGGTGTGACGCGCGACACTCTCAGGCGCATGAACGTTGCCGCCTTGGGCCTGAAGGACCCTGAAGGACCCGCGGGAAGTGAGGGCAAGTCATGTCCGTGCACGACGAACTGGCATCCGTCCAGCGCAGCCTCGACGACCTGATCCGGTCGGTGGGACGCCTGGAGAAACAGCTCGGCAGCGGCGGCCTGGAGATGCGCCGCGTCCGATCCGACACCAATCATCTGCGGGAGAGCGTCGCTCTGCTGCGGGAGACGGCCACGGCCGGGACCACCGCACCGAAGCGGCCCGATCTCGTCACCATCTCCGACACGCCGTACGACCCCTCCCTGTGGGTGGACTCGGACGACGAGGGCCTCGGCGTCCGCGACCGCCGCGCCCCCTGACCCCCGCCGGACCCGCAGTGCCCCCCTGACCCCTACCGGAGCGGACAAGTGGCCACTGGTACGGAACCCCCTGCCACCGAACCCCACCCCCGACGTACCGGTGTGCGCACCGGTACCCGCGCCGCGATCGCCGCTCCGCATCTGCGGACCGACCGCTGGTGGCTGGCCCCGGCCGCCACCGCGGCCGGTCTGCTCGCCTTCGTCGTCTACTCGACCTGGCGGGCCTTCGCGAACGCCGACTACTACGCGGCGCCGTACGTCTCGCCGTTCTACTCCCCGTGCCTCGCGGAGAACTGCGAGACGATGCGCTCCGGACCCAACTGGGAGCTGTTCGGCGGCTGGTGGGGCATCTCACCGGCGATCATCATCCTGGTCTTCCCGCTCGGCTTCCGCCTGACCTGCTACTACTACCGCAAGGCCTACTACCGGGGCTTCTGGGCCGCACCGCCGGCCTGCGCGGTGGCCGAGCCGCACCGGAAGTACTCCGGGGAGACCCGCTTCCCGCTGATCCTGCAGAACGTCCACCGGTACTTCTTCTACGCGGCGCTCCTGGTCGCCGGGGTGCTGACCTACGACACCGTCCTCGCCTTCCGCGACGAGCACTACGCGTGGGGCCACATGGGGCTCGGCACCCTCGTCTTCCTGGTCAACATCGCACTGATCTGGCTGTACACCATCTCCTGTCACTCCTGCCGGCACATCGTCGGCGGAAAACTCAAGCACTTCTCGAAGCATCCCGTGCGCTACCGGATGTGGCAGTGGGTGAGCCGGCTGAACGCCCGGCACATGCAGCTCGCCTGGGCGTCGCTGGTGAGCGTGGCGGTCGCCGACTTCTACGTCTATCTCCTCGCGTCCGGCGCCTTCGACGATCCGCGCTTCTTCTGATGAGTGGGGCCCTTTGAGATGACCGTGGTCGACCGGCAGGAATGGGACGTCGTCGTGGTCGGTGCGGGCGGCGCCGGGCTGCGCGCCGCCATCGAGGCACGCGAGCGGGGGGCGCGTACGGCGGTGATCTGCAAGTCGCTGTTCGGCAAGGCGCACACCGTGATGGCCGAGGGCGGCATCGCCGCCGCCATGGCCAACGCCAACGAGCACGACACCTGGCAGGTCCACTTCCGCGACACCATGCGCGGCGGGAAGTTCCTCAACCAGTGGCGGATGGCCGAGCTGCACGCCCGGGAGGCGCCGCAGCGGGTGTGGGAGCTGGAGACCTGGGGCGCCCTGTTCGACCGGACCAAGGACGGCCGGATCTCGCAGCGCAACTTCGGCGGCCACGAGTACCCCCGCCTCGCGCACGTCGGCGACCGCACCGGCCTGGAGCTGATCCGCACCCTCCAGCAGCGGATCGTCGCGCTCCAGCAGGAGGACTTCCGGGAGACCGGGGAGTACGAGTCCCGGCTGAAGGTCTTCCAGGAGTGCACGGTCACCCGGGTGCTGAAGGACGGGCCCCGTGTCTCCGGCGTCTTCGGCTACGAGCGGGAGTCCGGCCGTTTCTTCGTGCTGGAGGCGCCCGCCGTGGTCCTCGCGACGGGTGGCATCGGCAAGTCGTTCAAGGTGACGTCGAACTCGTGGGAGTACACCGGGGACGGCCACGCGCTGGCGCTGCTGGCCGGGGCCCCGCTGCTCAACATGGAGTTCGTGCAGTTCCATCCGACGGGCATGGTCTGGCCGCCGTCGGTGAAGGGCATCCTGGTCACCGAGTCGGTGCGCGGCGACGGCGGGGTGCTGCGCAACTCCGAGGGCAAGCGGTTCATGTTCGATTACGTGCCGGACGTCTTCAAGGAGAAGTACGCCGAGTCCGAGGAGGAGGGCGACCGCTGGTACGACGACCCGGACCGCAACCGGCGTCCCCCCGAACTGCTCCCCCGCGACGAGGTCGCCCGCGCGATCAACGCCGAGGTCAAGGCGGGCCGCGGCTCCCCGCACGGCGGGGTCTTCCTGGACGTGTCCACCCGGATGCCCGCCGACGTCATCAAGCGCCGGCTGCCGTCGATGTACCACCAGTTCAAGGAGCTGGCGGACGTCGACATCACGGCGGAGGCGATGGAGGTCGGGCCGACCTGCCACTACGTGATGGGCGGCATCGCCGTCGACTCCGACACGGCGGCGACGCGCGGGGTGCCGGGGCTGTTCGCGGCCGGTGAGGTGGCCGGCGGGATGCACGGCTCCAACCGGCTGGGCGGGAACTCCCTGTCCGACCTGCTGGTGTTCGGGCGCCGGGCGGGCCTGCACGCGGCCGAGCACGCGGGGGCGTACCCCGCCGGGCGGGATGCCGGGGCAGGCGCCGGGCGGCCCCGGGTGGACGACGCCCAGGTCGACGCCGCGGCGGCGGAGGCCCTGCGCCCCTTCTCCGCCGAGGCCGGGGCCGGGGCCGGGGAACCGGCGAAGGGGCCGGCGCCCGCTCCGGAGAACCCGTACACCCTGCACCAGGAACTCCAGCAGACGATGAACGACCTGGTCGGCATCATCCGCCGGGAGCACGAGATGGAGGAGGCCCTGCACAAGCTCGCCGAGCTGCGGGGACGGGCGCGCCGGGCCGGGGTCGAGGGGCACCGGCAGTTCAACCCGGGCTGGCACCTCGCCCTGGACCTGCGGAACATGCTGCTGGTCAGCGAGTGTGTGGCACGGGCCGCGCGGGAGCGCACCGAGTCGCGCGGCGGGCACACCCGCGAGGACCACTCCGCGATGGAACGCGCCTGGCGCAACGTCAATCTGCTGTGCGCGATGACCGATCCCACCGGCGGCACCGCGGCCACCGCCCCGGAGCGCGGCCAGATCACCCTGATCCGGGAGACCACCGAACCCATCCGCCCCGACCTGCTCGCCCTCTTCGAGAAGGAGGAGCTGGTCAAGTACCTCGCCGAAGAGGAGCTGTACGAGTGAGCAGTTATGAGGCCCGCTTCAAGGTGTGGCGGGGGGATGTCGGGGGCGGCGGTCTGGAGGACTTCCGGGTCGAGGTGAACGACGGCGAGGTGGTCCTCGACATCGTCCACCGGCTCCAGGCCACCCAGGCCCCCGATCTGGCCGTGCGCTGGAACTGCAAGGCCGGCAAGTGCGGTTCGTGCTCGGCGGAGATCAACGGGCGTCCCCGGCTGCTGTGCATGACCCGGATGTCGGTGTTCGACCGGGACGAGACGATCACGGTGACCCCGCTGCGGGCCTTCCCGGTGATCCGCGACCTGGTGACCGACGTCGGCTTCAACTACACGAAGGCCCGTCAGGTGCCCGCCTTCGTACCGCCGGAGGGCCTCGGGCCCGGCGAGTACCGGATGACGCAGGAGGACGTGGACCGCTCCCAGGAGTTCCGCAAGTGCATCGAGTGCTTCCTGTGCCAGGACGTCTGCCATGTGGTCCGCGACCACGAGGAGAACAAGCAGGCGTTCGCGGGGCCGCGGTTCCTGATGCGGGTGGCGGAGCTGGACATGCATCCGCTGGACGCCGCCGAGGACACCGGCCTGGACCGCGGGGCCACGGCCCAGGACGAGCACGGACTCGGCTACTGCAACATCACCAAGTGCTGCACGGAGGTGTGCCCCGAAGGCATCAAGATCACGGACAACGCGCTGATCCCGCTGAAGGAACGGGCGGCCGACCGCAAGTACGACCCGCTGGTGTGGCTGGGATCGAAGATCAGGCGGCGTTAGAGTCGTCAGGGGGTCACCCAGCCCTCCCGGTACTCGTCCCAGTTCGTCTCCGTCGCCGCGAAGTCGATGTACGGGGCGACACCGAAGAGCTTCCGGTCGGCGTCCGTTCGGGAGAGGCCGAGGCGGACGCCGCGCACGGCGGCGGCGACGGTCTCGGCATGGCCCCAGTGGCTGAAGTTGCTCTCGTGGTAGAAGGGCAGGCCCATCAGCAGATGAGTGGTGGGCGGGGTGACCTCCAGGGCGAGGGAGGTCTGCAGGGCCACGTAACCGCCGTACGTGCCCTCCAGCGGCTGCGCCGTGTCGTACGACATCACGGCGATCTGGTCGACGCGCCGGGCGACCTGGCCGAAGAACTCCTGGGACCACCACTTGGGGTGCTCGGCGAAGAGACCGGCGACGGTGTGCAGGGCCGGCAGCGGGTCGATCTGGTGGGCGGCCACGGACAGTTGCGCGTCCCGGGCACGGGTGACGGCCCGCAGGTCGTCCAGGAGGGAGAGGTAGTCCCGGTCGCCGGAGTGCAGGGGCTCCAGGTCGAGGTGGACGCCGTCGTAGCCCACGTCCAGGACCTGACCGGCGCTGCGGACGACGGCGGCGCGGGTGGCAGTGCGTTCCAGGCGCATGCCGTCGGGGCCCTCGGTGGCGAGGACGTCGCCGAGGAAGGCCTGGACGCGGACGCCGGGCAGCTCGCGGTGCACGGCGTCGATCAGCCAGCCGGCCTCGGGGTACCGGGACTCGGGCAGGGTGCCGTCGTGCTCCATGGGTCCCGTGTGGACGTACAGGTCGCGGATGCCGGTGCCGTCGAGCCGACGGGCCAGCGCGGTGACGTCGGCGTCCTTCTTCCGCCCGTCGACCCAGGCGTGCCCGAGCCAGAGGGCGTCCCGGCCCCGGGTGTACGTCCCGTCGGCGGGGTCGCCGGCGAAGTTGACCCGCAGCACCGCCCCGGCGGTCAGCAGCGGCACCAGGACGACGAGCACGACCGCGAGCGCGGCCCACATGAGCCGGCGCTTCCAGCTCCGGGGCCGTCCACCCGGCCGGTCCCGGGTGTGCTCCGCGTCAGCGGGTCCGGGGGCGGCCGACTCCGCGGGTTCAGTGGGCTCCGTGCGTTCAGTGGACTTCGTGGGCTCCGTACCTGACATCGCGCGTCCCCTCCGCCGCCGGCCCGTCCGGGCCGCACGGCTGATCTTGCGGAGGAGGACGAGGACGGGGGGCCCGCGGTTGCGTTTCAGGCGTCGGGGGAAGCGTGCCGTTCGTGCACGTGTCCGTCCAGGGGGAAGGCGGGTGGTGCGGCCGGGAGGACACCGGTCCGTGCGAAACCGGCCTTCTCGGCGACGCGGCAGGACGCCATGTTGTCGGCCTGGTGCACCAGTTCCAGGCGGGTCAGGCCTTCCCGGGCGAAGGCCTCGAACGCCCAGTCGGTCAGCGCCGTCAGAGCCCGGTGGGCCACTCCCCGGCCGCGGGCGTGTGCCGCGGTCCAGTAACCCACCTCGGCACAACCCGATCCCCTGGCCGCGTACTTGAGGACGACGTGGCCGACGAGCCGCGGCGTGGAGCCGGGAACTCCCGTCTCCCGCACGGCGAACGCGAACCTGTCCCCCGTCTCCCAGCCCCGCTGCTGTTCCGTCACCCAGCGCGTCGCGCTCGCCTCGTCGTGCACGTCGGCGCTCGTCCAGCGGCGCATCGCCTCGTCCTGGAACAACTCGGCCAGGCCGGCGGAGTCCTCCGGGTTCCAGGGCCGCAGGGTGAGGGTGTCGGCTGCCAGGCGTAACGGGATCGAGGACACGGGTGCGAGCGTAGCCGGACGGCGGTCGGTCGACGTGTCGGGGTCAGTACAGGCTCAGCAGGGCTTCGGAGGGGTCGGGGAGGGGGGTTTCGCCGTTGGGGAGGGGGAGTTCGAACCAGACGGTCTTGCCGCGGGGGGTGCGGCGGGAGCCCCAGGCCGCGCTGAGCAGGCCGACGAGCTGGAGGCCGCGGCCGCCCTCGTCGGTGTCGCGGGCGCGGCGGCGGCGCGGCTGGACCAGGCCGGCGTCCCAGACCTCGCAGACCAGGGTGCGGTCGAGCAGGAGGCGGAGCCTGATCTCTCCCTCTCCGTACCGCAGGGCGTTGGTGACCAGCTCGCTGACCAGGAGTTCCGCGGTGTCGACGAGGGGTTCCAGGCCCCAGGCGAGCAGGCGCGTGCGGGCGTGCTCGCGGGCGCGGCCCACGCTGCGGGGCTCGCGCGGCAGCGTCCAGTCGCCGACGGAGTCGGCGGGCAGTCCCTGGACCCTGGCCATCAGCAGCGCGATGTCGTCCTCGCCGTGGTGGGTGTCGAGGGTGTTGAGGACGTGGTCGCAGACGTCCTCCAGGTCCCGGTGGGTGCCGGCGTGCGGTGCCGTCGTCGCGGGGTGGTGGCCGGACGGCGGGTGGGGCGGGTCGGTGAGGGCGCCCACGAAGGCCTGGAGGCCCTCGTCGAGGGGGTGGTCGCGGCTTTCGACCAGCCCGTCCGTGTAGAGCGCGAGCAGGGCGCCCTCGGGCAGTTCGACCTCGACCTCCTCGAAGGGCTCCCCGCCGACGCCGAGCGGCATGCCCGGCGGCACGTCCAGCATCAGGGCGGCCTCCCCCGGTTCGACCAGGACCGGGGGCAGATGGCCCGCGTTGGCGAAGGTGCACCGCCTGGTCACCGGGTCGTAGACCGCGTAGACGCAGGTCGCCAGGTAGACCTCGGAGAGGTCGGCCTCCCGGGGGCGGCGGGCGGCCCGGGTCGCCTGCTGGACCCCCCCGGGGGCGCCGAGCCCCTGGACGATCTCGTCCAGATGGGAGAGCACCTCGGCGGGTTCGAGGTCGAGCTGGGCCAGGGTGCGGACGGCGCTGCGCAGTTCGCCCATGGCCACCGCCGCGCGCAGTCCCCGCCCCATCACGTCCCCGACGACCAACGCGGTGCGGTGGCCGGGCAGTTCGATGACGTCGAACCAGTCGCCGCCGACCTCGCCGGACCGGCCGGTCGCCGCGCTGCCGGGCAGGTAGCGGCAGGCGATGTCGAGGCCGGAGGCCTCCGGGTCGCCGGGCGGCAGCAGGGACCGCTGCAGCAGCAGGGCGCGTTCGTGCTCGCGCCGGTAGAGGCGGGCGTTGTCGATGCAGACGGCGGCGCGCGCGGCCAGTTCCACGGCGAGGTCGCGGTCGCGGTCCCCGAACGGCTCGCTGCCCTTGGTACGGGCGAACTGGGCGAGCCCGACCACCGTGTCGTGGGCGACCATCGGCACGGCGAGCGTGGTCCGCACCAGCCCGCCCTCCTCGCCCGGCACCAGTCGCGGGCGGCCGGTGCGCAGGGCGTCCGCGCACGGCGAGTTGAACGCGTAGTTGTGGACGGCGCCCAGCTTGACGGGTTCGCCGGTGACGCTGAACGGAGCTCCGGAGACGGCGCTGGCGAAGGCGACGCGGCGCACGTCCGCACTGCCGTCGGCCAGTCCCGGCGGGGTCTCGTCGCCGGCCAGCAGCCCCTGGTAGAGGTCGACGGTGGCCAGGTCGCAGAAGCCGGGGACGACCACGTCCAGGAGTTCACGGGCCGTGGTCTCCAGGTCGAGGGAATTGCCGATCCGGGCGCCGGCCTCGTTGAGCAGGGCGAGGTTGCGCCGTGCCGCGGCGGCCTCGCGGGCGGCGGCACGGCGGGCGGTGATGTCGATTCCCAGCCAGGCGATGCCGATGGGACGGCCGCTGCCGCTGTGCACGCGGTAGAGGTTGACCGACCAGTGGCGGTGCCCGTCGGTGTCCGGGACGAATCCGGTGACGTGCATGTCCGTGATGGACTCGCCGGTCTCCAGCACCCTGCGCATGGTCGCGGCCACCCGCTCGGCCTCGGCGCGCGGCAGGTAGTCGTGGACGCCCTTGCCCCGGTGGTCGTCGGGCACGCCGCCGAAGGTGGACGCGAACTGCTGGTTGGCGCGGCGCACCCGCAGGTCGGGGTCGATCAGCAGGAAGCCGAAAGGAGATTGGCCGAATATGGCCTGCGAGGCGGCGAGATCGGTCTCGATGCTGCGCAGGGTGCGCACGTCGACGACGATGCAGACGGCTGCCTTCTCGCCGTCCTCGGTGCGCGTCGGCATGACGTAGACCTCGGCGACCCCCTCCCGGTCGGGCTCGTCGTCCACGGTGTCGGGGATCCGGAAGGGCACGACTCCGGTCCACTCCCGGCCGTCGAGGATCTCGGCCATCTTGCGCTGGCCCCGCTCACGCCGGTCCGGGTCGACGAACGCCGCGATGGGGTCCATGCCGACGGCCCGCGCCGCCGGGATGCCGAGGAGCTGTTCGGCGCGCAGGCTCCACTGGTCGACCAGTCCGTCGGGGCCGATGGAGAAGGACGCGACCCTTATGTAGTCGTACATGGAGCCGGGAGGGCTGCTCTGCCACATCCCGTCGACGGCCGGACCGCCGACGGAGGGAGGAGTGCCGGAAGGGGCGACGGAAGAGGCGTCGGCGGCCAGGGCCTCGACGGGAGAAACGCCGGCGGACGGAACTCCGCCGGACGTGGGATCGCCTGAAGTGAGGCCGTCAGTGGCCTCGGCCCTTGCGCCGTCCGACGGGTCCTTGGACTCCGTGGCCTTCGCTGGTATCTCGCTCACGCGAACCGTCCCCTCCAGCTCACCGCGTCCGGCACCGGTCGCCGGGGGCGGCTGCCCGCAGTATCCAGCACTACGGCGCCGCACAACACGGTGTTCACGATCACAGCACGCTCCCGATGCTTTTCGGTCCGAACTGTGAGAACACTCCCAGTCTTCTAACCAGCGGACACGTCGTCGAACCCCCTTCTTCGACAACCATCAGGGGCCGGAACCGGCCGCTCGACAGGAGTGGCCCGCGCGTACACGGGCGAGGCATGGCACAGCGCCTCGTTTCAGCCGGGCGCGAACGCCTCACTCGGGCACCGTGAGTTCGAACCACACGGTCTTGCCGACCTCGCCCGGCCGGGTGCCCCAGCGGCGGGCGGTGCGGGCGACGAGCTGCAGCCCGCGCCCGCCCTCGTCCTCGGCCCGGGCGACCCGCTCGTGCGGGAGGTCCGGCAGCGGGTCGGAGACCTCGACCCGCAGGACGCCGTCCGGTCCGGAGGAACGCGACAGG
This sequence comes from Streptomyces sp. GDS52, assembly GCF_052246875.1. NCBI lineage: Bacteria > Bacillati > Actinomycetota > Actinomycetes > Kitasatosporales > Streptomycetaceae > Streptomyces > Streptomyces sp. GDS52. Next base: position 2,459,306 of record NZ_CM125966.1, read on the forward strand.
CAGACGCCGATGGGACCGGTTGCGTGCCGCAGGGCGTTGGTGACCAGCTCGCTGACCAGCAGGGCCGCCAGGTCACCGACGCCGTCGAGCCCCCAGCCGTGCAACTGCGCGCGGACCGTGGAGCGCGCGGCACCCACGGCACCCGGCTCCGCGGGGAAGGTCCACGTGACCCGGTCGCCTTCGGTGTCGATCACGCGGACCACTTCCGTCACTCGGGGCTGACAACAGGCTCCCCATATCAGCCTTCATGGGGCCAATAGGCACATACCCGGGATACCGGTCCGAGTACCGCGCGTACGGGCATCGGTCATCGGGCACCGGTCATCTGGCACCGGGCACCGGGCCGTCAGCTCATCGGGCCGTCAGTTCGCCGGTTCGTCAGTTCGTCACCTCGAACGCACCGCGGGCCCCGCGCTCGGCGTCGCTCATGATGTGCGAGACGAACGGATAGGTACCCGCCTCGGGGAAGGTGAGTTCGACGAATCCTCCCGATCCCGGGGCCAGCGAGAGGATCTGCGCGCCGCCGTCGCCGGGATCGTCCGGGCGGAGCCGGTGGGCGCCCTCCTGGTACACCGTGTCGAACTGGCCGCCGACCACGTGGAAGGCGCTCGACCGGTTCGGTCCGGCGTCGAGCACCCACACCCGTACCCGCTCACCGGTGCGCGCGGTCAGCCGGTCGCGGGCGTACTGGTGGGCGTATCCGTTGAAGACGACGGCGTCGGGCCGCTGGGCCGTCAGTTTGTCCGGGTCGGCGGTCCCGCCCTGCGGACCGAGGTAGAGCTCCGACTGGACCAGCAGGTACTCGCGGTCGGCCTCCGGCAGGTCCGGCGGATCGATGACGACGGCCCCGAACATGCCGTTGGCGATGTGCAGCGACATGGGCATCGTGGAGCAGTGGTACATCCACACACCGCTGCGGGTGGCGGTGAACCGGTAGGTCAGCGACTCGCCGGGCGGGATCGTGCGCATCGGCCGGTCCGGCGCCAGGGCTCCGGCGTGGAAGTCGACGGAGTGGCCGATCGTTCCGCTGTTGACGAGTTCGATCTCGAAGACGTCGCCGACCCGTCCGCGCAGCACGGGCCCGGGAGCGGTCCCGTCGAACGTCCACAGCCGCTGCCTGACGCCCGGGGCGACCTCGCGTACGGCGTCGCGCACGGTCAGGGTCCTGCGGTGTGTCCGGGGAGCGGTGTCCTCGCGTGCGGGCGGCAACTGCGCGTCACGGCCGGTGAATCCGGCGGGCGGTTGGGCCATGGGGTCGAAGGCCTCCTCGGCGGAGTTCCGCGCCGTCTCCTCGCCGCCGCTGCCGTCGGCGGCCGAAGCGCTCCCCTCGTGACTCTCGTGTCCCTCATGCCCCTCGCGCCCCTCGCGCCCCGCCGTGCCCTCCGCGGCCGGCCCGGGGGAACCGGTGGCCTCGACGGTGAGCACCATGCCCATCTGCCGGTGGCCCACCACGGAGCACCATCCGTCCAGGTCCCGTCCGACGACGCCCGCGTCGAGCGTGCCCTGCTTCCCCGGGGCCAGCCGGGCGGTGCGGGCGCCGGTCTCCAGGACCAGGTCGTGCTGGTCGGTCCCGAGGTTGTGCACCTCGATCACCAGCCGGTCGCCCGCGGGCACCTCGACGGTGTCCGGTGTGAAGCGCATGCCGCGAACGGTGACCGTCACCGTGGTGGTCCGGCCGGTGGGCGGCACCGCCTCGCCGTCCTCGGTGGCGGCCGCGGCATCGTCGGACGAGCCGGTCACGGGCAGGGAGCGTACGTCCGCCGCACCGCCGCCGGCGACGGCCAGCACCGCCACCGCCACACCGACGGCCACACCGCCCAGCACCCGGTACGGGCGCTGCCGCGGCACCGCGGGCCGGGCCTCCGGCTGGGGCGCCGACCGGGCCGCCGTCCGGGCCGTCGCCCTCGTCCGTACGGCTGTGACCAGCAGCGTCAGGAAGGCCACCAGCGCCCCCAGCAGCACCGTCGAACTGATCACGCGCACCACGCTCGGCACCGGCAGCACACACAGCAGCAGCGACAGGTTGACGAGGGTCAGCCGGGCCGGGCCGCCTCGCTCCAGTGCCGCGGTGGTGGCCCGTACGGCGGTGGGCCCGCCCCCGAGCACCACCGGCACCAGGAAACTCAGCGCGCCCATGAGCACCTGTGCCATCCAGCCCCCGGCCAGCGGGGCGGTCAGCGACGCCGTCCGCTCCACCACCGCGGGCCAGGACGGCGAGGTCAGCAGGATCGCCGTGAGCGCGGCCAGCGCGCCGAGCAGCCAGACCGTTCCCGCCGCCACCGACCAGGCCGCGAACGACGACGGCGTCCGTACCCGCGCCTCGCGGACCCGGGGGACGCCCCCGAGCACCAGCCCCGCCACGAAGACGCCGACCCCGGCCGCGGTCGGTGCCGGCGGCAGTGTGAGCGCCGCGAGGACGGCCGCGCCGAGGCCGCCGAGCAGGACCGGCAGGGCGGTGCGGGCCGCCTTCTCCGCGCCGTCCGCCACCCGGGTGCGCAGCATCGTCGGCCACAGGGTGACGAGGGTTCCGGCCACCGTGAGACCGAGCCAGCCGAGGAGGTTGACCATCTCGTGGGCGATCAGCAGGCGGGCGGCACCGTGGTCGGAGAGATCGCCGCGGGCCATGATCACGCCCATCGCCGCTCCCGCCGGCAGCAGCGCGGCGGCCGCGACGTAGTAGCGCACGGTCAGGGCGAAGCGGCTGGGCAGGGCCCGCCGCAGCAGGCGGACCAGCCAGACGGCGTGGACCGCGACGGCGGTGGCGACCAGCGTGCCGCCCGCGAGCACGACGGGCCAGTGGCCGGTGAGCAGGCCGGTGATCACGGCGACGGCCCCGGTGTTGAGGCCGGCCAGCCGCAGCGCCGCCGGGGCTCCCCGGTCGGCCTCGGGCAGCCGCAGTACGGAGGCGGCGAAGTGCCCCGACCAGATGACGACGGCGTTGCTCACCGCCCCGAGCAGCAGCAGATGGACGAGCAGCCAGCGGGCCGCCGGTACGAAGGGGTGGACCAGCGCGGCGACGGCGAAGAGCACCAGCCAGCCCACCACCACGGCGTTCACCCTCAGGTGCCAGGAGGCACGGGGTGGTCGCGACCGCCCGGACGACGGCATCCCTACGGGGATCCCGAGTGCTCCGGGGACTCCGGGTGCTCGAGGGGTTTCAGGTGCCCCGGGTGTATCGGGTGCCTCAGGCGTCTCGGGTGTCTCAGGGCTTCTGGAGGAGGGGTTCACGGTCATTGGGCCTGCTTCTCCGCGGGTCGTGGCTCGGTGCGCGGCGCCGCGCCGGCGGTCAGGAACAGGGCCGCCGCCGTCCCGACGAACAGCAGGACGGCGACGATGTCGAGGACCCCGCCCACCCGCCAGGCCGAGGGGGAGTCGCGCAGGTCACCGAGGAGGACGCGTAGCGCCAGCGAGAGGTGCAACAGCCAGGCGGGGACGGCCAGCACCGGGCGGTACGGCAGCGGGCGGCGCAGCACGGCGGGCAGGATCACCGGGGCGTGCGCCATGATCATCGAGATGACGAAGCCCAGGAAGACGCAGTGCACCAGGGCGTCGTAGCGGGGGCCGTCGGCGATCGGCCCGTCCAGCAGCCACAGCGCACCCGCCAGGCCGAGCCAGGCGTACCCGGCCAGCAGGCAGGCGGCCGAGAACCGGGGCAGCCCGGTCGAGCGCAGCATGCGGCGGGCGACGTCGTACGTGGTCAGCCAGGCGACCAGGGCGAGCAGTGCGACGGCGAGCAGCAGGGTGCCGGGGGCGGGCCACAGCAGGGTGGCGGCGGTGCCGGCCAGGACGGCCCCGACGCAGGCGAGGAAGGTCTGCTCGGTGCGCGGTGCCAGGAAGGCCACCCTGGCCAGTTCCAGCCGCTCCCCCGCGATGGTCAGCACCAGGAAGGCGACCAGCCAGGGCAGCAGCCGGGGCACGTCCAGTCCGCCCAGCCACAGCAGGGCCGCGCCGAGTGCCGAGACCGCGCCCGCGGCCTGGCCCGCCAGGGCGGGGCCGGGTTGGCGGCGCCAGAAGCGGACGTACAGGGCGAGCAGCAGGGCGGTGCCGAGGACGAACAGCCCCTGCCCGACGCGGAGGTCCGCCGGGCTGATCAGCAGCAGGCCGCCCGCGCCCAGCGAACCGGGGGAGAGGTACCCCCAGGGGCGGCCCAGCGCGACGGCCCGTTCGAGCGCGATCAGCGTCCCGACGAACCCCAGGACCATGAGCACGCCGTGGACCTCCGGCAGCCGGTCGGCGGTGACCGGGGCGGGCAGCCCGAGCAGCAGCAGCGCGGCGTCCAGCCCGGCCAGCAGGGCGAGCCCGGCCGGCAACAGCAGCACCGCCCGACGAGCACCGGCCCGACGGGCGGCCTGGGTCGGGGTCGGGGTCGGGGTCGGGATCGGGGTCGGGATCGGGTCCGGAGCCAGGTCCGGGTCCGGGTCCGGAGCCAGGTCCGGGTCCGGGGTCGGGTCCGGGTCCGGGTCCGGGGTCGGGGTCGGGTCCGGGTCCGGAGTTAGGTCCGGGTCCGGGGTTGGCTCCGGGGCTTCGGTGGGGGTCATCCGAGGTCCCCGTCCGGGTCGGTCGCGGCCTTCGGGCCTCCCCCTGCCGGGTCCGGGCCGGTGGCGTCCTCCGGGCCGGTGGCGAAGTGGAGGCGGCAGGCACCCGGCTCGGCGAAGGGGTGCAGGGAGACCCCCTCCGGGTCGCCGCCCAGCGCGGCGTAACCCGCCCGGGCCAGCCCCGCGTGGACGTTGCAGATCACACCGGGGTACTCGAGGGCGACCTCGATGAAGGGGCATCGCGGCAGCCGCACCCGTTCCTCGCCCTGCAGCCGCCCCGCCTCGTCGGCCTCCGGTGCGAAGCCGATCTCGTCGAGCAGCGCCAGCACCCGCTCGCGGGCCTCCGCCGGGCTCGCGGGAGGCTCCTGGCCGGCCGTCAGGGCGCGGCCCCACTCCTCCCCGGCGGCCAGGGCGTCCGCTCGCGGATCGGCGCCGGTCCGGGCGATCTGCGCGGCGAGCACGGCGGCCAGACCGGCGTACTCCCGGACGGCGGACCGCTGCGGCGGCTGGGAACGGTAGCGCCAGGCGGGTCGGCCGCGCCCGGCGGCCGGCGCCCGCTCGCGGACCGCGAGCCCGATCTCCACCAGCGCGTCCAGGTGTTCCCGGACGGTGTTGACGTGCAGCCCGCACTCGCGCGCGAGCGCGGTGGCCGTGGTGGGCCGCGGCTGACCGCGCAGGTGCTGGAGGACGGCGTTGCGCTGCCGGGACACGGGCGGCCGGTCATCGGCTCCGCCGCCCGGGAGTGGCGGCTTATTTTCCACGGACATGTCCGTAGTATATTCGAGGCGCAGCGTCCGTCCGGCCGCCCGGCTCGATCCGAGCCGCACGGCGCACCTCAACCGCTGGAGACTCCGCATGAGCACTCTCACCATCGCGTCGGACCCCGAGGAGGCCGCGGCCGTCGAAGCCGTCGAGGCTCACCACGCCCAGCTGGCAGGCGAGTTGGGCGGGCGGGTCACGATGCTGCTCGACGCGCTGGACCGCGACCCCGCCTCGGCCGAGGACATCCGGGCCGGCCTCGTCGCCTTCTGCGACCGGCAACTTCTCCCGCACGCCGAGGCCGAGGAGTCGGCCCTCTACCCCGCGGCGCACAGAACCGCGGAGGCCCGTCTGCTGATCGAGGGCATGCTCGCCGAGCACCGCAGGATCACGGAGCTGGTGGAGGCGCTGCGCTCCGCTCCCTCCCCGGCCCGCGCGGCGGGCGACGCCCGCGCGCTCCAGGTGCTCTTCGAGGAGCACCTGGACAAGGAGAACGACCTCGTACTGCCGCTGATCGCGGCCTCTTCCGAGGTCTCCCTCGCCGGACTGCTCGACGGGATGCACGACCTCCTGGGCGGCCATGACGACACCGAGGGCCACGCGGCCGCGGAAGGCGGGCAGCAGTCCGGCGGCGCCTGCGGCTGCGGTGGCCACGACGAGGCCGACGTGCCCGAACTGGACGCCCGCGCCGTCCCGCACGCCCTGCGCCACGCCACGGTCTTCGGCGCCCTCGACGCCGTTCCCGCGGGCCGCGCCATGGTGCTGATCGCCCCGCACGACCCGCTGCCACTGCTGGGCCAGCTCGAGCGGCGCAACCCCGGCGTCTTCGCGGTCGAGTACCTGGAGCGGGGCCCGGATGCCTGGCGCCTGCTGCTCACCCGCCGCTGAGCGGGCAGAACGGCGTCCGGGGCCTCACCGCGAACCGGCGGTGAGGCCCCGGACGTGCGCGCGAGGGCGGGCGGAGGGTGCGAGGTCCGGGCGGGCTAGGTGAGTTCGCCGGTGGCGGCCAGGTCGTCGAAGAGCAACTGGTCCACGGGGGGCACCAGCTCCCGGTCGGCGTACGAGAACCAGGCCATCTCCTCGATCTCGCTGCTCGGCTCCGGCTCCCCCTCGCCCTCGGCGGTGTAGCAGGCCATCCGGACGACCGCGCCCTCCGGAAGGCCGGGGGTCCCGAGGGTGCCGGGGATCGCCGCCTCGTACGTGCCCACGTGGACGGCCGTGTCCGGGTCGAGTACGACCGCGAGCTCTTCCTCGATCTCCCGCAGCAGCGTCTCGACGTCGCTCTCCGCCCCCTCGCGCTTGCCGCCGGGGATGTAGAAGACGTCCTTTCCGCGCGGGCGCGCGCACAGGATGCGGCCCTTCTCGATCCGCACCCAGGCCACCGTGTCGATCAGCACCGAACCCGTCCCGTTTCCGCTCGCCCGAACCGCAGTCGAACGGGACCCTACCGGGACGCGTGAGATCAGTCGGCGGCCGTCGCGTTCTGCCCGATGCGCTCGACCCAGTACAGCTGCTGGTGTCCGCGGGCGTCGAGACTGTCCGCGATCTTCTGTGCCTCGGCCCGGGTGGCGTACCGGCCCACGCGGTACCGGTTGCCGTTGTCGTCCTGCCGCACCACCAGCCAGGGAAGTGTGGCCGTGCCGTCGCTCATCGCGCCCCTCCACTTCCCGCCCGCGACCTGCGCCGCGCCCAGCCCGGTAAGGAAACCCCAATCCGCATATGCCCGAGCCTACGCCTTGCCTTTACGCAGCGAACATGGGTTTGCACAAAGAGGTACGCAACCGGCCAGTACCCAGGGGGCGCACGGTGGCGAACGCGCCGTACGCAAGCCCGACGTATCCGGTCAGCGGCATGCCGCCCCGGCCTCCCCGGCTCGGGGGCCACCTGCGAGAACGGCCAGATTTCTACGCTGCCCGACCGGGTACGCCGCCGCCCCTCCCCCCTCCCGGACGCGGGGACGGGGCGCAGGGGGAGCGCTTCGTGCCCGGCGGCGGCTCCGGGACGATCTCCCGGGACCTCCGCCCGCCATCTCCCGGAGCCGCCGCCCACGCTCTCCCGGGACGGGGCGGCTACTTCACCGGAAGGTGGTACGCGACCCGGTAGCGGTCGGCGGGGATCACCACGTCGGCCGTCTCGACCGGGCGGCCCGAGGCGTAGTACGTGCGCCGGACGACCAGGACGACGTGGCCGGGGACACCGCCCAGCGACGCCAGTTCCTCGGCGAGGCCGGGGCGGGCGCCGACCTCCTCGGTGACGTTGTCCACGATCACGTCGATGGCGCGCATGCGCTCGACCACGCCCATGCCGCCGAGCGGGCCCTCCTCGGGCAGCATCACGGGCGTCCGGCCGGTCAGGGCGAGCGGCTCCCAGGAGGTGGAGAGCATCATCGGCTCGCCCGCTTCCCGGAAGAGGTACCGGGTGCGCATCACCCGGTCGCCCGGCTCGATCTCGAGCCGCTCGGCGACGGCCCCGCAGGCATCGGCCTGCGCACTGCTCGACTCCCAGGTGCCCTGCACGCTCCCGTCCGCCTGCTCCTGCCGGAACGGGGTGGCGCCACGCTCCGGACGAAACCCCGAACGGGCGATGCGCCGGGGGACGGGCCGCTCCCGGACGTAGGTACCCGAGCCGGAGCGGCCCTCGACCAGGCCCTCCGCCATGAGCACCTTGCGCGCCTCCAGCGCGACCGTGTCGGAGACGCCGTACTCCTCGCGGATCCTCGCCTGGGACGGGAGACGGGTGTGCGGGGGCAGCCGACCGTCGACGATCTTCTTACGGAGATCACCCGCGACACGCAGATATGCCGGCTGCTCACCGAATGTCACTGGCCGCTCCCGTCAGGTTGTACAGATAGCGACAGGGTGGCAACCGCAGGTTGTACCGGGCAAGCGAAGGCCAGAGAATCACTCGAAGTGATGAAGGGTCCGCGCCATGGTCTTTACCCAGGCACTTTCTCCCCGTTACGGGAGCCCTCACACCTCGATACTGCCCTCGTCGGTCCTGCCGCCCCCGCCCCCGGTCCCGCCCTCGTCCTCGTCGTACTCCTCGTCGTACTCCTCGAACGTCGGCTGGGTGGTGGCCAGGTCCAGAGCCTTGCGTGCGGCGACCGTCTTGCGGGAATCGATGAGCTCCCACCCCTGAGCGGAGTGCTCGTAGAAGGCGTCCAGGCCGTCGGCCTCGGCGGCCTTCGCCCATACGGCCTCGGCCCTCTCGAGCTCCCCGGCGAGTTTCGTCACCGGCTCCTCGGCGCCGGCCGGCCACGGGTGGTCCCGCAGCATCCCGCTCTGCTCGGCGAGCGCCTCGGACATCCGCCCCGCCCACTTCTGATGGCCGGGCAGGTCCTCCTCGGCCTCCGCCAGGGGGATCTGGTCCAGCACCGCGTTGAGGACGTGCGTGGCCTTCAGATAGGCCACCTGGTCCGCGTCGAGCGTGGTCTCGTCCCGGCGCAGTGACCCGGTGAGGGTGGCGTCCGCGTCCCGGTTGCCGAACACACAGGTGATCGTGCGGTCGCCGTAGTCCCAGCCCTCCCGGGACGGCGTGAGGTAGTACACGTCCACGTCGGACGGCAGGGCCCAGGCGTCCATGGCGTAGGTGTCCCTGAGGGCGTAACACCGGTCGTCGGCGGTGTCGACGAGGCTGTCGTCGCCCGGGAAGGCGCCCTCGGGCAGGGTGACGAGGGCGAAGACCTCCCCGTCGTGCTCCTGAGAGCAGGGCACCTGGTCGGCCTCGATCGCCCAGCCCACCAGGCCGTCGGGCGAGTCGAAGCAGTCGCCCTTCTCCAGGACGAGGATCGTGTTGCCGCGCGCCCCCTCCTTGAAGCCCTCCCAGAAGTCGGCCACGGCGCCGGTGGAGAGCGACAGCACCCACAGCGCCAGCCCGACGGAGGACAGCACGGACCCGGCGATCGCCATGCCCCGGCCGCGCTCCGGGCGCCGCCGGATCTGCCACAGCGCGATCAGCCCCAGCACGAGTCCGACGGCCGGCAGGAAGCACAGCAGGCCGCACACCAGGGCCGCGATGGCGACTCCGTTAACAGCGCCGCCGGCGCTGCCGGCCGGGGGCTGGAACCCGTAGGGGCCGTACGGTGAATAAGGGCCGTGAGGGCCGTGAGGGCCATGGGGACCTTGGGGCCCGTAGGGGAACTGCGGTGGCGGAGGGGCCCCTTGCGGCTGCGGAGCGGCGAACGGACCCTGGGGGTGCTGCCCCTGGGGGTGCGGGCCCTGGAAGCCCTCGGGCTGACGGGGCCCGGGAGGCGGGGGTATGGACACGGGTGCCGTGCTCCTGGTTCTGCCGTGCTGACGCGGAGAGGTGCATACGCTGGACGCGGGCCGACATACGGCTCCGCGCGCATCGTAAGCGGGCCGGACCGGGCCGGGCCCGCGGGGCTCTGCACCTCCCAGGACCTCCCGAGCCCCTCAGCACCTCTCCCCCGCATGCCACATGCCCCGCCCCCGCGGCGGGCGGCCGGGTCACCGACCCGGAGCCCGACCACGGGGACGAGGCACAGAACAGCACTGACGCGGGGTCAGGCCTGTGTCAGAACTGCAGGGCCCAGCCGTTGAGCCGGCCCGAGTCGAACCAGGCGTTGTCGCTCACCCGCAGCTTCCACGTGCCGTTCGCGGTCTCCGAGGAGGCGTCGACCGTGTACGTGGTCTTGATGTTGTCCGTGCTGCCGCCGGTGCCGTACGACTTCAGCGTGTACGCCGTGCCGTCGGGGGCGATCAGCTGGACCTGGAGGTCACCGATGTAGGTGTGGGTGATGTCCACGTCGACGGCCAGGTTCGAGGGTGCGTTGCCGGAGATACCCGAGACGGTGATCGGGGACTCGACGGTGGACCGGTCGGGGACGGCCACGCCCTGGGTGCTCTCGAAGCGGTCACCGGTGGGCGGCGGGGTGGTGCCGCCGCCCTCCCCCACGTTCAGCAGGAGGTTGGGGGAGCCGCTGCCCGGGTTGCCGACGACACCGGTGGTGGCGGCGGCCGTCAGCGCGGAGGAGACCTGGGCGGGGGTGGCCGAGGGGTTGGCGGCCAGGTGCAGGGCGGCCGCTCCGGCGACGTGCGGGCTCGCCATGGACGTACCGGAGATGGTGTTGGTGGCCGTGTCACCGGTGTGCCAGGCGGAGGTGATGGAGGAGCCCGGCGCGAACACGTCGAGGATCGAACCGTAGTTGGAGTAGCTGGCGCGGGCGTCGCCGGAGGTGGTGGCGCCGACGGTGATCGCCTCGGCGACGCGGGCCGGGGACTTGGTGGAGGCGTTGGTGGACTCGTTGCCCGCCGCGACGACGAAGGTGACGCCGGAGGCGACCGCGTTGCGCACGGCCGCGTCGAGGGCGCTGTCGGCACCGCCGCCGAGGGACATGTTGGCGACGGCGGGCTTGACCGCGTTCCGGGCGACCCAGTCGATGCCGGCGACGACCTGGGCGGTGGTGCCGGAGCCGGAGTTGTTCAGCACCCGGACGCCGACGACCTTCGCCTTCTTGGCCACGCCGTAGGCGTTGCCGGCGACGCTGCCCGCGACGTGGGTGCCGTGGCCGTTGCCGTCCTGGGCGGTGTTGTCGTTGTCGACAGCGTCGTAGCCGTAGGAGGCACGGCCGCCGAAGTCGCTGTGCGTGATGCGGACGCCGGTGTCGATGACGTAGGCGGTCACGCCCTCCCCGGCCGAGTCCGGGTAGGTGTACGCGTTGTTCAGCGGCAGGCTCCGCTGGTCGATGCGGTCCAGGCCCCAGGAGGGCGGGCTGGGCTGGGTCGCGGTGGTGTGGAAGGTGCGGTTCTGTATCACCGAGGCGACGGCCGGGTCGGCGGCGAGACGTTTCGCCTCGGCCTCGGAGGCCTCGACCTCGTAGCCGTTGAGAGCCTTGGTGTAGGTCCGCTCGATCTCGGCGCCGTACTTCTTCGCCAGGGCACGGCCCTCTGCGGAGCCGGCCTTGGCCTCGTCCGCCTTCAGGGTCACGATGAAGCTGCCGGCGACGGCGTTCGCCGCGCCCTCGTACTGGATGCGGCCTTCGGCAGCGGTGGGGGCCGCGCCGGCGGGGAGTGCGGCGACGAGCCCCGCCACGAGCGCCGCGCTGGTCGCGACGCCGAGGGTGGTCATTCTTCGCCGGGGATGACGCATCACTGCCATGTGAGGGTTCCTCCTCAGTCGGTGGTGCGCTGCTGTGGGGGGGTGGTGCGGTCGACGCACGTGCTGCGCGGGTGGCACAGCGAACCCAGCAGTGACCTGCCCATGACAACTCTCGGTGACCGGTCAACTCCGTGCGCCAGATGAAAGATTGAGGGTTCCACAGGAATCGCACAAGGGTCCTGCACGAACGAAACAGACCTGCCGTGCGCGCGTCATATTCCGCCGGGGCCGGAAACCGTCGTTGTCCCCCGTGCGAGCTACCCGCGGATGTCCACCTCGTGGTGACGACCCCGGGCCCCCGGATCCGTAGCGTTCCGGGCACCGCGGCACTCCGGCCGCGGATGTGGCGAAGAACCGTTCGAAGGATTGTTCATGAGACTGGTCTGGCAGTTCCTGGCCGTCGCGGCGGTCGCCCTGGTCGGCGGCCAGGCATCCCTGGCACTGGAGGACAAGCCGTGGCTGCTGTTCCCCGTCGGCCTCCTGACCTCCGTGCTCGCCCTGCTGGTCTACGCGTGGGTGGTACGGCGGACCGAGCGCCGCCCGGTCACGGAGCTGGCCCGCGAGGGCGCCTGGGCCCCGGTCCTGCGGGGGACGCTGATCGGCGTCGCGATGTTCGGGGCCGTCATCGCGAACATCACCTCCTTCGGGTACTACGACGTCCACGGCCTGGGCTCGCCGGCCGGCGCGGTGGGCCTGTTCGGTTTCATGGCCGCCGCCGCCGTGACCGAGGAACTGCTGTTCCGCGGCATCCTGTTCCGGTTCGTCGAGAAGCTCACCGGCTCGTGGATCGCGCTGCTGCTGACCGGCGCGCTGTTCGGGCTGATGCACCTGCCCAACAAGAACGCCACCCCCGCGGGCGCCCTCGCCATCGCGGTCGAGGCCGGCCTCATGCTCGCCGCCGCGTACGTCGCCACCCGCACTCTGTGGGTGCCGATCGGCGTGCACTTCGGCTGGAACTTCGCCGCGGCCGGCGTCTTCAGCACCGAGGTCTCGGGCAACGACACCGCGCAGGGTCTGCTGGACTCGTCGGTCTCGGGCTCGACGCTGATCACCGGCGGTGACTTCGGCCCCGAGGGAAGCGTCTACGCGGTGCTGTTCGGCCTGATGCTGACGGCGGTCTTCATGGGGCTGGCCCACCGGCGCGGCACCATCGTCCCCCGGCGGAAGCGGCGCACCGACCGGGACGGCCGTGACGGCCGCACCGACCGTGCCGACCGCTCCGGGACCTCCTCTACAATCCCTCGGTGACCGACATCCGGCGGGTCCCGGAACTGTGGCGCGGGTTCGACGTCACGGTCCGGGACCTCCCGCTCGCGCTGCTGCTCCTCACCCTGTCGCTCGTGCCGGCGTTCCACACGCACGGAACGCAGCTCGGCGGCCTGCCGGGCCGTTCGTTCGACGCGGTGGCCGCCGTGGCGGTCGTCCTCGAATGCCTCCCGCTCGCCGCGCGCAGACGGTGGCCGGCCGTCTGTCTCGCCCTGGTCTCGCTCGGCTTCGCCGTCGACCAGCTCCAGGGCTACCACACGGTCGCGGGCACGGCCCTGCCCATCGCGCTGCTGAGCGTGGGCTCCCATCTGGAACGGCACCGGCGCGTCACCGCGGTGGCCTTCTCCGCGGCGTACGCGGTGCTGGCGATCACCCTCCACCGGATCGGTCCGGGCGAACCACAGGGCGGGTTCGTGACGTTCTACCTGGTGCTGGCCCTCGCCTGGGGCATCGGGGCGTGGCAGCGCTCCACCCGGGCCGCGGAGACCGAACGCCGTCTGCGCCTCGCCGAGGACACACTCGTCGCCGAACGCACCCGGATCGCCCGCGAACTCCACGACGTGGTGACCCACCATGTGACGGCGATGGTCGTACAGGCCGAGTCGGCACGCTATCTGACCACCGCGCCCGAACGCCTCGACCAGGCCCTGAACGCCGTCGCCGACACCGGCCGGCACGCCATCACCGACCTGCGGCACCTGCTCGACCTGCTCAGCCCCGACCACGACACCGGCCACGGCACCGAGGCCAGGCACCCGCCCGCCGGCCGGCTCCGCACCCTCGTGGAGCAGACCCGCCGCGCCGGACAGCCGGTGGAGTTCACCGAGCAGGGCACTGCGGCGACCTCGCCCGGCAGCGCCGACCTGGTGGCCCACCGAGTCGTGCAGGAGGCCCTGACGAACGCCCTCAAGTACGCCCACGGCAGCCGTACTTCGGTCGAGGTGCTGCACGGTGAACGCGAGATCACCGTGGAGGTGGGCACGGACGGCTCCGGCTCGCGGGCCGGTTTCCCCACCGGCAGCGGGCGGGGCCTCGCCGGTCTCCGCGAACGGGTCGACGTCCTGGGCGGCGACTTCAGCGCGGGCCCGCGGGCGGACGGCGGCTTCGTCGTGCGGGCCCGCATCCCCGCGGGACGGCCGTCGTACCGCTCCCCCGGGTGAGCGGCCGTACCGGCGCCGCTCACCCGGCCCCGGCCACGTCGTCCGGGGTCAGGGCAGGGGCGTGCCGCCCGTCGCGTTGAGGATCTCCGCGGTGATGAAGCTCGCCTGCTCCGAGGCCAGATAGACATAGGCAGGTGCCATCTCCGCGGGCTGGGCGGGGCGGCCGAGAGGACTCTGCTTGCCGAACTCGGCGGTGTCCTCCAGCGTCGCGGGGATCAGCGGGGTCCACACGGGCCCGGGAGCCACGGCGTTCACCCGGATCCCGTCGGACACGAGCATCTGGGCCAGGCCCTGCGTGAACGTGACGATCCCCCCCTTCGTCATCGCGTAGTCGAGGAGATGAGGGGTGGGCTTGTAGGCCTGGACGGACGTGGTGTTGATGATCGAGCCGCCCGCCGGGATGTGCGGCAGGGAGAACTTGCAGAGCCAGAACATGCCGTGGAGGTTCGTGCGCACGACCCGGTCGAACTGCTCGGTGGAGATGCTGCCGATGCCCTTCGGCTGAGCCATCTGGTAGGCGGCGTTGTTGACGAGGACGTCGATGCGCCCGAACTCCGCCACCGCCCTCTCGACCAGCGACCGGCACTGGGACTCCTCGCGGATGTCGCAGGCGACGGCCACGGCGCGCCGGCCCGCCTCCTCCACGAGCCGCGTCGTCTCGCGCGCCTCGTCCTCCTCCTCCTCCGGCAGATGGGTGAACAGGACGTCGGCGCCCTCCCGGGCGAACGCGAGGGCGACCGACCGGCCGATACCGGAGTCGCCTCCGGTGACCACGGTCCTCCGGTCCCGCAGCAGCCCGCTGCCGCGGTAGGAGTCCTCGCCGTGGTCGGGCGGCGGGTCCATCGGGCCGGTCCAGCCCGGGTGCGGCTGGTCCTGCGAGGGAAAGTCCGGCTGCGGGTGCAGGCTGGTGGGGTCCTGCGGTGCGTCGTTCCCGTTCGTCATCGTGTCGCCTTCCTGTGCACGTCGTCCTCCTGTTCGTGCCGCCCGCTGTCCGCACCGCACCCGGCCGTCACACGGGACGCTGGTTGTACGCCCGTGACGCGCGGTCGTTGAGCGCGCTGCCCCACGCGCGGACCTTGCGCGCCACCGGGTGGGACGGGGGCCCGACCTCGGCGCCCTTCCGGAGCCCTCGACGGCCGTCCCCGGCGGACGGCAGCATGCGGGTGGCCAGGGTGGCGGCCCGGGTGGTGAGCGCCGGTGCCACACCGTGCGCGAGGCCGGCCACACGGGCGGCGGGCGTGAGCACGATGCGCGTACGGCGCCGCTGGACGCCGCGGACGATGGCCTTCGCCGCCCGGCCGGCGTCCATGGACACCAACGGCATGCCCGCCACCGTCGAGAACCAGGCGAACTCCTTCTCCCGCTCACCCCCGAAGACGGCGTGCAGGTGTGAACCGGTGCGCATGAGGCCCGGATGGACGGCGGTGACGGTGACCCCGTCGCGGGCGGCTTCGGCATGGAGCCCCTCCGCCAGCGTTCCCACGGCGGACTTGGCGCAGGAGTACGGCAGCAGATGCGGGGCGGCGAGCAGCCCGCCGACCGAACCGATCAGCGCGAGCCGGCCGCCGGCCGGGCTCCTGCGCAGATACGGCAGCGCCTCCAGCGAGGTGTGCAGCGCACCGTGGAAGATCGTGTCCATCGCGGACCGGAACTCCTCGGCACCGACGGCCTCCACGGGCGCCACCTGGATGATCCCGGCGTTGGCGATCACCAGGTCGACGCCTCCGTGTTCCCGGGCGGTGTCGCCGAGCACGTCCCGCACGGCCGTACGGTCCCGCACATCGCACACCGCGGTGCGGATGCGTGCCCCGCGGCGCCGGCGGATCAGGTCCGCCGCCCGGGTCAGCTCTTCGCCGTCCCGGGCGACTATCGTCACCGCGCAGTGCCGGGCCGCCAGCTCGTCCGCGAGGAGCAGCCCCAGCCCCCGCGAGCCGCCGGTGACCACGGCTGACAGTCCCTGGAGGGACGGGGAAGCGGTCAGAGGTGACATCACGGCCTCCTTCTACGGTGCGCGGCCCGCGCGGCTTCCTGTCGTCGCGGACCGGGGTGCCTCGCGGCCGAGTGCCCCTGTCGGGCGCGGTTAACGCCTGCGGCACGGTGCGCTGCGGCGGCACGGTGTGGCATGCCGCTGGTCGCGGGTACCCGCAGAGCACCGGTGCCCGTGTGACATCCGTGTGGGACATGCGCGATGCACGAGACAGACACGAGACAGAGGAGACGCGTCATGCCGTCCGGATCGAACGCCAAGCGAGAGCGGCAGTACGAGCACATCAAGGAGAGCGCCGAGGAGCGCGGCAGGTCCGAGGAGCGCGCGAAGGAGATCGCCGCGCGCACGGTGAACAAGGAGCGTGCACGCTCGGGTGAGGCCAGGACCTCGAGCAGGACCTCCACCCAGGACCCGAAGTCCGCCTCGCAGCGGGGCGGAGAGCGTTCCCACAGGGGTGCCCAGGGCCCCACGAAGGACCAGCTCTACGAAGAGGCGAAGAAGAAGAACATCGAAGGCCGTTCGTCCATGAACAAGCAACAACTGCGCAAGGCCGTCGGGCGCTGACCCTCCTGGCCCTCCTGCCCGTCCCGCCCGACAGGCCGCCCTGCCGACGCCGCGCGTCCGCCGCTACCGCTCCGGTGCGGGCGCGCCGCGACGGCGTTCGGCCGCGTTCGCCAGTTCGCACAGGAGCTGGTGCGTCTCGACGACGAGTTCGCCGCCCGTGGCGACCGCCGCCCCTTCCTCCCGCCGGATGTCCGTGGTCAGCGCGTCGTGGGCGGCCAGCGCTTCCCTCAGGGCGGTGTCCCGCCGGTCCGGCTGCGATGCGGAGGAGGGCCGTCCGGTCTTCTCCAGCATCTCCGCGTCCACGCGGCACACGGTCGCCGCCCGCCCCAGTACTTCGGCACAGCGGGCCAGGTACGCGGAGGAGGGGGCCACCAGGCGCGGCTCGTCGCCGGCCGCGCCCTCGAGGGTGCGGGTGATGGCGACGAGATGACCGCTGATCCGCTCCCAGGCCGTGTCCGCTTCGGCCGGGGGCAGCGCGGGACCGTTGCGGCGCATCCGCCACCCGGGGTTGAACCGGTAGCTCTCCGAGGTCCACCGCCTGGCGTCGGCCAGGGCCCGCACCGTCCCGCCCAGCCGCCAGGCGCGGTCGTGCCACTCCGCGGCGTCCGACAGCCCGTCCTCCGCACGGAGCCCCTCGGCCACCGAGGCCAGGAGCTCCCCACTGTGGTGGACCAGCGCATGGAGGTTCTCCCGCACACTGCGCAGGTGCACCGGCGGCAGCACGAACGCGTTGACCGCGACACCGACCACGGCACCGATCAGCGTCTCGAGCAGCCGGTGGCCGACGGCTCCCGCCGTGGACGCGCCGTAGGTGATGACGAACAGGGCCGTGGTGGCGCCGTAGATGCCCTGGTCGCCCAGTCGGCGATAGGTGCCGATCAGCACCAGGGGCGGCAGGGTGAGGGCCATCGCGCCCAGGGTGGAGTTCCCGGTGACGGCCAGCGCCGCCGAGGCCCACAGCGTGCCCACCACGATGACGGCGAACTGCTGCACCCCCGAGTGCACCGACCGGTAGACGGTGCTCGCCACCAGCACGAGGGCGGTCCAGGGTGCCAGCAGGGCCATCGGCGCTTCGAGCCACCACCCGGTCAGCGCCCAGGCGGCGATCGCCGCGCCGGCGGCCTTGAGCGACTGCACCATGGTGTCCCGTTCGGCACCCGGGTGCCTCAGCGCGGAGCAGGCGCTGCGGCCCACCGCGGCGAGCTCCCACCCCAGCCGGCGAGCCGTCCTCGGAAGCCACGCTGCCAACCGGTCCTCCTCCCGTCCCACGTCCGCTCCCCCGGCCGCCGCCACGGTGCGGCCCGCGCCCCGCTTCTTCGCCTCGGCACGAGTACCCGACGCGGCACAGGGCACGCGCCGAGGCGAAGGGGCCGGGAGCCAGCGTTTTCCCCGTCGCTCACCCGGGTGCCGGGGGCCGCTCGTCGGTCATGCCCAGGCGTGCCTGTTCCTCCTCGACGATCCGGCGCGCCAGCTCGGTGTCCGAGACGTCGACCGCGTCCGGGGTGGCTTCGGCCACGGCGCTGCGGCGGGCGTAGGCGTCGAACAGGCGGGTCTTGTCCTCCAGCATCTTCACCATGCGCTCGTCCACTCCCCCGGTGGCGAGGAGGCGGTGCACGCAGACCGGCCTGACCTGGCCCATGCGGTGGGCCCGGGCCACCGCCTGGTGCTCGAGGGTCGGCTTGATCTGGGGTTCGCAGAGGACGACGACCGAGGCGGCCTGCATGTTGAGGCCGACGCCCGCCGCCTGGATCTGCGCCAGGAGCACCGCGGGGCCCGGGACAGCGGCGAAGTCGTCGACGATCTGCTGCCGCCGTCCGGCCGGGACGCTTCCGGTGAGCGGACCGAACACCGCGGTGCCGTCAGCGGGCGCCGCGTCGGGTGCCGCGTCGAGTGCCTCCCTCACCACGCCCAGGACGTCCTTGAAGTAGGAGAAGACCACCGTCTTCTGCCCGTTCTCACCGGCCTCCTGGACGATCTCCCGGAGCCGTTCCAGCTTGGCCGACTTCCCGGGGCGCGCGTACGCGGCCCTGCGCATCGCCATGAAGTTGCCGGCGCGCACGGCCTCGCGGTACGCCTCCTCGTCCGAGGCGCTCGGTTCCTCCCACTCGTCGGTCTGCTGGAGGCTCGGCAGTTCCGTCAGCACGTCCTCCTGGTTGCGTCGCAGGTAGACCGGGGCGACGGCCTTGCGGAAGGCGACCGATCCGGCCGGCGCGTCCCCCTCGCCGAGGGACTCCGCGACGTCGCCGTCGAGCATCCGGACCAGGTTGCGGAACTCCGCGACCCGGTTCTCCATCGGGGTTCCGGTCATGAAGAGGACGCGCTCGCAGTGTTCCGCCCACAGGGCGACCGCCTGGGACCGCTTGGCCTTCGGGTTCTTCACGGAGTGCGCCTCGTCGACCACGAGCAGCCCGACCTCGCCCCCTCCCGGCGCGGGGAATCCGCGCAGTGCGTCGAACGTGGTCACCCCGACCCCGCCCCGCCCCTTCCAGTCGGCGAACGCGTCGTGCCGGTCGGGGCCGTGGAGCACGCTGCCCCGCAGGGCGCTGCGGCTCTCGATCTCCCGGGTCCAGTTCACCAGGACGCTCGCCGGGCAGACGACCATGAAGTGGCTCTGCCCCTCGGCGGCCAGATGGGCCAGCACCGCGATCGCCTGGATGGTCTTGCCGAGCCCCATCTCGTCGCCGAGTATCACCTTGTGCTGCGCGAGGGCGAACCGCGCGCCGAACGCCTGGTAACCGCGCAGGGAGACCCGCCGATGGGAGTCGTCGAGCCACAGGGTCCGTACCCGCTCGGCGATCTCGTCGGGCAGGAATCCCTCGGTGGCGGCCGCGTCGGGCGACCGCCCGGAGATCTCGGCGAGCAGGCTGTAGTACTCGGCCGAGCGGAGCTCGAAGTCCACCCAGGCCGCGACGTCGGAGGGGGGCCCGCGCAGCAGGTCCACCGAGGCCTGGGCGAGCAGTCCGGGCAGGCCCGCCTGCTCCTCCTCGTCCACCAGCACCCGGATCGCGGTGACCGCGGCCAGCGCGCGGGCCCTCTTCTCCCGGCCCGCCACGAGCATCCCGAGACGCCCGGCGGCGGGCCTGGCATCGGCCAGCGGCGGAGCGAGCCGCTCCGCCAGTGCGGTGGCCCTGTCGACGGCACGCCGGGTGTCCGGACCGGCCTCCACCAGTACGTGCAGGGCCCTGACGAGCGCGGTGGTGCTCGGTTCCGGCCGGTCCACGTCGATGTGGACGGCCACGCTCTCGTGCACGGCCTCGGACAGCCGGCGAGCGGCGGCGAGCATCCGGTCGACGGTGCGCTGCCCGACGCCGGGGATCTGCCGCAACCGGTAGGGGCCCGCTTCGAGCACGCTGCCCACGGTGCGCAGTCCGCTCTTCTCGACGCCTCCCAGCCGGAGCCGTCCTTCGGTGACGTCCTGCAGCCGGGCGACGGGGATGGCGTCGAGTTCCCGCTGCACCGCCGCGTCGTGCATCGGCTTCAGTGCCGCCCGCACCGCCTCGACGGCCCTGCCGTGGTCACCGGCCAGCGCCCGCGCCGCCTCGTGCAGTCGCGCTCCCCTCGCGACCGTCTCCCGCTCACCCCGCCCCACGCTTCCCGCCCTTCTCCTGCCCTCCCCGCATCCTCCCACCGCCCCCACCGGACCCCGTCGGACGCCCGCGGTGCGCTGCGGATCATCCCGACCCCACGCGCTCTCGGCCCCGGGCCCGGGTGCGGCCCGGGTGTGTAAGTGGCAGGAGAGCGGACAAACGCGCGGAATGAGCAACTATCCCGAGAGGACCACCCCGAGCGACAGCAGGTTCCCGTCCGCGGTCTCGTGGCGTGGCCCGTCCCGGGGTGGGGTTCCGGGTGGGGCTCCGGGTGCGGGTCCGTCCCCGATGCAGCCCCGGCGGGACGGCGACGGCAGCCTCGCCCACGTGGTGGAAACCCTGCTGGACAAGGGCCTCGTGCTCAACGCCGACATCATGGTCTCGGTGGCCGGGGTGGAGCTGCTGGGCATCCGTCTGCGCGCGGCGCTGGCCTCTTTCGAGACGGCTGCCCGCTACGGGCTGGAGTTCCCGTCCGGCACGGACACGGAGACCGCCGCGTGACGCCACACACGCGAGGAGAAGGAGACCTGCCCGGCCTGCGGCAAGCGCGCCCCGGTCGAGCAACTGCTGGACGAGTGGTGCCCCTGGTGCGGGTGGCGCAGCGCACAGGCCCAGGTGCGGAACCGCCCCGAGCACACACTCCCGGCGGCGGGGTCCGAACGCCGGGAGGAGCCCACCACCACCGCCGCCGATGACGATGACGAGGGTGAGGCGGAACGGCCTGACGGCTGACCCGGCACCGATGCGCCCCACCCGGGATCCGCGAGTCACCTTGGACGACCTGCGCATCGTGACGAGGTTCCGCCGGTCCTGGCAGGTGGCCACGGGCCCGGCCGATCCGGCCGTCATCGTGACGGTTTCTCACGCACCCGTCCGGACAGTTCTGCGCGGGCCCCGGGACGGTCGGCCCGTCCCGGGGCCCGCGCACGCTCGTCGTGGTCCGGGCCGTCGTGGTCCAGGCCGTGACGGTGTCAGTCCCGGCGGGTCTCCACGATGCGCAGGTCGTCGCTGACCGGGACAGTGCGCACCACGCGCAGGCCCGCCCGCTCGGCCAGGGCCCGGTAGTCCGACTCCGGCCGGTCCTGCCCGCCCACCAGGACGGTCAGCAGCAGGCCCCGGAACAGAGCCTCCTGGTCGGACTCCTCGTCCACCACGCCCTCGATGATCAGCAGGACGGAGTCCGGCCGCATCGCCTCCTTGATCTGCTCCAGGATGCGCACGATCGTGTCGTCGTCCCAGTCGTGCAGGGCGCGCTTGATCGTGTAGAGGTCCGCACCGGCCGGCACCTGTTCGAAGAAGTCCCCGGCGACGATCTCGTACCGCCCGGCGACGTCCGCCGCCTCCAGTCGCGCCTGTGCGAGCGGCACGATTTCGGGGCGTTCGAGGATCGTGCCGAACACCTCGGGGTGCTCGGTGAGGATCGCGGCCAGGAGACTGCCGAGCCCGCCGGCGACGTCGACCACCGTCCGGACCCCGGAGAAGTCGTACGTTCTGGCGACCCCGGTGCTCTCCTCCCGCGACACGGCGTTCATGGCCTCGTTGAACCGCTCCTTGGCCTCCGGATCGCTCTTGGTCAGCTCCCAGAACGACACCCCGTGGTTGGCGACCTCGAAGGAGGAGTCACCGGTGCGCACCGAGTGCAGGAGGTCGCCCCACGCGGCCCAGTGCCAGTTCGCCGCCATGAACCGCGCGTCGGTGGACTCGGCGTTGCCGGGCTCGGAGACGAGGACGGCCGACAGCGGCGACTGGGAGTAGGTGTGGCCGTCCGCGTGCCGCTGGAAGACCCCGAAGGTGGACAGTGCGCGCAGCAGGCGGCCCAGAGTCCGGGCGTGCGTGCCGGTCAGCTCGGCCAGTTCGGCCACTGTGCGCTCGCCCCGCTCCAGCAGGTCCGGCAGGCCCAGCTCGGTGGCGACGTGGATGGCGCGCGCCCGCCACGCTCCCTGGAGCAGTTCCACCATCTGCTTGTTCGGGCCCTTGTCCGCTGTGTCGACGTGCTCGTTCATCAGAGTCCTCTCGGGATACCCCCGGCTTCAGCCGGGGGAGGAACGAGACTCCTGCGGAGCAGGGCAGGAAGCGGAGTTTCGCCGTCAGGGCGAAACTCCGTGCTCTGACCCGCAGGTTTGGTCTTAAGCCGCGACCCCGCTAGTTTGCGAACGTGACCGCGACGTGCGTGAAGCGGGCGTTCAAGTACCGCTTCTCTCCAACCGATGCGCAGGCGGCCGAGCTGTCGCGCACGTTCGGCTGCGTACGGAAGGTCTACAACCTGGCGCTCGCCGCACGCACGGAAGCGTGGGCGCGGCAGGAGCGGGTGAACTACAACCAGACCTCGGCCATGCTGACCGCGTGGAAGAAGACCGAGGAGCTGGCCTACCTGTCCGAGGTGTCGTCGGTGCCGTTGCAGCAGACGCTGCGGCACCTGCAAGGCGCGTTCACCCACTTCTTCGCCAAGCGGGCCAAGTACCCGCGCTTCAAGTCGCGCAAGAAGTCGCGGAAGTCGGCGGAGTACACCACCAGTGGTTTCCGCTTCCGTGACGGCGAGCTGACCCTGGCGAAGATGGCCGATCCACTCGACATCGTGTGGTCCCGGCCGCTGCCCGAGGGGGCGTCGCCGTCCACGGTGACCGTTTCCCAGGACGCGGCCGGGCGCTGGTTCGTCTCCCTGTTGTGCGAGGACACCGGTGTGAAGCCGCTTGCCGCCACGGACAGCGCGGTCGGCGTGGATGTCGGCCTGGATCACCTGCTGACCCTGTCCACCGGCGAGAAGATCGCCAATCCGAGGCATGGGCGCTGCGACCGCGTGGCACTGGCCAAGGCCCAACGGAGACTGGCGAAGAAGGCCAAGGGTGACGGAGCGAACCGGCGCAAGGCCCGGCGCAAGGTCGCCAGGATCTACGCCAGGATCACCGACCGTCGCCGCGACGGCCTGCACAAGCTGACGACTCGTCTCGTTCGTGAGAACCAAACGATCGTGATCGAGGACCTGACCGTGCGCACCATGGTCAGGAACCGGAGTCTCGCCCGCGCCATCAGTGACGCGGCGTGGTCGGAATTCCGGAGCATGCTGGAGTACAAGGCAGCCTGGTACGGGCGGGAAGTGATCGCGGTTGACCGCTTCTTCCCCTCCTCCAGGCTGTGCTCCACCTGTGGCACCCTGCAGGAGAAGATGCCCCTGCACGTCCGCACCTGGACGTGTGACTGCGGAACGACCCACGACCGGGATGTGAACGCAGCACGCAACCTTCTGGCCGTCGGGCTGGCGGTGACAGTCTGTGGAGCTGGTGTAAGACCTCAACGGAGTTCTCCGGGCGGGCAGTCGGCGACGAAGCAGAAAGCATCACGGCGCGAGCCGTGAGAATCCCCCTCGCTCACGAGGGGGAGAAGTCAACCGTGTCTCCGTATCGCTCGGCTGGCTGGGTCGGCTGGTGAGCAGAGGAGGGGCGTCCCGAGGGCGGGCGGTTCCCGGGTGTCCCGGGGACCGCCCTGGGAGGTGAGGGGAGCTACACCTCTGTGGAAACCGGTGGGATGTTGTGGTTGACCCGGAACATGTTGCCGGGGTCCCACGTGGTCTTCAGGGCGCGCAGCCTCGCGTACGCCTCAGGGGTGTACGCCTGGCTCACATAGGCGGCGTCGGTGTGGGCGACGCCGGCCATGAAGTTGAGCATCCGGGTGCCGCTGTCCCAGCGCTCGAAGAGTTCCCCGACCCGGTCCTGGTCCGCCAGTACGGCATCGTCCTCGCCGACGCCCAGCACTCCGGCCGCGTACACCTGGAAGGGGGCGTCGACGTGGGCGACGGCGTTGGGCACCTTCGGGGGGCGGGCCAACGCTCCGCCGAGCTGGCGGAGTTCCAGGCCCACCGCGCTCTTCTTGCCGGGCCCGACCTGTGCGAGGACGGCGTCGACCACCTCGTGGTCGAAGCGGCTGAGCTGGAAGGTGTTGATGTGGTAACAGCCGGGCGTGGGCGGGTCGTTGTGGATGGTGCCGACCTCGGTGTACGGCATGTCGACGACCGTGTCGAGCAGCGTGGGGGCGAGGTCGCGCAGCGGCTGGACGAGCCGCTCGCCCTCCTCGGGCGAACCGAGGTAGCACAGCCGCAGGTGCAGGGCGAACTTCCCGCGCAACTCCTGCGGCACCCCGTCGGCGTCGGGCCAGTCGAGCATGAAGAACGAGGAGCTCATCTCCTCGGGCATCCCGGCGGCCCACTCGCTGTAGAAGTGCAGCGCCTCGGCGGCGGACTCGGCCGGGAAGAAGAGGCCGCCCCCGTAGATCCGCGACACCTCGAAGAGCTCGACCTCGATGGCGGTCACGACGCCGAAGTTGCCCTTGCCTCCGCGCAGCGCCCAGAAGAGGTCCGCGTTCTCCTCCTGGGTGGCGACCCGCAGTTCGCCGTCCGCGGTGACGACCTCGATGCGCCGTACGTGGTCGGCCGCGTACCCGTGGCGCCGCGACAGGACGCCGATGCCGCCGCCCAGTGTGTAGGAGACAGCGCCGACGAAGGGCGCCGAGCCGTTGAGCGGCGCGAGGCCGTGCTCGGCCGCGGCCGGCAGGACCTCCTCCCACAGCACCCCGGCCTCCAGCCGTGCCACGCGCCGCTCGGGGTCCACCTCGACCCCGTTCATCCCGCGGGTCGCCAGGAACAGGGTGTTCTCGTCGGCGGGCAGGGCCGCGCCGTGGCCCGTGGTCTGGACCGCGACCGCCCAGTCGTGGTCGCGCGCGAAGCCGACCGACGTCACGACGTCCTGCGCGTTCGCCACGGCGACGACCACCGCCGGGCGGTGCTCGACGGCGCGGTCGAAGCCGTTCACGCGCTCGGTGTATCCGGGCTCGTCCGGCAGGAAGACCTCACCCGTCACACTGTCAGCGAGTTTGCGCACCTCTTCGGGGGACAGGGCCGCCTTGTCCGACTCGCTCCTGTGCTCGCTCACTTGTCGCCCTTCTGTTCCGTGGTGCTGTTCGTGTGTTCCTCGCCCTGCCGCCACCCGCTCCGGTGATACAAACAGGGGTACAACAAGTACCGCGTGTCGGCGCGACAGTACTGAAGCCGTAGGGGCCCACAGGCCGGAACGAGCCACGACGACCGGCGCCGGTCCGGGTGCGCCGGCGTCGCCACGGACGTGTCGGTGGCCCCGCCCGCGCATCCGTTCGCGCGCTTGTCCGCGAGAAGGACGTTTCCCCTCACGCGAGTTCGCGCCGCTTGAGCAGGTTCATCAGTTCCG
Source organism: Streptomyces sp. GDS52 (assembly GCF_052246875.1). Lineage (NCBI taxonomy): Bacteria > Bacillati > Actinomycetota > Actinomycetes > Kitasatosporales > Streptomycetaceae > Streptomyces > Streptomyces sp. GDS52. The sequence continues at coordinate 2,484,494 of NZ_CM125966.1, forward strand.
TCACCGACTCCTCGGCGCTCTGCCGGTACGCCGGAAGGGTGAGGTCGCACCGGGCGGGCGCCGCGTACGGGTCGTCCGCCCGGTCGGATCCGGTGGCGACGTGCACCTCCAGGCAGGTGGTGGCCGACCGGGTGTGGCGACGGCGGACGGCGTCCGTCTGCGTCGCGTCGGCGGCGGTCACCGCCACCAGGGCGAGGACGCCGTTGCGGGCCAGCACCTCGGCGACCAGGCCGACCCGCTGGACATCGGCGGCGCGCCGCACGCGGCCGGGTGCGGGGTCCGTGCCGAACAGGGTGTGCTGCTCGTCCCCGTCCAGGACGTGCACGCGCCGACCGGCCGCCTCCAGACGGCGGGCGAGCCCCGTCATGACGGTCGTCTTGCCCGCGCCCGGTGCTCCGGTGAGCCACAGGGTGGCGCCGGGCCAGCAGGTGCAGAAGGGGCGGTGGGATGTCATGGACCACTCCGAAGGGTCAGTGGTGGGGATTCGGCGCCGTCCGGGAGCGGGGAGACGATGGCGCGTACCACCGACGCCAGCCGCTGGTGGCGCAGGGCGTCGTGCGGAGGCTCGGCCGACTCGGCGCGCCAGGCCACGAAACCGTCGGGCCGCACCAGCAGGGCGCCACCGGGCCCCGTACCGCAGGACCGCGCGAAGTCGGCGGGCGAGGCGGGGTCGGTCAGGACGGTGTGGGCGGTCACCGGGACGCCGAGTTCGCCCGCGACCCCGGCGGCCGTGCACCCCCACCGGTCGTCGGTGGCGAGCAGGGTGAGGTGGGAACCGTCCGGGGTCGGCCCGCACAGGTCGAGGGTGGAGACCGGCTCCGCCCCCGGGTCGTGCGCGAGCCGTACCGGCAGGTGCGGCAGCCGGGTGCCGGGGGCTCCCGACAGGTCGAACTCGGGCGGGAAGGCTCCGTCGGGTGCCGCTTCGGAGCCGGGCACGGCCGTCGAGTGGTAGCGGTAGCCCATGATGATGAGGCGGGGGTCGCAGGGGACCGCGCCGTCGAGCCGTTCGGAGGGCACCCCGTCGAGGAGGAGGGTCTGCTGGGCGGTGGCGAAGCCGACCGGTCGCCGTTCGGTGTCGTAGGTGTCCAGGAGGCCGGGGGCGGCCCAGCCGCGCAGCACGGCCGCGATCTTCCAGGCCAGGTTGTGGGCGTCCTGCATCCCCATGTTGGAGCCGTAGCCGCCGGCCGGGGGGTGCAGGTGGGCGGAGTCCCCGACGAGGAAGACGGGGCCGCGACGGTAGCATTCGGCGATCTTGTGCCGGGCCTGCCAGCGCAGGGTCCCGGTGAGGTCCGCGGCCACCCCCGGGTCGCCGATCGCGGCGCGCACCAGGCTCAGGCACCGACCCGGGTCCGGGGGGCCCTCGCCGACGGCCCGGCTCTCCACGGCGGCCGCCCAGGTGTGTGCGCCGTTGAGCTGCATGACCGCCCCGGTGAACTCCGGATTCTCGATCATGCTCATGAAGAACCGGCGGCCCTTGACCAGGCGGCTGAGGTCCGCCCGGAAGAAGATGCTGGTGCGGGAGGCGACCGTGCCCAGCCCCGTGTCGGCGATGCCGACCCGGTCCGCGATCGTGCCGTGTGCCCCATCGGCGGCGATCAGGTAGCGGGCACCGAGCGTGTCCGTCCCCCCGTCCGGGCGGCGCACCCGGGCCAGCACCTCGTCCTCACGGACCGTCAGGCCGGTGAGTTCGTGACCGAAGCGCACGTCCGCGCCCTCCCGTACGGCGGCCTCGCGCAGCAGCGGCTCCATGCGGTCCTGACCGCACCAGTAGGGCGGGCAGGGGCCGGGGATCGCGAGTTCCTCCGCGCCGGTCTCCAGCACCTGGGCGCCGTCCAGCTCGCTGAGCGAGCGGACGGCGACCACCGTGCGGGGCAGCACGCGCTCGGGCTCGGTGTCGACGCGCGGGTCGTGGCCCGTGACGACCTCGAAACCGGCCTCGGCGACCGCGTCCTGCAGTCCGGCCTCGCGCAGCAGTTCGGCAGTGCGCCGGGTGACGTGCGTGGCGCGGGGCAGGGTGGACGTGCCGGCCCTGCGGTCGAGGAGGACGACCGGGACGCCGGCGCGGGCCAGGAACAGAGCGGCCGACAGCCCCGCCGGTCCGCCGCCGACGACCAGTACGGACATGGAGGCGGCCTCTCCGCTCAGCCCTTGCTCACCAGTTGGTCGCCGACCACGAGGTGGTCCAGGTTCATGGACGCGAAGGCCTCGACCGCCTCTTCGGGGGTCTCGACGATGGGCTGGCCGGCCACGTTGAAGGAGGTGTTGAGGATCACCGGACAGCCGGTGAGCCGCTCGAACTCGCCCAACAGGCGGTGGACGGAAGGATTCTGGTGCTCCTCCAGCGTCTGGTGCCGGGCCGTGCCGTCCACGTGGGTGGCGGAGGGGATGGCGTCGGGCCGGGTCACCTTCGTGACGATGAGCATGTACGGGGAGGGCTGGCCGAGGTCGAAGAACTCCGCGCTGCGCTCGGCGCGGATGACGGGGGCGTACGGGCGGAACCACTCGCGGAACTTGACGTGATCGTTGAGGTGGTCGCGCACGGAGGCCGGGAAGGGGGCGGCGAAGATGCTGCGGTGGCCCAGCGCCCGGGGCCCGAACTCGCTGCGGCCGTCCCACCAGCCCACGATCTTGCCGTCCGCCAGCAGCCCGGCGACCGTCCCGGGCAGGTCCTCGGGGGTGCGGGCGGGCAGCCCGGAGTCGGCGACGGCCCGCTGGGCCCGGGCGCGCGGGTACTCGGGGCCCAGATAGGCGTCGCGCAAGGCCGGCAGGCGGTCCATGGGCACGCCTTCGAGTTCGTGCAGCCCGTAGTAGGCGCAGCCGAGGCTGATGCCGTTGTCGCCGGCGGCGGGGACCACGAAGATCCGCTCGAAGGGAGTCTCCTTGAGGATGCGGCCGTTGGCGACGCTGTTGAGGGCCACTCCCCCGGCCAGGCACAGGTCGGTCAGACCGGTCCGCTCGTACAGGGCCCGGGCGCAGTGCACCAGGGCGTGTTCCAGCACCTCCTGGGCCGCCCGGGCGATCGCCGCCTTCGTGTCGAAGTCGGCGCCCTCGGCGAGCCGGGAGAGGACGTGCGTGGTCTTGCTCGCCGAGATGCTGACCCTGCCCTCGGGCAACAGCGTGACCAGTTCCGACAGTTCGTCGACGAAACGCTCGTCGCCGTAGGGGGCGAGCCCCATCGTCTTGCCGTCCTCGCTGACCGGGAACCGGGTCTTGGGACCCGTGTAGGCGAGGCCGATGGCGATGCTCGCGGTGCGGTAGAAGTGGCCGAGCGAGTTGTCGGTCTCGCCGGGCTGGTAGTAAGCGCTCTCCGAGCCCGCGTCCACGAGGTGGGTGCCGCTGACGCGGTCGACCAGCCGGATACCGTCCTCGTCGGCCACGTACGAACTGATGGTCTCGGCCTCGCGGGCACCGGCTCCGGTCTTGTCCCCGGTGGTCAGACTGCCGGAGTTGTCGCACACCAGCACGGCGGCGCGGGTCATGCCCGAGGCGCCGAACGCGCTGTAGGCATGGGCGAGATGGTGGTTGATCACCCGCACCCGGCGGCGGAAGGAGTGGTAGAAGGGGCGCGGCACCAGTTCGCAGGCGACCACGTGCTCCACATCGGCCGCGGTGGTGTCCATCTGTTCCAGGCACGCCCGGCGGCTGACGCCGGCCAGCAGGTCGGCGCCCAGACCGTACTTGCTGCGCATCAGGCGTTCCTCGTCGACCGCGACGAGACGCTCGCCGTCGGTGGCGCACGCCGCCCAGTCGTGACCTGATCCGCCGAGGCCCAGCACGGACATATCGCGTCCTTTCCCTTGGGGGACATCGATTCCATCGGGGGACATCGACCGAGACCTGCCAGAGCCCTGGCCCGGTGATGGAAGAACAAGCAGCGGCGGACCCCGCCCCGCGTGGCACGTGTGCCTCGCTCGTCAGCGGACGAGCTGAAACGGAACGGGTGCGAGAAGCGCTCTGAGAAGCGACAGACGTCGTAACGGATCTCTGAGAAGAAGGAGTTCAGGAAGCCGGAGCGGTGCGCAACTCTAATCAACCGGCGTCGCGCACTGTCAAGAACGGGGGCACCCCTCCACGGGCGGTTGTCCGAAATGCCGTCACCGCCCGGCCGAGGCCCCCGTCCGTCGCGCTCCGGCCCGGACACCGGCGCGGCCACCGGAACCGGAGGTGGTGCGCCGCGCCGCCCCTCCCGTTCAAGCTCCGTTCGGCCCGTGTCCTCCCCACTGCTTTCGGTCATCATCATCCAGAGGCAAGCAGGATAAATCCGGAGCATGTACGGTCACACCGTGCTATCGGCGGGGTCCCCGCGTCCCGCGGACCTCCTCTGCCGCGCCGCCCGGAACACAACGCACCACCGACATCCCGTACATGGCATGCCTGTATCCCCTGGACCGCCGGACGAGGGAGTGCTGGGTGACAAAGCAGCAACGTACGATCGTCATCATCACGGAGGGCGCGGCACCCGCACTGCTGGATCGCTGGTGTGCCGCCGGTCTCCTGCCCGGATACGCCCGGCTCCGTGCCGAGGGTTCCCACGGAGCGGTCTCCGCCGAGGGAACCCCCTACGAACCCCCGGGCCTGTTGAGCGTCCTCACCGGTCAACGGGCCGCCGACCACGGCTACTTCTCCTACTGGACCTGCCACGATCCCGAGTACGCGCCGCAGGTGCTCGGTTCCGCCGACCGCCGGCATCCGCTGCTGTGGCAGCAGGAGTCCTTCGCGGGTCTGCGCTTCGCCTCCATCGGCCTGTTCGGCACCCATCCCGTCGAGCCGATGGACGGGGCGGTGATCAGCTATCCGATGCGTGCGACCCTGCACGCCTGCCACCCGCGCGACCTTCAGCGCCGGCTGGCCAAGGAGGGCATCCGCCCGGTCCACGACGTCTCGATCTTCTGGACCGGCCAGCCCCGCGAACAGCTGCTGCCACACCTGCTGGAGGCGGACCGTCAGCGGGGCAAGGCGGCCCTCGCGCTGCTCCCCGAGTCGAACGTGGTGATCGTCAACCTCACCAGCATCGACCGCACCTCGCACATCTACTGGCAGGAACTGGAGCACGGGCCCGAACACGAGCAGGAGAGCGCGGTGTTCGCCGCGTACCGCACGAACGACCAGGTCATCCAGGACGCCCTCGCGCTGGCCGACGACCACACGGACGTGCTGGCCTTCTCCGAGATCGGATTCGGGCCGCTGCGCGACTACTGCTCCATCAACGACGACCTCGAACGGGCCGGTCTGCTGGCCAAGACCCCGGACGGGGGCATCGACTGGGCGCGCACGACGGCCTTCGAGGCGGTGCAGGGCACGCACGGGATGAACATCAACGTCCGCGGCCGCTACAAGCACGGCACGGTCCGCAAGCAGGACTACGAGCGGGTGCGCGCCGAGGTCGTCACGGCGCTCATGGAGACCCTCAACCCCCGGACCGGGCTCCCCTTCTTCGCCGCGGTGCACACCCGCGAGGAGGTGTACCCGGGCACCGCCACGGCCGGTGCCCCCGACCTGATCATGGAGCCGGCGGACTGGCGCTACCTCCCGCTGGGCGACCCCCGCTGGGCCACCCATGTGCACCGGACCTGGCAGAGCGGCTGGCACCGCCGCGAGTCGTTCTGGGCCGGCCTCGGCCCCGGCTTCGCCGCCGGCCACGCCGACGCGGCCGTGGCCTCGCCGGTCGACATTCCGGTCACCCTGAGCCGGCTGCACGGACGTGCCACCCCCGAGGGCTGGCCGGGCCGCGCGCTCGGGACACCCGCCTGACCACGCCCTTCCGTCACCGTTCGCGCCCTGTCTCCCCCCGCCACCGCGACTGCGCCGGCCGTCACCTTCGTCGCCGCGCCCGCCCCGCCTTCCCTTCCGTTTCCGCACTCTCACATTCTGTGGAGGTCTGACGTGCCCGAGGTACGAGCGCCAGAACGACGGCGTGAACAGCGCAGGTCCGTGGCCGAGCCGGGCGCGGGGACGAACCGGCGGGAGCTGGCCGACACGGCGCGGTTCACCGAGTGGCGGCCCGCCACCCCGGACGCGCTCTCCTGGGAGGGGCCGCAGGAGCAGGCTCCCGCCGAGCTGCTGCGCGCCGCGCTGGCGGAGGGACGGATCGGGCACCCCTGGGCCCACGGCTTTCCCCGGTACGCGTGGCACCGGGACGGCGACGTGGTCCACGAGTTCCGGCTGACCGGGCGGGCGCCCGGCGAGTACACCGGCTACACCCTGCACCCGAGCGAATGGCCGGAGGGCATCGCGTGAGCACACTTCCCGACCTGACCCTCAGCTGGAAATGGCAGCCGCCGCCCGCCGGGACCGAGGGCGAACTCGGCGCCACCTGGGCCGACCTGGAGATGTCCATCGGTGACCTTCCGCCACTGACGACGGTGGAGGACCCGCGGGCCGGCACCATCAGGCCGTACACGGTGGGCTCGCTGTACCCGCTCGCCGAGTGGATCGCCTTCAACTGGTGGTCGCTGCTGGCCGACGCGCGTCCCGGGACACAGATCTCGCAGCTGCGCTTCGCCTACCGCAACGGCGTCGGCGACTCCCGCGGCTCCTGGTGGTCGCGTTCCCGGCGGCACATCCTGCGCGCCGCCTGCGACGGCTTCCGCTGGCCCGACGTGCTGTTCGTGCCCGAGGGCCACCAGACCCGGATCGTGTGGATGCCCGACGGCGGCCCGGACCCGCGCGAGGGCACCCGCTTCCTGGGCCGGGGCAACGCCGTCGTCGGCAGCGCGTCCCTCGCCGAGACGCTGCACGGCTTCGTCGACGCCGTCGTCGCCCGGCTGGTCGAACGTGAGGTCAGCGGCACCCCGCTGCAGCAGGAGTGGGCCGCGATCCGGGCCACCGGCGAGGAGGAGGCGGAGTTCTGCCGCTGCGCCGCCCGCCTCGGACTCGATCCGTACACGGAGTCCGCCCCCTACGCACAGGCCATCGCACGGGCCCGCGGGGAGCTGCCCGAGGTGATGGGCCTCGACTTCTTCAACTCCGTCCACCCGGACCGGATCACCGACCAGCTCCAGTGGATCGAGCGGGCCCGGCGGGTCGCCGGCGACCCGCCGCCCGGCCGTCCCGCCGACTCGGCGATCGCGGAACTGCGGGACATCTGCGCGGACGTGCGTGAGCTGTTCTACGACCCGGACCGCCTGGAGAACCCCTGGCAGCTGGGCTACGAACTGGCCCACCGGGTCCGCGCCTGGGCCAAAGTGGCGGACACCGAGCGCTTCGACCCCGACACCCTGCTCACGTACTACACGGAGCCGGTGCCCTACGTCGACCGCGGGCTCGTGGCGTACGGCAGCCGGAACGCGGCGGCCGGCCCGGTCCTGGTCTCCAGCCGTCGCTACACCGAGCGGCCCCGGCGCTTCCTCCAGGCCCGCGCCCTGTGCCACTTCCTCTTCGACAACGACGAGGACTTCCTCATCGTGGCCTCGCACACGCACCGCCAGCACCTGGCCCGCGGCTTCGCGCTGGAGATCCTGGCCCCCGCCCAGGGCATCGCCACCCTGCTGGGCCGGCCGACCGGCCTGGTGACCGCCGAGGACGTGGAGCAGATCGCCGAGGACTACGGCGCCGGCACCATCGTGGTGGAGCACCAGCTCGACAACCGGGTGCTGGCCCAGGACTTCCCGTTCGAGCCGGTGGCACCGTCCGTGCGCAAGCTCACCGCCTACCCGCGAGGGGCGGGCCGGTGAGCGCGGCAGCGGGCGACGTCTTCCCCTATCCCGCGGGCCCGGGCGGCACCGTCCCGCCCCAGTACGGCCGGCTGCTCGCCGAGGACCCCGTCTCCCGGGTACGCCTGGCCGACGGGGGCGAGCTGTATCTCGTCACCCGGGACAGCGACGTACGGACCGTACTGACCGACCCGGTCTTCAGCCGGTACGCGGCGGCGGTCCTGCCCGGCAAGGGCTTCGGCCGGGGGCAGGGCACCGGGATCGTCGACCTCGACCCGCCGCAGCACACCGTCCTGCGCAGTCCGGTCGTCTCGGCGTTCGGCCCCGGCCGGGTGGCGCGCTGGCGCCCGCGCATCGAGGCGATCGCCGGGGAGCTGCTGTCCGGGCTGGGCGACGAGCCGGGCCCGGTGGACCTCGTGAGCTCCTACACCGCGCCGTTCGCCGGCCGCGTCGTCGTCGAGCTGCTGGGTTTCGAGGGAGCGCGGTGGCAGCGCGTCACCGGTGACGTCGAGACGCTGCTGATGTCCGGGGGCGCCGAGAGCCCGGAGGCCGCCGCCTGCCGGGACCGGCTCGGGGACGCCTTCACCACGCTGCTCAAGGAGCGCGACCGGGAACCGGGCGACGACGTCGCCACCGTGCTGCTCGGCCACGACGACCCGGAGGCGGGCGGCGGAGCGCTCACCGAGGCCCAACGGGTCACGCTGCTGCACGGACTCGTCATCTCCGGCTACATCGGCATCCGCGACCTGCTGGCGCGTCACCTGTACGGGGTGCTCACCACGCCCGGGTTCCGGGACCGGCTGGTGGCACAGCCCGAGCTGGTGCCCGGCGCCGTCGTGGAGTTGCTGCGGTTCTACCCGTCGAGCAACGACGGCCTGCTGCGGCTGGCCACGCGGGACGTGGAGCTGTCCGGGCGCACCGTGCCGGCGGGCAGCCCGGTGCTCCCCCTGGTCTCGGCCGCCTGCCGCGACCCGCGTCTCGTGGAGCGGCCCGATCAGCTCCTGGTGGACCGTGCGCGGACGCCGACGCTCGCCTTCGGCGCCGGGCCGCACCAGTGCCCGGCGGCCGACCTCGCCACCGTCCAGCTCGCCACCGGCATCGGGCGGCTGCTCGCCGCGTACCCCGGTGCCCGGCTCGCGGTCCCGGCCGAGGACGTGGAGCACACCTCCCGGCTGCTGCCGCTCGGCGTCACCGAGCTGCCCGTCCTGCTCCGCGCCCCGGCATGACCGCGGCGCCCGCCCGCGTGCTCCTGTGGTGCGTGTCCACCGAGGCCACGGCCCGGGTGACGGCCCGCGCCCGGGAGCTGCTGCCGGCCCAGGACCGGGAGCGGATGGCCCGGCTGCGGTCGGCCGCGGACCGGGACGAGTTCGCCCTCAGCCACGCCGTGCTGGCGCGCTGTCTGGGCGCGCTGACCGGGGTGGCCCCGACCGCGCTGCGCTTCGCCGTACGCGGTGAGGGCAAGCCCGAGCTGCTCGGGCAGGGGCCCGGTGCCCGGCCGGCCTTCAGCCTCTCGCACACCGCGGGGCTGACCCTGCTCGCGGTGACGTGGGGCAGCGCGGTGGGGGCGGACGTGGAGCGGGTGCGGCCGGTGGCCGCCGCGAAGATCGCGCGGCGGTACTTCCCGGCCGAGGAGGCGGCGGCGGTGGCGGCCCGCCCCGTACGCACGGCGCCGGAGCTGTTCTTCCGGCTGTGGGTGCGCAAGGAGGCGAGCGTCAAGGCGTGGGGCGGGCGCCTCGTCCAGGGGCTGCGCACGCCCGTGTGCCCGACGGCACGGGAGTGGCCCTGCGACGTCACCACCCTGGGCGGCGACGGGCGCTCGTGGCGTGTGCGGGACCTGACCGGGGTGGCGGCGCCCTACCTCGCGGCGGTGGCCGTGCCCGGGGAGGAGGCGCGGGGGCGGATCGAGGTCCGCACCCTGACCGTCGACGAGTTCCTCGACCGGGGGCCGACGGCCGGTCGTGCCCTTCGGGAGTGACCTGCCCGCCGCGTCGCGAAGGCGGCCGCCCGGCGGGCGGGCAGCGTGAGCCGGATCCGGCGACCATGATCGAACTGGACCAGGAGGGCCCGATGGCCGAGCACTTCCCGAGGTACGTGGACGGCCGGCCGGCGCAGGCGTCCGACGGCGCGACCTTCCGGTCGTTCGAGCCGGCCACCCGGTGCCACCTCGCCGACGTGCCACGCTGCGGCGAGAGTGACGTGCACGAGGCGGTGGCCGCCGCGCGCCGGGCGTTCGACGAGGGCCCCTGGCCCCGGATGGAGCCCCGGGAGCGGGCGGCGGTGCTGCGACGGGTCGCCGAACGCCTCACCGAGGAGTCCGGGCGCCTGGCCGAACTGGAGGTGCGCGACAACGGCACGACGCTGCGCAAGGCACTGGGCGCGGACGTCCCCGGCGCCCGCGCGGCCTTCGCCTGGAGCGCCTGGTGGGCCGAGCGGCTGCCCGAACGGCTGGCCCAGGGACACAGCGGGGCCGGCGGCGGAGCGGACGCGCGGTATCTGCGCTGGCATCCGCTGGGCGTGGTGGCCGCGATCGTCCCGTGGAACCTGCCGCTGCTGCTGTCCGCGTGGCGCATCGCGCCCGCCATCGCGGCGGGCAACACCTGTGTGGTCAAACCGGCTTCGTTCACCTCGGTCACCGCGCTCGAACTGGTCCGGCTGCTGCACGAGTGCGGGCTGCCGCCCGGCGTGGTGAACGTGGTCACCGGGCCCGGTGGCACGACCGGGGACAGTCTGGTGCGGGCTCCGGGCGTGGACCTGGTGGCCTTCACCGGCTCGGACGCGGTGGGCGAGAGCGTCCGGCTCGGCGTCTCGGGCACGGGGGCCGCGCCCCGGCTGGACCTGGGCGGCAAGTCCCCGAACGTGGTGCTCCGGGACGCGGACCTCGATCAGGCGGCCGCAGGGGCGGCCTGGAGCATCTTCCTGCACAACGGGCAGATCTGCAGGGCCGGTTCACGCGCGGTGGTCCACACGGACGTGTACGAGGACTTCGTGGAGCGGGTGCGCGGGCTGGCCGGGCGGCTGCGTCTGGGCGACCCGCTGAGCCTGGAGACGGATCTCGGCCCACTGGTCTCGCGCAACCAGGCCCGCACCGCCCAGCACTTCGTCCGGGTCGGTGTGTCGCAAGGGGCGGAAGTGGTGTGCGGAGGCAGCCCCCCGGACGCCGGCGACCTGCCCGAGGGCCTGGACCCGGGCGCCTTTTTCCTGCCGACCGTCCTGAGCGGGGTCGCCCCCGACAGCACGGTGGCCCAGGAGGAGATCTTCGGGCCCGTCCTGTCGGTGATCAGGGCCGGCGACGACGCGGAGGCCGTGCGCATCGCGAACGGGACGCGGTACGGGCTGAGCGCCGGCGTCTGGTCGGCCGACCCGGGGCACGCGCACTCGGTCGCCGAGGCCCTGCGCGCCGAGCAGGTGTGGGTGAACGACTACCGGCTGGTCGACCTCGAACTCCCGCCCGAGGACGGCACCTCGGCCGATGCCGTCTGGGAACGGCTGACCAACGAACTCGACGGCTACCGCCGCCGCCAGTCCGTCACCGATGCCTCGTACGGGCCGGCGGCGCCCGCCGTGCCCCCCTACCGGCTGCTGGGGCTGTGATGCCCCCGCCCACGCCCCCTCTCCCCCGCCGCGGAGTCCACCCATGAAGATCGGTATCGCGTTCCCCAACACCGTCCCCGGGGCCTCCGGGAGGCTCCAGATCGACTGGGCCGTCCGGGCCGAGAGCCGGGGCTTCTCCACCGTCGCCGCGACCCAGCGCCTGTGCTACCCCGGGCACGAGCCGCTGGCGGTGCTGGCCGCGGCCGCCGCGGTGACCTCGCGGATCACGCTGACGACCAACATCCTGGTGGCTCCCCTCACCACGGCGGCGGTGCTCGCCAAGGAGGCGGCGACGGTGTCCTCGCTCGCGGGCGGCCGCTTCCTGCTGGGGCTCGGCCCGGGGGTGCGCGCGGACGACTTCGAGGCGGCGCGGCGCGACTTCGGGTCCCGGGGCGCGGCCTTCGACCGGCAGTTGGCGGAGCTGGCACGGCTGCGGGAGCACCACGACCCGGGCAGCCTTCCCGCCCCCGTACCGCCCTTGCTCATCGGAGGGCTCAGCGCCGCCGCGGTACGGCGCACCGTGCGCTGGGCGGAGGGCTGGACCGCGCCGGGGCTGACACCCGACCGGATCGCGCCCGCCGCCGAGCAGGTGCGCGAGGCGTGGGCGGCCGCGGGCCGGGAGGGCCGGCCGCGACTGGTCGCGCTGTCCCGGTTCTGGCTGGGCGAGGAGGTGGCGCGCGAGGCCGCCGGTTTCGTACGGGAGTACTTCGGCGTCCTCGGGGACGAGGCGGACGCCTTCGTGGCCAAGACACCCCGTACACCGGAACAGGTGCGCGAGCAGGTCACGGCGCTCGCCGCCGCCGGCTTCGACGAGGTGGTGTTCCACCCGACGGCGGCCCACCTGTCCCAAGTGGACCGGCTGGCCGACGTCCTGATTCCCTGAGCGCTTTTCCCCTGGCCGTTTCCCTTCTTCCGCCCCTATGACGCGTGCTGATAAAGTTGCCGCATGTATGCGACCGTCACAGGAAGCAAGCAGAAGGCCATAAGGGATCTTCAGGAATTCGGTTATTGCATTCTTGAATCCCCCCTGTCCAGGACAGAGTTCAAACTGCTCAGCACCCGTCTCACCGAAGTGGCGGAACAGGAGCGCGAGGACGGCACCGCCTTTCTCTACGACGGTGGAAACCAGCGGGTCTTCAGCCTTCTGAACAAGGGCGAAGAGTTCGAGCACTGTGTGCAGGAACCCTCGACGCTCGACGTGATGGAGGAAGTGCTGGGCTTCAATTTCCTGCTCTCCAGCACCCACGCGAACATCGCGGGCCCCGGCGGTTCCCCGATGAACGTGCACGCCGACCAGACGTTCGCCCGGCCACCCTGGCCCCCGTACGCACTCGTGGCCAACAGCATGTGGATGCTCGACGACTTCACGGAGGAGAACGGCGCCACCCGCGTGGTGCCGGGCAGTCATCTCCTGGGCCGCCAGCCGGACTACGACCGGGGCGAGGGGGACGTCGAGACGGTTCCGGTCTGCGGCCCGGCCGGCAGTGTCATGATCTTCGACGGGCGGCTGTGGCACCAGACCGGGGCCAACGTCACCGGGCGGGCGCGGCACGGCATCCTCAACTACTACTGCCGCGGGTACGTGCGTCAGCAGCAGAACTTCTTCAACGGCCTGAAGCCGGAGGTCGCCGAGCGCAGCGGGCCCCGGATGCGCAGGCTGCTGGGCTTCGAGAACTACTTCTCGCTCGGGCTCACGGACGGACTGTCATGAGCACCGCCCCCTTCGACACGCGCCAGATCCTCCAGGCCCCGGGGCCGCGTCCCGTGCTGCGGCTCCTGGTGGCCGACCCGGCGGGTGTCGTCGGCGGCCCGCTGCTGCGGGAGTTCGCGCCCGAACTGACCGTGGTGACGGCCGATCCCGGCAACCCGCTCGCTCCCTCGGCGACCGAAACCCCCGCCCTGGCCTGGGCGCTGCTCGCGATGGCGAGCGGGGCGCCGGGGGCGGGTGCCGCCGTCCTCGCCCGCGCCGTGCGCGCGGCGCGGATCGGGCCGCCGCCGGCCCATCTGCTGCTCTGCCCCGGCCCGTTCGCGGAACCGACCGGGTGCGACGGGTTCACCGAGGCCGTCCTGGCGGACGTGGACGCCGGCGCGCTGCCCTGTCCGGTCACGGTGCTGCTCGCCGAGGATCTGCCCTCGGGCGGACGCACCGGCCACACGGGCGTCGCGGCCTCCTGGCTGCGGCTCTCACCGGACGCGTTCACCGTGCGGCTGCTGGGGCCCGACGCCTGGAGTCCCGGGCCGAACGGCGCTGTCACCGCGCGGATCGTCAAGGAGGAGTTGCGCGTCTGGCCCGCGTGAGGGGCCGCTCACCCGCCCCCCGTACGGGCGCGGGTGGGGCCCCGCCCGGCGCTCAGGCGGCGAACGCGCCGTACAGCTCCATGGGGCTGGAGCGGCGCAGATCGACGTCGGAGGGCAGGTCCAGGCCCAGCTCCTCCTCCAGCACGATGGCCAGCTCGATCATGCGGGCGGAGTCCACGGACAGCTGGACGCCCAGCGGCACGTGCGGGTCGAGTTCCGTGCCCTGTGCCCCGAGCCCGTTGACGACGGCGGAGAGGAACTCCGCCAGGCTCAGCTGATTCTTCCGCGCTTCACTGATGGCCCGTGTCTCCTTTCGTGCGCGGACCGGCCGCACCCCGCCCACCGAGGCTCGCGGTGCGCGCAGGGGCAGGTCCTGGTCGTAGTGGAGCCCCAGCCGCAGGGCGGTCTCGGCCTTGGTCAGTTCACCGCCGAGGTAGCCGGCGTGCGAGGGCTCGGTGATCACCCCGGCGTCCAGCAGGCCGAGCAGCATGGACTCGGCCCGGACCCCGGTCATCTCGTGCCGGGGCGTGAGGTCGTTGTCGTAGTGGCGCAGGACGATGCGCCGGGCCCGGTGGTCGAGGCTGATGACCACGAAGCCGTCCAGCGAGCCGCTGATGCCGGTCCGCCTCCCGCCCGCCCGCAGCCGCCGGAATCCGCTCCCGTCGCCGTGCGCGGGCTCCGGTGTCCGTGCGGCGGCCCGCTCCGGGAGGGCCGGGCCCGCGCCGGGGCGCTCGCGCGGGCTCAGCTTCGCCACCAGCTCGCGCAGCACCGAGGGGTCGCACTCTCCCAGCGCGTCCACCGGCTCCACCCGTGAGCGCACCCGCTCCACATCGGCCAGCGAGACGGTGGGCAGTACCGGGAGGTAGCCGGCGGCGCCTCGGATGCGTCGGCAGCCGGCGTCCACGCCCCCGCGGAAGAGGGCCAGCAGGCTCTGTCCCGCGTGGAAGCGCGGCGATTCGCGGCCGCAGACGACCAGTATCCGGATCGCGGGCCGGCACGCCAGGGTGCGCACCAGCTCCTCGATGCCGAGGTTGGCGGTCATCAGTGTCCCGGCCAGTGCCACGCCCGGCAGTACCGAGAGCGGCTCCAGCAGCTCCCGGCTGCTGAGGCTGCACACCGCGATCCGGTTCTCCTCGGCCGCCGGACGTTCACCAGGTGGCACCGGACCCCTCCCCGGTGTAGTTGCGGGGCAGGCCGCCGGGCCGGACAGGCGGCAGGGTGGAGCTGATCTCCGTGACCCTGGCCCCCAGCCTGGCGAGACGCTTGCCGACCCGCAGCTGCTCCGAGCGCAGCCGGTCGAGCCGGTCGCGGAAGTACTCCTCCACCTCGACCACCTGGCGGGCCTGCTTCTCGGTGTCGAGGGCGTCGTTCATCACGGCTTCCAGATTCGACATGAAGAAGCTGTAGTTGAACTGGCCCATCTCCTGGCGTACTTCGTGGACGGTGTCCTTGAAGCCCTCCATCACCTCGTTGACGCCCGCGAGCGGGGCGAAGCGGCGTTGCAGTCGCGAGATGAAGGTCTGCAGCACGACGTTGTACGTCTCGAACTCGAAGACCGCCGACTGATCGGTGATCACCCCGTGGTGGTGGTAGTCCTCGTTGTTGTAGAGCCGGGCGAAGTGCCGGGCGAGCTTTCCGACCCGTTCGTCCGCGAACTCGTAGCCGTAGGGGTCCAGGTCCTCCTGGTACGTCGGCGACAGCAGGCCGTCGCCCTCCATGCGGCGGACGATGGAGGTACCGGGGTAGATCTCCAGCCGTTCGGTCATCCGGCGCAGGTTGTGCCCGGCGTTGTCCCGCAGGAACCGGGCGTTGGCGATGAGGGTCTCCACGGTGGCGTACGGGTGGAAGGGGAGGAAGCCCATCGCCAGGTAGATGCCGTGCTCGCGGAGCATGCGGATGATGGTGACGTTGTCCTCGACCGTGGCGCGCTTCTCCCACAGCAGGAGCTCCTCGGCCGTGCCGGACTCGATGCCGACGTTCACCTTCTCCAGGCCGGAGCGGGTGAGCAGGTCGAGCAGGGCGTGGTCCTCGGGGGTGTCGTGCCAGTTCTCCGCCCGCATGCAGACGTTGTAGTAGATGTCGAGGCCCCGGTCGAGGATGCCCTGGGCTATCGCGCCCGCCCGTTTCTTGCCGACCCGGCCGCCGTCGGGGTCCTCGAAGGTGGAGTCGACGAAGTCGAAGGTGCGGAACTGGTGGCGTTCGACGATCTGCGCCACCTCCTCCACGATCTGCTCCGGGCCGCGCCCGCGCCACGCCTTGCCCGCCTGCACCCGGTTCTTCAGATGGGGGGCCGAGCAGAAGGTGCAGTTGGCGACGCAGCCCCGGCTGGTGCTGACCCGTACGTACTCCAGCTTGTCGCCGTGCTGGCTGAGCTGGTCCCGGGCGGGAAAGGGCAGCGCCTCCAGGTCGTGGATCAGGGGGCGTGCGGGATTCTGCCGCAGCTCGCCGTCGGCGTCGCGGTAGCAGACCCCGGGGCAGTCGGCGAGGGATTCCTTCAGGTACAGCCGCTGGACCAGGTCGAGGATGGTGGGCTCGCCCTCGCCGACGGCGACGATGTCCGCGTAGGGGTTGTTGCGCAGGACCTCGAGGCCGGCGAAGGTCCCGGCCGGGCCCCCGCAGGCGATCGGGGTGTCGGGACAGGCCTCGCGCAGCTGCCGGCAGAGGCTGAGGCAGCTGGACAGGTTGAGGCTCATCAGGGTGAAGCACACCAGGTCGGGCTGGTACTCGCGCAGATGGGCGACGACGGAGGCGTGCGCCTGGTCACCGTGCTCCACCTCGCGGATCTCGGCGGTGAAGCCCGCGGTGCGCAGGACACTCACCATGTACGCCACCCCGAGGTGCTCCGGCGACATCACGAGGTCGCCGTCCAGCAGGATCAGGAAGCTGACCTTGAAGGACGCGGGGTCGGTGATGCGGGAATCCAGAGTCAGCTCGAACTCGCCGGGTTTTTTCCGGGCGGTGGCCCGACCGATGGTGATGTCTTCGATCATCAGCCCTCCTTGGGGGCGGCGCCCGCTCCGTCCTCGCCGGCATCGTGCTCGGGGTCGAGCCGGGTCTGCGGTGGCTCGGCCCGTGGGGGAACGGCTCGGGCGGTAGCGGGCATTCGATGCTCAACCGGGCTGTTCAGCCAGGGACTCGTCCTGCTTCATCCGGCTCTTGACGTAGTCGGCGAGGAGGTCGAGGTCGTCGATCAGCTTGATCGACAGGTCCTCGTCGTCGATCTCCACGCCGAACTCGCTCTCCACCCAGATGAGGAACTCGATGGTGTTGATGGAATCCAGCCCCAACGCCTCCACGAGCCCCCGGTCGGGCACCTCGGACGGCGCGATCGACAGTTCGAGGGAGTCCACCAGCACCTTGCGCAGCCGAGCCTTGATCGCCCCGGTCTCCTCCATGATCGTCTTCCCTTCCTCGGTGTCGCGGCGACTCAGAGGTATCCCATCTCACGGAGTCGGCTGCTCGTGTAGTCGTCTTCGTCCGCGGTGTCCCCGGCCGGCTCGGCCTCGGGCACCCTCTCGTTGCGGGCCGTCACCCGGGGATCGGGGGCGGGAACCGGGAGGTCCTCGGTGAAGATCTCCGTCCGGGGGCTCCCGTCGATGTCCGAGGGCCAGGAGGCACCCAGGTCCATCAGCAGGGTGGGCAGGGCGTCCACGAGCGGCACCGTGCCCGGGGTGCGGCCGGGGCGCACCCGCGGCGAGCGCTGCGCCCAGATCCCCTGGTGCCGGTGCAGGCCCGTCTGCGCGCTGGGCGCCCACAGGTCGCCGGTGAGGTCGGTGACCGGCAGGACGGACTCGTCCGCGGGCACCATGAGCAGGTCGGGGGCCCGGCCGCGCTGCTGTCCCGGATAGGCCTCCGCGCTCGGCAGGACGGCCTGGAACACCGGGTCGCCGGTGGGTCCCCTGAGGCCGCCGAGAAGGTCGACGACCTCGGCCGTGACGCGGTCCCGGTCCCTCGGGGCGACCTTGCCCCGGGCCTGCCTCGCCCGGAGGTTGAGGTTGAGCCCGTAGCTTCCGGGGACCGGCATGTAGACCGCGGTGCGGGCGAAGTCGACACGCCGGCCGCCGTCGGCGAACCAGCGGGCCTCGCCGGCCGCGGGTTCGTCGCCCGGCTCGGTCGCGAGCAGGCCGGCCTCCTCCAGCAGCTGGTGCACGGCGAGGGCGTGCGCGCCCTGGCCGAGGCCGTGGTCGGAGACGAGCGTGACCACCGTGTCCTCGTCCACCAGGGAGAGCAGTTCGCCGACCGCGGTGTCGATGGCCCGGTGGACCCGAGTGTTGGCCCGGTCCCAGCCGGAGCCCGCGGGAGCCTTCTCGTGGCGGGGGTGCGTCGTGTCCTCGTAGTGCCAGTAGTGATGTCCGACGCGGTCCGCCTCGGTGAGGACCACCATGACCACGTCGGTGGGCCGGGTGTTCATGAGGTGGCGCACCGAACGGACCCGGGCCTCGACATTTCGTTCGGCCTGCTCCAGATAGCTCATGTCACCGCGGAACATGGTGGCGAGATCGGACTGGAAATGGGCCTTGGCCGCCGCCAGTTCGCGCAGCAGCGAGTCGGGGCGGCAGTGCCGCAGAGTGCGTTCGAGCGGCCAGGTGATCTGGTAGCCGGGCAGGTCGGCCGGCGGGTGGGACATCGGGATGTTGACCAGCCCGAGGGTGTACTCCTGCGCCGCCAGCCAGTCCCAGGCGTTGGTACGCCCCAGGTCGCCGGCCCGGGTCAGCCGTGCTCCGTAGGCGGGGTCCTGGGTGTCGTAGAACTGGTAGATGCCGTGGTTGCCGGGGTGGCCCGCGGTGACGAAGGTGCTCCATCCCGGGGCTGTGTGGGCCGGCCAGGTGCAGGTCGTTCTGCTGCTGGCCGAGGAGCGCAGCAAGCGGTCGATGTTGGGCAGCAGCCCACGGGCTGCCAGGGGATCGATGACATCAAAAGTCCCCCCGTCTATACCGATGACGAGGGCATGCGGCGAAGGCGGCATCAGTCGTCTCCAACTGTGGACAACACCTGCGACAGAGGGCGGCGGCAAGACGGCCGTCGGTGATCCGGGTGACCGTAACACCGAACGCATACCCTCCTCCACGGAGACACCGATTCGGATCTTGGGACTGTCCAAAAGGCGCGCCGCACCACTGCGGCACCCGCATACCCCTCCCCCTTGTCTGCTTTGCCGGAACGCCCCTGCACAGGGGCTCTTCTGCCGCCGTTCTCGCCGCGCCCGAATATCGATTGAGGGCTCTGCGGTATGGCCGGAACAGTTCGATGAACCGGCCACGACCTCCGCCGGCCACATCGATCACGGGTATCCCATGCGATCAAGAAGGCAGTGTTGACTTGCCTCGCTTCCGTGGTGGAGCCTCATGTGGCAAGCCGTACGAGAGCGCCTTTGGCATAAGTCTGTCCTTTTCTCGTTCGGCTCCTCTCATTTCCGGTGACGCCCCATGGTTCCTCCCTTCGGGAAGGGACGAGGAAATGCGAAGGGCAGCGCACATTCGCCCCGCTGATGGAGAGGCCGACCGCAGATGTCTCCGCCCGCGCCTTCCGCCCCCTTGACCCTGACCGTAGTGGTCCCCACCCGGGGCGACCACGAGCAACTGCGGCTCACCCTCGCCTGCCTCGCAGCCCAGGCCGGCGCACCGCCCCACGAGGTGGTCGTGGTCGACGACAACGACCGCGGCGGTGAGGACTCCCGGGCCCTGACCTCCGTACTGGAGGAGGTGCGCGGGCTCCTGCCGGTGCGCGCGGTGGCCGGTCCCGGACGCGGGCGCGCCGCGGCGCGCAACACCGGCGCGGCGGCCGCCGGCGCACCCTGGATCGTCTTCCTCGACGCCGATGTGGTGGTGGGGCCGGGCTTCCTGCGCGCGTACGGCGAGGCGGCCCGGCCCGGCCGCTTCCTGCACGGCCGGATGCGTGAACTCCCGTCCGCGAGGAGGCTGCTGGGTCGGCTGCGGAGCGCGCCGCTCGCCGAGGTCCAGGAGAGCGGGGCCGCGCTGCACACCGCGCCCGAGGAGGGCGCCGAGCGCGGCCCCATGCGGCGCACGATGACCAACGCGCTGGAGCGCGCGATCGAGTCGATGGCCGGGGGCGCGCTGCCGGACGTCGCTCCGTGGCTGGGGCTGGTGGGCGCCAACTCGGCGGTGAGCAGGGAGTCCTGGTGCCAGGCGGGGGGTTTCGAGGAGAGCTTCGGCCGGGTGTGGGGCTGCGAGGACCTCGAGTTCGGTCTCCGGCTGCACGAGGCGGGCCTGCGGCGCCACCTCGTACCGCGGGCCCTGGGCATCCACCTCAGCCACGTCCGGCGCGACCGGTGGGAACAGCACAGTGTGAACATGGAGCGCTTCACGGCTCTGCACCCCCTGCCGTCCGTGCGCGCGCTGTCCGCCCTGCTCGGCGCCGACGGGAGCCCCGAGCGCTATGTGGCCGCCGTCCGGGCCGACACCCCGGCGCCCGGTTTCGTGGACACGCCGTGAGCGGGGCGGACGGCGCCGGCGCGCACGTCGTGGTCTCCCCGCATCCCGACGACGCGGTCTGGTCCCTCGGGGGGCGGCTGGCCCGCTGGGTCGCCCGGGGCGTCCCCGTCACCGTCGTCACCGTCTTCGACGGCCCGGCGATCGCGGGTGCGCGGGGCGACGGTGTGCCGGCCGGTGACGTACGGGCCGGGGGTGCGCGGGCCGACGGCGCGCGAGCGGCCGCCCCGGCGACAGACGGCGCGCGGCCCGCCCGGGACGCGGCCGACGCCAAAACGCCCGGCGCCACGCACGACCGGGACGCCTGGCGCTCGATCGCGCGGCCCGCCCTCCGGCGCCGTGAGGACCGGGCCGCGCTGACGCTCCTCGGCGCCGCACACGTCTCCCTCGGCTTCACCGACGCCGCCCTGCGCACCTCGGGCGACCGCTACCGGTACAGCTCCGCACTCCGCGTCCGCGGCCCCCGGCACGCCGACGACGCTCCTCTCGCCGACGAGTTGGGCGCGGCGCTGCGCTCCTGTTGCCCGCCCGGGACCCGAGTGCACGGGCCGTTGGCAGCGGGCCGGCACGTGGACCACGTGCTCGTCAGGGAGGCCGTGGAGCGGCTGGGGCGGCCGGACACGGCTTGGTACGAGGACTTTCCCTACCCCCTGCGCCACCGCGACCACGAGGGCATGGCGGCGGGCTTCACGCCGCTCACGTCGGCCGAGATCGACACCTGGCTGGCCGGCGCGGCGGTGTACGCGAGCCAGGCGCAGGCACTCTTCGACGGGACGGACAGGCTGCGCGAGACACTCCTCGCCCGGGTCCGGGCCCATGGCACCGCAGCACGACTCCCTTACGCCGAGCGCTTCTGGCTGCGATCCGCACACGTCGCGACGGACGCCGGCCACCGGCCGCCGGGAGAGCCGCCACCTCCACCGGACGACCGGAACACCCCCGCGCCCCTCGGACGACCGTGAAAGGAACCCTTCGTGCCCCCCTACACTCCGTTGCCGCTGATCGGCAACGACCTCGTGATCAACGAGGACTCGTGCAACCTGAGTTGCACCTACTGCCTCACGGGACAGAGCAACCTCAAAGAGGGCCACTCGCTCCAGCTCATCTTCGACCCGCCCAAACGTGACGACTATTCACCGACCACGGAGCTGGGCAAGCGCATCAACACGGTGGCCGACCAGATCAACGACCGCTTCAACCTGCCGCTGTTGAAGGTGACCGGCGGTGAGATCTTCCTGGTCCGCGGCATCATGGACTTCCTGGAGGAGCAGTCCCGGCACTACGAGGTGCTGGTTCTGCAGACCAAC
Source organism: Streptomyces sp. GDS52 (assembly GCF_052246875.1). Taxonomy (NCBI): domain Bacteria; kingdom Bacillati; phylum Actinomycetota; class Actinomycetes; order Kitasatosporales; family Streptomycetaceae; genus Streptomyces; species Streptomyces sp. GDS52. The sequence goes on from NZ_CM125966.1 coordinate 2,505,791, forward strand.
GGCGTCCTGGTCACCGAGGAGCATCTGGAGCGGATGCGCTCCTGGGGCAACGTGGTGCTCCAGATCTCGCTGGACAGCCACCTCTACCAGGGCAACAGCTACCGCGTGCAGTCCGAGTCGCTGCACGGAAAGGTGCTGCGCTCGATCACCCGGGCGCTCGACTCCGGTCTCCCGGTGGAGATCTACGGCGTGCTCAACGACCGCAGCGTGGCCGAGCTGACCGAGTTCGCGGGCTGGCTCAACGAGTTCGAGCACCCGCCGACGTTCTTCCCGTTCCCCGTGCGAGGCCCGGACTCCGACCATTTCAAGATCCGGCCCGAGCAGATCAGCCACATCGAGGAACTGGCCGCGCGTTACGACGAGTTCAGCGGCATCCTGCCGCCGTACCCGTACTTCGACCGGCTGCTGAGCTTCTACCGCGAGGGCAAGCGGACCTTCCGCTGTCATCTGCCCCGGCTGGTCGTCTCCAGCTTCAGCGACGGCGTCATCACCCCCTGCCCCAACATCTGGTTCTCCGACATGGGCAACATGCTGGGCGACAAGGCCGGGCAGGTCCTGGACAAGCTCGGCAGCAGCGGGCTCTACCGGGCGCTGCTCGCCCCGAAGCCGAGGCTGAGCGCCTGCCACGGCTGCTTCACGCCCTGGGACACGCTCTCGATGTACTTCGAGGACGAGATCACCCTGGACGAGCTGTGCGCCGCGCCCACCTACGCCCCGCCGCGCATCCGCGGCATGATCGAGAACGCCAAGGCCGACTACCTGGCGGGCGCCGGTGCCTGAGGTCACCGCATCCCCCGGCACGCTCCTCGACGCCGTCCGCCGCTTCGACCCCGGGCACCCGGTGCTGGAGGGGCTGACGTGCGGCGAGCTGACGTCGAGGGCGCAGGCGGTCGCCGAGGCCGTGCGGGCCCACGAGGCCGTCGGCGAGGCGGTGGTCCTGCGGATGCCGAACGGGCCCGACTGGGTCGTCGCCTTCCTCGGGCTGCTCGCGGGCGGCTCCCTGCCGCTCCCCGTGGCGCCGGACACCCCCGGCCCCGAGGTGCGGCGGCTGCTCGAACTCGCGGGCGGCGGAAGGGTGCTGGCCTACCCGGAGCGGCCCGGCGAGAAGATCGAGCTCACCGGTTCGCCCGGGGTGCGCGTCGACGGCGGGCCGGGGGTGCTGCTGCCCACCTCCGGCTCGACCGGCTCACCCAAGCTCGTACGGCGCGACGAGGCGAGCTGGCTGTCGGAGGCCCGGCGCTACCGCGACGGAGTCGGCGTCACCGAAGAGGACACCGTCGTCCTGCCGGTGCCCCTCTCCCACGCGTACGCGCTCGGCTGGCTGTGCGGCGGGCTGCTGTCGGGCGCGGCCCTGCGCCCCGTGCCGCCCACGGCCCTCGGGCAGACGGCGCGGGAGCTGGCCGAGGGCGCCACCGTCATCACGCTGGTGCCCGCCACGGCCCGGCTCCTGGCCACTCGGCAGCAGGTGCGCGCCCGGCGCGCCCGCCCCGGCTCCCCCGCGCCGGCTCCGCGCCTGCGGATCGCCATGGTCGGCGCCGGCCCCGTCGACGCCTCGCTCGACACACTGTTCACCGAGGCCTACGGGATCGGTGTGGCCCGCAACTACGGCTCCACCGAACTGGGCGCGGTCTTCAGCGGCCCCGCGGGCCTTCCTCCGCTGTGTGTGGGCGCGCCCCTGCCCGGTGTCGAGCACCGGCTGGTGGACCCCGCCACGCAAGAGCCCGCGCCGCAGGGCCCCGGGGCGCTCCAGATCCGTACCGATGGGGTGCCCGACTGGCACGACATGGGCGACCTCGCGGTGCCCGACGGGGGCTCGTTGCGGATTCTCGGCCGCGAGGGCACCGCCGTGCGCCGGGGCGGACGCTGGGTCGCCCCCCTGGAGATCGAGGCGGTCTTCCGCGCCCACGACGCCGTGCGCGAGGTGCGGGTCACCGGCAGGCCCCGGGTCCACCAGGGCGAGGACGGGATCGCGGCCGAGGTGGTGGTCGCCCCGGGAGGCCCCGACGAGACGGAGCTGCGCGCCCACGCGGCCCGCCATCTCGCTCCGTACAAGGTCCCGGACACCATCGTGCTGCGCAGCGCCCTGCCGAGGACCGCGAGCGGGAAGACGGCGGCCGCGGCCCGGTACCGGCTCACGCCCCGCGCGATCGAGGCGGCCCGCGCCTACAAGACGTCCGAACTGCTCTTCGCCCTGCACGAACTGGGCGCCCTCACCGCCCTGGCCGAGGGCACCGCCCTGGCCCCGCTCAGCGCGGAACTCGGCTGCGACCCGCGGGCCCTGGAGGTCCTGCTGGACACGGCGGCCTCGCTGGGCCTGCTGTCCACCGCCGCGGAGTCCGAGAGCGCCGCCGCCCGTGTCCCGCTCGCCGAGCTGACCGCCTTCGTGCGCCTGGAGGAACGGCTGTCCCGCGACCTGGTGACCCGGGAGGCGCTCGCCGCCGTCGCGCGCTCCGGGCAGGCCCGGCGGCCGTTCGAGCGCCGGCCCGAGGACGCGGACCACGCGGAGCTGGTCACGGTGTACCAGGGGGCCATGAGCGGCCCCTCGGCCCTGGCCCGTACCGCCCTCGGTCTGCGTCTGCTGCGTCCGCGCCCCGGCGCCCGGCTGGTCGAGGTGACCGCGGGGCCGGGCCGCTATCTCGACCGGCTGCTGGCGAGGGACCCTGCGGCGGGCGGCCACCTGTGGCAGGCCGGCCGCCTCAGCGGTCCGGCGGCCGGCCGGGTGGCCGAGGCCGTCGCCGCCGGCCGGGTGAGCACCGGCCCCGGCCTGCCGGTGGGCCGGGCCGACTTCTGCGTGATCTCCAACGCCGTGCACGACCCCGCGTCGGGCGCGCTGCTGTCCGCCGTGCTGGCCTCCCTGAAACCGGGTGGCCTGCTGCTGGTGGACGACGTGTTCCTGCCGTCCGGCAGGCCGGACGGCGAGGACACCGGGCCCGCGAGCGGCGCCGAGCTGGCGCTGGACTGGCTCACCCACGGCGGCACCGCCTGGACCAGCGTCGAGGCTCTGACCACCGGACTGGCCGAGGCGGGCGCCGACGTCGTGCGCCATCTGCCGTTCGATCACTCTCCCTGCCATCTCGTCATCGCGAAGGAGGCCGACTGATGGGCGAACTCTCCGCCCGCATCGCGGAAAACATGGGTCAGCGTGGCCGGGTCGTCGTGGTCTCCGGGGCTTCCGGGGACATCGGCAGCGTGTGCGCCCGCCAACTGGCCGAGCTGGGCGCCACGGTGGTGGCGGGCTACCACCAGCGCGAGGAGAGGACACAGAAGCTCGCCGTCGAGGTCGAGGCGGCCGGCGGGACCCTCGTGCCCGTACAGGCGGACCTGTCGGCACCGGGCGGCCCCGCCCAGCTGGTGCGCGCGGCCGTCGAGCGCTTCGGCCGCGTCGACGGCCTGGTCGCCGCGGCCGGGCTGCGCACCCGGCGGCTGGCGATGGCCACCGACGCGGCGGCGCTGGACCGGCTCCTCCAGGTGAACCTCGCGGGGACCATCAACCTCGCCAAGGCGTGCCTGCGCCCGATGATGCGCGCCAAGTACGGCCGTATCGTGCTCTTCGGCTCCCGGGCGGGCACCAGCGGCCTGCCGGGCCACGCCGCCTACGCGGCCACCAAGGGCGCCCTGCAGCCCTGGGCGGCCTCCCTCGCCGGCGAGGTGGGCGGGCACGGCATCACCGTCAACGTCATCGCGCCGGGCGCGATCCGGGCGGAGGTCATGGACTTCTCCCCCGAAGAGCGCGACCTGGTCATGAAGTTCATCGGCGCGGGCCGGCTGGGCGAGCCCGAGGAGGTCGCGGCCGCGGTCTCCTTCCTGCTCTCCCCCTCGGCCTCGTACGTCAGCGGCAACACCCTCGTGGTGGACGGCGGTGCGCGCTTTTGAGCCCCGACGCGTCCGGTGCGCCGCCACTGCGCATCGCGATCCTGGGCGCCGGCTGGGTGTCGCGCACCGTGTGGCGGCCACTGCTGGAGGCGCACCCCGCCTTCGAGGTGGCCGCGGTCGTGGACACCGATCAGGCGGCGGCCCGGAAGGTGGCGGCCGGGGGCCGGGAGGTCCCGGCCCTGTCCCGGACGGCGGAGCTGGCGGACCTGGAGCTGGACGCCGCGGTGATCGCGCTGCCCAACCACCTGCACGTGCCCGCCGCCTGCGAACTGCTGGACCGGGGCGTGCCGGTGTTCGTCGAGAAGCCGGTGTGCCGCACACTCGCCGAGGCACGGACCCTGGCCGCCGCCGCCCTGGAGGGCGGGGCGGTCCACGCCTGGAGCGCGGCCCGGCACCGGGGTGACGTCCGGGCGCTGGCCGGGCTGCTGCCCCGGCTCGGCGAGGTCCGGGCGCTCGGCCTGAACTGGACGCGGGCCTCCGGGGTGCCCCAGCGCGACGGCTGGTTCGTCGACCGCGGCCTGGCCGGCGGCGGCTCCCTGCTCGACCTGGGCTGGCATCTGCTGGACGTGGGTCTCGACCTGCTGGGCTGGCCGCAGGTGACGCGGGCGCTGGGCACCCTGTCGCTGGACTGGATGGGCCGTGCCGAGGCGACCTCCGACTGGCGCGCCCAGGCCGATGACGCCGGGCCCGGCGCGGTGCGCGCCGCACTCGTGGAGGACACCGCGCGCGGCTTCCTGCTCACCGATACGGGGGTCGCCGTCTCCCTGGAGTCGCGCTGGGCCTCGCACCACGCCCTGGACAGCACCACGTTCACCGTCGAGGGGACCGAGGGCGTCGCGGTGCTGCGCTGCACCTTCGGCTTCAGTCCGCACCGGGTGGACCGCTCCTCGCTGACCCTGCTGCGCCACGGCGAGGAGACCGGGGTGCCGCTGCCCGAGGAGCCCGTCGGCGTCGAGTACGAACGTCAGGTCGCCGAACTGGCGGCGCGGCTCACCGGCACCCGTGCCGAGGGGACCCCGACCCGGGCGGACTCGCTGGCCGAGATCACCTCGCTGGCCTCCTGCGTCGACCGCCTGTACCAGGCCGCCCGCGGCCCCGGGCCCGCCGTGCCCGCCCCCTCCCTGGAAACCACCCGCCCTCGGCTCCGGAGTCTCTGATGGAATCCGCGTACTTCACCCATGTCTGGGGACGGGAGAACGTCACCGTCCGCGAGCGCTACGAGCAGTTGTGGCAGGAGCTCGAGGCCGCCGACCGGCTGGGCTTCGACTACGCCTTCTCCGTGGAGCACCACTGCACCCCGCACGAGAGCTGGATGCCCTCGCCCGCGGTGTTCTGTACCGGTGCGGCCCTGCGCACGGAGCGCATCCGGGTCGGCCCGATGGGCTGGGTGCCGCCGCTGCGGCACCCGCTGCACGTGGTCGAGGAGGTCGCCACCCTGGACCAGCTCCTCGGCGGGCGGCTGGAGGTGGGGCTGGCCTCGGGCGTCAGCGAGCAGCCCTTCCTTCCCTTCGGGGCGGACTTCGCGGGCCGGAAGGTGCTGAACCGGGAGTGCGCGGACCTGCTGCGCACCGCCCTGACCGCCGAGGGCCCCTTCGACTTCGACGGTCCCGCCCACCAGCTCAAGAACGTGGAACTGTCGTTCGGGGCCCGTCAGCGGCCGCATCCGCCGCTGTGGATCCCCACGACGGACCGCAACACCCTGCGCTACCTCGCCCGCACCGGGGGGCACACCTCCTCGACGATGATCGTGCCGCGCGCGGCCATGGGCCTCGTGTACCGCCACTACATCGACTGGTGGCGCGAGGAGGGACAGCCCGGCCTGCCCCGCATCGGCTACTGGAGCCTGGTACACGTGGCCGAGACGGACGCGGAGGCGGAGGCACGCGCGGCCGAGCAGGTGACCGACACCTTCGTGAACACCCTGCGCTACGGCTCGGTGAAGAGGTCGGGCACACCGGCGGCCCCCGCGAGCCGGCTGAGCACGCCCGACATCCTGGCCGGCAGCGGCGACTTCCGGTTCCTGATGGACCAGAACCTGGTGTTCGTCGGCTCCCCGCGCACCGTCGCCGAGCGCATCAGGGCGGCCGCGTCCGAGGGCCTCTTCAACACCGTCCTCGGCGAGTTCACCTTCGGCGACATCGCGGGCGCGGAGTCCATCGCCTCGATGGAGCTGTTCTCCCGCGAAGTGATGCCCCTGCTGGCCGAGTTCACCCCCTACCAGCCCGAGCAGACGGACGAGTCCCACGTCGCCGTCTCCCGAACGACAGGAATACGCGTTCCATGACTTCACCGGAGAGTGTCCTCATCGGGTTCCCGGGCGGCGACGACGACGCCGGCCGTACCCTCGCCCGGCGCCTGGCCGACGCCGTGATCGAGCGGGGTGGCCGGGCCGCCGTGCTCAGCGGTGACGCGGTGCCCGACGGCGTACGGGCGGCCGCCCGTCCCCCGGAGGGCCGGCCCGCCCTCGCCGTCGAGGTGACGGGCGGGCCCCGGGCGGACGAGCCGCTGCTGGTCGGCCCGGCGGAGCCGGACCCGGTGGGCAGGCTGCTGGGCGAACTGGAGCGGCACGGGCTGCCGGGGGGCGCCCCCTCGACGCCCTACAGCGCGGAGGAACAGGACGAGGTCGCCCGCCGCCTCGAGGCCCTCGGATACATCGACTGAAAGCAAAGGACTCCGTGATGGTGACGTCCGTCGGTGGCGCGACCCGTGAGGCCCCCACCCCGGCCCCACTCGACGACCTCGTGCGGCGGCTGCGCCAAGTGCCGGACCGGCACCGCCGGTTCGCGGTCACCGCGGCCGGGGTGCGCCGTCTGTACCGCATTCGCCCCGAGCTGCTCGGCGAACTGATCGGCGCGGGGTTGCCGTACATCGGCGAGGGCGCCGACCGGCTGTACGACGGGTACGACCTCGGCAACGCGGCCCTGCACCTGGGACTCGTCTCGGTGCAGAGCCGCTCCATGCGGTCCTGGGCCAAGGCGCTGCAGTCGGCGGCCGCGCACGACCCGCGCTACCGCATCGAGGTCGTCTCCTCCTGCCCGGTGCCCGGGCACCCGGGGCCGTGCCCGTACTCGGTGCTGCTGCCGGACGGCACCCGGCTCGTCGAGGGGCCCGCGGCCGATGCCCGCCTGGCCGCGTTCGAGGTGTCCCCCTTCTCCGGCTGGCCCGCTTTGCCCGGGGCGGTACGCGAACTGCTGCGCGAGGTGGACGGGATCGGGTTCTTCCTGCTGCCCGAAGCGGTGCGCTGGGACCCCGAGTTCATGTGGCGCACCCGGATGGCGGACTGCGGGGGCGCTGCCGCGTGGCTGGTCGCGGAGGGCGCGCGCAGAGGGCTGGCGGTCCGGTTCTCCTTCGGGCTGCTGGTGGCCAGGCCGTACTCCACACCGCACTGCTGGGCCGAGTTCCTGGTCGACGGGGTGTGGGTGCCGGTCGATCCCCTGCTGGTGCGGGCGCTGAACCAGTGGGGCGGGCTGGACGCGGGCGCCTTCCCGCCCGACGGCCGGCCCGGGGCGCTCTTCCACCGGCTGACGGACCGCTTCACCAAAGTCGTCAGCCACGGCGGGATCTGGGCCCACACGTCCCTGCCCACCGAGCCCGCAGGCTGAGGGACCTCCTCCGCGTCTGCGGGGAGAGCGTCCTTTTTCAGCCTTCCTGGTGAGTCGGTTGTGGCACGGCGGTGGCCACCCGGATCACGCCCTAGGGTGGTCCATGTCCCTGGAGCCTTGTGGGCCCCACCGCTCCTTCGACGACGAGAGGACGGGCATGACCCCGCAAGAACTGGCGCACCACGCACTGGAGTTGCCCGGTACCACGGACGACGAGGCCTTCGGGCCCGGCGCCACGGTGTTCAAGGTCGAGGGCAAGGTCTTCGCGATTCTCCAGGACCCGACGGAGGAGCAGCCGGCGCAGGTCACTCTCAAGTGTGAGCCGAACCTGGCCCTGCATCTGCGGGACGAGTACCCCGCGGTGGGCCCCGGTTACCACGTCAACAAGCGCCACTGGAACACGGTCGTCCTCGACTCCACCGTTCCCGCGCCCGCTGTGCGGGAGATGGTGGACCACTCCTGGGACCGCGTGGTCTCGGGAATGCGGAAGGCCGACCGCGAGCGGCTGACACTCCAGCGCGGCTGAGTCGGTCGCGGCCCGCCACCCCGCCCCACCTCGCTCCGCTCCGCACCATCGCACCCACCAAGAGAGAGAGCACCACTCATGGCAGTTCCCAGGCTGACCCTGTTCGCGATCGTGTCGAAGGACATGGGCGAGTCCCTGGCGTTCTACCGCCGGCTCGGGCTCGACATCCCGGCCGACGCCGACTCCGCCCCGCACGTCGAGACGGTGCTGCCCGGCGGCATCAAACTCGCCTGGGACAGCGTCGAGACCGTCCGCAGCTACGACCCCGACTGGAGCGCCCCGACCGGCGGTCACCGCTCCGCCGTGGCCTTCGAGTACCCCGACCCCCAGGCCGTCGACACCGCGTACGCGGAGCTGGTCGACGCCGGTTACGTCGGCCACATCAAGCCGTGGGACGCGGTCTGGGGCCAGCGCTACGCGATCGTCCTCGACCCCGACGGCATCGCGGTGGACCTCTACGCCCCCCTGCCCGCCTAGGAGCGACTCACCGGAGGTGCCGAGCCGTTGTCGTACCTCGGGATCGACATAGGCGGAACCAAGACGGCACTGCTCCTGGAGCGGCCCGGCGCCCGCCCGGCGTACGCCCGGTTCGACTGGCCCGCGGAAGCGGACGCCGACGCGGACCTGGCCGCTCTCGCCGGGGCCGTCTCCCGCCTCGTAGGCACGGGCGGCCCCCGCACGGTACGGGCCGCGGGCATCGCGCTGCCGGCCACCGTCCGGGACGGACTGATGGTCGCCTGGCCCTCCCGCCCCTCCTGGGCAGGGCTGCGGGTCGGCACCCTCCTGGAGCGGGTGCTGCCGGGTGTGCCGGTCGCCCACGAGGACGACGGCAGTCTGGCCGCCCTCGCCGAGGCCGCCGCGACCGGGGCGCGGGATCTCGCGTATCTGGGCGTGGGCACCGGTATCGGTGGCGGCCTGGTGCTCGGCGGCGCGCTGCACGGCGGACCGCGTGGCGGGGCCGCCGAGATCGGCCACATGGTGGTCGACCCCGGCGGCCCCGTCTGCGTGTGCGGCCGTGTCGGCTGCCTCCAGGCGGTCGCGTCGGGCCCGGCGACCCTGGCGCGGGCCGCGGCCCTGCTCGGGGCACCGGTCGCCCCGGACGCCTTCCGCACGGGCCTCGCGCAGGAGTGCGCATGGGCCAGGGATGCTCTGCGTCCGACCGTCGCGGCCCTGTCGGTCGCGGTGGTCAACCTGGGCGAGCTGGTGCAGTGCGCCGAGGTCAGGATCGGCGGCGGCTTCGGCCACGGGGTGCCGGGCCTGGTGGCCGCGGTGCGCGAGGGGTCCCGGCGGCTGGCCCGGCCGGGCGCCCCTCCCCCGGCCGTGCGCAGGGCGGCCGCCGGCCCGCGCGCCTCCCTGCGCGGGGCGCTCCTGCTGGCCCGCGAGACGGCGCCGGAGCCGGCGGCCGGGGCCGCCGGCTGAGCGGACGGGGCGCTTGTCCGGGCCCTCCCGTGCCTCAGCCGGGCAGTCGGCCTCCGCCGGGCAGACCCAGCAGCTCGCGCAGCGCGGGAGCGACGTCGTACAGGGACAGGTCGTCGGCCGGGCCCGGCGTGAGGCCGGGGTGGCTGAGCATGAAGATCCCGGTGTCCCCGTGGTTGGCGTGGTCGGGGCCGGTGTCGTTCTCGGTGGTGTAGAGGCCCTGCCCCATGCCGAGGGTGGCCAGCGCGCGCCAGCGCAGATCGCCCACGTAGACCAGCAGGTCGGGGGCGATCCCGTTGACCTCCGGATAGAGCTGGTCCGGGCGCATGGCCCGGGTGCCCATCGGCTGTCCGGCGTCGTCGTCCATGCCCTCCAGGGCCCTGGCGATCTTGTCGAGGGTGCTCTCGTACTCCTTGGCCGGCACGATGCCCTGGGGTTCGCGGCCCTCCACGTTGAGGAAGACGCGGCCGTAGTAGCCGCCCTCCGCCCAGGCCGTGGTCCGCTTCCAGTCGACCTCGGCCCGGGCCATCGGCGTCGGGCCGGCGGGCTCCTTGGCGAGGACGAGCAGACCCTCCTGGCGCAGCCACTCGTTGATGAACAGTCCGCCGACCATGGGCTGGGCCCCGTGGTCGGACACGACCATGACCGAGGTGTCCTCGGGGAGGCATTCCAGGAACTCGCCGATGTGCCGGTCCAGGGACCGGTAGTAGTCGCGGAAGAGGTTCTCGTACGGGTTGCCGGGCTCGTGGCGCGGGTGGGAGGGGTCGCAGTACTTCCAGAAGCCGTGGTGGAGCCGGTCGGGCCCCATGTCGACGAAGGAGAGGAAGTCCCAGTCCTGGCTGGTGGCCAGGTGCCGGGCCACCTGGAAACGCTGCTCGCTCATGTCGAAGATCTGCTGGGACACCCGGTCGAGCTCGGGCGAACGGAAGTTCTCCACGTCGAGCATGTATCCGCCGGTCAGCTTCTCCAGGTCGTCGCGCAGACCGGGCGGTGAGGTGTACCGGGCGCGGGTGGACGGCGCCAGGAAGCAGGAGACCATGGCGCCGCGGATCGGCGTGGTCGGATAGGTGCCGGGCACACCGAGCACCACGCTCTCGCGGCCGGCGGCCGACATCTCGTCCCAGATCCGGGGCGCCTTGATGCTGTGCGACGTCGCGAAGGCCAGGGGCCCGTAGTCGTGGGCCGCGCGATCGCGGAAGCCGTACACCCCCAGTTCGCCCGGGGTCCGGCCGGACATCATGCACGACCAGGCGGGCATGGTGATGGGCGGGTCGACGCTGCGCATCGGGCCCCACAGCGAACGCTGCCGCAGGCCGCTCAGGACGGGCATGTCCTCGGCGAAGCGGTCGAAGAGGAGTTGGGGGGTGGCCGAATCCAATCCGATCACGGCGACCCTGCCGGCATGTGGCATCTGGTTCTCCCTCTGTCGTACGGGGCCGGACGGTCAGGAGGCGGTCACGAGCCGGGTGAGCGCGCCGGCGGCCAGTCGGTAGCCGAGCGCCCCCATCCCCATGACCACGCCCGCGGAGAGCGGTGCGGTGACGGACATGTGGCGGAACCCCTCGCGGGCCCAGACATTGGAGAGGTGCACCTCGATCCAGGGCGGCGCGTAGTCGGCCAGCGCGTCCCGCAGTCCCCAGCCGGCGATCATCAGGGCACCGGGGTTGACGATCGCGCCGAGCGCGTCGCCGTGTTCCTGGAGCAGGTCGATGAGTTCGCCCTCGCCGTTGCGCTGCTCGGACACCAGCTTCCAGCCCCGGGCGGAGATCTCCCCGGCCACCGTCTCCTCGATCTCCGCGAGGGTGGTGGTGCCGTAGATCTCCGGCTGCCGGGTGCCGAGCGTGCCGAGATTCGGGCCGTTGAGCAACAGCACATGACTCATTCCCGACCCCCGTCCGCCACGCCGAGGACGAGATCCCCGTCCAGCCCCAGCGGCCGCACCCCGATCGAGGCCAGCACGGTCGGGGCCACGTCCACCATGTCCATGGGGGTGTCGCCGTCGGGGGCCAGTGCGGCGCGGCGGTAGAAGAGGGCGTTGTCGCGGGTGTGGGTGCCGGTCAGCATCGCGTCGGCCCGCACGACCCCGCTCCCTCCCCAGGCGCCGCGCAACTGCACGCCCTCGGCCGGCAGGACCAGCAGATCGGCGGCCTGGGACAGCAGGGGCCCCTCGTACAGGGCGTCGGCGCGCAGCACCTGCGAGACCAGCAGCGGACCGTCCACGTCGGTGCCCGCCCGCGCCCCGTCCGAGCGCAGTCGCAGGAGTTCGTCGGCGATCTCCGCCGACATGTCCTCCGCCTCCGCGTCGGAGAGCCCGCCGCCGGGGAAGCGGCTCTTGCGGTTGAGATAGATGCGGGCCGGGTCCAGTGCGAAGGCGGTGCTGCGGGAGTCGAGGCCGGTGAGCTTCTTCGTGGAGTCGAGGTCGGCCAGGTAACCGGACTCCCGCAGCCAGGTGTTGACGTAGCACTGCCGGTCGGCGGGGCCGAATCCGTGGTCGCTGACCATGAACAGTTCGTCGTCCGGGCGCAGCAGGGCCACGAGCCGGCCCACACACTCGTCGACCAGACCGTAGAAGTCCCGTACCGCCTGGTGCAGGGGGTCCTCGGGGTCGGCCACGGCCCGCCACAGGAAGTGGTGCACGCGGTCGGTCTCGGTGAAGACCGCCACGCCCAGCTCCCAGGGCTCGTGGGTGAGCAGGTACTCCATGGCGTCGGTGCGGGCGCGCAGGGCCCGGATCGCGCGGGTGAGGAACCCCTCCGGGTCGGCGACCACGTCGCCCACCTCGACGTCGAGTTCGTAGCCGAGGCGGCGCAGTTCGGGCAGGAGCCGGGCGGGGGTGACCGCCCGATTGAAGTGGGGGGCGACGAACCCGGCGACCAGGACGCTGTCCATGGCGACGGCCGGGTAGGTACCCGGCACGTTGACGCACACCGTCCGCCGTCCCGCCGCCGCGGCCAGCGCCCAGAGGGCGGGCTCGCGCAGGTGCAGCAGGTTGGGGAAGTGCACGCGGTAGCCCTCACCGGGGACCAGGTCGGTGAAGCCGAAGATCCCGTGGCGAGCCGGATTGGTGCCGGTGAGGAAAGTGGCCCAGGAGGTGGAGCTGATCTCCGGTACGGGGGCCCGTAGTTCTCCGCAGAAACCCTCGGCCAGCAGGTCCGCGACATGGGGCAGCACCCCTTCGGCGGCGAGCTGGGTGAGCAGAGTGCGGGGCATACCGTCGAGCCCGATGATCAGGGCGCGCTCTGCCATGTGTCCCGTCTCCTCTCGTCAGGCGATAGGGGTGCCGGCGGGGGCGATGCGCCGGTTGACGTACTCGGCGAGGAGGTCGAGGTCGTCGATCAGCTTGATCGACAGGTCCTCGTCGTCGATCTCCACGCCGAACTCGCTCTCCACCCAGATGAGGAACTCGATGGTGTTGATGGAATCCAGCCCCAACGCCTCCACGAGCCCCCGGTCGGGCACTTCGGACGGCGCGATCGACAGTTCGAGGGAATCCACCAGCACCTTGCGCAGCCGAGCCTTGACCTCATCCACAGTGCAACGTCCTTTCACGGGACCGAGCGAGCCGGAAGGGTGACGGAATCCACGGCGGTACGGGGGTGCGTGCGGCGGGCGAGACGCCGGGGAGGGCATGAAACCGGAACGTACGGAAGACCGCCGGAAAAAGAGAGCGAGCAGGTGTCACATGACAGGACTCGAACATCATCTTGGTGCCAACGCCGATTCACAGTAAGCCACATGACGGTGCCCTGGGCATTCCCTTCTGGCCATTCCCCGAAGAACGTGCCCGGAAAGCAAAAGCCGGCAGCCGGGGCGCCGGTCCCGTGTTTCGGTGCGTTGTCGCACGTCCGGCGGCCGCGGGGCCTCGCCGCCGCCGTGCTTTCCCTTCAGTACACGGACCACGGCGCGGTGTTGACGTGCTTCGCGGGGGCTTGCTAGATCTGGACCCCCAAGGGCGGCGAGCGGCATTCCCCGCCGCCGTTCCCTCACAGGACCGCGCGCCACAGCCCAGACCGTCGGGTCTCCACGTCGAGCACCACGCCCGGCCGGTCCTCGGTGACCCCCGCCGGCGTGAATCCCCGTCACCGCGACCGGACCGAACGCACGCTTTCCCCCAGCGGCCGGCCCCCTCCCGCCCACGACCGAGAGGCACGTTCATGTCATCCAACCGGGTCGACGAGGTTCTGACGTTCCCCGCGTGGCCGCAGCACGGTCCCGAGGAGCGCGCGGGCCTGCTGCGGGCACTGGACCAAGAGGGCTGGTGGCGCAACGGCGGAAGTGAGGTCGACTCTTTCGAGGAGGAGTTCGCCGCTCTGCACGGAGCGCCGCGGGCGCTCGCGACCACCAATGGGACGCACGCCCTGGAGCTGGCCCTGTCGGTGCTGGGCGTCGGGCCGGGCGACGAGGTCCTCGTCCCCTCCTTCACGTTCATCTCCTGTTCGCTCGCCGTGCAGCGCACCGGTGCCGTGCCGGTCCCCGTCGACGTGCGGCCGGACACCTACTGCCTCGACGTCGACGCGGCCGCGCGCGTGATCACCCCGCGCACGAAGGTCGTCATGCCCGTGCACCTGGCCGGGCAGTTCGCGGACATGGACGCGCTGGCGGAGCTGAGTTCGGCCACCGGCGTGACCGTCCTGCAGGACGCGGCGCACGCGCACGCGGCGCGCTGGCGCGGGCGGCGGGTCGGCGAACTCGGCTCGATCGCTGCCTTCAGCTTCCAGAACGGCAAGCTGATGACGGCGGGCGAGGGCGGGGCCCTGCTGCTGCCGGACGAGGAGAGCTACCAGGAGGCGTATCTGCGCCACGGGTGCGGCCGACCGCCGAAGGACCGGCTCTACGAGCACCGCACCCAGGGCTCCAACTACCGTATGACCGAGTTCTCGGCCGCGGTGCTGCGCGCGCAGCTCTCCCGGCTGGAGGAGCAGGTCGCCGTGCGTGAGGAGCGTTCGCGCCATCTCATGGCGGCCCTGGCGCGCATCCCCGGTGTGGTCCCGCAGGGCAGGGACGAGCGCGGTGACGTCAAGTCGCACTACATGGCCATGGTCCGGCTTCCCGGCACGACGGCGGAGCGCCGTCTGGCGCTGGTGGACAGGCTGATCTCGCACGGCGTCCCGGCGTTCGTCGCCTTCCCCCCGGTCTACCGCACCAGTGGTTTCTGGGAGGGCCCGCACACCGGCGATGTCGACGACCTCGCCAAGCGCTGCCCGGTGGCCGAGGAGATCGGCAACGACTGCCTGTGGCTGCACCACCGGGTCCTGCTGGCCGACACCCCGGTCCTGGACCGGCTCGCTGAGGTGTTCGCCTCGGCCGTCGCCGCCGGCTGAGTCCCGGGCAGGGCGCGGCGGCCCTTTCCCCGCTCGCCACTCCCCTCGCTCCCCCTTCTTCCTCGCCTCCCGTTCCCTCCCGTCCCCTCCCTCATTTCGACCGACGCTGGAACACGCAGCGGCCTCCCGTAAGGAAACGTGAGTACATGACGGTGCGTCATGGGTACCGCACGGTGGTCTTCGATCTGGACGGCGTGCTCATCAACAGCTTCCAGGTGATGCGCCAGGCGTTCGCCCTCGCCCATCACGAAGTGGTGGGCGAGGGCGAACCGCCCTTCGACGAGTACCGCACCCACCAAGGTCGCTACTTCCCCGACATCATGCGCCTGATGGGGCTCCCCCTCTCGATGGAGAAGCCCTTCGTCGAGGCGAGCCGGAGCCTCATCAAGGAGGTGGAGGTGTACGAGGGCGTCCCGTGGTTACTGCAACGGCTGCGCGCGTCGGGGATCGGTACGGCCATCGCCACCGGGAAGTCCGGTGAGCGGGCGCGCGAGGTGCTCGACGTGGTGGGCCTGCTGCCGCTGCTCGACGCCGTCGTCGGCAGCGACGAGGTGCCCCGCCCCAAACCCGCCCCCGACATCGTTCTGGAGGGCCTGCGCCGACTGGACGCGGAGCCGCAGCACGCGGTGATGGTGGGCGACGCGGTCATCGACCTCCAGGCGGGCCGGGCCGCGGGCACGGCCACGGCGGCGGCCCTGTGGGGCGAGACCACCGCGGGGCCGCTGCGCGGGGAGCGGCCCGACCACGTACTGCACCAGCCGACGGAACTGCTCTCCGCCGTTCTCGACGAGGCGTCCCGGTGAGCGCCCCGGTGGCGGGGCCGCGCCGCAGCGTCCTCGCGCCGCAGGGCGCCCGTCTGGAGCTGGCCGGGCTCAGCGGGGCGCAGGCGTGGCGGACCCTGGTCGAGACGGCCGAGCTGGTGCGGGTGTCGGGGTACGACACGCTGTGGCTGGAGGACCGCACGGACACCGTGCCACGTCGTGAGCTGCAGCCGGTGATCGAGGGGTGGACCGCTCTCGGCGCCCTCGCGGCGACCGTCGCCGACATCGGGCTCGGTCTCCTGAGCGCCGTACCGCCGCACCGCAATGCCGTCGTCCTCGCCAAGCAGGCGGCCTCGGTCGACATCGTGTCCGGCGGGCGGTTCCAGCTCGGCCTGCCCACCACCGACCATCTCGCCGAACACGCCGCGGCGGGGAGCACGCCCCTGGGCGCCGACACCGCGCCGGCTCTCGCCGAGACGGTGGAGGCCCTGCGGATGCTGTGGTCCGGCGTCCCCGCCGTTGTCGACGGTGACGTGGTGAAGCTCGCCGGGGCACACGCGGTGCCCGTTCCGGCCCGGTCCCCGCTGCCCCTGGCGGTACGCGCGGACGCGGCGCACCCGGACGCGGCCGCCCTGCTGCCGGAGGCCGTGGTACGCGCCTGCTCGTCCGTCCAGTGGCAGGGTGAGCCGGAAGAAGTAGCCCACGCGGTAAGGGAGTTCGGGCGGCGCCGGGAGTCCTTGCGACTGGACCCCGCAGGCGTGCGGCACGCCCTGGTCGCGGAGTGCCGTGTCTTCGACGACCGGCTCGGGCTGGAACGCTGGTTGTCGAGCCCGCACGTGGTGGTGTTCTGGAGCCACCACCCCGACCTGCTGGCCCGGCGCAGCCTGTACGGGACCGTGGACCGGCTCGCCGAACGCGCGGGTCAGTACACCGCGAGCGGGATCGAGGAGTTCGTCCTCTGGTTCCGCGACTACCCCGCGACCGAGAGCCTGCGCCGCTTCGCCGAGGAGATCGCGCCCCGGGTCCCCACGGCACGGCCCGCGGGGGTGTGAGCGATGACGTCCGGCACCGACACCACGACCCGTGCCCTCCTCTCCGCCGACTGGCTGGCCACCGCCGGGCGGCTGCCCGCTCCCGACCCGGCGCCGCGCAGTACGGTCGCGTACCGGCTGACGGTCACCGACCCGCCGCCCGGCACGGCGCCCGTCACGGACGTCCTCGTCGACCTGGCGGGCGGACGACTGGGGGTGAGCCGGGCCGCCGGGGAACCGCCCGGGCTGCTGATCACCGCGCCGTACGCCGCCGCGTACGACCTGCTGCTGGGCCCCGCCCGGGCCAGGGTGGAGATCCTGGAACGCGGTGACGTACGGGTCGTCGGCAACTTCAGTCTGCTGTTCTTCATCGACGCCGCTCTGGAACGCGACCGCGCGGGGCAGGTCGCGGCACTGCGCGAGGGCACCGCCGTGCCGCCCGGAGCCGTACGCGCGCCCGGAGCGCGGGGCGTGCCGCGGGAGCACGGCGACGGCGTCGCGGCTTCCCCCTCGGATGCCGAGGCGGTGGAGCGGGCGGCGCAGAACCTGCCCCGGACGGTGCGCGAGCTGCGCCGTGAGGTGGGCGACTCGACGCCCGGGGCGCAGTTCTACGTCTCGCTGGACGGCAAGACCGTGGCCGACGCCGGACTGGGTACGGCCCGCCCCGGCGTCGCCATGACAGCCGACTCCATGCCGCTGTGGTACTGCTGCGCCAAACCGCTGCTCTCCGTGGCGCTGGGCCGGCTCTGGGAGCGGGGGGACTTCGACCCCTACCTGCCGGTGGCCCACTACCTGCCCGAGTTCGCGGCCGGCGGCAAGACGGCGATCACCTCGATGGAGCTGCTCACGCACACGGCGCCCGTCCCGACCGGCCAGGACCCGCTGCACGGTGTGGTGGGGGCGGCGGACGAGGTGCGGCTGCGACGGGCGTTCGAGGCGGTGGTGCCCCAGCGGGAGCCGGGCACCCCGGCCGGTATCAACTACAGCCAGTGGTGGGCGTGGTTCGTGCTGGCGCGCCTGCTGCCGGTGCTCGACGGACGCGACTACGGCGCCTACGTCGAGGAGGAGATCCTGCGCCCCTGCGGGATGGACCGCACCCGGGTGTACCTGACGCCCGAGGACTACGACGCGTACGGGGAACGGCTCCCGCTGATCCACGTGAGCAACCTGGGCGACACCCCGCAGCCCACGTGGTTCTGGTCGACCCGGGGCGCCACCACCCACTGCATCCCCGGTGTGAACACCCGGGGGCCGCTCAGCGACCTGGGCCGGCTCCTGGAGATGCTGCTCGCCGCAGGGGCCGCGCCCGGCGGGCGCGTCCTCTCCCCGACGAGCGTGGCCGCGCTGACCGGCCGGCACCGCACCGGAGTGCGCGACCGGTACGGGAACGCCGACTGGGGCTTCGGCCTACGCCTGGAGTGCGCCTCGCTGGGAGAGGAGTTCGTCAGCTTCTCCCGGCACGCCTCACCGCGTGCCTTCGGCCACGACGGGCTGTGGACCGCCACCGCCTTCGCCGACCCCGAGACGCGCCTCGCCGTGGCACTCCACCTGAACGGCAAGGTGGAGCACGAACGGCACCAGGAGCGCATGTTCCGCATCACCGACGCCGTCCACCAGGATCTGGGACTCGTCTGATCCCCACCCCCTGCCGCTCCGCCCGGCACCGGGTGTCGGCATATCGCGTACGAGAAAGGCGCCCGATGGCACAGCAGCCCGCTCCTCCCTCTCTCCCCGTGTCCGACGAGGTCGGCCGGCTCTACGACCGCTACACCGACCTCGGCAGTGTCACGCTGGGGGAGAACCTGCACTTCGGCTACTGGGACAGCCCGGACAGCACCACGCCGCTGGACGAGGCCACCGACCGCCTGACCGACCTGATGACCGACCGGCTGCGGATCGGGCCGGGCTCCCGCGTCCTCGACCTCGGCTGCGGCACCGGCGCCCCCGGCAGCCGGATCGCCCAGCGCACCGGCGCCGACGTGACCGGTATCTCGGTGAGCCACAAGCAGGTGGAGCTGGCCAACAAGCACGCCGCCTCGCTGAACCTGGCGGACCAGGTCCGCTTCGAGCGCGCCGACGCGATGGACCTGCCGTACGCCGACGCGTCCTTCGACGCCGTCATCGCGCTGGAGTCCATCATCCACATGCCCGACCGGGCGCAGGTGCTCAGCCATGTCGCAAGGGTGCTGCGCCCCGGCGGCCGGCTGGTGCTCACCGACTTCTTCGAGCGCGGCCCGATCCCCGACTCGGGGCGCCCGGCCGTCGAACGCTATCTGCGCGAGTTCATGATGACCATGGTCCAGGCGGAGGACTACCCGCCGCTGCTGCGTGGGGCCGGTCTGTGGTTCGAGGAGCTGACGGACATCAGCGTGCCCACGCTGCGCCGCACCTTCGTCGAGCTGTCCGCCCGCCTGACCGGCTCGGCCCCCGAGCTGTCCGCCGACTACGGCAGCGAGCTGGTCGACCAGTTCAATCCGGGCGACCTCGTCGACGTCCAGGAGTTCGGCCATCTGCTCGTCGTCGCGGTGCGCCCCGATGCCTGAGGCACCGGAGCCCAGAAGCGGCGTCGGTGATTTCTACGACCGGATCAACGACGCGATGGCCGAGGCCATGGGCGGCTTCCTGCACGGCGGCTACTGGAGGGGGGCGGACGACCCCAGCAGCGTGGAGGAGGCCGGCGTCCGGCTGACCGACTTCGTCTCCGACCGGCTGCGGCTCACCCCCGGGGACCGGGTCCTGGACGTGGGCTCGGGCAACGGCAAGGCGACGGTGCACATCGCACGCCGCCACGGGGTGAACGTCACCGGCATCACGCTCAGTTCCCACCAGGCCCGGCAGGCGACGGAGCTGGCCGAGGACTCCGGGCTCGCCGGCTCCGTGGAGTTCACGGTCCACGACATGCTCGAACTGTCTTTTCCGGACGCGTCCTTCGACGCGGCGTACGCCATCGAGACGGTGTGCCACGCCCAGGACCGCACCGACGTCTTCTCCGGGCTGGCCCGGGTGCTGCGGCCGGGCGGGCTGGTGACCGTGACCGACTTCCTGCTGGTGCGGCCGCTGGAGAGCGAGGACCACCGCTCGCTCGTCGAGGGCGCCATGAAGAACTACCAGCAGGGCCCCATGCTCACCCGGAGCGAGTACGAGGAGTGCGTGCGCGCGGCCGGCCTCGAAGTCGTCGAGTTCCTCGACATCGGCGAGTTCGTGCGCCCCTCGTACCGGATCGTCGGCGGCGCCCTCGCCCGGTCCGGGGAGGCGCTGCGCAAGCTCGTGACCGAGGAGGAGTTCCAGTACATGGTGAACGACCTCGGCCGCTTCGGGGACATCACCGAGCTGGGTTACGCCGTGGTGACCGCCCGCCGGCCCAAGGCGCCGGCCGCGAAGGGAAGGAGCTGAGCCATGTCCCATACCGAGACGAAACCCGCCCCCGCGGGCCGGTGGTCGGTGGCGTCCGCGCCCGGCCGGCTGCCGCTGCTGGGACACCTGGTCCCGATGCGGCGGCGCCCGCTGGAGTTCTTGACCTCGCTCCAGTACGAGGCCGACCTGGTCCGGCTGGAGATGAAGGGGCAGCCGCTGTACATGGCCTGCCACCCCGAACTCATCGACCAGATGCTGAAGGAACCCCGCACCTTCGACCGGGGTGGCCCCTTCTACGAGAAGACCCAGCTGCTCATGGGCAACAGCCTGGGCAACTGCCCCTACTCCGACCACCGGCGCCAACGCCGCCTGGTGCAGCCCTCGTTCCGGCGTGAGCGCATCGCCTCGTACCCGGAGGTGATGCGCGAGGAGGTGGAGGCGGAGACGGCCCGCTGGCGGCCGGGCGGGACGATCGACGCCAACGCGCGGTTGCACGCGGTCACCGCCCGCATAGGCGCGCGCGTGCTGCTGTCCACCGACATCGGCACGGACCACGTCGAGCAGATCGTGCGCTGCCTGCCCGTCGTCCTCAAGGGGATCTACCGGCGGATGGTCGCGCCGATCGATCTGCTGCACAAGCTCCCCGGGCCCGAGCGCCGCGCCTTCGAGAGCGCCCTGGAGGAGCTGCGCGCCCTCATCGACACGGTCATCCGCGACTACCGGGCCGCCGGGGTGGACCACGGGGACCTGCTGTCGGGGCTGCTCACGGCCCGCTACGACGACGGTGACCGGCTCTCCGACCAGGAGATCCACGACCAGGTGATGAACTTCCTCACCGCCGCCACCGAGACCACCGCGACCGCCCTCGCGTGGGCCCTGCAACTCCTGGGCCGGGAGCCGGAACACGAGCGAAGGCTCCAGGAGGAGGCGGACGCCTGGGCGGCGCGGGAGGGGCCGAAGGGGCACGGCCGGGACGATCTGCCCTACACCGGGCGGGTGATCACCGAGGTGCTGCGGATGTATCCGCCGGGCTGGTTCGTGACGCGGGTCGTCTCCCGGGACACCGAGCTCGGGGGGCAGCCGCTGGCCGCGGGAACGGTCGTCTTCTACAGTTCCTACGCCCTGCACCGCAACCGCTCCCTGTTCCCCGACCCGGAGCGCTTCGACCCGGACCGGTGGGCGCCGGAGCGCTCGGGAGAGGTGCCGCGCGGCGCGATGATCCCGTTCGGCTCCGGCAGCCGCAAGTGCATCGGCGACGACTACGCGATGGCGGAGACGAGCGTCGCGCTGGCCACGATCGCCTCCCGCTGGCGGCTGCGGCCCATCTCCACGACCGACGTCCACCCGACCCCGCGTGCCCTGGTGGGCATGGGGCCGCTGCCCATGCTGACGGAACCTCGCACCTGAACGGGGCCGGGTGCGGGCCGGGCGGCCGGGCGGCTGTGTCACCTACCCGACGTCGAGGACCCGTTCGGGCACGAGACGGACGAACACGAGGTCCTCCTCGGCGGGGACGTTCCCGCCGAGGAACTCCGCGTGCGGCAGCCCGGTGTACTTGCGGGAGATCGCGTCCATCAACCCCGGGTGTCTCTCGTGTGGTTCGAGTTCCGCGGCGCCCCACAGCGACACATAGGTGTACGGGGCCTCGGGCGGGTGAAGCAGGACACCGACCCGGCCGGAGCGCGTCAGCTCGCGCTCCTTCCGGCTGCCGCGCTCGATGCCGAACAGCAGGTGCGAGCCGTCATGGGTGACCCACACGACGGACTGGTGCGGTGTCCCGTCCGGCCCGACGGTGGCCACGACGGCGAAGACCGGCGCGTCCAGCAGGGCTCTGACCCGCTCCGTGAGCGGGACGCCGGTCATCGTGCCTCCGGGCCGCGCATCGGGCGCCGGCGCAGGTGCGGATCGGACAGCACGCGCGGCACGTAGTGGTTGTCCGCCCGGTTCAGGTCGGTGCCGGGCGGCACGATGGCGTCCAGCCGGTCCAGGACGTCGTCGTCCAGCACCACATCCGCACCGGCCAGCAGATCCGCCAGCTGTCCGGGAGTACGGGGGCCGATGACCACGGCGGTGACGGCGGGGTGGGCGCGGACGAAGGCCAGGGCGAGGTGGGCGAGGGAGACACCGGCCTCCGCCGCGACCTTCTTGAGCGCCGTCACCGCGTGTACCTTGGCGACGTTCTCCGGCACCGACAGGTCGAACCTGCGCGCCTCCAGGACGGCGCGGCCCACCCCTGGCCTGATGTCCTTGCCGGTCAGCCAGCCCGCGCCCAGCGGCCCCCAGGCCAGCACGCCCATGCCGTGCCGTCGCGCGGCGGGCAGGATGTCGGTCTCCGCACCGCGCGCGAGGAGCGAGTACTGCGGCTGCTCGCTGCGGAAGCGGACGTGGCCGCGACGCTCCGCGGCCCAGTGCGCCTCGACGAGCTGGTCGGCCGGGAAGTTCGACGTGCCGATGGCCAGGACCTTTCCCGACCTCACGAGATCGGACAGCGCGGAGAGCGTCTCGTCGATGTCGGTGTCCGGGTCGACCCGGTGCACCTGGTACAGGTCGAGGCGGTCGGTGCCGAGCCGGCGCAGCGAGCCCTCGACGGCCTGCATGATCCAACGACGGGAGTTGCCCTGGTGGTTGGCGTCCTTGCCCATGGGGCTGTGGAACTTGGAGCACAGCACGAGGTCGTCCCTGCGCCCCTTGATCGCCCTGCCGACAATGCGTTCGGAGCCTCCCTCGCCGTAGATGTCGGCCGTGTCGACCAGATTGATCCCGGCGTCCAGTGCGAGCTGGACGACTCGGGCGGCCTCGGCCTCGTCGGTGTTGCCCCAGGAGCCGAACATCATGGTGCCCAGGGCGAATTCGGTCACCGAGATGCCGCTTCCACCCAATATCCTTCGCCGCATGCGACGTACGCCTCTCTGCCGGCCAACAGATGAGCCATGGTCGTACCACTGTGACCCCCCGCCTCCCGGTCGCACCAGAGCGCGTCCCCGGCACGACCTGTTCGCCCGTACGCGGCCCATGACATGTGCCGCCCCGTCAGGTGCGTCGCCCGACGGCCGGACACGGCCGCGGCGCCGACCGCAGAGACCCACCACGCGAGGTACCCATGCCTGCATCGCCCAGGATCATCGACCGTGCGGAGCGGTTCATCTGGCTCTCCGCCCGTGTGCTGGAACAACACCGCTTCTCCTACCACTTCCTCGGGGGTGAGGCGGACGCCGTGGAACGGGCCCTGGCGGCCTACGCCCGGCCCGACGGCGGCTACGGCTACGCCCTGGAGGCGGACGTGCGCGGTCCCGCCCCGCAGCCGCTGCACGCCGCGACGGCCCTGCTCGTCCTGGACGAGATCGGGCGCTGCGACCCGGCACACACCGCCCTGCTCCTCGACCACCTCCCCTCCCTCACCTCGCCGGACGGCGGTGTCCCCGCGATCCACCCCGGGGGCGCCGGGTACCCCTCGGCCTCCGTGCTCCCGCTGCGGGACGACCCGCCGGGGGCGCTGCTGTCCACCGGCGTGATCGTCGGAACCCTGCACCGCAACGGCATCACGCACCCGTGGCTGGAGGCTGCCACGGAGTTCTGCTGGGGGGCGGTGGACTCGCTGGAGGGCTCCCATCCCTACGAGGTGGAGGCGGCGGTCACCTTCCTCGACGGTGTCGCGGTGAGGGACCGCGAGCGCGCCGCCAAGTCGGCCGAGCGGCTGGGGACGCTGGTGCGCGACGAGCGGCTCGTGGTGACCGACCCGGACCGCGCCGCGGAGTTCCCCGTGCACCCTTCGTACGCGCCGGGCGAGTACCACTACGTGTACGACGTCGCGCGCACCCCCGGTTCGCTGGCCCGCGGCTGGTTCTCCGACCGGGAGGTCGACCGGGCGCTGGAGCATCTGTGCGCCTCGCAGGAGAGCGACGGGGGCTGGCCCGTCCTGTGGCGGGTGTGGGCGCCCGGCACGCTCGCCGAGTGGCGCCCCATCGTGACGCTGAACGCCGTGCGCACGCTCCGGGCGTACGGCAGGATCTGAGCGCGCCGCTCGCCCGGGGCGCCCCCGGCTCCGCTCGCGGCCCATCAGCTCCGCTCGCGCCCCATCTCGGCGAGGGTGGACACCACCACGCTCTCGGGGACGTCCTCGACCCGTTCCACGCCGGACGGGCCGTCGAGTACGAAGGTGAGGCCGGTCGTCGCCTTCTTGTCCTGGCGCATGAGCGCGACCAGTTCGGCCGTCCGCACGTCCGCGGGAAGCCGCTCCCGCAGCCCGTAGGCGCGTACGGTCTCCAGGTGCTCGGTCACCCGAGCCCGGCCGACGCGTCCCAGGGCGCCCGCCAGCCGGCCGGCGAACACGGTGCCGATCGCGACGCCCTCGCCGTGGCGCAGCGCGAAGTCGGTGGCGCGTTCCAGCGCATGGCCCAGGGTGTGACCGTAGTTGAGGATGTGGCGCAATCCGGCGTCCCGTTCGTCGGCAGCCACGACGGACGCCTTGAGCGCGACGCTCGCGGCGATCTGTTCGTGCACCGGCAGGCCCCGCAGGTCACCGGCGCCGATGAAGTGGCAGCGGGCTATCTCGCCGTACCCGTTGGCCCACTCCTCCCGGGGGAGGGTACTCAGCAGTTCGGTGTCGCACAGGACCGCCCGGGGCTGCCAGTAGGCGCCGACCAGGTTCTTGCCCTCGGGCAGGTTCACCGCCGTCTTGCCGCCGACCGCCGCGTCGACCTGTGCGAGGAGTGTGGTCGGCAGGTGCACGACCGCGACCCCCCGGTGGTAGAGGGAGGCCGCCAGTCCCACGACGTCCGTGGTGGTGCCGCCGCCGCAGGAGATGACGAGGTCGGCCCGGGTGAGGCCGAACTCGGCGAACCCGCGGCACAGTTCGTGCACGGTGGCCAGCGTCTTGCGGTGCTCTCCGTCCTGGGCCCGGATCACCCGGTGCGCCACCCCCGGGTCCGGTACGGTCCCCGCGGGCCGCGCCGACACCACCACCGCCCGCGCCGCGCCGGTGCGTGCCACGATCCCGGGGAGCAGCGAGCGCGCACCGGGGCCGATGTGCACGGGATAGGAACGCTCACCCAGCTGTACGTCGATGCGCCGCGCAGTCGTCATGCGGCCAGTCTGCGGTTCGCAGCGCGCACCGAACAGACCACCACCGGCCAGGGGTTCCACCGGCCCGTGGCCGGGTCACCCCGACGCGGCGCGCTGCTGCCCGGGCAGCAGCGCCACCATGGACGTACCGGCCAGGATGGTCAGTCCGGCCACCGGGAAGGCACGCCCGTACCGGAGGCGAGTGCCGGGGCGCCCTCGCCCGCGTGGGCCGCGCGGGCTGGTGGAGATCGGCGCCGGCAGCGAGCGGCCGACGGCCCCGCCGCTCCTCGGTTCATCCCCGGCGAGCAACGGAGCACCGGTGAACTCGGTCCGGGGCGCGGGGGGAGGGGCGCGGCGGCTCACGGTCGAGCACCACCGGCTCACCGAGCGTGTCGACGATGCCGGCCAGGTCAGAAATAGCCGTCACGCTTCCGGTCCTCCATCGCGGTCCCGGAGAGCCTGTCGTCGGCCCGGGTGGCTCCCCGCTCCGACAGCCGGGACGCGGCGATCTCGGTGATGACCTTCTCGATGGTGTCGGCCGCGGACTCGACCGCGCCCGTGCAGGACATGTCGCCGACCGTGCGGTAGCGCACCCGGCGCTTCTCCAGGCGCTCCCCCTGTTCGGGCCCGCCCCACTCACCCGGCGCCAGCCACATGCCGCTCCTGGCGAACACCTCCCGCTCATGTGCGTAGTAGATGGCGGGCAGTTCGATCTTCTCGCGCCGGATGTACTGCCAGACGTCCAGTTCGGTCCAGTTGGACAGCGGGAAGACCCGGACGTGCTCACCGGGCGAGTGACGGCCGTTGTACAGCTGCCACAGCTCGGGGCGCTGGCGTCGGGGGTCCCAGCCGCCGAACTCCTCACGCAGGGAGAAGATCCGTTCCTTGGCCCGCGCCTTCTCCTCGTCGCGGCGCGCGCCGCCGAGCACGGCGTCGAAGCCGTTGCGGTCGATGGCGGCCAGCAGTGGCACGGTCTGCAGGGGGTTGCGTGTCCGGTCGGGCCGCTCCTGGAGCTCCCCGCGGTCGATGAACTCCTGCACCAGGGCCACGTGCAGGCGCAGCCCGTGACGGGCGACGGTGCGGTCCCGGTAGTCCAGCACTTCGGGGAAGTTGTGCCCGGTGTCGACATGCAGCAGCGGGAAGGGCACGGCCGCCGGTGCGAAGGCCTTCAGCGCCAGGTGCAGCATCAGGATGGAGTCCTTGCCGCCGGAGAAGAGGATCACCGGCTGTTCGAACTCGCCGGCCACTTCCCGCAGAATGTGGACGGCCTCCGACTCCAGCAGTTCGAGATGGGACAGGACCGGGTCCGTGCTCAACAGCGTCCTCCACAAGGTCAAAGCGGCTTCGAAACGTCTTGCGCCGGGGCATCAGGCGGTCGGGGGCACGGGCGCCCGGCCCTGTGCTCTTGTGGTCCTGAGCGATGGTGCGGTACGTCGCGTGGGCGGCTCCGGGAAGGACCGCGAGGCGCCGGCCCGCCGGCCGGCGGGTCGCTCGATCGTCGCCCGGCGTCGGGCCCGGCAGCCGCGTGGCGCGGTAGCGGGAACAGCTGCGCAAGCCCTCGGGCGGGACTGGCAAACTGTGACAACCACCACTACGCAGAGTCAAGTTGGCCTCCGGTCGCCACGACGATCTGACCGAAAGTCCCCCCTCCGCCCGCTCCTTCGGCCGGCTCCCGGCCCTCCGGTGGCCCTCTGGAAAGACCCGCGTCCCGCTGCTAGCTTGACGCCGCACGCACTGAGGGGGCGCCTGCGTCCGGGGCCCGTTCGCGACGCGACAGGGGGAGCGAGTGGACGAGACGGCGACACCCGCCATCAGCGGCACCACCCGCCTGTTCGCGGTCGTCGGCGATCCCGTCGCCCAGGTCAAGGCGCCCTCCCTGCTCAATCCGCTCTTCGCCCGCCTGGGCCTGGACGCGGTTCTCTTCCCGGTGCACGCCGAACCCCGGCACTTCGCGCACGTGATCACCGGGTTGCAGCGCACCACGAACGTGGACGGCCTGCTGATCACCGTCCCCCACAAGATCAGGGCGTGCGCGTTCGCCGACGAACTCGGTCACAGCGCCGCGCTGTCCGGCAGCGCGAACGCGATGCGCCGCGACGAGGACGGCCGGTGGCGGGCGGAGAACTTCGACGGGCGGGGGTTCGTCGCGGGGCTGAGCGCCCGCGGCCACGCGCCGAAGGGAAAGGTCGTCCGCCTCTCGGGCGCCGGGGGCGCGGGCCGCGCCATCGCGGCGGCGGTCCTCGAAGCCGAAGCGGCCCAGCTGCTGGTGCACGACCCGGACCGGGCCAAGCGCGAGGTGCTGCGCGGCCGGCTGGAGGAACACTGGCCCGGCAGGGTCACCGTGCTCGACTCGGCCGACGGGGCACCCGGCTGCGACATCGCCGTCAACGCCACTCCGCTCGGCATGCGCCCGGCGGACCCGCTGCCCTTCGACCCGAAGTCGCTGGGCGAGGGCACACTGGTCGCGGACATCGTCATGGAACCGCGCGACACACCCCTGCTCCTGGCGGCGTCCGCACGCGGCCTCCCGACCCATCGCGGCCACCACATGCTCGACCACCAACTGAGCCTCTACCGAACGTTCTTCGGGCTCCGGAGGGAAACCTCGGCGGGGCGCCGGGCCCGGCGCCCAAGCCCGGGTGACGCGGCCGACGCGAGCGGCGGGTGAGCGTCCCGCGCGGGCCTCAGAGGCCGCTTCTGCCCGTCGCCCAGTGCACCTGCGTGCGCACCGCGTAGCGGGGCCAGGCCCGCTCGCCGCACAGGTGGCGCACGACAGCGCGGCAGGTCGTCGCCTCCCCCGCGACATAGGCGATGCCCGCCTGGGGCGGCAGCTCCAACCGCCGTACGGCATCCAGCAGCAGGCGCGAGGCCACGGCGGACCCGCGGCCGCGGTGCACCCAGGGCAGAGAGCGGGCGCCGTACGGGGCCGAGAACTCCTCCTCCGGCCCGGTGGTCTCCAGCACCCCGTGGGCCTCGGCCTCGGCCGGCAGCGCGGCCAGCATGGTCAACAGGGGTACGGCGCCCGTCTCTTCGCCGACGAAGACGTGGTAGCGCGCCTTGGGGTCCAGCGAGATCCGGTTCCTCGGCGCGCCCACCCTGGTCCGGGTCCCCGCCTCGACGGAGTCGGCCCACCGGCTGCCCGGTCCGCCCGGCCGGTGCAGGGCGACGCGTAACGTCAGCCTGGCCCGTGAGGGGTCGGCCGCCCAGACGGAGTACGTCCGCAGCTGCGGGACACCCGCCTCGTCCGGCACCTCCACCGGCAGGTGTGCGCCCGGTTTGCTGCGCAGGACCGTGAGGGCGGGGCCCACGAGGGTCAGCTCCCGCAGGTGCGGGGTGACCCCACGCACCTCGGCCACCTTCACGTCCACCATCCGGGTGTCCTGGAACCGGTGCCGCTGACCCGTACCCCGCCTGGACATGCCAGAGAAACTCACCCGTCCGCCCCTTCCTGATCCGCTCGCCATCGATCCGCCCGGTCGTCCGGCGCCGCTCCGCGCCCCGCGCACTCCGCAGGCTTCCGCCGACGCCCCGTCACCCTACCCACGCACGTCCCACGCCCCGGCCACGCGCCACTCACGCTCGGTGACGGTCGGCCTGGGGCCGTAAGCACAGTCGGCGCCCCCTCCACATGCCGGCATGTCACTCAGCGTCACTTCCGCGGCAGGGAGGACTGCGCCGAGCCGATCGTCATGCGGGGGGGCGTCCTCACCGACACCGAGTCCGCGCTCCGCACGGCATGGCTGACGGCCTGCGACCGGACGGAACGGGAGCTGCGCGCGCTCGCCGGCGACCGTCTCGACCTCCCGGCCGGCGAGCCGGGGGTGCGCACCGCGGTCGTGCGGGTGCTGGACGAGCACCTCGGCGCAGCGGTCCTGGCCGGCACCGACCTGACGGAGTTCGAGGACGTCGCGGCTCTCTCCCGGCGCCACGCCCACGCGATCCGCACGGCCACCGGCGGCGCCGTCGGCAACCCGTCGCACAGGAACGACTCGCCGGGACCCCCTCCCGCGGGACGCCCCCGTCGCCGCGTCGGAGATCGACGACGCCGGGCAGGCAGAGATTTTTCCCGCAACGGGCGTTCACCCTGTGAAGAACATGCGCTGGAGGCCCGATCGGCTGAGTCAGCCGCCCCGTCGCACGGCACGCACGCCCCGTGGTGCCCGCGCGACTCGTCGGCGTCCAGCACCTCTCCGGAACGGTAAGAATCCAGGGGTCTGACGCCGAAGAGTCAGACCCCATTTGACCTGCATGTCTGCCAGATCAGCGAAGTGGTTTGAACTCCAGCCCTTGACCCGGCAGGCGGTACGTGCCAGTTTCACCACCTGTACGGGATGGCCGGCGGAGCACCCCAAGAGGCGGACCGGGACACCCGTCCGGGCGAACAGAGCCTTGGCCGACGCCCGGTCGTGCTCATCCGAGGGGTGCACCGACCAGGGGCAGCGGCAGGGGCCACCCGGCCCTTGGCGCGTACCGGTGCCGACCGGCCGCGCCCGCACCAACGCCACCTGTTCCGCCCCCACTGGGGGACCGGCTCAGTGACGACGACAGAGAATTCAGTAGCGATAGCGGGCCGCGAGGATCACGATCCCCTTGTCCGTGACCAGGTAGGCCAGGCGGTGCTCGTCGTCGATCCGCCGCGACCAAGCACCCGGCAAGTGGTACTTGAGCGGCTCGGGCTTACCGATTCCAGTGAAGGGGTCGCGTTTGACGTCCTCGATGAGCTTGTTGATCCGAGCGAGCATCTTGCGGTCGTTCTTGAGCCAGGACGTGTAGTCCTCCCAGCCCTGATCTTCGAAGACGAGTCTCACTCAGCACCCTCACTGGCCGCATCCGGCGAGTCAGGGTCGATCAGCTCTCGCTCCGACACGTTGATGTCGGCCAAGGCATTCTCGTACGCCTTGAGCAGTCGGCGAGCGTTCGCCGGAGAGCGCAGCAGGTACGAGCCTTCGCGCAGGGCTGCATAATCCTCGGCCGAGACGAGTACGGCATTGCCGTGCTTGGAGACGATCTCGATGGCCTCGTGGTTGTCGTTGACCTTCTTGATCAGCGGAAAGAGAGCCTTGCGGGCTTCGCTCGCAGTTATGGACATGACCTGCCCCTCTCCATCAGTGGTACTGAATAACGTACCACTCTCACTGCTCATGAACAGAGCAGACGCCCAGCGAAGGGGCAGACCTCCCGGCATGAGCAACAACAAGGGGCCAGCCCTCGAAGGGACCAGCCCCCAGCCGCTACGGACTCGACGAAACCATCGACTCACGGCAATGAACCGCTCACACATTGAAGCGGAATGCCTGCGGGTCACTCCTGACCTGCGGCGGAGCACCGTCCAAGGCGCTGGCCAGCACTTTCACCGTTTGGGTGCGTTGGCCGCCGACGGGCGCCTACGAGCATCCTGCGGACTGTTTACGGACTGGCGGGTCCTCCACCGGTCGGGAAACTCATGGCACCGGGACCAACTCGTCGATGAGACTGCGTCGGCGAGCCGGGCAAAGGGACATCACACCGCCACGAGCCGGACGCGATCGCCGCACAGCTTGACCATGTCGTCGATATCGGAGGTCAACATGACCACGGGGCGGTACTGCCGCAACGCGGCCTCGGCGACCGCAGCATCGATCGCATACTTGTGACCGTGCAAACCGGCATCCATCAGCAGCTTCGAGGCCGCCTTCGCCTCCTCGTCGCCCACGGGGACTACGCGCAGTCCGGAGAGCACCCAGTTCAGGCGGGGCTTGTTCGTACGGACATGGACGACCTCGATGATGGTGAGCGCACTGATCACGACCTCCATGCCTCGCGAGCGCGCCTCAGCCACCAGAGCCACCACCTGCTCGTCGTCGGCGAGGAGCTTCGAGAGCCCCTCACTGTCGAGGACCAGTGTCCCCTCGTGACTCAGCTTGCGGCGGGCCACTCGGCCTCCTCTGCGAACACCTCGTCGAAGACCTGCCGCGCCCGCTGACGAGCCTGCTCGGAGACCGGTCCCTTGCGGTTCTCGTAGTCCGCCAGGTACTCGTCCAGCACCTGGCCGCGCAGCTCACGCTCGACCGCCGCGGCGATGAACGCGGAGAACTCCCGCTTGCCCACCCGCGCACGGATCGCCTCCGCGGTCCCCTCCGGAAGCGACAGGCTCACCCGCGTCGCCGGCCCTTCTCCGATGCTGTACGTCGTCTCAGCCATGACCCAAGTGTGTCAAACAAGTAGGAAAAGTGCTACGGCCCGCGCCCCCGCCGCCCACGCGGGAGCCACCCGGAAGAGACCGGGGAAGAGTCGCCCGCCCCGCCCCCTCTCGTCGCACACCGCACAGTCCGCGACCCGCACAGAAGCCAACCACCATCCCCGGCACAATCTCAGCACGGTAGGGATGACCAGGGATGATGACAGGTGAAGACCAGGCAGGTTTCCCAGCACGGAAAACAACCAGGGGCCCGCCCCCGAAAGGTCGGACCCCTCCTGACTTGCATGTTTGTTAGATCAGTGACGTTGCGGCACAGCGCCTACTACACGTTGAAGCGGAACTCCACCACGTCGCCGTCCTGCATGACGTAGTCCTTGCCCTCCATGCGGGCCTTGCCCTTGGCGCGGGCCTCGGCGACCGAGCCGGTTTCGACGAGGTCGGCGAAGGAGATGACCTCCGCCTTGATGAAGCCCTTCTGGAAGTCGGTGTGGATGACTCCGGCGGACTCGGGGGCGGTGGCGCCGCGCTTGATGGTCCAGGCGCGGGATTCCTTCGGGCCGGCCGTGAGGTACGTCTGCAGGCCGAGGGTGTTGAAGCCGACGCGGGCGAGGGTGGCGAGGCCGGGCTCCTCGGCGCCGACCGACTCCAGGAGCTCCATGGCGTCCTCCTCGTCCAGCTCGGCGAGGTCCGCCTCCAGCTTGGCGTTGAGGAAGATCGCCTCGGCGGGGGCGACCAGGGCGCGCTGCTCGTTCTTGAAGTCCTCGTCGGTCAGCTCGTCCTCGTCGACGTTGAAGACGTAGAGGAAGGGCTTGGTGGTGAGCAGGTGCAGGTCGTGCAGGGGCTCGGCACGCTCGCTGCCCTGGAGGATGCCGTGCGCGAAGAGCGTGTCGCCCTTCTCCAGGATCTCCTTGGCCTCCTCGACCGCCTTGACCTTGGGCGCGATGTCCTTCTTGATCCGCGACTCCTTCTGCAGGCGCGGCAGGACCTTCTCGATGGTCTGCAGGTCGGCGAGGATCAGCTCGGTGTTGATCGTCTCGATGTCGTCCTTCGGCGAGACCTTGCCGTCGACGTGGACGACGTTCTCGTCCTTGAAGGCACGGATGACCTGGCAGATCGCGTCGGACTCGCGGATGTTCGCCAGGAACTTGTTGCCGAGTCCCTCGCCCTCGCTGGCGCCGCGCACGATGCCCGCGATGTCGACGAAGTCGACCGTCGCCGGGAGGATCCGCTGGGAGCCGAAGATCTCCGCGAGCTTCGTCAGGCGGGCGTCGGGGACACCGACCACGCCGACGTTCGGCTCGATGGTGGCGAACGGGTAGTTGGCCGCCAGCACGTCGTTCTTGGTCAGGGCGTTGAACAGGGTCGACTTGCCGACATTCGGCAGGCCGACGATTCCGATCGTGAGCGACACGTTGCGACTTCCCGTACGTGAGGTTGGGGGACGAGGACCCGACGACTGGTCTGCGTGGGCCGATCCACCAGTCTACGGCGTGCCCGCCCTCCTCCCCGGCGACCTGTCGAACGTCTGGACGGTCTTCGCT
Source organism: Streptomyces sp. GDS52 (assembly GCF_052246875.1). Lineage (NCBI taxonomy): Bacteria > Bacillati > Actinomycetota > Actinomycetes > Kitasatosporales > Streptomycetaceae > Streptomyces > Streptomyces sp. GDS52. The sequence continues at coordinate 2,538,455 of NZ_CM125966.1, forward strand.
TTCCGGCGTGTCTGACGGGCTATTCGGCACATAAACAGACCTAAGTTGGTCCAGTGGAGCAACCCAGGACGCGAGCCGCCCGGTACGGACCGCGACGCGACAGGCCGCCCAGGCCTCCCCGGCCGCCGCTGCCCCCGCAGGCGGGGCGGGCACCCGGGGGCGGGGTCGCGCGGTCCGCCCGGCCCGCCGCCCGCCCGGTGCCGGGGCGGTCGGCGCCAGGTCGCCCGGCGCCCGGAGGGCCGGCGCCGGGCCGTCCGGCCCGGGCCCGGCGGCCCGTTCTCCCTGCCGCCCGGAACCTGCCGAACCCCCGGCTCACCGGGCTGGGCGGCGGGCTGTTCTGCGGCTTCGTGATGCTGACGCTCGGGTTCCTCGTCGCGCTGCTGTTCGGGTCGGTCCAGACCGTGTACGGCGTCCTGTTCCTGCCGGTGTGCGTGCTGACGGCGCTGTGGGTGCGCGAGGAGGACCTGCTCACCGCGCCCGTGATCGTCCCGATCGCCTTCGCCCTGGGGCTGCTTCCCCTGGTCGACGACGGTGGGAGCGGCGGCTGGCTGATGGGCATGGTGACCGGCCTCGCCACCCAGGCCGGCTGGTTGTACGGGGGCACCCTCGTCGCCGGTGCGATCGTGCTCGGCCGGAGGATGCGGACGGTCCGCGTACTCAACCGCCGGGCCGCCGCCGCCCGCAGCCGACTCCGGGCCTGAACTGCTCCGGGCCGGAACTGCTCCGGGCCGGAACTGTTCCGGGCCTGAACGGCTTCCGAGCTCGAGCGGCGGACCGGACCCGGCGCACGCTCCGGGTCCGGAGCAGACTCCGGACCCGGTCCGCCGCGGGGCGTCACACGCCCGTGGCCGCCCGCATCGCCGCCCCGACGATGCCCGCGTTGTTCTGCAGCCGCGCCGGGACGACCTCGGCCTTGATGCCGTGGATGTGGTGCAGGAACCTGTCGGACTTGCGGCTGACGCCGCCGCCGATGACGATCAGCTCCGGCGAGAACAGCATCTCCACATGGGCCAGGTACTTCTGCACCCGTCGTGCCCAGTGCTCCCACGTCAGCTCGTGGTCCTCCTTGGCCTTGCTGGAGGCCCGCTTCTCCGCCTCGTGGCCGTTCAGCTCCAGATGGCCGAGCTCCGTGTTGGGGACGAGGAGGCCGTCCACGAACACGGCGCTGCCGATCCCCGTGCCGAAGGTCAGCAGGATGACCGTGCCCCGGCGGCCCCGGCCGGCGCCGAAGTGCACCTCGGCGATGCCCGCCGCGTCCGCGTCGTTGACCACCGTCACGGGCATGCCGCCCAGTCGGTCGCCGAGCAGCATGCGCGCGTCGGTGTCGACCCAGCTCTTGTCGACGTTGGCCGCCGAACGGACCGTGGTGCCGTCGGTGACCACGCCGGGGAAGGTGACCCCGACCGGTCCGGACCAGCCGAAGTGGTCGACGACCTCCTTGACGCCGTCGGCCACCGCGTCCGGCGTGGACGGGTGCGGGGTGAGGACCTTGTGGCGCTCCTGCGCGAGGTCCCCCTTGTCCAGGTCGACCGGGGCACCCTTGATCCCGGAACCGCCGATGTCCACACCGAAGATCTGCATGGACCTACGGTATGTCGGACGGCGGACGGTCACCGCACCGGATGCCGCCGCCCTCCGGAACCCTCCGGAACCTTCACGGGGGTCACCCCGCGGAGTGCGCCCCCGGCCCGTCCGACCCGGTGCCGCCGCGCTCCGCCACCAGCGCCGCCGCCTCGTCGCGCAGGTCGCGACGGAGCTCCTTGGGCAGCGAGAAGATGATGGACTCCTCGGCGGCCTTGACGATCTCGACGTCCTCGAAGCCGCGCTGCGCGAGCCATTCCAGGACCTGCTCGACCAGGACCTCCGGCACCGAGGCGCCCGAGGTCAGGCCGACCGTGGAGACGCCCTCCAGCCATGCCTCGTCGATCTCGTCGGCGAAGTCCACCAGGTGGGCGTCGCGGGCGCCCGCGAGCTTGGCGACCTCGACGAGCCGTACGGAGTTGGAGGAGTTCCGGGAGCCGACCACGATGACCAGGTCGGCCTCGGCGCCCATCTGCTTGACCGCGAGCTGACGGTTCTGCGTGGCGTAGCAGATGTCGTCGCTGGGCGGGGAGATCAGCTGGGGGAACTTGCCCTTGAGGGCGTCGACGGTCTCCATGGTCTCGTCCACCGAGAGGGTGGTCTGGGAGAGCCAGACCACCTTCGACGGGTCGCGGACCTCGACCTTGGCGACGTCCTCGGGGCCGTCGACGAGCTGGATGTGGTCGGGCGCCTCGCCGGAGGTGCCGATGACCTCCTCGTGGCCCTCGTGCCCGATCAGGAGGATGTCGTAGTCCTCCTGGGCGAACCGGACCGCTTCCTTGTGCACCTTGGTGACCAGCGGGCAGGTCGCGTCGATGGTGGCGAGCCGGCCGCGCTCGGCCTCCTCGTGGACCACGGGGGCCACTCCGTGCGCGGAGAACATGACGATGTTGCCCGGGGGCACCTCCTCCGTCTGTTCGACGAAGACGGCTCCCTTCTTCTCCAGGGTCTGCACGACGTATTTGTTGTGCACGATCTCGTGCCGGACGTAGACGGGGGCCCCGTACTGCTCGAGGGCCTTCTCGACGGCGATCACGGCGCGGTCCACGCCCGCGCAGTAGCCCCGGGGGGCGGCGAGCAGGACACGGCGGCCAGACGAAGCGGTCATGCGTCCCATCGTAAGGGCCACGTCCGGCGGGCCGGTGATCGCGTCCGGGGAAGGGGAAGGGGAAGGGGTGCGGGCCGGTGGACGGGAGGGCCCGCGTTGTCGACAGGCGGGAGGGCCCGCGTTGTCGGTGGTGCGCACTACTCTCGCGGCATGGCTCTCAACACGTCTGCGGAAGCGCCGATCCCGGTCGGTGAGGTGTCGCGGCTCATCGGGGGGTGGATCGACCGGCTCGGCGCGGTGTGGGTCGAGGGGCAGATCACCCAGCTGTCGCGGCGCCCGGGCGCCGGGGTGGTGTTCCTGACGCTGCGGGACGCCTCGCACGACATCTCCGTCGGCGTCACCTGCTACCGGCAGGTGTTCGACGCCGTCGCCGACGTGGTGAGCGAGGGCGCGCGCGTCGTGGTGCACTGCAAGCCCGAGTGGTACGCCCCGCGCGGGCAGCTGTCGCTGCGGGCCGCCGAGATCAGGCCGGTCGGGGTCGGGGAACTGCTCGCCCGGCTGGAGCAGCTGAAGAAGTCCCTCGCCCGGGAGGGTCTTTTCGCGCCGGAGCTGAAGAAGCCGCTGCCGTTCCTGCCGCGGCTGATCGGGCTGGTCTGCGGACGCGCCTCGGCCGCCGAGCGGGACGTGCTGGAGAACGCCCGGCGCCGCTGGCCCGCCGTCCGCTTCGAGGTGCGCAACGTCGCCGTGCAGGGGGTACACGCGGTGCCGCAGGTCGTCCAGGCCGTGAAGGAGCTGGACGCGGTCGACGAGGTGGACGTGATCGTCGTCGCGCGGGGCGGGGGCAGCGTGGAGGACCTGCTGCCGTTCTCCGACGAGCAGCTGGTGCGGGCGGTGGCGGCCTGTCGTACGCCGGTCGTCTCGGCGATCGGGCACGAGCCGGACAGCCCGCTCCTGGACCACGTCGCCGACGTACGGGCCTCCACTCCGACGGACGCCGCCAAGAAGATCGTCCCGGACGTGGGTGAGGAGTACGAGCGGGTGCGGCTGCTGCGCGACCGCGCGCGGCGCTGCGTCCAGGCGTTCGTCGACCGGGAGGAGCGGGGACTGGCCCATGCCCTGGCCCGGCCGTCGGTCGAGGATCCGTACCGGATGGTCGACGCGCGGGCCGGGGAGGTCACGGCGCTGCTCGACCGGGCCCGGCGCTGTCTGCGCCACCAGCTGGACCGGACCGACTCCGAGCTGACGCACACGCACGCGCGCGTGGTGGCCCTGTCCCCCGCCGCGACGCTCCAGCGCGGGTACGCCGTGCTGCAGCGGGCCGACGGGCAGGCGGTGCGCGATCCGGGCGGGGTGGAGCCCGGTGAGGTGCTGCGGGCGCGGGTGTCCGAGGGTGAGTTCACAGTCCGAGTCGATGCGTAGGGTGGGCGGATGACCAGCAAGAAGGACCAGTCGACGGCGGCCTCGGCCGAGGCCGAGGCGCTCGGTTACGAGCAGGCGCGGGACGAGTTGATCGAGGTCGTGCGCCGCCTGGAGACGGGCGGTACGACGCTGGAGGAGTCGCTCGCGCTCTGGGAGCGGGGCGAGGAGCTGGCCAAGGTGTGCCGCCGTCGGCTGGACGGGGCGCGGGCCCGGCTGGACGCGGCACTCGCACAGGAGGAGACCGGGGGCTCCGGGGGCTCCGAACGGTGAGGTGACGACTGACCGCGGCTGTGAAGTGGGTCACCGGATTCCGCACTTAATTGAACGTTGAACTTTATTGGCGTAACGTCGTTCCCGTCAGCCGATACGTGGCACCCCCACGGATTTGGCTCATGAATCCGACGTATACCCCGAGAAGGTTCACCCCATGTCTTTCGTTCTTGACCCCGCCGCCCAGGACCTCCTGTTCCGCGAGGCTCGCACCGCCAACACGTTCACCGACGAGCCGGTGACCGACGAGCAGATTCAGGCGATCTACGACCTGGTCAAGTACGGCCCGACCTCCATGAACCAGTCGCCGCTGCGCGTCACCCTGGTCCGTTCCCCCGAGGCCCGCGAGCGTCTCGTCCAGCACATGGCCGAGGGCAACGCGACCAAGACGGCCGCCGCCCCGCTGGTCGCCATCCTCTCCGCGGACAACGAGTTCCACGAGGAGCTGCCGCAGCTCTTCCCGCACTTCCCCGGGGCCAAGGACATGTTCGCCGGCGACCGCTCGATGCGGGAGGGCCAGGCTTCCCTGAACGCCGCCCTGCAGGCCGCGTACTTCATCATCGGCGTCCGCGCCGTCGGCCTGGCCGCCGGACCGATGACCGGCTGCGACTTCGAGGGCATCCGCAAGGAGTTCCTCGACGACGACCACACCCCGCTGATGGTCGTCAACATCGGCCGTCCCGGTGAGAACGCCTGGTTCCCGCGCAGCCCGCGCCTGGAGTACGACAAGGTCGTCACCACCGTCTGACGGTCACCGGCATGCGGAAGGACCCCCCGACAAGATTCTGTCGGGGGGTCCTTCCGCATGCCGGTCCGTCGTACGCCCGTCAGCCGGACGCCGGTGCGGCGGGGTCGACGCGCAGCGCCTCGGCCATCCGCGTCAGCTGGTCGAAGGAGGCCGTGCCGGTCACCACCGTGGTCGAGCCCTCGGGGTCCTCGTGCACCAGCGCGTCGTAGTGATCGCCCTCGTACCGGGTCCAGGTCCTGCCGTCGATCTGCTGGGTGGTCCCGGTCTTCTCCGCGCCCTGGGTCGCGTCCTCGATGAAGACCACCGGCTTCTCGGTGGACTGCTCGACCGCCACGTACTGCCCGTCGGGGGCCCGGTAGCCGAGGTGCCAGGACTCGAAGTCCTTGCCCCGGTAGCGGACGGAGGTGGGCTTCCACTCCTCGGGCAGCCCCTCGGGCGCGGCCACCGGGTAGGAGGCGGCGCGGCGTGCGGTCAGCAGGTCGACCCGGTAGTCGACCCGCTGAAGATCGGGCTCCGACTCGTCATGCGGGCTGAACAGCCAGATCACTCCCGCGGCGAGCAAGATGAGGCCCAGGGAGAGAACCATGTCCCGGGCCGATTTCTGCGTGCTGTTCGTTCCTGCCACGCCTCTATCGTCGCAGGTCCCCGTCGCGCTCATCCGTGGGGTCCCCTGCTCATTTTGTCATCCCGGCGCTAGAGTCACCCCATACCCTCATCCGGCCGTCGTCGTACAGAAAGGTGCGCTCCGATGACCGAGCACCATCAATTGCCGTCCGAGCTCGATGTGCCCTCCGAAGCTCCCGACCGCAACCTCGCCCTGGAACTCGTCCGGGTCACCGAGGCGGCGGCGATGGCCGCGGGGCGCTGGGTCGGGCGGGGCGACAAGAACGGCGCCGACGGTGCCGCGGTACGTGCCATGCGCACCCTCGTCTCCACCGTCTCGATGAACGGCGTCGTCGTCATCGGCGAGGGCGAGAAGGACGAGGCCCCGATGCTCTTCAACGGGGAGCGCGTGGGCGACGGGACGGGACCCGAGTGCGACATCGCCGTCGACCCGATCGACGGCACCACGCTGACCGCGAAGGGCATGACCAACGCGATCGCCGTGCTCGCCGCCGCCGAACGCGGCTCGATGTTCGACCCGTCCGCGGTGTTCTACATGGACAAGCTGGTCACCGGGCCGGAGGCGGCCGACTTCGTCGACATCGACGCGCCGGTGTCCGTGAACATCCGCCGGGTCGCCAAGGCCAAGCGGGTCACGCCCGAGGACGTCACCGTGGTGATCCTCGACCGGCCGCGGCACGACGGCATCATCAAGGAGATCCGGGAGACCGGGGCGCGGATCAAGCTGATCTCCGACGGCGACGTGGCCGGCTCGATCCTCGCCCTGCGCGAGGGCACCGGCATCGACCTGCTGCTCGGCATCGGCGGCACCCCCGAGGGCATCATCTCGGCCTGTGCCGTGAAGTGCCTCGGCGGCACCCTCCAGGGCAAGCTGTGGCCGCAGGACGACGCGGAGCGGCAGCGCGCGATCGACGCGGGGCACGACCTCGACCGGGTGCTGACCGACGCCGACCTGGTCACCGGGGAGAACGTCTTCTTCGTGGCCACCGGCATCACCGACGGCGAGCTGCTGCGCGGGGTGCGCTACCGCTCCGAGACCGCCACGACCGACTCCATCGTGATGCGCTCCAAGTCCGGCACGGTCCGCCGGATCGACTCCGAGCACCGGCTGAGCAAGCTGCGCGCCTACAGCGCGGTGGACTTCGACCGGGCGAGGTAGCCCCGCGGGGTTCGCCAGGGGTTGTTCCGGGGGGTCACGGGTGTGCGGTCCGTGGCCCCCTCCCGGCCCCATGGGGCTCGTCGAACGGTGCGGGTCCGATGGGACCGGGCGCACAGCTCCCCGCGCCCCTTCCGGCACACGGTGACGCAGGGAGCGCCCCGCGTTGCGGTACAGGGGCGCAGTTCCCCGCGCCCCCGTCGAGTCCGATCAGCCCGCTGCGGCTATGGGGCCGCCGGTGTGCGCCGTCTTCTGCAGCTCCAGGTCGCGGCGGCGGCGCCGGGCCAGGACCACCCGGCGCTCGGCGGCGGTCAGGCCGCCCCAGACGCCGTAGGGCTCGGGCTGGAGCAGCGCGTGCTCCCGGCACTCGACCATCACCGGACAGCGGCCGCAGACCCGCTTGGCGGCCTCCTCGCGGGAGAGCCGGGCGGCCGTGGGTTCCTTCGAGGGGGCGAAGAACAGCCCTGCCTCGTCACGCCGGCACACCGCCTCGGTGTGCCAGGGCGTGTCCTGATCCCTGTCTCGCGTCGGCACCCGCTGGGCCGGAACGGCAGCTACCTGCAGGGACGAATGCGGCGGTTGCGGCACGGGTCTACTCCTGACGACGGCTTCGCGAGCGAGAGACGATGCAGCAAGGCCTACCCGCTGTGCGCACGCCTATGCACTGAGTTCCGAACCGCCGCTTCCGGCACCGGAATTCGGCACGGACCGCCTCCGCACCCCGCGGACGCCGCACCTCTGCCCACCCCGCCGTACGAGCACCGGGGCATCAGCCCGCCACACGAGCAGCGGAGCATCAGAACGCCGGGGCAACAGAACGCCGGGGCAACAGGGCTCCGGGGCAGCAGGGCGACAGAGCGCCGGGCCATCGGAGCGGCAGCACGCCGGAGCCGCAGAACGTCAGTGGTCCAGGCCCCTGCGCTTGTCCACCGAGCGCTGCACCCGGTCGAGGATGTCCGCCACCAGCTTGCCCCGCTTGGGCCGCGCCTCGACATTGCCCAGCACCGCCCAGCCGTCCACGTAGACCACCGGGGCCTCGGGGTCCTCCGCGTCCAGCGAGGCCACCTCGAAGTTGCCGAGCACGCCACCGCCCATGCCGCGCAGCGACACGTTCTGCGGGACGCGGACCTCGACGTTGCCGAAGACCGAGAAGGCCTTGATCACGACCTGCTGGTGGTCGAAGAGCGCCTCGCTGAGGTCTATCTCGACGTTGCCGAAGACCGCGTACACATGGATGCGGCGGCCGGCCCGCCAGCGGCCCTTGCGGGTGGCGGAACTGAAGACCGCCACCACGTTCTCGTCGGGGTCCACCGGGATGGCGCCGGCGGTGGGGCGGCTCGGCGCCGAGGCGTGGGCCACGCGCCCCTGATGGGCGGCCGGCAGGTCCCGGACGAACACCTCGAGCTCGCCCGCCGTCTTGGCGGCCAGCACGCCCTCGACACGCTCCGCGTGCTCGTCGGCGGTCAGCCGTCCCTCCGCGAGGGCCTCGCGCAGGAGGTCGGCGACGCGGTCACGGTCCGCGTCCGAGACGCGCAGGTCGGCGGCCGGCGCGGCGCCGTCCCGGGGCTGGGCGTGCTTCTGAAGGTCCACGACAGCAGCGTACCCAAACGCGATAGATCGCGACCAGCCCCTGTCGGGAACTACTCGTGAACGCGTCCGGAAGCCGTCGGAAACCCGCCCCGCGCCCCCCCACGCCCCCCGCGAGAACCCGCCGGGAGCCTCGGGAACCACTGAGGACAACCTCACAAGCCCACCCGCGGCGACAGGCCATACGCTGGTGAGCGCCCGCCGACGGAGGCGGGCGGCCGTCTGTCGAGTGAGGAATGGGCGAGATGCCTGAGTTCGAGTACGCCGATCTGCTCCCCATGGGAGAGGACACCACCCCCTACCGGCTGGTGACCTCCGAAGGTGTCTCCACCTTCGAGGCCGACGGGCGGACCTTCCTCAAGGTGGAGCCCGAGGCGCTGCGCAAGCTCGCCGAAGAGGCCGTCCGCGACATCCAGCACTACCTGCGCCCCGCGCACCTCACCCAGCTGCGCCGCATCATCGACGACCCCGAGGCCTCGTCCAACGACAAGTTCGTCGCCCTGGACCTGCTGAAGAACGCCAACATCTCGGCGGCCGGCGTGCTCCCCATGTGCCAGGACACCGGCACCGCGATCGTCATGGGCAAGCGCGGCCAGAACGTCCTCACCCGGGGCGGCGACGAGGAGGCCCTGTCCCGGGGCATCTACGACGCCTACCGGAAGCTCAACCTGCGCTACTCCCAGCTGGCGCCGCTGACCATGTGGGAGGAGAAGAACACCGGCTCCAACCTCCCCGCCCAGATCGAGCTCTACGCCACCGACGGCGACGCCTACAAGTTCCTGTTCATGGCCAAGGGCGGCGGCTCGGCCAACAAGAGCTTCCTCTACCAGGAGACCAAGGCCGTCCTGAACGAGGCCTCCATGATGAAGTTCCTGGAGGAGAAGATCCGTTCGCTCGGTACGGCCGCCTGCCCGCCGTACCACCTGGCGATCGTCGTCGGCGGTACGTCCGCCGAGTACGCGCTGAAGACCGCGAAGTACGCCTCCGCGCACTACCTCGACGAGATCCCGGCCGAGGGCTCCCCGCTGGGCCAGGGCTTCCGGGACAAGGAGCTGGAGGAGAAGGTCTTCGAGCTGACGCAGAAGATCGGCATCGGCGCGCAGTTCGGCGGCAAGTACTTCTGCCACGACGTGCGCGTGGTCCGCCTGCCGCGGCACGGCGCGTCCTGCCCGGTCGCCATCGCCGTCTCCTGCTCCGCCGACCGCCAGGCCGTCGCGAAGATCACCGCCGAGGGCGTCTTCCTGGAGCAGTTGGAGAAGGACCCCGCGCGGTTCCTGCCCGAGACCACGGACGAGCAGCTGGAGTCGGACGCCGGCAACCCGGACGTCGTCGAGGTCGACCTGAACCAGCCGATGGACGCCATCCTGGCGGAGCTCACCAAGTACCCGGTCAAGACCCGGCTCTCGCTCACCGGCCCGCTGGTGGTGGCCCGCGACATCGCGCACGCCAAGATCAAGGAGCGGCTGGACGCGGGCGAGGGGATGCCGCAATACCTCAAGGACCACCCGGTGTACTACGCCGGTCCGGCCAAGACGCCCGAGGGTTACGCGTCCGGCTCCTTCGGCCCGACGACGGCCGGCCGCATGGACTCCTACGTCGAGCAGTTCCAGGCGGCCGGCGGCTCCAGGGTGATGCTGGCCAAGGGCAACCGCAGCAAGCAGGTCACCGACGCGTGCGAGGCGCACGGCGGCTTCTACCTCGGCTCGATCGGCGGCCCGGCCGCCCGGCTCGCCCAGGACTGCATCAAGAAGGTCGAGGTCCTGGAGTACGAGGAGCTCGGCATGGAGGCGGTCTGGAAGATCGAGGTCGAGGACTTCCCGGCGTTCGTGGTCGTCGACGACAAGGGCAACGACTTCTTCCAGGACCCGGCGCCGGCCCCGACGTTCACGACGATCCCGGTGCGGGGACCCGGGCTGGCGTAGCGCCCCGGGGGCGGCGGTCGAGGGCTTCGGCTCCCGCCGCCCCTTCCCCTTTCCGGCCCCCGGGCCGCACCCCGAACCCCCTCCGGCCCCGGAAACGCCCGTGAGGGCCGCCACGGGGTTCCGCATGCCCGGATAGCGGACGCCGTGTTCTTTTTTTGGACAACCTGCCCGCGCGGGCCCCGCTTCCGTTGACTCCTTCAACCTCCGCTGTGAGTCTTCTCGCCAATCTGACATGCACGCGCCATGTCGGACTCCCTGTGGCCCACCCCACGGCCACTTCCCGAAGGAGACAGTGTGAGACGACGATTCGCCGTGGCGAGCTTCTCCCTCGCCGTCGTGCTCGGCTGCGGAACACTCCCCGCCGCGGCCGCCGCTCCCGCGGACACGAGCCCCTCCGCCCCCGCCGTGGAGGCGCTCGCCGCGCCCGACGTCGACGTGACGAAAGTGCGGGCGCACCTGAGCGAACTCAGCGCCATCGCCGGCCGCAACGGCGGCAACCGCCGCTCCACCACCCAGGGGTACCGCGACTCCGTCGCCTACGTGAAGGGCAAGCTGCAGGCGGCCGGTTACACCGTCACCGAGCAGGCCTGCACCTCCGGCTGCACCAGCGGAGCGGGCCCCAACCTGATCGCCGAGTGGCCGCGGGGCGACGCGAACAACGTCTACCTGTTCGGCGCCCACCTCGACGGCGTCTCGGCGGGCCCCGGCATGAACGACAACGGTTCCGGCTCGGCCGCGCTCCTGGAGAACGCCCTGACCCTGGCCCAGCAGAACCCGGCCATGCGCAACCGGGTCCGCTTCGCCTGGTGGACCGACGAGGAGCAGGGCCTCAACGGCTCGAAGTTCTACGTCCGTTCGCTGTCCTCCACCCAGCGCTCCCAGATCCGGGCGTACTACAACTTCGACATGGTCGCCTCGACCAACGGCGGCTACTTCATCAACCGCATCACCACCTCGGCCGCCGCGCCGATGAAGGCGTACTGGGACGCGCTGGGCCTGCGGCCCGAGGAGAACACCGAGGGCGCGGGGCGCAGCGACGACTACCCCTTCCAGCAGGCCGGCATCCCCACCTCCGGCTACGCGATGGGCGCCAGTGCCCGCAAGACAACCGCCCAGGCCGCCAAATGGGGCGGCACGGCCGGTTCCGCCTACGACCCCTGCTACCACCGGTCCTGCGACACCCTCACCAACGTCAACACCACCGGCCTGAACCACGCGGCCGACGGCATCGCCCACACCCTCTGGCAGCAGGCCGTCTCCTGACGCCGGTCCCCCACCCGGTACTCCGCCCCGCCGCCCCCGCGCGGCGGGGCGGAGTCCGTTCCGGGTGCCCGCGCGCGATGCTGGCAGGGGGACGGCGGGAATACCCCCGGCCCGCGCCACTGCTGTGATCTTCGGAGGTACGACGATGACGACCACGGACGACAACCGGCACCACCGCATCGAGCACGACTCCATGGGAGAGGTGAAGGTACCGGCCGACGCCAAGTGGCGGGCGCAGACGCAGCGGGCCGTGGAGAACTTCCCCGTCTCCGGGCAGCGCCTCGAACGCGCCCACATCGAGGCCCTCGCCCGGATCAAGGGCGCCGCCGCGAAGGTGAACGCGGACCTCGGGGTGCTGGACGAGGAGATCGCCGGGGCGATCGGCACGGCGGCCGCCGAGGTCGCCGAGGGCACCTGGGACGAGCACTTCCCGGTCGACGTGTTCCAGACCGGCTCGGGCACCTCGTCCAACATGAACACCAACGAGGTCATCGCCACCCTGGCGACCGAGCGGCTCGGGCGGGCCGTGCACCCCAACGACCACGTCAACGCCTCCCAGTCGTCCAACGACGTCTTCCCGTCCTCGATCCACATCGCCGCCACCGCCGCCGTCACCCGGGACCTGATGCCGGCCCTGGAGCACCTCGCGGCCTCGCTGGAGCGCAAGGCCGAGGAGTTCGCCGACGTGGTGAAGTCCGGGCGGACGCACCTCATGGACGCCACGCCCGTGACGCTGGGGCAGGAGTTCGGCGGGTACGCCGCCCAGATGCGGTACGGGGTGGAACGGCTGCACGCCTCCCTGCCCCGGCTGGCCGAACTGCCCCTGGGCGGAACCGCCGTCGGCACCGGCATCAACACCCCGCCCGGATTCTCGGCCGCCGTCATCGCGGAGGTCGCCCGGGTCACCGGGCTGCCGCTGACCGAGGCCCGCGACCACTTCGAGGCGCAGGGCGCCCGGGACGGGATCGTGGAGACCAGCGGTCAGCTGCGCACGATCGCCGTCGGGCTGACGAAGATCACCAACGATCTGCGCTGGATGGCCTCCGGCCCCCGCACCGGCCTCGCCGAGATCGCCCTGCCCGATCTGCAGCCCGGCTCCTCGATCATGCCCGGCAAGGTCAACCCGGTCGTCCCGGAGGCCGTCCTCATGGTCTGCGCGCAGGTCATGGGCAACGACGCGGCGGTCGCCACCGCGGGCGCCTCCGGCAACTTCGAACTCAACGTGATGCTGCCGGTCATCGCGAAGAACGTCCTGGAGTCGATCCGGCTGCTCGCCAACGCCTCCCGGCTGCTCGCCGACCGTACCGTCGACGGGATCGTCGCCGACCGCGAGCGGGCCCGCGAGTACGCCGAGTCCTCCCCCTCCGTGGTCACCCCGCTCAACAGGTACATCGGCTACGAGGAGGCCGCGAAGGTCGCCAAGAAGGCACTGGCGGAGCGGAGGACCATCCGCCAGGTGGTCCTGGAGAGCGGGTACGTCGAGCGCGGCGACCTCACCCTGGAGCAGCTCGACGAGGCCCTGGACGTCCTGCGGATGACGCGCCCCTGAACCGTGCGGCTCAGACGTGTGTCCCGTCACGTCCTCGCCCTGCCGCACGGGTGAACCGTGACGGGGACCGCAGCGTCAGGTGCCATGGGCACCTAATATCTGCCCATGGCAGAGGGCGGAGCGACAGGACACGGGAGAGCGGGCGGCCCGCGGCACCCGGACGGAGCGGCGGGCGCCGCGGCGAGCACCCCGAAGGGCTCCGGCGGTCCCGCGGGCCGTTGGGCGCCCGGGACGCAGGTGCTGTGGCGTTACCGGGAGAACGGCGGCGCGCACATCCACATCGCGCGCCCCGTCACGGTCGTACGCGACGATCCGGAACTGCTCGCCGTGTGGATGGCGCCCGGCACCGAGTGCGTGAAGCCGGTGCTCGCCGACGGTACGCCCGTGCACCGGGAACCGCTCCCCACCCGGTACACCAAGCCCCGTACGGTGCGGCACGACCGCTGGTCCGGGACCGGTGTGCTGAAGCTGGCCCGGCCCGGCGACCCCTGGTCGGTGTGGCTGTTCTGGGACACGGGCTGGCGGTTCAAGAACTGGTACGTGAACCTGGAGGAGCCGCTGGCCCGCTGGGCGGGCGGGGTGGACTCCGAGGACCACTTCCTGGACATCTCCGTTCACCCCGACCGCAGTTGGCACTGGCGTGACGAGGACGAGTTCGTCCAGGCCCAGCGGGACGGGCTCGTGGACGCCGCCCTGGCCGGAAGGGTGCGCCAGGCCGGCCGGGACGCGGTGGACGTGATCGCCCGGTGGGGTGCGCCGTTCTCGGACGGCTGGCAGAACTGGCGCCCGGATCCGGCCTGGACGGTACCGTCACTGCCACCGGACTGGGATCACACTCCCGCGCATCTGTCGTCATGAGACTCTTGATGCACCCCGGGGCAAGAAACGTAGGATCGTCCTCCGCAAGGCACGGAGCGGCAGTAACTTCCGTAACACGCGCTGGGCTTGACCGGGCGTCACCGAGGGGCGGCAGGACGTGAGCGAGGGGTACGGCACCACCGGTGCGGGCCGGGGACGGTCGGCGGGCGGCACAGGAACGACCTCCGACCACGCGGGAGTTCCGTTCCGGGGCCACCCGATCCGGGTATCGGAGTTCCGGCGGGACGCACCGCGCGCACGGCGTACGCCCCTGCCCGTTCCCTCACGGGGCAGGCGGGAACACGAGTACTGCGAGTACCACGGGCACCCCGAGTACTTCGGGTACAACAAGTGCTACGAGTACGGCGAGGACAGGGACATGGCCCCGGACGGATGGACTCGACACGCGTGACGGAGCAGCCGACCTCCTACGAGCGCCCGGAACCGGGCGTCACCCCCGCGGATGCCCGCGGGGCGCTCCTGCCCGCCTCGACACCGACTCACGGGCCGGGCATGACATCGTCGTCAACGCCACCCTCGGCATCGGCGTCGGGCCCGGCGGGCGGACCCGCCGCCGAGCACTCCCAGCCGGGCGCCGGGCAGGACGCCGAACCGGACGCGCACCGGCCCCGGCCCACGCCCGAGGGCATCCCGCACCAGCCGGCCGGGGAGTCCGGAACCCCCGGAACCCCCGGAGCCCCCGGAGCCCCCGGAGAACGGGACCACCGGCCCGACGCGCCGGCCGGCCCGGCATCGGACGGCCCGGCCCAGACCCCCCCGTCGCAGGACCGCTCCGCGCGGCTCCCCGACGGGCTGGAGCGGCGCACCGGGCAGGTGACGTCCCCCGGGCGGCCCACGCCGATGCGGCGGGACGGTGACCGGCTGAGGTTCGTCGGCGCCGCGACCCGGCGGATCGCCCGCGGCATCGATCTCGAAGAGATCGTCATGGGGCTGTGCCGGGCCACCGTGCCCACCTTCGCCGACACGATCCTGGTCTATCTGCGCGAGCCGCTGCCGGTCGGCGACGAGCGGCCCACCGGTCCGCTGGTGCTGCGGCTGCGTCGCAGCGACCGGATCCCGGTCGCCCGCGACACCGAGAACGGGTTCGTGCCGGCCGTCCCGCCCGAGCCGTCCGCGCTGGACTCGGTCGGCGCGGAGCGGTGCACGGTGCGGCCCGGCAGCGCGCTCGCCGAAGTGCTGCGCGGCGTACGGCCGGTGTTCACGGACGCGCCCGCCGCCCGGGCCGCGCTGCCCGAACTCCTCGGCGAGCAGGGCGGGTCGGCCGTGCCCGACGGGCAGCGGGCGATCCTCGCGCCGCTGCGCGGCCGGCGCCGGGTGATCGGCGCGGCCCTGTTCCTGCGCGGCCCCGAGCGCACCGCCTTCGAGGCCGACGACCTGCTGGTCGCCGCCCAGCTCGCCACGCACAGCGCCCTCGGCATCGACAAGGCGGTGCTGTACGGGCGGGAGGCGTACATCGCCGACGAGTTGCAGCGCACCATGCTGCCGGAGAACCTGCCGCGCTGCACCGGTGTGCGGCTGGCCTCCCGCTACCTCCCGGCCGCGGAGACCGCGCGGGTGGGCGGCGACTGGTACGACGCCATCCCGCTGCCCGGCAGCAGGGTCGCGCTGGTGGTCGGCGACGTCATGGGGCACTCCATGACCTCCGCCGCGATCATGGGTCAACTGCGCACCACCGCCCAGACCCTGGCCGGGCTCGACCTGCCTCCGCAGGAGGTGCTGCACCACCTGGACGAGCAGGCGCAGCGGCTCGGCGCGGACCGCATGGCGACCTGCCTGTACGCGGTGTACGACCCGGTCGCGCACCGCATCACCATCGCCAACGCCGGTCATCCGCCGCCCATCCTGCTGCCCCTGGGCGGCCGGGCCGAGGTGCTGCGGGTGCCCGCGGGTGCCCCGATCGGGGTCGGCGGCGTGGACTTCGAGGCCGTGGAGCTGGAGGCTCCCGCCGGGGCGACGCTGCTGCTCTACACCGACGGGCTGGTCGAGTCGCGGCTGCGGGACGTGTGGACCGGCATCGACCAGTTGCGCGACAAGCTCGCCGCGACCGCGCAGCTGACCGGTCCGGATCATCCGCCGCCGCTGGAGGCGCTGTGCGACGAGGTGCTCGACATGCTCGGTCCGGGCGACCGGGACGACGACATCGCGCTGCTCGCCGCCCGCTTCGACGGGATCGCGCCGAGCGATGTGGCCTACTGGTTCCTGGAGCCGGAGGACGCCGCTCCCGGCCGGGCCCGCCGCCTCGCCCGCAAGGCGCTGTCCCGGTGGGGTCTGGAGGAGCTGACCGATTCGGTGGAGCTGCTGGTCAGCGAGGTGGTGACCAACGCGGTGCGGTACGCCACGCGGCCGGTGACCCTGCGGCTGCTGCGGACGGACGTCCTGCGCTGCGAGGTCGGTGACGACGTGCCGCAGCTGCCCCGGCTCCGGCAGGCGCGCGCCACGGACGAGGGCGGGCGCGGCCTGTACCTGGTCAACCGGCTGGCCCGGCGCTGGGGCGCGACCCGGCTGAGCACCGGCAAGGTGGTGTGGTTCGAACTGAACCACGGCGGCTGAACGACGGCCGTAGGGCACGAAGAGGCCCGAAAAGACCCGAAGAAGCCCGAAGAGGTGGGGGGCACCCGGTGTTGTCACCGGGTGCCCCCCACCTCTTCCTCGTCCCGTCTACTCCTCCGCGCGGTCCGTCGGCTTGCCCGAGTCCTCCGGGACCTCGATCGTCGGCGGGGTGAAGGGCGGAGACGTCGGCGCCTCGGTCGTCGGCTCCTCGGTCGGGGGCTCGGTGGTGGGCGCCTCCGTCGTCGGCTCCTCGGTCGGGGGCTCGGTGGTGGGCGCCTCCGTCGTCGGCTCCTCGGTCGGGGTGTCCGACGGCGTCGGGCTGGAGGACGACGGCGACGGGGGCGGCTTGACGGCCGCGCCCTGGCTGGTCTCCAGGTCGAACCTGCTGGTCTTCTCCATCACGCCGAAGGTGTACGCGGACCAGATCTGCGCCGGGAAGCCACCGCCGTTGACCCGCTCCTCGCCGCCCGCGCCGTACATCTCGACCTGCGGGTGCGGGGGCTTGTCGTCCTCGCCGAACAGACCGACCGTGGTGACCAGGTCGGGGGTGTAGCCGGCGAACCACGCCGACTTGTTGTTGTCGGAGGTACCGGTCTTGCCGGCGACCTGCTGGCCGGCGCGCAGCGGATGCTCCCGGACGGCCGCGCGGGCCGTGCCGTCGTCGACCACGCCGGTCAGGACCGAGGTCACGGTGTCGGCGGCCTCGCGGCTGATGACCTGCTCGCCGACCGCGTCCGGGACGGTGACGGTGCGGTCGAGGTGCTCCGCCGACTTCAGGATCGTCGGGGTGGTCTTCTTGCCGTGGTTGTCGAGAGTGGCGTAGACGCCGGCCATCTCCAGCGGGCTCGCGCCCATCGAGCCCAGGGTCTGGGCGGGCACCGCCTCCAGCTTCTCGACGTTCATGCCGAGCTTGCCGGCGGTCTCCATCACCTTCTCCATCCCGATGTCGACGCCCATCTGCGCGAAGACGGAGTTGACGGACTTGTTCATGCCCGTCTGGACGGTGATGTCGCCGTAGTCGACGTCGCCCTGGTTCTCCGGGGTGAACCCGACCTTCCTGCCGTTGTCCTCGACGGGGCGCTTGCTGGTGCCGTCGTAGACGGTGTTGGCCGTGATCGGCTCGCCGTCCTGGGTCTCGGCCTGCTCCTCGATCGCGGCGGCCAGGATCACCGGCTTGAAGGTGGAGGCGGGCTGGTAGTCGGCGCGGGTGGCGTTGTTCATGTAGTGCTTGAGGTAGTCCACGCCGCCGTACATCGCCACGACCGCGCCCGTCTTCGGGTCCACGGACACGGCGCCGGCCTGGACGTCGGCGTCGACCTTGCGTGCCTTCGGGTCCAGCTTGTCGGTCAGCTGGGCCTTGACCGCCTTCTCCAGCGCCGCCTGCTTCTTCTTGTCGATGTTGAGCGTGATGGTCCAGCCGCCGAGGTCCACCAGGGCATCGGCCTGCTTGGCGTCCTCGACGGCGCCCTCGGCGACCAGCTGCCGCTTCAGGGCGTTGTTGGCCGCCTCCACCAGGTAGCCGGTCTGGCCCGCCATGCCCGGGTTGCCCTTGGGGTTCTCCGGCACCGGGAACTCCATGCCGGACCGCTCGGAACCGTCCAGCCAGCCCTGCTCGACCATGTTGTCCAGCACGTAGTTCCAGCGGTTCTTGACCAGCTTCTTGCCGGTCTCCGAGGCGACCGCCCAGTCGTACTGGCTCGGTGCCTGGAGGAGCGCGGCGAGGTAGGCGCCCTGCTCGACCTCGAGGTCCTCGCTGTCGACGCCGTAGTAGGCCTGCGCGGCGGCCTGGACACCGTAGGCGCCGCGGCCGTAGTAGCTGGTGTTCATGTAGCCGGCGAGGATGTAGTCCTTGGACTTCTCCTGGTCCAGCTTCAGGGAGATGACGAGTTCCTTGAACTTGCGGGAGACCGTCTGGTCCTGGGTCAGGTAGTAGTTCTTCACGTACTGCTGGGTGATCGTCGAACCGCCTTGCGCGCCCTTGCCGGAGACGGTGTTGAGCAGTCCGCGCGCGGTGCCCTTGAGGTCGACACCGGCGTCCTTGTAGAACGTCTTGTTCTCGGCGGCGACGAAGGCCCGCTGGACCTCCTTGGGAACCTGCGCCAGGTCGACGACCTCACGGTTGACCTTGCCGTTGCGGGCCATGATCGAGCCGTCGCTGTACTTGTAGACGCTGCTCTGCTCCTGGGCGTCGGCGTTCCCCTCGGGGATGTCGATCACCATGTACAGCACGATGAAGGCGCCCATGCCGAGCAGGCAGAGCCCGAAGAACGTGCCGAGGATCTTCCTCCAGGTGAACAGGCGGCGTATCCGGCCCTGGCCCTGCCCGCCCGACGAACGGCCCTCGGATGCCGCACGGTGCCCCCCGCGCTGTCGTGCGCGTCGTTCTTCCGCTCGTCCCATGGGTCCGCTCTGCTCCGCTTCGTTCATGTGTGCGTGACTGCCACACGGATTCGCCACTCAGGTCAACTCCGCAAGCTAACACCGAGAGGTATGACAAACGGCTGCCGATCCGGTCTTTACGGACGTGACAATCAGCACCCGCCCCACTGGAACCGACGTGCGAAGGGTGGCCAAGGTTGCCATGACCCGTTAAAGTGATATCACTTGGATAGGCAGGCGCTAGCGGCACGAAACCGTGCGGCGGGCGCCCCGAAAGGCGGGGGAACACCCATGTCCACACATGACGCGCAGGTCACGGCCGTGGTGCCGGAGATGCCGGCACCACGCGTACGGGAGAAGGCGGCGCACAGCATCGGCGGCGGGCTGGCCCTGATCCTCGGACTGGCCGGGCTGCTGCTCGGCATCGGGCTGGCCGTCAGCGCCGCGGCGGTCACCGGGGACGGACTGAAGGCCCTGCTGATCATCAGCGGCATCCTGATCGCCATAGCCGCGTTCCTCGCGATGTGCGGGCTGAACATGGTGGCGCCGGGCGAGGCCCGCGTGGTCCAGCTCTTCGGGCGGTACCGGGGCACGATCCGGCAGGACGGCCTGCGCTGGGTGAACCCCTTCACCTCGCGCACCAAGATCTCGACCCGCGTACGCAACCACGAGACCGCGGTCCTCAAGGTGAACGACGCCTACGGCAACCCCATCGAGCTCGCCTCGGTCGTGGTGTGGCGGGTGGAGGACACCGCGCAGGCCACCTTCGAGGTGGACGACTACGTCGAGTTCGTCTCCACCCAGACCGAGGCCGCCGTCCGGCACATCGCCATCGAGTACCCCTACGACGCCCACGAGGAGGACGGCCTCTCGCTGCGCGGCAACGCCGAGGAGATCACCGAGAAGCTCGCGGTCGAGCTGCGCGCCCGGGTGGAGGCGGCCGGCGTCGAGATCATCGAGTCCCGCTTCACCCACCTCGCCTACGCGCCCGAGATCGCCTCGGCGATGCTCCAGCGGCAGCAGGCGGGCGCGGTCGTGGCGGCCCGGCAGCTGATCGTGGAGGGCGCCGTGGGCATGGTCGAGACGGCACTGGCCCGGATCACCGAGCACGACATCGTGGAGCTGGACCCCGAGCGCAAGGCCGCGATGGTGTCCAACCTGATGGTGGTGCTCTGCGGCGACCGCGCCCCGCAGCCGGTCCTCAACACGGGGTCCCTCTACCAGTGACCACCCCCTCCGATCCCCCCTCCGAGGGCAAGGCCCCTCGGCGCAGGCCGCAGCAGCAGCGCAAGCAGGTGCTGCTGCGGCTGGACCCGCTGGTGTACGAGGCGCTGGCGCGGTGGGCCAACGACGAGCTGCGCTCGGCCAACGCGCAGATCGAGTTCCTGCTGCGCCGCGCCCTCGCGGAGGCGGGCCGCCTCCCCGGCGAGGCGGGCCCCCTCCCCCGCCGAGGCCGCCCCCCGGCCCAGCCGCCCGGCACACAGCCTCCCGCCCAACCTTCTGGCGACACCCCTCCCGGGCCCACGCCACCTCAGTGACAGAACCGTGACAACGGGCCCCCACCTGGGCTTCCGCACCCTCTCCGGCGCTCTGCACACGCGGTGTATACACGGAGCGTATACACCGTGTGTAGAGTCCTTCGCATGTCCATCGGTCACACCCTCCTCGGGCTCCTGGAGTCCGGCCCCCGCCACGGTTACGACCTGAAGCGGGCCTTCGACGCGACGTTCGGTCACGACCGGCCGCTGCACTACGGCCAGGTCTACTCGACGATGTCCCGCCTGCTGAAGAACGGGCTCGTCGAAGTCGACGGCATCGAGGCCGGCGACGGCCCCGAGCGCAAGCGGTACGCGATCACCGAGGCCGGCGTCACCGACGTCGCGCGCTGGCTCGCCACACCGGAGAAGCCGGAGCCGTACCTCCAGTCGACGCTCTACACCAAGGTGGTCCTCGCGCTGCTCACCAGCCGCGACGCCGCCGACATCCTCGACACGCAGCGTTCCGCGCATCTGCGCGGCATGCGCGTCCTCACCGAGCGCAAACGCCAGGGCGACCTGGCCGACCAGCTCATCTGCGACCACGCCCTTTTCCACCTCGAGGCCGATCTGCGCTGGCTGGAACTCACCGCCGCGCGCCTCGACAAGCTCCGTGAGGCGGTCACCCGATGACGATCCCCGCCGGATCCCTGCTCGTCGCCCGGGACCTGCGCAAGGCGTACGGTCCGACCACCGCGCTGGACGGCGCCGCGTTCTCCATCCACCCCGGCGAGGTGGTCGCCGTGATGGGTCCCTCCGGGTCGGGCAAGTCGACCCTGCTGCACTGCCTCGCCGGGATCGTCACCCCCGACTCCGGCTCCATCACGTACGACGGGCGCGAACTGACCGCGATGAACGACTCCGAGCGCAGCAGGCTCAGGCGCTCGGAGTTCGGCTTCGTCTTCCAGTTCGGCCAGCTCGTGCCGGAGCTGACCTGCGTGGAGAACGTCGCCCTGCCGATGCGGCTGAACGGCACGCCCCGCAAGGAGGCCGAACGGGCCGCCCTGTCCTGGCTCGAACGCCTCGAGGTGGACGACGTGCGCAGGAAGCGGCCCGGTGAGGTCTCCGGCGGTCAGGGCCAGCGGGTCGCCGTGGCCAGGTCGCTGGTCACCGGCCCGCGGCTGCTGTTCGCCGACGAGCCGACCGGCGCGCTGGACTCGCTCAACGGCGAGCGCGTGATGGAACTGCTCACCGAGGCCGCCCGGTCCACCAACGCCGCCGTCGTCCTCGTCACCCACGAGGCGCGGGTCGCCGCGTACTCCGACCGCGAGATCGTCGTGCGCGACGGGAAGTCCCGGGACATGGAGCACGCCGTATGAGCGAGACCGAGGAGCGGGTCCGCACCGCCCCCGCCGTCCCCGCGGCCCGCACCGAGCCGAAGCTCCGTGCCGTGGCCCGGGACCTGGGCATGGGCCTGCGGTTCGCCCTGGCCGGCGGACGGGAGGGATGGGTCCGGGCCCTGCTCACCGGCGTCGGCGTCGGCCTCGGGGTGGCACTGCTGCTGCTCACCGCCGCCCTGCCCGGCGTACTGACGGAGCGGGACCGGCGGGGGGAGGCGCGGCTCGACTGGCCCTTCAGCACGGAGGTCGTACCACAGGCCGACGACACGCTGCTCATCGCGCGTACCGACACCGAGTTCCGGGACCAGGACATCCGCGGCCGGCTTCTTGAGGCGGAGGGCCCCCAGGCCCCGCTGCCGCCGGGTCTGAGCAAGTTCCCCGCGGTCGGCGAGATGATCGTCTCCCCCGCGCTGAAGGACCTGCTCGCATCGGACGACACGGGTCTGCTGCGTGAGCGGCTGCCGCACGACATCACCGGGACGATCGGCGAGCAGGGGCTCATCGGTTCGCAGGAGCTCGCCTACTACGCGGGCGGCGCGGGGCTCGCCGGAGAGATCAACTCGTCGGCGGTGCGCCTCGACACCTTCGGCACCCCGGCCGGGCAGGCCTCCGAGGAGGAGAACGACCCGGTGCTCATGCTCCTGGTCCTGGTCGTCTTCGTGGTGCTGCTGACGCCGGTCGCCGTGTTCATCGCGACCGCCGTACGGTTCGGCGGGGAGCGGCGCGACCGCAGGCTGGCGGCGCTGCGGCTGGTCGGCTCCGACGCCGCGGCCACCCGGCGGATCGCGGCGGGCGAGGCGCTCGCCGGGTCGTTGCTCGGACTGGTCCTCGGTACGGTCTTCTTCCTGATCGGACGGGAGGTCGCCGCCTCCGTCGAGATATTCCGCATCAGCGTGTTCCCGAGCTATCTGAACCCCTCGCCGCTGCTGGCGCTGCTGGTCGCGGTGGCTGTTCCGGCCGCCGCGGTGCTGGTCACGCTGCTCGCGATGCGCGGGGTCGTCATCGAACCGCTGGGCGTGGTGCGCACGGCACGGCCGGCCCGGCGCCGGCTGTGGTGGCGGCTGCTGCTGCCGCTGGCCGGCGTCGTGATGCTCTATCCGATGGTCGGACAGGGCCGCGAGAACGGGGAGTTCAACGAGTACCTGGTCGCCGGTGGTGTCCTGCTGCTGCTCATCGGGATCACCGCGCTGCTTCCGTGGATCGTGGAGGCGGTCGTCTCCCGGCTCGGCAAGGGCAGCGTGTCGTGGCAACTGGCGGTACGCCGCCTGCAGTTGAGTAGCGGCGCGGCGGCCAGGATGGTCAACGGGATCGCGGTGGCGGTGGCCGGCGCGATCGCGCTCCAGATGCTGTTCGCCGGCGTCGAGGGTGACTACACCGAGGACACCGGGCTCGACGTGTCGCTGGCCCAGGCGCAGGTGAGTCTGCCGGACGGTCAGGAGCTCGCCCCCGCCGCCGACAGGCTGGCGGACACCAAGGGGGTGAGCAAGGTCTACGCGCTGTCCTACGGCTACGTCGCCGAACGGCCCTGGGAGGAGCAGGAGCCGGGTGAGGTCGCCGTCGTGACCGTCGCCGACTGCGCGACCCTGCGCACGGTGGCGGAGTTCCCCTCGTGCGAGGACGGCGACGTGTTCGCGGTGTCGGGCGCCGAGTACGACACCGGCACCGCGGTGCTGAACCGGCCGGGCCAGGACCTCCACTTCGAGGTGTCCGACCCCTCGACCGCCTCCGGCTACGGCAAGGGCTTCCGCTGGGCGGTCCCCGGGGGCGTCAAGCAGGCCCGGTCGATTCCGGACCCGGCGAGCCATGAGCGCGGTGGCTTCCTGCTGACCCCGGGCGCGGTGCCGGCGGGGATGACGGCCATGCTCTCCGCCGAGCTCTACCTCGAGGTCGACGACTCGGTGCCGTACGCCATGGAGCACGTGCGCAACACGGCCGCCGCGATCGACCCGTTGACGGACACGGCCAGGTGGACCGCCCTCAAGCGTTCCTCCTCCTACGACACCATCCGCACCGGCCTGTTCGTCGGCGCGGCCTGTGTCCTGCTGCTGATCGGGGTGAGCCTGCTGGTCTCCCAGCTGGAGCAGTTGCGCGAACGCCGCAAGCTGCTGTCGGCGCTGGTCGCCTTCGGCACCCGGCGGCGCACGCTGAGCCTGTCGGTGCTGTGGCAGACGGCCGTCCCGATCGGTCTGGGGCTGCTGCTGGCCGCGGCGGTGGGCGTCGCGCTGGGCGCGGTCCTGCTGCGGATGACCGGGACGTCGGTACGGGTGGACTGGGCGAGCCTGTTCCAGATGACCGGCGTCGGGGCGGGCGTCGTCCTGGCGGTGACCCTGCTGAGCCTGCCGCCCCTGCTGCGCATGATGCGCCCGGACGGCCTCCGCACGGAGTGACCGGCGCGGCGGCCGGTCCCGGGCAGCCACGGGGTGCCCGGGACCGGCCGCCGCCCCTGGCAGCATGGAACGCGTCCGGCCCACGGGAGGCCCGGGAAGCCCGGGATGCCTTCGCCGCCCAGAGGAGCGTGTCCGCCATGTCGTTCGAGTCCCTCAAGTCCCGCCTCCCCGACTACGCCCGGGACCTGACGCTCAACCTGGACGCGGCCATCGGCCGCTCGGACCTGCCGGTCCAGCGGCTGTGGGGCACGGTGCTGTCGACGGCGATCGCCTCGCGCTCGGCCGTCGTCCTGCGCGAGCTGGAGCCGGAGGCGCGGGCGGTCCTGTCGCCCGAGGCGTACCGGGCGGCGAAGACCACCGCCTCGGTGATGGCGCTGAACAACGTCTTCTTCCGGACCCGCCACCTGCTGTCGGACAAGGAGTACGGCAACCTGCGCACGGGCCTGCGGATGAACGTCCTCGGCGACCCGGGCGTCGACCGGGTCGACTTCGAGTTCTGGGCGTTCGCGGTCTCCGCGGTCAACGGCTGCGGACTGTGCCTCGACGCGCACGAGTCGGTGCTGCGCAAGGCCGGCGTCGAACGCGAGGTCGTCCAGGAGGCGATCAGGATCGCCGCGGTGGTCCAGGCCGTCGCCGCCACGCTGGAAGCGGAGGCGGCCCTCGCGGAGTGACTCCGCGGACCCTCCTTCCCCCTCCCCGGCGGGCCCGGTCACCCCGAAGGTGTCCGAGCCCGCTGTCCCGCACCACCACCGTGCCGTTCCCGCCCTACCGTTCCTGAAGACTGAGCAGGAGCGAGCCCACTCGGTCGCACGCCCCGAACGGTCTTGGGCGCACTGGTCCCCGGCGTATTCGACCCCGGGGCGGCGACACGCATCCTGTGCGTGGTCCGGGCCCGGGAGGCCGGTTCCCTCACGACCTGGCCATATGGGTGTGGCCAGAGGCGACGGGGAGGCCCCGAACCATCACTCCGGTGGAGCGGGGGCCCCGCACGCTGACGCCACACCCGGCGTCCCAGATCGCACGCTCACGCTAGCCCAGTCGGCCCAGGGCACCACAAGCTCACGAACGAACCATCACACGATCGAGCTAACGCGACCTCGTGCGCACTCCCCGGCGAGCAGTTACCCACCCCGTGGATCCTCCGGCGGCACCGGACCCGGCGGCTCCGGAGGCGCCGGGGGCACCTGCGGTACCGGCGGCCCGTGGTGGCTCATGGCCGCCGAGACCGCCGTGGCGCCCCGGGGCCTGGGAGCGAGACGTACGGACGTCTCCCGCGCGTACGCGTTCAGATAGCCCACGACGGTGTTCGTCACCGCGACCAGCGGTACGGCGACCACCGCACCGCCGATCCCGGCCACCATCCCGCCGGTCGCGACCGCCAGTACCACCGCGAGCGGATGGACGCGCACCGCGCGTCCCAGGATGAACGGCTGGAGGATGTGGCCCTCTATCTGCTGCACCGCCAGGACCACCACCAGCGTCATGACCGCCGTGAACACGCCCTGGGTGACCAGCGCGACGACCACGGCCAGCGCCCCCGACACCACCGCGCCGACGAGCGGGATGAAGGAGAACAGGAAGATGAAGACGGCGAGCGGCACCGCCATCGGCACGTTCAGGAAGTAGATGCCGAGACCGATGAAGATCGCGTCGATCAGCGCCACCACCACCGTGCCGCGCACATACGCCGTCAGCGTCCGCCAGGCGGCCGGCCCCGCCCCGGCGACACCCGGGCGGGCGGCGGCGGGCACCAGCTTCAGCGTCCACTCCCAGATGCGCTTGCCGTCGTAGAGCAGGAAGAGCGTCGAGAAGACCGCGAGCAGGATGCCGGTGAGCGCCTCGACGACGACCGTCACGCCCTCCAGGCCCGCCGAGGTGATCTGCTCGGTGTTGGCGCCGACCGCCTCACGCAGGTTCTTGGCGATCTCGTTGATCTGCTTGTCGGTGACGTGGAAGGGGCTGTTGAGCAGCCAGTTGCGCAGCTCGTCGATGCCGTCCTGGATCTGGTCGGAGAGGGTGTCGATGTTCTCCATGACCTGCCAGGTCACGAACCAGCCGATGAGGCCGATGACGACGAACCCGAACAGCGCGGTCAGCGCCGTGGCCGGGCCGCGCGGCAGCCCGAGCTGCCGCAGCCAGGCCACCGTCGGCTGCAGCAGCGCCGTGATCAGCAGCGCGGCGACGAAGGCCAGCACCACCAGTTGGACGGCGCCGATGATCCGCATGAGCACCCAGACCGTGCCCGCGAGCACCAGCAGGCGCCAGCCGGCCTCGGCGGCGACCCGTACGCCCCACGGCACGGCCTGGGCGGGGTCGGGACGGGAGGGAACGACAGGAGCCGGAGGGACAGCGTGTCCGGAATCGGCTGCGGGGGTGTGGCCGCCGGGCAGCGCGGGGGCCCGGTCGGCGGGTGCGGCGGCCGGTCCGGCCGGCTCGGTCGTCCCGGCGTGCCCCGGAGTGTCCCGGCTCTCCCGTTCCATCTCGGCGCGGCGCTCTTCCAGCCGCCTGCTCGCTTCGGTCAGTCGGGTTCCGACCCGGCCGAGCCATCCTGGCACTCGTGACATGAACCGTCCCCTGCCCCCGTTGCGCACCACCACTCCCCCTGGAGTCGTCGCACCGACCGTACAGGGCGAGAGCCCCACACCTTGAGGACGGTGTGGGGCTCTGCCGAGGTTGAGCGGGACCGCGGGACGGCGGGTCCGGCACGATCCGGAAGGATCTCAGTACCAGTGGTTGGCCTGCCAGAACGACCAGGCGCCGCAGGGGCTGTCGTAGCGGTCGTTCATGTAGTTGAGGCCCCACTTGATCTGGGTGGCCGGGTTAGTCTGCCAGTCGGCGCCGGCCGAGGACATCTTGGAGGCCGGCAGCGCCTGGACGAGACCGTAGGCGCCGGAGGAGGGGTTCATGGCCTTGTAGTTCCAGGTGGACTCGCGCTGCACGATGTTGCTGAAGCACTGGAACTGGTCGGCCGGAATCATCTGCCGGGCCATCGCCTGGACCTGGGCGACGGTGTACGAGCTCTGGACCGCGAAGTCGGAGGCGGAGGCGGACGCCGTCTTGGAACGGCTGGCGGCCTTCTCGGCCTCCGCGCGCTCCTTGGCCTCCTTGGCGGCCTGGGCCTCCTTGGCCGCCTGATCGGCGGCTTCCTTCTTCTTGGCGATCGCGGTCTCGGCGGCGGCCTTGCGGGCTGCCTCCTCCGCGTCCTTCTTGGCACTCGTGTCCGCGGCGATGGCCATGGTTTCGGCCTGCTGCGTCAGGGATGCGGTCTGCACCTGGACCTGCTGGCCCGCGGGGATGTCCGCGAGCAGCGTGGCGCCGGCTGCCGTCGCTTCGAGGTCGTCGTTGGTCTGCGCGGTACTGCCCGACGCAACACCGACAACGCTTCCGACAGCGGTGACCGCCGTGGCCGAGGCCACTGCGAATCCCCGGACCGAAATCCGGCTCACACGGTTTCCTTCCAGCATCGACCGCTTCGGTGACCCTCGCGGACGCAATCGTGCCCCCTGGCACTGGCCTCCCCAACTCGGGTCACGGAAGGCACGGGCCCGACGGGCAACTCCCGAACGGGAGCGCCGTGTGGTGCTCGGGCGGCATACGACGACGCTATGCAGTTGGCGCTGGTGCCTGTGTGGCGTCTCACCGCTGGGGGTGAGACTGTGTCGCATGCGGGGCCTGACAGGAGTGAGACTCTGCCGTAATCCGGAGGCGCGAGGCAATTCCATCGCGCGTGTGAAAGCTCACATCTCGTTTGCCCTTGGAGATTCCCGGAAAGCCGCACGCGCGCCGACGCCGCCCGGCTAGGCTCTTCGCCTTTCCGGACGGCGTCAACTGCCGTGCTGTCGAACCCTGTTCGGAGACGGGGCCAAAAAGGTCCAGCCACCCCACAGGGTCCTTTGAAGAACCCTCCCGGCCTATCGGACCAAGGGGAGCGACAGGCCGCGAAGCGCCCCATACAACCCGTACGGCCCATCGGGTTCAAATCGGGCACGTATCGGGAGTGGACGTGTCAGAGCTGTCCGTCCTCCAGCATCTCGGTCACCAGGGCGGCGATCTGGGACCTCTCGGACCGGTTCAGGGTCACGTGCGCGAAGAGCGGATGTCCCTTCAGCTTCTCGACGACGGCGACCACACCGTCGTACCGGCCCACCCGGAGGTTGTCCCGCTGGGCGACGTCGTGGGTCAGGACGACCCGCGAATTGGCGCCGATCCGGGACAGCACGGTCAGCAGTACGTTCCGTTCCAGTGACTGCGCCTCGTCGACGATCACGAACGCGTCGTGCAGCGAGCGGCCCCGGATGTGCGTGAGCGGCAGGACCTCCAGCATGCCGCGCGCGGTGACCTCCTCGATGACCTCGCGGCTGGTGACCGCGGACAGCGTGTCGAAGACGGCCTGCGCCCAGGGGCTCATCTTCTCGGCCTCGCTGCCGGGCAGATAGCCGAGCTCCTGCCCGCCCACCGCGTACAGCGGGCGGAAGACCATCACCTTCTGGTGCTGCCTGCGCTCCAGCACCGCCTCCAGTCCCGCGCACAGCGCCAGCGCCGACTTGCCGGTGCCGGCCCGGCCGCCCAGGGACAGGATTCCCACGTCCGGGTCGAGCAGCAGGTCGAGCGCGATCCGCTGCTCGGCGCTCCTGCCCTTGATGCCGAACGCCTCCCGGTCGCCGCGCACCAGACGGACGTCACCCTCGGGCGTGACCCGGCCGAGGGCCTTGCCGCGCTCGGAGTGGATGGTCAGCCCCGTGTGCACGGGCAGGTCGGCCGCTTCGGGCACGTAGATGTGCCCCTCCTCGAAGAGGATGTCCACCTGCTCGGCGGCCAGGTTCAGTTCGGACATCCCGGTCCAGCCGGAGGCGTCCGTGACGGCGAGCTCCGCACGGTACTCCTCGGCGAGGAGACCCACGGAGGACGCCTTGATCCTGAGCGGGAGGTCCTTCGACACCACGGTGACGTCGAATCCCTCGGCCTGCAGATTGCGGGCGACCGCGAGGATGCGGGAGTCGTTGTCCCCCAGGCGGTAGCCACTGGGCAGCACGCTGGGGTCCGAGTGGTTGAGCTCGACACGCAGGGTTCCGCCGAGGTCCCCGATCGGGAGGGGAGCGTCGAGACGGCCGTACCGCACCCGGTAGTCGTCGAGCAGGCGCAGCGCCTGCCGGGCGAAGTAGCCGAGTTCGGGATGGTTCCGCTTGGCCTCCAACTCCGTCACCACAACGACGGGAAGCACGACCTCGTGCTCGTCGAAGCGGCTCAGGGCGTTGGGGTCGGCCAGCAGAACGCTGGTGTCGATGACATAGGTGCGCCGGTCGGGCTTGTGGCGCTGTGTGCTGGTCACCACGGAAGGACGTACCCCCTCGGAAGAGGTCGGGGAGCGACGGAGCGGAGCTGGACCGGTCGACGGCGCCGATGCACGGGCCGAGAACCGGCCCCCCGCTGCTTCGTCCGTGCCGTGACCGCACGGTCGGGCTGGTGCAAAGGGCCTCCCGGGCGGACGGCCCCGGGCCGCCCGCTGAGATCCGACACCCGTGGTTCGGGTGTCGACCTGTCTGAGTTATGCCCTCTAACAATCGCCGTCATGCCAGACCGTACGGCGGCGCCCCGATGAACTCCCCGTTACGCGGGGACGGCCTCAGCCGCCGAAACGCCGGTGACGAGCGGCGTAGTCGCGCAGGGCCCGCAGAAAGTCGACCTTGCGGAAGGCCGGCCAGAAGACCTCGCAGAAGTAGTACTCCGCGTGAGCGGTCTGCCAGAGCATGAATCCGGACAACCGCTGTTCACCACTCGTACGGATGACGAGGTCCGGGTCGGGCTGGGCCTTGGTGTACAGGTGACGCCCGATCATGTCGACGTCGACGGCCTCGGCGAGCTCCTCCATCGAGGTGCCCTTCTCGTGGGCCTCGAGCATCATGGAGCGCACCGCGTCGGCGATCTCCTGGCGACCGCCGTACCCGATGGCGACGTTGACCACTATGCCGTCGACCTGCGCGGTGGCCTCCTCGGCCCCCTTGAGCGTGGCCTGCATCGCGGGCGGCAGCAGGTCCGGCGTGCCGACATGGTGCACCTGCCAGCGGCCGTCGGCGGCGAGGGTGCGGACGACGTCCTCGATGATGCCGAGGAGCGGGACGAGTTCGTCCTCCGGCCGGTCGAAGTTGTCCGTCGACAGCAGCCAGAGCGTGACGACCTCGACGTCGGTCTCGGTGCACCAGCCGAGGAACTCCCCGATCTTGTCCGCGCCGGCCCGGTGGCCGTGGACGGTGCTGGAGCCGGAGGCCTTCGCCCAACGGCGGTTGCCATCCATGATGACGCCGATGTGCTTGGGCACCTGAGCGGGGTCCAGGTGGCCTTCCACCCGGCGTGCGTACAACCTGACCAGTAGGCCGCGCAGCTTGTCGCGCAGGTTCACGTGATCGTCAGCCCCTCCGTACGGATCGGACAGGAGCGGCACCCGCAGCGATCCACGGCATGCGGCACGCTCTCGGCCGCGGGCGAATCCTGTCCCTCTGGCAGCCCCCGGACGCGAAGCCTACCCCCGTAGGGGGAGGGCCCAGAAAAACGGGCCGGTCCGTGGGGGGGGATACGGACCGGCCCGAGGGGGGGTTTCCACCATAACCCTTCGTGAGTGATGCTGCGCGCATCGGCGGGCAACAACTACTCTCCGAAACCACCCGGCGACGCCCCGACGGCTATGGAATCCCGCATTCCGGGCAGGTCGGCGGCCGAAATGAAGCCGTTTCGCCGGGAAGAAACAGGTGATATACGGACATCGAGCCCGGCGTGGCGCGGCCCCACCCGCGACCGACCCCACCACACCCACCCTTCCGGCCGTCCCTCCCACGGGTGACCCCACCGGGAACGCCCACTTGACCCCGCCTCCATGACGGAGCGGCGGGACGGAGGAGTGGACGGCGCCGAAGGTGCAGGAGACGCTGAAGGTGAGGGAGGGGTCGCGCAGTCCCCCCCACTGCGCGACCCCTCCCGCGCAGCTTTGCCCACGCGAATGTCGACAACGTGAACACAGTCCGGCCGACGGCCCACAACCGAACCACACGGTGTCGGCCGGAGCCCTGGGTCACAGTCCGCAGGAGCCGCGGTCGAGGTGGAAGTACCGGGCGTTGGCCCAGCGGCACAGCCCGATACCGACGGCGACGCCGACGAGGGTGACCAGGGCGGGCAGGTATCCGCTGGCGACCTGGACGATCGGGATCGCCGGGCAGCCACCCGAGATCGCCCAGCCCGTACCGAACAACACCGCGCCGGGGATCACACCGGCGTGGATGCGCCCCGGGGTGCGGCGGACCCGCAGCAGAGCGAACACGCACACGATGATCCCGACGGCGCCCGCGAAGGAGAAGAACATGCGCAGGTCCTGGAAGGTGAACATGCGGTTCAGCTCGGCGTAGTCACCGAAGCCGATGTTGGTGACGGTGAAGCCGAGGGCCAGTCCGGTGATGATGTTGGCCAGCAGGATCGTGCCCCGGGTGCGCATCAGATCACCTTCCACAGGAGGAACGACACCGCGACGGCGGTGCCGAAGAAGACAGCGGTCGCCACGATGCTGACCGGGCGCAGACGGCCGCAGCCGCTGAGTCCGTGGCCGGAGCTGCACCCGCCGGCCAGTCGGGTGCCGAAGCCGACCAGCACGCCGCCCAGGAACAGCAGGCCGATCATGGCAGCCGGGTCGGCGGTGACCAGGTCCTTGAAACCCGGGCCCATGTCGAAGCGGAGCTGGAACCGTCCGGAGGCGACCGCGGCAATCAGTCCGCCGAGGAAAATCGACACCAGCAGGGCGGCCTGGGTGACCAGCGGGACCGGACGCAGGCTCGCGGCCGACGGGCTCTCACTCGGCGTCGGCTCGCTGTCCGACTCGAGCGGCTGCGGCTTCCCGTACGCGACCGGCGGCGAGGTGGTCACGCCGGAGCCGGAACCGGAACCGGGGCGGGTACCGAAGTGCTCCGCGGTGGCTGCGGCGAGCGCGTCGGCGAGAGCTCGATCGTCGGCGAACTCCTCGTCCATCCGCTCGATGCGGCGTTCGCTGCGCCAGTGCAACACGCGGTCCCACGCCGACGACACCCCGAAGGACCGGTCGGTGAGGAGGGTGTAGGTGACGGTGACCAGAGCAAGTCCGACAGCGCCTGCCCACCAGGGCCAGTAGGTACTCATGCGGGGCCTCTCATCCAGTCGGCGAACCGGGCCCACCAGCCGCGCTTCGGGCGGGTGGCTCTCCGCGTGTGCCGAACGACGTGCTCCGGTGGGTGGGGCGTCCGTGCGCGTGGTGACGGTTGGTCATGCAGGGCGGAGGCCGACGGGGGTACCGGTTCGAACGGGGGCACGCTCCCCGGAGCCGTCGGCGGGGTGTGCCGGGGGGCCTGGCTCGGGGTCGTCATGCCGAGCTCGTTCGCGTCGGCCACGGGTTCGAGATGCCGTGCACGGGCTCCATTGGGCAGCAGGCTGATGGGCACGGGCTCGCCGGTGAGCGCCAACTGGTAGCGCGCACAGTCGTGCCACTCGCCCACGCTGTCGCAGTAGTAGTCGCGCCAACCCTGCAAGCTCGCCCTGAGGAGCGGGAACAGGGGACATCCTGCGGCGTGCGAGCAACTCACGTCGCTCCCTCCTGACCGGCAAGCAGCGCCCGTTCGGGGTGGGCGGTTGCCGTTCTCGGTGTTTGTCCTGGCTGCGCTCGGTCGACGATCTCAAAGAATCAAGAATGCAGGCGCAGCGCCATACTTCGACTTTCCGTCGCCACGTTCAGGCGCGATGCAACCACTGTTCCGGCATCATGGGCAACTTCAGGAAGCTTTTCCCGCAGACCAGTTGACAGCACACGGCCAGTTGCGCGAAGCGACCAATACTCTCGCCCCTCTCTCTTGTCCGGACATTCGGGGGCATCGGCGAGGTCATTTGGATCACTATTCGGCCCGACAATCGCACTCCCGTCGAAGAAATTCGGCCACTTATGGAGAGGCTGCAAACACTGAAGTCATTTATGGCGCATGTGTGAATGTCTCAGTCGGCCATCGTGACCGCCGGGGCGGCCCCGGCCGTCCCCCCGTCCCGCACGTGCTCAGGAGCTGACTTCCGAGGCCTGGCGGGAATAGGTTCGGTGCGGACGGTTGATCGTTCGGTGGTGGAGCGAAGGGGCGGGGTGGGTCGGTGATGGCGCGCTGGTATGACGGGCGTGGGGAGTTGGTCGTCCCCGGCGACGACGACCGGCCTGCCGTACGCGTGCCGCTGGAGATCGCCGGCTCCTATCGGGCGCGCACCAAGGGACTGTTGGGGCGGGATGCCCTCGACGGCGCGCTGCTCCTCTCCCCCGCCAACAGCATCCACACCTTCCGTATGCGCATGCCCATCGACGTCGCCTACCTCGACCGGCGTCTTTGCGTCATCGCCGTGCGCACCATGCCGCCGGGGCGGCTCGGGCTGCCGAGGGTCCGGGCGCGGCATGTCATCGAGGCCGAGGCGGGGGCGATGGCGGGGTGGGGGTTGCGCGCCGGAGTGCAGGTGACGGTGTCGCCGGACGCCGGCGGAGGTGGTGACGGCGGGGGTGGTGACGGCGGGCGCCTTTAGGGCTCCCCGGCCGCGTACGCCCGCGCCCCCGCCCTGGGGAGCACCGCCCACATACGGGTTCCTCCGCCCGGTTCCCTCGCGTCCCCGAAGCCCCAGTCACCGGAGCACGCCTTGACCACGCAGGCGAGTACCCGCAGTGCGGCTCGTCGACGTGCGTCGCAGGCCGCGGCCAGCCGGGGGTGCGTGTGGCGGGAGTGGGCGTCGTAGAGGACCACGCGGAGGGTGCCGTCCCGGTAGCGGAGGGAGAGGTACACCTCGGCGGCGGGCGTCAACCGGCATGAGCACGCGGCCAGTTCACCGACCACCTGGACCGCCGCGTCCATGACGTCGGCCAGGCCGTGGGCCCGCAGGATCGTCCGGGTCGCGGCGCGGGCGATCGCGGGACTCTGCGGCGCGGCGGGGAGCGTGAAGCTGTAGGCGAGGGCGTCGGGAGACGGCGGGGCGGTCGGCCGGTCGGCAGTGGCCTCGACCGGGCAGAGGGATGTGGATTTGTGCATGGCAACTCCCTGGGAATGACGGCTGATTCGGCTCCGGCCGGTGGCTTGTCTCCCTGACGCGGACACACCCCTCCCAGGGCAGGAGGGCACGGGTGGGCTCGCGTGATGCGCTTCCGGTCGGTACGGATCGTGTCTGACCTGTCGCCAACAGTAGAAGAGCGTGGTGGCACATTGCCACCCACTTGCCGTATTTGCCACCCGTATGGGTGGACCTGTCGGGCGGCCAAGGGGCAGACTGACGCCGCGACTACCGGAGGAAGTGAGAGATGCCGCCGAGGGCGATGCCCACTCAACGCCAGAGACGACTGGGCGCGGAGCTGCGGAAGATGCGTCTCGCAGCAGAGGTCTCGACGGAGTACGCCGCCGGGCTGCTCGGCCTCGACCGGACGAAGATCTCCAACATCGAGGCAGGGGTACGGACCATCACCCCCGAACGCCTGCGGACCCTCGCGTGCAACTACGACTGCCGCGACGAGGCGTACGTCAACGCCCTCGCCGACATGGCCGGTGACCGGACGCGGGGCTGGTGGGAAGCGTATCGGGGCCAACTCCCTGCAGCGCTGCTGGACATTGCCGAGATGGAGTGGCGCGCCAGAAAGGTCCGGGGCGGCCTGGCTCTGCACGTGCCGGGCCTGTTGCAGACCGACGCCTACGCGCGCAAGCTGTTCGCCGCCGCTCTGCCGCCGCTGTCACCGGCCGAGATCGAACTGCGAGTGGCACATCGCATGCAGCGTCAGCAGGTCCTGCATCGGGAGAGCCCGATCGCGTACGTCGGCTACGTGCACGAGGCCGCGCTACGCATCGAGTTCGGTGGCGTGAAGACCATGCGGGCACAGCTCGATCACCTCTGTGACCTGTCGGAGCTCGCGAACATCGACGTGCGGGTGATCCGCTTCAAGGCAGGAGCCTTCCCCGGCGCCGGTCAAGGCCTCACCTACGCGGAGGCAGTGGTGCCCCTGCTCGACACGGCAGAACTGGACTCGGCCCACGGTCCGGAGTTCCTTCACGGCCAGTCCCAACTTGCCAAGTACCGTGCCCACTTGGACTGGATGGATCAGGCTTCACTCTCGTCAGCCGATTCACGCGACTTCATCCACGACATCGCCAGCGATTTCTGAGGAGCGAACCATGGCGGACATCGCCTGGGAAGAGCCGTACTGCGCCGAGGGTGCCAACTGCTTCCGCATAGGCACCGACAGCGAGGGCAACGCCTACATCGCCGTCGCCGGCCAGGAGGACCAGCCCCTCACCGACACGCGGGAAGCCCTCCGCAACCTCATCCTGGAAATCAAGGCAGGCAAGGCGGACCACCTGCTGTGAGCCGTAAGGCGGCGAATCATCGAAGAGGGGCGTCCGATGCCCGTCAGATCCCGCACGAGTAGGGGTGCGGTACCGCTGGAAAGGCCGGCCTTCGAGTCCGAGCTGCGATGGTGTCCTTGCGGGTGGCGCACGGGATCTGAAGGTGGTGCCGCAGGTCGGGGCCGGTCGTGCTGCCCGGCGGGCGACGTTCCGCGACCGCTCGGTGGGGCGGCGGCCTCGACATGGGTGCTGCCGGGACACTCCCCCACGCGCGGGGAGGACACACCGTCCCGAAGTCGTGAGCACTTCGGCCGCTACTGTCCTGATACCGCTCATCTGAGCGCTTAAGTGACACATGCCCACCGACTGCTCACGGTTTTCGGCAAGGCACCCGTCTCCGGCTCCGCAGCCCCGGGGCCGCGGAGATCCCCTGCGCCCCCGGCAGAACACCATCCGAGCTGCCCCCGAGCAGGGCCCGGGGGGGTGGTGTTCCAGCTGGGTCTCGGGTCGTCAGCTCTCCGTGCGGGGGAAGGAGATCTCGACCCTGCGGTTCTTCTTGCGGCCGGCCTCGGTGGAGTTGTCGGCGATCGGGTACTGCTCGCCGTAGCCGCGCACCTCGTAGGTGACGCCGGGGTCGTTCAGCTCCTGGCCCAGGACGGTGTGCACGGCGTTCGCGCGTTTACGGGACAGGACGTCGCCGTGGGCCGAGGAGCCCAGGTTGTCCGTGAAGCCGAAGACGCGGATCTTCGTGGCGTTCTGCTTCTTGATCTCTTCGGCGATCGTGCCGATACGGGACTTCGCCTGCGCGCTGAGCTTCGCGCTGTCCTTGCCGAACAGCACCTCGGCCTGCAGCGCGAACGTCACCTCCGTGTTGGTGTCCTCCCGTCGCTCGTCACCGCTCTGCTCCTCGACGACCTGCTTGATGTCGAGCACCTTCGGTTCGGCGAGGGTGGCACCGTCGGGGAGCTTCAGATCGGGATCGTTGGGGTCGAGCTCGACCGGGGCAGAGGCGGTGGCCTCGGTGCCCGGGGGAACGCTGGGACCGTCGTCGGCGACGGCGCCGGTGGCGCCGAGAGTGCTCGCGGCGATGAGGACGGTGGCGGTAGCGGCAACCACTGCGAGACGTGGGGCCCCAGATCGGGTGCGCAAGTGGGTCATCGCCGCCTCATCCAGTGATCGCGATGTCGCCAGAGGCGAACATCGGCAACTGGAAGGTCACTTCGGTCGTCTCGTTCGGAGGTGACGGGAACTGCATGAAGACAGGCACAGTCTCACCTGACTTGACACGGCTGATCCCCGTTGTGGTGAGGGGGCGACCGTCCGTGTCGCGGAGAACGTAATAGCGCTTCTTTCCCTTGGAATCGATCAGTGCTGCCCCACCGAGAGACTGTCCGTTCCTGATGACCTCGGTTTCATTACCGCTCAGTTGCGCAGGCAGTGTGAGCGTACTGTCGCTTTCATTCTTCAGAGTGCCATTGACCGTGACGAAGCCCCCAGCGTCCCGCTCGGCAGAGGTGATTTGGAGCAGCAGGCCGCCAGGCCCCTTCAACTCGGCTTGGATCTCTTCTGCCGGGCCCTCTTGAGCACTCGGGTTGGACCCTTCGCCCTTAGAAGCGGACGCTGACGTTTTTGGACTCTTACCGTCATCACCGCCCCCACCACAGCCAGCCACCCCGAGGGCCAGTCCGGCCGCAACGGTCAGCGCGACCATCCCCCTCTGAGCCTTCGTTGTGAACCAAATGCTCATGCCTCTGCTTCCTTAGTCACTCGTCGTTCGTCGGTCAGTCGGCCAGGTGGACATCGAAAAGGTCCTCGGGCTGTGGGAGGAGTTCCACCGGTCCTTCGGGATCCAGTTCCCACTCGATGCCCTTACAGGTGAGCAGAGGCAGGGTGCCCTCGGGAGCATCTTCAGCCAGAGGGTCGAAGGTACAGCGAGGATCAATCACCGCAGTGGCTGTTTCCTTCGACTTCATGCTCTCGGTGCCGGGCACAATGGAGTCCCCCACGGTGTCGGTCGTCTGGACCTCGACGGTGTAGCCCAGCAACCCGTCCGGATCGCACCCCTGGACGGCTGCATCATTCTGCGCAGCGAGTTGTTGTGCGCGCCAGCACGAATCGTCGAGTCCTTCCGCAGCGCCGTCGAAGATCGCCTTCCACTTGGTTGGATCCAGGAGGTCCTCGATCCAGGCCCCCGTGAGCTGGTCACGCCTGTCCTGAGCCGCCGCGAGCGCGGCCGCGTCCGCAGCTGTCTGGGCACCGTTCCTGTTGGCCGCTGCCTGCCCGACCGCCAAATACGCGAACGCGAGAAAGAGCAGACCCCCCACCACCGTGATGTAGATGGGGAAGGCCTGCCCGGCGTCGCCGTACTTGTGGAACTTCCTCAACCGCCGGTTACCTCGGTGATCTTGTCGGTGATCGCATTGAGAATCGTCTGACCGATGCTCGTCCCCGTGATCGCCAGCACGATTGCCACCACCACCGCGATGATGCCCAGGTACTCCACCGCCGTCTGGCCCCTGTCGTTGCGGGTGGTGCGGGAGTGGAGGTAGGTGATCGTGGTGTTGATCCAGTTGCTCATGGTGTTCCCCTCCGGCTGACGCGGTTGCGGCTTGCTTCAGGGCGCCGCAGTCGATGTCAGCAACGTACGGCGAGGTTTTCGGTTCGCCAGAGGGCCCCAGGGCCCATTTCCGGGCCCAGTCACCGGTCCGCCGCTTCCTCTTCCCTGTTGTCACCGCAGGTCACCCCAGTCCTCGCGTCGAGTCCGGGGCCGTGCCGAGCCACTTCGCGGCGGCTTCGGAACGGCTGGTGCTGTGGAGCTTCGCGAAGATGCGGTTGATGTGGTTCTTGACCGTCTTCTCGCTGATGAAACAGGTGGCGGCGATCTGCTGGTTGTTCATCCCGGATGCGATGTGGTCCATGATCTCCGCCTCCCTTGCGCTCAGTTGGAACCTCGACCTGTCGGGGGCGGCCGGACGACCGCTTGTCCACCCGGACGACGACTGTCCCACAATCGGTTGCAGTTGCGAAAGGTTTTGTGAAGAAATGACGGCGGGAGACGGCTGGATCTGTCTCAGTTCGCCTGGTGGTGTGGCGGGTTGGGGATTTGTATACGGCAACGCGACTACGGAATCTGCGTATGCAGTCGCATCCTTCCGGGCGTCTCCCAGGCCGTCGGGTAACGGTGGACCCGGGGGTGCCTTGCGGAGCTGGGCCAGGAGCGCTCCGGCCGGTGTGGGGGTGAAGTGGGCTCGGCCCTGCCCGATGTCCCGTACGGCTGTGACCAGTTCGTCCGCCGTGAACTCGCCGTGGACCAGGTAACCGCCCGCTCCCCTGCGCAGTGCCTCCTGGACGATCTCCGATTCTCCGCTGTACGTCAGCATCATGACCGGGGCGATGCGTGCCAGGTACGGGAGTGCCGTGATGCCGTCCGTGCCCGGCATGCGGACGTCGAGGAGGATGACGTCGGGGTGGTGGTCCCGGGCGGCCCGGCATGCCGCGTCGCCGTCTGCCGCCTGGGCCACGACCGTCAGCTCCTCGTGGACGGAGAGCAGTGCGGTCAGGCCCGCGCGGACCACCGGGTTGTCGTCGGCGACGAGGATCCGCAGGGCGGTGGGTGAGGGTGCCTTCGGGGCAGGGCTCGGCAGCGTGCTCATGGGGGTGTCGTCCTCGCTGTCGCAGGGGTGGCCGGTGGCGCCGTGGCCGGCAGGGGGAGTTCCAGGCGGACTTCGGTGCCTCGGGGATGGGTGCCGCGGCCGATGCGGATGCGGGCGCCGATCGCGGCCGCGCGCTCGACCATGCCGACCAGGCCGAAGTGGCCCTCCCGGCGGAGTTGTCCGAGGTCCGTGTCCGGGGGCAGGCCGCTGCCGTCGTCGTGGACGCTGATGCGGAGCAGGCCGCCGTGGACGCCCGCGCTCACGTCGACGCGGGTCGGCGCCGCGTGGCGGTGGGCGTTCTCCATCGCCTCTTCGACGATGGTGAGCAGCTGGCGTGCCATGGCGAGGGGAACGGTGGGCGGGTGGTCGCCGGTTCGGCGGAAGGCCGTGGGGAGACCGGTGCGGGTGCTGAAGGTGCGGGTGTGCGTCGCCAGTTCGGCCAGTACGTCCGTGTCCGTGTCCATGCCCGTGTCCGGCTCCGTGCCGGCGGACGGGTGCGGCTCGCGGCGCAGGTCGGTCAGGAGTTCGCGGGACTCGGCGGCGGCGCGGCGGGCCGAGCGGGCGACGAGTTCCGCCTGCTGCCGCACCAGCGCCGCGTCCAGGTGCCCGGCGCTCGCGGAGGCGGCGAGGCCGTCGGCGGCCAGGGCGACGCCGTACAGGGTCTTGGCGACGGAGTCGTGCATCTCGCGGGCCAGGCGGGCGCGTTCCTCGCTGACCGCCTCCGTGGCGGCCAGCCGGGCCCGGACCTCCGTGAGGGCCCGGGTGGCCGTGCCGAAGCGGAGCATGAGGTTGCGGAGGCTGGAGCCGACCGCGCCGGCGAGCACACACGTGCCGGGCAGGAACAGGGTCTCCGTGAGGCCCGCCCGCGGGTCCGCCAGGGTCGCGTAGACCAGGAGCAGGATCAGGCCCTGGAGCGAGGCGAAGACGGCCGCTCCGCGCCAGCCGTAGACCAGGCCGGCGAGGAG
This sequence comes from Streptomyces sp. GDS52, assembly GCF_052246875.1. Taxonomy (NCBI): domain Bacteria; kingdom Bacillati; phylum Actinomycetota; class Actinomycetes; order Kitasatosporales; family Streptomycetaceae; genus Streptomyces; species Streptomyces sp. GDS52. Next base: position 2,578,667 of record NZ_CM125966.1, read on the forward strand.
CGGGGTGCAGACGCTGACGTAGGCGAGCAGGCTGTCGGGGCCCGCGGAGAGGAGGAGCAGGGCGCCGAAGAGGGTGTCCGCGGCCAGGAGGGTGGGGTGGCGCAGGAGGAGGGGGCCGAAGCGTTCCCAGTCCCGGAACAGGACGTAGGACGCCATGAAGGTGACCACCACGGCGATGCCGACCAGGCGGGTGCCCCAGCCCGGCCCCGCGTTGAGGAGGGCGGCGGGGGCGGCCAGCGCGATCATCGCCAGCCGGAAACCGAACACCTGCCGGCACAGGGCCTGGAGGGCGTTGATCTGGATGTCGATGTCCGGCGCGGGCACGGCGGCAGCCCCGGCCCGGTCCGTGGCGGGGCGGCCGCCGTCGTCCACGGGCGGCACCCGAAGGTGCGGCGCGTCCGCCCGGGGCACGGTGCTCCCGGGCCGCCGCGGGCGGCACCGCAGCGCCTTGCGCGTCGCACGTCCCGTACGTTCCCCGGTCGTCGTCATGGCAGCACCGCGTCCCCGTCCTACTCGCCCGTGATCGAGCCGAAGTCGGTGCCGGAGCCCAGGATCAGGCCCGCGCCGAGGAGGATCATCGTGGCCGGGACCATGAACGTGGTGATCATCATGGTGGCCTTGGGGACGGCGCGGGCGGCCTTGCGACGGGCGTTCTGCGCGTCCGTGCGGCGCATGTCCTTGGCGAGGGCGACCAGGGTCTCCACGATGGGGGCGCCCAGTTCCTCGCCCTGCTGCAGCGCGGTGACGAACATGGCGACCTGCTCGGAGTCGTTGCGGCGGCGGAGCTCCGCGAAGGCCTCGCGGCGGCTCATGCCGAGGTCCATCTGGCGGAGGGTGATGCGCAGTTCGTCCGCCCACGGGCCCTCGTACCTGGTGGCGACCCGGTCCAGGGCCTGGCGGAAGCCGAGGCCCGCGCTGACGACGACGGCGAGGACGTCCAGGAAGTCCGGCAGCGTCCGCTCGATGACGTCGCGGCGGATCCGGATCGCCGACCAGATGCCGACCTCCGTCCAGAACGCGCCGAAGGCGAGCAGCAGCAGCGCGACGAAGAACTGCCCGCGCAGGAGGAAGACCAGGCAGCCGAGGCCGCCGAGGAAGCCGTAGACCGCGCGGCGGGCGGCGTAGCGGTCGATGGTGAGGCCGCCGGGGTTGCCCGCCAGGTCGATCTTCCGGCGGTACCGGGCGACCCGCTGGGGGCCCATGAGGCGCAGGACGGCCGGGGCGTAGCGCATACCCATGCGGTCGACGAGCGAGTCCACCGCGCCGGTGCGGGTGGCGCCGACCTCCAGGGCGAGGACCAGGTCGGCGGGGAGTTTCGCCTCGGCGCGGTACATGCGGAGGCCGGCGAAGACGCCCCAGACGGCGATGGCCATGGCCAGTGCGAGCAGGAGTCCCATGTCAGTCGTTCCCTTCCCGTCCCTCAGACGTCGATGCGGGACAGGCGGCGGATGAGGACGAAGCCGATGGCGTAGAGGCCGAAGGCGACGATCACGGCGCCCTGGCCGACCGGGGAGCCGGTCATGCGCTCCAGTGCGCCGTCCTTCACCCCGTTCATCAGGAACAACGAGCCGACCCCCAGGACGGGAACGGCGTAGGACGTCATGCTGACCTGGGAGAGCTGGGTGCGGACCTCGCGCCGGGTCTCCTTGCGTTCCTCCAGGGTGTCGGTGAGGTTCCGCAGCGCGCCGACCACCTGGCCGCCGGCCCGGTTGGACAGCACCAGCGTGGTGACCAGGACGACCAGTTCGCGGGAGGGGAGCCGCTCGGCGAGTTCGCCCAGGGCGTCGTCCATCGAGGCGCCGAGCGCCAACTGGTTGTCGACCTTGGCCAGTTCCTCGCCGGCCGGTGCCTCCAGCTCCTCCGCCGCCATGCCGATCGCCGTCCGCAGGGCCAGGCCGGCCTGGGTGGCGTTGGCCAGGATGCGGGCCAGTTCGGGGAGTTGGTTGATGAACTTCTCGATCCGTTTCCGGCGCTGCCAGTCGAGGAACTGGAACGCCAGCCAGATGCCGAGGATCCCGGCGAGCGGGCCGAAGAACGGGGCGAGGACAGCCTGGCCGGTGAGGTGGAGGCCCAGGACCAGGGCGAGCATGCAGACGACGAACTCCCCCGGGGTGATGTTCAGGCCGGTCGCCACCAGCCGCAGTTCCAGTTTCCTGCCGAACGCGGTGCGGCGCAGCCTGCGGTCCAGAGTGGGAAAGCGGCGCCCGCGTCCGCCGCCCGGGACCTGGCCGGTGGCCGCGAGCCGGTCCACCAGCGCCTGCCGCTGTGCCCTGCCCGCGGCGTACAGGTGTACGCCGACGACCGCGAGGACGCAGGTCAGCAGCGCGATGCCGGTGGTCAGCGTGATCAGGTTCTGCAGCTCCATGGCGGCGGTCCTACCTGGCTTCTCGGGTGGTCAGCTGGTCGAGGGAGCGGGCGATACCGAAGGCCTGCGGGACGGGCTGACTCGCCATGTAGAGGCGTTCGGCGGTGCGGCGCGGGAGCGGGTGGTGCTCGTACGCGCCGTGGATGCGGCCGTCGGGGGCCATCGGCCGGGCGTTGAAGCGGGCGACGGTGGCCAGTCGGTACGGTTCCCCGCCGTGGCTCTCCAGCAGGGCGATCTCGGTGATGCGGCGGGCGCCGTCGGCGAAGCGGGTCAGCTGGACGAGGACGTCGACGGCGCTGTTGATCTGGTCGTGCAGCGCGGCGAAGGGGATCTCCACGTCCGCCATGGAGGCCAGGGTCTGGAGCCGCATCAGGGCGTCCTCCGCGCTGTTGGCGTGGACGGTGGCGAGGGAGCCGTCGTGGCCGGTGGACATCGCCTGGAGCATGTCGAGGGACTCGCCGCCGCGGACCTCACCGACGACGATGCGGTCGGGGCGCATGCGCAGCGAGTTGCGCACCAGGTCGCGGATGGTGATGCGGCCCTTCCCCTCGACGTTCGGCGGGCGGGCCTCCAGGCGGACGACGTGCGGCTGCTGGAGCTGGAGTTCGGCGGAGTCCTCGATGGTGATGATGCGTTCGCCCTCGGGGATCAGTCCGGAGAGGGCGTTGAGGAGGGTCGTCTTGCCGGTGCCGGTCGCGCCCGACACGATCACGTTGAAGCGTGCCCGCACCAGGCCCGCCAGCAGGTACAGCATGTGCTCGTCGAGGGAGCCGAGGCCGATCAGCTCGTGCAGGGTGAAGGAGCGCGGGAAGCGGCGGATGGTGAGGACGGCGCCGGTCAGGGAGAGCGGCGGGATGATGACGTTGACGCGCTCGCCGGAGGGCAGGCGCGCGTCGACCATCGGATTCGACTCGTCCACACGGCGGTTGACCGTCGAGACGATGCGCTCGATGGTCTGCATCAGCTGGTCGTGGGAGGCGAAGCGCATCGGGAGCTGCTCGACCCGTCCGCCGCGCTCGACGAAGATCGCGTCGGGGCCGTTGACCATGATCTCCGTGACGGAGGCGTCCTCCAGGAGCGGCTCCAGGATGCCGAGGCCGAGCGCCTCGTCGACGACCCTGCGGATCAGCTGGGAGCGCTCCACGGTCGACAGGACCGGGCCCTCGCGGCTGATGATGTGCCCGAGCACCCGCTCCAGCCTGGCCCGGCGCTCGGCGGCGGCCAGCGAACTCATCTCCGCGAGGTCGATCTCCTCGAGGAGCTTGGCCCGGTAGGAGGCGACCAGATGGCCGTCCTCACCCCGGTTGCCCTTCTCCTCGGGGGTGTTGATGCGTGCCCGCAGGCTCATGAGTCCGGTACTCCTCGGTCGTGGTTCGTGGTTCGCGGTGCCTGGTGCCTCGGTCGGTGAGCGGTGGTCAGCGGTCGGTGGCCGGTGGTCAGTGGTCCATGGGCATCGTGGCGGTCTTCCGGGCCTCGCCGAAGTCCCAGCCCGGCACGATCGACGGAATGGGGATCGTGGCCGTGACGGTGACCTCGTCACCGCCCCCCGACGGACCGCAGACGGTACGGCCGGCCAGCCAGCCGCTCACCGCGACGGCGCAGGCGCCCTGGGCGGACTCACCGAGCGAGGCGCTGCGGGCCCCCGCGCGGGCCGCGGTACCGGCCTGCTGCGCGGTGTACGCGATGAGGCCGAGCTGTACGCCGGCCATGGCGACGATGACGAGGATCGGCAGGAAGCCCAGATACTCGATCGCCACCTGGCCGCGATCCCGGCTCCGGCCCCGATCCCGGTCCCGACGCCGGCCACGATCCCGATGTCGCCGGGGATCCCGGCCGCGTCGGAGCCCGTCCCGCCTGTCGTCGTACGGCATCTCAGTCCCCCACCTCCTCCTCCACCGCGCCCGCGTGGCCCTTCACCTCGAAGGGAAAGTCGGCGGTCCCGGGGAAGAGGACGGGGACCTTCAGCGTCACGTCGGCGGTGACATAGCCGCCCCCGGTCACGCAGTTCACCGTCGCCGCTCCCTCCCAGGCACCGGGCAGCTTGTCCAGCCCCGCCGCCCGGCAGGCGCCCTGGCGTGCGCCCGGGTCCGCGGCGGTGGCCGCCCGTACCGCCTCGTCCGCAGCATTCCCCGCGAGGGTGAACGTGTATCCCACGAGGACGAGTTGCCACAGCACCACCAGCGTCACGAGGATCGTCGGGATCATGCCGAGGAACTCGATGGTGACCTGGCCCCGGTCCCTGCCCCGATCAGCGTGCTTCTCCTCCTTCTTCACCTCATCCCCCTCCGTCCCTGCGCCGTCGGATGCTCACGGCTCCCCGGTCGCCGCGCAGCCGGTCGCCGCGCAGCCGTCCGGCCTTGTGGGCGCCCTCGGCGGGTTTGACCAGACCGAGTTCTCCGGCCAGGCCCCACAGGGCCTGTTTCACCGTGCTCTTGCTCTCCAGTTCGTGGACCCGGCCCGCGTCGACGACCCCCTGCAGTTCCTTGAAGTGGGCCGGGATCACGGTGGCCGCGACCGCGGTGCCGGTGATCTTCTGGATGAGCGGGGGCTGGATCTCCGTACTCCGGGTGTGGCGGTTGACGACGACCGTGGTCTCCTCCGCCTTGCGGATCTGCAGCCGGTCCCACATCCGTACCGTCCGTTTGGCGCCCCGGACGGACACCACGTCGGGGGTGGTGACCAGGAGCGCCGTGGCGGCGGTCTCGACGGCCGCCGCGCCGGCTCCGCCGAGCTGGGCGCCGGTGTCGATGACGACGACCTCGTAGCGGGAGCGCAGGGCGCCGACGATGTGGCGGGCGGCGCGGTCGGTGACGTCCTCGCCGCGTTCGCCCTCGCCGGGGGCGAGGAGCAGGGTGAGGCCGGTGTCGTGGCGGAAGACGGCGTCGGCCAGGACCCGCGGGGAGATGTCGCTGATCGTCGCGAGGTCCACGACGGACCGGCGGAACTGGACGTCCAGGAAGGAGGCGACGTCGCCGGTCTGGAGGTCCATGTCGACCAGGGCGGTGCTGCGCCCGGACGCCTGGGCGGCGAGGGCGAGCTGGATCGCCGTCAGGGTGGTGCCCACCCCGCCCTTGGCACCGCTGACGGTGACGACCGTGCCGCCGGCTCCGGTGAACACGTCGCCGCCGGAGCCCAGATGACGGCGCACACCGGACGACCACTGGGCGACCGCGTGGACGCGGCTGGCGAGTTCCTCGTAGCTGAGCGGCAGGGCGACCAAGCCGCGGGCGCCGTAGTCCATGGCGGCCTGGAAGAGGCCGGGGCTCGCGTCGGAGGTGACGAGGATGACGCCGACGGCGGGGAAGCGCAGGGCCACCTCGCGGATCAGTTCCAGCGCGGGGACCGGGCCGATCCGCTCGTGCACGACCACGACCTCGGGCAGCTCGTCGACCGACTCGGCGGCCAGGCGCGCGAGGGTGTCGACGAGCTGGGTGGAGTCGGCCACCGGGGGCACCGGCTCGGCGTCCGGGAGCTGGCTGAGCAGGGTGGTGACGGACCGGGCGGCGTCCGCGTCACCGACTGCCGGGAGGATCCTCGTGGGCATGCGGGCCTCTCACTTGTCCTTCGCGAGTTCGTACGTACGGTCCTGCTCGGGGACCGTGGTGTCGCCGCCGGGCGCGACGAGCGCGAGCCTGACCCGTTGGGCGAACGACTCGGCGTAGGTGATGCGCTGGGCGTCGATGGTGGACAGCGCGAAAGTGATCGGGACGGCGTCCGTGGGCTGCCGGCCGCGGTCGCCCTCGTCGGGTTCGAGCGCCGTGATCCGGCCGACGTCGAGGACCTTGGCGTTGGTCACGATGATCTTGGACTGGGCGGGCGCGCCCTCGCGCTCCCCCTCGAAGGTGGCGTAGACGTTGACCGACGAGCCCGGTGTGATCTTGCCGGCGACGCCGGTGGCCGCGTCGATCATGATGGCGACCTCCTGCTGCCCCGGTTGCAGGGCGGGCTGGTTCACGATCATGTCGCTCTGCAGCAGGGAGCCCTCGCGCAGCGTGGTGACGGCGATCTTGCCCCGGATGTCGCCGAGATCGGTGACCGCGTTCTCCGACAGCCAGCGCTCGGGCATCTCGATCTTCTCGAACTGGCCCGTACTGAGCGGCGTGTAGGGCGCAACGTCGGATTTCAGCCGGTACGCGGTGACTTCGGGGCCGACCTTGGACTCCACGTCGTCGATGACGGAGAGCACGCCGGCGAACGCGGCGAGGGCGCACAGGATCGACAGGAGCAGGAGTATCACGCCGCGGCGCTGACGGGAGTTCATAGACCGTGCAACCTCATTGGGGGGTGTGGGCCGAGCGGATTCGATGGAGGGCGGGCGGTGAGCGGAAGGCGGACGGTGAGCGGAGGGCGGGCGGTGGGCCGGCCACCGGTCAGGTGGTGCGGCGGGCGAGGGCTCTGCGGCCGTCGTGGACGGGTACGGACGGCGGTGTGGCCGAACAGAACACGCACCGGTCACCGATGACGTCGATGCCGCACCAGTGGCAGATGCCGCGCCGCACGGAGGTGACCAGCTGGTAGAGGACGGACAGGTCGGGCAGATAGCTGCAGAACTCGATCATCTTGCCGGTCCCCCACCAACCCGGGGACTCGGCCGGAAGCGGTGCCTCGCGCAGCCCCTGCACCTTCCAGGACGGCGCCAGGGTGCCGGTGACCCAGTCGGACTGGAGCTGCCCCTTGGCGACGAGCATCCAGGTGCCGAACTCCGGTCCGTCCAGGGCGGCTTCGGGGCCGAGGCGGACGAGTTGCGGCTGAGGGTGGGCGAGTACCGCGAACTGGCTGCCGGGCAACCAGGACTTGGCGTGCTGCTTCAGGTTCACGGGGATCCGGTCGAGCCGGGCGACGGAGCCCAGCAGGGCACCGGAGTGGAGGTAGTGGACCAGCAGCCGGCCCGCCGAGGCGAGCACGCCGGGGCTGAGGTCACAGGAGCCCAGTTGCCGTAGCTGGCGGGCCAGTACGGCCACCGCGAGCGGCGGCAGGTCGGGGGTGAAGAGCGCGATGCGGTCGCTCTCCAGCAGGGAGCGCAGGGTGTGCAGCCGCCGCAGGACGGTGACAGGTGTCGCCTTGGAGCAGACGACGATGACGTACCCGTGCTGCTCGACGAGCGACTGGAGCTCGGTCAGCGCCTGTTCGAGCGGCAGGGTGTCGATGTCCCGTAACACCACGGCGGGCAGGGTTCGTTCGTCCTGCGGTGGCAGTGCCAGGTCGGCACTGGTCACGGCAATGGCTGTTGGCACGCGCGGCTCCCCGTTCTCCCCATGCCCGTCGGCCCGCCGGGGGCTGCTCCGGCGCACCGTGATGACTTCGCTGCGTGACTATGCGAGCACTGTAACCACGGCTCTGTTGCCGGAGAACAGCGTTTGTCCACCTCGTAGGCAACGAACGTTGCACAAGTTGCTCCAAAACGGGGCAGGTCGATCATCTCGCCGGTCTCGATACGGCCCACGGGGTGGAGATCCCGTGCACCGCCTTGACTCCCCCCTCCCGTCCCGGGGGCTACCGGCGGGTCGGAGCGTCGGCGAACCGGAGGCAGCCCCACTCCCCGCAATTGGTCTGGACCCATTGACAAGGCGATTGGTCTGGACCACGTTGTTGCTTCAACGACGGCCACCTTCACCCCCACGCTCCCCCCTTCTCGCGCCGACCTTCCCCTTCCCCCCTCTCTCTTCCCCCCTTCTCTCCTTCTCCCCCTTCCCCCCCTTCTCCCCACCGGAGGCTTCAGTGGACCGCACACCGGCTACGAAAGAACGCAGAAGCAGCAGAGGCAGCGGCCGCCTCTGGGCGGGCGCCCTCGTCTCCGCCCTGGCTCTCACCCTCCCCCTCGCGGGCGCGGGCCAGGCGGCCGCGGCGGACGTCAACAACGTCAAGAACGGCGGCTTCGAGGCGGGCCTGAGCAACTGGACCTGCTCGGCGAACAGCGGGACGACCGTCTCGTCCCCCGTGCACGGAGGTACGGCCGCGCTCAAGGCCACGCCCGCCGGGCAGGACAACGCCCGCTGCACGCAGACCGTCGCGGTGCGGCCCGACTCCACGTACTCCCTGAGCACCTGGGTGCGGGGCGGCTACGCCTACCTGGGCGTGACCGGCACCGGCACCACGGACGTGTCCACCTGGACCCCGGACTCGACCAGCTGGAAGCAGCTGACGACGAGCTTCCGGACCGGCTCCGCGACCACCTCGGTGACGGTCTACACCCACGGCTGGTACGGGCAGCAGGCCTACTACGCGGACGACCTGTCGGTCTTCGGCCCCGACGGGGGCGGGGGCGGTGACCCGGAGCCCACGGTCCCGGCCACGCCGGGCGGCCTCGGAGTCTCCGGCACGACGTCCTCGTCGGTGTCCCTGGCGTGGAACGCGGTCTCGGGCGCGACCGGTTACACCGTCTACCGCGACGGTACGAGGGTGACGGCGGTGTCGGGCACGTCGGCGACGGTGTCCGGCCTCGCGGCCTCGACGTCGTACTCCTTCCAGGTGGCCGCCACCAACGCGGCGGGCGAGTCGGCGAAGTCGACGGCGGTGACGGCCCGGACGAGGGAGAACGGCGGCGGAAACAACGGTCTGCCCAGACACGCGGTGACCGGCTACTGGCAGAACTTCAACAACGGCGCGGCGGTGCAGCGCATCTCGGACGTCCCGGCCCAGTACGACATCATCGCGGTCGCCTTCGCGGACGCGACGGGCACACCGGGAGCGGTTACCTTCAACCTGGACACGGCCGGCCTGAACGGTTACACCGTCACCCAGTTCAAGGCGGACGTGCGGGCCAAGCAGGCGGCCGGCAAGAAGGTCGTCATCTCGGTGGGCGGTGAACTGGGCACCGTGTCGGTGAACAACCCCACCTCCGCGACGAACTTCGCGAACTCCGTGTACGCCGTGATGCAGGAGTACGGCTTCGACGGCGTCGACATCGACCTGGAGAACGGCCTCGACGCGACCTATATGACGCAGGCGCTGCGGTCGCTGTCCGCGAAGGCCGGCCCGGACATGATCCTGACGATGGCCCCGCAGACCATCGACATGCAGTCCACGTCCAACTCCTACTTCCGGACCGCGCTGAACGTGAAGGACATCCTCACGGTCGTCAACATGCAGTACTACAACAGCGGTTCGATGCTGGGCTGCGACGGCAAGGTCTACAGCCAGGGCTCGGTGGACTTCCTGACCGCGCTGGCCTGCATCCAGCTGGAGGGCGGCCTCGACCCGTCCCAGGTGGGCCTCGGCCTCCCGGCCTCCACCCGCGGCGCGGGCAGCGGCTACGTCTCCCCGAGCGTGGTGAACAACGCCCTGGACTGCCTGACGCGCGGCACCCACTGCGGCACCTTCAAGCCCTCCAGGACCTACCCGAGCCTGCGCGGCGCCATGACCTGGTCCACCAACTGGGACGCCACCGCCGGCAACGCCTGGTCCACCGCGGTCGGACCGCACGTCCACGCCCTGCCGTGACCTCCAGCCGATACGGCGCCGCCCCCGGCCACGTCACCGTGGGCGGGGGCGGCGCACTGACCACGGTCAGGCGACAGGGACGGCCGCCGGCTCACGCCGTGCGGCCCGCGCCTGCTCGTACGGCGCGTCGAGCTCCTCGGTCGAGAGCCCGGCCGTCTCACGCATGAAGTAGACCGCGGTACCCGAGACGATGGCCACGACGACGCCGAAGCCTGCCACGGGCAGCCACCCCAGCGGTCCGTCCCAGAGCAGGGCGGTGGCGATCAGCGGGGCGAATCCGGCGATCACATTGCCCAGCTGGTTGCCCATCGCCATGCCGGAGTAGCGGACCGGGGCCGCGAACTGCTCGGCGTAGAAGGCCGGCCACACGCCCTCACGGCAGGCGTAGAGCAGCGCCATGAACACGATCGTCATGACGGCGATGCCCGGAACGTTGCCGGTCGAGACGATCCACAGGTAGGGGACGATCGTCACCCCGCAGCCGATCGAAGCGGTGAGAGTCACCGGTCGCCGGCCGAACCGGTCGGACAGATGCGCCGCGGCAGGCGACGTGAACATCATCAGGGAGACCGCCACCGCGCTGATGATCAGCATCGTCGACCGCTCCACGCCGACCTCCTGCGTCGCGTAGGCCAGGACGAACACCGTCGACAGCGACTGCATCATGGCCAGCATCGTCGCGCCCGCGACGCGCACGACCGACCCGGACTGGTAGCGCAGCACGTCCTTCGCCGGCAGGCTGCGCACCTCGTCGTCCTCGGCTATCTCCTGGAAGACCGGGGTCTCCTCCAGGCGGGTACGCACCAGGTAGGCGATCAGGACGACGACCGCCGAGAGCCAGAAGGGCACCCGCCATCCCCAGCTGTACAACGCCTCGTCCGGCAGCGCCGCGACCGGGATGAACACCAGGGTCGCCAGCACGTTGCCCGCCGCGATGCCGACCGAGAGGAAGCTGCTGAAGAAGCCGCGACGTTCGTTCGAGGAGTGCTCGACGGTCAGCGTCGCCGCACCGGCCGATTCCGCCCCGGCCGAGAAGCCCTGGAGCAGCCGCAGGATCGTCAGCCCGATCGGGGCCAGAACCCCGGCGGAGTCGTAGGTGGGCAGGCAGCCGATCAGGAAGGAGCTCACGCCCATCAGGACCAGGCACCCGAGCAACGCCCGCTTGCGGCCGATCCTGTCGCCGAAGTGACCGAACACCAGGCCGCCGAGCGGTCGTGCGACGTATCCCACGCCGAACGTCGCGAACGAGGCGATCAGGCCGACAGCCGGGCTCACGTCGGGGAAGAACAGGTGGTTGAAGACCAGCGCAGCCGCGGCGCCGTAGATGAAGAAGTCGTAGTACTCGAGCGTGCTGCCCAACAGTGACGCCATCGCGGCCTTGCGTGGCGTCTTCTGTCTCTGCGTGACCTGCTCCATGGTTCTTGCCGTCCTTGCGTCGTGCACGAGGCGTTCGTGTCAGGGCGGGGAACGTGACGGACGCCTACCGCTCCGTCGCGCTGGAACGGCATTCCAACATGAAAAGCAGTTCGATACAAGATAAAGTTGGAACGACATCTCATATGGAGACGGCGATCCGGGTTTTGGTGGCAGGATGAGCCGCAGATCGGCGGCACCACCGGCAAAGACCCTCGCTGAGAAAGGGAAACGACTCATGGCTCCTGCGCTCGCGCGCGGCCTCGGCATCCTCGAAGTCCTCGCCGGCGTCGAGAAAGGCCTGCAGCTGCACCAGATCGCCGACTCGCTCGGCATACCTCGCAGTGCGGCTCACCGGTTGCTCGCCGAGCTCAGCGACGCCGGCTACGTACGCCAGGACGGCGCGCTCGGCAACTACATGCTGAGCCTCAAGCTGGTCTCCCTGGGCCTGAAACATCTCGCGGGCAACGACCTGGTCGGCCTGTCCCGGCCCGTACTCGAGCAACTCGCCAGTGACACCGCCGAACTCGTCCGCCTGGCCGTCATCGACCATGAGGACATGGTCTGGGTCGCCGCCTACCAGGGCGCACGCTCCGGGCTGCGCTACGACCCCGACTCGGGCAGCACCGTCACGCTCAGCTGCTCGGCCACCGGTTTCGCCTGGATGGCGCACGTACCCGAGGAGATCGCGCTGCAGAAGATCCTGCGCCAGGGCATCACCAGCCGGGAGGACGGCGGGCCCCGCGCACCCCAGACGATCGACGAGATCCGCGCCGAGCTCACGAAGACCCGCGACAACGGCTTCGCCATCGCCATCGACACCTACTCCCTGGGTATCGGAACCGTGGCCGCACCCGTCTTCGTCGCCGGTGAGGTCGCCGGGGTGATCAACATCACCGCCCCGACGCCACGGCTGACCGAGGAACGACTGGCGCAGCTCGCGCCGCGCCTGCTCCGGACCACGGCCGAGGTCACGAAGATCCTGGAAGCCGCCGAAGGGCGTCTGCAGACCGTCGCCCGCGCCTGAGGGCGGACGGATACGGGACCGCGTACGTGCCGGGCAGCAGCAAAGTGTGCGGCCCGGCACGACAGGAACCGGCGGAAGACGGCGTGCAGTCGTCACGTGGTCGGCAACGGCACCGCCGTCCCTCAGCCGGTGGACCGGGGCCGGGTCTCGCCGAAGAAGTCGAGCATCGGCTCCAGTTGGGCCGCGAGCATGTGACGGCCTTCGTGCGTCGCATGGCCCAACCGGTCCGCGTGCTCCAACCACGCGGTGCGCGTCGGGTCCATCACGATGTCCGCGACCACCGCGCCCGGTGCCAGCGAGGTACGGCTCAGATCCAACGGCAGCGGGTCGTCCGGTGACAGCCCCAAGGGGGTGGCGTTGACCACCAGATCACACGCGTGGCCGTCGACACGGTCGAGGACCTGGACCTCGGTGCCCGCAGCGCCCAGCAACGAGGCCACCGCCGCACGGCGGTCCGCGTCGATCTCCCCGATCCGCACCTCGGCACCCTGCGCGTGCAGGGCGAAGGCGATGGCGACGCCGGCACCTCCGCCGCCGATGATGTCGACCCGCGGATGATCGGGCAGCCGGTGCCGGGCACGCAGCCCCGCGACGAACCCCAGGCCGTCGACGTTGTCCCCGTGCCAGCCGCCGCGCTCGGTACGGCGCACGACGTTGACGCTGCCGCACGCCTCGGCCGCCGGCCCGAGACTGTCGCACATCCCGGCGACGTTCACCTTGTGCGGCACCGTGACGACGACCCCGGTCACCTGCTCTGCCCCGGACAGGCCGGCCATGACGTCGGACAGGCTGTCCGCACGACAACGTGTCATGACCATCAACGAGTTCAGGCCGACCTCACGCGCCCGGTCGTTGAACAGGTCGGGCAGTTTGACCTGCTTGATCGGATCGCCGAGCAACACGAAGAGCTTCATCGCGCGGCAGCCTCCAAGGCTATGTGTGAGGCCGCGACGCGGCCGAAGATCAGGCCCTTGCTCAGCGCCGTGCCGGTCACGTACGCCTTGCCGTGGAATCCGCCGACGACCTCGCCCGCGGCGTACAGTCCGGGCACGGCCGCCCCGGACTCGGTCAGCACCCGGCCGACGGCGTCGACGGCCACGCCGCAGTACGTCGACGTCATCAACGTCTTCGCGGGGTAGGCGTAGAACGGAGCCTTGGCGACGGGCACGAGACGCCCCACCCCGTTGCACAGTCCGGTGCGGCCGAAGGCGTCCGAGCGGTCACCTGCCACCACCGCGTTGTACTCGTGCACCGTGCGCTCCAACCGTGCCGCGTCGATGCCCGCCGCCTCGGCGAGCTCCCGCAACGAGTCGGCCCGGTGCACATGCCCCTTGTCCTCGAGGGCGTCGATGTCCGAGAGGGGAACCCCCGGCTGGGACTGCGCACGCACGTCCGCGTCGAACACCTGGAACGCGATCTGCCGGGGCTGCTCCAGGCACTCGGCGCCCAGCGTCTTGTACGAGGCCGACTCGTCCACGAAGCGCCGGCCCTCGACGTTCACGATGACGGCACCCATGTAGAACGCGGTCAGCAGTTCGTGTTCCTCGATGGTCGTCTCGGGGTGGGACCCGAACGTGCCCGAGACGTACTCCATGTCACGCAGGGCCGCTCCTCGAGCCGCGGCGAAGCGCAGGCCGTCGCCGGTGTTGCCCAGGCCCCCGTACGGCATCGCGTCGACCTGCCGCGGAGCGTACCGGCCGATGATCTCCGGGGAGCGGGTGAAACCGCCTGTCCCCAGCAGGACGCCGTGGGCGTGCACACTCTGCCGCGTGCCACCGTCCAGCTCGACCTCCACACCCGCGACGGCCCCTCCGTCGTCGATGAGGTCCACCACGCGGGCACCGGTGCGCAGGACCACGGTGGACGCGGCCTCGACACGGGCGAGCAGGGCGGCCAGCACGGTCTCGATCGGCGCGTGGTGCGAGCGGGGGACGCTCTGGCCGGAACTGAGCTTGACCACGTCGAACTCCAGCCCCAGCCCGCGCATCCAGTCGTAGGCGTCGTGCTGCTCGCGCACGTACGCCTCCAGCAGCGCCGGATCAGCGACCCCGCCGGAGGCGGCGAGCATGTCCGCCACGAAGGTGGCGTCGTGGTCGGCGATGCCACGCCGCTGCTGCTCGTCGGTGCCCGAGAAGGCGAACCATCCGCCGCTCATCGCGCTCGTGCCACCGATCTCCGGCTGCTTCTCCAGCAGGACGGCACGTACCTGGTGCTCGGCGCACCACGCCGCGGCCGCGAGGCCGGTGATGCCGGCCCCGACGATGACGACGTCCACCTGGGACGGCACCGCACTTCGGTCGTGGCTCATGACGCCACCTCGACCCGAGCACCCTCGGCGGCCGGACGACGGACCGCACGCACCCGTGGAAACCCGGACAACCGTCTCACCGCCCGTGCACGTTCGTGATGTCGGCGAAGACGGGGGCGCGCTTCTCCAGGAACGAGGCCACGCCCTCCATGCCTTCCTGCCCGCTGAACGTCTCGTCGATGAGCACGGAGAGCGCCTCACGGACCACCGGCAGCGACTCGGTCAGCATCGTGTGGTTGGCGAACTTCTTGCTCAACGCGGTGGCCCGCGGGGCGTTGCGCGCGATCCTGGCGGCGACCTCCCCGCCCACGCGCTGCAGATCGTCCGGCGCGACGACGCGAGTGATGAGACCCGCCTCGAGGGCTTCCCGTGCGCTGACGGGTTCGCCCGTCAGCGCCAGGTACTGCGTCATACGTCGGCTGGTCGTGTAGCTGGCCGACCCCAGGAAGACGGTGGCCCACAGGCCGATGCTCGTTTCCGGAAGGCGGAAGACAGCGGCGTCACTGGCGACGACGACGTCGCAGAACTGGAGGAGTTCCATGCCGGCGCCGAGCGCCATGCCCTGGACCTCCGCCACGATCGGCAGCCTGCTGCCGGCCATCGCCGTGATCGTCGGAACCATCAGGTCCAGGAAGTAGGCACGTGTCTGCGCCCTCGTGGTGAAGGCGTTCGTCTCCTTGATGTCGTTGCCCGCGCAGAAGGCACGCCCTTGCGAGCGGAGCAACAGCACACGGATCGACGGGTCGTCCTCGGCCGTGCGCAGCTCACGCAGCAGGTCCGTCCACGCCTCGCTGTTCATGGCGTTGAGCTTTCCCGGTCGATCAAGGGTGAGGATCCGGATCGGTCCGTCGGTCTCAGACTTCACGGCTGTCCTTTCGGGTGAAAAGCTCGGCCGCCATGGGCGACACGTCGTCGAGCACAGGGGTGAAGGGGCAGTGGTCCAGTACGTCGGCCTGTACGTCGACACCGGGTGCGACCTCGCGCAGGGCCCAGCCCTGCGAAGTCAGCTGGAAGACGGCGCGTTCGGTGACGAGGTGCACGTCCTGTCCCCGTTTGACCGCCTGCTCGCCGCTGAAGGTGATCTGGTCGACGTCACGGACGAACTTGTCGACGGAGCCTTCGCGGGCGATGCCCAGCGTTCCGTCGCCGATGTCGGGCTTGAATCCGGCGGCGGTCAACGAGCCGCAGAAGACCACGCGACGGGCGTTCTGGGCGATGTCGATGAACCCGCCGGCCCCCATCACCTCGCCGTTGTAGAGCGATACGTTGACGTTGCCGTGCCGGTCGGCCTGCGCGAAGCCCAGGAAGGTGACGTCGAGCATGCCGCCCTGGTACAGGTCGATGATGTTCGTCATCGTCAGCAGGGCGTCGTAGTTGCTCGACGCGCCGAACGTCATGCCGAGCGACGTGACCCCGCCGATGACCCCGTGCTCGTTCGTCATCGTGATCTGCTCGCTCATGCCGGTCTCCTGCAGCACGGACGCCACGCCGTCGGGCACCCCGACACCGAGGTTCACCACGTCGCCCGGCTGGACGAAGCGGGCCGCCCGCTCGGCGATGATCCGCCGCCACCCGTGCGGCAGCTCGGGGAACTCGTCGATGCGCACATCACCGGCGAAGGCGTCGTTGCGCTCCGCCACATAGGTCTGCCACTGCTCCGGGTACTCCACGACCGCGCCGACGAGCGCCCCGGGGATGTGCACGCGCTTGGGATGGAAGCGCTCGGACGCGACCTCCTTGACCTGCACGAAGGTACGCCCCGGACCGGGACGGGTCGCGCCGCCCCGGTAGCCGGCCATGCTGATCTCCAGCGTGTCGAGGTACGACGGTTCGTCGTCGTACACCACGTTGCCCAGGACGTCGGCCCGGCTTCCTCGCACGAAGGCGAAGTCGATGGGGATCGCCCGGTAGAAGAGGTACTCCTGCCCGTCGATCTCCATCACCTCGACGAGGCTGTCCTTGGAGATCGAGTTCAGGCTGCCTCCGCCGAGCCGCGGATCGACGAACGTGCCGAGGCCGGTCCTGGTCAGCAGCCCGGGCCGGCCCGCAGCGGTGTCGCGGAAGAGCTGGCTCAGCACACCGAGCGGGAGGTTGTAGGCCTCGACCTGGTTGTCACGGATCATCTTGCCGACGGCGGGGCTGTTGCCCATGTGGCCACCGATGAACTTGGCGACCAGACCGGGCTTGGCCAGGTGGCTCATGCCTCGCAGCGCCTTGTCGCCCACACCCACGCTGTGCACGATCGTCAGATCGCGCGGGCTCCCCTCAGCCTCGAAGCGGGCCGCCAGAGCCATGATCAACGCATCCGGCTCGAGCACCCCGCCCCCGCCTCCCGAGATCGCGAGCGTCGCGCCATCGGTGATCTCACGCACTGCCGCGGCTGCGCTGATCGACACGCCACCCACTGCGACGTCCTTCACTGAAGCCACCTGCCCTCTTCCCTCCCGCCGACCTTTGGCCGGAAGTGCACACAAAGTAGCATGGCTGGAATGGCGTTCCAAGGAGGAACATAATTTCATTCAGAGCACTCAATCCTTGACCACCTGGGCCTTTCGCCGACAGTTGCCCGGCGATGCGGGAGGGGGCGGTGCCCCTCCCGAAAGCGTGAGCACTTGGCTGCCACTGTCCGGATGCCGCTCTTCTGAGCGCTTCCGTGACAGCCGGCCGCCAAGTGCTCACGCTTTTCAGCGACCTGCCCCGAGGGGCGGGGCACCTCGACGGCGGGGGCGCAGGGGCAGGTGGACTGCCGTACGACCTCACGCCCGCGCTGGGCGGGGCGGCCCCGTACGAATACCGCCACCTTCGTGAACTGACGGGCCACCTCGGTCAGTTCGCTCACCGCTCGCAGGGCGGGGCCACCAGGTCCGCCGACTCGTGCACCCCGGCACCTCCCACGGTGCCGCTCTCACCACCAGGTGAAACATTTTCCCGGGTCCGGCGCATCAATGAGGTGAGAGCCGTGGGGTGAGCCGAGGGAGAGGCGCGGATGGTGCAGGACGGTGGCGGGGGCGACTACGGGGAGTTCGCGGCGGCGCGGGCCGGGCATCTGTACCGGTCCGCGTGTCTGCTCACGGCCGGGGACACGCACCTCGCCGAGGACCTCGTCCAGGAGACCCTCGGGCGGGTGTACGCGCGCTGGGGGCGGGTCTCCCGAGTGGGCAACCCCGCCGGCTACGCGCAGACGGTCCTCACCCGCGCGTTCCTCGCCCACCGGCGGCGGCGCAGCAGTACCGAGCGCTCGACCGCCGCGTTGCCCGACCTGCCGGGCACCGACGCCGACCCGTCCCTGCGGCTCACCCTGCTGGACGCCCTCGCCCGGCTGCCCGCGAAGGACCGCGCGGTGATCGTCCTGCGGTACTGGGAGGACCGCTCGGTCCAGGAGACCGCCAAGGCGATGAACGTCAGCTCGGCGGCGGTGCGGACGCGCAGTGTGCGCGCCCTGGCCCGGCTGCGGGAACTGCTCGGCGAGGAGCTCGGTGAGTACGCCCGGTCCTGACCGGCTGCAGGCAGTCCCCTCCTCACTTCTTCTTGTTCACCTCAGCTCACCTCACGGAAGCGGTGGTTCGTCATGTCCGTAGACCAGCACAGCGATCCCTTCGAGGAGCGGCTCTCCTCCGCTCTGCACGACACCGGCAACGCCTTCGAGGCCGACCGGGGCGCCCTCACCGACGGGGGGCGGGTCCGGGGAAGGCGGATGCGGGTGCGGCGGCGGGCCGCCGTCCTCGGGGGTGCGGCCGGGATCGCGCTCGTGGGAGTGGGCGGGGTGCTCCTCCTGCCGGGCGGGGGCAGCGGCGGGGAGGACGGGCGGACGTCGGCAGCCTCGGCAGCCTCGGGAGCGGAGGTCACCGCCGACGCCCAGGACACTCCGGCACCCGTCTCCGGTGAGGAACTCATCCGCACACTGAAGGGGCTCCTCCCCGACGGGGAGTTCAGCGGGGAGCAGGGGCGCGGGGCCGACTCGGTCGGCGGGCCGTTCGCCCAAGTCGTGTACGACGACGGCAAGGGGCCCGCCGTCGTCGGCGTCTCCCTCTCCCTCGTCGGGCCGGGAAGCCCCCAGGCCCATGAGGCCACCCGATGCCCGGACAAGATCCTCATCCCGCACGACAGTTGCGACACCAGCACTCTGACGGACGGGTCGAAGTTCATGGTGCTCAAGGGGTACGAGTATCCGGACCGGCGGGTGGACACCAGGAGGTGGATCGCCGTGCTCGTCACGCCCCAGGGGCAGCAGATCAGCGTGAGCGAGTGGAACTCGGCCGCCGAGAAGGACGCGCCCATCAGTCGGCCCGCGCCCCCGCTGTCCGCCTCGCAGCTCGAGGAGATCGCCACGGCTCCGCAGTGGCGGGCCGCCATCGGCGCCGTTCCGGAGGGGGCCGAGACTCCGTCCGCGGAATCGAGCGCACCGCCGCCGCACGCCGACGACCCGGCGCTCCGGGAGATGTTCGCCGAACTCGTCCCCGACCGTGTCGAGGTGGTGTCGAAGGGCGGCCAGGGGTCGGGGTACGCCTATCTCGTCCTCGACGACGGCAAGGGGAAGAGCTTCGTCCAGGTCAACGTCCAGCCCGACATGTCCGATGTCGCCCACCAGCTCTACGGCTCCGCCGAGACGCTGGACGACGGCACGATGGTCGCCACCCGGCAGGGGCCGGGTGATGAGCGCTCCGCCGGGGTCGTCATGTGGACCGTCGACACCATGCGGGCCGACGGCAGGCGCGTGGTGGTCAGCGCCTTCAACACCGGTGCTCAGCACGAGGACGCCACACGCGACACCCCCGCGTTGAGCATGAAGGAACTCCGGGCGATCGCCCTCAGCCCGCGGTGGGACGACCTGAACTGACCTGCCCCGACCGCTAGAAGAACTCCGCCCAGGGCTGGTCCCAGATCTGTTTGACGCACAGGAGCAGGAAGAGGAGGCCCGCGATGGCGAGCATGGTGTTGCTGAGGGGACCGTTGCGCCATTCGCGGGGGGTGCGGGCGGAGTTGAGGAGCCAGACCAGGGTGAGGGCGAGGAAGGGCATGAAGGCGGCGCCGAGGACGCCGTAGATGATGATCAGGCGGAACGGCTGGCCTTCGAAGAGGAGGATCATGGGCGGGAAGGTCAGCCACAGCAGGTAGGCGCGGAACGGCCAGGACCTCTCCGGGCGACCTGAGGCGATGGCCTCGCCCGTCGACGGCTTCGCCTTCTTCCGGCCGCGCGTCACGAAGTCGGCGAACATCAGGCTCACCCCGTGCCACACGCCGATCAGTGAGGTGAACGAGGTGGCGAAGAAGCCGATCAGGAAGAACCTGGCCGTCGTGGCGCCGTACTTGTCCTCCAGGATGTCGCTCAGCTGGATCAGGCCCTTGTCGCCGCCGGCGATCGCGACACCGGCGGAGTTCAGGAGTTCGGCGCCGACGACGAGCATCGCGACCACGAAGATGCCGGTGGTGAGGTACGCGACGCGGTTGTCCAGCCGCATCACCCTCATCCAGCCGGAGTCGGTCCAGCCCTTGGCGTTGATCCAGTAACCGTACGCGGCCAGCGTGATCGTGCCGCCGACGCCGCCGATCAGGCCGAGGGTGTAGAGGACCGAGTCGTCCGCGTCGGGCAGGACCGGGAGCAGTCCGGCGAAGGCGTCGCCCAGGTTCGGGACCACCCTGGCCGCCAGGTAGACCGTCACCACGAACATGACGCCCACCAGGACCGTCATGACCTTCTCGAAGACCGCGTACCGGTTGAACCAGACGAAGGCCAGGCCCACCAGGGCGCAGGCGATGCCCCACCACTCGAGGTCCATCACGCCCGGGAAGAGGGCCTGCAGGGGCAGGGCGCTCGACGACATCGCCGCCGCGCCGTAGACGAAGCCCCAGATGACGACGTAGACGCCGAAGAAGTACGTCGTCCAACGGCCCAGGCTCACCCAGCCGTCGAACAGGGTGCGGCCGGTGGCCAGATGCCAGCGGCCCGCGGCCTCGGCGAGGGAGATCTTCACCAGGCAGCCGATCACCGCCGCCCACAGGAGGGTGTAGCCGAAGCTGCTGCCGGCGATGAGGGTGGCGACCAGGTCGCCGGCGCCCACCCCGGTCGCGGCGACGACGATGCCGGGGCCGATGTGACGCCAACTGGACTTGCGGGGCTGGGGGCCCGGGCCGTGGAGTGGCGCCCCGGTGCCCTGGATGTTTCCCGTGCTTCCCGTGGTGTCCGCCATGAAGGCAAGAAAGCCGATGAAGGCCGGTCGGACAAGGGGGCGTGCGGGGATCTTCACCGGATGCACCTGGTCGGGTGGCCGAACGCCCGAGTGGCTGAACGGCTGAGCGGTCGACCGACATGACGGTATTGACCTGATCATGTCACGCGCGCAGGATTGCGACACCGCACACCGCACAGCGCGTTAGGCACGTCGCCATGGACAACCCCACCTCCCACAAGGAGTCTTCATGCGACTTCGCACACGCGGCAGACGCTCCGCCGTGCTCGCCGCACTCCTCGCCCTCGCCCTCGCCGCTCCCGTGTCGATGACGGCCACCCAGGCCGACGCCGACAGCGCGAAGCCGGCGGCGGCCTCGTCCGACGACATCCGCCAGTACGAGATCCACCTGCGCACGACTCCCGTGACCCGTACGGAGATCCAGCGGGCCGGGGTCACCGTGGACGAGGCCGACGAGGAGACGGTGGTCGTCTCCGGCCGTGCGGACCAGATCCGCACCCTGCGCCACAAGGGGTACGAGGTCACGCCGTTGGGCTCCGCTCCCGACCGCTCGACCGCCGCCGACGGTCTGCGGCTGTTCGACTTCCCCTCGGCCGACTCCCGCTACCACAACTACGCCGAGATGAACGCGGAGATCGACCAGCGGCTGTCGGCGTACCCGGACATCATGAGCAAGCGGGTGATCGGCCGCTCCTACCAGGGCCGGGACATCGTCGCCATCAAGATCAGCGACAACGTGACGGCGGACGAGAACGAGCCCGAGGTCCTGTTCACCCACCACCAGCACGCGCGTGAGCACCTGACCGTGGAGATGGCGCTGTACCTGCTGCGCGAACTCGGCGCGGGGTACGGCAGCGACTCGCGGATCACCGACATGGTCGACGGCCGGGAGATCTGGATCATCCCGGATCTCAACCCGGACGGCGGCGAGTACGACATCGCCACCGGCTCCTACCGCTCCTGGCGCAAGAACCGGCAGCCCAACTCCGGTTCGTCGTACGTCGGCACCGACCTGAACCGCAACTGGGACTACCGCTGGGGCTGCTGCGGCGGTTCCTCCGGCTCCAAGTCCTCCGACACCTACCGGGGTTCGGCCCCCGAGTCCGCGCCCGAGGTGAAGGTGGTCGCCGACTTCGTGCGCAGCCGGGTCGTGGGCGGGGTGCAGCAGATCAAGGCCGGCGTCGACTTCCACACCTACAGCGAACTGGTGCTGTGGCCGTTCGGCTACACCTACTCCGACACCACGACCGGAATGACGGCCGACGACCAGGCCGCCTTCCGGACGGTCGGTCAGAAGATGGCCGCAAGCAACGGCTACACACCGCAGCAGTCCAGCGATCTGTACATCACGGACGGGTCGATCGACGACTACCTGTGGGGCACGCACAAGATCTTCGGCTACACCTTCGAGATGTATCCGAGGTCCTCGTCGGGCGGCGGTTTCTACCCGCCCGACGAGGTCATCGAGCGGGAGACGTCCCGCAACCGGGACGCCGTCCTGCACCTCCTGGAGAACGCTGACTGCATGTACCGCTCCATCGGCAAGGAGGCACAGTACTGCCGCTAGCGCGGCCTGACCTCGGTGCCGCGGAGCGGCGCCGCCCGCCGTGGAGTAGGCGTGGCGCCTACTCCACGGGGGCGGTATCGGACTTGGGCTCGGACTGGGACTTGGGCTTGGGCTTGCCCTTGTCGGCATCCGGCTCGGGCTCGTTCACGTCGGCGCTCGGCTCGGGCTCGTCCAGGCCGGCCTCCGACGTGGACTCCCCGGCCTCGGCATCCGGCGCGGACTTGCCCTTCTCGGCCTCCGACCCGGGCTGGTCCGCGTCGTCGGACGCGTCCACGTCGGCGCCCGCGTCAGACGCGTCCGCGTCGGGCGTCTCCGGCTCGGCGGCCTCGTCGTCGAAGTAGGCGTCCAGGACCGCGTCCAGCTCCGTGTCCCACTCGGCGAAGCGGCTTCGGGACCCGGCCTCGATCTCCAGCGGGTACCAGCGCCTCTCCGTGGTGTGGACGGTGACCGTGTACCGCTTGCCGAAGCGCGCGGTCTCCGTCTCCACCGCGCCGATCTCGTCCCAGCGGAACTCGCACTCCTGGTCGTCCAGTCTGAGCCGTACACCGCTGTGGTCGGCGACGATCCTGGCGCGGCGGTCGGACGCCTCGAAGACCGGGCCGTCGGGGGCGGGCTCCTCCTCGGAAGCGTCGGAGGCGTCAGGGGCGTCGGACCGGTCGGACCCGTCGGAGGCGTCCGAAGCACCGGAGGCGTCCGAGGCGTCGGCGGCCTCGGGCTTCTCCGGTGAGGTCTTCTCCTCGGACTCCGCCGCCGTGTCCGCGTCCGCCTGCTCCGACGCCGCCTTCGAGTCCTCCGGCTCCACCTCCTCCTTCACGTCCGCCTTGCGGTCGGACGCGGGGGCGGTGAGCCCGGGGATGAAGGCCGGGTCGAATCCGGCGCCTTCCAGGGGCTGGCTGCTCGAACCTATGCGCTGCTCCACACCGGAGGAGTATGGTCGACGATCCTGTGCGGAACACAGCCAGCCCCTGTTTTCGTTATCAGACGCCTACCTGGGAGCCACCGTTCGTACCAATTGGACGATGATCCGACAGGGTCCGCGGGCCGGATTCAGCGGGCCGAGTTCAACGGGCCGGGTCCAGCGGGGAGTCAGACGGCCAGGCTGAGCGCCGCCGCCACCACGAAGCCGGCCACCGACAGGACGCTCTCCAGCACCGTCCACGTCTTCAGGGTGTCCCGCTCGCTGATGCCGAAGTACTTGGCGACCATCCAGAACCCGCCGTCGTTGACGTGCGAGGCGAAGATGGAGCCCGCCGAGATGGCCATGATGACGAGGGCCACGAACGCCTGGGAGTAGTCCCCCTCGGACAGCAGCGGGGCCACGATGCCCGCCGTCGTGACGATCGCCACCGTCGCCGAACCCTGCGCGACCCGGAGCACCACGGAGATCAGGTACGACAGGACGATCACCGGCAGCCCGACGTCGTTGAACGTGTCGGACAGCGCCTGGGCCACCCCGCTCCCCTTGAGGACCGCGCCGAAGACCCCGCCGGCACCGACGACCAGCAGGATGTTGCCGACCGGCTTCAGCGAGGACGTCGAGACGGTCTCCAGGGACTTGCGGGACCAGCCGCGCCGGATGCCGAGCAGGTAGTACGCCATGAACAGGGCGATGGTCAGCGCGACGAAGGGGTGGCCGAAGAACTCGACGACCGAGCGCAGCGTCGACTCCTCCAGGGCGATCGAGGAGAAGGTCGCGGCGAGGATCAGCAGGAGCGGCGTACCGATGATGCCGAGGACTGTGCCGAGCGGCACCGGCGTCTCGCGCGGCTCGACGCCCGAGGCACGCTGCTCGTCGATGACGGCCTGCCTGGACTCCTCGGCGGCCTCGACCATGTCCTGCGGTACGGCGACGAAGATCCGCCTGCCGATCCAGGCGGAGTAGACCCAGGCGGCGATGACGGCGGGGATGCCGGTGACGACGCCCATGAGGATGACCCAGCCGAGGTCGACGCCGAGCAGTCCGGCGGCGGCCACCGGGCCGGGGTGCGGGGGCAGGAAGGCGTGGGTGACGGAGAGGCCCGCGAGCAGCGGCAGGCAGTAGAGCAGGATCGACTTGCCGGAGCGCTTGGCGGCGGCGTACACGATCGGCGCGAGGACGAAGATGCCGACGTCGAAGAAGACCGGGACACCGAAGATCAGGCCGGTGAGGCCCATGGCGAGCGGGGCCCGCTTCTCGCCGAACACGCCGAGCAGCCGTGAGGCCAGTACCTCGGCGCCGCCGCTGACCTCGAGGATCGCGCCGAGCATGGTGCCCAGGCCGATGATGATCGCGACATGGCCGAGGATGCCGCCCATCCCGGACTCGATGGTGGACACCGCGTCCGAACGCTGGACCGTGCCGAAGAGTTCGGTGACCGACAGACCGGCCATCAGGCCGACGGCTATGGAGACGCCGAGCAGCGCGACGAAGGGCTGCACCCGCGCCTTGATGATCAGGAAGAGGAGCAGCGCGATGCCGATGGCGGCGACGGTCAGCAGACCGGCGGTGCCGTCGATCAGCAGGAGCAGCCCTCCGGTGTGCGGGGGTGCCTCGGCCGCGGCGCCGGCGGCGAGCGAAAGGGACGGTGGGGACATTCGGGGGTCCTCTGCTTGAGCACACGGAGCTTTCGGGCATGGGGGACCGCGGCACGGCGTCCCGGGGGTGGCGGACGCCGTGCCGTGGCAAAGAGGTGAGGAGATGTGGGGGGAGGCCGAGCGGAAGGGGGGCGCGCGTCAGCCCAGTACGGCCAGTGCGTCGATCTCGATGAGGAGCCCCGCGGGCAGGCCGACGTAGACGGTCGTGCGCGCGGCGGGCGGCTGGGTGAGGCCCTGCTCCTCGAAGTAGGTGTTGTAGATCTGGTTCATCTCGGCGAAGTGGTCCACGTCGGTGAGGTAGACGCGGATCATCATCGCGTCGTCCCAGGTCGCGCCGCCCTCTTCGAGGATCGCCTGGACGTTGGCGAGGGTCTGGAGGGTCTGCTCGCGCAGGGTGGGACCGGCGGGCGTGGGTGCCTTGCCCTCCTCGGCGGGGAGGAACCCGACCTGTCCGGCGACCTGGAGGATGTTGCCCTTGCGCACCCCGTGGGAGAACTTCGCGGGCGGGGCGGTGTGGGTCTTCGGGGTGAGCGCGATCTTGTCGGTCATGCGGTTTCCCTGTCGGATCGTTGCACGGGTGTCCTGCCGGAGTACTCGCCGCTGATCGCGTCCGCGGTGCGGCGGACCAGCGGGAGCAGGGTGAGGAGTTCGTCGGCGGTGACGACGACGTTCGGCGCGGAGACCGACATCGCGGCGATCACCCGGCCGTCGGCGCCGCGGATCGGCGCGGCGACGCAGTTGATGGACTCCTCGTGGCCGCCGAGGTCGGTGGCCCAGCCCTGTTCGCGCACCTTCTCCAACTCCCGCAGGAAAGCGGTCGGGTTGGGTGTCGAACGGGACGTGTACATGGGGTAGTCGAGCTGCTCCGCGAGGGCGCGGCGCTCGGGCTCGGGCAGGTCGGCGAGGAGCAGCTTGGCCACGGCGGCGACGGTGATCGCGACGGGCTTGCCGATCCGCGAGTACATGCGCACCGGGTAGCGGCTCTCCACCTTGTCGATGTAGAGGACCTCGTTCTCCTCGTACACGGCGAGGTGCACGGTGTGGCCGCACCGCTCGTTGAGGCGGGCGAGGTGGGGGTGGGCGATCTCCCGGACGTCGAGGTTCTCCATCGCCTCCTGGGCGAGGGCGAAGAGGCGGGCGCCGAGCCGGTAGCGCTGGTCGGACTGGCGGTAGACGAGTCCGTGCTCGTGCAGGGTGCGCAGCAGCCGCAGCGCCGTGGACTTGTGCACGCCCAGGCGGTCGGCGACCTGCCCGAGGTCGGCGGGGCCCTCGGCGAGCAGCGGCAGGATGCTCAGCGCACGGTCGACGGTCTGGCTCATGGGGTGCGTGCCTCCTTCTCGGGCCCTCTGTGTTCTTCGGGTTCTTCGGCTCGTGTCCAGCCGGGGCCGAGTCGCAGTCTCCCCCACGCGGTGTCGTCGAGGGCGGCGAGGCGGTCGGCGTGGGCGCGGGCGGGGGGAGGGGCGAGGTCGCCGGGGACGGTGAGGGCGGCTGCGGCGGTGAGGTGGCCGTGGCGGAGGCGGTCCCGTACGGGGAGGTCCCGGAGGGTCGCGGAGAGGAAGCCCGCGGCGAAGGCGTCGCCGGCGCCGACGGCGGCGACGACGGCGACGTCCAGGGCGCGCACGAAGGTCGCGGTGCCGTCCGCGTCGTCGCACGGGAGGCCGTCGGTGTCCTTGCCGAAGGCGACCGCTCCGCCCTTGCCCTGCTTGACGACCACGATCTCCGGTTCGGGCAGCGCGTCCCGTACCGCGCGGGCACCGTGCAGCCCCCACGCCTGGCGGGCCTCGTCGTCGCCGACGAAGACGATGTCCGCCCCGCGCGCCAGTTCCAGCAGGACCTCCGGGCCGTGACCGTCGCGCCACAGGGCCGGGCGGTGGTTGACGTCGAAGGAGATCAGGGGACGGTCGGGGTGGGGAGCGGTCAGCACCCGCATCAGGTCCAGGCAGTCGGCGGAGAGCGCCGGTGTGATGCCGGACAGGTGCAGGACGCGGGCGGCGCGCACCGCGTCCAGGTCCACGCCGGACGGCGACATCGCGGACGCCGCCGAGCCCGCCCGGTAGTACGCGACCTCGTGGGCGTCCGTCGACCGGTCGCCCGCCGTGCGGAAGTAGATGCCGGTCGGGCGGGCCGGGTCGCGGCGGACGTGCGACACGTCGACCCCGTATCCACCGATCGTCTCGACGAGGTGGTCGCCGAACCCGTCGTCGCCGACCCTGCTGATCCACCGTGCGGAGTGCCCCGCCGCCGCGAGCACGCACGCCACGTTGGACTCCGCGCCGCCGATCCCCCGGTCGAAGGAGGGGACGTCGGCGAGGGGGCCCGGCCGGGAGGGCAGGAACGTCACCATGGACTCGCCCAGCGCGACGACGTCGACGACCTCCACGACGTCGGGGGCGGTGCGGGGTCCGGTGGCGGTCACGATGGCGGGGCTCCTCGGCGTGGCGGGGTCGGGCGCGGTGGGCCGGGCGGTGGGGCCGGCGGCGGGGTCGGTTGCGGTGGCCGTGGAGACGCGTTTCCGTTGACCCCGCGTGGCCGAGATGTTAGACAGCCGTAAGCGACATACGCAATGGGTGTTGCAGATAGTGCAACACACCAGATCAGGGAGGTTCTGATGGTCCTCGACCCCGGCTCCGACAGCTACCGGCACCTCACCGAGGAACACGTCGACCACCGTTTCAAGGGCCTCCCGCCGGACGCCGCCGGGCTGACCGTCGGCGAGCTGGCCGCCCAGCGCCGCAACCTGTTCA
The DNA here is from genome assembly GCF_052246875.1 of Streptomyces sp. GDS52. Lineage (NCBI taxonomy): Bacteria > Bacillati > Actinomycetota > Actinomycetes > Kitasatosporales > Streptomycetaceae > Streptomyces > Streptomyces sp. GDS52. Next base: position 2,606,293 of record NZ_CM125966.1, read on the forward strand.
CCGGCGGTTTCACCACCCCGGTGCTCGCGCTGTCCGCCGAGCGCCTGGAGCACAACCTGAGGCTGATGGAGACGTACGCGGCCCGGCACGGCCTCGCCTTCGCCCCGCACGGCAAGACCTCCATGGCCCCGCAGCTCTTCCGGCGCCAGATCGAGCACGGCGCCTGGGGCATCACGCTCGCGGTGCCGCACCAGGCGCGGGTGGCGCGGGCGTTCGGCGTCCGGCGGATCTTCCTGGCCAACGAGGTGGTGGACGCGGCGGCCCTGCGCTGGGTCTCCGGCGAGCTGGACGCCGACCCGGACTTCCGCTTCGTCTGCTACGTCGACTCCGTGCGCGGTGTGGAGCTGATGGACGCCGCCCTGGCCGGGTCCGACCGCCCGGTGGACGTGGTGATCGAGCTGGCCGCCGGTGAGGGCGCCCGGACCGGGGTGCGCACGGAGGCGGAGTGCGCCGCCGTCGCCGACGCGGTGGCGGGCGCCCGCAGACTGCGGCTGGCCGGGGTCGCCGGGTACGAGGGCGAGGTGCCGGACGCCGACCCGGAGCGGGTGCGGGCGTGGCTGCGGCGGCTGGTGGCCCTGGCGGTGGACTTCGACAAGGCGGGCCGGTTCGCGGGCCTGGACGGGATCGTGGTGAGCGCGGGCGGCAGCGCCTGGTTCGACGCGGTGGCCGACGTCTTCGCCGAGATCCCCGAACTCTCCGCCCCCGTACTGAAGTTGCTGCGCTCGGGCGCGTATGTCTCGCACGACGACGGGCACTACAGCGCGGTGACGCCGTTCAACCGGGTGCCGGAGGAGGGCGCGCTGGAGCCGGCGTTCCGGCTGTGGACGCAGATCGTGTCCCGCCCGTCCGCCGACCAGGCCTTCGCCAACGCCGGCAAGCGGGACGCGGCCTACGACCTCGACCTGCCGTTCGCCCAGGTGGTCCGCCGGGACGGCGCCGAGCGCCCGGCGACCGGTGTCTCGGTGGTCTCCCTCTCCGACCAGCACGCCTGGCTGCGCACCACCCCGGAGGCCGACCTGGAGGTCGGCGACTGGCTGGGGCTCGGACTGTCGCACCCGTGCACGTCGTTCGACAAGTGGGTACTCATTCCCGTGACGGAGCCGGACGGCACGGTGGTCGACTACATCCGTACGTTCTTCTAGGAGGGCCGGGGCATGGAAGAACTCGTCATCCGGGACGCCGACGTCGTGGACGGCTCCGGCGACCTCTCCTACCGCGCGGACGTGGTCGTCGACGGCGGCCGGATCGTCTCGATCGTGAAGGAGGCGGCGGCAGCGGGCTGTCAGCGCCCGAAGGCCCGCCGCGAACTGGACGCCGAGGGCCTGGTCCTGGCCCCCGGCTTCATCGACATGCACGCGCACAGCGATCTGGCGCTGCTGCGCGACCCCGACCACAGCGCCAAGGCGGCGCAGGGCGTCACCCTCGAGGTACTGGGCCAGGACGGCCTGTCGTACGCGCCGGTCGACGACCGCACGCTCGGCGAGGTGCGTTCGGCCATCGCCGGCTGGAACGGCGGCGGGGACGACATCGACTTCGACTGGCGTTCGGTGGGCGAGTACCTGGACCGGCTCGACGCGGGCATCGCGGTCAACGCCGCGTACCTGATCCCGCAGGGCACGGTCCGCGCGCTCGCCGTCGGCTGGGAGGACCGGGAGGCGACGCCCCGGGAGCTGGACCGGATGCGGCAGTTGGTCGCGGAGGGCCTGGAGCAGGGCGCGGTCGGCATGTCCTCGGGGCTGACGTACACGCCCGGCATGTACGCCGAGGAGGCCGAACTCACCGAGCTGTGCCGGGTGGTGGCGCGGTACGGCGGCTACTACTGCCCGCACCACCGCTCCTACGGCGCGGGCGCCCTCGAGGCGTACGCGGAGATGGTGGCGCTCACCCGGGAGGCGGGCTGCGCGCTGCACCTGGCGCACGCGACGATGAACTTCGGCGTGAACAAGGGCAGGGCGCCCGAGCTGCTGGCCCTGCTGGACGAGGCGCTGGCCGCCGGCGCCGACATCAGCCTCGACACGTACCCGTACACGCCGGGCTGCACCACCCTCGTCGCGATGCTGCCGGGCTGGGCGAGCGAGGGCGGCCCCAAGGAGACGCTCAGGCGGCTCGCGGACGACGGGACGGCCGAGCGGATCCGGCACCACCTGGAGGTGACCGGCTCGGACGGCTGCCACGGGGTGCCCATCGAGTGGGACACCATCGAGATCTCCGGGGTGGGGGATCCCGCGCTCGGCGAGTACGTGGGCCGCACGGTGCGGGAGTCGGCCGCGCTGCGCGGTCAGAGCCCGTGGGCCCTCGCGCGTGAGCTGCTGCTCAAGGACAGGCTGGCCCCGTCGATCCTGCAGCACGTCGGCCACGAGGAGAACGTGCGGGCGATCATGCGGCACCGGGTGCACACCGGCGGCTCGGACGGCATCCTCCAGGGCGCCAAGCCGCACCCGCGCGCGTACGGCACGTTCCCGCAGTATCTCGGGCGGTACGTGCGGGAGTTGGGCGTGCTGTCGCTGGAGGAGTGCGTCGCGCACCTGACCTCCCGGCCGGCCGCCCGGCTGCGGCTCGCGGACCGCGGACTGGTCCGCGAGGGGTACCGGGCCGACCTGGTGCTGTTCGACCCGCGGACGGTGGCCGCGGGCTCCACCTTCGAGCAGCCCCGGGCGCTCCCCGTGGGCATCCCGTACGTGCTGGTCGACGGGCGGTTCGTGATGGAGGACGGGCGGCGCACCGACGTCCTGGCGGGGCGGTCGGTCCGCAGGTCCCCCCGCTGACCGCCCGCCCGCGCCGGGTGTGTCACGGCTTGGGCAGGGTGCAGCCGCTCGCGTACAGGTCGAGCTTGCTGTCCAGGCCGAAGCAGGCGGTGAACGGGTGGGTCTGCTGGGCGTAGTTGATGCCCCGGCGGACCGTGACGGCACCGTTCTCGTCGACCTCGCACGGGTTGTTCATCGTGCAGCGCCCGCCGTCCGTGTTGCCGGTGTTGTTGACGGCGACCACCTTGCCGGTGGCGTCGTCGACGACCGGCGAGCCGGAGGTGCCGCCGATGGTGTTGCAGGCGGGGGTGTAACGGACCGAGTCCTTGAAGGTCCAGCCCGCCTCCTTCAGCCGGTGGGCGAACCCGTCGACGGCGCAGGCGTAGATCCGCTTCCAGTATCCGGAGGGCACGCTGACGGCCGTACCGGCTGCCGGGCGGGTGTCGGCGAGCGTGAGCGCCTCGATGCCGTACGCGCTCTTGATCTGCGCGTAGGTGGTGCCGAGGCGGTAGACCGCCGCGTCGGTGTCGGTCATCGTCGCGTAGACCAGCCGGTCGGCGCGCAGGGTGGTGACCTTGGCGCCGGAGGCGTTCAGCAGTCCGAAGCTGCGGCCGGACGCCCGGTCGACGAGCACCTCGCCGGCCCCGGGGAAGCCGCTCTCCAGGCAGTGGCCGTTGGTGAGGACGAGCGCGGGGTCGTCGGCCGCCGAGTCGGGCATGCGGACGACGGAGCCGGAGCAGTTGCTGAGCGAGACGGTGCCCGCGAGGTTCACCGCTCCGGCCCGCGGTGCGGTGAGTCCGGCCACGGCCTCCGACGCGGCGTCCGTCACGGTGGAGACGACGCCGCCGACCACGCCGCCGACAGGGTCCGGCACCGCGGTCGAACCCGCGCCCGCGCCGGTGCCCGCTGCCGTGTCCGCGCCCGTGGGGGTGGGCGCGGCCGCGACCGCGGGCGTCGCGCCGGCCGCGGCCAGGGCCAGGGCGCAGAGCGCGACGACGAGAGGTTTTCTCATGTGGGGGTCCCCTCTTGCGACGGAGGTGGCCCGGATTCCTCCGGCCACCCGCAGAATTGTCATGTGCATTTTCAGCACGTCCGCGCCGAGGGGGCAAGGCCTTGTTTCCGACCAGTAGGTTCGCGGGGCCACCCAGCCTGCCCCCGCGCCTACTTGGGTCCCTTCGGACCTCCCCGACCCCATCCGGGATGGTCACGGGAATTGTCCGAGCCAGGGTCTCCCGGACCGGCGGAGGGGGAGGCGGTCGGCGTGGGGAGGGTCGGTGTGGAGGTGGTGGAGGCACCGGCCGACGGCCCGGACGGCACGTCGTCCGCCCGCCCCTCCCCGCCGGAGACACCGGCACCGGGGGCACGGGAGCCCTCACCGGCGGAGCCCTCACCGGCGGATTCCCCACCGGGCGACGGGCCGTCGGAGGGGGCCGCACTCGTGGCGGGCGGGTCGGCGGGCACGGAGTCCTCCGCCGCCGGACGGGTGCCGTCCTCCGCGCCCGGAGAACCCCCCGGAGAGCCGCCCGGCGAGGACCCCGGCGAGGACCCCGAGAGGGAGAACCCGGCGATCAGCGCCGCCACCGCCACCGCTCCCAACGCACCGGAGGCCACCACGACCCGACGCGAACCCCGGGAGCCGGAGCCCGAACCGGAGCCGGGGAGGCGGCGGGCGTGCCGGCCCGCACCCCGGCGGGCTCCCTCGGCACCGGACCCGTCGGCGGCCGCACGCTCCTCGCCGTCCCCCGGTCCCGACCCCGGGGCGGGACCGGGCCCCGGCACCACACCGGGCCGGGGTGGATCGCCGATCACCGGCGGCAGTTCGCGAGTCTCGTCGTACGCGTTCTGCCAGCCGTGGGCGGTCGCCGGATCGGCGTACGCGTCGTACGCCGGGGGCGGGGTGGCCGGAGGAAGGTACACGTTCGGCGGAACCTGGGGTTCCTGAACGTCGTGCCCCCCTTGGGCCTCGTGAGGAAACTGGGACATGGCGGCGGATTGTAGGGAAGCGGGCGATCGCGGGGACAGCGGGCGGACATAACCCCCGAATCGATCCGTCTCACGTGGCGGATGGCGCGGCGCGGGGCATTACCGAGTCGTAAGCTCCCAGCATGCAGGTGATCCAGTCGACCAAGCTCGCCAACGTCTGTTACGAGATCCGGGGCCCGGTGCTCGAGGAGGCGATGCGGTTGGAAGCCGCCGGTCACCGCATCCTCAAGCTGAACACCGGCAACCCGGCCGCGTTCGGCTTCGAGTGCCCGCCCGAGATCCTCGAGGACGTCCTGCGCAACGTCTCGTCGGCGCACGGCTACGGCGACGCGAAGGGGCTGCTGGCCGCGCGCCGCGCGGTCGTCATGCACCACCAGACCCTCGGCATCGAGACCGACGTCGAGCACGTCTTCATCGGCAACGGCGTCTCCGAGCTGATCGTGATGGCGATGCAGGCACTGCTGGACGACGGCGACGAGGTGCTGGTCCCCGCGCCCGACTACCCCCTGTGGACGGCCGCCGTCTCGCTCTCCGGCGGCACGGCGGTGCACTACCGCTGCGACGAGCAGTCCGACTGGATGCCGGACCTCGCCGACATCGAACGCAAGGTCACCGACCGCACCAAGGCGATCGTGATCATCAACCCGAACAACCCGACCGGCGCGGTGTACGACGAGGCGATGGTCAAGGGCCTGACCGACATCGCCCGCCGCCACAACCTGCTGGTCTGCTCGGACGAGATCTACGACAAGATCCTCTACGACGACGCCGTCCACGTCCCCACCGCCTCCGTCGCCCCCGACCTGCTCACCCTCACCTTCAACGGCATGTCGAAGGCGTACCGGGTGGCCGGCTACCGGGTGGGCTGGATGTCGATCTCCGGGCCCCGCGCGCACGCCGACTCCTACATCGAGGGCCTGACGATCCTGGCGAACATGCGCCTGTGCGCGAACATGCCGGGCCAGCACGGGGTGGTCGCCGCGCTCAGCGGGCGCCAGACGATCAACGACCTGGTGCTGCCGGGCGGCCGGCTGCGCGAGCAGCGGGATGTGGCGTACGAACTGCTGACCCAGATCCCGGGCGTGACCTGCGTGAAGCCGAAGGGGGCGCTGTACCTCTTCCCGCGCCTCGACCCGGACGTCTTCAAGATCAGGGACGACCGGCGGATGGTCCTGGACCTGCTGCGCAGCGAGAAGATCATGGTCGTGCACGGCACCGGCTTCAACTGGCCGGAGCCCGACCACTTCCGGGTGGTGACCCTGCCGTCGACCGACGACCTGCGGGACGCGGTGGGCCGGATCGCCCGCTTCCTGGACGGCTACGGCCAGCTCTGACGGGGCGCGCCCTCACCCTGCGTGTCTCATCTGTCCGATCTTGTGAGCAACTCAACTTTAGACGAAATCTAAGCTAGGATGGCTTCCTGTCAGCCCCCAGGAGGCCATCCATGTACGAACCGATCCGCAGTAAGTCGGTCCACCGCACGATGGCCGGCACCCCCCACGACTTCCCCCACCGCTCCCGCGAGGAAGAGCTGGACATCCAGCTCGGAGGTCATCTCGCCGCGCTGCTCGCCGTCACCGACGAACTGCGCGTCGCGGCGCCCTCGGCCGATCTGGACACCGCGGCCGAGCGGCTCGCCGAGCAGGTGACCCGTTTGCGGGGAGGACGCAAGCCGGCCCGCGCGTCGGCGACCACGAGGGGCCGCCAGGCGAACGCCACGGCCCTGCACCGACAGGCGCACGCCCGCGCGGGCCGCGCCCTGGTCGTCGCCGCCTCCCGCGCCGACACGGTGGCCGCGATCCTGGCCGCCGAACGGATGGACGCGCACGCCGCGGCCCTCGAGCCGCTCGAACTCGCGCCCCGCTGAGCCCACCGGGCTCCCCCAGACGGCCCCGGTCCGTGTGCACCCGCAGCGACGCACGGACCGGGCGCCACGCACCGCGCACCCCCGACGGGGCACCCCGGGCAACCCGCCCGGGGTGCCCCGTCGGCGCTTCCCCGCGGGATCGGCTCACGTACGCGGGTCGGTCCGCGTCCGCCCTCTCAGCCCGCGTACTCCGACGCGCCCGCCGTGCGGCGGATCTCCGGCAGCGCCGAGTAGAGCGCGACACCCGGGCAGAGCGTGCCGAAGCCGTCGCGGTGGCCGGAGACGGTGTTCAGCGTGGCCTTCTCACCGTTCTTCCAGACCCTGGTGTCAGCCGCGGCGGTGAGGGTCACCTTCGCCTCCGGGTCGACGCCGTGCAGGCCGAGCTTCCAGGCGGAGATGTCGGCGATCGCCTGCTTGGCCGCGGCCGTCGGCGTGCCGCCGTTCTCGTAGTCGCCGAGCAGCGAGACACCGGCCGAGGAGCCGTTGAAGCCGTACGTGTGAGCGCCCCGGACCGGCTTGTCGGTGCCGCCCGCGCGGCCCTCGAAGACCGTTCCGCACTTGTCGACGAAGAAGTTGTAGCCGATGTCGTTCCAGCCGTTGCTCTTCACGTGGTACGTGAGGATCCCCCGGATGATGGCCGGTGAATCAGCGCACTCGTAGCTGTTCGTACCGGCCGTGTGGTGCACGAAGACCGCGTCGACCTTGTCCAGGTAGTCCGACGGGTCGGCGACGAGCGACTCGTCCGCACCCCAGTCGGCGCGACTGACGACCGCCGGTGCGGCGGGAGCGGCCGGCGTCGTCGACTCGGCCGGGTCCGGCTGGGCGCTCGGCTCCGCCGTGGGCTCGGTGGTCGGGTCGGCGGTGGGCTCCTCCGTCGGCTCCTCGCTCGGAGCGGGGGCGCTCGGTTCGGCCGTCGGTTCCTGTGTCGGGTCCTGCGTCGGCTCCTCGGAGGGCTCCGGCGCCGTCGGCTCCTCGCTCGGGCCGCCGGGCTCCGCGGTCGGCTCCTCGCTCGGGACGGGAGCGCTCGGTTCGGCCGTCGGTTCCTGTGTCGGGTCCTGCGTCGGCTCCTCGGAGGGCTCCGGCGCCGTCGGCTCCTCGCTCGGACTGCCGGGCTCCGCGGTCGGCTCCGAGGACGGCCCGGCCGACTGCTCCGGGGCGCTGCTCGGCTCAGTTTCCCCGCCGGACTGCGACGGGTCCGGGGCGGCGGTGCCGGAGTCGCCGGGCTCGGCGGGCGTCTTGCCGTTGCCCTTGCCGTTGCCCTTGCCGTTCTCGTTCCCGTTGCCCTTGCCGTTCTCCTGTCCCTTGCCGGTTTCCCCCTTCCCCTTGCCCTTGCCCTTGCCGCCCTTCGTCTCGCCCGGGTCGATCATGTCCAGCCGCAGCGCGTCCGGCACGGCGGTCTCCTTGCCGCCGGCCACGACACGGGCCTCGACGGCGTCCGACGGCCCCACCCACAGCGGCTCGGACGCGCCCCGGACACCGGTGGCGTCACCCTCCTGCGTCTCGGGCGCCCGGATGTCGAAGTCGAGGTCGCGCCAGTCGGTCCACGCGCCGTCCTCCGCACCGCGGGTACGGATCTGCGCGGTGCCCTCGAACTCGTCGGCGCTGTCCTCCCAGGAGACACCGACGAGTGAGAACAACTGTGTGTCTGTGCGCGGCAGTTCGCGCTTCTTCGGATCCTTGCCGGTCAGCGCCAGCGTATGGGCCTGCGCGGGACGCGCGGCCTCGTCGGCGCCGCCGCCGCCCTCGGAGCCTCCGCCCACAGCCACGGCCGTCACTCCGGTACCTGCGATGACCACAGCCCCGGCCGCCAGCCAGATCGTGCGCTTCGACGTTCTCGTACGCCGCGCGCGGGTTCCTCTTGGACTCATGCCCACCCCTTGTGAACCTTGTACGTGAAGATCAGTTGTCGTTGACGGGGAGCTCGCCGACACCGGTGGCACGGCTGAACACACCCATCGCAGTGGCCCGTTGGACGTGCCCGCTGCGGACCGCGAGCGTGCACGCCGCCCGGCCGCCCTGCTCGCCGAGGGCGAGCGCCACCGCTCGCGCCCTTGCTCGCGTTCTTGCCCGCACCGTTCTGCGCACCGGTGGTCTCGGCTCCGACCGCCGCCGCATCCGCCCCCACACCGCCCCGGCTTCCGCGTGGTGCGGCCCCTCGGACGTGCTCTCCGGCTCTTCGCTCTCCACGGACTTCATGGATTCCGCGGATTCCTTCGATGACACGAAAAGGGCCCGGTTCTCGATGTGACGGATCAATGCGGCATGCAACTGAAGTCGAACCCGGGCGGTTATACACCACGCGGAGCGCACCGTGCGACGGAGAGATCAAAAGGGGCGAATCGACCGCTTTTCGGTGGGGTGAATTCCCTGAATGTCCTTGGGCTTGACGAACCCTCGATCCGTTGGTCGATAATTCGCCCGCGCACCCGCGAGCCGGCCTTTCACCTGCTCGCGGGCTACTGAACCTGGCTGCCTTCCGGGCTTGATACGCCGGCAGCAGGCCGTCTGCGGGGTCTGGTTATTGCACTTCCGGCTTGGTTCTGCCTCGGGTTCGTACACCTGCATCGGCGTCCGCTGACGCGCTGAACGGGCTGCGGTAGGACTCACAGCAGTCCCAGTCCGAGAAAGGATGGAATCGAATGTCGGTCCCCCCTCCGCCGAATTCTCACGAGCCGCCCGGCTCGTGGCCCCCTCCTGGGCCGCAGTGGCATCCGGCACCCATGCCCGCGCCACCGGCGTTGAACGGCCTGGCGATCGCCTCCCTGGTGACGTCGTTGCTCTGCCTCGCGCCCCTGGGGCTGGTCCTCGGCTGCGTCGCGCTGTGGCAGATCCCCAGACGGAGACAGCGGGGCAAGGGCCTCGCGATCGCCGGTGTCTCCGTCTCCGGAGCGATCCTCCTGCTCGCCGCCGTCGTCATCCCGGTCGTCGACTTCAGGGTCTGGACACTTCCCGCTCGCAGCGACAGCGGCGACGTCACAAAGCCGGGCTGGACCACGATCCAGTCGATCCGCGCCGGTGACTGCTTCACCCCGCGTGGCGGGCTGACGGAACCGGGGACGCCGCCGCTGGGCGGAAGTGTGGAACTGACCCCCTGCGACACGCCGCACCGCGCGGAGGCCTACGCCTCCTTCGCCCTCCCCGAGGGTGACTTCCCGGGGCTCGACGGCATCGCGGCGACCGCCTGGCCACAGTGCGCGAGGCTCTTCACGGACTACGCGCTCGATCCGCTGGCCTTCGGACGGCTGCAGACCTACTACTTCCATCCCGACGAGGAGGGATGGGCGGCCGGGCGGCGCACCGTGGTGTGCTGGGTGGCCCGGCCGGACAACACCGAACTCGACGTCTCGGTACGCGGGAACGCCTCCGATCTGGACGCCGCCCAACGGGAGTTCCTCGCGGCGATGAAACCGCTGAACACCGCCGGCGCACTCCGCCCGGCGAAGAGTCCGCAGCAGGACCTCGCCGGCGCCACCGCCTGGGCCGGACACATGGCCCAGGCGCAGGCCGAGACCATCCGGCTGCTCAAGGACGCCGACCTTCCGGGCGCGGAAGCGCCCACCGGCCGGCTCGTGGCGGAACTCGAAGCGGGACTGCCCTTCTGGCAGCAGGCAGCCGAAGCACCCGACGCCGACACCTTCCTCAGCCATCTGCGGTCCGTCGACCAGCACGACGGAGAACAGCCCCACCGCCGGATACGCGGCCTGCTGGATCTCCCCCTGCCCACGTCCGAACCGACCCAGGAACTCGAGCGCACCGCCGCCTCCACAGCCGATCGGGTCCGCCGGGCCGGCAGGGATCGCAGTTGAATCGTCAGTGAGCAGGGACGTTGCGCCCGGCGGGGGCAGCAGCGATCACCGTCACCCTGGTGGCCGCATGCGCCATTGGCTCTGTCCACGTGTTTCGACGGCGTCCGAGGCAGCCGTTCAGGCCGACCAAGCCTCACCGGAGTGCCACTGCCGCACCCACTGCTCGAAGCCCCATGCGTCATCCCCGGGCACCGGGCCGGCTCCCACGTCGGCCACCATCCAGACCTCGCCCCGGCGGGGCCCCGCGGTCACCAGCACCCAGAACAACTGCCCGTCCTCCGAGCCGAGAACGACCGACCCCTTGGTGTACACGGCATCGGTGCGTGGATCGCCCTCAGGATCGACCGTCTCGTCGTCCTCCCACTGCCAGGACGCCTCCAGGGGGAACAGTTCTCCCGGCTGCCGCGGACCGAGGTCCGGCCAACTCTCCGGCAGCCACCCGAGCGGCTGCAGACCGCCGTCTTCTGCGGGACCGAGGCTGCACCCGTTGCTGATCTCCGCAACGAAGGTTCTGTACGGCTCCGGGAGCGTCACCCGGTTCTCGGTCTCCCACACGGCTACGCCCTCATGGCCGAGGGGAGGCTCACGCCACTCGGGCCCGAACGCGGAACGCAGGAAGTCGAGGGTGGCCTCGACAGGACGCTGATCAGGCGCGGCCGTCACGGCAGCGTGCTGTTCGACGGTGAGTCGACATCGGCTGGTGCGGGGAGTTCACCGGCGCAGGTGGCGCGGCCGTAGGTGCCCGACGCGGTGGCGCTCTGGACGTGAGCGCCGCGGATGGCGAGGGCGCAGCGGGCCTGGCCGCCCTTGCCGTCGAGGACGATGCCGATGATGGGCGACCGGCCGAGCGGGACCTGGACGGTCTTCTTCCAGGGCAGTGCGATGTCCTTCTCGACGGTTGCCCTGCCCTCCTCGCTGCGGGCGAGATAGCTGACGTCGACACGGCCCTCACCGGTCACCTGGTACGTCACGGCGGCCGTCGGGGCCTTCGGCCGTTCGGGTTCAGTGTCGCCGGTCGTGCCGAGGGTGCCGTACAGGACGAGCCCCAGACAGACGGCGAGGACCGCTCCGGCGGCGAGGAATCCGGCCCGGTCGCCACCTCGACGCTTTTCGGCCGATTCGCCGGCCGGGGTGGCCGCATTCTTTCCGGGGTTTTCCGGGCCGGCCGTTTCCGCTGCTTCTGCTGTGTTTTCCGTCGTTGGCATGGAGCCGGCTTTCGTCGGGCACTGTTTTGCACGTGCCTCCCGCAGGGAACCGGGCGGTTATACCGCATGCCGACCCGCCGGGTCCACCCCCCGGACAAAGCGGACATAAATTCAACGTTCGGAACGGCGCCCTTCCGGATCATCAGCCAATCGACCGAAATGGGAAAGTGGTTGACGCAGCCTTTCGCGCGTGATTAGACATGCCCCGCTTCACCTGATTCCGCGAAGCGGTCCGGTCGGGAATTCCCGTCCGGTGGTTCGGCATGCCCGGATTCCAGACTTCCTGGGAGGCGGGTGCGTCGCGAAGGGAAGGGCATGGGACGTGAAAGTCCGATACGGGAGATGGATCTCCTGTCTTGTGGCTGCTGCGGTGGTGAGTACCACGCTGCCGCAGGTCGCGTATGCGTCGTCCGGCCCGTCGTCGGACGGTGACGGCAAGGGCGTGCTCGAGTCGCTCACCGACTGGCTGGGCGGGGACGACGGCGAGGAGGCGTCGCCGTCGGCCCCGCCGCCCTCGGACGCGGGTGTCGCCGACCGGCAGAAGCTGCCGAAGGGGAAGAACGCGCCGAAGGCGAAGCGGGTCAAGGAGCTGACGGACCGGCGCACCGAGAACGCCCGGTACTGGCAGCTGTCCGACGGCCGGACCGAGATGGAACTGTCGGCGGTACCGACCGCCTACCGCCACGGCAGTGGCAAGAAGGCCGCGTGGAAGGCGATCGACACGTCCGTGCGGGCGTCGCGGGCGAAGGGTTTCGACTTCGCGAACACGACGAACACGCTGCACAGCCGGTTCGGTTCGGACGCCGACAGGCTGCTGCGGGTGGAGGCCGGTGACGGCCGGTCGGTGACGATGGGCCTGCCCGGCGCGGACGCGCTGAAACCGGTGGCCAAGGGCAGCACGGTCACCTACCGGGACGCGGTCGACGGCGCGGACCTCACCTACGAGGTGGGGGCCGGGCGGGTCAAGGAGAACATCGTCCTGGACGAACGGCCGTCCGGGCCGGTGACGTTCACGTTCAAGCTGGACGTGGACGGGCTGAGGCCGAAACAGACCAGGGACGGCGCGGTCCACTTCTACGGCGAGTCCGCCGACCCCGTGCTGGTGATCCCGGCCGGGTTCATGACGGACTCGAAGAAGGACGCCTCGTCGCCGTACGGCACCACGTACAGCACCGCGGTCGGGCAGAAGCTCACCAACGCCGGGGGCGGCTGGATGCTGACCCTCACCCCGGACGAGAAGTGGCTGGCCGCGAAGGAACGCCAGTACCCCGTCACGATCGACCCGACGATCGAGATCGCTCCCACGCCCACGACGGCGCAGGACGTGATGATCTCCTCGGACGGTCCGGCGTCGAACTACGACAACAACTGGCGTCTGTCGGTCGGCAACACGTCGAGTGGTTCCTCGCGTGCGCTGCTGCGGTTCCCGCTGTCCCAGATACCGGCCGGGACGCGCGTGGAAGCGGCCGACCTGCGGCTGTACTACGACCAGACGCACACCACCTCCGGTGGCGAGGTACGCCTTGAGGCGCACCGGGCCACCCAGGAGTGGAGCGAGGAGACGGCCACCTGGGACAACGCCCAGGACATCACAGGCGAGCTGTCCGGCACGTCCGTCGTCGTGGACGACGGGGACGCGGGCCGCACCGCGGCGGTGGGTGCGTGGCCGGCGTCGGGGAACACCGACTACACGCAGTACGCCGTCAACGGCGACTACCTGTACAACAAGGACTCGGTGGCCGGTGATGCGTACACCTGGCAGCCGAGTCTGCCGGAGGACGGCACCTACCAGGTCGAGGTGCACAACGTGCCCGCCGTCGACCGGGCCACCGACGCCCCGTACACGGTGACCTACGAGGGCGGGTCGAAGCAGTACACCGTCGACCAGAAGTCCGGCAGCGGCGGGGTGTGGAAGACCCTGGGGTCGCATCCGTTCACGGCGGGCACGACCGGCAAGGTCGTGCTGGGCGACGGCCCGGCCTCCGCGTCGACCGCGGTCGTCGCGGACGCGGTGCGCTTCACCAAGGGCAGCGTCGTCACCAAGAAGCCGGGCGAGGTGAGCACCTGGCACTCGTTCCCGGTGGCCAGGACGGTCCAGCAGTGGATCGACGGCACGTACGAGAACCACGGTTTCGTGGTCAAGGCCGGCGACGAGAGCAGTAACGGTCCCCAGGGCGGCCCGCGGTACGAGGGCAGCGAGTTCGGCTACGGCGGTGAGACGGCCACCTACCCGCGTCTGGTACTGACCTTCGGCCGCCAGGGCGTGAACCTGGACAGCCCGTCGGTGATCCACTCCACGGGCGCGGAGCTGCACTGGTCCGACTACCGGGACCCGGACGCCGGTTCCACGGCCGACGACCTGGTCGAGTACCAGGTCCACCGCTCCGTCTTCCAGTCGTTCACGCCGTCGGCGGCGACCCTGGTGGCTCCGGTGGACGCGTCGGCGAACGGTTTCACCGACACCACGGCGGTGCCCACCGCGGTGGGCAGCGCCGACCCGTTCGGCCGGGCCTACTACTACATGGTCGCGGTGAAGACGAAGGACGGCCAGGTCATCGCCTCGCCGACCCAGCTGGTGCGGCTGCCGAAGGCGGGCCGCACCACCAAGGTGATCACCGCCGGCCAGGACACCACCCTGACCTCCGCCCAGCCGACCACACCCCACGACACGTTCGAGGAGTACGGGCCTCAGCCCTGGCTGACGGTCGGCAACAACTCCACCCCCTACGGCAACACCCGCACCCTGCTGGACTTCGGCGACCTGGACCTCCCCGCCTCCTCACGGGTCCTGCAGGCCACCGTCCGCCTCTGGGGCACTCAATCGACCCGGAGCGCCGCCGGAGCGGTCTACGAACTACGCCCGTTGACACGGGACTTCGACGAGTCGGCGACCTGGAACAGGGCCACCGCCGCCACCGCCTGGACCACCCCCGGCGGTGACGTCGGCGAGGCGGTCTCCGACATCGGCGCCATCAGCAACGACCCGTCCCGCCACGACTGGGACGTCACCTCCCTCGCGCAGGGCTGGGTGAGAGACCCGGACACCCGGCACGGCGTCGCGATCAAGACGGTCGACGAGGCCGCCGCACAGGAGCGCTCGGTCTTCCTGTCCTCGGAGGCACCCGAGCAGCGGCTGCGGCCCGAGCTGGTCGTCACCTACATCGACACGACACCCGAGTCGACGTACCACGCACCGGGCACGCCGGCCCGGATGACGCCGAACACCACCTACACCGTCGACGTCACCCTCACCAACACCACCGACCAGGAATGGACGGCGGCCGGAAACGAGCTGACCTACCGGTGGGAACTGCCGGACGGCACCGACGTCACCACCGGCGGCAACCAGATCCGCACCGCGCTGCCGCAGGATCTCGCTCCCGGCGCCTCCGTCACCATTCCCGCACAGGTCAAGACGCCGATCAACTCCGCCTCCGGCAACAAGCGCACCGAGTACACGCTGACCTGGGAGGTCCAGAACACCGTCGGCTGGTCACGCAGGATGCCGAGGTCACGGATTGCTTCGCCGCCGTCGGCGAGCATCACGGCTATGTCCACGGCGATCCGCCCGGGGCGTGTCCGGTACCCCGTGGCCGCAGCCTGCGCAGCACGTCGTTGAAGGCGGCGGCCAGGCCGGTGGCATCGGCCAGAGCGGCCAACAGGCGGGAGCCGGCGTGGCTGACCACTCCATGGCCGTCGGCCGAGACGACGAGCCGGAGACGCGAGGCGGTGGTGTGCACGCAGAAAGTGCCTTCCTGCTGGAACGACAGAAGCCTTAGACAAGCCCTGTCGTCCCAGGTCAGAAGGCACTTTCGTGTTCTCGCCCAAGATCCGGACACCGCTCAGGCGAAACGGCGGGGCTAGCGGCAGCTCAAGCGGCCGGGCGGCCAGGCCTCTGACACGCGAGTCATGGGCGAGCAGCATCACCTGCAGCCGCATCGCTGCGGCCCCGTAGCGCACCAGCCGTCCCGTGGTGGCCGGCCACCACCATCCCGTCGCCAGCCGCTTGCCCCGACGGGCTGGGAACGGCTTCAGCGACGGACAGTTTTCGAAGACGACGCATGGCACGTGAAAAGGTTGTACCGGTTTCGCGGGACTTCATGTGGGATTCCGCACGTCCGTGACCCGTGATGCTTCCAAGGCCGGATCCGCTTGATCTGATGGGGGACGGCGGGAGCTCTCCCCGAATCGAGTGGAGGGGGAGCGGTCCTGTGAGTGATGTGAGCGATCGACTTCCGCGTGCAGAGGACATGCGGACATGCGCAGGGACCTTCGTCAGTCGCGTCACCACCCGCAAGCGGCTCCCGCTGGACTACTCCGTGGCCAGCCTCCGCCTCGTCGACTTCCTGGTCGACGGGCTGCGCAGGGACGGCGTGGACGAGGCGCGGGTGAGCGGTGCGCTGTTAGGGCTCGGGGCCTACGTCGGTGAGGTGCTGGTCCGCCGTGCGGACGCGCAGTGGGTCGACTTCGACGCCGCCCAGCAGGCCTATTTCGGGCAGCCGGTCGGCGTACGGATGCCGGACGGGCGGGTGTGGAACCCCCTCGGCAAGGTCCGCAACTGCTTCACGGCGGGCAGCTCACAGGAGTCGCTGCGCACCTTCTACCTGACCCTGCACGGACGGGGCCGGCGTACCGCCGCCTGACGCCGTCCCGTCACCGCCGGGACGTCAGTGCCGTCCTCGGCCCTGACCCCGTAGCGCCCGCACCCGGCCGCCCACCACTCGGGTGCGGGCAGGGAACTCCGCGTCAGCGCACGTCCGCCGGAAGCTCGATCTTCCCCCGGTACGGGCCCTGGTTCGCCTCGCTGACCTTCTGCTCGAACGTGATGTCCTGGCCGTTGTACGGGATCAGGAAGCCGAAGTCGAGACGGTGGCTCTCGATCCGGTACGACGTCGCATCCAGGACCAGCACCTCCTCCAGGCCGGAGAGCGTCACCTGCCCGTCCTCGACCGGGACGCCCGCCACGCGGAGTTGCTCGGCCGTCGGGTCGAACTCGCGCTCGGCCTTCTTCGCCCACGCCCGGTCCTGGACGGCACTCAGCTTCTGCTCGCCGCTCACCACACGGAGTTCGACCGTGTCGCCGCCCTCCGTCTCGGTCACCTTCACCTCGCCGTCGGCAGTCCGCGCGTACGTCCGGAACGCGTCGACGACCGCGATCGGGTCCTCTACCTTGTTCCGCATCTCGGGGGCGACGGGAGACACGGCCTTCCAGCCGGCCGCACCCTCCTTCAGATACCCCGCGTCGCCGACGACGTAGAGCTCCTCGGTCTTCTTCGTGCCCTTGCTGTTGGTGCTGACGCCCTGCGAGTGCAGTGCCACCCGCCCGACAGCACGCCGGAGGCTGCCCTCGTAGGTCGCCGCGCTCTTCTGCCCCTGGAGCGTCAGCCCCTCCTCGCCCGTCACGGAGAAGCTCCAGGCGGGCTCCTCGGCCATCGCCTTCTCGGCGAGGTCGAGGAAGTCCTCCGCGGACTCGGGCGCCCGGGGCTGCTCGGACGCCTCACGGGCAGGCGGCGAGGTCGTCTCCCGGGTCTTCGCGTCGTCCGTCTCCGCGCCGCACGCAACCAGCGTGAGGGCGATCGGGAGGGCGAGCGCGGCGGTGCGTCCGGGACGAGTTCGCATGGACCTTTTCCTTACGTCACGACGGGGGCGCGGACTGTACAACAGCGCCCACCCCTCGATCACCCCGGCGGACAATCCCGACATCCGGTGGCGTCATGCCCGGCCACCACGCCGCCGAGCGACTGGCCTCGGCGCTACGTGCCCTCGTCGGCGTCGAGGACCCCGAAGCGCTCGCCACCGCATTCGTGGAGAACCAGGGAGCACCCGGGCCCTCCACCTGGTCCGTGCGAGGGGACGGTGTCCGCATCAACGACGGCGAGTACTCCTACCGCAATCCCGCCGACCATTTCGCCCTGCCGCCCGCCCGGCTCGACCGGGTGTCCGCTGCGCTCGCCCCCTGACGGCTGCGCCGCCAGTTCACACCACACGGTCTTGCTGCGGGGCCCCCGCGTCACGCCCCGCCGCAGCGCCAGCGCGTCGAGCAGGGCGAGCCCCCGGCCGGACTCGTCGTCGACGGTGACCGCCTCGCGGAGGACAGGCAGGGCGCACGGGTCGGGGTCGGTGACCTCCAGTCGCGTACGGCCGCCGTCACAGGACACCCGCACGGTGACGGGGAGGCCCTCGCCGAGGTGCCGGATCACGTTGGTGACGAGCTCGCTCGCGCAGAGCTGGACGTCGACGCCGTAGTCGCGCAGGGCGCGGCGCACTCCGGACACGGCCGCCGGGGTGGCGAGCAGTTCCAGTGTCAGGGGTGGTCGCCTCACGCGTCCCCCTTGCGGAGGACGGCGGTCAGGGCGCGGGCGGTGAGCAGGTTGCAGTTGCCGAGCGCGATCAGCGGTCGGGTGGGGTAGCGGGCCGCGAAGGTCGGGATGTCGACGCCGAGGGACGGGAGCGTGATGCCGTGCGCGGCGAGCGCGTCCCGCAGCTCCTCGACGCAGGCATCGGCCGAGGCGGGGTGGTGGTCGTGCATGGGGAGTTCACACCTTCCAGTGCGTTGTGTGACGAACCGCTCACACTCTGACGCCGGATTCCGTAGCGTGACAGGGGTCCGGGCTCCCGGCCCTGAACTGCACGTATGCCCGGCAGGAGTCGGCATGGGCCGGGGAACGCCGGGCAGCGGGCGGTAACGGCACACCAAGGACGGTGAACGATGGGGCAGCGCAAGGACATCGACGGCTCGACGGGCGTCCCGACCTTCTACGGCAGCGAGTTGCGATGGAAGCGGGAGGAGGCGGGGCTGACGCTCCAGCAACTGGTCGAGGGCAGCTTCTACGGCCCGAGCCACCTCAGCGAGATCGAACGGGGGACGCGCCGGATGCCGGCGGAACTCGCCGACCACGTCGACAAGGTGCTCAGCACGGACGGCTTCTTCCGACGCCGCTGCGAGGACGTGCGCAGGGCGAAACGGCGGGGGCATGCGAGCTACTTCGAGCGGGTGCTGGAGGCGGAGAAGCACGCGGAGACCATTGAGGAGTGGTGTCCGACCCTGGTCCCGGGCCTGTTGCAGACTGATGCGTACGCGCGGGCCGTGGTGCGAGCGACGCACCCACTGGCACCGGACGAGGAGGTGGAGGAGAAGGCCACCGCCCGGCTGGTGCGCGCTCGTCTCTTCGAGGAGGACCACAAGACCCCGGTGTACTGGGTCATCCTGTCCGAGTCGGTGCTGCGCCAGCCGATCCTCCCGCCGGAGCAGGCGGCGGAGCAGTTGGAGCACATCGCGACGCTGGCCCGACGGCACCGGATCGTTCCCCAGATCCTTCCGTGGAACTGCGGGGCACACCCCTTCATGCTGGGCACAGCAAAGATCATGACCTTCCCCGATGCCCCGCCCCTGGTCTACACGGAGGCACTGCACAGCGGGGACACCATCGACGATCCGGGCCTCGTGAAGGAGTACCGCAGGTCGTACGATCTGCTCAGGGCCGCCGCACTGCCTCCGAAGGCGTCCCTCGCCCTGATGGACCAAGTGGCTGAGGATGACCGAAATGGCAAACCACGGAACTGACTTGAGCACGGCCGTCTGGCGCAAGAGCAGCTACAGCAACGGCAGCGGCGGAGACTGTCTCGAAGTGTGCGACGCCCACACCGGCGTCGTCCCCGTCCGCGACTCCAAGGTCCCGCACGGACCGGTCCTCACCGTCACGGCCCCGGCCTGGACGTCGTTCGTCACGTTCCTCAAATAGCACGGCTTCAGCGCTGGTTCACCGGAAAAACGGCTGCGCGGGCAGGCCGGTGAGCTGCCCCCGGCGGCCCCTCAGGCTGCGTCGGTGTCGTGAGCGGTGAAGGTCACGTGGGTGTCGTCGTTGCCCAGGGCGATTTTCAGCGTCGCGTCCAGGGCCTTTGCCAGTTTGGCAAGAAGCGGCAGCGTGGGGACGGTGTCGGAACCCTCGATCCGGGAAATCTTGGCCTGGGTGAGGCCGGCGCGGTCGGCCAGTTCGGTCTGGGTGAGCCCGAGCTCCGTCCGCCGGTCGTACACAGCCTTCGCCAGTGCCATGGACAGGCGGATCTCGCGCCGCGCCTCGGCCACGTCCTCCGGCTCGGTGAGGCCCTCCGCGAGCTTCCGTTCACGCAGGCTCTTCCAGCGGCTGTGGCTCATCGCTCCACTTCTCCCTCGTCGACGGTACGAATGAACTCCTCGTGGGCCGGTTCGTGTTCCGCCTCGCAGACCTTCTGCGTAGTTTCGCGCGCCTGGCCTCGGCGTCCTCCCGCATTCTCGTCTGGCGGAAGACGGTCAGCAGGACCGCGGTGCGGTTCGGGGTGAGGCGTATGGCAGCGTCGACAAGCGTCGGGCACAGCTCCCGGCCCCTGGCGCCTTCCGGAAGGCCGATGAGTTCCTCTGGGGCGTTCAGGACGGCTCACGCCCGGCGGTTGCCCTTCCACGACCTGCCGGGCGGGCCCGGTACGGTCCCGGCATGGACCTCTTCGTCGCTGACCGGTTGCGGCTGGTCGAAGCCCTGACACCTCAGCTGTCGCCGGAGGACCGCCGGGCCATGGACGCTGCCTGGGATGCGGCGGTCCGGGTCAACCCTGCCCTGTTCGACGGGCCGGTGGCCGGGTGTACGGGCCTGGAACACGACGCACGTGACGGCCTCGTCCTGACCTGGGTGCGGGCGACGTACCGGTTCTACGTCCTGCGCAGAGTGCCCGGCGCGTCCGTGCGGCTGCCGTCCCTGTTCGTGGCCGTCGCGCAGCCGGCGGACGACGGGCGCCTGCTGGTGGGGCGGATGGCGTCCTGGACGACCGCACCCGGCCGCTGGCAGCTGCCGGGCGGCTCGGTCGAACCCCCGCCGGACGGCGAGCCCCTCGACCTGGCCGCCCTCAGTCGGCATGCGGCCCGGGAGCTGGCCGAGGAGACCGGTGTCGACACCCCTGCCGACGACCTCACCCCCTGGCAGGTCACCCGGGGCGCGAACGGCAGTGTCGGCGTCCTGTTCCAGGCCCCGCCCCGGCCGGAGCCCTGGCTGCACGAGCGCTTCGCCGCCCTCACCTCCGCCGAACACGCCCTCGGCCGCGTCCCGGAACTGGACCGCCTCGCCCTCGTCCGCTCCCGCACCGACCTGACCGGCCTCGGTGGTCCGCGGGTGGCCTACCTGGAACCGGTCCTCCGTCTCCACGGCCGGTTCCGGCCCACCGGTCGGACGGGCGGGCCCGTCACAGGTCGCGGGGCACCGCGACCTCGGCCAGGTGGTGGATGAACCCGAGGCCGGCCTCCGGCCGTGGCAGGCGAGGTGGGCCTCGGCGGTCACGTCTCCCCGGGCTCGGCCGAGGGTGGAGTCGATCCGCACCAGCCGTCCGATGGTCGCTGCCGTCACCTGGTTGGGCGAGCCCGCCGCTCAGCGCCGGTCGGCGGGGCAGCGCCGGCCAGGGTTGTGATCCGCGCTGGTGAACCGGTCGTGCTCGCTGCCGTGCGGGTGCCGGGCCCGGCCACTGTCGCGGGTGCCGGCGGTGTGCGGCGCGGTTAGCGTCGAGGAGCACGCTGAGCGGCCGGGGAGGCGTTCCACGCCTGGCAGCGTGGTCATGGGTACCGGTCGACGGAAAGAAGGAGCGTGGTCGGTGTGGCCCGGAATCGCCGGTTGATCCTGAGCTCGCCGTCCAGGGTCTGGGACCTGCTGTCCGACGGCCGGCGCTACGGGGAATGGGTCTCGGGGACGCAGCAGGCCACCGCCGCGGACCCGCACTGGCCGGAAGTGGGCGCCCGCCTGGAGGTCCGGGTCGGGCTCGGCCCTCTGACCCTCGAGGACGTCTGCGTCGTACGCATCTGCGAGCCGCGACGCCGCCTGGAGCTGGAGGCGAAGGCGGATCCCTTCGGAGCGGCCCGCATCGCCATGCACCTGATCCCCTGGGGCGAGAGCACCCTTTTCCTTCTCGACTGGCATCCCCTGCGGGGCCCCGGCACCCGGATGCACGGGCTCCCCGTGGACTACCTCGTCTCGATCCGCAACGGCATGATGCTGACGAAGCTGGCCCGGATCGCGGTACGCGAGCATCACGGCAGTGCCGGTGGTGCTCTGCAGAGCACCCGGAGCGGATGAGGTT
The DNA here is from genome assembly GCF_052246875.1 of Streptomyces sp. GDS52. NCBI lineage: Bacteria > Bacillati > Actinomycetota > Actinomycetes > Kitasatosporales > Streptomycetaceae > Streptomyces > Streptomyces sp. GDS52. The sequence goes on from NZ_CM125966.1 coordinate 2,627,993, forward strand.
CCAGGTTGCTGCCGCTCGGGGAGCGTGCCCTTTCCTATAGGTTCGATCACAACCCGTCGGAGGACGGGCTCCGGACCTACGCCTGAGGAAGCTCGCATGGCCTTAATCCACCGCACCACCATGACGCCCACCAAGCGGGAACTGCTCACCGAGTGGCTACCGAAGCAGAGTTGGTACGTGGGCGACGCGGGAACGCCGGAACTGGTCAAGGCCGGCGGATTCCGTCTGGACGATCCGGAGGGCGCGGTCGGGATCGAGTTCATGGTCGTGGTGGACACCACCGCGCGGGAGCCGGTGGCGTATCTGGTACCGATGAGCTACCGCGGTGCGGCGCTGGAGGGCGTCCCGGGCGAGGCGCTGATCGGCACCGCGGAGCACGGGGTGCTCGGCACCCGTTGGGTCTACGACGGCGTCCACGACCCGGTGGTGACGGCGCAGCTGCGTGCACTCCTGCGCGGCGAGGCGATGCCGCAGCACCAGAGCGAGAGCGACGCCCCTGACCCGACCGTCACCGTGCACGGCGCCGGCCTCGACGACGCGTTCGACGTTCACGTCAACCGCGTCCTGCAGCCGGCGGAGGCCGTGCAGAGGCCGTCCGGACACCTCGTCGCCGGATGGACCTGGCCGAACGGAACGGCTGCGCGGGGTGTGCTCGCCGCTGTGGAGCCGCGGTAAGGGGCCACACGCACAAGCGTGAGCGTGCGGGCGGCCGCCTTCGTGCGCCTTCGGGAGTGACCGGGGCCGGTTCGTCTCGTTGTTAGAGGTGTACTTCTAAGAGGTACGCCTCTAAGAGGGGTGCGCCTCCGAGATCAGGGAGGTGCCCGATGGCCCGGCCCCCAGCACGCAGTCTGCCAAGACCGCCGGACATGTTCGACCGGGAGTGGGAGTGGAGCGAGCTGACCGCCTTCGCGACCGGTGAGGGCGCGGGGCCCCGGCTCGGTGTGGTGTCGGGCCGTCGGCGTCAGGGCAAGAGCTTCCTGCTGCAGGCGCTGGCCGACGCCACCGGGGGCTTCTACTACGCCGCGGTCGAGGCGTCGGCCACCGAGTCCCTGCACCTGCTGGGCGAAGCGGTCGCGCGCTTCACCGGGACCGCCGTCCCCCCTCGGCCGGCGAACTGGGGCGAGGCGCTGGAGATGCTCTTCGGGCTGGCGGAGGAGCGGCCACTGCCGGTGGTGATCGACGAGTTCCCGTACCTGGTGCGGAACGCCCCCGCCCTCCCGTCCCAGCTGCAGGCCGCCCTCGGCGTACGTTCCGAGCGCCACCGCACGGAGCGGCCCCGGATCCTGCTGTGCGGCAGTGCGATGTCGTTCATGGGCGGGCTGCTCTCCGGGGCCTCCCCGCTCTACGGCCGGGCCGGTCTCGACCTCGTGGTGCATTCGCTCGGTTTCCGGGAGGCCGCCGAGTTCTGGGGCATCGACGACTTCCGGCTGGCGGTCCTCGTCCACGCGATCGTCGGCGGGACCCCCGCGTACCGGAGGGAGTTCGTCGACGACGACGTACCGGACGGTCCCGACGACTTCGACGCCTGGGTCTGCCGGACCGTGCTCAACCCGGCGCGCCCGATCCACGGTGAGGCGCCGTATCTGCTCGCCGCCGAGCCGGACCTGCGCAACCGGTCGCTGTACCACTCGGTCCTGGCCGCGGTCGCGGGCGGCAACCGCACCAGTGGCGGCATCGCGAGCGCGGTGGGTCGCAAGGCCACGGACATCTCGCTGCCCCTGACCGTCCTGCGGAACTGCGGTCTGCTGACCGCCGAGCCCGACGCCTTCCGCGGCAACCGCACCACGTACCACGTCGCGGAGCCGCTGATCAGTTTCCACCATGCGGTGGTACGGCCCGAGACGGCTCTCCTCAGCCGCCGGCGAGGGGCCGCCAAGGTCTGGGAGCACAGCCGTTCCACGTTCCTCAGCAAGGTCGTGGGCCCGCACTTCGAGCGGCTGTGCCGCGAGTGGGTCGAGTGGCACGCGGACCCCGGGACGTTCGGGGGCATGCCGATCCAGGTCGCCTCGGGAACCGTCGCCGACCCGGTGAACCGCACCGGCCTCGAGGCCGATGTCGTGGTGCACGGTGCGATCGGCCAGGACCAGGGCATCCTGCTGTCCGTGGGCGAGGCGAAATGGCACAAGGTCATGCACCTCGGGCACCTCCAGCGCCTGCGCCGCATCCTGGAGTTGCTCGCCGCACAGGGCGTGGACACCCGCCACGCCAGACCCGCCTGCTACAGCGGCGCGGGCTTCGCCCCCGAACTGCGGGCGGCCGCCGACCGGGGCGAGGTGGTGCTCGTGGACCTGGAGCGGCTGTACCGGGGGGCGTAGCAGGACCGGGTTGGACGTGGCCGGACATGGGCGAAGGCCTGCCGTCGCCCCGGTCCGCCGGGGCGGGCGGGAGGGTGACGACAGGCCCAGGGCTCCGCACGCCGTTGTACGGGGCCTCGCCGGTGTGTCCCGCGGCCGGTCGTGACGATCGCTGGTCAGGGCATCCCATCCCAACCGGCCGCGGAGTCTGTGTGCCGGGCGCTCAGCCCAGGCGCTGCACCAGGGCGTGGTACTGGTCCCACAGCTCGGTGGGCGTGTGGTCGCCGAAGGTGTTGAAGTGCTCGGGGATGAGCGCGGCCTCCTCGCGCCACACCTCCTTGTCGACGCTGAGCAGGAACTCCAGGTCGGCGTCGGCCAGTTCGAGGCCGTCCGTGTCGAGGGCCTCCTTGGTCGGCAGGACGCCGATCGGGGTCTCGACGCCGTCCGCCTTGCCCGCCAGGCGCTCCACGATCCACTTCAGGACGCGGCTGTTCTCGCCGAAGCCGGGCCAGACGAACGTGCCCTCGTCGTTCTTGCGGAACCAGTTGACGTAGTAGATCTTCGGCAGCTTGGACTGGTCCTTGTCCTTGGCGACGTCGACCCAGTGGCCCATGTAGTCGCCCATGTTGTAGCCGCAGAACGGCAGCATGGCGAACGGGTCGCGGCGCAGCTCGCCGACCTTGCCCTCGGCGGCGGCGGTCTTCTCGGAGGCCACGTTGGCGCCGAGGAAGACGCCGTGGTTCCAGTCGAAGGACTCGGTGACCAGCGGTACGGCGGTGGCGCGGCGGCCGCCGAAGAGGATCGCGGAGATCGGTACGCCCCTGGGGTCCTCCCACTCGGGCGCGATGATCGGGCACTGCGCGGCGGGCGTGGTGAAGCGGGCGTTGGGGTGGGCGGCGGGCGTGCCGGACTCGGGGGTCCAGTCGTTGCCCTTCCAGTCGGTGAGGTGGGCCGGGGTCTCCTCGGTCATGCCCTCCCACCACACGTCGCCGTCGTCGGTGAGGGCGACGTTGGTGAAGACGGAGTTGCCCCACAGGGTCTTCATCGCGTTGGCGTTGGTGTGCTCGCCGGTGCCGGGCGCGACGCCGAAGAAGCCGGCCTCGGGGTTGATGGCGTAGAGGCGGCCGTCCTCGCCGAACCGCATCCAGGCGATGTCGTCGCCGATCGTCTCGACGGTCCAGCCGGAGATCGTGGGCTCCAGCATGGCGAGGTTGGTCTTGCCGCAGGCGGAGGGGAAGGCGGCGGCGACGTACTTCGACTCGCCCTGCGGCGGGGTGAGCTTGAGGATGAGCATGTGCTCGGCGAGCCAGCCCTCGTCGCGGGCCATGACGGAGGCGATGCGCAGGGCGTAGCACTTCTTGCCGAGCAGGGCGTTGCCGCCGTAGCCGGAGCCGTAGGACCAGATCTCGCGGTCCTCGGGGAAGTGCGAGATGTACTTGGTCTGGTTGCAGGGCCAGGGGACGTCCTGCTGGCCGGGCTCCAGGGGGGCGCCGACCGAGTGCACGGCCTTGACGAAGAAGCCGTCGGAGCCCAGCTCGTCCAGGACGGGCTGCCCCATGCGGGTCATGGTGCGCATGGAGACGGCGACGTACGCGGAGTCGGTGATCTCGACGCCGATCGCGGACAGCGGCGAGCCGAGGGGGCCCATGCAGAAGGGCACGACGTACATCGTGCGGCCCTTCATGGAGCCGCGGAAGACGCCCTTCTCACCGGTGAAGATCTCCCGCATCTCGGCGGGGGCCTTCCAGTGGTTGGTGGGGCCGGCGTCCTCCTCCTTCTCGGAGCAGATGAAGGTGCGGTCCTCGACGCGGGCGACGTCGCTGGGGTCGGAGGCGGCGTAGTAGGAGTTGGGGCGCTTGATCGGGTCGAGCTTGCGGAACGTGCCCTTGGCGACGAGCTCCTCGCTCAGCCGCTCGTACTCGGCCTCGGAACCGTCGCACCAGACCACACGGTCCGGCTGGGTCAGCTCGGCGATCTCGTTGACCCAGGAGATCAGTCCCTGGTGGTCGGTGGGGACGGTGGGAGCCGCGATGTCGCGCGCCACGATTGCTCCTAAGTGAGGGTTTCTGGTGGAGAGGCCCCGTGGGGGCTGCGGCCCGGATGCTTCACGGTGGGTGTTCGGCGCTCATCCGGTGCCGACCGCACTCATTTGATCCTCTGATGCGAGTGCCCATCTGTCCAGAGGGATGCACAGGTGAGCAAAGTGACGCTGACCACGCTTTCCGGGGGCCCGCGCACGTACGCCGGGTTCCTTTACGTTCACGTTGCGTACGCATGACGTGCGGCAGGCCGCCCCTTTGCGGGTTCTTTGCGGGCCCTTTGCGCGGCCGGTCACTCCCGTGCGGCGTGAGAGGATGACCACCACGTCACGGCCAAGCAGGCGCACCGCTCCGCAACTTACGGTTCCGTAGGTACGATGCGGTCATGACAGCGTTCGCCTCCGACGCACCCGCGGACCCGCAGGCCGAAGGCCGCGGTCCGGTAGAGACCTCCCTCCCGCACCCGGTCAAACCCAAACTGCGCGGGTGGCTGCACCTGGGCATGTTCCCCGCCGTCCTGGTCGCCGGGCTGGTGCTCGTCGCCCTCGCCGACTCGACCCGGGGCCGCATCGCCTGCGCGGTCTTCGCGCTGACGGCCTGCCTGCTGTTCGGCGTGAGCGCCCTGTACCACCGGGGCGACTGGAGTCCGCGCATGGACGGGGTGCTGCGCCGCCTCGACCACGCCAACATCTTCCTGATCATCGCCGGCACCTACACCCCGCTCACCCTGCTGCTCCTGCCGGAGGCCAAGGGCCAGTGGCTGCTGTGGGGCATCTGGGCGGCCGCCCTCGCCGGGATCGCCTTCCGGGTGTTCTGGGTGGGCGCCCCGCGCTGGCTCTACACCCCGTGCTACATCGCGATGGGCTGGGCCGCCGTCTTCTACCTGCCCGACTTCATGCGCACCGGCGGCATCGCCGTCCTGGTCCTGGTGATCGTGGGCGGGGTGCTCTACAGCGCGGGCGGGGTGATCTACGGCATCCAGAAGCCCAACCCGTCACCGCGCTGGTTCGGCTTCCACGAGGTCTTCCACTCCTTCACCCTGGCCGCCTTCATCGCCCACTACGTGGGCATCTCCCTGGTGGCCTACCAGCACGGCTGAACCGGGAACACCCGGAAAACCCCGGGGCCGCGCACCGCGCTCATGACATCCTGAGCAGGTGAACGGTCCCGAGATCCACGTCGAGTTCGCCCCCGAACTGCTCGTCTTCGTGCCCCGGGCACGGTCCACCGGCGCCACGCAGGCCGTCATCGACGGCGTCTCCACCCTCGGTCACGTCGTCGAGTCGCTCGGCGTCCCGCTGACCGAGGTCGGCACGCTGCTCGTGGACGGCCGCGAGGTGCCCGTCTCGCACACCCCGGCCGCCGGCGAGTCGGTGACCGTCCGCTCCGTCGCGCTCCCCCAGCGGGTGCCCGGCGCCCCGCTGCGCTTCCTGCTCGACGTGCACCTCGGCACGCTGGCCCGCCGGCTGCGGCTGCTGGGCGTGGACACGGCGTACGAGTCGACGGACATCGGCGACCCGGCGCTGGCCGCCCGCTCGGCGGCCGAACAGCGGGTGATGCTCAGCCGCGACCGCGGCCTGCTGCGCCGCCGGGAACTGTGGGCCGGCGCGTTCGTCTACAGCACCGGGCCCGAGGAGCAACTCCCCTACGTACTGGACCGCTTCCAGCCCGAACTGCGCCCCTGGACCCGCTGCACCGCCTGCAACGGCCTGCTGGGCCCCGCCACCAAGGACGAGGTCGCCGACCAGCTGAAGAGCGGCACGCACCGCTCGTACAAGGTGTTCGCCCGGTGCGCCGACTGCGGCCGCGCCTACTGGCGGGGCGCCCACCACGACCAGCTGGAGGCGATCGTGGAGCGCGCGCTGAGCCGGAGCACTCAGGGCCGCTGAGTACCCCGGCCGATGTCCGGGCGCCGGCCGGCGCGGTGGGATGACGGCATGAGCACGAACGCACCGCCGCCGCACTCCGCCACCCGCACGCTGACCGTATGGTCCGTCGCCGGACTCGTCCTGCTGCTGCCCACCGTGGTCCTCGCCTGGATCGTCGTCCTGTCCACCGAGCGGGGCAGCCGCTGCCTGGCCTACGGCGAGCAGTGCTCCGGCGTGCCGGACGGGCTCACCCCGGGTTTCTTCGTGACCGCCCTCGTGGCCGGGGTACTGGCCACGGCGTGGCCCCGGACCCGGTGGCTACCCGCCAGGTCCGGGGCCGTCGCCGTGCAGTGGGCCGCCATGCTCACCATGGGCGCGCTCATCCTCAGCGGCGCCTGATCCCCGTCCGCCACGGCGCCCGGCCCACGTCCTCGGCGGCACCCGGCGCCGGACCGGCCGAGCCGTGGCACCGGCCTCAGCCCGGGAGACCGGGCGGCGGCCCCGACGGTGGACCGGTCGACGGTGCTCCGCCGGGTGCCGGCGTGGTCCCACCCGCCGTCGACCGGTGAGCCGAGCACACGCCGCCCCGACACGTCCGCCGCCTCAGCCGCCCAGGGCCGTGCTCAGCCGGTCGGGGTCGGTGGTCGGCGCCTCGCAGGTGAAGTTACGGCAGACGTACGCGGCCGGTTCACCCCCCACCAGGGGCCGGTCGGCCAGCAGCGGGAACTCGTCGCCCTCCGGCGCGCCGACGGCGACCACCGCGCCCGGGGCGACCCCCAGAAGCGCCCTGCGGTGCAGGGCCGCCGTGGCCGGGTCGTCGAGCGCCGGGCCGACCACCGCGACCTCCCGCGGACCGTCCAGCGCCGCCTCGGCGACCGCGAGACCCCAGCCGACGAACCGCGGCACCCGCGGACCGAGCGACTTCACCACGCCCAGCGCCCGCTCCGCGGCGGTGCGGTGCGGCGCGGATCCGGTCTGCGCCGCGTACCCCAGCAGCGCCCCGGCGGCGGCCGTCCAGCCGGACGGCACGGCGTTGTCCGTCGGGTCCTGCGGGCGCCGGATGAGCCGCTCGGCGTCGGAGGCCGTGTCGTACAGGGCGCCCGTCTCCGGGTCGGTGAAGCGGGCCAGCACATGGTCGAGGAGCAGACCGGCGAACTCCAGCCACACCCCCTCCCCGGTCACCGAGGCCAGCGCGAGGAAGCCCTCGGCGACATCGGCGTAGTCCTCCAGGACACCCGCGTTGGCGCCGACCCGGCCGTCCTTGCTGGTCCGGGCGATCCGGGCGTGGTCGTCGAGGTGCACCCGGACCAGCAGGTCGGCGGCGGCGACCGCGGCCTCGGTCAGGTCCGGCCGGTCGAAGTAGGCGCCGGTCTCGGCGAGCGCGGCGATCGCCAGCCCGTTCCAGGCGGCCACGACCTTGTCGTCCCGGCCGGGGGCCGGACGGGCGCCCCGCGCCGCGAGCAGCCGCTCCCTGACCCCGCCGGCCCCGCCGATCCGGTCGGCGTCGAACACCTCGTCCTGCTGCGGCAGTTGCAGCACCGAGGCACCCTCCTCGAAGGTGCCCTCCTCCGTCACCCCGAAGTACCGCGCGGCGAGTTCGGCGTCCTGCTCGCCGAGCACCTCGCGCAACTGCTCCGGCGTCCAGACGTAGTAGGCGCCCTCGACGTGCTTGCCACTCCCGTCGTCGCTGTCGGCGTCCAGCGCGGAGGCGAACCCGCCCTCGGGCGTGCCCAGTTCGCGGACCATGAAGTCGGCGGTCTCCAGTGCGATCCGGCGTGCGAGCCCGGAGCCGGTGGACCGCCACAGATGGGCGTAGACGCGGCAGAGCAGGGCGTTGTCGTAGAGCATCTTCTCGAAGTGCGGCACCGTCCAGTCCCGGTCGACGGAGTAGCGGGCGAAACCGCCGCCGAGCTGGTCGTAGATGCCGCCGCGGGCCATGCGCTCGGCGGTGTCCCGCGCCATCTGCAGGGCGCCTTCGGCGCCGGTGCGGGCGTGATGCCTGAGCAGGAACTCGAGCACCATGGACGGCGGGAACTTCGGCGCTCCGCCGAACCCGCCGCGCTGCGCGTCGTACTCCCGGGTGAGCCCGAGCAGCGCCTGCGCCTGCTGCTCCTCGCCCGGGAGTTGTGCGTCGCCGTAGGAGATCTCCCGCCCGGCCAGGTCCCGCACGATCTTCCCGGCGACCTCGGTGACCTCCTCCCGGCGCTCCTCCCAGGCCTGGTGCACGCCCTGGAGCAGCTGCCGGAAGGACGGCATGCCGTGCCGGGGCTCGGGCGGGAAGTAGGTGCCGAAGTAGAACGGTTCGGCGTCCGGGGTGAGGAACACGGTCATCGGCCAGCCGCCCTGCCCGGTCGCCGCCTGCACGGCCTCCATGTAGACGGCGTCCACGTCGGGGCGCTCCTCGCGGTCCACCTTGACGCTCACGAAGTGCTCGTTCAGATAGTCGGCGGTGGCCCGGTCCTCGAAGGACTCGTGCGCCATGACATGGCACCAGTGGCACGAGGCGTAGCCGACACTGAGCAGGATCGGCACATCCCGCCGCCGCGCCTCCTCGAACGCCTCTGGCGTCCAGGGCCACCAGTCGACGGGATTCTCAGCATGCTGAAGCAAATAAGGCGAGGTCACACCAGCCAGCCGATTCATGCGCCCAGACTCTCACACCACCCCTGCCTAGCCTGTGGAACCCGCACGCCCCGTCCTCTTGACCGAGGTGTGCCCACCCGCCGTTGCTCGGCATGAGGGTATGTCCAGCCCAGAAGAGGGCGACATGGATGCGCACCATAATGCCGGAGACATGGTGCACGACGACATCACGTATCTCCGGCACCAGACCCAAGCGTTGGTCTCGCCGAACGACCGCAGCAGCCCGGCAGCGACGGTCCAGGAAGCACATGACGAGCCCCTCGCCGAATCCAGCAAACAGCCCTGGAAACCGAGGAGGAAGTGAGTGATGTCCGAGTGATCCTCGCTTCCTGCCGCGACCTCCGGGGCTCCGACACCGCGGCAGAGTGACGTGAACACACAGGATCGCGTCGTGCCGCTGGGCGTCGAGTCAGGGTAGGGAAATCCCCGTTGTGCCTTCGAGGCTGTACAAGCCTGGACTCGCTGACCCTTACTCTGTGTCGATATCGGCCTCCCCGACCTCCGTGTCCGCCGACTTGATGCCCAGGCTCTCGATGAACTGCCGCTCCCGCGCGGCCAGCTCGTGCTGGCGCGCAAGAATGAAGTCGGTAAACTCGTCGGCCTTGAGGTGCTCGATGGACGCGAGACTGACTCCGTGTGAGTCCAGGATGTCGGTCCTCCCCTCCTCTGCGAGTCTGATAAGCGCCTGCCGAATCGACACGCCTGGCGGTGTCGTCATGACGATCCGGTTGGCGGGGCTGGACGCCCCTGGGACCCCACTCTGAGTGATGATGTGTCGATAGGTCTCGCTGTGTGCCGTCGCAAACTGCTCCAGTACGTTGGCGGTGCCGCCGTCGAGGTTCTTCCGCTCCGGGAACGTCTGCAGATCCCAGAGGAGGTAGGCGCGCACGCGCGCGCTGCGCAGGTCGAAGCGCTCGGGGAAGGAACGGGCCCGCTCACCGGAGTAGCTGAGCCCGCCCTTGCCCCGGGCGAAAGCCTTCATCTCCATGATGAAGTTCCGGACCTGGGTGGTGGTGGACCCGGCGAAGGTGCCCGCCAGCGACGTTGTCCAGAACCAGTTCCGGAGCTTGACCCGCTGCTCCGCTTCGACCTTGCCGGAGAAGTGGAAGAAGACGGCGAGCAGCATGATCTGGATGTTGTAGGGAACCAAGCGGGCCAGCGGGACTCGGACCTCGTTCTGCAGGAACTCGACTACCTGCTGGAGGGTCAGGTCTGTGTCCGTCACTGCGGTCATGAGCTGGCCCTGTACCTTGCGGGCCATCGTCTCCCAGGATGTGTCCCGCTGCACGTCCTCCTCGCCGGACAGCGCAAGGACGGTCTGAAAGATCGTCATGATCGGGATCTCGCCGAAGCCAGAAGCGGCGACCCGTCCCTTGATCTCCTCCATCTTGTCGCTGAGCGTCTCCGAGCCGATGGTCCCGTAGGTCAGAGCGGAAACCATCTGGTCGGGACGCATCTTCTGGCCACTACTGTTGATCCTGGAAAAGACCTCGATGGCCTGCTGGAGAGTGCCGCCCTCCATACGCACCACGGAGACCTTGTAGTTTTTCACCCGCTTCGCGATGCGCTCGCTCTCCGTGGTGAGGCGGTCGGCCTCCTCACGAGAGGCGGAGACATCGGACAGCTTCCGTGCGTATTCGAGGAAGTCCAGAGTCCCCAGCACGGACCGCATAGGCAGGAAGTGGCTGGGCACCTCCTCGCCACTCTTCCAGTGGCGGTAACGCAAGCCGTCGTGTTCCGACCGGACGAGCGGCCGGTAGACCCACCACATCCAGTCCTCCTGCCGCGTGGACCGCGGAGCGTCAGCTGAGCGGTGGAGTACGCCGAAGAGCGTCGAGAGCCGCTGATGACCGTCCAGCACATAGGCGACCTTCGCCCCCCCTGGTGCCGGCGGAATTCTGCGCCCACCAATGGTGTCGAGGCTTTCGAGCGGCATGGTGGTCTCCCAGATGAGCAGGCTTCCCATCGGATAGCCGCGCTCCATGCTGTCGAAGAGCTGAAGCATCTGCTCGGGGCGCCACAGGAAAGGGCGCTGGAACTTCGGCACCCGCAGCTCGCCCTGTGAAATCCGCTCCAGCACCTGCTCCAGGAAATGGACCTCCGGCACCACCGAGATATCCTTAACCACCTCGACATCTCCCATGCTCAGATCACGCCCCGAATCGTCTCGAACATCGATTGCAATTCCTGCTTCGCTCCGGGTCCCAGGCCATCCAGGTCCCGATCCGATATGCCGCCGCGCATCACCTCTTGCAGGAACAGATCCGGCAAGTCCGTCCCGAATCCATCCTGGAGGGTGATGAGATCCTGCTCCGCCACTTCTTCGTACAGATCACCGTGGCGCGTGGGAATGACGTAGGTCGCCCCCACCTTCCCGGAATGCCGCCCCTTCCTGTCGGGGCCCTTCTGCGGTTTCCCTTTGAATCCATGCTTCATGTCGAAGTGGGCGCGCTGCTCGGTCGAGAAGTTTTTGAGGGACTCCAGGCGCTTGGCCATGGAGGACATTCCTACGGTCTTCTTCGGCTGGCGGGCCAGGACCCGGTTGGGAATGTAGTTCTCCATCTCCCGGAAGCTGAGGACGTGCGAATTGACGCCTTCGCGGGCCGCGACTTCAGCCTTCTCATGATTGGCGGTCCGGTCCGTGGGGTGGAAACTGTCACTGTCGATGACTAGGACCACACGCTTGGTCCTGGAGAACTGCGCGGCCTGATCGACGGCATGCCGAGTCGCGCCGTCCTTGCCGCCTCCGTTGTACACACCGAGGCGGCTGTCTTCCTTGGCGTCGACGACGTCCTCGCAGCCCAACAGGCGCGCGAGCGCCTCGATCATCTGCCAGTCGTAGATCGCGTTCTCCACGACCAGCACAGCTGGCCGCTCCAAGTCGCGGATGTCTGCTGCCAGCGTCTCGCCAGTCACCCTGACCACGCCGGTGGTACCCCCGTGCGGCGCCCAAGCCTGAGCCATGCTCGCCTTCTGCGCGAGCAGCAGGTAGATCTGCGCCAGGACCGGGACGTGACGCTCCAGGAACGCATGGACGGCCTCCACATCACGGGGGGGAGATCACCCACTCATGCCGCGCCTCCCTGAAGAACGCGATCAGCTTCAATATGAGCTCTGCGTTTTCGTCACCCTGACGGTCTGTCAGCAGCTCGACCGGAATCTCAACGCGCATCGTTGATCCGATTCGCCTGCGCGTCCGCGAGGGCGCGAACCTCCTCAAAGTCCTCTGCGAAGACTCCCCGCGGCCAGTAGTCGAGGTTGCCGAGGGCATCCACTTCGATCTTTCGCAGGGTAGCGGCCCCCTCGGTCTGCTCGACGAAGTAGATCTTCACGTCTTCCGGCGCCAGCTTCCGCTCCGCAACCCGTCGACGCAGCCTGAGGAGGAAGTTCTCGCTGTGCGTCTCCACCAGGAAGCGCACCTGCGACTCCTGCACGGCGTCAACATAGAAATCGGCGATCGCGGCGTGCGCCGAAGGATGGAGATGGAGTTCGGGCTCCTCCACGATCTCGATCACAGGTCCGGCAGGCGACTCCACGCGGTCTGCGGCTCGCTGGATGACTATCGGCAGGAACTGGACCACACCGGTGCCGACGTCATCGATGTGGACGAGGAGATCGGGGTCGCGCAAGGAACGCAGCTTGGGGATGTACATCCCGGAGCCGACATCGGTGACTTCGAGGCGCCAGCCAGGCAAGATGCTTTCCAGCAGAGTGTTCGCCTCACGGCCGATCAGACCGCGCCCGTACATCTCATCCGCGGCGAGTACGCCGAGGGCCCTCTCCCCCCTGTAGCCGACGCTGCCCAGGGTTCTGACCGGAGACCGGAAGAAGCGCTCCGGACTCTTCCTGAACGGACCCAGATACCGGATCTCGTCAAGGCCTTCCCGAATCAGCCCGGTGACTCCGCAGACACCGCCGACGGAGTCCGGCCAGTCGGCCGGATCGGGCAGCAGCCCGCTAAATCCAACTTTGCCCTCATGGCCGTCGATAAGATAAGCGCGCTTCTCGGGAGAGTAGGCGTCGATGCCGGGAATCCAGGAGATGTTCGCGACCTCCGACCCGCAGGATATCTCCAACGAGGAAACCAGCTGCATTCCCTGGTTGGCGATGTTCTGGACCTCGGCGGTGGCACTGACGACCTCGCCACCCTCGATGCCGATCGATGCGCCCAGGCGAATGTGCCCATGGGGTGACGAGCCGTGGATCAGATCGGCGAACGAGGGAGTGAAGCCCTGAACCAGCTCCAGGTCCAGAGGATACGAGGAGTCGCCGCGGATACCGATGGACAGAAGCGGGAGCGCTCGCACGACAGCGCTCTTGCCGGAATTATTCCGACCCAGCACGATGGTAATCTTGCCGAGCTCCACCTCCTGCTTCTCTCTGAAGCAGCGATAGTTCTCCAGCGAGAACCTCTCCAACGACACCTGGGCTCCGTTCCCTCACACCACGTCCAGCGCACGCCGCCCCGACGACGCGTCGGCGTAGCTGCGGCAATACTCTCAGACGCCGGAAGCCCGGCACCCGAGTTTCGCTCTTCCCGCTGCGCAGATGCCCGACGTCTGCCTCGGAATTCCAACCAGCAGGACGGGCACGTTCCGCTCGCGCGCCTGTGGGAAGGCCTCGTCCGACCAGGGCCACCAGTCGACGGGGTTGTCGGCGTGCTGAAGGAGGTACGGGGACGTCTCGTGGGCCGGTCGGTTCGCCATGTGCTCCATCCTGCCGTCACCGAGACCGTAGCCAGGTCTCGGCCTTCCGGGCATTTCGGTCCGGAAGGTCCGTCTCGTCACCAGAGCGTCAGGGGCTCGGTTTGAGGACGGTCTCTCGTTTCCGTCTGCCGCTGCTGCGGCAGGGTTGCGCCACCTGCCCGCCCCGTCACCGTCTCGCGACGGGTGCGGGTGGCGCGGGTCTTCTGGTCGGCTCCACGAGGCTTCGACACCGCCGGGGCGGTGTCCTGGTCTCCGGCCACTCCGGTACCAGTCACGCAGGCCGTCGCGAGGGCGGCGAGGTTGAGTGCGGCGTTGTCGTCCCGGTCGATGACCAGGCCGCAGGCGTCGCACTCATAGCTCCGCACGTGCAGCGGCAGCTTGGCTTTCACCGCGCCGCACCCGGAACAGGTCTTGGAGGAGGGGTACCAGCGGTCGGCGACCACGAGGCGGGTGGCGTGGCGCCGGCGGGTCTTGTACGTGAGCTGTCGGCGGATCTCGCCGAATCCGGCGTCGGCGATCCTACGGGCCAGACGCCGGTTGCGGAGCATCCCGGCGACGTTCAGGTCCTCCACCACCACGGTGCCGTACTCGGCGGCCACGCTGGTGGTGAGCTTGTGCAGGGCGTCCGCGCGGAGGTTCGCCACCCGGTGGTGCACCTTGTTGCGCTGGGCGTTGGCCTTCTCCCACCGCTTCGACGGCTGCCGTCCGGTGCGCCGGTCGGGGCCCTGGCGTCGGGACACGACGCGGGAGACGCGGCGCAGCTGCTTGCGCGCCCGGTCGTAGTGGCCGGGATTGGGCGCGGTACGGATCTCGCCCGTCGAGTCGGCCATGACCGCGAGGGTCTTCACGCCGAGGTCGATGCCGACGGCCACGTCCGGGCGTGCCACGCGTTCGAGGTCGCGCTTGACCTCGGCCTGGAAGGACACGAACCAGCGTCCCCGCTCGTGCCGCACCGTGGCGGACAGGATGCGTGCCGTTGCGGCCTGGACGCGGGCGAGGAGCCCGGCGGTGGGCTCGTGGGCACGGAGCGTGCCCAGCCGGGGCAGCGTCACATGCCGGCCGTCCGTGTTCACGCGGATGGTGCCGGTGGTGAACCGGCAGGCAAGACGCGTCTTCCGCTTCGACTTGAACCGCGGCATACCCATCGCACGGCCACGGCGCTTGCCCCGCTTCGACTTCGCGTAGTTGTCGAACGCGGCAGCAGCGTTCGCGAGACCGGTGGAGTACGCCTCCTTGGAATTCTCCTCCCACCAGGCCGCGAACCGCGGGTCGGTGTGCTTGGCCTCGTTGAACGCCTTCCGCAGGACGGGCAGCGACCACGGCCGCCATTTTGTCAGCTGCTCCTCGGCGACGCCGTAGGACTCCTCCGCGCGGCGCTGCCACCACGACGCGGTCACCCAGCCGACGGCCCAGTTGTAGGCGGCCCGCGCGGCACCGCAGTGCGACCGCAGCGCATGCTCCTGGGTGACGTTCGGGTCGAGTGCGAACCGGAACGCCTGCACGGCGAACCCGGGCTGCGCCTGGAACTTCTTCACTCGGCGGCCTCGCCGGTCGCCACGGCCACCGCGCGGGCGGCGCGGTTCTTCGCCGCCCGCCGCCCGTACAGGCGGGCGCACATCGACGTGAGCACCTCGGTGATGTCCCGTACCAGGTCATCGGTGGTCTCGGTGGGGTCGAGGACGACCAGGCGCCGCCCGGACGCCGACAAGACGGCTTCGAGATGCTCGACGCCGAACCGGGCCAGCCGGTCCCGGTGCTCGACCACGATCACCGCCGTCTGCGGGTCGGACAGCAGGCGGTGCAGCTTGCGGCGCCGCCCGTCCAGCCCCGAGCCGACCTCGGTGACGACCTCGGCGACGGCCAGGCCGAGCCCGTTCGCGCCGGCCACGACCCGGGCCGCCTGCCGCTCGAGGTCGGCTTTCTGGTCGGTGGACGACACGCGGCAGTACGCCACCACCCGCCCCGAGGCCACCGAGACGGCCGGAGCGGGCTCAGTGACCAACCATGTTCCGGACGGCGCCTGGCGGACCGGAACGGGCATCTTCCCGTCCTTCACCCATCGCCAGGCGGTCTGGTAGCTCACGCCCTGCTGCCGGGCCCACTCCGAAAGCTTCACAAGGCCAAGATATTCGACATCCGCGACTAGAGATGACTAGGAATGACTAGAAAATTTGTAGCAGCTTTCACCCCTAGTAGCCTCGCGGAGGGGGTGTCACCGGCCTCCGGCGGGGCCCGGCGGCCCGGCGGGCGTCCGCCGATCGGGGCACGCCGGCACACCGGTACGCCGGCCTGTCCGCCCGCGGTCGGGGAGCGGGTCCACGGCGGCGGCCCGGCCGGCTCCCGGAAGCATCCGGTTCCTCTCCCCGCCCCGCCGCGCTCCCGGGTTTCGTCCTGTCTCCTCCTCTCCAAGAGGCTTTGTGCACAGGACACTTGGCCGACGCATAACCGGCAGGGGTCTCGGGGATGGGTCGGAAGGGACCCGAGGACTTCCGGGCACACCGGGGGCGACCGGGGCCGCCGGAGGGGGACGTGACATGCGGGACGCTCATCGTGCGGACGCGGAGCGGCTGTTGGCGCGGGCTGTGGAGGAGGAGGTACGCCGGTCGGGCGGGCGTGCCGACGGGAAGGTGCTGCTCTCCCGGGCGCGCGGGACGCTGGACGCGATCGCGCGGCCGGCGGCCGAGGAGTACGAGGCGTACATCCGCGCGCTGGACGAGGCGTCGGCCGGGCAGCTCACCCTCCGCCAGCGGTACGCCCGCGAGGGCGCCGGGACGCCGCTGCTGGTGGCCGGGGTGGCCGGGCTCACGGCCGTGGTCGCCGACCTCGCCCTCGGTACGGGGACCGGGACGGCGCTGGGCGCGGGCGTGGCCGTCGGCGTGGCCGGCGCGGCGGCGACCGTGGTGAAGGTGGTGGGCGCGCATGTGCCCGCCGCGCACCACCGGGCCGGCGCGGCGAGCCAGCCGGGCGGGCCGGAGCAGTTACGGCTGCAGTGGCTGACGGCGCTGGAGGTGCGGGGCATCCGGCCGTTCCTGGACCAGCAGCGGATGCTCGCCGCGTCCACGGGCTCCCGGCAGACGGGGCCGCGGCTGCGCGGCGCGGACAAGAGCGCGGCAGCCCGCGGGCGGAGTGTGCTGGAGCAGTCGTTCGGGCAACTACCGGAGCCGGTGGGGCCGTTCGCCGGGCGGCGGCAGGAGATGGCGCGGATCCGGCAGTGGGTGCGGGCGGCGCGCGCGAGCACGGAGACACAGCCGACGGTGGTGGTGCTGCACGGGGAGCCCGGCAGCGGCCGGACCACCCTCGCGGTGCGCGCGACGCACGACCTGAAGGACTACTTCCGCGGCGCCTGCGTGGTCGATCTGCGCGCCGACAGCCCCGGTGAGCCGCCGCTGTCCACCCGGGACGCGCTGCTGCATCTGCTGAACCGGCTGGGGGCGCCCCGCGAGCAGCTGCTGTTCCGCGAGCGGTCCTCCCCCGACCAGCAGGTGAGACGGCTGAGCGAGCTGTACCACCAGCATGTGACGGGCATGCCGGTGACGGTCGTCCTCGACGACGCGGCCGATCCGCAGCAGGTCCGCACCCTGCTGCCGGAGCGGTCCGACAGTCTGGTCCTGGTGACCTCCCGCGCGCCGCTCGGCCTGCCCGACGACCTGCCGGCCCGGGTGCACCAGCTGCCGGTACGGGCCCTGGACGCGGCGGGCACCGGGGAACTGCTGGCCGCCGTCGCGCAGGACCCGTCGGTGACCGGCAGCGAGGCCGCCGACTCCGCCGACCGGGTCCGGGAACTGTGCGGCGGGCTGCCACTGGCGCTGCGGATCGCCGGTTCCTCCCTGGGCCCGCGCTCCCCGCGCGCGCTCGCCGCCGACCTGGGCGCCTACGGCCCGGTGGGCCCGGTCGAGCGCGCCCTGTGGCTGCGCTACACCGACCAGCCGGAGCCGTTGCGGCGGCTGCTGCGCCGGCTGGCGCTGGCCGGCCGGGTGTCGCTGGGCGCCGCGGCGGCGGCCGCGTTGCTGGCCACCGACGAGGCCGAGGGGACCCGGCATCTTCAGGCACTGGCCCGGGCCGGCCTGATCACCCCGGTGCGGTCCGGCCGGTACCGGCTGCACGACCTCGTACGCGCCTTCGCACTGGCCCGCCTCCTGGACGAGGAGGACCCGGCCGAGCGGACCGCGGCGCAGGAACGGCTGATCGTGAACTACGCCGAGCTCGCCGACTCGGTGCTGCGGCTGGTCGACGGCAACATGTCGACCCGCTCGGACCGCTTCGGCCCGTACGGCTTCACCTCGCTGGACGAGGCGCTGCGCTGGCTGGACGACGAGTCGAGCTTCATCACGGCGGCGCTGCGGCACTCGGAGGGCGTGAACCAGGCGGCGGTGCTGAACCTCCTCGGCGCGCTGTGCGACTACTGCCTGCTCCGCGGCGACCTGTACCGCCTCGGTGAGATCAACGAGCTGGCACAGACCGTGGACAAGGGTCTGCTGAGACGTTCGGTGCAGTGGCGCACGGGTATCGCGGCACGTCAGCTGGGTGAACTGGACACGGCGCGGACGACGCTGTCCTCGGTGGTCGACCTGTACCGGGAGACCCATCACGACGCGGGGGCCGCGCGGGCGCTGACCTCCCTCGGCATCACGCTGCACCACCAGGGCAATCTGACGGAGGCGTCGGCGAGGCTGCGGGAGGCGATGGACCTGCAGTCCGCGCCCCAGCTGGCCGCCGACCGGGCGTGGACGATGCACGCGCTGGGCGCGGTGGAACGCGACCGCGCCCGGCTGTCCGAGGCGCTGGACCTGCTCACCGAGTCGCTGGTGCTGCACCGCGCGGGCGAGTCCGTGCACGGTCAGGCCTGGGCGCACTTCCAGCTCGGGCAGCTGAGGCTGCGCACGGGGGACGTCCCGCACGCCGAGTCCGAGCTGCGCGAGGCGCTCGAGCTGTACGGCCGTACCCGGGACGCCCGGGGCGAGGCGTGGGCGCTGACCCAGCTGGCCCGGGCCCGGCTGCTCGCCGGGGACGCCTCCCCGGCGGTGGAGGAGCTGCGGCAGGCCGCCGCCCGGCACCGGGACAACGAGGACGCGCGCGGGGAGGCGTGGACGCTGTACTACCTGGGCCAGGCGCTGGAGGAGACCGGGGACCTGGACCGGGCGGTGCGCGAGCTGGAGCGGTCCCGCACCATGTTCTCCCGGATGCGGGACGTCTACGGGCTGGCCTGCGCCCGGCACCATTCGGCCCGGGTGACCCGCGACCAGCGGGCCGCGCGGACCGGTTCGCTGCGCAACTCGGGCTTCGCCCGTCAGCTGCTGGTCGACGCCCGCGCGGACTTCCAGCGGATCGGGGTGGCCCACGGCGAGGCGTGGACGTGCCTGGAGCTGGCGGTCGTCGACGCGGGCAACGCCCGCACCCAGCAGGCGCTGGCCCTGTGCGACGAGGCGACGGCGCTGTTCGCGTCCTACGGGGACCGGCGCGGCGAGGACTGGGCCCGGTTCCTGCGCTGCACGCTTTTGCCGTACGCGGCCCCGGGCGGTACCGAGGTCGGTACGGCGGTGGCCCAGGAGGACCTGGCGCAGCTGGCCCGGACCGCGCACGCCGCCCGCGACGAGAAGCTGGGCGACTACGTGGACGCCTACCAGCTCCTGCTGGAGCGCGGGGTCAGCCTGGAGGCGGGCTGGCAGGCCTGGCACCTCGGCATGGTCCCCAGCCTCCACGCCCGCGAGGTGATGGGGGTGCCCACGGGGTCAGCCGCGTAGGGGCACGGGCCCAGCGGGTGCTGCCACAGGACCGGCAGGCTGCCACAGGCCCGGCAGGGTGCTGCCGCGTAGCCCTCCGGGGGGCGGAAGGCTCACGCGTTTCCTTTGGTGTCCGTAGTGAGGGTGTCATCTGGTGATGTCGTGTCGTGCGTCCGGTACCGGTTTCGGTATGGCAGGCGAGTGTGAGGTTCGCATGTGTGACCTTTGCGCGGGTGTGTCGTTGATCGGATGACAGCATCACGGGTGAAGGAGGGCTGGTGAGCCGGAAGCTGCCGGTCGGCGAGGGCGAGACCTCCCGCACAGCGTGCGCTCGTGGCCTGCTGCGCGCGGCGGTCGACGAGAAGACCGGTGAACTCGTGTCCGCCTCCTTGCTGGCCGAGCGGGTCGGCTGGGCCGTGGACCTGGTGTCCGGCATGACAAGCGAGCTGACGGCCGAGCGCTGGAACACCACCGACGTGGACATCCTCGCCTCCGGTGAGGACGCGAGCGGCCGGAAGCTTCCGTCGAACGCCTGGATGGCGCTGCGCCGCCTGGGCTGGACCGTGACCGCTCCCAAGGGTGTGAAGGTCAACGACCGGATCGTGCGCATGGCCCAGGAACAGGCCGGCCGCACGCTCCGCTGTGCGAAGTGGCGCGCGGACCTCACCTGCGGTGTCCTTGGGGCCTGGCCCGCCGATCCGGCCAGGCGGACCGCCCAGGAGTGGGACGCGGTCCGCGAAGCGGTACCCGGCGGGCAGCATCTGCCGTCCAGCGTCATCAAGTCCCGCACCCGGCAGATCGCCGCGTTCGCCAGGAAGCACGGGCGGATGCCGACCGATGTGTTCCAGCTGGAGGCCGCGCCCCGGGTGGCCCGGATGCTGCTGCTGTCCGCCTGCGACAGACAGCAGGCCACCATCGAACGGCACGAGAGCGATCCGGGCCGGGCACTGCTGCGGCTACAGCTTCCCACCCGGCCCGACCCGCGGTCCTACCGGGACTGGACGTGGATCGCCTGCCCCGTTGCGCTGCCGCCGACGATCCCCAAAAGCGCGGTGCTGCACCTGCCCATCCTGCGCATCCACCAGGGCACGGTACGGGCTGATCTCGCCTACACCCACGCCGTCCCGAAGACCCGGCGTACCGGACACACCGTCGCGCTCGGGGTGGACTGGGGCCTGAACACCCTGCTGTCCGCCGGCACCGCCCGCCTCCACGAGGACGGGCGTATCACCGCTCCCGGCTCCGGGGGCATGTTCCGTACGGCCGGCGTGCTCGCGAAACAGCACCGCCTGCGCCGCCTGTTCGAGCACCTGCAGGCGAAGGCCGACCACTACCAGCGGCTCATCGGCGACGACACCGACCATCCGCTGGCGGCCAGGACGCTGGCCCTCACCGACGAGATCCGGCGCGTGTCCGCCCGCAGGTCGAACCTCAATGACGCCCTCGCACAGGCTGCCGCCCGCTGGGCCGTCGACCAGGCCGTCACCGCCGAAGCGAGCGTGATCTACGTCGAAGACCTCCGCTCGATGGAGGCCCTCGGCATGGGCCGCACGATGAACACCCGGCTCTCCCAGCAGGTGCGCGGGCGGATCGTCGACCGGATGCGGCACCTGGCCGCCGAAGCGGGGATCGCCGTCATCACCGTGCCGGCCCGCAACACCTCCAGACACTGTCCCCAGTGCCTCGTGCCGCTGCGGCACCGCAAGGCACCGGACCGGCCCACCACCCCGGGCTGGAAATGGGCGCTCTGCCCGTCCTGCGGATACCAGGGCGACCGCGACACGGGCGCGTGGAAGCGTATCGCCGCACGCGGCCTGACCCACCAGGCCAAGACCGTCACAGGCCGCACCGGCGGCGCCATGGCCATCCGCTCCGTGGTCGACGACCTCGAAGCCGAAGCCGCCATCACCCCGACCACCAGCACCGGCCGGGACCGGTCCAAGACCGGGCCCACCCGGCCTCAGACGGCACGTCCGACGCCCAGGCGACGCCGGACACCCTCCCCCACCAGACCGCAAGGCCCGGCGGGCAAGCGTCCGGAGGGACACGCTCACACGGACCGGACCCGGCTGCCCCGCGCAGCCCACCGGCACCAGGACGTGACGACGACCAGCACACCCACCACCGGCCACCGGCCGCGAGGGGCAGCACTGGGCGCGGGCTTCCACCTGCACGCTCACGCTTCCCCGCCCAGGTGGGCAGAACCCCCACCGGACCCCACGGTTCGCACAGGTTCGCTCAGCTGATCAGAGACGCTACGCGGCTCAGCTCTGCTTCTTCTTCTCGGCCGCGCCGGACGACGCCGGCTCCGTGGCGTCGTCGGATCCGGTCCGGCGGGCCGCGGGCTCGTCGAAGTCGACCCGGTTCATGTGGCGGGTCATCGACTTCATCAGGCCCCAGACCGCCAGGGCCATCACCGCGAAGACGATGAAGCCGAGGACGCCGGGGGTGACCTTGTCCTTGTCGACCTCGGCGAGGGTGACCAGGTGGCTCATTGCCAGGCTTGCGCTAGCGCTCATGTCAGGCATTGTCCCGGATGCCCGCGAAGAGGTCGTCCTCGGGGAGGGATGTGTCGACGAGCGACTTCGCGAGCTCGTACTCCTCGGTGGGCCAGACCTCCTTCTGGATCTCCATCGGCACCCGGAACCAGCCGCCGTCGGGGTCGATCTGGGTGGCGTGCGCGATCAGGGCCCTGTCACGGACCTCGAAGAAGTCCCCGCACGGGACGTGCGTGGTGAGCGTGCGCTCCTTGCGCTCGAACTCCGCCCAGCGCTTGAGCCAGTCCCCGTACGGCGACTCCAGGCCGCGGTCCAGCAGCGCCCGGTGCAGCGCCTCGGTGCGGGGGCGGTTGAAGCCCTGGTTGTAGTAGACCTTCAGCGGCTGGTGGGCCGGGCCGAACTCGCTCTCCGGGTACTTCTCGACGTCCGTCGCGCCCTCGAAGGCCACCATCGTGATCTTGTGGGTCATGATGTGGTCGGGGTGCGGATAGCCGCCGTTCTCGTCGTAGGTGGTGATCACCTGGGGACGGAACGCGCGGATCCTCCGCACCAGCTCACCGGCCGCCTTGTCGACGTCCTCCAGGGCGAAGCAGCCCTCGGGCAGCGGGGGCAGCGGGTCGCCCTCGGGCAGGCCGGAGTCGACGAAGCCGAGCCAATCCTGCTGCACACCGAGGATCTCCCGGGCTTCGTCCATCTCCTTCCTGCGCACCTCGTGGATGTTCTCCTCGATGTACGGGTCGCCCTGCAGCTTGGGGTTGAGGATGGAGCCGCGCTCCCCGCCCGTGCAGGTCACGACCAGCACGTCCACCCCCTCGGACACGTACTTCGCCATGGTGGCCGCGCCCTTGCTCGACTCGTCGTCGGGGTGGGCGTGCACGGCCATCAGTCGCAGCTGCTCGGTCAAGACTCATTCCTCAAGTCGGTAGGCGCCCGGGTGCCCGGTGCGGTTCCCCCGGCTGTCGTCCCCTTGGGACGTCGCGGTGGGGTGGCGGTCGGGCGAAGGACGGAAGACTTCTATAGTGACCCAAGCCGGGGGCGAATAATTCCGGAGCCCGGCACCGGGCACCGCCCGGGACAGGCGTCCCCACCTTCCCGCCGAGGAGACGATCATGAGTACGGCGAGTACGCGACCGCCCGAGGGCCGGTACGGCCGCACCTCGGACGAACGTGCCGACCGCACCCTCAAGATCGTCGGTGCGGGCCTGGGCGCGGTGATGCTGGCCCTGATCGGCTGGTTCGGCTACCACTACGTAGCGGGTAGCCAGATCAGCGGCGAGATGATCGGTTTCGACACCTCGCAGGAGAGCGTGCAGGTGCGCCTGGAGGTCCACAAGGACGCGGGCGTGGACGGCTACTGCACGGTGCGCTCCCAGACCGTGGACGGCGCCGAGGTGGGCCGCGCCGACTTCCGCTTCGACGGGGACGGCACACGCTTCGACGAGGTCGTCACGCTCCGCACGACCTCCCCGGCCGCGACGGCCGAGCTGCTCGGCTGCCACGCCGGCTGACTCCGGCCCGCTCCGGACGGCTCCGCCGCTGCCGGGGGCCGGTGTCGCACACGGCACAGGGCCGCTGACCTGCGAAAAAACGGCTCCGATGGCATATGTCCTCCCCCTTTGGCCGCTGAATTGTTAGGCTCGTGGTTTCGCCCATCCGTGGAGGAACATCCTTCAGGGAGGGCGTTGCTTTGTATTCCAGCACCTACGAGGAGCACCAGTGACCCAGACCAGCGAGAACGCCACCTGGCTGACGCAGGAGGCGTACAACAAGCTCAAGGACGAGCTTGACTACCTTACTGGTCGCGCGCGTACGGAGATCTCCGCCAAGATCGCCGCTGCGCGAGAGGAGGGCGACCTGCGGGAGAACGGCGGGTACCACGCGGCCAAGGAGGAGCAGGGCAAGCAGGAGCTCCGCGTGCGGCAGCTCACCCAGCTCCTCGAAAGCGCCAAGGTCGGTGAGGCGCCGGCGGCCGACGGTTCGGTGGCGCCGGGCATGGTCGTGACGATCGCCTTCGACGGCGACGAGGACGACACGCTGGCCTTCCTCCTCGCCTCGCGCGAGTACGCGAGTGCGGACATCGAGACGTACTCCCCGCAGTCCCCGCTGGGTGCCGGGGTGACCGGCCACCGGATCGGCGAGACCGTGGAGTACGAACTGCCGAACGGCAAGACGGCCTCCGTGAAGATCCTGAAGGCCGAGCCGTACAAGGGCTGACCCACGACCCACGGCTCAGGACCGTGAGGGTGCCCCCGGCGCCATGCCCGCCGCGGGACGCGTGAGCGTCCCCGCCGCGGCGCCGGGGGCCTCGTCATCCCGTCGCCGGGCCGCACGGGCCGGGCGCCCGGGCCAGTCCATGAGCGGGCCAGTCCATGAGCGGGTCAGTCCATGACCGTGTGGCCCGCGTTCCGCAGAGCTTGTTCGACCTCGGCGCAGTGCTCCGGGCCCTTCGTCTCCAGGTGCACCTCGACCTCCACTTCCGTGAGCCCGAGCCGCGGATCGGTCCGTACATGGCTCACGTCGAGGACGTTGGCGTCCACCACCGACAACGCCCTGAGCAGCGACGCGAGAGCGCCCGGCCGGTCCGTCAGTCGCAGCCGGACGGCCAGGTAGCGGCCCTGTGCCGCCATGCCGTGCCGCAGCACCCGCTCCATCAGCACCGGGTCGACGTTGCCACCGGAGAGCACCGCGACGACCGGGCCCGCGAACGCGTCGGGGCGGCTCAGCAACGCCGCCACCGGGCTCGCCCCGGCCGGTTCGACGACCAGTTTGGCCCGCTCCAGGCAGAGCAGCAGGGCGGCGGACAACTCGCTCTCGGTGACCGTGCGGACCTCGTCCACCAGGTGCTCGACGATCCCGAACGGCACATCGCCGGGCCGCCCCACCTTGATGCCGTCGGCCATCGTCGCCGGATCGCGCACCGACACCGGATACCCGGCCGCCAGCGAGGGCGGATACGCCGCCGCGCCCGCCGCCTGCACCCCGATGATCCGGACGTCCGGCCGCAGCGCCTTCACCGCGACGGCGATCCCGGCGATCAGCCCGCCGCCGCCCATGCCGACGACGATCGTGCGCACCTCGGGGCACTGCTCCAGGATCTCCAGGCCCACGGTGCCCTGGCCCGCGATGACGTCGGGGTGGTCGAAGGGGTGGATCAGCACGGCGCCCGTCTCGTCCGCGTACTCCTCGGCGGCGGCCAGTGCCTCGTCGACCACCTGGCCGTGCAGGCGCACCTCGGCGCCGTACTCCCGGGTGGCGCTGATCTTCGGCAGCGGGGCGCCCTTCGGCATGAACACCGTCGACCGCACCCCGAGCAGCGAGGACGCGAGCGCGACGCCCTGCGCGTGGTTGCCGGCGCTCGCCGCGACCACACCGGCGGCGCGCTGCTCGGGCAGCAGCCCGGCGATCCGGACGTACGCGCCGCGCAGCTTGAACGACCCCGTCCGCTGGAGGTTCTCGCACTTGAGGTGCACCGGTGTGCCCACCGTCCGGGACAGGTGCCTGCTGCTCTCCATCGCGGTCATCCTCGCCACACCCGAGAGCATCTTCCGGGCACCGCGCACATCGTCGGCCGTGACGGTACGCAGGGATTCGGCCATGCCGTGGTTCATGACTCCAGCATCGCAGTTCACGGCCGTCGGCGATCGCGGTGACCGATCCACGGATACGGCTTTGCGCAGCGCCGGTACGACGGGGCCCCCGGCCGCGTACTCTGTCCCCCAATAAAGCAGCCCTCCACGAAGTGAGCCTCCGGCCATGCCCACTACACCTGACATGTCGATGGACATGACGACCGGCGGTGACACCGGTCTTCTCGACACGCTGCAGCACGAGGTGGCACTGTTCGCCCGGCGCGCCGAACAGACCCGGCTGGGCGGCGTCGGCCAGGTACGCAACTCCATGGACCGTGCCGCCTACCTCCTGCTCAACCGCCTCGACAAAGAAGGCCCGATGGGTGTCAAGGCGCTCGCCGCCGGCATGGGCATCGACTCGTCGACCGTCACCCGGCAGGTGGCCCCGCTGGTGGACACCGGACTGGTGAAGCGCACCTCGCACCCCGAGGACGGCCGGGCGGTCGTGCTCCAGCTCTCTCCGCGCGGACAGGCGCGCCTGGAGGAAGTGCGCTCCTCACGGCGCCAGTTGATGGCCGACCTGACCCACGACTGGGAACCGGGGGAGCGCGAGGTGTTCTGCGCGCTCCTCACGCGCTTCAACGGCGCGCTCTCCGCGCGGATGTCGGTTCCGGGGGGACAGGGACCGGAGGACGGTCAGCCGGAGTCCTGACCCGGCCGGCCCGGCTTGATCCGGCCGGCCCGGCTTGATCCGGCCGGCCCGGCTGATCCGGCTGACCCGTACGAGAGGCCCTGCGCGCCGGGCCGTGCGCGGCTCTTGACCGCGGGGTGGGCCCTGCCCTGAGATGAGATGCGGGTCCCGTCGCACGCGTCGCCGAAGGCCGTTCGCGGCCGGGACCGGTCCGGGCAGAGGCGTGCGGGAGGCGCGGTTGATCCAAGGACATGCGTCCCGGGACGCCCGCCGGGCCCGCGAGTTCGAGGCGTTCGTCGCGGGCGCGGGCGGGCGGCTGCTGCACGCCGCCACCCTGCTCACGGCGGAGGCGCGGGACGACAACCCCCGCGCGCGGCGCCTGCTGACCCTGGCGCTGGCCCACACGTACGCGTGCTGGGACCGGCTGCACGGTGACGATCCCTACGACCGGACCCGCCGGTACCTGGCCACCCGCTTCGCCCGTACCGCCTGGCACGAGCGCGGCGGCCTGCTCCGCTCCCGTCCGCACCCCGCGGGTCCGCTGGCCGGGCTCGGCCCGCAGGAGCGTCTGATCCTGGTGCTGCGGCTCCACGAGGACGTCACCGAGGAGCAGACGGCGGCCCTGCTCGGCCTGTCCGCGGACCGGGTCCACGCGATCTGCAACCGCGCGACGACCGCGGTACTGGACCGGCGGCGGCGTGCGCCGACTCCTTCGGTGCGGGGCGTCGGGACGGTCTCGTCATGAGCCGGGGCCGTGCCGCGGCCGTCCGGCGGCTGCTGGAGCAGGCACCGCCACCGGTGCCGCCCGACCTGCCCGCGGAGGCCGCGCGCCGCGGTGCCCGGATGCTGCGGCGCAGGGCGCTCGCCCGCCGCCTGGGGTGGCTGGTGCTGCTCGCGGCGAGCCTGGCCTTCGTGATCTGGGCGTTGACCACGCACCCGTGGGTGGAGCCGCCGTCACGGACGACTCCACCCCTGACGGGCTGGTGAACCGGCCGGGCGCGCACCCCGCCGGCCCCTCCGCGCGGCCTTACCGGCCGAGGGCCTGCTGGAGGTCTTCGAGCAGGTCGTCGACGTTCTCGATGCCCACCGAGAGGCGCACCAGGTCGCCGGGGACCTCGAGCGCGGAGCCGACCACCGAGGCGTGCGTCATGCGCCCGGGGTGCTCGATCAGCGACTCGACGCCGCCCAGGGACTCGCCCAGCGTGAACACCTCGGCCCGGTTGCAGACCTCGACGGCCGCCTCCTCGCCGCCCTCCACGCGGAAGGAGACCATGCCGCCGAAGGACCGCATCTGCTTGGCGGCGACCTCGTGGCCGGGGTGCTCCGGCAGGCCCGGGTAGAGGACGCTCGTCACGCGCGCGTGCCGGCTGAGCATGTCGGCGACCTTGGTGGCGTTCTCGCTGTGCCGGTCCATGCGCACCGGGAGCGTCTTGGTGCCGCGCAGCACCAGCCAGGAGTCGAACGGTCCGGCGACCGCGCCCATCGCGTTCTGGTGGTAGGCCAGCTCCTCGCCGAGCTCCGGGTCGCCGGTGATCAGGGCGCCGCCGACGACGTCCGAGTGGCCGCCCATGTACTTGGTCAGGGAGTGCACGACGACGTCCGCGCCGAGCGCGATCGGCTGCTGGAGGTAGGGCGTGGCGAAGGTGTTGTCGACGACGAGGCGGGCTCCGGCGTCCCGGGCGATCTGGGCGACGGCGGCGATGTCGGTGATGCCGAGCAGCGGGTTGGAGGGGGTCTCCACCCACACGACCTTGGTCTTCGGGGTGAGGGCGGCCCGGACGGCGGCCGGGTCGCTGGTGTCGGCCACCGACCACTCCACTCCCCAGCGGGCGACGACCTTGGCGAACAGCCGGAACGTGCCGCCGTAGGCGTCGTTCGGGATCACCACGTGGTCGCCGGGGCTGAGCAGCGTACGCAGCAGGCAGTCCTCGGCCGCCAGCCCGGACGCGAACGCGAGGCCGCGGCGGCCGCCCTCCAGGGCGGCGAGGTTCTCCTCCAGCGCGGTCCTGGTCGGGTTGGCGCTGCGGCTGTACTCGTAGCCGCCGCGCAGGCCGCCGACGCCGTCCTGCTTGTAGGTGGACACCTGGTAGATCGGCGGGACCACCGCGCCGGTCAGGGGGTCCGCGGTGTTGCCCGCGTGGATCGCGAGTGTCTCGAAGTGTTGACTGATGTGCCTGTCGCTCATGGGCCCCGAGGGTAGTCCGCGCACGGTGGGCGACGCGTCAGGGAGTTCCCCGCACGCCCGGGGGTCCCCCCGCGCGCGGGAGTTTTCCACAGATCGGACGGCAGGTTCGCCAATCGTCGACGCGATCTGGTTCGCTTGTGGCATGGAGATTCTCTTGGTCCTGCTCGGGCTGGTCATGATCGGCTTCGTGCTGGTGCCGTTCCTCAGGCGCACGCGCGGCGGGATCGCGCAGGTGCCCCCCGGCCATCCGGACGCGGCGGACCCGGCGGCCTACGGCTTCGCCCTCGAGGAGCAGCTGGACATCCGGATGCCCGGCCCCGACCAGGACCTCCTGGATGTCCTGGAGCTGGTCCAGCGCACCCAGGACTACCGCGGGGCGCAGCAGTTGCTGGCCGGTACGGACGCGAAGAGCGAGCTGCGCTGGCAGCGTGTGCAGGCCTTCGCGGGCGCCGCCGCGCTGGAGCTCGCCGCGCGGCCCGGCGGGGCCGGTGAGGCGCCGGGCGGGCAGTGGCTGCGGGCGTGGCGCGCCGAGGCGCCCAAGGACGCGGGCGGTGCGGCGGTGCACGCGGAGTTCCTGGTGCAGCAGGCGTGGCGGACGGCGACGCGGGGGACGGACGAGTTCCGGATCATCATGGAGGAGGCGCGGGCGGCGTGCGGCGATGCGGCGCTGCTGGCGCCCGGTGATCCGGTCCCGTACATCGTGGAGCTCTCGGTGGCCCGTGGACTGGCCTACGAGCAGAAGGACTTCGAGCAGGTCTGGCTGAGGATCCTGGACCGGGCGCCGGCCCACATGGGGGCGCATCTGGCCGCGCTGCACTACTGGTGCGAGAAGTGGCACGGCTCGCGGGAACTGGCGAACTCGTTCGCGGAGGCCGCGGCGGCGCGCGCACCGCAGGGTTCGCTGCTGGCCGCGATGCCGCTGTTCGCCGTGTTCGAGCATCTGCCGGAGGTGAACCTGGTCAGCGGTTTCTACCAGAGCCAGGTGGTGACCAGGGCGGTCCACGGCGCGCTGCACGCGGTGCACTCGGCCCGCCCCGACGACCCGATGGCGGCGCACGTCCGGCATCTTCTGGTGTTCTTCCTGGTCCGGGGTGAGCGCTGGGCGGAGGCCATGGACCAGCTGATACACATCGACGGCCATGTCGGCGCGCTGCCCTGGACCCTGTCCCCGGATCCCGCCGCGGAGTTCGCGGTCTACCGGGCCCTGGCGGTCGCGGGCTACGAGGCCAACGGCGGCAGCCCGGCCACGCTGCCGCACTGAGGACCGTCCGGCGCGGCGGCTGCGCGGCCCGCAGACCGGAGCGGTCCGCGAGAGCCGCGCGTGCGGGCCGGGAGGTCCGCGGGCCGGGCGTCGCGCATGCGGAGGGCCCGCCGGAAGCCGTGCTTCCGGCGGGCCCTCGCCCGGTGCTCAGCAGTGGGCCGGCGGGCGGCTCACTTGCCGTGGTAGGCGTTGTAGATCGAGACCGTCGACTTGTTGCCCTTCTTGTCGACGATGTTGGCGCGGAAGGAGATCGCCTTCTTCTTGGCGGGGTTCTTGACGGTGATCTTGCCCTTCTTGACGGTGGTCTTCTTCCAGGTCTTCCCGGAGTCGTAGGAGACGTACACCGTCAGGGACTTGAGGTTCTTGCCCTTGGCGGCGCCCTCGACGGTGACCGGGAAGGTGGCCTTCTTGCCCGCCTTGACCTTGCTGTCCAGTCCGGTGACCGCCTGGAAGCGGGCCGTGGAGACGGGCAGCTTCTTCACGTCGGAGGTCTTCTTGGAGCGGAAGGTCCAGCTCGCGTCGATGCGGGTGGAGGCGGCGGAGACCTTGGCGCTGCGCTTGACCGAGGTCGTCAGCTTGTAGGAGGCGTCCCCGGAGGGAACCGTGAACCCCTCTCCCCCGAGCAGCGGGTCGCCGTGGGAGCCGACCTTGGTGCCGTTGCGGTAGAGGCTGGTGGTGGCCGAGGTGAACAGGGAGACGCCGGGGTTGCCCTTGCCGTCGGCGAACAGCGGGAGGAACCCGTAGATGCTGTTGCCGTCGCGGAAGAGACCGGAGTCCGAGGTGACACGCGGCCCGAAGACGGCCGTGTTCACGGTCCGGGAGTACTTCTTGCCGGCCTTGAGGACCAGTGAGTCACCGACGGTGTAACCGGCCTCGATGATCGGCCAGCCCTCCGCGTCGACACCGCCGTGCTGGTCGAAGCCGAGGTCCCACTTCACCCCGCCCTGAGTGGACAGGTAGAGGGTGCGGGTGCCGGGCAGGGTCTGCGGGATGGCGACCGAGGAGGCGGAGAAGCCTCCCGGCAGCCAGCCGGTGGCGCCGACCGCGCCCTTCTTCTTGCCGCTCGCCGCCGAGCCCATGCCGACCTTCACCGTGGCCAGTTCGGACGCCTTGTAGGCCCGGGTGAAGCCGGTGGCGAGCTTCTTGACCTTGCCGCCGGTGGTGGTGCTGTACTGCTCCTTGGTGCCCTTGCTCCAGTGGGCGTCCCACTGCTGGGTCAGCGAGCCTCCGGTGAACTGCGGGCCGAGGTGGGCGGAGCGGAAGTTGTCGTACGACTCCAGCCACCAGCCGGAGCCGGTGATGTAATCCTTCGTCTCCACGGTGTAGTCGGCCGCGGCGAACTCCGGCTTGGCCGCCTTGTCCGGCGCGGTGATCTTCACCGGCTTGGTCTTGCGGGCGTCCAGGGTGACCGTGGTGTTCTTGGTGACGCTCAGCTTCGGCTGGGAGAGCCAGTCGGCGCCCTTCCACTTCTCCGATTCGGAGTCGACGAAGACCGCGGCGTCCATGACGTAGTCGCCCTTGGGCACCCGGACGGTGACGGTGCCGTCGGCGTCGTAGGGCATGAACCACTCGCCGGCCGCCACGCCGGAGAGGGCGTCCAGGCTGGCCATGTAGTCGCCGGTGGCCTTGCCGTTGCGGCCGAGGACCTTGAGCGTCACGTCGTAGGACTCGACCTCCCGCTCCACACCCGCGGCCGTGCGGACGCTCTGTCCGCCACCGGTCGCGATCACGTACGCCGAGTACGCGCCGTCGACCGTGCCGCCGAGCCGGGTGTCGGCGGTGAAGTCGACGGAGGCCTTGCCGCCCGCCGGGACCGTCACCGTGGTGGCGCCCAGGGTGAAGAAGCCGGCCGGGGCCGCCTTGCCCTTGGGGTCGGTGGCGGTGGACGTCAGCTTCAGGGTGACGTCCTCGGTGCCGAGGTTGCGGTAGGTCAGCTGCTTGGTGACCGGCTTGTCGTCGGTGTGCGGCCACTGCTGGACGCCGAAGCTCACCGAGACCGGGTCGGCGATCACCGTCTGCTGGATGGCCTTGTCGACCTGGACCCGCCCGGAGCCCTGCTGGAACGCCGTGTACGCGCCGCCCTTCGTGGAGCCGGTGAGTGCGCCCTTCAGCTCCGTGTAGGCCCAGTCGGGGTGCTGCTGCTTCAGGAGCGCGGCCGCGCCCGCGACATGGGGGGTCGCCATCGACGTGCCCGAGATGGACATGTAGCCGGCCGGCTTCTCGCCGACCTCCTCGGCGATGAAGTTGCCCTTGGCCGAGGCGGCCGTGATGTCGACGCCGGGCGCGGTGACGTCCGGCTTGACCGCACCGTCGCCGGTACGGGGGCCGGTGGAGGAGAAGTCGGCGAGCTTGTCCTTGTCGTCGACGGCGCCCACGGTGAGGGCGGCGTCGGCGCTGCCGGGCGAACCGATCGACTTCGGGCCCTCGTTGCCCGCCGCGATGGCGAACAGGATGCCCTGGTCCGCGGAGAGCTTGTTGACCGCCGCTTCCAGCGGGTCGATCTCGGCGGTGTCTCCGCCGCCCAGGCTCATGTTGACGACGTCGGCGCCCTGTGCGGCCGCCCACTCCATGCCGGCGAGGATGCCGGAGTCGTCACCGAAGCCGGCGTCGTCGAGGACCTTGCCGTTGAGGACCTTGGCGCCGGGAGCGACGCCCTTGTACTTGCCCCCGGCCTTCGCACCGGTACCGGCCGCGATCGACGCGACGTGGGTGCCGTGGCCGACCTTGTCGCCCGTGCCCGACGAACCGGTGAAGTCCTTGGACGCGGTCACCTGGCCCTTCAGGTCCGGGTGGGTCGCGTCGACACCGGTGTCCAGGACGGCGATCTTCACGCCCTTGCCGTCGTAGCCGGCGGCCCACGCCTTGGGGGTGCCGATCTGCGCGACGGACTTGTCGAGGGCCACCTCGCGGACGCCGTCGAGCCAGACGTGGGCGATGCCGGACGCGGTCCGGTCGCCGTCGGTGACCGCCTTCCACAGGTCGGGGGTGTCCTCGTGCGGGGTCTGCACCGCGTCCGCGTTCAGGGTGCCGAGGGTCCGGCGGAGGTCGGCCGCCTCGCGGACGTCGGACTTCGCGGCGGTGGCGCGTCCCTGGTACCCGACGATGACCTTCAGGCCGCGCTGCTGGGAGCGGCGGGTGGCGTCCTTGCCGAGTTCGGTGATGTCGAAGAGCCGCCGGTCGAGCTTGCCGCTCGCGATCAGCCGGGCGGCGTCCGCCGGAAGCACGTGGGTGTGGCCGCCGGACCTGCTGATCTGGACGGGTATGTGCTCCCTCCCCTTGGCCCGCTCCAGGCCGACCACGCGGCCCTTGGCGTCCACGGCGACCCGGTCACCGGTGATGAGGGTGATGCGGTGCTTGGTCTTCGCCGAGGACGGCGCCTTCGACTGCGCCGCGTTCGTGTACGTCGTACCGGCCGCGGTGCCCGCCGCCGTCCGTTCCCCGTTCGCCGCGGCCGGGCCGGTCATGCCCGCCACGAGCGCCACGGCGGCTGCCGTGGCGACCGTGGCCGCGCCCGTCGCGCGCGCGCTCTTGAATTGTCTGCGCAAGGTTCCCCCCTAGCGGAGTTTCCGGGCGAATTCCCCTTCACCCGACCGGGGGTGGTCTCGTACGCATGTGCGCACCCCCCGGATCACGCAGTATGCCGAGTGGTGTTCAAACGCCTCAAGAGGCTCAGGAGAAGAACACCGAGTCGACGGGTATCTGTGACACCACTGCCGGAACTCCGTTACCTGATCGACGGGTTGAGGCCGCCCGGATGCCCGGACGCCTGCCCGGACGCCCGCGTGGACGTCCGGGCAGGCGTCCGCGCGGACCGTGCGCCGAACGGCGGCCACACCCAGACCCTGCTGCGCACCGAGCTCGGCGGCGGCACCGTCGCCATGGCACTCGCCCAGCCGAAGATCGCCGAGCCGCGCAGCACCGTCGTGTCCCTCACCTGCCGTGAGCCGGAGGACCTGGCCATCCTCAACACAAGTACCTGCACGGTGTGGTCGAGTCGCGCAGCAAGAAGCAGGGCGGCTCCTGGACCGAGTTCCTGGAGGGCTGCCGGGGCGCGTCGCCGCACGCTTTCCGCGTGCCCGGTCAGGCGGCCGGGTTCTCCTTCACCGTGATGCGGCCCTTGCGGATGGTCGCCACCCGCGGTGCCCGTTTCGCCAGGGACGAGTCGTGGGTGACCATGACGAAGGTGAGCCCCAGCTCCTTCCACATGCGGATCAGCACGTCCATGATCTCGTCGCGCATCGACTCGTCGAGGTTTCCGGTGGGTTCGTCGGCGAGCAGCACCTTCGGCTCCTTCACCAGCGCCCGCGCGATGGCCACCCGCTGCTGCTGCCCGCCGGACATCTCGGCGGGCAGATGCCCGAGCCGTTCGCCGAGCCCGACCGACGCCAGCGCCTCGGCGGCCTTCTCCCGCCGCTCCTTGGCCCGCACCCCGAGCGGTACGAGGGCGGTCTCGACGTTCTCCTGCGCGGTGAGGGTCGGGATCAGGTTGAAGGACTGGAAGACGAAGCCGATGTTCTCGCTGCGCACCCGGGTGAGCCGGGCCTCGGGCAGGGTGGCGAGGTCGGTGCCGTCGAGGACGACCTCGCCGGAGCTGGGCCGGTCGAGGCCGCCGAGCATCTGCAGCAGCGTGGACTTGCCGCCGCCGGTGGGTCCCTGGATGACGAGCCGGTCTCCGTCGGGGATCGTCAGATCGACGCCGTCGAGGGCGTGGACGGTTTCCCTGCCGCGGGTGTAGCGCCGGGTGACGCCTCTGAGTTCGTACATGGGTGTGGGTCAACTCCTGGAGTGCTTACGGGCGTGAGGGCCCCGGACCTGCGCCGGGCCTGCCCCGGACGGGCGCCGGGCGGGTGCTATGCGACGCGGCGCAGCGCGTCCGCGGGCCGGAGGCGGGAGGCGCGCCAGCCGCCGAAGGCACCGGCGACGAGACCGCCGGCCACCGCGAGGCCGACCGCGAGGGCGATGGTGATGAGGCTGACCGGCGCGGTGAGGGCGACGTCGAGGGTCTTGGTGGCCGCCTGCCGTACGGGACCGGCCATGCCACCACCGCCGGGACCGCCGGCGGGGCCGCCCGCGCCGCCGCCTCCGCCGCCGAGCTGGGCCTGCAGGGTGGGGCTGACCGCGGTGACGGCGTACGCGCCCGCCAGCCCGAGCGCGATGCCGAGGGCCCCGCCGACCAGGCCGTGCACGACGGCCTCGCCGACCACCTGCCGGGTCACCCGGCCCGACGTCCAGCCCAGCGCCTTCAGCGTGCCGAACTCGCGCACCCGGCGGGAGACCGCCGAGGAGGTGAGCAGTCCGGCGACGAGGAACGCGGCCGCGAGCACCGCGACCGACAGCCACTTGCCGACGCCGGTGGCGAGGGAGGAGGCGGTGGACAGCGAGCCGGAGACGGTGTCCGCGAGGTCGGCGGAGGTGGTGACCGTCGTCCCCGCGACGTTCTTCTGGATGCCCGACTTGACGGCGTCGAGCTGCTGGGAGTCGGTCGCCCTGACGTAGATCGTGGTGACCTTGCCCTTGGCGTCGGCGAGTTCCTGAGCCTGCTTCAGCGGGATGTAGAGGTGGGCGGCGGCGTCCCCGCTGTCGGCGGTGGCGATACCGATGATCTTGTACTTGGTGCCCTTGACCGTGACCGTGTCACCGGTCTCGAGCTTCTTCTCCTTGGCGTGGGCGGAGTCGACGACGGCCACCTTCGCGTCGGTCTCGCTCGCCTTGAAGGTACGGCCGCTGGTGATCCGGGAGGAGGTCAACGGGCCGAGTTCCGGTTCGGTGACGTCGGTGCCGTAGACGGAGTAGCTGTTGACGTCGAAGTCGGCGCCGCCGCCCTGCACGCGCCCCTCGGGAGCCGGCTGGGCTCCGCCCGGCCCTCCCTTCTGACCGCTCCGGCCGTCCTGGCCGCCGTCCTGCTGGAAGCGTCCGCGGGTGAACTCGCCGCTGACTTTGACGACCTGGAGGCTCAGACCGCCCACCGCGTCGGCGACACCGCTCTGTTCGCCGACCTCGCCCACGGTGGAGCTCGCCAGGGTCTGGAAGCCCTGCACCATGACGTGGTCGGTGCTCTGCTCCTCGCCGGAACCGTCCTCCTGGGCGTCGAAACGGAAGCGTGGCCGTTCCTGGGCCGCCGAGGCCTCGGCGGCCTTGGTGACCGTCATGTCCGTGCCCAGTCCGTACAGCGACTGCAGGACCTTCTCCTGCGCCTTGCCCATGCCCGCGGACACGGAGTTGACCACGATGACCAGCGCGATGCCGAGTGCGAGACCGGAGGCGACGACGAGGGCCGCCTTTCTGCGGCGGCGCAGTTCGCGCCTCAGGTAGGTGAAGAACATGACGGCACGCTAGGGACGGTCCCTGATGAACTGTTGAGTCCGCGCTGAGAGCCGGATGAGAAGACCCCATGAAAACGACGATGCCGCCGCCCGCCCCCTCGGGGGCGGGCGGCGGCGTCGTCCAGGTGGAGCGGGCTGCGCCGGGCGGCCGGTGTCAGACCGCCGAACCCGCCTTCCACTGGGCCCAGTCCATGTTCCAGCCGTTGAGGCCGTTGTCCGGGGCGATGGTCTTGTCACCGGTGTTCTTCACGACGACCACGTCACCGACGATGGAGTTGTCGTAGAACCAGGCGCCCGGCGTGTTCGGGTCGCCCGCGCCCTGGGTGTCGGACAGGCCGATGCAGCCGTGGCTGGTGTTGGCACTGCCGAAGATGGACTTGGCGCCCCAGTAGTTGCCGTGGAGGAAGGTGCCGGAGTTGCTCAGCCGCATGGCGTGCGGCACGTCCTTGATGTCGTACTCGCCCTTGCCGTCGTCGTCGGTGAAGCCGACGGTCGCGCCGTCCATCCGGGTCTCCTTGAACTTCTCGGAGACGACCATCTGGCCCTCCCACGTCTTGTTCTCGGGGGACCCGGCGGAGATCGGGATGGTCCGGACGGTCTTGCCGTCCTGCGTGACCTTCATCTGCTTGGTGGCGGCGTCGACGATCGAGACCTGGTTGCGGCCGATCTTGAAGTTGACCGTCTTCTGCTGGACGCCGTAGACACCCTCGGCACCCTCGACGCCGTCGAGCGCCAGCTTCAGGGTGACGGTGGAGTCCTCCTGCCAGTAGTCCTCGGGACGGCAGTCCATCCGGTTGGCGTTGAACCAGTGACAGGCGACCTCCTGACCACTGGTGCTGGAGACGGTGATGCCCTTCTGGACCTCGGCCTTGTTGGTGATCGCCTTGTCGAAGTTGATCGACACCGGCATGCCGACGCCCACGGTCGAGCCGTCGTCCGGGGTGAAGGTGCCGATGAAGCTGTTGTCCGGGGCGACCGTGGTGAACGACGCGTTCTCGTGGGCGGCGCGGCCCTCGGAGTCCTCCGCGCTGACCGACAGCTTGTAGGTGGTGGCGCGCTCCAGCTGGCCGCTGGGCTTCCAGCTCTTCTTGTCGGCAGATATCTCGCCCTCGACGGCGGTGCCGTCGGTGGTCGTCATCTTCACCTCGGTGAGGGTGCCCTTGGACACGGCCACCGTGGCGGAGTTGTTGATGGAGGCGCCGCTCGAGCCGTCCTTCGGCGTGATCTTGATCTGGGCCTCGGAGGTCTTCTTGGCCGCCGCCTCGTCGACCTGGGCCTGCGACCCGCCCTTGCCTCCGTCCCCATCGGAGGCGGTGTCGCCGCCGGAGCATGCCGAGAGCACCATCACTCCACCGAGCAGAGCGGACGCAGCCATCAGACCCCTGCGCCGCTTACCGTCCGTCATCACACGCTTCTCCATCATCGCCGCTTCCCCGAACCCCGCGGTTTCCCGCGCCCGAAGCCGGGAGTCCCCGTCAATCACTTCAACGCTACGACCGGTGGGTCCCGTTCCCCATGGGGCACGAATGTGGGGCGCACCACGTCCAGCGCGGCCGGGCGGGGTTTCAACCCGTGCCCCGACCAAGACGACATGACCCCGGGCCGCGGTTGCCGCCCGAGGTCACGATTTCCCCCACATCGCCTCGTCCAGTCACGTCGACCTGGCGCGACTCACCTTTTCCGGACCGCCCCCGCCGACCAACTCCCCCCATTCCACCGCTTAATCACCATCATGCGTTTTATCCTAATTGCCCGAGTTACCCGCATCATCCTGTTCGCCCCTGTCATCGCTTTTGTCTGACACGTCGTAAAGCTCGTAGCCGTCACCCTCGCCGAGGTCCCACTCCGGCGAGTCCGGGTCGTAGTCGATCTGCTCGCTGCTCCACGAGGCCTGCTGGAGTTCCACCCCCGGCACGTCGCCGACCAGGTTGAAGGGGTCGACGAGATACGCGAGGGCCTCGGCCGCGTCCTCGTTCACCGTGTTCCGGGCGGGCAGCCGTTCGTCGTCCGTCATGTCGCCGTCGTCCGCGATCCTCGCCAGCGCGGCGCTGGTCACCGCTTTCTCGTCGTCGACCTGGAGGACGAGGTCGACGCGAAGCCTCACAAACCGTGACGTCTCTGGAGTGCTCATGCCCGGAGCGTACGGCTCCGGGACCCGTGACTTTCCCGTGACCCGCGACTTTCACTAACATCAGCCCACACGGCCAATTAGCCAGCGCCACAAGGGGATCGATATTCCGTGTCATCCGCTCTCCGTCCGTTGCTGACCGCCACCGCCGCGGGCACCCTGCTGTGCGCCCTGTGGTTCGTCCCGTCCGCCAACGCGACCTCCGACCTCCCGGCGGGAGGTACGCCCTCGACAAGCCCGTCTCCGCAGGTCACGGAGCAGGCGAGGGTCCTGTCCAGCACCTCGTCCATAGCGCCGACGACTGCGGCTCCGTCCGCGGTGTCAGCGCCGTCCGCGACGGAGGTCTCGCCGGCAACGGAGGTGTCGTCCGTGTCGGCGGCGTCTTCGGCGTCCTCAGGGGGTGTCGACGCCGCCGACGGGCAGGTCAGACTCGCCGCCACCGGCAGCTTCGACAGCACGCCGTACATCCTCGGCGGCACCGCCTGCCTCACCCTCGGCGCGGGCTTCGTCGCCTACTCGGTGCGCCGGGAGCGCCTGGACTTCTGACTCCCTTGGCCGTTCACCGAGATGAGCCCGCCTCCGGCGCCCCGCCCCCTGTGAACCTCACCGCAGCGGGCCGGTGACCTCTTCCACCGCCGCCAGCAGCCGGCCGTCGCGCACGAACGCCTCCGCCGCGGCGAGGTCGGGTGCGAGATGACGGTCCGGGCCGGGACCGCCCACGCCCGCCTTCCGCGCGGCCTCGACGACGGCCCGGGTCGCGGGCGCCGGCCTCAGCCCCTCGCGCAGTTCGACGGCACGCGCGGCGGCGTACAGCTCCACCGCGATGACCCGGGTGAGGTTGTCGACGGAGGTCCGCAGCTTGCGCGCGGCCGACCAGCCCATGGAGACGTGGTCCTCCTGCATCGCGGAGGACGGGATCGAGTCCGCCGACGCCGGTACGGCGAGCCGCTTCAGCTCGCTCACCAGCGCGGCCTGCGTGTACTGAGCGATCATCAGACCCGAGTCGACACCGGCGTCGTCGGCGAGGAACGGCGGCAGTCCGTGACTGCGGTTCTTGTCCAGCAGCCGGTCGGTGCGGCGCTCGGCGATGGAGCCGAGGTCGGCGACGGCGATGGCGAGGAAGTCCAGCACGTACGCCACCGGGGCGCCGTGGAAGTTGCCGTTGGACTCGACGCGCCCTCCCCCGGAGCCGGACGCCCCCGGTCCGGTGTCCGCGGGCAGCACCACCGGATTGTCGACGGCGGCGGCGAGTTCGCGCTCGGCGACCAGCCGGGCGTGGGCGATGGTGTCCCGTCCGGCGCCCGCGACCTGCGGGGCGCAGCGCACGGAGTAGGCGTCCTGGACCCGCGGGGCGTCGTCCTGGTGATGCCCCGTCATCCCCGAACCGGCGAGTACGGCCAGCATGTTGGCGGCGCTGGCGGCCTGGCCCGGGTGCGGGCGAAGGGCGTGCAGTTCGGGGGCGAGCACCTTGTCGGTGCCGAGCAGTGCCTCCAGGCTCAGGGCGGCCGTGACGTCGGCGGACCGGTACAGGACGTCGAGGTCGGCGAGGGCCATGACGAGCATGCCGAGCATGCCGTCGGTGCCGTTGAGGAGGGCCAGCCCTTCCTTCTCGCGCAGTTCGAGAGGCCGGATCCCGTGCGCGGCGAGCAGTTCACCGGCGGGGCGCAGGGTCCCGTCGGGCCCCTCGGCCTCCCCCTCGCCCATCAGCGCGAGGGCGCAGTGGGACAGCGGGGCCAGGTCACCGGAGCAGCCGAGCGAGCCGTACTCGTGCACGACCGGGGTGATCCCGGCGTTCAGCACGTCGGCCATGGTCTGCGCGACCTCGGGGCGTACGCCGGTGTGCCCGGAGCAGAGGGTCTTCAGCCGCAGGAACATCAGGGCGCGCACGACCTCCCGCTCGACGC
The DNA here is from genome assembly GCF_052246875.1 of Streptomyces sp. GDS52. NCBI lineage: Bacteria > Bacillati > Actinomycetota > Actinomycetes > Kitasatosporales > Streptomycetaceae > Streptomyces > Streptomyces sp. GDS52. The sequence continues at coordinate 2,667,822 of NZ_CM125966.1, forward strand.
GGGGGCCCATGCCGGCGGCGTGCGAGCGGACGATGTTGCGCTGCAGCCGCCCGCGCAGTTCCGGGCCGATGTACCGGGTCGCCAGGGCACCGAAGCCGGTGCTCACCCCGTACACGGGGTCCGGCTCGGCGGCCAGGGCGTCCACGATCCCGCGGGACGCGGCGAGGGCGGCCAGCGCCTCGCCGGAGAGCTCGACACGGGCACCGCCACGTGCCACGGCGAGCACGTCGGACGCGGTCACCGCGGACGCCCGCCCGTCTCCCAGCACCACCCTTCCCAGGCCGTGCCGCGCGCCTTCCCCGTTCACCACAGTGTGCATATCCATATTCAGGAGAGTACGCAGTGAATTCGATGATGTCATCACTGGAACCCGCGCTCACCCCTTACAGGTTCAGTACGCCTAAGGCGAGTGCCGGCCCCGGAAACGGCGGCGCTCTCCGTCCGCGTTCCGCGCGGGCTCGTCCGCCAGCCGTACGACCGGGTCGCCCGGTCCCGCACGCCCGGCGACGACGGGACGGGTGGCCCGCTCGGCCTTGGCGCGGTACTGCGCCGCGTCGGCCAGCCGGAAGAGCCGCCGGGCGGAGAGCACCGGCCCGATGGGGTCGCCGGTGGAGGCCACCCCGCAGGCCACCCCGTCCCCGATCCCCGACTCCACCGCACGGCGGCACACTTCGTCGGCCACCTTGACGACCTCTCCGGCGGACGGCCCCACCACCAGCAGACAGAACTCGTCCCCGCCGAGCCGCGCCGCCAGTGCTCCCGGCAGCATGGCCCCGCACAGGGACAGCACGCTCCCGAACCGCTCCAGCAGCCGGTCACCGACGGCGTGCCCCTGCGTGTCGTTGACCCGCTTGAGCCCGTTGACATCGCACACGACGAGGCTGACCACCGCCCCGTCCTCGCGATGCCGCTCGATCGCCTCGTCGAGGCGCACGTCCACCGCCCGACGGTTGGCGAGCCCGGTGAGCGCGTCCGTGTACGCCAGCCGCTGCGCCTCCTCCAGCCGCTCGCTCTGCGCGAGCCCGGCGGCGACGACGGCGGCCAGCACCATCGCGAAGTCGGCGTCACCGCGCCCGAAGACGGGCGCCCCCACCGGCCGGGCCACGTACAGCTCCCCCCACGCCCTCCCGTGCAGCACGATCGGGGCGACCACGCAGCAGCCGCGCCCGCGCCGCCGCAGAGCCGCGACCCGCTGATGACAGGCGCCGGGACTTGCCTCCGCCGACCCCTCGGCGGTCTCCACCCAGGCGTCGGGCTCGCCGCCACCGGCCCACCGCTCGTGCAGGAACTCGGCGATCTCGGCGAACTGGTGCACGGGATAGGCCTCGCCCTCCGGGAACTCCTCCTCGCCCGGTGCCAGCTCGCCGACGTTCACCAGGACCCGCAGCCGCCCCAGCTCCCGCTCCCACACGGACAGCGCGGCGAAACCCCCGCCGAGCGCCCGGCAGGCTCCGAGGGCCGCGGCCCGCCAGACCTCCTGCGAGCCCTGCACGGCGGCCATGCCCTGCGCCAGTGCCACCACGGCCGCCAGCCGGCTGTCCTCACCCATCCCTCCAGGCTAGGGACGTTCCGCACTAATCGGGAGATTTACGGAGCGAATGGGGAGCCGCCGAGGCGAGTCGCCGCAGGTGGGCGGGGCTCCGCCCACCACCGCCCGTCCACCACCGCCCGCCCGCCGCTCGTCGCCCGCCCGTTGCCGGACCGTCACCGCCCTGACGCCCGTCACCGCCCCGGCCAGTTCGGCTTGCGCTTCTCGTTGAAGGCGGCGACGCCCTCCGCGCGGTCGCCCGAGAACGCCACCGACCGCCAGGCGGCGTCCTCCACCTCGAGCCCGGCGGGCAGATCCAGCCCCTGCCCCAGACGCAGTGCCCGCTTGGCGGCCCGCAGGCCCACCGGTGAGTTCGCGGCGATCCGGGCGGCCATGGCCAGCGCCGCCTCCCGGTCCCGCCCCGCCTCCACCAACTCGTCGACGAGGCCCAGTTCACGGGCTTCGGCGGCCTCCACCCGACGCGCCGTGAAGATCAGCTCGGCGGCCCGGGCCGCCCCCACCCGCCTGGGCAGCAACTGCGTGCCGCCGCCGCCCGGAATCACCCCGACGGACACCTCGGGCAGTCCCAGCACGGCGGTGCGGTCGGCCACGATCACATCGCAGGACAGGGCCAGCTCGAAACCGCCCCCCAGCGCGAACCCGTGCACCGCCGCCACGGTCGGCACCGGCAGCTCCAGCACACCGGTGTAGGCCCCGCGCGCCACCGGCCGCTGACGGACCAGATCGGCGTCACTGAAGGAATTGCGCTCCTTCAGGTCGGCCCCGACGCAGAAGGCCCGTTCGTGCGACGAGGTCAGCACCACCGCCCGCACCTCCGGGTCTCCCCCCAGCTCCGCGCAGGCTCCGGCGACGGACCGGGCCATCTCGGTCGAGACCGCGTTCATGGCCTTGGGCCGGTCGAGGACGAGCTCCGCGACATGCCCCTGCTCATGCCGCCGCACCAGCACGAACTCCCCGAACCGTTCCTCACTCATGACACCCTCCGGTTAACGCGGGTTAACATCCGTCGCCCCCGATCATCGCAGCCGGAACCCACCCGGCAAAAGGGCGTACGTCCAGTTCCCTCCTCACCCCCCGTCCACCCGTTCGAGTGATATCCCGCCCGCTCCGGCCCGGACCCGGGCCGGAACGCATAACGTGCGCAGCACCGCGGCGCGTTGGGGGCGCGTCCGCAGGGGGAGGAATCGCATGACGACGAACACGCCGACCAGGCCACAGCCCACCGCACCGGACGCGGCCGACCGGGCACCGGCACACACCGGATTCGCCCTCTTCAGCGCGCGCATCCGGGGCCGGCACCGCAGACCGCGCCCCCGGAAGCTGCTGCTGGCCGTCGGCGGTCTGACCCTGGCGATCGGCGCCCTGAGCCTCGTACGCCTGGCGTCCGACCCCGGCCCCGGGGACATCGGAGCCGAGGCCGGCCCCCGCCCGGTCCCGGACACCGCGAATGCCGCAAGCCCCGGCCCGGCCGACGCCGACGGTTCCGACAGCACCGCCGGCGCCCCCACCGCGGGTCCGGCATCCCCCGCCCCGGAGGCGAGCCCTTCCTCGCCCACCGTCCTGGGTGGTGCGAGCGGCTCACCGCTCGCACCGTCCGCTCCGGCGGGCAGAGCCGCCGCACCGACCGCCACGACACCGGCCCTCACCGCCCCGACCCCGGCCGCACCGAACGCACCGAACGCACCGAGTACTCCGAACGGGCCGAACGCCCCCGGAGCGCCGCCCCCCGTCGACGCCGCACCGGGCGGGCCCCCACCGGGCCCTCCGGGCGGCACACCGTCTCAGCCGAAGCCACCACACCCGAAACCGAAGCCGCCACCGGACCGGCAGACACCACCACCCCCGCCGGCGGACCGGCCGGGCCAAACGGACGACGGCCCTCTCCTCTGCGTACCGATCATCGGCCTGTGCGTCGACGCCGACCTGGCTCTCAGCGGCTGAACAGACCGAACAGGCAGGACAGGTCGAACAGACAGGACCGGTTGAACAGGCAGGACCGGCCGGGGCGGCCGGCAGGAAGCGTCAGGAGCCGTCCCGGCGGGTGAGCAGCCAGGGTTCCACCACGCCCAGACCACGCACCGGCCGCTGATACATCGGCTGCAGCGCGAAGCGGTACGCCGGAGGCTTCTCGCCCTCCTTCTCCGCCGAGGCCGCCGCCTCGGCAGCGGCCGCCTCGGAGGCGGGGGCGTCTTCGGTGCGGATCAGCTCCTCGGCGAACGCGGTGTCGATGAGCACGCCGTCACGAGGAGCTATCGAGGTGAGCCGGGAGGCGAGGTTCACCGTCGTACCGAAGACATCACCCATCCGGGTGGTGACGGTGCCGAAGGCCATGCCGACCCGCAGCTCAGGCATCGTCTCGTCGTTCGCCATCGTCTCGATCAGCAGCATGGCGATCTCCGCGGCCGTCCCCGCGTCGTCGGCGGCGTAGAGCACCTCGTCGCCGAGGGTCTTGATGAGCCGCCCGCCGCGCGCGGCCACCAGGTCGGCGGCGGTCGTCTCGAAGGCCTCGACGAGCTCGCCGAGTTCCTCCTCCTCCATCCGCCGGGTGAGCCGGGTGAACCCGACGAGGTCCGCGAACGCGACGGCGAGCCGCCGGTCCACCATCTCCTCGTCGTCTGCCGCCTGGAGCACCCGCCCGGCCGAGGCGGCGAGTTGCCGCCGCCAGACGTAGACGAGGAACTCCTCCAGCTCGGGCAGGAGCAGCTCGATGATGGGATACGTGACCTCGGTGCGGGTCATGCCCAGCTCGGGCGGCTCGGTCAGCCCTTCCAGGAAGGAGTCGATCTGCCACTCGGCCAGTCGCGCGGTGGTCTGTCCCGTGGACCGCGCCACCTGCACGGCCATGGCCTCGCTGAGCAGCCCCGCCTCCACCAGACCGGCCAGCCGGCGCAGGGCCAGGACGTCGGCCTCGGTCAGCGCCTTGGCCTGTCCTACGTCCGCGAATCCCATGGCCCGCCAGAAGCGCGTGGCCGTTTCCACGGTGACGCTGGCGCTGCGCGCCGCCTGAAAAGGGGTGTAACGGCGCTCGGCGCCCAGGATGAGCTGTTCGAGACGCAGAGCGAGCGGGTCCTCGCCGTTGTCGGCGGAACGGGAGTCGTCCCCCCGTCGGCTCCTCCGATCAGGGGACTCCTCCCGATCAGGAGGACTCGAGGGCTGGGGAGGCTCCGCGCGGCCCTGCGCTTCCGTACCGGAGCCCGAGTCGTCGACGGTCACGCGTTGCTGCCCTTCCGATCTGCCACGGCCATGTATCGACCGCCCTCAACTCTACGGCAGGTGTGCGCCAGCTCACTCCGCCCGGTCGGCTCGACAGGTGGCACGACCGGCGCATTCGTCATCGGTGTACCCACCGTGGGCACCCGCATCCGCATCCGCGTGCGCCCACCGCGCCCCCGCCCGGGCCCGCCCCGGACCCCGTCACCCGCCCTCGACGGGGCGCACGTGCACGATGTCCCCCGCTCCCACCGGTTCCTGCACCCCGGCCTCCGTCGCCAGCACCAGCCGCCCGTCCCCGTCGACCGCGACCGCCTCGCCCACCAGCGCCCTGCCCCCCGGCAGCTCGGCCCGCACCGTCCGCCCGAGCGTCGCGCACCCCGCGGCGTACGTCTCCTGCAGGCCGCTCACCGCCGGATCGCCGCCCGCGGCCCGCCAGCGCCCGTACCACTCCTCCAGCGACCGCAGCACCCCGCGCAGCAGCGGGTCCCGGTCGGTGTTCACCGCGCCCGCCAGCGCCAGCGACCCGGCGGTGGGCACCGGCAGCTCGTCGGCGCGCAGGCTGACGTTGATGCCGACGCCGATCACCACCCCGTCGGCACCGGCCAGCTCCGCGAGGATGCCGCCGGCCTTGCGCTCCTCGCCGCCGACGGTGACGAGCAGGTCGTTGGGCCACTTCAGGGCGGTGTCGACGCCCGCCGTCCGGGACAGTCCGGTCGCCACCGCGACGCCGGTGAGCAGCGTCAGCCAGCCCCAGCGGGCCACGGGCACCTCGGTGGGCCGGAGCAGCACGGAGAAGGAGAGTCCGGAGCGGGCCGGGGCCGTCCAGTGCCGGTCCAGGCGGCCCCGCGCGGCGGTCTGCTCCTCGGCGACGAGGACGGTCCCCTCCTCCGCCTTCCCCGCGGCGGTACGGGCCACCAGATCGGAGTTGGTGGAGCCGGTGCGCTGCACCACGTCGACCTGCCGCCACAGCCCGCCGGCGCGCACCAGCCCCCTGCGCAGGCCGGCGGCGTTCAGCGGGGGGCGGTCGAGGTCGGACCAGCGCTGCGACCGCTCCGGCCGCGGCGGACGCTGCCCGCCGGGCGTACCTTCGTCATCAGGTGACTGAGTCATGCGGGCAACCCTAGGTTCGGCGGTCTTCCTCCCGCAGCGCGGGCGGACCCGTCGTCCGCCGGCCTGCGACCGCCGGCACGGAATCGCGTTCTCCGGTCTGGGAAGAGGCCCGGCGTGTGGGATAGACCGCACTGCCGACCCCGGGAGCCCGCACTACGCTACGGATGAGTAACCGTCCCCCCTTATGGGCCTTATGAGCAGGCAGGGAGCCGCATCCCGATGTCCGAGCCGGAAGAGCAGCAGCCTGACATGCGTACGACCGCGGGGAAGCTCGCGGACCTGCAACAACGTATCGACCAGGCCACGCACGCCGGCTCGCAGCGCGCGGTGGAGAAACAGCACGCCAAGGGCAAACTGACCGCCCGGGAACGGATCGCCCTGCTGCTGGACGAGGACTCCTTCGTGGAGCTGGACGAGTTCGCCCGGCACCGCTCCACCGGCTTCGGCCTGGAGACCAACCGCCCCTACGGCGACGGCGTCATCACCGGCTACGGCACCGTCGACGGCCGCCCCGTCGCCGTCTTCTCCCAGGACTTCACCGTCTTCGGCGGCGCCCTGGGCGAGGTCTACGGCCAGAAGATCGTCAAGGTGATGGACTTCGCCCTGAAGACCGGCTGCCCCGTCATCGGCATCAACGACTCCGGCGGCGCCCGCATCCAGGAGGGCGTGGCCTCACTGGGCGCCTACGGCGAGATCTTCCGCCGCAACACCCACGCCTCCGGCGTGATCCCGCAGATCTCCCTGGTCCTGGGCCCGTGCGCGGGCGGCGCGGTCTACTCCCCGGCGATCACCGACTTCACCGTCATGGTCGACCGGACGTCGCACATGTTCATCACCGGACCGGACGTGATCAAGACGGTCACCGGCGAGGACGTCGGCTTCGAGGAGCTGGGCGGCGCCCGCACCCACAACACCGCCTCCGGGGTGGCCCACCACCTGGCCGGCGACGAGAAGGACGCCATCGAGTACGTCCAGCAGCTGCTGTCCTACCTGCCCTCCAACAACCTCGCCGAGGCGCCCGCCTTCCCCCAGGAAGCCGACCTGGAGCTGACCGGCACCGACCGGGAACTGGACGTCCTGGTCCCGGACTCCGCCAACCAGCCCTACGACATGCACACCGTCATCGAGCACGTGCTGGACGACGGCGAGTTCCTCCAGACCCAGCCGCTGTTCGCCCCGAACATCCTCACCGGCTACGGCCGCATCGAGGGCCGCCCCGTCGGGATCGTCGCCAACCAGCCGCTGCAGCTGGCCGGCTGCCTGGACATCACCGCCAGCGAGAAGGCCGCCCGCTTCGTGCGCACCTGCGACGCCTTCAACCTGCCGGTGATCACCTTCGTGGACGTGCCCGGCTTCCTGCCCGGGGTGGACCAGGAACACGACGGCATCATCCGCCGCGGCGCCAAACTGATCTTCGCCTACGCGGAGGCCACCGTCCCGCTGATCACGGTCATCACCCGCAAGGCGTTCGGCGGCGCCTACGACGTGATGGGCTCCAAACACCTGGGCGCCGACCTGAACCTGGCCTGGCCCACCGCGCAGATCGCGGTGATGGGCGCCCAGGGCGCGGTCAACATCCTGCACCGGCGCACCATCGCCGGCGCCGAAGACCCCGAGGCCGCCCGCGCCCAGCTGATGCGGGAGTACGAGGACGCCCTGCTCAACCCCTATGCCGCGGCCGAGCGCGGCTACGTGGACGCGGTGATCATGCCCTCCGAGACCCGCCGCCACCTGGTCCGCGGACTGCGCCAGCTGCGCACCAAACGCGAGACGCTGCCGCCCAAGAAACACGGCAACATCCCCCTCTGACCCCCGCCGACCCCCCCAGCCCTCTTCCAACCCGCCTCTTCCAGCCCGCCTTCTCGCCCCCCCAGGAGCCGCTGTGATCAAGGTCGTACGGGGCAACCCCACCCCGGAGGAGCTCGCCGCCGCACTGGCGGTGGTCCGCGTCCGCGCCGCGGCGGCGTCCGCCTCGCCGTCCGGCGCGGACGCCCCCCGCGACTCCTGGTCCGACCCGTCCCGCATCGCCGCCCGCCACCTGCCCCAGCCGGGGCCGACGGCCTGGTCACGGACGTACTGGCCGGGCGGGTAGGGCCGTCCGACGCACCGGCCGGCGGTGACGCCCGGGGAAGTTGAGTACGCGTACTCAGGCACCCCGGGGGTCGCCGCCGGAGCATGGAGGACATGCTGTGGTCCGACCCCGAGAACGAGCCGCCCAAGGAACTGCGGGACACCCAGGACATGCTGCGGCGGCTGGGCGTTCTCGTGGCGCTGGCCATGGTGCTCGCGATGCTCGTGATCGGCGTGAGGTGAGGCATCCGGCCCACGCCGATACGCTGACCGCATGACAGATCAGCTCCGCCGCCGGCTCGTGCTCGCCTCCCAGTCCCCCGCCCGGCTCGGGCTGCTCCGCCAGGCCGGACTCGACCCCGAGGTGGTCGTCAGCGGTGTCGACGAGGACGCCGTCACCGCGCCCACCCCTGCCGAACTGGCACTCGCCCTCGCCGAGGCGAAGGCCTCCGTCGTCGCCGCGAAGCCCGAGGTCAAGGGCGCACTGGTGATCGGCTGCGACTCGGTGCTCGAACTGGACGGCCGGGCCCTCGGCAAGCCGAGCGACGCCGAGGAGGCCACCGCTCGCTGGAAGGCGATGCGGGGCCGTGCGGGCATCCTGCAGACCGGCCACTGCGTCTACGACACCCTCGCCGAGGGCAGTCGGTACGCCTCCGCCACCGCGTCCACCGTGGTCCGTTTCGGCGAACCCACGGACGAGGAGATCGCCGCCTACGTCGCGTCCGGCGAACCGCTCCGGGTCGCGGGGGCGTTCACCCTGGACGGCCGCTCGGCCCCGTTCATCGAGGGCATCGACGGCGACCACGGGAACGTCATCGGCATCAGCCTGCCGCTGGTGCGGCGCCTGCTGGCCGAGCTGGGCGTCGGCATCACGGAGCTGTGGGCGCCGCCGGAGGCGTGACCGGGGCCCCGTCGGCACCGCGGGGCGCAAGACCGGCGGGCACGGGAGCGGCAGATACGGGGGCGACGGGCGCGTCCGGGTGGTCGTGCGTCATCAGCAGCAGGACGACGAGGCCCAGCACCACCACCATGTACAGGAAGGCGTGCGGGCCGACCAGGCCCCACCCGAGCGCGCCGAGCAGCGCGTGCACCACGGCGGCGCTGATCAGCAGCGCCCTGCCCGGTCCGGCGGGGGCGCGGTCGCGCAGGGCGACCAGCAGCGCGACGAGGCCGCACAGCGCGAAGTGGAGCCCGAGGACGATGCCGCCGGCCTTCGAGGACACCGACATCAGGTGCGGGTCGAGGCCGGCCAGCGACATGTGCTGCCGGTCGACGACCACCCCGAGGAACCAGTTCACCGCCCCGACGCCGAGCGCCTCGACGCAGAGCACGAGCGCCACGATCCACGCCACCGGTCTGCGGACCACCGGCCCCCACCCACTTTCGCGCACGACTGTGGTTACCCCGAGTACGTTCGAGGCAGCGCGAACGCTACTGGCAAGTAAAGCCGGGGACAAGGGTCCCGCGAAGGGCAGAGAACCATTGGGCCATTCGTAGGGACTCGACAAAAAAACGTAGTGGGCCGCAGCACGCTCTCACAGAGACCTTGAGCACATGAGAAGGCTAGGGTTTCCCGAAGGAGTCTTGCGTACCAAGGTGCGACATGGGATTTCGCGGGTCGAGCGAGCACCGGATCACACTCCGTGTGGGCAAGCTCACCCATGGGGACAGGTCGTAGTGCCGTGTCGGCAGTCCCTAAACTCGGCTTGTTTCAAGGAGGGAGCCTCAATCGTGCGCAAGGTGCTCATCGCCAACCGTGGCGAAATCGCTGTCCGTGTGGCCCGGGCCTGCCGGGACGCCGGCCTCACCAGCGTCGCCGTCTACGCCGACCCGGACCGGGACGCTCTGCACGTCCGCGCCGCGGACGAGGCCTTCGCCCTGGGCGGTGACACCCCGGCCACCAGCTACCTGGACAGCGACAAGGTCCTCAAGGCCGCCGCCGAGTCCGGCGCGGACGCCATCCACCCCGGCTACGGCTTCCTCTCCGAGAACGCCGACTTCGCCCAGGCCGTCCTGGACGCCGGCCTGACCTGGATCGGCCCGCCCCCGGCCGCCATCCGCAACCTGGGCGACAAGGTCGCCGCCCGGCACATCGCCCAACGCGCCGGCGCCCCCCTGGTGGCCGGCACCCCCGACCCGGTCACCGGGGCCGAGGAGGTCCTCGCCTTCGCGAAGCAGCACGGCCTGCCCATCGCCATCAAGGCCGCCTTCGGCGGCGGCGGCCGCGGCCTGAAGGTCGCCCGCACCCTGGAGGAGATCCCCGAGCTCTACGACTCCGCGGTCCGCGAGGCCACCGCCGCCTTCGGCCGCGGCGAATGCTTCGTCGAGCGCTACCTGGACCAACCCCGGCACGTGGAGACCCAGTGCCTGGCCGACACCCACGGCAACGTGGTGGTCGTCTCCACCCGCGACTGCTCGCTGCAGCGCCGCCACCAAAAACTCGTCGAGGAGGCCCCCGCCCCCTTCCTCTCCGACACCCAGGTGGCCGAGCTGTACGCCTCCTCCAAGGCCATCCTCAGGGAGGCCGGCTACGTCGGCGCCGGCACCGTGGAATTCCTGGTCGGCGCCGACGGCACCATCTCCTTTTTGGAGGTCAACACCCGCCTGCAGGTCGAACACCCGGTCACCGAGGAGGTCGCCGGCCTCGACCTGGTCCGCGAGATGTTCCGCATCGCCGACGGCCAGCCGCTGGGCTACGACGACCCGCCGCTGCGCGGCCACTCCTTCGAGTTCCGCATCAACGGCGAGGACCCGGGCCGCAACTTCCTGCCCGCCCCCGGCACGGTGACCGCCTTCGCCCCGCCCACCGGACCCGGCGTGCGCCTGGACGCCGGGGTGGAGTCCGGCAGCGTGATCGGCCCGGCCTGGGACTCGCTGCTGGCCAAACTGATCGTCACCGGCCGCACCCGCGCCGAGGCCCTGCAGCGCGCCGCCCGCGCCCTGGACGAGTTCACCGTCGAGGGCATGGCCACCGCCATCCCCTTCCACCGCGCGGTGGTGGCCGATCCGGCCTTCGCCCCCGAGCTGCACGGCCAGGACGGCCCGTTCAGCGTGCACACCCGCTGGATCGAGACCGAGTTCGTCAACGACATCAAGCCGTTCACGGCCGGCACCGACGCCGAGGCCGACGAGGAGGACGCGGGCCGCGAGACCGTGGTGGTCGAGGTCGGCGGCAAGCGCCTGGAGGTCTCGCTGCCCGCCTCGCTGGGCATGTCGCTGGCCCGCACCGGGCTGGCGGCCGGCGCCCGGCCCAAGCGGCGGGCGGCCAGGAAGTCCGGCCCGGCCGCCTCCGGCGACACCCTGGCCTCCCCGATGCAGGGCACCATCGTCAAGATCGCCGTCGAGGAGGGCCAGCAGGTCCAGGAGGGCGACCTGGTGGTGGTGCTGGAGGCGATGAAGATGGAACAGCCGCTGAACGCGCACCGCTCGGGCACCGTCAAGGCGCTGAGCGCCGAGGTCGGCGCGTCCGTCACCTCCGGCGCGGTCATCTGCGAGATCAAGGACTGATCCGCACCACACCGGACCCGCGCCTGTACCCCCGGGCGCCCGGCGGAGCCGCACAGGCCCCGCCGGGCGCCCGGCGTCATCACCGCCTGCGCAGGTCCGCGACGCGCGCCCGCTCCGCGCTCTGGGCCTGTTCGGCCGCTCCCAGGGCCACGGCCGAGCGCAGCCCCGGACCCTGTCGGCGCGGCCCCGGCAGCGGCATGTCCCGGCGCTGCTGCTGACGTGCCGGGGCCGTGTCACCCCCCGGGCCCGCGGCACCTCCCGGCGCCCCGGCCACGGCGATCTGCACGCCCCGGTCGGCGAGCGCCTGCAACTCGGTGCCGGCCCGGTCGTCGTGCGCGGGCGGCTCGTCCGTCACCAGGCGGGTGATGACGTCCGTGGGCACGGTCTGGAACATGGTGTCCATGCCGAGCTTGCCGTGGTCGGCGAGGACCACCACCTCCGCGGCGGCCTGCACCAGCGCCCGGTCGACGGAGGCCGACAGCATGTTGGACGTGGACAGCCCCCGCTCGGCGGTCAGCCCGCTCCCGGAGAGGAACGCCCTGGACACCCGCAGTCCCTGGAGGGACTGCTCGGCCCCGCTGCCGACGAGGGCGTAGTTCGAACCGCGGAGCGTACCGCCGGTCATCACGACCTCCACCCGGTTGGCGTGCGCCAACGCCTGGGCCACGAGCAGGGAGTTGGTGACGACGGTCAGACCGGGCACCCGGGCCAGCCGGCGGGCCAGCTCCTGCGTGGTGGTGCCCGCACCGACCACGATGGCCTCGCCCTCCTCCACGAGACCGGCGGCGAGGTCGGCGATGGCGGTCTTCTCGGCGGTCGCGAGATGCGACTTCTGCGGGAAACCGGACTCCCGGGTGAACCCACCCGGGAGTACCGCACCGCCGTGCCGGCGGTCGAGGAGTCCTTCTGCCTCCAGCGCGCGCACGTCCCGCCGTACGGTCACTTCGGAGGTCTGGACGACGCGGGCGAGCTCACGGAGCGACACGGCCCCGTTCGCTCGCACCATTTCGAGGATCAATTGGCGACGTTCTGCAGCGAACACGAAACTGACAGTAACGCCAGCGACCGTCGGCTTTCAGCACTTTGCGCTGAATAGCAGAAGTTGTTCGTACACCCGACCGCCGAGTGGTATAAGCCCTAGTCGTCCCGCATATGCCGAACACCTATCCGGCAACTCCCCGTGACCCACCGGGAGTTGGTTTAAGACGTCAGGACTCTCCCGTCACCTTGCGCGTGTGCAGCTGCCGTGCCACCTCGGCGATCGACCCCGACAACGAGGGGTACACGGTGAAGGCGTTCGCGATCTGCTCGACCGTCAGGTTGTTGTCGACCGCGAGCGAGATGGGGTGGATGAGCTCCGAGGCGCGCGGCGCCACGACGACGCCGCCCACCACGATCTCGGTGCCCGGCCGGCAGAAGATCTTGACGAAGCCGTCGCGGATGCCCTGCATCTTCGCGCGGGGGTTGCGCAGCAGCGGCAGCTTCACGACCCGCGCGTCGATCTTCCCGGAGTCGACCTCGGCCTGGCTGTAGCCGACGGTGGCGATCTCGGGGTCGGTGAAGACGTTCGACGAGACGGTCTTCAGGTTCAGCGGAGCCACCGCGTCGCCCAGGAAGTGGTACATGGCGATCCGTCCCTGCATCGCCGCCACCGACGCCAGCGCGAAGACGCCGGTGACGTCGCCGGCCGCGTACACGCCCGGAGCGGTGGTCCGGGACACCCTGTCGGTCCAGATGTGCCCCGACTCGCGCAGCTTGACCCCGGCCTCCTCGAGCCCCATGCCCGCGGAGTTCGGGATGGCGCCGACGGCCATCAGGCAGTGCGACCCGGTGATGACCCGCCCGTCGGCGAGGGTCACCTCCACCCGGTCCCCGACCCGCTTGGCGGACTGCGCGCGCGAACGCGCCATGACGTTCATGCCGCGCCGGCGGAAGACGTCCTCCAGCACCGCGGCGGCGTCCGGGTCCTCACCCGGCAGCACCCGGTCGCGCGAGGACACGAGCGTCACCTTCGACCCCAGCGCCTGGTAGGCACCGGCGAACTCGGCACCGGTCACACCGGAACCGACCACGATGAGCTCCTCGGGGAGCTCGTTCAGGTCGTACACCTGCGTCCAGTTGAGGATGCGCTCGCCGTCGGGCCGCGCGTCGGGCAGCTCGCGGGGGTGACCGCCGGTGGCGATGAGCACCGCGTCGGCGGTCAGCGTCTCCTCGGATCCGTCGGCGGCCCGGACCACGACCTTGCGCGACCCGTCCAGGGCCTGCATGCCCTCGAGCCGCCCCCGCCCGCGCAGCACCCGCGCACCGGCCCGTGTCACGGACGCGGCGATGTCGTGCGACTGGGCCAGGGCCAGCCGCTTCACCCGGCGGTTCACCTTCCCCAGGTCCACGCCCACCACCCGGGCGGCCTGCTCCACGTGCGGGGTGTCGTCGGCCACGATGATGCCGAGTTCCTCGTAGGAGGAGTCGAAGGTGGTCATCACCTCGGCCGTGGCGATCAGGGTCTTCGAGGGCACGCAGTCGGTGAGCACCGACGCCCCGCCCAGACCGTCGGAGTCGACGACGGTCACCTCCGCGCCGAGCTGCGCGGCGACCAGCGCCGCTTCGTATCCGCCGGGTCCGCCACCGATGATCACGATCCGAGTCACGTGCTCCATTGTCCCGCACACTCCACCGTGCGACCGTCCGGGGGCCGTCCCCGTGGCTCCTCCGTTACCGGAGAGGCCCGCGGTACGGCTGCCGTACGCTCTCCCTCATGTCGCTCTACGCCGCGTACGCCGGCAACCTCGACGCGCGGCTGATGTCCCGCCGCGCCCCGCATTCGCCGCTGCGCGCCACCGGCTGGCTGAACGGGTGGCGGCTGACCTTCGGGGGCGAGAACCTCGGCGTGCACTGGCCGAGCGGGCCCACCGACCCCGCCGAGCCCACCGACCCGGCCGAGGGAGGCGGCGCGCTCGCGACGATCGTCGAGGACCACTTCGCCCAGGTCTTCGTCGCGCTGTACGACATCGCCCCCATGGACGAGGAGTCCCTGGACCACTGGGAGGGCACGGGCCTGGACATCCACCGGCGCACCCGCGTCCGCGTCCACACCCTGGACGGCGAGGAACCCGCCTGGACCTACGTCCTGAACGCCTACGAGGGCGGCCTCCCCTCGGCCCGCTACCTCGGCGAGATCGCCGACGCGGCGGAATCCGCGGGCGCCCCGCACGACTACGTGATGGAACTGCGCAAACGCCCCTGCTGAACCCGCGCCCGAACCGGGCCGCCGAAACCCGCCCGCCCTGGAGTCTGTCCGGCCTGGAGCCTGTCCGGCCTGACGCCTGCCCGGCGGATCGGACCCGAGCCGGCAGGGCCTCGTCGGAACCGATCCGGCAAGGTCTGCTCGGAAACGACAAGACAACGATCGCAAGCCCGTGAGCTTTGACATCTACGCGCGTAGGCGAAGACCGGCTACCCTCATCCGCGTGAACGCTTCTCTTCTTCCGGACGACATCCAGGGCGACCCCCACGCCGCAGCCGACGCCGCAGCCGCGCGCCTGCGCGAGCTCACGGGCGCCGAGACCCACGACGTCGCCCTCGTGATGGGCTCCGGCTGGGCGCCGGCCGTGGACGCCCTCGGCTCGCCCGACGCCGAATTCCAGGTCACCGAGCTGCCCGGCTTCCCGCCGCCGGCGGTCGAGGGGCACGGCGGCAAGATCCGCTCGTACCGCCTCGGCGCCAAGCAGGTCCTGGTCTTCCTGGGCCGCACCCACTACTACGAGGGCCGCGGTGTGGCCTCCGTCGCCCACGGCGTGCGCACCGCCGTCGCCGCCGGCGCCAAGACGATCGTCCTGACCAACGGCTGCGGCGGCCTGCGTGAGGGCATGCGCCCCGGCCAGCCGGTCCTGATCAGTGACCACATCAACCTCACGGCCACCTCCCCCATCATCGGCGCCAACTTCGTCGACCTCACCGACCTCTACTCCCCCCGGCTGCGCGCCCTCTGCAAGGAGATCGACGCCACCCTGGAGGAGGGCGTCTACGCCCAGTTCCCCGGCCCGCACTACGAGACCCCGGCGGAGATCCGCATGGCACGGGTGATCGGGGCGGACCTGGTGGGCATGTCGACGGTGCTGGAGGCCATCGCCGCGCGGGAGGCGGGCGCGGAGGTGCTCGGCATCTCCCTGGTCACCAACCTCGCCGCCGGTATGACCGGTGAACCGCTCAACCACGAGGAGGTCCTCCAGGCGGGCCGGGACTCCGCCTCCCGCATGGGCACCCTCCTGACCCAGGTACTGGGCCGCCTGTAACCGCCCGCGGCCCCCGGCGGCGGGGGCGGGACGGGACGACTCAACCGACCACTCGAGAGGCTGACCGACACGTGCACGACGACCTGACCGCTCGGGCCCGCACCTGGCTCGCCGAGGACCCCGACCCCGAGACCCGTGCGGAGCTCGCGGCACTCCTCGAAAGGAGCACCGGGAGCACCACGGACGGCGCCGACGCCGAACTGGCCGCCCGCTTCAGCGGCACCCTCCAGTTCGGCACCGCCGGTCTCCGCGGCGAACTGGGCGCCGGCCCGATGCGCATGAACCGCGCCGTCGTCATCCGCGCCGCCGCCGGCCTCGCCGCGTACCTCAGGAAGCAGGGGACCCCCCACGGGGACGACACGGCCGGCCTCGTCGTGATCGGCTACGACGCCCGGCACAAGTCGGCGGACTTCGCCCGGGACACCGCCGCCGTGATGACCGGCGCCGGTCTCCGGGCGGCCGTCCTCCCCCGCCCCCTCCCCACCCCGGTGCTCGCCTTCGCCATCCGGCACCTCGGCGCGGTCGCCGGGGTCGAGGTCACCGCCAGCCACAACCCGCCCCGCGACAACGGCTACAAGGTGTACCTCGGCGACGGGTCCCAGATCGTCCCCCCGGCCGACGCGGAGATCGCCGCCGAGATCGCCGCCGTCGGGTCCCTGGACGACGTGCCCCGCCCCACCACCGGCTGGCAGACCCTCGACGACTCCGTCCTGGACGCCTACCTCGCCCGTACGGACGCGGTCCTGGCCGAGGGCTCCCCCCGCAGCGCCCGCACGGTCTACACCGCGATGCACGGCGTCGGCAAGGACGTCCTGCTCGCCGCGTTCGCCCGGGCCGGCTTCCCGGAGCCGGTCCTGGTCGCCGAGCAGGCCGAGCCCGACCCCGGCTTCCCCACCGTCGCGTTCCCCAATCCGGAGGAGCCCGGCGCGATGGACCTGGCCTTCGCGAAGGCCCGCGAGGTCGAACCCGACCTGGTCATCGCCAACGACCCGGACGCCGACCGCTGCGCCGCGGCCGTCAAGGACCCCGGCGGGGAGGGCACCGGCGGCGGGGACTGGCGCATGCTGCGCGGTGACGAGGTCGGCGCCCTGCTCGCCGCCCACCTGGTCCGGCGCGGCGCGACCGGCACATTCGCCGAGTCGATCGTCTCCTCGACCCTCCTCGCCCGTATCGCCGAGCAGGCGGGGCTGCCGCACGAGGAGACCCTGACCGGCTTCAAGTGGATCGCCCGGGTGGAGGGCCTGCGCTACGGCTACGAGGAGGCGCTGGGCTACTGCGTCGACCCGGAGGGCGTGCGCGACAAGGACGGCATCACGGCCGCGCTGCTCCTGGCCGAGCTGGCCTCCGAGCTGAAGGCGGAGGGCCGCACCCTCCTGGACCTCCTCGACGACCTCGCCGTGACCCACGGCCTGCACGCGACCGACCAGCTGTCGGCCCGCGTCGAGGACCTGTCGCTCATCGCGGACGCCATGCGCCGCCTGCGCGAGAACCCCCCGACCGCCCTGGCCGGCCTGCCCGTCACCCGGGCCGAGGACCTGACCCGCGGCACGGACACCCTCCCGCCCACCGACGGCCTGCGCTACACCCTCCAGGGTGCCCGCGTCATCGTCCGTCCGAGCGGTACGGAGCCGAAACTGAAGTGCTACCTGGAGGTCGTCGTCCCGGTCACCGACCGGGCCGGCCTGCCCGCGGCCCGCGCCAGGGCGACCGCCCTGCTGACCGCGCTCAAGCAGGACCTGAAGACGGCGGCCGGTATCTGAGCGACCGGAAACCGGCCGGAACCGGCTGGAACCGAACGACGGGAGGGGGTCCACAGTTCTGCGGACCCCCTCCCGTCGTTCCCGTCGTTCTGCCGGGCTCAGGTGACGGCCAGCAGGACCGTCAGCAGGATCACCCCGGCGAGCGTCGGGGCCAGGATCTCGTAGGACCAGCGCACGCTCACCTCGCCCTGCGCGCTTTCCGCGGTCTGCCGGTTCTCGTGCAGCTCGCGCAGTTCGTCCATCGCGCGGTCGCTCGGCGCCCGCTCCGGTGCCTCCGTCCCGCCCGGCGCGGACCCGGCGCCCCCGCGCCGGGACACGCCGCCCGCCCCCGGGGCCTGCCCCGCGGTGCGGACGTCGACGCCCTGCGCCCGCTCGCCCGTGGCCCGCATCTTCCGCCGCGCGGCCCGCTTACGGGCCCGCAGGGACACGGGCAGGGCCCACAGCTGGTACTTGGTGCCGGCGTCGGAGACGACCTCGTTGGTGTAACCGGCGCGCAGCGTGGCGACCCGGCCCCAGGGCAGCACGATCGTGCGGAAGGGGTTGCGGACGCGCAGCCGGTCGTCGCCGGCGTACACGGCGGGCAGCAGGGTGTAGGCGACCACCGGGGGCACGATCGCCAGCAGCGTGGCGAGCGCCAGCCACGGGGCCCGGCCCTCGCCGGTGGCCACGGCGTCGACGCAGAGCCAGCCGACGATCGCCAGCAGCAGCACGCCACCGGCGATGCCCGAGGTCGACCGGTACACCCGGTCCTTGACCTCGGGGCCCTCGGACTCGTGCCCGCCCTCGGGCTCCGGGCCGGACGGCTGCTGCGCTGGGGTGTTCATGCCCCCGATTCTGCCCGACGGGTCCGCACGCACCGGCGGGTGGTGGGCGGACCGGAAACGGGTGGGAGGGCTGTACAGCCGCTACGCGCGTAGATATGCTCGGCTGGTGACCATGTCCTCCACTGCACCACACGCTCTCAGTGACGTCACCGCGTCCGACGGCACGCTGCGCCGCTTCCTGCACGGGCTGCCCGGTGTCGACGCGGTCGGCCTGGAGGCGCGCGCCGCCTCGCTCGGCACCCGCTCGATCAAGACCACCGCGAAGGCGTACGCCATCGACCTCGCCATCTCGATGGTCGACCTGACGACGCTGGAAGGCGCGGACACCCCGGGCAAGGTCCGGGCGCTCGGCGCGAAGGCGGTCCGCCCCGACCCGACCGACCGCACCGCCCCGGCCACGGCCGCGGTCTGCGTCTACCCCGACATGGTGGCCACGGCGAAGGAGGCCGTCGCCGGCTCCACCGTCAAGGTGGCCTCCGTCGCGACCGCCTTCCCGGCCGGCCGCGCCCCGCTCTCGGTCAAACTGGCCGACGTCCGGGAGGCCGTCGCCGCCGGTGCGGACGAGATCGACATGGTCATCGACCGCGGGGCGTTCCTGGCGGGGAACTACCTGAAGGTCCACGACGAGATCACCGCCGTGAAGGAGGCCTGCGGGACGAGCGCCCGCCTCAAGGTCATCTTCGAGACGGGCGAGCTGTCGACGTACGACAACATCCGCCGGGCGAGCTGGCTCGGCATGCTGGCCGGCGCGGACTTCATCAAGACCTCGACCGGCAAGGTGGCGGTGAACGCCACGCCCGCGAACACCCTCCTGATGCTGGAGGCGGTCCGCGACTTCCGCGCGCAGACCGGGGTCCGGATCGGGGTGAAGCCGGCCGGCGGCATCCGCACCAGCAAGGACGCGATCAAGTTCCTCGTCCTGGTCAACGAGACCGCCGGCGAGGACTGGCTGGACAACCACTGGTTCCGCTTCGGCGCCTCCTCCCTGCTGAACGACCTGCTGATGCAGCGCCAGAAGCTGGCCACCGGCCGCTACTCCGGCCCCGACTACGTGACGGTGGACTGATCACCATGGCACCTGTTTTCGACTACGCGCCGGCGCCCGAGTCCCGCTCGGTCGTCGACATCGCCTCCTCGTACGGCCTGTTCATCGACGGCGAGTTCACCGAGGCGGCCGACGGCAAGGTCTTCAAGACCGTCTCCCCCTCCACCGAGGAGGTCCTCTCCGAGGTCGCCGAGGCCGGTGAGGCGGACGTCGACCGCGCCGTGAAGGCCGCCCGCAAGGCCTTCGAGAAGTGGTCGGCGCTCCCGGGCTCCGAGCGCGCGAAGTACCTCTTCCGCATCGCCCGGATCATCCAGGAACGCAGCCGCGAACTCGCCGTCCTCGAAACCCTCGACAACGGCAAGCCGATCAGGGAGACCCGCGACGCGGACATCCCCCTGGTCGCCGCGTACTTCTTCTACTACGCGGGCTGGGCGGACAAGCTCGACCACGCAGGCTACGGCGCCGACCCGCGCCCTCTGGGCGTCGCGGGCCAGGTCATCCCCTGGAACTTCCCCCTCCTCATGCTGGCGTGGAAGATCGCCCCGGCGCTGGCGACCGGCAACACGGTCGTCCTGAAGCCCGCCGAGACGACCCCCCTCTCGGCGCTCTTCTTCGCGGACATCTGCCGCCAGGCGGGTCTCCCCAAGGGCGTCGTCAACATCCTCACCGGCGACGGCCGCGCCGGAGCCGCGCTGGTCGCCCACCCGGACGTCGACAAGGTCGCCTTCACGGGCTCCACCGCCGTCGGCAAGCAGATCGCGCGCACGGTCGCGGGCACCCGCAAGAAGCTCACCCTCGAACTGGGCGGCAAGGGCGCCAACATCGTCTTCGACGACGCCCCCATCGACCAGGCCGTAGAGGGCATCGTCAACGGCATCTTCTTCAACCAGGGCCAGGTCTGCTGCGCGGGCAGCCGCCTGCTCGTCCAGGAGTCCATCCACGACGAGCTGCTGGACTCCCTCAAGCGCAGGCTCACCACGCTGCGCCTCGGCGATCCGCTGGACAAGAACACCGACATCGGCGCGATCAACTCCGCGCAGCAGCTCGAACGCATCACCTCGCTCGTCGAGCAGGGCGAGGCGGAGGGCGCCGAGCGCTGGTCGGCGGCCTGCGAACTCCCGGAGAACGGCTACTGGTTCGCTCCGACGCTGTTCACCGGCGTCACCCAGGCGCACACGGTCGCCCGCGACGAGATCTTCGGCCCGGTGCTGTCGGTGCTCACCTTCCGCACCCCGGACGAGGCCGTCGCCAAGGCCAACAACACGCCGTACGGCCTGTCGGCGGGCATCTGGACGGAGAAGGGTTCCCGCATCCTGGCGGTGGCGAACAAGCTCCGCGCGGGTGTCGTCTGGTCCAACACGTTCAACAAGTTCGACCCGACCTCGCCGTTCGGCGGTTACAAGGAGTCGGGCTTCGGCCGCGAGGGCGGCCGCCACGGCCTGGAGGCGTACCTCGATGTCTGACGCACGACTTTCCGTACTGAAGACCTACAAGCTGTACGTCGGCGGGAAGTTCCCGCGTTCGGAGAGCGGCCGGGTGTACGAGGTGACCGACTCCAAGGGCAACTGGCTGGCCAACGCCCCCCTCTCCTCCCGCAAGGACGCCCGTGACGCCGTGGTCGCCGCGCGCAAGGCGTTCGGCGGCTGGTCCGGCGCGACGGCGTACAACCGCGGCCAGATCCTCTACCGCGTCGCGGAGATGCTGGAGGGCCGCAGGGACCAGTACGTCCGCGAGGTGGCGGCCGCCGAGGGCCTGTCGAAGTCGAAGGCCGCCGAGCAGGTGGACGCGGCGGTCGACCGCTGGGTCTGGTACGCGGGCTGGACCGACAAGATCGCCCAGGTGGTCGGCGGCGGCAACCCGGTCGCGGGCCCGTACTTCAACCTGTCCTCCCCCGAGCCGACCGGTGTGGTCGCCGTCCTGGCGCCCCAGGAGTCGTCCTTCCTGGGCCTGGTCTCGGTGGTCGCCCCGGTGATCGCCACCGGCAACACGGCGGTCGTGATCGCGAGCGAGCGGTCCCCGCTGCCCGCCCTCTCCCTGGGCGAGGTCCTGGCCACCTCCGACCTCCCCGGCGGCGTGGTCAACATCCTCTCCGGCCGCACGGCGGAGATCGCCACCCCGCTCGCCGCCCACATGGACGTCAACGCGATCGACCTCGCGGGCGCGGACGAGGAGCTGGCGAAGGAGCTGGAGATCGCGGCGGCGGACAACCTCAAGCGCGTCCTGCGTCCACAGCCTTTGGACAACTGGTCTGCAACCCCGGGCACGGACCGCATGACGGCCTTCCTGGAAACCAAGACCGTCTGGCACCCGACCGGCTCCCTCGGCGCCTCGGGCTCCGCCTACTGACGCCCGTCAGGTCCCCGTCCCCACCAGGACGGGGACCCGACGACCGACTGCCGGAAGGGAACGGACTCCCCTCCCCGGCAGCTCAGGGCGGTTAAATGCTCAGGTGACGAACTGGGCACAGATGTACGACTCCTACGGTGACGTCGATCGCGTCCCCGAACTCCTGGCGCGGGCCGAACGCGAGGACGACGCCGCGGCGTGGGACGAGTTGGGTTACCGGCTGAACCTCGAGTCCGACTTGGTGTTCCCCGCCAGTTTCGCCGCGCTGCCGCGTCTGGTGCGTCTGGCGTCGGAAAATGCCCGGGCGCGTGGGCTGGCGGGGGCGATCATCCGGTGCGGGGCAGGAGACCACGGCTGCGACGAGTTGCTGGCAGGCTGCGCCGAGGCGATCACGGAGTTCCGCGGGCTGCTCGATCGGCACCTGCGTTCACGGCCGGACGACTACCTCACGGCCTTCCGTGACTTGATCGCAGCCGAAGGGCACTACCACTGGAGTGCGGTCCTGGGCGACTTCTCGGACGACTTCTACGAGGTCGCGTGCCCTCACTGCGCTGTAGCGGTAACGATCGCCATCGGTGGGTACGGACGCTATTCAGCGATCCGGGACTGGAACCTGGGCGACGTGGACCGACGTGACCTGAAGCCGGCACTCTCGGAGATGATCTCCGGCACCGGTCGTCGGATGCACGAGATCGCCGTCCGTGACGGACAATCCAGGCTCGCCGACGGAATCGCCCATCTCTACGGCCGGGCCGAATGCCCCCGCTGTGCCAGCGTCTTCATCATCGCGGACGAGTACGAGTCCGCCCATCGCCCTCTCGTCTGAGCGGCGCAGCCGAACTCGGGTCACGAACAGCAGGCCACAACTCACGTACGGAGCAGCCCGGACTCCGGCGACGTCGCCCGAGGGACGGCAATGTCACTCCCACCGCCCCGAGCGCGTGGCGCAGCTCCCCACACGCTCGTTCGGCGTCTTCCACCTCGTCCGTGGCCGCCGCCGTCAGAGAACCTCCCCTCTGCTGCGGGCGTTTGCCCTGGCGATCCGGGTCCGCAGCAGTGGCTCCGCACGTTCCCGGACATGCAACGGTCGCACGTCGGCGGGCAGCACCGCCCGCTCAGTGCCACCACCTTCGGGGCGCAGCCATACGAACCCGTCCTGGTGGCCCATGACGATCCCGCGCCTGTCCTGCCGTACGTCGTGGGCGAGTTCACCGAGCGGGAGCCGGGTCTCACCTGGTGCGACCTGCCGCCGCTCACTGTTCACACCTCAAGCGTCACGGTGAGCGACGGTCGCCGACCAGGGTGACGGTGTTCCCAACCGGGTTACGGAACAGCCGCCACCTGCACATACTCACCGTTCGCCCGCACACCGTCACCCAGCACGACTACCGCTGACGGACGGCCCGTTCTCCCGGAGATGCGGAACGAGTCGGCACACCCGACACGGCACCCGGCGAAGGAGCACCGACCGCAATGACCCAGCCCGCCCGGAACCTCGAACCCGTCGGCTCCACCCGCGACCTGTACGGCATCGAGTTGCGCCGCCAACACTGGCGCAAGTCCTCCTACAGCGACGGCCAGGTGGGGGGTGAATGCGCCGAAGTCCGCGACGACTTCCCCGGCGCGGTTCCCGTCCGCGACAGCAAGAACGCCACCAGCCCCGTCCTGATGCTGGACGGAGCGGCCTGGCAGCGTTCACCGATGGCATCAAGGACAGCTCCCTGCAAGGCGGACGAGAGGTCAGCCCCTCAGCGTGTCCGTCGCCTCCCCCGCCACCGGGATGCTGCCGACCGACGGTGCCTGGGTGACCGGGCCGGTGACCGATCGGGAGTCCACCGGCTGGAAGTCGGCGACCTGGGTGCCGACGCCGTTGTCGAGCGGGTCGACGCCCGTGCCGGCGAGCGGGTTGGGCTTGAGGTCCGCGACCGTGCCGACGACTTGGCCG
This sequence comes from Streptomyces sp. GDS52, assembly GCF_052246875.1. NCBI lineage: Bacteria > Bacillati > Actinomycetota > Actinomycetes > Kitasatosporales > Streptomycetaceae > Streptomyces > Streptomyces sp. GDS52. The sequence continues at coordinate 2,691,483 of NZ_CM125966.1, forward strand.
GCGTCGTCGAGGACCGTCTCGGAGCCTGCGGCCGACGCCGTGGCCGCACCCAGGCCGAGCGCCGCACCCGCTGCCGCGAGGACTGCCAGCGCGCGTGGGGCGGTCGGCGTCTTGGGTGCCTTGTGTCGGGCCATCGCAGTGCCACCTATCGCCTTCGCTGGGTGATCAGTTCGCTGCGAAGCGTAGTTGATGTGTGATGCGTGCTTCAAAGCCGTACCGCGCGGCGTCCGCCGCCCGGCTGATGCATCAGACTGGTGTCCCGTGAGTTCCCAGTCGCCCATACCCGCGCGAGTCGTGCTGCTCTGCGGCCCCTCCGGCTCCGGCAAGTCCCTTCTCGCGGCCCGCGCCGGCCTTCCGGTGCTGCGGCTCGACGACTTCTACAAGGAGGCCGACGACCCGACTCTCCCGCTGGTCGCGGGGAGTTCCGACATCGACTGGGACCATCCGGACTCCTGGGACGCGGACGTCGCCGTCGCCGCGATCGAGCGGCTGTGCCGTGCGCGCCGTACGCCGGTTCCCGTCTACGACATCTCACTGAGCGCCCGTACGGGTGAGGTCACCGTCGACATCGGCGGGACTCCGCTGTTCATCGCCGAGGGCATCTTCGCCGCGGAGATCGTCACCCGCTGCCGTGAACGGGGACTGCTCGCCGACGCCCTGTGCCTGAGCCGGGGCCCGGTGAAGACGTTCCGGCGGCGGTTCCTGCGGGATCTGCGGGAGGGGCGCAAGTCGGTGCCGTTCCTCCTGCGGCGCGGCTGGCGGCTGATGCGGCAGGAACGGACGATCATCGCCCGCCAGACGGAGCTGGGCGCGTACGCCTGCGACCGGGACGAGGCGCTGAGCCGCCTGGCGGCGGCGGGGGCCGGCGGCGGGGCGAGCACACGCACCGAGGACTCCGGCGCGGACGCGGGCGCGAGGTCGGCCGCGCAGTCGGCGTAGCCGGGGCGGTTCCGGCGCGTACGCACGAAAGCGGGACCGGAAAGGCCCCCCGGCCCTCCAGTCCCGCCCCTTCGTGCTCCCCCGTCGTCCCCCGTGCTTCCCCCCTGTGTCCCCCGGTCCCCTCGGAGATCCCCCGATCCCCTCGGTTCCCGGTTTCCCCCGTTCCCCCGTACCTTCAGGCGACCAGTTCGCCGAAGGCGTCCTCCCGGTCACGGCCGAAGCTGAGGACCTCGTCCTCGCGCAGCCGGCGGAGCGACCGCCAGATGCTCGACTTCACCGTGCCGACACTGATGCCGAGGATGTCCGCGATCTCCGGGTCCGTGCGGCCCTCGTAGTAGCGCAGGACCAGCATGGTGCGCTGGAGTTCGGGCAGCCTGGCCAGCGCCTGCCACAGCACCGCGCGCAGCTCGGTGCCGCGCATCGCGTCCGTGTCGCCGACCGTCTCCGGCAGCTCCTCGGTCGGGTACTCGTTCAGCTTGCGGCGGCGCCACGCGCTGATGTGCAGGTTGGTCATGGTGCGGCGGAGGTATCCGCCGACCGCGGCCTTGTCGCTGATCCGGTCCCACGCCCGGTAGGTCGAGAACAGCGCGCTCTGCAGCAGGTCCTCGGCCTCGAAGCGGTCGCCGGTCAGGTGGTAGGCGGTCGCGTACAGGGAGGCGCGTCGCTCCTGGACGTAGGTGGTGAACTCCACCTCCGACAGCGAACGGCGCTCCCCCTCTGCCTCCCCGTACCCGCTTCCCCCGTGCGCCTCCCCCGTGTTCGTTTCCCCCGTGGGCGCGTCGATCACCGCCCTGTAGGCGGTGTGACGCCCGGCACCGCGAGCGCACCCCCGTTTGCCCAGGGCACCGGACTTCTCACCGGCTCGGTGCACGTCGTGCAGACGCGTGACAACTGCGCTGGAGCTGGTGCCGTGCAGCGTGTTCATCTCGCGCCCCCCGTCGTGGACTTCCGGTGTCTTCGTGTGCTGTTGTGCTGGTGACGAAAATCCTGCCCGGGCGACTTCATGGCCGTGTCCGCCGACTGTCACAGAGCTGTCACAGGGGCCGCCACGCCGGGCTCCGGTGGTCGACCACGGCGCCCTGACGGGTGTCGGCGCACGTGGCCGTCCCTGTGCGGGTCGCACGGGCTTCTGCCCCCACGGGTCGAACCGGGAGCCCTCCATGGGACAGAATGAGCCCGTGCCTTCCCTGTTGCTGATCGAGGACGACGACGCCATCCGCACGGCCCTGGAGCTCTCACTCACGCGCCAGGGCCACCGAGTGGCGACCGCTGCCAGCGGTGAGGACGGACTGAAGCTGCTGCGCGAGCAACGGCCCGACCTGATCGTGCTGGACGTGATGCTGCCCGGCATCGACGGATTCGAGGTGTGCCGGCGCATCCGGCGCACCGACCAGTTGCCGATCATCCTGCTGACCGCGCGCAACGACGACATCGACGTGGTGGTCGGCCTGGAGTCCGGTGCCGACGACTACGTGGTCAAACCCGTGCAGGGCAGGGTGCTGGACGCCCGGATCCGGGCGGTGCTGCGCCGCGGGGAGCGGGAGTCCAACGACGCGGCGACCTTCGGCAGCCTGGTCATCGACCGCTCGGCGATGACCGTGACGAAGAACGGCGAGGACCTCCAGCTGACCCCGACCGAGCTGCGGCTGCTGCTCGAACTGAGCCGGCGGCCCGGCCAGGCGCTGTCCCGGCAGCAGTTGCTGCGGCTGGTGTGGGAGCACGACTACCTGGGCGACTCGCGTCTGGTGGACGCCTGCGTCCAGCGGCTGCGCGCCAAGGTCGAGGACGTGCCGTCGTCCCCGACCCTGATCCGTACCGTGCGCGGTGTCGGCTACCGACTGGATCCCCCTCATTGAACCCTCCCCCGGCCACCGCAGAGGGGTTCCCGGCTCGAGCAGCTCGTCCGCTCGGCGAGCGGACGAGTCCGGCGCTCTCCGCACCGGCCGGGACGGGACCTGCCCGGTCACCCGTCAGGACACAGGGTGCGCGTGCCCGGCTCGCGCACCGCGCACGGGTCACCCTGCCCGACCAGGTGGGCGGCCTTTCGCCTTCGGGGCGACAGCCTGTTCCTTGCCCTGCCCCGCAAGAGCCCGATTCCTTCCCTGGCTGCAGCCGGGAGCGTCCCCGGAGGTTTCCGTGACACAGGAGCGCCACGTGCCACAGGAGCACCAGAAGGGCTCCCGCGGCTGGTCCGCAGCGCGCAAGGGGGTCTGGTCCCGGCTGCGCTTCACCAGTCTGCGGCTTCGGCTGGTGGTCGTGTTCGGGCTGGTCGCGCTCACCGCCGCGGTGTCCGCGTCGGGCATCGCGTACTGGCTCAACCGCGAGGCGGTGCTCACCCGCACCCAGGACGCGGTGCTGGGCGACTTCGAGCAGGAGATGCAGAACCGGGCGGGGGCGCTGCCGGAGCATCCGACGCAGGAGGAACTGCAGCACACCGCGGGCCAGATGGCCAACAGCAGTCAGCGGTTCTCGGTGCTGCTGATCGCCGAGAACCCGCAGGGCCGTACGGTGTACGGCAGTTCGGGCGGGCTGAGCGGCTTCTCGACCCAGGACGTGCCGGCCTCGCTGCGCAAGGCGGTGAACGAGCGGCAGAAGATCACCTCGACCAACAAGCACCCCTACCGCCTGTACTGGCAGCGGACCGTCCACGGCGGCACCCCCTATCTGGTGGCGGGCACCCGGACGATCGGCGGCGGGCCGACCGGCTACATGCTCAAGTCGCTGGAGCCTGAGGCCAAGGACCTCAACTCACTGGCCTGGTCGCTGGGTATCGCCACCGGTCTCGCCCTGATCGGCTCCGCCCTGCTGGCGCAGGCCGCGGCGACGACCGTGCTGAAGCCGGTGCAGCGGCTCGGGATCGCCGCCCGGCGGCTCGGCGAGGGCAAACTGGACACCCGGCTGAGGGTGTCGGGGACGGACGAACTGGCCGATCTGTCCCGGACGTTCAACAAGGCGGCCGAGGCGCTGGAGAAACGGGTGGCCGACATGGCCGCGCGGGACGAGGCGTCCCGCAGGTTCGTGGCGGACATGAGTCACGAACTGCGCACTCCGCTGACCGCGATCACGGCGGTGACAGAAGTCCTCGAGGAGGAGCTGGAGTTCGAGGGCGGCGGCATCGACCCGATGATCGAGCCCGCCGTACGGCTCGTGGTCAGCGAGACGCAACGGCTCAACAACCTGGTCGAGAACCTGATGGAGGTGACCCGTTTCGACGCGGGCACCGCCCGCCTCGTGCTCGACGACGTCGACATCGCCGACCAGATCACCGCCTGCATCGACGCCCGTGCCTGGCTGGACGCGGTCGAGTGGGACGCGGAGCGCGGCATCCACGCCCGGATCGACCCGCGCCGACTGGACGTGATCCTGGCCAACCTCATAGGCAACGCCCTCAAGCACGGCGGCTCGCCGGTACGGGTGTCGGTGCGTGTGGACCGTGAGGACGGCGGCGACGGCGCGGTCCCCGTGAACGACGAGGCCGGTGAGGGCGGTTCGGACGGCGGGGAACGCAAGGACGGCGGGACCCGCGAGGGCGGCGTCGGGGAGGACCTCGGTACGGGCACCGAGGACGGAGGCACCCTGCCCGGAGGCTCGGTGGTCATCGAGGTACGGGACCAGGGGCCGGGCATCCCCGAGGACGTCCTGCCGCATGTCTTCGACCGCTTCTACAAGGCCAGTGCCTCCCGGCCGCGTTCCGAGGGCAGCGGTCTGGGCCTGTCCATCGCGCTGGAGAACGCCCACGCCCACGGGGGTGAGATCACCGCGGTCAACTCCCCCGAGGGCGGGGCGGTGTTCACGCTGCGGCTGCCGCGGGACGTCTCCGCCCTGACCGAGCGGGACGACGGTTCCGCCGAGAACACCCAGAACACCGAGAACACCGACAACGCAGAGGACGCCGAGGACGCCCGATGAACATACGCCGGACGGCTCCGCGCCCGACGAACACCAGCGGCATACGCGGTGCACGAGGTGCACGAGGTGCACGCGGCACACGGCGGCTTCCGGGGCTGCTGGCCGTCACCACGCTCGGTGTCCTGCTCGCCGGGTGCGGGATCCGGGCCACCGAGGTGCCGACCGACTTCGGTCCGGCACCCTCCCGGGTGCGCTGCTCGCAGGCCGAGACGGGCGGGGCGGCGCAGCCCGCGCGGGGCCTGCCGGTGCGGGTGTTCCTGCTCTGCGGCTCGTCGCTGACGGCCGTCGACCGGACCGTACGGGTGCCGGAGGGCTCGGCGGACTCCGGGCAGCGGCGCGCCCTGGTGGCGCAGGGCCTGCTGGACCAGCTCTCGGCGCCGCCGACGCCCGCCGAGAAGGAGGCCGGGTACACGACGAACGTACGGGGCGGGATGACCGTGAGCGGTCCGCGGTCCGGCGACCCGGAGGACACGCTGCGCCTGAGCTCCGCGCCGGGGAGCCTGACGTCCTACGCGCTGGCGCAGATCGTCTGCACCTTCTCCGACTCGGCGGCGGCCGAGGGCGACGGCTCGGTGGTGCTGGGCGACCGGGACGACGGACCGCCGCGCCGCTACCGGTGCACGGACGAGGTCCGGGCCCGTCCGGGCGGCACGGAACCCCCGTCCACGGCGGTCACCGGGGGATGACCCCGCAGGCGGGTGCCACGGGCCGCGGCCGGCGAGGCTGTGGCGCATGCCTCACCCGGCGAACGGGGCACTTGCCGGAACCGATCCCGCCGGGCACCGCGTCTAGGGTTTCGTGCAGCGTCAAGGCCCCGTCGGCGACACCGCCGCGTCCCGTGTCCGTGTGACAGGAGGTCTCCTCCTGGCCGCGTACCTCGTGTTCGTCGCCTGGTGCACGCTGCGCCCCCTGAACGTCCCCTGGGTGATGCCCACCAACCTGCGGCTCTTCGACGGCATCCGGGCCGACTTCGCGCTGGGCTGGGGTGCCGGGGCCCGCCGGGTCGGCGAGGGGCTCGCGCTGCTCGCTCCGCTGGGTGTGCTGCTGCCGATGGCGGGGGGCAGGCTGGCCGTCTCGCCACTGGGTTCGCTGGTCCGCACCATGGCCGCGGCGGCACTGCTGTCGCTGGGCATCGAGATGCTGCAGACCGCGGTGCCCGGCAGGGTCGTGGACGTCGACGCGCTGTTGCTGAACACGGTGGGCGCGGCGCTCGCGCATGTCGCCGTGGTACCGGCGGGCCGTGCCTGGCTGCGCCGCCGGGCCGTGCACCGGGCCGGCGCCGGAACGCTCCGGGAGGAGCCGGCTCAGGGTCGGACCCCGACGATTCCCAGGGTCGGGATCGCCCCATGGAGTGACGCTTTGCCCCCTTCGTCTCCGTAGTGTGGAGAGCGGTAGAACAACCGACGGAAGCCGACACGGCGCCGTGGGTCACCGCACCGCACACCACCGAGGAGTCCACGATGTCCCGCCTCGTCCGCCCCACCAGCAACCGTGTGATCGGCGGCGTGTGCGCCGCGCTGGCCCAGCGCTTCGGCACCTCCGCGACCACGATGCGCGTGATCTTCCTGGTCTCGTGCCTGCTCCCCGGGCCGCAGTTCCTGGTCTACATAGCGCTGTGGATCCTGTTCCCGTCGGAGGACAAGACGCGCACGGCCTGGTGAGCCCGTGCACCGCTCCGCGCGAACGCCGATGGGGCGCGCCCCAGGCTCGGGGCGCGCCCCATCGGCGGGGTCCGCGCGGGTGGGCCGGCGTGAGGGGGTCAGCCGAGCGGCGCCCCGTTGACGGAGACACCCTGCGTGGGCAGTCCCTTCGTCGGCAGCCCCCCGAGCAGACCGCCGACCTGCTCCTGGGGCCCCTCGGCGGTCAGCTGCTCGGTGACCGGCCGCGCGGTCGTCATGCCCGTGCCGACCACGTCCCCTCCCGTCTGCAGGGCCCGGTCCGCACCCGGCGCCATACCGGAGACGTTCTCCGCCGGAAGGCTCTGGGCGACGGTGTCCAGCGCGGCATCGGCGTTCGGGACGGCCGGGGCGGCCGGGGCTGCGCTTGCGGCACCCGCACCGACGGCGGCGAAGGCGGCCCCGAGAACGGCGACACCGAGGGTCTTGGCAGCAGACTGCTTCATGAAATGCGTCCTCGAAATGGAATGGGGGGAACGAGCGGTCCTCGACCGTAAACACCCGCCACCGCACGCCGCAAACCTCGAAATGCGGACGAACGGTGAAGGCCGCCTGCCCTCCCGGAATCCACGAACGCCCCGGTCAGTCCTCTTCGGTCACAGAACCGCTGGTGGCGGCGGTCTGCCGAAACAGCCATTCGGATTTCAGCTCGGCGTATCCGGGCTTGATGACGTCATTGATCATGGCCAGCCGTTCATCGAAAGGAATGAACGCCGACTTCATCGCATTGACGGAAAACCATTGCATGTCGTCGAGCGTGTAAGCGAACGTCTCGACCAGGTGCTCGAATTCCCGGCTCATGCTGGTGTGCGACATCAGGCGGTTGTCGGTGTTCACCGTGACCCGGAAGTGCAGCCGGCGCAGCAGGCCGATGGGGTGCTCGGCGTACGAGGCCGCCGCCCCGGTCTGCAGGTTGGAGCTGGGGCACAGCTCCAGCGGGATGCGCTTGTCCCGGACGTAGGAGGCGAGCCGGCCGAGTTCGACCGAGCCGTCGTCGTGGACCTGGATGTCGTCGATGATGCGCACCCCGTGTCCGAGCCGGTCGGCGCCGCACCACTGGATGGCCTGCCAGATGGACGGCAGCCCGAAGGCCTCGCCGGCGTGGATGGTGAAGTGGTTGTTCTCCCGCTTGAGGTACTCGAAGGCGTCGAGGTGCCGGGTGGGCGGGTGACCGGCCTCGGCGCCCGCGATGTCGAAGCCGACGACACCCAGGTCCCGGTAGCGGTTGGCGAGTTCGGCGATCTCCAGGGACCGTGCGGCGTGCCGCATCGCGGTGAGCAGGGCGCCGACGCGGATGCGGTTTCCGTCCTCCCGCGCCCGCCGTTCCCCTTGCCGGAAGCCCTCGTTGACCGCCTCGACGACCTCTTCGAGGGTCAGCCCGCCTTCGAGGTGCTGCTCGGGGGCGTAGCGCACCTCGGCGTAGACGACACCGTCCGCGGCGAGGTCCTCGGCGCACTCGGCGGCGACCCGCACCAGGGCGTCACGGGTCTGCATGACCCCGACGGTGTGCGAGAAGGTCTCCAGGTACCGCTCCAGGGAACCGGAGTCGGCGGCCTCCCGGAACCAGAGGCCGAGCTTGTCGGGGTCGCTCTGGGGAAGCCCGGAGTAGCCGGCCTCGCGGGCCAGGTCGACGACCGTGCCGGGGCGCAGGCCGCCGTCGAGGTGATCGTGGAGCAGCACCTTGGGCGCCCGGCGGATCTGGTCCGGGGTCGGGGTGTTCGCAGTGGTCTGGCTCGTCATTGCCGCACTCTAGCGCCTACGCGCGTAGATCACCGGTGTGCGCATCCGTCGATACGTAACGGTGACCGCACGCGAGGGTGGCGTGCACCGGGGCTTCTGACACTCTGCTGCCATGTCACAGCAAGCGACGCCGGTGCGCACGGCCCGGCTGGGGAGGGTGTTCGGCCCGAAGCCGAGAGCGGTGGGCGGCGCGGTGCTGCTGCTCCCCGGCGGCGAGCCGGTCTCCAGCCGCAGGCCGTCCCCCGTGGTGGCGGCCGCCTCCGTACGCGCCCTGGGACACCGTCTCGGCCGCGCGGGCCGGACCGAGGGTCTCGCCACCCATGTCGTCCACTACCGCTACCGGGGCTGGAACGGCAGCGAGGCGCACCTCGCGCGTGACGCCACCTGGGCCGTGGACGAGATCGTGCGGCTCTACGGGGACGTCCCCGTGTGCCTGGCCGGTCTCGGCATGGGCGGCCGGGCGGCGCTGCGCGCGGGCGGCCACGAGGCCGTCAGCTCCGTACTGGCGCTGGCTCCCTGGCTGCCCGAGGAGGACGTGGCCGCGGCCCCCGAACCGGTGAAGCAGCTGGCCGGGCGGCAGGTGCTGATCGTGCACGGCACGCAGGACGCGCGGGCCGACCCGGAACTGTCCTTCCGGCTGGCGGCGCGGGTCAAGAAGGCGAACCGGAACGTGTGCCGCTTCGAAGTGCACGCCGACGGACACGGGTTGAACCAGTACCGAGGCGAAGTGCTGGCGCTGTGCGAGGACTTCATGATGGGAACGCTGTTCGGGCGGGCGTTCTCCCGTCCGGTGCAGGACGCCCTGGCGGCGCCCCCGCCCCTGGGGCTGCGGATGCCGCTGGCCTCGGGGTTCGGCGCGTCGTTACGCCGGTAGGCGGTAGACGGTGGGTGACGGGCGGCGGACCACAGGGGTGTTGTTCAGTCCGGGAGCAGGTGGCCCCTGCGCGACAGCAGGAACTTCTTGAAGGCGGCCACCGGCGGGGTGTCCGGGCGGCCGGCCAGCCAGGCGACGCCGATCTCGCGGGCCGCCCGCGGGGAGGTGACGGTCAGTTCCACCACCCCGGGGCGCGGCACGGCCGGCGGGGGCAGCAGTGCGACGCCCAGCCCTGCGGCCACCAGGCCCCGCAGGGTCTCCGCCTCCTCGCCCTCGAAGGCGACCCGGGGCCGGAAACCGGCCTGCGCGCAGAGTGCGTCGGTGATGCGGCGCAGGCCGTAACCGGGTTCCAGGGTCACGAAGGTCTCGTCGGCGGCCTCGGCGAGGCGGATGCGGCGGCGGCCGGCGAGCCGGTGGTCGGCGGGGACGACCAGGCGCAGTTTCTGCTCGTCCAGGCGGCGGGCGACGAGGTCGGGGGCGTCCGGGACCGGGGAGGTCAGGCACAGGTCGAGCTCGCCCGCGCGGAGGCCCTCCAGCATGGCGTCGCCGTGGTTCTGGACGAGGCTGAAGCGGATGCGCGGGTGGTCGGTGCGGAAGGCCTGCAGCAGGCCGGGCACGGTCTCGGCGCCCATGGTGTGCAGGAACCCGAAGGCGACCTTGCCGGTGGCCGGGTCGGCGTCGGCGCGCACCTCGTCGGCGGCCCGCTCGACCTCGGCGAGGGCGCGTTCGACGGAGGCGAGGAAGGTGCGGCCGGCGGGGGTCAGGGAGAGGGTGCGGCCGTGCCGGGCGAACAGGTCGACACCCAGGTCGTGTTCGAGGCGAACCATGGACCGGGAGAGCGTGGACTGCGGGACCTGCATCTCCTGGGCGGCCCGGGTGACGTGCTCCGTGCGGGCGACGCCGGCGAAGTGAACGAGACGTGGCGCGAGCAGCGCGACGATGTCTTCTGTGTCACCGGACGGTGACAGCTGACCCTGCGACCTCTGCTGATGCACCATGGGAACGATTATCGCGATTCCATGCATTGGACGGATGAGCGGGGCCCTCCTTAGGTTCGAGGCATGTCTTCCGTCAGTACCAGGGCGTCCACCCGCGTGGACGCCGGCCCGTCCGTCACTCCCCCTCCCTCCAGCGCTCCCTCCACCGCTCCCTCCGCCCCGGCCTCCCCGGGCGGCCCCGACTCCCGGATGGCCCCCGGCGGCCCCGGTTACCGGCGGATGAGCCTCGCCCTCTTCCTGGCGGGTGTCGCGACCTTCGCGCTGCTGTACTCCACCCAGGCCCTGCTGCCGCTGATCTCCGGGGACCTCGGGGTGAGCGCGGGCGACGCGAGCTGGACGGTGGCGGCGGCCACCGGCGGTCTGGCGCTGTTCGTCCTGCCGATGAGCGCGCTGTCGGAACGCTACGGACGCCGTACGGTCATGACGGCCTCCCTGGCCGTCGCGGTGACCGTCGGACTGCTGGTCCCCTTCGCCCCGTCGCTGGGCGCCCTGGTGGCGCTGCGGGCGCTCCAGGGGGCGGCCCTGGCCGGGGTGCCCGCGTCGGCGACCGCGTATCTCGCGGAGGAGGTCAGGCCCAGGGCCCTGGTGACCGCGATCGGACTGTTCGTCGCGGGCAACAGCGTCGGCGGGATGAGCGGCCGGGTCGTCACCGGATGGGTGGCGCAGGAGTGGGGCTGGCGGGTCGCCGTCGGCGTGGTCGGGGTGCTCGCGGTGGCGTGCGCGGTGGCGTTCCGGCTGCTGCTGCCGGCGCCGAGGCACTTCCGGCCGGGTTCGCTGCGCCCGCGCGTGCTGGCCGGCGCGGTCCGGAACCACCTCGCCAACCCGCTGCTGCGGCGCCTGTACGCGATCGGCGCGCTGTTCATGACGGTGTTCGGCGGGGTCTACACCGTGATCGGCTACCGCCTGAGCGAGGCGCCCTTCTCGCTCCCCCAGGGCGTCGTCGGCTCGATCTTCCTGGTCTACCTGGTCGGCACGGTGTCGGCGTCGGCGGCGGGGCCGCTGGTGAGCCGGCTGGGCCGCCGGGGCGCGCTGTACGCGGCGGGCGGGACCACCACGGCGGGCCTGCTGCTGTCCCTGGCCGGCTCGCTGTCCCTGATCCTGCTGGGCCTGGTGCTGATCACCGGAGGCTTCTTCGCGGGTCACGCGGTCGCGTCCTCGGCGGTCGGCCGGACGGCCACCGAGGGCCGCGCCCAGGCGTCGGCGCTGTACCAGTCCGCCTACTACGTCGGCTCCAGCGTGGGCAGCACGGTCGGCGCGCTCGCCTTCCACTCGGAGGGCTGGGCCGGAACGGTGGGGGTCGGCCTGGTGGCGGTGGCCGGCGTCGTGACCATCACGGTGCTGGGCACCCGGGCGGCCCGGGTGGAGCAGCGGCGGCTCGCCCTCGCGTGAGGCCGCGCACGCCCGGTCCGGTGGGCGGAGGATGTCGTTCCGCCCGCTGAACCCACCTCTTCGACCTGCGCGTTCGTCCACTCGGAGGGCCGTTGTCAGTGGGCTGCGGTAGCTTCCGAAGTGCCGGGTGCGAAGGCGCACCGCGGACAGGCCACAGGGGTGGGTGGACGATGACGAACGGCACGGCGACGACGACCGGTCTCGACGCCAGGCTCGAGGCGCACCGCGTCGAGCTGACCGGGTACTGCTACCGGATGCTCGGTTCCTCCTTCGAGGCGGAGGACGCGGTGCAGGACACGATGGTCCGTGCCTGGCGCGGCTTCGAGAAGTTCGAGGGCCGTTCCAGCCTGCGCTCCTGGCTGTACCGCATCGCGACCAACGTCTGCCTGGACATGCTGACGGCGGGCAGCAAGCGCGCCCGGCCGATGGACCTGACGGAGTCGACCCCGCTGGCGCGGGCGGCCCTCTCGCCGCGGCCGGACCACACCTGGCTGGAGCCGATGCCGGACTCCCGGGTGCTGCCCACCGTCGAGGACCCGGCGGAGGCGGCGGTCGCCAAGGAGTCCGTGCGGCTCGCCTTCATGGCCGCGCTCCAGCAGCTGCCGCCCAGGCAGCGGGTGGTGCTGCTGCTGCGGGAGGTGCTGGCCTGGCGGGCGAGCGAGGTGGCGGAGCTGCTCGACACCTCGGTGGCGTCCGTCAACAGCGCGTTGCAGCGGGCCCGGGCGACGCTCGCGGAGCGGCGGCAGCCGGGCGCCGACGCGTCCGTCTCCGACCCGCTGGACGAGGAGCAGCAGAAGCTCCTGGAGCGCTATGTGGCGGCGTTCGAGGGGTACGACATGACGGCGCTGACGGCGTTGCTGCACGAGGACGCCATCATGACGATGCCGCCGTTCGACCTGTGGCTGACCGGCACCGCCGACATCACGGGCTTCATGACGACGCTGGGCGCCTCCTGCGCGAACTCGCGGCTGCTGCCCCTCCGGGCCAACGGCCTGCCCGGGTTCGCCCACTACAAGCCGGACCCGGAGGCGGGCGGTTTCACGCCGTGGGCGGTCCAGGTGCTGGAGATCTCAGACGGCCGGATCACCGGGTTCCACTGCTTCCTCGACACCGGGCGCTGGTTCCCGCTGTTCGGGCTGCCCCTCCACCTCGAAGCGGAGGCCGACCAGGTCGAGCAGGGAGCATAGGGCGGGGTCGGGGTCGCGCAGCCGTATCCGCCCCCCGGTCCGGCGGGCCAGCAGCTGGAGACGGGCGAGCAGGTCCACGGCGGCGAGCCCCGGCGGCCCCAGCCCTCCCACGTCACAGACGACGATCCCGTCGCCCTGACCGCCTCCGCCGCCGTCGCCGCCGTCCAGTAGCGCCCGCAGCGCATCGCTCGGCCCGCTCACCCCGTCCCGGGTGACGGGGCCGCGCAGCACGATCACGGGCGGTGTCCTGTCGTCCACGAGCGGTAGACCGGGCACGGGCGCGTAATTCATCGCGGCGTCCCGCCTGCGTGCGGGCACCGCCCCACCTGCAGGCGGACACCATGAAGATCATATTGACCCGGGCATGACCTTCCCGCGAGGGTTGGGTGTATGCGCCACAGACCCTCTCCCTCCGCGACCTCCGGTGTTCGCCGCCCCGGCGAGGAGCCGCCGTGCAGGGGGTGCTGAGCGGTTTCGCGGTGATCGCGGTGGTCATCGGCGTCGGCTATGTGATCGGCCGCCGGGGGTATCTGGGCCGGCAGGCCCACGAGGTGCTGACGAAGCTCGCCTTCCACGTGGCCTCACCGGCCCTGCTGTTCACCCTTCTCGCCGAGGCGGACCTGTCGGTGGTCTTCTCCGGCCGACTGCTGGTCACCGCGCTGAGCACGGCCGCGGTGGCAGGCGTCTTCGTCGCGGTGGGCGTGGTACGCCGCTGGGGCGTGGGCCGCACCACCATCGGCGCCCTGTGCTCCAGCTACGTCAACTCCGGCAACCTCGGCATCCCGATCGCCGTGTACGTCCTCGGCGACGCCTCGCTGGTGGCGCCGGTGCTGCTGTTCCAGCTCGTGATGGTCACCCCGGTCGCGCTGACGGTCCTGGACCTGGCGACCGCCGGGGAGAAGCTGCCGCTGTGGCAGCGGCTGCTCACCCCGCTGCGGAACCCGGTCGCGCTGGGCTCACTGGCGGGGGTGGCGGTGTCGGCGTCCGGACTGGAGATCCCCGGCCCGGTCATGGAACCGGTGACGCTGATCGGCAACATGGCGGTGCCGGCGGTCCTGCTCGCGTTCGGCATCTCGCTGCGCGGCAGCGCCCTGCCCCTGCGGGGCGGTGAGCGCGGTGCGGTGCTGCTCGCCGTGGCGCTGAAGTCGGTGGGCCAGCCGGTGGTCGCCTGGGCGCTGGCGGCGGGGGTCTTCGGGTTGCGCGGGGCGCAGCTGCTCGACGTGGTGGTGACCTCGGCACTGCCGGCCGCGCAGAACATCTTCACGTACGCGAGCAGCTACCGCGTCGGCGAGACCCTGGCCCGGGAGGCGATCCTGGTGTCGACCCTGCTCTCGGTACCGGTATTGGTGGTGACGGCGACCCTCCTGGGGTGACTCAGGTCTCGGGGAACTCGCTGGTGTCGATGACGAGGTCGAACGGAGCGGGGAGCTTGATGGGCTCGCCGAACTTCACGAAGTCCAGCGGACGGTAGACATCACCCTGTGGTTCGCCGAAGAGCGTCACGGTCGGGCCGTCGGGAGCCCAGCGGTCGACGAGGAGGTACAGCGGGATGCCCGCTGTGGCATAGGCGGCGGGCTTACTGACGCGGTCGTGGCGCGCGTTGGACTTGGAGGTCACCTCGACGACGAGCTCGGCGAGGGCAGCGGGAATGTGGGTGTCCGACTCCGAGTCCGGTCGCCTCGGGGCCACCACGAGATCCGGGATGAGCATGCCCAGACGCGAAGGCACGGCGATCGCCAGTGTCTGGAAGATTCCCCAGTCCTCGGGGATCACGGAATAGAGGCGACGCTGGATTCCTTCCGCGATCAGGTTGTGGCGGTACGCGGGAGCAGGTGACACGGTGACGATCCCCTCGATGATCTCCACCTTGCTGCCCTCGGGCCATTCCATCTCCTCCCAGAACCGGACGAGGTCGTCCCAGCTCTGTTCGGGGTCCTGGCTCACGGTGAGTGCGCTCATGGCGGTCTCCAATCGGTGCGTCACCGACTACAGCATGCCGAACGGGGCCGGTGGTGGTCCACCGGCCCCGTTCGCCCAGAAGAGGGAACCGCAGGTCAGGCGATGCGTTCCCGGACCACCGGGGTGGCCGTGAAGGGGGTGCCGGGGGACGCGATGTCGTAGGAGTCCGTCACCGCGTCGAGGGCGTAGGCGAAGCGGTCCGGGGTGTCGGTGTGGAAGGTGAGGAGGGGCTGGCCCTCGGTGACCGTGTCGCCGGGCTTGGCGTGCAGTTCGACGCCGGCGCCCGCCTGCACCGGGTCCTCCTTGCGGGCGCGGCCCGCGCCGAGGCGCCAGGCGGCGACGCCGATGTCGTAGGCGTCCAGGCGGGTGAGGACGCCGGAGGCGGTCGCCGTCACCACGTGCTGTTCGCGCGCCGTCGGCAGGGGCGCGTCCGGGTCGCCGCCCTGGGCGGCGATCATGCGGCGCCAGACGTCCATCGCGGAGCCGTCGGCCAGGGCCTTCGCCGGGTCGGCGTCCTTGAGGCCGGCCGCGTCGAGCATCTCGCGGGCCAGGGCGAGGGTGAGTTCGACGACGTCGGCGGGGCCGCCGCCCGCCAGGACCTCCACCGACTCGCGGACCTCCAGGGCGTTGCCCGCGGTCAGGCCGAGCGGGGTCGACATGTCGGTGAGCAGGGCGACGGTCTTCACGCCGTGGTCGGTGCCGAGGCCGACCATCGTGGACGCCAGTTCGCGGGCGTCCTCCAGGGTCTTCATGAAGGCGCCGCTGCCCGCCTTCACGTCCAGGACCAGTGCGCCCGTGCCCTCGGCGATCTTCTTCGACATGATCGAGGAGGCGATCAGCGGGATCGCCTCGACGGTGCCGGTCACGTCGCGCAGGGCGTAGAGCTTCTTGTCGGCGGGGGCCAGTCCGTCGCCGGCCGCGCAGATGACGGCGCCCACGCCGTCCAGCACGGACAGCATCTCCTCGTTGGACAGCAGCGCGCGCCAGCCCGGGATCGCCTCCAGCTTGTCCAGGGTGCCGCCGGTGTGGCCGAGGCCCCTGCCGGAGAGCTGGGGGACGGCCGCACCGCAGGCCGCGACCAGCGGGGCCAGCGGCAGGGTGATCTTGTCGCCGACGCCGCCGGTGGAGTGCTTGTCGGTGGTGGGGCGGGACAGCGAGGAGAAGTCCATGCGCTCGCCGGAGGCGATCATCGCGGCCGTCCAGCGGGCGATCTCGGTCCGGTTCATGCCGTTGAGCAGGATCGCCATCGCGAGGGCCGACATCTGCTCGTCGGCCACCTCCCCGCGGGTGTACGCGTCGACGACCCAGTCGATCTGCTCGTCGCTGAGTTCGCCGCGGTCCCGCTTGGTGCGGATGACGGAGATGACGTCCATGGCCATGGCTGGCATTCCTTCCGGAGTGCGGAGAGTACGGCGCGGCCCCTCCGGCCGACGGTGGTGGCAGTCGACCGGAGGGGCCGCAGGGGGTTACTTGGCGAGGTGCTGCGGGCCGAAGGCCTGGGGCAGCATCCCGGACAGCGGCAGGACGCCCGCCGGGGTCTCCAGGAGCAGCTCGGGGCCGCCGAACTCGTACAGCAGTTGCCGGCACCGGCCGCACGGGACGAGGATCTCGCCGCCGCCGTCCACGCAGGTGAAGTGCGTGAGCCGGCCGCCCCCGGTGCGGTGCAGCTCCGAGACCAGCCCGCACTCGGCGCACAGGCCGAGCCCGTAGCTGGCGTTCTCGACGTTGCAGCCGGAGACCGTGCGTCCGTCGTCGACCAGGGCGGCGGCACCGACCGGGTAGCCCGAGTAGGGGACGTACGCGTGGGCCATGGCCTCGCGCGCGACCGCGCGCAGGGCCTCCCAGTCGACGTCGGCCGTGGTGGCCCCGGGCGGGGTCATCCGCCTTGCCCCTTCCGGTAGGGCAGCCCGTCCGCCTTCGGCATGCGCAGCCGCTGTGCGGACAGGGCGAGCACCACCAGGGTGATGACGTACGGCGTGGCGGAGACGACCTGGTTGGGGACCTCGTTGGTGCCGGCGTACCAGGCGTAGACGAGGGCGCCGACGACCAGGGTGACGAGCGCGTGCGCGTACTTCTTGCGGACCACCAGCCAGATCGCGCCGATGACCAGCAGCAGCGCGCCGAGCAACAGCAGCGCGTGCACGTTGGCGGAGCCGCCGCGCAGGTTGAGGCTGTCGGTGTAGCCGAAGAGGCCGGCGCCGATGGCGAGGCCGCCCGGCATCCAGTTGCCGAAGATCATCGCGGCGAGGCCGATGTAGCCGCGCCCGCTGACCTGGCCCTCCAGGTAGAAGGGGTTGGCGACGATGGACAGGAAGACACCGCCGAGGCCGGCCAGGGCACCGGAGATGATCACGGCGATGTACTTGTACTTGTAGACGTTGACGCCGAGGGACTCGGCGGCCACCGGGTTCTCGCCGCAGGAACGCAGTCGCAGGCCGAAGGCGGTGCGCCAGAGGATCCACCAGGTCGCGGGGACCAGCGCGAGGGCGACGAGGGTCAGCCAGGAGACGTTGGTGACCAGTCCGCCGAGCAGGCCGGCGATGTCGGAGACGAAGAACCAGCCCTTCTCGTTGAGGTCGCGCAGTCCGTCGGAGAGCCCCGGCACGGTGAAGTGGCCGAGCGACTCGATCGCCGGGGACTGCTTGGCGGAGCCGCCCTGGTGGCCCTCGAAGGCCAGCGGGGCGAGGTAGCGGGTGGCGCCGAGGGCGAGGATGTTGATGGCCACACCGGAGACGATGTGGTTGACGTTGAAGGTGACGGTGACGAAGGCGTGCAGCAGACCGCCGAGGGCGCCGCCGATGAGGCCGACGAGGACGCCGGTCCACGGGCCCCACTGGAAGCCGGCCCAGGCGCCGAACCAGGTGCCGAGGATCATCATGCCCTCGAGACCGATGTTGACGACGCCCGCGCGCTCGGCCCACAGACCGCCGAGTCCGGCGAGGCCGATGGGCACGGCCAGCTGGAGGGCGGTGGACATCTGGCTGACGTTGGTGATGCCGTCCGCGCCGGTGATGATGCGGACGATCGAGACCAGGGCCAGGGCGCCGGCGATGACCAGCAGCAGCACGGGCCACGACATGCGGCGGCCGGTGGGTGCCGCGGGCTGCAGCGAGGGCTGGTTGACGTCGGTCGCTGTGGTCGGAGCGGTCATCGGCCGGCCACCTCCTTCGTGGAGTTGTTGTCGGCGCCGAGGACGAGACCCGCGGCGAGTTCCGCGCCGACCCGGCGCTGCTGGCGGCGCAGGCCCCACTCGCGGACGGCCTCGTAGGAGACGACGACCGAGAGCACGATCAGGCCCTGCATGATGACCGCGATCTCCTTGTCGTAGCCGTGGAAGTCCAGCTCGGGCGAGGCCTTGTCGAGCCAGGCCCACAGCAGGGCGGCGAAGGCGATGCCGACCGGGCTGTTGCGGCCGAGCAGGGCGATGCCGATGCCGAGGAAGCCGATGCCGGTCGGGAAGTTCAGGCTGTAGGTGTGGGTGTCGCCGAGCAGGATGGGCAGGCCCGCGAGGCCCGCGAGACCGCCGGAGATCAGCATGGCGCTGAGCACCATGCGCTTGGGGTTGACCCCGCTGGCCGCGGCGGCGGTCTGCGAGGCGCCGGAGGCGCGCAGGTCGAAGCCGAAGCGGGTGCGGTTGAGGACGACCCAGTAGCCGATGCCGAGGAGCGCGGCGAGGACGACCAGGCCGTAGATCTCGCCGGCCTCGCCCATGTCGATGCCGGGGACCCAGCCGGACTCGTGCATCACGCCGGTGGTGTTGTTGTTGCCGACCTTGACGCCGAAGACGGTCGGCAGCCACAGGTAGCCGATCACCGAGGTCGCGATCGCGTTGAGCATGATCGTGGCGACGACCTCGCTGACCCCGCGGGTGACCTTGAGGACACCGGCGATGCCGGACCAGAAGGCGCCGGTGAGCACGGCGGTGAGCAGCAGCAGCGGGATCTGCAGGGCGGCCGGCAGGTTGGCGTGGGCGCCGACGATGGCGGCCATCATGGCGGCGAGCTGGTACTGGCCGTCGACACCGATGTTGAAGAGGTTCATCCGGAAGCCGATGGCCACCGCGAGGGCCGCGATGTAGTACATCGAGGCCTGGTTGATGATCAGGACCTGGATGTCGGAGAACATCGCCTGTTCGAACATCAGGGCGAACGGCTCGACCGGGCTCTTGCCCGAGGCGAGCAGCACGATCGCGCTGAGCACGAAGGCCACGGCGAGCGCGATGACCGGGCCGGCCACCGCGAGGAGCACGCGCTCCTTGTCGAACTTCTTCATCAGCGGGCCTCGTCTTCCGGAGACCGGGGGGCGTCGGCCCGGGTCTCGGGGGTCTCTTCGTGTTCGAGGTGTCCGGTGGCCGCACCCGTCATGGCGGTGCCGAGCTCCTCCGGGGTGATGGTCGTGGGGTCGGCGTCCGCGACCAGCCTGCCGTCGTAGATCACCCGGAGGGTGTCGGACAGACCGATCAGCTCGTCCAGGTCGGCGGAGATCAGGAGAACGGCGAGGCCCTCGCGGCGTGCTTCCCGGATGTGGTCCCAGATCGCGGCCTGCGCGCCGACGTCCACACCGCGGGTGGGGTGGGAGGCGATCAGGAAGCGGGGCCGGTGGCTCATCTCCCGGCCGATGATCAGCTTCTGCTGGTTGCCGCCGGAGAGGGAGGCGGCGGTGACGTCGATGCCGGGGGTGCGCACGTCGTACTTCCTGACGATGCGGCGGGTGTCCTTCTGGGCGGCCTTCAGGTCCAGCCAGACGCCCTTGGCGTTGGGCTTCTCCGTGACGTGGCCGAGGATACGGTTCTCCCAGAGGGGGGACTCGAGCAGCAGTCCGTGGCGGTGCCGGTCCTCGGGGATGTAGCCGATGCCCTCTTCGCGCCGCCGGCGGGTGGGCCAGGCGGTGATCTCCTCGTCGGCCAGCCGGATGACACCGGAGTCGGTGGTCCGCAGGCCGATGAGCGCGTCGACCAGTTCGGTCTGGCCGTTGCCCTCGACGCCGGCGATGCCGAGGATCTCGCCCTCGTGGATGGTGAAGCTGATGTCGTCGAGCAGGGCCTTGCCGCTGGGGGCCGCCAGGCGCAGCCTGTCGACGGTGAGCACCGGGCGGTCGGTGACCGTGGACTCGGCGGTCTGCGGCGTGGGCAGTTCGCTGCCGACCATCATCTCGGCGAGCTCGCGCGGGGTGGTCTCGGCGGGCACGGCGGTGCCGACGGTGGTGCCGCGGCGGATGACGGTGATGTCGTCGGCCACGGAGAGAACTTCGCCCAGCTTGTGGGAGATGAAGATGACCGACAGGCCCTCCGCCTTGAGCTCGCGCAGGTTGTCGAAGAGCGCGTCGACCTCCTGCGGGACCAGGACGGCGGTGGGCTCGTCGAGGATCAGCGTGGTGGCGCCGCGGTAGAGGACCTTGAGGATCTCCACGCGCTGGCGGGCGGCGACACCGAGCTCCTCGACCAGCAGGTCGGGGCGCACGCCGAGGCCGTAGCGGTCGGAGATCTCCTTGATCCTGCGCCGGGCCTTCGCGCCGATGCCGTACAGCTTCTCGCTGCCGAGCACCACGTTCTCCAGGACCGTGAGGTTGTCGGCGAGCATGAAGTGCTGGTGGACCATGCCGATGCCGCGGACGATGGCGTCGGCCGGCGAGGAGAAGGCGACCTGCTCGCCGTGGATCGCGATGGTGCCCTCGTCCGGCTTCTGCATGCCGTAGAGGATCTTCATCAGCGTCGACTTGCCGGCCCCGTTCTCACCGACGAGGGCGTGCACGGTGCCTTTGCGGACCGTGAGGTGGATGTCGTGGTTGGCCACGACGCCCGGGAAACGCTTCGTGATCCCGGTGAGCTCGACGGCGGTCACCGATTCGTTGACCGCAGCGGCCGGGGGGCTGCTGGACGCGTTGATGGCGCACTCCTGGGGACGGGGGTCGTCTACGCGCGTAGCGCCCCGACGGCATCAAAAGGGGCGGCGCACCGAACAGACAGGGTGCGGGGAGCTTACTCCCCGCACCCCGTCGAGCGGTCGCAGCCCCAGGGGTTACACGTTGCTCAGGACTTGCGGGCTCAGCTCGACTTGACCTTGATCTTGCCGCTGATGATGTCCTTCTTGGCCGTCTCGATGACGTCCTGGAGCTTGGCGTTGTCCGCGAACTTCGGGTTCGAGTTCGACAGGCTCACCTCGCCCGACTTCAGATCGCCCGTGAGGACACCGGTCCGGGGGCTGCGGTCCTCGACCGACTGCGCCAGCTTGTACACGGACTTGGCGACGTCCTTCATCGCCGAGGTGAGGATCCAGTCCTTGTACTTCGCCAGGGCTTCATGCTGGTACTGGTCGGAGTCCACACCGATCGCCCAGACCTTGTTGGCGGCGGCGGCCTGGATGACTCCCTGACCGGACAGACCGGCCGCCGCGTAGACGACGTCGGCCTTCTTCTCGATCTGGCCCTCGGCGGCGGCCTTGCCCTTGTCCGGGCTGGAGAAGCCACCCTCCTCGGCGGTCTGCGTGAGGAACTGCGAGATGACCTTGACGTCCGGGTTCGTGTCCTTGACGCCCTGCTCGAAGCCGGCCCGGAACTTGTGGATCAGCGGGATGTCCACACCGCCCACGAAGCCGACCGTCTTCGTCTTGGTGGTCTCGGCGGCGGCGACACCGGCGAGGTAGGAGGCCTCCTCCTCGGCGAAGACCAGGTCGGCCACGTTGTCGGCCTCGACGGTGGAGTCGTCGACGATGCCGAAGGTGGTGTCCGGGTACTTCTCCGCGGCCTGCTTCACCGCGGAGGAGTAGAGGTAGCCGATGCCGATGACGGGGTCGTAGCCCTGCTTGGCCAGCGAGGTCAGCCGCTGCACCTTGTCCGCGTCGGTCTCACCGTCGGTGGGCTCGACGTCGGTGGTCTTGTAGCCGAACTCCTTCTGCGCCTGCTGCAGGCCCGCGTACGCGGCGTCGTTGAAGGACTGGTCACCCCGGCCGCCGACGTCGTACGCGATGGCGATGCCCTTGTCGCCCTCGGAGTCCGACGAACCGGAGGAGGTCGAGGTACCGCCGCAGGCGGAGAGCGCGAGGGCCAGAGAGGCGGTCGCTGCGCCTGCGACCGTGATCCGGGAAAACCGGCGCATGTGGGGTGCTCCTTCGTACAAGCGCCGGAAGATTCGGCTACGGCGCTGCTCGCCGCAGATTAACGCGCGTAGACCTCCCAGGAAAACCCTTCTGTCCACCTTGTTATAGGCCCGTGGCCGATCCGCCCGCCCGCCATGCCGTTCCATTTCCGATCGCAAACAAGGGAAGGGGTGTGCGCGGCACGGGAGTTGACGCAGCCGGGCGGGCACCTGTTCAGGTGCCCGCCCGGTGCTCGACGCGACGGTCGACGTTCCCTTATTGCCGGCCGCTATCGTCGGCCGACCCTGATCACCCGGATCACCCGAGTTACTCAGATCACTCCGACTTGACCTTGATGGAGCCGTCGACGATGCCCTCCTTGGCCTTGGCCACGGCGTCCGTCAGGCCCTCGATCTCGGCCATCTTCGGGTTGCTCTCGGAGAGGCCGACGCCCTCCACCTTCAGGTCGAAGACCTGGGTGCCGGTCCGCGGCTTGCCGTCCTCGACGGACTTGGCGAGGGCGTACACCGAACCGCCGACCTCCTTGGTGGCGGAGGTGAGGATGAAGTCCTTGTACCCGGCGAGGGCTTCCTGCTTGTACTGGTCGGAGTCGACGCCGATCGCCCAGACCTTCGCCTTGGCGGCTGCCTCGATCACGCCCTGCCCGGAGAGACCGGCCGCCTGGTAGACGACGTCGGCCTTCTTCTCGATCTGGCCCTCGGCGGCGGCCTTGCCCTTGTCCGGGCTGGAGAAGCCACCCTCCTCAGCGGTCTGCGTGAGGAACTGCGAGATGACCTTGACCTTCGAGTCGGTGTCCTTGACACCCTGCTCGAAGCCGGCCCGGAACTTGTGGATCAGCGGGATGTCCACACCGCCCACGAAGCCGACCGTCTTCGTCTTGGTGGCCTTGGCGGCGGCGACACCGGCCAGGTAGGAGGCCTGCTCCTCGGCGAAGACCAGGGAGGCCACGTTCTCGCCCTCGACCACGGAGTCGACGATGCCGAAGGTGGTGTCGGGGTACTTCGCGGCCGCGGCCTCCATCGCCGCCGTGTAGGCGAAGCCGACGCCGATGACGGGGTCGTATCCCTGCTTGGCCAGCGAGGTCAGCCGCTGCTCCTTGTCGGCGTCGGTCTCGCCGTCCGTAGGCTCGATGTCGGCGGTCTTGTAGCCGAACTCCTTCTGCGCCTGCTTCAGGCCGGCGTACGCGGCGTCGTTGAAGGACTGGTCGCCCCGGCCGCCGATGTCGTAGGCGATGGCGAGGCCGAGGTCTTTCTTGGTGTCGCCGCTGTCGCCCTTGCTGCCACTGTCACTGCTGGTGCCGCCGCAGGCCGTGGCGGCGAGTGCGAGCGACGCGACGCCCACCGCGACGCGAGTCAGTCTGGATATCCGACGCATCTGAAGTTCCCCATTCCGCAAAGCCCCGCATCGGGTGCTCGGTCCGGCGCAGATTAACGCGCGTAGACACTCCTGGGAACGGGGGGTCGCGGGGCTGTTATCCATTCGTGCCGCCACCGTGGCACGCGCACCCCCGCGCCCCTCCCCCGTCGCACGCGCGGGGGAGAGCTCGAGTGGAGCACAAGGGGAACTCAAAGGGAACTCAAGTGGAAGAGAACCAGGGGCAGTTACCGCAGGGCGTCCAGCAGGGCGGCGGCGGTGAAGAGTTCGACTCCGACGGTGATGGCGTGCTCGTCGACGTCGAAGTCGCCCTGGTGCAGATCACGCACGGTGCGCTCGCCCGGAGGGCGGACCCCGAGACGGGCCATGGCACCGGGAACCCGCTCCAGGTACCAGGAGAAGTCCTCGCCGCCGAGACTCTGCTCGGTGCTCTCCACGGAGTCCGAGCCGCGCCGGGCGATCATGGCGTCCCGCAGGAGCTCGGTGACACCACCCTCGTTGACCACCGGCGGGACCCCGCGCACGTAGTTGATCTCCGACTTGGCACCGTGCAGGTTGGCCACCTCGTCGATCGCGGCGACCACGAGGTCGGGGGCCAGCAGCCAGGTGTTCAGGTCGAGGCAGCGCACGGTGCCGGAGAGTTCGGCGTGCTGCGGGATGACGTTGGGCGCGTGGCCCGACTCGATCCTGCCCCAGGTCACGGCGAGCCCGCTGCGGCTGTCGACCCGCCGGCCCACCAGGGCGGGCACGTCGGTGACGACCCGGGCGGCGGCGGTGACCAGGTCGGTGGTCAGATGCGGGCGGGCGGTGTGGCCGCCGGGGCCGTCCAGGGCGATCTCCAGACGGTCGCAGGCGGAGGTGATGGGGCCCTGGCGCAGCCCGATCCGCCCGGCGTCGACCCGGGGGTCGCAGTGCACGGCGATGATCCGCCCGACCCCGTCGAGCGCGCCGTCCACGATGGCCTCGGAGGCGCCGCCGGGCAGCACCTCCTCGGCGGGCTGGAAGATCAGCCGCACCGGCCGGGGCAGCAGGCCCTGGCGGTGCAGTTCGGCGAGGACCAGCCCGGCGCCCAGCACCACGGTGGTGTGCACGTCGTGGCCGCAGGCGTGCGCGCGGTCGGGCACGGTGGAGCGGTACGGGCACCCGGTCTTCATGTCGGGGATGGGCAGGCCGTCGATGTCGGCGCGCAGGGCGAGTATGCCCGTGTCCGTGCCGATGTCCGCGGGTGTGTCGATGTCCGCGGGTGCGTCGGCGGCGATGCCGGTGTCGTCCGTCACCCCGATGTCACAGATGATCCCGGTTCCGCTGGAGAGCACGCGGGGCGCGAGGCCGGCCCGCTCGAGCCGCTCCTTGATCGCCGCGGTGGTGCGGAACTCCTGGTTGCCCAGCTCGGGGTGCATGTGCAGGTCGCGCCGGAACGCGATGAGCTCGGTGCGCAGCATCTCAGGGAGGGCGCCCGGAAGCACCGCCCCTCCGGGCAGATCGACCTCGGACTCCAGTGACATCAGTTGCTTCACCCTTTGAAGGGTAGGACGCCGGGGCGGTCCGCTGCTCCCCGATCAAGAAAAATCAGCCCGTCAGGGGAAGAAAAACCGGCGGCCCCGCGCATAGCCGTACATCGGGATGGGTAAACTCGCCGCTCTTGCGCGGAGCATGAGGCCGCCCGATCCGCCGATACGTGACATCGGTCACAGCGGCCGTTCCGCTGCGCCTCCGTCGTCGCTCCGCCGCTCTCCGGCACCCTTTTCACCGCACTTCACCTCTCCCCGGTGTACCACGCATCGCCCGGGGCACGCCGACCGGTTCAGGTGCCGGACCCGGCGCCCGCACCACCGTCGCCGCCCACGCGTACGGGTGAAAGCGTCTTCAGAGCCCCGGGTTCCGCCGATAGGGTGCGGGGCCATGCGCGCCGATCCGCCGGAGTTCCTCCGCGCCACCCGTGTCTCGTACGACGCCATCGCCGACGAGTACACCGACCGGTTCGCCGACGGACTGGCCGATCTGCCCCTGGAACGCGCCCTGCTCACGGCCTTCGCGGACCTCGCCCGGACCGCCGGGGCAGGCGAGGGGACCACCCGGCTGCCGGTCGCCGACCTCGGCAGCGGTCCCGGACACGTGACCGCGCGGCTGCACCGGCTCGGCCTGCCGGTCTTCGGGGTCGACCTCTCCCCCCGCATGGTGGCCCTGGCTCACGCGGCACATCCGGGTCTGCGGTTCCACGTGGGCTCCATGACCGCGCTGGACCTGCCGGCCGGGACGCTGGGCGGCATCGTGGCGCTGTACTCGGTCATCCACATCCCCGACGACCACCTCACCGGCCTCTTCGCCGAGCTCCACCGCGTCCTGGCACCCGGCGCCCCGGTCCTGCTGGCCTTCCAGACGGGCGACGAGGACGGCGGCCTGCACCTGGACGAGCGTTTCGGCCACCCCGTCTCCCTGGACTACCACTGGCGCTCCCCCGCCACCGTCATCACCCACCTGACCGAGGCGGGCCTGGAACTCACCGCCCAGACCCTGCGCGAGCCGACCCCCGACGAAAAACGCCCCCGCGCCCTCCTCCTGGCCCGCAGACCGGAGACGGCACAAGACTGACGTCGGCCCGGCCTTCACTCAGGCGGCACGAACCCCCGTGATCCGACAATCGACGGTGGCTCTTCAGCACCTCGTCCGGCATGGGCCGCGGCCTATGTACCCAAGCCGGGAACGCCTTCCATCGGTCAATATGGGGCAGGCCCGGGGTGACAGCTGGAAAAGCCCCCGGTCTACGGAAACGACGCGTACCAGACTGGCGACATGAGCACTGAAGCACTGCACCTGACCGCCGCGATCACCCACGAGGGCGACTGGTACGTGGCACGCTGCCCCCAGGTCGAGGTCACCTCGCAGGGAGAAACCATCGAGGAGTCCCTGGAGAACCTCCGCGAGGCACTGGAACTGCACTTCGAGGAGGCGCCTGCCCCGAGGTCACCGACGTGATCACCGCGCCCGTCGAAATCCGGCGCGCCGCATGAGTCCTGCCGTCCCCTCCGGCCTCTACGGCCCGGCTGCCGCGAAGGCCCTCGAACGGGACGAGCCGCACCGGCAGCGAGAAGCCCCCTCGTTCACGAGGGGGAGGAGTCACCCTCCGCCAGGCCGACCGGACCAACGCTGAGCTGATCAAGGATCACGAGACCGTGGCCGAGTGCATCCAGGTTCGTGGCCTGCTCCGGGCCTCCGCCGTCCACCGCATCGGGCACAGGTCCTGACTCAGCAGGGAGCAACCAAGTACGAGAAGCGCGGGCAGCGTTGGGTGTGCCCACGTAGGTGCCCCGCACCTGTTTCCACTCGGCAGACGCCGACACCTCAGCGCAGCTCGCGGACCATGCAGTCGTACAACGGCGCCTCGTCCCACGGATGAGAGACACCCACCTTCCGATACCCCCACGCTGCGTAGGCGGACTGCGCGGGCGCGGCCTCCGGCTCGGGCCGCACCGTCAGAGTGACCCGCTCGGCGTCCAAGCCCTCAAGGAGCCGCGTATGCAGCGTGGCGGCGATGCCGTGCTGCCGCCACGCCTTCCGTACGGCCAGCTCGATGATGACGAACGTGCGCCGGCCGTCCTCCTGCGTGAAGGTGCCCGGCAGCCGGATGTCCTGGAGGTTCTCCCACCAGCGGGTGTCAGCAGCGAGAAAGTAACCATAGGTGAAGCCCACGACTTCCTCCCCGTCACGGGCCAGGACGAGACGGAAGCCGGGTCGCCGTGTGTGGACCTGGTATGTGTCGATGAACTCGGCGATGTCGCACGGCCCCTCACGGTAGGGCGGCTCGGCGTACACCTCCTCGTAGGCGGGGAGGAAGGCATCGAGTCGGCGAGCGCCCTCCTGACCCTCGTACCGCTCGTACGTTTCCCCGGCCATCACACGACTCCCTTCAGCTCGGTGTACTCGGTCAGCTCCTCGGCGGCCTCGCGGGCGCTCACCGCGTCGATGCTTCGAAGCAGGTCGCGTACGTCGGCCACACGTCGGTTCACACGGCCGGACTCCACCTCTTCGAGGTGGGTGAGGCTGGTGGCTGCCTCAGCCGCTCCTTCGTCGACCTCACCGGCCTGGACCAGACTGCGGGCCAGGGTCATCCGGTAGAGGGCTCGGTTGCGTCCGTACGACCGGTCCTGGTGGGCGAGCGCTGCGCGCAGGAAGGGAACCGCCGCCTTGTGGTGCCCGGTGTCGGAGTACAGCAGGCCCTGGGCGTAGTCCAGTTCGGCTGGTCCGTGGAAAGCGGCCCAGTCCGGGGCCGGGCGTCCACGACCGGAGCGGTCCACCATCCGCATGGAGTCGGCGAGCCGTTTGCGTGCGCTGCTCCGGTCCTTCATGAGCGCCAGAGCGCGAGCCTCGCGAGCGGCAATCAGGGACAGCAGTGCCGGACAGCCGAAGGGCACAGCGAGCGAGTGGGCCGCGCGAGCGAGGTCGTAACCGTCACGCGGTCGGCCTTCGTAACTGGCCTGCATGCTCAGCGAGACGAGGACCAGGATCTGGAGTCCGGCGTCGTGAAGCATGGTCGCGGTGGTCAGGGCCTCGCCCCAGTAGCGACGGGCGGTGTCCTGCTCGTCGGCGTCGTAGTACAGCCAGGCGCATTGCTCCGCGGTTTCGCCGACGAGAAGCTGGAGTTGACGTCCGACGGTGTCCGGGTAGTCACTGGTGTTGATGATCCGGCGCACTCGCCGGAGATGGCGGACGGCGAGGGAGCGGACGTCGCCCCCTCCGTACGCGTCGTCGAGGGTGTACAGCGAGCGGAGGCCCTCACGGAGTTCGAGAAGGTGAGCCGTGCCGACGGCTTCCGGGATTCCGATGCCCTTCCGAGGCCCTACCGCCACGCCGGCAGTTACGCCGATCGCGTCGGCCACGAAGGTCCTGCGGTCCACGTTCACCTCTCCCGACGGCGCGTGCGGCCCGTCCACCGTCGTGCTCGGCCCTGGCCCCGGGAAGCCGAGGTCAACGGGGTTCACGCCGAACATCGCGTGCAGCACGCGCCAGGCCGGCGGATGCGGTCTGGGCGGATGCGTCCGACGCCACCGCCGGACCTGGCGGTCGGTGATGGTCACCTGCTCCCCGACCAACTCGGCGGTCGCCTCGAAGGCCGGGATGAACGTCGACGGCTTGGCCCATCCGCGCTCTGTGCAGGCTTGCGCGAACGGCGTCGGCGTCTCATCCACCCTGGCCTCCCGAAGGGGTTCTGCTTTCGTCGACGGTAGCCCTCTCGCCCGGGGGAAAAGTCCGGCAGTTGAGAAAAAGTCCGCGGGAAGGTCCGCCCACAAGTCCGGTGACGGAGTGTGAAAAACAGTTTCCTCTAGGTGACAGCGCAAGACGCTGTCGAGGCCGAACCCGAGCACCACCATTGAAGGACGCGACCATGACGATGTCCGCGGCACCAGTAGGACCACAGCGCTACCAGGAGCGCTATCCGGCGACGTTGGAGGCCGCCGGACAGGCGCGGCGAGACATGACGCTGGCCCTGGAGACCTGGGGCCTGATCGAGCTGGTGGACCTGGCCAGGCAGGTCGTCACGGAGCTGATGGCCAACGCGCTGGAACACACGGACTCGGCCACGGTCGGCGCTTCCATCACCCGCACCGGAGCACGGTCCGCGCGGATCGTCGTCACCGACTCCTGCCGCACCAGACCCACCACGGGCACGCCGTCTCCCGACGACGAGCACGGCCGCGGCCTCCTCCTCGTCGACGCGCTCGCCCACGCCTGGGGCAGTGAACTGGTGCACGGCGGGAAACGGGTGTGGGCCGAACTGCATGTGGACAGCGAGCAGTGAGCACGTCGCCCGTGGCGGAGTTGCCACGCGTCGATCACCTCAGCCCTCGACAGCAGGCGGCCATCGACTGCGCACCGGACTGCAACGCCACCTGTCGCCGTCGGCGCCCTTTGAGGCAAGGCCGGGAAGCTCCTCGCCAGCCCCTTTGGGCGTGGGCGAGATGAGCAGCAGTCCGATGGCTCACCTGGAAATCGGCCTCTGCTTGGATCTCCACATGACGGACTGGTCTCAGCTCCACCACGCCTATGGGACCGCGGAAGACATTCCCGCCCTGCTCGACGCAGTCGGCCCGGACCCTCGGGATCCCGGCTGGGACGCTCTGGCCTCCCGCCTGTACCACCAGGGCGGTGTCTACTCAGCCAGTTACGCCGCCTTGCCGGAACTGGCGGAGAAGGCCCGGCAGTGGTCACTCGCTGAACGGCGCATGCCGCTCTACCTGGCCGGCCAGATCGTGGCCAGTCGCGACATCCGCGACGAGGTCGTGGATCCCTTCGTCACCCATGCTGCCGATATCGCCGAACTGCTGGCGCTGACAGAGGAAGCACTGGGCGACCCCGCCCTCGTCGATGACTCCCTGAACTACGTTCAGCTCCTGTCGACCTTGCTCAGCTTCGAGGGAGTCGAAGGCTGGGGCGAGCACCTCGACCAGGTGAACGGAGAGGAGTACGAGGTCCCCTGCCCGGCCTGCTTCTCGGAGAACTTCATCGTCTTGGGAGAGGGCTGCCGCTACTCCACCGCCGATGAGATGTACTTCAAGCGGCCACCGGCTCACACGATCCCGCTCCAGCCTCAGGACCCGACCACCGCTGACGGACTGCTACCCAGGCTCCACACACGCGCCCTCTCCGATGGGCATCCCGAGGTCGCAGGCAAACTCCCCTACGTGTTCGGCCATGCCCATTGCGTTCACTGCGGTGAACTCTTCAGCGTCCCAGAAGCAATCCTCGCCCGCTGCTAGACCAAGCACTTCCCTCGCCCACCCCCTTCCTGAGCTTGTTCTACAAGGGCTGGCCGACCTCGAAGGTTGGCCGTATCGAGGCTCGCTTCCGGGAGCTCGTTCGGCACAATGATCGTGTGACGAAAAACGAGGACGCCGGAGTACCGTCCAACAGCACAGGGCTTGTTGCAGGCATGCTGATCGGCATCGCAGTCGGGCTCGTGCTCGGGCTGACTGTCTTCGACAACATGGCGATGGGCCTGGTGCTCGGCAGTGGAGCAGGCGGAGTCCTCGGTGTCACTCTCCTCTCGGCATGGCGCTCGCAGCGCCGGTCCTCCTGAGGACTCCACAAGGCTGCTCAGCTTGTTCTTTTAGCCTCCGGCGTCGAACGGCATCTCGGACCGGGTCGCTCACCTGGGCATTTTCCGGACACTGAGGCGGCCTTCGTCTGATCATGTGCTCCGCCCAAGGCGCACGTGATCACGACGAAGGCGTTGTCGCCGGTCGTTCGCCGGCCCGGGGTCGGCTCAGTGGCCGCGGGCGATCCATTCGGCCAGGTGCGGCGCCTCGGTGCCGATCGTGGTGCCGTCCCCGTGTCCGGTGTGGACACGGGTCTCTTCCGGCAGCGCGAACAGCCTGTCGCGGAGGGACCCGATGATGGTGGGGAAGTCGGAGAACGAACGGCCCGTGGCTCCGGGGCCGCCCGAGAACAGCGTGTCCCCGGTGAACAGCACCCCGGCCTCGGGCAGGTGCAGGCAGACGGACCCGGGAGAGTGCCCCGGGGTGTGGATCACCTCGAGCGCCGTGCCAGCCACGTCGAGGCGCTGCCCGTCGCTCACGTGCTCGAAGGCCCGGCCGGGGTGGGTCATCTCCCACAGCTCCCGGTCACCGGGGTGCAGCAGGACCGGCGCCTGGAGCTCACGGGACAGCTGCGGTGCGACGGTAACGTGGTCGTTGTGACCGTGCGTGCACACGACGGCCACCACGTTCCGGTCTCCCACCGCCTTGATGATCGCTCGCTCGTCGTGCGCCGCGTCGATGATCACGACCTCGTCGTCGTCGCCGACGAGCCAGACGTTGTTGTCGACGTCCCACGTGCCGCCGTCGAGGGCGAAGACGCCGGAGGTGACCACGCGCTCGATCCGCAGGCCGTTCACAGGACCACCACCGAACGCAGCACCTCGCCGGCCTGCATGGTGTGGAAGGCCTTCTCGACCTCGTCGAGCGCGATGCGCTCGGAGACGAACTTCTCCAGCGGCAGCCTGCCCTGCAGGTGCAGGTCGACGAGCATCGGGAAGTCGCGCTCCGGCAGACAGTCGCCGTACCAGGACGACTTCAGGGAGCCGCCGCGGCCGAACACGTCGAGGAGCGGCAGTTCGAGCTTCATCTCCGGCGTGGGCACGCCCACCAGCACGACGGTGCCGGCGAGGTCGCGCGCGTAGAACGCCTGCTTCCACGTCTCGGGCCGGCCGACCGCGTCGATGACGACATCGGCGCCGAACCCGCCCGTCAGCTCGGCGATCGCGGCGACGACGTCGGTCTCCCCGGCCTTGACCGTGTGGGTGGCGCCCAGGTCGGCAGCCCAGGCCAGCTTCTTCTCGTCCCGGTCCACCGCGATGATCTTCGAGGCGCCCGCCAGCCGCGCCCCGACGACGGCCGCGTCGCCCACGCCGCCGCAGCCGATGACAGCCACCGAGTCCCCTCGGCCCACCCCGCCGGTGTTGACGGCGGCGCCCAGGCCGGCCATGACACCGCAGCCGAGCAGACCCACGACGGCGGGGTCCGCGGACGGGTCCACCTTGGTGCACTGTCCGGCGTGCACCAGGGTCTTCTCCGCGAAAGCGCCGATGCCGAGCGCCGGGGTGAGTTCCGTCCCGTCGGTCAGAGTCATCTTCTGGCTCGCGTTGAACGTGTCGAAGCAGTACTGGGAACGCCCGCGCCTGCAGGCCCGGCACCGCCCGCACACGGCACGCCAGTTCAGGACGACGAAGTCGCCGGGCTGCACCGAGTCGACCCCTTCGCCGACACTCTCCACGGTGCCGGCGGCCTCGTGCCCGAGGAGGAACGGGAAATCGTCGTTGATACCGCCTTCGCGGTAGGTCAGATCGGTGTGGCACACGCCGCACGCGGCGACCGCGACGACGACCTCACCCGGTCCCGGATCGGGAATCACGATGTCGGTGAGCTCGACCGGAGCTCCCTTGGAACGGGCGATCACACCGCGGACCTGCTGGGGCATCTGAGTTGGTTCCTTCATCAGTCGTTCGGAAACGCATGCGCACCGGCGCATGTCCTCCACGACGTTAGCTCCGGGCCGGGGACGGGCGGCCTGTGCGACGGACCAGTAGAACCTCGACTTCCGGCCAGGGCGGCCGGACCGGCTATGGTGCGTGGAATGCTCGACATGAAGGCACTGCCGGAGACCGACCTCCTCGCCCTGCGAGAGGTCATCGAGGGTCCGCTGCACGAGATCGCACGCCGGTTCTCCCGCTTCCTGTCGGACCGGTGGCCGCACACCGCGCTCGTCGTCTTCACCAAGGAGTGCACCGGCCGGCCGCGGAAGGTCTCCGGTGCGACCGAAATGGTCAACAAGGTCACGATCGACGAACTCGAACAGCTGAAGGCCCTCGTCGAGCCCGGCCGGCCGATCGGCACCACGGCGGCGATCGGCGGGGCCGCCCGCACCGTCTGGGCCGTCCGCGACCCGGTCGGCACGCTGCTCGTCCTCGTGCCGCGCGGCTCCCGGAAGCAACTCCCGCGGCCCGCCGCCCTGTCGGCCCTCTTCGGGATCGTCGCGACCTCGATCAGCCAGCAGGTCGCGCAGGCGAGCCCGGACTACCTCGCCGAGTCACGCGCGGCCTCCAGTGAGCGGGCCCGCACCATCACCGAGATGGCGACGGCGCACGAGAGCGCGCTGGTGGCCATCCTGAACACGCTGCGCGCCACCGCACTCGACGATCGCCGTGCCCGCGTGGCCGCGACCGAGTCCGCCTCCGTCGCGCTGGTGGCGTTGCGCTCCGCCCAGAAGTCCGATCTGGCCCTGAGCGAGGAACCGGCCCCGGCCGCGTTCACGAAGCTGCGCAGGGACGTCCGGCACCTGCTCAAACACCACGAAGCGAGCGTCGAGTTCGTGCCGCCGGCCAAGGCGGCGCGTCCGCTGCCCGGAGAAGTCGCCTACGCCGCCCGCGCGATGACCCGGACCGCGGTGCTGGCCCTCACCGCGCAACCGGGTCCGTCACGCCTGCGCGTCGCCTGGACCTGTGACGACACGTCACTGCGGATCGACGTGCGGGAACAGGAATCCGGGAGCGTGGACGTGCACGCGCTGTCACGCCAGCTCGAGGGCCGCGCCCGCACGCTCGGCGCCACGGTCAGCCTCGACGCCGTGCCGGGCTGGGGAAGCCGGGCCGGCATCGTCCTTCCTTTCGACCCGCCGGCCGTCAGGACCGGGGAGACCAGGCTGTCGAGCCTCAAGGCGCGGGAGCAGGAGGTTCTGCACCTTCTCGCGCAGGGCAAGCGGAACAAGGCCATCGCCGACACACTCGGAATCACCGAGAGCACCGTCAAGTTCCACGTCACCGGAGTGCTGAGGAAACTCGAGGTCAGCTCACGGGGCGAGGCCGCGGCGCTGGCCCTGAACGGGCACGAGCAGGGCCCGGTGGCCGGGGGCCGGGAGGGGCGGTGACCGTCGCCGTCGTCCGTTCACGCCGTCGCCACCGCCGACAGGCGGTGGACGTCGCGGGCGGTGCCGGTGACGCCGGAGAGGAAGCCCTGGGCGCGGGGGGAGGCGTTCTCGGTGAGCCAGGCGGGGTCGATGTCGCAGACCGCGATGCGCACCTCCGTGCCGGACAGGGCGAGGGGGAGGGTGTGGACGACGGTCGACGGGAAGCTGAGGACGGTGCCGCCGATGGGGCCCCGGCGGGCGATCAGCTCCAGCGGGAGTTCAGGGCGGACGATCTCCAGGCCCGTCTCGACCGCGAGCCGGTGGAGTTTCTCGGTGCTCTCGCGGCGGTGGGCGAAGTAGCGGGTCGCGCCGTGGGTCTTGGCGAGGGAGCGGACGGCCTCCAGGTAGGCGTCGGCGTCCACCACGCCGGTCTCCACCAGGGAGGTGCCCACCATGTCGGCGGTCCGGGTGATGCGGGGCGGGCCGAACCGGGCCCGGGTCCAGGCGAAGGCGTTGGCGCTGACGGTGACTCCGGGCGGGATGTCCGCCACCGGCATCGAGGAGAAGACCTCCACCCGGCGACTGCCGCCCGGGGTGAGCCTGCGCCGGGCGACGCCGGACACCGGGGCGAGGAGCAGGTCCCGGGGGCCGCGCCGGCCGCCCTTGCGGTGCCAGCGCACCAGGCGTTCGCCGCGGGCGAGTTGGCCGACGAACTCCATGGTCGCCGTGCCGTCGTCGACGACGACGAGGTCGCGGGCCCGGGTGATCGTCAGCAGGAGTTGTACGTACCGGGAGAAGGGGTCCCCGAGGAGGACGCGGTCGGCCCGGCGCAGCGGGCCGGCCAGGCCGGCGATGGTCCGGAAGGGTGCGCCGGCTCCGCCGCGCGCCTCCTCCCAGCGGACCACATGGCCCTCCTCGCGGGCCAGTTCGGACATGCGGCGCAACTGGCCGCGGGTCATGGGGTCGACGGGGGACAGCACCACGAGGGTGAGCCCCGCGCCGGGCGCATGCGCGTGCGCCCACTCCAGCACGTTCAGCAGTTGTACCGGGCTCTCGACGAAGGCGAGAGTGTGGGAGCCGGCGTTCCCGGCGCGGGGGCTCATCTACGTACGACCGTTCCCGTCGTCGAGGTGATGGTGGGTGGAGGGAAGGTCAGACGGTCAGCGGCTCGCCGGCGGCCGCGGCGATCTCCGCCTCGGCGACGACGCCGGGGACCCGGCGGAGCTTCTTCATCGGGCCCAGCTCGGACTCGTAGACCTTCTTGACGCCGTCGCCGAGGGAGGCCTCGATGGTGCGGATGTCGCGGACGAGGCGGGTCAGGCCCTGCGGCTCGACGGACGCGGCCTGGTCGGAGCCCCACATGGCGCGGTCCAGGGTGATGTGGCGCTCGATGAAGGTGGCGCCGAGTGCGACCGCGGCCAGGGTGGTCTGCAGGCCGGTCTCGTGGCCGGAGTAGCCGATCGGGACGTTCGGGAACTCCTGCTGGAGGGTGTTGATCATCCGCAGGTTCAGCTCCTCCGCCTTCGCCGGGTAGGTGGAGGTGGAGTGGCAGAGCAGGATGTTCTCGCTGCCCAGGACCTCGACCGCGTGGCGGATCTGCTTCGGGGTGGACATGCCGGTGGAGAGGATGACCGTGCGGCCGGTGGCACGCAGGGCGCGCAGCAGCTCGTCGTCGGTGAGGGAGGCCGAGGCGACCTTGTGGGCGGGGACGTCGAACTTCTCCAGGAAGGCGACGGCCTCGGTGTCCCACGGGGAGGCGAACCAGTCGATGCCCTTCTTCCTGCAGTAGGCGTCGATCTGGCCGTACTCCTCCTCGCCGAACTCCACGCGGTGGCGGTAGTCGATGTACGTCATCCGGCCCCAGGGGGTGTCGCGCTCGATGTCCCACTGGTCGCGCGGGGTGCAGATCTCGGGCGTGCGCTTCTGGAACTTGACGGCGTCGCAGCCGGCCTCGGCGGCGGCGTCGATCAGCTTGAACGCGTTCTCGATGTCGCCGTTGTGGTTGATGCCGATCTCACCGGTGACGTACACGGGGCGGCCGGGGCCGGCCTCGCGGGTACCGAAGCTGCGGACGCGGGAGTTGGAGTTCACAGTGCTCATGACGGTGTTTCCTTACTTGGGGAGGGAATCGAGAGAAGGGCCGAGGATCCAGCCGGCGATCTCCCGGACGGCGCCGTCGCCACCGGGGAGGGTGGTGACCGCGCGTGCGGCGCCGCGCACGACGTCGTGGGCGCTCGCGACCGCCACGGGCCAGCCCACGAGGGCGAAGCACGGGAGGTCATTGACGTCGTTGCCGACGTAGAGCACGCGCTCGGGCGCGATGCCCTGTTCCTCGCACCACTGCTTCAGGGCGAGGTCCTTGCGGTCGATGCCGTGCAGCACGGGGAGCCTGAGCTTGCGTGCGCGGGCGGCGACGACCGGGTTCTGTTCCGTGGACAGGAT
This sequence comes from Streptomyces sp. GDS52, assembly GCF_052246875.1. Lineage (NCBI taxonomy): Bacteria > Bacillati > Actinomycetota > Actinomycetes > Kitasatosporales > Streptomycetaceae > Streptomyces > Streptomyces sp. GDS52. Next base: position 2,727,462 of record NZ_CM125966.1, read on the forward strand.
CAGCATCTTCAGGCCGCTGCGGCGCAGGGCCGCGATGCCGAGTCCGTCGCCGCGGTGCACGGCGACGACTTCCCGTCCGTCGGCGTCGATCAGCACCCTGTCGTCGGTCTGGGTGCCGTCGAAGTCGAGGACGACCGCGTCGATGTCGTCTGCGGTCGGGAGTGCGCCGGGCCTCTCCGCGTCGAAGAGCGGGGCGAGGGCGCGGGCGCGGGCGAGGTCGTGCGGGTCGTCGATCTCCAGGACCCGCGCGGGGTCGGTGCGGACGAGTTCGGTCCGGCCGAAGAAGCGGTGCCGGTGCTCGCGGAAGCCGGCCGCGTCCATCGCGTAGGCGGCGCCGGTCTCCAGCAGGTCCTGGGGGCGGTCCTGGCGGCGGGGGCGGAACGACTTGTCGTGGTTGACGCCGAAGCCGCCCGTCGCCGGGTCGGTGTCCGGCGTCGCGTCCGTCGCGTCCCGCCAGACGAAACCGTGGAAGGGGGCCACGGTCACCGCCGTGTCGGCGCCCTGTTCGGCGACCGCGCCGGCCACCCCGTCGATGTCCTCGCGGACCAGGAAGGGGCTGGTGCACTGGACGAGCAGGACGACGTCCACCGCGGCGCCGTGCAGGGCCTCGTGGGCGTCCATGGCGTGCAGGACGGCGGCCTCGGAGGTGGCGAGGTCGCCCGCGATGGCGGCGGGGCGCAGCACGATCTCGGCGCCGGCCTGCCGGGCGGCGGCGGCGATGGCCTGGTCGTCGGTGGAGACGACGACGTCCGTGACGTGGCGTGCGGCCCGGCACTCGCGGACGGCGCGGGTCACCAGGGGGACGCCGCCGACCGGCGCGAGGTTCTTCGCGGGCACGCCCTTGGAGCCACCGCGTGCGGGGATCACGGCGAGCACCCGGCGCACCGGCGCTCCGCCCCGGTCCACTTGCGGTTCGTTCATCGGATCTCCTCCGAGTAGACCCCGTCCTTCAGGGCGGGGGTGATTCGGGCCCCTGCGGAGCAGGGCAGGGGAAGACGAATGACCGTCAGGGCGGTTCGTCGTCCGGCAGTCATGGCCTCCAGATGGGCGATAGGTTCCGAATTGCCCGGTCGGCGAGAACCAAGTCGGCCGGGTCTACCGCCGGGCTGGCGGGATGTCAGGTCTGTGGAGCTGGCGTAAGACCGATGGCTGGCACACCAGTCCTCGCCGTTTGTTCGGGTCGGCTGCTGTCGATGAAGCAGAAAGCTCAACCCGTGAGGGTTGAATCCCCCTGCTTCAGCTGGGGGAGATGTCAAGGGATCAGCTCCTCGAGCAGGAAGGGAGGCGGTCACAGTTCGCCCATCCGACGGATCACCGGGGCCACCCGCTGGACGCCGTGCCGGTAGGCGCCGCGTGCCGCGCGGCGCACGATCTGCCGGACCGGTCCGGGCTCCTTGTCGGCGGCGGGGGCGCCGGGCAGCGGGGTGCCGTCCGGGCCGAGGTGGTGGCGGGCGAGCAGGCCGGGCAGGTAGCCGGGCGCGGTGACGGGTGTGTAGTACGGGGCCAGCGGCGGCAGGCCGCCGGGGCGGTCGAGCAGTCCGGCGACGCGTGCGCGGGCGGCGTCGAAGGCGGTGGCGTACGAACCACCGGTCGCGACGCCCTGCCGGGACACCCACTCCTCGTCCGGCACCGGTCGGTGCCCGGCGTCGAGCTGGTCCCAGGAGGCGAGGCAGCCGGAGCCGACGAAGTGGTGGTTGCCGAGCGCCTCGCGCACCCCGAGGTCGGTGAGGACGACGGTCGGGATACGCCGGTGCAGGGACTCCAGGGCGGCCGTGGAGCTGATCGTGACCAGCAGGTCGGTGCGGTCCAGCACCTCGCCCATGTGCCCGTACACCAGGCGGAAGTTGGCCGGCGGGTCGAACCGCTGGGCCAGCTTCTGGTACGGCAGTTCCTCGATGTGCGTGGTGTGCTCGCCCGGCTTGGAGCGCAGCTTGAGCAGCACCTCGCGCTCGGGGTGCCGGCGGGCGTGCTCGATCAGCCGGTTCAGCAGGTAGGTGCGGTCCTTGCGGCTCTCCGGGACGGAGGGCTGGGCGGCGAAGACGACCGTGTAGGGGTCGTGCTCGCCCGTGTGGGCGGCGCCGCCGAGGAAGGGCAGCGCGACCTCGGTCACCGAGCCGGCGTCGGCGCCCACTCCTTCGTACACGGTGCGGAAACGGTCCGCGTCCTGGCGGGAGTTGGCGAGGACGAGGTCGGCGCCGTGGCGCAGCAGCAGGCCGTCGGCGAGCTTCTCGTAGACGACGCCCACGTATCCGGTGACCACGACGGGCCGCTTCGGCCGGCCGGCCGGGCCGTCCTGCCAGACCCGTCCGAGTCCGTGCAGCATCGCCTGGACGCCGCCGCCGACCAGGGCGAGGACCAGGACGTCGTACGGCTCCTCCCGCATGGCGTGCAGGAACTGGACCGCGGTCACCTCGTGGAGGGCGTCCGCCCGGACGCCGACCTCTTCGAGCTGACGGGCTGTGGGAGTCGCACGACCCCGCAGGAGATAACCGTCCAGCCGGATGTCCGGGTTTTCCGGGTTCCCCGGGGCGATGCGGTTCGCGGTGAGCGCGCCCCATTTCCACCGGGTGTCGGAATCCGCGAGGACGGCGACTCGCAGGGTCTTCGTTGCACTTACTGGCACGACGAAGACGCTAGGAAGCAATTTCCAGCAGCGGCCCAACCGGAATCCAACAAATGGTTAACAGAAGATCGCCGAATGACGAATCGGCCCGCCCGGCGCCCGGAAAAATGTTCGCTTCACCGCTTCGACACGCGTCGTTCACCGCGTATCAAGGTTCGGGTAAAGACGAATGACGGGCCGCCGCCTAACGTCACTGACGTGCCCAAGCTCTCCGTCATCGTGCCGTTCTACAACGTGCGCCCATACGTCCCCGATGCCCTGCGAAGTCTGCGCGCCAACGCGCGGGAGGACTTCGAATTCATTCTCGTCGACGACTGTTCGACCGACGGAACCGCGGATCTCCTCGCGCGCGCGGAGCGTGAACTGCCGGGGGCGGTGCTGGTGAGACACGAACAGAACGGCGGTCTCGCGACCGCCCGCAACACCGGCATCGACCGGGCCCGCGGCGCGTACCTCACCTTCCTGGACGGTGACGACTGGCTGGCGCCCGGCTACTACGCCCGGCTGGTCTCCGCGATCGAGGAACTGGACTGCGACTTCGTCCGCACCGACCACGTGCAGTGCACGGCGCGGGCCCGCACCGTGCAGCGCGTCCCGCACGGCCGGCGCAACGTGCCGCTCGACCCGCGCGACGCGATCCTCCCCGCCCACCGGACCACCTCCGTCGACTACGCCTATGCCTGGGCGGGCGTCTACCACCGCAGGCTCGTCGAACGGGGCCTGCTGCACTTCACCGACGGACTGCGCACCGCCGAGGACCGGCCCTGGATCTGGAAGCTGCACCGGGAGGCGGAGTCCTTCGCGGTGACCAGCCTGCTCGGGGTGTTCTACCGGCGCGGTGTCTCCTCGTCGCTGACCCAGATCGGTGACGCCCGGCAGCTCGACTTCATCCGCGCGTTCGACCAGGTGATCGAGGAGACCGCGCGGGACGCGGATGCGGCGACCCTGCTGCCGAAGGCCGTGCGGACCTACTGCGCCATCATCTCCCACCACCTGGGATCCATCGAGAGGTTCGAGCCGTCCGTGGCCCGGAAACTGAAGGACATGGGCACCGCCGCGCTGCGGCGCATGCCGCAGGACGTGCTCGACGAGGCACTCGACTCGATGGACTCCGAGCGCGCCACCCGGCTGCGCCGGCTGCGCCGCCGTCCGGTGCCGGCCTCGGAGGTCGCCGCGTGACCACTCAGATCTTCATGGCGTCGACCCTCTACGGGGCGGCCACCCTCGCCGCCGCCCTGGACTCGGGCTGCTTCGCCCCGGCCGGCCGGCGGATCCTGCTGGTCTCCAACAACGCGACGACGCCCGAGACGACGCCCGCCGTGGACGAGATGCCCGGGTTCGAGCACCTGCGGCCCCGGTTCGACGACGTGCTGTCGTGGAACGAGGCGATCTTCCCGTTCCACCCCGGCGGCTGGGAACCGCGCCCGGACGACGTGCCCCTGTGGGAACGGTATCTGCGCCTCGCCTGGGAGATCGGCGACGACGACGTGGCGCTCGCCGTGGAGTCCCTCCAGGTCAACCCGGCGCTCGGGGTGGCGCAGATCTTCACCGACGCGCCCGTCACCGTCTACGCGGACGGTCTGATGAGTTACGGCCCCACCCGCAACAAGATCGACCCGCTGGTCGGCACCCGGGTGGAGCGGCTGCTCCACCTCGACCTGGTGCCGGGTCTCGAGCCGCTGCTGCTCACCGAGTTCGGGGTGGCACCGGAGGTGGTGCCGACCCCGGCGTTCACCAAGGTGCTGGCCGAACTGGTCGACACCGGCGTCGAGTTGCCCGATGTGACGGAGCCCGCGCTGCTGCTGGGCCAGTACCTCTCCGCGCTGAACATCCTCTCCGCCGAGGAGGAGGAGAACCTGCATGTGCGGATGCTGAAGGGCGCGGTGCACCTCGGTCACCGCCGGGTGGTGTTCAAGCCGCACCCCACGGCCCCGGCTCGCTTCACCCGCACCCTGGAGGAGGAGGCCGAGCGGCTCGGCGTCGACCTCGCGGTGGTGGACACCCCGGTCCTGGCCGAGGTGCTGTACCAGCGGATGCGCCCGGCCCTGGTCGTCGGCTGCTTCTCCACGGCCCTGCTGACCGCGTCCGCCCTGTACGGCCTGCCGGTCGCCCGGGTCGGCACGGACACCCTGCTGGACCGGCTGACGCCCTACGAGAACAGCAACCGGATCCCGGTCACCGTCGTCGACGCGCTGCTGCCGGAGCCGACGGACCCGGCGGCGGTCGCCGGGCGGCGCGGGACCATGACCGCCGACGCGCTCGGCGACCTGGTCCGCGCCGTCGGCTTCACCATGCAGCCGAGGATCCTGCCGGGGCTGCGGCCCGAGGCGGAGCGGTACCTGTCGACGCGGCTGGACGGCGGCACCCGGCGGTACTTCAGGAAGAAGCGGCTGACGTCCCTCGGGCTGCCCGGCGGGGTGCCGCACCGGCTGGGTTTCCTGCCGCGCAACGCCACGGTCCGCAAGGTCGCGCGCAGGGCGCGCAGGCTGCGCCGGACGATGGCCCGCCGCTGAGCACTCCTGCGCACGAGCACGCCTGCGCACGAGCACTCCTGCGCATGAGCGCGTCTGCGCACCCGCACGCGGGAGCCCCCGCGGCCCGTCCCGGAGCGTCCTGGGACCGGCCGCGGGGGCTCCCCCCGTCTCACGCGCCGAGGATCACCCGCAGGTCGGCCGTGTTCTCCTCGGTGACCTTCCACAGCGTCCGCTGACGCTCGTGGACGTCGGCCACGGTCGCCGCGTGGGCGTCCAGGATGCCGATCGCCCGCTCGGTGAGGACCGCGCCCAGGTTCCGGTCGTGCACGGAGACACCCCATTCGGGGCGCTCGATGTCGGCCAGGAAGTACGCCATCTTCGGGTGCGAGATCAGGCTGATGATCGGCGTGCCCACCCCGAAGGGGATCATCCCGGCGTGCCCGCGCATGCCGATGACCAGCCGGGTCCTCGCGTACAGGTCCCGGATGGCGTCGTTGTCGAAGTCGTACATCGGGATCACCGGCAGCGAGATGCCGTGCTCGCGGCGCAGGTCGAAGGCGATCCGCTCGTCGTCCAGCGAGTGCGCCACGCACCGGACCTCGGTGTGTGCGCCGATGCCCCGCACCGCCTTGGCGATCTCCGCGAGGAAGTGCCCGTAGTCGTGTCCGAAGCGCAGACCGGCCCGGTCGTAGGCGGCGTTCAGCAGGACGGTGTCCTCGCGCCCGGCGGGGTCGGTCCAGCCGGGCACCAGCTGGCGGCTGACCGTGGTGGGGCAGGGCTGGAAGCGGACCCTGTCGTGCAGGTGGTCCGGGAGCATGGCCCGTACCTTCGCGATGGAGCCGTGGTTGCGCAGGCCGAAGAACGAGGACCTCTCCACCAGCAGGCGCAGGCTCTCGCGGAACCGCCCGGCCCGGTACGACTGGCCGTCGAAGGCGTTGAAGCCGACCGCGTACACCATGATCGGCACGTCGATGCCGCGCAGGTGCTCGTCGGGCACGTTCCACTGCCAGGCGCTGTTGCCGTTGGGCATGGTGTCCGGGATGAACAGTCCGCCGCCGCCGATGACCAGGCCGCGCCGGGCGTTGACCCGCTCGAGGGCGGCCCGGTCGAACAGCCGGTGGGCGTGCACGGAGTGCCAGCGGCGGGAGGTGGTGTCGGGGCCGAAGCCCAGCCGGACCGTCTCCGGCAGCAGCTTGTCACCGGCGTTGCCCTGGCGGTCCATGTAGAAGGCGACGTGCGCGAGCTGGTCCTCGGCACCGCCCAGCTCCTGCTCGGGCACGGAGGCGGCGCGCTGGGCCCACAGCCGGCTCGAGCGGTGGGTGGGGTCGACGGAGATGCCGGCGGTGGCGTGCCGCAGCGCCTCGGCGTCCTCGCCGTGCACCCAGGCCATCTGGGCGAGCCGGGCGTAGGCGGTGGCGGCCCGGTTGGGGGCGGCGGCGGCCAGCAGCAGCTGGGCCCTGGCCTCCTCGTGGCGGGAGACGCTCATCAGGGCGTGGCCGAGCACCTCGTGCGCCCAGGCCTCGTCGAGCGGGAGGTGCACGCTGCTCAGGATGTCGACGGCGTCCTGGTAGTCGCCGGCCGCGATGTGCGCGGCGGCCACCTTGCGGGCGCTCTCCACGTCACCGGTGCGCGCGACGTGCGGGGTGCCGAGGTGCACCAGCAGGTCGTGGTGGAGGGTGCCGGACAGCGCCAGGTAGGCGGCCTGGAAGTCGGCGTCGGACAGCTCGAACTCGCGCCAGCGCTCCTCCGCCCGGCCGTATCCGGCCTCGCCGCCCTGCCAGGGCTTGTGGCGGCCGGTGAAGTGCAGGATCGCGGTGTCGTCGGGGACCGGCAGGTCGCCGGAGAGCCGCCGCTTGACGAAGTTGTAGCGGGCGTCGAGGCGGACGAAGTCGCCGTCCAGCACGGCGTTGAGGATGCCCTGGTCGTGCTTGTCGAGCTCGTAGTCGCCGCTGCGTCCGGTGGCGTCGAGCTCGGCGCAGAACGCGTCGCTGAGGTACTCGCGCTGGATGACCAGCAGCCCGGAGTTCAGCTTGTGCTGCCCGTAGAAGAACTGCGGGACGGCCGCCAGGCCCTCGCGCAGCCGCAGCAGTTCACCGAGGTCGTCGAGGACGACCATGTCGGTGTCGAGCGTGATGACGGTGTCGTACTCGCGCAGCCGGAAGACGTCGAGGATGAAGTACGCCTTGCGGACCAGGTAGTTGTCCTGGTCGCCCTTCTTGTACGTGTCGTAGTGCTCGGTGTTCACCCGGCGCAGCACGATCCGGGGGTGCAGGGCGCGGATCCGGGCGATCGAGCCGGGGCGCAGGTCGTCGTGGAGCACGACGAAGTCCTCGCACACGCCCGGGTTGGACAGCGCGAGGCTGCGCAGCAGGGCGAGGAAGCCGGGCAGGTAGTTCTCGTCGACGTAGGCGGCGAAGGCGACGCGGCGCTTGCCGGTGAGCGCCTCCGACGAGAGGGCCGGCGCCTGGGGGGCCGTGGTCGCGGTCCCGGGGGTGGTGGTCATCGCAGGGATATCCTCATGTCGGTCACTCGCTGGGCCCGCTGCATGACCCATTCCTTCTCGCTGGTGTACTCGTGCACGGAGGTGATCGGCATCTTCATGGCTTCCGGCACGCGGTAGGCGCCGCTCTCGTAGAAGTCGAAGCCGATCAGGTCCAGGGTCGGGCTGACGTCCAGGAAGTCCAGCAGGAACAGCATGTTGAAGCCGGTGGTCGGGATGCCCGACCAGACGTCGGCGCCGAGCCTGCCGATGTTGCGCACGGGCCAGCGCAGCGACTCGTCGCCGAGGAACTGCTGGGCGCCGGGCACCAGGCGGTTGCGCAGGGAGTACTTCCAGTCGCCGGAGACTCCGCCGAACACGAGCCGGGTGGTGACCTGCTGGTCCCAGTTGAATCCGTGCTTGTGGATGGTGGCGTGGATGTCGGTGCGCCCGCCGGTGTGCCTGGCGTCGATGCGGTACGAGTTGAAGCGGACCACCAGGTCGTAGGCGTCGATCTCGGCGCCCAGGGAACTGGAGCCGACCCTGCCCGAGTTGGCTATGAGGCAGACGGACTTGCCCGCCACCTGGTTGCGGAACTCGCCCAGGCCGATCCACTGCACGCCGCCGATGGTGGGGTCGGCGACGGGGCCGCGCATCCGGTTGCGGCGCTGTTCGGCGTAGAGGGCGAGGACCTCGGTGAGCGCGGGCAGGTCGACGTCGCTGCGCGCGGCGCGCAACTCCAGGTACTGGCCGAGCAGTTCCTGCCGGTCCGCGACCGGCGCCCCCTCGGCGGCCAGCGCGAGGAGCGCTCCCACCATGCGCGGCTCGGCCTCGGGCCAGTCCCCCACGGCGTGCGCGGTCAGGCCCTCGGCCCATACGTCGGTGGCGGGACCGCGGGCGAACTCCTCGGCGCGCGGGCACTGGCGCCGCAGCAGGGCCAGCAGCTCCCGGTCCCTCTCCCCCGCCACACGCAGTCCGGCGATCTTCGCGGCGACGCCGAACCCGTCGCTGTCGGTGAGGCCCAGGTACCGCTCGTAGGCGGGCACGGCCTCGGTCTCGTCGCCCAGGGCCTCCATCAGCCGGGCGCGCAGCCGCCAGCCGGCGCGGGAGTTCCTGCGCTGGGCGAGGACGGTGTCGCTGATGACCAGCGCGAGGTCCAGTTCGTCGTCGTAGCCGCACTCCAGGGCCTTGTTGGCGACGGCGAGCAGGGCGTCCAGCACGTCGTTGGGGATGCCGGAGGCCGGGGTCGACGCCCCCTTGACGACCCGCTTGAGACGGGCGGCGGCACCGCTCGGCGCGGCCGGCGCGGCGGTGGTGGTGGCGGAACCGGTCGTGACCACGACGAGCAACCTGCGGAGCTGCTCGGCGAGCTCGACTCTACGGCGGTCCACACTGCCCACGAGTTTGCCGCTGTGCACCGCACAGGCACGCAGGCAGTCGTCCAGCTCCCCTCCGCTCACACGTGCCCGTCTGTTCTGAACCGTCGTCATGGCACTCCTGTTTTGCCGAACCAGCTGCTCGCGCACGGTGCGACAGCATTGGCTGCTTTTCTTCCCCGTAAGGAAGATGTTGGGAGAATTTAGAAATCCAAAACGACATCCAGGTGAACTCGCCTCTACCGGAGGGGGAATCGTTGGTCCGGTGTCCGGTTGTCCTCCGTCCGTCGGACTAGCGTGCTGACGTATCCGCGGCCGAAACCGGCCGGAATCATGAAACCCTGGGGTTTTCCTTGACCAGCGCGCTCGCCCGTCCGGTACCCGGAACGACCCGGCAGGCAGAGAAGGGAGAGCCACGCGGGCGGCCCCGGCTGCGCGCCCTGGACGGACTGCGACTGCTGGCCGCCTTGATGGTCGCGGCCTACCACTACGGCGGGCGGGGCGGCGATGTCACCACCGCCTGGGGAAGCTCGCCGAAGGAGCAGTTCCCCACCCTGCACGCGTATTTCTCGTACGGCTGCCTCGGCGTCCAGGTCTTCTTCGTGATCAGCGGATTCGTCATCTGCATGAGCGGCTGGGGCCGTCCGCTGCGGTCGTTCTTCGCCTCCCGCGCCTCCCGGCTGCTGCCCGCATACTGGGTGGCGGTCCTGCTGGTGACGGCGGTGTTCGCCCTGCCGGTGGTCGTCCACGAGGCCGTCTCACCGAGCGACGCGCTGGTGAACCTGACGTTGCTCCAGCAGCCGCTCGGCGTGGACCGGGTGCTGGGCGTGTGCTGGACGCTGTGGGTGGAGATCCGTTTCTACGCGCTGTTCGCCCTGTTCGTGGTGATGCCCGGGGCGAGCAGGCAGCGGGTGATCCTGTTCTGCGCCGTGTGGACCATGGCCGCCGCGATCGCCGACGCCGCGAACGAGCCGCTGCTCGACCTCGTCCTCATGCCCGAGTACGCGCCGTTCTTCCTCGGCGGCATCGGCCTGTACCTCGTCCACCGCGACCGCGGGGACGCCTACGCCTGGGGCATTGTCGGGGTGAGCTGGCTGATCGGCCAGCACTACGCGGTCCAGGACCTGTGGCACGCGCCGGGCCCGGACGCCTTCTCCCACCGGACCTCGTTCGGCATCGTCCTGATCGTCACGCTCGGCTTCGTCGCGGTCGCCGCCATCGCGCTGGGCCGGCTGGACTGGGCGAACTGGCGCTGGCTGACCGTCGCGGGCGCCCTCACCTACCCGTTCTACCTGGTCCACGAGCACCTGGGCTGGGTGGTCATCCACGCCCTGCACCGCGGCCTGGGCATCGGCTCGGCGGAGACCTTCGCCCTGACCATCGCCACGATGCTGCTGCTGGCCTGGCTGCTGAACCGGTACGTGGAGGACACCCTGACCCCGAAGATCCGGGCCCGCCTGTCCCGACCCTCCCCCGAGCCGCTGCCCGAGGCGGCCTGAGCCCCGGCAGCCACCGGCCCGCCGAGCGGGACGGGCGCGGCCGCGGCCCTACGCGCTCGCGAGCGTCAGCTTCGCCGCGAAGCCCAGGAACAGCGCGCCGGCTGCCGAGGTGGCGCCCGCCGACAGGGCACGGCGGCGGCGGAAGGCGGCGGCGAGCTTGGTGCCTCCGAAGATCAGCGCGCTGAGGTAGAGCACGCTGGCGATCTGCGCGAAGACGCCGAGGACGACGAAGGAGAGCGCCGGGTAGGCGTAGGCCGGGTCGACGAACTGCACGAAGAAGGAGATGAAGAACAGGATCGCCTTCGGGTTGAGCAGGCTGATGACCAGCGCCCTGCGGTACGGACGCTCCGCCGGGGCCGCGTCGGCCGCGGCCGCCCCGGTGACGCTCTCGAGGGCGCTCTGCTCGCGCCGGGTCCGCCACATGCCCCAGGCGGCGCGCAGCATGCCGACCGCGAGCCACGTCAGATAGCCGGCGCCCGCGTACTTCACGATGCCGAACAGCACGGCGTTCGCCTGGAGCAGCGAGGCGACTCCCGCCGCGGACAGCGTCATCAGCACGGCGTCCCCGCACCAGACCCCGGCCGCCGCCCTGTAGCCGACCCGCACCCCGCGCCGGGCGGCGACGGACAGCACGTACAGCGAGTTGGGGCCGGGCAGCAGCACGATGAGGATCAGGCCGGCCAGATAGGTGGGGAGGTCGATGACGCCGAACATGGAGGGAGTGTCGCACGGGGGTACGACACTCGGGCCCCTCTGTTCGCAATATGGTCAGCCGTCACCGTCGAGGAGCGTGTCGACGGACAGGCCGATGGTGATCCCGACGGACTCCGGGACGGGGACGGACCGGCCCCGCCCGAAGTGCTGGGGGTCGGGGTACTTGCCGTCCTTCGGGTCGGTGTAGAGCAGGACCTCGTCGTGGTGGCGGTCCGCGACGAGGTAGGCCGGGATGCCCGCCCTGGCGTAGGTCCCGACCTTGATGGCCGTGTCGTTGGACCAGTTGGTGGAGGTCACCTCCAGCACCAGGCGGAAGACATGCGGCGCGTAGCAGTTCTTCTCCACGAGCGCGTCCCTGTAGTCGTCATCGACCACGGAGAAGTCGGGGACCGCGTAGTCGTCGGGTCCCGTCGGCAGCCACAACCCGATGCCACCGATGTATCTGAGGCCCGCCCGCCTGGCTCCGATCCGCGAGAACTCCTCGACGAGCCAGGTCAGCGACTCTTGGTGCGGACCGTCCGGCGGCGGTGTCACGACGATGCTCCCGTTGAGAATCTCTACCCGGTGGCCGGGCAGCTCCTCCCAGAGATGGTCAGCAGCATCGGCAAGCGACGACTCGTGCAGCATCACAGCCAGGCACCCTCCTTACGGGAACACCCTCCACGAGCGTAACCGGGGATGTGCGGTTTTCCCCCTCGATCACCCTTTTGAGGTAATGACCCAGCTCAGAAGGCGTCCGAGGGCACGTAAGTCCCCCACACCTCGCGCAGCGCGTTGCAGACCTCGCCGACGGTGGCGCGTGCGCGCAGGGCGTCCTTCATCGGGTAGAGGACGTTGTCCTCGCCCTCCGCGGCCTTCTTCAGGGCGGCGAGCGCCGCGTCCACGGCGTCCTGGTCGCGCTCCGCGCGGAGCTTGGCCAGGCGTTCGGCCTGCTGGGCCTCGATCGCCGGGTCGACGCGCAGCGGCTCGTACGGCTCCTCCGCGTCGAGCTGGTAGCGGTTGACGCCGACCACGACCCGCTCACCGGAGTCGGTCTCCTGGGCGATGCGGTAGGCGCTGCGCTCGATCTCGCCCTTCTGGAAGCCCTGCTCGATGGCGTCGACCGCGCCGCCGAGGTCCTCGACCTTCTGCATCAGCTCCAGCGCCGCGGCCTCCACCTCGTCGGTCATCTTCTCGATGACGTAGGAGCCCGCGAAGGGGTCGACGGTCGCCGTCACGTCCGTCTCGTAGGCCAGGACCTGCTGGGTGCGCAGGGCGAGGCGGGCGGACTTGTCGGTGGGCAGCGCGATGGCCTCGTCGAAGGAGTTGGTGTGCAGGGACTGGGTGCCGCCGAGCACCGCCGCCAGGCCCTGGACGGCGACCCGGACCAGGTTGACCTCGGGCTGCTGGGCGGTCAGCTGCACACCGGCGGTCTGCGTGTGGAAACGCAGCATCAGGGACTTCGGGTTCTTCGCCCCGAAATCCTCCTTCATCACCCGCGCCCAGATCCGGCGGGCCGCCCGGAACTTGGCGACCTCCTCCAGGATCGTCGTCCGGGAGACGAAGAAGAACGACAGGCGGGGTGCGAAGTCGTCGACGTCCATGCCGGCCGCGACCGCGGTCCGCACGTACTCGATGCCGTCGGCCAGGGTGAACGCGATCTCCTGCGCCGGGGAGGCCCCCGCCTCGGCCATGTGGTAGCCGGAGATCGAGATCGTGTTCCACTTCGGGATCTCGGCCCGGCAGTACTTGAAGATGTCCGCGATCAGCCGCAGGGAGGGCTTGGGCGGGAAGATGTAGGTGCCTCGGGCGATGTACTCCTTGAGTACGTCGTTCTGGATGGTGCCCGTCAGCTTGCCGGCCGGTACGCCCTGCTCCTCGGCGACCAGTTGGTACAGGAGCAGCAGGAGGGCGGCGGGCGCGTTGATCGTCATCGACGTCGAGACCTGGTCCAGCGGGATGCCGCCGAACAGCACCCGCATGTCGTCGACCGAGTCGATGGCGACGCCCACCTTGCCGACCTCCCCGGAGGCGATCGGGGCGTCCGAGTCGTGGCCCATCTGGGTGGGCAGGTCGAAGGCGACCGACAGGCCCATCGTGCCGTTGGCGATCAGCTGCTGGTACCGCGCGTTGGACTCGGTCGCCGTGCCGAAACCGGCGTACTGGCGCATCGTCCAGGGACGGCCGGTGTACATCGTCGGGTACACGCCCCGGGTGAACGGGTACGCGCCCGGGTCGCCCAGCTGCTCGGCCGGGTCCCAGCCCTCGAGGGACTCCGGCCCGTAGACCGGTTCGATGGGCAGTCCGCTCTCGGTGGTCCGGGCACTGCCCGACTCGCGCGCCATGGTGTGATGCCTCCCGCTGGGCGGTGCTGCTCGGACCGCTCGCCTGTTACCCGTCAGTTACCGTCAACTACCCGCCAGTAAAGACCCGACGCTCCGACGGACTGTAGCCGTGCGGGTGCGGCCCGGTGCAGAGGCGCACGCTGGGACCTTGCTCACAGGGCCGGTGGGACCGCGCTCACAGCACACGCCGCCCCGGCCGTCTTCCCGTCACCCACCACCATGCCCCGTGGTTCGGAAGCGGTCACGTCCGGGGAACATCTCAGGGAAAAAAACCTGAAGGATGACCGACCACGACCGGTGGGACGACCCGGGGGGCCACATGTGCAGTACGGGCAGGGGGACGGGGAGGGCGGTGGCCGTGTTCCTGGCGCTGGCCGCCCTGACCGGCGGTGCCGTGGGGTGCACGGTGCAGCCCGTCGACGCGGACGGCGGGCGGCGGTCACCGATACGCATCGAGAGACCGAGCGGGACGCCGCCCGCGGACCGGTCCCCGGACTCCGGTTCCGGTTCCGGTTCCGACGGCGAGGGGAAGGGCGGCCGTGGCGGCGCCAAGACCGCCGTGCCGCCGCGGCCGCCCGCGCGGGTGCTCTGGTCGCCCGGTGACTCGGGGCGTGACGTCCGCGAGCTCCAGGCCCGGCTGCGTCAGGTCGCCTGGCTGTTCGACGGCCCCACCGGGACGTACGACGACCGGACGAGGGAGGCGGTCGAGGGGTTCCAGGGCAAGCGCGGACTGCCGCGGACCGGGAGGACCGACACCGTCACCTGGCAGCGGCTGCTCGGTATGACGCACGAACCGGGCACGTGGGAGCTGTACCTGATGGGCGGCCAGCCGGCCGCCGCACCCGACGTCCGGTGCCGGACGGGCCGGGTGCTGTGCATCAGCAAGGCCACCCGCACCCTGCGCTGGATGATCGACGGGCGGACCGTGATGACGCTGCCCGTCCGTTTCGGCGCCGACCCGACACCGACCCGTGACGGCGTCTTCCAGGTCTACTGGAAGTCCCGCGACCACTGGTCGACGCTCTACGACTCACCGATGCCGTACGCCATGTTCTTCAGCGGCGGCCAGGCCGTGCACTTCTCGGCGGACTTCGCCGCGCGGGGCTACGCCGGTTCCTCGCACGGCTGCGTCAACGTGCGGGACGAGGCCGCCATCGCCCGGCTGTACGGGCAGGTGCGCAACGGCGACAAGGTCGTCGTCCACGGGTGAGCGCCGCACGGGCGCGCCGGGCTGGCGCGCCGGGCTGGGAAAGGGCGCGGGCGGGACCGGGGGAACGTGTCCCGCCCGCGCCGAGATGCACGAGCCACAGGTACGGGGGGAACCCTGGCTCCGTGCAAAAGCCGATGACCAGTCGGCTCACTCATTACTGCGCCCCGGCGGCCGAAAACGTCACACCGGGCGGCCGAGAGGTGACCGAAGCCCGCGAAGCCGCAGGTCAGCCGGATTTGTCGGCGCCCTTGCCGTTGTTGTTGCCGTTGTTGCCGTTGCCCGTGCCCTGGTTGCCGTTGTTGCCGTTGCCCGTGCCCTGGTTGCCGTTGTTGCCGTTGCCCGTGCCCTGGTTGCCGTTGTTGCCGTTCCCGTTCCCGTTGCCCCTGTTCTTGCCCTTGCCCTTGCCGCGGGTGTCGGGGTCGCCGTTGTTCTGCTCCGTGGAGCCGGGACCAGAGCTGTCGTCGGAGCTCGTGCCGCCTCCTGAGCCGGTTCCCCTGTCCCGGGCGGCCAGGACGTTCTCGCAGTACGGCCCGACCTGGGAGGAGCCGCCCGCGGCGTTCTCCAGGACGCGCTTGCGGTGGCCCTGGAGCTTCTTGCCGTCACGCAGCGCACGGCAGGCCGAGGCGATCTGCCCGCGGCCGGCACCGACCGCCGGGTCGCCCGGCCGCGCCGCCGTACCGCCGTCCTCGCCGGCACCCGGTCCGTTCCCCTGCCCCGTCACCGTTTCGCCGTCCCCGGGCCGCTTGCCCAGGTCGCCCTCCGGTGGGGCTCCGCCCCGCGGGTCCTCCTCCGGCGGGGGCGACGGCCGGGGGCGTTCGGGGGTGGCGGTGGCCGGGGCGGAGGCCGCGGGGTCGGAGCCCGAGGACCCCGCGGACGACGCCGGCAGGACGCCGGTCGCGGCCACGACCGCCGCTCCACCGAACATGCCCACGGTCAGCGCGGCCGCCAGCCCGTAGCGCACGGGGCGCGCCCAGCGGAGCCCCCGCCGGGCTCCGGAACCGTCCGCACCCGGGGCGCCGATACGGATCAGCCCGGCGTCGGCGGACCGCGTGGTGGCCCTGTCCCCGGCGGACGGGGCGGACGGGGCAGCGTGTGGCCGTCCTGCGCGTTCCTCGCGCGCCTTGCGGAAAGCAGCCAACGCGGCCGCCTCACCGGGGAGTTCCTCACCGGCCGACGGGGGCGGGGAGGAGAGTGCGCCGAGCGTTCGGGCGAGGCGTTCTGCCTGGTCACGGGTGGCCGGGTCGGCAGCTTCGGGTGGCTCTCCGTTCAGCAGTCGCTCCGCGGTTTCGCGGTTCAGCCACCTGTACTGCTCGTCGGCCATCACATGTCCTTCTGCGTCCGCGCTCGCATATGCGTCACACTCGCGGACGTCACCGCGGGGCGGCGCGGTTCTCTCTGGAGGGGGAGGGCATCGAGTGCCCCGGCGGATTCCGGATGTGCCTCCGGATCGTCGTCGAGCATCTCGGCCAGCCGTTTCAGGCCCCGGTGCGCGGCCGTGCGGACGGCGCCCGGCCGTTTGCCCAGCGTCTCGGCGGCGGTCTTCGCGTCGAGGCCCACGACCACCCGGAGGACGACGGCCTCGGCCTGGTCCTGCGGCAGTCGGGAGATGAGGGCGAGGGCGCCGTCGGTGGCCATCGACTCGATGGCCCGGTCGGCGGTGTCGAACGCCGCGGCCCGCCCGGTCAGTTCGGTCTCGTCCCCGCCGATCGCGGGGCGGCGCCCGCGCATGCGTATGTGGTCGAGTGCGCGGTTGCGGGCGATCCGGGCGGCCCAGCCGCGGAACCGGTCCGCGTCACCGCTGAACCGCTGCAGGTCCCGGGCGATCTGCAGCCATGCCTCGGACGTCACGTCCTCCGCGTCGGGATCGCCGACCAGTGTGCGCACGTATCCCAGCAACCGCGGATGCACGGCTCGGTACACGGTCCGGAACGCGGTCTCGTCCCCGTCCTGTGCCGCCCCCACCGCGGTGGTCAACTCCGCGTCGTCCCCCAACACCGCGCGCGCCCTTCTGCGCCTCAGCCGGCACCGCTTCCGCGGACCGGGTACTCGCCGTCGTGGTTTCTCGATCGATTACGGACTCCAGGACCTGCCCCGCGGCCCGTGACGGTGGTGGTCGTCCCCCTTCACGGCCTGGCGCGAAAGGCACGTTACGACCTGAAACCTCTCGCCGTCCATGCCCGGCGACGCTTGGTGATGATTTTCGTGCATGGTTCAACAGACCTGTGACCGGCCGGTGTGACAGAAAACGCAACCATGGCGCTGTAGGAGTTACGGGCCGCCGCGCGGCCCGTGCCGCGCGACGGCCGGGGCCTCTCCTGTGGGGGGTGGCGGCCTCGGCCGTTGCCTTGGCGGCTGACGGGACGGGGTTACGGGTTCTTCCCGCCGCCCGGCTGAGCGGGCCTGCCCTGACTGTCGCTCGCACCGTTGCCCGCGCCGTTGCCCGAAACACCGTTGTCCGCGCCGTTGTCCGGAGCACCGGTGCCGCCGGGTTTCGCCTCGCCCGTCGCCGGTCGCGACCGCTCGGCGCAGTACGCCTCGACGTTCACCGCGCCGCCCGCCGCCTCGACGAGCCGCTTCCAGGCGACCGACTCCAGCGCCTTGCCGCGCCCTTCGACCCGCTCGTACGCCCGGCAGTGGGCCTCGACGTCCCGGGCCCGGGCAGGGCGCTCCGGCGCGGCGGAGCCGGAACCGGGCCGGGAGTCCGCACCGGCGTCGGGGGACCGGTCGGCGGACGGCCCCCCGGACGTCGAGGTGCCGGCCGGAGCCGTGGCGTCGACCGGGGCCGTGCTCTCGGCCGGAGCCCTGGTGGGGACCCGGTTCCCGTCGTCACCGGGGCCGTCCACCGCCGAGCCGGCCGCGCCGATCCCGGCGACGGCGACCCCGCCCAGGCTGAGACCGGCGATCAGGACGGAGAGGGTGGCCTTCACCGAGAGGCGGCCGAGGCGCCGCTCCCGCGGCCGCCAGTCGTCCCGGCGCCGGGTGGGGGCGGTGCGGTGCGCGCCCGTCTCCCGCGCCTCCCGGAACGCGGCCACGGCCCGCTGCTCGGCCCCGTCGTCGACGTTTTCCCGGACCAGTGCCCGGACGAGCAGCGCCTCGAGTTCCTCGGTGCCACGGACAGCGTGCGGACCGGAGCCGGGGCGGCCCCGGTCCGCGCCCTCGGGGTGCCCGTGCCGACGGCCGGACGGCGTGCCGTCGCTCCTCCGCTCACCCATGTCCGTTCCCGTCCCTGCTCGATCCACTCGATCCACTCGATGCACCCCCGGCCCCGCCCGGCACGGCCGGTCCGCGCCGCCCGCGCACTCGGGCGGTACGGCCTGACCGACGCATACGTTCCGCGCGTCCGGCCTGTTCAGACCGCCCGGCGGGCCGGAGACCGCGGGTCACCCGGGTCGGCCGGGCCGGTCGGGGCGCCGCCCCGTCCGCCGTCACGCGCCGCCCCGGGCGCGGGTCACTTCGACTCACCCAGCGTCCGGGAGGCATCATCCGTCACACTGTCGCCGCCCAGTTGTGCGGCCAGGCGTTTCAGCCCCCGGTACGCGGCCGTCCGTACCGCGCCCGGCCGCTTTCCGAGGACGCGGGCGGCGGCGGGGCCGTCGAGGCCGACGACCACCCGCAGCAGTACGGCCTCGGCCTGGTCCCGGGGCAGTCCCGCGACCAGGGCCAGGGCGTGCTCCGTGGACATGGCCTCCAACGCCATCTCGTGCGTGCTCTGCCGGCCGGGGAGGTTCCACACGTCCTGTTCCAGCGCCGAGGTGCGGGGCCGCACCCGTTGCCGTCGCAGGTGGTCCAGCGCCCGGTGCCGGGCGATGGTCGCCGTCCAGCCCCGGAACCCCGCCCCGTCGCCCTTGAACCGGCCCAGGTCGCGGGCTATCTCCAGCCAGGCGTCCGACGTCACGTCCTCCGCGTCGTCACCGACCAGCCCGCGCACGTACCCGAGCAGTCCGGGCTGGACGAGCCGGTAGGCCACGGCGAAGGCGGCCTCGTCCCCGTCCTGGGCCCGCGCGACAGCCGCGCCCAGCTCCCCGTCGTGCGCCCTCGCACGACGGGGTTCCCCTCCCTTGCCCAAGAACCGTCCTCGTCCGTACCGAGTTCGTGGGGCGACCGCTTGGTACGACACATCGGGTCGTAGCCCGCCCCACGGTCATCAGCGTCCGGCGCCACGAAAGTGTCACAGCTCGTCAACCGCCCTGTACGCCCCTCCCGTCGCGAGGGGCCGAGGGTCCACGGACCGGCCGGACGCCGTGTCCGCACGTGCCGCGCGTCACGTCCGCGACGCGTCCCGGCACAGCAGGCGCAGTGATCCGTCTCCCGTGTAGCAGCGGCGGGCCTCCTCCATGGGGTCCCAGAAGCGGCCGTCGGGGGTGCGGACCCAGTGGTCGCCGCCCGAGACCCACCACTCTCCTCCGGTCCGGCGCACGATCACCTCACCGGCATAGGCACCGAATCCGCGCAGCACCGTCTCCACGGCGGCGTACGGGGCCGCCTCCCGGCGTATGTCCGCGATCGTGCGGTCGACGCTCCACAGACTGCGCGCCGAGTAGTCGAGTCGCAGCCGTGCCCCTTCACGCATCGTCGTCACGGTGTCCGCCGCCCACCGCGCGGGCTTGGTCGCGGCCGAAGGCCTGGTCTCCTGCTGTGTCGTCACAGTCGTCGCAGTCGTCACACTCGGTAGAGCGCTCGGGCCGCCGGATTCGTCACCGCGGTTCCGCCCGATCCCGCACCCTGCGCAGAACCGCCCCAGGGCCGCCGCACCGCGGTCACAGACCGTGCTCGTCCGGTCGGGGAGGTCGACCCGAGGGTGACGGATCGGGGGCCCGCCGCGCTCCTGTCTTCGATGAGTACGTACTTCCATCTGCGCGCCGTACCGGCCCCGGCCCTGCGCAACAGCCCCGCCTGGCTGCTGCGGCTGTTCGAGGACGACTGGGAGGCCGTGCGCGAACGCGTCGGCCGGCATCGTGAGGAGATCCTCGACCAGGGATATCTCGACCAGGAGTTCCTCTACACCGGCCCGGCCCCGCGGCACACTCCGGACGGCCCGCCCGCCCACGTGGTCCTCGGCGGCCGTCCGGTCACCCCGCCCGGCCCGGACCGGCCGCCCTTCCTGCTGCTGACCTCGGCCCAGGCCGGCCGCGTCGCCGGCTTCCTGGAGACCGCCGACTTCGACGCGCTGTGGCGACGGGCCCGCGACCGGATCCTCCCGCGCTACGGCGGACCCGGCCTGGAGCCGCAGGCACACGACGCCTTCGCGGCGGCCCACCGCGACCTGACCGCGTTCTACACGCGCACGGCACGGCAGCGGGAGGCGGTGGTGAAGTGGCTCCTGCCCTGACCCGGAACGACCACCCCTGCCGGTCGCCGATGCCCGCGGTCACCGGTGCCCGGCGGTCGCCGATGCCCGCCGGTCGCCGGGGCCCGGCGGTCGGCCGTCCCTCAGCCGTCCCTGCGGCTCCGGCGGGACAGTGCGGCGACCAGTACGCGGCGGCCCTCCGTCGACACCTCGAGCGCGCGGCGCAGTCCGGCCGGGCCGTGACCGGCCAGGACCTCCAGAACGGTGATCTGGCGGCGCAGTTCGGCGGCGGCGAGCGGCGACAGCGGCAGCCCCTCCGTACGGCCCCTGCGGGCTGCCTCGATCCCGTCCGCCACGTCCTCGTGCGGAGCACCGCCGTCCAGGATCCGGTGGATCCGCAGCGCGATGACGGAGCAGGCGTGGGCCCACTCCTCCAGTGCGGGGGCGGAACGCTCGGCGGGGGCGGTGGCGAGCATCCGGTGCGCGAGCGCCACGGCGGCCCCGTCGGCGGCCCCGTCGAGCTTGCCCCGCGTCTGCTCCAGCCGCTGCGCCCAGTCGTCGGCGGCGGCACCCTCGGCGAGGCTCCCCCACAGGGGGCGCAGCGTCTCGTCGTCACCGCCCAGCAGCGGTACGCACCGGTCCAAACAAGCCAGTCCGCTCGCGGCCAGCCCCCGCTCGTCCGCCTGCGCGATCAGTTCCACCAGACTCATCAACGTCTCCCTCAGCGGGTCTTCCCAGGCCCCTGACAAGGCCCCCTTCACGGACCTCACGGGGCGGAGGCCGCATTTCCCCTTACTGCGTGCGACGGCCCGGGAGTGTCACAGAGGCACCACTCCGAGCCGGTCGAGTAAGTGGAAGAAGAGGTTTTCGGCCACGGGCCCGGGACCGGGGCCGGGCTCGGCGGTCAGGATCTCGACCAGCGCCTCGGCGGACACGGTGTGCCCGGCCTCGGCGGCCCATTCGACGGCACGGTCCGCGGCGTCACGGGGCTCGAGGAAGTAGTCCTCCAGCCTGAGCCCCTCCCGCTGGACACCGTCCTGCTCCCCGCCGTCCGGCCCGCCGTCCGGCCCCGCGCCGAGGTGACCCGCCATCACGGCGCGCGCCAGGCAGGTGGTCCACGCGCCGCTCTCCGGCGCCGCCGCCTCCACCACCACGCAGGCGCTGTCCATCACATAGCCGAACAGCGCGGGCGCGCCCGTCTGTCCGGCGAGGTCGTTCATGCTCCCGATGCCGCCGTCGCCGCTCGGGTACTCCCAGAGCTGCCAGCCGCCCGGTGCCGACGTGCGCAGGGTCATGCCCCGGGCGCCGGCCAGCGCGTCCAGTTCGGCGAGCGGCCGCTCCCCGCGACCCACGACGAAATACCCCCAGTAGCCCATGTGCCGGTATTCCCCCCGTGTCGGTCTCGGCTCGACAGAAGACCACCACAGTCGCACGGGGGTTCGCAGGAATACGCCGCAATCCGTCCGTTCGTGACCTTGTCGCAACCGCCGGCTCAGTCCAGCTTGTCCGCCAGGGCCCGGAACTCCGCCCAGGACAGCTCCGGTTCGCCGTCCGGGTGCCAGAGTTTCTGCACCGTCGCCCGCAGCGGCATCCGTATCCCGGCCGCGACCTGCTCCTGGGTCTGGGAGTTCGCCAGGTCGCACCAGACGGCGAAGGACCCGCCGAGGATCTGCCCGTCGTACTTGGCGGGCACCGCGGTGGTGCCGCGCAGCACCAGCGGCGTCCACTGCTCGTAGATCCGCTCGCCCGTCGGGTAGACGAAGGTGTGCGGCTCCCCGAGCACGTAGTAGAGGAACTCGTCGTTGTAGTTGACGACGTCGCGGCCCTCGCTCAGGTACTCCACCGGCTGGCGGGCACCGATCTCCTTGCCGGTCCAGTAGGCGATCTGGACGTCCTCGGCCGCCTGCACCGAACCGCCCTTGAAGAAGCCGTCGTTCCAGGCACGGGGCGTGCGGTCGTGGGCGCGGACCGTGTCGGCGCGGTCGTTGAGCCAGCCGGTGGCCAGGTCCTCGACGGTGGCGCCGGAGCCGTACTTCTTCCGCGCGGCGGCGGCCAGGCCCGGGAACGACGCCTCCGGGTCGGAGACCACCAGCGCCTGGTACTCGTCGGCGCCGAGGTGCCACTGCCCGCCGGGGAAGAGCCCGGCGTACTCGTCCAGCAGGTCGTCGACGATCTCGGCGGACTTGGCCTTGGAGATGTCGATCGCGCCGCGCACCACACCGCCGTTCACGTTGCGCAGCTGGAGGTCGGGGTGGGCGGCGATGACCGCGCCGAGGTGTCCGGGCGAGTCGATCTCGGGCACGACGGTGATGTGCCGGCTCGCCGCGAGGTCGACGATCCGCTTGACCTGCGCCTTGGTCAGGTGCTGCTCGGAGACGATCTCCGGGTGCGCGTCGGACTCGATGCGGAAGCCCTGGTCGTCGGAGAAGTGCAGCCCCAGCTCGTTGAACTTCAGGTCGCCGAGCTCGCGGACCCGGTCCTCGATCCAGTCGGCGGTGAAATGCTTGCGCGCGACGTCCAGCATCATCCCGCGCCGCTGCTTGGCGGGCTCGTCGCGCACCACGCCCTCGGGGGCGGTCTCGGCGCCGCGTATCTGCTGCTTGAGGGTGCGGGTGCCGTAGAAGACGCCCGCCTCGGCGGGAGCGCTGACGGTCACCCGGCCGCCCCGCACGGTCATGGTGTACGACTCGGGGTTCGCGCCCTTGCCCTTGTTCAGCACCAGGCGCAGGTCCCCGGCGCGCTCGTCGTCCTTCTCCCCCGCGTACGTCAGGCCCAGCTCACCGGCTATGAGGCGGCCCTCGTCGGCCAGCGCCGGATCGCCGACGACCACCCGGTGGCCGCGCTCGGGCCGCCATCCGGGGCCGCGCTCGGCGCTGTGGTCGCGGACGGCGGGTATGGTCCGGGGCGCCTGGGACAACGGGTAGGAGCGGGTGGGGCTCGGCTCCGGCGGCGAGCCCGCCAAGTCCCCGGACCGGGAGGCGGTGGAACCGGCGTCGTCCGAGGTCGCCCAGAGCCCGAGGCCCACCCCGGACGCCGCGACCACCGCGCCCGCGGCCAGGGCCACGAGCAGTGTCCGCCGCTGCTTCTTCCGAACCGGTGCCCGACGTGCCCCACGACCCCGACGCCTGCCCTGCCTGTGCTGACTCACACGGCCAACCTACGACCCGTACGAGTGAAGGGCATCGACGGGCTGTTCCGAAACTCTCCCGTCCGGGTGAATTTCGGATATCGATCGGACACGCCATGGACTCACTCGATAACGTGACGACACAACTCTCACACCACTCACCGTCCGATCCCTCACCACCCCACCACCTCGTCACCTCGTCACCACGTCCACCGACAGACCCACCCACCGACACCCGTGACACCCCCGAGGACTCACGCTGCCTGCGCACCGTCTCCCGCATCGCCCCGGCCGTGTCGCCATACCCGGACAGTCGCGCGGCACGCCCACGCCCGACACGCCCGGACCGACCGACACGCCCGGCGGCGCCCCGTCCCCGCTGGAGCGCTTCAACGCCGCGTCCGCCGAGGACGCCGAGCGCGCCCTCCTGACCTGCCTGCACAGCCCCGGCTGGGCGGTGCGCGTCGCGACCCACCGTCCGTACCCGGACCTGGACTCCCTCCTCGCGGCAGCGGACGAGGCGGCCTACGACCTGCCCCGCGCGGAGCGCCTCGCCGCCCTGTCGGCGGAGGCCCTCCCCGGCCTCCCGGAGAACGCGTACTCCGCCGCCCACACGGCGCTGAACGCCGCCAACGCGGCCTACGAGAGCCGGTTCGGGCACCCGTTCGTCATCTATGTGGACGACCTGAAGCCGGACGAGGTCCTGGACCACGTACTCGAAGGCATCCGGTCACGATTGGCCAACGATCCGGAGGAGGAGCGTCTGGTCTCGGGGGAGGAACTCCGGCGCCTGGCACGGGGCCGCCTGACCGCCCTCCTCTCGGACGGGAACCGCTGACAGGCCGCGGCATCCGCCCCCTCGGCGCACTCCCCGGCGCACCCTCCCGGAGCGACACCGGGCATTCCGCCCCATAAGCCGCCTCTCTAGCCCGTAAGCGTGCCAGTTCGATCACAGCGGCAGGGCCCCTGTCCGCCTCACGGCCACACGTGGCTACGATGCTGGGGGCCGGTGGACCGTACCCGGCCGGGCCCGACCGACACGGAGAAAGCCGGCGCGGCCCCGACCCCCGCGCTCCCGGAGGAAAATTCCGTGCCGGCTGGAACGCTGTACCGCGGCCGGGAAGGAATGTGGTCCTGGGTGGCTCATCGAGTCACCGGCGTCCTCATCTTCTTCTTCCTGTTCGTTCACGTGCTGGACACCGCCCTCGTGCGAGTGTCCCCGGAGGCCTACGACACCGTCGTGGCCACGTACAAGACACCGATCGTCGCGCTGCTGGAGTACGGCCTCGTGGCCGCCGTCCTCTTCCACGCGCTCAACGGCCTGCGTGTCATCGCCGTCGACTTCTGGCTCCAGGGCGCCCGGTACCAGAAGCAGATGCTCTGGACCGTCGTCGCCGTGTGGGTCGTGCTGATGCTCGGGGCGATCTACCCCGTGCTCGGCCACGCCGCTCGTGAACTGTTCGGGAGCTGACGCCAATGTCCACGACTGATTCCACCGCCTCGGGCATCGGCCCCGTCGAAGGCGCCTCGCTCTACTCGGTCGACAACCCGGCGCCCGTCATCGAGCCGCCCCGCGCCCGCACCAAGAAGACCCCGAAGAGCACCCGGGGCAACTTCGAGATGGCCGCCTGGCTGTTCATGCGCCTGTCCGGCGTCGTCCTGGTCGTCCTGGTCATCGGGCACCTGCTGATCCAGCTCGTCCTGGACGGCGGCGTCTCCAAGATCGGCTTCGCCTTCGTGGCGGGCCGCTGGGCCTCTCCGTTCTGGCAGGTCTGGGACCTGCTGATGCTGTGGCTCGCGATGCTGCACGGAGCGAACGGCCTGCGCACGGTCATCAACGACTACGCGGAACGCACGAACACCCGGCTGTGGCTCAAGGGCCTGCTCTACACCGCCACGGTGTTCACCATCCTGCTGGGCACGCTGGTGATCTTCACCTTCGACCCGAACATCCGCTAGGCACGGGGTTGCGAGAAACATGAAGATCCACAAGTACGACACCGTCATCGTCGGCGCCGGTGGCGCCGGCATGCGCGCGGCCATCGAGTCGACCAAGCGCAGCCGCACCGCCGTCCTGACCAAGCTCTACCCCACCCGCTCCCACACGGGCGCCGCGCAGGGCGGCATGGCCGCCGCGCTGGCCAACGTGGAGGAGGACAACTGGGAGTGGCACACCTTCGACACGGTCAAGGGCGGTGACTACCTGGTCGACCAGGACGCCGCCGAGATCCTGGCGAAGGAGGCCATCGACTCCGTCCTCGACCTGGAGAAGATGGGCCTGCCGTTCAACCGCACCCCGGACGGCACCATCGACCAGCGCCGCTTCGGCGGCCACAGCCGCAACCACGGCGAGGCCCCGGTCCGCCGCTCCTGCTACGCGGCCGACCGCACCGGTCACATGATCCTTCAGACGCTGTACCAGAACTGCGTCAAGGAGGGCGTGGAGTTCTTCAACGAGTTCTACGTCCTGGACCAGCTGATCACCGAGGTCGACGGCGTCAAGAAGTCGGCCGGTGTGGTGGCGTACGAGCTGGCCACCGGCGAGATCCACATCTTCCAGGCGAAGTCCG
Organism: Streptomyces sp. GDS52; assembly: GCF_052246875.1. Classification (NCBI taxonomy): domain Bacteria; kingdom Bacillati; phylum Actinomycetota; class Actinomycetes; order Kitasatosporales; family Streptomycetaceae; genus Streptomyces; species Streptomyces sp. GDS52. The sequence continues at coordinate 2,753,145 of NZ_CM125966.1, forward strand.
TGATCTACGCCTCCGGCGGCAACGGCAAGTTCTTCAAGGTGACGTCCAACGCGCACACCCTGACCGGTGACGGCCAGGCGTCCGTGTACCGGCGCGGGCTGCCGCTGGAGGACATGGAGTTCTTCCAGTTCCACCCGACCGGCATCTGGCGCATGGGCATCCTGCTGACGGAGGGCGCCCGCGGTGAGGGCGGCATCCTGCGCAACAAGGACGGCGAGCGCTTCATGGAGAAGTACGCGCCGGTCATGAAGGACCTCGCCTCCCGTGACGTCGTCTCCCGGTCCATCTACACGGAGATCCGCGAGGGCCGCGGCTGCGGTCCCGAGGGCGATCACGTCTACCTGGACCTGACCCACCTCCCGCCGGAGCAGCTGGACGCCAAGCTGCCCGACATCACGGAGTTCGCGCGGACCTACCTGGGCATCGAGCCGTACAACGACCCGATCCCGATCCAGCCGACCGCGCACTACGCCATGGGCGGCATCCCGACGAACGTCCAGGGCGAGGTCCTGGCCGACAACACCACCGTCGTGCCGGGCCTGTACGCGGCCGGCGAGGTCGCGTGCGTGTCGGTGCACGGCGCCAACCGCCTGGGCACCAACTCGCTGCTGGACATCAACGTGTTCGGCAAGCGGGCGGGCATCGCGGCGGCCGAGTACGCGCACACGACCGACTTCGTCGAGCTCCCGGAGAACCCGGAGTCGTTCGTCGTCGAGCAGATCGAGCGGCTGCGGTCCTCCACCGGCACCGAGCGGGTGGCCGAGCTCCGCCGCGAGCTGCAGGAGACCATGGACGCCAACGTCATGGTGTTCCGCACCGAGCAGACGATCAAGACGGCGGTCGAGAAGATCGGGGAGCTGCGCGAGCGCTACCGGAACGTCGCCATCCAGGACAAGGGCAAGCGGTTCAACACCGACCTGCTGGAGGCCGTCGAGCTGGGCAACCTGCTCGACCTGGCCGAGGTCATGGCCGTCTCCGCGCTGGCCCGCAAGGAGTCCCGCGGCGGTCACTACCGCGAGGACTACCCGAACCGCGACGACGTCAACTTCATGCGCCACACCATGGCGTACCGCGAGGTGGGCGACGACGGCACCGAGTCCATCCGTCTCGACTACAAGCCGGTCGTCCAGACCCGCTACCAGCCGATGGAGCGTAAGTACTGATGGCTACCCCTGTTCTGGACAAGGCGGACGCGGCCGGATCGCCCGAGCCCGGTTTCGCCGACTCCCCCTACATCACCGTCACCGTCCGGGTCCGCCGTTTCAACCCGGAGGTCTCCGCCGAGGCGACCTGGGAAGACTTCCAGCTGGAGATCGACCCCAAGGAGCGTGTCCTCGACGCGCTGCACAAGATCAAGTGGGACCTGGACGGCACCCTGACCTTCCGCCGCTCCTGCGCCCACGGCATCTGCGGCTCCGACGCCATGCGGATCAACGGCACCAACCGCCTGGCGTGCAAGACGCTGATCAAGGACCTCAACCCCGAGAAGCCGATCACGGTCGAGCCCATCAAGGGCCTCACGGTCCTCAAGGACCTGGTCGTGGACATGGAGCCGTTCTTCCAGGCGTACCGGGACGTGATGCCCTTCCTGATCACGAAGGAGACCAACGAGCCGACGCGTGAGCGGCTGCAGTCCGCCGAGGACCGTGAGCGCTTCGACGACACGACGAAGTGCATCCTGTGCGCCGCCTGCACGTCCTCGTGCCCGGTCTTCTGGAACGACGGCCAGTACTTCGGTCCGGCCGCGATCGTCAACGCGCACCGTTTCATCTTCGACTCGCGTGACGAGGCCGGCGAGCAGCGCCTGGAGATCCTCAACGACCGTGACGGCGTCTGGCGCTGCCGGACGACCTTCAACTGCACGGACGCGTGCCCGCGCGGCATCGAGGTCACCAAGGCGATCGCCGAGGTGAAGCGGGCGCTCATCACGCGCCGCTTCTGACGCTCTCCCGGCGCTCCGCGCCGTGACGGCCGAGGGCCCCGATCCAGTGGATCGGGGCCCTCGGTCCGTTCGTGCCGCCGGTCAGGTCCTGGACGGCGGCAGCCGCCCAGCACACGGCCCCCTGGTCGGTGCGGTCGTTGCCGACCAGGAAGACGATGCCGTCGACCAGCGACCGGACGCCGGCGCCACCGATGCCGTGGTCACACGTGTCACCGGACGATGTTGCGGGCCACCGTCCAGGCCACCGCCGTCAGCAGGATCAGCACCTGGACCCGGGGGGCGAGCCGGGGAGCCCAGAAGCGGCCCCGCAGGCCCTCGATCGTCCAGCGCCCCCAGAGCACCAGCACGAACGGCGCGGCGAGCAGCAGGGCCCGGTTGTCCAGCCAGGCCGCGGCGAAGTGACCGTGCATCAGGTCGTACGCCATGCGGGTACCGCCGCAGGCGGGGCACAGCAGGCCGGTGACGGCCCGGAACGGGCACTGGGGCAGGACATGGCCGGGCTCGTGCGGGTCGGTGCCCCACAGGTAGGCGGCGCCCGCGACGCCCGCGGCCAGCAGCGCGACGGGGGGCACCGCGGGGTGCCACCGCGGTCGCCGCCCCCCGGCCGACGCGGAACGAGCCGCGTCAGCCACGCAGGATCCGCCCCTGCTCGTCCGTGCGGTCGTTGCTGACCAGGTACATGATGCCGTCGACCAGCGACCAGATGCCGAAGCCGCCGCAGGTGAGCAGCTGGGCGACGCCGATGCCGACCGAACCGACGTAGAACCGGCCGATGCCCAGGCCTCCCAGGAAGAGCTGGAGGACACCGGCGACGATCTTCGACTTGTCGGAGTAGGGGCGGCCGTAGGGGTCGTACCCGTAGGGCGCGTGAGGGTCGCCCTGAGGGAACCCCGAGGGCTTCTGGTAGCCCGCCTGCTGGTAGCCGGGCGGCGGGTAGCCGCCGGGGGGCTGCTGCGGGTAGCCGTAACCGGGCTGGCCGGGCTGGCCTGCCTGCGGGTAGCCGTAGGGGCCGGACTGACCGGTCGCGCCCGGGTTCGGAGGGCCGAAACCAGGCGGCTGGGACGGCTGCTGCGGCTGCTCGCTCACGGTGGTGTCTCTCCTGGTGAATACGGAAACTGCCAGTCATCTTGCAGGACACGGACGGCGAAGAGAAGCCGGGGGCCCGCCCCGGTCACCGAGGGGTCCGTTCCCGCCGGGAACGGACCCCTCGGGCATATGCCACACCATCGGGTGAATCCTGCCGCAAGGGCCGTGAAGGCGTCGTCCGCCCTACGATGATGGTCTCGACAACCAGCCCCTGGGAGGCACGTGATGTCCGCAGCATCCGTCGAGCGGCCCCACGACGAGCGTCCGCTGATCGCGGAGGCGAACCGTCTCATGGAACGCGTTCCGGGCTACCGCGTCGAGATCATCGGAGGCCAGCTCCTCGTGACCCCGCCACCGGACGGCCCGCACGCCCGAGCCCTGACCAAACTCATGCGTCCGTTCATCGCGGCGGGCCTTGACGACGGCGAGACCGAAGTGCTCCAGGGCATCGGCCTCTGGCTGCCCACCGACATCGAGGACTACGCGGTCCCCGACCTCTCTCTCGTGGACGCCGACTTCGACGACCACCTCGTCGAGAACAACTCCTACGAACCGGTCTGCTTCCGCCTCGTCCTGGAGGTCACCTCCAGCAACTGGAAGAACGATCTGAAGACCAAGGTGGCCGCTTACGCCGAAGCCGGGGTTCCCGTGTACGTGGTCGTCGACCGCAGGCACCGACGCCTCCACGTCCTGACCGATCCGGTCGGCAACGATTACGCCACCCACCGCTTCCACTCTCCCGGTCAGCAGGTCACCCTCCCCGACTCCATCGGCGCCAAGGTCACCCTGGACGTGACCGAGATCCTCCGGGCCGGGCAGCCCCGGACGGACGACTGAGGAGCGCGGAGCTCCCCCAGCCGGCTCGGGATCGCCGCCGGCGTCCGGTTAGGCTCTCCTCCCGTGTGCGCGAAGAACGACGGCCCCGGCGAGGGTGCCGCACCCAGCAAGTCCGAACAGACCCGCGCCCTGATCCTGGAGACGGCCATGCGGCTGTTCCGGGAGCGCGGGTACGACAGGACGACCATGCGGGCCATCGCCACGGAGGCCGGGGTCTCCGTCGGCAACGCGTACTACTACTTCGAGGGCAAGGAACACCTGATCCAGGGGTTCTACGACCGGATCGCCGCCGAGCACCGGCTGGTGGTCCGGGAGATCCTGGACCGGGAGACCGAGCTGGAGGCCCGGCTGGCGGGCGTGCTGAAGGCATGGCTGGACATCGCCACGCCGTACCACGAGTTCGCGGTGCAGTTCTTCAAGAACGCCGCCGACCCGGACAGCCCGCTCAGCCCCTTCTCCCCCGAGTCGGAGCACGCGCGCTCGCAGGCGATCGGCGTCCACCGGGAGGTGCTGGCCGGGTCGGGGACCAAGGTCGCACCGGAACTGCGGGAGATGCTGCCCGAGTTGATGTGGCTGGCCCAGATGGGCCTCGTCCTGTACTGGATCTTCGACCGCACCGAGGACCGCGCACGCAGTCACCGCCTCGCCGAGCGCGGCGCCCGCATCACCGCGCGGAGTGTGGCCCTGGCCCGTTTCCGCGTGCTGCGCCCCCTGGTCCGCGAGGTCCACGAACTGTTCACGGACTTCCTGCCGGGCCTGACCAAGGCCCTGCCCGACCCGGCGAAGCCCCGCCGCACGGCCCCCGCCGAGCACGGCCGCCCCGCCCCGCTCGGCTGACCGGGCCCCGCGCGAAGGCGCCCGGGGCCGCCGTCAGGTCTGCTTCGACGCCAGTTCGATCACCGTGATGTCCGACGGCGCGCCGATCCGGGTCGGCGGGCCCCAGGCGCCGGCGCCGCGGCTGACGTACAGCTGGGTGTCGCCGTAGCGGTCCAGGCCCGCGAGGGTCGGGTTGGCGGCGGCGGCGAGGTAGCTGGCGGGCCAGAGCTGGCCGCCGTGGGTGTGGCCGGAGAGCTGGAGGTCGACGCCGTGGTCGACGGCCTCGTGGACCATCACCGGCTGGTGGGCCAGGAGCACGCACGCGCGGGCCCGGTCCCGGTCGCCGAGCGCCCGCGCGTAGTCGGGGCCCTGGCCGTAGTTCTCACCGGCCAGGTCGTTCACCCCGGCGAGGTCGAAGTACGGGAGTTCGGTGCGGGCGTTCTCCAGGGGGAGCAGACCGAGCCGGCGCACCTCCGCGACCCACTCCTCGGCGCCGGAGAAGTACTCGTGGTTCCCGGTGACGAAGAAGGAGCCGTGCCGCGCCGTCAGCTGCGCCAGGGGGGCCGCAGCCGGGCCGAGTTCCTTCACGTTGCCGTCCACCAGATCGCCGACGACGGCGATCAGGTCGGGCTGGGTCGAGTTGATCGTGTCGACGACCTTCTGCGCGAAGCCCCGGCCGAGGATGGGCCCCAGATGGATGTCGCTGACCACCGCGATCCGGTAACCGTGCGCCGCGCGGGGCAGCTTGGCGAGCGGCACGGTGACCCGCTTCACCCGCGGACCGCGCACCACGTCGGCCGTGCCGTACCCGACCGTCCCGACGGCCGCCGCGGCGGCGGCCCCGGCGACCACCCGGGAGACGAAGAGACGACGGGAGGGACCGGTGAGCCCGGAAGGAACGTCAGGAACGTCAGGGGCTTCAGAAGCAGCGGGAGTGTCCGGGGCATCGGAGTCGGGAGCGGCCGGGTCAAGGGTGCCGGGAGCCCCGGGAGTGCCGGTGAGGGCAGGGGTGTCCGACCCCGGTGCGGCGGCCGTCGCTCCCGCGGGTATCGGCGTCGGCTCCTCGTGCGCCGGTGCCGCCCGCCGCTCCAGGACCCGGCGCAGTACCGGGCGTACGACCTCGCCCGCGAGCACCGCCAGAAACAGGTAGAGGCACAGGGCCACCCAGAGGTAGCCGGGCCAGGCCAGGACCTGCTTGAGCCAGAACGGGGCACCGCTGCGCGTGGTGAAGAAGGCCGCGAAGGTCAGCGCCCAGCACCCGATGAAGAACAGGGCTCCCCAGCGGCGCACGGCGCCCGGCCCCCGGGTCGTGTCGTGGAACAGGCGGCGCCACATGTACCAGTTGCCCGTCACCAGTACGGCGAGGACCAGCAGTGGGACGAGTACGAAGAGGATGGGCACGGTGCGGTGTTCCCCAGTTTTCCGTTACGACGTCCGTGACGTCCGGCTCAGTGCGCGCAGACCACGCAACCCGATGACTCCGATGACCGTCCCCAGTACGAAGGAGACGACGGCCAGCAGCAGATGGACCCAGAAGTACGCCGTCGGCTCGCCGTCGTCGAACGCGAGCCCGCTGCCGTCCTTGACCAGGTTTCTGACGAAAGTGACCCAGATGATCCAGCTCCACACCCCGAAGGCGAGCAGGAACCAGGAGACGGGGCGGCTGAGCTTCACCAGATCGGACCTTTCATCGCGACGCCGGGCACCCGGAGGCGGCCAGAGGGCCGGGGATGGTTCCCCGGACGGGCACGGCATGGATCCAGTATCGCCGGACGGTGTCCGGTTCCGTTCGCGGGGTGGGGGCGGAAGGGGGACTTCCACGGGCGGGGCAGGTACGTTTCCGTCCGTGCCCGCACCCAAAAACTCCATCCGGCGATCGTTGCTGCTCACTTCCGCCGTTCTGTTGTCCACCGCGCTGACCGCTCCCGCAGCGCTCGCGGCGCCGAGCCCTTCGAGCAGTCCTTCGGCCACTCCCCCGGCGACCATGTCGTCGGTGGGCGGCGCCCGGCTCGGACAGCCGGGAACACAGGTCAACCTCGCGAGCGGGGTGCCGGTGCTGCCGAAGGAACTGTCGGCCCGTTCCTGGATCGTCGCCGACGCCGAGTCCGGCGAGGTGCTCGCCGCGCACAACGCGCACTGGCGGCTGGCCCCGGCGAGCACCCTGAAGATGCTGTTCGCCGACACGCTGCTGCCGAAGTGGCCCGGATCCGCCGAGCACAAGGTCGTCCCCTCCGACCTCGCCGGCATCGGCCCCGGCTCCAGCATGGTCGGGATCAAGGAGGAGGAGACCTACACCGTCCACGACCTGTGGCTGGGTGTCTTCCTTCGCTCCGGCAACGACGCGGTGCGCGTACTGGCGGCGATGAACGACGGCATCGAGAACACCGTCAAGGAGATGAACGAGCACGCCGAGGAGCTCCAGGCCCTCGACACGCACGCGGTGAGCCCGGACGGCTACGACGCCGAGGGCCAGGTCTCGTCCGCGTACGACCTGACGCTGATCGCCCGCTCCGGGCTGCAGAAGAAGGCCTTCCGGGAGTACGCCTCGACGGTCCGCGCCGACTTCCCGGGCGAGACGAAGAAGAACAAGAAGGGCAAGCGGGTCCGCACGTCCTTCGAGATCCAGAACACCAACCGGCTGCTGTCCGGCGACTACGACGTGCCCGTCTACAAGGGCATAGCGGGTGTGAAGAACGGCAACACCACCAACGCGGGCGCGACCTTCACCGGGGTCGCCGAGCAGGGCGGCACCGTGCTGCTCGTCACCGTGATGAACCCGCAGGAGGGCGGGAGCAACACGGTCTACAAGGAGACCGCGAAGCTCTTCGACTGGGGTTTCAAGGCGGCCGGCAAGGTCGAGCCGGTGGGTGAGCTGGTGGCGCCGAAGAGCGCCGTGCAGGCGGGCGCCCGGCCGGATGCCTCCGCCTCCCCCGGCGAGGCGGGCGGCGCCGGTGACGGCGCGCCCGGCGCCGCGGGTGCCGCGCCGGTGGCGAGCGCCGCGACCGGGGGCGGCGCCGACGGCATGGGGACCGCGCTCGCCGTCACGGGCGGGGTGCTGGTGCTGCTCGCGGGCGGGGCGTTCCTGGTCAACCGCCGCTGGCCACTGCCGGATCTGGTGCGCCGCCGCCCGCGTCCGTGAGCCCGGTCTCCCCGTTCTGCGCCGCCGCGGTCCAGGCGGCGCAGAACAGGACCAGTTTCATGGTGAAGTTGATCCACAGCAGCAGGGCGACGGGGACACCGAACGCGCCGTACATGCTCTTCGCGGCCACCCCCTGCATATAGCCGCTGAGCAGCAGTTTCAGCAGTTCGAAACCGGACGCGCCGATGAGCGCGGCCACCACCAGGGCACGGCGGGCGGGTTCGACGCCGGGCAGCAGGGTCAGGACGTACAGCAGGAGCAGGAAGTCGGCGCCCACGGCGACGGCGAAGGCCGCGACGTGCAGCACGATCCCGCCCCAGCCGCCCTCCTCCAGCCCGATGCCCCTGCTGATCCGGCCGACCATCGCGGAGGCGACGGCGGACGCGCCCAGGGTGATCAGGACCGCGCCGCCGAGCCCGACGAGGACGCCCGCGTCCTTGGCCTTGCGCAGGGCGGGGTTCTCCTCCACGTCGGGCAGCTCCCACACCGCGCGCAGGCACTCGCGCATGGATCCGGCCCAGCTGATGCCGGTGAACAGCAGGACGGCACCGGCGATGAGGCCCACGGTGCCGGCGTTCTGCACCAGGCCCCCGATGTCCAGCTGGTCGGAGATGCCGGGCACCTGCTGGGTGATCTTCTCCTGGAGGGTGTCCTGCTGCTCCTGGTTGAGCGTGGCGGCGCCGATCGCGGCGGCGACCGTGAGCAGCGGGAACAGCGCGACGAAGCTGGTGAACGTCATCGCGGCGGCCAGCCGCGTCCAGTGCACGCGGTCCATCCGCTCGTACGACCGCCACGCGTGCGTGCGCATCAGTCGCACCGCCCACGGGCCGACGACCGGGAGTTTCTTCAGCCAGTCCATGAACCGTCCCTGCCCCCGTCCCGGCGGGCCGGAAACCCGGTCAGTGCGCGGAGACGGAGCCGCAGTCCGCGCGCCCGGCCTGCGGCGGCACCACGAGCGAGCCGAACGGGAACTGCCGCAGCTTGCGCCACACCGCGTCGGCGCCCTGTTCGTAGAGCGCGAAGCCGGTGCAGGGCCAGTGCGCCTCGTAGTCGGCGAGTTCCTCGAAGGCGCGGTCCATCGCCGCCTCGTCGATCCCGTGCGCCACGGTGACGTGCGGGTGGTACGGGAACTGCAGCTCACGGGCGACGGGACCGGACGCGTCGCGGACCTGCTTCTGCAGCCAGGTGCAGGCCTCGGCGCCCTCCACGATCCGGACGAACACGACCGGCGACAGCGGCCGGAAGGTGCCGGTGCCCGACAGCCGCATGGGGAACGGCCGGCCGGTCGCGGCGACCTCGCTCAGATGCGCCTCGACGGCCGTCAGGTCGCCCTCGTCGACCTCCGTCGGCGGCAACAGGGTGACATGCGTGGGGATACCGTGAGCAGCGGCGTCGCCGAAGCCCGCGCGCAGCTGCTGAAGCCGGCTGCCGTGGGGCTCCGGGACCGCGATCGACACACCGATCATTACGGTCCCCACGTCGTCTCCTTCGTTGTGATGGTGATTCCGCCGAGCACCCGGTGACCGCCGAAGCGGTCACCCTCTCCCCGACTGTACGACCACGGCCCCGTCCCGGGCAGGCGCAGCAGGAGTGATGTACGGCGCTCGTCCGGTGGTACGGATCGGTGCCCGGGTCGCGTTCAGTACGGCCGGCGGCCCGGCCCGTTCAGTGCTTGGCGCTCAGGAAGCCCACCCGGTCGTAGGCCCGGGTGAGGGTCTCCGCGGCGACGGCACGTGCCTTCTCCGCACCCTTGGCCAGGATCGAGTCGAGCGTCTCGGGGTCGTCCAGGTACTGCTGGGTGCGCTCCCGGAAGGGAGTGACGAACTCGACCACGGCCTCGGCGAGGTCCGTCTTCAGCGCGCCGTAGCCCTTGCCGGCGTACCGCTCCTCCAACGCGGTGACACCCGTCCCGGTGAGGGTCGAGTAGATCGTCAGGAGGTTGCTGACGCCGGGCTTGTGCTCGCGGTCGAAACGGACCACCGTGTCGGTGTCCGTGACCGCGCTCCGGACCTTCTTCGCGGTGGCCTTCGGCTCGTCGAGCAGGTTGATCAGGCCCTTCTGGCCGGCCGCCGACTTGCTCATCTTGGCGGTCGGGTCCTGAAGGTCGTAGATCTTCGCCGTCTCCTTGAGGATGTACGCGCTCGGCACGGTGAAGGTGTCGCCGTAGGTCTGGTTGAAGCGCTCCGCGAGGTCGCGGGTCAGCTCCAGGTGCTGGCGCTGGTCCTCACCGACCGGGACCTGGTCGGCCTGGTAGAGCAGGATGTCGGCGACCATCAGCATCGGGTACGTGAACAGGCCGACGGTGGACCGGTCGCTGCCCTGCTTGGCGGACTTGTCCTTGAACTGGGTCATCCGGGAGGCCTCGCCGAAGCCGGTGATGCAGTTCATCAGCCAGCCGAGCTGCGCGTGCTCGGGGACGTGGCTCTGGACGAACAGCGTGCAGCGGTCCGGGTCGAGGCCGGCCGCGAGGAGCTGGGCGGCGGCGACCCGGGTGTTCTCGCGCAGCTGCTTCGGGTCCTGCGGAACCGTGATCGCGTGCAGGTCGACGACCATGTAGAACGCGTCGTGGGTGTTCTGCATGTCGACCCACTGGCGGACGGCACCGAGGTAGTTGCCGAGGTGGAACGAGCCGGAGGTCGGCTGGATACCGGAGAGCACACGGGGACGTTCAGAAGCCATGCTCACCATTCTCTCAGGCCGCGGGGAGCGGTCGGGAACCGACTGGGAACGGGTGGGAACCGATCCGTGCCCGGGGGTGTAACAAGAGTGTGAGGACGCGGGAGGGGGGCCGCATCGTCGATGAGACTGCGGTGATCGCACGCGTACGCGCCGGGGAGCCGGAGGCGTATGCGGAGCTGGTGCGGGCCCATACGGGCATCGCGCTCAGGGCGGCCGCCGCGCTCGGGGCGGGGGCGGACGCGGAGGACGTGGTGCAGCAGGCCTTCGTGAAGGCGTACTGCGCGCTGGGCCGGTTCCGGGACGGCATGGCGTTCCGGCCGTGGCTGCTGTCGATCGTGGCCAATGAGACGAGGAACACAGTGCGTGCGGCGGTGCGCCGGAACACCCTCGCCGACCGTGAGGCGGCGTTCACGGAAGCGCGACCGGTGATACCGGAGTCGGCCGACCCCGCGGTGGCGACGCTGGAGACGGAGCGCCGCGGGGCGCTGGTGGCCGCTCTGGAGAAGCTGAGTGAGGAGCACCGGCTGGTCGTCACCTACCGCTATCTGCTGGAGATGGACGAGCGGGAGACCGCACAGGCCCTGGGCTGGCCCCGGGGCACAGTGAAGTCCCGCCTGAACCGCGCCCTGCGCAAGCTGGAGCGCCTGCTGCCCGACTTCCGGCCCCGGGAGGGGGGTGAGACGGCGTGAGTGAGCTGTACGACGGTGAGGCCGAGCGGCTGCGGGAGGAACTGCGGGCCTTCGGCCGGTCCTTGGACGGGCCGGGTGGGGCTGCGGAGTCCGAGTCGATGGTCGAGCGGGTGCTGGGGCAAATACTCGCCGAGCAGGTGCCGGTTCCGGCGGCCGAGCCGACGGGCGCCGGGAAGCGGCTGTGGACGGTGCGGCGCTGGACGCGGGCGCGATGGCGGTCGTTGGTCGCGGCGGTGTGCGGGCTGCTGACGGTGCTGGCGTTGACCCCTCCGGTGCGGGCGGCGGTGACCGACTGGTTCGGCTTCGGCGGGGTCGAGGTGCGGTACGACCCGTCGGCGGTGCCCTCGCCGGGCGCGGAGGTGCCCGGCTGCGGGCGGTCGGTGTCGCTCGGCGAGGCGGAGCGGCGGGCCGGGTTCACGCCGTTGGTGCCGAAGGCGCTGGGCGTTCCGGACGCGGTGACGGTGAGCGGGCTGCCGCGGGGACGGTCCCTGGTGAGCCTGTGCTGGCGGGAGGAGGGGCGGACGATCCGGCTGGACGAGTTCCCGGGCCGCCTGGACATCACCTTCGTCAAGAGCGTGCGCGAGCAGCCGGAGTGGCTGTCGCTGGGCGAGGAGGACGGGGAGGACGGGGGTGCGGATCCGGTCCTGTGGTTCTCGCGGCCGCATGTGCTGAGCTTCTGGATGGTCGACGCGGACGGGCACCGGTTCACCCGGGCGGAGCGCACGGCAGGGCCGACGCTGCTGTGGTCCCACGGGGGTGCGGTGGGCGGTGAGGGGGCGGCCGCGGACGGGGTGACGCTGCGGCTGGAAGGGGTGGCCAAGGCGCGGGCGCTGGAGATCGCGGGGACGGTCGAGGAAGTCGAGGAGGCGGGTCGGTAGCCGGGCCGGCCGAAGTCGCGGAATCCGCGGTGGACCGAGTGGGAACCCCGGCGGCCCGGGCGGTGTACCAGAAGTGACAGGTGGCTCGTGGGCGGGCCGCACGGGGATCGACCGGCCGAGTGGGGGTCCGGATGCGCGGATGGAAGGGCATTGTTCGACAACTGACGGCGAGTACGGGGGCCTTGGCTGCCGCGCTGGCCCTGACGCTGTGGGGAGCGTCTCCGGCCTCCGCCGGGGGGCCGACGAGCGTGCTGGTGACCTCACCGGGGAGCGAGGAAACGGCGTCGCTGTACTACTCCGACAAGCAGTACGGCGAGCTGGAGCGGCTGCTCGGCCCGGTCGGCAAAGGCACACGAGAGCAGTTGCCGGAAGCCGCCTCGGGCTCGGCCCGGCTGATCAATGTGACGTGGATGGTGCACGACGTGGCGCCGTGGCGCGTGGACCGGGTCTTCCTGGGGGACGCGGGCCAAGACGTGTGGATATACACGGCGGCGCAGACCACCGGATCGCCGGACGGTCTCTGGCACCGTGCCGAGGACCCGACGGCTGTGCACAAGTTCCTGTTCACCCTGGGTGTGATGAGCGAGACGACAGGCACCGGGGTGGGCTCATGGACCTACCCGGCACCGTGGGAGACGGAAGGGGCCGGCCCGGAGACGGACCAGGGTGCGGCCGCGTCAGCCTCCGAGACCCGTCCCATGCCGGCGACGGACGAAGGCACCGACTGGTGGTGGGCCGTACCGGGCCTGGTGGCCGGAGCGGCACTGGCCCTGGTACTGCGCCCGTATGTGACACGGTGGCCGCCGATCCGCCGGCGGAAGGACGACCCGGGACCGAGGCAGGAGCTGCTGGACGCCTGATGACCGCACCCGACGGCAGCCCGGTACATGACCGGACCGCCATGGGACGGGTCGCGAAGGGGCTTCTCAGCCGAGGTCGATCTCCGGGTAGAGCGGGAAGCCGGCGACCAGGTCGGTGGCGCGGCGGGAGATCTCGTCGGCGGTCTTCGCGTCGAGGACGTGGGATGCCTTGGAGGGGGCACCGGACTTGGTGGTGCCGGGCTCCGCGGCGGTCAGCACGCGGTCGATGAGGGCGGCGACCTCGTCCATCTCGGCGGTGCCCAGGCCGCGGGTGGTCAGCGCGGGGGTGCCGATGCGGATGCCGGAGGTGTACCAGGCGCCGTTGGGGTCGGCCGGGATGCTGTTGCGGTTGGTGACGATGCCCGACTCGAGCAGGGCGGCCTCGGCCTGGCGGCCGGTGAGACCGTAGGAGGCGGCGACGTCGATCAGGTTGAGGTGATTGTCGCTGCCGCCGGTGACCAGGGTGGCGCCGCGGCGCATCAGGCCGTCGGCGAGGGCGCGGGAGTTGTCCACGACACGCTGGGCGTAGTCCTGGAAGGAGGGCTGCCGGGCCTCCGCCAGGGCGACCGCCTTGGCGGCCATGACGTGCGGGAGCGGACCGCCCAGGACCATCGGGCAGCCGCGGTCGACCTGGTCCTTGAGGGAGTCGTCGCACAGGACCATGCCGCCGCGCGGGCCGCGCAGCGACTTGTGGGTGGTGGTGGTGACGATCTGGGCGTGCGGGACCGGGTCGAAGTCGCCGGTGAGGACCTTGCCGGCGACGAGACCGGCGAAGTGGGCCATGTCGACCATGAGCGTGGCGCCGACCTCGTCGGCGATCTCGCGCATGATCCGGAAGTTCACCAGACGGGGGTAGGCGGAGTAGCCGGCGACGATGATCAGCGGCTTGAACTCGCGGGCGGAGGTGCGCAGCGCCTCGTAGTCGATCAGGCCGGTGGCCGGGTCGGTGCCGTAGGACCGCTGGTCGAACATCTTCCCGGAGATGTTCGGGCGGAAGCCGTGGGTGAGGTGGCCGCCGGCGTCCAGGGACATGCCGAGCATGCGCTGGTTGCCGAAGGCGCGGCGCAGTTCGGCCCAGTCGGCGTCGGAGAGGTCGTTGACCTGGCGGACTCCGGCCTTCTCCAGGGCGGGCACCTCGACGCGCTGCGCGAGCACGGACCAGAAGGCGACCAGGTTGGCGTCGATGCCCGAGTGCGGCTGGACGTAGGCGTGGCGGGCGCCGAAGAGCTCCTTGGCGTGCTCGGCGGCGAGCGACTCGACGGTGTCGACGTTGCGGCAGCCGGCGTAGAAGCGGCGGCCGACGGTGCCCTCGGCGTACTTGTCGCTGAACCAGTTGCCCATCGCCAGGAGGGTGGCCGGGGAGGCGTAGTTCTCGGAGGCGATCAGCTTGAGCATCTCACGCTGGTCGGCGACCTCCTGACCGATGGCGTCGGCGACGCGCGGCTCGACGGCGCGGATCACGTCGAGGGCGGAGCGGAAGGCGGTGGAAGCGGTGGAGAGGGGCTCGGCGGACATGAGGACCTCCGGACGTGGCGTTCGGCGTTCACGGCATGGCCCAGGCGCACGGCACATCTGCCGGTCCCGGCGGGACACGGTTCCGGGGGCCGCTTCCCGATGGTTGTTCCATCCCAGCGCGCCAGTCACGGCCCCCGGCCACATTACCGGGTGGCACGAAGTGCCACGGGGAGACGTCCACCATGCGGGCGACAGCGCCCGCCGGGTGGACGTACGTGTCACGGCCCCGCGCCCGTGGAGAGGTGCTTCCCCTGGGCCCTGTTCACAGGATCACGTGGGGCAGGAAGCGGGCGTACTCGTCGGTGATGAGGCCCGAGGACTCGCGGATGCCGAGGCCGGCGGACTCGTCCCCGACGGTCCAGGCGCCGAGGACGACGTGGTTGCCGTCGAAGGCGGGGAGCGGGGCCAACTGCTGGTAGCAGCAGGGTTCGTCGCGGAGGACGGGGGCGCTGCCCGGCTGATGGATCGTCACACCGGCGCCCTCGCGGCCGAGGAGGGGCTTGGCGACCCAGCCGGTGGTGTCCGCCAGCTCCCGCGGGCCGTCGAGGTGGGCCGGGAGGAGGTGGGGGTGGCCCGGGTAGAGCTCCCAGAGGATCGCCAGCAGGGCTTTGTTGCTCAGCAGCATCTTCCAGGCCGGCTCGATCCACAGGGTGCTGCCGGTGCCGCCGCCGTTGTCGAGGGTGTCGAGGACGTGGCCGGCGAAGCGGTCGGTGGTGAGCCACTCCCAGGGGTACAGCTTGAAGATGCTGCGGATGAACCGGAGGTTCTTGTCCACGAAGCGGCCGGAGAGCCGGTCCCAGCCGATCTCCTCCATGGAGAGCCACTCGGTCTCGAGGCCCGCCTGTTCGGCGGTCTCCTTGAGGTAGGCGACGGTCATGAGGTCCTCGCCGATCTCGTCGGCTGAGGAGTGGGCGAAGTGCAGGGGGCTGCCCGGCGGGAGGAGGGCGGCCTGTTTCCTCCAGGCCTCGACGAGGCGTTCGTGCAGCGAGTTCCACTGGTCGGCGCCGGGGAAGCGCTCCTCCATCCAGAACCACTGCGGCGAGGCCGCCTCCACGAGGGAGGTGGGGGTGTCGGCGTTGTACTCCAGGAGCTTCGCGGGGCCGGTTCCGTCGTAGCGCAGGTCGAAGCGGCCGTAGACGGAGGGGAGTTCGGCGCGCCGTTGCCAGGCCTCGGTGACCGCCTCGACGACCCGCGGGTCGGTGATGCCGAGGTCGGCGAAGCGGTCGGCGGTGACGATGTGCCCGGCGGCCGCGAGGCACATGCGGTGCAGTTCCTCGACGACCTCCTCCAGCGCCTCGACCTCGTCCAGGCCGAAGACGTAGTAGGCGCTCTCGTCCCAGTAGGGCACCCAGGCGTCGTCGGGGACGGGCATCCCCGCCTCCCGGGCGGGCTCGAGGGCCCGGGGGAGGGTGAGGGGGTAGATGAGCCCTTGCTCCTCGACGGTCTGCTGCCAGCCGGGGCGGGGCTCCATGGTGCGGCGTTCCACGGGCGGGTCCTTCGTTCCTTCGCTCGCCGGGGTGGTCAGCCGCCGCCGGTGCCGCCGCCGGAGGAGCCGAAGCCGTCCCGGTCGACGGCATCGCCGCGGCTGAAGGTGCCGTCGTGGGCCCGGCCGTCGCTGACCTCCGCGTCGTAGTACCAGGCGGCGTCGGACCGCTTCGATCCGGTGGATCTTCCCTTGCCCGCGGAACCGGAGGTCTTGCAGTTCTTGTCGGCGACGATCTTGTAGCCGTCGGGGAAGTCGTAGCTGTTCCGGTCCACGCAGCGGCGGTCCGGGTCCGAACCGCACGCGGACAGGGCGGCCGCGAGGAGGCCCACGCCACCGAGCATCACCGTGCCGGACCGCAGCCGTCGTCGTGTCTCCGCCATGTCCCCGTCTCCCCCTCGTGTCGCGTGTACCCGCCACCGGGTGCCTGCTCCCGGCTCGCGGCGGACAGCCTAGGCGCCGTCCGTCCGACGTGTCCGCGAGACCCCCGACGCCGGCCTCGCTCCCCCGCCGTTTCACGGCTTTTGACCTCCTGCGCACGCTTGGCGCGCCCCCGGGCCCACCGCGTTCGGTGGGCCCGGGGGCGCGCCTCGTGCCCGGCCCGGTCCGGACCGGACCGGCCGTCAGGACAGCCATTCCTTCCAGGTGGACTCGTGCCCGTCCACCCACTTCTCCGCCGCCTCCTGGGGCGTCAGTTTCTGGTCGGCGATCATCAGGGAGACCGCGTTCTGGTCCTCCGTGGACCATGTGAACTTCTTCAGGAAGTCCGCCGCCTCACCGCCGTCCTGCGCGAAGTCCGCGTTGAGGTACTTCTGGAGCGGGGCGGTCGGGTAGGCGCAGGCGACCTCCGCCGGGTCGGCGTCGCAGCCCTCCTCGTACGGGGGCAGCATCACCTCGGTCATCGGCACCTTCTCGAACAGCCAGTGGGGGGTGTTCCAGTAGGTGAGGAAGGGCTTCTTCTCCTTGGCGAACTGCTTGATCTGGGTGAGCAGCGCGGCCTCGGAACCGGCGAACACCACCTTGAAGTCCAGCTCCAGGTTCTTCACCAGCGCCTTGTCGTGGGTGAGGTAGGCCGGTGAGCCGTCCATCAGCTGGCCCTTGCCGCCGCTCTCCGCGGTGCGGAACCGGTCGGCGTACTGGTTGAGGTCCTTCCAGCTCTTCAGGTCGGGATGCTGCTCGGCGAAGTACGTCGGGATGTACCAGCCGATGTGCCCGGTGACCCCGAGGTCGCCGCCGCGCGCGATCGTCTTCTTCTCCTCGACGTACAGCTGTTCCTGTTCGGGGTGGCCCCAGTCCTCCAGGATCGCGTCGACCCGGCCCTGGCTGAGCGCGTCCCAGGCGGGCACCTCGTCGACCTGGACGACGTCGACGCGGTAGCCGAGCTCGTTCTCCAGCAGGTACTGGGCGACGGCCACGTTGGCCAGGGAGCCCACCCAGGACTGCACCGCCAGGTTCACCGTCCGGGCGCCCTTGGCGTTGGCGTACGGCGAGGCCTGCTTGGTCATGTCCGCGGCACCGCAGCCGGTGAGCAGCGCGAGCGCGAAGGCTCCGCCCACCGCGGAGGTCGTACGGCGTCGCATGTCAGGCTCCCTTCTGCGCGCGGCGTTCGGTGGGCTGGGTCACCCGGTCGAGCATCAGGCCCAGGCAGACGATCGCGGCACCGGCGACCAGTCCGGTCGCCAGGTCGCCCTGGGCGAGGCCGAAGACGACGTCGTAGCCGAGTGCGCCGCCGCCGACCATGCCGCCGATGATGACGACGGCGAGGACCAGGACCACGCCCTGGTTGACGGCGAGGAGCAGCGCCGGGCGGGCCAGCGGGAGCTGGACCTGGCGCAGCTGCTGGGTGCTGGTCGCGCCGAGCGAGCGGGCCGACTCCAGGGTCGCCGGGTCGACCTGGCGCAGCCCCTGCGCGGTGATGCGGACGACGGCCGGCAGCGCGTAGACGACGGCCGCGGCGACGGCGGGGGCGCGGCCGACGCCGAACAGGGCGACGACCGGGATCAGGTACACGAACTGCGGCATCGTCTGGAACACGTCCAGCACGGGCCGCAGCAGCCGGTCGACGCGTTCGCTGCGTGCCGCGGCGATGCCCGTCGCGAAGCCGACGAGCAGGGTGACGGCGACGGCCGCGATGACCTGGGAGAGCGTGTCGAGGGACGGTTCCCACACGCCGAGCACCCCGATGGCGGCCATGGCGAGGACGGCGGTGAGCGCGGTGCGCCAGGTGCCGATCAGCCAGGCCAGGGTGGCGACCACGAGCAGCACCGACCACCAGGGCAGCCACTGCAGTCCGTCGCGGACCGGGTCGAGGACCCAGGTGGTGAAGCGGGCGGCCCAGTCGGCGGTGCCGCCGACGACGGGGACGCCCGAGTACAGGTGGTCGGTCATCCAGCCGACGGCCCGGTTGACCGGTTCGACGAGGGGCACCACCCATCCGTCGGGCCATTCCAGGCGTGCCGTCAGCCGTCCGGCGGCGGCCACGACCGCGGCGCCGGCCACGACGTACAGCCAGTGCGTGCGGGGCCTGGGCTCCTGGCCGAGGTTCGCCCCGGCCGCACCGGTCACCCGGTCCAGGACGACGGCGAGCAGCACGATCGGGATGCCGGCGGCGAGGGCCGCGCCCACGTCGACGGAGGCCAGCGCCTGGTAGACGCGGTCGCCGAGACCGCCCGCGCCGATCACCGAGGCGATGACGGCCATGGACAGCGCCATCATGATCGTCTGGTTGAGCCCCAGGAGGAGTTCCTTGCGGGCCAGCGGGATGCGGGCGGTCAGCAGGCGCTGGCGGGAGGTGGTGCCGAGCGACTCGACCGCCTCCAGCACCTCCTTGTCGGCGCCCCGCAGACCGAGCGCGGTCAGCCGGGCCATGGGCGGCGCGGCGTAGACGACCGTGGCGAGGACGGCGGCCGGGACGCCGATGCCGAAGATCAGCACGACCGGCAGGAGGTAGGCGAAGGCGGGGAGCACCTGCATGGTGTCCAGGACCGGGCGCAGGACGCGGTTCATCCGGTCGGAGAGCCCGGCGACGAGCCCGAGCAGCGCGCCGACGACGACGGAGGCGGTGACCGCGACCACCATCAGGGCGAGCGTCTGCATGGTGGGCACCCACATGCCGAGCAGTCCGCAGGTGAGGAACGCGACGGCGGTGCCGAGCGCGAGGCGGATGCCCGCGACGCGCCAGGCGACGAGCCCCGCGAGAGCGGTCGCCCCCGCCCATCCGACGGCGAGGAGGGCGAGGTAGACGGCCCGTACGGTGACGACGACGACGTTGCTGACGTGGCCGAAGAAGTACAGGAAGAGGGGGTGGGAGTCCCGGTTGTCGATGATCCAGTCGCTGGCCCCGGCCAGCGGTCCGGAGAGGTCCACGGTCAGTGCCTCGGGCCAGCTGCCGCCGGCCCAGCGTGCGACGGCGAACGGGACGAGGACCGCTGCGGCCACAGTGAGCAGCAGGAGCTTGCGCACGGCGAGGTGTCCGAGCAGACCGGCCCGCCCGGTCCGGGGGACGATCGCGGTGACGGTCGCCATCAGACGGCCTCCCCGGACAGCTCCGTCCCGGCGGACTGCTCCGTTCCCGCGGACCGTCCCGTCCCGGCGATCACCGACAGCAGCGCGTCGGAGTCGACGACGCCCAGGCAGCGGCCCTCGTCGAGGACCCGGGCCGGTCCGCCCGCGCGGGCGACGGCCTCGATGGCCTCGGACACCGTGGCGTCCGGGCGGACGGCGGGGCCGCTGCCGGCCGCTTCCACCGCGGAGGCGGGGCGCATGGCCGTACGGACGGTGAGGACCTGTTCGCGCGGGACGTCCCGGACGAAGTCACGGACGTAGTCGTCGGCGGGCGAGCCCACGATCTCCTCGGGGGTGCCCAGCTGGACCACCCGTCCGTCGCGCATGAGGGCGATGCGGTCGCCCAGTTTCAGGGCCTCGTTCAGGTCGTGCGTGATGAAGACCATCGTGCGGCGCTCCTCGCGGTGCAGCCGGATCACCTCCTCCTGCATGTCACGCCGGATGAGGGGGTCGAGCGCGCTGAACGGCTCGTCGAAGAGCAGCACTTCGGGGTCGACGACGAGGGCGCGGGCGAGCCCGACGCGCTGGCGCTGACCACCGGAGAGCTGCGCGGGTCTGCGCTGCTCCATGCCCTCCAGGCCGACCTTGGCGACGACCTCGGCGGCCTTGGCGCGCCGCTGCGCCTTGCCCATGCCCTGGATCTCCAGGCCGTAGGCCACGTTGTCGAGGACGGTGCGGTGCGGCAGCAGTCCGAAGTGCTGGAAGACCATGGCGGCGCGGTGCCGGCGCAGTTCGCGCAGCCGGGCCCTGTCCATGGCGCGGACGTCCTCGCCGTCGATGGCGATGGTGCCCGCGGTCGGCTCGATCAGCCGGGTCAGACAGCGCACCAGCGTGGACTTGCCGGAGCCGGACAGGCCCATGACGACGAAGACCTCGCCCTTGCGGACGTCGAAGGAGACGTCCCGGACGGCGGCCGTGCACCCGGTGCGGGCGCGCAGTCCGGCCGGGTCGAGCGCGGCGAGTTCGGGGTCGCCGGGCACGCGGTCGGCCTTCGGGCCGAAGACCTTCCACAGCCCGTCGACGGAGAAGACGGGTGAGCCGGCCTCCGAGCCGGCGGAGGCGGCGGGAGCTGCGGGAGTCGCGGCGGTACTCATCACGCATCACTCCCGATCAGGTCGACGGCCCGCTCGCCGACCATCAGCACGCCGATCATCGGGTTCACGGCGGTCATGGTCGGGAAGACGGAGGCGTCGGCGATCCGGATGCCCTGCAGGCCGCGGATCCTCAACTCGGGGTCGACGA
The DNA here is from genome assembly GCF_052246875.1 of Streptomyces sp. GDS52. NCBI lineage: Bacteria > Bacillati > Actinomycetota > Actinomycetes > Kitasatosporales > Streptomycetaceae > Streptomyces > Streptomyces sp. GDS52. The sequence continues at coordinate 2,773,875 of NZ_CM125966.1, forward strand.
CGGCTGTTTCGTCGTCCGCCGCACCCATCTTGCAGGTGCCCGCCGGGTGGTAGACGGTGTGGGCGACCTTACGGGCGTACTCGCTGAGCTCCTCGTCACCCGTGACCTCCGGGCCGGGGGCCACCTCGCGCTTGAGCCAGTGGGCCAGCGGCTCGGTCTTCGCGATCTCGCGGGCGATGCGGATGCCGTCGACGAGGGTCCGGCCGTCGTAGTCGTCCTCGTCGGTGAAGTAGCGGAAGTCCAGCGCGGGCTTGACCTCGGGGTCGGCGCTGGTCAGGTAGAGCCTGCCGCGGCTCTTCGGCTTGGGGATGTTCGGGGTCATGGAGACGCCGAACTCCGGCCGCTCATAGCCCAGTCGCTCCGGATTGTCCGTGAACGGGATCTGGTAGAAGTGGAACATCAGGTCGGGGCCCGCGTGTTCGGGGTCGCGGCGCACGAACAGGCCGGCGTCGGAGTCCATCGCGGAGTTGTCCGGGATGGGTCCGTCCGTCTCCCAGACGATCACCGACTCGGGGTGGTCGAGCAGGTTCTCGCCGACTCCGGGGAGGTCGTGCGCCACGGGTATGCCGAGCGCCTCCAGGTCGGCCTTCGGACCGATGCCGGAGTGCAGCAGCAGCCGGGGCGAGTCGACCGCGCCGGCGCACAGCAGGACCTCGCCCCGGGCCCGCACCAGGATCTCCTCGCCGTCCTTGGTGCGGACGTGGACGCCCTCGGCGCGGGTGCCGTTCAGCTCCAGCCGGTACGCCCAGGTCTCCAGCAGGATCGTCAGGTTGGGGCGTTCGTCCATCACCGGGTGCAGGTACGCGACCGACGCCGAGGAGCGCTTGTTGTTCTCCGGGTGGTAGGCGAGGTCGAAGAAGCCGACGCCGTCGTCGAACGGCTTCTTGTTGAAGCCCTCGACCCGCGGCACGCCCAGCGCGCCCTGGGCGGCGTCGACGAAGTCACGGGCGATGGCGTTGCGGTCCTTCTCGTCGACCGGGACGATGTTGTTCTCGAGCCGGGCGTAGTACGCCTCCATCTGCACCGCGCCCCAGCCCTCGGCGCCGGCCTGCTCCCACTCGTCCCAGTCGGACGGGAGCGGCTTGAAGGCGATCAGGGTGTTGTGCGAGGAGCATCCGCCGAGGACCCGGGCCCGGCTGTGCCGGATGTGCGAATTGCCGCGTGGCTGCTCGGTGGTGGGGTAGTCGTAGTCCAGCTCGCCGCCGAGCAGGCCCATCCAGCGGCGCAGGGTCAGCACGTCGTCGCGGCCGACGTCGCTGGGACCGCCCTCGATGACGGCGACGGTGACGTCCGGGTTCTCGGTCAGCCGGGAGGCGATGACGGACCCTGCGGTACCGCCGCCGATGACAACGTAGTCGTACGTGTGCTCGTGGACGTGTTCCGGCATGGAGGCTGCTCCTACGGGGAGGGTCGGGGACAGGACGGGTGACAAAAGGTATCGAGGGGGGCGAGGGGCACCGGGCAAGGCCGGCGGGGCCTCGGGCGGCGCCCCTGGCCGGGGCGCCGTTCGAAGCGGTACGGCGTCACGCGGTGCGTGCGGCCCTGGCCGCACGCACCGCGTCCGCTCCGGGTGCCGCTCGGCGGTGGCGGCTCAGCCCGCGAACCAACGCACCGGCTTCGGCGCGAGGTTCTGGTAGACGTGCTTGGTCTCGCGGTACTCGGCGAGGCCGGCCGGGCCGAGTTCACGGCCCACTCCGCTCTTGCCGAAGCCGCCCCACTCCGCCTGCGGGAGGTAGGGGTGAAAGTCGTTGATCCACACGGTGCCGTGGCGCAGCCGTCCGGCCACCCGCCGGGCGCGGCCCGCGTCGGCGGTCCAGACGGCGCCGGCCAGCCCGTACTCGGTGTCGTTGGCGAGGGCCACGGCCTCGTCCTCGGTGCGGAAGGTCTCGACGGTGAGGACCGGTCCGAACACCTCCTCGCGCACGACCCGCATCTCGCGGTGGCAGTGGTCGAGGACGGTCGGCTCGTAGAAGTAGCCGGCCTCGGGCCGGTCGGCGGACGGCTCGGGCCGCTTGCCGCCGGAGCGCAGCACCGCCCCCTCCTTCAGCGCGGAGGCGACATACGCCTCGATCTTGTCGCGCTGCTGCTCGGAGACCAGCGGTCCGCACTCGACGCCGTCCGCGGTGCCCCGGCCGAGCCTGATCTTCTCGGCGCGGCGGGCGAGTTCGGTGACGAAGCGGTCGCGGACCGACTCCTCGACGATGAGCCGGGCACCCGCCGAGCAGACCTGGCCGCTGTGGATGAAGGCCGCGTTGAGGGCCTGGTCGACGGCGGTGTCGAAGCCGTCCCGGGTCGCGCAGGCGTCGGCGAAGACCACGTTGGGGTTCTTGCCGCCGAGTTCGAGGGCGACCTTCTTCACGCCCGGCGCGGCGGCCTCGGCGACCTTGGTGCCGCTGACCAGTCCGCCGGTGAAGGAGACCAGGTCGACGTCGGGGTGCTCGGCGAGCCGGGCGCCGACGGTGTGACCGGGCCCGGTGACGATGTTGGCGATCCCGGTGGGCAGCCCTGCCTCGATCAGCAGGTCGATGAGTGCCACGGTGGTCAGCGGGGTGATCTCGCTGGGCTTGACGACGAAGGTGTTGCCGGCCGCGAGGGCGGGGGCGATCTTCCAACTGGCCTGGAGCAGTGGATAGTTCCAGGGCGTGATCATCGCGCAGACACCGACCGGCTCGTGCACGACGACGCTGTGGACGTCGGGGGAGCCCGCGTCGACGACCCGGCCGGGGGCCTCCCCGGCGACCAGGTCGGCGAAGTAGCGGAAGGCGTCGGCGACACAGTCGATGTCGACCCGCCCCTCCTCGACGGTCTTGCCCGCGTCCCGGCTCTCCAGCAGACCGAGCGTCTCCCGGTCCCGGACGAGGAGACCGGCGACGCGGCGCAGCAGCGCGGCCCGTTCGGCGACGGGGGTGTGCGGCCACGGGCCCTCGTCGAACGCCCGCCGGGCGGCGGCCACCGCCAGGTCGGTGTCCTTCTCGTCGCCCTCCGCGACCACGGCGAACGGCAGCGCGTCCGCGGGGTCGAGGATCTCGCGGGTGGCCCCCGAGAGGGCCGCCCGCCACTCGCCTCCCGCGTGGATCGAGGTGCGCACCTGAAGCTCTGTACTGTCCGCCATGACCGCCTGCTGCCTTCCGTTCCTGTTCAGCGCCCGTGAATGACACAGGTCCAGTGACCAGGTCGAGTCACACGGGCGTCATCCACGGAACGGGATGGCGCCTTCCCTCGAGTTCCGAATGCATGCGCGATTTCCTGCGGGAAGTGCGCAACGCCACACACCAGGAGGACAAAACAGCCGAAAAAACCCGTATGTCCGGCCTGGTTCGGTTCAGCCGGAGCTCGTGGCCGTCCCACAGGTGGTGTCCGGCGGGCAGAAGTGTTCGAGGGCGATCCGGATCAGCTCGCGCTCGTCCTCGTGGCCGTCGGAGTCGGCCCCGTAGGCGGCGAGCGCGTACAGCTTGCCGTCGGCGGCCTGGAAGCGCAGGTCGACGACGTGCCAGGTCCCGATGTCGGGCTCGTCCCTGAACGAGTCGGCGAGGTACTCCAGCCGGGAACCGGTGAAGTCGCCGTCGTCCAGCGTCTCCAGGGAGAGCTGCTCGAATCCGGGGGCCTTCGGGGTGGCGTCGGAGAGGAACAGTTCGTACGACGCGTCGGGCGAGGGCTCCGCCACCTCGAACACCTGGAGCCGCCTGCCGCCGTCGGCACTGCGGTAGTTGACCACGTCCATGCCGTACTGGGAGGACACGCTGCTACGGATCCATCCCGCGGGGCGGGCGATGGTGAAGCCCTCGGAGTCGGCGTACCGGTCGTAACCGGCGGGGACGGCGCCGTCCGGGTCCGGGGCGGACGGCGCGGACCGGTCGGTGGAGGACGGCGGCCGGCCCGGGGCGGGCGGCTCCTCCGGTCCGGAGGTCCCGGACCCGGCGGACTGTGACACGCCCGCCAAGGGGGTCCTGCCGCCTCCCTGACCGTGCGCCCCCTCGCCGCCTCCCAGGGTCTGGATCAGCACCAGTGCCACGACCACCCCGACCACGGCGGCCCCGCCCGTCACGGCCCACAGGCGCCTCCGGTCGAGCCCGTACCGGGCCGGGGCCGGGTGCCCGGGCGGGACGGGCTCCTCCCCGAGGGTGTGGGGCGGCTCGGGGGACGCCCACGCGTCCGGCGCGGGCGGCGGGGGCGGCGGGGTACCGCCGCCCGACCACTGGAGGCTCGTGAGGGTGGGAGCGCCGGAGGGCGGAGCAGCCGGGGGCGGCGGTGCGGCAGGGGGCGGCGGTGCGGCCGGTACGGCCGCGTCCTCCGTCCCTCCGCGTTCCCCCGCGCCCCTCTCCTCCCAGCGCTGGGCCTCCTCGTTCCAGTACCGCGGTCCTCCGCCCATCGCTTCCCCCTCGTTCCCCTCGCCCTTCGCGTTTCCCTCGTCGTGTCGCCCGTCGGCGTCACATCCCGAGCAGGCCCGCCACGGTCCCCGCCGAGGCGAGCAGTCCCGTGATGGTTTCGGCGTCCGCGAGCAGATCGCGCAGCCGCCGCCGGCGGCTCTCCGCGGCCGTACCGGTCCGGTCGATCTCCTCCTCGGTGTCCGCCAGGGCCTCGTCCAGGCGTGCGGTCTGCTCGCTCTGCCGCAGCCGGGCCAGATCGGCCCGCAGTTCCCGTACCGCGGCGAGCAGTTCCTCCGCGGTGGCGTCGCGCGGCGCCGGGGTGCCGTGGTGGCTCTCCGCGTGCGCGTTGCTGCCGATGGCGAAGGTACTGCCGTGGACGTCTCCCAGGCGGACGCCCGGCTCCTCACGTGCCGTCATCGTCAAAGGCTCCCCTCTGCGGCACGGGGCCGCCGGTGGTGGCGCTGGAGTTCTCACCGATGGCGAAGGTGGAGCCCTCGACCCGGTTGATGTTGACCGCGCCGTTGCTGATGTTCACGATCTTCTGGACGAACTCGCCGGTCTCGTAACCGGCGTCGGCGAGCGCCAGGCGCACCCCGTGCCCGACGCGGTCCTGAATGCTCCGGAGATAGCGGGCCACGTCCATCTCCTGGAACGTGGACTGCGCAGCCGTCGCGGCCAACTCCCGCACCGACAGGGCGGGCCCCTCGGGCAGCGCGCTCCGGTGTCCCCCGGTGAGCAGCCGCCACCCGAAGACCGCGCCACGGAACAGGGAGACCAGAGCCCGGCCCGCGGAACCGGGCATCAGGGTGGCCGCCGAGACGACCCTGTCCAGCGTCGGGCCGGTACGGACCGCGTGCGCGACGTGGTCGGCGCGTTTGAACTCCCGGCGCACCGGGGGCATGACGTGCGGGGCGATCTCCAGCATGAGCATGTGGCCCTGGGTGTGGACCCGCACGTACACCGTGACGCCCAGTTCCTCCCCCCAGGCGCCGACCCGGGTCCGCAGGAAGTGCCGCCGCTTCTCGCCGCCCTCCTCGACCGCCCGCAGCAGGTGCTGCTCGAACGCCTCCGGCGTGTGGGCGGCCTGGTCACGGTCGGTCAGTCCCTCCACGGGGAGGAACACGCACTCGTCGATCTCCAGCCCGCGCAGCCGGTCGCGCACAGGGGTGCTCGCGTGCTCGGCCGGTTCACGGAGCTGCTCGATCAGTGGCCGGATCCGGTCGAGGATCACACGGTTGCCGAGCGGCTGCCGGTGCTTCAGCTCCTCGTCCGGCCGGAGCTCCACGGCGAGCACCCAGGTGTCGTGCGCGACGCCCGATCCGCAGAACGGACGCTCCTCGTCGTACATGATCAGCGGAGTGTGCTGCTCCCGCCGGACGCGCCGCAACAGCCGGGCGAACCGCTCCCCCTCTCCCCTTTCCGCGGGGTCGTTCGCCACATCCGGGAAGTGCCGCGGGGACAGCTCCATGCCCAACACGCGGGCGAACCCCTCACGCTGGGCCGCCGCACACCACGCGACCAGGACGACGACACCGATGCCCAGCCAGGCACGCCAGGGCTCGACCGCCTCGACGAAGGGCAGACCCAGACCGTCGGGATCACTCGACCCGTACGAACCGGACGAGGAACCGGAGCCGCCGGGACCGGCCCCGAAGGCCGTGGCGACGACCAGCACCGCGTACACCGCGAAGAGGACGCGGCCTCCCCAGCTCAGCACGGATGCGAACAGCTGCCGGTACGGGGGCGGCGGCTGGGCCCCGCCCCTGGCCCAGGGCGCGAGGCCGAGCAGCAGGCCGGCCAGCAACAGGCCGGCCAGCGGCCCGCCGGTCACCGCCGTGCCCACCACCCAGAGCCCGGCGATCCCCGCGGACCAGCGCAGCTCCTGTCGGCGGGCCCGCAGCGCATGGGCGAGGACCCGGGCGGCGTCGATGCCCAGCGACGGCGCCACGAAGCGTTGTTCGTGGAGATACAGCTCGTCGATGACGCGGTCGCGGTACTCGGGGTCCAGGTAGACGCCCCCGCACAGCAGCCGGGTCGCCTCGCTCGCGTGCGGCGGGACGGACAGGACCTCCGGCGGGGCCGGGCCGTCCGGGTGGTGCGGTTGCTGTGGCACGTGGACAGTGCTCATACCGGTCCCCCCGATGCTGCGTGCGCCTTCGGTGACAGAAGGGTTGACGAGCCATCAGCATAGGGGAGGCATTAGGCCAAGGGGAACCGGTTTGTCAAGAGTGCGATCATGTGACACGCGTCAAGCTCTGGCCAGAACTCTGTCCCCCCCGCGCGGACGGGCCCCGCACCGGTCGGTACCGGTGCGGGGCCCGTGGTCCGTGATCGGACGGAGTGATCAGATGAGGCCGAGGCCGCGGACCGCCTCGCGCTCCTCCTCGAGCTCCTTGACGGAGGCGTCGATGCGGGCGCGGGAGAAGTCGTTGATCTCCAGGCCCTGGACGATCTCGTACGTGCCGTCCTTCACGGTGACCGGGAAGGAGGAGATCAGACCCTCGGGGACGCCGTAGGAGCCGTCCGACGGGATGCCCATGGAGACCCAGTCGCCGTCGGCGGTGCCGTTGACCCAGGTGTGGACGTGGTCGATGGCCGCGTTGGCGGCGGAGGCGGCCGACGAGGCGCCACGGGCCTCGATGATCGCGGCACCGCGCTTGGCGACGGTCGGGATGAAGTCCTCGGCCAGCCACTTCTCGTCGTTCACGACCTCGGCGGCGTTCTTGCCGGCGACGGTGGCGTGGAAGATGTCCGGGTACTGGGTGGCGGAGTGGTTGCCCCAGATGGTCAGGCGCTTGATGTCGGCGACCGTCGAACCCGTCTTCTTCGCCAGCTGGGTCAGCGCCCGGTTGTGGTCCAGACGGGTCATCGCGGTGAAGCGCTCGGCCGGTACGTCCGGGGCGGCGGCCTGGGCGATGAGCGCGTTGGTGTTGGCCGGGTTGCCCACCACCAGCACCCGGATGTCGTCCGCGGCGTGGGCGTTGATGGCCTGGCCCTGCGGCTTGAAGATGCCGCCGTTGGCCTCCAGGAGGTCACCGCGCTCCATGCCCTTGGTGCGCGGGCGGGCACCCACGAGCAGGGCGACGTTGGCGCCGTCGAAGGCCACGTTCGGGTCGTCCGAGATGTCGATGCCCTGCAGGAGCGGGAACGCGCAGTCGTCCAGCTCCATGGCCGTGCCCTCGGCCGCCTTGAGCGCGGGGGTGATCTCCAGCAGGCGCAGCCTGACCGGCACGTCCGCGCCGAGCAGCTGGCCTGAGGCGATGCGGAAGAGCAGGGCGTAACCGATCTGGCCGGCCGCGCCGGTGACGGTGACGTTCACGGGAGTGCGGGTCATGGCGTTCTCCGTATGACAGCTGGCGGTGGGGCGTCCCGGCCCCGGGGGTACGGATCCCGCTCCGGCGCGTGACCGGTGCCCGCCACGATGATCGATCACCGGTGCGGACGGGTCATCGTGGCGAGTACCGGTGATCGATCTCTTGGCGTCAAGAGATCCAGCGGTCAGGCTATCGCGGCATCCACGATCGTGGACGTCCAGGCTCCGTGTGGGCAGTCCCACAGAGTGACGAACGTGTACACGGGTGTGCCCGGGGGGAAGGCGGCCGCCTCTCCGGGAGAGGGTCGGAGGCGGCCGCCGATCGGGGGACCGATCGTGCCGGACTCCCGTGGGGGTGAAGTTCGCGTGCCCCGGTTCCGCCGCCTCATGCGCACACCGCGCCACGAACTTCACGGGCAGCCTCACGGCGCACCCGGTGCGTCGGCGGGTCGCCGCCTCGGCACACCGCCCTACTCCGTGCACCCCTCCTCGCCGGAGGCCAGTACCACGCAGGCCTTGGCCTGTGCGCCGCTCTCGACCGCCATCATCGGGGTGTAGGCGACCGTGTCGCCGACCTCGGTGATGCTGTCGCTCTGCTTCGACTTCCCGCCGGCGATCTCGACCTCGTCCCCCTGCGCGGCCTGGGTGATACGGCCCCACGCGGCACCGCAGGTCTCGCTGTAGCGGACCTCGACCACGGTGGCGCCGACGGTCGCCGTCTGCGTGGTGGTCACCAGGTCGCCGCTGCACCCCATGTTCTCCGCGTCCTTGCCGTCGCAGTCGTCGCCGCTGCACTTCACTCCGGCGGGCAGCTCCACGGAGGCGGAGGCGGTGGGCGAGGGGGACTTGCCTGCTTCACCCTTCCTGCCGTCGTCGCTCCCGGTGACGTAGAACGCGGCGGCGATCACCACCAGTACTCCGACCGCGCCCGTGAGGAACATCCCCGTCCGCCGCTTGCCGTCCGGACCGCCGGAGCCGGCCCGGCCGCCGCCCCGGGGCGGCGCGGGAGGGGCAGCGGCGCCGCCACGGCCCGACGGGGCGGGCCCGGCGTACCCGGCCATGCCCCAGGAGTTCGCCCCGGAGGCGTCACGGACGTCCGAGGCGGTCGGCTGCGGCGGCACGCCCGGTGAGACGCCGGCCGGTCCGGCGACGCCGGACCGGACCGGCTCGCCACCGCCCTTGCGGCCCCTGCCCTTCGACGACGGTCCGCCGGCGAGCTCGCTCAGCGCGGAGCGCGCCTGCGAGATCCTGATCGCCTCCATCGTCATGTCGTGCCGCATCTCCGAGCGGCTCCAGGCCCGCTCGGCCAGCTCCCACATGGTGGTCAGGTGCATCGGATTGGTTCCGGTGACCTCGGCCAGGGCCACGATCGCGCCCTTGGGCGCGAGCAGCCGTCCGTTCAGATAGCGCTCCCAGGACGTCTTGCTGTAGCCCGTGCGGTCGGAGACCGACGCGATGCTCAGGTCGCTGCGGTCCACGACGCGCCTGAGCTGGCTCGTGAACTCCTTGATCTGCGGATCGAGTTCATCCGGCAAGGCCTTCCAACGAGGCATTGCTTCCCCCTCTTCCCCCGGTCGTACTGGTATGTCCCTCGCGCGTGGTGGCCCTCTGCCGAGTCGCCGTTCCGGCTACCCACATGGATGCCGCCGGTCAGGATCTCAGTTCCCGGGGTGGGGGCGCACAGGAGCGCCAGGGCCGCGGGCATGCGCCGTCGCGCGCTCACCCGCTCGTGGCCCAGTCTCCCACCGGCAGCCCCCTCGGCCGACCAGAACCGGGCATATCCCGGGAGGGTGGGGCGGATTGTCCGGGATCACCGGGATCGCCCCGCCGACCCCACCGGTCGTCCGAGGTGCCCGCCCTGGCGTGCACGGCGGCCCGTCCTCACCCCCGTGAAAGGGCGGGCCGCCGGAAACAACCTTCCTGCACGGCGAACCTGCTGTTCAACGGCTGTCCGGGCGCTGTGGCACGGAAGTGACCGTTCCGCTACGTCCCCCGGATTCCCCGGATCATCCCGGGACGGGCCCCTACCGCTGGTCGCTGACCGTGAAGTGCAGGGTGTCCTCCAGGAACGGGATCTCCAGCCACGGCCTGGGCTGCATCATCAGCGCCAGCAGCACGATCGTCAGTCCCAGCGCGCCGTACGTGACGATGTCCGTGAAGCGGGAGCGCACGGCGAGCATGCCGACACCCGGCAGCGCCCAGCGGAGCACGCCACCCGCCAGCAGCGCCACGCCGATCAGCAGCGTGCCGACCCGGAACAGGTCGAACACGGTCAGCAACAGGCCGAGCCCGGCCGTGAGCAGCACGGCGAGGATCGGCCACTGCCGGGCGGGTGCGGGGGCGTCGCCGGGGGCGGCCCGGCCGCCGCCCTCCGGGCGGGCGGTGTCCCTGGTGAACCGCGGGAAGCGGCGGGTGGTGCGCCGCGGCTTCCCCTCGGCGTCGGGCGCGCTGACGGGGTCGGGGGCCTTGGCGAGGTCGAGGGCCTCGGCCGGGTCGGGAGCCGTGGCCGGGTCGGGAGCCGTGGCCGGGTCGGGAGCCGTGGCCGGGTCGGGAGCCGTGCCGTTCTCGGCCTGCGCCGAGGCCGGCTCCGGCTCCGACAAGGGCTCCGACGACGGCTCCGGCGCCGGCTTCGGCCCGGGTGCCCGCGCCTCGCGGGCCTCGCTGTCAGCCGACACTGCGCTCCGCCGCCTCCACCACGTTGACCAGCAGCTGGGCCCGGGTCATCGGGCCGACACCGCCGGGGTTCGGGGAGACCCAGCCGGCCACCTCGGCCACGTCCGGGTGAACGTCACCCACGATCTTTCCCTCGGCGTTGCGGGAGACCCCGACGTCCAGGACGGCCGCACCGGGCTTGACGTCCTCCGCACGGACGAGATGGGCGGAACCGGCGGCGGCGACGATGATGTCCGCGCGCTTCAGGTGCGCCGACAGGTCGCGGGTGCCGGTGTGGCACTGGGTCACGGTGGCGTTCTCACTGCGCCGGGTCAGCAGCAGCGGCATCGGGCGGCCGATGGTCACTCCGCGGCCGACGACCACGACCTCGGCGCCCTTGATCTCCACGCCGTGGCGGCGCAGCAGGGTGAGGACGCCGTTGGGGGTGCAGGGCAGCGGAGCCGGCTCGTTCAGGACGAGACGGCCGAGGTTCATCGGGTGGAGGCCGTCGGCGTCCTTGTCCGGGTCCATGAGTTCCAGGATGCGGTTCTCGTCGATGCCCTTGGGCAGCGGCAGCTGGACGATGTATCCGGTGCAGGCCGGGTCCTCGTTCAGGTCGCGGACGACCGCCTCGATCTCCTCCTGCGTGGCCGTTTCGGGCAGCTCCCGCTGGATGGAGGCGATGCCGACCTGGGCGCAGTCGCGGTGCTTGCCCGCGACGTACTTCTGGCTGCCGGGATCGTTGCCGACGAGGATCGTGCCGAGGCCGGGCGTGACGCCCTTCTCCTTCAGCGCCGCCACGCGGGCGGTCAGATCGGACTTGATCGCTGCTGCGGTGGCCTTGCCATCGAGAATCTGGGCGGTCATGGACCCATCCTCGCGGATGACCGGGCCCCGGTTCCAATCCGCACGCGTTCAGCCCGCACTCCGGGCGCGCTCGGCCCGTGCTTCAGCCGTGCTTCAGTTGCGCTTCAGCCGTGTCTCCGGACGCGTCCCCGGCTCGCTCCGGGCGACCGCGGGGGTTCGCAATCCCGTATTTCACCTTCGGTCCACCTTCCAACCAGCCATGTTTCACCTGTATCCGGCCAAGATCAGCAATGTTGCACTTGCACAACGCATACCGCCTGCGGCTGGACAACCGGCAGACCGGTCAAGAACGATGAACGGCACGGTGCCGCGGGCAAGAACCGGGGGGACGGACCGCGTCTGCAGAACTTCCTCCGAACTGCGCCCCGCGTCGTCCCCGCACCCGCAGCGACAACGGAGGAAGAAGCGCCATGAGTTTCGGCGACCCGAACAACCCCTACGGACAGCCGCCGCAGCAGCCCGGCCAGCCCGGCTACGGCTACCCCCAGCAGCAGCCCCCCGGTCAGCCCGGTTACGGCTACCCGACGCCGCCCGCGTTCCCCCAGCAGCCCTACGGTCAGCCGGGTCCCGTGGCGGTCATGCCCGGCAGTGTGAAGGCCGCGCGCGTGATGCTGTTCGTCCTCGGCGGCTTCCAGGCCCTCGGCGGCCTGCTGATGATGATCGCCAGCGCCTGGTTCGCCGAGATGTTCGAGGACGTCATCGCCGACGACCCGAGCATCTCCGCGGAGGACGCGGACACCGTCGCCGGCATCGGCGCGGGCGTCATGATCTTCTTCGGTGTGATCGTGCTGGCGTTCGCGTTCTGGGCGATCTTCACGGGCGTCAAGATGGCCACGGGCCGGGGCGGGGTGCGTGTCTCCGCGATCGTCTACGCCTCGTTCGTCACGCTGTTCAGCGTGCTCAACCTGGTCACCGGCAACCCCTTCGCCCTGTTCAGCCTGATCCTCGGCATCCTGATCATCGTGTTCTGCGCCAACAAGAACGGAAGCTACTGGTTCAACCGGCCCACGTACTGACTCCGTTCCGCCACGGCGCCTGTCGTGCGAGCTGCCCGACAGGCCGCGGGAAGGGGCCCCGGCCGACGCCGGAGCCCCGCACTCCGCTCAGTGGAAGAAGTGCCGCGTCCCGGTGAAGTACATCGTGACGCCGGCCTTCTTCGCCGCCTCGACGACCTGCTCGTCACGGACCGAACCGCCCGGCTGGACCACGGCCCTGACGCCCGCCTCGGTGAGGATCTCCAGGCCGTCCGGGAAGGGGAAGAAGGCGTCCGAGGCGGCGTAGGCCCCCTGGGCGCGCTCGGCTCCGGCCCGCTCCACCGCCAGCTTCGCGGAGTCGACGCGGTTGACCTGGCCCATGCCGACGCCGACCGAGGCGCCGTCCTTGGCGAGCAGGATCGCGTTGGACTTCACGGCCCGGCAGGCCCGCCACGCGAAGGCCAGTTCGGCCAGCTCCGCCTCGGAGAGTGCCTCGCCGCTGGCCAGCGTCCAGGTGGCCGGGTCGTCGCCCTCGGCCTGGAGGCGGTCGGTGACCTGGAGCAGGGCGCCACCGTCGATCGGCTTCACCTCGACGGGGGCGGCCGGGGCCTCGGGGGCCCGCAGCACGCGGATGTTCTTCTTCTTGCCGAGGGCTTCGAGGGCGCCGTCCTCGTAGTCCGGCGCGACGATGACCTCGGTGAAGATCTCCGCGACCTGCTCGGCCATCTCCTTGGACACCGGCCGGTTGACCGCGATCACCCCGCCGAACGCGGACAGCGGGTCACAGGCATGCGCCTTGCGGTGCGCCTCGGCGACGTCCGCGCCGGTCGCGATGCCGCACGGGTTGGCGTGCTTGATGATCGCGACGGCCGGCTCGGCGTGGTCGTACGCGGCACGCAGCGCGGCGTCGGTGTCCGTGTAGTTGTTGTACGACATCTCCTTGCCGTGCAGCTGCTCGGCCTCGGCGAGGCCGCCCGTGCCGGAGACGTACAGGGCGGCGGGCTGGTGCGGGTTCTCGCCGTAGCGCAGGGTGTTCTTGCGCTCCCAGGTGGCGCCGAGGAAGTCGGGGAACTCCGACTCGTCGACGGGGGCGTAGTCGGAGGCGAACCAGGAGGCCACCGCCACGTCGTACGCGGCCGTGTGCCGGAAGGCCTCCGCGGCCAGGCGCTTGCGGGTGGTGAGGTCGAAGCCGCCGTCACGGACGGCGGACAGGACGTCGGCGTACCGGGCGGGGTCGGTGACCACGGCGACGGACGGGTGGTTCTTGGCGGCGGCGCGGACCATGGAGGGGCCGCCGATGTCGATCTGCTCCACGCACTCGTCGGGCGTCGCACCCGAGGCGACGGTCTCGCGGAACGGGTAGAGGTTGACCACGACCAGGTCGAACGGCTCCACGCCCAGCTCGCCGAGCTGCTGCCGGTGGCTGTCGAGGCGCAGGTCGGCGAGGATGCCGGCGTGCACCTTCGGGTGCAGGGTCTTGACCCGGCCGTCCAGGCACTCGGGGAAGCCGGTCAGCTCCTCGACCTTGGTGACGGGGACGCCCGCGGCGGAGATGCGGCCGGCCGTGGACCCGGTGGAGACGAGTTCGACGCCCGCCTCGTGCAGGCCACGGGCGAGCTCCTCGAGCCCGGTCTTGTCGTAGACGCTGACGAGCGCCCGTCGGATGGCCCGCTTGTTGCTCTCGGCGGTCACTGGATAACTACCTTTCGTCCCTCGATGCGATAGCCGTTGCGGGCGAGCCGCCCCACGACCTCGACGAGCAGCCTTCGCTCGACTTCCTTGATGCGCTCGTGCAGCGCGCTCTCGTCGTCCTCGTCCCGGACCTCCACCACGCCCTGCGCGATGATCGGCCCGGTGTCGACACCGTCGTCGACGAAGTGGACGGTGCAGCCGGTGACCCTGGCGCCGTACGCGAGCGCGTCCCGTACGCCGTGGGCTCCGGGGAAACTGGGCAGCAGGGCGGGGTGGGTGTTGACGAACCGCCCGCCGAAGCGCGCGAGGAACTCCTTGCCCACGATCTTCATGAACCCGGCGGACACCACGAGGTCAGGTTCGTGGGCGGCGACCGCCTCGGCGAGCGCCGCGTCCCACTCCTGGCGGTCGGCGAAGTCCTTGACCCGGCACACGAAGGTCGGCAGCCCGGCGCGCTCGGCGCGGACGATCCCCTCGATGCCCTCACGGTCGGCGCCGACGGCCACGATCTCGGCTCCGTACGCCTCGGCGCCGGTGGCGGCGATCTCGTCGAGGAGCGCCTGCAGGTTGGTGCCGGATCCGGAGACCAGCACGACGAGGCGCCTGGGGCGCTCGGCCACGGGCTCGGCAGCCACGGTGGGGCCCTTTCTCGGGAGCGCTCGTGCGGTCGGAGACACAGCGCTTTGTATATTCGTACGAATGCTTCGCTCCCTCGGATACGGGGAAGCCTACGAAGCGGCCGACCGCCAGCAACGATACCGGCACAGGGGACGGCCCTCACGGGACGGGGGCGTGGCTGGAAGGTAGCGTCTGGGAAGAGCCGGTCCGGGAGTGTTCCCGAGCGTCCGGGAGCGCTCCCGGACGCTCGGGAACACTCGGGTCGCCCGGGAACGCCTCCTGTGCGCCAAACGTTCCCAGGAGGGGCCCGGGGGCCGGAGAACGGACGGAACACTCCGACTCGGCCGTGGAAGTCGTCCGTGGCCAGCCGTACTCGATCAGTCGCACTTCGTTAAAAGGGGAAGACGCTCACTTGATGCCGGACCGCAGCCCGCGATTCCTCACGTTCCCCCAGCCGTCGGCACAGGGAGGGGAGCGTGGCGCCGTGCTGCTGCGGGAGCGCCACCCCTCACCGCCCGAGACGCCCCGGGACGGGGGCGGGGGCGGCGGCGAGCAGCGCCGTGGCTCCGAGGAGAACAACCCGTTCGCGCCGCCCCCGGAGGGGACCCCCGACCAGCCCTGGCAGCCCCGGCACCCGTCCGGTGACGAGGGCGGTGACGGTGGCGGCCGGGGAGACGGCGGACGCTCCCCGTGGGGCGGGCGGTGGAGCGACCGGCAGCCCGGCCGTTCCTCGGGTGGCTTCGGCGATCGCCCGCGCAGCCCGGAGGGACAGAGCGGCAAGAACGGCGGCCCCCAGGGCCCCGGACCGCGCTGGGACCCGACGGACCCGATCCAGCGCCGGGCGCGTTACTCCCTGCTGTCCGGCATGTGGGCCTTCTTCTTCGCCCTGTTCAGCTGGCCCTACGTCGCACTGCTGCTGGGCGCGCTCGCCCTGTACTGGGCGATCAGCGCCCTGCGCGCCAAGCCCCGCGCGGCCTCCGACCCCGACACCCCGGCACCGGCCCAGTCGGGTCGTCAGCAGACCACGGCCGCGGTGAGCGGGCTGGTCACGGCCTCCCTGGCGCTCGTCCTGGTCGCCGCCAGTTTCACGGCACAGCTGGTCTACCGGGACTACTACACCTGTACGCAGGACGCCCTCACCCAGGAGGCCAGGCAGTCCTGCGACACCCTCCTGCCGGACGGACTCCGGAACTTCCTCGGGACG
This sequence comes from Streptomyces sp. GDS52, assembly GCF_052246875.1. Lineage (NCBI taxonomy): Bacteria > Bacillati > Actinomycetota > Actinomycetes > Kitasatosporales > Streptomycetaceae > Streptomyces > Streptomyces sp. GDS52. Next base: position 2,789,562 of record NZ_CM125966.1, read on the forward strand.
GCCGGCTGAGAGACCTGCCGACAACCGCTCCCGCACACCCGAGCCGCCCCCTCACAGCGCAGGGGGCGGCTCGGGTGTGTCCGGGGGTCCGGGAGCGCGGGGCGCGGGGGGAACCGCGGGAGCGCGGGGGGTCGGGAGGGCAGCGGGGGTCGGGGGAGGAGCGGGGACCGGGAGAGGAGCGGGTCCGGCCGGGGTGGGATCCGTGGGCAGGAGGTCGTAGGGGCTGGAGGCGTCCGGGGGCCGTCGCGCGCCCGTCGTGTGCGCCTCGCCCTCCGCCGGGCCCCTGCGCGGCCTGCCGATGTCCGGGATCCTCAGCGTCCTCGGCGTCCTCGGCTTCCGCACCCATGCCCGCGCCCGCGCCCATGCCCTCGCCCTGGTGTCTGGTCCCGCCCCCGCCCCCGCCGGTGCCCGTTCCGCCGGTTCGTCCCGAGGCGTGCGGCACCGCCGTGCCCGTACCGCCAGGGCCGTCGCCGCGGCCACCGGCCCGATCCACGCCAGCGTCGCGCCTCCCGTCTGCCACCACACCGGACCGAAGCGGGAGAGCGCCGCGACCCCCATCGGCCCGCCCGCCAGTGCGGCGGCCGACGCCAGCAGGGCCGCGCACAACACCGCCGCCGCCACGGCGGCGCCGACCGTCCGGCTCCGTGACCAGGCCGCGTCCGGCGCCCGCCCCGACCGCCGGCCCTCCCGTTCCGTCGGCGCCGGGCGCCCGGTCTCCGTGGCGCCCTTCCCGACGAACCACCCCGTCACCGCACCGGCCGCCAACGGCACCGCCCAGACCGCCCAGTTCACCGGCGTCCCCGGCCCCGCGTCCGGTACCGCCGCCAGCAGCGGGAAGGCGGGCAGCAGCGGCGCCGGGGCGGAGGCGAACGGGGTCACGGCGCTGCCGGCCCCGAGGAGAAACCCGGGGCCCAGCGCGTAGGCCGCCGCCCACACCGCAGCGTTCGGCAGCAGCATGACGCCGAGCAGCAGCACCGCGGCCCGCCCCGACCATCCCTCCGTCAGCCGCAGAAAGGCCGCCTGGGTCTCCCCGCCGTGCCACACCAGCGACACCGTCAGCAGCAGTGCCCCGCCGCCGACGAGCACCGCGGCCCCGGCCGCCGCCGCGCGTGCCGCTACCCCGAGGCGTCCGTCCGGGCCGAGGAGCAGATGACGCGCCCCCCTCGGCAGCAGTGCCCCCACGGCCTGTTCCAGCGGCCCGCTGGGGCAGCCGTACGCCCGCCACACCCCCGCCCCCGCGGCCAGCACGGCGACCAGCGGAACGCACACGCCCGCCGACGCCCACGCGGGCCGCAGCCCACCACCCGCGGCATAGAGCGCGGCGGGCACACCGACGGCCAGGTAGCCGAGGACGACGCCCGCCCATGCCGTCGGGCCGTCGACGAGCGGAGCGTCGTCCGACGCGTCCCCGTCCGTGGCGTCGCGGGCCGCCCGGTGCAGCAGCCACACCGGGACCGTGAGCAGCAGCAGCGGCGGAACGCCCAGGGGAGCCGGCACCCCGGAGAGCGTGTCGGTGCGGATCAGCTCGGTGCCGTGCGCCAGCAGCCACAGCGCCGCCGCGACGTGCAGCGCGCCGTCAGGTCCGTTGTCGGGGTAGGGCGAGCTGATCCACAGCAGGATCACGAGCATGGCGAACGCGGCGAGGCCGAGTCCCGCGGCGAGCGCGCCGGCGAGGAGACCGGAGGTCAGTCCGGGCCGGTGGTCACGCATCCGGGTGAGCAGCAGGGCCGGCGTCGGTCGGCGGGCAGTCGTCTGGATCACACCCGCCATGCTCCCAACGACACGCGCTTTCCCGGCGTAACGGGCGAAGCACCGCTGTGTCGCTCAATATAACTTTATGTGCCTTCTTGCGCGAAGGGGCGTCCTGTGACACGGAGCCCCGCCACCCCCCTCCCCTCGCCCGAGGAGCGGCGACGCCTGCGCGAGTCCCGCTCGCTGACGCAGGCTCAGCTCGCGCAGCGGATCGGCGTCAGCCGCGAGACGGTGCGTGCGTGGGAGTCCGGCCGCAGCACACCGCGCGGCCGGAAGCGGGAGACGTACGTGAAACTGCTGACGGCCACCCCGGCACCCGCGCCCACGGGGCGGCGGTCCGAGCGACCCGGTCGGCCCCTCGAACTCCCTGAACCCTCCGAATATCCCGAGTCGCCCTCCGTCCTGACGCCCACTCAGGCCTTCGACGCCCTGTACGCCTTCTGCGCCCCGGCGCTGGTACGGCAGGCGTATCTGCTGTCCGGTCGCCGCGGACTGGCACGCGAATCGGTCGAGCGGGCCTTCCAACTGGCCTGGGACCGCTGGCCCGAAGTGGCCCGCGACCGCGACCCGGCCGGTTGGGTGCGGGCGGCGGCGTACGAGTGGGCGCTGTCCCCGTGGCACCGGTTCCGGCCCCGCCACCGGCGTCCGGAACCGCCGCCCTCGGAGCCGTCCGAGCGGGAGCTGCTGGACGTCCTGCTGCACCTGCCACCGCCGTACCGCCGCACGCTCGTGCTCTACGACGGTGTCGGCCTCGACCTGCCGGAGACCGCGGCGGAGACGGAGGCCAGCACGCGGGCGGCCGCGAGCCGGCTGCTGCACGCGCACGAGATCGTCGCGGCCCGGCTGCCGGAGTTGTCGGATCCGCGGGTGCTGCACGAACGGCTGGCCGAACTGGCCTCCTCCGAGCACCTGCGGTCCGCCAAGCCGCCGGAGGTGCGGGACGGCAGCGAGCGCAGGGCCCGGTTCTGGACCCGGGCCGTCGTCGCCTTCACGGTCGCCCTGATCGGCGCCGTCGCGCTCACCCTGGCCACGGCGCCCACGCACTACGCCCCACCGCTGCCGCCCGGGGAGACCGTCCAGGGGGTGCCGCCGCAGATGGCCCCCGGGCCCCTCTCGAACAGGGAGCGGAAGCTGCGGAGCAAGCTCCGGGAGGAGCTGCAGCACGGCCCGCAGCGGCTGGCACCGCAGCCGCGGTGACGGAGCCGGAGACGACGGTGGGCCCGTCCCCCTGAGGGGACGGGCCCACCCGTGTGCTGCGGTCGCTCAGCCCGCGAGGAGCTCGCGCGCCAGCTTGGCCGTCTCGGTCGGCGTCTTGCCCACCTTGACGCCCGCGGCCTCGAGGGCCTCCTTCTTCGCCTGGGCGGTGCCGGACGAACCGGAGACGATGGCGCCGGCGTGGCCCATGGTCTTGCCCTCGGGCGCGGTGAAGCCCGCGACGTAGCCGACGACCGGCTTCTTCACGTTCTCCGCGATGTAGGCCGCGGCCCGCTCCTCGGCGTCGCCGCCGATCTCACCGATCATGACGATCAGGTCGGTGTCGGGGTCGGCCTCGAACGCGGCCAGCGCGTCGATGTGCGTCGTGCCGATGACCGGGTCGCCACCGATGCCGACGGCCGAGGAGAAGCCGATGTCCCGCAGCTCGTACATCATCTGGTACGTCAGCGTGCCGGACTTCGAGACCAGGCCGATCCGGCCCGGCTTGGTGATGTCGCCCGGGATGATGCCGGCGTTCGACTGACCGGGGCTGATCAGGCCCGGGCAGTTGGGGCCGATGATCCGGGTCTTGTCGCCCTTCTCCACGGCGTACGCGTAGAACGCGGCCGAGTCGTGGACGGCGATGCCCTCGGTGATGACGACCGCGAGCGGGATCTCGGCGTCGATCGCCTCGACCACGGCGGACTTCGCGAAGGCCGGCGGTACGAAGAGGACGGACACGTTCGCGCCCGTCTTCTCCATCGCCTCGGCGACCGTGCCGAAGACCGGGATCTCGTTGCCGTCGATGTCGACGGAGGTGCCCGCCTTGCGCGGGTTCACACCGCCGACGACGTTCGTGCCGTCGGCCAGCATGAGCTTGGTGTGCTTCATGCCCGTGGCACCGGTCATGCCCTGGACGATGACCTTGGAGTCCTTGTTGAGGAAGATAGCCATGGCTGTTCTGTCCCTCGTCCCTTACTTCGCGGCCGCGAGCTCGGCGGCCTTGTCGGCCGCGCCGTCCATGGTGTCCACGCGCTGCACCAGCGGGTGGTTGGCGTCGGAGAGGATCCGGCGACCCAGTTCGGCGTTGTTGCCGTCCAGACGCACGACCAGCGGCTTGGTGACTTCCTCACCCCGGTCCGCGAGCAGCTGCAGCGCCTGCACGATGCCGTTGGCGACCTCGTCGCAGGCGGTGATGCCACCGAAGACGTTGACGAACACGGACTTGACGTCCGGGTCGCCGAGGATGATCTCCAGGCCGTTCGCCATGACGGCGGCGGAGGCGCCGCCACCGATGTCGAGGAAGTTGGCGGGCTTGACGCCGCCGTGTGCCTCACCGGCGTAGGCGACGACGTCCAGGGTGCTCATCACGAGCCCCGCGCCGTTGCCGATGATGCCGACCTCGCCGTCGAGCTTGACGTAGTTGAGGTTCTTCTCCTTGGCGGCGGCCTCGAGCGGGTTGGCCGCGGCCTTGTCGTGGAGCGCCTCGTGGTCGGGGTGACGGAACTCGGCGTTGTCGTCCAGGGTGACCTTGCCGTCGAGGGCGAGGACGTCACCGGAGGCGACCTTGGCCAGCGGGTTGACCTCGACGAGGAGCGCGTCCTCGGCGATGAAGGTCTTCCACAGGGTGACGAGGACGTCGGCGACCTTGTCGGCCACCTCGGCCGGGAAGTTCGCGGCCTCGACGATCTCGCGCGCCTTCTCGGGGGTCACACCCTCGTTGGCGTCGATCGGCGTCTTGGCGACGGCCTCCGGACGGGTGGCCGCCACCTCCTCGATGTCCATGCCGCCCTCGACGGAGGCGATGGAGAGGAAGGTGCGGTTGGCACGGTCGAGGAGGAAGGAGACGTAGTACTCCTCGACGATCTCCGGAGCGGTCTCGGCGATCATCACCTTGTGGACCGTGTGGCCCTTGATGTCCATCCCGAGGATGTCCGTCGCACGGGCGACGGCCTCGTCCGGGGTGGCCGCCAGCTTCACGCCACCGGCCTTGCCGCGTCCACCGACCTTCACCTGGGCCTTGACGACGGACTTGCCGCCCAGACGCTCGGTGATCTCGCGCGCCGCCTCAGGCGTGTCGATGACTTCACCGGCCAGCACCGGTACATCGTGCTTGGCGAAGAGGTCCCTCGCCTGGTACTCGAACAGGTCCACGCGCTTCCGTCCCTATCAGTGATTCGCGATTCGTTGGATGCGTGGGCGTGCCGCGAAGGGCAACGTGACTACGTCCGCAGTGTCACAAGGGGAGCGCACACGGTGTCCGAGCGCGCGGCATGTCCGTCTCGCAGGTTATCCCCGGTTGCAAGGTGTCTCTAAATCGCAGGTCACATCTGAGCGGTGAGACCTGTCACATGATGCCGGAAACAGTGACACACCGTGCCATCCGCGGAGGGCCCCGCCGGGTCGGGACCGGCCCGGCGGGGCCTGCCCCGCACCCCGACGGGAGCCGATCACCCCGTCCGCGAGGTCACGGCCGGGCCCGACCCGACGGCGTTCGGCCGTCCGGATCCGGACAACCTCGCGAAGCTCTTGTCACCCGTAAGTCAGGTACCGCGTACGCGAGACGCACGGGACACACAGGGCACATGGGGCCTACGAGGCATACGGGATGCACGGGGTGCACGAGACGTGTTCGCGTCCGGGCCGCCGGGTGAAGGCCTGCGTGGGTGCGCGGCCTGCCTCTCGGTCCGCTCCTCCGGGCCCCTCACAGCGGATCCGGTATCGGCAGCGGCCGCTTCTCGATCGCCGCGGCCATCACCTCCGGGAACAGGTCGGGCGTGCAGGCGAACGCCGGCGCGCCCAGCGCGGCGAGGGCCGCCGCGTGCTCCCGGTCGTAGGCGGGCGCCCCCTCGTCGGACAGCGCCAGCAGCGTCACGAACTGCACGCCCGACGCCTTCATCGCCGCGACCCGCTTGAGCATCTCGTCGCGTATGCCCCCTTCGTAGAGGTCACTGATCAGTACGACCACCGTCTCCGCGGGCCGGGTGATCTGCGCCTGGCAGTACGCCAGCGCCCGGTTGATGTCCGTGCCCCCGCCGAGCCGGGTCCCGAAGATCACGTCGACGGGGTCGTCGAGTCGGTCCGTGAGGTCGGCCACCGCCGTGTCGAACACGACGAGCCGCGTGTCGACGGACCGCATGGACGCGAGCACCGCCCCGAACACCGAGGCGTAGACGACGGACGCCGCCATCGACCCGGACTGGTCGACGCAGAGGACGACCTCCTTCTTCACGGACGGCGCGGCCCGCCCGTGGCCGATGAGCCGCTCGGGCACGACCGTCCGGTGCTCGGGGAGGTAGTGCTTGAGGTTGGCCGCGATGGTGCGGTTCCAGTCGATGTCGTGGTGGCGGGGCCGGCTGACCCGGGCGCTGCGGTCGAGGGCCCCGGTGAGGGTGGCCCGGGTGCGGGTGGCGAGCCGCTTCTCCAACTCGTCGACGACCTTGCGGACGACGGCCCGCGCCGTCTCCTTCGTCGTGTCGGGCATCGCCTTGCCGAGCGACATCAGCGTGCCCACGAGATGGACGTCGGCCTCGACCGCCTCCAGCATCTCCGGTTCCAGCAGGAGGGTGGCGAGCCCCAGCCGGTCGATGGCGTCGCGCTGCATGACCTGGACGACGGCGGAGGGGAAGTAGGTCCGGATGTCCCCGAGCCAGCGCGCCACCGACGGCGCGGACGCCCCCAGTCCCGCCGAGCGCTCCCGCCCCGTCCGCGGCTTGTCCCTCTTGCCGTAGAGCGCGGTGAGCGCTCCGTCCAGGGCGGCGTCCTGGCCGGACAGCGCGCATCCGGTGCCGTCCGCCGCGTCCCCGCCGAGCACCAGCCGCCACCGCCGCAGCCGTTCCCGCGCCGGGTCCGTCACCGCTGCCGCCATACGTCCCCCTCCATCCCTTGCTCCTTCGCCCTTCGCCCCCTCGTCCGGTGGCCGGGGGCCGTCATCGTGCCGCTCCCACCAGGCCGGCGCCCGTGTCCTCGCCGCCCTCCTCCTTCTCGCCGCCCTCCCCGTCCCCGGCCGCCTGCTCCCCTCCCGGTCCCAGCCCCAGCAGCAGCCGCACCACAGGCAGGACCGCGTCCGCCCGGCCGGTGTCCGGGTTTGCCGCGAAGCCGGGTGTCCCACGACCGGCGCCCGCCGCGCCGCTCCGCGCCCCCGGTCCGCGCCGGACCAGCTCGCCGAGCGTGCGCCGCACCCCGGGCTCGTACGCCGAGAAGGTCCGCCGCAGCAGCGGGAGCACGTCCGTGAACGCCTCCGCGGGCACCCCCGTCAGCCACGCGTCGACCAGTGCGAGGAGCCGCTCGTCGTGGACGAGGAGCAGCCCGCCCCCCGAGCCGCCGACGAACCCCTCGATCCACGCCGCCGCGTCCGCCGGGGACGTACCCGGTGACGACAGCACCAGCCCCATCTGCCGGGCCGCCTCGTCCTGCGCCAGCTCCCCGTCGTCCAGCAGCAGGCGGGCCGCCCGCCCCCGTACGACACCGGGCACGGTGTCCCGCGTCGCCAGCTTCCGCAGTGCCGACGCCCAGCGGGCGCGCAGGTTCCCGTGGCCCGGCGCGGGAACGTCGCCGAGGAGCCCCACCGCCCCGTGCACGGCGTCGAGATGGCGCCGCATCTCCTCGGCGGCGTCCGCGCCCAGTCCGGCGCAGGCCGGGGGCAGGCCGACCAGGACCCGCTCCGCCAGCCCGGCGGCGACCTCGGCCAGGGCAGCGGTGCCGGTGCCGCGCACATCGCCGTAGCGCAGCGAGCGGACCAGGGCGGGCAGGGCCTGGGCGAGACGGCCGACGTCCGTGTCGAGGGCCGCGCGGTCGGCGAGTACCCGCATCACCGTGGGCAGCGCGTCGGGCAGTCCGGCCAGGAGGCAGTGCTCGGCGAGCCCGGTGACGGCGGCGAGGTCCCGCGCCGCGACGGCGTCCGCCTCGGCCCTGGCGGTCGCGGCGGCGAGTACGGTCGTCCCCCATATACCGGCCTCGGCGACCCGCACGGACAACTCCGGCTCCCAGCACAGCCGCCAGGTCTCCCGGAACGTGCCCGTACTCCCGTACGAGGCCGCCGGCTCCCCCCAGCCGATGCCGAGCAACCGCAGCCGGTGCAGCAGCCTGCTGCGCTGCCCGTCGGTCTCCTTGCGCAGGTCGAGTTCCAGTTCCCGCTCCGCGGCCTCGGGTTTCAGCCGCAGCCGGCGCTGGGTCCGGGTGAGGTCCAACTGCAGGGGCACCGCGGGAGCCGTCGCCGGCACCTCGCCGAGCACGTCACCGACGATCAGCCGGTCGTGCACCAGCGCCAGCGGCACGTCGGAGCCCTCGCACATCACCGCCCGCACCGCGTCCGTCGTCTCGCCCAGTCCGGGCAGGGGCCGGCCGCGCAGCGCGGCGAGCGTCTCCGCCAGCCGTACCGACTCGATGACGTGGGCGGGGGACACGGTCCGGTCCTCGGCGCGCAGCAGCCCCGCCACCTTCGTCATCCACCGCTCGACCGGCCGGTCCTCCGCGCCGAACAGATGCCCGTACCAGCCGGGCGAGTCGATGCCCGCGCCGTAGCCGCTGAACCGGGACAGCCTGCGGTTCGTCCACGGCACCCACGTCAGGTCCGTCCTGACCTTCGGCAGACCTCTGAGCAGGGCCCGGTCGGCGGCGACGGTGGCCTTCCGCCGCAACGCGGGCACGTGCCAGGCCCCGCAGACGACGGCCACACCGCTCCCGTACTCCCGCCGCGCCGCCCGGATCTGGAGCCGCATGTACGCCTCGCGCACGAGATCCCGGTCGTGTCCCCCGCTGCCGTACACCTCCCGCAGCGCCGTCATGGCCTCCTCCAGCGCGGTGAACGGGGCGAGCGCGTCGCCCTCCTCCCCCACTCCGCGGTGCTCGACGACGTCCTCCCACCACCGCTCGGCGTCGTCGTACCCGGCGGCCTCGGCCAGCGCCCGGAGCGGATCGATCCGCACGTCGCCCTGCTGCCCGGTGTCCGGCTTCCCCCCGTCGTCCGGCTGTTCTCCGTCGTGCGCCTCGTCCCTCCCCCGGGCCAGGGTGTGGGTGGCCGGCAGGTCGATGAAGCGGGCCGGGGCGCCGTGCTCCAGCGCCCAGTGGATCGCGACCCACTCCGGGGAGAACGCGGCGAGCGGCCAGAACGCCGAGCGGCCGGGTTCGTCCACCGCATGGGCGAGCAGGGCGACCGGCGGACGCATGCCGTCGTCCGCGGCGAGCGGAATCAGCTCGTTCGCCTCGGGCGGGCCCTCGATCAGGACGACTCCCGGACGGGCCTCCTCCAGGGCCGCCCGCACCGCCCGCGCCGACCCCGGTCCGTGGTGCCGTACTCCGAGCAGCAGCGGCCCCGCTCCCCGGCCGCCGGGCTGCTCCGCCTCGCTCACGCGCCCGCCTCCCTGCAGGCCCGGTAGAAGTCCTTCCAGCCGTCGCGCTCGCGGACGACGGTCTCCAGGTACTCCTGCCAGATGACGCGGTCCGCCGCCGGGTCGCGGACGACCGCGCCGCGCATGCCCGCCGCGACGTCCCCGGCCCGCAGCACGCCGTCCCCGAAGTGGGCCGCCAGCGCCAGCCCGCCCATGACCACGGAGATCGCCTCGGCGGTCGACAGGGTGCCGCTGGGCGACTTCAGCTTCGTCCGGCCGTCGGTGGTGACCCCGTCGCGCAGCTCGCGGAAGACGGTGACGACACGGCGGATCTCGTCGATGCCGTCCGGCACGGCCGGCAGGTCGAGGGAGCGGCCGATCTGGTCCACCCGGCGCGAGACGATGTCGACCTCCGCCTCGGGGGTCTCGGGCAGCGGCAGCACCACGGTGTTGAACCGGCGGCGCAGGGCGCTGGACAGGTCGTTGACCCCCCGGTCGCGGTCGTTGGCGGTGGCGATCAGGTTGAAGCCGCGGACCGCCTGCACCTCCTGGCCCAGTTCCGGTATCGGCAGCGTCTTCTCCGACAGGATCGTGATCAGTGTGTCCTGCACATCGGCCGGGATCCGGGTCAGCTCCTCGACGCGGGCCGTCGCCCCCTCCGCCATCGCACGCATGACGGGACTGGGCACGAGGGCGTCGCGGCTGGGGCCGTGGGCGAGCAGCCGGGCGTAGTTCCAACCGTAGCGGATGGCTTCCTCGGGGGTGCCGGCGGTGCCCTGGACCAGCAGGGTGGAGTCACCGCTGACCGCCGCGGCCAGGTGCTCGGACACCCAGGTCTTCGCGGTGCCCGGCACGCCGAGCAGCAGCAGGGCGCGGTCGGTGGCCAGGGTGGTGACGGCGACCTCGACGATGCGGCGCGGGCCGACGTACTTCGGTGTGATCACGGTGCCGTCCGGCAGTGTGCCGCCGAGCAGGTAGGTGGCGACGGCCCACGGGGACAGCTTCCAGCGGGCCGGCCGCGGGCGGTCGTCCTGCGCGGCCAGCGCGGTGAGTTCGGCGGCGAAGGCGTCCTCGGCGTGCGCCCGCAGTACCTCGGCCGCGGGCACGGAGCCGTTCCGGCCCGGGTCGACGGATGCCGGGGCGACGGGCGTCGGTTCGACAGATGCCGGTTCGACAGACGTCGGTTCGACAGACACGGACATGGCGGAGTCCCCCTCCAGCTCGGCCGGTTCGGATCTGGCACCCACCGTGCACCACCCCACTGACAATCGCTGTGACCTGGGAAAACGAAGATGCGAGGCCGATTGTCAGTGGGGGGACCTACCGTCGACGACATGACTCAGCAGGGGGTGCGCTGGACCGCGGACCAGGTGCTGGCCTTGGCGCCTGACCTCGCGTCGCGCACGGCGGGAAGCAAGCTCGGCGCGGCCGGTCCGTGGTCCGAGGCCGGCAGTTCGGGCGAGGGGGCGGTGTGGGGGCTGTGCGAGGGCAGCGGCGGCAAGCCGTACCGGACGGTGGTCGACATCGCGGACCCCTCCGGGCCCGCGTACCGGTGCAGTTGCCCGAGTCGCAAGTTCCCGTGCAAGCACGCCCTGGGTCTGCTGCTGCTCTGGGCGGGCGACGAGGGGGCGGTGCCGCGGGCGGAAGCGCCGGAGTGGGCCGGGCAGTGGATCACGGACAGGCGCGGGCCCGTGGGACGGAACGGGGCCGCGGGACGGAACGGGGTCGCGGGCCCGTCGGGCTCCCCGTCCGGACCCGCCGATCCGGAGGCGGCCCGGCGCAGGGCGGAGCGCCGGGCCGAGCGGGTCACCGCGGGTGCGTCGGAGCTGGAGCAGCGGCTGACGGATCTGCTCCGCGGCGGACTGGCCACGGCGGAGCGGTCCGGGTACGGCCTGTGGGAGGAGACGGCGGCCCGCATGGTCGACGCGCAGGCGCAGGGACTGGCCACCAGGGTCCGGGAGTTGGGGGCGCTCCCGGGCACGGGTCCGGGGTGGCCGGTGCGGCTGCTGGAGGAGTGCGCGCTGCTCCACCTCCTCGCTCAGGGCTGGCTGCGCCGTGATCGGCTGCCGGAGGGGCTGGCCGCCACCGTCCGCTCCCGCACCGGTCTGCCGACCCCGGCGGACGGCCCGCCGGTGCGGGACCGCTGGCTGGTCCTCGCCCAGTACGACTCGGCGGACGCGCGCCTGACGACCCGCCGGATCTGGTTGTACGGCACGGACTCGCGGCGCACCGCTCTGCTCCTCTCCTACGGAGCCGCGGGGCGCGCTCCGGAACTGACGCTGCCGGTGGGGCTGATCCTGGACGCGGAGCTGTCCGCCCACCCGGGTACCGGGCAGGCACGGGCGGCGCTCGGTGAGCGGTTCACGGCGCCCGCCCCCACGGCCGAGCGGCCCCCCGGGACGACGACGACCCGGGCCGCCGCCCGGTACGGCGACGCACTGCGCGACGACCCCTGGCTGGACTCCGTTCCGGTGACCCTGGACCGGGTGGTACCGGCCCCGGACGGCGACTCCTGGCAGCTCGCGGACGCCGACGAGGACACCGCCCTGCCACTCACCGCGACCGCGCGTTCCCGCCCCGGCCTGTGGCGTCTCGTCGCCCTCTCGGGCGGTGCGCCGGTCACGGTCTTCGGCGAGTGCGGCCACCAGGGGTTCACCCCGCTGGCGGCCTGGCCGGAGGGGCCCGGCGAGGTGGTGCCGCTGTGCTGAGCCGCCCGCACCTCACCGGCCCCGCCCACCCCCGGCCGCTCCCGGCCGTCCGACGGGAAGGAAGCCCATGAGCAGGACCTCCGTACCGGCCGCCTCCTCGGCCGCGTCGGTGCCGCACTCTGCGGACCCGTCCCTTCCGGGCGCCTGGGAGGACCTCGTCACCACGGCGCTGCTGGGGACGGACCGGCGTACCCCGGCCGGCGCCGCGCCCGGCGCGGACGCCCCGAAGACCCTGCTGGACGCGGCGGCCGTGGCGACCGTGCGGCGCCGTGCCGGACTGCGTCCCGCCAGGGCGGCGGAGCGCCCGCGACCAGCGCCCCGGGACCCGCGCCCCGCGCTGCCGCCCGCCGCCGCCCGCCGGCTCGCGATGCTGCTCGCCGACCGCCCCGGCACCTCCGGCGGCGGCCGCCGGGGTACGGCACCGGACCTGATGGAGCTGCTGCCCCAGTGGCTGGCGGCGGCGAACGCGCACGGCTTCGCGGCACCCGCCCCGGTGCTCCCCGCGCTGCTCGACGCCGCGCGGGGACGTACGGACCTGCGGCCGGCGGCCCTGCGGTTCGCGGGGCCGCGCGCGCTGTGGCTGGCCCGCCTCAACCCGGACTGGCGGTTCGCCCTGCGCTCGGCCCAGGGAAGGGGCATATCACTGCCGGGGACCGTGAACCCCGGGGACTCCGGGGGCCCCGAGGGTTCCGGGGGCTCCGATGCTCCCGAGAACGCGGAGTCGCCCCTGCGGCTCTGGCAGGAGGGCCTCTTCGCGGAACGGGTCGCCCTGCTCGCCGCCCTCCGTTCCCGCCGGCCCGCCGCCGCGCGTGAACTCCTCGCGACGACCTGGGCGACGGAGCGGGCCGAGGACCGGCTGATGTTCCTCGACTCGTTGCGCACCCGCCTCTCCCCGGACGACGAGCCGTTCCTGGAACTGGCGCTCGCCGACCGCAGCCGCACCGTACGGGCGACGGCCGCCGAGCTGCTGTCGGCGCTGCCCGGTTCGGCCTTCGCGGAGCGTATGGCGGTCCGGGCCGGGGTGTGCGTGGCCGTGGACCACACCCGGGACACGCCCACCCTCACCGTCGAGGCGCCGCACGAGTGCGACGCGGACATGGAGCGCGACGGGGTGACGGCCAAGGCTCCCGCGGGCCGGGGCGAACGGTCGTGGTGGCTGGGGCAGCTGGTGGAGGCGGCCTCCCTGGGCACCTGGTCGCGGCGGCTCGGCGGACGGTCGCCCCGGCAGATCGTGGCCCTCCCCGTGGCGGACGACTGGCGGAGCGAACTGCACGCGGCATGGTGCCGCGCGGCGGTGCGCCAGCGGGACGCGGAGTGGTCGCGGGCGCTGCTCGGCGAGCCCGCCGCGGTGGAGGCGGGCGGCCCGGGAGCGGTGTCCCTGGCCGAACGGGCCAAGCTGCTCGGCGCGCTGGACGCGACCGAACGAGCCGAGTGGGTGGCGGGGTTCATCGGGACACACGGACTGCCGGACGCGTTCCAGCTGCTCGGCGTGTGCGCGGTGCCGTGGGCACCACCGCTCGGCCGGGCCGTGGTGGACGCGCTCGACATCGCCCGGGACGCGGGGAGTTATCCCTGGAGTTTCAGCGGTGTCATGGGTCTGGCCGAGCGCTGCCTCGACCCCTCGGAGGCAGGCCACCTCGATGCGCTCCTGGCCGTACCGGACGAGCCGGAGGACGCCTCGCCGGGCTCCGGTGGCTACTGGTCGGAGGCGTTCCAGCGACTGGTCACCACACTGCGGCTGCGCGCCGCGATGCTGGCGGAGCTGACCCCGGCACCACCCGGCCGCTCCTGACCCCCCGGTTCCTTGATTCCCTGATCCCCACCACGACCACCACGCACCGTCCCCGCGGATGACCGCGGGGACGGCCGCGCCGACCGTGCCCGGTGCGGCCCCGCGGTCCGCGTCGGAGCCGGAGCCGGAGCCCGGCACCACCGGTTCCGAACCGGAGCCCGCGCGGTCGACGGGGACCGCCCGGGCCGGGGTCTACGGTCTACGCCTCCGCGGGATGCCGCACGGTCGCGCGCACCCAGTCCACGATCGACGCCGTCGTCGCCCCCGGGGTGAAGATCTCCGCGACGCCCTTCTCCTTCAGCGGAGCGATGTCCGCTTCGGGGATGATCCCCCCGCCGAAGACCAGGATGTCCGCCGCGTCCCGCTCCTTGAGCAGCTCGATCACCGCCGCGAAGAGCGTGTTGTGCGCGCCGGAGAGGATGGACAGACCGATCGCGTCGGCGTCCTCCTGGATCGCGGTGTCGACGACTTGCTCGGGAGTCTGGTGGAGCCCGGTGTAGATGACTTCCATACCGGCGTCGCGCAGGGCCCGCGCGATCACCTTGGCCCCACGATCGTGGCCGTCGAGCCCCGGCTTGGCCACCACCACGCGGATCGGACCGGCTGCCACACCCATTACTGCCTCCTGAAGCGACTACATCCATCCGTACCGAGAAATACCGCACATACAAGCCATGCCACACCCGTCACGTGCCGCACGCCTCCGCCGTCCACCGAATACGCCGCCAAGGTACAGACGTCCGGCCCGCACCGGACCGGAGAAGTGAGTGAACGGACGTTATCCCCAGCATCCCGCAACCGGCAGTTTCACGGTGCGGACCGAGGGGGAAATCACACAGAGGGACATGTTCACCGCGCACCGTCCCGGTGCCGCACGAGCCGGGCACCGCTGCCCGTGCGGCACACGGACAACAGTGGGAACATGCGTATAAGGGATTCGCCACGAGGTCGTTCCCACCACCGCGACCAGCCACAGCTCCTGCCGGACGCGGCGTCGACCGCTTTTCGCAGCGAACCCCATGAGGGCACACGGGGGACAGAGCTGTCTTTCGCGTGCCGACAGGAGGTCGGCCATGAAGGTCACGGAGGCAGTACTCCCCTTTCTGCCGCTCTGTCGGCGCCTGATGCCGAACCGGCTGGCAGGTCTGTCCACCGCCCTGCTGAAGGCCACCGCCCTGGAGCTCGCCATCCTGGTGGGCCACATGCTCCTCTATCCCGCCGGCATCGTGCAGGAGCGGCGGGACACGACGCCCGAGCTCCCCCCGCCGGACGGCACCGCGAAGCTGCCGACGGAGTACCGACCCCCGGTCGTGCTGCTGCACGGCTTCATCGACAACCGCTCGGTGTTCCTGCTGCTGCGCCGCAGTCTCGCCCAGCACGGCAGGCAACAGGTCGAGTCGCTCAACTACTCCCCACTGACCTGCGACATCCGCGTCGCGGCCGAACTGCTGGGCCGGCACATAGAGGAAGTGTGCGAGCGCACCGGCAGCAGTCGCGTCGACATCGTCGGGCACAGTCTCGGAGGGCTGATCGCGCGGTACTACGCGCAGCGCCTGGGCGGCGACGCCCGCGTACGGACCCTCGTCACCCTCGGCACCCCGCATGCCGGCACACGCGTCGCACCGCTGGCCAACGCTCACCCCATCGTGCGTCAGATGCGTCCCGGTTCACCGGTGGTCGAGGAGCTCGCCCGCCCCGCGCCCGGCTGCCGCACCCGCTTCGTCGCCTTCTGGAGCGACCTCGACCACATCATGGACCCGCTGGAATCGGCCTGCATCGAGCACCAGGACCTGATCGCGCAGAACGTGCGGGTGGGCGGTGTCGGCCACCTCGCCCTGCCCGTGCACCCCGCCGTGGCGACCGGCATACGGGAGGTCCTGGACGCGGCACACCCCGGAGAACCGTCCACCGGCCACGCGGGCGGCCTGACGGTGGCGTGACGGTGGCGTGACGAAAAGCGGGCGACACGCCCGAAACGCATGCTCCTCGACGACTGCGGCGGCAGCACTGTCCCACCCGAACAACAACCGCTCCGCCCGGCCGACTTGGCGACGTGAACGCACACACGTCTCGAACGAATTTCGAACACAAAGCCAAGACCGTGAATACCCGCCACCAAAACGCAACCGAATGCCCGTTTCCTGCGCGCGCGAAACCTGCGGAAGATTGTCGCGCCCGCGTACCGCCGGGTACAGTCGCCGCACTGCTCTGCCAGCCCCTGTTGTCGAGGCGAAAGAGAAGTTGGTGAACGACCGTCACCCGTCGGGGACAATGGCCCCGCCCCCGGCTTCCGACGCCGTCTCGGCGCACTACGCGCCCTACGGCACCCAGGAAGCCCCGTACGGCGACTTCACCACGTACAGCGGCTACGACACCAATGGTTTCGACCCCACGGGCTCCGGAACCAGCGCCCCGGCCACCGCCGCCTTCGCCACCGACCCCCTCTTCGGGGACCTCTCGGGCAGCGGTCACGACCCGGCTGCGTACGCCACCGGGGACTGGTCCGCGGGCGGCCACGGCACCGCGCACCACGACGCGTACCCGGCTCAGCAGCAGGCCGCCGCCTACGACACGGGCGGCTACGACGCGACCGCCTGGACCACCGGGCAGCAGCAGCTGCCGACGGTCCCGCCGCAGGCCACGGCACCCGACGCGAGCGGTCAGTGGGACGCCGGCGCCTGGCTCCAGCCCGACCAGGCCCAGAGCATCCCCGATCCGACCCAGCAGTGGCACTGGGGCACCCAGACCTTCGACACCGGTGCCTATGACGCCACGCAGTGGAACTCCGACGGCAGCGGCACGGCCACCCAGGTCTCCGAGTCCTACGAGGCCCCCTCCCACGAACACCAGGCCGTGCCGTTCGACCAGCAGGCCACCGCCACATTCGAGCGGCACCCGGACCTGCGGTCCTCCACCTCCACCCCCTCCCCTGCCTTCGATTCCCAGGAATCCGAACAGCATCTCCATGAGGTCCACTACGAGGGCCCCTACGAGTCCGCGCACGACACGCCGGACGACGCCGGTGAGCCGCCCGCGGTGGCCCCGCTGCTCGACGGGCAGGAGGAGCCGACCCCGCTGCCCGCGCCGCGCGCGGCGTCACGCGGCGGGTCCCGTTCCCGCCGCCGCACGCCCGCCAAGCGCTCCGCGCTGCTGACGGTGGCCGTGCCCTCGGTGTGTGTGATGGGTGTCGCCGGTATCGCGGCGGCCTCGGTCGGCGATCTGGCCGAGGACGGCGGCAGCCCGGAGACCAGGACGACCGCGGCGGACCCGCCGCCGGTACAGCCCGCCACCGTCAACAACGAACTCAACACCCAGCTCGAGAGCCTCTCCGCCGGGGCCAACGACTTCGCCGACCGGGCCAGTCGCACCCAGGAACGCATCGACCTGGAGGTCCAGCAGGAGGCCGACCGCAGGGCGGCGGCGGAGGAGGCGGCCCGCAAGGAGCGGCTGCGCCCGAAGTTCGCGCTTCCCGTCGCGCAGCACGGCCTCAGCGCCTACTACGGCCAGTCCGGCATCAACTGGATGTCCGTGCACAGCGGGATCGACTTCCCCGTCTCGTACGGCGCGCCGGTGATGGCCGCCACCGACGGCACAGTCCGCACCCAGTACAACAGCGCCTACGGCAACATGATGATCGTGACCGCGATGGACGGCACGGAGACGTGGTACTGCCACCTCTCCAGCTACCAGCTCCCCTCCGGTACGGCGGTGAAGGCCGGCCAGCCGATCGCGTTCTCCGGGAACTCGGGCAACTCCACCGGCCCGCACCTCCACTTCGAGGTCCGCCCGGGCGGCGGCTCGGCGATCGACCCGCTGGCGTGGTTCCGCAGCCACGGCCTCGACCCGACGTAGCCCGTCTCCGCCCCACCGCCCGGCGGCAGCGAAGGCTCACCGTCCGGCATCCGGATGCCGGACGGCCCTCACCCCGGGAACCGGGCGCCCCCGGCCCCCGGCTACAGCTTCTCGACCGGCGCGTACCGCAGCAGCAGCCGCTTCGGCTTGGTGTCCCCGAAGTCGATCGTCGCCTCGGCGTTGCCGCCCGTGCCCTTCACCGCGACGACGGTGCCGAGCCCGAACTGGTCGTGCGTGACCCGGTCCCCGGCCGCCAGCGACACCGTCGGCTTCTCGGCGGCCCGGCGCGTGGCGAAGCCGGACGCGCCCGACGCCGCCGAGCGGGAGCGGGACGACGACAGCGAGGCCGCCACCCCGGACACCGGCCCGGAGGACACCGGGGAACTCGCCCCCGTCCGCTTCCACTCCAGATGGGTGGCCGGGATCTCCTCCAGGAAACGCGAGGGCGGGTTGTACGAGGGCTGCCCCCAGGCGCTGCGCAGCGTCGACCGGGTGAGGTACAGCCGCTCACGCGCGCGCGTGATGCCGACGTACGCCAGGCGCCGCTCCTCCTCCAGCTCCTTGGTCTCCCCCAGGGCCCGCATGTGCGGGAAGACGCCGTCCTCCATGCCGGTCAGGAAGACGACGGGGAACTCCAGGCCCTTGGCGGTGTGCAGGGTCATCAGGGTGATGACGCCGGAGCCGTCCTCGTCCTCGTCGGGGATCTGGTCGGAGTCGGCGACCAGGGCGACCTGCTCCAGGAAGTCGGACAGCGCGACCGACTCGCCCTCACCCCGCTCCTGCTCGAACTCCAGGGCGACGGCGGCGAGTTCCTGGAGGTTCTCGATCCGGGTCTCGTCCTGCGGGTCGGTGGAGGCCTGCAACTCGGCGAGGTAGCCGGTGCGTTCGAGGACCGCCTCCAGGACGGTCGCCGGGCCCGCGCCGGACTCGACGATCGTACGGAGGTCCTCCATCAGCGTGTTGAACCGCTTGACCGCGTTGGTGGAGCGCGCGGCCATGCCGTACGCCTCGTCGACGCGCCTCAGTGCCTGCGGGAAGCTGATCTTCTCGCGCTGGGAGAGCGCGTCGATCATGGCCTCCGCGCGGTCACCGATGCCCCGCTTGGGGACGTTGAGGATGCGGCGCAGCGGCACCGAGTCCTCGGGGTTGGCGAGCACCCGCAGGTAGGCCAGGACGTCCCGGACCTCCTTGCGCTCGTAGAAGCGGACGCCTCCGACGACCTTGTAGGGCAGGCCGACCCGGATGAAGATCTCTTCGAAGACCCGGGACTGGGCGTTGGTGCGGTAGAAGACGGCGACGTCCCCGGCCTTGGCCTCGCCCGCGTCCGTGAGGCGGTCTATCTCGTCGGAGACGAACTGCGCCTCGTCGTGCTCGGTGTCGGCGACGTATCCGGTGATCTGCGCGCCGGTACCCGCGTTGGTCCACAGGTTCTTGGGTCGGCGGGACTCGTTGCGCTCGATGACGGCGTTGGCGGCGCTGAGGATCGTCTGCGTGGAGCGGTAGTTCTGCTCGAGCAGGATCGTCGTCGCGCTCGGGTAGTCCTCCTCGAACTGGAGGATGTTGCGGATCGTCGCGCCGCGGAAGGCGTAGATCGACTGGTCGGCGTCGCCCACCACGCACAGTTCGGCGGGCGGCAGCTCGTGCGCGCCCGGCTGGACGTCACCGGGGGACGCGGAGCTGCCGACCAGCTCGCGCACGAGTGCGTACTGGGCGTGGTTGGTGTCCTGGTACTCGTCCACCATGACGTGCCGGAAACGGCGGCGGTAGTGCTCGGCGACGTCCGGGAAGGCGCGCAGCAGATTGACCGTCGTCATGATCAGGTCGTCGAAGTCCAGCGCGTTCGCCTCGCGCAGCCGCGACTGGTAGAGCGCGTAGGCCTGGGCGAGCGTCTTCTCGAAGCCGTCGGCCGCCTGCGCGGCGAAGTCCTCCTCGTCGATCAGCTCGTTCTTCAGATTGCTGATCTTGGCGCTGAAGGACTTGGGCGGGAAGCGCTTCGGGTCGAGGTCCAGGTCACGGCAGACCAGGGCCATCAGGCGCTTGGAGTCGGCCGCGTCGTAGATGGAGAACGACGACGTGAAGCCGAGCTTCTTGCTCTCGCGGCGCAGGATGCGCACACAGGCACTGTGGAACGTCATGACCCACATCGCGTGCGCGCGCGGGCCGACGAGCTGCTCGACCCGCTCCTTCATCTCGCCGGCGGCCTTGTTGGTGAAGGTGATCGCGAGGATCTGGCCCGGGTGGACGCCCCGCGCGGCGAGCAGGTGCGCGATGCGGTGTGTGAGCACCCGGGTCTTGCCGGAGCCGGCGCCGGCCACGATGAGCAGCGGGGAACCGGAGTGCGTGACGGCGGCCCGCTGGTTCTCGTTCAGCCCTTCCAGGAGGGCGGCGGGGTCCAGCACCGGGCGCGGGGCGCCGTCGCGGTAGTGGGTGTCCCGGTCCGGCGGCACGTCGAACTTCCCGCCGAACAGATCGTCCGGAACCTCCTCCGGCGCATGATCGTCCTCGGGCGGCGGCGGGGGTTCGCCCCCGGGGCCCCGCTGGGCCTGGAGGTCCGCCAGGAAGCTGTCGTCAAAGAGGCTGCTCATCGCTCTCCGAGTCTAGGCCGCCCCACCGACAAGCCGTGGCCACCCCGGCAACATCGCCCCGCACCGCACCCCCCACCCTCCAGCATCACGGTCTCACCCTGCGTGACGTGACGAAGAAGGTCACGAAAACGTATCGGGCATATCACCCATCAACCTTCACACGAGCCACATGAGTTGGCTACGGTTCGGGCTGGCCGTGCGTCCCCCACCGGCGAACCCCGCCGGGCCGAGCGGCCTCCGCCGAGTCCGTCACCGCCGTCGCGGCAGCCGGTCCCTGGCCCTCCCCGGAGCGATGACGGCCTGGAAGTCCGCCTGCCGCCGCCCCGCAGGCGGAATGTTGGAAGGAGTCGCCTCCCTTGGCGTCGCACCGCAAGTCGCGCACCCCCGGTACGCGCGTGGCCGGCAAACGGACCCCGGCCATCGCCACGGCGGCCCTGACCTCCGTCGCCCTGCTGTCCCAGACCGCCGACGCCGCCCCCTCGGACGACGGCCGGCCGAGTCTGGAGGAGGTCGAGAAGAAGGTCGACGACCTGTACCGCCAGGCGGAGTCGGCGACCGAGAAGTACAACGCGGCCAAGGAGAGGACCACCAAGCAGCGCAAGCGCGTCGACGCCCTCCTCGACGACGTGGCCCAGCGCACCGAGACGCTCAACGAGGCGCGGGAGGAACTGGGCTCCCTCGCCGCCGCCCAGTACCGGACCGGCGCGGGCGTCCCGGACACGGCGACCTTCCTGCTCGCGGACTCCCCGCAGGACTTCTTCGACCAGAGCCGGCTGATGGACCGGATGACCGGCCGCCAGAAGGAAGCGGTCGACGACTACGTCACCCAGCAGTCCGAGACGATGGAGAAGCGGCAGGAGGCCGCCGAGAGCCTCGAGACGCTCACCGAGTCGCAGAACGATCTGAAGACCGCGAAGGCCACCGTCCAGAAGAAGCTCAGCACCGCGCGCGAGCTGCTGTCGAAGCTGGACGCCGAGGAGAGGGCGCGGCTCGCGGCGGCCGAGGAGAAGAAGCAGGAAGAGGCCGCCCGCAAGGCCGCCGAGCTCGCCCGGCAGCAGGCGGAACAGCAGCAGGCCGAGGAGAAGGCCCGGCAGGAGAGCGGCACGTCCGACGCCTCCGGCTCTTCCGGCTCTTCCGGCTCGACGACCGCCCCGTCGACCCCGCCGTCGACATCGACGCCGCCCTCGACCTCGACGCCTCCCTCGACCTCGACGGACTCCTCCTACGCCGCCAAGGCCGAGAAGGCCCTCGCCTTCGCCCGCACGCAGATCGGCAAGCCCTACGTCTGGGGTGCCACCGGCCCCGGCTCCTACGACTGCTCCGGCCTCACCCAAGCCGCCTGGAAGGCCGCCGGCGTCACCCTTCCCCGCACCACCTACGACCAGGTGGACGCCGGAACCACGGTCCCGCTGTCCCAGGCCCAGCCCGGCGACCTCGTCTTCTTCTACGACGACCTCACGCATGTGGGCGTCTACGTCGGCAACGGCATGATGATCCACGCGCCGAAGCCCGGCACCTACGTCCGCGAGGAGTCGGTCTTCTACGACGGCGAGTCGTCGATCCACAGCGTGGTCCGCCCGGCCTGACCCAGGACCGCCCCGTGCTCCGACCCGCGGCCTGGCGCGCCCTCGTACGCGACGGGTTCTTCTAACATCGCCCCATGCCCGCCTCCACCCCCTCACCCTCCTCCTTCCACGCCTGGTGGGCGCAGCGTTCCCCGGCGGCCGGTTCCGCCGTGATGGCGACGGGCGTCGTGTCCGTGGCCCTGCAGCTGGCGGGGTGGGAGGTCCTCTCCCTGGTCTTCCTCGTGGTCGCCTGCGCCGCCTGGCTGGGACTGGCGGCGGAGTTCGTCCTGCGGTTGCTGCGGGAACGGGAGCGGTGGGTCTCGGAGGCGGAGAGCCCGAGTTCGCTCACCGCGGTCGCCGCGACGGCCGTACTCGGCACGCGGATGTCCGCGCTCGGCCACGACGCCCTGGCCGGGGCGCTGCTCGCGCTGGCCACCGTGCTCTGGCCGGTGCTGCTCGTCCTCGTCGTACGACGCTGGCGTCCGCGCATGCCCGGCTCCGTGTTCCTGGCCTGTGTGGCCACGCAGGGGCTCGCCGTCCTGAGCGCCACGCTCGCCGGCGCCGAGTCGACGGCCTGGCTCGCGCGGGTGGCGCTGGTGCTGTTCTGGTCCGGGCTGGTGCTCTACGGGCTCGCCCTGTTCCGCTTCGACCCGCGGCAGGTGCTCGAGGGGGCCGGGGACCACTGGGTCGCGGGCGGCGCCATCTCCATCTCGTCGCTCGCCGGGGCCGGGCTGCTCACCGCCGACAGCTCCCGGCTGTATCTGTGGAACGACGACGACCTCGGTGTCCTGCGCCTGACGACCCTCGTCCTGCTGGTGCTCGACCTGGCCTGGTACGCGGTACTGCTGACCGCCGAGGCCGTCCGGCCGCGGCCGGCCTACGACACACGGCGCTGGGCGACCGTGTTCCCCGTCGGCATGACGGCGGCGGCGACGCTCTCCGCGTCCGCCGCCCTCGGTGTCCCATGGCTCGACGGCCTGGGGCGTGTGCTGCTGTGGGTCTCGGTGGCCGTGTGGCTGGCGGTCGCCGTCGGCGCGGTGGCCTCCGCGCGGGCCGCGATCACGTCCGGTCCACGATCGGCCTTTGTCAGGTCCAGAGCACGGCGATGAAGATGTTCGCCGTGGTCAGCAGTCCGACCAGCCCGAACAGGCCCTTGTCCACCTTCTCGTCGTCCCGCTTCACATAGACCAGGCCGAGGATCACGATCAGCAGGGCCAGCTTGACGCCGATCTTGATGTGGTCGACGGAATAGCTCTGCGCCTCGTTGAGCCCGACCAGAGCGATACCGGTGACCAGCATCGTCAGCGCGCCGTGCAGCATCGCGGGCACGAAGCGGGCGGTCCCCTGCCCCATGGCCTTCATCTGGGTGAGGAACCCACCGAGCAGCGACGCGATACCGATGATGTGCAGTCCGACAAATATGTGGATGAGTACGTCCATGAGCCGGAGCCTAACCACCCCCCACCCCACACCCGACACCGGCCCGATACGACGGCTACGGCCGTGGGGCTACGCCCTGACGTAAAGCCCCCGCCCCTCGAAGCTCAGGCTTCCGGTACGCGCATACGCGACGAAGGCGGCCCAGGCACCTCCGGCAACGGCGAACCGTGGGCTCCGGGGGCCGAGCTTCGAGTCCCGGACGTGGATGGTGTGGGGGGAGGGGGCAACTTCGAGGCAGGCACCGCCCTGACTGAGGCATTTCCAACCTGGCTGAACAGCGCGGCCGGCATTGCCCATCCCCGTACGCTTCCCCTCCGACGCGTTGTCGGGTACGAGTTCAACCGGACGGCGTGACCGGGGACCGCACGCCGAACCACTGCTCGGCGCCGAACTCCTCGAACCGCTCCACCTCGGTGAACCCCAGCTTCGCCGCGAGGCGCATCGAACGGTCGTTGGCGGTCTGGGTGCAGAGCACCACCGGCTCGCCGGGAAGCGCGTCGGCGAACCAGTCGAGTGCCGCCGCGCACGCCTCGGCGGCGTACCCACGTCCCCATGCCTCCGGCAGGAACAGGTAGCCGAGTTCGGCCTCCCCGGCATCCGGACGGAGGTGTCCCGGACGCTCCGCGTCGCGCCGGTCGAGCGTGACCGTGCCGATCACCGCCCCGTCGAGCTCGATCACGAAGAGACCGGGGCGCCGCCCCGGTCTCTCAGGCACCGCGCGCTCGAGCTCCTCACGCGGTCGAGGACCGCCGAGGTAGGTGCGCACCTCCGGCGAAGCGAACAGTTCGATGAACGCCGCACGGTCCCGGGCCTCGGACTCGCGGAGCACGAGCCGCTCGGTCCTGATCGGGGCAGGCGGCCAGGCGACGGGTCCGAGCTCGGCCATGGCGGGCAACCTATCCCACGCCCACCGGGCAGGAGCCTCAAAGTAGCCAGCCGGTTTGCACCCCCTCTACATATGCCACTGGATGACGTAAGGATCTTCGCGGTCCCGACGCTGCGGGGCCGAAGACGGACACCCTGCTGAAAAGCGTGAGCAGTCGGCAGGAAAGTGTCAGGTGAACGCTCAAACGAGCGGCATGAGGACAGTTGCAGCCGAAGTGCTCACACTTTTGTCAGACGGTGTGCCACGCCCGGGGCACGATTGCCCGTTCCGACACCGCACACGCCGAGGCCATGTCCCCCACGGGCTGTCGCAAACGACCGGCCCCGTGCGGAACGGGCCAGTGCGCCTCAGGAGTCGCACCGCGGGCGAAGTCGGCGACGGCTGTCGACACGGCAGCCGAAGTGCCGACCCTCACCCATGTGCGGACCGTATCCCGACCGCCCACCCTTCGGCGCCGCGCACTCCAGGACCGGCGTCACCGGACCTGGAGTGGTCGCGTGGGTGCCTACCGGGCGGTCAGACCAGGCGCCGGGCCGTCGCCCAGCGGGTGAGTTCGTGGCGGTTGGAGAGCTGGAGTTTGCGCAGGACCGCCGAGACGTGGGACTCGACCGTCTTCACGGAGATGAAGAGCTGCTTGGCGATCTCCTTGTACGCATAGCCGCGGGCGATCAGCCGCAGCACTTCGCGTTCGCGCTGGGTGAGGCGGTCGAGGTCCTCGTCGACCGGCGGGGCGTCGGTCGAGGCGAAGGCGTCGAGGACGAAGCCGGCCAGGCGGGGGGAGAAGACGGCGTCGCCCTCCTGGACCCGGAAGATCGAGTCGATCAGGTCGGTCCCGGTGATCGTCTTGGTCACGTATCCGCGGGCACCGCCCCGGATCACGCCGATCACGTCGTCCGCCGCGTCCGAGACCGAGAGCGCGAGGAAGCGGACCGGCTGCTCGGTGTCACCCATCAGCGGCGCGCAGCGACGGAGCACTTCCACGCCTCCCCCACCGGGCAGGTGCACGTCAAGGAGGACGACCTCGGGCCGGGTCGCGGTGATGACCGTGACCGCCTGGTCGACGTCGGCGGCCTCGCCGATCACCTCCACGCCGGTCTGGTCGGTCTGTCCGATCTCGGCCTGGACGCCCGTGCGGAACATGCGGTGGTCGTCGACGAGGACGACACGCACATGGCGTCCGGCGCCGTCGGCCGGTCCCGCCGTTCCGTTCGTCCCGGTCGGCTCGGTGGGCTCGCTCATGTCGTGTTCTCCGCCCTCTCCATCTCCAGCTCGACCTCCGTGCCGCCGTCCGGCACCGCGCGCAGCCGCGCCGTGCCGCCGTTGCGCTCCATGCGGCCGATGATCGATTCTCTGACACCCATACGGTCGGCGGGTATCGAGTCGAGGTCGAAGCCTGGGCCGCGGTCCCGGACGGACACGAAGACCGTCCTTCCCTCGACTTCGGCGTAGACCTGTACGGCACCCCCCTCGCCACCGTACTTGGCCGCGTTCACCATGGCTTCGCGTGCGGCCTGCATCTGCGGGCCGGTCTTCTCGTCCAGCGGGCAGTCGCCGACGACGACGACCTCGATGGGGACGCCGTGCTTGTCCTCCACCTCGGCGGCGTTGCGCCGCACGGCGTCGGCGAGGGTGGTGGGCTCCTCCTCCTCGTCCTTGCCGGTGCCCTCGGGCTTGTAGAGCCAGGTGCGCAGGTCGCGCTCCTGGGCGCGGGCGAGGCGGCGCACCTCCCCCGGGCTCTCGGCGTTGCGCTGGATCAGGGTGAGGGTGTGCAGCACCGAGTCGTGGACGTGGGCGGCGACCTCGGCGCGCTCCTGGGCGCGGATGCGCATCAGCCGTTCCTCGGAGAGGTCCTGGGTCATGCGCACGAGGTAGGGGCCGGCGAGGAGGGTGATCCCGACGAGGACCGCGAGGGCCGCCTGGAGCACCGACGCGAGGTGCGTACCGGAGCCCCGCAGGACGAAGATGCCCGACACGCCCGCCGTGACCAGCAGGACGCCGGCGCCGCCCCGCAGCAGGGTGACCGTACGGCGGCGGCTGCCGACCTCGACCCAGCGGGCCCGGCGTGCGTTGTCGGCCTGCCGCCAGACCAGGGCGACGCCCGCGCCGACCAGCACGGTCGGCCAAAGGTAGGCCTTGGCGCCGTTGGACGTGTCCACACTGCCGACGAAGCCCATGGCCACGACGACCATGAGGAGCAGGGCGACGATCTGGCCCTTGTCCGGTCTGCGGGTGACGAGTCTGCGCCGGCCGTCCGGCGAGGTCTCGGTCCCGACCAGCGGGGGCGGCTTCTGCGCGTCCACCCCGCCGACGCCGAGCGGTACGAAGAACCAGAACGCGGCGTACAGCAGCGCGCCGAGTCCGTCGGCCATGAACAGGCCGACGAACACGAGCCGTACCCAGATCACGGGCAGCCCGAGGTGTCCGGCGAGCCCCCGCGCCACACCACCGAGCCAGCGTCCATCACCGCTGCGGTAGAGCTTGCGCGGCGGCCGCGGCTCGACGAGTGGCGCTGCTGCGGCTTCCGACATGTCAATGATGGTCACACGGTCCCCGGTTCCGGGGCATCAGGGTCGGTCCCGGAGACTCCCCTGATCTCCGGTTCCGGGTCCTCGCGCGGCCCCCGGGCACCCCTCAGGGCCGATATCAGGGTCCGGCCAGGGTCGTCCCGACTGCCGTCGCGGCGGCTCGCCCGTCACCATGGAGCCATGACAGATCACCAGCACGCCGCGCCGGGCCCGGGGTCCGGCTCCGGCGCGGTCGGAGAGGCCGCTTCCGGCGGAGCCCCGCAGCCGCCCGGTGAGGCGGGCGTGCCCGAGCCTCCGCACCATTTCCGGCGCGACCGCCGTCACCAGATGATCGGTGGCGTGTGCTCCGGGCTCGGCCGGCAGTGCGACATGGACCCGGTGATCTTCCGCATCACGCTGGCGGTGCTCTCCGCCACCGGCGGCGTCGGCCTCATCTTCTACGGCTTCGCCTGGCTCATCGTGCCGTACGAGGGCGAGGAGGAGAACGAGATCCGCAGGCTGCTGACCGGCCGGGTCGGCGGCCACACCCTGGCGGCGATCCTTTTCGCGCTGGTCGGCTGCGGCGCCTTCCTCACCATGCTGAACAACGGCGGGGTGCTGAGCTTCGCCGTGATGCTCTCCCTGCTGCTCGCCGGTGCCGGGTACTGGTCCCGGCAGCGCGGTACCCCCAGCCCCGACCCCCTCGCCGCCCAGGCCGCCGCCGACGCTCCGCCGGAGCCCCAGGCGCCGCCGGTTCCCGCCGCCTACTCCTCCTGGTGGCGCGATCCCATCGTCAAGGACGGCACGCACATCGGCGGTACGGGCTATCTGTGGGGCCCGGGGAACTCCCGCGACCTGGACATCGCCGCAGTGGTCGACGTCCGCCTCGACCCCCACGGCTCCGGCCACGGCGCCGCGCGTCCCCCGCACCCCCGGCCGGCCAAGCCGCGAGGGCCCCGTGGGATCGGCGGCTGGGTCTTCCTGCTCGCCCTGCTCGCGGCCGGTCTGGGCACGGGCCTGACATGGCAGGAGCATCCGCTCGGCACCAGCCTGCAGACCGGTCTCGCGTGTGCGCTCGCCGTCTTCGGCCTCGGTGTGGCGGTCAGCGCGTTCCTGGGCCGTACCGGGGCGGGGTCGATCATCCTGGCGGTCATCACCGCGGGACTGCTGGCCGCCTCCACGGCCGTGCCCAAGGACATCGGCACCGAGTGGATGCGCACCAGCTGGGAGCCCGCCTCGGTCGCACAGATACGCCCGGTGTACAACCTGGGCACGGGGAGCGGCACCCTCGATCTGTCCAAGGTGCGGGTGGCCGAGGGGCAGACCGTGTCGACACGGGCCGACGTCGGCCTGGGCCGCATCCACGTGATCGTGCCCGAGAACGTGACCGTGCGGCTGAACGTCCAGGTCGGACTGGGCGACATCCAGTTGCCGGGCGACCTGCGGAAGGACGTGGACGTGGCACCCGACAAGCGCAAGGAGGCCACCCTGGCTCCGCCCGCGGGCGTCAAGAAGGTGGGCACACTCGAGCTGGACCTCCAGGTCGGCGCCGGACAGGCGGAGGTGAGCCGTGCTACGTCATGAGTTCCAGCCCGGCAGGCTGGTCGCCGGCGCCTTCCTCACTCTCGCCGGCGTGCTCTACGCCGGAGACGCGGGCGGCGCCTGGGACACCCCGTGGTTCGCCGTGTTCCCCGTCGTCGCGGGCGGCCTGTGCCTGGCCGCAGCGGTGGGCAGCGTGACGGGCCTGATACGCCGGAACAGACGGTCCGGCGACCGGGAGAGCCACGCGAAGTCACCGACCTGACGAAGGCGGCCGGCGGCCGGGCCGGCCCGCGGGTGGGGGCGGCCCTACCGGTAGTCGCTCACCCGCCGTCGGCGGCGCCCCCGGAGGGCGGCGTCCACGGAGAGCAGGGGTGCACCTGCCAGCACCAGCGGAATCCAGCCCATGAGATAGGGGAGGTCGTTTCCGTAGTAGTACGGTTCGGCGGCCCAGCTCACCGTCAGCCACAGGCTGAGGGAGATCAGCGCACCGCCGAGGGCGGCCGGCCGGGCGAGCAGACCGATGAGGGTGCCGATACCGACGGCCAACTCGCCGAAGGCGATGGCGTAACCGAAGGCGACGGGATTCTGCAGAGACATGTCGACCAGCGCGGGAATGGCCGAGGAGTCGCGGACGGCACGCATCATGTCGCCGATCGACCCGGCCCCGGCGTCCTTCATGAACGCGCTGTCGGTGAGTTTGTCCAGTCCGGCATAGATGAAGGTGACGCCCAGGAAGATCCGCAGAGGGAGGAGTGCGTACCGCGTGGCGGTGTCCCGCCAGTTCCTGCCGCCATCGAAGTGAGGGCTGTACGCATCCGTGCGCATACCGTGAATCATCGCCGTCTGTCACCTCTCGCCGCCGCCGTACCGAGACCTCCTCGACAGACCATATGTACGACAACCAAGGCCGGATCAATCCATTACCGCCCCGATTTTTCGGAACGTCACCTCGCCCGCTCGGCCGCGCCCACCGGTCCGGCTAGTCCGTCACGTCGATCGCGTACCGGTTCGTCTCCACCCCGGCTGCCGTGACGACCTGTACCTCCACCCGCCCCGGTTCCACCTCCACCGGGACCGGAACGGTCAGCAGGGCGTCCGTCGGGTTGTCGAAACCGCCCTTCACCGGCACCAGCGGCACATGGACGTGCACCGCTCCCACCCGGACCACCATCCGGGCCAGCCGGTCGGCTCCCTGCGCGCCCATCGGAACGAAGCCGGTGCCCCGGATCTCGATGTCGTCGCCGGTCCGGATCGGCGCGTCCAGGTCCCCGGCCTCCCGTGCCCGCACCACCGACAGGATGACCGGCCGGCCACCCTCCGCGTACTTGCCCGCGAGATAGGTCGCCGCCGACACCAGCACGACCACCGCGAGCCCCCACGGCAGATCGGGCAGCTGGTCCGGCCGCCGCGCCAGTCGTACCGCCGCGAACGCCAGCGCGACGGCGCTGATCACGACGTACTGGATGTCGGCGAAGCAGCCCCGTCCCGCGTCGTCGGTCAGCAGATCGGCCGCCCGGGGCCGGTCCGCGCGCACCTTCTGCAGCCGCTGCCCCTGCACCCGCAGTCCGACCACCCGCCGCACCACCACGGCGATCCCGCACACCACGGCGAGTACGGTCACCACGCCCGCACCGCGAGCCAGTTCCAGCCCCGCGATCAGCGCGTCGCGTTCCCGGTGCTCGGAGGCGACCGCCAGTTGCCCCGCCAGGACCAGCACCGCGTACGCCAGGAGCAGCACCCAGGAGGCCGCCACCGCGCGGGACGTGGAAAGACGGTTGTCCTCCCCGATCACCGGCGCCAGCACCCCGCCCCGCGCCCGGTGGAACCACGAAGCGGCGGTCAGCGCGCCGGCCACCACCAGCGCGGCCAGCAACCCGGCCGTGCGCGCGGCGCTCCAGCCCGAGCCGATCGCCGTGAACGCCTGGCCCAGAAGCAGCAGTACGACCGCCGCCCACACCACGACCGCCGTCCGACGCCACAGGCGCGTCAGCCAGGCCGCACCCTCGGCCCGGCCGCGCTCGGCCACGAGCTCCGCGGCCTGTGCCAGTTCCTCCGAGACCCACTGGCGGGAGGCGGACGCCGAGTGGGCGACCGCCGCGGGCAGCCCCTGCCCCGCCGCGAACTCCTCCCGCTTCAGCAGGAACGCGGCGACCGCGCGCCGGTGCCCCTCACGCACCCCGTGCGGACAGTCCCCGCAGGCACAGCCGCCCTCGTGGGCGCCCACGTCCGCGCCATACCTCGTCCCGGTAGGGTCCGCCTCCTGCACCGCCACGCCCGAAGCCCGCCTTTCCCATGTCCGCGCACACGTTGAAGATCACCATCGGTGCACGCAACTCCCCGGCAACGAATGCGAATTGTGCCCTACGTCCGACCCTCCCCACCCGGCAGGTCCGGTCAGTGGATGAAGTTCGAGGCGTCATGTTGACCCGGCCGTGAAATCCCCCGTGGCCGGCCGTGACCGACCGCCGTACGCCGCCTGCTGCTCCATCCGGAGGACACCGCGGATACCCGACACACGGTGTCCGCTATCCGCGCCACACTCGGCCCATGGACACGAACCCCGTGAACACGAACTGGGACGCCTTCACCTCCGCCGAACCCGAGCTCGCGAAGACCGTGGAGGAGCGCTTCGGCGCGCACACCCACCACGTCCTCGCGACCCTGCGCAAGGACGGGTCGCCGCGCACCACCGGCCTGGAGGTGCGCTTCCTGAACGGTGAGCTGTGGCTCGGCATGATGCCGGACTCGCTCAAGGCACTCGACCTGCGCCGCGACCCGCGCTTCGCGCTCCAGGCGAACCCGGGGGCGGGCACGGGCATGGGCGGCGGGGACGTCCGGATCAGCGGGCGCGCGTTCGAGGTCGACGACGCGGACACCAGGAGCGAGTACGCCGAAGAGGTGGAACCGCCGGAGCCGTTCCACCTCTTCCGCACCGAGTTGACGGAGGTCGTACGGACCTACGTGGAGGACGAGACGTATCTCGTCCTCCAGGTCTGGAAGCCCGGTGAGCCGGTGCGCACGCTCAAACGGACGTGAGCCCCCTCCGAACGGGGACCACCCCGACAGGGACCACCCGAACAGGGGCCACCCGAACGGGGACTACTCCCACTCGATGGTCCCCGGCGGCTTGGAGGTCACGTCGAGGACGACGCGGTTGACGTCCCGCACCTCGTTGGTGATGCGGGTCGAGATCTTGCCGAGGACGTCGTACGGCAGCCGCGACCAGTCGGCGGTCATCGCGTCCTCGGAGGACACCGGGCGCAGGACGACGGGGTGGCCGTAGGTGCGGCCGTCGCCCTGGACACCGACGCTGCGGACGTCCGCGAGCAGCACCACGGGGCACTGCCAGATGTCCCGGTCGAGTCCGGCCGCGGTGAGCTCCTCGCGGGCGATGGCGTCGGCCTCGCGCAGCAGGTCGAGCCGCTCCCTGGTCACCTCGCCGACGATGCGGATGCCGAGTCCCGGGCCGGGGAACGGCTGCCGCTGGACGATCTCCTCGGGCAGGCCGAGTTCCTGGCCGACCATCCGGACCTCGTCCTTGAACAGCTGGCGCAGCGGCTCGATCAGCTTGAACTCGAGGTCCTCGGGCAGGCCGCCCACGTTGTGGTGGGACTTGATGTTGGCGGTGCCGGTGCCCCCGCCGGACTCCACGACGTCCGGGTAGAGGGTGCCCTGGACCAGGAACTCCACGGCCGGGCCCGCGTCGGCGACGATCTCGGCCTGGGCCTGCTCGAAGACCCGGATGAACTCGCGGCCGATGATCTTCCGCTTCTCCTCGGGGTCCGAGACACCCTTGAGCGCGGCCAGGAACCGCTCCGACGCGTCCACGACCTTCAGCTGCACGCCGGTCGCGGCGACGAAGTCCTTCTCGACCTGCTCGGTCTCACCCTTGCGCATCAGGCCGTGGTCGACGTACACGCAGGTCAGCTGCGCACCGATGGCCTTCTGGACGAGGGCCGCGGCGACGGCGGAGTCCACCCCGCCGGACAGACCGCAGATGGCGCGCCGGTCACCGACCTGCTCGCGGATGACGGCGACCTGATCCTCGATGACGCTGCCGGTGGTCCAGCTCGGGCTCAGGCCCGCGCCCCGGTACAGGAAGTGCTCCAGCACCTGCTGCCCGTGCGTGGAGTGCATCACCTCGGGGTGGTACTGGACGCCGTAGAGCTTCTTCTCGTCGTTCTCGAAGGCGGCGACCGGGACGACGTCCGTGGAGGCCGTGACCGCGAAGCCCTCGGGGGCGGCGGAGCAGGCGTCGCCGTGCGACATCCACACGGCCTGCTCGTCCGGGGTGCCCTCGAAGAGAGTGGAGGACGACTTGGAGACGTGCAGGTCCGTACGGCCGTACTCACGCGCACCGGTGTTGTCCACCTGGCCGCCCAGGGTCCGCGCCATGAGCTGGAAGCCGTAGCACATGCCGAAGACCGGGACGCCGGCCTCGAAGAGCGCGCGATCGACGGTGGGGGCGCCCTCCTCGTACACCGACGAGGGGCCGCCGGAGAGAATGATCGCCGCCGGGTTCTTGGCGAGGATCTCCGCGACCGGCATGGTGCTCGGCACGATCTCGCTGTAGACCCGCGCCTCGCGGACGCGACGGGCGATGAGCTGGGCGTACTGCGCGCCGAAGTCGACGACCAGGACGGTGTCGGGCGCGTTGGCAGCGGAAGTCGCTGATGACACGAGGTGCCTTCCGGCGGTGGGCGGGTCTGGTGTCTTCCGATTCTAGCCGGTGGGCATGCGGCCCTCCCCGGGCTCCCGCAGCCGCGCACGGCAGGGGCCCGTCTCACCATGCGACCACCCGTGTTGGACGGCCGGGGCGAGCGCGGCATACTGGAACCATGCTCACGCACACGGCCTTCTCGGCTTTCTCCTTTACCTATGGCAACCGGCCCACCGGCTGCCATGGTCGTGCTGCTTGAGCAACTGACAAGCGACTTCCCAGGCGCCCCGGGCCGACAAGGTCCGGGGCGCCTGGCGTTTTCGGACCCGGTCGATCCGGGGCACCCCACACATCCAGCGAGGAGCCCCGCCATGACCACCCCCACCGACATCACCACCGCCGACATCACGGCCGCAGACGGCACGACCGCCGAGAAAACCGGCGCCCGCACCGCCGAGGCCGCCGATGTGATCACCGGTGCCCGCGAGCGGATCGACGCCCTGGACGACCGGATCATCGGTCTGGTCCAGGAACGGATGGCCGTGTCGGCCGTCATCCAGCGGGAACGGATCACCTCCGGCGGACGGCGTGTGAGTCTCTCCCGCGAGATGGAGATCCTCAGCCACTACAGGGAGGCCCTGGGCAAGCCGGGCACCACGCTCGCGATGACCCTGCTGGAGCTGAGCCGCGGCAAGATCTGAAGCGACCGGACACCGGGGCCGGGCATTGAATCCGCGTTCCGGGCACACACGTACGCATCCCTCCTCACCCGTCCGGCGCGTGACCGGAGCCGTGGTCGCGCCGTTGGTACGGGTGTCCGTGTCAGCCAGGGGCGGGCTCGAAAGAACCACGCGTGGCTCGCCGGAGCGATGAGACGTGCGGATCATGCCGTGCGTCGTGGGACCTCGTTCCGGACAGGTGACCGGACGGCAGGGGACAGCAGCCCGGTCACCCAAGAGAACGGTCGGCTCCGGGGACGCCCGGAGCCGATCGGCTGTCCCCCTCCTGCGGCCGACGCCCGTGCGGGACGTGGTGTCAGGTGCGGGTCACGACACCGCATTCCTCGGCGACCTCGTCCAGGCCCCGGCTCCGGTCGTACGGATCCCGCGCCTCCCCCGTCGGCATGGGGCCGTCTTCCAGGTCGGCGAGGAACTGCGGGCGGATCACTCCGTCGCCCTCGCGGCAGTCGTCGTTGCCGATCTCGCTGTTGCTGTCGGCGAGCCAGATGTGTCCGTCGGTCGCCTGGAACCTGGTGGGATCCACCGCCTCCGCCTCGATCACCCGACGCACGATCACCCGAGCCACCTCGCCGCCACCGGGGCGGACGACCGCGTACACGAAGGTGTAGTCCCCCTTGACCACGGCCCTCCCGGCGGTTCCGCGCACGGGCTCGACCGTCAGACGGCCGCGAACCCTCACATCGTCCACCAGTTCGACCTCGGCGGGATCGAACCGGGTGAACATCCACACCGGGTCGTTCTGCACCGTGGGCTTACGCAGCCCGGCGCGCAGCTCGGCGAGGTAGTCCTTCATCAACGGGTCGAGGAGGGCCAGCGCCTTCTTCGGCTCGGCCCCCATGATCACCTCATGGTCGAGGTTCGAGGCGATCAGGAAATCCCTCGCCCCTTCCAGAGCCGCCTCGACGGAAGCTGCGGAGACGCCGTTGACGGCCTTCGCCTTCCCCTCCGGCAACCGGATCGCCTCCGCTCCCGACTCCCACCGCACGGCCGGAGAGCCGGCGAACGGCCGCTCCCGGGTGGGCATGACGGGAAGGGCCTTGGAGGGGGCGCTCGTGGGGCGGGCGGTCTCGGGGGCCAGCGGTGCGGCGGAGGCGCCGTCCGCCCCCTCCGCCCCGTCCGACGTGTCCGAACCTGCACCGAGGCCGCCGGGCAGCCAGGAGAGCGCACCGGACGGGTTGACGGCGACCACGGCCACCGCCACGGCCACCAGCACGCCGACGACGCTCCAGCCCGTGCGCCGGCGCGTGGCCCGGCCGTCCATCTCCTGCCAGGCGGGCCCGGTGCGCCACCCCTCGGGCCGAGCGGGCGGGGCGGCGGGCTTGCTCCGGCCCCAACGACGCTTCCCACCGGCGCCGTTCGACCTGGCCTGTGCCTCGTCCATGGCGCGCAGCCGCTCGGTCACCATCCGTGCCCGCGCGGACGGTTCCTTCGGGGCGGTGGCGCGGATGTCGCGCTCACCGTCCTCGAAGAATTTTTCCCACACATCGCCAGGCGGGTTGGAGGACCCCGGTCTTGTGGGTTCTTCGGACGACTTCTCGGGCACGGGGTGACGCGCTTTCTGTCAAGGGGGGCGGATTCCGTCAACGCGGATCGAGGGGTGAGCGTACGCCCCCGCCGATCACTCCACAGGAGTGATCCACCTCACATAAAATTTCTGTCAGAGCCAGGACAACCATTTACAGGGTTCGGTGATCAAACCATCAGAACCACGGGCCACACCCCGCGCCCCACCGCGGAGGCCTCCCCCTGACGCGTACCGCAACCGGCGGTACACCTGACTTCCCGAGGTCTTCATGAAGCTCCGCCGCGCCATGGCTGTTGCGGCCGCAACAGCAGTGATCGCCCCGGCTGCGCTCCTCGCGGCTCCGGCCGCGTACGCCACCGACGAGACGACCCCGTCGCCGATCGCCTCCGAGTCGACTCCCGGAGAGACCGAGCCGACGAAGACGGACGACCCGGCTCCCGAGACGACCGCCCCCGAGGCGACCGACGACACGGACAACCCCGGCGAGCCCAAGCCCGAGGAGACCGACGAGCCCAAGCCCGAGGAGACCGACGAGCCCGAGCCCGGCGAGACCGACGAGCCCGAGCCCGGCGAGACCGAGACCGACGAGCCCGAGCCCGAGCCCAGCGAGACGGAGCCGGAGGAGTCCGAGACTCCGGACCCCGAGCCGTCCATATGCGAGGACACCAAGGTCGACGTCGGCTTCTCCGGCCTGCCCGGCAAGATCGCGGTGGGCAGCGGCTGGCACAAGTTCTCGCTGGACGTGGTGAACAACTCCGACTCCACCCTCGAGGACCTCGACTACTTCGCCGGGGCCTCCCCCGACAAGTACGGGGAGGACATGTTCCGGAGCAAGCACGTCCAGCTCCAGGTCTGGGACCCGGAGGACGAGATCTGGGCCGACCTCAACGACGGCGGCTACGCGGTCGGTTACATCGGCTACAGCACCGAGCTCGAAGCCGGCTACCAGGTCAACATCCCGATGCGGATCAATGTGAAGGCCTCCGCCCCGGTCGGCGCCGGCTTCTCGCTCGGCGCGACGATCTACGGCGACAGCGACGGCGAGTGCACCGGCTACGGCGAGGTGTCGTACAAGTTCCAGATCGTGTCCGCCGGTACGGACACGGACGGCACCAAGCCGCAGGTGGGCGGCAAGGCCCCCGTCACGGACAAGAAGCCGGCCGCCGACACCCCGAAGGTCACCGGCAGCCTGGCCGAGACCGGTGCCGGCTCCGCGCTTCCGATGATCGGCCTCCTCGGCGGTGCCGCCGTCGCGGCCGGTGCGGGTGCGGTGTTCGTGGTGCGTCGCCGCAAGGCCGGCGCGGTCGCGTAAGCACACCGTGAGCAAGGTGGCGTGAACACGCCGCAGACATAGGGAAGAGGACCTGCGCTCGGAGGGGGGCGCAGGTCCTCTTTCCTTTCTCGGCTCACCCGGCTGTCGGCGGCTGCTTCTTCGGCGGCACCGTCGGCATCCCCAGGAACGGCAGCCTCAGCGCGCCGAACGCGTCCGCCGGGACCGCCGGCGCCTTCGGCTCGACCGGCCGGAGCCGTTCGTAGGCCGCCCCCTGCCGCGGACGGGGGTCGGGTTCGCCCTTGTTGGGCCAGTACGACATGGCCCGCTCGGCCTGTGCCGTGATCGTCAGGGACGGGTTCACGCCCAGGTTCGCCGAGACCGCCGCCCCGTCCACGACCGAGATGCCGGGGTGGCCGTAGAGGCGGTGGTACGGGTCGACCACGCCGGTGTCCCGGGTGGCGCCGATGGGGCAGCCGCCCAGGAAGTGGGCGGTGAGCGGCATGCCCGACAGCTCGCCGATGTTGGAACCGGCGAACCCGTTGATCTCGGCCGCCAGGGCTGACGCCCCCTCCGTGGCCGCCTTGATCTGCTTGGGGTTGGCGGCGCCGTGGCCCTGCCGGGCGGTGAGCAGCCCGCGGCCCGCCCCGGACGGTTTCAGGTACGTCGTCAGGGAGTTGTCCAACGACTGCATCACCAGGCCGATGATGGTCCGCTCCGACCAGCGCCGGTTGGAGAGCGAACGCATCATCAGCCAGGGGTGCCTCGCCGCGTTGCCCAGCCAGCCCAGCACCCTGGCCGCGCCCGGACCCCCGCCCGCGTACGGGACCTGGAGGATCGACAGGCCGCCCATCGAGTTGGAGCCGCGACCGTAACGGACCGGTTCGATATGGGTGTTCTCGTCGGGGTGGATCGACGAGGTGATGGCCACACCGCGGGTGAAGTCGACCTTGGGTGCCCCCGTCGCCTTGCGATAGCGGCGGTCGTCGGTCTGCGCCCCGACCAGCGCCTCGGAGTTGGTGCGGGTCAGCTCGCCCAGCCGGTCCGAGAGGTGCGGGAGCTGACCGTTGGCCTTCATCCGGTGCAGCAGTGTCTGGGTGCCGTAGGTGCCGGCGGCCAGCACGACGCGGCGGGCCCGGAAGGTCCGCCCGCCGCCCTTGCGGCGGTTGTCGGTGGGGAGCGTGGCGACGGCGAATCCGCCCTGTGAGTCCTCCGTCACCGCCACGGCCGTCGTCATGGGGTGGACGACCGCGCCCGCCTTCTCGGCGAGGTGGAGGTAGTTCTCGTTGAGGGTGTTCTTCGCGCCGTGCCGGCAACCGGTCATGCACTCGCCGCATTCGGTGCAGGCCCGGCGCGAGGGCCCCGCCCCGCCGAAGTACGGGTCGGCCGCCTCCCGCCCCGGCTTCGCCTTCACCGTGCCGTCGGCGTCCTCGCCGTCACCGAAGAAGACGCCGACCGGGGCCATGTGGAAGGTGTCGCCCACTCCCATCCGCTCGGCCGCCGCCTTCAGGTGCACGTCGGACGGGGTCGTCGTCGGGTTGAGCCGTACGCCCAGCATGCGCCGCGCCTGGTCGTAGTACGGCCTCAGCTCGTCCTGCCAGTCGGTGATGTCGCGCCACTGCGGGTCGTCGAAGAAGGGCCCGGGCGGTACGTAGAGGGTGTTGGCGTAGTTGAGGGAGCCGCCGCCGACGCCCGCGCCGGCCAGGACCATGACGTTGCCCAGCAGATGGATGCGCTGGATGCCGTACATGCCGAGCCTGGGGGCCCACAGGTAGTTCCGCAGGTCCCAGGAGTTCTTCGGCAGGGAGTCGCGGGTGAAGCGGCGGCCCGCTTCCAGTACGCCGACGCGGTAGCCCTTCTCGGTCAGGCGCAGGGCCGTGACGGAACCGCCGAAGCCCGATCCGACGACGAGGACGTCGTAGTCGTACGCGGTGTCGGACACGGTGTCGGACACGGCGTCGTGCGCCGTGTCGTGCAGCGTTTCGTCCTCGCGTTCGTCGTTCCGGTCCTGGGCGGAGTTCTCCTGTGACACGTGCTCTCCTCGTCGAAAGCCACGGTGCCGGCTCGGCCCGGGCGGGGCGGGCTAGCGGAAACGGAATGCCTTCATCAGGCGCAGGCTCCGGCTCATCAACTCCGCGTACCGCTCGTCGTCCAGGCCGAGGGAGGGGGCCATCGGCAACAGCCGCTGGTGCGCGACGGTCTGGGCCTCCGTGTACTTGAGGATGCCCTCGGAGCCGTGCCGGCGGCCGAGGCCGGAGTCCTTCATGCCGCCCATCGGCGACTGGGCGCTGCCGTAGGCGGGCGCGTACCCCTCGTTGATGTTGACCGTGCCGGTGCGCAGCCGGGAGGCCACCGCGCGGCCGCGCCGGGCGTCCTTCGTCCAGACCGAGGCGTTCAGGCCGTACGGGGTGGAGTTGGCGCGTTCGACGGCCTCGTCGTCGGAGCCGAAGCGGTAGAGCGAGACGACCGGGCCGAAGGTCTCCTCCGCGCAGACGGTCATGGACTCCTCGACGCCGTCGAGGATGGTCGGCTCGTAGAAGTACGGCCCGACGTCCGGACGGGCCGTACCGCCCGCGATCACCTTCGCGCCCTTGCCGACGGCGTCCGCCACGTGCCGGGTGACGGCCTCCAGTTGGCGTTCGCCGACCAGGGAGCCCATGTCGGCGCCGTAGCTCAGGGAGGTGCCGAGGCGGATCGCGCGGGTCCGGGCGGCGAAGCGCTCCAGGAAGGCGTCGGCGACCGACTCGTGGACGTACAGCCGCTCGATGGAGATGCAGAGCTGGCCCGCGGAGGAGAAGCAGGCGCGGACGGCACCGGCGGCGGCCTTGTCCAGGTCGGCGTCCTCCAGGACCAGCATGGCGTTCTTGCCGCCGAGTTCGAGGGAGACGCCGACCAGGCGGGCGGCGGCGCTCCGGGCGACCTCACGGCCGGTGCGGGTGGAGCCGGTGAAGGAGACGTAGTCGGCGTGCCGGACGACCTCCGGACCGACGACCGGCCCCTCGCCGAGCACGACCTGGAAGACGTCGGCGGGCAGCCCGGCCTCGACCAGCAGGTCACGGGCCCAGAGCGCGGTGAGGCAGGTCTCCGTGTCGGGCTTCATCACGACCGCGTTGCCCGCGACGAACGCCGGGAGCGCGTCGCCGACGGACAGCTCCAGCGGGTAGTTCCAGGGCGCGATCTGGCCGACGACACCGCGCGGGTGGCGCAGTTCGGTGACCTTCGTGAGGGCCGGCATGGCGCCCGCGTGGCGCTTGGGCCGCAGATACGCGGCGGCCCGGCGGCCGTAGTGGCGGGCGGCGATGGCGACGGCCTGGACCTCCTCGTGGGCGTGCAGGCGGGCCTTGCCGGTCTCCAGCTGGATCAGGTCGAGCACCTCGGCCTGGCGCTCCAGCACCAGGTCGTGGAACCGGAGCAGGACGGCGGCGCGCCGCCGTACCGGGATCTGCGCCCACACGGCCTGGGCGGTGCGGGCCGCCGCGAAGGCCCGCTCCACGTCCTCGGGGGTCGACTCGGGGAGGTCCGCCAGCTTCTCGCCGGTGAAGGGCGTGTGGTTGGCGGTCCGCCCGGAACCGGCGACTCCCTTGGTGAGCTGGGCGACCAGTTCGGGAGTGACCACGTCGACCGCGGTGCGGGCGCCCGCCGGGGCGGGGGCGAGGGGGTTGGTACCGGTGGTGTCCCGGCTGGTCTGCACGTCCGTCATGAGCGGCAGGGTATGCCCACGCGGACACTTTGTGTACCCGCCGGTAACAGATTCACGGACCGCTCACACACCCTGCCAGTGAACGCTGGCAACAAACCCGCTGATCAGGGCGTTGATCGGTTCAGGGTGCGTCGACCGGCTCCTCGGCGGACTCCTTGGCGGATCCCTCGGCGGACTCCTCGATGTCCAGGTTGTCGATCACGGTCCGGGCCACCTCACGCCCGCGCTCCGTGAAGTCGCCCTTGCCCGGGTAGCTGATGGTGAGCTTGTACATGTCCTCGGCGGAGGTCCTGTAGTAGAAGATCCGCATCTCGCGCGGACGGGGGTTCTGGCTGTCGTCCGTGGTGTAGACGACGGTGTTCTCCGCGGC
This sequence comes from Streptomyces sp. GDS52, assembly GCF_052246875.1. Taxonomy (NCBI): domain Bacteria; kingdom Bacillati; phylum Actinomycetota; class Actinomycetes; order Kitasatosporales; family Streptomycetaceae; genus Streptomyces; species Streptomyces sp. GDS52. The sequence continues at coordinate 2,829,976 of NZ_CM125966.1, forward strand.
CTTCCTCCCCTTGTGGGTGAGGTTGGGCTTCGGGTGGGTCTTCGGGTTCGCCGGCATGTCGAGGGAGTAGTTGCCGGTCTCCTTGAAGCGCTTGTCGTCGTCGTACATCTCGGCGTCGGCGGAGCCCTCGATGGTGTTGCCGGTATCCTCGGCCTTCCGATCGAGTGTCAGGCCGACCCAGATGCTGCCGCTGTGGTCCGTGTACCTGACCCAGTGGTCCTTGTCCTTCTCCCGGTCGGGCACGGTTCGCTGATAGCCCTTCGGCACCGGCACGGACGCCGCGACGTCCTTCTCCTCGTGGATCTCCCAGCCGTCCGGCAGCGGCCCCGCGAAGGGGTCCGCGATCACCAGGTACGCGGCCACCGCTCCGGCGACGACCGCCGCCCCCAGACCGGCCAGCGTCCGGTAACCGATGCGGACACCACCCTTGCCGCCGGGCCCGGAACCGACCCCGGACCCGTCGCCGAGTCCCGGGGAGTGGACGACCTGCGTGGGCGGCGGCGCGGGCGGGTTGGCGACGGTTTCCAGCAGCGCCCGGACCTGCGCGGCGTTCGGGCGGTGCACCGGGTCCTTCTGCAGCAGTCCGGTGATGACCTCGGCCAGCGGCCCCTGCGCTACGGCCGGCGGCGCGGGCGCGGCATGCAGGATGGACTGGAGGGTCGCGGGCGTGTTGCTGCGCCGGAACGGCGAGACCCCCTCCGTGGCCGCGTACAGCACGACACCGAGGGACCACAGGTCGGAGGCGGGGCCGGGGCGCTGGCCCAGCACCCGCTCCGGCGCGATGTACTCGGGCGAACCGACGAAGCCGCCGGTGTCGGTCAGGTTGGTCTCGCCCTCGATCTGGGCGATGCCGAAGTCGGTGAGGACGACCCGGTCGTGCCGGCCGAGCAGCACGTTGTCCGGTTTCACGTCCCGGTGCAGGATGCCGGCCGCGTGCGCGGCCTCCAGCGCGCCGAGCACCTCCAGGCCGACCCTGGCCGCCTCGCGCGCGGAGAGGGTGCCCTCCTCCTGCAGTACGGCGCCCAGCGAGCGGCCCTGGACCAGTTCCATCACGATCCACGGCTGTCCGTCCACGACCGCGACGTCATGGACGTTGACCACCGCCGGGTGGTCGAGCCGGGCCGCGGCCCGGGCCTCGCGGCGCATTCGTTCGAAGGCGTTGGCGCGTTCGCGTTCGGGAAGGTGGTCCGGGACGCGGGGCTCCTTGACGGCGACCTCGCGGTCCACCGTCTCGTCCGCGGCCCGCCACACCGTGCCCATGCCGCCGTGCCCGAGCTTGGAGAGCAGCCGGTAACGACCGGCGATGAGCCGACCGACGCCGGGCTCCCGCGACGGCTGCGAGGAGGGCGGCGGTGAGTGGGGCGGCTGCGGCGGTTCCCGTCGGGTGTGCGCCTGCGGCGGCACCATCTGTGTGGGGGACGCGTACGGGTTGCCGGGATGCGGCATGGGCGCGGCCGGGTTCGGAACCCGGTCCGGGTGCGGGGTCGGCGGTTGCAGATCAAAACTCGTCGGCTCGTCTACCCCACCCTGGCGGGCTCCCCCGTGGCTGCTCATGCTCCATCCATATCGCGCCAACCCCTCACGGAGCCACTTCGAACAGCGTCCGGTCACAGACCCGTGACCCTGCCGGCGGCTTATCTCCGGTTTACGCCGCTATGCGGCCGGTGACGTCGCGCCGGACGTCACACCGGAGGGCGTGTCGGGCGGTATGTCGGACGGCGTGCCGGACGTGACGGACGCGCCGGGAGCCGTGGGGACGGTCGTGGGAGGCACCGCTGTGGGAGACGGCGTGGCCGACGGGCGACCCGTGCGGGACGGGCGTGGTGTATCGGACGGCCGGGGCTCCGGAGACTGGCTCGCGGGTGTCCGCGGTCCCGTGCTGGACGGCGTACCGCCGCCTCCGCTTCCGCCCCCGTCACCGTCATGGTCCAGGAGCAGCGCCGCCGCGGACACCCCGGCGCCCGCCATCGCGGCGACGGCCAGCGCGGCCACGAGCACGCTCCGCGTGGGCTGCCGGACCGGGTGTTCCCCGGCGAGGCCGTCGGCCGGGCGCCACCGCCCGACTCCTCCTCCGACAGCCCCTCTCCCGGCCCCGCTTCCTCCGGCCGTCCCCGCCCTGCCGGCCGCCCGTCCCTCGGTCTCCGTCGCCACGGCGTATCCGAGGGGCGGGTACTCCGGTGTGCGGCCCGTCTCGCGGAAGGCCCGCAGCATCCGCTCGGCCCGGTCCGCGTCCAGCCGCCGGTCGGGGTCGCGCTCCAGCAGGCCCCGTACGACGGGCAGGATCGGCCCGGCCTGCGCGGGCGGCCGTATCTCGTCGGTCACGACCGCGTGCACGACCCCGCCGATCGAGTCCCGGCGGAACGGCGACTCACCGCTGAGCACCGTGCACAGCAGGGCGCCGAGCGACCACAGGTCGGACTCGGGGCCGGTCCTGGCCCCGGACATCCGCTCGGGGGCGGTGTACTCGGGCGAGCCGACGAAGGAACCGGACTCGGTGAGCGTGGTGGCCCCCGCCACCTGCGCGATCCCGAAGTCGGTGAGGACGACCCGGTCGGTGCCGCGCTCCAGCAGCACGTTCGCGGGTTTGAGGTCGCGGTGCAGGACACCCGCCGCGTGGGCGCCGCGCAGCGCGCCGAGCAGATCGATGCCGATGCGCGCGGCCTCCGCGGCATCGACCGGGCCCCGCGTGGCGATACGGTCGGCCAGCGATCCGCCGTCGATCAACTCCAGCACGATGTACGGGCGTTCGTCGTCCTCGACGACATCGTGGACGATGATGATGTGCGGGTGGCTCAACTGGGCGAGCGCGCGTGCCTCACGGAGCGTACGGTCCCGCTGCCGCCGGGCCTCCGCCGCGGAGAGCGTCTCGTCGAGGGGGAGTTCCTTGACGGCGACGTCACGCCCGAGTAACTGGTCGGTCGCCCGCCACACCACGCTCATGCCGCCGCGGCCGAGCCTCTCCGCCAGCCGGTAACGGCCCGCTATGACACGGGCGTTGTTCCGTGCCGCCCCGTCTCCGGGCTCCCCCTCGGTCCCCATGGGCCCATCATGCCCCACCGGATGTGTCCCCTCCGGTGGGTCTATTCGGCCAAGCCTGCCCGCTACTGAGGTTCGCGCCATCCCTGCAGGATCGTTTCGAACTGCTTGCTCGTGGTGGCCCAGTCCTCGGCCGGGGCCGCCATGTAGAGCGCGTACTCGACCCCGTCGCGCGAGAGGTACATCTGGTCGACGGCCCGGTACGGCCCCGGGAACTTCGTGTCCTTGGGCAGCGCGGTCCAGATGTACTCGAGTCGCGCGCTCTTGCGGTCGCGGTAGACGCGGCGCTCCAGACCCACCTGCCGGTAGTCGACCAGCCGCTGCCCTATCTGCTGGTCCAGGTCTCTCAGGTGCTCGTACGGGTCGTCGAAGTCGGGGGAGTCGTCGGCGGCGATGCGGATGAAGTGCTTGCCGCCGTCGGGCGTGTAGTCGACCTGGCGGGTCTCCTCGTCGAAGACGACCCGCTCCCAGTCCTCACCGGGCAGGACGACGCTGAAGCCGAAGGGATCGGTGCGGCGCACCCAGCCCTCCGGCAGGTCGTCCGTCTGCTCGTCCCTCTGCCGTCCCGTCTGCTCGGTGTCGTCACCCGTGCCACCGGTCGTGTCGGGGGCGGGCTTGGGTCTGGTCGTGTCGAAAGGTGCCGCCGAGGTACCGCCACCGCCCCGTGCGTCGCCCTCGCCCTCGTGGAGCAGCGCCGCGGCGCTCCCGCCGACGAGTGCGGCCAGGACCACGACCAGGGCGATCAGGCGCGAGCGTCCGCGCCGCCCGGTCCCGGCGGCCACGTCCGCGGAAGGCGGTTGAACGGCCGTGGCACCCACACCGACCCCGGGCCCGTACGGCGAGGGCGACGGCGTCGGCACAGGGGCGGGAGCGGGAGCGGATACGGGCGCGGGTACGTCGACGACCTGCGTCGGCACGTACATCTGCGCCGAGTTCGGCCGACGCCCCTCCGCGGCCTCGGCGAGCATCTGCTCGGTCTCCGCCGCGTCGGGCCGCATGGCCGGATCCTTGCGCAGGAGCGCGCTGATGACGGGCGCGAGCGGGCCGGCGTACCGAGGTTCACCGGCCTCCTCCTCGACGACCGCCTGCATGGTGGTCAGCGGGGATGTCCGGCGGAACGGCGATCTGCCCTCCACCGCCGTGTACAGCGTGGCACCGAGCGCCCAGAGGTCGGAGGAGGGGCCGGGATCCTGGCCGCGGATGCGCTCGGGTGCGAGATAGTCGACCGAGCCGACGACCTCTCCGGTCCGGGTGATCGCCGTGTCACCCTCTATCTGCGCGATGCCGAAGTCGGTGAGCAGCACGCGCCCGTCGCCGCCGAGGAGCACGTTGCCGGGCTTGACGTCACGGTGCACCACACCGGCGGCGTGCGCGGCCCGCAGGGCGCGCAGCACCCACAGACCGATCCGTGCCGCCTCGCGGGGCTCGACACGCTCCCGCTCGTTGACGGCGTCGGCGAGCGAGTGGCCTTCGACCAGCTCCATGACGATCCAGGGGCGGCCGTCGTGCTCCAGTACGTCGTGCACCGTGACGACCGCGGAGTGGTTGATCCGTGCCGCCGCGCGCGCCTCGGCGCGGGTGCGCGCCAGCAGCCTGGCCTGCTCGCTCTCGGGGACGTAGAGAGCGGCGGTCAGCTCCTTGACCGCGACGGATCGGTGCAGCACCTCGTCATGCGCGTGCCACACCCGGCCCATGCCACCGCTGCCGATGGCTTCACCCAGCCGGTAGCGGCCCGCGACGAGCTGCCCCTGTATCTCATTCACCTTGCCCCGCAATGGTCTTGACAACCTCAGGGTAGGTACCCGGGTCGGCCCTGGGAACCGAAGAGGGGCCATGGAGACCGCACTGTGATGGTTGTCGCTGTACGGGACGGAAAGCAACCAAAGTGCCTGCGGAGGCGTACGCCCCTCGGGCTCCTCCCTTCCGCTTCCCCGCCGCTTCCCTTCCGCTTCCCCGCCGCTTCTCCGGTCAGCCGGTGAACCGGTATGTCGTCGACGCCTGCTCGAACAGCCGGCTCACCTCGTCCCGTTCGCCCTCCGGGCCCCGCACCTGCACGACGTGGTACCGGCCGTCGATCAACGCCGCGAGGTTACGGACGTACAGCTCGCCCCCGTCGCCGCCGGTCCAGGTGAACTGTCCCTCGGCCATGCTCCGTCCGCCCACCTCGATGGTCTTCAGCCCGGTGGACGTGGCCCAGCTGGAGTCGCGGTACGGCTGGAGCTCACGCTCGTCGTCCCGCTGGTAGGCCATCGGGTCGTCGCCGTACTGCGAGGCACTGTCCCGGCCCGGTACGACGATCAGCTCGAAGTCGCCGCTGGAGTAGACGACCTGGCCGCTGCCGTTCTTCCCGGTGCGCTGCCATCCCTCGGCGACGGCGACCCGGAAGCCCTCCGGATCCTTGCGCAGGGTGAAGCCCTTGGCGGCGTCGGGGCCGGTGGTCTGCGTCTCGTTCGACCCGGCCGACTCCTCGGCGCCGCCCTCCGGGCTCTTCGGGCTCTTCGGGTCGTCCGGTTTCGCCGAGGAGTCGTCGGCGCCCGGCGCTCCCCCGGCCTCCCGCGACGGAGACGCCCCGCCGACCTCTCCGGCGGCACCGGTACGGTCGGCCGCGCCCCCGGTCCCCTCTCCGGCCTTCGGCATGAACAGGACGGCGTACGCGATCGCCGCGGCCATGGCGAACAGCACCAGCAGGAGCAGGGTGCGGCCCAGCCGGCGCGGGGACCCCGACTCCTGTTTGGCCCGCTTGTGCCGTCCGTGGTGCGCGGGCAGCGCGGCGCGGCGTCTGCGCACCAGCTCGCCCCGGCGGCGCACGACGGGCAGCCGGCTGGTGTCGACCGGCGGTGCCGCTATGACGTGTACGCCGGCCTCCGGCTCGGGCGCCGACCGCACCAGTGAGCGCAGCCAGCCGCGCAACTCCTCGAAGTCCAGCCGCTCGGTGGGGTCCTGACGCAGCAGCGACTCCACGACCGGCCTGAGCGGTCCGCACTCCTCGGCGAACGCGGGGGGTTCGGCGCACACCATCTGCACCAGTTCGGCCGTCGACTCCTCCGGGTAGGGCGCGTGGCCCTGCACGGCCCGGAACAGGAGCGCGCCCAGCGCCCACAGATCGGTCGCGGGGCCGATGGGCGCGGCCAGCTGCCAGTTCTCGTGCACGGGCCCGGCCTGCTCCGGCGCCCACCGCTCCGTCACGGGGCCGACGACGGCCATCCGCGCCTGCCGTGCCCGCTCGGCGGCCAGCGCGGTGGTGGGGGCCCGGCGCGCGGGCGCGTGGGCCGCCGGATCGTCCCAGCGGGCGGGCGGGGCGGCCCCGCCGGACGGGGCGAAGCCTCCCGAATCCGCCGCATCGGTCGCGGGGGCGGTCGCCGGGCCGGTCGCCGGGCTGAGCGCGGGTGCTGACGTGGAACCGCCGGGCGGCAACGCGGCTGGGGGTCCCCCCTGCTCGAAGAGCTTGGGGGAGGGCCTGCCGGTGGTTCCCACGCCGTAGGGGTCGGCTATCTGCCCCGGCGGGACCGCACCGGTCTGCTGTGCCTCCTGCACCCGGGCGGCGGCGCGGGTGCCCGCCCGGTACGCGGCGATCGCCCCCGCGCGTGCGGCCCTGACCTCCCCGGCGCTGTCGACGGGCCGTGGGGCCGCCGCGGCGGAGGTGCCGTTGGCCGGGTTCGCCGTCCCGTCACCGGGCAATCGGCCGGCCCGCGCCTCGATGGCGGCCCGCCGTGCGGCGTCGGGGTTCGGGTCCGGCTCGGCCGTGAAGCCAGGGGGCCACGACGGGGTGCGCTGCGGAGCCGAAGCGCCCCTGCCCGCGCCTGTACCCGTGGGCGCCACCGGTCCCAGCTCCCCGAGCTCCCCCGCCCCCGGCACCCCGGCGTTCGGAACGACGGCATCCGGAACCTCCGTGCCCGAAACGGGAGCACCCGAAGCGGGAGGGGACGCGACGAGGGGATCCTCGGCAGGCACCGGGTCGTACCCGCACAGCGCCTCCTCCGCCGCGCCGACGGCGAGACCGGTGAGCATCACCCGGCCGTCGTCGCAGACCAGCACCGTGCGCGGGGTGATGTTCCGGTGCACCCAGCCGTGGGCGTGCAGGACCCGCACCGCCATCAGGACGTCCGAGGCGACCTCGGCCGCCCGGTACGGAGTCAGCGGCTGCTCGGCCAGCAGCGCCGCCAACGGTCGGGCGGACACCAGTTCGCTGACGATCCACAGGGAACCGCCCTCCGCGAACACGTCGAAGACCTGGTCCAGCCGCGGATGGTCGGGGATGGCCGCCGCGGCCTGCGCGGCCTCGACCGCGCGCCGCGCCACGGGGTCGGTGGGCCGCCGCACACCCGCGCGGTCGCCGGTACGTCCGGCGGCCCGCCGGACGCTTCCGTCACGCGCCGTGAAACCGTCGGGCAGCCCCTCCGCGTCGAGCACCTCGGCCTCGACGACCTCCGGCAACGGCACCTGCCTGACCAGGACTTCCTGCCCGCTGTAGGTGTCGAAGGCGCGGGTCTCGGTCAGTTCGTACTCGTCGGAGGGAGGCAGCGGCAGGCGGTAGCGATCGGCGAGAACTCGTCCCGCGTATTCGTCCACTGTGCCTCCCCCGGCGATATGGTCGGTCGGTTCCGCTCGCCCGGCGGCCCGTTCCGGCTGCGTACGGTCTGCGAACACTCACGATACGTGCCGGAGGCAACCCGCAGTGAGGGGATGCCAGATCTCACTCCCCAATCAAGCGGGCGTCCATGCTCAGGACTTGGGCTCGAAGGACTGCGTCAGCACCTGCCACGTCCCCTTGCGCTGCTCACCGTCCCAGTCGGCGGCCTTCGCCGAGTACATCAGCGCGTACCCGTACCGGCCGTCGACGACGAAGCCCCGGTCTATGGTCCGGTACTTCGTCCCCCCGTCCATGGAGGTGAACTCCCAGTCGGCGGTGTTCCACCCCCGGTAGTCCACCGCCTCTATGCGGATCCTCTCGTACTGCGGACGCACCATGCCGCGTTCCTGCCTCTTCCAGTCGGCCACCGGGTCGCCCTGCGGCGTGGACGTCCAGGCGACGAGCAACCGCTGTCCGTCGGGCCCGGTGAAGCGGTCGCCGGCCCCGTCCGTCGACCGGTACTGCCAGCCCTCGGGCAGTCCGATCGAGTAGCCCTGGCTCCCGTTGTGCGTCGCCTTCACCGCCGAGGCGCCGTCCCCGTCCCCGGCCGCGTCGTCGGCCTCGCTCTCCTCCGAACCGGCGTCGCCGGACTCCGGTTCCCCTCCCGCGCCGGTTTTCGGGTCCACCGACTCGTTCGCCGCACCATCGGTACCGGTTTCGTCCTCGGCGTTCTTGGTGCCGGTCTCGGCCCCGGTGCCCTCGGCGTTCTTGGTGTCGGCGCCGGGTGCCTGGCTGGAGGCGACCTTGTCCGCGCCGCCGCCCTTCGCCCCCGCGCCGTTCTCGTCGCCATCACCGCTGAGCACGATGGCCAGCACGGTACCGAGCACGGCGAGCACCACGACCGCCGCGATGACGACCAGCGTCCGCCGCGGCACCACGTCGGTGAGCGACGCCTTCGGCGCGGACCTCGCCGGCAGATCCGGCGGCGTCATCACGGGCCATCCCGAACTCCGCCCGCCGGGAGCCTGGTTCGACGCCTTGCCGGGTGCCGGGTGCGGCGTCGGACCCGAGCCCGCACCGGAGCCACGGGGTGAACCCGGTGTCGAGGCCGAGGCCGGCCCGGACCCCGAGGGGGACCCCACAGCCGGCCTCCCCTCGGCCCGGGTTCCGGCCGCCGCACCGGATGTCGTGCCGGCCGCCGAACTTCCGACGCCACCGCCGGACTTGGCGCGTGTCGTCGCCGCGGCGCCGGCCGAGCCGGCGGCCACCGCCGCTTTCCGCACGGAACGCATCGCACCGCGCAGTCGCTCCCCGGCCTCCTCGCCCCGCCTGCTTCCGCCACCGGCACGCCCATCGGGCTGTTCGGGCAGCGGCACGACCTTCGTCGCGTCCGCAGGTTCCGGGTCGCTCCGCTTGCCCCCGGGTGCGTGGATCACCGCGCTCAGCATGGCCCGCGCGCGGGTGTCGTCGAGCCGCTGGGCGGGGTCCTTGTTGAGCAGCCCGTAGATGACGTCCCTGAGCGGTCCCGCGTTCCTGGGCTCCTCGAGCGGCTCGGTCATCACCGCCGTGAGCGTCGCGATCGCGGAACCCTTGTCGTACGGCGGCGTACCCTCCACCGCCGCGTACAGCAGCCCGCCGAGCGACCAGAGGTCGGCCGCCGGCCCCGGCTTGTGCCCGCGGGCCCGCTCCGGGGAGATGTAGGAGGGGGCGCCGACGAGCATGCCGGTCGAGGTGATGGACGGGTCACCCTCGACCTGGGCGATACCGAAGTCGGTGAGCACGACCCGGCCGTCCTCGGCGATCAGCACGTTCGACGGCTTCACGTCCCGGTGCAGAATGCCCTCCCGGTGCGCGGAGCGCAGCACGTCGAGCACCGCGAGCCCGACCTCGGCGGCACGCCGGGGCTCCAGCAGGCCGTCCTCCCGGATGGCTTCGGCGAGCGACTTGCCCTCCACGAGCTCCATCACGATCCAGGGCCGGTCGTCCTCCTGGACCACGTCGAAGACCGTCACGGCATTGTTGTTGCGGATTCGAGCGATCGCCTTGGCCTCGCGCAGCGTCCGTGTGATCAGCCGCCGCTTCTCCTCCTCGTCGATGCTCGACGGGAACCGGAGTTCCTTGACGGCGACCGTCCGGCCCAGGGTCTCGTCCACGGCTCGCCACACCGTCCCCATGCCGCCGCGGCCGAGCACATCTCCCAGCCGGTACCGCCCGGCGAGGAGACGTGCGCTCTCGTCCTGACGGGGTGTCCCCGCCCGCTCCGGCTCCGACATGCGTCCCCTCATGCAACCCGCCCTGACAGAGACTTCATTGTCCCTCACCCGACAAGTGCTCCACGCCCAGGGTGCCCCTGACGACACCTCATACCCGGCGCACCCGGAACCCGGGGGAAGGACGTGTTCCGCCACCTTGCATGATGTCCCTCCGACGAGAGGGGAACCGGGATGCCGCCGCCTCGGACACTGCTGGCCATCGCTGTGTCCGTGGCTTCGCTCGCCCTGACCCCGACCGCTTCCTCGACTCTGCCGGCCCCGCCGGCGGACGCGCTCCTCCCGTTGCTGGTCACACAGGGTGGAGCCCCGGCGGCAGCCCTCCTTGCCCTGGAGGAGACCGGCTCGCGTTATGCCTCCGCCGGCGAGGGCATCACCCGGGCCGACCACTTCCGCGCCGGCAGCGTCACGAAGACGTTCATCGCGACGGTCGTCCTGCAACTGGCGGACGAGCACCGCCTGTCGCTCTCCGACACCGTGGAGAAACATCTTCCGGGACTGGTGCGAGGAGCGGGCAACGACGGTCGCGCGCTGACCCTGCGTTCCCTGCTCAACCACACCAGCGGCCTGTACGACTTCGCCGAGGACACCGGTGGCACCGTCCCCGTCACTCCACGTCAGGCACTGCGCATCGCACTCACCCACTCCCCGGCCGACCCCGGCCGCTTCACCTACTCGAACACCAACTACGCCCTGCTCGGCCTGGTCGTCGAACGCGTCACCGGCCACTCGTACGCCACCGAGGCCGAGCGGCGCATCATCTCCCCTCTGCGTCTGACGGGCACCTCCTTTCCCGGCTCCCGCACCTCGCTGCCCGCTCCACACGGCCGCGCCTACTCCACCGACGGAACCGACGTCACCGAACTCGACCCGCGGGTGGCCGGCGCCGCAGGCGAGCTGGTGACCACGCTCGCCGATCTGGACCGCTTCTACGCGAGTCTGCTCGGCGGTGGACTGCTCCCCCCGCGTCAACTGCGCGAGATGCTCGACACCCGTGCCGCACACGGCTCGTACGGCATGGGCCTGTTCCCCGTGAAGCTTCCGTGCGGCACCACCGTGTGGGGGCACAACGGATACATCTCCGGCAGTTACGTGCGCACCGCAACCACCGCCGACGGCGGGCATGCCCTCACCCTCCGGGTGAACACGGACGCGATAGCGGATCCCGGTCTCATATCCGCGGTGCTCGCGGCCGAGTTCTGCCCTCGCACCTGGTAGAACGCCCGGGTTCCGGACGGAGATCCCAGTTCACGACACTCGTTCGAGTGAAATTTGAGTGAAAGCAGCCTTCGGACCCGGGCGGCCTACATCGGAACGATGTCCGGCGCTCCCAGCCGTGCCGCGTCCGCCGTCAGGTCGTCCGGCTGGCGCTGCGACTCCCGTTCGGCCTCCACCCGCTTCTCGTAGTGCTGTACCTCGCGCTCGATCCGGTCCTTGTCCCAGCCCAGCACCGGCGCCATCAGCTCGGCGGCCTCCCGTGCGCTGCGCGTACCCCGGTCGAACGTCTCGATCGATATGCGGGTGCGCCGGGTCAGCACGTCGTCCAGGTGGCGCGCCCCCTCGTGCGAGGCGGCGTAGGTGATCTCGGCGCGCAGATAGTCGTCGGCCGCCTGCAGCGGTTCGCCCAGCGAGGGGTCCTGGGCGATCAGTTCCAGGACCTCCTCCGCCAGCGTCCCGTACCGGTTCAGCAGATGCTCGACCCTCACCACGTGCAGTCCGGTGCGCGCGGCGATCCGCGCCCGCGCGTTCCACAACGCCCGGTACCCCTCGGCGCCCACCAGCGGTGTGTCCTCGGTGACGCAGGCGGCGACGCGTACGTCGAGACCGTGCACGGCCTCGTCCACCGCGTCCTTGGCCATCACCCGGTACGTCGTGTACTTGCCGCCCGCGACCACGACGAGTCCGGGGACGGGATGCGCCACGGTGTGCTCCCGCGACAGCTTGCTGGTGGCGTCGGACTCCCCTGCGAGCAGGGGCCGGAGGCCGGCGTACACGCCCTGGACGTCGTCCCTGCCGAGCGGGACCGCGAGCACCGAGTTCACATGCTCGAGCAGATAGTCGATGTCCGCGCTGGACGCGGCCGGGTGCGCCTTGTCCAGGTCCCAGCCGGTGTCCGTGGTCCCGACGATCCAGTGCCGGCCCCACGGGATGACGAACAGTACGGACTTCTCCGTGCGCAGGATGAGCCCGGTCGTGGAGTGGATGCGGTCCTTGGGGACGACCAGGTGGATGCCCTTGGAGGCCCGTACGTGGAACTGGCCCCGCTCGCCCACCATCGCCTGGGTGTCGTCGGTCCACACCCCGGTGGCGTTGACGACCTGCTTGGCACGGACCTCGTACTCCCCGCCGCCCTCGACATCCCGCACCCGGGCGCCGACGACCCGTTCACCCTCGCGCAGGAACCCGGTCACCCGGGCACGGTTGGCGACTCGCGCGCCGTACGCCGCCGCGGTGCGCACCAGGGTCGCCACGAACCGGGCGTCGTCCATCTGGGCGTCGTAGTACTGCAACGCCCCGACCAGGGTGTCCTTCTTCAGACACGGGGCCACACGCAGTGCGTGACGACGGCTCAGATGCCGGTGCACGGGCAGCCCGCGGCCATGCCCCGGGGCCATCGACATGGTGTCGTAGAGCGCGACGCCCGCCCCGGCGTACAGCCGCTCCCAGCCCCTGTGCTGCAACGGGTAGAGGAACGGCACCGGCTTCACCAGATGCGGGGCGAGTTTCTCCAGCAGCAGGCCCCGCTCCTTCAACGCCTCCCGCACGAGGGCGAAGTCGAGCATCTCCAGATAGCGCAGACCGCCGTGGATGAGTTTGCTGGACCGACTGGAGGTACCCGACGCCCAGTCACGCGCCTCGACCAGTCCCGTGGACAGACCGCGGGTCACGGCGTCGAGCGCGGTGCCGGCGCCCACCACACCGCCGCCCACCACCAGGACGTCCAGCTCACGCTCGGCCATGGATGCGAGTGACTCGGCGCGCTCCGCCGGTCCCAGTGTCGCTGTCCTCACCGCTGCCTCCCGCTCGTCGGTCGCATCGGCCGCACCCGTGGGGCGAAGCCCGGTCCCCCTCCCTCATGCCCAAATTCTGGCCGGGTTGCCCGACTCCAGCCACCGCTCACTCCCAAGCCTGTGGACAACCCTCGCGGCGACTCGCCGAAACTCGACCGACCAATACAGCAAATCGGTCATATTTACTCCTAGTCTGACATTGCGCTCGCTCGTTCTGTCCACAGGGCTTGCGCGCCTGTCCCGCTTCGGTTACTGGGAAGGACGGCCCACGCCATGCCCGCAGATCTCGCCGTCATCGGACTCGGCCCGTACGGCCTGCCCCTGGCCCAGGCAGCCGTCACCGCCGGTATCCCCACCATCGGCTACCGGACCGGCCCGGAGGCCTCCTCCCTCAGCCCCGCCGAACTGCGCCGCATGGTCGCGCAGGGATTCCGGGTGATGACCAGCCCGGTCGAACTCGGCCGGGTACGGACGGCGGTCATCTGCGCACCGGCCCCACCCGGCGTGGAAGGCGGGCTGGACCTCAGCCAGGTGGAGACGGCCGCCCGCACCCTGGCCGCGCGGCTGCGTCCCCACACCACGGTGATCCTCGAGTCGCCGGCCCCACCCGGGACGACCGAGGGGCTCCTGCGCCCCCTGCTCGAATCCGGATCCGGGCTCCGCGCGGGCCGCGACTTCCACCTCGCCTACTCCCCCAGCCGCGTCGATCCCGGCAACCGCGACTTCACCCCCGCCAACACCCCACAGGTCATCGGCGGGCTCACCCCGGCCTGCACCGAGTCGGCCGCCGCGTTCTACGGGAGACTCACCGACAAGGTCGTACGCGCGCGCGGCCCACGGGAAGCGGAGACCGTGCAGTTGCTGGAGACCAACTTCCGGCACGTCAACACCGCCCTCGTCAACGAGATGGCCGTGCTCTGCCACGACCTGGGCGTCGACCTGTGGGACGTCATCCGCTGCGCGGAGACCAAACCCTTCGGTTTCCACGCCTTCCGCCCCGGCCCCGGCGTCGGCGGCCACGCCGTCGCCCAGGACCTGACCGCCCACACCGGCCGCACCCTGCGGATGGCGGAACTCGCCCAGCAGGTCAACGGACGGATGCCGCACTACGTCGTACAGCGCGCCGCCGCGCTCCTCAACGAACACGGCAAGTCGGCCCGCGGCGCACGCGTGCTGCTCCTCGGCGTCACCTACAAGGCCGACCTCGCCGACCAGCAGGGCAGCCCCGCGCAGGAGATCGCGACGCGGCTGATGGAGCTGGGCGCCTCCGTCAGCTACCACGACCCGCACGTCCCGTCCTGGAGCGTGCTCGACCGCCCCCTCCCGCGCGCCGACTCCCTGTACGAGGCCGCCGCCGACGCCGACCTGACGATCCTGCTCCAGCAGCACCGCACCTACGACCTGCAGGGCCTGTCGGTGAAGGCCCAGCTGCTGCTGGACACACGCGGGGCCACCCCGACGGGGGCGGCGCACCGGTTGTGAGAGGGGGCGCCCAGGGCCCGCCGTGCTCCAGGAGCCGGTGGTAGGCGGCATTCTGCGTGAGTACCTTGGGATTCGGGTGGAGGCCACCGCAGCGGCTGACTGCGGCAGGCCCCAGATGGATCACGGAGTGTCCACCCCTATGCCTCTTAGGGGTGGCCGCTCACCATCCAAAGATCCGCAAGACCCACCTCCCCGGTACCGGACCAGCCGCCGGCGAATCCGGTACCGTACAAAAAGTGGGGCCCACCGCAGCGGCTAACTGCGGCAGGCCCCAGATGGATCACGGAGTGTCCACCCCTATGCCTCTTAGGGGTGGCCGCTCACCATCCAAAGATCCGCAAGACCCACCTCCTCCGGCACTTCACCGTCCACAGACGGATACGGTCCCAGCGGGTGGGCTTGCGGTGGCGACCCATGGGCACGCCCCCTTCCACGAGGCCGCCCGTCAGCCCGGTTGGGCGGTCCGTTCAGAATCGGTCCGGGCCCCGAAGGGCGAGGTCCGGAACGTGTCCTTGGAAGGGGGCGACCCCGAGAGCTGAGCCGCCGAACACGGACACTATCGACTCGAAACGGCCTTTCCTCCGGCATTCACCCCGAAAGCAACCGCACGCCCCCCTACCGCCCCACGCGCCCCCACCACCACTCCCCCACCCGTACACACGACGGGGCTCGGCCACCCCACATGCCGGTGGGGTGGCCGAGCCCCGTCATCACTCTCAAGGGCGTCCGCCGCGCTCAAGGCGAGCGCGGCAGCACGTCACCGCCGGTGCTGCGAGTCCGCCACCGTCACCTCGACGCGCTGGAACTCCTTCAGCTCGCTGTACCCGGTGGTGGCCATGGCGCGGCGCAGGGCGCCGAAGAGGTTCATCGAGCCGTCGGGCGTGTGCGACGGGCCGGTGAGGATCTCCTCGATGGTGCCGACGGTGCCGAGGTCGACCTTCATGCCACGCGGCAGCTCCTCGTTCACCGCTTCCATGCCCCAGTGGTTGCCCTTGCCCGGGCCGTCGGTGGCGCGCGCGAGCGGGGAGCCCATCATCACCGCGTCGGCGCCGCAGGCGATCGCCTTGGGCAGGTCGCCCGACCAGCCGACGCCGCCGTCCGCGATCACGTGCACGTACCGGCCGCCGGACTCGTCCATGTAGTCGCGGCGGGCGGCGGCCACGTCGGCGACCGCGGTGGCCATGGGGACCTGGATGCCCAGCACGTTGCGGGTGGTGTGTGCGGCGCCGCCGCCGAAGCCCACCAGGACGCCGGCCGCGCCGGTGCGCATCAGGTGCAGGGCCGCGGTGTAGGTGGCGCAGCCGCCGACGATCACCGGGACGTCCAGTTCGTAGATGAACTGCTTCAGGTTGAGCGGCTCGTGCGAGCTGGAGACGTGCTCCGCGGAGACCGTCGTCCCGCGGATCACGAAGATGTCCACGCCCGCGTCGACGACGGCCTTGGAGAACTGGGCGGTGCGCTGCGGGGAGAGCGCGGCCGCGGTGACGACGCCGGAGTCGCGCACCTCCTTGATGCGCTGCCCGATCAGCTCCTCCTTGATGGGGGCGGTGTAGATCTCCTGGAAACGGCGCGTGGCCGACTCGGCGTCCAGTTCGGCGATCTCGTCGAGCAGCGGCTGCGGGTCCTCGTACCGCGTCCACAGCCCTTCGAGGTTCAGCACACCGAGACCGCCGAGCTCGCCGATGCGGATCGCCGTGGCCGGCGAGACGACCGAGTCCATGGGGGCTGCCAGGAAGGGCAGCTCGAAGCGGTAGGCGTCGATCTGCCAGGCGATCGAGACCTCCTTCGGGTCCCGCGTACGGCGGCTGGGGACGACGGCGATGTCGTCGAAGGCGTACGCCCGGCGGCCCCGCTTGCCTCGCCCGATCTCGATCTCAGTCACGTCTGTGGCCTTTCCCTGATGCGTTGCAGCGCCTTCCAGTATCCCCGACGGCCGTGGCAGTCAGCGCGCCGGACATACGGCGAGGGCGGCCCCGGAGCCATCCGGGGCCGCCCTCGGGGGCCGCTGCCTACGTGCGGCTGTAGTTCGGTGCCTCGACCGTCATCTGGATGTCGTGCGGGTGGCTCTCCTTCAGGCCCGCGGAGGTGATCCGTACGAAGCGGCCCTTGCTCTCCATCTCCTCGATGGTGGCGGCGCCCACGTAGCCCATGGTCTGGCGCAGGCCGCCGACGAGCTGGTGCAGCACGTTGGCCAGCGGACCGCGGTAGGGCACCTGGCCCTCGATGCCCTCGGGGACGAGCTTGTCGTCGGAGGCGACGTCGGACTGGAAGTAGCGGTCCTTCGAGTACGACCTGGCCTGGCCGCGCGACTGCATGGCGCCGAGCGAGCCCATGCCGCGGTACGACTTGTACTGCTTGCCGTTGATGAACTGCAGCTCGCCGGGTGACTCTTCGCAACCGGCGAGGAGGCTGCCGAGCATCACCGTGTCGGCACCGGCGGCCAGCGCCTTGCCGATGTCTCCGGAGTACTGCAGACCGCCGTCGCCGATCAACGGCACGCCGGCCGGACGGGCCGCGAGGGACGCCTCGTAGATGGCGGTGACCTGCGGGACGCCGATGCCGGCGACCACACGGGTGGTGCAGATCGAGCCGGGGCCCACACCCACCTTGATTCCGTCGACACCGGCGTCGATCAGCGCCTGGGCGCCGTCACGCGTGGCGACGTTGCCGCCGATCACGTCGATGCCGACGCTCGACTTGATCTTCGACATCCAGCTGAGGGCGTTGCTGTTGTGGCCGTGGGAGGTGTCGACGACCAGGAAGTCCACCCCGGCCTCGGCGAGCGCCTGGGCACGCTCGAGTGCCTCGGGGCTGGCGCCCACGGCGGCACCGACGATCAGGCGGCCCTCCGAGTCCTTCGCCGCGTGGGGGTACTGCTCCGCCTTGACGAAGTCCTTGACCGTGATGAGGCCCTTGAGGACCCCCTCGTCGTCGACCAGGGGAAGCTTCTCGATCTTGTGGCGGCGCAGCAGCTCCATGGCGTCCACGCGGGAGATGCCGACCTGGCCCGTGACCAGCGGCATCGGCGTCATGATGTCGCGCACCCGCTGGGAGCGGTCGGTCTCGAAGGCCATGTCACGGTTGGTGACGATGCCGAGCAGCTTCTTGCTGCCGTCGGTGACCGGGACGCCGCTGATGCGGAACTTGGCGCACAGCGCGTCGGCCTCGGCGAGCGTGGCGTCGGGGTGGATGGTGATCGGGTCGGTGACCATGCCGGACTCGGAGCGCTTCACCAGGTCGACCTGGTTGGCCTGGTCCGCGATGGACAGGTTGCGGTGCAGGACGCCGACACCGCCCTGGCGGGCCATCGCGATCGCCATGCGGGACTCGGTCACCTTGTCCATGGCCGCCGAGAGCAGCGGGGTGTTCACACGGACGTTGCGCGAGATACGGGACGAGGTGTCGACCGCGTTGGGGAGCACCTCGGATGCACCCGGCAGCAGCAGCACGTCGTCGTAGGTCAGCCCGAGTGTCGCGAATTTTTCGGGCACTCCGTCGACGTTCGCAGTCATGACACCTTCCCCAAATGGCCTTGATCGGTGCGGATGTCCATGCTAACGGGAACCGGGGGTGTCTCATTCCATGGTTCCACCCGCCCCCGGTCTTCGTATGTTCGTACGGAATTGGCCGGGTGGCCGTTCACCGCCCAAGGGCGCGCCGGGCGGCGGATGGTTTCCGCGGGGGTGGTCACTGCTCCGCCAGGGCTCGCAGCCGGCTCAGCGCGCGGTGCTGGGCGACCCGGACGGCGCCGGGTGACATTCCCAACATCTGGCCGGTCTCCTCCGCAGTGAGGCCCACGGCGATGCGCAGCAGAAGCAGCTCGCGCTGGTTCTCGGGCAGGTTGGCCAGCAGTTTCTTGGCCCACGCGGCGTCGCTGCTGAGGAGGGCGCGCTCCTCCGGGCCGAGGGAGTCGTCGGGGCGCTCGGGCATCTCGTCGGAAGGTACGGCTGTCAGACCGGGATGGCGCATCGCCGCGCGCTGCAGGTCGGCCACCTTGTGCGCGGCGATGGCGAAGACGAACGCCTCGAAGGGACGGCCGGTGTCCCTGTAGCGGGGCAGCGCGAGGAGCACCGCCACGCAGACCTCCTGGGCGAGGTCCTCGACGAAGTGCCGGGCGTCGCCCGGGAGCCGGGACAGGCGGGTGCGGCAGTACCGCAGCGCCAGGGGGTGGACATGGGCGAGCAGATCGTGTGTCGCCTGCTCGTCCCCGTCGACAGCGCGGTGGACGAGCGCACCGATCGCCCCTTGGGCAGTGCCCGCCTCGTCGTCGCGCATCGGTCCATGGTGCCCTGCGGTCCTCTGCACCGCGGCACCACGTCCCTTGTTGTGCACCGAAGCGTTATGAGCAGGTGCGCCGGAACTCATCCCCTGCGCCCTCCCCTCCCGCTCGACCGACTCGTCCCCGAGGAACTCCACACCTCAAGGATGCGTCATCCGCCGCGAAACAGGCACAGGGCACCCGGCGGCCGGCTTCGGCGCCCTGGTGGGCCGGGCTTTCCGCGCCTCTGCCGACGAGGCACGAGCGGACGGCCGCAGGACCTGTCGCCCGGATCGGTCCGGGGCGGCCGAGCAGCGCGCCCGCTGCGCCGGACCGCGGGTCGCACCCGGCGGTGCGGCGGCGGTCCGCACCGGTGGCGCCGCCCGTCATCGGTGCGGCTCCACGCGGGTGCGGTCCGGCTGGGGACGGTCCGCGCGGGGCATCCGCATGCCCGTACGCGCGGGCCGCCGCTCGATGTCGTACACCGGAGCCGGACCGATCCGGAGAACAGGCCTCAGGGCCTGTCCGGCGGGTCGTGCCGCGGACGCGGGGGCCGACACGCCCTCCCCCAAGCTCTTCGAGCAGGGGGGACCCCCAGCCGCGTTGCCGTCGGTCGCCATGGTTCCTTCCCCAAGCTCTCGACTCCGCTCGAGCAGGGGAGACCCGGACCGACTCCTCCCCCAGCCTCCGGCCGGGGGGACCCCCACCTCCGCCTTGCAGCCGGAGGCAGCAGCCCCCACTCACCTGCACGGACAGGGCGCCGTCGATTTCCTGCGGCCTGTTCCGCCGGACAGGCCCTAGCGCACCAGACCCCACCGGAATCCGAGCGCCACCGCGTGGGCCCGGTCCGACGCGCCGAGCTTCTTGAAGAGCCGCCGGGCGTGCGTCTTGACCGTGTCCTCGGAGAGGAACAGCTCGCGGCCGATCTCGGCGTTGGAGCGACCGTGGCTCATGCCTTCGAGGACCTGGATCTCACGCGCGGTGAGCGTGGGCGCGGCGCCCATCTCCGCCGAGCGCAGCCGCCGCGGGGCGAGCCGCCAGGTCGGGTCGGCGAGTGCCTGGGTGACCGTCGCACGCAACTCCGCGCGGGAGGCGTCCTTGTGCAGATAGCCGCGGGCGCCGGCGGCCACGGCGAGTGCCACCCCGTCGAGGTCCTCGGCGACGGTGAGCATGATGATGCGCGCACCGGGGTCGGCGGACAGCAGCCGCCGGACGGTCTCGACACCCCCCAGACCGGGCATGCGTACGTCCATCAGAATCAGGTCCGAGCGGTCGGCACCCCAGCGGCGGAGGACTTCCTCGCCGTTGGCGGCCGTCGTCACGCGCTCGACGCCGGGCACGGTCGCGACCGCGCGGCGCAGCGCCTCTCGGGCAAGCGGGGAGTCGTCGCAGACGAGGACGGAAGTCATGGCCGCCCTCCGCAGCTGATGCGCGTCACCTTGTGCCTCCAGGCTGGTACGAAATCGTCACCTGTGCGGTCGACCGCTTCGGACACCCGCCCGAGCGCTTGTTCCTTCAACCGCCTCGCACTCTCAACGACGGTCACTCGAAAGAGTTACGGGGCCGTCCGCTGTCTTCGGCACTCTACGTGAGGGGACGGACACGATGGAGACACGCGCAGGGGACCCTCGAACTTTCATCACAACCGATGCCCCGTTCGGACCCTTTTCTTCCCATTTGCTGGTGTCTGAGGCTAGATTCGCAATGAGTCATATTTTCATCTCCTTGGATCGTAGTTGTACGGTCGTGGACACGGATCCGCCCAGAATGGCTACAAGGGGTCACGAAATGGCAGATTTCTCTCGCCTTCCAGGACCGAACGCGGACCTGTGGGACTGGCAGCTCCTGGCCGCATGCCGCGGGGTGGACAGTTCGCTCTTCTTCCACCCCGAGGGCGAGCGCGGGGCGGCACGAAGTGCTCGCGAGAACTCGGCCAAAGAGGTCTGCATGAGGTGCCCGGTACGCGCCGAGTGCGCCGCCCACGCACTGGCCGTACGCGAGCCGTACGGCGTGTGGGGCGGACTGACCGAGGACGAACGCGAAGAGCTGATGGGCAGGGCACGCCACCGGCTGGTGTCGCCCTCGGCGTCACCGCCGGGCTCACCACCAGCGGCATCGGCCGTATCGGCGCCGGTCCCGGCATCGGTCTCGGCCACCGGCGGGCACGCCTCTTCGAACAACTGAAGGAACGTTTCTGCATCATCGGGCGCACCTGTGTCATCGTTTTTGCGCAGGAGGCGCTCCACCGCCCCACCGACGGACAGCCGCCCGGCCCGGACGACCGGTGGACGGACGGCCGATGGATGGACAACCGCCGGCCGGACGACCGCTGACCGGACGACCGCCGGACAGACGGCCCCGCCGGGCCCGGCCTACCGCCCGGCTGCCCGTGCCAGTTGGTCGAGCGTCGCGCCGACCGCGGGCACCTGGGCGAGGTCGGGAAGCGTCAGTGCCACGATCTCCCGCCGCACCGCGGGCTCCAGGGCCACCGTGCGCACCCCCCTGAGCCGTACGGACTCGAGGGCCAGCTGGGGCAGGACGGCCACCCCGAGCCCCGCACCGACCAGGCCGGCCACCGCGGGGTAGTCGTCGGTCGCGAAGTCGATACGCGGGGTGAAGCCTGCCGTCTCGCACACCTCGATCAGCTGACCACGGCAACGCGGGCAGCCCGCGATCCACGGTTCCTCGGCGAGTTCGCCTATGGCGAGGGACTTCGCATGCGCCAGCCGGTGCCGCTCGGGCACCAGTCCCACGAGCCGGTCCGTGAGCAACGGGCGCACGACCAGGTCGTGCCACTCCTCGGCACCCGCAGCCCCCTCGTACCGGAAAGCGAGGGCGATGTCGCAGTCGCCCTCGCGCAGCATCTCGACGGACCGGGGCGGCTCGGCCTCCTCCAGGGAGACACGGGTGCCGGGGTGGGCGTCGCGCAGAGCGGCGAGGGCTGCCGGAACGAGCGTCGAACTGCCGCTGGGGAAGGACACGAGCCGCACCCGCCCCGCCCGCAACCCTGCGATGGCGGCGACCTCCTCCTCGGCCGCGGTCAGCCCGGCGAGAACGCCGGCCGCATGGCGCACCAGCACTTCTCCGGCCTGCGTCATGCGCATCTCACGCCCGGTGCGGACGAGCAGCGGCGTGCCCACGGACCCTTCCAGCGCCTTCATCTGCTGGCTGACGGCGGGCTGGGTGCAGCCCAGTTCCCGGGCCGCCGCGGAGAACGAACCGGTGGTGGCCACGGCGCGCAGCACACGGAGATGACGGGCTTCGATCACACCCTCAAGGATAAGCCGCCCTTTGACACAGTGCCGAATACCGCTTCGATGCTTTGGCCCGTATCGCTTACCGTGCGCCCATGAAACTTCTGTCTGTGAACCTGGGGCGCCCCAAGGCCGTGCCGTACACGGACCAGCCCGAGGGTGTGACCGGCATCGACAAGCAGCCGGTGGACGGGCCGGTACGGGTGGCGGCGCCGGGGCCGAAGGGGGTCGGCGCGAGCGGGCTGGCCGGGGACGCGGTGTGCGAGACGCGGCACCACGGGGGCGACGACCAGGCCGTGTACGCGATGGCCCGCGAGGACCTCGACGAGTGGGAGGGCGTGCTGGGCCGCACGCTGCCGAACGGCTCGTTCGGCGAGAACCTCACCACGGCAGGGATCGACCTGTCCGGCGCCCTGATCGGTGAGCGCTGGGGCATCGGGGCCGAGGTGGTGCTGGAGGTCACCTCCGGCCGCATTCCCTGCCGCACCTTCCAGGGCCATCTGGGTGAGAAGGGCTGGGTGAGGCGGTTCACGCAGCGGGGCGCGCCGGGTGCCTATCTGCGGGTCGTCCGGCCCGGTGAGGTCCGGGCGGGCGACGCGATCCGGAGGGTGCACCGGCCGGACCACGAGGTGACGGTCGCGCTGCAGTTCCGGGCGGTGACCACGGAGCGGACGCTGCTGCCGCGCCTGCTGGCGGCGGCGGACGCGCTGCACCCGGAGGCACTGGCCAAGGCTCGGCAGTACGAGACGAAGTACGGGGCGGACCTGGGAGCCTGACGAAGGGCCACGGGGTGCCGCATCGCTTCCCACTTCTCCCCCCTCACTCGCCCGCGCGGTTCTCCCGCACTTGCTCAGCCGGTTCCAGGGGAAATCCCCGATGCCGAGCGAGGGTTGACTCAGGGCCGGGTCCGGGGAGGCCCCCGATGTCCTGCGGACCATGAACCGCGACGCTCGAAGCATGTCTCGCCATACGCCCAAGAGCGAGGTGCCGGCCGGGGAGAGCCCGCCCGGCACCACCCGCCGCGCATTCCGCTGGAAGCGCCTTGTCATCGTGCTCGGTTCCCTGGTCACCGCGCTCGCCGTGACCGTCGGCGCCCTGTTCGCCTGGCTGTGGACCGGCGCCGCGGTCAGCACGGTGGGCAAGGCACCGTTCGACAACGCGCTGGCGATACCTCCGCAGGCCGAGTCGACCGTGGAGAGGGACGGCACACGGGTCTTCGACCTGCGCATGCAGGCGGGCGAGACGGAGTTCCAGGAGGGGAGGAGGACCACGACCTGGGGGTTCAACGGCTCCTACCTCGGCCCGACGCTTCGGGCGAAGCGCGGCGAGAAGGTGCGCGTACGGGTCGGCAACGACCTGGACGAGGCGTCCTCCGTGCACTGGCACGGGATGCATCTGCCGGCCCGCATGGACGGCGGCCCGCACCAGATGATCGCCCCGGGTGCCGCCTGGACCCCGCACTGGACGGTGGACCAGCCGGCGGCGACGCTCTGGTACCACCCTCATCCACACGGCAAGACCGAGGAGCACGTCAGGCGTGGTCTCGCCGGCCTGTTCCTCCTCGACGACGAGGAGTCCGCTCGCCTGTCCCTGCCGAAGCGGTACGGCGTCGACGATCTGCCGGTCGTCGTGCAGGACGTCCGCTTCGACGGTTCACGGCTGTCCGGCGACCGCGGGCTGATGCAGAACGTGGGCTTCCTGGGTGACCGGACCGTGGTCAACGGCACCCTGCGCCCCTACCGGGAGGTCCACGACGAACTGATACGGCTGCGGCTGGTCAACGCCTCCACCGCCCGCACCTACGCCTTCGGTTTCCCGGGCGACCGTGACTTCTCGCTGATCGGGACGGACGGCGGACTGCTGGCGCGGCCCGCGGTGATGGACCGGATACAGCTGTCACCGGGTGAGCGCGCCGAGATCGTCGTACGGGTCGAGGCGGGTGAGCGGGTGATGCTCCGGAGCTTCCCACAGGACAACTACGGCGGCTTCTGGCAGCGGCGGTTCGGCGGGGGCGACGACTCCTTCGACGTACTGGAGCTGCGGGCGGCCCGGCAGTTGCGGCCGTCGCCGCGGTTGCCGGCCACGCTCACCGAGCCGGAGCTTCCCGACGGTGCCGAGGCGGTGCGCGGGCGGCACTTCGATCTGAAGCTGTCCGGGATCAACGGCCGGTCGATGGACATGGGCCGCATCGACGAGACCGTCACCCGCGGGACGACGGAGCTGTGGACGATACGCAACACCAACGGCATGCCGCACAACTTCCATGTGCACGATGTGCAGTTCCGCGTGGTGGAGGTGAACGGGTCAGCACCACCGCCGGCGCTGCGCGGGCCGAAGGACACGGTGTTCGTCCCGCACGGCACGACGATGAAACTGGCACTGCGCTTCACCGGGCCGGCCGATCCCGACGTCCCTTACATGTACCACTGCCATCTGCTGTACCACGAGGACGAGGGGATGATGGGCCAGTTCGTGGTGGTCGAGAAGGGCCAGTCCGCGGGGACCCCGCCGGATCACGCGGAGCACGGGGCCGGACAGGCCCGAAGGGGCGGGCACTCGGGTGACTGATCCGGTCGGGCTTCAGTGCACCGGTCGGGCGGCGATGCCGAGCGGACGCCCGGACTCCGGGTAACTAGTCTTGGGCCATGACAACCGCTCTGATTACGGGATCGACGGCCGGGATCGGTGCCGCGTTCGCGCGGAAGCTGGCAGCCGACGGGCACGATTTGGTGCTGGTGGCCCGCGACATCGCCCGGCTCCGCGAGCAGGCGACCGAGCTCCACGACCGCCACGGCATCGAGGCGGAGGTGCTGCGGGCCGACCTCGCGGAGGACAAGGGCATCGAGGTGGTGGCCGAGCGGCTGGGCGAGCGCAGGAATCCCGTCGACCTGCTGATCAACAACGCGGGTTTCGGCAACAAGGGCCGCTACCTCGAGGTCTCGATGGCGGACGAGCTGAGGATGCTCAAGGTCCACTGCGAGGCGGTGCTGCGGCTGACGTCGGCGGCGGCGGAGGCGATGCGGGAGCGCGGACGCGGGGGCGTCGTGAACGTCTCCTCGACCGCCGCGTTCGTGCCGCGCGGAACCTACGGGGCGTCCAAGGCGTGGGTGGTGCAGTTCACCCAGGGCGCGGCCCAGGACCTGGCGGGCAGCGGCGTACGCCTGATGGCGCTGTGCCCCGGCTTCGTCCGCACCGAGTTCCACAAGCGGGCGGGGATGGGGACGGACAGCATCCCGAACTGGATGTGGCTCGACGCGGACAAGGTGGCGGAGGCGGCCCTCGCGGACCTGGCCCGCGGCAAGTCGGTGTCGATCCCGGACCCGCGGTACAAGGTCCTGATGGGAGCGGCGAAGCTGGTCCCGCGCGACCTCCTGGGCGGTTTCTCCTCCCGTACGGGCCGCAAGTACGGGCCGCGCTGACGGCACGGACCGGGCCTGTCGCGAAAACGACCCCGGGGATTCAGCGGTCAGGTCGTGGGCTGCTGAACGGCTTCCCGGTGAGAGCCTGCTCCCGCTGTGACCAGGAGTGCGGCCGTCTCGGGGTGGGGGCCGTTGTTCGCCCAGTCCAAGGGAGACCAGCCTGTTCCGCGGTCTTCCCGGAGGTCCGGGTCGGCGCCGTGCGCCAACAGTTCGCGCACGGTCCCGGTGTGCCCCCAGCACGCGGCCGCGCACAGCGGTGTGCCCTCCGAGCCGACTCCCCGGCTCTCGGTGTCGGGGCAGGCCCCGGCTTCCAGGAGCAGGCGTGCGACCTCGGCCTCCCCCTGCACGGACGCCAGGTAGAGAGGGGTGGTGCCGTCGCTGTCTCCTCGCTCCGGGTCCGCTCCGGCCCGCAGGAGCGCCCGCACGCGGGCGGTGTCAGCCGTCACAGTCGCTTCGAAGAGCTGACGGGAGAGCTTCTTCTGCCGACGCCGTTTCATGGTGGGCGAGGCTAGCGATAGCGGACGCGGTGGTGCCAGCCGTATCCACCGGCCGGCACCGACGGCAGCACCCCGGTTCCGGGACCGTCATCGACGGCTTCCCTCTGCGGCACCCGCGCGGGTGTGAGCACGGGGACAGCACGCAGGCCCGGCGCCGCTGGGCAGCGGTGCCGGGCCTGCGTGTCTGCTACGGGCGTCTGTCACCGACGTCCGCTACGAGCGCGTGGCTCAGTGGGCGTGGCCGTGGCCGTGACCACCGGCGGCCGGCTCCTCTTCTTCCTTCTTCTCGACGACCACGGTCTCGGTCGTGAGCAGCAGGGAGGCGATGGAGGCGGCGTTCTCCAGGGCGGAGCGGGTGACCTTGACCGGGTCGATGACGCCGGCCTTGATCAGGTCGCCGTACTCGCCGGTGGCGGCGTTGTAGCCGCTGCCCTTCTCGAGCTCGGCGACCTTGGAGACGATGACGTAGCCCTCGAGGCCGGCGTTCTCGGCGATCCAGCGCAGCGGCTCGACGGCGGCGCGGCGGACGACCGCGACACCGGTGGCCTCGTCGCCGGTCTTGTCGAGGTTGCCCTCGAGGACCTTGACGGCGTGGACGAGCGCGGAGCCACCACCGGAGACGATGCCCTCCTCGACCGCGGCGCGGGTCGCGGAGATGGCGTCCTCCAGGCGGTGCTTCTTCTCCTTCAGCTCCACCTCGGTGGCGGCGCCGACCTTGATGACGCACACGCCGCCGGCCAGCTTCGCGAGGCGCTCCTGGAGCTTCTCGCGGTCCCAGTCGGAGTCGGTGGTCTCGATCTCGGCCTTGATCTGGCCGATGCGACCGGTCACGTCCTCCTTCTTGCCGGCACCCTCGACGATCGTGGTGTCGTCCTTGGTGACGGTGACGCGGCGGGCGGAGCCCAGCACGTCCAGGCCGACCTGGTCGAGCTTGAGGCCGACCTCCTCGGAGACGACCGTGGCGCCGGTGAGGACGGCCATGTCCTGCAGCATCGCCTTGCGGCGGTCGCCGAAGCCGGGGGCCTTGACCGCGACGGCGTTGAACGTGCCGCGGATCTTGTTGACGACCAGGGTCGACAAGGCCTCGCCCTCGACGTCCTCGGCGATGATCAGCAGCGGCTTGGAGGCGTTGGCCTGGATGACCTTCTCCAGCAGCGGCAGCAGCTCGGCGATGGAGCCGACCTTGCCCTGCGTGATGAGGATGTACGGGTCGTCCAGGACGGCTTCCATGCGCTCCTGGTCCGTCACGAAGTACGGCGACAGGTAGCCCTTGTCGAAGGCCATGCCCTCGGTGAAGTCCAGCTCCAGGCCGAAGGTGTTGGACTCCTCGACGGTGATGACACCGTCCTTGCCGACCTTGTCCATCGCCTCGGCGATGAGCTCGCCGACCTGCTGGTCCTGGGCGGACAGCCCGGCGACGGCGGCGATGTCGGACTTCTCGTCGATCGGGCGCGCCGAGGCGAGGAGGTCCTCACAGACCGCGGCGACGGCGGCGTCGATGCCCTTCTTCAGGGCGGCCGGGGAGGCGCCGGCCGCGACGTTGCGCAGGCCCTCGCGGACGAGCGCCTGGGCCAGCACGGTCGCGGTGGTCGTACCGTCACCCGCGATGTCGTTGGTCTTGGTCGCCACCTCCTTGACCAGCTGGGCACCGAGGTTCTCGAACGGGTCCTCGACCTCGACCTCGCGGGCGATCGTGACACCGTCGTTGGTGATGGTGGGGGCGCCGAACTTCTTGTCGATGACGACGTTGCGGCCCCTGGGGCCGATCGTCACCTTCACCGTGTCGGCAAGCTTGTTGACGCCGCGCTCAAGGGCGCGACGGGCGTCCTCGTCGAACTTCAGGATCTTCGCCATGGCAGCGGGAGCCCTCTCGGAAATCAGGGGTGAAAAATCACTGCGCCCCGGGCCCCCGGCTCAGTAAGCGTGTCGGGACCAGGGGCGCAGTTTCGGAGCAGATGTGCTACGAGGTGACTTACTTCTCGATGATCGCGAGAACGTCGCGAGCCGAGAGAACGAGGTACTCCTCGTTGTTGTACTTCACCTCGGTGCCGCCGTACTTGCTGTAGAGCACGACGTCGCCGACCTTCACGTCGAGTTCGACGCGCTTGCCGTCCTCGATGCGGCCCGGACCGATGGCCAGGACGACGCCCTCCTGGGGCTTCTCCTTGGCGGTGTCCGGAATGACCAGGCCCGAAGCCGTGGTCTGCTCGGCGTCGAGCGGCTGGACCACGATGCGGTCCTCGAGCGGCTTGATGGCAACCTTGGAGCTGGCGGTCGTCACGATCCGACCTCCCCCTTCGGAGATCTCACGGGGTTAACTGTCTGAGGTGGCGACCAGGTCGATCCGTCGTCGCGGGTGCCGGACCTGCCCGTCGCGCATGTTGGCACTCTCCAGGGGGGAGTGCCAGACCCGAGACTATGGCCGCGATTAGCACTCGGTCAAGCGGAGTGCCAATTCACTGCGTTCGCGTCGCCGGATTTCCCGTGTACGCCGGTCCGGGAAACCGACCCTCGTTCGGGTGATCGCCCCGGGGACCGGCGCCCCCGGACCCCCGCTTCGGACTGAACCGCCTCGTCCCCGAGCGCCGGACAGGCTCATGGCCGGACGTAGTCCTCCAGCCTCCCGACCCTCAACCCCTGCTCCTCCAGCTCGCTCAGCAAACGTGTCGTCCGTTCCGCCAGGGTCAGGGGCGGGGCCTCGTCGGCGGGGACGGAGATGATGTCGCCGGGGGCCAGGCGGCGGGCGCCCCGGGCGTACGTGAGGGTGCCGTCGCCCTCCAGCGTCACCCGCCAGAGCACGACCGCCGCGATGCCGCAGTCGGCGGCGGCGCGGAGGGTCGTGGCGTCGTACGTGCCGTAGGGCGGGCGGAAGAGGTGGGGGCGGACGCCGAAGCGGGACCGGAGCTTGCGCTGCTGTCCGCAGATCTCGGCGCGCTGGCCGGCGTAGGGCAGGCCGCGCAGGGCGGGGTGGTCGAGGGTGTGGTTCTGCAGGCTTGCACCGACCGAACGCAGGCGGGCGAAGTGACCGTAGCCCGGCCCCACCACGCTGTCGGTGAGGAACATGCTGACGGGAAGCCGGCGGTGCCGTACGAGGTCGATGAAACGGGGGTCGCGTTCGGCGCCGTCGTCGTAGGTCAGGAAGACGACCGCGTCCCGGGTCGGGACCCGGTCCACGACGGGCGGGACGCGGCCGGGCGACTGACCCGCTCCGTCCCCCGTGCCCCCGGTGCCTTCACCCCCTCGGTCGGCGGGGCCCACGACCGGCCGCCCGGCCGACGGGCCGCACCCCGCCAGCACCGTCAGCACCGCCAGCACCGCCAGGAGGACCGCCACGGCCGCCCCCCGCCGGATCACAGGTAGTCCTCCAGGCGTCCCACCGCGTACCCCTCGGCCGTGACCTTGTCCAGGAAGCGGCGGATCATGTCGGGCATCGTGCCCTTCCACTCGTTCCGGCCCCGGAAGTGGGTGAGGACGATGTCGCCGGGGTGCAGCTCCCCGTCCCCCTCGCGGTAGTCCCAGCGGTCGACGAAGACCTCCTCGTTCCACAGCGGGACGTACTCGACGCCGCAGGACTTGGCCGCGCGCAGGGTGTTCTTGTCGTAGGTGCCGAACGGCGGGCGGAACAGGACGGGGCGGTGGCCGTACCGCTCCTCGACGACGTCCTGCATGCCGCAGATCTCGCGCTTCTGGCGGGCGTAGGACAGGCCGCGCAGGGGCGGGTGGTTCAGGGTGTGGTTGTTCAGGCCGACGCCCCGGTCCCGCATCTCCTCGAAGTAGCCGTAGTCGTCCTTGATGACGTAGTCGCTGAGGAACGCGGTGTACGGGATCTTCAACTCGCTCATCATGCGCAGGAACGCCGGGTCCTTCTCGGCACCGTCGTCGATGGTGAGGAAGACGACCTTCTCGTCCGTGGGGACGGTGGTGAAGACCGGGGGAAGGCCCAGTCGCCGGTGGCCGTCTACCTCGAAGCCCTCACGGGTGGTGATCCTCGGTTTCTTCCCGGGCGCCGGCGGAGCGGCCCGGGGCACCTGTTCGAGTCCCCAGCGCTTCGCGGCGGCCGCCCGCGCGGCGTGTGCGGCACGCGGTTCGGTGGCGTGGGAGTCGCGATCGCGGGCCGGGGGCGCGGCGAGGGGCTGTCGGCCGCCCGCGGCCGGGTCCGGGGCGGTGGAGTCCTTTCCGCAGCCCGCGGCGAGCGGGGTGAGGGCCCCGAGGGTGAGCACGGCGACCCCGGCCCGCACACCCCACCATGACTGTCTTTTATCGTTTTGTCCTACTACTCGCATGGAGTCGGATCCTCGCAGTCCCCCCGCCCCGGAGCCGGTCCGACACCGCGGCCGGCGGCGCACCGTCCACCGACTGGCCCACAGCCGGCCCGCACCTGACCCACAATGGGCCGGTGAACGACCGCACCCCTCTCTCCGCCTCACCCCTCGCCCCGCTCCTCACCCCCGAGGGCCGCGCCCTGCTCGAGGAGGTGCGCGACACCGATCCGGCGCGAGAACTCGCCGTCGCGACCCGGCTGCGCCGCGAGCATCCGGCGGAACTGGTCTCGGCGGCGCTCGGTCAGGCGCGCCTGCGGCAGCGGGCGGTGGCGAAGTTCGGGGCCCAGGACGCCGCGCGCATGTTCTTCACGCCGAACGGGGTCGAGCAGTCGACCCGGGCGAGCGTGGCGGCGTACCGGGCGCGGCGGCTGAAGGAGTCGGGCGTGACCTCGGTGGCCGACCTGTGCTGCGGGATCGGCGGGGACGCGATCGCGCTGGCGCGCGCCGGGATCCGGGTGCTGGCGGTGGACCGGGACCCGCTCACCGCGGCGGCGGCCCGCGCGAACGCGGACGAGCTGGGTCTGGCCGGGCTGATCGAGGTGCGGGAGGCCGACGTCACGGAGGTGGACCCGGCCGGTTACGACGCCGTCTTCGTCGATCCGGCCCGGCGGGGCGGCCGCGGTCGCGTCTTCGACCCCGAGGCCTACTCACCCCCGCTGTCCTGGGCGATCGAGGCGGCCCGCGCGGCACCCCGCGCCGCCGCGCTGAAGGTCGCACCGGGCATCCCGCACGAGGCCGTCCCCGCCGACGCGGAGGCCGAGTGGATCTCGGACGGCGGGGACGTGAAGGAGGCGGTGCTGTGGTTCGGCAGCGGGCGGACGGCCACCGCCGGGACGGAGGACGCCACCCCGACGACCCCGACGCCCCCGGCGATCCGGGCGACCCTGCTGCCCGGCCCGCGCACGCTCCTCTCCCGCGGGCTGCCGGATCCCGACGTGCGCCCGCCCGGCCGGTACCTGTACGAGCCCGACGGCGCCGTCATCCGCGCCCATCTCGTCGCCGAGGTCGCCGAACAGCTCGACGGCGGGCTCATCGACCCGACCATCGCCTACGTCACCGCCGACGAGTACCGCCCCACCCCGTACGCCACCGCCTACGAGATCACCGACCGGCTCCCCTTCAACGTCAAGAAGCTGAAGGCGCTGCTGCGCGAGCGCCGGATCGGCACACTGACCGTCAAGAAGCGCGGCTCGGCGGTGGAACCGGAGGAACTCCGCCGCAAGGCCCTGCCCAAACCCCACGGCCCCGAGTCCGTCACGGTCTTCCTGACCCGCGTCGCGGGCGCCCCGACGATGCTGCTGGGGCACCCGGTGCGGTGAGGCCCGCGGCCGGCCCGCTGAGGCCCCGCGGGGCCGGCTCAGGACCCGACCGATCGCCTTGCCGAGGGAGAAGCCTTGGCCGGCCCCTCCGGGATCACCGCGTCGGCACCGTAGGGGACGCGGTGCTCGTCGGCGTACTCGGCCTTCCTGGGATCGGGGGACGTCAGGACGAGCACGGCTCCACCGCAGGCGATCCGGGAAGACCGAGGACGTCAGGCCCCGGCCGGCGGCGCTCCCGTGCTGCTGCGCACCACCAGGCTCGTGGCCAGTTCCACCCGGGTCGCGGCCGCCGCGCCCTCGCCCTTGCCCAGGTCGAGGACCAGCCTGGCCGCCGCCTCGGCCATCTCGGTCAGCGGCTGCCGTACGGTCGTCAGCGGCGGCCCCACCCAACGGGCCACCGGCAGATCGTCGAACCCGACCACGCTCAGATCCTCGGGAATCCGCAGGCCCAGCTCACGCGCGGCCTCGTAGAGACCGAGCGCCTGGAGGTCGTTGCCGGCGAAGACCGCCGTGGGCCGGTCCTCGCGGCGCAGCAGGGCGAGGCCCCGGCGGTAACCGGTCTCGTGGTGGAAGTCGCCGGTCATGATCAGCCCGGGGTCCACCGGAAGCCCGCCGGTCTCCAGCGCCGCCCGGTAACCGTCGATGCGGGCGCGGCTGCACATCATCCGCGAGGGACCGCTGATCGCCCCGATCCTGGTGTGCCCCAGCTCGACCAGATGCCGGGTGGCGGCGAGGCCGCCCTGCCAGTTGGTCGCGCCGATGGAGGGCACGTCGGTGCCCGGGTCGCCGGCCGGATCCATCACCACGAACGGGATGGAACGGCTGGTCAGCAGCGCCCGCCCGGACTCGTCGAGGCCGGACAGGACGAGGATCACCCCGTGCGGGCGGCGCGCGGCGACCTGGTCGGCCCAGGTGCGCCCCGGAGTGAGCCGCCCCGCGCTCTCGGAGAGCACGACGCTCAGTCCGGCGTCCCTGGCCACGTTCTCCACGCCCCGGATGACCTCCATCGCCCAGGCGCTCTCCAGCTCGTGGAAGACCAGGTCGATCAGCGGCGAGCGGGTGGCCTCGGCGCGTCGGCGCCGGTATCCGTGGGCGCGCAGCAGTTCCTCGACCCGGCTGCGGGTTCCGGGGGCGACATCGGCACGCCCGTTCAGCACCTTCGAAACAGTCGGCGCGGAGACACCGGCCTCGCGGGCGATCTCGGCGAGGGTCGCAGTCTGCGCACTGCGCCCTCGCGTCCGGGTTTCAGCGGGCTGCGAGGAAGTCATGGCGGCGATCGTATCCCCGCGGACCCTCTTACCGAACCCCTTCTCACACCACGGAATTCCCGAACATTCGCCACCATGGTCGAAACATTCGGCACTCATCGGCCGGGCGGGCCACCCCCTGTTCGAACCGGGCGCCCCGGGACCACGGCCGGCCGCGCGGGGCGCCGGTCAGTCCGCCGCCACCGACTCGAAGCGCCAGCGGTGCACCGCGCGTGTGATCAGCTCCCCGTCCGGTTCCGGGAGTTCGGGGAGGTCGGCGTCGTACGGGGCGTCCCACCAGGTGATGACCAGAACGCGGTCCTGCGGGGCGCGGAAGGTCTCGCGGCGCAGCGGAGAGGCGGGCAGTTCCTGGGCCCGCGCCCAGGTCAGCAGCTCCTCGCCCCGATCGGGCACCGCCCGCGCCTCCCACATCAGCGCGACGGTCATGAGTACAGGTTCTCCTTGCTGACCTCATGAACGTGATCGTGGTCGTGGCTGCGGGTGTGGGCCTCGCCCGGGACGTGGGGTTCCGTCACCGGGAGGGACGAGTCGGCGGACAGGTCCCAGTCGGAGACGGCCCGGCCCCGGGCGACCATCTCCGCGCCCAGGGCGGCCACCATCGCACCGTTGTCCGTGCACAGCTTGGGGCGCGGCACGCGCAGCCGGATGCCGGCCGCCTCGCAGCGCTCCTGGGCCAGCGCCCGCAGCCGGGAGTTGGCGGCCACTCCGCCGCCGATCATCAGATGGTCGACACCCTCGTCCCTGCAGGCGCGTACGGCCTTGCGGGTGAGCACGTCCACGACCGCCTCCTGGAAGGAGGCCGACACGTCACGCACCGGCACCTCCTCCCCCGCCGCCCGCTTGGCCTCGATCCAGCGGGCCACGGCCGTCTTGAGGCCGGAGAAGGAGAAGTCGTACGCCGGGTCGCGCGGACCGGTGAGCCCGCGCGGGAACGCGATCGCCTTCGGGTCCCCCTCGCGCGCGTACCGGTCGATGACCGGGCCGCCGGGGAAGCCGAGGTTCAGCACGCGCGCGACCTTGTCGAAGGCCTCACCCGCCGCGTCGTCGATGGTGGCGCCCAGGGGGCGGACGTCGGAGGTGATGTCCGAGGACAGCAGCAGCGAGGAGTGCCCGCCGGACACCAGCAGCGCCATCGTCGGCTCGGGCAGCGGCCCGTGCTCCAGCTGGTCGACGCAGATGTGCGAGGCGAGGTGGTTGACGCCGTAGAGGGGCTTGCCCAGGGCGTAGGCGTACGCCTTGGCCGCCGAGACGCCGACGAGCAGCGCGCCGGCGAGACCCGGACCGGCGGTGACGGCGATGCCGTCCAGGTCCCGGGCGCTCACCCCCGCCTCCTTCAGCGCGCGGTCGATCGTCGGCACCATCGCCTCGAGGTGTGCCCGGGAGGCGACCTCCGGGACGACGCCGCCGAAGCGGGCGTGCTCGTCGACGCTGGAGGCGACGGCGTCGGCCAGCAGGGTGGTGCCCCGGACGACTCCGACACCGGTCTCGTCGCAGGAGGTCTCGATCCCCAGCACCAGGGGTTCGTCAGCCATGGGTCTCGGTTCCTTCTACGCCGTTCACGGGGTTCGTCGGGTCCTGCGGGTCCTGCGGGTTCATCGAGTTCGGCGGGTTCTCAGAGGTCGCCGGGTCGGTCAGCCGCATCACCAGGGCGTCCACGTTCCCCGGCTGGTAGTAGCCCTTCCTGACCCCGATGGTCTCGAAGCCGAAGCGCTCGTACAGCCTCTGGGCACGGACGTTGTCGATCCGGCACTCCAGGAACACCTCGGCGCACTCGAACGCGGTCGCCGCCCGCAGCAGTTCCGTCAGCAGCCGCGAACCGAGGCCGGTGCCCCAGTGGTCCCGGGTGACGGCGATGGTCTGGACGTCGGCCACCCCGGCGGTGTCCCCGCCGGAGGCTCCGTCCCCGCCGGACGCCCCGTCGCCGTCGGGCTGCGCACCCGCGGCGGTGAGCCCCGCGTATCCGACGAGGCGGTCGTCCTCCTCGGCGACCACATACCTGCGGGTCGCGGCGGGCCCGCGCGCATGGGCCAGCTCGGACCAGAACATCCCCCGTGACCAGGCGTCCTCGGGGAACAGCTCGCGCTCCACCTGGAGCACGGGTTCGATGTCCCACCAGCGCATCTCACGCAGTACGGCGTTCTCGGGTCCTGTCACTTGGGGGTGACCACCTTGTAGTTCTTGGGGACCTGGGCATCGGGCCGCCGCAGATACAGCGGCCGGGGCGCGGGCAGTTCCTCCCCCGCCGCCAGCCGCTCGGCGGCCAGCCGGGCGAGGGCGGCGGCCGACACGTGCTCCGGCTCGTGCGCCCTGGGGAAGGTGTCGGGGTACAGCAGCGCGCCCGCGCCGACCGCGGGCAGCCCCGCGACCTGCCCGGCGATGTCGGCGGGGCGGTCGACGGCGGGGTCGGTGAGGCGGGTGCGGGAGTCGGCGTAGCGCGCCCAGTAGACCTCCTTGCGGCGGGCATCGGTCGCCACGACGAAGGGGCCCTCCAGGTCGGCGGCGTAGGCGAGGCCGTCCAGCGTGCACACACCGTGCACGGGGACGCCGAGCGCGAGCCCGAAGGTGTCCGCGGTCATCAGGCCGACCCGCAGCCCGGTGTACGGACCGGGACCGATGCCGACGACGATCCCGGTGACGGCGCCCATCGTCAGGCCGGCTTCGCCGAGCACCCGGTCGATCGCCGGGAGCAGCAGCTCGCCGTGCCGGCGGGCGTCCACCTGGCTCGAGGAGGCGATGACGTCGTCGCCGTCGTGCAGCGCGACGGTGACGGCGGGGGTGGCGGTATCCAGAGCGAGCAAGAGCACACAAACAGCCTACGGCTCCCCACGGCCCGTGTCGGACGACCCGGTCGGACGGCTACGTACTGCTACCGTCGCATCGGCGTACGCACAATTCCGGTTCATTCCTGACATTCGACGACAGACGGCAGCCGGCAGCCGTGGGACTGGGGTGAGGGCGGTGGCGGGCAACAGCTCGGCGATCGTGGCGGGACTGACCGCGGCCGCCCTCGCGATGGTCGCCTTCCTCGGTCACCAGGCGGCGTCGAGCGCCTCGGCCCGCCCGCACGCCGCCCGCGCGGGCACCTCGCCGGGCGCCGTGCGGGCGGACCGGGGCGCCGATGCCCCGGGCGGCGCAGACGGCTCCGGCACCCTCACCGCGCCACCCGGGGACTCCGGCCGGGGCACCCGGGTCGTGTACGCGCTGAACACCGACCGGGTGTGGCTCGTCGACAAGAACGACAAGGTCAAGCGCACCTTCACGGTCAAGCCCGGCACGGTGGACCCGGAGCCGGGCACCTACCGGGTCACCTCGCGCTCCGGGAAGATCACCGGATCGGACGGTGTCCCGGTCGAACACGTCGTCCGCTTCGCCGACAGCGACGGCACGGTGATCGGCTTCAGCGCGGCCGTCGACGGCTCGGACCCGGAACTCGACCCGAAGGTCCGCACGGGCGGTGTCCGCGAGACCCGGGCGGACGGCAGGGCGCTGTGGAAGTTCGCGACGATCGGCCGCACGGTCGTCGTCGTCCGATAGCCGCCGACAGCCCGCCCTTACAGGTCAGGCGGCGTCGCGGTGGGTGCCGACCGGCTCCGTGGACCGCGACTGCGGCAGCGGTTCGGGGGCGCGGGGCGGGGTGGAGACCGCGGCGGCGGCCGCACCGGCGGCCAGCAGATCCCGCATCGAAACCCCGGTGAACGGCTGCGGCCGTGTCTCGGTCGTCCGGCGAGAGCTCTCGATGGACGGCATGGACGCCTCCTGGGACCGGGGGCGGACGTGGTTAGGTAGACCTAACCACGAGCTGGATACCATGTGACCACGCCCGGGACACCGAACGCAACATCATGCCGACACCTCGTCGGAACGTACGGAGAACATACGGGGAAGCCGCCTCCGCCCGGCCTCCTTTCGACCTCCCCTCGACCTCCCGCGCCGGTGCCTCCCGGCTCAGGCCGACAGCACGCTCAGGTCGATGCCCGCCCAGCGCTCGCCCAGACCGGTCAGCGTCACGTGCCGCACCTCGTCCGTCGTGTCGCCGACCGCGCGGTGGATGACGAGCTGGAGCCGGTCCTCGGTCAGTTCCTCGATCCTTCCCTCGCCCCACTCCACGACGATCACCGACTCGGGCAGCGAGACGTCGAGATCGAGGTCCTCCATCTCGTCCAGTCCGCCGGAGAGCCGGTACGCGTCGACGTGGAGCAGCGGCGGACCGTCCCCCAGGGACGGGTGGACGCGGGCGATCACGAACGTCGGTGAGGTGACGGCACCGCGCACCCCGAGCCCCTCGCCGAGCCCGCGGGTCAGCGTGGTCTTGCCCGCGCCCAGCTCACCGGTGAGCATCACGAGGTCGCCGGCGCGCAGCAGCTTGGCGAGCTTGCGGCCCAGTTCCCGCATCCGCTCAGGGGAGTCGACGACCAACCGGGCGGACGGGGGCGACGCCGCGACTTCTCTCATCATCACTCACTCGCAGTAGTACGGTAAAGACACCCCGCAAGGGGTCGGTTCGGGCCGGACCGCAGCCGAAGGCCGGAAGCCGCCCTCGTCAGGGGGAGGCGGAGTCACAGGCACCCACGGTAGTGGTGGTCACCGCCCCGGCGCGGGCAAGCAGATCGACGAGGCGGTCGGTGACGACTGCCGGGTGCTCCAGCATGACGAGGTGTCCGGTGTCCGGCACCAGCACCAGCTCTGCGTCCGGCAGAACGTCCGCGATCGCCTCGCTGTGCTCGCTGGGCGTCACCAGGTCCCGCACCCCGGCCAGCACCAGCACCGGGAGATCGGCGAAGCGGGCGAGGGCGTCGGCCTTGTCGTGGTCGCTGAACGCCGGGTAGTACTCGGCGACCACGTCGATCGGGGTGGCCTCGATCATCCGCTCGGCGAAGCGGGCGACGGCCGGGTCGATGTCCCGGGTCGCGAACGAGTACCGCTTGATGACTCCGGCGAACAGGTCCGCCGTGGCCCGGCGCCCCTTCTCCACCAACTCGGCCCGCTGCCCCAGCGCCTTCAGCACCCCGGGCAGCACCCGCCGCACCGCGTTGACCCCGGCCACGGGCAGTCCGAAGTTGACCTCGCCGAGCCGCCCCGACGACGTGCCGACGAGGGCGACACCGACGACCCGCTCGCGGATCAGCTCGGGGTACTTGTCGGCGAGGGCCATCACCGTCATCCCGCCCATGGAGTGCCCGACCAGCACGAGGGGGCCCTCGGGGGCGGCGGCGTCGATGACCGCCTTGAGGTCCTGTCCGAGCTGGTCGATGGTGACCGGCTCGCCCCGTTCCGTCTGGGCCGCGCCCCGCCCGGAGCGGCCGTGGCTGCGCTGGTCCCAGTGCACGGTCCGGACGACGCCCCTGAGCGCGGCCCGCTGGAAGTGCCAGGAGTCCTGGCTGAGGCAGTAACCGTGGCTGAAGACGACGGTGGCGGGGGCGGGCGCCCCACGGCCGAACAGCCGGCGGCGCCGTGCGGGAGCGGGGGCGAGGTCGGGATCCAGGTCGTCGACCTCGTAGTACAGCTCCGTGCCGTCCTCGGCGTACGCCGTGCCGGGGGTGCCGCGCAGCGAGCCGTAGGGTCCCGTGGAGTCGAGGGCGAGCCGGGCCTTCTTGCGTATGCCCCGGCCGACCGTCATCCGTTCTACGGCGACGCCCGCTGCGGCGCCCGTCGCGAGCACGCCCAGCGCGACACCGGCGACACCGGTCGCCCGGCGCCAGCCGCCGGACGCCGCGGCAGCGGAGTCGGCGGCCGCCGTGACGGCGGTCGTGACGATCTCCGCGCTGCTCTCGCTCACGTACGCGCTCCTCCGTTGTCTCCGTGCCTGCCGTGTCCGCGCCCATGGCAGCGCGTCCACGTCCGTCGCGTCTACGGCGCCGTATTCACATGGACGCGCGGAACGCGGGTTCCGATCCGGGTGACGATCTCGTACCCGATGGTGCCCGCGGCCTGCGCCCAGTCCTCGACGGTGGGTTCGCCGCGGTCGCCGGGGCCGAAGAGGATCGCCTCGGCGCCCGCCCGGAGTTCGTCCCCGCCCAGGTCGACGGTGAACTGATCCATCGCGATCCGCCCCGCGACCGTGCGCCACTTGCCCTCGACCAGCACCGGACCGGCGGAGGAGGCGTGCCGCGGGATGCCGTCCGCGTAGCCGAGCGGGACGAGACCGAGGGTGGTCGCACCCGGGGTGACGTAGTGGTGGCCGTACCCGATGCCCTCTCCGCCCGGGACGTGCTTCACCAGGGCGAGGGAGGCGGTCAGGGTCATCACCTGGCGCAGCCCGAAGTCGGCGGGGGTGCCGATCTCGGGGCTGGGCGAGACGCCGTAGAGCGCGATGCCGGACCGGACGAGGTCGAAGTGGCTCTCGGGGAGGGTGAGCGTGGCGGCCGAGTTGGCGATGTGCCGGACCTCGGGGTCGATGCCCTGCTGCTCGGCCTGCGCCACCATCTCCCGGAAACGGGTGAGCTGGGCGTCGACGGAGGGGTGCCCCGGCTCGTCGGCGCAGGCGAGGTGCGACCACAGGCCGACGACGCGCAGCAGTCCGTCGGCCTCGGCGCGCAGCGCCCCGGCGATCAGCTCGGCCCAGTCCCCGGGCACGCAGCCGCCCCGCCCGAGGCCGGTGTCGGCCTTGAGGTGGACACGCGCGGGCCGTCCGGCGAGACGTGCGGCCGCGGTGACCTCCTCCAGCGCCCACAGGCCGCTGACGGACACGTCGAGATCGGCCTCGATCGCCTCCCGCCAGGGCCCGCCGGGCGTCCACAGCCAGCACATGACGCGTACGTCGTCCGGCACCCCGGCGCCGGGCGCGCGCAGCGCCAGGGCCTCCTGCGGAGTGGCCGTACCGAGCCAGGTCGCCCCGGCCTCGACGGCCGCCCGCGCGCACGGGAGCGCGCCGTGCCCGTAGCCGTCCGCCTTGACCACGGCCATGAAGGCGGCGCCGGGCGCGTGGGCGCGCAGGCTCCGCACGTTGGCGCGCAGCGCGGCCAGGTCGATCTCGGCGCGGGCCCGCAGCGTCGCGCCCCGCACAGCATCTGTCTCGTTCATCGTGCCCCAGTGTCTCAGAGGGGTAGGCGGCCCCACCGGGAGCGGTAGGCGACTCCCGGGCGGTCCCTCCCCGGACTCCCCCCTCCCCTCCCCCCGGCCTCCCGGTCTCACCCGCGCACGACGTCCCGCCAGGCCGCCGGGAGTGCCTCCGCCACGTCGTGCGCCCCCACCGGCGCGCCGTCCGCCGCGAACCGTGCGGCGAGGCCGTGCAGGTAGGCCGCCGCACTGCCCGCGTCCAGCGGCGGCAGTCCGGCGGCCAGCAGCGAGCCCGCCAGCCCGGACAGGACGTCCCCGCTCCCGGCCGTGGCCAGCCAGGACGTGCCGGTCGGGTTCACCCGTACGGCCGTCACCGCCCGGGCGTCCGTTCCGGCGCCCGGATCGGCGACCAGCGTCGTGGAGCCCTTGAGCAGCACGGTCGCC
Source organism: Streptomyces sp. GDS52 (assembly GCF_052246875.1). Classification (NCBI taxonomy): domain Bacteria; kingdom Bacillati; phylum Actinomycetota; class Actinomycetes; order Kitasatosporales; family Streptomycetaceae; genus Streptomyces; species Streptomyces sp. GDS52. The sequence goes on from NZ_CM125966.1 coordinate 2,870,122, forward strand.
CCGTACCGTCCGGCCAGTTCACGCGCCGCGGCCAGCCGGCCGCCCTCGACCTCCTCCCGCTCCACGCCGAGCAGCGCGGCGGCCTCGCCGGCGTGCGGGGTCATCAGGGTGGGCGCCCGGCGGGCCCGTACGGCCGAGACGTCGGCCAGCCGCAGCCCGTCCGCGTCGATCAGCACCGGCACGTCCGCCGCCAGGACCTCCGCCACGGGCCCGGCGTCGTCACCGGCCCCGGGCCCGACGACCCACGCCTGCACCCGTCCGGCGTGCTTCGGCCCCCGGTCGGACACCAGCGTCTCGGGGAAGCGGGCGATCACGTCCCGCGCGGCGGGACCGACGTACCGCACGGCCCCGGCACCGCCCCGCAGCGCGCCGGACACCGCGAGCACGGCCGCGCCGGGGTAGCGGGCGGACCCGGCGGCGACCCCGACGACGCCACGCCGGTACTTGTCGCTCTCCGCGCCGGGCACCGGCAGCAGCCGTGCCACGTCGGCGTGCTGGAGCGCCTCCAGCACCGGCTCGGCCGGCAGCTCCAGCCCGATGTCGACGAGCCGTACCGACCCCGCGTACTCCCGTGCCGGATCGACGAGCAGCCCCGGCTTGTGCGTCCCGAAGGTCACCGTGAGGTCGGCCCGGAGCGCGGTGCCGCGGACCTCGCCGGTGTCCGCGTCGACACCGCTCGGCAGGTCGACGGCGACGACCGCGGCACGGGACCGCTCGGCGGCCTCGGCGAGCGGCACCGCGTCCGGCCGCAGCCCGCCCTTGCCACCGATCCCGACGATGCCGTCCACGACGAGATCGGCCCGCCGGATCAGCGCCTCGCCACCGCCGGTCCCCACGGCCCGGCCCCCCGCCCCGCGCAACGCCGCGAGCCCGGCGGGATGGGCGCGCTCCGGCGCGAGCAGCACCGCCGTGACGCCCGCGCCGCGCCGGGCCAGCCGGGCACCGGCGTAGAGGGCGTCGCCGCCGTTGTCCCCGCTGCCGACCAGCAGGACGACCCTGCTGCCGTAGACCCTGCCGTGAGCCCGCCCCAGCAGCTCCGCGCAGGCCGCGGCGAGCCCGGCGGCGGCGCGCTGCATCAGCGCGCCCTCCGGCAGCCGTGCCATCAGTTCCCGCTCCGCCGCCCTGACCGTCTCCACGCTGTACGCAGTACGCATACGTCCGAGTGTCCCGTATCGAACGGTCCGACTCCCGTGTCCGGGAAGCGGTCCCGCGCCTCGCACGCCGGTCGAAAGTTGTCGGGGGCCGTACTCCCGCCGCATCCGTTGACGGCGTGCCGCGCCCTCGTCACACTCACACGCCCCACCGGATGAATCGATTCAGTCGAATCGGTTCGACTGAACCGGTCCGACTGAACCGGTCCGACGAGAGAAGCAGAGGAAGCAGGAGACCCATGGGACGCAGAGCCGCACTCCTCGCCGCAGCCGGCGCCACCGCACTCCTCACCACCACGGGCGTACTGACGGCCCCGGCCACCGCCGCCCCCACCCCCGCCGCAGCCCCCGCGCAGGCCGCGGCGGCCTGCGGCGACGGCTCCTACCAGGCCGAGGCCGTGCAGAGCGGCAGCACCTGGACCGCCCGGCGCGGCAGCAGCGTCGTCCACACCGGCACCGACCTGCGTGCGGCCGTCCAGGCGGCGATCGGCAGCCTGTCCGCCGGCCGCACCTCCAAGGAGCGGGTGGTGGTCCGCGGCTCCGGCTCCCTGTCCGCGGGCTCCCGCATCTCCCTGCCGAGCTACACGGTCCTCGACGTCTGCGGCACCATCAACGTCACCGGCAGCGGCTCCGGCGACCAGGCCCCGGTGTACTCCCGCGGCACCCGCGACGTCGAGGTGCAGCACCTGAACGTCACCGGTGCCCCGCTCTACGGCATCTTCCTGCGCAACGTGCAGAACGTGGTCCTCGGCCAGATCGACATGCGCCTCTCGGGCGGCCTCGGCGTCCGGATCGACAACCGCGGCGACACCAGCCAGTGGACGCGGAACGTCCGGATCGACGACGTCTACGTGTCCGGCGCGTCCAGCCACGCCGTGGAGACGTACGGGGTCGACGGCCTCACCGTCGGCACCGTCACCGCCCGCAACGTCGGCGAGTCCGGACTCCTCCTCAACCAGACCGTCAACGCCACGGTCACCAAGGTGGACGCGGAGAACGCGGGCACCGGCACCGGCTACGCCGCCTTCCGCATGGCCAACCGCAACGGCCGCATCGGCAGCTCGTACGCGACCAACATCCGCGTCGGCGAGGTCGTCGCGCGGGGCGGCGGGCGCGGGGTGTTCTGCGTCTCGGAGAGCGGCGGCGCGACGATCGACCGGATCAGCCTCTCCCACACGGGCAACAACGCGATCCTGATCGAAAACTGCTACAACGTGAACCTCGCCGCGCAGAGCGGCACCGTCACGGGCGGCGGCGAGATCCGGCTGGCCGCGCGCACGGAGTTCGCGAACAACCGGGACATCACCGTCCAGAACCTGACGGTGACCAACTCCTCGATCCGTGAGAACCCCTGCGGCGAGAACATCACGTTCCGCAACAACAGGCTGGTCAACAGCAGCCAGTCCATCTGCTGACAGCACCAGAAGCGGCCGGCGACCGGCCGGACGGACGAGATCTGTCCGGCCGGCCGGTCACCGGCGCCGCTGACGCAGCAGCCGTACGATCCGCACCAGCGCGAACACCACGACCAGCACGGCCACGGCGCCGAGGAGCACCTGCCCCCACACCGACAGCTCGGCCCCGGCTCCCCCGACCCCGGGAAACCCCGGCGGGATCCGGTCCACGGCGGCCACCGTCACCCCTCCGCGACCACGACCGCCGAGGCCACGCCGGCGTCATGGCTGAGCGAGACGTGCCACGACCGCACGCCCAGTTCGGCGGCCCGCGCCGCCACCGTCCCCTTCACCCGAAGCCGGGGCTGCCCGCTGTCCTCGCAGTACACCTCGGCATCGGTCCAGTACAGCCCGCCGGGCGCCCCGAGCGCCTTGGCCAGCGCCTCCTTGGCGGCGAACCGCGCGGCCAGCGAGGCGACCCCGCGCCGCTCCCCGCTCGCCAGCAGCAGCTCGCTCTCCACGAACAGCCGCCGCGCGAGCCCGGGCGTCCGCTCCAACGACGCCGCGAACCGCTCGATCTCGGCCACGTCGATCCCGACCCCGATGATGCTCATGACGAGCACTTTACGGCGGTGCGGGGCGGTGTACTGCGGTGCCGGGGCCCGGCGGGTTCACTCGACCGTGACCGACTTCGCCAGGTTCCGGGGCTGGTCGACCTCGTTGCCGCGGGCGGTGGCGAGTTCGCAGGCGAAGACCTGCAACGGCACCGTGGCCACCAGGGGCTGGAGCAGGGTCGGGGTCGGCGGGACGCGGATGAGGTGGTCGGCGTAGGGGGTCACCTCCTCGTCACCGTCCTCGGCGATGACGATGGTGCGGGCACCCCGGGCGCGGATCTCCTGGATGTTGGAGACGATCTTGTCGTGGAGGACGGAGCGGCCGCGGGGTGAGGGGACGACCACGACGACCGGCAGCCCGTCCTCGACCAGGGCGATCGGGCCGTGCTTCAGCTCGCCCGCGGCGAAGCCCTCCGCGTGCATGTAGGCGAGCTCCTTGAGTTTGAGCGCGCCCTCCAGGGCGACCGGGTAGCCGACGTGCCGGCCCAGGAACAGCACCGTGTCCTTGTGGGCGAGGGTGCGGGCGAGTTCCCGTACCGGTCCCATCGCCCCCAGGACGCGCTCCACCGACCCGGCGATGGAGGACAGGTCCCGGACGACCGCGCGGATCTCGTCGCCGTACTTCGTGCCGCGGACCTGGGCCAGGTACAGGGCGACCAGGTAGCAAGCGACCAGCTGGGTCAGGAAGGCCTTGGTCGAGGCGACGGCGACCTCGGGGCCGGCGTGGGTGTAGAGCACGGCGTCCGACTCGCGCGGGATGGTCGAGCCGTTGGTGTTGCAGATGGCCAGGACCCGGGCACCCTGTTCGCGGGCGTGCCGCAGGGCCATCAGCGTGTCCATGGTCTCGCCGGACTGGGAGACGGCGATGACCAGGGTCTGCTGGTCCAGGATCGGATCCCGGTAGCGGAACTCGCTCGCCAGCTCGACCTCGCAGGGAATCCGCGTCCAGTGCTCGATGGCGTACTTGGCGATCAGCCCGGCGTGGAAGGCCGTGCCGCAGGCGACGATGACGACCTTGTCGGCCTCGCGCAGCGCCTCCGGGGGGATCCGCACCTCGTCCAGGGACAGGGTGCCGAAGCCGTCGATGCGGCCCAGCAGGGTGTCGGCGACCGCCTTCGGCTGCTCGGCGATCTCCTTGAGCATGAAGGAGGCGTACCCGGCCTTCTCGGCGGCGGAGGCGTCCCAGTCGACGTGGTACGTGCGGACGTCCGCCGGGGCGCCGTCGAAGCCGGTGACCGTGACTCCGTCCCGGCGCAGCTCGACCACCTGGTCCTGGCCCAGCTCGATCGCGGAGCGGGTGTGGTCGATGAACGCGGCGACGTCCGACGCGAGGAAGGACTCGCCCGCGCCGACGCCCACCACGAGCGGCGAGTTGCGGCGGGCGCCGACCACCCTGTCCGGCGCGTCCGCGTGGACGGCGACCAGGGTGAAGGCTCCGAGCAGACGGCGGCAGACCAGGCGCATCGCCTCGGCCAGGTCGGCGCAGGAGGAGAACTCCTCGGCGAGCAGGTGGGCGACGACCTCGGTGTCCGTCTCGGAGGCCAGGTCGTGGCCGCGCCCGGCGAGCTCGGTCCGCAGTTCGGCGAAGTTCTCGATGATGCCGTTGTGGACGACGGCGACCCGGCCCGCGTTGTCGAGGTGCGGGTGGGCGTTGGCATCGGTGGGGCCGCCGTGCGTGGCCCAGCGGGTGTGGCCGATGCCGGTCGCCCCGGTGGGGAGCGGCCGGGCGGCCAGTTCCTTCTCCAGGTTGACCAGTTTCCCGGCCCGTTTCGCCGTGGCGAGCCCGCCGTCCGCGAGGACGGCCACGCCCGCCGAGTCGTAGCCCCGGTACTCCAGCCGTTTCAGTCCGGCCGTCACGACGTCCAGCGCCGACTGCGGCCCCACGTATCCCACGATTCCGCACATGCCCGGCAGCTTATGATCCGTCAGACGCCGGACAGGGCCGCCGCGTGCCCGAAAGCGGAAATTCCCACCGGTGCGCGAGGCACCGGTGGGAACGGAGGGGTGCGTCAGCCGAGCTTGGCGAGCTGGACGTCGGAGATCCGCGTCGGGAAGGGGGCCTTCTCGCCGGCGACGATCCCACCGAAGTTGATCGCCGAGAAGCCGGTGACGGTGGCGCCGGTGCGCGCGACGACGATCTTGACGGGCGCCTCGACGCCCTCGTCGGCGGCCATCGTCACGGTGATCTCGACGGACTCGTCGGCGCCCTTCGGCCCCTCGGCCCTGGCAGCCTTCAGGAACTTGAGCTTTTCGCCGGCGGCGGTGGCGGTGAAGCCCCCGGCGCACTTCTCGACGGCGGCGTCGACGTCCTTCATGACCTGCTCGGCGCCGCCGTCCTCATAGGAGGCGAGCGTGACGAGGACCTTGTCCACGGCGAGGGCGGCGGCCATGGCCTCCTCCGGGTCCGTACCCTCGGCGGGCTTCTTCGCCTCACCGGTCCAGGACCGCTTGACGGTGGCGGCGGGCGAGCCGACCGGGACCGCGGCCTGCAGGTTGGCGAGGGTCTGGCACGCCTCGTCGTCCGCCTTGACCTTGTCGGCGCTCAGGTCGTCCGTCGCGGGCACCTTGGTGACCACCTTGCCGTCCTTCACGTCGGCCTGGACCAGCGCGGCCTTCTCCAGCTCGGCCGCGGTCAGCGCCTTGGCCTCGGGCGCGGCGGAAGCGGAGGCGTCGGCCTTGCCCTCGTCTCCCTTGCCGCTGTCGCTGTCGCCGTTGCCACCGCAGGCGGTGACGAGCAGGGCGAGCACGGCGGCGGAGACGGCGAGAGCGGGACGGCGGACGGCAGTGGTTCTCACGTGGGAAAACTCTTTCCTCGAAGATGCGGAGGGCTCCGCGGCACAGGGCACGAAATATAGTCACCGCCCCTTCACGAACGATCATCGAAAGATCACTCGTAGGGGAACCGTGACAGCCACGTGATCTTGCCTCGTGCCTTCGCCGTTACGGTCAGGTCCGCTCTTCCCGCCGCGCGGGGAGAGGCCGCGCATCCGGCAGCGGACGGCGGGGCCGATCCGGACCACGGTGCGCTCCACCCGGCGCCCCGGCCGTGACCGTGGACTCGACGGCGGCCCGGGCCGCTGCGAAACGCCACACGCGATGCGCGGAAAAGCCGGACACGGGGCACGCGGCTTCTCACAACTCCCCTCGGTTCGTCTCCGCTCCCCCTCGCCGCGTGACGCAGCCCACGCACCATCCCGTTCGAACTCCGTTAACAATGGACCGTGATCTCACCGGCCTCCTCGACTTCCCGGAGCGCCCACCGGCAGCGGTCGGAGGCGACTCCCTACCTCGACCTCACCCGTGCCGAGTGGAGCGCCCTGCGCCACAAGACGCCGCTGCCGCTCTCCGCCGACGAGGTGGAACGGCTGCGCGGTCTCGGTGACGTCATCGACCTCGACGAGGTGCGGGACATCTACCTCCCGCTGTCCCGGCTGCTCAATCTCTACGTCGGCGCCACCGACGGCCTCCGCGGCGCGCTGAACACCTTCCTCGGCGAACAGGGCTCCCAGTCCGGCACCCCCTTCGTCATAGGGGTCGCCGGTTCCGTCGCCGTCGGCAAGTCCACCGTCTCCCGTCTGCTCCAGGCCCTGCTGTCCCGCTGGCCCGAGCACCCGCGCGTCGAGCTGGTGACCACGGACGGGTTCCTGCTGCCCACCAAGGAGCTCCAGGAACGCGGCCTGATGTCGCGCAAAGGCTTTCCCGAGTCGTTCGACCGCCGCGCGCTGACCCGTTTCGTCGCCGACGTCAAGGCCGGCAAGGACGAGGTGACGGCCCCGGTCTACTCCCACCTCATCTACGACATCGTCCCCGGGGAGCTGCTCACCGTGCGCCGCCCGGACATCCTGATCGTCGAGGGGCTGAACGTCCTGCAGCCGGCGCTGCCCGGCAAGGACGGCCGTACCCGCGTCGGTCTCGCCGACTACTTCGACTTCAGCGTGTACGTGGACGCCCGCGCCGAGGACATCGAACGCTGGTACCTCAGCCGCTTCCGCAAGCTGCGCGCGACCGCCTTCCAGGACCCGTCCTCGTACTTCCGCAGGTACACGCAGGTCTCGGAGGCGGAGGCGCTCGACTACGCCGCCACCATGTGGCGCACCGTCAACAAGCCCAACCTGGTGGAGAACATCGCCCCCACCCGCGGCCGCGCCACCCTCGTCGTCCGCAAGGGCCCGGACCACAAGGTCCAGCGCCTCCGGCTGCGCAAGCTGTGACGGCCACGCCACCGCCGTGTCCCACCCGCGCCCGACCGCACCGGCCGAGGAGGACGCGGCCGTGGCCCTGAGCCACGGCGGGACGGCGCAGGCCCGGAGCCCCGCCGAACAGCTCCCGCTCGACCGCCGGGCGTCACCGCCGCCGGCGCTCTGCCCCGCCGGCCCAGAAAAGCTTCCGGGCCGGCCGAGGGTGCGCCGGTGCGGACCCCCGGCGTCCCGGCCCGGGGTCTAACCCAGCGCCGACTTCACCACGTCCGCCAGGCGTCCCGCGACCGTGCGGGCCTGGTCGATGTCGGCGGCCTCGACCATCACACGGACCAGCGGTTCGGTGCCCGAGGGGCGGAGCAGCACGCGGCCGGTCCCGCCCAGCTCGCGCTCGGCCTCCGTCACGGCCTCGGAGAGCTCCGCGGAGGTCTTCACCCGGGACTTGTCCACGTCCGGCACGTTGATGAGCACCTGCGGCAGCCGCTCCATCACCGAGGCCAGCTCGCTCAGCGGACGCCCGGTCTCGGCGACGCGCGCCGCCAGCAGCAGACCGGTGAGCGTGCCGTCGCCCGTGGTCGCGTGGTCGAGGACGATGACGTGGCCGGACTGCTCGCCGCCGAGGGCGTAGCCCTTCTCCTTCATCTGCTCCAGGACGTACCGGTCGCCGACCGCGGTCTGGACGAAGTGGATGCCTTCGCGTTCCATGGCGAGCTTGAAGCCGAGGTTGGACATCACGGTCGCGACGACGGTGTCGGAGCGCAGTGCGGAGCGCTCCCGCATCGCCAGGGCGAGCACGGCGAGGATCTGGTCGCCGTCCACCTCGGCACCGGTGTGGTCGACGGCCAGGCACCGGTCGGCGTCGCCGTCGTGCGCGATGCCGAGATCGGCCCCGTGCTCGACGACCGCGGTCTTCAGCCGGTCCAGGTGGGTGGAACCGCAGTCCTCGTTGATGTTCAGCCCGTCCGGCTGGGCGCCGATGGTGATGACCTCGGCCCCGGCCCGCGCGAACGCCTCCGGCGAGACCCGGAAGGCGGCGCCGTGCGCCTCGTCGAGGACGATGCGCAGGCCGTCCAACCGGTTCGGCAGGACGCCGACGAGATGGGAGACGTAGGTGTCGAGCCCCTCCTCGTAGTCCCGCACACGGCCCACACCGGCTCCGGTCGGGCGGTCCCAGGGGGCTCCGGTGCGGTGCTCCTCGTACACGGACTCGATCCGGTTCTCCAGCTCGTCGGCGAGCTTGTGGCCGCCGCGCGCGAAGAACTTGATGCCGTTGTCCGGCATGGCGTTGTGGCTCGCGGACAGCATCACACCGAGATCCGCGCCGAGCGCTCCGGTGAGGTGCGCCACGGCGGGCGTCGGCAGCACGCCGACCCGCAGGACGTCCACGCCGGCGCTCGCCAGCCCGGCGACCATGGCGGCCTCCAGGAACTCACCGGACGCCCGCGGGTCGCGTCCGACCACGGCGGTCGGCCGGTGCCCTTCGAACGTGCCCGCCTCGGCCAGTACGTGCGCGGCGGCCACGGAGAGACCCAGTGCCATCTCGGCGGTCAGGTCCGCGTTGGCGACACCGCGCACCCCGTCCGTGCCGAAGAGTCGTCCCACTTGTCCTCCTGAGGAAGCGTCAGTATCGAGGCCGTGTCGAAACCGTGTCGACGGCCATGGCGAAAGAGGTACCGAAGGCGGAACCGGGGACGGTGCCGGAAACGGTGCCGTGGTGTCGGCCGGGGCGTTGTGAGCTGTACCGAGGGGTTCGACCGGTCGGCGCGTTCGACGGTTGCGCTGCCGGTGCGGTGTTCGGGTGTTCGGGGTGTTCGACGGTCGCGCTGCCCGGGCTGCTCCCGCACCTACGGTCCACGGCGGGCGCCACCCGACCATCCGATCACATTAGCCTTCGAGTGCCTTGTGCCGTTATACGCCTGCCGTAGTGAGAAAACGAACGCCCCGGCGGCACTGTGACGTGCCGCCGGGGCGTTCGGAGTACGTGCAGGGGCAGCTGCAATCAGCGCTTGCTGTACTGCGGGGCCTTGCGGGCCTTCTTCAGACCGGCCTTCTTCCGCTCGACCGCGCGGTCGTCGCGGCGCAGGAAGCCGGCCTTCTTGAGCGCGCCGCGGTTGTTGTCGACGTCCGCCTCGTTCAGCGCACGGGCGACACCGAGGCGGAGCGCACCGGCCTGGCCGGAGACGCCGCCACCCGAGATGAGGGCGACGACGTCGTAGCGACCCTCGAGCTCGAGCACCTTGAAGGGCTCGTTGACTTCCTGCTGGTGCACCTTGTTCGGGAAGTAGTCCTCGAGGGTGCGACCGTTGATCTTCCACTTGCCGGAGCCCGGGATGATCCGGACGCGGGCGATGGCGTTCTTGCGACGGCCCAGGCCGGCGGCCGGCTGCGGCTCGCCGAAGTGGGAGGCCATGGACTCCGAGGTGTACTCGCCCTCGACGGGCACCTCGGACTCGGTGGTGTAGCTGTCGATGTCGATCTCTTCGAGCGGCTGCTCGGCAGTGGTCTCGGCCACGATGCTCCTCAGATTCTGTTCGGTCTTAGGGGGTGGCCGGACTTACTGCGCGACCTGGGTGATCTCGAACGGCACCGGCTGCTGGGCAGCGTGCGGGTGCTGGTCGCCTGCGTAGACCTTCAGCTTCGAGAGCATCTGACGGCCCAGGGTGTTCTTGGGGAGCATGCCCTTGACGGCCTTCTCGATGGCCTTCTCGGGGTTCTTCTCCAGCAGCTCGTCGTAGCGCACGGAGCGCAGACCGCCCGGGTAGCCCGAGTGGCGGTACGCCAGCTTCTGGGTCCGCTTGTTGCCGGAGAGGTGCACCTTCTCGGCGTTGATGATGATGACGAAGTCACCGGTGTCGACGTGAGGGGCGTAGATCGGCTTGTGCTTGCCGCGCAGGATGGAGGCCGCAGTGGAGGCCAGACGACCCAGGACGATGTCCTGAGCGTCGATGACGTGCCACTGGCGCGTCACATCGCCGGGCTTGGGGCTGTACGTACGCACGGTTCGTAGCCTTCGCTTCTTCAGTGAGTGGTCCTGACATGGTCACCGAAGACGATCACGACAGCCCTGACCGCACTGCGGTGACGCAAACCGCGTGCTGGTCGCTGGTCATCGGCCCGGTGGACCGGTGTAAGGGCCCCTCACGTGAGAATGAGCAAGCCAATACACATAACAAACATGCAGAATACCCGCCCTCGGCCGGACGGGTCAAAACGAGTCCGCCGGGCGTGGGCCACACCGACTCTACAGCCGTCCGCCGCCATGCCGCCGGTGTCGCCCGCACCACGACGGCGGCATCGTCCGCACCACGGTCCACGGGGCGCACCAACCACCCGGAGATGTCGCTTTTGCTCACCGCCGGAGCGGCAACGCCAGGACCCGTGCGCGGGGTTGGGGCGGTCCGGTACACCCCGCGCCCCGTCTAAGATGCGCCCCATGAGTTATGGGCAGGGGGGACCTCCTTCGCAGTGGGATCCCTGGAAACCGCAGTCTCAGCAGCCCTGGAGCGGCGGGGACGACAACAGCCAGTCACCCGACTGGGCCGCACTGGCCGAGGCGTCCGAGACACGTCACAAACGGCGCCGGCTGCTGCTCATCGGCGGCGGCGCGATCGCCACCGTCGCGATAGGCACGGCCGTGGCGGTGGCCGTCGTCTCGGCGAACGGCAGCAACCAGGCCGCGGGCGGACCGTCCTCCCAGGCGCCGGCGACCGCCGACCTGCCGAGCCCGAGCGGCGCGACCCCCTCGTTCGCCCCGACGAGCGCCCCGCCGCCGCTGGACCCGAAGGACTTCGTCTCCAACGTGAAGAAGGACCGGGCGCCGCTGGCCCCGGACGTCCTCTTCCCGGGCACGCAGCTCACCATGGGCGAGACGGTGTACAAGAAGGGCCCGACGGCCGACACCCGCGACTGTGCCTCGGCCGCGAAGGCCACGCTGCCCAAGGTCCTCACCGACAACGGCTGCAGCCGCCTGCTCCGGGTCACCTACACCAAGGACGACGTCGCGGTGACGGTGGGCGTGGCCGTCTTCGACACCGAGGCCCAGGCCGCCAAGGCCAAGCAGCAGGCCGACACGAGGAGCATCATCAAGTCCCTCGCGGGCGGCGGCGTCAAGGAGTTCTGCGACGGCGCGGTCTGCCGCTCGACCACCAACTCCTACGGCCGCTACGCCTACTTCACCCTGTCCGGCTTCACCTCGGTCAAGGACGTGACGGAGCAGGACAAGGCCGTCTTCAGCACCGGCGACGATCTCGCCGAGTTCACCTTCCGCCAGATCCGCCGCCGCGGCGAGGCCCAGGCGTCGGCCGCCGCGAACGAGTGACGACGCCCTCGGCGACGACGCCCGCCCGCGGGGCCGACCGCCTCTCCGACCGGCCCCGCACCCCCCGCCGCACAGCCGCTTCGCGCTGAGCGGGGAATCGAGCCGGGGCTCGAGCGCGGCGCGGGTCGCGGCATCACGTCCCGATCAGCAGCACCGCGCCGTCGCCGGCAGCGAGCGCTTGTTGCGGGCCTCCTTGTTGCGGGCGGCCAGGAGATCGTCGGCCGGGTAGCCGACCTCCTCCAGGGTCAGTCCGTGCGGACGGACGACGTGCACCGCCGAGTCCCGTACGCCCGCCGCCAGCACCTTGCCCGGCCAGTCGGGCGCGCGGTGCCCGTCGCCGACGAACAGCAGCGCCCCGATCAGCGAGCGCACCATGTTGTGGCAGAAGGCGTCGGCCCGGACCGTCGCCGTGATCACCCCGTCCGCGTCGCGCAGCAGGCTCAGCTCCTGGAGCGTGCGGATGGTCGTGGCGCCCTCCCGCCGCCTGCAGTACGCGGCGAAGTCGTGCTCCCCCAGCAGCCGCCGGGCGGCCTCGTTCATCGCGTCGACGTCAAGGGGCCAGTCGTGCCACAGCACGTGACCGCGCAGCAACGGGTCCACCCCGCCGGGGTGGTCGGTGACCCGGTACGCGTAGCGCCGCCAGACCGCGGAGAACCGGGCGTTGAAGCCCGCGGGGGCCTCGGTGAGGGACCAGATCCGGACATCGCGCGGGAGCCGTCCGGCGAGCCGCTTGTGCAGCTTCTCCCGGTGCTCCGCCCACAGTTCGACCGGCAGGTCGACATGGGCCACCTGACCGCGCGCGTGCACCCCGGCGTCGGTCCGGCCGGCCACGGTCAGCTCGTACGTCGTCTCCCCGGACCGCGTGACGGTCCGCAGGGCGTCCTCGATCTCCCCCTGTACGGTCCGCCTGCCCCCGGCCTGCTTGGCCCAGCCGGAGAACTCGGTCCCGTCGTAGGACAGATCGAGACGGATACGGACGTGTCCGGGCTCTACTTCGTCACTCACGTACAGATCCTCTCAGGCACGCGAAAGCGGGCCCGCCCCCACAAGGGCGGACCCGCTCAGCGTGAAGCAGCGCTGCCTCAGGCGTCCTTGGCGTCCTCGGCCGGGGCCTCGGCGGCCTCGTCCTTGGTCAGGTCGGCCTTGGCGTCCTCGGCCGGAGCCTCGACGGCCTCGTCCTTCTTGAGGGCGTCTTCCTTGACCGCGCGCTTGGTCGCGGCCTCGGCCTCACCGGTGGCCTCCTGGGCGACGGTCAGGGCCTCGACCAGCTCGATGACGGCCATGGGCGCGTTGTCGCCACGGCGGTTACCGATCTTGGTGATACGGGTGTAGCCACCGGGGCGGTTCTCGTACCGCGGGCCGATCTCGGTGAAGAGCGTGTGGACGATGCTCTTGTCCGTGATCACCTGGAACACCTGACGGCGGTTGTGAAGGTCGCCCTTCTTCGCCTTGGTGACCAGACGCTCGGCGTACGGGCGCAGCCTGCGCGCCTTCGCCTCGGTGGTGGTGATGCGCCCGTGCTCGAAGAGCGACTTCGCGAGGTTCGCGAGCATCAGCTTCTCGTGCGAGGCGCTGCCGCCCATACGGGTACCCTTGGCGGGCTTCGGCATGGTGTATCTCCTTGGTGTCTGCCCCGGCCGTATCAGGTACCGGAGTCAGTATCCGAGCAGGCGGTCGCCTGTCGGAGATCCGGGCGGCCCCGAAGGGGCGCCCGGAAGGGGCGCGGGCGGTGTCGACATGCGACTCCGTCGCGTGGGCGCGAACAGCCACAGCGCACCCGCACCCACGTACGGACCCGTCCGGCCCGAGCTCTCAGTACTGCTCGGTCTCTACGAACCCGGCATCCGCGTCGTCGTCCGCGCCGAAGGCGTCCGCGGCAGCGGTGGGGTCGAATCCAGGCGGGCTGTCTTTGAGGGCAAGTCCCATCCCCGCCAGCTTCGCCTTGACCTCGTCGATCGACTTCGCGCCGAAGTTGCGGATGTCGAGGAGGTCCGCCTCGGAGCGCGCGACCAGTTCACCCACGGAGTGGATGCCCTCACGCTTGAGGCAGTTGTACGACCGGACGGTGAGCTCCAGCTCCTCGATCGGCAGCGCCAGATCGGCGGCGAGAGCGGCGTCCGTCGGGGACGGACCCATGTCGATGCCCTCGGCGTCGATGTTCAGCTCACGGGCCAGACCGAACAGCTCGACCAGGGTCTTGCCGGCCGATGCCATGGCGTCACGCGGACGCATGGCCTGCTTGGTCTCGACGTCGACGATCAGCTTGTCGAAGTCGGTGCGCTGCTCGACACGGGTCGCCTCGACCTTGTACGTGACCTTCAGCACGGGGCTGTAGATGGAGTCGACCGGGATACGGCCGATCTCCTGGCCCACCTGCTTGTTCTGCACGGCGGAGACGTAGCCGCGACCGCGCTCGACGGTCAGCTCCATCTCCAGCTTGCCCTTGCCGTTGAGCGTGGCGAGGACGAGGTCGGGGTTGTGCACCTCGACACCGGCCGGGGGCGCGATGTCGGCGGCGGTGACCTGGCCCGGACCCTGCTTGCGCAGGTACATCACCACGGGCTCGTCGTGCTCGGAGGAGACGACCAGCTGCTTGATGTTGAGGATCAGGTCGGTGACGTCCTCCTTGACACCCGGCACGGTGGTGAACTCGTGCAGGACGCCGTCGATGCGGATGCTGGTGACGGCGGCACCGGGGATCGACGACAGGAGGGTACGGCGGAGGGAGTTGCCGAGGGTGTAGCCGAAGCCCGGCTCCAGCGGCTCGATCACGAACCGGGAGCGGAACTCGTCGACGACCTCTTCGGTCAACGAAGGACGCTGAGCGATCAGCATGTGTGGATCAAATCCTTCTCTCGTGGACGCCCGCTATTTGACGCCCGACGGAAACCGCGCCCGGTGAAAGGCGCGGGTACTACAAGGGTACGGGCGGTACGGCCCGAATACGGAGCGTACCGCCCGAAAAAACCACTACGACCGAACCGGCGACCGACTCAGACGCGGCGGCGCTTCGGCGGACGGCAGCCGTGCTGCGACACTGCGGGGGACGACCCCCGCACCCCCAGCAGGAGGCCGACCGACCGAACCGGCGACCGACTCAGACGCGGCGGCGCTTCGGCGGACGGCAGCCGTTGTGCGGGGTCGGGGTGACGTCCTGGATGGAGCCGACCTCGAGACCGGTCGCCTGGAGCGAACGGATGGCGGTCTCACGACCGGAACCCGGGCCCTTGACGAACACGTCGACCTTGCGCATGCCGTGCTCCTGCGCGCGACGGGCAGCCGACTCGGCGGCCATCTGCGCGGCGAACGGCGTGGACTTCCGGGAGCCCTTGAAGCCGACGTGGCCGGCGGAGGCCCAGGAGATCACGTTGCCGGTCGGGTCCGTGATGGACACGATCGTGTTGTTGAACGTGCTCTTGATGTGCGCGTGGCCGTGAGCGACGTTCTTCTTTTCCTTGCGGCGCACCTTCTTGGCAGCGCCCTGACGACCCTTGGGGGGCATCTACAAACTCCTACGGGAGGTGGTCGGTCCTACAGCGAAGACCGTGGACAGATGTCCGCTGCGGACTACTTCTTGCCCGGCTTCTTCTTGCCGGCGATGGCGCGACGCGGGCCCTTGCGGGTACGCGCGTTGGTGCTGGTGCGCTGACCGCGGACGGGCAGACCGCGACGGTGACGCAGACCCTGGTAGGTGCCGATCTCGACCTTGCGGCGGATGTCGGCCTGGATCTCGCGACGGAGGTCACCCTCAGTCTTGATGTTGTTGTCGACGAACTCGCGGATCGCGACGAGCTGCTCCTCGGAGAGGTCGCGAACGCGGGTGTTCGGGTCGACGCCGACAGCGGCCAGCGTCTGCTGCGAAAGGGTTCGGCCGATGCCGAACACGTAGGTGAGGGCGATCTCCACGCGCTTTTCGCGCGGGATGTCAACACCGGAAACGCGTGCCATTCAATGGCTCCAGTTAGTTGTCGGAGGTCTTCCGCAGAACCGTCCCCCGGCCGCCGTCCTCGCCTGGTGCGGCGATTTGGTACGAACCGGGTCCCCAGCCTCCGAGCCCGGGGGTGTCGAGCCGTGCGGCTCGGGTTCTGCGTATGAACATGTTGCTCGCGTCGCGCGAAGTTCTGCGGGAAAGTCGCAGAGGGTGGATCGTGCGGGTCAGCCCTGGCGCTGCTTGTGGCGCGGGTTGTCGCAGATAACCATGACCCGGCCGTGACGGCGGATCACCCTGCACTTGTCGCAGATCTTCTTGACGCTCGGCTTGACCTTCATGGGATGTGAAGTTCTCCGGGCTCAGTGCCCCCGCACCACGAGGGGAGGGGCAAGATCTACTTGCTCACTTGTACCGGTAGACGATCCGGCCCCGGGTCAGGTCATACGGAGAGAGCTCCACCACGACCCGGTCGTCAGGGAGGATGCGGATGTAGTGCATACGCATCTTGCCGCTGATATGTGCCAGGACCTGGTGGCCGTTCTGGAGCTCGACCTTGAACATGGCGTTCGGAAGAGACTCGACGACAGTGCCCTCGATCTCGATGGCACCTTGCTTCTTGGCCACGCTTCGCCCTTCGAATCGACTACCTTGATCGACTCCACTGCGCACCGTGATCACATGCAGGCATGCGGATGCACAAGAGCCGACGAGTCAGTCTACGTCAGGGCACCCTGAAAGACGAATCGAGAAAGTCTGCCCAGCCCACGAGATCCTTAATCCGCAGGCTTCGCCGAGCCCCCGGGCTCACGCCGGCGGATCCACAGGCGCCCTCACCCCGTCCGGCGCCGGGCGCCTCACAGGCTCCGGGGGGCTGCGCCGGCCTCCGGCCGGCGGTCGCGGCACGGGCCGCCGTCAGGCGAGCGGGTCCGGAGCCGCCGTGATCCCGTACTCGGCGAGCTTCGCCCTGCCCCCGTCCGGTGCCGTCAGCACCAGCGGCCCCGCCTCCGTCAGCGCGACGGAGTGCTCCCAGTGCGAGGACCAGGTGCCGTCCGTCGTGATGACGGTCCAGTCGTCCTCCAGCACCTGGGTCTTCGCGGTGCCCAGCGAGACCATCGGCTCGATGGCGAGGCAGAAGCCCGGGACCAGCTTGGGCCCCTTGCCCCGTCGGCGGTCGACGTAGTTCAGCAGATGCGGGTCCATGTGCATCTCGGTGCCGATGCCGTGGCCGCCGTAGTCCTCGATGATCCCGTAGCGCCCGCCGCCGGGCTTCGGCTGCCGGCGGATGTAGGTCTCGATGGCGCGGGAGACGTCGACCAGCCGGTTGCCCTGCTTCATGGCCGCGACGCCGGCCCACATCGACTCCTCGGTCACCCGGGACAGCTCGACCAGCTCCGGCGCGTGCCCCGACCCGACGAAGGCGGTGTAGGCAGCGTCGCCGTGCCAGCCGTCGATGACGGCGCCGCAGTCGATGGAGATGACGTCCCCGTCCTTGAGGACGACCTCGTCGGAGGGGATGCCGTGGACGACGACCTCGTTGACGGAGGTGCAGATCGTCGCGGGGAAGCCGCCGTAGCCGAGGAAGTTCGGCTTGGCGTTGTGCTCGGCGAGCACCTTGCGGGCGACCTGGTCCAGATCCCTCGTCGTGGCCCCGGGCACGGCCGCCTCACGCGTGGCCGCGTGGATGGCGGCGACCACCAGCCCCGCCTCACGCATCTTGGCGATCTGCTCGGGGGTCTTGATCTGCACCATGAGGGCTACGGCCTTTCTGGACCGGAGAGGTATACGGACATCGTCAACGATACGGGGGAGGCCGTCCGCCCCCTCCCTCGCGCACACGTCGGCCGCGGCCCCCGCAGGGAACCGCGGCCGGACGCGCACCGTCACTGATCCCGGTTGAGCGCCTCCAGCGCACGCCCGGTGACCTCGTCGACCGGACCCAGCGCCGAGATCGTCACCACCAGGCCCTGGGCCCGGTAGTAGTCGATGATCGGCTCGGTCTGCGTGTGGTAGACCTCCAGCCGGGTGCGCACCGTCTCCTCGGCGTCGTCGTCGCGCTGGTACAGCTCGCCGCCGCAGACGTCGCAGACGCCCTCCTGCTTGGGCTTGCTGTACGTCACGTGGAAGACGTGGCTGGAGTCCTTGCGACAGATCCGCCGCCCGGCGATCCGCTTGACCACCTCGGCCTCGGGGGCCTCCAGGTCGAGCACCGCGTCCAGCGTGATGCCCTCGGACTCCAGCAGCTCGTCGAGCGACTCCGCCTGGGAGACGTTCCTCGGGAACCCGTCCAGCAGGAAGCCGGCCTCGGCGTCCGGCTGCTCCATACGGTCCTTCGCCATGGCGATGGTGACCTCGTCCGGCACGAGGTTGCCCGCGTCCATGTACGACTTCGCGAGCTTGCCCAGCTCGGTCTGCCGACTGATATTGGCACGGAACAGGTCGCCCGTGGAGATGTGGGGGATGCTCAGCTTCTCGGCAAGGCGGGTGGCCTGGGTGCCTTTGCCAGCACCGGGCGGCCCGACGAGGACGATTCGCATCAGCGGAGGAACCCTTCGTAATTGCGCTGCTGGAGCTGGCTCTCGATCTGCCTCACCGTCTCGAGACCGACACCCACGATGATCAGGATGCTGGTCCCGCCGAACGGGAAGTTCTGGTTTGCCCCGAAACCGGCCAACGCCATCGTCGGCACGAGAGAGATCAGACCCAAGTACAGCGAACCCGGCCAGGTGATCCGGTTGAGTACGTAGCTGAGGTACTCAGCGGTCGGTCGGCCAGCCCGGATGCCCGGGATGAAGCCACCATACTTCTTCATGTTGTCGGCGACTTCTTCGGGGTTGAAGGTAATCGCCACATAGAAGAACGCGAAGAACACGATCAAGAAGAAGTAAAGAATGATGTGCGGCGTCGCCCCGGTGTCGGCGAGGTTCTTCGTGACCCAGGTCGCCCAGCCCGCCGTGGAGTTGGAGAACTGGACGATCAACGCCGGGATGTAGAGCAGCGACGAGGCGAAGATGACGGGGATGACGCCCGCCTGGTTCACCTTGAGGGGAATGTAGGTGGACGTACCGCCGTAGGACCGGCGGCCGATCATGCGCTTCGCGTACTGCACGGGAATCCGGCGCTGAGCCTGCTCGACGAAGACGACCAGGCCGACCATGACCAGACCGACGAGCATGACCGTGCCGAACTCGATCCAGCCGTCCGCCAGGTTGCCCTGCTCCTTGATGGCCCACAGGGCGGAGGGGAAGGTCGCGGCGATCGAGATGAACATCAGGATCGACATGCCGTTGCCGATGCCGCGGTCGGTGATGAGCTCACCGAGCCACATCACGACGGCCGTACCGGCGGTCATGGTGATGACCATGGTGATGGTCACGAACATGGACTGGTCGGGGACGATCTGGTTCGCCACCGGGCAGCCCTGGAAGAGGCTGCCGCTGCGGGCGGTGGCCACCAGGCCGGTGCCCTGCAGGACGGCGAGCGCCACCGTCAGATAACGCGTGTACTGCGTGATCTTGGCGGTGCCGGCCTGGCCTTCCTTCTTCAGGGCTTCCAGACGCGGGATCACCACGGTCAGCAGCTGCAGAATGATGCTCGCCGTGATGTACGGCATGATGCCCAGCGCGAAGATCGTGATCTGCAGCAGCGCGCCGCCACTGAACATGTTGACCAGACCGAAGATGCCCTGGTTCGCCTGGGCCGCGTCGATACAGGTCTGGACGTTCCGATAGTCGACACCAGGGATCGGGATGTTCGTACCGATCCGGTACACCACGATGATGCCGAGCGTGAACAGCAGTTTCTTGCGCAGGTCGGGCGTCTTGAACGCCCGGGCGAACGCGGTGAGCACGGTGCCTCCTGCGACCCCCGCGCAACCGCGTCAAGGGTGGTGGTCGTGAGATTCCGATGAGGACGAATACGTAACGGACAACTTCCCTCCGGAGTGCCCGCATGGGGCGCCCGGGGAAAGTGGGCAGTGCAGGCCACCTTACCGGCGAGACCACCGCCCTTGGAACGACCAACCGGGGATACCCCAAATCTTGGGGTACCCCCGGTAGGGATCGCTCAAGTCATCGGCACGCCTGAATGGTTCAGACGAGCTCGGTGACGGTACCGCCGGCGGCGGTGATCTTCTCCTTGGCGGAGCCGGAGACGGCGTCGACCGTCACCTGCAGCGCCACGGAGATCTCGCCCTGGCCGAGGACCTTGACGAGGCTGTTCTTGCGAACGGCCCCCTTGGCCACCAGACCCTCGACGGTGACCTCGCCACCCTCGGGGTAGAGCGCGGCCAGCTTGTCGAGGTTCACGACCTGGAACTCGGTCTTGAACGGGTTCTTGAAGCCCTTCAGCTTCGGGAGACGCATGTGAAGGGGCATCTGGCCACCCTCGAAGCGCTCCGGAACCTGGTAACGGGCCTTGGTGCCCTTCGTACCACGACCGGCCGTCTTACCCTTGGACGCCTCGCCACGACCCACACGGGTCTTGGCGGTCTTGGCGCCCGGGGCGGGACGGAGGTTGTGGATCTTGAGCGGGTTCTGCTCCGCCATGATCAGTCGACCTCCTCGACCGTCACGAGGTGGCGGACGGTGTGCACCATGCCGCGGAACTCGGGGCGGTCCTCCTTGACGACCACGTCGTTGACCTTCTTCAGGCCAAGCGAACGCAGGGTGTCACGGTGGTTCTGCTTGCTGCCGATGTAGGACTTGACCTGCGTGATCCTGAGCTGCGCCATGATTACGCACCCGCCCCGGCACGCGCACGGAGGAGAGCCGCGGGAGCGACGTCCTCGAGCGGCAGACCACGGCGGGCCGCGACCTCCTCGGGGCGCTGCAGGCCCTTGAGGGCCGCCACGGTCGCGTGCACGATGTTGATCGCGTTGTCGGAGCCGAGCGACTTCGACAGGATGTCGTGGATACCGGCGCACTCGAGCACGGCACGCACCGGACCACCGGCGATCACACCGGTACCCGGGGAAGCCGGCTTGAGCAGCACGACACCGGCAGCCTTCTCACCCTGGATCGGGTGCGGGATGGTGCCCTGGATGCGGGGGACCTTGAAGAAGTGCTTCTTGGCCTCCTCAACGCCCTTGGCGATGGCGGCCGGCACCTCCTTGGCCTTGCCGTATCCGACACCCACGGTGCCGTCACCGTCGCCCACCACGACCAGCGCGGTGAAGCTGAAGCGACGACCACCCTTCACTACCTTGGCGACACGGTTGATCGCGACGACGCGCTCAACGTATGCGGTCTTGTCGGCGGCAGCTGCGCCGCCGTCACGGCCCTTCCGGTCCCGCCGCTCGCCGCCACCGGCACCGCCACCGCGGCGCTGGGGTCCAGCCATTGGAATTACCTCTCTCTGTTTCCGCTAGCTACGGCAGGCTCAGAACTTGAGCCCGGCTTCGCGGGCGGCGTCCGCCAGGGCGGCGATGCGCCCCGCGTACTGGTTGCCACCACGGTCGAACACCACAGCCTCGACACCGGCGGCCTTGGCACGCTCGGCGACCAGGGCCCCGACCTGCTTGGCCTGTGCGGACTTGTCGGCCTCGCCGCCGCGGATCGACGCGTCCAGAGTGGACGCCGACGCCACGGTGTGGCCCTTCAGGTCGTCGATCACCTGCGCCACCATGTGGCGGTTGGAGCGGGTCACGACCAGGCGAGGACGCTCGGCGGTGCCGGCGACCTTCTTGCGGATCCGAAGGTGACGACGCTTGATCGCGGCACGCTTGTAGGCGTCGCCCTTGAGGATCTTCTGCCCGTATGCCATGGCTTACTTACCCGCCTTTCCGACCTTGCGCCGGATGACTTCGCCCTCGTACTTGACGCCCTTGGCCTTGTACGGGTCGGGCTTGCGCAGCTTGCGGATGTTCGCCGCAACCTCGCCGACCTTCTGCTTGTCGATGCCCTCGACCGAGAAACGGGTCGCGGACTCCACCTTGAAGGTGATGCCCTCGGGGGCCTCGATCAGGATCGGGTGGCTGTAGCCGAGGGAGAACTCCAGGTTCGAACCCTTGGCGAGCACGCGGTAACCGACACCGCTGATCTCGAGCTTCTTCACGTAACCCTGGGTCACGCCGGTGATCATGTTCGCCACCAGCGTGCGGGACAGGCCGTGCAGGGCCTTGTTCTGACGCTCGTCGTTGGGGCGGGTGACGTTCAGCACGCCGTCCTCACCCTTGGCGACCTCGATCGGCGCCACCACGGTGTGGGTCAGCGTGCCCTTCGGGCCCTTGACCGCGACCGTGCGGCCGTCGATGGTGACGTCCACGCCGGCGGGAACCGCGATGGGGAGCTTGCCGATGCGCGACATAGCTGTTTCCTCCGTTCCCTTCCGCTACCAGACGTAGGCGAGGACTTCCCCACCCACGCCCTTCTTGCCGGCCTGCTTGTCGGTGAGGAGCCCGTGCGACGTGGAGATGATCGCCACGCCGAGGCCGCCCAGCACCTTCGGCAGGGAGGTGGACTTCGCGTACACCCGGAGACCGGGCTTGGAGATCCGCTTGATGCCCGCGATGGAGCGCTCACGGTTGGGGCCGAACTTCAGCTCCAGGACGAGGTTCTTGCCGACCTCGGCGTCCTCGACCTTCCAGCCCGTGATGAAGCCCTCCTGCTGGAGGATCTCCGCGATGTGAGACTTGATCTTGGACGCCGGCATCGTCACAGAGTCGTGGTACGCCGAGTTCGCGTTCCGCAGACGTGTCAGCATGTCTGCGATCGGATCAGTCATGGTCATGAATTGGCCTTCGGCCTCTCTCGCCGTGGTTTCCTGGTGCGCCATCCCTCTCCCCGATCCGAGACGGGACGGGTGCGGCGCGGTGGACCTACGGCGTAGTAAGCAAACATGAGCGGGTTGTCGCCCGCGTGCTTCGGGGCACGGCAGGTGCCCAACCCCACAAGCCTAAGCCATGTGGAGCGGGCCTCCCGCCGATTCCCGTTGCTTACCGAGAGCCCTGGGAGTCCGGAACTACCGGATTACCAGGAACTCTTGGTCACGCCCGGCAGCTCGCCACGGTGAGCCATCTCACGAAGGCACACGCGGCACAGGCCGAACTTGCGGTACACGGAGTGCGGACGACCGCAGCGCTGGCAGCGGGTGTAGCCGCGCACTCCGAACTTGGGCTTGCGAGCAGCCTTCGCGATGAGAGCCTTCTTCGCCATCTCGCTCACGCCTCCTTGAACGGGAAGCCGAGGTGACGGAGAAGGGCACGGCCCTCTGCGTCGTTGGTCGCCGTGGTGACCACGGTGATGTCCATACCCCGGACACGGTCGATCTTGTCCTGGTCGATCTCGTGGAACATGACCTGCTCGGTGAGACCGAAGGTGTAGTTGCCACGGCCGTCGAACTGCTTGGGGGACAGACCACGGAAGTCGCGGATGCGCGGCAGCGCGAGCGACAGGGTGCGGTCCAGGAACTCCCACATGCGGTCGCCACGGAGCGTGACGTGGGCACCGATCGGCTGTCCCTCACGCAGCTTGAACTGCGCGATGGACTTGCGGGCCTTGGTGACGGCCGGCTTCTGACCGGTGATCGTGGTGAGGTCGCGCACGGCGCCCTCGATCAGCTTGGAGTCGCGGGCGGCGTCGCCCACACCCATGTTGACCACGATCTTGACGAGGCCGGGAACCTGCATGACGTTCTCGTAGGAGAACTCCTCACGCAGCTTGCCCGCGATCTCCTCGCGGTACTTCGTCTTCAGACGCGGAGTGGTGGTGGTAGCCATCAGATGTCCTCACCCGTCCGCTTGGCAACGCGGATCTTGTTGCCTTCGTCGTCGAAGCGGTAGCCGACGCGGGTCACGACCTTCTTGCCGTCCTTCTCCACGACGAGCGACACGTTGCTCACGTGGACGGGGGCCTCGGTGGTCACGATCCCGCCGGCCTGCGAACCACCGGCGGTCGGGGCGGCCTTGGTGTGCTTCTTGACCCGGTTGACACCCTCGACCAGGACGCGCTCCTCGCGCGGGTAAGCGGCAATGACCTTGCCCTGCTTGCCCTTGTCCTTGCCGGTGATGACCTGGACCAGGTCACCCTTCTTGATCTTCATGCTCACAGCACCTCCGGCGCGAGGGAGATGATCTTCATGAACTTCTTCTCGCGCAGCTCTCGGCCGACCGGGCCGAAGATACGGGTGCCACGAGGGTCGCCGTCGTTCTTCAGAATGACGGCGGCGTTCTCGTCGAAGCGGATGTACGAGCCGTCCGGACGGCGGCGCTCCTTGACGGTGCGAACGATGACCGCCTTGATGACGTCACCCTTCTTCACGTTACCGCCGGGGATCGCGTCCTTGACGGTGGCGACGATGACGTCGCCGATGCCCGCGTAGCGGCGACCGGAGCCACCGAGCACACGGATGCAAAGGATTTCCTTCGCCCCCGTGTTGTCGGCGACGCGCAGTCGCGACTCCTGCTGGATCACGTCTATCTCCTGATTGTCTGCCGGTTCCCCGACGGGGCTGACGCACTTTCGGTCGAGCTCGGTCGAGCTCTGGTCAAGCGCGGTAGCCCCGTCGGAGCCTGGCGGAACTGTCCTGCGAGGGGTGCCCCGCAGGAACGTACTTTTTGCAATTCCCTTGCGGGAATTACCTACTTGGCCTTCTCGAGGATCTCGACGATGCGCCAGTGCTTCGTCGCGGACAGCGGCCGGGTCTCCATCAGGAGGACGCGGTCGCCGACGCCGGCAGCGTTCTGCTCGTCGTGGGCCTTGAGCTTGCTCGTGCTGCGGATGACCTTGCCGTACAGCCCGTGCTTCTTGCGGTCCTCGACAGCGACGACGACGGTCTTGTCCATCTTGTCGCTGACGACGATGCCCTCACGGCTCTTGCGGAAACCGCGAGCCTCGGTGTTCGTCTCAGTCACGTTGTTCTCGCTCATCAGGCGCTCTCCACCGTTTCGATGCCCAGCTCACGCTCGCGCATCAGGGTGTAGATCCGCGCGATGTCCTTGCGGACCGCCTTGAGACGGCCGTGGTTCTCGAGCTGTCCGGTCGCCGCCTGGAAACGGAGGTTGAACAGCTCTTCCTTGGCCTCGCGGAGCTTCGCCAGAAGCTCCTCGTTGCCCAGTTCGCGCAGCTCGGACGCCTTGGTACCGGCCGACATCACGCTTCACCTGCCTCGCGCTTGACGATCCGGCACTTCATCGGCAGCTTGTGGGCCGCACGGGTCAGCGCCTCACGGGCGATCTTCTCGTTGGGGTACGACAGCTCGAACATGACGCGTCCGGGCTTGACGTTGGCGATCCACCACTCCGGAGAACCCTTACCGGAACCCATGCGGGTCTCGGCCGGCTTCTTCGTCAGCGGGCGGTCCGGGTAGATGTTGATCCAGACCTTGCCACCACGCTTGATGTGGCGGGTCATGGCGATACGAGCCGCCTCGATCTGGCGGTTCGTCACATACGCCGGGGTCAGCGCCTGGATGCCGTACTCGCCGAACGCGACCTGCGTTCCGCCCTTGGACATGCCGCTGCGACTGGGGTGGTGCTGCTTGCGGTGCTTGACCCTACGGGGGATCAGCATGTCGGTCAGGCCTCCGTTCCGGTGCTCTCAGCCGGAGCGGCGGCGGGAGCCTCGGCCTTGGGGGCCTCGGCAGCCGGAGCCTGCTGCGGCTTGCGACCGCGCCCGCCACGCTCGCCACCGCGGCCACCACGGGCCGGGCGGTCGGCACCGCCACGGGCCGGGCGGTTGCCGGCGCGGGCAGCGGCGTTCTCGGCGCGGACCTCGGCGATGTTCTTGACGTCGCCCTTGTAGATCCAGACCTTCACGCCGATACGGCCGAAGGTCGTCTTGGCCTCGAAGAAGCCGTAGTCCACGTTCGCGCGGAGCGTGTGCAGGGGCACACGGCCCTCGCGGTAGAACTCCGAGCGGGACATCTCGGCGCCACCGAGACGGCCACCGCACTGGATCTTGATGCCCTTGGCGCCCGCCTTCATCGCCGACTGCATGCTCTTACGCATGGCGCGGCGGAAGGAGACGCGGGAGGAGAGCTGCTCGGCGACGGCCTGGGCCACGAGCTGAGCGTCCGTCTCGGGGTTCTTGACCTCGAGGATGTTCAGCTGGACCTGCTTGCCGGTGAGCTTCTCGAGGTCGCCGCGGATGCGGTCGGCCTCGGCGCCGCGGCGGCCGATGACGATGCCCGGACGCGCGGTGTGGATGTCCACCCGCACACGGTCACGGGTGCGCTCGATCTCCACCTTCGAGATGCCGGCGCGCTCCATGCCGGACGTCATCATCCGACGGATGGCGACGTCTTCCTTGACGTAGTCCTTGTACAGCTTGTCGGCGTACCAACGCGACTTGAAGTCGGTCGTGACACCGAGCCGGAACCCGTGCGGGTTTACCTTCTGGCCCATTACCGGGTTCCTTCCTTGCTGCTGACGACCACGGTGATGTGGCTGGTCCGCTTGCGGATCCGGTAGGCACGACCCTGGGCGCGCGGACGGAACCGCTTCAGGGTCGGACCCTCGTCGACGTAGGCCTCGGAAATGACGAGGCTGTCGGCGTCGGTGTGGTCGTAGTTGTGCGCGGCGTTGGCAATGGCGCTGTCCAGCACCTTGCCGACCGGCACGCTCGCGGCCTGCGGGGCGAAACGCAGGACCGCCTGAGCCTCCGTGGCGTTCATGCCACGGATGAGGTCCACCACACGGCGGGCCTTCATGGGCGTGACGCGGATGTACCGCGCCTGGGCCCTGGCTTCCATGGTTGTCCTTCCAGTGTCTGTCATGGTCATTCCACCCCGCCTTTAGCGGCGCTTCGACTTCCGGTCGTCCTTGACGTGACCCCGGAAGGTGCGCGTCGGCGAGAACTCGCCGAGCTTGTGGCCGACCATCGACTCGGTGACGAACACCGGAATGTGGGTCTTGCCGTTGTGCACCGCGATCGTGTGGCCGAGCATGGCCGGGACGATCATCGAGCGACGGGACCAGGTCTTGATGACGTTCTTGGTGCCGGCTTCGTTCTGGACGTCCACCTTCTTGATCAGGTGGTCGTCGACGAAGGGCCCCTTCTTCAGGCTACGAGGCATCTCAACCCGTCCTTAGCGCTTCTTGTTCGTCTTGCGGCGGCGGACGATGTACTTGTTCGACGCCTTCTTGGGCGCCCGAGTACGGCCTTCCTTCTGGCCCCACGGGGACACCGGGTGGCGACCACCGGAGGTACGGCCCTCACCACCACCGTGCGGGTGGTCCACCGGGTTCATGACCACACCACGCACGCTCGGGCGGACGCCCAGCCAGCGCTTACGACCGGCCTTGCCCCAGCTGATGTTGCTCTGCTCGGCGTTGCCGACCTCGCCGATGGTGCCGCGGCAGCGGACGTCGACCAGGCGGATCTCACCGGACGGCATGCGCAGGTGGGCCATGGTGCCCTCCTTCGCGAGCAGCTGCACCGAGGTGCCGGCGGAGCGGGCGAACTTGGCGCCGCCGCCGGGACGCAGCTCGATGGCGTGCAGCGTCGTACCGACCGGGATGTTGCGCAGGGCGAGGTTGTTGCCCGGCTTGATGTCGGCCCCGGGACCGTTCTCGACGCGGTCGCCCTGAGTCAGGCCACGCGGCGCGAGAATGTAGCGCTTCTCGCCGTCCGCGTAGTGCAGGAGCGCGATGCGCGCGGTGCGGTTGGGGTCGTACTCGATGTGCGCGACCTTCGCCGGCACGCCGTCCTTGTCGTGACGACGGAAGTCGATCACGCGGTAGGCGCGCTTGTGTCCGCCACCCTGGTGGCGAACGGTCACACGACCGGAATTGTTACGGCCGCCCTTGCTGTGCAGGGGACGGACCAGCGACTTCTCCGGCGTGGACCGCGTGACCTCGACGAAGTCGGCGACGCTGGAGCCACGACGGCCCGGGGTCGTCGGCTTGTACTTGCGGATACCCATTGTCTCTCAGTCCTCGGAAGTTTGTTCCGAAATCTGGACGTTCCGACCTCCGTCAGGAGGTCGGACCGCCGAAGATGTCGATACGGTCGCCCTCGGCAAGGGTCACGATCGCGCGCTTGGTGCCCGTGCGCTGGCCGAAGCCGGTGCGCGTGCGCTTGCGCTTGCCCTGGCGGTTGATCGTGTTGACGCCGGTGACCTTGACCGAGAAGACCGCCTGCACGGCCTCCTTGATCTCCGTCTTGTTGGAGCCCGGAGCGACGATGAACGTGTACTTGTTCTCGTCGATGAGCGCGTAGCTCTTCTCCGACACGACCGGCTTGATCAGGACGTCACGGGGGTCCGTGAACGACTTGCTCACCGGGGTGATGACGGTGTTCTTGCCTTCGGTGGCGTGGCGGCGTGCCTTCTTGAGGCGCGCCTCCTTGGCCTTCTTCGCCGCCTTGGAGGCGACGGAGGGGTGACGGACAGCCATCAGACCTCGCTCCCTTCGTTGTCGTTGGCCTTGTTCGGGCCGGCGACGAAGGACTCGAAAGCGGCCTTGGTGAAGACCACGTCGTCCGAGACGAGAACGTCGTACGTGTTCAGCTGGCCCGGCTCCAGGATGTGCACCTGGGGCAGGTTGCGGGCGGACAGCCACGCGGCCTCGTCGGCGCGGTCGACGACCAGGAGCAGGTTCTTGCGCTCCGAGATCTTGCCGAACAGCGTCTTGGCGGCCTTCGTGGAGGGGGTCTCGCCCTCGATCACGCCGGTGACGACGTGAATGCGGTCGTGGCGGGCCCGGTCGGTGAGGGCGTGGCGCAGGGCCGCGGCCTTCATCTTCTTCGGGGTCCGCTGCGAGTAGTCGCGCGGCTGCGGGCCGTGGACGACGCCACCGCCGGCGAACTGCGGCGCACGGGTCGAACCCTGACGGGCGCGGCCGGTGCCCTTCTGGCGGTACGGCTTCCTGCCGCCACCACGGACTTCACCGCGGGTCTTGGTCTTGTGCGTGCCCTGGCGGGCAGCGGCCAGCTGAGCGACGACGACCTGGTGGATCAGCGGAATGCTGACCTTCTCCACGCCGAAGATCTCCGCGGGGAGCTCGACGGTACCGGCCTTGTCGCCTGCCGGCGAAAGGATGTCAACAGTGCTCATCTTTACCTCAGGCCCCCTTGGCCGCGGTGCGGACCAGGACGAGGCCGCCGTTCGGACCGGGGACCGCGCCCTTGATGAGCAGCAGACCCTTCTCCGCGTCAACGGCGTGGACGGTCAGGTTCTGGGTGGTGACCCGCTCGTTGCCCATGCGGCCCGCCATGCGCTGGCCCTTGAACACACGACCCGGCGTGGCGCAACCGCCGATGGAACCGGGCATGCGGTGCACACGCTTGGCACCGTGCGAGGAGTTGTTGCCCTTGAAGTTGTGGCGCTTCATGACGCCACTGAAGCCCTTGCCCTTGCTCTTCGCGGTCACGTCGACCTTCACGCCGGCCTCGAACACCTCAGCGGTGACTTCCTGGCCCAGCGTGTACTCGGAGGCGTCCGCAGTGCGGAGCTCGACGAGGTGGCGACGGGGGGTGACGTCGGCCTTCGCGAAGTGGCCCTTGAGGGGCTTGTTCACCTTGCGCGGGTCGATCTCACCGAAGGCGATCTGCACGGACTCGTAGCCGTCGACGTCGTTCGTACGGACCTGGGTGACGACGTTGGGCCCGGCCTTGAGGACGGTGACGGGAACAACACGGTTGTTCTCGTCCCACACCTGCGTCATGCCGAGCTTCTCGCCCAGGATGCCCTTGATCTGCTTGCTCATCTCTCAGATCACCGGCCCTCAGAGCTTGATCTCGATGTCGACACCGGCCGGGAGGTCGAGTCGCATCAGAGAGTCAACGGTCTTGGGAGTCGGGTCGAGGATGTCGATGAGGCGCTTGTGCGTGCGCATCTCGAAGTGCTCGCGCGAGTCCTTGTACTTGTGCGGCGACTTGATGACGCAGTAC
Organism: Streptomyces sp. GDS52; assembly: GCF_052246875.1. Taxonomy (NCBI): domain Bacteria; kingdom Bacillati; phylum Actinomycetota; class Actinomycetes; order Kitasatosporales; family Streptomycetaceae; genus Streptomyces; species Streptomyces sp. GDS52. Next base: position 2,899,552 of record NZ_CM125966.1, read on the forward strand.
ACGTTCTTCTCAGTGGGCAGCGGCACCGGGCCCGCGACCGACGCACCAGTACGCGTCACCGTCTCGACGATCTTCTTCGCCGAGGAATCGATGACCTCGTGGTCGTAGGCCTTGAGCCGGATGCGGATCTTCTGTCCCGCCATGGCTGCTTCGTATTCCTGTCTCTCGTAAACGCTCCGGAACCCGGTGTTCCCGCCCTCCCCTCCGACCCACGCGGTCGGGCGTGTCGCGCTCCCGCTGACACAGATGTCCCTTGTCGGAACTTCCCTGTATGGGGAGTGCGGACCCTTCCGGAACCGCGGCTGGGGGCGAGAGGCCCACCGGGCGCCTGGCCTGCACCCCGCTGACACTTCCCGGAAGATTCCCGTACGTCCGCCCCTGCACCTCTCGGCGCAATGCGTGGGACGACGAGTACTGTGGGACTCGCTTCCGGTCCCCCCGACGGGAGGCGCGCAGCATCGGCACTCGACCGAGCAACCCCGCTAGTTTGCCACAAAGGGCGGGGGGCTGGCCAATCGGGCGGATGAGAATACCCCGGGAGTGGCGCGAGCCAAACACTGATCGCTCGGGGTAGGCGCGGAACCCCTTAACAGTGATCATGACTGCCATGTCGAACACCTCACGGCGCAGTGTCCTCGCCGTCTTCGCCGCCTCCGCCGCCTCCCTCCCGCTGGCCGGCACGGCCACCGCACCGGCCCATGCCGCCGGCGCGGCCTCACCTACCGAGCCGCTCGCGGCTCCGTCGGGGCTGGGTTCTGCCCCCTCCTCCGTCACGACGGCGCCGCTGGACGCCAGCCACTTCATCCGCGAGACACTGCGGTCGCCCCTCACCGCGACCGTGCTGCCGGGCACTCCACGCCGTACCGAGATCACCTCGGGCGGCAGACGCGTCGCCCTCCTGACGCACGGCGCACGGACCGTGCTGCTGCCGGGCCCCGAACGGACGTTCACGGAGAACAAGAGACCCTTCGCGGACCTCTTCGAGCGCACTCTGCCCGACCTCAAGCTCCCCGTGGACAAGCGCTCGTACTGGGGCAGTTCCCCGGGCGGCGGCAGCTGGTCCACCCTCGGTCCCGTCGACTCCGACTACTCGGTGGTCCAGGACACCGGTGTCATCAACCTGACCACCGCCAACGCCAGCCGCCACGCCAGCGTCCGTGACGACGCCATCGCCGACGTGGACGTCCGGTCCGTCGCGCGCTTCGACAAGGTGCCCACCGGAGAGGCATGCTCCTACGCGCTGTCCTTCGGCTACGAGGACCCCCGCAACAACTACCGGGCCCGGCTGTCCTTCGTCACCTCCGGCGCGGTGCAACTGCGGGTGGAGAAGGAGGTCAAGGACGTCGTCACCCAGTTGACGACCTCGGCCCTCACCCTCGCCACGGGCGTGCCCGCGGGCACGGACTGGACGATCCGGGTGCGCCGCGAGGGCAGCCGGATCCGCGTCAAGGCCTGGGCGTCCGCGTCGGCTGAGCCGTCCAAGTGGCTGGTCGACGTGACCGACTCGGACCTCGGCGCCGGACGGGTCGGCCTGCGCGCGCTGGCCAACCAGGGCTGCACCAGCCTGCCGATGAAGCTGCTCGTCAGCCGCTTCCAGGTGACCGAGGCCACCTGGGCCGAACCCCCGACCGTCACGCACGGGGACTGGGTGCGGGTGCTGCCCGAGCCCTTCGACGGGAACTGGACACCGGAACTGGAGAGCACCGTCCGCGCCTGGTCCGGCTCCACCGCGCCGGACGTCCTGGCCTACTCGGCCATGTTCCTGCCCGGCGCCCCCGAGGTGATCTCCGGCTCCGGACCGGCGGAGGGCAAGAAGGTCCTGGGCGCGGCGAAGTACGGCTACGAGAACGCGGGGGGCTACCGCGTCGAGGGCGCCGACTTCCACGAGTACATGGACATCGGCTGGACCTTCCCCGACGGCGCCCACACGGGTCCGCACAGCGCTCAGAAGGGCGCTCTCGACTGCTCGGGCTACACGCGCATGGTGTACGGCTACCACATGGGGGTGCCGATGGCCGCGAAGGAGGACACTTCCGGCACCCGGATACCCCGGCGTTCCCGCGACATGGCCGACTACACCCCGGGGGTGCGCATCGCCCGCACCGACGGGGTGAACCCGCCCGCAGCGGAGCTTCTTCAGCCGGGCGATCTCGTGCTGTTCAACGCGGACTCGGGCGACGACGGCCCTACGGCCACGGCAGACCACGTCGGCATCCACCTCGGCACGGACACGGCCGGCAAGCGCCGCTTCCTGTCCAGCCGCAAGACGATCAACGGCCCCACCATGTCGGACCTGGGGGGCGCTTCCCTCCTGGACGGCACGGGCACTTATGCCCGGACCCTGCACACCGTCCACCGCATCTGACGACCCCTGCCGACGCCTCCGGGCCGCACGCCGTACACGCTCCCCACTCCGGAAGCGTGTACGGGAAGCGGGGCCGGCCGGCGCACCGCTGACTTCCCGCACGCCGTGCGCCGCTGTGCTCCTCGCAGGCTCCTCAGCCCTTTTTGGCGACCGTGAGGATCACCGCCGCGTCCTCCAGTGCCTCCAGGCCGTGGCGGGCCGGTGGGATGGTGAGCAGGTCGCCGGTCCGGCCCTCCCACAAGGTGTCGCCGCTGGTGAGGCGGACGCGACCGCTCAGGACCAGCAGGGTCGCCTCGCCGGGGCTGTCGTGCTCGGCGAGGGAGGTACCGGCGGTCAGGGCGAGGAGGGTCTGGCGCAGGACGTGCTCGTGGCCGCCGTAGACCGTGCTCGCACTGCGGCCGGTGGAGGCGGCGGCAGCGTGTTCGAGGTGCTCGCGGGCGAGGGCGTCGAGGGAGAGCTTCTGCATGCCTCCCAGTCTTCCCGGCCGCACGAGGCGCACACCAGGGCCATGTGGGGTACTCCCCCTCAGCCCGAGCGGGGAAGGGCCCTCGGCCCTTCCCCGCTCGGCACCGACCTCGGCACCGTCAGATGACGCCCTGCGCCAGGACCGCGTCCGCGACCCGCTCGAAGCCGGCGATGTTCGCGCCCGTGACGTAGTCGCCGGGGGAGCCGTAACGCTCGGCGGTCTCGGCACACGTGTTGTGGATGTCGGTCATGATGCGGGCCAGCTCGTTCTCGACCTGGTCGGCCTTCCACGTCGTGCGCGACGCGTTCTGCGTCATCTCCAGCGCGCTGACCGCGACCCCGCCCGCGTTCGCGGCCTTGCCGGGCCCGAAGGCGACTCCGGCCTTCTGGAAGAGCTGTACGGCGTCCGGCGTCGTCGGCATGTTCGCGCCCTCCGACACCGCCTTCACGCCGTTGCGGATGAGTACGGCGGCGGCGTCCGCGTTCAGCTCGTTCTGCGTCGCCGACGGCAGGGCGATGTCGGCCGGGACCTCCCAGACCCGCCCACCGGGCACGAACCGCGCGGAGGCGCCGCGCCGCTCGGCGTACGTGCTCACCCGGCCGCGCTCGACCTCCTTGATCTGGCACAGCAGCTCCAGGTCGATGCCCTTCTCGTCGACCACGTAGCCGCTGGAGTCGGAGCAGGTCACCGGGTTGGCGCCGAGGGCCGTCAGCTTCTGGATGGTGTAGAGCGCGACGTTTCCGGATCCGGAGACGACCGCGGTCTGGCCCTCCAGTTCCTCGCCACGCTCGTGCAGCATCGCCTCCGCGAACAGCACGTTGCCGTATCCGGTCGCCTCCGGCCGTATCAGCGAGCCGCCCCAGCCGGCGCGCTTGCCGGTCAGGACGCCGCCCTCCCAGCGGTTGGTGATCCGCCGGTACTGGCCGAACAGGTAGCCGATCTCGCGGGCGCCGACACCGATGTCGCCCGCCGGTACGTCGGTGTACTCACCGATGTGCCGGTACAGCTCCGTCATGAACGACTGGCAGAAGCGCATGACCTCCGCGTCGCTGCGGCCCTGCGGGTCGAAGTCGCTGCCGCCCTTGCCGCCGCCGATGCCGAGCCCGGTCAGCGCGTTCTTGAAGACCTGCTCGAAACCGAGGAACTTGATGATCCCGAGGTTCACCGAGGGGTGGAAGCGCAGACCGCCCTTGTACGGGCCGAGGGCGCTGTTGTATTCGATCCGGAATCCGCGGTTGACGTGAACGCACCCCTGGTCGTCCTGCCACGGCACCCGGAAGATGATCTGCCGCTCCGGCTCGATGAGCCGCTCGACGAGCCCCGGTTCCGCGTACTCCGGACGCGCCCTGAACACCGGCCCGAGGGTGTCCAGTACCTCGCGCGCGGCCTGGTGGAACTCGGGTTCGGCCGGATTGCGGCGCAGGATCTCGGTACGCAACTGCTCGAGCGAGGAGGTGAAGTCGGGTCGTGAAGTCACGGGGTCCCTTTCTGGCGCGGCTGACACCGGAACGGGCCCGGTGGTGGGCGCGCGGCGCCATTGCCTCGCGCAGGACGGCGACCGCCTCGTGGATTCTCGATACAGCAGTCGACCCTTCAGTGTTACTCATGTGTTAAGCAGAAGGCCAAGGGCCTCGCACAATTGTCCGCCATTCGAGACCCTTCGGACGAAGCGCGGGACGGTCGGCGCGGTGCGCCGAGAACTCACATGGCGGCTCCTCCCGCCAGGCGTGATGCTGAAAGCCGGGAGGTGATCCCCATGGGCGGGAGTCACAGCCACGGCCACAGCGGCACGCCGGTCAAGGGGGAGGAGGGACGGCGCCACAGGCAGGCGGACGTTCCGAACTCCCTGGTGGACGCGTTGGCCTCCAGGGTGCGGGGCCGGATCGTCCGGCCCGGGGAGGCCGACTACGAGCCTGTCCGACAGCTCTGGAACGGCATGATCGACAGGCGTCCGGCGCTGGTGGTCCGGTGCGCGGGCGACGAGGACGTGGTCGCCGCGGTCGACTTCGCCCGCGACAACGAGCTGCTCGTCGCCGTGCGCGGCGGCGGACACGGCGTCGCCGGTCAGGCGGTCTGCGACGGTGGTCTGGTCATCGACCTGTCGGAGATGCGAGGGGTCGATGTCGACCCGGAGCGGCGCAGGGCGGTCGCACAGGGCGGCTGCACGTTGGGGGACATCGACCGGGCGACCCAGCGCCATGGGCTCGCCGCTCCGCTGGGCGTGGTGACGGAGACGGGGGTGGCGGGCCTGACCTTGTCCGGGGGCATGGGCTGGCTCCGACGTAAACACGGGTTGAGCTGCGACAATCTCCTGTCCGTACGGGTGGTCACCGCGGACGGGCGCCTCCTGGTCGCCGACGAGAGCCAGCACCAGGACCTCTTCTGGGCGGTCCGGGGCGGTGGCGGCAACTTCGGCGTCGTCACCTCGTTCGAGTACCGCCTGCACCCCCTCGGGCCGGAGGTCTTCCTCTGCTTCGTGCTCTACCCCGCGGACCGCACCCGGGAGGTGCTGCGAGCCTGCGAGCACTACCTGTCCCGGCATCCGGACGACTTCGCCCCGATCGGAGTCCTCGGGAAGGTCCCGGCGGTGGAGCCCTTCCCGCCCGAGGCGCACGGGAAGGACTTCACCGCCCTGCTCGCGCCGTACCCGGGCGACCCGGTGGAAGGAGAGCGGCTGCTGCGGCCGCTGCGGGAGATCGCCGACCCGATCCTCGACCTCAGCGGCCCCATGCCCTACACCGAGGTCCAGGCGATCCTGGACGAGGACTACCCCGACGGCCTGCACTACTACTGGAAGTCCGTGAACGTGCCCGAACTCGGCGACGAGCTGATCGAGCGGCTCGCCGAGCGCGCCGCCTCGGCGCCTTCGCCCCGGAGCACCATCGACGTCTGGTATCAGGGCGGCGCCATGGCCCGCGTCGGCGAGGAGGAGACCGCCTTCGCCAACCGCGGCGCCCCCTACCTGCTCGGAATCGAGGCGAACTGGGAGGCGGAGGCCGACTCGGCCGAGAACATGACCTGGGTGCGCGGCACCTTCGCCGACCTGAGCTCGTTCTCCACCGGAGGCGTCTACCTCAACTTCCCCGGCTTCCTCGAGGAGGGCGAGCAGCTGCTGCGCGAGGGCTACGGCACGAACTACGAACGCCTCTCGACGGTCAAGGCGAAGTACGACCCCGCGAACCTCTTCCACCTCAACGCCAACATCAAGCCGAAGAGTTGAGGGCGTCCCATGTCGGGGGTGTCCGTCAGTTCAGCCGGCGGCGGATCCACCAGGCGCAGAATCCGGTCAGGGCCAGGGCGAGGCCGAGGTAGATCCCGGTCTCGGCCCATTGCAGGGCCCAGAAGTCACCGGCGGGATGGTACGTCACCTGTTGCTGGTAGCCCTGGGCCCCGAGGTCGGTGATGCAGCGGTCGACGTGCTGCAGGCTGGGGATGTCCGACTCGCCGTACAGGCAGTCGCCGAAGGACGACGGCGGGGAGGACGGCTGACCGGCGGCGTCCAGTGTCCGTTGGGAGGTGATCCAGGCACCGGGTAGATCGGGGTGCACGACGATCTCTCTGGCGCTCTCGTCCTGGATGCTGATGGGGATGCCGGACTCGATCGGCACGGTGGTCCGGTCCGGGGTGACCAGATGGGGCCGGACCCACATCGGCACGGTGATCTGGACGGCGGCGTAAAGGACGGGCGTGGTCGAGGTTTGATGGGCCCCGGGAGAAGGCGGCCCGGGCCAGGGCGCCGAGGGACATGTTCCATACCGCGATGGAGCCGAAGAAATGGTGACCAAGGAGGAGGCAGTAGCAGCTGCCTTCCACTTCGTGAAGAGCGGCCCCTGTCAGGAGCAAGCAGATTCGGTGGTCATGCTCCCGGACACGGCCGTCGAGTTCACCTACGGATGGACCGTGTGCTTCGACCTGAAGGAGCACATCGAGACGGGCGACTTCACGAAGAAGCCATTCAGCCCGGTCGTCGTTGTGCCACATGACGGCACGCCTGCCCACATGGCGCCGACATTCCCCGCGACCGAGCAGTACATGGAGATGCGCGCATCCGGCAGCTGGCCTCCGAAGAGGGGCCATCGAGATGCCGGGACGCCTGGTTGACGGCCTGCCGTCCGTGAGGCCAGGGCGAAGGCGCGGGGAGCGTGCCGTTGGGGTGTCAGCGCTCCGACGCGTACGTCACGAAGCTCGTCCACGCGCCCGGCGCGAGGGCGAGCCGAGGACCTGCCACGTTCTTGGAGTCGCGGACGTGGACGGTGCGGTGCGCTATCGCGATCTCCACGCAGGAGTCGCCCTCGGGGCCGTCGCTGTAACTGCTCTTGAACCATCCCAGTTCGGAGGCCTCACCGGCAGCGGTCTCGTGGATCATTCTTCTCCCAGCAGTTGCTCGATGAAGGCCAGGGACTCCCTCGGACAAAGAGCCTGAGCCCGAATGGTGCTGTACCTCAGTTCAAGGATGCGGAGCTGCTTCAGTTCAGAGGTCGGGCGACCATTGAACGCTCCATCAGAGCGCCCCACTGCCGTACCGTCCCCGAACTTCAGCACCTCGATCTTGCCGCTCAGCCCAGGGTGCTCCCCCGCGCCCGTCGGCATCACCTGAAAAGTGACGTTGCGCCGCTGCGCCACCTCCAGCAGGTGTTCGAGTTGCTGACGCCACACCATTGTGCCCCCAACCCGTCGGCGCAGCGCCACCTCTTCTTGGACGAAGCTGAGCATCGGGGCCGGACTCCGCTCGAAGATCGACTTACGTCCCATGCGCGCGGCCACCAGCTCATCCAACTCTTCGTCCGAGTGGGCGGACTGGGACACCTCGAACAAAGCTCGCGCATGCTCCGGTGTCTGCAACAACCCATGGATGCTGAGTCCGACGTACACGCCCAGCTCGACCGCCCTGGCCTCCAGCTCCGCCAGCGCCCGCACGCTCTTCGGATACCGGACCTTCTTCACGTCCTCCCAGGCCGCCGAGAGCAGCCCGTCCGCTCCCAACACCTCGTCGGCCCTGTCCAGATACTCCGGCTGAGGAATCCGCTTCCCACTCTCGACCTTGTAGACCAGGTCGTCCCCGTACCCGACCGCCGCCCCGAACTCGCCGACCCGCATCCCCCTCGCTTCCCGCCGCAGCTTCAACTGACGGCCCACCGTGGTGATGACCGCGACGCCCCACTCGTCCTCCGGATCCACCTCCCATCCCGGCTCGTCCGCCTCACTCCTGCTTCGTACCGCCTCGCCATCCATCGTCATGCCACACCCCTCCGTCGTCCCGCGCCGTACCGCGACGCCCTACCCATACCAACCGCCCCGACGGCCCGGACAGCACCGGACAACCAACCGACAGTCGCCACACGTAGCCGATCCGTCACAACTCACGATAGATCGCGACAGCCCTCCCTGGTGAACCAAAGGCGCAATTCACACTTTCGAGCGTCACTACGCCATACCGGTCACCCGCGACCGACGACACTCAACGACGACGGACCACCGGCACAGACACAGAAGGCGTCCCGCCGGGCGACACATGGGATCTTCACGGCCCCGGCATTGCAGGGCCGGAGAGACATGCCTCGCGGAAAAGCGTGAGCAGTCGGCAGACATGTGTCACGCAAGCGCTCAAACGAGCGCCGTGAGGGTAGTTGCCGTCGAAATGCTCACGCTTTTGGGACAGTGTGTCCTCCCGGAAAGCGGGCGCGCGACCTTCAGCGTCCAGCCGGTCAGGAATACGGACGGTGCATTCGGCCTCGTCCAGTCCACCCACCACGCTGCGCGCCGCCCCTCCCCCACTTCAGCATGCTGCTGCCTTCCACCTCACGGCCGTGTCCCCGGCCGGGATTTCCGCCTCGTGCTTCACGCGGTCGACGGCACGCTCCGCATCGAGGTGACCGATACCCGCTGCGAACGCCCGCCCGAGCTTCAACCGCCCTCTGCCGAAACCGAGTCGGGCCGCAGCCTGATCCTCCTGGACGCGCTCGCGGACCGCGGCGGCGGCGTCATCCACGAGAACACCCGCCACACCGCCCGCTTCGTGCTGATCGGCAACCACCTCGCCCAACACCAGCAGTTGTCACTGCTCGCGATCGGCCTCGGCTGCCACATCCAGTCGCTGCCCAGCGGCACCCCCGTGGACATCAAGAGCCTCGCCGCCCACTTCCAGGAGGGCACCACCCGCATCTCCGTCGCCCTGCGGGGGCCGGAGACCCACGGCTACCTGCGTCGCGAACGCGTCCGCACACCCTCCGGCCGCATCGTCACCCGCACGATCTCCTGCAACCAGCCGAGGCCCCGGCGCGAGACGGCGGACACCGGCTGCCCCGCCCGGCAACCGCGTTTTACCCCGCGACCCCGGCCGGCGGCGGAGCGCACGCCCCAGCCCGACTGCACCGCCCCCGCACTCCTCCAGCAGGCCACCGACCTCCTCACCGGCCTACGGCGACACAACCCCCGTCCGCCTTCCTCTCCGAAGTGGAACACAAGGCCGCTGAACTGGTCAGAGCGGCCGAAGTACGGTACCTGCACGGCCGCGCGTACGACAGTGACGACCCGAAGGGCGGCGACGTCACCGTTCACGGCGGGATGTTCACGTACCAGATCGTCGTGCGCAGCGAACGCGTCTACGTCGTCCAGGTCACCTACCTGGGCTGGTGCCCCCGCCCCGACGCGCCTATGTCCGGGGCGCCTGATCGCCCCGCACTCTGCCGTCAGCCGCTCCGCCCGCCCGGGGTTCCCGGCGGTCCGCGTCGATCGGGAACTGGCTATCGTGACCACCACTTTCACAGGTCAACTCCCGTGCGCGGCAAGGGTAATCACGATGGAGCAGCAGGACACAGGCTTGGACACCCCCGCGCGGATCGACACCGGCAAGCCGCATCCGGCGCGGATGTACGACTGGTTCCTCGGCGGCAAGGACAACTACCCGGCGGACGAGGAACTGGGCAGGCAGTTGGTGGGGTTCGCGCCGGACATCCCGGTCATGGCGCGGATGAACCGGGCTTTCATGCACCGCGCCACACGCTGGGTGGCCGGCCAGGGCGTGCGCCAGTTCCTCGACATCGGCACCGGCATCCCCACCGAGCCCAACCTCCACCAGGTCGCCCAGGAGATCGCACCCGACGCGCGCGTCGTCTACTGCGACAACGACCCGATCGTGCTGGCCCACTCCGAAGCGCTGCTCCGGGGCACCTCTGAAGGGGGCGTCGACTACGTGCAGGCGGACGCCCGTGACACCGCCGCCATCCTGGAACACGCCCGTAGGACCCTGGACTTCGACCGGCCGATCGCGCTCTCGCTGATCGCACTGCTGCACTTCATCAGCAACGAGGACGGCGCCTACGAACTGGTCGAACACCTCAAGGAAGCCCTGGCTCCAGGAAGTTACCTGATCATTTCCCACCTCACCCCCGATTTCCACCCGGAGGAGGCTTCGCGGAAGGTCACCGACCTGTACAAGGCGGGCGGGCTCACCATGGACATGCGCAGCCGGGAGCGCTTCGCCCGCTTCTTCGAGGGTCTGGAGCCCGTGGCCCCGGGCATCGTGGCCGCCGAGGACTGGCACCCGGAACTCGGAGAGCCGGTTCCCGGCCAGGAAGACGTCCGCAGCGGGGCCTACGTGGCGGTGGCACGCAAGAGCTGACCCCGCCCCGAGCAGGCCCGGCGAGCACCAGATCCGCACCCATGCCCTGCCGCCCGACACGGCACCCGGCGGGACTTCGCCACGGCGGGCCACTGCAGCCGGAGCAGCGAGAGGTCAACTGGGCTGCTGGGGCAGCAGTGGTGGGTGATGTGCCAAGGTTGTGCGATGACAGATTCCGGTGGCGGCACGGGGGTGCCGGTACGGCGTTCCCGACTTGCCGAGTACGCGGAAATGACCGGGCAACCACCAAAGACTTCCCGCCAGTCGGAGGTTTCCAGGAGCGCCACGGCGTCCGAGCGTCCCGGCCTGGTGGAGACGGACCGGGGCGCCGAGCCCTCCGACGCGGAAGTCGCGGCCCGACGACGGGAGTTCACCATGTTGCTGGAGGTCTTCCGTGACACGGCGGTCCTGGTCCCGCTGCGGAGCGGCGGGTGGCTCACCGCCGACTTCGGCGGTGTGCGCTGGATCCTGGCCTTCTCCGACGAATCGGCCTTGGCCCGGTACGCGTCGGCCCGTGACGAGGCCCACCAGGAGTGGACGTATCAGACCGTGCTCGGGGCGCGACTGCTGGACGTGGCGGTGCCGGAGGCCAAAGTTCCCTGCGGCGTGGCCCTGGACGTGGCCGACGGCGCCGAGCACGCGGTGCTGTTTCCGCCGGTGTCGGGAGTGGTGCCCGACGCCTTCGCCGTGGATCACATACATCGGGGGGGTGCGCCTCGATGACGGGAGGCGGCGACGGCAAGGACCTGGCGGCGATCGGTCTCGACGAGATCGCCAAGGGACTGACGCTCGCTCTGGGCGAGCTGAAGGAACTCGGCATGGTCGGCGAGGCCGGCACCGGCCGTGGCTTCGGCGACATCGCGCTGTCCGGGCTCGAACTGGGTGCGGCGGGCCTCACCAGTGCCTTCGACTCCTTCTGCGAGCGGTGGGAGTGGGGCGTGCGTTCCCTGGTCAACGAGGGGAACGGGTTCGCTCTCAAGACCGGGCTGGCGGCCGGCACGTACTACGAGGTCGACCAGTACGTGGAAGGCGCCATGAAGATCGGCGTCAACTCCGTCATGGGCAACCCGTACGCCTCCGAGGAGGAGATCACCGGCAAGGACTGGGGGCAGGTCCTGTCGAGCAACGCGTACACCCACATCAGGGACGCCGACTACAGCAAGGAGTCCTTCGACCGCGCTTGGGAGAACAGTGCCCAGGGGTGGAAGGACGCGGGCCGGGACGTGATGACCTCCGAGAACCTCGGTCTGCCAGGGGCGGGCCCGGAGAGCGTGCGCGAGCGCCTGGGGATTTCGGAAGCCCAGTACGAGCGGATGCTGGACGAGCAGTTCGGCCCTTCGCCCGAGGAGCGCGCCCGTGTGCAGAGTGACGGGAGCGCTGACTGATGGGCGTCCTCGGCGACCTCGGCGACGACCTGGGCAAGCTGAAGGACGGTCTCAACAGCGGCCTGAAGGTCGTCGAACACGGCATCGACGCGGGCAAGAGGATCGTCGGCGAAGGCGTCGACTGGGGCACCGACCGGCTCGGCGAGGGCCTGGACGGGGTCGGCCTGAAAGGTGCCGCGGACGCGGTGGAGGACTGGGGCGACGAGCTCGCCTCCGACCTCGGCGCCACACCGGGCGAACAGCAGCTCGGCCAGACCGAGGAAGCCGACGAACTCGTCCACGGGAACCCCGAAAGGATCCGGAGCAGCGCCAAGCACCTCCGCGACTTCTCCACCGCCTTCGACAAGGTCGGCTCGGGGATGAAGAAGGTCGACTCCTCCAGCTGGCGCGGCGAGGGCGGAGACACCTTCCGCGAGAAGTTCGGCGTCCACCCCGTGAAGTGGCTTCGGGCCGCCGACGCCTGTGAGACGGCCGCGGGCGCACTGGAGTCCTACGCCGACACCGTCACCTGGGCACAGGGGCAGGCGCAGGAAGCGATCGCGCTCTACAAGCGGGGCAAACGCGCCTCCGAGCAGGCCGTCGAGGACCACAACAGACAGGTCGACGCGTACAACGCCAGGATCAAGGCCGAGCAGAGCCCCGGACCGCCGCCCGGGCCGTTCCGCGATCCCGGCGAGGAGACCGTCCGGCAGGCGCGCGAGAAGCTCGCCGAGGCGCGCAAGCAGCGCAACACCGCGGCCTCGGACGCCGAGCGGAGCATCAGAAAAGCCCTGGCCCACGCCCCGGCCGAGCCGCCGCCGCTGGAACGCATCGGCAACAACATGGTCGACGGCTTCATCGCGGGGAACATCGAATCCACCCACCTCGTCGGCGGTGTGGTCAAGGGCACGGCGGGTCTGCTCAACTTCGTCCGCGGCATCAACCCCGCGGACCCCTACAACCTGACCCACCCGGCGGAGTACCTCGAGAACACCTCGATGACGCTCTCCGGCCTGGTCTCCACCGTGGCCCACCCCGACCGGGCGGTGACCGCCGCGGTGGAGGGCTTCAAGAAGGACCCCTCCGAGTTCATCGGCCGCCTGGTTCCCGAACTGCTCGGCACCAAGGGCGCGGGGGTGGCCCGCGGCGGCCTCCGGCTCGCGGTGAAGGAGGGCGTGGAGGGCGGCGTCAAAACCGGTCTCCGGGAGGGTGTGGAGGCCGGGACACGTCCTCGCTCGCCGCTCGACGACGCGGCCGGCACACACCGGCCGGACTCACCGGGCGACGGCTTCGGCTACCGGCCCCAGGTCACGAACGACGGGTGGAGCGGGCTGAGTGCCGAACAACGGCACCAGGTGGCGGCCGCAGAACTGGAACGGGGCGCGCGCTCGTTCGCGGACCCCGACGCGGCCATTTCCTACGGCAGGGACAACTGGAACCGCTACGTGGACGATCTGCCGCCGGAGACGCGCCAGGCGCTCCGGGATTACACGGGTGAGCCGCCTTACCCGGGGGCACCGGGCTATGCGACCTACCGGGAGATGAACGGCTTTCTTCGGGGTGATCCGCAACTGGGCACACCTGAAGTGCTCAACAACATTCGCGAAGTGGACAGGGCCTTGGCCGGGAACCCCCTGCCGGAGGACGTGATGGTCGTGCGCGGCAGCGGTACCGACCATATGCATTTCAAACGTCCGGAAGACCTGATCGGCCGGACGATGAGCGACTCCGGATATATGTCCTCCTCACTGGGCAATCACCCGGTTCCGAGCTTCGAGGGCAAAGAGGCGATCCTGCGCCTGCGTGTCCCGGAGGGCACGCACGCAGCGTGGGTGGAGAGAGTGAGCGACTTCGGTGTCACGGAGCGGGAGCTCCTGCTCGGACGGGACACGAACTACCGCGTGACACGTGCCTTCTTGGACGAGAAGGGACAGGTTCAGATCTACGGCGAAGTCCTGCCGCGTGATTGACTGCCCGCTGTATGACCGACGCAAGTTGCCCGCGCTGAGCACCTCGACGTAGCACCCGATCAGGAAAGACCAACCAGCATGAGCTCCGAACACCCTGACCGCCGGATCAACCCACGCTTCGCCGAGAGCGTCGGCGGCCACATCGTGCCAGGAGGACCACCGCGTTATGCCCTTCATACCGGACGCCCCGTGCAGTACGTGGCATTCGCCGACACCGAGAACCGAGTGCTCGGTTACGTATGGGCGAACGACGAGGACGATGCCGCCGGCGTAGAACTACACAGCGCTGCAGGTCCTGATGCTTCCAACAGCGCTGGCGCTTGGGTGTTGCACCTGCATTCGGCCAAGGAGCGGGGCATCGCGCCAACTCAGGCCCTGACGGAAATCATGACGCAGCCGATCGCCGTCCACGGTCTCCACATCGTGCCGGACTCCCTCTCCCAGGCCGAGAGTCTCGCCGTCCTCGACGAACTCACCGAGCGGGAGTGGCGCAGGGACACCGTCAAGGGTGGATCGACGGCAGCGATCTTCGGTCTCGCCATCGGTGACGCTCTGGGCTATCCCACCGAGTTCCTCGACATCGCCCGGCTCACCAGCCGATACGGCTCCTGGCGACAGCTGGAGCTGCCCGTCCACTCCGGTGTGGCCCGGGTCTCGGACGACACCCAGATGACTCTGGCGGTGATCGAGGCGCTGGCGGACGTCGCGGAGCACGGCGTCTCCTCCCTGACGGCCGCGACCGTCGAGCCGGCCCTGCGGGCACGCTTCGTGGCCTGGCTCCGCTCGCCGGACAACAACCGCGCTCCGGGGCGGACCTGCCTGGACGCGTGCGCGGCCCTGGAACGCGGTGTGCCGTGGCAGGAGGCCACCGTGATGGCCTCCAAGGGGTGCGGGGCGAACATGCGGGTGGCGCCCGTCGGTCTGCTGCCGGGGCTGACGGCGGAACAGCGCGCCGGTACGGCCCAGTTGCAGGCCGCGCTGACCCACGGCCATCCCACCGCGCTCGCAGCCAGCGACCTCACCGCACACGCCGTGTGGCTGCTCACGCACAACTGCCACCCCTCGGAGTTGCTGCCGCGGCTGCGCCACTACGGCCGGTCCGCACGCCGGACGTATCACGGAGACTGGCTCGACGACCTGGCGCAGCGGGCGGGTGCGGCCGACCCCGCCGCATTCATCGCACACGGCTGGGACGAGACCCTGGCGGCTCTCGACACCGTTTCCGCCGCTCTCGACCGGCCCGACCCGGAACGCGACCCCTGCGAGGTGGTCGGCGCGGGCTGGATCGCCGAGGAGGCTCTGGCCACTGCCCTCTACTGCTTCCTGCTCTTCCCCGAGGAACCCGTGGCGGTCGTCCAGCGAGCGGCGTTCTCCTCCGGCGACTCCGACTCCGTCGCCGCACTGGCCGGAGCGTTCGCCGGGGCGTCGGTCGGCGGCTCGGCCTGGCCCGCCGACTGGGTACGCGCGCTCGAGTACGGGGACCGGGTGCGCCCCCTCGTCTCCTTCTGGGACTCGGGCAACCCGAAGAGCTACCGCGGCCCGTCGGGGCGCCGCGCATGAGCCGACCCGTACGGCTGGCCACCGAATGGCTTCAGCAGACGTACAAGGGCCTGGTGGAACTGTCCGGCCCCGACGTCGTGCACGAGACGCCCACCGCGTGGCTGCTCGGCTGCCGGTCCGTGGCGCAGCCCGGTTTCCCCCGCACTCCCATGCTCGCGGCGTCGATCGTCGTGCCCAGGTACAACGGTCTGCCCTACCACCCCGCCCCCGGCGCTCCGCTGGCCGACCTGGAGCCCGCTCCGAGCTGGAAGCTGGCCGACCGGCTGGTTTCCCAGCCGCGCAGGCTCAACGTGCGCGGCCGGGTGGTGGCCCTGCACCACCGGATCGACGGCACCTTGGTGACTCCCCTGCCGTGGGAACCGGGCCACGAGGCTCCGGGGTGGTGGGGCAGGTTGGTCCGGCGCTATTTCCCGGAGTTCGAGCCGAGGGCGGTGAACGACTGGGACGACATCATCCGCGCGGTCGGCACCACGGGGCCGGACTCCCGAGGTCTGGTCTGGGTCCGACGTGAACTCGGCGGCCGGGAGATCACCGGCCATCTCGTCCACGTGCACAACAACGCCGGCCACGTGGTCTTCCTCGACCCGATGACCGCCTCGTCGGCCACGCTGGAGACCACCGGTGTTCGCGAGCTTCGCCTGTTGCGCTCGCTGCCCGGTGACCGGGAGCAATAGACCAGGTCAGGCCCACGTACCGGACACCCTGCGACGGTCCATCGGTCGGGGCCCGCACGAGGGGGCCGAGGCAGCCGCGTACCGACGGCCGCCTCGGCCCCCTCTCAGTCCGTCTGGTGACGGCACGGGGCGGACAGTCCCGTGTCACGGACCGGTTGCCGGATTGCTCACGGTGCGCCGCGTCAGGCCCTCAGATACGCCAGGACCGCCAGCACCCTGCGGTGCGTCTCGGTCGCCGGGGGCAGGTCGAGCTTGGTGAGGATGCTGCCGATGTGCTTGCCCACGGCCGCCTCGGAGACGACGAGTTCACGGGCGATGGCGCCGTTGGACCTGCCCTCCGCGATCAGGGCCAGCACCTGCCGCTCGCGCGGGCTGAGCCGCTCCAGGGGGTCGCGGCGGCGGCGCAGCAACTGGCGTACCACCTCCGGGTCGACGACCGTGCCGCCGTCCGCGACCTCGGCCAGCGCGTCGACGAACTCCTCGACCTGGCCGACGCGGTCCTTCAGCAGGTAGCCGACGCCCGTGCCGTCGCCGGAGTCCAGCAGTTCGGCGGCGTACGCCCGCTGCACGTACTGGCTGAGGACGAGGACGGGCAGAGTGGGGCGCTTCTCCCGCAGCCGTACCGCCGCGTGCAGGCCCTCGTCCTGGAAGCCGGGCGGCATGCGGACGTCCGTGACGACGATGTCCGGGACGTGTTCCTCCACGGCGGCGACGAGCTCCTCCGCGTCGCCCACGGCCGCCACGACCTCGTGGCCGAAGCGGGCGAGCAGGCCGGTCAGCCCGTCCCGGAGCAGCACGCTGTCCTCGGCCAGTACTACGCGAAGCGTTCGGTCCACTCGCAAGGAATCTCCACGCACAACAGGGTCGGGCCGCCCGGCGGACTGGACAGGGAGAGTCTGCCATCCAGTACGGACACCCGGTCGGCGAGTCCGGTCAGTCCACTGCCCGCCCCGGCCTCGGCGCCGCCCCGGCCGTCGTCGCGGACCTGCAGGAAGAGCCGTCCGTCGCGGTGCCCTCCGGTCACCTCCGCGCGGTCGGCTCCGCTGTGCCTGGCGACGTTGGCGAGGGCCTCGCAGACCACGAAGTAGGCGGCGGCCTCGACCGCCCGGGGCAACCGCCCGGACAGCTCCAGGCAGACGTCGACGGGAACGGCGGACCGGTCGGCGGCGTCGGCGACGGCCGCCTCCAGGCCGTAGTCGGCGAGCACCTTGGGGTGGACGCCGTGGATCAGCTCACGCAGTTCCTCCAGCGCCTTGCCCGCCTCCCCGTGGGCCTTGGCCAACTGGTCGGCGAGAGCGCCGGGCGGTGCATCGAGGCGTGCCAGACCGAGGGTCATCGTCAGGGCGACGAGGCGCTGTTGGGCGCCGTCGTGCAGATCGCGTTCGATCCGGCGTCGCTCGGCGTCGAAGGCATCCACCAACCGCACCCGGGAGCGCGTGAGTTCGACGACCCTGGCGCCCAGGTCGCCCTCGCGCGGGGCGATGAGGACCCGGGTGAGTTCGGCCCGCGCGCCCGCCGCCAGGCCCAGCGCGTAGGCGCCCAGGGCGAGGAACAGAAGCCCCAGCACCGCCACGCCGAACGCGGTCGGCCAGGTGGTGACCGTCCACTGCTTGAGCACCTTCGTCTCCTCGCCCTCGCCGACGGTGGCCATCAGCAGCGGGGTGGCGACCGTGGCAAGCGGTAGGGCCAGGGCGGCGGTGACGGCGAGGGCGTCCACCGGCCAGAGCAGGCCGGCGAACAGCAGGGCGTAGCCGAGTTCCTGCCAGGTCGCCCGCTCCCGCAGCCGGGTGGTCAGCCAGGCCCACAGGCCCGCGGCGGTGGGCTGCCGGGGCCGGCCGGGCGCGGGATCACGGTCGACCAGACACAGGCGCCGCCGTTCCACCTGGGCGACGGGGATGCCCGCAAGGGCGGTGAGGACCAGCAGCGGCAGACCCACCACGACGACGGCGAGGACACCGCCGGCGGCAGCCGCGACCACGATCCCCACCAGGGTCGCGGCACCGGCCACCGCCCCGGTCACCAGGTAGACGACCGCGCGCCAGGGCCACGCCGACAGCAGGAAGCTGGGGCCGGACATGGCCTGCCACACGTTCCGAGGGTGCATGCGGATCACCGTAGAACTCCCGTGCGCGGCGAGACCATCGGTCCAGGGGGTGTCCTGGGGGTATGGCAGGCCCTACCCGGTTTCTCGCCCCTGCCGCACTGCGCCGGGGTGATCGCGGACGGTTTCGTGGAGTCACCACGGAGAAGCCGTTCCGCCGAACACGGCGGGAGGCCCGACACCCGACGAGTGGGGACAGATGAACGACGACGCGATCCAGGTGCGCTCCGTCAGCAGGCGGTACGGTTCGGGCGACAGCGCGGTGACGGCCCTCGACGAGGTCTCCCTCGCCTTCCCCAGGGGCACCTTCACCGCCGTGATGGGCCCCTCCGGCTCGGGCAAGTCGACCCTCCTGCAGTGCGCCGCCGGCCTGGAGCGGCCCACGTCGGGATCGGTGGTCGTCGGTGGCACCGAGCTGACCGGGCTGAGCGAGACCAGGCTGACCCTGCTGCGCCGTGAGCGCATCGGGTTCGTGTTCCAGGCGTTCAACCTGCTGCCGTCGCTGACCGCCGAGCAGAACGTGGCGCTCCCCCTGCGCCTGGCCGGCCGTCGCCCCTCCCGGGCCCGGGTGCGCGAGGCGCTTGCGAGGGTCGGCCTCGGCGACCGGGCCCGGCACCGGCCCACAGAGCTGTCGGGCGGTCAACAGCAGCGGGTCGCCCTGGCCCGCGCACTGATCACCCGCCCCGAGGTGCTGTTCGGCGACGAACCGACCGGTGCCCTGGACTCGCAGACCAGCCGCGAGGTGCTGGCACTGCTGCGCGACATGGTCGACCGCGAGGGCCAGACCGTCATCATGGTCACGCACGACCCGGTGGCCGCCTCCTACGCCGACCGCGTGGTCTTCCTCGTCGACGGCCGGGTCCACGGCGAGCTGGCCGGGGCCGGAGCCGACGGCATCACCGCGCACATGACCAAGCTGGAGTCCGTGCCGTGCTGACTGTCGCCCTGCATACCCTGCGCACGCGCTGGGTCACCTTCCTCGGCAGCTTCGTCGCACTGTCGCTCGGCGTCGCCCTGCTCACCGTCATGGGGCTGGTCCTGGCCGCCTCGCTGGACGCTCCGGCCCGCACGCCGGAGCGGTTCGCCGCCGCGCCGGTCGTGGTCCGGGGCCAGGACATTCTGCGGGTGCCGACGCCGGCCGGCGACCGTACGCAGGAACTCGCGCAGCCGCGTGCCGTGCCCGCCCCGACCGTGGCGAAGCTGGAGCGGCTCGGCACCGTCGTCGAGGACCGGTCCTTCCCGGTAAGGGTCCACGGCGGGCCCGGTGACCTGGTGGGCCACCCCTGGTCCACCGCCGCGTTCGCCCCGTACCGGATCGACGCGGGCCACGCGCCGCGCACGGCCGACGAGGTCGTCGTCACCGGCGACTGGGCGGCGCCGGGCGAGCGCGTGCGGACGGACCGGGGCACCCTGCGGATCGTGGGCATCGTACCCGACCGCGGCTTCGAGGACGCCGTCTTCTTCACCGACGCACGCGCCGCCCGACTCTCCCCGTCCAGCGCGCAGTTGGTGGTCGACGCGGAGGTTTCCGCGGTACGGGAGGCGGTGCGGGGCAGCGCGGGTGTGCAGGTGCTCACCGGGGACGACCGACGGTACGCGGACGCCGACCCCGACCGGGACAGCGAGGCGCTGACCGCGATGAACGCCCTGTTCGGCACGGCCGGCGGCGTCACCGCGTTCGTCTCGGTGTTCGTCGTGGCGTCCACGTTCGCCTTCGCGGTCGCCCAGCGACGCCGGGAGTTCGGGCTGCTGCGCACGGCCGGGGCGACGCCGGGTCAGCTCCGCCGGACGGTGTTCGCCGAGGCCCTCCTGGTCGGCGTGCTCGCCTCGGCCTCGGGCTGCGTACTGGGTTCCTACGGTGCGCCGCGGCTGGCGGAGTGGGTGGTCGACTGCGGACTGGCACCGGCCTGGTTCACCATCGGCGACCACACCTGGCCCTGCCACGCGGCCTTCTGGACCGGCCTCGTCGTCGCCCTGTGCGGCGTGGTCGCCGCGTCCTGGCGGGCAGGCCGGACCGGCCCCACCGAGGCCCTGCGCGAGGCGTTCGTGGACGCCGGGGCGATGACCCCGGGCCGGTGGCTGTTCGGTCTCGGGCTGCTGCTGACCGCCCTGGTGACGCTCGGCATCGCCCTGGCCTATGACCCCGGCGACCTGCTGCACCGCAAGACCTATGTGAGCCGGCCGATGCTGCTGATCACCGCGGTCGCGCTGCTCGCACCGGTCGTGGTGCGCCCGCTGATCCGGCTGCTGGCCTGGCTGCCGGCCCGGTTGCCGGGTGCCATGGGCATGCTGGTGGGCGAGAACGCGGCCGCCGGCGTGCGCCGCACCGCGACCGTCGCGGCACCGGTGCTGGTCACGGTCGCTCTCGCGGGCTCGCTGCTCGGTGCCACCACTACGTTGAACGAGGCGAAGGCCACCGAGACCCGCGAACGGACCGCTGCCGTCTTCGTGGTCACCGCGCCGGACGGCACGGGGTTCGACGAGCGGACCGTGAAACGGCTGCGTGCCGTACCCGGGGCGGAGGTGTCGCCGTCCTCGTCGAGCGCGGTGTACGTCCTGGAGGAAGGCGCGGCACTCATCAAGTCCGAGGCACGCGCCGTCACCGGCCCCGAGGCCCTCGTCGCCACCACCAGGCTGCCGCTCGCCGCGGGGAGGGTGTCCGACCTCGACGACGGTTCGATCATCGTCAACGAGGAGTGGGAACGGCACTCGGTGGGCCGCAGCGTGCGGGTGTGGCTCGGGGACGGCACGGAGAGGACACTGCGTATCGCTGCGGTGATGACCACCGGCACCGGCAACAGCGGCGTCTACGTCACCGCGGCCAACGCCCCCGGCGCCCCCGTCGACCGGGTGGACGTCGCCCTCGCCGACGGCGCCGACAGCGGGGCCGTGGCCGCCGGGCTGCGCGAGGCGGTGCGGTCGGCAGACGGTCAGGTGCTCGGCAAGGACGAGTGGGTCGCGGACACCCGTCCGGGGACCAACCGTTCGACCCGGCTCGGCCTTCTGCTGGTCCTCGGCATCGCCCTGCTCTACACCGGCATCTCCCTGGTCAACACGATGGTGATTGGCCACCTCCGACCGGATCCGTGACCTGGCGGTGCTGCGACTGGCCGGGGCCACCCACTGGCAGGTACTGCGGCTGATGTGCGCCGAGTCGCTGCTGGTCGTCGCAGTCGGAGCGCTCCTGGGACTGGCCGTCACCACGCTCAACCTGGCCGGGATGTGGGCGGCCCTGGGCCTGCTCTCGGTACGCCCCACACCCGTGCTGCCGTGGCCGGAGATCGGTGCGGTCGTCGGCGCCTGCGCGTTCCTCGCGGTACTCGCATCGGTCGTCCCGGCCGGCCTGGCCCTACGGCGCCGTGCGGTGGAACTCACGGGCATCCGCTCATGACCACCCGTCTCGACGCGCCGCCGCCGCGCCGCCGAACCGGCTCAGCCCGCCTCGTCGCCCTCGAAGACCTCCGCCGCCGACGTGGCCGTGATCGCCCGGGTGAACCAGACGTCCAACGTGTCCAGGTCACCGCACCCGGCAATACGCTCCAGCTCCTCCGCGGACACCTCGATGCCCCGGCCGTCGAGCAGGCGCAGGATGTCCTCCGTCCGGCCCTCGATCCGGCCCTCGCCCCGGAGCCTCTGAGCAGTCTCCGACTGGAAGAAAGAGAGGTCGACAGCCATCAGATGCCTCCAGAGATCCGCGGCCGGCGTCTTACCGAGGCCTTGTCCGGTGAGTTCGATGAAGGTGCCCGCGGTGTCCTCGTCGTCGGCCGACAAGCCCTTCAGCGCCTTTGCCAGCGCGTTCAGTCTGGCATCGGCGTCCGGATCCCGGCGGTGCAGAGCCGCCGACAGGACCGTGAGCGGAATGTCGCGAGCGGCCTCGTCGGGGCTGGCGATCACCGGCAGACTGTCCGGCCCCAGGACCAGCGGACGCAGGGTGAGCGAGGGCCACTGCGGCGGGCCGATGTCCACCTGCCGGGCGGCCCAGGCCGCGGTGGACCGGTCCGCGCAGACGACGAGGAGGACCGGGGGGATGCCGTACTCGGCGTACAGGTGGGAGAGACAGTACGCCCAGCTCGCGGGCTTGTCGGAGGCCCGTTTCCCCTGGGACTCGACCGCCAGGATGAACTCGCCGTCCTCGGTGTCCATCCTCAGCAGCGTGTCCACCCGGCGCTCCATCGGACGGTTCTCCGTGAGGTCGGTGGGAAGCGGGGAGGCGGAAACAGGCGGCGGAAAGGAAACACCGAGCCCTCTGACGGCACGGGCGAAGAGGCCCGGGTCCTCCTGGAAGATCCGGTGCAGGGCCTCATGGGATGAGCTGAGCATGATCCGAAACTAGGACCGTCTCCCGCTCCACGGCGCGCATATGCCAACCTTTCCCGTGATCAGGTGACATGCCGGACGTGGAGGTTGACACCGCCCGCCAGTCCCCCAGTCCCCTGCGACGCGAAAAGGCCCGCACGACCGAAGTCGTGCGGGCCCTCTCAGGTGCTCGCGGTGGAGCTACCAGGTCGGATCAGCAAGCAGCCGGAGCTTACTTGTTGATCTTGGTGACCTGGCCGGCGCCCACGGTCCGTCCACCCTCACGGATGGCGAACTTCAGGCCCTCTTCCATGGCGATGGGCTGGATGAGCTGCACCGACATCTCGGTGTTGTCACCCGGCATGACCATCTCGGTGCCCTCGGGGAGGGTCACGACGCCGGTCACGTCCGTCGTACGGAAGTAGAACTGCGGGCGGTAGTTGTTGAAGAAGGGGGTGTGACGGCCACCCTCGTCCTTCGACAGGATGTAGGCCTGGGCCTCGAACTCGGTGTGCGGGGTGACCGAACCGGGCTTGATGATGACCTGGCCGCGCTCGACGTCCTCGCGCTTGATGCCGCGGAGCAGCAGACCGACGTTCTCACCGGCCTGGCCCTCGTCGAGCAGCTTCCGGAACATCTCGATACCGGTGACCGTGGTGGTGGTCTTGTCCTGCTTGATACCGATGATGTCGACGGTCTCGTTGACCTTCAGGACACCACGCTCGATACGGCCGGTGACGACCGTACCGCGACCGGTGATCGTGAAGACGTCCTCGACCGGCATGAGGAACGGCTTGTCGACGTCACGCTCGGGCTGCGGGATGGCCTCGTCCACGGCCTTCATGAGCTCGAGGACCGAGTTGCCCCACTCCTTGTCGCCCTCGAGGGCCTTCAGAGCGGAGACCTTGACGACGGGAACGTCGTCGCCCGGGAACTCGTACTCGGAGAGGAGCTCACGGACCTCGAGCTCGACGAGCTCCAGGATCTCCTCGTCGTCCACCATGTCGGCCTTGTTCAGGGCGACGACGATGTACGGAACGCCGACCTGGCGGGCCAGGAGGACGTGCTCCTTGGTCTGCGGCATCGGGCCGTCGGTCGCGGCGACCACGAGGATGGCGCCGTCCATCTGCGCCGCACCCGTGATCATGTTCTTGATGTAGTCCGCGTGACCGGGGCAGTCGACGTGGGCGTAGTGACGCTGCTCGGTCTGGTACTCGACGTGCGAGATCGAGATCGTGATACCACGCTGGCGCTCCTCGGGCGCCTTGTCGATCATGTCGAAGGCCGAGGCCTCGTTCAGGTCCGGGTACGCGTCGTGCAGCACCTTGGTAATGGCGGCCGTGAGGGTCGTCTTACCGTGGTCGATGTGACCGATGGTGCCGATGTTGACGTGCGGCTTAGTCCGCTCGAACTTCGCCTTCGCCACTGGGGTCCTCCTGTGGAGTGGTTCTGTACGCCTTACTCATCGGCGCCAGGTGATCTTTGCTGGAAAGCCCGGGGCCGGGGGCATTCCACCGGTTTTGCGGCGGAATGCCCCGAGCAGGCTCCGGGGTCAAGCCTAAAGCGTGTGAACGGAGTCCGTTACTCGCCCTTGGCCTTCGCGATGATCTCCTCGGCGACGTTCCGCGGAACCTCGGCGTAGGAGTCGAACTGCATCGAGTAGCTTGCGCGACCCGACGTCTTGCTGCGGAGGTCCCCGACGTAGCCGAACATCTCCGAAAGGGGCACGAGGCCCTTCACGACGCGAGCACCGGCCCGCTCCTCCATGGCCTGGATCTGGCCACGGCGGGAGTTGATGTCGCCGATGACCTCACCCATGTAGTCCTCGGGCGTGGTGACCTCGACGGCCATCATCGGCTCGAGGAGCACGGGCGAAGCCTTGCGCGCGGCCTCCTTGAAGGCCTGCGAGCCGGCGATCTTGAACGCGAGCTCGGAGGAGTCCACCTCGTGGTAGCCACCGTCGAGAAGCGTGACGCGGACGCCCGTCATCTCGTAGCCGGCGAGGATACCGAACTGCATGGCCTCCTGCGCACCGGCGTCCACCGAAGGAATGTACTCCTTCGGCACACGGCCACCGGTCACCTTGTTCACGAACTCGTACGAGGTGTCGCCGCCCTCGATGGGCTCGATCGCGATCTGCACCTTGGCGAACTGACCGGTACCACCGGTCTGCTTCTTGTGGGTGTAGTCCACGCGCTCGACGGCCTTGCGGATCGTCTCGCGGTAGGCGACCTGCGGCTTGCCGACGTTGGCCTCGACCTTGAACTCACGGCGCATACGGTCGACCAGCACCTCGAGGTGCAGCTCGCCCATACCGCCGATGATGGTCTGGCCGGTCTCCTCGTCCGAGTGGACCTGGAAGGAGGGGTCCTCCTCGGCCAGGCGCTGGATCGCGACGCCCAGCTTCTCCTGGTCACCCTTCGACTTGGGCTCGATGGCGACCTGGATGACCGGCGCCGGGAAGTCCATGGACTCCAGGATCACCGGGTTCTTGTCGTCGGACAGCGTCTCACCGGTGGTGGTCTGCTTCAGGCCCATGACGGCGACGATGTCGCCGGCGGTCACCGACTCGATCTCCTCACGCTTGTTGGCGTGCATGCGGTAGATCTTGCCGATGCGCTCCTTCTTGCCCTTGACGGAGTTCAGCACGGCGGTGCCGGACACCAGGCGGCCCGAGTAGACCCGGACGTAGGTGAGCTTGCCGAGGTGCGGGTCACTCGCGATCTTGAACGCGAGGGCCGACAGCGGCTCGTCCACGGACGGCTTGCGCGTGATCACGACCTCGGGGTCCTTGACGTCGTGGCCCTCGATGGCCTCGATGTCGAGCGGGGTCGGGAGGTAGCGCACGACCGCGTCGAGCAGGGGCTGAACGCCCTTGTTCTTGAACGCGGTGCCGCAGAACACCGGGGTGATGGTGGTGTCGGTGGACTTGCCGGACGCGATGGTGATGCGACGGATCGCGGCGTGCAGCTGCTCCTGGGTGGGCTCCTGGCCCTCCAGGTACAGCTCCATGATCTCTTCGTCGTTCTCCGCGACGGCCTCGATCAGCTTGCCGTGCCACTCCTCGGCGGCCTCGGTGTGCGTGGCCGGGATGTCGACGACGTCGTACATCTCGCCCTTGGCGGCCTCGGCGGACCACACGAGCGCCTTCATGCGGACCAGGTCCACGACGCCGTTGAAGTCGGCCTCGGCACCGATCGGCAGCTGCATGACCAGCGGCTGCGCACCCAGGCGGTCCTTGATCATGCCGACACAGCGGTGGAAGTCCGCGCCGGTACGGTCCAGCTTGTTGACGAAGCAGATACGCGGCACGCCGTAACGGTCGGCCTGACGCCACACCGTCTCGGACTGCGGCTCGACACCGGCGACACCGTCGAACACGGTCACGGCACCGTCGAGCACTCGCAGGGAACGCTCCACCTCTACGGTGAAGTCGACGTGCCCCGGGGTGTCGATGATGTTGATCGTGTAGTCGTTGTCCTCGAGCGGCCAGTGGCAGGTGGTCGCAGCAGAGGTGATCGTGATGCCACGCTCCTGCTCCTGCTCCATCCAGTCCATCGTGGCGGAACCCTCGTGGGTCTCGCCGATCTTGTACGACACGCCGGTGTAGAACAGGATCCGCTCGGTGGTGGTCGTCTTGCCCGCGTCGATGTGGGCCATGATCCCGATGTTGCGGACCTTGGCCAGGTCAAGTGAAGTGGTAGCCATAAGGCTTCAGTCTTCTCTCGGTCTCGATGTGGGTAGCGACTACCAGCGGTAGTGCGCGAAGGCCTTGTTGGACTCGGCCATCTTGTGCGTGTCCTCGCGCTTCTTCACAGCGGCACCGAGGCCGTTGGAGGCGTCGAGGAGCTCGTTGAGCAGGCGCTCGGTCATGGTCTTCTCGCGACGGGCGCGGGAGTAACCGACCAGCCAGCGCAGCGCCAGGGTGTTGGCACGACCGGGCTTGACCTCGATCGGAACCTGGTACGTGGCGCCACCGACACGGCGGGACTTGACCTCGAGGGTCGGCTTGATGTTCTCGAGAGCGCGCTTCAGCGTGATGACCGGGTCGTTGCCGGTCTTCTCGCGAAGGCCCTCCATGGCGCCGTAGACGATGCGCTCGGCGGTGGAGCGCTTGCCGTTCAGCAGCACCTTGTTGATCAGGGAGGTCACCAGAGGAGAACCGTAGACCGGGTCGATGATGACCGGGCGCTTCGGGGCGGGGCCCTTACGAGGCATTCTTACTTCTCCTTCTTGGCGCCGTAGCGGCTGCGGGCCTGCTTGCGGTTCTTGACACCCTGGGTGTCGAGGGAGCCGCGGATGATCTTGTAGCGAACACCCGGCAGGTCCTTCACACGGCCGCCGCGCACGAGCACGATGGAGTGCTCCTGCAGGTTGTGCCCCTCACCCGGAATGTAAGCAGTGACCTCGATACCGCTGGTCAGACGCACACGCGCGACCTTACGGAGGGCCGAGTTCGGCTTCTTCGGGGTGGTGGTGAACACACGCGTGCAGACGCCGCGACGCTGAGGGGAACCCTCGAGTGCGGGCGTCTTGTTCTTCTCGACCTTGTCCTGCCGGCCCTTACGGACCAGCTGCTGGATCGTAGGCACTACTTCTCCGGTTTCTGTGTGCCGATAGGTACAGCTAACCTGGAACGTCACCGACCCACGCGGTCGGGTGTGTCGAATCCCGCGGACTCCCGGCGCAAGGCAGAAAGAAGCGCATGATCGCGGTGGCCGTTCACAGCCCCCGGCGCGGTCTGACGGCACACGCGGAAGCCAGGGCACACCCCAGGCACAAGGTCTGAGCGTACCTATAGCATTGGCTGCGGTCAAAACAAATGGGCTGTCGCCCCGCCCCCGCGCGCAGCGGGTGAAGCCCGCGAAAGGGAACGATCTTCGAAAGGGCGGCTCCGGCCCCTTTCCGTTCCCCTCACGCGTCGGCCCCCACGCGTCAGCCCGACGCGACACCGAACATGATCAGAAGGAACAGGAAAGCGGCCCAGCCGGCCGTGGACAGCCAGCCGAGCACCAGTCCGGCCACCGCGAGCCCGTCCCCCTGCTCCCCCGTGCGCCGGATCTCCGCACGGGCCATGTGCCCCAGCACCACGGCCGGGATGCCGGTCACCCCGCCCGTCGCCAGGCACAGCACCCCGCACACCATCGACCCGATCGCCTTGTCGTTGGTCTTCTGCCGGGGCAGGAACGTCGCCGGCGCCATGGGGACGTGCTGCTGCACCACCGCGGTCTGCGGCACGGGGCCCTGCGGCAGATCGGCCACCAGCAGCGAGAGATCCGCCACCGTACGGGCCTGATAGGCCCGCGCCACCCGCCGCTCGAGCTCCTGCTGGTCCAGACGGCCCTCCGCGTACCCGGCCCGGAGCACGTCCACGGTGCGCTCCCGGTCCGCGTGCGAGGCCAGCATCGGCGGCCCGCCCTGCTGCGGCCCACCCGGTCCACCCCACGGCTGCGGAGCGCCTCGCCCCTGCCAGGGCTGCCACGACGGATACGGCGACTGCGACACCAGGTACCTCCCCCGACTGCACACGTCATTCCATCATGCGCCCGCGCAAAGCCTTACGGCACGGGCTGCGCGTCACGAAACCGGTACAGGTCACCGGCACAGGTCACTCGCGCACCTCACCGGTACGGGTCGCGGAACGCCGCAGGGCGGCCACCCCGTTCTGTACGGGGTGGCCGCCCTGCGGTACGTCGGGCGACTCGCCTACTGGTTGTACGGACCGTAGTCGTAGTCCTCCAGCGGAACGGCCTGGCCGGAGCCCGTGCCGAACGGCGAGTAGTCGATGTCGTCGTAGCCGACGGCCGAGTACATCGCGGCCTTGGCCTCCTCGGTCGGCTCGACCCGGATGTTGCGGTAACGGGACAGGCCCGTACCGGCCGGGATGAGCTTACCGATGATGACGTTCTCCTTGAGGCCGATCAGGGAGTCGGACTTGGCGTTGATCGCCGCGTCCGTGAGGACCCTGGTCGTCTCCTGGAAGGACGCCGCCGACAGCCACGACTCGGTCGCCAGCGAGGCCTTGGTGATACCCATCAGCTGCGGACGGCCGGAGGCGGGGTGACCGCCCTCCTGCACCACACGACGGTTCTCGGCCTCGAACTTCGACCGCTCGACCAGCTCGCCGGGCAGCAGCTCGGCGTCGCCGGACTCGATGATCGTCACACGGCGCAGCATCTGCCGGATGATGATCTCGATGTGCTTGTCGTGGATCGACACACCCTGCGAGTCGTAGACCTTCTGCACCTCGTTGACCAGGTGGACCTGGACGGCCCGCTGACCCAGGATGCGCAGCACGTCGTGCGGGTTGGTGGCACCCACGGTGAGCTTCTGGCCCACCTCGACGTGATCGCCCTCGCCGACCAGCAGACGGGCGCGCTTCGAGATCGGGAACGCCGTCTCGTCGCTGCCGTCGTCCGGGGTGACGACGATCTTCTTCGTCTTCTCGGTCTCCTCGATCCGGACGCGGCCGGCGGCCTCGGAGATCGGGGCGACACCCTTCGGGGTACGGGCCTCGAAGAGCTCGACGACACGCGGCAGACCCTGGGTGATGTCGTCACCGGCCACACCACCGGTGTGGAAGGTACGCATCGTCAGCTGGGTGCCGGGCTCACCGATGGACTGGGCGGCGATGATGCCGACCGCCTCACCGATGTCGACCAGCTTGCCGGTGGCCAGCGAACGGCCGTAGCACATGGCGCAGGTGCCGACGGCGGACTCGCAGGTCAGGATCGAACGGGTCTTGACCTGCTCGACACCGTGGTGCACCAGCTGCTCGATGAGCACGTCACCGAGGTCGACGTTGGCCGGCGCGATCACCTTGCCGTCGATGACGACGTCCTCGGCGAGCATGCGGGCGTACACGCTGGTCTCGACGTCGTCGCCCTTGCGCAGGGTGCCGTCGGCCTCCCGCGTGGCGATCCGCAGCTTCAGACCGCGGTCGGTGCCGCAGTCCTCCTCGCGGATGATGACGTCCTGGGAGACGTCGACCAGACGACGGGTGAGGTAACCCGAGTCGGCGGTCCGCAGCGCGGTGTCCGCCAGACCCTTACGGGCACCGTGCGTGGCGATGAAGTACTCCAGCACGGACAGACCCTCACGGAACGAGGCCTTGATGGGCCGCGGGATCGTCTCGTTCTTCGCGTTCGACACCAGACCGCGCATACCGGCGATCTGACGCATCTGCATCATGTTGCCGCGCGCGCCCGAGTTCACCATCATGAAGATCGGGTTGGTCTTCGGGAAGTTGTCGTTCATCGCCTCGGCGACCTCGTTGGTCGCCTTGGTCCAGATCGCGATGAGTTCCTGCGTGCGCTCGTCCTTGGTGATCAGGCCGCGCTCGTACTGCTTCTGGACCTTCTCGTCCTGCGCCTCGTAACCGTGGACGATCTCCTTCTTCGCCTCGGGAACGACGACGTCGGAGATGGCGACGGTGACACCGGAACGGGTGGCCCAGTGGAAGCCGGCCGCCTTCAGGTTGTCGAGCGTCGCCGCCACGATGACCTTCGGGTAGCGCTCGGCGAGGTCGTTGACGATCTCGGAGAGCTGCTTCTTGCTGACCTCGTAGTCGACGAACGGGTAGTCCTCGGGCAGCAGCTCGTTGAAGAGCGCACGGCCCAGGGTGGTGTTCAGCCGGAAGCTGTCACCCTGCTGCCACTCCGGCTCGCCTTCCTCGCGCGTCGGCGGGATCCACCCACGCGGCGGGATGGTGCCGACCGGGAAGCGGACGTCGATCCTCGACTGGAGCGACAGCTCGCCCGCGTCGAAGGCCATGATCGCCTCGGCGACCGAGGCGAAGAACCGGCCCTCGCCCTTGGTGTCGCGCATCTCGCCGTCGGTGGTGAGGAAGAACAGACCGAGGACCATGTCCTGGGTCGGCATCGTCACCGGACGGCCGTCGGCCGGCTTGAGGATGTTGTTCGAGGACAGCATCAGGATGCGGGCCTCGGCCTGCGCCTCCGCGGACAGCGGCAGGTGCACGGCCATCTGGTCACCGTCGAAGTCCGCGTTGAACGCGGTGCAGACGAGCGGGTGGATCTGGATGGCCTTGCCCTCGACCAGCTGCGGCTCGAAGGCCTGGATGCCGAGGCGGTGCAGGGTGGGCGCACGGTTCAGCAGGACCGGGTGCTCGGCGATGACCTCTTCGAGGACGTCGTACACCACGGTGCGGCCGCGCTCGACCATGCGCTTGGCCGACTTGATGTTCTGCGCGTGGTTCAGGTCGACCAGGCGCTTCATCACGAACGGCTTGAACAGCTCCAGCGCCATCGCCTTCGGCAGTCCGCACTGGTGCAGCTTCAGCTGCGGACCGACGACGATCACGGAACGCGCGGAGTAGTCCACGCGCTTGCCGAGCAGGTTCTGACGGAAGCGTCCCTGCTTGCCCTTGAGCATGTCGGACAGCGACTTCAGCGGACGGTTGCCGGGGCCCGTCACCGGGCGACCGCGACGGCCGTTGTCGAAGAGCGCGTCGACGGCCTCCTGGAGCATGCGCTTCTCGTTGTTCACGATGATCTCGGGCGCGCCGAGGTCGAGAAGCCGCTTCAGGCGGTTGTTGCGGTTGATCACGCGGCGGTACAGGTCGTTCAGGTCGGAGGTCGCGAAGCGGCCACCGTCCAGCTGCACCATCGGACGCAGGTCCGGCGGGATGACCGGCACGCAGTCCAGCACCATGCCCTTGGGGCTGTTGCTGGTCTGCAGGAACGCGGAGACGACCTTGAGACGCTTGAGCGCACGGGTCTTCTTCTGGCCCTTGCCGGTGCGGATGATCTCGCGGAGGCGCTCGGCCTCCTCCTCGAGGTCGAAGGACTCCAGGCGCTTCTGCAGCGCCGCGGCACCCATCGAGCCGTCGAAGTACGTGCCGAAGCGGTCACGCAGCTCGCGGTAGAGCAGCTCGTCACCCTCCAGGTCCTGGACCTTGAGGTTCTTGAACCGGTTCCACACCTCGTCGAGACGGTCGATCTCGCGCTGCGCGCGGTCGCGCAGCTGCTTCATCTCACGCTCGGCGCCCTCGCGCACCTTGCGGCGCACATCCGCCTTGGCGCCCTCGGCCTCGAGCTCGGCCAGGTCGGTCTCGAGCTTCTTGGCGCGGGCCTCCAGGTCGGCGTCGCGACGGTTCTCCACCTGCTGGCGCTCGACGGAGACGTGCGCCTCCAGCGAGGGCAGGTCGCGGGTGCGGCGCTCCTCGTCGACGTACGTGATCATGTACGCCGCGAAGTAGATGACCTTCTCCAGGTCCTTCGGGGCGAGGTCGAGCAGGTAGCCGAGGCGCGACGGGACGCCCTTGAAGTACCAGATGTGCGTGACGGGCGCGGCCAGCTCGATGTGGCCCATCCGCTCACGGCGCACCTTGGCGCGCGTGACCTCGACGCCACAGCGCTCACAGATGATGCCCTTGAAACGGACGCGCTTGTACTTGCCGCAGTAGCACT
Source organism: Streptomyces sp. GDS52 (assembly GCF_052246875.1). Lineage (NCBI taxonomy): Bacteria > Bacillati > Actinomycetota > Actinomycetes > Kitasatosporales > Streptomycetaceae > Streptomyces > Streptomyces sp. GDS52. The sequence continues at coordinate 2,931,400 of NZ_CM125966.1, forward strand.
CCCAGTCCCGGGTCGGACCGAAGATCTTCTCGCAGAAGAGTCCGTCCTTTTCCGGCTTGAGGGTGCGGTAGTTGATGGTCTCGGGCTTCTTGACCTCGCCGTGGCTCCACTGACGGATGTCGTCAGCGGTGGCCAGGCCGATCCGGAGCTCGTCGAAGAAGTTGACGTCGAGCACTATGCGTCAATCCCTCTCAGGGTCGTAAGTCGTGGGGTCTGAAACGGGGGTCCTGGGGCCGGCCGGAGGTTCAGGGATCTTCATCGCTGAACCTCCGGACCGAAACTCCCGTCAGACCTCTTCGACGCTGCTCGGCTCGCGCCGGGACAGGTCGATGCCGAGCTCCTCCGCAGCGCGGAAGACGTCCTCGTCGGTGTCACGCATCTCGATGGACATGCCGTCGCTGGACAGCACCTCCACGTTCAGGCACAGGGACTGCATCTCCTTGATGAGGACCTTGAAGGACTCGGGGATGCCCGGCTCGGGGATGTTCTCGCCCTTGACGATGGCCTCGTAGACCTTCACACGGCCGGTGACGTCGTCGGACTTGATGGTCAGCAGCTCCTGGAGGGCGTATGCGGCGCCGTACGCCTCCAGCGCCCACACCTCCATCTCACCGAAGCGCTGGCCACCGAACTGGGCCTTACCGCCCAGCGGCTGCTGGGTGATCATCGAGTACGGACCGGTCGAGCGGGCGTGCAGCTTGTCGTCGACCAGGTGGTGCAGCTTGAGGATGTACATGTAGCCGATCGAGATCGGCTCCGGGAACGGCTCACCGGAGCGGCCGTCGAACAGCCGCGCCTTACCGCTCGGGAGCACCATGCGCTCGCCGTCGCGGTTCGGGACGGTGTGCTCCAGCAGACCGCTGAGCTCGTCCTCACGGGCACCGTCGAAGACGGGGGTCGCCACGTTCGTCCGGGGCTCGACACGGTCGGCGCCGATCACCTGGAGGCGCTCGGCCCACTCCGCCTCGAGGCCGGAGACGTCCCAGCCCTGGCTGGCGAGCCAGCCGAGGTGGATCTCCAGTACCTGTCCCGGGTTCATTCGGGACGGCACACCCAGCGGGTTGAGGATGATGTCGACCGGGGTGCCGTCCTCCAGGAACGGCATGTCCTCGATCGGCAGGATCTTCGAGATGACGCCCTTGTTGCCGTGGCGGCCGGCGAGCTTGTCACCGTCGGTGATCTTGCGCTTCTGCGCGACGTAGACGCGCACCAGCTGGTTCACACCGGGGGGAAGCTCGTCGCCCTCCTCGCGGTCGAAGACGCGCACACCGATGATCTTGCCGATCTCGCCGTGCGGCACCTTCAGCGAGGTGTCACGGACCTCACGGGCCTTCTCACCGAAGATCGCGCGCAGCAGGCGCTCCTCGGGGGTCAGCTCGGTCTCACCCTTGGGCGTGACCTTGCCGACGAGGATGTCGCCGGCGACGACCTCGGCACCGATGCGGATGATGCCGCGCTCGTCGAGGTCGGCGAGGACCTCCTCGGAGACGTTCGGGATGTCCCGGGTGATCTCCTCGGGGCCGAGCTTGGTGTCACGGGCGTCGACCTCGTGCTCCTCGATGTGGATCGAGGAGAGGACGTCGTCCTGCACGAGGCGCTGCGACAGGATGATCGCGTCCTCGTAGTTGTGGCCCTCCCACGGCATGAACGCGACCAGCAGGTTCTTGCCGAGCGCCATCTCGCCGTTCTCGGTGGCCGGACCGTCGGCGAGGACCTGGCCCTCGACGACGCGGTCGCCCTCGTTGACGATGACCTTCTGGTTGACCGAGGTGCCCTGGTTGGAGCGGGCGAACTTGGCCAGACGGTACGTGATGTACGTGCCGTCGTCGTTGGTGGTGGTGATGTAGTCCGCGGAGACCTCCTGGACCACACCCGACTTCTCGGCCTTGACCACGTCACCGGCGTCGGCGGCGGAGCGGTACTCCATGCCGGTGCCGACGAGCGGGGCCTCGGACCTGATCAGCGGCACGGCCTGACGCATCATGTTCGCGCCCATGAGGGCACGGTTGGCGTCGTCGTGCTCGAGGAAGGGGATCATGGCGGTCGCGACCGACACCATCTGGCGCGGCGAGACGTCCATGTAGTCGACCTCGTCGGGGCTGACGTAGTCGACCTCGCCGCCCTTGCGGCGGACCAGCACGCGGGCCTCGGCGAACCGCAGGTCGTCGGTGAGCGGCGCGTTGGCCTGCGCGATGACGAAGCGGTCCTCCTCGTCGGCGGTCAGGTAGTCGACGTCGTCGGTGACCTGGCCGTCGCTCACGTTGCGGTAGGGGGTCTCGACGAAACCGAACGCGTTGACCCGGCCGTAGGAGGCGAGCGAGCCGATCAGACCGATGTTCGGGCCTTCGGGCGTCTCGATCGGGCACATGCGGCCGTAGTGCGAGGGGTGCACGTCACGGACCTCGAAGCCGGCCCGCTCACGGGAGAGACCACCCGGGCCGAGCGCGGACAGACGACGCTTGTGCGTCAGCCCGGACAGCGGGTTGTTCTGGTCCATGAACTGGGACAGCTGGCTGGTGCCGAAGAACTCCTTGATGGAGGCGACGACCGGCCGGATGTTGATCAGGGTCTGCGGCGTGATCGCCTCGACGTCCTGCGTGGTCATGCGCTCACGCACGACGCGCTCCATCCGGGCCAGACCCGTACGGACCTGGTTCTGGATGAGCTCGCCGACGCTGCGCAGGCGCCGGTTGCCGAAGTGGTCGATGTCGTCCGTCTCGACGACGATGGTCTGGCCGCTGTCACCGACGGTCTCGATCTCACCGGCGTGCAGCTTCACCAGGTACTTGATCGTCGAGATGACGTCCTCGACGGTCAGCACGCCCGCGTCGAGCGGCGCGTCGGCACCCAGCTTCTTGTTGACCTTGTAGCGGCCGACCTTGGCCAGGTCGTAGCGCTTGGGGTTGAAGTAGAGGTTCTCGAGCAGCGTCTGCGCGGCCTCGCGGGTGGGGGGCTCGCCCGGACGCAGCTTGCGGTAGATGTCGAGCAGCGCGTCGTCCTGGCCCTGGGTGTGGTCCTTCTCCAGGGTGGCGCGCATGGACTCGTACTCGCCGAACTCCTCGAGGATCTGCTCGGTGGTCCAGCCGAGCGCCTTGAGCAGGACGGTGACGGACTGCTTGCGCTTGCGGTCGACGCGGACGCCGACCATGTCGCGCTTGTCGATCTCCATCTCCAGCCAGGCACCCCGGGACGGGATGATCTTGGCGGAGAAGATGTCCTTGTCGGACGTCTTGTCGATGCTGGAGTCGAAGTAGACACCCGGCGAACGGACCAGCTGCGACACCACGACACGCTCGGTGCCGTTGATGACGAAGGTGCCCTTGTTCGTCATGAGCGGGAAGTCGCCCATGAAGACGGTCTGGGACTTGATCTCGCCGGTCTCGTTGTTGGTGAACTCGGCGGTGACGAAGAGCGGCGCCGCGTACGTGAAGTCACGGTCCTTGCACTCGTCGATGGAGTTCTTCGGCGGCTCGAAGCGGTGATCGCGGAAGGTCAGCGACATCGACCCGGAGAAGTCCTCGATCGGGGAGATCTCCTCGAAGATCTCCTCCAGACCGGACTTGGTGGGGACGTCCTGACCGCTGTCCAGAGCGGCCTCGACGCGAGCCTTCCAGGCGTCGTTGCCGAGCAGCCAGTCGAAGCTCTCGGTCTGCAGCGCGAGAAGGTTCGGAACCTCGAGGGGCTCCTTGATCTTTGCAAAGGAGATGCGCAGCGGGGCGGTGCTGGCAGCGTTGTTCGTATTCGCGGTCGAGGCATTGCGCGAGGCGGCCAAGAGGGGGTCCTTCCGAGGGCTCGGACTCACTACGCGCGTGCCGGCCCCCCACGGGACACGATGTCGGACGCTTCTCCGTCCGACCGGAAAAGGCCAGGTCAGAGAGGTCTGATCGTCTGTGCTCAAGTGAGGGCAGACCCCTGGTGACGGGCAGGGGACAGCTAACAGGCAGCGCAAAGGGTCAGTGTAGCCACTTGGCACACTGATGTCCAGTGCGGGTTTTCGAGACCCTCAAAGGCCCTCGTTGTTCTCAACTCCTGCGGCACGCTCGTGCCCTCGACGCACCGTGATCCTGCCCTCTTCGCCGTCGATCCATGCCTCGGATTCGGATCCTTGTGACGACGCGTCCTGAGAATTGCGCGCTGCGTGCGGTTCGTCAAGGCCCCCCTTGCCCGAACCGCCTCTCAACAGGCGATTCTTCGCGGCCCGCGGAGGTCCGCATCGAAGATCACCATACCCCCCGCCGTCCCGGGGGCAAGGCAGCCGCCGCCGGGCCCCGGACACACCGAGGAGCGACCACCCGGTTGGATGATCGCTCCTCGGCGCTTGCGCGTTACACGTCCCGCTGGACGCGGTGCGGAACCGGCTCAGCCGGGCCGCAGGAGTCCTGTCGGACCCGGAAGGTCTTACTTGACCTCGACGGAGGCGCCGGCGCCCTCGAGGGCCTCCTTGGCCTTGTCGGCGGCTTCCTTGTTGACCTTCTCGACGACGGGCTTCGGGGCGCCGTCGACCAGGTCCTTGGCCTCCTTCAGGCCGAGGGAGGTCAGCTCGCGCACGACCTTGATGACCTGGATCTTCTTGTCGCCGGCACCGGTGAGGATGACGTCGAACTCGTCCTTCTCCTCGGCCTGCTCGACCGGGGCGGCCGGGCCGGCCGGGCCGGCGACGGCGACCGCGGCGGCGGCGGTGACGTCGAACTTCTCCTCGAAGGCCTTCACGAACTCGGAGAGCTCGATGAGGGTCATGCCCTCGAACTGGGCCAGCAGCTCGTCCTGGGTGAGCTTCGCCATGATGGCGGTCCTTCCGCTAAATCGGCAGATGCCGGATGTACTGGGTGAGGCGGGCGTGTGCCTTACGGCATTACTGCGTAGACGTCGGGCCCGCGTCGACCCTCACCTCATGCGGTGAGGGTCGGAAAGCGAGCCGAATTACTCGGCACCGCCCTGCTCGTCCTGCTTGGCACGGAGCGCGTCCACGGTGCGGACGAGCTTCGACGGCAGCGCCTGGAAGAGCTGAGCAGCCTGGGACTGCTTGCCCTTGAAGGCACCGGCCAGCTTGGAGAGCAGAACCTCGCGGGACTCGAGGTCCGCAAGCTTCTTGATCTCGTCGGCGGACAGCGCCTTGCCGTCAAGGACACCGCCCTTGATGACGAGATTCGGGTTGTCCTTGGCGAAGTCACGGAGACCCTTCGCCGACTCCACCGGGTCACCGGTGACGAAGGCGACCGCCGTCGGACCAGCGAAGAGCTGGTCGTCCAGCGTGATCCCGGCCTCGTCGGCCGCAATCTTGGTCAGCGTGTTCTTCACCACGGCGTACTGGGCGTTCTCACCGAGCGAACGACGCAGCGTCTTGAGCTGCGCCACGGTGAGACCGCGGTACTCGGTCAGCACGGCGGCGTTGGAGCTGCGGAACTTGTCCGTCAGCTCGGCAACCGCAGCAGCCTTGTCGGGCCTCGCCATAGAGTCTCGGCCTCCTTCCGGGTGATTCGGACCGCGCGGACCCGAAGGAGGACTGGGAAAACGAAACGCCCCGGGCGCAGGCGCACGGGGCGAGGCTCAACCGGTGATTCGCATCCTCGCGGCAGCGAATTCCGGGAACTCTTCCACTGTCACCTGCGCGGGCCGTCCGCAGTTCAGCGGATCCTTCGGCCACCGCACTCCCTGACGAGGGCGCGGCAACAACCAGCGGTCTTTGGCTTCTTCAGGAGAGTACGGGAACGGATCGCCGCGAGGCAAATCCGTTCCCCGGGGCCGGTTCGCCGGTCCGGTCCGGGCCGGTCAGCCCTGCTCCGCTTCCTTCATCATCTCGGCCAGGTCGGCGGTCTCCTCGGCCGGCGGGGCCTCGACCGTCACCGGCTTGTTGACGTCGAGGAACTTGATGGTCATGTCCAGCGGGCCCTGGGTGGCGTCGCCGCGCATCCGGAACTGCTTGGTGTGGTCCTCACCGTCGACCCACATGTCCATCGTGAGCGACTCGACGCCCATCTTCTCGTACTGCTCGATGCTCTTCTCGCCGGTCTCGGCGGCCTTGGCGTCCTTCTTCTTGAGCGAGTCGCGCAGGTCGTCGAGGGTGATGGTGCCCGAGTAGTGGGTGGTCTCGACCCCGTCGATCTTCTCGGTGCCGACCTTCTTCACGTCCTTGGCGCCGGTGAGGAAGGTCGACTCGGCGGCCGGGTTCTGCTCGGCCTGGCCGGGGGTGCCGAGCTCGTTCAGCTCCGCGTCGGCGCCGAGTTCGGCCATGTCGAACTTCATCCAGCTCTTGCCGTCCATCTCCTTGGCCATCTCGGCGCCGCCGCCGATGTACATGGCCTTGTCGACGAGCCGGATCTCCACCTTGCCCTGGGTGCCCGCGTCGGGCGCCGTCATCTGCATGCTCATGGCGACATCGGGCTTGACCCGCATCGACGCCTCGGCCTCGATCTTGCCCTGTGCCGGGACCTGACCGGTCATCGTGTACCGGAAGGACGTGATGTCCTCGCTGTTCTTCGCCGCCTTGGCCACGGCCGCCGCCGGCGTCATCTCGGGCGACTCCTCGGAGCCACCGGAACAGCCGACCGCGCCGGCCGCAAGAACGAGTGCGGTGAGTCCGGCAGCAGGTACGGAATTTCTCATCGAATCCCCCAGGTCCTCGGTTCCCCCCAGGGAACACATAGCTTGTACACAGCAAGGGTTTTGACCCTATCCCACACCTCTGACAGCGGCCTTCGAGTTCTGCCGGAGGCTCCCGTAGGGCCCGGGGATGCGGCGGGCGGGCGGGCTCAGGGGGCGGCGCGAGGGCCGTCCAGGACGTCCGTGGCGTCCTGGGTGTCGGCGGCGGGGGGAGCCTCGGTCGTCACCTTCACGCCGTAGTCGGCGTAGTACGCGGTCTGGGTGAGCCGGCCCGTCGCCGTCTTCGCCCGTTCCACCTTCTTGACCAGCAGGTCCCGGTCGTCGACCCAGACGTCCACCGTCTGGGTGGTGACCCCGGCCCTGATCAACTGCTGCGTCAGATCCGCCAGTTCGGCCGAGCGTCCCGTCCCGGGGCCCGGGTTCCGGGTCTTCAGGCGGGCCGGCTCCACCGTGCCCGAGTAGCGCGTGGCGGGTGTGCCCCGTACCCGTTCCTCACCGACCCTCCGCACGTCGCCGGAGGCCAGCAGCAGCTTCACGCACTGCTGGGGGGTGAAGCCGCGGATCTGGTCCCCGAGACCGGCGGCTCCGCCGCCTGCGACGTCCTCGAGGTCGTCGTGGCCGTACCGGATCCAGGGCCCGCCGCCCGTCCGCGCGGCGAACGTGTCGCCCACGCGCGCGTAGTAGGCGTCGGGCAGATAGCGGGCCTCCATCGACGTGCTGCCGAGGCGGCGCATGGCGTCGGCCACCGCGCCGTCCGTGTACGTGATGGTCAGGGTGCCGACGAGGCCGTCACCCCAGGCGAGGGTGCCGTCGGCCGTCATGGACATCAGCGAGCCCATGGCCGTGGTGGACTCGACGCGGGCGGACCCGGCGCCGGCGGTGGAGCGTTCGGCGGACCGCAGCGCCATGACGGACCGCAGGCGGGACGCCTCGTCCCGCTGTCCGGCGCCGGTGTCGGTGTCGGTGTCGGCACCACGATCGCCGGAAGGGCCGGCCGAGCCGGAAGGGCCGAGGACGGCCGAGGAGGTGCAGGCGGAGATCACGGTCAGCGTGGTCAGCGCCGTGAGCGCGACCGTCGCCGCGAGCACGAGTCCCGTACGGCGCACGGTCGTGATCGTCATCGGTCCCGGTCCCACCCCTGCGCGCCCCCACTCTCTCCCGTGCGAACCCCGTGGTCGCACCGTAGCGCAGACCACCCGGCACACCTACCGGAACCGGAACGGGCCCCGCACCCGCAGCAGGGACGCTGCGGACACGGGGCCCGTGACCGATCGGGACGAGCCGTCAGGCTCAGACCGCCGCCGGGTCCTCCTCGACGAGGAGGTTGCGGGTGCGGTTCGGGTCGAGCGGAATGCCGGGACCCATCGTGGTGGTCATCCCGGCCTTCTTGATGTAGCGGCCCTTCGCGGCGGACGGCTTCAGACGGAGGATCTCGTCCAGCGCGGCGCCGTAGTTCTCCACCAGCTTGGTCTCGTCGAAGGACGTCTTGCCGATGATGAAGTGCAGGTTCGAGTGCTTGTCGACGCGGAACTCGATCTTGCCACCCTTGATCTCGGTGACGGCCTTGGTGACGTCCGGGGTCACGGTGCCGGTCTTGGGGTTCGGCATGAGACCACGGGGACCGAGCACGCGGCCGAGGCGGCCGACCTTGCCCATGAGGTCCGGGGTGGCGACGACGGCGTCGAAGTCCAGACGGCCCTTCGACACCTCGTCGATCAGTTCGTCGGCGCCGACGATGTCGGCGCCCGCGGCACGCGCGGCCTCGGCACGGTCGCCGGTCGCGAAGACCAGGACCCGGGCGGTCTTGCCGGTGCCGTGCGGGAGGTTCACGGTGCCACGGACCATCTGGTCGGCCTTACGCGGGTCGACACCCAGACGGAAGGCGACCTCGACGGTGCCGTCGAACTTGGACGTGGAGGTCTCCTTGGCGAGACGGACGGCCTCGAGCGGGGCGTACAGCTTCTCCCGGTCGATCTTGGCGTCCGCAGCGCGGAGAGACTTGCTGCGCTTGCTCACTTAAAGCTCCTGTGGGTTCTTAGGAGTCGTGGTCCGGGCCGAGCGGGCCCTTCCACACTTCTGCCTGGCTTACGGGGGTGGAGATCAGCCCTCGACCGTGACGCCCATGGAACGGGCGGTGCCGGCGATGATCTTCTCGGCGGCGTCCAGGTCGTTGGCGTTGAGGTCGGGCAGCTTGGTGGTGGCGATCTCGCGGACCTGGTCACGCGTGATCTTCGCGACCTTGGTCAGGTGCGGCTCGCCGGAGCCCTTGTCCACACCCGCGGCCTTGAGGATCATCTTGGCGGCCGGCGGAGTCTTGGTGATGAAGGTGAAGGAACGGTCCTCGTAGACCGTGATCTCCACCGGGATGACCCAGCCACGCTGCGACTCGGTCGCGGCGTTGTAGGCCTTGCAGAACTCCATGATGTTGACGCCGTGCTGACCCAGCGCGGGGCCGACCGGCGGAGCCGGGTTGGCGGCACCGGCCTGGATCTGGAGCTTGATGAGCCCCGTGACCTTCTTCTTCTTGGGAGGCATGGCTCTCCGGGTCCTTTCCATTCGGGTCCTGCCTGCGCGACGGGACCAGCCCGGACGCAGGCATACCGCACAACGATAGCGGGTATGGATGTGCGGCCAAAAACCGCGCAGGTCAGGCGGGCGCCTGAGCGTTCGCCTGACCTGCGCGGAAGCGGTTGTCCTGGACTCTGCCCAGCGGAGCCGGCAGAGCCGGCGGTTCGGGGTGGGTCAGTTCTTCTGGATCTGGTCGAAGGAGAGCTCGACCGGCGTCTCGCGGCCGAAGATCTCCACCAGGCCCTTGACCTTCTTGGAGTCCGGGTTGATCTCGTTGATGGTCGCCTGGAGCGTGGCGAACGGACCGTCGGTGACGGTGACCGAGTCGCCGACCTCGAAGTCCAGCACCTGGACCTCGACCTTGCGCTGCGGAACCGGCTTGCCCTCGGCCTCGGCGGCCTCACGGGCGGCCTTCTCCTCGGCCTCCGGGGCCAGCATCTTGACGATCTCGTCCAGGGTCAACGGGTACGGGTTGAAGGCGTCACCGACGAAGCCCGTGACACCCGGCGTGTGACGCACCGCGCCCCAGGACTGGTCGGTGAGGTCCATGCGGACCAGGACGTAGCCGGGCAGCTTGTTCTGCTTGACCGTCTTACGCTCGCCGTTCTTGATCTGGACGATCTCTTCCTCGGGCACCTCGGCCTGATAGACGAGGTCCTCGACGTTGAGCGAGACGGCCCGCTGCTCCAGGTTGGCCTTCACGCGCTTCTCGTAGCCCGCGTAGGTGTGGATGACGTACCACTCGCCGGGCAGTGCCCGCAGTTCCTCGCGGAGCTTCTCCACCGGGTCACGGACGTCCTCGACCTCCCCGGCGGCTTCCTCGGTTCCGTCGGTCTCCCCGGCGGCGTCGGCTTCCTCGGTCTCGTCCGCGGCGGCGTCGGCAGCCTCGACCTCGGCGGAGGTCCCGGAGACCTCGCTGTCCGCGTCCTCGACGGCGTCGAGCTCGTCCTCGACGGACTCGGCCCCTTCGCCGCGAGGCTCAACGGCGTCGTTCACGTTCGGGTCAGACACGGTGGCTGCTTCTTCCTGGATACATAGGGGTGGAACACGCGAAAATGAGCGCCGGGTACCTCGGCGCTCTTCGCTGGCGGCTCAGCCGAAGACGTACTTGGCGGCGTGACCGAAACCGTAGTCGAACAAAGTGACCAGGCCGATCATGAAGACCACGAAGATGATCACTGCGGTGGTGTACGACGACAACTGGCTACGGGTCGGCCAGACGACCTTACGAAGCTCCGCCACAATCTGCCGGTAGAAGAGCGCGAGACGCTTCAGTGGGCCCTTCTTGGCCCGCTTGCCGCCCCTGCGGTTCTTCTTCCTGGCGTCCGGCGTATCGTCCTCGGCATCAGGCATGTCGATGGAGCCCACGGCGTCCGTCACTCGTCCTCACCTGATTCCGGGTCGTGGCCGTGCCGCGCCCGGTATGAGCCGCACGGCGATGCATTGCTGTACGTACATGCGTACACATCCTGGCTGAGGTGTGTGCAGCAGGGCCGGAGGGACTCGAACCCCCAACCGCTGGTTTTGGAGACCAGTGCTCTACCAATTGAGCTACGACCCTTTGTGTGTCCCCCAACGTACCGCATTCACACGGATGCTTGGTGTGCACCCGGCGAGCGCGGCCGGAGAAGGCCAACGAGGTGTGAGTGTACGTGTTCCGGCGCCGGGCGTCGAACAGAAAGCGCCCGTGACGGGTCTTCCGATGCAAGATCGTCCAGGCCGCGGGGCTCCGGAAGAACGGATACGGACTGGTGTTCAGCGGTTTACCGGTACCTGTTCAGTCCGTGAAACCCCCGTGCCGGGTGGGTTTCCGGTCTGGAACGATGGGTCCATGAGCGCTGCAACCCCTCCCACCGAGCGCCGGGTCTCCGCCCGCGTCGGTGCGATCTCCGAGTCCGCCACCCTCGCCGTGGACGCCAAGGCCAAAGCCCTCAAGGCCGCCGGGCGTCCGGTGATCGGCTTCGGCGCCGGTGAACCCGACTTCCCGACTCCGGACTACATCGTCGACGCCGCGATCGAGGCGTGCAGGAACCCGAAGTACCACCGGTACACGCCGGCCGGCGGACTGCCCGAGCTGAAGGCCGCGATCGCCGCGAAGACGCTGCGCGACTCCGGCTACGAGGTGGACCCCGCGCAGGTCCTCGTCACCAACGGCGGCAAGCAGGCCATCTACGAGGCCTTCGCCGCGATCCTCGACCCGGGGGACGAGGTCATCGTCCCGGCGCCGTACTGGACGACGTACCCGGAGTCGATCCGGCTGGCCGGCGGTGTCCCGGTCGAGGTCGTCGCCGACGAGACGACCGGCTACCGGGTCAGCGTGGAGCAGCTGGAGGCCGCGCGGACGGAGAGGACCAAGGTCGTCCTGTTCGTCTCCCCCTCCAACCCCACCGGCGCGGTCTACAGCGCCGAGGACGCCGAGGCGATCGGCCGCTGGGCGGTCGAGCACGGGCTGTGGGTGCTGACCGACGAGATCTACGAGCACCTGGTCTACGGCGACGCCGTCTTCACCTCGCTGCCCGCCGTCCTGCCCGAGCTGCGGGACAAGTGCATCGTGGTCAACGGCGTCGCCAAGACGTACGCGATGACCGGCTGGCGGGTCGGCTGGATCATCGGCCCGAAGGACGTCGTGAAGGCGGCGACCAACCTCCAGTCCCACGCCACGTCGAACGTGTCCAACGTCGCCCAGGTGGCGGCGCTGGCCGCGGTCTCCGGCTCCCTGGACGCGGTCGCCACGATGCGTGAGGCCTTCGACCGCCGGCGCCGGACCATCGTGCGGATGCTCAACGAGATCGACGGCGTGGTCTGCCCGGAGCCCGAGGGCGCGTTCTACGCCTACCCGTCGGTGAAGGCCCTGATCGGCAAGGAGATCCGGGGCAAGCGGCCGCAGAACTCCGTCGAACTGGCCGCGCTCATCCTGGAGGAGGTCGAGGTCGCGGTCGTACCCGGTGAGGCCTTCGGCACCCCGGGGTACCTGCGGTTGTCCTACGCGCTGGGCGACGAGGACCTGGTGGAGGGCGTGAGCCGGATCCAGAAGCTGCTGGCGGAGGCACGGGACTGAACCCACCCACCGCGGTTGCCCCGGCGGGCCGCCTCCCCTCGCGGGAGGCGGCCCGCTTCCGTTCACTAGGGCTCGTGTGCGAGCAAGACCACGTTCAGGGAAAGCGCTACCGGGGCTGCCGGGACGTGCGGCACCATCCTGGAATGGAACGTGTACGTGATGTCTCCCTGCTGCCGAAAGCCCACCTGCACCTGCACTTCACCGGGTCGATGCGGCCCGCCACCGTGCTGGAGCTGGCCGACAAGTACGGCGTGCGCCTCCCCGAGACGCTGACCGAGGCGCTGACCAGCGGGGAACCACCGAGTCTGCGGGCCACGGACGAGCGGGGCTGGTTCCGGTTCCAGCGGCTGTACGACGCCGCCCGCTCCTGCCTGAGGGAGCCGGAGGACATCTACCGGCTGGTGCTGGAGGCGGCGGAGGAGGACCTGAAGGACGGCTCGGGCTGGCTGGAGATCCAGGTGGACCCCACGTCGTACGCACCGCGGCTGGGCGGGCTGATTCCGGCGCTGGAGATCATCCTGGACGCGGTGGACGTGGCGCGGCGGGACACCGGGCTCGGGATCAGGGTGCTGGTCGCCGCGAACCGGATGAAGCACCACCTGGACGCGCGCACGCTGGCCCGGCTGGCGGTGCGGTACGCCGACCGGGGGGTCGTCGGGTTCGGCCTGTCCAACGACGAGCGGCGCGGAATGGCCCGGGACTTCGACCGGGCGTTCGCCATCGCGCGCGACGGCGGGCTGCTGTCGGCGCCGCACGGGGGTGAGCTGACCGGACCCGCGTCCGTGCGCGACTGCCTGGACGACCTGGAGGCCGACCGGATCGGGCACGGGGTGCGGGCGGCGGAGGACCCTCGGCTGCTGCAGCGGCTCGCGGACCGGCAGGTGACGTGCGAGGTGTGCCCGGCGTCGAATGTGGCGCTGGGGGTGTACGAGAAGCCGGGGGACGTGCCGTTGCGGCGGCTGTTCGAGGCGGGCGTGCCGCTCGCGCTGGGGGCGGACGATCCGTTGCTGTTCGGCTCGCGGCTGGCGGCGCAGTACGAGATCGCGCGCCGGTACCACGGGTTCACGGACGCGGAGCTGGCGGAGCTGGCGCGGCAGTCGGTGCGGGGGTCAGTGGCACCGGAGGACGTCAAGGCGGAGCTGCTGGCGGGGATCGACGCGTGGCTGGTGGGGCCGGGGACATGAGGGCGCGGCGGAGGGGCCCTGGCTGAGGGGGCCGGCGGTCAGAGGGTGACGCCCACGGTCACCGGCTCGTTGGTGAGGGTGATGCCGAAGGTCCGGTGGACGCCGGCCACGACCTCGCGGGCGAGGGTCAGGAGGTCCTCGGTGGTCGCGTGGCCGCGGTTGGTGAGGGCGAGGGTGTGCTTGGTGGAGATGCGGGCCGGGCCGTCGCCGTAGCCCTTGGTGAAGCCGGCCTTGTCGATCAGCCAGGCGGCGGAGGTCTTGGTGCGGCCCTCGCCCGCGGGGTACGCGGGGGGCTCCGTGCCGGGGCCGAGGAGCTGCCGCGCCCGGGTCCGGAAGGCCGTGAACTCCGCCGTGGTCAGGATGGGGTTGGTGAAGAAGGAGCCGGCCGACCAGGTGTCGTGGTCCGCGGGGTCCAGGACCATGCCCTTGCCCGCGCGGAGCCCCAGCACCGTCTCGCGGGCCGCGGCCAGGGGGACGCGGTCGCCCTGTTCCACGCCGAGGGCGCGGGCCGTCTCGGCGTACTTCACGGGACCGGAGAGGCCGCCGGCGTCCTCCAGGTCGAAGCGGACCCGCAGGACGACGTAGCGCTCGGGGTGGGCCTTGAAGCGGCTGTGGCGGTAGGAGAAGGCGCACTCCTCGTTGGCCAGGGTGACCGTCTCACCGGTGGTGCGGTCGTAGGCGACCACCTCGGTGATCGTGGAGGAGACTTCCTGGCCGTACGCGCCGACGTTCTGGATCGGGGTCGCGCCCGCCGAGCCGGGGATGCCGGCCAGGCATTCGATGCCGGCCAGTCCGGCCTCCACGGTGCGGGCGACGGCGTCGGTCCACACCTCACCCGCCGCCAGTTCCAGGCGGGTGCCGTCGAGGGTGACGCCCTGGGTGGCGACGACGAGCGCGGTGCCGTCGAAGCCCTTGTCGCCGACGACCAGGTTCGAGCCGCCGCCGATGAGCAGCAGGGGCGTGCCGTCGGCGTCGGCCTGGCGGACGACGGCGATCACCTCGTCGTCGGTCGTCGCGGTGACCAGCCTGGTCGCGGGTCCGCCCAGGCGGAACGTGGTCAGCGGGGCGAGGGGAGCGTCGTGGAGTTCCTGCACGGGCTCAAGACTAAGGCCCCCGCCGGAACGGGCCGGCGGGGGCGGTGGGCACGCGCGTGCCTTCACACGCGTGCCTTCGCGTGTCTTCAGGAGAGGCGGCGCCGCACCTCGGTCCAGTCGACGGGGAGGTCCTCGCTCTTCGCGGTCCAGCCGGCGAACTCGGCGCCGCGCATCTGCGCGGCGAGCCCTCGGGCGGTCGGCCCGTGCGGGCCGGTACGGGCGAACTCGCCGAGGGCCTTCTCGGACTCCCAGGCGGACAGGGTCCAGAAGGTCCGGCGCAGCGGCTCCGCCTTCAAGGCGGCTCCGTACGCGCCGGGAGCCCTGCTGACCTGCCGCCACACTCCGGGCGTCCTGAGGAGGAAGCGCAGGGCTCCCCAGAGGGTGCGGGTCTCGAAGCGGGAGGCGAAGACGTGCACGTCGATGTGGGGCGGCGGGGTGTTCGGGACGGTCCAGGGGAGGGTGGGCATGGCCGGGTCCTTCCGTGGTGGGAGTGGGCGCGGGTGCGCGGGTGCGTGGCGCTTCGGGGTGTTCAGGAGGCCGTTTCCAGCGCCGTCTCCGGCATCGGAGCGGCCGAGGGCGGGCGGGGGGCGGCGGGCCTGCGGCCCGGTATGAACAGAGTCGCGATGCCCGCGAGGGCGACTGCCGCGGCGCCGGTGACCAGCGCCGGCCGCATGCCGTCGACGAAGGCCTGGCCGGACTCGTAGCCGCCCCGGCCCGCGAAGATCGACGCCATGATCGCGATGCCGAGTACGCCGCCCACCTCGCGCAGGGCGTTGTGGGCTCCGGAGGCGATGCCCTGTTCCTTCGGGCGGACGCTGGACATCATCAGGTTGGCGGCCGGGGCGAAGTACAGCGCCATGCCGATGCCGCTGACGACCAGGGCGGGCAGCTGGGCGGCATAGGAGGCGTCGGCCGTCGCCACCACCGCGAGGTGGGCGAGACCGAGCGCCTGCAGGAACAGGCCCGTGGCGACGACCGGACGGCCGCCGACGCGGTCGGAGAGGAGGCCGGCGATCGGGGCGACGAGCATCGGCATGCCGGTCCAGGGCAGCATCCGCAGGCCCGCCTCGGTGGGCGAGTAGCCGAGTACGCCCTGCATGTACTGGCTGAGCAGGAAGATCGAGCCGAACATGCCGAGGAACATCAGCAGGCTCGCCGCGTTGATGCCGGAGAAGGCGCGGGAGCGGAACAGCCGCATCGGCAGCATGGGGTTCTTGGCCCGGACGCCGTGGTGGACGAAGCCGACGAGCAGTGCCGTCCCGGTGAACAGGCCGGTCAGGACGACGGTGCCGGTCCAGCCGTCGACGGGCCCGCGGACCAGGCCGTAGACGATGCCGAAGAGGCCGCCACCGGCGAGCAGGGTGCCGGGCAGGTCGAGCGGGGCTCCGGTGCCGTGGGACTCGGCGAGGCGCAGGCGGGCCAGCGGGATGAGGGCCAGGCCGAGCGGGACGTTCAGCCAGAAGATCCACTGCCAGGAGATGTGCTCGGTGAGGCTGCCGCCGACCAGTGGCCCCGAGGCCACGGCGAGGCCGTGCACGGCACCCCAGATGCCGTACGCCGTGCCGCGCCGGGCTTCGGGCACGGCCGCCGTGAGCAGGGTGAGGGTGAGGGGCATCATGACCGCGGCGCCGGCGCCCTGCACCGCGCGGGCGGCGATCAGGGAGTCGATGCCGGGTGCCATGGCCGCTGCGGCGGAGGCCGCGGTGAAGACGGTGATTCCGGCGATGAAGAGCCGGCGGCGGCCGAAGCGGTCGCCGAGGGCCGCACCGAACATCAGCAGGACGGCGAAGGTGAGCGTGTAGGCGCTCACGGTCCATTCCAGGTCGTGCAGGGCGCCGCCCAGGTCCTCGCGGATGGAGGGCAGGGCGGTGGTGACGACGAGGTTGTCGAGGGCCGCCATGAAGCCGGCGACGCTGGTGATGACGAGGGCCCAGACGGCCGTCCCGTCGCGTGCGGTGGTCTGTCGTGTCATCTGTGTCATCGCCCCCAGGGGATGATCTTGTTAGTTATTGATGACTAACTTTCGTGCTCATGAAAAGGCGGCGCCGGCCTCCCGCCCCTTCCCCCTCCGCTATCCCTCCGGCGCGTCCCTGAGCAGCGCCGACGGATCGAGCCCTTCCCAGACCCGGTGCCCGGCCGGGAACCCCATGGCGGCCAGACAGTTGATGAGCATGCCGTGCGCCATGAAATCCGTCGTCTCGCCGACGTCGGCTCCCAGCGCGAGGTGGACGACGTCCCACAGCCGCAGCCAACCGGCACGGACCGTCTCGCCGAACTCGTGGTCGCCCTCCTGCTCGGCGGCCGCCACCGCGAGGTACATCTGCATCTGCATCATCAGCAGCTCGGGGCGTTCCGCGATGGTCCGCGTGTAGGCGCTCGCCATGGCGTGCAGGGCCGCCTCGCCCTCCAGCCCCTCGGACGCCTCCGTGAACATGCGGATGGTGTCCGCCACGCAGCGCTCCGCCGCGGCCAGGAAGATGGCCTTCTTGCCCGGGAAGAGCCGGAAGAGATACGGCTGCGAGACGCCGACCCGCCGGGCGATCGCCTCGGTCGACGTGCCGTGGTAGCCGCCGCGGGCGAACTCGGCGCTCGCCGCGCGGACGATGCTCTCGCGCCGCTCCTCCGCACTCATCCTGACCATGCAGCGAAGTTAGTACTCACTCACTAACTACGTCAAGAGGTGAGACTCGGCGGAAGGAACCGGAACGGCGGGCTCCGTGGTGCCGCGCACCCAGGACGACACAAGGGGCGTCCTCCGTGGAGAACGCCCCTTGCTCGAGGGCCTGCGGGACTCAGGAACCGGTGGGACCCGGGATCTGCGGGGCTCGGAGACCTGCGGGTCAGGCGAGTCGTACGACCGCCCGGGACATCCCCAGCACCTTCTGCCCGGCGCTGGTCGCCGTGAGGTCGACACGGACCGTGCGCTCGTGCTCGTCGAGCTTGGCCGCGACTTTGCCGCTGACCTCGATGACGGCGCCCTGTTCGTCGTTGGGGACGACGACCGGCCGGGTGAAGCGAACGCCGTACTCGACGACCGCACCCGGGTCGCCCACCCAGTCGGTGACCACGCGGATCGCCTCGGCCATGGTGAACATGCCGTGCCCGATGACGTCGGGCAGGCCGACCTCCTTGGCGAACTTCTCGTTCCAGTGAATGGGGTTGAAGTCACCGGAGGCACCCGCGTACTGGACGAGGGTGGCCCGGGTCACGGGGAACGTCTGTGCGGGCAGCTCGGTGCCGACCTCGACGTCGGCGTAGGAGATCTTCGCCGTCATGATGCTGCTCACGCCTCCTCGGCGGCACGGGCCACCAGCTTGGTCCAGGCGGTCACGACGTGCTCGCCGGCCTCGTCGTGCACCTCGCCGCGGATGTCCAGGATGTCGTTGCCCGCCATCGACTTGACCGCCTCGATGGTCGAGGTCACGGTGAGCCGGTCTCCGGCGCGCACCGGGCGGCGGTAGGCGAACCTCTGGTCGCCGTGCACCACCCTGCTGTAGTCCAGACCGAGCCGGGGATCGGCGACGACCTCGCCGGCGGCCTTGAAGGTGATCGCGAACACAAAGGTCGGCGGGGCGATCACATCGGGGTGGCCGAGCGCCTTGGCGGCCTCCGCGTCCGTGTACGCCGGATTGGCGTCGCCCACCGCTTCGGCGAACTCGCGGATCTTCTCCCGGCCCACCTCATAGGGATCGGTGGGCGGGTAGCTCCGCCCCACGAAGGACTGGTCGAGCGCCATGCGCGCGGTACCTCCTGTGTCTGGTCCGGCCCTGGTCGGCCTGAATGGGTACGGCCACGGTCGGCCGGTGAGCAGAACGACGCGAGGCCGCCCCCTGACAACGGGGACGGCCTCGCGTACGAGCCTGATTTATCGCGTTTCGCGGTGCGCGGTGTGCGCATTGCAACGCGGGCAGTGCTTCTTCATCTCAAGTCGGTCCGGGTTGTTACGCCGGTTCTTCTTGGTGATGTAGTTCCGCTCCTTGCACTCCACGCAGGCCAGCGTGATCTTCGGGCGGACGTCGGTGGCAGCCACGTGAGTGCTCCTTGACGAACGGATAGACGATTGAACACAGAAAAGAGTAGCCGACCGAAGGACCGACCCCGCAATCGGCTACTGTATGTAGCGGTGACCGGACTTGAACCGGTGACACAGCGATTATGAGCCGCTTGCTCTACCGACTGAGCTACACCGCTGCGATGCGATCGGGC
This sequence comes from Streptomyces sp. GDS52, assembly GCF_052246875.1. Taxonomy (NCBI): domain Bacteria; kingdom Bacillati; phylum Actinomycetota; class Actinomycetes; order Kitasatosporales; family Streptomycetaceae; genus Streptomyces; species Streptomyces sp. GDS52. The sequence continues at coordinate 2,950,110 of NZ_CM125966.1, forward strand.
CCCGTCTCGCGACGGGAACCTCACACACCAGAGCCCCAAAACGGAATCGAACCGTTGACCTTCTCCTTACCATGGAGACGCTCTGCCGACTGAGCTATTGGGGCGAGCGATGAAGACATTACACGCTCCGCCGCCGTTCACCCAAATCCGTTTCGCGGCCCCTGTCCCATCCTGTGGCGCGCCCTTCCCGCGAGCGAAGCAGCCCCCACCCGACCACGCCGGTACGACTATTGCGCTCCTCCCGGCGAGGGGCGGGCCACCGCCCTAGGCTCGACTCACTCTGCGTGATCTTCTCTCTGTGTGATCCTGCGACAACCGCTCGCAGTCCGAGCCCCAGGAGCGCGATGCCCGACAGCCGGCCTCAGCCGCCGCCCCCCTCGTCGCCCTCGTCCTCCTGTGGCCCGACCGGCCCGGAGCCGCTCCTGCTGTGCGGCGCGCGGCTCACCGACGGCCGGACCGTGGACGTGCGGCTGGGCGGCGGACGCATCGAGGCGGTCGGTACGGCCGGCAGCCTGGCCCTGGACGCCGCCCGCGGGGGCGGCACCCGGGTCGATCTCGCCGGCCATCTGCTCCTCCCTGCCCCCGCCGAGCCGCACAGCCACGCCGACACCGCCCTCTCCGCCGACGCCGACGGCCCCGTCTCCTACGAGCCCCAGGACGTCCGGCGCCGGGCGACGGAGGCCGCACTGCTCCAGCTCGGGCACGGGGCGACGGCGCTGCGGGCACATGTGCGCGTGGACGACGTGACCGGGCTCGGCGCGCTGACCGCCGTACTGCAGGTCGAACACGCGCTGCGCGGGCTGACCGAGCTGACGACGGCGGCGATGCCTCGCGTGCTGACCGGGGCGGCCGGAGCGGACGGGCTCGCGATGCTGCGGGACGCGGTGAAGATGGGCGCGTCGGTGGTGGGCGGCTGTCCGGACCTCGACCCCGATCCCACGGGGTACGTGGAGGCGGTCCTGGAGGTCGCCGCCGAGCACGGCGTCCCCGTCGACCTGCACACCGACACCGCCGACCCCGCCCGCCTGGCCCGGCTCGCGGCGATGGCGGGCGGGCTGCGGCCGGGGGTGACGCTCAGCCCGTGCGGCGGCCTCGGACGGCTGTCCGCCGAAGCGGCCTCGCGGACCGCGGACCAACTGGCGGCGGCCGGGGTGACCGTGGTGTGCCTGCCGCAGGGCGGCTGCGGCAGCGTCGACCGCCGGGGCACGGCTCCCGTGCGGCTGCTGCGCTCGGCGGGCGTCCGGGTGGTGGCCGGAAGCGGTGCCCTGCGGGACGTGTCGAACCCGGTCGGCCGAGGCGACCCGCTGGAGGCGGCGTACCTGCTGGCCTCCCGTCACGGGCTGTCCCCCGAGGACGCCTACGACGCGGTGAGCACCTCGGCACGGGCGGCCCTGGGGCTCCCCGAGGTACGGGTGGAGGCGGGTTTCCCGGCCGAGCTCCTCGCGGTCCGCGGCGACCGGCTGCCGGCGGCTCTGTCACTGGCGTACAGCCGGATCGTGGTGCACCGAGGACGCGTGGTGACCCGCACGAGCGCGGTACGCGAGTACTGCGGTCCGACGACGGCACCTCCCATGGAGCCGGGACGGGGGCTGCCCCGGCAGGGACGTGGTGAGACGCTGTAGGCCGTAGGCCCGCCGCGCTCGGCCCGCCGCGCTCAGGAGGCCGTGTTCGGTACGTCGCGGGCGGATGCGATCGTCACGGCGTACGGTCGAAGGCATGCGCATTGTCATCGCTGGTGGTCATGGTCAGATCGCACTGCGGCTGGAGCGGTTGCTCGCCGCGCGCGGGGACGAAGTGGCGGGCATCATCCGCAAGCCCGAACAGGCCGACGCGCTGCGGCAACTCGGTGCCGAACCGGTCGTACTCGACCTGGAGTCGGCGTCGGTGGAGGAGGTCGCCGAGCAACTCCGGGGCGCGGACGCCGCGGTGTTCGCCGCGGGCGCCGGTCCGGGCAGCGGCGCGGCACGCAAGGAGACGGTGGACAAGGCCGCGGCGGTCCTCTTCGCCGACGCCGCGGTCCGTGCGGGCGTACGGCGGTTCGTGGTCGTCTCCTCCATGGGCGCGGACCCCGCCCACGAGGGGGACGAGGTCTTCGACGTGTACCAGCGCGCGAAGGGCGAGGCCGACGCGTACGTGCGCGGCCTGGACGCCCTCGACTGGACGATCCTGCGCCCCGGCATGCTCACCGACGAAGCCGGCACCGGCCTGGTCCGGCTGGAGGCGCACACCGATCGCGGCCCGATCCCCCGGGACGACGTGGCCGCCGTCCTGGCGGAGCTGGTGGAGAACGCCGCGACAGCGGGCCTGACCCTGGAACTGATCAGCGGGCCCGTACCGGTCTCGGTGGCGGTGAAGTCGGTCGCCGGCAACTGAGCCGCTCAGCCGCCGGCAGGCTTCCCGGGGCGGCTAGAACAGCGGCATCTGTCCCGGGAACTCCGGTACGGCGTATCCGTCCAGCGCGGGCTGCCCGGCACCGAGCCCGGCGTGTCGGCGGGACCCCGCGCACGAGGTGAGTTCCCCGCTCCCCCGGGCGCCGGGCGGATCGTGACGTGCGTACCGCCCGGCCACGACGGCGATCTCACGACGGCACTCGGGGCACTGCCTACGACGGGACGACATGGCGCCAGTGTCCCCCGCCCCTCGCCCCACAGCACACCCCATAAGCCGAAGACCCCCTCTGCACCGCGTTCCCGCGGTGCAGAGGGGGTCTTCCCTTGTGGCGGCGCCAGGATTCGAACCTGGGAAGGCTGAGCCGGCAGATTTACAGTCTGCTCCCTTTGGCCGCTCGGGCACACCGCCAAGGTTGCCGCCTCGAACCGCCTTGCGGTGGCGCTCCGTGGCAACGACGTAAACGATACCTGATGAGCAGGGGTGCTTCGCCACCCGATTGATCGCCGCCCGGAGGCCCGGGGGGTGACTAGGCTTGTGCGGATGGCGGCCCGGGACCGATGCCGGGCCCGAGGGCCGCCCACGTATGCCGGTAGCCGGTACGCATCCGGGTCGCAGCCCGATCGCGGCCCGATACGGACCCTGATACAAGGAGCCACAGGACATGGCCGACTCCAGTTTCGACATCGTCTCGAAGGTCGAGCGGCAGGAGGTCGACAACGCCCTCAACCAGGCCGCCAAGGAGATCTCGCAGCGCTACGACTTCAAGGGCGTGGGTGCCTCGATCTCGTGGTCCGGGGAGAAGATCCTCCTGGAGGCGAACTCCGAGGACCGGGTGAAGGCCGTCCTCGACGTCTTCCAGTCCAAGCTGATCAAGCGGGGCATCTCGCTGAAGGCCCTGGACGCCGGTGAGCCGCAGCTCTCGGGCAAGGAGTACAAGATCTTCGCGTCGATCCAGGAGGGCATCTCCCAGGAGAACGCGAAGAAGGTGGCGAAGCTCATCCGCGACGAGGGCCCCAAGGGTGTGAAGGCCCAGGTGCAGGGCGAGGAACTGCGGGTCAGCTCCAAGAGCCGTGACGACCTGCAGGCCGTCATCGCCCTGCTCAAGGGACAGGACTTCGACTTCGCCCTGCAGTTCATCAACTACCGCTAGGCGGAAGGGTCACGGGCGTGGGGTGAGGGCGGGCGTGGGCTCTCGCCGGTGACGTCCGTGGGCGACGCGTGCGTCTCGCGCACCGCGTGTGTGAGGAGGGCGGGGGCGCCTTGGTGCGCCCGCCCTCCTCGCCCGTGGGGCGGGTCTCCGGAGCGCGGTCAGTCGCGTGAGTGGCCGAACAGGAGGCGGTACGCGACCAGGAGGACCAGTGAGCCGCCGATCGCGGCGGCCCAGGTGGCACCGTCGTAGAAGTCCCTGGTGATCGGGTGGTCGAGCCAGCGGGCCGATATCCAGCCACCGATGAACGCACCGGCGACACCGATCAGGGTCGTGCCGATGAAGCCGCCCGGGTCTCGGCCCGGGAGCAGGAACTTCGCGATCGCTCCGGCCAACAGCCCCAGAATGATCCAGCTGATGATCGTCATACCGTGAACCCTGCCCTCTCGCTCCGTGCTCTCACCTGCTCCGGCCGGTGCGTCCGATCCGGGTGTTCGTGCTGTCTTGGTATGCAGGACGACATCCGGATATGTGGCGGTTGCCGTGATCAGTAGGGTGCGACTTCATGAGCACCCACTCCGGTTCCGAACTGCGCCGCACGCTCGGCGTGGGCGACGCCGTCATCATCGGTCTCGGCTCCATGGTGGGGGCCGGGATCTTCGCCGCCCTGGCGCCCGCCGCGCAGGCGGCAGGATCCGGGCTGCTCCTCGGGCTGGCGGTCGCCGCCGTGGTCGCCTACTGCAACGCCACGTCCTCGGCCCGCCTCGCCGCCCTGTATCCGGCCTCCGGTGGCACCTACGTCTACGGGCGGGAACGGCTGGGGGAGTTCTGGGGTTACCTCGCGGGCTGGGCGTTCGTGGTCGGTAAGACCGCCTCCTGTGCGGCGATGGCGCTCACCGTCGGCGCGTACGTCTGGCCGGGGCAGGCCCACGCCGTGGCGGTCGCCGCCGTCGTGGCGCTGACCGCGGTGAACTACGGCGGTGTGCAGAAGTCGGCGTGGCTGACCCGGGTGATCGTGACCGTGGTCCTGGCCGTCCTCGCTTTCGTGGTGGTCGTGTCCCTGACCTCGGGGCAGGCCGATGCCGGGCGCCTGACCGCCGGGGCGTCGGGCGGCGTGGGCGGGGTGCTCCAGGCGGCCAGCCTGCTGTTCTTCGCCTTCGCCGGCTACGCCCGGATCGCGACCCTCGGTGAGGAGGTGCGGGATCCGGCACGCACCATCCCGCGCGCGATCCCGCTGGCGCTGGGTATCGCGCTGGTCGTGTACGCGGCTGTCGCGATCGCCGTCCTTTCGGTGCTGGGGGCGGAGGGACTCGGTGACGCCGGCGCGCCGCTGGCCGACGCGGTGCGGGCGGCCGGGGTCGGGGAGCTGACGCCGGTGGTACGGGTGGGGGCGGCCGCGGCCGCGCTGGGATCACTGCTCGCCCTGATCCTGGGCGTCTCACGGACCACGCTGGCCATGGCCCGGGACCGGCATCTGCCGGGCGCCCTGGCCGCCGTCCATCCCCGGTTCCAGGTGCCGCACCGGGCGGAGCTGGCCGTGGGAGTGGTGGTCGCCGTCCTGGCCGCGACGGTGGATGTGCGGGGTGCGATCGGGTTCTCCTCCTTCGGGGTGCTGGCGTACTACGCGGTGGCCAACGCGTCGGCCTGGACGCTTCGTCCGGGGCCGGCGGCCCGGGTACTGCCTGCTCTCGGACTGGCCGGGTGCCTGGTCCTGGCGTTCTCACTGCCCGGGGTCTCCGTGGCCGTCGGCGCGGGGGTGCTGGCGGTGGGCGCGGCGGCCTACGGGGTACGGCAGTGGCGCGGGTGGGGGACCACCGGGCGGTAGGACAGCCACCAGCAGGGCGAAGACGGCGAGTACGTCGGATGCCACGGGTACGGCGGGTACGACGAGTACGGCAGTGGCCACTGCCCCGCAGCCGGCCGGAGCCGCTCAGGACGTGTGCGCCGCTGTCACACGGTGGGAGTAGTCCGTCCACAGGGTGAGGTCCGTCCCCTCATTCTCCTCCTCGTACCAGCCCGTGCCGTCGGTCCAGGAGCGCAACCAGTCCGCGAGGCTCGGGGCGTCGACGAACCAGGCGTGGTGGGAGTCGTCCGCGTTGGGCTCGAAGAGGAGGACGGTGGCCTGCGGGGAACGGCGGTCCACACACGCGTACATCCCGCAGCCCCAGTGGGATATCGGCAGCACGCTCTCGGGCCAGGGCCAGGCGGGATCCTCGCGGCCGTTCTCGCGGTTGGCCAGGTACTGGGCCACGGCGGCGGGTTCGTCGTCGGACGGCGAACCGTCCAGCAGGGGCAGCAGACCGTACCCGGGACCGAATCCGCCGTCCGCCGGTAGAGCTCGGCGAGCAGTGGGGGCAGCTCGCATCCGAGGGCGGCTTCGGCTCGGGCCAGTGTGGCCGCGGCCACGGGCCCGGGAAGGACGGGGCGGCCCCACGGGCGGGTCTCGCGGGCCTTGGCCGCCACTTGTGCCAGCAACTGCTCGTACTCGGTCATGCGTTCATCATGCGGGCCGGCGCTGACATTCGGGGCGGCCTGTGGACAACCTCCGGGTTGTGGACATCCGGTCCGCTTCCTTGTCCGGCCCCCTCCTCGCCGTGCCGCTTCCCGCCCTACCGCTCCCCGCTCTACAGGCGGGCCGAGAACGGCTGGTCGGTCCGTACGATCTCGCGGCCCATCGGGAGCAACGAGACGGGGATCAGCTTGAAGTTGGCGATGCCGAGCGGGATGCCGATGATCGTCACGCACAGGGCGATACCGGTGGCGATGTGGCCGAGGGCCAGCCACCAGCCGGCGAGCACCAGCCACAGCACGTTCCCGATGCAGGAGGGGGCGCCCGCGTCCCGGCGCTCGACCGCCATGTACCCGAAGGGCCAGAGGGCGTAGACACCGATCCGGAAAGCGGCGATGCCGAACGGGATGCCGATGATCGTGATGCACAGGAGGACGCCCGCGAGCAGGTAGCCGAGGAACAGCCAGAAGCCGCTCAGGACGAGCCAAATGATGTTCAGGATGGTCTTCACTGCGGGCGACCTGCCATCTTCTCGAGTCGGGCGATGCGTTCGGTCATGGGCGGGTGGGTGGAGAACATCTTCGTGATTCCCTGCCCCGGGCGGAACGGGTTCGCGATCATCATGTGGCTGGCCGTCTCGATGCGGGGCTCGGACGGCAGGGGGAGCTGCTTGGTGCCCAGTTCCAGTTTGCGCAGTGCGCTGGCGAGGGCAAGGGGGTCGCCGGTCAGTTGGGCGCCGGAGGCGTCGGCCTCGTACTCCCTGGAGCGGCTGACGGCCAGTTGGATGAGGGAGGCGGCGAGCGGGCCCAGGATCATCAGCAGCAGCATGCCGAGGAGGCCGGGGCCGTCGTCGTCGTCGGAGCGGCCGATGGGGATCAGCCAGGCGAAGTTGACCAGGAACATGATCACGGAGGCCAGGGCTCCGGCGACCGAGGAGATCAGGATGTCGCGGTTGTGGACATGGCTGAGTTCGTGGCCGATGACGCCGCGCAGTTCACGCTCGTCCAGCAGGCGCAGGATGCCTTCGGTGCAGCACACGGCGGCGTTGCGCGGGTTGCGGCCGGTGGCGAACGCGTTCGGCGCCTCGGTCGGGGAGATGTACAGGCGTGGCATGGGCTGGCGGGCCTGGGTGGAGAGTTCGCGGACCATGCGGTAGAGCCCGGGGGCCTCGAACTCGCTCACCGGGCGGGCGCGCATCGCGCGCAGGGCGAGCTTGTCGCTGTTCCAGTACGCGTAGGCGTTGGTGCCCAGAGCGATCACGACGGCGACAACGAGCCCCGTGCGGCCGAAGAAGCTGCCGATGACGATGATGAGTGCGGACAGTCCCCCGAGGAGGAGCGCGGTCCTGAGCCCGTTGTGCCGGCGGTGCACGGTACGTCCTCCAAGTCGTGCGGCGGGGGAACCCTGGTTCGCTGATCTTCCTTCTGACCTGCAAGGGCCCCGGGTGTCCTGGCCTCACGTCCAGTGGACCCTCCCTGATTCGTCAACGCCAGGCGAAGGTCTCCAGTTCCCCCGTGCTCGCGGTGACGCGTGTGAACCGTCCGGGTGACGGCGGCTGTGACGCCGTGCTCACCGCTCGGTCCGGTGGCCGAAACCGGCGGTCGCCGGGCGCCCGGAACGTCAGAAGAGGGCGGTGTCGGTGAGGCGCAGGATCAGCTGGGGCGCGCCGGACAGGACGATGCCGAGGACTCCGGTGAGGGTGATCGCGGCGGTGAGCGGGACCGGGAAGCGGTGCTCGGCCGGTTCGCCCTCGGGGGCGCGGAACAGCAGTGCCGTCCACTGGAGGTAGTAGACCAGGGCGATGACCACGTTGACGGCCATGACGACGGCGAGCCAGCCGAGTCCGGCGTCGACGGCCGCGGAGAAGACGGTGACCTTGGCGAAGAGGCCGATGATGCCGGGCGGGAGTCCGGCGAGGCACAGCAGGAAGAAGGCCAGGAGCAGGGCGGTGAGCGGGGCGGAGGTGTACAGGCCGCGGTAGTCGGAGACCCGGTTGAGGGACCGCGTGCGGCCGACGAGGGCGGCGACGGCGAACGTTCCGAGGTTCACCGCGCCGTACATGAGGGCGTAGGCGAGCGTGGAGCCGATCGACTTCTCGGCGTCGCCGGAGTACGCGGCGGCGGCGATCGGCACCAGGAGGTAGCCGGCCTGTCCGACGGAGGACCAGGCGAGGAGGCGTACCGCGCTGTACGCGCGGGTGGCCTGCTGTCTGAGGGCACCGACGTTGCCGACGGTCATGGTGAGCGCGGCCAGCACGGCGAGCGCCGGACCCCAGACGTCGGCGTACGACGGGAGGGCGACGACGGTGACGAGGATCAGGCCGGTGAAGCCGACCGCCTTGCCGATGACGGACAGGTAGGCGGCGATGGGCAGGGGGGCTCCGACGTAGGTGTCGGGCACCCAGAAGTGGAAGGGGACGGCGGCCGTCTTGAAGGCGAAGCCGATGAGGGTGAGGACGACGCCGGTCTGGGCGAGCGTGTGGAGCTGTCCGTCGACGGTCTGGACGCGCTCGGCGATCAGGGTGAGGTGGAGGGTTCCGGTGGTGGCGTAGAGGAAGCTGACGCCGAGGAGGCTGACCGCGGTGGCGGTGACGGAGGACAGGAAGAACTTCAGGGCCGCTTCGGACGACTTCCGGTCGCCGTGGCGGAGGCCGACCAGGGCGAAGGCCGGCAGGGAGGCGACCTCCAGGGCGACGACGAGGGTCGCGAGGTCGCGGGCGGCGGGCAGCAGGGCGGCGCCCGCGGCGGAGGACAGGAGCAGGAACCAGTACTCGCCCTCGGGGATCCGCTTGTCGGCGTCCTTGAGGACGGTGGCCGACAGGAGGGCGGTCAGGAGCGCGCCGCCGAGCACCAGGAACTGGATGACGAGGGTGAAGCGGTCGACCGTGTAGCTGCACACTCCGGGGTCGCCGACCAGGCAGAACGTGCTGCGGTCGGCGTCGAGGAGGGGCAGCAGCATGAGCGTGGCGGCGGCGAGTCCGGCGACCGCGAGTCCGCCGAGCAGCTGTTTCCTGGCCTCGCTGACGAACAGGTCGGTGACGAGGACGACGAGTCCGACGACGGCCGCGATGGTGGGCGGTGCGATGGCCAGCCAGTCGACGGACTGGACGAGGGAGCTCATCGGTTGCCTCCTGCGAGGAGCTGCTGCACGGCCGGGTCGGTCAGTCCGATCAGGGCGCCGGGCCACAGTCCGGTGACGACGGTGAGGAGGACGAGCGGGGTCCAGGCCGCGAACTCGTAGCCGCGGACGTCGGGGAGGGCCGGGGCGTGCTGCGGCTCGGCGCCCATGCAGACCCTGCGGACCACGATCAGCAGGTACGCGGCGGTCAGCAGGGTGCCGAAGGCGCCGATCGACATGAAGGTGAGGAAGGCGGGGCGGCTGAGTCCGGTGGCGGGTTCGAAGGCGCCGAAGAGGGCCAGCATCTCGCCCCAGAATCCGGCGAGGCCGGGCAGGCCGAGGGAAGCGACGGCGCCGAAGGCGAGCAGCCCGCCGAGGCGTGGTGCCCTGCCGTAGAGGGCGGCGCCGGTCGCCGGGGCGTGCGGGTCAGAGGACGGGCGGGCCAGGGTGTCGAGGTCGACGGTGCCGGTGCGGTCCTTGAGTGCGCCGACCAGGAAGAAGAGCAGGCCGGTGACGAGGCCGTGGGCGATGTTGGCGAACAGGGCGCCGTTGACGCCGGTCGGGGTCATGGTGGCGATGCCGAGGAGGACGAAGCCCATGTGACCGACGGAGGAGTAGGCGATGAGTCGTTTGAGGTCGCCCTTGGCGCCTTCCTTGGCGAGGGCCAGGCAGGCGAGGGACCCGTAGACGATGCCGACGACGGCGAAGGCGCCGAGGTAGGGAGCGAAGGTGCGGAAACCGTCCGGTGCGACGGGGAGCAGGATCCGTACGAACCCGTAGGTGCCCATCTTCAGCAGGACGCCGGCCAGCAGGACCGAGCCGACGGTGGGGGCGGCGGTGTGGGCGTCGGGCAGCCAGCTGTGCAGCGGCCACATCGGGGTCTTGACCGCGAGCCCGATCCCGATCGCCAGAACGGCGATGACCTGCACGGATACGCTCAGTGACCGGCCGTTGTCAGTGGCGAGTGCCACCATGTCGAATGTGCCCGCCGTGATTCCGATCAGGAGCAGGCCGAGCAGCATGACCACGGAGCCGAGCAGCGTGTAGAGGATGAACTTCCAGGCGGCCTCGGCCCGGCCCTCACCGCCCCAGCGGGCGATGAGGAAGTACATCGGGATCAGGACCATCTCGAAGGCGAGGAAGAACAGGATCAGGTCCAGGACGGCGAAGGCCGCGAGGGTGCCGGATTCGAGGACGAGCAGCAGGGCGACGAATGCCTTCGGGGACGGGCCCGTGGGCGGTTTGAAGTAGGTGTACAGCGCGCTGAGGAAGGTGAGCAGCGCGGTCAGGACCAGAAGGGGGAGGGAGATGCCGTCGGTGCCGAGGTGGATTCGTACGTCGAGTGCGGGGATCCAGCTGATGTCGGTCGTGGCCTGCATCTTCGACGGCTGGTCGTGGTCGAAGCCGAGCGCGAGGACGATCGCCGCGACGAGGACGGCGCCGGTGACCGTCACGCCGTGCCGGAGCACGGCCTGGTCGGGTGATGTCCCCTTGAGTCCGGGCGGAGCCGGCAGGAGAGCGGCGGCGGCACCGAGGAGCGGGCCGACGACGAGAAACGCCAGGAGGAACTGCATCACGGACTCGCTGATATCGATCACGTCTGCTCACGCTCCCGTCGCGGCGAGGACGACGGCGACCGCGAGGATGACGGTGCCGGCGAGCAGCGCGCTCACATAGGTCTGCAGATTGCCGGTCTGGGCGCGTCGTACGGCGGTCCCGAGCCACCGGGGCAGCGTTCCCGCGCCGCGTACGTAGGTGTCGACGACCTCGCGGTCGAGGAACCGGACGAGAGAGGCCGCGGCCTGGACGGGGCGGACGAAGAGGGTCGTGTACACGGCGTCGAGGTGGAAGCCGACGGCCGCGTGGCGGTGCAGCGGGCCGAGCAGCAGCCGCCCGGGGTCCGAGGGGTCCGGTGCGTACGCGATGTCCCCGTAGGCGGGTTCGTGACTGGCGATGGCCTCCGCCTCGACCTGCCCGGCATCACCGTGCGGGTGGGCGGCGACGGCACCGAGGGGGATGCCGGCGGCGTGTGCGGTCGTGTGGCGCCAGGTGGCGTAGGTGACGATGCCGCCGACCAGGGCCATCCCCGTGCCGAGCACGGAGGTGGTGAGGGTCGGGGTCAGGTCGTGACCGTCGAACCAGTCGGGCAGTGCGCGGAAGGCGAAGCCGCCGAACGCGAGGGACGGGACGGCGAGCACCCACAGCACGGCGGTCATAGTGAAGGGCTGTCTGCCGTGGTCGGGGGCCTCGGGGCCGTGTCCGCGGAAGGCCAGTAGCCACAGGCGTACCGCGTACGCCGCGGTGAGCAGGGCGGTGGCCAGGCCGGCGAGGAGGACGATCCAGCCCGCGGCGGCGGGGGTCTGTCCGGTGTGGCCGATGACGACGTGTTCGGCGGCTCCGAGGACGGCCTCCTTGGAGAAGAAGCCGCTGAACGGCGGGATCGCGGCGAGCGCGAGGAGCGCCACGGTCATCGTCCAGTAGGCGTCGGGGACGCGGTCGCGCAGGTGGCTCATGCGGGACATGGCGGCCAGCGAGTTGGTGCCGGCGGCGTGGATGATCACGCCGGCGGCGAGGAACAGGAGCGCCTTGAAGGCGCCGTGGGACAGGAGGTGGAAGACGGCGGCTCCGCGGTCGCCGAGGGCGAGTGCGCCGGTCATGTAGCCGAGTTGGCCGATCGTCGAGTAGGCGAGGACCCGTTTGATGTCGTCCTGGGCGAGGGCGGCGAGCGCCGACCCGGCCATGGTGACGGCGGCCATGACGGCGAGGACGGTCATCGCGGCCCGGGATGCCTCGAAGAGCGGAAGGAGGCGGGCGACGAAGTAGACACCGGCGGCGACCATCGTCGCGGCGTGGATCAGCGCGGAGACGGGGGTCGGGCCCGCCATCGCGTCGGGGAGCCAGGTGTGCAGCGGGAACTGCGCCGACTTGCCGGCCACGCCCGCCAGGAGCAGCAGGGCGATCAGTGTGGGGTGTTCGATGCCGCCGTTCGCGACGGCGTCGAGGATGCGGGTGATGCGGAACGACCCGGCGTCGGTGGCCAGGGCGAACAGGCCGATGAGGAAGGGGACGTCGCCGAGCTTGGTGACCAGGAAGGCCTTGAGGGAGGCGGCGCGGGCCTCGGGGGTCTCCCAGTAGTGGCCGACCAGGAAGTAGGAGCAGATGCCCATGACCTCCCAGCCGACCAGCAGCACCATCAGGTCGCCGGAGTAGACGACGAGGAGCATCGCGGAGGTGAACAGGGAGACGAGAGCGGCGTAGGAGGGGTAGCGCGGGTCGTCACGGAGGTAGCCGGTCGAGTAGATCTGCACGCAGGTGGCGACGACACCGACGAGCACGGCGGTGAGGGCGGCGAAGCCGTCGATGTGCAGGGCGAGTTCGACGGGGACCGAACCGGTGGGGGTCAGCTCGGTGGCGGCGTCGACGGCCCGGTCACCTCCCTGGCGCGCGGCGACCGCGGCAGCCAGCGCGAGGGAGGCGACGGTCGGCAGGACGGCGAGCGGGCGGACGAAGCCGGGGGCCGTGCGGCCCAGGAGCAGTCCGGCGATCGCGCCGAGGAAGGGAAGGAGGGGGACTAGGGCGGCGAGGGTGGTCGTGGTCACGCGGTGGCCTCAGCCTTCGTGACGGCCGCCCGGGTCGTGGGGGCGTCGCTGTCGGGGGCGGGGCCGCCGGGGCCGCCCGGTCCGCCGAGGCCGCCCGGTCCGCCGGGGCCGCCCGGTCCGCCGGGGCCGCCCGTGCGGTCGGGGTCGTCGGGGTCGTGGCCCTCGGCGGTGTCGCGGAGCTTGTCGATGTCCGCGGTCCCGCGGCTGCGGTGGACGGCGAGGACGATCGCCAGGCCGATGCCGATCTCGGCGGCGGCGATGGCAATGGTGAACAGGGCGAGGGCCTGACCGGAGTGCAGGGTCTCCTCGGCGGCCTTGCTGAGCCAGACGTCGAAGGCGACCAGGTTCAGGTTGACGGCGTTGAGCATCAGCTCGACCGACATGAGGACCAGGATCGCGTTGCGGCGGGCGAGGACTCCGTACAGGCCGGTGCAGAACAGGAGGGCGGACAGTACGGCGGGATAGGCGAGGTGCATCAGCGGTCCCCCTCCGCGTCGCCCGGGGTGCCCGCCTTCGTGCCCGCCCTGGCGCCCGCCTTCGTCCGGCGGGAGAGGACGATCGCGCCGACGAGGGCGGCCAGGAGGAGGACGGAGAGGGCCTCGAAGGGGAGGACCCAGTGCTGGAAGAGGCTCGCGCCCATCACGTCGGTGGAGCCGGCGGGCGCGCCGTCCAGATCGATCCAGGTGGTACGGAAGGCGTCGACGACCACCCAGACCAGGGCGGCAGCGGCGGCGACGGCCACGGCGAGGGCGACCGGGCGGTTGCCGGAGTCGGCGTCCGGGGAGCGGCCGATGGGGGCTCTGGTGAGCATCAGACCGAACAGCAGGAGGACGATGACCGAACCCACATAGATGAGGACCTGTACCCAGGCGATGAACTCGGCCGTGAGCAGGAGGTATTCGACGGCGAGTCCGCCGAGGGCCACCACCAGCCACAGGGCGGCGTGCACCAGCTGCCGGGTGGTGACGGTGACGACGGCGGCGCCGAAGGTGACCAGGCCGACGAGGAGGAAGGCGATCTCCACACCGGTCGGGGAGAGGAAACCCTGCGGGGCCGTGCCGGCGGCTGCGGCGAGGGTCACGGCCCCTCCCTCTTCGGCCCGGTCGGGCCGGTGGTCGGCGGGTCGGGCTGCGGGTCGGCGGTCGGCGGCTCGGGCTGTGGCTCGGGCTCCGCGGCGGCCTGGGTGGCGGCCAGTTTGTCGGCCGTCTTGCGGGCGGCGGCGAGTTCCTTCGGTTCCTCTGCGGCGGGGTCGAGGGCCGGCGGGGCCGGGACCGTCCACATCCACTCGCGGAGCTTGTCGCGTTCGTGGGTGAGTTCGCGGATGTCGGTCTCGGCGTACTCGAACTCGGGCGACCAGAACAGGGCGTCGAAAGGACAGACCTCGATGCAGATACCGCAGTACATGCACAAGGAGAAGTCGATGGCGAAGCGGTCGAGGACGTTGCGGCTGCGGTCACGGCCGCCGGGCGTCGTCGCCGGGACGGTCTCCTTGTGGGAGTCGATGTAGATGCACCAGTCCGGGCACTCGCGGGCGCACAGCATGCAGACCGTGCAGTTCTCCTCGAACAGGCCGATCACACCGCGGGTGCGGGGCGCGAGGTCGGGCTGGGTGTCCGGGTACCGGCCGGTGACGGACTTCTTCGTCATCGTCCGCAGGGTGACGGCCAGGCCCTTGGCCAGGCCGGAGCCGGGAAAGCCAGGAGGGGGTGTCATGGCTTAGGAGATCACCACCTTGACGACGCCGGTGAGGGCGATCTGGGCGAGGGCGAGGGGAACGAGGAGGGTCCAGGAGAGTTTCTGCAACTGGTCCTCGCGCAGTCGGGGATAGGTGACGCGGAGCCAGATGACGACGAAGGCGAGGACCGCGGTCTTCAGCAGGGTCCAGACCCAGCCGAGGCCGTCGGCGCCCCATGGCCCGTGCCAGCCGCCCAGGAAGAGGACGGTGGTCAAGGCGCACAGGACGACGATCCCGGCGTACTCGGCGAGCAGGAAGAGCGCGAACCGCAGACCGGTGTACTCGGTGTACGCCCCGAAGATGATCTCCGAGTCGGCGACGGGCATGTCGAAGGGCGGACGCTGGAGTTCGGCGAGGCCGGCGACGAAGAAGACGATCGCGCCGACGATCTGCCAGGGCAGCCACCACCACTCGAAGGCGTCGAGGATGCCGACGAGGGAAACGGTGCCGGCCGCCATCGCCACCGAGGCGGCGGTGAGCAGCATCGGGAGTTCGTAGGCGAGCAGTTGGGCGGCGGTGCGCAGGCCACCGAGGAGGGAGTACTTGTTGGCGGAGGCCCACCCGGCCATCAGCGAGCCGAGGACACCGACGCCCATGACGGCGAGCACGAAGAACACGCCCGCGTCGATCACCTGGCCGACCGCGCCCTCGCCCGGGCCGATCGGGATGGCGAGCAGGACGAGGAGGTACGGCAGGAGGGCGACGGCGGGGGCGAGCTGGAAGACACGGCGGTCCGCGCCGGCCGGGACCACGTCCTCCTTCTGCGCGAACTTCACGCCGTCGGCGATGAGCTGGGCCCAGCCGTGGAAGCCACCCGCGTACATCGGGCCCAGACGGCCCTGCATGTGGGCCATCACCTTGTGCTCGGTCTGACCCACGATCAGGGGGAAGGTGAGGAAGACGACGAAGACGAGCAGGAGTCGCAGGGCGACGTCGAGTACGTCGTTCACTACGGACCTCCCGAGGGGTCGGGGTCGTCGGAAGTCGAGGGCCCCGGTTCCGACTTCGGTTCCGGTTCCGGTTCCGGTTCCGGTTCCGACTTCGGTTCCGGTTCCGAGTCGGACTTCGGGTCGCGTTCGGGGTGGGCGAAGGCGGGACGGGCGTGGTGCCAGGGGGCGTCCGGGTTGCGCGGTGCGGCAGCGGGCTCGGGGCCCGACGCCCCGGACCCGTCCGGCGCCTCTGTTCCGGTGGGCTCCGGCGGTGTCGCCTCGGCGCGCTGGGACGCCGACCCCTCGCTCGCGCTGCGGGCACGCCGCGGGGGCCGCGCGGGACGGCCGGGAGGCGTGGTCGGGATGGCCGGCGTGGCCGTTTCGGGCTGTGCCTCGGTGTCGGCGGCCGGTGCTTCGGGGGCGGCCCGGCCCGCCCGCTGGCTCGCGGAGCCCTCGGCGGCCGAGCGGCTGCGGCGCGGCGCCGGTGAGGGCCGGCCCTCGGACCGGTCCTCGGAGCCGTCCCCGGCAGGAACCGGCTCGGTTCCTGCCGGGGCGGACTGGCTCGCCGAGCCCTGCGCCGCCGTACGGGTGCGGCGGACCGGGCGTTCGCCGGGAGTGCGCCCCGTGCCGGCGGCCGCCCGGCCCACGGCGCGGGCCGGACGGGACGGAGCCGCGGGGAGCTTGCCCTTCAGAGGGCCCCACTCATTCGGGTCGGGGACGCCCGGGGGGAGCATCTGGCGGCGCTTCGGACCGCCGTGCTCGACGCCCGCCGCAGGCTCCCCGGGCTCCTTGGCCCCGGGCCATGCCTTGGCGACACGGGCGGCGAGGACGAAGTCCTTGCGCAGCGGGTGGCCCTCGAAGTTGTCCGGCAGGAGCAGGTGGTCCAGAGCCGGATGGCCGGCGAAGTCGACGCCGAACATCTCGTACGTCTCGCGCTCGTGCCAGGCGGCCCCCGCGTAGACGTCCACGGCGGAGGGCAGCGCCGGGGCGTCATGCGGGACCGTCGTGCGCAGCAGCAGGCGGCGTACCGGGGAGAGGGCGACGACGTGCGCGGTGACGCAGAAGCCCGTGCCGGGCTCGTCGACCGCGCTCAGCCAGTCGAAGTACGTGCAGCCGAGCCGGTCACGGGCGGCCTCCAGGGCGGGGATCCAGGAGGCCGGCGGGACGTCGACGGTCAGGACGTCGTACGACTCCTCGGCCGTGGCCTCCGTACCGAACAGTTCCTCGACGTCGGCGGGGAGCCAGCCGACCGCGGTCACCGGTCCTCCCCCTCGCCGGACGTCGCCGCACCGGACTCCCCCGGCGCGGGCGGCTTCACCAATCCGCTCCGCAGCGCCGCCGCCGACGCGCCCGGGGCGTCCCGCTCGCCCGCCCCGTACCTCTCTCCCAGCGACTCCCGCGCGATCTTCTCCTGGAGCTTCAGGACCCCCTGGAGCAGCGCCTCGGGCCGCGGCGGGCAGCCGGGGACATAGACGTCGACCGGGATGATCTGGTCGACGCCCTTGGTGACGGAGTAGGAGTCCCAGTACGGGCCGCCGCAGTTGCTGCAGGCGCCGAAGGAGATGACGTACTTCGGCTCGGGCATCTGCTCGTACAGGCGCTTCACCGCGGGCGCCATCTTGTCCGTGACCGTGCCGGAGACGACCATCAGGTCGGCCTGGCGCGGTCCCGGTGCGAAGGGGATGACACCGAGGCGGATGAAGTCGTGGCGGGCCATCGACGCGGCGATGAACTCGATCGCGCAGCAGGCGAGGCCGAAGTTGAAGACCCAGAGCGAGTAGCGGCGGCCCCAGTTGAGGATGACCTTCATCGGCTCGGGGGCGAGCCGGGAGAGCACGCCGAGCTTTCCCCCGCCCTCGGCGGGGAGCACGGCGGGATCCGGCAGCAGCACCGGTTCGGAGCCCGCCCCGGATGCCGCTCCGGGGCCGGTCCCGGAGCCCGTCGGGTGGGCAGGGGTCACGTCCATGTCAGGACGCCCTTCTTGTATGCGTACAGCAGGCCGACGGCGAGAAAGCCGAGGAAGATGAACATCTCCACCAGGGTGGTCGCGCCGTAACCGTCGACGGCGAAGACGGTGGCCCAGGGGAAGAGGAAGATCGAGTCGACAGCGAAGATCACGTAGAGGAAGGCGTAGACGTAGTAGCGGACCTGGGTGTGGGCCCAGCCCTCACCGACGGGGTCGACCCCGCACTCGTACGTCATGAGCTTCTCGGGGGTGGGAACCACCGGCCGCAGCAGGCGTCCCGCGCCGAAGGCGACGGCGACGAACAGCACACCGACGACGGCGAGCAGCCCGACGACCGAATACGCCTGGAAGTAGTCCGCCGCGACGTACTGTGAAGCGATCACGGCCGGATCGACGCTGATCGGTTCCCGCACGTCCGCCCCTCGCTGTCGACGATCTGTACGCACGGGAGTCTAGGCCCTTATAAGGAGGCCGTAAGCAGCCCGTCGCACCCGGATGTGGGAGGTGGGGATTTCCCCCGTGCATCTCAGGGGCCCACCTCATGGCGCGGGTCCCCCCGGCCCGGCACGCTAAGACCCATGACCGAACCTTTCCCCGCTGCCGACGACCGTCCGCCGCCGGTCCGCCTCGCCTACGACCGGCACACCTGGAAGGAGATCGCCCACCTCCTGGCGAACCTTCCGGTGGCGCTGGTGGGCTTCACCTATGTCACGACCGTACTGTTCACCGGCCTCGGGCTGACGGTCACGGTGATCGGGTTCCCGCTGCTCGCGGCCGGTCTGTCGGGTGCGCGGTGGCTGGGCAGGGCGGAGCGGGCGCGGGCCAGGGCACTGCTCGGGGTGCGGGTGGAGGAGCCGAGCCGGCTGCCGCTGCGTGGTGCCGGAGGGTTTCTGCCCCGGATGTGGATGGCGTTGAAGGACCCGGTGGGCTGGCGCACGATGCTCTACGAGGCGATACGGCTGCCGTGGGGCATCGTGACCTTCACCGTCACGCTGATCTCGCTGTTCGTGCTGTGGCCGGTGCTGCCGTTCCTCGCGCGGGGGCTCGCCAACGCGGACCGGGCCATGGTGCGCGGTCTGCTCTCCCCCTCCGACGAACTGGAGCGGCGCATAGCCGAGTTGGAGTCCGGCCGGGGCGTGGTGTTCGACACCGCCGCGGCGGATCTGCGGCGCATCGAGCGCGATCTGCACGACGGGGCGCAGGCCCGGCTGGTCAACCTGGCCATGGGGCTGGGCCTGGCCAAGGAGAAGCTGCTGGAGGATCCCGACACGGCGGCGTCGATGGTCGCGGAGGCGCACGGCGAGGTGAAGCTGGCGCTGCAGGAGCTGCGGGACCTGGCGCGCGGTATCCACCCGGCGGTCCTGACCGACCGGGGACTGGACGCGGCCCTGTCGTCGGTCGCCTCTCGCTGCACGGTGCCGGTGAAGGTGACGGTCGATCTCGCCGAGCGGCCGGCCGCGGCCATCGAGGGCATCGCGTACTTCACGGTCTCGGAGCTGCTGCAGAACGTCAGCAAGCACAGTGCGGCGCGTTCGGCCGCGGTCGACGTGTGGCGGGTGGACGGCCGGCTGCTCATCCAGGTGGAGGACGACGGCCGCGGGGGCGCGCGTCTGGACGGCGGTACGGGGATGCGGGGTCTCGCGGACCGGCTGGGCGCGGTGGACGGCCTGTTCGTCGTGGAGTCGCCGGAGGGCGGTCCGACGACGGTGACGGCGGAGCTGCCGTGGCGGGACCGCTCCGGTGCCCTTGCCGGGGAGGAGCGGACGGCCCACCCGCGGTCGTAGGCGACCCGCCCGCGAACGTGGGCGGGGAGGGGGGTCGTAGGCCGAGAGGGGTGGGGAAAACCCCCCGCCCAAGACTGCGACGTGCTCCATGGTCCGCGGACCTGCGGCCCAGCAGTCTGGGGATACGACAGCACCGCCGCCGGACGAGGAGAAGGACGACGCCGATGGCCACGGAGTACGGACAGGGCTACGGGCTCGACAGCACGCCCGCCGGGCACCCCAGGTACCCCAGGCACCCCGGTCGCCCCGGAAGGGCCGGTGAGCGGCGGCACCGGCTGCCGGCCGTGCTGCGGGCCCCGGTCGAGGGACGGGCCTGGCGCGAGCTGGGATATGTCCTGCTGAGTCTGCCGATCGGCATTCTGCTCTTCACCTACGCGGTCACGATGGTGTCGCTGGGCGCCGGTCTGCTGGTGACCTTCCTCGGCGTTCCGGTGCTGGCCGCCGGGCTCGCCGGATGCCGCGGGTTCGGGGCGCTGGAGCGGACGCGGGCCCGGGGTCTGCTGGACCTGGACGTGGCCGAGCCGGAGCCGCTGCGGATGAAGCGGCAGGGGTTCGCGGCCTGGATGGGGGCGGTGCTGAAGAGTGGCGCCTCGTGGCGGGCCCTGCTGTACGCGGTGCTGCATCTGCCGTGGGCGACGTTCTCCTTCGTCGTCTCGGTGACCGTCTGGACGATCGGCTGGTCACTGCTGACGTATCCGCTGTGGTTCTGGGTGTTCCCGATGTACGCCGGTCAGGGCGGGATCCAGCTGTACGGCGACGGACAGCACCGGATCTATCTGGACAACCCCTTCGAGATCACGGTGACCGCGCTGATCGGACTGCTGTTCACCATCGCCACGCCGTGGATCGTGCGCGCGCTGACCATGGTGGACCGGCTGCTGGTGCACGGCCTGCTCGGGCCGTCGCGGCTGGTGACGCGGGTGGTGGAGCTGGAGTCGGACCGGGGGGCCGTGGTGGACACGGCAGCGGCGGACCTGCGGCGCATCGAGCGCGATCTGCACGACGGGGCGCAGGCCCGGCTGGTGGCGCTGGCCATGGATCTGGGGCTGGCGAAGGAGAAGCTGCGGGAGGATCCGCGGGCCGCGGCGCACATGGTGGACGAGGCGCACGGCGAGGTGAAGACGGCGCTGCAGGAGCTGCGGGACCTGGCGCGCGGTATCCACCCGGCGGTCCTGACCGACCGGGGACTGGACGCGGCCCTGTCGTCGGTGGCCTCCCGGTGCACGGTCCCGGTGCGGGTGGAGGTGGACCTGACCGAGCGCCCGGCACCGGCGATCGAGGGCATCGCCTACTTCACGGTCTCGGAGCTGCTGCAGAACATCAGCAAGCACGCGCGGGCGACCTGGGCGTCCGTGGAGGTGTGGCGGACGGAGAGCCGGCTGATGGTGCAGGTCGAGGACAACGGGGTGGGTGGTGCCGACGTGTCCGACGCGTCCGGGGGGTCCGGACTCGCCGGGCTGACGGAGCGGCTGGAGGCGGTGGACGGAATCCTGGTCGTGGACTCACCGGCCGGCGGTCCGACCCGGGTGACGGCGGAGCTGCCGTGGCGGGCCGAGCGGACGCGATGAGCCGACGGTGAGCGGTGAGCGGAGCTGTACACATGGGCTGTGCGCATGAGCGGCGGCTGAGCTGCGCATGAGCAGCGGCTGAGCTGTGCGCATGAGGCGCGGGCAGGACACGGCCGAGCAGTGGCCGGGAGCGCCGAGAAGGAACCGGACGGCAGGTGTACGGCAGGCGTGCGGGGGCGGGCGGTGGGCCCGGCCCCGCACCTTCTCGCGTCACCCCCTCCGCATCGCCCGCCCGATGCTGGAATGCTGGTCCCGTCGACCGGGCCTGCCGTACGGGCGGGCGCGGAGGAGGGGTGGGGCCGAAAAGTCATGGAGGACAGGGTGCGCGTGGTCATCGCCGAGGATTCAGTGCTGCTGCGGGAGGGCCTGACCCGGCTGCTGACCGACCGGGGGCACGAGGTCGTGGCCGGGGTCGGCGACGGCGACGCGTTGCTCAAGACCATCACCGGGCTGGACGGTCAGGGCGAGCTCCCGGACGTCGTGGTGGCCGACGTCCGGATGCCGCCGACGCACACCGACGAGGGGGTGCGGGCCGCCATCCAGCTGCGCAAGGCGCATCCGGGTGTCGGGGTGCTGGTGCTGTCCCAGTACGTGGAGGAGCGCTACGCCACGGAGCTGCTCGCCGGCTCCAGCCGCGGCATCGGCTATCTGCTCAAGGACCGGGTGGCCGACGTGCGTGAGTTCGTGGACGCGGTGGTGCGCGTGGCCCAGGGCGGTACGGCCCTGGACCCGGAGGTGGTCGCGCAGCTGCTCGGCCGCAGCCGGAAGCAGGACGTCCTCGCGAGGCTCACCCCGCGCGAGCGGGAGGTCCTGGGGCTGATGGCCGAGGGGCGGACGAACTCGGCGATCGCCCGGCAGCTGGTGGTGAGCGACGGAGCCGTGGAGAAGCACGTCAGCAACATCTTCATGAAGCTGGGCCTGTCCCCCAGCGACGGCGATCACCGCCGGGTGCTGGCCGTGCTCACCTACCTCAACTCCTGACCGCCTGGTCCGCTCCCGGCCGAACCGCCGGCGAGCGGACGGCGTCCTCAGGAATGAGGGGCCGGGGCCGGCGGCCGGCCTCGGCGGCCCGCGGGAATCCGGGTAAAACCGGAAAAGGGGCGGGGCACGTCGGCCCGCCGGGAGCTCGAAGTCGTGTCCAAGATGCGAATGACCTGAGGAAGGCGACCCTTACGGACGTAGGGTTGATCCAGGGACGGCCTGCGGGAGGGCCGGTCCCGGACAGCGCCTCGAGGAGGTCCAGTTCAGTGACCAGCCAGGTCAGCAGCCCAGCGGAGCAGACCGACGGAACAGTCCTGGGAGAGCAGCGCAAACCGGCGGGAGCGAAGGACGTCCGTCGCCTCGACCGGGTGATCATCAGGTTCGCGGGCGACTCGGGTGACGGCATGCAGCTCACCGGTGACCGCTTCACCTCGGAGACGGCGTCGTTCGGCAACGATCTGTCGACGCTGCCGAACTTCCCGGCCGAGATCCGTGCTCCGGCCGGCACCCTGCCGGGTGTCTCGTCCTTCCAGCTCCACTTCGCCGACCACGACATCCTCACCCCCGGTGACGCGCCGAACGTGCTGGTGGCGATGAACCCTGCCGCGTTGAAGGCGAACATCGGGGACCTGCCGCGCGGCGCGGAGATCATCGTCAACACCGACGAGTTCACCAAGCGGGCGTTGCAGAAGGTCGGGTACGACGGCAACCCGCTGGAGGACGGTTCGCTCGACGGTTACAGCCTCCACCCGGTGCCGCTGACGACCCTGACGGTGGAGGCGCTGAAGGACTTCGACCTCAGCCGCAAGGAGGCCGAGCGCAGCAAGAACATGTTCGCGCTGGGGCTGCTGAGCTGGATGTACCACCGGCCCACCGAGGGCACGGAGAAGTTCCTGACCTC
Organism: Streptomyces sp. GDS52; assembly: GCF_052246875.1. NCBI lineage: Bacteria > Bacillati > Actinomycetota > Actinomycetes > Kitasatosporales > Streptomycetaceae > Streptomyces > Streptomyces sp. GDS52. The sequence goes on from NZ_CM125966.1 coordinate 2,972,737, forward strand.
GAAGTTCGCCAAGAAGCCGGACATCGCGGCGGCCAACATCGCCGCGTACCGGGCGGGCTGGAACTTCGGCGAGACGACGGAGGACTTCGCCGTCTCCTACGAGGTGGCCCCGGCCACCACGGCGTTCCCGCCGGGCGTGTACCGCAACATCTCCGGGAACCTGGCCCTGGCGTACGGCCTGATCACGGCCTCCCGGCAGGCAGATCTGCCGTTGTTCCTGGGGTCGTACCCGATCACGCCGGCCTCGGACATCCTGCACGAGCTGAGCCGGCACAAGAACTTCGGTGTGCGGACCTTCCAGGCGGAGGACGAGATCGCGGGCATCGGCGCCGCGCTGGGCGCGGCCTTCGGCGGGTCGCTCGCGGTGACGACGACGTCCGGCCCCGGGGTGGCCCTGAAGTCCGAGACGATCGGTCTCGCGGTGTCGCTGGAGCTGCCGCTGCTGATCGTGGACATCCAGCGCGGCGGCCCGTCCACGGGCCTGCCCACCAAGACCGAGCAGGCGGACCTGCTCCAGGCGATGTACGGGCGCAACGGCGAGGCCCCGGTCCCGGTGGTCGCGCCGCGCACGCCGGCCGACTGCTTCGACGCGGCCCTGGAGGCGGCCCGGATCGCGCTGACCTACCGCACCCCGGTGTTCCTGCTCTCCGACGGCTATCTGGCCAACGGAAGCGAGCCGTGGCGCATCCCGGACCCGGAGGAGCTGCCGGATCTGCGGGTGCGGTTCGCGCAGGGCCCCAACCACACGATGGACGACGGCACCGAGGTGTTCTGGCCGTACCAGCGGGACCCGCACACCCTGGCCCGGCCGTGGGCGGTCCCGGGCACCCCGGGTCTGGAACACCGGATCGGCGGCATCGAGAAGCAGGACGGCACGGGAAACATCTCCTACGACCCGGCCAACCACGACTTCATGGTGCGTACCCGGCAGGCGAAGGTCGACGGCGTCGAGGTCCCCGACCTGGAGGTCGACGACCCGGACGGCGACGCCAGGGTGCTGGTCCTCGGCTGGGGGTCCACCTATGGGCCGATCACCGCGGCCGTACGGCGCATCAGGGGCGCGGGGGGCGCGATCGCCCAGGCCCATCTGCGCCATGTCAACCCCTTCCCGCGGAATCTCGGGGAGGTCCTGGAGCGTTACGAGAAGGTGGTCGTACCCGAGATGAACCTCGGCCAGCTCGCCACCCTGATCCGGGCGAAGTACCTGGTCGACGCGCGCTCGTACAACCAGGTCAACGGGATGCCGTTCAAGGCGGAGCAGCTTGCCGAGGTGCTGAAGGAGGCCATCGATGACTGAGACGATGCCGGGAGGCGGCCCGTCCTTCGGCGACGCGCTCTCCCTGGTGCCCAAGGCCGAGGGCAAGCAGTCCATGAAGGACTTCAAGTCCGACCAGGAAGTGCGCTGGTGCCCCGGCTGCGGCGACTACGCGGTCCTCGCCGCCGTGCAGGGCTTCATGCCCCAGCTCGGACTGGCGAGGGAGAACATCGTCTTCGTCTCCGGCATCGGCTGCTCGTCCCGCTTCCCGTACTACATGAACACCTACGGGATGCACTCCATCCACGGCCGCGCCCCCGCCATCGCGACGGGCCTGGCGACGTCCCGGCGCGACCTGAGCGTGTGGGTCGTCACGGGTGACGGGGACGCGCTGTCCATCGGCGGCAACCACCTGATCCACGCACTGCGCCGGAACGTCAATCTGAAGATCCTGCTGTTCAACAACCGGATCTACGGCCTGACCAAGGGCCAGTACTCGCCGACCTCCGAGATCGGCAAGATCACCAAGTCGACGCCGGTGGGTTCGCTGGACGCGCCGTTCAATCCGGTGTCGCTGGCCATCGGCGCGGAGGCGTCCTTCGTGGCCCGCACGGTCGACTCGGACCGCAAGCACCTCACCGAGGTACTGCGGCAGGCCGCCGCCCATCCGGGCACGGCACTGGTCGAGATCTACCAGAACTGCAACATCTTCAACGACGGCGCCTTCGAGGTCCTCAAGGACCGCCGGCAGGCCGAGGAGGCGGTGATCCGGCTGGAACACGGCAGCCCGATCCGTTTCGGCACCGACCTCGCGAAGGGCGTCGTGCGGGACCGGGCCACCGGCGATCTGAAGGTGGTCGCGGTGACGCCGGAGAACGAGGCGGAGATCCTGGTCCACGACGCGCACGCGGCGTCGGCGACCACCGCGTTCGCGCTGTCCCGGCTCGCCGATCCGGACACCCTGCACCAGACCCCGATCGGCGTCTTCCGCTCGGTGGACCGCCCGGTGTACGACACGCTGATGGCCGAGCAGTTGGACACCGCCGTCGAGCAGCACGGCAAGGGCGAGCTCGGCGCGCTGCTCGCGGGCAACGACACCTGGACGGTCGTCGGATGAGCACCGCCGGCTGACCGTCGTCGGCCACCCGCCCCTCAGGGGCCCGGGGCCCGGACGCCTCAGAGCGTCCGGGCCTCGTCGTACGCCTTGCGGGCGGTCAGTACGTCGTCCATGCGCCGTTCGGTCCACAGCGCCAGCGCGCTCACCTGTTCGGCCGCCTCCCGCCCCAGGTCGGTGAGGGAGTAGTCGACCCGCGGCGGGATCACCGGCTTGGCGTCACGGTGGACGAGCCCGTCCCGCTCCAGCGTCTGCAGGGTCTGGGTGAGCATCTTCTCGCTGACCCTGCCGATCGCGCGGCGCAGCTCGCTGAAGCGGTGGGGCCGCTCCTGGAGCCGGATCAGCACGAGCACCCCCCAGCGGCTGGTCACATGCTCCAGGACCAGGCGGTGCGGGCACAACGCCTCACGCTCGCCCCGCCGGTCCTCGCCGCTCCGTACGGGCACGTCACTTACTGCCATGCCAGTACCTTACTTCAAAGTGGGTACTTTCTATTAGTTAGCGCAACCCCTAGGGTTGGTGTCATCCGCACCCCCACAAGGAGTTCTGATCATGAGCATCGTCGTCACCGGAGCCACCGGAAACCTGGGCCGCCACGTCGTGGGGCAGCTCCTGGAGAAGGTTCCGGCCGAGCAGGTCACCGCCGTCGTACGCAGCGCGGAGAAGGCCGCGGACCTGGCGGAGCGCGGGGTGCGGATCGCGGTCGCCGACTACAGCGCTCCCGGAACCCTCGACGGCGTGTTCGCGGCCGGCGACAAGGTGCTGCTGATCTCCAGCAGCGAGGTCGGCGGGGACCGGGTGGGACAGCACACGGCCGTCATCGACGCCGCCAAGGCCGCCGGCGTCTCCCTGCTCGCCTACACCAGCGCCCCCGGAACGCTGACCGCCGCCCTCGCCGACGACCACCGCGGCACCGAGAAGGCCCTGCTGGCCTCCGGTCTCCCGTACGTCCTGCTGCGCAACGGCTGGTACCACGAGGTCTACACCGAGAACCTCGCCCCCGTGCTGGAGCACCACGCGGTCGTCTCCGCCGCCGGCGAGGGCCGTCTCTCCTCCGCCGCGCGCGCCGACTACGCGGCGGCCGCCGTCGCCGTACTGACCGGTGAGGGCCACGAGAACAAGACGTACGAGCTGGGCAGCGACGAGTCCTGGGACCTCGCCGAGTACGCGGCCGAGCTGAGCCGCCAGACCGGCAAGGAGATCGCCTACCGACCGGTCACGGTCGAGGAGCTCACCGGCATCCTGACCGGCGCCGGGCTCCCCGAGCCGGTGGCCGCCGTCTTCGCGGGCACGGACGTCTCCATCGAGAAGGGCGAACTGGTCGTCACCAGCGGCGACCTGGCCCGCCTGATCGGCCGCCCGGCCACCCCGATCGCGGACGCCATCGCCGCCGCGCTGAAGGCCTGACCCGGGGCCTGAGAGCCTGGCGGCCCGTGCCCTGAAAGCCTGGCACCCCATGCCCTGAAGGCCTGGCCCATGCCCGGACGCCCCGCTCGTCATGACCGTATTCCAGTACGGGAATGACGAGCGGGGCGTCCGGCGTTACGGTCGTCCGGGCGAGCGACGCTCGCCCGGACACGCGTCAGGCGAGAAGGAGGGCGGCCCGTGACCGAGAAGTCGGACGGCGAGCGGCGTACAGGACTGCTGAACGGCTTCGCGGCTTACGGCATGTGGGGGCTTGTTCCCCTCTTCTGGCCACTGCTGAAGCCCGCCGGAGCCGTGGAGATCCTGGCCCACCGGCTGGTCTGGTCGCTGCTCTTCGTGGCCGCCGCCCTCCTCTTCATACGTCGCTGGGCCTGGCTCGGCGAGCTGCTGCGGCAGCCGCGCAAGCTGGCCCTGATCACCGTCGCCGCGGCGGTCATCACCGTGAACTGGGGCGTCTACATCTGGGCGGTGAACTCCGGGCACGTCGTCGAGGCGTCCCTCGGCTACTTCATCAACCCGCTGGTCACCATCGCCCTAGGTGTCCTGCTGCTGAAGGAGCGGCTGCGGCCCGCGCAGTGGGCGGCGGTCGGGGTCAGCTTCGTGGCGGTGCTCGTCCTCACCGTCGGCTACGGCCGCCCGCCGTGGATCTCGCTCTGCCTCGCCTTCTCCTTCGCCACGTACGGACTGGTGAAGAAGAAGGTCAACCTCGGCGGCGTCGAATCGCTGGCCGCCGAGACGGCCATCCTGTTCCTTCCCGCCCTCTGCTATCTGCTCTGGCTGGGCAGCAGCGGCGAGTCCACCTTCGGTACCGAGGGAGCGGGACACGCGGCGCTGCTGGCCGCCACCGGCCTCGTCACCGCGCTCCCCATGGTCTGCTTCGGCGCCGCCGCGATCCGCGTGCCGCTGTCCACGATGGGGCTGCTCCAGTACCTGGCCCCGGTGTTCCAGTTCCTGCTCGGCGTCCTCTACTTCAAGGAGGCCATGCCGCCCGAGCGCTGGGCCGGATTCGCGCTGGTGTGGCTGGCGCTCATGCTGCTGACCTGGGACGCGCTGCGCACCGCCCACCGGTCCGCCCGCGTACTCGCCACCGAGCGCGCGAGGACTGCGAGCGCGGCCGGCGCTGCGATGAACCCGGTGGGCCCTGTGAGCCCTGTGAGCTCTGTGGACGCGGTGGATCCGGTGGTCGTGGCGAACCCGGCGGAAGTGGTGAGCACCGTGGACGCAGTGGACGCGCCGAAGGCCTGACCGGAGCGCTCCTCAGCGCGTTGCACGGCTCCGTCCACGCCCGCTCACCCGTGCCGGGCGTGGGCGCGGTCGGTCAGCCGGCCCATGCGGGTGCGGGCCGACTCCAACTCCTCGATCTCGTCGGCCGCCGGGCCGCCCTCGGCGGCGAGTCCGGTCCACAGCTCGATCAGTTCGCGTCCCAGCTCCAGCCCGCGCAGCGGATCACGCACCGCGCGCCAGGCGGTGGCCGCGCTGCGGACGTTGCCGTAGGCGGCCTCCGCGTCGCCCGCCCCGCGGTGGACCCCGGCGAGGTCGAGGGAGAGCCGGAAGGCGTGCAGCGGCTCGTCACTCAGGTAGGCGATGTACGCGGACAGCTCGCGCAGCTTGAGCACCTCCGGGTGTTCGGGCCCCAGCGTCCGCGACGCCTCGGTCACCGTCTCCCCGGCCAGTCGCGCCGCCGTGTCGATCCGGCCCGCCCGGACGGCCTCGTTGATCCGGCCCATGGGCTCGGCCAAGCGGGTCTCGCCCGGGACGGCGGGCGGCTCGTCCCCGAGCACCGCCTCCGCCACGGCGTCGAAACCGCGGGACGGGGGCGGCTTGAAGTCGAGGGCGGGTTCGTGCTCGTGCTCGGGCTCGGCCTCCGCAACCGGTTCGGGGATACGGGGAGGGACGGCCACCGGGGCCAGGGCCGGGGGCGGTGTCCGGTCGGCCGAGGGCAGCGGGCCCGGTGTCCGGTAGGCCGGAGGTACGGGAAGCGCTGAGGGCATCGGAGGTATCAGGGGTGCCTGAGGCATCTGCGGCGTTCGAGCGGGTGCCGGGTGCCGGCGGTGGTCGGCTTCGGGAGCGGGGTGGGGCCTCGTGCCCATGAGCGGGGGCGGGCCGAACTCGCCCGTCGGCGGCACGACCGTGCCGGGAGGCACGGCTTCCACCGGCTCGGGCGCCGACCGCAGCCGAAGGGTGAGCGTGCTGTCACGCACGGGGATCGGGGCCGGGGCCGGAGCCGGAGCCAGCATCGGGGCCGGGGGCAGCGTCGGAGCCGGCGTCGGGGCCGGGGCTGCCGGCTTCATGAGGGCCGGTTCTCCGGTGAAGTGGCTGGCACCGTCGGGGTCGACCCGGAGCGGGACGACGTACCCGGTGCCCTCGTCGTGGATGGTGGCGAGGACGGCGTGTCCCGAGGCGAGGGCGATGCGGTGGAGGCGGTTCAGCACCGCCTGCTGCACCTCCTCGTCGGGTCCGGCCACCACCGGTACCCCGCCGACCGACGCCTTCCGTGAGCCGGTACCCGCCACAGGGGCGGGAACATGGACGTCGATCGGCACTGCCGCACGGTTCGCCGCGTCTGCGGTCTGCTGCTGTTCCGGCTTCTTCTCGCGGCTGAGTCGCGCCATCGTCCCCTCATTCGGGTCGTGAACCTACCGACGAGTCTGTCCGCATATCCCCGTTTCTCACGTCACCGCGTTGTCACAGGCTCGTCCCAACAGCCGTCCGCCCGGTTCCGTCCCGCCGGCCGGTATGAGGATCCGGGTGACGTGGCAGGAGAGGGGCATGGGTACAGACATGCGGCAGGGGTCGGAGATCCGGGCCCGAGGCCCGGTGGCCGTGGTCCGCGGCGGTCACCAGGCGGGCCGCGTCCTGCCTGCCCGCCCGACGGGATCACTGCGCTGACCGGCGCCGAGGCACGGTCCGGGACGGTGGCGGAGATCGCCGCCGCGGTGCGCGCCCGAAGGCTGCGGGCCGTCGATGTGGTCGCGGGGGCGCTGGCGCGGATCGAGCGGGCCGATCCGGTGCTGTGCGCGTTCACCGAGGTGTGGGCCGAGGAGGCGCTGCGTCGGGCGGCCGGGGTGGACGCCCGGGTCGACGCGGGTCCGCCCGGCCCGGGTGAGTGGCTGCCGCTGGCCGGGGTGCCGATCGCCGTGAAGGGGAGGCACGGGCTCCGGGCGGCGGGTCCGTTGCTCGCGGCCGGTGGTGTGGCCGTGGGCGCCACCGCCGTACCCGGGCCCGGCACCCCCTGGCAGACCTGGGGGCTCGGCGCGCACGGACGGACCGTCAACCCGTGGCGGGCGGACCGCACTCCGGGCGGTTCCTCGGCCGGGGCCGCAGTCGCGGTGGCGGCGGGGCTGGTGCCGCTGGCGACGGGCGGCGACGGCGCGGGGTCGGTGCGCATCCCGGCGGCGTGGTGCGGGGTCGTCGGTCTGAAGGTCACCAACGGCCGCCTCCCGTCGCCCGACCGCACGGGTCTCGCGGCACCCGGCGTCCTCACCCGGACGGCGGCGGACGCGGTGGCCTGGTGGCGGGCCGTGTCGCCGCCGCCCACCGCCGCCGAGGTGCCGCCGTCCGGTCCCCGCACCGCGATCTGGTCCCCCGACCTCGGCTTCGCCGATCCCGACGAGGAGCCCGTCGCGCTGGCCCGAGCCGCGGTCGACCGGCTCGTCGACGCCGGAGTCGTACGGCTCGTCCGGCCCCCGCGAGCCCCGCGCCCCGTACGAGCCGTACGGTCGGCGGAGCCTCCGCTGCTTCTGGACCCCGCGCCGGCCTGGCTCGCCCTGCGCGCCCCCGGCGGGCCCCGCCCCGACCTCGCCGAGGCCCACCGCGTCCGGGAGGCGAACGACCGGCGCCTGGCCCGTCTCTTCGCCCACGCCGAGTTGCTGCTGACGCCCACGGCGCCCACCGCGCCGCACGGCCACGAGGGACCCGGCGACGTCTACTCCACCGCGCTCACCTGGGCGTTCAACGTGAGCGGGCACCCCGCGCTGAGCCTCCCGGCCGGGTTCGGCAGCGACGGCTGCCCGGCCGGGCTCCAACTGGTGGCACCGCACGGGCGGGAGGCGCTGCTGCTCGCCGTGGCACGGGCGGCGGAGCCGCGGCCGCCGCCGGCCCCGGTCGCCTCGCCATGAGGCCCCGGGACCCGATCCCCGTCCCTTCCCCTGTTGCTTCGCCCGTCGCTTCGCCCGTTACTTCGCCTCGTTGGCGGCCTTCACCAGCGCGTCCTTCGTGACGGCACCGACGTAGACCTTGCCGTCCTCGGTGAACAGGGCGTTTACCAGGCGGGTGCTGAACACGGTGCCCGTGCCGAACTCGCCCTTCACCTGGTCGCCGAGCGAGCCCAGGAAGCCGCCGAGGTCACCGCCCTCGGAGCCGGTCGGCAGACCCCCCTCGGCGCCGGTGTCGAAGGCGGCGACGGAGTTCCAGCCCTCTCCGAGCACCTTCAGCCCGTCGAGCCCCTTGGAGAGGTCCTCCTCGGACTTCGGGGCGGCCTCCGGCCGGCCGGTGGGCTCCCCGCCCTTCTTCCCGTCCTCCAGGGCGCCTTCCTCGGTCACCTTGGCGCCCTTGGGCGGGGTGAAGTCGAAGGTCGACGCGGCCGGCCGGTCGAAGCTGACCTTGGTGAAGCCGACGTCCACGACGGCGGCACCACCGGTGGCCGGGGTCAGCGTGAACTTCAGCGGCGTCCCGGTCTCGTGGTCCACCGCGATGCTGATCGCACCGACCGTGGAACCGGACTGCTTGGGCTTGACGACCAGCTTGTAGGCGTCGCGGCCGGCCACCTGCGCGGTGCCGTCGACGGTGACGGACGTGGTGTCGTCGACCGCCTTCAGCGCCTCCTCGGCGAAGCCCTTCGGCGTGGCCGGGGGCTGCTGCTTCCGGTCCTCGCCCTCGTCGGACTCGTCGGCCGTGCCGTGGTAGACCTCGTTGGACGCGCTGTCGTAGCCCCAGACGTCCTTGCCGTTGTGGATCAGGCTGTACTCGGCGGCGTTCTCGAGCAGCGACACCTTCTGCCGGTCGGGGCCGTCGACCGCGACGCGCAGGGTGTGCGTACCGGAGGCCAGCTCGGTGAGCTTGGCGGACGGGTCGGCGGACGAGCCGCCCTCGCCGCCGCCCAGGGCGCCGGAGGCCAGGCTGCTCTCCAGGCCGCCGAGGTCCGGCAGTCCGAGGTCGGTGGTGATCTTCACGGTGCCGGACAGCCGCTCGGTGTCCGACTCGGCCATCTTCTCGATGAGCTGCGCGGCGGTGATCTCCGGCAGGTCCGGGTCGCCGGAGTTCGCGATCGCGGGGACGAGCCCGATGGTCGCGACCGCCACTCCCATCACCGTGACCGGGACGATGTACCGCGCGGCCCTGCGCCGGCCCGCGCCCGGCTCGCGGGTCGCCCCCGCGGTCGTCGTGTCGTCGGATTCGTACGGTGCCATGTGTGCCCTACCTCCGTGGTCGGCGGCGGCCTGCGTCTCGTGTTCCTCGCACCAGTCACACCCTGAGCCGCCCTTCTCACCCGAATCGGTGAGGAGTGGTGTCCGTCATGGTCCATCTGACCAAACACCACACGAGGAAGCGTCAGACCCCGGACTCAACTCCGTGTACTGCTGCGGTATGACACGAGGAGGTGTTCCCTCCCCCGACCAGTAGGGGTCGGAGTCGGGGACGGGGACGGCGGGCGGGTCAGCCGGCCCGGTGCACCACCGCGTCGCACAGGTCGACCAGGGCCGTCTTCGATTCGCACTCCGGCAGCGGTGCCAGCACCGCGCGCGCCTCCTGCGCATAGCGCACGGTGTCCCGGCGGGCCTGCTCCAACGCGGGGTGCGCGCGCAGCAGTCGCAGTGCCTCGGCGTGCCGGTCGTCGTCACTGAGGTCGGAGTCCAGCAGCTCGCACAGCGCGATGTCCTCGGGCAGACCCTGCCGGGCCGCCCGCTCGCGCAGCCGCAGCACGGGCAGGGTCGGAATGCCCTCGCGCAGGTCGGTGCCCGGGGTCTTGCCGGACTCGTGGGAGTCGGAGGCGATGTCCAGCACGTCGTCGGCGAGCTGGAAGGCGATCCCGAGCCGCTCGCCGTACTGGGTCAGCACGTCCACGACCGCGTCGTCCGCCCCGGACATCATGGCGCCGAACCGGCACGAGACGGCGACCAGTGAGCCGGTCTTGCCACCGAGGACGTCCAGGTAGTGGTCGACCGGATCGCGTCCGTCCTGCGGCCCCGCGGTCTCCAGGATCTGACCGGAGACCAGCCGCTCGAACGCCTCCGCCTGCACCCGTACGGCCTCCGGCCCGAGGTCGGCCAGGATGTGCGAGGCGCGCGCGAAGAGGAAGTCGCCGGTGAGGACCGCGACGGAGTTGCCCCAGCGGGTGTTCGCGCTGGGCACCCCGCGCCGCACACCCGCGTCGTCCATCACGTCGTCGTGGTACAGCGTGGCCAGGTGGGTCAGCTCCACGACCACGGCGGACGGTACGACGCCGGGCGCGTGGGGGTCCCCGAACTGGGCGGCGAGCATCACGAGCAGCGGCCGGAACCGCTTGCCGCCGGCCCGCACCAGGTGCTGGGCGGCGCCCGTGATGAAGGGGACCTCACTCTTGGTGGCCTCGAGCAACCCTTCCTCGACAGCCGTCATCCCGGCCCGGACATCGGCTTCCAGAGCCTGGTCCCGCACGCTCAGCCCGAATGGCCCGACGACGGTCACGAGGGGTCTCCTGTCTGCTGGTGTCCACTGACGCTCAGACGTCTTGCACCGTTCACCACTGGGTCGCTGGTTGTCGATAGGTCGCTGACATCACTCGAGTCAGCGTATCCGGTCATGTTTCGATCACCGCCAGCACCCACATTCCCCGAACTCACCCACAGCACGCACGGACGGCACGTCACGGCACCCTCCGATATCGGATCACCATCAGATCGTTTTCGACCAGTCGACGGCAAAGGACATCAGGCGGCTTTCCGGGCACACCTCACCCATCCTCCGGGCACACCCCGGACCGCATCTCGACACACGGCCCATCCTGCCCGCCCCGTTGACCGATTTGCCGCAATTGCCAAACAGGTTCCCGTTGGCGGCAAATGCGCCCACGCGGTGCGGCCAGTGAGGTCGGTCACGCGCGCCCCGACCCGCCCACGACTCCCCCGAGGAGACGCTTCCCCTTGCCCCGAACGTGAGTTGGCCGTCGGCACCCACAAAGGATCAAGTCCCCCAAATAGCCCAAGACAAGATCAAACGGCGTCATACGTGACGCTCGCACTTGTTCCCGACATGCGCTCTCGCATACGTTCCCGGCCTGTCGGGCGGACGCCGAATCCTGCCACCGCCCGCACCACCCGTCGATCAACTCACTCACGCACGGCAGGAGCGGGGGACCCAGGTAAGTCGCCGGACCGGTCCGCACCGGGACGGCTCGGGGTGAAGCCACGCCCGCAGGGGCGCGGCCGGGCACTCTCCCGCCCGAACCCGACAGCTCACCTCGCAGGCGTAGGAGAGGAACGCACCCATGTCCGCCATGCCCGCATCCGGTCGGCGCCGCTTCGGCCGCACCCGCCTCGTCCGCTCCCTCGCCGTCGCCGCCGTCGCAGCGATCGCCCTTCCGGTGTTCGGCGCCACCAGCGCCTCCGCCGCTCCCGCCGCCCCCGTGTCGTCCGCCCCGGCCGCCGTCGGCACCGCGACGGCGTACCCCGACACCCTCGACGGCTGGATCCGCGAGTCGCTGTCGATCATGGCGCAGCACGGCATCCCCGGCAGCTACGACTCCATCCACCGCAACATCATGCGCGAGTCCTCCGGCAACCCGCAGGCCATCAACCTGTGGGACTCCAACGCCGTCGCCGGCACCCCGTCGAAGGGCCTGCTGCAGGTCATCGACCCGACCTTCCGGGCGTACCACGTGCCCGGCACGGCCCTCGACCCGTTCGACCCGGTCGCGAACATCACGGCCGCCTGCAACTACGCGGCGGACCGCTACGGCTCGATCGACAACGTCTTCGGCGCCTACTGAGACGTCCGGGCGCACCGGGACACGCCCGGCCCACGGGGTCACCCGTGGGGGTGGAGACCGGAACGGCACGCGTGGGGGCGCGTGCCGCCCCGCCCCGCCCCGCCCGTCCCGCCGAACAACCGCTCGAGGACGACGGCCACGCCGTCGTCCTCGTTCGTCGTGGTGATCTCGTCGGCCACCGCCTTCAGCTCGGGGTGCGCGTTGGCCATGGCGACACCGTGGGCCGCCCAGTGGAACATCGGGACGTCGTTGGGCATGTCGCCGAAGGCGACGGTCCGTTCCCGGCTCAGTCCCAGGTGCTCGGCGGCCAGCGCCAGTCCCGTCGCCTTGGTGACACCGCACGGCTGGAGCTCCACGGTGCCCGGTCCCGACATGGTGACCGTGGCCAGCGAACCGACCACCGAACGCGCCGTCGCCGCCAACTCGTCGTCACTCAGGAAGGGGTGGCGCAACAGCACCTTGGTGATCGGCAGCACCCACAGATCGTCCCGTCGTCCGATCCGGACGGCGGGCAGCGTCGGGTGCGGCATCCGGTAGCCCGGCTCGATCAGGGTGAGTCCGTCGACCCCGTCCTGGTCGACCGCGGCGTACACCTCCCCCACCTCGGCCTCGATCTTGCCGAGCGCGGTCTCCGCCAGTTCCCGGTCCAGCGTGACGGAGTGGAGCAGCCGGTTCGCGCCGGCGTCGTACACCTGCGCGCCCTGTCCGCACACCGCGAGCCCCGTGCTCCCCAGTCTGTCCAGGAGCGGCCGCACTCCGGGCGCCGGGCGGCCCGTCACCACGAGATGCCGGGCACCGGCCCGCGTCGCCAGCGCCAGTGCGGCGAGAGACCGGTCGGAGAGAGAGTCGTCGCCGCGCAGCAGCGTCCCGTCCAGGTCGGTGGCGATGAGTGAACAATCGGTGGGTGCGGCCATGATCAGAGAATACGGACACCGCGCCCACCCGACTCACCCTCGACCGGAACGCCTCCGTCCGCACACCCGCACCCCTTATCCTGCGCACCCCCACCGCCGGGCCGGCGCCGCGCCACCACCGGGCCGTCGCCGCGCGTCCGTCTCGCCACAGCACGCGTCCGTCTCACCACAGCCGCGTGCCCGGCCGTTACCGTCATCAGCGGGTACGGACCTGTTAAAGGCCTCTGCACCACTTGGCAACAACATGGTCTGCTACCTACCGTCCTGGGGGTCCCGGGCGGTACCTTCCAAGGGTCCAGGGGGGACTTGATCGGGGGGTCAGGTGAGCAGTGGACGCACACGTGTGCTGAGGCTCGAGGAGCTCGGCGAGGGGGAGCGGGAACGCTGGCGTGAGCTGCGCGCCGCGACGGACGCGCCCCGCAGCCCTTTCATGGAACCGGAGTTCGCCACCGCCGTGTCCCGGGTGCGGCCGCAGGCCCGGGTGGCGGTCCTGTACGAGGGGACGTCCGCCGAACCCGCCGGCTTCCTGCCGTACGAGCGGGGCGCGTGGGGGCAGGGCCGGGCGATCGGACTCGGGGTGTCGGACTGCCAGGGCGCCGTCCTGCGTCCGGGCCTCGTCCCGGAGACCGGTGAACTGCTGCGCGCCTGCTCGGTGTCGAGCTTCGCCTTCGACAACCTGGAGGCGGACCAGGCCCTGTTCGTCCCGCACGCGGCCGAGGAACACACCACCTACGTCATCGACGTGGAGAAGGGCTACGAGACCTACGAGTCCGTCCTGCGCACCCAGTCGCCCAAGTTCCTGAAGACCACACTGGCCAAGGAGCGCAGGCTCGGCCGTCAGGCGGACGGACCGGTGCGGTTCGTCTTCGACGAACGCGAGCCCGCCGCGCTGCGCGCTCTCATCGAGTGGAAATCGGCCCAGTACCGCAGGACCGGGCGGCGCGACCGGTTCGCGCAGGAGTGGATCACGCGGCTCGTGGGCCGCCTGGCCGAGACCCGGGCACCGGAGTGCACGGGCACGCTGTCCGTCCTGTACGCCGGGGACCGCCCCGTCGCCGCGCACTTCGGCCTGCGCTCGGCCTCGGTCCTGGCCTGCTGGTTCCCGGCGTACGACGTGGAGTTCGCGAAGTACTCGCCGGGGCTCGTGCTGCATCTGCGCATGGCGGAGGCGGCGGCCGGCCAGGGCATCGGCCTGCTCGACATGGGGCGTGGCCCGGCCGAGTACAAGGACTCGCTGAAGACGGGCGAACTCGCCGTCTACGAGGGGGAGGCGATGCGTCCGGGCCTGGGCGCCGCGCTGCACCTGCTGCGCCGCGAGCCCGTACGCCGTGCGCACGGCTTCGTCCGCGCCCACCCGCGTCTCGCGTCGCTGGCGTCGAGGGCGTTGAAGGGGGCGGGACGGTTGCGCCGGTCATGAGGGGCCGCTCGTGGGGACAGTTCGTAAGGGCAGTTCGCGAGGACCGTTCATGAGGAGCGTTCATGAGGAGGGGAAGGGCTCATGGCCCGTACGGCACGTACGCAGGAGGAGATACAACGGTTCCTGGGCATCGGAGCGGTTCAGGTCGCCGAACTGGACCTGAACGGTGAGGAGGCCGCCCTCAGACCCGGCCCGGGCAGCCCACCGGTGACGCACGGAGAGGTGTTCGTCCTGGTCAGGCGGGCCGGACGGCCGGTGGGCACGCTGTTGGGGCGGGTGCCGGAGGGGGCCGATCCGGCAACGGTCCTGACGGCACTCGCACGGCAGGAGCACGGGCAAGAACACGGGCAGGAGCCGGCCGAGGAGCGCGGGCAGGGGCGGGTCGCGGAGAGGTCCGGGGCCACCGGACCGCCGCCGCCCCACACCTCGGTCGTCGTGGCCACCCGGGAGCGGGCCGGACAGCTCGCCCGCGCGCTCGACTCGCTCCTCGCACAGGACCATCCGGACTTCGAGATCGTCGTCGTCGACAACGCACCCGTGACGGACGAGACGCGTGACCTGGTGGAGCGGAAGTACGGGGAGCGCGTGCGGTACGTCTGCGAACCGGTCGCCGGACTCGCGACCGCGCACAACACCGGGCTCGCCGCCGCCCTCGGCACGGTGGTCGCGTTCACCGACGACGACGTCGTCGCCGACCCCCGCTGGCTCACCGAGCTGACCACGCCCTTCGCCGTCGATCCCGGACTCGGCTGCGCCACCGGCCTGATCCTGCCCGCCCGGCTCCGCACCCCGGCCCAGGTCCTGCTGGAGAGCCACGGCGGTTTCGCGAAGGGGTTCACCCCGACGACGTACGACCCGAAGGACCCGCCCCGGGACGAGCCTCTGTTCCCCTTCACCGCGGGCCGGTTCGGCTCCGGTGCGAACATGGCGTTCCGTGCGGAGGTGCTGCGCGGGGTCGGCGGCTTCGACCCGGCCACCGGCGCCGGGACGCCCGCCCGGGGCGGCGACGACCTCTACGGGTTCGTCCGGGTCCTCACCCAGGGGCACAGGCTTCACTACACGCCCGGCGCGCTGGTGTGGCACCACCACCGGGAGAGCTGGGCCGACCTGGAGACCCAGGCGTTCGGCTACGGCGCCGGACTCACCGCCTACCTCACCGCGATCCTGGTCAACCGGCCCGCCCTGCTGCCGGCGTTCCTCGCCCGGGTGCCCCGCGGCCTGTCCCACGCCCGCGGGCTGACCGCCGTACGGAACACCGGCGGGGATGCCCCCGGTGACCGGGGGGCCGCACCGGGCGACCACGACACCCGCACGCATCCCTGGCCGCGCCGCCTCTCGCGTCTGCAGCGCAAGGGGATGCTGTACGGCCCGGTCGGCTATCTGCGGGCCCGGCGGACGGCAGGGAGCCGGACGACGGGGAGGGGGACGAGATGACGGCGTCCTCGCAGGGCCCGGCGGCCGTCCCCGTCTTCCTCTACCACGCCGTGACGGACGATCCGCCCGACTGGATCGCCGAGTTCACCGTCACGCCCCGGGAGTTCGCGGCCCATCTGGACGCCGTCGTGGACAGCGGCCGCACGCCCGTCACCATCAGCGCGCTCGCCGACCATCTGGCCGGGCGCGCGCCGCTGCCGCCCCGTCCGGTGCTCCTCACCTTCGACGACGGTTTCGCGGATCTGCCCGGCCCCACCGCGGAGGCACTGGCCGAACGCGCCCTGCCCTCCACCGCGTACCTCACCACCGGCGCCATCACCCCGGGCGGCCGCAGCCTGCTCCCGCCGGCGCCGATGATGACCCTGGACCGGGTGGCGGAGCTGGAACGTTCCGGCATGGAGATCGGCAGCCATACGGTCAGCCACGCCCAGCTGGACACCCTGACCGCCGGGCGGCTGCGTGCCGAACTGGCCGACTCCAAGGCTGTGCTGGAGGACGCCCTCGGCCATCCCGTCCCCCACCTCGCCTACCCGCACGGCTACAACAGCCCCCGGGTGCGGGCCATGGCGTCCCGCGCCGGCTACGAGACGGCGACCGCGGTACGGCACGCGCTCAGTTCGGACCGCGACGAGCGCTACCGCATCGCCCGTCTCATCGTCCGCCGCGGCCACACCCTCGCCGACGTCACCACCTGGCTGGCGGGCGGCGGCGCCCGGGTCGCCCCCTACCGCGACGGCCCGAAGACGATCGGCTGGCGCTGGTACCGGCACGCCCGAGCGACCCTGCGCGGAGCGGAGTTCGCGGGCTGAACGGACCCGGGCGGTCGTCTTCGGGCCGTCGTCTTCGGACCGTCGCTCCGGCGGTCGTCTTCGGAGCATCGCTCCGGCGGTCACCGCGGCGGGCCGCTCCGGCGGGCCGCCGCGGCCGTGCCGGGGCGGCCGCCCGGTCAGGTCACTTCGTCGGCTGGTTCAGGTACGGGTCGGACACCACCTCGCGCAGGCTTTCCCACGCCGCCTCGTTGGCCACGGCCAGATCGCAGTGCGGTCCGGGATCGCGGTAGTTCCACTGGAGCGCGGCCTTGACCCCGTCCAGCCCCTTCAGGACGGGCGGCACCCGCGCGTACCACTCGGCCTGCCGCTCCGGTCGCGAGTCGTCGGCCGCCGAGCCGAACTCGGAGAGCATCAACGGCTTGTCGGCGGAGATGTTCTCGCGTATCCAGTCGTGCGTGGCCGTCTGGGTCTGTTCGAAGGTCAGCCACTTCGTCTTGTGGCAGCGGTAGTAGTTGTACTGGTTGTAGCCGATCCAGTCGACGTACTCGTCCCCCGGGTACATCCCCTTGAACAGGTCACCGTGGTTCAGGTACCCGGTGACGATCCAGGTCCACACCACGTTGTCCACGCCCAGCTCCCGGAACCGGTCGTGGATGTGCCGGTACGCCTTCACGTACTGGGCCGGTGTGCCGTTGTCCGGGGTGCGCGTGTCCATCTCCAGGTCGAAGGAGAGGAAGACCTTCTTCCCGGTGCGCTGCCCGTAGTCCTTGACGCGCCGGGCCTGGACGTCGATCACGGTCGCGTCCAGGCCGCCGTCGGCGATCTCCTTCCACGTCGGCTGCTGTCCCTTCGTGCCGCCCCACCACTTGCTCTCCCAGGACAGCAGCAGCATGCGGTCCTCGCCGACCCGTTGTTCCTCCGGGCTCAGCAACTGCCCCTCCCTGCGGGCGCCTTCGGGCAGGGACATGTCGTGGTACGTGTACACGATGTCGAGCTTGCGGCCCACTTTCCGCTCGTAGGCCCTCACCCTCTCCTCCAGGTCGGCCCGTTCGTGCGGCACGAACGCCCCGAACCAGGCGCCGCACGGCGGTTCGAGCAGTTCCGTGGGCCGGCACTCCTCGCCCATCCCGGAGGGCTCCGAACCGGACGGCCCGGAGGCGTCGCGCAGCGCGAGTACGGCGACCAGCACCGCGCAGACGACCGCGACGGAGGTGATCAACGGCCGCCGGCGGCTCGCGGCCGACCTGGCTCCGGGGATGCGGTGCCGACCGGTGCCGGTGCCGGGCCCCGGGTGCGCGGTGGTGTTCGTACCGGTGGAACGCCGGGCGCGGCGCAGGGCGGCGGCGATACGGTGAAAGGGACGGGCGAACCTCACAGGGCGGAACCCTTCCGTGTCCTCGGCGGGGAGGCACGCAGCCGAGGGAAGAAGGCGGCGAGCGTGGTGAGCAGCGTCAGGGCCAGCAGCACGCGCTGCGCGCTGAAGGCATGGGTCGCGATCAGCACCGTCGCGACGATCATCACCGCGCCGATGCTGACGAACACGACCAGCATCAGTCGTTCCAGCAGGTCGGAGTGGCGGGCGAAGTCGGGGGCGCGCTGCTCGACGGGCCCCCGCGCCGTGCGTATGCGCAGGGCGGGGCCGCAGAGGCCGACCAGGGCGGCACCGGGCCCCGCCGCCAGGAAGACGACGACGGCCGCACCCCGCAGCGGCGATCCGCCGGGGAGGGCGAGCGCGGCCAGCGCCAGCCAGCCGCCGAACGGCGGGAGCATCCTGATCACGAAGTCCTGCGGTGTCATCGCCCCGCCCCCTCTGCTCCGCCGTCCCCTGCGCTCGCTCTGTCGTCCCCTGCTCCGCCGTCCCCTGCTCCGTCGTCCTCTGTCTGTCTCAGCTCGTAGACCACTCCCGCGCCGGTCTCCGCCACCAGCCGGAACCGCGGCGACGCGGCGACGGCCTCCCGGATACGGTCCAGCTGGGCCCCGGTGAGCTGCCCGTTCATCTCGGAGTTGGCCGACTGGCCCTGGGTGAACAGGAAGTAGGCCCGAGCGGGAGGCTCCACCCCGGCCATGTCGGTGGCGAGGGTGCGGGCCGGGTCCCGCACGATCTCGTCGACGTGCCTCCGGTCGTCCTCGAGGAACCAGTAGTGGTCGACGCTCCCGTACGAGGCGTGGGCGAGCGGGTAGTTGCGGTTGGCGGCGACGACCAGCGAGCCCTCGGGCGCCTCGTCGAAGAGCCGCTGCACCAGGGCCACCTCCTGCGGCGGGAAGTAGCTGATCCTGTCCTTGCCCGAGTAGCTCGGGACGAACGCCAGGGTTCCGGCGAGCAGCACCGGCAGCGGGCCCCAGACCCGGACGCCGAAGCCGCTGCGGAGGCCGAAGCCGCGGCGCGTACGGGCTTCGCCCTTCCGGCGGGCCTCGGCCGCCGCCTCCGCCGCCGCCTCGGTGGCGGCGAGGGTACGCACCTTGGGCAGCAGGGCGGCGGCGCCGAAGAAGGCGACGCCGGGCAGCATGAACATCAGCACCCGGAAGACCATCTCGCTGCCGTAGCTGCTCGCCACGAACATCGGCAGCGGTGCCGCCGTGATCACCAGCAGCGGCATCGCGCGGTACCGCAGCACGGGCTGCCGCCACACTCCGGCCACCGCCAGCAGCAGGACGGCACCCGACAGCAGCCGGGCCGCCCACGAGGTCACCACCGCCCCGGTGCCGGTCGGGGTGGCGCCGTACCCCGTCTCGACGTTGCCGCCGACGTCGCCCACCGCGCGGACCATGTCCGGCAGCGCGGCGGACAGGAAGGGCAGCGCGGCCGTCAGACACCAGGCCAGGAAGATGACGACCGTGGTGGCCACCGGCACCCAGTCCCGGTGGCGGCGCAGCAGCCACAACGCGAGCAGTGACACGATCAGCATGCCGGGGGTGAGCTGGTGCGAGATGACGATCGCCGTCACCAGCAGGGTGACCAGGGCGGTCCAGACGGCCTGCCCGCGCCGCCCGCCGCCCTCACCGGAACGGCCGTATCTGCGCAGCACCACGGCCAGCACACCGAGATGCAGCGCGAAGGCGACGGACTGGGGGGAGAAGTAGTCCTGGCCCACCCAGTTGGCGACGTGGAAGAGCCAGACCGCGGTCCAGATCAGTCGCCGGTCCTCGGTGAAGGTGCGGTAGATCAGCAGCAGCGGGAGCAGCAGCGTCAGACTGGACGCCAGCGGCCACCACGCCATGTACATCGCCGCCGAGTCCACGCCCAGCAGCCGCACCAGCGCCGCCTGCGCGGCGAAGAAGCCCGGCCACTGGTCGTAGACCGCCATGTCGCCGATCTGGTCGGCGTTCTGGAGCCCGCCGGCCGTCAGCAGGTGGTCGACGACGCCGTCGTGCTTCCACGCCCAGGCGTACAGCGGGGTCGGGTAGAGCACGGCCTGGGTGGCCCGCTCCATCACCAGCAGGCCGAGCACGTACGCGGCGGACCAGCCGCCGGGTCGCCGCGGGTCGCGGACCGTGAACCAGAAACCGGCGGTGAGCACGGCGAGGCCGGCCCAGAAGCCCGGGTGGAGCGCGGTGACCAGGCCGTAGTCGTCGAGGTGCGACACATCGGTGTGCCGGACCGCGTACAGCCACAGCGCCAGCGCCGTCACCAGCGGTAGCGCGGGCCGGAGCGCGAGGGCACGGGGCACGGACCAGAAGGGCGGCAGGTCGGAAAGATCCGTCACGGGCTCATGGGCGGGGGTCGACGACTCCGAGGAGGGATCGGTCCGCGCATCGGTCCGCGACTCGCTGTGCGACTCGGTGGGTGACTGGCTGTGCGACCCGGTCCGCGCAGGCGGTCCGGCAGGGGTGGCCGACGCCGATGTGCTCCCGGGTACGGGCTCGGACGCGGGTCTCTCGCGTGGAGTGGCTGGCGGACGCACGGTGGTTCCCCCCTGACGGTTCGGCTCCGGAACGTGATCGGTCGTTTCGGTCGGTCGTTGGTTCAGCCGTTCGGTTCTCCGCGGCCGGGCGGCCGTGCCGCCGACACGGCACGGCGCAGCGGCGGGAGGTGGAGGAGAGGCAGCAGGAGAAGCAGCGCGCCGAGCAGGGGCGGGGCCACCGGTGCGAGCGCGTCCCGCCACACCCAGCCGGCCACGGCGACGAGATACAGCGCCCCCC
The DNA here is from genome assembly GCF_052246875.1 of Streptomyces sp. GDS52. Lineage (NCBI taxonomy): Bacteria > Bacillati > Actinomycetota > Actinomycetes > Kitasatosporales > Streptomycetaceae > Streptomyces > Streptomyces sp. GDS52. Next base: position 2,993,172 of record NZ_CM125966.1, read on the forward strand.
AGCGCCCCGGCCAGGACAGCCTGCCGCCCGCGCGCGCCGACAGCAGCCACAGCGGGACGAGACACAGCAGCTGGCAGACCGGCGGTGTCCAGCGCAGCAGGGGCTCGGGGCCGGCGAGTCCCATCGCGTCCGCGAGGAACACGGCCGGCTGCGAGTACAACGCCCCGCCCACCGGTCTCGGTTCCCGGCCGAGGACGACAGGTGCGGCGTACAGGGCGGACAGGGCGGAGCCCAGCGCGGTGCCGGGGAGCCAGGGGTCGGGCCGCGTGCACAGCGTCACCGAGGCGACGAAGACCAGGAGCAGCACTCCCCCGGCGGCGAGCGCCGAGAGCGGCAGCCCTTCCAGTAACAGGCGTCCCGTCAGTTCTCCCGGTTCCTCCCGCTCGGATCCGTCGAACCGGGGCAGCGAGCGCACCGACACCCAGAAGACGACGGTGGCGAGTCCGAGCAGCACCCAGAGGACGTCACGCAGGCGCCGCTCGGTCTCGTCACCGGCCGACGACGACGGGAGCACACGGCGTGCACCGGCCCAGGCGGGGCGAACGTCCTCCACACCGTCCCGCGGCGCGTCTCCCGCGGACCGCCGCTCCCTCCGCTCCGCGGACTCCTCGTACTTCTTCCGCTCCTCGTGTTTCTCCGTCTCGTGCGGCCCGTGCGGCCCGTGCCGCTCATGCGGTGCGTCGTCCCGGCCCGGTGCGTCCCGTGGAGCGGGCGTCTCCCCGGCTCCCGCCCCCGCCCCGGGGCCGGTGGCCTCCTCCGCGTCCCCCCGCCCGTCCGCGTCGACGGGGCGGGGCCGCACGATGAACGCCAGCGTGTCCGCCTGGAGCGCCTCCCGTTCGTAACCGGGGCGGCCGATGAACAACGTGACGGTGTCGTCGCCGCCCTGCCCGGGGCCCGCCCTGCCCTCGTGGGCGGCCCGGCGGGCCCAGCCCGTGCCGTACCCGGCGGTGGCGTTCAGCTTCGCCCAGCGGGTGCCGTAGGCGGACCCGGCAGGAGCCGGGGCGGCCCGGTCCGGCCCGTCCTGCTCCAGGGGCCCGCCGTGCGTGCCGCGCAGCGCCGACCGCAGTCCGAACACCGAGACGACGGCGATCAACATCATGCTGATCAGCACCGCCCACCCGGCCCCCGCGATCCCCGCGGAGCTGAACAGCACGGCCGCGCTGCCCAGTACCAGCACGCACATGGCCCCCTGGAGGGCGGCGAGCACACCGGTACGCCCCTGCACCCGCAGCACCCCGATGTACAGCTCCACGACCACCCGGGGCAGCGCACCGAGCGCGAGCAGCCGCAGTACGGCCGAGCCGTGCTCGGCGTAGTCCGCGCTGAACGGGGTGAGGATCTGCGGTGCGAAGACCACGAGCACCAGCACCACCGGCACCAGCAGCAACGTCATCCGGCGCAGTGCCCCCCGGACCCCCTCCGCGAGTTGCCGTGGGTCGTGCGAGGCGTGGGCGGTGAGTGACGAGGCCATGTTGATGGCCATGAACTCCATGGTGCCGCCGACGGTGTACGCCACGTAGAAGTAGCCGTTGTCGGCGGCGCTGAAGCGCACCGCGACCATCACCGGCAGCAGGTTGATCATCGCCAGGCTGAACAGGGCGCCGAGCGAGTCTCCGGCCAGGAAACGGCCCATGTCCCGGACCTTGGGCGGTTCCCGGTCACGGTCGGCGGCGGCCTGACGCGGAACGAGCCGGCGGAAGATCAGCCAGCCGAGCGGCAGCGTGGAGAACGCGATCGCCACGGCCCAGGACACGAAGATGCCCAGTACCGGCAGCGCGCTCGCGAAGACGGCCAGCAGGACCAGCTTCCCGGTGGAGAAGACGGCGTTCCCGACGGGCACCCACTCCGTCTTCCGCAGGCCCGTGAGCACCCCGTCCTGCAGGGTGAGCAGCGCCCACGCCACGCACGCCGCGACGAACAGCGCGCCCGCCAGCGGTGTGCCGAGGGGTTCGTACGACGCGCCCCACAGATCCAGCGTGAGCAGGAAGACGCCCGCGGCCAGGGCGACGACCAGCGAACTCGCCCCGTACACGCTCCACACCAGACGCCCGGTCTCGCGGCCGGCACGCGGCACGAAGCGGACCACGGCACCGATCATCGTGGTCGCGGTGATGCTGGCGAGCAGCCGCATCGCGGCGATGGCGGCGGAGCCCTGGCCGACCGCCTCCTCGGAGTAGTAGCGCGCGGCCACGAGCCAGAAGCCCAGCCCTAGGACCGCGGAGACGCCGGTGCTGAGCATCAGGAAGTAGGCGTTCTTGAACAGCGAGTCGGAGCCGGGTCTGCGGTCGGCGGGTTCGGGGGCGCCGCCGCCGCGTACCACGGCGGGCTCGTGCACCTGGATCTCAGTCACGGGGCGGCCCCAGCCCTCTCACCGTGTCCCCCGGCCGTACCGCCCCGCGCCGCGCCGGCCCCTCCGGTGCCGCTGACCCTTCCGGTCCCTCCGCCGTCTCCGGTTCCTCCGCCGTCTCCGGTTCGGCCCGTGCCCCGGGCGGCTCGGCCGGCCGTGCCCCGGACTGTTCCAGCACCTCGACGGCCTCCCGTGCCCGCAGCGGATCCACCGGCAGCGCGTGCCGCGCGAACCAGCGAGCGCCCTCGGGCGCGGGCGACGGGTCCGTGAACTCCGCTCCCGCGTAGTCGTCCAGGGGCGGATCGTAGAGGTAGCCGACGACGATGCCGCGCCGCGCCAGCGCCTCGATCGCGGCGTCCCGGTCCGCCACGAGCAGCGGCACCCGGAACAGCGGCTGCGCCGCACCGCCCGGACGCGGCCGGGCCCACCGCGTCGACAGCAGCAGTTCCGTACCCGCGCGGGAGGCCGCCAGGACGTCGTCCAGCCGCCCGAGCCCGCGCCGGACCCGGCGCAGGCGCACGGGGCCGGGCGTCAGCCGGTAGTCGTGCATGTCGACCCTGACCCAGGGATCGTGCGCGGCCAGATCCGGTGCGGAGCGCACCGCGTCGGCCAGCGCGTCCGGACGCAGCGGCATGCGGATCCCCTCACGCTCCGTCAGCCCCAGCCGCCCCATCGCGGCCCAGGCCGCCCGGCGCAGCCCGAGCCCCCGCACCGCGGCCTCGGCGTACGGCCGTACCGCGTAGGTGAGTTCGGACGCCATCCGGCGCGGGGCGAGCAGTTCGGCGCAGGTCTCCCGCACCGCTGCGCTCCGGCCCGGGTCGGCCAGCGCGAGAATGCCCCCCGTCTGGGCGCCGACGTGCTTGGAAAGGCTGAAAACAGACGCATCGCCCCAGGCGCCGACCGGCCGCCCGCCGACCTCGCTGCCGATCGCGTGCGCCCCGTCCTCAAACAGCGGGATGCCCAACGCATCGCAACGGGACCGCAGTTCCGGTGCCGGATCCGGGTTGCCGTACAGGTTCGTGGTCAGTACGGCGGACAGCGAGCCCCACACCTCCTCGGGCACGGCATCGGTGTCGATGGACGCGTCGAGCGGGTTCAGCGGCGCCTGCACCGGGCGCAGCCCCGCCGCGAGCACCACGAAGAAGATGACGTCGTCGTTGACCGGCGACATCAACACCCTGCCGCCGGGCGGGCACCAGTGGCGCAACGCCACGAACAGCCCGAACCTGCATGACGGCACGTACACGCATTCCCGGCCGAGCCGGCCGCGCATGACCTCTTCCAGCCTCTTCGGCTGCGAGCCAGAGCGCGCCGAGCCCGGACCGGCCTCCCCTATGGCCATCCGTCCCCCTGATGTGCCATCGGAACGCCCCCTCCCCGAGGCCTTCCGGCACCCGCCCAGAGTCGCCCTGTTCGCACCGCTCCGTCAAGATTGCGTCGCGTCCTGTGGATAACTTCCGGTACGCAGGAGGAAGCGGCACATGCCCCCTCCTCTCCGCCGCCCGTCGCCCCGGGCCCGTCCTTCCACCTCTGCCCAAGAGCACCGCGGCACCCGTAACGTGTGGCACGACCACGAACACGTGAAGCACCAGAGCACCAGAGCACCTGCGCACACGAAAGCGAGGCAGCACCCGATGCCCCCCTTCGATGTCCCCGAGGGCGATCCCTTCGGCCCGCACAATCTGCCGTACGGCGTGTTCTCTCCCCCCGGCTCGACCGAGCAGAGGGTGGGCGTCCGGCTCGGCGATCACGTTCTCGACGCCGGAGCGGCAGCACACGCCCTGGGCTCCCCGTACGCCTCCCTGCTCGCCCGCCCGACCCTCAACCCGCTGCTGGCGGCGGGCCGGACGGCCTGGTCCGACGTGCGGCGGGCGCTCACCGCCTGGGTGACCGTCCCGGCGCACCGGGAGACCGTCGGGCCGCTGTTCCACCCGCTGTCCTCGGTGACCCTGCACCTCCCCTTCGACGTCGCGGACTACGTCGACTTCTACGCCTCCGAGAACCACGCACGGAACGTCGGCCGGATCTTCCGCCCCGACGCGGCCGACTCCCTCACCCCGAACTGGAAGCACCTGCCGATCGGTTACCACGGCCGTTCCGGCACGGTGGTGGTGTCCGGCACGGAGGTCGTACGGCCCTCGGGGCAGCGCAAGGCGCCGGCCGACCCGGCCCCGGTCTTCGGTCCGTCGGTCCGGCTGGACATCGAGGCCGAGGTCGGCTTCGTGGTCGGGGCGCCGTCCGAGCAGGGCCGGCCGGTACCGCTCGGCGACTTCCGTGACCACGTCTTCGGCCTCTGCCTCCTCAACGACTGGTCCGCACGCGACGTCCAGGCCTGGGAGTACGTCCCCCTCGGCCCGTTCCTCGGCAAGTCCTTCGCCACCTCGGTGTCGGCCTGGATCACCCCCCTGGACGCCCTGGAAGAGGCCCGGGTGGCGCCACCGCGGCGCACGCACGGGCTGCTGCCGTACCTGGACGACACGGACGAGGAACCCGGCGGTTACGACCTGCGGATCTCCGTGGCCGTCAACGGCCACGTCGTCTCCGAGCCCCCCTTCTCCACCATGTACTGGACGGCCGCCCAGCAGCTCGCCCACATGACCGTGAACGGCGCTTCCCTGCGCACCGGCGACCTCTACGGCTCCGGCACGGTGAGCGGCCCCACCGAGCGGGAGCGCGGGTCCCTGCTGGAACTGACGTGGAACGGGCGGGACGCCCTCGAACTCCCCGACGGCAAGCGGACGTTCCTGGAGGACGGCGACGTGGTGACGCTGTCGGCCTGGGCCCCGGGACCGGACGGTGTCCGGGTCGGCCTCGGCGAGGTCACGGGGCGGGTGACGCCCGCGGGCTGACCCGGCGACCGGGCCGGGCCGATCCCGTTAATTCCGTTAATTCCGTCGATCCCGGTGATCTCGGGGGTGCCTCCCGCAGGGTGTCCTTCCGCGCGCCCTCCGATCTTCGTCGCCCCCCTGCCTCACACCGTCCTTCGCCGTCATACTTGGTGCCGGGCGGTGTGCGGCTCCCGCACGTCCCGCACGATCCGAAGTCCCCTTCCGCCGACAGGATCCGGAACCCTTGGCATGACCTTCTGCCTGCTCCTGCTGAGCGTTGTCGCCGTGACGGCCGCCGGACCCGTCCCCCGCGCGCTGACCCGGGCCGATTGGCCGGAGCGGGAACCGGTGGTCGCCCTGTGGGTCTGGCAGTGCCTCGTCGCCACGGTCCTGCTGTGCTGCGTGACCGCCCTCACCCTGGGCGCCGCGGCCGTCTTCGGCACCGTCCGCGCCCAGCTCTTCGCGCCGGCCCCGCCCGCGGTGACCGCGGCGTACGACCTGTCCGCCGCCCCGCCGTGGACGGCCGCCCTCACCCTGCTGCTGGCCTGCGGTGCCGCCTGGACCACGGCCATGCTCGTACGGGAGCTGGTCGACGCCCGCCGTCGCCGCGCCCAGGCCCGCGCCCACCTGCTGGAGCGCGCCCCCGACCTGCCCGCCGGTCTCCCCGCCGCCCGCGGCCCTCTGCTGGTGCTGGAGGACGAGTACCCCGACGCCTGGTGGATGCCGGGCAGCCCGCCCCAGCTGATCGTCACCACCGGTGCCCTGCGCCGCCTCACCGACCACCAGATCGACGCCGTCCTCACCCACGAACGCGGCCACGCCCGCGCCCATCACGACTGGCTGCTGCACCTCTCCACCGCTCTGGCCACCGGCTTCCCCCGCGTCCCGCTGTTCACCCACTTCTGCGACCAGACCCACCGCCTGGTCGAACTGGCCGCCGACGACACCGCCTCCCGCCGCTGCGGCCACCTGACCACGGCACTGGCGCTGATCGAGCTCAACCAGCACCGTGGCGTCCTGTCCTGCGCCTCCAGCCACCGCCTGCTCGGCGAGCGTGTCGACCGCCTGCTGAAGCCCCCGCCCCGCCTCGGCCGCCGTGACCGCGCCCTGACGACGACGGCGGCGGCCCTGGTCCCGCTCCTCCCCCTGCTGATCACCTTCGCCCCGGGCCTCACCGCCCTGCCCTAGGCGTACCGGCCCGCAAGGCCGGGGACGCGGCCGGGACCAGGACCTGTCCTGCGCTGGACTACATCCAGTCGTCCGGCTCCGGTTCGGCGTCCATCTCCGGCCAGTCGTCCGGCTCCGGTTCGGCGTCCGTCTCCGGCCAGTCGTCCGGCGCGGAACCGCCGTCGTCCGCAGCCGCGCCCTGCGACCCGGCCCGGACCTCGGCCCCCTGCCGCCCGTCCAGCTCCGCCAGCGCCGCCAGTACGCCCTCCCCGTACGTCGCGAGCTTCTTCTCGCCCACCCCGCTGATCCCGCCGAGCTCGGCCACCGAACCGGGCCGGACCGTGACGATCTCCCGGAGCGTGGCGTCGTGGAAGATGACGTACGCGGGGACACCCTGCTCGCGGGCCTGCTCGGCACGCCAGGCGCGCAGCGCCTCGAAGGCCGGCACGAGTTCCTCGGGCAGCTCGGCCGCAGCGGCCTTGGCCTTGCCCCGCCCGGAGCCCGACGACCCCGAGGAGCCCGACCGGGAAGTCACCGGCTTCTTCGGCTCCTTGCGCAGCGGCACCTCACGCTCGCGGCGCAGCACCGCCCCGCTGGCCTCGGTCAGCACCAGCGTGCCGTAGTCGCCCTCGACCGCCAGCAGCCCCTGGGCCAGCAACTGCCGGACCACGCCCCGCCACTCGCCCTCGCTGAGGTCCTCGCCGATCCCGAACACGGACAGCTGGTCGTGGTCGAACTGGATGACCTTGGCGGTGCGCTTCCCCAGCAGGATGTCGACGATCTGCACCGTGCCGAACTTCTGCCCGCGCTCCCGCTTCAGCCGGACCACCGCCGACAGCACCTTCTGGGCCGCGACGGTGCCGTCCCAGGTCTCCGGCGGGGTGAGGCAGGTGTCGCAGTTGCCGCAGCCCGCCGGGGCGTCGTCGTCCTGGCCGAAGTAGGCCAGGAGCCGGGAACGCCGGCACCCGGCCGTCTCGCACAGGGCGAGCATCGCGTCCAGGTGCTGGGCGGCCCGCCGCCGGAAGGCCTCGTCCCCCTCGCCGGAGTGGATCAGCTTGCGCTGCTGCACGACGTCGTTCAGTCCGTACGCCATCCAGGCCGTGGACGGCAGCCCGTCACGGCCGGCGCGGCCCGTCTCCTGGTAGTAGCCCTCGACGGACTTGGGCAGGTCGAGATGGGCGACGAACCGGACGTCCGGCTTGTCGATGCCCATCCCGAAGGCGATGGTCGCCACCACGACCAGGCCGTCCTCCCGGAGGAAACGGGCCTGGTGCGCGGCGCGCGTCCCCGCGTCCAGCCCCGCGTGGTAGGGCACCGCCTCGATGCCGTTGCGGCTGAGGAACTCGGCTGTCTTCTCGACGGAGTTGCGGGAGAGGCAGTAGACGATGCCCGCGTCGCCGGCGTGCTCCTCGCGCAGGAAGCCCAGCAGCTGCTTCTTGGGGTCGGCCTTCGGAACGATCCGGTACTGGATGTTGGGCCGGTCGAAGCTCGCCACGAAGTGCCGGGCGTCCGGCATGGCCAGCCGCTCGGTGATCTCCCGGTGCGTGGCGTGCGTGGCCGTCGCGGTGAGCGCGATCCGGGGCACGTCCGGCCAGCGCTCCCCGAGCAGGGACAGCGTGAGGTAGTCCGGCCGGAAGTCGTGTCCCCACTGGGACACGCAGTGCGCCTCGTCGATCGCGAAGACGGAGATCTTCCCCCGCGAGAGCAGCTCCAGCGAACTGTCCAGCCGCAGCCGCTCCGGCGCGAGGTACAACAGGTCCAGCTCGCCCGCCAGGAACTCGGCCTCCACCACCCGGCGCTCGTCGAAGTCCTGCGTGGAGTTCATGAACCCGGCGCGCACACCGAGCGCCCGCAGCGCGTCCACCTGGTCCTGCATCAACGCGATCAGCGGGGAGACGACGACTCCCGTACCCGGTCTGACCAGGGCCGGAATCTGGTAGCACAGGGACTTGCCGCCACCGGTCGGCATGAGGACCACGGCGTCCCCGCCCGCGATCACATGCTCGATCACCGCTTCCTGCTCACCGCGGAAGGCCTCGAACCCGAACACCCGCCGCAGCGCCGCCAGCGCCTCGCTCTCCATCACTGCCATCCCGCCACTACCGCCCGTTCCGCCCATCGTCCCGCCCCCCGTACACCGCGCTCGTTCACTCTCGGTCACTACGTCCGCTGCACCCACTGCACCCAGTGTGCCCGCTGTGTCCACTGCACCCGCTGTGTCCACCGTGCCCACGATAGGTGCCCGCACCGACACCCCCGGAGTTGTCCACAGGCCCCGTCGGCCCGTCCCCGCCGACGACAGGGCGGCCCGGCACCCCCCGAGCGGGTGCCGGGCCGCCCTGTCGTCGGCGGAGCCCGGTCAGCGCACGAACACTCCCGCGTCGCCCGCCAGCTCCAGGAAGTACTGCGGTGCCACACCGAGCACCACCGTGACCACCACGCCCACTGCGATCGCCGTCATCGTCAGCGGCGACGGCACCGCGACGGTCGGGCCCTCGGGCCGCGGCTCACTGAAGAACATCAGGACGATCACCCGGATGTAGAAGAACGCCGCGATCGCCGACGCGATCACACCGACCACGACCAGCGGCACCGCGCCGCCCTCCGCCGCCGCCTTGAACACGGCGAACTTCCCGGCGAAGCCGGAGGTCAGCGGAATGCCCGCGAAGGCGAGCAGGAACACCGCGAACACCGCCGCCACCAGGGGTGAACGGCGGCCGAGCCCCGCCCACTTGGACAGGTGCGTCGCCTCGCCCCCGGCGTCCCGCACCAGCGTCACCACCGCGAACGCGCCGATCGTCACGAACGAGTACGCCGCCAGGTAGAAGAGGACGGACGAGATGCCGGACGGCGTGGTCGCGATGACACCCGCGAGGATGAAACCCGCGTGCGAGATCGCCGAGTACGCCAGCAGCCGCTTGATGTCGGTCTGGGTGATCGCCAGGATCGCGCCGCCCAGCATGGTGACGATGGCCACGGCCCACATGACCGGCCGCCAGTCCCAGCGCAGACCGGGGAGCAGAACGTACAGCACCCGCAGCAGGGCGCCGAACGCCGCCACCTTGGTCGCCGCCGCCATCAGGCCCGTCACCGGGGTGGGCGCGCCCTGGTACACGTCCGGCGTCCACATGTGGAAGGGGACGGCACCGACCTTGAACAGCAGGCCCATGATCAGCAGGCCCGCGCCCACCAGCAGCAGCACGTCGTTGCCCATGGTGTTGACGAGGGCCGGGTCGACCTCCGGGATCGTGCCGTCGACGACCTGCGCGATCCTCGCGTACGACATCGAGCCCGCGTAGCCGTACAGCAGCGCGATGCCGAAGAGGAGGAACGCGGAGGCGAACGAGCCGAGCAGGAAGTACTTGACCGCGGCCTCCTGCGAGACGAGCCGCTTGCGGCGGGCCAGCGCGCAGAGCAGGTACAGCGGGAGGGAGAGGACCTCCAGGGCCACGAAGAGCGTCACCAGGTCGTTGGCCGCCGGGAAGACCAGCATGCCGGCGACGGCGAAGAGCAGCAGCGGGAACACCTCGGTGGTGGTGAACCCGGCCTTGACGGCCTGCTTCTCGTTCTCGCTGCCCGGCACGGCCGAGGCCTGCGCGGCGAACGAGTCGACGCGGTTGCCCTGCTCCTCCGGGTCGAGCCTGCGCTCGGCGAAGGTGAACAGGCCGACCAGGGCCGTCAGCAGGATCGTGCCCTGCAGGAACAGGGCCGGGCCGTCGACGGCGATCGCGCCCATCGCCGCGATGCCCGCCCTGGTCGTGCCGTACCCGTCGGCCGCGAGCGCCACCACCGCGGCGAACGCGGAGACCAGGGCGGCCGTCGCGACGAACATCTGTGCGTAGTAACGGAACTTGCGCGGTACGAAGCCCTCGACCAGGATCCCGACGACCGCCGCGCCGACGATGATCATGATGGGGGCGAGCTGGGCGTACTCGATCTTCGGCGCGTCGATCTTCGAGATCGGATCGGCCGCCGTTGTCCACAGGCTGTGGACGACTGATGCGCTCACTTGGCCGCCTCCACCTCGGGCTGGGGGTCCTTCTTCTGTACGTCGGACATGGTGTGCTGCACCGCCGGGTTCACGATGTCCGTGACGGGCTTCGGGTAGACGCCCAGGAAGACCAGCAGCACGATCAGCGGCGCGGCCACGGCGATCTCACGCACCCTCAGGTCGGGCATCCTGGCGAGCTCCGGCTTGAGGGGGCCCGTCATCGTCCGCTGGTAGAGGACCAGGACGTAGAGCGCGGCGAGCACGATGCCGAAGGTGGCGACGACGCCGATCACCGGGTAGCGCGTGAACGTGCCGACCAGGACCAGGAACTCGCTGACGAACGGCGCCAGTCCCGGCAGCGACAGCGTGGCCAGGCCGCCGATCAGGAACGTGCCGGCGAGGACCGGCGCGACCTTCTGCACACCGCCGTAGTCGGCGATGAGCCGGGAGCCGCGCCGCGAGATCAGGAACCCGGCCACCAGCAGCAGGACGGCGGTCGAGATCCCGTGGTTGACCATGTAGAGCGTCGCCCCGGACTGGCCCTGGCTGGTCATCGCGAAGATGCCCATGACGATGAAGCCGAAGTGCGAGATCGACGCGTACGCGATCAGCCGCTTGATGTCACGCTGGCCCACCGCGAGCAGCGCCCCGTAGATGACGCTGATGACGGCCAGCACCATGATCACGGGCGTCGCCCACTTGCTGGCCTCCGGGAACAGCTGGAGGCAGAAGCGCAGCATCGCGAAGGTGCCCACCTTGTCCACGACGGCCGTGATGAGCACGGCGACCGGAGCGGTGGACTCCTGCATGGCGTTGGGCAGCCAGGTGTGCAGCGGCCACATCGGCGCCTTCACCGCGAAGGCGAGGAAGAACCCGAGGAACAGCCAGCGCTCGGTGCTCGTCGACATCTCGAGCGAGCCGTTGGCCCGCGCCTCGGCGATCTCCGTGAGGGAGAAGTTCCCCGCGACCACGTACAGCCCGATCACCGCGGCCAGCATGACCAGACCGCCGGCCAGGTTGTAGAGCAGGAACTTCACCGCCGCGTAGGAACGCTGCGTCGTGGCCGCCTGCTCGCCGTGCTCGTGGGCCCGGTCCCCGAAGCCGCCGATCAGGAAGTACAGCGGGATCAGCATGGCTTCGAAGAAGATGTAGAAGAGGAAGACGTCGGTGGCCTCGAAGGAGAGGATCACCATCGCCTCGACGGCCAGGATCAGGGCGAAGAAGCCCTGCGTCGGCCGCCACCGCCTGCTCCCCGTTTCCAGGGGGTCGGCGTCGTGCCAGCCCGCGAGGATGATGAACGGGATCAGCAGGGCGGTCAGCGCGATCAGCGCGACCCCGATGCCGTCCACCCCGAGCTCGTAGCGGACGCCGAAGTCCGCGATCCAGGCGTGCGATTCGGTGAGCTGGTAGCGGTCGCCGCCCGGGTCGAAGCGCACCAGGACGACGATCGCCAGCGCCAGGGTGGCGATCGAGACCAGCAGGGCCAGCCACTTGGCGACCGTGCGTTTCGCGGCCGGCACGGCGGCCGTGGCGATCGCCCCGATGGCCGGGAGCGCCGCCGTCGCTGTCAGCAGAGGAAAGGACATCGGTATCAGACCGCCCTCATCAGCAGGGTCGCGGCGACCAGGACCACCGCGCCGCCGAACATCGAGACCGCATACGACCGCGCGAAGCCGTTCTGCAGCTTGCGCATCCGTCCGGACAGACCGCCGAACGCGGCCGCCGTCCCGTTGACGACCCCGTCGACCAGGGTGTGGTCGACGTACACCAGCGAACGCGTGAGGTGCTCGCCGCCGCGGACCAGGACCACATGGTTGAAGTCGTCCTGGAGCAGGTCGCGCCGGGCGGCCCGGGTGAGCAGCGAGCCGCGCGGGGCGACGGCCGGGACCGGGCGGCGCCCGTACTGGCCCCAGGCGACCGCCACGCCGACGACCATCACGGCCACCGTGGCCACCGTGACCGTCAGGGGGCTGATCGGCGCCTGGCCGTGGTCGTACCCGGTGACGGGCTCCAGCCAGTTCAGGAACCGGTCGCCGATGCCGAAGACCGCGCCGGCGAACACCGAACCGAAGGCGAGCACGATCATCGGAATGGTCATGCTCTTCGGCGACTCGTGCGGGCTGGGCGGGGTGTACTCGCCGCGCGTCTCGGCGGCGGGCTCCACGTCCGGGGCGGCCGGGGACGGCGTCGGGGCGTTGCGCCAGCGTTCCTCGCCGAAGAACGTCATCAGCATCACGCGCGTCATGTAGTACGCGGTGATGGCGGCGCCCAGCAGGGCCGCGCCGCCGAGGATCCAGCCCTCGGTGCCGCCCTTGGCGAAGGCCGCCTCGATGATCTTGTCCTTGGAGAAGAAGCCGGACAGGCCCGGGAAGCCGATGATCGCGAGGTACCCGAGGCCGAAGGTGACGAAGGTGACCGGCATGTACGTGCGCAGTCCGCCGTAGCGGCGCATGTCGACCTCGTCGTTCATGCCGTGCATGACCGAACCGGCGCCGAGGAACAGGCCGGCCTTGAAGAAGCCGTGCGTCACCAGGTGCATGATCGCGAAGACGTAGCCGATGGGGCCGAGTCCCGCCGCGAGCACCATGTAGCCGATCTGCGACATCGTCGAACCGGCCAGCGCCTTCTTGATGTCGTCCTTCGCGCAACCGACGATCGCACCGAACAGCAGCGTGACCGCGCCGACGACGGTGACGACCAGCTGTGCGTCGGGGGCGCCGTTGAAGATGGCTCCGGAGCGGACGATCAGGTAGACGCCCGCCGTGACCATGGTCGCGGCGTGGATCAGGGCCGAGACCGGGGTCGGGCCCTCCATCGCGTCCCCGAGCCAGGACTGCAGCGGCACCTGGGCGGACTTGCCGCAGGCCGCGAGCAGCAGCATGAGGGCGATCACGGTGAGCTTGCCCTCGCTCGCGTCACCGGCGAGCCCGGCCTCCCCGTGGGTGCCGAGCACCGGCCCGAAGGCGAAGGTGCCGAACCACAGGAACATCAGCATGATCCCGATCGACAGACCCATGTCGCCGACGCGGTTGACCAGGAAGGCCTTCTTCGCCGCGGTCGCGGCGCTGGGCTTGTGCTGCCAGAAACCGATCAGCAGGTAGGAGGCGAGGCCGACGCCCTCCCAGCCCAGGTACAGCAGCAGGTAGTTGTCGGCGAGGACGAGGATCAGCATCGCCGCGAGGAACAGGTTCAGATAGCCGAAGAAGCGGCGGCGCCGCTCGTCGTGCTCCATGTACCCGATCGAGTACAGGTGGATGAGCGAGCCGACGCCGGTGATCAGCAGGACGAACGTCATCGACAACTGGTCGAGCTGGAAGGCGATGTCCGCCTGGAAGCCCTCCACCGGGATCCAGCTGAACAGGTACTGCGTCAGGGTGCGGTCGGCGGCGGCGCTGCCCAGCATGTCGGTGAAGAGGACGAGGCCGATCACGAAGGACGCGGCGGCGAGCGCCGTGCCGATCCAGTGGCCGACGGCGTCCAGCCGGCGGCCGCCGCACAGCAGGACCACCGCTCCGAGCAGGGGCGCCGCCACCAGCAGCGCGATCAGATTCTCTGTGTTAGTCACGGTCTACCGACCCCTCACAGCTTCATCAGGCTGGCGTCGTCGACCGAGGCCGAGTGGCGGGAACGGAACAGGGACACGATGATCGCCAGCCCGACCACGACCTCCGCCGCGGCGACGACCATCGTGAAGAAGGCGATGATCTGGCCGTCGAGGTTGCCGTGCATGCGGGAGAAGGCGACGAACGCGAGGTTGCAGGCGTTGAGCATGAGCTCGATGCACATGAAGAGGACGATCGCGTTGCGCCGGATGAGTACACCGGTGGCGCCGATCGTGAACAGCAGGGCGGCGAGGTACAGGTAGTTGACCGGGTTCACTTCGACGCCTCCTCGGCCCGCTCGTACGCCGACTTGAACGTGGGCTCGATCGCCGTGCGCTCGAGACGCTCCTCCGCGCGCCGCTCCAGCGCCCGCAGGTCGTTGAGCGCCTCCTGCGACACGTCCCGGATCTGACCCCGTTCGCGCAGCGTCTTGTTGACGGTGAGATCGGACGGTGTGCCGTCGGGCAGCAGGCCCGCGATGTCCACCGCGTTGTGCCGGGCGTACACGCCCGGGGCCGGCAGCGGCGGGAGGTGCTTGCCCTCGCGGACGCGCTGTTCGGAGAGCTCCCGCTGGGTGCGGGCCCGCTCGGTGCGCTCACGGTGGGTGAGCACCATGGCGCCGACGACGGCCGTGATGAGCAGGGCGCCGGTGATCTCGAAGGCGAACACGTACCGGGTGAAGAGGAGAGCGGCGAGGCCCTGGACGTTGCCGTTCGCGTTCGCCTGGCCGAGGCCGTTGAACTCGGTGAGCGCGGCGTTGCCGATGCCTCCGACCAGCAGGATGCCGAAGCCGAGCCCGCACAGCAGGGCGAGCCAGCGCTGGCCCTTGATGGTCTCCTTCAGGGAGTCCGCCGCGGTGACGCCGACCAGCATCACCACGAACAGGAACAGCATCATGATCGCGCCGGTGTAGACGATGATCTGGACGATGCCCAGGAAGTAGGCGCCGTTGGCGAGGTAGAACACCGCCAGGACGATCATGGTTCCGGCCAGGCAGAGCGCGCTGTGCACGGCCCGCCGCATCAGGATGGTGCACAGCGCGCCGATCACGGCGACCGTGCCGAGGACCCAGAACTGGACGGCCTCTCCGGTGGAGGTGGAGTAGGCGGCGAGGTGCGCGGCGTGCACGGCGTGCGCGGTGTACGCGGTCATCCCCGGATCACCTTCTCCGAGGCCGGTTCGTCCTCGCCGAAGGTCGAGTCCGCCTCCTGCACGACCTCGCCCTCCACGTGGGCGACCTGCTGCTCCGTGCCGGGCGCGGCCTCGGTCACCAGGCCCCGGTAGTAGTCCTGTTCGTCGGTGCCCGGGTACATGGCGTGCGGGCTGTCGACCATGCCCTCCTCCAGACCGGCGAGCAGCTGCTCCTTGGTGTAGATGAGGTCGGCGCGGCTGGAGTCGGCCAGCTCGAACTCGTTGGTCATCGTGAGCGCGCGTGTGGGGCACGCCTCGATGCACAGACCGCACAGGATGCAGCGGGCGTAGTTGATCTGGTAGACGCGGCCGTACCGCTCGCCGGGCGAGTAGCGCTCCTCCTCGGTGTTGTCCGCGCCCTCGACGTAGATCGCGTCGGCGGGACAGGCCCAGGCGCACAGTTCACAGCCGACGCACTTCTCCAGACCGTCCGGATGGCGGTTGAGCTGGTGCCTGCCGTGGAAGCGCGGGGCCGTGGTCTTCGGCTGCTCGGGGTACTGCTCGGTCAGCCGCTTCTTGAACATGGCCTTGAAGGTCACGCCGAAGCCGGCCACCGGGTTCAGGAAACCGGGCTTCGTCTGCCCGGCCTCCTTGGATTCCTCAGCCATCGGACGCCTCCTTTCCATCCAGAGATCCGTCACTGTGAGTATCGGGTCCGCCACTGGCGACGAGCTTGCGCTCCTGGCGCGAGGGCCGTCGCGGCACCGGCGGAAGCTCCTGTCCGGGCAGCGGCGGCACGGGGAATCCGCCCGCCATCGGATCGAAGGCGGCCGGGGCCTCGCCGGGCCCCCCGGGTTCTCCGGGTTCGCTAGGTTCTCCGGCTTTCCCGCCCTTCGCCCGGAACATGTCGACGACGAAGGACAGCACCAGCAGGCCGAGGACGGCCGCGGCGACGTAGAGGGCGATGTCGGCGAACCCGTAGTTCTCGTTCCGCAGGGCCCGCACCGTGGCGACGAGCATCAGCCACACCAGGGAGACCGGGATCAGGACCTTCCAGCCGAGCTTCATCAGCTGGTCGTAGCGGACCCGCGGGAGCGTGCCGCGCAGCCAGACGAACATGAACAGCAGCAGCTGGACCTTGACGATGAACCAGAGCATCGGCCACCAGCCGTGGTTCGCGCCCTCCCAGAAGGTGCTGATCGGCCACGGAGCGCGCCAGCCGCCCAGGAAGAGGGTGGTGGCGACGGCCGAGACGGTCACCATGTTGATGTACTCGGCGAGCATGAACATCGCGAACTTGATCGACGAGTACTCGGTGTTGAAGCCGCCGACCAGGTCGCCCTCGGACTCCGGCATGTCGAAGGGGGCGCGGTTGACCTCGCCGACCATCGTGACGATGTAGATGAGGAAGGAGACCGGCAGCAGCAGGATGTACCAGCGGTCGGCCTGCTGCTCGACGATCGCCGACGTCGACATCGACCCCGAGTAGAGGAACACGGAGGCGAAGGCGGCGCCCATGGCGATCTCGTAGGAGATCATCTGCGCGCAGGAGCGCAGACCGCCCAGCAGCGGGTAGGTGGATCCGGAGCTCCAGCCCGCCAGGACGATGCCGTAGATGCCGATCGAGGCGACCGCGAGGATGTAGAGCAGCGCGATCGGCAGGTCGGTGAGCTGCATCGTGGTCCGCTGGCCGAAGATCGAGATCTCGTTGCCGGACGGCCCGAAGGGGATCACCGCGATCGCCATGAAGGCCGGGACGGCCGCGACGATCGGCGCGAGGACGTACACCGCCTTGTCCGCGCGTTTGACGACGACGTCTTCCTTGAGCATCAGCTTCACGCCGTCGGCGAGCGACTGGAGCATGCCCCAGGGGCCGTTCCGGTTGGGGCCGATGCGCCGCTGCATCCAGGCGACGATCTTGCGTTCCATCACGATGGCGATCAGCACCGTCACCATGAGGAAGGCGAAGCAGAACACCGCCTTGATCGCAACCAGCCACCAGGGGTCGCGGCCGAACATCGAGAGGTCCTCAGCGGCGAAGTACAGGCTCATGCCTCCACCTCCTCGGGGGCTTCGCCGGCGAGTGCCGCCGGGCCGATACGGACGAGCGAGCCGGGCAGCGCCCCGGCGTCGGAGGCGACACCGCCGCCCGCGGAGTTCAGCGGGAGCCACACCACGCGGTCGGGCATCTCGGTGACGCTCAGGGGAAGTTCGACCGTTCCGGCGGTGCCGGTCACCGCGATCAGGTCGCCGTCCTCGACGCCGACCTCGACGGCCGTGGCGGCCGACAGGCGCGCGTGCGCGGCGTGCCGGGTGCCGGCGAGCGCCTCGTCGCCCTGCTGGAGGAGTCCCTGGTCCAGCAGCAGCCGGTGTCCGGCCAGCACCGCCTCCCCGGCGGCCGGCCGGGGCAGCGCGCCCGCGGTCTGCAGCGGTTCGGTGGCCCGCGGGCCGTCCCAGGTGCCGAGCCGCTCGAGCTCCGCGCGTACCGTGCGCAGATCCGGCAGGCCCAGGTGCACGTCCATGGCGTCGGCCAGCATCTGCAGCACACGCGCGTCGGTCGGCGGGAGGGGACGGGTCATCTGGTCGGGCTTGAGCGCCGACTCGAAGGGCCGCACCCTGCCCTCCCAGTTGAGGAAGGCACCGGCCTTCTCGACGACGGCCGCCACCGGCAGCACCACGTCGGCGAGTGCGGTGACCTCGCTGGGCCGCAGCTCCAGGGAGACCACGAACCCGGCCTCGGCGAGCGCCGCACGCGCACGCGCGGGGTCGGGCAGGTCGGCGACCTCCACGCCCGCGACCAGCAGCGCCTGCAGCTCGCCGGTCGCCGCGGCCTCGACGATCTCGCCGGTGTCGCGGCCGTAGCGGTGCGGGAGGGCGGCGACGCCCCAGACGGCGGCGACCTCCTCCCGCGCACGCGGGTCGGTCGCCGGGCGCCCGCCCGGCAGCAGCGACGGCAGCGCGCCAGCCTCGACGGCGCCCCGCTCCCCGGCCCGGCGCGGGATCCACACCAGCCGGGCACCGGTCGCGGTGGCGATCCGTACGGCGGCGGTCAGGCCGCCCTCGACGGCGGCGAGCCGCTCACCGACGACGATCACCGCGCCCTCGGTGCGCAGCGCTTCGGCCGCCCTGGCCCCGTCGCCCTCCAGGCCGACACCGCTCGCGAGCGCGTCCAGCCATTCGGTCTCGGTGCCGGGGGCCGCCGGCAGCAGCGTGCCGCCGGCCTTCTCCAGTCCGCGCGTGGTGTACGTGGCCAGGGCGAAGGTCCGCTGCCCGTGGGCGCGCCACGCCTTGCGCAGCCGCAGGAAGACGCCGGGCGCCTCCTCCTCCGACTCGAACCCGACCAGCAGGACGGCGGGCGCCTTCTCCAGGAAGGTGTACGTGACACCGCCCCCGGAGTGCGGGCCGGACGCGTCCTTGAGGTCGTGTCCGCGGCCCGCGACCCGCGCGGCGAGGAAGTCGGCCTCCTCGGCGCTGTGCACGCGCGCGCGGAAGTCGATGTCGTTGGTGTCGAGCGCCACGCGCGTGAACTTGCTGTACGCGTAGGCGTCCTCGACGGTGAGCCGGCCGCCGGTCAGGACGCCGGTGCGGCCGCGGGAGGCCAGCAGTCCCTGGGCCGCGATCTGCAGTGCCTCGGGCCAGGAGGCGGGCTCCAGTTCACCCTCGGCATTGCGCACGAGCGGGGTCTGCAGCCGGTCCCGCTGCTGCGCGTACCGGAACCCGAAGCGCCCCTTGTCGCACATCCACTCCTCGTTGACCTCGGGGTCGTTGTCGGCGAGCCGCCGCATGACCTTGCCGCGCCGGTGGTCGGTGCGGGTGGCGCAGCCGCCGGAGCAGTGCTCGCACACCGACGGCGAGGAGACCAGGTCGAAGGGGCGGGCGCGGAACCGGTAGGCCGCCGAGGTGAGCGCGCCGACCGGGCAGATCTGGATGGTGTTGCCGGAGAAGTACGACTCGAAGGGGTCGCCCTCACCGGTACCGACCTGCTGGAGCGCGCCCCGCTCGAGCAGTTCGATCATCGGGTCGCCCGCGATCTGGTTCGAGAACCGGGTGCAGCGGGCGCACAGGACGCACCGCTCGCGGTCGAGCAGCACCTGGGTGGAGATCGGGACGGGCTTCTCGTAGGTGCGCTTCTTGCCGTCGAAGCGGGAATCGGCGTGGCCGTGCGACATCGACTGGTTCTGCAGCGGGCACTCGCCGCCCTTGTCGCAGACCGGGCAGTCCAGCGGGTGGTTGATGAGCAGGAACTCCAGCATCCCCTTCTGCGCCTTCTCGGCCACAGGTGAGGTCAGCTGGGTCTTCACCACCATCCCGTCGGTGCAGGTGATGGTGCAGGAGGCCATGGGCTTGCGCTGGCCCTCGACCTCGACGATGCACTGGCGGCAGGCGCCGGCCGGGTCGAGGAGAGGGTGGTCGCAGAACCGGGGGATCTCGATGCCGAGCTGTTCGGCGGCCCGGATGACCAGGGTGCCCTTGGGCACGCTGATCTCGACGCCGTCGATCGTCAGCGTCACGAGGTCCTCGGGCGGGACCGCCGCCTCTCCCCCACCGGAGGGAGAGCTGGTGGTCACAGTCATGCGTGCACCTCCGTACGGTCGGCCCAGGCCGTCGACCTGGCCGGGTCGAACGGGCAGCCACGGCCCGTGATGTGCTGCTCGTACTCCTCGCGGAAGTACTTCAGCGAGGAGAAGATCGGCGAGGCGGCGCCGTCGCCGAGGGCGCAGAACGCCTTGCCGTTGATGTTGTCGGCGATGTCGTTCAGCTTGTCGAGGTCGGACATCCGGCCCTTGCCCGCCTCGATGTCGCGCATCAGCTGCACGAGCCAGTACGTCCCCTCGCGGCACGGCGTGCACTTGCCGCAGGACTCGTGGGCGTAGAACTCGGTCCAGCGGGTGACGGCCCGTACGACACAGGTCGTCTCGTCGAAGCACTGGAGCGCCTTCGTGCCGAGCATGGAACCGGCGGCGCCCACCCCTTCGTAGTCCAGGGGGACGTCGAGGTGCTCCTCGGTGAGCAACGGCGTGGAGGAGCCGCCCGGCGTCCAGAACTTCAGGCGGTGCCCCGGCCGCATGCCGCCGCTCATGTCGAGCAGCTGGCGCAGCGTGATGCCCATCGGCGCCTCGTACTGCCCGGGGCGTGCGACGTGGCCGCTGAGGGAGTAGAGGGTGAAGCCGGGTGACTTCTCGCTGCCCATCGAGCGGAACCAGTCCTTGCCCCGGTTCATGATGGCGGGAACCGAGGCGATCGACTCGACGTTGTTCACCACGGTGGGGCACGCGTAGAGGCCCGCGACGGCGGGGAAGGGAGGACGGAGCCGCGGCTGGCCACGGCGGCCTTCGAGCGAGTCGAGCAGTGCGGTCTCCTCACCGCAGATGTACGCGCCGGCGCCCGCGTGCACGGTGAGTTCGAGGTCGAGTCCGCTGCCCAGGATGTTCTCGCCGAGCAGGCCCGCCGCGTAGGCCTCGCGCACGGCCTCGTGCAGCCGCCGCAGCACGGGGACGACCTCACCGCGCAGATAGATGAAGGCGTGGGACGACCTGATGGCGTGACAGGCGATGACGATGCCCTCGATGAGGCTGTGCGGGTTCGCGAAGAGGAGCGGAATGTCCTTGCACGTTCCGGGCTCCGACTCGTCGGCGTTGACCACCAGGTAGTGAGGCTTGCCGTCTCCCTGGGGGATGAACTGCCATTTCATTCCCGTGGGGAAGCCAGCGCCGCCGCGCCCGCGCAGACCGGACTCCTTGACGTACGCGATGACGTCGTCCGGTGGCATGGCGAGGGCCTTGCGGAGCCCCTCGTACCCCTCGTGCCTCCGGTAGACGTCCAGGGTCCAGGACTCGTCCTCGTCCCAGAAGGCCGACAGCACGGGTGCGAGCAGCTTCTCCGGGCCGGTGTCCCTGAGTTCGGCGGGTGCCAAGGTCATCACTCCCCCTCCTCTGCGGCGGGTCCGGCCGGATGCTCCGGGTCGGAGGCCGATGTCTCCTGGGGCGCGTCGTGGGAGCTGAGGTGCTCCGTCGGCGACGGCTCGTGCGGCGGGGTGTCGGTGGGCGCCTCGCCGCGCGGGTGCACCACGCGTGCGGGGGCTGCCTCCCCCTTGGCCAGCTTCAGGCCGGACAGGGAGGCGGGTCCCGCGCTTCCCGTGGCCCGGGCGGCGCCCTCCCGCTCGTCGGGGAAACCGGCCAGGATCCGGGCGGTCTCCTTGAACGTGCACAGCGGCGCCCCGCGCGTGGGCGCGACCGGGCGGCCGGCCCGCAGGTCGTCGACCATGCGCTTGGCGCTCTGCGGGTCCTGGTTGTCGAAGAACTCCCAGTTGACCATCACGACGGGTGCGAAGTCGCAGGCCGCGTTGCACTCGATGTGCTCGAGGGTGACCTTGCCGTCCTCGGTGGTCTCGCCGTTGCCGATGCCGAGGTGCTCCTGGAGCTCCTCGAAGATGGCGTCGCCGCCCATGACGGCGCACAGGGTGTTGGTGCACACCCCGACCTGGTACTCACCGCTCGGTCGGCGCCGGTACATGGTGTAGAAGGTGGCGACGGCGGTGACCTCGGCCGTGGTCAGGCCGAGCACGTCCGCGCAGAACTGCATTCCGGTGCGCGTGACATGGCCCTCCTCCGACTGCACGAGGTGCAGCAGCGGCAGGAGGGCGGACCGGGAGTCCGGGTAGCGGGCGATGACCTCGCGCGCGTCGGTCTCCAGCCGGGCCCGGACCTCGTCCGGGTAGGCGGGCGCGGGCAGTTGGGGCATGCCCAGGCTGACGCCCCGCTCCGAAGGTGAGGTGGTCACCGGTCGACGCCTCCCATCACGGGGTCGAGGGATGCCACGGCGACGATGACGTCGGCGACCTGGCCGCCCTCGCACATCGCCGCCATGGACTGCAGGTTGGTGAAGGACGGGTCGCGGAAGTGGACCCGGTAGGGACGGGTGCCGCCGTCGGAGACGACGTGCACCCCGAGCTCGCCCTTGGGCGACTCGACCGCCGTGTACGTCTGTCCCGGCGGTACGCGGAAGCCCTCGGTGACCAGCTTGAAGTGGTGGATCAGGGCCTCCATGGAGGTGCCCATGATCTGCTTGATGTGGTCGAGGGAGTTGCCCAGTCCGTCCGGGCCCATGGCGAGCTGGGCGGGCCAGGCGATCTTCTTGTCGGCGACCATGACCGGACCGGGCTGGAGCCGGTCCAGGCACTGCTCGACGATGCGCAGCGACTGGCGCATCTCCTCCAGCCGGATCAGGAAGCGGCCGTAGGAGTCGCAGGTGTCCGCGGTGGGGACCTCGAAGTCGTACGTCTCGTACCCGCAGTACGGCTGCGCCTTGCGCAGGTCGTGCGGCAGGCCGGTGGAGCGCAGAACGGGGCCGGTGGCCCCGAGGGCCATGCAGCCGGCCAGGTCCAGGTAGCCGACGTCCTGCATACGGGCCTTGAAGATCGGGTTCCCGGTGGCGAGCGCGTCGTACTCCGGGAGGTTCTTGCGCAGCGTCTTCACGAGCTCGCGGATCTGGTCCACCGCTCCGGGCGGCAGGTCCTGGGCGAGTCCGCCGGGGCGGATGTACGCGTGGTTCATCCTGAGGCCCGTGATGAGCTCGAAGGCGTCGAGAATGAGTTCACGATCACGGAATCCGTAGATCATGATGGTGGTGGCGCCGAGCTCCATGCCGCCGGTCGCGATGCACACCAGGTGGGAGGAGAGCCGGTTCAGCTCCATCAGGAGCACCCGGATGACCGAGGCGCGGTCGGGGATCTGGTCCTCGATGCCGAGGAGCTTCTCGACGCCGAGGCAGTACGCCGCCTCGTTGAAGAACGGCGTCAGGTAGTCCATGCGCGTCACGAACGTGGTGCCCTGGGTCCAGGTCCGGTACTCGAGGTTCTTCTCGATGCCGGTGTGGAGGTAGCCGATGCCGCAGCGGGCCTCGGAGACGGTCTCGCCGTCGATCTCCAGGATCAGCCTGAGCACGCCGTGCGTGGACGGGTGCTGCGGGCCCATGTTGACGATGATGCGCTCGTCGTCACTGCGGACCGCCGTCTGGGCGACCTCGTCCCAGTCGCCGCCGGTGACGGTGTAGACGGTGCCTTCCGTGGTCTCGCGCGCCGAGGCG
This sequence comes from Streptomyces sp. GDS52, assembly GCF_052246875.1. Lineage (NCBI taxonomy): Bacteria > Bacillati > Actinomycetota > Actinomycetes > Kitasatosporales > Streptomycetaceae > Streptomyces > Streptomyces sp. GDS52. The sequence goes on from NZ_CM125966.1 coordinate 3,016,323, forward strand.
GCGGAAGCCCCTGACTCCGCGGATGCGGATGCGTTCGACCTGCTCATGAGTACGACCTCCGCTGGTCCGGAGCCGGGATCCGGGCGCCCTTGTACTCGACGGGGATTCCGCCGAGGGGATAGTCCTTGCGCTGCGGGTGGCCCTGCCAGTCGTCCGGCATCAGGATCCGCGTCAGGGCCGGGTGGCCGTCGAAGACGATGCCGAAGAAGTCGTACGTCTCGCGCTCGTGCCAGTCGTTCGTCGGATAGACGGAGACCAGCGACGGGATGTGCGGGTCGTCGTCGGGGGCGCTGACTTCCAGGCGGATCAACCGGTTGTGGGTGATCGAGCGCAGGTGGTACACGGCGTGCAGTTCGCGGCCCTTGTCGTTCGGATAGTGGGTGCCGCTGACGCCGGTGCACAGTTCGAAGCGGAGCGCCGGGTCGTCCCGCAGGGTCCTCGCGACCCGGACCAGGTGCTCGCGCTCGATGTGGAAGGTGAGTTCGCCGCGGTCGACGACCGTCTTCCCGATGGCGTTCCGGGGAAGCAGGCCCTGCTCCTCCAGGGCGCCCTCCAGTTCGTCGGCGACCTCGTCGAACCAGCCGCCGTAGGGGCGGTTCGACGGTCCCGGGAGCCGGACCGAGCGGACCAGGCCGCCGTAACCGGAGGTGTCGCCGCCCCTGTTGGCTCCGAACATGCCGCGCTGGACGCGGATCTCCTCACCGCCCTCGCCGCGCCGGCCGGGAAGGTTCTCCGCCGAGAGGTCCTTCTCGGGGTTCACGCCGTCGTCCGCGGCGTTCTTCGCGTCACTCATCGCAGCAGCCCCTTCATCTCGATGGTGGGCAGTGCCTTGAGCGCCGCCTCCTCCGCCTCCCGGGCCGCTTCCTCGGCGTTCACACCGAGCTTGGAGCTCTGGATCTTCTGGTGGAGCTTGAGGATCGCGTCGATCAGCATCTCGGGCCGGGGCGGACAGCCGGGGAGATAGATGTCGACCGGGACGACGTGGTCGACGCCCTGGACGATCGCGTAGTTGTTGAACATGCCGCCCGAGGAGGCGCAGACCCCCATGGAGATCACCCACTTGGGGTTCGGCATCTGGTCGTAGACCTGCCGCAGCACCGGCGCCATCTTCTGGCTGACCCGGCCGGCCACGATCATCAGGTCCGCCTGCCGCGGCGAGCCGCGGAAGACCTCCATGCCGAAACGCGCCAGGTCGTAGCGGCCGGCGCCGGTGGTCATCATCTCGATGGCACAACAGGCGAGTCCGAACGTGGCGGGGAACATGGACGACTTGCGCACCCAGCCCGCGGCCTGCTCGACGGTGGTCAGCAGGAATCCGCTCGGCAGCTTTTCTTCGAGTCCCATGGTCAAAGGCCCTTCAGTCCCATTCCAGGCCGCCGCGCCGCCATACGTACGCGTATGCGACGAAGACGGTGAGCACGAAGAGCAGCATCTCCACGAGCCCGAAAATCCCCAGCGCGTCGAAGCTGACGGCCCAGGGATAAAGGAAGACGATCTCGATGTCGAAGACGATGAAGAGCATCGCCGTCAGGTAGTACTTGATGGGGAAGCGCCCGCCGCCGGCCGGCGTGGGGGTCGGTTCGATACCGCACTCGTAGGCCTCGAGCCTGGCGCGGTTGTACCGCTTCGGACCGATCAGCGTGGCCATGACCACGGAGAAGATCGCAAAGCCTGCCCCGAGGGCTCCCAGTACGAGGATGGGCGCATACGCGTTCACCGCTCCTCGCTCCTCTCAGTCGGCACTGACTGCTGGCGAGTCGGGCTCACTTGCGTCCCACGCGTCCCGCGAACCACGCCCGCCCCGGCGAAGATCGAGAACATGTGAAGCGGGTCACAAGCCCAACCGCTCCGCATCCTATGCCCGCAGGTCTGTGATCTGCGACACGGGGTATTGCCAAAGCTTTGTGATCTCCACCACCTGACGAACGATCATGAAGCCGGATGAGCGGTGATCTTCATACGCGAAGCGTCCGCGCGGTCACCAGAAGTGACAATTTGCCGCGTCGGTGCAGGTCAGAGGGGTCGCCTCACTATCAAGAGGGTTCTCCTGCATGCAAATTGGTGCTGGACGCGATCTCTTGTTAGAGGAGGCATTCACACATCAGGGGGACGCGCGGCGCGATGTGGACGCGTGCACACGTTCACGAAGTCCCGGCGCCACGAGCCGGGTCGCGGCCGGGCCGCGGTCCGGTGGCCACCCGGTGGCCACCCGGCGGCCACCCGGCGGCAGCCCCCGCCCACGGTCCCGCCGCGACCCGCCTGCAGCCCGATCGCCATCCCGACGCAGCACCCGATGGTGACCCGGCGGCGACCCTCGCCCACGATCCCGTCGCGACCCGACCGCCATCCCGACGCGATCGGGGTGCGATCCCAGCGAAAACCGGCCGCGGCGCGCATTCCGGACGCGCCGGGGCGGGTGACCGTTCCGTGACCTCCGCCACACCCCTCGAAGCGGCGGGAGAAGGGGGCTTGGCCAATCGTTACAAAGGGTGGTAAGCGCCGGGCAATTCGGACGTAAAGATGAAAGACCGTGATCACGGGCCCATTACGGCCCGTCCGCTATGTCCGTTACGGCGTCAATAAGGAACGACACGCCCGGCGTTCACGACTGCCGTTGAACGAATGTGGCGCGGCACACGTTTCTTGTGGATATGAAGGAGCCCCTGGTACCGGTTGTTCCCATGTCCCACACCGCTCACATACGCAGCCACCGGAAACCCCGCCGCACCGCGCCGTCCACGATGGCGATGCGGGCCGGAGTCGCCAGTGGTGTTCTCAGCACCCTGGCAGTGGCCGGGGCGTCGGCGGCGAACGCCGCCGAGCCGGTGACGCAGACCCTCGAACTGCCCACCCTGACGGCCGACCTGTCCACTCAGGTCGCCCAGTCCGCGCAGGCCACCCAGCTGGCCGCCGCGAACTACCAACTGCAGGCCGAGCGGGACACCGCCGCGGCCGAGGCCGCCAAGGAGGCGAAGGCAGACCTCGCCGAGGCCAAGAAGAAGGCCGAGGCGAGGAAGAAGGCCGCCGAGGAGGCCCGCAAGGCCGCCGCCGAGCGCGCCACCCGTGACGCGGAGCGCGCCGTCCTCACCACCAACGCGGGCGCCACGAGCGCGACGGCCACCACGGCTTCCACGGCCACCGCCTCCGCGCCGGCCAGCGGCAGTGTCGCGACCGTCGTCGCCTTCCTCAAGGCGCAGGTGGGCGACGCCTACGTCATGGGCGCCACGGGTCCCAACGCCTGGGACTGCTCCAGCCTGGTGCAGGCCGCGTTCAAGCAGGTCGGCGTCGACCTGCCGCGCGTCTCGCAGGACCAGTCGACCGTCGGCACCGACGTCTCGCTGTCCAACCTCCAGGTCGGCGACATCCTGTACTGGGGCGGCAAGGGTTCCGCCTACCACACGGGCGTCTACATCGGTAACGGTCAGTACCTGGACGCCGCCAACCCGTCCAAGGGCGTCGTCATCCAGGATCTCTCCGGCTACCCCGCCTCGGGTGCCGTGCGCGTGCTCTGAGCCGCGCCCCCGCGGACAGATCGGGCTCGAACGGGCCCGGTTCGCACGGGTTGGAGGGCCGCTGCCACCGAGTGGCAGCGGCCCTCCAACCCGTGCGTTCCCCATGCAGCCGGACACCCGACCATCCGGTCGAGATGGCCTGTATGCCCGAATCGTCACTCACGTGGCGTGTGGTGACGGGGTGACATCTCATCGGCCGGGCGCCGTACGGCGCCGTGGCGGCCCCGCACGGCGCCCGGGACACGCGTCGGCGGCCGGGAGTCCGTCCGTCCGGCCCCGGCCGCCCACAGCGCCCCTCACGGCTCCCGCACGCGCGGGACGCCTCACGCCTTCGGCGCCACCTTGCTCAGACCGTTGATGACGCGGTCCATCGCGTCGCCGCCCGTCGGGTCGGTCAGGTTGGCGAGCAGCTTCAGGGTGAACTTCATCAGCATCGGGTGCGTCAGACCGCGCTGGGCCGCGATCTGCATGATCTTCGGATTGCCGATGAGCTTCACGAACGCGCGGCCGAGGGTGTAGTAGCCGCCGTAGGTGTCCTTCAGGACGCGCGGGTAACGCTGGAGGGCGATCTCCCGCTGGGCCGGAGTCGCCCGGGCGTGCGCCTGGACGATGACCTCGGCGGCGATCTGCGCGGACTCCATGGCGTAGGCGATGCCCTCGCCGTTGAAGGGGTTGACCAGACCGCCCGCGTCACCGACGAGCAACAGCCCGCGCGTGTAGTGCGGCTGGCGGTTGAAGGCCATCGGGAGCGCGGCGCCGCGGATCGGGCCGGTCATGTTGTCCGGGGTGTAGCCCCAGTCCTCGGGCAGCGAGGCGCACCAGGCCTTCAGGATCTCGCGCCAGTCCAGTTCCTTGAAGGAGGCAGAGGTGTTGAGCACGCCCAGGCCGACGTTGCTCGTCCCGTCGCCCATGCCGAAGATCCAGCCGTAGCCGGGCAGCAGCCGGTCCTGCGGACCGCGGCGGTCCCACAGTTCCAGCCAGGACTCCAGGTAGTCGTCGTCGTGGCGGGGCGAGGTGAAGTACGTACGGACCGCGACGCCCATCGGCCGGTCCTCGCGGCGGTGCAGCCCCATCCCCAGGGACAGCCGGGTGGAGTTGCCGTCGGCGGCCACCACCAGCGGGGCGTGGAAGGTGACGTCCCGCTTCTCCTCGCCGAGCCTCGCCTTCACACCGGTGATGCGGCCGGTGCGGTCGTCGATGATCGGCGCGCCCACGTTGCAGCGCTCGTACAGCCGCGCGCCGGCCTTCTGGGCCTGCCGGGCGAGCTGCTCGTCGAAGTCGTCGCGCTTGCGGACCAGGCCGTAGTCGGGGAAGGAGGCGAGTTCCGGCCAGTCGAGCTGGAGGCGGACCCCGCCGCCGATGATGCGCAGGCCCTTGTTGCGCAGCCAGCCCGCCTCCTCGGAGATGTCGATGCCCATCGCGACGAGTTGCTTGGTGGCGCGCGGGGTGAGGCCGTCGCCGCAGACCTTCTCCCGCGGAAACGCGGTCTTCTCCAGCAGGAGCACGTCGAGACCGGACCTGGCCAGGTGGTACGCGGTGGTGGAGCCGGCTGGCCCCGCGCCCACGACGATCACGTCGGCGGTGTTGTCGGAGAGGGGCTCGGTCACGGCGGGATCTCCCCAAGTTCGATATCTGCGTGCCGACAGGCACTGGACACGGGCAGTCTATGCAGCGGAATCGATCACCCGGCTGAAGGGCTGCTTCCGTGAACCGAGCTCTGCCCGCTGTACGGCTCCGTGTACCCACCCACGAGGACGCCTTCGCCTGGCACCGGGTCTTCGCCGATCCGGACGTCATGGAGTTCCACGGCGGCGAGGCCGCGGAGCTGTCGGTCTACGAGGAACTCACCGCCCGCCAGCGGCGGCACGACGCCGAGCGCGGGTTCTGCCTGTGGACCGTGGTCGACGAGTCGGACCGCGTCCTCGGCTTCACGGGCGCCCAGCCCTGGGAACGGGCCTGGGGCCCGACGGGCGAGATCGAGATCGGCTGGCGCCTCGGCCGGGAGCACTGGGGCAGGGGGTACGCGACCGCCGCCGCACGGCAGACCCTGGAACGGGTGCGCGCCACGGGCGTCTCGGACGTGGTCGCCATGGTCGACGCCCGCAACACCCGCTCGGCCGCGGTCACCCGGCGGCTCGGCATGCGTCTCGCCGGGACGTTCACCACCCCGGTCTCACGCCGGGAGGGACACTGCTACCGGCTGACCCTGTGAAACCGGAATCCTGAACCACCGTTTCGACTACGCGATGTGACTGATTGTCACAGATAGCCACGCATCGCTTCCTGTCGGCGCACGGCCGGGTCTACCCTGCCGGTACCGCTGGGGGGTGAGGTCCGTGCGTGTGACACCCAGAAGAACGGACAGGACGCCGGAAGTGCGTGTTCCGCTCCTGGTCGGCCTGATGGCCGTGGACGCGCGCGAGTCCGCCCGCACACACGACCTGCTCCTCGACGCGCCGGACCGGCCGGACTTCCGCCGCACCGTGGTCGACCACGTCGTGCGCCAGTATCCGCAGCCGGGCGTCGAGGTGCCCCGGGGCTCCCTGGTCCATGTGTGGTTCGACTTCGGTGAGGGGGACGGCGGCGGCGGGGTGCGCGAGCCGCGCGCACCCCTGCCGCCCGGCGGCGGCATCCGGCGCGAACGGGAGGAACCCCGTGAGCCGGCCGCCCCCTGCGCGGCCGTCCTCAGCCGGCCTTGAAGCCCCGGTGCAGCGCGACCACACCGCCCGTGAGGTTGCGCCACGCCACCTTCGTCCAGCCGGCGCCCTGCAGCCGCTCGGCCAGGGCGGGCTGGTCGGGCCAGGCCCGGATGGACTCGGCGAGGTAGACGTACGCGTCGGGGTTCGACGACACCGACCGCGCGACCGGCGGCAGCGCGCGCATCAGGTACTCGGTGTAGACGGTGCGGAACGGCGCCCATGTGGGGTGCGAGAACTCGCAGATGACGATCCGTCCGCCGGGCCGGGTCACCCGGTGCATCTCGCGCAGCGCGGCGTCCGTCTCCTGGACGTTGCGCAGCCCGAAGGAGATGGTGACGGCGTCGAAGACGTCGTCCTTGAACGGCAGCCGGGTGGCGTCGCCGGCCGTGTAGGGCAGCCAGTCCCGGCGCTGCTTGCCGACCCGGAGCATGCCGAGGGAGAAGTCGCAGGGGACGACGTAGGCACCGGCCCGCGCGAAGGGCTCCGAGGACGTGCCCGTGCCGGCCGCCAGGTCCAGGACCTTCTGCCCGGGGCGCGCGTCGACCGCCTTCGCCACCTCCTTGCGCCAGATCCGGTCCTGGCCGAGCGACAGCACGTCGTTCGTCAGGTCGTACCGTTCCGCCACGTCGTCGAACATCGAGGCGACTTCGTGCGGCTGCTTGTCCAGGGTTGCGCGGGTCACGGGAGTTCGGCCTCACTTGTCCGGGTACGGGGCTTTCTCAGGATCGGTGCGTGCGTCATTGTCTCAGTCGGCCCCCTCTGTCTCACTGCCCCGGTGCGTCCCCCGGCCCCGGTCGGTCCGTCAGCGGCGCCGGTGCACCAGCCGGCCGCCCACGACGGTGGCCACGCAGGTCGACGCCCCGGCACGGACCAGCTCGGCCCGGTCCGCCACGTCGAACACCGCGAACCGGGCGGGTCCGCCCGGAACCGGCTTCGGCAGCAGGACGAGCGGCACCGGCGAGAAGGACGGCGGCCCCGGCAGGCGCGCCGGACGAGCGCCCACCACGAGCCCGGCCCGGCGCACGGCGTCCAGGGCCGGCCGGCCGCGCAGCTCGCCCGCGACGGCGACCGTTCCGTGCGCCAGCAGCCGCTGCACCCCGCGGCGCGCGCTGGCGCCGCGCCGTGACGCGTCGGCGCGGAAGATCTCCTGCGCCCGCTCCCCGGTGATCGGCTCGGTGCCGAACTCGTCGGCCTCGCGCGGGTCCGGGTGGTAGGTCCCTTCGAGCAGCTCGGGCCCGTAGGGGTTGAGCAACCCGGGGGTGAGGATGCCGGGCCACCGCCGCACCCGCGCCTGCGGGCGGGCGGCGGCCAGCTCCTCGTACGGGCCGACGGCGGCGACGAGCGGGCCGTCGATCAGGACGGCCAGTTCGGGCGTGGCCTCGGCGACGTGGATCGTGAGCACGGTCGCGTCAGTTCGCGGGGAGCAGCTTCAGCTCCGGGTGGGCCGTGCCGCCCTCGATCGCCGTGGAGGAGATGTGGGAGACCACCCGGTCGTCGACGGGGTCGTTCGCCGGGTCGTCGTGCACCACGAGGTGCTCGTACGTCGTGCTCCGCTGGGCGGGGACCCGGCCCGCCTTGCGGATCAGGTCGATGATCTCCAGGCGGTTGGAGCGGTGCTTGGCGCCGGCCGAGGAGACGACGTTCTCCTCCAGCATGATCGAGCCGAGGTCGTCCGCCCCGTAGTGCATCGAGAGCTGGCCGACCTCCTTGCCGGTGGTCAGCCAGGAGCCCTGGATGTGGGCGACGTTGTCGAAGAACAGCCGGGCGATGGCGATCATCCGCAGGTACTCGAAGACCGTGGCCTGGGTGCGGCCCTTCAGGTGGTTGTTCTCGGGCTGGTAGGTGTACGGGATGAAGGCGCGGAAGCCGCCCGTGCGGTCCTGCACGTCCCGGATCATGCGCAGGTGCTCGATGCGCTCGGCGTTGGTCTCGCCGGTGCCCATCAGCATGGTGGACGTCGACTCGACGCCCAGCCCGTGCGCGATCTCCATGATCTCCAGCCAGCGTTCGCCGGACTCCTTCAGCGGCGCGATGGCCTTGCGCGGCCGCTCGGGCAGCAGTTCGGCGCCGGCCCCGGCGAAGGAGTCGAGCCCGGCCGCGTGGATCCGCGTGATGGCCTCCTCGACCGACACCTTCGAGATCCGGGCCATGTGCTCGACCTCGCTCGCCCCCAGGCTGTGGATGACGAGCTGCGGGAACTCCTTCTTGATGGCGGCGAAGTGCTTCTCGTAGTACTCGACGCCGTAGTCCGGGTGGTGGCCGCCCTGGAACATGATCTGCGTACCGCCGAGTTCGACGGTCTCGGCGCAGCGCCGCAGGATGTCGTCGAGGTCGCGGGTCCAGCCCTTGGCGGTGTCCTTGGGCGCGGCGTAGAAGGCGCAGAACCTGCACGCCGTGACGCACACGTTCGTGTAGTTGATGTTGCGCTCGATGATGTACGTCGCGATGTGCTCGGTCCCGGCGTACCGGCGGCGGCGTACGGCGTCGGCGGCGGCGCCCAGCGCGTGCAGCGGGGCGTCGCGGTAGAGGTCGAGCGCCTCTTCGGGGGTGATCCGCCCGCCTGCGGCAGCACGGTCGAGGAGGGGCTGGAGGTCGGCCTTCTCGGTCACCGGGCGTCCCTTTCGTCAGGTTCGTAAGGGTTGTGGACGGGCTGAACCAGCCTACGCCAGCGGCCCACGGCACCCGACGTCAGGCCGTACCCGCATCCGGTGCTCATGCCCCGGCCTCAGGCCGTGTACGCGCCGATCAGCAGCCCGGCGAACGCGCCGGCGATCAGGAACGGCCCGAACGGTATGGCCGTCCTGCGCCCCGCCCGCCGCGCGACGACGAGGGCACCGCCGTACAGCGCCCCGGACAGGAACCCGGCGAAGGTACCGAGCATCACGGTGGGCCAGCCGTACCAGCCGAGGACCGCGCCCGCGCCGAGGGCGAGCTTCACGTCGCCGAAGCCCATGCCGCCCGGGTTGACGAGGAACAGGACGAGGTAGCCGGCGCCGAGCGCGAGAGCACCCAGCAGGGCGGTCGTCCACTGGCCCGCGCGCTCGGGAACGAGGGCGACCAGGCCGAGCAGGGCGAGGGCCGCTCCGGCGAACGGGAGGGTGAGCGGGTCGGGCAGCCGCTGGACCCGCAAGTCGACGACCGCCAGCAGCACGCCGACGGGCGCGAGCAGCAGCCAGACGCCCACCTCGGGCCGCGTGCCGGTGGCGGCGGCGAGGACGGCGCAGACCAGGGCGGTGACGACGGCGAGGGCGGTGCTCGAGCCGTACGAGGGCGCCGTGGCACACCGCCCGCACCGGGCCGGCCCGAGCCAGCCCGCCAGCGGGTGTCCCGCGGGGCAGACCGCCCGCCACTCCTCCCCCGCCGGCACCGAGAACCGGTAGGCCGCCCGCGGCAGCAGCGCGCCCGCCCCCGCACCCCACAGCGCGGCGGCCGCGACCAGCAGACCGGTCGTCACCCTGTACTCATCCCCGCCGTGCTCATCCCCTCCATGTTCGTCCCCGTCCTACTCATCCCCTCCGTACCCATCCCTCCGCGCTCATCCCGCCGCTGCGGCCCATGAGGTCGGCGGCGAGGGCGGTGAGCCGTCCCAGGGCGCCGAGGTCCCTACCGGCCCGCACCCTCTCGCGGACGGTATCCGGCACCTCGACCCCACGCCAATGGAACAGCCGCAGAATGACGCTCCGCGCCGGCCCTTCACGGCAGCCCTGCTCAAAGCCCTCCGTGCCGGGGGCGGTCTGCCGCTCGTGCGGACGGTGTTCCGCGACCGCTCGGCAGGACGGCGGCCTCGCCGTGTGCGATGCCCGGGCGCTCGCCCACGCCCCGGGGAGGACACACCGCCCCAAAGGCGTGAACACTTTGGCCACCACTGTCCTGATATCGCTCATTCGAGCGCTTAAGCAACACATGTACGCCAACTGCTCACGGTTTTCGGCACGGCACCCACCTCCGGCCCCGCAGCGCAGGGACCGTAAAGGTCCCCCACACCACCCGGCGGGGCACCATCCGCATCCGGTCCCGTCTGCGACGAGCCGACCATGAGCCCCCTTCCTGGGAAGGACGAGAAAGTGACGATACCGGGGGTGCCATCGTCCGCCTCGGGAATATTCCAGTCCGTCAAGTCACCGGGAGTGAGCGGCTCCCCGCACAGGAACAGTCCCGCCCACCTCTGCAGACCTCGGAAAACGAAGCGACGCACGCCGCCGCTGCCGTCGTCGTCGAGTTCAAGAAACTCGACGACGAACTCACCCGTCAGGTCAAGGACACAATGAAGGCCAAGGACGAACGAGGCGGTAAGGGCGATAAGCAGCGCCTCTCCGGCGCATCTGTGGCGCACCGCCCCACAGATGCGCCGTGGGCCCGGCTCCAGGATGGAACCGGGCCCACGGCGCGTGTTCTGTCAGTACTGGGTGACGGCGAGACCACCGGCCGCCGAGAGACCCTCGGGGGAGACGGAGGCGCCCAGGCCCGCGGTGACGCCGATGTTGCCGACCTCGGCGTGGACACCGAGGCCACCCGCCTCGGCCGCGACGCCGAGACCTGCGTTGGCGGCGGCGCCGGCGCCCGCCTGGCCACCGGAGATGGAGTCCAGATCGGCGTCGGAGATCTCGGCGGTCGCGACCTGGGGGACGAGGTTCATGGCGCGCGTTTCCCTTCGTGTCAACAATGAGCGGCGGCGGAGTTCGCCCGATTCCCGAACCCGGGATTATCTTCCGGCGAAACCGCGCGACCTGATCAAAGCACGCCGGGAATGAAGCGACCAGCGTCGTACGAACCGCACTCCCCAGTCAGCTGTCGTGGAATTCACGAGTGTGGCGAAGCAGTCGGCCGAACCCCTCACTTCCTTCACTCGTACTCGCCCGTAATTCGCCCGCCGGCGGCACTTGAAGGAAATGCGAGGCGGCTTCACCGTGGGGTCGTGCCCGCCGCACGACCCCACGGTGAACGGTGTGCAGATCCTCGGGATGTTCCAGAACCGGGCCGCCTCGGAACACGGTTCTCCTGCCCCCGTGCACCCGACGTCCGGAATCCACCGCCGTGTGTCCGGTCTCCGGTGGCGGATGCCACGGCGTCGCCGCCCGCCGGTGGTGGTCGGCGGGCGGTACGGGCGCCTCGGGCAGCCAGTCCTCGACGTCGAAGCGGCCGATCAGCGCCCCGTCCCCGTCCTGCGGTTGCACCTCTCCCCCAGGATCCGGGGAGACCGGGTCCCCCGCGCGCCCTGCCCCCGCCCGCCGCGTCGATGCCCGCCGCGTCGATGAACACGGCACGAGCGATTCCGGTGGTTTCGCCGACCGGAAAGCGGCGGGCACGGCCGCGGGTGCGCAGGACGAGAGCGCCGTCCTGCACGAACAGCCGGGAGGCGTGGCACCGTTCCAGGCCGAGGCCTCGCGAGGCGGCCGGTCTGAGGGCGGGTTCGGGGATCACCGGGTGCCCCCGTCGTAGAGGGAGGTGGCGGTGCCGTAGCCACCCTCCGCGCCGGCGGTGACGCCGGTGAGGGCGGCGCCCACCCGGACGTCGGTCCGGCCGGTGAAGTCGTACGGCGCGCCGCCGGCCGCGAGCAGTTCCCGCACGACCGGTGAGACGCCGTCGAGACCGGCGGCCAGGTCCGCCTTCTGATCACCCATCGCGCACTCTCACTTCCTCTCTCGGCTCAGCCGACCGCGTTCTCCTCCACCGCCCGACCGTGGGCCATCACATCGCAGCCGTGGAACACCCCTGTGAACACTCGATCGCGGTCATGCCTGAACCGCCGACGGCCTTCCTCCCCGTCGGCTTCTGTTGCCGTGTTCGTCGCTCCGGCAACGGGGAGGGTGCGGCAGCCACCCGCCCGCCACCAGCCGGGCCGCACCGCCCTCGGGGGCCAGCCGCCGGGCCACCTCCGCCGGGGTCGGACGGGCGCCGGGGTCCTTGTCCAGGCAGGCGGCCACCAGTTCACGCACCTGGTCGCCCGAGCCGTCCCGTCCACCCAGGTCGCCCAAGTCGCCCAGTTCCGGAGGCTCGTGGACGACCTTGTAGAGCAGCGCCGCCGAGGAGTCACCGCGGAACGGCGGCTCGCCCGTCGCCGCGTACGCCAGCACGGCGCCCAGCGAGAAGACGTCCGCCGCGCCCGTGACTCCCTTGCCCAGGATCTGCTCGGGCGACATGTAGCCGGGCGAACCGACGGACACGCCGGTCGAGGTGAGGGAGGCCGTGCCGTCCATCGCCCGGGTGATGCCGAAGTCGATCAACAGCGGGCCGTCCAGGGTGAGGAGCACGTTCGACGGCTTCACGTCCCTGTGCACCAGGCCCAGTCCGTGCACCGCCGCCAGCGCCTCGCCCAGGCCCGCGCCCAACGCCCTTACGGTGTGGGCGGGCAGCGGGCCGCCGTGCGTGACCGCCGACGTGAGGGACGGGCCCGCCGCGTAGGCGGTGGCGACCCACGGCACCCGGGCGTCGGGGTCGGCGTCCAGGACGGGGGCCGTCCAGGCGCCGCCCACCCGGCGCGCGGCCTCGATCTCGCGCCGGAACCTGGCGCGGAACTCCTCGTCCAGCGCGAAGTGCGGGTGCACGATCTTGACCGCGACCGTGCGGCCGCCGGCGCTGCGGCCCAGGTAGACCCGGCCCATGCCGCCCGCGCCGAGTCTGCCGAGCAGCCGGTACGGTCCCACGGCCGCGGGCTCGTCGACGTCGAGCGGCCGCATGGAGTCCACCCCGTCCACCCCTCCCCCGTCCCGCCCGTGCGCGGGAACCTTTCAGCAGGGTAGTGGGCGGCCCCGGCGTCCTCACGGCTGCAGCAGGTCGACCTTCACGTCCGCCGCGAAGCCCGTCGTCGGCCCCACCCGGCGGGCGAACTCGGTGACCGCCGCCAGCTGCGGGGGCCCGAAACTGAAGTCGAGGGTGGTGAAGTACTGGGCCAGGGTCTTCTCGTCGAAGGCCTCCCAGCGGGCCGCCTGTTCGGCGACCTTGCCGACCTCCTCCAGGGAGAGGTTGCGCGAGGCGAGGAACGCCTCGTGCACCTGGCGGGTGATGGCCGGCTCGCGCTCCAGGTAGTCGCGACGCGCCGCCCAGACGGCGAACACGAACGGCAGCCCCGTCCACTCCTTCCACAGCGCGCCCAGGTCGTACACGTCGAGCCCGTAGCGGGGCGCCTCGACCATGTTCGCGCGCAGTGCCGCGTCGCCGATGAGGACGGCCGCGTCGGCCTCCTGCATCATCAGACTGAGGTCGGGCGGGCAGGTGTAGTAGTCGGGCTTCACGCCGTACCGCTCGGCGAGCAGGAGCTGGGCCAGGCGTACGGAGGTGCGCGAGGTCGAACCGAGGGCGACCCGGGCGCCGTCCAGCCGCTCCAGCGGGACCTGCGAGACGATCACACACGACATCACCGGGCCGTCGCAGCCGACGGCGATGTCGGGGAAGGCGACCAGCTGGTCGGCGTGCTTGAGGAACTCGACCAGGGTGATCGGCCCGATGTCGAGATCCCCCTGCACGAGCTTCTCGCTGAGCTTCTCGGGGGTGTCCTTCGACAGCTCGAAGTCGAGGAGAGTGCCCGTTCTCGCGAGCCCCCAGTAGAGGGGCATGCAGTTCAGGAACTGAATGTGTCCGACGCGCGGCCGGGTGCGAGGATTGTCCACATCGCGAGGCTAGCCCTCATGCCGTGGAGCAAGCGCTCCGGGCCCCGCCATCGACTCCGCGCCCCTCGGGCATATGCCGGCACCGGTCCGGCATACGCCTGACATCGCCCCGCCGCCATCATCCCGCCATCGACCTGACATCCGCCCGACAACCGTTCGACATCCGCCCCCACACGGGACGGCAGTGACGTTGAAACATTCGGGTGACGTGATCTTGACCTCTATTGCGCGCGGGCGGTCGCGTGCTAGGCTCGTCCGCAAGTTGCAGTTTGGTTTCCCTTGCAGTACAGAGCCTGCGGAGCATGTGACCGCGGGCTCTCGTCGTTCTCAGACGGATGCGATTGTGCGGAATTGGTCTTCACACTTGCTGGGTTCTGGAGCAGGGCAACCCTTTGGGCCCAAGGAGGGCTTATGGCTACCGGAACCGTGAAGTGGTTCAACGCCGAAAAGGGCTTTGGTTTCATCGCCCAGGAAGGCGGCGGCCCCGACGTCTTCGTCCACTACTCCGCGATCAACGCGAGCGGCTTCCGCTCCCTCGAGGAAAACCAGCAGGTGTCCTTCGACGTCACGCAGGGCCCCAAGGGTCCGCAGGCGGAGAACGTCACCCCGGTCTGATCCTCGCCGATCCGGGAACGACTAGCAGTACCCAAGGAGCCCCGCGCCGTCAGGCGAAAGGGGCTCCTGCCTTTTCCCCGGCTCCCGCGTCAGAGCCACACCCGCTCCCCTGTCAGCGGCGGCGGCCGGGCTCCCCGCCCATGACGGATGCCACCCGCGCCTTCGGCCTCGACCTGTCGGAATCGATGATCGGGATCGCCCGCCGCGAGAACCCGGGCCTGCGTTTCGAACAGGGCTCGACGCTGGAGCCGGACCTCCCCTCATACGGCGCCCGTGGGTGATGCCGCCGAGGTCCAGGGTGATCAGTGCGGAGCCGTAGGCGCGGCCGTCGCCCAGGACCGTGGCACGGGGAGATCAGGGGGTGTGCGAAGCCAGTTCTCCCACCGTGCCGGGGCGAGACCGGAGGGGCGGCGCGGTCGCGCACGGCAGGTGGACGGTGGCCCGCTGCCTCGCCGGGCACGGCTTCCCGGAGGCGGTGGTGGTACGCGCCGGGTTCAAGGCACCGGTCCTGCTCCGGGCGCGGTGACGTACGGGGCTCAGGACGGATGCTTCGCTCTACGCGGCCCCGGCGACCGCCTTCACCTGACCGGGGAGGTCCGCCCGGTGTGAGCTGACCGGGCCTGCGTCGACGCCACTGCCCTCCGCACCGTCCCCGCCCTCGGCCGGTGACCAGCGGCGGCCCGCCATCAGGTCGCCCAGCCCTTCCCGGGAGAAGTTCATCAGGATGGCCGACGCCTGCCGGGCCGTGACGCCGGGGTGGCGTTGGCCCGGTCGGCGAGCGCCTCGGCGGCACCGACCAGGGCCTCCGCCAGCCCGGAGACCTCACCCTCGGGGAGGTCCGGGTTCATGGGGGTCCCCCCTGCTCGAGCAAAGTCGAGGACGTGGGGGAGCGCCTCGCGGGCTGCGGCGAGGATCAGCTCGGTCACGAAGGCCACGATCTCCGCGCGCATCGTGGCGACCTCGGCGGCGAAGACCTCGCCGTGCGTGCGGGCCTGGAGGTGCAGTACGGCCCAGGCGTCCGGGTGCCGGGCGGTGTGGGTGAAGAACGCCGTCAGGCCCGACCAGAGTGGGCGGTCCGCGGGCAGCCCCGGGCTCGCGTCCGCGCGCACCGCCTCGACGAGCGCCGTCGCCTCACGGCGGATGCACGCGGTGAACAGCTCTTCCTCGGAGTTCAGCTACAGGTAGACCAACGGCTTGGACACACCCGTCAGTTCGGCGATCTCGTCCATCGACGCGGCCGTGTACCCGCGTCGACCGAAGGTCCGTACGGCAGAGTCCAGCATCTGCTGTTCGCGGACCGCCCGCGGCATCCGCTTGCTCTTCACGGCACCCATACGGGCCACCCCACGAGCCCGTGGTGTCCTCCCGGTCCCGCCGGGAGGACACCACGGGGCGACGGACGCCCCGGGCACGTCGGGACGCGCCCGTCGTGCGGGGCGCCCGTCGCGCGGGGCGTCCGGTGCCGGTCAGGCCGCGGCGGCCGACACCCGCCCGGACTCCTCGGCCAGGGTGGTGTCGACGGGCGAGGAGTGGACCGAGTCGTAGGCGTCACGGTCGAGCAGACCCTCGCGCGCGGAGACGACGACCGGGACCAGCGCCTGCCCGGCGACGTTGGTCGCGGTGCGGATCATGTCCACGATCGGGTCGATGGCGAGGAGCAGGCCGACGCCCTCCAGGGGCAGGCCGAGCGTGGAGAGGGTGAGGGTCAGCATCACCGTCGCGCCGGTGAGGCCGGCTGTGGCG
Source organism: Streptomyces sp. GDS52 (assembly GCF_052246875.1). NCBI lineage: Bacteria > Bacillati > Actinomycetota > Actinomycetes > Kitasatosporales > Streptomycetaceae > Streptomyces > Streptomyces sp. GDS52. The sequence continues at coordinate 3,032,499 of NZ_CM125966.1, forward strand.
GCGGAGCCGACCACCGAGACGAAGGCGATCAGCAGGTAGTCGCCCACGCCCAGCGGGACGTCGAAGATCTGGGCGACGAAGATCGCGGCGATGGCGGGGTAGACCGCGGCGCAGCCGTCCATCTTCGTGGTCGCCCCGAACGGGACGGCGAACGACGCGTACTCCTTGGGCACGCCGAGGCGCTCGGTGACCTTCTGGGTGAGCGGCATGGTGCCGACGGAGGAGCGGGAGACGAAGGCCAGCTGGATCGCGGGCCAGGCACCCTTGAAGAACTGGACCGGGTTGACCTTGGCGACGCCCGCGAGCAGCGCCGGGTAGACGCCGAACAGGATGATCAGGCAGCCGATGTAGACGTCGGCGGTGAAGGTCGCGTACTGGCCGATCAGGTCCCATCCGTAGGTCGCGATGGCGTTTCCGATGAGGCCGAGGGTGCCGAGCGGGGCGAGGCGGATGACCCACCACAGCGCCTTCTGGAGGAGTTCGAGGACGGACTCGCTCAGGGTGAGGATCGGCTGGGCCTTCTCGCCGAGCTGGAGGGCGGCGATACCGGCGACAGCGGCCAGGAAGACGATCTGCAGCACGTTCAGCTCGGTGAACGGTGTGATCACGTCGGTCGGCACGATGCCGGTGAGGAAGTCGAGCCAGGAGCCGGACTTCTCGGGCTTCCCGCCGTCCGCGGGGGTGAGTCCGGTGCCCGCGCCGGGGTTGGTGAGCAGGCCGATCACCAGGCCGACGGTCACCGCGATCAGCGAGGTGATCAGGAACCAGAGGAGGGTGCGCGAGGCCAGCCGGGCCGCGTTGTTGACCTTCCGCAGGTTGGTGATGGAGACCAGGATCGCGAAGAAGACGAGCGGCGCCACGGCCAGCTTGAGCAGGCCGATGAAGATGCCACCGGTCTTCTCCAGGGCCGTGACCAGCCAGGTGACGTCCTGGCTGCGGCCGAGCCAGCCGAGCAGGACGCCCAGGAACAGGCCGGCGAGTATCTGGACCCAGAAGGGGACCCTTATGGGCAGCCTGAAGGACTTCGTGTTCGTGGACACGGACATGCTCCGTCGGGGGGGGAGAAGGGGGATGCGTGAGGACAGGAGGTGGCGCCGGGGCAGCGGAGCGCCGCGGACGTGGGAAGTGCCGCGCACGGGAGGGCCGGGCCTCCGTGGGCGTCAGGACGTCAGGGCGCCGGAAACGTCAGGGGCGACAGTTCGCGGTGGTGACCCGGCAGAGGTCCACGTGCAGGCGTGCCACGAGGGGGACCCTCCGGGGCGTGGGGAACACGGCTGCTGACTTCACCCCTCGACCTTAACACCTGCCCTTTGAGACTCCCATAGCCTTACTTTGAGAGGCGGAGATCAAAAAGTACCCACACAACACAAAGCACCCCGGTTTCCATGGGTTTGACGGAAACCGGGGTGTCGGACGACGCGGACGGAGCGGCCCACGGGTGAGGGACCTCACACCGCCTACGAGGTCTGTGCCTGCCCCTGCTGGGTCTGGGCCTGGCTCTGCGTCTGGGTGCGGGCCGCGTCGTCGGCCACGTCCTCCTGGTTGCGGTCGGCCTCCAGCTTGGCCTTCGCCCGGTCGACCCGCCGCACGATCCGCTCCGAGGCCCGGTCCCGTTCCTTGCGCAGCACGACGAGGCTGATCGGGGCCGAGATCAGCATGGCGAGCAGGATCATCCACAGACCGTTGGAGTCGCCGAGGCCACGCGGGGCGAGGCCGGAGTAGACGAGCCCCCAGACGACCAGGAGGCAGCCCACGAAGATCCCGAAGCGCATCAACGTGTAGCGGAGCATCTCATCCACTCTCCCGGACGAACGGTCAGAACGTGTCCCAATGGGACATCCTCCAGTGAAGCACGCCCACCCCCGAAGCCCCCGGGCGGGGGTCAGGCCAGCGGCAGCAGCATGACGACGTCGTCCCGCTCGTCGCCCGGGGCCACCCGGATCGCGCCGGGGATCCGGCCGACCTCCTTGTAGCCGCAGGAGCCGTAGAACCGCTCCAGGCCGAGCCCGCCGCGGCAGGTGAGCCGTATCCCCTCGATGCCGGGGAGGGTGCGGGCGGCCCGTTCCGCGGCGGCGAGCAGGTCACGGCCGTACCCCTTGCCCTGGTGGCGGGGGTGGACCATCACCGTGTACAGCCAGAGCCAGTGGGTCATCAGCCGGTGGGCGTTGAGGGTGAGGAACGCCGTCGCGGCCACCCGCCCCTCCTCGTCGTACCCGACGAGCAGCCGGGACCGCTCCTCGGCCATCGCCACGAACTGCCGCACCAGCTCCGGACGGACCTCGTCCCGCGTCACCGGCGGCACGAAGCCGACGGCACCGCCCGCGTCGGTGACGTCGACCCACAACTCCAGGATGCCGTCACGGAGTTCCGGAGTGACGGGCGGATCCAGCGTGAAATCGAGAGGCACGGTACGGATTCTCCCTCTTCTCTTCGGAACTCGTCTTGAAACTCGTCTCCCTCAGACCCGCATCGGCTGCGGGGACTCGCGGCGGGCGGGGTCGGCGGCGTCGTACTCGCGGATGATCTCGTACCGCGTGTTGCGCTCCACCGGGCGGAAGCCGGCGTCGCGGATCAGGTCCAGCAGGTCCTCGCGGGTGAGCTTGTCCGGCGTGCCGAAGTCGTCCGCGTCGTGGGTGATCTTGTACTCGACGACGGAGCCGTCCATGTCGTCCGCGCCGTGCTGGAGGGCGAGTTGGGCGGTGTTGACGCCGTGCATCACCCAGAAGACCTTGACGTGCGGGACGTTGTCGAAGAGGAGCCGGGAGACGGCGAACGTCTTCAGCGCCTCGGCGCCGGTCGCCATCTGCGTCCTGGCCTGGAGGCGGTTGCGGACCTTGCCGTCCTTCATGTCCACGAAGTCGTGCTGGTAGCGCAGCGGGATGAAGACCTGGAAACCGCCGGTCTCGTCCTGGAGTTCACGCAGCCGCAGCACGTGGTCGACGCGGTGGCGGGGCTCCTCGATGTGGCCGTAGAGCATGGTGCAGGGCGTCTTCAGCCCCTTCTCGTGCGCCAGCCGGTGGATCCGCGACCAGTCCTCCCAGTGGGTGCGGTGGTCGACGATGTGCTGCCGGACCTCCCAGTCGAAGATCTCCGCGCCGCCGCCGGTGAGGGACTCGAGCCCGGCGTCGATCAGTTCGTCGAGGATCTCGGAGGCGGACATCCCGGAGATGGTCTCGAAGTGGTGGATCTCGGTGGCGGTGAACGCCTTCAGGGACACGTCCGGCAGCGCGGCCTTCAACTCGCGCAGGGAACGCGGGTAGTAGCGCCACGGCAGGTTCGGGTGGAGCCCGTTGACGATGTGCAGCTCGGTGAGGTTCTCCGCCTCCATCTCCTTCGCGAGCCTCACCGCCTCCTCGATGCGCATCGTGTACGCGTCCTTCTCCCCCGGCTTGCGCTGGAAGGAGCAGTACGCGCAGGAGGCGGTGCACACGTTGGTCATGTTGAGGTGGCGGTTGACGTTGAAGTGGACGACGTCGCCGTTCTTCCGCGTCCGCACCTCGTGCGCCAGCCCGCCCAGCCAGGCCAGGTCGTCCGACTCGTACAGCGCGATGCCGTCCTCGCGGGACAGCCGCTCACCGGAGCGGACCTTCTCCTCCAGCTCGCGCTTGAGCCCGACGTCCATGCCGATACCTCTTTCTGAGTTTCCCCGTTCCCCCGGGGGATCCTGCGACAGACTCCGCCCACCGTAACGCCCCGGCTACCGGACCTCTTCGGGCAGCTCACCGACGCGGTTCTCCCACTTCGTGGAGAGCACGATGGTGCTCCGGGTCCGGGAGACGCCCTTGGTGCCGGACAGCCGGCGGATGGTCCGCTCCAGCCCGTCCACGTCGGCCGCCCGCACCTTGAGCATGTAGGAGTCCTCGCCGGCGATGAACCAGCAGTCCTCGATCTCCCTCAGGTCCTTCAGCCGCTGCGCCACATCCTCGTGGTCGGCGGCGTCGGAGAGCGAGATGCCGATCAGGGCCGTCACCCCGAGGCCGAGCGAGGCGGCGTCCACGGTGGCGCGGTAGCCGGTGATCACGCCGGCCGCCTCCAGCCGGTTGATGCGGTCGGTGACGCTGGGGCCCGACAGTCCGACGAGGCGCCCCAGCTCGGCGTAGGAGGCACGGCCGTTCTCTCTCAGGGCCTGGATGAGCTGCCTGTCCACCGCGTCCATGCGATCGAAGCCTTCCGCTGAAGAGTCTGGAGTTTGCTGAGAGCTGAGAGGTGGTTCGAGTGGTGGTGCTGTGGGTGCTGTGGGTGCTGCCGTGGCTGCTGGTGTCGCGTCGGGCTTCATGGACTCGAAGGGCTCCAGGGAACCTCCGGCCTCCTCGGACTCACTCGGTCCGGGCGGACCCGCCGCCGAGTTCGCCCTTCCACCGGCGGTAGAGCCGGTGCTCGACGCCCGCCGCGTCGAGCACGCGTCCGGCGACGAAGTCCACCAGGTCCTGGATGTGCGTCGCGCCCGCGTAGAAGCCCGGCGAGGCGGGCACCACGGCCGCGCCCGCGTCGTCGAGGGTGACCAGGTGCCGCAGGGTCTGGCCGTTCAACGGGGTCTCCCGGACGGCCACGACCAGCTTGCGCCCCTCCTTCAGGGTCACGCTCGCCGCCCGCTGCAGCAGGTCCTTGGACAGCCCGAGCGCCACCCCGGCCACACAGGCCGTGGAGGCGGGCACGATCAGCATCCCCTTGTGCGGATACGAGCCGGAGGAGGGGCCCGCCGCGAGGTCGCCGGCGGCCCAGTGCCGTACGCCGTCGAGGTCCACGGCGAAGGTGCCGGGCTTGCCGTCCGCCCCCCGGGACAGCCATTCCCGCAGGTCGTCGCGCCAGTGGGCGTCCCTGAAGGAGATGCCGGTCTCGTCCAGCAGGGTGAGTCGCGAGGCACGGCTGACGACGAGGTCGACGCTCTCTCCCGCCTGGAGGAGCGCACGGAGCACGGCAGCCGCATACGGCGTGCCGGAAGCGCCGGACACCCCCAGGATCCAAGGCGTCCGGGTCGTCTCTCCTGGCTTGAGGTGGTTCACGACACCGAGCCTATCCGGCATGGTGGGGTGGGAACCGGGCAAGGGGGTCGGCCCGTTCCCCAGGCGGACGATTCAGACGGAGGGGGTTGCCGTGTCCAACACCGGTTCATCGTGGTCGGGACGCGAGCGGGCGAAGACGGCGGCCGTGGTGATGGCGGCCTGGGTGGCGCTGCTGTGGCTGCTGGAAGTGGTCGACACCGTCTTGGGCCACGCGCTGGACGACTTCGGCGTCGTACCGCGCACGGTCTCGGAGCTGACCGACGTCGTCCCCTCCGCCTTCATCCACTTCGGCTTCGCCCATGTCGCGGCGAACAGCCTGCCGCTGCTGGTGCTCGGCTTCCTCGCCGCCCTGGGCGGCCTGCGCCGGTTCGCCGCCGTGTGCGCGCTGATCATCGTCGCCGACGGGCTGGGGGTGTGGCTCATAGCCCCGGCGCACACCAACACGGCGGGCGCCTCCGGCCTGATCTTCGGCCTCTTCGGCTTCCTGCTGTGCAGCGGCTTCGTGGAGCGCCGGCCGATGGGCGTCGTCGTCGGGGTGCTGGTCGGCGCGGTCTGGGGCGGCTCGATCCTCGCGGGCATCGCCCCCGGCCAGGCCGGCGTCAGCTGGCAGGGCCACCTCATCGGCCTGCTGGCCGGCGTGGCCGCGGCCTTCCTGTTCCGCCGCACCCCCGAACGCCGGGACGCGCTCCCCGTGTGAGGCGGCGCGCTGAGGGCTCCGTGTGCTCCGGTGCCCTCAGGACCTCACGCGCAGCGCGATACGCAGGGTGTCGGTGAGCGCCCGCGTCAGCTCGGCCACGAGATACCGCAGCTCCGCCGGACCCGCCTCGTCCACCAGGTGCCGGGCGTGCCCCAGCAGCACGGCCGCCATCTCCAGCTGGGTGGCCTCCACCGCGTCGGCGCGGCGCGAGACGGGTCCGGGCCGCGCCGGATCGGCGATGACGTAGGCGCGCTTGCCGTCAGAACCGCACCAGGGCAGAAGGCGCGGCTCGCGCCTCTCTCCGGACGCCGGCTCGGCCGTCATGCGACCTCCACCCCGTACATCACGTACGGGCCGTGCCCGGCCGGCCCCAGTGCCACGAGCTCCGCCTCCCGCCGCCGGGCCGCCTGCTCGGCGGCGACGACGTACGGGCGCACCGCCCGGGTGTCCTCACCGGCGAGCGGCTCCTCCGGCCGCCGGGGGCACACACCGGTCCGGTGCACCAGGGTCGGCACGGTGCGCCTGTGCCGTCCGGCTGCCTGCTCCGGCGGGGCGGGCAGCACCGTACGGGCGAGGGCGAGCAGGACCGCGGCGGATGCGAGGAAGAGGGCCGCACAGGGCAGGAGGGCAGGGATAGGCTCGGACACGCGTCAGCTCCTTGTTGGCTGGTGCCGTGCCCCGGGACGGCCGCAATCCGTCGCCGGGGTCTTTCGTCGCGACAGTACTGCAAGTCCACTATGTATTCTAGGGGAACTACAGATCGACTAGCAGTCGTGCCAGACAGAGGATGGCGCGGTGATGGAGTTCGAACCCGAGATCCCCCGCTGGCGGCAAGTGGCCGCCGTAATCCGGTCACGTATCGAAGAAGGCGTCTATCCGCCACGCACGCGCGTCCCCTCGGTGCAGCAGATCGTGGAGGAGTTCGGCATCGCCACAGCCACGGCTCAGAAGGTCAACGTCGGCCTCAAGCGGGAGGGGCTCCTCTACACCGAACCCGGCATGGGTTCCTTCGTCACCGCAGACGCCCTGGACATCCTCAGGAACACCCGCGCCGAGGAAGAGACCACCACCTGACGCGCGAAGCCCCGGCACCGGTGCGGCCAAGGATGCCGTCCTTCGCTCCGGGGGACACACCGCACCAAAAAAGCGTGAGCACTCCGGCCGCAACTGCCCATCTGCCGCTCGTCTGAGCGCCAATGTGACATTCACCGGCCGACTGCTCACGCTTTTCAGCAAGGCCCCGCTCCCGCCCGGGCCCTGTTCCTTGCGAGGTTTCCGCTAGGGGGTCAGCCCCCGCACCAGCAGATCGAGCAGCGCGCAGACGAAAAGCGCGATGCCGATGAAGCCGTTGACGCTGAAGAACGCCCGGTTCAGGCGGGTCAGGTCGGTCGGGCGGACGATGGTGTGCTCGTAGACGAAGGCGGCCGCGACGATCAGCAGGCCGAGCCAGAAGAAGGCTCCGGCGTCGGTGAGGAGCGCGTACCAGACGAACAGGGCCGTCGTCACGGCGTGGCAGGCGCGGGCGCCCCAGACCGCGGCCGGGACGCCGAAGCGGGCCGGGACCGACTTCACGCCGACCTCGCGGTCGGATTCGACGTCCTGGCAGGCGTAGATCAGGTCGAAGCCGCCGATCCAGATGCCGACCGCGAGGCCGAGGACGACCGCCTCCCAGGACCAGGTGCCGGTGATCGCCAGCCAGCCGCCGATCGGCCCCATGGCCTGGGCGAGGCCCAGTATGGCCTGCGGGAAGTCGGTGAACCGCTTGCCGTACGGATAGACCACCATCGGGATCACCGCGATGGGCGCGAGGGCCAGGCAGAGCGGGTTGAGCAGGGCCGCCGCGGCCAGGAACACCACGAGGGCGATCAGCGCGCCGGTCCACGCGTGCTTCACCGACACCGCGCCGGTGACCAGTTCGCGGTGCGCGGTGCGCGGGTTACGGGCGTCGATCTCGCGGTCGATGATCCGGTTGGCGGCCATCGCGAAGGTGCGCAGGCCGACCATGGCGATCGTGACCAGGAGCAGCCGGCCCCAGTGGATGTTCCCGTCCCACTCGTACATCGCGGTGAGGGCCGCGATGTAGGCGAAGGGTAGGGCGAAGACCGAGTGCTCGATCATCACCAGGCGCAGGAACGCCCTCGTGCGCCCCGGCTGCCGCGGTAGCGCGGCGGAGGCCGACGTCACAGTCCGTACTCCTTCCAGCGGCGGTCGACCAGCGCCGCCGTGGCCGGGTCGGACTCGACCATGTCGGGCCAGCCGCCGTCGCGCGTGTATCCCTCCTCGGGCCACTTCTTCGTCGCGTCGATGCCCGCCTTGCCGCCCCAGAACTGCTGGTAGGAGGCGTGGTCGAGATGGTCGACGGGGCCTTCGACGAGGCTGAGGTCGCGGGCGTAGTCGGTGTTGCCGAGCGCGCGCCAGGCGACCTCGTGCAGGTCGTGCACGTCGCAGTCGGAGTCGACGACCACGATCAGCTTGGTCAGCGACATCATGTGGGCGCCCCAGACCGCGTGCATCACCTTCTGGGCGTGCTTGGGGTACTTCTTGTCGATCGAGATGATCGCGCAGTTGTGGAAGCCGCCCGCCTCGGGGAGGTGGTAGTCCACGATGTCCGGGATGATGATCTTGAGGAGGGGGAGGAAGAAGCGCTCGGTGGCGCGGCCCAGCGGACCGTCCTCCGTCGGCGGCCGGCCGACCACGATCGACTGGAGCAGCGGGCGCTTGCGCATGGTGACGCAGTCGATCTTCAGGGCGGGGAACGGCTCCTGCGGCGTGTAGAAGCCGGTGTGGTCGCCGAACGGGCCCTCGGGGAGCATCTCCCCCGGCTCCAGCCAGCCCTCGATGACGACCTCGGCCTGCGCCGGGACCTGGAGCGGGACCGTCTTGCAGTCGACCATCTCGATCCGCCTGCCCTGTACGAACCCGGCGAACAGGTACTCGTCGATGTCGCCGGGGAGCGGCGCCGTGGAGGCGTACGTCACGGCGGGCGGGCAGCCGAAGGCGATGGCGACCGGGAGCCGCTCACCGCGCCGGGCGGCCACCTGGTAGTGGTTGCGGCTGTCCTTGTGGATCTGCCAGTGCATGCCGATGGTGCGCTTGTCGTGGCGCTGGAGCCGGTACAGGCCGAGGTTGCGGATGCCCGTCTCGGGGTCCTTGGTGTGGGTGAGGCCCAGGTTGAAGAAGGAGCCGCCGTCCTTGGGCCAGGTGAACAGCGCGGGAAGCTGGTCGAGGTCCACGTCGTCGCCGTGCAGGACGACCTCGTGCACCGGGGCGTCCTTCACCTTCTTCGGCGGTACGTGGGTCATCGAGCCGAGCTTGCCGAACGCCTCGCGCACGCCGATGAAGCCCTGGGGGAGCTCGGGTTTGAGCAGACCGCCGATCTTCTCGCTGATCTCGCTGTACGACTTCAGGCCGAGCGCCTTCAGCAGCCGGCGGTCGGTGCCGTACACATTCATCGCGAGGGGCATGCTCGAGCCGCGCACGTTCTCGAAGAGCAGTGCGGGACCGCCGGCCTTCTGCACCCGGTCGACGATCTCACCGACCTCGAGATGCGGGTCGACCTCTGCCTTGACGCGCTTGAGGTCACCCTCGCGGTCCAGGGCCCTCAGCAGGGAGCGAAGATCGTCGTAAGCCATGGGGCCAAGTATCCCCGAACGGTTACCCTGGGCCTGTACCTGGGGGCTGTGCCGCCGTCCCCGACCACCCCTTCTCTGGAGAGGCCCATGCTCCGGGTGCTGATGTTCCTCGTTCCCCTCGCGCTGAGCGTCTACGCGTTCATCGACTGCATCAGCACGAAGGACGAGGACATTCGTCACATGCCCAAACCACTGTGGGCGATCCTCGTGCTGCTGTTCCCGCTCGTCGGCTCCATCTCGTGGATCATCGCGGGCAAGAAGCGGCACCCGATGGGCGCGGGCGGCCAGGTCGGTTCCGCCTGGAGCCGGGGTGGCGGCGGGCAGCAGTGGGTCGCCCCGGACGACAACCCCGACTTCCTCAAGTCGCTGAACGAGGAGAAGAACCGGGACCCGGACGAGGGCCAGGGCGACAAGGACGTCGACAAGGGCAAGGGCACGGACGGCTAGGGCACGGTCGGCCGGAGCCCGGTCGGCCAGGACACGGCCAACGGCGTCGGGCGTCCTTCGCACCGCCGTTCGGGGGACCATCCGTTCCGACGAAAAGCACCGACACGCCGCGTATCAGTTCGTGGAGACGGCATTCCCCTGATCGGGTCTGTCTCACCTGCGAACGGAGACGCCCCCGTGCGAATGACCGACATCCAACGGTGCGGAATCCGGCCGGGACGGCTCGTCGAGTGGACACTCAGTCCAAGGACCCTGGACATCGCTGCCGTGCTGCCGGAGGACGTGCGGCCACCGGCATACATCCAGGAGTCCCACATCAGGACGGCCCGGTCCGTCCGTGACGACGGCCTGTTCGTGCCGACCTGGCTCGGCGCGGCCTTCGACATCCCGGGCCCGGTCGACCTCGACGTGCTGCAGGAGGCCCTGCGCGACTGGACGCTGCGGCACGAGACGTTGCGCAGCGGCTTCCGCTGGACCGGCGACGCGGGCGCCCCGATGCGCCGGTTCACGCTCGCGCCGGAGGAGGTGTCGCTGCACCGCGAGGACGTCGGCGACTTCCCGGACGCGACCCGGCTGGCCCGCCACCTCCAGGACCGCTTCGACACGACGGCGGACGCGCTGCGCTGGCCCAACCTCATCTACACGGCGGTCGTCCACGACGACGGCACCAGCGTGTACATGGCCTTCGACCACAGCAACGTCGACGCCTACTCCCTCTACCGCATCCCCGCCGAGATCCACGAGCTGTACGCGGCCGGCCTCACGGGCCGGGCCGTGGAACGTCCCCCGGTCGGCAGCTACGTCGACTTCTGCCAGGCCGAGCGGGCGGAGGCGGACCGGATCGACGGCACCCACGACATCGTCGGCCGCTGGCGGGAGTTCATCCAGCGGTGCGACGGGCGGCTGCCCTCCTTCCCCGTCGACCTCGGCCTGACGCCCGGTGGCGGGCTGCCCGAGCAGAGGCTCATGCGGGAGCCGCTCGTGGGCGCGGCCGACGCCGCCGGGTTCGAGGCGTACTGCCGTCCCCAGGGCGGCAGCCTGGTCGGCATCCTGGCCGCCACCGCGCTCATCGTCCACGAGATCGGCGGGGAGCCCGTCTACCGCACGGTCGTGCCGTTCCACACCCGGACCAGGTCCCGGTGGTCGCAGTCCGTGGGCTGGTACGTCGGCGGCGCGCCGATCGAGATCCCCGTGGAGCGGGCGACCGACTTCCCGAGCGCGCTGCGCACCGTGCGCGAGGCGCTGCACGCCAACCGGCGGCTGTCCCGGATGCCCATCGACCGGGTGCTGCGCCTGCTCGGCACGGACTTCCGTCCCACCTCCCCGGACCTGTACTCGATCGTCTCGTACACGGACTCCCGCGACATCCCCGGTTCCGACCGCTGGACCGACCTGAACGCGTACGGGCTGCTCAGGGTGTCGTACGGCGACCAGGTGTGCGCGTGGGTCACCCGGCTCCGGGAGGGCCTGTGGTTCGCGAGCCGCCACCCGGACACCGAGATGGCGCACAAGAACCTGCGGCTGTACGCGGAGCGGCTGCGGGACGTCGTCACGAGCGCCGCCCGGGAAAAGGGCCCTGCCTGAGCCGGGCCTCGGCGTGCCCCGGCCGCCCGAGGGCCCTCTCGGGACATGCGGAGGGCGGGGCCCGAAAGCCCCGCCCAAGCCGTAAGAAACCCCAGGTCAGGGCCAGACCAGGCAGTACGCCTGGTGTCCCGCCTCGTGCAGGCGGTGGCTGAAGTCCTGCCACTCGTGCAGCGAATGGGAGGGGCGGGGCGCTGGCCTGGGGTCTTATGGGGGAATGTGCGTTGACCTGGGAAAACTTTTCTACGTAGTTCTCACCGGTCAACGCCGTTTTTCAGGCTCATGTGCCCTGGATGTGCCCTGGAGCGGCCGAGCCGCACCTACTGCGTGGCCGAGGTCGCCTGCGCTGTCGAAGCGCCCTATCTGCGACACCCGCTTCCAGGAGTTTCCCCAGGTGAGGGTCGTGACCTGCGGTAACGTCGGCGGTGGGGCGCGTGGGCTGCGAAAAGGTGCTCCCAAGTTCTCACGTGTGCACGAGCTTTCTCGACCTCGTGTGTGCTGAATACGTTCGAGCTGGGCGGCTGGGCCGTTTCGTTTGGATCAGCCGGTCGTTGGTTCGGGTGTGCCGTTGTCTGACGTGCAGTGGGCACGGACCGATCCGTCCTTCCGGGTTGGACACCGAACGGGCGGCCGGTGGCGCGGCGTGTGGTGCGGGCCGGGGTGGCGCCTGAGCGGGTGTTCGCGGTGGCGGACGCGATCGCGGCCCGGTGGTGGGAGCAGGCCCTGTGCTGGGAGGACGAGGAGATCCGGACGTACCGCCCGCACCTGCCGGCGGAGGCCAGCGTGTCACGCGGCGCCGACGCCACCCCGGGGGCATCCTGTGGGCACTTGCGATCGCGGGGGCAGCCGACGAGAAGGGTCCGGTCATGCGGGTGTCGTCGCAGGGCGTTACGGTCGTGGCTCTCCTGGCGGATCCGGACGCGCCGACGGAGATCGCGCAGCGCATGGCCCGGACACTGCCTGATCGGCTCGCCGACAAGTCGGGCCAGGGGCGACGGTTCGAGGTCGAGGTGGTCAGTGAGCCCTTCACCTCGGGGACGGAGGACCCGCCCACCTTGATGCGCCGGATGATGGACCGCGGAGGTGCGGAGAACTGGGACATCGTCGTGGCCCTCACCGACCTTCCGCTGCACTCACACGGGCGCAAGCTCGCTGTGGATCTGAGTCACGAACACGGCCTGGCGCTGCTCTCCCTCCCTTCGCTGGGGGGCCTGCGTCTGCAGACGAGGGCCCGGCGGGCGGTGGAAGAAGCCGTGCTCAGCTTGGCGGGTCCGCGAGCCACTGGGGCTGAAGGACCTCCGCAGAGTCAGCCGCTTCTGGGGCCCTTTGCCGGTCGTCTTGTGCCTATCCATCCGGGCCCGGTCGGTGAACAGGAGACCGCCGATCTGCGGTACGTCGTCAGCGGGCCACGCGGTTACCTGCGAGTGCTCGTCGGTATGGTCCGCGCCAACCGGCCGTGGCGGTTGGTGCCGGGTCTGTCGAAAGCCCTGGCGGCCGCACTCGCCACGGGGGCCATCGCCACCCTGGACTCCACCACCTGGAGCCTCGCTGAGGCCCTGAGCGCGCCACGCCTCGTGATCGCCATGGTCGGGTCGGTCGGGCTCATGATCGGCTGGCTGATCGTAGACGGGGAGCTGTGGCATCGATCAACAGAAGGCTCACCGGAGGCAAGGCAGAGGGCCAGGCTCTACAACGCCTCGACGGTCGTGACTGTGGGTATCGGGGTGCTCGTCTGCTACGTGGGTTTGATGGTCATCAACTTGGTGTGGGCGCTCTTCATCCTCAACGACCAAGTGTTCGCTTCCATGACGCGAACCCCGCTGCACGCCACGGAGTACTGGACGTTGTCCTGGTTCGTCGCTTCGGTCGCCACGGTGGGCGGCGCGCTGGGATCAGGCTTGGAGAGCGACGAGGCGATCCGGGCAGCCGCCTACTCCAAGCGCGAACAGGAACGTCGCCGCGTGCTGCAGGACGACCACGGTGACTAGTTCGTTTTCATCAGCTGATCGATCGGTGCGTGGTCGTTTCGCGTCGGGGGCCGACGGGGACCCGGACGCTATGCCGCCGGAGCTCCGCCTGGCGGGCCGGCGGCGGCACCACCGTTCCACCTGATCCGGGTGAACGGCCCGCAGAGGCGTGCCGGAGCCGCGGACCCCGTCGTACCAACTTCCGGGAGCTGGGCTCTTTGCGCCGCCTCCATCGCCGCCGTGTCGCGGTCATGCCGGGGCACCGAAGGAAGCAATCATGAAAGCAGCGGTATATGAAGGACCGCGAACGGTCACGGTGAAGGACGTACCGGACGCGAAGATCGAACACCCCTGCGACATCATCGTCAAGATCACCACTACCAACATCTGCGGTTCGGACCTGCACATGTACGAGGGCCGCACCTCGTTCGAGTCCGGCCGCGCCCTGGGACACGAGAACATGGGCCAGGTCGTGGAGGTCGGCTCGGCCGTGCGCAAGGTCCAGGTCGGCGAGTACGTGGTCCTGCCCTTCAACATCGCCTGCGGCTTCTGCAAGCAGTGCGAGCGGGGTCTGACCAACTACTGCCTGACCATGCAGCCGGAACCGGCCCTCGCCGGAGCCGCCTACGGATTCGCCGACATGGGCCCCTACCAGGGCGGCCAGGCGGAGCTGCTGCGCGTGCCCTACGGCGACTTCAACGCGCTGCGTCTGGGCGAGGATGCCGCCGACCGGCAGACCGACTACGTGATGCTCGCCGACATCTTCCCCACCGGGTATCACGCCACCGAGATGGCAGGCGTCAAACCGGGTGACCAAACAATCGTCTTCGGGGCCGGTCCCGTCGGGCTGATGGCGGCCTACTCGGCCCTCCTCAAGGGCGCCGGCCGCGTCTGGGTGGCCGACCACCAGCCCGACCGGCTGCGCAAGGCGGAGGAGATCGGGGCCATCCCGATCAACACCGCCGAGCAGAAGCCGGCGGAGGTCGTCAAGGAGGCCACCCTCGGTCTGGGCGCCGACAACGGCTGTGAATGCGTCGGCTACCAGGCGCACGACCCCGAGGGACACGAGGACGCCAGCCTCACGCTCAACGGCCTGATCGACTCGGTCAGGTTCACCGGCGACATCGGCGTGGTGGGCGTGTTCCTGCCCCAGGACCCCGGCGGCGCGGAGGCCCAGGGGGAGCTGGAGGCACAGGGCAAGGTCCCGATCGACTTCGGCATGATGTGGTTCAAGGGCCAGCACATGGGCACCGGGCAGGCGCCGGTGAAGAAGTACAACCGGGCGCTGCGGGACCTGATCGCCGGCGAGAAGGCGAAGCCGAGCTTCGTCGTCTCCCACGAGCTCAGCCTGGACGAGGCCCCCACCGCCTACGAGCACTTCGACGCCCGTGACGAGGGCTGGACCAAGGTGGTCCTGCATCCCGACGGACACGGCAACGGCCACAAGCGGTGAGGGACCCCAGGGCCGCCGTCCGCCTGGCTCCCCCGGACCGGTCCGGGGGACGGGCGGCTATCGGCCCTGGCTTCGGCCGGGGTTGGACGGGCAGTTGTCGCCTGCGCCCCGGTCGGACCTGAACCAGCGGCGATCGGCCGCGTCCGGCCCGGTAGGACGGATGGCGGACCCCGCCCGCCCAGCTTGACGGGCGCGTACTCGACAGGCCGGGTCTGAACCCGCTCCTGAAGTCAAAGCCATGGATTCGCCGGTGATAACACCCGTCAAGCCCATGGCGCGCGTCACGTCCACGCCGCGACCGGACGGCTGCGCCGGTTCGGGTGACGGGAGTTGAGGATTGTATGCGGGCCAAGCGGAAACTCCGGAGTCGTCTGCTATGCGCGCTTCGCCTTCTCGCTCGAGTGACCCGACGCCTTCCGTTCACCTCACCGCACGTGGGGAGCGCTCATGAAAACAGACACCCGCTCCACCTCCCGCCTCCGGCACGATCCGCTCGTACGTGGCCTCGGCTGGGGCAGTGCGCTCCTGGGCGTGCCCCAGGTCGTCGCCCCGGCAGGCTTCGCCCGGGCACTGGGTGTGGGCGACACCTCCCGGCACCGCTCGGCCACGACCGCCGTCGGAGTGCGCGAGCTGGCGGCGGCGACCGGGCTGCTGGGGCGGCCCTATCCGGCCTGGCTCTGGGGCCGCGTCGGCGGCGACCTCATGGACCTGGCGGCGCTGGCCCGGGCCCTGAAGAACCACAACGGCCGCGGCCTCGGCCGCACCGTCGCCGCGACCGCCGCGGTCACCGCCATCACGGCCACGGACGTCTACGCGGCCGTGACCCGCACCCGTGGGAGCACCCCTATGGAACTGACCGCGGCCACCACCGTCACCCGGCCCCCGGACGAGGCCTACGGCCTCTGGAGCGACCTGGAGCGACTGCCGGACTTCATGGCGCACGTGGACGAGGTGCGCGTCACCGGCCCGCGCACCACCCACTGGCGGGCCGGCGCGCCGTTCGGCAAGGCGGTCGAATGGGACGCCGAGACCACTCAGGACGTCCCCGGCCGGCTGATCGCCTGGCGGTCGGCAGACGGTGCCGACATCGGCAACTCCGGCGAGGTCCGCTTCGTGCCTGCCCCCGGCGACCGGGGCACGGAGATCCGGGTGACCCTGCGCTACGACCTGCCCGGCGGGGCGCTGGGCGAGGCCGCGGCGCGCTACTTCGGCGAGGAACCGCACCAGCAGTTGGACGACGACCTGCGCCGCTTCAAGCAGATCGCGGAGACCGGCGAGGTCGTCCGCTCCGAGGGCGCACCCGGCGGCAAGCGGGCCCGCGGGGAGTTCCCGCAGCACCCGGCCCGACCGCTGACCGAGGACGAACTGAAGGAGGCCCTGGCATGAAGGCGAACTGCTGGACGGGACGCAACTCGGTCGAGGTGCAGGACGTCCCCGAACCGTCGATCCTGAACAGCCGCGACGCCATCGTGAAGATCACCTCGACGGCGATCTGCGGCTCCGACCTCCATCTGCTCGACGGCTACGTCCCCACCATGGAAAAGGGCGACATCATGGGCCATGAGTTCATGGGGGATGTCGTCGAGGTCGGCCCCGGCATCAGCGATGACAAACTGCGCGTCGGCGACCGGGTCGTCGTGCCCTTCCCGATCGCCTGCGGCGCCTGCGGGGCGTGCCGCGCGGAGCTGTACTCGTGCTGCGAGAACAGCAACCCCAACGCCGGCATGTCGGAGAAGTTCTTCGGTCACCCCACCGCCGGCATCTACGGCTACTCCCACCTCACCGGTGGCTTCGCCGGCGGCCAGGCCGAGCACGCCCGGGTGGTGCTCGCCGACGCCAACGCCCTCAAAATCGAGTCGGACCTCAGCGACAAGCAGGTGCTGTTCCTGTCCGACATCCTGCCGACCGGGTACATGGGCGCCGACATGTGCGACATCCAGGAAGGTGACGCCGTCGCCGTCTGGGGCGCCGGGCCGGTCGGCCAGTTCGCCATGGACAGCGCCCGGGTCCTGGGCGCGGAGAAGGTCATCGCGATCGACAAGGAGACCTACCGGCTCGACATGGCCGCCACCCAGGGGTACACGACCATCGACTTCGAAGACACCGACGTACGGTCGGCACTGCTCGAACTCACCGGCGGCCGGGGCCCCGACAAGTGCATCGACGCGGTCGGGCTGGAGGCCACACACGGTGCCTCCCACGTGCACCTCTACGACCGGGCCAAGCAGGCGGTCCGCTCCGAGACCGACCGGCCACACGCTCTGCGCCAGGCCATCCTGTCCTGCCGGAGCGGCGGCGTGGTGTCGGTCATCGGCGTCTACGGCGGGCTGATCGACAAGTTCCCGGCGGGTGCCTGGATGAACAGGTCCCTGACCCTGCGCACCGGGCAGTGCCACGTGCAGAAGTACATGAAGCCGCTGCTGGGTCTGATCGAGCAGGGCAAGATCGACCCCACCAGGGTCATCACCCACCGGCTGCCCCTGAGCGAGGCAGTGACCGGCTACGACCTGTTCAAGAACAAGAAGGACCGCTGCGAGAAGGTCGTCCTCACGCCGTGAGGGCCGCGCGGAACCGTCAGCGGTGCGCTGGGCGCCGGCTGGGAGGACGACCGTGTGGTGGGTCGGGCCGCCTCCGGGGTCCGTCAGGGGGAGGGTCAGCGCCAGGACACGGACTGGCCCGCCACCGGCCGACGCCCCTCGGGGCCAGCGGTGCGAACCAGGTTGCCCGTCTGCTCCCGGTGCTCGTGCACGAGGCGGATCGCCATGGCACCCTCACCGGCCGCCGAGGCCACCCGTTTGACCGAGCCGCTCCTGACGTCGCCGGCGGCGAAGACCCCGGGAAGGGTGGTCTCCAGCAGCAAAGGACCACGGCCGAGCGAGGCCCACCGGGTCGCGTCGGCCGCCGCCTGGGCGTCGGCGCCGGTGAGGACGAAGCCCTTCTCGTCCAGGGCCAGCACGCCCCTGAGCCATTCCGTGCGCGGCCGGGCCCCGATGAACACGAACAGCGCCGCGGCCCGCAGCTCCCGGCGCTCACTGCTTGCGTTGTCCTCCACGATCAGCGACTCCAGCTTCTCCTCCCCGGAGACGCCCCGGACTTCGGTGTGGAGCAGTACCTCGATCTTCGGGTGCCGTTCCACCTGGTCCACCAGGTAGCGCGACATGTCCGCGTTGAGGTCACCGCCCCGGACGAGGAGGTGGACCCTGGACGCGTGGTTCGCGAGGAACAGCGCCGCCTGCCCGGCGGAGTTCCCGCCGCCGACCACGGCGACCGGGTCCGCCTGGCAGAGACTGGCCTCGTGGACCGTCGCCGCGTAGTAGACGCTGATACCCTCCAGGCGGTCGATGCCAGGCACCTCGAGCCTGCGGTACCACACGCCCGCGGCGAGCACCACGGCGCCCGCCCGGGCCCGGGACCCGTCTGTGAAGGTGACTACGTACTCGTCGTCCTGCGGGGTGAGCCCGCTGACCTGGGCCGGCACCATGAGGCGGGCGCCGAACTTGTGGGCCTGGAGCACCGCGCGTTCGATGAGCTCGCCCCCGGAGATGCCCGACGGGAAGCCAAGGTAGTTCTCGATTCGAGACGAGGTACCGGCCTGGCCTCCGGTGGCCACGGCGTCGACGGTGACCGTGGTGAGGCCGTCGGAGGCACCGTACACGGCGGCGGCGAGTCCCGCGGGGCCCGCACCGACCACCATGACGTCGTACCGCCCGGCCTCCGGTGAGGGGGCGGGCAGCCCGATGAGCCGGGCGAGTTCGGCGTTGCTCGGATTGCGCAGCACCCGCTCGCCCTCCCAGAGGACTACCGGAGTCTCCTCGGGACGGATGGCGAACCGACGCAGCAGCGCCTCCGCCTCCTTGTCCTTCTCCAGATCCACCCAGCGGTGGGGCAGCCGGTTGCGGGCGGCGAACTCACGCAGCCGCAGCGTGTCCGGTGAATAACACGACCCCAGGATCCGGAAGCCGGCGCCGAGGCCGATGAGCAGATACCTGCGGCCCAGGTAAGCGCGGAGGATCAGGTCGCCGAGAACGGGGTCGCGGCCGACCAGGGCGCGTTGCCGCTCCACCGGTACGGCCAGGATCTCGCCCGCCCCGCGCACCACGGCGGTGTCGAACGCCGCCTGGCCCTCCAGCAGCCCGAGTTCACCCAGGAACCTGCCGGGTCCGTGCACCGCCACCGTGCGCTCGTCGGGCCCGCCGTGGTCATGGAGGATCTCGACGGTCCCGCTGAGGATCGCGAGGAACTCCCGGAACGGCTCGCCCTCCCGGTACAGCACCTCGCCCTCGGCGGTCCTGCGGCGCTCACCGTGCGCGGTCAGGTGCTGGAGCTGCTCCGGTGTCAGGCGCGGGAACGCCCCGTACCGGTCCGGTGTCTCGCGGACCGCACCATGCTTGTGCTCGGCCGCGCTCATCAGACCAGGACCTCGTGGACGTAGCACCAGCGCCAGTCCTCTCCCGGCTGGAAGGACTGCACGACGGGGTGACCGGCGCTGCCCGCGTGCCGCCTGGCGTGCTTGAGGGGCGAGGAGTCGCAGCAGCCGACGTGCCCGCAGGTGAGGCAGAGCCGCAGGTGCACCCACGGGGAATGCTCCATGAGGCACTCCTCGCAGCCCTCCGGGGTACGCGGCGTCACTGGGCGCACCATCGCCAGGTGCGGGTCGGGAATCGTGGCCATGAGGGTTCTCCTTCCGTGAATGGGACCACTCAGCCGCGGCCCGCGATGATCTCCTCCACTGCGGTGGCTCCGGACGGGCAAGGTCATCGCCCATCACCTCCGTCTTTTCGTGGGTTCGCGGCAGTACCGCCTTCTTCGCCCGGCGCGGCGGACTGGTCGGGCGAAGGTGCCTGTTTCCGTGGAGGCGGTCATGGTTCACACCTCGATCGCCGAGCCGGCGGCGGTATGGCCGAGGTGCTCGTGGACGTGATGGACGGCCATCGCTCCCTCGCCGACCGCGGAGGCGACCCGCTTCGCGGAGCCGCGGCGGACGTCGCCCGCCGCGAAGACCCCGGGCAGTCCGGTCCCGAGGGACGCGCAGTTCCGTACTGCGGTTTCGTGGGGCTCCCGCGGTGGCCGGTCCATCGTGTTCACCCTCCTGCAGTGGTTTGCCGGCTCACCATCGCCTGCTCGACCCACGAGCGCAGGACGTGCGCGGGTGCCGCCCCGGCCTGCCGGGCGACCGTCTCGCCCTGGTCCAGGACGAGCAGGGTCGGCACCGCCTGCACCTCGAACCGCCGGCTGAGCCGCGGGTTCTTGTCGACGTCGACCTTGACGAGCTTGATCTGTCCGGCGAGGTCGCGGGCGACCTGTTCGAGGGCGGGGCTGACCATGCGGCAGGGGCCGCACCAGGTGGCCCAGAGGTCGACGACGACGGGCTGGGCGGCGTTGTCGGCGACCTCGGCGAAGTCGTCGTCGCCCGCGTCGACGATCCAGGGCAGGGGCTGCTTGCAGTGGCCGCATTTGGGGCGGCCCTCGGCGGCCACGGGAATCCGGTTGCCGCGCCCGCACTTCGGGCAGGTCACCGTCGTCGTCCGGGTGGTGTTCACGCCGCCCTCGCTTCCCGGGCCCCCTCCTGCTGGTCGTAGGTGACCACCAGCTCTCCGTGCTCGGCGTCGACGCGGACCGTCGCGCCGTCCTGGACGTCGCCGCGCAGCAGGGCGCGTCCGACCAGTGTCTCGACCTCGTGGGAGATGTAGCGCCGCAGCGGCCGGGCCCCGTACACCGGGTCGTAGCCCTGGTGGGCGATCAGCTCGCGTGCTGCATCGGTGAGTTCGACGGTGATGCGGCGTTCAGCGACCCGCCGCCGCAGCTCGTCGAACTGCAGCTCCACGATCCGCTCGATCTGGCGCTCACCGAGCGGTTTGAACAGCACGATGTCGTCGACGCGGTTGAGGAACTCCGGGCGGAAGTGCCCGCGCAGCTCGCCCATCACCAGGGCGCGGGCGTCGGGCTTGATCTCACCCTCGGCGGTGGCGCCGTCGAGGAGGTGCTCGGAGCCGATGTTGGACGTCATGATGATCACGGTGTTGCGGAAGTCGACGGTGTGGCCCTGAGCATCGGTGATGCGGCCGTCGTCGAGGATCTGCAGCAGGGTGTTGAAGACATCGGTGTGCGCCTTCTCGATCTCGTCGAACAGCACAACCGAGTACGGCTTGCGGCGTACGGCCTCGGTGAGCTGGCCGCCTTCCTCGTAGCCGACGTATCCGGGCGGTGCGCCCATGAGCCGGCTGACGGTGTGCCGCTCCTGGTACTCACTCATGTCGAGGCGGACCATGTTCTCCTCGGAGTCGAACAGGGCCCGGGCGAGGGTCTTGGCCAGCTCGGTCTTCCCGACGCCGGTGGGGCCGAGGAAGATGAACGAGCCGATGGGGCGGCGAGGGTCGCGGATGCCGGAGCGGGCGCGGATGATGGCGTCGGCGACGAGCTTGACGGCCTCGTCCTGGCCGATGACGCGCTCGCGCAGGATCTCGTCGAGGCGCAGCAGTTTCTCGCGTTCGCCCTCCTGGAGGCGGGCGACCGGGATGCCGGTCCAGGCGGCGACGATCTCGGCGATCTCCTCCTCGGTGACGACCTCGCGCAGCAGCCGGTTCTGCCCTTGTTTGGCGGCCAGTTGGTCCTCCTCTGCGGCAAGTCGGCGCTCCAGGTCCTGGAGGCGGCCGTAGCGGAGTTCGGCGGCGCGGTTGAGGTCGTAGGCGCGTTCGGCCTCCTCCGCCTCGTGGCGGACCTGCTCCAGTTCCTGGCGCAGTTCCTGCACGCGGCGGATCGCCTGCCGTTCGGCCTCCCACTGGGCGTGTTTGGCGTCGGCCTCGCCGCGCAGGTCGGCCAGTTCCCTGCGCAGTTCCTCCAGGCGGGCTTTGCTGGCGGGATCGGTCTCCTTGGACAGGGCCGCCTCCTCGATCTCCAGGCGGGTGACACGGCGGGTGATCTCGTCGAGTTCGGCGGGCATGGAGTCGATCTCGGTACGCAGCCGGGCGCACGCCTCGTCGACGAGGTCGATGGCCTTGTCGGGCAGGAACCGGTCGGTGATGTAGCGGTGGCTGAGGGTGGCCGCGGAGACCAGCGCGGTGTCCTGGATCTTCACGCCGTGGAAGACCTCCAGGCGTTCGCGCAGTCCGCGCAGGATGGAGATGGTGTCCTCCACGCTCGGCTCGTCGACCAGCACCTGCTGGAAGCGGCGTTCGAGGGCAGCGTCCTTCTCGATGTGCTTGCGGTACTCGTCGAGGGTGGTGGCGCCGATCATGTGCAGTTCGCCGCGGGCGAGCATCGGCTTGAGCATGTTGCCCGCGTCCATGGCCCCTTCGGCGGCGCCCGCGCCGACGACGGTGTGCAGTTCGTCGACGAAGAGCAGGATGCGCCCCTGGGCGGCCTTGACCTCGCTGAGCACGGCCTTGAGGCGTTCCTCGAACTCACCGCGGTACTTGGCGCCGGCGACCAGGGAGCCCATGTCGAGGGCGAACACAGTCTTGTCGCGCAGCCCTTCGGGCACGTCGCCGCGGACGATGCGCTGGGCGAGACCCTCGACGATGGCGGTCTTGCCGACGCCGGGGTCGCCGATGAGGACCGGGTTGTTCTTGGACTTGCGGCTGAGGATCTGGGTGACGCGGCGGATCTCGGCGTCCCGGCCGATGACCGGGTCGAGCCTGCCGTCCCTGGCCTCGGCGACGAGATCGCGGCCGTACTTCTCCAGAGCCTCGTAGGCCACTTCGGGGTTGGCCGAGGTGACGCGCTGGTTGCCGCGGACCTGGGTGAGCGCGCTCAGGAACGAGTCCCGGGTGATGCCGGCCTCCTTGAGCAGCCGCCCGGCGGCGGTTGAAGGGCCCTCCTCAGCCAGGGCGAGCAGGAGGTGCTCCACGGACACGTACTCGTCCTTGAGGCGTTTGGCCTCCCGTTCGGCCGCGTCGAGCAGGCGGGCGAGGCGCTGAGTGACGAAGACCTGGCCGGGTGCCGCGCCGGGGCCGGTGACCTTCGGGCGGCGGGAGAGTTCCTCGCGCACGGCCGCGCGCAGTTCCTTCGGCTCGGTGCCGGCCTCTTGCAGCAACCGCGGGATCAGACCGTCCTCCTGATCGAGAAGTGCGAGCAGCAGGTGTTCCCCGTCGACCTCGGTCTGTCCCATGCGGACGGCCGCGGTCTGGGCCTCCTGGAGGGCTTCCTGGGACTTCTGGGTGAGACGGTTCATGTCCATGGGGGTGTTTCACTCCTCGTGCCGCGGCCGCGCAGGGCGGCTTCGAGCAGGCTGATGCGGTCCAGCAGGTCCAGCACCAGGCCGATGGATGCGTAGTTGAGGCAGAGTCCGGAGCGCAGCCGCTGGATGCGGGCGAGGACCGCCGGCGCCGTGGGGTCGAACACCAGGTGCCCCGCGGCATCGCGCTCGGCGTCGACCAGGCCGAGGGCGACGAACCGGCGGATCAGATCGGGGTGAAGGCCCGAGCGACGGGCCACGGCGTCCAGCGAGAGCCTGGGGACGGGCACGAGCGCGTACCGGACAGCCGCCGAGGCGGTGGCGTGGGCGCCCGTCCGTACCGGACGGGCGCCCACGCCGTCCCGGCCGATGCCTGCCGCTCCCGCGGGTCGGTCGTTCATCGCGTCCTCCTGGGGTCGAACGAGGAGGTGGCGGCGAGCTCCTCGAACAGTTCGCGCTCCCGGTCGCCGAGGGCGGGCGGCACCATGACGCGGAGTTCGGCGTACAGGTCGCCGTTCGCGCCGCGCGGGTTCGGCATGCCCTCGCCGCGCAGCCGCAGCCGCCGGCCGCTGGACGAGCCCGCGGGCACCGTGACCTTGGCCGTGCCACCGCCGGGGGTGGGCACCGGCACGGTCGCACCCAGGGCCGCCTCCCAGGGGGCGACCGGGACCTGGACGTACACGTCGCGGCCGTCCAGCCGGAACCGGGGGTGGGGCTGGATACGCACCCGCAGGTACAGGTCGCCCGCGGGGGCGGCACCATTGCCCCGGCCGCCCTCCCCCGCCAGCCGGATGCGCTGCCCGTCGGTGACGCCCGGCGGCACGACGACCTCGTACCGCCGCGGCTGCCCCGTGGGACCGGCGAGCGTGACGGTGCGACGGCCGCCTCGGTACGCCTCCTCGACGGTGAGCGGCAGTTCGGCCTCCTGGTCCGCTCCGGGGACGCCGCCTTGGGCGGCGCCGGCTCCGAACATGGAGCCGAGCAGGTCCTCGATGTCGATGCCCTCCGCTGCGAAGTCGTCGCCGAAGCCGGTGGTGTACCGGACGCGGGGGCCGCCCGCGCCCGCGGTCCTCCGAGCGCGGAAGCCGCCGCCCGCTCCGGCCGCGACCCGTTCGTCGAAGTCCTCGGGGATCTTGCGGAAGTCCTCGCCGAAGCGGTCGTAACGGGCCCGGGTCTTCGGGTCCGACAAGACGCTGTATGCCTCGTTGAGGTCCTTGAAGCGTTCCTCCGCCCCCGGGTCCTTGTTGACGTCGGGGTGGTACTTGCGGGCGAGCTTGCGATATGCCTGCTGGATCTCGTCCTGGCTCGCGGTCCGCGACACGCCCAGCACCTCGTAGAAGTCCCGTGCCATGACCGGTCACTCCCGCTTCGCGACCGTCACGGCGGCGGGCCTGAGCTGCCGTTCGCCGTCCCCGTAGCCCGGGCGCAGCACCTCGACGACCGTGCCCGGTGCGGCGTCGGGGTCCTGGACGACGCCGACCACCTCGTGCCGGGCCGGGTCGAAGGCGACGCCGGTCTCCGCGTGCCGCGGGTAGCCGAGCAGTTCGAGGACGTTCACCGCCTGGTCGTGGACCGCCCGGATGCCCTCCACGATCGCGCCGGGGTCGGCTCCGGCATGGGTCAGGGCGAGCTCGAGGTTGTCCAGGACGGGCAGGAAGACGGCCGCCGTACGGGAACGCTCGACCGTCCGCTCCCGCTCCAGTTCCCTGGCGTGGCGCTTGCGGAGGTTGTCGAGGTCGGCGAGCGCGCGCCGCCAGCGGTCCTCCAGTTCCTGGATCGCGGTCGTGTACTCGTCCTCGGCAGGCGTGGGGCCGGCGGCGTCGGGTCCCGGTTCGTCGTGCGCCGCTTCCGGCCGGGGCGGCGGGCCCGGTTGCGGCAAATCCCCGCGAGGAGGGCGTACGGCGCCTTCCGGGACCGGTTCGACCGGCTCCGACGCGGCCCGGTCGGGTTCCTGGGGGTGGCTGGGCATGGCGCACCTCAGTCCTTGTCGAACTCGGCGTCGATGACGTCGTCGTCACCGCCACCGCCACTCGGGCCACCGGTCGCGCCGCCCCCGGTGGTGTCCTGGCCGGAACCGCCCGTGGCGGCGGCCTGATGGGCCGCCAGCCCGGCGAGCACCTGCTGGAGTTCGGAGGCCAGGGGCCGCACGCGCTCCACGCCCGCCTCTTCCTTGACCGCCGCCCGGGCGTCGGACACGAGCATCTCGGCGCGTGCCTTCTCGTGCGTGGGCGCTGCGTCGCCCAGTTCGGCGAGGCGCTTCTCGACCTGGTAGGCGACGGCGTCGAGCTCGTTGCGGGCGTCGACGGCCTCGCGGAGTGCCTGGTCCTGGCCCCGGTTGCGCTCGGCCTCCTGGACCATGCGTTCGACCTCACTGCGGTCCAGGTTGGAGCTCTCGCTGATGGTGATGCCCTGTTCCTTGCCGGTGTCCCGGTCGCGGGCCCTGACGTTGAGGATGCCGTTGGCGTCGATGTCGAAGGTGACCTCGATCTGTGGTTCGCCCCGCGGCGCCGGCCGGATGTCGGTGAGCTGGAACCGGCCGAGCACCCGGTTGTCGGCGGCCCGCTCGCGCTCGCCCTGGAGGACCACCACATCGACGGCCGGCTGGTTGTCCTCGGCGGTGGAGAAGGTCTCGGTACGGCGCACCGGGATGGTGGTGTTCCGCTCGATGATCTTCGTCATCACTCCGCCGCGCGTCTCTATGCCCAGCGACAAGGGTGTGACGTCGAGCAGCAGGACGTCCTTGACCTCGCCCTTGAGCACCCCGGCCTGGATCGCGGCGCCCAGGGCCACGACCTCATCGGGGTTGACGCTCATGTTGGGTTCCTTGCCGCCGGTCAGCCGGCGGACCAGGGCCTGGACCGCCGGGATACGTGTGGAGCCGCCTACGAGGATGACCTCGTCGATGTCGCTCTCGCCGGCCTTGGCGTCGGCCAGTGCCTGCTGGAGCGGTCCCAGGCAACGCTCCACCAGGTCGCCGGTGATCTGCTCGAACGTGGACCGCATGATCGAGTCGGTGAGGTGCTTGGGGCCCGAGGCGTCGGCGGTGATGAACGGCAGGCTGACCTGCGTCTGCGTCACCGAACTGAGCTCGGTCTTGGCCTTCTCCGACGCCTCGAACAGTCGTTGCAGCGCCTGCGGGTCCTTGCGCAGGTCGATGCCGTTCTCCTTCTGGAAGTCGTCCGCGAGGTAATCCACCAGACGCCGGTCGAAGTCGTCGCCGCCCAGGTGGCTGTCGCCGGCGGTGGAGCGCACCTCCACCACGCCGTCGCCGACGTCGAGGATGCTCACGTCGAAGGTGCCGCCGCCCAGGTCGAAGACGAGGACGGTCTCGTGCTGCTTCTTGTCCATGCCGTACGCGAGGGCGGCCGCCGTCGGCTCGTTGATGATCCGCAGCACCTCCAGTCCCGCGATCCGTCCGGCGTCCTTGGTGGCGGTGCGCTGAGCGTCGTTGAAGTAGGCGGGCACCGTGATGACCGCCTCCGTGACCCGTTCCCCCAGCTGCTTGGAGGCGTCGTCGGCGAGTTTGCGCAGCACCTGTGCGCTGATCTCCTCAGGCGCGTACAGCTTGTCGCGCACCTTGAAGCGGGCCGCCCCGCCGTCGCCCTCGACGACGTCGTACGCCACCGCCCTGGCCTCGTCGGAGATCTCGTCGAAGTGCCGGCCGATGAACCGCTTGGCCGAGTAGATGGTCCCCTTGGGGTTGAGGATCGCCTGGCGCCGGGCCAGCTGGCCCACCAGGCGCTCGCCGGTATCGGTGAAGGCCACCACGGACGGTGTCGTGCGGTTGCCCTCGCTGTTGGGCACGACGGACGGCTCGCCGCCCTCCCACACGGCGATCACCGAGTTGGTGGTGCCCAGGTCGATGCCCACTGCCTTCGCCATGAGGAACTCCTCCCGGTCCGGCGCCTGCGCCGACTTTCCGGATCACGTTTTTCAGGTACGAGTGGGACCTCCGCCGGTGGTCTGCATCGCGCCGATCAGCCGTACAGCCTCATCGGCGACCGCCTCGTCCACGACGACCTCGTACCGGCTCGGCTGCATCGAGCGGAGCGAGGCGAAATCCCGGCGACCGCCCTGCAGGGCGTGCAGCAGCATGCCGAACAGCGCGCCGACGATCGCTCCGAAGATCAGCCCGTACAGGGCGAGGAGCAGGACGGAGACGACGGGGTCGAGCCAGTTCACAAGGCCGAACAGCCAGCCGATCAGGACACCGGGGAGCGCACCGCTCGCCGCTCCGTGAAGGGCGGCCCTGCCGTAGTCCATCCGGCCGATCACTTGCTCGACCAGGCGCACGTCCTGGCCGATGATCGCCACCCTCTCCACGGGAAATCCATGGTCAGAGAGATGGTCAACGGCGCGTTCGGCTTCCCCGTACGTCTCGTACGAGGCAACCGGCCTGCGATGCTGCTCGGTCATCGCCCAGTCCTTCCTGCCGGTGCGCACGGAGGGTTCCGAACACTCCCCAGAGTGGCCAGCCGAGTGGCTCCACGCCTGCGCCTGGCGAGTCAGAAATGCACGGGTCCGGTCGCCCCACGAGTACGAGAGGAAGAATCCGAACATCTCGGATGAGCCGACCCGCGAGCGGGTACCCGGAACACCGCTCGCCCCCTGAAGGCTCGGCGAGAACGGAGTGATCGCATGGCCGGCAGCCGGGCGCACCACCTGTACCGCCGCCGCTCCGACCGGGAGAGCAGCCTTCCGCGGGGCAGCGCCGGGCGGCAGCTCACGGCCGCGCGGAGAGGGCCCCGCCCACCCGTTCCCACCCCAGCCGACCACGCCCTCCACGAACTGATGGCGCTCTCCCGCGCCCTGTTCGACGCCCGGGACGAAGGCGAGATCCTGCGCCTGGCCATGGACCACATAGCCACCGCAGGGCCATACAGCGCCGAGGCCGGATACCTCAGGGTGGACGGCGACCTGGTCCCCAGCCCGTGGGTCGGGCAGATCCATGACTTGGCCGTGGACCGGAGGGTGCGGGAGCTGGCCGGGCAAGACGGCCCTGTGACCGTACCCGGCAGCCCCTGGGGCCGGGCCCTGGGGCTGCGCGGACGTGAGGGACTCCACGGCTACCTCGTGGTGACGTCCCGCTCCCGGCCCACCGAGGCCGAGCGCTCCCTGCTCGCCACGCTCGTCCGGCACACCGCTGCTGCTCTGTCAGTCGCCTTCGCACACCGCCGCCAACGCGAGGACGCGCTGGAGCTGCACCGGCTGAGGGCGGAACGGACAGCCCTCCAGCGACAGCTGATCTCCGTCGCGGCTGAGCTGGGGTACCTGCGGGCCGTTCACGCGCTCATGGTCGACATCGCTGCCTCGGGCGGCGGCGAGGAAGCCATCACCCGCGCACTGCACGGGCTCACCGGACTCCCCGCGTTGGTCGAGGACCGCTTCGGTCGGCTGAGGTCCTGGACCGGCCCCAGCCGCCCCGACCCCTATCCGGAACCGGACCCCGTGCGCCAGGACGAAATGCTGCACGCCGTCGCCCGGGAGATCGGGCCGGTGCGGATAAAGGACCGGCTGATCACCCTGGTCCGCCCGCACGGCGAGATCCTGGGCGTGCTGGCCCTGGTCGATGCCCGGAACGAGGCCGACGAGCACACCGTGCTCGCGCTGGAACACGCCGCCATGTCGCTCGCCCTGGAGCTGGCGCACCTGCGTGATCTGGCCGAAGTGGAGCTGAGGCTGCACCGCGAACTGGTCGACGACCTCCTGGCAGGGACGGACGAGGCGAGCGCCTACGCTCGGTCCGAGGCAGTCGGACACGACCTGCACCGCAGCCACTACATCGTCGTGGTGCAGTGGTCGAACCGGACTGCGGACGATTCCTTCGCGCAGACCGTGGGCCGGGCGGCCTCTGCCGTGGGCATGCGCGCGCTGCTGACCCGACGTTCCGACCACGTGGTCCTGGTCGCCGACGACAGGCCGCACGCCCGCGCGCTGTACGAGGCGCTCGCCCGGGAGACCGGGACACGGTCCGGGACGATCGGGGTGAGCGCCCCTTCCGACTCCGTGGACGGCATCCCCCACCGCTACCAGGAGGCGCAGCGCGCCCTGGAAGTGCGCCGCCACTCCCGCGAGCGCTACGGCACGACGTTCTTCGACGAGCTTGGCCTCTACCGCATCCTGGGACCTGGCAACGATTACCGGGAACTGGAGACGTTCGTCCACGAGTGGCTCGGGCAGCTCATCGACTACGACTCCCGGCACCACGCGACCATGGTGGAGACCCTGACCCGGTACTTCGACTGCGGCGGCAACTACGACGAGACCGCCGAATCCCTCGCGATCCACCGCAGCACGCTGCGCTATCGACTCCAGCGCATCCGCGACATCAGCGGCAACGACCTCGCGAACGTCGAGGACCGGCTCAACCTCCAGGTGGCGACCCGAGTATGGAAGATCGTGCTGGGCGGACCCGTCTGATGCCCCGATAGAACTGTTGTGCGGACAGCGTCGGCGGCAGTTGGTGGGAGTGACTGATCAACGGCGGATCTGATGATCAAGGAGACTCCAGTCCCCCCCCAGCCCACAGCCCCGCTGGTCTGGCTGGAGAACCCCAACAACTCCGTGTACCTGGAGTCCGAGAGCGACATCCAGAACTACACGGACATCTTCGACCAGCTCAGGGCTTCTGCCCTGAGCCCGGCCGAGACCCGTACCCACCTCACCCGCACTGCCGAGGAGCTCGAACCATGAGCACGACCCCGCCCCGCCGCCCCCGCGCAGAGGACCTTCACAAGGCGCGCTGGCGCAAGAGCTCCTACAGCGGAGGCGCCAACGACTGCGTGGAGATCGCCGACCTCGGTGCATACGCGGCGGTGCGCGATTCCAAGGACCTCGACCGGTCACCTGTGATCCTCAACCGCTCCGCCCTGGGTGATCTGCTGGGCCATTACACCGACGGCGAGACTCGCGTCGGCTGAGACCCTGCCCGAGCCGCACGTGCACATGCCAGCCGCCAAGTAGGAGTGCCCCGCGCGAGTGATCAGCACGACAAGTCGTTCCTCCGGATCGTGGCCTGCGCGGCCGGGGTCGCAGCCGACGTCGGCCTGCTGATCACCGCGGCACAGGAGCGGCACTGGGACGTCGGTTCGGTAACTTCGCGCTGGGCATCTTGCACGAGGCGCCCGCCATGGGCGTCCTGATCGGCTCCTACGAGCCTCACCGGCCGAAGGCGGGCGGCGGGGCCGACCGGTATCGCTGGGAGGAACTGCTGGAGCTGCTTACTTCCAGGCTGTCTGTGCCATCGTGATCAGCGCCGCCGTGCCTGGGGCGGGCGCGGGAGCGAGGCCGCGGCTGCTTCGTGGGTCGGCGTGTTGGGGCGCTGTGGTGTCTCTTCGGGCCGTGCTTCGCTGCGGGCCTGGGCTGCGCGAGCGCGTGAGCTGGGCGCGGGCCGTGCGCTGAAGCGCTGCATACGCCAGGCCAAGGTCCTTGCGGGGAAGCGGGCGTCATCCAGAGCACGTTGGTCGGCGGCCTGCCGGAGGAGTCGCTCCGGGTCGTGCCCCAGTGCTTCCGCTTCGGCGAGCGCGGCAGTGAGGGCGTCGACAGCGGGGTCTTTGAGGACCTGCTCCGCGTGCTCGGGCACGGCCCTACGGATGTGGTGGATGTGCCGGTCCACAGTCTGTTGGGGCGGTCGGCGCTGGGCGAGGACCGCCAGGGGAACAGCTGCAGCTTGGTCGTAGGCGGCTTGGAGGTGGAGCAGAGTCTGCTGGGCGGCGGCGACCTGTTGGTCGTGGTGGCGGAGCTGGTGCCAGCGGGCGGCGGTTATGGCGACGAGGATCGCGGCATCGAGGAACATCGCCAGAGCCGTGCCGTCCCTGGGTGCGGGCTCGCGGAGCATCGCCCGTACGGCGCCTCGCAGGGCGCGGGCGTGGTGGTGTTCGGCCTGGATGCGGGAGCGGGTGGCGCGCTCGAACGAGGAGGCTGCTGCGCGGAGCTGGGCGCGGATGGGTGCGGGGGCGAGGAGGGGCAGGGCGTCGAGGGCTTCGCCGAAGGCGGCGAGGTGGGCCTGGGAGGCTCGGTCGTCGTTTCCGGTGAGGTGCTGGGGGATGCGTTCGGCGGCGGCGGTGGCCTGGTGCCAGGGGTTGGGCCTGCGCCTGCCCGGCTGGATGGTCGGCTGCGGGTCGGTGGCCTCCAGGCGTGCTCGGATCTTGGGGAAGGACAGGTCCGGCGCGAGTTCGGAGCCGGAGTACCAGACGGGTTCCTTGCCGGCGGTGGTGGTGTCTTCGCTGGCGACCTTGTAGCCGCGTACGTCGCCGGAGGGGAAGTGCACGATTTCGACCAGCACGCCGTCGGTGTGGCTGAGCAGGCGGATGAACTCCTCGGTGCTGGTGGTGGCGGCCACGGCGGTGCGGACGATGGTGCGCAGGCGTTCGCGAGCCGGCTTGTCCTGACCTTGCCGGCGGGCCTTTTCCTGTTCGGCGCGAGAGGTTCGCTTGGCGGCGGTGCGGTCTCCGCGGACGACTTGGAAGAGGCCGTATTCCTTCTCGATGGTGGCGAGTTCGCGGTCGGCGGTGAGGTAGTCGTTCCAGTGGCGTGCGGTGCGCAGGTCGCCGCGGACCTTGGTGGCGGCGATGTGGATGTGGTCGGGAGCGTGGCGGACGGCGACCCAGCGGCAGCCGTCCGGGTCGTCCTGTGGCGCGATGCCGGTGGCGGCCACGACGCGGCGGGCTATGTCGCCCCACTCCTCGTCGCTCAGGTGGCGGTCGGTTGTGGCGGCGCGGAGGGAGCAGTGCCAGACGTGCCGCTCGGGTGCCCGGCCGAGTCGGCGGGCTTGCTTGACACGGAGGTCGAGGTCGGCCACCAGGAGCTTCTTCGTCGCGGCGAAGTCGTTGCTGCGGCCGGGGTCGGGGGCGAAGCCGTCCCAGGAGGCGACGAGATGGGGGTCGGTGTGGTCTTTGGCCTTCTTGGTGTCGAACAGATAGCGGATCAGGCCGGCCGTGTCCTTGCCGCTGCTGATCTTGGCGATCACCGGGCGGCCTTGGTGGTGACGGTCTGGTTTGCGGCTGCAGCGATCTCGCTGATGGCAGCGCGGACCGCGCCCAGGGTGCGTTCGGTCTGGGCGAGGGCGGCGGTATCCCCAGGATGTGGATGGCCGTCGGAGTTGAGCTTGCGGGCGATCTGATTGGCGTTGTTGCCGATCTTGGCGACCTGCTCGCGCAGGGCGGTCAGCTCGTCGATGTAGTCGTCCAGCGGGGTGCGCTGGCCGGGCAGGGCGAGGTCGCCGTGGAGGTGGGCCATGACGACGGCGCCGACGTAGTGGGCGCCGGCGATGTTGAGCGATCGGGCCCTGGCGAGGATGGCGGTCTTCTCTTCGACGCTGTAGCGCACGTCGACGCGTTCCTTGCGCTGGGTGTCTTTGCGCTTGCGGCGACGGGCGATGCGGTGCAGGGCGGCGGCTTCGGCGGCGCGCGGCAGGACGACGACCGCGGCCTCGGCGCGCTGGTCATCCTCGGGCGCCCCCTGGCGCCCGAGGATCTCCGCCACCCCTGGGGCGGAGTCCCCGTTGGACCGGCCCTTGGACGGTCCAACGGCATACCTTGCTGCTGCTCGGTGGGCGGGCCCGAGGAGCTCCCCGCGGGGGCGGAAGGGGGCGTCGTCTGCGGGGTCATCGTGCACAGTCGTGCTCCAGTGGTGTGTGGGCAGGGCTTCGTCACGTCCGTCGCATCCGTCCCGTGGCTGGTCAGGACAGGTACGGACCGGCATGCAGGTACGGATCGATCCGTTGCGGCGAGGAAGTCCGTCCCCGCACTGACCTGCGCGGGGACGGATGGGACGGACTGAGACGGTCCCAGAGGGGGAGGCGGGTCAGCGGGCGTGCTTGGGGCCGGTGGCGCCGGGTAGGCCGATGGGCAGCGACCCGGCCGGAGGAGTGGGCGGTTTGCCCGGGGCCGGACGTGCGGGCATGAACTCGTGCCCACCTGTGTGGGCCGGCTGCGCGGGAGTGGTGGTGGGGTCGGGGCAGTAGCGGGCCCAGGCGTCGAGGAACTGGTTGCGGGCGTATGCCTTGGCCTGACGGCCCTGTTCGAAGCGGTAGTTGGCCGGGCGGATGCCGAAGTCCCTGAGTAGCGCCGACAAGTGGTAGGCGTTCAGCCCCTTGGAGCCGTAGTCCGGCCATGGGGACTCGGCGTCCGTCAGCAGCGCGGCGAGCAGGTCCTGCGAGCGCAGGGCCTCTTTGTTGCCCTCCTGTTCGAAGATGCGGCGGATGTCGCGCAGCAGTCGCGTTTTCAGGGTCGTCTGCTCGTCCTGGACGGCTTCGTGCCGGGTCATTGCCAGGCAGGCGGCGCGGGCCTGCGCGGGCCAGTGGCCGCCGGCCAGGTCGGCGACGATGACCAGCGGCTCCCAGGTGTCCGCGGCGCGGTCCTCGACCGGCATCGTCGGCACCAGAGCGGCGGCGGTGCCGCGCAGCGGGGTCAGCCAGGCGGCCAGCCGGTCGCGCAGTGCGTTCAGTTCGGGCACGGAGTAGCGCGAGCGGAACGGGGTGATCCGCTCGCCGGGCTTGCGCTTCTGCATGCGGAGCACGACCGCCCGGTCCATGATCGTGTCGGGCAGGTCGCCGATCCCGGCCAGCGCGGCCATGGCGAAGGTGGGGAAGGCGGTCGGCTTGTGCTCCGGTCCGGAGATCCGCCAGGCGGGCCGGTTGCGCTGGTGCCCGGCGTTGAGCAGGCCGCGCAGGTCCTCTTTCTCGCCGGCCTTGGGGCCGAAGATGGTGTCGGCCTCGTCGACCAGCAGCGTCGGCGGGTTCTTGCCGATGACGCGGAAGACCACGGCGGGGGAGGTGTTCACCGTCATCATCGGCTGGTGCGCCGTCTCGTGGAGCACGTCCAGGACGCGGGACTTGCCGCATCCCTTGGTCGGGCCGACCACCGCCAGCCGCGGCGCGTGCTGGAGGGCGGGCTGGATGTGGGAGGCCGCCACCCACAGCGTGACCGCGGTCAGCGCCTCCTGGCTCGGCAGCACCACGTACCGGCCGATCGTCGACCGCACCTTGTCCAGCAGCACGGCCCCGTCCTCCGCCGCCCCGCCGCCGGCGCTTCCATGGTCCCCGGTCCCCGGACCGTCGTCCGGGACCACGGTCCCGCCCTTCGCCTGCCCGGTCCCGGTCCCCGCGGTCTCTCGGGGGCCACGGTCCCCTGCCGCACGGTCCCCCCGGGCGATGCCCGCATCCTGGGGACCGGTCCCCCCGTCGGGGACCAGGGGGCCGGGACCGGGCTCTTGGTCCCGCTCCGGGGACGGGACCGGTCCGCCCGGACCGGTCCCGTCCCCAGCCTGCGGTCCGGTCCCCACGCCGCCGGCCTGCATCTCTCCTACACCGACGGATATCCGGTCCCCGGACCGTGCCCGGTCGCGGGACGGGACCGCGCCCTCCGGCGGCCACGGAGCAGCTCCATGGTGCGGTCGGTCCCCGGTCCCCGCACGAGGGGGCCGGCCCCGGGGGTTCGGTCCCAAGGGACGGGCCCCACTGCGGGGACCGTCTTCGGATTCGACGCGGGGGCCGGCCCCGGTCCCCTGACGTGGGGACCGTGACTCGGCCCGGTCCCCATTGCGACGGTCCCCGTTGCGCGGGCCCGTCCCCTGCCCGGGGACTGTTACGGGCGGCCAGACGACCTTGGGCCCGGCCTCCGCGCCGGCGGGCGCACTCGCCGCGTCCGAGGACGTAGCGTCCTCCATAGACGTTCCTTTCTGGTGAGGGGCAGGACGGACTGGGTCCCGCCCCTCACCGGTTCGTTCGTTCAGGGATGAGCGATGCGCAGGGGAATCTCCGGCCCTCGGCGTTGGCGCGCCGGGGACCGCTCTGTTCCCCCGTGAGTCATGCCGTGAGGTCGTACGCGGTCTGCCGGTCGAGCCAGGCGTCGACCTCGTGCCAGCGGTAGCGCAGGTGACGGCCGACCTTGTGCACGTTGGGGCCGATGCCCCGGTACTTCCACTGGTAGAGCGTCTTCACCGGCACCCCGAGGTACTCGGCGACTTCCGCCGGGGTGGCCAGGGGGCCGCGTCGGGAGGCGTCGGCGGCGGTGTGGGCAGGACGGGGGGAAAGGCTCGGCATAGGGCTCCATTTTCGGTTTCGGACAACAGTGTGGACAACACAGCCACATCCCGGGCGAAGAAGTCCAGAGTTGGTTCTAGAACTCTCCAGCAGTTCCCGTTGGGCGGCCGGGGAGTCATAACCGTAAGGGCGAATCGCCGGTCAACCAAAAAGTTAGTGCTGGTGCGATGGGCGGCTCGTAACCGCAGGTGGTGACCCCCACCGGATGCTGCTGCAAGCTACACTGCGCTCGCTTTCCAAATCGCGCCAAAACCGCAGTGCGGCTTTCGGGCGTCTTGCGTCGGGTAATCTCCAGACCAATTCGCGACCCGGCGGGCAGAGACTTCTGTAGAGTTCGTGAACCAACTATTGCCAAAGGCTCCGGCTGCAAGTTACAGCTACCTGTCATGGCAACTCGACCTCTTGAAATAGGCCCAGCCGGCCTCCACGCCGCCCGCGCCATCGAACACATACGACTGGCGCTCGGCCTCACCCAGCATCAACTGGCCGCCCGTTGCACCGCGATGGGACGCCCGATGACCAACACCGCACTCAGCCGTACCGAGCGCGCCCATCGGCGTTGCGACATCGACGACCTCGCCGTGATCGCCGCAGCCCTCGGTGTCCCGCCGACGGCTCTGTTGCCCGTTGGGGCCCGCCCCGCCCCTCCTCGCCACGCCGAAGCAGATGCCCGCGGCCGAGCGCAGGAGGCCCTTCTTGGCTGACGTATACGACCGCTGGCACAAGTCCCACCCCAAGCCGGACGAGACCCAGTGCGGCGAGCACAAGAGCCGCACCCGGCGAATGGTGCCGACATCGGATCATGGGATCGGCAAGCGCTGGCAGGTCCGGTATCGCGACCTGGACGGCCACCAGCGCAAGGAGAACTTCCACACGAGGGCCGAAGCCGACAAGCGGGCGGCCGAGGTCGATGTCGAGATCCGGAGCGGCAGTTACGTCGTTCCCGCCGAGACGAAGCAGACGCTCGGCGCCTATGCCCAGAAGTGGCTCGACGCGAACTCGGTGGGCCCGACCACGGCCCTCCGCTACGAGGCCATCGTCCGCAACCACATCGTCGCCCACCTCGGCCGGCGCGAGCTGCGGTCCCTGAACAAGCCCTCGGTCATTCAGGGCTGGGTCCGCACGCTTCAGGACGGCGGCTTCGAGGTGTCGACGATCGAGGGCATCTTCGACATCCTCTCCAGCATCCTCGGCATGGCCGTGGAGGACGGGCTGCTGCCGAAGAACCCGTGCAAGTCGAAGGCGGTCAAGCTGCCGACCGCGACCAAGAAGAAGATCGTCCCCTGGTCCCTGGATCGCGTACGCGCCGTCATCGCCGGACTGCCCAAACGCTTCCAGGCCGGCGGCCGGCTCGCCTTCGGCTGCGGTCTGCGCCAGGGCGAGGTCTTCGGCTTCGCCGTCGAGGACATCGACTTCAAGGGCGGCTGGATCCACGTCAACCGGCAAGTGCGACTCGTCGGCACGAAGCCCGTCTTCGCCCTGCCCAAGGGCAACAAGATCCGGTCCGTGCCGCTGCCGACTCAGCTGGCGGCTGCCCTCAAGGCCCACATGAGGCAATTCCCGCCGACGGCGGTCACTCTGCCCTGGGCGAAGCCCGACGGCGAGCCCAAGACCTTCCGCCTGCTCTTCGTCGACGAGAAGGACCGGGCCTACAACCGCAGCGTCTTCAACATGGGTGCCTGGAAGCTCGCCCTGGCCGCCGCCGGCGTGATCCCTCCCCGCGAGCGTGGGGCGAGGTACCTCCAGGCGGCGCCGGACGACGGCATGCACGCCCTCCGGCACGCCTACGCCTCCGTGCTCCTGGACGCGGGGGAGAGCATCAAGGCGCTCTCCGAGTACCTCGGCCACTCGGACCCCGGCTTCACGCTCCGGACGTACACGCACCTTCTGCCGTCCAGCGAGACCCGCACCCGCAAGGCGATCGACGACGCCTTCACCGAAGCCGAAGAAGCCGAAGCCGAGGACGACGGCGCTCCGCCCGCAGCCCAGGGCACATCAGAACCCCCAGCAAAACCCATGTGCCCTCAATGTGCCCTGGCCGCCTGACGGCCCCTCTCCGGCACTGAGAAGGGCGAGGCCCGAAGACCCCGCCCAACGCCAGTAAAACCCCAGGTCAGGGCCACACAAGGCAGTACGCCTGGTGCCCCGCCTCGTGCAGCCGGTGCGAGAAGTCCTGCCACTCGTGCAGCAGCCGGTAGACGTTGAAGGCGTCGTTGGGGCCGCCGCGGTCGGGGACCGTGGACCAGATGAAGGCCGCCGCGCCCACCGCCTCCTCGCCGATGCCGCGGAGCGGGTCGACGACCGTCATGGGGAGTTTCACGACCGCGTAGTCGGGGTGCAGGACGACCAGTTCCAGGGGTGGCACCTTGTGCAGGGGGACGCCTTCGATGCCGGTGAGGACCATGGCGGCCATCGTCTCCGGCTTGATCTTGGTGAACATGCCGCCCATGCCGAGCTCGTCGCCGCCGAGTTCCTCGGGCCGCATCGAGATCGGGACGCGGGCGGCGGTGGCGCCGTCCGGCGCGCCGAAATACTTGTAGGTCACCCCCACCCGACCACCATTCCTGCTTCCCGCGCTCGACGGGTCGATCGACTCGGCCTCGCCCGGAACACCGTGTGCCCGACGGGCCTTGTCCGCCTCTTCCGCCTCGCGCCGGTGCCTTCCCCGCCGGGAACGTCGAGGACCGAGGTCGTCAGTCCCCTCGCCCAGTCCGCCACCGCGATGCATATCTCCACCCGACTGCTTTTCTAGGCCGTGTGGCGCCGCCACGCAACCCGATCATCGTGTCAGTGACCTCCCCCACGGCCGCTCGCCGAAACGTGCGGTGGTGCATCTGCCCGGGGGACCTTCCCAGCGTCCGGCTGCTCGGGGCCGGGTGAGCTGTGTCTACTCGGACGCCAGTTTCGCAGATCACGGGCGATCCGGGGCCGGGTGTCCCCGCAGGTGGCTGGATACCCGAGCCCGTGACCGGCCGCGTGAGGCAACCGTACGAAACAGGCGTACGAAATGGTTGTACGAACGGGCGGGGTGGATCACTCAGCCGACGGGCCCGCCGCCGACCCGGCCGACGGTCGCCCGGACCCGCCCGGACCCGCTTCGCGCCCCGGCCTCCGGCCCCCCGCTCCCGCCTGGCCTACCCTGAACAGGTCACTCGCACCCCGAGTCCGAGATGTCGGAGAGGTCGGAGAAGTCGCAGGTCATGAGCGAACTGCCATACCCATACGAAGCCCAAGCCTCGCAGGCGCTGTTCGACCGTGCCGCGGCCGTCACCCCCGGTGGCGTGAACTCGCCGGTGCGCGCCTTCCGCGCCGTCGGCGGCACGCCCCGGTTCATGGTGTCCGGCACCGGCCCGTACCTGACCGACGCCGACGGACGGGAGTACGTCGACCTGGTCTGCTCCTGGGGGCCGATGATCCTCGGGCACGCGCACCCCGAGGTGGTCGCCGCCGTGCAGGAGGCCGTCACGCGCGGAACCTCCTTCGGCACGCCCGGTGAGGGCGAGGTCGCGCTCGCCGAGGAGATGGTCGCCCGGGTCGAGCCGCTGGAGCAGGTCCGGCTGGTGTCCAGCGGCACCGAGGCCACCATGTCGGCGATCCGGCTCGCCCGCGGCTTCACGCGGCGCGCCAAGGTGATCAAGTTCGCCGGGTGCTACCACGGCCACGTCGACGCGCTGCTGGCCGCCGCGGGGTCGGGCCTCGCCACGTTCGCGCTGCCGGACACCCCCGGCGTCACGGGGGCGCAGGCCGGCGACACGATCGTCCTGCCGTACAACGACCTCGACGCCGTGCACGCGGCCTTCGCCGCGCACCCCGGTGAGATCGCCTGTGTGATCACCGAGGCGTCCCCGGGCAACATGGGCGTCGTACCGCCGCTGCCCGGCTTCAACCAGGGCCTCAAGGACGCCTGCGCCGCCGACGGCGCGCTGTACATCTCCGACGAGGTGATGACCGGGTTCCGCACCAGCCGCGCCGGGTGGTACGGCGTCGACGGTGTGCGGCCCGACCTGATGACTTTCGGCAAGGTGATGGGCGGCGGCTTCCCGGCCGCGGCCTTCGGCGGGCGGGCCGACGTCATGGCGCACCTCGCCCCCGCCGGGCCCGTCTACCAGGCCGGCACCCTCTCCGGGAACCCCGTCGCCACCGCCGCCGGGCTCGCCCAGCTCCGGCTGCTCGACGACGCCGCCTACGCCACGGTCGACGCCGTCTCCGCGCGGATCCAGTCCCTGGTCACCGAGGCGCTGACCAAGGAGGGCGTGGCGCACACGCTGCAGAACGCCTCCAACATGTTCTCGGTGTTCTTCACCGACCGGCCGGTGCGCACCTACGAGGACGCCAAGGCGCAGGAGTCCTTCCGCTACACCGCCTTCTTCCACTCCCTCCTCGCGCACGGCGTCCACCTGCCGCCCTCGTCCTTCGAGGCCTGGTTCGTGTCCACCGCGCACGACGACCGGGCCGTCCAGCGGATCGCCGACGCCCTCCCGGCGGCGGCCCGAGCGGCGGCGGAGGCGACGGCGTGAGCACGGAGAACGCGAACACGGAGAACGCGAACGCAGAGAACGCGAGCACGGGGAAGAAGAACGACCTCACCGTCGTCCACCTGCTGCGGCA
Organism: Streptomyces sp. GDS52; assembly: GCF_052246875.1. Classification (NCBI taxonomy): domain Bacteria; kingdom Bacillati; phylum Actinomycetota; class Actinomycetes; order Kitasatosporales; family Streptomycetaceae; genus Streptomyces; species Streptomyces sp. GDS52. The sequence continues at coordinate 3,072,103 of NZ_CM125966.1, forward strand.
CGGCGAGGTCGCCAACCCGGACGGCGTCCTCTACGGCCGGCTCCCCGGCTACCAGCTCTCCGAGCTGGGCCGGCGGATGGCCGAACGGGTCGGCGAGCACCTCGCCTCCCGGGACGTCGTCCATGTCGGCGCCTCCCCGCTGGAGCGGGCGCAGGAGACGGCCCAGCCGATCGCCAAGGCGCACGGCCTGGACATCGCCACCGACGAGCGGCTGATCGAGGCCGACAACGTCTTCCAGGGCAAGACCTTCGGCGTCGGCGACGGCGCGCTGCGCCGGCCGGAGAACTGGAAGCACCTCGTCAACCCGTTCAAGCCGTCCTGGGGCGAGCCGTACATCGAGCAGGTCGTCCGCATGATGGGCGCGCTGGACGCGGCCAAGGACGCGGCGCGCGGTCACGAGGCGGTGCTGGTCAGCCATCAGCTGCCGATCTGGATCGTGCGGTCCTACGTCGAGAAGCGGCGGCTGTGGCACGACCCGCGCAAGCGGCAGTGCACGCTGGCCTCGCTGACCACCTTCACCTACCGGGGGGACAGGATCGTCTCCGTCGGCTACAGCGAGCCGGCCCGCGATCTCGTCCCCGCCCATCTCCTCGCCGGCGCCAAGCCGGTGAAGGGGAAGGGGAAGGCCTTCGGGGCCTAGGGACCAGGAGGACCCGGGCTCCGAGCCCCGGGGCCCCGGGCAGGGCAGGCGTCCCGGCGGCCCCATGACACCCCCGTGACGATCGTTGCCAAACCTCCGCACCACGCGGGAACCCCCGTTCGCGTCACGTCCTCTGAAGGAGTGACCACCAGAGGACGTGACGAACGGGGATGCCATGCGCACTCTCACCCGCAGGGGAATGATCGGGCTCGGCGCGGGGGCCGCCGCGGCGGTGTCGCTGGCCGGCTGCGGCGGCGCCACCGGCCCGAGCGGCACGAGCCGTGCCGAGGGTTCCGGCGGGAGCGGCGAGGGAGGCGACGGCGGCCGCACCGGCACCCCCGAGCCGACGAGGACCGTCCGGCCGATCGGTGACGGCTCCACCGCCTTCACCGGCAAGCAGCCCCATCAGCCTGCCAGGCCGGTGCCGCTGGAGCCGGGGCAGACCCCGCCGCAGTTCGTCGTCTTCTCCTGGGACGGGGCCGGCGAGGTCGGCAACGGGCTCTTCCCGCGCTTCCTGGACCTCGCCAAGGAGCACGAGGCGCACATGACGTTCTTCCTCTCCGGGCTGTATCTGCTGCCCGAGTCGAAGAAGCGGCTGTACGAGCCGCCGAACAACCCGCGCGGCGCCTCCGACATCGGCTACCTCACCGACGACCACATCAAGGACACGCTGAAGAACGTCCGCCGCGCCTGGCTCGAGGGCCATGAGATCGGCACCCACTTCAACGGCCACTTCTGCGCCGGCTCCGGCAGCGTCGGCAACTGGACGCCGCAGCAGTGGCGCAGCGAGACAGAGCAGGCGAAGAAGTTCGTGAAGGAGTGGCGGACCAACTCCGGCTGGACCGACCTGCCGCCGCTGCCGTTCGACTACGACAAGGAACTCGTCGGCGGCCGTACGCCCTGTCTGCTCGGCCAGGACAACCTGCTGACCACCGCCCGCGAGCTCGGCTGGCGCTACGACTCCTCCTCGCCCGGCGGCCGTCAGGTCTGGCCGTCGAAGCGGAACGGCATCTGGGACCTCCCGCTGCAGCAGATACCTTTTCCCGGGCGTTCCTTCGAGGTCCTGTCGATGGACTACAACATCCTCGCCAACCAGTCCGTCAACTCCACCAACGCGCCCGCCCACCACCACCCGGGCTGGCGCAAGCAGGCGACCCAGGCGTACATATCGGGCTTCGAGCGGGCATATGGAACGAACCGGGCGCCCTTCTTCGTCGGCAACCACTTCGAGCAGTGGAACGGCGGCATCTACATGGACGCGGTGGAGGAGTCCCTCCGGCACATCGCGCGGGCGAGGGAGAAGGGCGGCGACGTACGTATCGTCTCCTTCCGCCAGTTCACCGACTGGCTGGACGTCCAGCGGCCCGAGGTGCTGGAGCGGCTGCGCACCCTGGACGTCGGGCAGGAACCGGCCGGCGGCTGGCGGGGCTTCCTGAAGGACGCCGGCGACGCCGCCGGGACCGGAGAACCGAGCGGCGCCGGGACGGGGGACCCGAGCGGCGCCTGACGAGGCATCCGCGCCGGGCCGATATGCGGGTTTCCGTCCGCAAGGGGGGGTGGGCAAGATCCCCAGAACGGGCATGCGAAACTTTTCACATGAGTGCCGCCAGCCGTGCCCCCCAGCGCGCGAATCGCGCCACCCGCGTCCACCGCCGTGCCGTCCTGACCGTCGGCACCGCAGTGACCGCCCTGCTGGTCTCCGCGTGCGGTTCCGGCGGAACCTCGGGCGGGGGTGGCAACACCAACTTCGTCACCAGCAACGAAGGCATCTCCACCGTCGCCAGGGGTGAGCGCGCCACCGCGCCCGACCTGTCCGGCGAGACGCTCGAGGGCGAGCCCCTCGACGTCGCCGACTTCCAGGGCAAGGTCGTCGTCCTCAACGTCTGGGGCTCCTGGTGCAACCCGTGCCGCGCGGAGGCCAAGCACTTCGCCAAGGTGTCCGAGGACTACGCCGACCAGGGCGTGCAGTTCGTCGGCATCAACACCCGCGACAGCAGTGCCGGCTCGGCGCTCGCCTTCGAGAAGGACTTCGGCATCACCTACCCGAGCCTGTACGACCCCACGGGCAAGCTGATGCTCCGCTTCGAGAAGGGCACCCTCAACCCGCAGGCGATCCCCTCCACCCTGATCCTGGACCGCGAGGGGAAGATCGCGGCCCGCTCGCTGACCGCGCTCAGCGAGGAACGGCTGCTGAAGATGCTCGAGCCGGTCGTCGCGGAGAAGTGACGTGACCCCCCTCACCGCGCTCGCCGCCGGGACCGCCTCCCTCGCCGCCGACTCCGCCTACAACGGCACGGTGCTCAACGGCGCCCTGCTGGTGGCGCTGCCCATCGCCCTGCTCGGCGGGCTCGTCTCCTTCTTCTCGCCCTGCGTCCTGCCGCTGGTCCCCGGCTACCTCTCCTACGTCACCGGCGTGTCCGGCACCGATCTGGCCGAGGCCCGGCGCGGCCGGATGGTCACCGGCGCCTCGCTGTTCGTCCTCGGCTTCACCGTCGTGTTCGTCTCCGGCGGCGCCTTCTTCGGCTACTTCGGCCAGACGCTGCAGGAACAGTCCGGCATCCTGACCAAGGTGCTCGGCGTCCTCATGATCCTCATGGGCGTCTTCTTCATGGGGATGATGCCCTGGCTGACCCAGCGTGAGTTCCGCTTCCACAAGCGTCCGGCGGCCGGCCTGGCCGGCGCGCCCGTCCTCGGTGCCCTGTTCGGCATCGGCTGGACCCCCTGCATCGGCCCCACCCTCGCCTCCGTACTGACGCTCTCCGCGCAGCAGGAGAGCGCCGGACGCGGCGCCGTGCTGACCGTCGCGTACTGTCTGGGGCTGGGTCTGCCCTTCGTCCTCGCGGCCGTCGCCTTCCGCAAGGCGCTCGGCGCCTTCGGCTGGGTCAAGCGGCACTACGTCTGGGTCATGCGGATCGGCGGCACGATGATGATCCTGACCGGGGTGCTGCTGCTCACCGGCGTGTGGGACCACCTCGTGACGCAGATGCAGACCTGGTCCAACGGCTTCACTGTGGGGATCTGACCTCGATGAGTACGACTTCCGGAACCGGGTCCGAAGCAACCCCGGCGGGGCCCGAAGAGTCCGCGGCCGGTTCCGGCACCGGCGACCAGGAGCTGGGCGTCGCCGGTGCCCAGCTGTCCACCGCGCCCACGGAGGAGCCGCCGAACCTGCCCGCCCTGGGCGTCATCGGCTGGGCCCGCTGGTTCTGGCGGCAGCTCACGTCCATGCGGGTCGCGCTGCTGCTGCTGCTCCTGCTGTCGCTCGCCGCGATCCCCGGCTCGCTCATCCCGCAGACCGGCATCGACAGGACCCGGGTCGACGACTTCCGCGAGCAGCACGACGTCCTCGCACCGATCTACGACACGCTCGGCCTGTTCAACGTCTACAGCTCGGTGTGGTTCTCGGCGATCTACATCCTGCTGTTCGTCTCCCTCATCGGCTGCATCGTGCCCCGCACCTGGCAGTTCGTCGGCCAGCTGCGCGGCCGTCCGCCGGGCGCCCCGCGGCGGCTGACCCGGCTGCCCGCCTACACCACCTGGCGCACCGAGGCCGAGCCCGAGCAGGTCCGTGAGGCCGCCCTGGCCCTGCTGCGGAAGCGCCGCTTCCGCGCCCACCGGGCCGGGGACGCCGTCGCCGCCGAGAAGGGCTATCTGCGGGAGGTCGGCAACCTCACCTTCCACATCGCCCTGATCGTGATGCTGATCGCCTTCGCCTGGGGCCAGCTGTTCAAGTCCGAGGGCAACAAGCTGATCGTCGAGGGCCAGGGCTTCGCCAACACGCTCTCGCAGTACGACGACTTCAAGTCCGGCAACCTCTTCGACGTCGCCGACCTGGAGCCGTTCAGCTTCACCGTGAAGTCCTTCACCGGCACGTACGAGCCCTCCGGCCCCAACAAGGGCACCCCGCGCACCTACGAGACCGAGCTGGTCCACAGCGAGGGCGCCTACGGCAAGGAGAAGACGACCAAGGTCGAGGTGAACAAGCCGCTGAAGGTCGGCGACGCCAAGGTCTACCTCGTCAGCCACGGCTACGCGCCCGTCGTCACCGTCCGCGACGGCGAGGGCAAGGTCGTCTTCAAGGACGCCGTGCCGCTGCTGCCGCTCGACGCGAACGTCACCTCCTCCGGTGTGGTCAAGGTCCTCGACGGCTACCGCAACCCCGAGGGCGAGAAGGAGCAGCTCGGCTTCAACGCCTTCTTCGTGCCCACCTTCGGCGGCTCGGCCGTCGGCACGATGCTCTCCCAGTTCCCGGCACTGGACTACCCGGTGCTCGCACTCTCCGCCTACCACGGCGACCTGAAGGCCGACGCCGGCATTCCGCAGAGCGTCTACCAGATGGACAAGACGAAGATGAAGGAGTTCAAGGACTCCGAGGGCGAGCTGTTCAAGAAGCTGCTGATGCCCGGCGAGACCATGACCCTCCCGGACGGTGCCGGCTCGGTCACCTTCGAGAAGGAGATCAAGGAGTGGGCCGGCTTCCAGATCGTCCAGGAGCCGGGCGGCGGCTGGGCCCTCGCCGGTTCCCTCTTCGCGATCGGCGGCCTCGCCTGCTCCCTGTTCATCCAGCGGCGCCGCGTGTGGGTGCGGGCGGTCGAGGGCCCCGACGGCGTCACCGTCGTCGAGATGGCCGGGCTCGGCCGCAGCGAGTCCGCCAAGGTGCCCGAGGAACTCGGCGACCTGGCCGGAATCCTCTACGACCAGGCTCCCGGCGTCCCCGACGCCGATGACGCCGACGCCGATGACGCCGCCCCCGCAGCATCCGTCGATTCCCCCGACCCCCAAGCCGCATCTGCCGAAGGGGCTGAGAAGCCTTGACTCTCGCCGCCGCAACCGATCTGGCCACCGCCACGAGCCTGGCCGCCGCGAACAACGAGAACCTCGCGGAGATCAGCAATGTGCTGATCTACTCCGCGATGGCTGTCTACACCCTGGCCTTCCTGGCGTACATCGCCGAATGGATCTTCGGCAGCCGCAGCAAGGTCGCCCGCACCGCCGCCGCGCTCACCCCCCGGGCGCAGGCGGCCGGGAAGGCGGCCGGTAAGAGCCCCGCCGTCACCGTCGACACGGCGGGCGGCACCGCCGTGCTGGAGCGGCCGAAGGTCGTCGTACGGGCCGGGGCCGGCACCCGTGACGTGCCCGACGGGCCCGGGGCGCACGGCGGGGACGAGCAGGGCGACCTCTTCGGGCGGATCGCCGTCTCCTTCACGGTGCTCGCCTTCCTGGTCCAGTTCGGTGGTGTGCTCACCCGGGCGCTGTCCGTGCAGCGGGCGCCCTGGGGCAACATGTACGAGTTCAACATCACCTTCACCACCACCGCCGTCGGCGTGTACCTCCTGCTGCTGGTGCTGAAGAAGAACGTGCGCTGGCTCGGGCTGTTCCTGACCACGACCGTGCTGCTCGACCTCGGTGTCGCCATCACCGTCCTGTACACCGAGAGCGACCAGCTGGTCCCCGCGCTCGACTCGTACTGGATGTACATCCACGTCTCCACCGCGATCCTGTGCGGCGCGGTCTTCTACGTCGGCGCGGTCGGCACGATCCTGTACCTGTTCAAGGACTCCTACGAGGGCAAGCTCGCGCGCGGCGGCAAGCCCGGCTCCTTCGCCACCTCCGTCATGGAGCGGCTGCCCGCCTCCGCCTCGCTCGACAAGTTCGCCTACCGCGTCAACGCGGCCGTCTTCCCGCTGTGGACGTTCACGATCATCGCGGGCGCCATCTGGGCCGGCGACGCCTGGGGCCGCTACTGGGGCTGGGACCCCAAGGAGACCTGGTCCTTCATCACCTGGGTCGCCTACGCCGGCTACCTGCACGCCCGCGCCACCGCCGGCTGGAAGGGCCGCAAGGCCGCCTACCTGGCGCTGGCCGCCTTCTGCTGCTGGCTGTTCAACTACTACGGCGTGAACATCTTCGTCTCCGGCAAGCACTCCTACGCCGACGTCGGCCTGGGCGTCCTGCACTCCATCGGGTTCTGAACGCCGTCAGGTTCTGAACGACCCCGGCGCACCGCCCGCGAAGGCCGGTCGCCGTGACCCGGTCTCCGATCCCGGGTCGCGGCGACCGGCCTTCGTCATCACCGCATCACCCCGACACGGGCTCCGGGTCCGTCGCCAGGCGGGCGTGGAGTTCCACGTCGTGGCGGACACCGTCGTATGCGAGCTTCTGCCGTTGCCGTCCTTCCACCGCGAAGCCGGCGGCGCGCGCCACTGCGCACGAGGCGGGATTGTTCACCCGGTGCCCGAGCTCCAGCCGGAAGAGTTCCGCGTCGTCGAAGGCCCAGCGGGCCACAGCACGGCAGGCACGGGAAGCCGTGCCCCGGCCACGAGCCGTCGCCGTCGTCCAGGAGGAGACCCATCCGGTGGCATGACGCCGGTCCACCGGGCCGACACACACCTGGCCGAGCACGAGGCCACCGCCGTCGACGACGGCGAAGGAAAAGGCGGAGCCCGCGGCCCACTGCTCATCACGGGCCGTCGTCCACCGCTCGGCGGCCCGGACGGAGTCGACCGGCTCGCCGGACTGGCCGCGCATGAGCGGATCCGCGAACGCGGTCGTCACCGCCCGGACGTCCTCGGCCCTCCATCTCCGCAGCACCAGGCCGGAGGAGGCATCCACACGATCGCGCACGACGCGAGTCTTCCTCGGCGTTCCTCGCCTGTCACGTCGGTTTCCCCGACCGCCCGGGGCACCGAGAGGTCGTGTCCCGCCATGTGGTGTGGGGCCTTTGCGGCCCCTGCGCTGCGGGACCGGAGGGGGGTGCCGTGCGGAAAACCGTGAGCAGTCGGCGGGCAGGTGTCACTCAAGCGCTCAGATGAGCGGCATCAGGACAGTGGTGGCCGAAGTGCTCACGGCTTCGGGACGGTGTGTCCTCCCCGGGGCATGGAGGCGTGTCCCGGCATCGCCCACGTCGAGCCCGCCGGCAGCGCGACCGACCTCCGGCCCGCGACGCCGCCTTCAGACCCCTTGCACCACCCGGAGGGACACCGTCCGGGGCACCCGACGTGACAGCGCCACAGAACGTGCAGCGCCACAGACGGGGAGCGGAAACCGGGAAACGACGTCGCCCCCCGCCCCTTGACTTTCCCAGTGGGAAAGTGAGACTCTCACTTTCCTACTAGGAAAGTGAGGTGTTGCCATGGACGACATCGCTCCGGAGCAGGCGCGCACCGCCCTCGACGCAGCCGACCGCGCTCGACGCCAAGTGGCCGGGGAAGTCGGCCTGCCCCGCGGCTACTGGTGGGCGATGGCGGCCGGCTGGATCCTGCTGGGCGTGCTCAGCAGCGTGGCGCCACCGTGGCCGGCCGGGATCGCGACCCTGTGCTTCGGCATGGGGCACGCAGTGCTCGCGTCACGTCTGCTCGACGGACGCCGGCGCACGGATCGGCTGCGGGTGAGCGCCGCGGTCGCCGGCCGTCGCATCCCGCTGGTCGTGGTCGGCATGCTGCTCGGGCTCGTCGGGGTCACCGTCCTCGCGGCGCTCGCGCTCGACGCCGACGGCTCCGGTCATGCCGGCATCTGGGCGGCGGTGCTGGTCGCGGCTGTCGTCGGGTTCGGTGGGCCGGACATCCTGCGTGTTCTGCGTCGTTGGGTACGGGCGTGACGAAAGCACGTTTCGACGAGTTGATCCATCCCAGCACCCGTCTGTCTCTGGTGGCGACACTGGCGGCGGCCGACTGGGCCGAGTTCGCCTTCCTCAAGGACCGGTTGGGACTGTCCGACTCCGCGCTGTCCAAGCAGCTCACGACGCTCGAGGAAGCCGGGTACGTCACCACGGAACGCCGCCTCAGCGGCAGCCGCCGGAAGGTACGCGCCCGGCTCACCGGCGCCGGCCGGGATGCCTTCGACGGCCACATCGCGGCGCTGCGGGACATCATCGCCGACGCCGCGACATCGTCCGAAAGCCCTCCGGTGTGAAGCCGCCTCCGCCGCCCCCGAGGACCGGTCCGGCCGGTTGTCCTGCCTCCGGGGCACAGGGAGAGGGCCGGGCCCCGGGGCGGTGGCCGCTCCGGGGCCCGGTGCGTCAGGCTGCCGCGCTCAGCGGTTCGGCCCGGTCGGCGTCGTGCAGGGACCGGATCAGTGCGGAGCGGGCCCGGGCGACGCGGGAACGGACCGTACCGACCGGGCAGTCGCTGAGTTCGGCCGCCTCCGCGTAGGGCAGGCCGAGGAGTTGGGTGAGGACGAACGCCTCACGGCGTTCCGCGGGCAGCGCGTCCAGCAGTTCGGTGAGCGCGATGCCGTCGTCGAAGCCGGGCAGACCGCGCTCCTGGGCGCCCTCGGCGGCGGCCTGCCAGTCGTCGGTGTCGAGGAGACGGGGGCGGGCGGAGGCGTGCCGGTAGCTGTCGATCACCGCGCGTCGGGCGATGGACAGCAGCCAGGTGCGGGCGGAGGAACGCCCCTCGAAACGGTGCAGGCTGCCGAGGGCCCGCAGGAAGGTGTCCTGGGCGAGGTCGTCGGCGGCCTGGGGATCGGCGCTGAGGTAGGTGACGAAGTGGCGGACGTCTCGGTGCAGGGCGCGGACGAGGTTCTCCACGGCCTCCGGGTCGCCGGCGCGGGCGGCGAGTGCCCAGGTCGTGGTCGACTCGTCGAGGGCCGTCCTCTCGGCACGTGTTCTCGCGGTGTGCGGCGTCGTGTCGGATGCGACAGGTGATGCGGCAGACGATGCGGCAGACAGGGCAGGACTGGTCACCTGATGTCCTTCTCGGGAGTCCGGAGGTCCGGCACGGGAACCCGGCGAGCAGAGCGGAGATCCGGCGTGCGGACCGGCCGCGCACGGCGCGCGGCGGATCCGGTGGTGGGGTGGGGGGCGGACCTACGCACAGCGCGCACGGCGGCGTACGTCCGTTGCCCGAGCCGCCGTCCGGGCGCGGGGCGCCCTGGGCGGTGTCGGGGAACCGGCTGTCTCAGACGACAGCGGTCCCCGCCGGCGGGCCCCGAGGAGTGATCGCGTACACGAGGAACAGCCGCTGCGGCCGGTGGGCCGTGCGGCGGTGGCGGGGGGTGACGCGCGGGCGGCGCGGTGGTGCGGCGGGAGCGAGCGGCAGCCGCAGCGGTGCGGCCAGCCATCCGGCGACGGCCCGCAGGATGCGGAAGGCTGCGCGTTCGCCGTACGCGAGCCACAGGCCGCTCAGGAGTGCGGCCAGCAGGTGGGCGGCGAGCATGCCCGCGGAGGACAGGGACGTCCCGTCCATGGTGTGGCCCACCATGTGGCCCGCCCCCGCCATGGAGTCCATCGCGCCCATGGGGCCCGTCGGCTCCGCGACGGAGCTTCCGTGACCCCTGTGGGGCACATGGAGCATGGAGTGCGTGGCGGCCGTCGTGCCGTCCGTGGTGGACGTCGTCGCGCGTTCCTGCGCGTACGAGAACCACAGGTGGAGTGCCGCCTGCGCGGCCGTCACGACGGAGGGGACGAGGACGAGCCCGCGCTCCCGGTCGGCCAGACACCACGCCGCGCCGCCGGTCACCGCCGCTCCGGCGGCGAGGGACCACCACGGCACTCCGGTGCCCGACATCAGGACGTGCCCCAGGGCGGCGAGCAGCACGCAGACGGCCGCGAACACCGCGGCCCGTGTCGTGCGGAAGCACCACCCGGCAGTCATGGCGGCTCATCCTCGCATTCCGGCCTCGCTGTCACGCGGGGGTACGGAAACTTCCCCGGCCCGGCACTCAGCACTCCTCAGGTGATTCACCTCACACCAATAGGCGTGAATCCGCGAGGAGTTGAGCCCGACTTCTGTCCCCGGAGGTGCGTCTGTGACAACGGATCGGACGGGGCGGGCCGGACGGGGCGGGACCCGTCGGGGGACCGACGGGGCGGCGGGCCGCGGCTGCGGGCCCGCGTGGACGGCGTACCCGGCATGGTGCCGTTGCTGGCCGCCGCGGACCCGGAGGCGGCCCGGTCCCCTCTGCGTCGGCACCTCGAACTGTGCCTGGGCGAGCGCCCGTTCCACTGGTCGTGGCGGTACGCACCGGGTGCCGGCCGGCTCGCCGACACTGATCCGCCGCCGGGCTGGAGCCGGGATCCGGCGTGGCTGCTGCTCGCACTCGCCGAGGCCGCGTGCCTGCCGGGCGGCGACGAATTCGCCGGACACGTGGCCTCGTTGGTGCCGGAGCACCTCGTGCCGCCCGCCGACACCGCTCGCCCCGACGGCCCTCGGGACACCTCTGCCGCCGCCGTCACCGCCTCGGCACTGCTCCTGCTGGGCCACCGGGACCGGGCCGTCGCCGTCCTCGAAGAGCTCGTCGGCGGGCAGCTGACCGCCGACGGGCGGCTCCTGGACGGCTGTTACGACCTGGCGGCCGGAACAGCCGTCCGGCACGAGCCGATCTGGGGCACCTTCTTCCTGGCGTACGCCCTCGCGGAGCTCGTCGGCCCGCCGGCTGCCGAAACCGTCCAACCGGCGGTCGGCACCGGCCAGACGGCCACCGGTACCAGCCGACCAGCGGTCGGCACCGGCCAGACGGCCGCCGATACCGGTTGAGGCCGTCTGTCGTCCGTGCGCAGCACGCGGCGCACCACCGACGTGATGTGCAGTGCGTCGGGCCGTCGAGGATGCGGGCCGCGCGGCCGGTGCGGAAGAGGGCGGGCAGGTCGGTGTCCGGGCCGAGGCCCGCCGCACCGTGGACCTGGATCGCCGCGCCGGCCACCTGCCGGAGCGTGCGCGCGGCCGCGACCTCGGCCAGGCCCACCTCCACAGGGGCGTCGTCGCCCGCGTCCAGCAGGGCCACGGCCTCGTGGACGAGCGGCCGGGTGGTCCGCAGGGCGAGCAGCGACTCGAAGACGTGCCGCTGGACGAGTCGCAGGTCGCCGAGCGGGCCGCGGGAGCGGGTGCGGGCGGCGGCCCGGTCCCGCATGAGCTCGAAGGCACGGCCCGCCTGGCCGAGTCAGCGCAGGCTGCGCAGGGTGCGGCCGAGCTGGAGGCGTTCGGCGGCGCCGGCGAGGGCCTTCCCGCGTGCGCCGATCAGGTGGCCGGCGTCCACCGCTACGCCGTCGAGGGCGATCTCCGCCTGCCCCGCCGCACCGAGCACGGGCAGCTCGCGGACCACCCGGAAACCGGGGCGGCGGTGGGGACCAGCAGCAGGGACAGGCCGTCCCGGTCCGGAGCCTCGCCGTCCGTGCGGACGAGGACCGTGACGAGGTCGGCGTCGGCGGCCCCACTGACGAACCACTTGCGTCCGGTCAGCGCCACCCGCTGACCGGACGCTGTCTCCAGGTCGACGTCGCACACGGCCTCGGCCCTGCCGTGCCGGCACACCACGTCGGACATCCGGACGTCCAGTCCTCCCATCCCACCTCCCTGCCGTCCCCCAGCAGTCGGACGGGGGAGGCGGTCGGTTCCCGCGCATCGCGCGGAATCCGGCCGGGGAGCCGTGGCCGTCGAGGCCGTGGTCGGGCCCGTCGTCACCGGGGCGGCGGGGCGGCGGCCCCGCTCACCCGTCAGGGGCCCGGTTCCGTGTCGTGGTGGGTCAGGGGGACGCCGCCCACCGTGAAGCCGATCACCGTGCCGCCGCCGGCCCGGCGTACCGCGTACGGTGCGCCCCCGTGGGCCAGGGCCACCTCGCGCACGATGGACAGGCCGAGGCCCGAACCGGGCAGGGAGCGGGCGTCGGCGGCGCGGTAGAAGCGGTCGAAGACGCGGATCAGGTCGGCGGCCGCGATACCGGGCCCCCGGTCGCGGACCTCCACCCGCACCGTGCCCGGTCGCGCGGGTCCCGCGACGGTGATGTCGATGGGCGCCGTGCCGCCCCGGTCGAACTTGACCGCGTTCTCGACCAGGTTGGACACCGCCCGGGTGAGCATCCCGGGCCGTCCGTCGGTCGTGGTGTCGCCGCTCCTATGGACGACGATCTCCCGTCCGTTGCGGCGCCGGGCCAGTTCCGCCACGTCGTGGGCGATGCCGGCGAGGTCGACGCGCCGCGGCGGCTCGGTGTCGGACTGGCCGGCCGCCAGCTCGACGAGTTCGTTGACCAGGTCGGTCAGCTCACGGGCCTCCTGGGAGAGGTCGGCGACGAGTTCCTCACGGGTGTCCGGCGGGAGTTCGTCGATGCGCCGCAGCAGGGAGATGTTGGTCCGCAACGAGGTGAGCGGGGTGCGCAGTTCGTGCCCCGCGTCCTGGACGAGCCGGCGCTGGTCGTCCTCGGACTGGGCGAGCCGGCCCAGCATCCGGTCGAAGGCGCGGCCGAGCCGGCCCACCTCGTCCCGGCCGGCCACAGGCACCTGGATGTCGAGCCTGCGGGTGCGGGCGACGTCCTCGGCGGCGTCGGTGAGGACGACCAGGCGGCGGGTGATGCGCCGGGCCAGCCACCAGCCGAAGAGACCGGCCCCGACCACCACCGCCGCCATCAGGACGAGGGTGCGCCGCTGGAGGGTCCGCAACAGGTCCTCGGTGTCGCTGAACTCCTGCGCGATCTGGACCGCGCCCCGGCCCTCGCCCAGCGCGACGGTCGCGACGCGGTAGATGTCGTCGCCGACGTCGACGTCCGCGTGCTCGACCACCCGCCCGGCCGTGGCGGCCCCCGCGACCGCGCGGTCGGCGTCGACCACCGGCAGCCCCGGATCACCCGGGTCGACGATCCGGCCGTCCGGCCCCAGCACCTGGACGTCCGTCCGGGCGGGCCGCACCAGGTCGTGGCCGGGGGCGTCGGAGGAGAAGTCGAGCGGTGACATCCGGTTCGACCTGACCTCGCCGCGCAGGTCCTCCACGACCTCGTCGAACACGCTCTGCTGGTCCACCCGGACCAGTCGCGCGGCGGCGCTGTACGACAGGATGCCGACCAGGACGGTGACCGTGGCCGTCACGGCGGCGAACGCCACCGTGAACCTGGTGCCCAGCGACAGCAGCGGCAGCCGGCACCGCCGGGCCCGTGACGCGGGCCGGTCCGGCGCCACTCAGTCCTCCCGCAGCACGTAACCCACCCCGCGCACCGTGTGGATCAGCTGCGGCGCGCCGGGCTCGTCGAGTTTGCGGCGCAGGTAGCCGACGTAGACGGCGAGGTTCTTGGAGCCGGGGCCGAAGTCGTAGCCCCAGATACGGTCGTAGATGGTGGAGTGGTCGAGGACGATGCCCGCGTTGCGGATCAGCAGCTCCAGCAGTTCGAACTCGGTGCGGGTCAGCTCCAGTTCGCGCCGTCCGCGCCAGGCCCGGCGTGCCTGCGGGTCCATGCGCACCCCGGCCGCGGCGAGGTGCCGCCCCAAAGCGGCGTTCGGGGTCTCCCCCGGCTTCCCCTGGTCCCTCGGCTCCCGCGTCTCCCGCGTCGTCCGGGAGTCCGGCTGCTCCTGCGCCGTCGGCGTCCCGTCGGGCGCGGAGGCAGATGCCGGGGCCGGGGCTGCCCGGCGGAGCAGGGCTCGCAGCCGGGCGAAGACCTCCTCGACGTCGAACGGCTTGACGACGTAGTCGTCGGCGCCCGCGTCCAGCCCGGCGATCCGGTCGGCGGTCTCCACCAGTGCCGTCAGCATCAGCACGGGGGTGCGGTCTCCCTCGGCGCGCAGCGCCCGGCAGACCTGGAGGCCGTCGATGCCGGGCATCATCACGTCCAGCAGCAGGACGTCGGGCCGGCTGCGACGGGTCTGTGCCAGCGCCTCGACGCCGTCGGCGACCGCCGTGACCCGGTAGCCCTCCAGGGTCAGGGCGCGTTCCAGGGCGTTGCGGATGGCCCGGTCGTCTTCGGCGAGCAGCACGGTGGGGGTGCGGGGCGCGGTAGGGGACACGGTGCCAGTGTGCCAAGCACCTCCGTCCGGCGGACGGAGCAGTGACCGAAGAGGTGCCTTCTCACCCTGCTCTCACCCCGCCGTGGTCCGGTCGCGGGTGTCCCTTCCCGCGACCGGACCCTCGCGAACGACCGGACCCGGTCGTCTCACCCGGCGGCCGCTGTCCATGGAAGACCGCCGGGAGTCGTGGGGGCTGTGGAGGGCCCCTCAGCCTGCCGACCGCAGCGCGGCCAGCTGCTCCTCGAACGGCACCACGTTGCGCGCGTCGAACTTGTCGTCGACGGCACCCCCGCGTGTGACACGGATCGCGTCACCGCCCGCCGCGCCGCCGTTGCCGTTGACCGTCCCGTTGCCGTTGACCGTCCCGTGGCCGGCGGCCGGCAGGGCGCCCGCCAGGGCGGCCAGCTCACCCGCCGCCCGGTCGATCCGGGCGTCCAGGCCCTTGTCCCCCCAGTCCTGGGACGCGGCGTACACCCCGGTGGGGACGACGACCGCGCGCAGGTGGGCGAAGAGGGGCCGCAGGGAGTGCTCCAGCACCAGCGAGTGCCGGGGCGTGCCCCCGGTCGCGGCGATCAGCACCGGCTTGCCGGCCAGGGCCTCCCGGTCCCGTGCGCCGAGCACGTCGAAGAACGACTTGAACAGCCCGCTGTACGACGCCGAGAACACCGGGGTGACCACGATCACCCCGTCCGCCCCGGTCACCGCGTCCATCGCCGCGGCGAGCGCCGGAGCCGGGAAACCGCTGGTGAAGTTGTGCGCGATGTCCACCGCGAGGTCCCGCAGTTCGATCACCGGTACCTCGGACGGAGCCTGCCCGGTGGCCGCGGCGGCCAGCCGCTCCCCGAGCAGGCGGGTGGACGACGGCACGCTCAGCCCGGCCGACACCACGACGATGTTCACGGCGTTCACGGCGTTCATGTCGTTCATGCCTTGCTCGCTTCCCGGCCGGCCAGCCGCGAGGAGTGCGTCGGCGCGGCCGGCACGTCGGCCGGGCGGTCCTTGGCGAACTCCTTGCGCAGCACCGGCACCACTTCCTCGCCGAGCAGGTCGAGCTGCTCGAGCACGGTCTTCAGCGGCAGTCCCGCGTGGTCCATGAGGAACAGCTGGCGCTGGTAGTCACCCGCGTAGTCGCGGAAGGACAGCGTCTTCTCGATGACCTGCTGCGGGGAGCCCACGGTCAGCGGGGTCTGCGCGGTGAACTCCTCCAACGAGGGCCCGTGCCCGTAGACGGGGGCGACGTCGAAGTACGGACGGAACTCGCGCACGGCGTCCTGCGAGTTCTTCCGCATGAACACCTGACCGCCGAGGCCGACGATCGCCTGCTCGGCCGTGCCGTGCCCGTAGTGCGCGTACCGGGTCCGGTAGAGCTCGATCATCCGCTTGGTGTGGTCGGCCGGCCAGAAGATGTTGTTGTGGAAGAAGCCGTCACCGTAGTAGGCGGCCTGCTCGGCGATCTCGGGCGAGCGGATCGACCCGTGCCAGACGAACGGCGGCACCTCGTCCAGCGGGCGGGGCGTGGAGGTGAAGCCCTGCAGCGGGGTGCGGAACTTGCCCTCCCAGTTGACGACGTCCTCGCGCCACAGCCGGTGCAGCAGGGCGTAGTTCTCGATGGCGAGGTTGATGCCCTGGCGGATGTCCTGGCCGAACCAGGGGTAGACCGGTCCGGTGTTGCCGCGCCCCATCATCACGTCCATCCGGCCGTCGGCCAGGTGCTGGAGCATGGCGAAGTCCTCGGCGATCTTCACCGGGTCGTTGGTGGTGATGAGGGTGGTGGAGGTGGAGAGGATCAGCCGCTCCGTGCGCGCGGCGATGTAGCCGAGCATGGTCGTCGGCGAGGACGGGACGAACGGCGGGTTGTGGTGCTCGCCGGTCGCGAACACGTCCAGGCCCACCTCCTCGGCCTTCAGCGCGATGGCGACCATGGCCTTGATCCGCTCGCGCTCGGTGGGGGTACGCCCCGTCGTGGGGTCGGGCGTGACGTCGCCGACGCTGAAGATCCCGAACTGCATGGCCGTTCACCCTCCAAATTGGTTTACGGTTCAACTATACCGGCTCAACCACTCCCCCTCCCCCCTTATTCCGGTATCCCGCATCCGGTCTGCGAAGCTGCCCCCATGCTCATCGCCCGCTCCGCCGCCCTGTTCGTCCTCGCCGCGATCCTGGAGATCGGGGGCGCCTGGCTGGTCTGGCAGGGCGTGCGGGAACAACGCGGCTGGATGTGGGCGACCGGCGGCGTCCTCGCCCTCGGCGCGTACGGGTTCGTCGCCACCTTCCAGCCCGACGCGCACTTCGGCCGCGTGCTCGCCGCGTACGGGGGCATCTTCGTCGCCGGGTCGATCCTGTGGGGCGCGCTCGCGGACGGCTACCGCCCGGACCGCTGGGACATCACCGGCGCCCTGATCTGCCTGGCCGGAATGGCCGTGATCATGTGGGCGCCGCGCAGCGGCTGACCGCGCGCCCGCGCGCCCGGACGGCTCCGGACACTCCCCGGCGGCCCGCATATGCTGGCCCGGCACGGCACCGTCCGCACGGATCCACCCGGAGGAGCACCCCATGGCCACCGCCGCACCGCCCGCAGCGTCTCGTATCGCCGTCGTCACCGGCGCGAGCAGCGGTATCGGCGCCGCCACGGCCCGCGGGCTCGCCGAGGCCGGTTACCGCGTCGTCCTCACCGCCCGCCGCAAGGACCGTATCGAGGCGCTCGCCGAGGAGATCAACGCGGCCGGCCACGCGGCCACCGCGTACCCGCTCGACGTCACCGACCGCGCGGCCGTCGACGAGTTCGCCACCGCGTTCAAGACCATCGGCGTCCTGGTCAACAACGCGGGCGGCGCGCTGGGCGCCGACCCGGTCGCGACCGGCGACCCGGACGACTGGCGCCGGATGTACGAGACCAACGTCATCGGCACCCTCCACCTCACCCAGGCCCTGCTGCCCCGGCTGGAGGCGAGCGGCGACGGCACGGTCGTCGTCGTCTCCTCGACGGCCGGCCACGCCACCTACGAGGGCGGCGCGGGCTACGTCGCCGCCAAGCACGCCCAGCACGTCCTGGCCGAGACCCTCCGCCTGGAGATCGTCGGCCGGCCCGTGCGCGTCGTCGAGATCGCGCCGGGCATGGTGAAGACCGAGGAGTTCGCCCTCACCCGCTTCGACGGCGACACGGAGAAGGCCGCCCGGGTGTACGAGGGCGTCGCCGAGCCGCTCACCGCGGACGACGTCGCCGACACCATCACCTGGGCGGTGACCCGCCCGAGCCATGTCAACATCGACCTGCTGGTCGTGCGCCCCCGGGCCCAGGCGTCGAACACCAAGGTCCACCGGGAGCCGTGACGGCCGCGACCCGCGGGCCGGTCAGCCCTTCACCGGTCAGCCCTTCACACAGACGACCTGCTTCAGCTTCGCCACGACCTCCACGAGGTCCCGCTGCTGGTCGATGACCTGCTCGATCGGCTTGTACGCGCCCGGGATCTCGTCCACGACACCGGAGTCCTTGCGGCACTCCACGCCCCGTGTCTGCTCCTCCAGGTCCTTCGTCGAGAAGCGCCGCTTCGCCGCGTTGCGGCTCATGCGCCGGCCGGCGCCGTGCGACGCCGAGTTGAACGAATCGGCGTTCCCGAGGCCCTTGACGATGTACGAGCCCGTGCCCATGGAGCCCGGGATGATCCCGAACTCGCCGGAGCCCGCGCGGATCGCCCCCTTGCGGGTGACGAGCAGGTCCATGCCGTCGTAGCGCTCCTCGGCCACGTAGTTGTGGTGCGCGCTGATCTCCGCCTCGAAGGCCGGCTTCGCCTTCTTGAACTCCTTGCGGATCACGTCCTTCAGCAACGCCATCATGATCGAACGGTTTCGCTTCGCGTACTCCTGCGCCCAGAACAGGTCGTTCCGGTAGGCCGCCATCTGCGGGGTGTCCGCCACGAAGACGGCGAGGTCACGGTCGACCAGGCCCTGGTTGTGCGGGAGCTTCTGCGCCACCCCGATGTGGTGCTCGGCCAGTTCCTTGCCGATGTTCCGGGAACCGGAGTGCAGCATCAGCCAGACCGCACCGGTCGTGTCCGTGCAGACCTCGACGAAGTGGTTGCCCGAGCCAAGCGTTCCCATCTGCTTCGTGGCCCGCTCCTGACGGAACCTGACCGCTTCCGCCACGCCGTCGAAGCGCCCCCAGAAGTCGTCCCAGCCGCCGGTCGTGAAGCCGTGCAGCCGGGCCGGGTCCACGGGGGAATCGTGCATCCCGCGCCCGACCGGGATCATCTGCTCGATCCTCGAGCGCAGCCGGGACAGGTCGCCCGGCAGGTCGTCGGCCGTCAGGGACGTCCGCACCGCCGACATGCCGCAGCCGATGTCGACCCCGACCGCCGCAGGACACACCGCGCCCCGCATCGCGATGACCGAGCCGACCGTCGCGCCCTTCCCGTAGTGCACGTCCGGCATCACGGCGAGGCCCTTGATCCAGGGCAGGGTCGCCACGTTCCGCAACTGCTGGAGGGCGCCCTCCTCCACCGTCGCCGGGTCCGTCCACAGACGGATCGGCACCTTCGCACCCGGTATCTCCACGTACGGCATATCGTCCTCATTCCCCCGAAAAACAGCATAAGCACAAAAGAGCAAAAGCCGTCGTTCAGGTCGACGAAGCGGACTTCGGACCGGCGTTCACGGCAGTGCGTGCGATACACATTGTCTGCCGGGGGTGCCCCCGTGCGGCAAGCGATTAACCAGCGGGGACACTGAGAGACCCGGCGGGCTGCGGCCCGCACCCGCCCGTCGAGAGGAGCCCGGCCGTGCAGCGGAGGGCCTACGTACCCGGCGTCGCCGCGCTCCTCGCGGCCCTGCTGGCCGGATGCACCGGAAGTTCGGGCAGCGGAAGCCAGTCGGACAACTCCAACCCGGGCAGCGCCGGTACGGCCTCCCCGGTGGCCCAGCCGGGCAGATACGCCACGCTCCCCGAGCCCTGCGGCGCGATCGGCCCCAAGACGCTCGACGAACTCCTGCCCGGCATCAGGGAGATGGCCGATCAGCCGCAGCGCGAGAAGGCGTACGCGGGCGAGCCGGCCCTCACGTACGACACCGACCGCAAGGTGGGCTGCCGTTGGAAGGTGGAGTCGTCCCAGGCCACCGGTCGCCTGGTGATCGACCTCGAGCGGGTCGTCTCCTACGACAACGCCGTCAGCGACGACAACCAGGCCCAGCAACTCTTCGCGACGAAGCAGGAGGCGGCCGACCTCCCGGAACCGACGACCACGGAGTCCGGTTCCGCTTCCCCGGACACCTCCCCCTCACCGGGTTCCTCCGACTCCCCCGACCCCACCGGCTCTTCCGACCCCACCGGCTCTTCCGACCCCACTGGTTCTTCCGGCTCTTCCGGTTCTTCTGGTTCCTCCGCACCGTCCGACGCCGCGTCCTCGGCTTCCGGCTCACCGTCCGACGGCGGCTCCTCCCCCGCGTCGCCGTCCACCTCGCCCTCCGGCCTCCAGCCCCGCGTCCTGGAGGAGTTCGGCGACGAGGCCTTCATCGACGACGAGCTGAGCAGCTCCGGTTCGACCGCGGAGCAGCGCACGGTGACTGTGGCGTTTCGCACGTCCAACGTGATCGTGACGATCGAGTACACGGAGCAGCCGGCGACCGTCGGTGCCGTCCCGGACAGCAAGGAAATGCAGGACAGGGCAAGGAAACTGGCGTCCCTGCTGGCCGATTCGCTGAGCGGCTGAGCCCCGCTCGCACTTCCTCCACCGCCCTGCGCGAAACGCCCGAAGGAAGACCACACGAACGGCGCACCGCGTACGGTGACCCCTCGGACCCCTTTTCGACCGCAGGTTCGACCACGGGTTCGACCGCAGGGAACACGAGCGTCATGAGTGAAGGAACCATGCAGCGACGAGCAGAGTGTGACATGGGGGTACCGCCCACGCCGTCCGGGCAGCGGGGGAGAGCCAAGCGCCTCAACCGCGTTCTTGTCTGCGCGGCGGCCGTCCCCGCGATGCTGATCGCCGCCGGCTGCTCCTCGGACTCCGGCTCCGACGGCGGCGAGGACAAGGCGGCCGGCGCCTCCGCGTCGGCGTCCGCGAGCCCGTCCCCGACGGTGCGGGCGGCGGTGTACACGGACCTCCCGGAGGCGTGCGGCGCCCTGTCGGAGAAGACCCTGGACGACCTCGTGCCCAAGGCGAAGTCGGGCAAGGAGAGCCAGTCCGACGACATCGCCACGCGTGCCGGCTGCTCCTGGGACAGCCTCACCAACAACGGTGTGGACGGCTCGCAGTTCCGCTGGCTGAACGTGTCGATGCTGCGCTTCGACTCGGACGTCGCACGCGGCGCGGGCGACGAACTGGCCAAGGAGTACTACGCCAAGCAGGTCAAGGACGTCCAGGCCACCGACGGCGCCAAGGGCCTCGAGGCGGAGCCGCTCTCCGGCACCGGCGACGAGGCGACGGCCGTGCGCTACGACCTGAAGAAGAAGGAAGGCACCTTCAAGCAGCAGACGGTGGTGGCGCGCGTCGAGAACGTGGTCATCACCCTCGACTACAACGGGGCGGGCCTCGCCGGGGACAAGACGCCGAGCGCCGACGACCTGATGAAGGACGCGAAGAAGGCGGCCGCGGAAGCGGTGACGTCCGTGACCGGGACCAAGGACGGCAAGGACGACAAGGGCAGCAAGGACGACAAGGCCGACGAGGGCGACAAGAACAGCAAGAACGGCAAGGACGACGGAGACGGCGGGGCCCCCGGGAGCGGCGCGCCGCTGGAGTCGAAGAGCTGACGAACGGGCACAGAAGCGTGCACGGAGACGTACCCGAAAGCGCACACGGGACCGTGCGGTGAGGCTCTGGTACCGAACCGGCCACCCGTCCTCCGCACACATGTGCCACTCTGTTGCGCGCAACAACACGCAAGAGGAGGGGAGTACGGGTGGCCGCGCCCATTCAGCTGACTCGCACGCACCGGATACTCATCGGCGTGGTCGTCGCCGGAGCCGTGGTCATCGCCGGGATCGGCTTCGCGGGTTCGTACGCGGCCGTCCGTGAACTGGCCCTGCAGAAGGGCTTCGGCAACTTCAGCTACGTGTTCCCGATCGGCATCGACGCCGGCATCTGCGTCCTGCTGGCCCTGGACCTGCTGCTGACCTGGATCCGCATCCCCTTCCCGCTGCTGCGGCAGACGGCGTGGCTGCTGACGGCGGCCACGATCGCCTTCAACGGCGCGGCGGCCTGGCCGGATCCGCTCGGCGTGGGGATGCACAGCGTGATCCCCGTCCTGTTCGTGGTGTCGGTGGAGGCCGCCCGGCACGCGGTCGGCCGGATCGCCGACATCACCGCGGACAAGCACATGGAGGGCGTCCGCCTCACCCGGTGGGTGTTGTCGCCGATCCCCACGTTCCTGCTGTGGCGGCGGATGAAGCTGTGGGAGCTGCGGTCCTACGAGCAGGTCATCAAGCTGGAGCAGGAACGTCTCGTCTACCAGGCCCGGATGCGCTCCCGCTTCGGCCGGAGCTGGCGCCGCAAGGCCCCGGTGGAGTCCCTGATGCCGCTGCGCCTGGCCAAGTACGGCGTCCCCCTCGCCGAGACGGCCCCGGCGGGCCTGGCGGCGGCCGGCATCGAACCGGCCGTGCTCCCGCCGGCCCCCGAGCACCGGACGGCCGTGGACGGCGGCCCGGCCATGACGTCACCGGCGCCCGCCCTGCAGCAGGCGGCCCCGCCCACCGAGCGGCGCCCCGAGCTGACGGGCGACCCCGACACCGCGGCCCCCCGAAACCCCCAGGCTCTTCCGGACTCCCAGGACCTCCAGGACCTCCGCACCCCCCAGGGCCCCCCGGACCTCCGCAAGTCCCCGGACGCGCAGGAGCCCGCGGCACAGCCCCCGTCCGACCGGCAGCCCGCCCCGGACCAGAACCAGTGGCTGCACTCCCGGCACCCGCAGACCGTCGAGTACCACGGCGGCTACGACCCCACGTACGACCCGGACACCGCGTACGCCCAGTGGTACGCGGAGCAGGAGCAGGCCGAGCAGTACCGCCGGCAGTTCGAGGAGGCGCCCCCGCTGCGGGAGCCGTCCCCGGAGGACACCGGCACCTTCCCCATCCCGGTCGGCCCGGGCCGCACCCGTGAACTGGGCGACGGCGGCGGCCCTCCGGAGCCCCAGGTCCAGGCCCCTGACACCGAGGACTACTACAGGCTGTTCAAGCAGTCGATAAGTGGCGGCGGCTACCCGACTCCGCGCGAGTTCGGCGAATACGTCGAGGCGACGTACGGCCACGCCCTGCTGGACGCCGACGCCAAGCGCATGGTCCTGGACTTCCAGAACCGCCACTCCGTCGAGCTGGAGGAAGAACACATCGCGTGACCCGCAGGTCCGCATGCCCCGCACGCGGACGAGCACGCGGTGGAACGGCGACGGGGGCGCCCGGTGGAACACCGGGCGCCCCCGTCCTCGTACGTGTCGCTGTGCCGGTCAGTGACCGAGCAGCCTCCGCACCCGGTCCTGGCCCACCGCGAGCAGCAGGGTGGGCAGGCGCGGGCCGGTGTCACGGCCGACCAGCAGGTGGTAGAGCAGCGCGAAGAAGGACCGCTGCGCAGTCTTGATCTCCGCCGGCAGCTCCTTCGGCGTGGCGTCCGCGGGGAAACCGGCCTGCACCTTGGGAACCCCGTACACGTGGTGCGTGAGCCCGTCCAGCGACCAGTGGTCGGCCAGCCCGTCGACCAGCAGCCGCAGGGACTCCCTGCCCTGCTCGTCGAGCGACTTCAGCAGCTCCTCGTCCGGCTCCGTACGGACGATGGTGCGCTGGTCGGCGGGGACGTGGAGGGAGATCCACGCCTCGGCCTTGTCGTAGCGCGGCCGCGCCTCGTCCAGGGAACCCAGCGGGTTCGCGGGGTCGAAGTCGCTGAGGATGCGCAGCGCCTGGTCCGGGTGCCCGCCGGTGATGTCGGCGACGGAGGCGAGGGTGCGGTACGGCAGCGGCCGGGGCGTCCTCGGCAGCGCGCCGCTCGCCGTGCCCACCGCGCGGGAGTGCGCGGCGACGTCGGCGGGCAGCCCGGTGCCCTCGGCAACCTTGGCGTCGAGCCGGTCCCACTCGTCGTAGAGGCGCTGGATCTCCTGGTCGAAGGCGATCTTGAAGGACTGGTTGGGCCGGCGGCGGGCGTACAGCCAGCGCAGCAGCTGCGGCTCCATGATCTTCAGCGCGTCGGCGGGGGTCGGCACGCCACCGCGCGAGGACGACATCTTCGCCATGCCGCTGATCCCGACGAACGCGTACATCGGGCCGATCGGCTGCTTGCCGCCGAAGATCCCGACGATCTGCCCGCCGACCTGGAACGACGACCCCGGCGACGAGTGGTCGACGCCGGACGGCTCGAAGATCACGCCCTCGTACGCCCAGCGCATCGGCCAGTCGACCTTCCAGACCAGCTTGCCGCGGTTGAACTCGCTCAGCCGGACCGTCTCCGAGAAGCCGCACTCGGTGCAGGCGTAGGTCAGCTCGGTGGAGTCGTCGTCGTAGGCGGTGACGGTGGTGAGGTCCTTCCCGCAGTTGCCGCAGAACGGCTTGTACGGGAAGTAGCCGGCGGAGCCGAGGCTGCCGTCGTCCTCGGCGGCCGCGCCGGAGCCCTCCGCCGCCTCCAGCTCCGCCTCGTCGACCGGCTTCTGCTGCTGCTTCTTCGCCGGGGCCGGGGCCTTCTTGGTGCGGTACTGCGCGAGGATCGCGTCGATGTCGCCGCGGTGCTTCATGGCGTGCAGGATCTGCTCGCGGTAGGCACCGGAGGTGTACTGCTCCGTCTGGCTGATCCCGTCGAACTCCACGCCCAGCTCGGCGAGCGACTCGACCATGGCGGCCTTGAAGTGCTCGGCCCAGCTCGGGTACGGGGAGCCCTTGGGAGCGGGGACCGAGGTGAGCGGCTTGCCGATGTGCTCGGCCCACGTCTCGTCGACGCCCTCGACCCCGGCGGGGACCTTGCGGTACCGGTCGTAGTCGTCCCAGGAGATCAGGTGCCGCACCTGGTGGCCGCGGCGGCGGATCTCGTCGGCGACCAGGTGCGGGGTCATGACCTCGCGGAGGTTCCCGAGGTGGATCGGGCCCGACGGTGACAGTCCGGACGCGACGACGACGGGTTTGCCCGGGGCCCGACGCTCCGATTCCTCGATGACGTCATCCGCGAAACGGGAGACCCAGTCGGTGGTCTCGGTGCTCTGAGCCACGATCGGCACGTCCTTCTTTCTGCTCGGGCAGCCGGTACGGTCGCACGGCTGACCCCTCCATTCTCCCAGCCCGGACCGCATCCGCGAAAACCGCTTTTCACCGGCGCCCCGGAACACGGGTCCGTGCCGGCGTACGGCTCCGCCCCGCGGGCCCGACGAGCCCCCGCCGGCCCGCGGCCAGGAAAACGCCGTGCCACCCGTGGGATACTGACCAGGTCTATCTGAACCCACGAGGAGAACGGGCACACCCTCCTATGGCCTCGGTCACATCGCTCACCGATCTCGTCAACCAGCAGCTCTCGTCCGCCCTCTCCGCCACCCGGCCGGAGGCGTCCGCGGACCCGCTGCTGCGACGAAGCGACCGGGCGGACTACCAGGCCAACGGCATCCTGGCGCTGGCCAAGAAGGCGAAGGCCAACCCGCGGGAGCTGGCCACCGAGGTCGTGGCGCACCTCACGACAGGTGACCTGATCAAGGACGTCGAGGTCTCCGGCCCCGGCTTCCTCAACATCACCGTCGCCGACCGGGCGATCACCGGGAACCTCGCCGCGCGGCACGCGGACGGCGAGCGCCTCGGCGTGCCGCTGAAGGAGAACGCGGGCGTCACGGTCGTCGACTACGCCCAGCCGAACGTGGCGAAGGAGATGCACGTCGGTCACCTGCGGTCGGCGGTCATCGGCGACGCCCTGCGCGCCCTGCTCGACTTCACCGGCGAGAAGACGATCGGCCGGCACCACATCGGCGACTGGGGCACCCAGTTCGGCATGCTCATCCAGTACCTGTTCGAGCACCCGGGTGAGCTGGCCCCCGCGGACGAGGTCGACGGCACGCAGGCCATGAGCAACCTGAACCGCGTGTACAAGGCGTCGCGCGCGCTCTTCGACTCGGACGACGAGTTCAAGGAGCGGGCCCGCAAGCGGGTCGTCGCCCTCCAGTCCGGTGACAAGGAGACGCTCGAGCTGTGGCAGCAGTTCGTGGACGAGTCGAAGGTCTACTTCTACTCCGTCTTCGAGAAGCTCGACATGGAGGTCCGCGACGAGGAGATCGTCGGGGAGTCCGCGTACAACGAGGGCATGCCCGAGACCGCCCGGCTCCTGGAGGAGATGGGCGTCGCGGTGCGTTCCGAGGGCGCGCTCGTGGTGTTCTTCGACGAGATCCGCGGCAAGGACGACCAGCCGGTCCCGCTGATCGTGCAGAAGGCCGACGGCGGTTTCGGCTACGCGGCCTCGGACCTGACGGCGATCCGCGACCGCGTCGTCGACCTGCACGCGACCACGCTGCTGTACGTCGTCGACGTGCGCCAGTCGCTGCACTTCAGGATGGTCTTCGAGACGGCCCGCCGGGCCGGCTGGCTCAGCGACGACGTCACCGCGCACAACATGGGCTACGGCACGGTGCTCGGCGCGGACGGCAAGCCGTTCAAGACGCGTGAGGGCGAGACCGTGCGGCTGGAGGACCTGCTGGACGAGGCGGTGCAGCGGGCCGCGGAGGTCGTGCGGGAGAAGGCTCGGGACCTCACCGAGGACGAGATCCGGGAGCGGGCCGCGCAGGTCGGCATCGGAGCCGTGAAGTACGCGGACCTGTCGACGTCGCCGAACCGGGACTACAAGTTCGACCTCGACCAGATGGTCTCCCTGAACGGCGACACGTCCGTCTACCTCCAGTACGCCTACGCCCGTATCCAGTCGATCCTGCGCAAGGCCCCCGACGGCGTACGCCCCTCGGCGCACCCGGAGTTGGCCCTGCACGAGGCCGAGCGGGCGCTGGGCCTGCACCTGGACGGGTTCGCGGAGACGGTGGCGGACGCGGCGCGGGAGTACGCCCCGCACAAGCTGGCCGCCTACCTGTACCAGCTGGCGTCCCTGTACACGTCGTTCTACGACAAGTGCCCGGTGCTGAAGGCCGAGTCGCCCGAGCAGGTGGCCAACCGCCTGTTCCTGTGCGACATCACGGCCCGCACCCTGCACCGGGGCATGGCCCTGCTGGGCATCCGGACCCCCGAGCGGCTCTGACCCGCACCGACGCACGAGCCGCGGCCCGTCCTCTCCTCGGGAGGAGAGGACGGGCCGCGGCCGTTCACGCGATCGACCGGCTCCGCTGCGTCCGGCCGGACGCAGCGGAGCCGGTCCTGCCTCGAGACCACCGTGGGCTGAGCTACTCCCCCAGCTTCCGGGCGACTTCGGTGGCCCAGTAGGTGAGGATGTTCTGCGCGCCGGCCCGCCTGATGCCGGTCAGGGTCTCCAGGATCGCCCGGTCGCGGTCGATCCAGCCCTTCTCTGCGGCGGCCTCGATCATCGAGTACTCACCGGAGATCTGGTACGCGGCCACCGGCACGTCCACGGCGTCGGCGACCCGGGCGAGGATGTCCAGATACGGACCCGCCGGCTTGACCATCACCAGGTCGGCGCCCTCCGCCAGGTCCAGCGCCAACTCCCGCATCGACTCACGGACGTTGGCCGGGTCCTGCTGATACGTCTTGCGGTCGCCCCGCAGCGACGAACCGACGGCCTCACGGAACGGCCCGTAGAAGGCGGAGGCGTACTTGGCGGTGTAGGCGAGGATCGCGACGTCCTCGCGGCCGATCTGGTCGAGAGCGTCACGGATGACGCCGATCTGCCCGTCCATCATCCCGCTGGGCCCCACGACATGGGCGCCCGCGTCGGCCTGCACCTGCGCCATCTCGGCGTACCGCTCGAGGGTCGCGTCGTTGTCGACCCGCCCCTGGTCGTCCAGCACCCCGCAGTGCCCGTGGTCCGTCGTCTCGTCGAGACAGAGGTCGGACATGACGAGCAGGTCGTCGCCGACCTCGGCCCGCACGTCCCGCAGGGCGACCTGGAGAATCCCGTCCGGGTCGGTGCCCGCCGTGCCCAGGGCGTCCTTCTTCGACTCCTCCGGAACCCCGAACAGCATGATCCCGGAGACTCCGGCCGCCACGGCCTCGGCCGCCGCCTTCTTCAGGGTGTCGCGCGTGTGCTGCACCACCCCCGGCATCGCCTCGATCGGCACCGGCTCGGTGACCCCCTCGCGGACGAAGGCCGGGAGGATGAGGTCGGCGGGGTGCAACCGCGTCTCGGCGACCATCCGGCGCATGGCGGGGCTGGTGCGCAGACGCCGGGGCCGGGTACCGGGAAAAGATCCGTACGTCGTCATACCTCCCACGCTACGCCCGCCCGCCCCGTACCTTTACCGACGCCGAGTCGGCCCGGCTCGCCGTCAGCGCGGCCCGAGGGCTCCGGACGCCAGCCCCAGCTCGGCCTCCGCGAGGGTACGGGCCATGTCCGCGATCGGGGCGGCACGGTGCCCCACGCCGGTGTTGACGTAGGCGCTGGTCCCGTCGATCGCGACGTGGATGCGGACGGCGGACGCCCAGGGGTCGGCGCAGCGGAAGTCTCCCGCCGCCACCCCGGTGGCGACCACCCGCTCGATACGCCGGCACCAGAGCAGGTCCTGCTCGACGACGTGCTCGCGGAGGACGGGCCGGTAGCGCGCCAGGTGCCGGGCGTTGAGCCAGATCCTGCTGACGTCGTCGAAGTCGGCGCTCGAGGTGAGCGAGAAGAGCCGCCGCAGCGCGCGCACCGCAACGCCGGGGCCGGAGTCGGGGCCCGGGCCGGCGGGCAGCTCCGGCAGCAGACCGTCGAGCTCCGCCAGGGTGGCGCTGGTGAAGGCCTCGGCGACGAGCCTGTCGGCCGCGGGGAAGTAGTGGCCGACGAGCCCGGGCCGGACGCCGAGCTCGTCGGCGACCCGGCGCAGGGTGACGCACTCCAGCCCTTCGGCGAGCCCGACCCGTGCGGCGGCGGTGACCATCTCGCTGCGGCGCTCGGCCGGCGCCTTGCGGACACGCTTTTCCGGACCCCTTGACGTCATGACCGGGAATGTTATTGAGTGAACGACCAATAAGACAATCGGACAATGAGGCACCAGGGCACACACTCCCCTGTGCGCGGCCGCCCTGTGCCGCCTCAGCCACCCCGGAGCCCCACCCGCACCCCTCTCCTCACTCTTCCTCTCCCCCGGAGCACTGGAGCACTGATGTACGCCGTCACCGACCCCACCACCGGCGAAGTCGCCGAGCTCTACCCGACCGCCGGTGAGGCCGAGGTCGAGGCGGCCCTCACCGCCGCCCACGCCGCCACCGCGTGGGGCCGTACCAGCACCGTCGCCGAACGCTCCACCCTGCTGCGCCGGCTCGGCGACCTCCACGCGGAGCACCGGGCCGAGCTGGCGGCGAGCATCGTACGCGAGATGGGCAAGCCGCTCGCGGAGGCCGAGGGCGAGGTCGACTTCTGCGTCGACATCTACCGCTACTACGCCGACCACGCCGAGGAGTTCCTCGCCGACGAACCGCTCGACGTCACCTCCGGCCCCGGCAGCGCCGTCATCCGGCGCAGCCCGCTGGGCGTCCTGCTCGGGATCATGCCGTGGAACTTCCCGGCCTACCAGGTGGCCCGCTTCGCCGCCCCGAACCTCGCCCTCGGCAACACCATCGTCCTCAAGCACGCCCCGCAGTGCCCGGCCACCGCTGCACTGCTGGAGCGGCTGTTCACCAAGGCGGGCTTCCCGGAGGGCGCGTACGTCAACCTCTACGCCACCAACGAGCAGATCGCCGAGGTCATCGCCGACCCGCGCGTCCAGGGCGTCTCGCTCACCGGCTCGGAGCGGGCCGGTTCCGCCGTCGCCGAGATCGCCGGACGCCACCTGAAGAAGGTCGTCCTCGAACTCGGCGGCTCGGACCCGTTCCTCGTGCTGTCCACCGACGACCTCGACGCGGTCGTCGACGCCGCCGTCGCCGCCCGCCTGGACAACACCGGCCAGGCCTGCAACGCCGCCAAGCGGTTCGTCGTCGTCCAGGACCTCTACGACGCGTTCGTCGAGAAGTTCACCGCCCGCCTGCTCGCCGGCGCGACCGGCGCCCCCCTGTCGTCGGCCGCCGCCGCCGAGAACCTGGGCCGCCAGGTCGACGCGGCCGTCGCCGAGGGCGCCACCCTGCACACCGAGGGCGAGCGGCACGGCGCCTACTTCCCGGCCGGGGTCCTCACGGGCCTCACCACCGACCACACCGCCGCCCGCCGGGAACTCTTCGGCCCGGTCGCCATGGTCTTCCCGGCCGCCGACGAGGACGACGCCGTCCGCATCGCCAACGACACCCCCTACGGCCTCGGCTCCTACGTCTTCACCACCGACCCCGCCCAGGCCGAACGCGTCGCCGACCGCATCGAGGCCGGCATGGTCTTCGTCAACGGCGTCGGCGCCGAGGGCGCGGAACTCCCCTTCGGCGGCATCAAGCGCTCCGGCTTCGGCCGCGAACTCGGCCGCCCGGGTACCGAGGAGTTCGTCAACAAGAAGCTGATCCGCACCGTGGCCTGACCGAGCTGCCGGCCGTGGGCCCGGACCGCCCCGGTCCGGGCCCGGAAAACGCCCGAGGGCGTGTCACGGCCGGCTGCCGTGACACGCCCTCGGGGCGGTGAATCAGCGCTGGTGGCGCCCGTTGTCGTTACCGCGCTCGCCGGCCCGGTTGTTGCTGCGGTCGTGGCCGCGGTCACGGTCGTTGCCGCGGTTGTGGCCGCGGTCAAGGTTGTCACCACGGTCGCGGTCGTGGCCGCGGTCACGGTCACGGTCGCGGTCATGGCCGTGACCACGGCCCCAGCTCTCGGTGTCGACGACCGAGCCACGGCGGTCCGACAGGGTGGCCCGGTCGGAGTGGTTGTCCCAGATGTGGTGGCGGCGGTCCTGGTAGACGTCGTGGCGGGTGTCACGGCCGGATCCCGTGTGCACCGTGACCGTCGAGCGGCCGTTCAACCGCAGGTGGCGGAAGGTGTACTTGTCGCCCTTGCTGTTGCGCAGGGTCCAGCCCCTCAGGTCGACGCTGTGGCGGGACCGGTTGGTGATGTTCACCCACTCGCCGTTCAGCGAACGGTTGCTGCGGGTGTCCGGGCCGGGAGCGTTGTACTGGACGTCGCTGATGACGACCTGCCGGCGGTCGGGGGCCCTGTCCTGGACGGCGGACGCCGGCAGGGCGGCGGCCGCCACGACGGAACCGGTCACCAGGGCGACGGCGGTCAGACGGCGAGCGGCGGAAGAAGCAGACATGCGGTCCCCTTCGCATTGGTGCGCCGGCCCGCCCCGGGTACGGACGGGCGGCGCTCTCCGAGTGGTACGTCCCGGCTGGCTGCCGAGGTCTCACACCCTGCCGCCACGACAGCCCCTTTCACAGGAAGTCCCGCCACAGGTGACGTAATGCAGACATGTCCGAAACAGTCGGTTGCCGGATGCACACATATCGTTCGAATACGGGGTTCGGATCGATGCACCACGCACCGACCCGTGGCCTGTCCGGGTCCCTCACCGTTCCACCAGGCCCACGCCCCGCCACGCCACCGCACGCGCCACCCTGCCGTTCCCCTGAAAGTGGGTAACAGGGCCGTCCGGGCACAGGGGGTGAAGGACGTGAGCACGCGAGGCGCACTCGAAGCCCACACAAGGCGCCGCTCCACGGCGAAGAAGGTACTGCCTCTCCGCGGTGCCGATCGAAGCGACGACGAGGGCCGGTGGTGGAACGCCACGCGAGGGCTGCGGGAAAACAAAAAGGCAAGGAGGCGAACCCACTCCCTGCCACTCTCAACCTATAGCGCACCGGGGGGCTTGCGGCAAGGCCCCCGTCATGGCGCAGAATCACTGACCGTGAACCCGATGAACCACCCGATGACCAGTGTGTTCGCCCTCCCCGAACGCCTCTCCGCCAAAGCCGACCCGCATCTGATCGCCGGGGACGAGCAGCACTTCGCGGCCCTCGCGGAGAGCCTCGAGCAGACGATCACCGAGCTCTCCGACCGCCGCGACGCCACCCTCAGGGCGCCCGGCGGGGTCGGCCGGGAGGCCATGGACCGGGACATCGAGGTGCACCGGTTGACCTCCCGCCTGCGCGCCCTGCGCCGCTTCGGCCTGGACCTGTGCCTCGGACACATCGTCGGCGCGGACGACGGCGAGCCCGTGTACATCGGCCGGCTCGGCCTCACCGACAACGCGGGCCGTCGCCTGCTGCTCGACTGGCGTTCCCCCGCCGCCGAACCGTTCTTCGCGGCGACCCACGCCCACCCGATGGGTCTCGCGAGCCGCCGCAGGTACCGCTGGACCGGTGGCCGCATCAGCGACTACTGGGACGAGGTGTTCACCGCCGACGGGCTGGAAGGGCACGCCGCGCTCGACGACCACTCCGCCTTCATCGCCAGTCTGGGCGGCAACCGGTCGGCCCGGATGCGGGACGTGCTCGGCACCATCCAGGCCGACCAGGACGCCGTCATCCGCGCGGGCTCACGCGGCGCGCTCGTCGTCGACGGCGGCCCGGGTACGGGCAAGACCGTCGTCGCCCTGCACCGCTCCGCGTACCTCCTCTACTCCGACCCGCGCCTCGGACACCGCAGGGGCGGCGTGCTGTTCGTCGGCCCGCACCAGCCCTACCTGGCCTACGTCGCCGACGTCCTGCCCGGCCTCGGCGAGGAGGGCGTACAGACCTGCACCCTGCGGGACCTCGTCCCCGAGGGGGCCGCGGCAACGGCCGAGACCGACCCGGAGGCGGCCCGTCTGAAGTCGTCCGCGGACCTGGTGAAGGCGATCGAGACCGCCGTCCGCTTCTACGAGGAACCGCCCACCCGGGCCATGACGGTCACCACCCCCTGGTCGGACGTCCGCCTGACCGCCGACGACTGGGCCGAGGCCTTCGAGGCGGCGGAACCGGGCATCCCGCACAACGAGGCACGCGACCACATCTGGGACGAGCTGGTCACGATGCTGCTGGACAGGCAGAGCCGCGACGACGTCTCCCCCACCCTGTTCCGCAAGGCCCTGGCCCAGAACAAGCAGCTGCTCACCGCCCTCAACAACGCCTGGCCGCTCCTCGAACCCACCGACCTCGTCTCCGACCTCTGGTCGGTCCCCGCCTACCTGCGCCTGTGCGCCCCCTGGCTCGCCCCCGACGAGGTGCGCGCACTCCAACGCGCGGACGCCCAGGCCTGGACGGTGTCCGACCTGCCGCTCCTGGACGCGGCCCGGCAGCGGCTCGGCGACCCGAAGGCGTCCCTGCGCAAGCGCCGCCACGACGCCTCGGTCGCCGCCCAGCGCGAGCGGATGGCCGCCGTCATCGACAACGTCATCGCCTCCGACGACGACGGCGAGGGCGCGGTGACCATGCTGCACGGCCAGGACCTCCAGGACACCCTGATCGACGAGAGCGCCCTGCCCACCCCCGAACCGGACGCGCTCGCCGGCCCGTTCGCCCACATCGTCGTCGACGAGGCCCAGGAACTGACCGACGCCCAATGGCAGATGCTGCTCCTGCGCTGCCCGTCCCGCAGCTTCACCGTCGTCGGCGACCGCGCCCAGGCCAGACACGGCTTCACCGAGTCCTGGCGGGAACGACTCCGACGAGTCGGCCTCAACCGCGTCGACGTGGCCACCCTGAACATCAACTACCGCACACCGGAAGAGGTCATGACGGAGGCCGAGCCGGTCATCCGCGCCGCCCTCCCGGACGCCAACGTCCCGACCTCCATCCGCAGCAACGGCATCCCCGTCGTCCACGGACCCCTCTCCGACCTGGACTCGATCCTCGACACCTGGCTCACCGCCCACGACGACGGAATCGCCTGCGTCATCGGCCACCCCACGTTCCGCTCCACGCCCCGCGTCCTGTCCCTGACCCCGGAACTGTCCAAGGGCCTGGAGTTCGACCTTGTCGTCCTCGTCAATCCGGACTCGTTCGGCGAGGGCATCGAGGGAGCCGTCGACCGCTACGTCGCGATGACCAGAACGACCCGGCAACTCGTCATCCTCACCTGAACCTCACCGAGAAGCCGTCGGGCTCGGAGCCGAGCATGACGGCGATGGCCTCCCGCACAGCCGCGTCCGCCTGCTCCAATCGCTTGACCTGGCTGAAGACGCCGGGCAGGTCAGGCACCTCCAGAGCCCACCATTCACCGATGCGGCGTGCGACAACGCGATAGACCTTGACCGCCACCACCTCTCTCCCCACTCCGACTCAAGGGTCTTGCAGATGTTCTCCGCGGTGATCTCGTTCACCTCGCTGTGCTGTACCGGGAGGCGCATACTCAGGCCGCGCGGGCACCCTGGCTCGTCACCATCGGGCCGGACCGGCAGTCGCGGCAGCGGCCCGGTTCCGGGGCGCGGAAGACCCGTTCGCAGCCGTCACAGTCCTGGAAGGGGTGCTGACGGTGAGCGCTGCTCGTGACCGCGGAGGGCGGGGGCGCCGGGGTCGCGGGAAGGGGCGGCGGCAGCAGTTCGCGGAGGCGGTAGGCGATCACACCGGCCGGGTGCTTCATGACTCCTGGGAGGTCGGCGGTCAGGGTGCGGTGCACCGCGGCGGGGGTGGTGCCTCGTTCGAGCCAGGCGACGACCCCCGGAGCCAGTCCGTGCACGTCCCGGAGGGACAGGACGATGCGCTCGTCGGTGCGGCGCAGGCCCGCGAGGAGGGTGACCGCCTCCTCGTACAGCGGGTCCCGGCGAGCCGGCTCTCGCGGCAGGTCCACAGGTGCGGGCGCGTCGGGGGCGGCCTCGGGCACCTTGGGGGCGACCGGCTCTCCAGCGGGTTGGTCGTCCTCCTGAGGTGTTTCCTGCGGGTCGGCACCCGCTACGGAGGCCCGGGTGCGGGCTCGTGCCGTCGCCGTCCGCCCAGCCGCACGCACAGGCGCGGGAACGGGTGGCGCGACTGTCCGAGTGGCGGAAAGCGGCGCGTGATGGGCGTACGTACGTGTCGCCAGGCGGCCCGTCTCCGTGTGCTCGCGGACCCGCTCCAGGTAGCCGTGCGTCTCCAACTCCCGTAGTGCGAGGGCGATCCGGTCCCGCCCTTCGGGGAAACGCTCGGTGAGGCTGCGGATGTCGACCAGGGTGCCCTCGGGCACCGAGAAGATGTGGGTCGCCAGTCCGATCGCGATCAGCGACAACTCGCTGTGCTGGGCGAGGTGGTTGCCCACCAGGACGTACTGCCCGGACTGGTACGTACGTACGTGCGTGACACCGGAGGGGGCGGCGCTTCGCCGAACACCCTGATTCTGACGCGGTACGGCATTAGGCTTCATCTCAGCCATGGGGAAGAGTCCTGTCTTCCTTCTTGGTCAGGCCCTCGCCCTGGGAGTGCTAGTCCCGGCGGGGGCCGACGTATGTGCAGGGATGGGGGAGCGGCGAGTCACCTCGCCCTCGTGCTGAGACTGCACGCCCGAACCACCGACACGCCAGCCAATCCGGCCGGTTTCACCCGCTCGAGTGACCTACGCGAGGTTTGGTTGGTTGGTTGGTTTTTTCCCAGGGTTCTTTGGTCTTTTACCGCCCGCATCCCCGCCCCGCGAACCGCCGCAGCCTGCGTTTCCCGGCGCCGGTGAGCCGCCCACCCGGGACACCGACACGAAGCTCGCATGTCAGTGCGGGCGGCTACGGTACGCCCGTGAACGAGATGCCCGGTGACGACCGCCGCCTTCCACCCGCCCTCGCCGACGTGGCCCGCGTCGAGTTCGACTACGCCGACGGTGACGGAATCGACTTCGAGCCCTACGACGCCTTCGACACGGCCGGGGAAACCACCGGCTGGCTACGCCAGTGGACCGGCAACCCCGAACTCGACGGCGGTGCCTACCGGCTGTTCGGCCAGGACGGCACCGGCGGTCTCGCGGCCCTCTGGTACGGGCGGCCCGGCCGGCCCCTCGCCGAGCAACCCGTGGTGTTCATGGGCTCGGAGGGCGAGTGCGGCGTGGTGGCCGGGAACCTGTCCGACTTCCTCTGGGTACTCGCCGACGGCATCGGACCACTGGAGTCCGTGCTGTACGACGAACACGAGGCACTCCCGAACCTGCAGCTCACCGAACTCGCCGAACGCCACGCCACCACCCCGCGCCGCCCGGCCCGGGACATCCTCACCGAGGCCCGCACCGAATTCCCCACCTTCACCGACGCCATCGACGCGCTCTGCCGCTGAGCCGGTAAGGGGCCCCGCACACTCGACCGGTCCCGCACCTCCTCCGGTTCACGCGGCTGACAGGAAACCAGTCACCGGCCCAGGGCCGTGGTGGTCGAGGGGTATCCCTTGGGCGGCCGGCGTTCGCCCGGCCGGTAGTGTGCGAGGGAAGTACGGGGCGGACGGGTCACCCCGGGGCAGTGGGCCGGGGGTGCACGTGACGACGACCCTGATCACCGAGGTGGCGCTGATCATCGCGCTGGCGTCGTTCGCGCAGGCGCTGAGCGGCTTCGGGTTCGCGCTGGTGGCCGTGCCGCTGCTGGCCCTGCTGACCAGCCCCCAGAACGCCATCGTCGTGGTCACCTCGCTGGGGCTGGTGCTCTCGCTGACGGTCTGCGTCCACCAGAGGGACCACGTCAATGTGCGCACCGCGAGCCTGGTGAGCGGAGCGGGCCTCGTGGGCATGCCGCTCGGGCTGCTCGCGGTGACGGTGCTCAGCGCGGGTGCGCTGTCCGTCCTCATCGCCGGTGCCGTGCTGGTGTCCGCCGTCCTGATCGGCCGTGGCATGACCTTCCGGCACGGGACGGGCCCCACGGTTGCCGCGGGTTTCGCCAGCGGGGCGCTGCTGACCTCGACCGGGATGAACGGGCCACCGTTGGTCGCCGCTTTCCAGGCCATGGGGCTGGCGCCCCGTGAGTTTCGGGCGACGCTCCAGGCCACGTTCTGCGTACAGAACGTCCTGGCCCTCGCGGGATTCTTCGCCGTCGGCCGGCTGACCGCGGACAGTCTGCTGCTGGCCGGCGCGGGGCTCCCCGGCCTGCTGGCGGGCTGGTGGTGCGGGGACCGCGTCTTCGCCCGTACGGATTCGGCGCGCTTCAAGAAGATCGTCCTGGGGGTGCTGGTCGCCAGCGCCTGCGTGTCGCTGTACCAGGCCGCGCTGAGCTGACGCGCAAGGCCGGCACACCGCCGACCGCTCCGGCGTCCGGCCCCGAGCCGGATCCGGGCCGGGCCCCACCGCCACGCGTGTCTGCCACCTCGATGCGAAGGGCGACGGTCGCGACCACTCGGTGGACGCGGCCTCGCGGTGTGCGGTGTCCAGGCGGCCACTCGTACCCCCGGGTGGGACCACCCGTCCAGAAGCGTGAGCACTTCGGCCGCTCCTGTCCACATGGCGCTCATCTGAGCGCTTACGCAACACTTTCCCGCCAACTGCTCACGCTTTCCAACGGGGCACTCCCCTCCAGCCGCACACGTCGCCGTCAGGTTCCCCTCGACCCAGGCGGCGACGCAGCCGACGCAGCGGGCGTCGACTCCTGAACCGGCATCAGTGCGCAGCCGGACTCGCGGGGGCGTCGCCTTCCTTCCCGCACTACGGTCGATGGTCGCCCCGTGTGCCGGCCGGCTCGATGCGGAACACCACCGGCAAGGAAAGCACGAGGGCAAGGGGGAGACGAAAACGCAGCCACGCACAACGGCGTTCAATGGCATTCACGGTGGGACGGCGTGATCAGCCGAGCCGGCTTCGGAAAAGGTCAGAGCTCCGGTGCAAGCAGGGTGAGCCGCAGCAGCGCGCCAACGGCCAGCATCACAGGGATGGCGTACCACCACCTGCGCAACCACTCGGCCTTGACGAACACCCACGTCAGCAGCGCCATCACGACGGAGAAGGCCAAGCCGATACCGGCCGCGAAGCCGGAATCGGTGACGGCTTGCTCGTCCCAGGGGCCATCCGGCTCGACCACGTAGGCCGTGAGCACGACATAGCCCGTCACCAGGGTCGCCAGAGCGAGAACGACCGCACACACTCCAGTGCCGACCCAACTGAAGGACCTGGGCTGCCGGGCCTGGGGCACCGAGGGCGTCGAACGTCCGCCCGGGCTCATCTCAAGGCCTCCTTCACGTCATCGAAGTTCCGAGGAGGGACAAGATCCAGTTCCGCCCACACCGCCTTGCACGGCGCCGGACCGCTCCGCACGCCCCAGCGGTCGGCCAACTCCTCGACCAGCAGCAGACCGTAGCCGGACTCGGCGGGTTCCACAGGGGCGCTCCGACGTGTAGGCAGACGCTCGCCCCGGGTGTCGGTGACCTCGATGCGCAGTACCCCGCACGCTGTGACCGTGAGACCGAGCCGGAAGCTCCGTCCGGGGACGCGGCCGTGCACGGCGGCGTTCGTGGCGAGTTCGGCGACGATCAACCGGGCCGGGTCCAACGGGATTTCCCAGGAACGCAGTTGCTCCGCGGCGAGCAGCCAGGCGAGACGGGCGCCCCGACGGGTGGCGGAGAGCGGCACGGTGAACTGGTGGAGTGGGGTGCGCGGTGCGGCGGTTTCCTGATTCACATCACTCAGAGTGTTCACATCCGTGCTCTTTGTGAAGGCGGGCGGCCCGTGCGACCGGTGGTTGTCCGTGGGGTGTCCGGTCCCCTCCATGCTGCCCGGAGGGGACCGGACCGTACCCCGTCAGGACGACGGCAGCGACAGACAGGGGAGCTGCGGGTGCCGCAGGTGCTGTCCGCCGTCGTGGACGCACAGGGTGAAGGCCCCCGGCCCCGGCTGTCCGGCCGCGTCGTAGGCGTCGAGAACCTGCTCGACGCTCTCCCACAACCTGACCGGTCCGCCCTCCCGCACCCACCACCCACCGTCACCGTCCGGGGTCAGCACGGCGGCCGACCCGCTCACCACGTCGACGAGGTGCACGGCATCGCCGACGGTGGTCGACTGCACGTCGGGCAGGGCGCTCTGCACGAGGAAACGCAGGTGGAAGGCCGCCTCGGTCACGGCGTTGATCCGCTCGGGACCGTGCCGGGCGACCCTCGCCTCCTTCGGCAACCCCGCCGCCCAGTGGGCGGGGTTGCCGAAGGCCGGTGCCGCGTGCGTGCGCGCCGGCATGAAGGAGACGGTGCCGCCCAGCAGGCGGCCCTCGGCGGTGCCGTCCCCGGCGACCGTGAGCAGGACGCGGGCGTACCCGTACAGCCAGCCGGAGAGCGTCAGCAGGATCTTTCCGCCCGGCCGGGTCTGGGCGACCAGGGCCGGGGGCACGGCACGGAAGGAGCAGGCGGCGACGATCCGGTCGAACGGGGCCTCGGGCCAGTACCCGTACAGCCCGTCCGCGACCGCGAGGGTCGGCGTGTAACCGCAGGCGTGCAGCGCGCTCGCCGCCTGCTCCAGCCGGTGCGGGTCCACCTCGATGCTCGTGACGCCCCCGAATCCGAGGCGTTCGCAGGCGAGCGCGGTCGAGTATCCCGTCCCCGTGCCGATCTCCAGCACCGTGTGCCCTTCGCGGACATCGGCGTCGGCCCACATCCGCAGCACGAGCGACGGCAGGGTGGAGGACGAGGTCGGGGCCCCTCCAAGCCGCTCGGCCGGGCTCTCCCAGCCAGGCTCGTCACCGTCGAACTGGGTGATGAGCGTGGCGTCGGAGTACGCGGCGGCCAGCCAGCGCCCGTGGTCGCGTGCGGCGGTGACAGGCTGCCACCGGGTCAGCCCCTGCCCGTCGCACTCGTCGGCGGGCAGGTAGAAGCCGGGCACGAACCGGTGCCGGGGCACCGTCTCCACCGCCGCGCGCCAGCCCGGATCGTCCAGGAACCCGCGTGCGGCGAGGTCCTCCGCCATGGCCCCGCGCAGCCGCGCGGCGTCGGTTTCGAGGTCGATGGGCATCGTCATGAACGGCCCTCTCTTTCCATGGTGAGGAGGTCGGCGAACGCCTCGGTGATGTCCTCGGCGTCGGGAAGCCAGCCCCACTGTCCGTTCGGGTTGCACTCGATCGCCGTCCAGTGTTCCGGGTCGTCCCCGTCACCGGTGAGCGCGAAGTCGAAACAGCCGAAGACCAGACCGAACGAGGCCAGGTAGGCGTGCAGCGCCGCCTCGACGGGCGGCGGCACGGTGATGGGGGCGTGGAGCAGTGCGTCCCAGTCACCCCGGCGCCAGTCCAGCGCGCCGTCGGGTGCGGCGACCCGCTGGGCGAAAACACGACGGCCGACCACGGTGACGCGCACGTCCCCGGTCTTGGGGATCTCGGCCTGGAACAGGTGGGCGGTCACGGTGAGCGTGTCGTCGAAGGCCGCCGGGTCGACCCGCTGGGCCCAGATCGCCCCGGCGCGTCCGTCGTCACCGACGGGCAGGCCGCGGAACGTCTTGCAGACGACGGGGCCGTGCGAGGCGGCGAACTCCTCCGCGGCCGGAAGGTCGTTGGTGATCAGCGTCGGAGGAGTCCTCAACCCGAGCCGGGCGAGCCTGCGGAGCTGGGCGGGCTTGGACTCCGCTCGGGCCACCGCGACCGGGTGGTTGACGTACCGGGCGCCGGACAGGACGTTCAGGACACCGCCGAGCCCGTGCCGCGCCTCGGTGGCGGAGAAGTCCCGCTGCTGCCGGGGCAGATGCGCGAACCGGGTGCCGTAGGGAGTGGGGCGGCGGTAGTACACCGCCGCCACCTCCCCCAGCTCCACCTCCCGGCTCGCCGTACGCAGCCGCCCGCGCCACGCCGGACGGTCCCCGTCGATGCGGAAGCCGAACGTCAGGCCGGGCCCGATGTCGGCGGGGTCGACGCGGACGACGGGGGCCCCGCGCTCGTTCAGCGTGGCGATGACCAGGTCCGCAGTGACGTCCTCCAGTGCGGTGACGACCAGGACGGTGGAGGCCACCCGGTCAGTCCGATTCGTAGTCGGTGGTGCTGTCGTCCTGCTTCTGGGGCTGCGGACCGTTCCCGTCACCGCCCCCGGACACGGACGCGGTACCGGTCGTCTTCGACGTCCCGTGCTTGCCCATCTCGACCGCCCTCCCGGCCGCGTCGGTGTAGCGGGCTGTCTGCGTGACGGGGTCGAGCGTCACCGCCGCGTACGGCGGCGGCCCGACCGGAAGCCGGTCGGTGACCAGGCGCAGCGCCCAGGGGGCCTCGGGTGCGAGCGTCGTCATGCGGTGTCCCTTCTCTGTGGTGTGGTGTTTCCCTGATTCACATCACTCATTGTGTTCACTCGTGCGTACTGTGCGAAGACAAATGGCCCGTACGGCTGGTGGCTGTCCGTGAGGCGTCCGGTTCTGTACGGGCTGCCCGGGGTGACCGGCTGCTGACGTGCGGAGTTGGTCCGGGGAAGGGCGCACGACGGGAGGACGACGGACATGAGCGGGTGGGAAGCGGGGCTGGACGACGAGGCCGGGGCCGTGATGCGCACGGTCGTAAGGCAGTTGAAGCTGTGGCGGGAGGCAGCCGGCCTCACCCAGGCGGAATTCGGGGCGGCTATCGGGTACGGGGAGGAGCTGGTTTCGTCCGTGGAGCGGGGGCGGCGGATTCCCCGGCCCGAGTATCTGGACGCGGCAGATGAGGTGTTGGCCGCGGGCGGCAGGATCGCTGCGATGAAGGGGGACGTGGCGGAGGCCCGGTACCCGAAAACGGTGCGGGACGTGAAGCGCCTGGAGACGGATGCCGTCGAGATCTGCTCCTATAACAACTGTGTCATCGACGGGCTGTTGCAGACCGAGGCATACGCGCGGGCCGTTTTCAGCTCCCGGCGACCGCAGTTCACGGAAGAGGAGCTGGAGCAGCGGGTAGCCGCTCGCCTGGATCGTCAGGAGATCTTCTGCGCCCCAACAGCTCGCCCCCTCTTCAGCTTTGTGCTGTGCGAAGCGACGCTGCGCCGCTTGATCGGGGGCAAGATGGTGATGCGCAACCAGCTCGAACGGTTGTTGGAAGTGGCCCGGCTGCGGAACATCGACCTGCAAGTGT
Organism: Streptomyces sp. GDS52; assembly: GCF_052246875.1. Taxonomy (NCBI): domain Bacteria; kingdom Bacillati; phylum Actinomycetota; class Actinomycetes; order Kitasatosporales; family Streptomycetaceae; genus Streptomyces; species Streptomyces sp. GDS52. The sequence continues at coordinate 3,113,295 of NZ_CM125966.1, forward strand.
TGCCTCTGAGCCGGGAGGAGAACTCGGGTCTCGGTGGCCCCTTCCGACTACTCAAGCTCAAAGACGGAGCGACCGTGGGTCTGAACGAAGTCCAGCTCACCAACCGGGTGATCACCGAGCCCAAGGAGACCACGGTCCTCGACATGCGCTATGGGATCATCCGGGCGCAGGCTCTCACACCACGAGAGTCACTGGCCTTCATCGAGAAAGCGCTGGGAGAGTTATGACCCTCAAGCCCGCTGGCGGAGCCGACGGCAAACTGGAGTGGATAAAGAGCAGCTACAGCTCGGACGACGGTCCGTCCTGCGTCGAGGTCGCCACCACTTCGGCAACCATCCATGTGCGCGACTCCAAGAACCCGAACGGGCCCCGCCTCGCCCTCGCCCCCACCACCTGGGCGACCTTCCTGCCGTACGCCTCGGATGCCTCGGAGGGCTGACGCGCACGGGCCGCCCTGCCGCCCGCAGGGCACCCGCTTTCGTCGTGGTAGGCATGTGCGGTGATCGGTCGCCTTCCGCTGGACGAGCAACTCACTGCCCTGAGAACTACGTTGTCCCGCAACGAGACCCTGCTGGAGGTGCTCGACCGGACCGCGGCGCTGGATCTGCCCGGCTGGTACCTGACGGCGGGCTGCCTCTTTCAGACCGTGTGGAACGTCGTCACGGACAGGCCTCCCACCGAGGGGATCAAGGACTACGACGTCTTCTACTTCGACGACCGCGACCTGTCGTGGGAGGCGGAGGACGCGGTGATCAGCGCGGCGGCGCAGGCCTTCGCCGACCTCCCGGCCAAGGCCGAGGTCGAGGTCGAGGTCCGCAACGAGGCCCGCGTCCACCTCTGGTACGAACAGAAGTTCGGCGTCCCGTGTCCCCCGCACACGTCGACCGAGGCGGCGATCGACAGCTTCGCCGCGACCACCTGCTGCCTGGGCGTGCGGCTGGAGCCCGGTGGCCGGTGGCGCGTCTACGCGCCGCACGGACTCTCCGACGTGTTCCGGCTCGTCGTGCGCCCCAACCCGGTTCTCGCGCCGCGTGCCGTGTACGAGGCCAAGACGGCACGCTGGCGTCGGCAGTGGCCCGAGCTGACCGTAATGGAGTGGCCCGCGGCCTGAGCCAGGGCGGGCGGGGCGCTCGTCAGGGGCCGCACGAGAAGTGGCGGGGTGCGCCTCACGGCACACCCCGCCACCACCTCACGCGTACTGCCTCACGCCGTTGCGCGGCTCACGTCGTCGACCGGCGTCTCCGGGATCCCGGGCGGCGTTCGCTCGGGCGGGTGACCGGGTCGCCCGCCTCGATCGCCGCCAGCCGGCGACGCGCACCGAAGTCCGCCAGGGCCGCCGCCAGCTTGTGCACCGACGGCTCCGGAGCCATGACGTCGACGCGCAGCCCGTGCTCCTCGGCCGTCTTCGCCGTCGCCGGACCGATGCAGGCGATGACCGTCACGTTGTGCGGCTTGCCCGCGATGCCGACCAGGTTCCGGACCGTCGACGACGAGGTGAAGAGCACCGCGTCGAAGCCGCCGCCCTTGATGGCCTCCCGCGTCTCCGCCGGCGGGGGCGAGGCGCGCACGGTCCGGTACGCCGTGACGTCGTCGACCTCCCAGCCCAGCTCGATGAGACCCGCCACCAGCGTCTCCGTGGCGATGTCCGCGCGCGGCAGGAACACCCGGTCGATCGGGTCGAAGACCGGGTCGTACGGCGGCCAGTCCTCCACCAGCCCGCGGGCCGACTGCTCGCCGCTCGGGAGCAGGTCCGGCCGCACGCCGAAGTCGATCAGCGCCTTGGCGGTCTGGTCGCCGACCGCGGCGACCTTGATCCCGGCGAAGGCGCGGGCGTCGAGACCGTACTCCTCGAACTTCTCCCGCACCGCCTTGACCGCGTTGACGGAGGTGAAGGCGATCCACTCGTAGCGGCCCGTCACCAGGCCCTTGACCGCGCGCTCCATCTGCTGCGGGGTGCGCGGGGGCTCGACGGCGATGGTCGGCACCTCGTGCGGCACCGCGCCGTAGGACCGCAACTGGTCGGAGAGCGAGGCCGCCTGCTCCCGGGTACGCGGCACGAGCACCTTCCAGCCGAACATCGGCTTGGACTCGAACCACGCGAGCCGGTCACGCTGGGCGGGGGCGGAACGCTCACCGACCACGGCTATCACCGGCCGGCCGCCGTCGGGCGACGGCAGCACCTTCGCCTGCTTCAGCGTCTGCGCGATCGTGCCGAGCGTCGCCGTCCAGGTCCGCTGCCGGGTCGTCGTACCGGCGACCGTCACCGTCAGGGAGGTGTCGGGCTTGCGACCGGCGGACACCAGTTCGCCCGCCGCGGCGGCCACCGAGTCCAGCGTGGCGGAGACGACCACCGTGCCGTCCGACGCCCCGACCTCGGTCCAGCACCGGTCCGACGCGGTACGCGCGTCCACGAACCGCACGTCCGCGCCCTCGGCGTCCCGCAGCGGCACACCGGCGTACGCGGGCACGCCGACCGCGGCCGCGATACCGGGGACGACCTCGAAGATCACCCCGGCCGCCACGCACGCCAGCATCTCCTCGGTGGCGTACGCGTCGAGGCCGGGATCACCGGACACCGCACGCACGACCCGCCTGCCGCCCCGCGCGGCCTCCATGACAAGATGTGCGGCATCCCGCACCGCGGGGGCGCCGACGGTTGTTGACGTTCCGTCAACAACCTTCAGCTGAGGCGTGCCTGTGCCCGGAGCGGACGGCGCGGAGGAGTCCGCCGCGTCCGTGTCCGTCGGCACCTCGGCGACGCCCTGCCTGGCGTGCCGGCGTACGACGTCGAGCACATCGTGCTCGGCGACGAGAACGTCCGCGTTCGCCAGCGCCTCCACGGCGCGCAGAGTGAGCAGTCCCGGATCCCCGGGTCCGGCACCGAGGAAGGTGACGTGCCCGTGTTCCGGAGGGGGTGGAAGGGTGGTGGGGCTCAATGTGCTCGCTCCCCCATCAGACCGGCCGCGCCCTGCGCGAGCATCTCGGTGGCGAGTTCGCGACCGAGCGCCATCGCCGCCTCATGCGTCTCGGGCACGGGACCGGTGGTGGACAGCTGCACCAGCGTGGTGCCGTCGGTCGTGCCGACGACGCCCCGAAGGCGCATTTCCTTGACAATCGGCCCGTCCGCCAGCAAGTCGGCCAGCGCCCCCACAGGGGCGGTGCAGCCGGCTTCCAGGGCGGCGAGCAGTGACCGCTCCGCCGTCACGGCGGCCCGGGTGAGCGGGTCGTCCAGCTCGGCGAGCGCGGCGGTCAGCTCCGTGTTGCGCACGGTGCACTCGACCGCCAGGGCCCCCTGGCCGGGAGCGGGCAAAACCGTGTCGACCGACAGGAAGTCGGTCACCTCGTCGCTGCGTCCGACCCGGTTCATCCCGGCGGCGGCCAGCACGACGGCGTCCAGCTCACCACTCTTGACGTACCCGATCCGGGTGTCGACGTTGCCGCGGATCGGCACGGTCGTGATCTCCATGCCGTGGCCGCGTGCGTACGCGTTCAGCTGGGCCATGCGACGCGCCGAACCGGTGCCGATGCGGGCGCCGCGCGGCAGGTCGGTGAACTTGAGCGCGTCCCGCGCGATGATCACGTCCCGCGGGTCCTCGCGCTCCGGTACGGCGGCCAGGACCAGCTCGTCGTGGGGTGCGGTCGGCAGGTCCTTCAGCGAGTGCACCGCGAAGTCCACCTCGCCGCGCACCAGTGCCTCGCGCAGCGCGGCCACGAAGACGCCCGTGCCGCCGATCTGCGCGAGATGCTCGCGTGACGTGTCGCCGTACGTGGTGATCGGAACGAGCTCGACAGGCCGTCCGGTCACCTGGCTCACGGCATCCGCCACCTGCCCGGACTGGGACATGGCGAGCTTGCTCCGCCTGGTCCCGAGCCTCAGTGCCTTCTCAGTCATGCCGGCCCTCGGTTTTCTGCGTCGCCCGCGTTCTGTGCGGACTTCGCGGTTTTCACGTTCTTCTCAGTGCTTTCCCCGGCGCGGGAGACGGAGGCCACCGTCTCCGGGTCGAGGTCGAACAGGGTGCGCAGCGCGTCCGCGTAACCGGCGCCGCCGGGTTCGGCCGCGAGCTGTTTGACCCGCACGGTCGGCGAGTGCAGCAGCTTGTCGACCACGCGCCGCACGGTCTGGGTGATCTCCGCGCGGTGCTTGTCGTCCAGGCCGGGCAGCCGCCCTTCCAGGCGGGCCAGCTCACCGGCCACCACGTCCGCGGCCATGGTGCGCAGGGCGACCACGGTCGGCGTGATGTGCGCGGCCCGCTGCGCCGCCCCGAACGCCGCGACCTCGTCGGAAACGATACGCCGGACCTGGTCCACATCGGCAGCCATCGGAGCGTCCGCCGACGCCTCCGCGAGCGCCTCGATGTCGACCAGCCGCACCCCGGGGATGCGGTGCGCGGCCGCGTCGACGTCGCGCGGCATCGCGAGGTCCAGCAGGAAGAGCACGGGCTCCGGGCGCGGCGGCTCGGCCACCGGCTCCGGACGGCGCCGCTCGGGGATCCGGCCGGCGCTCGCCGCGGTCGCGGCCAGCGCGCCGATCAGCTCGGTGTCCGCCTCGGGACCCGCACCGCGCCGGCCGCCCTGGCGGCGGTCGACGGCGCCGCTCGCGGCCCAGGCCGCGTGCTGCTCCAGCGTCGCCGCGTCCATACCGGCGACGGCCGCCTCGCCCATCACGGAGAAACCGGACGGTACGGAGGCCAGGTCCAGCGGGCAGTCCTCGTCGGTGCTGGTGGCGGCCATGGGAGCGGGGGGCAGGGCCGTCGTCCGCGCGGTCGGCGCCCTGCGCGCGTCGTGCGCCGACGCCTCCGCGGCCCCGACGGCCGCGGTGACTCCGGCGCGTCCCGTCTCCGGCTGCTGTCCGACGCGGCCCTCGACACCGGCGGCGATCGCGTCGGCCGTCAGGACGAGGCCGGTCGCGCCGGTGCAGGAGACGACGATGTCTGCACGTGTCAGTTCGTCCGCCACCGATCCCATCGGTACCGCGCGGGCGGACACACCCGTGTTCTCGGCGTGCTCAGTGTTCTCAGCGTGCTCGGCGTGCTCGGCCTCGGTGAGGATCTGCACGAGGCGCTCGGCGCGGTCGGCGGTGCGGTTGGCGATCGCGATCTCGGCGACACCGGCCCGCGCGAGCGTGGCTGCGGCCAGCGAGGACATCGATCCGGCACCGATGACCAGGGCCTTCTTGCCCCGCGCCCAGCTGTCGACGGGCGAGCCGGCGGCCAGCTGCTCCAGGCCGAAGGTCACCAGGGACTGCCCGGCGCGGTCGATGCCGGTCTCCGTGTGGGCGCGCTTGCCGACCCGGAGCGACTGCTGGAACACGTCGTTCATCAGCCGCCCGGCAGTGTGCAGTTCCTGCGCACGCGCCAGGGCGTCCTTGATCTGGCCGAGGACCTGCCCCTCGCCCACCACCATCGAGTCCAGCCCGCAGGCCACCGAGAACATGTGGTGGACGGCGCGGTCCTCGTAGTGCACGTAGAGATAGGGCGTGAGCTCCTCCAGGCCGACCCCGCTGTGCTGGGCCAGCAGCGTGGACAGCTCGGCGACGCCGGCGTGGAACTTGTCCACGTCGGCGTACAGCTCGATGCGGTTGCAGGTGGCGAGCACCGCGGCCTCACTGGCCGGTTCGGCGGCGACCGTGTCCTGCAACAGCTTGACCTGCGCGTCCATGCTCAGCGAGGCCCGGTCCAGCACGCTGACCGGCGCGCTGCGGTGGCTCAGTCCGACGACGAGAAGGCTCATGTCGGCATCACCGCGGGTACGTCCCCGTCGGGCCCCTGGTCTGTGGCGGCATCCTGTCCGGCGGCGGACGCCCGGCGCGCGGCGACGGGCTCCGGACCGGAGCCGACAGGCGGGACGACGGCCCCGGCCGCGGCCACCTCGCCGGCCTTGCGCTGCTCGTGGAAGGCGAGGATCTGCAGCTCGATGGAGAGGTCCACCTTGCGCACGTCGACACCGTCCGGGACGGTCAGCACGGTCGGCGCGAAGTTCAGGATGGAGGTGACACCGGCGGCCACCAGCCGGTCGCAGACCTGCTGCGCGGCACCGGCGGGGGTCGCGATCACGCCGATCGACACACCCTCGCCCTGGATGATCCCCTCGAGCTGGTCGGTGTGCTGCACCGGGATGCCGGCGACGGGCTTCCCGGCCATCGCGGGGTCGGCGTCTATGAGCGCGGCGACCCGGAAACCGCGGGAGGCGAACCCGCCGTAGTTGGCGAGCGCGGCACCGAGGTTACCGATGCCGACGATCACAACCGGCCAGTCCTGGGTGAGGCCGAGTTCACGCGAGATCTGGTACACGAGATACTCGACGTCGTAGCCCACACCCCGGGTCCCGTAGGAACCCAGGTAGGAGAAGTCCTTACGAAGCTTCGCGGAGTTGACGCCCGCGGCCGCCGCCAGCTCCTCGGAGGAGACGGTGGGCACCGAGCGCTCGGAGAGCGCGGTGAGGGCGCGGAGGTACAGCGGAAGCCTGGCGACAGTGGCCTCGGGAATCCCTCGGCTACGGGTCGCCGGTCGGTGAGATCGGCCAGTTGCCACGGTGCTCCTGCGGGTAGAGCGGGGCTGCAGGCGGTCATACGTCCCCGGACCGCCCGGTCGAGTGCAGGCTATGTCTTTGTGAACGCGTGCACAAAGATGGTGTCCGATTTGCCCACCCAACGTGACCGGGGTCACGCGTCCCCGGCGCAGCCGTGTGGAACCGACGCGCGGGCACCATCGCTCCCTTTGTTCTGGGGGCAAAACAGCACACCCTCCTCTGTGTATCCCGCCCCCGAGACCAAGCTGCCATCGATTCTAAGCGACTTTTCCGCCGCTTTGGACTGGTTGGTCAGTTGCGGATCAGTGGTTCTGGCCACTCCCGGCCGGGCGGCCGGTCAGCCGGTCAGGGCTTTACGGAGGCGGCCCTCGTCGACGCGCCAGAACGTGTGCTGGCGGCCGTCGACGAGAACCACGGGGATCTGCTCCCAGTACCGCTCATGCAGTTCCGGGTCCTCGGTGATGTCCTTGCCCTCCCACGCGACCCCGAGATCACCGCACACCTTCTCCACCACGACCTGCGCGTCGTCGCACAGGTGACAGCCGGGCTTACGGACGAGGGTGACGAGACGATCCTGCGGGGCTTTGCGGCGAAAGAGCGGACTCATGTCAGCCATTCTCGCCCTGCGGCGGTGCGGGGGAACCCCTCTGCGGCCACTGTGACGCTGAGTGCCGGACGAGGCCCGCGCCCCGGGGCCCGGGGGACCCCGGGCCCCGGGCCGAGCCGGTCCCGTCCGCCGGGAGGGGTGCTTTAACGACACGGACGTGCAGAGTTCACGGTGTTCAAACCTCTCGGGTCCGGAATCGCCGACCGGAATGGCTATGCTCAACGCCATGGCCGCTCTCGGATGGCTCACCCCCCGTAGGCGCTCCGCCACGGCGCGGAGCGTGTTGGCAGGCGAGGCCTCGGCGGAGGCTGCCCGCAAATCCACTCAGGAAATTTCCGCCCGCGAACCGGAGTTCCCGGTGCACGGCGACGACCGGGCCGCCGCGTTCTTCGACCTGGACAACACGGTGATGCAGGGCGCGGCCCTGTTCCACTTCGGGCGGGGCCTGTACAAGCGGAAGTTCTTCGAGACGCGCGACCTCGCCCGGTTCGCGTGGCAGCAGACGTGGTTCCGGCTGGCCGGCGTCGAGGACCCCGAGCACATGCAGGACGCACGCGACTCGGCGCTCTCCATCGTCAAGGGCCACCGGGTCTCCGAGCTGAAGTCCATCGGCGAGGAGATCTACGACGAGTACATGGCCGGGCGGATCTGGCCGGGTACGCGGGCACTGGCCCAGGCGCACCTGGACGCCGGGCAGCGGGTGTGGCTGGTCACGGCGGCGCCGGTGGAGATCGCCCAGGTGATCGCGCGGCGCCTGGGCCTGACCGGGGCGCTGGGGACGGTGGCCGAGTCCATCGGCGGCGTGTACACCGGCAAACTCGTGGGCGAGCCGCTGCACGGTCCGGCGAAGGCGGAGGCCGTACGCGCGCTGGCCGCGGCGGAGAACCTGGCCCTGGACCACTGCGCCGCGTACAGCGACTCGCACAACGACATCCCGATGCTCTCGCTGGTCGGGCACCCGTACGCGATCAACCCGGACTCCAAGCTGCGCAAGCACGCCCGCGCGATGGACTGGCGCCTGCGCGACTACCGGACGGGCCGCAAGGCGGCGAAGGTCGGCATCCCGGCGGCCGCGGGGGTGGGCGCGGTGGCCGGCGGCACGGCGGCGGCCATCGCGATGCACCGCCGCCGGCGCTGAACCCGGATGCGCTGAACCCGGCCACGCCGAGCCTGACGGCCCTGAACCTGACGGCCCCGAGCCCGGCGGCGCTCCCGCGCACACCGGGCGACCGGTCAACTCGGCGGCGACGGACACCCGTACGGCCGCAGGCCTGATCAGTGGGGAACAAAAGTGGCGCCCCGCCCGCAACCCGGCCAATCCAACCGCTGTACCCCGCAACCCCGCTGTCCAGTCCTCTTGGCTGCACACGGCCACAACATGCCCCGTACCGAACCGGGAAGCGAAGCTTTTCGGTCAATATTCGGTCAACATCGGTTGCTTGAATGTGTGTCAACAGGCCACGGAAACGACGTAACCGATGATTTGAGCAACTCGGTGTAGCAGTGCCTGCACGAAGCGTTATTCTCCTCAGACGCATTCGGGTACCCCTCCGTCGCTACGACGGGTGAACAGCCCGTACTGCACGTGATGGAAGCTCTGCCTCTGGGAGTCCCGTGTACCCACACGTCGGGGTTGACGACTCGGGCCTGACCGCACTGCGCACCGCAGTCGTCACGGCCCGGGAGTTGTTGCGCGGCTTCGTCCCCACCGCGTACGCCGTCCCCGCTTTCGCCACCGCCACCGTCGGCCCCTGCTACGCCCTCGCCGACCCACCCGTCGGCCCCAGCTACGCCCTCGCCGACGACAGCGCCACGGCGGCCAGGCGCGGGCGCTCCTCGGGCTCGACCACCGCACGCCGTCCCGCCGCGGACAGTGACAGCGCCCGGATGATGGACCTCGTGGAGCGCGCCCAGGCCGGCGAGGCCGAGGCCTTCGGACGGCTCTACGACCAGTACAGCGACACCGTGTACCGCTACATCTACTACCGGGTGAGCAACAAGGCGACCGCCGAGGACCTCACCAGCGAGACCTTCCTGCGGGCGCTCCGCCGCATCGGCACCTTCACCTGGCAGGGGCGCGACTTCGGCGCCTGGCTCGTCACCATCGCCCGCAACCTGGTCGCCGACCACTTCAAGTCCAGCCGCTTCCGCCTCGAGATCACCACCGGGGAGATGCTCGACGCCAACGAGGTCGAACGCTCCCCGGAGGACTCCGTCCTCGAGTACCTCTCCAACGCCGCCCTCCTCGATGCCGTACGACGACTCAACCCCCAACAGCGCGAATGCGTCACGCTCCGATTTCTCCAGGGCCTCTCCGTCGCGGAGACCGCCCGTGTGATGGGCAAGAACGAGGGGGCGATCAAGACCCTCCAGTACCGGGCCGTCCGCACCCTCGCCCGGCTCCTCCCGGAGGACACCCGCTGAGCGAAACGGTCCCGCACCGACGACACACCTTCTGTGACAGCCAACTCACCTTCAGTGAGACTCCGTTGACTCCCTCAACCGATCCTCCGGCGCGCGTAACCCAAGTACCGCGCCGCTCGTTGTGCGGGATACAGGCTCCCTGTGGTCACTCCCCACCGACTCCGATCACCCGATCGTGTGGACAAGGTCGGGGAACGGAACCCTCAGGACCCCCTGGGGAGTCGATCGTCATGACGAGAGGAGGTGCCGCCAGTGATCGCGAAGGTATCGGCACACCGGCGGGCGAACGCCTTCGCCCAGGCCGTGGAGGAGCAGTCCGACCGGGTCACAGCGGCCGACCAGCCCGAAGGACCGGCGCCGGGACCGGCCGCCGCGGAGACGGAACAGGGGCGGCTGCTCACGCTCGCCGCCGGTCTCGGCGCGCTGCCCAAACCGGAGCTGGACCCCGAGGTGAAGGTCGTCCAGCGGGCCCGGATGGTGGCCGCCTTCGAGGCCATGCTCCAGGAAGGCACCGCCGCGGGCGAGGCAGCGGATGCGTTCGCGCCCGAACAGCGTTCACGCCGCGCCCGGGGCACTCACCGGGCGACCCCCCTGGGGAAGCTCAGACCGCGCTCACGACTGGCCAAGGGGCTCACCGCGGGCGGGCTCGGCCTCACCGTGGCCGCCGGCGCCCTCGGCGGAGTCTCCGCCGCCAGCTCCGACGCCCTGCCCGGTGACTCGCTCTACGGCCTCAAGCGCGGCATAGAGGACGTCAAGCTCGGCCTGGCCGACGGCAACGACGAGCGCGGCCGCGTCCTCCTCGACCACGCCTCCACCCGCCTCAGTGAGGCCCGCCGGCTGATGGAGCGCGAACGCAGCGGCTCCCTCGACCACGAATCGGTCGGCGAGATCCGCCGCGCCCTGTCCGGCATGCGGCACGACGCGTCCGAGGGCCATCGGCTGCTGCGCGAGGCGTACCGCCTCGCTCCGGACTCCCTGGGTCCCATGCAGGCCCTCTCCTCCTTCTCCCACTCGCACCGGCAGACCTGGGGCTCCCTGCGCGACAGGCTGCCCGCGCAGCTCGGGGACGTCAGCGAGCAGGTGTCGTCGGTGTTCGACGCCATAGACGAGGACGTCGCCCCGCTGCAGTCCCTGCTCCCCGAGTCACCGGCCCGGGACAGCGGCGACAACGGCGAGCCGCAGGACGGCTCCGGGGCCACCCCCGGCGCCCCGTCCGGTGCCGACCGCTCCCCGGCGCCCGGCACTGACACCGGCACCGACAGCCCGGACCGGGACAGCACCACCAGCAGCAGCGCCCCCAGCCGGTCCGCCGGCTCCGGGGACGAGAGCGACAGCCTGCTCGGCGGCAACGACGGCGGGCTGCTCGACCCGCCGAAGGAGACCGGCGCCGGCACCCCACCGCCGTCCGCCGGCGGCACCACCGCGCCCGCCCGGCCCGACGTCACCCTCCCGCCCCTCCTGCCGGGCCTGCTCCCGGGGTTGGGCATCGACAGCGAGTCCGTCGACTAGAGCGGACCGGAGCCGACCGGAGCGAGCTGGAACGGACCGAGCGGTAAGGCCGTACGTGGCCGGGGTGCCCCTTGCGACAAGGGGCACCCCGGCCGCGTACGCATGTCCGTCCGTGCTCTAGAAGAACACCGACCTCCGCTGGACCAGCAGCTTGTAGAGGGTGTGCTGGATCTGCTCCCGGACCTGGTCGGTCAGGTTGAACATCAGCATCGGGTCCTCGGCCGCCTCCGGCGGATAGTTCTCCGTGTGGATCGGCTCGCCGAACTGGATCGTCCACTTCGTCGGCAGCGGGATCGCGCCGAGCGGGCCGAGCCACGGGAAGGTCGGCGTCAGCGGGAAGTACGGAAGGCCGAGCAGCCGGGCGACGGTCCGGCCGTTGCCGATCATCGGGTAGATCTCCTCCGCCCCGACGATCGAGCACGGGATGATCGGCGTCCGCGCGCGCAGCGCCGTGGACACGAAACCGCCGCGTCCGAAGCGCTGGAGCTTGTAGCGGTCGGCGAAGGGCTTGCCGAGGCCCTTGAAGCCCTCCGGCATCACCCCGACCAGCTCCCCCTGCTCCAGCAGTCGTGCCGCGTCCTCGGCACAGGCCAGGGTGTGGCCGAGCTTGCGGGCGAGTTCGTTGACCACCGGCAGCATGAACACCAGGTCCGCCGCGAGCAGCCGCAGATGCCGGTCGGCCGGGTGGTTGTCGTGGACGGCGACCTGCATCATCAGACCGTCCATCGGCAACGTCCCGGAGTGGTTGGCGACGATCAGGGCGCCGCCCTCCGAGGGGATGTTCTCGATGCCCTTCACCTCGACCCGGAAGTACTTCTCGTACACCGGGCGCAGCAGCGACATCAGGACCTGGTCGGTGAGCTCCTCGTCGTAGCCGAAGTCGTCGACCGCGTAGTCCCCCGTGAGCCGGCGGCGCAGGAAGGCCAGGCCACTGGCGACACGCCGGTCCAGGCCGCCTTCGCCGTCTGTCTCCGGGCGTGCGCCGCCGCCTGCGTCACCGCCGTCGGTGACCGGCTCCCGGGGCCGTTGCGCCCGGGGTTCACGGTGCCCGCCGGGCGCCGGAGCGTCGTCCTTCGCGGACGCCCGGCCCGGCAGGGACTGGACCTCACCCATCGAGGCGGCCCCGGCGCCCTTGCGTCGGCTGCCCGCGCCACGGCGGCGCGACGGGCGCGGCGCAGCGCCCCCCGCACCGCCCGTGCCCCCCGCACCCCCGCGGGAACGGTCGTCGTCGAACGGAATGACCTTGGCGTCCGCCATCGTTGCTGCGCTCCTCAGTTGGCGCTCTGCTTCGGGGGGTGACCGCTGCCCGGCAGGGGCAGTGCGGCGATCCGGTCGACGGTCCTCGCGAGGACCTCCGGCGGAAGCAGTCCGGGGCCACGGCTGCGCACGAAGTCCGTGAACGTTTCTGCAGTCGTGTGCTTCGGTGTGAAGCCCAGTGTCTCGCGCATCTGGTCCGTCGCCACCACCCGGCCGTGTGTGAGCAGCCGGATCTGTTCCGGCGAGAAGTCCGACATCCCCAGCGTACGCACCAGCGAGCCCGCCCAGGTGACCGCCGGGAGCAGCAGCGGCACGATGGGCCGGCCGAGCCGCCGCGCGCACTGGGACAGCAGCAGGACACCGTCGCCGGCGATGTTGAAGGTGCCGCTGTTGAGCGTGCCCCGCCGGGGCTCACGCGCGGCCAGGCGCAGCACTTCGAGCACATCGTCCTCGTGCACGAACTGCAGCCGCGGGTCGTAGCCGAACACGGTCGGCAGGACCGGCAGCGAGAGGTACGAGGCGAGCGGACTGTCCGCGGCGGGGCCCAGGATGTTGGCGAACCTGAGCACGCACACGGCGACATCCGGGCGGCGGCGCGCGAAGCCGCGCACATAGCCCTCGACCTCGACCGCGTCCTTCGCGAACCCGCCGCCGGGCAGGGACTTGGGCGAGGTCGTCTCGGTGAAGACCGCCGGGTCGCGGGGCGCGGAGCCGTAGACGTTCGTACTGGACTTCACCACCAGACGTTCGACGCGCGGGGACTTCTGGCAGGCACCGAGCAGCTGCATGGTGCCGATGACGTTGGTCTCCTTGAGCGCCGTCCGGCTGCTGCCGCCGCCGCGCGGCGTGCCCGTCACGTCCAGGTGCACGACGGTGTCGGCCCCGGCCTCCGCGAGCACGCGCGCGACGGTGGGCTGCCGGATGTCGGTCTGGACGAAGTCGGCGTCACCCAGGGGGTGCGCGGGCCGGACCGCGTCCACGGCGACGACCCGTTCCACATCCGGGTCACGCTGGATCCGTCGGACGAAACGGCCTCCCAAAGGGCGGGCCACTCCCGTCACGAGCACGACCTTTCCCAAGACCAGTGCCTTCCTCTTGCCTACGTCCTGCCCGCCAACCTAACGGGTCACGGTCGCTCTGCGGTGCCCGCCCGGTACTTGAAGTGACGACGACCGGGGAGGGGCGAACAAACCCGGCCAGACGTAAAGACAGTGGCCCCCCACCTCATCGGTGGGGGGCCACTGGACACGCTTCCGCGACGTCGCTTACTTCTTGTTGCGACGCTGAACGCGCGTGCGCTTGAGCAGCTTGCGGTGCTTCTTCTTGGCCATCCGCTTGCGCCGCTTCTTGATAACAGAGCCCACGACTACCCTCGCTCACTTCTCATCACTCGGTGTTTGGGCGCCATGGGCCCACACGACCTACGAGGGGCCAGCCTACCCGCCCGAGCGCTGAGGTCGTAATCGAGGAGATCGGGGAGGCCCGCGAGTGTCCGGTACGGGTCCTCCCCGGTCCGCCGTCAGGCCGTGTCCACCCCCACGTAGCTCTCGCGGAGGTACTCGTGAACCGCTTGCTCCGGGACGCGGAAGGACCGCCCCACCCGGATCGCGGGCAGATGACCACTGTGCACCAGCCGGTACACGGTCATCTTCGACACTCGCATCACCGAGGCGACCTCCGCCACGGTAAGGAACTGAACCTCGTTCAGAGGCCTTTCGCCAGCTGCAGCCATGACACACCTGAACCTTCCGCACTCGACGGCCACCGGCTTCCCCTTCCGGTGACTCTTCGTCGTTGCGTGCTCACTCCCCAATGTAGGGGCGGGTGATGCGAGTGGGGAAGAGGTGTACCCATCGGCGGCCTACTGTGACAGACAGGCCCGATTGAGTACGTAGCGGATCAGCGGCGCATAGTGATCGGACCGCGCGCCGTCATCAAGTGGAACCACCACCGACAGGCACCCCTCGGCCTCCCCCACGAACGGGGCGGGGTCGTTCACATCGGCCAGCGCGACGGCCTCGAACCCCAGCTGACCTGCCCCGCAGGCCCATCCGTGGTCTCCGATCACCAGCCCGGGAAGCGGCCCGCCGGCCTCGGCGGCGCCGGCGAGCGCGGTCCGGACCGGGAGCGGGGAGTGCGTGTGTGCGCCGGGCTCACCACCGGGGCGTTCGGGATCCGCGCCCCTGACGAGCGCGACTCCCCGGACGTAGTCGAGGCGGTGCGTGCGTAGACCGAACCGGGTCGTTATGTCGACAGAGCGACCCCGCGCCGGGGTGAGGACGTCACATCCCGCCGCCGACAGGGCGTCTGCCAGCGCGGCGTAGAAACCGAGGAGCCGGTGCGGGTGGCCGGTGCCGAGCAGCACGGGCACACCCCTTCGGGCGGCGACCGCGAGACGCTCCGCACAGGCGTCCAGGGCCGCCAGGGTCCGCTCCGGGTCGATCACATCATGCCCGGAAACCTGGCGAGGATCGGCCGAAACACCACACCTGTCCGCCATCAACTCGATCAATTCCCGCTGGCTCCACGCCCGTTCCGGGTCCAGGCCGATCAGCAGGCGTGGATCCCGGGCGGCGAAGAGCCGGTAACTGCGCAGGCTCTCCTCCCGCGTGGTGGCCACGATCCCGGCCAGCCGGACGGCCAGCAGATGCGCGCGCAGACCGACGCGGTCGGCGGAGTCAGTGGGGCCAGTGGGGGTCGGCACGGGAGCGATGGTGCGCGGCCCGGAGCCCGGGCGCCCCGGAAAACGGGAAACACCGCACGGTTGGAGTAAGAGCCCCGAGCCTGACCCGCTGCGGAGGACAGGCCGCGGAGCCCGGCTCCGGCCCGTTCACGCCAGCAGCCCCCGCAGCGGGAACACCGCTCGGCGGGTCGCCAGCACCGCCTGGTCCAGCCGGTCCGCCGGGTCGTAGCCTGCCTCCCAGGACGCCCAGGACACCGGCCACCGGCCGTCGGTCATCCGCACCGGACCCAGTTGCCGGGTCCGGGCGTACACCTCCTGCCGCCAGCTCTCGGGGATCACCGTCGCCGGGTCCACCGGCCGCTCGGCCGCGATCGCCACCAGATGGGTCCAGGACCGCGGCACGACCTCCACCACCGCGTACCCGCCGCCGCCCAGAGCCACCCAGCGCCCGTCGGAGTGCTCGTGCGCCAGCTCGTGGCACGCCGCCTGCACCGCGCGCTGCGCGTCCAACGACACCGCCAGATGCGCCAGCGGATCCTCGAAGTGCGTGTCGGCGCCGTGCTGGGTCACCAGCACCTGCGGCCGGAAGTCCGCGAGCAGCTCCGGCACCACGGCGTGGAACGCCCGCAACCATCCCGCGTCCCCGGTCCCGGCCGGCAGGGCCACATTGACCGCGCTGCCCTCCGCGCTCTCCGCCCCCGTCTCCTCCGGCCATCCGGTCTGCGGGAACAACGTCCGGGGATGCTCGTGCAACGACACCGTCAGCACCCGCGGGTCCTCCCAGAACGCCGCCTGCACGCCGTCCCCGTGATGCACGTCCACGTCCACGTACGCGACCCGCTCGGCCCCCAGCTCCAGCAGCCGGGCGATGGCCAGCGCGGCGTCGTTGTACACGCAGAAACCCGAGGCAGCCCCCGGCATCGCGTGGTGCAGTCCGCCGGCGAAGTTCACCGCGTGCAGCGCGTCCCCGCGCCACACCGCCTCCGCCGCGCCCACCGACTGCCCCGCGATCAGCGCCGACACCTCGTGCATCCCGGTGAAGGCGGGATCGTCCGTCGTCCCCAGCCCGTACGACGGGTCCGCCGCCGCCGGATCCGCCGAGGCCGCCCGCACCGCGCGGATGTAGTCCTCGCGGTGCACCAGCCGCAGCGTCGAGTCCCCGGCCGTCTTCGCGGCGACCACCGCCACCTCGCGGTCCAGCCCGAACGCGCCCACCAGGCTCCGGGTCAGCGCGAGCCGCACCGGGTCCATCGGATGGTCCCGGCCGAAGTCATAGCCCGTTACTGCCTCGTCCCACATCAGCTGTGTGCGGCCGCTCATGCCCGCCACCGTACCGGTCGGATTCGGGCGCGAACGACCTGGCGTACACCAATGTCACCAGCACCAACACCATCGGCACCAGCATCGCCCCGCGATAACTCCAGGCATCCCCGAGCGCCCCGACCAACGGGGAACCGATCAGGAACCCCACGTAATTGAAGACGTTGAGGCGTGCCACGGCCGCGTCCGAAGCCTCCGGGCCGCCCAGCACGAAAGCACGCCGCCCCGCCGCCGCGAAGGTCTGCGGCACCAGCACACAGAGCCCCAGCCCCAGCAGTGTGAACCCCAGCATCCCCGCCCACGCCCCGGGCGCCCCGGCCACCACGGCGAACCCCGCCGCCGCCACCAGCGCCCCCACCCGCACCACCACCACGGCCCCGAACCGCCGCACCCCGAAGTCGCCGAGCGTCCGCCCCAACAGCGTGGTGACCATGTAGACGTTGTACGGAACGGTCGCCAGCTGCTCCGAACTCCCCAGCACGTCCTGCAGGTACTTCGCGCTCCAGTTCGAGACCGTCGAGTCCCCGATGTACGCCGCCGTCATCACCACACACAGCGGCAACAGCAGCTTGAAGGTGACAGCCCCGCCCGCGCCCCCGGCCTTCCCCACCGCCTCCGTCACGGGCGTGTCGGGCCCGCCTCCCCCGTCGGGCCCGCCGCCCTCACCGTCGACGTACCACCGGCTCCCGGCCAACACCGCCGGCATCAGCACCAGCACCACCGGCAGATACGACACCCACAGCGCCCACTGCCCGTGCGCCCCCACCCATGCGAGCGACGCCCCGGCGATCCCGCCCAGACTGTAGGCGGCATGGAAACTCAGCATGATGCTGCGCCCGTACGCCCGCTGCAGACTCACCCCCAGCATGTTCATCGAGGCGTCCAACGCCCCCACCGCCAGCCCGAACACGGCCAGCGACACGGCCAGCCCGGCCAGTCGCTCCCCGGCCCCGACCCCGAGCAGCGCCAGCAGCACGACCGGCTGCGACCACCGCAGCACCCGGCTCGCCGGCACCCGCCGCACCAGCCGCTCCGTCGTCACACTCCCGATACCGGCCAGGACGGGCACCGCGGCGAGGAAAACCGGCAGCAACGCGTCGGGGACCCCGTACCTGTTCTGGATGGCCGGAATCCGCGTCACGAGCAGAGCGAAGGCGACGCCCTGCACGAGGAAACCGAACGCCAACGAGGCCCTGCCGCGCCGCAGCACATCAGTCATGGCGGCGAGCGTAGGGCCCCGGTGTACTGGTGGGTAGATCCGGCCAGAGATGAATTCCGCCCGGTCTCAGCGGAGCAGTTCCGCCAACTCCCGCATGTCGGTGAAGAGTCGGGTGGCCCCGTTGAGCTTCTCGGCCGGTGTCATCGAGGCGAACCCGTACACGTCCATCCCGGCCGCGACCGCGGCCTGTACGCCAAGAGGGCTGTCCTCGACCACGACACACCTCTCCGGTGCGACACCCATCCGCTCGGCGGCGTACAGGAAGAGGTCCGGCGCCGGCTTGCCCCGTCCCACATCCTGCGAGCTGAAGATCCGCTCGTCGTCGAACCACCGGTCCAGCCCGGTCGTGCGGTGTCCCACCCGGATCCGCTCATGGCTCCCGGACGAGGCCACGCAGTACGGCACACCGTCGGCGTCCAGCCGCTCCAGTACCTCCACGGCACCGGTGACCGGCTTCAACTCCCGCTCGAACGCGGCGAAGACACGGGTGTGGAACACGTCGTCGAAGTCGGTCGGCAACCGCTGCCCGGTCCTCTGCTCCACCAGGTCGTGCACCCGGTGCATGGCGGCTCCCATGTAGTCATGGAGGGAGTCCTCGTACGACGTCGGATGCCCGAGCTCGGTGAGATAGCCGGCCAACAGCCGGTTGGAAATGGGCTCGCTGTCGACGAGGACACCGTCGTTGTCAAAAATGACCAGGTCATAGTGCATGCCCTCGACCCTAAATGCAGAAAGCCCCGCACCATATCGGTGCGGGGCTCTCCCACAATTTGTTCGGCGGCGTCCTACTCTCCCACAGGGTCCCCCCTGCAGTACCATCGGCGCTATAAGGCTTAGCTTCCGGGTTCGGAATGTAACCGGGCGTTTCCCCTACGCTATGACCACCGAAACACTATGAAACACTCAACCGCACCACGCCGTGGCCCGGCATGGGGTCGTTCGTGGTTTCAGAACCAACACAGTGGACGCGAGCAACTGAGGACAAGCCCTCGGCCTATTAGTACCGGTCAACTCCACACCTTACGGCGCTTCCATATCCGGCCTATCAACCCAGTCGTCTACTGGGAGCCTTACCCCATCAAGTGGGTGGGAGCCCTCATCTCGAAGCAGGCTTCCCGCTTAGATGCTTTCAGCGGTTATCCCTCCCGAACGTAGCCAACCAGCCATGCCCTTGGCAGGACAACTGGCACACCAGAGGTTCGTCCGTCCCGGTCCTCTCGTACTAGGGACAGCCCTTCTCAAGACTCCTGCGCGCGCAGCGGATAGGGACCGAACTGTCTCACGACGTTCTAAACCCAGCTCGCGTACCGCTTTAATGGGCGAACAGCCCAACCCTTGGGACCGACTCCAGCCCCAGGATGCGACGAGCCGACATCGAGGTGCCAAACCATCCCGTCGATATGGACTCTTGGGGAAGATCAGCCTGTTATCCCCGGGGTACCTTTTATCCGTTGAGCGACGGCGCTTCCACAAGCCACCGCCGGATCACTAGTCCCGACTTTCGTCCCTGCTCGACCCGTCGGTCTCACAGTCAAGCTCCCTTGTGCACTTACACTCACCACCTGATTGCCAACCAGGCTGAGGGAACCTTTGGGCGCCTCCGTTACTCTTTAGGAGGCAACCGCCCCAGTTAAACTACCCATCAGACACTGTCCCTGATCCGGATCACGGACCCAGGTTAGACATCCAGCACGACCAGACTGGTATTTCAACGACGACTCCCCCACCACTGGCGTGGCGGGCTCACAGTCTCCCAGCTATCCTACACAAGCCGAACCGAACACCAATATCAAACTGTAGTAAAGGTCCCGGGGTCTTTCCGTCCTGCTGCGCGAAACGAGCATCTTTACTCGTAGTGCAATTTCACCGGGCCTATGGTTGAGACAGTCGAGAAGTCGTTACGCCATTCGTGCAGGTCGGAACTTACCCGACAAGGAATTTCGCTACCTTAGGATGGTTATAGTTACCACCGCCGTTTACTGGCGCTTAAGTTCTCAGCTTCGCCCCACCGAAATGGAGCTGACCGGTCCCCTTAACGTTCCAGCACCGGGCAGGCGTCAGTCCGTATACCTCGCCTTACGGCTTCGCACGGACCTGTGTTTTTAGTAAACAGTCGCTTCTCGCTGGTCTCTGCGGCCACCCCCAGCTCACACTGCAAGAGTGCTCACCGGTGATGGCCCCCCTTCTCCCGAAGTTACGGGGGCATTTTGCCGAGTTCCTTAACCATAGTTCACCCGAACGCCTCGGTATTCTCTACCTGACCACCTGAGTCGGTTTAGGGTACGGGCCGCCATGAAACTCGCTAGAGGCTTTTCTCGACAGCATAGGATCATCCACTTCGCCACAATCGGCTCGGCATCGGGTCTCACCCTGGATGAGTGGCGGATTTGCCTACCACTCGGGCTACACCCTTACCCCGGGACAACCACCGCCCGGGCTGGACTGCCTTCCTGCGTCACCCCATCACTCACCTACTGCAGGTCTGGTCCGTCGGCTCCACCACTCCCCTCAACTCCGAAGAGATCGGGGCGGCTTCACGGACTTAGCATCGCCTGGTTCGATGTCTTGCGCTTCACAGCGGGTACCGGAATATCAACCGGTTGTCCATCGACTACGCCTGTCGGCCTCGCCTTAGGTCCCGACTTACCCTGGGCAGATCAGCTTGACCCAGGAACCCTTGGTCAATCGGCGCACACGTTTCTCACGTGTGTATCGCTACTCATGCCTGCATTCTCACTCGTGAACCGTCCACAACTCGCTTCCGCGGCTGCTTCACCCGGCACACGACGCTCCCCTACCCATCACGATCCCCGTTGGGGGTTGATATCGCAATGACACGACTTCGGCGGTACGCTTGAGCCCCGCTACATTGTCGGCGCGGAATCACTAGACCAGTGAGCTATTACGCACTCTTTCAAGGATGGCTGCTTCTAAGCCAACCTCCTGGTTGTCTGTGCGACTCCACATCCTTTCCCACTTAGCGTACGCTTGGGGGCCTTAGTCGATGCTCTGGGCTGTTTCCCTCTCGACCATGGAGCTTATCCCCCACGGTCTCACTGCCGCGCTCTCACTTACCGGCATTCGGAGTTTGGCTAAGGTCAGTAACCCGGTAGGGCCCATCGCCTATCCAGTGCTCTACCTCCGGCAAGAAACACGCGACGCTGCACCTAAATGCATTTCGGGGAGAACCAGCTATCACGGAGTTTGATTGGCCTTTCACCCCTAACCACAGGTCATCCCCCAGGTTTTCAACCCTGGTGGGTTCGGTCCTCCACGAAGTCTTACCTCCGCTTCAACCTGCCCATGGCTAGATCACTCCGCTTCGGGTCTTGAGCGTGCTACTGAAGCGCCCTGTTCGGACTCGCTTTCGCTACGGCTTCCCCACCCGGGTTAACCTCGCAACACACCGCAAACTCGCAGGCTCATTCTTCAAAAGGCACGCAGTCACGACGTCGAGTGCACGCACTCGACGCGACGCTCCCACGGCTTGTAGGCACACGGTTTCAGGTACTATTTCACTCCGCTCCCGCGGTACTTTTCACCATTCCCTCACGGTACTGTCCGCTATCGGTCACCAGGGAATATTTAGGCTTGACGGGTGGTCCCGCCGGATTCACACGGGATTTCTCGGGCCCCGTGCTACTTGGGTGTCTCTCCAACGAGCCGCTGACGTTTCGACTACGGGGGTCTTACCCTCTGCGCCGGACCTTTCGCATGTCCTTCGTCTACCTCAGCGGTTTCTGACTCGTCCTGTTGCCGGCAGACAACAGAAGAGAGATCCCACAACCCCCACGACGCAACCCCTGCCGGGTCTCACACGTCGTAGGTTTGGCCTCGTCCGGTTTCGCTCGCCACTACTCCCGGAATCACGGTTGTTTTCTCTTCCTGCGGGTACTGAGATGTTTCACTTCCCCGCGTTCCCTCCGCTTGCCCTATGTGTTCAGGCAAGGGTGACAGCCCATGACGACTGCCGGGTTTCCCCATTCGGAAACCCCCGGATCACAGCCTGGTTGACGGCTCCCCGGGGACTATCGTGGCCTCCCACGTCCTTCATCGGTTCCTGGTGCCAAGGCATCCACCGTGCGCCCTTAAAAACTTGGCCACAGATGCTCGCGTCCACTGTGCAGTTCTCAAACAACGACCAACCACCCGTCACCCCACTGGAGATCCAGTGAGTACACCGGGGCCGGCAACTGAGGGTTCGTTCCCTCAGACACCCAACAGCGTGCCCGGCCCGGTCCCCGTCCGGTGATCATGCGTTCCACGCCCCGAAGGACAGTACTGGCAGCCACCGGCCCGAGATCCGGACCGACTAATCAACGTTCCACCCATGAGCAACCAGCACCGGACGTACGCCGGTGTACTGGCCCCTGACCGGCCCGGAGGCCGGTGAGAAGTGCTCCTTAGAAAGGAGGTGATCCAGCCGCACCTTCCGGTACGGCTACCTTGTTACGACTTCGTCCCAATCGCCAGTCCCACCTTCGACGGCTCCCTCCCGCAAGGGGTTGGGCCACCGGCTTCGGGTGTTACCGACTTTCGTGACGTGACGGGCGGTGTGTACAAGGCCCGGGAACGTATTCACCGCAGCGATGCTGATCTGCGATTACTAGCAACTCCGACTTCATGGGGTCGAGTTGCAGACCCCAATCCGAACTGAGACCGGCTTTTTGAGATTCGCTCCACCTCGCGGTATCGCAGCTCATTGTACCGGCCATTGTAGCACGTGTGCAGCCCAAGACATAAGGGGCATGATGACTTGACGTCGTCCCCACCTTCCTCCGAGTTGACCCCGGCGGTCTCCCGTGAGTCCCCACCACCCCCGAAGGGACGTGCTGGCAACACGGGACAAGGGTTGCGCTCGTTGCGGGACTTAACCCAACATCTCACGACACGAGCTGACGACAGCCATGCACCACCTGTACACCGACCACAAGGGGGCACCTGTCTCCAGGTGTTTCCGGTGTATGTCAAGCCTTGGTAAGGTTCTTCGCGTTGCGTCGAATTAAGCCACATGCTCCGCTGCTTGTGCGGGCCCCCGTCAATTCCTTTGAGTTTTAGCCTTGCGGCCGTACTCCCCAGGCGGGGCACTTAATGCGTTAGCTGCGGCGCGGACGACGTGGAATGTCGCCCACACCTAGTGCCCACCGTTTACGGCGTGGACTACCAGGGTATCTAATCCTGTTCGCTCCCCACGCTTTCGCTCCTCAGCGTCAGTGTCGGCCCAGAGATCCGCCTTCGCCACCGGTGTTCCTCCTGATATCTGCGCATTTCACCGCTACACCAGGAATTCCGATCTCCCCTACCGAACTCTAGCCTGCCCGTATCGACTGCAGACCCGGGGTTGAGCCCCGGGCTTTCACAATTGACGCGACAGGCCGCCTACGAGCTCTTTACGCCCAATAATTCCGGACAACGCTCGCGCCCTACGTATTACCGCGGCTGCTGGCACGTAGTTAGCCGGCGCTTCTTCTGCAGGTACCGTCACTTGCGCTTCTTCCCTGCTGAAAGAGGTTTACAACCCGAAGGCCGTCGTCCCTCACGCGGCGTCGCTGCATCAGGCTTGCGCCCATTGTGCAATATTCCCCACTGCTGCCTCCCGTAGGAGTCTGGGCCGTGTCTCAGTCCCAGTGTGGCCGGTCGCCCTCTCAGGCCGGCTACCCGTCGTCGCCTTGGTGAGCCGTTACCTCACCAACCAGCTGATAGGCCGCGGGCTCATCCTGCACCGCCGGAGCTTTCCGTTTCCGCAGATGCCTGCGGAAACGGGTATCCGGTATTAGACCCCGTTTCCAGGGCTTGTCCCGAAGTGCAGGGCAGATTGCCCACGTGTTACTCACCCGTTCGCCACTAATCCGCCCCGAGGGGCTTCATCGTTCGACTTGCATGTGTTAAGCACGCCGCCAGCGTTCGTCCTGAGCCAGGATCAAACTCTCCGTGAATGCTTCCCGGCGTTCCGGGGACACCACGGGAGCGGAACCGCCGGAGGAATGATCCGGCGGTTCACAGCGTCCTCGCTGTGTGTTTCAAAGGAACCGCGTCCCGGCCGGAGGCCGGAGACGGGGTATCAACATATCTGGCGTTGATTTTTGGCACGCTGTTGAGTTCTCAAGGAACGGACGCTTCCTTTGTACTCACCCTGGCGGGTTTTCCTCCGGGCGCTTCCCTTCGGTCTTGCGTTTCCGACTCTATCAGATCTTTCCGGTCCGATTTCCTCGGGGTTTCGCCTTCCGGGGCTGCGCTTTTCGCGTTTCCCTTTCCGGCGGCTCCGACTCTATCAGACCCTTTCGGGCCTGATTCCCGGTCAGAACGGGTTGTCTTCCCGGCTGTTGGGCCGTTCCGACGAGTGAGACTTTAGCGGATTCCCGGCCCCCGACCTAATCGGGGTCCTGCCCCCTTTCGGGTGCGGATTCCTCATTCCGCGAATACGCACACCATTGACGCGTCGGCAGACAGACTGCTGACGTCGATCAGGGGTGATGCTTGCGGAATGGCTGTCCGGGGACCGACCGGAGTCGGTGCTCACGTCGGACAACTCGGAGTACCTTACGGACCCGGCCGGGGTGTGTCAACCCGCTGCCGGCCCCACCCCCGCGGCGTACTGTGTTCCGCATGACGACGCGTACGTACAACCAGTTCTGGTGGGCCGCCTGACGGCGGCCGACGCTACGTACGCACTCGACGGCCGCCGCCTCGGCGGCCGTTCTGCGTTTCTCCCTCCAGGACTCCGAGGGGCGGCCGGCCGGGGACGGCGGCCTCCGTGAGGATAGGGAGAAGAGATGACACGGGTCTTCAGCGGGATCAAGCCGACCGGGCACCTGACACTGGGGAACTACCTGGGGGCCATGCGGCAGTGGGCCGCGGCCGACCAGCACCGGTCGGACGCGCTGTTCTGTGTGGTGGATCTGCATGCGCTGACCGTGGACCACGATCCCGCGCGGGTGCGCAGGCTGAGCAGGCAGGCGGCGACGTTGCTGCTGGCGTCGGGGCTGGATCCGGAGCTCTGCACGGTGTTCGTGCAGAGCCACGTAGACGAGCACGCGCGGCTGTCGTACCTGCTGGAGTGTGTGGCCACGGACGGCGAGATGCGCCGGATGATCCAGTACAAGGAGAAGGCGGCCCGGGAACAGCGGCGGGGCGGGAGCGTACGGCTGTCGCTGCTGACGTATCCGGTGCTGATGGCGGCGGACATCCTGGCCTACGGGACCGATGAGGTTCCGGTGGGGGACGACCAGGCACAGCATGTGGAGCTGACGCGGGATCTGGCGGTGCGCTTCAACCAGCGGTACGGGCACACCTTCGTGGTGCCGCGGGCCACGCATCCGCGGGTGGCGGCGCGGGTGATGAACCTGCAGGAGCCGATGTCGAAGATGGGGAAGAGCGACGACGTCGGGCCGGGGATCGTCTATCTGCTGGACGAGCCGGACGTGGTGCGGAAGAAGGTCATGCGGGCGGTGACCGACAGCGGGCGGGAGGTCGTGTACGACAGGGAGGCCCGGCCGGGGGTGGCGAACCTGCTGGAGATCCTCGCGGCGTGCTCGGGCGGGAACCCGGAGGCGTTGGCCGATGTGTACGAGTCGTACGGGTCTTTGAAGAAGGACACCGCGGAGGCCGTGGTCGAGGTGTTGAGGCCGGTGCGGGAGAAGCACAAGGAGCTGTGCGCGGATCCCGGCTACGTGGAGGGAGTGCTGCGGGAGGGCGCGGAGCGGGCGAGGGGCATGGCCCGGCCGACCGTGGATGCCGCCCATCGGGCGATCGGCCTGCTCCCGGCGGCCGAGGGGTAGCCGGCCCGGGGCCGCCCCGCCGGGCGGGGCGGCCACCCGGCGTCCCGGAGCCTCAGTCCTTGGTGCCGGAGGCGAGTTCGCGGCTGCGGTCGCGGGCGGCTTCGAGGGCGGCGATGAGGGCGGCTCGTACGCCGTGGTTCTCGAGTTCGCGGATGGCGTTGATGGTGGTGCCGGCGGGGGAGGTGACGTTCTCGCGGAGTCTCACCGGGTGCTCGCCGCTGTCGCGGAGCATCGTCGCGGCGCCGATCGCGGACTGGACGATCAGGTCGTGGGCCTTGTCGCGGGGCAGGCCGAGCAGGATGCCGGCGTCGGTCATGGCTTCGACCAGGTAGAAGAAGTACGCCGGGCCGGAGCCGGAGAGGGCGGTGCAGGCGTCCTGCTGGGATTCCGGGACGCGGAGGGTCTTGCCGACGGAACCGAAGATCTCCTCGGCGTGGGCGACGTGTTCGGGGGTGGCGTGGCTGCCGGCGGAGATGACCGACATGGCCTCGTCGACCAGGGCGGGGGTGTTGGTCATGACGCGCACCACCGGGGTGCCGGCGGCGAGGCGTTCCTCGTAGAAGGAGGTGGGGATGCCGGCGGCGCCGCTGATGACGAGACGGTCGGCGGGGAGGTGCGGGACGAGTTCGTCGAGGAGGGCTGCCATGTCCTGCGGTTTGACCGTGAGGATCAGGGTGTCGGCGGTCTTGGCGGCTTCGAGGTTGGAGACCGGGGTGACTCCGTGGCGGGCGCGGAGTTCGTCGGCCCGTTCCGGTCGGCGGGCGGTGACCAGGAGGTCGGCGGGGGTCCAGCCGCCGCGGATCATTCCGCTGAGCAGGGCCTCACCGATCTTGCCGGTGCCGAGGACTGCGACTTTCTGAGCCATGGCGGGGTGTGCCTTCCGGGGTGTGCGCGTCGTCCTGGTTCATCCTCGCACCCGGGTGGTCCGGGGGCGGGGTGTGTCCGGTGGGCGGACGACCGGACGACCGGTTCAGGGGCGTCCCGGGTGAGCCGCCCGGGTGGGGGCGGCCCATGGGGTCAGGCCGTCCTGCGTCGCAGGGTCGCCGCGCCCAGGGCGAGGACGAGCAGGGCGCAGCCGGTGACGATCAGGACGTCGCGTACGAAGGCGGTGGTCATGTCGGCGTGCATGAGGACCTCGTTCATGCCGTCCACGGCGTAGGACATGGGGAGGGCGTCGGAGATGCCCTCGAGGACGGGGTGCATGTTCTGGCGTGCGGTGAAGAGTCCGCAGAGGAGGAGCTGGGGGAAGATCACCGCCGGCATGAACTGGACCGCCTGGAATTCCGAGGCCGCGAAGGCCGAGACGAAGAGGCCGAGGGCCGTGCCGAGGAGGGCGTCGAGCAGGGCCACCAGGAGGAGCAGCCACGGGCTGCCGACGACGTCGAGGCCCAGGAACCAGACCGCCAGTCCGGTGGCCAGGGCCGACTGGACGATCGCGATCGCGCCGAAGGCGAGGGCGTAGCCGGCGATCAGGTCGCCCTTGCCGAGGGGCATGGCGAGGAGGCGTTCGAGGGTGCCGGAGGTGCGTTCGCGCAGGGTGGCGATGGAGGTGACCAGGAACATCGTGATCAGCGGGAAGATCCCGAGGAGCGAGGCGCCGATGTTGTCGAAGACGCGTGGGCTGCCGTCGAAGACGTAGCGGAGCAGGAGCAGCATCAGGCAGGGGACGAGCAGCATCAGCGCGATCGTGCGCGGGTCGTGGCGGAGCTGGCGCAGGACCCGGGCCGCGGTGGCGAGGACGCGGGAGATGTTCAGGGCGCTCGGCGGGGCGGAGGGGGGTGTCGTCGTACGGGTGGTGCTCATCGTGAGGTCTCCTTCGTGCGGCTTGCCGCGACCGCCGCGTCCACCAGGTGCAGGAAGGCGCCCTCGACGGTTTCGGAGCCGGTGCGGGTACGGAGGGCGTCGGGGGTGTCGTCGGCGAGGATCTCGCCCGCGCGCATGAGCAGGAGGCGGTGGCAGCGCTCGGCCTCGTCCATGACGTGGGAGGAGATCAGGAGGGTCGCTCCGCGTTCGGCGGCGAGGGTGTGGAAGAGCTGCCACAGGTCGCGGCGCAGGACCGGGTCGAGGCCGACGGTGGGTTCGTCGAGGACCAGCAGTTCGGGGGTGCCGAGGAGGGCGACGGCCAGGGAGACGCGGCTGCGCTGACCGCCGGAGAGGTTTCCGGCGAGGACGTCGGTGTGGGTGGTGAGGTCGACGTCGGTGATGGCCCGGGTGACGTTCTCGTGGCGGCGGGCGGCGGCTGCCCGGCCGGGGTCGAGGATCGCGGCGAAGTAGTCGAGGTTCTGGCGGACGGTCAGGTCGTCGTAGACGGAGGGGTCCTGGGTGACGTAGCCGATGCGGGTGCGCAGGGTGGGGTGGCCGGCGGGGTGGCCGAGGACGTCGAGGGTGCCGGTGACCTTGGCCTGGGTGCCGACGACGGCCCGCATCAGGGTCGACTTGCCGCAGCCGGAGGGGCCGAGGAGGCCGGTGACCTGGCCGTGCGGGACGGTGAAGTCGAGGCTGTGCAGGACGGTGCGGGGGCCTCGGACGACGGTGAGGTCCCGGGCGCGGACGGCGGGGGTGCCGTCGTCCGGGCGTGGAGGGCCGGAGCGGTAATTCATCATGTGATGAATAATCCTCTCGGGGGCGGTACACGTCAAGCGGCGGCGGGCGGAAGGCGGGGCGGCACGGGCTCGGGCATGCCAAAAGGACGCGTCGGCGCCTGACATCTGGCATGTCGAGGTCGTCGAACGCGTCCGAGGGGGTGCCGGGAAGGGCGGGGGCGGGGGCGGGGCCCGTGCTGCGGGGAGGGGCCCTACGGGCGGCGGCGCTTCCCGGGGTTGCCGGAGCGGCGGGAGATCCGCTTCTCGTACTGCTCGCGGGCCGTCCGGTACTCCTCGCGGTGGAGCTTCTCGCCGGGGGCCTCGGTGAGGGAGCGGAAGAAGTAGGCGAGGAGGGAGCCGACGAAGCCGACGCTGAGCAGACCGCGGAGGGACCGCTGCCGGTCGGGGTCGGGGCGGCGCTTGAACGCCTCCCAGGTGTGCCCGAACGCGAGGGCGCTGCAGACCGCGAACATCCCGACCGCGAGGATCCCGACGAAGCCGCCGACCTCGGCGATCTGAAGGCCCTGGTAGGCGAAGCGCAGGGCGAGGCAGGAGACGGCCGCGGCGGCGAGGGAGCCGACGGCGACGCCGATGCGGCGGGCCGCGTAGCCGTTGTCGTGGTCGACCCAGGTGGTGCCGAAGAAGCGGATGGGCTCGGGGCGGGGGCCCGCCGGGGCTCCCGTGGAGCCCGCGGTGCTGTCCGGGGTGCCGTTCTCTGCGCTCACGCATCGATTATGGCTCCGTCGGCACCCCGGGCTCCGGGCGGGCTACGAAAGGGACCCGGGCGGGGTCAGCCGCAGCGCGATGCGACGTAGCCGTCGCTGCCCGTCTTCACGTAGGCGTCCGAGACGTACTCTCCGTTGGCGATGCTGTCCCAGATCTTCGACGTGCCGTACGGGCCCGTGACCGTGGTCCCCGGGGTCTGGCAGGAGATGGGGACCTTCGCCCCCTCCGCCAGGACGCGGACGACGGTGTACCCGGTGCCCGGACCGCTGCGGACGTTGAGACGGACGCCCGGTGCGACCGGGTAGTAACGCAGGGCCGCCGTGCCGACGGACTCCGTCCCGCTGGTGCCCTCTGCCTCACCGACATGGTCAACTGACATGGAAAGCCTCCCCCGTTGTGCATCCCATGACTGTCATGGGGTCCGTTCCTTCCCCCAAAACACGCCACGCACACCTGTTCATTCATGGAACACGGACACCAGCGAGCCGCCTCGGACTCGTACGTGTCATCGACTAGGCTCCGTGCGTCGCGCGCGCGGACGAACAGCACGGGGGTGGTTCCATGGCGCCACAGCGGAACGCCGGAGCGGGCGCGGAAGCGGAACTTCCCGAGTACGCCGGTCACTACCGTCTCGAGTCGCGCCTCGGCTCCGGTGGAATGGGCGTGGTGCATCTGGCCCGGAGTACGTCCGGGCTGAAGCTCGCGGTGAAGGTCGTGCACGCCCAGTTCGCGCGGGACCGCGAGTTCAGAGGGCGTTTCCGGCAGGAGGTGGCGGCGGCCCGGCGGGTGAGCGGCGCTTTCACCGCGCCGGTCGTCGACGCCGACCCGGAGGCCGAACGGCCCTGGATGGCAACGTTGTTCATCCCCGGGCCGACCCTCGCCGAGCATGTGAAGCGGAACGGCCCGATGCCCTCGCCCCAGTTGCGCAGACTGATGGCCGGACTCGCGGAGGGGCTGCGGGACATCCACCGCGTCGGAGTGGTGCACCGCGATCTGAAGCCCAGCAACGTACTGCTCGCCGAGGACGGGCCGAAGGTCATCGATTTCGGTATCTCTCGGCCAAAGGACAGCGAACTGCGGACCGAGACGGGGAAGTTGATCGGCACTCCGCCCTTCATGGCACCCGAGCAGTTCCGGCGCCCTCGTGAAGTGGGGCCCTCCGCCGACATCTTCGCGCTCGGTTCGCTCCTGGTGCACGCGGCCACCGGACGCGGGCCGTTCGACTCCGACAGCCCGTACGTCGTCGCCTACCAGGTCGTGCACGACGAGCCCGACCTGACCGGCGTGCCGGAGGGAATCACCCCGCTGGTGCTGCGCTGCCTGGCCAAGGAACCCGAGGAGCGGCCCTCCCCGGACGAGCTGATGCGGGAGCTGCGGTCCGTCGCGGCCTCGTACGACACCCGGGCGTTCCTGGCCGAGGCCTTCATACCGGCACAGCGGACGGACCCGACGGCCTCCACGAGCACCGCACCCGGCCATCAGGCGGAACCGGAACCCGACGAACCCGAAACAGCAGAGCACGGCTCCGGGCCCGGGGCGGATGCCGAGGAGCCCCCCGCCGGGCAGGCGGCGGCCCGGCGCTCCGCACGGCCTCCGCTGAGCAAGCGGGTGCTGCTCGGGGGCGGGACGCTCGCCCTCGCCGTCTTCGGCACGCTCTTCTCCGTCCAACTGCTCGGCGACGAAGTCCCGGAAAAACGGACCACCGGCGTGCGGACCGCGGCGGCCTCGTTCCAGGCGTGGGAGGTGACGCCGTCCGGGGAGCAGAGCACCCCGCAGTGCTCGTACGGAGCCGGCCGGCTGTTCTGCGCCCTGCCGGGGCAGGTGTTCGCCCTCGATCCCGACGACGGCGGCACGCTGTGGCGGCACACCGTCGCGCGGACGGACCGGAGCGGGCCACCGGCCCTGTCGGGTGGCCTCGTGCAGCCCGCGCTCAACCAGCGCCGCGGCCTGGAGGCGCTCGACCCCGCCTCGGGGAAGCCGGTGTGGCGTCAGAACACCGCCGAGTACCGCGGGCTGGACAGCGCCGGGAGCACACTGCTGCTCACCGGCGACGACGGCACGGTCACCGGCGTGGACGCCGCCTCGGGCGACACGAGATGGAGCAGCCCGATACCCGGACACGACATGCCGTACTTCGACTCGTTCGCGGGGGATCCGCTCACGTACGCGACGAGCACCTCCGCGGACGGCTCCGGCACGCGGGTGACGGCGGTCGATCCGCAGACCGGTGAGGTGCGCTGGGACGCGCGGCTGACGGGAACGCTGAAACCGGTCGGCACCATGAACGACTCGGTCGTCCTCACCTCCGAGGACGCTGTCTACGGCGAGGTGGAGGCCCTCGTCCGCTACACACCGGGCACCCGGGAGGTGCGACGGGTGGAGCTGCCCGCCCCGCTGGCGCAGGTGCAGGGCACCGTGCACGAGGGGGTCGCCCACCTGGCGGGGACCGGCGGCAGGCTCGTGGCCGTCGACATGGGGGCGCTGCGACAGCGGTGGAGCCTGGAAACCGGTGTGGCCCGTACTTCCGCGCCGGTGGCCGACGCGCGGCATGTCTTTCTCACGGCGCCCGACGGGCGGTTGCTCGCTGTGGATGCGCGGGTGGGGCGCCTCGTCGGGCAGACGGGGCCCCGGATGGCGGCTGCCTCCGACCGGGTCGTCGCCGCGCTGCCCGAGCCGGTGCTCGCCGACGGCCACGTCTACGCCACCGCCCCCGACGGCACGGTCTTCGCCGTGGACGGCCGGGACCCGGCCACCTGGTAGGGAGCACCGACGCGCGCGTGCCCCGCGGATGAGGGGCCACGCGCGCGTGGTGATGCGGTCGGGCCGGTGTCAGGCGAGCTTCGAGATGTCCCGCACCGCGCCCTTGTCGGCGCTCGTGGCCATGGCCGCGTACGCCTTCAGGGCGGCGGAGACCTTGCGGTCGCGGTTCTTCGGGGCGTACGTGCCGTTCAGCGCCTGCTCGCGGCGGGCCAGCTCGGCGTCGTCCACCAGCAGCTCGATGGAGCGGTTGGGGATGTCGATGCGGATGCGGTCGCCCTCCTCGACCAGGGCGATGGTGCCGCCCGAGGCCGCCTCCGGGGAGGCGTGGCCGATGGAGAGGCCGGACGTGCCGCCGGAGAAGCGGCCGTCGGTGATCAGGGCGCAGGCCTTACCGAGGCCGCGGCTCTTCAGGTACGACGTCGGGTAGAGCATCTCCTGCATGCCGGGGCCGCCCTTGGGGCCCTCGTAGCGGATGACGACGACGTCGCCCTCCGCGACCTGCTTGGTGAGGATCTTCTCGACGGCCTCCTCCTGCGACTCGCAGACGACCGCCGGGCCCTCGAAGGTCCAGATGGACTCGTCGACGCCGGCCGTCTTGACCACACAGCCGTCCACGGCGAGGTTGCCGCGCAGCACGGCCAGGCCGCCGTCCTTGGAGTAGGCGTGCTCGGCGGAGCGGATGCAGCCGCCCTCGGCGTCCTCGTCGAGGGCGTCCCAGCGTTCGGACTGGGAGAAGGCCTCGGCGGAGCGGACGCAGCCGGGGGCCGCGTGCCACATCTCCACCGCCTCCGGGGACGGGGAGCCGCCGCGGATGTCCCAGGTCTTCAGCCAGTCGGCCAGGGACGGGCTGTGGACCGAGTACACGTCCTCGTTCAGCATGCCCGCGCGGTGCAGTTCGCCGAGCAGGGCGGGGATGCCGCCCGCGCGGTGCACGTCCTCCATGTAGTACGTGCGGTCCCCGGCGACGTTGGGCGCCACCTTGGCCAGGCAGGGGACGCGGCGCGAGAGGGCGTCGATCTCGGTCAGACCGAACGGGACCTCGGCCTCCTGGGCGGCGGCCAGCAGGTGCAGGATCGTGTTGGTCGAGCCGCCCATGGCGATGTCCAGCGCCATCGCGTTCTCGAACGCGGCGACGGTGGCGATGCCGCGCGGCAGGACCGTCTCGTCGTCCTGCTCGTAGTAGCGGCGGGTGATGTCCATGACCGTGCGGGCGGCGTTCTCGTAGAGCGCCTTGCGGGCCGTGTGGGTGGCGAGGACCGAGCCGTTGCCGGGGAGGGAGAGGCCCATGGCCTCGGTGAGGCAGTTCATCGAGTTGGCGGTGAACATGCCGGAACAGCTGCCGCAGGTCGGGCAGGCGTTCTCCTCGATGCGCAGGACGTCGGCGTCGGAGATCCGGTCGTCGGCGGCGTCCACCATCGCGTCGATCAGGTCCAGCGTGCGGACCGTGCCGTCGACCAGGGTGGCCCGGCCGGCCTCCATCGGGCCGCCGGAGACGAAGACCGTCGGGATGTTCAGCCGCAGGGCGGCGTTGAGCATGCCCGGGGTGATCTTGTCGCAGTTGGAGATGCAGATCAGGGCGTCGGCGCAGTGGGCCTCGACCATGTACTCCACGCTGTCCGCGATCAGGTCGCGGGAGGGGAGCGAGTAGAGCATGCCGCCGTGGCCCATCGCGATGCCGTCGTCGACGGCGATCGTGTTGAACTCGCGCGGGATGCCGCCGGCCGCGACGACCGCCTCGCTGACGATCCTGCCCACCGGCGCGAGGTGGGTGTGGCCGGGGACGAACTCCGTGAAGCTGTTGGCGACGGCGATGATCGGCTTGCGGCCGATGTCCGCGCCCGGCACACCGGAGGCTCGCATCAGGGCGCGCGCGCCCGCCATGTTGCGGCCGTGGGTGACTGTGCGGGACCTCAGCTCGGGCATCGTCGCTCGCTCCTTCAGACCTTGTCGGGGTGCCGGGGCCAGAGAGTTCTGACTCCGGTCGAGCGTACGCCGGTCATCCAGGGATCGGGACAGGCCGTCCGGACTGCGAGATACGTGTCTCAGTCCGGGAGCGGTGGGCCGCGGGTGCCTCAGGGGCCGGTCAGATGCCCCTGCACCACCGGCGCCACCCGTCTGATGATCTGTTCGGGGTCCGCCGAGGCCAGCGGCTCCATCTTGATCACGTACCGGATCATCGCGATCCCGACCAGCTGGGCGGCGGCGAGCTCGGCGCGCAGCTCCGCGTCCGGCAGGTCGAGCTGCCCCGCGATCCGGCGCAGCAGCTGACCGGCTACCAGACGGCGGAAGACGCCGGCCGCGGCCTCGTTGTTGACGGCGGAGCGGACGATCGCGAGCAGCGGGGTCCGGGTCACCGGGTTCTCCCACAGCCCGAGAATCATCCGGGTCATCCGCTCGCCGACCTCCTCGACGGGAGCGTCGAGGACGGCGTCCCGGCCCTTGAGCGCGGGGGCGAAGGCGACCTCGACGGCCGCCTCGAAGACCTGCTCCTTGGTGCCGAAGTAGTGGTGGACCAGTGCGGAGTCGACGCCGGCCGACTTGGCGATCCCCCGTACGGAGGTCTTCTCGTACCCGCGTTCGGAGAACTCCTCGCGGGCGGCGTCCAGGATGCGGTCGCGGGTGCCGGCCGACTCCGTACGCGGAGGACGGCCGCGGCGCCGAGCGGTGCCGGTGCCGCTACCGCTGCCGCCGGGGGACGCGTCCGGGCCGCCGGGCGCGCTGACGTCGGTCATCGCCGCGGCGTCCAGAGCGCCGAGGACCCGGTGGGCCCGGTGGCCCCTGCGGGCCCGGTCGATCCGGTGGGACCGGACGCCAGGTGCAGGCGGGTGAACGCGAGCGCCTCCGCCAGGTCGGCCTCGCGCTCCGCGCTGGACATGGCGCGGCGGGTGTTGACCTCGATGACGACATGGCCGTCGAAGCCGTCGGCCGCGAGGCGCTCCAGCACCTCGGCGCACGGCTGGTCGCCGCGGCCGGGCACGAGGTGCTCGTCCTTGGCCGAGCCCCGGCCGTCGGCGAGGTGGACGTGACCGAGGCGGTCGCCCATGCGGTCGAGCATCCCCAGGGCGTCGGTGCGGGCGGTCGAGGCGTGACTGAGATCGATCGTGAAGTGGCGGTAGTCGTCCTTGGTGACGTCCCAGTCGGGGGCGTAGGCGAGCATCTCGCGGTCCCGGTAGCGCCAGGGGTACATGTTCTCCACGGCGAACCGCACATCCGTCTCGTCCGCCATCCGCCAGACTCCCTCGACGAAGTCACGGGCGTAGTGGCGCTGCCAGCGGAAGGGCGGATGGACGACGATCGTGGTGGCCCCGAGCCGCTCGGCGGCGGAACGGGCCCGCTGGAGCTTGGTCCAGGGGTCGGTGGACCACACGCGCTGCGTGATGAGCAGGCAGGGGGCGTGCACGGCGAGGACGGGCATGTGGTGGTAGTCGCTGAGTCTGCGCAGCGCCTCGATGTCCTGGCTGACCGGGTCGGTCCACACCATGACCTCGACGCCGTCGTACCCGAGGCGTGCGGCGATCTCGAAGGCCGTCGCCGTCGACTCCGGATAGACGGAGGCCGTCGACAGAGCGACCTTCGCATCCGGGATGCGCACCGCTGGTTCTGCCACGAGGGACAGCGTACGGGGTGTGTTCGACGGGCGGGACGCGAGCGATGTGCTTCGGCCGGAGCCGTTCGCCCCCGCCGAAACGGCATGTCCGCAGGGCACGGGGCGCTTGTCCGGCGCCCTCGGCCGCCGGTCCGGGCGCCGGTCCGGGCGCCCGCCGTGTGACCGACCTAACCGGACACGGGACGGCCCGCACCCCTCCGCCGCGCGGACTCGCTACACCGGACCCATGTGGTCCAGACGGCGCAGTATGACGCCCTCGCGCAGGGCCCAGGGGCAGATCTCCAGGCACTCCACGTCGAACAGGTCCATCGCGGCCTCCGCCACCAGGGCCCCTGCGACCAGCTGGCCCGCGCGGCCCTCGGAGACGCCGGGAAGCCCGGCGCGCTCGGCGGTGGTCATACCGGACAGCCGCGGCACCCAGCCCTCCAGGGACTGGCGCTTGAGCTCACGCGGGACGTACGGACCCTCGACGGAGCGGGCGGCGCCCGTGATGCGGGCGAGCTGCCTGAAGGTCTTGGAGGTGGCCACCACGCGGTCCGGCGGGCCGAGGCGGCTGAACTCGCCGACCGTACGGGCGATCTCCGCGCGGACGTGCCGGCGCAGCGCGCGGACGTCGTCCGGTACCGGCGGGTCACCGGGCAGCCGGGCGAGGGTGAGACGGCCGGCGCCCAGCGGCAGCGACACCGCGGCGTCGGGCTCCTCGTCGAGACCGAAGGCGACCTCCAGGGAGCCGCCGCCGATGTCGATGACCAGCAGCTTTCCCGCCGACCAGCCGAACCAGCGACGGGCGGCGAGGAAGGTGAGCCGGGCCTCCTCCGCGCCGGTGAGGACCTGGAGCTTGACGCCGGTCTCCTCCCGCACGCGCGCGAGGACGTCCTCGGCGTTGCGGGCGTCACGCACCGCCGACGTCGCGAACGGCAGCAGTTCCTCGACGCCTTTGTCCTCGGCGGCCTGAAGTGCTTCCCGGACGACCGAGACCAGCAGGTCCGCCCCGTCGGCACTGATCGCCCCGTCGGCGTCCAGCAGCTGGGCGAGGCGCAGGTCCGCCTTGTGCGAGTGGGCGGGCAGCGGGCACGCCCCGGGGTGCGCGTCCACCACCAGCAGATGCACCGTGTTCGAGCCCACGTCGAGGACACCGAGTCTCATGTACGGCACGCTACTGCCCGCCGGACGGCGTGAACCCCGCTCCGCGGAACTCGAGCCGGTGCCGGACCGTGAGATGGGCGACTTACCCTGGACGGGTGCCAAAGACGAAAAAGGCGAAGAATGAGAAGACGGACATGAAGGCCAAGAAGGCCAAAAAGGCCGCCGGTCCTTCCCAGGTGCCGTCGGATGTTCCGCCGAACGACGAGAAGGGCCTCGACTTCGCGCGGGCATGGGTGGAGTTCCCCGATCCGGCCGACGACGAGCAGCTGTTCCGCTGCGATCTGACCTGGCTGACCTCCCGCTGGAACTGCGTTTTCGGCAGCGGCTGCCAGGGCATCCAGGCGGGCCGCGCGGACGACGGATGCTGCACCCTGGGCGCGCATTTCTCGGAGGAGGACGACGAGAAGCGGGTCGCGGGGCACGTCGCGCGGCTCACTCCGGACATCTGGCAGCACCACGCCGAGGGCACCCGGAACGGCTGGGTCTCCGAGGACGAGGACGGCGACCGGCAGACCCGGCCGTTCCAGGGCTCGTGCATCTTCCAGAACCGGCCGGGCTTCGCCGGTGGCATGGGCTGCTCGCTGCACATCCTCGCCCTGAAGGAGGGCCGCGAGCCGCTGGAGACCAAGCCGGACGTGTGCTGGCAGCTTCCGATCCGGCGGACCTACGACTGGATCGACCGGCCCGACGACACGCGCGTGCTGCAGGTCTCCATCGGCGAGTACGACCGCCGCGGCTGGGGGTCGGGCGGCCACGACCTGCACTGGTGGTGCACATCGGCGACCTCGGCGCACGGCGCGGGTGATCCGGTGTACGTCTCCTACCGGGCGGAGCTGACCGAGCTGATGGGCAAGGCCGGCTACGACCGGCTGGCCGAGCTGTGCGAGGAACGGCTGGCCTCGCAGTTGCCGCTGGTGGCACCGCATCCGGCGGATCCGGCCTGATCCTCGTCACGTCTCCCGGGGCGCCGGGCTCCGGGCCTGCGGGGCACGGAGCACACGGCGCACGCGGTGCACGCGTCAGGACGCGGACGGGCTCGCGTCGCCGCCGGCGGCGGACGGTGACGCCGAGTCCGCCGGGGTGGTGGAGGCCGGGCCCGTCGAGGCCGGGTCGCCCGGTGTCGGGCCGGGAGGCTCCGGCTCGATGAATTCCGGGTCGGCGGGTTCCGGCTCGGGGGACGGGGGCGGCCCGCTCGGGCCGGGCTCCGACGGGGCCGGTGACGTGGGCGTCGGATCCGGGGCCCGGGACGGCGGCGGCGGCCCTTCCGGCTCGCCGGAGCTCGGGGGAGGGGCGCTCGGGGAGCCGGGGTGCGCGGACCCCGGGCTTCCGGGATGGCCGGGGCCACCGGAGTGCGACCCGCCGGGGGCGGAGGGGCCGGGGGCCGGACCGTGGCCGGTGATGGTCACCACCGCGCCGGCGGGTGAGACCGCCACCCGCGCGCTCCAGTGGCCGGACGGCTCGCGCAACTGGTCGACGTACACCCTGATCGTCCATGACTGGCCCGGTCGGAGCGTCCCCGACGACTGGCTCAGGTACAGCCAGGACACACCCGTCGACGCGGACCAGCGGACCGGGGCGGAGCCCCTGGCGGTCAGCGTGATCAGCGTGGTGTCACCGCTGCGAGCGGCTGTGACGCCCAACGCGTCGGCGCCCGTACGGCCGTCCCCGGCGACGCCGACGACCTCCACGGACACGTCGGCGTCGCCGTCCCCGCCGTCCTCGCCGTCCCTGCCCTTCTTACCGTTCCTGCCCACCTTGCCGAAAGGGCCGTCCGGCCGGGTGCTGGCGTTGCCGGCGTTCTCGTAGCCGCCCGCTCCCTCGCCGTCGAGGTCGACGGGCGTGTCGGCCTCCCGCGCGGAGGCGGAGCGGCCGTCCCCGGCCTCACCGACCGAGGTGCCTCGGTAGGCGGCCCACAGCGCGAGCACGGGGGCCGCGACGACGGTGGCGACGACGGTCGTCGTGACGGCGCGCGCGCGCAGCCGCTCTCTTCGCGCGATCCGGTCCCTGGGATCCATCGGGAAGCCGCGCCGGTCGAAGCGGGGCGCGGCACCACGCGCGCGTCGCTGCCGCGCCATCGCCGCGTGCAGGGCGGCGTCGGGAACCGCCAGGACGGGCAGTTCGTCGGGGGTGACGCTGGTGCCGGGCCAGCGGCCGGGGACGGCGTGCTCGGCGGTACGGCGGCAGCGCGGGCAGTCGTCGACGTGCCGGACGAGTTCGCGGCGCAGCGTACTGCTGAGCACGAGCCGGTCGTCGCCGGCGAGGTGCGCCACGCCCCGGCAGGCACCGGACTCGACGACGGCGAGCGCCGCGCGGGTGCGCTCGACCTCGCAGGCGGCGGAGGCGAGCAGTTCGCGGGCGGCGACGGGTTCCATGCCGAGCACGGCGGCGACCTCGTGGGCCCCGAGGTGGTGGCGGACGGCGAGTTCGAGCACCTCGCGCTGCTCCGGTGCGGTGCCCGCGGCCTCCGGCCAGGCCAGCAGGGCCAGCTCACCGCGCCGCTGCTCCTGGACCTCCTCGGAGACGGCCGGGGCGGTGGCGGTCCGGTCCGGTCCTCTCCGGCCGCCGCGGCCCGCCGCATGGGTGACCTGCCGTTCCTGCCGGGCCTCGGCCAGCTTGCGCAGACACGCCCAGCGGGCCAGCGCGTACAGCCAGGCCCTGCGCTCCCCGGCCGCGTCCGGCACCTGCCGTCCGCGGCGCTCCGCGAGCGTGAGGACCTCGGCCAGGGCGGCGGTCGCCGCGTCGTGGTCGCACAGCACGGAGAGGCAGTAGGTGAACAGGCCGTCCAGGTACGGTTCGTGGCATACCGACGGCCGGTGCGCCAGCGTGCGGGCGGCCCCCCGGTCGCGCACCTCCCGGTGCGCCCGGTGTACGCCGGTCATGCGGGTCGGGATCTCCGGGCCACTGCTCATCATTCGGCGACCGTAGGCGGCCGGGGGTGGCCCCTTCCGGAGCCCTGCGCAGTTTTAATCCGTACGGGTGAAACGATCCCTCAATCGGGGACAGGAACCTTTCGCCTCACGGCCGGCGTGGGTTCCGTGCGGCGGGCTCCGGTCCCCGGTTGTCAGTGACGGGGGCTACCGTTTCGACCATGGCTGCCCGTACCAAGACCACCAAGGACCGACCGTCCTACCGCTGCACCGAGTGCGGCTGGCAGACGGCCAAATGGCTCGGCCGCTGCCCCGAGTGCCACGCCTGGGGGACGGTCGAGGAGTACGGCGTGCCCGCGGTCCGTACGACGACCCCGGGGCGGGTCACCACCTCCGCCCTGCCCATCGGCCAGGTCGACGGCCGTCAGGCCACGGCCCGCTCCACCGGTGTCCCCGAGCTGGACCGGGTGCTCGGCGGCGGGCTGGTCCCGGGCGCCGTCGTCCTCGTCGCGGGCGAGCCGGGCGTCGGCAAGTCCACGCTCCTGCTGGACGTCGCGGCCAAGTCGGCGAGCGACGAGCACCGCACGCTCTACGTGACGGGCGAGGAGTCGGCGAGTCAGGTCCGGCTGCGGGCCGACCGCATCCACGCCATCGACGACCATCTGTACCTCGCCGCCGAGACGGACCTGTCCGCCGTGCTCGGCCACCTCGACGCGGTGAAGCCGTCCCTGCTGATCCTCGACTCGGTGCAGACGGTCGCCTCCCCGGAGATCGACGGGGCGCCGGGCGGCATGGCCCAGGTCCGTGAGGTGGCCGGCGCGCTGATCCGGGCCTCCAAGGACCGCGGGATGTCCACCCTCCTGGTGGGCCACGTCACCAAGGACGGCGCGATCGCGGGCCCGCGGCTGCTGGAGCACCTGGTGGACGTGGTCCTGAGCTTCGAGGGCGACCGGCACGCGCGCCTGCGCCTGGTCCGGGGCGTCAAGAACCGCTACGGCACGACCGACGAGGTCGGCTGCTTCGAACTGCACGACGAGGGCATCACGGGCCTGGCCGACCCCAGCGGGCTGTTCCTCACCCGCCGTGCGGAGCCGGTCCCGGGCACCTGTCTGACGGTGACGCTGGAGGGCCGCCGCCCCCTGGTCGCCGAGGTGCAGGCGCTCACGGTCGACTCGCAGATCCCCTCCCCCCGCCGCAC
This sequence comes from Streptomyces sp. GDS52, assembly GCF_052246875.1. Taxonomy (NCBI): domain Bacteria; kingdom Bacillati; phylum Actinomycetota; class Actinomycetes; order Kitasatosporales; family Streptomycetaceae; genus Streptomyces; species Streptomyces sp. GDS52. The sequence goes on from NZ_CM125966.1 coordinate 3,153,506, forward strand.
CACGTCCGGACTGGAGACCTCACGCGTCTCGATGATGCTCGCGGTCCTCGAACAGCGCGGCCGCATCAGCGCCTTGGGCAAGCGCGACATCTACTCCGCGACGGTCGGCGGGGTGAAACTCTCCGAACCGGCGGCGGATCTGGCCGTCGCGCTCGCCCTGGCGTCGGCGGCGAGCGACACCCCGTTGCCCAAGAACCTGGTCGCGATCGGCGAGGTCGGCCTCGCGGGCGAGGTGAGGCGGGTCACGGGCGTGCAGCGCAGACTCTCCGAGGCACACCGCCTGGGCTTCACGCACGCGCTCGTGCCGGGCGATCCGGGCAAAATCCCGTCAGGAATGAAGGTTCTGGAAGTCGCGGACATAGGGGACGCCCTGCGCGTCCTTCCCCGCTCCCGTCGCCGAGAGGCCCCACGGGACGAGGAGGACCGCCGGTAGACTTTGCCCTGGTCTCGCCCGTCCGTACGAACCGAGTGCGCGAAACAGGGGCGCCCCAGTACATCGCGACCGGAGGAGTGCAGTGGCAGCCAACGACCGGGCAGCAGCTCCCGGAAAGTCCGGCGGGAGCGCCGGTTCCGATCGCCAGATGCGCGCCTCACTGAGTGCCGTGGCACCCGGTACCGCCCTCCGTGACGGTCTGGAGCGCGTCCTGAGGGGCAACACCGGTGGTCTCATCGTGCTCGGTTCCGACAAGACCGTGGAGACGCTGTGCAGTGGCGGCTTCGTCCTGGACGTCGAGTTCACCGCGACCCGGCTGCGTGAGCTGTGCAAACTGGACGGCGGCATCGTCCTGTCGTCCGATCTGTCGAAGATCCTCCGGGCCGGCGTCCAGCTGGTGCCGGACCCGACGATCCCGACCGAGGAGACCGGTACCAGGCACCGCACCGCCGACCGCGTCTCCAAGCAGGTCGGCTTCCCGATCGTCTCGGTCTCCCAGTCGATGCGCCTGATCGCGCTGTACGTCGACGGCCACCGCCGCGTCCTGGAGGACTCGGCGGCGATCCTGTCCCGCGCCAACCAGGCGCTCGCGACGCTGGAGCGCTACAAACTCCGCCTCGACGAGGTCGCCGGCACCCTGTCGGCGCTGGAGATCGAGGACCTGGTGACCGTGCGGGACGTGTCGGCGGTCGCGCAGCGGCTGGAGATGGTGCGCCGCATCGCCACCGAGATCACCGAATACGTGGTCGAACTGGGCACCGACGGCCGCCTCCTCTCCCTCCAGCTCGACGAGTTGATCGCGGGAGTGGAGCCGGAGCGCGAGCTGGTCGTGCGGGACTACGTCCCCGAGCCCACCGCCAAGCGCGCCCGCACCGTCGACCAGGCCCTGCACGAGCTGAACGCGCTCCCCCAGGCCGAGCTCCTGGAACTGTCGACGGTGGCCCGTGCCCTGGGGTACACCGGGTCCCCCGAGACACTGGACTCGGCGGTCTCCCCGCGCGGCTTCCGGCTGCTGGCCAAGGTGCCGAGGCTGCCCGGAGCGATCATCGACCGCCTGGTGGAGCACTTCGGCGGCCTGCAGAAGCTGCTCGCCGCCAGTGTGGACGACCTCCAGACGGTGGACGGCGTCGGCGAGGCCCGCGCCCGCAGCGTCCGGGAGGGCCTGTCGAGGCTGGCGGAGAGTTCGATCCTGGAGCGGTACGTCTAGCGGTCGGCCCGGCCCGTCCGGACCGCTCCCGGATCCGGCCCGCTCCGGCCGCTCCGGTCCGGGTGAACCTCAGGCGTTCTCCAGCACGAAGGACGTCTGCACCTTCGCGAACCCCGGTGCCTTCGCCTCCACCAGATACGTACCGGCCTTCGCCGACCCCGCCGGCGGCGTCGCGCACTGCGCGGCGCTCGGCTTGCGGTCCCACTTCACGCCGTACGTGATGCTGTCGCCGGCGGGCACCCGGAAGACGAGGCTCCGCGGGCCCTTCGGACAGTCGTCCGACGCCCAGTACGCCTCGTCACCGTCCGCCTGAGTGATCGTCAGCACCGCGCTCTCCGGCCCGAGGTCGACCTTGCAGTCGCTGCCGGAGATGTTCCGCGCGGTCAGCCGGAAGGCGGGCTCCGCGTCGGGCTCGTAGGCGTTGCGGACGCTGCGCAGACTGAACTTCACCGCGCTCGGGGTGCAGTCGGGCAGTCCGGACCCGGCCGGCAGCGCGTCCCCCGCGCCGACCCCCGCCGAGGCACCGCCCGCGGAACCGTCGGCATCGCCACCACCGGTACCGCCGTCCGAGCCGCCGCCGGAGTCACCGGGGTCGCCGTTCGCCCCGTCGTCCTCCGCACCGGCCCCGGACGAGGCGCCGCCCGAGCCCTCACCGCCCGACTCGTCCCGTCCGCCCGGCGCCTGACTGATCGCCGGCCCCGAACTCGAGGGCCCCGGGGCGATGGTGGACGGCGCGGGATTCTTGCCGTTGGCCCCGTTCTCGTGTCCCCCGTCGCCCCCGTCGCCGGAGACGACGATCCAGGTGACGAGCAACGCCAACACCCCCAGCAAGGACAGCAGTACTGCCCTCCTACGCCAATAGATGGAGGAGGGAAGCGGCCCGACCGGATTGCGCAGAGATCCCACGGCGCAAACTGTACGAGAGATCCGGGCCGGCACCGGCCCCACCCGCCGCCAAGAGCCACAACTTTTCAGGATCATCATCCCGGAAACCGCCCGCTGCCCCTGCCTCTCGCCGGGCGCGGTGCGCGATGATCGCACGGTGTGACCGTTTCGGCATCCTGGACACGATCCGTGACCGCGGGCTTCGCGGGCGGCGAGCGGCACCGTCGACGCGGCACTCCGACGCGGCACTCCGACCCCCCACGCGTTCGCGATCGCGGCGCTTGCACCTCTGGCCAGAACCCTGTCGCCCGCTTGACGGGGTGGCGGAGTGCCCGTTCCCGTGGGTGGTCGTGGCAGGATCGAGGTGCCATGACTGCTCCCACCAGGCCCCCGCACAGCGGCACCGCCGAGACCACCGAGCCCACCCGGACCACCGAGACCGCCGACACCTCCGCCGACGACACAGCGCTTCAGCGTGCTCCCGGAGAGCCGCTGCACTCCCCCGTCATCGACTGGTTCGACGAGCACGCCCGGGATCTTCCGTGGCGGCGCCCGGAGGCCGGCGCGTGGGGGGTGATGGTCAGCGAGTTCATGCTCCAGCAGACCCCGGTGAACCGGGTCCTGCCCGTCTACGAACAGTGGCTGGCCCGCTGGCCGCGCCCCGCCGACCTCGCCGCCGAGGCACCCGGTGAGGCCGTCCGCGCCTGGGGCCGGCTCGGTTACCCGCGCCGCGCACTGCGGCTGCACGGCGCCGCCGCCGCCATAACGGAACGGCACGGTGGCGACGTGCCCACCGACCACGCGCAACTCCTGGCGCTGCCCGGCATCGGCGAGTACACGGCGGCCGCCGTGGCGTCGTTCGCGTACGGGCAGCGGCACGCGGTGCTGGACACCAATGTCCGCCGGGTGTTCGCCCGCGCGGTCACCGGTGTGCAGTACCCGCCGAACGCCACCACCGCCGCCGAACGCCGGCTCGCCCGCGCGCTGCTGCCCGAGGACGAGTCGACCGCCGCGCGGTGGGCCGCCGCTTCCATGGAGCTGGGGGCGCTGGTGTGCACGGCGAAGAACGAGGCGTGCCACCACTGTCCGATCGCCGCGCAGTGCGCCTGGCGGCTCGCGGGCAAGCCGGCGCACCAGGGACCGCCACGCCGGGGCCAGACGTACGCGGGCACGGACCGTCAGGTCCGCGGGCGGCTGCTGGCCGTGCTGCGGGAGGCGCACGGCCCTGTCCCGCAGGGGGTCCTGGACCGGGTGTGGCACGAGCCGGTGCAGCGCGCGCGTGCGCTGGACAGCCTCGTCGCCGACGGCCTGGTCGAACCCCTGCCCGGCGGGCTGTACCGGCTGCCGCTGACCTGACGCGCCGGCGGGCCGCCCGCTCCCCGCGTACGGGGGTCCGCCGGCACCCCGGCGCGGCCATATCGCCCCACACTCCCCCCAACCGCCCCACTCCTTTACCTCGTTCCTACTTCCGTTACACAACCGACGGACAGCCGACGGCCGGCCGCAGGCTGCCCCGCACAGTGCCGTGACAACACCTCCGTAACTTCGTTCCCGTGCCCTCCAGTCAGGGACACGACGACCGCGGATCACAGCGGTGGGGACCGGACCGCACGGGCGGGCCGGCGCGGGGAGCGGAAGGGCGGAACACCATGACGCAGGGCGAGGTGCTCGGGTTCGAGGAGTACGTCCGCACCCGGCAGGACGCGCTGCTGCGCAGCGCCCGCCGTCTGGTGCCGGACCCCGTCGAGGCGCAGGACCTGCTGCAGACCGCGCTGGCCCGGACCTACGGCCGCTGGGACGGCATCGCCGACAAGCGGCTGGCCGACGCCTACCTGCGCCGCGTCATGATCAACACGCGGACCGAGTGGTGGCGCGCCCGCAAGCTGGAGGAGGTGCCGACCGAGCAGCTCCCGGACGCCCGCGTGGACGACGCCACCGAGCAGCACGCCGACCGCGCACTCCTGATGGACGTGCTGAAGGTGCTCGCCCCGAAGCAGCGCAGTGTGGTGGTGCTGCGACACTGGGAGCAGATGTCCACGGAGGAGACGGCCGCCGCCCTCGGCATGTCGGCGGGAACGGTCAAGAGCACGCTGCACCGGGCGCTCGCCCGGCTCCGCGAGGAGCTGGAGGCCCGCGAACTGAACGCACGCGCGCTGGAGCATGAGGAGCGGGAGCGTTGCGCGGCCTGACCGGCGCGGGGCCCGACCGGGCCCGGAAGACCGCCCGGGCGGCGACCACGGTGACGTCCGTGCTCGCCGCTCTCGGCCTTGTCGCCACCGCCTGCGGTACGGGCGGCACCGGCGCACGGGACGAGGGGCCCGCGCACGCGGAGTCGACGGCCGGCGGCCGGCCCTCGGCTCCGTCCTACGCGGCCTCGCGCATGCCGGTCACGTCCGGTGCCCGCGTGGACGCGGTGCGGCTGGTCAAGGGCGACCCGACGGTCTCGGCGGCGGTCAAACAGGAGCTGAAGCCGTGCGTGGCCGACGAGTACCCCGTCGACGTGAGCTACGGGAACCTCACCGGAGGGACCGTGGACGATGTCGTCGTCAACGTGCTGACCTGCAGCGACGCGGTGGGCGTCGGCTCGTACGTGTACCGCGGCCAGGGCGGCGCGTACCGGAACGTGTTCAGGACCGAGGAGCCGCCGGTGTACGCGGAGATCGACCGCGGGGACCTGGTGGTGACCCTGCAGGTGTACGAGCGGGGCGACCCCGTGTCGAGTCCCTCCGGCGAGAACGTCATCACCTACCGCTGGACCTCGGACCGGTTCGCCGAGAAGTTCCGCACCCACAACGACTACGGCAAGGTGGCGGGCACGGAGCCGACGCCGGTGCCCGACAGCTGAGGAGCACCGGTATGGCAGACCAGACCCACGTGCTGTTCGTCGAGGACGACGACGTCATCCGTGAGGCCACCCAACTCGCCCTGGAGCGGGACGGTTTCGCGGTCACCGCGATGCCCGACGGGCTGTCCGGCCTGGAGGCGTTCCGGGCGGACCGGCCCGACATCGCGCTGCTGGACGTCATGGTCCCCGGCCTCGACGGGGTCAGCCTGTGCCGGAGCATCCGCGACGAGTCGATGGTTCCGGTGATCATGCTGTCGGCGCGCGCGGACTCCATCGACGTCGTCCTGGGCCTGGAGGCGGGCGCCGACGACTACGTGACCAAGCCGTTCGACGGCGCCGTCCTGGTCGCCCGCATCCGTGCGGTGCTGCGCCGCTTCGACCGGGCGAACGGCGGCCGGCGGGATCCGGCGGCCGCGGACGACGGGGGCGTCCTGGCCTTCGGCGAGCTGGAGATCGACACCGTGGGCATGGAGGTGCGGCGGGCCGGGGAGCCCGTGTCCCTGACACCGACCGAGATGCGGCTGCTGCTGGAGTTCTCGTCGGCGCCGGGCACCGTGCTCTCCCGCGACCGACTGCTCGAACGCGTGTGGGAGTACGGCTGGGGCGGCGACACCCGGGTCGTCGACGTCCATGTGCAGCGGCTGCGCGGGAAGATCGGCCAGGACCGCCTCGAGACGGTCCGCGGCTTCGGCTACAAACTGAAGGCCTGAGCAGGGACATGCGGGGGTACTTCCGGCGCCCGGTGCGAGCGGTTCTCGACCGGGCGGGCATCCGGACCGGTCTGCGATGGAAACTCAGTGCCGCCATCGCCCTGGTCGGCGCGCTGGTGGCGCTCGCGCTGAGCCTGGTGGTGCACAACGCGGCCCGGGTGTCGATGCTGGACAACGCGCGCGATCTCGCCGACGAACGCATCATGATCGCCCAGCGCAACTACGAGCTGTCCGGGCGGCTGAACTTCCCCAACACCAGGATCGACGACCCCGAGCTGCCGGCCGAGCTGCGGGCCAAGGTCGAGGCGGGCCGGCGCGCGACGTACGTGGCCGACCGGCCGGGCGGGACGCCGGACATCTGGGCGGCCGTACCGCTGCAGGACGGGCATGTCATGTCCCTGCACTCGGGCTTCACCGACCGCAGCTCGAACATCCTCAGGGACCTCGACCGGGCCCTGGTGATCGGCTCCATCGCGGTCGTCCTAGGCGGCAGCGCGCTCGGGGTGCTGATCGGCGGCCATCTGTCCCGTCGGCTGCGCAACGCGGCGAGCGCCGCCCACCGGGTCGCCAAGGGGGAGACGGACGTCCGGGTGCGCGAGGCCATCGGCGGGGTCGTCCTGGACGAGACCGACGACCTGGCCAGCGCGGTGGACGCGATGGCGGACGCGCTGCGGCAGCGGCTGGAGGCCGAGCGCCGGGTCACCGCCGACATCGCGCACGAACTGCGCACCCCGGTGACCGGTCTGCTGACCGCCGCCGAACTGCTGCCGCCGGGCCGGCCGACCGAACTGGTGCTGGACCGGGCGAAGGCCATGCGCACCCTGGTCGAGGACGTCCTGGAGGTGGCCCGGCTGGACGGCGCCTCCGAGCGGGCCGAACTGCAGGACATCCTGCTGGCCCGGTTCGTCACCCGGCGGATCGCGGCGAAGGACCCGGACGTCACGGTGCACGTGGTGCACGAGTCGGAGGTCACCACCGACCCGCGGCGGCTGGAGCGGGTGCTCTTCAACCTCCTCGCCAACGCCGCCCGGCACGGCAGGCCGCCCATCGAGGTCTCCGTCGAGGGGCGGGTCGTCCGGGTCCGCGACCACGGGCCCGGCTTTCCCGCGGACCTGCTCGCCGAGGGGCCGAGCCGGTTCCGCACCGGCAGCGCGGACCGGGCCGGCCGCGGCCACGGCCTGGGGCTGACCATCGCGGCCGGGCAGGCCCGGGTGCTGGGGGCGCGGCTCACCTTCCGCAACGTACGACCGGCCGGAGCCCCGAAGGACGCGCCGGCCGAGGGCGCGCTCGCCGTACTGTGGCTGCCGGAACACGCGCCGACGGACACGGGGAGCTATCCGATGCTGTCCCAGTGAGGGACCGCCGCGGCGGGCACGCGGGTGCCGAAAGCCCTCCGGACGGGAGAACCCGACGGAGGGCTTGGAAGACATGCGCGGACGGTCGGACCGGCTCGCTCATCGCGGTGCCGGGACCGGATCGCCGTCCTTCGATCCGGTCGCTCAGGCCCTCCGGGGCACCGGAGGGTCCTGAGACCCCGGGTGCCGGGTGGGCCGGGCCACCCGGGAGGGTGCGCAGCACCGGGTACACGACACTGGGTACCCGGGGCCGGCTCTCACCACGGGGTTCTCAGAGCCGGACGCCCTTGCCACTCAGGAACTTCACCGGGTCGATGGCGGAGCCGTAGCCCGAGCTGGTCCGGATCTCGAAGTGCAGGTGGGGACCGCTGGAGTTGCCCGTGTTGCCGGACAGGGCGATCTTCTGGCCGGTCTTGACGACCTGGCCGGGCTGCACGTTCACCTGGGAGAGGTGGGCGTACTGGGAGTACGTGCCGTCGCCGTGGTTGACGACGACGGCGTTGCCGTACGCCGGACCGTCGCCGGCGCCGTTGCCGCCCGCCTTCACGATCGTGCCGCCGTGCGTGGCCACGACCTCGGTGCCGCTCGGCACGGCGTAGTCCTGGCCGCTGTGGGCGGACTGCCACATGCCGCCGGCCTGGGCGTAGCTCGCGGAGACCGTGTAGCTCTTCACCGGGCTGACCCAGGACGCCGCCTTCTTGGCGGGCTGGGCGGCCTTCTTCGCCTCGGCCGCCTTCTTCGCCTCGGCCGTCTTCTTCGCCTCGACGGCCTTGGTCTGCGCGGCCTTGGCCTGCGCGGCCTTGGCCTGCGCGGCCTTGGCCTGGGCGGTCGCCTGGGCCTGCACGGCGGTGGCGCTGGCGCTGGTGGTGGCGGTGGTGGCGGTGGCGGCCGTGTTGCTGGCGGCGGCCGCGATCCCGACTCCCGCGACAGCCGAGACCCCGACACCGGCGGCCAGCACGGCAGCACGGGTGCGGAGGTGGGAGGCGAGGAAGGAACGGGACGTGACGCGCTGGAACATCGAAACCTCATGGGGGAGGGAGCAGAGGAAAACCACCCGGCGAACAGGTCCGCGCTGCAGTGGCCATTCCTTGGTAACCCGACCACCCACAAAGCCACAAAGGGGGTCATCTACGACGGAAGTTCGTACTTCTGTAGTGAGATGCACGTCTCTTGACACAGCCGACAGGCGGGTCGAAAGCCCCATTTAAGGCTGATCGATCAGAGATTTAACCCAAATATCCGCTTTGCCCCATAGCCTCTTGCCACTATTTCGGCTAGTACCGGACAAAACGCCTGTGCAGCATGTCACCGGGAGCCCGGAGCGGACATTCCATAAATGTGGCGTACGCCTCTAGCCGCCTACCGCCCGGTAACCCTACGGTTCCCCTCGCGCCACCCTCGCAGACGAGCATGCACACGACATGTTGACAGCGTTATGAGCGTGAGAGGACCCCTCACCCCATGAGAAGCCGACGCCCCTGGCTGCGCCGTGCATCGGTGACCGCCGTGTCCGCCGCGGCCCTGATGGCCCTGGCCGTCCCCGCCCAGGCCGCAAGCACCTCCGGCACTCCCGCGACCACCACCACGACGGCTGCCGACTCGACCACCACCCCGGCAGCCACCACCGCCGCCGCGGCCACGACGGCCGCCGCAGCCGTCGACCACGAGACCTGGCAGCGGGACTGCCGGGCGGTCATGGACCAGGCCCTGCCCCAGCTGAAGCAGCGCATCGCGGCCCCGCGGCCGGGCGAGAAGCAGGCGATCGTCCTCGACATCGACAACACCGCGCTGGAGACCGACTTCGGGTTCAGCTTCCCGCAACCGGCCAACAAGCCGGTCCTGGAGGTCGCCGAGTACGCCCAGGAGCGCGGTGTCGCGGTGTTCTTCGTGACCGCCCGGCCGGGCATCATCCACGCCCCCACCGCCTTCAACCTCGACCACGCCGGATACGAGTCCGCCGGGCTCTACGTCCGCGGCTTCTTCGACCTGTTCCGGAACGTGGCCGAGTACAAGACGGCACAGCGCGTCGACATCGAGTCGAAGGGCTACACGATCATCGCCAACATCGGCAACAGCGCCACCGATCTGTCGGGCGGCCATGCCGAGAGGACCTACAAGCTGCCGGACTACGACGGCCGGCTGTCGTAGGCACGGGGCGTCCGGACATCCGGGCGTCCGGGCATGCGAGAGGGGCCGGTGCCCTGCTCGGGCACCGGCCCCTCTCGGCTGCCGTGACGCTTACGCTTCCTTGCTGAGGTTCGGGCCGGCTCCACCGGCCGCCTGCTCGATCGGCGGGACGTCGGGCAGGGCCGACTTCTCCTCACCGCGGAAGGTGAAGGTGGCGGTCTCGCCCTCGCCCTCGATGTCCACGACCACGATGTGACCGGGACGCAGCTCGCCGAAGAGGATCTTCTCCGACAGCGAGTCCTCGATCTCGCGCTGGATGGTCCGGCGCAGCGGCCGGGCGCCCAGCACGGGGTCGTAGCCCCTCTTGGACAGCAGCTCCTTGGCGGACTGGGAGAGCTCGATGCCCATGTCCCGGTCCTTCAGGCGCTCGTCCACCTTGTCGATCATCAGGTCGACGATCTTGAGGATGTCGTCCGGGGTGAGCTGCGGGAAGACGACCACGTCGTCGACGCGGTTGAGGAACTCGGGACGGAAGTGCTGCTTGAGCTCGTCCGACACCTTGTTCTTCATGCGCTCGTAGTTGGTCTTCTTGTCGCCCGCGGCGGCGAAGCCCAGGTTGAAGCCCTTGGAGATGTCCCGGGTGCCGAGGTTGGTCGTCATGATGATGACCGTGTTCTTGAAGTCCACGACCCGGCCCTGGGAGTCGGTCAGGCGACCGTCCTCCAGGATCTGCAGCAGCGAGTTGAAGATGTCCGGGTGGGCCTTCTCGACCTCGTCGAAGAGGACGACCGAGAACGGCTTGCGACGCACCTTCTCCGTCAGCTGACCGCCCTCCTCGTAGCCCACGTAGCCGGGGGGCGAACCGAAGAGGCGCGAGACCGTGTGCTTCTCGCTGAACTCCGACATGTCGAGGGAGATCAGCGCGTCCTCGTCACCGAAGAGGAACTCGGCGAGGGCCTTGGACAGCTCGGTCTTACCGACACCGGACGGACCGGCGAAGATGAACGAGCCACCGGGACGCTTCGGGTCCTTCAGGCCGGCACGCGTACGGCGGATCGCCTTGGACAGCGCCTTGACGGCGTCGATCTGGCCGATGACCCGCTTGTGGAGCTCGTCCTCCATGCGCAGCAGACGCGAGGACTCCTCCTCGGTCAGCTTGAAGACCGGGATGCCGGTGGCCGTGGCGAGGACCTCGGCGATCAGGTCACCGTCGACCTCGGCGACGACGTCCATGTCGCCGGCCTTCCACTCCTTCTCCCGCTTCGCCTTGGCGGACAGGAGCTGCTTCTCCTTGTCCCGCAGCGAGGCGGCCTTCTCGAAGTCCTGCGAGTCGATCGCGGACTCCTTGTCCCGGCGGACGCCGGCGATCTTCTCGTCGAACTCGCGCAGGTCCGGCGGCGCGGTCATCCGGCGGATGCGCATCCGGGAACCGGCCTCGTCGATCAGGTCGATCGCCTTGTCCGGGAGGAAGCGGTCCGAGATGTACCGGTCGGCCAGCGTGGCCGCCTGGACCAGCGCCTCGTCGGTGATGGAGACGCGGTGGTGCGCCTCGTACCGGTCGCGCAGACCCTTGAGGATCTCGATGGTGTGCGGCAGGGACGGCTCGGCGACCTGGATCGGCTGGAAGCGGCGCTCCAGGGCCGCGTCCTTCTCCAGGTGCTTGCGGTACTCGTCCAGCGTGGTCGCGCCGATGGTCTGCAGCTCACCGCGGGCCAGCATCGGCTTCAGGATGGAGGCCGCGTCGATGGCGCCCTCGGCGGCACCCGCACCGACCAGCGTGTGCAGCTCGTCGATGAACAGGATGATGTCGCCGCGGGTGCGGATCTCCTTGAGCACCTTCTTCAGGCGCTCCTCGAAGTCACCGCGGTAGCGGGAGCCGGCGACCAGGGCACCGAGGTCCAGGGTGTAGAGGTGCTTGTCCTTGAGGGTCTCGGGCACCTCGCCCTTGACGATGGCCTGGGCGAGGCCCTCGACGACGGCGGTCTTGCCGACGCCGGGCTCACCGATCAGCACCGGGTTGTTCTTGGTGCGGCGGGACAGCACCTGCATGACCCGCTCGATCTCCTTCTCGCGCCCGATGACCGGGTCGAGCTTGGACTCACGAGCGGCCTGGGTGAGGTTCCGGCCGAACTGGTCGAGGACCAGGGACGTGGAGGGGGTGCCCTCGGCAGGACCGCCGGCGGTGGCGGTCTCCTTGCCCTGGTAACCGGAGAGCAGCTGGATGACCTGCTGCCGCACCCGGTTGAGATCTGCGCCCAGCTTGACCAGGACCTGGGCGGCGACGCCCTCGCCCTCGCGGATCAGGCCGAGCAGGATGTGCTCCGTGCCGATGTAGTTGTGACCCAGCTGCAGCGCCTCGCGGAGCGACAGCTCGAGCACCTTCTTGGCACGGGGAGTGAAGGGGATGTGGCCGGAGGGCGCCTGCTGCCCCTGGCCGATGATCTCCTCCACCTGCTGGCGGACCGCCTCGAGCGAAATCCCGAGGCTCTCAAGGGCCTTGGCGGCGACACCCTCACCCTCGTGGATCAGGCCCAGGAGAATGTGCTCGGTGCCGATGTAGTTGTGGTTGAGCATCCGGGCTTCTTCCTGAGCCAGGACGACAACCCGCCGCGCGCGGTCGGTGAACCTCTCGAACATCGTTAATCGCTCCTCAGAGCGGTCAGGCAGTGGGGGGAACTTCCCCTCCCTGTCCTTCCGCAGCTTAGTCCCGCAAGCGGGGACCGCTCATTCCTACTGCCGACACCCTCGATGGCCTCCTGACCCCGAACGCCGACATATGCTTCAACCCGATGGTGCGAGACGATGTTCCCGCAGGCCAGGTAGTTACCCCCATCTCCAGTACGCCCATGGCGAACGGAATGCGTCCCCGCCCTGCGTGTCGTCCCCTCCCACTAGGGATGTCTTACCCGCTGCCACCGACCATCCATGCCGAGTGCACGGGTTCCCTCCGCTACGGGCGAACAGCCTTGTGTCTCCCCACATCCCCTCACAGCCCTCATTCGACACTCTGTGCGCATATGCGTACACCTAGCGTAACCCGAATGGTCTTCCGACGGTTGCACTTGGCATGGTCGGCCCGAGCACGCCAGGCGAACCGAACGGACCCAGCGGCCCGGTCGGACCGGTCGATCCGGTCCGGCACTGGTACGAGAACGAACAGGGCTGGCCGACGGTGCCCGGGGACCCGGTCCGACTGGCGGTGGGAGTGCGCTTCGACGTCCTGGACGTACCCGCCGAGGCGGGACACGCGGCACTGGAGCGCCTGCGGGGGGACGGGCGGACGGGACCGGCGGCCGCGGGTTTTCCGGTGGCCCTGCAGCGCGGCCGGATGCTGCTGCTGATGGCCGCGGGCAGCGCGGAGGAACTGCCGGGACTGCTCGACTGGCTGGAGTGGGGCACGCTGGCCCTGGATCTCACCGCGATCGGCGCGGGCGGCCTCATCGACGCTCCGCCGCCCCCCGCGGCCGGCCCCGGTGCTCTCCGGCCGCCTGCGGTCCGCGCCGGTTCACAGGGGGCCGCCGTCTGGCTGCGACCCCCCGGTCCGGGGCGTGAGGGCGAGGCCTCGCTGCCGGCACTGTCGGCGACGGGGGGCCGGGGCGACGCCCCCGATCTCGTACGACTGGTGAGCACGGTGGCCACTCAGTGCCACCGCGTTCGACTGCTGCGCGCCTGCGACCGGCCGCCGGCCGGCATGCGCGAGGCCGGTCGAACCGACGCTCAGCCGTTCGCCCGCTCGTAGGCCTCGCGAATGGCCGCGGGTACACGGCCGCGGTCGTTGACCTCGTGGCCGTTCGCCTTCGCCCAGGCGCGGATCGCCGCGGTGTCCTGGTTGCCGGCGGAAGAGGCGCGGGCCTTTCCACGCCCGCCCGAAGCACGGCCTCCCGTCCGACGGCCGCCCTTCACGTAAGGCTCGAGAAGGCCGCGGAGCTTGTCCGCATTGGCGGTGGTGAGATCGATCTCGTATGTCTTGCCGTCCAACGCGAACGTCACGGTCTCGTCCGCCTCGCCGCCGTCGAGGTCGTCGACAAGAAGGACCTGAACCTTCTGTGCCACCGGATTTCCTTTCATCGACAACTTGAGGACCGGGATGTACCGGCATCCGCCGTATCGCCGTCCCCTTGTTATATGAACTACTGCAGTACCTCGGAAAGCAAACCGCTTTTGACGAAAAAACACAAACCCCGGGGAGAGGTCCGTCGCCGTCCGACGGCCCGGAAACGTGCGCGTTTCGGACATAGGGAACGAGGTCAAGGCACGATGCGGAATACGTCTTGGCGTTGTGCGCGGGGCCCTCCGCCGCATGGCATCGGGCACGGAACACGGGCCCGGAACGGCGACGATCACAGATGCAGAAGCATGCGGCTGTTGCCCAGGGTGTTCGGTTTCACTCGTTCGAGACCAAGGAACTCCGCGACTCCCTCGTCATAGGAACGCAGCAGCTCGGCGTACACATCGGTGTCGACCGGCGTCTCACCGATCTCCACGAAGCCGTGGCTGCCGAAGAAGTCGACTTCGAAGGTCAGACAGAAAACCCGGCGAACACCGAGCCAGCGGGCGGTCTGCAGCAACTTCTCCAGCAAGTGGTGGCCCACACCGGCGCCCTTCAGACCGGGCTTCACGGCGAGAGTACGGACTTCCGCGAGGTCTTCCCACATCACATGCAGCGCGCCGCAGCCGACCACCTCGGCGTTGTCGTCCCGTTCCGCGATCCAGAACTCCTGGATCGCCTCGTAAAGCGTCACCGTTGCTTTGTCGAGCAGGATGCCCTTGCGGACGTAGGCGTCCAGGAGGCGGCGCACGGCCGGGACGTCGCTGGTGCGGGCCCGGCGGACGGTGATGGCTTTTGCGGTGACATCGGGGCTGTCTGCTGACATGAGCGGACGCTATCGCCCGCTGCGGCCCTCTGCGGAGGCGGGGTTCTCACCCGGGGGTTCCGCCGGGCCGGATCGTGGAACGGATCCGGGTTGTTCGGCCGGGCGGGGTTGTTCGGCCGGGCGGGGTTGTTCCGTCGTTTCCGGCAGCCCGACAACGCGTACCGCGTCCCGGAGGGACTGACGCTGTTCCTCGCTCATCATGCCGAAGAAGGCGACGAGTGCGGCGGCCCCGTTGTCGCTCTGCGACCACGCCTCGTTCATCAGCGCGGCGGCGTAGGCGGCGCGGGTGGAGACCGCCTCATATCGATAGGCCCGGCCTTCCGCCTCACGGCGCACCCAGCCCTTCTGATGGAGATTGTCCAGAACGGTCATCACCGTGGTGTACGCGATGGACCGTTCCTTCTGCAGATCTTCCAGGACTTCCCGAACGGTCACCGGGCGGTTCCACTTCCACACCCGCGTCATGACCGCGTCTTCGAGTTCTCCCAATGGGCGAGGCACAACTGCACAGTAGTGGGAAATACCGCCCGCTGCTTACCGAACGCACTTGAACACTGGTGAACACCGGTGAACGCGGACAAAAAGGGCGCACGGTCCGCGCCCGACCACGCCCGAGCCGTACGCCCGGACCGGCCCGCCTCGCCCGCCGCGCCTGTCGCGTTTCCGCGCTCTCGCGCTCCCGGTCAGCCGTCGGCCCTGGTGGAGGGCTGCCGGGCGCTCTCCGCGCGGGCGAGGGCCGCGTCCACGGCGGCGTCCTCCTTGGCCTTGTTGGCGCCGCCCTGGGTTTTCACGATCACCCGGATCACAGCGATGAAGAGGGCGGCCATGACGGCCGAGGGCAGCAGCGCGGCGACGTATTCCATGGGTCCAGAGTAGCCAGGGCGCGGCGGACGGCCGGGTCGGGGTGGGCGCGGTGCGGCGGGTTTTTCAGCCCGCGGCCAGCCGCCGGCCCGACGGGGGCGGAACCGGCTTGCGGCGGGGGAAGACCTCGCCCGGGGTGGGAAAGGGCCGGCCGGGCTTCGGCGCACCGGGGGCGGGGGCCGGGTCGGGGACGGGCTCGGGCCGCGGGGCGGACGGCTCGCGCTCCGGCTTCTTCTTGCCCCTCTCGGACTTCTCGGCCTTCTCGGGCTTCTCGGCCTTCTCGATCTTCTCGGACCGCTCCGGCTTCTCCGAGCTCTCGCCGCCCTCGGCACCCTCGGCACCCTCCACCCCTTCGGCCCCCTCAGTCTGGCCGCCCGGCAGGGCGAGGAGCCGGAGGCGGGAGACCGGGGCGCCGGGCAGGGGGTCGGCGACAGGGACCGCGCGGCCGGCCAGGCGGGCGCGTACGTCCTGCTCGGCGAGGAGCCGGCAGCGGTCCAGGAGGGCGGCGGCGGTGGGGTTGCCGCGCAGCGCCCGGAGCGCGGCGAGATCGTCGGGGTCGGGGCGGTATCCGGCGCCCAGCGCCTCCTCCAGGAGCACGAGATAGCCGGCGGCTGTTCCGGGCAGGGCGGCGCGGTAGCGGCCGAGGTCGGCCACCAGGAAGGCGCGCAGCCTGGCGCACTCCCGCATCGCCTCGTCGAGGGAGTCGGCGAGGCGGAGGCAGTCCTGGACGTCTTCGGCCGAGGCGGACATGGGGTGCAGGGCGAGGGCGAGGGCGCGGCGGAGCACACGCAGCTCCTCCGCGCCGAACACCATGCCGCCGCGCGTTCCGTAGGGCGTGGGCATGCCGTGACGATACGCGCTAATCAGACAAACCCCGCATAACGGACGGGTGTGGCGTGGGGCGGCCACCCGGGTGGAAGGCGTCCGCCCGCTCCCTCACATCCGCGACACGTTCCGTTCGTAGACCAGGCGCAGGCCGATGAGGGTCAGCCAGGGCTCGTGCTCGTCGATGACCTCGCTCTCGCCCAGGACCATCGGCGCCAGTCCGCCCGTCGCGATGACGGTCACCTGCTCGGGGTCGTCGGAGAGCTCACGGGCCATCCGGCGGGCCACACCGTCCACCTGGCCGGCGAAGCCGTAGACGATGCCGGACTGCATCGCCTCGACCGTGTTCTTGCCGATCACGCTCCGGGGCCGCGCCACCTCGATCTTGCGCAGTTGCGCGGCCCTGACCCCGAGGGCCTCCACCGAGATCTCGATGCCGGGGGCGATGACCCCGCCGACGTACTCCCCGCGCACCGAGATCGCGTCGAAGGTGGTGGCGGTGCCGAAGTCGACGACGATCGCCGGACCGCCGTAGAGCTCGTTCGCCGCGACCGCGTTGATGATGCGGTCGGCGCCGACCTCCTTGGGGTGGTCGAACTGGATCGGCACGCCCGTCTTCACGCCCGGCTCGACCAGTACCGCGGGCACGTCGCCGTAGTAACGGCGGGTCACCTCACGGAGTTCGTGCAGGACGGAGGGGACCGTCGCGCAGATGGCGATGCCGTCGATACCGTCCCCCAGTTCGTCGCCGAGCAGGGGGTGCATGCCCATCAGGCCCTGGAGCAGGACCGCGAACTCGTCGGCCGTGCGGCGCGGATCGGTGGAGATCCGCCAGTGTTCGACGATGTCCTCGCCGTCGAACAGACCCAGGACGGTGTGCGTGTTGCCCACGTCGATCGTCAGCAGCATGGCCGGCCCCTACTCCGCTGCCCGCAGGTCCAGGCCGATGTCCAGGATCGGCGAGGAGTGGGTGAGGGCTCCCACGGCGAGGTAGTCGACTCCCGTGTCGGCGTACGCCTTGGCGTTGCCGAGGGTGAGCCGGCCGGACGCCTCCAGCGCGGCCCGGCCGGCGACGACGGCCACGGCCTCCTCGCACTCACCGGGCGTGAAGTTGTCCAGCAGGATCAGGTCGGCGCCGGCGTCCACGACCTCACGGAGCTGGTGCAGGGTGTCGACCTCGACCTCGATCGGTACGTCGGGGAAGCGCTCCCGGACCGCCTGGAAGGCCTGGGCGACACCGCCCGCGGCGACGACGTGGTTGTCCTTGACCAGGGCCGCGTCGGAGAGCGACATGCGGTGGTTGACGCCGCCGCCGCAGCGCACGGCGAACTTCTCCAGGGAACGCAGGCCCGGGGTGGTCTTGCGGGTGTCGCGGACCTCGGCCCGGGTGCCCTCCAGGGCGTCCGCCCACGCGCGCGTGGCCGTCGCGATGCCCGACAGACGGCACAGGAGGTTCAGGGCGCTGCGCTCCGCCGTGAGGAGGTCCCGGGTGCGGGCGGTGACGGAGAGCAGCTTGTCACCGGCCTCCACCCGGTCGCCGTCCTCCACGTGCCGTTCGACCTCGAACTCCGACGTGCAGACCACCGACATGACGGCCTCGGCGATCCTCAGGCCCGCCACGACGCCCGCTTCCCGCGCGGTGAAGTCGGCGGTGGCGACGGCGTCCTCCGGGATGGTCGCGACCGTCGTCACGTCCACACCGCCCGCCAGGTCCTCCTGGATGGCGACCTGGGCGATGTCCTCGACCTCCACCGGGTCCAGACCGGAATCGGCCAGGAGCTGGGCGAGCGCGGGGTCGAGGCCGCACTCCGTGTAATCGTCATAGCTGTCGTATCCGTCGGGGGCTTCGCCGCAGGCGCAGCCGTCACCGCAGCCACCGGACGGGGCGAGGGGAAGATCTGGGGTGGTCACGGCAGTCACTGCTCCTGAGGGGCCTGAAGGGGGAGGGTCGGGGGGAAGTCTGTGGTGTCGGTGGTGTGCGCCGCCAGCGTGCGGTCCGGATTCAGCCGTACGACGATGTGCCGGCGCCAGGCGGTGTCGTCGCGCTCGGGCCGGTCCTCGCGCCAGTGGCAGCCGCGGGTCTCCTCGCGCTGCCGCGCGGCGGCGACCAGGACGCGGGCCACGCACAGGAGGTTGGTGGCCTCCCAGGTGTCGACGCCGGGCTCGGCGGTCTTGCCGTTCTCGTCGAGGGCGTCGCGGGCGTCGGCGTGCAGCCGCCGGAGCCCGTCGGCGGCCCGGTCGAGCGAGTCGGCGGAGCGCAGCACACCGGCGCCCCGGGTCATGATCCGCTGGATGGTGAAGCGGGCCTCCGGGGGGAGCAGGGGGTGCCGGGGGCGGCCGGCCTGCGGGAGGGGCTGGGGCACGCGCGCGTGGAGGGTGTCCCCGGTCCGGCTCGCGGCGATGTCGGCGACGATGCGCTCGGCGTAGACCAGGCCCTCCAGGAGGGAGTTGGAGGCGAGCCGGTTGGCGCCGTGCACGCCGGTGCAGGCTACCTCCCCGCACGCGTACAGACCGGGGACGGTGGTGCGGCCCCGGGAGTCGGTGCGGACGCCGCCGGAGGCGTAGTGGGCGGCCGGGGCGACCGGGACGGGCTCAATGACCGGGTCGATGCCGTGGGCGCGGCAGGCGGCGAGGATCGTCGGGAAGCGGTGCTCCCACATCTCGGCACCGAAGTGGCGGGCGTCGAGGTACATGTGCTCGGCGTCCCGCTCCCGCATCCGGCGCATGATGCCCTTGGCGACGATGTCGCGCGGGGCGAGTTCGGCGAGCTCGTGCTGCCCCGTCATGAAGCGCACGCCGTCGGCGTCGACCAGGTGGGCGCCCTCGCCGCGTACCGCCTCGGAGACCAGGGGCTGCTGGCCCTCCGCGTCGGGGCCGAGGAACAGGACGGTCGGGTGGAACTGGACGAACTCGAGGTCGCTGACCTCGGCGCCCGCGCGCAGGGCCAGCGCCACACCGTCGCCGGTGGAGACGGAGGGGTTCGTGGTCGCGCTGAACACCTGGCCCATGCCACCGGTCGCGAGCACCACCGCGGGGGCGTGCACGGCCCCCACGCCGTCGTGCTGGCCCTCCCCCATGACGTGCAGGGTCACACCCGCAGTGCGGCCCTCGGCGTCCGTCAGCAGGTCCAGGACGAGCGCGTTCTCGATGGTGCGCGTTCCGGCCGCGCGCACGGCCTCCACCAGCGCGCGGGAGATCTCCGCGCCGGTGGCGTCCCCGCCCGCGTGCGCGATGCGCCGGCGGTGGTGACCGCCCTCCCGGGTCAGTTCCAGGCCGCCCTCGGAGGACTCGTCGAAGTGGGCGCCGGTGGCGATGAGACGGCGTACCGCGTCGGGGCCCTCGGTGACGAGGAGGCGGACCGCTTCCTCGTCGCACAGGCCCGCGCCGGCCACCAGGGTGTCGTCCCGGTGCTGCTCGGGGGTGTCGCCCTCGCCGAGGGCGGCGGCGATGCCGCCCTGGGCCCAGCGGGTGGAGCCGTCGTCGAGCCGGGCCTTGGTGACCACGACGGTGGTCAGTCCGGCGGCCTCGCAGCGCAGCGCCGCGGTCAGTCCGGCGACACCGGAGCCGACGACCACGACGTCGGCGTCGATGGACCACCCGGGCGCGGGCGCGTGCAGTCGTATGCCGGTGCTGGTCACGAGGTGGCTCCGAGGGTGCCGAAGGTCAGGGGGAGGTTGTCGATCAGGCGGGTCGTCCCGACCCGGGCGGCCACCGCGAGGACGGCCTCGCCGGTGAAGTCGGCGCCGATCCCGGTGAAGTCCGAGGGGTCGACCAGGGCCAGGTAGTCCAGGGTGAGCGGCGGGGTGAGGCGGGCTGCCCCGTCGAGGACCTGGCGGGCGGCGGCGAGGACGGCCGCCGGGCCGGCCGCCGTGGCGACGGCGTGCGCGTCGGCCGCCGCGCGGGACTCGCCCAGCGCGTTGAGCGCCTCGGCCCGCGCGTGCGTGGAGGGCACTTCGCGGGCCCGCGCGCGCAGTGCCTCCTGCGCGGCGTGCCGGTCCCGGCCGGCGAACAGCGCCCCGGACAGCGCGAGGGCGGTGCGCCGCTCCGCGGCGGAGAGGTAGCGGTTGCGGCTGGACAGGGCCAGTCCGTCCTCCTCGCGGACGGTGGGGACCGCGACGATGTCGACGCCGAAGTTCAGGTCGCGCACCATGCGGCGGATCAGGGCGAGCTGCTGGGCGTCCTTCTGGCCGTACAGGGCGACGTCGGGGCGCGTGAGGTGCAGCAGTTTGGCGACGACGGTGAGCATGCCGTCGAAGTGACCGGGGCGGGTGGCGCCCTCCAGGCGTTCGCCCATGGGGCCGGCGCTGATCCGGACCTGGGGCTCGCCGCCCGGGTAGACCTCGTCGGCCGACGGGGCGAAGACGGCGTCGGCGCCCGCCCGCCCGGCGACGTCGAGGTCGGCGTCCAGGGTGCGCGGGTACCGGTCGAGGTCCTCGCCCTCGCCGAACTGCAGCGGGTTGACGAAGACGGTGGTCACCACCTCGCCGTCGGCGCCCACGAGGTCGCGGGCGGCGCGGATCAGGGTGGCGTGGCCCTCGTGCAGGGCGCCCATGGTCATCACCACGGCGCGGCGGCCCGTGCGCGCGCGTGCGTGCAGTTCCCCGGCGGTGCGCAGCAGGGTGGTCGTCATCGGGATTCCCCTCCGCCGTCGCCTTCGCCGTCGCCTTCGCCGGGGGCTCCCGTGCCGCCGGTGGTGTCCGTCGTCCCGCCGGCGAGTACCCCGAGCAGGTCCTCGGCGAGCTCCGGCTTCAGCAGGCCGTGGGCGAGGGCGCGGTCCGCGGTCGCGCGGGCCATCGCCAGGTAGCCGGCGACGGCCTGCGGGGCGTGCCGCCGCAACTCGGCGACGTGCGCGGAGACGGTGCCGGCGTCACCGCGCGCGACGGGGCCGGTGAGGGCCGCGTCGCCGGAGCGCAGGGCGTTGTCCAGGGCCGCGCCGAGCAGCGGGCCGAGCATCCGGTCGGGTGCCTCGACCCCGGCGGTGCGCAGCAGTTCCAGGGACTGCGCGACCAGGGTGACCAGGTGGTTGGCGCCCAGGGCGAGGGCCGCGTGGTAGAGCGGGCGGTTCTCCTCGGCGATCCACTCCGGTTCGCCGCCCATCTCGATCACCAGCGCCTCGGCGGCCAGCCGCAGCTCCCCGGGCGCCGTCACGCCGAAGGAGCACCCGGCGAGCCGCTGCACGTCCACGGGGGTGCCGGTGAACGTCATCGCCGGGTGCAGGGCCAGCGGCAGCGCCCCGGCCCGCAGGGCGGGGTCCAGCACCTTCGCGCCGTACCGCCCGGAGGTGTGCACGAGGAGTTGGCCCGGCCGTACCGCCCCCGTCCCGGCGAGTCCGGAGACCAGCTCGGGCAGCGCGTCGTCCGGGACGGTCAGCAGCACCAGCTCGGCCCGCGCCAGCACCTCGGCGGGCGGGACCACCGGTACGCCGGGGAGCAGTTGCTCGGCCCGCCCCCTGGACGCGGCGGAGACGGCGGAGACGGCCACCGGTCGGTGTCCGG
Source organism: Streptomyces sp. GDS52 (assembly GCF_052246875.1). NCBI lineage: Bacteria > Bacillati > Actinomycetota > Actinomycetes > Kitasatosporales > Streptomycetaceae > Streptomyces > Streptomyces sp. GDS52. Next base: position 3,175,123 of record NZ_CM125966.1, read on the forward strand.
CGAGTCGGAGGGACGCGGCCAGGGCCGGGCCCACCCGCCCGGCGCCGACGACGCCGACGGTGAGCCGCGCGGGGCGGTCCCTGGGATCCGGTTGTGGGGCTGTGTTCACGCGACGGCGGCCTTCCCGTTCCAGTCCGCTCGGGGTACCGGACGATTTCTCGTCATGTTAACGCGATCGGTTCCCCGGGTGTTCGGTCGCGCCGTCGTGTGCGGAACGCGGAACGCAGAACACGGAGCGCAGAACTCAGAACGCAAACCCTGATGCCCCCGCTCCCCCGCGCGGGGGATGATCCCGGGCATGGGTGATACGGCGGACAACGGCATGGCACCAGCGGAACAGGACGAGCGGCGCACCGGTGGGGAGGGGCACCGCGAGCTCCGCGAACGGCGGGTCGCCGCCTATCGCGCCGCCCCGCGCGTCCTCGCCCGCCCCGGGTTCCTGGGCACGCTCCGGGAACGGCTGGCGCTGCTGGCGGAGGCGGACGGCCGGTACGACCTGGACGAGGCGTCCGACCTGTACGGCGACGGTGTCGTCGAGGCGCTGGAGGAGCGGGTCGCCGGGCTCCTCGGCACCGAGGCGGCCGCGTTCTTCCCGACCGGCACGATGGCCCAGCAGGTGGCGCTGCGCTGCTGGGCGGGCCGTACCGGCAGTCCCGTCGTCGCCCTGCACGGGCTCAGCCACCCCGAGGTCCACGAGCGGAACGCGTTCAGCCGGGTCGCCGGGCTGCGTCCGGTGCGGGTGACGAGCGAGCCCAGGACGCCGACCGCCGCCGAGGTGCGGGACTTCGATGAGCCCTTCGGCGCGCTGATGCTGGAGCTCCCCCTCCGGGACGCCGGTTTCCTGCTGCCCACCTGGGAGGAGCTCACCGAGGTGGTGGCCGCCGCGCGGGAACGCGAGGCCGTGGTGCACTTCGACGGGGCCCGGCTGTGGGAGTGCGTCGTCCACTTCGGCCGGCCGCTGGACGAGATCGCCGGCCTGGCGGACAGCGTCTACGTGTCGTTCTACAAGTCGCTCGACGGCTTCGGCGGCGCGGCCCTCGCCGGTCCCGGGGCGCTGGTGGCGGAGGCGAAGGCCTGGCGGCACCGGTACGGCGGCACCGCCTTCCAGCAGTTCCCGACCGCGCTGTCGGCCCTGATCGGTCTGGAGCGGGAGCTGCCCCGGCTGCCGGAGTACGTCACCCACGCGCGGGTGGTGGCCGCCGCGCTGCGCGAGGGCCTGGCCACGGCCGGGGTGCCGTGGGCCCGCGTCCATCCCGAGGTGCCGCACACCCACGACTTCCAGGTGTGGCTACCGTACGACGCGGAGACCCTCGCACAGTCGGCGATCCGCACGGCCGAGGAGACGGGGACCATGCTGTTCGCCAACGGCTGGGATCAGCGGGGCCCCGGCCTGGCGCTCACCGAGGTGTACGTGCGGGCGGCCGGCCTGGAGTGGACCCCCGACGACGTGCGGACGGCGGCCGCGGAGTTCGTGAACCGGCTGACGGAGACGGTGCCGACGCCGGGGACGGCCGGAGGGTAGTGCCCGCGGGGCCGGCGGCGCCCGCATCGCCGCGGCGCCGGCGGGAGCCTCAGTCGAAGCGGATGTGCCGGAGCCCGACGCGCGCCTGCCGCAGCCGGGTGCGCAGCGGGCCCTCGTGGTGGGGGCGCAGCTCCAGCCCCGCCAGTACGGCGATGCGGTCCGCCGTCTTCGGCACGGTGGTGCGGTCCGTCCACAAATGCTCGGCGAACTCCGGTCCGGCGAGCCGCTCCAGACAGTGATCGAGCTGCTGCACGGCCCGACTCTCCCGGTGCGGGCCCGCGTTCTTTCCCGCGACGGAGCGCAGCAGGCGTCCGAGGCCGCGTTCGCGCAGCCGCCTCAGCACCGTCTCCCGTTCGGCGAGGAGGGCGAAGTGGTGGACGTCGTGGCCGAGTTCGCGCAGCCGGCCGACCGTCTCGGCGAAGTGGCCGGAGTCCGTGACCGTCATCGGCGCGATCACGACGCCGTCGTGCCGGGTGAGGACGAGGTCGAGGACCTCGACGACGCCCTGCCGCCAGGAGGTCAGCTCCCGGAAGTCTTCCCGCAGTTCGGGCGGCAGCATGCGGCGCAGCCCGAAACCGGCGTGCTCCGGGTCGCAGACGACGCTGCCCGGGAGACGACGGTGTATCTCGTACGCGGTGTGTGTCTTACCGCCCCCGAAAGGGCCGTTGATCCACAGCAGCATGCGCCGACCCTACCGACGCCGGGGCCCCCGGTCAGCCGTTTCCGCCGGCCCGTACCAGTCCCGTCTCGTAGGCGAGGACCACCACCTGCACCCGGTCCCGCAGCCCCAGCTTGGTCAGGATGCGGCCCACGTGCGTCTTCACCGTCGCCTCCGACAGCACCAGCCGGGCCGCGATCTCGCCGTTGGACAGGCCCTGCGCGACCAGCACCATGACCTCCCGCTCCCGCCCGGTGAGCCGCTCCAGCGCCTTGTGCCGGGGCTGCTCGGCGGTGGTCGGCAGCATGGGGGCGAAGCGGTTCAGGAGCCGGCGGGTGGTGGACGGCGCGACCACGGCGTCGCCGCTGTGCACCGCGCGGATCGCGGCGAGCAGTTCGCCGGGGGGCACGTCCTTGAGCATGAAGCCGGAGGCGCCCGCCTTCAGCCCGGAGAAGGCGTACTCGTCGAGGTCGAAGGTGGTCAGGATCAGCACCTTCGGCGGGTCGGTGTCCGCGCAGATCCGGCGGGTCGCCTCCACCCCGTCCAGCTTCGGCATCCGGACGTCCATGAGCACCACGTCGACGGCGGTGGCGCGCAGCACCTGGAGGGCCTCCACACCGTCGCCCGCCTCCGCCACGACCTCCATGTCCGGTTGGGCGTCGAGCACCATCCGGAACCCGGTGCGCAGCAGCACCTGGTCGTCGACGAGCATCACGCGGATCGCCATCGGGTCCTCTTCCAGTCCGGTTCCAGGCCAGTGTCGCAGTGGTCGGCACAGGGCGTGCGCGAGCGTCCGGGTGTCAGGGGCCGGGTTTGAGCGGCAGCAGGACACTGATGCGGAATCCTCCGCCCGGCCGCGGACCCGCGTCCAGGGTGCCGCCGACCATACCGACCCGCTCGCGCATGCCGATCAGACCGTGGCCCTGGCCGTCGAACCCGCCCTCCTCGTACAGCTCGTGCGGGGCGCCCTTGCCGTCGTCCTCCACCAGCAGGCCGAGACCGTCGTCGAAGTACACCAGGCGCACGCTGGCGCCCGTGTCGGGCCCGCCGTGCTTGCGGGTGTTGGTGAGCGCCTCCTGCACGATGCGGTACGCGGTGAGTTCCACACCGCTGGGCAGCGGACGCGGGGTGCCCTCGATCTTGAAGTCCACCGGCAGTCCGGCCTCCCGGCACTGCTCGACGAGGTCCTCGATCTGCTGCGCGTCGGGCTGCGGCACGTACTCGCCGGCCTCCTCGTGCTCGCCGGTGCGCAGCACGCCGAGCAGGCGGCGCATCTCGGCGAGGGCCTGGCGGCCGGTGGAGGAGATGGTCTCCAGGGCCTTCTTCGCCTGGTCGGGCGCGGCGTCGAGGACGTAGGCGGCGCCGTCGGCCTGGACCACCATCACCGACACGTTGTGGGCGACCACGTCGTGCAGTTCACGGGCTATGCGGGCGCGTTCGGCGGCGACCGCGACCTTGGCCTGCGCCTCGCGCTCCTTCTCCAGCCGGGCGGCGCGCTCCTCCAGTTGGGCGAAGTAGGCACGCCGGGTGCGCATGGAGTCGCCGAGCACCCAGGCGAGGGCGAAGGGCACGGTCTGGAAGATCACCATGGCGATGTTGCCCGCCACGCTCACGTCCTCGAACGGCCAGCGCGCCTGCGCCACGGGAGCCGCGCACAGGCCGGCGACCAGCGCCAGCCGGGAGGCCCAGCGGGCGCCGACGGTGGCGACCGTGTAGACGATCACCAGCAGGGCGAAGTCGGCGGGCACCGTCGCCACGTTCAGGATCACCTGGAGCACGCCCAGCACGACGGCCAGGACCAGCATCCGCTCCGGCATCCGGCGGCGCAGCGCGACGACCAGCGACAGCAGCAGCGTGACCGTCACGGCCAGGGCCGTCGGCGGGGTCCCGTGGCCCTCCTCGACGGGTGCTCCGCTGAACAACGAAATCCCGAACAGGACCACGGCCCAGAAGCCGTCCACCCCTGTCGGGTGTCTGCGGAGAAAATCATAGAAGCGCTGCACGTGACCCAGCGTAGGGAAGCAAACTGCGTGCAGGGGTCAACCGGAGGGCCGATCCCCGGTCGGCACGTGTACTCCGCAAGGTGGAGGCCCGGCATATCCGCGCGCTTAACCTGGCTCCGTGACAGCGACGACGAGCGGCGGGGGGCGCCGGTGACGGCGGTGACGGAAGGCGGCTGGCGCGGTTGGGGAGCGGCGGCCCGGGCCGCCCTGTACGGGCCGGACGGCTTCTACCGTCGGCCGGAGGGCCCCGCCGGGCACTTCCGTACGTCGGTGCACGCCTCACCGCTGTTCGCCGGGGCCGTGGCACGGCTGCTGTGCCGGGTCGACGAGGTGCTGGGCCGGCCCGCGGTGCTCGACTTCGTGGACATGGGGGCGGGCCGGGGCGAACTGGTCACGGGCGTCCTCGCCGCGCTGCCCGCCGGGGTGGCGGCGCGCGTGCGGGCGTACGCCGTCGAACTCGCCGGCCGTCCCGGCGGACTCGACCGCGGCATCGAGTGGCGGACCGAGCCCCCGGAAGGGATCACCGGGCTGCTGTTCGCCAACGAGTGGCTGGACAACGTGCCCCTGGAGGTCGCCGAGGTGGACCCGGCGGGCGCCTTGCGCCGGGTGCTGGTGCGGAAGGACGGCACGGAACGGCTCGGGGCGCCGGTCACCGGTCCGGAGGCCGAGTGGCTGGCCCGCTGGTGGCCGCTGCCGGGCGGGGAGGGGCTGCGGGCGGAGATCGGGCTGCCCCGGGACCTGGCGTGGGCGGCGGCGGTCGGGACGCTCGAGCGGGGGCTCGCCGTCGCCGTGGACTACGCGCACTCGGCGGACGCGCGCCCGCCGTTCGGGACCCTCACGGGCTTCCGGGAGGGGCGGGAGACGACGCCCGTGCCGGACGGGTCGTGCGACATCACCGCGCACGTCGCCCTCGACTCCTGCGCGGCGGCCTGCGCGCTCCCCGGTGCCCGCCTGCTCCCTCAGCGGGCGGCCCTGCGCTCCCTGGGCCTCACCGGCGCGCGCCCCCCGCTCACGCTGGCGTCCGCCGACCCCGCCGGCTACGTACGCGCCCTCGCGGGCGCCTCCCAGGCCGCCGAACTCACCGCGACGGGCGGACTCGGCGACTTCGGGTGGCTGCTGCAGCCCGTGGGCATCCCGGACGTCCTCGCGGACTGACCCCCGCGGGCCGGCACTGTTCTTCGATCACCCGGAGCACCCGAACTGCTCGGATGATCCGGATCACCCGGATCACCCGCCGTTGCCTGTCCCTACTTGTCGATGTCTCCCACCACGAAGAACATCGACCCCAGGATCGCCACCATGTCCGAGACCAGCGTCCCCGGCAGCAGTTCGGTGAGCGCCTGGATGTTGTTGTACGACGCCGAGCGCAGCTTCAGCCGGTACGGCGTCTTCTCGCCCTTGCTGACCAGGTAGTACCCGTTGATGCCGAGCGGGTTTTCGGTCCACGCGTAGGTGTGCCCCTCGGGTGCCTTGAGGACCTTCGGGAGCCGCTGGTTGACCGGTCCCGGCGGCAGGCCGGCGAGCCGGTCGAGACAGGCGTCGGCGAGGTCGAGGGAGTTGTAGGTCTGCTCCAGGAGGCACTCGAAGCGGGCGAGGCAGTCGCCCTCCTCGCGGGTCACGACCTTCAGGACGTCCCCCAGTTCGCCGTAGGCGAGATACGGCTCGTCGCGGCGCAGGTCGAAGTCGACGCCCGAGGCACGGGCGATCGGTCCGCTCACGCCGTACGCGTGCACGACGTCCGCGGAGAGGACGCCCACCCCGCGGGTGCGGCCCCGGAAGATCTCGTTGCCGAGCACCAGGTCGTCGAAGCGGTTCATGCGGGAGCGCACGTCGGCGACCGCGTCGCGCGCGCGGGTGGTCCATCCCGCCGGCAGGTCCTCCTTGAGGCCGCCCACGCGGTTGAACATGTAGTGCATGCGACCGCCGGAGACCTCCTCCATGACGTGCTGGAGCTCCTCGCGCTCGTGGAAGGCGTAGAAGATCGGCGTGATGCCGCCGAGCTCCAGCGGATAGGAACCGAGGAACATCAGGTGGTTGAGCACCCGGTTCAGCTCCGCGAGCAGCGTGCGCAGCCACACCGCGCGCTCGGGGACCTCCATGCCGAGCATCCGCTCCACCCCGAGGACCACGCCCAGCTCGTTGGAGAACGCCGACAGCCAGTCGTGGCGGTTGGCCAGCATGATGATCTGGCGGTAGTCGCGCGCCTCGAACAGCTTCTCCGCGCCCCGGTGCATGTAGCCGATCACGGGCTCCGCGTGGTGGATGAGCTCGCCGTCCAGGACGAGCTTCAGCCGCAGCACGCCGTGCGTGGACGGATGCTGGGGCCCGATGTTGAGCACCATGTCGGTGCTCTCCGCGGCGCCGCCGATGCCGACCGTGGTCTCCGTCGTGGGAGTCATGACCCCAGTCTCCCCCACGTACGCCGGGGCGTACGCACTCCGGGGCCTACGTACGCTGGGGCCATGGAGACGGGCAACCCGCACGACACGGGGACAGCGGTGGAGCCGGTGGGCCCCGGCGACGGACCGCAGTGGATCGCGCTGCCGCCAGGGCTGTTGAAGCTGCGCCGGCTGATGCTCGTGGTGTGGCTGGGGCTGCTCGCCCTGGCCGCCGGGCTGGTCCCGGGCCTGCTGGCCGGGCCCGTCTGGGCCGGCTTCGCCGTGCTGCCGCTGGCCGTGCTGGCCTGGGGCTGGGTGATGCTGGAGCGCAACTGGCGCTCCTGGCGGTACGCCGAGCGCGCCGACGACCTGCTGATCAGCCGGGGCGTCCTGTGGCGCCAGGAGACGATCGTGCCGTACGGGCGGATGCAGCTGGTCGAGGTCACCTCCGGTCCCGTCGAACGGCACTTCGGGCTGGCCAGCGTGCAGCTGCACACGGCGGCCGCGGCGACCGACGCCACCATCCCCGGCCTCGACCCGGCCGAGGCCGAACGGCTGCGCGACCGGCTCACGGAGCTGGGCGAGGCCCGATCGGCGGGGCTGTGACGGCCCCGGAGGTCCACGAGGACGTACGCGAGCGGCGCCCGGTGACCGAGCGCCGGCTGCACCCCGTCACGCCGCTCAGGCGGGCGTGGGCGCCCATAGCGGTCGTCATCGGGTGGGCGCTGCACGATCCGGACCAGGCGCAGCGTCAGCTGACCCGGCTGACCACGACGACCCTGCTGATCGGTCTCGGCGTCCTCATCCCGGCCGCCGCCCTCTACGGCTTCCTGACCTGGTGGTTCACCCATTTCGCGGTGACCGACAGCGAACTGCGCATCCGCACCGGGCTGTTGTTCCGCCGCACCGTCCACATCCGGCTGGAGCGGATCCAGGCCATCGACGTCACCCAGCCGCTGCTCGCCCGGGTCGCGGGCGTGTCGAAACTCAGACTCGACGTCATCGGCACCGACAAGAAGGACGAGCTGGCCTTCCTGGGTGCCGACCACGCCCGCGCGCTGCGCGCCGAACTGCTCGCGCGGGCGGCGGGTTTCGCCCCCGAGACGGCGCACGAGGTCGGCGAGGCGCCGTCCCGGCAGCTGCTGCGCGTGCCGCCCGGTGTCCTCGCCCTCTCCCTCGTGCTGACCGGCGGGACCTGGGTCTGGCTGATCGCCGCCCTCCTCGTGGTGCCGCCGCTGTGGATGGCCACCCACAACCTGTGGACGCTCCTCGCCGCCGCCGTACCGCTGTTCGGCGCGGCGGGCGCGAGCAGCGTCGGCCGGTTCGTCACCGAGTACGACTGGACCCTGGGCGAGTCGCCCGACGGACTGCGGATCGACCACGGGCTGCTGGACCGGGCGCACGAGACGGTGCCGCCGGGGCGGGTGCAGACCGTGCGGATCGTGGAGCCGCTGCTGTGGCGGCGCCGGGGCTGGGTGCGGGTCGAACTCGACGTGGCCGGCTCGTCCAACTCCCTGCTGCTGCCGGTCGCTCCGCGCGAGATCGCCGAGTCCGTCGTCGCGCGCGTGCTCCCCGGCGTCCGCGTGCCGTCGCACGCGGAACTGTCCCGGCCGCCGCGGCGCGCCCGGTGGTGTATGCCGGTGTGGTGGCGCGGCTACGGGCTCGCCGTCACCGACACCGTGTTCGCCGCGCGGCACGGTCTGCTGAGCCGGACCGTCGCCCTGGTGCCGCACGCCAAGGTGCAGAGCGTACGGCTGACCCAGGGGCCCTGGGAGCGCGCCCGGGGTGTCGCGGACGTCCATGTGGACACCGGGGCCGACAAGTCCGTGACGGCCCGGCTGCGGGACGCCGACGAGGCGGCGGAGCTGCTGCGGGCCCAGGCGGAACGTTCCCGGACCGGCCGCAGGGACGCCCGCCCGGACCGCTGGATGGCCTGACCCCAGAACCCCAGAAACGCGTGCGGTGCCTCAGGAGACCGCGCTGCGCAGTCCCTTGGTGCCGGCCGCGTCGGCTGTGCCGACTGTGCCGGCCGTACCGTGCGGGTCGGCGGTGGCGTCCGGGCCGGTCTCTTCCGGCTCGTCGTGCGCGGTCAGGTCGATGACCCGGCCGACGGTCCGCGCGTCCTCGCCGGACGGCTCGGACTCGGTATCGGTCTCGGCATCGGCCTCGGTCTCGTGCAGAGCCAGGGCCTCCTGTCCGACGACATCGGCGAGGTCCTCGCCCTGGACGCCCTCCCGGCCGGGCTCCTCCTCCTTCTGCGTACCGAAGAAGTCGAACCCTCCGTCGGTCACCGGACGCCGGACGGGCTCCGTCGGCGGTACGACCGCGACCGCGGTCGGCACGGTGAAGTGCCCGGGGGGCCGCACCGAGCGGCCGGACGGGACCGGCGGGGCCGACTGCTCGGGCCGGGACGGCTCCTCGGGCGCGGTGCCGGTGGTGGTGTCGGTGCCGGTAGCGGTGCCGGTGTCCGGGCCGGAGGAGGCCGCGCGCCCGTGCTCGCCGACCGCTCCCGGCTGCCCCTCCGTCCCGTCCTCCTGCGGCTGCTCCGGCTTCCGCTTCTTCGCGGGCTCGGGGCCGTCGTCCTCGGGGGAGTCGTCCTCGGAGGCGTGGTTCTCCGAGGCGTCGTCCTCGGGAGTGCCGTGGTGCTTGTCCTGCGCACCGTCGCCGAGCCGGTCCAGCGCCGCCTCGGCCCGCAGGAACAGCTCGGAACCCTCGGGTGAGAAGACCGAGGGAACCGTCGGCTCCGCCCCGACCGCTTCCGCCCCGGTCGTTTCCTCCACCGGGGCCCCGCCCCCGGTTCCGTCCTCGCTCCTGGCCGCCGGCACGGACGCCGTCCCGGCGGTCTCGTCACCGGACCGCGCCGAAGGCCCGGCCGGCAGCGCGCGGGCCGGGACCGCCGCCTCTATCTCGAGCACCCGGCGCTCCTCCAGCACGCTCGCCCGCCCGGTCTCCGCGGCGGCGTACCGCCGGAGCAGTGCCGCGTGCTCGGTGCGCAGTCCGGTCAGCTCCGTGCGCTTGGCGCGCATCCGCTGCTCCAGCTTGACCCGCAGTTCGCGCGACTCCTCGAGCTCGGCCTCCAGTTCGGCGACCCGCTCCTCGAACCGCCACTCGTCACCGGCCCGCGCGCGCGTGAGGTCGGCGACCTGCTTGCCGGCCAGGGTGTCCCAGTGCCGCATGACGACCGCACCGGTGATCGCCGTGGCCGCCGCGACGGCGGCCAGCAGGCGAAGCGTCGTCGGTTGTGTGAACACCCAGGGCCCCAGGGCGCAGACGAGGGAGACGCCTGCGATCGCCGACGGGGGCAGCATCCTGTGCAGGGGCGGGGAATGACGGTGACGTCCACGTGGCATGGCCAGAAACTTACCGCGCGTAGGCGAATGATGGGGCCCCGCCCCGTGAAAACAAAGCCACACCGGGGCTTTCACAGGACGTCAGGGAACTTCGCCGAACCGTGAATAGACCCGGCACGCGAATATGCAAGATCATTTTGCGGCGAGGGGCGGGTTACCGCTTTCCGGGAAGACCGACGAGATCCGCCGGGGAAATACCGGACGGGGGCACGGACCCCGCTCCCTTCCGGGCTTTCCGGGTCTTTTGGACCGTCCAGATCTTCCGGACCGTCCGGGTCCCCAGGGTCCGGGTCTCCCGGGCCACGCCCGGGGCATACGCTGAACATATGAGCAGCAGCAGCGGACAGCTCCACGTCGCGGGCCTTCCCCACTGGGACCGCTGCGCGGTCATGGGCGTGGTGAACGTGACCCCCGACTCCTTCTCCGACGGTGGCCGCTGGTTCGACACGACGACCGCCGTCAAGCGCGGCCTCGACCTGGTCGCCCAGGGCGCCGACCTGATAGACGTCGGCGGCGAGTCCACCCGCCCCGGCGCCACCCGCGTCGACGAGGCCGAGGAGCTCAAGCGCGTCATCCCCGTGATCCGCGGTCTCGCCTCCGAGGGCGTCACGATCTCCGTCGACACCATGCGCGCCTCGGTCGCCGAGCAGTCCCTCGTGGCCGGCGCCGCGCTCGTCAACGACGTGAGCGGCGGTCTCGCCGACCCCGACATGCTCCGCGTCGTCGCCGCCTCCGGCGCCCCCTTCGTCGTCATGCACTGGCGCGGCCTGCTGGAGGGCGGCAACGTCAAGGGCGCGTACGACGACATCGTCACCGAGGTCGTCGACGAGCTCCACGCGCGTGTGGCGGCGGTGCTGGAGAGCGGCGTCGCGGCCGACCGCGTGATCGTCGACCCCGGACTCGGCTTCTCCAAGGACACCGACCACGACCTCGCCCTCCTCGCCCGGCTCGACCGCCTGCGGGCACTCGGCCACCCGCTGCTCGTGGCCGCGTCCCGCAAGCGGTTCCTCGGCCGGGTCCTGGCCGGACCCGGCGGCACGCCCCCGCCCGCCCGGGAACGGGACGCGGCCACCGCCGCCGTCTCCGCCCTCGCCGCACAGGGCGGCGCCTGGGCGGTCCGCGTGCACGAGGTGCGCGCCACCGCGGACGCCGTACGGGTCGTACGCGCCGTCGAACAGGCGCGCACCCCGGACGGCACGCGCTCCGAACCCGCCCCGCACGGTGCGGAAGGAGCCCGGTGAGCGCGCCTCACACCGACGTCGAGCAGGTCGAGGCCACCAACGCCGCCTTCTACGAGGCACTCGAGCAGGGTGACTTCGAGGAGGTGGCGTCGCTCTGGCTCACCCCGGCCGACCTGGGCGTCGACGAGACCTACCACGACCCGGCGGACGCCGGGGTGGTCTCCTGCGTGCACCCCGGCTGGCCGGTGCTCACCGGCCGCGGCGAGGTGCTCCGGTCGTACGCCCTGATCATGGCGAACACCGACTACATCCAGTTCTTCCTCACCGACGTGCACGTCTCCGTCACCGGCGACACCGCCCTGGTGACCTGCACCGAGAACATCCTCAGCGGCGGTCCCGCGCCGAAGGCGGGCGAGGAGCTCGGCCCCCTGGTCGGCCAGCTGGTCGTCGCCACCAACATCTACCGGCGCACCCCGGCGGGCTGGAAGCTCTGGTCCCACCACGCCTCCCCCGTCCTCGCCGAGAACGGCGAGGACGAGCCCCCCGCCTCCCCCGACGACACCGACACCCCCACCTGAGACCCGCCCGGGGGGAAACGCGGGGTGAATCCTCCCGTGCCGGTCCGGACCGACGCCCCCTCGGGGCCGGTGCTGTCGGTGCCCGCGGGTAGATTCGACCGCGGCAACCGAGGCAGGGGTGCCACCCGGACGGCACCGACCGGCCGGACGGCTGACCGACCAGTTGAACGACTGACAGGAGTGGATTCGTGTGGATCGTGTCGCGCTGCACGGCCTGAAGGCCCGTGGACACCACGGGGTGTTCCCCAAGGAACGCGAGGAGGGCCAGACCTTCGTCGTCGACCTCGTCCTCGGCCTGGACACCCGGCCGGCCGCGACCGACGACGACCTGACGCGGACCGTGCACTACGGAATCGTGGCGGAGGAGGTCGTGGCGGTCGTCGAGGGCGAACCGGTGAACCTCATCGAGACGCTCGCCGAGCGCATCGCCCGGGTCTGCCTCGAGCACGCCGTGGTCCAGGAGGTCGAGGTCCGCGTCCACAAGCCGGACGCGCCGATCACCGTACCCTTCGACGACGTGACCGTCACCATCACCCGGAGCCGCGTATGACCAGGCCTTCCGCCCAGGGCCACACCGACCCGACCGTTCAGCCGGTCCCCGCCTCCGTGACGGAGCGGGTCGACGCCGCCGACAGCACCCTGCAGAACCCGAAGCGGGCCGTGGTCGCCCTCGGCGCCAACCTCGGCAACCGGCTGGAGACCCTCCAGGGGGCCGTCGACGCCCTGGAGGACACCCCGGGCATCCGTGTCAGAGCGGTGTCCCCCGTGTACGAGACGGAGCCGTGGGGCGTCGAGCCCGGCAGCCAGCCCTCGTACTTCAACGCGGTGGTGGTCCTGCAGACCACCCTCCCCCCGTCCTCCCTGCTGGAGCGGGCGCACGCGGTCGAGGAGGCCTTCCACCGGGTCCGCGACGAGCGCTGGGGCCCGCGCACCCTGGACGTGGACATCGTCGCCTACGCGGACCTCCTGTCCGACGACCCGCGGCTGACCCTTCCCCATCCCCGCGCCCACGAGCGCGCCTTCGTCCTGGCCCCCTGGCACGACGTCGACCCCGAGGCCGTTCTCCCCGGACGCGGCCCGGTCGCCGCCCTGCTGGGCGCGGTCGGCCGAGAAGGCGTCCTGTCCCGGGCCGACCTGGAACTCCGGCTGCCCGAATAGCCGTTAAGGTCGACACGACCGCATTCCGGGGCACCGGGAACCGAAGGGACACCGTGAGAGAGCTGCGCATCAGGGTGCTGGCCGGCGTCTTCGTCGTGGCCGGGATCCTGTCCTGGGCCGTCGCCCGCCTCTGGAACTCCCTCGGCACGCTGCCGAGCGTCCCGGTGGCCGCGCCCATCGTCCTCGCCCTGATCGCCGTGGTCCTCACGGCCACGGCGCTCTCTCTCCGCGCCCGCCTCAAGGCCCAGCGCGAGCGCCGTCCCGAAGCCAAGGGCGTCGACCCCATGATGGCGGCCCGCGCGGTCGTCTTCGGCCAGGCCAGCGCCCTGGTCGCCGCCCTGGTCGCCGGGATGTACGGCGGCACCGGCGTCTTCCTCCTGGGAGCCCTCGACATTCCGGCCCGCCGCGACCAGGCCATCTACGCCGGCGCCTCGGTCCTGGCGGGGATCGCCGTCATAGCGGCCGCCATCTTCCTGGAGCGGGTCTGCAAGCTCCCGGAGGACGACGACGACCACAACGGCAGGGGCACGGCCCCGGCGGCCTGAGACGCGTTCCGGAGAACGGCCCCGGCCCCCCAGGGGGCCGGGGCCGTTCCCGCGCGGGCGCCCCGCCCCGGTCAGCGCGCCATGATCAGGCTCATCGCCTCGTTGCGCGTCGCCGCGTCCCGCAGCTGGCCGCGCACGGCCGAGGTGAGGGTCTTCGCGCCGGGCTTGCGGATGCCCCGCATCGACATGCACATGTGCTCGCACTCCACGACCACGATCACTCCGCGCGGCTCCAGGATCTTCATCAGGGAGTCCGCGATCTGAGTGGTGAGCCGTTCCTGCACCTGCGGCCGCCGGGCGTAGACGTCCACGAGCCGGGCCAGCTTCGACAACCCCGTGATCTTGCCGCTGGTGGCCGGGATGTAGCCGACGTGGGCCACACCGCGGAACGGCACCAGATGGTGCTCACACGTCGAGTACACCTCGATGTCCTTCACGAGCACCATCTCGTCGTGCCCGAGGTCGAACGTGGTCGTCAGCACGTCCTCGGGCTTCTGCCACAGGCCGGCGAATATCTCCTTGTACGCCCGTGCCACCCGAGCCGGGGTCTCCTGCAGCCCCTCCCGGTCGGGGTCCTCACCGACCGCGATCAGCAGCTCGCGTACGGCGTTCTCGGCTCGCTTCTCGTCGAACTCGCCGAAGGTGAAATCGCCGTCCAGCGTCACGGGGTCGGTCATGTGGTGCCTCGTTCCTGTGCCTGCGCGCGTCAGGGGTACGCGTCTCGACTGCGGATACACAAAAGCCGCGCCCCCCAGGCTAGAACCTGGGGGGCGCGGCGTTCATTCCGGGCCCGGGGGCCGCCGGGAGAGCCGGTCAGCTCTCGGGGCGGTCCTCCGGGGTCCGCTCGGGCGCCGGCGCGGGTTCCGCGGCGGTGCTCTTCACGGTGGAGATGGCCGGCGTCGCACCGTTCGCCCCGTTCGTCAGTGCCAGCTCCTTGGGGGAGAGCACCGGCGGACGGGTGGACGGCGTACGGCGGGAGGAACCGGTCCAGGCGGGCCGGGGCGGGCGCTTGACGATCGGCGCGAAGATCTCGGCGATCTCCTCCTTGCCCAGCGTCTCCCGCTCCAGGAGCGCGAGGACCAGGTTGTCGAGCACGTCCCGGTTCTCGACCAGCATCTCCCACGCCTCGTTGTGCGCGGTCTCGATGAGCTTCTTGACCTCTTCGTCGACCAGCGCGGCGATCTCTTCCGAGTAGTCGCGCTGGTGAGCCATCTCACGTCCGAGGAACGGCTCGGAGTTGTCTCCGCCGAACTTGATCGCGCCGAGACGCTCGGTCATGCCGTACTGCGTGACCATCGCGCGGGCCAGACCGGTGGCCTTCTCGATGTCGTTGGCCGCACCGGTCGTCGGGTCGTGGAAGACGAGCTCCTCGGCCGCCCGGCCGCCCAGCATGTAGGCCAGCTGGTCCAGCATCTCGTTGCGCGTGGTCGAGTACTTGTCCTCGTCCGGCAGCACCATCGTGTAGCCGAGGGCACGGCCCCTCGACAGGATCGTGATCTTGTGGACGGGGTCGGCGTTCGGGGAGGCCGCCGCGACCAGGGCGTGTCCGCCCTCGTGGTACGCGGTGATCTTCTTCTCCTTGTCCGACATGATCCGGCTCCGCTTCTGCGGGCCCGCGACCACACGGTCGATCGCCTCGTCCAGCATGTGGTTGTCGACCAGCTTCTGATCGCTGCGCGCGGTCAGCAGCGCGGCCTCGTTCAGCACGTTGGCCAGGTCGGCACCGGTCATGCCGGGGGTGCGCCGGGCGACGGCCGCCAGGTCGACGTCCGGGGCGACCGGCTTGCCCTTCTGGTGGACCTTGAGGATCTCCAGCCGGCCCTGCATGTCCGGGCGGTCGACCGCGATCTGGCGGTCGAAACGGCCGGGCCGCAGAAGGGCCGGGTCGAGGATGTCGGGCCGGTTCGTCGCGGCGATGAGGATCACACCGCCCTTGACGTCGAAGCCGTCCATCTCGACGAGGAGCTGGTTCAGGGTCTGCTCGCGCTCGTCGTGACCACCGCCGAGGCCGGCGCCGCGGTGGCGGCCGACCGCGTCGATCTCGTCGACGAAGACGATCGCCGGGGCGTTGGCCTTGGCCTGCTCGAACAGGTCACGGACCCGGGAGGCACCGACACCGACGAACATCTCGACGAAGTCGGAACCGGAGATCGAGTAGAAGGGGACCCCGGCCTCGCCCGCGACGGCACGCGCGAGCAGGGTCTTGCCGGTTCCGGGCGGGCCGTACAGCAGCACGCCCTTGGGGATCTTCGCCCCGACGGCCTGGAACTTCGCCGGCTCCTGCAGGAACTCCTTGATCTCGTGGAGTTCCTCGACCGCCTCGTCCGAGCCCGCGACGTCGGCGAACGTCGTCTTCGGGGTGTCCTTGGTGATGAGCTTCGCCTTGGACTTGCCGAACTGCATGACGCGGGAGCCGCCGCCCTGCATCTGGTTCATCAGGAACAGGAAGACCACGACGATGAGGACGAAGGGCAGCAGCGACAGCAGAATGCTGACGAACGGGTTCTGCTTGGACGGCGAAACCGTGTAGCCGTCCGGGATCTGCTTGTTCTGGTACTTGTCCTGCAGCGTGTTGGCGATGGTGACGCCCTGGTCACCGATGTAGCTCGCCTGGATCTTCGAGCTGTCCTCGATCTTCTCACCGGACTTGAGCTCGACCTTGATGATCTGCTCGTCGCCGGTGGTCAGCTTGGCCGACTCGACTTTGTTCTGGTTGATCGCCTGGACCACCTGGCCGGTGTCCACCGTCTTGTAGCCGCCGGACGAGCCGACGACCTGCATCAACACGACCACGGCGAGGACGGCCAGCACGATCCACATGACCGGCCCACGGAAGTATCGCTTCACGTCCATCCATACGGAGCGGTGCCGCCCCGTCCCTCCTGCCATAGTGAGTTTGATAAAGACTGTTCTTCGGACGGTACCCCAGCATCACCCGCCGAAGCGGCGTGAGACTGCCGACAATCGCGTCCACGCATGCTCCAACGGAGCGGAACCCGCCGGGGTTCCCGATCTGCATACGGCGTTCCGGGCCGGGTGACTCAGCCGCCGTAGACGTGAGGCGCGAGCGTACCGACGAACGGGAGGTTGCGGTACTTCTCGGCGTAGTCGAGGCCGTATCCGACGACGAACTCGTTGGGAATGTCGAAACCGACCCATTCCACGTCGATGTTGACCTTGGCGGCCTCGGGCTTGCGCAGCAGCGTGCACACCTTGAGGGAGGCGGGCTCGCGCGAGCCGAGGTTCGAGATCAGCCACGACAGGGTCAGGCCGGAGTCGATGATGTCCTCGACGACCAGGACGTGCTTGCCCTTGATGTCGGTGTCGAGGTCCTTGAGGATCCGCACCACACCGGAGGACTGGGTGCCCGCCCCGTACGAGGATACGGCCATCCAGTCCATGGTGACGGGGGTGGACAGCGCTCGGGCGAGGTCGGCCATGACCATCACGGCGCCCTTGAGAACTCCGACGATCAGCAGTTCCTTGCCCGCGTACTCCGCGTCGATCTTCGCGGCCAGCTCAGCCAGCTTGGCGTCGATCTCTTCCTTGCTGATGAGCACCTTCTCGAGGTCGGCACCCATGTCTTTCGCGTCCACCCGCATCACTTTCGGTCGTCCCAGCGGCTGTCCCGTACCGTCCGCGGCGTTGCCGGGGGTACGTTTTTCAGCCTTGCCGAATCACCAGTCTGCCACCCTGGCGGCGGGCGACGACCCGGCCGGGCAGATTGATGGCCCCCTGACCGCGCCAACCGGTGATCAGCCGGTCGACCTCCTCGATGTGCCGGGCGAACAGCGAACCGGCCGGGGCTCCCGCGTCGATGGCGGCCCGGCGCAGCACACGGCGGCGCACGGCGGGCGGGAGGGCGTGGAGCCCGGCGCATTCCAGGCGGCCGTCCGCGTCGCGGACGCCGGCCTCGGCCCGGCCGGCCCAGGCGTCGAGTGCGTCGGCGTCGTCGCGGGAGAGCTGGGCCGTCCGGGCGAGCGCCTCGACGACGCCCTTGCCGAGCGCCTTCTCCAGGGCGGGCAGGCCCTCGTGACGCAGTCGGGAACGGGTGTAGGCGGGGTCGGTGTTGTGCGGGTCGTCCCAGACGGGGAGAGACTGGGCCAGGCAGGCCGTGCGGGCCGTCTGCCGGTCGAGCCGGAGGAACGGCCTGCGGTAACGGCCGGCGGCCCCCGAGACCGCGGCCATTCCGGACAGGGAACGGATGCCGGAGCCGCGGGCGAGGCCCAGCAGGACGGTTTCCGCCTGGTCGTCGCGGGTGTGTCCGAGCAGGACGGCGGCGGCCCCGTGCCGTTCGGCCGCGGCGTCGAGGGCGGCGTAGCGGGCGTCGCGGGCGGCCGCCTCGGGTCCGCCTTCGCGGCCGACGGTGACGGCGACGGACTCGGCGGGTGCGAGGCCCAGTTCGCGCAGGCGCAGGATCACTTCGGCGGCGCGCAGATCGGAGCCGGCCTGGAGGCCGTGGTCGACGGTGACGCCGCCGGCCCGCAGGCCCAGCCGCGGGGCCTCGAAGGCGAGGGCGGAGGCGAGGGCCATGGAGTCGGCGCCGCCGGAGCAGGCCACGAGCACGAGGGGGGACGGCTCTCGGTTGTACGGGGGGGCGTACGCGGGGTCGTGCGGGGACCGGCCGGGGGTGCGGCCGGTTTCGTCGGGGGTTCGGCTGTGTTCGTCGAGGATGTCGTGGAGGACGCGGCGGACCGCCAGGCGTATCGCCGCGACCGCAGGATGGGGACCCATGTCCGGTTCCCTTCATGAAGTTGTCAGAGGGCGTGGGCTCGAGTCGGTCACTCAGAGTGTGTAGATGGTGACAGAGTCGGGCCGTTACCCGAGCATTGCACGCCTACTCTTCGCTCACGGTCCCTCGGACGGGTGATTACCGGGTCATCCGCCTGCCGTCGGCCGGATCGGCTCCCTGGCGGACGCGCGCCGACTGCACGAGGAGGGACGCGCGCCTGCCTCGCGCCGGGCGCGCGCCGGGTCCACGACCACCGGGTTCACGATTCGGGTTTGCGGTGCACGCGCGTGATCCATTCCGCCGGTTTGGCGATCTCCGCCTTGGTGGGGAGCGTGTTGGGCGAGGTCCACACCCGGTTGAAGCCGTCCATGCCGGCCTCGTCGACGACCGCGCGGACGAAGCGTTCGCCGTCGCGGTACTGACGGAGCTTGGCGTCCAGGCCGAGCAGTTTGCGCAGCGCCAGGTCCAGGCGGGAGGCGCCCTTCGCACGGCGCTGCTGGAACTTCTCGCGGATCTCGGCGACGCTCGGCACGACCTCGGGTCCGACGCCGTCCATCACGAAGTCGGCGTGCCCCTCCAGCAGGGACATCACCGCCGTGAGGCGGCCGAGGATCTCCCGCTGGGCGGGGGTCTGCACGAGTTCGACCAGGGAGCGTCCCTCGTCGGCCGCCTCGCCCTCCTCCCCCTCGGGGCGGCCTCCGGCGAAGGACTGGACGGCCTGGCGGACGCGCTCCAGAACGGTCATCGGGTCGACGTCGGTCTCCGCCAGGAACGACTGGATCTCGCCCTCCAGGTGGTCCCGCAGCCAGGGCACGGCGGAGAACTGGGTGCGGTGCGTCTCCTCGTGCAGGCACACCCACAGCCGGAAGTCGTGCGGGTGCACGTCGAGTTCGCGTTCGACGTGGACGATGTTGGGGGCGACGAGCAGCAGCCGGCCGCCGCCGTTCGGGGCGTCGGCGGGGCCGCCGGCCGGCAGGTCGCGGGTGGCGGGGGCGAAGGTCTCGTACTGGCCGAGGACGCGTGAGGCCAGGAAGGACAGCAGCATGCCCAGTTCGACGCCGGTGACCTTGCCGCCGACGGTGCCGAGGAGCGCCCCGCCGGGGGAACCGCCGCGCCGTTCCTGCATCTTGTCGAGCAGCGGTTTGAGGAGTTCGCGGAAACCGGCGACGTTGGCCCGCACCCAGCCCGGGCGGTCGACGACGAGGACCGGGGTGTCGTGGATCTCCTCGGTGCCCAGCCGGGTGAAGCCCCGGACGTGCTCCTCGGACGCCTTCGCGTGCCGGCGCAGTTCCGTGACGACGGCCCTGGCGTCGTCACGGCTCACATCGGGGCCCGGCCGCATGAGCCGGGTCGCGGTCGCGACCGCGAGATCCCAGTCGACCATCCCGGAAGAGGCAGCACCACCGAAACTCGTCATGGTGCAACGGTACGTGAGTACGGCGGTGCGGGGCAGGGCGAAGAGGCGGCCGTCCCGGCCGCCCCGCGGGTCACCGGCAGCCGCACGCCGCCAGGGCCGTGGCCGCCCTGTCCAGGGCCGTCTGGGCCGCCGTGAGGTCGCTGGTGCCGGTCGCCAGGAAGGCGAAGGCGAGCAGTCGGCCCTCCTCGTCGACGACGGTGCCCGCCAGGGTGTTGACGCCGGTGAGGGTGCCCGTCTTGGCGCGGACGAGGCCGGCCGCCCCGTCGGCGTAGCGGCCGGTGAGGGTGCCGGTGAAGCCCGCGACGGGCAGGCCGGTGAGGACGGACCGCAGCTCGGGGCGGGCGGGGTCGGCGGACTTCACCAGCAGCGCGGTGAGGAGGCGGGCGGTGAGCCGGTTGTTGCGGTCGAGCCCGCTGCCGTCCTTGAGCACGGTCCCCTCCAGGGGGACCCGGAGCTCGGCGAGCCGGGTGCGGAGGGCGGCCGCGGCGCCCGCGAAGTCGGCGCGTTCGCCGGTCGCGATCGCGGTATGGCGGGCGAGGGCCTCGGCGAGGTCGTTGTCGCTGTTGGTGAGCATCCGTTCGACCAGGGTGGCGAGCGGAGGAGAGGACACCGTGGCGAGGGTGCCGGCCCGGGTCGTGGACTTCGACGGGCCGGGCGGTGTGGCCTTGACGCCGTGCGCCTTCAGGAACTCGCCGAACTTCCGCGCCGCGTCGGCCGCGGGGTCGGCGACGCGGTTCGCGGGGCCGCTGACGGAGTCGTCGACCCGGGCCTCGTCGGCCATCAGGGGGGTGACGGTGGCGATGTTGGGGTTGATTCCGATCGGGTGCCTGTCGCCGCCCGGGTAGAGGGTGGTGTCGTAGGACAGGGTCACCTCGCGTACGCCGCGTTCGGCCAGGGCGGCGGCGGTCCGCCCGGCGAGGTCGCGCAGGCTCGCCGAGCCCGTGTCGTTCTTCTCCCGGGCGGTGAGGGTGGGGTCGCCGCCGCCGACGAGGATGACCTCCTTCGTGTCGGGTTCGAAGGTGGTGCGGGTGGTCAGGCGGTGGTCGGGGCCCAGCGCGGTGAGGACCGCGGCGGCGGTGACGATCTTCGTGGTGGAGGCGGGGGTGAGCGCGTCGCCGGAGCCCTGGGCGTACAGCTCTCCGCCGGTGGAGACGTCGACCACGACGGCGGAGTGACGGCCCAGCTCCGGGGCCTTCAGCAGCGGGGTGAGGATGCCGGCGAGGGCCTTGCCGCCGGGCGCCGACCGCGCGGTGGCGGCGCCGCCGAGACCGGCGAGCACGGAGGGGGCGCTGGGCGCCGCCCGGGGGCCGCGCGGCGGCGTGCCGGCGTTGCCGCGGGTGCCACCGTGATCTGTGCCACGCACGGCCCCCAGGGCCACGGCCCGGTCCCGCTCGGCCGTACGCTGACCGGTGGAGTCCCAGGGACCCGCGGCGGTCACCGCACCGGCGGCCAGTGCCATCCCGGTGGCGGCCGCGACCACGGTGAACCGCCAGGTCTTCGGCCAGGTGCCCGGCCAGGCCACCGGCCGCGCGATCCGTGGCCCGGCGGCCGTGACGACACGCGCCAGACGCGGCCGTACGGTCGCCGCGACCCGTGCGAGACGCGGTCGTACGGCGTCCGCGACCCGCACGACATGCGGTCTCGCGGCCCGCCAAGGCCTCAGCTCTGGCACGACCACCAGCCCCTTTCGCGATCACACACCTGCGTGAGGGACACTTAATCACCAGAACTATGTGCTGATCATGGAGGAGCGTCCGGTGGAGTTCGACGTCACGATCGAGATCCCGAAGGGTTCGCGGAACAAGTACGAGGTGGACCACGAGACGGGTCGGATCCGCTTGGACCGTCGACTCTTCACCTCGACCGCCTACCCGACCGACTACGGCTTCGTCGAGAACACCCTCGGCGAGGACGGCGATCCGCTGGACGCGCTGGTCATCCTCGACGAACCGACGTTCCCCGGCTGCCTGATCCGCTGCCGCGCGATCGGCATGTTCCGGATGACGGACGAGGCCGGCGGCGACGACAAGCTGCTCTGCGTCCCCTCGACGGACCCGCGCGTGGAGCACCTGCGTGACATCCACCACGTGTCGGAGTTCGACCGTCTGGAGATCCAGCACTTCTTCGAGGTCTACAAGGACCTGGAGCCGGGCAAGTCGGTGGAGGGCGCCAACTGGGTCGGCCGGACCGACGCCGAGATCGAGATCGAGCGGTCCTACAAGCGCTTCAAGGAGCAGGGCGGCCACTGAGCCCGTTCCCCACGAGACGCGCGACGGGGCGCACGCGGACGCGTGCGCCCCGTCGCGCGTCTCCGTGCGCATACTGGCCCCTGGGGGTCCGTGCACCGGGCCCCGACGGGGAAGGCAGGGCCCACGGACGGCGTCGTACAGGGAGCGCAACGCAGGTGAGGGACACGCAGGAGCGCAAGCCGCAGTCGGACGAGGCGAGGAGTGCCTTCAACGCTCCCGCGGGGGCGGCGGCCCCGGCCGACTCGGAGTCGGCGACGACGTCGGAGTTCGCCGTCCCGGAGGGACTGGAGGTCTCCCCGGCCGGCACGGAGTCCGAGACGACCTCCGAGTTCACCGTTCCGGAGGGACTGGAGCTCCCCCCGGTCGGCACGGAGCCCGACACCACCTCCGAGTTCACCGTTCCGGAAGGGCTGGAAACCGCCCCGCAGCCGGCCGAGGTGGAGGGGTCGGCGTTCAACCCGCCGAGCACGTACAGCGCCCAGCAGGCGCCGGCGGCGTTCACCCCGCCCGGCGGGATGCCGTCCATCGCCCTGCACCGGGACGTGCCCTGGCAGGACCGGATGCGCACGATGCTGCGCATGCCGGTGACCGAGCGGCCGGCGCCGGAGCAGGTGCAGCGGCACGACGAGGCGGGGCCGGCCGTGCCGCGCGTACTCGACCTGACGCTGCGTATCGGTGAGTTGCTGCTGGCGGGCGGCGAGGGCGCGGAGGACGTGGAGGCGGCGATGTTCGCCGTCTGCCGCTCCTACGGCCTGGACCGCTGCGAACCGACCGTCACCTTCACCCTGCTGTCGATCTCCCATCAGCCGTCCCTGGTGGACGACCCGGTGACCGCGTCGCGCACGGTGCGCCGCCGCGGCACCGACTACACCCGCCTCGCGGCCGTGTACCAGCTGGTGGACGACCTCAGCGACGACGAGACGCACATCTCCCTGGAGGAGGCCTACCGGCGCCTCGCGGAGATACGCCGCAACCGGCACCCCTACCCCGTCTGGGTGCTGAACGCGGCGAGCGGACTGCTGGCGGGCTCGGCCTCGATGCTGGTGGGCGGCGGGTTCCTGGTGTTCATCGCCGCCGCGGGCGGTGCGATGCTCGGCGACCGGCTGGCCTGGCTGCTCGCCGGGCGCGGGCTGCCGGAGTTCTACCAGTTCACGGTGGCCGCGATGCCGCCGGCCGCGATGGGCGTCGCGCTGACGCTGGCCCACGCGGACGTGAAGGCCTCGGCGGTGATCACCGGCGGGCTGTTCGCCCTGCTGCCCGGACGGGCCCTCGTCGCGGGGGTGCAGGACGGTCTGACCGGCTTCTACATCACCGCCTCCGCGCGGCTCCTGGAGGTCCTGTACTTCTTCGTGGGCATCGTGACCGGCGTGCTGGTGGTGCTCTACTTCGGGGTTCAGCTGGGCGCCCAGCTGAGCCCGGACGCGGCACTCGTCCTCACCGAGCGGCCGGTGTGGCAGATCGCCGCGTCGCTCGGGCTGTCGCTGGCCTTCGCGGTGCTGCTCCAGCAGGAGCGGTCCACGGTGCTGATGGTCACCCTCAACGGCGGGGTCGCCTGGGTGGTGTACGGCGCGATGTACTACGCGGGCGACATCTCACCGGTGGCCTCCACGGCCGTGGCGGCGGGGCTCGTGGGGCTGTTCGGGCAGTTGCTGGCCCGGTACCGGTTCGTTTCGGCGCTGCCCTACACCACGGCGGCCATCGGCCCCCTGCTGCCCGGTTCCGCCACGTACTTCGGTCTGCTGGCGATCGCCCAGAACGAGGTGGACGCGGGGCTGGTGTCCCTCTCGAAGGCGGTGGCGCTCGCGCTGGCCATCGCGATCGGGGTGAACCTCGGTTCGGAGATCTCCCGGCTGTTCCTGCGGATCGGCTCCGCCGAGAAGCGCAGGGCGGCGAAGCGGACCCGCGGCTTCTGACGCCGGATGCCCGGGTCCTCGGGACCCGGGCATCCGGCGGTGCGTTCGGCGGTGCTGTTCGGCGGTGCGGCTCAGTAGCCCTGGTTGTAGGGCTGCTGCCGGTTCTGGTCCGGCCCGTGGCCCTGGGGGTGCCCCTGACCCTGGCCCTGGGGGTGCCGCGGGTCGAAGTACGGGTCGTAGCCGCCCTGGCCGTTGCCGTACGGCGGCTGGGGCTGCGGGCTCTGGGGCTGGGGGCTCTGCTGCTGCGGGTAGCCCTGGTTGCCGTAGGGCTGCTGGGGCTGCTGGGCCCGCTGCGGCGGCTGACCGTCCGGGGTGATGCGGCGCAGCTGGGTCGTGGCGTCGTCCATGACCGGCGGCTGGGCGTACGGGGTCTGCTGGTCGTACCGGTTGTGCTGGTCGTGCTGCGGGGCGGCCGGGTCCTCGGCGGCGGCGCGCTTCTTCTTGCCGCGTTCCCGCAGGTACTCGACGATGATCGGGACCACCGAGAGGAAGACGATCAGGATGAGGATCGACTCGACGTTGTTCTTGATGAAGGAGATCTGGCCCAGCCAGTAGCCGGCGACCGTGATGCCCGAGCCCCAGGCGACGCCGCCGATGACGTTGTACGTGAGGAACGTGCGGTACTTCATACGGCCGGCGCCGGCCGTGATGGGGGCGAAGGTGCGCACGATCGGCACGAAGCGGGCCAGGACGATCGCCTTGGGGCCGTACTTCTCCATGAACTCGTGGGCCTTCTCCAGGTTCTCCTGTTTGAAGAGCTTGGAGTTGGGACGGCTGAAGAGCTTGGGTCCGAAGAACTTGCCGATCATGTAGCCGACCTGGTCACCCAGGACGGCGGCGATCACGATCAGCGTGCACACCAGCCACAGCGGCTGGCTGATGTAGCTGCCCTCCGCCACGAAGAGGCCCGCCGTGAACAGCAGGGAGTCACCGGGCAGGAACGCGAAGAATCCGGACTCGGCGAAGACGATCAGCAGGATGCCGGTCAGGCTGAAGGTCTCGATCAGATAGTCCGGGCTCAGCCACTCGGGGCCGAGCGCAAGGGTGGTCACGGGATTGTGGCTCCTGCTGCTTGAGGGGGACGGGCGAGGCTGGCTGCCAAAACCTATCAACGCAGCCGTCCCGGCCCGGGTTCCACGGGGCGTACCCAGGATTGCACCGTGCCTCCTCCCCGGCGAAGCTGGGGCCATGGGCATCGAAGAGTACGGCGGTGGGCAGGGCCCCGGGCCCGACGTCCTGGTGGTCACGACGAACGACGTCCCGGGGCACCGGGTGCAGGAGGTCATCGGCGAGGTCTTCGGGCTGACCGTGCGGTCCCGGCACCTCGGCAGCCAGATCGGCGCCGGTCTGAAGTCGATGATCGGCGGCGAGCTCAAGGGGCTGACCAAGACGCTGGTGGAGACCCGGAACCAGGCCATGGAGCGCCTGATCGAGCAGGCACGCGCGCGGGGCGCCAACGGCGTACTGGCGTTCCGTTTCGACGTCACGGAGGCGGCGGACGTGGGCACCGAGGTGTGCGCGTACGGCACGGCGGTGGTGCTCGTGCGCGAATGACGACCGCGCGGGTGCGCCGCCCGTCCCCCGACAGGACGGGCGGCGCACCCGCGCGGTACGGGCTCAGCCTCCGTGCCGGGCCGCGTTCGCGACGATCGCGTCGCGCAGGTAGACCGCCAGACCGGGCCGGATGTCCTCGTACGTCCGGGTGAAGCGCGGGTCGGCGACGTACATCTCGCCCAGGCCGGTGTGCATCTCGTGCCCGCAGTCGTAGTACGCGCGGGTGATGAACCGCCGGTGCTCCTCCGCCGTGTCCATCGCCTCCTCGGCGTCGGCCGGCACCCCGGCCGCCATCAGGTCGGCCATGCGCAGATGGAGGGCGTCGAACTCCTCGGTGACGCGTTTCCAGTCGTCCTTGGTGTAGGACGCGGTCCGCTGCCGGGACTGCCGGTAGGCGTCGGTGCCGCCCCAGCGCTCCCGCACCTCGTCCTCGTACTGGTCCGGGTCGAAGTCCCCGAACACCTCGAACTTCTCCTCGGGCGTGAGATCGATGCCCATGTGGTGTGCCTCCATGGCGTGCTCCACGGCCGCCGCCATCTTCCGCAGCCTTTCGATCCGGGCGGTCAGCAGGTCGTGCTGCCGGCGCAGGTGCGCGCGCGGGTCTGCCTTTCCGGTGGCCTGATCGTCGAGCAGGGCGGCGACCTCCTCGAGCGGGAAGCCGAGCTCCCGGTAGAACAGGATCTGCTGCAGCCGGTCGAGGTCGGCGTCGCTGTAGCGCCGGTGCCCCGCGCGGTTGCGCTCGCTCGGGGCGAGCAGGCCGATGTCGTCGTAGTGGTGCAGGGTGCGCACCGTGATCCCGGCGAAACCGGCGACCTGTCCCACGGAGTAGCTCACTTCCGCTCCCTTCTCGGTACGCACTCCACCCTGGGACCTCACGCCACGTGAGGTGCAAGTCGGTTTCCCGGACTTGACACCACAACCGCCTCATCCGTTTCGTTCGCTTTGCCCGCATGTGGCGGCTTGATCCGTCTATCGTGTGCGCGTGGCCCAGGACAGCGTGCAGCAGGAACCCTCCACCGCCCCGGCGACCCGGGCACGCGACCTGCTGCCGACCGTCGTCCCCGCGCTGGTCGTGGGGGTGGCGGCGAGCCTGCTGCTGGTGGGCGTGAGCCGGGCGGCCGAGGAACTCCAGGACGTGCTGTGGCAGAACCTGCCGGACGCGCTCGGGGTCGGCGGGTACTCCGTGCTGTGGATGTTCGTGATGCTCGTCGCCACCGGGATCGCGGTCGGTCTGGTGGTGTGGAAGGTGCCGGGCCACGCCGGCCCCGATCCGGCGACCACCGGCCTCGAGGCCCCCGTGCTGCCGCCCGTGGTGCTGCCGGGGCTGCTGCTGGCCACCGCCCTGATGCTGGCCGGCGGGCCGAGCCTCGGGCCCGAGAACCCGATCATCGCCGTGAACGTCTCCCTGGCGGTCCTGCTGGGCACCAGGGCGTTCCCCCGGACCCAGGAGCACGGCTGGGTGGCGTTGGCGGAGGCGGCGACGATCGGCGCGCTCTTCGGTACGCCGGTGGCCGCGGCGCTCGTCATCTCCGAGGCGCTGACGGGCCGGCAGGTCAGGGGACAGCTCTGGGACAGTCTCTTCGCGCCGCTGGCCGCCGCGGGGGCCGGTGCGCTCACCGTCTCCCTGGTGTCGCGGCCGAGCTTCGACCTGGACCTGCCGCCGTTCGGCCGGCCCGGCTGGGCGGACCTGCTGTCGTCGCTCGCCGTCGCCTCGGCGGGCGCGCTGCTCGGCCTGTGCGCCGTCTACGCCTTCCCGTACGTCCACGGGGCGTTCCGGCGGCTGCGGCACCCCTTGCTGATGCTTCCGGCCGGCGGGGTGGTGCTGGGCGCGCTGGCGGCCCTGGGCGGGCATCTGACGCTGTTCAAGGGGCTCGACGAGATCACCGTGCTGGCGGCCGACCCCGGAGGCTGGTCGGCGGGCCAGTTCGCCACGATGACGGTGGTGAAGCTGGCCGCCCTGCTCGTCGCCGCGTCCTGCGGGTTCCGGGGCGGGCGGATCTTCCCGGCCGTGTTCGTCGGCACCGCGCTCGGGCTGTGCGCCCACGCCCTGGTGCCCGGGGTGCATCCGGCGGTCGGTGTGTCGGCGGGGGTGCTGGGGGTCCTGCTGGCCATCACCCGCCAGGGCTGGGTGAGCCTGTTCGTCGCCGCCTTCCTGGTCGCCTCGCCGGGCATCCTCGCCCTCCTGTGCATCGCCTCGCTCCCGGCCTGGCTGCTGGTGACGGGACGCCCGCTGATGCAGCTGCGACCGGACGGAACCTCCGCCCGATGACCCCCCGCCCTCCCCCTCTCACCCCTCTCGCCCCTCTCACTTCTTTCACCGTCACCGCACGAACCCCCGGAGGCACCCATGCCGCTGCACACCAAACCCCGGCGCGACGAGCGCCCCTTGTCCGTCAACCCCTTCCTGGGGGCGGCGAACCCCGTCGGGGACATGACCGAGGCGCCGCCCAAGCACCGGATGCCCGACACTCCGATGGCGCCCTCGACGGCGTATCAGCTGGTGCACGACGAGCTGATGCTGGACGGCAACGCGCGGCTGAACCTGGCCACCTTCGTCACCACCTGGATGGAGCCGGAGGCCGGCGCCCTGATGGCGGAGTGCCGGGACAAGAACATGATCGACAAGGACGAGTACCCGCGCACCGCCGAGCTGGAACGGCGGTGCGTGTCGATGCTCGCGGACCTGTGGCACGCGCCCGACCCGGCGGCCGCCGTGGGCTGTTCGACGACCGGCTCGAGCGAGGCCTGCATGCTCGCCGGGATGGCGCTCAAGCGCCGCTGGACGCGGGACAACGCCGGCCGGTACCCGTCGAAGGACGCCCGGCCGAACCTCGTCATGGGCGTCAACGTCCAGGTCTGCTGGGACAAGTTCTGCACCTTCTGGGAGGTGGAGGCCCGCCAGGTGCCCATGGAGGGCGACCGGTTCCACCTCGACCCGCGGGCCGCCGCCGAACTGTGCGACGAGAACACCATCGGCGTCGTCGGCGTCCTGGGCTCCACCTTCGACGGGTCCTACGAGCCGATCGCGGACCTGTGCGCGGCGCTGGACGAGCTCCAGGAGCGCACCGGCCTCGACGTCCCGGTGCACGTCGACGGGGCATCCGGCGCGATGGTCGCGCCCTTCCTCGACGAGGACCTGGTGTGGGACTTCCGCCTCCCGCGCGTGGCCTCGATCAACACCTCGGGGCACAAGTACGGACTGGTCTACCCGGGCGTCGGCTGGGCGCTCTGGCGGAACGCGGACGCCCTGCCCGAGGAACTGGTCTTCCGGGTGAACTACCTGGGCGGCGACATGCCGACGTTCGCCCTGAACTTCTCCCGGCCGGGCGCCCAGGTCGTCGCGCAGTACTACACCTTCCTGCGGCTGGGCCGCGACGGCTACCGGGCCGTGCAGCAGGCCGCGCGGGACGTGGCCACGGGCCTCGCCGAGCGGATCGGGGCACTCGGCGACTTCCGGCTGCTGACCCGGGGCGACGAACTGCCGGTGTTCGCGTTCACCACCGCGCCGGAGGTGACGGCGTTCGACGTCTTCGACGTGTCCCGGCGACTGCGGGAGAACGGCTGGCTGGTGCCCGCGTACACCTTCCCGGCGAACCGTCAGGACCTGTCGGTGCTGCGGGTGGTGTGCCGCAACGGCTTCTCCGAGGACCTCGCCGACCTGTTCGTCGAGGACCTGACCCGTCTCCTCCCGGACCTGCGCCGGCAGCCGCGCCCCCTCACCCACGACAGGAACGCGGCCACCGGGTTCCACCACTGACCGTCACCGGCTGAGCCGCGCGAACCTCCGTACCGCCAGCGGGAAGAACACGGCGAGCAGGGCCAGGGGCCAGGCGACGGCCGCCCACACGTGCCCCGGCTCGCCGTCGGAGCCGCCGAACAGGTCGCGTACGGCCGTGGCGGTGTGGGACATCGGGTTCCACTGGACGACCGCGCCGAGCCAGCCGGGCATGGACTCGGGCGTGGCGATGGCGTTGGACAGGAAACCGACCGGCCAGACCAGGATCTGTACCGCCTGCACCATCTCCGGCTTCCCGGCCACCAGCGCCAGGTGGATGCCGATCCAGAGCATCGCGAAACGGAACAGCAGGAGCAGTCCCACGGCGCCCAGGAAGCCGGCCGCACTGCCGTGAGCGCGCCAGCCGAGCGCGGTGGCGACGGCGAGGAGCACCGCCAGTCCGAGCGCCGACTGCAGCATGTCGGCGGCGGAACGGCCCACCAGGACCGCGCCGTCGGCCATGGGCATCGAGCGGAAGCGGTCGATGACGCCCTTGTTCAGGTCCTGGGTGACGGCGATCATCGTGCCCTCCAGGCCGAAGGCCATGGTGAGCGCGAGCACGCCGGGGAGCAGGTAGTCGAGGTAGTCGCCGCTCACGCCCCGGCCGCCGCCGATCAGGTAGCCGAACATCAGCAGCAGCATCACGGGGAAGACCAGGTTCACCACCACCGCCACCGGCTGGCGGCCCCAGCGGGCGAGTTCGCGGCGGGTCATGGTCCAGGAGTCGGTCAGGGCGTACGTCATGGTGGTCAAGCGGCCTCCTTCACTCGGTCGTCACGCCCGGTCAGGCGCAGGAACACCTCGTCGAGCGTGGGCCTGCGCAGGGCGATGTCCTCGGCCTCGATGCCCGCCGCCTCCAACGCCCGGACGACGCCGGCGAGGGCCGCCATGCGGTCGGTGACTGGGGCGCTGAGCAGCCGTCGGTCCGGATCCACGGTCACCGTGTCCTTCGGTACGGGCAGCAGGGCGACGGCCGCGCCCAGCTGCCCGGCGTCGCGCAGGACGACATCGATGCGGTCGCCGCCCGTGGCTGTCTTGAGCTCGTCCGCGGTGCCGTCGGCGATGACCCGGCCGGTGTCGACCAGCGAGATGCGGTCGGCGAGCTGGTCGGCCTCCTCCAGGTACTGGGTGGTGAGCAGGACGGTCGTCCCGCCGTCGACCAGGGAACGGACCGAGTCCCACACCTCCGCACGGCCGCGCGGGTCCAGGCCGGTGGTCGGTTCGTCCAGGAAGAGCACCTCCGGTTCGGTGATCAGGGAGGCGGCGAGGTCCAGGCGGCGCCGCATGCCTCCGCTGTACTGCCGTACCGCCTTGCGGCCGGTGTCGGCGAGGTCGAAGCGCGCCAGGAGTTCATCGGCCCGCACGCGGGCGCGCCGCGCGCCCAGGTGGTGCAGCCGGCCGAACAGTTCGAGGTTCTGCCGGCCGCCGAGTTCCTCGTCGAGGGCCGCGTGCTGGCCGAGCAGGCCGATGCGCCGCCGTACCGCGTACGCCTCGCGCACCACGTCGTGGCCCGCCACCTCGACCCGGCCCGCGTCGGGGCGCAGCAGGGTGGCCAGGATCCGGACCAGGGTGGTCTTGCCCGCGCCGTTCGGGCCGAGCACCCCGTGCACCGTGCCGCGCGCGACCGTGAGGTCGAGCCCGTCCAGCGCGGGGCCACTGCTGCCGCCCCGGTATGTCTTGCGTGCTTCCTCGACGATGATCGCCGCGTCGGACACAGAAACTCCCTCACTAGTCAAAGTTGACTACGAATGCGGACCGTACAACCCGACCACCTATTGGTCAAACTTGATTAGCGGGAATCTCCGGGGTGCCGCTCCTCCGTCGCGTACGGGTTCTCCTGGTCCTCGGCCAGGACGCCGACGAACGGCTCGCCCTCCCCGGCGAAGGTGTAGGCCCCGGCCTCGATCCGTCCGACCAGCCCTCTGGTCCACGCGGCCTCGGCGTCGGCCGTGTGCACCCACAGGTTCATGATCTCGCCGATGTGCCCCAGCTGCTCGGGGCCCTCCTCGGGCACGTAGTGCTCGAGGACGGCGGCCCGCCACTCCTCGATGCGCCGGGTCCGCTCCTCGAGCAGCGCCGTCGCCTCCTGTCGTGGCAGATCGACGACGAAGCCGATGGCCGCCGACTTCACGTCCATCTTCTGGTCGTAGGAGACGAGGGCCTCGCGCAGCAGCCTGAAGTACTCCTCGTCGCCCGCCGCCGTGATCTCGTACTCGGTGCGCGGCGGGCCGCCGGCCGTCGAGGGCGCGATCTCGTGCGCGTGCAGCAGTCCCTGCTTCGCCATCTGCTTCAGGGCGTGGTAGATCGAGCCGGGCTTGGCGTTGGACCACTCGTGCGCGCCCCAGTACTCCAGGTCGTTGCGCACCTGGTAGCCGTGGGCCCGCCCGTGCTGACGCACCGCGCCGAGCACGAGGAGACGGATCGCTGACATGCGCCCCAGCGTAGGACGCCACGGCTCACTCCCAGGAGCTGCCCTGCTCCTTGGCGACCAGTTCGAAGGCCGTGGCCCCGTCCAGGGATTCGCGGACGATGTCGGCGTGGCCGGCGTGCCGGGCGGTCTCGCGGATCAGGTGCAGGCACAGCCAGCGCATCGAGAGCCACTCGTCCTTCGGGTTCCAGGACGTCCTCTCCAGCAGGAAGGTGTCGTCGAGGCTGGGCACCGAGCGGATGAACGACTCCGTCTCGGCGGCCACCTTCTCGTAGGACGCGAGAGTGGACTCCACGGTCTCGTCGCCGACCAGTCGGAAGCACTCGTGCCAGTTCGACTCGTCCCGGTGGACGGCCGGCGGCTCGCCCTTGGCCCGGGCGATCCAGCCCTGCTCGACCTCGGCGACGTGCTTGAGCAGCCCGGCCAGGGACAGTTCACTGGCACTGGGGCGGGAGGACGCCTGCTCCTCCGTGAGGCCGAGCAGTGCCCGCCGGATGCCGCCGCGCTGCTCGGCGATGAAGGACAGGAGCGCGCCCCGCTCGTCGCCCCGCTCCTCTGGACCCACGTGAGTGACCATAACCGTCTGCCTTCCGTCGTTCCGCCGCAGGTGGCCCCTGCCGGCTGACACCGACGACGCTAGGGGCCGATGAGGACAGATGCTGTCCTCATCGGCCCGGGCGGGAGGAGAAGGGAGTCAGAAGGAGGTCAGAGGGGGATCAGAACGGGAATCCGCTGCGGCCGTGCTGCACCGAGATCCACTTCGTCGTGGTGAAGGCGTCCAGCATCGTGTCGCCGTTCAGCCGGCCGATGCCCGAGTGCTTCTCGCCGCCGAAGGGGACGATCGGCTCGTCGTGCACGGTGCCGTCGTTCACGTGGAACATCCCGGTGTCGACCTGCTTGGCGAAGTTCACCCCGCGCTCGATGTCACCAGTGTGCACGGCCCCGCTCAGGCCGTACGGGGTGTCGTTGACGAGGCGGACGGCCTCCTCCTCCCCGTCGAAGGGGATCAGGAAGACGACCGGGCCGAACACCTCCTGCTGGAGCAGGGCCGAGTCGGCGGGGACACCGGTGAGCACGGACGGCTCCAGCAGGTTGTCGGTCCGCGTGCCGTGCACCGGCGCGGTCGCGCCCTCGGCGAGCGCCTGCTCGACGACACCGGCCAGGGCGTCCGCCTGCTGCGAGTTGATCACCGGGCCGATGACGGTCTCGGGGTCGCGCGGGTCGCCGACCTTGAGGGACTTCACCTTGGCGACGAACTTCTCGGTGAACTCGTCGGCCACCGCGCGGTCCACCAGCACCCGGTTGGCGGCCATGCAGACCTGCCCCTGGTGGACGTACCGGCTGAAGACGGCCGCGTCGACGGCGTAGTCGACGTCCGCGTCGTCGAGGACCACCAGTGCGCTGTTGCCGCCGAGTTCAAGGACCGAGCGCTTGAACAGGGAGGCGCAGACGGTGGCGACATGACGGCCGACCTTGTCGGAGCCGGTGAAGGAGATGACCTTCGGGACCGGGTGCTCCAGGAAGGCGTCGCCGATCTCCGCGATGTCGGTGATCACGACGTTCAGCAGGCCGCCCGGCAGGCCGGCGTCCTCGAAGATCCTGGCGATCAGCGAGCCGCCGACGATCGGGGTGTTCTGGTGCGGCTTGAGCACCACGCCGTTGCCGAGCGCCAGCGCCGGGGCGACCGACTTCAGCGACAGCAGGAACGGGAAGTTGAAGGGGCTGATCACACCCACGACGCCGACGGGCACGCGGTAGACGCGGTTCTCCTTGCCGTCCACCGGCGAGGGGATGATCCGGCCCTCCGGACTCAACGCCAGGTGCACCGCCTCGCGCAGGAACTCCTTGGCGAGGTGGAGCTCGAAGGCGGCCTTCAGGCGCGTACCGCCGAGTTCGGCGACGATCGCGTCGGAGATCTCCTCCTCGCGCTCCTCGACCAGCCTGAGCGCCTTCTCGAACACCGCGCGGCGGGCGTAGGGGTTGGTCACCGCCCACTGCTTCTGCGCGCGGGCCGCCGCACGGTACGCCTCGTCGACCTCGTCGACGGTGGCTATCGTGATCGACGCCAGCTTCTCGTCGTCGTACGGATTGAAGTCGATGATGTCCCAGGAACCGGTTCCCGGGCGCCACTCACCGTCGATGTACTGCTGGGCCAGGTCGGTGAAGTACGACGACATGTGATCCCTCAACCCCTCGATCCCTCGCTGCCGGACCGGGCCCGCCCCGACCGGCCTCATGCTGCTGATCGTTCGTCATCGTACTTGTGTTTCAAGAGAGTTGAAGGAGTCCTCGGAGAAGGTCCCGGCTCTCCGAGAGCCCCGGGCTGTCCTGCTGGAGCTCCTTGAGCGCCTTCTCGTACTGGGCGACGTCCTCGGCCTTGTCGAGGTACAGCGCGCTCGTCAGCTGCTCCAGGTAGACGACGTCCGACAGGTCGGACTCGGGGAAGCTGAGGATGGTGAACGCGCCGGACTCGCCGGAGTGGCCGCCGAGGCCGAACGGCATGACCTGCAGCCGGACGTTGGGCCGCTCGGAGACCTCGATCAGATGCTGGAGCTGGCCCCGCATCACCTCGCGGTCCCCGTACGGGCGGCGCAACGCGGCCTCGTCGAGGATGATGTGGAACTCGGGGGCGTTCTCGGAGAGCAGGTACTTCTGCCGCTCCAGGCGCAGCGCCACCCGCCGTTCGACGTCGGCCTCGCTCGCGCCCTGCATGCCGCGCCGGACCACCGCGCGCGCGTACCCCTCGGTCTGCAACAGGCCGTGCACGAACTGCACCTCGTACACCCTGATCAGCGTGGCGGCGCCCTCGAGGCCCACATAGGTGGGGAACCAGCTGGGCAGCACGTCCGAGTAACTGTGCCACCAGCCCGCGACGTTGGCCTCCCGGGCCAGGGCGAGGAGCGAGGCGCGCTCCTGCTCGTCCGCGATGCCGTACAGCGTCAGCAGGTCCTCCACGTCCCTGGTCTTGAAGCTCACCCGGCCCAACTCCATCCGGCTGATCTTCGATTCGGAGGCGCGGATCGAATACCCCGCGGCCTCTCGCGTGATCCCCCGAGCCTCACGCAGTCGCCTGAGTTGTGATCCGAGCAGCATGCGCCGCACCACCGATCCCGGCTCTCCCGCGCTCACGTTCGCCAGCCTCCCCAACGTCTGCCAGGGCCCGAAGTCTGCCACTAAAACACTCCGAGCAGTACTCGGGCGGTTACGGAAACGGAATCGAGCCAGGGGTTCCGTTCGGGAAGGAACACGGTTCGGACAACAGGAGGGGCTGAGGGGACGGAAAGACGACGGAAAGGTGACGGAAAAATTGACCAACAAGCGGTACGGGAGGGGCGATTTCGGTCAGCTGCACGTGCATCTGCCCTTGCATCTGCCTTGCGCATCCGAAACCATGGCCTTCGCACCACCGCCGTATCGCCGTATCGCTACGACCGCGAATTCCGGGAGTGCCTCGCATGGGGACGAATGGATCGACCATGCTCGAGCCGTTACGGCAGGGCCTTCCGCCGCTGGACCCCGCGGCCGTGTCCGACGCCGCCTCCTGCTCCTTCCCCGCCCGCTACGAGGCGGTGCGCGAGGCCCGCCGGTTCACCCGGAAGACCTGTGACCAGTGGGACGTGGGCGACCGTTTCGACGATGCGTGTCTGGTCGTCTCCGAGCTGGTGACCAACGCCCTGCGGCACGGCATGCCGGCCGCGGCGCCACGGCTGACGGGGCAGGAACCGCCGGTGCGGCTGCACCTGATGCGGTGGACCGGGCGGCTGGTGTGCGCGGTGCGCGACCCCAGCCACGACAGTCCCGTCGCCGGTGCGGCGGGCGACTTCTCCGCCGAGTCGGGCCGCGGACTGCTGCTGGTCGAATCGCTCAGCGACAGCTGGGGCTGGCAGCCGACGAGGGGGGCGCTCGGCGGCAAGGTGGTCTGGGCCCTGTTCCGGCTGCGCGATCCCGTCGTGTGACGCGACGCCGCGCGCCTGGACACCGTCTTCCCTCTACGCGCGTCACCGCCCCGGAGCCGGGGACGGAGGGCCGCCGGGTCAGCCGGCGACGAGGTGGTCGAACTCGCCGTCCTTGACGCCGAGCAGCATCGCCTCGATCTCCGCGCGGGTGTAGACGAGCGCGGGCCCCTCGGGAAAGCGGGAGTTGCGCACCGCCACCTCACCCCCGGGCAGCCGGGCGAACTCCACGCAGGATCCCTGCGAATTGCTGTGCCGGCTCTTCTGCCAGACCACGCCGTCCAGCCCGGTGGCCGCCATGCCGTTGTACACGCGGGACGCGCCGGCGCCGTCGTACACGTCCCCCTCGTACACGTCGCCGTCGTACACGTCGTGGTCCACAGGTCGCTCCCCGGTGTGCACTGGCTGGTGTGGCCATCGATGCAGTGGTCAACTGATCCGGATCATAGCTTTGTTCATGTGCAAACGCATGGGCAGATGCACGTGCACGCGGGGTGCTCCTGCGGTTACAGCGTTGCCGCCGGGCCTGCCGGTCCCCGTCTGGAAGTGAGACGCACACAAGGGCTCTCCTGTTCCCTTGTGTGTCTTCGTGTGTCCTTCAGTGCCCTGCTTAGTCCTGCAAGCGGTCTCTTTTTCGGTGCGCGGTGTCACCGGGGTGGTCGGGCGCCGGGTACGTCCTGTTAGCTGACTCCGGCCGTTCCGGCCGACGGGGCCGACCACAGCTAGGGGGCTTGCGGTGACATCGGTGGATCAGGGCATCGCGGGGGCGTGCGCCGCGTCGGGCCGACGCATGCGGATCGCGTACGCGGCCCTGGGGCTGGCCGGCGCGCTGGTGCTCGCCGGGTGCGGCGGTGACGGCGGCTCCCGCGACGACTCCGCGCCCGGCGCCACGCCGTCCGCGCCGGCCACACCGTCCACGTCGGCCGCCACGGCCGCCCCCGGGTCCGGCGGCACCGGGTCCGGCGGTCCGGACGCGACCGGCGTCCCCGCGGGCAGACTGGAGGGCAGCTGGCTCACCACGGCCGGGGGCAAGGCCGTGATCCTGATGTTCACCGGCGACCAGGCGGCCCTTTTCACCATGGGCGGCACCGTGTGCAGCGGCACCGCGCGGGAGGACACCGGGGCCTCGACGATCAGCCTGAAGTGCCCGGACGGCAAGGCGGACCGGACGAGCGGCACGGTCACCTCCGTGAGCGGGTCCACCCTGAAGGTCACCTGGCAGAGCCCCCTCGGCACCGAGACGTTCACCAAGGCCGAGGGCGGCCGGATGCCGCAGGGGCTGCCGACCGCGGGGCTGGGGTCGTAGGGCCCGCCCGGCGGGCTCTGCCCTCCGGGTGCGCCGGAAGGGCTTCCCGGGTGTGATGATCTGGGGGCTGCTCCACGACCTCAGGGGAATCATCATGCGCGCCATGCCGACCACCGTCACCGCCGTCACCGCCCTCCTCCTGCTGACCGCCTGCGGCGGCGAGGGCGGTGGAGACAAGGCGAAGGACGACGCGAAGCAGAAGCAGGAGAGCGTGGCCTGTTCGATGGCGAAGGTGAGCCTGGAAGTCGGCCCCGCGAGCGAGGCCCCGGCCGCCGGTGACACCGGCGAGGTCCCCGTGGACCTCGTCAACCAGGGCCCCGCCTGCATCCTGGACGGCTTCCCCGAGGCGAGCCTGGTGGCGGCGGAGGGCGAGCCTGTCGCGCTGTCACCGACGGACGGCGCCACGGCCCAGAAGCTGACCCTGGCCGAGGGCGGGTCCGCCTCCTTCACCGTCACCTATGTGCGCGGACCGGAGGACGCCGGCCAGAGCCTGGACGTGAAGACCCTGGAGATCGGCCTCCCCGGCGCCACCGACACCCGCGCGTTCCCCTGGTCGTACGGCCCGGTGGCGCACCAGGGCGAGGGCGAAGGCTCGGGAACGGGAACGGGCGCGGCCGACGCGTCCGTGAGCGCCTTCCAGCGGTCGGGGGACTGAGCGGCCAGGAGACCGGACAGGCGGCGTCTGGGCGGGCGATGACCGGACAGGCGATGACCGGGCGGGCTGCGACCAGGCAGGCGGTGACTGGCGGGCAGTGTCCGGGCGGGCAGTGACGAGCAGGCAGCGCCTGAGCAGGCGGTGACCGGGCCGACGACGACCGGGCTGGCGGTGACTGGGCCGGCAGCGACCGGGCAGACGGTGACCGGGCAGACGGTGACCGGGCCGGCGATGACCGGCGGGCAGTGTCCGGGCGGACAGTACCTGGACGGGCTGCGACCGGGCCGGCAGCGACCGGGGCCCCGGTTCAGGGGCGCCGTCCGGAAAGCCGTCCGCGCGCTTCGACCTGGGCGTCGTCCGCCGCCCGCGCGCCCTCCTCCCATCCCGCCGCGTCGCTCACCCCGCGCAGCCGGGTGGTCGTCGTCTCCGGGAACAGGCGGTCCAGCCGTTCGGTGACCGCGACGTCGCGGGAGGCGAGCACCGGCAGCAGATCGTCCGTCACCTGCCCCTCGGCGGCCGCCGCGAGACGCGCGCCCACGCGGTGGACGTACGCCGCGAGGAAGGACTGCCGGAAGGTCTTGGTCCGCTTGCGTCCCCCGGCCCGCTGAGCCGCCTCCGCCTTCGCCATGGCCGTACCGGCCTGCACGAGCAGTGAGGTGTGCAGGAGTTCGACCGCCTCCAGGTCGGAGGCGAAGCCGACCACGGTGGAGAAGCCGAGGGCCTCGTTCCACACGGCCCGGCAGTGGTTCGCGGTGGCGATCGCGTCCAGCAGCACGGCCTTGGTCTGCTCGTACGGCGGCTCCACACCGATCCGGCAGGCGCCCGGAGCCGTCGCCGAGGGGGCCCGCACCGCGAGCAGCGCCTCGTCGACACTGTGCCGTGCCATCAGCTCCTGTGCCTTGGCGGTGAGGGCCTCCGCCTCCTCCGGGAACCCGGTCGCCTCCGCCTTGGCCAGCAGCGCGCGGATGCGGCCCAGCGTGCGGGACTCCGGGTTCCGTTCCCGCCCGGATGAGCCCGTGTCCCCGTCGGGCTCGTCGAGGGGTTCGAGGGCGGGCAGGCGCAGCAGCAGCCGGTACAGCTCCAGTACGGCGGTGGCGTGCGAGAAGCGGTCGGTGCGTTCACCGAGGCCGCCGAGAGCGCCGAGATCGCCGAGCTGGGCGTGCCAGCGAGGGCCGCGGGGCCGGTCGTGCGGTGCCTGCGCGTGGATCAGCACCGCGACCAGCCGCACGTGCACGTCGTCCAGTTCGCGCCGGACGATCCGTACGAGGTCGGCGGGCTGCCAGCCGCGCCGCCAGGCCGTCGCCACGAACTCCTCGCCCCGCCCGGCGAGTTCGGCGTCCGCCGCCGGATCGGAGGCGAGCAGGGACGCGCCGGTGTCGAGGGCGTCGTCGGTGGTGGCGTACAAGGCGGCCCCGAAGGCGCGGTCGACGGTGCTGGACGTGCTCACGGACCGATCGTGCCATGCCCCCTCTCCCCGCCGAGCCCTCGGCCTGACACACCCACCCACATGTCAACTCGCGGTTGACACCCTTCCACTGTCAACCTACGGTTGACACATGACGACGAACCCCGGCATCAAGTCATCCGTACGTCTCGACGACCTCATCGCGGCCATCAAGAAGGTCCACGAGGAACCCCTCCAGCAGCTTCAGGACGCGGTGCTCGCGGGAGAGCACCTCGGCGACGTGGCGGACCACCTGATCGGCCACTTCGTGGACCAGGCCCGGCGCTCGGGCGCCTCCTGGACGGACATCGGCAAGAGCATGGGCGTCACCCGCCAGGCGGCCCAGAAGCGTTTCGTGACCAAGGACTCGGCCCCGCTCGACCCGAACGAGGGCTTCCACCGCTACACGCCCCGCGCCCGCAACGTGGTGATGGCCTCGCACAACGAGGCCAAGGCCGCGCGGAACGCCGAGGGCCTGCCCGAGCACCTGGTCCTCGGACTGCTGGCCGAGCCGGGCAGCCTGGCCGCGAAGGCGATCACCGAACAGGGCGTCACCCTGGAAGCGGTCCGCGCGGCCGCGACCGCGCTGCTCCCGCCGCCCGCCGAAGAGGCCCCCGAGCTGGTGCCGTACGGCGCGGCGGCCAAGAAGGTCCTGGAGCTCACCTTCCGCGAGGCCCTCCGCCTCGGCCACAACTACGTCGGCACCGAACACCTCCTGCTCGCCCTGCTGGAACACGAGAACGGCGAGGGCCTCCTCAGCGGCCTCGGCATCGACAAGACCACCACCGAGCGGTACGTCACCGAGATGCTGGCGGAGTTCCTGGAGACCCAGGAACCGGAGGCGGCGGACGGCCGGCCCACGAAGCCCGAGTCCGAGCCCGGTCAGGGCTGACCCGGACATCCGGGCCCGGGGGGTGTTGTCAGACCCTCCTGCCACACTCGCAGCATGGTGGCCGACCGGTGGGCACTCGCTCCGGCCGAGGACGGCGGCGTGGACCTCGCCCCCCTCGGTCCGGACGGGCTGCCCGCCGCTCCGGTGCGGCGGGAGGCGGATCCCGCCGAGGCCGTGCGGAGCCGTCCCGGAGTCACGCGGTGGGTGTGGCGGTCCACCGCCGAGATCCATCCGCGCCTGCTCGCCGCGGGGGTGCGAGTGGCGCGGTGCCACGACGTCGAGGCCGCCGAGACGCTCCTGCTCGGCCACGAGGGGCGGTACGGGGAGCCCCGTTCCGCCGCGGCCGCCCTGGCCCGGCTGCGCGGCGGCCCCGTACCGCCCGATCCACCGCAGCGCCCGGCCGATCCGGGCGCGCAGCCCTCCCTCTTCGAACCCCGCGACGCACACATACCGCTGGCGGACCTCCTCGCGGTCTACGCCGAGCAGCAGCGCCGGCTCGGGGCGACGGCGCATCCGGACAGGATGCGGCTGCTCGTGGCCGCCGAGTCGGCCGGGATGCTCGTCGCCGCCGAGATGAACCGCGCGGGGGTGCCCTGGCGGGCGGACGTGCACCGCGCGGTCCTGCACGACCTTCTCGGCGAGCGGTACGCGGGCGGCGGCGAGCCGCGCAGACTCGCCGAACTCGCCGACGAGGTGTCCGCCGCCTTCGGCCGCCGGGTGCGGCCCGACCTGCCCGCCGACGTCGTCAAGGCGTTCGCACAGGCCGGGATCAAGGTCTCCTCGACCCGCCGCTGGGAGCTCGAGTCCCTCGACCATCCGGCGGTGAAACCGCTGATCGAGTACAAGAAGCTGTACCGCATCCGGGTCGCCCACGGCTGGTCCTGGCTCCAGGACTGGGTGCGCGACGGCCGCTTCCGGCCCGAGTTCCTGGCAGGCGGGACGGTGACGGGCCGTTGGGTGACCAACGGCGGGGGCGCGCTGCAGATCCCCAAGGTGATCCGCCGCGCGGTGGTCGCCGACCCGGGCTGGCGGCTGGTCGTCGCCGACGCCGCCCAGATGGAGCCACGGGTCCTGGCCGCGATCTCCCGCGACCCCGGACTGATGGAGGTGGCCGGCCGGGAGACCGACCTCTACCAGTCGGTGTCCGACCGCGTCTTCTCCGGCGACCGCGCGCAGGCCAAGCTCGCCGTCCTCGGAGCGGTCTACGGCCAGACCTCCGGCGACGGCCTGAAGAACCTCGCCGCCCTCCGGCGCCGCTTCCCCCAGGCGGTCGCCTACGTCGACGAGGCCGCCCGCGCGGGCGAGGAGGGCAGGCTCGTACGGACCTGGCTGGGCCGCACCTGCCCACCCGCGGCCCGTACGGCGGACGACGCGGCGGAGGAGGCGGGCATCCCGGCCGCGGAGGAGGAACCCGACGCCGCCCGGCAGTGGGTGCCGGGCTATGCCTCGACCGACGCCCGCGCGCGGGGGCGCTTCACCCGCAACTTCGTCGTCCAGGGCAGCGCCGCCGACTGGACCCTGCTGCTGCTCGCCGCACTGCGGCAGACCCTGACGGACATGGCCGCCGAACTGGTCTTCTTCCAGCACGACGAGGTGATCGTGCACTGCCCCGAACAGGAGGCGCAGACGGTGGCGGACGCGATCCGCGACGCCGCCACCCTCGCGGGCCGGCTGACGTTCGGACAGACCCCCGTCCGCTTCCCGTTCACGACGGCGGTGGTGGAGTGCTACGCGGACGCCGAATGAGACTTCGAGAAACCGGAAAATGAGACCGTTCGAGTCGGCCGAAAACCCAAGGAGCCAGCATGGCCAGGACGGTCATCAAACTCGACGAAGCCACGCGCTCCTTCGACACCAGAACGAAGGCCCAGGCCGTGCAGCTCGCCATGGAGGACGCCGTCAAACGCCATCTGCGGCAAGAGGGCTTCGACGCCATGGCCGCCGGCGAGTTCGACTTCAGTGAGATCGTCGAGAGCACAGGCCCCGCAACGCCGACGGAACCCTCAAGCGCAAAGACGGCTGGGCCACCTGATGCAAGATCTCCGCCTGATCGACGAGTCCGCTCTCGCTCGCTGAACGGAACCCACCGTGGGGGCATGAACCACCCAGCCCGATAACAAGAGTTTTGTTAAACTGGTTCCATGGCCTCCTCCCCCGACCCCGCTCCCGGCGAAGGCCCCGTTCGCCCGGTCTCCGTCTCCCTTCATGAAGGCACCATCGCGGCTCTCAAGGCACGTACCGGCAAGCGCGGGATGTCCGCCTACGTCGAAGCCCTCATCCAGCGCCAACTGGAACGCGACCGGCTGCGTGAACTCATCGAAGACGCGGAAGCCGAACACGGACCGGTCGACCAGTCAGCGGTCGAGGCCAGGCGGGCGATCCTGCGCGGTGACGCGGTCAGCTCAGCGGACGCCGCGTGAGCGGCACCCTCGTCCTCGACTGCGAGGGCCTGTCCAAACTCGTACGACGCACAGCCGAACTCACCGAGTGGCTGGCCGCGGCCGAGGCGGAAGACATCCGCGTCATCACCAGCTCCGTCACCCTCGTCGAAGCCCGCGACCCCAGGACCAACCAGGCCCGCTTCGACTACGCCGTCTCCCGCCTGAACATCGTTCCGCCCACCGAAGCCATCGCCCGCCACGCCAGCAAGCTCCTCGCCGCAGCCGGGCTTCACGGCCACAAGTACGCCCTCGATGCGATCGTCGCCGCCACCGCCCTCGCCTCACCCGCCCCGGTGACCGTCCTGACCTCGGATCCCGAAGACCTCCACCTGCTCTGCGGCCCCGTCATCCGCATTGCCAAGGTCTGACACAGCGCGCCGCCGGGGGCGCCGGTGACCCGCGTTGCTCCGGTCAGCGGCGCCGCTTGCGGGTGTTCTTGCCGGTGGGGCGCCCGCGCTTGCGGGAGCGAACGGTGCGGGCGGTGGGAGAGCGCAGCGCCCTGGCCGCCAGTTGCCTGAGTTCGTCGAGTCCGGCCCGGTCCGGGTGCGCGGAGGCCAGGGCGGCGGCAACCGCCTCCCTGACCTCGGGGCCCTGGGCGCGCAGCGCCTCCTCGGCGCCGTCCCGGCCGCCCGCCAGCTCCACGAGCTGAAGCAGGCTCTCGGCGAGCACCAGCAGATGCTCGGCATCGGTCATGTCCTCGGGGGACAGCAGTTCACGCTGCGCCAGCGTGTTCAGCGCCGGCGGCGCCAACCGGCTGTCACCCCGCAGCCGGTGCAACAGCCGCTCGCCCTCACCGTCCGGCAACGCCACCTGCAGCACGTCGAGCATCGCCTGTGCACGGGTGCGGAAGGCCATGTTCCCCACGGCGTCCGTCAGTTGCCGCAGAGCGGCCTCCCGCTCCCCGCGGGCCGAAAGCCAGTCGGCCAGCTCCACACGGGCGGTGTCCAGGTCGTA
Source organism: Streptomyces sp. GDS52 (assembly GCF_052246875.1). Classification (NCBI taxonomy): domain Bacteria; kingdom Bacillati; phylum Actinomycetota; class Actinomycetes; order Kitasatosporales; family Streptomycetaceae; genus Streptomyces; species Streptomyces sp. GDS52. The sequence goes on from NZ_CM125966.1 coordinate 3,218,209, forward strand.
GTCCTCGGCCAGTGCCCCCAGCAGACCGGCCGCCGGCGCCTGAGCCAGCTCACCGACCAGCGGCGCGTCCCGGCCGACCGCCAGCAGTCGCTGCCGTACGGCCCGGGTGCCCAGTCCGGTGAGACGGATGAGCTCCACCGGCCCCGCCGTCAGCTCCGCACGCCGGGCATCGGCACGCTCCTGCGCCGCCGGATCCGCTGCCGCCCCCGCGACGCCCAGCAGTTCCGCAAGCTCCGGCGGCATGTCCGCGGGCAGTTCGGGTCCGGCATCGGGGAGATCGACTCCCAGGAACACCGGATCGGCCATCCCCTGGTCACGCTCGATCGCCCCCAGGTCGTCCAGCACGTCGAGCACCGTGCGCAGGTCCCGGTCGGCATGCTCGAACCACATCCGGTGCCGGAGGTCCGACCCCTCGTCCAGCTGGAAACGGGCCCGGTAGGCCAGGCGCACGGAGTCGCGCAGCCGCGGCCAGGGCATCGGGTACGGCAGGCTTTGAAGAGCTCTCCTCCCTTCGCAAGCTCAGGGAGGAGATTCCCACCTACATTGCTGCGGCGGGCTTGACGGTGTTACCCGCCCTGCGACCCCTACTTCCAAGGGCCGGAACCTCCACGATGACGTGGCCGATCCGGTACAGGTGCAAGATATTCCGGGCTGCGTTCCAGTCGGCGTTCGCCTCGAAGCCGCAGCCGGGGTTCTTGCATACGAACGTGGCCTGGTCTTCCCGGCTGCCGGGCGTGATGGTTCCGCAGGCGGAGCAGCGCCGGGAGGTGTTCGGGGCGGGAACCTTGACAAGCTCGCCGCCGTGGCGGGCGAGCTTGTACGCCAGCATCGTGACCGTTCGGCCCCATGCCTCCTGGCTGATGGAGCGGTTCAGACCGGCCTTGGCCTTGACGTTCTTGCCCGGCTCCTCGACGGTGCCCCGAGCGGACTTGACCATGTTCGTGATGTTGAGCTGTTCGACCACGATCACGCCATAGGTGCGGGCGAGGCGGGTGGTCGTCTGGTGCTGCCAGTCAAGTGCCCGTCGCGTGGCTTTTGCTCGGAGCTGCTTGATCTGGTCGTAGGTGTGCCGCAGGCGGCGGGAAGTCTTCTCGCCGCGCTTGCGGAAGGTCTTGCGGTGTGCGGCTTCCCTCTCCAGACGCAGGAGCTTGGCCTTCTCCTTCGGGGTGAGCCACTTGTCGCGGTCGGCGGTGCCGTCCGGGAGCCGGGGCGGCCGGCCGTGGTCCTGGTGGTCCTCGTTGGAGAGAGCGAGGGGCACGGTGACGCCCACGTCGATGCCGACCTCGGCGCCCTGGTGGGGATCCGGCCTGCCCTGAAGGGCCTGGACGCGGAAGGCGATGTGCCAGCCGAGCACGTCCTTGACCAGCCGGGCGCCGGTGATCCGGTTCTCCGCGTCGGCACGCTTGCCCACCGGGAGGTCCTTGGTCCAGCGGAAGCGGACCCGGCCCACCTTGGGGATGTTGACCATGCCCCAGCGGCGGTGCACGCGGACGATGTTCAGGTCGCGGCCCTGCGGGATGTCCACGGACATCACGGCGCGGAAGCGGGCTTTGAAGTTCGGGGCGTCGGCCCGGCCCTCCCAACAGTTCTTCCACGCCTGGTGGTACGTCTTGAGCACTGCCTGCGCGGCCTGCGCGGGGAGAACGGCAAGGAAGTCGATCTCCTTACGGGCTTGCCGTATCGCCGCGTCAGCGGCGGCCAGAGTGCGCTTGTCCTTCGGCATCATCTGCCACCAGGCGTGCAGGCAGTTCCACAGGGTGCGGGCCGCGTGCGCCTGGCCGTCGGTCTTCGACACCTCGGCGGGCGACAGCGCCAGCCGGGCACGGTGCCCGAACTGCCGCTTGACCAGGGTGTCCTGACTCATGAACGCGAGAATAGCCAGGGTGGGTGCCACCGCGCTGGATTCCTGACTCCGATGTCGGAATGGGTCGCCTTGTTGTCTACAACCTGCACGTTCACTTGGTTTTTGTCGCCAAGGGGCGGCGGAAGGTGTTCACCGGCGCCATACTGACCCGCACCGAAGAGATCATGCGGGAGGTCTGCACCGGCTTCGAGGCCGAGCTGAAGCAGTTCAACGGCGAGCAGGACCACGTCCACCTGCTCGTGCACCACCCGCCGAAAGTCCGGCTCTCCCAGCTGGTCAACTCCCTCAAGGGCGTCTCCGCTCGCCTGCTGCGCAAGGAGTACGACGCCCACGTCCGCCGGTATCTGTGGGGCGGCCACTTCTGGTCCGGCTCCTACTTCGCCGGAAGCTGCGGCGGGGCATCAGGTCAACGATCTGCCCCTGTGCGCCCACATCCTCGGGGGACCTCTCCTTCCAAGCAGCGAGCCGGGGCCACCCGGCGGACGCTATCGCCCTCGGCGAAGCCGCCCGCCGCGCCGGCGACGCCGCCCCACCGGTCGTACGGGCATCCGTTCTGTCCCGGCTCGCGTACGCGTACGCCGCCGCCGGCCGTGACAACGACTTCGCCCACACCCGTGGGACCGCCCGCGAAATGATCACCAGCCGGGACAGCAGCCAGGAGAAACCCCGCTGGATGTACTTCCTCACCGACAACCACCTGGACTGCCAGGCTGGTTACGGATTCATTCACATGGGTCGCGCCCAGCTGAAAGCGGAGAGTGGCACGCGGGGACGACGCTTCCTCGCCCAGGGTGCGGAGATGCTCCGCTCCGGGGCATACGAGGTTCCGCGCGGTGACCCCAGCCAGCGCAGGGCCATGTTCGAAGGAGCCTGGCTGGCCCTGGGCCACAGCGCGCATGGTGACCTTGAGGCCGCCTGCGAGGTCGGCCAGATCGTCGCTGACCGCCTCGACGTCGTACGCTCGCCTCGCAGCGCGGCCCTGCTCCACCAACTCGCCGCAGACCTGCGCCGCCGACAGCGCAACGCCCACGTGCGCAGCTTCCTGCCCACCCTGGAGCACGCCCTCGCCGAGCATGCCCCGTCGACGCCACCCGGCCGTTAGAGTCAGGATCATGGCCGCAGGGGAGCGCGTTGTCATTGTCGGCGCTGGAGTGGCAGGGCTCACCACCGCCGTCGTTCTCGCCGAGGCCGGTGCTTCGGTGCACGTGATCGCCGAGCAGGTACCGGGTGTCACCTCGCTGGCGGCCGGGGCGATGTGGGGGCCGTACCTGGTCGAGCCCAAGATCAAGGTCGACCAGTGGGGACAACGGTCGCTGGAGGTCTTTCGTAGGCTGGCCGAGGTTCCGGCCACAGGCGTCCGGCTCACCAGCGGTATAGAGGCGTCCCGTACCGCCGAGACCCCACCGGACTGGGCCACCACCCTGCCCGGCTTCCGGCCGTGCGGGCCGACAGAACTGCCGACCGGGTTCTCGGCCGGCTACCGATTCACGGTGCCGCTGATCGACATGCCCACCTACCTCAGCTACCTCCTACGTCGTCTCGATGCCGCTGAGGGAACAGTCGAGAGGCGACGGCTGGCCTCGCTCGCGGACGCCGGCCCGGCCACCGTGACCGTCAACTGCACGGGCCTCGGTGCCAAGGATCTACTCCCGGACCCTGACCTTCGGCCCATCCGCGGTCAGCACGTCGTCGTCACCAATCCGGGGCTGGCCGAGTTCTTCTCCGAGGACACCGGCCCCTCACCAGACCTGCTGTGTTTCTACCCCCACGGCGACACCGTCGTCCTAGGCGGCACGGCGATCGACGGAGAGGGTGGCCTAGTCCCCGACGACACGGCGGCGGCCAACATCCTGGCCCGCTGCGCCGAGGTCGAACCCCGTCTCGCCACAGCCCGCGTTCTGGAGCATCGGGTCGGTGCCCGGCCCACCCGGGCCACGGTCCGGGTGGAGGTTGACCGGCGGGAGGATGGCGCTGTGGTCGTGCACAACTACGGGCACGGCGGCGCCGGCGTCACGCTGTCATGGGGCTGCGCTGAGGAAGCTCACAGGCTGCTCGCGAGCAAGTGAGGCAAGACGTACCAGGACCCAGGTGAACCGTTCCGGGTTCGGCAGGGACTCGATCGTTGGAAAGGATCGAGTCATGGCACGTCAGGCGGGGGCCACGGCTGTGGGGATCCGTGGGCCTCAGTCGGCTTCCCCCGCGAACGTCGGCAACAGGGGCGGGCGCCCGCCCGTGTGACCGAGGCCGAAGAGTGGCCAGGGGCCGGAGGGTGCGTGAACGGGACTTCCCGGCTCCGAAGGGTGGCTCCCGGAGGGGGGCCTCGCCCTCATGGACTGTGAAGACGCCGTGCACAAGGGCGATGTCTGAGTGACGTCGCGTCACCGCATGAAAGAGTGTTCGAAGCCGAGTGGAAGCACACCGGTGTGTCGGGCGAAGTCGCATACGGGGAGGGGGCTCGTCCGCATGGCGTGGGACGAATGGGAGCAGATCAAGGCCGAGGTCGCCCAGAAGCAGGCGGCGTCGATGCAGTTGAACGGGATCGCTCCCGACACGGGCCCTGGTGGCGGAGGCACTGCACCGGACCTGGTGGTGCATGACGACCAGTTGGGCAAGCTCGGGAACATGGCCTACGACCTGCGCGAACGGCTGACGGTGGACGGCGACCTCGCGCGGCCGAGCACGTTCACGGCCTCCATCGACCTCTTCAACGACGGCCTGGACATGGGCTCCGCGCTCACCGAACTGCACGACGCGTGGAACACCCAGCTGGGCACCCTGAAGGAGGCGTGCGCCCACATCTCCAACCACCTGGACTTCACACGGGCCCAGCACGCGAAGGACGAGGACCACGTCGTGACCGGCATGCGGAACGCGGCGGGTCACCTGATGACGGTGTCGCGGATCAACGACTACTACGCTCCGAAGTCCGCGGAGGCCTGAGGCTCATGGCGACGGACATGCTGACGGTGGAAGAACTCAACAGCCTGCGCCTGGGCACCCTGAAGACCTCGGTGGACGACTGGCGGACCATGGTCGGCCGACTGGAGAAGCTGGCCACGGGCGGTGACGGCCAGGTCAGCGCGGAGGGTCTGCAGAAGAAGGCCTATGCGGCGGACTGGGTGGGCGTCAACGCCACGGTGTCGCGGCAGTTCGTGACCAGGACCGCGGCGCAGTTCGACGACGCGGCCTCCGAGGCCAAGAGCGTGCTCGCCATCCTGAGCGACGCGCACGCCGCGTTCACGCAGCACAAGCAGGACCTGCGGACCGCGATCGACGAGCTGGCGAAGCGCAGCATCTACGTCAACGGCAACGGGAGTGTGATCGCCTCGGCGCCCCCTCCCGCGGTTGCGGGAAAGGCCGACATCCCCAGGCCGACGGACCAGGAGTTGGAGGTCGCGCAGCGCAGGATCACCAGGATCCTGTGGGAGGCGACCGAGACCGACCGTATCGCCGCCCGCGCCCTGCGCCTGCTCGCCAAGGACAAGTACGACTTCACCGACCAGGGTTCGACCGGGCTGGAAGACGCCGACCACGACCAGGGCAGGGCAGACGCCGAGTACTGGCGCAAGGAGATCGCCAAGGGCAACGTCGAGGACTGGAGCGAGGAGAAACTGGCCCGCTTCAACGAGACGCTGAAGAACCAGCGGGACAACCCCGGCTTCACCGAGACCCTCGCCCTCGACCTGGGCGCGGACGGCACGCTCCAGTTCTGGCGCGACCTGGCCGACCCCGGCCAGGGCAGGACGCCCGACGGCGACCGCGCCAAGCTCCTGGGTGACGTCCAGAAGAACCTCAGCATGTCTCTCGCCGGCGCCTCCCACGGCACCTCACCGGAGATGGAGGCATGGAAGAAGGACCTGATTGCCGCCGGCGGCAAGCTGTACGGGCACGAGGGCATCATGGCGAAGACGTACGGCTTCCAGATCATGAGCAACCTCATGGTCAAGGGGAAGTTCGACGAGGGCTTCCTGGACGACTACTACAAGGGCCTGCGCACCTTCGAGGCGGAGAAGAAACCCTTCGATCCCGCCTCGATCTGGGGTAACCCCGCCCTCGGAGGGGCCCAGCTCGACTACACGGCCAAGGGGCCCGACGGCGACTACGGAACAACCGGCAGCGACCCGATGGCCGGCTTCCTCAAGGCCGTCTCCCACAACCCCGACTACGCCACCGAGCTGTTCAGCCGCGAGGACGTGGCCGACTACCTCCTCACGGAGCGCGAGTACTACGACGAGGACGACCCCTACGGCAAGGGCGACGGCACGGTCCAGTCCCGCGACGCACTCGGCAAGTCATTGCTGGCAGCGGGCACCGGCTTGAACCCGGACCAGCCACACGTCATCACCTCGTACGACCACACCGACGCACAGCGGCAGGCCTTCGACGGCACCCTGAGACGCCTGGCCGAAAAGGGCGACGACTTCCCGCCCGAACTGCGGGACGACATGGCAGTGCTCCTGGGGAACTGGGGAGCAGACGTCCACCAGACCACCAGTGAGTTGGATCCCGACGAAGGACCACTCGACTACGAGGACCTGCTCGAGGTGTCCAAGCAGGTCTCGCGTGATCAGAACGCCTACGGCACGCTGATGGAAAGCGTAAATCAGGCTGTTGTCGCTGACATCCACGCTGAGCATAAAGGCAACCCGAAAGAAGAGCTCATCCGGGCAGGACACACCGTCGGGTTCATGGAGTCCGTCCGTTACCACGCGCTGGAGACCGACAAGGAAGACCCCTCTTGGTCGGCAAAGTGGGGCTATCACGTGGTCGGCGGCGCGGCCAACTTCATACCGGTGGTCGGTGATGCGGTGCAGCGAGGAGTGGATTCCGCGGCCTACGCCTGGCAATTGGAAGAGCAGGGTCGCATCGATGATGAACTCGCTACAGAAAACAGGAAAACTTTCAACTCGCGCATAAAGTACCTGAATGCGCTCGGCGAGGAATGGTCTCGCATCAACCCCGATCACGAACTATCCCTGGGAGACGATAGGCTATTGCGACAGGAAGCAATCGGAAATAGCGCCTTCAATGGGAACGAAACGGCGAACAGGGTGGCGAGAGGCAATTCACAATGAAAATTGAAGCGCTACGGCCATCATTTCTGTTGACGTCGAGCCTCACGCTCCTGCTCCTCGCAGTTGCAGGGTGCGACAACCCCGCCGAATACCAAATCCCCAACACCATCTGCGGCAGAGACATCGAGCCGTCCGCATTGGAACCACTGCTGCCTTCAGGTCAGAAATTCGAGGCCAACCAGGAGTCATTCGAGGAGAACAAATCAGAATGCGTAATCTCCGTGGACGACTCCACCGCACTCAGGATCGACGAGTATCGAGACCAAAACAAATTCGATATAATGGAAAACACGAGGAGATATAACAATCCTGCAAAGTCCGACGTCGGCGAAGAAACCTTGACTTCCGATGACTGGCTCAGGTCGATGAATGCTTGCCCCAAGCGGGGCAAATACTACTTCCTGGACGTGATTGTGACCGGAGTAGCCGAAGCAAAGCCTAAAGAGCTTGAGCGATTCGCCCAGACTTACCTGCCGGAAGGGATGAAGAAGATGGGTTGCACGCAGTGAGCCCACGCCAGAGACGGCATGTGCCATTCCGTCAGTCGAGTCGATACTGAACGCTTCTGGGCACAGGCCACCTCCCCCGTCGGCCGGCGGTCGCGCGGCGGGCTTCTGGAACATCGGGAACCGTCTCCGCGGACGACTTCGTCCTCGCTCAGATCGATCGCCATCGGTACCGGCCGCCGCTCTGCGCGCCGGCCGGTGATCCCGCGCGATTGCTGCCGACTGCCACCCGCTGACGCACAGAAATAACCTGGGCACTCATCGGGTCGATCCGAAGACCGAAGCCGATCAGTGAGCCCCTTCAGCGTTGCCCCTCCAGGGCAAGGGAAGACCTGGCGACCGGCGTCATGCGGTGTGGGCTGCATCGGCGTCCGTTCGAGATCCGCCAGGACTCCAGGCGGGCGACTCCGTTCTGCTGGTGCTCGTGCTGCGGGCAGGGTCCGGTCGACGGCCTTCTCGACGGAAGTGAGTTCCGCATTGCTCACGCAGGCAATGCCTCGGTGGCCCGGGCACAGCGCCGTCGGCGCATCCGCTGAACGGAAAAGGCCCAGCTCATGGGTACGGAGCTGGACCTTTTCCGGAGAGCCGCCTTCGGGATTCGAACCCGAGACCTACGCATTACGAGTGCGTTGCTCTGGCCATCTGAGCTAAGGCGGCGCACGCTGTCGGCACCATGGTGCGATCAGCGACGTCGGTAAGTCTACACAGTTTCGGATGGTGCTTCGCACCTGCCCCGGAGGCGGGCCGGGGGGCCTGCCTCCGGGGTGGGCGCACCGGCTATGAGCAGCGCTTTCCGTTCGTGGGCGGGGTGCCGCGGAGGAGGTAGGTGTTGATCGCGGAGTCGATGCAGTCGCTGCCCCGGCCGTAGGCGGTGTGGCCGTCGCCCTCGTAGGTGAGCAGGCGGGCCGAGGAGAGCTGGCCGGCGAGGGACTTGGCCCAGCGGTAGGGGGTGGCGGGGTCGCGGGTGGTGCCGACGACGACGATCGGGGCCGCACCCTTCGCCTCGATGCGCTGGGGCTTGCCCGTGGCGGCGACCGGCCAGTACTCGCAGTTCAGGGCGGCCCAGGCGAAGCTCTCGCCGAAGACCGGGGATGCCTTCTCGAAGTCGGGGAGGGCGCCCCGTACCTGGTCCGGGGAGGTGAAGGCGGGCGGGAGGTCCAGGCAGTTCACGGCGGCGTTGGCGAACATCAGGTTCGCGTAGTCGCCCTTGGCGTCGCGTTCGTAGTAGCTGTCGGAGAGGGCCAGGAGTCCGGCGCCGTCGTTCTTCTTCATCGCCGCCGTCAGTGCCGCGCGCAGCCGTGGCCAGGCGCCCTCGTCGTACATGGCCGCGATCACGCCGGTGGTGGCCAGCGACTCGGTGAGCCTGCGGCCCGCGGTGTCCCCGGTGGGGATCGGCCGGGCGTCGAGTTCGGCGAAGAACTCCTTCAGGTTCTCGCCGACCTGTTCGACACCGGTGTTCCGGCCGCCGAGGGGGCAGTCGCTCTGTCGTACGCAGTCCTTCGCGAAGGCCGTGAACGCCGTGTCGAAGCCCGCCGTCTGCTCGATGTTGAGCTGCCGCGCCGACAGCGAGGGGTCCAGCGCGCCGTCCAGCACCAGCCGGCCCGTCCGGTCCGGGAAGAGCCCCGCGTACGTCGCCCCGAGGAAGGTGCCGTAGGAGGCACCCACGTAGTTCAGCTTCTCGTCGCCCAGCGCCGCCCGCACGATGTCCATGTCCCGGGCCGCCTCGACGGTCGACACATGGCGCAGCAGCTTCGGCGCGTCCGCCCCGCAGCCCTCGGCGAACTTCCGGTACGCGGCGACCAGCCTGCCGGTCTCCTTCGCGTCGTCCGGTGTGACGTCCGTCTGTGTGTACGTGTCCATCTCGGGGCCGTCCAGGCACTCGACGGGTTCGCTGCGGGCCACGCCCCGCGGGTCGACGGCCACCATGTCGTAGCGGGCGCGCACCTCGGCGGGGTAGCCGATGCCGGCGTACGCCTGGAGGTAGCCGATCGCCGAGCCGCCCGGCCCGCCGGGGTTGATCAGCAGCGAGCCCAGCCGCTCCCCCGGGCCCGTGGCCTTCTTCCGGGACACGGCGAGGCGGATGTCACCGGCGGACGGGTCGGCGTAGTCGAGCGGGGCCTTCAGCGTGGCGCACTGGAAGCCGGGCGCCCCGCAGTCGCGCCACTTCGGCTTCTGCTCGTAGTACGGAGTGAGCGCCGCGGGTGTGGCGCGGGGCAGTGCGGCCAGTGTCGCCGTCTCCTTCGCCGCCGACTTCGCGGAACCGGTGGTGCTCGTCGTACTCCCGGAGGAGCAGCCGGAGACCAGGAGCGCGGCGGCGGCGAGCAGCGTGGCTGCGGTGCGGGTCCTGCGGTGAAGGGTGCGCCGTGTGTGCATGATGCGAGCGTAACTGTGAGCGACGGCCCGAGTGCTTTGTGTGCGCCCCGTGCCCCGTACGAGTTACGGGGCGCGCGGATTCAGCCCGCTCTGAGTGCCATGGTCATCGCCTCCACGGCCAGCAGCGGGGCCACGTTGCGGTCGAGGGCGTGGCGGCAGGCGGCGATCGACTCGAGGCGGCGGAGTGTGGACTCGGGGGAGCTGCCGCGCGCCAGGCGCTCCAGGGCCTCCTCGGCGTCCGTGTTGGCGAGGGCGACGCGGGAGCCGAGCTGAAGCGCGAGGACGTCGCGGTAGAAGCTGGTGAGGTCGGTCAGGGCCACGTCGAGGCTGTCCCGCTGCGTACGCGTTCGGCGGCGCTTCTGCATGTCCTCCAGGTCCTTGACCACACCCGCCGTACCGCGGGGCAGCCGACCGCCCTGGACCGCGCCGAGCGCCGCCTTCAGCTCGTCGGTCTCCTTGGTGTCCATCTGCTCGGCCAGTTGTCTGGCGTCCTCGGCGGCGGCGTCGACGAGCTCCTGGGCCGCCTTGAGCGCGCTCCCCACGTCGTCGACCCGCAGTGGCAGCTTCAGCACGGCGGCGCGGCGCTCGCGGGCCGCCGGGTCGGTGGCCAGGCGGCGGGCCCGGTCGACATGGCCCTGGGTGGCGCGGGCGACGGCGGCCGCCACGTCCGGCTCGACGCCCTCGCGTCGTACGAGCAGGTCGGCGACGGCGTCCACGGAGGGCGTGCTCAGGTTGAGGTGGCGGCAGCGGGAGCGGATCGTCGGCAGGACGTCCTCGACCGACGGGGCGCAGAGCATCCAGACCGTACGGGGGGCGGGCTCCTCCACGGCCTTGAGGACGGCGTTGGCGGAGCTCTCGTTCAGCCGCTCGGCGTCCTCGACGAGGATCACCTGCCAGCGGCCGTTCGCCGGGGCGGTGAACGACTTGCGGACGGTGTCGCGCATGTCGCGCACCAGGATCATCGCGCCGACGGCGGTGATCGTGCTCACGTCGGCGTGGGTGCCGATCAGGGCGGTGTGGCAGCCGTCGCAGAATCCGCAGCCCGGGACTCCGCCGAGGGCACGGTCGGGGCTGACGCACTGCAGCGCGGCGGCGAAGGCGCGCGCCGTCTGGTGGCGTCCGGCGCCGGGCGGGCCCGTGAACAGCCAGGCGTGGGTCATCTTCGACGCCGCCGGCGCGGGAGCGCCGGCCGCCGCGGCGGTGACGAGGGCATCGGCGTCCCGGGCGGCGGCGGTGAGCTGTTCACTCACCCGCTGCTGCCCGACGAGGTCGTCCCACACGGTCATGGGTCACGCCGCCCTTCCATCCGCCGCGTCTTCGTCACGTCCACCGCACCTCCGTCACGTCCACCGCGTACGAGGCACCGCCACTCCTGTCAGCGGCCCCGGCCCCGGCCACCCTCGTCGCCGCGCCCGCCCTGGCCGTCGCCGCGCGGGCCCAGCAGTTCGTCCGCCAGCGTCGGCAGGTCGTCCAGCGGGGTCTCCTCGGCCCAGTCCGGACGCTGCCTGTTCCGGCCCGGCATGTTCTCGAGGTCGACCTGGGGCAGCTCGCGTGTGCTCACCTCATTGTCGTCCCGTGGGACCGCGGGCAGTACCGCCGTCTCCTCCACGTCACCCCGCGGCGGCACAGCGGGCAGCACCTCGGTCTCGTCGGCCGCCCGGGGCGGAACCGACACCTGCGGCAGCTCGGTGGTCACCTCGGCCGCGGAAGGCCCGGACGAAGCCGACGGCACCGGCGGCACCGACGCCCCGGAGGAACCGGGAGGCCCTGCGTCACGCCGGCCCGTGCCCGGCACCCTCGGCAGCACCGCCGTCTCGTCCGTGGCGCCCGGCGCCGCCCCGAAGGGACCGGCCCCGTCCGTCGCCTTGGGGCCCGTCTCCGCCGCGGCCGCGGCCCGTTCCGCGCTGCGCCGGGCCTCCTCGGCCCGCCGCAGCGCGTCCTCGGCCTTGCGCTGCTTCTCCAGGCGCAGCGCCTCGGCCTCGGCGTGCAGCCGCTCCGCCTCCTCGGCCTGCTTGCGGCGGCGCTCCTCCTCGGCCCTGCGCCGGGTCTCCTCCTCCGCCCGTGCCTTCTCCTCGGCGAGGAGCCGCCGGCGCTCCTCCTCGGCTCGGCGGGCGGCCTCCTCGGCACGCTGCCGGGCCTCCTCCGCCTGCCGTTCGGCCTCGCGCCGCTGTGCCTCCTCCAGCTCGCGCCGCTTGCGCTCCTCCTCCTCGGCACGCAGCCGTTCCATCAGCTCCTGGCGCTCGCGCTCCAGGCGCTCCTCCTCGGCCTTGCGCGCCGCTTCCTCCTCCGCCTTGCGGCGGGCCTCCTCCTCGGCCTTGCGCCGCGCCTCCTCACGGGCCCGGATCTCGGCCTCGGAGAGCGGCAGCACCTGGTCGAGCCGGTGCCGGATCACGGTGCCGACCGTGTCCGGCTCCTGGCCGGCGTCGACCACCAGGTACCGGCCGGGGTCGGCCGCGGCCAGGGTGAGGAAACCGGCCCGCACGCGTGCGTGGAACTCGGCGGGCTCCGACTCCAGCCGGTCCGGTGCCTCGGTGAACCTCTCGCGCGCGGTCTCCGGCGCCACGTCCAGCAGCACGGTGAGGTGCGGCACGAGGCCGTTGGTCGCCCAGCGGTTGATGCGGGCGATCTCGGTCGGGGACAGGTCGCGTCCGGCGCCCTGGTAGGCCACCGAGGAGTCGATGTAGCGGTCCGAGACGACGACGGCACCGCGCTCCAGTGCGGGCCGTACGACCGTGTCGATGTGCTCGGCGCGGTCCGCCGCGTACAGCAGCGCCTCCGCGCGGTGGGACAGCCCGGCGCTGGAGACGTCCAGCAGGATCGACCGCAGCCGCTTGCCGACGGGGGTCGCCCCCGGCTCGCGCGTGAGCACGACCTCGTGGCCCTTGGCCCGGATCCACTCGGCGAGCGCCTCGGCCTGGGTGGACTTCCCGGCCCCGTCGCCGCCCTCCAGGGCGATGAAGAAGCCGGCGCCCGCCGGGACCGGTACCGGGTCGTCGCCGCCGAGCAGCGCGTCCCGCAGATCCTGGCGCAGCGGCACCCCGGAACGGTCGTCGACCTTGGCCAGCACCAGCGCGGCCACCGGCAGCAGCAGCGCGCCCACCAGCATCAGCGTGAACGCGGCACCGCCGTGCGCGAAGACGAACCGGCCGCTCTCCAGCCGGTGCGGCCCGATGGCCGCGGCCACCAGCGGGGCGATCACCGCGCCGAGTGCCACGAAGACGCGGACGACCGCGTGCAGGTGCTCCGTCGTACGGGCCCGCCGCTGGTCCTCGATCTCCTGGTCGAGCAGCGTGTGCCCGGTGTTGGCCGCGATGCCCGCGCCCACGCCGGCCAGCACGATGATCAGCAGCACGCTGGTGACGTCCGGCACCAGACCGGCGGCCAGCAGCGCGACGCCGGTGAAGGCGAGCGCCAGGGCGAGCAGGCGGCGCCGCGACAGCGACGGCAGCAGGGAGGGCGCCGTCCGTATGCCGACGACGACACCGCCGGTCAGCGCGCCCACCAGCAGGCCGTACAGCACGGGCCCGCCGCCCAGGTCCGTGGCGTGCAGCACGAACACCGCGACGGCGGCCGACACCGCGGCGGCCACCAGGCCGGACGCCAGCACCAGCAGCGGCATCACGCCGGTGCGGCCCTTGTCGGGACCGGCGCCGGCGGCGCTCTTCGGGCGGCGCAGCCCCTCCAGCGGTGAGCGCGGGCGCGGGGTGCGCACGGCGGGCAGCTCGAGGAAGGTCAGGATCGACAGCGACGCGGCGAACAGTCCGGCCGCGACGTACGAGGCGAGGGCCGCCTGGTGCTGGGCGAACCAGTCGACGCCCGTGCCCAGCAGGTTGTTGAACAGCCCGGCGACGACGAGTACGAGGGCCGCGACCGGCACCACCACGAAGGTCGTGCGCAGCGACAGGCGGCGCAGCGCGTCCATGTGGTCCGGCAACGGCCGCACCGTCGCGCCCTCCGGGGGCGGGGCGGGCAGCAGCGCGGGGGCCGCGCCCTCCCGGCACACCGTCCAGAACCGCTCGGCGACCGATGTCACGAAGGCGGTGACGAGGAGGACGGCCAGGGCGTTTTCGGGCATCCAGTCGATCCACAGCGGGGCGACGATGAGCAGGGCCGCCCGCAGCCCGTCCGCGCCGGCCATGGTCCAGCGGCGGTCCAGCGGTCCGTCCGGCGAGGTGAGCGCCGTGAGCGGGCCGAGGAGAACGGCGCCGAACAGCAGCGTCGCGAGGATCCGCACCCCGAAAACGGTCGCCACTGCGAACGCGGCGCCCCGGGAGCCGCCGCCGAACGAACCTTCGGCGATCGTCGCCTGGAGGACGAGGAGGACCAGTACGAGGAGGGCGAGGATGTCACCGACGCCGCCCACGAACTGCGCGCTCCACAGCCGTTTCAGCTGCGGACGGCGCAGCAGGGCGCGGACGGCGCGCTCGCGGGAGTCCGCGACCAGTGCGTCGTCGGGGGCCGGTTGAGGGGCCGCTGGCGGTTCGGCTCGCATCATGCGTTCAGCCTATCGGCCCGCGCCGACATCACGGCGCTTCACCCTGGCATGCGCACGCCCCGGCACCGAAGTGGTGCCGGGGCGTTCGCATTCCGAACCCTTGGCGAAGATCCACACCTGGGAGCGGACGACGGACCGCCGTGCCGCACGGGGTCCCGAGGGCGCCTCAGTCCTCGGCGCCGTTCACGGCCGTCGCCTTCTTCGCGGCGGCCTTGGTCGCCGTCGTCTTCTTCGCCGTCGTGGTCTTCGCTGTCGTGGACTTCGCCGCGGTCTTCTTCGCCGCCGCCGTCTTCTTCGCCGGGGCCTTCTTGGCGGCCGTCTTCTTGGCCGGGGTCTTCTTGGCGGCCGTCTTCTTGGCGGCCGTCTTCTTGGCGGGCCCCTTGGCGCGCTTCTCGGCCAGCAGCTCGAAGCCGCGCTCCCGGGTGATCGTCTCGACGCTGTCACCGGAGCGCAGGGTCGCGTTGGTCTCGCCGTCGGTGACGTACGGACCGAAGCGGCCGTCCTTCACCACGACCGGCTTCCCGCTGACCGGGTCCTCACCCAGCTCCTTCAGCGGCGGCTTGGCCGCGGCCCGGCCACGCTGCTTGGGCTGGGCGTAGATCGCCAGCGCCTCCTCCAGCGTGATCGTGAAGAGCTGCTCCTCGGACTGCAGCGACCGCGAGTCGGTGCCCTTCTTCAGATACGGCCCGTAGCGGCCGTTCTGCGCGGTGATCTCCACGCCCTCGGCGTCGGCGCCGACCACGCGCGGCAGCGACATCAGCTTCAGCGCGTCGTCGAGCGTCACCGTGTCCAGGGACATCGACTTGAAGAGGGAGGCGGTGCGCGGCTTGACCGCGTTCTTGCCGGTCTTCGGCGTGCCCTCGGGGAGGATCTCCGTGACGTACGGCCCGTAGCGGCCGTCCTTGGCGACGATCGGGCGGCCGGTCGCCGGGTCGGTGCCCAGCTCGAAGTCGCCGCTCGGCTTGGCGAGCAGTTCCTCGGCCAGTTCGACGGTCAGCTCGTCGGGCGCCAGGTCCTCGGGGACGTCGGCCCGCTGGTGACCCTCCGCGTCCTTCTCACCGCGCTCGACGTACGGGCCGTAGCGCCCGACCCGCAGCACGATGCCGTCGCCCACCGGGAACGACGACACCTCGCGGGCGTCGATCGCGCCCAGGTCGGTCACCAGTTCCTTGAGGCCGCCGAGGTGGTCCCCGTCGCCGTTGCCCGCCTCGGCCGCGCCACCGTTGTCGGTGCCGGTGCCGCCCGCGGCGAAGCCGCTGTCGGGCACGGTCTCGCCGAAGTAGAACCGCTTCAGCCACGGCACGGACTGCGCCTCACCGCGTGCGATGCGGTCGAGGTCGTCCTCCATCTTGGCGGTGAAGTCGTAGTCGACGAGCCGGCCGAAGTGCTTCTCCAGCAGGTTGACCACGGCGAAGGAGAGGAAGGACGGCACCAGGGCCGTGCCCTTCTTGAACACATAGCCGCGGTCGAGGATCGTGCCGATGATCGACGCGTACGTCGACGGGCGGCCGATCTCCCGCTCCTCCAGCTCCTTGACCAGCGACGCCTCGGTGTAGCGGGCCGGCGGCTTGGTGGCGTGGCCGTCGACCGAGATCTTCTCGGCGGTCAGGGCGTCGCCCTCGGCGACCTGCGGCAGCCGGCGCTCGCGGTCGTCGAGCTCGGCGTTCGGGTCGTCCGCGCCCTCGACGTACGCCTTCAGGAAGCCGTGGAAGGTGATGGTCTTGCCGGACGCGGTGAACTCGACGTCCCGGCCGTCGGACGCGGTGCCGCCGATCTTCACGGTGACGGAGTTACCGGTGGCGTCCTTCATCTGGGAGGCGACGGTCCGCTTCCAGATCAGCTCGTAGAGCCGGAACTGGTCGCCGGTCAGGCCGGTCTCGGCCGGGGTGCGGAAACGGTCGCCGGAGGGGCGGATCGCCTCGTGCGCCTCCTGGGCGTTCTTCACCTTCCCGGCGTAGGTGCGCGGCTGCGGCGGCAGGTAGTCGGCGCCGTACAGCTGCGTGACCTGGGCGCGGGCGGCGGCGACCGCCGTCTCGCTCAGCGTCGTCGAGTCCGTACGCATGTAGGTGATGTAGCCGTTCTCGTACAGCTTCTGCGCGATCTGCATGGTGGCCTTCGCGCCGTAGCCGAGCTTGCGGCTCGCCTCCTGCTGCAGTGTCGTCGTACGGAACGGGGCGTACGGCGAGCGGCGGTACGGCTTGGACTCGACGGACCGCACGGAGAACCGCGTGTTCTCCAGGGCGGCGGCCAGGGCGCGGGCGTTCGCCTCGTCGAGCTGGAGGGTGTTCGCGCTCTTGAGCCGGCCCAGGGAGTCGAAGTCGCGGCCCTGAGCGACGCGCCTGCCGTCGACGCTCTGGAGACGGGCGACCAGCGACGCCGGATCGGAGGCGTCCCCCGCGCGGCCGGATGGGGGTCCCCCCGCCGGAGCGAAGCCGGAGGTGGGGGAAAAGGTGCCCGTCAGGTCCCAGTACTCGGCGGAACGGAAGGCGATGCGCTCGCGTTCCCGCTCGACCACCAGCCGGGTGGCGACGGACTGGACACGGCCGGCGGACAGCCGGGGCATGACCTTCTTCCACAGGACCGGCGAGACCTCGTAGCCGTAGAGGCGGTCGAGGATGCGGCGGGTCTCCTGGGCGTCGACCAGCTTCTGGTTGAGCTGGCGCGGGTTGGCCACGGCCTCGCGGATCGCGTCCTTGGTGATCTCGTGGAAGACCATCCGCTTGACCGGGATCTTCGGCTTGAGGACTTCCTGGAGGTGCCAGGCGATGGCCTCGCCCTCGCGGTCCTCATCGGTGGCGAGGAAGAGCTCGTCGGACTCCTTCAGCAGGTCCTTGAGCTTCTTGACCTGGGCCCTTTTGTCGGCGTTGACCACATAGATCGGCTGGAAGTCGTGTTCGACGTCCACACCGAGACGGCGGACCTCACCGGTGTACTTCTCGGGCACCTCCGCGGCGCCGTTGGGAAGGTCGCGAATATGCCCGACGCTCGCCTCGACGATGTAGCCAGGGCCGAGATAGCCCTTGATCGTCTTCGCCTTGGCAGGCGACTCGACGATGACGAGTCGGCGGCCGCCCTTCGCGGTCTCGCTGGTCGGGGACAACTTCGCTCTTCTCTCCGGTCGACACTGGGGCCTCCCCGGGCTCTCGTCCCGGGGTCGGGTCTGCATTCACGGCTCGTGACGCTGCGGAGTGTGACGGTACCTCCCGCCCCCGTGTCAAACGGGAAAAGCCCGCAACGGCCACTCGAACGGTAACCCGACTTGCACCGTTCCTGCCGCCCGGACTGTCCGGACCCGGCCCGCTCCTCTGCGGAGCGCGACCTCTCGATTACCCGAATCCCCAGTTCGCCGACGGTCCTCAGAAGCGGGTGAGACACCACACGCCGAGGACGAGGGAGATCAGCGAGACGAGGCTCGCGACGCCGGCCGATGCGACGGGGCTCACACCCTGGGCCACCGGGCGACCGCGGCGGACGCCCGTCATGGTCCAGGCCAGCAACCCGCCCCCGAACAGGCAGAACACCAGCCCCGCGAAGATCGCCGGTCCGCTCTCCATGGTTCCCTGAGCCCCTTCCCCCGGGCCGCTGACGCCGGCCCGAAGATGAGGCTGACACGCACGAGCGGCGCGTAGGCGAACCGGAGGTGAACGCGGGGACGACGGGGGTGGGTGGGACGGCGGCCGGCGCGGCCCGGCTCCCGGTGAAGGTGTCCGGAACGACTCGAAAGTTGGCGAACCGAACACTTCTCCGAACAGTTCTCCGAGCACCTGCCGGGCACGCTCCCCGCACCGCACGCACCGTGTACCGCACCACTGGGCACCCGCCGTCCTCGCCACTCCGCCACCGGTCACCCGACCGGTTCCAGGAACCCCTGTTCCACCAGCAGCCGGATCTGGGCGGGCGTGCGGTCGCGCAGCAGCACCGGGTCCTCGCCGAGGAGCTGGGCGATGGCGTCCAGGATGCGGCCCGCGCCCATCGTGCCGTCGCACACGCCCGCGAAGCCCGCGCCGATCGTGTCCACCCGGGTGGCCCGGCGCATCCCTCGGTTCTGGCGCAGCACCACATGCTCCGGGTCCTCCGCGCCGGGCAGCCCGACCTGCTCCTGCACGACCTCGTCGACCAACCGGAAGCTCGCCTCGAGCAGCGCCGCGTCGTCGTGCGCACGGAGGTAGTCGAGCCGCTCGAAGTGGGCCCGCACCGTGTCCCCGAGCGGCTGCTCGACCGGATGCGGCCACTCCTCCACCGTGACCGACGGCAGGGCGGCGCCCGACTTGCGCAGGGTGATCCAGCCGAAGCCGACGGCCTTCACGTCGCGCGCCTCGAACTCGTCCAGCCAGGCGTCGTAGCGTGCCTGGTAGTCGGCCGCGTCGCCGCGGTGGTCGCCGGCGTCCCGGAGCCACAGCTCGGCGTACTGGGTGACGTCCTGCACCTCACGCTGCACGATCCAGGCATCGCACCCGCGGGGCACCCATGACCTGAGCCTGTCCTGCCAGTCCTCCCCTTCGACGTGCTGCCAGTTGGCGAGGAACTGCGCGAACCCGCCTTCACGCAGTCGTTCCCCCGCCTCCTGAACGAGCGTGCGGCACAGATCGTCCCCGCCCATCCCGCCGTCGCGGTAGGTGAGCCGCGCGCCCGGCGAGATCACGAAGGGCGGGTTGGAGACGATCAGGTCGTACGTCTCGTCCTCCCGGACCGGTGCGAACAGCGACCCCTCGCGCAGCTCGGCGGCCGGGGCCCCGGAGAGGGCCAGGGTGAGCGCGGTGATGCGCAGCGCGCGCGGGTTGACGTCCGTCGCCGTCACGCGCGTGGCGTGCCGGGTGGCGTGCAGTGCCTGGATGCCGGAGCCGGTGCCGAGGTCGAGCGCGGAGGCGGCGGGCGTGCGGACGGTGATCCCGGCCAGGGTCATGGACGCCCCGCCGACGCCGAGGACGACTCCCTCCTCCCGGCTGCCGATGCCGCCGGCGCCGCCGACCGCGCAGCCCAGGTCGGACACGATGAACCAGTCCTCGCCCGCGGGCCCGCCGTACGGCCGTACGTCCACGGTCGCGGTGAGCTCGTCCGCGCCGACCCGCGCCAGCCACCCGTCCGCCAGGCAGGCGTCGACCGGCAGAACGTCCGCCACGCGTGCGCGGGGCACGGGTTGCTGCAACAGGAACAGCCGTACGAGTGTCTCCAGCGGCGTGTCACCGCGCGTCGCCCGGAACGCGGGCACGGTCTCGCTGCGGGCCAGCGCCGCGTACGCGGGAGCGCCGAGCAGTTCGAGCAGTCCGTCGGCGGTGAAGGAGGCCTTGAGCAGCGCGTCGCGGAGACGGGCGGCGGTGTCGGAACGGCCGGGTGACGGAGCCGGAGGAGCCGAGGGGGCTGAGGGGACCGAGGGGGGCAGGGGCAAGGGCGGCAGGCCGGTGTTACTCACACTCTCCATTGTGGCCGCCGCCCTCGCCCCCCGCGTGCCGTGGCCCCCACGACCGCCGTGGCCCCCACGACCGCCACGACCTCCGTGACGGCCTCGGCTGCCGCGCCGTCAGCCCTGCGTGGCCTGGCCCGGAGCGGTGGCCGTCTTGCAGCTGGGCTGGCGGGCCATCGCCTTGCCGACCTCGCCCTCCTCCAGTGTCTTGAGGGCGTTGTTGCCGCTCTTGCTGAGCTTGTCCAGCTCGGTGGCGATGTCCTTCAGGCCGTCGGCGAACTTCGCCTGGTCGTCCGTGTCGAGATCGTCGACCTGCTTCTTCAGGGAGGCGTACGACGCGGAGATGCCGTTGAGTTCCTTGACGGCGTCCGTCTGCTTCTTCTCGCCGTTCTCGACGTCCGGCGCCCCCGCCTTGTTCACGGCCGCGCCGATCGCCTTGTAGGCGTCGGACATGTCCTGGAAGGCCTTCGAGTCGGTCTTCTGGACATCCTCCGGTGTGCTGTTGTCCGAGGTCTCCTTCTGGATCGCGGCGTTGGCGGCCGCGATCTTCTTCGCCTGCGGCTGCACCGCGTCACAGACCTGGTTCGCCCAGGAATCCAGCTTCTCGTTGCCGTCGTCGCCGCCGCATCCCGTCAGCGCCAGCACCAGTACCGCACCGCCGGACAGCGCGGCCGCGAGCTTCTTGTTCACCGGATTGGCCCCTTCCTTGGCTCCCGGCCCCGGAACATACACGCCAGATGGGCGACACCCCCCTGCCGGGCGTCCGTCAAGGCGAGTTTTGAAGCCATTTGCACCAAGCGAGAGAAGGCTCACGGCAAGGAGGCGCGCACCGTGAGCATGCCTTCGGTGACTGGACCTACGAAACCACCGCCGGGTCGACCGACTTGGGGTCGGGTTCGGAGTTGCCTTCGTCACCCATGGCGATACCGCGCCGTTTGGACACGTACACCGAACCGGCGATCACGGCCAGCGCCAGGACCGCGATCAGCACCCGTACGGCGACGCTCTTGTCCGCGCCGTAGGAGAACTGGATGACCGCGGGCGCGATGAGCAGCGCCACCAGGTTCATCACCTTCAGCAGGGGGTTGATGGCCGGCCCCGCGGTGTCCTTGAAGGGGTCGCCGACGGTGTCACCGATGACGGTGGCCTCGTGGGCCTCGCTGCCCTTGCCGCCGTGGTGGCCGTCCTCGACGAGCTTCTTCGCGTTGTCCCACGCGCCACCGGAGTTGGCGAGGAACACCGCCATCAGTGTGCCCGTGCCGATCGCGCCCGCGAGGAAGGCGCCGAGCGCTCCGACGCCGAGCGTGAACCCGATGAAGATGGGCGCCATCACGGCCAGCAGACCGGGTGTGGCGAGTTCGCGCAGGGCGTCCCTGGTACAGATGTCGACGACCTTGCCGTACTCCGGTTTCTCGCTGTAATCCATGATGCCGGGCTTCTCGCGGAACTGCCGCCGCACCTCGTAGACCACCGAACCCGCCGACCGCGAGACCGCGTTGATCGCCAGCCCCGAGAAGAGGAAGACGACCGCCGCGCCCGCGATGAGCCCGACGAGGTTGTTGGGCTGCGAGATGTCCATCATCAGGCTCATCGGCGCGCCCTCGCCGCTGAGCCGTTCGCCCACTTCCCTCGCGCCGGTGGTGATGGCGTCACGGTAGGAGCCGAACAGCGCCGCCGCCGCGAGCACGGCCGTGGCGATGGCGATGCCCTTGGTGATGGCCTTGGTGGTGTTGCCGACGGCGTCCAGGTCGGTGAGCACCTGGGCGCCCGCGCCCTCGACGTCGCCGGACATCTCGGCGATGCCCTGCGCGTTGTCGGAGACCGGTCCGAAGGTGTCCATCGCGACGATCACACCGACCGTGGTGAGCAGGCCGGTGCCGGCCAGCGCCACCGCGAACAGCGCCAGCATGATCGACGTACCGCCGAGCAGGAAGGCCCCGTACACGCCGAGGCCGATCAACAGGGCGGTGTAGACGGCCGATTCGAGCCCGAGGGAGATACCGGCGAGGACGACGGTGGCCGGGCCGGTGAGCGAGGTCTTGCCGATGTCCCTGACGGGACGCCGGGTGGTCTCGGTGAAGTAGCCGGTGAGCTGCTGGATCAGGGCGGCGAGCACGATGCCGATGGCCACCGCGACGAGTGCGAGGATCCGCGGGTCGCCGTCCATGCCCTGGATCGCCTCGTCGGTGACGCCGTCGAGGCCGGCGTAGGACGACGGCAGATAGATGAACACGGCGATCGCGACCAGGACGAGGGAGATCACCGCGGAGATGAAGAACCCGCGGTTGATCGCGCTCATGCCGCTGCGGTCGGAACGTCTCGGAGCCACCGCGAAGATGCCGACCATCGCGGTGAGGACGCCGATCGCGGGCACCAGCAGCGGGAAGGCCAGTCCGGCGTTACCGAAGGCGGCCGAGCCCAGGATCAGCGCGGCCACCAGCGTCACGGCGTACGACTCGAACAGGTCGGCCGCCATGCCCGCGCAGTCACCGACGTTGTCACCCACGTTGTCGGCGATGGTCGCGGCATTGCGCGGATCGTCCTCCGGAATGCCCTTCTCGACCTTGCCGACCAGGTCGGCACCGACGTCGGCGGCCTTGGTGAAGATGCCGCCGCCGACCCGCATGAACATCGCGATCAGCGCGGCCCCGAGCCCGAATCCCTCGAGCACCTTCGGCGCGTCGGCCGCGTACACGAGCACCACGCAGGTGGCGCCCAGCAGGCCGAGCCCGACGGTGAACATGCCGACCACGCCGCCCGTGCGAAAAGCGATCTTCATCGCTTTGTGCGAGACGGCGGTGAGATCCCTTTCCGGCTCTCCGGGAGCCGGTGTCGCCTCGCGGGCCGCCGCGGCGACTCGCACGTTGGTGCGCACGGCGAGCCACATACCGATATATCCGGTGGCCGCCGAGAACGCTGCTCCGATCAAGAAGAACACCGATCGCCCGGCACGCTGATTCCAGTCGTCCGCGGGCAGCAGCATGAGCAGGAAGAACACGACGACGGCGAAAACGCCGAGTGTGCGCAGCTGGCGGGCCAGGTAGGCGTTCGCGCCCTCCTGGACCGCTGCGGCGATCTCCTTCATGCTGTCGGTGCCCTCGCCGGCCGCGAGTACCTGGCGCACCAGGACGCCCGCGACCACCAGTGCCGCCAGTGCCACGACCCCGATGACCACCACGAGCACACGGTTGTCGTCGGTCAGCACGGCTGCTGCGAGAGAGATGGGTTGGCCCGACTGATGTGAGACGGAAAGCCCCGCCATTCGTCCTCCTTGACGCTTGGGCTGAGCTCAAGATGTGGACGGGATTCTAGGTACCCGGAACCTGATCGAAACAGAGCGCGTTAAATGTAAATCGCCGCACATCCTCTTCACGCCATGATCACCTGTAATGCCTCTGGAGCATTCACCGATCGCCCGATGGATCGTGAATGAATTCACGCGGTGAACCGCACGGGAACGGCGGAACAGAAACCACAGTAAGCGTGGGTGGTGACGCCCGCACATGCCGAAGGGCCCCACGGGTGGGGCCCTTCGGAAAAGAAGTCGCTGTTCGGGTGACTCGGGTCGGGCGGCCGGGCGCTCAGGCGGCCGGCCGGGGCGAGCGGTCGGGCGGGTCAGCCGTGGAAGGTGGCCGGCGGCGTGGTGGACCACCTCATACGGATCGTCCCGCCGTGCTCCCCGGAGCTGACCTCGACGTCGTCGACGAGTCCGCTGATGACCGCGAGGCCCATCGCGTCCTCCTCGCTCTCGGCCTCGGCGCCTCCCGGCCCGTCGCCGGGCGTCCGCCCGCCGGGAGCCGGATGGGGTGCCTCGTCACCGACCTCGATGGAGAACTGCTTCTCCTCCTCGGTCAGCAGCACCTTCACGGGGGCCGAGATTCCACCGTTCCGGTGGAGTCCGACGGCCCGGGTGCACGCCTCCCCGACGGCGAGCCGGACCTCGTCGAGGACCGTCTCGTCCACTCCGGCCCTACGCGCCACCGCCGCCGCCACCAGCCGGGCGGTCCTGACATGCTCGGGCAGCGCGCTGAAGCGGAGCTCAACGGTGGCCATGCATCCCCCTCGCAGACTTCGGGCGTGCGGTGGAGAGGCCGGGCTGCCGAAGAGCCCGGTCCTCCTCCTACTTCACTGCTCTGCCCGGACGCGGACGCCCGGACCCGATGATCAGTCGGTGGCCGCCACCGCTTCCTCGACCGAGGTGTGAATCGGGAACACCTTGGTGAGGCCGGTGATACGGAAGATCTTGAGAATGCGCTCCTGGTTG
This sequence comes from Streptomyces sp. GDS52, assembly GCF_052246875.1. Classification (NCBI taxonomy): domain Bacteria; kingdom Bacillati; phylum Actinomycetota; class Actinomycetes; order Kitasatosporales; family Streptomycetaceae; genus Streptomyces; species Streptomyces sp. GDS52. The sequence goes on from NZ_CM125966.1 coordinate 3,242,187, forward strand.
CAGACCAGGCGCAGCGAGCCCTCATGGGCACGCACCCGCTTCAGTCCGCCGACCAGCACGCCGAGTCCGGTTGAATCCAGGAAGTCCACACCCTCCATGTCGACGACAAGGTGGAAACTGCCGTCATTCACCAACTCGACCAGCTGCTCGCGCAGCTTGGGCGCGGTATATACGTCGATTTCGCCACCGACCCTGACGATCGTGCGATCGCCCATGGTCTCGGTCGACAGGGACAGGTCCACGGATCCTCCAGCACCTAGCTATCGAGCGGTCGCCCTTGGGGCATCTCGGCTCAGCCCCCGGGACGGTTCGCCAGCCGCGATGGCATTCAATCACTTACCGGCAGGCGTGCACGACGCCTTGGTCCCATTGTCCGTCATGCCGGTGACACACTCGGTGCCGATGGCCAAGAATCTCCGACCCGATCGGCCCCTGACGGACAGCGCCTCCCGGCCCGCGCCGGGGGCGCTCCTGTCCCGGCTCGCCGCCGGGCCGAGCCGGGCTTCGCGCATCACACATACGGAGCACTTGCCCCCGCGAGCGGGTCGCCATGCCCTCTGGCCGGACCGGATTCGCCCGGAGGTGCTCGCCGCCGTGCGGGCGGCGGGCATCGACCGTCCCTGGGCCCACCAGGCACGGGCCGCCGAGCACGCCCTGGACGGCGAGTCGGTCGTGGTCGCCACCGGTACCGCCTCCGGCAAGTCCCTGGCGTACCTCACGCCCGTCCTGTCGGCGCTCCTGGACGGCTCCGAGGCTCCGAACGGCCGGGGGGCGACCGCCCTCTACCTCGCTCCCACCAAGGCCCTCGCGGCCGACCAGTGCCGCGCTGTGAAGGAACTTTCACAACCTCTGGGCCATTCGGTGCGCGCGGCGGTCCACGACGGCGACACTCCGTTCGAGGAACGCGAGTGGATCCGCCTGCACGCCAACTACGTGCTGACCAACCCGGACATGCTGCACCGGGCCGTGCTCCCGTCCCACCCCCGCTGGTCCTCCTTCCTGAAGTCGCTGAAGTACGTCGTCGTCGACGAGTGCCACACCTACCGGGGCGTCTTCGGCTCGCACGTCGCCCAGGTGCTGCGCCGGCTGCGCCGCCTCTGTGCACGTTACGGCTCCTCGCCCGTCTTCCTGCTGGCCTCCGCGACCGCCGCCGAGCCCGCGGTCGCCGCCCGCCGGCTCACCGGACTGCCGGTGGTCGAGGTCGCCGACGACGCCTCACCGCGCGGTGAACTGGTGTTCGCCCTCTGGGAGCCCCCGCTGACCGAACTGCACGGCGAGAAGGGCGCCCCCGTGCGCCGCACGGCCACCGCCGAGGCCGCCGACCTGCTGACCGACCTCACCGTGCAGGGCGTCCGCTCGGTCACCTTCGTACGCTCCCGGCGCGGCGCCGAGCTCATCTCGGTGATCGCCCAGGAACGCCTCGCCGAAGTGGCATCAGCGGCCGGCGCCGCGGGCGACCGCTCCCTGGCCCGGCGCGTGGCGGCCTACCGGGGCGGCTACCTCCCCGAGGAGCGCCGTGCCCTCGAACGCGCCCTGCACTCCGGCGAACTCCTCGGACTCGCCGCGACGAACGCCCTGGAACTCGGCGTGGACATCTCCGGCCTGGACGCCGTCGTGATCGCCGGCTACCCGGGCACCCGGGCGTCCCTGTGGCAGCAGGCCGGCCGCGCGGGACGCTCCGGGCAGGGTGCCCTCGCCATCCTGGTCGCCCGCGACGACCCCCTGGACACCTTCCTCGTCCACCACCCCGAAGCCCTGTTCGACCGGCCCGTGGAATCCACCGTCCTCGACCCAGACAACCCCTACGTGCTCGCCCCGCACCTGTGCGCGGCGGCCGAGGAACTGCCCCTGACGGACGAGGACCTGGCACTGTTCGGACCCGCCGCCGGGGAACTCCTGCCGCAACTGGAGGCCGCGAAGCTGCTCCGCCGCCGGACGAAGGCCTGGCACTGGACCCGCCGGGAGCGGGCCGCCGACCTGACCGACATCCGCGGGGAGGGCGGCCGGCCGGTCCAGGTCGTCGAGTCCGGTACCGGACGACTGCTCGGCACGGTGGACGCGAGCGCCGCGCACACGGCCGTCCACGAGGGCGCGGTCCACCTCCACCAGGGCCGCACCTATCTCGTCCGCTCCCTCGACCTGGACGATTCCGTCGCCCTGGTCGAGCAGGCCGCCCCGTCCTACACGACGGTCGCCCGCGACACCACGTCCATCTCCGTGCTGGAGACGGACACCGAGGTCCCGTGGGGCGACGGCCGCCTGTGCTTCGGTTCCGTCGAGGTCACCAACCAGGTGGTCTCCTTCCTTCGTCGACGGGTCGTCACCGGCGAGGTGCTGGGCGAGACGAAACTCGACCTGCCTCCTCGTACGCTGCGCACCCGCGCGGTGTGGTGGACGGTCACCGAGGACCAGTTGGACCGGGCCAGGATCAACCCGGAGATCCTCGGCGGTGCCCTGCACGCCGCCGAGCACGCGTCGATCGGCATGCTGCCCCTCTTCGCGACCTGCGACCGCTGGGACATCGGCGGCGTCTCCGTCCCCCTGCACCCCGACACCCTGCTGCCCACCGTCTTCGTCTACGACGGGCATCCGGGCGGGGCGGGTTTCGCGGAGCGTGCCTTCCACACCGCCGGTGACTGGCTCACCGCCACCCGGCAGGCCATCGCGTCCTGCGAGTGCGAGGCCGGGTGCCCCTCCTGCATCCAGTCCCCCAAGTGCGGCAACGGCAACGACCCTCTGCACAAGCGGGGCGCGGTGCGGCTGCTCACGGTGCTGCTGGAGGGGGCCCCGGCGCAGGCGGGGGAACCGCCGGCGGGGGAGGCGGACCGGCAGGCCCCGCCCGTGCCCTGATCTCCGCCGCGAACGGCTCTCGTCCGGAGGCCACCGACACGTCCGAGACCTCGCCGTCGACGGCGCACCGCACGAGGCGGGTGTTCTGCGCCCGTGCCACCCGGTCGGCCCGTGCGCAGGCCGCCGCCTCGCCGTCCCTCCACCGGTCCGCCGCCGCCAGCGCGGCGAGGTCCGCGCCCCCGGCCGCCCGATGCCGGACCACGGCGGCCTGGCCGAGAGCGAGGACGACGCCGAAGACGACACACAGCACGGCGATCACCCCGACGCTCCAGACGGTCGCGGACCCTCGGTCGCGTCCGCGTCCGCGGACCCCGCCGAGGACCCCGGCGGGGAGCCGGCCGTCCGGCCATCGGCGCCGGCGCCGGGGGCTGTGGCTGTGGCTGTGGTTACAGAGCCCCCCTCTCCTCATGTGCCCGCCCCCACCGTCTCCTCCACGGCGGCCACCGCCTCCTCCCGTACGTCGAAGGGCAGCCCGCTCAGCACCGGGAGCCTGGCCACGACGACCACACGGGCCCACGCCCCCTCCCGGCTCACGGTGACCTCCGCCCCGGACGGCGCCGCCCGGCGGGCCACCTCGACGACCGCGCCGGGGGGATCCTGCCGGGCCGCCGCGCGGGCACCCGTGCGGGCCGCGTCCACGCACTGGATCTGCGCCGCCACCACCAGCAGCCCCCACACCAGCGCCATCGTGAACGTCACCAGCACAGGCAGCACCATCGCCGCCTCCGCCGTCACGAACCCCCGGTCCGCACGCCACGCACGCCGCGCACAGGGCTCGTCGTACGTCCGGCGCTCACATCCGGCCATCGAGCGCCTGCTCCACGATCCTCGTCAGCGCCGCGTCGACCGGTCCGCTCGTCACCACCTTGTAGAGCACCACGGCGAACGCCACCGCCGCCACGATGCCCATCGCGTACTCGGAAGTGACCATTCCGGCGTCCCTCCGCGTCGCCCGCATCCCGCACACCAGGGCACGCAGCCGTGCCCGTACCAGCTGATACATCTCAACTCCCCTACAGATACAGATCCCCTACAGAAAAGCTCTGTCGAAACCACCCGACTGTTCGTCCCGCTCACCGCCCCGGCGGCTCACCCCCTCCCAGCACCCCGCCGGCGAGCCCGATCACCACGGGCAGCACGCCGACCGCGATGAAGGCGGGCAGAAAGCACAGCCCCACGGGTGCGGTGACCATGACGGCCGCCCGCCGCGCCCGTGCCGTCGCCGCCCGTCCCCACTGCGCACGGGACTCCGCGGCGAGCCGCGCGACGGGCGCGGCCATGGGGAGCCCGGACACATCGGCCCGTTCCAGCAGCCGGGCCAGGGCAGCGGCTCCCGGCACGGAGGCCAGCCGCCGCCAGGCCGCACCCGGTTCACCGCCGAGCCGTACCTCTGCCGCGCCCTGTGCCAGCGCGGCCCCGACCGGCCCGCCCAGGGCCTCACCGACGGCCTGCGCGGCCGGTACCGGACCGGCGCCCGCCGCGATGCAGGCGGCCAGCAGATCGGCGGCGAGGGGCAGTTGCCGTGCCGCGCCGGCTGCCTCGCGCTCCCGCACGTGCGCTCCGGCAGCCGTCTGCCGCAGTCGCCACCGCCACAGTCCGGCGGCGCAGGCCAACCCCACCAGCACCCCGGTGAGGCCGCCCACCAGCGCCCACCCCGCGCACGCCACGCCCACCGGGGGCAACCAACGCCGCGCGGTTCCCGGCACGGCGAGGCGCGGCCGGGAGGCCGGCGGTTCCACGGCCGACAGGCCGGCCAGCCGTCGTCGCACCCGGTGCTCGCGCCGCGTCCGGCACAGCCACCGGGCCGTCCAGCCGATCACCGGCACCATCCCCACGAACACCCCCAGCCCGTGGACGACCTCGCCGCTCATCGCGATGCCTCCTCTGCTCCCCGCGTGATCCGCAACACCCACCACAGCCCCAGACCCTCCAGAACCCCGCCGGCCACGAGGCAGCCGAACCCCGACGCGGTGTGCAGCAGGATGTGCAGCGGGTCGGCCCCGAGGGCCACGCCGAGTCCGAGCCCCAGAGCCGGGAGCCCGGCGAGCATCACCGCGGTGGCACGGGCGCCGGCCAGCTGGGCGCGCAGATCGTCGCGCTGGTCCCGTTCGGCACGCAGCGCCGCTTCCAGCCGGTCGAGTCCGGCCGCGAGCCCCGCCCCCTGGTCGACGGCGACCCGCCAGCACGCGGCGAGCCCTCGAAGCCCCTCGGCGCCCGGCTGCCGCGCCGCCGCCGCGAGCCCGTCCGGGACGTCCCCGCCGAACCGCGCCGCCGCCAGCACCGCCGCCTGCGCTTCGCCGAGCCCGCCGGAATCACGCGCGGCCGGCGACAGCGCCTCACCCGGCTGCCGCCCGGCACGCACCTCACCGGCGAGCGCCCCGCACAGCGCGATCACCGCGTCGGCCCGGTTCTCGCGGGCCCGGCGCTCCCGAGCGGCCAGCCGAACCCGCCGCAGCAACGGCACCCCGGCCACCCCGACGACGACCGGCACCACCGACGAACCCAGCAGCGCCAGCACCGCCCCGGCGGCCGGCGCCCACCATTCGGCGCGCAGCCGTCCACGGATCCGCCCCCACTCGCGGACCACCCGGGGCCACCCCGGCGGCCCGTTCCCGACGGCTCCCCCGCCGGCCAGCAGCAGTCGCGCCCGCCTGACTCCGGCCCGTCTGCCACCCAGCAGCCACGCGGCGCCCCCGAGGCACACCGTGGCCGCCCCGATCGACATCCCGGCAGTCCCGCTCACCCTCGCTCCCCTCTCCCGCTCGACCGCGCCCTCGACCGCACCCACTCGCTCACCGTCCACCGCCCCCGCCCCCCTGCCGGAGCAGCTCCCGCAGCCGCTCCCACCCCGGCTCGTGGGCGAAGGCGTCCGGACCCCACCGCAGCGCGGGCACCGTCCGCACCAGCCCCGACGGGTCCCGTTCCAGCACGTGCACCTCCGCGATCCGCCGCCGGCCGCCCCGCTCACGTACGAGGTGCAGCACCACGGACAGGGCGGCCGCCAGTTGGCTGTGCAGCGCGAACCGGTCGAGCCCGGCAGCCGTGCCGAGCGCTTCCAGCCGGGCGGGTACGTCCGCAGCGGCATTGGCGTGGACGGTCCCCGAGCCTTCGTGTCCCGTGTTGAGGGCGGCCAGGAGGTGGACCACCTCGGGGCCGCGCACCTCGCCCACGACCAGCCGGTCCGGCCGCATCCGCAGTGCCTGGCGCACCAGGTCCTCGAGCGTGACGAGTCCGGCGCCCTCCTGGTTCGCGGGCCTGCTCTCCAGGCGTACGACGTGTGGATGGTCGGGCCGCAGTTCGGCCGAGTCCTCGGCGAGGACGATCCGCTCGTCCGGTCCGACCAGTCCCAGCAGAGCGCTGAGCAGGGTCGTCTTCCCGGTTCCGGTGCCGCCGCTGACCAGGAAGGACAGTCGCGCGTCGAGCAGTGCGCGCAGGATCCGGTCGCCGCCCGGTGGCACCGTTCCCGCCGCCGTGAGTTCGTCCAGGGTGAAGGCGCGGGGCCGTACGACCCGCAGGGACAGGCAGGTGCAGCCGACGGCCACCGGGGGGAGCACCGCGTGGAGCCGTGTCCCGTCGGGCAGCCGCGCGTCCACCCACGGCCGGGCGTCGTCCAGGCGCCGGCCGGCGACGGCGGCGAGCCGCTGGGCGAGCCGCCGTACGGCGGCCGCGTCCGGAAAGGAGACGCGGGTGAGTTCCAGTCCGCCGCCGCGGTCCACCCAGACCCGGTCCGGTGCCGACACCAGTACGTCGGTCACCGACCGGTCGGTGAGGAGTGGATCCAGCGGGCCGCTGCCGATCAGCTCGGACCGCAGGTGTTCGGCGGCCCTCAGCACCTCGGCGTCGCCGAGGACCCGCCCCTGCTCCCGCAGCGCCTGCGCCACCCGCGCGGGCGTCGGCTCGGACCCGCTCTCCGCGAGCCACCGCCGCACCCCGTCGAGCATGTCCGGAGGCGCCTTCGGCCCGCCCACCGGCGTGCCGGAGGCCTCACCCCTCATCGGCGCCCCGACCCCGGCCACGCCCCGCAGGCCCGTCGGCGGCACACCGTGTGTCCCGTCGGGCGCCGCGCTCTCCGGGCCGCCCGCCGGCGCGTGGCGCGGCCTCTCCGCCCTCCTGATGCCCCTGATATTCATGCCGTCCTCGCCTCCACCAGCGCCCGCTCCCAGAACTCCTTGCAGAAGCGGGCCAGCGGGCCCCGGCCGGACGCCGCAGGTGGTTGTCCCGATCCGGACGGACGCTGCAGGGCGGGCTCGACGGGCACGTCGCCGACGAGGGGCAGCCCGAGCAGCCGGGCGACCTCCCGGTCGTCGAGGCCGGGCATGTACGGGCCGCGCACCGCCACCCGCAGGTCGCGCAGGACCATGCCGACGGCGGAGGCGACCCGTCCGGCCGCCGCGACGGCGCGCAGCTCGGCGGGGACGACCAGGAGCCCGAGGTCGAGTTGCGCGAGGGCTTCGGCCACCCCGCTGTCGACGCGGCGGGGCAGGTCGACCACGACCGTGCCGCCTCCTCGCCGGGCCGCGGCGAGCACCGCCCGTACGGCCTGGGGCGGTACGGCGACGCAGTCGCCCCGGTCCCAGCTGAGCACCCGCAGCGAGTGCAGTTCGGGCAGCGACTCCTCCAGGGCTCCACCGCCGACCCGCCCCCGTGAGGCGGCGAACGCGGGCCAGCGCAGTCCTTCCGCCGTTTCGCCCCCGAGGACCACGTCGAGTCCGCCGCCCAGCGGATCCGCGTCCACCAGGAGGGTGCGCAATCCCTCCCGCGCCGAGGTGACGGCGAGCGCGCACGCCAGGGTGGAGGCTCCGGCTCCGCCGCGGCCGCCGAGGACCCCGACGGTCAGGGCCGGCCGGCCGACGCCCTCGGCCACGTCGGCGATACGGTCGACCAGCCACTGCTCGCCGTCGGGCAGCATCAGCACATGGTCGGCGCCGATCTCCACGGCCCTGCGCCAGACCCCGGAGTCGTCCTGGTCGCGGCCGACCAGCACGACTCCTCGCCGACGCGCGGCACCGCGTACGCGCCGAGCGGCGTCGTCGCCGACGAGGACGAGCGGCGCGGCCTCCCAACTGCCTCTCGGTTCCGGAACTCCGTGGTGGACCTCCGGGGTGGCGCCGGCCGCGGCGCACAGACGCAGCAGATCGTCGAGAAGTCCGGGGTCCTCGGTGACGATCAGCGGCCCGCCCGGCCTGTCTCCTCCGGCGGCGGGTGGCGGATCGTGTGTGACGGTTCCTGCCATGGTCGTCCCCCTTCGCTGCATCTCGCGGCGCCCCTGCGGCCCCGCGATTCCCAAACGTGTGAAGAACCGGCAAGCGGTCTCCATATGAACGGCCGCCAGAAACCGGCCGTACGCGACTCGACAAAACAGAACCGGCGATGAACTCGCCGCGAGCGGGACGCGCTGGAATCACGGTGCAGCGATCCGGGAAATCGTGTGGATCTTGGTCGAAAACTGTGGACGGGCCACCGGTTGTGAATATCGCCGTCACCCATACCGGCGAGCCCGGCACACACCCCGCGTGACCTCCGCAGAGCAATCCATCCACTACACAGAGTCAATAGGCGTGAGCATGTCAAACCCTGACTCGTCCCGGTCGACTGATCACGCCTCGACCATGAAGAGAAGGAGAAAACCCACCCGGACATGCGACGACCCCCGCCGGGGGGGAGAGCGGGGGTCGTCCCCACGGCCGACTCGGGGGGGGAGGAGCCGGACCGGGTTAGCACGGTCGCGAACGATCCGTGACTTCCATGGTGTACCCGAGAGGCCTCTCAGGCAAACCCACGCGCCACATCTTACGCCGAATGGGCTGCGCCTATGCTCAAGGCGTGGAAAACCACTCACTGCCCCGCACAGCCGCCTTCTTCGATCTGGACAAGACGGTCATCGCGAAGTCGAGCACGCTCACGTTCAGCAAGTCGTTCTACCAAGGCGGCCTGATCAACCGCAGGGCAGCCTTGCGCACCGCATACGCCCAGTTCGTCTTCCTGGCCGGCGGCGCGGACCACGACCAGATGGAACGGATGCGCAAGTACCTGTCCGCAATGTGCCGCGGCTGGAACGTCCAACAGGTCAAGGAGATCGTCGCAGAGACCCTGCACGACCTGATCGACCCGATCATCTACGACGAGGCCGCCACTCTCATCGAACAGCACCACACCGCCGGCCGCGACGTGGTAATCGTGTCCACCTCGGGCGCCGAGGTGGTCGAGCCGATCGGCGAGCTGCTCGGAGCGGACCGGGTCGTGGCCACCCGCATGGTGGTGGGCGACGACGGATGCTTCACCGGGGAGGTGGAGTACTACGCGTACGGTCCGACCAAGGCCGAGGCGATCAGGGAACTGGCCGAATCCGAGGGCTACGACCTCGCCCGCTGCTACGCCTACAGCGACTCGGCGACCGATCTGCCGATGCTGGAGTCCGTGGGCCATCCGCACGCCGTGAACCCGGACCGGGCACTGCGCCGCGAAGCGGTCGCGCGCGAGTGGCCGGTCCTGGACTTCCACCGGCCGGTACGGCTCAAGCAGCGCCTGCCCGCACTCTCCGTACCTCCTCGCCCGGCCCTCGTGGCGGCCGCCGCCATAGGCGCCGCCGCGGCCACCGCGGGTCTGGTCTGGTACGCGAGCCGACGCCGGTCGACGGTGGCCTGACCGGCCACCCCGCACGACGCGCCGACAGGCCGGATTCCCCTTCGCCGGACGGGCGTCCGATTGACGCGTATTTGAACCTAAAAGTAAAGAAGCGGACCCAGCACTTCCGCTTGCTTCGAACCTGGAGTACAAAGGACTCAACGGCCCGCGAGACCAAGGACATCCGAGAGGATCCCCTTCAGAACGCATTTGGCCCCACGGACCGAGCATGGCCACAGGGCACCCACGCGACGTCGACCCGTCGATTACGGGCCAGCCGCACCAGGGACGGGCAAAGTTCCCGACCTGATGGGCATATATCGAGGACGCTTGGTAACCAGGTGGGCATGCCAGCGGCGGTACGAGTTCTCGTACCGCCGCATCTCTGCGCGACCGCGCCTACGCCGCCCCGCGCTGTAGCGCCTCACACACCGCCGTGGACTCACGCGCCCCCAGTTCGACCGCGCGTCCGCAGTGGGCGATCCAGGAGGCCACGCCCTCGGGGGTGCCCGAGACATAACCCGCCAGAGCGGCCAGATAGGCATCCCGTCCCAGTTCGGCATGGCCGACCTCGGCCGGGCAGACCGACTTCGGGTCCAGCCCGCTGCCGACCAGCACGATGCGTTCGGCCGTACGCGCGAGAAGGCCGTTGTGAGAGGTGAAAGGGCGCAGTGCGAGCAGTTCACCGTGCACGACGGCGGCCGTCACCAGCGCCGGGGCGGAACTGCCCGCGATGACCAGTTCCGCCAGGCCCTCCAGCCGGCCGTGCGCCTCCGCCGCGGCGGGCAGCGGAAGCCCGATCAGGGGCTCGTCGACCGACTCGCCCTCCTTCCGCGGCCGCCCGACCTGGTCGGCCTGGTCGGCCGCCGCGACCAGATGCAGCCGGGCGAGCACCCGCAGCGGCGACTGGCGCCAGATGGACAGCAGTTGCCCCGCCTCGGCCGACAGCCGCAGGGCCGCTCCCATCGTGCGCGCCTCGTCGCCGCTGCCGAAGTCGCTGCGCCGGCGCACCTCCTCCAGAGCCCAGTCCGCCCCGGACAGCGCCGCCGAGCCGCGGGCGCCGCGCAGGGCCGCCTCAGAGGTGATCTCGTTGCTGCGCCGTCGCATGACCCGGTGCTTGTAGACCCGGTCCACGGCCTTGCGGACGGATTCCACGGAGTCGGACACACCGGGCAGCGAGCCCAGGGCCGCGAGGGGGTCCCCGCTGCTCGAACTCTTCCGAGAGCCCGGGGGAGGATCGGCGGTCGCGCCTGTCGTACTCATGAGTACGACATTACGCACCCGGGGCGCTCGTCCTGCGCGGGAGTGGCCTTCCTCACGCCGTACCGCCCGCCGAAGCCGCGGCGAAGCCACAGCGAAGACCGCCGCTCACCCCTTCGCCGCGGGCGCTCCGGGCACACCCCTGGGGGCCGGGGCGGGGGCGCCGGACAGGAAGGACTTCCAACCCTGCTTCGGGGCCTCGCCCACGGTCAGGGTGCGCAGTTTCGCCAGGGACTTCGGGTCCTGGACGTCCAGCCAGTCCACGAGCTGCCGGAAGGAGACACAGCGCACGTCCGGCTTGGTGCACACCTCCTCGACGACCTCCTCGACGGCCCGCATGTAGGTGCCTCCGTTCCAGGACTCGAAGTGGTTGCCGATGATCAGAGGTGCCCGGTTGCCGTCGTAGGCCCGCCGGAAGCCCGCGAGCAGGCCGTCCCGCATCTCGTCACCCCACTGCGCGTGCTTGGCGGGGTCGCCCTGGGTTTCGGTGCCGGACTGGTTGACCATGAAGTTGTAGTCCATGGCGAGCTGCTCGAAGGAGCGCCCGGGGAACGGGACGAGTTGCAGCGGCAGATCCCACAGCCCTTGTTTCCTCTCCGGCCACACCTGGTTGTCGACACCACTGGTGTCGTAGCGGAAGCCCAGCTCTCTCGCCGCCTTCGTGAAGTTCTCCTGACCCTCCAGACAGGGGGTGCGGGCCCCGATGAGTTCCTTGTCGTAGTCGAAGGGGAGAGGGGCCTTGTTCTTCATGCCGGTGTGGGTCTTCCACTCCTTCACGAACGATTTGGCCTGGGCGATCTCGTCCTTCCACTCCGCCACCGACCACTCGCCGACCCCGCCGTCGGGACCGCAGAAGTGACCGTTGAAGTGGGTGCCGATCTCGTTGCCCTCGAGCCATGCCAGGCGCAGCTGCTCCACGGTGGCGGCGATGCCCTCGGCGTCGTTGAAGCCGATGTCGGACCGGCCCGGTGAGTGCTGCGGCGGGCGGTAGAGGTCACGCTTCCCCTCCGGGAGCATGTACACGCCGCTCAGGAAGTACGTCATGGTCGCGTCGTTCTCCTTGGCGACCTTGCGGAAGTGGGAGAAGAGCTTCTGGCTGTCCTCACCCGCACCGTCCCACGAGAAGACGACGAACTGCGGGGGCTTCTCGCCCGGCTCCAGCCGCTCGGGCTCGGGCAGGTGCGGCTGGGCCCCGGTGTACGCGGTGGAGCCGTCGCCGATCAGCCGGACCACGTTCTTCGGCGCCGGCGCCGCCTTTTTCTGGTCCTGGGATTCCTTGCCGAAACCGTCGGCGCCGGCCCCGCAGCCGGCGAGCGGGACGACACAGACCGCGGCGATCACGGCGCCCACGGCGATCCTTCGGGTGGCGGCCATGCCCGCCCACCTGCTTCCTTCTCTCGGGCCGGCCCCGTGGGCGGCGATGTCGGATGCCTGCCGGTCCACGCCGACAACGCCGCCAAAGTCGCATGGGACCGAGAAGGAATTAATACGACAAGCCGATGAAACGCCTAGTTCACCCGTGGGGAGTATTCGTTAGGTCATTTGCCCGAAAAGCAAAGACTCGTCCTTTACTCTGAATTACGATTCGTTTACTGATGGTTGGGGTTCTTGCCGCCGAGGTTCCTCGCCGCCGTTGACCGATCCCGCCGTTCTGACTCCGTGACCCACGGCCGCGACCGCGACTGCGACCGCCCCGCCGCCGCCGCCGAGCGATTCACCCCCCACTTCCGCGACCGCGCAGCCCCGGAGGAGACGGGAAGCATGCCAACCTGTGTTCCCACCACCCACGCCAGCGATCCGAACCGGACCGGGCGTGCCCACCCGCCCCACAGCCCGCCGCCGACCGGGCCCCGTCGGCTCCGCATCGCGGGCGCCGATCTGTCGGCCGCCGTCGCGGTCTTCCTGATCGCTCTGCCCCTGTCCCTCGGCATCGCCCTCGCCACCGGAGCACCGCTTCAGGCCGGCCTGGTCGCCGCCGCCGTGGGCGGACTCGTCGCCGGACGGCTCGGCGGCTCCCCGCTCCAGGTCAGCGGCCCGGCCGCCGGACTCACCGTCGTCACCGCCGACATCATCCAGCAGTACGGCTGGCGGACGACCTGTGCCATCACCGTTCTCGCCGGGCTCTCCCAACTCGGCCTGGGCTGTCTGCGGGTGGCACGCGGCGCACTCGCCGTCAGCCCCGCCATCGTGCACGGGATGCTCGCCGGTATCGGCGTCACCATCGCCGTCGCCCAGGTCCACATCGTCCTCGGCGGCACCCCGCAGAGCTCCGTCCCCGACAACCTCCGTGCGCTTCCTGCCCAGTTGGCGAACCTGGACCCCGCTGCCGTCGCGGTGAGCGTGCTCACCCTGACCCTGCTCCTGCTGTGGCCCCGGATCCCCGGCAGAGCTGGACGCCTTCTGCGCAGGGTCCCGGCCGCGCTCGTCGCCGTCACCGGGGCCACCGCGGTCGCGACCGCGGCCGGTCTCGTCCTGGCCGAGGTCGACCTGCCGTCCTGGCGCAGCCACGCACTGGCCGGGCTGCCCGAGGGGCCCGTACTCGGCCTCGTCGCCGCTGTGCTCACCACCACACTGGTGTGCAGCGTGCAGTCGCTGCTGGGCGCGGTCGCCGTGGACAAAATGGTCTCCCGCCGCCCCGGTCCGGGCCACGGCCCCCGCTCCGACCTGGACCGCGAACTGCTCGGTCAGGGCACCGCGAACATCGCCTCCGGCTGCCTCGGCGGACTGCCCGTGGCCGGGGTGGCGGTGCGCAGTTCCGCGAATGTCAACGCGGGCGCCGTGAGCCGGAACTCCACGATGCTGCACGGCGTTCTCGTCGTGGTCGCCGCGTTGCTGATGGTCCCGATCCTGGAGTTCATCCCGCTCGCCTCACTCGCCGCCCTGGTGATGGCCGTCGGCACCCAGATGGTGTCCCTGCACCACATCCGTACGGTGACCCGGCACCGCGAAGTCCTCGTCTACGCCGTGACCGCCCTCGGCGTGGTGTCCGCGGGCGTCCTGGAGGGCGTCGCCCTCGGCATCGCCGCGGCCGTCGGCGTGGCCCTGCACCGCCTCACCCGCACCCGGATCACGCATGAGGAGAAGAAAGGAGTCCATCACGTACATGTCCGAGGGCAGTTGACGTTCCTCGCCGTACCCCGGCTCAGCCGGTCCCTGCATCTCGTACCCCCGGGGGCCACCACCGTCGTGACGCTGGACGGGTCGTTCATGGACCACGCGGCGTACGAGGCCCTGCAGGACTGGCAGAACACGCACACCGCCCGGGGCGGCGCGGTCGAGATCACCGGCCGCCGACCCGGAGCCGGAGTCCGGATCGCCGAGCCCGCGGTCCTCGCCGCCGCACCCGCCGCCTCTACTCCGGACGGCACCGACGCGGCGGACCCGACCACCGGCGCCGAGTGCCGTTGCCGGCCCTGGACGGCCTGGCGCAACCACCAGTGCGAGCCCCCACGATCCGTACTCCCGGGCGACTTCGTACCCACGGGCGGCTCCGTACCGAACGACGACCGCAGCGTCCACGACATGCACGGCGTCCACGACGTCCCCGGGGCTCCCGGTGCCCCCGGCAGCCCGGGATTCCACAGCGGCTCGGGCGGACGGGCGATCCGCTCCGGCACCGGAGGCTTGCTCCATGAGGGCGACGCACCCCGTGCGGTCGGCACCTCTGGTGCGGGCGGGCCGGAGGTGCCCCGGGCCGAGACCGGCCAGGAACTGGTGCGTGGTCTCAGCACCTTCCAGCGGAGCACCGCCCCCCTGGTGCGCGGTGAGCCGGCGCGGCTGGCGCGCGAGGGGCAGCAGCCGACCCAACTGTTCCTCACCTGTGCCGACTCACGGCTGGTCACATCGATGATCACCTCCAGCGGTCCGGGAGACCTCTTCGTGGTCCGCAACGTCGGCAACCTCGTACCGCCGCCCGGCGAGGAGAGCGGCGACGACTCGGTGGCGGCCGCCCTCGAGTACGCCGTGGAGGTGCTCGCGGTGCGGTCCATCACGGTCTGCGGGCACTCCGGGTGCGGTGCCGTGCAGGCCCTGCTCGATCCGGAGCCGGACGGTGCCCGCACTCCGCTGAGACGGTGGCTGCGGCACGGGCTGCCGAGCCTGGAGCGGGCCGGCGGCGGACACGGGCCCTGGGCGCGCCTCGGCGAACGGGCGTCGGCCGACCCGGCTGAGCGGCTCTGCCTGGCCAACGTCGTCCAGCAGCTCGACCATCTGCGCGCCCACGAGTCGGTGGCCCGTGCTCTGAAGGACGGGAACCTGACGCTCCACGGCATGTACTTCCATGTGGGTGAGGCGCAGGCGTACCTCCTCACCGAGACGGCGGGAGAGGGCAGGTTCGACCGGGTGAGGGCGGCGGATCTGGCGCGGTGAGGGGCCGTCGCGGGTATGAGTGGCGTGACAGAGACTGAACCGCGTGCCCTCGGCGTCCGTGGGTACGGATGACCCCCGGGCCACGGAAACGGTCGGTTGACCTCAGAGAGTTGACCTCAAAAGGTCTAAACCATTTCGCCATCGGCCCTTGTCAGCCCACCCCCGGGTCTGATGAGCTGTGGCCCGGGACACAACGGACACTCCGGGAAAGGCAGATGCCGTGAGCAACGAAAGCCTGGCCAACCTGCTCAAGGAAGAACGCAGGTTCGCACCCCCCGCCGACCTGGCCGCCAACGCCAACGTCACCGCGGAGGCGTACGAACAGGCCAAGGCTGACAGGCTCGGCTTCTGGGCCGAGCAGGCCCGCCGACTGACCTGGGCCAAGGAACCCACCGAAACGCTCGACTGGTCGAACCCGCCGTTCGCCAAGTGGTTCAAGGACGGCGAACTCAACGTCGCCTACAACTGCGTGGACCGGCATGTGGAGGCCGGGCACGGCGACCGGGTCGCCATCCACTTCGAGGGCGAGCCCGGCGACAGCCGCACGATCACCTACGCCCAGCTCAAGGACGAGGTCTCCCAGGCCGCCAACGCCCTGCTGGAGCTGGGCGTCCGCAAGGGCGACCGGGTGGCGATCTACATGCCGATGATCCCCGAGACGGCGGTCGCCATGCTGGCCTGCGCCCGTATCGGCGCCGCGCACTCCGTCGTCTTCGGCGGCTTCTCGGCGGACGCGCTCGCGACCCGTATCCAGGACGCCGACGCCAAGGTCGTCATCACCGCCGACGGCGGCTACCGGCGCGGCAAGCCGTCCGCGCTCAAGCCCGCCGTGGACGAGGCGGCCGACCGCGCCGACACCGTGCGGCACGTCCTCGTCGTCCGCCGCACCGGCCAGGACGTCGCCTGGACCGAGGGCCGCGACCTGTGGTGGCACGAGGCGGTGGGACGCCAGAGCACCGAGCACACCCCGGAGGCGTTCGAGGCCGAGCAGCCGCTGTTCATCCTCTACACCTCCGGCACCACGGGTAAGCCGAAGGGCATCCTGCACACCTCCGGCGGCTTCCTCACGCAGACGGCGTACACGCACTGGGCGGTCTTCGACCTCAAGCCGGAGACGGACGTGTTCTGGTGCACGGCCGACGTCGGCTGGGTCACCGGGCACTCGTACATCGTCTACGGGCCGCTCGCCAACGGCGCGACCCAGGTCATGTACGAGGGCACGCCCGACACCCCGCACCAGGGCCGCTTCTGGGAGATCGTGCAGAAGTACGGCGTGACGATCCTCTACACGGCGCCCACCGCGATCCGGACGTTCATGAAGTGGGGCGACGACATCCCCGCGAAGTTCGACCTGTCCTCGCTGCGGGTCCTCGGCTCCGTCGGTGAGCCGATCAACCCCGAGGCGTGGATCTGGTACCGCAAGAACATCGGCGCGGACCGCACCCCCGTGGTGGACACCTGGTGGCAGACCGAGACCGGCGGCATCATGGTCTCGCCGCTGCCCGGCGTGACCGGCGCCAAGCCGGGCTCCGCCCAGACCCCGCTGCCCGGCATCGCCGCGACCGTCGTCGACGACGAGGCGCGCGAGGTGTCCGCCGGCGGTGGCGGCTACCTGGTCCTCACCGAGCCGTGGCCGGCGATGCTGCGCACCATCTGGGGCGACGACCAGCGGTACATCGACACGTACTGGTCACGGTTCGAGGGCAAGTACTTCGCCGGCGACGGCGCCAAGAAGGACGACGACGGCGACATCTGGCTGCTCGGCCGGGTCGACGACGTGATGCTGGTCTCCGGGCACAACATCTCCACCACCGAGGTGGAGTCGGCGCTCGTCTCCCACCCGTCGGTCGCCGAGGCGGCCGTGGTCGGCGCGGCGGACGAGACGACCGGGCAGGCCATCGTCGCCTTCGTGATCCTGCGCGGCACGGCGGCGGAGACCGAGCAGCTGGTCGCCGAGCTGCGCGACCACGTGGGCGCCACACTCGGCCCGATCGCCAAGCCCAAGCGGATCCTGCCGGTCAACGAGCTGCCGAAGACCCGCTCCGGCAAGATCATGCGCCGGCTGCTGCGGGACGTCGCGGAGAACCGTCAGCTCGGTGACGTGACCACGCTGACCGACTCCACCGTGATGGACCTGATCCAGGCGAAGCTGCCCCAGGCGCCCGGCGAGGGCTGAGCAGAGGGCTGAGCACAGGTCGGCCGGCCGCCGGAACACGGGGTCGCCCGACCGCAAGCACACGGGGTGCCCGGCGCGACGCACGCGCCGGGCACCCCCGCGGCGTCCGTCACCGGAAGCCCTCGGTGCGGCCCGGAAGCACGTTGGCTACAGTGGTCACGAAGGTGGCCGCTGCAGGCCACCCGCACACAAGCTGTCTCATGGAGCGCCGGGAAGTCTGGTCGGCACACGATTCGTGCTGCCCGACGATCAGAGGACCACCCCGTGACCGCGCCCCGCACCCCCAGCCCCCGCAAGGCCCTCGGCCGCCTCTCCCTGCCCGAGCGGAACTTCGTCGCGGACGCGCTGCGTACCGAGACCGTCGGCGGCATGCTGCTGCTCGTCGCCGCGATCACCGCGCTGATCTGGGCGAACGTGCCCGCCCTGCGGGACAGCTACGAGAGCGTCAGCCACTTCCGCCTCGGCCCCGAGTCGCTCGGCCTGAACCTGTCCGTCGCGCACTGGGCCGCCGACGGACTGCTCGCGGTCTTCTTCTTCGTCGCCGGAGCGGAACTCAAGCGCGAACTCGTCGCCGGTGATCTGCGCGACCCCCGGGCCGCCGCGCTCCCCGTCGTCGCCGCCCTGTGCGGCATGGCCGTACCGGCGCTCGTCTACACGCTCACCAGCGGCATCGGCGGCGGCTCACTGGCCGGCTGGGCCGTGCCCACCGCCACCGACATCGCCTTCGCGCTCGCCGTGCTCGCCGTCATCGGCACCTCCCTGCCGAGCGCGCTGCGCGCCTTCCTGCTCACCCTCGCCGTCGTCGACGACCTCTTCGCGATTCTGATCATCGCGGTCTTCTTCACCGCCGACCTGGACTTCGCCGCGCTCGGCGGTGCCGTGGCGGGCCTGGCCGTCTTCTGGCTGCTGCTCCGCAAGAGCGTGCGCGGCTGGTACGTGTACGTGCCGCTCGCCCTCGTCGTCTGGGGCCTGATGTACAACAGCGGCATCCACGCCACCATCGCCGGTGTCGCCATGGGCCTGATGCTGCGATGCCACCGCCACGAGGGTGAGGAGCAGTCCCCCGGTGAGCGCGTCGAGCACCTCGTCCGGCCCCTCTCCTCGGGCCTCGCCGTCCCGCTGTTCGCCCTGTTCAGCGCGGGTGTGGTGGTCTCCGGCGGCGCACTCGCGGACGTGTTCACCACGCCCGAGACGCTCGGCGTCGTCCTCGGCCTCGTCGTCGGCAAGACGGTCGGCATCTTCGGCGGCACCTGGCTGACCACACGCTTCACCAGGGCCTCGCTCAGCGAGGACCTCGCCTGGGCGGACGTGTTCGCGGTGGCGATGCTGGCCGGGATCGGGTTCACCGTCTCCCTGCTCATCGGTGAACTCGCCTTCGAGGGCGACGCGGCGATGACGGACGGCGTCAAGGCCGCCGTGCTGACCGGTTCGCTGATCGCGACCGTGGTGGCGACCGTGCTGCTGAAGATCCGGAACGCCGAGTACCGCAGGCTGGCCCAGGAGGAGGAGCGCGACGACGACCTCAGCGGCATCCCCGACGTGTACGAGGAGGACGACCCGGCCCACCACCTGCGGATGGCGGAGATCCACGACCGCAAGGCCGCCGAGCACCGGCGGCTCGCCCGGGAGAAGGCCGAACAGCGGCACGGGCTTGCCGAAGTGCCGGGCGGGGCAGGCGAGGACCACGACGGTCCGGCATGATCTGACGAGACGGTACAAAAGTCAGGACAGTCGGACGCCCGCAGGCACACGCGGACACACGCGATCGGCCATGCCACGCCCGGCCCACGGGGTCGGACCCACGTGGCCGGACGTGGCGACCGACCGGACAGGAACCGTCAGACGGCAGACTGAACCGTACACAGCGACACACAGTGGCACGCGATACGTACGCAGAAGAGGGAGACCGCGATGAGCGCACCCGACGGCAGCCCGGTCGGCGCCGAACGCAGCATCGGCGAGCTGTTCGCCTCGGCGACGGAGAACATGTCGGCGCTGGTGCACGACGAGATCGCGCTGGCGAAGGCGCAGCTCAAGCAGGACGCGAAGCGGGGCGCGAGGAGCGGCGTGGTGCTGACCCTGGCCGGCCTCATCCTGCTGTTCTCCCTGCCGATGCTGAGCTTCGCCCTGGCCTACGGCATCCACACCTGGAGCGACTGGAACCTCGCCCTCTGCTTCCTGCTGTCCTTCGTGGCGAACTGCCTCGTCGCCGGCGTCCTCGCGCTGATCGGCGTCGTCTTCGCGAAGAAGGCGAAGAAGAGCCGGGGCCCGCAGAAGGTCGCCGCCTCCATGAAGGAGACCGCGGGCGTGCTGCAGAAGGCCAAGCCGCACCCGCGTCCCGAACTCGACCTGCCCAAGAACCGGACCCCCGCGGCGATCGAAGCTGTGGGACGCTCGTCCTCATGACGGGCTCCTCCCTCCCTTCGGGGCAACCTCCCTCGGCGCACCCCCTCTCGGCCGTGCGCCTCGACATCCCGGGCGCCGAGGTGACCCACCGGGACGTGGCCGCCAACGGCGCACGCTTCCACATCGCGGAGCTCGGCGACGGACCGCTGGTGCTGCTGCTGCACGGCTTCCCGCAGTTCTGGTGGACCTGGCGGCACCAGCTGACGGCACTCGCCGACGCGGGGTTCCGCGCCGTCGCCATGGACCTGCGGGGTGTCGGGGGCAGCGACCGCACACCGCGCGGTTACGACCCGGCCAACCTCGCGCTGGACATCACCGGAGTGGTCCGCTCCCTCGGCGAGCCGGACGCCGCGCTGGTGGGGCACGACCTGGGCGGCTACCTGGCCTGGACGGCGGCGGCGATGCGCCCCAAGCTCGTACGGCGGCTCGCGGTCTCGTCCATGCCGCATCCGCGGCGCTGGCGGTCGGCCATGCTCGCGGACGTCAGGCAGTCCTCCGCCATGTCCCACATCTGGGGGTTCCAGCGGCCCTGGGTCCCGGAGCGGCAGCTCACCGCCGACGACGGGGCGCTGGTGGCCCGACTCATCCAGGACTGGTCCGGGCCGCGCCCGCCCGAGGAGGAGGCGCTGGAGAACTACCGGCGCGCCATGTGCATCCCGTCCACGGCGCACTGCTCGATCGAGCCGTACCGCTGGATGATGCGCTCCATGGCCCGGCCCGACGGCATCCAGTTCAACCGCCGGATGAAGCGTCCGGTGCGGGTGCCGACGCTGCATCTGCACGGCTCGCTGGATCCCGTGGTACGCACCCGGAGCGCCGCAGGGTCCGGACAGTACGTCGAAGCGCCGTACCGCTGGCGGCTGTTCGACGGGCTCGGGCACTTCCCGCACGAGGAGGACCCGGTCACCTTCTCCACCGAGCTGATCAACTGGCTGAAGGACCCGGAGCCCGACCGCTGAGCGAAGACGCCCCCACGACGGAAGTGAACACCTGTCCTACGAAGGGCCATGTGCCTCGCGCATAGGCCAATTGGCTGCGCCTGAGGCGATTATCGACCATGAGGCGGGGGCACCGTCGGAATATGGGCTGGACGCACGACTACAGTGACGCAGGCCGCGACCGCAGTTCGGCGGGCGGCAGGGGACCCCACCAGCGAGGCGGTGCACCGCACATGGCGGGTACGGACCTCAGGGTGGGGATCCCCCATATCCTCCGCCGCCGGGCCCGCTGGGTCTCGGCACGGCTGCTTCACCCACGCGGGTGATCCGACAGCGGTGCGCGGGCCCTGTCCCGCGCGCCGCTCAGAGCGCGCAACTGTCGCTGTCCACCTGCTGGTTCGCGGCACGGCCCTGGGTGATGTCGTCCTGGATCTCGTCGACGGTGAGCGCGTACCCCGTCTCGGCGTCGTCGAGGGACTTGGCGAACACCACGCCGTAGACCCGACCCTCGGGTGTGAGCAGCGGGCCGCCGGAGTTTCCCTGACGGACCGTCGCGTACAGGGAGTAGACGTCACGGCGGACCGTGCCCCGGTGGTAGATGTCCGGGCCGTTGGCCGTGATCCGCCCCCGGACCCGCGCGGACCTGACGTCGTACGCGCCGTTCTCCGGGAAGCCGGCGACGATGGCGCTGTCCCCGCTGCCCGCGTCGTCGGTCGTGAACCGCAGCGCCGGCGCCTTCAGGTCCGGGACGTCGAGGACCGCGATGTCGCGCTTCCAGTCGTAGAGGACGACCGTCGCGTCGTACTTCCTGCCCTCGCCGCCTATCTGCACGGTCGGCTCGTCGACGCCGCCCACGACGTGCGCGTTGGTCATGACGCGGCGTTCGGAGAACACGAAGCCCGTGCCCTCCAGGACCTTGCCGCACTGCGGTGCGGTGCCCATGACCTTGACGATGGACCGCTGGGCCCGGGCGGCCACGGGGCTGCCGACCAGGGCGGGGTCGGGGGGCTGGACATCGGTGATCGGCTCGTTCGCGAACGGGCTGAAGACCTGCGGGAAGCCGTTCTGCGCGAGGACGGAGGAGAAGTCGGCGAACCAGGTGTCGGCCTGGTCGGGCAGCGCGCGGGAGACACCGAGCAGGACCTTGGAGCCGCGGACCTCCTTGCCGAGCGTCGGCAGCGTCGTACCGGCGAGGGCGGAGCCGATCAGCCAGGCGACCAGGAGCATGGCGACGACGTTGACCAGGACACCGCCGGTCGCGTCGAGCGCCCGGGCCGGGGACCAGGTGATGTGACGGCGCAGTTTGTTGCCGAGGTGCGTGGTCAGCGCCTGGCCGACGGAGGCGCAGACTATGACGACGACGACCGCGACAACGGCCGCGGTCGTGCCGACCTCGGCGTTGTCCGTCAGGACGTCCCAGATGACGGGGAGCAGGTAGACGGCGACGAGACCGCCGCCCAGGAACCCGATCACCGACAGGATGCCGACGACGAACCCCTGGCGGTAGCCGACGATCGCGAACCAGACGGCGGCGACCAGCAACAGGATGTCCAGCACGTTCACTGCTTCCAGCCTCGCCTCGTCACTCCGGTCGCTCCCGTCCGGCCGGAGTCCGGAGGCGTACGGCACGAACCACCGTCGTCACCAGCCCCCGTACCGCAACGGCACCGCGCCCACCCTGTCATGACCTCTGGTCCAGCGGGACCCGCTTGTCCCGGTCCCAGGGGCGCTCCCACCCCGCGTAGTGGAGCAGCCGGTCGATGACCCCGGCCGTGAAACCCCAGACAAGAGCCGATTCGACCAGGAACGCCGGGCCTTGGTGGCCGCTGGGATGGACCGCGGTCGCCCGGTTGCCCGGATCGGTGAGATCCGCCACCGGGACCGTGAAGACCCGGGCGGTCTCGTTGGGATCCACGACGCCGACCGGGCTGGGGACCCGCCACCAGCCCAGCACCGGGGTGACGACGAATCCGCTGACGGGGATGTAGAGCTTGGGCAGGACACCGAAGAGCTGGACACCGGCCGGATCGAGCCCGGTCTCCTCCTCGGCCTCGCGCAGCGCGGCCCACAACGGCCCGTCGGCCAGCGGGTCGCCGTCCTCGGGGTCGAGGGCGCCACCGGGGAAGGCCGGCTGCCCGGCATGCGAACGCAGCGCCGCCGAGCGCTCCATGAGCAGCAGTTCCGGACCGTACGCGCCCTCGCCGAACAGGATCAGGACCGCGGACTGGCGCCCCGAGCCGTTCGCCGGCGGCAGGAAGCGGCTCAACTGCCCCGGCGCGACCGTCTCCGCCGCCCGTACCACCGGGTCCAGCCAGGAGGGCAGACCCTCCTGGCTGAGCGTCGCCCGGCCACCCCGGATATCGCCCGCCCGCATCATCGCCACCCCCGTCGTCCCGCCCCCTGCCCGTCCGCTCCCGGCGACAGGTCCAACGCCCGGCGGCCCCTGGAACGTTCCACCAAAGATCGTTCCACCCGCGGCCGCCGGGTATGCCCCGTCATCCGGCGCCCAGCGGCGGGGCCGGCCGGCCGCCCGCGTCGAGGTAGGCCTGCGGGGGGTTCAGACGCTGGCCCGGGAAACCGCCCTTCTCGTACTTCAGCAGCTTCTGCGCCTTCTCCGGGTCCGTCTCCCCCTCGCCGTACGCCGGGCAGAGCGGGGCGACGGGGCAGGCTCCGCAGGCGGGCTTGCGGGCGTGACAGATGCGGCGGCCGTGCCAGACCACATGGTGCGAGAGATCGGTCCAGTCACTCTTCGGGAAGAGCGCGCCGACGGCCGCCTCGATCTTGTCGGGGTCGGTCTCCTGCGTCCACTTCCAACGGCGCACCAGGCGCTGGAAGTGCGTGTCCACGGTGATCCCCGGGCGGCCGAAGGCGTTGCCGAGGACGACGAAGGCCGTCTTGCGGCCCACACCGGGCAGCCTGACGAGATCCTCGAGCCGCCCCGGCACCTCGCCGCCGAACTCCTCCGCCAGCATCTTCGAAAGGCCTATCACCGACCTGGTCTTGGCCCGGAAGAACCCGGTGGGGCGGAGGATCTCCTCCACCTCCTCCGGGACGGCGGCGGCCAGGTCCTCGGGGGTGGGGTACTTCGCGAAGAGGGCGGGGGTCGTCTGGTTGACCCGCAGGTCGGTGGTCTGGGCGGACAGGACCGTGGCGACCACCAGTTGGAAGGGGTTCTCGAAGTCCAGCTCGGGGTGGGCGTACGGGTACAGCTCGGCGAGCTCCCGGTTGATCCGCCGGGCCCGGCGGACCAGCGCGGTACGCGACTCGGCCCCGGGCCGCCCGGCGGCGGCCTTCTTCGCGGACGCCGCCTTCTTCCCGGGCTTCTTCCCGGGCGCGGGGCTCTGCGCGGACGCCGTCTTCCGCGCAGGCGCGGAGCCCTTCGCGGAGGCGGGCCTCACCTCGGCCGCCGCTTCGCTCGCACTCGCGGTCGAATCCTTCTTCACCGGTGCCTTCTTTGTCGGTTTCGCCGTTTCCCCACCGCCGCCGGAGCCCTGTTCGCCCACAGCGGAATCATGATGTACCGCCACCCGCGCAGCCCCCTGAGCACGCACTCCCACCGGCGATTTGGACACCCGACCAGCCTACGGCCCGGCACCGACATCCGCCCCGGCCCCTGAAGATCAGCGCCCAATTGGACCCCTGCCGCTTACCCGGGCACACCTGTGCGGCATCCTTGTGACAGATCACACTGTTTGGACTGTCCGGCAAAATGGGCACCTCGGTCCCCTGGTACGCGGGGAACAAGATCCCCTGAGCAGGTCGACAAGGAGAGAACACGTGGACGACGTTCTGCGGCGGAACCCGCTCTTCGCGGCGCTCGATGACGAGCAGGCCGCGGAGCTTCGCGCCTCGCTGAGCGAGGTGACCCTCGCACGGGGCGACTCCCTGTTCCACGAGGGCGACCCCGGAGACCGGCTCTACGTGGTCACCGAGGGCAAGGTCAAGCTCCACCGGACCTCCCCCGACGGCCGCGAGAACATGCTGGCCGTCGTCGGCCCCGGCGAGCTCATCGGTGAGCTGTCGCTCTTCGACCCGGGCCCGCGCACCGCGACCGCCACGGCGCTGACCGAGGTCAAGCTGCTCGCCCTGGGCCACAGCGACCTCCAGCCCTGGCTGAACGCCCGCCCCGAGGTGGCCACGGCGCTGCTGCGGGCCGTCGCGCGCCGGCTGCGCAAGACCAACGACGCCATGTCGGACCTGGTCTTCTCCGACGTCCCGGGCCGGGTCGCCCGCGCCCTGCTGGACCTCTCCCGCCGCTTCGGGGTGCAGTCCGAGGAGGGCATCCACGTCGTCCACGACCTCACGCAGGAGGAGCTGGCCCAGCTGGTCGGCGCGTCCCGCGAGACGGTCAACAAGGCCCTGGCGGACTTCGCGCAGCGCGGCTGGCTCCGTCTGGAGGCCCGCGCGGTGATCCTCCTGGACGTCGAGCGCCTCGCGAAGCGCTCCCGCTGACGGGATTCCCGGCACGCGTGCCGAAAGCCCCGGTGCCCCGCAGGCCTCAGCGCCTGCCGGGCGCCGGGGCTTTCGGGTGAAGCCCCGTACCCCGCCGGACGAGCCCGTGCCCCACCGAGTGAACCGCGCCCCACCGGGTGAGCCGTGCTCGCGCCGACCGAGCCCGCGCCCCGCTAGATGAGCCCGTGTTCCCGCAGGTATTCCAGTTGCGCGCGGACCGACAGTTCCGCGGCCGGCCACAGGGAGCGGTCCACGTCGGCGTAGACGTGGGCGACGACCTCGGACGGGGCGAGCAGGCCGTTCTCGACGGCCGTCTCCACCTGGGCGAGGCGGTGGGCCCGGTGCGCCAGGTAGTACTCGACCGCGCCCTGGGCGTCCTCCAGCACGGGCCCGTGGCCGGGCAGGACCGTGTGGACGCCGTCGTCGACCGTGAGCGAGCGCAGGCGGCGCAGGGTGTCCAGGTAGTCGCCGAGGCGGCCGTCGGGGTGGGACACGACGGTCGTACCGCGTCCCAGGACGGTGTCGCCGGTGAGGACGGCCCCGTCGGCCGGCAGGTGGAAGGACAGGGAGTCGGCGGTGTGGCCGGGGGTGGGGACGACCCGCAGTTCCAGACCGCCCACGTCGATGACGTCCCCGCCGGACAGGCCCTCGTCCCCCAGCCGCAGCTCCGGGTCCAGCGCCCGTACCTTCGTGCCGGTCAGCTCGGCGAAGCGGGTGGCGCCCTCGGCGTGGTCGGGGTGACCGTGCGTCAGCAGGATGAGGGCGACGCGCTTGCCGGCCCGCTCGGCCGTGTCGACGACGCTGTGCAGATGCCCCTCGTCCAGCGGGCCGGGGTCGACGACGACCGCCCGCGCGGAGCCGGGTTCCGAGAGGATCCAGGTGTTGGTGCCGTCCAGGGTCATGGCCGAGGCGTTCGGAGCCAGGACGTTGACCGCGCGCGCGGTGGCGGGTCCGGAGAGGACCCCGCCGCGCGGTTGGCCGGGAAGGGCTGCCGCGTCCGTCATGCGGGTGCTCCACCGGTCGGGATGTGCTGGGTGAACTCGTCGTGCCCGGGCCAGGACAGCACGATCTTCTCCTCCTCCAGGCGCGCGGTGGCCAGTACCGGCGTGAGGTCCCGCGCGGACGCCGCGTCGAGCGCCTGCGCCGCCGCCGGGTACACCGCCAGCTGGCGCAGGGTCGCGATCGTCGGCGGCATCATCAGCAGCTCGCCCCGGTCGTACGCGGCGGCCGCCTCGCGCGGGGCGATCCACACCGTGCGGTCGGCCTCCGTGGAGGCGTTGCGGGTGCGCTGCCCCTCGGGGAGCGCGGCGACGAAGAACCAGGTGTCGTAGCGGCGGGGCTCGAACTCCGGGGTGATCCACCGGGTCCACGCGCCGAGCAGGTCCGAGCGCAGGACCAGCCCTCGGCGGTCGAGGAACTCCGCGAAGGACGTCCTCCGCTCGACGAGCGCCGCGCGGTCCGCCTCCCAGTCCGCGCCCGTGGTGTCACCGACCACGGAGTCGGGCGTCGGACCGGCGAGCAGCACACCGGCCTCCTCGTACGTCTCGCGTACGGCGGCGCAGACGATCGCCTGGGCGTCGGTCTCCTCGACGCCGAGCCGGTCCGCCCACCACGCGCGCGGGGGGCCCGCCCAGCGGACGTGGTGGTCGTCGTCCCGCGGGTCGACGCCGCCGCCGGGGTAGGCGTAGGCGCCTCCGGCGAAGGCCATGGAGGCGCTTCGGCGCAGCATGTGGACGGCGCAGCCGTCACCGGCGTCCCTCAGGAGCATCACGGTGGCGGCCCGCTTGGCCGGGACCGGGGTGAGGGTGCCCTCCGCGAGCGCGCGGATGCGGACCGGCCACTCGGGTGGGTACCACTGCCCACCAGCCTGCGCATTCACCATGGCCGGAGGCTATCCCGGGACGGGCGGATGTTCGAGTGGCCGGCGGGAGAAGAAGAGGAGGGAAGGGCAAGGGGAGGGAAGGGGGCGGAAGCGGATGAAAGCGGGTGAAAGCAGGTGAGAGGGCGCGCGGTCCCGGGAAGCGGCAGGGGAACGCGGCGAGGAGGGGTGGCGGACCCGGCGGCCCGCACGGGCCACGCGGCCCTCCGCCGAGCCCGGGCCCGCCCCCGCCTTCGCCGGACGCGTCGGACGCGCGCTGCCTGCCCGCGTCCGTCAGCGTGCGTCCGTCAGGCCTCGTCCGTCAGCTCCACCTGGATCTCGACCTCCACCGGCGCGTCGAGGGGCAGTACCGCGACGCCCACCGCGCTGCGGGCGTGGACGCCCTTGTCGCCGAGGACCTCGACCAGCAGCTCGCTCGCACCGTTGAGGACGCCCGGCTGGCCCGTGAAGTCCGCGGCCGAGGCCACGAACCCGACGACCTTCACCACGCGCGCGACGCGGTCCAGATCACCGGCGACGGACTTCACGGCGGCGAGGGCGTTCAGCGCACAGGTGCGCGCCAGCTCCCTCGCCTCCTCGGCCGTGACCTCGGCACCGACCTTTCCGGTCAGCGGAAGCTCGCCGTCCACCATGGGAAGCTGGCCGGCGGTGTGCACGTACCGCCCCGACCGCACGGCCGGGCAGTACGCGGCCAGCGGCGGGACGACCTCCGGGAGGCTCAGGCCGAGTTCGGCCAGTCTGACCTCGACCGCGCTCACGCCTGCTTCTCCCGCTTCAGGTAGGCGACCAGCTGCTCGGGGTTGTTCGGGCCCGGCACGACCTGCACGAGCTCCCAGCCGTCCTCGCCCCAGGTGTCCAGAATCTGCTTCGTGGCGTGGACCAGCAGCGGAACCGTGGAGTACTCCCATTTCGTCATGCGGCGACTCTAGCCGTTGCCGTCCCCCGCGCGGGAAGCACGGGAAGTCTGGAAAGCCCGGGAAACCCAGGGGCCCCGAGTGCCCGGGAGCACGGGAAGCCCGGCAACTCGCCCCCGGAGCCGCCGGGGCGCGCGGGGAGCAATTAGGCTCAAAGGCGTGAGCAGGCTTCAGGTGGTCAGTGGCAAGGGCGGAACCGGCAAGACCACGGTGGCCGCGGCCCTCGCGCTGGCCCTGGCCACGGAGGGGAAGCGGACGCTTCTCGTCGAGGTCGAGGGTCGCCAGGGCATCGCGCAGGTCTTCGAGACGGAGGCGCTGCCGTACGAGGAGCGGAAGATCGCCGTCGCTCCCGGGGGCGGGGAGGTGCATGCCCTCGCCATAGACGCCGAGCGGGCCCTTCTGGACTACCTCCAGATGTTCTACAAGCTGGGCAGCGCCGGGCGGGCGCTGAAGAAGCTCGGCGCGATCGACTTCGCGACCACCATCGCGCCCGGTGTGCGGGACGTCCTGCTGACCGGCAAGGCGTGCGAGGCGGTGCGGCGCAAGGACCGCACCGGGCGGTTCGTCTACGACTACGTCGTGATGGACGCCCCGCCGACCGGGCGCATCACCCGTTTCCTCAACGTCAACGACGAGGTCGCCGGGCTCGCGAAGATCGGGCCGATACACAATCAGGCCCAGGCCGTGATGCGGGTGCTGAAATCACCGGAGACGGCGGTGCACCTGGTCGCCCTGTTGGAGGAGATGCCGGTCCAGGAGACCGTGGACGGCATCGCCGAGCTGCGGGGGGCCCGGCTCCCGGTGGGGCGGATCATCGTGAACATGGTGCGGCCCGAGGTGCTGGACGCGACCGACCTGGAACTCATGGGGGCGGTCGAACGTTCCTCTGTCGCGCGGGCACTGTCGTCCGCCGGTCTCGGCGGCGCGCGGCGCGGCGGGCACGCCGAGCAGCTGGTGGACCCGTTGCTCGCGCAGGCCAAGGAGTACGCCGAGCGGTACACGCTGGAGGCCGAACAGCGCGCCGCGCTGGCCGAGGTGGGCCTGCCCCTGCACGAGCTGCCGCTGCTCGCGGAGGGCATGGACCTGGCGGGCCTGTACGAACTGGCCGAGGAACTCCGCGCGCAGGGCGTGTCATGACCGGCGGAGACCTGCCCATGTCCGCGGCCATATCCGCATCCGTGCCCGTACCCGGCGGGAACGCTCCCGGCGTTCCCGTCATGCCCGCCGCTCCCGTCAGATCCGCCATGCCCACCACGCCCGCCACGCCCATCAGGTCCGCCACGCCCGTCACGAGTCGGAAGTATCGGAAGCAGGGGATGTCATGAGCCGTCACCCGGAACCGGCCCACCCGGTCCACCCGGCCCGCCACCACCTCTCCCCCGTGCGCACGCTCGACATCGACCCGCTGATCGAGGACCGGGCCACCCGGATCGTGGTGTGCTGCGGCTCGGGCGGGGTCGGCAAGACGACCACCGCCGCGGCCCTGGGACTGCGCGCGGCCGAACGGGGACGCAAGGTGGTCGTCCTCACCATCGACCCCGCCCGCCGGCTCGCCCAGTCCATGGGCATCGACTCGCTCGACAACGTCCCCCGCCGGGTGAAGGGCATCGACGACTCCGCCGGCGGCGAACTGCACGCCATGATGCTCGACATGAAGCGCACCTTCGACGAGATCGTCGAGGCGCACGCGGACCCGGAGCGCGCCTCCGCGATCCTCGGCAACCCCTTCTACCAGTCCCTCTCGGCGGGCTTCGCGGGCACGCAGGAGTACATGGCGATGGAGAAGCTGGGGCAGCTGCGGGCCCGCGACGAGTGGGACCTCATCGTCGTCGACACGCCGCCCTCCCGCTCCGCACTGGACTTCCTGGACGCGCCCAAGCGGCTCGGCTCCTTCCTCGACGGCAAACTCATCCGCGTCCTGCTGACCCCGGCGAAGGTCGGCGGTCGTGCGGGGATGAAGTTCCTGAACGTCGGGATGTCCATGATGACCGGCGTCCTGGGCAAGGTGCTCGGGGGGCAACTGCTGCGGGACGTCCAGACGTTCGTGGCGGCGATGGACTCCATGTTCGGCGGGTTCCGTACGCGCGCGGACGCCACGTTCAAACTGCTCCAGGCGCCCGGGACGGCGTTCCTGGTGGTCGCGGCCCCGGAGCGGGACGCACTGCGCGAGGCCGCGTACTTCGTGGAACGGCTGGCCGCGGAGGACATGCCGCTGGCCGGTCTGGTGCTCAACCGGGTCCACGGCAGCGGCGCCGACCGGCTGTCGGCCGAGCGGGCACTCGCCGCCGCGGAAAATCTTGAGGACTCCCGCATTGTGGATCAGGAGGACGGGAAAGCTGGAGTTCGTAACTCCCCTGACACACACACCAGTTCAGACGTCCCCGACGGAGGCTCCCCCGCCACCGCGGACGACACGGACACGGACACCAGCACCACCGAGACCAGCACAGACACCGACGGGGTGGACGCGGAGCGGTCCGTCGACCAGCTCACCGCGGGCCTGCTGCGACTGCACGTCGAGCGGATGCGGCTGCTCTCCCGCGAGCAGCGCACACGCGACCGCTTCACCGCGCTCCATCCCGAGGTGGCGGTGACGGAAGTGGCCGCGCTGCCCGGCGACGTGCACGACCTCGCAGGCCTGCGGGACATCGGCGACCGGCTCGCGACCAACAGGCCGGAGCTGCCCGAGACACCCGAGGCGCCCGCCCCACCCGAGGCAACCGCCTGACGCACGCCGACCCGCCCCACGCCGGGACGGCCCAAGGCGCCCCGACACAGCCCGAGACGCCCCGCCGAGGACCCCCCGAGAGCCCTCAGCTCACCGCCGCGTAGTTCGCGTACACCTCGTCGTCGTCGAGGGGCACGACGCCCGTCCCCCGCTCGTACTCCGTGCGCGCGGTCTCCAGCAGCCGGCGCCAGGACGTCACGGTGGGCCGCCGGCGCAGCAGTGCGCGGCGTTCACGTTCCGTCATGCCTCCCCACACGCCGAACTCGACGCGGTTGTCGAGCGCGTCGGCCAGGCACTCGGTACGCACCGGGCAGCCGGTGCACACCGCCTTGGCCCTGTTCTGCGCTGCTCCTTGAACGAACAGTTCATCCGGATCAGTAGTGCGGCAGGCGGCCTGCGCACTCCAGTCGGTAACCCAGCCCATACCGGCGCCGTCCTCTCCCGAATCGAGGCTCCCCCACGGCGGCAGCGGCATATTCACCGCCGCCAGTTGAGGACGTTACGGAAGGTGGGCACAGCGCAACACCCCCAGCGGGCCCAATCTTGAATGGCCCGAACGGACTATGGGTAAGCGGCAGATCACCCAGGGGAGTGACCTGGCGACATGCGCGACAACCCCGACGTTTCGGGTCAGTTCCATTGCGCCACAACGGACACCGAGTGACACACGAGGCGGATCCGGACACGCACCCACCACACCCCGACGAAGAAAGTCGAGAAGATCCGGAACGATTCGGGGTCGCCGGACGTATTGATACGTGGCCTCGCTGCTGTGACAGTTGTGAGCAGCTTAGGCCAAGGCCTGTACGCCTGTCCGGTAAATGAGAACGTAGGCTGCTCCCATGCCAAAGAAGCGCTCGGGCGGTGGTCTGTCGTCAACGCAGCAGGCCGCCAAGTTCCTCGGTGTCAGTGTCCTCGCGGGTGCCGTCCTGGCCGGTATCGCACTGCCCGCCGTGGGTGCGCTGGGCCTGGCCGCCAAGGGCTCGGTGGAGAGTTTCGACGAGCTCCCCGCCAACCTCAAGACGCCCCCGCTGAGCCAGCGCACCACCATCCTGGACGCGAAGGGCGGTCAGATCGCCACCGTCTACTCGCGCGACCGCACGGTGGTCGACCTCAAGGACATCTCGCCGTACCTCCAGAAGGCGATCGTCGCGATCGAGGACTCCCGCTTCTACGAGCACGGAGCGGTCGACCTGAAGGGCGTGCTGCGCGCGATGAACCGCAACGCGCAGAGCGGCGGTGTCTCCCAGGGCGCGTCCACCCTGACGCAGCAGTACGTGAAGAACGTCTTCGTGGAGGAGGCCGGCGACGACGCGACGAAGGTCGCGCAGGCCACCCAGCAGACGATCGGCCGCAAGATCCGCGAGCTGAAGTTCGCGATCCAGGTCGAGGAGGAGCTGGGCAAGAAGAAGATCCTCGAGAACTACCTGAACATCACGTTCTTCGGCCAGCAGGCCTACGGTGTCGAGGCCGCCGCCCAGCGCTACTTCTCCAAGTCCGCCAAGGACCTCAACCTCCAGGAGGCCGCCCTCCTCGCCGGCCTCGTCCAGTCGCCGAGCCGGTACGACCCGGTCAACGACGAGACGGAGGCCACCAAGCGGCGCAACGTCGTCCTGGCGCGGATGGCCCAGGTCGGCGACATCTCCCAGGAGGAGGCCGCCGAGGCGTCGAAGGCACCGCTGGGACTGAAGGTCAGCAAGCCGAACAACGGCTGCATCACGGCGGTCGCCGATTCGGCCTTCTTCTGTGACTACGTACGCGAGGTGTTCCTGAGCGACCCGGTCTTCGGGAAGAAGAAGGAGGACCGGGCCAAGATCTGGAACCAGGGCGGTCTGACGATCCGGACCACCCTCGACCCCCAGGCACAGCGGTCGGTCCACACCTCGCTCAAGGGGCACGTCAACAAGGGCGACTCGGTCGCCGCGGCGATCACCCTGGTCGAGCCCGGCACCGGCAAGGTCCTCGGCATGGGCCAGTCGAAGCCCTACGGCTACGACAAGAACGAGACCGAGATCAACTATTCGGTCGACCACAGCATGGGCGGCTCCAACTTCGGCTTCCCGACCGGTTCGACGTTCAAGCCCTTCGTCGCGGCGGCCGCGCTCGAGGAGGGGCGACCGCCCATCCAGGAGTACTCGTCGCCGTACGAGATGCCCTACCCCGACCCCGTCCAGACGTGCAGTGGCAAGCCCTGGATGAACCAGGAGGGTGCCACCGTCCCCAACGAGGACAGGTCGGAGGTCGGCCCGTACCGGTTGAAGGAGGCGATGGCCCTCTCGGTCAACACCTACTTCGTGCAGATGGTCGCCGACATCGGCCTGTGCCCGTTGGTGAAGATGACGGACGCCCTGCACGTCGTGGAGGGCAACGGCCAGAAGCTTCCGGAGGTCCCCGCCGTCTCCCTCGGCTCCAGGGGCGTCGCCCCGCTGACGATGGCCTCCGCGTACGCCGCCTTCGCCTCCCGTGGCATGTACTGCACGCCGGTCGTCATCGAGTCGATCACCCAGAAGGTCGGCGAGCAGCAGAAGTCGCTGGAGGTACCGAAGTCGACGTGCTCGCGGGCGATGAGCGAGAAGACCGCGGACACGGTGAACACCCTGCTGCAGGGTGTGGTCGACTCCGGTACGGGCCAGGCGTCCGGCCTCACGGACCGCGCCAACGCCGGCAAGACGGGAACGACGGACGAGCGCAAGAACGCCTGGTTCGTCGGCTACACGCCGAACCTGTCGGGAGCGGTCTGGGTCGGCAGCGCCACCCAGCAGGTCAAGATGGTCAACATCAACGTCGGGGGCACCTACCACGCCAAGGTCTACGGCGGCTCGGTGCCGGGCCCCATCTGGCGGGACGCGATGACCGGCGCCCTCTCGGGCAAGGGCTCCCCGTCCTTCAACCTCGTCCACATCCCGGAACCCGAAAAGGAAAAGCCCGACAAGGACCGTGACCGTGACGACAAGGACGGCGACGACCGTGGCGACGGCAACCGCGGCAACGGCGGCCGTAGCGGCGGCAACGACGGTTTCATCGGCGGCCTGACCGGCGGCGGCAACGGCGGCCAGAACAGCAACGGTGGTCAGAACGGCGGCGGCGGAGCCGAACCGGACCCGACCTTCTCCCTCCCCGAGGGCTTCTTCCAGGGCCAGGGCAACGGCCCGGGCGGCCGACGCTGACGGCCCGCGCCCCTGGTCCGACGACAGCGGAGGGCCCCTCCTTCCCTCGCGGGAAGGAGGGGCCCTCCGCTGTCGTCCGCCGTACCCGACCGACCCGGACCGACCGACCCGGACCGATCGGACCGGCAGATCAGCCGGCGAGCAGCTTCTTCACCGCGGCGGCCACCCGGCCGCCTTCGGCCTGCCCTGCCACCTTGGGGTTGACGATCTTCATGACCGCACCCATGGCCCGCGGGCCCTCGGCGCCCGCCGCCTGCGCCTCCTCGACGGCCTGGGCGACGATCGCGTCCAGCTCCTCGTCGGACATCGGCCGGGGCAGGTACCGGGCCAGCAGCTCGCCCTCCGCCTTCTCCCGCTCGGCCTGCTCGGGACGCCCGCCCTGCGCGAAGGCGTCCGCCGCCTCACGGCGCTTCTTCGCCTCACGGGTGATCACCTTGAGCACCTCGTCGTCGGAGAGCTGACGCTTCTCCTTGCCCGCGACCTCCTCCTTGGTGATCGCGGTGAGCGTCAGTCGGAGCGTCGAGGAACTGAGCTCGTCGCGCTCCCTGATCGCAACGTTGAGGTCGTCCTGCAGCTTGGACTTGAGCGTGGTCATGCCTTGATTGTCGCAGGAACAGGCGGAAAGACGCCCGTACATTTAACGCCTGCCGCTCCAGGAGGCGTTCGGACGAACCCGCAAGCCCTGCCGCAGCTCCGGGGAGAAGGGACCGCGGGACGCCCCCGCCCCCGGGTCTGACACGATGGGCGTATGCGCGCGCGATACGGAATCCCCCTGGGAATCACGGCGGCCGGTGCCGCCGGTCTGGTGTACGCGGCGGGCTTCGAGGCCCGCTCCTTCCGGCTGCGACGGGTGACGATCCCCGTCCTGCCCGCCGGGATGCGCCCCCTGCGCGTGCTGCAGGTCTCCGACATCCACCTGGTGAGCGGCCAGCGCAAGAAGCAGCGCTGGCTGCGTTCGCTGGCGGGCCTGCGCCCCGACTTCGTGATCAACACGGGCGACAACCTGTCCGACCCCGAGGGCGTACCGGAGGTCCTGGACGCACTGGGCCCGCTGATGGAGTTCCCGGGCGCGTACGTCTTCGGCTCCAACGACTACTACGGCCCCAAGCTGCGCAACCCCGCCCGCTACCTGATCGAGAAGGCCACCGGCCGGCACGGCCTGAACGGCAACGCCCCGGCCGTCGGCGTGATCCACAACCCGTGGGAGGACCTGCGGGACGGTTTCGACGGCGCGGGCTGGCTGAACCTCACGAACACCAGGGGCACCCTGAAGGTCGAGGGCGTCGCGGTCGAGCTGACCGGCCTGGACGACCCGCACATCAAGCGGGACCGCTACACGGAGGTGGCGGGCGGCCCGTCGAACGCGGCGGACTTCTCGATGGGCGTCGTCCACGCCCCCTACCTGCGCGTCCTGGACTCCTTCACGTCCGACGGCTACCCCCTGGTCCTGGCCGGTCACACCCACGGCGGCCAGCTCTGCATCCCCTTCTACGGCGCCCTGGTCACCAACTGCGACCTGGACACCGACCGGGTGAAGGGCCTGTCCACCCACACGTCCGAGGGCCGCACCTCCTACCTCCACGTCTCCGCGGGCTGCGGCACCAACCGCTACACCCCGGTCCGCTTCGCCTGCCCCCCGGAGGCGACGCTGATGACCCTGGTGAGCCGGGAGTAGCGGAGCACCTGTGTCCCGCGGGGGCCGACGGCACCGGTCGGCGCCGTCGGCCCCCGCGTGTCCAGCCGTGGCACCCAAACCGGATTTCGCCTCTGGCCACCGGTGGGCTAAAGTAAACGTCGTCGCCGCGAGAGCAGCGACACCGGGGTGTGGCGCAGCTTGGCAGCGCGCTTCGTTCGGGACGAAGAGGTCGTGGGTTCAAATCCCGCCACCCCGACAGTGAAGTACCAGGTCAGGGGCCTGATCCGCTCAGCGGGTCGGGCCCCTGAGTGGTTCCGGGGACCGTCTTGGGAGCTATTTGGGAGCCAAACCCGGTAGACGGCTCGCCATCCCCTGGGCCGGACTATCGGTGCCTTGCCCTCGCGTCGATGCAAGATGGCGGTTCGGGCAAGCCACCCCACTGGGTCAGGCAGCAGTGTCGAGCAGTGGGCATTCGATGGTGGCGGAGGACGACCTAGCGAGGGCGAGCCGCCGCCCCTACACGCCCAGCGGATCAAGTCACCTGGTTCTCAAATGGCCTTTCGGTATCGGAGGGGGTGTTCAGGTGATAGATCTGTGACGTGCTGTCTGCCCATCAGCACGATTCGTGAGGCCCGGGGGGGTTGTGTGCAAGTGCACGTAGTTGTTCTGCTGGTTCGGGTAGAGCTAGGCCACAGATCAGCAGTTGCAGCTCCGGCAGCGGGGTGAGTGGATGAGCGTGGGGAATGGGCCTCAGGGGAAGAGCGCGTGGCACTCGTTTGAGTGGTGGCAGTCCCGCCTGGCCCGAGAATTCTTCGGTGAAGATCGCAGCGGTATGCCCGTTCTCTTCTTCATCGACGAGGCAGAGCTGCTCACCCTGCACGACCAAGAGCAGGTGCCGGAACTGCGCATCGCGGTCAGTTCTGTGCTCGCCTGGCATGGAAACCCGTACGAGCCGGTCTCTGCGCGTTGCCGTGCCTGGGAGCGGGGGACGCGCCAGGACCCTCCCCCCTGCCTGCCCCTGCTGGCGGCTACCGTCTTGGCAGCCGCCAATATGCGGCGGACCGAACTGGGACCCGGAGCACCGGCGTACTATGCGCGCCTCGCCGAGGTCCTCCAGCCCCCTTGGGGCAATGGAGCACAACACAAGCACCGGCTTCAGCAGCATTACGACACTGTCGTCGAACTTTGGGTCTGCCTGGATCAATGGCTTCGCGAGAAGGCCGGGGCGCGCGGCCTCAGCACGATCAAGAAGAACCCCACGTACACGAAGATCGGCTATGCCCAGTCGCAGGCGCTGGTCAGGGCTTCGGATCACGCCGCCCTCACGTCCTTCTTCCGGTCTGCCGGCCTGTCACCGGGTCAGCCGGTGGCTGGTGCGACATTGCTGAGGGACCTCGCCGTGTGGAGCACCCGCCATCCGCAGGGCCTATCCCAGGGGCTGCGCCGGGCCCTCG
This sequence comes from Streptomyces sp. GDS52, assembly GCF_052246875.1. Taxonomy (NCBI): domain Bacteria; kingdom Bacillati; phylum Actinomycetota; class Actinomycetes; order Kitasatosporales; family Streptomycetaceae; genus Streptomyces; species Streptomyces sp. GDS52. Next base: position 3,279,039 of record NZ_CM125966.1, read on the forward strand.
TTTCTGACAGTGAGAGGCCACTGCTGGAGCCCTTGCTGGTTGCCCTGCTCGAAAGCTGGGACGCCACGACTCAGGGTTCCCTCGACGGCCTCCGACGGGTGCCGTTGCGTGTGGTGGTCGAAGACGGATGGACAGGATGGGAGATCCGCTGGCACGCGGATACCGTGCCAGGAGTGGAAGCGGACGTACTGAAGCATCCCAACGGGGAGCTGAACCTTGCGTCCGGCACCGAGGATCAAGCGTATGTGCTGTCCGGAGCGATACCTGAGGTGGCGGACGCGCTTCAATCCGGGTTCACCGCGCGTGGTCAGAAAACCGCCGTGCGCGTGGAAAGCGGGCGGAAGCTTATGGCGCTGCGGGAAGACCCGGTGGCGGGAGGCTGGGTGGAAACCGATGTGCTGGCGGTATCCGAGCCCTACGTCTTCCTGTTCACCCCATCCGGCCAGCGCCAGCTCCAGGCGTTCCTGGATGATGCCGGCCTGCGGTGGTACCGACCCGAGGCTGTGCCGCTTCCGGGCTGGCAGATCACCCCAGCGATGGAGTTCAAGGACGCACCAGCGCTAGCTGAAGCTCTGGCCCGATCGGGAATCCAGAACGTCCGCCACACCACGGCCAATCTGCTGAGCCTCCGCAACGGCCTGCGTGTACGGCCAGAGTGGCGCCAGCGGTCGCACTTCCTGCTAGGCGGCGAGCCGGACCTGATGGTGCCGAAGGAGCTCCGCAAGTCTGGTTTGGTCACCCTGGACGGAGACCAGCTCGATGTACCCGCTGAGGGCCTGGTTGAGCTACGCGGGCGGGGCTTAAAGCCAGGTCGGCACGTACTGGCTGCTGATGGGACGGAGCTCACCTTTTATCTGGAGCGGCTCATAGCTCCGCAGTCTGACAGGGCAACCGCGCCCACCCCCGCAGAGCCCGTTGCCACTGTTGTCGTGCCGCTGGCCGGAGACTCGCGTTTCCTCACCGCCCAAGGCCGGTTCCTCACCATCCCGCGCGCGCAGGAGCCTGCCTGGTGGCGCGAACGTGCACCCGACTTGTGCGGTGGCGGGGCAGTCCGAGTGCCGATCCCACCCACGGCTGTATGGCTGGTGACCATGCCTGCGTCCGGGGCGCCTTCTGTGAAGCTGCTGCGGCGGGAGGAGCCTGACATCGGCTCTCTGAGTCGGCCTGCCAAGGAGTTCTGGAGCAAGATCGTGCTGTTCGACCAGGCGGGAACCTCGCATGCCACTCTATGGCGCCGCTACCGAGAAGCGGTCCTAAGCCAGTTCCCACGGGGGGGGTTCGGACGTGTTTGACCCCGACCTCTTCGTGGCCTGGATGGCTGACCAGCGCACCGGCGCGCTCTCCGCGCTCGTCCGGGATGCCGCATGGGCGAGCGGCGCTGCCCGCCCGGCGGTCAACAGATGGCTCGGTCGCCTGCAGGCTCTCGGAGTCGCTGACATCGATTGGCGTACGGGCCAGTGGTGCACGAAGCCCTGCGTGGTGACAGGTCTGCCCGGAGACACCCAAACGGCCGTACTCCTCGGTGCACGGCCCGTCGGTCCTGACTTCTACCGAGAGCTGGGAGCGGTAGTCGCACATCAGCAGCCCGAAGATTCGCAGATCCCACTGCCGACCACTGTGTGGCTGCAGTACGAAGAGCAGTCCCGGCTCTACGACTTCGCCGCAGCCGTCGGTGCTGAGGTCACGGCGTGTGCCGCGCAGGCCCTCACCACGTCTCTCGCCCCGTTCGACCCCGGGCCGCCGACTGCCCCTCCCGCCCGCGGCACTCCCCTGGAGTTGCTGGACCCCGTCACGGGGCGGTTCAGGCCCGCAGCCCCAGCAAGCCGTAGATCGCTCCCTGGTCTGTACAGGTACACGCTGTACGGACGGCTGCACCGGTACGCACTACTGCGCCAACCGCCCCGGCAGGCATCGGGGCACCGGCCTCACCCAACCCTTTCCCCAGAGCGGACCTGGCACTCGGTCGACCTGCGAGAGGGAATCCATCACGTTCTTCCTCCCGGTGCGTTTCGGCTGCGGTGGAAGGCAGACCGGGCTGCCGACCCCACTCGCCGAGGCACCCTCGGGTGCCTGACGACCGACTTAAAAGCCCCGCTTCCGCTGGCTCAGGAACGCGCCGCCGTCCTGTGCACAGGACTCGTCGGCGTACGTACCGCAGACGCGGAACGCTACGACGGCGTGCCCCTCTACATCGCTGACCGCATCGCCCACTCTCTGCGCCGCCGCCTGGAGATCACATGAGCACGCCCCCGTCTGGCCTGGACGCTTTCGCCACGCACGACGCTCTGCGTGAGGCATACCTGCGTTACTACGACACGGCCTTCCGACTACGCGACGATGCACTCCAGGCCGAGCGCCGGGCCCTGCTAGACCGGCCCGGCGGCATCTACGCCGACCCGTTCGTCGAGTTGCGCCCCGAGTACGCTCTTACCGGGCGCACCCTGGCCGAGTCAGCAGAGGCCGCAGGCGCTCCCGAAGAACTGGCTGCGTTCGCCGAATGCGGGCTCTTCGAACCGGGAATGCAGCTCTACACCCATCAGGAAGAGGCGCTAGCCAGCACGATGCAGGCTGGGCAGAACGCGGTGGTCACCGCGGGCACTGGATCCGGGAAGACCGAAGCGTTCCTGCTCCCCATCCTTGCCGATCTGCTGTGTGAATCACGTGACTGGAAGGGCGGCCCTGCAGCGCATCTGCCGTGGTGGGAGCGCGCTTCAGCGGACTACCGGCCTCAAAGGGAGGGCGAGCAGGGGCACACCCCTGCCGTCCGCGCCATGATCCTCTACCCGATGAACGCTCTCGTCGATGACCAGCTCGTGCGGCTCAGGCGCACCCTGGACAGCGACCTAGCCCGCGAGTGGCTCAATGAACACCGAAACGGCCACCGCTTCTACTTCGGGCGCTTCACCGGCAACACCCCCGTGAGGGGGAACCCTCACCAGCATTTCGCTGTCGAGGAGCTGCGCACCTATCTGAAGGCGACTGCCGCACGCGGCCAGCGCGCCCGCGAAGCAGCTGACAAGAACCCCGGCAGGGACAAGGACACGCGCTACTTCGCGCCGCGCCTGGACGGCGCAGAAATGCGCAGTCGGTGGGATATGTATGACGCGCCTCCCGACATCCTCATCACCAACTACTCGATGCTCAACGTGATGCTTCAGCGCAGCCGCGATGAAGACTTCTTCCGCAGCACCGCGCAGTGGCTCGAGTCATGCAGTAACGCCCGGTTCACCCTGGTGCTGGATGAACTCCATATGTACCGGGGAACTCAGGGGACTGAGACCGCCTACCTGATCCGCAACCTCATCCACCGGCTCAACCTGCGCGGACGCCCGGAGAAGCTTCGCATCCTCGCCGCTTCGGCTTCCTTGGACAACACACGGGAGGAAGACCGCCGGTTCCTCCAGGAGTTCTTCGCCGCAGAAGCGGACTTCTTCCACTTCATCCCAGGCAAAGCCGCGCCCCGCGCGCAAGGTCCCGGAGACGTTTCTGCCGCGGCCCCAGAGCTGGCACGGTCCTACAGCGCTCCGCCGATGCCGTCCGACGCTGTGCGCCTGCTCGCTTCCACCGGGGCGGCACTTGCCCTGTCCAAAGTCCTCTCTGCCGGGACCAGCGCACCCACCTCCCCGGCCATGCCCGCCTCCGTCCTGGCCCGGAAGCTCTTCCCTGCCAGCAGCCAAGCGGAAGCAGACCTGGCCCTGCGCGGCACGACGACCGCGATCAAGACAGCGGCTGCATCGAAGACCCTCAGCCTGCCTCGAATCCGTATTCATCTCTTCTTCCGCAACGTCGCCGGCATGTGGGCCTGCACTGACCCCCAGTGCCCGGAGGTCCCCGCTTCCCCAGGCTCTCCCGAGCGCGCCATTGGCAAGATCTTCTCCGTCCCGCGAACCGCTTGTAACTGTGGCGCTCGCGTTCTGGAGCTGCTCTACTGCCAGTCCTGCGGCGAGGCAATGCTCGGTGGCTACGCCCCGCGAAACGCCTTCACGAGCAAGGTATTCAATTCTGTCCTCCTGCCTGACAGTCCTGATCTCTCACGCGTCCCCGATCAGTCAGGCAGAGATCGAACGGCGGCCAACTACATCGTCTACTGGCCTTCCACAAAGCCCCAGCGCGCCGACGACGACGCCCGGTGGAGCGCTGGCAGCGGCAGCGCCCTCTTCACCTTCCGGCGCAGCATTTACGACCCCTCCAGCGGGCGCCTTCATAACCGGGAAGTCGGCGCGACCGGCTGGAGCTTCCACACCAACAGCCCTATAGAGAAGAAAACCGGCCAGCCGAAACTGGACACCTCGCTGCTCCCTCCCTTCCCCACCCGCAGCCCCTGCTGCGGGGCGGACTGGGAACGCCGGTACACCAAGGACCGCAAGCTCCGCCCTCTCACGGATCCTGCCCGTCTGACCTCCCCGGTACGGACCATGCGAACCGGCTTCGAAAAAATCAACCAGGTCCTATCAGACGAACTTGCCGAGCAGTTCACCGATCCCGGCGAGCGCAAGCTCATCGTTTTCACCGACAGTCGCCAGGACGCCGCCAAACTCTCTGCCGGCATGGCGCTCCGCCACTACCAGGACCTCGTCCGACTCCTCGCCCTTGATGAGCTGCGGGCCTCTGCTGTCTCCCAGCAAGATCTGGACGCCGTCCGCGCTCAGGTCAGCGGGGAGAAGTCAGAAGCAATCAGCGCTTCAATCGAGAAGCTGCGCAAGCGCAGCAAGAGCGACCTGAACAGTCTGCGCGGCGCTTTGATGGACGGGGACGAAGACGCCGCTACCGCAGCGGCGGCGCGGCTTTCGTCGCCTCCGGCTCTGGAGTTCCTAGCCAAGGTCAAAGTCAACGCGCGTCTTCTAACCCTGGGCGTCAATCCCGCTGGTCCGAAACCCAGCATGCAGAGCGTCGGCACCCTCCAGTGGCACGAACTGTACGACTGGGACGAGAAGCCTCCCCTGCTGAGGGCCGACACTTCAGCAGCCCAGGAGGCGGCGCTCACTTCCGAGGACGGACTCCTGGAGAACACTCTCGAAGCCCTCTTCTCCGGTGCAGGCCGCGACATCGAATCCCTCGGCATGGGAGCGATCACTCCCGCAAAGGCCGCACCTGACCCCGACGGACTCGGCCAGGCAAGCCTGCGCATCCTCGCCGAACTCCGCCGGTTCTTCACACTGCGCGACCCCAAGGATGATGCTCCGCCTCGGCTGAAGGAGTACTGGCGAAGCGTCGCCGCACACCGAGACATGGACTACGACGATGTCCAGGCGGACGCCGAAGCAGCCTGGGGTGACACGGTCAGCAGCTACCTGATCGACCCGCGCAAAGCCGCCGTGCAGCCATCACCCGGTCACACCTGGTTGTGCCCCTGCTGCGGACGCCGCCACCTCACACGGAGTGCCGGCGTCTGCACGCGGTGCCGCAGCGGGCTCCCTGCCGAGCCTGTAACGGACAGCACTCCTGAAGACAGCGACTACTACGCCTGGAAGGCTGCCAGCGACCGGGCCGCTTTCCGCCTGAACTGCGCCGAGCTCACCGGCCAGACCGGGCGGATCGAAGCCCAGACCCGCCAGGCGCGGTTCCAGCAGGTCTTCCTCAGTGATCCGCCCGAAGTCCCCCTCGTGCACGAAATCGACCTCTTGTCGGTCACCACCACTATGGAAGCCGGCGTGGATATCGGACCGCTCTCCGCCGTCCTGATGGCCAACATGCCGCCCAGCCGCTTCAATTACCAGCAGCGTGTCGGCCGCGCCGGCCGACGTTCCTCCCCGGTCGCGGTCGCCTTGACCGTCTGCCGCGGACGAAGCCACGATGAGCACTACTTCGGGGACCCTTCAGCTATCACCAACGACCCCACCCCGCCGCCCTACCTCACCCTGGAGCGCCCGGAGATCCTGAAGAGGGCCATGGCTGCTGAGATTCTTCGGCTCGCCTTCCGCCATCTCGAAGACCACGGCGGCACAGGAAGCGTGCATGGCGAATTCGGCCGAGCCCAGGACTGGGCCACTGCCTTGCCCGACGTCCGCGGCTGGCTCACCCAGCACACCGATCTTCTGGCCAGGACGGCACAGGCCCTCACCGCTTTCACCCCGCTGCAGCCCGACCAAATCCTCGACACCCGGTGGATGGAAGACCTGTTGCAGCGCATCACTGATATCGCCAGCTCCCCAACCGGGGCCGAGGAACTCAGCGAACGGCTGGCGCACGCGGGCATCCTGCCCATGTTCGGCTTCCCTACCCGGGTAAGGCAGCTCTACCTGGAAGTCCCCAAGAAGCGGCAGCCCTGGCCGCCTGATGCAGCCATCGACCGGGATATCGCCATGGCCGTCTCGCAGTTCGCACCGGGTGGCGAGGTTGTCCGGGACGGCAAGGTGTACACCGTCACCGGAATCACCGAATTCGAGCCCTTGCCCGGAGGGCCGAGGCCCGTAGCGGAGCCTCTGGAGCATCCCCGCACGGTGGGACTGTGTCGCGTCTGCAATCACGTTGAGGAGGCGCCATCCGAGCAGGGCCCCTGCCCAATCTGCCGAGCCGACAACTACAGCGTCGTCGATCTACGGGAACCTGCGGGTTTCCGCGCCAGCGAAGCGCGCGACTTCGACGGAGTCTTCGCCTGGTCGCCTTACACCATCTCCTCCCGGGCAGCAGCCGACCTCTCCACGCTCCGCTTCACGCCCTGGGAGGGAGCGCACATCCATGCCGGTCCCGGCAAGCGCTACGTCGTCAATGACAACAACGGTGACCTGTTCTCGCTGCACCGCGCCTCAGGCCCCTGGGGCGGGTATCTCGCGGCTGGCGCCGCAGGCAGCAGCTACGGCAAACCAATCCACGTAGCCGTCGGAGCTGTACTGCCTACCGACTTCTTCTTCCTCGGCCCCGCCACCGCCACCGATCAGACCCAGGGCTACCGCCTCAACCTCACGGCCGTACACCCCGCCTACGGAGCCGACATCAGCGAGGGCCGCCGGGCTGCCTGGTACTCGCTTGCGTTCCTGCTCCGCAGCGCTGCCGCCCAGTACCTGGACGTCGGCCGCCAGGAACTGCTCGCCGGCATCCACCCCGGCCCGCACCGCGACGGCCACGTGGTCTACGCCTTCCTCGCAGACGCCCTTGAAAACGGCGCCGGTTTCAGCACCCACCTCGGCAGCCCGCAGGTCATCACCAAATACATGCAGGCCGTGCACGACTACTTGGAGACACTGCGCGAAGCTGAGCACTCGGGCATCTGCACCTCCTCGTGTCCCCGCTGCCTGCGCGACTACTCGAACATGGCCTACCACCCCCTGCTCGACTGGCGGCTGGCAGGCGACCTGCTGGGACTCCTATCCCGCAACCCCGTTGACGCCTCCACCACCCGTGCCCGCAGCTCCCTGGATGTACTCAGAAGCCTGTACAACGGCAGCTTGATGGACGGCGATCTGCCCGGTCTGACCTTCACGGCCAAGGGACAGCCCTACGCCGTGGTAGCCAAGCACCCACTCCACGCGTGTGAGCAGGACCTGGTCAACGCGGACCTTCAACCAGCTTTGGACACCGCGCTGCAGCACACTCAAGACGCGGGACGGATCGTCGTCGCAGACTGGTTCACGCTGGAAAAGAGCCCAATGCACATTATTGAACGGCTACGGACGACCTGAAACTGCCTGATTTACCCAGATTTCTGCCCGTAGGCCGCCGAGGAACTGGATGACGGCCGATTGTGCGGCTGATTGGGGAGACGACGTCAAGGTGCGGCTCCCCGATCAGCAGCGACCGCCTCACCCACCGAGGACTGTCAGTGCCGATCGCTAGCCTGGTGCTATGCCCATCCAGACCCTCACGTTGAGCGTCCTGATCGCGTCTCCGGGCGACACCGCTGCTGATCGCAATGTTGTAGAGGACGCCATCCGCAGCTGGAACAGCGTTCACACCATGCGGCGCAAAATCCACCTGCTCCCTCTCCGGTGGGAACTGGGTGTGGTGCCGCTAGTAGGCCAGGGGGACGCGCAGGAGGTGATCAATCAGCAATTCGCTGACGAGGCGGACATCGTCATCGCAGTGTTCAACAGCCGCCTCGGCCAGGCGACGAAGCGCGCCGTCTCCAGTACAGCCGAAGAAATCCTCGGGAGCGGGGCACAGCCCGCACGCGTTCGGTGAACTGACTGCTAGGCGCATCCCTCCCAATTCCCACGTCAGCTTTCCCCTCGCCTTGGACATGGGCACGGCCCAGCAAGGAATGATCACTCACCGCTGGACAGAAGCCGACCAGCAGTACTCGGAGGAACAGACAATTTCGTGGTCGTGAAAGGCTGGCGTGCTCTTCCAATCGCGGTCGGCACGGCCTCTGCTGCCACCTGCGCATAACGCGCTGCGCGCTGTCCAGGCGTCACCGGACAGCATGCAGCGAGGCGTTCATCTTCGCCGACGGCAGAGCAGGAACTTGTCGAGACCACGCTAGTGTCCTGCGGCTCAGGCGGTCCCAGACGCTGAGCATGTCGCCGTTGCAGTTGGTTTCGCCATAGTGCGGACACCGCACACTAAGTGACGCTATGTTGCACACGCGCAGGCGCATCAGCGACGAAAGGTCCACTGCCATGTCTCGCCTCAACCTCGCCCACCTGACCCTCACTGCCGCTCAGAACATCCAGACCGCCGACGAAGTCCGTCGTGACCCGGCCGTTGTCAAGGCGGCCAAGCAGTTCGCGGAAGACAGCGCCCAGGCTTTCCGCTCCGGTGGTGCGCTGGTACGTGAGGCTCAGTCCTCCTGGCGTCGCCACAGCCCGTCGGCCAAGGGGACCGGAACCGGTGAATGATTTCAGCGCAGAGGCGATGGGGCTCGTGATCCGCGAGCACCGCCAGGCCCAGAGACCCTCGATGACCCAGGAAGAGTTGGCTGAGCGGGCCGAATACGGGAAGGGTGGCGCAGTTTCGATCTCCCGGATCGAGCGCGGGCTCGTAAGCCCCGGGGAGCACCGTCTGGCCGCCATCGCCCTCGCGCTCCAACTGACACCCGGGCAACTCAAGCAGGAGGCGGAGGACCGAACCAGGTCTCTCGCTCGTCAGCAGGGCCATCGGCCGGTGAAGTTGCGCGACCAAGTCGCGGAGACGAAAAGACGTCACGCCGAGATCAACGAGAAGGTGGCCCAGCGGTCGAAGATCACCCAAGAACACGGGGAAGCCTTCAACCATGTCCATGATGTTGCCCGCGACGGGTTTTTCCTGAGGTTCGTGGAGCTGGCCGAGAGCATCAGCGGGGCGCCCGAGCCAGAGAGGCCCAGTGAGGAGGAGAGCGAGAGCACGGGCGAGATCCCTGCTGCGATACGTATCGAGGCCATGTCCGCCGGGATCGCCAACGCGATCCGCGGTGCGGCCGCTGGAGCCGCTGGAGGTGCGGTCGGGGCAGCAGCCGGCGGCGCCGCGGCCTACGGTGCGTTCACTGCCGCCGCGTTGTTCGGGACCGCCTCCACTGGAACCGCTATTTCGACGCTGTCCGGGGTTGCCGCGACCAACGCGACTCTGGCCCTCCTGGGAGGAGGCACGCTGGCTGCAGGCGGTGCGGGCATGGCGGGTGGAATTCTCCTGCTCACAGGCATGGTCGCCGCCCCGGCGGCAGCACTGGCGGCAGCCGGCTTCTACGTCTTGAGGCAGCGCCGGAACAAGAAGGAGGAGGAGCGTCTCCGAACCGAGGTCGAGGCTGCAGAGGCGGCTCTGGATCAGTCACAGCAAGGCTTCGACGCGATGATCGACGTACTACATCGCGCCACGGACATCATGGAATACGTCAGCGTTCACGGCACCCACGCCCTTGAGAAGTGGAAGGTAAGTCTGCCGCCGGAGCCCCGGGACTGGGAATCGCTCGGGCATGAGGGGCAGGAACGGTACAAGGAGTTCCTCACCGTGGCGGGATGCCTCCTCGCCGTGAGCAGCATCAACGTCAGTGCTCTCCTCACGGCACAGCCCGACGCTTTGCGCGAGATGGACAAGGCCATCGACGAGACGCTGCGGTACGCGGACAAGGCCATCAAGTCGATCGTCTGAGTCCCGAAGTCGTTGCCACACGCAGACATAGCTAGTGCAGCGTGCCGCAAAGCCCTTTCCGGTTGCCGGTGACGGTGGGTGAGGGCATGCGGCCTGGTCGAACCATTGGAGGCTCCTCCACGTCTTGGCCACCGCCTCCCTCATCCACCTCGCCGACTACACCAGGTGACTGAATCGTACGATCGCAACCAGCAAATGACTGCGGCGCGCTGCACTAGTCCCGTACTTCGCGGGTCGTCGTTTCAGGTCTGTGGCCAGCGGGTCCGCGTGATGTCTGTTTCGAGGAGATCGAGGAGGTGGAGTTGGACACCGCGGGTGATCTGGACGGTGGGCGGATCGGTGGTGTTGCCGATCCGCAGGGTGAGTTCGCCGAGATGGTAGAAGATCATGCGGCCGGTGGGGCGGACCCGGCGCTGGTCCGGGTAGAGGCCGACCATGGTCTGCTCGGACCCCAGAGCGCGTCTGACCTGCCGTTCGATCAGGCTGAAGACGAGCAGGGCCAGGCAGATGACCTGGATGAGAGCGGCGACACGCCGGTTGTGCTGCACGAAGACCGGCGCGACCGCCAGGGGGCCTTTGAAGTCGTGGTAACGGCGTTCGACCGCGCCCTGGCCTTTGTAGTGGACAAGGATCTGGCCCGGGTCGGCCTGCTCGGCCGGGATGCTCGTCAGCAGCGCCCACCAGCCGTCCACCGCAGCCTCGGCCGCCAGGACGTCCTGGTCGAAGTGCCACTGAAGGGCGGGAGGTTCGCCTTCGCCTCCGGTGATCGTCCAGCGCAGGCAGGAGGTGACGTGCCGCTTGGCTGTGATGACCCCGATCCGGGCCATGATCTTCTGGTGGGTGCCGTAGTGCCGGCCGCCCGCCGCGCCGGCGAGCTTGTCCATCTCCTCGCCGGCCCGGGCCAGTCGCTTCTCGCGAGCCCGGCGCTGGCCCGCCGAGACAGCGGTGGAGTGCACCAGGATCCGGCGCACCCGGTGCACCGGATCCCGCTTGCGGCGCCCGGCCATGGTGTGGACGTCCTCCAGCACCCGGTAGCTCTCCCGCTCGGCGGCCGGTTTGTGCACGTCCCGCTCGGGCACCCAGTCCACCGCCTGTGCCCGTGCAACGTCCAAGGCCGCGTAGACCTCGTCCTTGACCTGGGCAGCCGGGACCGGCGCGATGAAATCCACCCCGGCCGCGAGCAGTGCGGCGACATTCGTATAGGACACCAGCTTGGAATCGGCGACCAGCAAGAACTCCCGTGCACCAGCCATGCCTTGCAGGTCCTTCATCGCGCCGACGACCTGGCTGACCTCGGCCGCACCCCCGTCGAAGACACGGGCGTGGACAGGAATGCCGCCGTCGGCGGACACCGCGAGTCCGGCCTGGACCTGCTTCAGGTCCACCCGCCGGTCCTTGGGGCGCCCGTAGCTGACGACCGGGTACTGATCATCCTGGTCCTCGGCAGGGAAGGCACCATGGACAGACATGCTGGTCATGTCCCAGTGCAGCCTCGACACGTCGATCCCGAACTCGGCGATCGCCCGGGCGCCGACCGTCCCCGCGATTCTGTCCAGCTCCGGCGCGACCGCATCCAGGGCCCTGGCCAGACGGTCGTCGTTGAGCAGGGCCGGCTCGATGCCGAACACCTCCTCCACCGCCCAGGTACGGGCCCAGTCACCGACCCGCACCAGCGGCGCGGGCGAGGTCAGCCGGTTGACCACCAGCGCCTCGATCACCTGCCCGTGGGTCAGATGCGCGCTCGCGCCTCCCGGACACACCTCGTCGACGATCCCTGCGACATCCAGCCGGCGCAGAAACTCGGCAGCGACAGGCAGAGCGCCCAGACGCTTCTCCACCACGGACGTCACCACCACATCAAGGCGCTGACGCTGAGACCGAGGCCGCGGAGAGCGGGAAGTCATCGACACACCCCACCCAACGCCACACCACCGGCCCAGGACACCCCCGGACCGGTCACGTCATACGAATCAACGACCCGCGAAGTACGGGACTAGTGCCGCGCTCGTAGAAGAGTGTCGAGAACCCGTACCGGTGAGCGAGCGCACATCGCCAGCCGGGCTTCGAGTGCCGCATCCCACTGCTCGGTCAGGCCGAACATGAGGCGCCTGCGCATGCCAGGGGTCACGTGGGCGTAGCGCGCGGAGACGGAGCCGTCGATGTGGCCCATGCGCTCGTCCATGAGGACCTTCTCCGTGCCGAGGTCCTCCATCACGGTCCGGTGGGTGTGACGCAGGCCGTGAGGGGTGAGGCCCTTGGCGATTGGGAGCCAGCAGGCGTCGGCCCGCTCACTGGCACCACGCCCTCGTGCGGGCACACCAGGCCGCGGCTCGCCGAGCAGCGGTACGGGGCGGGCCTCCTGCGGTGCCTTCTTCGGGTACCAGCCGGAGACCGCCGGGGTGAACAGCCACGTCGCAAAGCCGTTTCGGCGCCAGTGGGCAGCGTGCTCCGATACCGCGCCACCCCGCACGAACCCCAGGTCCGCGATGGCCTGCTCCACCCTCACTCGCTTGGCTTCGGTGACGCGGTCGGGGTAGTTGAGGACGTTGGACACCGTGCCCGTCGAAACTTCGGCACGGCGCGCGACGTCGACGAGCTTCGCGCCCTGGTGGCCACCTGTGCGAGCCGCGCCCTTCCCCCGGAAAACGTAGGTCTTGCCGTGACACGGGCAGGGTGTTGGCTTCGTACGGGCGACATGGTTGGCGACCAGGGCCGACAGCCAGTCCATGGAGTCGATGGTGCGATAGCTGTCGTCCTTGGGAGGGCAACGCACCAGTTCCCCCGAGTCGAGCTCGTACAGCTGCCACTCGACGCGGACGACCCCGGGGCGCGCGTACGCGGTTTCCAGACCCACGATTTCGCCCCAGCGCATGCCGGTGTACCCCTTGAGGACCACGGCGACGAACTCGTCGTCGCGGCCGGAGAGCAGGGCGGCCCGTTCGGCGGTCAGCAGGATGCCGAGCGGGTCGGTGACGACCTTCTCCGGGCCGCGGTCGCGGGAGCGGCCGGCGCGCTTGCCGCGCCCGCGCCGTCGCGCGGCCGGGTTGGACGTGATCAACCCCTCGTCGATCGCGTCCTCGAAGATCAGGTGGAGAGTCGAGCGCCAGGTCTTGACGCTGGAGGCCGCGTAGACGGCCTTCTCCTTCTTCTCCCACAGGTCGACGTCCGTACGCAGGATGCCGGCGAGCGCCTTGTCCTCGAACTCGGGGAGCAGGTGCTCCTCGATGTGGCGCTTGTAGTTCTGCATGGTCGAGGCGGCCAGGTCCTGGGCCTCGTACCAGCGGTTCGCGTACTCCCCGAAGGTCTCCTGGCCGAGTGCCGGGTCGCGCCAGTCGCCGCGCCGGTACTTGTTCTCGGCCTCGCTCGCGGCGCGCTGGGCCTCTCCCTTGGTGGCGAACCGGATCGCCTTGCCGTTGCCGTCGGCCACCGTGAGGTGCTTGCCAGGCGCGGTCTTGTACCGGCCGCGCCAGTAGTTTCCGCGCTTCTCCGCGAAACCCACGTGTATCTTCCTTTCCCTGTCGTCGTCCTAAGCGGCGGTCCCGAACTGGCTCTCGCGTGCGCGGCGTGGGGGCCGCGCACGCAGTCGAGCCGTGGGCACGGCAGTCGACGGGGCGGGTTGGGGAGTTGGGGGCTTGGGAGCGCGAGCTGTCGCCGGGTGCTGCTGGGGGGAGGCAGGTCGGGCCTCGTGCATGCGGATGATCTCCACGAGGTGCTCGCCGGTGAAGCGGTAGGCGCGGCCTACGCGCGTGAAGGGGATGAGCCGCCGGCGGGCACGGTCCTTGACCCACCAGGCAGAGCAGCCGAGGACGGCCGCAACCTCCTCCGGGACGTAGAGGCGGGGCAGGGCGGCGTCCGAGTACGGGGTCGGTGCGGAGGCAGGGGGTATCGCGGGTTGGCGCAAGGGGTGGTTCCTCTTCTGGCGGGCATGGTGCGGCAACACCAGCCCGCCGGTCGATCGCTGGGGATGAGGGTGAGGTGCCCGTGCTGGGGGTTTGCGGGCCCAGGACGGGATTGGATGGAAGCGGGAGGCTATGCCTCGTCGGAGGTGTCGGCCTCGCCGTGGTGCGCGGCGGTCGGCGGTCCGTACGCCTTCAGCAGATGCTTGGCGGACTCCTCGGCCATGGCGTTGGAGACCATCACGTCCGCTTCCTCGCGGATGTCGGGGTGCTCGGCGAGGTAGGCGTCCAGGGCGTCGCGCGCCTGGGTGTAGGCGGCGTTGGCGTGCTGGGTCTCGCGGAAGGCGTCCACGACGGCGTCGATGAGCTCCATGGCTCGGGCCTGGGCGGCGAGCTGGGGCGGGCCGACGAGGTTGCGCAGGTCGATGCCGAAGACCTCGGCGAAGCCGATGGCCTCGTCGAGGTTGATGCGGCGCTTGCCGTTCTCGATGCGCCAGACCGCCGATGGGTTCATCTCGAAGCCGGCCTCGTTCAGGCGGTCGGACAGGGCGTTGGTGCTCCAGCCGCGCGCCTCGCGCTCAAGCTTGATGCGCACGGCGACGTTCGCCTCGCCGCTGAGCAGCACGCCCTGTGGGGCGTCTTCATCTGCCACAGCCACCTCCTTCCGTTCGTAGCGAGTCACTGCCATTTGCAGCAACCTCTGAACAGTAGCATGCTTCCTGCGAGATGCAGAACACTTCTGCAATCGGCAATTCGTGTGGCATGGTGGTAGCCCCACCCCCCACCAGCCCGAGGAACCCCCGCGACCCGCCCCGCGTAGCACCGCATGCAAAAAGCCCCCGGCTGTCACCGGGGGCCAAGCGCAAACCTCTCAACCGCCATCCCTAGCGATCGACCCGCGTGGCCGGGATTGCCGTCCCGTATGGCCCGCGAGCAGAGGAGCTGATGCCCAGTATGACCGATGCCCAACCGAATACGCCATCCCGCTCCATGGACATCCACGCGTCAGCGCCGGAAGGGCCCACACAGCCTTTCAACGTGGAGGCCGAGCGCGCGGTGCTCGGCGCCTGCATGCACCACAGCGACGTCATCGACGCGGTGCGGCCCGTCCTGGGCGACGACGCCTTCTACCGGCCCGCGCACGAGACGGTCTGGCGGGCACTGCTCGCCCAGCACCGCGAGGGCAGGCCGACCGACCCGATCGTCCTGACCGAGCTGCTCCAGGAGCAGGGCGATCTGCAGCGTGTCGGCGGCCCCGCCTACCTGCACCAGCTCGCCGACGCGCTCTACGGCACCGGCAACGCGGAGTACCACGCGGAGATCATCCGCAAGAAGGCCGACCTGCGCCGGCTGCTGGCCTCCGCCGTACGCACCGTCCAGCGCGCCCAGGAGCCCGGCGCCGATCCTGACGAGATACGCAGCGACATCGAGGCGACGGTGCGTGCCGAACGCGAGCGCGCGCTCGCCTCGGGTCAAGGCCGCCTGTCTCGCTTCGCCGTCGACGGATGGTGCTTCGTCAAGGAGACCGGGGCCGACACCGAACCCCTGTGGGGGACCCGCGACAAGACCGTTTGGGCATCGGGCGAGAGCCTCATGATCGTCGGCGCTCCCGGCGTCGGTAAGACCACCCTGGCCCACCAGGTCGTCTTCGCGCGCCTCGGCCTCCAGGAGACGGTCCTGGAGATGCCGGTCGCGCCCAGCAGGCGGGTGCTCTACCTGGCCATGGACCGCCCCAAGCAGATCGCCAAGGCCATGGACCGCCGTGTCTTCCCCACCGACGAGAAGATTCTGCGGGACCGGCTCGTCGTCTGGCAGGGCCCGCTGCCCGCCAGCCTGGACAAGGAGCCCGACCTCCTCGCCGACCTCGCCACCGCCCACCGGGCCGACACCATCGTGATCGACAGCCTCAAGGACGCGGTCAGCACGATGGTCGACGACAGCCTCGCGGTCGCCTTCCACAACGCCCGCAACCGCGCGCTGCGCAACGGCGTGGAGATCATGGAGCTGCACCACCAGCGCAAGGCCACCGCCGACGCCCCACGCGGTCAGCGCCCCAGCCTGGACCAGGTCTACGGCTCCACCTGGTACGTCTCCGGCGCGGGCAGCGTCCTGTTCGTCACCGGCAAGGCCGGCGACCCCGCCGTCACCCTCCACCACCTCAAGACCCCCACCGGGGAGATCGGCCCGCTGGATGTCACCCACGACCACGTGCGCGGCACCACCACGGTCGACCCCAGCAAGGACCCCGCCGTCCTGCTCCGCAACGCCCCGAACGGGCTGAGCGCCCGTGACCTGGCAGCGGTCCTGATCGGCGGAGGCGACCCCGACCGCGCCGACGTGGAGAAGGCACGACGCCACCTGGCCCGCCTCGTCGACAGCGGCCTGGCCACCAAGGCCGACGGCATCGCCGGAGGAGCCGGAGGCGGACAGCAGACCCGCTACTACGCCTCCGCCCGCCACCTCACCGCCGTCGGCTGAGCTCCCGCAGGCCCACGCGAAGCGATCACGCGACCGTACACGCGGCCCGCACGCGAACACCCCGCAGTGAACCGCTCACAGCGCACACGCTCACCGCAAAACCGCAGGTCAAGCGATCACGCGAGCGTCCATGCCGTACACGCGCCCGAGCGATCACGCGCGGGGCCCCCCTTAGAAGGGGGCCCGCGTGTACGCCCCCTCCGTGAACGCCCCTCACTACCGCCCCACAAGCCCCACCGCACCCCTGGAGAGACCTGACTTGCCCTCCCCCGCCTCGACAGCCCAGGCCACGGAACACGGCAGTGCCTCGCTCCTGCCGGACTGGGCTGCCTCGCCTGCACTGACAGCGGTGCTGCTCGTCCTGCTCGTGCTACTCGCCCTGTTCACCGGGTGGATGATCCGCCAGCA
The DNA here is from genome assembly GCF_052246875.1 of Streptomyces sp. GDS52. Taxonomy (NCBI): domain Bacteria; kingdom Bacillati; phylum Actinomycetota; class Actinomycetes; order Kitasatosporales; family Streptomycetaceae; genus Streptomyces; species Streptomyces sp. GDS52. Next base: position 3,295,820 of record NZ_CM125966.1, read on the forward strand.
GCGCCGGCAGCCGCCCGGCGCCAACAGGTGGCGCGGGACCGTCGCAGTGCGCGTCGCTGCCGTGGCCGCGATCGGCTGCACCGCCTACAGCGCGGACACCAGCTGGCGGTTCGCCGCCGACTACCTCGACATGGGCAGCACCGCCGAGCGCGTCGCGATGTTCGCCGTCGCCGAGCTGGCCCTGTTCGCCACCGCGCTGATGGCGCGCCAGAACCTGAACGGCCCGAAGCAGGCACCCGGCCTGCCCGGCACCCTCACCTGGGTCATCACCGCCGTCCAGATCCTGCCCGCCTACGCCGAGTCCGGGCTGGTCGGCGGCACGGTGCGCGCCTTCGTCGGCCCGGTCATGGCCGCGATGCTGTGGCACCTGGCCATGGGCATCGAGCTGCGCCACCGCACCCCCGACGCCGCCTCACGCAGCCTGGCCGCCGTCCTCGTCCGCCAGGCACGCGAACGCCTGCTGGCCCGACTGGGCATCGCCGACCAGGACGCGGATGCCGCCCGGCTCATCCGCGAGCGCGCGCTGAGCGAATCCGTCGCCCTGATCCTCCGCGCCGAGGCGATGACCGACCGGCAGCGCGGCAGGCGACGGGGACGACGCCTGGCAGAGCGCCTGCACCAGGCCCTGGAACAGGCCGACGTCGACGGTGATCCACTCCAGGACGAACTGCTGCTGCGCAAGCTCGCCACCCGCAAGCAGGCCCTCGACCTCGCGTCTGTCACGCTGCCGCCGCGCTGGCACGCCCCGGCCTCGTACACCGCCCGTGGATCCGGGCACAACAGTCTGGGCACCGCCCGCCTGGAACCAGCGCCACGGGCAGGGGACGCTGCCCGCCCGCATTCATCAGACCCGGGCGACGACGAGGTGCCCCCAGCTGCCCGCCTTGCGCCAGGACTGCCCACACGGGCAGCAACCGAAGACTGCCCGCCGCTCACGGGCAACACCTCGGGCAGCGCTCCGGGCAGGCCCAAGCGAAAACCGGCTGCCCCGAAGAAACACGAGGCCCGTAAATCTCGCGCCTCCGACGAGGTCATCCTCAGCTTCACCCACCGCATGTACGAGGAGACCGGCAGCGTCGGACGCGACCGGGTCGAGAACGCCCTGCGCGCCGCCGGCTACACCGTCTCCAGCGACGACGTCGGACGGATCGTCCGCGAGTTCAAGGCCCAACTCAAGGCCGCAGCCAGCGATCAACCCCGCTGATCCCCACAGCTTCAGCGCTCCCAACCACGCCCCGACACGGAGGAACAATGCACACCCCGCACCACCACGACCCCACCACCCACGAGGACCTCCTGCCGACCACCCCTGCCCCAGGCGGAGCAAGTTGGAGGTCCGGACACTCCCCCGTTGGGGGAGCGCCCGAACCCGACCCCGCCCCGGGGGCGGCGGGGCCCGACCGGCGCCAGGGGGCACCGGACGGAAACGCTGCGACCGAGGGCGGATCGCAGCCGGGCAGGGCCGGCCACAAGGGCAAGTCCAAGACGGGGAAGTCGCGCCCGCGCGACAAGAAGCAGCGTCCCGCCCACAGCGTCCGCCTCAACGAACACGAACTCGCCAACATCCAGGCCGGCGCCGAGCACGTCGGCATGAGCGTGGCCGGATTCCTCGCCTACTCCGCCCTTGCCGCGGCCCGTGACCAGTCCCGCACCGCGGCCGCCATCGCCACCGAGCGCGATGTCCTGACCGCGCTGTTCGGCGTACGCCGCCAGCTCGGCTGGGCCGGCAGCAACGTCAACCAGATCGCCAAGGCCCTCAACTCCGATGCTGACGCACCGCACTTCGCCGCCGCTCTCACCGACCTGCGACGCGCCGCGCAGGCCGTCCAACGGGCGGCCGACAGGATCACCAACCGGCGGGAGGATCAGGCGGCTTGATCCCCCGGATCCACCAGCAGGGCAGCAACACCCTCGGCCTCCTGCACTACCTGTACGGCAGGGGCACCCACGAGGAACACATCGACCCCCACCTGGTCGCCTCCTTCGACGGCATGACCCCCGACCCCGGCCGCGACCCCTCGGTGACGAAGAAGGACCTCCAGCACCTCCTCGACCAGCCCCTGGCCCTCCTCGGCTCCGGGCAGCGCCCGGACAAGCACGTCTGGCACTGCTCCGTGCGCGCCGCCCCTGGCGACCCGATCCTGTCCGACGGGCAGTGGGCCGAGATCGCCCGCCGCATGGTCGCCGCCACAGGCATCGACCCCGGCGACGGCGCCGGCTGCCGATGGGCCGCCGTCCGCCACGCCGACGACCACATCCACATCATCGCCACCCTCATCCGCGAGGACGGCCGCCGCCCCAACCACCACCGCTCCGGCAAACGCGCCCAGACCGAGGCCCGCCTCATCGAAGCCGAGTACGGCCTGCACCGTGTCACCCCTGGTGACGGCACCGCCGCCAAGCGGCCCACCAGCGCCGAACGCCACAAGGCCGAGCGCCAGGGCCGCGAGCGCACCGTGCGGGAGGAGCTGCGCGAAACCGTCCGCCGCGCAGTGGCCGGCGCCGCCACCGAGACCGAGTTCTTCGACCGGCTCAAGGCCGCCGGGCTTCTGGTCCGCACCAGCGTGCTGCCCTCCGGTGACCTGCGCGGCTATACCGTCGCGATGCCCGGCGATCGCAACAAGGACGACGAACCGGTCTTCTACGCAGGCTCGACGCTCGCCCCCGACCTGTCCCTGCCCCGCATCCTGGACCGCTTCAACACAGCTGCCGTCGCGTCGGCGCCGGGCAGCACCGGCCGCCAGGACCATGGGGCCGCACAGCAGCCAGCGCCGTCCGCCGCACGGCGCACCGCCACACACGCGGCATGGGCGGCCCTGCTCGTCATCGACCACGGCGACGACGGCGCCGCGGCAGCGCAGATCGCCGCCACCGGCGAGGTCCTCGACGCCCTCGCCAAGACCTCCGCCCTCCACACCCGCCAGCAGCTACGCGAAGCGGCCTGGGCGTTCGAACGGGCCTCCCGCTCCCACACCCGAGCAGAGTTCTGCCACAGCCAGCAGCTGCGACGCGCAGCCCGGGACCTGGTCCGTAGCGGCCCGGCACTCGGCCGGGGCGAGGACGGCGCCACCACCGCCATGGTGATCGACACGCTCTTCTTCCTCGCCCTCGCCGCCACACACTGGCACGCCCAGCGCCAGCACGCCCAGCAAGCCGCAGCCGCACGGCAGGCCGCCACCCACCTCCAGGCCGCGTACGCCGCGGCCAGCGAGGAATCGATGGCCCGCCTGCGAGCCCAGGGCCTGCGCCTGGCCCAGCCCGTACGCGACTGGTCCGCCGCCCTTCTGCGCACCACCGCGCCACAGATCGCCGAGCGGGTGCTCGGCGAACCGGGCTGGTCCGCCCTGGCAGCCACCATCACGCACGCCTACCAGGCCGGCCATGACCCACAAGCGCTGCTGCACGAAGCCGTCGCCCAACGTGAACTGCACACCGCCGAGTCCGTCAGCGACGTCCTCGTCTGGCGTCTGCGACGCATGGCCGATCTGCCCGCCAACGTGACGGTGATCTCCCAGCACAGCACCCGGGCCACGGACTCACTGCCCTACGCTGCCCCGCTCGGACCCGTCTCCATCGCCGTCGACCAGCACCGCCGACACCGCAGGTAATCACCAGCAACCGCGGGGCCGTTCACCGCAAGGAACGGCCCCGCGGGAAAGACAAACACAAGCTGGTCCCCTCCAGTCGGCTACCGGTGCCCTACGGTCACGTCGACCCCTCACGCGAACAAGGCCGGTCTCCAGTCCACCCACCGCACAACCCGGACTACAGGGACGGCCTGGTCGATAACCGTGACGACGTCTTCGGGGACGCCGGGGCAGAACTGGCGGTAGTACCTAGTGGTTCCGGTGAACAGGCTCATGTGGGCCGCCGTCCTGTGAGGTGCTGGATGGATGTAGCTGACGGTTGCCGCCGGTTCCTCGTGTCGGACTGCCTCCCGCCGCCCCGCTGCTACGGTCGCGTGCATGACGCTCTCGGTCTCCACGGGTCAGGCTGTTGACCTACGGGTGCAGCCGGTTGACGAGGTTCTTGATCGCGTCGCGCGGTCTCTCCAGGTGCGCCTGCTCCCGGATACGGTGGTGCGCAAACGCCGGTCTGTGGGAGCCCGGACAGACCGCGATACCTGGGTCCGGGTCGAGCGGCGCTCGCCTGACAAGATCGCCGATCAAGGGTGGAACGGCACCGAGTGTGCCGCCCGTCTGGAAGGCGTCGCCCAGCCGACATGGCAGGGATGTGTGGTCTGGCGGGACGCGGATGGACCGGTGATGTGGCGGGCCGACGAAACCAGCCTCCTGCCGGCCGCTCCCGTCGGAAGCGCCGTCTTGAGCGAAGCCCCGGAACTGCCGGATGAGTGGTGGGAGGCGTTGAACGCCTCGCTGGACGCGCTGGCGGCTCATAGGACGAGGCGGACCGCCACACCGGACACCGACACCATCACCCAGGAACTGGTCACCGAGTCCATTCGCGGTGTCTTCCCCGGCGACTTCGATACGACCGTCCAGCAATGGGTGCCGGCCCATGCGGACCTGAACTGGGCCAACCTGACTGCTCCGGTGTTCAACCTCTTCGACTGGGAGGACTGGGGAAACGCACCGCAGGGGCTGGACTCCGCATCACTTTGGGCGAGTTCGCTTGCCGTCCCCGCTCTGGCCGATCGCGTACGGCAGGAGCGCCGACGCGACTTCGAGAGCCGGGACGGCAAGCTGATGACGTTGTTCGTCTGCTCGAAGATCCTCGGACCGTACGCGCATCCGGAGGACCCTCGGCTGGAACCCGCGCGACGCATGGCCGAGCAGGTCATCGAGGAGCTTCAGGCGGGCTGACCCCGTGAGCGGTCACGAAGGAGTCTCCGGTACTCCTGGATGGTCCGCTCCTCGACCTCGCCGGTCAGGGCGCCGACGAGCTCGCCCAGATGGGCGGGTTCGTCGGCGCCCACCGCAACGGAGCCAACCCGCGGGAGGTGATAGGCCGCCCGGAAGGCTGCCTGCACGCGGGAGAGCCGACTGCTGTCCCGTAGGAAGACGCGCGGGTCGATCCTGGCCCACACCGGGGCGCTGGTGCTGCCTCCGAAGGGGCTCATCCCCCACACCGCACCGTCGCCCAGGTCCCATGCCTTGATGAGGGCGTCCGCGGCATCGAGCGTTCCGACTCCGACCAGCAGGCCGGCGCGGAGCATGAGGGCCGACGGCCTCGGTGCGGTCGGGTCGATCAGGTTCAGCAGCGGTGACGGGTCCCAGGACGCGACGCCCCAGGCGGCGCACAGCCCCTTCGCCGCAGCGTCGTCGAGGACGGTGCACGCCTGCGCCAGTACGTCCCGGTCACGAGGGGCGGCCTCACGGAGCGAGTGTTCCGGGTTGTGTAGGAACACCAGGTCGGGCTCCCGCCCGAGGTCCTCGGCCGCCTGTTCCACAGCCGCGTGCAGCCGTACGGGATCCAGGCAGTGCTCCCCGCCGTTCCGCCCCGGGAAGTATCCGACCTTCGTGGAGACCGTGAACTTCGGCAGCAGATCACCGGCTGTCCGCGCCAGGATCCGATGCGAGCGGAAGCCGAGGTAGTTGGTGCTGGTGTCGAGTGCGGTGACACCGAGATCAAGCGCTCCGGTCAGGAGACGGCGTTCGTGACGAGACCGGTGTAGCCCGAGGACAACTCGGGTGTCAGCACCGCGCACAGCTCCTCCTTCACCAGGATCTCGGCCAGCTCCGTTACTTCGGCCCCGACGGCGGCCGCGGCCGACTCCAGCGGGACCGGCCTGCCGCTCAGCAGCGTCCGCAGCGCGGGCAGGGCCTTGGCCGTGAGGGTGAGCTTCTTCCCTGCGGCCACCACGTCGACGGTCGCCCCGTTCTCCAGGACCCGGGGAGGGAAGTGAGTGGTGCACACCACGCCATCGAGGGGCCCGAGAATGTCGAGGAACGGCACGTGGCGCGGCAGCGCCGTCTCCTGCTCGTACGCGGCCAGGAAGTCGGCTGGAGACCGTTCGCCGACCAGCATTGCGGCGGCCGTGGTCAGGGCCTCGCTGTCGGGCTCGTGCCAGCGGTCCAGGTCGTGCCGGAAGATCTCGTGTCCGCGGCACCAGTCGGCCAGCCAGGCGAGCCAGCTCGCTCCCGTGCGTTTGGTGATGCCGAACGTGACGTGAAGGCTCTTTCCCGAGCCGCTGCCAGTCCGGGTCGCCTGATGCCAGTGCCCTCGGGGGATGTGCATGACGTCGCCGGTCTTCAGGAGGCCGGACCAGATGATCTCGTCGCTCGGGGTGTTGTTGGGGTCGGAGTCCCGGTACATGGGGACCTTGCGCGAAGTCGAGCGCACCTCCCACTCCTTCTCGCCCGCGAGCTGCACGATCACGACATCGTGGTCGTCCCAGTGCAGGGGGAAGCCGTCGGCGTCGTTCGTCGTCAGGTACGCGTTGACCTGCACGCGCTCATGGGACCACCACTGCAGCGCCCGGCACGCGACCTCCATCGTCGGATCGAAGACGTTGGCCTGGTCGAGGATGAGCGTCGCACCTTCCCGCAGGAGCCTTCCGAGGCTGCGCATGTTGACCATGGGGATGCTCTGGCCCCGGGGGCTGACGCTGTCGGTGTAGTAGACGGCCGGGTGCGCCTCCTCGCCCTTCTGGAAGCACCGGAACTGCGGGCGGTTGAGGCTCCTGCGCATCGCGATGTCGAGCAGGCGGTTCGGAGTCAGAAGGCGGGAGACGAGTGCGGGGTCGTCCATGCTCCCCCGTACGAAGCTCTTGCCCAGCTCCTCCGCTCCGCTCCACCCGAGCGCTGTCTCGATAGCGCTGATCAATCGATGTTCCATCGCTGCGTCCTCCATGGGTTCGACCACGTGATGCGGGCACGGTGGGGCCGGCACGGCCAGTCGTGCCGGCCCCACCGCTTGGTGCCTACTCGCTGTCGTGCAGGTTGCCGTCGCCTCCCGGCCACGGCGCGTCGCCGGAACTTCCGGCGTTGTCGGACCGGAGGCTGTCGTACCGGTCGTGGACGGCGGTCAGCTCCTCCACCGCCACCAGGAGGCCGCTTTGGGCCGGAGGTGGTGTCGTGCGCTCTGCCACCTCGTGCTCCTTCCTCTTCGGTTCTCCCGCCGGGGCTCCGGCGGGAGGTCGTGACCGCCCCACGGCCGTGGGAGAAGTGGATTTCCGTGGGGCGGCGGTCATTGGATGACGCGATGAGCCGCAGCGCTACACCGGCGGCCGGGCAGCCCGGCCGTTCATCGGCAGGACGTCCGCGTCCTGGCGCATGCTGGCCTCCAGGACGCGCTGGTCCAGTTCGTACAGACACGCGCGGCAGGCGTAGAGGGCCGCGTGCATACCGCTCGACCGGACGGGACCGATCCACGTCACCTCGACGTCGTCACGTCCGCACCACAGCCAGCACTCACCACGCGAGTGCCATTCATGGCGGTCCCACAGGGCGTAAGCAGTGGGCTCCCCTGTGACGGGGTCGATGTCGCGGCGGGTGGGCCGGAACACCACATCAGGACCAGAAGGCGGAGCCGCTCGTACTGCGTGCCGTCCCATCACGCGACTGCCAGAACGAGCGACTTGGACTCGGCTACGACTCCACGCTTCGGCCGCAACGCGAATAACTTGCGCAGAACGGCAGCTCGGATGGCAGGCGCCGCCGTAGGAAGCACGATCTCCGCCCATACGCGCTTCCCATGGTCGGAGGGCTCCCAGGTACACCGCGCCGCGAGAAGGCCGACCAGCGCCAGGCCGCGCCCGCTCTCGTCGTCGGCCTGAGCACAACCCATCTGCGGGGCGGATGGGTTGCCGTCAAGGACGTCGATCACCAAGCGACCGGGCCGGTGGTACAACGTGACGGTGACCGGCCCCGCCCCATGGACTACGGCGTTGGTGATGAGCTCGGAGGCGACGAGGCGAACGGCGTCAGCTGCCTCCTCATCCAGCGGCACACCCCACGTGCGCACTTTGTCGACGACTACGCGCCGGGCGAGGGGCACTTCCCTTTCCGTACCCGCGAGGACGAACCGATGGACGAGCGTGGGCATGGCGGACGCCTCCGAAGAGCTGGAGAGCGGCTCCACCCCTGACAGGGACACGGGAATGGAACCGCCGATCTGAGGAGCCGTTACGAGAGCGAGCACCCTGGGCGTGCTCCATGGACGGCTGATACTCAGTCAACGGCGCCAGCACGCACGTCGGAACGTTTCTAGGGGGTTTCTCCTGGGGCGCCCTCCCCATACACGGACACGAGAAGTAACCTCCCAACTACGCCGTGGGGGGGGGGATGACGGGAGTGATGACGTGCCTGGTGAGCCGTTAGCAGTTCATCCGCTGAGCTTCGTCCTCCAGACGCGCGGGTGGGGGAAGGCCGAATTCGCCCGGCTCATGCAGAAGCACGGGAGGTCGCTCGGGACCCCCCTGGCGACCAACCGGACGACCGTATGGAAGTGGGAGCAGGGGCAGGAGCCGGATGCGGATGCCCAGCGTGTCCTCGCCGACTTGCTGCGCGTCCCGGACGAACAGGTGCGCGCGGAAGGATGGCCCCGGTGGCTCCCGGTCTGGGAGGTGACGGGGCTCACCGCTCCGTGGACCGAGGCCGGTACGGTCGAGGCGTTGTCCGATCTGGTGGGAAGTGGCCGCATGGACCGCCGGGGCTTTCTCACCATTACCGGCGCCGCCTTGACGGGGATCGCGGCGAGCTGGGTGGACGCGCCCTCCGCCTTCGCCTCGGCGCTCAACGGCGATCGGGTCACAGACACGATGGTCTCGACGATCGAGCAGCGCATCAGCACCCTCCGTACACTCGACGACCAGCTCGGAGGCGCTCGGCTTCTGGAGCAGGCACGCGGCGATCTCGCCCTGGTCACTGGTCTCCTCAGCGCCGGCCGGTACACGGACAGGATCCGCGTCCGCTTGTACGCGCTGGCGGCCCGGGTGTCGCACCTGACCGGCTGGATGGCCTACGACGCTGGTCTGCGATCCGCCGGCCAGAGCTACTACGTTGGTGCCCTGCGCAGCGCCCGTACCGCTGGGGACGACGCCTTTGGCGCCTTCATCCTCGCGGAGATGGGAGTTCATGTCTCCGAGGCCGGACGCACCGCCGAGCGGGTCGACCTCATCTCGACCGCCATCGACAATGCTCCCCGTTCGCTGTCACCCTGTACCCAGTCCTTCCTCTACCTGCACAAGGCCGAGGCGCTGTCACGCGACGGCGACCACCGCAAGGGCGACACGGCGCTCAACCGTGCCGCTTCCCTCTGGGAGCGCCATGCAGCGGAGGAGAACCCGGATTGGCTCGACTGGTTCGGTGAGGCGCAGTTGAGGTCGACCGAGGGCAAGGTCCTGTTGCGCTCTGGGCAAGTGGAGCGCGCGACGAGTTCCCTGCAGACCTCCGTGGAAAGCGCGGCTCCCCGGGACAAGGCCGTACGGTCCAGCCGCCTGGCTGAGGCACGGCTCGTCGGCGGTGACCTGGAGGGAGCGCTGGACGCCGCGAACTACGGCGCCGGACTCCTGGAGGACAGTGTCAGCTCCGTACGGGCTCTGGACCGCCTGAAGGAGTTCTCTGCGCGGCTCGAACCGCACAAGTCCGTCCCTTCTGTCCGCGAGTTCCGCGAGCGCCTACAGGAACTGCCCGTTGCCGTCTGACAGGCACCGCCTTGGACGCCGAGGACAAGCCCGCCTCGCCGGAGAGGGCAGCCAAACTGCCAGGATGAATGGCATGACGACGATCGGCGGTGAGGTGGCGCCCGGGTTCGAACCGGTGCGTGAGGCATTCGCGGCGAACTTCGCCCAACATGGGGACATCGGTGCGGCGGTATGCGTGTACCAGTACGGCCAGCCGGTGGTGGACCTGTGGGGCGGCGTCGCCGACCCCGAAACCGGTCGTCCGTGGACACGGGACACGCTGCAACTGGTCTACTCGGCGACCAAGGGAGCGACCGCAACCGCGGCGCACATGCTGGCCCAACGCGGCGCACTGGACCTGGACGCGCCGGTGGCGAAGTACTGGCCGGAGTTCGCCGCGAACGGCAAGGCGGACATCCTGGTGCGCTGGCTCCTGTCCCACCAAGCCGGCTTGGTCGCGCTGGATCAACCAGTGCCGCTGAAGGAGGCGTTGTCCTGGCAGCCGATGGCGGCCGCACTGGCCGCCCAGCGCCCTCTTTGGACTCCGGGCACGGCGCACGGGTACCACGGACGGACCTGGGGCTGGCTGATCGGCGAAGTGATCCGCCGGGTGTCCGGCCGCACACCGGGCCGCTTCTTCGCCGCCGAGATCGCGGCCCCCCTCGGGCTGGACTTCTTCATCGGCTTGCCGGCGGGTGAACGCGACCGGGTCAGCCGCATGGTGTACCAGCGGCCGGACGTCGACCTCACCACCGTGCCCGCCGAGTCGCTTCCCGAGGAACTCCGCGAACTGGTCGCTGCCTGGCGCGACCCGGACTCATTCAGCAACAGGGCGTACGCGGTCACCGACCCCGCCGAGATCGGCTTCGACTCACCGGAGGTGCAGGCCGCGGAACTCCCGGCCTCCAATGGCATCGGCACCGCGCGCGCACTTGCGCGCATGTACGCCGCGCTGATCGGCGAGGTGGACGGCGTGCGCCTACTCGCCCCAGCAACCCTGGCGTCGGCGACCAGGGAACAGGCCGGCGGGAAGGACCAGGTGATGCTGATCCCGAGCCGCTTCAGCGCCGGATACATGCTGCCCACCGAGGCCAACCCCATGACCGGCCCGAACGCCTTCGGCCACACCGGCCGAGGCGGCTCGCTCGGCTTCGCCGACCCGGAACGCGGCATCGCCTTCGGCTACGTGATGAACCACATCATCGGAGGACCCGACGATGTGCGTGCGACGTCACTGGTCGACGCAGTGCGGAGGTCGCTAGGTAAATGATCAGGGCCGGAACTGGGACACCGACTCAGTCCAATCCCAGCAGCTAGGGTCCTATCGCCGGTATGCGGGGCGGGAAGCCTCAATGGGGCCGCCTCACTGCAAGGTGGACGTGCCACTCTGCCGCTGAGCACGGGTATCCATCTGTATGGCTACTCTGTGCGACGGGTTTCCGGGGTCAGTAGCTGGCACTGCAGCGGACGCCGATAAGAGCTGCTTGCAGCAGCGGACCGCCAAGACGTACGCAGGAGCAGGTATCCAGGTAACGACGCGGCCAGGCGCGGAGCGAGGCAAAGGTTGCTCGGCTTCTCGATGTTCGACAGCAGTCAAAGCCCGGATTGAGCCGTGCCCGCGCGCGCTCATGCCTGGAAGCAGTATCGGACTGCTTCCAGGCAACGCAGCCAGGGACGACTCAGGTGTGAGGTGGTCCTCTGTTTCTTTCGTGTGAGGCGGCAGGAAGGCCAGGATCCACAGGGTTCCGGCCCTCTAGACTGGGGCTTCTCACTGGTCGCGTTCGCGGTCAGCTGTACATGCCCGTCTCAGTGGACTTGCTGACTCCTTCCTGGGATGTTCGTACGCAGAGACGGACTCGCTAACGTGTTCGAGTCCGGCCTGCCGCGAGTGCAACCGAGCGTGCGGCGGGCGGTGCGCACGTATGGAGGACGAATGACGGATCTGCAGGCTGTCGAGATCTGCGCAGGTGCGGGCGGGCAGGCCCTCGGGTTGGAGCGCGCTGGGTTCGGGCACGCCCTGGCCGTGGAGCTCGACACGCATGCCGTCGCCACACTGCGCAGGAATCGGCCAGACTGGGATGTGCGGCAAGGCGATGTGGCCGATCCGGAGGTGTGGGAGCCCGAGAAGTTCGGCGGCGTGGACCTAATCGCCGGCGGCGTGCCCTGCCCGCCCTTCACCATTGCCGGCAAGCAGCTGGGGGCGACTGACGAGCGCGATCTCTTCGCTTGGGCCGTGCGTCTAGCCGAGAGGGCCAAGCCCAAGGCACTTCTTCTGGAGAACGTCCGCGGACTCAGCGCCAATCGCTTCACGGCCTATCGGCAGAACGTCCTCGACACCCTGCAGAGCGCTGGCTACATCGCCCAGTGGGAGCTCCTCCACGCCGCCGATTTCGGCGTGCCGCAGCTGCGCCCGCGTTTCGTACTCGTAGCGCTACTCCCTGAATACGCTGAATACTTCGCCTGGCCCGAACCGCTGCCTGGCAAGCGCCCGACGGTGGGCGAAACCCTGCGTGGCCTGATGGGTGCCAGGGGCTGGGAGGGCGCTGAAAGCTGGGCCGAAAAGGCCAACGACATCGCTCCCACAATCGTCGGAGGATCGAAGAAGCACGGTGGAGCCGATCTGGGCCCTACGCGCGCCAAGGCAGCCTGGGCGAAGCTGGGGGTGGACGCCCTCGGAGTCAGCGACCATGCCCCAGAACCTGGCTGGGAGCCGGCCGAAGGCAAGCCAGGACCGAAGCTGACCGTCGAGATGGTCGCCCGGATCCAGGGCTGGAAGCCCGAAGACAAGTGGGTATTCGAGGGCCGGAAGACCAGTACATACCGACAGGTAGGCAATGCCTTCCCGCCGCCGGTTGCGGAAGCAGTAGGCCGATCCATCGCGCGAGCGCTGCGGAAGGAAGGGCCCCGCACCGAGCTGGTGGAGACCACAGAGGTAGTCCATGATCCCGTCTACAAGCTACTTCGGGGGATGGAGCGCCCCATCGGCGTCGACCAGATCATCAGCCGATTGGAGAAGGCGGGGCAGCGCATGTCAGAGCCGGAAGTCGAACGGCACATTGCCCACCTCGAGCGCGACTTCGTGATCCAGAGGGTGAAGCGCTCCAGCGGCGCCCTCGGCTACAAGCTCGGCGAGTTCAAGGCATTCGTCGGACAGGAGGGCCACCAGCGGCATGAGCTCTTCTCCCTGAACCAGGCGAAGATCAGCTGACGGCTACCACTCGCAAGACGGCGGTCAGGGGGCCTTCCTGCCACGCTTGGCAGCTGCGGCCTCCTGCCGCCGGACGGTCACTGCCTCAATGACGGTACTGGCACACGCCTCTGGCTCGAGGTGCTCCCAGAAGCGGAGCACTAGCCAGCCAGCCTCCGCAAGGCGGTCGTCCGTGTCCCGGTCACGCTTGATGTTCCGGCCGATCTTGTCCTCCCAGTACGGCCGGTTCGTCTTGGGCATCACGAAGTGCTCCGGGCAGCCGTGCCAGAAGCAGCCGTCGATGAAGACGGCCACCTTCACTGGGCGGAAGACCATGTCGGCCGTACGGCGCATCTTCGGAAGCGGCTTGGCGGCCACGCGGTAGCGGAGTCCCGCAGCGTGTACGAGCGAGCGGAGGAGCAGCTCGGGTGCGGTGTCGCGGTTCCGGTTTCCGAGCATGCTCCGCCGGTTCGCTGCCGACGAGGCCCACGAACCCTCGGGGGGCTCCCATTGCGGGAGAGCCCCCGCTGCTTCCTGCTTGCTCATATCTCCGGCAGCTTCGGTACTGATTCCTCTGGGTCATCGGGCCCGGCTAGGACCCACTCCCGTCCGTCGAGCGCCACTCGCGGAGCTGCACCATGCTCAGGCCGCGCCTCCGCGAGCCGCGCACTCACCGACTCCCCTGGACCAGGCACTGGCAGTGCGAGCGTTTCAGCGATCCGGCCGTGGCTGGAGTAGTGGCCCAGGATAACGATGCCGCGGGGTTGGAGCCGCGAACGCGACCCTCCGTTGTAGCGGACCCGCTTCATGTAGTCCTCCTGCATAGCCACGGTCGCGACGACCGTCCGGCTGACCCGTCGGCCTTGGGCGCGCAGGAAGAGCTCGTCCACCCTCCGCTGCCCGCTCTTGTGGGAGAAGATCGCGTCGATGTCCGCCTTGGACAACCGCAGCAGCATGTTCTCCTGGAGCGGAGCGCGGACGAACAGCCACCTCACGGCCTGACGCCCCGCTGCATTCAGCGTCTTCTTGGCATCGCGGTTGCCGCCGCTGTTCAGCCGGTCAGGCAGGGCACGCACCAGGCCAGCGGACCAGCTCGACCGCTCGTCGCTGGCCCAAACCACGAGCAGCAGGTGGCCGAGCGCTTCCGGGGGGATCATCCAGGCGCCCAGGGTCTGGGAGTACTTGCAGTCGACGTCGGTTCCGGCGATCGAGTAGTCCATGTCGCGGCCGTCGGCGAACCCGAATTCGCGCTGCAGGTTGATCTCGATCAGCGTGCCGAGGTGCGCCTTCTCCGTCTTGTACAGCTGACCCCAGCGGTAGCGGCCTGTGTGCTGGCCGTCCAGCAGCATGTCGATGCTCCGCCGGACCGCTGCGGCCATCCTGCGGCCGTCCGGATCGGCCGCAAGGAGGTACCGCGTTACAGCAGCCAGCTCGGGATCTGCCTCATTGCCGTCGTCACCGAGAAGCCACAGCGGCGCCTGCGTACTCGTTCCGTCACCATCCACGGCGGGACTCTATCCGTGCTGCGGGCAGGCAGGGCAGCCCCATCCGCCACAGCAGTGGCACACTTCGGCTGTGATTCGGGAACCAGCTGAGCTCAGCATCGACGAAGACGGGAAGGTCTCGCTGCCTATCGGACTCCTGGCGGAGGCCGGCCTTGGCACCGGGGCCCGCATCATGGCGTTCAGCGACGGGGACGGCCGCATCGTGCTCCAACGGGAGGCAGATGCCTTGGAGAAGCTGCTGCAGGACGGGACTCTGTGAGCTGAACTCCTACGGCGCGCCCGTTTCAAGATGCTCGAGGACGGCCCGCATATCGGCCGCGTCCATCCCTGCGGCAACAGGGGCTTCTTCCTCCGGATCGCTGAGCTCGCGCACTGCCGAGTCGTCCAGGATCCTGCCCATGAATTCCAGCTTCTTCGCCAGCCTCATAGCGACGATCTCGTCGACCGTGCCCGCGGCTGCGAGCACGGTGATCCTGGTCTCGACGTCAGGACTCAGCCCGAGGCGGTGGATGCGGTCCAGGCTCTGCAGAAAGCGGCCGGCCTGGAAATCGCGATCGATGTAGACCGCATCATGGCAGTCCTGGTGCAGGCTGATGCCCTCGCCGAGGGTCGCAGGGTTCGAGATGAGGACGTAGCAATCAGGATCCTCCCTGAACCGGCGGAGCTCTGCCTCTCGATCCTGGGTGCCACCGTGGACCGCAGCGGGCTGGAAGGGCGCCAGCAGCCGCTGCAAAGAGGTGATGCTGCGGACGAAGCTCGCCCAGACCAGGGTCTTCCGCCCCAGTGAGGCATTCTCCGCAACGATGGCCAAGGCTTCCTTGTACTTGGGTGGCACCTCGTACTCCGGAAGGCGGTGGAGGAGTTCCGATAGAGGGGCGTTCTCCGCAGCCTGCAATGGCGGGACGCGGAACTCGAGAGGCTCGTACCGAGTGGACCCGCCCACCAGAAGGGCAGGGCTGGTCGCAGCCATCAACATGCGCAGCACCGCTTTGCCGAGAGCCTGGAAGTCCATGCGGTCGGCAGCGGCCCTCGCAGAGACCTTGCCTCCGGCCTTGAGAGCCTCGTAGATCTCTTCGTGCAGAGGCGGCATCACCAGCCGCCGCAGTCGGAGCTCTACCGGCGGCAGCCCCAGCTCTGCTTTCGTCGTGCGCGTAAACATGGGCCTCAGCACCTGGCTCGCATAGGCGAGGTCGCCGCCGTCGACGGCCTGGGTCACTACCCTGCGCCCGTGGCCTGGCCACACGAAGGACAGGAGGTTCTCCAAGTCCTTGGCACCGTTCGGCGCCGGTGTGCCGCTGAGGATCATCCGAACGCGGCTGAGCGGACCGAGTGCGAGGCAGGCTGCGCCCCAGACGCCGGCACCCCCCAACTTCATCCGGTGGGCTTCGTCGACGATAAGCATTGCGGGAGCTGCTCTGAGCCAATCGGAGAGCGCAGGCAGCGCCCCGTGGAGGCGCTCGTAGTTGACGATGAGGAGGTCGGCAGAAGGTGGAGCACCCTTGTCCATCACATGCACCTGGAGCGGCTCAGCAAAGCACGCATCGGCTTCGTACCGCCACGCTTCGAAAGCCGACCTCGGGCTGACCACGAGGATCCGAGATACCTCGCCCCGCTCCCTCAGCGCTGAGAAGACGGCCAGGGAGACCCGGGTCTTCCCAGCTCCGGGCACGCTGAAGTTGGCCCCGTTACCCATCGAGAGCAGCCGGGCCGTGTCTCGCAGCTGGAACGGGGCCAGAGGGGCTTTCCAGCCTGCCCCGAGCAGAGCGGGAGTTTGGTCGGCAGTGACGGCGTCCTCACCGACCTCACCGCTGAGCAGCCTCTCGGCCGCGTCAGCGGTGTCGAGCATCTCCGTGACAAGACGCCGGAAGTCGTCCTCCCAGACAACGCTTTCCGGTTCAGGCCAGGAAGCCAACGCGCTGATGCTCGCAAGGAAGCTGTCTACGGGGACTGCGGCCGACAACCGGTCTGTCATCCGTCCGCTGGGAAAGTTGGCGATCATCTGCCCGAGAGCACTGCGGCAGGTCGGCACCGTCCTCAGTGACGCCTGCGTACGTGTGATGTCGAACCCGATCGTCAGACTGGGCTCGCCAGCCATCTAGCGAGCCCTCCCAAGGGTCTCGATGAGCCAGGTCACCCCGTCACCGGGATCCTGCACAGTGCGCTTGGCTTCAAGCGCAAGCTTCTGCAGCTTCTTCCGGAGATCGGTGACGGCATCGTCGAAGGCATCCTCGTCAAGGCTGCTCTGAGCCCGGGACATGACCAGATCCGTGACGCACTGCTCAATGTCCCTGCCGGCATCGGCAAGGCGGGCGGGCGCTGCCTGCTTGCGCTTCTGAATGCGCGCATCACGGCCGGCAAGTGAGATGGCCTCATCCATCGCCTCACGCAGCTTTTTCGCCTCCTTCTGCGCTTCATCGGCAGCATCCTGCGCAACAGATCCGCCAGGCTGCATAGCGACCCGCAGGCGCAGGACGGTGTCGGTCAGCGATTTGGCCGTACTGAGGTCGGCAGAGGGGCCCTTAACCGCTCTGCCCAAACCCGGGATGGCGGTACTCGCAGCAGGCTCGGCCGGTGCACTGTCCTCAGGAAGCACCTTCGACAGGTAGCGTTTGTTGAAGTCGTGGTCGATGAAGCGCACGTCAGTCTTGGCAAAGCCGAACAGCATGGCAGCCAGACGGTTCTCTAGCAGCAGCTCGGCCTTCTCCGGGTTCGTCGCGTACTGCTTGACGTAGGCACGGTGGAGTTCGCGAAACTTCTCTGCCTGTTCCTCGAACGCCACCAGAGACAGATGGCCGCCAGCCGACCGGCTGCGTTCGATCAGCGACTCGATGTTCGCCAGCACCCACTGATCCTGTCGGCACCGCTCCGCAGTTGTACGGAAGGTCGAGGCGATCACCGCCAAGGGCGTCCCTCGGTCAACGAGTTCCTGCACCGCAAGGAGCCGGTTGATGTACGAGTAGGCGCGACGGTGCTCCTTGCGCAGCTGCAGGGACAGCTCGATTGCCGCGATGTCCTGCCAGTCGCAGCTCTCCGGCAGGACGGCCACGCGCATCTCGTGCGTGGGGCCGTACAACTGCACCAGACCTGCGCGGCGGGTGTTGCCGTTGACGAGGATGCCCTCGCGGGTAATCAGGCCGGGATCTGTCTGGCCGTACTCCTTCAGGCTGGCGACCAGTTCGTCGAACTCCGGGTCCGTCCTTGCCGGATCCGCGGGAAGTACCTGCAGCAGCCGGCCCAAGTACGCCTGGCTCTCGCTGCTCCAGGGATCGTCAGCCAGTGCCGCCGCCTGCTTGGGGTCGTGGCTGGACTGTGCGCGGATGCGATGGGTGGCAGGGTTGTAGTAGAGGTTCCCCGCCGGCATCTGAATGACTTCCAGGTGCTCAGGCTGCCCGCGCCACTCCACCGTCAGCGACTCGCGAGGACCGCTGCCGGCCTCGACTTCCCGCAAACGAGACCGGACCAGCGCGCGGTTCTCCTCAGCAATCGGCGGCAGACCGTAGTCCTGTGCCATTTCCTTGTTCCTGCTTCCCTACGTCTCGTTGTCCAGGGGCCTCTGTGTGCTGAGACCGGCTTCAGGTAGCACCAAGCTGCGAGCGCAGCTGCGTTCGCGACTCTTCAGGCAGGGAGCGGTAAGCACTCCAGAGCCAATCCAGCGCGGTGAACTCCCGCTGGTCGTCATCCAACCAGCCCTCCAGGACGCGGCGATCCGAAGGGCTGAGCGCCGCCGCTGCCCTGACGACCTCGCCAAGATCCGCCACTAGCGCACGGCCGCCGACTCTGCACCGCCGGCACTCAGTGACCAACTCCGTCGTCCGGCCTCCACCGGGCTTGACGACTTCTCTCCGAGCGATGTCGAGCTTGGCGGCTTCGTCTGTGCCGTCGTACAGCTCGCCGGGTGTGATACCGCAGGAGCGGCACATGTTCCCGTCCCTCGCCAGAACCTCCCGCCGCCGTCCGGCGCCGATGGCTGCAGTGCCGGCCCTGCGTGTTGCCCGGCCAGGCAACCAGACCGGATCGCCCTGCTCGACGAAGCGCTGCTCGTGCGAGTCCAGCGTCGCGTCCTCGCGGTTCGTGTCGATTCGCCACCCGAAGTCCCGCAGGTCCCTCATGCGGCGGTCGACCTGCGAGACGCCGGGGAAGGCGGCACGGAGCTGCTCTTTGGTGAACGTCTTGCCTACTCCGACCTCGGACACGAGCCACAGCGCAGCACGCTTCATCGTCCCTAGGCCGGGATCCAGCCAAGAGGGCAGGGGTGCTTCCATTCGAGCCAAACCTCCTCGGGAGGGCAGTGAAAGGCGCCATACAACCACCCATTACTAGCACAGAAAGTGCTATCGATTCCAGTGATCAGACATCTTTACAACCCCAGTAAAGACGGCCATCCGAATTGCCCGGAATGCGACGTTTCAGCCACTTCGACCCCTCGTTGAAAATAGTCCGCCCGATGACCGGAGAACCCGAGACCTCGCGCCCCGCGAACGGATAGGCTCAGTCCGATTGATCGTCTCCGTGCGCAGCCCCGGCAACCGGAAGGGGTCCCTTCGCTGTGCCAGCTTCAGGCCATATCGGAAGTTCCTACGCATCCGGCACCACTGGCGAGGTAAAGGAGTTCGCTGCAGCCCTACGGATCGTTATCCAGTACGTCCAGCCGGGCGCCGCCCTGCATGTCGCAGCGGAGGTCCTGCACATTTCACCATCCCAGCTATCCCACTGGCTCCACGGGCGGCGGCTTCCCGACAGGGAGGCGGTCCACCTCATGTCCGAGCTGGCACAACAGGGCGCCCACCGCATGGGAGTTGCGCTTGAACTCGGCCCCGCCGAACTCCAAGCACTGCTGTGTGCAGCCCGGCGGTCGAAGGGGCACCCTTCAGCCGACTGCACCTGTTCGGAAGGGGACCGGCGCAACGGTGCGGCATCCAGCAAAGGGGACCGGCGCAACAGTCACACCGCTTCACCGGTGGGTGCCAACCGGCTCGACACACCTCCAGACCTCCTCGGACTGCTGGCCGAAATGAAGGCCGACCAGAGGATCGCCCTGCTTGCCGACCTGGCCGCCTCATGGGAAGAATCGGAAATCGCCCACGCAGCCGACAAACTGGCACGCGCCGGGATGGAGGCGGAAATGGAGGCACTTATCCGTTACGCGAGAAGGGCGGGAAAGGATTCGACAGAGGTGGCGGTCGCCCTCGCCATGCGTCGCGTTCGGCTAGGATGATCCGCGTCGCAAATCCTCACAAGTGACAAAATGAGTCCGAGTGCGTTTTCATTCGGTTCCACTGCTCCATGCGCGCCATTGCATATCGTCAGTCACAACACGGGAAAGGCCCGGCCGCCTGGCTACCAACCTGAGCCGGTGCCTTCCCCGCGGAAACATCCCGACTAGTTCACTGATCAGGAGCTTCGTGTGAAGTGTAAGGCTGTCCTGGCACTCCTTGCCAGGAAGATCAAGGCTGCCCTGCACCGCCCTCCCCGCGTCGGCGGCGCCTCCGAAGAAGCGGGGCAGGGGTGGCCCTCGCCGCGGGCACGGCGCCGGCTGCGGTTCCTCCGCTGGGTGCTCACCGTCCAGGCGCTCAAGGGCGCGGTGTCAGCAGTAGCAGGTGTAGCAGCCCTCTGGCTGCTGCGGTCCTCCATCGATTTGATCCTGCACCTCTGACCGGAGGAGGGGCAGGAGGGCGGACTGCCGGCAGCGACAGGCGCCTGATGCTGGCGGCGGTCTTCCCGGGAGCCATCTGGGAGCCGACCCGCTCCCCAAGCCCCTCCCAAACCCTCCGAGGCCACCCCACGCCAGCCACCTGACCAGGCAAAACAGCAAGGCAGCAGGCACGAGCCGCGCCCGAACCTCATTCGGGACGAAGAGGTCGTGGGTTCAAATCCCGCCACCCCGACAGCCGAAACACCAGGTGAGGCACCTACTCAGTTGAGTAGGTGCCTCACCTGTTTCGTCTGCATGCCCATCTGCATGACCACCGGTTCCCCCGTCTCTACGGCCGCTGCGGATCAGCACCGAAGATCCCGTCCATGACCACGGCGCCGGTCTGGATCACGGGCCGGATCTGCTTCCGGTGGACCTCCTCGGTCACGGCCGTCCCGGAGTGCCCGACGAGCCGGGAGATCACTTCCAACGGGACGCCACCATCAGAGGACAGCAGGAACACAAAGCTGCCCCGGAGCTCCCGACGCGTCGACCCGTCGGCGTTGATCCCGTCGATGCCCTTGAGCGCCTGACCGAAGGCGCGGCTGACGTTAGTGGTGGCCCGGATCACCGGAGAGGCAGACCGTCAGTCCTTCGAGATCTTCAAACATATAGAGGATGTGCCTGCCGTCGTGGTGCTGGCTGAGATCACGGCCATGCCATCACGGTATGGATCTGCCTGCGCTCGGGGCCTCCGTCACGGGCGAGGTCCACTGGCACGCCCACAGCCATCAAACGTGGGGCCGGCTCGATGAGCGGCTGGCGGAGAACGAGTGATCGTCTCTGGGCCGTGCGAGGGTGCCCGAGGCCGACCGACGGCGACCGACAGTGACAGGCGTGCCACGAGCCACCGCCGGCGAACCCCCAGGCCAGGGCGCCCAGACTGATCGGGTTTCCATCCAGGGGTGGCAGTCAGACAAGATGGATGTATCTCTCCAAGCTCCTGATCGCCAGTCACGACCGCGCCTCAAGTGGCAGCAGGGGTAAGCCCATCGGGCGATTGTGAGCACTCAGCCGGCAGAGTACGTTCGCGCCCACGAACCGGTTCGACTCGGAGGGGGCGGGATGTCCGCATACGGCCGCGAGGACAGCGAGTGGGACTTGCTGGTAGAAGCTGGACGTGAGTTCCTCATTGAGCGGGCGAAGCTAGGCAAGCTCACCTCGTACACAGAGCTCAACGTCACCTTGGCCAGGCGAACCGGCTGCCATGCCTTCGACTTCGAGCGCGCCGACGAGCGAGCGGCCATGGGGCACCTCCTGGGGCTGATCGTGGAACGAGACCAGCAGATCGCCCCCTCTGACCCCCCGCTGATGCTCTCAGCTCTGGTGAACTACTTGACTGCCAACGACGCTGGGCCCGGCTTCTACCAGCTGGCTAAAGAGCTTCAGCTTCTCACCATGAGTGCGTCCAAGGGGGAGAAGGACAGCTTCTGGATCAAGCAAGTACGACGGCTCCATGAACGCCACGGGGCAAGGTCACCCCTGGCCTGAGGCGACCCACCTGCGTGTCTGACTGCGTGACAACCACGTCGAACAGGGGCGGACAAGTACGGACCGTCTGTGGACCATCGCAGCAGGTTAGAGGCACGGCAGCTCAAGGTCAGACACCTGTTCAGGTCGCTTCGGGACGAAGAGGCCGTGGGTTCGAATACCCCACCCCGACAGTGAAGTAGCAGGTCGGCCGCCTGCTCATGTGAGTAGGCAGCCAACCTGCTTCGTCTGCGTGACTACCGCTTCCCGGGGAGAACGAGGGGTGCGGGCCCGGTCGTACCTCCCGTGCGGTCCGCGGGAGGGATCAGTTCCGGCGGCTGCCGTCCACGATGACCGGGGTGCCGTTGCCCGAGCCGCAGGGTACGGCGTAGACCGGGTTCTCCTTGGCCGCTTCCCTGTACGCGTCGATGCACTGGTTCGTCAGGACCTTGTCGGTCAGGGAGTCGTCGAGGATCTCGTTGGCGCGGGCGATGCCCTCGGCTTCGATCTTGCGGCGCTTGGCCTCCTCCTCCGCCGTGCGGGTCGCCTCGACGGCCCGCTCGGTGGCCTCCTTCTGCTGGATCTTGCGGTCGATCTGCTTCTGGAGGGAGTCCGAAGGCTTGACGTTGCGCAGGTTCACGGCGGTGATGTCGATGCCGCGGGGCGCGAGTCGCTCCTTGACCAACGTGCCGATCTCCGCGTTGATCTCCTCCCGGGCCGAGGCATAGCCCTGCTCGCTGGTGTAGCGGGCGAAGACGTTCCGGACGATCTCCCGGCTGTCCGGGTAGACCAGCCGCTGCTGGATGGCCTCCTCGCTCCCTGCCAGCCGGTACAGCTCCGCCGCCTTGCCCGGGGTGACCGCCCACTTCACGGTCACCTCCGTGTACATCACACCCCCCTGGGAGGACCGCACCTCGACGACGTCCTTGTCGGAGAGGTTGAGGTCGACCGGACGGGTCGAGAAGGGCGTGACATCGGTGAAGGGCGACTTCAGGTGCATCCCGGACGTCATCGGCGCACCCACCCGGCCGAACGTCACCGGCACCCCGACCTCGTAGGCACTGACGACGTACACAGTGCTGGCTATGCCGGAGAGCACGCTGCCGAGCAGTGCGGCGCCGGCACCCAGCCGAAGCCGGAGCCGGAGCGAGCTCTTGGCGCGGGCGGCGAAGAACATCACCCCGGCGGCGACGGCGAGCAGAACTGACAGTACGAGCACGGTGGCTCCCCCCTGAGAGATCCTGAGCAGCACCCCCCGGCACCGCTTGCCAGCGGAGGATATGACACCCGATGTGCGGGGAGAACAGCGGCCTTCACCTGTTCCGACGGCAGCGAGTGCCCCCACTCGCGCCGGACTCTTCAGGCCCGTCACCGGCATGGCGCCGCCGCCCGGAACGCCGGCCGCGCCCTTGCTCCCCGGGTCAGCCGGACGTGGCATCCTCCGCGCCGTCCGCGTCCGTGGCGTCGTTGAGCCCGAGGCGCAGGTGCTCGATGTGGTGGACGGCCTGGTCGAGGAGTTCGGCGACATGGTTGTCGTAGAGCGCGTAGATCACCGAACGGCCCTGGCGTCGGCCTACGACCAGGCCGAGGTTGCGCAGCAGCCGTAGCTGATGCGAGCAGGCGGACTGTTCCATGCCGACCTCGGCGGCGAGTTCGGTGGCGGCGCAGGGGCCTTCCCGCAGGCGGGAGAGGATCAGCAGGCGGGAGGGGGTGGCCAGGGCCTGGAGGGTGGTGGCCACCCGGGCAGCACTGTCCGCGTCCAGGCGGGTGCGCGGGACGGCGTCTTTGGCGGGAGCTGCTCCATGACCCATGCCGGCCATCATACAAGCGATACTTGAACAGCTCTTCATATGTACCTGTATGGTGATTGCGTCGATCCGTTCCGCCCTCCGAAGGGTTCTTCGTCATGCCTCCCACCCTGACCGAGCGGCCCGCGCCCGCCGCGACCGCGCCCCCGGACGCCGCCCCGCGGCGGCGGACCCGGCTCCTCGCGCTGCCCGAGGTCCGCTGGGCCGCAGCGGCCACGGTGCTGTTCCTGCTCGCGCTCCCGCTGCAACTGACCGGCGCGCCCGCCTGGACCTGGGGCGTGCTGTACGCGCTCGCCTACCTCGCCGGCGGCTGGGAACCCGCGCTGGCCGGACTGCGGGCGCTGCGGGAGAGGACCCTCGACGTCGACCTGCTGATGATCGTCGCGGCGCTGGGTGCGGCATCCGTGGGCCAGGTGATGGACGGTGCCCTGCTGATCGTCATCTTCGCCACCTCCGGCGCCCTGGAGGCCCTCGCCACCGCGCGCACCGCCGACTCGGTGCGCGGCCTGCTCGACCTCGCCCCGGCCACCGCGACCCGGCTGCGCGCCGACGGCGCCGACGGCGCCGAGGAGACCGTGCCCACCGCCGACCTCGCCGTCGGCGACACGGTCCTGGTGCGGCCCGGCGAGCGGATCGGCGCCGACGGCCGGGTACTGAACGGGGCGAGCGAGGTGGACCAGGCCACCATCACCGGCGAACCGCTGCCCGTCGCGAAGGAGCCCGGCGACGAGGTGTTCGCCGGCACCCTCAACGGCACCGGCGCACTCCGCGTGGAGGTCGAGCGGGACGCCTCCGACTCGGTGATCGCCCGGATCGTTCAGATGGTCGAGGAGGCGTCCGAGACCAAGGCGCCGACCCAGTTGTTCATCGAGAAGGTCGAACAGCGCTACTCGGTCGGCATGGTGGTGGCCACGCTGGCCGTGTTCGCAGTGCCGCTCGCCTTCGGCGCAGCGCTGACCGACTCGCTGCTGCGGGCCATGACCTTCATGATCGTCGCTTCGCCGTG
This sequence comes from Streptomyces sp. GDS52, assembly GCF_052246875.1. NCBI lineage: Bacteria > Bacillati > Actinomycetota > Actinomycetes > Kitasatosporales > Streptomycetaceae > Streptomyces > Streptomyces sp. GDS52. Next base: position 3,320,074 of record NZ_CM125966.1, read on the forward strand.
CGCGGTGGTGCTGGCGACCATGCCGCCCCTGCTGTCGGCGATCGCCAACGCCGGGCGGCACGGCGTGCTGGTGAAGTCCGCCGTGGTGATGGAGCGTCTGGGCCAGGTCGACGCGGTCGCCCTGGACAAGACCGGCACGCTCACCGAGGGCACGCCGCGCGTGACCGACGTCCGGCCGCTGCCCGGATCCGGTGGGGGCGAGGCGGAACTGCTGGTCCTCGCCGCGGCGGCCGAGCACCCCAGCGAGCACCCGCTGGCCCGCGCCGTCGTGGACGCCGCCCGCGCCCGCGGTCTCGCCCTGCCCGTCGCGGAGGACTTCACGTCCACGCCCGGCGTCGGAGTCACCGCCACCGTCGACGGCCGCAAGATCGCGGTCGGCGTCCCCGCCCGGCTGCTGTCCGGCGCCGAGGACGCGCACACCGCCGTCGCCGCCGACCTGGAGGACGGCGGGCGCACCGCGGTCCTGGTGGTGGCCGACGGCGCGCCGGTGGGAGTCCTGGGCATCGCCGACCGACTGCGGCCGGACGCCACCGCCACCGTCGCCTCGCTCACCGCGCTCACCGGCCACGCGCCGACGCTGGTCACCGGCGACAACCCCCGTGCCGCCGCCCGCCTGGCCGCCGAGGTCGGCATCACCGACGTACGCGCCGGACTGCTGCCGCAGGACAAGGTGGCCGCGGTCAGGGAACTGGAGCAGGCCGGCCGCAGGCTTCTGGTCGTGGGCGACGGCGTCAACGACGCGCCCGCCCTGGCCGCCGCCCACACCGGCATCGCCATGGGCCGGGCCGGCTCCGATCTGGCCCTGGAGACCGCCGACGCGGTGATCGTCCGTGACGAACTGGCCACCGTGCCCGCCGTGGTGGCCCTCTCCCGCCGGGCCCGCCGCCTGGTCGTGCAGAACCTGGTCATCGCCGGCGTGTTCATCTCCGTCCTGGTCGTATGGGACCTGGCCGGCACCCTGCCGCTGCCGCTCGGCGTCCTCGGCCACGAGGGCTCGACCGTCATCGTCGCCCTCAACGGCCTGCGGTTGCTGCGCGAGTCCGCCTGGACCCGGGCCCGCGAGGAGAGTCTCCGCTGACCCGTTGCGCCCGCGCCGGCGGTGCCGTCGCCGCCGGACTGCTCCGACGGCACCGCCGGCGCGGGAGACGCCCCCGGGCAGCACGTGCGTGCGTACGCGGGCGCGCCTGCCGCCCGTCGATCCGTTCCCCGCCTGCCACGCCCAGGGCTTCGGCCGGCAGAGCCGGGGTGACCACCTCGGCCGGGGGGCCGTCCGCCGCCACTCGGCCGTGCCGCAGCAGTTCGGGGACGAGGTCCTCCCGCAGCGCGCAGCACGCACAGTCGTTCACCAGCGGTGCGTCACCGCTGCCCAGCAGACCGCCGGCATCGCGTACGGTGCGGTGCACCGCGCTGTCGGCGGCGGACGTCAGGTCGTGGTGCAGCGCGACCGAGCCGGGCACCGTGCGCAGGATCTCCTCGACGGCGGCCCGGCGGGCGTCGGCGTGCAACCCGCACCAAGCCCTTTTCGTCGTCCGCAGCGGCCTCCCCTTCCTGCCCTTTCCTGCCCTACAACGAAAATGTCCCTTACCAGGTCTCGAAACCGCAGGTCAGTGGCGTGACGCGGTCGTTCCCGTCTGGATCTGTGCCGACGGTCACAGCAAGCGGGGGACGCGTAGGCCCATACTGGGCCATGACAAAGCCTGCTGCACCGAAGCGTCGTCTGCCTACCAGCCCCTTCAAGGCCCCGGCCACACCGGCTCCCAAGCACTTCGCCATGGGCGACCAGGTCACACACGACGTGTACGGCCTCGGCCGGGTGATCGGCATCGAGGATGACATCGCGGTGCTCGTGGATTTCGGCTCGGCGCAGATGCGGATCCTGAGCCCGTACGCCAAGATGACCAAGCTGTAGGACCGCTGTGCCCGGTCACGGCACACCAGGACCCTTCGGGGACCTGTAACGAAAGAGAGACCTCCCATCGATCTGACATCGCTGTTCTCCGCCCCGGAAGGGCAACCCCGCTGCCCCACCGCGGCATCGCCGCCTCCGGCGACGAACCCCTTCCAGGCCCCGTCCTTCGGGGAGGACGACACCTTCCCGTTCGAGGATGCACAGGAGTCCGCCTCGGGCATGCGTGCGACGCGACCCGAGGCGGCTTAGTTCCACGAGTGACGGTGGCTTCGACAACTGGCCGCGGGCCGTCTCCGGCACTGCGGTGAGGAGTGCGGCCGTCTCGGTTTCCGTCTCGTTCAGCCCTGTTCACCGTCGTTCAGACGCGATCGTGCGCCGGCCCCCCTCCCGTAGCCGGGCCACCCACCGAAACAGGGGGAAAGCGTGCGCGTCAAGACACGCTGGATGTACCGGCCCGTGTGCGCGTGGAGCTCTGATGCTGCTTGCCATGCGCCCTGTCCCGGGCTGCGCGGTCACGCACGCTGCCACCTCCATCAAGGTGTGTGGACGAAACGTGGCCAGGCCGAACTGAAGAAGAAGGTGGGCAGGCGCCGCAGGAAGTGAGCCGGGGGCACGGGGTGAGCGTCTGACCGCGCGACAGCGCCAACGGGCAGCGGCGGTCTCGACGACGGGCGAGCACGGACACCGACGAGTCGTCCGCGCAGGTGAGAGCTGCACCGGTCCCGGACGGCGTCCCCGCCCAAGGCGCTTCGGGTGAGGAGGCCGTGGGGCCACATCCCGCCACCCCGACAGTGAAGCACCAGGTCAGGGGCCTGATCCGTATCGCGGGTCGGGCCCCTGACCTGGTACCGGGGGGACTTTCGGGAGCCGGCTTCGGACAGCGCTCACACCACCCACCGGTCCCGCCGCCCAGGTGGGTGCGGAGCAGGACGATGCCACCCACCATCCGGCGGTCGAAGAAGGCTGCCGCCGGTGACCGGAGTTCCCCTTCCCGGCTCCGCGTGCCGGGGCCGGGAGTCCCCGGCTCGACCGGCCCGACACGTAGAGTGAGCGGTCGTGTCACTGTGTGAGCATGGTGGGTGGCGTGGTCGGACATGTGGCGCGTCGTCCCGGCACAGCTGCCCGGGTGGTCACCCCGGTCCCGGGTGAGGAGTGCGGATGAGCCAGTGGAGTGTGGTGGTGGCCGGTGGCGTGGTCGTCGGCTACGGGGCGCTCTCGCGGCGGCTGTCGACGACGGTGCTGTCCGGGCCCCTGGTGTTCGTCGTGTGCGGGCTGGCGATCGGGCCTCCGGGCCTGGACCTGCTGAACGCGGACCGGGATCCGGAGGTCGTCCGGACGCTGCTGGAGAGCGCGCTCGTCCTTGTGCTGTTCACGGACGCGGCGGCGATCAGGATCGAGGACCTGCGCAGGGAGGGGTTCCTGCCGTTGCGGCTGCTCGTGGTCGGGCTGCCCCTCACGATGGTGCTGGGGTGGCTGGTGGCCTGGCCCCTCCTGCCCGGTCTGGGGGTGTGGGAGCTGGCACTGGTCGGCGTCATCCTGGCCCCGACGGATGCCGCGCTCGGACAGCAGGCTTTCTCCAACGAGCGGGTGCCGGCGCTGGTCCGAGGCGGCCTGGGCGTCGAATCGGGTCTGAACGACGGTCTGGTGCTCCCGTTCTTCGTGCTGGCGCTGGCGGCGGCGGGTGAGGCGGAGGGGCATCCGGGGGTCGTCGTGACGTTTCTGCGTGCGCTGCTGCTGAGCGGTGCGATCGGACTCGCCGCCGGTTGGGCCGGGGCGGACGTGTTGCGCCGGTCGGTCGCCCGGGACTGGAGCACTCCCGCATGGCGGCAGTTCCTGACACTCGCCGTTCCCGTGATCACCTACGCGCTGTGTACCGCGGTCGAAGGCAGCGGCTTCATCGGCGCCTGGGTCGCCGGTCTGGCCTTCGGAAGCCGGCTGCGTGGCGCGCCGTCAGGGCATGTCGCTCGTGCCGAAGGCCCGGGTGCCGCGCAGAGCGCGAAGTTCAGCGAGCGGCTCGGGCTCCTGCTCGCCTCGGTGAGCTTCCTGGTCTTCGGCGCGGTCATCCTGGGGCCGGCCCTTCAGCACCTGACGTGGCGGATGGTGGCCTACGCGCTGATCAGCCTGACCGCGGTCCGGATGCTGCCGGTCGCCCTGGCCATGGCCGGCACCGGTCTGCGGGCCGCATCCGTCGCCTACATCGGGTGGTTCGGTCCACGCGGGCTCGCCTCCCTGGTCTTCGGCCTGCTGGCCTTCGAGGAGCACCTGCCCGGGACGACGCAGCTGAACGGCGTCATCGCCGTGACCGTGGGGCTGAGCGTTCTCCTCCACGGCGCCACGGCCCCGTTTCTGGGAAACCGCTACGGCGACTGGTTCACCAGGACGCTCCGTACCGAACCGGGCCTGCGGGAGAACGCCCTCAGCGCCGACAACGCCCCGGGCGCGCGAGGCCCCCACAGCCCTTGACGAACACGGCGACTGCGCCACCCGTGGCGTTCGGGCTCGCCGAGGACGGACCCCGGGTCGTCCTGGACAGCCCCGCTCCGAGTGCTTCCGCAGGCGTCGGCGGGTGCAGCGGTTCTCCTTCCGCCCCTCGCCCGGTCGGCTAGGGGGCGAGCGACCCGTGCTGGTCGCCGGAAGCGGACTGCCAGGCCTGCATGCCCGCTCGGGACGCCTCCTTGGCCTGCCGCCATTTCATGGCCGCCTGCTGGGCCGGAGGCACGTCCATGGCGCGGACCATGCGCCGGCCTGCGGCGAACACGGCGACGGCCATGACGCCCATGCCGGTGCACGCCACCACGGCACCCGCCGCAGTGAGCACGGCACCGACCGTGACGAGCCGGGTGTCGATGTCGATCGAGTGCAGGGGCTGGTGATGGTTCATGACTCCACCATCCGACAGCAGGTGACCACCTGCATCCCGGGCAACGGCACAAGAAGCAGGAACGCCCCCGCACTGGTGGGCGCGGCCCCGGCGGCAGACGAGGGGGCGCCGGGGACCTGGGCCGGTGGCGACACGTGCCGGCGATCGTCGTGGTGCCGGGCATCACCACCGGCGCGGTCACCGCACGGGGGCCCCGTCCGGTGTGGGGGCCGGGTCCGGTGCAAGTCGCCGGGAACGCCGCCCGGGGCTACGTTGAAGCTGAACTTCCGGCTGCAGGCATCGCCGGAACGCCGCCTGGTGTTCGACAGCAACGACTTCGTCGATGTGCCCCATGCGCTCATCCATCACGAGCGCTACGTATCGAGCCCGGGCGGTCGGCCCGGCTGATGTCGGCGGCGCAGCCGTCGTACAGCCCGTGCTCAGCGACCTGGCCAGTGCTTCGGCGGCTCAACAGCGGGGTCCGTGACCTGCAATCGGCTCCGTCGGGAGGGATCGACGGCCGTAAGAGAAACGAGCAACTGCCCCTCTGCCTCCTCCAGCTCGGCCAGGGCATGCGGAAGCGCCGCACATACAGTGGCTATGGCGGTGCCGAGGCCGACCAGACCTCCGTGCTTGTTGTTCTGGCGGTACTGGATGCGATGGAGCCCCGATCGTGCGATCGCCTCGACTTCCATGGGCCGGCTCAGTTGCTTGACATCGTTGGTGATGATCGCTTGGAAGCCTTCAGCTTTGGCTTTCGCGTACAGCGCGATGTCCTTCGTGCCGGCCCAACCCGCCAGTTCGTGCACGTGCACCACGTCGTGCGCGGTCAGCAGGATGCGCACGATTTCGACCATGGGCCTGGGGACGTTCTCGTCGAGCAGCAGCTTCAAGCGGCGACCTGCTGAGAGCTGTCCACGTAGCTGTCCACATAGTCGCTGAAGTCGACCGCGTCACGTGCCGCCGCAGCACTGACGCCAGGGTAGAAGTCGCTGACCCGGTCCGGCGGAACGCCGTCCCGGACCAGTGCGGCCACCTCGGCCGCGGGGATCCGTGTCCCTTCGATGACCGGCTCACCGCCGCGTACGGCGGAGTCGACGGCGACGTGGTCACGCGGCTTCAGCAGGTCGGGGATGTGACGGCCGTCCTTGTAGAAGGGCGCAAGCACATCCACCAGCTGGTGGATGACCACGTTTCCGCCTCTGATCAGATCGACTGCCTGCTCAGGCGCCGCCAGATAGATCGTGTCCGGCCCCGCGACGAGAGCGTAGGCGGACAGATGCTCCCGCTCCCCCAGGTCTTCCCGGAGCGTGTCCACGGCCCTGCGGATCTTCTGCAGCGACGTCTCCTTGCGAAGCTTCACGCAGGCCCGCAGGGCCACCACGTCACGGAAGGAGTACAGGATGGGACGTGAGTCGGAGATCTCCGGCACAAGGAGCGCGCCCTGTTTACCGGAGGCACGGCGCCAGTGAGAGAGCTGTCGCAGCGTGGCGCCGGAAAGGGCTGCGGCCAGCTTGGGCTCGTACGACACCGCATTCCTCCTCTCCGTCCCCGCCGAATACGTGGCGACCGTACTTCATTCTCGCGCCTACCACCGAGATCGGGAAAGACAGGCCCCGTTCGGGGGGAAACGGAACCTGTCTCCGACCATCAGGCCATCGTCGTGGTAGTAGCGCGCGGGTGCAGGCCCCGGCGGACATCGAGCGCTGCTTTCCATGGGCTGTGTGGTCGCGATGCAAGCGGAGTCCGGCCGATCTCACCACCGGTACGGTCGACCGGCTGGACACCCTGGTCCGCGGCCGGATCGGACGCCTGCGGTACAGGCCCGCGACACTCGACGGCTTCGTGACCGGGACCGCAATCGGCCTGCCGCCCCCTGACCTCAAAGCACCGAAGTCAGTAAGCCGACGCTCCCGTCACTATGCCCAGCAGCGTGAGCGTGCAGAAGACCGTGCCCCAGGCCAGTGCGTGGCGTATGCAGCGATATTTGGTCCAGACGATCCGGGACAGGGTCGCCAGTTGGCTCAGGTCCCGGGACATGAGGTCGGTGCGGTGGACCGTTCGTTCCAGATGCGCGGCCGACACCGCGAGCCTCACGTCGCCGAAGTAGTGGGTACGGGAGTAGCGGGGGTTCCCGAGCCGTGGAGTCAGGGCCAGGCCCAGCAGGACGAGTGCCGGTACGCAGGCGGCGCAGCCCACCCAGAGGAGGAGCTGCGGGACGACGGCGTACTGCCGTGGGGCGACGACGCCGCTGCCGATCGCGCCGAGCAGGGCGGTCAGGGCTGCGCCCAGGGACGCCAGCATGAGGCCGGCCTTGTTGTCGGCCCTCATGAGCTCCTCACGGACCTCGGTCAGCAGGACCCTGGCGACTTCCGTCCTCCGCTCGGCTGCGGTGTCGATGTCCGGGGCCATGTCGGCGTCGTCTCCGGGTGTGGTCATGCTTCCCCTCCGTTCCGTCGGTGTCAGGCGGCCGCCCGGCGTGCGGGGCGGCCGTGGTGCTGTGTTCCTGGTGCAGACCTGGCGTCAGACCGTCGACGAGCGGCGGATCTCGTCCTCCAGCGAGTTCACCGCCTGCCGGACCCGGATGTTCATCGCTGCCGTGTGCTCCCGGAACGTCGCCTCCGACTCGGCTCGGTGACGCCGGACCTCCTGTTCGATGGTGTCCTGGGCGATCTCGAGGTTCGCCATGGCCCGACGCTCGGCGAACCGGACTTCCTCGTCGTGGAGCTTGACCGCGCTGTTGCTCGCGCTGGTGAGCATCCGGTCATACGCGGACTCGCCGCTCAGGTACTTCACCAGCACGGGGAGTACGTCGAGGAAGACGAACAGCAGGCGGACGAGCCAGATGCCCACGAACAGCACCGGGTTCCCGGCCGCGAGTTGATCAAGTGCCCTCATCCGCTCCAGGACACCGATCTCCTTCTGCTTGGCGCGTTCCTGGTCCAGCCGTTGCTCGATGCCCTCGGCCCGGGCCTCAAGGAAGTCGCCGCGTGACACGGTCTGTTCGGCCTCGATCTCCGAGATGCGGCTGTTCATGCGGGCCAGTCGCTTCTCGTTCTCATCGGTACGGTGGGTCGTCCGGTAGTCCTGGGCCTTGTCGCGCAGGCGCAAGCACTCGGACGTCCGCTGATACAACCCGGTGGCGGCTATACGGACCAGTCGGCGGCACTCGTCCCGTACCTCGGAATCGATGGCCTCCAGCCTGGTCGTATCCCGGTCCACTCGCTTCTGCAGAGTGGCAGCGTCCGAGCGCAAGGCGGTCAGTTCCTCGGCCCGTTCGCCGGGCGTCTCACCGAAGGAGAGGACGTACGTCCTGTCGCAGCCCTCCGGGGTGACGGTCTGCGTCGTGGAGGGCACGGGGTTGCAGCGGACCAGGTTCGTGCGCAACCGGTCTATCGCGTCCGTGCGTTCGTCGGCGACGTGTTCTTCGATGGCCGTCTGGAAGATGCGCAGCACCAGGGGCTCGGCGATCACCGCGCCGAGCATCAGGGCGATCAGCAGGCGCGTGAGGAGAGGGCCGACCCGTCGTCGCGCGTTCGGCTGTGGAGTGACCAGCCAGCGGTCGAGGTTGAGTACGAACAGCATCCAGATGACCGTCGGGACGAGGGCCACGAGGGAGACCCTGCCGAGTGCCTCGGTCGCGAAGTTCCACATGGAGAACGCCGCGATGACGGAGGTTCCGAGCACCACCCCGCCGAGGGCCGTGTACTTGCTCCGCTCGTACCTGACCCTGGCCAGCAGTTCCTCGTCGACGCCGGTCAGGGCACGCAGCCGTCGTGCGACGTCGAAGCCGAAGGGACTGCGGGTGGTACGGGCAAGGTCCCAGTCACCGGTGGTGCGGGTGGTGCCCCGGCCATGTGGAGTACGCGCAGCGGCATCGTCCGTGCCCTGGCCGTCCGCCGTGCCAGGGGCCGTCACATGATCCGTCAGGAAGTCAGTCAACGAGATCGTCCTCGTCCTTGACGAAACCACCCTGCGGGTCGTACGAGCCGCCCCGGCCCGTTTTCGTGCGACTGGGGCGTGCCGGCCCCGGCTCGACCATGCGAGTGGTGCCAGTGGTGGTTCCGAGGCCGGGCGCTGCCTGGCCGCCCGTCTCCCGCAGGACCTGGTCCAGGACCTGGTGGTAGTCGACACCGTACTCACTGCCGCCCATCTGCCGCAGCAGCGTCAGCAGCACCTCGCGGCGTACCTGCGCCGCCGTCGTCTCCAGCGACTGCGCGTGGTCCCGCTCCGCCGTCTCGGCCTTGTGGCGGCGAACCGATTCCTCCTCGGTGTTCCGGTGGATGCGGGCCGCCACCTCCGTGACGTCGATCTCCTTCCGAGCGATGCCGAAGGCGTCCACGTGGTCGGATCCCTGGGAGAACAGTTCCGCAATCTGGTGTGCGGCCTGGGTCTCGAAGTCACGCTGCCCCCGCTGGAGTTCCCGGGAGCGCCGCTCGTCGCGCAGTTTCTGTTCCCAGTCCCGCAGGTCGTCCGACGCGTGCACCTCGGCGCTGACGAACTCCACGTTCATGCCCGCGACCCGCGGCGGCACGATCGTGCTGTAGGCGGTCATACGGTGGCCGACCTCGGTCCGTACCGCGTTGACCTCCTCCACGCGGTACCCGGCGCTCACCCTCGGCAGGTCGCCGTCGCCCATCAGATAGGCGCGCAACGGAACCGTGACATCGATGATGCCCTGCCGAGCGATGACGGTCGGGTCGGTCACCTGGCAGGTGAAAGACGCCCGCACCGTGAAGTTGTCCGCCTCGCTCACCGACGGGAGCATGCGTTCCACGTCGACCAGGCGCGCCCGGGTGTCGACCAGGCTGACCGAGGAGGCGTCGAGCACATCAGGGTGGGACGGGTCGAACACCATGCCCTCGGGGAACTGGCGGTAGTTCCCGCCGACCCTGAAGACATGGACCGCGCCGGGCGGCAACTGTGGCACGTCGTCGCGACGGCGGCGCCGAGACCACCAGGCGCCCTGCACCGTGGCCAGAATGTGCTCGGCGATGACCGGGTAGTTCACTTGCTTCGGCCTCCTTGGGAGGAAGTGAAGGGAGGGGTGGGTATGAGGGACGCGGTGGAGCGCCGGGAGTCCGCCGGCGGTCGGCCGTGCAGTGATCCGATGAGCACCTGTGCCAGTCGGCGGGTGCCGGGGATCGCGTGGTCGGGGTGGTTCAGGGCGATGGACAGGTGGTGGCACAGTGCGGTCCACTGGCGCACGCTCATGGCGTTCCGCATGGCCTCGCCGAGTTCGCGTACGGCACCGGTGACGGACGGGTCGTCCCGCAACTGCGCCAGCGTCCGGCACAGCGCGCCGACCGCCCGGCTCCGGTTGCCACTGTGCAGGACATCCGCCCACAGAGACCCGAGGTGGCGGGCACTGTCCGGGACGGTGCGCAGGAGTGCCGCGGTGACGGGTTCGGGAGCCTCCAGCCGGACGGTTTCCAGAAGCTGAACGGCGGTCCGCAGCGCGATCGACCGCTCTCGGGACCTTGGCGCCGCCTTGGCGATCACGGTCCGTACGTACCGGAGGATGAACAGCACGCGTTCCGGGTCATGTTCGGCGGTCTGCAGCAGCAGAACCAGCGAACGACGGGCTGAGAACGCGATTCGCTCCCCGCGTTGTGTCAGAAACCAGAGCCCGTTGAGCGCCTTCAGGCGGTAGAGGGAACCCAGGCGGCCCGTCAGTGCCATGGCCGCCGTCACCGCACGGCCCGGCCCGCTGTTGTCCGTCCAGCTCAGGGCGATGTACAGGGCCTGCGGCGCGAGATGCTCGACGTCGCACATGAACTGCAGCGTCAGCGCGGCGGTCACCCGCTGACTGGTGAGCCCTTCGGACCACACTTTCAACATGGTCTCGTCGACCTCGACAAGCGCGTGCCGGGCCAGGAGAGCGACGCCCCGGGCCACCTCCGTCCGGGTGTCCAGGTCGCCCAGCAGGGCCAGCTCGCCCAGCCACTGGCGCAACGGATACCAGAGCTCGTAGCCGTACAGGTCGTGCAACTCCGCAATGACGAGCTCGCGGATGCGCGGCGAGGTGAAGACCAGGCACCGCTCGCTGCGCCCGGCATCCCGGCTCGGGCCGAGCCGGAACTCGGTTGTCACGAGCTCCACCGCCCGTTCTCGCCACCGGGCCCGGGACTGGTCGGCCACCGCACGGCTCAACCGCACTCCGGTCGAGCCGTCCGGCTCCGCGACCGGCGTCTCGCCGCTCTGCTCCCAGTTGCGCACATGAGCGGCGAAAGCGGCGCACTCCTTCTCGAACGTCCGCTCAGGAATGCCCTCCAGGAAGGCCAGGGCGGCGAGCGGGAGCAGGTCGTCCGCAGCCGGCCGCTTGCGGAACCAGTCCTGGACCCGCTCCCGGTGCCGGTCCCGCAGGGTGTCCAGTGCTGTCTCCACGCCCTCCCGGGACAGGGCCACGGCCGCTTCGACCACGTCCGCCGGTCGTCGCTGTTCGCCGACCCGCTCCAGCAGTTCCTTTTCGATGTCCGGGTCAAGACCGGTGTGTGGCAGCTTCCCCCTGCAGTGCTCGAACAGCTCCTCGAGGTCCGGGGTCTGCCACGGCACGCAGTGGGCGCGCAGCGCCAGCCGCCGACGGACCGTGTCGCCCGCGGTGATCACCAGGTACGACCCCTTACGGCCGAGTTCCTCACTCAGCCGCCCGATCTCGTACGCCTGTACGGCCTCGGGACGCAGCTCGCCTACGTAGTCGAGGATGACGTATCCCTGCCCCGGCTTGAGGTCCCTCGACTCGGCCAGCTCGGCGAGGGCGTTGGCGGGCGACAGACTGTGCAGCCTGGCCTTCTCCCCCAGGATTTCCCTGAGCAGGGCGAGGGAGCCCGCGCCCCGGCCGCAGTTGTCCTGACCGGTGAGCACTACGAGAGCATCCTCGCGCAGTCTGCCGAGCGCCTCGTCGAAGCAGGGCTGCGGCGGGACGTAGAACCGCAGGGCGCGGTCCGTCTCCTCGTGCTCGATGGTGCCGGGGGCGAGGCCGGTGGACGAGACGGCACCAAAGCCGAACGCGGCTCCGGAGGCGTCGACACCGCCGTAGAAGTTGTTGTTGACGAGTTGGTGGACGCGACGCAGATCGTCGTAGCCCCGGTCGTCCTCCTCCCGTTCGTCCGGCTCCTGACCCCGTTCGGGAGCCGCGTCCGGTCCGGCATCCGGGCCGAGGGTGCCCTCCCCGGCTTCCGGCGTACCGCCGGCGTCGTCCGGTGCGGGCTGCGCAACGTCCTCATCGAAAGCGGGTACGGGCGGTACGGCCGGTCCGTCGTCCAGGTCCGGTTCGTCAGCCACCGGTGCTCCCGAAGCCGAAGACGGCGCCCCGGGCGTCCACGGGACCGGCGACATTGGTGACGTTGATGTTGTCGGCCCGGTACTCGTTGCTGATCTCCGCCCCACCGGCTCCGCCCGCGGCGGCCGGTCCGGGCCGGACCGCCGCGGGCTCCCCCGACTCCGGGGCCGCGGGTCTTCCCATCCCCGCGGTCCCGGGCTCGTGTGAGGCGGTGACCGGTGCGCCGAGTGCCGGCACGCGCAGCCAGGCCGTGGCCTCGTACTCCTTCACCTGAACGGTGACGTGGGTGAAGTCCTTGGGGGTCAGAGTCGTGTGACCGCCCGCCACCGTGGACCGGAAGACGTCGTCGGACAGCAGCAGCACCAGGTCGGCCCCGGGATGTGCGGCCAGGGCGTCGTAGAGCGGACGTGCGTTCAGCAGCCGCGCCGTGGCCACCACTGCCGTGCCGGCGAAGCCGTTGTCGGCCAGCTCCACCAGTCCTTGGTGGATGACGGCCCTCAGTCGCATGCGGGCCTCAGGAACTCGCTGGGCGTTGTACTCGCGCAGCTCGGCGACGAGATGGCGGACGTAGTCGTCGACCAGGCGCGGTTCCTTGCCGTCGACGGGCCGCACTGCCAGCTGTTCATCGCCCTTGCGCTGGATCTGCCACTGCGCGCGGTCCAGGCCGGCACCTCTGGCGGCGCGATCGAGGAGCCGCGGCAGATCGTGCTGGATTTCGGACTGCCTACGGTCGCTGTTGCTTCCGTAGGCCTGTGCGTCCACGGCTATGCAGGTGCAGGGATGGAAGTCAGGCCACGCAGCCACCCGATCATTTCCTCTCTGGGCAGGCGGTGGGCAGACACTGCCCACAAAGTGCTGCTCGAGAGGCTAGGAGAGAGTGCTCGAAGTGACCCCGTATCAGTACGGGTTGTCAGCAGCGACTTTGGCGAATTCGAGCAACTTCGGAACGTCACAGATGGTTATGGTCCGGTAACTGCGTTCCACCAGTCCCTGAGCTGTCAGTGCGGCCAGGCTCTTTTCGGCCGTGTTCAGTTTCAGGCCGGCCAGCGACGCGAGTTCCTTTTGTGTCAGCGTCACGCCGAGGTCGCACCGCTTGCCGTCGCTGTCCGGCTCGGGCTGGGCATAGGCCTGGCACAACTCGGCCAGGACCCGGGCCAGCCGGGTCAGCGAGTCGTAGGCCTGGAAGTCGATCCGGCGCCGGTTGGCCCAGCGCAGCCGGGCGCACAGCATGTGGAGGATGGCCCGCATGGCGTCCGGACGGTCGGAGAGGAAGGTCTCCAGCGCCCGCACCTGGATGATCCGCGCGGTCACGTCACTGCACGCGACCACCGTGCCGGACCTGGGGCGCTCCTCGAAGGCCGCCATCTCACCGACCAGGTCACCTGCTATGCGGACGGCGAGCAGCATGTCGTAACCGCTCTCCGCACTGGCGACGATCTTCACGACACCGCTCGTGAGCAACAGGACGTGTCGGCTCTCGTCGCCCTGCTGGAGCAGAGCACGATGCGGCGGATAGGCCATTGGGGTGCCCTGACCCAGGAGTTCTTTCCGCGTCGCATCCCGCAACCGGCCAAGAAATGTGGACGGCGGCCACGCTTGATTCACCAACACCCCCGACGATCTCACTCCGCGGCGCAGCGCGCCGTTCAAGCCCGACCATGCTGTCGTCGAACCGAGTTCCGGCAAACAGACAGGACGAAATGTGGCCTGTTTTCTTGCTTCTCAGCCAGAATTGACCGAACATGCATTCCCCATGCGAACGATCGACCCGATCACGATCTTTCACGCGCCCAGCACGCTGGAGAACTTGACGGCCCCTGCCTGCTTGCCGGTGACCGTTCGGGAGGGGGCCGGGGGAAGGGCCCTGCTCGAGCTCTCCCGGTTGTTCAGCCGCCGGTCCACCCTGCGGAAAACCGCAGGGTGCGGAAAACCGTACTTGTTCGACGGTAACTCTCATACCGGCGCTGACCTGCGGTTTCTAGGGTGGTTGTGGAGCATGACCTGCAGCACGACGGGGTGCAGCAGCGCCTGGTGGCGCCGGCCATGCTCCTCGGGCGCGCCCGTCGGGGCCGTACACCCGAGCAGGCGAAGGGCCTGCTGGAGCAGTCCCACAAGGAGTCACAGGACGTCCTGACCGAGCTGCCTGAAGTGGCCTGGCGGGTGTATCCGACGGTGCTGGACAATCTGGGGCTGAGGGAGGCGCTCGCCGGGGTTTCCGAGCAGTGCGGCATCCCCGTCCGGATGGACCTCGCCCTCACCAGGCTGTTGCCCTCCTCCGTCGAGACCGCCGCCTACTTCGTCGTGTCGGAGCCCGGGACGAACGCCGCCAAGCACTTGGCCGCGACGGAGATCCTCGTGAGCGCACGGCGGCACGGGACCGTCCGCGTCGTACGCGTCGAGGACGACGGCGTCGGCGGCGCGGATCCGCCGGGCAGCGGGCTGACCGGGTGCACAGCCGGGTCGGCGCTGTGGGACAGCCTGCTACACGTCCACAGTCCCTCCGGAGGGCCCACCAGCTGCCGTGTGCGCAATGCTGGCCGAGGACTCGACATGTTGCGGAAGGACCGGTCCGGCTGCTCGTCGAGGAGGGACACGAGGTCCTGGCCGCGGTGGGCTACGCCGTCACCCTGCTGCGGGAGGTCGAGGCACGGCCGCCGGACATGGTCGTCGTGGACATCTGGATGCCCCCACCCACACGAACGAGGGGCTGCGGGACGCACTCGAGACCCGCGAGCGGTGGCCCGGGGTCGGCGTCATGGTGCTGTCCCAGCACATGGAGCGCGACTACGCGGCGCAGTTGCTGACCGCGAACGCGGAACGGGTCGGTTACCTGCTCAAGGACCGGGTCGCCCAGGTCGAGGAGTTCCTCGACGCGCTGGAGCGGATCCGGGAGGGCTGCGCCGCCCTCGACCCGTAGGGCGTACGGCAGTTGGTGATCCGTACGACGCACAGCGATCCGCCGGACCGGCTGCCCCCGGGAACGCAGCATCCTGGAGACCCCGGCCGAGAAACACATCAACGCGGCCATCGCGGAGAAGCTGCGCATCTCCCTGAGCACGGTCGAGAAGAACCTCGACACGATCTTCGACAAGCTCGAACTCGCGCGCACGACGGACTACCACCGCGGGGTCCTGGCCGTACTGCGTTACCTGGAGTCGTGACGGCAGCCACGCCTGCCGCGGTGAGCGACCGCGCCGGGCCGGCAGGACGCGACACCCCGACCACCACGAGCGTCACCACGTACCGGGACCGGGACCGGCCACAGGGAACCGTCGGGGGCCGGGCGCACTCTGTGTGGTGGTGGAGCCTTTGAGGAAGACGGCCCGGCGTTCCCGGGCGGAGTGGCCCGCCCGTCCGTGGGGGTGTCTTGAAGGCTTACCGTCGGCAGCCGGGGCGCAGAAGCGTTCTGGTACTCGGACATTCGGTATGGGGGATGGTGTGAGCCTGCCGCTGCTCTATGACGAACGGTCGCGGAATCCGCTGGCGCGGACCGTGCGGCTGACCGAGGACCGTCTGCGGAGGGGCGGACGCACCACTCCGTTGAGCGAGCTGAACCTCGGCGCCATGGCCGAGGCGTTCCAGCGCGGGTGCTGGCTCGGGGGCGGCGGGACGGAGCGCCCGCTGGCGTGGCTCGCGCAGGGACCAGGGGTCGTCCCGGTGATCCGCGTCACCGGTAGCGCCACACCGGTGAAGGTGCGCCAAGCCGCCGAATTCGCCCACCGGCTGGGGGAACTCGCGGTCCGGCAGTGCGGTGGGCCCGGCCCGGTGGCCGCCCTCGCGGACCGGGCCAGGTCCGAGGGCGTACCGCTGTGGATCGCGCGGCGCTCCGCGCCGGGGCCCGCCGGACCGGTCACGGTCGCTGTGGACCGGCGCCTGATACGCGTGGACGTGTGGGGGCCACACGCGCCCGTGGTACGGATCCGGGCGCCGTACGGCTTCGACCGCGACGCCCCCGAGCCGTCCAAGGGGCTGCGCCTGACGGTCGGCGAGGTGACGGCGGAACTCGGCCTCCGGACGCGACTGCGCAAGTCCAGGAGTGCTGTGGAGGTACGGCTGCCCGGGCAGCACTGGGTGCTGCGGAGGGAGAACTCGGCGAGTTCGTGGCTCCTGCGCGACGAACGCCGCGTCGCCCTGCTGACGCGTCCCCCGCGCTGGGCGGCACCCGCGCCGGACACGGTCCTGCTGCCGCTGAGCCCCGTGCGGTACGAGAGCACCGACCCGCTGGATGCCGTCATGGCCCACGCCTTCGCCGTCGCCTTCGGGCTCGGGGACACGACGGGGTCGGCGCGGTTCCCGTCGGACCGGCGCCCGGTGAACGGGGGTGAGCCGCTCGCCGCCGACAAGGAGTGGGACCGCCCCTGGTTCACCCATCTCGGCAGAGGCCGCGACGACAACGAGCCCGGCAGCGGCGGCGGGGACGGCTGGGGTTCCGACGGTGGTGGCGGCGACGGCGGCGACGGCGGCGGGGGTGGGGGCGGCGGTGACGGCGGGGGTGGTGGGGGCGATTAGAGCCTGTCCGGCGGGCGAGCCGTCGGGCAGTCGGCCGGGCGGCTGACCGCTGGTATCCCTGAGGGGTGCGCGGTGGATCGTCGGAGCCACCGGAGTCCTCTGGCGCGCCTGTCGCACCTGGATCGGCTGAGCCGACGGGTTCGGCGGATTCGGCGGGTTCTGCAGGTTCTGCGGGTTCTGCCGTGCTTCCGGTGAGGGGCAGCCCGGGGCCGGGGGTGGCGGAGGGATCCGGGGGCAGGTGCTCGGGGGCCGCGGTGAGGCGTTCCGCGGGGATCGGCTTCGCCGCGGAACGGCCCGGGCCCGTGAGGGCCCACACCAGCGCGGCCGTGCCCGCCGGGGCGGAGCCCGGCAGTTTCACGGCAGGACACATTGCCGATAGCTCACCCGGGCAGCCGGTGACATGGTGGCAGCAGAAGCAGCGACGAGAGCAGCGGCAACGGCGGCGGCGGCGGTGGCGGCGGCGGCGGACATCGTTCACGGAAGGGGCATCACATGATCATCTTCGGCACCAAGGGGTATCTGTACCAGCTCGCGATGCTGACCCTGGTGTGCACCCGGTGCGGGAATCCCTCCGCGCACGCGCTCAGGAAGCGGATCACGAAGTTCACCCTGTTCTTCGTTCCGCTGTTCCCGGTCTCGACGAAGTACTCGACCCAGTGCACCTTCTGCGGCGCGGAGTCGAAGCTCTCCCAGGAGCAGGCCGAACAGTTGCAGGCGCAGGACGCGGGCGGTCCCGGCGGGCAGCCGTACGGGCAGCCGCCCCAGCAGCACCAGCAGCCGTACCGGCCGTGAGGGAGCCGACGACCAGCCGTCTCACCCTGCCGGTGAAACGGCCCACGTCGAGCACCCGGTCCGGTGTGTTCATGGCCGGATGACAGCCAGGCCCCACGAACACGAACACGAACACGAACACGAACACGGACGGCGGCCCGGCGCCGGGCCGCCGCGCTCACAGCGCCGTCGCCGTGCGGAGGATCCAGAACAGGGTCACGGCCGCGTTGGCCGAGGACATCGCCGACATCGCCGTACCGGCGGCCGCTCCCCAGGCCGCCAGGCCCACCGAGGTGAACACCGTCGGCCAGGGCCCCGTGGCCGGAGCCGGGCCGAGCAGCGCGGCCACCCGGCGGGGAACCGGTCCCGGCGCCGCGAACGGCGCTCCGGACGCCGCGAACGCCGGCGGGGGCGGGCCGGACCGGGAGGCGAGCGCCGCCTTGCCGATGGCGGTGGCGACGGTACGGCGGTCGCCGACCGTACGGGCCGCCTCCTCGTCCGCCCAGCGTTCCGCCGCGTACGCCACCGCCGTGCGCAGCGGGCGCAGGAACGGGTTGGCGTGCGCGGCCAGCCGGACGGCCAGCAGGTAGCGGTGATGGCGCGCGGTCAGGTGGGCGCGCTCGTGGGCGAACAGGGCACGGCGTTCGCCGGAGTCCAGACGGTCGAGGAGAGCGGTGGTGACCACGACCCGGTCCCGGCTCGCTCCGCCGCCCGGGAGCGCGTACGCGTACGGGGTGCCGTCGGGAAGGACCGCCACCTCCGTGTCCGGCAGGCCGGCCAGGGCGCGGTGGGCGCGTCGGCGGGCGCGGACGTGCCGCCACAGCGTGCGCGCACAGACCAGCAGGACCGCGCACAGGGCCGGGATGGCCGCCTTGCCCACGACCTCGTCGTAGGGGACCGCCGCCCGCACCTCCGGGTCCGACCAGCCGTCGGGCAGCGGGTTGCCGGGCAGGGTGGCGGTGCCGACCACCATCACCAGGCACAGGCACACCGTGCTGCACACCGCCATCACCACCGCGACCCAGGTCAGCATCCGGGCCGCGGTCCGCGGGTGCAGATGCTGTTCGGCGAGCCGGGCGATCGGCCAAGCCGTCAGCGGCAGAACGAGCGGAAGGAAGACGAACACCCCCATGAGGTTTCAGTCTTCCCCGTCGCCCCGGGGCTGACCCAGCAGTACCCGCAACAGCCGTTCGTCGTCCGGGCCCAGACCGGTGACGAAGCTGGCCAGGACCGCCTCCCGGTCGCTCTCGGCGTCCAGCACCCTGCGCATCCGGTGCGCCGCGAGTCCGGCGTGGTCGGCGGCGGGCGTCCAGGCGAAGGAGCGGCCCGCGCGTTCACGGGTGACCGCGCCCTTGGCCAGCAGCCTGGTCAGGATCGTGATGACCGTCGTGTAGGCCAGGTCCTGGCCCAGACGCTCCTGCACCCAGCCGGCCGTCGCCGGGCCGCCCGCCTCCCGGAGCGCCGACAGCACGAGTGCCTCCAACTCGCCCTGCCCCCGCCGTCGGTGACGCTGACCACGCCCCTGATCGCCCTCGACCACGGCCCGTCTCCCTTCCGCCGCCCTCCCGTTCCCGGGCGGTCATCGTATAGACACGTGCACGCCGTCAAATTCTCTACATTGCTGTAGATTCTACGGGCGGCATCCGGCAACGGCTCACGAGAAGGACGGACCCCCATGTTCGGGTTGAGCGAACTCGCGATCATCCTCATCGTCGTCATCGCCGTTCTCGGTGCGAAGAAGCTGCCCGAGCTGGCCCGCTCGGCCGGCAAGTCCGCCCGCATCCTCAAGGCCGAGGCCCGTGCGGCCAAGGAGGAGGAGCGGGTCGAGCAGGCGCGGGAGCAGGGCCGGCAGCCAAAGGCCCCTCGCGTCATCCAGGGCGAGGCCGTCACCCGGGACACGGCCGCCGACGGCCGCCCCTGAGAGCCCTGAGCCCCCTCAGCCGTTCCAGACCTCGTCGTACGGGTCGCGCGGGACCGGGACCGGCTGGGCGGCCGTGACCTCGAAGTAGGGGACGGGGCCGCCGTTGACCGGGTCCTTCGTCCGGCGCGGGGTGTAGGTGCCGCTGACCTCCAGCCAGGCGTCCGGCCGCAGGACCGGGGGGACCTCGCCGGTCAGGGCGATCTTGACCGGCTGGGCGTCCGCGGCGCAGCAGCTGAGGGACATCCGGACCAGCTGGGGCGTCCCGGCCCGGTCCAGGGCGACGAAACCGGTGAGCCTGATGGTGCGGTCGCCGAGGTGGCGGCCGTCGTCGTAGACCGCGCGGGCCGCGTACTCGCCGACCCCGAGGCGGAGCGTGTCCCCGGCGGGAAGGTCCGGGAACCCGAACGGTTTCTGCAGCGCCGTGCCCGTGTGGGTGGCGCTGTACGAACCGAGGGCCGGCGGCGCCACCAGGATCAGGGCGAGGACGGGGAGGGCCAGGAGCCAGGCGACCCGGGGCTCCCGATGGCCGTGACCATGACCGTCTTCCCGGTCCTGGTCACGGTCCTGCTCGCGCCTTCGGTGGGTGCCGCGCCACTCGTACCAGACCGTCGCCGCCGCCGTCACGACGAGTACCGCGCCGGACAGCAGGAGCAGCGGACGCAGGCCCGCCTTGACGTAGCGCAGATGGAGGTCGGTCAGGCCCGCGTGCAGCACGGTCGCGCCCAGGAGGAAGAGGAGAGCCGCCTGGGCCTGGCGGTTCAGGTTCAGGTTCGAATTCGGTTTCGGGTTCGGGTTCACAGCAGGACCGCTCCGGTCAGGGCCGAGACCGCCACCGCCAGGACGAGGGTCGCGGGGGCGAAGCGCAGGGCGAAGCCGCGGCCGAACGTGCCCGCCTGCATGGCGAAGAGCTTGAGGTCGATCACGGGACCCACCACGAGGAAGGTGAGCCGGGCCGTGAGCGAGAACTGGGTCAGGGAGGCGGCCACGAACGCGTCCGCCTCCGAGCAGAGCGACAGGAGGACGGCCAGCGCCGCCAGCACCAGCACCGACAGCACGGGGTGGTCGGCCGCCAGGCGCAGCCAGTCGGCCGGGACCACCGCCTTCAGCGTCGCCGCGGCCATCGCGCCGACCACCAGGAAGCCACCGGCGTGCATCACGTCGTGCCGGACCGAACCCCAGAACGCGGCGCCCCGGCTCTGCCCCTCGGAGGACGAACGGGCCGGCGGACGCAGCCACTCCGCGCGGCCGTGGCGCTGCCACAGCCAGCCCGTCGCACACGCCACCAGCAGGCTCGCCACGAAACGGGCGAGGACCATCATGGGGACGTTCGGAAAGGCGACCGCCGTCGCCGTCAGCACGATCGGGTTGATCGCGGGGGCGGACAGCAGGAACGCCAGCGCCGCCGCCGGTGCCACTCCCCTGCGCACCAGCGCCCCCGCCACCGGGACGGACGCGCACTCGCAGCCGGGGAGCACCGCGCCCGCCGCGCCCGCGACCGGGACCGCCAGGGACGGGCGTTTCGGCAGGGCACGGGCGAAGAAGGACGGCGGGACGAACACGGCGATCGCCGCGGAGAGCAGGACACCGAGCACCAGGAAGGGCAGGGCCTGGATCAGCACCGCGACGAACACCGTCATCCAGCTCTGCATCACGGGTGCGGCCAGGGCGCGGCGGACGGAGTCCTGGAACATCACGGCGAAAAGCAGGAACAGGACGAGCAGGAGAGGGGAGTTGACGTGGCGGGACTCCCCCGAGGGCCCGGTCTCCCCGGAGGGCCCGGTCTCCCCCGAGGGCCCGGAGTCCTCTGCCGGCCCGGGCGCCCCGGCGGCGGGCAACTTGGTGACGGCCACGGACCGGGTACCTCCCCCATCGCACACGAGGGCGGAGCAGGGCCGCTCCCGCCCCGCCCCGCCTTCTTGCCCCCTGGTACGAAGCGAAGTACGTCACCGTTCAACGCCGTTCGCCGAGTGTTCCTGGAACCGCCTGCGTGTATACGGCAGTCTTTCCTCTCGTGGTGAGCCTTCCGAATCAGACCCCGCCGGACGATCCCCCCGCACACATGGTGGTGTGCGGGGACGACGGACTCGCGCATCGGCTCGCCGCCGAACTGCGGGGCGTGTACGGCGAACAAGTCACCCTCGTCGTGCCGCCCTCCGGACTCCGGGTGCGGGAACCCGTGGTCGGGCGGGCCCGCGCGGCCTCCGCCGCCCTGCTCGACCGGTTCGTGAACGCCACCGTCAACCGCGGAAACGGCAACGGCAACGGCAACGGCGGTTCCGACGGCGCGTCCGACCAGCGGCGGGTGGAGGCCGCCGAGCCGACCGACGCCGTGCTCGCCGAGGTGGGCGTGGCGCGGGCCGCCGCACTGGCCCTGGTGTACGACGACGACGAGACCAACATCCGTGCCGCCCTCACCGCCCGCCGGATCAACCCCCGGCTGCGTCTCGTGCTGCGCCTCTACAACCGCCGCCTGGGCCGGCACATAGAGGAACTGCTCGACCAGGCAGCCGAGTTGGCCGGCGGCGACCCGCACGGGAACGGGTACCCCGGCGCCGACATCTCCACCACCGTGCTGTCCGACGCCGACACGGCCGCGCCCGCCCTGGCCGCCACCGCGCTCGTCGGCACCAGCAAGATCGTCGACACCGACGGGCTGATGCTGCGCGCGGTGGAACGGCGCCCGCCGCGCCCCGGCGAGGTGGCCGATCCCGGGCTGTGCACCCTGGCACTGCTCTCCGCGACGAGCCACGACCCGGGTGGGGCAGAGGGTTCGGAGGACAGCGGCGACCAGGGGCCGCAGATGCTGCCCGACGCGGACGCCGTCGCGGCGGCGACCGGACGCGGCACGATGGTGCTGGAGCAGGTGTCGTACTCCGGACCGCCGTTGCCGGTGGTGCGGGCCCAGGTGCCGCCCTTCGCCTCCCTGTTCTCGCGGCGGCTGCGGTGGTCGCTGGCGGGGCTGGCGGCGGCCGTGGTGGCGCTGACGGTGACCCTCACCCTGGTCACGAAGGACGATCCGCTGCACGCCACCTACGTCACCCTGCTGGACCTCTTCTCGATCAACGATCCCGCGCACAACGCGTCCATGAGCGAGCAGATCCTGCAACTGCTGTCGGGGATAGTCGGGTTGCTGATGCTGCCGGTGATGGTGGCGGCGGTACTGGAGGCGCTGGGGACGTTCCGTACCGCCTCGACGGTGCGGAAGCCGCCGCGCGGGCTGAGCGGGCATCTGGTGCTGCTGGGGCTCGGCAAGATCGGCACCCGGGTGCTGACGCGGCTGCACGAGTTGCACATCCCCGTGGTGTGCGTCGAGGCCGACCCGGAGGCACGGGGCATGGCCACGGCGCGGCGGCTGGGCGTGCCGGTGGTGCTCGGGGACGTCACGCAGGAGGGCGTGCTGGAGGCCGCGAAGATCCAGCGGGCCGACGCGCTGCTCGCGCTGACCAGCGCCGACACCACGAATCTGGAGGCCGTGCTGTACGCGCGGTCCCTGCGGTCCGATCTGCGGGTCGTCCTGCGGCTGTACGACGACGAGTTCGCGACGGCCGTGTACCGCACCCTGCGGGCCGCGCATCCCGGCGCCCTGACCCGGAGCCGCAGCGTCTCCCACCTGGCCGCGCCCGCGTTCGCGGGGGCGATGATGGGCCGGCAGATCCTGGGGGCGATCCCGGTCGAGCGGCGGGTGCTGGTGTTCGCGGCGCTGACCGTGGGCGGGCATCCGCAGTTGGAGGGCAGGACGGTCGGTGAGGCGTTCCGGGCCGGGGCGTGGCGGGTGCTGGCCCTGGACACGGCGGCCACGGGGGTACGCCCGCCGGGCACGGGCGGGGACGGACACCGCGGCGGAAACGGGCCCGGGAATCCCGGAGCCCCGGGAGCCCCCGGAACCCCCGGGCCTCCCGGGGGTTCCGGACACAGGGACAGGGGCGCGAACGGCGGCGCCGGTCCGGCGGGGGCGGAGGCGTCGGGGCTGATCTGGGACCTGCCCGACACGTACGTCTTGCGCAGCGAGGACCGGGTGGTGCTGGGCGCCACCCGGCGAGGGCTGGCGGAACTGCTCCGGCGCAGGGGGAGGGAGCGGTCCGGGTCGTGACGTGACCCGGGGCGGCCGGTGCTCCCCGGGCCGCAGCCCGGAAAGCGCCTCGCCCCTCAGCCGCCCCGGCCCTCCCCGCTCCTCCTCCCGCTCCCTGCCTGCTCCCTGCCTGCTCAGCCCTGCCCGCTCAGCCCTGCTTCCCCAGGTACCGTTCCGCGAAGTCCAGCTCCAGGCGTACCTGCTTGATCCGCTCGTCGACCACCAGGGAGCCGTGGCCCGCGTCGTAGCGGTAGACCTCGTGGGGGGCGTCGCGGGACTGGAGGCGGTGGACGTAGTTCTCGATCTGGCGGATCGGGCAGCGCGGGTCGTTCACCCCGGCCGAGATGTAGACCGGTGCCTTCACCCGGTCGACGTAGGTGATCGGGGAGGACGCCTCGAACCGCTCGGGAACCTCCTCGGGGGTGCCGCCGAGGAGCGTACGGTCCATGGCCTTCAGCGCCTCCATCTCGTCGTGGTACGCCGTGACGTAGTCGGCGACCGGGACCACCGCGATGCCCAGCGTCCACGCGTCGGGCTGGGTGCCCAGGCCCAGGAGGGTGAGGTAGCCGCCCCAGGAACCGCCGGTGAGGACGAGACGCTCCGGGTCCGCGAGGCCCGAGGTGATCGCCCACTCGCGGACCGCGGCGATGTCCTCCAGCTCGATCAGACCGACCCGGTGCTTCAGCGCGTCGGTCCAGGCGCGGCCGTAGCCCGTGGAACCGCGGTAGTTGACGCGGACCACCGCGTAGCCGTGGTCGACCCAGGCGGCCGGGCCCGCGGCGAAGGAGTCGCTGTCGTGCCAGGTGGGGCCGCCGTGGATGTCGAAGACCGTGGGCAGCGGGCCGCTCGCGCCCGCGGGCTTCTGGACCAGGGCGTGGATCCGGCCGCCGGGGCCCTCCACCCACACGTCCTCCACCGGCACCGAACCGGGCGACTTCATGCCCGGCGGGTCCAGGACGACCCCGCCGGCCGTGGAGCGGACCGCCGACGGCTGGGCCGACGACGACCACAGGTACTCCACGCTGCCGTCCGGGCGGGCCGTCGCGCCCGAGACCGTGCCGGGCGGGGTGTCGATCTCCAGCAGCTCGGGGCCCGCCAGGTCGTAGCGGAACAGTTCGCTGCGGGCCTCGAAGCTGTGCGCGATCAGCAGGCCCGTGCCGTCCGGGAACCACTCGGCGCTCACGTCACCCGGCAGCTCCAGGGCGAGGTCCGTCTCCTCGCCCGTCGCCACGTCCCACACCAGGGGCTCCCAGCGGCCGCGCCGCTGATGGCCGATGAGCAGCCGCGTGTCGCCGTCGAGCGGGGCGAAGCCCAGCACCTCCAGACCCAGTTCCTCGGTGCCGCCCTTGGTGTCGTCCAGTTCGGCGACCGGCGTGCCGTCGGGGCGCAGCACACGCAGCGCGGAGTGCATCGCGTCGCCGTGCTCCGTGTGCTCGAGGGCGATGAGCGAGCCGTCGTGGGAGAGGTCGCCGACCCCCGCCGACTCGCGGTGCCGGTAGATCTCCACGGGCTCCTCGCCGGTGCGCACGAGGTGGATCGTCGTACCGTCCTCGTCCGTGGAACGGCCCACGACCGCCGTACGCCCGTCCCGGGCGAGGGCGAGACCGGCCGGGTACGAGGCGTGCAGGCCCTCGGCGGCGAGTTCGTCGGGGCCGCCCGCGAACCGCTGCCGGCGCCAGACGCCGAACTCGTCGCCGTCCTTGTCGTCGAACCACCAGATCCACTCGCCGTCCGGCGAGAGCACGCCGTCCGTGGTCCCGTTGGGCCGGTCCGTCACCTGGCGCTGCTCGCCCGTCGACCGGTCCCAGGCGTACAGCTCGTACGTCCCCGTCGCGTTCGACACGAACAGGGAACGGTCGGGGGCGTCCTCCGCCCAGTCGGGCAGGGAGACCCGGGGCGCCCGGAAGCGCTTCTCCCAGTCGGGCATCCGCTCGCCCTGTCGTACTGGCTCGGTCCGGTCCGTCCGCCGCGCCGCTGCGCCGGACTCGTTGCTCTCAGTCATGGCCCCATACTGCCCGCCCCGGAGGGTGTCGCGCCGCCGAGGTCCCCAGCCTGTGGACAACCCGCACCGGATCTCCCCCCGGGGCCGGCTCCCCCGTCGCCGCCACGGGTCACCCCGGAGCCTCACCCGTCCCGGTGACCACGGGGCCGCGGGGGGGGGCGCGTGGAGCCTCGAGGGCCGCCCCGCGAACCGGTCTTTCCACCCGGCCCCGTACCGTAAGGGTGTGTACCGGTTTCTGCTGACGCCCCGCTGGTGGGGGATCAACGTCTTCGTGCTGCTCGCCATCCCCTTCTGCATCTTCATGGGTTCCTGGCAGCTGAGCCGCTTCGAGGACCGTGTCGACAGCCACCGCGGAGCCGAGGAGCAGGCCGCCGCCTCCCAGCAGGAGAAGGCCCGGCCGCTGGACACACTGCTGCCGGTGACCAAGGCGACCTCCGGCAAGCAGGCCACGACGAGCGGCCGCTACGAGGAACAGCTCCTCGTGCCCGACCGGAACCTCGACGGCGCACCCGGCCACTACGTCCTGACCCTGCTGCACACCGACCACGGCAAGGTGCTGCCCGTCGTCCGCGGCTGGCTGCCCGGCGAGCCCGACCCGGCCGGGGCGCCCGCGCCGCCGGACGGCGAGGTCACCGTCACCGGGGCGCTCCAGGCGTCCGAGACCCCCGGCAGCCACGGCGTCAGCGCCCGCAGCGGCCTGCCGGAGGGGCAGATCGCCGCGATCAGCGCGGCGTCGCTGGTGAACCTGGTGCCGCACGACATGTACGAAGCGTGGATCACCCTCAACGAGGGCGACGCGGGGATGCGGCCGGTGCCCGCGGTCGCGGCCGGCGGTACCGGGCTGGACCTCAAGGCGTTCCAGAACCTCGGCTACACCGCCGAGTGGTTCGCCTTCGTGGGCTTCGTCGTCTTCATGTGGTTCCGCCTGCTGCGTCGCGAGGTGGAGCTCGCCCGGGACGCGGAACTGGGCCTGGCCCCGGACGAGCCGCAGGAGCGCGAGCCGGAAGCGGACGAGAGGCAGTCCAGCCCGTCAGGGGTGTGACTCGGGGGTGTGACCGGACCGGGACGTCCGTCCCGGTCCGCCCGCGTCAGCTCGTCAGCAGCCCCGTCCAGTAGACGGTGCCCGCGCAGGCGTTGGCCACCGTGACGGTCGCCGTGCCCCCCGTCGCCGCGGTGTACGTCACGGTCACACTTCCCTCGACCGGGCCGTCCGCCTTGAGGAGCTGGGCCGCCGTTCCGGTGCTGCCGCCCGTGGACGTGCCGCTGTTGGTCGTGGGCTCCTCCTGCGAGGGGCTCGGGTCGGGCGTGGGTTCCTCGGTGTCGCCCCCCGTCTCGCCACCGGTCCCGCCGTCCGTGGGACAGGTCTCGGAAGGCACCCAGGCGAACTTCACGTCGTACGCCTCACCCGGCTTGAGCACCAGCGGCGCCGACTCCAGGGACGGGTCGGGCAGACCGGCCGCCGCGTCCCCCGCCACATGCCGGGCCGAGCCCACCTTGGCGGGGTCGGCCGCGCCCAGCGGAGCCGCGTTCACGCTTCCGGGCCCGCCGACGGTACAGCTCGCCGCGGACACGTTGGCGACCCGGAAGGAGCCGTAGACCGCACCGGTCGAGTCGGGGGCGACGCTGCTCGCGACGGCCGGTCCGAGCTGTGCGGCCGTGCAGGCGGTCACCCCGGTCGCCGCGCTCGACGAGGGGTCCGCCTTCTCCGGCTCACCCGTGCTCGAGCCGGGCCCCGCGCCCTTCTCCTTGCCCTTCTCGCCCTTGCCGTTCTTGTCGGTCCCCTCGACCTGGTTCGAGGTACCGCCCGCGGTGGTCTCGCCGCCGCCGGTCTTCTTGCCCTCGCCGGTGCTGCCCTCCGTCTCCGAAGCATGGCCGATGGCGAACGGGTTGGCGTCCGAACCGGTGACGTTCGAGACGTGCACCAGGGCCGGGACGGCCGTACCGAGGAAGAGGGCCGCGGCCGCCGCGCCGACGAGGATCTGCCGCTTGCGCGCCCGGCGGGCGGGGACCGCGCGCTGCAGGTATTCCAGCGAGCCCTCGCGCGGCTCCATCTCACCCACCGAGCGGTGCAGCAGACTCCGCACGTCCAGCTCGGCCGACTCGTCCAGCTCAGCCGACTCGGTCAGTCCGGCCGACTCAACGGACTCGGGCGACTCGGCCGACTCGACCGGCTCGGCGGGCTCGGCGGGCTCGGCGGGCTCGGCGAGACGGTCCGAGTCAGCCGACTCGACCGACCGGTCCGACCGACCCGAACGGTCCGAGTCCCTCAGCCGGTCCGAGCCGGTCGGCTCGGCGGAGTCGAGCCGCTCCGTGCCCTGGTCGGGCCCCTGTTCGGGCCCCTGGTCGTCCAGGCCGTCGTTCACAGTTCCGTTCCCAGCGTGCGATTGCTTCGACTGCTGCCCGGTCGGGAACACCAACCCACGCAGTACGCGCAGGCCGTCCCCGTCGGACGGTCCGGGACCGTCGGCCCCGGACACACGTTCGTCGGGCTCACGTTCCCCGGCCTCGGCCGCGCTCTCCCCGGCCGTGCTCTCCTCAGCCACCCGCTTCTCAGCCGCGCGCTTCTCGGGCCCGTCCTCCTCCGGCCCGCGCTCCTCGCCGCGAGTGCCCCTGTCGCCGCTCATACCGACGCCCCCATGGCCACTCGCAGCGCCGCGATCCCGCGCGAGCCGTACGCCTTCACCGAGCCCAGCGAGACACCGAGCGTCGCCGCCACCTGCGCCTCGGTCATGTCCGCGAAGTACCGCAGCACCAGCACCTCGCGCTGACGGCGCTGCAGCCCCTTCATCGCCTTGATGAGGGAGTCGCGCTCCAGCAGGTCGTAGGCGCCTTCCTCCGCGCTCGCCATGTCGGGCATGGGCTTGGAGAGCAGCTTCAGGCCGATGATGCGGCGACGCAGCGTGGAACGGGAGAGGTTGACGACCGTCTGACGCAGATACGCCAGGGTCTTCTCCGGGTCCCGGACGCGTTTACGGGCGGAGTGGACGCGGATGAACGCCTCCTGGACGACGTCCTCGCAGGAGGCGGTGTCGTCGAGGAGCAGCGCCGCGAGACCCAGCAGCGAGCGGTAGTGCGCGCGGTAGGTCTCGGTGAGATGGTCGACGGTCGTGCCGGCCGCCACGATGTCGTCGGCACCGCCGTCACGCTGACTCGGTATGCGGGCAGGCCGCGTCGCTGGCATCGGCGCGATCACCGGCATGCCACCGGACGCACCGGCCCTGCGGGGTCGGAGAGCCTGGCGGGGCGGGCGTAGAGCCGGGCCACGCGGCGTTGCGAAGTCGAGTACCTCAGCCACGCCAGTTGGACACACTTCCCCCCATGAGGGTTGTACGTGTCGCGCGTCACGTTTACCGCGCCCGGCGCCGGCCGACCGCCCTCCGTACCGGGCAGCACCCTCGACAGCACACCGAATGCCCTCATGTGTCCGCTCTTCCCCTATGCCTCATATGAACGGACGTCCCCACGTCCGGCTCCGGACGTCCCCACGCCCGGAAAGACCACCGCACCCCCACGCACCCGACAACAGGGGTGACCGCAAAGACGCTTCTCGCCCCACGCTCGGTTGCGTGGGGCGGGAAAGTAAATCTTCGGCTGTCGGCCGGGAAGGATCAAGAGGTCTGAACCATCCCGGTCGGATCGCACGGCGCACGAAGATCCTACAAAGCCCTCTCCGTGACCACGGATCATTTATGCCTCGGCCACCACCAGCTCGGCTGTCTGCACGCTGTTGAGCGCGGCGCCCTTGCGCAAGTTGTCACCGCAGACGAAGAGTTCGAGCGCCGTCGGGTCGTCCAGCGCCCGCCGTACCCGCCCCACCCACGTCGGATCGGTGCCGACGACGTCGGCGGGCGTGGGGAACTCGCCCGCGGCGGGGTTGTCGTACAGCACGACGCCGGGTGCCGTGGCGAGGATCTCACGGGCCGCGTCGACGGTGACCTCGTCCTCGAAGCGGGCGTGCACGGTGAGCGAGTGCGTGGTGATCACCGGCACCCGTACGCAGGTCACGGCGACCGGGAGCCGCACCAGGCCGAGGATCTTGCGGGACTCGTCGCGGAGCTTCATCTCCTCCGAGGACCAGCCGTCCTCGCGCAGCGTCCCGGCCCACGGCACGACGTTCAGCGCGACCGGCTCCGCGAAGGGGCCCGTGTTGTCCCCCACCGCCCGCCGTACGTCACCGGGGCCGGTCCCCAGCTCCGTACCCGCCACCAGGGACAGCTGCTCCCGCAGGGTGCGCACGCCCTCGTACCCGGCGCCGCTGACCGCCTGGTACGAGGAGACGACCAGTTCGCGCAGCCCGAACTCGGCGTGCAGCGCGCCCACCGCGACGATCATCGACAGGGTGGTGCAGTTCGGGTTGGCGACGATCCCGCGCGGGCGCGTCCGCACGGCGTGCGGGTTGACCTCGGGGACGACGAGCGGCACCTGAGGGTTCATCCGGAAGGCGCCGGAGTTGTCGACCACCACCGCACCCCGTGCGACGGCGACGGGCGCCCACCGCTCGGCGACCTCCTCGGGGACGTCGAACAGCGCGACGTCGATCCCGTCGAAGGCCTCCTCGGTGAGCGCCACGACCTCGACCTGTTCACCGCGCACGGTCAGCTTGCGGCCGGCCGAGCGCGGGGAGGCGATCAGCCGGATCTCGCCCCAGATGTCCGCCCGCTGGGACAGGATCTGGAGCATCACCGTGCCGACGGCCCCGGTCGCTCCCACGACCGCGAGTGCCGGCCGTCCGGACCGCCCCATCAGCGGCCGGTGCCCCCGTAGACGACGGCCTCGTCGCTGTCGGAGTCCAGCCCGAAGGCGGTGTGCACGGCGCGGACGGCATCGTCCACGGCGTCCTTGCGGGTGACGACCGAGATACGGATCTCGGAGGTCGAGATCAGCTCGATGTTCACGCCCGCGTCGGACAGCGCGGTGAAGAAGTCGGCGGTGACCCCGGGGTTGGTCTTCATACCGGCACCGACCAGCGAGATCTTGCCGATCTGGTCGTCGTAGCGCAGGGACTCGAAGCCGATGGCGTCCTTGTTCTTCTCCAGGGCCTCGATGGCCTTGGGGCCCTCGGTCTCCGGCAGCGTGAACGAGATGTCCGTCAGGCCCGTGGAGGCCGCCGACACGTTCTGCACGACCATGTCGATGTTGATCTCGGCGTCGGCGATCGTACGGAAGATCGAGGCCGCCTCGCCCGGCTTGTCCGGCACGCCGACGACCGTGACCTTGGCCTCGGAGGTGTCGTGCGCGACACCGGAGATGAGCGCCTGCTCCACCTTCTTGTCCCCTCGCTGAATCGGCTCACTGCTGACCCACGTGCCCGGCAGCCCACTGAAGGACGAGCGGACGTGGATCGGGATGTTGTACCGGCGGGCGTACTCCACACAGCGGTGGAGCAGCACCTTCGACCCGGAGGCCGCCAGTTCGAGCATGTCGCCGGTGGAGATCCAGTCGATCTTCCGGGCCTTCGGCACCACGCGCGGGTCGGCGGTGAACACGCCGTCGACGTCGGTGTAGATCTCGCACACCTCGGCCTCGAGGGCGGCCGCCAGGGCCACCGCGGTGGTGTCGGAGCCGCCGCGGCCGAGCGTGGTGATGTTCTTGCCCTGCTGGCTGACGCCCTGGAAACCGGCGACGATGGCGATGTTGCCCTCGTCCACCGAGGCACGGATCCGGCCGGGTGTGACGTCGATGATGCGGGCTTTGTTGTGGACCGAGTCGGTGATGACACCTGCCTGGCTGCCGGTGAAGCTCTGGGCGTTGTGGCCCAGGTTTTTGATCGCCATGGCCAGCAGGGCCATGGAGATCCGCTCTCCCGCGGTCAGCAGCATGTCGAGCTCGCGCCCGGCAGGCATCGGGGAAACCTGCTCGGCGAGATCGATCAACTCGTCCGTCGTGTCGCCCATCGCGGAAACCACGACGACCACCTGGTGGCCGTTCTGCTTGGCTTCCACGACCCTCTTGGCGACGCGCTTGATGCCTTCGGCATCGGCTACGGAGGAGCCTCCGTACTTCTGCACGACAAGGCCCACGTGCGCTCCTCGCTCATTCCGTCGTTGTCCCACGTTCTGCGCACATGTGCGCACACCGTGATCGGCTCATTCTATCGGGCACCCGAAAAACGCCTCGCCGATACCGCATCGTGAGACTCCCGGGCACCCGTACAGGAGGGCTCATGCCCCACCCGAAGCCCCCCACTCGGAAAAGCGACCCGCGTCACACCCTCACGGCCACCCCACGACCACGTCCTCCCGCCCCGTACCGGCGGCCGACGCCTCGGTCAGGCCAC
Organism: Streptomyces sp. GDS52; assembly: GCF_052246875.1. Taxonomy (NCBI): domain Bacteria; kingdom Bacillati; phylum Actinomycetota; class Actinomycetes; order Kitasatosporales; family Streptomycetaceae; genus Streptomyces; species Streptomyces sp. GDS52. The sequence goes on from NZ_CM125966.1 coordinate 3,351,674, forward strand.
ACCCGCCGTTCGGTCGCGGTACTCGATCGTCACCGTGATCCTGGCCCCGAGTGCCTCCGCGTACGTGCGCATGGACTCCAGGTTGTGGATCTCTCCCCGCTCGATCTGGGAGGCCCTGGCCTGGGAGATTCCCACCGCCGCGGCCGCCTGCGCCTGCGTCAGCCCTTGCTCCTCGCGGATCTCACGCAGGTGGTGACCCACCACGTAGGCCTCGGTCGCCGTACGCGCGGCCTGCTTGCGGGCCGCCCGTTCGGCGTCGGACACCTCGGGCTGGTTCTCCCGGATCCGGCGCTTGGCATCCGTCCAGCTGCTGTACCGGCTCATCAGGTTTCCTCGCTCTCTGCCACTGCGTAGCCGGGGACGGACGGCCAGCGGACGGTCAGTACCACCGACTCCTCCTCCGCGTACCAGGAGTGGTCGACTCCCCGCCCCCACACGACGTAATCGCCCTGCTCCTCCAGCAGGACGCTGCGGCCGGGAAGTTCCACCCGGAAACGGCCGCTGACGAGCACCAGGAGGGCTGTGCGTTCCTCGCCCCGCACCCACCGCACCCGCTCGTCGCCGCGAGGGTGGACACCCCACTTGATCTCCACGGCCTCGCTGTGGCGCGGATCGTCGAGGTCCTTGAAGTGCCCGAGGATCCAGCCCCGGTCCAGCGCCGCGTCCTTGCCCGCGTTGCCGACGTACACGCGGTCGTCCATGCCGCCCACCCGCTGCAAGACGTGAGCACTTCGGCCGGAACTGCCCCCATGGCGCTCATCTGAGCGGCGAAGTGACACCTTCCCGCCGATTGCTCACGTCTTCAGCGAAGAGGTCCCTCCCCCGCCCACCGTTTCGGGAACACCGGCTCCTTCATATGACCGGGCGCATGCCCAGGGGGGTGCCGATCTCCTCCGCCATGACCTTGCCCGCCTCGAACTCGAGGGTGTCGTCGCCCATGCCCTGGTCGGTGTCGAGGCCGTCGAGGGCGGGCAGGGGCTGGTCGAGGCGGACGTGGGCGACGACGGACTGGAGGGCGCGCAGGGTCGCCGACGCGGTGGAGCCCCAGTTGGAGAAGTAGGAGAACTGCCACCACCACAGCGCTTCGGTGGTACGGCCAGCCCGGTAGTGGACCATGCCGTGGCGGAGGTCGGTGATGACGTCGGTGAGGTCGTCGGAGATCCGGGCCGGGACGGGCGCCGTGCGGGGCTCGTAGGGGTCGAAGACCTCGGAGTAGACGTCGACCGGCTCCAGCAGCCGGGCGAGGTTCTCGCGGAGTTCGTCCACGTCGGCCTCCGGGCCCGGGTCGGGCTCGTACCGTTCCTCGGGGAGGATGTCCTCGTGGGCGCCCAGCCGGCCGCCGGCCAGCATGAGCTGGGAGACCTCCAGCAGGAGGAAGGGAACCGTCGAGTCGGGCTCGTCGCCCTTGGCGACCTCCGTGACGGCGACCAGGAAGCTCTCGATCTGATCCGCGATCTGGACCGAGAAGTCGTCCGGGTCCCGGTCGGTCGCGTGCAGCGTGGCGTCAGACATCTAGGAGTCGTCTCCCCTCGAAGGCCCGCCCGAGAGTGACCTCGTCCGCGTACTCCAGGTCGCCGCCCACCGGGAGGCCGCTGGCCAGACGGGTGACCTTCAGGCCCATGGGCTTGATCATGCGGGCGAGGTACGTGGCCGTGGCCTCGCCCTCCAGATTCGGGTCCGTGGCCAGGATCAGCTCGGTGACCGTGCCGTCGGCCAGCCGGGCCAGCAGTTCCCGGATGCGCAGATCGTCGGGGCCCACCCCGTCGATCGGGCTGATCGCGCCGCCCAGGACGTGGTAGCGGCCCCGGAACTCGCGGGTGCGCTCGATGGCCACAACGTCCTTGGGCTCCTCCACGACACAGATGACCGCGCGGTCGCGGCGGGTGTCACGGCAGATGTTGCAGAACTCCTCCTGCGCCACGTTGCCGCAGGTCGCGCAGAAGCGGACCTTCGCCTTCACTTCCATCAGGGCGTGGGCGAGACGCCGTACGTCCGTCGGCTCCGCCTGGAGGATGTGGAAGGCGATCCGCTGGGCGCTCTTCGGACCGACGCCGGGCAGCCGCCCGAGTTCGTCGATGAGATCCTGCACCACGCCTTCGTACAACGGACTGCCGTCCTTCCTGGTTTTCTTCAGTACGTACCGTAGAGGCCCGCGCCCCGTCTTAGAAGGGCAGACCGGGAATGCCGCCGCCGCCCAAACCCTGGGCCAGCGGGCCGAGCTTCTGCTGCTGGATGGTCTGAGCGTTCTCGTTGGCCGCCTGGACGGCCGCGACGATCAGGTCCGCGAGGGTCTCGGTGTCCTCGGGGTCCACCGCCTTCGGGTCGATCTTCAGCGCCCGGAGTTCGCCACCGCCGGTGACGGTCGCCGTCACCAGGCCGCCGCCCGCCTTGCCGTCGATCTCCGTCTGCGCGAGTTCCTCCTGCGCCTTGGCCAGGTCCTGCTGCATCTTCTGGGCCTGCTGGAGCAACTGCTGCATGTTGGGCTGGCCACCACCGGGGATCACGATTCAGCTCCTTGGTCGGTCCGTCCGTACGGGATTTTCCCGCTCGGCACGAGCCTACGTGGTCCGGGCGGCCGTCGCCCCAGCACTCTTTCGAGTGAGTCCCGGTCGGGCCCTCTACCTGATCACGGCCCTCTTTCGGGCGGAAGAGCGGCCGAACCCCCGACGCGCCCCACCCGTTGGGCGATAGGAAGGGCCGGGCACGTCCGCGCCGGACGTCGAGCAGACGCCGGGCCGGCGTCGAGCAGGAGTCGGCAGGAGTCGGCAGGGGTCAGGTCAGTAGGGAGTACGGGGTGGGTCAGCCGGAGATGCAGCCCGAGGACCGTCCGCAGGACGGTCCCGGCGAGGGGGCGGCCGGGCTGCGGCCGGGCGATCTGGCCGGGCGGGTGTTTCCGCTCGGGGACTGGGGCGAGCCCGCGCTCCGGCTGGACGAGCTGTACCGGTGGGTGGAGCGGGGGGCCCTGGACACCGCCGCCTGGTACCTCGCGGACCGGGTGTGGAAGCGGCGCTGCGCGCGGGCCCTGCGCGCCGGGACCGCGGCGGGGACGGTCACCGGGGCGGCGCTGCTGCTGCTGGATCTGACCCGGGTGGCCGTCGGGGCCACTCCCTGGGGGTACCTGGCGCTGCTGCTGGCGGTCGCGTGTGCGGTCGCCGACCGGTTCTTCGGGGTGACGTCCGGCTGGATGCGGGACGTGGCGACCGCGCAGGCGGTGCAGCGGCGGCTCCAGGCGTTCCAGTTCGACTGGGCGTCGGAGTGCGTCCGTGAGGTGCTGGGACCGGCCGAGGGCACCGCGAGCGAGGCGGCCGAGCGGTGCCTGTCGGTGCTGCGGCGGTTCTCGGAGGACGTGAGCGAGCTGGTGCGGGCCGAGACGGAGGACTGGATGACGGACTTCCGCGGCGGGATCGTGCCACCGGGCGTCCGGAGGGCCGCGGCGGGCCCGGTCCGCCCCGATGCGGCCGCGCCGCACGGCCGCTTCCCCGCCCCGCCGGGCCCGGCCCGGCCGAACATGCCCCGGCAGCGCCCGCCGGAGCCGAGGTAGGCCGAGGTGAGCCGAGGCAGGGGGACGGCCGGGTGTCTCAGTCCCGGGTGTAGACGAGCTGCTCGCCGTTGCTGGTGTTCACGCGCTGGAGGGAACCGTCGGGGCGGAGGGTGATCTCGGTGGCGGACCCCGGGGTGCAGGCGCTGCGCGGCTGGCCGACCGTCACGCTGGACGGGCCGATCCGCAGCCGGTCGCCGGAGCCCGGGGCGTCGGAGAGGCTGCCCTCGAACACGCAGTGGTAGGTGCCGTTGCCGGTGGGTCCGTCGGCGACGAGGGACATGACCGTGTCCCCCACCTCGCCCTGCTGGAGGGTCAGCGTGCGGGTGTGCAGGCCGCTCGCGTTGTCGATGGTCGTGGACCAACTGCCCAGGTAGCCGGTCGGGATCGCCCCGTCCGTCGGCGCGGAGGTGCCGGGCCGCGTCGGGTCGCCCGTGTCTCCCGCACCACCTGATCCGTCCGGGCCGGGCGAGGCCTTGCCGTCGGCGGTCGGGTCGGTGCCCCGGGACGTGTCGTCGGTCGCCGCGGTCGTGGGGTCGCCGCCGGCGCTGTTGCCGCCGTCGTTGCCGCTCATCAGCGCGTACACCGTGCCACCGGCGGCGATCGCGACGACCAGCGCGATGACGACGAGCAGCGCGGTGGAACGGTCGCTCCGCGGTGCCTGCGCCGGGCCGTACGGGGGCGGGGTGGAGCCGAAGGGCGGCGGGCCGTAGGGCGGGGTGGAGCCGGCGGCCCCGTAGGCGTTGTACGGGTAGCCGTAGCCGGGGGGCTGGGGGTGCTGCTGGGGGTGCTGCTGGGGATGGCCGTAGGCGGCGGGGGCCTGCCCCATCGCCGGGTTGCCCGGGTTGGGGCCCGGGGGCGGTGTGGTGCTCTGGCCGACGACCAGGGTGGGCAGGTGGTTCACCGGCGCCCCGTCACCGGGGGTGCCCGGCGCGGGCGGGGCGGGTGCGTGGGGCGGGGGCTCCGGTGGGGCGGAGGCGTCGGGGGCGGGGGCGTGCTCGGGGGTGGCGGCGGGCGCGGAGCCGTCCGGTCCGGGAAGCCCAGACGGCGCAGACGGCGTGGACGGTGCGGGGAGCGCAGCCGGTGCGGGCGGCCCGGGCGGTGCGGACGGCGTGGGCTGCCCGGCGGCCCCTGCCGCACCCGCCGCCGCTGCCGCCGCTGCCGGGGGTGCCGCCGCTGCCGGGAGTGCCGGGGGCGCTTCCGGGGCCTCCGCGTCCAGCAGCCGCACGGCGTGCCGGCCGAGCTGGGCGACCAGGGCGCCCGGCAGCCAGGGATCGCGGGAGCGGCCGTCGACGACGGTGTCCTCGGCACCGGTGCGCTCCAGGATCTGGTCGAGCGTGGGCCGCTGGGCGGGGTCCTTCCTCAGGCAGTCCCGCACCAGGTCGGCGAGGCCCTCGGGGACCCGGCCGAGGTCGGGTTCCTCCTGGGCGATGCGGAACATCAGGGCGTGCACACCGCTGTTGGCGGTGCCGAAGGGAAGCTCCCCGGAGGCCGCGTAGGCGAGCACCGAGCCGAGGCAGAAGACGTCGCAGGCGGAGGTGATCCGGTCGCCGCGCACCTGCTCCGGCGCCATGAACCCGGGCGAGCCGACGAGCGCGCCGGTGCGGGTGAGTCCGCCGTCGGTCACGGTCTCCATCGCCCGCGCGATCCCGAAGTCGATGACGCGCGGCCCGTCGATGGTGACGAGCACGTTGGACGGCTTGAGGTCGCGGTGCACGATGCCGACGGCGTGGATGTCCTTCAGCGCGTGCGCGAGACCGGCGGCGAGAATGCGGACCGAACGCTCGGGCAGCGCGCCGTGGTCCCGCCCGACCACCTGCTGGAGGCTGGGCCCCGCGACGTACCCGGTGGCGACCCACGGCACCGGGGCCTCGGTGTCCGCGTCCAGCACCGGCGCGGTCCAGGCGCCGCCGACCTGCCGTGCGGCCTGTACCTCCTGGCGGAAACGGGCCCGGAACTCCTCCTGCTGGGCCAGCTCCTCGCGGACCAGCTTGACGGCGACGGTGCGTCCCCGGTCGGAACGGGCCAGGTAGACCTGCCCCATTCCGCCGGCCCCGAGCCGCGCGAGCAGCCGGTACGCGCCGATCCTCTCCGGGTGCCGGTCGCCCGGCGCCCCCGCCGCGGCGTCCCCCGGCCCGTGCATCTCCATCGTTGCGCCGCCTTCCCCCACAGTGAGCAACAGCCCGAGAATAGACCGGGCCGGGTCCGGAGTGACCAGGGCTTCGTCCACGGTTCCGTAACAGGAGGGCCCGGTTCGTCGCGCACGGCGGACAGGCGTTCACCGCGTGGACCGCCTGTGCGAACCCCGCCGCGCCGCACGCCTCCACCGCGCCGGTCGCCGGTCACCGGCTCCTTCGGTAGCGACGGCCGTCGACGCTCTGTCGCGGAAGGCGGCGGGCCGCGGACAGCCCGCCGATGTCGCGCGGCCGGTGCCACGGCCTACCCTCGGCGCCATGACTCCTCAGCCGAACCCCGAGGCCGGGGCCGCCGTGAAGGCCGCCGACCGTGCGCACGTCTTCCACTCCTGGTCCGCGCAGGAGCTCATCGACCCGCTCGCCGTCGCCGGGGCCCAGGGGTCGTACTTCTGGGACTACGACGGCCGGCGCTACCTCGACTTCACCAGCGGCCTCGTCTACACCAACATCGGCTACCAGCACCCGAAGGTCGTCGCCGCGATCCAGGAGCAGGCCGCGCGGATGACGACGTTCGCGCCCGCGTTCGCCGTCGAGGCGCGGTCGGAGGCGGCACGGCTGATCGCCGAGCGGACACCGGGCGACCTCGACAAGATCTTCTTCACCAACGGGGGCGCGGACGCCGTCGAGCACGCCGTGCGCATGGCGCGGCTGCACACCGGGCGGCCCAAGGTGCTCTCCGCGTACCGCTCGTACCACGGCGGCACCCAGCAGACCGTGAACCTCACCGGTGATCCGCGCCGCTGGGCCTCCGACAGCGGCACGGCCGGGGTCGTGCGCTTCTGGGCGCCCTTCCTGTACCGCTCCCGCTTCCACGCCGAGACCGAGGAGCAGGAGTGCGCGCGGGCGCTCGAGCATCTGGAGGCGACGATCACCTTCGAGGGGCCCTCGACGATCGCGGCGATCATCCTGGAGACCGTCCCGGGCACGGCGGGCATCATGCCGCCGCCGCCCGGTTACCTCGCCGGGGTGCGTGCGCTGTGCGACACGTACGGCATCGTCTTCGTCCTGGACGAGGTCATGGCCGGGTTCGGCCGGACCGGCACGTGGTTCGCGGCGGACCTGTACGACGTCGTGCCGGACCTGCTGACCTTCGCGAAGGGCGTGAACTCCGGGTACGTGCCGCTCGGCGGCGTCGCGATCTCCGGGGCGATCGCCGACACGTTCGGGAAGCGGCCGTACCCGGGTGGGCTGACGTACTCCGGGCATCCGCTGGCCTGCGCCGCGGCCGTCGCGACGATCGAGGTCATGGCCGAGGAGGGCGTCGTCGAGAACGCGGCGCGGCTCGGCACCTCGGTGGTCGGACCCGCGCTGCACGAGCTCGCGGAGCGGCACCCCAGTGTGGGCGAGGTCCGCGGGGTCGGCATGTTCTGGGCGCTGGAGCTGGTACGGAACCGGGAGACCCGGGAGCCGCTGGTGCCGTACAACGCGGCCGGCGAGGCGAACGCCCCCATGGCCGCGTTCGCGGCGGCCGCGAAGGCGGGCGGGCTGTGGCCCTTCGTGAACATGAACCGCACCCATGTGGTGCCGCCGTGCAACACGACCGAGACCGAGCTGAAGGAGGGCCTGGCGGCACTGGACTCGGCCCTGTCGGTGGCGGACGAACACGTGGAGTGACCTGACACCCCGTGCCCGCCGGGGCCCGCCGAGGGCTGCCGGCCCCGGCGGGCACTCGAACAGGTTCGGGAGAAGTGAACGCGTAAGGTGGCGGAACCGTGCACAGATGTGTGCACGTCATTCGAACGCGATGAGGGAGACGCCCGACCATGCCCGGCACCAGCGGCAACGGTGCGGTGACCCGCAGCACGCTGCGGCAGCAGATCGCCGACGCGCTCCGTGACGAGGTGCTGGCCGGGCGGCTCCAGCCGGGGCAGGAGTTCACCGTCAAGGAGATCGCCGACCAGTACGGGGTGTCCGCGACCCCGGTGCGGGAGGCGCTGGTCGATCTGTCGGCGCAGGGACTGCTCGACGCCGACCAGCACCGGGGGTTCCGGGTGCAGGAGTACTCCGTCGACGACTTCCGCGACATGATCGAGGCCCGCGGCCTGGTGATCGACGGGATGTTCCACGCCCTGACCTCCCCCGACGGACGCCTGGCCTCCCTGCGGCCCGAGGAGCCCCGGGTCGCCGCCGCGCTCGCCGGGGTCCGGCGGCGCGGCGAGGAGGCGCAGCGGTCGGCCCTCGCCGGGGACCTCACCGTTCTGATCGGCTACGACCTGCGTTTCTGGCGCGAGCTCGGGGCCCTGTTCGGCAACTCCTACCTCACCGCCTTCCTGCACCGGCTCCGGGTGCAGACCTGGGTGTGCGCGGTGCAGCATCTGCGTCGGCTGCCCGATCTACGGGGACGGCTGTGGTCCGAGCACACCGATCTGGTCGATTCCCTGTCGCGCCGCGACACCGTTTCCGCGCGCGCGATCATCGACTCGTACAACGCCCACTCCCTGAGCCTCGTCGAACGGCTCCCCCCGGACTGAGCGAACCGAGCGGGGCCGGGGCGCGGCGCCCGCGGCGTCCGTGTTCGTATGGGTGGGGGCCTGCACGGGGGGAGCCGCCCCCGCCCCCCCGCCGATACCCTTCTCTGACGACCTGTGTGTCTTCGACCTACGTGCTGTGCGAGGAGCTCTCTTGGCCTGTGACCTGTGGCTGGTACCGCTCGTCGACGTGTTGTGCCACACGCCCGACAATCCGTTCGCCGAGGAGATCGCGCAGTACAACAAGGTGCTCGCCGAGGCCGGACTGCCGCCGGTGCCGGTGTTCCAGTACATGCCGGGACTGTCCGGCGAGGTCGCCCCGGTCGCGGGTTTCGACTACGACGCGCTGCACTTCCTGCGGCGCACCTATCTGCTCCAGGTGTCCGGGCTGCCGGTCACGCCGGTGGGCGAACTGGGCGGTGACTACGAGCAGTTGCTGGAGATGTTCGAGGCGACGGCCCAGCAGTCGCACCTGGTCTGGCACTACGACCACGCCGGGGCGTACGTCCCCGTGGACTTCCCGACCCCGCTCTCCAGCGACGAGCTGCTCGCCGGCGGCGGCCCGCTGGGCTCCTCCCACGCGCTGCTGCGGGAACTGGAGCTCGTCGCCCCGGCCCTCGGCATCGACCCCGCGAACCCGCCGGCCACGCCGGATCCCCCGCAGGGACCGACCGAGCTGGAGGAGCCCGCCGTCCCGCCCCCGTACGACCCCAGCCCCTTCGCCCGCGAACGCCACGTCTGGCTCGGCCTGCACGCGGCCGCGACCCGAAGCCTGGCCCAGGGCTCGATGATCGTCTTCAGCTGACCCCGGGCGGGCACGGGCTCGCCCCGGACGCCCCGGACGCCCCGGACGCCCCGGACGCCCCGGACGCCCCGGAAACGAAAACACCCCCGGAGACAAGGACGTCCCGGTGACCCTGGACGGGTCACCGGGACGTCGGGTACGGCAGGGCCGGTCCTACAGGAACGAGTTGATCTCGATCGTCTCGTCGCGGCCCGGGCCCACGCCGATCGCGGAGATCGGGGCGCCGGACATCTCCTCCAGCGCCTTGACGTAGGCCTGGGCGTTCTTCGGGAGGTCGGAGAAGGACTTCGCCCCGGTGATGTCCTCGGACCAGCCGGGGAGCATCTCGTAGACCGGCTTCGCGTGGTGGAAGTCCGTCTGGGAGTAGGGGAGCTCCTCGACGCGCCTGCCGTCGATCTCGTAGGCCACGCAGACCGGGATCTGCTCCCAGCCGGTGAGGACGTCGAGCTTGGTGAGGAAGAAGTCGGTCAGGCCGTTGACACGGGTCGCGTAGCGGGCGATGACCGCGTCGAACCAGCCGCAGCGGCGGTCACGGCCGGTGGTGACGCCCCGTTCGCCGCCGATGCGGCGCAGGGCCTCGCCGTCCTCGTCGAAGAGCTCGGTCGGGAACGGGCCGGCGCCGACGCGGGTGGTGTACGCCTTGAGGATGCCGATGACCCGGCTGATCTTCGTCGGGCCCACGCCGGCGCCCGTGCAGGCGCCGCCCGCGGTCGGGTTGGACGAGGTGACGAAGGGGTACGTGCCGTGGTCGATGTCGAGCAGGGTGCCCTGGCCGCCCTCGAAGAGGACCACCTTGTCCTGGTCGAGCGCCTCGTTGAGGACCAGGACGGTGTCGGTGACGTAGGGCGCCAGCTTGTCGGCGTAGCCCAGCAGCTCCCCGACCACCTGCTCGACGGCGATCGCGCGCCGGTTGTAGAGCTTGGTGAGCATCTGGTTCTTGGCGTCGAGGGCCGCCTCGACCTTCTGGGTGAGGATCGACTCGTCGTACAGGTCCTGGACCCGGATGCCGACGCGGTTGATCTTGTCGGCGTAGGTCGGGCCGATGCCGCGGCCGGTCGTCCCGATCTTGCGCTTGCCGAGGAAGCGTTCCGTCACCTTGTCGACGGTCACGTTGTACGGCGTGATGATGTGCGCGTTGCCGCTGAGCAGGAGCTTGGACGTGTCGACGCCCCGCTCGTTCAGCCCGCTCAGCTCGGAGAGCAGGACGGAGGGGTCGACAACGACGCCGTTGCCGATGACCGGCGTGCAGCCGGGGGACAGGATTCCGGAAGGGAGCAGGTGCAGGGCGTACTTCTGATCGCCCACGACTACCGTGTGGCCGGCGTTGTTGCCGCCTTGGTAACGCACCACGTAGTCGACGGAACCTCCGAGCAGGTCCGTCGCCTTTCCCTTGCCTTCGTCACCCCACTGAGCACCGAGCAGCACAAGTGCGGGCACGCGCGTACACCCCTTCCGGGCGGGGCATGTCCAGGGTCAGGGGCGTACGCGGTGGATCTCTGTCGCGTGCACCGCGACCACCGTTGACCGCCAACCGTCGGACCGGGTGCCCCGGAATAGACGAAGCCCCTGCGCAAAAGTGCAAAGGGGCTCTTGCACAAAGATGCTACCCGAGGAAGCGAGGCATGGCCGAGGTGGCGACTTCCCCGACGTCCGATCAGCTCCTGGTGGTCATCGATCCGGTCGCCCGCCGCAGGGACGGCGAGTCCGTGCGCATCGCGAAAGACGTGCTCAGCGGGGGTGCGCCGACGAAGGTCTGCCTGCCGGACGGGCCGGAGGAGTTCGCCCGCGCGCTGGCCCGGCTGGGTTCCCGGCGGCCGGTGGTGATCGGCGACGACCGGGCCCTGATGCGGGCGGTGGAGGTGCTGCACCGGCAGCGCGAGCTGACCGGCTGCGCGCTGTCCCTGGTGCCGGTCGGCGGCACGCTGTCCCTCGCCCGGTCGCTGGGGGTGCCCACGGAGACGGTGGCGGCGGCGCGGGCCGTGCTGGACGGCGCCGAGCGGCGACTGGACCTGCTGGTGGACGACAGCGACGGCGTGGTGCTCGGCGCGGTGCGGATCCCGCCGGTCGGAGGTGTGACGCCGGTACGGGAGACGGTCGGCGGGGTGGGGCGCCCCTGGCTGCAGACGTGCCGGTCCCTGGTACGGACCCTGGTGCCGGCCCGGCCGTCCGAGATCGCCCCCGTCACCGAGGCGCATCCCTCCCGGCTGCGGGTGGAGGTCGACGGAGAGACCCTGGTCGACCTGCACCAGCCGGTGCAGGCCGTGTCGGTCGTCCCGGGCGCCTCCGGGACGGCCAGGGTCGAGGTGCGTCCGGCGTCGGTGGGTGCGGAGGCGTCCCCGCTGCTGGCGGAGGGGCGGGCGGTGACGGTCTCGGGCGCCCACTTCCGCTACCGCGCGGACGCGGTGGTCTCGGGGCCGGTGCGGACCCGGACGTGGGTGGTGCTGGAGGGTGCCCTGGGGCTGACCCTGCCGAAGAGCTGACCGACCGGCTCAGGGGGCCTTGAAATCGGTCGTGTCCAGCAGGCAGTCGAACGGCTGGGGAATCGGCAGCTTCTCGCCGAACGGCTTGGAGCAGCGAGCCTCGTAGCCCTTGGCCGAGGGCATCGAGAAGACCGTGGCCTGTTCCTCCTGCATGTCGAGGAGCAGGTAGACGGGGATACCGGCTCGCCCATAGACCTCGACCTTGTCCGTCAGGTCGTCGTCCCGGGTGGAGGAGGAGGTCAGTTCGGCGACGAAGGAGAGGGCTTCGCCATCCAGACGGTTACTGGTCGTCTCGAAGGCACGGTCGGACGCTGCATGGATATCCGGTCCGTACGCACTCTCGTCCCCCGGGAAGACATACAGGAACGGGCCGCAACTGATGGAATGCCCTGCAGGAAGATGCGGCTCCAGTTGTTTGCACACCAGGTGCATCACGCGCTGGTAGTAGCCCTTCGACCACGGCGACACAACGATGTTCCCCCTGATGATCTCGGCCTTGAAGCCGTCGCGCAGATGCAGCTCGTCGAGGAGGTCCAACAGTTCCTCGAAGTTGCCGGACTCAGTGCCGCTTATCATCGGTCGCTCTGCCATGACTGTCATGATGCGCCCTCCCTTTGATGCGGACCAGCCACCACTCAGAGTATCCGATCACTCACAGAGCCGTGACCGGCTTCCGCACCTATGCCCCACCCCGCCCGAAGCGCTCCTCCCGCTGCACGCGCCAGCGCGCCATCATCCCCTCGACCTCCTTCTCCACGAACTCGAAGAAGGCCAGGGTCTCCGCCAGCCGGCGGCCCGCCGGGGTGCCGGGCCCCAGGCTGGTGACGCCCTCGCGCAGCGCGTCCTCCCAGCGCCGGATGACGGCCTCGCGGTTGGTCAGGGCCTCGTACCACTGGTCGCCGCGCACCCGGTACCGCTCCCGGCGCGAGCCGGGCTCGCGCTCGCGGGAGACCATGTGCTGCTGCGCCAGATAGCGCACCGCGCCGGAGACCGCGGCGGGCGAGATCCGCAGCCGCTCCCCCAGTTCGGCGGAGGTCATGACACCGGTGTCGGAGGAGAGCAGCGCGGCGAAGACCCGGGCGGGCATGCGCGGCAGTCCGGCCTCCACCAGCTGCGCCGCGAAGTGCTCGACGAACCGTGAGACGGCCTCCAGGTCCCGCCTCGTCGCGCTCGGCTCCGCCATGCCTCGATCATCTCCCCTGTTCAGACGCCGTTCGCCAGTCTAGCCACCGTTTATACAGTTCCTTAACTTCACAAAATTCTGAAGGAAATGTACGTTCGTCGTCATGACGAAGGCCATCACCGTGTCCGGACTCCACAAGTCGTTCGGTCGCACGCGCGCACTCGACGGTCTCGACCTGGACGTCGAGTCCGGCGAGGTCCACGGCTTCCTGGGCCCGAACGGCTCCGGCAAGTCCACCACCCTCCGCGTCCTGCTCGGCCTGCTGCGTGCCGACTCGGGTGCCGCCCGGGTGCTCGGCCGTGATCCGTGGGCGGACGCCGTGGAGCTGCACCGCCGCCTCGCCTATGTCCCCGGCGACGTCGAGCTGTGGCCGGGCCTCACCGGCGGCGAGGCCATCGACCTGCTGGCGCGGCTGCGCGGCGGCCTGGACAGGAAGCGGCGCACCGAGCTCATCGAGCGCTTCGACCTGGACCCGACCAAGAAGGGCCGCGCCTACTCCAAGGGCAACCGGCAGAAGGTCGCCATCGTCGCCGCGCTCGCCTCCGACGCCGAGCTGCTGCTGCTCGACGAGCCGACCGCGGGACTGGACCCGCTCATGGAGGTCGTCTTCCAGGACGTCATCGGCGAGGCCAAGGCGGCCGGCAGGACCGTCCTGCTCTCCAGCCACATCCTGGCCCAGGTGGAGAAGCTCGCCGACCGGGTGAGCATCATCCGGCTGGGCCGCACCGTCCAGTCCGGCACCCTCGGCGAGCTGCGCCACCTGACCCGCACCACCATCGAGGCGGAGACCGAGCGTCCCGTCACCGGTCTCGCCGAGTTGCCCGGCGTGCACGGCCTGCAGACCCTCGACGAGGCCGGCGGCCGGGTCCGTTTCGCCGTCGACGGCGGCCAGGTCGGCGCGGCGGTCCGCAGGCTCACCGAGTGCGGCATCCGCAGTCTCGTCAGCCACCCGCCGACCCTGGAGGAGCTGATGCTCCGCCACTACGGCAGCGAACTCGCCGCCAACGGCCACGGCACGGACGGGCCGGACACGGGTGCACCGGACACGACCGGGCCGGACACCGAACAGGCCGAGCAGGCCGAGCAGGCCGGGCAGGCCGGGCAGCGCACGGACGGAGACCCGCGATGACCACCGCGACCTCCGCCCCCGAGGTGCCGGCCCCCGCCGGACCGGCCGCGGGCGGCAACGCGCTGGCCGGGACCCGGACGCTGATCCGCTTCGCCCTGCGCCGCGACCGGATCCGGCTCCCGGTGTGGATCCTGGCCCTGTTCCTCGGCACGCTCGCCACGGCGAACAGTTTCACCACGCTCTACAGCTCCCCGGAGGACCGGGCAAACGCCGTCCGGAGCATGGACAGCCCGGCCGGCCTCGCCATGTCCGGCCCCCGCCACTACCTCGACGACTACGGCTTCGGCTCCATGCTGAGCCACCAGATGCTCGGCTTCATGGCCGTCCTGGTCGGCCTCATGAGCGTGCTGATCATCACCCGGCACACCCGTGCCGAGGAGGAGACCGGCCGCGCCGAGCTGGTGCGCTCGACGGTGGTGGGCCGCCACGCCCACCTCGCCGCCGCCCTGTCCGTCGCGGTCCTGGCCAACCTCACCCTCGCCCTGCTGCTGGCCTTCGGCCTGGCCGGCCTGGGGACGGAGGGCATCGACACGGCGGGCTCGCTGCTCTACGGCTTCGCCCACGCCGCCGTCGGCCTCGTCTTCGCCGCCGTCGCCGCGGTCACCGTCCAGTTCACCGCGCACACCCGCGGCGCGTCCGGCATGGCGCTCGCGGTCATCGGCCTCGCCTACGTGCTGCGCGCCGCCGGCGACAGCGGCGCGAACGACGCCCTGTCCTGGCTGTCCCCGATCGGCTGGGTGCAGCGCAGCTACCCGTACGTCGACGACCGCTGGTGGCCGCTGCTGCTCTGCCTGGTGTTCGCGGTGGTGTGCGCGGCGGCGGGTTTCGTGCTCTCCACCCGCCGCGACGTGGGAGCGGGCCTGCGTCCGGAGAAGCTGGGCAGCCCCACGGCCTCCGACGCGCTCGCCACACCGCTCGGCCTCGCCCTGCGGCTGCACCGCGGCACGCTGATCGGCTTCGGCGCGGGCCTGTTCCTGATGGGCGCGATGTACGGATCGATCCTCGGGGACGCCGAGGAGATGCTGAAGGGCATCGACGAGATCCAGGAGGCCCTGGCCCGCCTCGGCGGGGCGGGCATCGCCGAGTCCTTCGCCTCCATGGTCATGGTCGTCCTCGCGGTCGTGGCGGCGGTGTACGTCGTCATGGCGGCGCTGCGGCCCCGCTCCGAGGAGACGGCGGGCCGCGCCGAACCCCTCCTCGCCACCGGCCTCTCCCGCACCCGCTGGGTCGGCGGCCACCTGGCCGTGGCCATGGGCGGCGGCACGGTCGTGCTGCTGCTGGCCGGGCTCGGCTTCGGCATCGCGGGCGCGGCCTCGACCGGGGACGGCTCGCTGCTCCCGAAGCTGGTGGGGGCGGCCCTCGCCTACGCGCCCGCCCTGTGGGTCACGGTCGGCGTGGCCGTGGTGCTCTTCGGCTGGTTCCCCCGGGCGAGCCAGGCGGCCTGGATCGTGCCGGTGTACGCCTTCGTGGTCGGCTACCTCGGCCAGATCCTCCGGTTCCCGGGCTGGATGAACAACCTCTCCCCCTTCGGCCACGTCCCCCGGCTCCCCGCCGCGGACATGAACTGGCTCCCCCTCCTCCTGCTCTCCCTCACCGCCACCGGCCTGGTGTGGCTGGGCCTGACGGGCTTCCGCCGCCGGGACCTGGAGACGAAATAGCCTCGCCGCAGCCCCCTGTCCTGCCCGGCCGAGAAGCACCCTCGCCGGGCAGGGCAGGACCGTCGCGGGTCGGGGGCGGTCGGCTGCTCGTGCGGGCGGTGTTCCGCGACCGTCCGAAGGGACGGCGGCCTCAATGTGTCCTCCTTGCGACACTCACCCATGCCCCGGAGGGGGGACACACCACCCCAAAACCGTGAGCGCTTCGGCCACAACTGTCCCGATCGCGCTCAGGTGAGGGCTCAAGTGACACATGCCCGCCGAGTGCTCACGGTTTTCGGCAAGGACCCCGTCTCCGGCTCCGCGGCCCCGGGACCACGGATCTCCCCTTCGCGGAAGCGGAACGGGCCCGGTGCCTCGCCCTCAGGGGTGACGCGGTTCGGAGTGGCGGGCTCAGACCTCGACCGTCAGCCCCTCCAGGCCCCGGATCACGAAGTTCGGTGTGCGCTTCGGTTCCTCCGCCAGGCGCAGCGTCGGGGCCTGCTCCAGCAACGCCGTCATGGACGCGGCGAGTTCGATACGGGCCAGGGGTGCGCCGATGCAGTAGTGGATGCCGGCGCTGAAGGAGATGTGCGGGTTGTCCGCGCGGGTGAGGTCCAGGCGGGCGGGGTCGGCGAACACGGCCGGGTCGTGGTTGGCGGAGCCGAAGAGCATGGCGATCTCCGCACCCCGGGGGATCACCGTGCCGTCGATCTCGATGTCGTCCAGGACCCAGCGTTCGAAGAGCTGGAGCGGGGTGTCGTAGCGCATCAGTTCCTCCACCGCCGTGGGGACCAGGGAGTGGTCCGCGCGGAGGGCGGCCAGCTGGTCGGGGTGCCGGAACAGCGCCCACCAGCCGTTGACCGTGGAGTTCACCGTCGCCTCGTGGCCCGCGTTCAGCAGCAGCACGCAGGTGGAGATCATCTCCTGCTCGGTGAGCCGGTCGTCGTCCTCGTCGTGGGCGGCGATCAGCCCCGAGATCAGGTCGTCGCCGGGCTTCGCACGACGCTCGGCGATCAGCTCCCGCAGATAGTCCGAGAACTCGACCGACGCCCTGACGGCCTTCTCCGCCGACTCCCCCGACGGGTTCAGCTCGTACATCCCGCAGATGTCGGCCGACCAGGGGCGCAGCGGGGCCCGGTCGGACTCCGGGATGCCCAGCATCTCGGCGATCACCGCGACCGGCAGCGGTTCGGCGACGTCCGTCAGCAGGTCACCGCCGTCGGCGTCGACCAGCGCGGCCACCAGGTCCGCCGCCAGCCCCTCGACGTACGGCTTGAGCCGCTCCACCGTGCGCGGGGTGAACGCCTTCGACACCAGGCGCCGGATCCGGGTGTGGTCCGGCGGCTCCAGGTCGAGCATGCCGTGGTCGTTGAGGGTGTGGAACGGCTCCTGCTCGGGCGGCGGGGCCGTCCGGCCGAACTCCTCGTGGGTGAAGCGGTGCTGGTACGTCCGCCCCAGCCGCCGGTCGCGCAGCAGCGCCGAGACGTCCGCGTGGTGCGGCACCAGCCACTGGTTCGTCGGCTCGAACCAGTGCACCCGCCCCCGTTCCCGCAGCTCGGCATAGCCGGCATACGGATCAGCGACGAACGCCGGGTCCCAGGGAGCGAACACGAGGTCGGATTCAGCCATCATGCCCGGACCATAGGCCGCCGACCTGCCCCGTGCCCAGAGCCGCCCGACCGGAAGCAGCTTCTCCTGACTGCACTGCGGTACGGAGACTGCCTCAATCGGCGGGCGGATCAGCTGCCGGCCAGGGTCGTGAGGAACCGGGTTTCCGCGTCGTCCCGTCCCGCACACACTCTGGGGACCGCAAGGAGGGCGGCCAGTGCCCCGCACCAACCCAGCACGCGCTCAGGAGACATACCGGGAACCAGCGCCGCCAGCCTCTCGACCCTCCGCTCCAGCACGGATGCATCCTCGACCCCGTCGAGCGCCCAGTCCACGGCGTCGAAGTCCGGGTCGCCCCACGCCGGCCTCGGGTCGATCGCCACCGTGCGGGCACCCGGACCGGACAGCACGTTGGCCGAGTGGAGATCACCGTGCACGAGTGCCACCGGTCCGCTTTCGGCGAGTTCCAGGGCCCTCGCCCGGGCCCGCCCCAGCACCGCGGGGGCGTCCAGGCCGTTCCCGGCGTTCACCGCCGACCTGCGGTCGGCCAGGTCGAACAGAAAGCGGATCCGGTGCGAGAGAGGCCGCAGTACCGAATGCTCCCCCGGCAGGGGAGGCGGGACCCTCAGGTCTCGCAGCAGGGCCGCGACCTCGGGCGGATTCCAGCCCTGCTGCCGCACGGGCACTCCCGGCTCCACGTGCTCCAGCAGCAGGGCCCCGGCGGCCACGTCTTCTGCCAGCAACGTGACGACCGACGGCGTCCCCGCCCAGGCCCGCAGCGCTTCGGCCTCCTCGCGGGCCGGCGCGGACTCCGGTGTGAGCTTCAGCCACACCGGGGCACCCGTGCCTCGCCTCACGCAGCGGAACACCCGCGAGGTGCCTCCGCCACCCGCCGCGACCAGCTCCAGACCCCAGCGAGCGGCGAGTTCACTGACGAGGTCGGGCAACTCGTCGCACCAACCGAGCACCTCGGATCCGAACCGGACGACGAGCCGGTCCCGGGCCTCCGGAGCGACGTGGGCCAACTCCCTCAACGTGCCTCCCGCGGATGATTCCGGGCTGATGTGCTTGTGTGGCCCAGGAGTTAGGGTCGTGGATCGGCATTGTCACTGGGGGTCCGCTGATGAACGGGACAGTCACGGCAGTCAGCAGCAACGGTGAGTACTCGTTCACCAAGCCGAACCGGGACAGCATCACGCTGCTCGCCGGGCTCGGGGTCGAGGGGGACGTACACGCCGGCGTCACGGTCAAGCACCGCTCGCGGGTCGCGCAGGACCCCACCCAGCCGAACCTGCGCCAGGTCCACCTCATCCATGAGGAGCTCTTCGCCGAGGTCGGTGCGGAGGGATTCGAGGTGGCGCCCGGTGACCTCGGCGAGAACATCACCACCCGGGGCGTCAATCTGCTCGGCCTGCCGGTCGGCACGCTGCTGCGCATCGGCGACGACGCGGTGCTGGAGGTGACCGGCCTGCGCAATCCCTGCCTGCAGATCGACGCCTTCCAGGACGGGCTGCTGAAGCAGGTCGTCGGCCGCGACGAAGCCGGGAACCTCGTACGCAAGGCCGGAATCATGAGCATCGTGAAGGAGGGCGGCGTGGTGCGCCCGGGCGACGTGATCGAAGCAGAACTCCCCAGCGGACCGCACCGGCCTCTGGAGCGGGTCTGACTCACAGGCCGCCACACCCACGCCGCGGTCGGCCTGCCCCAGCTCACCCGCCTATCCGCGCGACCTCTTGACCGACTCTACGAAGGCGCCGAAGGAGCGGGCGGGGAAGGAGAGAGTGGCGCGGGCGGGGGCCTTGGAGTCGCGTATGGCTATGCGGGGGTGCGCTTCCGCTATCTCGACGCAGGTATCGCCGTCACCGCCGCTTGAATAGGTGGACTTCCGCCAGTTCAGGGCCTCGGTCATCGTGCGCCTCACAGTTCCTTCGCCAGCCGGTGGATGACGTCTCGCGACGCCACAGGCTCCAGCGCCGCGCTCTCCACCTTATGGAACAACGCACGGAGCCATTTCAGTTGGGCCTGTGCATCGCAGAAGACGACGCCCGTGGGCGAATCGCGCAGCCCAGTGTCCAGTTGGGGCACCGGACCACCGAGGTACATCATCGAAGCTCCAGCTCCCGCGAAGCCTTCGAAGTCGACGGGGATGACACGCACCGTGGCATGCCCCTTCTCGATCTCATCCAGGATGAAGCGCAGTTGAGCACGTGACGCCTGGCGATCGACCACATGAACGCGCAGGGCGAATTCATGGATGACCGTTTCATACGGCGTCGGGCTGTCACGCTCGATGATCACGCGTCGGTTCATCCGGTGCTCCACGCGCGCAGCCACCTCGCTCTCGGAGAGTTCGGGGCGCATGTAGCTGAAGACGGCACGCGCGTAGTCCGCGGTCTGCAACAGACCGGGCACGTGCATGATCACCACTTCGCGCAGGTATGTCGCGTGGTGCTCGGCTTCGGCCGTGTCCAGGAATGCCGGCGGCAGAATCCCCCGGCACTCCTCCCACCAACCGCGCGTACGGTCGGTCGCCATGACCACGAGCGCGTCGATCAACTGGTCGTCCATGCAGGCGTAATGGGCGGCCATGCGGCGAATGCGCTCCGCGCTGACAGCTGCGATGCCGAGCTCTATGTGACTCATTTGACCCGAGGTCGAGTTCAGAAGTGCTGCCACCTCCCGGGCCTTCAGACCGGCAGCCTCGCGCAGCCTGCGCAGTTCTGTTCCCAGGCGCACCTGTCGCGCAGTGGGATTACTCCTCGGCGGCACGCGCCCTCCCGCTCAACATCCCTGTACTGGACCCACATTCGGGTGTAAGGCTACGCCAACCAGTTGCACTGGCACCAATTAGTGCCATACCGTCAGTGACGCGACGCACACGCTACGGAACACCGGGGTACCGGAAGTGCACCGCTTCGTCCTGTCATGACGGTTGCGGCAATGACACCGCCCGGTGGCTGCGACGCCCCTCACCTCACCGAACGGAGTTGCCGCATGCCCGAGGACGAGCCCTGGGAGTACTCCCTGTACATCCCGAACGACCCGCGCGCCGTCACCATCAGCCGCCGCACCCTCCGTCTCATCCTCACGATGCACGGCCTGATCCGTCTGGTCGACGTCGCCGAACTGCTGGCGACCGAGTTGGTCACCAACGCCGTGCGGCACGCCAAGGGGCCCGCCGCGCTGCGGGTGCGGTGGGCGGCCGGCGTGCTGCGGATCGGGGCGTGGGACGCGGACCCCGAACCGCCGCTCCCTCCCGCCGGGTCGGACGGTGGCGACACCGAGGAGGACGGCCGGGGGCTTGCCCTCGTCAGGGCCTGCTCCGACCTGTGGGGCTGGCATCCGCTCTCCCGATTCGGCAACCGGGGCAAGTACGTGTGGTGTGAGCTCTCCGGTCAGCCCGGTGTCACCAGTCGGGCCTCGTAGGCGAAGACGGCTGCCTGGGTGCGGTCGCGGAGGCCCAACTTCACCAGGATGCGGCTCACATGGGTTTTGATCGTCGACTCGGCGACCACCAGCCGTCCGGCGATCTCCGCGTTCGACAAGCCCTGCGCGATCAGCGACAGCACCTCCGTCTCGCGCTCGGTCAGGTCGCCGTAGGCCGCGTGCGCGGACGGCATCAGGCGCGGAGCCTCGGACAGCTTGGAGAACTCGGTGATCAGGCGTTTGGTCACCGTGGGGGCGAGCAGCGCCTCTCCGGACGCGACGATCCTCACCCCATCGGCGAGTTGGCGGGCCGAGGCGTCCTTGAGAAGGAAGCCGGAGGCGCCCGCGCGCAGCGCCTGGTAGACGTACTCGTCGAGGTCGAAGGTGGTCAGCACCAGCACCTTCGCGGCGCCGTCGGCGGCGACGATCTCGCGGGTCGCCTCGATGCCGTTCAGCTCGGGCATGCGGATGTCCATCAGGACGACGTCGGGGGCGAGTTCGCGGACCCGGTCCACCGCCTCCCGGCCGTTGACGGCCTCACCGACGACCTCGATGCCCGGCATCGCGTTCAGCAGCACCGAGAAGCCCTCGCGCACCATCATCTGGTCGTCCGCGATCAGGACGCGAATGGTCATGCGTCACCTTCGTTCTCGTTCACCGAGGCGACCGGCAGGAACACCGTGACCTCGTAGCCGCCGTCGTCGGTCGGGCCGGCCGTCATCTCGCCGTTCAGCATGGTGACCCGCTCACGCATGCCGGTGACGCCGTGTCCCGCCCCGGGCGAGGGCTTCACCAGGTTCGGGGCGGGGACCGGGCCGTTGACCACGCGCAGGCCGAGGCCGCCGAGGACGTACCCGATCTCGACCCGGGCGCTCGCGCCCGGCGCGTGCCGCAGGGTGTTGCTCAGCGCCTCCTGCACGATCCTGTACGCCGACAGCTCCACGCCCTGCGGCAGCTCGCGCACCGCCCCGGTCACCACCTTCTCCACGTCCAGACCGGTGTCCCGCACGTTGGCGAGCAGGGCGTCCAGGTCGGCGAGGGTGGGCTGCGGGGCGTCGGGAGCCTCGTAGTCCTCGGCCCGGACCACGCCGAGGACCCGGCGCAGCTCGGTGAGGGCGGCCACCGCGTTCTCGCGGATGGTGGCGAAGGCGCGCTCCAGCTCGGGCGGTGGGTTCTCCACCCGGTAGGGGGCGGCCTCGGCCTGGATGGCGACGACCGACATGTGGTGCGCGACCACGTCGTGCAGCTCGCGGGCGATGGTGGTGCGCTCCTCGAGGAGCGTGCGCCGGGAGCGTTCGTGCGCGGTGACCGTCTGCTGGGCGGTCACCTCCTGCTGGGCGGTGTGGCGGACGTGCCGGAAGGAGACCACGAGCAGGGCGAAGGCGGACGTCACCATCATGGGCCCGCTGTTCGTGTAGTAGTACGACCCGCCGAAAACGATGTCCGAGAGGAAGGCGTACCCGGCGGTGAGGACCCACATCCAGGCGGCGGTGCGGGGCCGGGTGCGCAGCGCCACGACGACCAGCACCGCCAGATGGCAGATGAACGTGCCGGGCATCCACGGCCATTCGACTCCGCTGCCGCTGAGGAGTGCGACCACCGGGGTCACCGCCAGCGACAGCCAGAACGCGCCGACCGGCCGGACCAGCGTGGCGAGCACCGGAAGCGCGCACAGCAGGCCGATCAGCAGGGCCGGCACGTTCCCGCCGGGCAGGCCGCTCGACAGCGCGCCGGTGGACAGGGCGAGCAGCGCGGCCGCCCCCACGGCCGCATGCGGGAGGTTCGCCGCGGCCGACCGTAGCCGGGCGGGCAGTCGGCGGACGAACGGGCCGTCCGTGCGCCGGGGTGGCAGCGGGCGGTAGGCGAAGGGGTCGTGGAACAGGTCCTGGCGCATTCCCCGCAGGGAGTTCCGGGCCAGCCGGTACTCGGGGCTGCGGGTCCCGTGCCCATCCCCGCGCGGGGCGGCCAGGGGCTGCTGATGAGTCGTCTCGGTCACGCTCACACGGTAGGCCGACCGGGTGACCGCGGTCGTCCCCGCTGAGACGGGTTCCCGGGCGTCCGTCTCAGGTACTACGTGGGCCGCGCGAACGGCCTGCCGGCCCTCCCTCGGAAGGGTCAGTACCCGGAGGGCCGGACCAGCCCCGACTCGTACGCGAAGACCGCCGCCTGGGTGCGGTCGCGCAGGCCCAGTTTCACCAGGATGCGGCCGACGTGCGTCTTCACGGTCTGCTCGGCGACCACCAGCCGCAGGGCGATCTCCGCGTTCGACAGGCCCTGCGCGATCAGCGACAGCACCTCCGTCTCGCGTTCGGTGAGGTCGCCCACGCGGTCCCTGAGCGGAGGGCGGGGTCTGGCGTCCATCCGGGAGAACTCGGCTATCAGGCGGCGGGTGATGCCGGGCGCGAGCAGGGCGTCTCCGGATGCCACCACCCGTACCGCCTCGGCGAGTTGGTCGGAGGAGGCGTCCTTGAGGAGGAAGCCGGAGGCACCGGCCCGCAGTGCCTCGTACACGTACTCGTCGAGGTCGAAGGTGGTCAGCACCAGCACTCGGATGTGCGGTGTGGCCGTGGTGATGCGGCGGGTGGCCTCGATGCCGCCGAGTTCGGGCATGCGGATGTCCATCAGGACGACGTCCGGGGCGAGTTCGGCGACCTGGGCGACCGCGTCCAGCCCGTCCACCGCCTGGCCGACCACCTCGATGTCGGGCTGGGTGTTCAGCAGCACGGTGAAACCCTGCCGGACCATCTGCTGGTCGTCGGCGACGAGTACGCGGATCATGCGGGGCCGTCCTGTGGAGGGGTGTCGGAAGCGTGCGGGGCGGAGACCGGGAGGTGGGCCTCGACCTTGTAGCCGTGGCCGGTCCGGGGGCCGGCGGTGAGGGTACCGCCGAGCATCGCGGCCCGTTCCCGCATCCCGAGCAGTCCGTGCCCGGCGCCCGAGGACAGCGGTGCCTCGCGGGTGGGGCGGCTGTTGAGGACCTCGATCCGCAGCCCGTCCCGGTCGTAGGCGAGGCGGACCTGGGCGGTGGCGCCGGGTGCGTGCCGCAGGACGTTGCTCAGCGCCTCCTGCACGATCCGGTACGCCGACAGTTCCACGCCGGGCGGCAGCGGGCGCCGCTCTCCGGTGATCTCGGTGGTGACGGTGAGTCCGGCGGCGCGGGTGTTCTCCACCAGCGCCCCCAGCCGGTCCAGGGTGGGCTGCGGGGCGTGGGGCGCGTGGGGCGCGGCGGCGGGGCCGTCCGGGCGCGGGCCGGGCACGCCCTCGTGGTCGCCGGTGCCGACGGGGTGTTCGGAGCGCAGGACGCCCAGGACGCGGCGCAGCTCGGTCAGCGCGTCGACGGCGTTCTGCCGGATGCCGGCCAGGTTCTCCTTCAGCTCCTCGGACGGGTTCTCCACCAGGTGCGGGGCGACCTGGGCCTGGATGGAGATGACCGACATGTGGTGGGCCACCACGTCGTGCAACTCGCGGGCGATCCGGCTGCGTTCCTCCAGCAGGGTGCGCCGGGAGCGTTCCTCGGCGGTGAGCGTGGTCTGCTCCACGAGTTCGGCGCGGGCCTCGCGACGGCCGCGCAGGGCGATGCCGAGCACGACCACGACGGTGGACAGGGAGGCGGCGAGCACGCCGGTGGACGAGTAGTCCGGGCCGCCCCAGAGTGCCTGGAAGACATAGGTGACCAGCAGAGTGAGCACCAGGGCCTCGACCGAGACGCGGGTCCGCACGCGCAGCGTGAGCAGCAGCAGGACCAGCAGATGGGCGACGATGCCGGCAGCGGTCCAGGGCCACTGGAAGCCGGCCGCCGGGCCGTAGAGCAGGTGATGGACCGCGACCGCCCCCAGCACCGTGGACCCCAACGACATCCACCAAGCGGTGATCGGCCGCCACAGCCCGACGATCACGGCGCCGCCCTGTCCGACCGCGACCGCGGTCGCGAAGCCGATCTCCACGTACCCGTGGTCCCGGAGCTGGGCGAAGCCACCCCCGAAAATCCCGAATCCGGCCAGGCACAACACCCCGTGCGGCAGCCAGCGCAGCCATGTGAACGGCGGCAGCGGGTCCGCCCGCGCGGTGCACAGGTCATCGCGCAGCACACGCAGCCAACGCACCACCCGGCCCGCCACCATCCGCCCGAACACCCCCGCGACCCCCGATTCCGTCATCCGCGCCAGCCTAGACATGCCGTACTCCCTCCACCGCGCCCCGGTCCGTCAACTGCTGCTGTGTGCACAGCACTTGGGTTCGTGCCCGGCCAGGCGTCCGGGGCCCTCCGCGCCTCCGCCCGCCCTGCTGCTCCCAGGTCCGGAACGCGGCCCGGCACACAGCGAGGGCGCAGACGAGCACCGGCAGCCAGGCCAGCCGGGCGGCGATCCAGCCGAGGTCGTCGGGGCGGGTGTGCAGGCCGGGCAGACGGCCGGCGAGCAGACCGGTGGCGGTGGTCGCCATGAGGGCCGTCTGGTGCCAGAGGAAGATCGTCATCGCGGAGAGGTTGACCAGTG
The DNA here is from genome assembly GCF_052246875.1 of Streptomyces sp. GDS52. Classification (NCBI taxonomy): domain Bacteria; kingdom Bacillati; phylum Actinomycetota; class Actinomycetes; order Kitasatosporales; family Streptomycetaceae; genus Streptomyces; species Streptomyces sp. GDS52. Next base: position 3,376,636 of record NZ_CM125966.1, read on the forward strand.
CCACCGCCGTCCACGCGACCGGCCGCCGCATCGCGTCCCGCAACCGCTCCCGCAGCAGCAGCGCCAGTCCGCACTGGGCGAGGCCGAAGGTGACGGCGGCCAGGGTCGGCGGGTTGAGGTTGGAGACGGCGGCGCCCGGGACGCCGACCATCGAGGCCGGGTAGCCGGCCCAGACGACGAGCGCGGCCGTGGCCGCCGTACCGCCGGCGAGCAGGAGCAGGCCGGAACGGCGGCGTTCCAGCTCGCCCCGGGTCCAGGCGGCGCCCAGGGTGTAGGGGACCAGCCAGCCGGCCGCGAGGTTGATCCAGCCGAGCCAGGCGGGGCCGTCGAGACCGAAACGCACCACGTCCACGTGCAGGACGACGGCGAGCGGCCACAGCGGGTGGAGCCGGGCCAGCAGCGGGGTCGCGGCGGTGAGGGCGGCGAAGACCAGCAGGAACCAGAGCGGGGACAGGGCGAGTTTCACCAGCGTGCGGACGGTCGCGTACTCGGTTCCGGAGAGCAGGAGCGCGACCGCGACAACCGTCCACAGGCTGAGGACGGCGGCGACCGGCTTGAACAGCCGGGTCAGCCGGTCCCGCAGCCAGCGGTGGTACGGGACGCCCCGGGCACGGGCGGAGGCGTACCCGCGGGTCGCGACATGGCCGCCGACCAGGAAGAACACGGCGAGCGTCTGGAACAGCCAGGAAACGGGGGCCAGCCACGGCAGGTGCTGGAGGGGGCTGGCCGTGCGCAGGGTGCCGCCGTCCGCGACGAGGGCGGTGACCAGCCAGTGGCCGAGGACGACACCGAGGACGGCGAGGGCGCGCAGGGCGTCCACGGCGCGGTCGCGGTGGGCGGGGGTGGCGGCGTCGACGCGGTCGGCGGCCTGCCGCAGGGCGTCGCGTACGGCGTTCGGGCTCAGGTCAGTCATGGGTCACCGCCGTGGTCCGGCCGAGGACGATCCGGGTCAGGTTGGCCAGGGAGGGGGAACCGGGGGCGAAGTAGTCGCTGTGGCCGCCGTCGCCGGCCGCGAAGACCCGGGCACCGAACTCCGGTGCCACGGGGTCGGTGCCGAAGCCGACGGTGGTGCCGAACAGATCGGCGCTGAGGTGCGGGACGTTCGCCACCCAGTCGTCGGCGCCCCGAGCCGCCCAGATCCGGGCCCGGGTGTGCAGCGCGGCGGCGGTGTCGACGCCGGTTCCCGGACTGCCGACGAGGGCGATGTCGCCGACGTCCAGGTCGGCGGCGGCACCGGCGCACACGACCGAGCCGTAGGAGTGGCAGATCAGGGAGATGTGGGCGCGCGGGCCGGAGACGGCACGCACGTCGTGGACGAGAGAGCGCAGTTCGGGGGCGGCCCGGTCGGCCCGGTCGGTGGTGGCGACGGCGGCGTCGACCGTGCCGGGCGTCTCGTAGCCGAGCCAGGCGACGACCGCCGTCCGGGTGCCCGCCGGGGCGTCCCGGGTGAGCCGCGTGTGCAGGGCCTCGGCGGCGGCACGGAACCGGCCGTAGGTGTCGATGTCGGTGTCGGAGCCCGGGACCAGGACGGCGACCCGGTCGGCGTGCGCGAGGTCGCCGAGGACCTCGGTCACCAGCCCGGAGCCGCGGCCGTCGAAGGCGAGCAGCTGCCGGTCGGGGCCTGCCAGGGCGCGGTCGGCCGCCGCGCGCCGCCGGTCGCCGTGGTCGGCGGCCATCCGCGCCGCCGCCTCGGCGTCGGCACGGTGGGCGGCGTAGGCGGCGTCGAGGGTGGCCGCGGTCGGCGGGGCCAGCCCGGCGGGGGCCGGGGCGGGGACCTGGGGGCGGGCCGCACCGGCCACGGGCAGGGTCACGGCCGAGGCGATGAGAACGGCGAGTGCGGTACGGCGCCACCGGAACCCCATGATGGTCTTCCCCCCTGTTCGCCCGGGTCATCGGGCTTGTCAGGGAAGGAAGTTACGGATCGGCGCGGGTAACCCGCGTCCCGCCGGGGGACTCACCCGGGAGGTAGCTCTCAGGTATCACGGGTATGACGGGGCCGACGGGTACGACGGGTACGACCGGGGACCCGGTGCCCCGGCGCCCCGGTTCACCAGGCGAGTTGGGCGATCTCCTCCGCCACCACCGCGCAGGCGTCCGCCGCCGGGTCGATCAGCGGGAAGTGACCGGCGTCCTCCAGCAGCGTCAGGCCCACCACCTCGCCGGCCTTCGCCGCCGCTTCCGCGTAGGACTCGGCGACCACCTGCGGGACGTCGATGTCCGTGCGGCCCTGGACGAGGGTGGTGGCGATACCGGTGGGAAGCAACAGCGCCGGGTCGGCGTAGGGCCGGCGTTCGGCGAAGTGATCGTCTCCGCCCAGGAACTGGCGGGTCGCGCCGCCGCACAGGTCCAGCTTGTCGGCGACCGCGAAGTCGGCGATCGGGGCGAGCGCGACGACCCCGCGCAGCGGGGCGGGGCCGTCGGTGCGCCACGGCGCGTCGGCGGGCAGGACGTGCCGGGCGGCGGCCCACAGTGCCAGCTGGCCGCCGGCCGAGTGGCCGGTGAGCACCGTGCGGCGCGGGTCGGCCGCCGGCAGGTGCTGCCGGACCAGCTCGGGCAGGGCGTCCAGCGCGGCGGCGACGTCGTCGAGGGTGTCGGGCCACCGGCCCGCGACCGGGTCCCCGCCGGCCTCCGGCTCCGCACCGCGCCGGTATTCGACGACGGCCACGGCGAAGCCCCGCCCGGCCAGGAACGCGGCGAACGGGCTGATGTGGCGGCGGTCGTGGGGGGCGCGCCAGGCGCCGCCGTGCAGGACGACGACGACCGGCGCGGGTCCGCCCGCGCCGCGCGGCGCGTAGAAGTCGATCAGCTGGTCCGGGTGGTCGCCGTAGGCCGCGGTGGCGTCGGGGTCGACGGGCGGGTGGGAGAAGGCCGACTCCTCCTCGGCGGCGGCCCGGGCGGCTGCGGAGTCGTCCGTCATGCTCCAACCTCTCAGCGATGAAACGTACTTGGCGGACGGGAGAAGACGTCGGCCGTTGGCCGGGACGGTATCAGCCCGACGACGGGCATGGACATGGGGATATCACGCTCGGTGAACACCCTGCGGAGCGGTTCGGCAGCACACCGTGCCGCACCGGCCTCCGCCCCCGTCCACACCCCGTCCACACCCGCACCGCGCGGGCACCGTCCCGGCCGGGCCGTCGCCTAGGTCCCGGGCTCCGCCGAGGCATCCGCCGAGGTCTCCGCCAGGACGTCCGCCAGGACCCGCGCCGCCCGCTCCACGTCCGCGAAGCCGACGTACAGCGGGGTGAAGCCGAAGCGGAGCACGTCCGGGCGGCGGAAGTCGCCGACGACCCCGCGCTCGATCAGCCGCTCCATCACATCACCGGCGTCCGGGCAGCGCAGGGCGATCTGGCTGCCCCGCTCCCGGTGCGCACGCGGGGTCACGCACGCGACCCTGCCCTCGGGGACGTACGCCTCGACGCACTCCAGGAAGAAGTCCGTCAATGCGAGGGACTTGGTTCTCACCGCCTCGACCGTGACGCCGTCCCAGACCTCCAGCGCCGCCTCCAGGGCGAGCATGGAGAGGATGTCCGGGGTGCCGACCCGCCCGCGCGGCGCGCCCGGCGCCGGTTCGTAGTCCGGGCGCATCCCGAAGGGCTCCGCGTGGGAGTTCCAGCCGGGCAGCGGGGAGTCGAAGAGGTGCTGCAGGTCCTCGCGCACATACAGGAACGCCGGTGCACCGGGGCCGCCGTTCAGGTACTTGTAGGTGCAGCCGACCGCCAGGTCCACGCGGTGCGCGTCCAGTCCGACCGGCAGCGCGCCCGCACTGTGGCACAGGTCCCACACGACGTACGCCCCCACCGCGTGCACGGCGGCCGTGAGCGAGGGCAGGTCGTGCAGCCGGCCGGTGCGGTAGTCGACGTGGTTGAGCAGCACGGCGGCGGTCCGGGCACCGAGCGCGCCCGCCACCTCGGACGGCGGTACCGGGCGCAGGGTGCAGCCGGTCATCCGGGCCGCCGACTCGGCGATGTAGCCGTCCGTGGGGAACGTGGTCGCGTCGACCACGATCTCGTCCCGCCCCGGGTCCGTCAGCCGCGCCATCCGCACCGCGGCCACCAGTGCCTTGAACACGTTGACGCTGGTGGAGTCGCCGACCACGATCTGCCCGGCCGCCGCGCCGACCAGCGGCGCGATGCGGTCGCCGATCCGCTCGGGCGCCGTCCACCAGCCGCTCTCCGTCCAGGACCGGATGCGCAGCTCGCCCCACTCCCGGCGGACCACGTCCTCGATCCGGCCGGGGACGGCGGCGGGCAGCGCGCCCAGCGAGTTGCCGTCGAGGTAGACGGTGTCGCCGTCCTCCTCCAGCACGAACTCGCTCCGATTGACGGCCAGTTCGTCGGCCGCGTCCAGTTTCTCGGCCTTCTCGGCCTTCTCGGCTTTCACGGCCTTCTCGGCTTTCTCGGCTTTCTCGACCAGTTCAGACATGGGATCGCGCCGTCCACAGCTCGGGGAACACGTTCTTCCGCGCCCGCTTCTCCAGCCAGGCCACCCCGGCGGAGCCTCCGGTGCCCGCCTTGGCGCCCATCGCGCGGCGGGTGGCGACCAGGTGGTCGTTGCGCCAGCGCCACACCAGTTCGGCGACATCGGTCAGCGCCTCGCCGAGGCGGGCCGTCTCGTCCCGTTCGTCACCCGAGTAGACGGCCGTCCAGACCGCCTCCACCTCCGGTGACGGCTCGTACCGCCGGGACACGTCGCGCCGCAGCACGTCCTCGGGGATCGCGTGCCCGTGCCGCGCGAGGAAGCGCAGCACCTCGTCGTACAGGCTCGGCTCGTGCAGCGCCTTCTCCAGCTCGGCGTGCGCACGCGGCGCGCCCCGGTGCGGGACCAGCATGGACGCGGACTTGTCACCGAGCAGGAACTCCAGGCGCCGGTACATCGCCGACTGGAAGCCGGAGCCCTCGCCGAGCGCGCCGCGGTAGGCGTTGAACTGGGCGGGAGTGAGCTGTCCGAGTGGCTTCCAGGAGGCGTTCAGCGCCTCCAGCTCCCGCACGGACCGCTTCAGCGCGTCGATCGCGGTCGGTACGTCGTCACCCCGCAGCGCGTTCGCCGCCGTCTCCCACTCGTGCACGATGACGGTGAACCACAGCTCCATCACCTGGGTCGTGACCAGGAAGACCATCTCTCCGGGATCGTCGGAGAGGGTGTGCTGGAGGTGGGTGAGGACATCCGCCCTGACGTAGTCCTCGTAGGGGGTCGTGCCCTCGAAGTCGAGATGCGGGGTCTCCGGCTCAAAAGCCTCGTGGGACATCGCTGTCTCCTGAAATGTACTCCGGGTAGCGGTCCGCCCCTGCCGTTACCGACACGGGGGCCCCGGTCCCCACGGTGCATCCTGCTCATGCTCCCCCACGACCGCAAGGTCCGCCCGGTGGGAACCTCGCCGGGTCTGCCGGGGGCCCGATTCCCTGAGACGATCGGGTCATGGGCCGCGGAACGCGTATCGGTCGCAAGGAGTCGAGCGGCCGCGAGGAGTCGACGGAAAGGGTGCCTCGGCTGCGCTGGCTGCCCGCCGCGATCATCGTGGCCGCGCTCGTCCTCAGCTTCTTCACCCACGGGGGCCTCAACACCTTCCCCCTGCTCGTGGCCGCGCCGGTGGCGGCCGCGCCGCTTCTCTCCCTGCGCGGGACGATCACCACCGGCGTGGTGGCGAACCTCGTGGGGCTCGGCCTCGTGTTCCTGAAAAGAGAGCCGAGCGTCGACGAGCTCGTCCCGTTCAGCAGCCTGGTCGTTCTCACCGTCGTCGCGGCGTTCCTCAACGTGCTGCTGACCCGCGACCGAAGAGAGCTGAAGACGAGCCGCGAGGTGGCGGCCGTGCTGCAGCGGGCGGTGCTCCCGGACCTGCCCGACCGGGTGGGGCGACTGGCCGTGGCCACCCGGTACGAGGTCGCCCACAAGGAGGCCGCCATCGGCGGTGACCTCTTCGCGATCCACGAGACGCCCCACGGCATCCGGATGCTCATCGCCGATGTGCGCGGCAAGGGGGTCGAGGCGGTCCGTACGGTCAACGCCCTGCTCGGCTCGTTCCACGAGGCCAGCGACCACCGACCGGATCTGCCGGACGTCGTCCGGCAGCTGGAGGGCCGGATGCAGGCAGGCATCAGACACGCGAGCGGAGCGGAAGCCGAGTCGTTCGCCACGGCCGTCGTCGCGGAGCTTCCCCCCGACTACTCCGTGCTCCGCGTCGCCAACCGGGGCCACGAGGCACCCCTGCTGGTCCACGAGGGCAAGGCGCTCCTGCTGGAACCGACCACTCCGGCGCTGCCCCTGGGCCTCGGCCTCCTCGACGCCGACGACGAGATCCCGGTCGACCTGTTCGACCTGCCCGTCGGAGCCACCCTGGTGCTGTACACCGACGGCATCAACGAGGCCCGCGACGCGGACGGGGTCTTCTTCGATCCCGTTCCGGCGCTGTCCCGGCACTTCCCGCCCGATCCGGACGCGGTACTCGACGCCGTCCTCTCCGCCGTCTCCCGGCACACCGGGGGCAATCTCCAGGACGACGCCGCCCTCTTCGCCGTCACCCTGGACGACGCCGTTCCCGGGGCGGACCGACAGCGGCCCGCCCCGGAGACGGGCCGTCCGGAGCACAGCGCGTAGCCCGGCCCCGGTGTCCGTTCACGCCGTCGGCGCGTTCCACCGCCGGCGCAGGTCCGCGCCCACCTCGTCGGCGTGCCGGCTGCGCGTCTCGGGGACGAACCGGGCGACGAACCCCACACCCAGGACGCAGATCACGGCGAAGATCCAGAAGGTGGGCCCTTCCCCGATGGCCGAGATCAGAGGAAGGAACACCAGGCTCACCACGAAGTTGGAGAGCCAGTTCACGGTCGCACCGGCGCTGGATCCCTCGGCGCGTTGGGCAGGGGGGAAGAGTTCGCCGAGCAGCACCCAGAAGACCGGGCCCAGACCGACCCCGAACCCGATGATGTACAGCATCATGAAGATGAGCATGAGCACCGGGGGCAGACCCACGGCGAACGCCACCCCCAGCAGCGCGATGGAGACCGCCATCGCCGCCAGGGAGAAGAGCAGCAGGGGGCGGCGGCCGAGCCGGTCGACGAGGTTGAGGGCGACCACGGTGATGATGACGTTGATGACGCCGATGAAGACCGAGTAGAAGATCGCGTTCGAGGCGGACAGACCGGCCTGGCCCATGATCGTCGGCGCGTAGTAGAGGATCGTGTTGATCCCGGAGAACTGCTGGAGGGCGGCGAGGATCACACCGACCAGGAGCGCGGGGCGGACCGCCGGGGCCAGCAGCGCCTTCAGGTTCCCGGAGCCGCTCCCGGGCTCCTCCCGGCGCTGCCCGCCCTCCCGGCCGGTGCGGCCGAAGCGTGCGACGACCAGGTCCGTGCCGCCCGGTTCGGTGACCTTGTCGAGCGTCCTTCGGGCCTGGTCCGTCTTGCCGTGGGTGAGGGACCACACCGGGGATTCGGGCAGCCACAGGCACGCCAGGACGAGGAGCGCGGACGGGATGCCGCCGATCCAGAACATCCCGCGCCAGTTCTCGGAGCCGGAGAAGGCCCAGTTGACGAGGTAGGAGACGAGCAGACCGGTGCTGATGAGCAGTTGGTTGAGGCTGAGGACGCGGCCCCGGACCTGAGCCGGTGCCATCTCACCGAGGTAGGTCGGCACCGTGGCCGACACACCGCCGACGGCGAGGCCCATGACGATGCGGCCGAGCAGCAGCATCCAGTAGCCGGTGGCCGCGGCGGCGAGGACGATCCCGAGGAAGAACAGGACACCGAGGCCGGCCAGGAGCGGACGCCGTCCGTAGCGGTCCGCGATCCTCCCGCTGGCCAGCGCGCCGACGACCGCGCCGAGCAGCAGGACGCTCACCACCGAGCTCTGCTCGAAGGAGTCGAGACCGAAGTCCTCCCGGATGAACAGCAGCGCGCCGGAGATGATCCCGGTGTCGAAGCCGAACAGGAAGCTGCCGAGGGTGATGGCCATCGCCCAGCGGCGGACACGGTGCACCCCCTGCGGGGTGAGGTGGACGAAGTGGCTCTCCTCCCTGGGGCGTGTGTTCAGTGGCTCGCTCATGGCCTCCTGTCCTCCCAGGCCGCCGGACCGGCACTGCCGGCCTGGTACTCCTCGAGCGGGACCCGGCCGTCGCGCCACGCGTCCAGCACCGGCTGGACGATGCGCCAGGACTCGACCGACATGTCGTCGCGCACCGACAGGGGCTTCTCGTCCTCCAGGACGCCCCGCAGCACCTCGCCGTACTCGAACAGCTCGCCGGGGCCGAAACGCGTGTCGAGCGTGACCGGGGAGATGGTGGACGGGTCGCCCGGCCCGTTGATGTTGAGGTCCATCTGGAGGCGACGCGGGCCGAGGCCGATGTGCAGCCGGTTGGCGCGGACCTCGCCGGCGAGTCCGTCCGGGACGTGCCGGGGGGCCTTGAACCAGAACGTGACCTCCTGACGGGGTGAGCCGATCGCCTTGCCCGAGCGGACGCGGAACGGCACCCCGGCCCACCGCCAGGTGTCGACGGCGAACACCACCTCGGCCAGGGTCTCCGTCCCCCGGGCGGGGTCGATGCCCTCCTCGTCGACGTACGACGGGAGGGAACGGCCGTCGATCGTGCCGGCGGTGTAGCGGGCGCGGCGGCTGAACCGCTCGGGGCGGTCGTCCCAGACGCGGGTCGCCCGGAGGATGTGCGCCTTGGAATCCCGTACCTCGAGCTGTTCCAGCGTGCTCGGCGGGGGCATCGCCGCGATCGCCAGCACCTGGAGCAGATGGCTCTGGATCATGTCGCGCAGGGCGCCCGTCACGTCGTAGAAGCCGGCCCGGCCCTCGAGGCCGAGCGTCTCGTCGAAGACGATGTCGACCGCCTCGACGTGCTCCGCGGAGAGCAGCGGTTCGATCACCCGGTTGGCGAACCGGACGCCGAGGATGTTGAGCACCGTCGACATGCCGAGGAAGTGGTCGACGCGGTGCACGTGATCCTCGGGCATGAAGCCGTGCAGCAGTTCGTTCAGCGCGGTGGCGCTGGCCGCGTCGGTGCCGAAGGGCTTCTCCAGCACCAGGCGCGTACCGTCCGGCACGCCGATCCGGGCCAGCGCCCGGCAGGCCTCGACCGTCACGGCCGCCGGCAGCGCGAAGTACAGCGTGAGACGGCCGCGGCGGCACTCCAGCAGGCGGCGCAGGTCGTCCTCGTCGGTGGCGTCCGCGGCCGCGTAGCGCGCGTTGCGGACGACGGTGTCGACGGCCGGCCCGCTCGCCTCACCGGCCGCGAACGCCTGCGCGACGACCGCTTGCCACTCCGCGTCGCCCTGCTCGCCCCGGTCGCTGCCGACGAGGAAGAGGTCGGTCAGCGAGGACGAGGCGACCAGGCCGCCCAGTCCCGGAAGGAGCAGCCTGGCCGTCAGGTCGCCGCGCGCGCCGAGGATGAGCAGGGTCTGCGTCTGCCCGGACTCGGTCCCGACCTCGGAGCCGGCCTGCTTCCCGGTCCGCCCGGCACGCTCACTCTTCGAGCCGCCCGCGGGGGCGTCGGCGCCGCTCATCCCGCGTACTCCCGCACGGGCACGCCCCGGACACCGGGTGTGCAGGCGAACAACGCGCCCGCCTCCGGCTCGGCGCCGGGTTCGAGGTGCTCGCGGGAGGTCGTGATGAACAGCCGGTCGAGTCCCGGCCCTCCGAAGGTGCACGCCGTGACCTTGGTGGCCGGAAGCGTCACGACCTCGTCGAGGGTGCCGTCCGGCGCGTACCGGCACACCGAGCCGCCGCCGTACAGGGCGACCCACACGCCGCCCTCCGCGTCGACCGTCAGTCCGTCCGGACTGCCGCCCGGACCGCCCGGTACGGCGGCGAACGGGCGCCGCCCGCTCAGCCCGCGCTCACGGTCGTAGTCGAAGACGTCGACGCGGTCCGTCGCGGTGTCGGCGTAGTAGGCGCGGTCGCCGTCGGGACTCCACTCGAGACCGTTGGAGATCGTCACGCCGTCGAGGACCGTCGTCGTCGAGCCGTCCGGATCCAGGCGGTGCAGCGAACCGGCTCCCGGCCGGTCGTCGTAGGCCATCGAGCCGCAGTAGAACCGTCCGTCAGGATCGCATCCGCCCTCGTTCATGCGGACACCGTCATCACTCCACAGGGAATCCAAGAGGGTCACCTTTCCGTCCGCGTCCTCGAGCGCGAACCCACGGGTGACGCCCATGACGGCGCCCCCTCGTCGTCTGGGCCGGACCGCGGCCACCACGGTGTCGATGTGCCGCCGCGTCACGCTCCCGTCCGCGGCGAGCGACAGCACGTCCCCCGCCAGCATGTCCAGCCACCGGAGGCCGCCCCACGCCGCGGACCAGACCGGCCCCTCACCGTGGTAGGCGATCGGTTCGGTCACCTGCTCGACCTTCACCGTCGACACCTTCCGTCCGGCGCGGGCACGAGCGCAGGCACGGACACCGGCGTGGCTCGCCGGGGGCGGTCGGCGCCCGGCGGGCGGGGTGACCGGCTGGCATGATGAGCCGGGTGAGCGCGCCGCGGTCCCGCAGAACAGCCCGCGGAGTCGGCGCGGTGGCACGCCGGACGGTGTCGGGGCTCTCGGTCGGCGGCCGCCGGGTCGCCCTGGACGTGTGGCTGCTCCTTCAGGCCACCGCCAGCGCCACGGCGGCGTGGCTGGTGGCCCGCTACGTGTTCGGCCATCCCGCCCCGTACTTCGCGCCCATCACGGCGATGGTCGCGCTGACCGCGAACCTCGGCGAACGCGGACTGCACGCGATCCGGCTCCTCCAGGGCGTGCTCCTCGGCCTGCTGGTCGGCCAACTCGTGCTCGCCGTCCTGGGAAAGGGCCCGGGCACGATGGCGCTCGCCGTCTTCGTCTCGCTCGCGACCGCCCGCGCCCTGCGGAGCGCACAGGTCGTCGTCGTCCAGGCCGCGGTGAGCTCCATCCTGGTGGTGGCGCTGGGCAACCAGGCGAACGGTGTCCAGCGCCTGGTGGACGCACTGACCGGCGCGGGCATCGCTCTCGTGTTCTCGCAACTCCTCTTCCCGCCCGAGCCCCTGGCGCTGCTGCGCCGCGCCGAGGCGGCCGCGCTCCACGCGATCGCCGACGGCCTGACCACCCTGGCCGACGCCATCGACCAGGACGACGACGAGCTCGCCCACCAGTCGGTCGGGGAACTCCGCGAGGTGCTGGACCACCTGCTGGAGCTGCGCCGGGTCGGGCGGACCGACACGCGCGTCACCCGTCGGGCGCTGACCTGGCGGGCGAAGGTCGTCGTGCGCGAGAAGGAGAACGCGGAGCACCTCGATCTGCTCGGTGCCAGCTGCCTCATGCTCGCGCGCCTCGTCGCGTCGGCCGACTCCGACACCCGTGGCCGGCTCCAGGAGCCGGTGCGCGGCCTGACGGACGTCATCGCCTCGCTGGCCGGCGGACTCGACGACCGCGATGTGCGCCGGCGCGCCGCGGACCGCTCGCTGGAACTCGCGACGCGGATCACCGCGGAGACGGCCGGGGCGGCCGCCTCGGACCGCACCTTCCTGGCCTACGGCCTCCGCACGGTCGCGACCGACATCGTCACGTTCGCGGGAGTCGACCTCACCGACACGCTCGAGGCGATCCGCGCGGGCGCGCTGGACCAGCGCGTGCCCCCCGCCAAGATGCCACCCGGACGACTGCACCGCTGGGCCGGCCGCCTCCTCGGCCGGTCGAGACGACTCCGGGGCAGGGCCCGCCGGTCCTCCGCCCGGAACGGGCCCTCGAAAGAGCGATCGTGAGGGCGGTCGTCGGGCCGGGAGGGCAGGCTGTGTCCCGCCGTTCCTGAGCATGGCAACTCCGTCCGGGATCGTGGCCAGAGGGGCGGACGTCCGAAGGCGGTACGAGGGCCCGCAGACGACGCGGGAGCATCACCCGTCCGATGGTCGCCCGCACCCCGGCCACCCGCATCTCCACCGCACGGCCCCGGAAGGGCACCGCGCCGTAGATGGCAGACTGGCGGCATGACCACTCAGAAGAACCTGCTCGGTGGCCCGGACCCCACGCATCTGCCGGAGAACGAGGAGGCGTACCGCCTGCTCGCCGAGGACTCCCTGCCGCCGGCCGAGGTGGTGGCGAAGTTCCCCACGTTCTCCCTGGCCTGGGCCATGCTCGCCGACGACGCCTTCGAGGCGGGGCGGGTGGTGGAGTCGTACGCGTACGCCCGGACGGGTTACCACCGAGGACTCGACGCGCTGCGCCGGTCCGGCTGGAAGGGCCACGGCCCGATCCCGTGGAGCCACCGCGCCAACCGCGGCTTCCTGCGCTGCCTCGCCGCCCTCACCCGCGCCGCCGAGGCGATCGAGGAGAAGGACGAGGCGGAGCGGTGCCGCCAGTTCCTCCAGGACAGCAGCGCCGAGGCGTACGAGGAGCTGAAGCGGGCTTAGAGCCCCGGACTCCCGAGGCGCTCAGGTTCCGGGAGTCCGGGGCCCGGGCGGTGGTGGTGTTTCACGTGGAACACCACCTTTCCGCCCCACCTCGGGCCCGGTTTCGGTCTCGGCCTCCAGCGGGGGCACGGCCACGCTGCCGTGGGTGCGGCACTCGGGGCGCCGACAGCCCGGCGCGGGACGCCGTACGGTCGCGAAGGCGAGGGCCGAGCCGACCACCAGGACCCCGGCGCACAGCACCATCGCCCGCCGGAACGCGTCGTCGAAGGCGGCCGGCTCCCGGTACGCCTCCGGCCCCATCCCGACCAGCAGCGGCAGCGCGGCCACCGCCACCAGGCCGGCCGCGCGGGCCGCCGCGTTGTTGATGCCGCTGGCCAGACCCGCCCGCGCGGTGTCCACGGCGGCCAGGACGGTCGCGGTCAGCGGCGCCACCAGGGTGACCATGCCGAGGCCCAGCACCAGCAGCGCCGGCAGCACATCGGTGAGGTACGAGGCGCCCGGCCCCACCCGCGTCATCAGCAGCATCCCGGCGGCACACAGCAGCGGTCCGACGGTGAGCGGGATGCGCGGCCCGATGCGCTCGCCGAGTTCACCGGAGCGGGCCGAGAGCAGCAGCATCATCGCGGTCGTGGGCAGCAGGGCCGTACCGGCGGCGAGCGCGGACCAGCCGACGGCGACCTGGAGCTGGAGCGCGGCGAGGAAGAAGAAACCGCCGAAGGCCGCGTACACGCACAGCGTGACGACGTTGACCGCCGTGAACTGGCGGGAGGCGAAGATGTCCAGCGGCATCATCGGGTGCTCGCGGTGTTTCTCCACGGCCACGAAGGCGACGGCGGCGGCCAGCCCGGCGACGGCGGCGACCGCGACCACCGGAGAGCCCCCACCGGCCTCGATCAGCGCGTACGTCACCAGGGCGAGGGCCAGCGCGCCGAGGACCGCGCCGAGCACGTCGAAGCGGCCGGTGGCCTGCTGCCCGCCGTCCGACTCCGGTACGTGGCGCACGGCGATCGGGGCGCACACCACGGCCAGCGGCACGTTGATCAGGAACACCCAGCGCCAGCCCGGCCCGTCCACCAGCCAGCCGCCGAGGAACGGGCCGACCGCCGCGCCGATCCCGCCGAAACCGGACCACAGGCCCACCGCCCGGCCCCGGTCGTCGGGGTGGAAGGACGCCTGGATCAGGGCGAGCGAGCCGGGCGTGAGCAGCGCGCCGCCGACGCCCTGCAGGGCGCGGGCGGCGATCAGCACACCGGCGTTCGGGGCGATACCGCACAGCAGGGAGGCCGTCGCGAACCACAGCACCCCGACGACGAACACCTTCCGGCGGCCGAACCGGTCCCCCAGCGCCCCGCCCAGCAGGATCAGCCCGGCCAGCGTGACCATGTACGCGTTGACCGTCCACTGCAGGGCCGCGAGGTCCGCGTCGAGGTCGCGGCCGATGCGCGGAAGGGCGACGTTGACGACGGTGGAGTCCAGCAGGGCCATGCTGGAACCGAGCACCGTGGTCAGCAGGATCCACTTGCCCTGCGGGGAGGCCAGCCGGACATCGGGCATGCAGGGAGCATACGGAAGAGCCCGGCACCTGAGCAGGTGCCGGGCTCGACGCGTACGAGCGGATTACTTGATCCGGGTGCCCGTGGAACGCAGGTTCTGGCAGGCCTCGACGATGCGGGCGGACATCGACGCCTCGGCCAGCTTGCCCCAGGTACGCGGGTCGTAGGTCTTCTTGGAGCCGACCTCGCCGTCGACCTTCAGGACACCGTCGTAGTTCTTGAACATGTGGTCGACGACCGGACGCGTGAAGGCGTACTGCGTGTCCGTGTCGATGTTCATCTTGACCACGCCGTTCTCCAGGGCGGTCAGGATCTCCTGCTCGCTGGAGCCCGAGCCGCCGTGGAAGACGAAGTCGAACGGCTGCGAACCGGCCGGCTTGCCGTACTTGGCGGCGGTGCCCTCGTTGAGCTCCTTCAGCAGCTCGGGACGGAGGACCACGTTGCCCGGCTTGTACACACCGTGCACGTTGCCGAAGGAGGCGGCCAGCAGGTAGCGGCCCTTCTCGCCGAGGCCGAGCGCCTCCGCCGTACGGATCGCGTCGTCGACCGTGGTGTAGAGGGAGTCGTTGATCTCGTGCGAGACGCCGTCCTCCTCGCCGCCGGTCGGGGTGATCTCGACCTCGAGGATGATCTTCGCGGCGCGGGCGCGCTCCAGCAGCTCCTGGGCGATGCTCAGGTTGTCGGCGAGCGTCTCGGCGGAGCCGTCCCACATGTGGGACTGGAACAGCGGGTTGCGGCCGGCCTTGACCCGCTCCTCCGAGACGGCGAGCAGCGGACGGACGTACCCGTCGAGCTTGTCCTTCGGGCAGTGGTCCGTGTGCAGGGCGATGTTGACGTCGTACTTCTCGGCGACGATGTGCGCGAACTCGGCCAGGGCGACCGCGCCGGTCACCATCTCCTTCTTGTGCTGGCCGCCCAGGAACTCGGCGCCGCCCGTGGAGATCTGGACGATGCCGTCGCTCTCCGACTCGGCGAAGCCGCGCAGTGCCGCGTGCAGGGTCTGGGACGAGGTGACGTTGATGGCCGGGTAGGCGAACTTTCCTGCCTTCGCCCGGTCCAGCATCTCGTTGTAGACCTCGGGAGTTGCGATGGGCATCTGTCCGCTCCTTATGCGTGCGGTGTGGCGTACTGGGTGCTGTCGGCCCTGACCTGGAACCTTGGATGCGACGTCATTGTCGGCCCCATCCTCCCAGACGTGCCCGGCTGGTCGACGGCGCAGGTCAAGTCGTTATGTCGGATGATGTCGGACGGAGGTCCGGCCGGTCGGCCACGGCCTCAGTCCAGGCCGAGCTGGTCCTTGCCGAAGGCGAACAGGTACGGCACCCCGGCGCCCTCCTGGATCTTCTCGGCGGCGCCGGTCGCCCGGTCGACGATGGTCGCGACGGCCACCACCTCGGCGCCGGCCTCGCGCACGGCCTCGACGGCGGTGAGCGGGGAGCCGCCGGTGGTGGAGGTGTCCTCGACGACCAGGACCCGGCGGCCCTTGATGTCCGGGCCCTCCACGCGCCGCTGCAGGCCGTGCGCCTTGGCCGCCTTGCGGACCACGAAGGCGTCCAGCCTCCGGCCGCGCGCGGCGGCGGCGTGCAGCATGGCGGCGGCCACCGGGTCGGCGCCCATGGTCAGTCCGCCGACCGCGTCGAACTCCAGCCCGTCGGTGAGGTCCAGCAGCACCTGGCCGACCAGCGGGGCGGCCTCGCCGTCCAGGGTGACGCGGCGCAGATCGACGTAGTAGTCGGCCTCGAGACCCGAGGAGAGGGTCACCTTGCCGTGCACCACGGCCTTGTCCTTGATCTGCTGCAACAGTGCGCTGCGTACCTCACTCATGGCAGCCAGGGTAGACCGCCTCAGAGCCTGCGCCAGGTCCAGGTGGTCGTGGCCTCCAGCGGCTCCAGCGGGGTGACCAGGCGCGGGTGGCTGTTCAGCCCGTCGGGCGGGCCGGTCTGCGGCTCCACACAGACGGCCTCACGCGGCTCGTCGTAGACCACCACCCACTCCTCACGGCTGGCCACCTTCAGCTCCAGCCGCCCCGGCCAGGTGAGGGTGACGTCGACGCCTCCCGGCATGCCGAAGCAGTCGTCCCAGGGGCCGGGCTTCGGGTCGATCCGGCGACCGGTGGGCAGGTGGTCGGCGCCGCGCTCCTCCTGCCACGCGGGCGTGAAGCCGATGCGTACGTCCGCTGTGCCCGCCGTGCCTGCTGTGTCTGCTGCGTTCGTGCCGCCGAGGGTGCGGTTGAACCAGGGGTGCCAGCCGATCTGCGCCGGGAAGGAGGACTCGTACGTCTCGACGGCCATGGCCAGGGTCAGCGAGTCCGCGCCGAGCGTGATCACCTGCGTCACCCGCCCGGGGTACGGCCAGGGCTCCCCGAGGTCGTACGTGATCACGGCCTCGTCCTCGCTCGCGCGGGCGGTACGCCAGGCGGTGTCACGGGCGGTGCCGTGGATGGCGTTCGGCGGGGCGTTCAGCGGCATCCGGTGGACGGTGGCACCGTTCCGGAACCGGCCGTCCCGGATCCGCCCGCACCAGGGAACCATCGGGAAGCACCCGTAGCGGTCGCCCTGGCGCAGCAGTTCGACGCCCCCGACCCGCAGTCCCGAGACCCGCCCGCCGTTTTCCGGCCGCACGGTGACCTCCGCGTCGCCCGCGGTCAGAGTGATGTCCGTGTTACTCACGGGACGACCCTACTGGGGTGATCAAGAGGGCTCCCCGGGTTTCGGGCCGGGCCCGCGCCCCGGGCCGGGGTCAGCGACGTCTGCGCAGTGCCCGCACGGCGACGATCGCCGAGGCCACCGCCAGGGCGGCCGCCGGGGCGGCCCAGCGCAGGGGGGTGGCCGTGGAGACGGTCTGCGGGGCGGGGACGGGGGCGTAACGGCCCCGGGGCGGGGCGTGGTCCACCTCCTCGGCACTGCGACCGATCATCGTGCGCCGCGCGTGCGCCGCCTCGGCGACGGTGTCGTCGGCGCCGTCGAGGTCGTCGAGGTCGTCGATACCGGCGATGTCATCGATGCCGTCGACATCGTCGAGACCGACGACCTCGTCCACGTCGTCCGTGAGATCCGTGTCGTCCATGCCGTCCGTGCCGTCCGTGCCGTCCATGTTCTCCATGCCGTCCCCGGCCTCGTCCTGGGGCTCGGGGCCGAGGGGCGGCAGAGAGGGCTCCGGGTCGAAGACGGGGGCCGGTGCGGGGGCCGGAGGCTCGTCCGTGGGCGGCTCGGGTGCGGAGGGCTCCCCCACCGCCGTGCCCAGGTTCTCCGCGAAACGGTTCAGTAGACGGGCCACCGCCGACGCCACCGCGTCCGCCGGGAGCTCCGTGACCCGGCCGTCGGCCGTCGCCGTGCCGTCGACGGTGAGCGTGGCGCCGCCCTCCGCGGCCAGCGGACGCAGTCGCAGCGCCAGTCTCACCGCGCCGGTGCCGCGCGTCTCGACGGCGTCACCCTCGACGGCGTAGGAACCGTCCGCGCGCCGGGACACCCGTACGGAGCCCCGGTAGGTGATGGAGTGGCTGCCGACCCGGAGCTTCAGCCGGCCGGCGACCGGATCCGCCCCGGCGTCGTGCTGGAGCCCCGGCACCGCGCGGGCGACCCGCGCAGGATCGTCCAGCGCCTCCCTGAGCCGCTCCACCGGAACCGGAACAAACACCTCGTGCTCCATGACTGCGGAGCCTACCCACGGCGACGCCGGGCTGTATCCCCGTCGGCGCGAAAGAGCGGCACAGCGGCACATCGGCACAGCGGTGCAGCAGTACAGCGAGGTGCGAGCCGGCTCAGCGGGCGTACCTGGGGTGCAGCAGCGTCGACGGCGGCAGACCGGGAACCCGGGTGCGTGCGGCGGCTCGCGCACCGGCCGCGAGGGAGCCGTCGGTGACGGTACGCGGACGGGGGCCGGCCGGGTCCAGGCGCAGCTCGGGGACGGAGCGGGCGGCCAGGACGAAACCCCGGTCGCCCCTGCTGTACGGGAGGGTGCGGAAGCCGGCCGCGCGGACCGTCGACTCCACCGTCCAGAACGTCCGGGGCCGGGACACCACCGGCCCGGCGTGCACCACGAGCCGCCCGCCGGGCGCCAGCACGCGCCGGGCCAGGCCGTAGAACTCCTGCGAGTACAGCTTGGTGCTCCCGGTGGCCTCCGGGCGCGGCAGGTCGCAGACCACCACGTCGTACGCCGCCGGGGGCGCCCGGCGCAGCCAGTCGAAGACGTCCGTGGTGCTGACACGGACCCGCGGGTCGTCGAGGGCGTGGTCGTTCAGCGCGGACAGGGCCGGGTCGCGGCGGGCCAGCCGCACGACGCCCGCGTCGAGCGCGACGACGTCGACCCGCCGCACCCCGTGGTGGCGCAGCACCTCGCGGGCGGCCAGTCCGTCGCCGCCGCCGAGGACGAGCACGCGCGGGTGCGGGCCGGTCATCGCGGGGTACGCGAGTGCCTCGTGGTAGCGGAGTTCGTCCCGGCTGCCGGCCCGCAGCCGGCCGTCCAGGAACAGGTCCAGGGGCCGGCCGTCGAGGCCGCCGGTGAGCACCACTTCCTGCACGTCGGTCTGCAGGGCGACCCGGACGTCCGAGCCGTACATGGCGTGGCGGGCGGCCCGTTCGAAGTCGTCGACGAGGAGAACGGCCGAGCCGAGGACGGCCAGCACGCAGAGGTTGCTGATCAGCAGCAGCCGGCGGGCGCGGCGGGTCAGGTCCTGCCGGAAGAGTCCGAGCACCAGTGCGCCGCCGACCACCGTGTTGACCGCGCCGGTGATCAGCGTCCCCGTCAACTGGCCCAGGAACGGCAGGAGGAGGAAGGGGAAGGCGAGCCCGCCGACGAGGGCGCCGACGTAGTCCGCGGCGAACAGGTCGGCCACCGCGCCACCCGCGTCCTGGCGGCGGATCCGCTGGATCAGCTCCATCAGCAGCGGTACCTCGGCCCCGATCAGCAGGCCGACGGCGAGGGAGAAGGCGACCAGCAGGACGTGCGGGCCGTGGGCCCACGGCCCGCCCCAGGAACCGGTCCAGGCGAAGACGGCGTACAGGCCCATCGCGCTGCATCCGCCGACCAGGGCGAGCGCGGCCTCGACGGCGCCGAAACCGGCCGCCGCGTGCCGGCACAGCCGCTTGGCGGCCAGCGAGCCGATCCCCATGGCGAAGACCATGACGGACAGCACGACGGACGCCTGGGTCACCGAGTCGCCCATCAGGTACGAGGCGAGCGCCACGAGTTCGAGCTCGTAGACGAGTCCGCAGGCCGCACAGACGAACACACCGGCGAGGACCAGGAACCGGCCGGTGGCCTGCCGCACCGGCAGCTTCAGCGAGCTGTCCGAGGGACTGTCGCCGTTGCCGCCCGGCCTGTCCCGGGGGTGCGTGGGGCGGGGCGGAGCGGGAGCCTGCGATTCGATCACCCCTGCGACGTTACGTTACGCCTCCGGCACGGATCGTCACCCACACGTGTGGTGTTTGTTTCATGCTGACGGAACCTGCGCGACGCCCCTCAGACGGCCGCCTTCACCCGTACACCCACCCTCGTCCGGGTCATCACCAGCTGGCCGTCCTGGGGGTAGGCGTGCCAGGTCCGCCAGTGGACCTGGCTCTCGTGGCGCTGGGCGAGCATCGCGGTGAACGCGTGCGGACTCCCGGGGAACACCCCGGCGAGACCGTGCGGATGGTCGGAGACCAGGGCGAGCAACTCCTGTGCACGGCCCCCGAAGGAGCCGGGGGAGAGCATCTCCACATGGGCGGCGAACTCGTACTCCCAGTCGCCCACCTGTGTGGCGACGCCCAGCGGAAGGGGCGTGCTGCTGCCCGGAAGGCAGGCCACCGTCTCCGAACAGACCCCCCGATCCTCTTCCAGCAGCACCTGGTGGGACGCGCCGAGAAGCCTCAACTGGACCTTGGCCCCGGTCAGTTCGAGGTCGAGTGTGGCCAGCGCGGGCAGCGGCTCGCGCCCCAGGGCCCAGGCGAGGTCGGCCGCGCGCGTGTCGGTGTAGGAGGTGGTCAGAGTCGTGAGCATGAATCGGCTCCGCAAGCGGACAAGGAGGGGCAGGAGAGGGAGATGGAGGGACCGCCGCACCCCGGTCACGCCGGGGAGTTCGGCCCGTCAGCCCGGTCGGACGGCCGGAAAGGGGATCCGCGGGGAGCCCGAGGGCTGTGTCGGTGATTTAGAGGGAATCACGAACTGTGGTGCTGCCACAGCGTTTTTACCCAACTTCGTGCGCTTTCCATCCCCCCGGGGGCTCTCCAGATCACCTGTTCAACCCAGCGCACACCCGACACATACGCGGGCGCGTACGCGGGCGCACTGCACGGTGGGGCCCGCACCTGGGCGCGGACCCCACCGTCGCGGACGCGTCACCCCCGTACGGAGGCGGGCCGCCCCCCGTCAGCTGCCTCCACCGCATCCGCCGCCGCCCCCGCACGACGACCCGCCCCCGCAGGACGAGCCGCCGGAGGACGAGTCACTTCCGCAGGACACCCCGCCATGACTCCCCCCTGCCCCGGTGGAGTTCCCCCCTGAATCCCCGGCCCACCAACTGCCGCGCCGGCTCCCGGACGCCCCCGCCCGGCGGCCGGAACGGCGCCCCGGTGCCACCGCGAACGCCTTGTACAGCACGAAGACCAGCGCGAAGAGCAGAACCAAGGTGATGCCGATGACCATGACGTCACCGTCCTTTCGTCCCCCGTGAATCCCCCGAAGCAGCCCCCCGTGGGTGCCTCGCTCACGCGTGTGGACGGGAGATGCCCGCTGCCCGCGCGAGCCAAAGCAGACTTGAGGAACTCCAGAGGTTCGGCGCAGGATGACCGGTATGACCTCCAGCGCGCGCCCCCTCCTGAACCGCCGGCTCGCCGAGTTCGGGACCACGATCTTCGCGGAGATGTCCGCCCTGGCCCTGCGGACCGGTTCCCTCAACCTCGGCCAGGGTTTCCCCGACACCGACGGCCCCGAGGAGATCAGGGAGGCGGCGGTGCGGGCGCTGCGGGACGGCCGCGGCAACCAGTACCCGCCCGGCCCCGGCGTCCCCGAGCTGCGCACCGCGATCGCCGCGCACCAGCAGCGCCGCTACGGCCTGTCGTACAACCCCGACACGGAGGTCCTGGTCACCGCCGGCGCCACCGAGGCGATCGCCGCAGCCCTGCTCGCGCTGCTGGAACCCGGCGACGAGGTGATCGCCCTGGAGCCGTACTACGACTCCTACGCGGCCTGCATCGCCATGGCGGGCGCCACCCGCGTGCCGGTCACCCTGCGCCCCCGCGAGGGCCGTTTCCGCCTCGACCTCGACGAGCTGCGCGACGCCGTCACCGACCGCACCCGCCTGCTGCTGATCAACACCCCGCACAACCCGACCGGCACCGTCCTCACCCGCGAGGAGCTGTCCGCGATCGCCGCGCTGGCCGTCGAACGCGACCTGCTCGTGATCACCGACGAGGTCTACGAGCACCTGGTCTTCGACGACGCCGAACACATCCCCCTGGCCACCTTCCCCGGCATGCGGGAACGCACGGTGACCATCTCCAGCGCGGGCAAGACCTTCTCCTTCACCGGCTGGAAGGTCGGCTGGGTGACGGGCACCCCCGCCCTGGTCACCGCGGTCCGCTCGGCCAAGCAGTTTCTGACCTACGTCTCCGCGGGCCCCTTCCAGTACGCCGTCGCCGAGGCCCTCGCCCTGCCGGACGCGTACTTCGACGCCTTCCGAGCCGACCACCAGCGCAAGCGCGACCTGCTGGCGAAGGGCCTGAGCGCCGCCGGCTTCGAGGTCTACCGCCCCCGGGGCACGTACTTCATCACCACCGACATCGCCCCCTTCGGCGAGAAGGACGCCCACGCCTTCTGCCGCGCCCTCCCCGAACGCTGCGGCGTCGTCGCCGTCCCCAACTCCGTCTTCTACGACGACCCACAAGCCGGCCGCAGCCAGGTCCGCTTCGCCTTCTGCAAGAGGGACGACGTCCTCCACGAGGCCACCAGCCGCCTCGCCCGGCTCGGCTGACGTCCTGACATCGCGCCCCCAGCCCGGTGCGGGCTGGGGGCGCGTCGGGCTCACGGGGTGCTCACTGCTTCGGTTCCATGAGCACCGCCGTCCTCCGGGTGGTGTCAGCAGCCGCTGCCGACGCGAAGGGACGTCATCTTGTCGTTGAAGTGCGAGGCCACGGCCGCTTCGGAGCCGCCCGGCGCGACCGTGAACATGCACCCGACGTAGTTGGAGTGCTCGTAGACGCTGACCGTCTTACCGGTGCGGTTCCAGTACGAGGTCATGCGGTCGTTCATGTAGTCGCCCACATTGGGGTTCGACGAGGTGTAGTGCCTGAAGTCGCCCCGGTAGCTGGACTGCTCCCACACACAGAAGGATCCGGACGGGCACTGGGTGTAGTCGGCTGCCGCCGGACTCGCGGTCAGGAAAACGGTTCCCGCGGTGAGTGCCAGGGCCGCAGCGGCGGTCCATAAGCGCGAGGAGATGCTTCCGATTCGAGACATGCTTTTCCCCTTTTTGTTTTGCGGTCGACTGCACAGTACCGCAGCCGCAGCCGACGTGATCGGTACTTCGATAAGTGGCTGGACGGGATATGCTGCATGGCCGAATCGCCGGTATTTCCAAACCCGTGAGCACCGGACCTGCCATGAGGTAGGGGAGATCTCCGCCTGCGGCTTTCGACGGGATGCCGGGGGTGTTTCCCTTGGAGGTCTTCCTCGTGTCAGGCCGTGAGGCCGCCACGTCGGCCATTTCCGATCGGCGCTCCGTTCAACTTTCACCGGGACCACCGGGCTGGAGTCGGTTCCGCTCGGCATCGCGGACGCGATGCCGCCGGACACGGACCGGGACGGAGCACGGTGGGGCTTCGTAGTGCAGATCCCGTCATCGGTGGGCGTCGGGCAGGGCCGCCCGATATCACTCCGCCTTCCGGTGAACGTGAAGCACCGGAGGCCATTCGGCGTCCATCGGATGTCGAGTGAAGGCGTACACCAGGATTACGGTCGAGGTCTCCGGGCTGACCGAATAGCGACCCCGGCCCCCACTGATGATTTCATGTTCCCACTACTCCGGTTCGAATCCCTTCCGTTCCTTGGTCGCACGCCTGCCGCACATCTGGTGTCGACGGTTCCGGTTGACACGCGACAGCGGATGACATTCCAGCCACTCAGCGGCGGGACGCTCGCCCGGTCGCCCTTCCTGAATTCACTCGCTCACCTCGGACGGGCCGAAGTCCACATCACCGAGCGGGCGGAGTGCTGCCCCGAGCTGGCCGGGGTCGGCGTCGTTGCGGGCAGTCGCCCGCCACGGAACGATCGCTCGGTGCACAGCCTCCCTGGCGCCCGGTGCAGCGGCGTCGGACAGCGTGAGCAGAAGCGACCTGGCGCCGTCCGCCTGCGTCATCAGAGCCGGAAACAGCCGGGACGCGGTGGTCGGATTCCCCTCGGCGCACTCCGCGTGTACGGCCGTGGTCGACACCGTGTCGGGCGCGTCCCGGTGTGTGACGCGCGGACACCCCGGAGCAGCAGCCCTGGCTGCCACGGCCTTCGGCTTCCGGGACAGGACGGCTCTGGTTTCTTCCGGGCCCGTGTCCATCCCGGTGGCCCCCGATGCGGCGGGGGGTCGGCCGGATGGGCGGTGGGGCGGGTTGTTCCTAGCCTCGGGGCATGGTTCTTCGTCGATTGTCGTTGTCCGCCGCTGTCCTGGCGCTGGCTGTGTCGGCCGTCCCGCCCGCCGTGGCCTCGCCGTCCGTGCCGCCTCCTTCGGCCGGGGACCGGTCCGTGCAGCAGGGCGCCGACGCGCTGCGTGATGCCGGGGTCACGGGGGTCTCGGTCCGGCTGGAGACTCCCCGGGGGACCGTCACCGCCCGCTCCGGTGTGGGGGACCTGGTCAGTGGCCGTCCGGTTCCCGAGGACGGCCATCTGCGTCTGGGCAGTGTCACCAAGACGTTCGTCGCGACCGTCGTGCTGCAACTGGTGGACGAGGGGCGGCTGTCGCTCGACCGGACGGTGGAGCGATTACTGCCCGGGGTGGTGACCGGCGCCGGCAACGACGGCGATGCGATCACGCTCCGCGACCTGCTGCAGCACACCAGCGGACTGTACGACTACACGGCCGACGTGTTCCCCGAGCACAGCGCCGCGACGTACTACGCCCACCGCCGGCACGCCTACCGGCCCGCGCAGCTGGTCGCCCTGGCCATGCGCCACGAGCCCGCCTTCCCGCCGGGAACGGACTGGGAGTACTCCAACACGAACTACGTCCTCGCCGGGATGATCATCGAGAAGGTCACCGGCCGCTCCTGGGAGCAGGAGGTCCGCGACCGCGTCCTGCGCCCCCTCGGACTGCGGCACACGGACATCCCCGGCACCCGGCCCTTCCTGCCGCAGCCGCACGCGGCCAACCACCAGCAGTTCACCCCGGGCGGCCCGATGGTCGACACCACGATCCCCTACCGTCCCTTCGACCTCGGGGCCGACGGAGCGATGACCGGCACGGCCCGCGACCTCAACCGCTTCTTCACCGCCCTGGTCCGCGGCCGGCTGCTGGAACCCGCCACCCTCGCCGTCATGCGGACCACCGTCCCGATGCCCCGGGACAGTGACCATCCGGCGGGCACCCGAAGCGGCCTGGGGCTGTTCTTCACGCCCTTGTCCTGCGGCGGCGGGTACCTCGGTCACGGGGGAAGCGGATTCGGCTACCTCGTCCGGGCCGCCACCACGACGGACGGCCGGCGCAGCGTCACCGTCTCCGTGCACAGCCGCCCGGGAGACGCGGGCACGGCGGACCGCCAGGAGGACGTTCTGCGCGACCTCGTCGACCGCGCCCTCTGCCGTCCCGTGTGAGAAGCGGTCGGACGGCGCCGGTCCTGCGGGGAGACCGAAGGAGCCCGGCCCCGGAGTGACCGTGGGGTCGCTCCGGGGCCGGGCTCCTTCACGCGTACGCGTGGGGAAAAGGGCTCCCTACTCGTCGTCCTCGGGCTTCTCCGCGTCGTTGATCTCCTGCTCCAGGCCGAGCTGCTCGACGAGCCACTTGTCGAACTCGATCGCGGCCCGCACCCAGCTGACCGTCGAGGAGACGAAGTGCTCCAGGCTGACGCCCATGCCGATCAGCGTCTGGGCCTCACCGATGAGACGGACGGTGCCGTCGTCGTGGGTGTGGGTGTAGACCTTGGGCCACAGAGTGCGGCGGTTCCAGTCGTCGATCGACTCGAGCAGCTGCTGCTTCTCCTCGATCTGGTGCGGGCGGTCGTAGAAGGTCCGCACGGAGAAGATCTGCTGGTCGTCCTCCCCACGGAACATGAAGTAGGTGCGGAACTGCTCCCACGGCGCCGCGAGGTCACCCTCGTCGTCGACGACGTACTTGAGCTCCATCTGGTCGAGGAGCTGCTTCACGAGGTCCTGATCCGGGACGACGGGGCCCGCCGGTCCTTGGGGCTGCGGCTCGGGCTGGCCCCCGAAATTGGGAATCGAGGACGGGTCGATGGACATGCTGGGACTCTCCTGCGGTCGTCTGGCGTCCGGCCGTGGATGTGGGACCAGACGTATTCCCCACCCTCTCTCTCTTGCCCCGTGCCGGGCAACCTGCCTGGCCGATGGGCTTCGGCCATGGTCCGGTCTCCGTGATCACATCTCGTCGATCATGGAGACCGGACCGCCGGACCGGTGCCCCCGGACCGCTACAGCGTCTTGCCCGTGGCCGGGCCCACCAGGAGGCCCTCGCCGGAGCGGTCCACGCGGACCGTGTCGCCGTCCTTGATCTCGCCGGAGAGGATCTCCTTGGCCAGCCGGTCCCCGATGGAGGTCTGCACCAGCCGGCGCAGCGGACGGGCGCCGTAGGCCGGGTCCATGCCCTCCTCCGCCAGCCAGGCCAGCGCCTCGGGGGTGATGTCCAGGGTGAGCCGGCGTTCGGCGAGGCGCTTGGCCAGCCGGTCGAGCTGCAGTGCGGCGATGCGCTCCAGCTCGGCCTTGGTCAGCGCGGAGAAGACGACCAGGTCGTCGAGCCGGTTGAGGAACTCCGGCTTGAAGGAGGACCGGACCACTTCCAGGACCTGTTCCTTCTTCTGCTCCTCGGTGCTGATCGGGTCGACCAGGAACTGGCTGCCCAGGTTGGACGTGAGCACCAGGATCGTGTTGCGGAAGTCGACCGTGCGGCCCTGGCCGTCGGTGAGCCGCCCGTCGTCGAGGACCTGGAGCAGGATGTCGAAGACCTCGTGGTGGGCCTTCTCCACCTCGTCGAGCAGCACCACGCTGTAGGGGCGGCGGCGCACGGCCTCGGTCAGCTGGCCGCCCTCCTCGTAGCCGACGTAGCCGGGCGGGGCGCCGACCAGGCGGGCCACGCTGTGCTTCTCGCTGTACTCCGACATGTCGATGCGGACCATCGCCCGCTCGTCGTCGAAGAGGAAGTCGGCGAGCGCCTTGGCCAGTTCGGTCTTGCCGACGCCGGTGGGGCCGAGGAAGAGGAAGGAACCGGTGGGCCGGTCCGGGTCGGCGATCCCGGCGCGGCTGCGGCGCACGGCGTCGGAGACCGCCCGTACTGCCTCGAGCTGGCCGATGAGCCGCTTGCCCAGCTCCTCCTCCATGCGCAGCAGCTTCTGCGTCTCGCCCTCCAGCAGGCGGCCGGCGGGGATGCCGGTCCAGGAGGCGACGACGTCGGCGATGTCGTCGGCGCCGACCTCCTCCTTGACCATGGTGTCCTTGGCAACCTCTTCCTCGGCCTCGGAGGCGGCCTCCAGGTCGCGCTCCAGGGCCGGGATCTCGCCGTAGAGGAGCTTGGAGGCGGTGTCGAAGTCGCCTTCGCGCTGGGCCCGTTCGGCCTGGCCGCGCAGGTCGTCGAGCTTCTCCTTCAGTTCGCCGACGCGGTTGAGGGACTGCTTCTCCTTCTCCCAGCGGGCGGTGAGGTGGCGCAGTTCCTCCTCCCTGTCGGCGAGGTCGCGGCGCAGTTTCTCCAGGCGCTCGCGGGAGGCGGCGTCGGTCTCCTTGCCGATCGCCAGTTCCTCCATCCTCAACCGGTCGACGGAGCGCTGGAGTTCGTCGATCTCGACGGGCGAGGAGTCGATCTCCATACGGAGGCGGGAAGCCGCCTCGTCGACGAGGTCGATGGCCTTGTCGGGCAGGAAGCGGGAGGTGATGTAGCGGTCGGAGAGGGTGGCGGCGGCCACCAGGGCGCTGTCGGCGATCTGGACCTTGTGGTGGGCCTCGTAGCGGCCCTTCAGGCCGCGCAGGATGGCGATGGAGTCCTCGACGGACGGTTCGGCGACCAGCACCTGCTGGAAGCGCCGCTCGAGCGCCGGGTCCTTCTCGATCCGCTCGCGGTACTCGTCGAGGGTGGTGGCGCCGACCATGCGCAGTTCACCGCGGGCGAGCATCGGCTTGAGCATGTTGCCGGCGTCCATGGCGGAGTCGCCGCCGGCGCCCGCGCCGACGACCGTGTGCAGCTCGTCGATGAAGGTGATGATCTGCCCGTCGGATTCCTTGATCTCCGCGAGGACGGTCTTCAGCCGCTCCTCGAACTCACCGCGGTACTTGGCCCCGGCGACCATCGCCCCCAGGTCGAGCGCGACGAGCCGCTTGTTCTTCAGCGACTCGGGCACGTCGCCCTTGACGATCCGCTGGGCGAGCCCCTCGACGACGGCGGTCTTGCCGACGCCGGGCTCACCGATGAGGACGGGGTTGTTCTTGGTGCGGCGGGAGAGCACCTGCACGACCCGCCGGATCTCCTGGTCCCGTCCGATGACCGGGTCGAGCCTGCCCTCGCGGGCGGATTCCGTGAGGTCGGTCCCGAACTTCTCCAGGGCCTTGTACTGGCCCTCCGGGTCGGCTGTCGTCACCCGGCGTGCTCCTCTCGCCTGCTGAAAGGCATCCTGCAGTTTCTTCGCGGTGGCGCCCTGCCCCGTCAGCACCTCGCCGGCGGCGCCGCCCTTCGCGGCGATGCCGAGGAGCAGGTGCTCGGTGGAGAGGTACTCGTCCCCCAGGTCACGCGCGCGGGACTGGGCGTCGGCGATGACGGCGAGCAGTTCGCGGTTCGGCTGGGGCGGCGCGACGGTGGACCCGGTGACGCTCGGCAGGCCGGCGAGGACGCGCTCGGCTCCGGCCCGTACGGCCGCCTGGTCGGCGTCGACCGCGGCGAGCAGGTCCGTGATGTTCTCGTTGTCCTGGCCCTGCAGCAGGGCCAGGAGCAGATGGGCGGGGGTGAGGTCGGGGTGCCCCTCGGTCACGGCCCGGTTCCCGGCGGCGTTGATCGCTTCCCGGCTCCGGTTGGTCAGCTCGGCGTCCACGTGTCCGTTCTCCTCCTTGCGACGACCGTGCAGCGGTCCTCATGGCCGGCTCGGCAGCCCGGCCTGGCTGACTCGGTCAGCGTACACAAACTTGAGTCTATTCCACTCAAGGCGGGAGCGGGAGTGCAGCAGGGGCTAGGTTCCGGGGTCATGAACCACTCGTACTCGGTGGATCCGGGCGATCCGGACGCCCCGTATCTCAGCTTCTGGCGCGAACGGCACCTGTGCACGCTGACCACCCTCCGCCCGGACGGCACCCCGCATCTGGTACCCGTCGGAGTGACCTACGACCCCGGGGCACGGCTTGCTCGGGTGATCACGAACAAGGAGAGCGCGAAGGTGCGCCATGTGCTGGCGGCGGGGCCGGAGGGCGCGGCCGTCGCGGTCTGCCAGGTGGACGGCCGGCGGTGGGCGACGCTGGAGGGGCGGGCCGTGGTCCGCTCCGAGCGGGAGCACGTCGAGGAGGCGGAGCGGCGGTACGCGGAACGCTACGGACGGCAGCCGTCGCCGAACCCGTCCCGGGTCGCCATCGAGATCACGCTCACCCGTGCGATGGGGCGCGGATGACGCGGACGGGGTGAGCAGGGCACGCAGGGCGAGCGGGAGCCGTTCGAGCCGCCGGGCGACGGGTTCCGGCCATCGGGCGATCATCCGATACCCGGAAATACCGCCGGAAACTGCAGCGGCGTCACCGTGTTCAGGTCACGGTGACGCCGCTGCGGGGGGAAGCACCTGCGCGATCTTTTTACGACGGGGGAATCGCGTCAGGCACTGCGGGGGGTGGCCGAGATGGTCCGGTGAGCAGGGGAGTCGGACTCCATCTGCTCATGGTCCCGCTGGTCAAGGTTCACAAAGATCATTCCGTACCGGATGGCACATCGCACGGGCTGCGGCGCCCCCCGAGGGCGTCGCAGGCACCGGTACGCCCGGACGTCCTCGTCGTCGTCCCGCGTGACCACGACCGGTTCACCGAACACGGTCACCATCAGCGAGTCACCGCTGTGGGGGATGGCGGTGACCAGGTCGATGAAGTGCCAGCCGGACCGGTAGGCGGTGGCCATCTCACGGCGGAACGAACGGTCATCGGGTGGAGTGGTCACGTTAGCTCCACGCGGTATCCGCCGGGACGGCGACCGCGTCGTCACCATCAGCCGCGCCAACGGCTCCACTCGACCAGGCGGTGTCCTGCTGCACATCGTTCGTCGCGCCGGAGAGGCCACTCAGCGCACCGAAGGCCACACAGGCGGAGAAGGCGGCAGCAAGCACCGAGCGAAGCATTCTCTTACGCATAGTCGGCTTCGTCCTCACTTGAAGGTCCCCTCTTCCCCCGTCAAGTAAGACGATGGCTCATTCGGGCACGTCATGGCCACACGATCGGTGCATCATGTTCCTGCATGTTCAGGACCCTGGGGGGTGGAGTTTTGCCATCAAATCGGACTAAAGAGACGCATCCCCATGCCATGGCGGAGTTGTGCGTGGAAGGAAGTCGTCTTTACGCGAACGCGCTCCGCATGGGACGTATCGCCCGTGCCGACGTGGAGGCCGCCCCCTGCCTGGTGGAGTTCTCCCTGCTCCATCCCGACCCCGATGACGCGAACTGGCTGCGCCCGGTTCCCCCGTCGGTCGTGCTGGCCCAGCGACTGGACCCGATAGAACGCGAGATCGCCGAACGCCGGCGGCTGTCGATGGAGCTGGCGGACGCCCTTGAGCCGTTCATGGGACTCAGCGCCCCGGTGACGGAGTCCGTCCACTCGATCACCGTGCTGGAAGGGCTGGACCGCATCAACGAGGCGCTCGACCTGGCGACCTCCCAGTGCCGACACGAGGTGCTCACCGTCCAGCCGAGCCACCGCCACCCCGAGCACCGCCTCGTCGAGGCACTGGAGCGCGACAGACCGCTGATCGAACGCGGGGTGCGGATCAAGACCCTCTACCAGCACACGGCCAGGTACAGCCCGGAGCGCATCGCCTGGGTGGAGCAGTTCCCCGACGGCAAGGTGGAGTACCGCACCATCGACGAACTGGTCGAGCGTCTGATCATCTGCGACGAGACGGTCGCCTTCATCCCCACGCGGGACGACCGGCAGGTCGCCCTGGAACTTCGCCACCCCGGCCTGGTCCGCTACCTGGTCAAGGTGTTCGAGTTCATGTGGGGCCGGGCGGTCCCGCTGAGCGCGGGCACTCCCTACGAGACCGCTCCGGACGGCCTCACGGACATCCAGCACTCCATCGCCAAACTTCTCGTGGAGGGGCACGTCGACGAGGCGATCGCGCGCCGTCTGGGCATGAACGTCCGCACGTGCCGGGCCCACATAGCAAAACTCGCCTCCACCCTCGGCAGCGGCAGCCGCGCCCAACTGGGCTACCTGATCGCCCAGTCGGGGATCCTCGAACAGGACAAGCCGAGCCGGGGGGCGGGCCGCGCATGAACGGGAACGCGCACGACGACGCATCGGCGGAGCTGTGTGAGGCGGACCTGGACCTGTACGCCCGCGCACTGCACCAGGGGCGTGTACTCGCCGACGGGACCGATGAGGCCGCGCACCTCGCAGGCCTCGGCCTCCTGGAACCCGCCCTCGACGACCCGAGCCGGTGGGAGCCCGTCGCGCCGCACATCGTCCTGCACCGGCTCCTGCGGGCCTCGACGGACCGGATCGCCGGGGAACGGCGGCGGGAGGAGCGGCTGGTCGAGGTGTTCGAGCCGCTACTGCGGGCGGGCCGACACGACGGCGTCCCGACGATACCCTTCCTCACGCTCCACAGCGGCAAGGAACGCATCGGCCGGGTCATCGACGAAGCCATGGCCGATGCCGGTGAACTCCTGACCGTCCAGCCGCACAAGAGCTACACACACCCCAAGCCGGACTTCCACGAGGCCGCGATCCGGCGCGACCAGGCCCTGCTCCGCCGCGGTGGCCGCATCCGCGCCCTCTACCAGCACACCCTTTGCCACTTGCCCTCGCTCACCGCCCGCTACGAACGGCTGACCGGTGACGTCGAGGCCCGGACGCTGGACGAGATCACCGAACGCCTCATCGTCGTCGACCGCGCCGTCGTGTTCATCCCCGCCGACGCCGACCGCACTTCGGCCCTGGAGGTCCGCCACCCGGCGCTCGTGGGGTACCTCGCCACCACCTTCGACCGCTTCTGGCGCCTCGCCACTCCGATGTACCCACGGGCGGTCCGGCGGCCCACGCTGAACGGCATCACGCCCCGTCAGCACGCCATCGCCGCGCTCCTCGTCGAAGGCCACACCGACGCCGTCATCGCGGACCGCCTCGGTATGAACGTCCGCACCGCCCGCGTGCACATCGCCAAGCTCGCGGCGACGCTGGGCAGCGGCAGCCGTGCTCAGCTCGGGTACCTCATCGCGCGCTCGGGGATCCTCGACCAGGAGGAGTGACCACCACCCGGCGCACGTCGTCCAGGCCGACCTGCGCGATCCGCACCCCCAACTGCGTACGGCTCGCCGCGCCCAGGGTCTCCGAGAGGCGGGCGATGTGCGTCCGGCAGGTGCGGACGCTGATGCCGAGGCGTTCCGCGATCACCGCGTCCTGGTGCCCCTCCGCCAGCAGCGCCGCGATGGACCGCTCCCGGTGCGAGATGCCCTCGATGCCGGTGTCGGGCAGCGGGGCGGTCAGCGGGATGGCGAGGCGCCACAGGCGGTCGAAGACCGTGCCCAGGTACTCCACGAGCGCCGGGTGGCGCAGCTCCAGCGCCATGGTGCGCTCGGAGTTGGCGGGGATGAAGGCGACCGTGCGGTCGAACAGGATCAGCCTCTCGGTCACCTCGTCCAGGGTGCGCGCCTCCACCGCGTCACCCATCAGCTCCAGGTAGGTGTGCAGGCCCTGGCCGTGCCGGGCCACATGCGTGTAGAGGTCCCGCATCCGCACCCCGCGCCCGCGCAGCGCCGTCGCCCGGTGCAGGCCCTCCGAGAGCTCCGCCTCGCGCCGGATACCGCCGGGCTGGACCGTGAGCACCTCGGTGGTGCACGCCTGCGTCGCCTCGTCCATCGCGGCCTGGATACGGGCCAGCCCGTCCAGCACCCTGATCGCCGGGCCCTCCCTGGCCGAGGGGGAGGCCGGCGGCTGGTGGCCCAGGCCGGTGTACCACTCGAACGCCGCGACGACCGAGCCCACCCGGCGCCGGCTCGCGCTGATCTCCTCGTACATCCCGCGCAGCAGCCGCGTCATGACCTCCTGCGGGGCGGTCGGCACCAGCCAGTCCATGTCGTCGGGGTCCGGGTGCAGCAGGGCGAGGTCCAGCAGACAGGGCACCGGCTCCGCGTCCCGGCGCGGCACCCGGCCGCGCCGTACGGCCCGGGAGTACACGCGGTCCCCGAAGTCGCACAGCCGGTCAGCACCGTGCGGATGCTCGTCCGTCCCGTGCCCGGCCATCGCCCCGTCCCACCCCCTGGTCCGCCACTTTCCGATGCGCCACTATGCGCGGCCGCACCCGGCTCCGCAACACGGCTCCTGTCGGCGTGGCAGCCGGAAACCCGAGAACCCTGGAACCCGAGAACCCGGAAACCCGGGGGAACGGCGGGACTCGGGACGGTGACGGAACAACACCGCCGGGGAGCACGGTGGTCCGTGCTCCCCGGCGGAACGTCCACGCACCCGGGCGGAAGGCCCGGCGGCCGGCGGCTACTTCAGGCCGACCGCGGCGCACGCCTCCTTGTACTGCGCCGTGCAGATGTCCGCCACCTTGTAGAACCCGTCGGAGATGACCGTGTTCTTGATGTTGTCCTTCGTCAGGGCCACCACGGGCACGAGCTGCGCCGGGATGTCCTTGTCCGTGGGGCTGTCCACCCGCTCACGGGTCAGCGCGTCGAACTGGATGCCCTTGCCCTGGACCCGCGCCACGGCCATCTCCGCGGCGTTGTCGGCCTCCAGCGGGTAGGACTTGTAGACACTCATGAACTGCTCGCCCGCGATGATCCGCTGCACTCCCGCCAGTTCGGCGTCCTGGCCGGTGATCGGGGGCAGCTCGGTCACACCGGCGTTCTTGAGCGCCTTGACGATGGCACCCGCCATGGTGTCGTTGGCCGAGTAGACGGCGGCGATGTTGCCCTTGCCGATCGCGTTGATCGCCTCGACCATGTTGGCCTCGGCGTTCTCCGGCGACCAGTCCTCGGTGTCGTAGGACTTGGCGATGGTGACCTTGCCCTTGAGCTCCGACAACGCGCCCGCCTTGAACTGCTTGGCGTTCGGGTCGGTCGGGGAGCCGTTCATCATGACGATCTTGCTGGTGGCCGCCCCGTCGCCGCCGAGCTTCTCCAGCAGGGAACGGCCCTGGACCTCGCCGACCAGCTCGTTGTCGAAGGAGATGTACGCGTCGATCGGGCCCTCGGCCAGCCGGTCGTAGGCGATGACCGGGATGCCCGCGTCCTTGGCCTTCTTCACGTCCTCGGCGATGGCCTTCGAGTCGACCGCGTCCAGCACGATGACGTCGACCCTGTCGTCGATCATCTGCTGCATCTGGCTCGACTGCTTGTCGGCGTCCGCCTCGGCGTTGGCGTAGGAGACCTTCCCCTTGTCGTTGGTGAGCGACTCCACCTTCTTCTTGAAGATGGGGTAGTCGAACTGCTCGTACCGGGTGTTGGCCTTCTCCGGGAGCAGGAGTCCGACCGTGATGTCGTTCCCCTTCGTGGGGCTCGCGTCGTCGCTGCTCCCTGTCGCGTTGATCACTCCGCAACCGGCAAGCATGACGGACATCGAGGTGGCGGCCACTGATATGGCGATACGACGCATGCGAGGGCTCACTTCAGGTGCGTTTTGGGCGTGGGCACAACATTGCGGCCCATGTGACTGAAAAGCCAACGCTTCAGCCACCACTGGCGTCAAGAGCAACTACTTAACGAGATGAACACGACACGGTGCGCTGAAGTCGTGAGGGGCCGGCGAAAGACTCGCACAGATCCCCTGGAGAAGCACACATCCGCTGATCACAGGCGTGCGCGGGGCGCACGGGACGGGGAGTGAGGGGATGTCAGCCGCGTGCACACACGTGAAGGGCCTGGAGGTTCGGACGAACCTCCAGGCCCTTCAGGACACTTCACTTTTCGGCCAAACGGAACTTTCCCGTCAGCCGGACCACCTGGCCGAACCACCCGGCCGGGTCGGTCGGGTCAGTCGGGCTGCTGCTGACGCTTCGGCCGCCACACCACCAGCGCGCTGGTCTGCTGCACCTCCTGATACGGCACCAGGTCCCGGCGGTACGACGCGTGCACCGCGGCCTCGCGCTGCCGCATGGTCGCCGCCGCGCCGTCCAGCGCGCCCTCCAGCTCCGCCACCCGGGCCTGCAGCGCGGCGACCTGGTTCTCCAGTTCGATGATGCGCTTGATGCCGGCCAGGTTGATGCCCTCCGCCTGCGACAGCTGCTGCACCTGACGGAGCAGCTCGATGTCACGGGCCGAGTAGCGGCGGCCCCGGCCGGCGGCACGGTCCGGCGAGACCAGCCCCAGCCTGTCGTACTGGCGCAGGGTCTGCGGATGCAGACCGGAGAGCTGAGCCGCCACCGAAATGACGTAGACCGGTGTGTCCTGCGTCAGTTCGTACGGATTGCGTCGACGGCCGTCCATCTCCATCAAGCTCCCTTCGCGGCCTGGAACAGCTCCGCCCGCGGATCCTCACCCTCGGTCGCCTCGCGATACGCCTCCAGTGCATCACGAGCCTTCCCCGGCAGGTCCTTGGGAACACTCACCTCCACGGTGACCAGCAGATCGCCGCGCGAGCCGTCCTTGCGGACCGCTCCCTTGCCGCGGGCCCGCATGGTCCGCCCGTTGGGCGTGCCGGGAGGCAGCTTCAGCGTGACCGGCGGACCGCCGAGCGTCGGGACGCGGATCTCCCCGCCGAGGGCCGCCTCCGGGTAGGTGACCGGGACGGTGACGGTGAGATTGTCGTCCCGGCGGCCGAACACCGGGTGACTGCCGACGTGCACGACGACGTACAGGTCGCCCGCCGGACCGCCGCGCTCGCCCGGTGCGCCCTTGCCGCGCAGCCGGATCCGCTGGCCGTCGCTGACACCCGCCGGGATGCGCACCTGCATCGTCCGCGAGGACTTGGCCCGGCCGCTGCCCTTGCAGATGTCGCAGGGGTTCTCCGCGATCAGGCCCCGGCCCTTGCAGTCCGGGCACGGGTCGGTGAGCGAGAAGCCCCCGCCGCTGCCCCGGGCGACCTGCCCGGTGCCGACGCAGGTCGGGCACACGCGCGGTGTGCCGTTCTTGTCGCCGGTGCCCGAACAGCCCTTGCAGGCCTGCTGGGAGGACATCCGCAGCGGGACCGTCGCCCCCTCGATGGCCTCGGTGAAGCTCAGGGTGACCTCGGACTCGATGTCCTGGCCGCGCCGGGGCTGGGTGCGCGTGGTGCCGGTGCCGCCGCGGTTGAACAGCCCGCCGAAGACGTCACCTATCCCGCCGCCGAACCCGCCGGCGCCGGCCTGGCCGCCCTGCCCGCCCTGGCCGCCTCCGAAGAGGTCACCCAGGTCGAAGTTGAACGACCCGGCGCCGCCCGCCCCCGGACCCGGCCGGAAGCCTCCGCCGCCGAAGAGCGACCGCGCCTCGTCGTACTCCTTGCGCTTCTTGGGGTCGCCGAGGACGTCGTTCGCCTCGGAGATCTCCTTGAACCGCTCCTCCGCCTTGGCGTTGCCCTTGTTGGCGTCCGGGTGGTACTCGCGGGCGAGCTTCCGGTACGCCTTCTTGATCTCGGCCTCGGTGGCGTCCTGAGGCACGCCGAGGACCTTGTAGTAGTCCTTCTCGATGAAGTCCTTGGTACTCATCCCCGACGTCCCTCCTTCCTTGCCCGCCGGGGCGGCCCGGCAGGTCCTGCCTGCCCGGCCCGCCCCGGCTTCCTCACGCCCGCTGAGGCGTCAGCCCTCCTGGGGGCCACCGGTCTCCTTTTCGTCCGCAGCCGCCTCGGTCTCCTCCTCGGCCGGCTTGCCCGGCTGGGCACCCGGCTGCGGCTCGGCCACGGCCACCCGCGCGGGGCGGATGGTGCGCTCACCGATGCGGTACCCGGGCTGCAGAATCGCCACGCACGTCGTCTCGGTGACGTCCGGGGCGTAGGAGTGCATCAGGGCCTCGTGGATCGTCGGGTCGAAGGGCTCGCCCTCCTTGCCGAACTGCTGCAGGCCCATCTTCGCCACGGTCGCCTCCAGCGACTCGGCGACGGACTTGAACCCGCCGACCAGTTCGCCGTGCTCCCGTGCGCGACCGACGTCGTCGAGCACGGGCAGGAGCTCGGTCATGAGGTTCACCACGGCGACCTCCTTGACCGCGATCCGGTCGCGCTCGACCCGGCGGCGGTAGTTCTGGTACTCGGCCTGGAGCCGCTGGAGGTCCGCGGTGCGCTCACCGAGCGCCGTACGCACCTGGTCCAGCTGGGCCACCAGCCCGGCATCGGGACCCGAGTCCCCGGCCGGGGCCGCCGCCTCCTCCGCGGAGGGGGTGGCGGCCTTCGGCTCGGCGTCGTCGGCCGGAACGCCTGAGGGGACGTCGGGCTGCTGCGACTGTTCGTCGAAGCCCGGGGTCTCCTCGGTCACGCCGCACCGTCCTTACGCTCGTCGTCCACGATCTCGGCGTCGACCACGTCGTCGTCCGCCCTGGCCCCGCCGGCACCCGCGTCGGCTCCGGCGCCGCCCGCGGCCTGGGAGGCCTGCGCGTCGGCGTACATGGCCTGGCCCAGCTTCTGCGAGACGGCGGCGACCTTCTCCGTGGCGGTGCGGATCTCGGCGGCGTCGTCGCCCTTGAGCTTCTCCTTCAGCTCGGCGACGGCGGCCTCGACCTCGGTCTTGATCTCGCCGGGAACCTTGTCCGCGTTGTCCGCGAGGAACTTCTCGGTCTGGTAGACGAGCTGCTCGCCCTGGTTGCGGGACTCGGCGGCCTCGCGGCGCTGGTGGTCCTCCTCCGCGTACCGCTCGGCCTCCTCACGCATGCGGTCGACCTCGTCCTTCGGGAGCGAGGAGCCGCCGGTGACGGTCATCTTCTGCTCCTTGCCGGTGCCGAGGTCCTTCGCCGTGACGTGCATGATGCCGTTGGCGTCGATGTCGAAGGAGACCTCGATCTGCGGGACGCCGCGCGGCGCCGGGGGCAGACCGGTCAGCTCGAACATACCGAGCTTCTTGTTGTACGCCGCGATCTCGCGCTCGCCCTGGTAGACCTGGATCTGCACCGACGGCTGGTTGTCCTCGGCCGTGGTGAAGATCTCGGAGCGCTTGGTCGGGATCGTGGTGTTGCGTTCGATCAGCTTGGTCATGATGCCGCCCTTGGTCTCGATACCGAGGGACAGCGGGGTGACGTCGAGCAGCAGGACGTCCTTGACCTCGCCCTTGAGGACACCGGCCTGGAGCGCGGCACCGATCGAGACGACCTCGTCCGGGTTGACGCCCTTGTTGGCCTCCTTGCCGCCGGTCATCTCCTTGACGAGCTCGGCGACGGCGGGCATCCGGGTGGAACCACCGACGAGAACGACGTGGTCGATCTCGGACAGCGCGATGCCGGCGTCCTTGACGACGTTGTTGAACGGCGTCTTGCAGCGCTCCAGCAGGTCCGCGGTCAGCTGCTGGAACTGGGCGCGGGTCAGCTTCTCGTCGAGGTGCAGGGGGCCCTCGGCGGAGGCGGTGATGTAGGGCAGGTTGATCGTGGTCTCGGTGGACGCGGACAGCTCGATCTTGGCCTTCTCGGCGGCCTCACGGAGGCGCTGGAGCGCCATCTTGTCCTTGCCCAGGTCCACACCGTGCCCGGCCTGGAACTGCTTGACCAGGTAGTCGACGACGCGCTGGTCCCAGTCGTCACCACCGAGGTTGTTGTCACCGTTGGTGGCCTTCACCTCGACGACGCCGTCACCGATCTCCAGCAGCGAGACGTCGAACGTACCGCCACCGAGGTCGAAGACCAGGATGACCTGCTCGTCCTTGTCGAGGCCGTACGCCAGGGCGGCGGCCGTCGGCTCGTTGACGATGCGCAGCACCTTCAGGCCGGCGATCTCGCCGGCCTCCTTGGTCGCCTGGCGCTCCGCGTCGTTGAAGTACGCCGGGACGGTGATGACCGCGTCGGTCACCTTCTCGCCCAGGTACGCCTCGGCGTCCCGCTTCAGCTTCTGGAGCACGAAGGCGCTCATCTGCTGCGGGTTGAAGTCCTTGCCGTCCAGGTTGATCTTCCAGTCGGTGCCCATGTGGCGCTTGACCGACCGGATGGTCCTGTCGACGTTGGTCACGGCCTGGCGCTTGGCCACCTCACCGACCAGCACCTCGCCGTTCTTCGCGAAGGCGACGACGGAAGGCGTGGTCCTGGCGCCCTCAGCGTTGGTGATGACGGTGGGCTCACCGCCTTCCAGAACGCTGACGACGGAGTTAGTCGTGCCCAGGTCGATGCCGACCGCACGTGCC
Organism: Streptomyces sp. GDS52; assembly: GCF_052246875.1. NCBI lineage: Bacteria > Bacillati > Actinomycetota > Actinomycetes > Kitasatosporales > Streptomycetaceae > Streptomyces > Streptomyces sp. GDS52. The sequence continues at coordinate 3,415,136 of NZ_CM125966.1, forward strand.
ATTTCGATTCCTCCAGCTGACTTGAGTGGAACAGACTCAAGCATGCCTGACGTCCGGCGCGGGGTCAACAGAGCTGAGTCGGGCAGACTCAACTCTTATCCGCTCCTTACGCGCAAGGAAGAGCCGGCCTGCACACCCGGGACATCGGCACCCGCACGGGAACGGCGCCGAGGCGGGCGGACACGGGGCCTCGAGCCGGCGGCCCACGAACACAGGCCTACGGACACAAGTGTGCGGCACGGATATAAGTTAGTGACGTATGCCCCGATTTACGGGGCGTGATGCGGTCACCTCCAGGGCACCTCCCAAGGCAACCCTCAGCGACTCAGATCACCCCGCGCCCGACTACAGTGCGGCCGGAGATAGGGGTAGTCTCAGACGGACTGCATAAGTTACCGCTTAGTAATGTCGGGAATCCCGTGGCAGGAGCCCCCCGACCAAACCCTCGCAGGCCCGAGGAGCCCCCATGCAACTCGCCGCGATCATCGTGTCGCTGGCCCTGGCCGTGGTCGGCGCTGCCCTGCTCGCACGCGCGACCGGCCAGTTCGTCCGGTACTTCAAGCTGGGCCAGCCGGTCCCGGCCGGCACCCGGACCGACAACCCCTACCAGCGCAGCGTGACCCTGGTGCGGGAGTTCCTCGGCCACACGCGCATGAACCGGTGGGGCGTCGTCGGCATCGCCCACTGGTTCGTGGCCGTCGGATTCCTGACGCTGCCGCCGACCCTCGCCCAGGCGTTCGGCCAGCTCTTCCGGGCCGACTGGACGCTGCCGGTGCTCGGCGGCTTCCTGCCGTTCGAGATGTACATCGAGTTCATCGGCGTGATGACGGTCCTGGGCATCCTCGTGCTCATGGCGATCCGGCTGCTCAGCCTGCCCGGCCGCCCCGGCCGCAAGTCCCGGTTCACCGGCTCGAAGATGGGCCAGGCCTACTTCGTCGAGTACGTCATCCTCACCATCGGCCTCGCCATCTACGTGCTGCGCGGCCTGGAGGGCGCCCTGCACCACGTGGACGGCTACGAGGCGGCGTACTTCGCCTCGTACCCGCTGGTGCTCGCCTTCAAGAACCTCGACGTCGGCACCCTGCAGAACCTGGTCTACCTGACCGCCATGATCAAGATCGGGACCTCGTTCGTCTGGATGATCGTGGTCTCGCTCAACACGAACATGGGTGTGGCCTGGCACCGCTTCCTGGCCTTCCCCAACATCTGGTTCAAGCGCGAGGCCACCGGCGGCACCGCGCTGGGCGCCCTGCAGCCGATGACCTCGGGCGGCAAGCCGATCGACTTCACCGACCCCGGTGACGACGACGTCTTCGGCGTCTCCCAGGTCGAGCAGTTCTCCTGGAAGGGCCTGCTGGACTTCTCCACCTGCACCGAGTGCGGCCGCTGCCAGTCACAGTGCCCCGCCTGGAACACCGGCAAGCCGCTCTCCCCCAAGCTGCTGATGATGTCGCTGCGCGACCACGCGCACGCCAAGGCCCCCTACCTGCTGGCCGGCGGCGGCAAGACGATGGAGGGCGAGGAGAAGGCGTCCGCCGAGCAGCTCAAGGACGTGCCCGCGGCGGCCCTCGCGGAGGCCGAGCGCCCGCTGATCGGCACCCTCGAGGAGAACGGCGTCATCGACCCCGACGTCCTGTGGTCCTGCACCACCTGCGGCGCCTGCGTCGAGCAGTGCCCCGTCGACATCGAGCACATCGACCACATCGTCGACATGCGCCGCTACCAGGTCATGATCGAGTCCAGCTTCCCCTCCGAGGCGGGCACGATGCTCAAGAACCTGGAGAAGAAGGGCAACCCCTGGGGCCTGGCCAAGAAGCAGCGCCTTCAGTGGCTCAAGGAGCTCGACTTCGAGGTCCCGGTCGTCGGCAAGGACATCGAGGACCTCACGGAGGTCGAGTACCTGTACTGGGTCGGCTGCGCCGGCGCCCTCGAGGACCGCGCCAAGAAGACCACCAAGGCCTTCGCCGAACTCCTGCACATCGCGGGCGTCACGTTCGCGATCATGGGCGGCGACGAGAAGTGCACCGGTGACTCCGCCCGTCGCCTGGGCAACGAGCCCCTGTTCCAGGAGCTCGGCATGGAGAACGTCTCCGCGCTGAACCTGGCCTTCGGCGAGGAGACGGACGACGAGGGCAACGTCACCGAGGAGTCGAGGAAGCCCAGGTCGGCGAAGAAGATCGTCGCCACCTGCCCGCACTGCCTCAACACCCTCGGCAACGAGTACCCGCAGCTCGGCGGCGACTACGAGGTCATCCACCACACCCAGCTGCTCCAGCACCTGATCGACGAGGGCAAGCTGATCCCGGTGACCCCGGTCGAGGGCCTCGTCACCTACCACGACCCGTGCTACCTGGGCCGGCACAACAAGATCTACACGCCGCCGCGCGAGATCATCGCCAACGTCCCGGGCCTCAGGAACGAGGAGATGCACCGCCACAAGGAGCGCGGCTTCTGCTGCGGCGCCGGCGGCGCGCGGATGTGGATGGAGGAGCGGATCGGCAAGCGCGTCAACGACGAGCGCGTCGACGAGGCCCTCGCCCTGAACCCCGACATCATCTCCACTGCCTGCCCGTTCTGCCTGGTCATGCTGACCGACTCGGTCAACGGCAAGAAGAACGACGGCAAGGCGAAGGAGTCCGTCCAGGTCGTCGACGTCGCCCAGCTGCTGCTGGAGTCGGTCAAGACGCCGCTCGACCCGGCCGGCGAGTCGGAGACGGAGAACGCCCCGGAGCCGGAGCCGGTGAAGTAGGCGCGAAGCACGTACGCGCGTAAGCGCGGAGCAGGCACGAAGCAGGCACGAAGGGGCCGCCCGGCAGGGCGGCCCCTTCGTCATGTTCACGTACGCTCCGTCCTGCGGAGGACCGCACCCCTCCGCAGGACGGAGAACGGAGCTGACCGCCCCTTAGGGGATGTCACATCTCGGCCGCAAAGGGGGCCCCGAAACCCCGGGCCCGGCCCACCACACCCCCGGAGCAGGTACGTTCGACGACGTGGCTGGATTCAGGATCGGACGCGGCCGGGACAACAACGGCGCTCCTCACGCGCAACCGCAACAACCCCCGTACGGACAGCAGACGCCGCCGGGGCCGTCGTACGGCTCCCCGCAGGCGCCTCAGCCGTACCCGCCCCAGCAGCCGCCCTACGGCAGAGGCGGCCACAGCGGCGGCGGCAACGGCGGCGGCTGGCCACAGGTGAACCGCGGTCCGGGCGGTCCGGGCGGCTACGGCGGCCATCACCGCCCCGGCGCCGGCGGCGGCCACGGCGAACCCGAGTACTTCGGCGACGGCGGCGCGTACCCTCCCGGCCCGCACGCCCCGCACTCCCCCCACGCCCCGCACGACCCGTACGCGGCCAACAACCCGGGCCACACCCAGGCCTTCTCGGTCAGCGGGGACCCCTACCTGCAGGGCGGCGGGACGCACCACGGCGGTGCCCCCGAGCCCGTGCCCGGCCCGGTCGGCCCGCCCCTGCCCTGGAAGGCCCTGCTCAAGGGCATCGTCACCGCCCCCGACCAGACCTTCCTGAGGATGCGCGACTACACGATGTGGGGCCCCGCCCTCACCGTGACCTTCCTCTACGGTCTGCTGGCGATCTTCGGCTTCGACGGCGCCCGCGAAGAGGCGATCGACGCCACCCTCACCACCGCCATACCCGTCGTGCTGATGACCGGTGTGGCCATGGTGATCAGCTTCCTCATCCTGGGCGTGGTCACCCACTCCCTGGCCCGCCAGCTCGGCGGCAACGGCGCCTGGCAGCCCACCGTCGGCCTGTCCATGCTGATCGTGGCCCTCACGGACGCCCCCCGCCTGGTCCTCGCGATGTTCGCGAGCGGCGACGCCACCTTCGTCCAGATCGTCGGCTGGATCACCTGGGTCGCGGGCGGCGCGCTCCTCACCATGATGGTCAGCCGCTCCCACGACCTCCCCTGGCCGAAGGCCCTGGGCGCCTCCGCGATCCAGCTCCTGGCCCTGCTCTCCCTGGTGAAGCTGGGCACGCTGTAACAGCGAACGGCACCCACGACACGGCACGAAGGGGCTCCCGACCCGGGAGCCCCTTCTTCGTCCCGGCCCGAGCACATGGCGGGTCCGGGCAAGCGAGCCCGCCCGCGACGAAGACACCACCGCGCGCGATACCGAGCACGACGTCCGGCCGGTACCCGTCGTCCACGACGGCCTGGGCGAGCTCACGCACGGCCACCCCGAACTGCTCGTGACCGAGGGGTCCTCCCGCCGCGGAGGGCTCTCTGTCCGCCCGCGCCTACACCTGGGTGCGGTGGAAGTTGAGGAAGGCCCGCGAGGCCGTGGGCCCGCGCTGCCCCTGGTACCGGGAGCCGTACCGCTCACTGCCGTACGGGGCCTCGGCCGGCGAGCTGAGCCGGAACAGGCACAGCTGGCCGATCTTCATCCCGGGCCACAGCTTGATCGGCAGCGTCGCGAGGTTCGACAGCTCCAGGGTCACGTGCCCGGAGAACCCAGGGTCGATGAACCCGGCGGTCGAGTGCGTGACCAGCCCGAGCCGCCCCAGCGAACTCTTCCCCTCCAGCCGCGACGCGAGATCGTCGGGCAGCGAGATGATCTCGTACGTACTGGCCAGCACGAACTCGCCCGGATGCAGGATGAACGGTTCGTCCCCCTCCGGCTCCACGAGCCGGGTCAGCTCCGCCTGCTCGACGGACGGGTCGATATGCGGGTACCGGTGGTTCTCGAACACCCGGAAGAAGCGGTCGAGGCGCACGTCGACACTGGACGGCTGCACCATGGATTCGTCGTAGGGATCGATCCGTACCCGCCCGGAATCGATCTCGGCCCGGATGTCCCTGTCTGAGAGAAGCACGCCCCGAGGATACGCAAGGCGCGCGGACCGGCCACCATCGCCGTCCCACGCGCCCACGTCCTGTTGACCCTGGCGGTCCCCCGTGCCCTCGCTTACCGCTTCTGGTACGCGACCGGCACGACGCTGCGAAGCCGCGCACAGCGCGGACACCGCAAGAGCCGGCCGGGGCCGAGTCGCTCGGCCTGCTGCATCGGGAACGAGGCGGCGGTAAACACGTGCCCATCGGCACAGCGGACGACGGTGCGCTCCATCAAGTCCAAGAGTCCCTTCCCCAAGAGCCGCGCCTGGCTTCCTGCCCTGACGCCAAAGGCACATTACGGGATCAAAGGGACGACCCTCCAGGCGGCACTCCGACCCCGCCCGGCCCTCACCACACCCCCACCGTACGCCCCAACTCCGGCCCCCCGTACCCACTTCCGCACCTCGAACGCCACCAGGCCCCCGGGACCTGAAACACCGGGGACCTGCCATGGGGTAGAGTGACCGAGCATCCGGTCACCGGTCGATTCCGGTGGTCTGGATCACGCGCGGGTGTAGTTTAATGGTAGAACATCAGCTTCCCAAGCTGAGAGCGCGAGTTCGATTCTCGTCACCCGCTCCACGCAAAACCCCCAGGTCAGCGACCCGGGGGTTCTTTGTTGTCCAGACCGGTGGGCAACTGCCGCACCACAACCGAACCATTAGCCCGCCGACGGCTCCTCCTTATGGTGCGTACGGTCGTCGTTGTGGTGCTTCGCACGTTCGGCCCGTACGAGGTCGTCGAGCCCGGCGGTGACCCTCACGGCCGGGCCTCGTACCAGTGGATCAGCGCCGCCTGACCGGGGTCGTCCGGCGTCTCCGCCGACTCGACGGTGAGCGGCTCAGCGACCGGTCGTCCCGTCGGCCGTCATCCGGTGCCAGATCTCTTCCACCCGTTGCCGCAGAGTGGGGACCAGTTCCACGTTGTCTCCGCGTTCGGCACTCTGCAGGAGTTCGGTGATGACCACCAGCTCCGCGAAGCGTCCGCCCTCACTGTCGAGAACGGTGGAAAGTTCCCGGCGGACGCGCTCGGCGGTCTCCGGCATCGTGAGGCTGTAGGCGTGCAGGAGGGCTGCATCGTAGCCGGCCGGGGCGGTGCCCCAGCCTTCCCAGTCCAGGATGCCGAGTTCGGGACCGGCGAGGTTGGCCCAGTGCAGGTCACCGTGTGCGGTGGACCATGCGGGAGGCGTCGTGGGGACGGGCCCGCCGAGGAAGGCGAGGTACTTCGGCATGGCGCGGTCCAGGTATGCCTGGCGTACGGCCGTACGGTCGGTGCGGACCATCGGGAGACAGGCCAGGGCCGTGCGCAGATCGTTCCACCAGGCGGTCGTCAGGGAGGGCACTGCGGTGACGAGTGCGGGGGTGGGCGACACGGTTTCGCCAGCGACGTGGTCGTACAGCTCTGCCTTGTACGCGTTTCCTCCCTCCTTCCACTGTCGTACGAGACGCAGACGAGGGCGTGGCACCTGTCGGGGCACCAGCCGTTCGGCGTCCTCCGGCCCTGTCCACAACTTGCCGCTCGCCTTGTCCACCGGGCTGTGGACGACACGCAGCCACCCTGGCCCGTGAGCCCCGGTGACGGGTCGGCCCAGCGTGCGTCCCCTCCACCCCCACGCCTCCTGCGGCCCTTCGTCGGACGGCCGTGTGCCAGGAACCGCCCCAAGGAGGCCGCACGCCACGGTATGGGCCCTCCGCATGCGCGCGGCGACCTCGAGGTCGTCAGGTTCCGAGGACATCGATGACCTTTCTCAGGCGATCGGGCGACAAGGGCTCGCAGACCGCAGCCCCCAGGGCATCGGCCCAGTGTGCCGGTGTGCTCGACGACAGCAGGACACGCGACACCCCGGGGGCCGACAGGGCGACCAGGAGCGCGGCCTGCGCTGCGGATGCGGCAGGGGCGATGAAGCGCACCAGTTCCTCCGTCATCGCTCCGAGGAGTTCACCGCCTCCGAGCGGGGCCGACGCGAAGACGTCGAGCCCCGCTTCCCGTGCCTCCACCAGTGCTCCGCACCCGGCGAGCGCGTCCGCCACCACGGCGAGTCGAATGAGTGAAACCGGGAACTGCACGGCTCGGAAGTGATGCTGTGGCCCGCCCACGGTTTCCGCAAGTGCCGTGAGTTCCGGGATGGTGAACATGCCGCTCGACAGGCCCGCCCAGGTGGCGACGCCGTAGCCGCCGACCCTGCCGGCGTCCGCCATGCTCTCCAGTTCCTCGAATGCCTCGGCCAGCGTCCGCGACAGATCGGCCCGGTCCGTCCGGCCGTGCTCCGGATTGTGGACGAAGACCAGGTCCGGGACGCGACCGAGGCAGGCACGACTGCGGGCGAGCTGCCAGGCGATGCAGGGACGTGCCAGGCAGTGGCCTTGATCGCGGTCGTACAACGGCACCCCGGCGTTCCGAGCGGCCCGCCGGTCGGCGTCGGGCACGAAGCCGACCTTGGTCGAGACACGTACCTGTGGACACGCCTTGAGGACCAGCCGCAGAGATGCCTCGGCCGTACCGGACGCGTAGTTCGGCGCCGTGTCGATCCATGTCACCCCGGCGTCCACGGCCGCACCCACCGACTGCGACACGTCACGACACCGATACGTCCCGGCCGCCAGACGGGCGCTCATCCGGCCCGTCCCACGGCCGCGACCTCGCCGTCCACCAGCTCGCTCACGAGGTGCGCCACCTGCCCGACGCGAAGTCCGGCCGCTCGGGCGAGTGTGTCCAGGCGGTGGTGGCCTCCGTCCAGAAGGAGGGACAGCACAGGTGCGGCCTGCGGGGAGAAGGCCCATTCCTCTCCCCCTGCCGTCAGCACCGGGTGGCCCTCCCCGTCGCTGTGCAGCCGGGCGCGAGCGGTTACCAGGTGTACGACGAGAGCGGGGTCGGGCGGTACGCCCTCGACGTACGGCAGTGAGGGCACCAGGCGGGCCCGGTCGGTGGCGTCCCGCATGCCGAGGAAGCGGTCGAGCAGCGTCCCGTCCTCGAACTCCTTCATGACGAGGTCGCCGAGGGACCGTACGAAGTCCGCCTTCTCTTCCTCGGTCCCGAAGCGTGGCAGGTCGCTGCGCACGGTCGTTTCACGGCACAGGTTCTCGGAGAGCCACTGGAGAAGGTCGGCGCCGGTAGTCGTCTGCATGCCGCAGGTGAGGTGGAGGGAGTGGACGCCTTCGGAAGCGGCGACCGCGTGCCACCAACCGCGCGGCAGGTACAGCATGTCTCCTGCTTGCAAGACCAGTTCGACGAGCGGCTCGTTCGGCGGCGGTTCGGGGACGTCCGTGTCACGGTGGAGCGGAGCTCGCCTCGTGGGGCCGTGGATGCGCCATCGTTTGGCGCCGTCGAGCTGGAGGACGAGCACATCGTGGTCGTCCCAGTGGACTCCGAAGCCTTCCTCGGGGGTCCAGGAGGCGTAAGCATTGACCTGGATGCCGGTACGCAGATGTCGTTCCAGTTCCTGGGCGAGGTGGCCGACGGCCGGGTGCAACTCGTCGATCGCGTCCAGGACGAGAGTGGCGCCCTCGGCAAGGTGGCGGTGCAGTTCGGCGGGCTTGAGCCGGTGCCACACGGTGCTGCGACGAGTGGTGACCGGCACCGAGTAGGCGTGTTGAGGCAACGCCTCGCCGCCCGCCGAGAGGCGCAGGCGGGGCGGTTCGAGCCGGTGGTGGGTGAGCAGGGCGTTCAGGTCGTCCCAGCCGAGCAGGCCGGCGAAGCGGCCCGGCTCACCGGGGAAGTGGCGGTAGGTGCGGCCGTACACCTGGGCGAGGAAGTCCTCGCCCAGGCGCGCGACCACCGCGGATACGTCGGTGGTCATCGGTTGCGGCCCTTCTCAGTCGTTGCCGTCGGAGCGGCCGGTGGAACCGCCGTCCGAGGGCTGTTCGGCCCGCGAACGGGCGGCGGCAATCCGGCGACGGGCGACCAGCAGGCCGTGGTCCTCCTGAGCACCGTTCGTGGTCACGTTCTGCTCGGGCATGGTTGTGTCTCCTTCGGTGTTGGCGGAAGCGAGCCGGTTGCCCGCTCCCTGGATGTGGCGTCTCCGGCTGCCCCACCAGACGGTGGAGTCCCAGTCGGAGGCGTCTGTAGCTGATGGAGGACACGCGCGTCCCAAATCAGCTGGTCAGGTGGTCAGGTGGCGGTGACATGCGCGCGGGAGCCGCTGAGCACGCCGCATCCCGGTTCGGCAACCGCCACCGGCCGCGGTGCGCCCTCGAACGAGGGATCGTTTACACATGCGGCGGGAGACGGACGGGAAGGCGAGGTTGAGCAGCCGCCGATCTCGAACCAGACCACTTTTCCGTCCGTGGTCGGCCGGGAGCCCCACGCCTGGGCAAGACCGTCGACCAACTGCAGTCCGCGCCCACTCTCCTCGTCCAGGTCGGCCGGCGCCCGCTGCGGGAGAAGGCCGCTTTCCGCATCCTCGGCTTCCAGGCGCACACAAGTCCCGTTCCAGCTCACCGTGACCCGGCAGCCCTCCCCCGTGTGCACCACGGCGTTCGCGATCACCTCACCGGCCAGCAGCTCCAGCGTCTCGACTGCCTCCTCCGCAAGTGGCAAGTCCCAGTCACGGACGATCGCGACAACCCTGCAACGAGCGGAAGACACAGCGCCGGTGTCGGACGGGACATGGAGGGACGAGGACTTCGGGGCGAGTGTTCGGAACGTCATGGAGGGCGAACCTTCCTGGCTGTGTGCGTCGGAGTTCCACACAACCGCCCCCGGCCGACAACGCCCAGAGCACAATGGACGCACCAATGCGGCATCCGTGCGTCACTCTCACGCCTCACCTGGGAAGCCGCGCAGTCGTACGTCCCTGGCAGGGCAGGCGAAACGGGGAGACAGCGTCATGGCGCACCACCGCAACGGCCTCGCAGCACGCCGCCGGACCGTGGGCCTCACCCAGGAGGCTCTCGCCGAGCACATGCAGGTGGACCGCTCCACCATCACCCGCTGGGAATCAGGCCGCACCGCCCCACAACCCTGGATGCGCCCACGACTGGCCCGCCTTCTGCGCGTCGACGCCGAGGGCCTGAACGACCTGCTGACCGCACGGTTGCCAGGCCGCACGCAGGAACAAGAAGCTCTCGAATACGTGATGCTTCACCCGGGCCGCATCGACCTGCCGGCCGTCGCCGCACTTCGCACGCGCTTCTACGACTGCGCCGCTCGCTACGACCGTGTGCCTTCGGCCGGCCTCATCGCAGAAGCAGCAGCACAGCTCAACCGCATCGACCAGCTTGCCGCCGGCTCCGCCCGCGGACGCGTCCAGAGGGAACTCCACGCTCTGCACGCCGATGCGTGCACTCTCATGGGGCAGTTGGTCTGGGACGCCTCCCAGCGCCGCGACCACACCACCGCGAAGACGTACTACGAGCAGAGCGCCGACCTCGCCCGCCACCTACGGGACACCACGCTCGAAGCCCACGCCTTACTGCGCACCTGCTACGTCGCGCTGTACGGCGCACACGACGCACAGGCCGGGCTCGCGCTCGCGGAGCAAGCAGCCGAAACCGCCGAGCGCACGAGTCCCGCCCTGACCGGACTGGCACTCCTGCACGTCGCCGAGGCACACGCCATACTGCGGTCGGCCTCGGACTGCGAACGCGCTCTCTCCAGCGCAGAACGTCAACTCGCCCATGCGGACGGCAGCGACGCCGCCGCCGACCTGGTATCACCCACCCAGTTCGGCCGCCTCGCAGGCTCCTGCTACCTCTCCCTCGGAGACCACCGACGGGCCGAAACCCTGCTGACCAGCACTGCGGAGAAGCTACGGGACAGGCGAAAGTCACGCGCGATCGTGCTGGGGAACCTTACGCTCGCCCGTATCCGTCAACACGATGTCGAGGCGGGGGTGGCCAGCCTCACCGAAGCCATCACCGAGCTGGAGACCACACGCGGAGGCGGAGGCATGAACATCGTCTTCGGAGCCGCTCGCGAACTGCGCCCCTGGCGCCAGGAACCCCTTGTCGCAGAGGTCCACGACAGACTGCTCGGCCTGATGACGGCAGCGTAGGAGAGAGAAGGAGACACCGGTGGCAGCCAACTCCCTGGACCACGCCAAGCAGGCGGTACGCACGCAGGTCTGGGACGCCCTGACCGCCGCGGACGCCGTCCACGACCCTTCCGTCCACGGCCGCATCCCCCACTTCAAGGGTGCCGAGGAAGCCGCTGCCCGACTCGCGGGGCTTCCGGCCTGGCAGCGTGCGGGGGTCGTCAAGGCAGTACCGGACAAGGCCCAGCTTCCGGTCCGGGCACGGGCCCTGAAGGAGGGCAAAACCCTCTACATGGCGGTACCGAGGTTAGCCACCCCCAAGCCCTTCTACCTCCTGGACCCGGCCACCCTCACCGTCCCACCCGCCGAGGCCGCAGCAAGCCGCACCGCCGCCACGATCGCCCCCACCGTCGAGGTCGACGCCCTCCGACCACTGGACCTGATCGTCCTCGGCAGCGTCGCCGTCCACCGCGACGGCGCCCGCATCGGCAAAGGCGCCGGCTACTCCGACATCGAGTTCGCCCTGCTCACCGAGGCCGGCCTGGTGACGCCGGAGACCCTCGTCGTCACCACCGTCCACACCCTCCAGGTGACCGACACCCCGATCCCCACCACCGAGCACGACGTCGGCGTCGACCTGATCGTGACCCCCGACGAAACCATCACCTGCCCGAACCCCCACCGCCCCTCAGGGATCGACTGGTCGGCCCTCACGGCAGAGAAGATCGCTGCAATCCCGGCGCTCACGGCTCGACAGGGCACCTGACGACCTGAGCGGATAGCGCCCGATCCCTGTGCCACAACCTCCCATCCAACGACTGAGTTACAACCTTCTTCACGAGTTCAAGGCCCGCGCACGGCGCGGGCGCGCGCCGCCTTGTCGGCGGGGCCACCGCCCTGTCTTCGCCAGCGGCGGCCCCGCCCGGCGGCGCGCTACGTGCAAGCGGGCAAGGGCGGGACGTCATCCGCGGGCACAAGATGTGCCTCCGGCGGGGGATCGGCCGACACCGGGATGGAGGGGGCGCCGTACGCGGGTGCGGGTCCGTAGGGGTGTGCGCGGGGATCTCCCATCCCGTCCACCGTCGCCCCAGGCGAAGCCGAGCAGACGCGGCCCCTGGCGTCCAGGTCGTTCGTACAGTGGCGCGCTCCACCTGGACGCCAGGAACCACGCCCGCTCCACATGCGTGTGGGTCGACGGCGGACGGGATGGGAGCCGGGGAGAGTGGTGGGTGAGGAAGTGGGCGGCTAATTAGTCGCGCTTGGGCCAGATCGGGCCCTGGTCGGTCCAGATGACGCCTTTGTTGCGGCACAGGCAGAAGGGGTGGCCGATCGGGTCGGTGTAGACCTGCCAGCCGTAGCCGTTGGGGCCGATGAAGTCCTGCCTTAGCGTCGCGCCGAGGTCGAGGACGCGGCGCTGCTCGGGCTCGATCTCGTCCACTTCGAAGTCGAGGTGGAACTGCTTGGGGTGCTCGCTGTCGGGCCACTGCGGAGCGCGGTAGTCGTCCACCCGGATGAATGCCAGCTCGATCTCGCCGAACTGGATGCCAGCCCAGTCCTCGGAGCTGCCTTCCTTGATCGGGCGGCCCGTCACCTCGGAGTAGAAAGCCGCCAGCTTCATCGTGTCCGGGCAGTCGATAATGAAATCGGTGAGTCGCAGCATCCCGCGATCTTCTCAGAGACTCTGTACTGGGGAGTGCGGTACCGCAGAGAAGTACAGCAACCGTGCCGACCGCAGGCAGTCGTCTCAAACCGCTGACGGCCGAGTGACCAGGCCGGATGACCTCAGCGACCGCCCCGCCCGTAGTTCGCATCGAGGGGGCCGTGCCAGTCCCGTGCCAGATCGGGCGGGGCACCGCGGGGAACACCGGGGACCAAGACAGAAGCCGGCTACAGGTCGAGACCGCCCCACCCCAGGTCAGGCGAGCAATCGCCCCTGGGGCACCCAGGCTTCCCGAGCTGAGAGCGCAAGTTCGATTCTCGTCACCCGCTCCACGCGAAACCCCCAGGTCAGCGACCCGGGGGTTCTTTGTTGTCCAGACCGGTGAGCGGGTGCCGCACCACAACCGCACCGTCAGCCCGCCGACGGCTCCCCCCTGTGGTGCGCACGGTCGTCGGTGTGGCGCTTCGCACGCCCGGCGCGCACGAGGTCGTCGAGCCCGGCGGCGGCCTCCCGCTGCTGCTCCTCGTCGGAGTCCCGGTAGATCAGCGCCGCCTTCTCGGAGGACTGGCCGGCGCGCCATCGTGTCCCGGAGGGTGGCGCCCGAACGGGTCGACAGGGTGTGTCCGGTATGACGGAGGTTGTAGAAGCGGAAGCCGTCCGGGAGACCGGCGACCGCACGAGCCCGGCGCCACTTCCGCCGGAACGGGGTGCGAGCGGGTTCGAGGGTGGTGGCGAACCGGCTCGTGTTCCTCGGTGTCCGCGTGGGGTCGGGGTGTGGCGTCCCACTGCTGCCCGGCCGGCGTGGTGCTCCGGCGGGCCGACAGGGCGGCGTGGCCGGCCTGCCACCGCGCGGTCAGGCGGGTGGCCGTGGCCGGAAGGCCTCCGGTCCTGGGCGGGGGCCGGTGGTCAGCCGGAGGGCTCCTGCGGGGTCAGTGCTTCCGGTTGCGCCCGTGGCTGGGGCACGACGGGGCACGCGTGGTCCGACTGCGTCATCGCCCATCCGTCCCCGAACACATGGAGGCTGCTGGGCGCGGCGGAACGGCGCGCGGTGTCGCCGTCGGCTTCCGCGTCGGCGCGGGGGACGGCGGTGGGGACCGGCGAAGCCGCGTGGTTCACCGTGCACGTCAGCTGGAGCATGGCCCGACGGCTCAGCGGAGCCGTCTCACCGGGGAGTCTGACGAAGAGGATGCCGCTGTCGATCGCCACCCGTGGCGCGTCCGTCAGGCGGGGCAGCTCCGTGGTGGCCGTCGCGGTCTCGTTCGCAGCCGACGCCTCGAACAGCAGGTGTACGACGGCCTCGAGGTCCCCGGCGTCGTCGATCCGGTGGGGATAGGACATCAACTCCCCGTCGCGCAGGAAGAAGAGGGAGATGGTGGCGGGCGTCGAGGGTGGTGTCGGACTGGGGGAGAACATGCCGCTCGCCGGCGCACCGGTCTCGATGACACCGGACGGGGGGACTCCGCACGCCGTGAGCGCGACCGCGGCCACGGCCGTGAGCCCGGACAGCAGCGCTGCCGTCCGCGAGCCCCTCAACGGGTGCCCCCGTCGGCCTCGGTGTCGGTGTCGTCGCGGTGCAGCGGGAGTTCGACCGTGAACACCGCGCCGCCCCGGGGCAGGTTCGCCGCCCGGATGCGCCCCCCGTGCAGGCGCACGTTCTCCGCCGTGATGGCCAGACCCAGCCCGTTGCTCTCGCTCCTGGCCCGTGAGGTGCTCGCCTTGTAGAACCGCTCGAAGATGTGCGGCATGGCCTCCTCGGCGATCCCCGGTCCGTTGTCGGTCACCTCGATGACGGCCCACGCCATGCCCGCCCCGTCCACCCGTACCCCCATGGTCAGCCGCACGGGCGGCTCTCCGTGCCGCAGCGCGTTGCCGATCAGATTGGCCGTCACCACGTCGAGTCTGCGCGGATCGACGCGCGCGCGGAGCTCACCCGGTCCGGGCAGCCGGGTCTCCACCTGCTCCTGCCGCCACCGGGAGGCGACGGTGCGCCGTACGGACTCGGCCAGGTCGATCTCGTCCCGGTTGAGTTCGGCCGCCCCCGCGTCGAAACGGGAGATCTCCATCAGGTCGTTCACCAGTCCGCTCAGCCGGTTCGTTCCCTCGCTGATGAGCCGCAGCGCCTCACCGGTCTCCCCTTCCCCCTCCAGGTCCAGCACGTCGGTGACCGCCGACATCGCCGCCAGCGGCGTGCGCAGTTCGTGGGAGACGTCCGCCACGAAGCGGCGTCCCTGGGCCTCCAGGCGACGCAGCTCCCGTACGGTTCGCTCCAGTTCGGCCGCCGTCTCGTTGAAGGACTGGGAGAGATCGGCCAGTTCGTCGGAACCGGTGACGTCCAGCCGTACGTCGAGGTGCCCCGCGGCCATCCGGCGCGTTGCCCGGCGCAACGCCCGTACGGGTCGCAGTACGCCGCTCGCGGCGAGCAACGCCAGGACGACGGCGAGGCACAGGGCCACCAGGGTGGCTCGCTCGATGCCGCTGACCATGGCCTCGACGTACCCCTCCTCGGTGGTCTGCGGGACCTCCAGATACATCACGAACCCGGAGAGCCTGGGCTCCGTGCCCTCGCCCGAGGTGTACGTGACGGGCATGCCGACGACGAGACGAGGACGCCCGTCGACGTTCATCCGCTGGAACACCGCGACACGTCGGTCCCGGACGGACCGGAGCATTTCGGGGCTCAGCTCGACGAAACCGGCGCTCGGCGCGTAGGCGCGGTGGCCACCGTACGTGGCCATGATCCGCCAGTCCGACGAACGGTTCGCGTACAGCACCTGGTCCACCGCGAACTGGAGGTCCGACCGGTCCGGGGCCAGGGGGATGCTGGGCGCGACGGCGTCGACGCTCGTACGGAACCGGTTGATGACGGAGTCCTGGCTCTGCTGGAGCACCCCCGTGCGCGCCTCGCGGAAGGCGAGGGCCCCGGTGCCCAGGGCGCTGGCCACGGCCACCAGGACGAAGGACGCCAGCAGGCGGGGGCGCAGGCCGCGCAGGGGGAGCGGGATGCGCGCCAGGGCCGCCCGGAGGAACCGCCGGGGGCCGGCCCCCGGGCCGGCGGCGGGGGTCTCGTCGGCCGTGGGGGCCTCGGGCACGGCTCTCCGCGTCCCGGCGACCTTCCGCATCCGCGCGGTCCTCCACGTCCGCGTGGACATCCGGTCGCTCATGAGGTGCCGAAGCGGTAACCGAATCCGCGTACGGTCTGCACGTAACGGGGATTCCTGCCCTCGCCGAGCTTGTTGCGCAGTCGCTTCACGCAGGCGTCCACGAGCCGTATGTCGCCGTGGTAGCTGTGTTCCCAGACCGCTTCCAGCAGTTGCTGTCGGCTGAACACCTGGCCGGGCGAGGCCGACAGGGTCAGCAGCAGCCGCAGTTCGGAGGGGGCGAGGGTGACGGGTTCGCCGCGGTGCGTCACCACGAGCCCGGCACGGTCGACGACCAGCTCGCCGTGCGTCTCCGCCCGGGGACGGGTGCCGTCCGGCAGTGACGCGTCCTGTCTGCGCAGTACGGCCCGTATCCGTGCGTCGAGCACCCGGGCCTGCACGGGCTTCACCACGTAGTCGTCCGCACCGGTCTCCAGTCCCACGACCACGTCGATGTCGTCTCCCCGGGCCGTCACCATGATGATCGGCACCTGGTCGCGGTCCCTGATCCGGCGGCACACGTCCAGGCCGGAGATGCCGGGCAGCATGAGATCGAGCACGACGACGTCCGGCCGGAAGGGGAGGAGCTGTTCCAGCCCTTCCTCCCCCGTTTCCACGGCGAAGACCTCATGCCCCTGGTGCCGCAGACCCAGTTGGACGGCCCTGCGGACATCTTGGTCGTCTTCGACGATCAGGACCCGTGGCATTTCGGCAGTGTAAGCAGGCCGGACGAGGTGACCGTCCCGAGGAAGGCCCCTCTCCGCCCGCCGTTACACAACGATCACACGGGCCGGGGAGCGCGGGGCACCGTTACCCTTCCGTGACAGTGCCGGCTCATCGCGATCATCTGGAATCACCAGATTGAGCTGCCATGCATTCGGCACGACAGCGGCAGTCCGCACCCCCCACCGGCAGCACCGCGGCCGGTCACCGCGCCGGCCGCCGGCGCCGGTCCTCCCGTCGCCGGGGACGGCCGCGCCACCGGGGCCGGAACCTGCTGATCGGCCTGCTGGTGGCCGCCGGCCTACTGGGCCCGGCGGCGTATTTCCTGGGAGGCGGGCGGAGCGACGCGCCGAGCGGTGCGCCGCAACCGCGGAGCACGCACGTCACCTCCACTCCCACTCCAACTCCCACACCCACCCCCACACCCACACCGACCCCCTCCCCCTCCGCGAGCCGGACCGAGATCGACGTCCCCCCGACGGGCAGCGGGACGTTCGTCACCGCGCAGGCCGGTGGGGAGGCGGTGGGCAGCGGCTCCCGCCTGGTGCGCTACGTCGTGGAGGTCGAGATCGGCCTCGACATCTCGCCGTCCCAGGCGGCGAACGAGATCGCCGACATACTCACCGCCCCGCGGGGCTGGACCCACGACCCGGACAACGCGTTCCAGCTGGTGAGCGCGGGATCGCCGCACGACATCACGATAAGGATCGCGACACCGGCGACGGCGGACGCCCTGTGCTGGGCGGGCATCCAGCAGGACACCGGAGGCGAGTACAACTGCGAGGTTCCCGGAGGGGTGGTGGTGAACCTCAAGCGCTGGGTCAAGGGCTCGCCCACCTTCGACGGACCGATCCATGACTACCGGGCGCTGATCATCAACCACGAGATGGGGCACTTCCTCGGTCACTCGCACGTGACCTGCGGGGGCGCCGGGCAACTGGCCCCCGTGATGATGCAGCAGATCAAGGGCCTGCACGGCTGCGTCGCCAACGCCTGGCCCTACGACGAGAAGGGTGACCTCGTCACCGGGCCGCCCGTATGACCGGCGCCGGTCCCCGAGCCGGCCGTCACGGCGGTCGGCCGTTACAGCTCGGTCATGTACCGACCCCAGCTCCATGAACTGCCGGCACCACCGTGGACTCCGCGTTCTCCCACGCCCGCAGAATCCCCCGCCCTCCCGATCGGACGGAAGTAAACGACTCGCTCCCGCACTGCCCGGAGACTGGCCGCGACGGCGGCGGTGAGCCTGCTGCCGCTGCTGGCGGCCTGTGGCACCGGAACCGACACCGACACCGGCTCGGAGTCCCACGCGTCGGACGGTGAGAAGACCACGGCCGGATCGTCGGGGCAGCTCGACATTCCCGCCGACGCGAACGCCGACCTCAAGAAGCAGTACCTCTTGGAGAACGCGATCGCGGCCTGCATGAAGAAGCAGGGGTTCACCTACACCCCCGTGGCCCCCGAGGACCCCACCGCCTCCTGGACCACCGACGGGGCGGACTACGCGCTGACGAAGGAGTACCGGCGGAAGTACGGCGAGGGCGTTCCGCAGCGTCGGTGTGCTGACCATGTATTGCTCCGCCAAATGCGCCTCAGAAGGCAGGCGTTCACCGGGCTTGAGCCGACCGGTGGCGATCCGGTTCCGGAGGTCATCGGCGATGGCGTCGCGTCGTGAGGGCACGGGCGGGGTCACCGCCTCTCACTCGCACGAGCCGCAGGGCGACGAGCCAGGTCCCCGTGTGGATGGTCAGCAACTCGCCCGAGTCGAAAACGAGTCGTTTGGCTCCGCCGGGCAGTTGGAAGAGGTCGGTCACCCGGCACTGCTGGCCCCCGACCTGGATGACGTCGCCGAGCTGCACGCTGGTCGAGGTGATCTCGACCGGGGAGAGCACCGCGCCGCTGAGTGCCGGCCCCCTCACCGTGCCGCCTCTGTCGGTACTGGGCACTCGGCGATGGTGTGGCACGAGCAGTCGCAGGCTTCGTAGATCACCGGCACGTCGACCGGTGCGGCGACCGGGGACGACTCCGCGCAGGCGTGGTGTGTGCCGATGCGGCAGGAGGCCGACCGGTAGGAGTCGGGCCCCGGTTGGGTGGTGTGGGGCTGTTGGCGGGACGGCATCAGCGGTCACCCGCCGAGGCGTACCAAGGGCCGGCGAGGGGAGCGCGGCTCATGGCCGCCGAGCGGTGCCGTGCTCGCGCCTCACTGGCCAGTACGTACGGGCGGACGAGCGCCGTTTCCTCCCCCACGAGAACGCCCGTGTGCTCGCGGTGCCGACGCAGGAACAGCACCGCGCCGTAAGCGACTTCCGGGGACACAGCCACCGGCCACGCAGGTGTTTCGGAGCGGCGGTGCCGACCCTTGTGGCGGTACCGCTCCCTGAGGCGCGAGGCGGTACGGCGGATACGATTGAGCACGGTGTTCAGCCCCTATCGCTGATGACCCGGTCCCCCGACGTCGCCCGTCGCGGGGACCGTTTTGTGTACGACCGCCCAGAGGGTGCGGTCGTTCGAACTGGTGGCGAGAAGGCCGAAGCGGTCGGTATCGGCCAGCGCTTCCAGGACCTCCCGCCATGACTCCGCGGAGAGTGGTTCCGGCACCTCCGCCTCGATGGCCGTGCAGTCATCGCGCTCCTCCACGCGCGTGGCGAGCCCGACGGCCGATAACCGGGCTGCGATGGCCTCCGCGCGCTCCTTGGAAGCAGGCACAGGGCAGCCCTCCGGTTAGCGACGATCACTTTGAGTAAAGCTAGTTAACTAGGTTAGAGCTAGTGGACTAGATTTTCCATATGTCTGAGCAACCGCCCTATCTCCGCATCGCCGACGAGCTGCGGCGGCGGATCGCAGAACACGAGTGGGAGCCGGGGGACCGACTTCCCTCCCGCGCCCAGATCGGCCAGGAGTACGGCGTCGGCGACAACGTGGTACGCCGGGCACAGGAATTGCTGATCTCCCAAGGTGTGCTGGAGGGCCGCGCCGGTTCCGGCACCTACGTCGCCGAGCCACGGCAGCGCGTACGGGTGGTCCGGTCATCGGCGCGCGAGCAGCCCAGCGGCTCGCCGTTCCGGGCGGACATGAAGGCCGTGGGCAGGCAAGGCGACTGGGAGAGCCGGACCGAGGCCAAGGTCCCGGCGCCGGCGGAGATCGCCACGCGTCTCGGTATCGCCGAAGGCGAGCTGTGCGTGCGGACGACGTACGAGTTCCTGGCGGACGGCAGGCCGGTGCAGCTGTCGACGAGTTGGGAGCCGTACGACCTCACCGCCGGCACTCTCGTCGTTCTGCCCGAGGGAGGCCCGCACGCAGGAGCGGGCGTCGTGAACCGCATGGCCGCGATCGGCATCACGGTCAGCCACGCCGTGGAGCAGCCGGAGCCGAGGCAGGCGACCGCCGAGGAGGCGCCGTTGCTCGGCGTCCAGAAGGCTGCCCTGGTCACGCACATCCGGCGGACGTACTACAGCGACGACGGTCGCCCAGTGGAGACGGCGGACATCGTGGTGCCCGCGGCTCACTGCGAGATCGTCTACGAGATCCCGATCAACCGGTGATGGCGCCATACGCGAAGGGAGCGGTAGATGGGCCGCCGCAGAGGGCCCCGTAAGGACACCGCAGTCGTGACCGCGACGGTGCGCGAGTGGAGCGACGAGGAGGGTTGGGGTGTCCAGCGTTTGGCTGCAGTCGCCTACCGTGCCGACTGGCCGGGTCAGCGCGTGGGCTTCGCGACGTGCCCCAGCGCGACGATCCCGATTCCGACCACGAGTAGCGACGGCGAGCCGAGATTCCAGCTCACCAGCATGAGCAGGGCTCCCGCTCCCCACAGCCTCGGTTGCCGCACCAGCCCAGGGAGCCACTGCCCCGGCATACGGCCGAGAAGCAAGGCGTGCACTCCCAGGACTGCCCATGCGATGGCCGCAACGACCATCACCAGGCCAGCGATCATGAACAACATCCCCACCCCTTGGGCTGTCCCCGTCTCGTCGGCAGCTTCTCAGGCTGCCGGAACAGGCGCCGTCGCTGTGCCGGCGACCCCCAAGGGACGCGTTCTCTGTACGTGTTGCATCTGCCGGATGCCGCTAGTGGGTTGGCACGGGTGCGACCGGGCGGACCGCGGTGAAGTCCTGGAGTTCGTCGCGGGTGGCGGAGAGCAACAGCAGCCACTCGTCGCAGCCCTGCCACGGAGAGAGGTCGCCGCCGCCTCCGCGCACCACCCGCGGGCCGTCCCCGGTGCGGGAGCGTGCGTCCGCGGGCGCGTCCGTGAAATGCGGGATCCACACGTCGGCGCAGATTTCGTTCGCCGACCCCATCGCCGCCAGCCCGAAGGCGTTCTCGGCCGCAGCGGTGCGCTCCTCGTCGGAGAAGTCGTCGAGCACCTGGTCCTCGTCCGGCCTCCCGTCCCCCCGGAAGGTCAGGGTGGTCGTACCTGCCCGGGCCGCGTACTCCCACTCCGCCTCACTGGGCAGCCGGAACGGCAATACTTCGAGCAGGTCGTCCAGGTCGTCCTCAAGCCGGGCCGTTCTCGAATCCGATTCGGCGAAGCTGTCCTCGTACTCGGGCAGCCAGTGCCGTACTTGCGCCACCGTGAGCGGATGCCGGGCGATCAGGAACGGCTCGACCCGCACTTCCCGCACCGGCCGGGCCCGGTCAGCGCTGGTGAAGAACGCGTCGAGGTCGTCATCGGCGCCGTCGACCCGCTCGATGGCACGAACCGCGTCCAGTTCCGCGTCGGACAGGCCCATCCGGAACGTCCCACCGGGAACAGCCCGGAAGACCACTCCGGAAGGGGTGTGCCGCCAGGCCGGTCGGCCGGCCACGATCTCTTGAGCCCACATGGTGCCGGACGCTAGCAGCCGGGCATCCCGGTTGAAGGAGGGGATCAGGAAGGGAGTGTGGACGACTGGTCCCCTCCTGGGCGCCGCAGCGCTGCACCACTACCGCACCAGATCGATCGGGGAACAGCGGGGAACCACGGTGAAGACGGTCGAGCCCAGAAGGAGTGAGGGCCGTACGTTCGTCCAGCTCAGCGCTCGAACCGTCCACGAACGATCGCAGCTT
The DNA here is from genome assembly GCF_052246875.1 of Streptomyces sp. GDS52. Taxonomy (NCBI): domain Bacteria; kingdom Bacillati; phylum Actinomycetota; class Actinomycetes; order Kitasatosporales; family Streptomycetaceae; genus Streptomyces; species Streptomyces sp. GDS52. Next base: position 3,436,525 of record NZ_CM125966.1, read on the forward strand.
CCCGAGCTGAGAGCGCGGGTTCTGTTCCCGTCACCCGCTCCATGGAGAAGGCCCAGGTCATGCGACCCGGGCCTTCTTGCCGTCTGCTGTGGTCAGTGGTCGCGTGCCGGATCCGTGCCGGGAGGATCGGCGGACGCCTCCGTCGCGGCCGTGGTCCTGGCCTTCCGAACCGTGGCGTCAGTGAGCCGGTGCCTCACCAGGCCAGGGCGTCGGCCATGGTCGACTGCCAGTACGTGACTCCGATCGAGTCGTCCACGTACACGCCCTTCGCGGGGAGTGACGGGCGGGCGGTGCCCGCGCCGTCGTTGAAGAAGACCTGGAGGGACTTGGTCGTGTAGCCGTGGGAGCCGCTGCCGTCCGCGGCCGAGAGGAGGACGCCCGCATAGCCCGACTCGCCGGGGGCCAGCGTGACCACCGCCTGCGGCTTGGAGTCCTCGAAGGCCGGCGGGACGGACTGGGCCTCGCCGAACCGGACCGCCGGATAGCCGATGAGGTCGCAGTTCTTCGAACCGGTGTTGGTGACCGTGAGGAGAAGGTGGTTCAGGGGGCGGGAGACCTCCGTGGCGGTCATCCGGGTGGAGGTGCTGGAGCAGGGGGTCGAGGCGGACACCGGGTCCTTGGAGCCCGCGGAACCCGACGAGCCCGTGGCACCCGTGGTGCCGCTCGAACCGGCCGCGCCGCCCGCCGAGTCTCCGGAGACCCAGCCCGCCGGTTCGGTCTGCCCCGCCCCGGTGGAGGTTCCCCCGCTCGCCGCGGGCGAGGACGTGGGCGCCGACGTGGATGCGGATCCCGCCGCTGCCCCCTCGTCGTGGACGCCCTCTCCGTTGCTGCACGCCGTCAGCGTCAGCGCGGCGGCCGCGAACGCGGCGGCGGCGAACACACGGGTGCGGTGGGTGCGTGTGGACATGTGGTCCCCCTTGGGCAGTACGTGTCGTGGCAGGGGCCGTTCGCCCGGATTCGGGGAGCGGCGTGCTTGGATGGCCCCAGCTTGTGCGGTGATCCGTCCCGACTGCCACGACTGCCGGGGAATCCGGGACGCTGGAACGCTTGCAACGGCTCTGACCTGGGGGAATGACCTCCCCCTGGGACGGGGGTCCGGGATGTGGGGAGGGAACGGAAGCATGGCGGGAGACGAATTCTCCGAGCTGTTAGGGCGGTTGAAGGAGCGGTCCGGGCTCAGTTACGGGGTGCTCGGGAAGCGGCTGCACACGAGCGCGTCCACACTTCACCGGTACGTCAACGGGGACGCGGTGCCGACGGACTACGCGCCCGTGGAACGGTTCGCGCGGGTGTGCAAGGCGACGCCCGAGGAACTGGTGGAACTGCATCGGCGGTGGGTACTCGCGGATGCCCGGCGGAGGCAGAAGGCGGGCGGGGCCCCTGCCGAGAAGGAACCGCGGGCACGGACAGCGGCGGAGGCCGGAACCGGGGCAGCGGAGGCCGGGGCGGCGGCCGGGGCCGGTCCCGAGGGTGAGCGGCGATCCGCGGCGAAGGCTCCCGTGGCGCGGCGGCGTACCGTCGTCCTCGCCGGGGCCGCCGCCGTCGTGTCGACCGCGCTCGTGGTGAGTCTCGTGCTCAGCGACGGTGGTGACGACCCGGGCGGGAAGCGGCCGGTGGGAGCTGCCTCCCGGTCCGTCGGCTCCGGCGGCGAAAGCCCCGGCGCCCCCGAGTCGGCCGACGCGAAGGGCCGGTCGGCCTCGCCGTCCGCCTCGCACAGTGCCACTCCCACGACGTCCGGCTCCGCCTCCGCCTCCGCCTCCGCCTCTGCCTCTGCCTCTGCCCCCGCCTCCCGGAACGGTGCGGCCGGGGCGGCCCGGGGCGGCGATTCCGAGGACGGGGCCACCGCGCCGACCGTCGCCGTCAATCCGTACAAGTGGGAAGGGCCGTGCAGCCAGCACTACCTGATCGACCGGAAGCCCGAGCAGGTGCCTCCGCCGCCGGGTGAGCCGGACGCGCGTGGGTGGGTCACCGCGCTGGGCGGGGTCGCCGGCGGGCAGCAGATGCTCGCGCTGACCGTGCAGGGCACCGGGAGGGCCACCGTCGTCCTGGAGGAACTGCACGTGCGGGTGGTGGAGAAGAGCGCGCCCCTCGCCTGGAACGACTTCACGATGGGCGTCGGGTGCGGTGGTGACGTGGAGACGGCGGCCTTCGGGGTGGACCTCGACGCCGGGCGGCCCGTGCTCTCCCCCCGGGCCGGTCAGCGGGACTTCCCGTACAAGGTGAGTGAGTCCGATCCCGAAGTCTTCTACGTCTTCGCGGACGCGCGGGCGCACCATGTGAGCTGGTACCTGGAACTGGCCTGGTCCAGCGGTGACCGGCGGGGCACCGTACGCGTCGACGACCACGGCAACCCCTTCCGGACGAGCGGGAACGCGGGACGGCCCGCGTACACCCATCCGCTCGGTTCCTCCGAGTGGGGGCGGGACGAGGAGAACCGTTCCTAGAAACCGAGCGGGAGTGAGTCCTGGTGCCAGGGCTCGTCCTCACCCGCCGACGATGCCCGACCGCCAGGCCCACGCGGCGATCTCGACGCGGTTACGGGCGGGGAGCTTGGTCTGCACGTTGCCCAGGTGGGTCTTCACCGTGCCCACGGAGATGGACAGTTCGGCGGCGATCTCCGCGTTGGTGAGACCGGTGGCCACGAGCCGGACCACGTCCGTCTCGCGCGCCGACAGACCGGACCGGCGAGCGGATCAGGGCCGCGCTCGCCTCCTCCGCCCAACCGGCCAAGAGCCTCCCCGTGTTCGCGCAGGGCACGAGCCGTACGGACCTGAAGCAGGCCATCGACCGGCAGGTGACCGCCGGCCCTGCACTGAGCTTCGGCACCACGCAGTGGCCACACACCGACGACAAGCCTGTCACCAGGGAGATCACCTACCGCGACGACGGCGACCGGCCGGACAGCCTCACCCTGGCCACCGAGGCGTCCGGTGAGAACGGAAAGCGCGCCCGCAGAGGGCATGTTCGAGGTCCCGCCGAAGCGACTCACCGTCCCGGCGGGCAGTGGCTCGTCGGAGCCTTCCAGGACCCGCTCACCTCGGAGTGCCTCGACGACGACCGCTCTCCGGTCGCACAAGGTGGCCCCGTGCCGAGGCATGACAGGCACAGCCCGACGCCGTGGAACGACCCCGAGCAGGACAGAGGTCAGCCATCCATGTGCAGTCGCGATGACTCTCCTCAGTCGACCTACGCGTCGACGAGCCCCAAGCGCGGAGAAGGCGACACGAGCACGGCGCTTGTCCACCCCGCGACGTCGTGCCCACAGCGTGCCCTTCAGAGCGGACAACCACGGTCAACAGCGGTGCCGGCAGGCCCTCACACCTGCCGCAGTACAACGAATCTTCCCAGGGCAGCAGCCATGCGGCCGCGCAAGCGCCGTCGCTTCCCGAGCTGAGAGCGCGAGTTCGATTCTCGTCACCCGCTCCATGCTCAAGGTCCAGGTCAGAGACCTGGACCTTGTTGTCGTGCGCGGTGATCACTTGCCGCGTGCCGGATTCGTGCCGGAAGACTTCTCGGTTGCCTTCTTGACGGCCTGGAACCGGGACGCCGACGCCTACACGCCGCTGCGCTTTCCCGGCCAGGACGTCGCCCCCGAGACCCGGCCGCCCTACAACGCCCACCGGCACTACGCCCCGGAGACCGTCCGCTACGTCACGCCCGCCCCCCTGGGCCTACGTGCACAACCCGCTGCAGTGGGCGGGCCCGATCGCGGCCGGCCACCGCGCATGGCACACCCGCCAGGTCTTCCGTGGTGCTCCGCGCCCTGCCGTGCCGTTCTGACGGATCCGCCACCACACCTGGCTCATCCTCTGGACGTCAGTGCCTCGTGCGACGCAACAGCACACCTAGCCGTAGACCACCGACCACGGGCGGGGGGCCTCGTCCGGGAGGCGCGGGAGGCCCTCGCGTCTCGAGGTTGCCGTGTGGTCGCGGGCCAGGACGTCGGCCGCGAGTTCCGCGAAGCGGCGGGCGGCCGGGTGGGCTCCGCGGCCGACGGGCCAGGCGCCGCTGATGCGCAGGGTGAGGGGTCGGTCGGCCAGTGGCCGCCAGGCGACGCGGGGCTCCTTGCGGGCCATCGGCCCCTGATCGAAGGCGACTCCGCGGCCCGCTGTCACGAGGGCGAGCAGGAACTCGGGGTTGGACGCATGCCGAAGGCGGCCGGGTACGAAGCCTTCGGTGCGGCACACGTCGAGGATCCTGTCGTACCAGCCGGGTGCGTGTGCCCGTGGGAAGAGCACCAGGTCGTGGCCCGAGAGGTCACCGAGCGTCACCTCCGGCATCTGAACCAGCGGCGAGGTACGCGGCAGGACGATGCCCAGGTCCAGCAAGATCTCGGGGCCGAGTCGCAGTTCGGTGGCGTCGACGGGGTGGTGCACGAGCCCGACGTCCAGCCCTCCGGAGGAGAGCAGCCGCACCTGCTCCTCGGTGGTGACCTCCTGCAGGTCGACGGAGAGCCCCGGAGCGTGCTCCGCGCAGGCGGTCAGCAGTGCGGACAGCACGGCGGCCGTGGTGTCGGGCGGTACGCCCGCGCGGAATGTGCCGAGGCCACCGTCGGTGGCACGGCGGGCCAGCGCGCGCAGCCTCTCCTCCCGGGCGAGGAGTTCGTGGGCCTCCTCCAGCAGTGCCGCCCCGGCGGCGCTCAACCGGACGCCGCGCTGCGAGCGGTCGAACAGCTCTGCACCGAGCTCCTTCTCCAGCCGACGTATCGCCTGGCTGAGCGGCGGCTGCGCCATGCCCAGCCGCTCGGCGGCCCGGCTGAAGTGCAGCTCGTCGGCCACGGTGACGAAAAGACGCAGGTGGCGCAAGAGATCCACGGTCAGGATCGTATGCGAGGCCGCGGTGAGAGGGCTCCATGATGATGTGTTCGCCATCACCGGGGACTCCCATGATCGTCCGGACAACACCTGGCCGGCCAGGCCGACCACAATCCGGTGATCGGAACGAATCGACGGCAAGGGGTAAACAGTGATCGAGGAACGGATCCGGCAGGTCTTCACCGGTGCGGGCGCCGAAGGGCAGCTGCACGTCCTCCCCCTTCACGTGCGCGCGGGGGCCGCTGGGGAGGCCGACGCGGAGCCGGGTGCCCATGAAGTCGCCGTGGGCGCCGACGCCCCCGTCGTGATCGCCTCGATCTTCAAGGTGCTGCTGGCACTGGAGTTCGCCCGGCAGGTTGTCGCCGGCCAGCTCGACCCGCGGGAGCGGGTGCGGGTGACCGCGGCCGACCGGCTCGGCGGCTGGGGCACCGCCGGCTGTCTGGACGACGTCGAACTGTCACTGCGCGACCTGGCCCACTTCGCGATGTCGGTCAGCGACAACACGGCGGCCGACCTGTTGCTGGCCCGCATCGGCCTGGACACCGTACGACTGCTCGCGAAGGAACTCGGGATGGAACGGACCCGGATCGTGGGCGGCCCGCGCGACCTGCTGGAGTCGATGCTCGCGGAGGTCGGAGCGCGCGACGAGCGCGAGTTCGCCGTCCGCTACCCCGCCCTGCCGGATGACCGCAAGAGACGGCTGGCCGTACTGGACCCCCGCCACACCACGGCGAGCACACCCCGCGAGATCACCCGGTTGCTCCAGCTCATCTGGAGCAATGCCGCCGGTCCGCCAGAAGCCTGCGCGTTCGTAAGGGACTTGATGGGACGCCAAGTATTCCGGCACCGTCTGGTGTCGGGCTTCCCGGACGACGTCACGGTCGCGGCCAAAACCGGAACCCTGCCGGGGCTGCACATGGAGGCGGGCGTCGCCCGCTACCCCGACGGCGCGCACTACGCGATCGCCGTCTTCGCCCGCACCCACGACCTGGCCGCCTCCCGCCCCACGGTGGACACCGCGATGGGTAGAGCCGCAGGAATCGCGGTCGGCTACCTCCGGGAAAGCGGCAACAGCCGGTGACCAGGCCACATATGCGTTCGCGTATCACTCAAGCCGAATTCTGGTCTTGGACAAGGGAGTTCACGCCCTGATCTCCTGACGCCATGACCCAGAACACACATGTCACGGACAGGTTGGACGTACCCTCCCACCGCGGGCTCGACCGTCGTACGGTGCTGCGCGGTGCCGCGCTCGGCGCGGCCTCCCCGTTGATCCCGGCCACGACCGCCACCGCCTCGGCCGGGAACAGCGGCCGGGGCCGTGGCCCAGCCGCCGGTTCGGTGTCGTTCCGCTGGCTCGGCACCGCCGGCTGGCGTATCGACGTGGGCGACCGGACCGTACTCTTCGATCCGTATCTCACCCGCTTCCCCACGGGCCTGTTCAACGGGGCTTTCGACCCGCGGACCCCCCTGCGGACCCGGCCGGAGATCGTGGACGCGCACATCGGCCGCCCCGAACTCGTCCTGGTCAGCCACTCCCACTGGGACCACCTCGCCGACGTGCCTCACATCGCCAGGACCACCGGCGCCCGCGTGGTCGGCACCGAGACCACGTACCACCTGCTGGTCTCCCTGGGGGTGGACGCGGGACAGATCTCCGTGGTGAAGGGCGGCGAGGTGCTGGACTTCGGGGGGATCACCGTCGAGGTCGTGCCGAGCCTGCACAGCCGCAACAAAAAGTTCTCCTACTTCGCCCCGGGCACGCTGAACGCCCCGCCCACGACGGTCCCGAGCACCATCGCGGACCTGCCCGAGGGCGACACCCTCGCCTTCCAGGTGACCGCCGGGGTCGGCGGCCCGTCGGCGTTCCTCATGGGAGCCAGTGACTTCTCCGAGCGGGCAGTGCGTGGCCTGTGCCCCGACCTCGCGATGATCGCCGTGCCCTCCAGCACGGTCACTCCCCGCTACGTGCCCCGACTGCTGCGTGCGCTGGACACTCCCGGCGTCGTCGTACCCGTCCACTGGGACAACTTCGAAGTGCCTCTGAGTAGTTCACCCGTACGGGACCCGGCGATGGATCTGGACGCGTTTCTCACCCAGGTCGAGAAGGTGTCCCCGGCAGCGCGAGTTGTCCTCCCGGACTACCGGACCGTGTACGACAGCGACATGCGCCCCGCAGGGGAACAGCAGGCCGGTACGCCATGAATGCGTACCGTTGCAACGGCACCGCTCAGCCGGTCTGCGAGCCGAGATGCTCCGAGCACGGTGAGGACCACACCGACACCGTGCTCCTCAACTTCGCGGCGCCGTGCCCACAGCGTGCCCGTAAGAGCGGACAACCACGGTCAACAGCGGCGCGATCGGCTTGAGCGACCGCACCAAGAAGAGACATAGGGGCAGGTCAGAACCACTGAACCCCTGGAAGCGCCATCGTTTCCCAAGCTGAGAGCGCGAGTTCGATTCTCGTCACCCGCTCCACGAAAACCCCCACGTCAGCGGCCTGGGGTTCGTTTTTGAGGGCGGTGTGCCCTCTACGTCCCCGCGTGGACATACGCCGCCCAGATGTGCGGGCGGTCGGGGATGCGGCGGCGCAGTTGTCGGACCCTGTCGTGCAGGGCGGAGGCGGCGCTGGGGGTGTCGGTGGCTGTTGCACGACGGTAGAAGTCGCGGGTCATGTGGTTCGCGTGGGTGCTGTCGATCTTCCACAGGGTGCCGACCGCGGTGGGGAAGCCGGCCACCACCGACTCGCGTGCCGACATGATGGAGATACGCGATCACAGTCACACGGGTGTCAACCCATGCAACCGCCGGGCCGGCCGAGTCGGACACGAACCTCAGCGGGATGACAGGGAGCGGCCCACTGATGCACGCGTGGGCCGCTCCCGGCTCCTCAGGCGGGCCCGGGATCGAAGATCTCGTGTCCACCGACCCGGCGCCAGATGACGTGCGGCTCACCTTCGCGGAGTTCATCTCCGTACTGCCAGGTGGCACGCCCGTCGGGAGCCCAGGTCATTTCCATGACCGGGCGCTCTCCGTCAGGGAGCCTGACTCCCTGAACCGGCTTGATCCGGAGGCCGGGCCGAAACTGCCCCGTCGCACCGTCCGGTACGAACTTGTTCCGGACGGTGTCCGCGAACCTCTCTCGCTCCTGCGGAAGGAGCTTCTTGAAGTCGCGGTCGAAGCGGGCAGTCGTCGCGAAAGTCGGCAATGGGCCTCCCAGGGGGTCGAGGTCAGCTCTCCTTGTCGAGGTGCGCGAACATGTCGTCCACGTCCTCGTGGCGGGTCGTGCGCCCAGCCGCGATGTCCTCGCTGGCCTCGCGCTCACCGGCCTGCCACCGCTCCGTCCAGAACCATGCCTGGTCGGTGCGGATCTTCCTCAGTCCGTGAACCTCGACGACGCCGGCGTCGTTGATCTCGAACTCGATCTCGTCACCCGGGGAGACCCCCAGCGCCTCGCGCACGCCTGCGGGCAGCGTCAACTGCCCCTTGTCACGCACGCTGGCCTGGAATGTAGCCGCAGCCATGGATGACCTCCCACTCTCACCTTCCATGTCTCCTTCGCTACCCAGGCTACCCAGGATTTAGCCAAATCACGACTCTCCGACTTTCCAACTTTCCCACATTCTGCCATCGCTGGCAGTAGTCAGGCAAACACGCCCCCTGTGGGCCGGCTCCTGTTTCGAGGCTTGGCTCCGCTCCTGATGACGGACGGTTCGCGTGCGCCGGCTAACGGTCCCAGGCGTGCTGTCCAGAGACGGTGACAGGCCCTGAACCCCTCACCCCCGTGAGAAGCCCGCACGCCACACAAGTGACAGCCCACGTCCAGCAGAAGCGCTCGCACCTGGCGGAGCAGCACACGCATCAGGCTGCCCGCCGGTGGAGATCAAAGTCAGCCTCACACATGAGGCTTCCTGTGATCTTCCGAACCAGTACAGAGGTCAGTCATCCCTGTGCAGTCGCGACCACTCCACTCGGTCGACCTGTGCGTCGACGAGACCCGAGCAGGGAAACGGCGACACAAGCACAGCACTCGTCCTGCGGTGTCCGGGTGAGTGCCGGCGTGGCCGCGGAGCGCGTCGTGGCCCTGGCGTGGGCGGGGCTGTCGTGGGCGGGGCTGTCGGGTACTGCGGTCGTGGTAGCCGGGAATTGCTGCGCGGGGACGATGCGCGGGGGGCCGTTGCCGGGCGATGGTGAGGTCATGGAACGGAGCCGTGTACCGGTTGTGCCGGCCGGACACCGGCCCCGTGGACGGGGTGATCGCCACCCCTGCACGAAGGGACCTGCCATGTTCACTGCCTCCCGGGATTGCCGCATCATCGGTGACCTGCTGGAAGGACACGCCCTCAACGTCCTGGACCCCGGTGAGACGAGCGCGGTCCGCGCCCATCTGGCGGCCTGTGCCGAGTGCCGGGACGAGCATCACTGTCTCGCGGCCGTGGCCGCGCACCTGTCCTGTCTTCGCAGGGCCCTGGCGGACGGCCCGGGCCGGCCGCGGGCGTCGTCCCCGTCCGGGGCGGCCGGCTGCGGCCGTGGTTCGCGGCATCGTCGCCGCCGACACGGTGCGGCCCGAGGGGCTCCGGCCGCTTCGCTCACGCTGTCCCAGTGGGTGAGCCGGCTTGCCTGTGTCAGGTGAGCGGCCGGGCCGTGGGCGGGTCCGTCCGGGCGGCGTACTTGCGGTGTGCCGCCCGGGCGGGCCGGGGGAGGGGGTTCACCGCGGACCGCGGCGGACGCCGGCGGTCCCTGGTGGTGTACCCGTCCAGGGGGATCCTGTGTGTGCCCGGTGCGGGGCCTCCCGCGCCGGGCACCGCCGTCTCGTCGGGGCTGCCCGGTGCGGTGGTGGTCGCCCTGTCTCACGGGTGGCCGAGGACGCGCTGCGAGCGGCCGGCAGCACTGCCGGGCGATCAAGGTCGGCTCCGGCTCGGGCGTAGGGCGGTGGGTCTGGTGCCGAGGGCTTCGGTGAGGAGGTCGGCGGGCGGCTTCCGCGGCCGCCCGCCGAGGTCTACGACAGCATGCCGCCCGCCGTCGACGACGTGGAGGGCGGGATGTCCACGCCCTCCGCTCGGACCGGTGCAGATGCCGGTGAAGGGGGCGGATGGGTGAGCAGAAAAACACGAAGGGGCCTGGCACCGGACACGCCACCCCATGTGCCCGCGATCGGCCCGCGGCGACAGGCATCATGTCCCTGGCCTGCTCGCGCGGTGGCGCGTGGGACCTGTTGACCAGAAATCGAGCACGGGATGGATCATGCTGGACAGTCCTGCCTCCACTCCGCGCGGCCGTGCGGAGCACGGCGGGGCGCGCGTTGTGGCCGGAGCTCTTCTCCCGGCCGATGCCGGGATCCACGTCTATGAGGCCACCGACGCGGACGTGCCCTTCCTCTTGCCCCGCGGACCGCGGCTGGGCTGGGTCGTGGGAGGACTCACCGCGTTGCTGACCACCATCGGCTACATCGTCACCCGTGCCACTCCCATCCCCACCGACGAGGCCGACTACGGCAACTGGCTGGAACCCCTGGGCGTCTGCTCGTTGGTCATCCAGGGCATCATCGTCGTCATGGCCGCCGTGGCTCTGAGCGGGCCCGCCCCGGTACGGCCGGGCCACCTCGCCCAGGAGGCGAGGTCGATGACACCCGGCCTCCGGCCCGATGACCCAGGTTCCGGTCCGCCGGACGAGCCGCCCACATCACCATGAACAGAGCCCGCTACGGGCGGCGGACACGTCTCCAGGACGCTCGCACGGACCCGCCGACCGGCCTCAGGTGCACAGTGATGCCCGCCTGAGGCCAACGTCAGGTCTTCGCCTTCATCGAGACGTTCTGCAGGAACGTCACCCTGCGGACGGCAACACGGCACGTCACGGGCCCGCCCACGCGCTCGAGCGTCCCGTCCGTCACCCGGCAGTACGACGGGAATACCGGTCTGACCTGATATGTCAACGAACGACACGCTGCGACCGAGGGTGAGCAAGTGTCGGAAAAGTCCCCCGGACGGCGTATCGGCGCATCAAGTCCACTACAGAAAAAGCAATCTGATTACACGTCAGCACACCATGACACGGCATACGAGCACCCCCTGTGACCTGATCGGAGTCAATCTGCCGACTTTCCCCCATGTCCCGATATGACAGATATGAGGAGCAGTCAGTACGTTCATCACAAGTCGGCCGCCCGGCCGATCCACCGAGATCAGGAGAAACACGTGATGATCACCCGTCCCACCGTCGTCACCGCGGCCGTCGCGGCCGCCGCGGCCCTGGCCGCCACCGGTATCACCTACGCCTCGGCGTCCGCCTACGAGCCGGCCCAGGCCGTCCCCGCGGTCCAGCAGGCGGCCGCCCCCGCTGCGGCCCCCCTGGGCGGCGACTCCGGCAAGGGCAACGAAGGCAAGGACAACGAGGACCGGGACTACGAAGGCAAGGACTACGAAGGCAAGGACCACGGAGACCGGGGCTTCGAAGGCCGGATCCACATCAACGAGCGTTCCTACTCGGCCCACCCGGGCGACTGCATCACCGTCGTGAGCGGCCTGGGCTCCCGCAGCCTGAACATCCGCAACGACAGCAAGAGGACCGTCGAGGTCTTCCGCGGAGCCACCTGCGACAACGGCGCCCCCATCGCCACCGTCGGACCGCACAGCTCCAGCGACGGCGTGCACCCCCGCCGGGTCAAGGACAGCGTCTTCGTCAAGAACGGAGTGGTGGGCAGCTTCCGGGTCATCGGCCACCACTTCGGTGGACACGGCGGACGCTGACCCAACCGCCACCCCGGCACCACACAAGGACCCCGGCCCGCTGGAATCGGGCCGGGGTCCCTTTGCAGCATCCCACCCCGAACCCACGCTTTCACACCCGCCCGGGCACCCCATCGTAAAACCGGACAGCAACGCCCTGCCAGCCCAGCCCCACCACACCGACGCACTCGAAACGGCCCCGAAGAAGTCGGAGCGACCCTGCAGGCGCGCAGGTCACGGCGGGGTGACGACGCCGGCTGGGTACACGACCGTACGCAACGAAGCTCCGTCGTGCAGGCGGCCTTCCCAAGCCCCCCGCACGCAACGGAGCTTCGATGTGCCCTCACTCCTCCACCATCCGCCCGGCCAGATCGCCCGCTCATCAGCACCGCGCGACCGGCCGCCGACGCGGCCGGCCCGCGGCACAGACACACCAAGCCTCACCCGTTCGTGGTAGTCCTGCTGATCGCGTGCTCCGCCGTCGTCACCGGAGCGAAGACGTTCACGGCGATCGGTGGGCGGCGACAAAGGCCCCGCAGGACGTCCTGGCCCGACTCGGCGCCCGCACCACGGTGGCCCCGGCCGTACGTACCCCCTCCAGTGGTGCGACCACCCACCGAGTCATCAAGGACACCTGCCCCGGCGGCCTGGCCGACCTCCTCGAGTACGATCCGGCCGGGCCCGACACCCGCGCGTCGACCGCCTTCAGCGACACACCGAAGGCCGCTGTCACGTCCTCACAGCCCCGCCCCGCCACCGACGCGGCCACCGCCCTCAGCCGCAGGGCCTCCTGCGCCGACGGCGACAGATGCCGCGCGTCCCCCGCCAGGTCGCTCACACCCGTCCGACGCCCCGGAACCCGAACCGTTTCTGATCAAACTGCCGAAACTGGCTGCATGAGGCGTGGCTCCCGCTGGACGAACACGTCGTCCAGCTCTGGATCCCGCAGATCAAAGCTCTGGACGACCGGTACAAGGCCGCGACCGTCGACGACGGCCAAGCACTCGACCAGTTCCACAGGTTGCCCGGCCCCGACATGCGGGGGTGGCGCCACCCCCGCATCCTCACCGGAGACCTCGGACATTCGCTTCGCTCGGCCGGTGCCATCGGCACCGGTCCGGACACGGCATGACCCTCAGCTTCGCGGGATCACGGGACAGCGCTTACCGGGTTCCTCGCAGAAAGTCCCGGGGTTCACGCCGGGGATGAATGCATCTCGTGACTGCTCTGACGTGCACCGTGGAGACGCCTTTGCGGCTGTTACCCAGAGGGAGACGCCGGTACAACGTGCCTGTCAGCCTTTTGGTCGTTCCGCTCCTTGATGAGATGGAATCGCAGTAGCGTCACGGTTTGTGCAGCTTCGCTACAACTACCGCGCCTACCCCGACGCCGCCCAGCGCCATGCGCTGGCGCGTGCCTTCGGGTGCGCCCGGGTGGTGTGGAACGACTGCCTGCGCGACCGCAAGGAAGCGCACGCGGCCAGGCTGCCGTACGTGACGTCGGCCGAGCTGTCCCGGCTGCGCATCACGCAGGCCAAGCGCACCGGGGAACGCACCTGGCTCGCCGACGTCTCCGCGGTCGTCCTGCAGCAGTCCCTGCGGGACCTCGATGCCGCCTACCAGAACTTCTTCGACTCGCTCACCGGTAAGCGGCGGGGCCGCAAGGCCGGGCCGCCCCGCTACAAGTCGAAGAAGGACACCCGGCAGTCGATCCGCCTCACCACCAGGCCTCCACCCGGATCATCCGCGACAACCAAGCGGTGTATGTGGAGGACCTCGCGGTGTCCGGCCTCGGCCGCACCCGGCTGGCCAAGTCGGTGCACGACGCGGGATGGTCCGCGTTCACCCGGATGCTGCAGTACAAGGCGGCCCGGCAGGGCCGCACCTTCGCCAGGGTGGGCCGGGCTTTCCCGTCCTCCCAAGTCTGCTCGGCCTGCGGATTCCGGGACGGGCCCAAGCCGCTGCACGTCCGGGAGTGGGCGTGCGGGGCGTGCGGGACGGTGCACGACCGCGACCACAACGCGGCCCGCAACGTCCTGGTCGAGGGACGCCGGATCGTCGCCGCCGGACGGGCGGAGACACCAAACGCCTGTGGAGCGCCGGTCAGACGGGCACCCGTGCCCGCACAGCGCGGTGAAGCAGGAAGCCCCCCGGAAGGGTCGGACGAGCCAGGCCGGAATCCCTGGACCTCAGGCCAGGGAGCACGTCAAGAGCTCTGAGACTGTCCGAGCCGGCGTCTTCCGCTTCATCGAGGTCGAGTACAACCACACCCGTCTGCGCAAGCACCCCGTCCACGGGTACGCCACCCCCGCTCGAAACCAGGGAACTGACGACGCAAAACCTCGCCCCCGCAGCGTCACCACCCGTTGTCCGTGACCAGGGGGAACGTCACCCTGCGGACGGCAACACGTCACGTCACGGGCCCGCCCACGCGCTCGAGCGCCCCGTCCGTCACCCGGCAGCACACCGGGAATACCGGTCTGACCTGATCTGTCAACGAACGACACGCTGCGACCGAGGGTGAGCAAGTGTCGGAAAAGCCCCCCGGACGGCGTATCGGCGCATCAAGTCCACTACAGAAAAAGAGATCTGATTACACGTCAGCACGCCATGACACGGCATAAGAGCACCCCCTGTGACCTGATCGGAGTCAATCTGCCGGCTTTCCCCCATGTCCCGATATGACAGACATAAGAACCGGTCAGTACGTTCATCACGAGTCGGCTGGCCGGCCGATCCCCCGAGATCAGGAGAAGCGCGTGATGAATACCCGTCCCACCGTAGTCACCGCGGCCGTCGCGGTTGCCGCGGGCCTGGCCGTCACCGGTATCACCTACGCCTCGGCGTCCGCCTACGGGCCGACCCAGGCCGCCCCCGCGGTCCAGCAGGCAGCCGCCCCCATGATCCAGCAGGCGGCCGTCCCCGCCATGGCCCCCCTGGGCGGCGAATCCGGCAAGGGCAACGAAGGCCGGGGCAACGAAGGCCGGGGCTTCGAAGACCGAGGCTTCGGAGACCGGGGCTTCGAAGGCCGGATCCACATCAACGAGCGTTCCTACTCGGCCGCCCCGGGCGACTGCATCACCGTCGTGAGCGGCCTGGGCTCCCGCAGCCTGAACATCCGCAACGACAGCCGGAGGAGCGTCGAGGTCTTCCGCGGAGCCACCTGCGACAACGGCGCCCCCATCGCCACCGTCGGACCGCACAGCTCCAGCAACGGCGTGGTCCCCTGCCCCGTCGAGGACGGCATCTTCGTCGAAAACGGAGTGGTGGGCAGCTTCCGGGTCATCGGCCACCACTTCGGCGGACACGGCGGGAACGAAGGATTCGGCGGAAACAACGGATTCGGTGGACACGGCGGACGCTGACCCAACCGCCACCCCGGCACCACACAAGGACCCCGGCCCGCTGGAATCGGGCCGGGGTCCCTTTGCAGCATCCCACCCCGAACCCACGCTTTCACACCCGCCCGGGCACCCCATCGTAAAACCGGACAGCAACGCCCTGCCAGCCCAGCCCCACCACACCGACGCACTCGAAACGGCCCCGAAGAAGTCGGAGCGACCCTGCAGGCGTGCAGGTCACGGCGGGGTGACGACGCCGGCTGGGTACACGACCGCACGCAACCAAGCTCCGTCATGCCGGCGGCCTTCCCAAGCCTCCCAGCACGCAACGGAGCTTCGATGTGCCCTCACTCCTCCACCATCCGCCCGGCCAGATCGCCCGCTCATCAGCACCGCGCGACCGGCCGGCCGACCGGCCGCCGACGCGGCCGGCCCGCGGCACCGACACACCAAGCCTCACCCGTTCGTGGTCGACATCGTCCAGGTTTTCCCCAACCCCGACGCTCTCGAACGCCTCACCACCGCCGTCCTCATCGAGATGCACGACGAATGGACCGCCTTCCCCCGCCGCCACCTCCCCGAAGGCAGCATGGACAAGATCTGTCCCGACGAAGATCAACCCGGCGCCTTTACACCCCCCAGGGACATGACCAAGCCTCCCGCAGGCCCGCACGTCAGCTCGCCGTCCAGACTTCGGACGCTTTCAGGGGTTCCGCCGCCTCGAAGAACGGATGTCAACGGCGTCCTTGGCCGGCCAAGGGCCGCGACGTATGAGGCGTAGGCATCGACGCGTCGACCGAGTTCGCCGAGGAGGTCCACGCACCGCCGCTGCTGCCCGATCGTCGGATAGCGCACGGGAAGGTGGCCCAGAGCCGCAGAGCTCAGTGAGGGGGCCGCCGTGGCTGCGGCGCGGTGGGACATCCACTCGCGCGCGTGCCGAAGGCCCAGGTAGGCGTGGAGGTACAGAGGATCGATACCGGCATCCGCGCGCACCCGCAGACGCGTCACGTTCGAGCTGAGCAGCCATCCGGTCTGCGGGCCGGAGACCAGCGCGGGTTGTTGCTGCGCACCCGTGCGCACGCAGACGATGTCGTTCGGGAGCAGCTCGAACTTCTTGAAGCGCTCAGCCGTCCTCCACGACACGCGGTCCCGGGGTTCGTCCGCGATCTTCCCTCCGGCGAGGTCCTGCGGGAAGACGAGCGGAACACCGACGTCCGCTGTGCGTTCCCCCGCTGGAATGCGGGTGTACGACGGACCGGCCTGGATCTCGCACAGGTCCTCGAGAACTGCCTCGTTCCAGTCGCTGGGCCCCGGACCCGTGCGGTAGCCGCTGTTCGTTCCCACCGCCCGCTGCTCCGGCAGGCGAAGCATGTCCGTATTCCTTGCCGCCGCATCACTGGCTTCGCGCAGCTGGGCCGCAACGGGAGCAGCGCCGTAATTCCCGCCCCCCAGGTAATCGGCGGGGCGCAGCGAACACTCCTCGCCAAGGACTTCCGCACGTGCCGCGACGACAGCCGAGAAGCCCCGGTCGAGAGCACGCACCGCGTACTCCTCACCGTCCGGGCACTGCTCTCCGTCGAGCCACGGGCGGACCACAGCCGTGATCGCGTCGCGATCCGTGTCCCGCAGCACGCGCCGACGCCGGCCTTTCACCCCCAGCTCCTGGGCATCGACGAACAAGATGTCTTCTCGCACCGGATGCTCGGCGCGTCGCGGCACCCACGGAGGAAACCGGCACGGGTGTCGCGGAGAACAGATACGACGGCAGCGTGATGACGCATTCCACGGCCCCCCTGCGGACCAGGGCGCGGCGGATCCCGCGCTCGGCGATGTTCACCGAGTTGCCCGCCTTCACCGGCATGACCATCACTGCGCGACTGCCGGGTACCAGCGCACCGAGGACGTACTGCACCCAGGCGAAATCGTCATTGCCCTGGGGTGGTGGTCCGTACGGCCGGTCTCCCGTACGGCGCCCGGGGCCAGGCACGTCGCTCATATTGGACGGAGGGTTCGTCAGCACGACGTCAGCGCCGTGCTCGTGGTGCGGCGGCCATCGGCCGGACCGGGCGCTGGTCAGCTTCGGCCGCACGCCGAGGTGGAGAAGGTACGGACTCGCGACCGCCTGCAGCCGACCGTCGAGAGTCTCGCCGTACACGGTCCCGCGTGCGTCTCCGATGTGCCGGTACGCAGAGGACTCACCTCACCGTCACCCTGCCCGGCACCCAGGTGACGGAGCTCCGCAGGCTGGTGCGGGTCGCGTCCGTATCCCGTTCGCGTCGGAACGCCGACATGTGGGCCGAGCGGCCGTGCCGGGAACAGCCGGTCCGGGCGGCGCTGTTGCATCGACCGGGGCGCCGGCGCCGCGCGGGCGGGGGACACGGAGACCACGAGGTCGTCCGCCCCACCAGGATCCGGGCCCCGGAATCGCGGTACGCCCGCCGCGCTCCTTGGACCAAGACGTATCTCCGCAGGAGGACTGTTCCATGACTGACCGGCCCTTGACGCTCATGGCAGTACACGCCCACCCCGACGACGAGGCCACCGGAACCGGAGGGGTCCTCGCGCGGTACGCGGCGGAAGGCATCCGCACGGTTCTCGTGACGTGTACCGACGGCGGTTGCGGTGACGGGCCGGGGGGTGTCAAGCCGGGCGATCCCGGGCATGATCCGGCGGCCGTCGCCTTGCTGCGCCGTCAAGAACTCGAGGCGAGCTGTGCCGTCCTGAAGGTCAGCGAGCTGGAGACGCTGGACTACGCCGACTCCGGGATGATGGGCTGGCCGGGCAACGACGCCCCCGGATCCTTCTGGCGGACCCCCGTCGAGGAAGGCGCCGCCCGGCTTGCGGAACTCATGCGGCACTACCGACCCGACGTGGTCGTCACCTACGACGAGAACGGCTTCTACGGCCACCCCGACCACATCCAGGCCCACCGCATCACGATGGCGGCGCTGGAGATGACCACGCTGACACCGAAGGTGTACTGGACCACGATGCCCCGCTCGGGGATGCAGCGGTTCGGCGACATCATGCGCGAGTTCCATGAGGACGTGCCGGAGCCGGATCCTGCCGAGGCCGCCGCGATGGCCGAGATCGGCCTCCCCGACGACGAGATCACCACGTGGGTGGACACCGCCGCGTTCAGCGGTCAGAAGTTCGATGCGCTGGCCGCGCACTCCAGTCAGGGCGAGAACATCTTCTTCCTCAAGATGGGCAGGGAGAGGTTCGGTGAGTTGATGGGCACGGAGACCTTCGTACGGGTCAAGGACGCCACCGGCGCCGCCGTACCCGAGAACGATCTCTTCGCCGGACTGCGCTGATCCACCCGTCCGACCGGCGGCCGGGAAAGCCCATCGGCCGCCGACACCGCACGGCGCGATCGAGCGGGACACACGGAGTCGCCGTCCGTCGCGAGCTTTCCGGCGCGGTCGGTCTCGGTGACCGAGCTGTCACCCGTGACCTCGGCGACGAGCGGCGCCCCGTACGGCTCGTCGCCGCACCACGCGGTCGTCGTGACGTCGCGCCGACGCCGGCACCACTTCGAGCGTCGTGGGACTCGGACGTACTTCTCCGACAGCGCCTCCGCGCGACCCCAGCCGGGCCACTCGTCCGCAGCCGCAACGTCACATCGACAGCTGGTCCCCGTACGAGGCGGCCCGTGCGCGGTGTCTGGAGCTCGTGATCCCGACACTGCGGGCCGGGAGCTTCTTCCCTCTCCGTCCGGCCCACCGCGGACGCGGTCCGTGGCCCTCCCTCAGCGCATACGTCCCAGCACCTCCCGTACCCGCCGGGCGTCCCGGATCCGCTGCTCGTACGTCGCGCCCAGCACCAGCAGCAGCAGCCCGGCGAGCGCGGGAGGCAGCCAGCGGGGGAGCGCGCCCGCCAACGGCATCAGGTAGGGGGCGAGTTGGTGCAGCGCGTCCAGTAGGAGCACGCTCCCGCCGAGGACGAGCGGCGCCTGGAGCCGGTGGCGGGCACCCAGCAGGGTGAGGACGAGGGCCGCCGTGCCGAGCAGCAGGGGGCGCGGCCAGTCCGTGTCGGTCCACGCCGCAAGCAGGCTCGGCACGAGCGTCACCGAGAGCCCGGGACCGTAGGCCGTCCACGACGAGGCCTCGGGGTCCCGGCGGCGCCGGACGAAGCCCACGACCAGCGCCGGGACGGTCACCGGCAGGGTGTACGCCTCCGGGGTGCCCACGTCCCACGACCCGAGCCGCACCCAGGTGGCCAGCACGAACAGCGCGGCGGCCGCGTACCCGGCCGGCCGGCGGTCCGCGCGCACGGCGGTGCCCGCGGCGATCACCCCGCACAGGGCCAGTACGAGGGCCAGCACGGGTGCGTCGGTGACGGCCAGTCCGATGGCCAGGAGCCCCGCTACGGCGCCCGTGGCCTCGACCGGAACGGCGGCCCGCGGGACCCGCGCCGCGAGCAGGGCCGCGGCGGCCGGGACGATCAGGACCAGCAGCGCCGTGTGCGCGGGCGGCCGGCCCGCGGCGGCGCCCACCGCACACGCCAGGCCCGCCGCACCGGCCAGGGACGCGCTCGCGCAGACGGCGGTCAGACGCCGGTGCGCGGCGGCCACCGCGAAGATCCCCGTCAGCGCGGCGAGCACGGCCAGGGTCGCGCCCTGGGAGGCGAGCGAGAGGAGCACGAGGCCGGCCGCGGTGAGCAGGGAGAGGAGGACGGCGGTGCGGGACGTCGGCGTCCGGCGCGTGCAGGCCGCCACGGCCAGCGCCGCCACAGCCGTCAGACCCTGCGCGAACAGCCCTGCCGGGTAAGGCAGTTTCAATGTGACCGGGAGGATGAGCGCACTCGCCCAGACCAGGACCACGGCACCGGCCGCGGCCTGGTCGCGCCAGGCCGTGGTGGCGCGGGCCGTCCCGGCCAGAACCGCCGCGACGACCGCGAGCACCAGCGGCGCGGCCGCCGCGTCCGCCGGCCAGGGCGCCCAGACCGTCACCGCGGCGCGCAGGTCCGAGGGCGCCCCGGACCAGACCCGTCCCGTCCACCCGACCGGTCCCAGCAGCGCCACGACGACCAGGGGCAGTGCCCACACCACCGCCAGGGCCTGGACGGAGGCCGACGCCCGGGCGACACCGCGCCGCACGGGTTCGGGGAGCGGAGCGCGGACGGCCCACAGCAGCCCGACCCCGCAGGCCAGATAGCCGGGCACCGTCCACACCCCGGGCAGCGACGCGCGCGGGACGCCACCGAGCGCCGCGACCAGGAGCAACCCGCCGGTCACCGCGGCGCCAATGGCATGGCCCTGCTGCGGGACGCGCCATGCGGCGTACAGCGCGATCGCCGCCGCAAGGGCGAGCAGCGCCCCCGCACGGGCGGCGACGCTCAGGCCGTCGGCCTCCCAGGAGAGCACGCAGGCCGCCGCCACACCCCAGCCGCCCGTCCCGTACGCGCCGACGGCGGCGGCGATACGCAGGGACCTCGCGGACGTCCGGAGCGCGACGACCGTGTCGAACGCGGCCGTCAGCAACAGCGCGGCCGTGATCGCGTACGGACCCGCGCCGGCTGCCACCACCCCCAGCAGCAGGGGGAACTGGGCGGCGGCCAGCGCCGCGGGGAAGGGGATGCGCAGGGAGCCGAGTCCCCTGCCGTATCCCCACCACACCCCGGCCAGAAGCGCCGCCGCAACTGCTGCGTACCCCGTGCCGTCGGTGGCCGTCAGCGCGACCTCGTGCAGCGCGTACGCGTCGAGCACCGTCAGCGCCAGACCGAGGCCCGCCAGCGCCTCCGCCGTCGAGCGCAGCCCGCGCTTCAGCAGGGGCACGGGAGCGCCGAGCACCGCCACCGTCACCGTGGCCAGCACCGCGGACCGCCCGGCGATCCCCAGGTGCCCCCAGCTGACCAGGGTGAACGCGATCGCGGCGACGGTCAGCAGGACGCCACCGAGGACGAGGAGCACGTTCTGCACACGGGGCGCGGTGGTCTCGGGCCGCCGCGGTACCGGTGGAGCGGGCGGGAGGGCCGGCTGGAGGAGACCGATCAGCTGGGCACGGCGGGCCAGCAACTGGGCCCGGCGGGCGTCGAGTTGCCACAACTCCGCGTCGAGGGTCCGCAACTCCTCGGCCGGTGGTGGTAGGTGGGTCATGCCGTGGAGTGTGGCGCGCGCCATGCCGCGGAGCATGAGTGAGCGTACTCAGGTCCGTACTCAGGTCCCGCGCGGCGAAGGCCCCGGCCTGCGGGTTCGCCGCATGGACCGGGAGCACCACCGCTACCGCTTCCGCGGCGTGGGGACGCTGCCCGTACCGGCCGCCCGCGCGTACGCCGCGCTGGAGCGGGCTGAGAACCGTCCCCACTGCTGACCGCCGCCTTCGCCCGGCTGGGACCGGGAATCGGCGCATGCGCGAAAGTGCTCCCCGACGGGCTGTCCTGTCGAAGCCCCGGTTCAGTGGCCTGGGGCTTGTGCTCTGCCGGAGGTCCTCCACCGGTCTCCAGCCCGCCGGGTACACGCAGGCCGGACGTGTCGGCGATGGTGATCACTCGGCCGCTCCGGCATGCGGATCGGAGCCTGTCCCCGCGACGGTCCGCGTCGGTTCGTGCGGCGGAAGGGCGCCGGTTCACCTCGTGAGGGGGAGCGGAAGTGCGTCGGTGTACGCGTTCGCCGGCTTGGCGATCTTCTCCACGGAACGGGCGTCGAGCGCGGCGGGTGCGGAGTTCGTGCCCAGGGTTCCGCCGGGGTGCCAGGTGCCCGTGACGGCCACCCAGGTGTTGGCCGGCGGGGCCGGGGTGCGGTGGATCCGCACCTTCACGGACTGGGCGTCCGCCGCGCAGCAGGAGATGACGAGCCGGTTCAGGTACCAGCTGTCGCCCCGCTTGTCGGAGGTGACGAAACCGGTCAACCGGACCGTACGCCCGTCGATGGCCTGGGTGCGGTCCTGCTGCACGCGGCGGATGAAGTCCGAAAGGGTCATCGGAAGCGGCGAGGTCGCGGGCAGCGGGTCGAGGTCGTCCTCGTGCGTGATGGCCTTGGGCGGTTGGCGGGCGGCGGTGTACGCGCCGAGAGCGGGCGGAGCGTAGAACAGCAGGCTCAACGCCGGAAGGAACAGCAGCCACGCGGCACGAGGTGCGCCGGAGTGGCTGTGCCCGTGGCCGCTGTCGTCGTGGTCCGCGTGTTCGTCGTCCTCGCGCCGTCGCACGTAGGACACCGCGTCCGCCACGCCGAGCAGGATCAGCAGGACGCCGGAGGCGATGAGCAACGGGCGCATCCCCTCCTTGACGTACCGCAGGTACAGGTCGGTGAACAGGGACACGCGCAGCAGGCCGATGCCGCTGAGGACGAGCAGGGTCGTCTGGAGCGGACGTCTCACAGCAGTGCTCCTCCGATCAGCCCGCTGAACAGAACCGCCACGACCGCGGTGGCGGCGGAGAACCGGATCGCGAAGGCCCTGCCGAAGGTACCCGCCTGCAGGGCGATCAGCTTCATGTCGACCACCGGACCGACGACCATGAACGCCAGCTGCGCGACCGGCGAGAACCCGCTCAGCGAGGCCGCCACGAACGCGTCCGCCTCCGAGCACACCGCCAGCACGATCGCCAGCCCGGCCAGGAACAGCACCGACAGCCAGAGCGAACCGGAGAACGCGTCCAGCACGGAACGGGGCACCGTCACGTTGAACGTGGCCGCCGCCATCGCACCCACCACCAGGAAACCGCCCGCATGCAGGAAGTCGTGCTGGAAGCCGACCCGGAACTCCCGCCACCGGCTGCCACCCGCCTGATGCCCGCTGTGCCGCACGACCGGCTTCAGCCACTCGGCCCGCCCCAGCCACAACCACAGCCAGCCCATCACCCACGCCGTCCCCAGCGAGGCCAGCAACCGGGCGGCGACCATGGCCGGGCTCCCCGGGAAGGCCACCGCTGTGGCCGTCAGCACCACCGGGTTGATCGCGGGCGCCGACAGCAGGAACGCGAACGCGGCCGCGGGCGTGACGCCCCGCCCGATCAGACGGTTCGCCACCGGAACCGACGCGCACTCGCAGCCCGGCAGCACGACTCCCGCCGCACCGGCCACCGGCACGGCGAACACCGGCCGCCGCGGCAGCACACGGCTGAACACCCGTGCCGGCACGAACGCGTTGATGGCGCCGGACAGGGCCGTACCCAGCAGGAGGAAGGGCAGCGCCTGGACGGTCACGGCAAGACAGACGGTCCGCCACGCCTGCATCACAGGCGTCTCCAGCCACCGGCCCCCGAGGTAGAGCACCACGCCGGGAACGGTGGCCGCTCCCAGCAACAGAAGCGGCCAGAACCGGAGCCAGCCGGGAACGGCGTCGTCCCCCACCGCTCCGCCCGCCTCGGCGGCCTCGGCCTCCCCGGCCCGTTCTTCTGTTCCCTGCACGCCCACCCTGCCTGCCAGATGTTCCGATCAACATAACGGGCGCCGCCGCACACGGAATCCGAACGCGCCAAGCCCAGCGAGGACACACCCCGCCGTGTGGCCGGTGCGGGCAGGCTCGGCGGTTCCGTCTCACTTCAGTCGGCATACCAGGGCTTGCCCACTCCTCCTGAACGCCCGCTACGCTGAACCGACTTGGGCACGCCGACCGTGACCTGGCGGCACGTCCGGCCAGGTGTGGGCCGAGGTTGGTCCGCGTCGGCGGGCGGCGGGCGGCGGGCGGCGGGCGGCGGGCGGCGGCAGTCAACGCGGCACGAGATGCCCGAGCCCGGGTCGAGGCGTGGGTTCGGCCGGGACTCTCCATCTGCGGAAGGCAGTGATGGTGGACGGTGGTTGGGCGGGGTTGGTGGTTGCCGTCGTGGGCGTGGTGGGCACGCTGGGAGCGGCTTTGCTGACGCAGAACCGCGCAGATCGCACAAAACGCCTGGAACTGCAGGCCGCTGCGGAACAGCGACGAGAAGAACGCCGGCACGCCGAAGCGCTGCTGCAGACGGAGCAGGCTCAGGCACGCCGGCGCGAGAACCTCGAGCTGAGGCGCAGGTGCTACATCGGCCTGAACACCGCTTCCCGGCAATTCCTGACGGCGATGACCAACTACCTGCACGCGCTACGGCACGACGTCGACGAGGACGTCGACGCGTCGCTGGCACAACTGGAGACCAGCCGAGCTGCCTATCGGGACAGCTACTCGGAAGCCCAGATGATCGTTCCGCGCCCGGTGCTCGATGCGTCCAGCGTCGCCAAGACCCGGTTGAACACCGCATACGGAAAGATCAAGCAGCTCGGGCCCTCCCTGTCCGGACGTACGGCCGAGCTGCAAGCCCTGGAGGACGAGCTGCACCAAAAGGTCTGGCCCTACGTGGGGGAGCAGAAAGGTGCCATGCGAGCCGACTTGGGTATCGAATCCGACAATTAGCGCAGACATCGAGGGCGAGGCACCGAGCGGGTACGTCCCGGCCGTCTCCGCGACCGGGCCGGACGCGGCGGTGCGGGGGCTCCCCGCCGGCCGGGGCCGAACCGGCCATGACGCACACGGGTGGGGGTGGCCCGCGACCGCGCGGCACGTGGTGGCGGGAGGGAGCGATCACGGCGGTGGCGTTCGCGCTCTGTCTGCTCGGCGGGGAGCCACTCCCCTGCCCTGGTGCGTACGCACCACAGGCCGAACCACACCGGGGCTCGACCTGAAGTCCGGTGACCCGGGTGGCCGGGGATTCCGGTCCGCCGACCACGTCGGACTCACCTTCCGGCGCCCCGGGTGAGGGAGGTCGCCGGAGACGGCTCGAGAGCTGATTCCCAGCCGCACGCGCAGGGCCTCGCGGCCCCCGCGAGTCGGCACCACGTACGCGCAGGGCCCGGCTGCTCGCGGGCACCCGTGCCCACAGCGTGCCCGTACGAACGGACAACCACGGTCGGCGGCGGTGCGGCACACCCCTCCCCACCGCCTCGGAGGGACGACATCCGCGCAGGTCAAAGGCGTGGACCCCGTCCGGGAGCCGTCGCTTCCCCGGCTGAGAGCGCGAATGCGGTTCTCGTCACCCGCTCCGGAGAGCAACTCCAGGTCAGCGGCCTGGGGTGCGTTGTCGTCCAGCCCGGTCGAGGGCGGCGCCCCTTTACGTGCCCCAGGCCGGCGGCCGTCCTGGGCCGCCCGGATGACGGAACCCTTGCGCCCGCCAGGGAGCGGTCAGCGGTGCTCGGGGTTGTCCGCGTCCGGGCGGCAGCCGGCGTCCCACTGCGAGCGCTGGTTGCCGTGGGCGGGGACGCCTCCGGCGCGCTTCAGCAGGGCGGCGAGGTGCATCAGGTTCCAGGTCATGAAGGAGGTGTTGCGGTTGGTGAAGTCGTTCTCCGGGCCGCCCGAGTCCGGGTCGAGGTACGAGGGACCGGGGCCGGCCGCGCCGATCCAGCCGGCGTCCGCCTGGGGCGGGATCGTGTAGCCGAGGTGCTGGAGGCTGTAGAGGATGTTCATGGCGCAGTGCTTCACGCCGTCCTCGTTGCCGGTGATCAGACAGCCGCCGACGCGGCCGTAGTAGGCGTACTGGCCCTGGGAGTTGAGCAGCGAGGAGCAGGCGTAGAGACGCTCGACGACCTGCTTGGTGACGGAGCTGTTGTCGCCCAGCCAGATCGGGCCGGCGAGCACCAGGATGTCGGCGGCCATCACCTTCTCGTACAGCCCGGGCCAGGCGTCGGTGGCGAAGCCGTGCTCGGTCATGTCCGGGTAGACGCCGGGGGCGATGTCGTGGTCCACGGCGCGGATCAGGTCCGTGGTCACGCCGGCGGCGTCCATGACGGCCCGGCTCCTGTCGATCAGGCCCTGGGTGTGGCTGAGCTGCGGGGACGGTTTGAGGCTGCAGTTGACGTAGAGGGCGGTCAGGTCGTCGTAGCGGTACGGGGTGTCGGTGGAGGGTGAGGCCGTCATGGGTGACAGCCTCTCGCACGGTTTCCGGTTCGCCCCGGTTTGACGCACCCGCGTACGCCTTGCGGAGTCGTGGCGTACGGGCGCGCTCCCGTGGTGCGGCGCCGGTGCGGACCTAGCGTGGCCGTATGCGCGTACTGGTCACCGGCGGTGCCGGGTTCATCGGGTCCCATGTCGTCGCCGCGCTCCGGGAACGCGGACACGAGCCGCTCGTGTTCGACGTGCGGGAGGATCCCGGCGCCGACGTGCGGGACCCGGCAGCCGTCGGCCGTGCCCTGTCCGGTGTGGACGCCGTGTGCCACCAGGCCGCGAGGGTCGGGCTCGGCGACGGGGTCGCCGACGCGGCGGAGTACGTCTCGCGCAACGACCTGGGCACCGCCGTGCTGCTCGCCGCCATGGCGGAGGCCGGCGTCGGGCGCCTCGTGCTGGCCGGGTCGATGGTCGTCTACGGGGAGGGGCGGTACGCGTGCCCGCGGCACGGAGCCGTACGGCCCGGGCCGCGGGCCGTCGCCGACCTCGACGCGGGCCGGTTCGAGCCCGCCTGCCCGGTGTGCGGGGGCGACCTCTCCCCCGGCCTGGTCGGCGAGGACGCCCCGGCCGACCCCCGGAACGTGTACGCGGCGACCAAGCTCGCCCAGGAGCACCTGGCCGCCGCGTGGGCCCGCTGCACCGGCGGGTCGGCGGTGTCGCTGCGCTACCACAACGTGTACGGCCCCGGGATGCCCCGCGACACCCCGTATGCCGGTGTCGCCTCCTTCTTCCGCTCGGCGCTCGCCCGGGGTGAGGCACCGCGCGTGTTCGAGGACGGGCGGCAGCTGAGGGACTTCGTGCACGTCCGGGACGTGGCGGCGGCCAACGCGGTGGCGCTGGAGGCGGAGGCCGCCCGGGGCGTGCTCACGGCATACAACACCGGCAGCGGTGAACCGCACACCGTCGGCGAGACGGCACGGGCGCTGGCCGCCGCGTACGGCGGGCCCGAGCCGGTCGTCACCGGTGAGTACCGGCTCGGGGACGTACGGCACATCACCGCGGACTCGTCGCGGCTGCGGGCCGGGCTGGGGTGGAGGCCGGAGGTCGGTTTCGAGGAAGGCATGGCGGAGTTCGCGCGGGCCGGAGCGCGAAGGGCGTAGGACCGCGGTGGGCCGGTGGCGCCGCCCGCGCTCAGGGAGCGGCGGCGGAGGGCACCGCCTCGAAGCGGCACCCGCCGGGAGCATGGCGCGCGGTGGCCCGGCCCTGGTGCGCCTCGACGATCCCGCCCCGGTGCGCCTGAGCGATCCCCCGAACACCACCCTGACTCCGGAAACCCTCGTTCCGTACGGAGCGGAAGTCCGGTATGCCCGGTTCGCTTTCGTAGGGTGAGGCCGTGACGACGCCTCCTGCGGACGTCGACGTGGTGCTGCCCTGCCTGAACGAGGCCGAGGCCCTTCCCTGGGTGCTCGAACGGATCCCGCCGGGCTGGCGCGCGCTCGTCGTCGACAACGGTTCCACCGACGGCTCGGCCGAGGTCGCCCGCGCGTGCGGCGCGACCGTCGTGCACGAGCCGCTCCGGGGCTTCGGCGCCGCCTGCCACGCCGGGTTGACCGCCGCCACCGCCGACGTGGTGTGCTTCTGCGACGGCGACGCCTCCCTCGACCCGTCGCTCCTCGTCCCCTTCGTCCGCGAAGTCCGGGCCGGCGAGGCCGACCTGGTGCTCGGCCGACGGCGTCCGCGGGGCCGGGGCGCGTGGCCCGCGCACGCCCGCGCCGGCAATCTGGCGCTCGCACGGATGCTGCGCCGCCGCACCGGGCTGCGCCTGCACGACCTCGGACCCCTGCGCGCCGCGCGCCGCGCACCCCTGCTCGCCCTCGGCCTCACCGACCGGCGCAGCGGCTATCCGCTCCAGATGGTCGTCCGCGCGGCCGACGCCGGCTGGCGGATCGCCGAGCACGACGTGCCCTATCTGCCGCGCACCGGTGCCTCGAAGGTGACGGGCACCTGGCGCGGCACCTGGCAGGCCGTACGGGACATGAGCCGCGTGTTGAACGAACCCCCCGGGCGCGGGGAGCCCCCCGCGCCCGGAGGAGGAACCGTCCGTTGACCACGCTCCTCGTCATCGCCAAGGAGCCGCGGCCGGGCCGGGTCAAGACCCGGCTCACCCCGCCGTTCACGCCCGGTCAGGCGGCTCAGCTGGCCGAGGCGGCCCTCGCGGACACCCTGTACGCCGTGGCGGCCGCACCCGCCTCCCGGCGCGTCCTCGTCCTCGACGGCGCCCCCGGTCCCTGGCTGCCGCCCGGCTTCGACGTCGTACCGCAGTGCGCGGGCGGGCTGGACGAGCGGCTGGCGGACGCCTTCGCGCGCTGCGACGGTCCGGCGCTGCTCATCGGCATGGACACCCCGCAGGTGACGCCGGAGCTGCTCACCGTGGACTTCGCCGACTGCGACGCCCACTTCGGCCCGGCCGAGGACGGCGGTTTCTGGGCCCTCGGGCTGGCCCGCCCCGATCCCGCCCTGCTGCGGGGCGTGCCCATGTCGACCTCGGTGACGGGAGCGGTCCAGCGGGACCGGCTCCTCACCGCCGGCCTGCGGGTGCGCGACCTGCCGCCCCTGCGCGACGTCGACACCGCCGCCGACGCCCACGCCGTCGCCGCCCTGGCCCCGCACGGCCGCTTCGCCGCACGGCTGGCCCGATGCACTGCGGCCGCGGGACCGGATGCGCGGCCGGTCACGGGGTTCGGCTCGCCGCCGGCCACGGGGCCGGACTCCCCACCGGCCGGCCGACCGGACTCCCCACCGGACTCCTGACCCGCCGCGAAGTCGGCTCCGCCCCCGGCCGCACCCCGATGAGCGCCCCGCCCGCCAGCGCCCGAGCGGCCGCCGCCCCGCACGCCGACCGCGGCCCGCTGTTCCCGCACCGCGCCGACGTCCGGCTGCTGCCGCTGAAGAGGGAACGCCGACGCTCCGGGGCCGACGTGGTCGACCGGGACGTGCTGAGCTCCGGGACCGCCCCGGTGGACGTCGAGGAGCACCCCCCAGGTACAGGTCGTCGGCCTCACCGACGCCGGCGGAACCGACGCCCTCTCCCCCTGGGTGAGGCTCGGCACACGGGTGCTGCTCCGGTCCCCACAGGACTGGTCCGGCCGGTCAGTGGACGGCCGGCGGACGGCGCTGCGCCGCCCTGCGCAGTCGCCGCAGCCGCAGCGCCAGCAGCAGCGCCGAGCCGCCGAAGAGGACGGCGGTGAGCAGCAGCCAGCGGGGGAGGAACACGTCCACCGACAGCCCGGTGCCGAGCCGGTAGCGCCGCTCCACCCTGCCGCTGATCAGCGGGAACCACACCAGAAGGAGCAGCCCGGAAAGGGCCGCCGGTACGCGCACGTACAGCACCCACTCCCGGCGCCGGACCGCACCGAGCCCCCGTACGGCCGCCCGGTCCGCGGCCGTGTACAAGGGCAGCAGCACGAGGTCGTGCAGCAGCGCCACCCCCACGAACCACAGCGCCACGCCGAACCAGTCGTCCGCGAGCAGCCGCACCCCCGCGTAGGCGGCGAGCGCGAACGAGCAGGCGAGCAGCAGGAGTTGCAGGGGGCTGCCGATCGGAACGCGCGGAAGCCGCCGAAGTCGTGGCCGAAGCCGTAGCCGAAGCCGTGGAGGCATCACAGGTCTCCGAACGTCATCCGGGCCACCCACTTGGTGTTGAGCACACCGGGCGCGGCGGGCACGATGATCCGCGCCGGGTGGCCGTGGTCGAGGGACAACTCCTCGCCGTTGACGTACAGGGCGAGCAGGGAACGCGGGTCGGCCACCTGGTTGGCGCGCAGGGCGGCTTTCCGGAAGGCGCCGCTTCGCTGGAGGGACTCGACGAACACGTCCGGCGGATCGTCGTACCCGACGAGCGCCGCGAGATCGCGCAGCCGCACCCCGCGCCACCACTGGTCCGACGTCGACCAGCCCTCCACACAGGCGATGGGCAACGCCGCGCTGTACAGGGGGAGCCGGAGCAGCTCGTCCCGGCGGAGGCGGACGGTCCCCGTACGTCCCGTGACGACGAGCCGCCACGCGTCCCGGCCCGTCTCCGCCGCGTCGATCCCGGCGTACGCGGCGGTCTTGTTGATCTGGAAGCCGTTCGGGCCGCTGCCGGGATCGCCGCCGCCGTGCGGTGCGAGGAGGGCGGTGCGCCGCAGCGGACCGTCGAAGTTCTGCCCCACCGTGGTGGCGAACAGCAGCAGCGAGCCGCCCCCGACGCACCACAGGGCGCCCCGCCGGGAGACGGTCGGCTCGGCGGGGCGCGGGGACACCAGGTCGTCCCTCTCCTCCCGCAGGTGCCGCAGATTGCGCAGCGCCATGGGCATCCTCAGCAGCACGTGGACGACGAACGCGGCGAAGAACACCCACGCCCCGTAGAAGTGCAGCGTGTAGAAGGAGCCGGGGAAGACGTAGTCGAGCTGGATGTTGAGCACACCGGTCACGAACTGGAACAGTGCGCCGCCCACCAGGAGCAGCAGCGAGATCCGCTCCAGGGCGTGCGCGAGCGAGCGGGCCGGCGGCAGCGTGAACAGCCTCGGCACCACGGACCACAGCTTGGCGAGCAGGACGGGGATCAGGGTGATGCCGAGGGTGACGTGGACGCCCTGGTTGAGCCGGTACAGCCAGTGCGGGTCCGTCGGCCAGGCGAAGAGGTAGAAGCCGAGGATCCCCTTGCTCGGCGTCTTGTCGTTCACGGGCGACAGGTCGGGGTTGTAGGCGGCGTACGAGACCAGGCCCGTCACGAACAGCACGGTGATGCCGGCGAGCAGGACCAGGCCCAGCACCGAGGTGAACCGGGGACCGCGCAGGGGACTGCGCCAGAAACCGGGCGAGGAGGGAAGCCGTGGGGCGTCGGGGTCGCGCATGTCCCGACGGTAGGCCGGAACCATCCCGCGAAAGGCGTGCGACTCGGGACGAAACGCCGACATCGGGCCCGGTCGGCGGTCCGTGACCGGCCGCGCGGCCTAGCGTTCCGGTGTGAACCGCACCCCGCCCTCCGCCGAGCCCGGCGCAGCGCACTCCGGCGTGCCCCGCGGCCCGAGCCGTGACCTGTACGCGGCCGGGGCCGCCGTGCTGCTCGTGACGGCGGCCGTGCTGGTCGGCCGCCACATCCAGGGGACCAGCCGTACGCTGTTCGCCGACTGGCCCCCACTGCTGGCGTCCTGGGAACCCCACCTCGGCCCCGGCACTCCGGCGGCCGTCCTGGTGGCGATCACCACCGTGGCGTACGGCCCCGCCCTCGCGGCCCGTCTTCCCTGGCGGGCCCTGGTCCCCCTGACGTGGGGCACGGCCACGGCGTGGACCTCCTCCCTCGCCCTGGTCGACGGCTGGCAGCGGGGCATCGCCGGCCGGCTCACCACCCCCCACGAGTACCTCCAGGTCATCGACCGCTTCCACGACATCCCGGCGGCGCTGCGGGGCTTCACCCGGCACATCCTGCTCGGCTCCCCCGACCACTGGCCCGCCCACATCGCCGGCCACCCGCCCGCGGCCCCGCTCACCTTCGTCCTGCTCGACCGGATCGGGCTGCGGGGCGGGGGCTGGGCCGGGGTGTGGTGCATCACCGTCGGGGCGACGGCCTGCGCGGCCGTGCTGGTCACGGTCCGCGCCCTGGCCGACGAGGAACTCGCGCGACGGGCGGCGCCCTTCCTCGTCCTGGCCCCGGCCGCCGTGTGGATGGGCACCTCGGCCGACGCGTACTTCGCGGCGGTGGCCGCGTGGGCGGTGGCGCTGCTCGCCCTGGCGGTCACCGGACGGTCCCTGTGGCGGGCGGGGGCGTCCGGGCTGCTGTTCGGCCTGGCCTGCTACCTGTCGTACGGCCTCACGCTCGTCGCGCTGATCGCGGCGGCGGTCCTGGTGCTCGGCCGGCACGGGATCCGGGGACGCCCCGCCCTGCTGGTGCCCCTGCTCGCCGGACTGGCGGTGGTCCCGACGGCGTTCACGCTCGCCGGGTTCGACTGGTGGGAGGCGTACCGCCTGCTGGTCACGCGCTACCACCAGGGCGTGGGCGACATCCGCCCCTACGGCTACTGGGTGTGGGCCAACCTCGCCTGCACGGTGCTCGTCACGGGCCTGGCGACGGCGGCGGGCCTGCGGCGGACCGGTGCGGTGCTCGTCCGCCACCGCCGCGGCGCCCCCGGCCGGGCAGCCGAGGCCCGCCTCGCACTCCTCGTGTCCGCCGCCCTCCTCGCCCTGCTGGTCGCCGACCTGTCCGGCATGAGCAAGGCGGAGACGGAACGCATCTGGCTTCCCTTCGCACTGTGGCTGCTCCCGGCGTGCGCGTTCCTCGCCCTCCCCCGAGGTCCCGGCTCCTCCCCCAAGTCCTCGACTTCTCCCCCAAGTTCTCGACTTCTCCCCCAAGTTCTCGACTTCTCCCCCAAGTTCTCGACTTCGCTCGAGCAGGGGGGACCCCCGCGAGCAGGGGGGACCCCCACGAGCAGGGGGGACCCCCACGAACAGGGGGGACCCCCACGAACAGGAGGGGCCCCCGTCCGCGCCTGGCTCACCGCCCAGGCGCTGCTCGCCCTGCTCCTCAACCACCTGCTGCTCACCCGGTGGTGACCGCCTCCGAGGAGCCGGAAGCCCGAGGCCATGACGATCACCGTGACGGCCCGGGACGACTGTCGAGGCCGTGCCCCGTCCGTGCCCGTCAGGGCGGACAACCACGGTCGGCAGCGGTGCGACCAGACTCATGAAACAGCGGCAACGCAGGTCAGCGCTCATCCGGCCGTCCAAGCCCCGTCGCTTCCCGGGCCGAGGGTTCCGAAGCCGGCGTCACGGGCCGGACGCCGCGGTTGATTCCGGTCGACGGCACACGGCGGCAGCGCGGCCGAGGCCGGTGAGGGTGCGGTGGAGGCAGCCCGTATGCACGGCATCCCTCACCGGTCCCTGAGA
Source organism: Streptomyces sp. GDS52 (assembly GCF_052246875.1). NCBI lineage: Bacteria > Bacillati > Actinomycetota > Actinomycetes > Kitasatosporales > Streptomycetaceae > Streptomyces > Streptomyces sp. GDS52. Next base: position 3,469,118 of record NZ_CM125966.1, read on the forward strand.
CAGCCGACGTACTCCACGCCCGGACCGGCCTCGATGACACCCGCAGCCACGCCGCGCAACTCCTCCAAACGCTGCACGATGCTCACCGGGAAGAGTGGCGTGGACAGGCCATCGCACCAGGAGTCCCGGGGGGGGTGTCGCACGACATGGCGGCACGGGGCAGGTGTACAGGGCCACGGGAGACGGGCCTTCGCTTCATCTCCAAGGGCCCGTCAGGTGGCGTCCGCAGTGAGCGTGTTGCGCCTTTAGGGGGAAACCGCCCCGGGATGCGGCGCGCCTCGCCCCGGAAAAAACTGTGGGCGTGGTGCTCTCTCCGGCTTTCTCCCGCTTGTGCGATCGAGGTTCCCGATGAATCCGAGTCATGCTGCCCGCCCACCCCACGGAACGGGGCACCGGCCTGCCCCGCCCGGCCCGAGCGGACACGGCAAGGCCTGCGCGCGGCGGGGGCGGATACGGCTGGTGCTGGCCTGCTCAACAGTGAGCATGCTGCTCACGGGCTGCTTCGCCGCCGGCCACACCGCAACCGGTGACCGGTCCGGACGCCCCCTGACGCAGAACCAGACACCCGTGACGCCGGTCAACAGCAAGCCGGCCCAAGCACCGCCGGGCCTCCCCGGCACGCGGACGCCGGCCCCGACGGATGTGGGCAACGCACTCACCCGTCTGCTCGAACCGATTCGAGCACAGAGCGGCACTCAGGTGTCGGTCGCCGTTCTGGAGCCCAGGACCGGCCGACGGACGGTGTACGGCTCACAGACACACGTCACCGCGAGCCTGGTGAAGGTGGACATCCTGGCGGCACTGCTGCTGCGTGCCCAGCACGAAAGACGGTCGCTCACCCCGTGGGAGACGTCCACCGCCGCCTCGATGATCCAGAGCAGCGACAACGACTCCGCGGGCGCCCTGTGGCGACGTATCGGCGGCGGCCCAGGACTCACTGACGCCAACAAGACCCTGGGGCTGACCTCCACCCAAGCAGGACCGGATGTCCACTGGGGCCTCACCCGCACCACCGCGGCAGACCAACTAACCCTGTTGAACGCCGTGTTCGCCGACACTTCACCGCTCAGCACATCCTCACGCCGGCTGATCCGGACCTTCATGGGGCACATCGACGCCGACCAGGACTGGGGAGTCTCCGCGGAAGGCAGCCGTTGGCAGCTCAAGAACGGCTGGCTGCAGCGCTCCCACTCGAAACGCTGGGTGATCAACAGCATGGGACGAGTAGAGGCACACGGGAGCACGTTCTACATCGTCGTCCTCTCGCACGGCAGCCCGAGCATGTCCCACGGCATCTCCACGGTGGAGCGAGCGGCGCGAACAGCCGTACACGCCCTGTACAGCACCGCCCCTCCTGCGCCCCCGATCATCCACTGACCGTCCAGGGGGGTGCGGGAATTCGCGGGGTCTGCCGCGGTACGGCGAACGCCGGGCACCCGGCACGGCGGCAGGATCAGCAGGCCTGCCACCTCCTGGGCGCGGGCGGCGACGACGCCGTGGGATCGAAGGTGCGCTGTATCGCTGACCTGTCTTGGCGCGTATGCAGGCATACACGATCGGTCAGGCGGCCCGGCTGCTCGGCGTGAGTGCGGACACCGCGCGACGGCGGGCGGACGCGGGCCGGGTGGCGACCCGTCGGGACGAGGGCGGCAAGCGGCTCATCGACGGGAAGGACCTCGCCGCCTTCTCCGTGGAACTCGCCCGGAGCGGGAGCGGCGAGGAGGACGTGTCCTGCACATCGGTCCGCACCGGCTGGTGTCACTGCTGACGCGGGAGGCCGTGGAGGAACTGGCACTGGAGGTGGGGGTGGAAGCCACCGCCCGGGTGAAGTCCACGAACGTGCACATCGACCGCGTCTGAGCGAAGCCTCCCCGGCCCACCTGCCCACCGAGTCGGACGCTCTGCGTCCATTCGACGAGGGATACGGCGGGGCCGGGGACGTGGTGGAGCAGACCCGCGCCGAAGACGCTGTCCACCGTGCCGTCGGCTGCGCGGGACTGACTCACGGGCTACCACCGCACCCGGCCACCCTTCCCCTGTAAACGCACATGCCAAGCCAGGTGATGAAGTGCCCGGCTCATGCAAAGCGACAAGAGGCTTTCGCCTGGCATTTGCGGCATTATCATCCACGTGTGCACAGCTACCGGATCGGGGACGCGGCCGCCCTGCTCGGCGTCAGCGCCAGCGCCAGCGCCGTGAGGCGTCCGGCCGACGGCGGAGCACCCGCCGTCGCACGCGACGGGACGGGTCACCGGATCCTCACCGGCGCGGCCCCCGCGGCGTACGTCCGGCAGCAGCACCCCGCCGAGCGGGAGTCCGCCGGTTCCCCCGCCCGCAACCGGTTCACCGGCATCGTCACCGAGGTGCTCCTCGACGACGTGTCGGCCCGGGTGGTGGCGCCGGTCAGCCGCGAACCGGTGGAGGAACTCGGGCTGGAGCCCGGTGTTCCGGCAGCCGCCGTGATCAAGTCGACCGACGTGGTCGTCGAGAGACCGTGGACAAGTCCGTTCAGGACATGAGGAAGTGGGACCCGTGATGATCCGTTCCGCGCGCCGGACCCGCCGGATGCTTCAGGTGACCGGCGCGGGCGCCGCCGCCCTGCTGGCCCTGAGCGCCTGCTCGTCGTCCGGCTCGGACTCCGGCGGGAAGCCCGAGAGCTCCGCCGCGGCCGGCGGTGCGGACAAGGTGTCCGGGACCGTGAACGTCTTCGCCGCGGCCTCGCTGACCGAGAGCTTCACCAGGATCGGAGAGGCGTTCGAGAAGGAGCACCCCGGCACGAAGGTCGTCTTCAACTTCGGCGGCAGTGACTCACTCGCCGCGGGCCTCACCAGCGGGGCCCCGGCCGACGTGTTCGCCTCGGCCAGCCCGAAGACGATGCAGGTGGTCACGGACGCCGGGGACGCCGCCGGAACCCCTGCCACCTTCGTCCGCAACCAGCTGGAGATCGCCACCCTGCCCGGCAACCCGGACAGGATCTCCTCCCTCAAGGACCTCACCGGGGACGATCTGAAGGTCGTGCTGTGCGACAAGGCGGTGCCGTGCGGCGCCGCGGCCCAGAAGGCGCTGACCGCGGCCGGTCTCGAGCTCACCCCGGTCTCCTACGAGGAGGACGTCAAGGCCGCCCTGAACAAGGTGGTGCTCAAGGAGGCCGACGCCGCCGTCGTCTACAGGACCGATGTGAAGGCGGCCGGTGAGAAGGTGGAGGGCGTGGAGTTCCCCGAGTCGGCCGAGGCCGTCAACGACTACCCGATCACCCTGCTCAAGGACGCACCGAACGGCGAGGCCGGCAAGGCGTTCATCGCACTGGTGCAGTCCGCCGCGGGCCAGAAGGTCCTGACCGAGGCCGGGTTCACCGCGCCGTGACCTCGCCGCGCAAGGCCGGTGCGGTGGCCCGACTCCGCACGGGCGGGCCGCGGCGCCGTCCTCGGGCAGGTGCGCAGGTCCGGGGTGGTGTTCCCCTGCCGCTGCTCGTGCCCGCACTGATCGGGCTGGCGTTCCTGCTCGTCCCCCTGATCGCCCTGCTGATCAGGGCCCCCTGGCCGAGCATGCCCGAGCTGCTGGCCAGTACCGCGGTGTGGCAGGCCCTGCGGCTGTCCCTCGTCTGCGCCACGGCGGCGACCGTGGTGAGCATGCTGTTCGGCGTACCGCTGGCCTGGCTGCTGGCCCGGGTCGAGTTCCCCGGACGCGGTCTCGTACGGGCCCTGGTGACGCTGCCGTTGGTGCTGCCGCCGGTGGTGGGCGGTGTCGCCCTGCTGATGGCGCTGGGCCGCAACGGGGTCGTGGGGCAGTGGCTGGACTCCTGGTTCGGGATCACCCTGCCGTTCACCACCGCGGGCGTCGTCGTGGCCGAGGCGTTCGTGGCGATGCCGTTCCTGGTCATCAGCGTCGAAGGCACCCTGCGGGCCGCCGACCCCCGCTTCGAGGAGGCGGCGGCCACCCTGGGCGCCTCCCGCTTCACCGCGTTCCGCCGGGTCACGCTGCCGCTGATCGCGCCCGGCATCGCGGCCGGTGCCGTCCTGGCCTGGGCACGGGCGCTCGGCGAGTTCGGTGCGACGATCACCTTCGCCGGCAACTTCCCCGGCCGTACCCAGACCATGCCGCTGGCCGTCTACCTCGCCCTGCAGAACGACCCGGAGGCGGCCATCGCCCTCAGCCTGGTCCTGCTCGCCGTCTCCATCGCCGTACTGGCCGGACTGCGCGACCGCTGGATGACCGCCTCATGACCGGCACCGAGAAGACGACCGCGCACCCTGCCACGGGTACCGTCGCCCAGGGACTCGACGCGCGGCTCGTCGTCGAGCGCGGCGCCTTCCGCCTCGACGTGGCACTGACCGCGGCCCCCGGCGACGTGGTCGCCCTGCTCGGACCCAACGGCGCCGGCAAGACGACCGCCCTGCGGGCCCTGGCCGGTCTCGTCCCGCTCACCGGCGGACACCTCAGGCTCGACGGCCGGGAGCTGGAGCGGACACCGCCGGAAGCCCGTCCGGTCGGGGTCGTCTTCCAGGACTACCTGCTCTTCCCCCACCTGTCCGCGCTGGACAACGTGGCCTTCGGCCCGCGCTGCCGGGGCGCGAGCAAGGCACAGGCCCGCGCCCAGGCCGCCGAGTGGCTGGACCGCATGGACCTCACCGACCACGCCGCCGTCAAGCCCCGCCGGCTCTCCGGTGGCCAGGCCCAGCGCGTCGCCCTCGCCCGCGCCCTGGCCACCCGCCCCCGGCTGCTGCTCCTCGACGAACCGCTCGCCGCCCTCGACGCCCGCACCCGCCTCGACGTCCGCGCCCAGCTCCGACGCCACCTGGCCGGCTTCGAGGCCGTCGCCGTACTCGTCACCCATGACCCGCTGGACGCCATGGTCCTCGCCGACCGCCTCGTCGTCGTCGAGAACGGACACGTCGTCCAGGAAGGCACCCCCGCCCACATCTCCCGCCACCCGCGCACCGACTACATCGCCCACCTGGTCGGCCTCAACCTCTACCGGGGCCAGGCACGGGGACACACCGTCCGCCTCGACGACGGGCCCCCCGTCGCCACGTCCGAGAGCCTCACCGGACCGGTCTTCGTCGCCTTCCCGCCCAGCGCGGTGACCCTGCACCGGGAGCGTCCCACCGGCTCCAGCGCCCGCAACGTCTGGCGCTGCGAGGTGGCCGGACTGGAGACCCACGGCGACCAGATCCGCGCCGACCTCACCGGCGAACTCCCGCTGGCGGCCGACCTGACCGCGGTCGCCGCCGCCGAACTCGACCTGCACCACGGCGCCACCGTCTGGGCCACGGTGAAGGCCACCCAGACCCACGCCTACCACGCCTGACGCATCGGGCCGAGCGGGAGCCCGGAACACGTCAGCACGCACCGGCGAGGTCGGAGCAGCGGGCAACCCGGTGCACCACGGTTCAGCTCGGTTCCGGCTCCGGCTGTGGTTCCGGCTGCCGTTCCGGCTCCGGCTGCGGATCCGGTTCCGGTTCCGGTTCCGGTTCCGGTTCCGGCTGCGGCTGTCGCGCCGGTGTGTCCCTCGGTTCCCACGCCGCGGTGGTCCGTACGTAGCCGTGGACCACGGAGGCCATCGCCAGCATGAGCAGAGGGCCTGACACCCACGGATACTCGGCCATCCGCGACGGCAGGAAGCGATAGGACAGCAGCAGCGCGGCGAAGACCGTCGCTCCGTAAGCGGCCAGTCGGACCCCTGCCCGGTCCCAGCCCCGGTCGAACGACCGCAGAGCCGCCTCGATCGTGAGCACGAACACCACGCCGGCGATGAGGTCCACGCCGTAGTGGTAGCCGAAGCCCAGCGTCGCGGTGAGCGTGGCGATCAGCCAGAACGTTCCTGCGTACCGCAGGGCGCGCGGGCCCTGCCGGGTGTGGAGGAAGAGCGCGACGGCCCACGCCGTGTGCAGGCTGGGCATGCAGTTCCGCGGGGTGATCCCGTCGAACGGCATGGGGTGCGGGGTGTCGATCGGCGGCGGCGTCCGCGGCCACAGGTCGGCCACCGCCCAGTGCTCGCTGGACGGGATGTCCGGCGCCCACAGGCTGACCGCCGCCCAGTACTCGGTGCCGGTGCCGTAGGCGAAGAGCGGTCCGACCACCGGGAAGACCATGTAGAAGGCCGGCCCGAGGAGGCCGATCACCAGGAAGGTGCGTACCAGGTGGTGGCCCGGGAAGCGGCGCTCGGCCGCCACCCCGCGCAGTTGGTACAGCGCGACGACGACCGCGGCCACCGCGAGCTGGCCGTAGACCACGTCGAGGACGTTGAAGCCGATGGGGCCGGTGGCGGTGACGATCCGGCCCACCAGCCACGACGGATCGCCCAACGCGTGATCGGCCGTCGCCACGTACTGGTCGAGCACCATGGGGCGGGTCTTCGAGGTGAGGAGCAGCCAGGTGTCACCGGTCTTGCGGCCGGCCACCAGCAGCAGACCCAGCCCGACGCCCTTCAGCAGCAGGACACGTTCCCGGCCGGTGCGGCGGGTGACCGCGATGACCGCGTGACCCAGGATCACCCACAACGCGCCGTTGCCGAAGGGATGGCCACCGGTCGTCCCGGCGTCCACCGCCCACCGGACCAGTGAGAAGGCGATGTCGATACCGATCGCCGCGCCCACCGCGATGAACCGCTGCCGCCAGGTGAGGACCACCGCCGTCAACGCCATGGCGGCGTACAGCAGGCCGCCCGACTTGGGGGCGACCACCACTTCTCGCACCTGGGTGGTGATCGGCCCCGGCAGGCCGTGGCGACGCGCGGCGAACTCCAGCAGGATGAGGAATCCGAGGGCCGCGACACCCGCCACGGCCCAGAGTCTCGCCCGTGGTCGACGCCCCGCGGAAAGCGCGGCCCTCCGGCTTATTCGAGAAACGTCCTGCGGTGGCATGTGTCTCACTTCTTGGCTGGTCCGTCAGATGTCGGTCATGTCAGGGCGGGTTTCGCTCGTCGTCTTCCGGCCGGAACCGCTTTCCCTTCACGAAGCGCTGCCCGTCGAAGCAAGACGGAAAGATCACAGCCCGGGTTGCGACGGGTCCGTCGTCACCGTCGCCCCACCTCTCGGTCCGACGCGATCGCGCCGGTCAGGCCCTCGACGGGGGTTCCGGTCTCGTCCCGGATCGGGCGGACGGCCTCGACACGGCGACGCCGGGACACACGTCCACGCCCCGGGGAGGACACACCATCCCAAAGGTGTGAGCACTTCGGCCACTACTGTCCTGATGCCGCTCATCTGAGCGCTTGAGTGACACCTGCCCGCCGACTGCTCACGGTTTTCGGCACGGTACCCGTATCGGGGCCCACAGCCTCAGGCCGCGGGAACCTCCCCCCACCACCCGGAGGGACACCGTCCCCCTCCCCACCCGATCCTGCGGGAACCACGGTGACGAGCGGGTGAGCGCAGCCCGTAGCCGTAGCCCGCAGCCCGCGCGCGTCCTCGAAGAGCATGTCGATGGTGGAGCTCATCCGCTCCTGCGCACGCCCGGTGTCGCCTCCACCGTTTCCTCGGTCACGGACCGGGGCGGAGAGCGGTGGTGGGTACAGGGGAGCCGGGGGCAGGGAGCCGGGGCAGGGAAGTCGGGGGCGGGGGTGCCGGGCGGGCGGCCTACGACGTCGTCGGTCACCCGGTTCGCCTCGTCACCGTGTGCCGGTGACCGGGAGGGCGAAGCTCAGTCGGTAGCCGCCGTCCGGGGTGGGGCCGCAGGTGACGGTGCCGCCGAGCAGCTCGGCACGCTGGCGCAGGCCGACCAGGCCGTGGTGGGCGCCGGGAAGGGAGAGAGCGGGACGCGTCGGCGGTGAGTTGGTGACGGTGACACGGACCGTTGCGTGCTCGTGGCGGATGCGAACGACCGCTGTCGCGCCGGGGGCGTGCTTCCGCACGTTGGTCAGCGCCTCCTGGACGGTGCGGTAGACGGCGCGCTGGACCGGCGGTGGCAGACCGTCCGGCAGGTCCGTCCGCAGCTCGGTCTCGATACCGCTGTTGTCGACCAGCCGCCGGAGATCGGCGAGCGAGGGCTGCGGGACCAGTTCCACGGGATCGCCCCCGGCGGTGCGCAGGACGCTGACCATGTGCCGCAGCTCTTCCAGCGTCTGCACACTCAGCTTCCGGATCGTGGCCGCGGCCTGCCGGACGTCGGTGTCGCGGCTGCCGACCTGGAGTGCCCCGGCCCGCACCGCGATGAGGCTGACCTGGTGGGCGACGACGTCGTGCATCTCGCGGGCGAGGGTCGTGCGTTCCCTGGCCAGCACGGTCTGGGCGGTCAGCTGCCGCTCGTGGTCGCGGGCCCGGGAGATCTCCGCGAGCCGCAACGACAGATCGCGCCGGGCCTGCACGAGCTGACCGAGGAAGACCGGGGCGGCCGCCGTCGCCGCCGTGTAGCCCATGGCGATGAAGGTCGACGGTGCCGAGAAGTCGAATCCCGGCGAGGGCAACGAGACCAGATCGCTGAAGGTGAACGCCACGGCGCAGACGACCAGCAGAGTGCGGCCACGGGTGAGCGAGGCGAGCGTGTACAGCGCGGCCAGGGCGGCGAAGACCGAGTCGGAGAGGAGAACGGCGGGAAGGGTGAGCAGGAACGTCAGCCTCGGCAGGCGCCGGCGCAGGAGAAGGACGAACGCGGCGACCAGGGCGCAGACCAAGCGCAGCGGCTCGGAGGCGTCGGCATGGACCCAGACATCGAGCAACGCCACCGCGACGAGGGCGGCGTCCAGCAGGGGGGCGGGCGGGCGGCGGGTGCTCATGCTCCCTCCCGGTCCCGCGGGGTCCTGAGGAAGCCGGCGCGTTCCGCGAGCAGGGCGGCCTGGACGCGGCTGCCCACCTCCAGCTTGGTGAGGACGGCGCTCACATGGTCCTTGACCGTGCCGGTGCTCAGATGCATCCGTGCGGCGATGTCGGCGTTGGTCAGGCCCTCGGCGACGGCTGCGAGTACGGCACGCTCGCGGTCGGTGAGCCGGTCGAGGCTGCGGACGGCCGCCTGCTGCGGGCCGGCGTTCAGGTAGCCGTCCACGACGGTTCGGGTGACCTCCGACGACAGGACGGTGCCGCCGGCTGCCAGAGTCCGCACCAGGGAGGGCAGCTGCTCCGGGTCGGTGTCCTTGAGCAGGAAGCCGGCGGCGCCCGAGCGCAGTGCCGCGGTGACGTACTCGTCCATGCCGAACGTCGTGAGCATGGCCACCACCGGAGGGTGCGGCAGCGCGCGCAGGTCGGCCAGGACGGTGAGGCCGTCCACGTCGGGCATGCGGATGTCCAGCAGTACGACGGCGGGGCGTCGCTCCTGTGCCGTTCGGACCGCCCGACCGCCGGAAACCGCCGCCACGACCTCGATGTCGTCCGCCGCCTCGAGGATGTGCTGGAAACCGGTACGGATCAGCGCCTCGTCGTCGACCACCATCACCCGGATCATGCGTGCTCCACTCGCCGTCGGGCCCCACTGTCCGATGCGTACCCACCACCGGGCGCGCTTCCCGGTGCCGGGACCGACAGCCGCCGGGTGGCGGGGGTGTTCCAGCCGGTCGGCGGGACGGCTCTGGACAGGTGCCGGATGGGTTCACCGGCGGCGGTGCCCGACTGTGGAGGCAGCGGGCAGTACCTCGTCGCAGAAGGGAGAGCAGCCGGATGTCGATCAGTCTGACGTTCCTCTGTCCGGTCGCCGGGGACGACACGGGCCGGCCGATCTTCGATGACCTTGCGGCGCGCGAGCGCGGCCCGGTCGGCACAGACGTCGTCGGAGCGGTCCCGACCCGGTACTCGACGGCCGTCCGGGCGCCTTCCCTCCGCTGCGCGCGGACCGCTCACGCTCTCGCCCTCACGACCGAGGTGGAGCCCGCGCTACGCGACTTCGACTACGGCGAATGGCGCGGCCGCAGCGCCGCCGAAGTCGCCGTCACCGATCCCTACGGGCTCTCCGCCCTGCTGACGGACCCGGATGCCGTACCCCACGGGGGCGAATCCGTGCGCCGATTCTGCCGACGGATCGCGGACTGGATCGACGGCCTGCCGCCGCACGCGGGACACGTGGTGGCCGTCACCGAGCCGGCCGTGGCCCGGGCCGCGCTGGTCCACGCCCTGTCGGCTCCGGTGACCGCGTTCTGGCACATCACGGTGGGGGCGTCGGTCACGGTGTGCCTGTCCTCCCGGAACGGCCGTCGGCACGTGCGCCCCGGCCCCACGCCGCGGGTCGAGCCGGGTGGTTTTCGGGCAGCCCCCGCGGCAAGGCGTCGGCATCGCCGCAATCCGCTGAGCGTCGCGCTCGGCTCGGCGACTCCCGACTCGTACCCGTAGCCCGCCCACAGCCCGCCCACAGCCCGCCCACAGCCCGCCCGTGAGGCGATACCCGGCTCCGGGCCCGGCAGCTCACGGGCAAGCGCCCTCGCAGGTCAGGAAGTACGTCCGAGCAAGTTCATCCGTCCGTACCCGTGCACGATCACCGGTTCCGACCGTCGCCCACATGCCCCCGGTGCTGACGTGAGAACCGGTCGCCCGCGGGTACTCGGGGGTGAGCGGCGGTGAGCGTACCGCCCACGCCACACGGAAGGGTGGTTCCACGGCGCAGCAGGTCCCCGAGACCAGCGAGGCCATGACGAGCGCCCCGGCGACCGTCGAACTCAGGCCTCGGTGACGGCTGTGACCCGGATGACGCGGGACCAGGACGTCGGTGCCGTCCTGGTCACCGAGGGCGAGTGGTCGCACCGGCCCGCAGGCACATGGCAGACGAGCACCGAGAGGAGCGTGCGCCATGACGACTCCTGATCCCGATCCCAGGCGGACCCCGGGAATCAAGCCGGGCGGCGGTGTGTCCCCCGGTGAGACACCACCCGCCGAAGGTGGCATCTCCGGTATCTCGTATCCGGAGCCGCACGAACTGCGCAAGGGGTGGGGGCCGATGGCGCTCGTCCTGATCATGGTGGTGGTGGCGCTGGTGGCGATCGGACTGATCGCCATGGTGGTGTCCCTGGTCACGTAGCACTTCGGTTGCCGGTCGGCCCCGGCGGCCGAGCCGCTCGGCCGCCGGGGTCGACGGATCTGTCCGCTTCAGGAAGCCGGCTGAACGCCGAAACCGGAAGCCGGGGCCCGAGCGGCCGGAGACCCGCCGCCCGGCGCCCCCGATCTCCGCACGTACCCGCGCCGCCGTCGGCCCTACGCCATGGTTCAGCTTCCGACGGGTGAATCCAGCCGCTCGGTGGCCGACTGTCGGCCTGACAGCGGGAAGGTCATTCTGCACACCGATCATCGATGAGCACGGAGCGTCCCCATGCCGAAGTTCCTCATCCAGGCCACCTACACGTCCGAGGGTGCGAAGGGCCTGCTCAAGGACGGCGCGAGCAGCCGCCGCGCCGCCGTCGACCAGGTCGTCACCGGCCTCGGCGGGGAGGTCGAGGCCATGTACTTCGCCTTCGGGGAGAGCGACACCGTGATCGTCGTCGACTTCCCCGACGCGGTCTCCATGGCCGCCGTCAGTCTCGCCGTCAAGGCCAGCGGCGCCCTTCAGACCCGGGCCACCCCGCTCCTCACCCTCGACGAGGTCGACGAGGCCACCCGCCGAGAGGTCACCTTCCGCGCCCCGGGCAGGTAGCCGGAAGCCACGGGTGTTTCCGGTGAGACCCGGTCCCTCCCTCGGCGACCGAGCGCCCGGGTAATTCGCCGGCGCGCGTCGGGCGGATTCCGCACGCTGTCACCGTGGGAGAACCTCAGCATCAGATCCGCGCCCGCTCCACCGGCTCCACAGTCGTCGTCTACCAGGCGTACCGACCGGAGATCGGCCTGCCCGCAGCCCGCGAGGGCCGCTTCCCGGCGGCCTGGAAGCGGGACCGGATGACGTGGATCAAGCCGTCCTTCCTCTGGATGATGTACCGCTGCGGGTGGGGGACCAAGGAGGGGCAGGAGGTCGTGCTCGCGGTCGAGATCACCCGTGAGGGCTTCGAGTGGGCGCTGGAGCATGCCTGCCTGTCCCACTACGAGCGTGGGCTGCACGCCGACCGGGCCGCCTGGAGGCGGGAGTTGAAGCGGGCTCCGGCGCGGGTCCAGTGGGACCCCGAGCGCGATGTGCACCTGCGGCCGCTCGCCCACCGCTCGCTGCAGCTCGGACTCGCCGGTGAGGCGGCACGCCGTTACGCGGACGAGTGGACGGTCTCCGTCACCGACACCACCGCCCTCGCGCACGAGATCCACGGGCTCGTGCGGGACGGCGACCTGGAAGCCACCCGGCGGCTTCTTCCCCACGAGCCGCCCTACCCCGTTCCCGAAGGGCTCCTGGAACACCTGCGGCCATGCGTGCGGTCGTCGGCCGAGACGTCCGTCATGGTCCGGAGCCGGGTGGTGTCGTAGGAGCCCCGCTCGTTACGTCCGGTGTCGCGGGGTACTCGTGGGGCACCGCTGCCGGTGGATGTGCGTGCAGCGGGCCACCCGCCCCCGATGCCGGAGCGATCGTGAAAGCACTCGTCGTCAACCGCACTCTCAAGCGGTCCCCCGAGCCTTCCCACACCGAGGCACCGGCCTCCGTGGTCGCGGAGCGGCTCTCCGAACAGAACGTGCAGGTCACATCCGTACGGGCCGTCGACCTGGCCATCGCCCCCGGTGTGGCCACCGATGCCGGCGACGGCGACGAGTGGCCCCGGGTCCACTCGAAGCTCCTGGATTCCGAGATCCTGGTCATCGCCTCGCCCACCTGGCCGGGCCGGCCGTCCTCGGTGGCGCAGCGCGTCCTCGAACGCATGAACGCGATGATGTCCGGGACGGACGACGCGGACCGCCCCGTCGCCTACCACCGCGTGGCCGGTGTGGTGGTCACCGGGAACGAGGACGGCGCGCACCACGTCATCAGCGAGATCTCCGGGGGCCTCGCCCACATCGGTGACACGATCCCCGGCCAGGCCTGGACGTACTGGCACCTCGGCCCCGGTCCGGGGCCCGACTACCTGGACGAACAGCGGGGCCGCGACTGGGCGCACAGCATTGGTCACGCCATGGCCGACAACCTCCTCGGTGTCGCGCGGGCCCTGTCGGCGCTGCCCCTGCGGGCAGGTGGCTGAGGGAGGCACCCATGACAGTCCCCGTGCCGGCCTCCGTGTCGGCCGAATCCCGCACCGCCGCCCCCCGTCTGCGCCACTGGGTCCCCAGAGGCGTGTACGCCCCGCAGACCGACACCGGGCTCCTGAGGCGGGCGTTGCGTCGCGAGCGGATCACGGGAGAGACGGACGTGCTGGACCTCGGCACCGGAAGCGGCCTGCTCGCGGTGGAGGCGGCCCGGCTCGGCGGCCGGGTCACCGCGGTCGACATCTCGTGGAGGGCGCTCGCCACCACCTGGTGGAACGCCCGGCTGAACGGCCAGTCCCTGCGGGTGCGCCACGGCGACCTGGCGACGGCCGTGCCCGGCCGCCGCTTCGACCTGGTGATCACCAACCCGCCCTACGTGCCCACCCCGGGCACCGCGCCGCCGCGGGGCCCCGCCCGGGCCTGGGACGCCGGTTCGGACGGCCGGCTGCTGATCGACCGCATCTGCGACAGCGCGCCGACGGTCCTGCGGCCGGCCGGGACGCTCCTGCTCGTGCACTCGCACCTGTGCGGTGTCGACGACACCCTGACCCGGCTGGAGGGGGCCGGTCTGCGCCCGGAGGTGGTCGACCGGACCCGGCTGCCCTTCGGCCGGGTGCTGCGCTCACGGCTCGCCTGGCTGCGCGAGCAGGGTCTGGCGGCCGACGGAACGACGGAGGAGCTGGTGGTCATCCGTGCCGAACACGCCTGAACGCCCCCGCCGCGTCCGCGTCCAGCGCGACGGGCCGCTGCTCATCGAGGGGCCGGTCGAAGTGGTGGGCGAGGACGGCGAGGTGATGGTCTCCCAGCGCTTCACCGTGGCCGTCTGCACCTGTCGCCGGAGCCGCATCTTTCCCTGGTGCGACACCAGTCATCGGCGCCGCTGCAAGCCCTCCGGCCCGGGCTCCCGTACCGAGCGGAAGGAGGGCGAGGCCCCGTGACCGGCTCCGCGTCCCGGCGCCGGCTCCGGCTGCTGTCTCCGCCGCTGCCCGAGCCGCGCGGCCCGCTCTCCGCCGCGGTGACGGCCCTGCTGCGGGGCGCGGACTCCGGGAGTCCGGCCCCTGGGAGTACGGCCCCCGGGAGTGTGCCGTCTCCCGAGCGGTGTTCCGCCTACGGCGACGACCTGCAACTCGCCCTCTACATCCTCTACGAACTGCACTACCAGGGCTTCCAGGGCGTTCCCGACAGCCTGGAGTGGGACGGTGGCCTGCTGGCCTGGCGGGGTGCGCTCGAGCGTCGCTTCCTGGGCGCGCTGCGCGCGGACGTGCCGGTGGACGCCACGGACACGGCCCGGCAGGCGCTGGACGAGCTCCAGCTCGAACCGGTCGGCGACGACGGCGGTGTCTCCCACTTCCTCCGCGACGAGGGCGGCCTCGGCCACCTGCGTGAGTACGCCGCGCTGCGCTCGCTGTACCACCTCAAGGAGGCGGACCCGCACGCCTGGGTCCTCCCGCGGCTCCACGGGCGGGCCAAGGCCGCCATGGTCGCCGTCGAGTTCGACGAGTTCGGTGCGGGCCGCGCCGACGAGATCCACGCGGAACTGTTCGCCGACCTCATGGAGGACCTGCGGCTGGACACGGCGTACGGCCACTACGTCGACGCCGCGCCGGCCGAGGCGCTCGCCACCGTCAACCTGATGTCCCTGTTCGGTCTGCACCGCGCCCTGCGCGCGGCGCTCGTCGGGCACTTCGCCGCCGTCGAGACGACCTCGTCCCCGGGCTCGCGCCGTCTCGCCGAGGCGCTGCGCCGCGTGGGCGCGGGCCCGGCGGCCGTCCGGTTCTACGCCGAGCACGTGGAGGCGGACGCGGTGCACGAGCAGGTCGTACGGCACGACGTGGTCGGCGGGCTCCTGGAGGGCGAACCGCACCTGGATCCCGAGGTGGTGTTCGGGATCCGCGCGACCTCCCACCTGGAGGACCGCCTGGCGGCCAGGCTGCTCGGCGCCTGGCGCGAGGGCGCCACGGCACTGCGCGGGAACAGACCGCTGGAAGCCGGCATCCGCTCTTCGGTTTAGCGGCCCAGGCCCAGTCCCAGTCCCAGGCCCAGACTCGAGTTCAGGCTCAGGCTCAGGAAAGGCGGTTCCTCCGATGCCTCGCACTCCTTTCGACGCTTTTGGCCCCGAGGGCTCCGGTTCCGTGTTCTCCGGCGCCGACGCGGCCCGGCTGGTGACGGCGCTCGGCGAGGAGGTGGACGCCGAGGTCAGGTTCGACGCGGGCAGCAGAGGCGCGTACTCCACCGACGGCTCGAACTACCGCCAGGTCCCGATCGGTGTCGTGGTGCCCCGCACGGTGGAGGCCGGGGCGCGGGCCGTGCGGGTGTGCGCCCGTCTCGGCGCCCCGGTGCTGTCGCGGGGTGGCGGCACCAGCCTCGCGGGCCAGTCGACGAACACGGCCGTCGTGATCGACTGGAGCAAGCACTGCCACGGGCTGGTCTCCGTCGATCCCGACGCGCGGACCTGCGTGGTCGAACCGGGGATCGTCCTGGACGCGCTCAACCGGCGGCTGTCGGACCACCGGCTCCAGTTCGGGCCGAAGCCCTCCACGCACAGCCACTGCGCCCTGGGCGGCATGATCGGCAACAACTCGTGCGGCGCGTCCGCGCAGGCGTACGGCAAGACCGTGGACAACGTGCGCCGCCTGGAGGTGCTCACCTACGACGGCGTCCGGATGTGGGTGGGGCCGACGTCCGCGGCCGAGCGGGCGCGGATCGCCGCGGAGGGCGGCCGCCGCGCCGAGCTGTACGCCGGTCTGGACCGCATCGTCACCGAGAACCTCGCCGACATCCGGCACGGCTACCCGAAGATCCCGCGCCGGGTCTCCGGCTACAACCTCGACTCCCTGCTGCCGGAGAACGGCTTCGACGTGGCCGGAGCGCTGGTCGGCAGCGAGGGCACCCTGGTGACCGTGCTGCACGCCGAGCTCGATCTGGTGCCGGTGCCGGCGTACCGGTCGCTGCTGGTCCTCGGCTACGACGACATCCGCGCCGCCGCCGACGACGTCCCCCGCCTGCTGGAGCACTGCGCCCCGAACCAACTGGAGGCCCTGGACGGGCGGATGGCCCAGCTGATGCGCGAGGAGCACGCCTACCTGGAGTCGCTGGACACCCTGCCGGAGGGCGACAGCTGGCTGCTGGTGCAGTTCGGCGGCGACAGCCAGGACGACGTCGACGAGCAGGCGCACGCCCTGCTGCGCGCCCTCGGCCGGTCCGAGAAGGGCGGCGACGTCGCCTTCTCCGACGACCCGGAACGCGAGCAGCGCATGCTCAGGGCGCGCGAGGCCGGACTCGGCGTCACCGCGCGCCCGCCCGACGACCGGGAGACCTGGGAGGGCTGGGAGGACTCGGCGGTCCCGCCCGACCGGCTCGGCGACTATCTGCGGGACCTGGAGGAGCTGTTCGAGGAGTTCGACTACGACCACCCGTCCCTGTACGGGCACTTCGGGCAGGGCTGCGTCCACACCCGCATCCCGTTCGGGCTCAGGACCGCCGGGGGCGTGGCCGACTTCCGCCGCTTCCTGGAGCGGGCCGCCGACCTCGTCGTCTCCTACGGCGGCTCCCTGTCGGGCGAGCACGGCGACGGCCAGTCCCGCGGTGAGCTGCTCACCCGTATGTTCGGCGAGCGGCTGGTGACCGCGTTCGGCGAGCTGAAGGCGCTGTTCGACCCCGGCAACCGGATGAACCCGGGCAAGATCGTCCACCCCCACCCCGTCGACGGGCAGTTGCGGCTGGGCTCCTCCTGGCGTCCGGCCACCCCCGCGACGCACTTCGACTTCCCCGAGGACGACCACTCCTTCAACCGCGCGGTGCTGCGCTGCGTCGGCATCGGCAACTGCCGCAGCCACTCCGGCGGCGTCATGTGCCCCTCCTACCGGGCCACCCGGGAGGAGGAGCACTCCACCCGCGGTCGGGCCCGGCTGCTGTTCGAGATGCTCGACGGCCACGCCGACTCGGCCGTCACCGACGGCTGGCGCTCCACGGAGGTACGCGACGCGCTGGACCTGTGCCTGGCCTGCAAGGGCTGCAAGTCGGACTGTCCGACCGGTGTCGACATGGCCACCCTCAAGGCGGAGTTCCTCTCCCACCACTACGAGGGCCGGACGCGTCCCGCGACCCACTACTCGATGGGCTGGCTGCCCGTGTGGGCGCGCCTGTCCCGCGTCGCCCCCTCACTGGTCAACTCGGCGCTCCATGCGCCCGGTCTCGCCCGCGCGGGCAAGCGGCTGGCCGGCGTCGACGCGGCCCGCCCGGCGCCCGTGCTCGCCGAGCGGTCCTTCCTCCAGTGGTGGCGGGACCGCGCCGGCGAGGAACCCGACCCGGCCGACCCGCACACCGTCGTGCTGTGGCCCGACACGTTCAGCACCTACTTCCACCCCGCCGTCGCCGTCTCGGCCGTACGCGTCCTGGAGGACGCCGGCTTCCGCGTCACCGTGCCCACCGAGCCGGTGTGCTGCGGCCTGACCTGGATCTCCACCGGCCAGCTCACCGTCGCGCGCAAGGTGCTGCGCCGCACCCTCCGCGTCCTGCGGCCCCACCTCGAGGCGGGCACCCCGGTCATCGGTCTCGAACCGTCCTGCACCGCCGTCCTGCGCTCCGACGCCACCGAGCTGATGTCCACCGACCAGGACGTACGGCGGCTGGCCGGACAGGTCCGCACCTTCGCCGAACACCTCGTCCACCACGCGCCCGACGACTGGCGGCCGCCCGGGCTCGCGCGGCACGCGACCGTGCAGACCCACTGCCACCAGCACGCGATCATGAAGTTCGACGCCGACCGGGAGCTGATGCGCCGCGCCCACCTGGACGCCGACGTCCTGGACGAGGGCTGCTGCGGGCTGGCCGGCGACTTCGGCTTCACCCGCGGCCACCACGAGGTCTCGATGGCGATCGCGGAGCAGGGCGTCCTGCCCGCCGTCCGCGCGGCGGCACCCGACCGCCTGCTGCTCGCCGACGGCTTCAGCTGCCGCACCCAGATCGAACAGGGCGGCACCGGGCGGCGGGCCCTGCACCTGGCGGAGGCCCTGGCCCTCGGCCTGGAGGGGACCCTCCCGAGCGAGCACCCCGAACGCCTGGCCGTGCGCCCCGGCCCGCCCTCCCGCGCGGCCCGGTGGGCGGCCACCGCGGGCGCCGCCGCCCTCACCTCGGCCGCCGCGACGACGGCCGGCCGGGCCGCCCTGCGCTCGCTGCACCGCACCTGACCCTGCTCCCGGTGCCGCCCCCGGTACCGCTCACCACGCACTACGGAAAGGTCCTCGAACATGTCGCAGAAGGTCTCCGACCACCTCCTCGAGCGCCTGCGCGAGTGGGGAGTGGAGCATGTCTTCGCCTACGCCGGCGACGGCATCAACGGTCTGCTCGCGGCCTGGGGCCGCGCCGACGACGATCCCCGGTTCATCCAGGCCCGTCACGAGGAGATGGCCGCCTTCGAAGCCGTCGGCTACGCCAAGTTCTCCGGCCGGGTCGGCGTGTGCGCCGCCACCTCCGGGCCCGGCGCCATCCACCTCCTCAACGGCCTGTACGACGCGAAGCTGGACCACGTGCCCGTCGTCGCGATCGTCGGCCAGACCAACCGCAGCGCGATGGGCGGCTCCTACCAGCAGGAGATCGACCTCGTCAGCCTCTACAAGGACGTCGCCTCCGACTTCTGCGAGATGGTCACCGTCCCCGAGCAACTGCCCAACGTGCTGGACCGGGCGATGCGCACCGCCGTCGCCCGGCGCTCGGTGACCGCCGTGATCGTCCCGGCCGACGTGCAGGAGCTGGAGTACTCGCCGCCCGGGCACGCCTTCAAGATGGTCCCCTCCAGCCTCGGCATGCCGCACTACGCGCCGGTGCCGAGCGACGAGGACCTGCGGCGGGCCGCCGACGTCCTCGACGCGGGCGAGAAGGTGGCGGTCCTCGTCGGGCAGGGGGCCCGCGGGGCCCGTCAGGAGGTCATGGCGCTCGCCGACCGGCTCCACGCCGGGGTGGCCAAGGCGCTGCTGGGCAAGGACGTCCTCGACGACGACCTGCCGTACGTCACCGGCTCCATCGGCCTGCTCGGCACCCGGCCGTCGTACGAGCTGATGACCGGCTGCGACACCCTCCTCGTCATCGGCTCGTCCTTCCCCTACACCCAGTTCCTGCCGGAGTTCGGGCAGGCCCGGGCCGTGCAGATCGACATCGACCCGCACATGGTCGGCCTGCGCTACCCCTTCGAGGTCAACCTGGTCGGCGACGCCCGCGAGACCCTGACCCGGCTGCTGCCGCTGCTCTCCGCGTCGAAGCACCGGGGCTGGCGCAAGAAGATCGAGAAGGACACCGCCCGCTGGTGGCAGGTGATGGAACGGCGCGCCGCGGTCGACGCCGACCCGGTCAATCCCGAGTACGTCGTCCACGCGCTGAACGACCTGCTGCCGGAGAACGTGATCCTGTCCTCCGACTCCGGCTCCGCCGCCAACTGGTACGCCCGGCACCTGAAGCTGCGCGGCGCCATGCGCGGCTCGCTCTCCGGCACCCTCGCCACCATGGGCCCCGGAGTGCCGTACGCCATCGGCGCGAAGTTCGCGCACGGCGACCGCCCGGCCATCGCGCTCGTCGGCGACGGGGCGATGCAGATGAACGGCATGGCCGAGCTGATCACCGCCGCCAAGTACTACCGGGAGTGGGCCGACCCCCGGCTCGTCGTGGCGGTGCTGAACAACCAGGACCTCAACCAGGTCACCTGGGAGATGCGCGCCATGTCGGGCGCCCCGCAGTTCCTGCCCTCCCAGTCGATCCCCGACGTCCCCTACGCCGACGTCGCCCGCCTGCTGGGCCTGAAGGGCCTGCGGGTCGAGAAGCCGGGCGAGGTCGTGGGCGCCTGGGAGGCCGCGCTGGCCGCCGACCGGCCCTGCGTACTGGACTTCGTCACCGACCCCGCCGTACCGCCCGTCCCGCCGCACGCCACCCTCGACCAGATAGAGGCCGCCGCGGCCTCCGTCCTCAAGGGCGACAGCGACCGCGCGGGCATGGTCCGCCAGGGCTTCAAGGCCAAGGTGCAGGAATTCCTGCCCGGCCACCGGGACCGCGAGGACCGGCCCGGTGCGAAGGACACCACGTGACCGACACCCCGGTCGTGGAACGGGTGGACACCGCCGTCTACACGGTGCCCACCGACGCCCCCGAGGCGGACGGCACCCTCGGCTGGGACAGCACCACCCTGGTCCTGGCCACCGTCCGCTGCGGGAACGTCACCGGCCTCGGCTACACCTACGCGCCCGCCGCCGCGGCACACGTCATCGAGGACCTGCTCACCGACGTGGTCACCGGCTCCCCGGCGCTCGACGTGCCGCGCGTCAACGAGGCCATGCGGCGCGCGGTGCGCAACGCCGGGCTGCCGGGCGTCGCCGCACAGGCGATCGCGGCCGTGGACATCGCGCTGTGGGACGGCAAGGCCCGCCTGCTCGGCCTGCCCCTCGTGCACCTGCTGGGCGCGGCCCGCGACGAGGTGCCCGTCTACGGCAGCGGCGGCTTCACCACCTACGACGACGACCGGCAGGAGCGTCAACTGCGCGGCTGGGTCGAGGAGGAGGACGTTCCCCGCGTCAAGATCAAGATCGCGGAGTCGTGGGGCAGCCGCGAGGAACGGGACCGGCGGCGCGTCGCCAGGGCCCGTGCCGTCATCGGCGACGCCGCCGAACTGTACGTCGACGCCAACGGCGGCTACCGCGCCGAACAGGCCGTACGCGTGAGCCGGGCACTCGACGACGAGGGGGTGACCTGGTTCGAGGAACCCGTCTCCGCCGACCACCCGGCCACCCTCGCCGCGATCCGCGCCCGCGTCACCCCGGAGGTGGCGGCCGGCGAGTACGGCTACACCCTGCCGTACTTCGAGCACCTGCTCGCCGCCGGCGCCGTGGGCTGCCTGCAGGCCGACGTCACCCGCTGCGGGGGCATCACCGTCTGGCTGCGCGCCGCCGCCCTCGCGCAGGCCCGCGGTGTCGACATCTCCGGGCACTGCGCCCCGCACGCCCACGCGCACGCCGCCGCCACGGTGCCCAACCTGCGCCACCTGGAGTGGTTCCACGACCACGTCCGCGTCGAACGCCTCCTCTTCGACGGCGTCCTCGCCCCCACCGGCGGCACCCTCACCCCCGGCGCCGGCGGCGCGCCCGGCCTCGGCCTCACCCTCGCCACGGAGCGGGCGCGGCCCTACCGGGTGGACTGACAGAAGGACAGGACATGACGGAACAGGACGGGAACAGGAGCAGCACCCATGACCACCACGGCGTTCCCGCCGCACCCCCTGCACGACTACGCGCTCCTGGCCGACGGCGAGCGCGGCGCCCTCGTCGGACCCGACGGCGCCATCACCTGGCTGTGCGCTCCCACCTGGCACGACGAGGCGGTCTTCGCCGCCCTCATCGGTGGCCGCGGTGCCTACGCCGTCACCCCCCGCGCCCGCTGTGTCCCCGGCGGCTACTACGAGGAGGGCACGCTGATCCGGCGCAGCCGCTGGGTCACCGCCGAAGGCGTCCTCGAGTGCCGCGAGGCACTCGCCTTCCCCGGCGAGCCGGACCGGCTGGTCCTGCTGCGGCGGCTGATCGCCGTCGACGGACCGGCCCACGTCCGCGTCGTCCTCGACCCGCGCGCCGACTACGGCCGCGCACCGGCCGCCTCCCCGCACCGCGGCGAGGACGGCGTGTGGCACCTCACCTCCGGCCGCCACCGGCTGCGCTGGCAGGGCGCCGCCGAAGCCGCGGCCGGCGCGGAGGGCCTGAGCACCGACCTGCTCCTCGGGCCCGGCGAGACGCACGACCTGGTCCTGGAATGCTCCACCTCCCCGCTCCCCCGTCACCTCCCGCGGGCCGGGCCGGCCTGGGCCGCGACCGAGCGGGCCTGGCGGGAGGCGGTGCCCCCGCTGCGGAACACCGTCGCCACCCTCGACAGCCGGCTCTCCTACGCGGTGCTGCGCGGCCTGACCGGTCACGGCGGCGGCATGGTCGCCGCGGTCACCACCAGCCTCCCCGAACGCGCGGAAGCAGGCCGCAACTACGACTACCGGTACGTGTGGATCCGCGACCAGAGCTACGCGGGGCAGGCGGCGGCCGCAGCCGGCTGTCCCGAACTGCTCGACGCGGCCGTCCGGTTCGTCGGCGAGCGGCTCCTCGCCGACGGCCCGCGGCTGGCCCCCGCCTACACCGTGCACGGCCACGCGGTGCCGGGACAACGGGAGTTGGACCTGCCCGGCTATCCCGGCGGCTTCAGCCAGGTGGGCAACCACGTGTCGGACCAGTTCCAGCTGGACTGCTTCGGGGAGGCACTGCTGTTGTTCGCCGCCGCCCACCGCGCGGACCGCCTGGACGCCGACGCCTGGAAGGCCGCCGGCCTCGCGGTGCGGGCCATCGCCGAACGCCGAAGTGAACCGGACGCCGGTATCTGGGAGTTGGAGGCCAGGCCGTGGACCCACAGCCGGCTCATCTGCGTCGCCGGACTCCGCGCCCTGGCTGGCGCGGCTCCCCGCCACCCCCTCGCCGACCCCTGCACCCGGCTCGCCGACACCCTGCTCGCCGCCGTGTCCGCCGACTGCGTGCACCCCGACGGCCACTGGCAGCGCGCCCCCGACGACCCGGCGGTCGACGCGGCTCTGCTGCTGCCCGCCGTCCGCGGCGCCCCGGCCGCCGACGATCCGCGCACCCGCGCCACCCTCGCCGCCTGCCGTGACCGACTGGCCCAGGACCACTTCGTCTACCGCTTCCGCCACGACGACCGGCCGCTGGCGGAAGCGGAGGGAGCGTTCCTGCTGTGCGGGTTCGCCATGGCACTGGCCGAACACCAGCAGGGCCACCCGGTCGACGCGTACCGCTGGTTCGAACGGAACCGTGGCGCCTGCGGCGCGTCCGGCCTGTACGCCGAGGAGTTCGACATCGCCCAGCGGCAGCTGCGCGGCAACCTCCCGCAGGCCTTCGTGCACGCCCTGCTGCTGGAATCCGCCGCCCGCCTCTCCCACGATCCCGGCGCCGCACGGCGCCGAGAACGGAGCTGACCATGCCCGAGACCGTCGTCATCACCGGATCCAGCGCCGGCGTCGGCCGCGCCACCGCCCGCCTCTACGCCGAGCGCGGCGCCAACGTGGTGCTGGTCGCCCGCGGCCGGGCCGGTCTGGAGGCCGCCGCACAGGAGGTCGAGTCCCTCGGCGGCCACCCGCTCGTCCACCTCGCCGACACCGCCGACGCGCACCAGGTCGAGACGGCCGCCGAGGCCGCCGAGCGGTCCTTCGGCCCCATCGACGTCTGGATCAACTGCGCGTTCACCGGTGTCTTCGCCCCCTTCGACGAGATCACCGCCGACGAGTACGAGCGTGCCACCCAGGTGACCTACCTCGGCTTCGTCAACGGCACCCGGGCCGCGCTGAAGCGGATGCTGCCCCGCGACCGCGGCACCGTCGTACAGGTCGGCTCCGCACTGGGCGAACGGGCCATCCCGCTGCAGTCGGCGTACTGCGGCGCGAAACACGCCATCAACGGCTTCACGTCCTCGCTGCGCACCGAACTGCTGCACCGCGGCAGCAACGTACACGTCACGGTCGCCCAGCTGCCCGGCGTCAACACCCCGCAGTTCTCCTGGGTGCACTCACGCCTGCCCCGGCATCCACAGCCCGTTCCGCCCGTCTACCAGCCGGAGGTGGCCGCGCGAGGCGTGGTGTACGCCGCCGACCACCCGCGCCGCAAGCAGTACTACGTCGGAGCCACCACGGTGGCGACCGTCTGGGCCAACCGCCTGGCCCCCGCCCTGCTCGACCGCTACCTCGCCCGCACCGGCTTCGACTCCCAGCAGACCGACCGGCGGCCGCCGAGCGACGAGAGCAACCTCTTCGCACCGGTCGACGAGACGAAGGGCTCCGACCACGGTGCCCACGGCGTGTTCGACGACATGGCGCACGGCCGTTCGTTCCAGGCCGCTCTGTCCCGTCACCCCGCCGCGGCCGCCTCGGCCCTCACGGCGGGCATCGCCACCGCGGCAGCGGCCGTACTGACCAGGCGCGCCCGCACCGCGACGGCACATCGCGCGTGAAGCGCGGCGCGGTCGACCGCGAGGACGGGGGACGGGACGAGAGCCGGGCGGGACCGGGACCGGGGTCACAGGCTTGTCAGGATCTGCGGGGCGAGGGTCTTGATCAGGGTGTTGGTCCAGCGCATCTGGCGCAGGGTCTGCGGGTGGCACGCGGAGACCACGGCGAGCAGCTCCTCGTCCCTGGTGGCCTGCGCGAGCTGGGCGAGCATCTCCCAGTGCAGGGAGTTCTCCGCGGCGCTCAGGTGCAGCTCCCGGAGGTCCCGCAGGAGCAGCAGCCCGGGCTCGGGGCGCCGCGGCGCGCCCGGGTGTCTTGTCGTCCGGGCCGTGTCCGGCCTCGGTGTCCCAGTAGCCGTATTGACATCCTCCCCCTCTAAGCGAGGGGGATTCCGACCCGGGTGGGTCGAGGTTCACGGGCGCTCGAGCGGCCGGTGGCCGCTGTCACCCCTCCGGCACCGGCTGCCCGCCGGGGGCGGAGGATCCCGCCCTGTCCTGCCGCGACGTTGATCGCTGCGTTCTCATCCGCGTTGCAGGTGAACCCGCAGGAGATGCAGACGAACTCGGCTTGGCTCTTGCGCGAGTCCTTTTCGATCCAGCCGCAGGCACTGCACCGCAGCGAGGTGTAGGGGGCGGGCACGTCCTCCACCCGGCCCGGGGCCTTCTCCCCGGTCCGGCGGCGCAGCAGGCCCCAGCCCTGGGCCAGGATCGCCCGGTTCAGCCCGGCCTTCTGGCAGACGTTCCTGCCCGGCTGTGCGACGGTTCCCTTCGCCGAGCGGGTCATGGTGGTGATGTTCAGTTTCTCGAACCGGATCAGACCGTAGGTGCGGGCGAGCATGGTGGAGGTCTTCTCGCACCAGTCCTTGCGCCGGTCCGCCTCCCGGGCCTTGATCCTGGCCACCTTCGCGTACTCCTCCCGCCTGCGGTCGCTGCCCTTGGGGGCGCGGGCCGCGCGCCGCTGGTGCTTGCGGACCCGGGCCCGCTCCCGGGGGGTGAGCTGCGGGCAGTTCAGCCTCCGCCCGTCGGACAGGGCAGCGGTGATCTTCACGCCCCGGTCGATGCCGATGACCTCCCCCGTACCCGGTGCGCCGGTCGGCTCGGGGATCACGGTGAAGGCGATGTGCCACTGCTGGTTGCGGAAGGTGACCAGGAACGTCTTCGCCTGCGGCAGCCCGGCGCGGGTGAGGCGAAAGCGCACCCAGCCGCAGCCCGGCACCTTCACCCGCGCCCAGCGCCGGTTGAGTTTCTGCACCACCACCGAGCGGCCCATCACCTGCCGGCCCGTGGCGTTCAGCTTCGGGGTGCCGTCCGGATGGGACTCCGGGACCCGGTCGGTGCCGATCACCCGGAAGCCCTCATGCCGGTGCTTTTTGCGCCAGGTCGGCTCACCGAACCCGGAGGCGAACCGGGCCGTCTTGGCCCTGGCGAAGTCCTGCAGGGCCTGCTGCTGCACGTCCGCGTTCCCGGCCCGCAGCCAGGCACTCTCCCGCCGGGCCTCGGTGAGCTGACGGCACTGCTCCGCGAAACCCGGCGCGGACCTGCTGCCCGGCCGCCAGTGCGCGTGCTGCTCGACGGCCAGGTTCCACACGTACCGGGCGTGCGCGCAGTGCAGCAGCATCCGCTGCTCCTGCGCGGTGGTCGGGTACATCCGGAACCGTGACATGCCGTCCAACGTAGCTCCGCCACTCGCCCCTCTCTTCGCATCCGGCCGGGCTCACCCGAACGAGCGACCGACCCCCACCGTCACCGCTCCCGCTCCCAGCAACGCACCATCACGCCCTTCCCATGACCAAGCCCGCCACCGTCCTCTTCCGGGACGCTGCATCGCCCCGAAGGCATGCGGCTCCTCCTGTCCCGCTCCGCGGGAACGGGCATGCACCCCGGCCCTGAAGGGCCGGGGTGCATGCCCGGCAAGAGAGGTGGAGCAGCGCGTTGAGCAGGGCCACGTTGGTGCCGATCCGCGGGGCCAGGTGTACGGCCGCCCCAGGGGTGGGCGATCCGGTCCACCGAAGCCTCCGCGGTCTCCGAAGCCTCCATGCAAGCCTCCCAGCACACACCGGCGGCGTCCGCCGCCGCGTTCCCGGTACCCCCCTCGCCCCACTCCTGTAACGCCGTCAGGGACGTCCCGGGCGCCTGCCGGCTTCCCGGATCCGCGGCTCCCCGGTGACCGGATCCGCCGACGACCGGATCCGCCGGCGACGGTGTGGGGAGCGGACTCCGCCGGGTACCCGGCAGGCCGAGCGGCGGTGAGCGCACCCGTCCCCACCGCACGGAAGGGTGGTTCCATGACTCAGCGTGTCCGCGAGGTCATGACGAGTGTCCCGGCGACCGTCGCACCTCAGGCCTCGGTGACGTCCGTGGCCCGGATGATGCGGGACGAGGACGTCGGTGCCGTCCTGGTCACCGAGGGCGAGCGGTTGCGCGGGCTGGTCAGCGACCGTGACCTGGTGGTGCGCGCCCTGGCCGACGGCGACCCCCACCGGACCACGGTGGCCGAGACGTGCAGCGAGGACCTGGTCACCGTGGGCCCCGACGACGACCTGCCCCTCGTGGTGCGGGTGATGCGCGAGCACGCGGTCCGCCGGGTCCCGGTCGTCGACGACGGCCAGCACGCGGTGGGCATCGTCTCCCTCGGAGACCTGGCCGTCGAACGCGACCCCGAGTCGGCTCTCGGCGACATCAGCGCCGCGGAGCCCGACAGGCAGGCCGCCTCGTTCGGGGGAGGGCTCCCGGCGGCATGGGGCCGGGCCGCGGGAACCCGGCTCCCCGCACGCCGCGCCCGCGCGCGCTGTTAGGCCCCGTACCACCGGGTACTCGGCGGTGCGTTCCCCATCACCACGCGCTCCATCTGGGAGACGGGAGAGACGATGGCCGACTTCGGATACTTCCTGTCGTGCGAGGAGCACAGCCCGGCTGAACTCGTCGAGCAGGCCAGAATGGCCGAACAGGCCGGCTTCGACTCCCTCTGGATCTCGGACCACTACCATCCGTGGAACGACCGGCAGGGCCAGAGCCCGTTCGTGTGGACGGTGATCGGCGCCCTGTCCCAGGCCGTCTCGCTGCCCGTCGAAACGGCGGTGACCTGCCCCCTCGTACGGACCCATCCCGCGGTGATCGCCCAGGCGGCCGCCACCTCCGCCGCCCAGCTGGGTGGCCGTTTCCGACTGGGGGTGGGGACCGGCGAGGCGCTCAACGAGCACATCCTGGGCACCCCCTGGCCCGAGGCGCCGGTGCGCCTGGAGATGCTGGAGGAGGCGCTCCAGATCATCCGGCAGCTCTTCACCGGCGAGCAGACGAGCCACCGCGGCAAGCACTACACCGTGGAGAACGCCCGGCTGTACACCCTGCCCGACGAGCCGGTGCCCATCGACGTCTCCGCCTTCGGCCCGCAGGCCGCCGAGGTCGCGGCACGCATCGGCGACGGTCTGATCACGATGGCGCCCGACGCCGCCATGGTCGAGCGCTTCCGCCGCGGTGGCGGCGGCACCAAGCCGGTGTACGGCGGACTGAAGGTGTGCTGGGGCGCGGACCGGGAGGAGGCGCTGCGCACCGCACACCGCCTGTGGGCCAACGAGCAGCTGCCCGGGGAGCTTCCGCAGATCCTGCCGACCCCCCGCCATTTCGAGCAGGCGTCCGAGTTGGTCACCGAGGAGCGGGTGGCGTCCGCCGTACCGTGCGGCGACCACCCGAAGACGCACCTCGAGGCTCTGTCGGCGTTCGTCGACGCGGGATTCGACACCGTGTACGTCAACCAGATCGGCAAGGACCAGCAGGGCTTCTTCGACTTCTACCGCACGAAGGTCCTGCCGCAGCTGCGCGGCTGACCCGCACGAGGACGGCGGTGGAGCCATGGAGCGACCCGCGGACACGACGCATCCCGCTCTCGTCGTGATCGACATGATCAACACCTATGAACACGAGGACGCCGAGCTGCTCGTACCGTCCGCCCGACGGGTCGTGCCCGTCCTGGCGGAGCTGATCCGGCGGGCCCGCGGAGCGGACGTACCGGTGGTCTACGCGAACGACAACTTCGGCCTGTGGCGCTCCCACCAGGGAGAACTCGTGGACACCGCGCTGGCCGGTCCCCATGCCGACCTGATCGAACCGATCACGCCCGACGACGAGTCGCTCTTCGTGGTGAAGGCCCGCCACTCCGTCTTCTACGAGACCCCCCTGTCCTACCTCCTGTGGCGGCTGGGCGTCGGACACGTGGTGCTGAGCGGTCAGGTCACCGAGCAGTGCGTCCTGTACTCCGCCCTGGACGCGCACATCCGCCACCTGGAGGTCACCGTGCCCAGGGACGCCGTCGCCTCCATCCATCCCCATCTGGAGTCCGCCGCCCTGGAGATGATGGAGCGCAACATGGGCGCCCGGGTCGCCACGGCGAAGGAGATCGACTTCTCGTGACGGGGCCGTGTTCCCCGCCGTACCCCCGCGCTCCGGGACCGTCCGTCCCGCGGCCGCGGGGGCCGGTCAGCCGAGGGGGCGGCAGTACAGCGCGTCCGGGGTCCGGGAGGAGCCGAGGCGGCCGGTGTAGGCGATGCCGGCCGCGTACTCGCCGTCCGCGCACTGGCCCTTGTAGTGGCCGTGCCCGAAGTCGCCGCCGGCGGGGGCCGGCCCCCTGTTGTCGCCCCGGTCGAACCAGACCGTACGGCCGGCCGTGGCGGTGATCGCGCCGGGCCGGGCGGCCGTGCACAGGGCGGCCGAGACGGCGGAGCCGCGGACGCTGTAGCCGCTGAGGAAGTGCCCGCCGGGGCACTGGAGTTTGGTGTAGCCGGACGCCCAGTCGCCGCCCGGGGCGACGTACCGCTCGTCGGTGACCACCCGGTGTCCGCCGGCCGGGTCCCCCAGGGGCCCGGCGGTCACGTCGGAGCACAGGCCCCGGTTGCCCGTGTGGCTGAGGCCGAGGAGGCGCTGGCCGTCGGGGCAGACGGCCTTGCGGGCGCCGGAGTCCCAGTCGGGGAGCGCGCGCATGCGCCGCGAGGCGACGAAGTCGGCGTGGTCGGGGCTGAGCATCGACCAGTCGGCCACGGGGCCGATGCGGCCGGTGCGGCCGGGGGCCCCGACGAGCCGGGTCCAGGCGGCGGCGCGCCAGTCGTCCCCGTCGTGGAGGCCCATGCGGTGGCCCGCGGCGTCCCAGTGCAGCAGCGCCCAGCCGTTGCCCGCGCGATGGTCGTGCCAGCCGACGAGCGGCCAGTACGCGAAGTCGGCGTCGGTGCGGATCAGGTGGTCGACGAAGTTCTCGAACCAGGCGCGCTGCCCGGCGCCCGTCTCGCCGCGGCCTCCGACACCGAACTCACTGATCCAGACGGGGGCGGTGAAGTGCCGGTCCTGTTCGGCCGAGACGTAGAAGGCCTGGCGGTTCAGCACGTCGATCAGTTCGGCGGGGGTGAGGTCCTGGTAGCGGGGGTCGCTGGTCTCGCCGATGCCGGTGGCACCGCTGTGGTTCGGGCCGGTGTAGCCGTAGAAGTGGGCGGAGTACACGAGCTTGCCGGAGTCGACGAGGGTGTGCGAGAGCCGGCGTACGGGTTCCAGCGTGGGGCGTCCGTGCGCGAAGCCGTCCACGGGGATGCCGGTCCAGTTGATGCCCTCGACGATGATGAGGAGGTCGGCGTTCGCCTCCGTCAGGATGCGGTCGCCCAGGCGCTGGGAGGCGGTGAACCAGTCGTGGTGGTCGCCCAGGCCCCAGTTGGGGTCGTCCCAGACGGTGCGGCGGACCTCGTTGTACAGGTCGGCGCCCACCACCCGTCGGTTGTCCCGGTAGCGGCGGGCCATGAACAGCCAGTCGTTCTCCCACTCCTCGGTGGACCGGCTCGCGTTCCAGCGTTCGTTGCCGTCGACGCCGCAGCACCAACGGGTGGTGTTGGTGTGGTTGTTGAGGATCACCGCGAGTCCGGAGGCGGTGAGTTCGCGGACCACGACGTCGTAGACCTGGAGCGGGGTCCTCCCGCGCAGGGCGGGGTTCGCGGCGACCGCGTCGTCCGTGACGGGGCGGCCGTCGTGGATCATCTCGTTGGAGAAGGGCAGCCGGATGCTGTTGAGCCCGAGCTCCCGGAAGCCGGCGATGATCTCGGCCATGGGGGCGCGGTCCAGGCCGAGGGGCATCCGGCCGGAGTTCTCCCCGGCGTGGTGGTTCGCGTCCTCGTCCCTGCTTCCCGAGCCGTTCCAGGTGCCGCTGGCTCCGTGCCAGTTGCCGGACCGCAGCTTGAAACGGTCGCCGTCCGCGTCGACGATCCAGCGGCCCCGGGTGCTGAGGGGCGCCGTCCAGTCCTCGGCGGAGGCGGAGGCCGAGACGGAGGCCGGCTCGGTGGCGGGTTCCTGCGGTGCCGCGGCAGCGGCGGCGGGTGTCAGGGGCACCAGGGGCGCCAGGAGGAGTACGGCGGCCAGAGCCGCCCTGCCGAAGAGTCCGCGCACGGTCACCACCCGGAGAAGAGAATTGTCATGCCCATTCTCGCTTCGCGACCATCATGGGGGCCGGTACGGCATTGGTCCAGTCCTGCACGCGGCCGAGTCGGCGCACACCGGGGGCCGTGCTACCGTGAAGAGTTGCAGTTTCGGTTACCAGAGGCCCAGAGACTTCGAGACGTCGAGCGAGACCGAGCAAGACGTCGAGTGAAGCTTCGAGTGCTCTTCCGACCTTCCGTCGACGAGCACTCTTTTTTGTTGCTGGAAAGCTTCGCGGCTCACCAGGAATACAGCCGGGTGGACCGTTGCTGCAACGACGGGCCCACAAGGTGTGGGCCCCGAGCACTGCCCTCAAGGGAGATCGAATATGGCATCTGGCACCGTGAAGTGGTTCAACGCGGAAAAGGGCTTCGGCTTCATCGAGCAGGACGGCGGCGGCCCCGACGTCTTCGCCCACTACTCGAACATCGCCACCTCGGGCTTCCGCGAGCTTCAGGAAGGCCAGAAGGTGACCTTCGACGTCACGCAGGGCCAGAAGGGCCCGCAGGCCGAGAACATCGTTCCCGCCTGACCCCGACGTCGACGCCGACGCGCGCCGCGTGGCCGGGACCCGCACTTCTGTGATGCGGGCCCCGGCCCACTGCGTTCCCCCTCTTTCCCCTCTTTCCCCGGCTCTCGGTCCGGCAACGAAGCCGGCTCCGTTCCCGCACCCCCGGCGCGCCCCGCTCTCGCTCTCGCGATCCGACGCTTCCGGCCGCCGGCCGGTCCTCCGTCTCACTGTCATTTCGGCTCATTCTTGCGAATCCTCGTGCGGCCGTGCAGGTCCCCGCCGAGAGGAATTCCTCGATACGTGCCGCATCGAGGAAGGTTCCGCATGAACCGCAACCACACAGCCCGTTCGAACAACAGCTCCTCCCGCTCCCGTACGGAGAAGGCCTCCACGGGCTCCGGCCGGGGCGGCCGCGTCCGCTCTCAGGGGTCGGGCCGCCAGGGCGCCGCCCCCCGTTCGGGCAAGGCCGGGCGCGGTGGCGGCCGCGGAGGCCGTCCCGCCGTGTCCGGTGGGGAGTTCGCCCCGCCGGTCACCCTCACCCCGGCACTGGAGCCGGTCGAGTCCTTCTCCGAACTCGACATGCCCGAGCGGCTGTTGACCGCCCTCGGGACCGAGGGCGTGACCACCCCGTTCCCGATCCAGGCCGCTACGCTGCCGAACTCGCTGGCCGGCCGGGACGTGCTGGGCCGCGGGCGCACCGGCTCGGGCAAGACGCTCGCCTTCGGCCTCGCCCTGCTGGCCCGCACCGACGGGCAGCGGGCCGAGCCCCGGCAGCCGCTGGCCCTCGTCCTCGTGCCCACCCGGGAACTCGCCCAGCAGGTCACCGACGCCCTCACCCCCTACGCACGCGCGCTGCGCCTGCGCATCGCCACCGTGGTCGGCGGGGTGTCGATCGGCCGGCAGGTGAGCGCCCTGCGCGCCGGGGCCGAGGTCGTCGTCGCGACGCCCGGCCGGCTCAAGGACCTCATCGACCGGGACGACTGCCGCCTGGACCAGGTCGCCGTCACCGTCCTGGACGAGGCGGACCAGATGGCCGACATGGGCTTCATGCCGCAGGTGACCGCCCTGCTCGACCAGGTGCGCCCCGGGGGCCAGCGCATGCTGTTCTCCGCGACGCTGGACCGCAACGTCGACCGTCTGGTGCGCACCTACCTCCACGATCCCGTGGTCCACTCGGTCGACCCGTCCGCGGGCGCGGTCACCACGATGGAGCACCACCTGCTGCACGTGGACGACGACGACAAGCACGCCACCACCACGGAGATCGCCGCCCGCGACGGGCGCGTGATCATGTTCCTGGACACCAAGCACGCCGCCGACCGGCTGGCCAAGAAGCTCCTCGCCGTCGGGGTGCGCGCCTCGGCCCTGCACGGCGGGAAGTCCCAGTCCCAGCGCACCCGGACCCTGACCCAGTTCAAGGACGGCCACGTCACGGTCCTGGTGGCCACCAACGTCGCGGCCCGCGGCATCCACGTGGACAACCTGGACCTCGTCGTCAACGTCGATCCGCCCAGCGACCACAAGGACTACCTGCACCGCGGCGGGCGCACCGCCCGGGCCGGTGAGTCCGGCACCGTCGTCACCCTGGTCCTGCCGCACCAGCGCCGCGACATGACCCGTCTGATGGGGGACGCCGGCATCACCCCGCAGACCACCCGGGTACGTCCCGGCGGGACCGAGCTGAACCGCATCACCGGAGCCCAGGCGCCCTCGGGTGTGCCCGTCGTCATCGCTCCGCCGCCCGCCCAGAACAAGCCCGCGCGTTCCGGCTCCTCCTCCCGCGGCCGACGCGGCCGCCCCGGCCAGGGACGCCGCCGCCCGGCCGCCAAGGGGTAGGCAGGCTCCGGCCGCCCGCCGAGGGGTGGGCAGGCTCCGGCCGCCTGTCGGCCGCCGCCCGCCGAGGGACCGGGCGGGCGGCTGCCCCGGGCAGGGCGGGTCAGTCGCAGGGGGCGACCAGGCCCACCCGGTGGGCGAGTACGACCGCCTGGACCCGGTCGCGCAGGCCGAGCTTGGTCAGGATGCGTGACACGTACGTCTTGACGGTCTCGCGGCTGATGACCATCCGGTCGGCGATCTCGGCGTTCGACAGGCCCTCGGCGATGAGTCTCAGCACCTCGGTCTCGCGGGGCGCCAGGGCGGACAGCGCCTCGGTGGCGGGGGCCCGGGGCCGGCGGATGCGGTCGGCGAACCTGCCGACGAGCCTGCGGGTGACGGCGGGCGCCAGCAGCGACTCGCCGGCGGCGACCGTGCGGATGCCGTCCACCAGGTCGCGCGGCGGTGCGTCCTTGAGCAGGAATCCACTCGCGCCGGCCCGCAGCGCCTCGTACACGTACTCGTCGAGGTTGAAGGTGGTGACCACCAGGACCCTCACCGGCTCGGCGACACCCGGGCCGGCCAGCAGACGGGTCGCCTCGATTCCGTCCAGGAGCGGCATCCGGATGTCCATCACCACCACGTCCGGGCGCAGCCGCCGCGCCGCCTCCACCGTGGCGCGGCCGTCGCCCGCCTCGCCGACGACCTCGAGGTCCGGCTGCGCGCCGAAGATGGTGACGTAGCCGGTGCGTACGAGTTCCTGGTCGTCGCCGACCAGGACACGGATCGGGGCGCCGGAATCGGGGGCGGGGGCGAGCGCGGTCATCCGTGGCCTCCGGAGGGGATGCGGGCGGGCGCGCCGTACGGACGCGTCGTCAGGTCACCGGGCTCCGGGCGGTGTTGACACCACGACGTCGGCCACGTGCCGGGCCCAGGGCCCGGGAGCACATTACCGAACCGTGACCCCCCGACTGCTACCACGAGTAACTTACTTCTGGGTAATTTCGGTCCGGACCACCCCCCGAGCGGCGCGGAGGCCGCTTCCCACCTGTTGCTCCACAGGAGGTTCGCCATGCCCCCACGCTCGCGCACCGGACTTCTGGCCGCGGTGGTCACCGCCGCCTGCCTCGGCGCCCACGTGGTCGCCGCCGCCCCCGCCGCGGCGACGGACGAGACCGTGTCCCGGGGTGTCACCATCCCCGCGTTCTACCACCCGCCCGCCCACCTGCCCGCCGCCGACGGCGCCCTCGTCCGGAGCGAGCCCCTCCCGCTGGCCCTGCGCCTGCCCGGCCTCACGGGTCCGCTGCCGGGAAGCGCGACCCGGCTGATGTACAAGTCCACCGACTCCACCGGGCAACCGGTCGCCGTCACCGGCGCCTACCTCGAACCGGCCGCCCGCTGGAAGGCCGGCGGTCCCCGGCCCCTGGTCGCGGTGGCACCCGGCACCATGGGGCAGGGCGACCAGTGCGCCGCCTCCCTGGGGCTCGAGCACCCGCTGAGGCTCAACGGCCAGACGGTGTCCGTCGGTTACGAGAACCTGGCGGTCCACCGCCTCCTCGCGAAGGGCATCGCCGTGGTCGTCACCGACTACGCGGGTCTGGGCACGACCGACCGGCTGCACACCTACGTGAACCGGGTCGACGAGGCCCACGCGGTCCTGGACGCCGTCCGCGCCGCCCGCTCGGTGCGCGGCACCTCGGTCACCGCCGACTCCCCGGTCGGGCTCTTCGGATACAGCCAGGGCGGCGGGGCGAGTGCGGCGGCCGCCGAACTCCAGCCCTCCTACGCCCCCGACGTCCCCCTCGCCGGAACGTACGCCGGAGCACCGCCCGCCGACCTGGCCTCGGTCACCGAGGCCATCGACGGCAGTGAACTGGCGGGTGCGCTGGGCTGGTCGCTGAACGGCTTCCTCCAGTCCGACCCGTCCCTGAGACCCATCGCCGAGGCGCACCTGAACGCCGCCGGCAGGGCGGCCCTCACCGACCTGTCGACGATGTGCGTCGGCGACGCCCTCTTCGGCCACGGCTTCACCGAGAGCACCGGGTGGACCCGCGACGGGCGCTCCCTCAGCGACATCATCGCCACCACGCCGGCCCTCCGGGCGTTCCTGGAGAGCCAGCGCATCGGCACGCTGAAACCGTCCGGCCCCGTCCGCGTGGCGACGGGCGTCAGCGACGACCTCGTACCGCACGGACAGGCCCGCGGCCTCGCCGTCGACTGGTGCCGCAAGGGCGCCGACGTCACCTACAAGGCCGTCCTCCTGCCCGACGTCGGCAGCTCACTGCTCAACCACTTCGCACCGCTGCTGACCGACCAGGGCAGCGCCGTCGACTGGCTGACCGACCGGCTGTCCGGCAAACGGGCCGCCTCCGACTGCCGGAGCATGCCCGTACAGCCCTGACGGCGACGACCGGTCCTGGTGCCCGGCTCCCGAAAGCCGGGCACCACCACCGCGAAGCGCCGCCACGTCGAAGTGATCCGGGCCGCCGACGCCCGGCCGGGCCGGGGCTCGGCTACGCTCTTCGACCATGTCGCACCCTGACGATCTGCTCGTCGCCGTCGCCGCGATGGTCGAGGCCGATCGGGACAGCCAGATGTCACTCACCGTGGTGGTTCCCGGTGCCGTCATCACCGGACGGCTGGCCCCCGAGGCCCTGTGGAGGGAGCGGGTGGCCGAGGTGCTGCGCGACTCCGCGCGGCTGACCCACTTCGCCGTCCCGTTCACAGAGGCCGGCGGAGGCGGGGACCCGGCACGCCCCACCCACCTCCACTTCCACGTCGCCCGCATCCTCCAGGGGAGCTACGGCATCCCCGACACCGGGGGGATGTACCGCGTCGACCTCGCCGAGGTGAGCGCCTGGACGGTGGGGGACATCCGCTACGCGGACCAGTCGACGTAGTACGCGGACGAGGCCGGTCGACCGGGCGGCCGGTGGTCCACGGGGTTACGGGTTCACGGGGTTACGGGGTGAGGCCGATCGAGGCGCAGGCCGCCCGGTACTCGGCGGTGCAGATGTCCTTGACCTCGTAGACGTCGTCCCGGATCACCGTGTCCTGGATGTTGTCCCGCGTCAGGGCGACCACCGGGATCAGCATCGTCGGGATGTCCTTCCGCGTCGCACTGTCGACGCGGTCGACGGTCAGCGAGTCGAACTGGATGTCCCGCCCCTGGACCCGGGCCACCGCGATCTCCGCGGCGCCGCCCGCCGCGAGCCGGAACGACTTGTACACCGTCATGTGCTGCGTGCCCGCGACGATCCGCTGCACGGCCGCCAGGTCGGCGTCCTGCCCGGTCACCGGCGGGAGGTCGGAGATGCCCGCCTCCTCCAGCGCCTCGATGACGGCTCCGGCCATGCTGTCGTTCGCCGAGTAGACGGCGTCGACGTTGCCGGCTCCGATGGCGTCGATCGCCTTCTCCATGTTCGCCTTGGCGACCTCGGGCCTCCACTTGTCGGTGTCGTACGCCTTGGCTATCTCCACGTTCCCGTTCAACTCGTTGAGCGCGCCCTTCTTGAACAGGGCCGCGTTCGGGTCGGCGGGCGCGCCGTTCATCACGACGACCTTGCCCTTCTCCCCCTTGCCGCTGAGCTCGTCGACGATCGCGCGGCCCTGCACCTCGCCGACGAGCTCGTTGTCGTGCGACACGTACGCGTCGATCGGGCCCTCGGCGAGCCGGTCGTAGGCGATGACGGGAATGCCCGCCGCCTTGGCCTTCTTCACGTCCGGCCCGACGGCCCTGGAGTCCACCGCGGTCACCAGGATCACGTCGACCTCGTCGGCGATCATCCGGTCGAACTGCCGGCTCTGCTCGGCCGTGCTCCCCCCGGCGTTCGCGTAGACGACCTTGCCCTCCTTGCCGGTGAGAACGCCGACCCGCTCCGCGATGAGGGGACGGTCGAACTTCTCGTAGCGCGTCGCGTCGTCGTCGGGCAGGAGGAGACCCACCGTGATGTCGTTGCGCTTGCTCGGCGAGGCGGAGTCACCGCTCCCGTCACTGCCGCCGAACGCGCCGCACGCGGAGAGCGAGAGGAGCGAGAGGGCCGTGAGACCGGCCGTCACGAGGGTGGTGCGGGTGGTGCGAGGAGTACAGGGGTTCACATCAGGTGCCTTCCGGGCGAGGGTGCAGCGTGGCGACCGGTGGAAGCCGCCAACGCCGCGCGGCCCGTCGACGTCAAACCGTGCCCGCCCTGCGGTCCCACCCGCCGGTTCCACGCCCTGAACGGCCGTCACCGGTCCGATTTGTGACTGCGACGACCCGAATGGGCTGTGTGCTCCGCTCCGGAACCGCCGCCGCGCCAGGGGATTCTCACTGAACATCATTCAGCCCGGGGCGTTCCGGGCACCGCGTGCCGCGCATGCTCACGGCATTCACGCGAGGCGGGCAGAGAACGTGCGCAGGAGTGGCACACGGACTGCACACAGCGGCTCGCGAAGGTCGTTAGCGTGGCTGTTCCTGCTCCACCCGCTCTCGCGTGCGAACGCGAACGGGCCGTCTCCGGCTCGGCGGGTGCGTGCATGTCGACTCAGGAAGACAACGGATGGACTACTGCTCCACGTGTCGCCGGCATCTGAACGGCGCCCTGGTGTGCCCCGGATGCGGCGCCTACGCTCCCGACATCGCGCCGAGCGTCATGGGCGGGCGCACGGTTCCCGGCCCGTCGACGACGACCGCGCCCCCGGGCACGGAGGCCACCGGAGGCACCCGGGGCACGGAACGTGTCGACACGGGTGCCGGTACGCTCCCCGACGCCGACCTCGCCTCCACCGACGCCGAAGCCGACGCCGAAGTCGACCCCGCGGCGGAGCCCGCATCCGCGTCCGCGTCCGCGATGTCCGCGCCCACGGGGCGGGCGGCGCGGCGACGGCAGCTGGCGCGGTGGAAGAAGACCCAGCGCCGCGCCCTGGTCGCCACGGCGGTGGCGCTCGTCGGCGGTGGTCTCACCGTCGCCTCGATGGACCGGGGTTCCGGCGACCGCACCCAGGCCGCGACGGCACCCGAGGTCACCGGTATGGGCGGCGTAAAGGAGCCCGCGGGGCCCGCGGAGCAGTACGGCGACCCCGCGCCCGCGGCGACCCCGCCCGGCACGCACCGGCCCTCCCCGGACCGGCCCGCGCAGCCGGCCTCGGACGACGCCCCGGACCCGCGGTCGACCGGCACCGCGTCGGCACCCGGCACCACCTCGGACACCCGGCCGGACGGCGCCACCGGAGCGCCCACGACGGCACCGCCCCCACCGCGGACCGCCTCGGGCGCGGAAGCCGGATCCGGATCCGGTTCCGTATCCGGTGCTGGTTCCGCCGAGGGCCCCGGTGCGGCGACCCGCCCGGCGAACCCGCCCGCGGAAGCCTCCGGCAGCGGCGGCGGGAACAGCGGAAACGGCGGGGACGGCAGAAACAAGGAGCCGATGGACCGGGGCGGCTCGCAGCCCGCCGCGCCGGACCCCTCGACGCCCCCGCCCGACTCACCGAGCACGCCCCGCTCCGAGCTGTGCCTGCTGGTGATCTGCCTCGGCTGACCGCCCCCGCACGTGTTCCGCGCCGTGCTGCGGAACAATCGGAACATGAGCATCGTCAAGATCAACGTACTCACGGTCCCGGAAGAGCAGCGGGAGACACTGGAGCAGCGGTTCGCCGCGCGGGCGGGCGCGGTGGAGGGGTCGGACGGCTTCGAGTGGTTCGAGCTGCTGCGCCCGGTGGAGGGAACCGACACCTATCTCGTCTACACCCGCTGGCGGTCCGAGGAGGACTTCCAGCGCTGGATGGAGGGCCGCGCCCAGACCGCGCACGGCGGTGAGGGCGCACAGGGCGACCGTCCGAAGCCCGCGGCCACGGGGGCGACCCTGTGGTCCTTCGAGGTGGTCCAGCAGACCGGCCCCCAGCAGGCCTGACCCACCCCCTACGGCGTCCCCGCGTTCACCCGAACCGCGCAGACGGCAGCCACCCGTCCGGCGGAGAAGCACACGAGCCGACGAGCGGGCGATCGGGCGATCGGGCGATCCACGGAAAGGGCCGGGCCGGATCAGCCGGCCCTTTCCCTCCCGGGGAGCGGAAACACGTACGGGAGCCCGGAAAAACGGAGCAGGGGCCCCGCACCGATGTGCGGGGCCCCTGCTGAAATCCCTGTGTACTCGCGTACGTACGGGTCAGGCGGGAACGATGTTCTCGG
This sequence comes from Streptomyces sp. GDS52, assembly GCF_052246875.1. NCBI lineage: Bacteria > Bacillati > Actinomycetota > Actinomycetes > Kitasatosporales > Streptomycetaceae > Streptomyces > Streptomyces sp. GDS52. Next base: position 3,508,074 of record NZ_CM125966.1, read on the forward strand.
CCTGCGGGCCCTTCTGGCCCTGCGTGACGTCGAAGGTCACCTTCTGGCCTTCCTGGAGCTCACGGAAGCCCGAGGTGGCGATGTTCGAGTAGTGGGCGAAGACGTCGGCGCCGCCGCCGTCCTGCTCGATGAAGCCGAAGCCCTTTTCCGAGTTGAACCACTTCACCGTACCGGTGGCCATATCAAATCTCCTGAGACAGTGCTGGGAAAACGCACTTTACGAATTCCCTCATCGTCGCGATGATCACCTGCCCGGAGAACCGGTAGCAAACTGGCAACCACAACTGCAACTGACGTCAGCCTAGCATGGACCATATCGACGGCAAGCGAGGAAAATCACCGAGAAATAATGCCGGCAACACGTTTAGGGAAATAGATTTCCGTGACGGACACTGGATTTCTGGTCCGGCGGGAACAGATTTTCAGTGGTGCTGGTGCACGGCGGTGTCCGCGTCCCGTCGGCGCAGCTCCTCGTTGAGCCGCTCGACCTGCTCCAGCCGCTCCTCCAGGCCGATGATGCGGCACGCGGCGTCGACCGGAGTCCCCTGGTCGACGAGCTCGCGGGCCCTGGCGGCGAGCTTCAGCTGGTGGCGCGAGTAGCGGCGGTGGCCGCCCTCCGAGCGCGTCGGGGTGATCAGTTCCGCCTCGCCCAGGGCGCGGAGGAAGGCGGGTGTCGCTCCGACCAGTTCGGCGGCCCTGCCCATGGTGTAGGCCGGGAAGTGGTCGTCGTCGAGCCGGTCGGCGACGGGCGGCCGGGCGTCGTCCGGCCGCCCGTCGGCATACGGCTGCCTCTCCGGGGGCATGCGCACCTTTCTGCGGACCGCAGGGGACACGGACCGCTACGGGACGGGTTCCCCACACCGGAACTCTAATCGCCTCGGCGGAAAAACTGCCACGGCGCACACAGATATCCGCGCCTGCCCCTGCTTCCGCTCGCGGAGGGGGAACGGACACGGATCCCCCTCTCGCGAGGGGGTCGCTCAGACGTGCCCGGGACCTCCACTGCCGAAGCCGCCGCTGGAACCGGGCAGCCAGCGCCGCCGCTGCTGGTCCTTCCCCGTTCTGGTCGCGGCGTGACGGAGCTGGTAGGGCATGAGCCGTTCGCCGTCCCTGGACACCTTCGCGATCTCGTCCGGCTCCCGCATCTCCCGCATCTCGTGGACCGCACCGGTCTCCGGCAGCTTCGGCTGGTCCTCGGGGGCGGGGCGGGGCTCCTCCTGATCCATGACCTTCATGCCGACACGTACGGCCCAGACCAGCGCGCCGGCTATCACCAGCCCGCCGACGAAGGCCGCGAGCAGACTCAGCACTTGCTGGCTCGCGGCCAGCAGTTCATACGATGCCGTGTTCATGGTCCGATTATGGACGAGAAAGTGAGATAAAGCACTCGAATGCCCCACTTGTCCGTTCGGGGGCCCCGGCGGGCGTCCACGCTCATTCGGCCGCTCCGGCAGGCGGCGGCCTCCGCGCCATGACAAGTTACCGACGGAGGGAAGGCCGGAACGGGCCGTCGCGTCCCCACGTGTGCAGCTCGGGGCCCACCCCCGGCCTTCCCCCCTCACCCCGCCCCGTCCCGCAGACACATCGACGGGACCGGCGGCGCCGGCGCCTTCCCAGAGCAACGGCTTCCGGAGAGCCGGCCCGGCTCTCCGGTCAGCCCAGGCGCAGCGGTAGTTCCCTCAGGCCGCGCAGCAGGGTGCTCGTTCGCCAGGTGAGGGTCGTCGGGTCGGTGGCGAAGGCGAGGGAGGGGTAGCGGTCGAGGAGGAGGCGGAGGGCGATCACTGCCTCCGCGCGGGCCAGAGGGGCGCCGAGGCAGTGATGGAGGCCGTGGCCGAAGCCCAGGTGGCCCCGGGGGCGGCGGGTGATGTCGAAACGGTCGGGGTCCGGGAAGGCCAGCGGGTCACGGGAGGCCGCCGCCAGCGACACCAGCACCGCGTCTCCCGCGTCGACGCGGGTGCCGGCCAGGTCCAGCCCTTCGGCCGCGAAGCGGAACGCGCCCGCGTGGACGGGAGAGTTGTAGCGCAGCGACTCCTCGATCGTCCCGTCGACGAGTGACGGGTCGGCGCGGAGCCGGGCGAGCTGGTCCGGGTGGGCCAGCAGGCTGTGCAGGGTCGCCGAGATCAGGTTGACCGTCGTCTCGTGACCGGCGACGAGGAGGAGGAAGGCCGTTCCGAGCAGTTCCTCCGGAGTGAGGCCGCCGGCTGTGGATCCGGGTTCGGGGGCGGGGCCCGCACTCGCGTCGTCGGTCGCCGTGGCCAGGGCCGCGAGCAGGGAGCCGTCCGGGGTCCGGGCCTTCTCGGCGGTCAGGTCGGTGAGGTAGCCGGCCAGGGCGCCCGCCGAAGCGGCGGCGTCCTCCTCACCGGTGGGCATGACCAGCTCGTTCGACCAGGTGTGGAAGGCCGTGCGATCCGCCGCGGGCACGCCCAGCACCTCACAGATCACCGTGACGGGCAGCGGCAGTGCGTAACCGCCCACCAGGTCGGCGGTGCCCTGCCCGGGCAGTTCCGCGAGCAGTTCCCGCGCGATGTCCTCGATGCGCGGACGCAGCCCGGCGATCCGTCCCGGTGCGAAGTGGCCCGCCACCAGTCGCCGCAGGCGCGTGTGCTGCGGTGGGTCGCTCTGGAGCATGTTGCGGCCGATGGCGTGACCGCCGTCGGTCCCCCAGGTCGCGGAGTGCCGGATGTCGTTGCGCAGCCGGGGGTCGGTCAGCGCACGGCGGACCGCCTCGTGCGTGACCACCAGCCAGCTGTCCCCGCTGCCGGGGACGTGGACGCGGTGCACAGGGCCCTTGGCGCGCAGCGCCGCGTGGACGGCGTACGGGTCGGCCGCCGGGTCGAGGTCCTCGGGGACCGGTTCCTTCGGGGTGGGCGCTCGCATGCCACCGTCCTTTCCCTGTCTGCTCCGTGTCTGCGGTGTCGTACCTCGGTCCACCGGGCTCACCTCACCGACCGGGCCATACGTCGGCCGTCGCGTCCGCCACGGCAACCCCCTGGGCGCGTCCCGCGCGGGCGGCGGCCGGGCGACGGACGCCGGCCGTCATGTCACGGCCCATGGCGCGGCGGGCCGCGGCGTTCGGCGTGACGAGGGTGACCTCGGTGCCCTCGGCCCTGAGAGCGGCCGCCTGCCGCCGGGCGTCGGGATGCGGGCCGACGGCCGAGGGAATCGGCGTGAGGGCCAGCACCCGCTCGTCACCGCGGGCCAGTTGGAGGTTGCCGGTGGAACGGGTGCCGCCGTCGATCCAGCGCCGTCCGGCAGCCGTGATCGGCGGCCACACCACCGGCACCGCACAGCCGGCGGCGACCGCCTCAAGGAGCGTGAGCCCGGAGTCGGCGTCGAAAGCGTGCACCTCTCCGGTCACGGCGTCGACCGCGGTGATCCGCAGCCTCCCTCCGGCCGGCCAGTCGACGGCGCCCCGCAGCAGGGGGCGCAGGGCGTCGAACACCTCGGACTCGGGGCCGGTGCGCGCGGCGAGGGCGGTCCGTCCCAGACGCCGTACCGAACGGTCGGGGTCGCGGGAGCCGAGCGCGGCCCAGAGGAAGCGGAGCGTCGTGGGCAGGCCGGAGCCGATGTCGATCCGGTCGGCGCCGGTGAGCTGACGCTCGTACATCTCGGCCGGCGGCTCTCCCCCGAGCAGCCGGGAGCCGAAGATCGCGCCGGCCGAGGTGCCGATGACGACGTCCGCCCGGTCCAGGTCGATTCCGGCTTCCGCGAGACCGGCGAGCACCCCGGTCAGCCAGGCTCCGCCGACCGGGCCCCCGCCCCCGAGCACCAGCGCGGTTCCGCCCATCAGGTGTCCCTTCCGACGCTTCGAAGCAGCCTAAACGGGGAGTACTCCCCGTTTACTGTCCCGACGATAACATCCTCACCGGGGAGCACTCCCCGGTTCACGCGGAGACGGAGGGACGGATGGACGGAGGGACGGACAGAAGCGTCGGCCAGGACTCCACGGCCCCGGAGTCGCAGCCCGCGCCCCGGCAGCGGCGCGACGCCCGGCGCAACCGGGACCGGTTGGTGGCGGCGGCCCGCGAGGTGTTCGCCGAGCAGGGGCTCGACGCGCCGCTCGACGTGATCGCCCGCCGGGCAGGCGTCGGCAACGCGACGCTCTACCGGCACTTCCCCGCCCGCGCGGCACTCGTCGACGCCGTCTTCCGCGACCAGTTGACGGACACGATGGCGGCAGGCGAGCGGGCCCGGACCGCCCCCGACGCCTGGACGGGTCTGCACGACTACCTCGACGTCGTCTTCGGCACCCTGGCCGCCGACCGCGGCACCAACGACCTCATGACCACCCACCTGCCGGACGTCGAGTCCCTGCGGTCCGTGCACGCCCACAACCGCCGGACGGTGGAACTGCTGCTCGACCGGGGCCGGGAGGAGGGCACCGTGCGTCCCGACGTCACCACGGAGGACGTCCTGTTCGCCCTCGCCGCCCTGGGACGCGCCGTGCCGCCCCTCACCACGGCCGCCGGCCCCGACGCCTGGCGCCGCCCCCTCGCCCTGTTCCTCGACGGCCTGCGCACCGCCCCGGCGTCACCGCTGCCGGGTCGCGCCCTCACCGGTGCCGAACTCGGTGACGTGCTTCAGGAGATGGGTCCGCACCGGCCACGGGCCGGGGGAGCCGGGTGAGCACCCCCGGCCGGGGCGGGGGCGGGGTCAGGCGGCGGGGTGAGGGCTCGGGGTGGGGGGTGTTTCGGGGAGCAGCCATGCCGTGGTGTCCGGGTGCAGGCTGCCGTCGGTCAGGGGTGCGCTGGACAGCAGGACCTCGCCCGCGGGGAGGGGGACCGGGTCGGGGGACAGGTTGGCCACGCAGCGCCAGCCGTCGTTGCGGTCGAACCGCAGCACCCCGGCGGGGGTGTCCTCCGCCCAGGTCAGCGTCTCGCCCTCCTGGAGCTTGCGGCGCAGGCGCAGGGCCGCGCGGTACAGCTCCAGGGTCGAGCCCGGCACCCCCTCCCGCGCCTGCACCCCGTCCTGCGCCTCGACGGCGTACGCGCCGAAGTCCGGCGGCTGCGGCAACCAGGCGCCACCCGGGCCGAACCCGTACGACGGTCCGGTCCTCGTCCAGGGCAGCGGTACCCGGCAGCCGTCGCGGCCCTTGCGGACGTGGCCGGTCTGCTCCCAGACCGGGTCCTGGAGGACCTCGGTGGGCAGGTCGGCCACCTCGGGCAGGCCGAGTTCCTCGCCCTGGTAGACATAGGCCGAGCCGGGCAGCGCCAGCATCAGCAGGGTCGCCGCGTGGGCCCGGCGCAGCCCGGCGGCGGTGTCGACGGCCGGGGCGTGTCCGCCGGACAGCAGCCAGGCGTCGTCGTCCGTGCCCGGCGGCAGCATCAGGCGCGAGGCGTGGCGTACGACGTCGTGGTTGGAGAGCACCCAGGTCGCCGGGGCGCCGGCCGCACGGGCGGTCGCCAGCGAGTCGGTGATGACCCGGCGGAGCGCCTCCGCGTCCCAGGGGGCCTGCAGGTACTCGAAGTTGAAGGCCTGGCCCAGTTCGTCCGGCCGGGCGTACAGGGCGCGCCGGGCGCCGGGGACCCAGGCCTCCGCGACGGCCGTGCGGGGCGGGGAGTAGGCGTCGAGGATCTTGCGCCAGTCGCGGTAGATCTCGTGCACCTCGTCCCGGTCGTAGAACGGGTGGGTGCCGGGCGGGAACTCGGCGAGGGCGGCCTCGCCGGCCGGTCCAAAGGCCCCGAGGTCGCGCAGCGGCTCGCTCAGGTCCTTGGCGAGGGCGTGCGCGACGTCGACGCGGAAGCCGTCCACGCCCCGGTCGGCCCAGAACCGCAGGGTGGTGCGGAAGTCGGCGCGGACGTCCTCGTTCGCCCAGTTCAGGTCGGGCTGTTCGGCGGCGAAGAGGTGCAGGTACCACTGCCCGTCGGACACCCGCCGCCAGGCGCTGCCACCGAAGACGGACTGCCAGTCGGTGGGCGGGAGTTCACCCCGCGGGCCACGCCCGTCGCGGAAGACGTAGCGCTCGCGGGCCGGGGAGCCGGGACCGGCGCGCAGCGCCTCCTGGAACCAGACGTGCCGGTGGGAGGTGTGGTTGGGGACGATGTCGACGATCACCTTGAGGCCCAGGCGGTGTGCCTCGGCGACCAGCGCGCCGAAGTCGTCGAGGGTGCCGAGGCGCGGGTCGACGTCCCGCGGGTCGGCGACGTCGTAGCCGCCGTCGGCGAGTTCGGAGGGGTAGAACGGGCTCAGCCAGAGGGCGTCCACGCCCAGGGCGGCGAGGTGGGTGAGGCGCCGGGTGACGCCGCGCAGGTCGCCCAGGCCGTCGCCGTCGGCGTCGGCGAAGCTGCGGGGATAGACCTGGTAGACGACGGACTGCCGCCACCAGTCGGGGTTGCGCGAGGAGAGGTCGGGCGCGGAGAGGTCGGGCGCGGCGCCGGACGGAACGCCCGGGGCGGGGGCCGGCGGGGCGGGCGGATCGGTGTGGTCGGTCACGCGGTCTCCTCCGGGTGGACGCGGATGACTGCATGAATCTGTCTAGAACGCCGCAAACATGAACACAGGGGCGGAGCGGAGGCATTCCCTCCTTGTGTGACGGGGACGTGAAGAATGCACAACTTCCCTTGCTTCGCCGCAGGTTGACAGGGTGATGCGACACGGCCACCATGAAGGCGCACTGAGGCACATGTGACCAATGAGCCTCGTGTTCCTTCGACCACTCATGCCCGGGACGGCCGGCCGCCGCGTGCTGCCCTGCCGCCCTGCCGCCGTGCCCCGGTCTCCGGCCCACGCCAAGAATGGGATCCGCATGTCCATAGCGAGACGTGTCCTCACCCGCCGCCTGCTGGGGACGGGCGCCGCGACCCTCGCCCTCTGCGCGGCCACCGCCGTCGCCGCGGCCTCCGCCTCCGCCCACAGCGCTCCCGGCGGGGACGGCTGGAAGTCGGGCGGCGACTACCGGCCGGGCACCGGTGCCGGCACGGTCACCGAGACCGACCGCTGCCAGTTCTCCCTCGACGGCAAGAACTTCTTCGACTCCGTCAAGGTCGACGACCAGAGCCTGCGGCCCAGTGAGGACGGCAAGGTCCGCATCGAGGTCCGCGCCGCCGGTGACGCGACCACCTGCACCGCCTCGCTCGCCTCCTACCTGGCGCACGGTGCCACCTTCGCCTCCTCCGGCGAGCAGGTCTTCGTCGACTTCGACACGGTGACGGTCAAGCCCGGCGCGACCGACTCCCTCGACATCTCCGTCCCGGACAAGGGCTGCTTCGCGCAGATCGACCTCTACCGGGGCGCCGTGAAGTTCGACGGCAAGCTGGACGCCGACGACGGCTTCGAGCACGGTGAGCTGCCGAAGGGGCCGGACCGTCCGGTCATCAAGGACAAGCTGATCGCGGCCTGGAACGGCGGCACCAGGGACTGCACCGCCGACACCCCGGCCGAGGAGCCGACTCCCGAGCCGTCCACCTCCGCGCCGGAGCCGGCAAAGCCGTCGGAGCCCGCCGAGGACACCGCTCCGCCGGCCTCAGAGACGCCGGGCGAGCCGTCCACGACGCCCGGCACCGACGCGCCCGACGAGTCCCCCTCCGAGCCGGCCACCGAGCCGGGCGCCTCGCCGAACGGCGGCAGCGACAACCTCGCGGAGACCGGCGCCGACGGCAACACCGGTCCATTCGCGATCGGCGCGGCGGTTCTGCTGGCGGGCGGCGCGGCGCTCGTCGTGGTCACCCGCCGCAAGCGCGCCGGCGCGGGCGCGGGCACCGAGAGCCATTGACGTCCTCTCCTGCCCGAGGGCAGGAGATTCCGGTCGGTACCGCTTCGCGGTACCACCTCGGGTTCCTGTTTCACAGGCCACTGCCGACCGGTGAGGGTCGGTCTTACACGGCCTCCGCAGGCCTGACTTCCCGCCCGTCCGGCGGTAGGTCCGACAACTCCGTCGTCGGACAAGGCGATCTCAGCCATGCCGCCGCGCCCCTTCGGGCCACTACGGGCAGGATGCCCTACACCTCCACCCTGAAGGGTGGAGCACTGGGCAAGCGTTCGGTAGCACCCCCGTACACGCCCGGCCCGTTCCCCCGCGGGCCGGGCGTTCGCGGCTCCGGGGGCGGACAGCCGGCCTACCGCTGTGCTCCGGACCCTCCGTCCGCCGCGGTGGGCCGGCTGTGCGCCACGGTCGCCACGGTCTCCAGGTAGAGCCGCACATAGCGCTGTACGTCCACGTCCAGCCCGACGTCCACCAGGCACTGCTCGCGCGTGCCCTCGTGCAGTTCGGACTCGCCGATCCGGGGGCGGCGGTCGACCACGGTCTGGCCGCGGGCCGGTCCGGGACCCAGGGAGACCTCGACGGGGAGCCGGTGGGTGGTCAGGCCCTCCGGATCGACGACCGCGCACAGCGCACCCGCGTCGCCGAGCCCGCCCACGTCCTCGGTGGGGTCGTCGGGGGCGCTGCCGGGTGTCGTGGGCCGGTGGGCCAGCAGGTCACCGGCGAGCCGGGCGCCCGGTTCGGTGCTCGCGCGCAGCCCGCGCACCTCGGCCGCCGGGACGACGACCCGGCGGAACACGTCCAGGCCGTACATCGTGATCGGCACCCCCGCGGTGAGCAGGATCGCGGCGGCCTCCGGATCGTGCCAGACGTTGAACTCGGCCACCGGGGTGGCGTTGCCGGCGCCCACGGCGCCGCCCATGAACACGATCCGCTCGATGTTCCGGGTGACCTCGGGATGCGTCCGCAGCAGCAGCGCGATGTTGGTCAGCGGGGCGGTGGGCACCAGGGTGACCGGGAGCGGGGAGGCGAGGATCTCGCGGCGCAGCAGGGCCACCGCGTCCAGGTCCGCCGGGAGGCGCCGCGGGGCGGGCAGGCCGAGGTCGCCCATCCCGTCGTGGCCGTGGACGTGACGTGCGGAACGCGGCGCCTCGATCAGCGGGCGCTCGGCGCCTCTGGCGACCGGAATGCCGGGCGCGCCCGCCTGTTCCAGCACGGTGAGCGTGTTGTGGACGACGCCGTCCACGTCCGTGTTGCCGGCCACACAGGTCACCGCGCGCAGGTCGATTCCCGGGTGGCGGACGGCGAACAGCAGGGCCAGGGCGTCGTCGACACCCGTGTCGCAGTCGATGATCACCGGGATGGGCAGACCGTTCGGCACGGCGCGGACTCCTTCGGGGCGGGGACCGGGGGCAGGGGCCAAGGGCGGGAACCACGGGCGGAAATCACGGACGGGCGGGGAACACAAAGATGACACGGAGGAGCCGCGAAGGGGGCGGGGACGGTTCCTCCCGAGCGCTCACCCGGACGGACCGCCGCGCTGGTGGGGCGGGCGGCTCGGTGGTGCCGTAAGAGCACGTCCCGACCCTGGGCGAGCAGAACACAGCCGCAGCCCGGCTCCACCAGGAGGCACCCCCGATGACGCACGCCCAGGCCGTCGCCCGCGCCCTTCTCGCCTCCGCGCTGTCGGTGTCCGCGCTGCTGACCACGGCCGCCTGTTCCGTCGGCGGGCGGGACGTGACCGGGACGGTGCTGCCGTCGCCCGTCTCCACCCGGGCCCCGGCCGCCTCGCCGTCCTCCGCCGCGCCGGCCGTCGAGCAGCCCTCCGCGTCACCGCCCGACGCCGGGCTGAGCGAGGACCAGGTCCGGGCCGCGCTGATCACGGAGACGGACCTGGGACAGCCCTGGGTGCCGACGCGGGGCGCGGCGACCTGGCGGGACGGGCTGCTCAAGGCGAGCACGAAGAACGCCGACTGCCGGCGTCTGCTCGACGTCCTCTACACCGAGGAGCTGTTCGGCACGCCGACCGGACCGCGGGCCGTGGTCGCCCTGGACGACGCCTACAACGGCGCCCAACTGCGCTACCAGGTCGCCGCGTACCGGCCCGCCGACGTGGACCGCACTCTGAAGTGGCTCGGCGGACTGCCTCAGAAGTGCGGGGAGTTCAAGGCGACGACCAAGCGGGACGGCGTGCAGGCGGCCGAGGTCGACGCGTTGCGGCTGCCGGAGATCGGGGACGCGCGGCAGGCGTTGCGGGTCAGCATGACCGGCAAGGCGGCCGACGGGGAGTCGACGCATCTCACCCTGGACGTCGCGGTGGTCCGCATCGGTGAGGACACCCTCACCCTCACCAACGGCGGCTTCGGCGAGGTCCTGTCCGAACTCACCCAGGTGATCGCGGAGTTCGGGGCGGACCGGCTGACGGAGATCAGGAAGCAGGGGCGCGCGGAGATCTGACCGCGGGGCCGCTCGCCGGTGCCGCCCACCCGGTACCACTCAGCCCAGGCGGTCCACGGCCTCCTTGGCCTCGGCCAGGCCCGCTCCGGTGACCTCGCGGTAGGTCTTGACCGCCTGGATCCTCTTGCCCTCCCGCACGAGCGCGACGATCTCGTCCCGGCGCGGAACCTCCTCGTGCAGGTCCAGGTGCTCGAGCACCAGGTCGAGCTTGCGCTCGAGACGGGCGGCACGGCGGTCGGCCCGGGAGATCTCGAACTTGATGGTCATGATGCCGAGGAACACGATGAGGAAGGCGACTGCGTCCATTCCGGCATCCTAGGCAACCGGAGCGGCACTCACCCGGAGGGTTTCGCCCTCGGCGCCCCTGCTCAGACCGGGGGCTGGGCCGGGGCCGGCCCCAGGGTCGTGGTGCCCGGGGCCGTGCGGTGGCCGAGACCGGTGCGGTAGGCGTCCAGGGCGGCCTCGACGCGGCCGGTGCGGCGGAGCAGGTCGCCGAGGAGGCGGCACAGGTCGGCCAGGTCACCGGCCGCACCCGCCCGCTCCAGCAGGCTCATCGCGCGGACGTAGTGCTCCTCGGCCTGCTCGGTGTCGCGCACGTCCTCGGCGATGATGCCGAGCAGCCGGTGCGCCGCCGCCGCGTGCACCGCGCCCCGTTCGGGGGAGAGGCCGCCGAGCACGTCCCGCAGCAGGCCGGCCGCCTCCCGCGAACTCCCGCGCCGGTGCAGTACGTCGGCCAGCTCCACGGTGACCTGACTGCTGTAGAGGACGGCACGGGTGGCCGACAGCATCTCCAACGCCCGACGCAACTCACCTTCCGCCAGATCGAGTTCGCCGTTCTGCGCGTACACGTACCCGCGCATCCAGTGGCAGTTGGCGAGCTCCGTACGCAGGTGCAGTCCGCGGTACAGCTCGGCCGCCTTGGCCAGCGAGGCGTCGGCCTCGGCGATCCGGCCCTCGGCGAGCAGGGTGCGGGCGACCGACCGGTGCATGCGCGCCACCAGTGCCGGGTCGCCGGCCTGCGGGGCGAGCGCCAGTGCGAGCTCCGCCGCCTGGGCGGCACGCGCGTGTGCGCCCATGTCCATGTACGGGCCGATCGCGCTGGCGTAGAGCAGCAGCAGCGCGTCCGGGTCGTGCAGCCCGGACCGGTTCAGCTCGTCGATGGTGGACTCCAGCAGGTAGACCGCGTACCGGAGTTCGCCCGCGAGGTAGTGCGCGACGGCCCGGCCGCGCAGCGCCGGCACCCGGGCCTGCAGCGGGGCGTCGGCGAGACGTTTCTCCGCCCGTTCGAAGTACTCGCGTCCGGGCTCCAGTTCACCGGTGTCCAGTGCGCACTCGCCGAGCCCGAGCAGCGCGGCGGCCTGCTCCTCGGCGAGGTCCTGCTCCTCGGCCTCGGCGAGCAGCCCGGAGTACTGCCGCACCGCCGTCGCGGCCTCGCCGAGGGCGAGGGAGCGCTGGGCCTCGGTCAGCCGGAGCCGTAACTCGGTGACGAGTCGCGCCGAACGCCCGGTCGCCAGCTCGTCGAACGTGACTCCGAGCCGGTCGGCGAGATGCCGCAGGGCGTCGTCGGAGGGCCGCACCCGCCCGGCCTCCAGCGTGGAGACGTAAGCAGGGGTGTACACCGGCTCGGCCAGCTGTTTCTGGGTCAGCCCGCACTGCACGCGCAGCCGCTGCACCCGGCGCCCGATGGTGTCCGGATCGTCACGCTCCCCCACTGCCAACTCCCCCTGTGCCTCTTGCTGTTCGAGACTGACACCCTCTAGGTTAAACGCCGGATTAAACCCGCTTAACCCGTTGCTGTTGCGAGGTCGTCGTGCTGGAACGCATTCGCACCACCAGGCGTTACGCCAGAGGCTTCGTCGCGGCCGTCGCCGCGGTCGCCGCACTGGTCCTGGCAGCCAACGCGGGCCCGGCCGAGGACACCCACGCCGAGGACTCGGAGCAGCACACCACGGCCCCGGTGGAGGCCTCGGTCCGCTAGGGCCTGTCCGGCGGCTCGAGCCCCGGAGGCTCCTCAGCTCTGTGTCTGCAACTGGCTGAGCTGCCGCCGTACGTGGTCCAGGGCCCCCTGCTGCCGTCCGGGCACGCGGGCACGCAACTCCGCCAGCAGCGGGCCGAGTTCACGGGCCCGTGCCGGGTCTGCGATCCGGCCCCACTGGTGGTGCGCCCGGTCCACGGCCGTCTCGACGACGGAGGCGTCCACCGCCTGGCCGGTGTTCAGCCGTGCGGCGGCCACCGTCAGCCAGGTACGGCAGCTGAGCACCGCGTCCCCGGCCAGCATCGCCAGATCGGCACGGACCTCGGCCCAGTGCAGCGCCTCCTCGGAGGCGGGCCCGTACGCGAGGACGGCACTGTGCTCGTGCCGCGCGGCGAGCGCGTCGGCGTCCGCGTGACGGCCGGACCGCACGGCCGCCGTGATGGCCGCGTGCGGGTCCCCCGGGGCGGGCCCGGAGCCGCGCCGGGCCAGTACGAGACCGGGGTGCTCGCTCTCCGCGGCGACCCGGGTCAGCGCCTGCCGGTGCAGTTCCTCGTTCGACGGGCGCCGTCCGCTGCGCAGCAGCGTCGCGACCGCCTTCATGTACGCCGGCACCGCGACCGTACGGCGGGAGGACGGCGGCGCGACACGGCCGTACACGGCGGTGTCGCGGCCGGAGTCCAGCACGAGCGGCGCCGGGACCGGCGCCGGGGTCTGCGGGACGGGCTGCTGGCGGGGCAGCAGCCGGGGCGTCCGCGGGGAGCACAGTGCCTGCCAGCTCTCCGGGTCCGCGTACAGGTCGAGGATCAACGTCGTGGCGCCCGGCGGCCGCAGCCGCAGCTCCTCCCGGAACCAGTGCCACGGGAACGCCGTGTAGCGCGCGGTCGACGCGGTGGTGCGGGCCAGCGCAAGATGGGGCAGGCGCTGGCGGCGGTCGAGCAGCAACTGCCCGGTGACGTACACGGTGAGCGGTCCGGGAGCGGTCGCGGCGGCACGCAGCCGGGTCAGGACGGCCTGCGGCTCGAGCGGGTCGGCGAGTTCGACGACGTTCGCGGTGTCCGTGCCGGACAGCACGGCGGGCGGTACGGCCGCGAGGACGGGGAGCACCGACGCCGCGTCCACCAGCCGCCCCCGCCCCAGCGGCGAGGCCGCCAGCAGCAGCACGGTCCCGGGCGTGGTTCCTGACACGGTTCCCTCCCTCTGTCGAGCACCCGGTCGATCGGCCCGTCGACCGACCTGTCGATCGGCCCGTCGACCGACCTGCAGACCGGCCCGTCGATCACCCAGACCAGCACCGTAACCGCTGTGGTTCCCGTCGGGGGGCTCAGATCCGTGAACGTCCCCCTTCGGGGCGTTCGCCCTCGGGCGCGCGGATCCGGCGGACGGCGAAGACGGTCGTGTCGTCGGACAGCCGGCCGCCACTGTGCCGGAGCGTCCCCTCCCGCACGAAGGCGGCCAGCCGGTCCGGTTCGGCGAGGCCCGGGTCCCGCGTGACCGCCCGCGCCACCTCCTCGGCGAGCCGGTAGAACGCCCCGTGGGCGTCCCGCGCCTCGGTCACCCCGTCGGTGACCACCAGCAGCGTCTCGTCGGCGGCCAGCGACAGCCGGTGCACGCGCACCGGGGCGGGGTCCAGCTCGCGCAGACCCAGCGGAAGACCACCGGTCACGGGCAGCGAGCGGACGCTGCCGGGCCTCACGGCCAGCGGCGGTTCGTGGCCGAAGACGACGACCTCCACCGTGTCGGAGGGAGCCACGGGAAAGCCCAGCAGCACGGCGGTGGCGAAGCGGTCGGCATCGGTCCGGCCGAGGGCCCTGACGTAGTCCCGGTGCCGCAGCATCCGCTGCTCCAGGCGCTCGGCGACGGCCGCCAGCTCCGGCTCGTGGGGGGCCGCCTCACGGAACGTGCCGAGCAGTACCAACGCCGTCTCGACCGCGCCCAGCCCCTTGCCCTGGACGTCCCCGAAGAGGACCCGGGTGCCGTACGGACCCGGCTGGATGTCGTAGAAGTCACCGCCGACCCGGGCGCGGGCCTCCGCGCTGAGGTAGACGCCCGCGTGCTCCAGGCCGCCCCAGAACGGCGGCAGGGGGCGCAGCACCGTGCGGCGGACCGTGTCGGCCACGTCCCGCATGTACAGCGCGCGCCGCTCACCGCGCACCCGGACCGCGCACGCCAGTGTCGCCAGGACACCGCCGACGGTGACGAGGATGAAATCGGGCAGCCCCGTCTGGAACTCGTGCAGCCAGACGCTGTCGACGACCCAGAAGGTGCCGATCGCGAGCACCGCGAACACGGCCGTGCCCCACACCCCGCAGATCGCGGCGGCGATGCCCGGCACCAGCACGATCCAGGAGATGATCCGGAACACTCCGCCGGTGTGGTAATCGACCGCCGCGATGACGACCAGCAGCAGGAGCGGCGGCACCCAGGCGACACTGCGTCCTCGTACCCGCAGCAGTTCGTACCGGTGCAGGGCGTCCCCGCGACCGGCCCGGGAGTACCGGTCGTCTCCCTTGCTGCCCTGACGCACCGCCCCAGCGAAGCACGCGGCCGCACGGCACGCATCCGGTCGGTACGCCGACTTGCCGACGGCCCCGTACCGGTGTGCTCTGGAGGAGCAAGCGAGGAGAAACCCGTTCAGGGGAAGCCGAGAGGGAGGAGCGCTCTCATGGCTCATGCGGCACCCAGACCCAGGACCGTGAGCAGGCGGCCCGGCACTATCCGCGTCTTCAGCGACCGGACCCACAGCGTCGCCAAGCTGGCGGTGCCCGTCGTCCTCGGGCTCGTCTACGGCTACTGGGCGGCGGCCAACGCCCGCTACGGCGGGCCCATCACCGGCTGGAACCTCCTGTTCGGGTTCCTCACCGCGCTGGTGTTCGCCGTCCTGTGCGCGGCCCTGCTGAACATCGCGCCGAAGCTGCGCCGCGAAGTGCACGCGGTGCTGTGGGCCGCCTTCTCCGGCATCGCGATCGGCTTCCTCGTCAACCAGTCCCACACCAGCGTGCTGCGGTCGACGGTGCTGGGGCTGGCGACCGCGGCGGCCGTCTTCGCGTTCCTGTTCTACCGCTACTACACGCACGAGGACGCGAAGGGCCACCGCATCGAGTGACACGGCCTCCTCGTCCGCCCCCGCGGCCTCCTTCACGGCGGCCGCGACGGCTCCTTCGCAGCGGCCGCCGGCTCCTCCGCTGCGGATGCCGGCTTCTTCACGGCGGCCGCCGGTCCGGCGTCGTGGGCGCCGGGCAGGTGAACGCGGGGCGGGCGATCCGGGTGATCCGGGAGCCTCAGGCATCCCGGCACTCCGGATACCCGCCCCACGTTCACCTGTCCGGCCCCGGCACCTCGGCCGGGGAGATGCCTCCCGCCGCCGAACCGCCCCGCCACGAGCCGACCCCCGCACGCCTGCGCGACGCCCCGCCGGTGGCGCCCGTCGCCCCGGTGTGCCTGCTCGCACCCCGCGGCACGCTCGCGTCCTGGCCGTCGCCCGCGCCGGGCGCGGGCCCGAGCGCGGATCGCCGCAACCTCCCGTCGTGCGCCCTCGTCCTTGAGGGAGGATCTCCGTGCATCCCACCCGCGAGCGGAAGGCCGGACGTTGGACACTGCGACTGTCGAGGGGGCGGCCGCCCAGGACGACACCGGACGCCACGACGCCGGACACCGCGGCGGCGGGCGACGGTTCGGTGCGTGGTGTGCGGCGCTGCTCTTCGCCGGGGTGAGCGCCGTCGTCGGCTGCCGGACCCTCGGCACCGACGGCGTCACCCCGGTGCCCCAACTGCTCGCGTTCCTGCCCTGGCTGCTGGTGCCCACCGCCGCCGGGCTGCTGTGCACGGTGCTCGCCCGGTGGTGGACCGGCGCGGTGTGGGGCGTCGCCCTGCTCGGGCTGCTGGCCTGGTTCGTCGAGCCGTACGGGAAGACCGGCGCGCCCGCCGGACCCCCCGTCGCCGAGCTGCGGGTCATGACCTCCAACGTCGAGTTCGGCCGAGCCGCCGAAGGGCTGGTCGACGCCGTGCTCCGGGAGAAACCCGACCTGGTGTTCGTCCAGGAGTGCGAGTACACCTGCGACGCGGTGCTGAAGCGGGAGCTGGCGGCCGCCTATCCGCACCGGCGGGCCGTGGCGGGCGGCGGCTCCGAGGGCTCCGTCATCCTCAGCCGCTTCCCGCTCCGGGGCACCGACGGCGTCCCCGGCACCATGGGCATGCCCGGCGCCGTCGCCGACGTCGACGGACACGCGGTACGGCTCCAGCTCGCCCACCCCATGCCGCCGCTCCCCGGCCAGGTGGACCTCTGGCAGCGCGAGCTCGGCAGGCTGCGCGACGCGGCCGCCGCGGACCGGACGACCCCGACGGTGCTCGCCGGGGACTTCAACGCCTCCCAGGACCACGCCGCCTTCCGGCGCATCCTCGACACCGGCCTCAGCGACGCCGCCCGGCTGGACGGCTCGTACCGGATCCCGACCTGGCCGGCCAGGACCACTCCGAGGTTCGGCGCCCAGATCGACCACGTGCTGGTGTCCGAGCGGTTCGCCGCGGACCGGGCCCGCTTCCTCGACCTCGCCGACACCGACCACCGCGCGCTGGTCGTCGACCTGACCCTGCACCGCGGCGGCTGACCCGGGCCCGGCCCGCGCCGCACCGCACCGCACCCGGAGACGGACGGGGTGCGGGCCCCCTCGGGAGCCCGCACCCCGTCCGTGTGCGTATCGGCAGCCGCCGACTCGGTCTCCGCCGATGCCGGCGTCGACTCAGGCGCAGGCGTCAGACGCCGATGTCCTGCCCGTCGGCACGCCACACGGCGACCACGGACGGCCGGACGTACGTGCCGGGTCCGTCGGGCCAGGTGCTGCCCGGATTGTCGACCGACGCCCCGTCCACCTCGCCCGGGTGCTGCACGGCGACCAGCACCCGCCGGTCCTGGATGATCGGGCCGCAGGTCTCCGCGCCCCTCGGCACGGTCAGGAACTGCTTCAGCTCACCGCGCCGCTCTCCGCGCGTGGCGACACCGAAGAGCCCGTCGTGCGAGCCAAGGGCGGCACCGTCGGTGGAGATCCACAGGTTGCCGTGGTCGTCGAAGGCGACGTTGTCCGGGCAGGAAATGGGGCTGACGGAGTCCTTGGGGAAACCGGCGAAGTACGTCGCCGGGTCCTGCGGGTCGCCCGCCACCAGGAACAGCGACCAGGCGAACTTCGTGCTCTCCGGCCGGTTCCAGCGCTCGGTCAGCTCCAGGATGTGGCCGTGCTTGTTCGCGTTGCGGGGGTTGGCCTCGTCCGCCTTGGGGTTCGAGCCGACACCGCGGTGGGAGTTGTTGGTCAGGGCGACGTAGACCTTGCCGGTGACCGGGTTGGGCTCGACGTCCTCGGGCCGGTCCATCTTGGTGGCGCCCACCTTGTCGCCGGCGAGGCGCGTGAAGACGAAGACCTCCTCGGCGGTCATGCCCTCGACGTGCGAGACGGCACCGCGGGCGGTGGCGGTGGCCAGCGGGATCCACTGACCGCTGCCGTCGAACTCGCCGTCCTTCGGGAGCTTGCCGGTGCCGTCGATCTCGAGGGCCGGCGAGTCACCGGTCAGCTTGGCGACGTACAGGGTGCCCTCGTCGAGCAGCGTGAGGTTGTGCTCGCGCGCGGCCCGGCTGTTGCCGTGCCTCATCCGCTTGCTGCCGACGAACTTGTAGATGTAGTCGAACCGCTCGTCGTCACCGGAGTAGATGACCGGACGCCCGTCGTGCGTCAGCCGCACGGTCGCGGCCTCGTGCTTGAACCGGCCGAGCGCGGTGCGCTTGCGCGGGGTGGAGTCCGGGTCGTACGGGTCGAGTTCGACGACGTACCCGAAGCGGTGCACCTCGTTGGGCTCCCGCGCGAGGTCGAAGCGCTGATCGAAGCGCTCCCACTTGCGGCCGGAGGCACCGGTGCCGACCCCGTAGCGCTTGTCGGTGGCGCTGCTGCCGTTGGCGAAGTACTGGTTGAAGTTCTCCTCGGCGTGCAGCGTGGTGCCCCACGGGGTCGTGCCGCCGGCGCAGTTGTTGAGGGTGCCGAGCACCTTGCGGCCGGTCGGGTCGGCGGAGGTCTTCACCAGGTCGGACCCGGCGACGGGGCCGGTCAGGCGGAACTCGGAGGTGACCGTGAGACGCCGGTTGAGGTGGTGCCGGGTGACGGGCGTCAGCTTGCCGCTCTTCTTGTCCTCCTCGACGACGACCGCCGCGAGCCCGTGCGCGGCCCAGGCGATCTCCACCTGCTCACGGGTGGGGTTCTCGGAGTCGTAGTCGCGGAACATGAGGATCTCGTCGGTGTACTCGTGGTTGGCCACGAGCACCTGCCGGCCACGCTCGCCCTTGAGGGGGAGCAGCGCGAGGAAGTCGACGTTGTACCCGAACTGCCCGGCCTGCGCGGCGGCGGTCTGGTTCTCGGGGTCGAAGGCAGGCGCTCCGCGCAGGATGGGCTCGCCCCAGCGGACGACGACGTTCTGGCGGTAGCCCTCCGGCACGGTGACGGCGTCGGCGGTGTTGGGCGCGACCGGCGTGAACCGCAGACCGCGGGCACCCTTCGCCTTGTTGTTGCCGTGGCCCTGGCCCTTCCCCGCCGCGGGCACCGCCTGGGCCTCGGGGGCACCGGCGAGGTTGACGGCGCCGGCCGCGACGACCGTGACGGCGGCGGCGGCCCGCATCATCGAACGGCGGCTGAGGGCGTCGGAGATCACGTCACCGACGTACTCGTTGGAGCTGGTGTTGGGCACCTCGTGGAAGCAGGCGTCACCACACCGGAAACGACAGGTCATGGCGGACCGGCCGCCGGGGTGCGAACCGGACGGCGTTCCGATCAACGGCAGCAGCTTGCGCACGTTTTCTCTCCTTGGAAACCCGGGGTGTCAGCGTGACCGTAGGAGCACATACGTGCGGCAGCCGGGCGCCGGGGTGAACGGAGAGTGAACCTGCGGAAGCATGAAGGGAGTTGCCGAAAGCACGGTGCGTCGGCGCGCGCGGGCCGGATAACGGCCTTGACAAGCGCGGCGCCCGATACCCGACCCTACCCAAGATCGCCCACAAGGGCCGCTAACCTTACGTGTCCGTCCTGGCCAGGGATTGACGGGCTACAACTCACGCGAAGGGTTGCGCACATGGGCATTCTCACTCTCCTGCGGAACGCGTTCGGTCGGTCACGCAGGGCGAACACCGCAGAGGCGGAGGGTGCGACGCCGGTCGCCGAAACGGACGGTGCGGAACAATCCGCCCGTGCGGACGAGGCGACCGCGGCCACCCCGACGCCGCCCGACCGGACCGACGAGCCCGCCGCGGCCGCACCGGCGGCCCCGAGGCTTCCGTCCCCCTCCCCCGAACCGACACCCACGCCGACGCCGACGGCCGAGGTCTCCGTCCCGGAACCCCGTTCCGACGAACACGACCTCGTCTCGGCGGCCTTCGACAACGCAACGCCCCCGACCCCCACCACCCCGGAGCCCAAGGCAGCCGAGCCCGAGGTCGCACCCGAGCCCGAGGCGAAGGCCGAGACCGAGGTCAAGGCCGAACCTGAGACCACCCCCGAAGCCGAGGTCCCCTCCGAAGCTGAGGCCACCCCCGAAGCCAAGGCGGATCCCGAGCCCGAAACTGAGGCCGAGCCCGAAGCCAAGGCGGATCCCGAGCCCGAAACTGAGGCCGAGCCCGAAGCCAAGACCGAGGCCAAGCCCGAGCCCGAGGCCACCCCCGAAGCCGAGGTCCCCTCCGAAACTGAGGCCACCCCCGAAGCCAAGGCGGATCCCGAGCCCGAAGCCGAGGCCGAGCCTGAGGCGAAGCCCGAGGCCAAGCCTGAGCCCGCACCCGAAGCTGAGGTCACCCCCGAGGCGGAGGCGGATGCCGAGCCCGAGGTGGAGGCCGGGGTGGAGGCGAAGGCCGAGGTCGAATCCGTACTCGAGCCCGAGGCCAAGCCCGTACTCGAGCCCCGGACCGAGGTCGCACCCGAGCCGGAAGCGAAGCCTGAGGTCGCGGCCGAGGCAGAAAACTCGCCCGAGACCCCCGAGCCCTCGGCGGCCCCCGAGCCCGAGCCGAAGCCCGAGGCCGCAGCAGAGCCCAAGGCCGTAGCCGAGCCGGAGGCGGAGGCGGAGGCGAAGCCGATGACGGCTGCCGCCCCGGAAGCACAGCCGGAGCCTGAGACCGCACCCGCACCCGCACCCGCCGACGGCGACGGCGAGGACACCCCGCAGGGGCCACCCGCACCCGACAACGAAAGCCGCACGGGTGGTGCGGGTGGGAACCCCACCGAAGGCGAAGCCGAGGCCGAGCCGACCACCACCCCCTCGCTGCCGCAGGCACTCACCACCGCCCACACCACCGCCGCCGCCACCCTCGCGGAGCACAACCTCACCGGCACCCGCGCCGCCGTCTACCTCGTACTCGACCGCTCCGCGTCCATGCGCCCGTACTACAAGGACGGCTCCGCACAGGCCCTCGCCGAGCAGACCCTCGCCCTCGCCGCCCACCTCACCGCCGACCCCGAGGCCACCACGGTCAAGGTCGTCTTCTTCTCGACCGAGGTCGACGGCACCGGCGAGCTCACCCTCACCGACCACGAGAACAAGATCGACACCCTGCACGCCTCCCTCGGCCGCATGGGCCGGACCAGCTACCACGCGGCCGTGGCCGAGGTCCTCGCCCTGCACGACAAGGCCGCCCCCGCGGGCACCCCCGCCCTGGTGGTCTTCCAGACGGACGGCGCCCCCGACGCGAAGACCCCCGCCACCCAGGCCCTCACCGAGGCGGCGAAGACCCACCCCGCGGTCTTCTTCTCCTTCGTCGCCTTCGGTGACCCGGAGAACAAGGCCTTCGACTACCTCCGCAAGCTCAAGACACCGAACACCGCCCACTTCCTCGCCGGCCCGTCCCCCCTGGAACTCACCGACAAGGAGCTCTACGAGGCCGTCCTGGAGTCCTGGCGCCCGTAGCCCCACGGGGGGCACCCCCAGCACGTCCCGCGCCGCCCGCTTCTCAGCACGTAGAACGAGAAGCGGGCGGCGCACCCGTGTCGGCTACGATTTGGAGATTCCGTACGTTTCAACCTGGGAGCAGCCTCCGATGGCTCGACACCTCATCACCAGCGCCCTTCCGTACATCAACGGGATCAAGCACCTGGGCAACATGGTGGGGTCCATGCTCCCGGCGGACGTCTACTCCCGTTACCTGCGCCAGCGCGGCCACGAGGTCCTGTACATCTGCGCGACCGACGAGCACGGCACCCCCGCCGAACTGGCGGCGAAGGAGCAGGGCCTCCCGGTCGACACGTTCTGCGCGCAGGCGCACGACGCGCAGAAGGCGGTCTACGACGGCTTCGACCTCGCCTTCGACCACTTCGGCCGCAGTTCGTCACCGCAGAACGTCGAGATCACCCAGCACTTCGCCCGCCGCCTGAACGAGAACGGTTTCATCGAGGAACGCTCGATCCGGCAGGTCTACAGCCCGGCCGACGGCCGCTTCCTCCCGGACCGCTACGTGGAGGGCACCTGCCCCCACTGCGGCTACGACAAGGCCCGCGGCGACCAGTGCGAGAACTGCACGCGCGTACTCGACCCGACCGACCTGCTCGACCCGCGTTCGGCGATCTCCGGTTCCACGGACCTGGAGGTCCGCGAGACCAAGCACCTCTTCCTCCTCCAGTCGAAGCTCCAGCACGAGGTCGAGGAGTGGGTCGCCCGGCACGAGGAGGAGTGGCCCCACCTGGCGGCCTCCATCGCCCGCAAGTGGCTGACCGAGGGCCTGCACGACCGTTCGATCACCCGTGACCTGGACTGGGGCGTCCCGGTGCCGGCCGACACCTGGCCGGAGCTGGCGGCCGAGGGCAAGGTCTTCTACGTCTGGTTCGACGCCCCGATCGAGTACATCGCCGCGACGAAGGAGTGGGCGGACTCCGCTCCCGAGGGCGAGACCCGGGACTGGAAGTCCTGGTGGTACGAGGTGGACGACACCGTCCGTTACACGGAGTTCATGGCGAAGGACAACGTCCCCTTCCACACGGTGATGTTCCCGGCCACCCAGCTGGGAGTCCGCGAGCCGTGGAAGAAGGTCGACTACGTCAAGGCCTTCAACTGGCTGACGTACTACGGCGGCAAGTTCTCCACCTCCCAGAAGCGGGGCGTCTTCACCGACCAGGCGCTGGACATCCTCCCGGCGGACTACTGGCGGTACTTCCTCATCGCCAACGCGCCCGAGTCGGACGACTCGTCCTTCACCTGGGAGCACTTCACCGCCACGGTGAACAAGGACCTGGCCGACACCCTCGGCAACTTCGTCAACCGCGTCCTGTCCTTCTCGAAGAAGCGCTTCGGCGAGGCGGTCCCGGCGGGCGGCGAGCCCGGCGAGGCGGAGACCCGGCTCGGCGAGGAGATCGCCGGGCTCCTCGCGGAGTACGAGTCCCAGATGGAGGCCAAGCAGTTCCGCAAGTCGGCGGCCGCTCTGCGCGCCCTGTGGTCCGCGGGCAACTCCTACCTGGAGGAGAAGGCCCCCTGGCTGGAGATCAAGACCGACCAGGACGCCGCCGCCCTCACCCTGCGCACGGCGATGAACCTGATCCGCCTGTACGCGGTGGTGTCGGAACCGTTCATCCCGACGGCCGCGGCCGCGATGCGCCGGACGTTCTCCCTCACCGACGACACGGCGACCTGGGTCACCGCCGAGGAGGCCCGTACGCTCACGTCGCTCCCCGCCGGCACCCCCTTCACCGTCCCGCCGGTCCTCTTCGCCAAGCTGACGGACGAGGACCTGGAGGCGTACAAGGAGCGCTTCGGCGGCGAGCCGGAGTCCGCGTAACGACCGCGCACCACCGACGTCAGGGCCCGGGAACAAAGGTTCCCGGGCCCTGACGCGTCCGTTAGCGTCGCGGTACGACCACGCCACTCAGGGGGAGCACTCATGGCACTGTTCGGCAACGCACACAGCATCGACCCGGCATCGGCGCAGCAGGACTACGCCCGTCTCCTGGGCCACGGCGAACAGGTGCACGCCGCCTACCTGCTGATCCGCGACACCATCCTCTTCACCGACCGCCGGCTGATCCTGATCGACAAGCAGGGCATCACCGGCAAGAAGACCGAGTACCACTCGATCCCGTACCGCAGCATCAGCCACTTCGCCGTCGAGACCGCCGGCCACTTCGACCTCGACGCCGAACTGAAGATCTGGCTCTCGGGCTCCCCGACCCCCGTCCAGAAGACCTTCACCAAGGGCGTCGACATCTACGAGGTCCAGGCCATCCTCACCCAGTTCGTGACCCGCTGACCCGGACGAAGCCCACCGCCCCCACCACGACCACAACCGGGTCTCGGAAACCGACGTCACGCACAGCCCCGGATCGACCAACAACATCCCACGGGGCGATGCGCAGTCGAAGGGTCAGCTTCCCGACGCGTGTGCCACGAAGTCGGCCCACGCGCCGGGCGTGAGCACCAGGCGGGGGCCGTCGACGCTCTTGGAGTCGCGGACGTGCACGGTGCCGGGGGTGAGAGCAAACTCGACGCAGGAGTTGCCGTCGTTGCCGCTGCTGTAACTGCTCTTGAACCACGCCAGCTCGGAGGCGTCCCCGGCAGCGGTCTTGCGGATCATGTCTCCCCCAGCAGTTGTCCGACGAAGGCCAGCGACTCCCGTGGCGAGAGAGCCTGAGCCCGGATGGTGCCATACCGCAGCTCAAGAACGCGCAGGTGTTTGGGTTCCGAAGTCGGCCGACCGTTGAACGCGCCGTCCGAGCGGCCCACTGCCGATCCGTCTGCGAACTTCAGCAGCTCGATCTTGCCGTCCATGCCGGAGTGCGTCTCGCAGTTCAGCGGCATCACCTGAAGAACAACGTTGTGCAGCCGACCCACCTCCAACAGACGTTCGAGCTGCTGGCGCAACACCATTGTGCCCCCGATCGGACGGCGCAGGGCCGCCTCTTCCAGGACGAAGCTGAGCGCGGGCGCGGGTGACCGCTCGTAGATCGACGAACGAGCCGCGCGTGCGGCCACCATCCGCTCCACCTCATCCGGGGAGTAGGGAGGCTGCATGGCTTCGAACAGGGCGCGTGCGTGGCCGGGGACCTGCAGAAGTCCGTTGATGCCGTTGCTCTCGTAGATGCCGATCTCTACCGCCTGGGCCTCCAGCTTGGCCAGCTCCCGAACTGTTTTCGGATACCGGACCTTCTTCACGTCCTCCCAGGCCGCCGCGATGAGTCCGCCCGCGTCCAGCACCTCGTCGGCCCTGTCCAGGTACTCCTGTCGGGGGATCCGCTTGCCGCCCTCAACCTTGTGGACGAGGTCGTCCCCGTACCCGACCGCCGCCGCGAAGTCGGCGACCCGCATCCCCACGGCCTCCCGCCGCAGCCTCAACTGCCGACCCACCGTGGCGAGAACGGCCACGCCCCACTCGTCGTCCGGGTCCACCTCCCACCCCGGTTCGTCCGCCTCGGTCCGGAGCCGTACCGCCTCGCCGTCCACCGACATACCGCACCCCTCTGCCGTACCGCCGTGCCGTAACGCCCTTGCCGGCAGGCCGGTTTCCGACGGTCCGGACAGCGGCCGACAAGCCCCGACAGTCACCCTACGTGTCGATACTGTCACTGTTCACAGTAAGCACGTCCGGCCACTCTCGGTGAGGTGAACAGCGAAAAGTCCACCCAACTCGTGTCGGCCACCGACCACTTCAGCGTGCTCCTGTCACCCACACCCCGAGGCGCCCGCCTCGCCCGGCTGCTCGCCACGGACTGGATGCGCGACCGGGACCTGCCCCACCCCACCGCCGAGGCCGCCGAACACCTCGTCGCCGAACTCGCCGCGAACGCGGCCACCCACGGCCGGCTCGCCGGACGCGACTTCCGCCTCGCACTCCTGGACCGCGACGCGACCCTCCGCATCGAGGTCACGGACACCCGCGGTGACGACCTCCCGAGCCGCCGCGTGCCCGCCCCCGACGCCGAGTCCGGACGCGGCCTGCTCCTCGCCGAGGCGCTCGCCGACCGCTGGGGCGTGCGGCTCGGACCGGTCCCCCGCAAGACCGTATGGGCAGAACTCGATCTACCGCACCCCTGACCAGCGGAAACGGCTCAGGCACCGGAACCCGAGCGCGTGTGTTCCGGTGCCGTCGGCCGTCTTTTCCAAGGACCACGAGAGGGAAAGAACCCCCACCAAGCCCCACCCCTCCCGCCCACGGCGCACGCTCACTCTCGCGAGTGAACATCACCGACTGAGCTGGATATGCGACGGGTTGTCTGCCCTACGCTCAGCGCAGCACGGCACAACAACCCCAGACACACGACGGCCCCCGCTCGGCTTGCACCCGATGCGAGGGCCTGACCACCAAGGAAGAAGAGAGCTTCCCGATGGACACCCAAAACACTAGCGTGCCCCCGCACGCCCAGTCCCGTAACGACGGGAAAAACCACCCCTCTCGCCGCGCCCGCGCGAAGGGGCACCCCGGCGGCGTCACCCACGACAACTCCCGCCACGCCACCCGCTTCACGGTGATCGGCAACCACCTCGCCCAGCACCCGGACCTCTCCCTGCTGGCGATCGGACTGGGCTGCCACATCCAGTCCCTCCCCACCGGCGCCCCCGTCGGCATCAAGTCCCTGGCCGCCCGCTTCCCGGAGGGCACGACCCGGATCGCCGACGCCCTGCGCAAGCTGGAGACGCATGGCTACCTGCGCCGTATCCGCGAACGCACCCCGACCGGCCGGATCGTCACTCGCACCGTCTCCTGCAACCAGCCCGGCCGACGCGACGCCCCGTCCGAAACGGGCGAGGCGCCCGAACCCCCGGCCCGCCGCGCGGCCACCGCCCCGCAGCAGGAACCCGCACGCCGCCGCGCCCTCCCCGCCGTACCGAAGCCCGGGTACACCTCCCCGGACCTCCTCCAGGCAGCCACCGACGTCCTCACCGGCCTGCGCCGCGAGGACCCCCGCCTGCTGCTCTCCGCCACCGACGCCGAACACCTCGCCCCCGGCGTCGCCGCCTGGCTGGAACGGGACCTGACCCCCGCCGCCGTACGCAGGGCCCTGGCCGGCGACCTGCCCCTGGAGCCCCTGGTCCGGCCCGCCGCCTTCCTGGCCCACCGCCTGACGGCCAAACTGCCGCCCCTCCCGCCGTTCCGCGCCCCCGAACCGCCCGCGCCCGTCCGGTACCCCCTGCGCAACTGCGACACCTGCGACCACGCGTACCGCGGCCCCGACCCCCACCACTGCCAGGGCTGCGCCTCAGCGGGTGTCGGTTCCGGTGTCCCCGACACCGGAACCGACGAGCCGTCCCTCGTTGAACAGAGCCGACCGTGACAGGCCGCTCGCGGCCTGCCCGGTTCCCGGTCCGGCTCCTCCACGGCCCCGTCCGGATACTCTGGCCAGGGCACCCTGTGGAGGACACCATGAGTACTCAGGCCGATCACGGGCACGAGCTGATCCCGCGTCCCGAACAGACCCCTGACGCCCTGTGCACGGCTCTCGCCGTGGTCGACCCGGGGCGCCTGGACGAGATGCAGGCCACAAAGGACGACGCCTTCACCAAAGCCGTGGAGTGGCAGTCCCTGAGCCCCGTGCGGAGCTGGGTCCTCACCTGGGCCCGAGACATCGAGATCGCCCGGCGCCCTGCTCTGTCCTCCCGCTTCACACAGGCACAGAGCAGGCTGGAGCACGAAAATCCCGCCATCGCCGAGGAGGCTCTGCGGGAGCTGAGCGCCGTCCTGGACGAAGCCATGAAAGCAGTGCGCGGTTGAGCTGGAAGTGGGAGTACGCCTTCGGTGCGGAGGAAACCGCCCGCACCGCACCCGCCGACTTCCTCGCCGGTGTGAAGAGGAAGGCGGACGAGCTGGTCAGAGCCGCCGAAGCCGTCCACATTCACGGCCGGGCCCACGAGGGCATCGACCCGAAAGGGGGCGACGTCATCGTCCCCGGCGGCATGTTCAGATACCAGGTCGTCGTACGCAGCGAGCGTGTCTACATCGTCCAGATCACCTACCTGGGGCACTGAAATCAACGACGACCGTTCTGCTGTGACCGGCGACAGCTGGCGCGAGCGCAGGCGCGCGCTCCTTCGGGACGACCCGGCCGAGGCCGAGCGCGCCGCACGTCTCCTTGATCAGTTGGGCACCGAGGACCGGGACGACGAGGAGATCGAGGCGGACCACCGCGCGAGCCGGCCGGCGGCGGCACGGGAGTACGCTCCGGGCGCCCGGCTCGACGAAGAGCTGCGGCTCCGACTGACCGGACCGGACACCGACGGTGGGGCTCTCCGCTTCCAGTGGGGCGACGCGCTGCTGCAACCCGTCGAGCACATGGTCTCGGTGGCCGCGGGCACTCCGGTCCAGCTGGAACTCACCGGGATCTCGGCGGGCAGCATCGTGGTGCACGCCCGCCCGGTCACCGCCCCCGGTGACGCCGACTCCGAGGCTCTGGACGCCCCCGCCACATCCGCCGCCTCCACGGGCCTCGGAACCCTCACCACGCTGCTCGACGCCCTGGAGTCGGAGCACGACGTCCGCGAATGGGCGCGGCTCTTCGATGCGGTCGAATCCGTGTCCCGGGCGCTGAACCGGTACGCACTGGATCTGGGTGTGACCTGGTACGACGCCGAGGGCCACGTGCGTCGCGCACGATTGACCGAGCGGGGCCGGAACTATGTGAGACGGCTCCGGGAGACCAAGGACCGCGATCAGGAGATCATCATCTCCGGTCGCATCACGGAGCTGCGGGAGAGCGGCCTCGTGAAGGTGAAGACGGGCACGGCCAAGAACGCTCCCGCCTACGACGTCCGTTTCGAGGAGCCCGAGGAACTGCTGCGCATGCGTCCCGGTCTCGGGGACAACGTCCACTTCCGGGTCTGCTTCCGCCAGCAACTGGACTCCATGGGCATCGCGCGGTCCACGGAGTACACGTACCTCGGACCGGCAGCCGAACAGACATCGCTGCCGCTCGAACCCTAGGCTCACTCGCACTGCCGGGCTGCCGCCCGCAGCGGCCCGGCAAGGTACGTGTCCGGCATCGTGCGGGCGGTACGGGGGTCCTGCATGCCAAACTGATCGCCGCCGACCGGCACACGGCCTTCCTGGGCAGCGCCAACCTCACCGACCGGGCTCTGTCCCACAACATCGAGCTCGGAGTGCTGCCACGCGACCCGAGCACCGTGGAACCGCTGGTCGACCACTTCTGCTGGCTTCTGGCTCCGGAGAACAACGCCATGCGCTTCGCATGAAGCGACATGTCAGGCGGGCTGTTCCTGCTTGCCCTGACAGGAGTTCGGTCACCCGGTCCGTATGAGACGGCGGCCGGCCGACACCTCATCTGATCGGCAAGCAGGGCATCATCGGCAAGAAGACCGAGTACCACTCGATCCCGTACCGCAGCATCAGCCACTTCGCCGTCGAGACCGCCGGCCACTTCGACCTCGACGCCGAGCTGAAGATCTGGATCTACGAGGTCCAGGCCATCCTCGCCCAGTTCGTGGCCCGCTGACCCGATCGGGTGAATGCTGCACATATGCCGGATGCATGAACCATGAGTGCGCCAGGCTCACACTCATGGTCACAGCGACACACGAGGCCTCCCACCGGCTCTTCCAGGACCACCCGGAAGCCCTCGCACCCGTCTTCGAAGCACTGGGCCTGCCGCTGCCAGAGAAGACGGACTTCCACGGGCTCTCCACCGACGTCACCGAGATCCGTCCGATGGAGCGCCGCGCGGACACGGTCCTCATGTTCGAGCCCGACATGGGTGAGCACTTCGTCCTGGCTGTGGAGGCCCAGACGAAGAAGGACCCGGACAAGGCGAAGAGCTGGGCATACTACGTCGCCTACCTGCGTGCCAAGTACGACCTTCCCGTCCTGCTGGTCGCCGTCTGCCGCGACCGCTCGACGGCGGCCTGGGCGATGGGCCCCTTCGAGTGCACCGTGGGCCCCTGGACCACCCAGGTCACCCGCCCGTTCGTCCTGGGCCCGCAGACCGTCCCGGAGGTCACCGACGAGTCAGTGGTGGTCCAGCAGCCGGCCATGGCGGCACTGTCGGCCATCGTTCACAGCCAAGGCCGGAGGGCGGCCGCCATACTGGAAACGGTCGCCCGCGGACTCGTGTCCTTCGAGCCGGACATCACGAAGTACTGGTTCGAGGTGGTGGAGGTCGGTCTGGAGTCCACTCCGGCCAAGGAGAACTGGAGGAAGCTGATGCAGAACGTCGTCACCCACTTCCCGGGGCACGGAACGCTCTTCGAGGAGAAATACCTGGAGGGAAGGGCCGAGGGAAAGGCCGAGGGAAAGGCCGAGGACATCCTGCGCGCACTGCAGGTACGCGGGCTCACGATCTCCGACGGCGTCCACGAGCGCATCACCACCTGCACCGACCTCGACACGCTCACCGCCTGGTTCGATCGCTCCTTGACGGCCACCACGGCCGAGGACGTTCTCGAGGAGGGCTCGGACGTGCCGACGGACGACGCCTCCGAACAGCCATGAAGAGGTAACGTCAGACGCCGCTCACATCCGTCGTGAACGACGGCGAGGGCCCGGGACCGATGTCGGACATCGGTCCCGGGCCCTCGTCGCTGTGTGACTACTTCGGCTGCGGCTTGCGGACCGTCAGGTGGAGTTCCTTCAGGCGGGCCTCGTCCAGCTCCGTCGGCGCGCCCATCATCAGGTCCTGGGCGTTGCCGTTGAGCGGGAAGGCGATGGTCTCGCGGATGTTGGGCTCGTCGGCGAGGAGCATCACGATGCGGTCGACGCCGGGCGCGATGCCACCGTGCGGCGGGGCGCCGAAGCGGAGCGCGCGCAGCATGCCGGCGAACTGCTCCTCGACGGTGTCGCGGTCGTAGCCCGCGATCTCGAAGGCCTTGAGCATGATCTCCGGCTCGTGGTTCCGGATCGCGCCGGAGGACAGTTCGACGCCGTTGCAGACGATGTCGTACTGCCAGCCCAGGATGTCCAGCGGGTCCTGGGTCTCCAGGGCCTCCAGACCGCCCTGCGGCATGGAGAAGGGGTTGTGGGAGAAGTCGATCTTCCCCGTCTCCTCGTCCTTCTCGTACATCGGGAAGTCGACGATCCAGCAGAAGCGGAAGACGCCCTCCTCGAAGTGGCCGGCCCGCTTCGCGGCCTCCACCCGGACGGCGCCCATGATCTTGGAGACCTCGTCGAACTCACCCGCGCCGAAGAACACCGCGTGCCCGGCGGCGAGCCCCAGCCGCTTGGTCAGCTCCGTGACGTTCGCCTCGGTCAGGAACTTCGCGATGGGGCCGGTGAGCGAACCGTCCTCGGCCACCCGCACCCAGGCCAGGCCCTTCGCGCCCTGCGCGACGGCGTAGTCACCGAGCTGGTCGAAGAACTTGCGCGGCTGGCCGGAGACGTCCGGCACCGGCAGCGCGCGGACGTGCTTGCCGGCGAACGCCTTGAACTCCGAGCCCTCGAAGACGTCGGTGATGTCGACGAGCTCCAGCTGGGCACGCAGGTCCGGCTTGTCGGAGCCGTACTTCAGCATCGCCTCGCGGAACGGGATCCGCGGGAACGGCGAGGTCACGTGCCGTCCGTTGCCGAACTCCTCGAAGAGCTCGGTCATGAGCTTCTCGATGGGCTGGAAGACGTCCTCCTGCTCGACGAACGACATCTCCACGTCGAGCTGGTAGAACTCGCCCGGCGAGCGGTCGGCGCGAGCGTCCTCGTCGCGGAAGCAGGGCGCGATCTGGAAGTAGCGGTCGAAGCCGGAGATCATCAGCAGCTGCTTGAACTGCTGCGGGGCCTGCGGCAGCGCGTAGAACCTGCCCGGGTTGAGACGCGACGGGACCACGAAGTCGCGGGCACCCTCGGGGGAGGTGGCGCTGAGGATCGGCGTCGCCATCTCGTTGAAGCCCAGTGCCGTCATCTTGTGGCGGATGGCCGAGATCACCGACGTGCGCAGCAGGATGTTGCGGTGCATGCGCTCGCGGCGCAGGTCCAGGAAGCGGTACTCCAGGCGTCGCTCCTCGTTGACCCCGTCCTCGGTGTTGATCGTGAAGGGGAGGGGGGCCGCCGCGCCCAGCACCTCGACCTCGCCGACCTCGACCTCGATCTCGCCGGTCGGCAGCTCGGCGTTGACGTTCTCCGTGCCGCGGGAGACGACCTTGCCGTCGATCCGGACGACGGTTTCCTTGGAGAGCCGGTCGAGGGTCTCGTAGGAGGGCGTCCCCGGGCGGGCCACGAGCTGCGTGATGCCGTAGTGATCGCGCAGATCGATGAAGAGAATGCCGCCCAGGTCGCGCCGATTGTGCAGCCAGCCGCTCAACCGGACGTCGGTGCCGACGTCAGAGGCGCGGAGCTCGCCGCAGGTGTGGGACCTGTACCGATGCATCGTCGTTCATCCAGCCTTCGCGGATCGGGATCTTGGTGTCGGGGCCTTTGTTTCACGTGAAACTCCCCCAAGCCTACCGGCCACCCCAAGATCACTTACCCCGGACGATCCGTCGGTCGTGCGAACAGCACCGGTGGCTTTTTTCCGTCGAATCTTCATAAAGTGGGGCAATGCGAACTGGTGAACCCCTGCCGTCCATGGGGGATGTCCTCTCCCTCCTCGACACCGGCAGGTGGCACTGGGACACGGCCACCGGACTGGTCGTGGTCGACGAGGTGGCGGCACGACTGCTGGGGCTGCCCGCCGAGGAGACCACCCTCACGGAGCCCCAGGTGCGTTCCCGGCTGCACCCGGCCGACTGGAACGAGATCGTCGGGGTGGTCCAGCTCGCCGTCGCCGAGGGCACGCTCGCCGAGGTGCGCATCCGGATCATGGACGACCAGGGGCAGGTCGTGCGGGTGGTGCGCAGCCGCTCCAAGCCGGCCTTCGACCCCCTGCGCAAGGCCTACCTCCTGACCGGCACCCTTCAGGAGGTCACCGAGCCGACGCCGGGCACCCCCGCGGCGCGCAGGGCGGTCATCGGCGACTGGCGCCGGTCACGGGAGGCGTTCCTGCTGGACGCCGGCCGGGCGCTGGCCGAGGCGCGCTCGACGCGGGAGGTCCTGCGGGTCGCGGCCAACCTGGCGATGCCGGGCTTCTCACCGGACGGATTCGCGCTGTTCGGCGTCGCGGGCGACCAGCTCACCATCATCGGCCACCACGGGCACGAGCCCGGCGCCGAGAGCCCGTTCCACATGCCGCTGAACACCCCCTACCCAGCCGCCGAAGTGATACGAACGGGCCGCGCCGTCTATCTGTCCAGCCCGGAACAGTACAAAGCCCGCTACCCCCTCACCTGGCCGCTCGCCGAGCAGTTCGGTCGCCAGTCCTGGGCGTTCCTGCCGCTGGTCGTGTCCGGCCGCACGATGGGCGCCTGGATGGCGGCCTTCGCCCACCCGGTCGCCTTCACCCCCGACGAGCGGTCGGTGCTGACCACCGTGGCGCGCATGCTGGCCCAGGCCCTGTCCCGCGCGGGGACCGCCGAGAACGAGCGGGCCCTGACCGACGGTCTGCAGCGCTCGATGCTGCCGAAGCTCGGCCCGCAGCGCATCCCGGGAATGAGCGTCGCCGCCCGGTACGTCCCCACCGGTGGCGGCCTCCAGGTCGGCGGCGACTGGTACGACGTCATCCCCCTGCCGAGCGGACGGTTCGCCCTGGTCATCGGGGATGTGCAGGGCCATGACGTCCAGGCGGCCGGGATCATGGGCCAGCTGCGCATAGCCCTGCGGGCGTACGCCTCCGAGGGGCACCGGCCCGACGCCGTGCTCTCCCGCGCCTCCCGCTTCCTGTACGGCATCGGCGAGTCCGACCCCTACGAGCTGCGCTTCGCGACCTGCCTGTACATCGCGGTCGATCCCGGCAACGGGGTACTGGAGGTCGCCCGCGCGGGGCACCCCGACCCGGCGGTCCGCACGCCCGACGCGACCGTGCTGACCCGGCCGACGGCCGGCGGGCTCCCGCTGGGCATCGACCCGGACGCCGACTACCCCACCACCCGGATCGTCCTGGAGCCCGGCGAGACCCTGCTGGTCTGCACGGACGGTCTGATCGAGACCGGCGGCCATGACCTGGACACCGGCTGGCAGCGCCTGCGCGGCATCCTCGAACACCACCGGGGCGGCCTGGAGGAACTGGCCGACGCCCTGGTGCAGGCCGTCCACGGCCCCTCCTCGCACCACACCACCGGGCCCCTGATCGACCGCCGCGAGGACGACATCGCCCTGCTGCTGCTCTCCCGGCAGGGCTACGACCGCGACTCCGAACAGGAGCCGGCGGGGCCGTCGGTGCGCCGCACCATGCTGACGGTGGAGCAGGCCGAGCCGGAACGGATCTCGGAGGCCCGGCGGCACCTGCGCGAACTGCTGCACGACTGGTGCTCACCGGACCAGGTCGACTCGGCGGTGCTGCTGCTGTCGGAGATGCTCACCAACGTCCTCGTGCACACCGACACCGACGCGCTGCTCGTCGCCGAGGTCATCGCCGGGCGGGAGGGACGCCGGATGCGGATCGAGGTCACCGACGCGGGCGACGACCTCCCGCACCGGCGCTCCCCCGGCGAGCTGGCGTCGTCCGGCCGCGGCCTCCTCCTGATCGAGCTCCTGGCCCACACCTGGGGCGTCGATCCCCGGGGCAAGGGGAAGAGCATCTGGTTCGAGCTGCACGAACCACACGACCCACACGACCCACGCACCCCGCACCAGCCCGCCGCCGTGCCGGACACCGCCGCTCGGGCGAGGGGCGGGCCCTCACGGTGACGCCGGCGGAGCCTGTTCCTCCGGTGCGGTGTGGCGTCGGCGCAGTTCGCTCAGGACGCCGACGGCCGCCGCCGTCAGCGGTACCGCCAGCAGCATGCCGACGATCCCGGCGACCGAGGCACCCGCGGTGATGGCGATCATCACGACCGCCGGATGCATCTGCACGGTGCGGCTCTGGATCATCGGCTGGAGCACATGCCCCTCCAGCAACTGCACCGCGAGCACCACGCCGAGCACCCACAGCGCGATGAGGAACCCCCGGTCGGCCAGCGCCACCAGCACGGCCACCGCCCCGGAGATGAACGCCCCGAGGTAGGGGATGTACGCCCCGACGAAGACCAGCGCGCCCAGTCCGACGGCGCCCGGCACCTTGAGGACGAGCAGCCCGACGGTGATGCAGAGGGCGTCGATGAGCGCGATGAAGGTGGTCCCGCGCATGAACCCCTCGACCGCCTGGAAGGCCCGGCGGGCCATGGCCGTCGCCGTGTCCCCGGAGCCGCGCGGCGCCAGCGCGCGCAGGGTCTCGGCGGCGCGGTCGGAATCACGCAGGAAGAAGAAGACCAGCAGCAGCGCGAGCACCGCCATGGCGAGCGCCTGGCCCACCACACTGACCCCGCTGAGGACACCCGACGCGGCCGTACCGCCGAACTTGGACAGCAGTTCGCGCGCGTTCCCCGCGATGTCGTCCAGCGAGGTACCGGCCGCCCCGAAGTGCCGGCTGAGATCCCGCGCCGCGATCCTGAGCGAGGCGATGATCTGGTCCCCGGAGTCGATCAGCGCGGACACGACGATGTACACCGCGCCGCCGACCACGGCGACGACCGCGACACAGGTGAGCCCCGCCGACAGGGAGCGCTGCACCCCGGCCCGCACCAGCCGCCGGTGCAGGGGCAGCAACAGCGCCGTACCGAGAAGGGCCAGCAGGACGGGGATCACGGCCGCCCGGAACTGCACGCACAACAGGATCCCGACGTAGCCGACCCCGGAGACGAGCAGGGCGACGGTGCACCAGGCGGCGAGGCGCCGGACGGGTTCGGGCAGCAGCGGAGACGGAGAGGAGTCCTGCACACCCCCACACGATCACGCCCGGCACCCCCTGTCCAACTCCGCCGCCCCGCCCATGTCCCGCCCGGGGAACGGCGAGTGGCCCCGTCCGGAACCGGACGGGGCCACTCCACGCGCTCGGCCGGTCAGGACTCGCGCGGTCCCGAGGCCTCCATCCCGTGCACCGCCGGGATCGTGCCCAGGCGGCCCTTCTGGAAGTCCTCGAACGCCTGCTGGAGCTCCTCGCGGGTGTTCATCACGAACGGGCCGTAGTGCGCCATCGGCTCACGGATCGGACGGCCGCCGAGGAGGACGACCTCCAGGTCCGGCGTGTTCGAGTCCTGCTTCTCGTCCGCGCGGACGGTCAGCGTGCCACCGGCGCCGAAGACGGCCGTCTGCCCCACGTGCACCGGACGGCGCTCGGTGCCGACCGCACCGCGCCCGGCCATGACGTACGCCAGCCCGTTGAAGTCCTCGCGCCACGGCAGGGTCAGCTCCGCGCCCGGCGCGAGTGTCGCGTGGATCATCGTGATCGGCGTGTGCGTGATGCCGGGACCCTCGTGGCCGTCCAGCTCACCGGCGATGACCCGCAGCAGCGCGCCGCCGTCGGGGGAGGTGAGCAGCTGGACGCTGCCGCCGCGGATGTCCTGGTAGCGCGGCGCCATCATCTTGTCCTTGGCCGGCAGGTTCACCCACAGCTGCAGACCGTGGAACAGCCCGCCCGACATGACCAGCTGCTCCGGCGGCGCCTCGATGTGCAGCAGACCCGCGCCGGCCGTCATCCACTGGGTGTCGCCGTTGGTGATGGAACCGCCGCCACCGTTGGAGTCCTGGTGGTCGAAGGTGCCGTCGATGATGTAGGTGACGGTCTCGAACCCGCGGTGCGGGTGCCAGGGGGTGCCCTTGGGCTCGCCCGGCGCGTAGTCCACCTCACCCATCTGGTCCATCATGATGAACGGGTCGAGATGGCGGTAGTTGATCCCGGCGAACGCCCGGCGCACCGGGAAGCCCTCACCCTCGAAACCGCTCGGCGCGGTCGTGACGGTGAGCACGGGTCGGGCCACGGCGTCGGCGGGCGCGGCCACACGGGGCAGCGTCAGCGGGTTCTCGACGGTCACTGCAGGCATGTCGGTACCTCCTCTTGTACGGCCATCTTAGTTGAACGTTGAACTTCTTGCCACCCCAACGAGGAAAGCCCGGAGGGAATTCCCTCCGGGCTGCAGAGACTCCGGGGCGGGCGAAAACACCCGCCCGGCACGTGGCGACCGCGACCGTGGCCGCGGTGACGGTGGCGGTCGCGGTCGCGGCGATCACGACGGCGGTGACGGCTACGGCGGCGACGGCTACGACCGAGGCGCTCAGCCGTACATGCGGCGCATCGCGAACTCGACCATCTGCTCGACCGCCTTCGCGTCGAACACCATCCGGTGCTCGCCCTCCATGTCGAGCACGAAGCCGTAGCCGGTCGGCAGCAGGTCGATCACCTCGGCGCCGGTGATCACGAAGTACTTGGACTCCTTGCCCGCGTACCGCCGCAGCTCCTTCAGCGAGGTGAACATCGGGATCACCGGCTGCTGGGTGTTGTGCAGGGCGAGGAACCCGGGGTTGTCGCCGCGCGGGCAGTACACCTTGGACGTCGCGAAGACCTGCTGGAAGTCCTCGGCGGTCACCTGGCCCGTGGTGAACGCGCGCACCGCGTCCGCGAGCGAGGGCGGGGACGGCTCCGGGTACAGCGGCGGCTGCTGCTGCCCGTAGCCGCCCGGCATCTGCTGTTGCTGTTGCTGCTGTTGCTGCGGCGGGACGTACCCCTGCTGTGCCCCTACGTTCTGGTCGTAGCCGTACATGCGCGCAAGAGTACCGAGCGCGCCGGAGCCCCGGGCCGGTACGGGCGGTTACGCGCTCCGCCGGCCGCCGCCGGAGCGCGTAACGCGTCACAGATGACCGGATCAGGCTTGCGTCTTATTACCGACGGGTAGCATAGTCGTAGCTACTTGCTGGTATGCAAACCCGTGCGAGGAACGAAGTGCCTCGCCGATCTCTCTACGGAGCCGGGAGCCGTCACATGGGGCACTACAAGTCCAATCTCCGCGACATCGAGTTCAACCTCTTCGAAGTACTCGGACGCGACAAGCTGTACGGCACCGGGCCGTTCGAGGAGATGGACGTCGAGACCGCCAAGAGCGTCCTCGAGGAACTGACCCGCCTCGCGGAGAACGAGCTGGCCGAGTCCTTCACCGACGCCGACCGCAACCCGCCGGTCTTCGACCCGGAGACCAACACCGCGCCGGTCCCGGCGTCCTTCAAGAAGAGCTACCAGGCCTTCATGGACTCCGAGTACTGGCGCCTGGGCGTGTCCGAGGCCATCGGCGGCACGACGGCTCCCCCCTCGCTGATCTGGTCGTACGCCGAGCTGATCCTGGGCGCCAACCCGGCCGTGTGGATGTACTCGTCCGGCCCCGCCTTCGCCGGGATCCTGTACGACGAGGGCAACGACACCCAGAAGAAGATGGCCCAGATCGCCGTCGAGAAGCAGTGGGGCTCCACCATGGTCCTCACCGAGCCGGACGCCGGCTCGGACGTGGGCGCCGGCCGCACCAAGGCCGTGCGGCAGGAGGACGGCTCCTGGCACATCGAGGGCGTGAAGCGCTTCATCACCTCCGGTGAGCACGACATGTCGGAGAACATCCTCCACTACGTGCTCGCGCGTCCCGAGGGCGCCGGACCCGGCACCAAGGGCCTGTCGCTCTTCCTCGTCCCGAAGTACCTCTTCGACGCCGAGACCGGCGAGCTGGGCGAGCGCAACGGCGTCTACGCCACGAACGTCGAGCACAAGATGGGCCTGAAGGCGTCCAACACCTGCGAGATGACGTTCGGCGACCGGCACCCCGCCAAGGGCTGGCTGATCGGCGACAAGCACGACGGCATCCGCCAGATGTTCCGCATCATCGAGTTCGCCCGCATGATGGTCGGCACGAAGGCGATCTCCACCCTCTCCACCGGCTACCTCAACGCGCTGGAGTACGCCAAGGAGCGCGTCCAGGGCCCGGACCTCGCGAACTTCATGGACAAGGCCGCGCCCAAGGTCACCATCACCCACCACCCCGACGTGCGCCGCTCGCTGATGACGCAGAAGGCGTACGCGGAGGGCATGCGCGCGCTCGTCCTCTACACCGCCTCGGTGCAGGACGGCATCGCGGTCAAGGAGGCGGCGGGCGAGGACGTGTCGGCGGAGCACGCGCTCAACGACCTCCTCCTGCCCATCGTCAAGGGCTACGGCTCCGAGAAGGGCTACGAGCAGCTCGCCCAGTCGCTGCAGACCTTCGGCGGCTCCGGCTTCCTGCAGGAGTACCCGATCGAGCAGTACATCCGCGACGCCAAGATCGACACCCTGTACGAGGGCACCACGGCGATCCAGGGCCAGGACTTCTTCTTCCGGAAGATCGTCCGCAACCAGGGCGCGGCCCTGAACTCGCTCGCCGAGGACATCAAGCAGTTCCTCGCCCTCGGCACCGGCGGCGAGCAGCTGGCGGGCGCCCGCGAGCACCTGGCGAAGGCCGCCGTCGAGCTGGAGGCCATCGTCGGCCTGATGCTCACGGACCTCGCGGCCACCGAGCAGGACGTCAAGAACATCTACAAGGTGGGCCTGAACACCACCCGCCTGCTGATGGCCTCCGGTGACGTGATCGTCGGCTACCTGCTGCTCAAGGGTGCCGCGGTCGCCGCCGACAAGCTCCAGACGGCCTCCGCCAAGGACGTCGCCTTCTACACCGGCAAGATCGCCGCGGCGAGGTTCTTCGCGGCCGAGGTCCTGCCCGGCGTCACGCTGGCCCGCAAGGTCGCCGAGGGCGTCGAGCTGGACCTGATGGAACTGGACGAGGCCGCCTTCTAGAGCCTCCCGCAGGAGGTCCCGCGCCAGACGGCGCGAACCCGAACAGGCCCGAACAGGCCCGAACGGGAACGCCCGGGTCCGCACGCGACCGTCGGAGCCCGCACGAGGGCCCGCTTCCACACCGGGGAAGCGGGCCCTCGCCCTCGTTAAGGTGGCCCCATGAGCGAACCCTCCCCCTTCGACCGCAGCCACACCGACGACCTCATGTCCTTCCTCGCCGCCTCCCCCACGCCGTACCACGCGGTGGCGAACGCCGCCGAGCGGCTGGAGAAGGCGGGCTTCCGGCAGGTCGCGGAGACGGACGCCTGGGACGGGACGTCGGGCGGCAGGTACGTGCTGCGCGGCGGCGCCATCGTCGCCTGGTACGTCCCCGAGGGCGCGGACCCGCACACCCCGTTCCGGATCGTCGGCGCCCACACCGACTCCCCCAACCTGCGGGTGAAGCCGCGGCCCGACAGCGGGGCGCAGGGCTGGCGCCAGGTGGCGGTGGAGATCTACGGCGGTCCGCTGCTCAACTCCTGGCTCGACCGCGACCTGGGCCTGGCCGGCCGGCTCTCCCTGCGGGACGGCTCCACCCGGCTGGTGAACGTCGACCGGCCGCTGCTGCGTGTCCCGCAGCTCGCCATCCACCTGGACCGCTCGGTCAACGCCGACGGCCTCAAGCTCGACAAGCAGCGCCACATGCAGCCCGTCTGGGGCCTGGGCGACGACGTGCGCGACGGCGACCTCATCGCCTTTCTGGAGGAGACCGCGGGCATCCCGTCCGGCGAGGTCACCGGCTGGGACCTGATGGTGCACTCGGTGGAGCCGCCGGCGTACCTGGGCCGCGACAAGGAGCTGCTGGCCGGCCCGCGCATGGACAACCTGCTGTCCGTGCACGCCGGTACGGCCGCACTGACGGCGGTGGCCGGGCACGGTGCGGACCTGCCGTACATCCCCGTCCTCGCCGCCTTCGACCACGAGGAGAACGGCTCCCAGTCCGACACCGGCGCGGACGGGCCGCTGCTCGGCAGTGTGCTGGAGCGCTCGGTGTTCGCCCGCGGCGGCTCGTACGAGGACCGGGCGCGCGCCTTCGCCGGCACCGTCTGCCTCTCCTCGGACACCGGTCACGCCGTCCACCCCAACTACGCGGAGCGGCACGACCCGACGCACCACCCGCGCATCGACGGCGGCCCCATCCTCAAGGTCAACGTGAACAACCGTTACGCCACGGACGGTTCGGGCCGGGCGGTGTTCGCCGCCGCCTGCGAGAAGGCGGGCGTGCCCTTCCAGTCCTTCGTCTCGAACAACGCCATGCCGTGCGGCACCACCATCGGCCCGATCACCGCGGCCCGGCACGGCATCCGGACCGTGGACATCGGCGTGGCCATCCTGTCGATGCACAGCGCGCGCGAACTGTGCGGCGCCCAGGACCCGTTCCTGCTGGCGAACGCGCTGGTGGCGTTCCTGGAGTCGTAGTCGCCGACTGCCGACGGGTGGTCAACCCGCCGGTGCTGCATGAGTGATGGCCGACCGGGTACCCGGATGCAACCGGAAGGACCGGGCAGGAAGGCGGCACTCATGGGCCTCGGCGGATGCATCATCCTCATCGCCGTGGGAGCGATTCTCACGTTCGCGACCGACTGGGACATGCAGGGCGTCAACGTGAACCTGGTCGGCGTCATCTTCATGGTCGTCGGGCTGATCGGTGTGGCGGTCTTCAGCAGCATCGCCCGGCGCCGGCGCGTCGTCGTACCGCCCGCCACACCGGTCGTCGACGACACCCGCCCGCACGGCCGCGACGGCTACAGCGACGGGTACGGAGTCTGACGGGTACGGAGTCCGGCAGGACCTCGGCGGCCGGCTCCGGCAATCGGCCCAGCGGCGGCGTCGGAGAACGGGAGAGAGGGCACCCCTGGTGTCATGAGATTCCTCGTACGCGACCGGATCCTCGGGATCGGTGACGACTACTGGATCGAGGACGACCGGGGCAACAAGGTCTTCCTCGTCGACGGCAAGGCCATGCGGCTGCGGGACACCTTCGAGCTGAAGGACCTCCGGGGCCGCGTCCTCATCGACATCCGCAAGAAGATGTTCGCCCTGCGGGACACGATGGTGATCGAGCGGGACGGTGAGACGCTGGCGACGATCCGGCGCAAGCGGCTGTCCCTGCTGCGCAACCACTACCGGGTCGCCCTGGCCGACGGCTCCGAGCTGGACGTCAGCGGCAGGATCCTCGACCGCGAGTTCGCCGTCGAGTACGACGGCGAACTGCTCGCCGTGGTCTCACGGCGCTGGCTGCACATCCGGGAGACCTACGGCGTCGACGTCGTGCGCGAGGACGCGGACCCGGCCCTGCTGATCGCGGTGGCGGTGTGCGTGATCCACCTGGCGGAGAAGGAGCGGGAGGACTGAAGGCCAGGTCCCGGGACCGGTTCCGGTCCCGGTCCCGGTCTTGGTTCCGGTCCCGGTCCCGTGCGGGTCAAGGTCGCGGGGTCGGGGTCGGCAGCCCCAGCAGCCGGTCCTTCAGGGCCGGGAACTGTTCGCGGGTCTTCGCGACCTTCGCCGGGTCGAGATCGACCGTGAGGACCTGCTCGTCGGGGCCGGCCTCCGCGAGGACCTCGCCCCACGGGTCGACCACGATCGAGTGCCCCGCCTGCGGCACCCCGGCGTGTGTCCCGGCCGTCCCGCACGCGAGGACGAACGCCTGGTTCTCCACCGCCCGGGCCCGGGCCAGCAGCGTCCAGTGGGAGCGGCGGCGCTCCGGCCAGCCCGCCGGGACGACGAGCGTCTCGGCACCGGCGTCGACGAGACCGCGGAAGAGTTCGGGGAAGCGGAGGTCGTAGCAGGTCGCCAGCCCGAGCGTGGTGTGCGGCAGCGGCACCGTCACCAGGGCGTCGCCCGCGCTCATCAGCACGGCCTCGCCCTCGTCGAAGCCGAAGCGGTGGATCTTGCGGTAGACGGCGGCCAGCTCACCGGAGGGGGAGAAGACGAGCGAGGTGTTGTAGAGCGGCCCCTCGCCCGCGTCGGCACCGCCGCCGGAGCCGCCGTCCGGGGCGCCCCGCTCCGGGACGGAGCCCGCGTGCAGCCATACGCCGGCCTCGCGCGCGGCCTCGGCCATCGCCTGGCGGGTGGGCCCGTCGAGGGGTTCCGCCTCGCGCCCGAAGTCCTCGTGGGCGAAGGCGCCCGTGGTCCACAGCTCCGGCAGGACGACGAGATCGGCTCCGGCCTGTTCCCGTACCAGATCGGCGACCCGACGCCGACGCGATTCGACCGTTTCGTCCCCGTTCACGGCGACTTGGAGCAAAGAAGCGCGCACAATACCACCGTCCTGGCATTCGACTTGTCGGCACGGCCTACGATCGTCACACGAAAGCACTGCCGGGGTGCCTCACGACAGCGTAACTTGGGGCCCTCCCGGTTCGAGCGAAGCCGAGAACCTGGGGAGTCCCGAGACGCCCGCCGAGTGCAGCCACCACCCACTGGCACCGCCGCCACCACCTGCCCGTGTACCGACCGCCGAGGGGTCCCGTTCCGTGAGCCTGCATCCCACCCTCCAGCCCTACGCCGACGCCTGGAACCACTCCGTCGAGGCGATATCCGAGCTGGTGCAGCCCCTCGTGGAGGCCGACTGGAACCGGCGGACGCCGTGCCCGGGGTGGTCGGTCCGTGACGTGGTCTCCCATGTCATCGGGCTGGACTCCGAGATGCTGGGCGACCCCCGCCCCATCCACGCGCTGCCGCGCGACCTGTTCCACGTCACCAACGACCAGCAGCGCTACACGGAGA
The DNA here is from genome assembly GCF_052246875.1 of Streptomyces sp. GDS52. NCBI lineage: Bacteria > Bacillati > Actinomycetota > Actinomycetes > Kitasatosporales > Streptomycetaceae > Streptomyces > Streptomyces sp. GDS52. The sequence goes on from NZ_CM125966.1 coordinate 3,550,548, forward strand.
TGCAGGTCGACGTGCGCCGCCACCACACGGCGCCGGAGATGACCTCCGAGCTGGAGTACATGATCATCCGCCGCAACCGTCAGCTGCGGAACGAGTCGCGTGAACCGGCCGCGAAGGTGCGTGGCCCGCTCGGTACGGAACTCACGCTGGAGGAGTCCATGCGCCGGCACGCGTTCGACGTGTGGGTGCACGAGCAGGACCTGCGCGCGGCCCTCGGCCGCCCCGGCAACCTCGACTCCCCCGGCGCGCACATCGCCCGCGACGTGCTGCTCGCCGAGCTGCCCCGGGTGGTGGCCGAGCTGGCGCAGGCGCCGCGCAGCTCGGCCGTGGTCATCGACGTCCACGGGCCCGTGGAGTTCCTGCGCACCATCCGCGTCGACTACCAGGGCCGCGGCACGCTGGAGACCGCTCCCGCGCTCGGCCCCGCCGTCACCCTCACCCTCGACTGGGAGACGTACGTGCGCACGGCCTGCGGCCGGGTGACGCCGGAGGCGGTGTCGGACCGGGTGAAGACGGAGGGCGACCCGGACCTGGCGGCGGCGATCCTGCGGCACTTCGCGGTGACTCCGTAGGGTCCGGGCGGACCCGGCGCGCCGGGCCCGGGAGGTCGTTGCCGGGCCCGGCGCGCCGCGTCCGCGGCCGCATCCGGCCTCACACCGGCACGTGCACGTTCTCCACCCGGGCGGCGACGAGCCGCTCCCGTTCCCTGCGCGCCGCCTGCCCGCGCAGCCGCAGGATCTGGGTGACCCCGAGGGCCTGGAGGACGAAGACGGCGGAGAAGGCGACGGCGTAGTCGTCGCCGGTGGCGTCCAGCAGGACGCCGACGGCCAGCAGGGTCGTGATCGAGGCGGTGAAACCGCCCATGTTGGTGATGCCTGCCGCGGTTCCCTGCCGCTCCGGCGGATTCACCGGGCGGGAGAAGTCGAAGCCGATCATCGAGGCCGGACCGCAGGCGCCCAGCCCCGTGCACAGCACCACCAGCAGCCACATCGGCGCCGTCTCGGCGGGGTGGAGCAGCGCGGCCGCCCACAGCAGCGCCGTCGCGCCCACGGTGATGAGCACCAGCGGCATCCGCGCGCCGTGGTTCCGGGCGATGACCTGGCCGTATACGACCCCGAGGACCATGTTGGACAGCACCACGAGGGTGAGGAGCTCACCGGCCGTGGCCCGGGACAGCCCCTGTGCCTCGACGAGGAACGGCATGCCCCACAGCAGCAGGAACACCATCCCCGGGAACTGGGTGGAGAAGTGCACCCACATCCCGAGCCGGGTTCCCGGTTCCCGCCAGGAGGCCGCGATCTGACGGCGCATGGAGGCGGCGCCCTGGTGCGGGGCGGGCTCCGGTCCGTGGCCCTCGGGGTGGTCCTTGAGGAACAGCACGAGCAGGACGAGCACCACGACCCCGGCGAGCGCACTGCCCGCGAAGGCGGCCGTCCAGCCGATGCCGTGCAGCAGCCGGGCCAGGACCAGCGTGGAGACGAGATTGCCCGCCATCCCGGCCAGCGCGGCGAACTGCGCGATCAGCGGACCGCGCCGGGCCGGGAACCACCGGCTGCCCAGCCTCAGCACGCTGATGAACGTCATGGCGTCCCCGCAGCCGAGCAGGGCGCGGGAGGCGAGCGCCATGCCGTACGTCGGGGAGAACGCGAACCCGAGTTGCCCGACCGTGAACAGCACGGCACCGATGCCCAGCACCTTCTTGGTGCCGAGCCGGTCGACCAGCAGGCCGACGGGTATCTGCATGCCCGCGTAGACCAGCAGCTGGAGGATGGAGAAGGTGGACAGGGCGGAGGCGTTGACGTCGAACCGGTCGGCCGCGTCGAGACCGGCCACGCCCAAGGACGTACGGAAGATGACCGCGACGAAGTAGACCGCCACACCCACCCCCCACACCGCGAGGGCGCGTCGTCCGCCCAGGGGGTCCCCGGGCGGACGGGTGCTCGGGGCACCTCCGTTCGCGCGGGTCATCGCACTTCCCCCCGGGCCAGGTGGGAGAACCAGCCGACATGCCGGTTGACCACGCCGGCGGCCGCCTCCGGGTCCCCCGAGCGCAGCGCGTCGAGGATCTCCCGGTGCTCGGCGAGGGTCTTGGCGACGCGGTCGGGGTGCGACTGCATGACGGCGACGCCCATGCGCAGTTGGCGGTCGCGGAGCTGGTCGTAGAGGCGGGAGAGGATCTCGTTGCCGCCGCTGCGGACGATCTCCGCGTGGAAGCAGCGGTCGGTGACGGACGCGGCGGCGAAGTCACCGGCGGCGGCCTCTTCCCGCTGCCGGGCGAGCAGTTCCTCCAGGCGCTCGAGGAGCCCGGGGGGCGCGGGCACGGCCTTGCGCACCGCGTGTTCCTCGACGAGCAGCCGGGTCTCGACGACGTCGGCGATCTCCTGCGCGGAGACGGGCAGGACGAGGGCGCCCTTCTTCGGGTAGAGCCGGATCAGCCCTTCGGCCTCCAGCCGCAGCAGCGCCTCGCGCACCGGTGTGCGCGAGACCCCGACGGCCTCGGCCAGCTCACCCTCGGTCAGGAGGACGCCGCCCTCGTAACGGCGGTCGAGGACGCCCTGTTTGACATGGGTGTAGACGCGATCGGCGGCAGGGGGTTGCTTCACCGGGGTCAGACTCATGCCGACAGGATAGATACAACACGTACCCATGGGATTGTCCGTCCAGGATGCGGACCCGGACCCCGAAGCCGCCCGCCCCCCGCGCACAACCATCCGCGCCAGGTATGCGTCAGAATTGTGCGGCCCCTGCCGGCCGCGCCTCAACTCGGCCGCACCACTAGGGCATTCAACGCAATCGGGGTACCTTACTTGAATACCGTCATTCAGGGCATCCGTATCCGCAGAGCCGTCGGCGTCGCCGTGACCACTGGCGCCGTGCTGGCCTCCGGAGCCCTCTACGCGGCGCCCGCGCAGGCCGCCGCCAAGCCCACGATCGCCGCCAAGGGCGGCTACGTGATGAACAACGGGACCGGCAAGTCCCTCTACACCAAGGCCGCCGACACCCGTCTCTCGACCGGTTCCACGACGAAGATCATGACCGCGAAGGTCGTGCTCGCGCAGAAGAACCTGAACCTCGACGCCAAGGTCACGATCCAGATGGCGTACAGCGACTACATCGTCGCGAACAACGCGTCGTCCGCCCGGCTGATCGTCGGCGACAAGGTCACCGTGCGCCAGCTGCTGTACGGGCTGATGCTGCCGTCCGGCTGCGACGCCGCGTACGCCCTGGCGGACAAGTTCGGCACCGGCACGACGCGGTCCGCGCGCGTGAAGTCCTTCATCGGCAAGATGAACGCCGACGCGAAGAAACTGGGCCTGAAGAACACCCACTTCGACTCGTTCGACGGCATCGGCAAGGGCAACAACTACTCCACGCCGCGCGATCTGACGAAGATCACGAGCAGCGCGCTGAAGAGCGCCAACTTCCGCGCGATCGTCAAGACGAAGAGTTACACGGCGAAGACCACCACGAAGACGGGCGGCACCCGCACGATGGCGCCGTGGACCAACACCAACGGTCTGCTCAGCAGCTACAGCGGCACGATCGGCGTGAAGACCGGCTCGGGCCCGACGGCCAAGTACTGCCTGGTCTTCGCCGCGACGCGGAACGGCAAGACCGTCATCGGCACGGTCCTCGCCTCCACCTCGTCCGCCCAGCGCGAGACGGACGCCAAGAAGCTCCTGAACTACGGCTTCAGCGCCTGACCCACTGGAACACGCAAGGGGTCCACGATTCCGCGTGGGCCCCTTCTCCATGCCTCGCACCGCCGTCGGCCATGCACACTCCCGTCGGCCGGAACAGCGGTTTCGACCTCATTCGCTCGCAGTCGTGAACATCCTCGAACCGGCTGGCATATTCGCTCCGCCCCGCTCTACGTTCCGCGGCGGAGGTGGTTCGCATGAACGAACCCGGCAAACGACCGAAGCACGTCGAGCAGCACGAGGCGATCGACGTCAGCGACTTCGTCTACGCGGCGACCGGCGCCCGGGTCCGGAGGCTGACGCTGCCGGACGGAAGCCACTGGTTCCCGGCGGTGGACGTCTGCAAGGAACTCGGACACACCAACTCTCGGAAGGCTCTCGCCGACCATGTCCCCGACGAGCACCGAGAAATGCTCGAGACCGTAACTGGAGGTTACGGTCTCAGCATTCCCGCAGGTAGAGGGTGGCGTCGAGACTTGCACGTCATCTCTCTCCAAGGACTCATCCTGCTCGTCAACGCCTGCACCAAACCGGCCTGCGCACCCTTCAAGCAGTGGGTCGCCGAAGTCATCGAGACCGTGCAGCGCGAGGGGTACTACTCCCTCGACGAGGCCGAGGTGCAGTCACCCGAGCCGGGTGCCCCCATCGCCTACGCCATGCCGGAACAGGTCGCCGAGGCCATCGTCCGGCTGGAAGCGCACAACCTTCAGCTGGACGAGGAGCTGGCCGACGGGCAGCGCGAATCGATCGCTTTGCACAAGGAGACGCTGGCCCTGCAGAGGGAGGTGCTGGCCGCACAGCAGGGCACGCTCGCCGTGCAACAGGCCACCCTCGCCGTGCAGCAGGCCATGGTCCGGGCGATGGAACGGATCGCGGACCGGTTCGACTCCCTCGTCCTCGACCGCCGGCCGCCCCAGGCCCACCTCACCGCGCCGCCCACCACCGAAACGGTCCTGGCCGGCTGGCGGCAGCGGCTGTCCGTGACGGAGGACGTGTGGACGGTGGCCGTGGTGATCGCCCCGGTACTCGTCGAGCAGGGTGAACTGCGCGAGCCGCTGGAGTCGATCGCCGCCCGTACGGGACTTTCCGTGCACCGCGTCAACGAATGCCTCCGGCTGCTGCGCAAGCACGCCTGCATCCGCTCGCGGGGCGGGACCGAGGACGGGGCTCCGGTGTACGTGCTCCATCAGGACTGAGGGACCGGTACGGCAGGAGGGGCGTCGCAATCCGAAGTTGCGGCGCCCCTCCTGTGGTGAACCTAGTGGTTCGTGGGCGTCAGGCCCAGCTGATCAACCGTTTCGGCTGTTCCAGGATCGCGGCCACGTCGGCCAGGAACTTGGAGCCGAGTTCGCCGTCGATCAGGCGGTGGTCGAAGCTCAGGGCGAGGGTGGTGACCTGACGGGGCTTCACCTTGCCCTTGTGGACCCACGGCTGGAGCTTGATCGTGCCGACGGCGAGGATCGCGGACTCACCGGGGTTGAGGATCGGCGTGCCCGTGTCGACGCCGAAGACGCCGACGTTGGTGATCGTCACCGTGCCGTTCTGCATCGCGGACGGGGAGGTCCTGCCCTCCCTGGCCGTGGACACCAGCTCGCCCAGGGACTCGGCGAGCTGCGGCAGCGTCTTGGCGTGGGCGTCCTTGACGTTCGGGACGATCAGGCCGCGCGGGGTGGCCGCCGCGATGCCCAGGTTGACGTAGTGCTTGACCACGATCTCCTGGGCCGCCTCGTCCCACGAGGCGTTGACCTCGGGGTTGCGTCTGATCGCGACCAGCAGGGCCTTGGCGATCAGCAGCAGGGGGCTCACCCGCAGGCCGGTGAACTCCTTGTCCTGCTTGAGCTCCTCGACCAGTTTCATCGTGCGCGTCACGTCGACCGTCACGAACTCCGTGACATGCGGTGCGGTGAACGCCGAGCCGACCATCGCGGCCGCCGTCGCCTTGCGGACGCCCTTGACCGGGATGCGGGTCTCGCGCGCCGTGTCGTACGACACCGGGGCTGGCGCCGGAGCCGGGACCGGGGCGGCCGGGGTGGCTGCCGGGACCGCGGGTGCCGGGACCGCGGCCACCGCCGCATGGACGTCCTCGCGGGTGATGATGCCGTCCGGACCGGTCGGGGTGACCGTCGTCAGGTCGACGCCGAGGTCCTTCGCCAGCTTGCGCACCGGCGGCTTGGCCAGCGGGCGTTCCCGAGGAGCGGCGGGGGCGCCGTAGCCGTTCAGTTCCGTCTGGACGGGTGCCGCCTCCTGCTGGGCGTGGGCGGCGGCGGTGTCCGGAGCCGTCTTGCGCGGGCGGCGGCGCGTCGAGGACGTCGCCACGCCGTAGCCGACCAGGACCGGCTGACGGGCCGGGGGCTCGGCCGCCGGCTCCTCCGGCGCCTGCTCCGGCTCGGCGGCCGGGGCGGGTGCCTCCACCGCCGGTGCCGCGCCGCCCGAGACGTCCACCGCGATGATGGACGTGCCCACGTCCACCGTGGTGCCCTCGGGGAAGTGCAGATCGCGGACCACGCCGGTGTAGGGGATGGGGAGTTCGACGGCGGCCTTCGCCGTCTCGACCTCGCACACCACCTGCCCGTCGGTGACCGTGTCACCGGGCTGGACGTACCACTTGAGGATCTCGGCCTCGGTGAGGCCCTCGCCCACGTCCGGCATCTTGAACTCGCGTACGGACGCGTTCGTCATCGTCGTCACGACCCTCTCCCTCAGTACGCCATCGAGCGGTCGACGGCGTCCAGCACCCGGTCCAGGTCCGGGAGGTAGGACTCCTCCAGGCGGGCCGGCGGGTACGGGGCGTGGTAGCCGCCCACCCGCAGGACCGGAGCCTCCAGGTGGTAGAAGCAGCGCTCCGTGATCCGCGCGGCGATCTCCGCGCCCGAACCGAAGAACACCGGCGCCTCGTGGACGACGACCAGACGGCGGGTCTTCTCCACCGACGCCTGGATCGAGTCGAAGTCGAGCGGGGAGACCGAGCGCAGGTCCAGCACCTCCAGGGAGCGGCCCTCCTCGGCGGCGGCGTCCGCGACCTCCTGACAGAGCTTGACCATCGGCCCGTAGGCCACCAGCGTCAGGTCGGTGCCCTCGCGGACCACGCGCGCGGTGTGCAGCGGTCCGGGGATCGCCTCGGTGTTGACCTCGGCCTTGTCCCAGTAGCGCCGCTTGGGCTCGAAGAAGATCACCGGGTCGTCGCTCTGGATGGCCTGCTGCATCATCCAGTACGCGTCCGACGCGTTGGACGGGGAGACCACCTTCAGGCCCGCCACGTGGGCGAACAGGGACTCCGGGGACTCGGAGTGGTGCTCGACCGCGCCGATGCCGCCGCCGTAGGGGATGCGCACCACGACGGGGAGCTTCACCTTGCCCAGCGACCGGGCGTGCATCTTCGCCAGCTGCGTGACGATCTGGTCGTACGCCGGGAAGACGAAACCGTCGAACTGGATCTCGACCACCGGGCGGTAGCCGCGCAGGGCGAGGCCGATCGCCGTGCCGACGATGCCCGACTCGGCGAGCGGGGTGTCGATGACGCGGCTCTCACCGAAGTCCTTCTGCAGCCCGTCCGTCACCCGGAACACGCCGCCGAGCTTGCCGACGTCCTCACCCATGACGAGGACCTTGGGGTCGGTGTCCAGGGCACGGCGCAGCGACTCGTTGATCGCCTTGGCCAGGGCCATGTTCTTGGATGTCACGGTCTCCGCCATGTCACTTGCCCCCGTCCGTGTCGTCGAACGACGCCTGGTAGGCGGCGAACTGCGCCCGCTCCTCGTCGACGAGGGCGTGGCCGTCCGCGTACGCGTTCTCGAAGATGGCGAAGTGGTCCGGGTCCGGCATGGCACGGACCACTTCGCGCACTCGTTTGCCCAACGTCTCGCTCTCGCTCTCCAGTTCCGCGAAGAATCCCTCGTCCGTGTGGTGTGCGGACTCCAGGTAGCGGCGAAGGCGCAGGATCGGGTCCTTGGCCTCCCAGGCGGCCCGCTCGTCGTCGTGGCGGTAGCGGGTGGGATCGTCGGAGGTGGTGTGGGCACCCATGCGGTAGGTGAACGCCTCGATCAGCGTCGGCCCCTCACCGCCGCGGGCCCGCTCCAGGGCCCACCGGGTGACGGCGAGGCTCGCCAGCACGTCGTTGCCGTCCACCCGCACGCCCGGGAAGCCGAAGCCCTGCGCGCGCTGGTACAGCGGGACGCGGGACTGTTTCTCGGTCGGCTCGGAGATCGCCCACTGGTTGTTCTGGCAGAAGAACACCACCGGGGCGTTGTAGACCGCGGAGAAGGTGAACGCCTCGGCCACGTCGCCCTGGCTGGAGGCGCCGTCGCCGAAGTAGGCGATCACCGCGCTGTCCGCGCCGTCCTTGGCGATGCCCATCGCGTAGCCCGTGGCGTGCAGCGCCTGGGAGCCGATGACGATCGTGTACAGGTGGAAGTTGTTGCCGTTCGGGTCCCAGCCGCCGTTGTTGACGCCGCGGAACATGCCGAGCAGGTTGGTCGGGTCCACACCCCGGCACCAGGCGACGCCGTGCTCCCGGTAGGTGGGGAAGACGTAGTCGTCGTCGCGCAGCGCCCGGCCGGAGCCGATCTGCGCCGCCTCCTGGCCCAGCAGCGAGGCCCACAGGCCCAGCTCGCCCTGGCGCTGCAGCGAGGTCGCCTCGGCGTCGAAGCGGCGGGTGAGCACCATGTCGCGGTACAGGCCGCGGAGGTCCTCGACGGTGATGCCCTCGACGTACTGGTCGAACTCGGCGTTCTTGACGCGCTCGCCCTCGGGCGTCAGCAGTTGCACGAGGTGGGGCTCGGCACTCTTCACCGCGCCGCCGGCCTTCTTCGCCGCGGTGGCCTTCTTGGCGGTGACGGGCTTCCTGGCCGTGGTGGCCTTCTTCGCCGCGGTGGTCTTCTTGCCAGTGGTACTGGTGGTGCGTTTGGTGCCGGTGGCGCCGGTGTTGCTTCCGGCGCTGCGTCGCGGTGCGTGCGCGGCAGTGCTCTCCACGGTCACGTGTGCTCCTCCGTCGGTCCGACCCCCGGGGTTGCCGGTAGGTCTGGGGTCCTCCTCCAGCTCGTCGAAGCCTGGGGAAGGCTCACCTCTTCTCGACCACGGGCACGGGGTGGGTGCCGCTCGGCCGGGAACAGGCGTGACAGGTGCCCCGGCGAGCGACCTGCAACAAGCACGTTACCCAGTGCGCCACATTTCTGTGAAACCCTCCCTGACCTGGGATTTTGCTTGGATTTCCAAGTAAATCGGAAAGGCCGGGAAGGCGCGCTGGTCACAGCCTTGCAGGAGGCCGGAGCAACGGCACGTTATCCCGGGGACCCCGGGCTCGGGAAGGGCTGGGTGTCGCGCCCCGCTCCAGAATGAGCATGTAATGCGACTAATGGGTACCGAGCGAGACGATTCCCAGCTCACAGGGGTGTGTGAGGGGCGGTCGTCCGGCGGGGTGCCGCGCTCACGTGGACCGCCCCGCGCTTCACGCGCCCCCCATCGGGCGCAGCGGCACGCCGAGCGGCGCCCGCCGCGCGGGGCACGTGGGGCGGGTGCGGCGGTGTCCACCCGTTCAGCCCGCTCGACCGGGGCGGGGTGGGGCTCCACTGCACTGCGGTGCGCCGTGTGGAGTGGGGGCCGTCTCGGCGGCTCCCGGAGGCGCTCACGGGGCGGGGCGGGCACGAGGCCCGCCCCCAGAGTCAGCCGCCGGTCAGCCGCCGGTCACGGCGCCGATGTCTCCGCCACCCTCCGTACCACCGCTGACCGGGCCGCCGTCCGCGCCGCCCGCCCCCGGGTCGGTCTCCGGCGGTGGCGGCGGTTCCTCGTTCGTCTCCGTCTCCGTCGGCGTGGTCGGGTCGTTCGTCGGGTCGTTCGTCGGGTCCTCGGGCTGCGACTGGTCCTGCGACGGCGTCGGGTTGTACGACGGGGGCCAGTTGTTGTTGTTACCGCCGGACCCGTTGCCGTTGCCGTAGCCGTTGCCGGTGCCGGTGTCCGTGTTGCCCGGCACCTGCGGCTCCTCGGTGGCGTCGTCGCTCGGCGACTCGCTGGGCTTCTTCTCCTTCTCCTCGCTGGACTGCGAGGAGCTCGGGGACTTGGTCGGCGGGTCGGATTCCTTGTCCGCGCCATCGTTGCTCAGTGCCAGGGCGACACCCGCCGTGATGGCGATCACCGCGAGCACCGCGAGGATCCACAGCTTGCCGCGGCCGCTGCCCTGGCTGCCGCCGCCCTCGAAGCCGCCGTCGTCCCCGCTCCCGTACCGGTTGGGCAGGATCGGCTGCGGGATGGCCGCGGTGCCGGTGGTGTCCGGGTGCGGCATCGCCGTCGTACCGGCGAAACCGGCCGACGGGGTGTGCCGGCCGTCGTGCACGTCGACCACGCCGGTGTTCCAGGTGCCGGTGTGTCCGCCCTGGTCGTAGAGCATCTGCAGCCCGTACTGGATCAGCCCGCGCATCTCCTCGGCCGTCTGGAACCGGTCGTCCGGCTCCTTGGCGAGTGAGCGCATGACAAGCCCGTCCAGCTCCGGCGGGCTGGCGTCCGAGACCTCCGACGGGGGCGTGGGGATGTCCTGCACGTGCTGGTAGACCACGGACAGCGGCGTCTCACCGGTGAACGGGGGCCGCAGCGCCAGGAGTTCGTACAGCATGCAGCCGGTCGCGTACAGGTCGGACCGGTGGTCGACGGCCTTGCCGAGCGCCTGCTCCGGCGAGAGGTACTGCGGGGTGCCCATGACCATGCCGGTCTGCGTCATCGTCGTGGACGCGCCGTGCATCGCGCGGGCGATGCCGAAGTCCATCACCTTCACGGCACCGTTGTGGGTGATGATGACGTTGGCGGGCTTGATGTCGCGGTGCACGATGCCGTGCTGGTGCGAGTAGGCCAGCGCCTCCAGCACACCGGAGACGATGATCAGCGCCTGTTCGGGGCCGGGCGCCTCGGCGTTGAGCAGGAGATCACGGATCGTGCGGCCCTCGACGATCTCCATGCCGATGTACGGCACGGCCTGGCCGCCCACCGTGTCCTCACCGGAGTCGTACACGGCGACGATCGCGTGGTGGTTGAGACCGGCCACCGACTGCGCCTCACGCGTGAAACGCGCTTTGGCGATCGGGTCCTCGGCGAGGTCGGCACGCATGAGTTTGACCGCGACCGTACGCCCGAGGCGCACGTCCTCGGCGGCGAACACCTCGGCCATGCCGCCCCGGCCGAGTCGGTGCGTCAGCCGATAACGGCCGTCGCCGATGAGCCCGCCGTTACCCCAGTTGTCCGGCGCGTCCGACATTCCGCCGCCAGTCGCCTCGGGGTCGGACGGGCCCTGAGCGCGCTGCTGCTGTGCCATCGGTCCTCGCCGTCGTTTCTGCCCGCGGTGCGCGCGGTGTTGTCACGGTCTCCGTCGGCCACGCTACAGCCTCTGCAGGGGCCTCCGGTCCGAGACGGGTTTGCCAGGACCAGCACGGGACGGACCGGCCATGAAACCCTTTCTCCGTACCGTCATGCAAATTCTGCGTACCAGGTGGCGCTTCGGCCACACGTCCCCGGTAACGCTTCCGCGACGCTTCTTTTCCGTACCGTCACGGAACGGGCCCCCTGCTTGACGTGTCAGTGGCCTGCGGCAGACTTGGCCGGGAATAGCGCATTCGATCTACCTGGATCCACAAGGCATCGGTCGACGACGGCAGCGCCGGAGAGGCTACGGGGGACGCGGAACATGAGCCAGGACGGCGCACAGGGCCACAACGCGGGGCGGGCGCTCGCCGGCGGCCGCTACCGACTGCGGGACCTGCTCGGCCGGGGCGGCATGGCCTCGGTCCACCTCGCGTACGACAGTGTGCTCGACCGCCAGGTCGCCATCAAGACCTTGCACACGGAACTCGGCCGGGAGCAGGCCTTCCGCGAACGCTTCCGCCGCGAGGCCCAGGCCGTGGCGAAGCTCACGCACACCAACATCGTCTCGGTCTTCGACACCGGCGAGGACGAGGTGGACGGCATGACGATGCCGTACATCGTCATGGAGTACGTCGAGGGCCGCCCGCTCGGCTCCGTGCTCGACGAGGACGTACGGCAGCAGGGCGCGATGCCCGCCGACAAGGCGCTGAAGATCACCGCCGACGTGCTGGCCGCCCTGGAGATCAGCCACGAGAAGGGCCTGGTCCACCGGGACATCAAGCCGGGCAACGTGATGATCGACAAGCGCGGCGTGGTCAAGGTGATGGACTTCGGCATCGCCCGCGCCATGCAGTCCGGCGTGACGTCGATGACGCAGACCGGCATGGTCGTCGGCACCCCGCAGTACCTCTCGCCGGAGCAGGCGCTCGGCCGGGGCGTCGACGCGCGCTCCGACCTGTACTCGGTCGGCATCATGCTCTTCCAGCTGGTCACCGGGCGGCTCCCGTTCGACGCGGACTCGCCGCTGGCCATCGCGTACGCGCACGTGCAGGAGGAACCGCCGCTCGCCTCCTCGGTCAACCGCGCACTTCCCCCGGCCGTCGACGCGCTGATCACCCGCGCGCTGAAGAAGAACCCGAACGAGCGTTTCCCCAGCGCCGAGGCCATGCGCGGCGAGTGCCTGCGGGTGAGCCAGTCCGTCCAGGCGGCCCCGCCGAGCATCGTCCCCGGTCCCCAGGGGCAGAGCGGCTCGGGCGTCGGCTCCGCGGTGTTCCCGCCGGTCGACCAGTCGTCGGCGCCGGGGGTCCAGGGCAGCGTCCAGACGCCGTACCAGCCGGCCCCGCACCCGAACCCGTACGGCACTCCGGCCCCCGCGCCGTCCCCTCCGTCTGTGGGGTACGGCTATCCGCAGCAGAGCGGCTACCAGACGCCCCACCCGTCGCCGTACGCCCCGCAGCAGGGCGGCCCGTCGACCCCGCCGCCGTACAGCCTGACACCCCAGAACCCGACTTCGGGCGGTTCGGGCCGCGGCAGGAACAACAAACCGGTGATCATCGGCTCGATCGCCGTGTCCGTGCTCGCCGTCGGCGGCCTGGTCGCGGCACTGCTGTCCAACGGCGGGGGGAACGGCGGCAACCGGGGCGGCGGGGGCAGCTCCCCGTCGGTGTCCGCGCCCGCCGAGAAGGAAGCCGGCCACCGGGGGCCCGACCCGTCCAGGACGATCGACCCGGACGAGTGCACGGAGCCGAAGGAGTCGTACAACGACCCCGACAAGATCGAGATCCCGAAGCTGAAGTTCAAGTACATCAAGTCGGTCAAGGAGTGCTTCCAGGAAGCCGGCTGGGACCTGGACGTGCGCGACGTCAACGAGAACACCTACGGCGAAGGAACGGTCATGAACCAGTTCCCCGCCGCGGGCACGGCCGTCGACCCCGCGGACATGCCCAAGATCCAGCTCTACGTCTCCACGGGCAACCCGCCGTCCGCCTGACCGGGCACCCCCGGGTACGGCTCGGGTGAAACAGGTGAGAACAGGTGAAAGGGGCCCGGCCTCCGGGCCGGACCCCTTTTGTGTCCATGTGCTGTGTTCATGTACCGCGGGGTTCATGTACCGCGGGGTTCATGTGCCGCGGCGGGGCGGCTACAGGTACGGGCCGCCTACGCGGCCGCCCATCGGGGGTTCCTCCTGGCCGCCGTCGCCCATGCCCGGCGGGAGGGCGCGACGCATCTGCTCCAGCTGGGCACGCGCGGCCATCTGCTGGGCGAAGAGCGTGGTCTGGATGCCGTGGAAGAGGCCCTCCAGCCAGCCCACCAGCTGGGCCTGCGCGATCCGCAGTTCGGCGTCGCTCGGGGTCGCCTCGTCCGTGAAGGGCAGGGAGAGCCGCTCCAGCTCCTCGACCAGCTGCGGCGCGAGCCCGTCCTCCAGCTCCTTCACCGAGCTGGCGTGGATCTCCTTGAGCCTCGCCCGGCTGGCCTCGTCCAGAGGGGCCGCGCGCACCTCCTCCAGCAGCTGCTTGATCATGCTGCCGATCCGCATGACCTTCGCGGGCTGCTCCACCTGCTCCGTCACCGGAACCTCGCGGGAGTCCTCGTCCCCGGTGCCGCCACCGAGCGCCATGCCGTCCTGGCCGACGACCAGTACCTGCGGATTGTCCGGCGACCGTTCGTTCCTCGGCATCTCCATACGGCCATTCTCTCGCACGCCCACCGCACACTTCCGGGCCCCCCTGACGGGGGTATCCGTAATGCCGGGTGCGCGGCGGAATGGGAACCTGTGGGAGTCCATCCGGCTCATCTAGCCGACGGTGCGAACGGGCACCGGCCCGGCGCGGGAGGTCACGGCCGTGACTCCATGGCTGCGTGTAGTGGGGGCGGGGGTCGCCCTGCGAGCGGGCATCGCGCTCGGGGTGACGGCAGGAGCGGGGGTGATGATGCCGTACGGTCCTGCCCTGGCGCCTTTCGGTACGACCGCGGCCTTCGGGGCCGAGAGAGCGGTCACCGGACACCAGGAGGCGCCGGACGAGCACACCGGCGCGCCGCACCGCGAGCCCCTGTCCTCTCCTCTCCCCGCACCCCTCTCCCCGCTCTCGCCCCTCTCCTCCTTCTCGCCCTTCTCCCCTTTCTCCCCTTTCTCGCCCCTCTCGCCCCTCTCTCCCCCCTCGTCTGCGGAGTCGCCGTCGCCGACGCCCTCCGCCGAGCCCTCCAGGGCCGGAAGCCGGCCGGGAGAAGGACGGAGTCGGCCGGGGCGGGAGGTGCCCGAGACGACGGAGTCGAGCGAGGAGACGGGGAAGACCGGCGGGCACCGGAAACCCGGGGAGCCCGGGACGCCTGAGGAATCCGGGAGGTCCGGGAAAGCGGATCCGCGGGGCGGACACGACGGCGGACCACGGGACAGCGGAGGCGGGGCCGACCGCGGCGGTGTGGGCGTGGTGCCGAAGGAGGCGGGCCTCGGGGACGGCACGCACGCCGGGGAGCCGAAGGAGGCGGGCACCGGTGTTCTGCCCGAAGCCTCGGGCGCCGCGAACACCGCAGCCGGTACGCGCGTGCCCGAGGAAGGCGACGTCGGCGCCACCCGCCGGGCGCCGGAGTCGGGGGAGGCCGTTCCGCTGCCCTCCGGGGCCTCGCAGAGTCCCGCGTCGAACACCACCACCGGCGCGGAGCCCAAGGTGCGCATCCTGCCGCTGGGGAGCGGGCTGGTCCTCATGGGGCTCGGGCTGGGGCTGGCGTTCGTGGGCCTGAGACTCCGGCGGAGCTGAAGCCCCGGGCCCACGCATCCAGTGGTCCGGCGGCCCTACGGCGCGACCAGCAGCACCTTGCCGACGTGGCCGCTCTCCTCCACGACACGGTGGGCCTCGGCCGCCTCCGGCATCGGGAGCTCACGGTCGACGACGGGACGGACATGGCCGTCGGCGATCAGGGGCCACACGTGTTCCCGGACGGCCGCGACGATCGCCGCCTTCTCCTCCAGCGGCCGGGCGCGCAGTGACGTCGCGCTGATCGCGGCGCGCTTGCGCAGGAGGGCGCCGATGTTCAGTTCGCCCTTGACGCCGCCCTGCATGCCGATGATCGCGAGCCGGCCGTTGACCGCGAGGGCCTGGACGTTACGGTCCAGGTACTTGGCGCCCATGATGTCGAGGATGACGTCCGCGCCCGCGCCGCCGGTCGCCTCCTTCAGCTCGGCGACGAAGTCCTGTTCGCGGTAGTCGATCAGGATGTCGGCACCCAGTTCGGCGCAGCGGTCCAGCTTCTCCTTGGTTCCGGCGGTGACGGCGATCCTGGCGCCGACGGCCTTGGCGAGCTGGATGGCCATGGTGCCGATGCCGCTGGACCCACCGTGCACGAGCAGGGTCTCGCCGGGGCGGAGATGGGCCACCATGAAGACGTTCGACCAGACCGTGCAGACCACCTCCGGGAGCGCCGCCGCCTGCTTGACGTCGAGCCCCTCCGGGACGGGGAGCAGCTGTCCGATGGGGACGGCGACCTGCTGGGCGTAGCCACCGCCGGCGAGCAGCGCGCAGACCTCGTCACCGACCGCCCACCCGGTCACACCGGGTCCGAGCGCGGTGATCCGCCCGGAACACTCCAGGCCGGGGTAGGGGGAGGCGCCGGGCGGGGGGTCGTAGAAGCCCTGCCGTTGGATGATGTCGGCGCGGTTGACGGCACCGGCCACCACCTCGACGAGCACCTCGCCCGGTCCGGGGACGGGATCGGGGACCTGCTCCCACACCAGCGCCTCGGGTCCACCGGGTTCGGGAATCGTGATCGCATACATGGGTGCGACGCTACCGGGGTTCACGCGTAGTGCGCCGACGTTCACCCCGGTGGTGTGGCGAATCCGGCGGGTGCGACGCAGAGCTCCGGCGGATCGTTCCGGCGGAGCCGGAATTCGGCCCATCGCGTCGGTCGTGATGCTCACCGTGGGCGTGGTCCTCGGCTACCGCCCGGACGGTGGGGCCTGCGGTCAGTCCCGGGGGAGCGGGCGCATGTCGGGCGCCACCTGCCTGGCCGGCGTCCTCCGCACGATCGTGATCAGCCGGTCGGTCAGCTCGAGCGTCCCGACGTTCGCGTCGTCGTAGCCGAGCAACCGGTGCCCGCGCAGGACGCTCACCACCAGATCGTCGACCTCTCGCGGCGTCTTGCCCACCTCGGCCTTTATGACCGGCCGTTCGACCATGTCGAGCCCGGTGCCCTGCTGGATGAGGTCCTCCATCACCACGCCGGCCGCGGGGCTGAGCAGCGACAGCCCGAGCAGCCGGCCGGCCGCGCTGGCGCTGGTGATGACCGCGTCGGCGCCGGACTGCTTCAGCAGCGGAGCGTTCTCCTCCTCGCGCACCGCGACCGCGATCTTCGCGCCGCGGTTGAGCTGTCGGGCCGTCAGCGTCACCAGCACAGCGGTGTCGTCGCGCTGTGTGGCGATGATGATCTGCTTCGCCCGGTACACCTCGGCCCGCTTCAGCACCTCGCTGCGCGTCGCGTCCCCTATGACGCCCGCGTATCCGTCGGCCGCGGCGGCTTCGATCGCCTTGTCGCTGGGGTCGACCACCACGACCTGCTCCTTGCGGAGCCCCGTCTTGCAGATGGTCCGGATCGCGGACCTGCCCTTCGTGCCGAATCCGACGACAACGGTGTGATCACGCAACGTGGACCTCCAGCGGTTCAGTCGCCACTCCTCCCGGGTGCGTTCGGTGAGGGCTTCGAGGGTGGTGCCGACCAGGATGATCAGGAACATCACGCGCAACGGTGTGACGACGAGGATATTGGTCAGCCGGGCACTGTCGCTGACCGGCGTGATGTCGCCGTATCCCGTGGTGGAGAGGGTGACGGTCGCGTAGTAGAAGGCATCGAGGAAGTCGAGGGTGCCGTCGGCGCCGTCGTTGTAGCCGCCGCGGTCGAGGTACACGATCAACGCCGTCACCACGAGGATCAGCAAAGCCATGGACAGCCGTTTGGTGACCTGGCGGATCGGGTGCTCGAGCACCTTCCTCGGCAGCTTCACCCGATGTGTCACCAAGTGCTCGTCCGCCTGGCGAGCAATGGCGTCCTGACCCGAAAGTTTCACGTGAAACACACCCCGATTCCCCCGGACGCCCAGGGGAGGTCGAGCAGTTCCGCCTCCTGCCGGGGCCGCGTACCGCCCGGCGGTACGACGGCGAGGGCATCGGCCGCCGCGATGCCGCGCAGCATGGCGGGACCGTTGTAGTGCAGCGGCAGGGCGATGTCCCCGCGCAGCGCGACGGGGATGAGCCGGGTGTCGTGCGGATGCCCGTGGACCGCGTCCCGCAGCGGCATCGTGTACGGCTCGGGAGCCGGGCGGGCCGCGAGGGTACGCAGCAGGGGTTCGGCGAGCGTGAGCAGCCCGGAGACGGCGGCGAGGGGGTTGCCCGGCAGACCGACGAGGTGCTGGTTCTCCTTGGTGCGGGCCAGGAGCATGGGGTGCCCGGGGCGCACCTCGACCCCGTCCACCAGGAGTTCGGCCCCGATACGGCTCAGCGTCGGGTGGACGTGGTCGACCGGGCCTGCGGCGGTGCCGCCGGTGGTGACGACGAGATCGGCATCGGATTTCGTGATCGCCTTGTGCAGCGTGTGCGCGTCGTCGCGGACCCGGCGGACCGCGGTGACCTCGGCGCCGAGTGCGCGCAGCCAGGGCGGCAGCATCGGACCGAGCGCGTCCCGGATCAGCCCGTCGTGCGGAAGGCCCGCCGTGAGCAGCTCGTCGCCGAGGACCAGGACCTCGACGCGGGGCCGGGGGAATGCGCTGAGGGTGTCGTATCCGGCGGCCGCGGCGAGGCCCAGCACGGCGGGCGTCACCAGGGTGCCGGCCGACAGCAACTGGTCGCCGCTGCGGCATTCCTGGCCGCGGGGACGGATGTCCTGACCGTGCGCGACCGTGGCGGCGTGCCCGGCCTGGGCCGTGCCGCCGCTCCGGGGCGCGGCGGCGTGCAGGCGGCCCTTGGCGTCGGTGCGACCATGTTCGCTGCGGAGGACGGCGGTGGTCTCCGGGGGGACCCGGGCGCCGGTGGCGATCCGGGCGGCTTCGCCGTCGGTGAGCGGCGTGTGCGCGGCGTGCCCGGCGAGGACGCCTTCCTCCCGCACGGTCCAGGGGCCCGGGCCGGAGACCGCCCAGCCGTCCATGGCCGAGGTGTCGAAGGAGGGCAGGTCGGTGAGGGCCGTGAGGGGGGCGGCCAGGGTGAGGCCGAGGGCGGCGTCGAGCGGCACGGAGACCGGGGCGGCCCGGGCGCGGTGGGCGGCACGGCTTCCGGTGCCGTTGCGGGCGGTGCCGTTGCGGCCTGCGCGCTCGGCGATGGCGCGGGCGTCGGTCCAGGGGACGCCGTGGCGGCGTGGGCGGTGCGCGGAGGGGGCGTGCCCGGGGGTGCGGCCGGGGGTGCGGCCGGAAGCTTCGTTCACGAGGGCGAGAGCCTCCTCCACGTCGAGATCATCGGCGTCCTCGGCGTCCTCGGTTTTCCTGGTGCTCTCGGCGCTCTCGGCGCTCTCGGTGTCCTCGTCGGCTCGGGCGTCGGGCGCGGTCATCGGGCGTCCGGACTCGTGCCGGGAGCGGCGTCGGGGGCGGCAGGGGTGACGTCGGGGGTGTCCTCGTCGGCCCAGCGGGTGGCGAGGGCCGCGGCCTTGCGGACGGCCTCGGCCACGGCTTCCCGGTCACCGCCCGCGCGGGCCGCCGCGTAACCGACGAGGAAGGTGGTCAGCGGCGCCGCCGGCCTGGCCACACCGTGGGCGGCGTCACGGGCGAGGTCGAGGAGTACGCCGGTGTCGACGTCCAGATCGATGCCCAGCTCGTCCTTGACTGCGGTAATCCATTCATCCAACACGTGTCCATGCTCCCTGATGCGTGCTCTGGCGGCGGCGATGTCGTCCCAGGTGTCGCAGTCGAAGGACGCCACCGGGCCGAAGATCCGGGTGAGGTCGAGCGAGCCGGTCAGCCGGCGCAGCGGCAGTCCGGCCAGTCGGCCGTGCCGTTCGCCGAGTGCGGCGAGTTCGCGGCGCAGGGCCGCTGTGCGGTACGCGGCCACGAGTGGCTGGTCCCGGCCGTCGGCGTCGGTCAGTACGACCCCGTCGGCCGGGCTCGTACGGAGGGTGGTCAGCAGCTCGTCGACCGTGCGGTCGTCGAGGAAGGGCAGGTCGGCGGAGAGCAGCACGACGTACGCCGCGGTGCTGAGCCGGATCCCGGCGTCGAGCGCGGCGAGCGGGCCGCCGCCCGTCGGCTCCTCGCGCGCCCAGAGCACGGGCCGGGGGGTGGGGCGGGGGTCGGCCACGACCACGGTGGTGCGGGCGTCGGCGCAGGCCGCGAGCACCCGGTCGAGCAACGCCCGGCCGCCCACCCGCACACCGGGCTTGTCCGCGCCCCCGAGCCGTCGGGCACCGCCACCGGCGAGCACGAGGGCGTCGTACGCGGCGGGCTCGAGCGGCACCGCCGCATCCGGCACGGGGTCACGGCCCCGGTCCCGCTCGCGGTCTCGGTCCCGCTCTCGGTCACCAACGGCATCGGGTCCGGTACCAGGAGCACCCGGGAGCTCGTACTCGGTCACCCCTCGAGTATGCGTGCCCCCGCGATCACGGGGAACGCGGGGGCACGGTGTCCGGGAACGGACACGGCAGGGAGAACCGGACCTCACAGCGTCCGCAGCAGCACCGCCGGTTGCTCCACGCAGTCCGCCACATGGCGCAGGAAACCACCCGCCGTGCCGCCGTCGCAGACCCGGTGGTCGAAGGTGAGCGAGAGCTGCACGACCTGTCGCACCGCCAACTCGCCCTCATGGACCCAGGGCTTGGGGACGATGCGGCCGACGCCGAGCATGGCGGCCTCGGGGTGGTTGATGATCGGGGTGGAGCCGTCGACGCCGAAGACGCCGTAGTTGTTCAACGTGAAGGTTCCGCCCGTGAGTTCGGCGGGGGTCAGTGTCCCGGACCGGGCCGCCCCGGTCAGCCGGGCGAACTCCGCGGTGAGCGACTCCGCGTCCCGCGTGTGCGCGTCCCGGACGACGGGGACGACCAGCCCCCGCTCGGTCTGCGCGGCGAAACCGAGATGTACGGCCGCGTACCGGACTACCTCCCTGGCCTCCCTGTCCACGGAGGAGTTGAGCTCGGGGAAGCGGGCCAGCGCGGCGGTGCAGATCCGGGCCAGCAGGGCGAGCACGGAGATCTTCGGACCGCCCGAGGCGTTCATCGCGGCCCGTGCCCGCATCAGCTCGGTCGCGTCGGCGTCCACCCAGCAGGTCGCGTCCGGTATCTCGGTGCGGCTGCGGGAGAGCTTGTCGGCCACGGCACCGCGGATGCCCTTGAGGGGGACTCGGACGTCACCATCGGCATCCGGGACCGCGGTACCGGCGGCCGGCGTGGGGGCCTGCGCCGTCCGCGCGTGCGGCTCGGTGGCGGCTGTCCGGTCCTTGCGGACCTGCTGCACGCCGACGGCCCGGAGCGCGTGCTCCACGTCCGCCCGCAGGATCAGCCCCTCGGGCCCTGAGCCCGTCATCTCCCTCAGGTCCAGGCCGTTCTGCCGGGCCAGCCTGCGCACCAGGGGTGAGATCACGGGGACCGGGCCGTCCAGCACCCCGGCCGCGGGCGTGGTGCGTGGGGCAGGCGTGGTGCGTGGGGCGGACACCGGCTGTCCCGGCCGCACCCTGCGGCGCCGGGCCGGGGCCTTCGAGGTGCCGTACCCCACCAGGACGTTGCCGGAGGCCTCGCTCGAAGCGGTGGGCCGGCGGTCCTCACCCGGTGTCCGGTCGGCGTCCGGTCCGCCCACGGCCACCGTGAGCAGCGGGGCGCCCACCGGCAGTTCGGTGCCCTCCTCGCCGAAGCGGGCGGTGACCACCCCCCCGTACGGGCAGGGCACGTCCACCATCGCCTTGGCCGTCTCGACCTCGACGACCGGCTGGTCGATGGTGACGACATCGCCCACCTCGACCAGCCAGCGCACGATTTCCGCCCCGGTGAGCCCCTCACCGAGGTCGGGGAGCTTGAACTCCAGCACCTGTGCCATCAGTTCTCGGCCTCCCACTGCAGACGCCCCACGGCGTCCAGGATCCGGTCCACGCCGGGCAGGTGGTGACGCTCCAGCATCGGCGGCGGATACGGGAGGTCGAACCCGGCCACCCGCAGCACCGGTGCCTCCAGATGGTGGAAGCAGCGCTCCGTGACCCGGGCCGCGATCTCCCCGCCGGGACCGCCGAAGCCGCCCGACTCATGGACGACGACCGCGCGTCCCGTCCGCCGCACCGAGGCGCACACCGTCTCGTCGTCGAACGGCACCAGGGAGCGCAGATCGACGACTTCCAGGTCCCAGCCCTCGGCCCGGGCCGCCTCGGCCGCCTCCAGGCAGACGGGAACGGACGGCCCGTACGTGACGAGCGTGGCGCTCCGACCGGAGCGCCGCACCACCGCACGGCCTATCGGTTCGACGGATGCCGGCTCCTCGGGGTCCCAGGAGTCCTTCGACCAGTACAGCCGCTTGGGCTCGAGCAGGACGACCGGGTCGTCGGAGGCGATGGCGGCGCGCAGCAGTCCGTAGGCGTCCGGGACGGTCGCGGGCGTGACGACATGGAGCCCCGGAGTCGCCATGTAGTACGCCTCGGAGGAGTCGCTGTGGTGCTCGACGCCGCCGATGCCACCACCGTAGGGGACACGGATGGTGAGCGGCAGGGGCATCCTGCCGCGCGTGCGGTTGCGCATTCTGGCGACGTGCGACACCAGCTGCTCGAACGCCGGGTAGGCGAACGCGTCGAACTGCATCTCCACGACCGGCCGCAGACCGTACATCGCCATGCCGACGGCCGTGCCGAGGATGCCCGCCTCGGCCAGCGGAGTGTCCGTGCAGCGGTCCTCGCCGAACTCCTGGGCGAGTCCGTCGGTGATACGGAAGACACCGCCGAGGGTGCCCACGTCCTCGCCCAGGACGTGCACGGACGGGTCCTCGGCCATGGCGTCGCGCAGCGCGCGGGTGAGTGCCTGCGCCATGGTGGCCGGTGTGGTGGCGACGGTGGTCATCGCTGCCTCTCTTCCGGCTCGGCCCCGGCCTCGGCCGCCAGCTCGGCCCGCAGCTGCTCCCGCTGCTCCAGCAGCTGGGGGGTGGGCTCGGCGTAGACGTGGGCGAACAGGTCCATGGGGTCGAGCGCGGGGTCCTGGTTCATGCGTTCCCGCAGGTCGGCGGCCATGGCTTCGGCGTCCTGGCGGGCGGCGGCGACACAGTCGTCGTCGAGCAGGCCGCGCCGGGTCAGCTCCTGTTCCAGGAGCACGACGGGGTCGTGCTTCTTCCATGCCTCCACCTCGGCGTCGCCGCGGTAGCGGGTCGCGTCGTCGGCGTTGGTGTGGGCCTCCACGCGGTAGGTGATCGCCTCGACCAGGGTCGGGCCGCCGCCTCCGCGCGCGTGGCGGACGGCGTCGGCCAGGACCTCGTGGACGGCGGCGGCGTCGTTGCCGTCGACCAGCCGGCCGGGCATGCCGTAGCCGACGGCCTTGTGGGCCAGCGACGGGGCCGCGGTCTGCTTGGCGAGCGGAACGGAGATCGCGAAGCCGTTGTTCTGGACGAAAAAGACCACCGGGGCCCGCCACACGGCGGCGAAGTTCAGCGCCTCGTGGAAGTCGCCCTCGCTGGTGCCGCCGTCGCCGACCATGGCCAGCGCGACCACGTCGTCGCCCTTGAGGCGGGCGGCGTGCGCGAGTCCGACGGCGTGCGGCAGCTGGGTGGCGAGCGGGGTGCTCAGCGGCGCGACCCGGTGCTCGTAGGGGTCGTAACCGGTGTGCCAGTCGCCGCGCAGCAGGGTGAGCGCCTGCACGGGGTCCACTCCGCGTGCGACGACGGCGAGCGTGTCGCGGTAGCTCGGGAAGAGCCAGTCCTGCTCCTGCAGGACCAGCGCGGCGGCGACCTCACAGGCCTCCTGGCCGGTGCTGGAGGGGTAGACCGCGAGACGGCCCTGCTTGGTGAGGGCGGTGGCCTGCGCGTTGTAGCGGCGGCCCCTCACCAGTTCCGCGTACAGCCGGCGCAACAGCTCCGGGTCGGCCCGGTCGGCCTCCTCGGTGCCGAGCACCCGGTACGGCTCCGCGTCGGGCAGCAGCGGCGCGGGGTCGGTACGGGGCTGCCAGGCGGGCGGCGGGGTCGGCTGATAAGCGCCCCGCTGCTCCATGACCGTCATGACGGCACCTCCTCGTGGGAGCGGCTGTGGAGGCGCGGCGTCTGTGACGCGCCTCACCAACCGATTGTTCGGTCGCCGGTGCATTTTGGCTACGGGTGGCACCAGGCTGTGGACAAACGGTTCTCCACAGCCTGAGATGGACGCAGTACGTCCATGACGGAGAGGCGGGGGCGCGTGTCGTCTGAACAAATGGCCGAAGGACCGGGGGGCACCGGACCGCTGCCGCCCGCACGCCCCCTGGACGCCATAGACCAGGACATCCTGCGCATGCTCCAGGCGGACGGCCGCGCCTCGGTCCGGTCGGTCGCCGAACGGGTCCACGTCTCGCGCGCCAACGCCTACGCCCGGATCAACCGGCTCGTGGAGGACGGCGTCATCCGCGGCTTCGGCGCCCGCGTCGACCACGAACGCGCCGGCCACGGCACGTCCGCGTACATCACCCTGAAAATCGTCCAGAACACCTGGCGCACGGTCCGCGAGCAGCTCAGACAGCTCCCCGGCGCCTCCCACATCGCCCTGGTGGGCGGCGACTTCGACGTGCTGCTCCTGGTGCACACGCCGGACAACCGGACGTTGCGCGAGCTGGTGCTGACCCGGCTCCAGGCGATCCCCGAGGTGCTCAGCACCCGCACCCTGCTGGTGTTCGAGGAGGAGGACCTGGAACCGCAGGGGTGAAGCGGGACCGGCCGCGGGGCGACGGCCCGGTCAGGCGGCCCTGCGCAGTCCCGAGAAGGCCAACTGGACCACCGCGTCGGCCACTTCGCGCTCGCTGGTGCCGCGCCCGTCGGGCCGGTACCACTCGACGAGCGAGTTGACCATCCCGAAGACCAGCCGGGTCGCCAGGCGCACCTCTATGTCGCCGCGCACGTCCCCCTCCGCCGCCGCGGCCCTCAGCAGGCCCGCCACCCGGTGGTCGAACTCGCGCCGCCGCTCCAGGGCCCACCGCTCGGTGTCCGTGTTGCCGCGCACCCGCAGCAGCAGCGTCACGTAAGGGAGTTCCGCGATCAGGACCTCGACCGTGCGCCGCACCACGTACTCCAGCCGCTCGGCGGCCCGCCCCACGCACGCGTGCTCCTCGTCGAGGATGCCGAAGAGACCGTCCAGCGCCCGGCTCACCGCACGCCGCAGCAGTTCCTCCTTGCCCGCCACGTGGTGGTATATCGACGACTTGGAGATGCCCGCCGCCTTGGAGAGGTGCTCCATCGAGGTGCCGTCGTAGCCACGCTCGTTGAACACCCGCACGGCGACGGACAGCAGGGTCTCCGGGGTGTACGTGTCACGCCTGGCGGTGGTCATGGGGTGCCCTCCCGCTTGTCGGCGGCGCACGCGTACCGGTAGAGCGCGAGGGACGGCGCGTAGCGGCCGGACGGATCGATCTCGTGCAGTTCGTCCAGAAGGGAGCCGGCCCAGCCGCGGCCGAGGCGGCGGCTCCACTCGAAGGGCCCGAGAGGGTAGTTCACACCCGACCGCATCGCGGTGTCGACGTCCTCCTCGGTGGTCACCCCCTTGGCGACGGCCTCGACCGCCAGGTCGATGATCCGCGCCACCGTGCGGGCGACGATCATGCCGGGGACGTCGCCGATGACGCTGACCTTCTTGCCGAGCGCCTGGAACAGGCCGATGGCCTCGGCGACGGTCCGCGGGGAGGTGTCCTGGGAGTGGGACAGGGCGATCCGGCCGGCTTCGCGGTAGTCGAGGGCGAGATCGAAGTAGACGACGTCGCGGAACTCCACCGACGTCTGACCGTCCGCGAGCACCAGCTGACCACCGCCGGGCAGCACCAGCCAGGTGCCGTTGTCCTCGTCCTCCGCGCGGACCTCGATGCCCGCCTCCCGGATCAGTGCGAGCAGGTCCGAGGCCGGGCCCAGATCCCCCTCGGCGACCACGTACGCGGGTGGCGCCGCCTGCTCCGCGGTGTGCGGCTCGGGACGCCCGGCACCGTCCGCGCGGTCGGAGTGATCGGAATAGTCGTACCATCCCCGGCCGCTCTTGCGGCCGAGACGGCCGGACTCGACCAGCCGGCGCTGGGCCAGGGAGGGCGTGAAGCGCACGTCCTGGAAGAAGGCCTGCCACACCGAGTGGGTGACGGACTCGTTGACGTCCTGCCCGATGAGGTCGGTCAGTTCGAAGGCGCCCATGCGGAAGCCTCCGGACTCGCGCAGCACCGCGTCGATCGTGGCCGGGTCGGCCCCCTGGGACTCGTACACCGCGAAGGCCTCGGCGTAGAAGGGCCGGGCGACCCGGTTGACGATGAAGCCGGGGGTGTCGGCGCAGGCCACCGGCGTCTTGCCCCAGGCGCGGGCCGTCTCGTACGCGCGCGTGGCGTGCGCGACCTCGGTGGCGAAGCCGGAGACGACCTCGACGAGCGGCAGCAGCGGGGCCGGGTTGAAGAAGTGCAGGCCCACGAAGCGCCCGGGGGCTCTCAGCGCGCCACCGATGGCGGTGACCGACAGGGACGAGGTGTTGGTGGCGAGCAGGCAGTCGTCGCCGACGACGTCCTCCAGCGCGCGGAACAGCCCCTGCTTGACGTCCAGACGCTCCAGGACGGCCTCGACCACCAGGGCACAGTCCGCGAGCCCCGCGAGGTCGTCGACGGGCCGCAGACGGGCACGGGCCGCGTCCCGGTCGGCGGCGGTGAGCCGCTCCTTGGCCACCAGCCGGTCGAGCCGGGCCACGATCCCGTCGGCCGCTTCCCGGGCCCGGCCGGGAACGGCGTCGTACAGCCGCACGGGATGACCCGCGACCAGGGCGACCTGGGCGATGCCCTGGCCCATGGTGCCGGTGCCGACGACGGCCACGGGGCTGCTGAGGTCGAGTGCTGTCATGTGCGCGATCCTTCCGCACGAGCCGGTCCACAGATGCGGCGGACCCCTTGTCCCGACCGATCGTTCGGTTACTCTAACTCTGACCGCCCGTGTTCCGACATCCCCCGCCCATGCCTGGGCCCGGCCCACGAACTCGACGAGGAGTTGGTCCCCGATGGCCGCCGAACTCACCGCGCAGCAGTTGATCGACCAGCACCGGCCCACCCTGGACCGAGCGCTGGAAGCGATCCGTACCCGCGCGTACTGGTCCCCGCACCCCGAGCACCCCAAGGCCTACGGGGAGCACGGCAGCCTGGACCTGGCCGCGGGCAGGGCCGCCTTCGACGCCCTGCTCGGCGCCCGCCTCGACCTCGGCCAGCCCGGCACGGACGACTGGGTGGGCGGCGAGACCTCCCCGTACGGCGTCGAGCTGGGCGTGAGCTACCCGCACGCGGACCTCGACGTGCTGCTGCCCGCCATGCGGGCCGGGATGCGGGCCTGGCGGGACGCGGGCGCCGAGACCCGCGCGGTGGTCTGCCTCGAGATCCTCCGGCGGATCAGCGACCGGACGACGGAGTTCGCCCACGCGGTCATGCACACCTCCGGCCAGGCGTTCATGATGGCGTTCCAGGCCGGCGGCCCGCACGCGCAGGACCGCGGCATGGAGGCGGTGGCGTACGCGTACGCCGAGCAGACGCGCACCCCCGACACCGCCCAGTGGACCAAGCCGCAGGGCAAGCGCGACCCGCTGACGCTGACCAAGCGGTTCACCCCGGTCCCGCGCGGCATCGGCCTGGTCATCGGCTGCAACACCTTCCCGACGTGGAACGGCTATCCCGGTCTGTTCGCCTCCCTCGCCACCGGCAACGCGGTCCTGGTCAAGCCGCACCCGCGCGCGGTGCTGCCGCTCGCTCTCACCGTTCAGGTCGCGCGCCAGGTGCTCACCGAGGCCGGTTTCGACCCGAACCTGGTGGCCCTGGCCGCCGAGAGGCCCGGCGAAGGCATCGCCAAGACGCTCGCCACACGCCCGGAGATCCGGATCATCGACTACACCGGCTCCACGGAGTTCGGCGACTGGCTGGAGGCCAACGCCCGCCAGGCGCAGGTCCACACCGAGAAGGCCGGCGTCAACACGGTGATCGTGGAGTCGACCGGCGACTACCAGGGCATGCTCGCCAACCTGGCGTTCTCCCTCTCGCTCTACAGCGGCCAGATGTGCACCACCCCGCAGAACCTGCTGATCCCGCGCGGCGGCATCACCACCGACCAGGGCCCCAGGTCCTTCGACGAGGTCGTCGCCGATCTGGCGAAGGCGGTCGACGGCCTGCTCGGCGACGACGCACGCGCGAACGCGCTGCTCGGCGCGATCGTCAACCCGGATGTCAAGGCCCGCCTGGAGGCCGCCGCCGGTCTCGGCGAGGTCGCCCTCGCCTCCCGGGAGATCGCCAACCCGGAGTTCCCGGACGCGGTGGTCCGCACGCCGGTGATCGTGACGCTGGACGGCTCGAAGCCGGACGCCGAGGCCGCCTACCTGAGCGAGTGCTTCGGACCGGTCTCCTTCGCCGTCGCGGTCGACTCCGCCTCGGACGCGGCGGAGCTGCTGCGGCGCACCGTCCGTGAGAAGGGCGCGATGACCGTCGGCGCGTACACGACCTCCCCCGAGGTCGAGGAGACCGTGCGGGAGGTGTGCCTGGAGGAGGCGGCCCAGCTCTCCCTCAACCTCACCGGCGGGGTGTACGTCAACCAGACCGCCGCGTTCTCCGACTTCCACGGCTCCGGCGGCAACCCGGCGGCCAACGCGACCCTCACCGACGCGGCGTTCGTGGCCAACCGCTTCCGGGTGATCGAGGTACGCCGGGAGGCGTGACGGACCGGTGCGGCGGACGCAGGCGCGCGGAGCCCATCGGCCCCACCGGCCGCCCTGCTAGGACGCGTCCCCCGTGGCGCTCCAGTGGTACAGCGTCATGGCCACACTGGTCGCGAGGTTGTAGCTGGAGACCTGGGGGCGCATCGGCAGCGCCACCAGGTGGTCGGCCCGCGCGCGCAGCTCCGCCGAGAGCCCGCTGCGCTCCGAGCCGAAGGCGAGCAGCGCGTCGTCCGGCAGCTTCAGCGCGCGGATGTCGTCCCCCTCCGGGTCGAGCGCGAACACCGGGCCGGCGGGCAGTTCGTCGACGGGAAGCCGCTCCACGGCGGTCGCGAAGTGCAGCCCGGCCCCGCCCCGCACGACCGTGGGGTGCCAGGGGTCGAGGGTTCCGGTGGTGACGACACCGGTCGCCCCGAAACCGGCGGCCAGCCGGATCACGGCCCCCGCGTTGCCCAGGTTGCGCGGGAGGTCCAGGACCACCACGGGGGCGGTGCGCGGGGTGTGCGCCAGCTTCTCGAGGTTGCCCGCGCGGGAGGGCCGTACGGCGAGGGCGGCGACGGCGGTCGGATGCGGGCGCGGGACCAGCGAGGCGTACGTCTCGTACGGCACCTCGGCCAGCAGCGCCGCCAGCGCGTCCCGGACGTCCGGGGCCAGCTCGTCCGCGAGGGCGAGCGCGGCGGCCCGGTCCGCGGTGACCGCCACCTCGACCTTCGCCCCGAAGCGCACGGCGTGCTTGAGGGCGTGGAAACCGTCGAGCAGGACGGCGGTACCGTTCCGCCGGTGCCAGCGGGTCACGGGACCGGCATCCCGGTCGGGGACGGGGGTGCCGGGCACGAGGGCGGAGGCGGGATCGGGGGCGGAGGCGGGATCGGGGGCGGCCATGACGTGCAGCCTACGTGCGGGGGCCGAGCGCCTTCCCCGGCGTGGGGGTGGCCGGCCGGCCACCCCCACGCGGTTCCGGGTCGGCGGGCCGGGGCCCCGGGACGGACGGACCGCCTGTACGGGTGCGGGGCCACCGTCCGCGGGCCCGCACCCACTCGTACGCCCGGGTGGAGCCGTTGCCCAGACGGCGCAGGAACGTCGTCGGCAGGAAGACGGCGTCGGCCGCGATCATCGCCAGGGAGAAGAAGGGCAGTCCCAGGACCACGGCGATCACGGCGTGCTCCGTGATCATGAGTACCAGGAACACGTTCTTGACCCGCCGGTTGAACAGGGTGAACGGGAAGGCGACCTGCACGGCGACCGTCCCGTACGTCACCAGCATCACCAGGGTGCCGCTGGCGGTCAGCAGGTCGCCGAGGGCCGGCCAGGGGGAGAAGTACTCCAGGTGGAGCGGATAGTGGACCGCGGTGCCGTCCTGCCAGCGGGAGCCCTGGATCTTGTACCAGCCGGCCGTGGCGTAGATCAGACAGGCCTCGGCCATGATCACCAGCAGGGCCCCGTTGTGCACGACGTTGGCGACGACGTCCAGCAGGATGCGTGGCTGCGGGGTCCTCGCGCGCCGCCCCACCAGCCACCACAGTGCCTGCACCACCCAGACGGCCCACAGCAGCGCCGGTATGAACCAGTCGCCGTCCAGCCGGCCGGCCAGGGTCGCCGCCAGCAGCAGGAAGCCCAGCACGCTCCACAGCGCGGGACCCACCCGGTCCCGCGGCCGCTCCCCACGCGCGCGGGCCCGCTGCTCGCGCCGGGCGCGCCGCGCGTCCAGCGACCACACCTGGCCGCAGCGGGTGAACACGAGGTAGATCGACATCAGGTGCAGGACGTTGTCGCCGCCGTCGCCCATGAAGACACTGCGGTTCTGCAGCGACAGCACACCCACCATGAACAGCACCGACATGGTGCGGGTGCGCCAGCCCAGCAACAGCAGCACGCTCCACACCACCGCGAGCGCGTAGCCGGCCTCGAACCAGCCCTGGCCGTCCGACCACAGCAGCACGGTGAAGGCACCGTTGGACCCGACCAGCTGATCGGCGAGATCCCAGTCCCACGGACCGTCGGGACCGTACAGCTCCTGGCGGTGGGGGAACTCCCGGAGCAGGAACAGCAGCCAGGTCGCGCTGAAGCCGATCCGGATCACTGCGGTCTGGTACGGGCCGAGAGCGGCGTCGGTGACCCGTGCGACGGCGCCAAAGACCCGTGCGCCGGCAGCGGAGACCCGTGCGCCGGCAGCGAAGACCAGGAGAGAGAAGCGGTTCACCCGATGCCTTCCCGTGCCTCGTCCTCCGGTACCGGCCACCAGGGCAGGGTGCGGTGCACCGGCTTCGTCGAGACCTGCTCCTCGCTCCACCGGGGCGGCGGCACGTTGACGGTGCGGGACCGGACCTGGATCCGGTCGACGACGCCGCCCGGCCCGGCAGCGTCCGACCGTGCGAGCCGCATCACCATGATCCGGCGCAGATACGACTCGGCCAGCGCGCCCCGCATGCCCACCGGACGATCGTCCCCGTCGTGCGTGGCGACGAAGAAGTCCCAGGCGCGGCGGAGCTCGTTCTGCTGGGTGTGGCTGGGCAGGAGGTTGCCGTCGATGGCCCGGCCGTCCTGGGCGGACAGGTCGTACCAGCCGGTGGTCCGCACTCCCCCGTCCGCCGTCAGGATCTCGGCGCGGACCTGGACGGAGATGTTCTGCTGCAGCGGATTGGGCGCGAACAGCTTCCAGTTCTGCTCGAACTCCGGGTAGATCCAGTCCTCGATCGCCGTGCCGTGCTCCTTGGAGACCGTGTTCGCGGGCGCGACGTGCAGGAACGTCATCCCGAGGTGCACGCAGACCACGACCACGACGACCCCGAGGGCCACCGCGGCGGCGATCCGGTGCCGCAGGGAGAGGGCGGCCACGCCGGTGGCCGGCTCGGGCGGCGGGGCGAGGACGCCCGGTTCCTCCGGTCCGTCCGGCCCGGCCCGCTCCTGCCGGGCGTGCGAGCCCTCGTCGTACGCGTTCATCCCGCCCCGTTCCCACATTCCCGGTCCGTGTCCCGGCCGCGGCGCCGTCGTACCGCCCGCACACCGCTTCGCGGCTTCACCGTGTCGCACGGAACGGTACTCAGCACCGGCCTCCGGGGCACAGCCCCGGAGGTCATCCACAGCTGTTGACACCTTGCGGCGGCCGTCTCACCATGGAATCGCACGAACCGAACGATCGGTCGGGAGCGTGTTCCGGGAAGAACCCAGAGCGGGAAGACCCAGAGCAAGAAGAATCAAGGTCGAGAAGAACCAAGGTCGAGGGGGACCTCATGGCGACAGCAGCCGCTCGCGGCACGGTCGGCGGCCGTACGCATGACGCACCGGACGGCGCCGGCGACCGTGCCGGTGACCCGCTCCTCGACGGCGCGGGACACGAGCGTGCCTTCGACGCGACCGTCGCCGCCGACGAGAGGATCGAACCACGCGACTGGATGCCCGACGCCTACCGGGCCACACTCGTCCGGCAGATCGCCCAGCACGCGCACTCCGAGATCATCGGCATGCAGCCGGAGGCCAACTGGATCACCCGCGCGCCGTCGCTGCGCCGCAAGGCGATCCTGATGGCCAAGGTGCAGGACGAGGCCGGACACGGCCTGTACCTCTACAGCGCCGCCGAGACCCTCGGCACCAGCCGCGAGGAGCTGCTGGACAAGCTGCACTCCGGCCGCCAGAAGTACTCCTCGATCTTCAACTACCCCACGCTGACCTGGGCCGACGTCGGTGCGATCGGCTGGCTGGTGGACGGCGCCGCGATCACCAACCAGGTGCCCCTGTGCCGCTGCTCGTACGGTCCGTACGCGCGCGCCATGGTGCGCATCTGCAAGGAGGAGTCCTTCCACCAGCGCCAGGGCTACGAGCTGCTGCTGGCCCTGAGCCGCGGCACCCCCGAGCAGCACGCGATGGCCCAGGACGCGGTGGACCGCTGGTGGTGGCCGTCCCTGATGATGTTCGGCCCGCCCGACGACGAGTCGCAGCACTCCGCGCAGTCGATGGCCTGGAAGATCAAGCGGCACTCCAACGACGAGCTGCGCCAGCGCTTCGTCGACATCTGCGTCCCCCAGGCCGAGTCGCTCGGCCTCACCCTCCCCGACCCGGACCTGCGGTGGAACGAGGAGCGGGGGCACCACGACTTCGGCCCGATCGACTGGGCCGAGTTCCGGGACGTCCTCAAGGGCAACGGCCCGTGCAACGAGGAGCGGCTGACCCGGCGCAGGCGCGCCCACGAGGAGGGTGCCTGGGTCAGGGAGGCGGCAGCGGCCCACGCGGCCAAGCACGCGAACGGCGAGACAGGAGCACCCCGTACATGACCGACACCGACTGGCCCCTGTGGGAGGTCTTCGTGCGCTCCCGCCGGGGGCTCTCCCACACCCACGCCGGCAGCCTGCACGCCCCGGACGCGGAGTTCGCCCTGCGCAACGCCCGCGATCTGTACACCCGGCGCGGCGAGGGCGTCTCGATCTGGGTCGTGCCGTCGTCCGCGGTCACCGCCTCCTCGCCGGACGAGAAGGACCCGTTCTTCGAACCCGCCGCCGACAAGCCCTACCGGCACCCGACGTTCTACGAGATCCCCGAGGGAGTGCGGCACCTGTGACGACACCACCCGGCGCCCCCGCACAGACGGCCGCCGAGGACGACACCGCCCGCACGACGGCCGCGCTCGCCCTCGGCGACGACGCCCTGGTGCTCTCCCACCGCCTGGGCGAGTGGGCGGGCAACGCCCCGGTGCTGGAGGAGGAGGTGGCCCTCGCCAACATCGCGCTGGACCTGCTGGGCCAGGCCCGGGTGCTGCTGTCGACGGCCGGGGACGAGGACGAGCTGGCGTTCCTCCGCGAGGAGCGCGCCTTCCGCAACCTCCAGCTGGTGGAACAGCCGAACGGCGACTTCGCCCACACCATCGTCCGCCAGCTGTACTTCTCCACCTACCAGCATCTCCTGCACGCCGAACTCGCCGCGGGGGACGGCCCGTTCGCGCCGCTGGCCGGAAAGGCCGTCAAGGAGGTCGCCTACCACCGCGACCACGCCGAGCAGTGGACCCTGCGGCTCGGCGACGGCACGGACACCAGCCGGGCCCGGACCCAGCGTGCCGTGGACGCCCTGTGGCGGTACACCGGCGAGATGTTCCAGCCGGTCGAGGGCCTCGACATCTACTGGCCGGCCCTGGAGGCGGCCTGGCTGGAGCAGATCGCCCGGATACTGCGCCGGGCCACCCTCACCTTGCCCGAGGGACCGCGCACCGGGGCCTGGACGGCCGGTGCCGGCCGCCAGGGACTGCACACCGAGCCCTTCGGCCGGATGCTCGCCGAGATGCAGCACCTGCACCGCAGCCACCCGGGGGCGACATGGTGACCACGGCGCCCACCACCCCGCTGGAGGCCGAACTCCTGGAACTGGCCGGTTCGGTGCCCGACCCCGAGCTGCCCGTGCTGACCCTGCGCGAGCTGGGCGTGGTGCGCGCGGTGCACGCGCGCGGAACGGACTCCGTCGAGGTCGAGCTGACCCCCACGTACACGGGGTGCCCGGCCGTCGAGGCGATGTCGGCGGACATAGAGCGGGTCCTGCGCGGACACGGCGTGCGTGAGGTCACCGTCCGCAGGGTGCTCGCGCCCGCCTGGTCGACCGACGACATCACCGAGGAGGGGCGGCGCAAGCTGCGGGAGTTCGGCATCGCCCCGCCTCGTGTACGGCCGCCGTCCGGAGCGGTCCCGGTGGGCCTCGGCCCGACCCGCACCCGCGACCCGCTGGCCGGCGCTCCACCGGCCGGCGAGGCGTCCGCCGCTCCGGAGCCGGTGCGGTGCCCGCGCTGCGATTCCGCCGACACCGAACTGCTCAGCCGTTTCTCGTCCACGGCGTGCAAGGCGCTGCGCCGGTGCCTGTCCTGCCTCGAACCGTTCGACCACTTCAAGGAGCTGTGATGGCGCGCTTCCACCGGCTCCGGGTGGCCGCGGTCGAGCGGCTCACCGACGACTCCGTCGCCCTCACCCTCGCCGTTCCCCCGGAACTGCGCGAGCAGTACCGCCACGCCCCGGGCCAGCACCTCACCCTGCGGCGCAGGGCCGACGGCGAGGACATCCGGCGCACCTACTCCATCTGCTCCCCGGCGCCCGACGGCCAAGGGCCCGGCACGCTGCGGGTGGGGGTGCGGCTGGTCGACGGCGGGGCCTTCTCGACGTACGCCCTGAAGGAGATCGGCGTCGGGGACGAGCTGGAGGTGATGCCCCCGGCGGGCCGGTTCATCCTCCGGCCCGCGCCCGGCCGGTACGCGGCGATCGTCGGCGGAAGCGGCATCACACCGGTGCTGTCCATCGTCTCGACCCTGCTGGGACGCGAGCCCGAGGCCCGGTTCTGCCTGATCCGCAGTGACCGCACGGCCTCCTCCACGATGTTCCTGGAGGAGGTGGCCGATCTGAAGGACCGCTACACCGAGCGGCTCCAGCTGGTGACGGTGCTGTCACGGGAGGAGCAGCAGGCGGGGCTGCCGTCCGGGCGGCTCGACCAGGAGCGGCTCACCGCACTGCTGCCGGCGCTGCTGCCCGTGGAGCAGGTGGGCGGCTGGTTCCTGTGCGGCCCGTACGGGCTGGTGGAGGGGGCGGAGCGGGCGCTGCGCGGCCTGGGCGTGGCCCGCTCCCGCATCCATGAGGAGATCTTCCACGTGGACACCGGCACACCGGTCGCTCCCGCGGCACCGGCCCCCGCCCACAGCACGGTCACCGCCCTGCTCGACGGGCGCGGCGGCACCTGGCCCGTCCAGGACGGCGAGTCCCTGCTGGAGACGGTGCTGCGCAACCGCCCCGACGCCCCCTACGCCTGCAAGGGCGGGGTGTGCGGAACCTGCCGTGCCTTCCTCGTCTCGGGCGAGGTCCGGATGAACCGCAACTTCGCACTGGAGTCGGAGGAGACCGAGGCGGGCTACGTGCTGGCCTGCCAGTCGCATCCGGTGACGGAGGGGGTGGAGCTGGACTTCGACCGCTGAGGCCCGTTGCCCGCTTCCAGAGCCTGTTCCGGCACCCGGACTACAGCACGTGTCCGGGCTGCCCCTCATCCGTGACCACGGGGCGTCCCGCCGACTCCCACACCTGCATCCCGCCTGCCACGTTCACGGCGTCGATGCCCTGCTGGACCAGATACACGGTGACCTGGGCGGAGCGCCCGCCGGAACGGCAGATCACATGCACCCGGCCGTCCTGCGGGGCCGCCTCGGTCAGCTCGCCGTACCGGGCGACGAACTCGCTGATCGGGATGTGCAGCGCCCCTTCGGCATGGCCGGACTTCCACTCGTCGTCCTCGCGGACGTCCAACAGGAAGTCGCCGTCCTTGAGGTCCGTGACCTCGACCGTGGGCACTCCAGTCGCAAAACTCATGCCCCCGACGCTACCGGAAGCAACCGAGCCGGACGCCCCACCGCGGGGTGGCCGGGATTCCGGCCGCTCCACGGCTCAGCCCTGCAGGGCCGCCAGCTCCGCCTCGCGTTCGGCCACCTGGGCGCGCAGCTGTTCGGCTATCTCCTCCAGGAGACGGTCCGGGTCGTCCGGGGCCAGCCGGAGCATCGAGCCGATGGCACCCTCCTCGAGTTCCTTCGCGACCAGCGTGAGCAGTTCCTTGCGCTGGGCGAGCCACTCGAGCCGGGTGTAGAGCTCGTCGACGGCGCTCGGGGCCTGCTCCTTCGGCTTCGGGCCCGCGGCCCACTCCTCGGTGAGCTCACGCAGCTCCGCCTCGCTGCCGCGGGCGTAGGCGGCGTTGACGCGGGTGATGAAGTCCTCGCGGCGGCGGCGTTCCGGCTCCTCCTGCGCCAGGTCCGGGTGCGCCTTGCGGGCGAGGTCGCGGTAGAGCTTGCGGGCCTCCTCGCTGGGCCGCACCCGCTCCGGGGTCCGGACCGGCTGGTCCGTGAGCATGGCCGAGGCCTCCGGGAAGAGGCCGTCGCCGTCCATCCAGCCGTTCAGCAGCTGCTCCACACCGGGGATCGGCAGCAACCGGGAGCGCGCGTCCTCGGCCAGCCGACGGTCCTCGGGATCACCGGTGCGGTCGGCCTTGGCCTCCAGGATCCGGGCATCCAGTTCCTCGAGGCGCAGATACACGGGGCCGAGCCGCTGCTCGTGCAGCCGGGAGAAGTTCTCGACCTCGATGCGGAAGGTGTCCACCGCGATCTCGAACTCGATCAGCGCCTGCTCGGCAGCCCGCACGGCCTGCTCCAGCCGCGCCTCGGGCCGCTGCGCACCACCTTCGGCCGTCACCTGCTGCTCCGCACCGGCGCCGCCACCACCCTGCTCACCCTCCGAGGTCGTCACCCGCACAGCGTAGGCCACCGCCGCCGCCCCCGGAGCCCACCCGGCCCGCTCCCCACACCGGCCCGGCCCGCCGAACCGCAGGCCGGACCACCCGCCGAACCACCCGCCGAACCACCTGTCGGATCGTCTGCAGCACCCCCGAGGAGACACCGCACACGACACACAGACATCCGGTCATCCGGCCCGGCCCCCTGCCGAGCGACCCCGCTGCTCAGACCCCCGTCTCCGCCGCGATCCGGCCCGACCGCACCGCCGCCACCAGATCCGCGTGGTCGGCCTCCGTACGGTCGGCGTAGCGGAGCGCGAAGTCGGCCATCGCCTCGTCGAGCTCGTCGCTCTTGCCGCAGTAGCCGGCGATCCGGCGGGGGTCGGCGCTGTGGGAGTGGGCGCGGGCCAGGAGGGCGCCGGTCATCCGGGCGTAGTCGTCGACCTGGTCGGCGGCCAGGGCCGTCGGGTCGACGCTGCCCTTGCGGTTGCGGAACTGCCGGACCTGGAAGGGCCGCCCCTCGACGGTCGTCCAGCCCAGCAGGTTGTCGCTGACCACCTGCATCCTCTTCTGGCCCAGGACCACGCGCCGGCCCTCGTGGTCGGCGTCGGGGACGTCGAAGCCGGCCGTCAGCAGATGCGGGACCAGCGCCGAGGCCCGGGCCTCCTTCACCTGGAGGACCAGGGGCTCGCCCCGGTGGTCCAGGAGCAGCACGACATACGAGCGGGTGCCCACGCTGCCCGTGCCGACGACGCGGAACGCCACGTCCTGCACCGCGTGCCGGGCCAGCAGCGGAAGCCGGTCCGGCTGGAGGGTGCCGACGTACTCCTCCAGGGAGTGGGCCACCGCGGCGGCCTCGGCGTCGTCGACGCGCCGCAGTACCGGCGGGGCGTCGACGAAACGGCGTCCGCCGTCCGCCGTCGCCTCGGTGGACTTGGCCGCGAAACGGCCGCTGGTGTTGGCGCGGGCCTTCGCGTAGACCCGCTCCAGGGTGCCCAGCAGATCGTGCGCGTCGGTGTGGGAGACCAGTTCCTCGTCGGCGATGGCGTTCCAGGCGTCCAGCACCGGCAGCTTGGCCAGCAGCCGCATCGTGCGGCGGTAGGCGCCCACCACGTCATGGGCGGCCTTGCGGCAGATGTCCTCGTCCGCGCCGACCACCCGGCCCGCGAGCACCAGCGAGGTGGCGAGCCGCTTGACGTCCCACTCCCAGGGGCCCCACACCGTCTCGTCGAAGTCGTTCAGGTCGATGACCAGTCCGCCGCGCGCGTCGCCGTACAGGCCGAAGTTGGCCGCGTGCGCGTCGCCGCATATCTGCGCGCGGATCCGCGTCATGGGGGTACGGGCCAGGTCATGGCCCATGAGGCCCGCCGCGCCGCGCAGGAAGGCGAACGGTGTCGCCGCCATCCTGCCCACCCGTATCGGCGTCAGCTCGGGCAGCCGGCCGCGGCTGGACTCCTCGACCGCGCTCACCGCGTCGGGGCGGGAGGGGTCCAGGTCGAGAGCGGCGTGGGCGCTGCGGGGGACCAGCCGGCGCAGGGCCTTGCCGTCCTCCTTGGCCGAATCCTGGGGCGGCCATGCGGCGAAGCCCCGTACACGCGGCAGCCGCACCTCACCGGCCGCCCGACCGTCCGGCCCCGTCCACGCCGGCACCTCTTCCGTGCCGGCCCCACCGGCAACGATCTCGGTCACAGCAACCACCTCCCCGTACGCCCACACGTACGTCCGTACACACGCTCGACCACGCGCACGCGTCGACGACCGACGCGAACGGCCCTCGGCCCGACGTCGACACAGGTATCGGCGCAGGCCAAGACATCAACCGTGCCGACCGTACAACCCGGTGGACGAAACGCGTCAGGTCTTGTGGACAACTCCGGTGCTGTGGACACCCCTCTCCCCCACACGCGCACCTGTGACCACCCGCCACAACTGCTGCCCCAGCCTCACCACGCCCACGCCCATCCCCACACCGACATCCACCCCCGTGCCCACACCCGCCCACTCCGCCTACCCCACCTACCCCGCCTCGGCGACATCTCCCCCCACCGGTTCCAGCCGTCCCTCCGCGAGGGCCCGCTGGGCGCGGTCCGCCGAGATGTCCAGCCGGGCCAGCACCGCCGGAACCGCGATGCCCGGCAGCATGTGCTGGAACAGCACGACGACCCGGTGCTCCAGATCCTGCCGCTGGCAGCGCAGCTGCGAGAGGAGCTGCACCCCCGAGTAACTCGCGACCAACAGCTCAGCCGTCTCCGTCACTTCGACGTGCGGCAGCAGTTCGCCCCCGGCCTTCGCCTCGGCCAGGGTCCGGATGGTCTGGTCGATCCACATACGGAACGCCGGGGTCCGGTCCAGCCCCAACGCCCCCTGATCCAGGGCAAGTCCGACACTGGCCCGCACCAGCGGATCGGTCCGCAGCCGCAGGGCCAGCACCAGACCGGAGTCGACGAGTTCCTGGAGCTTGCTCGCCTGGGGCGGCAGGGTGACCGCCAGCTGCTCCTCGAAGATGCCGAGCGCGAGCTCCTCCTTGGAGCCGAAGTGGAAGTACAGGGCACCCTTGGTCACCCCGGCCCGGTCCAGGATCTCCCCGATGGTCGCGGAGGTGTAGCCGCGTTCGTCGAAGACGGCCGCGGCCGCGTCCAGAATGGTCCGCCGTGTGCGGATCGCGCGCTCCTGTCGCGCCATCGGGTGCCTCCTGATCTCCGTGCATCTCGTGGATCGCCGTGAAGTCGCCGCGCGGGCGCCATGCGTGATCGTGATGCCGTGCGGGCGCGTGGGCTCGTCTCCAACGGTATGGATCACCCTTGAAAAAAACCGGCTCGTCCGTATCTTAGTGCGAAAGTCGACCGGATCCAGGCCGTCCACTCGGGGGGTTCCCATGCCGCAGTCAGGTCCTTCAAGTACATCCACGGAGGATCAGACCGGACAGGGGGGCGGGCCCGCAAACGTGGCCGGACAGGCTGCCGGTGCCCGCACCGGCCCCGGCGCCACCCGGGTCACCGAGCGACTCGCGCACCGCACCCGCGCGGCGGACGTCTTCCCCACGGACTGGACACGCCTCTCCGACCTCGCTTTCCGCGTCACCGCGCACTGGCCCGCCGACCACTCCTTCTTCGGCCCCGCCGACGATCGTCACCAGGACCCGATGATCATCGGCGAGACCCTGCGCCAGACCTCGATGGCTCTCGCCCACGCCGAGTTCGGCGCCCCACTCGACACCCACTTCGTCATGTGGGACCTGTCGGTCACCGCGGACCCCTCCGGGCTGTTACTCGTGGACGCCGCCGAGCCGGTCACCATCGACGTCGTCTGCTCCGAGGTGCGCCGCCGGGGGCGTGGACTGAGCAGCATGCGGACGACCATGGAGTTCCGCCGCGCGGGACGGCTCGTCGCCCGGGGCACCGGCAGCACCGGCTGCACCTCACCGGCCGCCTACCGGCGCCTGCGGGCCCGGCAACTGGACGCCATGGACAGCGCGATACCCCTGCCACCCCCCGTGGCCCCCGAACTGGTCGGCCGCGACCGCGCGGAGGACGTCGTCCTCGCCCCCGCCGACCGCCCCGGCACCTGGCTCCTGCGGGCCGACACCGGCCACCCCGTGCTCTTCCCCCGGCCCAACGACCACGTCCCCGGCATGGTCCTGTTCGAGGCGGCCCGCCAGGCCGCGACCGCGGCATCCGGCGGACGGCCCTTCCTGCCGACCGACATGGCCGCCTCCTTCAGCCGCTACGCCGAACTGGACAGCCCCTGCCTGCTCGAAGCCGAAGTCCTCGACAAGGCCGACACCGACACCGCTGACGCCACCGAGCACGGCGAGGTGACCGTACAGATCTCCGGCCGGCAGAACGACAAGCCCGTCTTCACCGCCACCCTCACCTCGGCACCTCACGGCCGCACCCCTGACCACGCCCCGGTACGTTCGCCGCTGTGACGCCGAAAACAGTGAACCTTCTGATCACGGGCGGCACCGGCTTCATCGGCAGCCGGGTCGCGGCGGCCGCACACCGGCACCCGGACACCCACGTCCGTCTGCTGTCCCGCCACGCCCTTCACACACCCACCGAGGCCGAAGCCGAGACCGTACCCGGCGACCTCGCCGATCCCGCTTCCCTGTACGGCAGTTGCACCGGCATCGACGTACTCGTCCACTGCGCCTCACGCGTGAGCGGCGACCCGGAATCGCTCGCGGCGGTCAACGACCGGGGCACGAAAGCCCTGGTGGAGGAGGCGGTACGCGGCGGGGTGCGCCGCATCCTCTACGTGAGCACCGCCGCCGTCCACGGCCGGGGCCCCTTCCACGGCGTACGGCCGGGCGAGGCCCCCGTCGTCCCCGCCTCCGCCACCAGCCGCGCCCGTGCCGCCGCCGAGCGGCACGTCCTGGACGCGGGCGGCCTGGTGCTGCGCCCCCACCTGGTGTACGGCGAGGGCGACCGCTGGGTGGTGCCCGGACTGGTCGGACTCCTGCGGGAGTTGTCGGCGACCGTGACGGACTGCGAAGCCCTGCACTCGATGATCGACGTGGACACGCTGGGCCGCGCCGCCGTCGCCGCGGCACTCTCCCCGGCCCTCGAGCCCGGGGTCCACTACGTCAACCACCCGGCCCCCGTCTCCGCGTCCGAGCTGCTCGGGGCCGTGTGCGCGCATGTGGAACAGCCCGCCGAGGGCGCTTCGGTGGACGTCACGACCGCCTACGCGCGAGCCGCCGACTCACCGCGCGCCCTGCACCACCTCGGCATGCTCACCGTCGACCACTGGTTCAGGGACGACTCCTTCTGGAGCACCCTGGACTGCTCCCCGGGCGACGCCTTCGCCCACACCTTCCCCCGTGCGGCCTCTTGGTACCGGTCGTTCCTCGACACTCCCTGACCGACTCCCCGCACACCGGCCCGCGCTTGCGCCCATCCACCCCCAGGAACAAACCAATTCGTCGGTTTACCCCCTGGAGCAGAAGCTCGAATCCCTACCCGGAACGCGATGAGATGCTCATCACACCCCCTGGACCGCACCCACTCCGCCCGCACCCACTCCGCCCGCACCCGGTCGTACTCGCCGAGATCCGTCAGCGGGCGTGACAGCAGGACCGCCACGGCCTCCTCGCCGCAGCGGTCCGCCTGGCCACAGTGGACCAGCCGCCGATCACCCTGCCTGTCAGCTCGGCTCAGGTCGGCTCAGGCCGGCTCGGTCCGCGTCGAGGGCCGGTACCAACAGCGTGCCGCTCGGTTCCTGCTCCTGCTGATGGAGGAGGGCCGTCTCGGCGAGGGTGTTGACGGCGGTGTTGAACCGCTCCATCGAGGTGGGCTGGTCGGGACCGAGGACGTACTCCTTGAGCGTGTGCCGGTCGAGTGCCATCGGGTCATGACGCGGCTCTCGCACCGACCGCAGGATCTCCGGCAGTCGGGTGCAGGCCCGGTCGAGGAGATAGGCCCCGCCCGCGGTGGTGTAGGCGGCGCGGAATTCCTCGTCGAGCAGATCATTGGCGTTGGTCAGGACATACGGCTTGAGGCTTGCGACGAAGTCGGCGACGACCGATGAGACGTCGCTGATGAGGATGTCCGCCTGGTTGAAGCACTCGTACAGGGTGGGCAGCTGACCGGTGATCACCTGGTGGCGGGAGGGGCCGGTGCGGCTCCAGAAGAGGCGGTGCCATTCGGCTTCCAGTGCGTGCCACTCGTCGGAGCCGGTGTGCTCCGGCATCCGCGCGTCGCGCGTCTGCTGGGCGTCGTCGCCTATTCGGTTGCGGCCGGCGAGCTCGTCGAGCCGCTCCCTGATCTCCTGCATCCGCGACTCCGGATCGACGGCGGAGTCGGGCAGGGCGTCGGCGGACTGGCGTCGGTGGTTGTCGGCGTCGAGCATCTCCCGGATGGCCTGGTCGGCGGCCGCGGCTTCCTCGGAGCGCCTGCCGGTCAGCGGATGCGGTTTGTACAGCACCCGTACGCCCTCGTCGAGCAGGGCCCTGACCAGTTCCGTCCCCATGGGGATCAGGGAGGTGTGGCAGTCGTCGTCGCTCCAGCCTTCCCAGGTCGGCGCGTACAGCACGGTGGGCAGCGGACCGGGTACGTGCTCGGTGTGCAGTCGGATCGGAGCCAGCTGAGGACGGCCGACCTCCACGATCGCGGCGTCGTCGATGGCGTGCCGGATCCGCTGGTAGCGGTCGCGGCCCGCGCGTCCGGCCACCCAGATCTCGTCGTACACCTTGCTGACCCGGTTGCTGCTGGCGAGCTTGTCGCTGTCGCCGTGGCCGATGAAGACGTGCTTGGCCTCGGCGACGCGCAGCATGTGGACGTTCTTGCCCGCGTTGCCCGGGTACAGCACCACCTTCAGGTCGGGCAGTTCGAGCTGGGCCAGGTCGTCGGCCCTGGGCACGCACACGACCGGGAGACGGGTGCGGCTGAGGTAGGCGAAGGAGGCACGTTCCCGCAGGATGATCAGCGGGCGGCGGTCGAGGTTCTCCAGGGTTTCGATCCACATGTTGACCTGGTACATGAAGTCCCGGGAAACCGCGGCGAAGCTGAAGTACAGGGCCACCTCCGGCCGGTAGTCGGCCAGCTGCCGGTTGAGTGTGGCGATGATCTCCTCCCGCTCCGGCGTCCGGCGGGCCCTTCGCACCTGGGCGGCCAGGGCCAGCAGCAGGAGAGCGGACAGACCGAGACTCACCGCGTATCCGGCCTTGGTGAAGGTCCAGCCGGCGGTCGCCAGACCGGCGAGCAGCCCCGCGTGCATCGGCAGGTCGAGGTGGAGCATCCGGCGCAGGTAACGGCGGAACAGCATGGCCGGCGGAGCCTTGGGGATACCCGCGTCGCCCATGTCCATGTTGCGCACGGCGACCGGCAGCGCCCGCTCCCGGCGGATGACGCGGTGCAGCGCGGTGTAGAGCACGAGCATCCCGAACTGGGCGCCCAGGACGAACAGCCCGGCGGCCAGCACGGGCTCGGGCGCCTCCATGCGTACCGCCAGCATGAGAAGCAGCACGTCACGGGCCAGGAATCGGGTGACCCGGTCGACCCTGAGCGCGGCCAGCCGGCGGATGAAGGCGGGCTCGACGCGGTGCAGCCGCGCATCCACGACATAGCTGACGGCTGACGCGGCGATGAACCCCCACAGATGGGGGAGCAGAGCGAACAACGGTAGCGCCGCATAGCTCGCCCCGAGCAGAAGCGCCAGCGCAAATCCGCCCCATGTATGTATGCGCAGCGCGGCACGCAGCGGTTGGAGCATGGTTGCTCGATGTCCCTTCCAGGATGCGGCTCGGAAGCCGGCCGAGAGTTGGGTAATACATGTGTTCGACATGTAGATGGGGTGAATGGTTGTGTAACGAGAGGTAACTTTCTCGGCGTGCGAATCGGGCGGCCTCGACGCACCTGATTCAGGGCCCGCTCGACGCCCGCTCGGCCCTCAGGCGTACGCCCTCGTGTCCACCGCCTGTGCGCGGACACGAGGGAGAACGACCCACCGGGCCCGGGCCTCTCTTCGGCAGAGACCGGATCTGCATCCATGACGGACTCGGAGACCACTGCA
This sequence comes from Streptomyces sp. GDS52, assembly GCF_052246875.1. NCBI lineage: Bacteria > Bacillati > Actinomycetota > Actinomycetes > Kitasatosporales > Streptomycetaceae > Streptomyces > Streptomyces sp. GDS52. The sequence continues at coordinate 3,594,139 of NZ_CM125966.1, forward strand.
CCCCGGCGGCCCGCGGAAGCCCGCCGCACTCCGCCCACCGGCACCGGGCGATCCCCGGACCGTGCCGCCGGCGACCTCCCCGGTCGGGCGGGCCGATCAGGAGGGCGGTGCGATGCGTCTCAGCAGGATCGGTGCGTCTCGGCGACGTCTGAACTCTGACCCCCTGCCGACGGAATCCGGGTGGGCCGGCCCACCGGCACGTTCACGAAACCGACCGAAAAGATCCAGCCGTATCTGGAGTAGTCACGAACCGGCCGGTTCAGCGCACCTTAGCTCTGACGAACCGGCAGACCGGTCTCCGGGGGTGGCTTCCAGGCGCGAGCCCGCAAGCCGTGAAGAGCGAACGAGGACGCGACCGCGAACAGGGCGGACACCGACGAACCACGGGCAGACGAAGCAGGGGCCCCGCCCGTGAGATACCTCACGGGCGGGGCCCCTGCGCGCTTCAGCCAGGCCGTGCATCACCGCACCGCCCTCAGCAAACGAGAAACGGGCCCCTGCGGTGACTTTCGTCACTCGCAGCGACCCGTTCCGTCGTTTTCTCGATGTGCGCGAGGGGGGAGTTGAACCCCCACGCCCTTGCGGGCACTGGAACCTGAATCCAGCGCGTCTGCCTATTCCGCCACCCGCGCATTGGGTGTGTCCTCAGCCCCGCCCCGTAGTGGTTCGGCGCCTTCCGACACCAGAACATTAGCACGCTGATCGAGGTGGATTCACATCCCTTTCCCTCGCCCCGGACCCCACCCGCCCGGGCGGCATCGCCGCACGGGGACGTCACACCTCGAACAGAAACGGCGCCCCGTCCCGGACACGCCCGCCCGCACGCACGGACAGGTGCCGACGGGCACGTACGGGCACGGATGCGCTTGGATGTGTCCCCGCCCCCTCCACGAGAACCACTTCACGTATCAACCTCGTACCGGTAGCCCTCGTCTCCCCAGGTGCCGGGCGGAGTGCACAGCCGCGTACGGGACACTGGTCCACAACCCCCTCTACGATCCATGGCAGGGCGGCTCGCACGAACACGGCCGAAGGAGTTCGAAGATGCCTCCCGGAGGGAACCCCGAGAGAACTCCGTCAGGCATCGACACCGGTCGGCCGGGCAGGCAGGGGGAACCAGCCGATCGACCGGGGCGTGGATACGATCAGTAAGCAGTACCAGGTAGACGGTGCGCGGATCGGCGCACCGGGCAGTAGACCCGGTGGACAGGGCAGTACACAGGACGGCGACGACGGAGGAGGTGCCCCATGGGAGTCCTGAAGAAATTCGAGCAACGGCTCGAAGGCCTGGTCAACGGCACCTTTGCCAAGGTGTTCAAGTCCGAGGTGCAGCCCGTGGAGATCGCGGGAGCACTCCAGCGGGAGTGCGACAACAACGCGACCATCTGGAACCGCGACCGCACCGTCGTCCCCAACGACTTCATCGTCGAACTGAGCACCCCCGACTACGAGCGGCTCAGCCCGTACTCCGGGCAGCTCGGCGACGAACTCGCCGGCATGGTGCGCGACTACGCCAAGCAGCAGCGCTACACCTTCATGGGCCCCATCAAGGTGCACCTGGAGAAGGCCGAGGACCTCGACACCGGCCTGTACCGGGTGCGCAGCCGTACGCTCGCCTCCTCCAGCAGCCAGGCGGGCCCCACCGGCCCCGGCCCGGGCTCCCCGCCCGCCGGCCGCCCCGGCGGCTACGGATACCCGCCTGCCGCTCCCGCGGGAGCCCCGCCCATGCCGGCCGCGCCGCCGCCCGGCGGTTACGGATACCCGCCTGCCGCAGGCGGCCAGCGGCCCCCCGCAGCGCCCCCGTCCGCCGGCCGCACCCGCTACTGGGTCGAGATCAACGGCAACCGCCACCAGATCTCCGACGCGACGCTGGTACTGGGCCGCAGCACCGAGGCCGACGTACGGATCGACGACCCCGGCGTCTCCCGCCGGCACTGCGAGATCCGGACCGGAACACCCTCGACGATCCAGGACCTCGGGTCCACCAACGGCATCGTGGTGGACGGACAGCACACCACCCGCGCTACGCTCCGCGACGGCTCGCGGATCGTCGTGGGCAGCACCACCATCATTTACCGGCAAGCCGAAGGGTGAAGCGGGGGCAATGTCAGAGCTGACCCTCACGGTCATGCGGCTGGGTTTCCTGGCCGTACTGTGGCTGTTCGTGATCGTGGCCGTGCAGGTCATCCGCAGTGACCTCTTCGGCACGCGGGTCACCCAGCGCGGCGCACGCCGGGAGGCCACCCGGCCGCACCAGAGCGCCCGGCAGGCCGCACCGCCGCCGCAGCGCCAGCAGTCCGGGGGCGGCCGCCGCGGCCGCAACGCCCCCACCAAGCTGGTCGTGACCGAGGGCACCCTCACCGGCACCACCGTCGCGCTCCAGGGCCAGACCATCACGCTGGGCCGGGCGCACGACAGCACGATCGTGCTGGACGACGACTACGCCTCCAGCCGCCATGCCAGGATCTACCCGGACCGCGACGGCCAGTGGATCGTCGAGGACCTGGGCTCCACGAACGGCACGTACCTGGACCGGTCCCGGCTCACGACACCCACACCGATTGGACCGGGTGCGCCGATCCGCATCGGCAAGACCGTCATCGAGCTGCGGAAGTAGTGCTACACCAATGACAGAACGCGAGCGGAGCGAGCACGCGGTGGGGGTCCCGACCCAAGACCCCGGCGCGCTCCCGACCGGAGGGTGGGCAGTGTGGCTCGACACGACCGGCTGTACCCGGAGCCGACGGGCGAGGTGCGCATGAGCCTGTCCCTGCGCTTCGCCGCCGGATCACACAAGGGGATGATCCGGGAGGGCAACGAGGACTCCGGTTACGCCGGTCCCCGCCTGCTCGCCATCGCCGACGGCATGGGCGGCGCCGCGGCCGGCGAGGTCGCCTCCTCCGAGGCCATCTCCACCATCGTCGCGCTCGACGACGACGTTCCCGGCTCCGACCTGCTCACCTCCCTCGGCACGGCAGTGCAGCGCGCCAACGACCAGCTGCGCATGATGGTCGAGGAGGACCCCCAGCTCGAGGGCATGGGCACCACCCTGACCGCCCTGCTGTGGACCGGCCAGCGCCTCGGCATGGTGCACGTCGGCGACTCCCGGGCCTACCTCCTGCGCGACGGCGTCCTCACCCAGATCACCCAGGACCACACCTGGGTGCAGCGGCTGGTGGACGAGGGCCGGATCACCGAGGAGGAGGCGACCACCCACCCGCAGCGGTCCCTGCTCATGCGGGCCCTCGGCAGCGGCGAGCACGTCGAACCCGACCTCTCCATCCGCGAGGTCCGGGCCGGTGACCGGTACCTGATCTGCTCCGACGGCCTGTCCGGCGTGGTCTCCCACCAGACCCTGGAAGAGGCCCTGGCGGGCTACCAGGGCCCCGAGGACACCGTGCAGACCCTGATCGAGCTGGCGCTGCGCGGCGGCGGCCCGGACAACATCACCGTGATCGTCGCCGACGTCCTCGACCTCGACACCGGTGACACCCTGGCCGGCCAGCTGTCCGACACCCCGGTCGTGGTCGGCGCCGTCGCCGAGAACCAGAACCAGCCGCACGACAGCAGCGCCATGCAGACCCCGGCAGGCCGCGCCGCCGGTCTCGGCCGCAGGCGCGGCCAGGGCGGCGGCGGGGGCGAGTTCGGCCCGCCCGGCAGCGGCGACGTCACCGGCTTCATCCAGACCGACGGCTTCGACTACGACGAGAACGACTTCGTCAAGCCCCGCAAGAGCCGGAAGTGGATCAAGCGCTCCTTCTTCAGCCTGCTCACCCTCGCCGTCCTCGGCGGCAGCGTGTACGGCGGCTGGCGCTGGACGCAGACCCAGTACTACGTCGGCACCAACGGCGAGCACGTCGCGCTCTACCAGGGCATCAACCAGGACCTGGCCTGGGTCTCGCTGTCGAAGGTCGAGAAGGACCACCCCGAGATCGAACTCAAGTACCTGCCGCCCTACCAGCGGAAGCTGGTCGAGGCGACCATCGCCGAGGGCGACCTGCACGGCGCCCGGTCGAAGATCGACGAACTCGCGGTACAGGCTTCCGCATGCCGGAAGGAGGCCGAGCGACGCACCGCCGAGAGCAAGAGCAACGCGAAGACCGGCGAGGGCGAGGCCGGAGGCACCACGGGAACCACACCCGCCTCCTTCACGTCCAACACGCCGACGCCGAACCCCTCGGGTTCGACCGAGGCTCCGCAGAAGTCCACGCCCCAGTCCACGACCGCACCTACTCCCAGCCCCGGCCCCAGCCTCTCGGAGGAAGAGCAGAAGGTCGTCTCGCTGTGCGGTAAGCAGTAGGCAAGCCGTGAGAGGCCCTGTCACACGATGAGCAGTACTACCAACCCATCGGCGCAGCACACGTCCACGATCGGCGCGATCGGGGCGCCGAGCCGGCGCAACACCGAGCTCGCGCTGCTGGCGTTCGCCGTCGTCATCCCGGTCTTCGCCTACGCCAACGTCGGACTGGCTCTCAACGGCGAGGTCCCGACCGGCCTGCTGAGCTACGGCCTCGGCCTCGGTCTGCTGGCGGGCATCGGCCACATCGTCGTACGGAAGTTCGCGCCGTACGCGGACCCGCTGATGCTGCCGCTGGCCACCCTGCTCAACGGACTCGGGCTCGTCGCCATCTGGCGGCTGGACCAGTCGGAACTGCTGCAGCAGATCTACCAGGCGGGCACCGCCGCCCCCCGGCAGCTGCTCTACACCGCCCTGGGCATCGCACTGTTCGTCGCCGTGCTGATCTTCCTCAAGGACCACCGCGTCCTGCAGCGCTACACCTACATCTCCATGCTCGGCGCACTGGTCCTGCTGCTGCTGCCGCTGGTGCCCGGCCTCGGCCGGAACATCTACGGCGCCAAGATCTGGATCCAGATCGGCAGCTTCAGCATCCAGCCCGGTGAGTTCGCCAAGATCGTCCTGGCGATCTTCTTCGCCGGCTACCTGATGGTGAAGCGCGACGCGCTCGCCCTGGCCAGTCGCCGCTTCATGGGCCTCTACCTGCCCCGCGGACGCGACCTCGGCCCGATCCTCGTCGTCTGGGCGATCTCGATCCTCATCCTGGTCTTCGAGACCGACCTCGGCACCTCACTGCTCTTCTTCGGCATGTTCGTGATCATGCTGTACGTCGCCACCGAGCGGACCAGCTGGATCGTCTTCGGTCTGCTGATGTCCGGCGCCGGCGCCGTCGGCGTGGCCAGCTTCGAACCGCACGTCCAGCAGCGCGTCCAGGCCTGGCTCGACCCGATGAAGGAGTACACGCTCAGCCGGGCAGGCCAGGGGGGCCACTCCGAGCAGGCCATGCAGGCACTGTGGGCCTTCGGCTCCGGCGGCACCCTCGGCACCGGCTGGGGCCAGGGCCACTCCGACCTCATCCGGTTCGCCGCCAACTCCGACTTCATCCTCGCCACCTTCGGCGAGGAACTGGGCCTGGCCGGCACCATGGCGCTGCTGCTGCTCTACGCGCTGATCGTGGAACGCGGCGTGCGCACCGCCCTCGCCGCCCGCGACCCCTTCGGCAAGCTGCTCGCCATCGGCCTGTCCGGTGCCTTCGCCCTCCAGGTCTTCGTCGTCGCCGGCGGCGTCATGGGCCTGATCCCGCTGACCGGCATGACGATGCCCTTCCTGGCGTACGGCGGTTCGTCCGTCATCGCCAACTGGGCACTGATCGGCATCCTGCTCAGAATCAGCGACACCGCCCGCCGCCCGGCCCCCGCGCCCGCCACCAACCCCGACATCGAGATGACCCAGGTGGTCCGCCCGTGAACAAGCCCCTGCGCCGAATCGCGATCTTCTGCGGCCTCCTCATCCTCACCCTCCTCCTCCGCGACAACTGGCTGCAGTACGTCAAGGCCGACGAGCTGAGGACCGACAAGAACAACCGCCGGGTCGCCATCGAGCGGTACGCGTCACCGCGCGGCAACATCATCGTCAACGGCGAGCCGATCACCGGACACACCACCACCAAGGGCGAATTCAAGTACAAACGCACCTACAAGGACGGCGCCATGTGGGCGCCGGTCACCGGCTTCGTCTCGCAGGCCTTCGGCGCCAACCAGCTGGAGTCCATCGAGGACGGCATCCTGACCGGAAACGACGACCGCCTGTTCTTCCGCAACACGCTCGACATGCTGACGGGCAAGAACAAGGAGGGCGGCAATGTCGTCACCACCCTCAACGCCGACGCGCAGAAGGCCGCTTACGAGGGCCTGAAGAAGCAGGGCGGCAAGGGCTCGGTCGTCGCCCTCGAACCCTCCACCGGCAAGATCCTCGCGCTCGCCTCCTTCCCCTCGTACGACCCGTCCGTGATCGCCGGCGGCAGCGACAAGGACGCCGAGGCGTGGAAGAAGCTGCAGAAGAAGGAGAACCCCGCCGACCCGATGCTGAACCGGGCGCTGCGTGAGGTCTACCCGCCCGGCTCCACCTTCAAGGTCCTCACCGCCGCCGCCGCCCTGGAGGAGGGGCTGTACAAGAGCGCGGACGAGAAGACCGACACGCCCCTGCCGTGGATCATGCCCGGCACCACGACCGCGCTGCCGAACGACGGCGACATCCCCTGCGAGGACGCCACCCTGCGCGAGGCGCTCCGGGTCTCCTGCAATACCGTCTTCGGCAAGATCGGCGCGGACCTCGGCAATGACACGATGCTCGAGTACGCCAAGAAGTTCGGCTTCACCGAGGAACAGTTCGTCCCGGTCCGCTCCAGCGCCTCGGTCTTCTCCGACGACATGAACGAGTCGCAGACCGCGCTTTCCTCCATCGGCCAGTTCAACACCGCCACCACCCCGCTGCAGATGGCCATGGTCACCGCCGCCATTGCCAACAACGGCACCCTGATGAAGCCGTACATGGTCGACGAACTCCAGGCCCCGAGCCTCGACACCATCGAGAAGACGGACCCGGAGCAGCTGAGCGAGCCGATGTCGGCGGAGAACGCGCAGATACTCCAGTCGATGATGGAGACCGTCGTCTCCGAGGGCACCGGCAGCAACGCGAAGATCGACGGCGTCACCGTCGGCGGCAAGACGGGTACCGCCCAGCACGGCGTGGACAACAGCGAGAACCCCTACGCGTGGTTCATCTCCTACGCCAAGGGCGAGGACGGCAGCTCACCGGTGGCCGTAGCCGTGATCATCGAGGACGACGACGCCGTACGCGGCGACATCTCCGGCGGTGGTCTCGCGGCCCCGATCGCGAAGAGCGTGATGGAGGCGGTCGTCAAGGGCAGGTAGTGACCCCGGTCACGTCCGCTTCACATCGGTGCACGTTGTGGTACCGGTCCTGTATCGGCTGACGTACTTGGCCAGGTCACACAAAGCGAGCCGGGTACGGTAGGGCCCGGACGGCAGCCTCCGGCCGCACGAACGTGCCGACCGGGACCGACGGAGAGGGCTGGTAGTTAGCTATGGAAGAGCCGCGTCGCCTCGGCGGCCGGTACGAACTGGGCCACGTGCTCGGCCGCGGTGGCATGGCGGAGGTCTACCTCGCGCACGACACCCGCCTCGGCCGCACCGTTGCTGTGAAGACGCTCCGCGCCGACCTCGCGCGCGACCCGTCCTTCCAGGCCCGGTTCCGCCGGGAGGCCCAGTCGGCCGCCTCGCTCAACCATCCCGCGATCGTCGCGGTCTACGACACGGGCGAGGACTACATCGACGGGGTCTCCATCCCGTACATCGTCATGGAGTACGTCGACGGCTCCACGCTCCGGGAACTCCTGCACAGCGGCCGCAAGCTGCTGCCGGAGCGGACGCTGGAGATGACCATCGGCATCCTCCAGGCCCTGGAGTACTCGCACCGGGCCGGCATCGTCCACCGCGACATCAAGCCGGCGAACGTCATGCTGACGCGCAACGGCCAGGTCAAGGTCATGGACTTCGGCATCGCCCGCGCGATGGGCGACTCCGGTATGACGATGACCCAGACCTCCGCGGTCATCGGCACCGCACAGTACCTCTCGCCCGAGCAGGCCAAAGGCGAACAGGTCGACGCCCGCTCCGACCTCTACTCCACCGGCTGCCTGCTCTACGAACTGCTGACCGTCCGTCCCCCGTTCGTCGGCGACTCCCCCGTCGCGGTCGCCTACCAGCACGTCCGCGAGGAACCGCAGGCACCCAGCGTCTTCGACCCCGAGGTCACACCGGAGATAGACGCGATCACGCTGAAGGCGCTCGTCAAGGACCCCGACTACCGCTACCAGTCGGCCGACGAGATGCGCATCGACATCGAGGCCTACCTCGACGGCCAGCCGGTCGCGGCCACCGCGTCGATGGGCGCGGTCGGCTACGGCGGCTACCCCGACAACCAGGCGACGACGGCTCTGCGCACGGACGCCGGCGCCGCCACCTCGATGCTGCCGCCCATGAACCCGGACGACGGCGGCTACGGCTACGACGACCGCCCCGGCAGGCGCCGCCAGCAGCAGAAGAAGAACAACACCTCGACGATACTGCTGGTCGCGGCGGGCGTCCTGGTCCTGATCGGCGCGATCCTGCTCGGCCACTCGATCTTCAACGGCAACGGCGGCGTGAGCAACGACAAGGTCGACGTCCCGAACTTCGTCGGCCAGACGGAAGCCGGCGCCGAGAAGCTGGCCACCAACTCCGACCTGGTCCTCAAGTTCACCTCCGAGCCCTGCGAGAAGCAGCCCAAGGGCAAGATCTGCGAGCAGGACCCCCTGCCGAACAAGGAGGTCGAGAAGGGGGACACCGTCAACCTGGTGGTGTCCACGGGCGCGCCCAAGGTGGCGGTGCCGAGCGTCGTCGGCGACAGCCTCGACGACGCCAAGGCGGAGCTCGAGGGCGACAAGTACGAGTTCGTCGTGGAGACGAAGGAGAAGGAGTCCTCGGAGGCCGTGGGCACCGTCCTCGAGCAGGACCCGGGCCTCGGCGACGAGGTGGAGAAGGGCACCACCATCACCCTCACCGTCGCCAAAGCGGTCGCAAGGTCGACCGTTCCGAACGTCCTCGGCAGGACGTGCGACGAGGCCAGGGCGCAGATCACCGCCAACGACCTGGTGCCGAGCAGCTGCGAAGAGCGGGATGTCGACGACCCGAACCAGGTCGGCAAGGTCATCGAGACCACACCGCAGAACGGCCAGCAGGTCGACAAGAACTCCCCGGTGCAGATCGTCGTCGGCAAGGCCAAGGAGGCCGAGAAGGTCGCCGTCCCGAACATCCTCGGCGACACCCTGGCGGACGCTCAGAGAAAGCTCGGGGAAGCCGGGCTGGCGGTCGGCGACATCAAGGGCTCGCAGGACCCCAACTCCCGCGTCTTCCGCGCCGACCCCGGCCAGGGCAACCCGGTCGACAAGGGAACGGCGGTCACCCTGTTCACCACGGACCAGGGCGGCGACAACGGCGGTAACAACGGCGGCGGCCCCGGCGGCTTCTTCGGCGGCCTCACCGGCGGCGACAGGGACTAGGCACCCTCCGGAACGCCCCGAAACACGCCAGAGCCCCGGCCCCCTCTCCGGAGGGCGCCGGGGCTCTGGCATACCCATGTACGGGCCTGTACAGAACTGACCCCCTCCAAGGGGGCCAGTGGGATCCAGTCCCGTTCCCGATTCTCCCTCTGCGGTGTCCTCAACACGTTGACCTGCGGCAACCCAGGAGTGACAACGTGTCACTCCAGCTGGCTGGTTATCCACAGGCCCACCGAGCCCCCTCTCACCCACCCACAGCGGAGCCCCGGCCCTTGCACACACGTCCTCACCTCGCTCGTGCCTTCGCGTGCCACGGCTCGTTAAACGGGTGGGGTGGCGCAATGAGTTCTGCCCCGACTACGAGATCCGAAGGGGCAGAAGATGATCAAGGAATCAGTCCTGCTGGAATCACCGTCGCTGCGCAGCAGCGTGCTGGACCGCACGGACGTGCTCGACAGGGTCAAGGCCCTGTCGCTGCTGCCGGACGGCATGCACGTGACGACGGCGATGGTGGCGACGTACTTCGAGGTGAGCCACAAGGCCATCGAGTCGCTGGTGTTCGATCACCGAAAGGAACTGGCCGCCAGCGGGTACCGCGTATTGGCAGGTACAGAACTGACCTCCTTCAAGGAGGTCAGTGGGATCCAATCGCGCTCCCGGGCCCTCGCCCTCTACTCCCGCCGCGCCGTCCTCAACGCAGCCATGCTCCTCCGGGACAGCGAAGTCGCACGTCAGGTACGTGTGTATCTCCTGGACATGGAGTACCTGGCGCGCACACAGCCTGTGGATAACGTGGCACCGACAGCCCCCGACGGCCTCGATGCCCGCATCGACCAGCGCATCACCCACATCCTCGGCAGGACGGTCGTGCCGATGTTCAACGCCCTGATCGCCACGTCCGGTGAGCACCGCCGCGAGCTCCTCGAACTCCGCGAGGACATCGAGAACGTCGAACGCAGGCTGTGCTGGCACCACAAGCGCCTCGCCACCCTGGAAGGAGAGGCTCCCGCGGAGAACGTCAGGTCGACACTCAAGGCGATGGCCTGGCAGGCGTTCGAACAGCATGTCGCCGAACTGCTGCGGCGCGACGGTTGCACCGATGTCGTCGTACGTCAGGCCCGCAGCGACAGGGGCATCGACATCACCGGCCGCACCGCGGACGGGCGGACCGTGGCCGTCCAGTGCAAGAACCGGTCCGGCCGCTGGACCGTTCCCAGTGCCGACATGCAGAAGTTCGCGGGCGCGACGTGTGCCATCGACCGTGTGGACCTCGCGCTCTTCGTCGCCACCTGCAACTTCAGCCACGAGTCCCAGGCGATCGCCGACCTGACCGGAGTCGTCACGGTCAATCGGGAGGAAGTGGAGGCCTGGACCGCCGGAGTGCGTCTCAAGGCTCTGCGGTAACGACGAATCACGGAAGCCCGAAGCCGCAAAGGCAAGTTGCGGCTTCGGGCCTTCGTCATGGTAGGGGACCGAGGTCCTCGGAGGGCTTCGGTCAGCGCAGTTCCTTCGGCGGGGTCCGGTCCTTGTCGACCTTCTCCGTGCGCTCCAGTTCGCCCCAGACGATGTAGCGGTACGTGCTGGTGTACACCGGAGTGCAGGTCGTCAGGGTGATGTAGTGGCCGGCCTTCTCGCGGCCGGACTCCTCGGGGATCTTGGAGAGGACCTCGATGTTGTACTTCGAGGTCTCGGGAAGGATCGCGTACGTCTTGTAGACGTACCAGGTGTCCTTCGTCTCGAAGACGATCGGGTCGCCTTCCTTGATCTTGTGGATGTCGTGGAACTTGGCCCCGTGGCCGTCCCGGTGCGCGGCCAGCGAGAAGTTGCCCTTCTTGCCGGAGGTCGGCAGGGTCGCCTTCACGGGGTCGGTGTAGTAGCCGGCGACGCCGTCGTTGAGCACCTCCATCGTGGTGCCCTTCTCGACCAGGATGTCGTTGCCCATCGCGGGCACGTGCAGGAAGCCGATCCCGTCCTTGCTGTCGTAGGAGGCGGGGTCGTCCCCGGCGCCGGCGCCGGGTCCCTGGGCCCAGTTGTCGCGCACCTTGTCCGCCTGCTGGCCCGCCGCGCGGTCGGCGAGCACGTTCGTCCACCACAGCGAGTAGACGACGAACAGGCCGAGCAGCAGGCCCACGGTGATGAGAAGTTCCCCGAGCGCGCTCACCACGATCGCGACCGGTCCCATGCGGCGGCGCGCCGGAGGCGGCGGTGACGCGGACATGGCGGTGTGCTCTTCGGTGTCGTCGGCGGTCACTGCCACGTTTCCTCTGCCCTTAACTGACGAGCGCATCCGGCTTGCCCTTGCTGCGCGGCCGTTCCTCGTCCATCTTGCCCCAGACGATCATGCGGTACGTGCTGGTGAACTCCGGCGTGCAGGTGGTCAGCGTGATGTAGCGGCCGGGCTCCTTGAAACCCGACTGCTTCGGGACCGGTTCGAGCACGCTGATGTTGCTCGGCGAGGTCACCGGCAGGATCGACGCCATCTTGTAGACGAAGTACGTGTCCTGCGTCTCCACCACGATCGGGTCGCCCGGCTCCAGCCGGTTGATGTACCGGAACGGCTCCCCGTGCGTGTTGCGGTGGCCCGCGACCCCGAAGTTGCCCTCCTTCGCTTCGGGCATCGCCGTCTTCAGCGCGCCCTCCGCGTAGTGGCCCACCATGCCCCGGTCGAGCACCTTCTTGCTGTCGATCCCCTCGGCGATCGGCACGACCACGTCCAGCCGGGGAATGTGCAGCAGCGCGAAACCCTTCCCCGGTTCGAACGCCCCCGGACTGCGCTTGCCGCTGGCCCAGTCGCTCTGCAGGTCGCTCGCCTCCCGGCCGGCCTGTGCCTGCGCGCGCACATTCGTCCACCACAACTGGTAGGTGACGAACAGCAGCATCAGCACGCCGCAGGTGATGAACACCTCGCCGATCCCCCGGCTCGCGACGACGGCGGCACTCGGCTTCCGCTCCCGTGCCCGCCGCCGCGCCTCCACGCGCGAGAGCGGCGCCCGGGGCTCCTGTGGCGCGTCGTGGCCGTGGGGTGCGTCCAGGTCCTCGGCGGGCCGATTCGCGCCGCCACGGCGCCCCTGACGCTTCTTGGCGGCCTTCCTGCGCGCCGCCCGGCCTCCGGAATCCGCGGAAGCCGCCGAGGACTCCCCGCGCGAGCCGTACGTCGCGGACCCCGTGTCCTCGTCGTACCCCGTGCCCGCGTCGTACCCCGTGCGCTCCGGCGGATCGGGGATCCGCAGCGCCACCGTCTCCTCGTCGACGGGAGGCAGATACGCGGTGCCGCCGTCGACCCCGGCAGCACCGCCCCCGCCGACACCGCCCCCGGCAGCACCGCCGTAGGAGTAGGCACCCTGCTGGGTGGTGTCGTACCAGCCGCCGTCCCCGAACGCGCCGGGCTCCCCGTACGGCTGCTGCCCGTACGGGGTCCCCTGCCCGCCGCCGGCGCCGTACGGGGAACCGTCCGTGAAGGACTGCCCGTATCCGGCACCGGACTCGCGCTCGGGGCGCAGCGCGGTCACGCCGACGACCTGCCCACCACCGGGGTCAGCCCCGCCGATCTCGCCACCGCCCCGGCGTCCCCGCACTCCGCCAGCCAGTTGGCGAGCATCCGGTGCCCGTGCTCGGTGAGCACCGACTCGGGATGGAACTGCACGCCCTCGACGAGCAGTTCACGGTGGCGCAGACCCATCACGATGCCGTCCGGCGTCCGGGCCGTCACCTCCAGCTCCGCCGGTACGGTGGCCGGTTCGGCCGCCAGGGAGTGGTAGCGCGTCGCCGTGAACGGTGAGGGCAGACCCGCGAAAACGCCCTTGCCCTCGTGCTCGACCGGCGAGGTCTTCCCGTGCAGCAACTCGGGCGCACGGCCCACCACACCGCCGTGGGCCACCTGCACGGCCTGCATACCGAGGCAGACGCCGAAGACGGGCACTCCGGCCGACGCGCAGTGCCGCACCATGTCCACACAGACACCGGCCTGTTCGGGAGTACCCGGCCCCGGGGACAGCAGCACGCCGTCGAAACCCTCCTGCGCATGCGCCGTCGACACCTCGTCGTTGCGCAGGACCTCGCACTCGGCACCCAGTTGGTACAGGTACTGGACCAGGTTGAAGACGAAGCTGTCGTAGTTGTCGACGACGAGAATGCGCGCGCTCACTGGTTGTCCACCGTCACATCGTTGAAGGGCAGCAGCGGCTCGGCCCAGGGGAAGACGTACTGGAAGAGGACATAGACCACAGCGATGATCAGCACGAGTGAGATGAGCGCCTTCGCCCATCCGTTCCCCGGCAGATGCCGCCAGATCCAGCTGTACATGCCGTCCCTTCCGTCGCACCACGGCACCGGACCCACGCCGTTCGTCACCAGACTAACGGCGTAACGCCTCCGGTTTCCCGGCCTCCACAGGCTGCGTGGAGTCCGGATGCGCCCGGACGGTCAGCCGACGACCGCGCCCCCGTTCCGGTTCGCACGTCGTCAGCGTCGGCCAGCGGCCGGGACGCGTGTATCCGGAAGTACGTGGCGCAGGGCCGATCACCTCGATACCCGAGGACACGGTTTCGTACGGACGGGGTGCGCCGTCGGCCCGCGCCCCCGCGCCCCCCCGCCCGGAGCCCCTCCGGCCCGGGGACCGCCCCGTGGGCTCTACCGCACCGGCTTCGCGTAGTGCAGGTCCACTGTGCCCGAGTAGCCGGGCAGGGTCACCGCCCCCTCGTCCTCGACCTTCCAGCCGAGCCCGTAGACGTTGACGTACACCATGTAGTTCTGGATCGACGGGGAGGCCGCGAGCGCGTTCTTCAGCTTCTCCGGATCTCCGACCGCCGTGATCTTGTACGGCGGTGAGTAGACACGGCCCTGGAGGATCAGGGTGTTGCCCACACAGCGCACCGCGCTGGTGGAGATCAGCCGCTGGTCCATGACCTTGATGCCCTCGGCGCCGCCCTGCCACATCGCGTTCACCACGGCCTGGAGGTCCTGCTGGTGGATGACCAGGTAGTCGGGCTGCGGCTCGGGATACCCGGGAAGCCTGGCGGTGGCGTCCGGCGGGGCGTCGTCGAGCGTGACCGTGACGGCCTCGCCCTTGAGCTTCCGCGTGCCCGCACGGCCCTCCAGGTCGGCGAGCTGGTCGTCCTCCGCCTCGGTCCTGCCGCCGTCCTGCTCGGCGAGGGACTCAATGTCCCCCCGGAGCGCCCCGTTGGTCTCCTCCAGTGCGCCGTTCTTGTGGCTGCGCTCATGGATGAGGTCGGACAGCTTCAGCAGGGAGTCGTCCGTGCGGATGTTGGTGCCCTTCGCCGTGTCGAAGCTGGTGAAGAAGATGAGACCCGCGAGGGCGAACACGCCCGCGGTGAGCATCCGGACGGGCCGGAAGCCGCGTCGGCGGACAGGACTGGATTCCGTCCCTGGGGAGTCGGCAGAATTGCTCAACGTACCCTTATCTCCTTCGGCGCCACGGAAGCACTACGCTAACTGACGCCCAAAGGAGCGCTCGGAGTCCCCTTGCAACCGCCCCGAGCACGACCCAGTGCCCTGCGCGGTCACGCAGCGCATCGACAGGAGAGACCCTCGTGCCGAAGTCACGTATCCGCAAGAAGGCCGACTACACGCCCCCGCCGGCGAAGCAGACGACCAACCTCAAGCTGACCAGCAGCTCCTGGGTCGCACCGGTGATGCTGGCCCTGTTCCTGATCGGCCTGGCCTGGATCGTCGTGTTCTACGTCACCGACGGCCAGCTGCCCGTCAAGGAGCTGGGCAACTGGAACATCGTGGTGGGCTTCGGATTCATCGCTGCGGGCTTCGGCGTCTCGACGCAGTGGAAGTAGCGCTGAGCAGTACGGCCCCGCCCCAGCCCTGCCCTGAACCGCCCGGCGGTTCAGGGCAGAGTTGTCCACCGGATCCGGGCAGGGCTGTCCACCGAGTTATCCACAGGCATGTCCACAGCATGGGGAAAAGAAACGACGATCTGTGGATAACCTGTTGGAGATTGACGCCGGTGTGACAGAAGCACCAGTAACCGAAAGCGCGTTCGCACGATGCTGACCTGCGGAAACACGGGTCAGCGACAACGGGTACAGATGTTCCTGCACACTGTGCACAAGATCCGGCACGGACTGTGGACAACCGGTGCTCAGGCGAGCTGGGCCGTCCTCAGCAGGGTCATCAACACGACCACGGCAAGAACCAGTGCACAGGTTCCATACTGGATCAGAGCCCGCCGCTCGCGCGAGGCGTGGACCATGGCGTACCCGATCACCACACCGGCGACGAGCCCTCCGACATGGGCCTGCCAGGCGATGTCGAAGCCTGGGCTGAAGGTGAAGACCAGGTTGATCACCAGCAGGACGATGATCGGCCGTATGTCGTAATTGAGCCGGCGCACCAGGACGGCCGTCGCACCGAACAGCCCGAAAATGGCGCCGGAGGCACCGAGTGAGGCCGTGGTCCCCGGGGCCAGCAGATAGGTCAGCGCACTGCCCGCCAGGCCCGAGATCAGGTACAGCGCGAGATAACGGGACCGGCCCAGGGCCTGCTCGAGCGGCCCGCCGAGCCACCACAGGCCGAGCATGTTGAAGCCCATGTGCCAGATCGCCTCGTGCGTGAACATCGAGGTGACCAGGCGGTACCACTCGCCCTCGGCGACGCCCTCGACGGGGCCGAGCGGCGGCCAGGTCCCGATCAGCACGAGGCGGCCCAGCAGCGACGGCCAGACATGCACCGCGACGAACACCGCGGCGTTGATCCCGAGCAGGATCTTGGTGATCAGCCGGGGGTCCCCGGCGACGGTGCCGCCGGCGATCGTGCGGGGCATCGAGGCGGCTGGTGCGGGCCCGGCGCCCGGGCCTCCCCCACGGACGCATTCGGGGCACTGGAAACCGACCGAGGCGCTGACCATGCACTCGGGGCAGATCGGGCGCTCGCAGCGGGTGCAGCGGATGCCGGTCTCGCGGTCCGGGTGGCGATAGCAGACCGGGAGACCGCGGGCGTCCTGCGGGCTGCCTGCAGCCTGGTCGTCCATGGGATCCCCTAGGTCGTGTGGAAAAAGCCCCGCCCCGCCCATCCTTACGGATGAGCGGGGCGATTGGTTCCCTCTGGGGGCTTTTCGCACTCCTGGGAGGGGGCAGGGCCGTACGCGGCCCTTGCGGTGCGCTCAGCCCTCGCGGATCTCGACCGACTCGATGACGACGTCGTTGACCGGACGGTCGGTCCGGGGGTTGGTCTGCGTGGCCGCGATGGTGTCGATCACCTTCTGGCTCGCGGCGTCGGTGACCTCGCCGAAGATGGTGTGCTTGCGGTTCAGCCACGCCGTCGGGGAGACGGTGATGAAGAACTGCGAGCCGTTGGTGCCCGGACCCGCGTTGGCCATGGCCAGCAGGTAAGGCTTGTCGAAGCGCAGGTCCGGGTGGAACTCGTCCTCGAACTGGTAGCCGGGGCCGCCGGTGCCGTTGCCCAGCGGGTCACCGCCCTGGATCATGAAGCCGCTGATCACCCGGTGGAAGACCGTGCCGTCGTAGAGCTTGTCCGTGGACTTGGCGCCCGTCTCCGGGTGAGTCCACTCCCGCTCGCCCTTGGCGAGCTCGACGAAGTTCTTGACGGTGATCGGCGCCTGGTTCGGGAAGAGCCGGACCTCGATGTCGCCGTTGTTGGTCTTCAGGGTGGCGTAGAGCTGATCAGCCACGATGTACCTTCCGTCGTCTTTCCGTAACTCCCCGATCCTCGCACGGACGGGGCGTGCAGTCGCCCGCCGCCCGTTCGCAGGAGGGCAACAGGGCCGAACCGCTTGCAGAAAACCGGGTGAGTCCTTCCGTGACGGGGGCACTCGGGAACGATCCGTGGCACTGTCGACGACAAGCTCCCGTTCTCCCGTATTCATCCGCTATTGCACTCGATCAGCGCCATCAGCACCCGTATGCCCCTCCGCACATGCCCGGCAGCGAGGCGGAAGGCATGATCCGTAAATGGGTGGACAGTCGAAGAACGTACGCCACCGAGGAGGAGGAACCGTGACCCGCATCGACAGCGTGCGCGCCGCGACTGATTCGGCGAAGGACAGCATGCTCCATGCCGCGGAAGTGGTGGCGCCCTACGCCGACACGGCCAAGCTGAAGGCCGCGCACTACGCACAGGAGGCGCGCGTACGGCTGGCGCCCAAAGTGACCCAGGCCGCGGGGCAGGCCCTCGTTCAGTACGGCGCCCATGTGCAGCCGTATCTGGAGCAGGCCCGGAGCCATGTACCGCCGAAGGTCGATCTGGCTGCTCACGAGGCCGCCGTCCGGACCCGTAAGGCCGCTCAGCAGGCGGCGGACTATTCCCGGCCGAGGATCGAGCAGGCCCGGGCCGCCGCCGGTCCGGCACGGGACGAGGCCGCGGCCCGCAGTGCGGCGGTACTGGCCGCACTGCGCGGTCAGGTCTCGGCCGAACAGATCAACAAGCTCGTCCGCAAGCAGCGGCGGCGCGCGAAGGCCGGCCGGGCCGCGAAGGTGATCGTGGTTCTGGGCGCCGTCGCCGGCGGCGCGTTCGCCGCCTGGAAGTGGTGGGACAAGCAGGCCAACCCGGACTGGCTGGTGGAACCACCGGCCGCGACCGACGTCGGGGAGCCGGGCACGCTGTCGTCCGTGGACGGCAGCCGCGGTTCCAGCCTCGACCCCGAGGTCCGGGTGAAGGAGGCCGAGGAGGAGGCCGCCAAGCGCGACGAGCAGCCCTGACGCTCGGGCGGCATCGAAAGATCTCGGTGCCGGCGGTCTGTGGCATCCCTCGTCTGCGGTATCAACAGCCTGGCGGGGCGGGAGACTTCAGCGTCTTCTGCCGTGCCGGGCTGTTTCACGTGAAACAGCCCGGTGAGCCTGGAGCCCCGGCCCTGGAGCCAGGACCCCGAAGGCTCCCCGGAGCCGTGACGCCAGGCTCCCGGAGCTACTGAGCAAGAACCCCTCCCATCTGCTTTCCGCAGGTGGGAGGGGTTTCCTTGTGGAGCCTAGGGGAGTCGAACCCCTGACATCTGCCATGCAAAGACAGCGCTCTACCAACTGAGCTAAGGCCCCGTGTGGGAAGCGTCCGCCAGGAACAAGCACATCCGGGTGGGCGCCGGAAACAAGAGTACCGGGTCCCCGGGGGGGTTCCGCAAAAAGATTGGGGGTCCCCGTGACCAACCACTCTCCGTAAGATGCTCGGCGTGGTTCGCTACAGCGAACCACGGTTCTCGGGGAAGCGATGGGGAGACGCCATGGACGCCGCACAGCAGGAAGCCACCGCAAGAGCGCGGGAACTGCAGCGGAACTGGTACGGGGAGCCGCTGGGGACGCTCTTCCGTAAGCTCATAGACGACCTGGGCCTCAATCAGGCTCGTCTCGCCGGGGTGCTGGGACTGTCCGCACCGATGCTGTCGCAGCTGATGAGCGGTCAGCGGGCGAAGATCGGCAACCCCGCGGTGGTCCAGCGGGTGCAGCTGCTGCAGGACCTGGCGGGCCAGGTCGCGGACGGCAGTGTCAGCGCGGCCGAGGCGACCGAGCGCATGGAGGAGATCAAGAAGTCGCAGGGGGGTTCGGTGCTCAGCAACACCACGCAGACGACGAGCAGTTCGGGCGCCCCCACGGTCAAGCGGGTGGTGCGGGAGATCCAGTCACTGCTGCGTTCGGTGGCCGCTGCCGGCGACATCATCGACGCCGCCGACGTCCTCGCCCCGACCCACCCCGAGCTGGCGGAGTTCCTCCGGGTCTACGGCGCCGGCCGTACCTCCGACGCGGTCGCGCACTACCAGTCCCACCAGAACTGATCCCCCGGCCGTAGTCGCGGCAGGGGCAGAAGGGGTAAGCACACAGGGGTAAGGCAAGGGGAGATCCCGCCGGGGGAGGAGCGACGCACAGCCATGGGTGAGGTCTTTGCCGGCCGGTACGAACTGGTCGACCCGATCGGGCGCGGGGGTGTCGGTGCCGTCTGGCGTGCCTGGGACCACCGCCGTCGCCGCTATGTGGCGGCCAAGGTCCTGCTGCAGAGCGACGCCCACTCCCTGCTCCGTTTCGTGCGCGAGCAGGCCCTGCGAATCGATCACCCCCATGTGCTCGCCCCCAGCAGCTGGGCCGCCGACGACGACAAGGTCCTGTTCACCATGGACCTGGT
Source organism: Streptomyces sp. GDS52 (assembly GCF_052246875.1). Classification (NCBI taxonomy): domain Bacteria; kingdom Bacillati; phylum Actinomycetota; class Actinomycetes; order Kitasatosporales; family Streptomycetaceae; genus Streptomyces; species Streptomyces sp. GDS52. The sequence continues at coordinate 3,613,650 of NZ_CM125966.1, forward strand.
CGCCGGCGGTTCGCTGGCGCACCTCATCGGCGACTACGGGCCCCTGCCGCCGACGTTCGTCAGTATCCTGCTCGACCAGCTGCTGGCGGGTCTCACCGCGGTGCACACGGAAGGCGTCGTGCACCGCGACATCAAGCCCGCCAACCTGCTCCTGGAAGCCACCGGTACGGGCAGACCACGTCTGCGGGTGTCCGACTTCGGTATCGCCATGCGGCTCGGCGAACCGCGCCTGACCGAGACCGACCTGGTGGTGGGCACGCCCGGCTATCTCGCGCCGGAGCAGCTGATGGGCTCCGAACCGGACTTCCCCGCGGACCTGTTCGCGGTGGGACTGGTCGCGCTGTATCTGCTGGAGGGCGCCAAACCGGACGCCAAGGCGCTCATCCAGCACTTCGCCGAGCACGGTACGCCCGGGGCGCCCCAGGGCATCCCCGACCCGCTGTGGCAGGTCGTGGCCACCCTGCTGCAGCCGGCACCGCAGGCACGGTTCCGTACGGCCACGGGGGCGCGCAAGGCCCTGGCCTCGGCCAGGGAACTCCTCCCGGCGCCCGGCCCCGACGACGAGTTGATCGAGATCTTCGACCAACTCGGCCCGCTCCCACCGGGTTTCGGCCCGGAAGGCCCGCTGAGGGCGGCTTCGGGCGTGCGCTCGGCCACAAGTCGTCCTGGAGCGGAGGGCGGGGAGACGGGCCGTCCGCCCGGGGCAGGAGCGGCAGGCGCCCTGCCCGGAGACCCCTGGCAGGGCGACCCACCCTCCCGCTCCGAACCGGACCACGGCGGCGCCTCCCCTCACGGCGGCGAGGGCGGCCGTCCGGTTCCCGCGAGCCGATCCACCGCGGACGATGTCGCCGGCACCGGTCCGGCACCGTCCGCTCCGCCGCGTCAGCCCTCCATGTCGGACACCGGCAGCTTTCATCTGCCACCGCCCCAGGCCACGGTCACGTCCTCCCCCGCCCCCGCTCGCCCGTCCCACGCACCCACCCCACCGGGTCAGGGGCAGGGGCGGGTACCGGAGCAGGCGCACGTCCGGGCACAGCCCCAGAGCCTCACACCGTCCCAGCCCCCGTACGGCGCACAGCGGGTGGCCCACGCCGACCCCACTCACCCGCTGCGCTCCCCCCTGTCCCCGCCCTCGTTCCCGCCGTCGGCGTGTCCCGGCCCCGCCTCGCATCGCGCCGATGCCTCCACTGCCGAGTACACCGCCCGCGACCCGCAGGCTCCGTCTTCGGACTCTGCGGTGTCACGGCACAGGGCGACCGGTCGGCGCCGGCGGCGCCGCCCCGGCCCTCCCGCCCGGGTGGCCGTCCCTCTCCTGTTCCTGGCATTGGCCTGCTATGCCGTGGGGTTATGGGCCCTCACGCGGATCTGATGCCCGGATCGTTCCCGGACCGTCCGGGGAGACGGTTCTCCGTCGAGCGGCCACCGTCCACACGGCGAGTCCCACCAGCAGTGCACTGCCGGTTCCGATACCGCCCACCGCGAGCGCCGTCATCGCGGTGCCGTCGTCCGTGGACCGGCCCCGGGCCGCCGCCTCGCGGTCCTGCGCGGTGACCGCGAAGATGCCCGCCGGGGCGGACTCCCCGGCGTACTCCGGCCCGTCCTGCGCCGCACCGCCGACCCGTACCCGCAGCGTCAGCGGGACGGGTCCGTCACCGAAGTCGTCCGCCACCTCCGCCCTGAGGTGGGCGACGAGGTAGTAGGAGCCTGCGAAGCGCATCGCGCCGACCTGAGCGCCGGTGGCATGGCGATTGGCGTACGCGACGCGGGGGAGCGGGGGGAGGCTGCCCGACTTCTGTCTGCCGTCGTAGCCGAGACCCACGTCCGCGACATGCCCGCGTACGGGGTTGTAGAGGTCCAGGTCCAGGGCGGCGGGGACGAACCCGGTGCCGTCGAAGCGCGCACTGCCCAGTTCGGCGGTGGCGTGGAACTGCCGGCCCCAGTCGACGGGAACCTTGTAGAAGAGCGTTTGGCCGGGCCGGATGTCGTCCCGCCAGACTCCCTCATCGAGCGGGGTGGCCTCGGTGAAACCGGCGCCGCCCGAGCGCCGCTGTGCCTTCCCGGTGACGGGCCGGGGCGAGGCGGAGTCCCACTCCTCGGGCGCGGTCGTCGCGCCGGTCCGTTCCAGCCGCGGTTCCGACGCGGTGGTGAGTTCCAGCTCCCAGGCGTCGGGGGAGGCGCCCTTTCCGTCCGGATCGGCGCGTTCGACGGTCACGTAGTACGTACCGGCGTCCTGGCAGAGGGATTTCCTGGGGGAGATCTCGCGCACGGCCGACGCGGCGACCGGGTGCGGGCCGGCGGCGGCACCGAAGGTCGCGGTGTCCACGTCGCAGGAGCGGCCGTCCGCGTCCTGCAGGGACACCTTGACGCCGTCGATGACGGCGGCGCTGCCGTCGCCCGGGGGGACGGCGGTGGCGGAGACGTAGACGTTCGAGCCGGCGTCGAGTTCCAGGAGGTAGTGGATCCTGCCGCTCGCCGGAAGGGTGCTCCGGTAGGCCCGACCGGCTTCCAGCCGTAAGGCGTCGGCGGTGCTCCCCGCCCCGTCGATCCGTTGCGCGCCCTCGGTGAAGGCATACCCCTCAGGAGTTCCAGGAGCCCCGGAAGCAGCCCGGACGGCCTCGGGGACCCCGACAGTGCCGGAAGCCCGGGTGACCGCCTCGGCGGCCCTGGTCCCCGGGAAGACCGCAGAGGCACTGGAGGCGACAGACACCCCCGGCGCCCCCAGCAGCATCACCGACGCGAGCGTCACCACGCCCGAGCGCACGGCAGCCGGTGCTGCCCGACCACGTCCCGCCCGGACGTGCCGCCCCCACGCCCTGCACCGCCGTCCCCTCACGCGCCACCCCTCGTCGTCGCCCGGACGTCGCACCGTGCCCCATCCTGCCCCGCGGACAAGGCCCGTCGGCAAGGCCTCACGACACACAAAACCCCGACCGCGAGCGCGGCCGGGGTCTGTTCAGCGTCGTATGTCGGTACTCACGAACCCGTGGGCACGGAGTCAGTCGCCTCCGTCCACAGATCCTGCTCGGCGCGATCCGCCTGGATCTGGCGGTACACGAGGAGCCCGCCGATGGCGGCCAGTGCGACCAGGAGAAGCTTCTTCACCGCGCGACCTCGTCTTTCTTGACGTAGGGGACCTCTGGCGCCCGACTATACACACCGACCGATACCGATCAGTGACCTGTGTCGGCCGGGCAACTCCCCATCTTTACTGTGCAGTAGGGGCGGAACACATCGACCGGATCAGAGGGTGACCACCCCCGCACAGCCGGTTAATTTGACCATCTCCCTCCGCACTCTTTCACTTTTCTCCCCTCTTGCGACCATCCGGGTGGTGTTCATCTGAACATCGACGCGCCACGGGCGTTGGTCCACCACTTCGCGGCCCACATACACATCATGAGGAAAGTACGCAAATCGCCCGACCCGAAAGTGAGGGGCCATGGCCCGGAACAAGGTCATGAAGCTGTGGACCGCCATCGTCACCGCCCTCCTCGCGCTGTGCACGGCGCTCGGACTCATCACCACCACCGCTTCCGCCGCGGTATCCCAGACCGAGACGACCCGCAACAGCAAGAGCGCCCCGGACATGACGACGCAGGCCGCGTCCGTCCGGCCCTGGTCCCCTACCAGTGCCCTGCCCCCCACGATGAAACAGCGCATCCGCGCGGAGGCCCACGGAGGATCCCCCAGGTGCCGTCACCGCCCGCTCGCGACCCCGGCCCCTGACTCGTCCTCCGCCCCCTGCTCCGACGACACGACGTCCCCCGCAGCGCCCCGCACCGGCCACCTCCCGCTCCAGCGCTGAGCCGCTGGGCCCGCCTGAGCCCACTGAGCCGCTGGGCCCGTGGAGGCCCACCCGCCTCACCACACCCCACCCGTGCCGTTTCCGGCTCCCCCCGAAGTCCCGGCGAACTCGCGTACAGCCCCGACGGCACGCGAAAGGCCCGGTTGCTCGGCAACGAGCAACCGGGCTTTCCCCCTGCCCACACCCGTCGAACGCGTCAGGGCCCGGCCGCCACCGCACCGCACCCCGCCGGCGAACGGTCCGGAGGGAGCGGAGCCCCACCCCTCCCCGCACGCACACAGCACCAGCACTCCCACCCCGCGCAAGGGCACGGAGCAGACCTGGTGAGACGAGATGAGGGTCGGCGGGCCGAGACCGGGCGCACCACACGACGGACGCAGAAGACCCCCCGGCCATACTGGCCAGGGGGTCTCATGATGATGTGGGGCTAACAGGATTTGAACCTGTGGCCTCATCCTTATCAGGGATGCGCTCTAACCAACTGAGCTATAGCCCCGCCGCGCTCTGCGGTACATGTCCCGCGCGCTGACTCCTGAAGATTAGCGCACGACCCGGGCAGTCCCAAAATCGGTTGCCGGAGGACCGTCAGAGCAGGCCGGGAAGCTGCCGGGCGTCGCTCACTCGTCCTCGGCCAGCGTGAGCTCGACGCCGCCCACGAAGCCCGCGGAGAGGTTGTAGATGAACGCGCCGAGAGTCGCCAGAGCCGTTGCCAGGACGACGTCGATGACCGCGATGACCGTCGTGAACAGCAGCACGTTGGGCAGCGACAGGAACGACTGGAGGTCGAAGCCGTTCGACTCGTTGGAGCCCGTCGCCTCGGAGATCGTGCCGCCGACCGTCGAGAAGACACCCATCGCGTCCATGACCATCCACAGCACCGCGGACGCGACGATCGTGCAGATGCCCAGGGCGATGGAGAGCAGGAAGCTGACCTTCATCACCGACCAGGGATCGGCCTTGGCCACCCGCAGGCGCGCCTTGCGCACGCGCGGTGTGGTGCGCGCCCCGGTGCGTGGGCGGCGTACCGCGCCGCCCGGGCCCTCTGCCGCACCGGTCTGCGCCTGGTAGGCCTGCGGCGGGTGGTACGGCCCCGCCTGCTGCTGCGACTGCCGTTCCCCCGGCAGCGGTGAGGCCGTACGATCAGCGGCGCCCTGTCCGGGCGTGCTCTGCTGATGGCCTCGGGTGTCCGTCACAGTTCCCCCCTGGGATCCATGTCTGTCGGACGAAGGCGAGTCCTTGCCGGGCGACTTGATCGCTTTCAGGTTGGTCGTGTGCGGATCTGTCGCCCGCGTGGCAGAGCCACGGCCACCGCCGTCCGTCCCCATACTGGTACCGGTCGGCCCGGTGCCCGTGGCTCCGCTCACGCTGACTCACTCCTCGTGCTACTCGGACGAGGGCGCCTCACCCTCGTCCGTGCCGGTGGTCACGGCACCTTCGTCGGTCTCGTCCACGGCCACGTCGCCGTCGACTTCCTCCGCCTCGCGTCCCGCTTCGGCGTTACGCGCGATGCCGACCACGGCATCGCGCTTGCCCAGATTGATCAGTTGGACGCCCATGGTGTCACGGCCCGTCTCCCTGACTCCGCTGACCCGCGTGCGGATCACACCGCCCGACAGCGTGATGGCGAGGATCTCGTCGGTCTCCTCGACCACCAGCGCGCCGACGAGAGTTCCACGGTCCTCGACGATCTTGGCAGCCTTGATGCCGAGGCCGCCGCGACCCTGGACGCGGTACTCGTCGACGGCGGTCCGCTTCGCGTACCCGCCGTCTGTGGCAGTGAACACGAACGTACCGGGTCGAACAACATTCATCGAGAGCAGCTCGTCCCCTTCGCGGAAACTCATGCCCTTCACGCCCGAGGTCGCACGGCCCATGGGCCGCAGCGTCTCGTCCGTCGCGGTGAACCTGATCGACTGTGCCTTCTTGCTGATCAGCAGTAGATCATCATCTGCCGAGACGAGTTCGGCCCCGATCAGTTCGTCGTCGGAACCGTCCTCCTGCTCCCGCAGGTTGATCGCGATCACACCACCCGAGCGGGGTGAATCGTAATCCTTCAGCGACGTCTTCTTGACCAAGCCCGCCTTGGTGGCCAGCACCAGGTAGGGCGCCGCCTCGTAGTCGCGGATCGCGAGGATCTCGGCGATCGCCTCGTCCGGCTGGAAGGCCAGCAGGTTGGCCACGTGCTGGCCGCGTGCGTCCCGGCCGGCGTCGGGCAGCTCGTACGCCTTCGCCCGGTAGACCCGGCCCTTGTTGGTGAAGAACAGCAGCCAGTGGTGCGTGGTGGACACGAAGAAGTGGTTGACGATGTCGTCTTCCTTGAGCTTCGCTCCGCGTACGCCCTTGCCGCCGCGCTTCTGGGCCCGGTAGTCGTCGGTCTTGGTGCGCTTGATGTAGCCGCCGCGTGTGACCGTGACGACGATGTCCTCCTCGGCGATCAGGTCCTCGATGGACATGTCGCCCTCATAGGGCACCAGCTTGGTCTTGCGGTCGTCACCGTACTTCTCGACGAGCGCGGCCAGCTCCGCGCTGACGATCCCCCGCTGACGGATCGGGGAGGCGAGGATCTCGTTGTACTCGTTGATCTTCGCCTGGAGTTCGTCGTGCTCCTGGACGATCTTCTGACGCTCCAGTGCCGCCAGCCGGCGGAGCTGCATCTCCAGGATCGCGTTGGCCTGGATCTCGTCGATCTCCAGGAGGCCCATCAGGCCCCCGCGTGCGATCTCGACGGTGTCGCTGCGCCGGATCAGTGCGATGACCTCGTCGATGGCGTCCAGGGCCTTCAGCAGGCCGCGCAGGATGTGCGCGCGCTCCTCGGCCTTGCGCAGCCGGAACCGCGTACGGCGGACGATGACCTCGATCTGGTGGTTCACCCAGTGGCGGATGAACGCGTCCAGGGAGAGCGTGCGCGGGACACCGTCGACCAGCGCCAGCATGTTGGCGCCGAAGTTGGTCTGCAGCTCGGTGTGCTTGTAGAGGTTGTTCAGGACGACCTTGGCGACCGCGTCCCGCTTGAGCACGATGACCAGACGCTGGCCGGTACGGGACGACGTCTCGTCGCGGACGTCCGCGATGCCGCCGATCTTTCCGTCCTTCACCAGGTCGGCGATCTTCTGCGCGAGGTTGTCGGGGTTGGTCTGGTAGGGCAGCTCGGTGACCACCAGGCACTGGCGGTTCTGGATCTCCTCGACCTCGACCACCGCACGCATGGTGACCGAGCCGCGGCCCGTCCGGTACGCCTCCTCGATGCCCTTGCGGCCCACCACCAGGGCGCCGGTCGGGAAGTCGGGGCCCTTGATGCGCTCGATGAGCGCGTCGAGCAGCTCCTCGTTCGACGCCTCGTGGTTCTCCAGGTACCACTGGGCCCCGGACGCGACCTCACGCAGGTTGTGCGGCGGGATGTTGGTCGCCATACCGACCGCGATACCGGCCGATCCGTTGATCAGCAGGTTCGGGAAGCGTGCGGGCAGGACGGTCGGCTCCTGCGAGCGGCCGTCGTAGTTGTCCTTGAAATCGACGGTCTCCTCGTCGATGTCGCGGACCATCTCCATCGACAGCTGTGCCAACTTGCACTCGGTGTACCGCATGGCTGCCGCGGGGTCGTTGCCCGGGGAGCCGAAGTTGCCGTTGGAGTCCACCAGCGGCATCCGCATCGACCACGGCTGCGCGAGGCGGACCAGCGCGTCGTAGATCGAGGAGTCGCCGTGCGGGTGGTAGTTGCCCATGACGTCGCCGACGACGCGGGCGCACTTGTAGAAGCCCCGCTCGGGGCGGTAGCCGCCGTCGTACATGGCGTACAGCACACGGCGGTGGACGGGCTTGAGGCCGTCACGGACGTCGGGCAGCGCACGCGAGACGATGACGGACATCGCGTAGTCGAGGTACGAGCGCTGCATCTCCGTCTCGAGCCCGACGGGCTCGACGCGCATGCCGGTCGCGTCCGCGTCCTCGAGAGGCGTGACGGGAGTGTTCTCGTCGGTCATTGCTGGTGAAGGTCCTTCCTGGTGCGGTCAGCTGAGACCGACTCAGATGTCGAGGAAGCGGACGTCCTTGGCGTTGCGCTGGATGAACGCGCGGCGGGCTTCGACGTCCTCGCCCATCAGGACCGAGAACAGGTCGTCGGCCTGGGCGGCGTCGTCGAGGGTGACCTGGCCGAGGACGCGGTGCTCCTGGTCCATCGTGGTGATGCGCAGCTCCTCGGCGTTCATCTCGCCGAGGCCCTTGAATCGCTGGACGGAGTCCTCGCGGATGCGCTTGCCGGCCTGGCGGCCCATCTCGATCAGTGCGTCGCGCTCGCGGTCGGAGTAGGCGTACTCGAAGTCGTCCCGGCCCCACTTGATCTTGTAGAGCGGGGGACGGGAGAGGTACACGTGCCCCGCCTCGACCAGCGGCCGCATGAACCGGAACAGGAACGTCAGCAGCAGGGTGTTGATGTGCTGGCCGTCGACGTCGGCGTCCGCCATCAGGATGATCTTGTGATAGCGGAGCTTCTCGATGTCGAAGTCCTCGTGCACCCCGGTGCCGAACGCGGAGATCATCGCCTGGATCTCCTGGTTCTGCAGGATCCGGTCGATGCGCGCCTTCTCGACGTTGAGGATCTTGCCCCGGATCGGGAGGATCGCCTGGTACTGCGGGTTCCGGCCGGACTTGGCCGAACCGCCGGCGGAGTCACCCTCGACGATGAAGATCTCGCACTTGGTGGGGTCGTTGGACTGGCAGTCGGAGAGCTTGCCCGGCAGGGACGCCGACTCCAGCAGGCCCTTGCGGCGGGTCAGGTCGCGGGCCTTGCGGGCCGCCACGCGCGCGGTGGCCGCCGCGATGCCCTTGCGGACGATGTCCGCGGCCTCGTTGGGGTTGCGGTCCAACCAGTCGTTGAGGTGTTCGTAGACGACCTTCTGGACGAAGGTCTTCACCTCGGTGTTGCCCAGTTTGGTCTTGGTCTGGCCCTCGAACTGGGGCTCGCTCAGCTTGACCGAGATGATCGCGGTCAGTCCCTCGCGGATGTCGTCACCCGTGAGGTTGTCGTCCTTCTCACGCAGCAGCTTCTTCTCGCGCGCGTACTTGTTCACCAGGTTGGTGAGCGCCGCGCGGAAGCCCTCTTCGTGCGTACCGCCCTCGTGGGTGTGGATGATGTTGGCGAAGGAGTACACGCCCTCGGTGTAGCCGCCGTTCCACTGCATGGCGAGCTCGAGGGACAGCTGCTTGTCCTTGTCGTCGGCCTCGAGATCGATCACGGTGGGGTGCACCGGATCTCCCTTGCGGGAGTTGAGGTACTTCACGAAGTCGACGATGCCGCCCTCGTAGTGGTACGAGACGCTCTTGACCTCGTACTTCTCGTCCTCACCCGCCTCGTCCGCCCCGGCGGTGGCCTTCGCCGACTCGCGCTCGTCGACGAGGTTGATCCGCAGCCCCTTGTTGAGGAACGCCATCTCCTGGAAACGCCGGGAGAGCGTCTCGAAGGAGTAGTCGGTGGTCTCGAAGATGTCCGGGTCGGCCCAGAAGGTGACCGTCGTCCCGGTCTCCTCCACCTCCTCGTGCCGGACCAGCGGGGCCGTGGGGACGCCCATCTTGTAGTCCTGCGTCCAGCGGTGGCCGTCACGCTTGATCTCGACGGAGATCCTGCTCGACAGGGCGTTCACCACGGACACACCGACGCCGTGCAGACCACCGGAGACCGCGTAGCCGCCGCCGCCGAACTTGCCGCCCGCGTGCAGCACGGTCAGCACGACCTCGACGGCCGGCTTGTTCTCCGAGGGGACGATGTCCACCGGAATGCCCCGGCCGTTGTCGACGACCCGGACGCCGCCGTCGGCCAGGATCGTCACATCGATCGTGTCCGCGTGCCCGGCCAGCGCCTCGTCGACGGAGTTGTCGACGACCTCCTGCACCAGGTGGTGCAGGCCTCGCTCACCGGTCGAACCGATGTACATACCGGGTCGCTTGCGGACCGCGTCCAGGCCCTCGAGGACGGTGATGGCACTGGCGTCGTACGAGGCGGTGACCTCGCTGTCGAGGGCGGTCGCCTCGCTGTTCACGCCGGTGTCGGTGGACGGGATGTTCTCGTTGGGGTTGCCGGAATCGGCCACGAAGCGCCCTTTCTGGCACACCACGAGCCAGGCTCGGCGGCGGGTTGCCGGAGCGGCTGCGGCATGTTGCGTTGGTAAGCCTTGATCAGCGTTGCTCAGCTTTTCCCGGGCGGTCCCCACGGTCGGGGCGGGATTGCTCCCAGTCTACCGGTAGCTCGGACATTGATGGGGGTTTGCCGGTGCCTGAGTCCGCATGTGCCGCCCTCAACCGGTCTCGTCCGACTCCCGGTATACGGATGGGGGCTCCAAGAGGCTCACGAGGGCACCCAGCGCTTCCGACCGTCACCCCTTGGCTACTTAGGAGTCAGGTGGCGATCGCGCACCTCGCCCGGTCGTACGACGAAAGGGGCACCGGCGGACCGAACGCACTCCCGAAAAGCCCCGATGTGACGTCGATCACCTTGTCCCGGGCGGCCCGGAAGAGGGCTCCGGGTCACCCGTACGTGTCCCCGGGACCGGTGCTCCCGGGAGCCCGCAGCAGGCCGTAGCGGCGTGCGGGGCCACCCGGTCCGTTGACCTTGATCAGCCTCACCGTGCCGTGGCCCAGGTCCTCGTTCAGCCGGGCGACCAGGGTCGGGGCGAGCAGCCGCAGGTTCGTCGCCCAGGCCGTGGAGTCGCAGCGCACGAACAGCACCCGCTCGTCCTCGTCGTAGCGCTCCGGCTCACAGTGCTTGGCCACGTCCTCACCGACGATTTCGGGCCAGCGCCCCATCACCCCGCCCACCGCGGCCGGGGCCTCCCAGCCACGCTCGGTGAGCAGCCGGTTGATCGCCGCACCGAGTGCCATGGGATCGCGCCGGTCGCCGCGCGCGCCGGAGCGCAGGCCACCGCGCCGTGCCTGCTTCTTCTGCTGCGCCGCATCCCCACGCGCGCGTGCCGCCTCCTTGGCCGCGCGCAACGCCACGCGCGCCAGGTCGACCCCCGAGGGCTCAGCAGCTGCCCCGGGCACCCCCGCGGGGGGTCCGTCGGGCCGGTCGGGCTCGCTCATACCCGCCGCACCGTTCCCTCGGCCACGACGCACCGCGTCCCCGCCAGCGCACGGGGAACGTCGTCGTCGACGGCCGCGGTCACCAGGACCTGCTCCCCCGGCGCGACGAGCTCGGCGAGGCGCTCGCGGCGGCGCGCGTCCAGCTCGGCGAAGACGTCGTCGAGCACCAGCACCGGCTCGTTGCCCTCGGCCCGCAGCAGGTCGTAGGAGGCCAGGCGCAGCGCCAGGGCATAGGACCAGGACTCGCCGTGGGAGGCGTAGCCCTTGGCCGGCAGCTGGCCGAGCTTGAGCAGCAGATCGTCCCGGTGCGGGCCGACCAGGGTGACGCCCCGGTCGACCTCCTGCTTGCGCGCCTCGGCGAGAGCCGCCGACACCTGCTCGAACAGGTCCTCGCGGGTGTGCGCCTCACCGGGCGCCGACGGCTTGTACTCCAGGGCGACGGGCCCGCCGCCCGGTGCGAGCTGTTCGTACGCCTTGTCGGCGAGCGGCTGGATCGCGGCGATCAGATCCAGCCGCTGAGCCAGCAGTTCGGCACCCGCACGCGCGAGATGCTGGTCCCAGACGTCCAGAGTGGACAGATCCATGGTGCGCCCGCCGTGCCGACGGGCCAGCGCGGCCGACTTCAGCAGCGTGTTGCGCTGCTTGAGGATCCGGTCGTAATCGGAACGGACACCCGCCATCCGCGGGGAACGGGCCGTGATCAGATCGTCCAGGAAGCGGCGCCGCTCGCCGGGATCACCCTTCACCAGGGCGAGATCCTCGGGCGCGAACAGCACGGTGCGGACGATCCCCAGCACGTCCCGGGGCCTGACCTGTGAGGATCTGTTGATACGGGCACGATTGGCGCGGCCCGGGTTCAGCTCGAGCTCGACGAGCTGCTGCCGCTCGCCCTGCCGGACCTGGGCCCGGATGATCGCTCGGTCGGCGCCCATGCGCACCAGCGGGGCGTCGGAGGAGACACGGTGGCTGCCGAGTGTGGCGAGATAGCCGACCGCCTCGACGAGATTCGTCTTGCCCTGCCCGTTGGGGCCGACGAAGGCCGTCACCCCCGGGTCGAGCGGGACCTCGACCCGGGGATAGGAGCGAAAATCGGCCAGCGACAGATGCGTGACGTGCATGATCGTGCGCCGACCTCCCCCGGCGTTGTGGACCGTCGTGCGGTCCTGCGGACGACAGCCAGGGATGCCCCGTGGCTGCTGCTGTGGCCTCTCTCGGCCGCTCTGTGGACTACTTCTTCTCGACCGCGTGCCCGCCGAACTGATTGCGCAGCGCCGCGATCATCTTCATCTGCGGCGAGTCCTCCTGGCGGGAGGCGAACCGCGCGAACAGCGACGCGGTGATCGCCGGCAGCGGGACCGCGTGGTCGATCGCGGCCTCCACAGTCCAGCGTCCCTCACCGGAGTCCTGTGCATAACCCCGGAGGTTGTCCAGGTGCTCGTCCTCGTGCAGCGCGTTCACCGCGAGATCGAGGAGCCAGGAGCGGATGACGGTGCCCTCCTGCCAGGAACGGAAGACCTCCCGGACGTCGGTCACCGAGTCGACCTTCTCCAGGAGCTCCCAGCCCTCGGCATAGGCCTGCATCATCGCGTACTCGATGCCGTTGTGGACCATCTTGGCGAAGTGGCCCGCGCCGACCTTGCCCGCGTGCACCGAGCCGAAGTCGCCCTCCGGCTTGAGGGCGTCGAAGACCGGCTGCACCTTGGCGACGTTCTCCTTGTCGCCGCCGTACATCAGCGCGTAGCCGTTCTCCAGGCCCCAGACGCCGCCGGAGACACCGCAGTCGACGAAACCTATGCCCCTGGCCGCCAGTTCCTCGGCGTGCTTCTCGTCGTCCGTCCAGCGGGAGTTCCCGCCGTCCACGACGACATCGCCGGGCTGGAGCAGCTCTGCGAGCTCATCGACGGTCGACTGCGTCGCCCGGCCGGCCGGGACCATCACCCAGACCACGCGCGGGCCCTCGAGCTTGCCCACAAGTTCTTCCAGGCTGTGGACATCGGCGAGGTCCGGGTTGCGGTCGTATCCGACGACGGTGTGGCCCGCGCGGCGGATCCGCTCCCGCATGTTGCCGCCCATCTTGCCGAGGCCGACGAGACCGAGCTCCATCAGTTGTGTTCCTTAGGTTGCGACGTGGCATGGCGGCACGGACGTGCCGCGGCACTTACGTACCGACACGACCCTAAACCCGGGCGCTCACGCACATCTGTGGGCATACGCGCTCATGCGCACGCCCTCACCTGCGGCTTCGCTCACGGCCACTTCCGGGCCCGGCTCTGGCCGGTATCCACGATCCGGTGTCCACCGGGCCCGGAAGGACTGTGCACAACTGTGGACTGCCGGGGGCAGCCGCGGACGGGTGGTACGACGTCAGCCGCTGAGCCGCACCGGCATGATCAGGTACTTGTAGGCGTCGTCCGCCTCCGCGTCCACCGCGGGCCTGCCGCTGAGCAGCGCGGGCTTGGTGGACGTGGTGAACGACAGCTGCGCCACCGGGGAGTCGATGGCGCTCAGACCGTCCAGCAGGAACGTCGGGTTGAAGGCGATCGAGATGTCATCGCCCTCCAGCTGGGCGTCGACCCTTTCCACAGCCTGTGCGTCGTCACTGGAGCCGGCCTCCAGGATGAGCACACCCTGCTCGAAGCTGAGCCGCACCGGGGTGTTGCGCTCGGCGACCAGGGCCACGCGCTTGACGGCCTCCACGAAGGGGGCGGTCTCGATGACGGCGACGCTGTTGAACTCGGTCGGGAACAGCGTGCGGTACTTCGGGAGGTCGCCCTCCAGCAGCCGTGTGGTGGTGCGGCGGCCCGCTCCTTCGAAGCCGATCAGGCCCTCGCCCGCGCCCGAGCCGGACAGCGCGAGGATCACCTGGTCGCCACTGGTCAGCGCCTTGGCGGTGTCCAGGAGCGTCTTCGCGGGCACCAGGGCGACCGCCGAGGCCTCCGGGTCCTCCGGCTTCCACAGGAACTCGCGGACCGCGAAGCGGTAGCGGTCGGTGGAGGCCAGCGTCACCGTGTCGCCCTCGATCTCGATGCGCACACCGGTCAGGACGGGAAGGGTGTCGTCCCGGCCGGCCGCGATGGCGACCTGCTGCACGGCGGAGGCGAAGACCTCACCGGGGACGGTGCCCGTCGCGTTCGGCATCTGGGGCAGGGCCGGGTACTCCTCCACCGGCAGGGTGTGGAGTGTGAATCGCGAGGAGCCGCACACCACGGTCGCCCGTACACCGTCTGTGGAGATCTCCACCGGCCGGTTGGGGAGCGCGCGGGAGATGTCGGCGAGCAGACGGCCCGAGACGAGGACGGTGCCCTCTTCCTCGACCTCCGCCTCCACCGAGACCCGTGCGGAGACCTCGTAGTCGAAGCTGGACAGGCTCAGCTGCCCCTCCTCGGCCTTCAGCAGCAAGCCGGCGAGGACCGGCGCCGGCGGACGGGCCGGGAGGCTGCGCGCAGCCCAGGCCACTGCCTCCGCGAGTACGTCGCGTTCCACCCGGATCTTCACCGTAAGCCGCCTCCTGCTGTTGCCGGCGTTCTCACGCCCTGCTTCGCCTTCGTCGTCTGCCTCGGTGTCGTCGGCCTCTGTGAGGGAAGGACACCGGGGACCAGTCTGACGCACTGCACTGACAGTAGGTGCCCCTCGGGGTCAAGTCATGACGAGCGGCAGTCGGCGTCGAACCGGCAAGTTGTGCACAGGACCCTCTTCGAAGCGGATTCCTCACTCTCTCTAGTTGGGAGTAGTAGTAGGGCCTGTGGATACCGTGGATAACCTCGTTTTCCCAGCTCAGGGCCAAGATTTTGTCCACCGGGCCTGTGGGCGGAGGCGGTGGACAACTCGGGGTTTCTGTGGAGAACAAAAAGTTCTGCACACTCCGTCCCCAGGGAGGGGCGAGTTCTCCCCAGCTCCGTCCCCAGGTTTGCCGGGCTTTCCCACAGGCAGCCGCGGCACCCTGCTGTGACGCCTTTCACTCGACCCGGTGAGGAGGCGGGCGGCGTTGCCGAACAGTGGACAGGCGTGTGGAGAAGTGCCTGATCACTGGGGACAACCGGCCTCACCCTGTGGGTTGCCGGTGGAAAACTTTATCCACAGCCTGTGGATCACCGTCTCGTCCACAGCCTGTGGAGATCGTTTGTCCACGAATCCACAGCCGGTTGACCTGGCTCGATGGTGCCCCAACAGGCAGGGCTGTGGATAGTTTCGGGACAACTTCGCAGTCCCCAGGATGTGGACGGGAGAAAGTTGCCACATCTGTGGAGGACAGCCGTAACCCGGTGCCGAAATCGAACAGTGGACGGGACCCCGAGGGACGGGACACTGCCGACCGCGAGGGTCGGCTCTCGGCGGCCGACGGGCGAGCGCAGGTCGGCGGCGGGCGCACAAGGGCGGGTCGGCAGGCGCACGAAGAAGGGCGTTCCCGGAGGTGGTCCGGGGACGCCCTTCTTCGTGCGCCTGCGGGCGCTCAGCCGGCCTTGATGCGGTTGGTGAGCTCGGTGACCTGGTTGTAGATGGAGCGTCGCTCCGCCATCAGATTGCGGATCTTGCGGTCCGCGTGCATCACCGTCGTGTGGTCGCGGCCGCCGAACAGCGCACCGATCTTCGGCAGCGACAGGTCCGTCAGCTCACGGCACAGGTACATCGCGATCTGCCGTGCGGTCACCAGGGCGCGGCCGCGCGAGGTGCCGCACAGGTCCTCGACCGTGAGCCCGAAGTAGTCGGCGGTCGCGCTCATGATGGCCGTCGAGGTGATCTCCGGCGCGGAGTCGTCGCCGCCGGGGATCAGATCCTTCAGGACGACCTCCGTCAGCCCGAGGTCCACCGGCTGCCGGTTGAGCGAGGCGAACGCCGTCACCCGGATCAGCGCGCCCTCCAGCTCGCGGATGTTGCGCGAGATCCGGGAGGCGATGAACTCCAGCACCTCGGGCGGGGCGTTGAGCTGCTCCTGCACCGCCTTCTTGCGCAGGATCGCGATCCGCGTCTCCAGCTCCGGAGGCTGGACGTCGGTGATCAGACCCCACTCGAAACGGTTCCGCAGCCGGTCCTCCAGCGTCACCAGCTGCTTGGGCGGCCGGTCGCTGGAGAGCACGATCTGCTTGTTGGCGTTGTGCAGCGTGTTGAAGGTGTGGAAGAACTCCTCCTGCGTCGACTCCTTGTCCGCGAGGAACTGGATGTCGTCGACGAGCAGGATGTCCATCTCCCGGTACCGCTTGCGGAAGCTGTCGCCCTTGCCGTCGCGGATGGAGTTGATGAACTCGTTGGTGAACTCCTCCGAGCTCACGTACCGCACCCGCGTGCCGGGGTAGAGACTGCGCGCGTAGTGCCCGATCGCGTGCAGCAGGTGGGTCTTGCCGAGTCCGGACTCCCCGTAGATGAACAGGGGGTTGTACGCCTTCGCGGGTGCCTCGGCGACCGCCACCGCCGCCGCGTGCGCGAAGCGGTTGGAGGCGCCGATGACGAACGTGTCGAAGAGGTACTTCGGGTTCAGCCGCGCGGTCGGCTCACCGGGGCCGGCCGCCGGCGCGGGCTGTGCGGCCAGCGGGCCGGGTGCCCCGCTCGTGGGCAGGTTCGGGCCGACGGGGCCACCGCGGTGGACGTGCCCCGAGCCGGACGGGGGCTCGGGAAGCTCGCGGCGGGCGGCGTCGCGCTGGTCGTAGTCACCGCGGTCGTAGCCGCCACGGTCGTAGTTACTGCGGTCGTACTCCGCGCGTGACGATTCGTAGTCGGAACGCTGCTGTTCGTAGGAGGAGCGTTCCGGCGGCTGCGGGCGGTAGTCCGGTGAGGGCGCGCCGCCGTAGCCGTCCTGGGGGCCGTAGGCGTTCTGCGAAGGCGAGGCGTACGGGTCGCGGTCGGGGAAGCCGAGGCGCTGCTGCTGCCAGCCGTACTCGTCCTGACCCGGTCGCGGCCAGGAGCTGGGCTCCGGGCGCTGGTACTCCGAGGGGTAGGCGGGGCGGGCGGTGGGCAGCTGGTCACCGGGCGGCCCGGGGTCCTGGTCGGCGCGGCGCCGGCCGTAGCCCTCGTACTGCTCGTGCCCTTGACGGTCCGGCCGGTCCTGCCGGGCGGAAGGGAGCTCGGGCTCCTCGTAGCGCGGCTGGGGGCGGGCGACCGGCGGAGCCGGGGGCTCTCCCGCGGAGTCGTCGACGGTGATGGCGATGCGGATGGGACGCCCGCACTCGCGGCTCAGGCTTTCGCTGACGATCGGCGCGAGGCGACCCTCGAGCACGCCCTTGGCGAACTCGTTCGGCACGGCGAGCAGCGCGGTGTCGGCGACCAGCGCCAGCGGCTGGCAGCGCCGGATCCAGTGCTCGTCCTTCCCCTCGACTCCCTGGCTCCGGCCCTCACCGAGCAGTTCTTCCAGTACGCGTGGCCACACTGCGGCAAGATCGGCAGGTACGTCAGCCACAGGGCACGCTCTCTCACAGGTCCCTCGAACGTGTGATTCGGGGACGGGTCGGGGGTGGTAAAGGGGGTGGTCGAGGGACAAAGGAACGAATCGGAGTTCCGTCACGGTAGTCAGGGCGGACGGTACGGTTCAAGTCGTTGTCCCCAGCCTGTGGACAAGTGTCCCCCCGCGGCCGCTGGTTTGACCGAAGGAGGCAGCCGCGCGTACCGTGACGAGGTCGAGTTGTCGATGGCTGCTGCCGCCTGCCTCCGATGGGCACAGATCACGCAAGTTGATCGGTCAGCGGTGCACTCGGGCGTAACGCGAGCTACTCGTGGGCGCACGGTGACAGCCAGGACGGCACCCCGCAATCAACGACATCTTTCTGGAGCCCCCGAGTGAGCAAGCGCACCTTCCAGCCGAACAACCGTCGTCGCGCGAAGACCCACGGCTTCCGGCTGCGTATGCGCACCCGTGCCGGCCGCGCGATTCTCGCGTCCCGCCGTGGCAAGGGTCGCGCCCGCCTGTCCGCCTGATCCCGATCAGGTCATGACGTCGTGCTGCCCACCGACAACCGGCTGAGGCGGCGCGAGGACTTCGCGACCGCGGTACGACGAGGACGCCGGGCCGGACGCAGGCACCTCGTCGTACACCTTCGCAGCGGTGCTACGGACCCGCACGTGCCGGGGGAGAGCGCTCCCCCGGCACGTGCGGGTTTCGTCGTGAGCAAGGCTGTGGGGGGAGCGGTCGTGCGGAACAAGGTGAAGCGCAGACTTCGCCACCTGATGCGCGACCGAATGGCCCTGCTGCCCCCCGGTAGCCTGGTAGTCGTACGCGCGCTGCCCGAAGCGGGTGACGCCGACCATGCACAACTGGCCCAAGACCTGGATGCCGCTCTGCAGCGGCTGCTGGGAGGGGGCACGCGATGAAGTACCCGCTGCTGGTTCTGATCAAGCTCTATCAGTGGACGATCAGTCCGCTGCTCGGGCCTGTATGCAAGTACTACCCGTCGTGTTCCCACTACGGCTACACGGCCATCGACCGGCACGGTGCCATCAAGGGCACAGCACTCACGGCCTGGCGCATCCTGCGGTGCAATCCGTGGTCGCTGGGCGGTGTGGACCATGTCCCGCCGCGCAAGCGCCCGCGGTGGCACGAAATGCTGCGTGACGCCTGGCGTGCACGCAAGGGCGGGCCTGCCTCCGCCGAACCGGCCACCGAAGGACAGACTTCTTCCGTAAGTCCGACAAGCCCTTCGAGCCCGGCCGCAGAGACCTCGCCCCATGCCCAAGGAGCATGATTAGTGGACACGATTGCCAGCCTCTTCAGCTTCATCACGACACCTGTCTCCTGGGTCATCGTCCAGTTCCACTCCGTGTACGGGGCCATCTTCGGCCCCGACACCGGGTGGGCCTGGGGCCTGTCCATCGTGTCTCTGGTGATCCTGATCCGTATCTGCCTGATCCCGCTCTTCGTGAAGCAGATCAAGGCGACGCGCGCGATGCAGACGCTCCAGCCGGAGATGAAGAAGATCCAGGAGCGCTACAAGAACGACAAGCAGCGTCAGTCCGAAGAGATGATGAAGCTGTACAAGGACGCGGGCACCAACCCGCTCTCCTCGTGCCTTCCCATCCTGGCGCAGTCCCCGTTCTTCTTCGCTCTGTACCACGTGCTCAACAGCATCGCGTCCAACGACACCGTCGGCGTGATCAACGAGCGTCTGCTGGAGAGTGCGCAGAAGGCGCACATCTTCGGTGCCCCGCTCGCGGCGAAGTTCACGGACAATGCGGACAAGGTCGAGGCCCTCAACGCCTCCCTGACCGATGTACGCGTCGTCACGGCGCTCATGATCGTGCTGATGTCGCTGTCGCAGTTCTACACGCAGCGCCAGCTGATGACGAAGAACGTCGACACCACGGTGAAGACGCCGTTCATGCAGCAGCAGAAGATGCTGATGTACGTCTTCCCCGTCATCTTCGCCGTCTTCGGTATCAACTTCCCGGTCGGTGTCCTCGTCTACTGGCTGACCACCAACGTGTGGACCATGGGCCAGCAGATGTACGTCATCCACAACAACCCGACGCCGGGTTCCAAGGCGCAGGCCGCGTACCTGGAGCGCCTTGTCAAGCACGTCACCCACCACGGCAAGACCCGTAACCGCCGTGATCGTGCCGTCGTCAAGGCCATCGTCGCCAAGGGCCGGGACCGTAACGAGTACGAGCGCAAGTTCGTCAACGGTCTGAACAAGGCGGGCCTCGCGGCTCAGGCCGACGGTGCCGTGATCAAGAGCGACGCCACGGCCGCCGCGCAGGCTGAGGACGGCTCTCCGGCCACGACCCAGACCGCGAAGCGTCAGCAGCCCAAGCGGCAGAGCAAGTCCCAGCGTCAGGGCGGTGCAGCGAAGGCGGCTGGTGAGCCCACCTCGCTGACCAAGACCGAAACGCCCCAGGACGACGTCAAGCCCGCCGCCGCTGCCCAGAAGGGCAACGCGAAGTCCGGCGGAAGCACCCGCAGCAGGGCCCAGTCCGGACAGCGCAAGGGTCCGCAGCGGCCCAAGTCCCCGTCCAAGAAGTAAGAAGGAGTCCATCCCGTGACGGAAGGCACCACCTCCACCGCTGCCGAGGGCGCAGACACCCTGACCCGCCTGGAGCAGGAAGGCGAGATCGCAGCGGACTACCTGGAGGGTCTGCTCGACATCGCCGACCTCGACGGTGACATCGACATGGACGTCGAGGCCGACCGTGCCTCTGTCTCGATCATCAGCGACTCGGCCGGCCGTGACTTGCAGAAGCTGGTCGGTCGGGACGGTGAGGTGCTGGAGGCGCTCCAGGAGCTCACGCGTCTGGCCGTGCACCGGGAGACCGGGGACCGCAGTCGGCTCATGCTCGACATCGCGGAGTACCGCGCCAAGAAGCGGGCCGAGTTGTCCGAGCTGGGCGCGAAGGCCGCCGCAGAGGCCAAGAGCAGCGGTGAGCCCGTGAAGCTCGACCCGATGACGCCGTTCGAGCGCAAGGTCGTGCACGACGCGGTCAAGGCCGCCGGCTTGAACAGTGAGTCCGAGGGCGAGGAGCCGCAGCGCTTCGTCGTCGTGCTTCCCGCCTGAACGGTTCCACGTTCCACCGGCCCCGTCTGTTGCGCAGGCGGGGCCGAATTTTGTCAGCCTGATAGTTCTGTGGTGCCGGCTCCCGAGGCCGGCACGCTACGGAAGGACGGTCCCCCGTGACGGAGGCAGCGGAGCTTCCCCCCGCGCCCGAGCAGGCCCGCGAGGTGTTCGGCGATCGTTTCGCGGACGCGGTGCGTTACGCTGAGCTGCTTGCTGAGGCGGGAGTTCAGCGTGGTCTGATCGGCCCGCGGGAGGTGCCGCGCCTGTGGGAGCGGCACCTGCTGAACTGCGCGGTGCTCTCGGAGGTCGTGCCCGAAGGTGTCACGGTGTGCGATGTCGGTTCGGGTGCCGGTCTGCCGGGCATCCCCTTGGCGCTGGTCCGCGAGGACCTCAAGATCACACTGCTGGAGCCACTGCTGCGGCGTACCACTTTCTTGACCGAAGTCGTGGAGCTGCTGGGGCTGGACCATGTGACGGTCGTGCGCGGCCGGGCCGAGGAGGTCATGGGCACGATGTCTCCGGTGCACGTGGTGACCGCACGAGCCGTGGCGCCGCTCGACCGTCTCGCCACCTGGGGCATCCCCCTCCTTCGGCCGTACGGAGAGATGCTCGCGCTCAAGGGTGACACTGCCGAGGAGGAGCTGAAGAACGCGACCTCGGCGCTGAACAAGCTCGGCGCCGTGGCGACCTCGGTCGTGCATGTGGGTGAGGGGGTGGTGGATCCGATGTCCACGGTGGTGCGGGTCGAGGTGGGGGAAAGCCCCGGCGGTGTGCGTTTCGCGGCGAAGCGCGCGAAGGCTGCTCGCGCCGGGCGTGCGCGGCGCCGGCGCGGATAGGGGCGTAGGGGCGCGGTCTGCCGGGCAGCAGGACATCTGACGGGCAGGCTTGCGTCCTGAAGGGGCAGATGTACTCCACACAAGCTGCCGAACCTTCGTAGGCCGGAGTGTCGCGGCAGCGCGGCCCCGGCTGCTGTGCATCGTGTTTCACGTGAAACGTCGCTCCCTGCTGCACGGCATCATCAGTCGCGGTCGCGCCGCGGCCGAACCCCGCGATCGTAAGCCTCTCGGTTCACGCAGAGAGGGTCCTGTTCCCCGCGAGGCTTCGCCCCCCTCAGGGGGTACGGAGTTGTCCACAGAAGTGGATTTCTCCACAGAACGCCAGGCCTCACTGGTTCACGACCCCGAAGACATGGGAGGCTCTGTTCATTGCGAGCCTGAAGTCGAGGAGAGTGAATCCACCTTGCGGTCCGACGCCAACATCGCGGGACCGATGACCGACCCGGTCCCCGGTCCCCGTGCCGAATCGATGGGGGCAGATGTTTCACGTGAAACACCGCCCCCTATGGACGACACTCCCATCGGTCGCTCTGCCCAGCTGGCGGTGGATGTACTGGGCCGCGCAGGCGAGGGCCTGCCACGGCCCGAGCAGACACGCCTCATGGTGGTCGCCAACCAGAAGGGTGGCGTGGGCAAGACGACGACGACCGTCAACCTCGCCGCGTCGCTTGCGCTCCATGGCGCTCGGGTCTTGGTGATCGACCTCGACCCTCAGGGCAACGCCTCTACAGCCCTGGGGATCGACCACCACGCCGAAGTTCCTTCCATCTATGACGTGTTGGTCGAGAGCAGACCACTGGCGGAGGTTGTCCAGCCGGTTCCCGACGTGGAGGGTCTCTTTTGCGCACCCGCCACGATCGATCTCGCCGGCGCGGAGATCGAGCTGGTGTCACTGGTGGCGCGGGAGAGCCGGTTGCAGCGTGCCATCCAGGCGTACGAGCAACCGCTGGACTACATCCTCATCGACTGCCCTCCGTCCCTCGGCCTGCTGACGGTCAACGCGATGGTGGCGGGGCAGGAGGTCCTGATCCCGATCCAGTGCGAGTACTACGCCCTGGAGGGCTTGGGGCAGCTGCTCCGCAATGTCGATCTGGTGCGGGGCCACCTCAACCCCTCCCTGCACGTATCGACGATCCTGCTCACCATGTACGACGGCCGGACGCGCCTCGCGTCCCAGGTTGCGGACGAGGTGCGTAGTCACTTCGGTGACGAGGTACTGCGGACAAGTATTCCTCGCTCTGTGCGTATCTCGGAGGCGCCGAGTTATGGGCAGACGGTGCTGACCTACGATCCTGGATCGAGCGGTGCCCTCTCCTACCTCGAGGCGGCACGCGAGATCGCGCTGAGGGGCGTGGGTGTCAGCTATGACGCGTCGAGCGCACACAACGGTGCACAGCAGAACGATCCGAGCATGGTGGAGGGCGTCCAGTGAGTGAGCGACGGAGAGGGCTGGGCCGTGGTCTTGGCGCACTTATCCCTGCTGCCCCGACAGAGAAGGCGGTCGCCCCGGCTGTGACGGGAGGCGTAGCTTCCTCCTCTCCCTCTGCGCCGCAGGTGCTGCCGAACGAGCGCGGGGTGGCTGTGGCCAAACTGGCCGCACTTCCTTCTGTTCCACGTGAAACAGAGGAGCCGTCGACGCGTGGTGCGGCGGAGATGCCCATGCCTCCTCTGGGGGCACACTTCGCGGAGATTCCTCTCGATTCCATCAAGCCGAACCCGCGTCAGCCGCGCGGGGTCTTCGATGAGGATGCGCTGGCAGAACTTGTCACCTCCATCAAGGAGGTCGGTCTCCTCCAGCCCGTCGTCGTACGGCAGGTCGGGCCCGCGCACTACGAGCTCATCATGGGTGAGCGCCGCTGGCGGGCGTGCCGTATCGCGGGGCTCGAAGCCATCCCGGCGATCGTGCGGGCCACGGAGGACGAGAAGCTCCTCCTGGACGCCCTTCTGGAGAATCTGCACCGGGCCCAGCTGAATCCGCTGGAAGAGGCAGCCGCCTACGACCAGCTGCTGAAGGACTTCAACTGCACGCATGATCAGCTGGCGGACCGTATCGGCCGTTCCCGCCCGCAGGTTTCCAATACCCTGCGTCTGCTGAAGCTCTCGCCGAGGGTGCAGAGCCGGGTGGCTGCCGGAGTGCTCTCCGCCGGGCACGCGCGGGCCCTGCTCTCCGTGGAGGACTCCGAGGAGCAGGACCGGCTGGCGCATCGGATCGTGGCCGAAGCGCTCTCGGTGCGGGCCGTCGAGGAGATCGTGACCCTGATGGGGTCCGGGCCGCAGAAGTCGCCGCGATCCAAGGGGCCGAGGGCGGGTGCCCTGGTCTCTCCGGCGCTGTCCGATCTGGCCACTCGTCTTTCGGATCGTTTCGAGACGCGGGTGAAGGTCGACCTGGGGCAGAAGAAGGGAAAGATCACCGTCGAGTTTGCCTCCATGGAGGACCTCGAGCGCATTCTCGGCACCCTCGCTCCTGATGAGGGGCCGGTTCTGCAGAAGAGTCTTGTGGACGACGACTCAGTGGAAGATTCCTGAGCTTCGGCCAGGTCAGCCGAACAGCCGACCGCGGGCGGATCGTGTCCGATATATCCCGGAAACGATCCGCCCTTTGCTTTCTGGCGGTATCGGTGGAATCGCTTCATGGATACGATGCAGTGAGACAGGGTGTGTCCACCGCCAGTACCTGAACCTCTGAGCGCAAGGCAGGGCCATGCGAATGATGAGCCGCACCGGATGGGTGGGAGCAGGGCTGGCGATTTCCGCCTTCGGAGGGTTCATCGGCAGCCTGTTCAAGGAGCGGCACGCTCTGGCAGCCGCCCGCGAGGCAGCAGGCGGAGGAAGCGAGGAACAGGCTTCATGGGGCGTCGGCTCGTACCGCTCACGCTGGACAACCTTCAGGACCTTCCCCGGCGCTGTCGTTCGTGTGTCTTCTGGGAGCTCGACCCCGTCAGTGGTGAGGCAGCAGTAACGGCGGGAACGTCAGCGGTCGAGAAGGAGTCGTGGATCTCGGCTGTGCTGCTGGACTGGGGGTCCTGCGGAAGGGTCGTCTATGTCGATGACGTCCCCGTGGGCTTCGTTCTCTACGCCCCTCCTGCCTATGTGCCGCGTGCCATGGCGTTTCCCACGAGCCCTGTGTCGTCCGATGCCGTGCAACTGATGACCGCGTTTATCGTGCCGGGCTACCAGGGGCAGGGTTTGGGGAGAGTGATGGTGCAGACGGTGGCGAAGGATCTGCTGCGTCGAGGGGTCAAGGCGATCGAGGCCTTCGGCGACGCGCGTTGGAAAGAACCGGCCTGTGTTCTCCCTGCTGACCACCTCTTGGCCGTGGGGTTCAAGACGGTTCGTCAACATCCCGCGTATCCCCGGCTCAGACTGGAGCTGAGGACAACACTGTCGTGGAAGGACGATGTCGAGATGGCGTTGGACCGGTTGCTCGGAGCCGTCCAGAAGGAGCCGGTATTGCGTCCCCTCTGATGCGTCGCCGTTCTGGTGTACGTCATGCGAATGGGCCGACCCGTCCGGGTCGGCCCATTCGTGTTTCACGTGAAACGTGTGCCGCCGACGAGGCGGTCGACGTTCACTCGCTGATGAACTCCTCGAGGTCGCGGACGATCGCGGCCTTCGGCTTGGCACCGACGATGGTCTTGGCGACCTCGCCACCCTGGTAGACATTCAGGGTCGGGATGGACATGACGCCGTACTTGGCGGCTGTACCCGGGTTCTCGTCGATGTTCAGCTTGACGACCTCGATCTTGTCCCCGTACTCCGAGGCAATCGCTTCGAGGGAAGGGGCGATCTGGCGGCAGGGACCGCACCAGGCGGCCCAGAAGTCCACCAGGACGGGCTTGTCGCTCTTGAGGACGTCCTGGTCGAAGGAGTCGTCAGTCACATTCTTCAGGGTGCCGGCCACGGTGGGCTCCTTAACTACTGATCGGTGCGTGGTGAGGGTGGAAGTCAGACAGCGGTCTTCTCGGGCTCGGCCTGCTCTCCGTCCGCGAGAGCGGCAAGGAACCTCTCGGCGTCGAGGGCGGCGGCACAGCCCGTACCGGCCGCGGTGATTGCCTGGCGGTAGGTGTGGTCGACCACATCGCCGGCACCGAACACTCCGGTGAGGTTCGTACGCGTCGAAGGCGCGTCGACCTTCAGGTAGCCCTCTCCGTCCAGCTCCAGCTGGCTCTTGAAGAGCTCCGTGCGAGGGTCGTGCCCGATCGCGATGAACAGGCCGGTCACCGCCAGGTCCGAGAGTTCGCCGGTCTTGACGTTCCGCAGCTTCAGACCCGAGAGCTTCTGGTCGCCCTGGACCTCTGCGACCTCGCTGTCCCAGACGAACGAGATCTTCGGGTCGGCGATGGCACGCTCCTGCATCGCCTTCGAGGCCCTCAGGGTGTCGCGGCGGTGGACGACCGTGACGGACTTGGCGAACCGGGAGAGGAAGGTGGCCTCCTCCATCGCCGTGTCACCGCCGCCGATGACGGCGATGTCCTGGTCCTTGAAGAAGAAGCCGTCACATGTGGCACACCAGGAGACACCGCGGCCGGTGAAGGCATCCTCGTTCGGCAGGCCGAGCTTACGGTGCTGCGATCCAGTGGCGACGATGACGGCCTTCGCCTTGTGGACCGTTCCTGCGGTGTCCGTGACGGTCTTGATCTCTCCGGTCAGGTCGACGGCGACCACGTCGTCGGGAATGAGCTCTGCCCCGAAGCGCTCTGCCTGGGCGCGCATGTTGTCCATGAGCTCGGGGCCCATGATGCCGTCCTGGAAGCCGGGGAAGTTTTCGACATCGGTGGTGTTCATCAGCGCACCACCGGCGGTCACGGCGCCCTCGAACACCAAGGGCTTCAGCGACGCACGAGCGGTGTAGAGGGCTGCCGTGTAGCCGGCCGGCCCCGAACCGATGATGATCACATTACGGACGTCGCTCACGGCTTGTTTCCTCGTCTCTGGGCTGTGTCATCCGACCGGTGGGAGCTTCTGTCGGAACTCTCACCTCACCCAACGGATTTTAAGGGGCGAGCATTCCCGCTGTGCCTGAGCACACCGATGGAACTGACGGACGTGGTTCCCGGGCGGGCGCGGGCAGGCGCATACCGTACGAGATACCGCTCAGGACGGATACGGAGCGTCGACTGTCAGCCGCGGGTGTAGGAGTTCTTCAGCAGAATCTTCGCCGTGGTGGCCGAGGACGGATTGCCGACGCAGGTGGCGTCGACGATGTAGGCGGTCACACGGGTGTCGTCGGAGGGGTTGGGAAGCACCACCAGGAGAGCTTCTCGCCCTTTGTAGATGCCCTGTTCTGTGGCGAGTGCGGCGTCATCGCGGCCGATTCCCTCGCGGACGCATGCCGGGACCGTGGGTTGCTGGAAAACCCTGGGGCTGGCGGCTTCGGGCTCCGATTCCATTTCCAAGGTCTGCGGCATGCGGGAGGACGCGCCCTTCCGCTGGTTCTGCGCGAGGAGATCGGAGACCTGCTTCCCCAGCTCACTTTCGGTGAAGGTGTCCGAGGCCGTCTGCTGAACGACACCCGGGCCCGTCTCGTCGTTCTGGGACGTCAGGAACAGTGTGCCGAGTCCCAGAGTCGCAACGGTGAGCACGGTTCCCAGCACAGCCGCCTTGCGGCGGCCGCGTTGCATACGGTCCTTACGACCTGGACCGGTGGTGGAAGGGCGTGGGCGCCCTGAGGGGCGGCCCGTCGACGTCGATGTTTCACGTGAAACATGCGCACGGTCCTCATCGGACGGGGAAGGGGAGAGGCCGACCAGCTCTGTGGCCTTCTCGGACCCCGGTGCCCTGGCATGCAGGAGTGCTTCCGCGGCGAGCGCGGCATCGATACGGCGTGCCACTTCGGCAGGCGTACGGGGTGGACCCGGCACCGTGCCAAGCAGTCCCCTGATCTCCTCCAGTGACGCATGGACGTCTGCGCAGAGGTCGCACTCGTCCATGTGTCGGCGCACAGCGGCGGTTCGAGCGGGTGACAGGAGTCCCTCGGTGAGGTCGGAGATCTCCGCGACGTCCGGGTGCTCCGTCATGTCTGGTGTCGATGTCACGTTTTCCCACCTCCGCCCTTCACTGCCGCTGGGTCACTCGGGCTTGTAGCCGGCGGATCCGCTCGATGCGGTCCCGCTGCGGGTGGGACGGATGCCCCCTGCGTCCGGTTCCGTTCCCCCTCCCGCTTCCTGCTGTCACCGCTCCCGTCCGGCCGTAGATGGTGCAGAAGGGGAAGGAGTCTGGCTCTGCCTCGGGCGCAGCGGCTCTTCACCGTGCCGGTGGGCACATCGAGGATGCGGGCGGCCTCCGCGACGGGGTAGCCCTGCATGTCCACCAGCACGAGAGCCGCCCGCTGATCGGGTGGGAGAGTTCCCATGGCGGCTATGAGCTGACGGTGCAGATCGTTGCGTTCCGCGGGAGCCGAGGCGGACTCGTGGGGCTCCAACAACTGTTCCAGGCGCTCTGTGTCGTCGACCGGGGAGGTCTTCCGGGATGCAGCCTTGCGCGCACGGTCCAAGCACGCGTTCACCGTGATCCGGTGCAGCCATGTCGTGACGGCCGACTGGCCTCGGAAGGTATGGGCGGCCCGATAGGCGGAGACAAGAGCGTCCTGAACCGCGTCAGCGGCCTCCTCCCGGTCCCCCAACGTCCGGAGGGCCACCGCCCACAGCCGGTCCCGGTGTCGGCGTACCAGCTCGCCGAAGGCTTCGGGATCGCCCTCCACATGGCGGGCGAGGAGGTCCTGATCGCTTGCGTCGTGGTGCGTGGTGCCGTCCGGCATCGGACCCCCTCCCCTCGCTCGGTGAGACGTCAGCCGGTGAACTTCAGGTCGGTGATGGCCTGCTTGTAGCCGGCACCGCTGTAGCCGTCGGCGGGCGCGTTCGGGACGGCCGTGATCCACAGCAGTACGTACTGCGTCTTCACCGGGTCCGACGCCTTCACATTCAGCGATCTGTCACTGGTCGTGGCGGATCCGATCTCCTTCATGCCGTCGATTCCGGTCGAAGGCGTCAGCGAGTCGGTGGCGTAGAGGTGCACCGTCGTGTGGTCACCGGTGTACCGGAGCCCTATCGACGCCGCCGAGACCTCCTTGGCCGAGCCGAGGTCGTAGACGATGCCCACTCCGGGTTTGTAGGGCGCGAGTGCCGGGCCGGCGTTGTACTTCTTGGTCCGCCAGTAGGTCGACTCGTCGTTGTCGTAGGTCTTGGCCACATCACCGGGGGCCTGGGCCGCACCGGTCGCCACGTACTCCTGAGAGCCTTGGATCGTGAGTGGCTCGGCCGGCTTGGGTTTTTGGGGGCTCTTGTCGTTGCCGTCCGTCGTCTGCGTCTTGTTGGTGTCGTCCGCGCTGCCGCCCTGGTCGATGAGGGCGTCCGCGAGCTGCCAGCTGCCCAGACCGAGTGCGGCGATCAGCAGTGCCGACACGGCCCACTTCAGCGCCTTGCCCGTACGGCTCTGCAGCGGGGGCGGCGGGGCCGGCGCCGACTGGGTGACGCCCAGACCGGGTGCCGGACGCCCGTAGGAACCCTGCTGGTACGTCGTGCGCTGGTAGTCCGGCGGGGTGGTGAAGGCAGGCTCCGGTGGACGGATGCGGGGCATCTCGCCGATCGCCTTCACCAGCTCCTCCGGCGTGGTGCACGGGGACTCATGCCGGGAGGCGGTGGCGCCGTCGTTGGCCAGTGCGCGCATGGCGAGTTCGGACAGGCCGCGGTGGACACCGGCCCGCACCTGGTCGGGCGGGATCAGACCGATGTCCTTCGGCAGCCCTGACAGACCGTATGCGTCGATCTCGTACGGCCAGCGCTGGGTGAGTGCCGCGTACAGCAGGGCACCGATGGATTCGGTGTCGGTGCGCTGTGGGGTGTCGGAGCCGATGCCGCGCAGTGCCGCGTTCACGGCGAGACCCCGAATGCGCCACTGGCCTGTCGAGGTACGCAGGACCGCATTGGGGTTCAGGCGCAGATGGGCGAGTCCCTCGCGGTGGGCCGCGGCCATGGCGGAGGAGATCTGACTGGCCATCTGATAGGCGTCGTACACCTCGAGTGGGCCGGCCGCCAGGAGCGCGGTCAACTCCGTGGCGTCGGGGAGCCACTCGTGGACGACGTAGACGATGTCGTTCTCCTCGACGGCGTCCAGGACCTGAACGAAGCGAGGGTCGCCCAGCAGGGCGGAGGAGCGAGCCGAGGCGAGGACGGAGCGGGCACGGGAGTGGTCCGCGGGCAGAATGTGCACACCGACGGCGCGGCGGAGTTTCTCGTCCACGGCACGCCAACTGCTGAACCCGTCCAGACGGGTGACGCACTCTTCGAGACGATAGCGTCTGGCGAGCTTGTGACCGCTGTGCAGTTCGAGCGGCGACGGTGTCCCGGAACCCTCGGTCCCGGTGTTCTCCTGTGCCGCGTCGCTGTCCGTGTCCTGCTCCCGGTTCTTGACCACCCCGTCGGCCGTGGACTGGCCCGCCTGCGCGGTCAGCGGCTGCTCGCCGCTGTTGTCTGCCACGTCGACGGCAGCTGTGCTCCGTTCCGCCACCGTCGTTCCCTGCCTCCCCATTCATTGCGCGTCGGCCGACCGCCCTCGCGCGCCGTTCGACGCCAAAACCAATTGTGCCCACAGTCTGCCGCTATGCACGACACACAAGGGCTGACGATGGTTGTGCGGTTACCCGTGACTCAGCGTCCCAGGCGTCCGCGGACCATACCGACCAACGAGTTGACCTCCACGATGCGCATCCGGCGGGCGGCGACGAAGAAGACGCCGAACAGGACGGCCCCACCGGCCAGCAGCGCGGCGAACGAAGCTCCGGCGCCCTGACCGAGGCTGTGCCCGATGCCGTAGCAGACCGCACCGCTGAGCAGCGCGGCCGGAACCGAGGCGATGCACAGCCGGGCGTACGTCCGCAGCACCCGAGCGCCGTCCAGGTCCCCGCCCAGCCGCTTGCGCAGCCGGCGCCAGGCGACACCGACGCCGGCCGCGTAGGCAAGGCCGTAGGCGGCGGCCATGCCGACCACGGCCCAGCGGGCCGGGAGGACGAAGAAGCAGACGGCCGAGGCGATCGCGTTGACCGCGGCCACGATGACCGTGTTGTAGAAGGGGGTCCGGGTGTCCTCATAGGCGTAGAAGGCACGCAGGACGACGTACTGCACGGAGTAGGGGATCAGACCGAGGCCGAAGGCCATCAGCATGTAACCCATGTTGGTCGCTGCGCCGGTGCCCGAGGAACCGAAGATCAGGGTGCACATCGGGATACCGAGGGAGATGAAGCCGAAAGCGATCGGCACGATCGCGACGGCCGTGGTGCGCAGGCCTTGGGAGATGTCGTCCCGGACGGCACCGCTGTCGTCCTCTGCCGCCGAGCGGGAGATACGGGGCAGCAGGGCGGCCATCAGCGAGACGGTGATGATGGCCTGGGGCAGGCCCCAGATCAGCTGGGCGTTGGCGTAGGCGGCGAAGCCGGTGCCCTGGGCATCGGAGTTCAGGCCGGCCGCTGTGGACAGCTGGGTCACGACCAGCGCGCCCGCCTGGTTGGCGAGCACGAACAGGATGGTCCACTTGGCGAGCTTCGCCGCCTTCCCCAGACCGTGACCCTTCCAGTCGAAGCGCAGACGGATACGGAATCCCGTCTCGCGCAGGTACGGGATCATGGCCAGGGCCTGGACGACGAGGCCGAGCAGGATACCGATGCCGAGGAGACGCTGGCCTTCCGGCGGAATGCTCGTGACGGTCATCTGCGAGTCGGCGGCGGTGCCGTAGACGTAGATGAACGTACCGAGTGTCACGATGATGACGATGTTGTTGAGGACCGGGGTCCACATCATCGCGCCGAACCGGCCGCGCGCGTTGAGGATCTGCCCCATCACCACGTGTACGCCCATGAAGAAGATCGAGGGCAGGAAGTAGCGGGTGAAGGTGACGGCGACCTCGTTGGCCGCGGAGTCGGAGGCGACCGGGTTGGACAGCGCACGCACGAGGAGCGGCGCGGCGAGCCACGCGACGGCGGTGAGTGCGGCCAGGGCCGCCATCACGAGGGTCAGCAGTCGGTTGGCGTACGCGATGCCACCGTCGGCATCGTCCTTCATGGCGCGGACGAGCTGCGGCACGAAGACGGAGTTGAGGCCGCCGCCGACGGTGAGGATGTAGATCATGGTCGGCAACTGGTACGCGACCTGGAACGAGTCACCGAGAAGACCCAGACCGAGCGCTGAGACGATCAAGGCGGAGCGGATGAATCCGGTGAGGCGGGACACCATCGTGCCCGCCGCCATCACGGCACTGGACTTCAGCAGCCCTCCGGCCCGGCCGCCCTTCTTCGCGGGCGGCGCGGCAGCCGGTTCCGGTGCGGGAGACTCGGCGGCAGGCGGTGGTGTGGCTCCCGCGTAGTGACCGGGTGCCGCGGAGGCCGGGCCGGGTACCGGAACCGATTCAGGGGACTGCCGGCCGGCCACCGGCTGGTAGCCGGGACGCCCACCGCCGTGCTGTTGGGTGTAGCCACCGTCCTGCTGCTGATCGCGGAGCAGGTGGGCGAAGGCGTCCGGCTCACGGCGCTTGTCTCCGGCCTGGCCGACCAGGTCGTCCACGCCCACGAACTGTGTCGTGCGCGGATCATCCCCGTACGGGAGGTACTGGGTCGGAGCGTCCGGTTCCGGTGCCGGGGCCTGGGCCCATACCCGAGGGTCGGGCGCGTGGGGCGACTGGGGAGGCTGCCCGTACAGCGGCTGCTGAGGGGCGTACGTGCCCTGTGGGGGCGGGGGGTGCGCCGCGCGGTCGTACAGGGCCTCCGCGACCGGGTCCTGGGCGGCGATGTCCTGCGCGCGGTAGGGATCCTGGTCGTAGGTGTCCTGGAGATACGTATCAGCGGGCGGCTGCGGAGCCTGGTCGTGCCCGGGCGGCGGACCCTCGGGCGGGTCCGACTCGGGATGGCCCGAGTTGCCCGCGGCACGGCCGCGGTCACCGTCGTACGGCGCGTTCATGGTTACCCCACCTCATCGTCCCTGGCCCACCCGGCCACGACATCCTCAACGGTCCACTCTCTCACCCGTGCCGGACGGGTCTGCGCTTTCCGGTGCGGTGTCCGGTACCGGGTCACTCGGCTGCTCCGGGGCGTCCGTTTCCGAACAGTCCTCCGACTTCTTGGTGAGACGTACCGCGGGGGCGCCCGGGTTCTGCGGACCTTCGCTGCCCCCGTCCGGCGCGCGCTTCTCCTCCAGGACCTCGCGGGCCGCGGCACGCTTGCGCTGGGTGTACATCCTGAAGCCGGCAAGGACGAGCAGCAGGACACCGCCGCCGATGACCAGCATCACCGTGGCGGTGATCTCGGTGACCTTGACGTCGAAGGTGACCGGCTCGCCGTACTTCTGGCCGTCCTGCGTGTACAGCTGGGCGATCACCGTCGCCCGGCCGTTGGCGTTGGCGGACGTGGTGAACTTCACCGACTGGCTGTGACCGCCCGAGACGGTGACCGGCTGCTCTCCGTAGGCGGCCCCCTCGATCTCGAGGCGGGTCGGGTTGGTCGAGGTGAGACGCAGCGTCAGGTGCTCGACGCCCTGCACCAGGTTGTTCTGGACGGTCACGGGGATCGTGGCACTGCGGCCGGACAGTTTCGTCTCCGACTTCTCGATCAGCTTCACCTGGTCGAGGAGTCCGTCGAGGTACGCCTCGACCCCACTGCGGTAGGTGGCCGCCTCGGCGACCTGGCCGCGCCATGAGACGGACATCCCCCGGTTCAGGGCCCGGCCGAACGGGGTCACCACCCGGGACGGGTCGGAGAGGATCACCTGGAACTTGTCGAGCTTGTCCTGTGTCCTCGCGATCTGCTCGAACGCCGACTGCGGCAGTTCCTGCTTGCGCAGCGAGGAGGGATACGAGGAGGCCGAGGGAACCTCGGTGGTGGCGGCGGGGTCCGGCTTCGCCTTCGCGGCGGCGGTGAGGTCCTGGGACTCCGACCAGTTTCCGTCCTGGACGGCCTTCAGCACCTCGGCCATCGTCTGGGCCTGGCTCGCGGAGGGAGTGCGCTGCGGAGCCACGACGATGCTGCGCTGCCGACCGGTCTGGAGGCTGAGCGTCAGGCTCTGTGCCAGGAACCGCTGCACCGTGGACGTGGTCGTGGAGGCCTTGGTCATATCGCCCTGGAACAGGGTGGACAACCGGGCGTCCGCGACCACCGCCGTGGTGCCGCCCCCGATGGGGCGTGCGGCCGAAGGCGTGTAGGACAGGTCACCGGTCTCCCGGAAACTGTCGCTGCGGGCGATCACCTTGTCGGCGCCGGCGGATGTGGCGACCTTGACGATGGAGGGGTCCACCGCACCATTGACGGGCCAGGCGAAGTCGGTGGTCGGTTTCACGTGGAGTATCGGCTCGACCGTGTTGACGACGACATCCGTGGCCTCCTTGAGATGACTCAGGGAGCCGGTGACCGACGTGCCGTTGTGGGCGAGGGAGGCAAGATCCGGGTCGCCGAAGGGCAACGCGACGACCTCGTTGTCCGCCACCGCGCTCTGCACCTGGGCGAGCCATCTCTTGGCGACAGCCTGATGACGGCCCGCCGTGGTGGTGTCACCCTCGCTTCGGACTTCGTAGCTCTCGGTCATCGCGTCGACGGATGCCAGCAGGTCCGGATCGACCACCCAGGTGACATCGAGATCCTTGCCCAGTGCCACCATCCGGTCCAGACGGCCGCCCGGGGAGATCTCCTTGGCCAGGACGTCGTCGCGGAGGACCGGGGTCTGCTGTTCGTCGGAACCGGTCTCCGCCGTCGTGTGGACCGTGGAGATCAGCGGCCACAGAAACGTCGTTCTCGTCTTTTTGTCGGCTTCCTCGGGCTGCCACGGCAGGAACGTGTGCCGGACACCGAGGGTCTGCTGCCACGGCTGGGCGGAAGTCTGTCCGGAGAGGGCCACCGCCAGCTGGTAGACGCCGTTCTTTCCGAGGCTGAGCTCGTCCGTCGGCACGGAGATACGGAAGGGCTGTGAGACGCCCGGAGCGAGGCGTTCGAACTCCTGGGAGTACTTGTCGTCGATCTCCGGGCCGACGGCGCCCTGGACGTCGTCACTGTTCCTGGCGACGGTCTCGATCCCGGAGCGGGTGTTCAGCAGGGGACCCACCCGCAGGCCGACGTGGGCGTCGGTGACCGCTTTCCCGCCCTTGTTGGTCACCGTGCCGGACACGGTGACGGTGTCTCCCTCGGTGGGGGTGCTCGGGGTGAGCGAGTTCACGGAGACGGAGACCGAGCCCGCACCGGAGGGAGCCTGCCGGGTGCTCTGCGCGGTGGCGCCCGCCGGAGACGCGGCGGGCAACTGGAGCAGGCCGGCCAGCAGGGGTACTCCGGCGAACAGGGTTCCGGTGCGCCGCAGCCAGCGGCGGGCAGGTGAGGCACTCGTCCCCTGGAAGTCTGCCGCCTCGGCCACGCGCTCGCCCGTCCCTTGTCGTCGTCAGTGGTCGTCGGAATGTACGTCCACGCATGGTAACGAGGAGCGGAGGGGCTGAGTGCCGCGGACCGGTCCACACGATCGGGGGGAGCGCCGCACTGCCCTCTATGTGGCTGTATAAGGGGAGCGCGTCCCGTCCTGCGGGTACAGACCTCGTGCGGGTCTCGCCGGAGGTGACCGTGCCTGACCCAGGGGGAGCCTCCGGCCGCCCGAGCCACGTACCCTTTTCTGTTGTGCCGAACGCCAACGAACAAACCAGTGCCCTGAGCCAGGTGCAGGACCAAGCGGTCAACGAACTGCTGCGGGTCGCCCCTGTCGCCGACGACCTCGCCCGCCGCTTCCAGGAGGCCGGGTTCTCACTCGCCCTGGTCGGCGGTTCGGTCCGGGACGCTCTGCTCGGCCGGCTCGGCAATGACCTCGACTTCACGACTGACGCCCACCCACAGGACGTCCTGAAGATCGTTCGTCCGTGGGCGGACGCCGTCTGGGAGGTGGGGATCGCCTTCGGCACCGTCGGAGCCCAGAAGGACGTCCGCGTCGGAGACGTTGACCGAAGCTTTCAGATCGAGGTGACGACCTACCGCTCGGAGGCGTACGGCCGCACGTCACGCAAGCCGGAGGTGGCGTACGGCGACTCCATCGAGGAGGACCTCGTCCGTCGTGACTTCACGGTGAACGCGATGGCCCTCGCGCTTCCCGCGAAGGAGTTCATCGACCCGCACGGTGGCCTGGACGATCTCGCGGCCGGTGTGCTGCGCACACCGGGCACCCCCGAAGAGTCCTTCTCGGACGATCCGCTGCGGATGATGCGAGCCGCGCGCTTCGCCGCTCAGCTCGATTTCGAGGTGGCTCCCGAGGTGGTCACGGCCCTGCGGGAGATGGCCGGACGCATCGACATCGTCTCGGCCGAGCGGGTCCGGGACGAGCTGAACAAGCTGGTCCTGTCCGCTCACCCGCGCAAGGGGCTGACCCTGCTCGTCGATACCGGGCTCGCCGACCACGTGCTGCCCGAACTGCCGGCCCTGCGTCTGGAGAGCGATGAGCACCACCGGCACAAGGACGTCTACGAGCACACGCTGATCGTCCTGGAGCAGGCGATGGCGCTGGAGGACGCCGGCCCCGACCTGACACTGCGCCTTGCGGCTCTGCTGCATGACATCGGCAAGCCGCGCACGCGCCGTTTCGAGGGCGACGGCCGGGTCTCCTTCCACCATCACGAGGTGGTGGGCGCGAAGATGACGAAGAAGCGCATGACGGCCCTCAAGTACTCCAACGAACTGGTGAAGGACGTCTCGCGCCTGGTCGAGCTCCATCTGCGTTTCCACGGCTACGGCACGGGAGAGTGGACGGACTCCGCCGTCCGTCGCTACGTCCGGGACGCGGGGCCGCTCCTGGATCGGCTGCACAAGCTGACCCGCTCGGACTGCACGACACGCAACCGCCGCAGGGCGGCCGCGCTGTCCCGTGCGTACGACGGTCTGGAGGAGCGCATTGCCAAGCTCCAGGAGCAGGAGGAACTGGACTCCATCCGCCCGGACCTCGACGGCAACCAGGTCATGGAGATCCTCGGCGTCAAGCCCGGACCGGCGGTCGGTCAGGCGTACAAGCACATGCTGGAGCTTCGTCTGGAGAACGGTCCGATGGGGCATGACGCGGCGGTGGCGGCCCTCAAGGAGTGGTGGGCCGAGCAGCAGGGCTGAGAGTGGGGAACGGGGGTCACGTTTCACGTGAAACATAGCCCCCGTCGGCATGCGTGGGGGGGGGTTCACGTGAAACACCCCCCCCACGCACGGTCTGAGCGAAGGTGTTACTTCACTTCCTTGAGGCAGAGGACCACGTTGTGGCTGCTGCTGCCCGTCTGGTAGTACGAGATCGTCGCTTCCGCGACAGCCTCGCACTTGCTGTCGTCACTGGTGTTGTCGAACTTTTCGACGACCTTGTACTGAGCATCGCCTGAAGAGCAGTCGACCGTCTTGAGGTCCGGACTGGACTGTGTGCCCTCGTTGTGCATGCAGCTGCCCACGGACGTGGTCTCTGCGTCTGTCTGCCCGAAGAACCACTTGCCCAGGGCTATGAGGACCGCGACGACGATGAGGCCGAGGACGCGCAGCAGCTTCTTGTTGAAGCGCCCGGCGGGAGTCGGCGGGGGGACCGGGGCGCCCTGTGCGGGGAAGCCAGGCTGACCTGCCTGCTGGGGGAAACCGCCCTGGGGCGGCTGCGGAGCCTGGCCCTGGGGCTGGCCGTAGGGCTGCTGCTGGCCCTGGGCGAACGGGTTGCCCTGAGGTGGCGGAGTGGTCACTTGGAGGTCCCCCTGGAACGTGAGTGCGTGGCGCGAAAGACGCGTTGATAAGACGCACGTAAGGTATCGGCTGGTACTGACAACGCCACGCCGTGCTGGAGCTCTGTGGCATTGATGTGACACTTACTGGCGCTCAAAGCGGGCGATAGCCACAGCTACTGCTCCGTAGATAACGGCGATCGTTACCACCAGTGGGACCGACCGGCCGTCCGGTGGCAGCATCAGGGCGGCCACCGCGGCGGCACCGACGAAAGCCACGTTGAACAGGACGTCGTAGAGGGCAAAGATCCGGCCTCGGAAACCGTCCTCGACGGAGGACTGGACGATGGTGTCCGTGGCGATCTTCGCGCCCTGGGTGGTCAGCCCCAGGACGAACGCCCCGATCAGCAGAGGGCCGGCGGCGAAGGGCAGACCGAGCGCGGGCTCCAGGACCGCGGCGGCCGCCGCGCACAGCATGATCCAGCGGCCGGGCCCGAACCGCCCCGCGGCCCAAGGAGTCACGACGGCCGCGACGAAGAAGCCGGCGCCGGACACACCCAACGCCAGTCCCAGAAGAGCGAGTCCCTCGTCCGCGGTGTCGGTCAGGGCGTACCGGCACAGCATCAGCAGCATGACGAGCATGGCGCCGTAGCAGAACCGCATCAGGGACATCGCGGTGAGCGCCCAGGCCGCCTCCCTGCGTGGAGATGCGGCAAGGTGGCGCAGACCTGCCATCAGATCGCGGGCGGTGCCGGTGAGCGCCGTGGCGAGCCGTGGATGTACCAGCGCCCGGTCAGGACCGAGCAGTTCCTTCGCGATGCGCAGCGACGCCAGGGCCGCGCACAGATACAGTGCCGCGCCCACGAGCACGACGGCGGCGTCGGAGTCCGCGACGACCAGGCGCACGACGAAGGCCAGACCGCCGCCCGCGGTCGCCGCGAGGGTGCCGGCCGTCGGCGAGAGGGAATTGGCGACGACCAGTCGTTCGGAGTCCACCACGCGCGGCAGGGCGGCGGACAGGCCGGCGAGGACGAAGCGGTTGACGGCGGTGACACACAGGGCTGAGACGTAGAGAAGCCAGTCCGGGACCTGGCCGAGGATCAGGACGGCGGTCACCGAGGCCATCAGCGCGCGCAGCAGGTTGCCGTACAGAAAGACCTGACGGCGGCGCCAGCGGTCCAGCAGGACACCGGCGAAAGGGCCGACCAGGGAGTAGGGGAGCAGCAGGACCGCCATCGCGGAGGCGACGGCCACGGCGGACGTCTGTTTCTCCGGCGAGAAGACCACATAGGCGGCGAGGGCGACCTGGTAGACACCGTCGGCGCCCTGGGAGAGCAGCCGGACGGCGAGCAGGCGTCTGAAGCCCTGGAAACGCAGCAGGACGCGCAGGTCACGGACGACGGCCATGAGCCACAGCCTCACATACGGGGAGGGTCCCCGGGGCACACGACCCGGGGACCCTCAACTGCCCACAGTGGGGAGGTTCTAGTGCTCGACCTCGCCCTGGATGAACTGCTCGACCTTGACGCGGGCGTCGTCGTCGAAGTACTGCACCGGAGGGGACTTCATGAAGTACGACGAAGCCGACAGGATCGGGCCCCCGATGCCGCGGTCCTTGGCGATCTTCGCGGCGCGCAGGGCGTCGATGATGACACCCGCGGAGTTCGGGGAGTCCCAGACCTCGAGCTTGTACTCCAGGTTCAGCGGGACATCGCCGAAGGCGCGGCCCTCGAGGCGCACATAGGCCCACTTGCGGTCGTCCAGCCAGGCGACGTAGTCGGACGGGCCGATGTGCACGTTGTTCTCGCCGAGGTCCCGGTCGGGGATCTGGGAGGTGACGGCCTGTGTCTTGGAGATCTTCTTGGACTCCAGGCGCTCACGCTCGAGCATGTTCTTGAAGTCCATGTTGCCGCCGACGTTCAGCTGCATCGTGCGGTCCAGGACGACGCCGCGGTCCTCGAACAGCTTCGCCATGACGCGGTGCGTGATGGTGGCGCCGACCTGGGACTTGATGTCGTCACCGACGATCGGTACGCCGGCCTCGGTGAACTTGTCCGCCCACTCCTTGGTGCCGGCGATGAACACCGGGAGGGCGTTGACGAAGGCGACCTTGGCGTCGATGGCGCACTGGGCGTAGAACTTCGCCGCGTCCTCGGAGCCGACGGGCAGATAGCAGACCAGAACGTCGACCTGCTTGTCCTTGAGGACCTGGGTGACGTCGACCGGCTCCTCCGCGGACTCCTCGATGGTGGCCTGGTAGTACTTGCCGAGACCGTCGAGGGTGTGACCGCGCTGGACCGTCACACCGGTGCTGGGGACGTCGCAGATCTTGATGGTGTTGTTCTCGGAGGCGCCGATGGCGTCAGCGAGGTCGAGGCCGACCTTCTTGGCGTCCACGTCGAAAGCGGCGACGAACTCGACGTCGCGGACGTGGTAGTCGCCGAACTGGACGTGCATCAGGCCCGGGACCTTGGACGCCGGGTCGGCGTCCTTGTAGTACTCGACTCCCTGTACCAGCGATGCGGCACAGTTGCCCACGCCGACGACGGCTACGCGAACCGAACCCATTCCGGTTGCTCCCTGTGTAGTACGAGTGAGGCCCTGAGCGGGACTCACGTGGCGGTGTCGTCGGGCGAATCCGGCCGGGGGCGGTCCCCCGGCCGGGGCAGGTCGCCCGACGCTCCAGATGTGGTGTCCTGTCGAGGGGACGCCCCGGAAGCGGGACCCTTGAGGTCTCGCCCGGCCCGCTCGCTCTCGATGAGCTCGTTCAGCCAGCGCACTTCCCGCTCCACGGACTCCATCCCGTGACGCTGGAGCTCGAGCGTGTAGTCGTCGAGACGCTCCCGGGTCCGGGCCAGTGAGACCCGCATTTTCTCCAGGCGCTCCTCCAGCCGGCTGCGGCGGCCTTCCAGCACACGCATGCGTACGTCACGTGATGTCTGTCCGAAGAAGGCGAACCGCGCGGCGAAGGTCTCGTCCTCGTACGCGTCGGGGCCCGTCTGGGAGAGCAGCTGTTCGAAGTGCTCCTTACCCTCGGCCGTCAACCGGTAGACGATCTTGGCGCGACGGCCCGTGAGGGGAGCGGCGAGGGCGTCCTCTGTGGTGTTTCCCGGTTCCTCGATCAACCAGCCGTTGGCGACCAGCGTCTTGAGGCAGGGGTAGAGCGTCCCGTAGCTGAAGGCACGGAACACACCCAGTGACGTATTGAGTCTTTTGCGCAGCTCATAGCCGTGCATCGGAGACTCGCGGAGCAGGCCGAGTACGGCGAACTCGAGGATCCCGGAACGCCGGCTCATCGTCGCCTCCTCTCTGCCGCGGTCGTGCGGTGACGGTCTCGTGGCCGGCTCATCGCCGTCCTTATGCCGAGCTGATGTATCGACTCGATACATCACGACGATAGAACGGCCATCCGGCTGGGACAAGGGGGAGGGTGGTGAACGGGATCACATCACCGGTTCGATCGGAGCAAGTTGCCTGATTTGAGCCGAACTTCTGCGCTCGACAGGTTTTGGTGATGCGTAGTCTGTGCGCCATGCACAACACACCGGGAACCGAGTGACGCCTGGGGGCGTCCTCGTCCCCGGTGCAGTACGGGATGAATGCGGAACCCACCGCATCCGTACTTCGGGGGGACCGGAAACCAGCTGCCGTTTCCAGGCGCGCGAGATGCGCCTGCCCGAGGAGTAGTCGTTCGATGAGCGAGCACCGTCGCAAACCACCGCAGCCGCAGGGTGGCGGACGTGCCGCGGCCCGACGAGGCCAGTCAGGCTCGTCCTCCGGCCGCCGCGCGGCGCCGCGCGGCGCCACCGGGTCTCCGTCCGATTCCTATGGGTCGGACTCCCGCGACTCGGGTGGTGAGGTCCACAGTCATGGAAGCCGCGCCGAAGCGCGACGCGCGGCGCAGAGAGGCGGGGGCCGCCGGGCCGGTTCCACCGGGCCCGGCCGAGGCCGGGCGGCACCTTCCGACCAGAAACGGATCATCGACTATCCGCGCCACGACAAGTACGGCTGGCGCCGCTGGATGCCGTCCTGGAAGTTCGTCACCGGCCTGTGTATCGCGTTCTTCGGCAGCATGGTGGCTGCCGCGGGGATCGGGTACGCGATGGTGGGCGTTCCTGACGAGGCCAAGACCGCGAAAGCGCAGAACAACGTCTACTACTGGTCCGACAACTCACAGATGGTCGCCACGGGTGGTGAGCGCAACCGCCAGATCATCGAGATCGAAGAGATCCCCAAGGCGATGCAGCTAGCGGTCATCTCCCAGGAGAACAAGACGTTCTACGAGGACAGCGGCATCGACCCCAAGGGCATCGCCCGCGCCGTGTTCAACATGGCCAGGGGTGGCAACACGCAGGGTGGATCCACGATCACCCAGCAGTACGTCAAGAACGCCATGCTGGACGACCAGTCGCAGACCATCTCCCGCAAGGTCAAGGAGATGTTCGTCTCGGTCAAGGTGGGCACCACCAAGGAAAAGAAAGACATCCTTGCGGGCTACCTGAACTCGGCGTACTACGGGCGTGGGGCCTACGGGATCCAGGCCGCGGCGCAGGCCTACTTCGACAAGAAGGCCGTGAACCTCGACGAGGGCGAGTGCGCCTTCCTGGCGGCGGTCCTCAAGGGAGCCACCTACTACGACCCGGCCGGCGCCAGTTCCATCGACCCGGTCAACGCCAGCCCTGCGGCGAACAAGAAGCGTGCCCGGCTCCAGATGCAGGACACGCTGAACAAGATGGTCGAGTACGGGCATCTGGATCCCGCGACCAGAGCCAAGTACACCAAGCTGCCCGAGGTGCAGAACCCCCGGTCGAACACCGCGCTGAGCGGGCAGATCGGTTACCTCGTGGACCTCGCCAAGGCGTACATCGTCAACAACAGCGAGGAAACCGGCATCACCGCCGACTTGCTGGAGCAGGGCGGCTACTCGATCTACACGACCTTCGACAAGAAGAAGGTCAAGGCACTCGAGGAGTCGGTCCAGAAGGTCTACAAGAAGAACATCAAGCCCGAGGAGCGCCCCGACAAGGACACCCACGTCCAGTTCGGCGGAGCCTCGGTGGACCCGGCGACCGGCGCGATCGTGGCCATCTACGGCGGTGCCGACGCGACCACGCACTTCACCAACAACGCCGACGCGACCGGCGCCCAGGTCGGCTCGACGTTCAAGCCGTACGTGCTGGCGGCCGCCATGAAGTGGGGTGTCCGGGACCCCGACGGCGATCCGGACCAGGCCCAGGACGAGCGGACGCAGGTGTCCGAGAAGAGCCTGTACAGCGGCCAGAACAAGCTCAAGATCAAGGAATACGACGGTTCGGTCTGGCAGAACGAGAAGGGCGAGCAGTGGCAGCAGGTCAATGACGGTGACCAGACGTACGGCACTGCGCCCGACTACAAGATCGACCTCCGTGAGGCGATGCGGGAGTCGGTGAACTCCTCCTTCGTCCAGCTCGGCGTGGATGTCGGCCTGGACAAGGTGAAGGAGTCCGCGGAGGACTCCGGGCTTCTGGAGAGCAGCCTCGCCGGAACGAACTACCCGTCGTTCTCCCTCGGTACCTCGAGCCCCAGCGCGATCCGGATGGCGGGTTCGTACGCCACCTTCGCGGCCAGTGGTGAGCAGCGTGACCCGTTCTCCGTCAAGAGGGTGACGAGCAGCAAGGACGGCACGGTCTACACGCACAAGATCCAGACCGAGCGGGCGTTCACCTCTCTGGTCGCGGACAACGTCACGGACGTACTGAAGACCGTCGTCGAGGAGGGAACCGGCACCAACGCCCAGCTCGAGGGCCGTGAGGTG
Organism: Streptomyces sp. GDS52; assembly: GCF_052246875.1. Taxonomy (NCBI): domain Bacteria; kingdom Bacillati; phylum Actinomycetota; class Actinomycetes; order Kitasatosporales; family Streptomycetaceae; genus Streptomyces; species Streptomyces sp. GDS52. The sequence goes on from NZ_CM125966.1 coordinate 3,656,301, forward strand.
GCGGGCAAGACCGGTACCACGGACGGCAACAAGTCCGCCTGGTTCGTCGGCTACACCCCGCAACTGTCCACCGCGATCAGCATGTTCCGGTACCCCGACGACGAGACCATCAAGAACCGCGAGTTCCTGAAGATGTTCGGCACGGGCGGCCAGGACAAGATCCACGGCGCCTCGTTCCCGTCCGAGATCTGGGCGGACTACATGGAGGACGCGCTGAAGGGCCAGAAGTCGGTGCCCTTCCCGACGCCGAAGCCCATCGGCGAGATCGTCAACGACACTCCGTCGCCGACCCCCACTCCTTCGCCCACCGAGACCGAGGAGGAGACGCCGTCGCCGTCTCCGTCGACGTCGGAGCCGGAGCCGGAGCCCAGCACCCCCACCCCGAGTGAGACCGAGACCTGCAGGCCGCTCGACTTCCGCTGCAAGGGGGAGGACGACACGGGTGGTGCCGGACCGGGCGGTGCGGACGCCGGTGGGACGGACGGCGGGGTGACCAGTTCACCGTCGCCCTCGGAATCGGAAGAGGAAGGCGTCAACCGCGGCAACGGCAACGGAAACGGCGGCGGAAACAACGGTAGTCTCTTCGGAGGCCCGGCCGGCTAATCGCCCGCTTGCCCGACCTGGGTGTTTCACGTGAAACGAGGGCCGCCGTACCCCACGGGTACGGCGGCCCTCGGCGTAGTCCTGGCACGTACGGCAGGATGTGCGGCATGCCCAGTGGAGAATCGACGCAAGCGAGCGTCCGCGAGCCGGAGCCGGTGGAACCGACCCGGGAGGACGAGGTCGCCGAGGCCGGCAGCGAGCTGATCGGTGGTCCGCTCGGGCGGCATGCCCTCCTCGGGGCGTCCTGGTGGAGTCCGGTCCGGGTGATCGTGCTCGTGGCGATCGGTCTGTTCACCCTCGGCCTGGTACAGAAGGCGCCCTGTTACAACGGCGCGTGGTTCTTCGGCGCCGGTTCCCAGTACACGCACGCGTGCTACTCGGACATCCCGCACCTCTACCAGGGGCGGGGCTTCGCCGACGGTCTGGTGCCGTACTTCGACCAGCTCCCCGGTGACATGCAGTACCTCGAATACCCGGTGCTGACCGGTGTGTTCATGGAGGTCGCCTCCTGGCTCACGCCCGGCAGCGGCAGCATCCAGGACCAGGAGCAGTGGTACTGGATGGTCAACGCCGGGATGCTCATGGTGTGCGCGGCCGTCATCGCCGTCTGTGTGACCCGCACGCACACACGGCGGCCCTGGGACGGTCTCCTGGTCGCTCTGGCGCCCGCCTTCGCCCTGACCGCGACGATCAACTGGGACCTGCTGGCGGTCGCCCTGACGGCCGCGGCGATGCTCATGTGGTCGCGTGGCCGTCCCCTCGCCTTCGGGGTCCTTCTGGGGCTTGCCACGGCCGCCAAGCTCTACCCCGTGCTCCTTCTGGGGCCGCTGCTGGTGCTGTGCTGGCGCGCCGGCCGCTGGCGGGAGTACGGCACCGCCCTGGGCGGTGCGGTCGTCGCCTGGGCCGTGGTGAACGGGCCGGTGATGTTCTTCGCCTTTGACGGCTGGTCGAAGTTCTACACGTTCAGCCAGGAACGGGGCGTCGATTTCGGCTCCTTCTGGTTGATCACCGCCCACAACTCGTCCGACCCGCTGAGCACCGACACCGTGAACACACTCGCCACAGCACTGATGTTGCTGTGCTGCGTGGGTATCGCCGCACTCGCTCTCATGGCTCCCCGCCGACCGCGCTTCGCGCAGCTCGCCTTCCTGGTCGTCGCGGCGTTCATCCTTACCAACAAGGTCTACTCACCCCAGTACGTCCTGTGGTTGGTGCCCTTGGCCGCCCTGGCCCGGCCGAAGTGGCGGGACTTCCTGATCTGGCAGACCTGCGAGGTGGCCTACTTCCTCGGCATCTGGATGTACCTCGCGTACACGACCAGTGGAGACGACCACAAGGGACTGCCCGTCGACGGTTATCACTGGGCCATCGTTCTGCATCTGCTCGGGACGCTCTATCTGTGCGTCATGATCGTGCGCGACATCCTGCTGCCCGAGCGGGACCCGGTGCGCCGCTCCGGTGACGACGATCCTTCGGGAGGGGTGCTCGACCGAGCCGAGGACGTCTTCGTCCTCGGCCCCGCCGCCCGACCCGCACAGCATGTCGCACACTTCGACGGGCCACGGGTCAAGTGGGGCGGGGCCGGCGCCACCAGCGGTTCACTCTGAGTGAACGACTGGTGACGCTCGCCCGGAGACAGGCGAGAGAGGCATGAGGAAGGCCGGGCACGGTACTACCGTGCCCGGCCTTCCTCGCTGTCCGGACGCCTGCTCAGACGCCTTCCCGCGTTCTGCGCTCGCCGCTCAGCTCGTCCCCCCACCGCCGCTCAACGGTCGAGGACCCGGTCGAACTGCGTGGTGGTGTGCCGCAGGTGGGCCACCAGTTCCTCGCCGACCTGAGGTTCCGACGCCTCCGCGGGCACGAACAGGATCGACACCTGCATGTGAGGCGGCTCGGCGAACCAGCGCTGCTTGCCGCCCCAGACGAACGGAGAGAGGTTCCGGTTCACCGTGGCGAGTCCGGCGCGGGCAACGCCCTTGGCGCGCGGCATGACACCGTGCAGCGCCTTGGGGGCCTCCAGACCCACCCCGTGCGACGTACCACCCGCCACGACCACCAGGAAGCCGTCGGACGCGGCCTTCTGCTGGCGGTAGCCGAACCTCTCCCCCTTGGCGATGCGCGTGACGTCCAGGACGGCACCGCGGTACTCGGTGGCCTCGTGGTCCCCCAGCCACAGCCGGGTACCGATACGGGCGCGGAAACGGGTCTGCGGGAACTGCTGCTGCAGCCGGACCAGTTCCTCGGCCTTGAGGTGACTGACGAACATCGTGTGCAGGGGGAGACGGGCGGCCCGCAGACGGTCCATCCAGCCGATGACCTCCTCGACGGCGTCCGATCCGTCGGTGCGGTCCAGCGGCAGGTGGATGGCGAAGCCTTCCAGCCGGACGTTCTCTATGGCGGAGTGCAGCTGGGGCAGATCCTGCTCACTGACGCCGTGCCGCTTCATCGAGGACATCACCTCGATGACCACCCGGGCGCCGACCAGACCGTACACACCGTCGACCGACGAAACCGAGCGGATCACCCGGTCGGGCAGCGGGACGGGCTCCTCGCCGCGCCGGTACGGCGTCAGCACCAGCAGGTCGCCACCGAACCAGTCCTTGATCCGGGCGGCCTCGTACGTCGTGCCGACGGCGAGGACGTCCGAACCCAGCCGGGTGGCCTCCTCGGCCAGCCGCTCGTGCCCGAAGCCGTAGCCGTTGCCCTTGCAGACCGGGACGAGCCCCGGGAACTGCTGCTGTACGTGCTTGTGGTGCGCCCGCCAGCGCGCGGTGTCGACGTAGAGCGTGAGCGCCATGGCCGGACCTGGAACCTTTCTGGTTGCTGCGGTGTGTCAGAGAGAGGGGAGCTGATGGATCGGACAGTGCGGCGGGGGCGGGCTCAACGGCGCGACATGTACATGTCGAGCGCCTTGTGGAGCAGCTTGTTCAGCGGGAAGTCCCACTCGCCGAGGTACTCGGCGGCCTGGCCGCCCGTCCCCACCTTGAACTGGATCAGGCCGAAGAGGTGATCCGTCTCGTCCAGCGAGTCGGAGATGCCGCGCAGGTCGTAGACGGTGGCGCCGAGCGCGTAGGCGTCGCGCAGCATCCGCCACTGCATCGCGTTCGAGGGCCGGACCTCACGGCCGATGTTGTCGGAGGCGCCGTAGGAGTACCAGACGTGGCCGCCGACGATCAGCATCGTGGCCGCGGACAGGTTCACGCCGTTGTGCCGGGCGAAGTACAGCCGCATGCGGTTGGGGTCCTCGGTGTTGAGGGCGGTCCACATGCGCTGGAAGTACGACAGCGGGCGCGGCCGGAAACGGTCGCGCACGGCGGTGATCTCGTACAGCCGCTGCCACTCGGGCAGGTCGTCGTAGCCGCCCTGGACGACTTCGACGCCGGCCTTCTCGGCCTTCTTGATGTTGCGGCGCCACAACTGGTTGAAGTTCTTGTGGACCTCTTCCAGGGACCGGTTCGCCAGCGGCACCTGGTAGACGTAGCGGGGCTGGACGTCGCCGAAGCCGGCCCCGCCGTCCTCGCCCTGCTGCCATCCCATGCGGCGCAGCTTGTCGGCGACCTCGAAGGCACGGGGCTCGATGAAGTCGGCTTCCAGGTCACGCAGACGCTTCACGTCCGGGTCCTGGATCCCCTTCTTGATGGTCACCGCCTCCCAGCGCCGGATGACCACCGGCGGGCCCATCTTCACCGAGAACGCGCCCTGCTGCTTCAGGTGCGCGAGCATCGGCTCGATCCATTCCTGAAGATTTGGCGTGAACCAGTTGATGACCGGGCCCTCGGGGAGATAGGCCAGGTAGCGCTTGATCTTGGGCAGCTGCCGGTAGAGGACGAGGCCGGCGCCGACCATCTCGCCGGTCCGGTCGTCGAACCAGCCGAGGTTCTCCGCGCGCCACTCCGCCTTGACGTCCGACCAGGCCGGGACCTGCATGTGACTCGCCGACGGCAGGCTCTGGAGGTACGCCAGATGCTGCTCTCGGCTGATGGTCCTCAGGGTCAGGGTCATTCGGGGCGCTCCTCGGGCTGGTGTGTCCCCATGGGATCAGGGGCTCCGGCTCTCGCGCGAAGCCTACTGCGCCTGGGAGCCGACCCGGTTGGGCGCACGGACCTTCGCCCCGGCCGGTCGTCGGCCGGGGCGCTCCACGGTATTCAGGCAGGGGTGCCCGGAATCAGTCGAAGAGCCCGCCGAAGAGGCCGCCGTGGGCCATGCCCAGGAAGAAGCCGACGGCCGATGCGCCCAGGCCCACGATGAGGCCGAAGCGCCCCCGTGTCGTCTGCGAGACCCACTGGCCGTACGCGCCGGTGAGAATTCCCACCAGGCCGGTCCAGGAGCTGAGCAGGTGCAGGTGGTGGAACATCGCCGTGATGAAGGACGTGATGCCCAGCACCAGGGTCACCGCGAGCAGGGTGTCCTGGAGTGGGTGGGACTTTCCGTCCGTGGCGAAAAGGCCTCCGGCGGTGTTGGGTCGCAATGCCTGTGCCATGGCACCTCCTGCGAAAGGCGGCGCATCGTAGCGCCGTACACACCCGATGTGTACAGACTGACGGGCTTCCGGGCCGGATTTCAACCGGAAGCCACTGTGCGGGTACTGTGTACCGTCTGCACCGGTGTCTGTCCGGACAGATCCAGTCAGGATCAGGGCAGGACCACGGTCCGCCCCGGTCGGCCTGGGAAACCGCCGCCCGACATCGATTGTCAGTGGCGGCTGTTCTACTGACAGACATCGTTGCGCAACGCATCACGACCCTCCTGCCACGGAACGACCGTGGCCGCTGAGTCCGAAGGAGGTGGGTTCCACATGCGTCACTACGAGGTGATGGTCATCCTCGACCCCGATCTCGAGGAGCGTGCTGTCTCCCCGCTGATCGAGAACTTCCTTTCTGTCGTCCGTGACGGCGGCGGAAAGGTCGAGAAGGTCGACACCTGGGGCCGTCGTCGTCTCTCGTACGAGATCAAGAAGAAGCCCGAGGGCATCTACTCGGTCATCGACCTGCAGGCCGAGCCTGCGGTCGTCAAGGAGCTCGACCGCCAGATGAACCTGAACGAGTCGGTCCTCCGGACCAAGGTCCTCCGCCCCGAGAACCACTGAGCGTCTCCGCTCAGTCGATCCCGGGATCCGAGTAGCAGTACCAGCAGCCAGCAGCAAACCCGCCGAGAGGTTCCCCCATGGCAGGCGAGACCGTCATCACGGTCGTCGGCAACCTTGTCGATGACCCCGAGCTGCGCTTCACCCCGTCCGGTGCGGCCGTCGCGAAGTTCCGTGTCGCGTCGACTCCCCGCACCTTCGACCGCCAGACGAACGAGTGGAAGGACGGCGAGAGCCTGTTCCTGACCTGCTCGGTCTGGCGTCAGGCGGCGGAGAACGTCGCCGAGTCGCTCCAGCGAGGCATGCGCGTCGTCGTGCAGGGCCGGCTGAAGCAGCGGTCCTACGAGGACCGTGAGGGCGTCAAGCGCACGGTCTACGAACTGGACGTAGAGGAAGTCGGCGCCAGCCTGCGCAACGCCACGGCCAAGGTCACCAAGACCACCGGCCGCGGTGGGCAGGGTGGTTACGGCGGTGGTGGCCAGCAGGGCGGCGGCTGGGGCGGAGGCTCCGGCGGCGGCCAGCAGGGCGGCAACGCCCCGGCCGACGACCCCTGGGCGACCGGCGGCGCTCCCGCCGGCGGCAACCAGGGCGGTGGTGGCCAGCAGGGCGGCGGCTGGGGCGGAGGCTCCGGCGGCGGCGGTGGCTACTCGGACGAGCCCCCCTTCTAGGGCGGGCCGTACCCACACTTCTTGATCACACAGGAGATACATCATGGCGAAGCCGCCTGTGCGCAAGCCGAAGAAGAAGGTCTGCGCATTCTGCAAGGACAAGGTCACGTACGTGGACTACAAGGACACGAACATGCTGCGGAAGTTCATTTCCGACCGCGGCAAGATCCGTGCCCGCCGCGTGACCGGCAACTGCACGCAGCACCAGCGTGACGTCGCCACGGCTGTCAAGAACAGCCGTGAGATGGCGCTGCTGCCCTACACCTCCACCGCGCGATAAGGGAAGGGTGACCGACTCATGAAGATCATCCTCACCCACGAGGTCTCCGGCCTCGGTGCCGCGGGCGACGTCGTCGACGTCAAGGACGGTTACGCTCGCAACTACCTGGTCCCGCGGAAGCTCGCGATCCGCTGGACCAAGGGTGGCGAGAAGGACGTCGAGCAGATCCGTCGTGCTCGCAAGATCCACGAGATCCAGACCATCGAGCAGGCCAACCAGGTGAAGGCCCAGCTCGAGGGCGTCAAGGTCCGCCTCGCGGTCCGCTCCGGCAACGCCGGTCGTCTCTTCGGTTCCGTCACCCCGGCCGACATCGCTTCCGCGATCAAGGCTTCCGGCGGTCCTCAGGTCGACAAGCGTCGCATCGAGCTGGGTGCCCCGATCAAGACCCTGGGCGCCCACGAGACGCACGTGCGTCTGCACCCCGAGGTTGCCGCCAAGGTCGACATCGAGGTCGTCTCGGAGTAAGTACTGCTCGCTGAAGCAGTGAGGTGGGGGCCGCACCCTTCGGGGTGCGGCCCCCACCGTCGTTTCCCGTGAAACACCGCCTTCCGCGGGAACCGCGTCAGCGCGTGGCGCCGGTGACGACCCACTGGCCCGAACGGGTACGGACCCACAGGGTCAGCAACCGAATGGTCATCATGAGCGTCATCGTGCCCCAGAGCGCGGTGAGACCGCCCCCGAACACGGGGACCAGCAGGGCGACCGGGGCGAAGACCGCCAGGGTGATCAGCATCGCCCAGGCCAGGTACGGCCCGTCGCCCGCGCCCATCAGCACTCCGTCCAGAACGAAGACGATGCCGGAGATCGGCTGGGACAGGGCAATGAGCGCCAGAGCGGGCAGCGCCGCGTCGATGACCGTGGAATCGCTGGTGAACAGGGGCAGGAAAACCGGCCGGGAGAGCATCACGAGCACGCCGAGAACGACTCCGACGCCGATGCCCCACTCCACCATGCGACGGCACACCTCACGGGCACCCTGTGCGTCCCCGGCTCCCAGATAGCGGCCGATGATGGCCTGCCCGGCGATCGCGATGGCGTCCAGTGCGAAGGCGAGCAGACTCCACAGGGAGAGGATGATCTGGTGAGCCGCGATGTCGGAGTCGCCGAGTCGGGCGGCGACGGCGGTCGTGATCATGAGGATGGCCCTGAGCGAGAGAGTGCGCACCAGCAGCGGTGCGCCGGCCTGGGCGGAAGCCCTGATCCCCGCGATGTCGGGGCGCAGTGAGGCGCCGTGTCGGCGTGCTCCTCTGAGCACCACGATCAGATAGGCGGCGGCCATGCCGCACTGGGCGATGACCGTGCCCCAGGCGGAGCCCGCGATACCGAAGCCGGCGCCGTAGACCAGCCCGACGTTGAGGATGCCGTTGGCGACGAAGCCGGCGACGGCGACGTAGAGAGGCGTCCTCGTGTCCTGCAGTCCGCGCAGAACACCGGTCGCGGCGAGCACGATCAGCATGGCCGGTATGCCGAGAGCTGAGATGCGCAGATAGGTGATCGCGTAGGGGGCCGCTGTGTCCGAGGCGCCGAAGAGGTCCACCAGGGCCGGTGCCGTGGGCAGGACGACAGTGATGACGGCGACACCGAGGAACAGGGCGAGCCAGATTCCGTCCATGCCCTGGCGGATGGCGGCAGGGAGATCACCGGCGCCGACGCGCCGGGCGACGGCGGCGGTGGTGGCGTAGGCCAGGAAGACAAAGACGCTCACGGCGGTCACCAGAAGGGCCGACGCGATGCCGAGACCGGCGAGCTGTGCGGTGCCGAGATGGCCGACGATGGCGCTGTCGGCCAGGACGAAAAGGGGCTCGGCGACAAGTGCGCCGAAAGCCGGGACGGCCAGCATGACGATCTCGCGGTCGTGCTGCCGTCGGACGGCGCGTGGGCGCGCGGGGGCCTGTGTCATGTGCACCAATCTAATCGTCCACAGGTAAGAGATGCAAAGCTCTATAGACCCTTACTTGATGGCGCAGGGTGTGTGCATGCGCACAGCGATCGAAGGGATCTTGGCCCGTCTGGGAAAGTTTTTCTTCTACACAGGCAGTGGACTAGGAAACCCCAGGTCAGCGTGGTCATCGCGGCGGCAGAGTTTCCTTGTTCACAGGGCTGTCCACCGGGTCGTGCACAGGTTTGGCGAACTTCTCCACAGCATTGACCCCGTTGTCCACAGGGTCTGTGGATAACCAGATTGGCTGACGGTGCATACGGGCCTACGGTGGTCCGGCGCCCGCTCCGTCCGCCGGTTGCCGAATGGCCGCAAATCCGGCGCGCGACAACCGGAGTCGGGCGTCCTATTTGTCAGCGCCGTGCCGTAGAAAGAGGGCCACGGCTAGGTCCGCTCGGCGGACGGGAGGAGGTGGCTCGGTGAGCATTTCCGAGCCCTTGGACGACCCGTGGGCCGACAGCGGCCCCAGCGATCGTCTGCCTGCCTCCCGCCGCCGTGACAACGGAGGCAGGGGCCGCGAGGACCAGCACGACCGCGGCCGGGACTCCGGAGCGTGGGAGGGCGAAGGTACCGCGTTCGAACGGGTGCCCCCGCAGGACCTGGAGGCCGAGCAGTCCGTTCTGGGCGGCATGCTGCTGTCCAAGGACGCCATCGCGGATGTCGTCGAGATCCTCAAGGGCCACGATTTCTACAAACCGGCTCACGAAACCGTCTACACGGCCATCCTCGACGTGTATGCGAAGGGCGAGCCGGCCGACCCCATCACGATCGCCGCGGAACTGACCAAACGCGGTGAGATCAACAAGGTCGGCGGGGCCTCGTATCTGCACACCCTCGTCCAGACGGTGCCCACGGCGGCCAACGCGGCGTACTACGCGGAGATCGTGCACGAGCGCGCCGTACTACGCCGCCTGGTCGAAGCCGGCACCCGCATCACCCAGATGGGATACGCGGCCGACGACGACGTCGACGAGATCGTCAACCGTGCGCAGGCCGAGATCTACGCCGTCACCGAACAGCGCACGAGTGAGGACTACCTGCCGCTCGGCGACATCATGGAGGGCGCGCTCGACGAGATCGAGGCGATCGGCTCGCGCAGCGGCGAGATGACCGGTGTACCCACGGGGTTCACGGACTTCGACTCGCTCACCAACGGTCTGCATCCCGGGCAGATGATCGTCATCGCCGCCCGTCCCGCGATGGGCAAGTCGACGCTCGCGCTGGACTTCGCCCGTGCGGCGTCGATCAGGCACAACCTGCCGAGTGTCGTCTTCTCACTCGAGATGGGGCGCAACGAGATCGCGATGCGCCTGCTGTCCGCCGAGGCCCGGGTCGCCCTGCACCACATGCGGTCCGGCACGATGACCGACGAGGACTGGACCCGTCTGGCGCGCCGGATGCCGGACGTATCGGCGGCGCCGCTCTACATCGACGACTCCCCGAACCTGTCGATGATGGAGATCCGTGCCAAGTGCCGTCGGCTGAAGCAGCGCAACGACCTGCGGCTGGTCGTCATCGACTACCTCCAGCTGATGCAGTCCGGTGGTTCCAAGCGGGCGGAGAGCCGCCAGCAGGAGGTCTCGGACATGTCCCGCAACCTCAAGCTGCTCGCCAAGGAACTGGAACTGCCGGTCATCGCGCTCTCCCAGCTCAACCGTGGCCCCGAGCAGCGCACCGACAAGAAGCCGATGGTCTCCGACCTGCGAGAGTCCGGTTCCATCGAGCAGGACGCCGACATGGTCATCCTGTTGCACCGTGAGGACGCGTACGAGAAGGAGTCCCCGCGTGCGGGTGAGGCCGACCTGATCGTGGCCAAGCACCGAAACGGCCCGACGGCGACGATCACGGTCGCCTTCCAGGGACATTACTCACGCTTCGTGGACATGGCGCAGACCTGATCGGATTCCTGCTGAACTGAGGGCATGACGACACCTCAGGAAGAACTGCTGGCCGGTACGCGTCGGGCGTTGCTGCACCGGATCGCCGTCGCCCAGGCCGAAGAGCGGGCCCCGTCTCTCGTCGCGACCGTGGTGCGGGACGGAGAAGCGGTGTGGGCGGGTGTGCGGACGTCGTTGGAGGGGAACGCGCCGGACGGGGACACGCAGTACCGGATCGGTTCCCTCACCAAGACCTTCACCGCCGTCCTGGTGCTCCGGCTGCGTGACGAGGGGGTGGTCGACCTCGGCGAGCCGTTGGAGAAGTACCTGCCGGGCACGGGCGCGGGGGAGGCGACCATCGCCGAACTGCTCGCGCACACCGGTGGTCTGGCGGCTGAGACGCCGGGCCCCTGGTGGGAGCGTACTCCTGGCTCCCTGCGGCCCGGCCTCGCCGACGTACTGGGCGAGCACCCCCTGGTGCACCCGGTCGGCAGGCGGTTCCACTACTCGAACCCCGGATACGCGCTGCTCGGCGCGCTCGTGGAGAAGATGCGCGGTGCTTCGTGGGAGGCCGTTCTCCGACGTGAAGTGCTCGAGCCCTTGAGTCTGCATCGGACAGGTGTGCGCCCGCAGGCACCGTATGCGGATGGCTGGGCGGTGCATCCATGGGCGGACGTGATGCAACGTGAGCCCGCCGAGGATCTCGGACGGATGGCACCCGCAGGTCAACTCTGGTCCACCACAAGTGATTTGGCGCGTTTTGCCGCGTTTCTGGCCCATGGTGACGAGCGGGTACTGGATATCGGGTCGTTGCGAGAGATGAGGAGGCCGGCGGCACCGGCGGAGGCGGCGGACGTGGCGAGCGGCTATGCGTACGGCCTGGGAATGGAGGTGCGTCACCGGGACGGGCGGGCCCTCATCGGGCACACCGGATCACTGCCGGGCTTCCTTGCCTGTCTTGTGATGAGCGTGGAGGACGACGTGGCCGCGGTGGTCCTGGCGAACTGCACGTCCGGACCGCTGCTGTTCCCGGTCGCCGCCGATCTCGTTCGGATCGTCGCCGAGGCGGAACCCCGTATCCCCGCGCCCTGGCGGCCGTTGCGGGAGGCGGACTCCGCTGTGCTGGAGCTGGTGGGGCAGTGGTACTGGGGGACGCTCGGCTTCGCCCTGCGGCTGTCGGCCGACGGGCTGGTGTCGCTGGAGCCGCTGTCCGGCAAGGGCCGTGGTTCGAGTTTCCGATCGAACGGCGACGGCACCTGGACAGGACTGGAGGGTTACTACGCCGGAGAGCTCCTGAGGCCCGTACGGCGGTCGGACGGATCGGTGAGCCATCTGGACCTCGGGTCCTTCGTGTTCAACCGCCGACCGTATGACGAGGAGGCTTTTGTACCGGGCGGAGCGGATCCCGAGGGATGGCGGGGCGTCGGGTAGGCCCGGTTGTGCGGAAGGTTGTGGAAGGAGCCTGTTTCACGTGAAACAGGCTCCTTGTCCGCCTTCACAGTGTGAGCTTGAAACCCACGTGGGAAGCCGAGAAGCCGAGCCGCTCGTAGAAGCGGTGGGCGTCGGCGCGGGTGCTGTCGGAGGTCAGCTGGACCAACTGGCAGCCCTGGTGACGGGACTCATCGATGGCCCACTCGATGAGCCGGGTCCCGAGGCCGCTGCCGCGCTCCTCGGTGTGGATGCGGACGCCCTCGATGATCGACCTCGTGGAACCGCGCCGGGACAGCCCGGGGACGATCGTGAGTTGGAGCGTGCCGACGACACGGCCCTGGCGGACCGCGACGACCAGATGCTGGTTCGGATCGGAGCTGAGTCGCTCCAGGGCAGCCAGGTACGGGCGATGGTCGTCCGGGGACTCACGTTGTGCGCCCAAGGGGTCGTCCGCGAGCATGTCGACGATCGCCGGGATGTCGCCGGCGACTGCGGGGCGTATCTCAAGATCTCCCATGGCCGCACCCTACGCAGACATGCGTCGAGGCGGTTGCCTCATGCAGGTACCGATACCGATGTCTTCAGTGTCTCCACTGCGCGGACCAGTGGGGCCAGTTCGGGGTTCTCCGCCGCCGCGTCGAGAGCCTCGCGCAGCGCGGAGTCATTGGTCGGCCGTGCTTTCTCCAGCAGCAGGAGACCGGCCTGCGTGACGTTGGTGTAGATGCCGCGCCGGTCCGTGGGGCACAGATAGCGCTCCAGCAGGCCGCGGTTCTCGAGCCGGGTGACCAGGCGGGTGGTGGCGCTCTGGCTGAGTACGACCGCGTCGGCCACCTGCTTCATCTGGAGATGCCCCCCGACGCCGTCGTGCTGTCGGCTCAGGACGTCCAGCAGGGAGTACTCCCGCACGCTCAGATCGTGCTGGGCCTGGAGCGCCCGCTCGATATGGGCCTCGATTCTCCCGTGCAGCAACGAGAGCGCGCACCAGCCCTGAGTGAGGGCGGTCCGTGCGGGATCCGTGGCGGTCATGGGCGTTCCCTCCGTTCAGGAGCTGCTGAGGCCAGGGTAGAGCAAGACCGAAATAGACCGCGCTTGCAAGTAACCCGCGCATGCAACTATTGTCCTTGCCTGTAAGGCGCATGCGCAATCAGTTGAAAGGTCTGTTTCCTTCATGCCTCTCGCGCTCCTCGCCCTCGCGATCGGGGCTTTCGGGATCGGAACGACGGAGTTCGTGATCATGGGTTTGCTGCCCGAGGTCGCAGGTGACTTCGGTGTCTCCATCCCCACCGCCGGCCATCTGGTGACCGGCTACGCCCTGGGCGTCGTGTTCGGTGCCCCGCTGATGACCGTGTTCGGCACCAAGGTCTCCCGCAAGCGGATGCTGATGATGCTGATGGGCCTGTTCATCGTCGGCAACCTGCTCTCGGCTCTGGCCCCCGTCTTCGGCGTCATGCTGCTCGGGCGGGTGATCGCCTCACTGGCCCACGGTGCCTTCTTCGGTATCGGCTCCGTGGTCGCGGCAGAGCTGGTCGCCCCCGACAAGAAGGCCGGGGCCATCGCCATGATGTTCACCGGGCTGACCGTCGCCAATGTCGTCGGTGTTCCCCTGGGCACTCTCGTCGGCCAGTCCGCCGGCTGGCGTGTCACGTTCGGGATCGTCGCCGCGCTCGGTGCCGTCGGTCTGGTCGGCATCGCCAAGCTCGTTCCCGACCTCCCCCGGCCGGAGGGCGTACGGCTACGTGATGAACTGGCCGCTTTCAAGAACGTCCAGGTCCTGCTGGCCATGGCGATGACCGTGCTGGGCTTCGGCGGTGTCTTCGCGGCCATCACCTACATCGCGCCGATGATGACGCGCGTCGCCGGCTTCGCCGACGGATCCGTCACCTGGCTGCTGGTCCTCTTCGGCCTCGGCATGGTCGGGGGCAATCTCATCGGCGGCAAGTACGCGGATCGCGCCCTGATGCCCATGCTGTACGTGTCTCTGGGCGCTCTCGCCGTCGTGCTGGCGCTCTTCACACTGACCGCGCACCACAAGGTCCTGGCGGCCGTCACGATCGTCCTGATCGGCGGCCTGGGCTTCGCCACCGTCCCGCCCCTGCAGAAGCGGGTTCTCGACCAGGCTCACGGCGCCCCCACCCTGGCCTCGGCCATGAACATCGGCGCCTTCAACCTCGGCAACGCCCTGGCCGCGTGGCTCGGGGGTCTCGTGATCGCGGCAGGGCTCGGTTACACCGCTCCCAACTGGGTCGGCGCCGTTCTTGCGGCGGGTGCCCTGCTGCTGGCCTTCGTGTCCGCCGCCCTCGACCACCGGGACAAGGCCTCCAGCGCCGGGGGCGCAGTCACAGGCCCGGCGCCCACCGGACAGCGGACCTCAGTCCCCCACTGATCCGAACGCCGGCGAGAACGAGCCCGGAACCGTCCTCACCCCCCGTCCTCGGCCGCCACCGGCCACCTCCTCACCACGACCACCGATGTCACCACGGCCACCGACGTCACCGTTGCAACCCGGCATCGCCCGTACACCAAGGAGTTACTTGCTCATGAGCACCACCACCGCTGTCGTCCCGCTCACCACCGCTGACGCCGAAGCCCTGGTCGCAGCCGCGCACCAGGCTGCCGAGGCCGCCGGGGTCACGGTCAGCGTGACCGTCCTGGACGCAGGAGGGCATCTGCTCGCCTTCCGGAGGGACGACCGCGCCGTGCTGATCTCCGGTGAGACCAGCACCCGCAAGGCGTACACCGCGCTTCAGCTGGACGCGCCCACCGCGGACCTCGTCGAGGCCGTGCAGCCGGGAGGGCTCTTCCACACCCTGCCCACCGCACTGGACCGGCCGCTGCTGTTCATCGCCGGTGGTGTGCCCGTCCGGCGCGGCGGCCGGCTGATCGGCGCGGTCGGCGTCGGCGGCGGTGCGCCGGAGCAGGATCACTCCTTCGCCACGGCTGCCGTGGACGCCCTCGCCTGACGGGCGGTCCCCCAGGGCACGCCGGTTCCCGGAAACTTCGGGAACCGGCGTCGTCGTGTCCGGAGACCTCAGCCGGCCGCGACCGTCACGGGGGCGAACCTTCGGGTCCAGTCCCCGGGCATTTCCGTGATCCCGTACGTCATGACCGCGTTGAAGGCGATGGATGCCAGACCGCGCTCCTTCGCCCAGGCCAGCAGCTCTCCATGCCGTACATCGATGTCCGTCCGCAGCGGCCGGTCGGTGTGAGCGGCGAGAGAAGCGAGGAGTGCCATGGCTGTAGGGGTGTCGAGGGCGATCAGCGGGCCCACGACATGGGTGTCCATATTGGGCCACGCGGCCGCGTAACCGATGATCCGGCCGTTCTCCTCGGCCACGCGCACCTGGTCGGCGAATGCGGGCAGCCGGGTGACGATGTGCGTACGGTCCGCCCCGAACACCTCCTCGTCGAGCCGGAGGAGGGCGGGCAGGTCCGCGGCGGTGGCGGTGCGGGTGAAGGCCCCTGGAAGCTCTGCCCCGCCCGGGACGAAGTGCCCGCGGAGCATTTCCGCCCGGCCGATGACCTTGAAACCGAGCTCTTCGTAGAGAGGGAGGCCGTTCGGTGTCGCGTGCAGTGTCAGGGGCGTGGCGCTCATCGCCGACATGACATGGCGCATCAAGTGGCGTCCGATGCCCTGGCGGGCATGCCGTTCGGCGACCAGGACCATACCGATGGCCCCGAGTGCGGGGCGCTCCTGAGGGCCGTACTCGGTGACGACACAGGCGGTGCCCAGACCGCCGTCGGGATCGTCGATCCCGTAGCCCTTCCCCGCGGAGAGAAGAAGCCCCCACTTGTGCTCCTCACGCGGCCACCCGCGATCCTCGGACAGGTCGGCGCAGGCCGGGAGATCGCGGAGGGTGAGGCGACGGATGGGCAGAGAAGCAAGGGAGGGTGTCGGCACGCAGGTCAGGCTGTCCGACGGAGGCTGTCGGTGTCCACCCGTTTCCGAGATCTCGGGAAGCCCACGCGCCGGTGTCCTCCGGGTGGTGCCCGGGGGTCATCCCAGGTCGGGAGCGTGCATGGCGCGTACACCCTCGATGTTGCCGTCCAGGTAGTGCCGTAGTGACAACGGGACGAGATGGACGGAGGCGATGCCCACGCGAGTGAACGGCACACGGACGATCTGGTACTCGCCGGTGGGCTCGTCGACCTCCGGGCCGTGTCGCAACGACGGATCCATGGACTCCAGACGGCAAACGAAGAAATGCTGCACCTTCACCCCGGTGGCGCCACCGTCCTCGCCGATGTGCTCCACCGTGTCGACGAAGCAGGGCACCACGTCGGTGATCTTGGCGCCGAGTTCCTCGTACACCTCTCGGTGCAGGGCGTCGACGACGGTCGGGTCCTCCGGCTCGACTCCTCCCCCGGGGGTGACCCAGTAGGGATCCACGCCGGGCTTGGTCCGCTTGATCAGGATCAGGTGATCACCGTCCAGCAGGACGGCACGGGCGGTGCGCTTGACCACGGGTCGGACGGTCATGGAGGAAATGTGGCCCAGCTTGTTCCACGTGAAACATCGCGACAGGCCGGCGGCCGGTTTTCCCGGATGAGCCGCGTGGCCGCAGGATCAGCACCAGTCGGTGGCTGTCTGCTGCAGCCACTCATGAGCACGCGCGACATGCGGCATTGCCAGCGTGCCGTTCCGGACCACCAGGAAGTACGTACGCAGCGGTGGCACGGCGGGCTCGTGCAGCGCGATCACCTCTCCGCGTTCGAGTGCGGACGTGCACAGGTACCGGGGCAGTACGGCCAGCCCGGCACCCGCGGCGACGCAGGCCAGCACCGCGCGTAGATCCGGAACGATGACGGTGCCCGGGGTGACAGGGCGGGAGTCGAAGACGGAGGCCCAGTAGCGGGAGACGAGGGGAAGCGACTCGTGCACCTCGATCACCGGGATCTGTTCCAGCGCGGACCTCCCGGTGCGGTGGAGCCTGTCGGAGCCGGCTTGCCGAGTCCAGCGGGGCGCGGCGACCAGGACGTGCTCCTCGTCGCAGAGCGCGGTCGCCGAGAGCAGCGTGCCCCGCGGCCGGACCGTACTGATGGCCAGATCATGCCGCCCCGCGGCCAGCCCTTCCAGGGTTTCCTCGGCGGTCCCGAAGGAGGTGCGTAAGGCGAAGCTGCGGCCGTTCTCGCGGGTCAGCGCGGTGAGCGCGGGCACCGCCCGCTCGGCAGTGAATTCGAGAGGCCCTGCCAGGTGCAGTGTCCGCGAGGAGGAGTCCTCTTCGAGTCCGGTCTCGGTGATCTCCATCAGAGCGTCGAGATGCGGCGCCGCTTTGTGGGCGAGTTCGTCTCCGATGGTCGTCGGTGTCACGCCGCGGGCCTGCCGCAGGAACAGGGGCCGGCCCAGCTGCCGTTCCAGGGTCCGTATCTGCGAGGTCACGGCAGGCTGGGAGAGGCCGAGCAGGGCGGCGGCCCGGGTGAAGGAGCCGGCTCGGTGCACGGTCACGAAGGTCCGCAACAAGGCCAGGTCCACGGCACGCCCTCCTCTTCGTCAGCCCCGTTGCCGCCCAGGCCCCACTATAAATATGTCGATAGGTCGCTGTCGCTACAGTGATTGGACACTGACATCGAGTCAACTAGCCTTGGTCGCGTGGTTCTTCGCGCGAAGAACCGAGGGCGGTCCGAGCCACGAGGGGGGAGGCTCGGACCGTCCGTCGTCCGGAGCGGGACGCCTGTCACCCGTCCGAACGGCCCCGTCAGGCGGCCGTTTCGTCCAGTGCGTGCAGTACGTCCGCCACCAGGTCGGCCGGATCCTCGGCGCCGACGGAGAAACGGATGAAGCCCTCCGGAACCGCGTCCCCGCCCCAGCGGCCGCGCCGCTCGGCCGTGGACCGCACGCCGCCGAAGCTGGTCGCGGCGTCCACGAGCCGCAGCGCGTCGAGGAAACGGTCCGCACGCGCGCGCGTGGGCAGTGTGAAGGACACCACGCACCCGAAGCGTTGCATCTGCTGCGAGGCGACCCGGTGCGAGGGATCGTCCGGCAGCCCCGGATAGCGCAGTCCCGTCACCTCGGTCCGCTCCCGAAGGGCTTGAGCGAGCGTCAGCGCGGTGGCGTTCTGCCGGTCGACCCGCAACTGGAGTGTGGCGATCGAGCGGTGCGCGAGCCATGCCTCCATGGGGCCGGGGATGGCACCGACGATCTTGCGCCAGCGACGCACGGCGGCCATCGCCTCGGCGTCGCGGCCGACGACGTACCCCAGGAGGATGTCTCCGTGGCCGGTGAGCTGTTTGGTTCCGCTGGCCACGGCGAAGTCGGCACCGAGCTCCAGCGGGCGCTGGCCGAGCGGTGTCGCGAGAGTGTTGTCGACGGCGACCAGTGCGCCGCGCGCATGTGCTGCTTCCGCGAGTCGCCGCACGTCGCACACGTCGAGCCCGGGGTTCGACGGTGTCTCGATCCACAACAGCCGCGCGCCGTCGAGGACGTCGAGCTGGGCGTCGCCGCCGGTCGGCGCGGTACGCACCTCGATGCCGTACGCCTCCAGCTGGGTGCGCACCAGGGGCAGCACCTGATAGCCGTCGTCCGGCAGGACGACCGTGTCCCCGGCGCGCAGCTGCGAGAAGAGCACCGAGGAGATCGCGGCCATGCCCGAGGCGAACACCAGGGTCTCGGCGCCGTCCTGCCCCGGAGCCTCCAGCTCTCCGATGGCCTGCTCCAGCAGCGTCCATGTGGGGTTCTCGTCCCGGCCGTAGGTGTAGGGGCCGGTGGGGTCGCCGGGCAGGTGGAAATGGGCGGCGAAGACGGGGCCGGGCAGGGTCGGTTCGTGCTTGACCGACTCGGGCAGTCCGGCCCGCACCGCGCGGGTGCCGTCACCGGTGAAGGGCCCTCTCGGGTCCGTCCCGCAGCCGCCGTCCGTCGTGGAATCGCTCATACCGATCGTCCTTCCGTCTGCTCGCGTACCGCGGTGAGCAGCCCGGTACCGGCCGCCTCCACCATCTCAAGACATGCGACGAAGCCGTCCGCACCTCCGTAGTACGGGTCCGGTATGTCGAGATCATCGCCCGCTTCGGGGTCGTACGAGCGCAGCAGGCGCACTTTGGCCGCGTCCTGTGGGGTGGGTGCCAGGCGGCGCAGTGCTTCGAGGTGGCCCGTGTCGAGCGCGACGACGAGATCGAGACGGGCGAACCACGACGGGTCGAACCGCCGGGCCGTGTGGTCCGCGGCGTAGCCGTTCTCCTCCAGGACGGCCACCGCGCGGGGATCGGCGCCGCCGCCCTCGTGCCAGCCGTGGGTGCCGGCGCTGTCCACCTCGACCGTGCCGTCGAGGCCGGCCTCCGCGACACGCGCGCGGAAGACGGCTTCGGCCATCGGGGAACGGCAGATGTTGCCGGTGCAGACGAAACAGACGCGGTACGTCAAGGTGCTCAGTCCCCGTCGGGCAGAACGACGTTGAGGGCCCAGGAGACGACCGAGATGACCAGACCGCCCAGCACGGCCGTCCAGAAGCCCTCCACATGGAAGCTCAGGTCGAACTGGTCGGCCAGCCAGGAGGTGAGCAGCAGCATCAGCGCGTTCACCACCAGGGTGAACAACCCGAGCGTCAGGATGAGCAACGGGAGGCTCAGGAGCTGCACGACCGGCTTGACCAGGAAGTTCACCACGCCGAAGAGCAACGCCACGAGTATGAGGGTGCCGATTTCCTTGCCCGTGCTGTCACCTGTGAGGGTGATCTTGTCGATCAGCCACACCGCCACCGCGAGGGCAGCGGCGTTGGCGATCGTCTTGACTACGAAATTCTTCATGTGTCTGATCGTTGCAGACAGGACCGGACATGAGCAGTGAGGCAGGGGCGGACAGGCTATGAAGGCATTCCGGCTGGACGAACTGGAGGCCGAACGCGCCGCCAACGATGGTGCTTACCTTCAGTTCCTGCGGGAGCGGAACATGTCGGTCGGCCTGTACGCCCTGGACGCGGGCGGGCAGGATCCGCAGCAGCCGCACAACCAAGACGAGGTGTACTTCGTCGTCAGCGGCAGGGCGGCGATCACCGTCGGCATGGAGACCACGCAGGTGGCACGCGGCAGCGTGGTGTACGTGCCGGCGGGTGTCGCGCACAAGTTCCATCACATCAGTGAGGACCTGCGGGTCCTGGTGGTGTTCTCTCCCCCCGAGAGCTGAGCCGCGCTCTCGGGGTTCCCTAGGGGACCGGTCAGGGGAGGACAAGGGATCCGAGACTCCCGGTGGGGCTCCTGGAGACCTAGCATCGAGTGCAGGACATCATTCACGCGACCCGGCACGAGGCGGGCGGAGAGGTAAGGACGAAGGCGATGCGAGAGATCTTCACGGGACTGCCGTGGTGGGTGAAGTGGATCGCGGTGCCGGTCATCGCCCTGGTCGTGTTCGGGGGGCTGATAGCGAGCGTGGTCGGCTTCGTGATCGGGCTGCTCTTCAAGGTGCTGGTGTTCGCCGCCCTGGTCGGCGGACTCATCTACGTCGTACGGAAGTTCACGTCGAGTTCATCGTCGCGCGGCGACTGGTGAGCCCCATGGGGAGCCGGTGAAGCGGTAACGAGCGACACCGGTTCCCTCGGCCGGGGGAAGTTTTCCGGACGGACCGTCCGTATGCGGTGACAGACGGTTAGAGTCCGGAACGCCACGCGGGGGCGATCCCCCGCGAGCGGCGTACACCCCCACCCGTGTTCCCCCACACGGGCTGCCCCCTCGCTTCGGGAGTGACCCTTGGCCACGGCTGACACCGTCACCGCACATCTGCTCGCCGTTCCCTGCCAGCCCCATGCGCGGGCAGTCGCAGAACCGGCGCCCCCCGCCACCCTCATCGGCTCCGTGCAGCGCGCGATGCGTCTGCTCGAATCCGTCGCCGGACATGAGCACGGAGCCCCGGCCAAACAGTTGGCCCGCGAGACCGGGCTGGCCCTTCCCACGGCGTACCACCTGCTGCGCACCCTTGTGCACGAGGGCTATCTGCGCCGTGACAAAGGTCTGTTCTTCCTCGGCGCCGCAGCCGAGCGGCTGAGCAGCAGCGGGGCCCCGCAGAAACGTCGCAGCACGGTCGTCGACGCGCTCGCGCGGTGGCGTGACGCGGTCGGGGCTCCCGTGTACTACGCGGTGTACCGCGAGGGCGAGATCGACCTCGTGTGCGTCTCCGACACTCCCGGCAATCCCGCGGTGCAGGAATGGGCGGACTTCCGGGAGACCGGCCACGCGCACGCCATCGGGCAGTGCCTGCTGTCCCAGCTCGGCGAGGCCGCCCGCCGCGACCACCTCGACCGCTTCCCCGTGCAGCCTGTCACGCCGTACACCGTGCGCGACGGGCACGGTCTTCTCCGGCGCCTGGAGCGGACCCGGCGCATGGAACCGGTGATCGAACGGCAGGAATACGCCCTGGGCACGGTGTGCGCGGCCATCCCGATCACGGCAGGCACCACGGCCGCGACGGTCGCCGTCTCCCTGCCCGCGCATCAGGCCGACCGGCTGCTCCCCGCCGCGCAGCGGCTGCAGGCGGAAGTGGGTCGTCTGCTCGGGCCGTTGGGGCCCTCTATCACCATCTGAAAACTCACTCCTTGTGATTCACCGTGTACGTTGAGCAAGATTCACTCAGTGTCAGGGGTCCATTCCCGGCTGGTCCGCAGCTAATGACGGGGTAGGCGATGCGCGAGTCCGTACAGGCAGAGGTCATGATGAGCTTTCTGGTGTCGGAGGAGTTGTCCTTCCGCATCCCGGTGGAGCTTCGCTATGACACCTGTGATCCCTACGCCGTGCGGCTGACCTTCCATCTTCCCGGTGACGCGCCTGTGACCTGGGCGTTCGGCCGAGAGCTGCTGATCGACGGCGTCGGCAGGCCGTGCGGTGAGGGGGACGTGCGGGTGTCACCGGTCGAACCCGACATGCTGGGAGAGGTGTTGATCCGGCTTCAGGTCGGTGGCGACCAGGCGCTGTTCCGTTCGTCGACGGCGCCGCTCGTGGCCTTCCTCGACCGCACCGACAAGCTGGTGCCGCTGGGCCAGGAGGGAGCGCTCGCCGACTTCGACGCCCACCTCGACGACGCGCTGGACCGCATCCTGGCGGAGCAGAGCGCCGGGTGAAGGGTTCCGCTACTCGGACAGCGGGTGGCGGAACCGTTCACCGCGTTCCGCCACATCGATGCAGGAACGCTTTTGCGCCCGTGGACGAGCCGCCCCGGTGGGCCGGCCACCCGGCGGCGGGGTCGCAACCGGTCATGTGGCGGCAGCAGGCCCTCCGGTGCCGCGCCGTGACGGGTCACCGCTTCCGGCGCCGGCCCCTCCCGCCCCGCGCCGGAGCCGCCCGGGCGCTCTCCTTGGGTGTCTGCGCCGCCGTACGGTCGGCCGAGACCACCAGGGCGGCCAGAGCCGTGGTGACCGGCACCGCGGCCACCAGACCGATCGAGCCGACCAGTGTACGCACGATCTCCTCCGCTACCAGCTCGCTGTTGGCGACCGTTCCCACACTGCTCTGCGCGATGGAGAACAGCAGCAGCAACGGCAACGCGGCGCCCGCGTAGGCGAGAACGAGAGTGTTGACCACGGACGCGATGTGATCCCGGCCGATGCGGATGCCCGCGCGGTACAGCTCCCGCCAGCCCATCGACGGTTTGGCCTCGTGCAGTTCCCAGACGGACGATGTCTGGGTGACCGTCACATCATCGAGCACACCGAGCGACCCGATGATGACGCCGGCCAGCAACAGGCCGCTCATGTCGATGTCGGGGTACAGGCCGTGGATCAGACCGGTGTTGTCGTCGGTGTTGCCGGTCAGCGCGGCCCAGTCGATGAAGACCGAGCCCAGAACGCCGATCAACAGCAGCGAGACCAGAGTGCCGAGCACCGCCACGGACGTGCGCGCCGACAGTCCGTGACAGAGATACAGGGCCTGCAGCATGATGGCGCTCGCCCCCACCACCGCCACGACCAGGGGGTTGGATCCCTGCAGAATGGCGGGCAGGATGAAGAAGTTCAGCACCAGGAAGCTGACCGCCAGCGCGATCAGTGCCATCACGCCGCGCAGCCGTCCGACGGCCACGACGGCGACCGCGAAGATACCGGCGAGCAGGGTCAAGGGGAGACGCCGGTTCACGTCGGTGACCGAGTACTGCAGGTCCTTCGGGGCGGAAGGTTCGTAGGCGACCACGACCTCCTGACCCTCGCTCAGCTGACGGGACTGGTCCGGCTGCACGATCTCGGTGAACGTGCGGCCCTGGTCATTGCCGCTGTCGACCCGGATCGTCGCTCGCTTGCACGTACCGTCCGCCTGCTGTTGCGCGGAGGAGCCCTCGGCCGTCGAGGTGTCGCCGGTCGGGACGCCTCCGGAAGCGTTGACGGAGGAACAGCTCACCTCGACCACCTTGGTGACCGTGGCCTGCTGCGTCTGCCGGTCGAAACCGACACCGGTGCGCTCGTGCCCCGGTGCACCGCCCGGCCACAGCACGACGAGGCCGATCAGCACCGCCGCGGTGAACGGGATGAGGATTGCCGCGATGACCTTGCGCAGGTGCTTCGAGACGGGGGCGGCGGGGCCGTGACTGTGACTGTGCCCGTGCGGGTGGCCGTGCCCGCTGCCGGAGTCCGGGCCGTGATCGTGTCCGTCGCCGCCCGGAGGGGGGCCGCTGTGGCCACCGCCGTGGCCGCCGTGACCGCCGCCGTCCGGGCCACGGTCGGGGCGGCCGCCACCCGACTCCGGGCCCCGGCCGTGGTCCTGCGCTTGTCCCGCTCCCGCATCCCGCCGCCCCTGCTCCTGTCCCGGGTGGCCGGCGCCGGGACCGCGCCCGAACCAGTCTCCGGAGCCGGGGCCGTCCCCCCGGCCCATGTTGTTGCCGACGGCGGGCTCTCTGCCACGGCCGCCGCCGTTTCGAGCGCCGGAGCCGAGGGGGGGGTCGGGCGGTGGGTACGGGGGATGTTGCGTCGAGGTCACCGCCCGATCATCGCAAGAACCACGAGGGCCCTCTGGTCACCGCGCCAGAATCGGCGCTAGCGTGGGGGCACCTTTTGTACACGCGGGAGCTCGGAGCACCGGGCTGAGAGGGCGCTGACCTCCGTCCCCACGACGTTTCACGGGGAACATCACTGCTGCACGAGTGATGTTCCCCACGGAACGCCGACCGACGGAAACCGCTGCGTCGACCGCTGAACCTGTTACCGGGTAATGCCGGCGTAGGGAGTAGGTCTCATGACCAACAAGGACGCACGCACGCCTGCCTCCACACAGAACCCGACGGAGACGTCGGAGCAGAAGGAGGCCGGGAAGTCCATCGGCTGGCACAAGGCGTACGTCGAGGGCTCGCGCCCCGATCTGCGGGTGCCGGTCCGTCAGGTGCACCTCACCAACGGCCAGTCGGTCACGCTGTACGACACCTCGGGCCCGTACACCGATCCCCTGGTCGACACCGATGTACGCAGGGGGCTGACGCCGCTGCGGGAGAACTGGATCATCGCGCGCGGCGACACCGAGGAG
This sequence comes from Streptomyces sp. GDS52, assembly GCF_052246875.1. Classification (NCBI taxonomy): domain Bacteria; kingdom Bacillati; phylum Actinomycetota; class Actinomycetes; order Kitasatosporales; family Streptomycetaceae; genus Streptomyces; species Streptomyces sp. GDS52. The sequence continues at coordinate 3,680,602 of NZ_CM125966.1, forward strand.
TACCCGGGCCGTCCCGTCCGTCCCGAGGACGACGGGATCAAGCACACCTCGCCGCGCGGCGGCCTGCGCAACCTCGACGCGGTGTTCCCGGGCCGGCCCCGTCAGCCGCGCCGCGGCCGCGCGGGTGAGGCGGTCACACAGCTGGCGTACGCACGCCGCGGCGAGATCACGCCCGAGATGGAGTACGTGGCCATCCGGGAGAACGTGTCACCGGAGTTCGTGCGTGAGGAGATCGCGGCAGGCCGCGCGGTGCTGCCCGCCAACGTCAACCATCCGGAGACCGAGCCGATGGTCATCGGCAAGCGGTTCCTGGTGAAGGTCAACGCCAACATCGGGAACTCCGCGGTGACCTCCTCCATCGAGGAGGAGGTGGAGAAGATGACCTGGGCGACCCGCTGGGGTGCCGACACGGTCATGGACCTGTCCACCGGCCGCAATATCCACACCACCCGGGAGTGGGTGCTGCGCAACTCCCCCGTCCCCATCGGCACCGTGCCGCTCTACCAGGCGTTGGAGAAGGTCGACGGCAGGGCCGAGGAACTGACCTGGGAGATCTACAAGGACACGGTGATCGAGCAGGCCGAGCAGGGCGTGGACTACATGACGGTTCATGCGGGCGTACGGCTGGAGTATGTGCCGCTGACCGCCCACCGCAAGACGGGCATCGTCTCGCGGGGTGGCTCGATCATGGCGGCGTGGTGTCTGGCGCACCACAAGGAGTCGTTCCTGTACGAGAACTTCGAGGAACTCTGCGAGATCCTCGCGGCGTACGACGTCACGTACTCGCTCGGCGACGGGCTCCGGCCGGGGTCGGTCGCGGACGCCAACGACCAGGCCCAGTTCGCCGAGTTGCACACACTCGGGGAACTCAACCGGATCGCGAGGCGTTTGAATGTGCAGACCATGATCGAGGGCCCGGGACATGTCCCGATGCACAAGATCAAGGAGAACATCGACCTTCAGCAGGAGATCTGCGATGAAGCCCCGTTCTATACGCTCGGCCCGCTGACGACGGACGTCGCGCCCGCGTACGACCACATCACCTCCGGCATCGGTGCCGCGATGATCGCCTGGTGGGGCACCGCCATGCTCTGTTACGTCACACCCAAGGAACATCTCGGCCTGCCCAACCGCGATGACGTCAAGACCGGTGTCATCACCTACAAGATCGCCGCCCATGCCGCCGACCTGGCCAAGGGACATCCGGGTGCGCAGGAGTGGGACGACGCGTTGTCCGACGCGCGCTTCGAGTTCCGTTGGGAGGATCAGTTCAACCTCGCCCTCGACCCGGACACGGCACGGGAGTTCCACGACGAGACCCTTCCGGCAGAGCCCGCCAAGACCGCACACTTCTGCTCGATGTGCGGGCCGAAGTTCTGCTCCATGAAGATCAGCCAGAGCATCACGGAGCGGTTCGGCGGTACCTCGCCGGAGGGCGCCTCGGCCGAGGAGATCGCCGAGGGGATGCTGCAGAAGTCGAAGGAGTTCGCGGAGGCGGGCAACCGCGTGTACCTGCCGCTGACGGACTGAACCGGCTGAACCGGCTGAACCGAACTGATTGAACGGGCGAGGGGGCGGGCTGTTCGGGCCCGCTCCTCTCGTCGCTCATGGGGACGGATCGGCAGACTGTGTGCCATGACAGCGCAATCAATGAGCAAGGGGTCCAATCTTCCCGTCGACGCCCCGGTGGTGCGTGTCGAGCTTGCCTGGACCGCCGGGGCCGGGGTGCCCGACATCGACGCGTCGGCTCTCCTGCTCACGGCGGCCGGACGGGTGCGGAACGACGGAGACTTCGTCTTCTACAACCAGCAGCGGCATGCTTCCCACGCCGTGACACATCGGGGAAAGCGGAACGCCGTCGGTGCAGCGACCGACACGGTCGAGGTCGACCTGCGCCTGCTGGAACCGGCCGTCGAGCGGGTCGCGCTGTGCGCGTCGTCCGACGGCGGGACCTTCGGCCAGGTCCCGGGGTTGGTGCTCAGGCTGATCGACGCCGGGGCGGGGACCGAAATCGCCCGGTTCGACATGGTGGCCGGCACGGAGACCGCGTTCATCGGCGGCGAGCTGTACCGGCGCCAGGGGAAGTGGAAGTTCCGCGCGGTGGGCCAGGGGTACGCCTCCGGGCTCGCGGGGCTGGCCACTGACTTCGGCATCACCGTGGACGACGCTTCCCCGACGGCCCCCGCCGCCGTGCCTCCGGTCGTCGCGTCCCCCGTCACGCCTGCCGCCTCCGCTCCGGGGTATCCCGCTCCGACGCCTTCGGTTCCGACGCCTCCGGTTCCGGCTGCTCCACCGGCCGCTCCGCGCCTCACCAAGGGAGAGGAGCAGTTGCCCGTGGACATGCGCAAGCGTCTGTCGCTGCGCAAGGAACAGGTGGCCGTCAGCCTGCGCAAGCACGGGGCCGCCGAGGTCACCGCGCGCGTCGTCCTCGTACTGGACGCCTCCGGCTCCATGGCACCCCAGTACTCCAAGGGAGTCGTGGCGGACGTCGTCGAGCGCATGGCCGCGGTCGCCGCGCAGTTGGACGACGACGGTGAGATGCAGGCCTGGACGTTCGCCTCGCATCCGGCACGGCTGCCGGACCTGCGGCTGGGCGAGCTGCCCGACTGGCTCCGGCTGCACGTGCGGGTGGGGGAGATGAGCCTGTTCCGGCGCGGGCGGAAGAAGGGTCTGGACCCGCGCCAGGTCGACATGCGGGAGGTCGGCATCCAGAACGAGGAACAGAAGGTCATCGCCGAGGTCCGCTCGTTCGTCGGGAACAGTCCCGCGGCGGCTCCGACGCTCGTGCTGTTCTTCTCCGACGGCGGGGTCTACCGGAACGCCGAGATCGAGCGGGAGCTCCGCGAAGCGGTGGAGGAACCCATCTTCTGGCAGTTCGTGGGGCTCGGACGGGCGAACTACGGCGTGCTGGAACGATTCGACACGCTGCCCGGACGCCGCGTCGACAACGTCGGGTTCTTCGCCGTCGACGACATCGGCACCGTGCCGGACCCGGAGTTGTACGACCGTCTGCTGTCCGAGTTCCCGCTGTGGATCACAGCTGCGAGCCGGGCGGGCATTCTATGACCAGGCGCATGACCTGATCCGGGCATACCTGACCCGGTGATGACCTGACCCGGGCGCCCGGCGCACGTCCCCGTCGCGGAGCCTCTCGAGAGGGCTCCGCCGGTGAGGGCGCGCCGGCCGACGACTCCGGAACCGGGCCGGTACTTCGGCTGCGTTCGCCTACTCGGGCTGGTGTTCCGGCCCTCCGAAGTCCGGGCTGCTGTAGTCCGGACTCGAGTAGCTCGGCCGCGGGCCGCGGGTAGGGCCCTGGCCGGGGCTGGTGAATCCCGGCCGGTGGTAGCCGAGGTGGGGGATACGGCTGGTCGGTTCGGACGGCGTCGCGTAGCGCAGTGCGGCTGCCGTGCCGGGATCCGTGAGAGCGTCCCGCAGGAACGGCATGATCCCCCGCTCCAGCAGTGCCTCGTGCCAGGTGTCCCTGGCCAGGGCCACCTCCTTGTCGGCTTCCAGGTACGGCCCGCTCCGGGCCGAGGGCTTGTTGCGCAGCGCGGTGAGGAGCAGACCCACGGCGGCGACCAGGATGGCGACCGCGGTCACGGCGACGAACGTCCAGCCCGTGGTGAGCATGGTCCGGGCGAAGGTCGCGCCGGGGTCGAGCAGGCGCAGGATGTAGCCGACGAGCAGGAATATCGCGGCCGCCGTTCCGGCCAGGACGGGTGCCAGAACGGCGATGACGGCGACCGCACCCGCACCGGCGGTCTCGGCGACCTCCCCCATGGCCGCGGCGAGCCCCGCTGCGCCGGGTTCCGGCTCGGAGGAGCCCGACCCGCGCACGGCCGGGGTGGCCGACGCCGGAGGCCGGCGCAGTTCCTCGCGGACCTTGATGTAGTGCTGGTACTCGGTCGCCGCGGCCGCCGTGATGATCGCGGTGGCATTGAGCGCCATGGTGCGCAGTTGTTCGGAGTTGAGCCGCTGACCGACGGCGGCCAGTTCCGGGCGGTGTGGTGCGGAGCGCAGTACCTCGTCGAGAATCCGCTCGTATTCCTGGCGGTCCTCGGGCAACAGGTGCTGCGGAACGCTGTTCATGTGCATCCCCCGATGCTCCGTAGGGCTTGTGGCTCGGCATGCCGACGAGCCGTTGGGCAGAAACGGAGGGGAGCCTGCTACGGATAAGCCGATGGTAGAGCGCTGACGGTGCGCCGTGACAGGGGGTTTACCGAAATTGACTGCTGCCCGGCGGGGTCCCGGGCCGGCGACGCCCGGCCCGGAGCCCGCTCACTTGGCGAGTGGCAGCTTCTGGACCAGCAGTTTTCCGGCCATCGTCACGCCGCCGTCCATCGCGATGGCCAGTCCCTCGGCGTAGACATGCGGACCTTCGACGACGGGGCCGCTGTCGTCCCCGCCGTCCTCGGAGCCGACTTCACCCAGCAGGTACGGAATGGGGCTGTGGCCGTGAACGACCCGGGTGCCGCCGTACGTATTCAGCAGGGAGCGCACCGCTTCGGCGCCGCCCTCGTCGCGGAAGGAGAACCGCTTGGTGAACTTGCGGAACAGGTCCCAGACCTCGTCGGCGTCATTGCGGGTGATCGTTTCGCGGACGGTGTCGTTGACCTCTTCGATGGAGTGGCCGTAGTCGAGGTAGGCGGTGGTGTCGGAATGCAGCAGGAGATGGTCGTCGACGGCCTCGACGGCGTCCAGGCGGGCCATCCACTGCAGGTGGTGGTCCTGGAGCCGGTCCATGTCGGCTTTCTGCCCGCCGTTGAGGAGCCAGGCCGCCTGGAAGGTGGCGGTGCCCGCGCCGGAGTTGACGGGGGTGTCGCCGAACCGCTTGGCGCCGAGCAGCAGCAGTTCGTGATTGCCCATCAGGGCCTTGCAGTAGCCGCCGGCCGCGGCGGCCTCGGCGGACAGCCGCATCACGAGATCGATGACGCCGATGCCGTCCGGTCCCCGGTCGGTGAAGTCGCCGAGGAACCACAGCCGGGCGGGGCCGGCGCACCACTGGCCCGCGGAGTCGATGAGGCCCTGCTCCTGGAGGGCGGCGATCAGCTCGTCGAGGTATCCGTGGACGTCACCGACCACGTACAGCGGACCGGGCCCGGTGGGGGGCTGTGGGGCGGAGACGGACGCGGGGTCGACGATCACCTGCACAGTGTCACCCCGGTTGATGACCGGGAGGTCCCGACGCGTGGGTGTGTACCCCTCCGGGAGGCTCTCCGAGGGCGGCGGGGCCGCCGCCGCGTCACCGGGGTGCATGCTGTGGGCGTACGGACCGGTCTCGTGGATGTACGCGGGCACCCGGAAGTCGCGCACCGTCGGTGTGCGCTCCGCCCCGGGTCCCTGACCGGCCCCCTGAGTCATCGACCCCTCCACCATCACGCCGCAACTGCACCGCGTCGGACTGCCTGGTCGCAGCGGCCCGCGGTGTCGTGGGCCCATCATAGGAACGCGGATCGTGCCATGTGATGACCCAGGGGTGGTGAATCGGAGCAAGACGCCGGTTCATCGCGGCTTTCGCCCCATTTGGTCAGGTCTTCGCCCGCAGTGAGGCCACCCGGCCGCGCCGACTCCTCCTGGGACCGCGTCCGTCCGTACTCGGACAGCCGGCGCTCCCGTGAGCGGCGGCTCCCGGAGGGGAGTCGGCGCTTCACTCCTCCGGGAGCGGTTCCTTCACACCTCCGGGAGCCCGGCCCGGTCGCCCTTTCCGGGGATCCGCGGTTCTTCTGCCGGTCAGGCCGGCGACCGCGGCGGGCTGACCGTCGTGCGCGGTGGCCGGCGCTGCGACGAGGTGCGCACGATCAGCTCGGTGGGTATCACCTGCGCCACCGTGTGTTCCGGATCGACCCCTTCGATGGCGTCGATGAGCAGCTGGACCACAGCCGTGCCGATGCGTCGTGGTTTGAGCGAGAGCGTGGTGACGGGCGGCTCGGTGTTCGCGTAGACGGTGGACTCGCTGCAGCAGACGAGCAGCAGGTCGTCCGGGACGCGCAGGCCGTAGCGGCGCGCGGCGGCGAGCAGATCGGTGCCGTTGGGATCGAACAGCCCGTAGACGGCGTCGGGACGGTCGGGGCGGGCGAGCAGCCGGTCGGCGGCGACGGCGCCGGCGCACGGATCGTGTGCCGGGTAGGACTCGTAGACCGGGTCCTGGCCTACGCGCTCGCACCAGTGCAGATACGCGGTGGTCGACAGGTGGGTGTAGGTGTCGGTCGTGGTCCCGGTCAGCAGGCCGATGCGGCGGGCGCCCGCGGCGGCCAGATGGTCGAGGATGCCGAGCACCGCGGCCTCGTGGTCGTTGTCCACCCAGGCCGTGACCGGGAGCGAACCGGCCGGGCGGCCGTCGGAGACGACCGGTAAACCCTGCCGGACCAGTTCACTGACGACCGGATCCTGGTCCGAGGGATCGATGACGACCGTGCCGTCCAGAGCGACGTTGGACCACACGTCGTGTCGGGAGGTCGCGGGGAGGATCACGAGGGCGTAGCCGCGGGCGAGCGCGGCGGAGGTGGCGGCACGCGCCATCTCGGCGAAGTACGCGAACTCGGTGAAGGTGAAAGGTTCTTCCCCGTAGGTCGTCACGGTCAGGCCGATGAGTCCCGACTTGCCGGTACGGAGCGTGCGGGCGGCGGCCGAGGGACGGTAGCCCAGCCTGTCGGCGACCTCGCGGACGTGGCGCCGGGTGGCGTCCGGGAGCCTGCCCTTGCCGTTGAGGGCATCGGAGACGGTCGTGATGGAGACTCCGGCGGCGGCGGCCACGTCCCTGATGCCCGCTCGACCCGGCTTGCTGCCTCGGCGTGAGGTTTCCGCGCGGCTCACCTGGTGCTTCCCTGCTGCTGTCATGGCGAGCCGATAGTAGGGCTCATGTGGTGGGGTAGGGCGGACGCATATGCATGCGTTGACAGGCACGTTTCTGCATGATCATTAAAGGGTAAGTTCCTTGCAAAGCAAGGATGTTGAACGTTCCAATGCCAAGACCTGACGTGTCGGCGCATGCAGACCTGCCGAGGGGGCGATGTTGCGAAGAGGTCTCAACTCACCTGCACGGGGGATGCGCGCCACGGCGCGAGCCACCGGCGCGTAGATATATGTGCGGCGCGCCCCCCGGTCCGGACGCCCTTTGCGCGCCTTCACGTGGTGAGGCCCCTGTTGCTGGAGGGGCGGATGATGCGGAGGCGACTCCTGCTGCCGCTGCCCGCACACGCAGCGGCGTTTCCAGGCGGCGGAGCCCCCACGCAGCGGCATCTCTACTCCGTCGCGTCGAATCCTCATAAGGTGAGCAGTATTGGATGTCGGCGGCGGTCATGGGCCGCCGGTCTTCGGAGGAGGACTGCGGTGAGCGAGACGAGCCCCAAACTGCGCGCCGAGCTGGAGGGGATCCCCACGTACAAACCGGGCAAGCCGGCGGCGGCCGGTGGCCCGGTGGCCTACAAGCTGTCCTCCAACGAGAACCCGTATCCGCCGCTGCCGGGGGTGATGGAGGCCATCGCCTCCGCGGTGTCCTCCTTCAACCGCTACCCCGACATGGCCTGCACGGCCCTGATGGCGGAGCTGGCCGAGCGCTTCGCCGTCCCGGTCTCCCACCTGGCCACCGGCACCGGTTCGGTGGGCATCGCCCAGCAACTGCTGCAGGCCACCTCGGGCCCCGGTGACGAGGTGATCTATGGCTGGCGCTCGTTCGAGGCGTACCCGATCATCACCAGGATCAGCGGTGCCACCCCCGTGCAGGTGCCCCTGACCCCGGGGGATGTGCACGATCTCGACGCGATGGCCGAGGCGGTCACCGACCGGACCCGGCTCATCTTCGTCTGCAACCCCAACAACCCGACCGGCACGGTGGTCCGGCGGGCCGAACTGGAGCGCTTCCTCGACCGGGTGCCCCGCGATGTCCTGGTGGTGCTCGACGAGGCCTACCGTGAGTTCATCCGTGACCCCGAGGTGCCGGACGGTGTGGAGATCTACCGGGAGCGGCCCAATGTCTGTGTGCTGCGGACCTTCTCCAAGGCCTACGGGCTGGCCGGACTGCGCGTGGGTTTCGCGATCGCCCATGAGCCGGTGGCCGCGGCGCTGCGCAAGACGGCGGTGCCGTTCGGTGTGAGCCAGCTCGCGCAGGATGCGGCGATCGCCTCGCTGCGTGCCGAGGACGAGCTCATCGGCCGGGTCGGTTCGCTGGTGTGTGAGCGCAACCGGGTCATGGACGCGCTGCGTGCTCAGGGCTGGAAGGTGCCCGAGAGCCAGGCCAACTTCGTGTGGCTGCGGCTGGGGGAGCGCACGGCGGCGTTCGCGCAGGCGTGCGAGCAGGCAGGCGTGGTCGTCAGGCCGTTCCCCGGGGAGGGGGCGCGGGTGACGGTCGGCGAGACCGAGGCCAACGACATCTTCCTGAAGGTGACGGAGGCCTTCCGCAAGGAGCTGTAGCCGCCCGGGGTCCCGGAGCGCCTCGGCCTCGCGGCCGTGACAGCCGGCCGACGGATCAGCCGTCGGCCGGCTGTCGGCGTTCTCCCTCTCGGCGGCGTGTCGTCTCCGTGCCGCTTCCGGACCTTTTCGTGTCGCCCCATGCCGCCCCGTCCCCACAAAGCACTGCCCAAGGGGTTGACGTCACAGGGGACCCCCCTTCCGAATGTGAAAAGCAGTAGGCCATAATTGCTTGTGAATGTGAACGCGTTCACAAGCGCATCCTGTTTCTTCCGAGATGTGGGGGACGAACGGGATCAAGCGGCCGCTGTGGCACAGCGATGTAAGGAGCGACGACGTGGACCTGGCTTTGGCGCCGGAGACCCTGGCGCGATGGCAGTTCGGTATCACCACCGTCTACCACTTCCTCTTCGTTCCCCTGACGATCTCCCTGGCCGCCCTCACTGCCGGGCTGCAGACCGCCTGGGTGCGCACCGAGAAGGAGAAGTACCTCAGGGCGACGAAGTTCTGGGGCAAGCTCTTCCTGATCAACATCGCGATGGGCGTGGTCACCGGCATCGTGCAGGAGTTCCAGTTCGGCATGAACTGGTCCGACTACTCGCGGTTCGTCGGTGACGTCTTCGGCGCCCCGCTCGCCTTCGAGGCCTTGCTCGCCTTCTTCTTCGAGTCCACCTTCATCGGCTTGTGGATCTTCGGCTGGGACAAGCTGCCCAAGAAGATCCACCTGGCCTGCATCTGGATGGTCTCGCTCGGCACCCTGCTGTCCGCCTGGTTCATCCTCGCGGCCAACTCCTGGATGCAGCACCCGGTCGGCTACCGGATCAACGAGGAGAAGGGCCGCGCCGAGCTCACCGACTTCTGGTTGGTGCTCACCCAGAACACCACGCTCAACCAGGTCTTCCACAGCTTCGCGGCGGCTTTCCTGACGGGCGGCGCCTTCGTGGTGGGCATCGCGGCCTTCCACCTGATACGCAAGAAGCACATCACCGTGATGCGGACGTCGCTCCGGCTCGGCCTGGTCACCATGGCGGTCGGCGGGCTGCTCACCGCGGTCAGCGGGGACACCCTCGGCAAGGTCATGTACGAGCAGCAGCCGATGAAGATGGCCGCCGCGGAGGCACTGTGGGACGGCGAGGGGCCGGCACCGTTCTCCGTGTTCGCGTACGGAGACGTCGACAAGGGGCACAACGAGGTCGCGCTGGAGATCCCCGGGCTGCTGTCCTTCCTCGCCCACGGCGACTTCGAGTCGCACGTGCCCGGGATCAACGACACCAATGAGGCCCTGCAGGAGGAGTTCGGGCCCGGTGACTACCGGCCCATCGTCCCCGTCGCCTACTGGAGCTTCCGCTGGATGATCGGCTTCGGCATGGCGTCCTTGTCGCTCGCCCTGCTGGGACTCTGGCTCACGCGGAAGAGGTTCCTGCTGACGGCCACCCTGCGCACCGGAGAGGACGAGGTCCCGCATCTGGTGCTGCTGAAGAAGCCGCTCGGGGCACGGCTCACCCGGCTGTACTGGCGCCTGGCGCTCTGGACGATGGCGTTCCCGCTGATCGCCAACGCCTGGGGATGGATCTTCACCGAGATGGGCCGGCAGCCCTGGGTCGTCTACGGCCTGATGCAGACCCGTCACGCGGTCTCCCCCGGTGTGTCCCAGGCCGAGGTCATCACCTCGATGAGCGTCTTCACCCTGCTCTACGCCGTCCTGGCCGTCATCGAGGTCAAGCTGCTCGCCAAGTACGTCAAGGCAGGTCCGCCCGAGCTGACCGAGGCAGACCTCAACCCGCCCACGAAGATCGGCGGCGATCCCCGTGACGCCGACAAGCCGATGGCCTTCTCGTACTAGGCCGAGGGAGCCACAGTCATGGAACTGCACAACGTCTGGTTCGTTCTGATCGCCGTCCTGTGGATCGGCTACTTCTTCCTGGAGGGCTTCGACTTCGGGATCGGGATCCTCACCCGGCTGCTCGCCCGCGACCGTACCGAGAAGCGGGTGCTGATCAACACCATCGGGCCTGTCTGGGACGGCAACGAGGTGTGGCTGCTCACGGCCGGTGGCGCGACCTTCGCCGCCTTCCCCGAGTGGTACGCCACGCTCTTCTCCGGCTTCTACCTGCCGCTGCTGGTCATTCTGGTCTGCCTGATCATCCGGGGTGTCGCCTTCGAGTACCGGGCGAAGCGGCCGGAGGAGCGCTGGCAGCGCAACTGGGAGACGGCGATCTTCTGGACCTCGCTCATCCCCGCCTTCCTCTGGGGCGTGGCGTTCGGGAACATCGTGCGCGGAGTGAAGATCGACTCCGAGTTCGAGTACGTGGGCAACGTCTGGGACCTGCTCAACCCGTATGCCCTGCTGGGCGGCCTGGTCACGCTGACGCTCTTCACCTTCCACGGTGCGGTGTTCGCGTCGCTCAAGACCGTCGGTGAGATCCGGGGACGGGCGCGGCAGCTGGCACAGCGCGTGGGGCTGGTCACGGCCGTGCTGGCACTGGTCTTCCTGCTGTGGACGCAGGCCGACGGTGGTGACGGGGCGAGTCTGGTCGCGCTGGTGGTCACGGTCGCCGCGCTGGTCGGCGCCCTGATGGCGAACCGGGCGGGACGCGAGGGATGGTCGTTCACCCTGTCCGGCGTCACCATCGTGGCCGCCGTGGCGATGCTCTTCCTGACGCTCTTCCCGAACGTCATGCCGTCCACGCTGAACGCGGACTGGAGCCTCACCGTCACCAACGCCTCCTCCGGCGCCTACACCCTGAAGATCATGACCTGGCTCGCGCTGATCGCCACGCCGTTCGTCATGCTCTACCAGGGCTGGACGTACTGGGTCTTCCGCAAGCGGATCGGCACCCAGCACATCGCCGATCCCGTGCATTGAGGTGTGTTTCACGTGAAACCAATCGACCCGCGACTGCTCCGCTACACCCGCGCCACGCGATTCTTCCTGGTGGCGGTCGTCACCCTGGGCGCCGTCGGCGCGGGGCTGGTGATCGCTCAGGCCGTGCTCATCGCCGAGGTGGTGGTGGGCGCCTTCCAGCACGGTCTGGACCTGGCCGAACTCGGCACTCCCGTGATGCTCCTGGTCTGTGTCGCGGTCGGCCGCGCCCTGGTCGGCTGGCTCACCGAGCTGGCCGCGCACCGGGCGAGCGCGGCGGTCAAGTCGGAACTGCGGGGCCGACTGCTGGAGCGGGCCACGGCACTCGGCCCGGGGTGGCTGACCGGGCAGCGGACCGGTTCGCTGGTCGCCCTGGCGACCCGTGGGGTCGACGCCCTCGACGGCTACTTCTCGCGCTATCTGCCCCAACTGGGGCTCGCTGTGGTCGTCCCGGTGGCGGTGCTGGCGCGGATCGTCACCGAGGACTGGGTCTCGGCGGCGATCATCGTCGTCACGCTGCCGCTCATCCCGGTCTTCATGATGCTGATCGGCTGGGTCACCCAGTCCCAGATGGACCGGCAGTGGGAGCTGCTGTCCCGGCTGTCCGGTCACTTCCTGGACGTCGTCGCCGGGCTGCCGACGCTGAAGGTGTTCGGGCGGGCCAAGGCGCAGGCGGAGTCGATCCGGCGGATCACCGACGAATACCGCCGGGCGACCATGCGGACCCTGCGGATCGCCTTCATCTCCTCCTTCGCGCTGGAACTCCTCGCCACCCTCTCGGTGGCGCTGGTCGCCGTGACGATCGGCATGCGGCTCGTGTACGGCGAGATGGACCTGTACACCGGCCTGGTCATCCTGATCCTCGCGCCCGAGGCGTACCTGCCGCTGCGACAGGTCGGTACGCAGTACCACGCCGCGGCGGAAGGGCTGGCCGCCGCCGAGGAGATCTTCTCGGTCCTGGAGACACCCGTGCCGACGCCGGGCACCGGCGCGGTACCGTCGGGCGCCCTGTCCTTCGAGGGCGTGACCGTCCGCTATCCCGGACGGTCGACGGACGCGTTGTCGAACGTGTCCTTCTCCGTCGAGCCAGGGGAGACGGTCGCGCTGGTCGGGCCGAGCGGGGCCGGCAAGTCGACGTTGCTGAACGTGTTGCTGGGCTTCGTGCGGCCGACCGAGGGACGGGTGCGGATCGGGGAAGCCGATTTCTCCGGTGTCGATCCGGCGCAGTGGCACAGCCGGGTGGCCTGGGTGCCGCAGCGGCCGCACCTGTACGCCGGGACGATCGCCGAGAACGTACGCCTGGCCCGGCCCGGCGCGGACGACGACGCCGTCCGCCGTGCCCTGCGGGACGCGGGTGCCCTGGAATTCGTGGACGCGCTGCCCGAGGGTGCCGACACCGCGTTGGGGGAGGACGGAGCGGGGCTGTCCGCAGGACAGCGGCAACGGCTCGCGCTGGCCCGCGCCTTCCTTGCGGACCGTCCCGTGCTGCTGCTCGACGAGCCGACGGCCGCGCTGGACGGGGCCACCGAGGCCGAGGTCGTGGCAGCTGTACGGCGGCTGGCGGCCGGTCGGACCGTGCTGCTGGTGGCACACCGGCCGGCCCTGCTGGCGGTGGCGGATCGCGTGGTGCGGGTGACGGAACCCGCTGCCGGCGACCGGGCGCGGCCCGGACCGGCGGATCACGACGGCGTCGACCAGGAGCCTCCGCTCACCGAACACGCTTCCGGTGCCGCTCCCGCCTCCGCCGAAGGCGCGGCGGGGTCCGGACCGGAGGACGCCCTGACAGAAACCGGCGCAGAGACCGGCGCGCGCGGAGTGCTGGCCCGTGTCCGTGCTCTGTCCGGTGCCCGGCGAGGGCGGCTCACGTTCGCGCTGGTGCTCGGCAGCATCGCGCTGGGCAGCGCCGTGGGCCTCATGGCGACGTCCGGATATCTCATCTCCCGGGCCTCGCAGCAGCCCCCCGTGCTCTATCTGATGATCGCCGTGACGGCGACGCGGGCCTTCGGCATCGGACGAGCCGTGTTCCGGTACGCCGAGCGACTCGTGTCGCACGACGCGGTGCTGAGGACGCTGGCCGACACCAGGGTCGCCGTGTACCGGCGGCTGGAGCGGCTGGCCCCTGCCGGACTGCGAGGAACACGCCGGGGCGATCTGCTCTCCCGGCTGGTCGCCGACGTGGACGAACTGCAGGACTACTGGCTGCGCTGGCTGCTTCCGGCAGGTGCGGCGGTGGCCGTCTCGGCCCTGTCCGTCGGCTTCACGGCCTGGCTGCTCCCCGAGGCCGGAGCCGTGCTCGCGGCCGGGCTGCTCGCGGCGGGAGCCGGTGTACCGGCGATCACGGGCGCCGTGGCCCGGCGTGCGGAGCGCCGGCTGGCGCCCACCCGCGGAGTCCTCGCGACCCGCGTCACCGACCTGCTCACCGGAACCGCGGAGCTGACGGTCGCGGGCGCCCTGCCCAGGCGGACCGCGGAGACACGACGGGCCGACGGAGTGCTCACCCGGATCGCCTCGCGCGCGGCCACCGCCACCGCCCTCGGAGACGGACTCACCGCACTGATCTCGGGTCTGACCGTCACGGCCGCGGCCCTCGTCGGCGTGCAGGCGGTGTCCGCCGGCCGGCTGGACGGCGTGGCGCTGGCCGTTGTCGTCCTCACCCCGCTGGCGGCCTTCGAGGCCGTACTCGGACTGCCGCTCGCCGTGCAGCACCGGCAGCGAGTGCGCAAGAGCGCCGAGCGCGTGTACGAGGTACTGGACGCCCCGGTGCCCGTACAGGAGCCGGAACGACCCCGGCAGGCGCCCGCGTCGCCGTTCCCGCTCGTGGTCAAGGAGCTCGAGGCCCGGCATGCCGGGCAGGAACGGGACGCGCTCGCCGGACTGGACCTGAGGCTGGAGCAGGGCCGCAGGATCGCGGTGGTCGGCCCGTCCGGCTCGGGCAAGACGACGCTCGCACGGGTGCTGTTGCGGTTCCTGGACGCGAGGGCGGGCTCGTACACGCTGGCCGGTGTGGACGCGTACGCCCTGGACGGCGACGACGTGCGACGGCTGGTCGGACTGTGCGCGCAGGACGCCCACCTCTTCGACAGCTCGGTGCGCGAGAACCTGCTGCTCGCGAAGCGGGACGCCACCGAGGGTGAACTGCGCGACGCGCTCGCCCGTGCCAGGCTGCTGGAGTGGGCCGACAGCCTGCCCGACGGCCTGGACACCCTCGTCGGCGAGCACGGGGCACGGCTCTCCGGGGGGCAGCGGCAACGCCTGGCACTGGCCAGGGCGTTGCTCGCGGACTTCCCCGTGCTGGTGCTGGACGAACCCGCGGAGCACCTCGACCTGCCGACCGCGGACGCGCTCACCGCCGATCTGCTGGCCGCCACCGAGGGCCGCACGACCCTGCTCATCACCCACCGGCTGGCCGGACTGACGGCGGTGGACGAGGTGATCGTGCTGGACGAGGGGCGCGTGGTGCAGCGCGGAGCATACGAGGAACTGGCAGCCGTGGCCGGACCGTTGCGGCGCATGCTGCGGCGCGAGGCCGAGTCGGACCGGCTGGCGGTGGCGAACTGACCGGGACACGGAGACCGGGACGCCACAAGCGTGACCGTGAAGGGCGCGTGTGACAAGGCGTCAACCCTGACGGGCAGGGCCCCTTTTCGGCGGTATCACTGGTCCATCCGGGTCGCACGCTCCCCCAGGCGTACGACATGAACAGGACCGGGTGCCCGAGCGGCGCGAGGATCGCTGTCATGCGCCTCACCCGCCGCCGTCCGCTGCTCGTCGCCGTGCCGCTGTGCGCGCTCGCCGTGCTCGCCGCCCGGCCCACCGACGGCGAGGTGCCCCAGGCCCCCGGCCACGGCCTGGGATCCGGCGTCAGTGCACAGGTGGTGCGGCTTTACGAGGAAGCGGCCGCGGCGACCCTGAAGTACGAGGCGGGCAGGCGCGAGGCCGACCGGCAGCGGGCCGAGGCGCAGCGGCTGGAGGATCTGCTCGACCGGGAGCGGGCGGAGTCCGCTGTCCTGAGCGAGGACCTGGGCCGGATCGCGCGGTCCCAGTACCGCACCGGCGGTGGGGTGCCGCTGACCGCGCACATCCTCCTCGCGGACGACCCCGAGGAGATGATGCGAGGCCAGCGGGCCCTGTGGAAGGCGCATGTGGCCCTCGACAACGCGATCAAGAAGAACGCACGGGCCGAGGCGCGGATCACCCGTGAGGAGGCGAAGGCGGCGGAAGCGTGGAAAGCGCTGGAGAAGCGGAACAAGCAACTCGCCGACCTGAAGAACGGCATCGAGCAGAAACTCGAGACGGCGCGGTGGCAGCTGCAGGGACAGGCGGACGCCTCGGTGACGGCCGGCTCCTGCCGTGGTGCGGTACGGCTCGACCAGCCGGAGTTCCGGTTCACCGACTCCTGGGTGCCACCGGTGGAGACCTATGCGCTGTCCGCGTCCTACGGGAGTGGCGGCGCACTCTGGGCGAACCAGCACACCGGGCAGGACTTCGCGGTGCCGATCGGCACGCCGGTGCGGTCCGTGGGCGCGGGCAGGGTGGTGAAGGTGTCCTGCGGAGGGGCCTTCGGCATCGAGATCGTGGTGCAGCACACGGGCGGCTACTACACGCAGTACGCCCATCTGGCCGCCGTCGCCGTCGACCAGGGCGAGCGCGTCTCGCCCGGGCAGTGGATCGGCCAGTCCGGGACCAGTGGCAACTCCACCGGACCGCATCTGCATTTCGAGGTGCGGGTCACGCCGGAGATGGGCTCGGCGGTGGATCCGGTGCCGTGGCTCGCGCAACGAGGCCTCACCCTCTGAGCGAGCCCCGGCACTCAGAAATGATCCGCAAGCAGCTGTTCGATCACCACGGCCACTCCGTCCTCGTTGTTGGCGATCGTCTGCCCCGAGGCGGCGGCGAGGACGTCCGGGTGGGCATTGCCCATCGCGTAGGAGCGGCCCGCCCAGGTGAGCATCTCGATGTCGTTGGGCATGTCCCCGAACGCCACGACCTGCTCGTGTGAGATTCCGCGTTCGGCGCAGCACAGGGCGAGCGTGCTCGCCTTGGACACGTCGGGACCGCTGATCTCCAGCAGGGCGCTCGGGCTGGAGCGGGTGACGTTGGCACGGGTGCCGACGGCCAGCCGCGCCAGGCTGAGGAAGGCGTCGGGGTCGAGTTCGGGGTGGTGGGCGAGGACCTTGAGCACCGGTTCGTCGGCGGCGGGGGCGTCCGGCGCCAGCAGTTCCTCGGCCGGGGCCAAAAGGTCCGGGACCTCCATGTGCAGCTTCGGGTACGCCGGCTCCTGGTGGAAGCCGTAGGTCTGCTCGACGGCGTACACGGTGCCCGGTGCGGCGTCGCGCAGCATCTGCACCGCGTCCAGCGCGTTCGGCCGGGCGAGCTCCCGCACCTTCACGAAGCGGTGGGCGCCGGGACCGCCGTGCAGGTCCACGACGGCGGCGCCGTTGCCGCAGATGGCGAGCCCGTGGCCGTGGACATGGTCGCTGACGACGTCCATCCAGCGGGCGGGGCGGCCGGTGACGAAGAAAACCTCGATGCCCGCCTCCTCGGCGGCGGCCAGTGCGGCGACCGTGCGGGGGGACACCGACTTGTCGTCGCGCAGCAGGGTGCCGTCGAGGTCGGTGGCGATGAGCCGCGGTGGGACGACGGGGCTGTCTTTCTGCTCGAGCGAGGTCGAGAACGGGGGAGAGCCCGGGGTCGCGGGCTGTCGGATCGCTGAGGTCACCCGGTCATTGTCCCGTATGCGCCCGCACGACCGTGCGGCACTCCGCACATGTGAGTGGTTACCGCTCTTCGGTGTTCCCCGAATCCCTCGACGAAGCGGTCGCCGCGAGGGCACGGGCATCGGTCCCGCCGGCCGGGCTCCTGCTCAGGACAGCTGCGCCGACGCCTCCATGGCGATCCGCTCGAAGATCTTCTGGTCCGCCGCGAAGTCCGAGTCCGGGACGGGCCAGTGGAGCACGATCTCGGTGAATCCCAGCTCCGTGTGGCGGCCCGCGAAGTCGACGAACGCGTCCAGGGACGCCAGCGGCCGGGCCCGGTCCGGGGTGAACCCCGTGAGCAGGATCTTTTCCAGTTCGGCCACGTCCCGCCCGCGCTCGGCGCAGGCGTCGGCCAGCCTCTCCAGCTGACCACGAATGGCGTGAACCGACTGCTCGGACGTGCCGTTCTCGTACAGCTTCGGGTCGCCCGTGGTCACCCACGCCTGCCCGTGCCGTGCGGCGAGCCGCAACCCACGCGGTCCGGTGGCGGCCACGGCGAACGGCAACCGGGGCCGCTGCGCACAACCCGGGATGCCACGGGCCTCGTGCGCCGCGTAGAAGTCGCCCTGGTACGACACGGAGTCCTCGGTGAGCAGCCGGTCGAGCAGGGGGACGAATTCGGCGAAGCGGTCGGCCCGCTCACGCGGCGTCCACGGTTCCTGGCCGAGCGCGGTGGCGTCGAAACCGGTTCCGCCCGCGCCGATACCGAGGGTGACGCGCCCGCCGGAGACGTCGTCGAGGGAGATCAGCTCTTTGGCGAGGGTCACCGGGTGCCGGAAGTTCGGCGAGGTGACGAGCGTGCCGAGCCGGAGCCGTTCGGTGGCCGTCGCGGCGGCGGTGAGCGTGGGGACCGCGCCGAACCAGGGGCCGTCCCGGAAGGTCCGCCAGGACAGGTGGTCATAGGTGTAGGCGGCGTGGAAGCCCAGCTCCTCGGCACGCCGCCACTTGTCGCGGCCACCCTCGCGCCAGCGGTCGATCGGCAGGATCACAGTGCTCAGTCGCATGAGGACGACCCTACGAGAGACCGAGCAGGTGTCGCATCGACTGCGCGGCGCGGACGGCGGCGTCACCGCAGCAGTTGTTGAACAGGACGTGGACCTCCCGAGCCTGCTCGGCCATCTCGTGGACGCGCGGTGTCCACTCGGAGAGTTCTTCGGGCGTGTACGAGTGGCGGAACCTCTCTTCCTTGGTGCCGGTCCCCCACGCGCTGTTGCGGCCGTGGAAGCGCACCAGGGCGAGTTCCGGGGTGGTGACCCGTACGACAGGTGGCACGGAAGCGGGAAGCGTCTGCACCATGTCCACGGCCACGGCGGCCGTGTCCAGCTCCGTCAGCAGGGCGGTCGTCGCATCGACCTGTTCCTCGCGCCACCAGCCGGGGTGCCGGAACTCCACGGCCATCGGCCATCCCGCGGCACGCTCACGGCACCGGCGCAGGAACTCCACCGCCGGCCTCCCCGGTACGAGCCGGCGGGGGAACTGGAAAACCAGCGTCCCCAGACGGCCGGACGCGCGCAGTGGTTCGAGGGCCGCGCTGTACCGGTCCCACACGTCGTCCAGCAGCCCGGGGTCGATGCCGGTCCGTCCCCGCTGCCGGGCGAAGGCCGGACGCAGTGCGGCGGGCAGCGCTTCCGGCCGTGTCGGATGTCCGGTGAGCAGGGAGAACGCCTTCACGTCGAACCGGAAGTCCTCCGGGGTGCGGTCGGTCCACAGAAGGCTGTTACGGGCGCTGGGCAGCCCGTAATAGGTGGAGTCCACCTCGGCCACCGGGAACTGTGTGGCGTAGTGCCGCAGTCTGCCCTCCGCGTCGCGGTGGCCTGCCGGATACCAGCCGCTGGACACCAGCGCCTTGTCCGTCCACGAGCAGGTTCCGACCCGGATCTCTCCCATTCCGCCCGTCTTCCCCGGACGCGGTGACGGATTCGTCCGGCGCAGGAAGCCGTCCGCCCGGCTCTGGGTGCCCGGGTGTTTCACGTGAAACGCTCACCGCACGCGCGCGCTCAGCCAGGGTGTGAGGACGATCATCGGGATGAACTCCTTGTGCGTCCGGTCCCCGGGCAGCGGCACCATCAGGAAGTACCCCGGCGGGAAGCGCCGCCCTCTGACGTGGGCGAGGCCGTCGAAGACGGAGCGAAGGAAGGCCGGGACATCGTCGCGGGGGATGTCGGGGCACTCCACGCCCTCCACGTCGATCAGCGCGTCGCCCTCGGGGTAGAGCCGCACCCTGACCCTGGGCAGGCCGCCGAACTCGACGTAGGCCTCATGGGGGAGGGACCCGTCCGGGTCGGTGGTGACTCCCACGCCTGCCGCGGTGCGGCGCGACGTCTGGTCGGCACCCACGTCATGGATGACCTCGATCTCGCGCTCGTACCCCTCGGCGAGCGCCCGAAGGGCGGTGACGGCGGCCTCGGTGGTGGGCAGATGATCCATACCGCTGATCATGCGGTGTCGTCGGCTGTCGGGAAAGCACGGCAGCACCACCCACGAGGAACGCGCGGACGGCGGGGGACGGGGAAGCCGTCGTGTCAGTGGCCCTCGGGGAACCGCAGATACCGAGCGGGTACGGCGGTGGTCAGCCATACGCCGTTCGCGCTCACCCGGAAGACGTGGCCGTCGCGGTGCATGGCCGCCGCGTCCACGGGAAGGACCACCGGGCGGCCCCTGCGGGCGCCGACGCGGGCCGCCGTCGCACGGTCGGCGGAGAGGTGCACGTCATGCCGGTCCATGGGCAGCAGACCCTCGGCGCGGATGGCGGCCACGTGACGGCCGACGGTGCCGTGGAAGAGGCACGGCGGTGGGACGGCCGACGGCAGTCCCAGGTCGACCCCGACGCTGTGACCCTGGCTGGCGCGGATCCGGGTGCCCTCGATCGCGAAGCGCTGTTTGTCGTTGGCGGCGACCACCTGGTCGAGTTCCGCCCGGGTGAACCGGAAACCGTGTGCGGCCGCCGCGGCGATCAGCGTGTCGATCTCGACCCAGCCGGCCTCGTCGAGCGCGAGCCCGATCTCCTCGGGCGTATGGCGCAGATGCCTGGCGAGGTACTTCGACACCTTCACGGTGCGTCTTTCGTCCATCCTCCCAGCCTGCCGGGAGAGACGCGCATCACGCGATCAATTTTGCCCAGGATGTTTGATCCACAGTCAAGTGTGGTTATCCACAGCGAAATCGGGTGCACCTGTGGACAACCGCTTCGGAGTTCCACCGGTCGTCTCGGAAAAACGGCTTCACCCGGGCGATCCGGCGCACCGCCCGTGTCCCGCACCACTCCCCGACGAAGGGTCCCCTACGGGCCCGTACGACTCCAGGGGGACTCCAAAACGGCTCTCCGGTCTGACGACCCACGTGGCGCAGGCCACTAACGTCGGGGACGTGACTGTGATCGCGACCGAAAGCCTGAGCAAGCGGTTCCCCCGGGTGACCGCGCTTGACCGGCTCTCCATGGAAGTCGGGCCCGGTGTGACCGGACTCGTCGGAGCCAACGGAGCCGGCAAGTCCACACTGATCAAGATCCTTCTGGGTCTGTCCCCCGCCACGGAGGGCCGCGCCGAAGTGCTCGGCCTCGACGTCGCGACCAAGGGCGCCGCCATCCGCGAGCGGGTGGGCTACATGCCGGAGCACGACTGCCTGCCGCCGGACGTCTCGGCCACCGAGTTCGTCGTGCACATGGCCCGCATGTCCGGCCTGCCGCCCACCGCCGCGCGGGAACGCACCGCGGACACCCTGCGCCATGTCGGCCTGTACGAGGAGCGCTACCGCCCCATGGGCGGCTACTCCACCGGCATGAAGCAGCGGGTGAAGCTGGCCCAGGCCCTGGTGCACGACCCGGAACTGGTCTTCCTGGACGAGCCGACCAACGGTCTCGACCCCGTCGGCCGCGACGAGATGCTCGGCCTGATCCGCCGGATCCACACCGACTTCGGCATCTCGGTCCTGGTCACCTCCCATCTGCTGGGCGAACTCGAGCGCACCTGCGACCACGTGGTCGTCGTCGACGGCGGCAAGCTGCTGCGCTCCAGCTCCACCACGGACTTCACCCAGATCACGACGACCCTCGCGATCGAGGTCACCGACACCGACGAGCACCCCGACGGCACCCGCGCGGTGCGTGACGCGCTCCACGCGCGCGGGGTGACCGTCCAGGACGGCAGCGGACTGCCGGGCGCCGGCCACATCCTCCTGCTCACGGCAGAAGGCGAGGAGACCTACGACCTGGTGCGGGACGTGATCGCCGACCTCGGGCTCGGCCTGGTGCGCATGGAACAGCGCCGCCACCACATCTCCGAGGTGTTCAAGAACGACACCGACAACGACACCGCGGCCGGACCCGACACCGGCGACGGCGCGCAGCGGAAGGAGGCGGTCGGCCATGGCGGTTGAGCAGCCCCTGCGGACACCCGCACCGGCATCGGGTGACCAGACCCGCATCCACAACATCGGTTACCGCTCCTACGACGGCCCCCGCCTCGGCCGCTCCTACGCCAGGCTCTCGCTGTTCTCGCAGTCCCTGCGCGGCTCCTACGGCCTCGGCCGCTCGGCGAAGTCCAAGGTGCTGCCGATGCTGCTGTTCGTGGTGATGTGTGTGCCCGCCGCCATCATGGTCGCCGTCGCGGTCGCCACCAAGGCGAAGGAACTGCCCGTCGACTACACGCGCTACGCGATCATCATGCAGGCCGTCATCAGCCTGTACATCGCCTCGCAGGCACCCCAGTCCGTCTCGCGCGACCTGCGCTTCAAGACCGTGCCGCTGTACTTCTCGCGGCCCATCGAGACGGCCGACTACGTGCGCGCCAAGTTCGCGGCCCTGTCCTGCGCCCTGTTCATCCTCACCGCCGCTCCCCTGCTGGTGCTCTACGTGGGCGCGCTGCTGGCCGAACTCGACTTCGCCGACCAGACCAAGGGGTTCGCACAGGGACTCGTCTCCGTGGCACTGCTCTCGCTGCTCTTCGGCGGTATCGGCCTGGTCATCGCCGCGGTCACCCCGCGCCGCGGCTTCGGCATCGCCGCCGTGATCGCCGTCCTGACCATCTCCTACGGAGCGGTCTCCACCCTCCAGGCGATCGCCGAGTTCCAGGGCAGTTCCGGGGCGGTCGCCTGGATCGGGCTGTTCTCACCGGTCACCCTCATCGACGGTGTGCAGTCCGCCTTCCTCGGCGCGAGCTCCACCTTCCCGGGCGGAGTGGGCCCGACCAACGGCGAGGGCGTGGTGTACGTCCTCTTCACCCTCGGCCTGATCGCGGCCTGCTACGGCCTTCTGACGCGCCGCTACCGGAAGGTGGGCCTGTGACCACGCTCTCCATCGACCACGTCTCCCGCTGGTTCGGCAACGTGGTCGCCGTCAACGACATCACCATGACCGTCGGCCCCGGCGTCACCGGTCTGCTCGGCCCCAACGGCGCCGGAAAGTCCACCCTCATCAACATGATGGCCGGCTTCCTCGCCCCCTCCACCGGCACCGTCACCCTCGACGGGCAGGCGGTGTGGCGCAACGAGAAGATCTACCGGCACATCGGCATCGTCCCCGAGCGCGAGGCGATGTACGACTTCCTCACCGGCCGCGAGTTCGTCCTCGCCAACGCCGAACTGCACGGACTGGGCTCCAAGGAGGCCCAGCGGGCACTGGCGACGGTCGAGATGGAGTACGCGCAGGACCGCAAGATCGCCACGTACTCCAAGGGCATGCGCCAGCGGGTGAAGATGGCCTCCGCGCTGGTCCACGAGCCGTCCCTGCTCCTGCTGGACGAGCCGTTCAACGGAATGGACCCGCGCCAGCGCATGCAGCTGATGGACCTGCTGCGGCGTATGGGCGACGAGGGCCGCACCGTGCTGTTCTCCTCCCACATCCTCGAGGAGGTCGAGCAGCTCGCCTGGCACATCGAGGTCGTCGTCGCCGGCCGGCACGCGGCCAGCGGTGACTTCCGCAAGATCCGCCGGCTGATGACGGACCGCCCGCACCGCTACCTGGTGCGCTCCAGTGACGACCGCGCCCTCGCGGCCGCGCTGATCGCGGACCCGTCCACGTCCGGCATCGAGGTCGACCACGGCGAGGGCGTGCTGCGGATCCAGGCCGTCGACTTCGGCCGCTTCACGTCCCTGTTGCCCAGGGTCGCGAAGGAACACGGCATCCGCCTGCTCACGGTCTCGCCGTCCGACGAGTCCCTCGAGTCCGTCTTCTCGTATCTCGTCGCGGCGTAGGAGGCCGAACACCATGTACGACCCCACAGTCGCCCGGCTCACCTACCGGGCCCTGCTCGGCCGTCGCCGGGCCCTCATCCTGGGCGCCCTGCCGCTGCTGCTGATCGCGATCTCCCTGGCGGTGCGCGTTCTCGCCGGTGCCGACGACCAGACCGCGGCCGACGTCCTCGGCGGGCTGGCGCTCGCCACGATGGTGCCGATCATCGGTGTCATCGCGGGTACCGGCGCGATCGGTCCCGAGATCGACGACGGCTCGGTGGTCTACCTGCTGTCCAAGCCGGTCAAGCGGCCCACGATCATCTACACCAAGCTGATCGTGGCGATCGCCGTGACGATGGTCTTCTCGGCGGTGCCCACCCTGGTCGCGGGCTTCATCCTGAACGGCAACGGCCAGCAGATCGCCGTCGCCTACACGGTGGCCGCGCTGGTCGCCTCCATCGCGTACGCGGCGCTCTTCCTGCTGCTCGGCACGGTCTCCCGGCACGCGGTGGTGTTCGGTCTGGTCTACGCGCTGGTCTGGGAGGCCCTGTTCGGCTCCCTGGTTCCCGGTGCCCGCACGCTGAGCATCCAGCAGTGGTCGCTGGCGGTGGCCCAGAAGGTCGCCGGCGGTGAGCTGGTCACCTCGGACGTCGGCCTGACCACCGCGACGATCCTGCTGGTCGTGGTCACCGTGCTGGCCACCTGGTACGCCGGTCAGAAGCTGCGCACGCTCACGCTCGCCGGCGAGGAGTGAGGGCTTTCGGCGAAGTGGCGGGCGGTGGCCGGGCAGGCGCCGCCCGCCGCGTTCGAATTCGGTGGCGCCGGACTCCTCCGGCGGGCAGAGTGGTGGTGTCCGCAGCGCCGGGAAGGTCCGGCGCCGTCTGCTGGGAGAGGAGCGGGACGAATGTCGATGCACGGCAGTACGTCCGGCTCCCGTCAGGGCAGCCCACGGCGGATTCCGGAGTAATCCCTATTGCTCCGTCGAGTCCGTCCCGCACCGGGACCTGCCCGGGGCGGCCGCTTCGAGCACGCGCACATCGTCGCGTGGGCCGCCCACCCGGAGGATTGGCCGAGTGGTAAGGCACTGGCTTGGTTCAAGCCTTGGTCGGGCCCGAAAAGCCCGCGCACGTTCGATCCGTGCATCCTCCGCCGAACGCCGAACGCCGAACGCCGAACGCCGAACGCCGAACGCCGAACGCCGAACGCCGAACGCCGAACGCCGAACGCCGAACGCCGGGCCTCAGCCCAGCAACCGCTCCACCACCACCGCGATGCCGTCCTCCTCGTTGGAGGACGTCACCTCGTCGGCCACCGCCCGCAGATCCTGGTGGGCGTTGGCCATGGCGACGCCCTGCGTGGCCCAGGCGAACATCGGAATGTCGTTCGGCATGTCGCCGAACGCGATCGTCCCCGCGGCCTTCACCCCCAGCCGGCGAGCGGCCAGGGAGAGCCCGGTGGCCTTGGACAGACCGAGAGGGAGCAGTTCGACGATGCCCTCGCCCGCCATGGTGACGGTGACGAAACCGCCCGCGGTGCGGGTGACCGCATCGACGAGTTCGTCGTCGGTGAGGGTCGGGTGCTGGATGTACACCTTGTTCAACGGCGCCGCCCACAGGTCCGACGCGTCCGTGAACGGAATCGCGGGCAGCGGGCCCTGCACTTCGTAGCCGGGGCCCACCAGCACCTCGCCGTCCAGCCCGGCGCGGCTCCCGGCCAGGTACAGCGGACCGACCTCCGCCTCGATCTTGGCCAGCGCCACGGCGGCCAGCTGCCGGTCCAGCGTCACCGAGGTGAGCAGCCGGTGCGCTCCCGCGTCGTACACCTGGGCGCCCTGGCCGCAGACGGCGAGCCCCTGGTAGCCGAGGTCGTCGAGGATGGGCCGGGTCCAGGGGACCGCGCGCCCGGTGACGACGATGTGGGCGGCGCCCGCCGCGGTGGCCGCGGCGAGCGCGTCACGGGTGCGGCGGGAGACCGAGTGGTCGTCGCGCAGCAGCGTGCCGTCGAGATCGGTGGCGATGAGCTGGTAGGGGAACGGCGTACTCACTGGGCGACCGGCTCCAGGAGTTCCCGACCGCCCAGGTACGGACGCAGCACCTCGGGCACCCGCACCGAGCCGTCCTCCTGCTGGTGGTTCTCCAGGATCGCCACGATGGTGCGCGGCACGGCGCACAGGGTGCCGTTGAGCGTGGCCAGCGGACGCACCGTCTTGCCGTCACGCACCCGGATCTGGAGCCGACGGGACTGGTACTCGGTGCAGTCCGAGGTCGAGGTCAGCTCGCGGTACTTGCCCTGGGTCGGGATCCACGCCTCGCAGTCGTACTTCCGCGAGGCGGAGGAGCCCAGGTCGCCCGAGGCTACGTCGATCACGCGGAACGGCAGCTCCAGCGACGTCAGCCACTGCTTCTCCCACTCCAGCAGCCGCTGGTGCTCCGCCTGCGACTCCTCGGGAGTGACGTAGGAGAACATCTCGACCTTGTCGAACTGGTGCACCCGGAAGATGCCGCGGGTGTCCTTGCCGTGCGAGCCGGCCTCGCGGCGGAAGCAGGGCGAGAAGCCCGCGTAGCGCAGCGGCAGCCGGTCGGCGTCGATGATCTCGTCCATGTGGTACGCGGCGAGCGGTACCTCGGAGGTGCCGACCAGGTAGAGGTCGTCCTTCTCGAGGTGGTAGACGTCCTGGGCCGCCTGGCCGAGGAAGCCGGTGCCCGCCATGGACTGGGGACGGACCAGGGCCGGGGTCAGCATCGGTGTGAAGCCGGCCGCGGTGGCCTGGGCGATCGCGGCGTTCACCAGCGCCAGCTCGAGCAGGGCGCCGACGCCGGTCAGGAAGTAGAAGCGCGAGCCGGAGACCTTGGCGCCGCGCTCGACGTCGATGGCGCCGAGGAGCTGACCGAGCTCCAGGTGGTCCTTGGGCTCGAAGCCCTCGGCGCTGAAGTCGCGGGCGGTGCCGTGCGTCTCCAGCGTGACGAAGTCCTCCTCACCGCCGACGGGAACGTCGGGGTGGACGAGATTGCTCAGCCGGCCCAGGAGCTCCTGGGTCTCGGCCGCTGCCGCGTCCCGCTCGGCGTCGGCCGCCTTGACGTCGGCGGCGAGTGTGCCGGCCTTCTTCAACAGCTCGGCCTTCTCGTCACCGGCCGCCTTGGGGATGAGCTTGCCGAGTGCCTTCTGCTCGGCACGCAGCTCGTCGAAGCGGACGCCGGACGACCTCCGCCGTTCGTCGGCGGACAGGAGGGAGTCGACGAGCGCGACGTCCTCTCCACGGGCACGCTGCGAAGCGCGCACACGGTCGGGGTCCTCACGGAGCAGGCGAAGGTCAATCACGCGGTCAAGGCTACCGGTGCACGGTGACAGCCCACGACTCACTATTCCGAGAGGACCGATCCCATTCCGTTATGGGTGGTGTGCGTAATATGTCCCGAACTCGACGGGGTCGGCAGGGTGGTGGGGTGACGGAGTGGTCGATGGGCGGTCACCGGAAGGCGTCCCGGGCGGTCAATGCGCGGGTGCCGCTCCCTGGGGAGAGTCAGTCGCACAGGCGGCTCGTTGACTGGAATTCCTTGCGGGAAACGGAACCTGGGGCCTGGTTGTCCACAGGTGACCACAGTCTTTCGAAAGTTATCCACAGGGTGTGAAGGGAATCTGTGGACACCGGAATCGACCACTCCGAAACGCGCGACCGGAGGAAGGGTTCCCGGCGCAAGCTTCCCTTACCTCCCCTTTCGAGGAGGAATAGGCTGATCCAAAGGGTTGCCGAAAGGAAAAGAGGGAGCGAAGGGTGATCCATGGGTGCGTGAATGCAATCACGGACACAGGGGGGATTTGTCGACCGAACGGGGCAATGCTGTCGACTTGTCCCCAGGTCGAGAAGCGGACCTGTGGATAACTTCTGTGGATAACGAAAATCAGCAGGTAGGACCGGCCCCACCTCGACTGGAGCCCCTCAGAACCGGCCGTCCTGGCAGCGCGCCACCCAGTCCGCCGCGGACACGAACTCGGCGTCCGACGTTCCGGGCAGCGGATCCCGTACCTCCGTCGGCTGCACATCCGCACGCGGGTACGAACCGAGGAAGCGCACCTGAAGGCAGATCCGTTTGAGTCCCGTCAACGTCTCGGCCACCCTGCGGTCCGAGATATGTCCCTCGGCGTCGATGCAGAAACAGTAATTGCCGATACCGGCACCGGTGGGCCGGGACTGGAGCAGCATCAGGTTGACGCCCCTGGTGGCGAACTCGTCCAACAGGTCGCGCAGGCCACCGGGGTGGTCGTCGCGCTGCCACAGCACGATGGACGTCTTGTCCGCACCCGTGCGCGCGGCGGGCCGGGCCGGGCGTCCGACCAGCACGAAGCGGGTCTGGGCGTTCTCCGCGTCGTGGATTCCGGTCTCCAGGGCCTCCAGCCCGTACCGGGCCGCCGCGAACTCGCCGGCGAAAGCCGCGTCGTACCTGCCCTCCTGCACCAGACGGGCCCCGTCGGCGTTGGAGGCGGCCGATTCCCAGGCGGCGTCCGGGAGGTGCTGTTTCAGCCAGTTGCGCACCTGTGGCTGGGCGGCGGGGTGGGCGGTGACCGTCTTGATGTCCGAGAGCTTGGTGCCGGGGCGGACGAGCAGCGCGAAGGTGATCGACAGCAGTACCTCGCGGTAGATCATCAGCGGGGTGCCCGCGACCAGTTCGTCGAGGGTGGTGGTGATGCCGCCCTCGACGGAGTTCTCGATGGGGACGAACGCGGCCTCGGCCTCACCGGCGCGTACCGCGTCGAGCGCGGACTGCACGGACACATACGGGATCAGTTCCCGGGTGGCCGCCTCCGGAAGGGTGCGTAGGGCCACCTCGGTGAAGGTGCCCTCGGGGCCGAGGTACGCATAGCTCGCTGGCATGGACTCACCCTAATGGGCTCACGCCGACCGCACCTTCGTCCGTGCTCCCAGGAGTGACACGAGGCGACTTTCACCCCTCCAGCAACCGCTGTCCCACATACTCGCCCTCCGCCGCGCCGCCCGGCACCGCGAACAGCCCGCTCGCCTCGTGCCGGAGGTACGGCGACAGCGCGTCCCCCCGGTCCAGCTTGCGCTGTACCGGTACGAAGCCCCGCAGCGGGTCGGCCTGCCAGCAGATGAACAGCAGACCCGCGTCGGGCACGCCGTCCGCGTCCATGCCGTCGTGGTACGAGAGCGGGCGCCGGAGCATCGCCGCGCCGCCGTTCTGGTCGGGGCGGGTGATCCGTGCGTGGGCGTTGACGGGGACCACCAGATTGCCTCCGGAGTCCGTCTTCTCCAGATCCATCTCGGACGTCTCGGTGCCTCCGGACAACGGTGCCCCGTCGGACTTGCGGCGCCCGATGACGGCCTCCTGCTCCTTGACCGCGAGTTCCTCCCAGTCGTCGAGAAGCATGCGGATACGCCGGACGACGGCGTAGGAGCCGTTCGCCATCCACGCGGGCTCGCCGTTCTCCGGTACGAAGATCCGCTGGTCGAAGTCCGGGTCGGCCGGCTTCGGGTTGCGGGTGCCGTCGACCTGGCCCATCAGGTTGCGGGCGGTCATGGGCCGGGCGGTGGCACCCGGTGTGCGGTTGAAGCCGTTCATCTGCCACCGGACCCGGGCCGCCGAACCGGCGTCCTTCTGCACGGCGCGCAGGGCGTGGAAGGCGACGAGGGCGTCATGGGCGCCGATCTGCACCCACAGGTCGCCGTTGCTGCGTGCCTTGTCCAGGTGGTCGGAGGAGAAGTCGGGCAGCGGATCCAGAGCCACCGGACGCTGTTTCTCCATACCGGTGCGGGCGAAGAAGCTGTGGCCGAAGCCGAAGGTGACGGTCAGTGAGGAGGGACCGGCGTCGCGGGCCACGTCGGTGTCGCCGTCGGCACTCGGCTCGCCCGCCATCAGCCGCCGGGCCGTCTCCGACCAGCGGCGCAGCAGGGCGGCGGCCTCCTTGCGCCCGGCGCCCGGCGTCAGGTCGAAGGCGACGAGATGGCCGCGGGCGGGGAGTCCCTGGGTGATGCCGGGCTGATGTTTCCCGTGAAACATCGCCCTGCCAGCGCCCACCGAGGTCAGTGGGGTCGCCTCGGAGGGCGCGGCGGCGTAGCCCACGGCGCTGCCCGCCGCACCGAGCACGAGCCCGGTGGCCCCGGCGGTGCCGAGCAGACGGCGGCGGGAGATGCCCTTCCGGTCGTCCGGTACGGCGGCTCCTTCCCGGGTTTCCGGTGCCGCGAGGGGGCGGGCCTCCGGAGTGGACTGGTCAGTCATGGTGGTTCAGCCGATCTGCGCGTTCTTGGAGACGGTCACCTGGTCGATGTCGGAGGTCCGCACGGTCACCTCGACCGTCCAGTCGCCCGCCATGGGGATCTGCACGTCACTCGCCGACCAGTGCCCGGCGGCGACGCGGTCGGGTGCGACGGGCAGCGGCCCGATGTCCTTGGCGGAGAGGGTGAAGTCGACCTTCAGTTCGGGGACGTCGAGGGTCTCGCCGTCGGTTCGCTCCACATAGATGTGCATGTCGTTGCCGCCCACGCGCGCGGGGTTCAGGTCGACCGTGACGACGCCCTTGCCCTCCTTGCCGCCGGTGTCGAACGACATGTTCAGGGTCACCGCGCCGGTGCCCTGGGCGGACGAGGACGAAGACGACGGGGCGGAGGACGAGGAGGCCGCCTTGGCCTCCTGCTCCGTACGCCCCGGCTCGGTCTGCGTCAGCACGGTGGTGATCGCGAGCAGGACGACGGCGACCCCGGCCTCGGCGAGCACCGAGCGACGCAGCCCGAAGCGGTTCGGGTCGGCGTCCCGCAGCCGTTTCTGCCGGGCGGTCTCCACGGCTGCCCGCTGCCGGGCGAGCTGAGCGGCCCGCGCGGAGCCCTCACCGGCCTGCGCCCCGGTGCCGGGTGCCTCCGCCGTCCGGACCGCGGCCTGCCCCGTGCCGACCGCGGCCGTCGCGCGTTCCCCGTCGGTGTCGGTGTCGGTGTCGGTGTCGGTGTCGGTGTCGGCCGTGACTTCGGGCCCGGCCTTCTCCGCCCCGGTTCCGGCTTCCCGGGCACCGGCCGTCTCGGTACCTGTCTCCCCGGTGCCGGTCTTCGCAGTGGACACGGCCGTCACGGGGTCCGTCCCGGCCGTCTCCGGGCGGACCGCCGGCCCGCCCGTCCCGACGAGTCGTGCCGTCCACCGCCGTGAGAAGTACGCCAGCCCGGCCATGACCACCACGAGCCCGATCTTGGCGAGCAGCAACTGCCCGTACCGGGTGTCGGTCAGCGCCGACCAGGAGCCGAGCTGCCGCCAGCTCTGGTAGATCCCGGTGACGACCAGGGCGACCACGCTGCCGAACGCGAGCCGCGAGAACCGCTGGACGGCGGCCGCGTCGACGGCGGTCTCGGCGGGTGCCCGGTAGAGCGCGACGAGCAGGGCGGTGAGTCCGCCGAGCCAGGCGGCGACGGCCAGCAGATGGACGATGTCGACCGGCATCGCGATGCCGGGCTGGAGCCCCTGGGAGGCGTGCTCGGACATGGCCCAGCTCGCGGCGAGTCCGGCCGCCACGATCGTCCCCCCGATCGCGAGCCCGAAGGTCGGGTCCGGCTTCTCCGTGTCGTCCCGCTGCTCCTGGGCGGCCCCGAAGAGCACCGCGATGAACAGCGCCGCCGCGGCGAGCAGCAGCAGCCGCGACACCAGTGCCGCGCCGGTCTTGGTCTGCAGGACCTCCCCGAGCAGCGACATGTCGAAGATGTCGCCGACCTTGCCGGAACGTGTGTAGGAGCCGCGCAGCAACAGCAGCGCGAGGGTGGCGGCGGTGAGGGTGAGCCATCCGGAGACGACCAGTCGCTGCACCGTCCGTACCCCGGCGCCGGGCCGCCAGCAGGCCAGGACGAACGCGGCCCCACCGGTCATGACCACGAACCCGGCGTACGACATGTACCGCCCGAAGCTGTACAGCCAGCCCACCGGCCCGTCGTCGGACGCCTGGGCGGTGGCCTGGACGGAGGTCTCGGAGGGGGCGCCGATGGAGAAGGTGAAGGCGCCGGCGACGGGATGGCTGTCCGCGGACACCACCTGGTAGGTGACGGTGTAGGTGCCGTCGGGCAGTCCGCTGAGCAGGTGCACGGTGTACGTCGTGCCGCTCGGGTCGGCGGGGTCGCCCTTGTCGGCCCGCTTGCCCTTGGGGTCGAGGACGCGCAGGGAGTCGTCGCTCACCGCGATCGGTTCGGAGAAGGTGAGCGAGACCTGGGTGGGGGCCTTGTCGACCACCGTCCCCTGCTGGGGATCGCTGCCGGTCAGCGCGGCGTGCGCGGACGCGGGAGCGGCCCCGGCGAGGAGTGCGCCGGTGACGGCCAGCAACAGCAGCAGCAGGATCCGGGCGCGGGAGGCGATGGCCTGGGTCACGGGGGTGTCTCCCTCAGTGTCCGTGCTTCGGGGTGTGGGTGGCCGACTTCACCGGTATCTCGACCGTGACGGGGTCGGAGTGGGCGAAACGCAACTCGACGGAGACCTTCTGACCCTGCTTCGGCTTCCGCTTCAACTGCTCGAACATCAGGTGGCTGCCGCCGCTCTCGAGCACGAGGCTTCCGCGGGCCGGGATGTCGAGTCCGTCGACCTCCCGCATGGACCCGTCGACGGTCTCGTGCACGGTGACGCGTTCGGCGATGTCACTGCCGACCGAGGTCAGCCGGTCGTCCGCGCCGCCCTTGTTGCTGATGACGAGGAAGCCGGCCGCCAGGTCCGACACCGGCTGCGGCATGTACGCGGAGTCGACGGACAGTTCGGCCGTGTCGCTGCCGGAGCCCGAGCCGCCGGAGCCCGAGCCGCCGCAGCCGGCCAGGGCCAGCGCCCCGGCGGCGGTCACCGCGGCGAGCGCGAGACGACGCCTCACGGGCTCTCACCCTCGATGATGCGGGGGAGGTCCTCGGTGTAGTCCTCGACGGTGGCGTCCTCGCCGTACAGGAGGTAGCCGCCGTCGGTCTTCGGGGAGAAGGCGATGACCTGGGTGCCGTGGTCGGAGACGACCTGGCCCTTGTCGTCCTTGCGCGGTGCGTTGATCGAGATGCCGAGGGTGCGGGCGCCGGCCTGGATCGTGTCGAAGTCGCCGGTCAGGCCGACGACCTGGTCGTCGATGCCCTTGAGCCACTTGCCGAGTGCGGCGGAGGTGTCCCGCTCGGGGTCGGTGGTGACGAACACGATCCGCAGCTCGTCCTGCTGGTCCTGGGACAGCTGCTTCTTGGCCACCGCGAGGTTGTTCATGGTCAGCGGGCAGACGTCGGGGCAGTGCGTGTAGCCGAAGTAGATCAGTGTGGGCTTGCCGGCGGTCTCCTCTCGGAAGTCGTACTCCTTGCCCTGCGTGTCGGTGAGGACGAGGTCCGGCTTCTCGAACGGCTTGTCGAGGAGTGTGGCCGCCTTCTCCGCGCCGGCCTCCTCGGAGACCACGGCGACGGGCTTGCCGCCGTCGCCGTCGCCGCTGCCGCAGGCGGAGAGGGTCAGGGTGGCGGCGGCGAGCAGGGCGGCCGCCGTGAAGGTCTTCTTGCGCATGATGGTTTCCAGGATGTGAGTTCTCCGGCGCGCACCGGGGTCCCACGGGGCCGTGGGTGACCCCGGTGCGCGCCGTCCAGTGGGGAGGGGTCAGGCGGAGGTGCGCCGACGCCCGGCGAGCACGCCGTAGGCGACGCCGGCGGCGCCGACGACGATGCCGACGATGCCCAGGACACGGGCGGTGGTGTCGGTGCCGCCGGAGTCGGCGGCCGCGGTGGTTTCCGCGGCGGCCTTCTCGGCGTCCCCGGCGGACTTGTCCTCGTCGGCCTCGTGGGCCTTGTCGTCCGACGCGCCGTGCGAGTGGCCGTCGGCGGAGGCCTCGGACAGGGCGAGGACGGGAGCCGGGTAGTCGGGCTCGTCCTTGCCCTCCTGCGGCACCTCGATCCAGCGGACGACCTCCTTGTCGGAGTACGTCTGCAGGGCCTTGAAGACCAGTTCGTCGGTGTTCTCCGGCAGGGAGCCGACGGACACCGGGAACTTCTGGAAGAAGCCCGGCTCGATGCCGTCGTCGTCGGCGGTCCAGGTGACCTTGGTGACGGCCTCGTCGATCTTCTTGCCGTGCACCTCCAGCGGCTTGTCCAGCTTGGACTTGGTGACCTTGACGTCCCAGCCGTCGATCGGCTGCGGCATCACGGAGGCCAGCGGGTGGTCGGTCGGGAAGGTCACCTCGAGCTTGGTCGTCGACGCGTTGTCACGCTCGTTGGGGACCTTGAAGTTCACCACCGCGTAACCGCCCTTGGCGGCCTCGCCCTCGGGCTGCACGCTGACGTGCGCGAAGGCGGGGGCGGACAGGGTGAGGACGGCGACACCGGCGACGGCGCCGGCGGCGGCGATACGGGAAGCCTTCATGGCAGAAGCACTCCGCTTCGATGGGGTTCGGCTGACGATGAGGGATACGCGCACGGGCGAGCACGTGTGCCGGTGAAGACCTGTGGCGGTGAGCACCTGTGCCGGTGACGGCTCTGCCGTCCGGCCGCCGGGTCGTCGACCGCGGGGCCGTGACGTCCGGGTCACCGAGCGCTGTCCGCGACGGTTCGGTCGCCGACGGCTCGTCGTACACGGGAAAACACGGGAAACACGTGAGGAACACGCGAGGAGTACGCGAGGAACACGCGGGAGGCAGACGCACACGCGTGCCGCGCTCCGGCGTCCCTCTCCTCCTCCGGTTGTCCGGCGGTGGCGGAGTGCGGTCCGGTCGCGTCAGGCGGCGAGTGCGAGTGCGGCACCGGCCGGCGGGCCTCGGCGGATCACCGTGTGCTGGAGTGCGGCGGTACGGGGTACGGGCGGCGCGGGCGGTGCGGTGTGCACCGGGCACGGGGCGACCGGCAAAGTCCCCGGGAGGCCCGCGC
Organism: Streptomyces sp. GDS52; assembly: GCF_052246875.1. Taxonomy (NCBI): domain Bacteria; kingdom Bacillati; phylum Actinomycetota; class Actinomycetes; order Kitasatosporales; family Streptomycetaceae; genus Streptomyces; species Streptomyces sp. GDS52. The sequence continues at coordinate 3,714,632 of NZ_CM125966.1, forward strand.
GCAGGGCGAGCACCAGAGCGAGTGCCGCGCGCAGCGACCGTACGAGGGCGCCTTCGGCGACGCCGTGTGCCGACAGTTCGGTCAGCCGCAGCAATGCCAGGTCGCCGCGGCGCAGCAGCCAGCCCGTGGCGAGTGCCACGAGGACGTGCGCGAGCAGCATCGGCAGGGTCGGCAGCAGTGCGGGCACCGACGAGTCCACCGCGGCCGAGGACAGTGCGTCCCCCTGGGCGTGCGCGTGGGTGTCGCCGGTCGCGCCGGGGTGGATCCGCGCGTCGATGAGGATGCGCTGCGCCTGCGCGGGGCTGATGGCCGCCGCGGTGGTGCCGCACATCAGTCGTGCGGCCTGCTCGATCAGCGAGGCGTCGGACAGGGGCGACGCCGCGTCCGCGGGGGCCGCCGCGCCGTGCTGGCCGATGCCGAACACGATGTGCAGGACGGTCTGACCGGCCGCCAGCATGGCCGCGATCCCCGGCAGGGAGCGCACGCGTCCGGCGAGCGGTGCCGCGACCGCGACCGTCCCGAGGAATCCCGCGCCCAGGGTCCACAGGGGAACGGCGGCGCGGGAGGCGAGGGTGTGACCTGCCCCGGCCAGCACGACACAGACCGCGGCGAACACCGCGGCCCGCAGGGTCCGGAGCCCGCGTCCGGAGCGCGTCGTGCGCGGGTGGGGGGCAGTCATGGCGGCCTCATCATCGCACTGGCCCCGCCGCCGCTGTACGGCAGGTCCGCAAGATGCGGTACGACCGGAAGGTCACCTCTGTCATCAACCGTCCCACATGCACCCTTCGGCTCCACGGCGCGCCCGCCGTATGGGGGGTGTCACGTCAACTGCACGCTTACAACCGGGCACGCAGGGCAATACGTAACGGTATGTCGAGCCGCGGCCGGGAGGCTGGAGCATGAGCATCTGGTGGTCACTCCATCTGCGGCGCGACGCTGCCAGCGTGCCGCTCGCCCGGCGTCTGCTGATCGGCGCCATGGAGACCGCGGGCGTCGACCCCGACATTTCCTACGACCTCTCCGTGGCCCTCAGTGAGGCCTGCGCGAACGCCGTCGAACACGGTGGGGACGCCGCCCGGGGCGGTTCCTCGGAGGCGTACCGGGTGACCGCCTACCTCGACGGCGAGAAGTGCCGCATCGAGGTCGCCGACGCGGGACCCGGCTTTCCCGCCGGAACCGGCGGCCGCGTACGCCCGGCGATCCGCCCCGTGCCGTCCGACGCGGAACACGGCCGCGGCCTCTGCCTCATCCAGGAACTCGCCGACCACGTCCACATCGGCAACAAACCGGGGCTGGACGGCGCCGTGGTGAGCTTCGACAAGATCCTCAAATGGCGGAAGGACGCGCCGCTGATGGCGGTCTGACCGCACCGCCGGAGCTCCGGACACGCTCGCGCCCCTGAACGCCCGTCGGCCGGGCACCACTCGTGGTGCCCGGCCGACGGGTGTGCGTCAGCCCTTGAGGGCGGCCATCCATGCCTCGACCTCGTCCGACCGCCTGGGCAGCGCGGCGGACAGGTTCCGGTTGCCGTCCTCGGTGACCAGGATGTCGTCCTCGATGCGGACGCCGATGCCCCGGTACTCCTCGGGCACGGTCAGGTCGTCGGCCTGGAAGTACAGGCCCGGCTCGACCGTGAGTACCATGCCCGGCTCCAGCGTGCCGTCGACGTAGGTCTCGGTGCGCGCGGCCGCGCAGTCGTGGACGTCCATGCCGAGCATGTGCCCGGTGCCGTGCAGCGTCCAGCGGCGCTGCAGACCCAGCTCCAGCACCCGCTCGACCGGCCCCTCGACCAGGCCCCACTCGACGAGCCGCTCGGCCAGCACCCGCTGCGCGGCGTCGTGGAAGTCCCGGTACTTGGCGCCCGGCTTGACCGCCGCGATACCGGCCTCCTGGGCGTCGTACACGGCGTCGTAGATCTTCTTCTGCAGCCCGCTGTAGCGGCCGTCGACCGGCAGCGTGCGGGTGATGTCGGCGGTGTAGTAGGTGTGCGTCTCCACGCCCGCGTCGAGCAGCAGCAGGTCGCCGGAGCGGACCGGGCCGTCGTTGCGCACCCAGTGCAGGGTGGTGGCGTGCGGGCCGGCGGCGCAGATGGAGCCGTAGCCGACGTCGTTGCCCTCCACCCGGGCACGCAGGAAGAACGTGCCCTCGATGTAGCGCTCGCTGGTGGCCTCGGCCTTGTCGAGGACCTTCACGACGTCCTCGAAGCCGCGTGCGGTGGAATCGACGGCCTTCTGCAGCTCACCGATCTCGAAGGCGTCCTTGACCAGCCGTGCCTCGGAGAGGAAGACGCGCAGCTCCTCGTCGCGCTCGGCGGTGACCTTGTCGGTCAGCGCCGCCTCGATCCCGGCGTCGTACCCGCGCACGACCCGTACGGGGCCGGTGGCCTCGCGCAGCGCGCCGGTCAGCTCGCGGACGTCGGAAGCGGGTATGCCGTACCGCTGCTCGGCCTCGGTGAGGGAGTGGCGGCGGCCGACCCACAGTTCGCCCTGGCCGTCCAGCCAGAACTCGCCGTTCTCGCGGTTCGAGCGCGGCAGAAGGTAGATCGTCTCCTTGTGGCCGTCGTCCGTCGGCTCCATGACGAGGACGCCGTCCTCCGTCTGGTTGCCGGTGAGGTAGGCGTACTCGACCGACGCGCGGAAGGCGTACTCGGTGTCGTTGGACCGCGTCTTCAGGTTGCCCGCGGGGACGACCAGGCGCTCACCCGGGAAGCGGGCGGACAGCGCGGCGCGGCGGGCGGCCGTCTCGGCGGCCTGGGGGATCGGCTCCAGGTCGCGCAGCTCGGTGTCGGCCCAGCCGCTCTTCATGTTCTCGGCCAGCTCGTCGGACACGCCGGGGTAGAGGCCGTTCTTGCGCTGCTTGACGGGCGCTTCCTCGGCAGTCTCCGGGCCTTCCGCGGTTTCCGGGCCCGCCGGGTCGGCAGCCTGGTCGAACGCGGTCGGGAGCTCTTCTGCCACAGCGGTCATCCTCCTTGGTAAGGCTCTGGACTCCCCCGAGCTCGCGGTTTCGTCCGGGCAGGGGGACCACCACCATCGTACGGTCGTCGGCGAAACAGTCGCAGAGCGGAAGGACCCGTTACCGAGGGCATGCGGAGGATGACGTCCCGGACCGGTCGCCGGGCGCTTCGGACGTCCTGCCGCTACTCGAACCGCGCGGCCAGCAGGACGACGTCCTCCGCGGAGTCCGTCGCGGCCGTCGGGCCCGTCGCCTTCGACGCGGTCGCGCCCTCGGGTAGCACGGTGCGCAGGATGTGGTCGGCGATCGCACCGGGGTCGCGGCGCAGTGCCTGCGGCACCCCTGCCGCCGCCGCGTGCAGCCGTGCGAAGGCGCGGTCGGTGGGGTCGCCGGTGCGGTGCAGCAGCCCGTCGGTGTAGAGCAGAACCGTCTCGCCCGGTTCCGGGTACACCTCCACGCTCGGCGCCTCCCAGCAGGCCAGCATGCCCAGGGGAGCCGAGACGGACGTCTCCACGAACTCGGTGCGGCGCTCGCCGATCAGCAGCGGCGGGCTGTGCCCGGCACCGGCCAGCGTGATCTTGCGCAGCGCGGGTTCGCAGTAGCCGAACAGGGCGGTGGCCGACCGGGCCGGTTCGGTGAGCCTCAGCAGCAGTTCCAGGTCGGACAGGACGGCGACCGGATCCTCGCCCTCCATCACGGCGTACGCGCGCAGGGACGCCCGCAGCCGGCCCATCGCGGCGACCGCGCTGGGCCCCGCCCCGGTGACGGACCCCACGGCGAGGCCGAGGGCGGCGTCCGGCAGCGGCAGCGCGTCGTACCAGTCGCCGCCGCCGTGCGCGGAGGTGCGGTGCCGGGCGGCGAGCTGGACGCCGGGGATCCGGGGCAGGCGCGAGGGGAGCAGCTCCTCGGACATGGTGGCCATGGACGCGCGCGTGCGCTCGAGTTCCAGCAGGCGGGCGAGATGCTCGGCGGCGTACCGGACGTAGAGGCCGACGAGATGACGCTGCCGTTCCGACGGCTCGGCCGGTTCGTCGTAGAGCCACGCCGCCGCGCCCAGGCGCAGCCCGGGCCCTGCGGCACGCGGGGCGTACGGGAGCCGTGAGGTCTCCGAGGACATGGGGGTCTGAGAGGTTTCAGAGGCTTCAGGGGGCTCGGACGTCTTCGGCACGAGGGGCAGGGTGTAGCTGGCGGCGTAGCCGAGGCGGGCGGCGACCTCGCGGTGCCGGGGGTCGAGCCCCTTCTCGGCGAGCAGGTCGGGCTCGGCGATGCCGTCGTCGGCGCCGGGCAGTCCGTCCAGGATCCTGCCGTAGGGCAGGGAGCTGCGCGGGACGGTCTCGATGTGACCGAGGTCCGCGTGGGCCAGGCCGAGGCCGATCAGGTGGTCCGGGCCGAAGCCGTCGGCGGGTTCCAGGGCGACGAGACCGCGCCGGGCACCCACCAGGGCGGCACCGGCGCGCAGCATTTCCCGGAGTGCCTCGTCGAGGGCGCGCGTACGGGCCAGGCGTTCGGTCAGTTCGTGGAGGGTGGTGAGGTCGGAGACCCACCCCGCGAGACGGTCCTGGAGCAGCGCGCCCGGGGCGTTCTGGGGGTGTGCCGGGGCGGCCGGGGAGGTACCCGTGGCGACGGACGCGACAGTGTGCGCGGGTGCGGGAACCGTTGAATCGATTCCGGCCACTTTCGGAGGATGAGGGGCGTTCATGGCGTCCGGCTTTCCGTCCGGTACTTACTGCTCGAAAGCATCGCAAACCCCCATGTCATTCTGCGTCGCCGGCAGTGTCTCCACATGTACACGTACTCGTAAGGAGATGTCCAGCATTGTCCTGCTGGTATTCCTGGTGTCCGTGGGTTTGGAGGGAACTCACTCCCGACCTCTTGCCGAAAAGCGAACTTGGCTTGAAACTGCCTCAGGGGGAGGCTGATTGCGGTCGACTGGGCTCGCTCGACGGAGCGTCACAGCGGTAGTGATGGGTACGTACTCGGTGAAGGCCGGGGGTGGTTGGGAATCACCCGGGAACCTGGCGACGGACCCGGGCGTCTTAACCACCGACGACCGTGCCCCATCCTCCCGTGGCGGAGGCGGAGAGAAACAAGCGCGACGCTAAACGCCAGACTTCGCCACCCCACGCCGGCCCCATGCTTCTGCTCGACGCGGTATGGGTGGTACGGCCGTGGAGGCAGCCCTTGCTCGGCCTCGGCCCCTGGGGGCTCCCCTTGCCCGGTGCGGGGGTGTGATGCGCCAGCAGGTACGCACAGTAGGTACGCACAGTGCAGTGATCGACTCATGTTGTGACGTGGACCACGGTGTTGCCAGGCGTGCAACGGAAAGGAACGAGCGCTCATGCGCGAGATCCTCGGAAGGCTCGGAAGGCGACGCAGGCTTCTGTCCCAGGGTGGCGACAGCGGGCCCGAACCGATCGAAGCGGCCCTGACCTTCGCCTCGGACTGGCGGTGGCCGGTGCTCCCGGGTGTGGCGGCGGATCCGCAGGGCCGGTCCCGCTGCGGCTGCCCCGACCCCGAATGCACGGTGCCGGGCGCTCATCCCTTCGACCCCGGCCTGCTCGCCGCGACCACCGACGCGCGCATGGTGCGCTGGTGGTGGGGCAACCGGCCCACGGCGCCCGTCGTCCTGGCCACCGGGGGCAGGGCACCCTGCGCGGTCTCCCTGCCCGCCGTGCCGGCCGCCCGTGCCCTGGCCGCCCTCGACCGCCTCGGCATGCGGCTCGGCCCGGTCGTCGCCGCGCCGGACCGCTGGTCGATCCTGGTCAAGCCGTACTCCCTGGAACAACTGGGCGAGTTGCTCTACGCCCAGGACTTCGTCCCCGGCTCCCTCCGCTTCCACGGAGAGGGCGGCTACCTCGCCCTGCCCCCGTCCGGTACCGGCCGGGGCGGGGTCCGCTGGGAGCGCGCGCCGCTGCCCGGCTCCGCCTCGCCGTGGGTGCCCGATGTCGAGGCCGTGGTGGACGCCGTGGTCGAGGCCCTCACCCGTACGGGCGTGAGCGCGCCCGAGCTGTAGCGGCCGTCGGTGCGTGAGCCGTGCCCGGCATCCGCTGAGGCGCGTGTCTTCCCGGAGCCTCGCAGGCGTCACGTCCGGGTCCGCGCCGTCACGCCGGGGCGCTGGGGAGCCGCGACGCCGGGACCGCACCGTGAAGCCGGGGCCGCGCCGGGGGCCCTGGAAGAGTCCGTTCGCCCTCGTTCCCGCCCTCGCCCGCGTCGGCGCGGTGACCGTCTGCGGGGTCGCCCTGTCGTCGGCGGGCGCGTCCGACCGGGAGCAACTCACCGGTGGAGAACGCCGGTTGACATGCGACTGCGCTCTGTCAGCAACGGTGGTCACGCAAAGACCCGGTTGCTGGCGACGGGGGATGCACCAGCAACCGGGCTACTGGAACGGTAACAAGAGATCGGCCGTTAGCAAATTCGAACTCAGCTTTTCCGTCACCGACTGGCTTGTCCACACCGGAAGTTGTGAAGGAAGCCGGTGATTCCGGCGGCACGGGCACGCGCCCCGGTCAGCCGGCGCGCGTGCCCGTGCCGACACGCCTCTCGGCGTGTCTCAGCTGAGGGTGACCTGCCGGTTGGTCAGCCCGCCGCGCGCGCGGCGCTCGTCGGCGGTGAGCGGAGCCTCGGTGGCCAGGGCGGCGGCGAGACGCTCGGCGAACTCGGCCGCCGGCTTCTCCACATCCTCGGCGCCGACCCCGCTGGGCAGGTCCCAGACCGGGACCGTGAGCCCGTGAGCACGGAAGGAGCCCACGAGACGGGTGCCCTCGCCGAGGGAGGACCGGCCCGCCGCGTGCAGTCGCGCCAAGGCGTCCAGAAGCTGCTCCTCGGGGTGCGGCATGACCCACCGCAGATGGTTCTTCTCCGGCGTCTCGCACCAGTACGCGGCGTCCACGCCCGAGAGCTTGACGGTCGGGATGGCCGCCGCGTTGGCCCGCTCCAGGGAGGCGGTCACGTCCGGCGTGGCGTTCTCCGCGTCGGGGACCCAGAACTCGAAGCCGCTGTGCACCACCGGCTCGAACGCGCCCTCGAGGTCCAGCAGATCCTGCAGGCGGGGCCCTTCGGCCGGAGCGCGGCGGGCCTGCACCGGGGTGCCCGGGGCGGCGTCGAGCGCGCGCTGGAGGGTGTCGGCGAGGTCGCGGCTGATGTCACCGGACGACGTGTCGTTCTGCAGGCCGAGGAGGACCGAGCCGTCCTCGCGGCGCAGTGCGGGCCAGGCCATCGGCAGCACCGTGGCCAGGGTGACCGACGGGACACCCTCGGGCAGGCCGCCCTTGAGGGGCAGCTCGACGGTGGCAGCCGGCACCAGCTCGCGCAGTGCCACCCAGTCGCATTCGCCCGGCAGGTCCTCGAACGGACGGTGTACCAGCTCGGTCACCGCGTGCGCGGCGGCACGGCCGTGGCAGGCCTTGTAGCGGCGGCCGCTGCCGCAGGGGCAGGGCTCACGGGCGCCGACGGCCGGGATCTCTCCCTCTGTGAGCTGGGGGCGCTTGGCCTTCGTCTGGGGGCGCTTCTTGGCCATCGTGGGTGTCTCCCGGTTACGGCTCGTCTCGTACGGGCGGGAGCCTAGCCGTTCACGACGCGACCGACGGGACCCTGTGGACGACGTGCCGCCCGCGGACGGCGGGCCGTGACGGGTGAGCCGTACGGGGCCGGGGTCGCCCGAGGCGCGCAGAACCGCGCGGGGGGTGGCCGGGGGAGGGCCGAGGGATCACCGCGCGGCGGCGTGGTCAGTCGAAGGTGTCGAAGGCTTCCGCGAACTCCAGCCCCGGCATCTCGGACACCGCGGGGGCCGTCACCCGTGTGGCGAAGTCGTCGCGCCGGTGCCCGGCGTCCGGGTCGTGCACGTCCTCGTGGACGACGACCCATACCGTGACCTCGCCGGGCACCTCGTCGCGTACGCCCCAGTCGTCGGCCAGTGCCGTGATGATGTTCAGTCCCCGGCCGCCGTGCGCGGTGACCGACGGGGTGGCCGGCGCCGGGCGGGTCGGACCGCCGCCGTCGGTCACCTCCACGATCAGCCGGCCGCAGGGATGCACATGCCAGGCCGCACGGACGGCACCGTCCCCGGCCAGGGCACCGCCCAGGGGCCGGCCGTGTTTGCACGCATTGCTCAGCAGTTCGGAAAGGATCAGTACGGCATCGTCGATGACCGTGTCCGCCACTCCGCCGTCGCGCAGTTGCAGGCGCATACGGCGCCTCGCCTTTCCCACGCCCGCAGGGCCATGGGGTACGGCCATGCTCGACGACGTGGGCACTTCCTGTGCCACCACCAACGCCACCCCCGAGACCTCCTTCGCCCCACGCCACGGTGTGAATGCCCCACGGGCCCGAACCGGAAACCGGCCAGTCCGTGTGCGGTGAGGCACTTGAACGATCGGGCACGCACCGAATGCGCCGGAGCACTCCCTGTGACCAGGTGGCTGGATCTCGTCGATGTGGCCGAGATGTGAGGATGCTCCGGGAGGGCCGCCCGGTCAAGAGCCCTGCACGGACCACTTGAGTCACACGAATCCCGCAGGCTCCGCAGGCCCAGGGGGGCCGGGTGGGGCCTTGCGCGGGTCAGCGGCCGAGCCGGTCGAGCACCGCGCGGGGGCGATTGGTGATGATGGCGTTCACCCCGAGGTCGATACAGGCGTCCACGTCCTCCGGGTCGTTCACGGTCCACACGTGCACCTGGTGGCCGGACTGCCTCAGTCGCTCGATGTACGCGGGGTGGCTGCGCACGATCCGGATCGAGGGGCCCGCGATGTCCACGCCCTCCGGCAGCCGCCCGTCGCGCAGGCGGGGCGAGACGAACTGCTGGAGGTAGACCGTCGGCAGGGTCGGCGAGGCGGCGCGCACGCGGTGCAGCGACCGCGCGGAGAAGCTCATCACGCGTACCGGGGACTCCTCGGCGGCGCCGGGGGCATCCAGGCCGAACCGCTTCAGCAGGAGCAGCAGCCGCTCCTCCACCTGTCCCGCCCACCGCGTGGGGTGCTTGGTCTCGATCGCCAGCTCCACCCGGCGGTCGGCGTCGACGACGAGCTCGAGCAGCCTTTCCAGGGTGAGGACGGAGGTCGCCTCCCTGTCCTCCGGCCGGTGCACCCAGTCGGGCTCCTCCACGCGCCCACCGAGCGGATGACGGGTCTTCCAGGAGCCGAAGTCCAGGGCGGACAGATCGGAGAGCTCCAACGCCGAAACCGCACCGCGGCCGTTGGACGTACGGTTGACGCGACGGTCGTGGACGCAGACCAGATGACCGTCGGCGGTCAGGCGTACATCGCATTCGAGCGCGTCCGCACCGTCCGCGATCGCCTTGCGGTACGCGGCCAGGGTGTGCTCGGGAGCGTCCTCGGAGGCTCCGCGGTGGGCGACGACTTGGGTCGGGCGCTGACGTGCAGGGGTCACCGCGCCATGGTGCCACCGCACGGGGGTACCTGTGCGGTCGTCCGGGCGTCGATGGCGCGGACGGTGCGGTCGTCTGATCGGAGGCATCGCGATGGTGCACCCTTGGTGAGTAATGCCCTGTATGAAGAATGGTCTCGCACCCACAGGAACGGCTTATGGTGCCCTGACGGCCCATGGGAAAAGCTGACGTCATACAAAGAGACACGCACAGCTGAAGCGCGCCGGACCCGTCGACATGCGTGAACGAGCGCGAATGAGTGTGAATAAGCGTGAACGGGCGAGACCGGGTGCGACCGAGTGTGATCGAGACAACATCCGTGGATCGAGGAGAGAGAGCTGTGAGCATCGAGAACGAGGGCACAAACGAGGGCGCATCGGTACCCCCGGCCCCGTCCGTACCGCCCACGCCGATGGATGCTCCCGCAGCTCCGGCACAGCAGGAGCGCCCGGCTCCGGAGGGGGCCGGCCCGACGACCTCCATGCCCCCGGTCCCGCCGACCGCTCCGGGAACGGCACAGGGCCACAGCACGCCGGAACACCCCGGATACGGTGATCACCCCGGATACGGAGGCCACGGCGTCCAGGGACAGACCCCCGCCGGCCCTCCGCCCGAAGCCCTTTCGGGAACCCCGGCGAGCACCTCCTCCGCCCCCGACCCGTCCTGGCCCCCGCCCCCGGCGTCGGGCACCCCGTCGTACGACGGCGGCGGCGCCGGTCACGGCGCGGGCGGCTGGGGCTCGTACCAGCAGCCCGCGCCGAAGAACGGCAGCGGCAAGCGCGGTCGCCTGGCCGCCGCGGTCCTGGTGGCCGCGCTGGTCGCGGGTGGCCTGGGCGGCGGCCTCGGATACACGCTGGCCAAGAACAACGACGGCAACGGCTCGACGACGGTCTCCTCGTCCACCAGCGGCGGCAACGTCAAGCGCGACCCGGGCACGGTCGCCGCAGTGGCCGCCAAGGCGCTGCCGAGCACGGTCACCATCGAGGCCCAGGGCAACAGCGGCGAGGGCGGCACCGGCACGGGATTCGTGTTCGACACACAGGGTCACATCGTCACCAACAACCACGTGGTGGCGGAGGCCGTCGAGGGCGGCAAGGTCGCGGCGACCTTCCCGGACGGCAAGAAGTACGACGCCGAGGTGGTCGGCCACGCCCAGGGGTACGACGTCGCGGTCATCAAGCTGAAGAACGCCCCCTCGAACCTGAAACCCCTCACGCTGGGCAACTCCGACGAGGTCGCCGTCGGCGACTCGACGATCGCCATCGGCGCGCCCTTCGGCCTGTCCAACACGGTGACGACCGGAATCATCAGCGCGAAGAACCGCCCGGTGGCCTCCAGCGACGGCGCCGGCAGCCAGGCCTCGTACATGAGCGCCCTGCAGACCGACGCCTCGATCAACCCGGGCAACTCCGGCGGGCCGCTGCTGGACGCGCAGGGCAACGTCATCGGCATCAACTCCGCGATCCAGTCGACCAGCAACGGCGGCTTCGGCACCGGACAGGCCGGCTCCATCGGTCTGGGCTTCGCCATCCCGATCAACCAGGCCAAGTACGTCGCCCAGGAACTGATCAAGACGGGCAAGCCGGTGTACGCCAAGATCGGCGCCTCGGTCTCCCTGGAGGACGGCGCGAACGGCGCGAAGATCACCGACCAGGGCGCCGGCGGCTCCGAGGCGGTCGACCCCGGCGGCCCCGCCGCCCGGGCGGGCCTGCGTCCCGGTGACGTCATCACCAAGCTCGACGACCGCGTCATCGACTCCGGCCCGACCCTGATCGGCGAGATCTGGACCCACAAGCCGGGCGACAAGGTCACGCTCACCTACGAACGCGGCGGCAAGCAGCAGACCACGGAACTCACCCTGGGTTCCCGCATCGGCGACAGCTGACCTCACCCCGCCCGCACCGACCCGTTACCCTTGTCCCGCGCCGCCGATCATCCGGCCGGCGCAGGGAGGTGTGCCCGAGCGGCCTAAGGGAACGGTCTTGAAAACCGTCGTGGCAGCGATGTCACCGTGGGTTCAAATCCCACCGCCTCCGCTCTGAGAGCAGTGCGAACGGCCCCTGACCTGGGAAGTCGGTCGGGGGCCGTTCGCCTGCCCGGACTCCGTGGCTGCCTGGTGTTCCCCGTGGTTTCCTGCTCGATCGGGCGCGGAACGCGCGCGGACGGCTAGTGTCCTGAGTCGCCCAGGAGGGGGCCCCTTCTCGGCGGTGGCCTGCCGGGGCTCCGGCTGCTCCACGGCATGGTTGACGGCGGTGCCGAAACGCGCCGCGATCTCTGCCAGTGCCGGGGCCTTGGTGTCGGTCCGGCTCTCCCGATCCCCCCTGCCTGCCCACGACTCCGACCAGTTCGGATGCTGTGGGCTTCTGCCGTTGGCGGTCGGCCCAGAGACGGCCCAGTCGACTGGACGTCAGTGTTACTCAGGCTCCTTGCCCCCCCGCCTTGTCGAAACGCAGACGCCTGTTGCCGTACTCCCGTGCCGGGTGCCGTCTGGCGCAGAGCGTGACCGCGAAGCACCGTTTCAGCCGATGCTGCTCGGCGCTCTGCGCCACCGCTGAGGGCGGTACCTCGTGGGTTAGCCGGTCCGGGGGCACGTGTGTCGTGAAACCCCAGGCAGTGTGTGCCCTGTGTGACGGGTGCAAGCATGGGACGAGGCACGGGGATCCACGGATGGTGGCCCGGCTCGGGCGTGGGGGAAAGCGTGGCGAGATCGAGGAGTAAGGCGGTGCGGGCGCGGGAGGCGCGGCGGCGCAGAGCGGCGGTTGGTGGCGGCGACGGATACCGCTTGCCTGCCAGTGCCAAGCGATCCGCCGTGGACAGCGGTGTTGCGCGGCGGCGAATTCTTCGGAGAGCGGCGCGGACAGACCGGTCTGGGCCTGTTCGGCGTTTCCTGTGGTGCTGTGCTGCGGTGCTCTTCCTCATCGGTACGGCGGTGCTCGGCGTAGTGGGCGTATCCGCTGCCGGGCTGGGCGGGACGCCGGGAGTTTTCGCAGCTGACGAGTGCCATCTGGAGGAGAGTGGCAGGGGTGGCAAGAGCACTTCGTGTTCGGGCGTGTTCGTCTCTCACGACGGGAGCCTCGTCGACCGGGAGGCGCGGATGGCCTGGCCCGGTGGCCGGGCTGGGGCGCACACACAGGTCAGGACGGTGTTGCTCGGCGGATACCAGAGGGAGCACGGCGTCGATGCGGTACTGCTGGCCGTTCTTGTCCCCGTCGTGGGGCTGCTGTCGGTCGGATGCGCGTTCGCCGGTCTGTCTCGCGCGACGCAGGACCGTCTTGCCGCCCGGCTGCCCGAACCTGCGTTCGTGGTCTACGTGAAGTGGCGGTCCTGATGTAGCGGCCGACGTGGTGGTGGCCCGGATCGAGCAAGCTCGGGGCACGGCATTCTATGTCTATGACAAAGGAGCGGGGGCTCACGATCACCGTCTACAGCATGATCGCCGTGCTGTGCGCCGCAGCGACGGTGTGGACAGTGATCACCGGTCTCGCACGGCTTGACCTGCTGGGAAACGCCATGCAGGTACAGATCACAGAGTGTCACCGTGAAGACGGGGCACGCAACACAAGTCACACCGTATGCAGCGGACCTCAAGTGGGCACCGACGCGGCTCACACCGTGAAGGTCCGGTACGACGGTCACAGCGGAGAGGTTGTTCGAGTCAGGCAGAAACCGTGGGGCAGCTACGAGGCTGTGGAGACAGGTCTCGTTTCATGGGGCATCTGGGTACTGATGCCAGTGCTGCCGCTCATGGGGACAGCCGCTGCGGGGGCGTTCACCGTCAGAGAGATCCGCCGGGCCCGGTACGGAACCCCTACCGGTAGCGCAACTTGAGCAGTCCGCGTATCTCAGTGACCGCGCGGGAGTTCCAGGCGAGGCTCCGAGAAAGTCCGCGAGCGCGGTGTGCAGGATCCCGGCGGCTTCCTGCGTGGGGACGAAGCCGGACTGGGCCAGGACGACCAGGGTGGGGGCACATGACCTGCCCCCACCCGTGCCGGAAGGAAGCTGGACCTGTTGCCGCTGCACGTCGAGCACGCCGAGGAGATGGCCGCCGTGCTGTCCGACCCGGCCCTGCACACCTTTACCGGCGGCACTCCGGACGCCCGGCACTCTGCGCCCGCGCTGTCAGGGCATGGCCGCAGGCTCTCCCGATCCGGCAGTGTCTTGGTCGAACCAGTTGCTCCGGCCCTGCGACGCGTCCTGCCTGATGGGCTCACATCCACCGGCGAACGGCACGAAGGCGGGAGCCTATGGCACCGGATTTTCGGGCGATGGCTTCGACGGTCCCCAAGCCTTGACTCCCGCTCACCGGCCACTCGCAGGTGTGCCTAAGGTGTGCGCATGCTGCGACGCCTCCCCATATCCAGCCGGCCGAGCATCGACGGAGGACGTCGGTGAACAAGCCTCTGAGGGCCGTGGCGATCTTCTGCGGGCTGCTGGTGCTCGGCCTGCTGCTCCGTGCGAACTGGCTGCAGTACGTGCGGGCCCCGGAACTTTCCACCGACCCGAAGAACCGGCGGGTGCAGATCGAGCAGTTCGCCACCCCGCGCGGGGACATCGTCGTCGGGGGCCGGGCCGTCACCGGCTCCACCGAGGTGCAGGGCACCGACCTCAAGTACAAGCGCACCTACGTCGACGGGCCGATGTACGCGCCGGTGACGGGATACGCCTCCCAGGCACAGGGCATGACGTTGCTGGAGAGGACGTACGACGGCATCCTGACCGGAAAGGACGACCGCCTGGCCTTCCAGCAGTTCGCCGATCTCGTCAGTGGCGAGGGCCAGCGGGCAGGCTCGGTGGTCACCACCATCGACCCGAAGGCGCAGAAGGCCGCTTATGACGGGCTGACCGACCTGAAGGGCGCGAGGGGGGCCGTGGTCGCGCTGGATCCCCGGACGGGCAAGGTGCTGGCCCTGGTCTCGGCACCCTCCTACGATCCGTCGCAGTTCGCGGGCGGTACGTTCAAGGAGTCCGACCGGTTCGTGGCGCTCGACAAGGACAAGCGCAAGCCGCTGGCCAACCGTGCGCTGCGGGAGACCTATCCGCCGGGTTCCACCTTCAAGATCCTTACTGCGGCCGCCGCTCTGGAGCACGGGATCGTCACCGACATCGACGCCCGTACGGACGCCGTTTCGCCGTACCCCCTGCCGCAGTCCAGCAACAGGATCGGCAGTGAGGCCGGCGACGCGGTCTGCAGCAACGCGTCGATGAAGACCGCGATGCAGTACTCGTGCAACAACGTCTTCCTGGACGCCGCGTCCGAACTGGGGCAGGACAAGATGCGGGAGACGGCCGAGAAGTTCGGCTTCAACGAGGACGTCTACTCCGACGACTTCGGTGACCTGCTCGCCGCCAAGAGCCTCTACCCCGAGGACCTCGACGCGCCCGGTACCACGCTCACCGGTATGGGACAGGGCAGCCTCACCAGTACGCCGATGCAGATGGCCATGGTCACCGCGGCGCTGGCCAACGACGGAAAGCTGATGCAGCCCTACGTCGTCGACGAGGTCCGCGGCCCGGACCTCAGCACCCTGGAGAAGACCCAGCCCGCGGTGATGAGCGAGGCGGTCTCCGCCGAGACCGCGCAGAAGGTGCAACAGATGATGGAATTCACCGCCGAGGAGGGCAGCGCCCGGCGCGCCCGGATCGACGGCGTCACGGTCGGCGGCAAGACCGGTACCGCGCAACGCGGTGTCGACGTGGCCGACCAGGTGCCGTACGGCTGGTTCGTCTCCTACGGCAAGAAGCAGGACGGGTCCTCGGTCGCCGTGGCCGTCTTCATCGACCCGACCGACATGGACATCTCGCGCCAGGACATCTCCGGCGGCGGTCTCGGAGCCCCCATCGCCCGCAGCGTCATGGAGGCGGTCCTGCAGCAGTGACGCCGGAAACGGAGCCGGGGGTCTGTGCGGGGAATGTTCGGTCGGGCAACCGCTCGCACCGGGGCCACGTCCTTCCCCGTGAACGTCACCACACGTAAAAAGGGGAACAGCCGTGACGGGAAAGGAAGTTGAGCAGAACGACGAGCGGGGGCACGACCTGGAGCCCTGGTGGGCGGGCATCGGGATGTGGGGAGCGGTCGGACTGGTCGTCATCGGCGGTCTCGCGGCAGCGTGGGTCTTTTTCCGGCTGCCCGGTACTCCGGAGGAGCTGGCGACCGGCTACTACCAGGCTGCCAAGATCGGCGCCATCGGCCTGGTGATCGTGGGAAGCGCCTTGCTGGGCCGTCGTCGTGCCCGGACCGCGGGCACCGAGGAGACGGCCGAGGCGGAACGCGCCTGACGCCGCCGGTCGGTGAGCGACGTCGGACGGCGGCGGCTTCCTGGATTCCGCGCATCGCGTCCGGCGTACCGCCTGTGAGGGCGGTGCGCCTCCACAGGCGATGCGCCGGCCATCGCGAGGAAGGGCCCGCAGATGCGGGCCCTTTTGGTTTCCCACCTTGCGCGGAGGTGAGCCGCCGCGCTGCAACCAGGGTGCAAGGCGTGCTTCGACCCGGGGCTCGTCGCGCCTGGCGGATATCCACTCTTGACTGCCATGTACTTTGCGATGCAAAGTACAGCTGTGGGCGGCCGACCGACCGTCCGCTTCCCGGCGCTGCCGAAGCGCGACCACAAGGGGGAGAGCGTGGGGACACCGTCACTGGGCAGTGGGGGATCCGGGCCGGGGGCGCAGGTGGCCGACCTGCTGGCGGCCACGGAAGGTTTACGGGTCAGGACCCGCGCACAGATGAACGGCTCGTGGGTCTCCCTCCTGGGCTTCGGCCTTCTCGCGCTGGCGTCCGCCCCGGTGGCCCGGTACGCCTTCAACTTCGGAGCCCACGGTCGCAACGTCGCGTCCTACCCGGCCTTCGCCTACGCCGAGCTGATCGGCCTGTGCGTCGTCCACGAACCGGGAACCCCCTGTGTGGAGGGCGAGTTCGACGGCGCCGTGCTGCGCTTCGTGGCCTGGGGCGTGTGGTTCGGGCTCCTTCCCCTGGCATGGTTCGCCTTCGCTCGCTGGTACCGCCTGCGCGGCGAGGTCCGGGGCGTCGTCCCCCGCCGCGGCATGTGGATCTGCACGACCGCCGTAGTCACCGCCGTGATCATGACCGCCCTGACGTCCATGCTGTTCGGGCTGTTCGGCTGGAGTCAGTCGTTGGAGGTCGCGCTGCTGCAGAACAACTACGCCTCCCCGTGGTACCTGGTCGGTATCGGGTTCGTCGCCCTCGGGCTGGTCGAACGCAGCTGGATCGCCGTAGCCGCCGGCGCCGCTCACGCCCTGCTGCTCACCGGCTACCTCGGTGCCTCCTGGGGCACGGGGTGGCTCCCCTGGCAGCACCCCGCCCACCCCGACTGGACCGACGGACCGCAGGTCAAGGCGCTGCTGCTTGCCTCGATCCTGCTCCTCGCCGGCCTGGCCGAGTGGGGGGTGGCACGTCATCGAGCCGGACCCGCTCGTGCCGATGCGGATACGGTTGTCCCATGAGTGTCGGGGATGCGGCGGAGGCGTGGGACGGCCGGGAAGGGCTCCATCCGACGCAGTCGCTGGACGACACCGTCCATCAGCGTGTGCGACTCGGCATCCTCACCATCGCCCGAGAAGCAGACCGGGTCGAGTTCGGCTTCCTGAAGAAGCAACTGGCCGTCACGGACGGAAACCTCTCCCGGCACCTGAAGGTGCTGGAGGAGTCGGATCTGATCACCGTGGACAAGGGCTACGTCGGTCGGCGTCCCCGAACGTGGATCGCCCTCACCCGTGAAGGCGCGCAGGCGCTGGACGCCGAACTTCGTGCCCTGCGTGCACTCGTCCTCCGGCTGGAGAGCCCCCGTCCGGCTCCCGGCACGTCCGAGGCGTGACGCTGTTCCAGGAGTGCGGCCCTCGGATCCGTGGGGTCATGAAGCCGTTCGCAGGAGGCGGAGTTGGCCGATCTCCGTGGCGTTCTTCAGCAGTTCGGTGTTCACCCAGGCGGCCATGTGGGCCACGGTGTACGCCGGGTCGGCCGGCCAGGGGAACGATGCTGTGGCGTCCAGGTCGGTGTCGGCCAGGCCGTCCAGCGCCGCGAGCCACTCCGTTCGCAGGCCGCGCAGCCACTGGACGGTCGCCGGGCCTGCTCCGGGCCAGGTGATCTCGGTCCGCTCCCGGGGCCGGCGTCCGTGCGCGTGGTCCAGGGTCACGCTCCACCACCAGCCGATGTGCCAGCTGACCCAGGCGATGGTCGGCACGGGTACGGGGTCGGGCTCGGTCTCCGCCCAGTCGGGGGTCCAGGTTCCGTCGGCGGAGCGGTGCATCGTCCAGCAGTGGGCGGTGGGCTGCCACAGGAAGTCGTCCGGCTCCAGCCGCTCCAGGTGGTACTCGAACAGGGACCAGGTCAGGTCGAACTGCCAGCGCAGTAGTTCTGTTCGGGAGAGGGGGACGGAGGCGGGGGCGGGGGTGGCGTGGGTGGGTGACATGGTCGGCACTCCAGGGCGGTGGTGCGTCAGGGGTGGTGGCCCGTCATGCGGGCCGCCGAGGCGATGGTCGCGCGGGCCTCGCGTTCGGACAGGCCCGTGGTGCGGGCCGCGTCGGTCAAGGGATCCACCAGGGCGGGGCCGATGCCGTCCTCGTAGGCGCGGCAGGCCGCCCAGAACAGGCGGGTGTTGCGCTGGCCCTCGTGTGCCGCGAGGACGAACTGGACGAGTCCCTGCCCGTGGCCGCCGGTCGACGGGGGTGTGGGGTGGTGGGCGCGGGGCGGTGGCAGGAGGAGCCGCAGAAGAGTGGGCGGGCAGGCGGCGGGGGATAAGCGGGCGGTTCCCGGGGCGGTCGTGTAGGTGCCGTGGTCCGTGCGGGAGCCGGGGCCGACGAGGTAGCCCCCGGCGCCGCGGATGTCGATGCCGGGGGCGAGGCGGCTCGCGGAGTTGGGGACGACGACGTCCGGCGGGCCGCTGAGCCAGAGGTGACGGCCGCCGCTGGGGGTCAGGACGGTCACCGTGGCGGGGATCGTGAACAGGTGACGCAGGGCCAGTTCGCGCAGGGCGGCGGAGGAGTCCGTACCGGTCTTGGTGTCGAGGTCGACACCGATGAGGTGGTGCGGGGGCAGTCCGCAGGCGATGCCGTAACCGGTGGCCCCGGGCGCGGAGGCGAAGAGCGAGCGGATGCGGGCGGGGTCGGTGGAGGCGTCGTGGACGCCGTGCCCGAAGCGGCCGCACTCGCCGTGGCAGGGCGTGGATCGGCCGGTGCGGGGGGCGGGTTCGTCGCGGTGCGGGGAGCGCAGGGCGGGGAGTTTGGTCCGGGACAGCGGGATGACGGCCAGTCCGCGTTCGGCGGCTGACAAGGCGTGTGCGAGGGCCAGCGTGCTGGCCTGCCGGTCGGTGGTGGCCATGGATCTATTTTCGTACGTGCGTTCGATAAGGGGAAGAGGGTGGGCGCGACGCGCCGCGGTGTGCGGAGTGTGCGGAAAAAGTGCCGAAACGCTTCCCCTCTTATGGGGGTTGGCGAGGAGGCGGTCGTGTCGGGCAGGGAGGCGACTCGGGAGGAAGGGGGAGGTTTATCGATGTGTGCTCACACTTGCGTGCTAATGACGGCTTCCAGGGTGGTTCACCGGGATTCGGTGGGCAATCCTGATCTCGCGACGTCGTGCACAGTGCCGGGGTGGTCGGCCAACTCCCCTGGCGGCAGCCGTACATCACGCACATGCGCACACAGGCTCATGCGCCGGTGCGTCCTTGGTTCTGGAGGGAACACAACATGGCAAGCATCCGTACCGCCCGTGTCATCGCCGCCGTCTCCGCTCTTCCGCTCGCGGCGGCCCTCTTCGCCGGCGTCGCGACGGCGGACGCCGGCGCTCTCGCGGACGACGGATCGAACGCCACGGCCACCAGCGCCGAGGCGGGAGTGCTCGGCAGCGGCGTCGGAGGCGACAACTACGGCAACGCGGCCACCACGCAGCAGCAGGCCACCGGTTCCGGTGCCTCGAACCAGAGCAACGCCGCCCAGGTCAACGGCTCCGCGTTCACGTCCGTCGTCCAGGGCGACGACAACGTGGTGATCACCTTCACCCCGCTGTGGTGACGAGGTGAGAGGGCCGTCGGCCCTCTGACGCCGTGTGGGGTGCGATCCGTGGGGTGCAGGGCGTCTGTGCGGCGGTACTCCGGTACCGTCGCGCAGGTGTTTCCGGGCTTTTGCGGTGCTTCCCCCCAGGGGAGAACCCGCACTGGGCCTCCTCCGCTCGTCCACCTTCAGGAGGTGCGGCAGGCCCCACCCCTACAACCTGAGGGGGACGCGGCTTCGGGACCTGCGGCCGATTTGCCGAACGTGCCCCGCTCATAGCGTTGAGTCATGACCAGACCCGTCTGCACCAGCGCTTCGAACGCCGCTGCTCCGGCGGCGCAGACCCTTCCGTACCCGTCGTTCTCGTCGTACATGAGGGCTCGGCAGCCGGTGCTCCTGCGTACCGCCCGGTCCTTGACCGGGAACCCGAGCGACGCGGAGGACCTGCTGCAGACCGCGCTCGCCAAGACGTACGTCGCCTGGGAGCGTATCGAGGACCACCGTGCGCTCGACGGCTATGTGCGCCGGGCGCTGCTGAACACGCGGACGTCGCAGTGGCGCAAGCGCAAGGTGGACGAGTTCGCCTGCGACGAACTGCCCGAGCCGGACCCGGTCCACGGTGTCGACGACCCGGCCGAGCAGCAGGCACTGCGCGACGCGATGTGGCGGGCGATCATGCGGCTGCCCGCGCGACAGCGTGCCATGGTCGTCCTGCGGTACTACGAGGACCTCAGCGAGGCCCAGACGGCCGAGGTGCTCGGCGTATCGGTGGGCACGGTGAAATCGGCCGTTTCGCGGGCGCTCGGGAAGCTGCGGGACGACGCCGAACTGGGGCTTGTCCGGTCCTGACCGAGAGCGAAGTTACGCGGAACGTGATCGATCATCCGTTCACCTAGTGACATACCGAGCGGTATGTGCGCAGAATCAGCACAACCGTTACCGCCGCGTAGGCAATGTCGCCCAGGAGGACACCGTGCTCAGCACCATGCAGGACGTACCGCTGCTGATCTCAAGGATCCTGACCCACGGGTCGACGATCCACGGCACGTCACAGGTGACCACCTGGACCGGTGAGGGCGACCCGCACCGCCGTTCCTACGCGGAGATCGGCGCCCGCTCGGCCCAGCTGGCCCACGCCCTGCGTGAGGACCTCGGGGTGGCCGGCGACGACCGGGTGGCCACACTCATGTGGAACAACGCCGAGCATGTGGAGGCGTACTTCGCCATCCCCTCCATGGGCGCGGTGCTCCACACCCTGAACCTCCGCCTTCCGGCCGAGCAGCTCGCGTGGATCGTCAACCACGCCGCAGACCGGGTGATCATCGTCAACGGTTCGCTGATCCCGCTGCTCGCTCCGCTGCTGCCGCACCTGAAGACCGTTCAGCACGTCGTCGTGACCGGGCCCGGAGACCGTTCCGCGCTGGCGGACGCCGACGCCCAGGTGCACGAGTACGAGGACCTGATCGCCGGAAAGCCCCTCGCCTACGACTGGCCGGAGCTGGACGAACGCGCCGCCGCCGCCATGTGCTACACCTCGGGCACCACCGGGGACCCCAAGGGCGTGGTCTACAGCCACCGTTCGATCTACCTGCACTCGATGCAGGTCAACATGGCCCAGTCGATGGGCCTGACCGACCAGGACACCTCCCTGGTCGTGGTGCCCCAGTTCCACGTCAACGCCTGGGGCCTGCCGCACGCCACCTTCATGACCGGCGTCAACATGCTGATGCCGGACCGCTTCCTGCAGCCCGCCCCGCTCGCCGCGATGATCGAGGGGGAGCGGCCGACGCACGCCGCCGCCGTCCCCACCATCTGGCAGGGCCTGCTGACCGAGCTGCTGGCCAAGCCCCGGGACGTCTCCTCCCTCACCCAGGTCACCATCGGCGGCTCGGCCTGTCCGCCCTCGCTGATGGAGGCCTTCGACGAGCTGGGCATGCGGGTCTGCCACGCCTGGGGCATGACGGAGACCTCCCCGCTCGGCACCATCGCCCGCCCGCCGGCCGAGGCCGTGGGCACCGAGGCGGAGCTCGGCTACCGCCTGACCCAGGGCCGTTTCCCGACCAGTGTCGAAGCCCGGCTCACCGGCCCCGGCGGCGAACGGCTCCCCTGGGACGGCGAGTCCGCGGGCGAGCTGGAGGTGCGCGGCCCCTGGATCGCCGGCGCCTACTACAACGGCGTCGACGCCGAACCGCTGCGCCCCGCCGACAAGTTCAGCGAGGACGGCTGGCTGAAGACGGGGGACGTCGGCACCATCAGCCGTGACGGCTTCCTCACCCTGACCGACCGGGCCAAGGACGTCATCAAGTCCGGCGGCGAGTGGATCTCCTCCGTCGAGCTGGAGAACGCGCTGATGTCCCACCCCGATGTCGCGGAGGCCGCCGTCGTCGCCGTCCCGGACGACAAGTGGGGGGAGCGCCCGCTGGCCACGGTCGTCCTCACGGAGGGGTCCACCGCCGACTTCACCACCCTGCGCGCCTTCCTCGCCGACGAGGGCGTCGCCAAGTGGCAGCTGCCCGAGCGCTGGACGGTGATCGAGTCGGTGCCGAAGACGAGCGTCGGCAAGTTCGACAAGAAGGTGCTGCGCAGGAAGTACGCCGAGGGCGCGCTGGACGTCACCCGGCTCTGACGCTCGACGCCCCGCCCCGCCTCCTGACGTCGTGACGCACCACGGCCGCGCCGGGTGGGAACGGACGAACCCCGGTCCGTTCCCACCCGGCGTACGCCGTCGCTCAGTTGGTGCCGATACGGGCGAGCAGGTCGACGATCCTGTCCTGCACCTCGTCGCTCGTGGACCGTTCCGCGAGGAACAGCACCGTCTCGCCGGAGGCCAGCCGCGGCAGGTCGGCCTGTCCGACGGCGGCGGTGTAGACGACGAGCGGGGTGCGGTTGAGCTGCCCGTTCGCCCGCAGCCAGTCGATGATCCCGGCGGACCCGGCCTGCTGCCGACGCACCTGCATCAGGTCCATCACCACCAGGTTCGGCCGGAACTGCCCCGCCAGCGTCACCGCGTCCGCATCACCCGCGGCCCGCGCGACCTGCATACCGCGCCGCTCCAGCGTCGCGGTCAGCGCCAGCGCGATCTCCGCGTGCTCCTCGATCAGCAGCACCCGCGGCGGATGCTGCTCGCTGTCACGCGGCGCGAGCGCCTTCAGCAGTACGGCGGGGTCGGCGCCGTAGGCGGCATCGCGCGACGCCTGCCCCAGTCCGGCCGTGACGAGCACCGGAACCTCGGCGGCCACCGCCGCCTTCCGCAGCGACTGGAGCGCCGTCCGGGTGATCGGCCCGGTCAGCGGGTCCACGAACAGCGCGGCGGGGAACGCCGCGATCTGGGCGTCTACCTCCTCGCGTGAGTTCACGATCACCGGCCGGTAGCCGCGGTCGCTCAGCGCCTGCTGCGTGGCGACGTCCGGCGCGGGCCACACCAGCAGCCGGCGCGGGTTGTCCAACGGCTCCGGCGGCAGTTCGTCGTCCATCGGCTGCGGACGCGGGGGGTCCGCCACCTCGACGGCCCCGCCCGGACCGTCCAGCGGTTCGGGGCCCTCGGCCGCGTCCGCGTCCGGCGCCCCTATCGCGTACGAGCGTCCCGTGCCCTCGGTGGTCGGCGCGAGCCGCGGCTGTCCGGCGGGCGAGTGCTGCGGCTGAGGCTGCGTCGGCGACGGCGCGGGCTGCTGGGGCTGCGCCGGTGCCGGTGCCGGTGTCTGTGCGCGCGCTGCCTGTGCCTGCCGCTGGGCGGGGGCGGAGTCGGCCATCGTGTGCGGGCGGGCGCCCTGTTCGTGTTCCGCGACCGGGTCGGTACGCGTGCCGAGCTTGCGGCGACGGCCCGAGCCGCCCGGCTGGTGCGGGGGAGGCGTGGCCGCCGGCAGCGGCTGCTGGACCTGGACGGCCTGCCGGGTGAACGGCACGCCCTGCCCCAGGGTGCGCACGCTGAACGCACGCCCCTGCGTCGAGTTCGGGTCCACCGGCGCCGTCGGTGCCGGCGCCGGCGCCTCTACCGGCATCGGCAGCGGCTGAGGTTGAGGCTGAGCAGCCCGCTGCACGGGCACGGGCGCTGCCTCGGGAGGCAGCGGGGTGCCCGGTGCGGGCACCGCCCCACCGCTCGGCGGTACGGGGGCCCCCTGCGGCGGTACGGGTGCACCGGCGGCGGGCCACGGCGGCTGCGCGGCCGGAGCCCCGTCGGGCGGAGTTCCCTGACTCGGCGCGGCCTCGGCGGGCAGCGGCTGGGCGACGGAAGCGGGCTGTTCCGCGGCCGGGACGGCGGGCTGTGCCGGAGCGGCGGACTGTGCCGGGACCGGCACGGCGGGCTGGGGCATCGGCTGACCGCCGGGCGCCGCCTGGGGCTGGTCGAGGGGTGCCGGTGCCGGTGGCTGTGCCGCTTGTGCCGGTGCCTGTACCTGAGGCATCTGCCCGGGGACGGCGAGGCCCCGACCCTGCACAGGCCCGCCCTGCGGCGGAACGGCCGACGGAAGGGCCGCACCCTGCCGCGGTACGGGCATGCCCTGCGGGGGAATCGGGGCACCCTGCGCGGGCGCCACCGGCTGAGCCGGGACCGGAGCGGGTGCCGGGGCCGGGACCGGAGCCGGGACCGGCACCGGCGCAGGACCCGCGCCCTGCTCGGCCGGCTGGGCGACGGCGCGACGGCGTCGGCCCGTCGGGGCGCTGGTGGGATGCGGCTGCGGCGGAGTGTGATCGTCGGACTGGTCGTGCGGGACAGCGTCATGCCGCCCGTCGCGCAGGGCGTCACCGGAGGCGACCGGTCCGGGGAGGGGCACCGGCACCGGGCCCTCCTGCGGACCCTCGACCACCCCGGCTTGCGCTTCCTGGTCCCCTTGATCCGCTTCGGCGGGCGGCAACGCGAACACCGTACGCGGCGCGGCCTCCTGCGCCGCCGCCCGCTCGGTGGCCGCCGCCAGCGCCCGCCGACGCCGCCCGGCCGACTGGGGCTGCTCCTCCTGCGCCTGACCCTGGCCCTGAGCGGCCTGTGCCGTTCCGTCCGCACCGCCCGCAGCGGGCAGCGCGGGCGGCAGGGCGTGCTGCTCACCGGAGACCTGCCCGGCACGCAGCCCTCCGGAGGGGACGGGCACTCCCTGCGGCGGTACGGTCCCGCCCAGCCCGGTGTTCGAGGCGGCGGACCCCGCCGCGGACTCGGCGGCCATGACGACGGCCCCGCCGACCGCACTCGCACCGGGGACGGCGACAGCGGCCTCCGCGCCCTCGGCCGGCCGCCCACGGCGCCGCCCGGTCCCGCCGGACACCACCACCGCGCCCTCACCGGACGCCTGAGCCGGAAGCTGCGCGGGCTCCGCCGCGGCCGCCGCCCGGCGCCTGCGCCGACCGGTGGGGGGCGTCGCGGCATCCGTACCGGAGCCGGAACCGTCCTCGGCCCCCGGCATCCCGCTCTCCAGGAACGCGTCCACCGAGGCCCGCCGGGCCCTCCGCCGCCCGCCACCGGAACCCGGCTGACCACCCGCGGCCGGACCGGCCTCCTCGGCCGAGGCCTCCGCCGACACCGGGGCCGACGCCGAGCCCGGCCCGGCTCCCTGCGAAGGCACCGGCACCGGCACCGGTACTTCCTCCGGAACCTCCGCAGGCCCCCCGGAAGTCAGCGCGAGCTGCCCCTGACCTGCGGCGACGGCACCGGCTCCGCCCCCGATGGGCACCTCGAGGACGAACGCGCTGCCGCTCATCCCCGGCACCTCGTGCGTCTGCAGCACACCTCCGTGCGCCCGTACGATCCCGCGCACGATCGGCTCGTGCACCGGATCGCCGCCGCTGTACGGCCCGCGCACCTCGAGGCGTACGACCTCACCGCGTTGTGCCGCCGCGACCACGACCGTGTTGTCCAGGTAACCGCCCGCCGACACGCGAGTGTTGCCGGTGGCGTCGACGCCCGCGACGTCCGCGACGAGATGCGCGAGGGCGGTGGCGAGCAGCCGTGAGTCGACCTCGGCCTCGATGGGCGGCGCGTGCACGGCGAACTGCACCCGGCCCGGCCCGATGAGCTCCACGGCCCCGTCGACGCCGGCGGCGACGACGGCGTCGAGCATCACCTTCGTACGGGTGATCCCCTCCGTCCCGGCGTCGAGCCGCTGGTAGCCGAGGACGTTGTCGATGAGGGTGGTGATCCGGGAGTAGCCGGCCGACAGGTGGTGGAGCACCTGGTTGGCCTCGGGCCACAGCTGACCGGCGTCGTCCGAGGCGAGCGCGGTCAGTTCGCGGCGCAGTTCCTCCAGCGGGCTCCTGAGCGACTGCCCGAGCAGGGTGAGGAGCTGTTCGTGCCGGCCGGAGAGGGCTTCGTAGCGGTCCTTCTCCCGCTCGCCGAGCGCGGCGTACCGCTCCTCGTTCGCGGCGAGTTCCTCGGTGTGCGCCTCGCGCAGCTCCTCCAGCTCGCCGACGTGCTTCTGGCGCAGGGCGGTGAGTTCGGAGGCGTGCTCCTCGGCGAGCCGCTCCAGCTCCTCGGCGTGCTGCCGCTCGGCCTCCTCCTTCTCCTTGACGACCGCGTCGTAGGGCCGCCGGTCGGTGAAGGTCATGACGGCGCCGACGAGCTGGTCGCCGTCGCGCACCGGCGCGGTCGTCAGGTCGACCGGCACCTTGTCGCCGCTCTTGGAGTACAGCACCTGCCCGCGCACCCGGTGCTTGCGCCCGGAGCGCAGGGTGTCCGCGAGGGGGGACTCGCCGTACGGGAAGGGGGAGCCGTCGGCGCGCGAGTGGAGGACGAGGGTGTGCAGCTCGCGCCCGCCGAGGTCACTGGCCCGATGCCCCAGTATCTGGGCGGCCGCCGGGTTGACCAGGACGACCCGCCCGTCGGTGTCCGTCCCGACGACGCCCTCCGAGGCGGCCCGCAGGATCATCTCGGTCTGCCGCTGCGAACGTGCCAGCTCGGCCTCGGTGTCGACGGTGCCGGACAGATCGCGGACGACGAGCATCAGCAGTTCGTCGCCGGTGTAGCCGTGGCTGTCGGTGTCGTATGCCTGCTGATCGGTCTCCAGATTCGCACTGGTGACCTCGACCGGGAACTCGGTCCCGTCGGTCCGCCGGGCGACCATGCGCGTCGGCTTGGTACGGGCCCGCGGGTCGATGTGGTCCGGCCGTCGCATGGAACCGGGGATGAGCTTGGAGTCGAACTGCGGCAGCAGATCGAGCAGCCCGCGCCCCACCAGCGCCGTGCCCGGCGTCTCGAACGCCTCGAGGGCGATGGCGTTGGCGTTGACGACCGTCCCGTTGGCGTTGACCAGCACCAAGGCGTCGGGAAGCGCGTCCAGTATGGCTGCGAGGCGAGCAGTGCCTCGGGATGGCCTGCTGCTCACGAGACGCTTCCTCCCTGTTCCGCTACGAGCCGACCGCGCGGGCCATCTTGCCAACCGGCCCGCAACGTGTCACTCGAGGGAGTCTAAGGGTTGGGATTGCGCTCGCGATGCCGGATGAGACCGAGGTCGCACGTAACGTTTACGGGGATGTGACGCCCGCGTCGCCGTGCACCGGCAACGGCCTGCACCGACGCCGACCGGACCGTTGCGGGACCTTTACACCTTTCCCCCGGTGTGCCGGTCCGGCCCCCTCACCGCGCCGGCGACGCGCCCGCCACTCGCCGGTCGGAAGGGCTTTGCTCTGTGGCCACCCTGCCTAGTACCGTGGGGGGCGATTGGTGACGGCACGCGTGACTGTGTCATCATCGGCACGCACCACTTGATCCGCGCTCGCGCGCGGAAGGGTTGTGCACGGAGGCGTCGCCTAGTCCGGTCTATGGCGCCGCACTGCTAATGCGGTTTGGGTCTTAAAGCCCATCGAGGGTTCAAATCCCTCCGCCTCCGCACCGTTTCGAAGCCCCGGCCCACCCGGCCGGGGCTTCGTCGTGTCCCTGGCCCCCTCATCCCCGCCGTATCCCTTGTTTTCGCAGGTCACAAAGGGTGAACCAAACGGATTTCACATGACGGCGGCGGTCATGTAATGTTCTTCCTGTCGCCGCGAGCGAGCCCAGCGGGCCCGGGAGCGGCGAGAAAACTGAAGACACAGGCACTCGTAGCTTAACGGATAGAGCATCTGACTACGGATCAGAAGGTTGCAGGTTCGAATCCTGCCGAGTGCACAGCAGGCCAGAGGCCCCGGAGAAATCCGGGGCCTCTGGTGTTGTGGTGCCGGTTGTTACGTCGGTTCTTCCGGACGCCGGCCACGACTCTCGGCGATGCGGAGAGCGTCTTCCGGGACCGTGCCCTGGGCCCTCGATGGGAACAGCGGCGCGTCGGGTTTGTCTCAGGAGGCGTTACGGCTCTCGGCTTCGGCCTGGGCTATGGCTTCGGCTTCGCTCTCGGCCAGGGCGAGCGTGACACCGAACGCCTGCGCGATGTGGCCGGCCGCCGACATGACGCGTGCTGTCCCTACCACGGGAGCGATTGCGACAAGGAGGTCCTGCAATTGCTCAACCGTGAAGTCAGCTTTGATCGCGGGGTTGATGTGGGCCAGGTAGGAGATCGCCGGTGCGTCCATGGCCACGAGTGCGGCGATGCGGGCATGGATGAGCGTTCGCTCGTCCATGTGGCAGCGCTCGACGGAGTCGATCGTCATGGCGGCGATCGTGTCGAGTACAGGAGTCTCAGATGCAGTAGCCATGGGTGGGCCGCCTTCTGGTTCCGTAGGGAGGTGAACCGCTCTCCGCTTGACTCGGAGATCCCCCTGCCCAGCAGTTGCTGCTCAAGCGTAGGCACCCTCAGGTGATGGCGCGCGTCGAGCCGGACAAGGGACCGAACGTGCTGATCTTGTGGTGGCTGCAGTTCATGCATCGTCTGTCCGTTTTCCCGATTGTGGAAGCGTCCGTGGCAGCTGGTGGCCCGGATGGCGGGCGGTGACTTCCCGCCGCAGGATGGTGGCGACTGCCCTGGGGCGTCCCCCATCCCTCGGGCGGCGGGATCTCGGAGCGCATCATGGACATGGAAAACCTCTGCTTGATCACGCAGCCTGTCCTCGGTCATGCCTCGCGCAGCGGGAACGCTGTGGACCGGTGGACCGAGCTGCGCCACGTCGGGACCTGACAGCAGCAGGCACGTGGTGGTCGCCTCCGGCCCTTGGTGGGCCTCCCCCAGGCGCTCGATCGGCTCCGGCGCGGGCGTGGGCATGGTGATCGCTGTGCTCGCGCTCACGAACGTGATCGACAACCGCTGGGCGCCGTCGTTCCATCTGCTGACCGCGGTACTGGTCAGCGCGCTGCTGCTGGGGGTGCTCTTCCGGGCCGGTGGCACTTGGGCGGACGCGGGACTGGACCCATCCGCGCTGGGGCGTGGTGTGCGCTGGGCGCTGGCGCTGATCGGGCTGGTCTGCGTCGTCTACCTGGCTGCGGCGCTGCTTCCGAGCACCCGCGGCCTTTTCGCCGACCAGCGCTACAGCGGGTTCACGGGCGGCCAGGTGGCACTCCGCATGGTGATCACCGTCCCTGTGGGTACGGTCCTGCTGGAGGAGGTTGCGTTCCGGGGAGTCCTGTACGGGTTGGTGGATCGTGCGCGTGGCGTCGTCTGGGCAACCCTCGTGTCCAGTGGGTTGTTCGGGTTGTGGCACATCCTGCCGTCGCTGGGCCTGGTGGCGGCGAAGTCCCGGCTGGTCCCGGTCTTCGGCCACTCCGCGCTCGGCTCCGTCGTCGCGGACGCGGGAGCGGTCCTGTTCACGGCGGCCGCGGGTGTGATCTTCTGCGAACTGCGTCGGCGCAGTGGCAGTCTGCTGGCGCCGATGGGCCTGCACTGGGCTGTCAACGCTCTGGGCTACCTGGTCGGATTCCTGTTGCGGTGAGAAGGGTGCCTGACCCCTGCCGGGGGCTCGGGTGTGTGGAGTCAGCCCTCGGCGGCAATGACCTCTTTCAGATGGGCGAGGTCCTGGGCGGTGACGTGGGCGGGCCGCATGACGGCGTTCCAGGCGTCTACGTATTCAGTGGTGTATTTGTGGCCGTGGCCGTCCGGGACGCCGGTGGAGAACGGAAGGTCGGCGGTGACCTGCCAGAAGGTCACGAAGGGGAGCCAGAGCATGCCCTTGAGCACGTCCTTTCCGTGCTGCTCGGTGAGCCAGTCCGGTGCGTTGAAGATGAGACGGGGGCTCCACCAGACGATCGGGTCGGAGGGGTGCATCAGGTAGAGGACCCGGGTGCCGTCCCAAGGCCGGTCCGCTGGGGGGATGCCCGTGGCTGGGTTGGTTGTGAAGCGTACGGTCCGGCCGTCTCGGTAGACCGGTTGGATCTCTGGGCTGCCGGGATCACGCTGGTCGCTGAACTGCCGGAACAGAGTGTTGAAATTGGGTGGCCCGGCGAACAGGGTGCCGGCGGTACGGATGCGCAGGTCGGCTTCTCCGCTGAAGGCGGCCTCGCTGCCGAACGATCCCAGGCTCTCCCCGGCGACGAACAGGCGGGGGCGCCGGCTCTGCGGCAGCTGCAGCCAGGCGTCGTAGACGGCGTCGAACAGGTCGCGACCCGCCGCCCGTGCCTTCGATTGGTCCACGAGGTAGGAGATCCACGACGGCAGGTAGGAGTACTGGATGGCCACGGTCGCCGAGTCGCCGCCGGCGAGGTACTCGAAAGAGTCCACCGCGGCGGGGTCGACCCAGCCGCTGCCCGTGGTCGTCACCACGAGCAGGTTCTTGCGCTGGAATCCGCCCGCGCGTTTCAAGTCGGCGACCGCCAGCGAGGCACGGGACTCGGTGCTGCCCGACGACGCCAGTCCGGCGTAGGCGCGGATCGGTTCCGCCGCAGGACGGTGGGTGAAGCCCGTGATGTCCGACGGCGAGGGGCCCGTTCCGGTGAAGCCGCGTCCTTGCAGTCCCAGGGAGTCCCACGGAACCAGCGAGCCCGGCCCTCCCGAGCGCAGGCTCGTGGTCGGCTGGTGCACCCCTTCCTGGGTCGTCGTGTTGCGCACCGAGAAAGCCTGATTGGCCAGGGCGACGCATCCGTCGAGGAGAAGACTGGTGACGATCAGATAGGCGAGACCGGTGACCAGGATCCAGCCGACCGCCCGAGCGGCCCGTGCCCCGACCCAGCGCTTGAGCAAGTCCGAGAGCCGGCGATAAATCCCGCGAACGCCACGCCCGGTCAGCAGGAGGAGGCAGAAGACCAGCACCGCGATGAAGGGCGACGCGACGGCGAGCGGAACACTGTAGTCCGTCACCCCCATCAGCCGGCGGATCTCGTACTGCCAGTACTGCCCGAACCCGAAGAAGACACCGAAAAGGATCGGCGCGCCGATGAAGAAGGCGGGCCAGGACCAGCGTCGCGCAGGCCGGGGCTCCCGGTCCGCGAAGGCGCGCCACACGCATGCGGCCAGTACGCCGAGCCCGTAGCCGATGGCCGCCGTGATTCCGCAGATCATCCCCTGGAGCAGACCCCCGCGCGGGAGCAGCGAAGGCGTGAAGGACAGACACCCCAGCACCACGGCGCCCCAGCTCCCGGGAAGGGTGGCGTACAGCAGCTTTCGGTGCCGCGCGGGCTGCGCCGGCCCTCCTGGGGTACCGCCCCCTGCCGTCAGACCCGCTCCGGCCTCACTCGCAGCGGGCGCTCCGGCCCCGTTCGGATGCTCCTGCGGCCCCCGTGTTCCGGACATGTGCGCACTCCCTTCGAGGACGTCATGCCGTGTTCAGCACAGTTCTGTCCGGCCTGCTGAGGCCTCGCCCACTGCGGGTGATTTCCGCGCACGACAGGTGCTTCGGTGCGGCCCGGCTTCCACGCATCTCGTTTCCCAGCCGGAGCGATCTCTTCCCAGTCGTGAGTGGCTTCCCGAAGTGCCGGGCAGGACCGGGGTCCGCCGGCACAAGCTCCCCCGAGCCGTGTGAGGCTTTTCCGGGACGACTCAATGCCGGGTTCTGGTGGCACCAGGACTCCGCGACGTCAGCCGGACGGCCGCAGCCCGGTTTTCTCCCCTCCGGGGAGTCGCCGTCAGGAGATCGGATTACTCAATGGGCGAGTGAACGCCGTCGAGCACGATCAGTGGCCGAAGAAGTGAAGGGCCTGGTCTCTGACCTGGGGCCGTGCCCTCGATCAACGCTGCGACCTGCGACTTAGCTGCCGTTGGTCGTCGTTGAGCGCCCTTTTACGGTCCCAGGACGGCCCGGATGGGCGTCTCATGATGCCGCTTCGGGTGAGAGGGCACAACGTGCGGTGGGGGCTCAACGCAGCATGCGGCCCATGATGGCCCCCAGGTGGATGATCACGCCGACTGCCACCAGCCATGACAGGAGGACCATGACGACGCCAATAGGGCCGAACTTTTGTTCGTTCGCCACGATCGTCGCTGAGAAGTAGCGGGCGGAGAACACCCCGAGGCCGGTCCAGCAGACGCTGGTGACCAGGGCTGGGAGGAACAGGGCACGCCATGCCACCGTACCGGCGAGCAAGATGTACAAGCTTCCCCACCAGAAGACGACCGCCCAGAGGAAGCCGATCAGGCTGGTCAGGAGCCACCCGCCGAACGCCCTGCCGAGCGCGGCCTGCGCGGCAGAGTAGGCGAGGAGCCCTGCAAGCCAGGCGAGCTGGGCCGCGGTGTTCCGCCACCCGCCTCCAAGGACGTTGAACAGCATCCGGTACCAGCTCTGGAGGGTGCCGGCCACGGCCATGGCTCCGAGCAGCAGCAGGACGGCGCTCGTCCCGGTGAGGGGGTACGACGTCGTTGCGGGGACAAACAGGGATGCCACGGCCTGTGCCGCCTGCTGGTTCAGCCCCAGCCAGCTGACGACGGCCATGGCGGCCCCGCGGCCTGCCGCCGCGGTGATGATGATCAGGAATGGAAAGAAGCACAAGAACGCGAGCGAGGCCAGTTGAAAGGAGTGCCCGAAGAAGTCGACCGCCGAGAGCCGACCCCACAGCAGGCCCACCCCGCTCCCCTCGAAACGGCGGCCGGCGGCCCGCCACTGCTGATCTGCACGCCACCATCGGCTGTGCCTTCGCCGGTGGGGTGCGTTACTGCCGTCGCCCATGCAATGAAGTGAACCTTGGTCGACCGGCCGTGTCACGGCAGAGAAGGGGCGAACGCACGTACCGGGGCAAGCGGAAGCGCTGTAGCTCGCCCAGCGGGCCTTCACCTCGGACCCGGACCGGGCGTCATGCTGACCCGTCGGTCAACGTCGTGCGGTCGAGCTTCCCAGAAGAGCGGCAAGGGGAGGTCTCGGGGCTGTCCCGCAGCGTGTCGAACCTCGGCTCCTCCTTCGGGACAGCCATCGCCGGCACCATCCTGGTGCCCGGACTGACCACGGGGACCCAGGCCGCAGCGGTGATCGCCCTGGTCGTCACAGGACTCGGCGGTACGCCTCCCCAGGCGGACCGGCCCCACCCCCGTGCACGTCCCGCACAGCACGGCACCGCAGGCACGTGCAGCCGCATCGCTTGCGTGCGGCTCATCCCCAGAGGGTGGTGGAGCCGCCTTGAACTGGTGGGAGAAGTGGCACCTCACAGGAGAGCTCTGTTCAGCCCGGTGTCCGGGACCGGTGAGGTTGATGCGCCGGCAGCGGGTTCGCTGAGGCTGCGACGGGCGCCGACACTTGACGGCGACGCCGTGGTTCCCATGTGACGGCAGCTCTGACGGCAACCGCAGCACACAGACGCGCGTGATCACGGAGGTCAGCGATCGAAGCCCAAGGCCGTGAACTGTCCTCATGGCGTGCTGCCCGATCCTACGGATCAGAAGGTCGCAGGTTCGAATCCCGCCGAGTGCACAGGAGGTCGAAGGCCCCGGAGAGATCCGGGGCCTTCGGCGTTTCCTTTGACGGCGGTGCCCGGCTGCACCGTGCCCGTTTCAGGGGGTGGCTGCCGGTGGGCGAGCCCGGTGCCCGGACAGGGGAGCCGGGGACCGCCTCATGCGGCGGACGACGGGATGTTCTGGTTGGCGTGGAAGAAGTTGTCCGGGTCGTAGGCGCGCTTGACCGTGGTGAGCCGGTCGTAGTTGCCGCGATACGTGGCCCGGACGCGCTCCGGGCCCTCCGCTTCTCCGAGGAAGTTGACGTACGAGCCGCCCATGGAGTGCGGGTGCAGGTCGGTCCAGTAGTCGACGCACCACTGCCGGATCAGGTCGGCGTTGGCCGGATCGGGGTCGATGCCGGCGATGATGCCGGACCACACGGCGTCCCGGTAGGCCCAGGAGGTCTCCTCGGGGCCGACTCGGTGGGCCGCCCCGTCCACGGGGTACAGGTGCATCGTCGACAGCCCGGTGGGGATGCCCTGGCCGTACCTCTCGTGCACCGCGACGGCGTCGTCGGAGATGCCGTCGAAGAAGTCGCCGCGCCAGTACCACTGCAGCCCCTTGGGCATCAGTTCGTCGAACATGCTCTGCAGGGCGGGGTAGGGCATGGGGGTGGTGAAGTGGAAGGCCGGCGGCGCCGGGTCGTTGACCACGGACAGCGTCTCCTCCAGGCGATCGGCCTCCAGATCGCCGGTGCAGCACCAGATCACGGCGCACATCTTCTGCCCGTGGATCGGTTCCGGGAAGGGCGGAGCGGGCGGGACCGCCAGGACCGCGAAGAAGCCGGTGAGGTCCTCCGGCGCGGCGGGCAGGAAGTCCCGGTACCACCGCAGCACCTCCGCCGCGCGGTCGATCGGCCACACGGTGACCGCGACGCCGACCGTGTGCACCGGGTGCAGCCGGTAGGTGAACGAGGTGACCACGCCGAAGTTGCCGCCGCCCCGCAGCCCCCAGAACAGATCCGGGTTCTCCTTCTCGGAGGCGGTGACGACGCTGCCGTCGGCCAGGACGACGTCCGCGGCGATCAGGCTGTCGATCGTCAGGCCGTACTTACGCGTCAGGTGGCCGTGCCCGCCGCCCAGCGTGAGACCGCCCACCCCCGTGGTCGACATGATCCCGGTCGGCATGCCGAGGCCGAAGGCGTGTGCCTCGTGGTCCACATCGCCCAGCAGGCTGCCGCCGCCCACCTGCGCGGTTTCGGTGTCCGGGTCGACCCGCACCCAGCGCATCGGGGACAGGTCGAGAGTCAGCCCGTCGTCGATCAGGCACAGCCCCGGCCCGCTGTGCCCGCCACCGCGTACCGCGACGTCGACGCCGGTCTCCTGGGCGAAGGCGAGGCCGGCCCGCACGTCCGCCGCCCCGAGGCACTGGACGATGACGGCCGGACGCCGGTCGATCATGGCGTTGTAGAGGCTGCGGGTCTTGTCGTACTCCGCGTCCTGCGGCGTGACGACACGTCCCCGCAAGGCCGCGCGCAGACTGTCGAGGGCAGGTGCGTCGATGCCACTCATGGTGGAACGTCCCTTGGACTTGGACGGGGAGGGATCGCGGAGCCGGATGGCCGGGGCCGCACGAAGTCGCCGGTTCGGCCGGCGTTCGTCCAGGGGCCCGGGAATCGAATCCGCCGCTGTGCCCAGTGTGACGCCGGGGACTGTGACGCGCGACATGTCGGTGTCCGGTGTCCGGCACTCGGCGTGCGGTCGTTGGTGTTCGGCTGTCGGCTGTCGGCTGTCGGCTGTCGGTGCGAGGGGCCGTCCGGTTGGTCGGTGACGGGGGCGACCGATGTCAGGGGCTGCTGCGGTGGCTGCTTTCGCGGCGCAGGAACGCCGTGCGGAGCTGGCGGCTCAGGGCCGTGGCCGCCGCGGTGAGGAAGATGAAGGTGTAGAGGATCTGGAGCATGGCGACCAGGCGGGCCGTCTGGCCGTGCGGGGTGATGTCGCCGTAGCCGATGGTGGCGAGGGTGACCAGGGTGAAGTAGAGGGAGTCCAGGCGGGTGCTGAGGCCGATGAATTCACCGGGGTGCTGGGCCAGGGCCTGGTAGGCCGTCGCGAAGACCAGGATGGTCAGGCACATCAGCAGGGGGATGACCAGTCCGGGACGGGCGTGCGGACGGTCGAGGAGGACATGGGCGATCTGCTGGAGCAGCAGGGCGGCTATGAGTGCCAGGGCCAGGACGAAGAAGGTCCAGCTCAGGGCGGGGCGCTGTGGGCCCAGGCCGTCGAGGGGGAGCAGGAAGTAGGCGGTGACCATGATGGTCGCGCCGACCGCCTGGACGAACCAGGACCACGGGGTGCCCCGTGGTGTGAAGGGCTTGCGGCCGCTGTTCATGGGGGTGCCGGGGATCGGCGGGAGTGAAGGGTGTCCGGTGTCCGGTGTTCTAGGTGCGGCTCGGCTCGTCGCGTGGTGCGCACAGGGCCCAGATGACGAATCCGTAGACGACCATGAGGGTGATCGACCAGACCGGTGCGTAGGGCAGCCACACGAAGTTGGCGATCATGCCCAGTCCGGCCAGTACGACACCCGTGACGCGGGCCCAGGTCGCCCCGCTGAACAGGGCGATCCCTGCGGCCAGTGCGAGGGCGCCGAGGATCAGATGGATCCAGCCCCAGCCGGTCAGGCTGAACGCGTAGGTGAAGTTGGGGGTGGTGACGAAGATGTCGTCCTTGGCGATGGCGGCGATCCCCTCGAAGATCGCCATGATTCCGCCGAAGGTCATCAGCACTGCCGCGGCCGCGGTCCAGCCCATCGCCCAGGTGCTGCGCGGTGCCCATTCGGTTCGGTGGTGCGTTCCGCCGACGTTGCTGGCCATGTGTTCGCCCTTTCGGTCGTCCCCGAGCGGTACGGCCCCTTCTCCAGGTTTGCACCGGGCAGGGCGGGCGGCACCTCGGTGGGCGGTGGGGCGCCTGCCGCCGTCGATGTCAGTGGTCGGCCCTACGCTCGTGAGAGATGGCACGGACATGGAAGTGCTCGGGACTGCGCTGGTCGGCGGAGGGTCCCGTGCTGGAGTGGGAGGGCGGTCGGCGCACCGCGCTGACCTGGGGGAAACGGGTGGCCTTCGGGGTCGAGGAAGGGGGCGTGCGGACATGCGTGGGGGCACGGGGACACGCGTGCCCGCTCGGCGTGGTGGTGCCGGGGCGGAGTACGGGGGCGCGCTGCGAGGAGTGCGCGCGGCTGGACCGGGCGCACTCCGTGGCCGCCGACACCCTCGCGGACGATCCGCGGCCGTACCGCGTGTACCTGGCGTGGTTCGGTCCGGGGATGGCCAAGGTCGGGATCACCGGGGTGGAGCGGGGATCGGCGCGGCTGCTGGAGCAGGGGGCGGTCTGCTTCAGCTGGCTGGGGAGCGGGCCGCTGATGGCGGCGCGGCGCACCGAGGAACTGCTGCGCGCCGCGCTCCGCGTGCCCGACCGGATTCCGTACGCCGACAAGCGGGCGGTGCGGGCGGTGCTTCCGGGCACGGCGGCGGAGCGGGCGGCGGAGCTCGCGGAACTGCATGCGAAGGCGGTCGCCCTGACCGGGTGGCCCGAGTCGCTCGACCGTGCGCCCTTCCGGCCCGTCGATCATGTGCGGGTGTTCGGGCCGGCAGGGGTGCCGGCCGCCGCGGGGGAGGTGAGCGAGCTGGTCGCCGGGGGTGCGGCGAGCGGGGAGCTGGTGGCCGCCGCGGGGCCGGATCTGCATCTGGCGACGGGGAGCGGGAGCGGGAGCGTCGACGGGAGCGGGGTCGTGGTGCTGGACACGCGGTTGCTGACCGGGTGGGGGCTGGTGCCGGGCGCGGGGCGGGGGTTCGACCTGCCGGTGAGGGCGCTGAGGGGGGCGGCCGGTGAGGGGGCGGGGGTGCAGGACGGGCTGTTCTGATGCCGGCCCGGCTCCGTACCGGGCCTGCGGGCTCGGCCGGTCCGTCGGACTGTCCGGTGCTGTTCGGCGTCGTCCGGTCTCCGGTTCGTTCTTCCTGCAGGGGAGTGGACCCGGGACGCGGTCAGGGGTGATCGTGGCAGCATGAGTGATCACCCCACGGCACCGGCGTCAGCGCCGGAAGCGGCCCCGGAACGGGGACCGGTACCGGCTTCGGAATCCGTAGCGGAATCCGCCGAGGTGCGGCGGTTCTGGGAGGGGCTCGGGCTTCCCGGACTCGTCGACGTGCACACGCACTTCATGCCGGAGCGGGTGCTGCGCAAGGTGTGGGCCTACTTCGACGCACTCGGACCGCTGACCGGCGGGGTCGAGTGGCCGATCACCTACCGGCAGGAGGAGAGCGAACGGGCCCGGCTGCTGCGGGAGTTCGGGGTCCGCGCCTTCACGGCCATGCTGTATCCGCACAAGCCCGGCATGGCAGGGTGGCTGAACGGCTGGGCGGTCGACTTCGCCCGCCGTACGCCCGACTGTCTGCACACCGCCACGCTCTTCCCCGAGCCCGACGCCGAGGCGCAGGTCCGGGAGGCCGTCGAAGCGGGGGCACGGGTCTTCAAGGCGCATGTGCAGGTGGGGGCGTACGACCCGGCCGACCCGTTGCTGGACGGGGCCTGGGGCGTGCTCGCCGAGGCGGGCGTCCCGGTGGTGGTCCACTGCGGTTCGGGGCCGGCGCCCGGCAAGCACACCGGGCCCGAGCCGATCGCGCGGGTACTGGCCCGGCATCCCCGGCTGCGGCTGATCGTGGCGCACCTCGGGATGCCCGAGTACGAGGACTTCCTCGACCTCGCCGCGCGCTACGAGGAGGTGCGGCTGGACACCACCATGGCGTTCACCGACTTCACCGAGCGCATGGTGCCGTTCCCCCGGCGGGCCCTGCCCCGGCTGGCCGACCTCGGCGACCGGATCCTGCTCGGCACGGATTTCCCCAACATCCCGTATCCGTACGTCCACCAGCTCCACGCCCTGGAGCGGCTCGGGCTCGGGCAGGCCTGGCTGCGGGCGGTGTGCCACGACAACGGTGCCCGGCTCTTCGGCCTGGGCGCGAGCGGGGAGTCGTCGGCCTCCTGAGGCCCCGTACCTCCCGGGGCCGGGAACGGGAACGGGGAACCGGGAACCGGGAACGGGGAACGGGGAACCGGAGTTTCTCAGGGAAATCACAGACTTCCGCAAGGGCGCTCTCAGAGGTCCCCGCGACGGTGTGGAGCATGACCACGACCTCGCCCCAGGGGCGCGCCGAACTGCTGAGGACGGACGGGAGTCCCGTCCGGGTGCTTGTGGTGGACGACGAGCAGTCGGTCACCGCACTGCTGTCCATGGCCCTGCGCTACGAGGGCTGGCAGATCCGCAGCGCGGGGGACGGCCAGGGCGCCGTCCGTGCCGCGCGCGAGTTCCGGCCCGATGCCGTCATCCTGGACATGACGCTCCCGGACGTGGACGGGCTGTCCACGCTCGGGCGGCTGCGCCGCGAGCGGCCGGACGTCCCCGTCCTCTTCCTCACCGCCAAGGACGCCGCCGAGGACCGGGTCGCGGGCCTGACCGCGGGCGGCGACGACTGCGTGACCAAGCCGTTCGGCCTGGAGGAGGTCGTCGCGCGGCTGCGCGGGCTGATCCGGCGCTCCGGCGCGGCCGACCGCCGGCCGGAGTCCGTGCTGATGGTCGGCGACCTCACCCTCGACGAGGACAGCCACGACGTCACCCGGGGCGGGAAGCACATCCACCTCACCGCCACCGAGTTCGAACTGCTGCGCTTCCTGATGCGCAACCCGCGGCGCGTGCTCAGCAAGGCACAGATCCTCGACCGGGTCTGGTCCTACGACTTCGGCGGGAAGGCCAACGTCGTCGAGCTGTACATCTCGTATCTGCGCCGGAAGATCGACGCGGGCCGGGAGCCGATGATCCACACCCGGCGCGGCGCCGGGTACCTGATCAAGCCCGCGGTCGTGTGAGCGGACGGCGACGACCGCGCCCGCGCACCCCGGGGACGCGGCGCGTCGTCGGTTCCGTGCGTCAAGAGCGGTGGCCGGCACCGTGACCCCGCGCGCTTCGGCCGGACTCGGACCGCCCGACTGTACGCCGTATAAGGGGTGTTCTACGGTGTACGGCATGACGACGTCCCCGTCCCCCCAGGAGCAGACCCCCGACCGGGTCGCGGACGACCGGGTGCCGCGCACCCAGGGGCACCCCCGGCGCTGGCTGATCCTCGGTGTCATCTGTCTCGCGCAGCTCACCGTGCTGCTCGACAACACCGTCCTGAACGTGGCGATCCCCTCGCTCACCCGAGAGATGGACGCGTCGACCGCCGACATCCAGTGGATGATCAACGCGTACTCGCTCGTGCAGTCGGGTCTGCTGCTCAGCGCGGGCAACGCCGCGGACCGCTACGGCCGGAAGAAGATGCTGGCCACGGGCCTGGTCCTGTTCGGCGCCGGTTCGCTGGTGGCCGGACTGGCCGATTCGTCGGGCCAGTTGATCGCGGCGCGGGCCGGAATGGGGATCGGCGGCGCCCTGTTGCTCACCACCACGCTGGCCGTGGCGATGCAGATCTTCCCGCCCGAGGAGCAGACCAGGGCCATCGGCATCTGGAGCGCGGTCAACGCGCTCGGCTTCGCCACCGGCCCGCTCCTCGGCGGCTTCATGCTGAACCACTTCTGGTGGGGCGCGATCTTCCTGATCAACCTGCCGATCGCGGCGCTCGGCCTGGTCGCCGTCGTGGCGCTCGTCCCGGAATCGAAGAACCCGGAGGGCGAGCGGCCCGACCTGCTCGGCGCGCTGCTCTCCACCGTCGGCATGGCGGCCCTGGTGTACGCGATCATCTCCGGGCCCGAGCACGGCTGGACCTCGGCCCGCGTCCTGATGACCGCGCTCAGCGCCGTCGCCGTTCTCGGCGTCTTCGCCTGCTGGGAGAGCCGGATCCCGTACCCCATGCTCGACCTGAACTTCTTCGGGAACCGCCGGTTCACGGGCGCGGTCGCCGGGGCGACGCTGATCACCTTCGGCATGGGCGGCGCGCTGTTCCTGCTCACCCAGCATCTGCAGTTCGTGCTCGGCTACGGACCCCTGGAGGCCGGCCTGCGGACGGCTCCGCTGGCCCTGGCCGTCGTCGCGCTCAACTTCACCGGACTGGCCGCGAGGGCGACGGCGAGCATGGGTGTGCCGGTCTCCATCGCCCTGGGCATGACGCTGATGTCCGGCGGGCTGGTGTCCATCGCCACCCTCACCGCACACGGCTACCCGGGCACCCTGCTGGGACTGGTCCTGATCGGGGTGGGCACCGCGATCGCCAACCCGGTCATGGCCCACGCGATCATGAGTTCCATCCCCCAGGAGAAGGCGGGCGTCGGGGCCGGGATCAACGGCACGCTCGCCGAGTTCGGCAACGGTCTGGGGGTCGCCGTACTGGGCGCGGTGCTGGGCGCCCGTTTCGCCGCGCTGATCCCGGTGGAGGCCGGCTCGCTCCCGGCGGCGCTGGCCGCGGCGGACTCGGCGAGTGAACGGGGCCGTGTCACCGAGGCGTTCTCCTCAGGACTGGAGACCAGCCAGCTGGTGGGGGCGTCGGCCGTGCTGCTCGGCGGGCTGCTGGCGGCGGCGCTGCTGCACCGGGCGGGCAGGGCGGACGCGGGGGCGAAGGCCGGACAGGACCCCGCGTGTGCGGGGCCCTGCGGGGACCCGGACAGGACCTAGCATGAAACGGCTTCGGAAAGTCGAGGAAGGTGCGCCATGGCGAGGGCAGCCCAGCGGTCCGGGGGCTCGGCACGCCCCAGCGTCTGGCTGACGGACAGGGCCCGGCACGGCGGACGCGGCGGCGGACAGCCGTCGGGGCTGGACCGGGAGCGGATCACGGAGGCCGCCGTGCGGCTGCTGGACGCCGAGGGCCTGGACAAGTTCTCCATGCGGCGGCTCGCGGCCGAGCTGAACGTCACGGCGATGTCCGTCTACTGGTACGTCGACACCAAGGACGACCTGCTCGAACTCGCCTTGGACACGGCCTACGAGGGTCTCGCCCTGCCCGCCCCGGACGCCGACGAGGACTGGCGCGACCAGGTGCGCGCGCTGGCCGGGGAGTACCGGGCCATGCTGGTGCGCCACCCCTGGCTGTCGCCGCTGGCCGGGAGGTTCCTCAACATCGGGCCCCGATCGCTGTCGTTCTCCGGGGCCGTGCAGCAGGTCATCCGCAGGACGGGGCTGCCGGCGCACGGCATCACCGGTGCCATCTCGGCCGTCTTCCAGTTCGTGTACGGATACGGCACGATCGAGAGCCACTTCCACACCCGGGTCGCCGCGACCGGGATGACCCCCGACGCATACCACCGGCACGCCATGACCGAGGTGGCGCGGTGGCCGGGTGCCGCCGGGGTCATCGAGGAGTCGACGAAGGCCATGGAGGCCCGGGGCGGCGACACGGTCGAGGAGATGATGGAGCGGGACTTCGCCTTCGCCCTGGACCTGCTGGTGGCGGGTATCGAGGTGATGGTGGCGCGGAGCCGGGACTGACCCGCCTCCGCGCTCTCCCCTCGTGCTCCCGGCTCCTTACTGCTCGCCCTGCTCGC
The DNA here is from genome assembly GCF_052246875.1 of Streptomyces sp. GDS52. Classification (NCBI taxonomy): domain Bacteria; kingdom Bacillati; phylum Actinomycetota; class Actinomycetes; order Kitasatosporales; family Streptomycetaceae; genus Streptomyces; species Streptomyces sp. GDS52. The sequence continues at coordinate 3,756,112 of NZ_CM125966.1, forward strand.
CCTGCTTCCCTTCGACCAGCCGCGCCGGGAATCCGCCCGTCGCCACCGGCCCCCACCGCTCGGGGGTGATCCGGATGACCGACTTGCCCTGCTTGACCATGGCCGCCCGGTACTCGTCCCAGTCGGGGTGTTCCCCGGCGATGTTCCGGTAGTACTCCACCAGCGGCTCCACCGACTCGGGCAGGTCCACGACCTCGGCCGTGCCGTCGATCTGCACCCAGGGCCCGTTCCACTCGTCGCTGAGGACGATCAGGCTCACCCGGCTGTCCCTCTTGGCGTTGCGCGTCTTGGCGCGTTCCGGGTAGGTGGAGACCACGATCCGGCCCGAGTCGTCGACCCCGCAGGTCAGCGGGGAGCCCTGGGGACCGCCGTCGGCCCGCCGGGTCAGCAGGATCGCGCGGTGCCGGGGGCGTACGAAGTCCAGCAACTCGTCGAGCGAGACACGGGTGTTCGTCGCGATGTTCGGTGCCATGGGGGCAGCCTAGGCGGATTCGGGGTCCGGGGAGCGGCGCGACTCCGGGCCGGGGGCCTCGACCGTCGCCGCCGTGGTCGGAGCCGTCCCCGGTCCCGTCGCCGCCGCGGTCGTCGCCGGTACCCGGGCCTCGACGGCCTGGGTCAGCGCGCCCGTGGTCCGCAGCGGGACCTCCTTGATGAACAGGGTCACCAGGAAGGCGAGGAACGCGACCGGGGCGACGTACAGGAAGATGTCGGCGATGCCGTGTCCGTAGGCGCTCTCCAGCCAGGTGCGGATGCCCGCGGGCAGCAGGTCCATGTCCGGCAGTTCACCGGAGCCGAGTGCCTTGGCGGCACCGGCCTGCTCCTGCGGGCTCAGCGTGCCGATGGTCTCCTCGGCGTAGTGGCTGATCCGGGTCGTCATCACGGAGCCGAGCACCGAGACGCCCACCGCGCCGCCGAGCGACCGGAAGAAGGTGACGACCGAACTGGCGGCACCGAGGTCGCTCGGGGCGACCTGGTTCTGGGTGGCCAGCACCAGGTTCTGCATCATCATGCCGACGCCGAGGCCCATGAGCGCCATGAAGACGCCGATGTGCCAGTACGGGGTGTCGTAGCGCATGGTGCCGAGCAGTCCCAGGCCGGCGGTCAGCAGCGCACCGCCGGAGACCAGCCAGGCCTTCCACTTGCCGGTCCGGGTGATGATCAGACCGGAGACGGTCGAGGACACGAACAGGCCGGCGATCATCGGGATGGTCAGGACGCCCGACATGGTCGGGGACTCGTTCCGCGCCAGCTGGAAGTACTGACTGAAGAAGATGGTGCCGGCGAACATCCCGATACCGACGAACAGCGAGGCGACCGAGGCCAGCGTGATGGTGCTGTTGCGGAACAGCCGCAGCGGGATGATCGGCTCGGAGGCCTTCGTCTCGGTGAAGAGGAAGACCAGGGTGAGCAGGAACGCGCCCCCGAGCATCACGTACGTCTGCCAGGACAGCCAGGCGAACCTGTTGTCCGCGAAGGTGACCCAGATCAGCAGCAGGCTGACGGCCGCGGTGATGAAGAAGGCGCCGGCCCAGTCGACCTTCACCTTGCGCCTGGTCTCCGGCAGGTGCAGCGTCTTCTGCAGGACGACCAGGGCGATCAGCGCGAACGGCACACCGACGTACAGGCACCAGCGCCAGCCGAGCCAGGAGGTGTCGGTGATCACGCCGCCGACCAGCGGGCCGCCCACGGTCGCGACCGCGAAGACCGCGCCCAGGTAGCCGGAGTAACGGCCGCGTTCCCGGGGGGAGATCATCGCGGCCATGATGATCTGGGCCAGCGCGGTCAGCCCGCCGGCGCCCAGCCCCTGGACGACCCGGGCCCCGATCAGCATGCCGGAGTTCTGCGCCATGCCGGCGAACACGGAGCCCAGGAGGAAGATCACCAGGGCCAGCTGGACCAGCACCTTCTTGCTGACCAGGTCGGCCAGCTTGCCCCACAGGGGGGTGGACGCCGTCATCGACAGCAGCGCGGCCGTCACGACCCAGGTGTAGGCGCTCTGGCCGCCGCCGAGGTCGGTGATGATCTGAGGCAGGGCGTTGGAGACGATGGTGGAGGACAGGATCGCGGCGAACATGCCGAGCAGCAGGCCCGACAGTGCCTCCAGGATCTGCCGGTGGGTCATCGGGGCAGTGCTGTCCGTGGAGCCTCCCCCGTGCTTGGCATGATCCCGCACACCGGTCGGTGTGGTCGTTGCCATGGGCTTCCTTCTCTTAGACGTGCGCGGGCGTGTACGTGGTCTCCGCGGGGCCGGGAGGCGGCGTCGCACGGGGCGTGGGGCGGCAGTCACCGAAGCTGTCCCTGAGCCGGGCCATGAGCTGGGTGAGCTGTCCGATCTCCTCTTCGGACCAGTGGTCCAGGCGCTCGGCGAGCAGGTGCGTGGTCTGCCGGAACAGCTCGTCGAGCCGGGCGTGGCCCGCCGGGGTGACACGCAGGATGCGGGAGCGCTTGTCGGCCGGGTCGGGGGAGCGCTCGATCCACCCGCGCTCGACCAGATGGGCGACGTGGCGGCTGGTGACCGACAGATCGAGGACGAGCAGCTCGGCGAGCCTGCTCATGTGCATGTCGCCGTGGCGGCCGAGTGCCGTCAGCACGGCGGCGGAGCCGCTGTGACAGTCGGCCGGCATGTTCCGGCGGAGCTCCCGCTTCACCGCGCTGAAAGCACTGAGCTGCCGTACGAGCTCCTCGTACTGCGCCTGCCCGGCCATCACACCTCCCATTTGTTGCTTAGGGCAACGATAGAAGTGGATGGTTGCCACAGACAAGTAAAACGGGGGTCGGGCGCCTTAAAACTTGGCAAAGGCAAGTATTGCGAATCGTAAACCTGCAGGTGAGTGCCCTGTCGCCGCGTGCTCAGGAGCGGGCGTCCCCCGCCCGAGGCCGGGCCGGCCGACGGCGGACGCGGTCAGGCGCGTTATGTACGCCCCCACTTGGGGCCCGCGTCGGCAATTCGCTAGTGTCTCGGGCCATGGCTAACTCCCAGGCCCCCCAGGGCAACCACGACCCCGCCGGCAGCACGCAGATGTTCCGCGCGTTCGTCGACGACGCCCCTCAGGGGCAGCAGGCCGCCGCGACGAGCGGTGGCGGTCCGCGTATCGGCCTGATCATCGGTGTCGTCGCCGTGGTGGCGATCGTCGCGGCGGTGGCCTGGCTGGCACTGACCTGACGACCGGACACGCGGAGGCCGCCGTCACGCCCGCGAGGGGCGTTCCGGCGGCCAGAGGTCCGCGTTCCCGGGGCTGAGGCTCCGGGACGGCGCGGCGGCGGTCGCCGACGCGCCGCCGACCGGTGGCTCAGCCGTGCTCAGTCGTACTCAGTCCGAGATGAGGCCCTCACGCAGCTGGCCCAGGGTCCGGGTGAGCAGCCGGGAGACGTGCATCTGGGAGATGCCGACCTCCTCGCCGATCTGCGACTGGGTCATGTTGGCGAAGAACCGCAGCATGATGATCCGCCGCTCGCGCGGCGGCAGCTTGGCGAGCAGCGGCTTGAGCGACTCCCGGTACTCCACGCCCTCCAGTGCCGTGTCCTCGTAGCCGAGGCGGTCCGCGAGGGAGCCCTCGCCGCCGTCGTCCTCGGGGGCCGGGGAGTCCAGTGAGGACGCCGTGTACGCGTTGCCGACCGCGAGGCCGTCGACGACGTCCTCCTCCGACACGCCCAGCACCGCGGCGAGTTCGGGAACCGTCGGGGAGCGGTCGAGCTTCTGGGAGAGCTCGTCGCCGGCCTTCGTGAGCGCCAGGCGCAGCTCCTGCAGCCGGCGCGGCACCCGTACCGACCACGACGTGTCGCGGAAGAACCGCTTGATCTCGCCGACCACCGTCGGCATCGCGAACGTCGGGAACTCCACGCCCCGCTCGCAGTCGAAGCGGTCGATCGCCTTGATCAGCCCGATGGTGCCGACCTGGACGATGTCCTCCATCGGCTCGTTGCGCGAGCGGAAGCGCGCTGCGGCGTACCGCACCAGCGGGAGGTTGAGTTCGATCAGGGTGTCCCGGACGTAGCCGCGCTCCGGGCTGTCCTCGTCGAGTGCGGCGAGCCGCAGGAACAGGGAGCGGGACAGGGTGCGGGTGTCGATGGCCGCCGTGTCCGGAAGCTGTGGAGCGGGCGCGGCCGCGAGGGCCGGGACGTCATCGATGGGGCCGAGTGAGTCGAGAGCATTGGGAGCTGTCTCGCTCTCCGCGAGCGTGAGCACCTTCGAGCTGCCCTGGTCTGCGGACATGCCACCCCCTTTGGGTCGCGGGACGGTCGGGGCGAACGTTCCCGTCCGAGGAACGCAGCCCTCACCTGAATACCGGAGCCGGAGCCTCGGCAAACGCGCTTCCCGCAGAATGTCACATGTCGGCAACGCGCTGTAGTGACATGTCGACATCCGAGTGACGAACCAGCCCTGAAAACAAGGGAACTGGCGGTGTTTCAGCCTGGAAGCGACCGGATGGGCACTAGTGAGCGATTGTCCCCTTTGGGGTTACGCGTCGATCCTGTTCGCGGACCGCAGCCGCTGAAAGCTGCGCGCGAGCAGCCGGGACACGTGCATCTGCGAGACGCCGAGCTCCACACTGATCTGCGACTGGGTGAGATTGCTGTAGTACCGCAGCAGCAGGATCCGCTGCTCCCGCTCGGGCAGTTGGACGAGCAGGTGCCGGACGAGGTCGCGGTGCTCGACGCCGTCCAGCGCCGGATCCTCGTAGCCGAGCCGGTCCAGCAGGCCGGGGAGTCCGTCGCCCTCCTGTGCGGCCTCGAGGGAGGCCGCGTGGTACGACCGCCCGGCCTCGATGCAGGAGAGCACGTCCTCCTCGCTGATGCGCAGCCGTTCGGCGATCTCGGCGGTCGTCGGGGAGCGTCCGAAGGCGGTCGTGAGGTCCTCGGTGGCGCTGTTGACCTGCACCCACAACTCGTGCAGCCGGCGCGGCACGTGGACGGTGCGGACGTTGTCGCGGAAGTACCGCTTGATCTCGCCGATCACCGTGGGCATCGCGAAGGTCGGGAACTGCACGCCCCGCTCCGGGTCGAAGCGGTCGATGGCGTTGATGAGCCCGATGGTGCCGACCTGGATCACGTCCTCCATCGGCTCGTTGCGGGAGCGGAAGCGGGCGGCGGCGTAGCGCACGAGCGGCAGGTTGGCCTCGATGAGCGCCGTGCGCACCCGGGTGTGCTCCGGCGTGCCCGGCTCGAGATCCTTGAGCTGGGCGAACAGCACCTGGGTCAGGGCCCGGGTGTCGGCACCGCGACGCTTGGCTGGCGACAGTGCGGGCGCGGGCGGGGCTGCGGGGGGCTGCGTGGAGGGGGGAGTCGGGTTCGGGGCCGGGGCGGTCGAGTCCGGGGACTGAGCCGGAGCCGGGGTCAGGGCGGACACCTGGTCCTGGGGCGGCGCAGTACTGGCCGACACGGTCAACGCCACCTCTTCATCGGTCGACTCATCCGTCAAAAGCGGTCATAGCATCACAAGACATGCTCACTGTGTGCAAGCACCGCATATTCCGTGTTGAGGGGCGGTTCATTCCCAAGGGCGCGCAAAAGCCCTCCACCGTCATGGTGGAGGGCTTTCGGGGCGGAGGCTCAGAACGCGTAGTCGGCGATCACCCACGTGGCGAACTCGCGCCACAGCCCGACGCCCGCCTGATGCTTCGGGTGCTCCACGTACCGGCTCAGCGCCTCGGCGTCCTCGAACGCCGAGTTGATGGCGAAGTCGTAGGCGATGGGCCGGTCGCTGATGTTCCAGGCGCACTCCCAGAAACGGATCTCCGGGATCTCGCCGTCGAGCGAACGGAACGCCTCCACGCCCCGCACGACGCGCGGATCGTCGCGCTCGACGCCCTCGTTCAGCTTGAAGAGGACCAGGTGGCGGATCATCAGCCTCCTCCGTTCGCGATCCAGGTCATGAAGTCACCGACGGCGTTCGCGGCGTCGGAGACGCCCTCGAACGCTATCCGGACGTAGTCGACCGCCTTGTCGGTGTCCGTGATGATCACATACAGCGCGAAGACCGCGAGGACATAGACGGCGATCCTCTTCGCGTTCACCGCCATCGCGGCCCTCCCCCTGTCACTGTGGTGCACCGGCGTCACCCGTACGCGCCGAGCGGGCCCATGATCGCACGAAGGGCCCCGTCTGACGACGGGGCCCTTCACCGGCGGTAGCGGTGGGATTTGAACCCACGGTGACTTGCGCCACACTCGCTTTCGAGGCGAGCTCCTTCGGCCGCTCGGACACGCTACCGAGGGAGACCTTACAGCACGGGGCGCGATGGTTTGAAATCGGTATTCAACGGTTCCGGAAGAACGCCGTGAGCAGGTCGGCGCACTCCTCGGCGAGCACTCCCTCGACGACTTCCGGCCGGTGGTTGAGCCGCCGGTCGCGGACGACGTCCCAGAGGGAGCCGACCGCGCCGGCCTTCTCGTCCCGGGCGCCGTAGACGACCCGGTCCACCCGCGACTGCTGGATCGCGCCCGCGCACATCGTGCACGGCTCCAGCGTCACCACGAGGGTGCAGCCGGCCAGCCGCCACTCCCCCAGCTTCGCGGCGGCCCGCCTCAGGGCGAGCAGTTCCGCGTGGGCCGTGGGGTCGGGGCCGGCCTCGCGCTCGTTGTGCCCGGAGGCCAGCACGGTGCTGCCGTCCGGTGCCAGCACGACCGCGCCGACGGGCACGTCCCCGCCCCGGACGGCCAGTTCGGCCTCGTCCAGGGCGAGCCGCATCGCGGCCCGCCAGGGGTCGCGCACCGGGTCGGTCGGGCGGGTGTTCCCGGTCAGCGGACGGTCTCCAGGACCTCGGAGACACCCAGGACCTCGGCGATCTCGCCGAGCGCGTCCCCGGACAGCGAGCGCAGCTCCTTCTCGCTCACGCCCAGGTCGTCCAGGACCCGGGCGTCGCCGACCGGCCCGTGCGGCACGGGCTCGCCGGAGCCGGAGTCCGCGACGGCCTCGTCGGCGCTGTCAGCGTCGTCGGCGTCCGGTTCACCGTCCTCCGTGCCGTCGAGGTCGAGGGCGTCCAGGTCGGGGCCGTCGTCGCCGGGCTGCCGGCCGAGCAGTTCGTCGGTGAGCAGGATCTCGCCGTAACTGCTGCGGGCGGCGGCCGCGGCGTCGGACACGTAGATGCGAGGGTCCTCCTCGCCGTCCACGCGGACGACGCCGAACCAGCCGTCCTCCTGCTCGATCAGTACGAGCACCGTGTCCTCGTCGGGTGCGGCCTGCCGGGCCAGGTCGGCCAGATCCGACAGGGTCTCCACATCGTCGAGTTCCGTGTCGCTCGCTTCCCACCCGTCTTCGGTGCGCGCGAGCAGTGCGGCGAAGTACACCGTGACTCTCCCACTGGTCTTAGGTGTGCCGGTCGGGGGTCCCCCCGGCGGAGGTTGCGGACGGGGACTGCTCTTCGAGCCCGCCCCCGCCCACTCGGAATCGTGGCAGAAACAAGGCCGTCAGGGGATGTCTTCGGCCCCCTGTGTCCGGCAGTTTTGCACCCACGCCGCCGAGGTGTTCCCGCAGGGAACCCGCCGACGTGCTCGCCCTCGCCATACGCGGATCGTACGCGGCTCTGCCCGTCCAGCCCGTAGGGCCACCGCGGTAAACACCCGCATGCATCGTGCGCTTCCCGCACCCGGCTCACCCGTTCGGTGCCGTGCCCACCGGGGGGCCTGGCGGGGGATCCCCTGCGGGGGCGCTACCAGCGGAAGGAGCGCATGCGCATCGCGTGCCGCAGCCGGGCCGCCTTGGCGCGGCGCGGCTGGACCCGGTTGCGCAGTTCCTTGGCCTCGGCGAGTTCGCGCAGGAACCGGGCACGGCGCTGCCGCCGCTCGGCCTCCGTCTCGTCCGCCCCGGGCGGGCCGGTCATGCCGGGTACCCCGGACACCCCGGACACCCCGGACACGTGGGACCCCTCCGATCCGCCGGCCGTACCGGTCATGCCGGATGCGCCGGATACGCCGCGCGTGCTGCCGGCTGCCCCGCCGCTTCCGCGCGTGTCGGATGTACCGGGTGCCCCGGGTGCCCCGGGTGCCCCGGGCGTTCCGGATGGTCCGGTTGTCCTGCGTGTCGACGGCTCGTCTCGGGAATCCCGCTCAGGCATTGCTTCATCACCCCAGTCCGTCCCTCCCACTTTCCCCCGGACAGGCGGTTTGACGCCAGCGAAGGAGTGGTGGCGGGCCGAAGGGCTTGCCCCCACGGGGAACAGGGCCCGGCTCGGCCCGGTTAATGTGGGGACATGCGTCTCCACGTCGTCGACCACCCCTTGGTCGCACACAAGCTCACCACGCTGCGCGACCAGCGCACCGACTCCGCGACCTTCCGCCGCCTCGCCGACGAGCTGGTCACCCTGCTCGCCTACGAGGCCACGCGTGACGTGCGCACCGAGCAGGTCGACATCCGGACGCCGGTGCAGCCGACCACGGGTGTCAAGCTGTCCCACCCGCGCCCGCTGGTGGTGCCGATCCTGCGGGCCGGTCTCGGCATGCTGGACGGCATGGTCCGGCTGCTGCCGACCGCCGAGGTGGGTTTCCTCGGCATGATCCGCGACGAGGAGACGTTGCAGGCGGCGACGTACGCCAGCCGGATGCCGGAGGACCTGTCCGGCCGCCAGGTGTACGTCCTGGACCCGATGCTCGCCACCGGCGGCACGCTGGTCGCCGCGATCCAGGAGCTGATCAAGCGGGGCGCGGACGACGTGACCGCCGTGGTGCTGCTGGCCGCGCCGGAGGGCGTCGAGGTCATGGAGCGCGAGCTGGCCGGCACCCCGGTGACCGTCGTGACCGCGTCGGTCGACGAGCGCCTCAACGAGCACGGCTACATCGTGCCGGGCCTCGGCGACGCGGGGGACCGGATGTACGGGGCGGCTGAATAGCCGGACAGCCGAATCCAGACCGGGCGGTGGCCCGGTGGCACGCGTGGACCCTCGTCGGTACGCGCGTGGGTCCCTGCACCGCGGCCGTCCGGGAGCCGCTGCTCCCGTGCGGCCGCCGCGGTTTCAGCAGCTCTTCTTCGCGGTGGGCGTCGGCTTGGGGGCGGTCAGTGCGGTCAGGGCCCGGTCGGCGTCCGCTGTCGCCGTCAGCCGGGTGAAGCCGTCGCCGATGATGAGGTCGAGCTCGCCGCCCTTGCGGGAGGCCTCGGTACGGCGTTCGGCGTCGGTGAGCTGAGCGCCGAGCACCGGCAGCGAGGACGTGAGCGCGGACGTGGGTCCGAGCAGCACACCGGTGCCCTTGACCTTCTTGTCGTACTTCTCGGTCGCGTTGCCGATGTCGCCGATCTTGAAGCCGCGCTTCTTCAGCTCGTCGGCGGTCTTCTGGGCCAGGCCGCTGCGGGTCGTGGCGTTGAGGACGTTGACCGTGATCCGGCCGGGTTCGGGGAGCGCGGTGCTGCGGGCGGGGCTCGGGCTCGGCGAGGGGCTCGCCTTGGGGACGCAGCCCGCCTTGACGCCGACGGCGGAGGCGGGGTTTCCGTCGCCGGTGAAGACGTCGAAGAGCTGCAGTGTGCCCCAGCCCGCCACGCCGAGCACCGCGACGGACGCGGTGGTCAGGGCGACGAGCCTGCCGCGGCGACGGGGTCGGCGCATCCGCGGGTACCTGTCACCCCGGATCCGGTACTGGCCGCCCATGCCGGGAGGAGTCAGCATGCTCATGGGCGCAGCGTAGTGCGCTCCGACGGTAATGCCTACCAGATGATCATCGGATGCCGCACAGTCCAACCCGAAAGGGCCAAAGCGGGCTCGGCCAGGTTTCATCCGGGAACGCGGGCGGGTCGAGCGCGGGCGGGTCGACCGGGGGAAGCCGAAGGGGCCCGGCGGCACACCGCGGGCTTCCGGGCCGGGGCCGGCTCCGTACGGACGGACCGGCGGGGATCCCCTCCGGCTGGAGTCCGGGGAGGGTCAGTTCAGCTCGAGGACGCGGGCGTGCAGGACCTGGCGCTGCTGGAGCGCCGCCCGCACCGCGCGGTGCAGTCCGTCCTCCAGGTAGAGGTCGCCCTGCCACTTCACGACGTGCGCGAAGAGGTCGCCGTAGAAGGTCGAGTCCTCGGCGAGGAGGGTCTCGAGGTCGAGTTGCTGCTTCGTCGTGACGAGCTGATCGAGGCGGACCGGGCGCGGCGCGACGTCCGCCCACTGCCGGGTGCTTTCCCGGCCGTGGTCGGGGTACGGCCGGCCGTTTCCGATGCGCTTGAAGATCACACGGAAAGCCTACCGGTCGAGACGTTCCGGGCGCAGCCTCACGGCTCGGACACGTGGGCAAGTCCGGGCGGGTCATGGTCGATTTCCGTCAAAGGGGGTGGGTGTGGCCGGGTTGCCGACACGTTTCTCCCGCGGATGCTCCCCGTGATACCCGTCACCTGGGGCGGGGCGCGCGGCTGACGCCGTGACCACGCCGCGGTCGCCTTCGCGGACTCCGCGGTCCCACCGGCCCTCCCGGCCCCGCCCTCTCGTGTACTCACCCTTCGCGTACGATTCCGCCCACGGTTTACTTAGGGAAGCCTAACCTTAAGAGAATGGGGGCGCGGTGACCGGTGAGATCTTTCGGGACGATTGGGGAATCCCGCATCTGCGCGCGGACGACGCGGTCGAACTCGCCCGTCTCCAGGGCCGGGTCACCGCCCTCGACCGGGCCTGGCAACTGGAGGTCGAGCGGCACAGGGCACAGGGCACCTCGGCGTCCTTCCTCGGCCCCGAGGCCCTCCCCTGGGACCGCTTCGCCCGTCGTGCCCGCCTGGCCGACACGGCCCGCCGCTGCTTCGCCGAGCTGGAACGGCGGGAACGGCGGGAACGGCGGGACACAGGGACGGCGCACTGGCTACGGGCGTACGTGGCGGGCGTCAACGAGGGGCTGCCTTCCGCCACCGCCCCCGAGTTCGCCCGGGTGGGCCTCACGCCCGGCCGCTGGGAGCCCTGGACACCGCTCGCGGTCTGGATCGCCACGCACATCCTGTTCGCCGGCTTCCCCGCGAAGCTCTGGCGCGAGCGGGTCGCCGCGCACCTCGGCGCGGACGCCGTCGGACTGTTCGCCGCCGACGGCCCCGGCACCTCCGGCAGCAACGGCTGGCTGGTCGCGGGGGAGCGGACGGTGACCGGGCGGGCCGTCATCGCGGGGGACCCGCACCGCTTCATCGAGGAACCCGGCGTCTACCAGCAGATCCACCTGTCCTGCCCGGAGTTCGACGTCGTCGGCCTCGCCGTGCCCGGTGTCCCCGGCATCGCCCACTTCGGTCACACCGGCACGGTCGCCTGGGCGATCACCAACGCCATGGCCGACTACCAGGACCTCTACCGGGAGCAGCTGCGGCGCACCGATGGGGGTGCCCCCTGCTCGAGCGAAGCCGAGAGCTTGGGGGACGGGGTGGAGGCGCTCGGTCCGGACGGGGTCTGGCGGCGGGCCGCCCGGCACACCGAGACCATCGAGGTCGCCGGCGAGGAACCGGTCGGGGTCGAGGTGATCGAGACCGATCGCGGGCCGGTGGTCATCGGCGGTCCCGAGGGCCTCGACGACGGCGTGCCCGAGCCCGGCGCGCCCCCGGTCGCCCTCGCCCTGCGCTACCCGCCGCGGGTCACCGGGGACCTCGGCTTCGGTGCCCTGCTGCCGCTGCTGCGGGCCCGCCGGGTCGCCGACGTGGACCGGGCCGTCGACCTGTGGGCCGAGCCCGTCAACGTGATCCAGGCCGCCGACACCGAAGGCGGCACGCTGCACCGGGTGGCCGGCCGGGTGCCGGTCCGGGCCGAGGCCAACGGGATCCGCCCGGTGCCCGCGTGGGAGCCCGGCCACGACTGGCGGGGATGGCACGAGCCGCCGCGCGCCGGGCTGACCGACGGTGTCGCCGTGATGGCGAACCAGCGCGGCCCGGCCTCCCCCCTCGGGGTCGAGTTCGCACCGCCGCACCGCGCCGACCGCATCGCCGCCCTGCTCGCGCGGAAGGAGCACTGGTCCGCGGCCGACATGCCCGCCCTCCACAGGGACACCCACCTTGCCTCCGCCACCGCCCTGCTGGACCACCTCGCCGCCCTCGACGGCCTGAGTGGACCGGCGGCCGGTCTGCGCGACCGGCTGCTGCGCTGGAACCGGCGGATGGACGCGGACAGCGCCGACGCGGCCGTCTTCGCCGCGGTGCGCGGCGCGGTCGTACGGCGGCTCGCGGAGCACCCCGCGTTCGCCGCACTGACCACGCCCCCGGCCTGGCCGGAGGTCTTCCTGCCCTGGCTGGCGCTGCTCCCCCGCATCGGCTTCGCGCTCGAACACCTCCTGACCGCAGAAGAGTTGTACGGCGTCGACCGCCCGGCCGCGGTCCGCGCGGCACTGGAGGAGGTGGCCGTCCGGCCCCCTGCCGGTACCTGGGGCGACACCCACCGGTCGGCGCCCTGGCGGGCGTTGCCGCCCACGACGCCGTACGACGAGCCCGGTCTGTCGGGCGACCACGACTGTGTGCTGTGCACCTCCTCCGTGCCCGGTCTCACCGACCTCGCGGCGCGCGGCCCGGCCGCGCGGTACGTCTGGGACCTGGCCCGCCGTGAGGACAGCCGCTGGGTGGTGCCGTTCGGCGCCTCGGGCGTCCCGGAATCACCTCATCACCGAGACCAACTGGCCCTGTGGCTCGCGGGAGATCTCGTCCCGGTCGTCACCGACTGGGCGCGGTTGCGGAAGGAGACCGATGTCTGACCCGTACGACTCCCGTGCGGCCGTCCACGAGCAGGTGGTCGACGGCTTCGGCGCTCTGCGCGTCCTGCCGCTCGACCCGTCGGCCGACGCGCCCGTGCTGCACCGCTGGGTGAGCGGGGAACGCGCCGTCTTCTGGGGCATGAACGGCCTCACCGAGCGGCAGGTGGCCGAGATCTACGCCCACATGGACACGCTCGACACCCACCACGCGTACCTCCTCGTCAAGGACGGTGAGCCGGCCGCCCTGTTCCAGACCTACGAACCGGAGGCCGACCGGGTCGGTGAGTGCTACCCCGTCGAACCCGGCGACATCGGCCTCCACCTGCTGCTCGCCCCCGCCTCCCCGGGAGGCGCGCGCTCCGGGTGGACGGCCGCGCTGCTCGCCACCGTCGTCGGGTTCGTGCTGCGGGGCCCGGACCGCGAGCGGGTGGTGGTCGACCCGGACGTGGCCAACGAGAAGGCGATCACCCGCTTCCTGCGGCAGGGCTTCACGGCCGGCCCCGCGGTCGTCCTGCCCGAGATCGACCTGCCGGACGTGTACCTGCCGGAGAAGCGGGCCCGACTCGCCTTCCTCACCCGGGAGGCGGCCTTCGGCGGGTGACGACCCCGCCCGTACCGTGGTGATCTCTGCCGGGGAGGTGAGTGTTCGGTGCCTCCCCTCCGTACTCAGTCTGAAGCCGGATTGCCGGAAGGCGGGAAAACGACGTGCAGCGACGGCGCAGTGGAGCGGCGGGCGAGGGCGGACGCGACGGAGGAACGGTCCGCGGAACCCGGCGACTTCAAGGGCTGGTGCTGCTGGGCACCGTGCTGGTCCTGCTCCTCCTCGGCAGCGCCGGCCCGGCGAGCGCGCACGCGGCCGTCCGCGAGGCCGTCCCCGAGGACGGAAGCGTCGTCAAGACCGCCCCGCAGCACGTCACCATGACCTTCACGGAGTCCGTCGCCCTGCTCGACGACTCGTTCCGGGTCTACAGCCCCGACAACCACCGGGTGAAGCTGGGCGAACCGCGGCACGCCGACGACAGGTCGGACACCGCGCGGGTCGACCTGCCCGACGGGCTCGACGAGGGCACCTACACGGTCGCCTGGCGGGTGGTCTCCGCGGACAGCCACCCCGTCTCCGGCGCCTTCACGTTCTCCATCGGCAAGCCCTCGCCCTCCGCACCCGCCGCGCCCGAGGACCCGGCGGAACACCCGGTCACCTCGAGCCTCTACAACACCGGCCGCTACCTCGCGTACGTCGCCGCCGCCCTGCTCATCGGCACGGTGGCGTTCGCGGCCCTGTGCCGCCCGCCGGACACCGCCCCGCTGCGGATGCCGCTGGTCACGGGCTGGTGGACGCTGCTGACGGCCACCCTGGCCCTCCTCGTCCTGCGGGCCCCGTACGAGAACGGCTCGGCGCCCACGACGGCGTTCGACCTGGCGGCCTTCACCGGCATCCTCACCGGGCGGCCGGCCATCGCCCTGCTGGCCCGGGTGGCGCTGCTGGCACTGACGGCGGCCGTCCTGCTGCGGCTGTCCCGCGTCGCGCACCGCGGTGAGCCGGATGTCGGCGACGGCGAGCCGGGCGACCGGACACCGCCCGCCCAGCTCGCCGTGGGCGGCGTCCTGGCCGTCGCGCTGGCGCTGACCTGGGCGGCCGCCGAGCACGCCTCGGCCGGTATCCAGGTCCCGCTGGCGATGACGTCGTCCGTGCTGCACCTGCTGGCGACGGCCTGCTGGCTCGGCGGCCTCGTGGCCCTGCTCACCGTCCTGTTCAGCGCCGGGACCCCGCTGCCCGTCGCCACGGTCGTCCGCTTCTCCCGCCTCGCCTTCCTCTCCGTGACGGTGCTCGTGGTCACCGGCGTCTACCAGTCCTGGCGGGGCCTCGGCTCCTGGACGGCGCTCGGGGACTCGGCGTACGGGAGGGTCCTGACCGCCAAGCTCGTGATGACGGTCGTCCTGCTCCTGGCGGCGGCCCTGTCCCGCCGCTGGACCATCCGCCTGGCGACGACGGCGGCGACGCCGGTTGCGGCGGACGCGGCGGACGCGGCGGACGGGGAGACAGAGGGTACGGCGGGGGCTGCGGTTGCGGCTGCGGTTGTGGGGAAGGCGTCGGCGGCGAGCCGGCAGCGGGTTCCGGAACTCGTGACCGCCCCCGTCCCGGGCGAGACACCTCCCGCGCCCCCCGCACTCCTGCCCCCCGACACCCGGACGTCACCCGAACCGGCTGCCCCCGCCCCTGAGACATCCGCCTCCGAGGCGTCCGCTCCCGACCGCTACCGGCGAGGTCTGCGCGTCTCCGTCCTGGCGGAAGCGGCCGTGGCGGCCGTGGTGCTGCTGATCACGTCGGTGCTGACCAGTACCCTCCCGGCCCGTGCCGAGGCCGAGGCGGCAAAGGCGGCCGAGAGCGCCCCGATCGCCGGACTGCCCGCGGCGACGGTGATCACCATCCCCTACTCCGTCGGCATCCCCGGCGGGAGGGGCAGCGTGCAGATCACCCTGGACCCGGGCCGGGTCGGGGAGAACGGCATCCAGGCGGTGGCGTTCGCCCCCGACGGCGCCCTGGACTCGGTCCCGGAGCTCCGCCTGTCCTTCACCCTCGAGGAGAAGGACGTCGGCCCCATCGACGCGGGCCTGACCGACCGTGGCGGCTACTGGGCCACCAGCGATCTCACCCTCCCCCTTCCCGGCACCTGGACGATGAAGGCGACCATCAGGGTCTCGGACGTGGACCAGGTGACCGAATCCCACTCCCTCCGTATCGACCCCTGAGGCACCCTCGCCGGGACCGCACCGGAACCGCACCGGTGACGGGAAGGGGCCTGCACGGCACCGGCGAGGAAGCCGGGAGGCCCCGGGCTTCCGCCCGGGGAGCCGGTCAGAGCTTGCTCATCTTGGCGTACGGGCTCAGGATCCGTTCCTGCGCCGAACCGAAATCCACGAGTGCGGCGATCCCGTCCTCGATGCCGATCACGCGGCCGAGACCGTACATGTCGTGTGTGACCTGGTCGCCCACCGTGAAGTGCTTGGGGGGCGGCGCGACCGGTGCTTTGAAGGGGCTGGTGGGCAGAATGCGCTTCGGTGCAGCTGGCTTTGTCATCACCACCAGTATGGGCCTGCGCGCCCGTTCGGCATCGCGCCCGGTGAGCAACTGCCCGAGGCGGACGGCACCAGAACCGCAGCCGCCGGAACCCAGCCCCTGCTCACGCCCTGTGCCGGGCGCTGAGCAGTTTCCCGGGGCCGTACGCCGCCTGGAGTCCGGAGGAGCAGCTGATCCCGTTGCGGGAGACCGCCACGAGCGGTACCGGCTCGTCGGTGATCGCCGCCCGGTGCTTCCGCAGCGCGGCCAGGTCGTGACCGTCGAACGTGGAGCTCTCCGGCCGTTCGCCCGAGCCGAGGAAGAGCAACCGCCGGGCCACCGGCTGCCGGTCGGCGCCCACCAGGTCGATCTCGACGTCGTTGCAGCGGGTCCGGTACCCGCCGATCGCCGGGGCGGCGGGCCGGAGCCCGTCCGGTAGGAGACGGGCGAGGGATTCCCGGACCAGGGGCTCGATCGCACGGACCCGCCGGCTCGTCCACCGCTCCTCGATCCGGCTCAGAGTGGGATCCCCCCACATCCGCTCGATCTCCGCCGTGTGCGGATCCGGAAACGCGAGCCAGAACCGCAGGCAAGGGTCGGCGACCCGGTGGCGGCGTTCCCCGGCGCGCCGAGCAACAAGGCCGGGAGCGGCGTCGGAAACGTCGAAGGGCCCCACCGCGAACGGTGGGGCCCTTCGACTTCGTGCCCGGTGAGGCACTGGCGGAGGATAAGGGATTCGAACCCTTGAGGGGTTGCCCCCAACACGCTTTCCAAGCGTGCGCCCTAGGCCACTAGGCGAATCCTCCGCGAGGAACATTACATGACCGGGAGGAGTGCTCGCGAACTCGTTCTCTCCCCGCGACATGGGGTAGCCTTTGCGCAGCCCCTCACGCGGCGCTATCTGACTGAACTCCCCCAGGGCCGGAAGGCAGCAAGGGTAGGTCGGCTCTGGCGGGTGCGTGGGGGGCGCTCGCGTTTCCGGCTCGCACGTGTGGGGGCGCCCCGAGGGCGGGGCCCGATGTCGGTGGACGCCTATAACCTCGTAGGTGTGTCGTCTCTCGCGCTGTACCGCCGCTATCGCCCGGAGTCGTTCGCCGAGGTCATCGGGCAGGAACATGTCACCGACCCGCTGCAGCAGGCGCTGCGGAACAACCGGGTCAATCACGCGTACCTGTTCAGCGGTCCGCGAGGCTGCGGCAAGACGACCAGCGCGCGCATCCTGGCCCGGTGCCTGAACTGCGAGCAGGGCCCCACGCCGACGCCGTGCGGCGAGTGCCGGTCCTGCCAGGACCTCGCGCGCAACGGGCCCGGCTCGATCGACGTCATCGAGATCGACGCGGCCTCCCACGGTGGTGTGGACGACGCCCGTGACCTGCGTGAGAAGGCGTTCTTCGGGCCCGCCCACAGCCGGTACAAGATCTACATCATCGACGAGGCCCACATGGTCTCCCCGCAGGGCTTCAACGCCCTGCTCAAGGTCGTCGAGGAGCCTCCGGAGCATCTGAAGTTCATCTTCGCGACCACCGAACCCGAGAAGGTCATCGGGACGATCCGCTCGCGCACGCACCACTATCCGTTCCGGCTGGTGCCGCCCGGGGTCCTCCGGGAGTACCTGGGCGAGGTGTGCGACAAGGAGAGCAGCTCCGTCGAGGACGGCGTGCTGCCGCTCGTCGTGCGGGCCGGTGCCGGATCCGTGCGTGACTCCATGTCCGTCATGGACCAGTTGCTCGCCGGCGCCGGACCCGACGGTGTGACGTACGCCATGGCGACCTCCCTGCTCGGGTACACCGACGGCTCGCTGCTCGACTCCGTGGTCGAGGCGTTCGCCACGGGGGACGGTGCTGCGGCCTTCGAGGTCGTCGACCACGTGATCGAGGGTGGCAACGACCCCCGGCGGTTCGTCGCCGACCTGCTCGAGCGCCTTCGCGACCTGGTGATCCTCGCCGCGGTCCCGGATGCCGCGGAGAAGGGGCTCATCGACGTTCCCGCCGATGTCGTCGAGCGGATGCAGGCCCAGGCCGGTGTCTTCGGCGCCGCCGAACTCAGCCGCGCCGCCGACCTCGTCAACGAGGGGCTCACCGAGATGCGGGGCGCCACCTCGCCCCGGCTCCAGCTCGAGCTGATCTGTGCCCGCGTGCTGCTGCCTGCCGCGTACGGCGACGAGCGGTCGGTCATGGCCCGCCTGGACCGGATCGAGCGGGGCGTGAACTTCTCGGCGGGCGCTCCCGCCGCCGGCCTGCCGACCATGGGGTACGTGCCGGGGGACGGCGCCCATGGGGGGGCCGAGAGTGCCCCGGTTCCGCCGGGGGGCGGTCCGGCCGCGGCCCGGGCCGCGGCGCGGGGGCAGGTCCCGCCCTCGCTCCCGCCTTCGCCGGTGCAGCCGCCGGCTCCGGTGCCTCCGGTGCCTCCGGTCGCCGCGCCACCGGTCGCCGTGGCTCCGGTCCAGGCCCCCGTTCAGCCTCCGGCCGCGGCTTCGGTGGCTCCGCCCGTTGCGGGGCCGGGCGAGCCCGTGTCCGGTGCCCCCGCCCCGGGGGCCTGGCCCACCGCGGCCTCCGCCGGAGGCGGTCGCCGGCCCGGTGGCTGGCCCACGGCCGCAGCGGCGGGCGGCGGGCGGCCCCAGGCCGCCGCTCCGGGCGCTCCCGCCCCCGCTCCCGCTCCCGTTCCCACGCCTGCTTCTGCGCCCCAGGCACCCCAAGCGCCCCAGGCGGGCCCCGGGCCCTCCGGTGGCGGTGGCGGCGGGCTCGATCCCCGCACGCTCTGGCCGAACATCCTCGAGGTGGTCAAGAACCGCCGTCGATTCACCTGGATCCTGCTCAGCCAGAACGCCCAGGTGACCGGTTTCGACGGTACGACCCTCCAGATCGGCTTCGTGAACTCCGGCGCGCGGGACAACTTCCTGAGCAGCGGCAGCGAGGACGTGCTGCGGCAGGCCCTGGGTGAGCAGTTCAACGTGCAGTGGAAGATCGAGGCCGTCGTCGACCCGTCCGGGGGCGGTGCGGCGGCCCCGGCCCCCGGTGGTGGCCGGAGCGGTGGGGGCGCTGCGGGCTACGGCGCGGGCGGCGGCGGTGGCTCGGGCGGTGACGGTGGTTACGGGGGTGCAGGCGCCGGTCAGCGTTCCGGGGCCGCCCAGCCGTCGGGGATGTCCGGCCCGTCCGGTTCCTCTGCGTACGCCTCCACGCAGCAGGCGCCCTCCGTGCCCGCACCGGCACCGGCGACTCGGCCCTCCGCTCCGGAGCCGCCCCCCGTCTCCCCCGAGGACGACGTCCCCGAGGAGGACGACCCCGACCTGGACGAGTCCGCCCTCTCCGGCAAGGAGCTCATCGTCCGGGAACTGGGTGCGACCGTGATCGAGGAGCTCACGAACGAGTAGGAGCGGACGAGCGGAAGCGAGCGAGCGCACCCGGACGAGCGCACCCGGACGGATGGAGCGGCCGGGCGGGTTGGAGGAACGCACGAACCCGCCCGGCCCGCTCCTTCGGAAGCCCGCACAAGGCGAACGCCTCCGGTCCCGTTAGGCTGACCCCGTGAAGGTCCTCGTCATCGGCAGCGGTGCCCGCGAACACGCCCTGTGCCGTTCTCTGTCCCTCGATCCCGACGTCACCGCGCTCCACTGCGCTCCCGGCAACGCCGGTATCGCCGAGGTGGCCGAGCTGCACCAGGTCGACGCCCTGGACGGCGCGGCCGTGTCCGCGCTGGCCGCACGGCTCGGCGTGGACCTCGTGGTGGTCGGCCCGGAGGCCCCGCTCGTCGCCGGTGTCGCCGACGCCGTGCGCGCGGCGGGCATCGCCGCCTTCGGCCCCTCCAGGGAGGCCGCGCGGCTCGAGGGCTCCAAGGCCTTCGCGAAGGACGTCATGGCGGGGGCGGGCGTGCCCACGGCACGGGCATACGTCTGCACCACCCCCGCCGAGGCCGCCGCCGCCCTCGACGCCTTCGGTGCTCCCCACGTCGTCAAGGACGACGGGCTCGCCGCCGGCAAGGGTGTGGTCGTCACCGACGACCTCGAGGCGGCCCAGGCGCACGCCGAGGCGTGCAGGCAGGTGGTCATCGAGGAGTACCTGGACGGCCCCGAGGTCTCCCTCTTCGCCGTGACCGACGGCGAGACCGTGCTGCCGCTCCAGCCCGCCCAGGACTTCAAGCGCGCGCTGGACGGCGACGAGGGTCCCAACACCGGCGGCATGGGGGCGTACTCCCCGCTGCCGTGGGCCGATCCGAAGCTGGTCGACGAGGTCACGCGGTCGGTCCTGCAGCCGACCGTCGACGAGTTGCGGCGGCGCGGCACCCCCTTCTCCGGCCTGCTCTACGCCGGTCTCGCGATCACCTCGCGCGGTGTGCGCGTGATCGAGTTCAACGCCCGGTTCGGCGACCCGGAGACGCAGGTCGTGCTGGCCCGGCTGAAGAGCCCGCTGGCCGGGCTGCTGATGGCCGCCGCCACCGGGAACCTCGCCGACCTGGAGCCGCTGCGCTGGAGCGAGGACGCCGCCGTCACGGTCGTCGTCGCCTCGCACAACTACCCCGGCCCTCCGCGCACCGGCGACCCGATCACCGGCCTGGACGAGGTCGCCGCCCAGGACGCCCCGCACGCGTACGTGCTGCACGCGGGGACGAAGCGGGTGGGCGAGGAGACCGTCAGCGCGGGCGGCCGGGTGTTGTCCGTCACGGCGACCGGCGCGGATCTCACCGAGGCCCGCGACCGTGCCTACCGCGCGGTCTCCCGGATCCGCCTCGACGGCTCCCAGCACCGCACGGACATCGCGGCGGAGGCGGCCAAGGGCGCATGAGCCCACGCCCCCACCGATGAACCCCACGGGCCCCGATCCGCCTCAGGATCCGGGGCCCGAACTTTGCCGTCCGTCACTCACCTTTGCCCTGAGCCATTCCATCGAGTGACCGATACGCCATCCGGCTGACGAGGGCCGGGGCCCCAACTAGGGTGCCGCGCAAGCGTTCCGGCATGCTCCGGCACTTGGCTCACCGGCATTGCGATGTCAGTGACGGGTGTCACAGTGGGGAGTGGGCAACGCCAGGAGAGCGTCCGGACCGTCGGGAGGGGGTGAGGCAGGGACATGAGCATGAGCGGAGGTGTCATGGGCAGGGACGCGGGTGCGCAGTCGGCGCGTTCACGGGCACTCGCGGTGCTCCGCCTGCGCAGCAGGGCACTGGCCGTCGCCCTGCTGCCCGCGGCCGTCGCGGTGATCCTGCTCGTCGGCGGCTCCACCGGCCATTTCGTCGGCACCGGCTGGGACGTCGTCCGCTGGACGCTCACGCCGCTGGCGGTACTGGCCCTGCTCGCCGCCGCCGGAGTCGCCCTGGTCGTCGCCCGCGCCCGGCCCGCCATGAGCCCGACGGTCCCGATCGCCGAGCGGGCGGCCCCGGACCTGTACCGGATGGTGCGCGACCTCGCCGACCGGCTCGACGTCCCCGCTCCGTCCGCGATAGCGCTCACCCCGGACTGCGACAGTTGGCTGGAGGACCGCACCCACCCGGCGCACGGCCCCCCGCCCCTCGAGGAGCCCGCCGAGGAGCACGGGGACACAGCGGGCTCGGGCCGGCCTCCGCACCGCCGGACGACCGTCGCCGCGCCCGTGCTGGTGATCGGCTCCCCGTTCCTGTGGTGGATGCGGGTCGGCGAGTTGCGCGCGGTCCTCGCCCCGGTCGTGGCCGGTACGGGACCCTCGGCACACCCGGACATAGCCGCCGCCCGGCGTTTCGTCCGGGGTCTCGACGCCGCGGTGGCCGTGACCTCGGAGCCTCGGCGCGGACCGGTCTTCCGGGCGGTGTTCGCCGGCGTCGGCTGGGTCGCGCGGTCGTTGCTGCGCGGCTGCCGGGTGCACACCGCCGAGATGGAGCGCGGGGTCGCCGCGGCGGCGGCCGACCGCGCCCAGGCCGTGGACTACGGGCTGAGGATCGTCGCCCAGGAACAGGTGGGACTGGCGTACGCGGGCTGGGACCGGCTGCTCACCCGGGTGGCGCTGCCCGCCTGGCGGATGGGCCGCTGGCCCTCGCGGCTCAACGCCGGGGTGGTGGCCGCGCTCACCGAGCTGTCCCGCCGGGACCGGCTGGCCGAGGGGTTCGCCTCCCGCCTCGGTGAGCGTCCCGCCTGCGACCTGCTCGAAGAGCCCGGAGCGGTGGATGAGGCCACCTCCCTCCTCGCCGCCCGCCTCTTCCACGGCGGCCCCGCCGGGAGCGGGCCCGAGTGGTCGCCGGTCCACTGGGGCGACTACCCGGAGGAGGTCGTCGACCGCAAATGGCGTACGGACGCGGCCCGGCTCCACCGCGTTCTGGACGCCCTCGGCGTACGCCCCGCCGACAGCGGGGAGGGCCTGGGCTCCGACGGCCCGACCCTCTCCCGCGTCCTCGACCACCTGACGGACCCGGTGCCGGTCCCACGCGCGGAACCGCCCGTGCACACGGGACCGGGAAACGGTGCCGACGCCGTCGGCCATGACGAGGACTCCGACGACGAGGAACCCGACGACGAGGACCTCTCCGGAACCACCCCGCGCAGTGCCGCCCTGGCCGCCCGGATCAGCGCCGAAGTGGCCCGCGAGGGCGCCGCGGCCACCGAGCGGGCCGCGTCCGCCTCCATATCCATACCTGCCTCATCCATACCCGCTTGCGGAACCGCCTCGGCCGAGAGCGCCCCGAGCGCTCCCCCCGCACCGGCCGACCTCGCCTCCCTCTGGGACGACAGGGCGTTGCCCCTGCTTCCCCTCCAGCCCCCGCGCACCGGCCGCGAACTGCTCGCCGACCACATCATGGCGATGGTCTGCTGCGCGGCCATGGACACCGCGGGCGCGGCCCCCGGGCTCGACTGGCTCGACGGCCCGGCCCTCCTCATCGGCGGCGTCCGTGTCACGGACCTCCCCGCCCAGGTCATGACGCTGATCGAGGACGGCGACCCTGCGGCCCTGCGCCTGTGGCTGACCCGGCAGGGCATACGCCCGGAGAAGCCCGTACGGCTCGTCTGAGCCGGACTTCCCCCACCTCCTGCCCCCTCACCCGGAGTTCCGGCTTCCGCTTTTGACCGGTTCGCGACGAAGGGTGATGGAATGCGTGCTCCATGTGATGTGCTTGGCCTGTTCGTGCTCCGTGACCAGGGCTTGCGCCGTACGACAAGCGCATCGCCGCCCGTCGGCAACGGGGCCGGCAGGGCCAGTGGGGCCAGTGGGGGCCGACGGGGCCGGGGAGGGGAGCGACCATGGGGCCGGAGCAGGGCCGCCGCCGGATCGAGGGGTTCAGTTCCACCGGCGGGGTGGCACCCGGAGGGACGATCGACTTCCACGTCTCCGTCGACCCGCCCCAGGAGTTCGGCGTCGACGTCCACCGCGTCGGCCACTACGACGGGCGGCGCACCGCCCGGATCGCGTCCGGCCCCCGCCTGGCGGGCATCGCACAGCCGCCGCCGCTCACCGCCGACCGTACGGTCTCCTGCCACCACTGGTGGCTGTCCTGGCGACTGCGGGTCCCGTCGGACTGGAGCGTCGGCGCCTACGTGGCCGTCCTGACCACCGCCGACGGCCGCCACCGGTCCCACATCCCCTTCACGGTGCGCGACGACCGCCCGGCGGACCTGCTCCTGGTGTTACCCGACATCACCTGGCAGGCCCACAACCGCTACCCGTGGGACGAGGACGGGCAGCCGCTCGACGAGGCCGACGCGGCGGCGACCACCGTCTCCTTCGACCGCCCGTACGCGGACACCGGCCTGCCGCCGTACGCCGGTCACACCTACGACGTCATCCGCTGGGCCGAACGCTACGGCTACGACCTCGCCTACGCCGACGCCGGCGACCTGCACGCCGGCCGGGTCGATCCCACCCGCTACCGGGGAATGGTCTTCCCCGGACCCGACGTGTACTGGTCCCAGGCCATGCGCGGCACCGTGGAACACGCCCGCGAGCACGGCACCTCCCTCGTCTTCCTCTCCGCCCGCACCATGTACGGGCAGGTGGAGCTCGCCCCCTCCCCGTCCGGAGCCCCCGACCGTCTGCTGACCCACCGCAGACGCCGGGCCCCGGAACGCCGGACTCCGGGCAGACCGTCGCTGTGGCGGGAGACGGACCGCGCCGAGCAGCAGCTGCTCGGCATCCAGTACGCCGGTCAGGTCCCCGCACCGCATCCGCTGATCGTGCGCAACGCCGACCACTGGCTGTGGCAGGGGACGGGGGCGTCCGAGGGCGACGGGATCGAGGGGCTGGTCGCGGTCGGGGCCGACCGTTACTTCCCGCGCACCCCGCTGCCCGAGCACGAGGAGCGGATCCTGCTCGCGCACTCCCCGTACACCGACCGGGCGGACGGCAGACGGCACCAGGAGACCTCCCTGCACCGGGCGCCCTCCGGCGCGTGGGTCTTCGCGTCGGGGACGCTCGCCTGGTCCCCGGCCCTGGACGGCCCCGGCCGGAGCGACCCCCGCATCCAGCGCGCCACGGCCAATCTCCTCGACCGCATCTGCAAACACGTCTGACCGGCTCCGGCCCGTGGCCCCCGCGGCCGCCCCCGAGCGGCGGGGGCGGCCGTCCGTACGGGACAATTGGCGTCACTGTCCCGCCGTCTCCCCCGCCGTCCTGCGCGAGTGGAGCGAGCCCCGCGGGGTGTCCTGCTGTTCCGAGCCACGCGGAGGAACCGTGTCCGGATTCGTCGAGAAGCCCGAGCCGATCCAGGTTCCGGGCCTGGTGCACCTGCACACCGGAAAGGTGCGCGAGCTGTACCGGAACGAGGCCGGCGACCTCGTCATGGTCGCCAGTGACCGCATCTCCGCCTACGACTGGGTGCTGCCGACCGAGATCCCGGACAAGGGCAGGGTCCTCACCCAGCTCTCCCTCTGGTGGTTCGACCAGCTCGCCGACCTGGTCCCGCACCACGTCCTGAGCACCGAACTCCCCGCGGGCGCCCCCGCCGACTGGGCGGGCCGCACACTCGTCTGCACGTCCCTGCGGATGGTCCCCGTGGAGTGCGTGGCCCGCGGCTACCTCACCGGTTCGGGCCTCGCCGAGTACCGGGAGTCCCGTACGGTCTGCGGCCTGGCCCTCCCCGAGGGGCTGGTGGACGGATCGGAACTGCCCGGCCCGATCTTCACCCCGGCCACCAAGGCCGCCGTCGGCGAGCACGACGAGAACGTCTCCTACGAGGAGGTCGCCCGCCAGGTCGGCGCCGACGTCGCGGCGCAGCTGCGGCAGACCACCCTCGCCGCGTACACCCGTGCCCGGGACATCGCCCGCGACCGGGGGATCATCCTCGCGGACACCAAGTTCGAGTTCGGCTTCGACGGCGACACCCTGGTCGTCGCGGACGAGGTGCTCACCCCGGACTCCTCCCGCTTCTGGCCGGCCGATCAGTGGGAGCCGGGCCGCGCACAGCCGTCGTACGACAAGCAGTACGTGCGGGACTGGCTGACCTCCGCCGAGTCGGGCTGGGACCGTGCGAGCGAGCAGCCCCCGCCGGCGCTGCCGCAGCCCGTCGTCGACGCGACCCGGGCGAAGTACGTGGAGGCGTACGAGCGTTTGACGGGCATGAGCTGGAGCTGAGGGAACGGCGAAGGCCCCGGTCGATGACCGGGGCCTCGGTGTGGAGCGGACGACGAGGTTCGAACTCGCGACCTCAACCTTGGCAAGGTTGCGCTCTACCAGCTGAGCTACGTCCGCATTGCGCCGTGGCGCGAGGCCAACTATACCCAACCCCGCTCGCGGGCGAGGCGTACCGCGGCATGACGGTTCTCCGCACCGAGTTTCGAAGCGGCCGACGACAGGTAGTTGCGCACGGTCCCCTGGGACAGCGCGGCCCGCTCCGCGATCTCCGCCACGGGCGCCCCGTCGGCCGCGAGTTCCAGCACCTCGGCCTCGCGCACGGTCAGCGGCGAGTCGCCCGCGGCGATCGCGTCGGCGGCCAACTCGGGATCCACGTAACGGTTTCCCGCGTGCACCGCGCGGATGATCTCTGCGAGGCGCTGTGCGCTGACGGTCTTGGGGACGAAGCCGCGCACCCCCGCCGCGAGCGCCCGCTTCAGGTGTCCGGGCCGTCCGTGGCTGGTCACGATCAGCACCCGGCAGCCGGGGAGTTCCGCCCGCAGTGATGTGGCGACGTTCACGCCGTCGGCGCCGGGCATCTGCAGATCCAGTACGGCGACGTCGGGGACGTGCGCCCGGGCCATCGCCAGTGCCTCCGGACCGGAGGCCGCCTCGGCGACGACCAGGAGGTCGTCCTCCAGGGACAGCAGCGCGGTGAGCGCACCCCGGATCAGATGCTCGTCGTCGGCGAGCAGCAGCCGGACGGGGTGCGCGGGCCGGGGTGTCGTCACGGCGTGACCTCGCTCACGTTCGTACGGGACGCGGGAGCCGCGGTGGACGTGGCGGACACGGGGGACGCGGTGGGTTCCCCCGAGGGGAACGTTCCGGAACCGGCGGCCGACGGCAACGGGACCTCGGCCGTCAGCAGGAACCGCCCGTCCCCGGTCGGGCCGGCCCGCAGGGTGCCGCCGATCTCGGCCAGCCGCTCACGCAGCCCGACCAGTCCGGCCCCCCGGCCCGAGCCGCCGTTCTCCGGCACACCGTCGTTCTCCACCGTCAGTACCGTCCGCACCGTCTGCCCCTTCAGCACCCGTATCCCCACCGCACACCGCCGTGCGTCCCCGTGCCGCAGCACGTTGGTCACCGCTTCCCGTACGACCCAGCCCAGCGCGGACTGCACCTGCGCCGGGAGCCCGGTCGCCGAACCGGTGACCGCGCAGTCGATGCCGGCCGCTTCCAGGACGCCCTTGGCGCCCGCGAGTTCGCTGCCCAGGTCGGCCTCGCGGTAGCCGCGGACGACCTCGCGCACCTCCCGCTGCGCCTCGTGCGCCAGCCGCTGCACCTCGACCATCTGCGTCACCGCCTCCGGCCTTTCCCGCTGGGCCAGTTGGACGGCCAGCTCGCTCTTCAGCGCGATCACGGCGAGGTTGCGGCCCATGACGTCGTGCAGATCCCGTCCGAACCGCAGCCGCTCCTCCGCGACGGCGAGCCGGGTACGGGTCTCCCGGGCCTCGTCGAGTTCGTACACGGTGTGGAGCAGCCAGGACGAGATCACCGAGGTGAAGGCCATGACCCCGCAGCCGACCAGCATCACCACCGCGAAGAGCAGCGCGTCCGGGGCGGGCACACCGAAGGACAGCGACACCAGTCCCGTGCCCACCGCGAAGCCCACCACCCAGCCGAACACCCGCGGTCGGCTGCGCACCCCGAGCGCGACGATCCCGACGCCGAAGCACGGGAGGAACAACAGGATCCCGGCGACCGCTTCGGCGACGTCGCTGCTCGCCGGCCCGTGCTCGACGATCGCCATGGCCGCCACCGTGACGGCCGCGGAGACGGCCCCGAGCGCCCACAGCAGCCGGAGCGGCTGCTTCCGCTGCCCGCGCACCCAGTCCAGTGCCCGCGAGGCGGTCACGGCGCACAGCACGCAGTGCACGGCGATCACGAGCAGCAGGGGAACAGCGAGCCTCGGCCCGAGGTGCCCGAACCGCCCGACCATCGGGCTGCCGGCCGCCATGAACTCGACCAGGGCGAAGGAGTGGAACGACCACCGGGTGTACGTCTCCACCTTGTCCGGGGTGCTCTTGCTCCCCCACCAGCCGCCCGGCCTGCCCGGGCCACCGCCTCCCGCCGTCGGCACGTCAGCGCCTCGGGTCCCAGCGGAACCACCGGCGGACGGCGAACACCGACAGCAGCGCCCAGGCCGCGCCGGTCGCCAGGGCGAACAGTGTCTCGGAGCCGGACAGGCTGCCGGTGAAGCCGCCGCGCAGCAGGGTCATCACGGGGGCGAGGGGCAGCAGTGCGCAGAAGGAGGCCAGCCGGTCGGGCAGCACCTCCAGCGGGACCATCACCCCGGAGCCGGCCATCGACACCAGGATCACCGGCATCGCGGTGACCTGCGCGCTCTCGGTGGTCCGGGTGAAGCCCGCGGTGACGGCGGCGAGCGCCGCGCACAGCCCCAGGCCCAGCAGCAGCCCCAGCACGGACAGATGGACGGCTTGCGGCGCGGCCATGTCCAGGAGCAGTGCGCAGCCCCCCGCCAGCAGCAGCGACTGCACCAGCCCGATGGCGACGGACGGGAGCGAGGCCCCGCAGAGGATCTCGGCGTCCCGCAGTTCCCCGGTGCGCAGCCGCTTCAGCACCAGTTCCTCGCGCCGGGTGACGAAGACGCTGACGAGCGACGTGTAGACGGCGAACAGCAGAGAGAAGCCGATCGCGCCGGGCAGGACCACCGCGCCGAGATCGAGACCCACCTCGTCGAGGTCCATCCCGTCGGCCACCGAGTACAGGCTGAGCGGAAGCACCAGCGGCACGAAGAGCGCGGCGAAGAGCGTGCCCCTGCTGCGTCCGAGCAGCGCCAACTCGGCTCGGGCGAGGGCCCGCATGCGTCCCACGGGGGTGCTTGCCGCGGTGTTCCCGCCGCTCACGGCCTCCGCCGTTCCCCCGGTCGACCCCTCGGCCGAATTCTTGGTCGTGCTGACCGTCCCGCTCATGCCGCGTACTCCTTTCCCATGGTGGTGCTCTCCCCCTGCTCGAGGGTTTCGCGCGCGGAGGCTTCCCGGGCTATACCCAGGAACGCCTCCTCCAGCGACGCCGAGCGCACGTCCAGCCCCTTCAGTTCCACACCGGCCTGCTCCGCCCACACCAGCAGGCCCGTGGCCGCCCGTTGCAGCTCACGGGTGTGCAGCCGGACGACCTGTCCGTCCAGTTCGTGCCCGGTCACGCCCAGGTCGTCGAGCGGCGGCAGGTCACCGGGGAAGTAGCCGTGGGGCAGTTCGAAGGTGATCCGCGACGGCTGTGCGGCGGTCACCTCGGCGGGGGTGCCGGTGATGGCGATGCGTCCCTTGTGCATGATCGCGAGGCGGTCGGCCAGGGACTCGGCCTCCTCGAGGTAGTGGGTGGTCAGCAGCACGGTCGTGCCGTTGTCGCGCAGGGCCCGCACCAGACGCCAGGTGTCGCGGCGCCCTTCGGCGTCCAGGCCGGTCGTCGGCTCGTCGAGGAACAGCACCTCGGGGTCGCCGAGCAGCGCGAGGGCCAGGTCGAGGCGGCGCCGCTCACCCCCGGACAGCTGCTTGACCCGTACGCCGTCCTTCCCGGCCAGTCCGACCAGGGGCAGCACCTCCTGCGGGGGACGGGCCCCGCTGACGGTGCCGGCCCACATCCGCGCGGTCTCCATGACGGTCAGGTCGGAGGGGAAACCGCCCTCCTGGAGCATCACGCCGGTGCGAGGCCGCACCACGGCGCGGTCGGTGTACGGGTCGTGACCGAAGATCCTGACCTGCCCGCCGGTCGGCACCGCGAGGCCCTCCAGCAGTTCGACGGTGGAGGTCTTGCCCGCGCCGTTGGTGCCCAGCAGCGCGAAGACCTCCCCGCGCCGTACGGAGAAGTCGATCCCGCGTACGGCCTCGAACCCGCCCCCGTACACACGGCGAAGGTCGGTGACCTCGATCACGTGCTCATGTTCGTTTCCTCGCATGCCCCGATCATTCAGGATCGACCGGCCGGACGGCCGTGCGGGCTGTCACCACTGGGCGTGACAAATGTCAGAACGGCGCCCAAGTCGTCTCGTACGGGCACCGAGAGGGGCACGGCAGCACGAAAAGACCCCGGTCCGATGGACCGGGGTCTGATTCCCGAGCGGACGACGAGGTTCGAACTCGCGACCTCAACCTTGGCAAGGTTGCGCTCTACCAGCTGAGCTACGTCCGCACTGCTCCCGACCGGCTTTCACCGATCGGTGCGAGCACCAGCCTACCTGATCGGATGCGCCGATCGGTACGACTACGCAGAGCGGGTGACAGGAATTGCACACTGCGCCTTCCCCCTGGAAGGGGGATGTTCTACTACTGAACTACACCCGCATGTACTCCGTGAGCTGGGCTTTTCGGCCTGGCCTCGCGGCGTGCTCCAGACTCTAGCTGATCAATAGGGGTGTTGTGCAAGTCGGCTGTCCCGGGCGCCGGGCGGCCGGAGCCCGGATGACCGGGACCCGGACGGCCGGGCGCACCCCGCCGCGCCGCGCGCCCCCTCACGCCCGCCTCGTCACACCCGCCTCACCGTGCCTGCCTCACCGCGCCTGCCTCACCGCGCCGCGGCGAACGCCTCGTAGATCCGCTTGGGGATCCGTCCGCGCGCGGGGACGTCCATCTGGTTCGACAGCGCCCAGGCGCGCACGGCCGCAGGGGCGGGGGCGACCTCCGTCTGCCGGTACGCCCGGCCCGAGCGGGAGCGTTTGCGGCCGGCCTGCACGTAGGGCGCGAGCGCCTTCCGCAGGTCGTCGGCGTTGGCTTCGTTCAGATCGATCTCGTACGACTTGCCGTCGAGTCCGAAGGCGATCGTTTCCGCCGCTTCCGAGCCGTCGATGTCGTCAAAGAGAGTGACCACGACCTTCTGCGCCACGAATAATCGGTCCCTTCGTGCGACGCTTCCGTGTTGACGTCGGTGATGACGCCCCGGGTGTCGCGAAGATGTCGGCGTCCGCCTGTAAACGGGCAAACCATCTGCTAATGACAATTCATTTGTACAGTGCTCGGCAATGCATTGTGAAGTTCGACTAAATCTGCCCGCGTGTCCGGTGCGCAATAGCGATACGTGACAGATCGCGGATCTTTCCCGGATCTTTTCCCGGGCGCCTCCCCCGCGGCGTCGAATCGTGATCGGGGTCACGTAGATTCCTCCAACTCTACTCGCGTAGAAATTTTGTACGGGTAGTCTGAAGGGACCTGCTCAGCACCACACACCGGGAGTGCCAGTGGCACGCGTCGTAGTCGACGTCATGCTCAAGCCGG
The DNA here is from genome assembly GCF_052246875.1 of Streptomyces sp. GDS52. NCBI lineage: Bacteria > Bacillati > Actinomycetota > Actinomycetes > Kitasatosporales > Streptomycetaceae > Streptomyces > Streptomyces sp. GDS52. Next base: position 3,786,572 of record NZ_CM125966.1, read on the forward strand.
AGATCCTCGACCCCCAGGGCCAGGCGGTGCAGCGCGCACTGCCGCGGCTGGGTTTCGAGGGGATCTCGGACGTCCGTCAGGGAAAGCGATTCGAACTGGAAGTTGACGGGCCGGTCGACGAGGCCGCGCTCGCCCGCATTCATGATCTTGCGGAATCCTTCCTCGCCAACACCGTGATCGAGGACTTCACCGTCAGGGTCGAGGAAGTCTCGGAGGCCGTGAAGTGACCGCTCGTATCGGCGTCGTCACTTTCCCCGGCAGCCTCGACGACCGGGACTCGCAGCGCGCGATCCGGCTCGCGGGCGCCGAACCCGTGGCGCTCTGGCACAAGGACAAGGACCTCAAGCAGGTCGACGCGGTCGTGCTGTGCGGCGGATTCTCCTACGGCGACTACCTGCGCGCCGGGGCCATCGCCCGTTTCTCGCCGGTGATGGACACCGTCATCGAGCAGGCGAAGGCGGGTCTGCCGGTCCTCGGCATCTGCAACGGCTTCCAGATCCTCACCGAGGCGCACCTGCTCCCCGGCGGCATGCTGGGCAACGACCACCTGCACTTCATCTGCCGTGACCAGAAGCTGCGGGTGGAGAACGCGGAGACCTCCTGGACCACCGACTACACGGCCGGCCAGGAGATCCACATCCCGCTGAAGAACATGGACGGCCGCTACGTCGCCGACCAGTACACGCTGGACGAGCTGGAGGCCGAGGGCCGCGTCGCCTTCCGGTACCTCGACTTCAACCCCAACGGCTCGCTCAACGACATCGCCGGCATCACCAACGCGGCGGGCAACGTCGTCGGTCTGATGCCGCACCCCGAGCACGCCGTCGAGTCACTGATCGGCACCGGTCGCACCGACGGCCTCCCGTTCTTCACCTCGATCCTCAAGAAGCTGGTCAACGCATGAGCCGGACGCCTCTGGACACGGTCGAGCACGCGGCGAAGACCCCCGACGTCGAGCTGCCCTGGGCCGAGCTCGGCCTGAAGAAGGACGAGTACGAGCGGGTGGTGGAGATCCTCGGCCGCCGCCCGACCGGCGCCGAGCTCGCCATGTACTCGGTGATGTGGTCCGAGCACTGCTCGTACAAGTCCTCCAAGGTCCACCTCCGCCAGTTCGGCGAGAAGGCCCCCGAGTCCGACGCGATGCTCGTCGGCATCGGCGAGAACGCCGGGGTCGTCGACGTCGGCCAGGGCTACGCGGTCACCTTCAAGGTCGAGTCGCACAACCACCCGTCGTACGTCGAGCCCTACCAGGGCGCGGCCACCGGCGTGGGCGGCATCGTCCGCGACATCATCGCGATGGGCGCCCGCCCGGTCGCCGTCGTGGACCCGCTGCGCTTCGGCGCCGCCGACCACCCCGACACCAAGCGCGTCCTGCCCGGCGTCGTCGCCGGCATCGGCGGCTACGGCAACTGCCTCGGCCTGCCCAACATCGGCGGCGAGGTCGTCTTCGACGCCTGCTACCAGGGCAACCCGCTGGTCAACGCCGGTGCCATCGGCGTGATGCGGCACGAGGACATCCACCTCGCCAAGGCGTCCGGGCCCGGCAACAAGGTCATCCTGTACGGCGCCAGGACCGGCGGCGACGGCATCGGCGGCGCCTCGATCCTGGCCTCCGAGACCTTCGACGACGCGAAGCCCTCCAAGCGCCCCGCCGTCCAGGTCGGCGACCCCTTCCAGGAGAAGCTCCTCATCGAGTGCACCCTGGAGGCCTTCCGGGAGAAGCTGGTCGTCGGCATCCAGGACCTCGGCGCGGCCGGCCTGTCCTGCGCCACGTCCGAGCTGGCCTCCAACGGTTCCGGCGGCATGCGCGTCGTCCTCGACGACGTACCGCTGCGCGACTCCACGCTCTCGCCCGAGGAGATCCTCATGAGCGAGTCGCAGGAGCGCATGTGCGCGGTCGTGGAGCCGGAGAAGGTCGACCGCTTCCTCGAGATCTGCGAGAAGTGGGACGTCATCGCCACCGTCATCGGTGAGGTGACCGACGGCGACCGCCTGGAGATCTTCTGGCACGGCGGCAAGATCGTCGACGTCGACCCGCGCACCGTCGCCCACGACGGCCCGGTCTACGAGCGCCCCTACGCCCGCCCCGACTGGCAGGACGCGCTCCAGGCCGACGACGCGAACAAGCTGCCCCGGCCGCAGACCTCCGACGAGCTGAAGGACCAGGTCCTGAAGCTGGTGGGCTCGCCCAACCAGGCCTCCAAGGAGTGGCTCACCCGGCAGTACGACCACTTCGTGCAGGGCAACACGGTCCTCGCCCAGCCCGAGGACTCCGGCATGATCCGCGTCGACGAGAAGACCGGCCTCGGTGTCGCCATCGCCACCGACGGCAACGGCCGGTACGCCAAGCTCGACCCGTACACGGGAGCGCAGCTGGCCCTGGCGGAGGCCTACCGCAACGTGGCGACGACCGGTGCCACGCCGCTCGCCGTCTCCGACTGCCTGAACTTCGGCTCGCCGGAGGACCCCGCGGTCATGTGGCAGTTCGCGGAGGCCGTGCGCGGTCTGGCCGACGGCTGTCTGCAGCTCGGCACCCCGGTCACCGGCGGTAACGTCTCGCTCTACAACCAGACCGGCGAGGTCGCCATCCACCCGACCCCGGTGGTCGCGGTCCTCGGTGTCATCGACGACGTGGCGCGGCGCACTCCGGTCGCCTTCCGGGAGGAGGGCCAGCTGATCTACCTCTTGGGCGACACCCGTGAGGAGTTCGGCGGCTCGGCCTGGTCCCAGGTCGTCCACGACCACCTCGGCGGCCTGCCGCCGCAGGTCGACCTCGACCGGGAGCGCCTGCTCGGCGAGATCCTGATCTCCGCCTCCCGCGACGGCATGATCGACTCCGCGCACGACCTGTCCGACGGCGGTCTGATCCAGGCCGTGGTCGAGTCGGCGCTGCTCGGCGGCAGGGGCGCGCGTCTGGTCGTACCGGACGGGCTCGACGCGTTCACCTTCCTGTTCTCCGAGTCGGCCGGCCGCGCGATCGTCGCCGTGCCGCGTTCGGAGGAGGTCCGCTTCACCGACATGTGCGGCGTGCGCGGCCTCCCGGCGACCCGCATCGGAGTCGTCGACGGGGACACGGTGGACCTCCAGGGCGAGTTCGCGCTCACCCTCGAGGAGCTGCGCACGGTCCACGAGGAGACGATCCCGGCCCTGCTGGCCTGATCCGCCCGCCGCTTCCGTACGCGGCACGAAGCCCCCGCCCGGTTCCTTCCGCCGGTCGGGGGCTTCGTCGTGTCACGGGGTGGATGCCGGCACATTGCCTCTTGCGCGGGATTACGTAGTTACGTAATATCGAAGATGTGGAACTCGAAGAACGCATGACCGACCTCGAGCGCCGCCTTGCGGCACTGGAAGCCGCCGGCCGTGCCGCCCCCGGGCTGGGCGAAGGTGACTTCTGGGCCCTTGAGGGGCTGAAGGAGCAGCTCGCCGAGCTGAGGGCGGCCGACGGGGGCGTGCTCTTCACCGGTGCGGTCCGGATGCCGACCGGCGAGCAGTACGAGTGGCAGCACGGCGCGCTCACCCAGGGGCTGCTGGCCTGCGAGTGGCCGGACGCCGCCGAGGCGCTCGCCGCGCTCGGCCATCCGGTACGGCTCCGGCTGCTCCGCGAGATAGTCGGCGGCCGGCGCACCGCGGCCGAACTGGCGGAGCTGGAGGAGATCGGCACGACCGGCCAGATCTACCACCACCTGCGCCAGCTGACCGGTGCGGGCTGGCTGCACACCACCGGCCGGGGCCGCCACGAGGTACCGGCGGGCCGGGTCGTACCGCTGCTGGTGACGCTGTCGGCTGCGCGTCCCTGACCGGCCGGCGCCGTACCCACGACGACCAGGGGGAACCATGTCCGCACGCAAACTCGCCATGAGGACCTTCCGAGGACTGCAGCTGGGTTTCATCGCCCTGGTGGCCGCCCACATCTGCCTCGGCTGGGACTACCCGATCCTGTGGAACCTGCTGCCGCTGCTCCTGGCCTACGTCCTGATCACCGTGGTCAACCGGTGGGGCGGCGGCGCCCCGGACCATCCGCGCCGCGCGCGTGAACCGGTCGAGGTCGACCCGCCCGTGACCGGCCGCTGGTCCGCGCTGAACAGTCCCGCCGACCGCACCCCGAGCCACGGCACCCATGCCTACGGCCAGACGTACGCCATCGACATCGTCGCCGAACCCGAGCCGGGCGCCCGTCCCGCGTTCTCCGCGCTGTGGCCGCTCGCCCGCCGCCCCGACGCCTTTCCCGCGTTCGGCGCTCCGCTGTACGCGGTCGCCGATGCCACGGTCGTCCGCGTGTCCGACGGACAGCGCGACCACCTCAGCCGTGCCTCGCTGCCCGGACTGCTGTACCTGATGCTCGTCGAGGGCTCGGTGCGCGAGATGAGCGGGGTCCACCGGATCGTCGGCAACCACCTGGTGCTCGACCTCGGCGACGGAACGCACGCCGCCTACGCACACGTGCGGCGCGGCTCGTTCACCGTCCGCGAGGGCGACCGGGTGCGGGCCGGACAGGTGCTCGCCCGCTGCGGCAACTCGGGCAACTCCTCCGAGCCGCACCTGCACTTCCAGCTGATGGACGGCCCCGACCCGGACACCGCGCGCGGCATCCCGTTCACCTGGCGGGGCGCCGGCGTCCCCCGCAACGGCGAGGTGTTCGACATACCGGCACCGGAACCGGTCACCCCCGCCTGACCTCCTAGGCTGCCCTCATGCCCCCGGCCAAGAAGCGCACCCGCTCCTACGACCCCGCCAGGACCCGCACCGCCGTCCTGGCCCAGTTCGGGAACGTACGGCAGGCGGTACGCACCCTGGACGCGCACCACCTCGCCCTGCCCACCCGTCTCGGCGACTGGACCGTACGGGACCTGCTCGCGCACCTCGCTCTGACCGTCGGGAGCGTCAGCCGGGCCCTGGAGCGGGACGAACCGGCGAAGCCCGGGACGGCGCTGCTGGACCACCCCGCCACGACCGCGGCCCACGCCGATGCCGTCGCCGAGAAGGCCCGGGTGCTCGCCGAGGCCACCCCCGACCTCGGTGCCCTCGGCGCCTTGCTCACCCGCACCGCGCGGGACCTGGCCCGGGACCTCGACGACGCCCCGCCCACCCGGGTGCTCGCCCTGCGCGCCGGGGCCATGAACCTCACCGACTACCTGGTCACCCGCACCGTCGAGCTCGTCGTCCACACCGACGACCTGAACGCCGCCGTGCCCGGCCTCGACGTTCCCCACGACCGCCAGGCCCTCGCCGCCTGCACCCGGCTGCTGGCCGACACGCTCGCCGCGCAGGCGCCCGGAGGCTCGACGGAGGTGCGCATCCCGCCGTACGCGGTCGTGCAGTGCGTGGCGGGGCCGCGGCACACCCGGGGCACCCCGCCCCACGTCGTCGAGACCGACCCGCTGACCTGGATCCGTCTGGCCACCGGGCGCACGGTGTGGCAGGACGCGGTGGCCGACGCCAAGGTGAGCGCGAGCGGTGAGCGGGCGGATCTGGGGCCGTACCTGCCGCTGATGACCTGAGGCGACGGCGGTCGACGTGAACGGCTGCGACAGTCCCCCGGGGCGCCACCGTCCGCGACGGCCATATCACCGTCGGCACGCGCGGCACGACCCGAATGGTGTGCGAAGACTCACTCATGAAGGCCGAGAAGACGCCGCTGAAGCTTTTCGGTACCACGCTCGACCATCGTGCCGATCACCGGAGCGCGACGCTGACCAGCGCAAACGGAAGGGCTGTCCACGCGTTCGCCGCCGAGTGGGCCACGGCCGGGACCCCGTCCCCAATTCGGACCAGCACTCGACCTCGCCTACACTCGGTGGCGTGCCACGTGGTGACGGACGACTCAACCACGACCTGCTCCCCGGAGAGAAGGGCCCCCAGGACGCTTGCGGCGTCTTCGGTGTCTGGGCTCCGGGCGAAGAGGTCGCCAAGCTCACGTACTTCGGGCTGTACGCCCTCCAGCATCGGGGCCAGGAATCCGCGGGTATCGCGGTCAGCAACGGCTCCCAGATCCTCGTCTTCAAGGACATGGGCCTGGTTTCCCAGGTCTTCGACGAGACCTCGCTCGGTTCGCTCCAGGGTCATATCGCGGTCGGTCACGCCCGCTACTCGACCACCGGTGCCTCCGTGTGGGAGAACGCCCAGCCGACGTTCCGTGCCACCGCGCACGGCTCGATCGCGCTCGGCCACAACGGCAACCTGGTCAACACGGCCGAGCTCGCCGAGCTGGTGGCCGAGCTGCCCAAGGAGAACGGCCGCGCCCCGAAGGTGGCGGCCACCAACGACACCGACCTGATCACCGCCCTGCTGGCCGGCCAGCGTGCCGCCGACGGCGAACCGGTGACCGTGGAGCAGGCCGCGCACGTGGTCCTTCCGCAGGTCAAGGGCGCCTTCAGCCTGGTCTTCATGGACGAGAGCACGCTGTACGCCGCCCGCGACCCGCAGGGCATCCGCCCGCTGGTCCTCGGCCGGCTCGAGCGCGGCTGGGTCATCGCCTCCGAGTCCGCCGCCCTCGACATCTGCGGCGCCAGCTTCGTCCGCGAGATCGAGCCCGGCGAGTTCGTCGCCATCGACCAGAACGGACTGCGCTCTTCCCGATTCGCGGAAGCGAAGCCCAAGGGCTGTGTCTTCGAGTACGTGTACCTGGCCCGCCCGGACACCGACATCGCCGGCCGGAACGTCTACCTCTCGCGCGTCGAGATGGGCCGCCGCCTCGCCCAGGAGGCGCCCGCCGAGGCCGACCTGGTGATAGCGACCCCGGAGTCCGGCACCCCGGCCGCCATCGGCTACGCGGAGGCCTCCGGCATCCCCTTCGGCAACGGCCTGGTGAAGAACGCGTACGTCGGCCGTACGTTCATCCAGCCCTCGCAGACCATCCGCCAGCTCGGCATCCGTCTGAAGCTGAACCCGCTCAAGAACGTCATCAAGGGCAAGCGCCTGGTCGTCGTCGACGACTCGATCGTGCGCGGCAACACCCAGCGCGCCCTGGTCCGCATGCTCCGCGAGGCGGGTGCCGCCGAGATCCACATCCGGATCTCCTCGCCGCCCGTGAAGTGGCCGTGTTTCTTCGGCATCGACTTCGCGACCCGCGCCGAGCTGATCGCCAACGGCATGTCCACCGACGAGATCGGCACCTCGCTCGGCGCCGACTCCCTGGCGTACATCTCCATCGACGGCATGATCGAGGCGACGACCATCGCCAAGCCGAACCTGTGCCGCGCCTGCTTCGACGGCGAGTACCCGATGGAGCTGCCCGACCCGGAGCTCCTCGGCAAGCGGCTCCTGGAGTCGGAGCTGGCCGCCGGTACGGCCGAGCCGGCCGCGCTCGACGCGATCCGCCGCCCGTAAACCCCTGTCCTGCCGTAACGAGACGAAGGCTCTCCCAGTCATGTCTGAGAACACTGGCGCCGGCCACGCGGCGGCGTCGTACAGGACCGCGGGCGTCGACATCGACGCGGGTGACCGAGCGGTCGAGCTGATGAAGGAGTGGGTGAAGAAGGCGCGGCGCCCCGAGGTCCTCGGCGGCCTCGGCGGTTTCGCCGGCCTCTTCGACGCCTCCGCCCTGAAGAGGTACGAGCGTCCCCTGCTGGCCTCCGCCACGGACGGCGTCGGCACCAAGGTCGACATCGCCCGCCGGATGGGCGTCTACGACACCATCGGGCACGACCTGGTCGCCATGGTGATGGACGACATCGTGGTGTGCGGCGCCGAGCCGCTGTTCATGACCGACTACATCTGTGTCGGCAAGGTCCACCCCGAGCGGGTCGCCGCCATCGTCAAGGGCATCGCCGAAGGCTGTGTACTGGCCGGCTGTGCCCTGGTCGGCGGTGAGACGGCCGAACACCCCGGCCTGCTGGGCGAGGACGACTTCGACGTCGCCGGCGCCGGTACGGGCGTCGTGGAGGCCGACCGGCAGCTCGGCCCGGACCGCATCCGCAAGGGTGACCGGGTCGTCGCCATGGCCGCCTCCGGGCTCCACTCGAACGGGTACTCGCTGGTCCGGCACGTCCTGCTGAACCAGGCCGGGCTCGCCCTGGAGAGCCGGATCGACGAGCTGGGCCGCACCCTCGGGGAGGAGCTCCTGGAGCCCACCCGGATCTACTCGCTGGACTGCCTGGCCCTGATCCGCACCACCGAGGTGCACGCCTTCAGCCACGTCACCGGCGGCGGCCTCGCGGCCAACCTGGCCCGCGTCGTCCCGGACGGGCTGCACGCGGTGGTGGACCGCTCCACCTGGAGCCCGGCCCCGGTCTTCGACCTCGTCGGCCGGACCGGTTCGGTCGAGCGCCTGGAGCTGGAGCGCACCCTCAACATGGGCGTCGGCATGATCGCGATCGTGCCGGAGGAGTCCACGGACGCGGCGCTGACCACACTGGCCGACCGTGGCGTGGACGCCTGGGTGGCCGGCGAGATCACCGACCGTGGCGAGCACAGCACGGGAGCGGCACTGGTGGGTGACTACGCGAGCTGATGCAGGACGAGCACGCCGAGCAGCAGGCCGAGCACGGTGACTCCCGCGCGGACCGGGGCCGATGGACCCGGTACCACCGGGCAGGGCCCGGGACCCGGGCCCTGCGGGCAGCACAGAACCCGGTCGGTGACCGGAGTCACCGACCGGGCTGATGAATCAGTGCAAGGTCAAGCGCCACGACGTTGGGGAGAGGACTGGCCGTCCTCGTCCTCGTCGTCGTCCTCATAGAGGTCGGCGTACCGTGCGTACAGGTCGTCATCCTGATCATCGTCCTCGACCGGGTCACCGTTGATATTCGGTGATGTGTTCGAAGGCGATGCACCCAGCTCCTCGGCCAGACGTGCGAGATCCGTCCCGCCGCTGTTGTACTTCAGCTGGCGGGCGACCTTTGTCTGCTTGGCCTTGGCCCGGCCGCGCCCCATGGCTCGACCCCCTCAACGACGGGGCTCGACGGCCCCAGAGTCTTGACACGCGTTCATGGTCCGGAACGGACTCTCCGTGGAGAGGCCGGTCCGTAGGGCTCCCACGGTACCTGAGCCCACGCCCATACGGTACGTCGCCCGCATGACGTGCCCCCTCCCGTGACCCTTACGGCACCCTGTTCTCGCAGGTCAACTGCGATTTCAAGCACTTGTCGAGGGGCGACCCGCCGGGAGAAGTGAGAGTTCTCTCGAAGTGCCCCGCCGCGGGTACCGGCCAAACGTACGAACAACGACGGGGGGTGGGGCGGGAGCGGACCCACTGGTCCGCCCCGCCCCACCCCCCGTGTCCGCGTTCCTGTCTCCGTTTCCGATCTCCGTTGGTGGCTGCGGTTCCGACTGCGGTTCCGACTGCGGTTCGAGTTGCGGTGCGGGCCGCGTCGGTGTCTGCGGTGGTGCGGCCCGTCTCAGCCCGTCTCAGCGCGCCGCGCGGGCCTCCGCCATCCGCTGCTCGGCGATCCGGTCGGCTGCCGCGGCCGGCGGAATCCCGTCGGACTTCGCACGTGCGAAGATCGCGAGCGTGGTGTCGAAGATCTTCGCAGCCTTCGCTCTGCACCGGTCGAAGTCGAAGCCGTGCAGCTCGTCGGCGACCTGGATGACACCGCCGGCGTTCACCACGTAGTCCGGCGCGTAGAGGATCCCGCGGTCGGAGAGGTCCTTCTCCACGCCCGGGTGGGCGAGCTGGTTGTTGGCGGCGCCGCAGACCACCTTGGCGGTCAGCACCGGCACGCTGTCGTCGTTCAGCGCACCGCCCAGCGCGCAGGGGGCGTACACGTCCAGTCCCTCCGTCCGGATCAGCGCCTCGGTGTCGGCGACGGCCGTGACACCCTGCGGGTGCCGGTCCAGGACCCGCCGCACGGCGTCCTCGCGCACGTCGGTGACCAGGACCTCCGCGCCCTCCTTGAGCAGGTGTTCCACCAGGTGGTGGCCGACCTTGCCGACGCCCGCGATGCCGACCTTGCGGTCGCGCAGCGAGGGGTCGCCCCACAGGTGCTGGGCGGCGGCCCGCATGCCCTGGTAGACACCGAAGGAGGTGAGCACCGAGGAGTCGCCCGCGCCGCCGTTCTCCGGGGAGCGGCCCGTGGTCCAGCGGCACTCGCGGGCCACGACGTCCATGTCCGCGACGTAGGTGCCGACGTCACAGGCGGTGACGTACCGGCCGCCCAGGGAGGCGACGAACCGGCCGTAGGCGAGCAGCAGCTCCTCGGTCTTGACCGTCTCGGGATCCCCGATGATCACGGCCTTGCCGCCGCCGTGGTCGAGACCGGCCATGGCGTTCTTGTACGACATCCCGCGGGCGAGGTTCAGCGCGTCGGCGACGGCCTGCTCCTCGGTCGCGTACGGGTAGAAGCGCGTACCGCCGAGGGCGGGGCCCAGAGCGGTGGAGTGGAGGGCGATGACGGCCTTGAGGCCACTTGCACGGTCCTGGCAGAGCACGACTTGCTCGTGACCGCCCTGGTCCGAATGGAACAGGGTGTGCAGGACGCCGTCAGATACGTCGGTCACGGTGGTGACTCCTGAGTAAGTAGCGGCGGGTGGACGCAGATCCCGAAAGCTCCCCCGCCGCTTGTGGCGAGGGGGAGCCCGCGGAGGCTGTGAGCACGAGATTAGGCCCTGCCATGGCCGAGAGCGGCTCCGTGTCCAGGATCACATTCCCGTGGTCACCCCCGGGGTGCCGCCGTGCGACCATTTGCCTGGATTGCCCGTGTGCCCGCATCGCCCGCGCGCGCGTGAGCGGGCCCGCAGGTTTTCGCGCCGGTGCGCGGGGGAGGGAGCAGGCGTGCCCAAGGTCTCCTCGGTGGTCGTCCCCTACGCGACCTATCTGCGCGTCTACGAACCGCTGGCCGCCTTCCCGGAGCCGGAGCGCGGTCGCTGGGCCCGCTACGCCCGCCGTACCGACCTCCCCTCCTACCAGGACGAACTCCGCCGGGCCCTGGCCGACGTCGTGCCCACCCCGCCGGTCCCGGTCCCGGTGCGGGAGAGCGACGACGCGTTCGTGCTGGAGGTCGACGGAGTGGTCTGCGTCTGCCCCTGGCGCACCCGGCTGCGCGGCTGGCAGGCCCTGGGCGAACTCGCCGAGGAATTTCCCCTGCCGGTCCTGGACGCGCTCCTGCCCCCGTTCGTACGGCGCCAGGCCGCCGAGGACTACGAGCGCTGGCTGACCGCCCACCCCGACGCCCGGCCGTGGATCCGCACGGCGACCTGGCAGGTGCCGATCAACTGGTTCGTACTGGTCTCGGACGAGGAGCGCGAGTACGACAAGGGCTCCGCCGCCGGGGGCTCCACCGGGGCTCCCGTGCTGCGCTACCGGACGCCCATGGTCGAGGCGCGGCGGCGGGTGGCGCGCGGGCTGCGGGCGCTGAAGGACACCATGGACGAAGGGCCGCTGATCGACGGCCTGGTGGACGTCGGGCGCTGGCTGGAGGAGTTCCACCCGCGCTCACTGGTCGAGCTGGACTACGGCGGCCTGGTGCACGCCCTGCCGGCCGGTGCCCTGGAGGGCGACCACTCGGCGGCCGACGTGGCCGAGGGGATCGCGGCCCTGCGCCGCGGCGACGGGGTGGCCGCGGGGGAGGCCTACGGGCGACTGGTGGAGCGGTGGCGTTCCGTACGGGACCTGCGGTCGGCCAACTGAGGCCCGCCGCACGGCCAGGGTGGCGAACGGGTGTTTGACCAAACGCTCTTCTTGGGGTTTTGTCGTCGCCCTGAGGTTGCGTCACCCCGGACCCGACAACGGACGTAGGCGCCGATCCGGGCGTATGTCTCAAGCGGGTCAAGCGTGACGGACCGCACGTACGCGGCCCTTGCGCCCCTTGCACCCCCTCGTGCCAAAATAGGACAAGGAGTCCGGGAGGGCTCCTCCGTCCTGCTGTGCTCCACTATGGGCGGAATCTCAGCATTGCACGCTTTGGGGGGTCGAGTGGCTCCTGATCTCGCCTGTGACTGATCGTCACAAGCGGGTAACTGTCCGCTATGGCATGGTCCATCGGCTTCCGCGGCTGATGGACACCTGGGAGGGCAATTCCATCGGTTTGGCCGACGCGGCTGGACGGATGGTGTAGTTGTAGTGCCGAGGACAAGCCGTTCGTCCTATAACCGACTCGACCCGCGTCCGCCATTTCGGGCAACGCGGGTCAAGGTGCAGAATTTAGAGGAAAGAACCGAGAAGGTTCGGTTCTCCCGAGGAGGCCGCTCATGACCGCTCGCACCCCTGATGCCGAGCCGCTGTTGACCCCGGCTGAGGTTGCCACCATGTTCCGCGTGGACCCGAAGACGGTCACGCGTTGGGCGAAGGCCGGCAAGCTCACGTCGATCCGCACGCTCGGCGGGCACCGCCGCTACCGCGAAGCTGAGGTCCGCGCTCTGCTCGCGGGCATTCCGCAGCAGCGCAGCGAGGCCTGAACAACTGGATAACCCGGACGAACCGGCCGACCCCAACTGGTCGAGGCGTCCGGAACCACGGCTCCACACGACGCGGGGACTGCCCCAACAGGCCCCTCTCCCACGCCGGACAGAACTTTCCCGGCAGCTGCACAGGGTGCGTCGTCGATCGCGCTGGACTCCGCCGAGTCCAGCGCGATTTTTTTGTGCGGTGGGCCGCCGGCCGGTCGGCGTGAACGCTCGGTGATCGGTGCTGGCTGCGGCCCCGGAAAGGCCGTTCCGGCGGGCCGGTGGGTGCTTCGTGCGCGAGCCTGTCCGACTCCGGGGGCGACTGTGGGGCCATCTGTGCGGAGACCTGTGCGGGTCCCCGAGGGTAGTGCAATTGCACATATTAAATTGACTTGGCGTAGGGCGGGGGTAAGTACCGCACATTCCAAAACTCATGCGGTGACACCCGTCACATGTCGGCTGGGTTGTTGGGCCACCGGCATATGCGCTAGAGGGGTCGGGTGTGGGGAGCGAGGTGAGCAACTCGGCGGCGGGGCCCGGCAACTGGGCGGCCGGGGCGCTGCGCGGGACGGTGGGCAGGACGGTGGTCCGGGTGGTGGGCTAGGTGGTCGCGGTGGGCTGGGCGGTCGCGGTGCTCTCGTCCTCGACGGGCTCCGGTGGCCGCTCGGTGCGCTCGGTGCGCTCGGTGGATTCCGTGTGTGCGGTGGGGCGGGGCGTGGAGTCGTGGGGAGCGGAGTCCAGTGCCAGCCGCAACAGGCGGTGGCAGACGGGACAGTGGCGGGTGAGATGCCCCCCGAACGACGACGCGGCCGACAGGTGCGCGCGGAGTAACGCCCGCGTTTCGTGCCTGGCTGGTGCGGTCATGTGTCACCTCCAGGGGGCCGCACGGAGAGCGGCCTGCCCTGCTGTCCGGGGTACCCAGGGAATCCCGTCCCGTCAAGGCGCAGGGAGTTCCGTCGGGAAGCCTCAGAGGCGCTCGGCGCGGGACGCGGGGTTCGACGCGCGGGACCACCTGAAAGGCCCTCACGCCGCCGGTGAGGACTTCCGGGGTGACCGGGCCGGACCGGACCGGGACGGCGGGCACGGGCGCGGTCCCGGTCCGGCCTGGCCCGGCCTGATCACCCCATGACGGAGGGGCCCGCACCGTATGGGCACGGGCCCCTCCGTGAACGCGGTCCTGACGGGATCTGCTGTGTTCGACGGCGGCTGCCGACGCGGGCGCGGCCTCTGCTCTGGCCTGGCTGCCCCATGGGGAAGGGGCCCGCACCGTATGGTGCGGGCCCCTTCATGATGCGGTCCTGACGGGATTTGAACCCGCGGCCTCCACCTTGACAGGGTGGCGAGCACTCCTAACTGCTCCACAGGACCAGGCTTCGCGGCGCTATTACCGTCTTGCGCTGCGAAAAGAGACTGTACAGGAGTCCTGGCCCGCTGGTCGAATTCACCCTGCGTGCCGCTCCGGTCACGGAGCAGCGGCGTCGATCGCCTTCACGATCCGCTTGTCCGACACCGGGTACGCCGTGCCGAGCGCGTGGGCGAAATAGCTGACCCGGAGCTCCTCGATCATCCAGCGGATGTCCAGCACCTGCTGAGGCACCGGCCGCCCCTGCGGCATCTGCTCCAGCAGCCAGGCGTACTCGTCCCGCATCTCCCGGACCTTCTCCATGCGGGTCGTGTCCCGCTGGACGTTCGCCGGCATCTGCTGCAGACGACGGTCCACGGCCACCAGATACCGCATCAGGTCCGGCAGCCGCCGCAACCCCGTCTCCGTCACGAACCCCGGCTTCACCAGGGCGTCCAGCTGCCCCCGCACATCCTGGAGGTTCGCCAGCAGCGCGGGACTGCGCACGCTCTTCAGCCGGCGCTCACACGCCTGCCAGGCGGCGAGTACCTGCTGCACCTGACCCACCGCACGGACGGTCGTGTCCACGATCTCCGCGCGCACCTTGTCGTACAGCTTGCGATACGACTCCTCGTCCCACACGGGCCCACCGAAGTCCGCGATCAGCCGGTCCGCCGCCGCCATCGCGCAGTCGTCGAACAGCGCCTGGATCGAACCGTGCGGATTCGCCGACAGCGCGAGCTTCTGGGGATTCGTCAACTTTTCGGATGCGAACTTCGCGGGACTCACCGGGATGTTGCGCAGGATCAGCCGACGCGTGCCCTTCCACATCGCCGGCTGCTGCTCCGCCTCCGTGTCGAAGAGCCGTACGGAGACCGTGTCGCCGTCGTCGACCAGTGCCGGGAACGCCTTCACCGGCTGACCGGCCCGCCGTGTCTCGAAGACGCGGGTCAGTGTGCCGACGGTCCAGTCGGTCAGCCCCGTACGCTCCAGGGACTCGCCGCCCCGGCGTTCGGCCGTGGCGGCCGCCGCCCGCGAGAGCGCCTGGCGGGCCTTCGGCTTGAGCCGGAGCCGGAGCGCTTCGAGGTCCTTGTCCTCGTCGAGCTTGCGGCGACGCTCGTCGACGATCCGGAACGTGACCTTCACATGGTCGGGGACCTTGGACCAGTCGAAGTCGTCCGCGTCGAAGGGCACCCCGACCATGCGCTTCAGCTCACGCGCCATCGTCGTGGTCAGCGGCTCCTGCAGCGGAACCGCTCTCTCCAGGAACGCCTTCGCGTAGTTCGGCGCCGGCACGTAGTTGCGGCGGATCGGCTTGGGCAGGGAACGGATCAGCTCCGTGACGACCTCCTCCCGCAGACCCGGGATCTGCCAGTCGAAGCCCTCCTCCGTGACCTGGTTCAGCACCTGGAGCGGGACATGGACCGTCACCCCGTCCGCGTCCGCACCCGGCTCGAACTGGTACGTCACCCGGAACGTGAGGGCACCCTGCTGCCAGGAATCCGGATAGTCGGCCTTGGTGACGGCTTCCGCCGACTCACGGATGAGCATCTCGCGCTCGAAGTCGAGGAAGTCCGGCTGCTCGTGCCGCTTGCGCTTCCACCACGAGTCGAAGTGGGCCCCCGACACGACGTGCTCGGGAACCCGCTGGTCGTAGAAGTCGAACAGGGTCTCGTCGTCGACCAGGATGTTCCGGCGCCGCGCCCGGTGCTCCAGCTCCTCGACCTCGGTGAGCAGCCTGCGGTTGTCCGCGAAGAACTTGTGGTGCGTGCGCCAGTCTCCCTCGACCAGCGCGTTGCGGATGAACAGCTCGCGCGACACCTCGGCGTCGATCCGGCCGTAGTTCACCTTGCGGTGGGCGACGATCGGGACGCCGTACAGCGTGACCTTCTCGTACGCCATCACCGCGGCCTGGTCCTTCTCCCAGTGCGGCTCGCTGTACGTGCGCTTCAGCAGATGCCCGGCGAGCGGCTCGACCCACTCCGGTTCGATCTTCGCGTTGACCCGGGCCCACAGCCGGGACGTCTCGACCAGCTCCGCCGACATCACGAACCGCGGTGGCTTCTTGAACAACGCCGAACCGGGGAAGATCGCGAACTTGGCGTTGCGCGCCCCCACGTACTCGTTGCGCCCGCCGCCGTCCTTGCGCCCGGCCGCACCGGAGTCCTTCGACTCCTTCACGTCCTTCATCCCGATGTGGGAGAGCAGCCCCGCGAGCAGCGAGACGTGGATACGGTCCCCGGGCGCGTCCTCCTCGTTGAGGTGGATGCCCATCTGCTTGGCGACCGTGCGCACCTGCGTGTAGATGTCCTGCCACTCGCGGATCCGCAGGAAGTTCAGATACTCCTGCTTGCACATGCGCCGGAAGGACGACGAGCCGCGCTCCTTCTGCTGCTCGCGCACATAGCGCCACAGGTTCAGGTAGGCGAGGAAGTCGCTGGTCTCGTCCCGGAACCGGGCGTGCTGCTGGTCCGCCTGGGTCTGCTTGTCGGCCGGCCGCTCACGCGGGTCCTGGATGGACAGCGCCGCCGCGATCACCATCACCTCGCGGACACAGCCGTTGCGGTCCGCCTCCAGCACCATGCGCGCCAGCCGCGGGTCGACCGGCAGCTGGGCCAGCTTCCGCCCGGTCTCCGTCAGCCGCTTGCGGGGGTCCTTCTGCGCCGGGTCCAGCGCGTTGAGCTCCTGCAGCAACTGCATGCCGTCCCGGATGTTCCGGTGGTCCGGCGGATCGATGAACGGGAACTTCTCGATGTCGCCCAGGCCCGCCGCCGTCATCTGCAGGATGACCGACGCCAGGTTCGTGCGGAGGATCTCCGCGTCCGTGAACTCCGGGCGGGCCTCGAAGTCCTCCTCGCTGTACAGCCGGATGCAGATGCCGTCCGAGGTGCGACCGCAGCGGCCCTTGCGCTGGTTGGCGCTGGCCTGCGACACCGGCTCGATCGGCAGCCGCTGCACCTTGGTCCGGTGGCTGTACCGGGAGATACGGGCGAAGCCCGGGTCGATGACGTACTTGATGCCCGGCACCGTCAGCGACGTCTCCGCCACGTTGGTCGCGAGAACGATCCTGCGGCCGCTGTGCTTCTGGAAGACACGGTGCTGCTCGGCGTGCGAGAGCCGCGCGTACAGCGGCAGCACCTCGGTGAACCTGTACTGCTTCTTCGTCAGCGCGTCCGCCGTGTCCCGGATCTCCCGCTCACCGGAGAGAAAGACCAGGATGTCGCCCGGCCCCTCGGCCACCAGCTCCTCGACCGCGTCCGTGATCGCGGTGATCTGGTCGCGGTCGGCGTCCTCCGAATCCTCCTCGAGCAGCGGCCGGTACCGCACCTCGACGGGATACGTACGACCGCTGACCTCGATGATCGGAGCGTCACCGAAATGCCGGGAGAACCGCTCCGGGTCGATGGTCGCCGAGGTGATGACGACCTTCAGGTCCGGACGCCGCGGCAGCAGCTGAGCCAGGTACCCCAGCAGGAAGTCGATGTTCAGCGACCGCTCGTGGGCCTCGTCGATGATGATCGTGTCGTAGGCGCGCAGCTCCCGGTCCGTCTGGATCTCGGCGAGCAGGATGCCGTCGGTCATCAGCTTCACGAAGGTGGAGTCCGGACTCACCTGATCGGTGAACCGCACCTTCCAGCCGACGGCCTCCCCGAGCGGAGTGTCCAGCTCCTCGGCGACACGCTCCGCCACCGTGCGGGCGGCGATCCGGCGGGGCTGCGTGTGCCCGATCATCCCGCGGACGCCCCGGCCCAGCTCCATACAGATCTTCGGGATCTGCGTGGTCTTGCCGGAACCCGTCTCGCCCGCGACGATCACCACCTGGTGATCGCGAATGGCCTCGGCGATCGTGTCCTTCTTCTGGCTGACCGGCAGCTGCTCCGGATACGTGATCGCCGGAACACGCGCACGCCGCCCGGCCATCCGCTGCTCGGCCTTCGTGACCTCCACCGCTATCTCGTCGAGCACGGCGGCCCGGGCCTCCGGCTTGCGGATCTTGCGTGCGCCTTCGAGCCTGCGCCCGAGCCGCTGCGCATCGCGCAGGGAGAGCTCGGTCAGGCGGGGGGCGAGGGCGCCGAAGGAGGCGGTGCCGGGAGACGGGGCGCCGGGCGAGGAGGCGGCGCCGGACGAGGAGGCGTCGGAGGAGGACGCGGAAGCGGAGACAGGTTGCGTGGACATACGGGAACCAGGATCTCATCATCGAGAATTTTGTGGCCAACAGTTTTGGCGGTGCGGCGCACGCGAACACCCCCTCCGGGAACCCGGAGGGGGTGTGGTTGTGGCTGGGGCCGGGGTCGAACCGGCGACCTATCGCTTTTCAGGCGATCGCTCGTACCAACTGAGCTACCCAGCCACGAGGTCTCATGTGAAACCTCAGCGGTCCTGACGGGATTTGAACCCGCGGCCTCCACCTTGACAGGGTGGCGAGCACTCCTAACTGCTCCACAGGACCAAGTGGTGCGTGCGTACTGCCGAAGCAAGTGTCGCACACTGTACTGCGTGCCCCCAACGGGATTCGAACCCGTGCTACCGCCTTGAAAGGGCGGCGTCCTGGGCCACTAGACGATGAGGGCGGGCAAACCGATACTGCTTGCTTCACCATCGCCCCAGGGGACGTGAGAAGCATGTGACTCCGCTTTCCCCGAGAGGTTCCGCTTCTCCCTGACCCTGACGGGGTTCGGGACGGTCAAGCCCTGACCGGTGCCCTTGGGCACGACGAGACTGTACTACGGCCTTCCGGGTGCGACCAAACCAAAAAGATGTTGGCCCTCCGCCGATGGAGAAGGCGTCGGTGACGGTGTCGCGCCCGGCTGGTTCTCCTCCGGGAGGTGGCGGCTGACCTCGGCTGTGGTGAGACCCAGGCCGCCCAGCTTGATCGCGTCCCAGGCCTGGAGGCGGCGTGTGTCGCGGTCGAAGTAGAGGATCGAGGTCTCGATCGGGTCGGGGTGTTCGCCCTCGATCGCCCGCAGGCCGCTGCCGCCGGTGGAGCCCTCGGTGCGGAGCCGGGTGCCGTACTGCATGACCTCCGTCTTCTGACGGTGGATGTGCCCGGCCAGGACGAGGGGCACCGTGCCGTCGACCTCGCGGGCCGCCGACGGTTCATGGGCGACGGCCACGTCGACCGGGGTGCCGGCCGCCTTCTGGTCGCGCAGGGCGGAGGCGAGGCGGGCGCCGGCGAGTTCCTGGGACTGCTCGGCTCCGGGTTTCCTGGACCGGTCCGGGGTGAACTGGGGGTCGCCGGTACCGGCGAAGCGCAGGCCCGCGATGGTTTCGGCCCGGCCGTCGTCCAGGACGTGGACGTTCTTGAGGCCTTCCAGATAGCGCTGGGTGACCAGGGAGTCGTGGTTGCCGCGGACCCAGACATAGGGGGCGCCGAGGTCCTCGACGGGATCGAGGAAGCCGTTCTCGGCGGCGGTGCCGTGGTCCATGGTGTCGCCGGAGTCCACGATGACGTCCACCCGGTACTGCTCGACGAGCGAGGCGATGATCGCCCAGCTCGCGGGGTTGAGGTGGATGTCGGAGACGTGCAGGACCCGGATGGTGGTCGGGTCGGGCTGGTAGGCGGGGAGCGTGGAGGTGGCGTCGTAGAGCTTCGTCACGTTGGTGACCAGGCGGGCCAGCTCTTTCTGGTAGACGTCGAACTCGGTGACGATGCTGCGTGCGTTGCCGACCAGGGAGGGCGCGGAGGAGAGCAGCCCGGAGAACTTCGGTTCGAGGACGGAGTCCGGGTTCCAGGTGGCGTACGCGGTGCCGCCGGACGCGGCCAGCAGGGTGAGGGCGAGGCCGCCCGCGGCCAGGGCACGGCGGGGCCGGCGGTAGACGATGAGGCCGAGCGCGGTGGCGCCGGTGACGACGGCGACGACGGAGCGTACGGCGAGGTCGGCGGTGCCGCGGGCGATGTCCTGGGTGACTTCGTCCTGGAGCCCGGAGAAGCGTTCGGGGTGGTCGACGAGGGCCTGGGAGCGGGCGGGGTCGAGCTGGTCGACGTTGACGTCGAGGCGGACGGGGGCGTGGTGGCTGTCGAGGTCGAGGGCGCCCAGGGGGGAGACGTTGATCTTCGTGCCGCCGGTGAGGGAGGGGCGCAGGGTCATGGTCGTGTCCATGGGGCCGACCGGGACCCGGACGTTGCCCACGACCAGCAGGCCGAGCCAGGCGCCCAGCAGTACGACGGCGATGAGTCCCAGGGCCCGCTTCCAGGGGCGGGGGCGGGGGGCGAGCGCGGTGGTGGTCGTCGTCGGAGGGACGGGGCGGCGGTGGCGGCGACTGCGGGCGCGCGGGCCCCCGGGGAGGCGGTGTCGGAGGTTCCTGACTGCGGAGGGGACGCGGACCATTGCTCCCGTATGCCCATGCGGAGCACCCGATATGCGGGGTGTCCGGTGACGCTCGTACGGACGGGTCATGGCCGACAATGACGGTGTGCTGGAGATGACGCGTGGTGAGTTCGAGGAGCTGGTGGCCGAGGCGCTCGACCGGATTCCGCCGGAGCTGACGAGGCTGATGGACAACGTCGCGGTGTTCGTCGAGGACGAGCCCCCGGCGGACGATCCCGAGCTGCTGGGGCTGTACGAGGGAACTCCGTTGACGGAGCGGGGCGAGTGGTACGCCGGCGTGCTGCCGGACCGGATCACCATCTACCGGGGCCCGACCCTGCGGATGTGCGAGTCCCGGGAGGACGTCGTCGCGGAAGCGGAGATCACGGTGGTGCACGAGATCGCGCACCATTTCGGGATCGACGACGCCCGACTGCACGCCCTCGGCTACGGGTAGGTCACCGGTCTGTCACTGGTGCGTTGTTGGCGTGTCCTCTTGCGGGTGGCGGGAGTTGGACACATCGACCCAGCATCGCAACCGGAGGTGGCCTCGTGCGCCCCTTGTACGTACCCGCCCGCCTGGCCGCCACCGTCGTGGCCGTCGCCGCTGCCGCCGGTTGCATGAGTGTCGGTGAGGACGGGGCGGGCGGGGCCGCCAAGCCGTCGCATTCCGCGGGCCGGCCGGGTGGTGAGGCACCCGGTGGAGGGCTGCCGCCGGGGCCGGGAGGCGCGGACGGCCAGGGCGGCGCGGTGGCCGAGGGCGAGCGCGGGGGCCGTGCGGGCCAGGACGGGAAGGGCAAGCGTGAGAAGGGCGGGGCGGGGGCGTCGGCCTCGGCCGAGGCGTCGCACTCCGCGGGGGCGAGCGCTCCGGTGCCGGACGACACCGGGCGGCCGGGCATACCGACGGAGCCGACGACGCCCGACGGCCGGCCCGAGCCGCCGGTGCCGAGCAGACCGTCGGACCCGGAGCCCGCCCCTCCGCCGCCGGAGCCGTCGGTCACACCGGAGCCGACGGTCATGGAGCCGTCCTCACCGGCCGACGAGCCGGTGGAACCCCAGTTGGCGCGGCGGGAGCCGGCGCCGGAGGCGGGGGCGCCGGTGTAACGGCTTCCCCAGTGTTTCCTTGCCGGTATGTGCACTTCTCCTGCCGTCCTACCGATGTGTGGGCCGATTGGCCTTCACTCTGCTGACCTGCGGGTCTGTGGAGTGAAGGGGGTTCGGTTTGCTTTCGGTGGGGGAGGGTGCGTATGGTGGCAGATCGTTTGATCCTATTTGCCCGGCGCCACTGCAGAGCGCGCCGTGTGGCGCGTACTCTCCCCTTACCGTGGTGGACCGCATCGAGGCGGTCGTATTGCGAATTGCGAATCACGGAGTTGACGGGCGCGTGCCGAAGAGACTCCGGAAGGTTTCGCATTCGTATGCCCATCGCCAGTACTGATCACGTCGTCGTGCCCGAGACCCCTGTGACCCCTGAGGACACGAGGAACTCGGTGGACACCGACATCACCGCCGTCATCACCGACGTCGTCGCTGACACCGTCACCGACGTCACCGATGACAGCGACACCACCGACACCGCCGACACCCCCGAGCTCACCTTCGCCGACCTCGGTCTTCCCGAGGGCGTCGTACGCAAGCTCACGCAGAACGGCGTGACCAGCCCCTTCCCGATCCAGGCAGCGACCATCCCGGACGCCCTGGCCGGCAAGGACATCCTCGGCCGCGGCCGCACCGGCTCCGGCAAGACCCTCTCCTTCGGCCTGCCGACGCTGACCACGCTGGCCGGCGGCCGGACCGAGAAGCACAAGCCGCGGGCCGTCATCCTGACGCCCACCCGTGAGCTGGCCATGCAGGTGGCCGACGCGCTCCAGCCCTACGGCGACGTCGTCGGCCTGCGCATGAAGGTCGTCTGCGGCGGCACCTCCATGAGCAACCAGATCTACGCCCTCGAGCGCGGTGTCGACATCCTCGTCGCCACGCCCGGCCGGCTGCGCGACCTCATCAACCGTGGCGCGTGCTCCCTGGCGAACGTGCAGATCGCCGTTCTCGACGAGGCCGACCAGATGTCCGACCTGGGCTTCCTGCCCGAGGTGACGGAGCTGCTGGACCAGGTTCCGGCGGGCGGTCAGCGCATGCTGTTCTCCGCGACGATGGAGAACGAGATCAAGACCCTCGTCGACCGGTACCTGAAGGACCCGGTCAGCCACGAGGTCGACGCCGCCCAGGGTGCCGTCACGACCATGTCGCACCACATCCTGGTCGTGAAGCCGAAGGACAAGGCGCCGGTCACCGCGGCCATCGCCTCCCGCAAGGGCCGCACCATCATCTTCGTCCGCACCCAGCTGGGCGCGGACCGCATCGCCGACCAGCTGCGCGAGGCGGGCGCGAAGGCCGACGCGCTGCACGGCGGCATGACGCAGGGCGCGCGGACGCGGACGCTGGCCGACTTCAAGGACGGCTACGTCAACGTCCTGGTCGCCACGGACGTCGCCGCACGCGGTATCCACGTCGACGGCATCGACCTGGTGCTGAACGTCGACCCGGCCGGCGACCACAAGGACTACCTGCACCGGGCCGGTCGCACGGCGCGCGCGGGCCGTACCGGCACCGTGGTCTCCCTCTCGCTGCCGCACCAGCGGCGCCAGGTCTTCCGTCTGATGGAGGACGCGGGCGTGGACGCCACGCGCCACATCATCCAGGGCGGCGCGGCCTTCGACCCGGAGCTCGCCGAGATCACCGGTGCCCGGTCGATGACCGAGGTCCAGGCGGAGTCGGCGGGCAAGGCGGCGCAGCAGGCCGAGCGCGAGGCCGCCCAGCTCACCAAGGAACTGGAGCGGGCGCAGCGCCGGGCCTCCGAACTGCGGGAGGAGGCGGACCGGCTGGTCGCCAGGGCCGCCCGCGAGCGGGGCGAGGACCCGGAGACGGCGGTGGCCGAGGCGGCCACCGAGACGGCGGTCCAGGCCCAGACCGAGGTCTCGCTGCCGGAGCAGCCGACCGCGCGTGACACGGAGCGCTTCGAGCGCCCCGAGCGCCGGGACGGTTTCCGCCGTGACGACCGGGGTGACCGCGGCGGCCGTTCCTTCGAACGCCGTGACGACCGCGGCGGGTTCAACCGTGACCGCGACAGGGACCGTGACCGCGATCGTGGCGGTTTCCGCCGTGACGACCGGGGTGACCGCGGCGACCGCGGCGAGCGCGGCGGCCGTTCCTTCGAACGCCGTGACGGCGACCGTGGCGGCTTCCGCCGTGACGACCGCGGTGACCGCAACGGTTTCCGTCGCGACGACCGGGGCGACCGCGGTGAGCGCGGTGACCGTGGCGGCTTCCGCCGTGACGACCGGGGCGAGCGCGGCGACCGTTCCTTCGACCGTGACCGCGGTGGCCGTTCCTTCGAACGCCGCGACGACCGTGGCGGGTTCAACCGCGACGGCGACCGTGACCGTGGCGGCTTCCGCCGTGACGAGCGTGGCGGCCACCGCGGCAGCGACCGTCCGTTCAACCGTGACCGCCAGGGCGACCGCCCCGGCTTCCGTTCCGGCGCCTCCCACGACCGCCCCTACGGCCGCCGTGACGACCACCGCGGCGGCGGCTCCGTCGGCCGTCGCGAGGACAAGCCGCGCTGGAAGCGCAACGGCTGACCCCGGCGCACCGGACCACCCGGGAGGGCCCGCACGACACCCGTCGTGCGGGCCCTCCCGCGTTTTCTCCGGGACACGTCCGGGTCCTCCTCACCGATACCCGATCAAAGACGCGCCCACATCCCGCTATGCTCGTGGGGGCAACATCGCCGAGGGCCCTTAGCTCAATTGGCAGAGCAGTGGACTTTTAATCCATTGGTTGTGGGTTCGAGTCCCACAGGGCCTACCGGTTGCAGGGGAGGGACCGCCCTCTTCGACCTGCTCTTCGGCGTCCGGGTCGGCTTCGGCCGACCCGGACGCCGTTTCGTTGTCCCGTGGCCGGGCCCCCTGCGCCCGCATCAGTGCGTCGTGGCGTGGTGCGGGTTCGTTCAGGCGCGGGAGATGGACTGTTCGATGAGGTCCACGGTGGCGCGGGGGTTCTCGACCTCGAGGACGAGCCGGTCGTAGTGCTCGGCGTCGGCGAGTTCGATGACGACTGCCTTCTCCGGGTTCTTCACGTCCCAGAACAGGCGTTCACCGTTGCGGCGGAAGCGGCCCGCGGTGATCAGTCCGGGGAAGTAGGAGCCGCCGACGCGGACGCCCTTGGGTTCGCGGGCCATACCGGGGTCGTGGGTGGCGCCGCGTACGTGGGCGAGGGGGATCTCCAGGCGGCTCTTGAGGGTCCAGAGCTTGTCGAGGCCCTGGAACTCGGCGGTCAGTATGCCGCGTTCGCGGTCGATGGAGATCAGGGCCATGTCAGTACTCCTTGGGAGTGGTGGTCGGCAGGGCGCGCAGGCGCAGGCGGGAACCGAGGACGGTGGAGGCGAGTTGGGGGGCGGCGTCACCGTGGGAGGGGCGCAGGGCCTCCTCCAGTGCCGTGATCCCCTCCGCCACCAGTGCGGCGACCTCCGGGTCGTGGGGGGCGCGTTCGGCGGCGGCGAGGAGGAGGAGCCCGGCGGCCGGACCGTTGTCGTACGAGGCGGTGGCGGTGGTCAGTGCCTGCGCCGGGTCGGTGAGGGTGGCGATGGCCGCGGTGACCGGGTGGATCTCGTGGTCGAGGTGCCGGCGGAGCGCGGTCAGGTGCAGGCTCCGTTTCGAGCCGAAGACCTTGTAGAGGCTGCCCCGGTGGATGCCGGTGGCGGTGACCAGGTCGTCCACCGAGGTGCCCTCGAAGCCGTGGGTGGCGAAGAGGGCGGCTGCGGTGCTGACGGCCTGGTCGGTGTCGAAGGCGCGTGGTCGTCCCATGGCCAAGACGGTACGGGGTATGAGAACGATCGGTCAAGAACAAGCGTTCTTGAATCGGTTCGCCTTGACCCGCAAGGCGCGGGCGGTCAGGCCGGGCGGCCGTCCTCGGGATCCGTCCGGAGGGTGAGGCGGTGGTAGGCCGCGCGGGCGTGGGTCAGCCGGGACGCGGTCGTGCCGACGAGGGCGGCGGTGAGCAGGCAGCCGAGCAAGAACGTGTCCCTGGGTCCGGCCCAGGTGAGGGTGCCGGTGGGCGGTGTCGCGAAGCCGTTGAGGAACAGCCAGCACAGGACGGCGGTACCGGGGGCCGCGGTGAACCGTGCGCACCCGCCGAGGACGGCGGCGAGCAGGGACAGGGCCGCCAGGAAGAGCCCGGGACGGTGCGGGCCCACGACCGTGTGGAGGAGGGCCATCAGGGCCAGTGCACCGCCGAAGGCGCCCGCCCATATCAGCGGAGTGGTGACGGGCCGGGGGACCGGCCGCGGGCCGGTGCCGACGGTGACCCACTCGATCATGCCGGAGCCTTGGTGGTCATGTTGCCGCTTCCGTGGAGTGCATCCCGAGCTTGCCGGGCTGATTTTCGCACCTCTGACGTCGCGAACGGGCCGTCCGTATCGGCCGCTGATCGTGACCCCGTCCGTACCGTCGTGTGTGGTCAGCCGCTCGCATGGGCCGGTTCCGTCTGGTCGACCGGCGCGGCGGTGCTCTGCCGCTCGTCCGGCTTGCGGCGGGTGAGGCGGCCGGCCAGCGGTTCGGTCCAGCGGGCGGTGAGGGGGCCGAGGACGACCAGGATCAGGACGTACGCCGTGGCCAGCGGGCCGATCCGCGGTTCCGTGCCGACGGCGAGACCGGCGATGACGATCGAGAACTCGCCGCGCGCCACCAACGTGCCCCCGGCCCGCCAGCGGCCCTTGGCCGGGATGCCCGCCCGCCGGGCGGCGAACCAGCCGGTGGCGATCTTCGTCAGCATGGTGACGACGGCCAGCGCGAGCGCCGGGAGCAGCACCGGCGGGATGTCCGCCGGGTCGGTGTGCAGCCCGAAGAAGACGAAGAACACCGCCGCGAACAGGTCCCGCAGCGGGGACAGCAGACCGTGCGCGCCCTCGGCGACCTCCTTGGACAGCGCGATGCCGACCAGGAACGCGCCCACCGCCGCCGACACCTGGAGGTGCTGGGCGACGCCCGCGACCAGCAGGGTCAGCCCCAGTACCACCAGCAGCAGCATCTCGGCGTTGTCGGAGGAGACCGCGCGGCTGACGACGCGTCCGTGACGCAGGGCGATGTAGAGGACGGCGCCGACGGTGCCCAGGGAGATCAGCAGCGTGACGCTGCCGCCCGCGAGGCTCACCCCGGCCAGCAGGGCGGTGAGGATCGGCAGGTAGACGGCCATGGCGAGGTCCTCCAGGACCAGTACGCCGAGCACGACCGGTGTTTCGCGGTTGCCCAGCCGCCCGAGGTCGCCGAGCACTTTGGCGATGACCCCGGAGGAGGAGATCCAGGTGACGCCGGCGAGGGCGACGGCGGCGACCGGGCCCCAGCCCAGCATCAGCGCGGCGACGGCGCCGGGGGCGGCGTTGAGGACGAAGTCGACCGCGCCCGACGGGTACTGGGTCTTGAGGGTGGTGACGAGGTCCGACGCGCTGTACTCCAGCCCGAGCATGAGCAGCAGCAGGATGACACCGATCTCGGCGCCGGTGGCGACGAACTCCTCGCTGGCCTGCAGCGGCAGGATCCCGCCATGGCCGAAGGCGAGCCCGGCGAGCAGGTAGAGCGGTATGGGGGAGAAGCCCACCCGTCCGGCGAGACGGCCCAGCAGCCCGAGAGCGAGGATGATCGCTCCGAGTTCGACGAGCAAGGCGGTGGTGTTGTGCACGGGCGGCTGACCTCCGTGGATCGGTTCGGTGGCGGCGTCTGTGCCTGAGGGCTGGGGCTCGCTGGGCGGGAGGGCGGACCCCAGGAGTCGGGAGCCGGGGAACCAGGTGCCGGGGTGTGGTGCTGCGGGAGTCGACTGTCGGGTGTCGGGTGTCGGGTGTTGTGTGGAGGGGGAGCGTCCGGTGTGTCCCCTGCGGGGCGGGTCGTCCCCTACGGGGTGAGGGGCCGGGGCCGCAGGCCCAGGGCAGGGTGAGCGGAGACGGCGTGGGACGGGCGCTAGGGCCAGAAGAGGGTGCCGCCGGTATCGGGAACGGCGTCGCGGGCGGCGTTGTCGACACGCACGGGGATCACTCGACCCATGTCACGCCCCCGTTCTTCTCTTCTCGTCGTCGGCCCAACCGGTCGTCAGCGCTCGGCGCTCGACGGGCGATGACGAGCAGCCGACGCTCAGCGCTCGACGTTCGACGGTCAACGCTCGACGAAGGAGCGGAACGCCGGTCAACGGAGCGTAAGCGCTTGGTAAAGATTTTAGCGCACCCCAAACCGGGGTGCGCTATGAGAAAAGCCGCTCAACGTGACGAAACGGCGGCCGTGAATCGTGTCTGAAGACGGGTTCGAGCCGTATCAGCGAGCCGAGTTCCGGTATCGGCTGCCCCTCCGGGGCGGGTAGGGGTCGAACAGCTGAACGCCGATTCCACTGAGGACCAGACCGGTCGCGATGAGCAGCCCGTGGGGCATGACCAGACCGATGAACAGCAGGACCACGCCGATGCCCAGTACCCACCAAGCGCGCGTGTACCGGTACTCGCGCGGCTTGGCAGGCCGGCCGCTGGACAGGGATCGCGCGAAGTGCGGGTCGTCCTGCTCGATTCGGGCCGCGAGATCGACGAGGCGCTGGTCGTCGGACTGGGGCACGTCTCCTCCTTCCCGAGCGGTGGCAGCACGGGGAGACCTCCGACCGCCACCTGAAAAACGCCTCCGGGCGTCGGTTCCATGACACCGACGCCGGGGGCGAGAAAGTGAGCCGTCGGCCCGTGAACGAGGGCCGACACAGGGGAGCTTGCCCGGGTGCCGAGGTCATCACCCGCCCGGTGCGGGCGGTTCGGCGGGGTCGGGCCCGCGTCCACTTCAAGGATCGCCCGCCGGGCGCCTCGGGACCATCGGGTCCGACCCTCATCTTTGTGGGGGGCGATGATGTAGGTGGGACTCCCGGGCACCCACGGACCCGTGAAAAAATGGGGGTCGGCACGGATGGCGCACAGCCGGAACAGCGTTCACGCTGGGTCGTGGCGCCCCACATGTCCGCGCCCCCGGCACCGACGGGCCGCCGGAACGCTCCCGCCGCACCGGGAGCCTACGGCAGACAGTACGGCAGACGGCGCACGGCGAGCAGGGGTGAGGAGGCGGTACTGAGTGCCACTGTTCTGGCGGATCTTCTTGCTGAACGCCGTCGTGCTGATCACGGCCACCGCCCTGCTGCTCGGACCGGTCACCGTCTCCACCCCGGTCCTGCTCACCGAGGCCGCCGTACTCACCGTGGGGCTGGCCGCCATGCTCTTCGCCAACGCGCTGCTGGTGCGCGTCGGCCTCGCCCCGCTGCAGCGCGTCACCCGCGCCATGTCCACCACCGACCTGCTCCGCCCGGGGCAGCGCCCCGAGGTCGCCGGGCGCGGGGAGATCGCCGAGCTGATCAGCACGTACAACACGATGCTCGACCGGCTGGAGGACGAACGCGCCACGAGCAGCGCCCGTGCCCTCTCCGCGCAGGAGGACGAACGCCGCCGCATCGCCCAGGAACTGCACGACGAGGTAGGCCAGAGCCTCACCGCCGTCCTGCTCCAGCTCAAGCGGGTCGCCGACCACGCCCCGGTGGAGCTGCGCGAGGAGCTGAGCCTGGTGCAGGAGACCACCCGGAGCAGCCTGGACGAGATCCGGCGCATCGCCCGCCGGCTGCGCCCCGGTGTCCTGGACGAACTCGGGCTCGCCAGCGCCCTCAAGGCCCTCACCACCGAGTTCGGCGCCTCCACCGGCCTGATGGTCCAGCACCGCCTCGACCCCGACCTGCCCGACCTGGGGCCGGAGGCCGAACTGGTTCTCTACCGGGTGGCCCAGGAAGGGCTCACCAACATAGCCCGGCACGCGCAGGCACGTCGCGCGGAGGTCTCCCTGCGCCGCACCCCCGCCGGAGTCGACCTCCAGGTCCGGGACGACGGCCACGGCATCGGTGCCGCGGCCGAGGGCGCCGGTATCCGGGGGATGCGTGAACGGGCCCTGCTCGTCGGCGCCGACCTCGATGTGGGTCCCGCTCCCGGCGGCGGGACCCGGGTGCGCCTCGCCGTACCCGTACCCGTACGGGGTCCCGCACCCGTGCGGGCCGTGCCGACCGTGACCGCCGCTCCCGACCGGAAACGCTGAACATGACCGACCCGGCCCCCGCCCGCACCCCCACCGGCCCCGCCGAGGGCCCGCCGCCCACCCGCATCCTCCTCGCCGACGACCACGCGCTGGTCCGCCGGGGCGTACGCCTCATCCTCGACGGCGAACCGGACCTGACGGTCGTCGCCGAGGCAGACAACGGGGCCGAAGCCATCGAGCAGGCCCGCGCCCACGAACCCGACCTGGCCATCCTCGACATCGCCATGCCCCGTCTGACCGGCCTCCAGGCGGCCCGTGAGCTCTCCCGCACCCTCCCGCAGACGCGGATCCTCATCCTGACCATGTACGACAACGAGCAGTTCTTCTTCGAGGCGCTCGGTGCCGGCGCCTCCGGATACGTCCTCAAGTCCGTCGCCGACCGAGACCTGGTGGAGGCCTGCCGGGCCACCATGCGGGGCGAGCCGTTCCTCTACCCGGGCGCCGTCAACGCCCTCATCCGCAACTACCTCGAACTCGCCCGGGACGGCCGGAGCCTGCCCGCCAAGGCCATCACGGACCGGGAGGAGGAGATCCTCAAACTGGTCGCCGAGGGGCACACCTCGCAGCAGATCGCCGACCTCCTCGTCATCAGTCCCAAGACCGTGGAGCGCCACCGCGCCAATCTGCTGGCCAAACTCGACCTGAAGGACCGGCTGGAACTCACCCGGTACGCCATCCGGGTCGGTCTGATCGAGCCCTGACCGCCACCGGCGTCGACACCCGGGTGCCCGGACCGCCACCGGCGTCGGCCCGGGCGCCCGGACCGGCCCTACCGCTCGGCCTCGGCCGGCAGGGGCTCCACCTCCCGGTCGCGCCCGGTGTCCAGGTCGGGTGCGGGCCCGTCCTCCGGAGCGCCGGGCGCGGGCCCGTGGCCCGGGGCGTCGGGTGGGGGCCCATGATCCGGGGCGTCGGGTGGGGGCCCGTGGTCGGAGCGCCGTGCCTGTACGGCACGCAGGGCGCGCGAGCAGGTCGGCCCGTCCGGCGAGCACCGGGCCGAGGACGGCGAGGGCGAGCACGTACCCGGCGATGAACGCGGTGAGCCGGCCGTCCAGCCCCGCGCCGGTGGCCATGGCGGCCAGGATCAGCGCGAACTCACCACGGGCGAGGAGTACGGTCGCGCTGTCGGCGTCGATGGGGGCTCTTCGCCAGACGGGGCTGCGGCCGGTGCGGCACGGGGCGGGGGGCCGGAATTTTCGTCGCCTCTGTCCCATCTTCTCGCGTTGTTTCCACGGTGCTTCCACGCTCACGGCCGCCCCCGCGCGACGACCGTCCGTGGTACCACCCACACAAGAGGGGGGGACGACCCTCATAGGGGTCCGCCCGGTCCCACGATCCGGTTGTCAGACTTGAATCAGTTCAGCGATCCGCAGTTCCCGCAGTTTCCGAATCCCCTGTCCTTCCAGGAGCGCGTCGATGCCCCACCCGTACGTCCTGCTGTCCGCCGCCGTCTCCCTGGACGGCTACCTCGACGACACCGGCCCCGAGCGGCTGCTGCTGTCCGGCCCGGCCGACTTCGACCGGGTCGACGAGGTACGGGCGTCGGTCGACGCGATCCTGATCGGCGCCGGCACGATCCGCGCCGACAACCCCCGCCTGCTGGTCAACTCGCCCGAGCGGCGGGCCGCCCGGGTCGCCGAGGGCCGGTCCGCGTACCCGCTGAAGGTCAGCGTCAGCGGCTCCGGCGACCTGGACCCGGCGGCGCGGTTCTGGCACACCGGCGGCGAGAAGGTCCTCTACACGACCGACGAGGGTGCCGAACGCGCCCGCGCGCACGGCCTCGCCACCGACGTCGTACCGCTCGGCGCCGCACTCGACTGGCGGCGGCTCCTCACGCACCTGTACGACGTGTACGGCGTCCGGCGGCTCATGGTGGAGGGCGGCGGCCTGATCCACACCCAGCTCCTCACCCAGGGCCTCGCCGACGAGCTCCAGTTGGTCCTCGCCCCGCTCTTCGTCGGCGACCCGGACGCCGCCCGCCTCTTCGGCCCCGGTGCCTACCAGGGCGGTCGGCTGCGGCTGCTGGAGACCCGCCAGGTCGGCGACGTCGTCCTCATGCGCTACGAGCCCACCGCCCCCGGCGCCGGCCCGCTCCCCGTCGCCGCCGACCACCACTGGCTGGCCCTCGCCTGTGAACTGGCGGCTCAGTGCCCGCCGTCGGAGACGGCCTTCAGCGTGGGCGCGGTGGTGGTCGCGGCCGACGGCACCGAACTGGCCCGCGGCCACTCCCGGGAGGGCGGCGACCCGCTGGTGCACGCCGAGGAGGCCGCCCTCGCCAAGACCGACCCCACGGATCCGCGGCTCACGACCGCCACCGTGTACTCCAGCCTGGAACCCTGTGCGCGCCGCGCCTCGCGTCCGGCGCCCTGTGCGCGGCTGATCCTGGACGCGGGGGTGCGGCGGGTGGTCACCGCCTGGCGGGAGCCGGACACCTTCGTGGCGGACGCCGACGGCAGCGGAGTGCTGGCCGCCGGGGGCGCCCAGGTCGTCGTACTGCCCGAGCACGAGGAGGCCGCCACGGCACCGAACGACCATCTGATCGGCCGGTGACGCGACGGCGACGACAAGGAGTGTGCGGAGTGTCCCCCGCATGCCGTATGCTGGTGACACAACGACGCGGGGTGGAGCAGCTCGGTAGCTCGCTGGGCTCATAACCCAGAGGTCGCAGGTTCAAATCCTGTCCCCGCTACTGAAGGCCGAGGGCCGGAATCCGAAAGGGTTCCGGCCCTCGGCCGTTCTCGGCTTCCGCCTCGCCGCTCCGGCTCCTCGTCCCGGCTTCCGCACCGTTGTCACGCCAGGTGATCGGGCCACCGCGCTGCGCATAACAACTGATAAACCGTCAAGTCCAATGTGACGCGTGAGGCAGAGTCAACTCGCCCGCTTTTGCCCGGCGGTAGCGCTTAAGTCCGTGTGGAAATCGTTAACGATCAAGAGGAACGGCTTGGAATCCGACCCCTACCTCTATTAACGTTCGATAACGCAGCGCGGTCGTCCCAGCCGTCACACGAGTCGGCTCCGTGCGCATGCGCCGAATCCCGCAAGGGAACCGGGGAACCAACATCTTGGGGTGAATCGCGTCGGTACCCCCGTGGAGACACGGAGGGTATACGCGCGTAGGAGACCTTCCTGCTCCGAACCCGTCAGCTAACCCGGTAGGCGAGAAGGAAGGAAAGGAGTACGCCCAGGTGGCGTCGAACCGGCCTGCTCCCGAGGCCCCCTTCATCCCGAGCCAGTACGACGGCGATCCCTTCGTCTACGGCGGTGCCCGCCCCGACGAGGGTCCCTTCGAGGAGTGGAATCCCACCGAGGAGTCCGTCCGCCCCGTGCGCGGTCGGCACCGCGTCGGCAAGCAGCGCGGCGGAGGCCTCGCCCGCAGCTCCACGGTTCTGGGTGTCGGTGTCATAGCGGCCGTCGCCGGTGGCGGCATGGCCAGCGCCCAGACCGGCAAGCCGCCGGTCTCGATCTCGATGCCGGACCTTCCCTCTGTCGGTTCCCTCATCTCCGAAGAGGAAACCCCCGCGGGTTCCGCCACCGCGCTCAGCGACATCGCTGCGGTCGCCGACGAGGTCACCGAGCAGGGCGGCTCCGGCTCCGACGCCGGCGAGGCGCTGCACGCCCGGATCATGGCCCAGGTCGAGCAGCAGCAGAGCCAGGCCGAGGACAAGGCCGCCGCCGAGGCCGTCGCCGCCGCGGAGAAGGAGGCCAAGGAGAAGGCCGCCGCCGCGAAGAAGGCGGCGGAGGAGAAGGCCGCCGAGGAGAAGCGGAAGGCGGAGGAGGAGGCCAAGCAGAAGGCCGAGGCCGAGCGCCTCGCCGAGCTGGCCCGGCAGTACGCGCTGCCCACCTCCTCGTACACCGTCTCCTCGACCTTCGGTCAGGCCGGCGCCTACTGGGCCTCCGGCCAGCACACCGGCCTGGACTTCGCCGCTCCCACGGGCACGCTGATCAAGGCGGTCCACACCGGCACGATCACCTCCGCCGGCTGGGACGGCTCCTACGGCTACAAGACCGTGCTGACGCTCGACGACGGCACCGAGATCTGGTACGCCCACCAGTCCTCCATCAGCGTCAGCGTCGGCCAGCAGGTCAACACCGGCGACGTGATCGGCCGCGTCGGCTCCACCGGCAACTCCACCGGCGCCCACCTCCACCTGGAGGTCCACACCGGCTCCGGCGCGGGCATCGACCCGATGGCCTGGCTCCAGTCGAAGGGCCTCACGGTCTGAGACGACCACAGCCCCGGCAGTCCTGACGACGACCCCCCGACGTCAGGACTGCCGGTCAGGCGTTTCAGGGGCGGTACGTCTCAGGGGCGGTACGGGTACGCGTACGGGTTCGGCCGGTACGCGGAATGCCCGAGGTGCCCGGGGTACGCGGGGTGCGGGGCATACGCGAGGCCCGTCGCGCCGTGCATGCCGTGCACGCCGTACACGCCGTACGCCGGCCAGGGCGGTACAGGCGGCGCGGTGGCGCGGGCCGCGTGCTCCAGGGCCGGGCGGGCCGCGTCGCGGCGGCGCCACAGTTCCCGCAGCAGCTCCCCCTCCCGCGCGGCGAAGTCCGTGCCCACGCGGCCGCGGCGTGCCCGGTGCCGCAGGAACGCCAGGGACGTCGCGTACGCCTCGTACCGGGCCACCGTCCGGGCCGCCGCCCGGCCCCCGTGCCGGCGCGCGTACCGCCGGGCGATGCGCCGGGCCCGCATCGAGCCGAGCGCGAACGGCTGGGCCGGGCTCAGCCAGCCGGCGGCGACGTACACGGGCAGTTCCGTGCGTACGGTCCGCAGCTCGCGCTGCCGCGTCCACACCACCAGCCAGGTCAGCAGGCCGAACGACGGCACCATGAACGCCCCGTACACGGCGAAGAAGCCGTACTCGCCGAGGACCGAGGAGCCGTTCCACAGCGCGTGCATGCCCATCGCGAGCAGCAGACCGCCCAGCGGCGGCAGGACGCGCCACAGGCGCCGGCGTTCGGTGGCGAGCGCGGCGACGCCGAAGCCGATGCCGGTGAGCACGGTGAAGAGCGGGTGCGCGAACGGCGACATGACGACA
The DNA here is from genome assembly GCF_052246875.1 of Streptomyces sp. GDS52. Taxonomy (NCBI): domain Bacteria; kingdom Bacillati; phylum Actinomycetota; class Actinomycetes; order Kitasatosporales; family Streptomycetaceae; genus Streptomyces; species Streptomyces sp. GDS52. Next base: position 3,820,725 of record NZ_CM125966.1, read on the forward strand.
CGGACGAAGAAGGTCGCCGCGGTGACGGAGGAGACACCGCTGCCGCCGGTGAGCTGGTCGGTGCCGAAGGCGTTGCCCAGGTAGAGGATGTTCTCGGTGAAGGCGAAGCCGGTGGCGGTGACCCCGGCTATCACCACGCCGTCGAGGATTCCGGTGAAGTCGCGTCTGCGGAAGAGGAAGACCAGCAGGACGGCGGCGGCCTTCGCCGACTCCTCCACGACGGGGGCTATGACGGTCGCGCCGAGGGTGTCGGCGCGGGACGGGTCCGCGGTCTCCGTCGCTATCCACTGGGTGGCGAAGCTGTTGGCGACGATCGCCATCAGCGCGGCGGCGCAGGCGCCCCACGCGAAGGAGAAGACGAGGTTGCGCCAGGGGCCCGGTGCGACCCGGTCCAGCCAGCGGAAGGCGGCGATGAGCAGCGGCACCGGGAGGACGGCGAGGCCGAGGCCGACCAGGAAGCCCTCCGTGCCGGTCTGCTCGCGGACCAGACCCAGGATGACCAGGCCGGAGAGTGCGAGGAGGGCGGTCAGCGCCCCATAGCGCACCCAGGGCCGCTGCCACCAGTGCACGTGCCCCGGGGCCCGCCCGGGCGGGCCGGCGGGGTGTGCCCCCGCGCTGGGTCGCGTCGGGTACGGACGGCTGGTGTCCACGGCATTGACCCTAACGAGGGAAGGGCGCTGCCCGCAGGTACGCCGGATGGGCTCAGGGGCCGGTGGGGGGTTGCCCGGTGGGTCGGTCACCGGGCCGGTCGTCGTGCGGTACACGACGGAAGAGCAGGTCGTTCACCACATGGCCCTTCTCCAGCCCCTGCCCCTCGAAACGGGTCAGCGGGCGGAACTCCGGGCGCGGCGCGAAACCGCCGTCCGCCGCGGTGTTCTCGAAGGCGGGATGCGCGGTCAGCACCTCGAGCATCTGCTGGGCGTACGGCTCCCAGTCGGTGGCGCAGTGCACGACCGCGCCCGGTGCCAGCCGGGTCGCGGCGAGGGTGAGGAAGTCGGGCTGGATCAGCCGGCGCTTGTGGTGCCGCTTCTTGGGCCAGGGGTCGGGGAAGAAGACGCGCAGCCCGCTCAGGGAGTCGGGGGTGAGCATCTCGCGGAGCAGGATGATCGCGTCTCCGTTGCCGACGCGCACGTTGTCCAGGCCGTGCTGCTCGGCGAGGTTGAGCAGATGGCCCTGACCGGGGGTGTGGACGTCCACGGCGAGGATGTTGGTGCCGGGGTCGGCGGCGGCCATGCGCACCGTGGCCTCACCCATGCCGAAGCCGATCTCGAGGACGACGGGGCGGTCGTTGCCGAAGAAGTCGGCGAGGTCGAGCCGGTGGCCGTCGACGTCGAAGCCCCACCGGTGCCACAGCCGCTGCAGCGCGTCCGCCTGCCCGGCGGTGACCCGGCTCCGGCGCGGCTGGAAGCTCCGGATCCGCCGCTCGAAGTGCGACCCGGCGGGATCGGCCTTCGGCCCGTCGGGGAAGCGGGGCTCCCCCTTGTCCCGGGTACGGCGGATCGACACACCGGGCGCGTGCTCGGTGTGCGGGGCTGCGGGGGTGTTCAAGGAGTCAGACACAGTGCTCTCGATTTTACGGCGGTCCGCACGGCGGCCCTCAGGGTGACTCCGCGGACGCGTCGGGGCCCTGCCGCACCGGGTCGGCCAGGGTGGCCAGCGCCCGGCGGGCGATCTCCCGGCCGATGGGCAGGGACGCCGTCGCGGCGGGGGAGGGGGCGTTGAGCACGTGGATCGCGCGGGGGGCCTCCCGGATCAGGAAGTCGTCGGCCAGGGTGCCGTCCCGCAGGACGGCCTGCGCCCGCACGCCGGCCGGGGCGGGGACCAGGTCGGCCTCCCGGACCGCGGGCAGGAGCCGGCGGACCGCCGCGGTGAAGGCCCGCCGGGACAGGGAGCGGTGCAGCTCACCCGCGCCGTGCCGCCAGTGGCGGCGGGCCAGGTGCCGGGAGCCCGGCCAGGCCAGGGTGGCGGCCAGCTCGCGCGGGCGGACCGTGCGCCGGTCATAGCCCTCGCGGGCCGGCGCCGGTACGGCGTTCGGGCCGACGTGGACGCCGCCGTGGACGCCGCGCGTGAGGTGGACGCCGAGGAACGGGAAGGCCGGGTCGGGCACCGGGTAGACCAGGCCGCGGACCAGCTCCGGCCGGGTCAGCCCGTAGTACTCGCCGCGGAACGGCACGATGCGCATGCCGGGATCGTCACCGGTGAGGCGGGCGATCTCGTCGCAGTACAGCCCGGCGCAGTTCACCAGGACCCGGCCGCGTACGACGTCCCCGGCGGCGGTCAGGACCGCGACGCCCCGCTCCGGGCGGCGGTCGACGCGGACGACCCGCGCGCCGTAGCGGATCTCCGCGCCGGACGCCTCCGCCAGGCGGCGGGCCACCGCCGCGAAGTCGCAGACGCCGGTGGCGCCGACGTGGAGGGCGGCCAGGCCCTCGACCTCCGGCTCGTACTCGGCGATCTGCGCCGCGCCCAGTTCGCGGACCGTCAGCCCGTTCTCCCGGCCGCGCTGGGCCAGGGCGTGCAGACGGGGCAGTTCGTCCCGGTCGGTGGCGACGATCAGCTTGCCCGTCACGGCGTGCGGGACGCCGTACTCCGCGCAGAACTTGACCATCTCCGCCGCGCCCCGCACCGCGTACCGCGCCTTGAGGGAGCCGGGGCGGTAGTAGATGCCGCTGTGGATGACGCCGCTGTTGCGGCCCGTCTGGTGCCGGGCGGGGCCGGGCTCCTTCTCCAGCACCGTGACCCGCGTGCCCGGCGCCGCGCGGGTGATCGCGTACGCCGTCGACAGGCCGACGATGCCGCCGCCGATCACCAGCACCTCGCAGTCGTACGACCGCCGCACCGCGCGCACCACTCGCACCACCTCCCGCTCCCGATAGTGCACCACGCCACTGACAACGCCCGTGAACCCCAAGGCGCCGGGGCCGCCGGGCCCGTCGAGGCGGGTCCGGCGGCCCCGGCGGGCGGGGTGCTCAGGCGGGTGTCATCAGCAGCGGCCGGGCCCGCTCGCGCAGCTCGACCACGCGGGGTTCGTCGCCGTAGGGCTCCAGGCGGTGCAGGAGGTCCTTGACGTACTCGGTGGTGCGGGCGGACGAGATGCGGCCGGCCACCTCCACCGCGCGCACACCCTGCTCACAGGCGGCGTCCAGGTTGCCCGACTCCAGTTCGGCGACCGCCGAGACGACGAGCCGCAGGCCGTGCGAGCGCACGAACTCCTCCGTCGGACGCGACAGTGCCTGCTCGGTGAAGCGGCGGACCTGGCGGGGTGCCTTCAGGTCGCGGTAGCACTCCGCGGCGTCGGCGGCGAACCGGTCGTAGGAGTAGAAGCCGAGCCAGCCCGGGTCGCTGTCGCCGGGGCGGGAACGTTCCAGCCAGCCCTCGGCGGACTTCAGGGCCGCGCCGGCCGCCGGGGCGTCACCCGCGCGTGCGTGCGCGCGGGCCTCCACGAGCCGGAAGAAGCTCATGGTGCGGGCCGTGGCCAGGCCGCGGTTGCGCTCCAGCGCGGCCTGGGCGAGATCGACGCCCTCGTCGCCGAAGCCGCGGTAGGTGGCCTGCAGGGACATGGAGGCCAGGACGTATCCCCCCAGGGGGACGTCGGCCGCCGCCCGGGCCAGCCGCAGGGCCTGGATGTAGTAGCGCTGGGCGGCCTCCTGCTGGCCGGTGTCGAAGGCCATCCAGCCGGCGAGCCGGGTGAGTTCGGCGGACGCGCCGAACAGGGCGCGGCCGACGTCGTCGGCGTAGGAGCCCAGCAGCAGCGGCGCCGCCTCCACCCGCAGGCACTCGGGGACCATCGAGGAACGCCAGTCGCCGCCGCCGTACTTGGAGTCCCAGCGCCGCGCGTCCTCGGCCGCCTCGCGCAGTTTGCGCACGTCGCTGTGGCCGACTCTGGCCGGTGCGGCCGAGCCCTCGGCGGGGCTCACCTCGCGCGCGACCGAACTGTCGGCCGGGGTTATCAGCCAGCGTGAGGCGGGCGTGGCGTACGCGCTCACCGCGAACGATCCGGCGAGCGACTGCCAGATGCCGCCGGACCCCGCTCTGCGGCCGGCCAGGTCCAGCCGGTACAGCTCGGTGGCGGACTTCACCGCCTGCCCGACGTCCCGGGGGAAGGCGAGCCCCACTTCGGGCGCGGGATCCGCGTCCGCCAGGCCGATCTCGTGGAGCGGCACCGGACGGCCGAGTTTCTGGCCGATGGCGGCGGCGATCAGGTGCGGCGCCGTGCCCTGTGGCACCATCCCCTTCGACACCCAGCGCGCCACCGACGTCTTGTCGTAGCGCAAGGTCAATCCGCGTTGGGCGCCAAGGTCGTTGACGCGCCGCGCGAGGCCCGCGTTGGAGATTCCCGCGAGGGCGAGAACGGTGCCGAGTTTTTCGTTCGGCCCGCGTTGCTCCCTGGACATGCGCCACCCCTCGACACAGACGCTGCCGCTCTGGCATAACCCGGCGGCATTCGTAAACCCAGCGTAGTTCGCCGCATCCCAAGCGTTAAGGGGCATTCTTCCGGATGGCGGGATTGTGGTCCGTACTGAAGTGCGGGTCCGATACGCGCGGTTGCGGCATGCTCCCGGCGTGTGGCCGTGCGCCCGTGTGTGCGCTCTCCTGTGGCCATGGCGGGAACGGTTCCATGGTCGGGCGTGGGTCGGCCCGCTGTACTGGATCCAGCGGGCTGGGGGACACCGCCGCCTTCATCCCCGCGGGCGGCGGAGACGGTCCGGGAGGCGTGCTCCGCCTCCCGGACCGTGCGCCCGCCCAACGGTGCGCAGAGCCTGTACGGAGCGTGTTCGAGGTTGTCCTCGCATCTCCGAATTGGCCGAAAATCGACCCCCTCGTTCGAGGGCTGTCACCGTGTCTATCCTGGCAGTTGAGGGCGCGTTGGAGGTTTTTGGGGCGCGCTGGGGGGCGCATTCGCGTCGCACCGACGGGGGTGGGTACGCGGCCGCAGTCGGGTGATCTCCTTGCGTCGGGCGGATGTTCGGAGCGGGGTGGGTGTATCCGCCGGGGCGCATTCGACGGAGCACATGCGGCACCGGCACCCCTCTCGAGCGCCTCCTTCATGGCAGCATGGACAACCGGTGCGCACGGCGCACCGGTTGTCCACAGCCTGTGGAGGCGTCGATGCGGTGGTTGGTGGGATGGAGCAGCACCGCCGCGGGTGCCCCGGCGTTCGGCTCCGCCGGCGCCACCGGGTCCGACGGCGAGACCGTGCAGCCGGTGGGTTCGCAACCGCTGTGGGGCGACCCCGATCCGCTGTGGGCGGTCGGCGACTGGCGCCCCGACGAGGTGCGGGTGGTGTCCGCCGACGCCGAGACCCGGATCGCCGTCCTCGGCACCTGCGGCGCCACCGACGAGCAGCTGCGCGTCGCCCTGTTCGCCGCGCGCGGCGGCGCGCTCCGCCATCTGACCGCCTGGCCGGGCAGCTACACCGCCGTCGTGCGGGTGGGCCGCCGGATCACCGTCTGCGGCGACCTCGCGGGCGCCCGGCCGGTGTTCCACACCCCCTGGGAGGGCGGCACGGCGTTCGCGACCGCCGCGCTCCCGCTCGCCGACCTCGTCGAGGCCAACCTCGACTTCGGTCACCTCGCCGCGCTCCTCGCCGCCCCCGACGTACCGGCCGCGCTGTACGACTCCACTCCGTACGACGGCGTGAAACGCGTTCCGCCGGGGCATGCGCTGATCCTGCGCGCCGGGGCGCGTGAGATCGCCGGGTACGAGCCCGTCGCCTCGCTCGCCGTCGCCGCGCCTCCCGCCGACCCCGACAGCGCGGTGGACGCCGTCCGGGACGCGCTGGTCGAGGCGGTACGCACCCGGCTCGCCGCGCCCCGCCACGTACCCGGCGCCGACATCGACCCCGGCCCGGTCCCGGGCATGGGGCCCGCCGAACGCCGCGCGGCGCGCGGGATGCCGGTGCCCGGCATCGGGGCCGACCTGTCGGGCGGGCCCGCGTCCGGGACGCTGGCGCTGCTCGCCGCCGGGCTGCCGGGCATGCCGGGAACCGTGCTGGGGCACGGCACGGGCGCGGGGGAACGACTGCTCGCCGTCACCTTCAACGATCTCGCGGGGGGTTCCGCGAGCGGTCCGGCCGGTGGTCCGCTCGGCGGGCGGGAGGACGAACTGGCGCGGGCCGGGGCGCTGGCCGCCAACCCCCGGCTGCACCACGTGGTGGTCGCGGGCGGCGAGGACACCCTGCCGTACGCGGATCTGGACGGGCCGCTGACGGACGAGCCGGGACCCTCCCTCGTGATCGCGGCCCGGCACCGGGCACGACTGGCGGCGGGCAGCGCGGACCACTTCACCGGGTACGGGGCCCGGCAGGTGCTCGACGCGCATCCCGCCCGGCTCGCCGACCTGCTGGTGGACCGCAAGCGCCGCCATCTCGTACGGCCCGTCGCCGCGCTGGCCAAGGCGGACGGGTCCGTGATGGTGCCCGCCCGGGTGTACGCCGCGGCCCGGCGCCTCGCCCGTACGCCCTACCGCACGGGGCTGGAGAACCTCGCGGGACAGCTGCTGCGCCACCAGTTGGGCGACGAGGCCCCCGGAGGCGCGGCGGACGCCTCGCTGGCCGCCCTCACCTGGGGAAGACCCGGGCCGGCGGCGCGCTGGCTGACCGGTGAGGCGCTCGCTGAAGTATCGGTTCGCCTCCAGGCCTCGACGAGCCGGTCCGAGGTGGGGCCGGGGCAGCGGCCCGGCGACTTCCGCGCGCGTGCGGCACTGGCCCGGCACGCGGCGGACCTGCGGGTGCTGGAGCAGGCCGCCGAGATCCGCTTCCAGCGGCTGCACACGCCGTTCCTCGACAACCAGGTCGTCCGCGCGTGCCGGGCGCTGCCCGAGGCGCTGCGGGTGCGGCCGGGGGCGCGCGCCGCGATCCTGCGGACCGTGCTGGAAGGCGCGGGCGTAAGGGAGTTGCCCGCCGGATGGGGCGCGCCGACCCAGGCGACCACGGCGGCCGCGGCGCGGACCGGGCTGCGGGTGGCCGCGGACACGCTGATGGCACTGTTCGACACCCCGCTGCTGGCGGAAGCGGGACTGGTCGAGGCCCGGGTGGTGCGCAAGGCGCTGCGGGCGGCGGCGGAAGGGGAGCCGCTGCCCCTGGACGGGCTGGCGGACCTGGTCTCCCTGGAACTGTGGCTGCGGCGGCTGTTGGCCCGGCGGGGAACCTGTTGGACGGGCACGCCCGGCCGGCAGCGCGCGGTCCCCGAGGGCATCGCACCACAACGAGGAGCACTGGCCCGCGGGGTGTGAACGGGGCCCCGCAAGCGGACCCCCCCACGAGCGGGTCCCCCATGGACAGCGCTCCCCCTATGAGCGGGCCCTTACGAGCGGGGCTGCACGGGCAGGCCCCCCCCACGAGCGGTCCCCTACGGGCGGGGTTCCACGGGCGGGCCCCCTACGAGCAGGGTTCCACGAGCGAGTCCCCCACAGGCAGGGCTCCACCCACGAGCGGACCCCCTACGGGCAGGGCTCCACGAGCAGGCCCCCCCACGAGCAGGCCCCGCAAGCAGGAGCGCTCCCCCATCCCCGCTCACCTGCGATGCAGAGGCGCGCCCGGTTTCCCACGACCCGCCCCGCCGGACAGACCCTGCCCCGACCTCCGCCCGGGCAGGGAGCCTTGCGCGTCTCACGCCGGGCGTGAGCGCAGCCCCTCCAGCAGGATGTCCAGCAGACGTGCCGAGGCAGCCGCCTGCTGTGCCGCGTCCGGCAGCGAGGGTGCGGCCGTGGCGATCACCAGGAGCACGTCCGACACCGACACGTCCGGTCGGAGCGCGCCCGCCTCGCGGGCCCGCTCCACCAGCCGGCCGACGACGTCGAGGAGCTGCGCCGCGCCGGCGTCGTCCTCCGCGCTGCCGGACGACGCTTCCCCGGGCACCAGCCGCAGCTCACCCGCCGCGTACTGCGCCCGCTGCCGCGGCACCCGCGCGTGGTCCGTCACGCCGTGCTCGTCCGCCACACCCACCCGCAGCACCTGCGGCGGCAGCAGCCGCCCGGCGCCCGAGTCGACCGACGTGCGCAGGAAGCGGGAGAGCGCCGACCACGGCTCGTCCTCCTGACCGAGCGCCGCACGCGCCTGGTCGGTCAGCCGGGAGATCTCCTCCTCGGCTATCCGCCGCACCAGGACGTCCTTGCTCGGGAAGCGCCGGTACACCGTGCCCACACCGACCCGCGCCCGGCGTGCCACGTCCTCCATCGGCGCGCCGTATCCCAGCTCGCCGAAGACCTCACGGGCCGCACGCAGCACGTGCTCCAGATTGCGCTGGGCGTCCACCCGCAGCGGTGCCGTGCGCGGCCCGCCCGCGCGTCCGCGATCCGACGGTGCGCTCAGCGCGGTGCCGGGCGCGACAGCGGACGCGGAAGACCAATGAGAATCCTGAACATGCATACGCTTTCCCCCGGTAATGATGACGTCTCCCCCCGGAGACTCCCCGCCATAGATGGCTGGGGTTCGAGGAACATGCCCGGTGGCCGGCTCCGCCCGTCGCGGACCCGAAGAGCGCATCCCCCTACACCCCGTCGACGTACGAACATAGTTGAGTGAGGGTCAATTCAGAAGAGGCAGGTTCCGCACGGAGCGCCCCCCGATCGGAGTACGGGGCGCATTGATCCCGAATGTGCCCCCGAGACGACACCGGGAAACCATCGGTGACCTGCGCACACGCCGTTCGGTCGGTTCGTCGGGCCCCTCCGGCCCCCCACGGCCTCCGGTCACACAATTCGTCGGGGCTGTGGACAAACGCGCGCGTCGGGTGCGTCATGGGATGGTGAAGGAACGTGCGCGCATTCTCGTTGTCGGCGGCGGTTACGTCGGGATGTACACGGCCCTGCGCCTGCAGCGGAAGCTGAAACGGGAACTCGCCCGGGGCGCCGTCGAGATCACCGTGGTCACACCGGACCCGTACATGACGTACCAGCCCTTTCTCCCGGAAGCGGCCGCCGGTGCCATTTCTCCTCGGCATGTCGTCGTACCGCTGCGTCGTGTCCTGGACCGGTGCCACATCGTCATCGGCGAGGCCACCGCCCTCGACCACGCCGCCCGCACCGCCACCGTCGCCACGCTCGCCGACAAGGAGGAGGGCAGCGGCGGCAGGCCGATGGCGTACGACGAACTCGTCCTCGCGCCCGGCTCCGTCTCGCGCACCCTGCCGATCCCCGGTCTCGCCGACCACGCCATCGGCTTCAAGACCCTCGAGGAGGCCATCGGACTGCGCAACCACGTCCTCGAGCAGATGGACATCGCCTCCTCCACCCGCGACCTCGACATCCGCGACGCGGCCCTCACCTTCGTCTTCGTCGGCGGCGGCTACGCGGGCGTCGAGGCACTCGGCGAACTGGAGGACATGGCCCGCTACGCCACGCGGTACTACCACAACCTCCGCCCCGAGGACATGAAGTGGATCCTCGTCGAGGCCTCGCACCGCATCCTGCCCGAGGTCGGCGAGGCGATGGGCCGGTACACGGTCAGCGAACTGCGCCGCCGCAACATCGACGTACGGCTCGAGACCCGCCTCGAGTCCTGCGCCGACCGCGTCGCCGTGCTCAGCGACGGCGCCCGCTTCCCCACCCGTACCGTCGTGTGGACCGCCGGGGTCAAACCGCACCCCGTTCTCGCCGCCACCGACCTGGCGCGCGACGAGCGCGGACGGCTGAAGTGCACCGCCGAACTCGCGGTGGAGGGCACCACGCACGCGTGGGCCGCGGGCGACGCCGCCGCCGTCCCCGACGTCACCTCGAAGAAGCCCGGCCGGGAGTGCGCCCCCAACGCGCAGCACGCGCTCCGCCAGGCCAGGCTCCTCGCCGACAACGTCGCGCACTCCCTGCGCGGCGAACCCCTGGAGAAATACGCCCACTCCTACGCCGGATCGGTCGCCTCCCTGGGACTGCACAAGGGCGTCGCCCACGTCTACGGGCGCAAACTCAAGGGCTACCCGGCCTGGTTCATGCACCGCACCTACCACCTGAGCCGCGTCCCCACCTTCAACCGCAAGGCGCGCGTGGCCGCCGAATGGACCCTCGCCGGGCTCTTCAAACGGGAGATCGTCTCCCTGGGTTCACTCGAACACCCGCGGGCCGAGTTCGAACTGGCGGCCGGTGGAAAGCCTCCTCAGGACCCCCCGCACAACCCGAAGGGGTCCTCCTGACCGGACCCAGGAACTTCACCGGCCGGCCCGACGTCTGACGGATGTCGGCCCGGTCGGCAGCCTGCCAGACTGGTCCACCACCGGGGGCGGGCGGCCGTCCGTCCCCGGTGCGGCCCCGGGGCCCCGGCCCATCCCGGTTTCCGGCCGCCGACGACTACACGAGGCAAGGTTTCGTGAACTTCACGCGCTGGAGCGCCCGGCTCCCCGGAACACAGCGCCGCGCCGCAGCGCGCAGCGCGTACACGGTCTCCCCGGACCGGCGGGGAGAGGGCTCCGTGCCCGCCGCCCGCGCCGGACAACCCGCCGACCAGCCGCCGTCCGTGCCCGTGGTCGACGACCTCAGGGTGCGCGAGGTCCTCGACCACGTCCCCTCCCTCGTCGCCCTGGTGCACGGCCCCGACCACCGCATCGCCTACGTCAACGACGCCTACACGGCCGCCTTCGGCCCCCGCCCGGTCGGCGCCCCCGCGCGAGGAGCGCTCCCGGAGCTCGACGAACTCGGCCTGCTCCCCCTCCTCGACCAGGTCCTGCGCAGCGGCAAGCCCCGCACGGTCAAGTCCCGCAAGGCCCCCGACGGCCGCTCCTACACCTTCACCTGCACCCCGGTCAGCGACGGCCACGCCGACGGGGCCGCGGGCGGCGGGCGCGGCCGGGGCGGCCGCGGGCGCGGTGTGCTGGTCTTCGCCACCGACGTCACCGACCACGCCGAGGCCGCGGAACGGCTGCGCGCGAGCGAACGCCGCCAGCGCGAGACCGCCGTCACCCTCCAGCGCTCCCTCCTCCCGCAGGAACTCGAGGAGCCCGACGACCTGCGGGTCGCCGCCACCTACCACCCCGGCGGCACCGAGGCCGCGGTCGGCGGTGACTGGTACGACGTGATCACCCTCGGTGGTGGGCGCACCGCCCTGGTCATCGGCGACGTCATGGGACGGGGCGTCCGCGCCGCGGCCGTCATGGGCCAGCTCCGTACGGCGGTGCGCGCCTACGCCCGCCTCGACCTCCCCCCGCACGAGGTCCTCCAGCTGCTCGACGGCCTTGCCATGGAGATCGACGCCAACCAGATCGCCACGTGCGCGTACGCCATCCACGACCCCAACGAGGGCACCCTCGTCCACGCCTCCGCCGGCCACCTGCCCATCCTGGTCCGCGACGAGCAGGGCACCGTCCGGCGCGCCGACGAGCCGACCGGACCCCCGCTCGGCACCGGCGGCTGGATGCACTCCTCCGGCTCGATCCCGCTGGGCCCCGGCTCCACCGCCGTCCTCTACACGGACGGCCTGGTCGAGCGCCGCGACGAGGACCTCGACGAGGGCATCGCGGCCCTGGAGCGCGCCCTGGCCGGCGCGACCGGCACCCCCCAGGTGGTCTGCGACCGCCTGGTCCGCTCGGCGGGGGTGACCCCGGACCACGACGACGACGTCGCCGTGCTGGTACTTCAGCACCCCGCCCGCAAGGGCCCGGAGAGCGAGCTCTTCCGTAACGCGGCCCTGGAGCTGCTGGGCGGCGTCGAAGCGGCCCCCCGCGCGCGTGCCTTCGCCTCCGGTGTGCTGACCAGCTGGCGGTTCCCCGCCGACCTGCACGACCTGGGCGTCCTGGCCGCCAGCGAACTCGTCGCCAACTCCCTCCAGCACGGCACCCCGCCCATGCGGCTGCGGCTGCGCCGCACCGACCGCCGGCTGATCGTCGAGGTCACCGACGGCGACGACCACCTCCCGAGGCGCCGCCGCGCGGAACCCGCCGACGAGTCCGGCCGGGGCATCGCCATCGTCGCGACGATCGCCTCCAGCTGGGGAAGCAGGCGTACCCCGGGCGGCGGCAAGGCCGTCTGGTGCGAGTTCACCCTGCCGAAGCCGACGGGTTCGTAGGGCGGACTCGTAGAGCGGGCTGGTGGACGAGCCCTCTGACGAGCCGGATGCGTCAGGCGGGTGCCGGAGCCTGCTCCGCCGCGGCGCCGCCGCCCTGCGTCACCACCAGGCTCCGCGCCACCGACGGCTGGTTCTGCACGTCCGTGAGCTGTCGGCCCAACCGCAGCGCGAGCACGGTGATCCCTAGTGAGACCAGCACGAAGACCACGATGTACGGCGCGTGCAACGAGGCACCCATCGGCCCGCCCACAGCCGGACCGATGGCCAGCGCGAGCTGCTTCACCAGGGCGAAGGCCGCGTTGTACTGCCCCGCGAGACCGGTCGGCGCGAGATCCGCGACCAGCGGGGCGAGCGTCGGCGACAGCAACGACTCCCCCAGCCCGAACAGCGCGTACGTCGAGATGAAGGCGGCGGTGGCCATCGCCTGGCTGCCGTTGCCGAGGCCCGCGTACCCGGCCACGGCCCACGCCACGGCCCAGAGCAGTCCCACCGACGCGATCACGCGCGTGCGCCTGCGGCGCTCCACGAACCGCAGCACCAGGAACTGCGCGATCACGATGGCCAGCGTGTTCGCCGCCAGCGCCGTCCCCAGGGTCGACGTCGAGAGGCCGGCCGCCTCGACCCCGTACGCGCTCAGCCCCGACTCGAACTGCCCGTAGCAGGCGAAGAACACCACGAAGCCCAGGACGCACAGCTGCACCATGGCCCGGTTGCCCGTCAGCTGCTTCCAGTTGCCCTTCGCCGATGCCGTCGGAGCGCCCGCGACCCGCGGCGAGTGAGGCATCCGCACCGTGGCCATCACCCCGACCAGCAGCAGGAACATCACCGCCTCGATCGAGAACAGCAGGGTGAAGGAGCCGGGTCTCGTGGTGTCGACGAGGTGTCCGCCGATGAGACCGCCGATCCCGAGCCCGAGATTCTGCAGGAAGAACTGCATGGCGAACGCCCGCGACCGGGTCTCCGCGGTGGAGCAGTCCACGATCATCGTCGCCAGCGCCGGCTGCATCACGGCCTGCCCGGCCCCGAGCAGCGCCGCCGACAGCAGCACGCTCGGCGCGCCGCCCGACAGACCCAGGCTCAGCGCGCCGACGGCAGCCGTGAACAGGGCGACGAGCAACACCGGCAGCGGGCCCCGCCGGACGATGGTCCGTCCGGCGAACGGCAGCACGATCAGTGCGGCCACGGCGAAGACGGCGAGCACCAGCCCCGCCGTCACGGGCCCGAGCCCCCGCACCTGCGCCACGTAGACGTACAGGTAGGGGACGGTGAAGCCGAGCCCGAACGCACTGAGTGCGTTGCCCACGTGGATCCGGCGCATCGCAGCGCCCATCGCCCTGGTCACGTTCACCTCTCTCGCAAGTTAACTGTGAAGACTTAGAAGCTAAAGTTCAAAGGTGAAGAGTACACATTGAACGGCTTCAGCGCGAAGGGCTTCAAGGTGAAGGTGACGTGTCATACTGCGGCCATGGGCGACACTCCCGGCCGCGAGGGGCCGACAGAGCCGACACTCGAAGAGCAGCTCGCCGCGTACCAGCGCGAGTTCCAGGACCTCGACCCCCAGGTCGAGAAGATCGTCTCGGCGTTGTCCCGCCTCAACCGCCGTATGAACGTGGCCTTCGGCCGCCAGACCGCCGAGCTCGGCATCACCAACGCCGACTGGGAGGTCCTCAAGGCCCTCGTCCTCTCCGGCGCCCCCTACCGCATGGGACCCGGCGACCTCGCCAAGCGGCTGGGCCTGACGCCGGCGGCCATGACCCACCGGATCGACCGCATGGTCGCCGAAGGACTCGTCAGCCGGGACCGGGACGAGACGAACCGGGTGCGGGTCATCGTCGAGGTCACGGACGCCGGCCGCGAGAAGTGGATGGAGGTGATGCGCATGTCGACGGTCTTCGAGGGGGACCTCCTCCAGGACCTCTCCACGGACGAGCGGACCGCCCTGGACGAGATGCTCACCCGTCTCCTGCGCAGGGTGGAGGACGCCCAGCCCGACGCCGGCGGACGCCTCACGGACCTGGACTGACCGACTGAAAAGATCTTGACAGGGCTCGCTTGACACTCCCCTGCCCGACCCGTAGTGTTCTTCGAGTTGCCATCAGGCCGTAACGGTTCTGCGGCAGCACCTCCGCCGCGACAGCGGCACTCACACCAACAGCATGACCTCCCCAGCGGACTGATTTCGGCGTGCCTGAATTCAATTCGCACGGGACTCCGCGACTCGGTTCGGATCCGAACGGCTCCGATTTGAGAAGCGGCGAGAGAGTCCGCTAAGGTTTGAGACGTCGGAACGGCCCAACAGCCGGAAAGACAAACCCCGCTGACTGGGGGTCAGGTTGAAGAAAAGGACCTGATAGAGTCGGAGCCGCCGGAAAGGGAAACGCGAAAAGCGCAGACCCGGAAGGCGAAACCCCGAGGAAATCGGACCGGAAAGATCTGATAGAGTCGGAAACGCAAGACCGAAGGGAAGCGCCCGGAGGAAAACCCGCCAGGGTGAGTACAAAGGAAGCGTCCGTTCCTTGAGAACTCAACAGCGTGCCAAAAATCAACGCCAGATATGTTGATACCCCGTCTCCGGCCTCCGGCCGGGACGCGGTTCCTTTGAAACACACAGCGAGGACGCTGTGAACCGCCGGATCATTCCTCCGGCGGTTCCGCTCCCGTGGTGTCCCCGGAACGCCGGGAAGCATTCACGGAGAGTTTGATCCTGGCTCAGGACGAACGCTGGCGGCGTGCTTAACACATGCAAGTCGAACGATGAAGCCCCTCGGGGCGGATTAGTGGCGAACGGGTGAGTAACACGTGGGCAATCTGCCCTGCACTTCGGGACAAGCCCTGGAAACGGGGTCTAATACCGGATACCCGTTTCCGCAGGCATCTGCGGAAACGGAAAGCTCCGGCGGTGCAGGATGAGCCCGCGGCCTATCAGCTGGTTGGTGAGGTAACGGCTCACCAAGGCGACGACGGGTAGCCGGCCTGAGAGGGCGACCGGCCACACTGGGACTGAGACACGGCCCAGACTCCTACGGGAGGCAGCAGTGGGGAATATTGCACAATGGGCGCAAGCCTGATGCAGCGACGCCGCGTGAGGGACGACGGCCTTCGGGTTGTAAACCTCTTTCAGCAGGGAAGAAGCGCAAGTGACGGTACCTGCAGAAGAAGCGCCGGCTAACTACGTGCCAGCAGCCGCGGTAATACGTAGGGCGCGAGCGTTGTCCGGAATTATTGGGCGTAAAGAGCTCGTAGGCGGCCTGTCGCGTCAATTGTGAAAGCCCGGGGCTCAACCCCGGGTCTGCAGTCGATACGGGCAGGCTAGAGTTCGGTAGGGGAGATCGGAATTCCTGGTGTAGCGGTGAAATGCGCAGATATCAGGAGGAACACCGGTGGCGAAGGCGGATCTCTGGGCCGACACTGACGCTGAGGAGCGAAAGCGTGGGGAGCGAACAGGATTAGATACCCTGGTAGTCCACGCCGTAAACGGTGGGCACTAGGTGTGGGCGACATTCCACGTCGTCCGCGCCGCAGCTAACGCATTAAGTGCCCCGCCTGGGGAGTACGGCCGCAAGGCTAAAACTCAAAGGAATTGACGGGGGCCCGCACAAGCAGCGGAGCATGTGGCTTAATTCGACGCAACGCGAAGAACCTTACCAAGGCTTGACATACACCGGAAACACCTGGAGACAGGTGCCCCCTTGTGGTCGGTGTACAGGTGGTGCATGGCTGTCGTCAGCTCGTGTCGTGAGATGTTGGGTTAAGTCCCGCAACGAGCGCAACCCTTGTCCCGTGTTGCCAGCACGTCCCTTCGGGGGTGGTGGGGACTCACGGGAGACCGCCGGGGTCAACTCGGAGGAAGGTGGGGACGACGTCAAGTCATCATGCCCCTTATGTCTTGGGCTGCACACGTGCTACAATGGCCGGTACAATGAGCTGCGATACCGCGAGGTGGAGCGAATCTCAAAAAGCCGGTCTCAGTTCGGATTGGGGTCTGCAACTCGACCCCATGAAGTCGGAGTTGCTAGTAATCGCAGATCAGCATCGCTGCGGTGAATACGTTCCCGGGCCTTGTACACACCGCCCGTCACGTCACGAAAGTCGGTAACACCCGAAGCCGGTGGCCCAACCCCTTGCGGGAGGGAGCCGTCGAAGGTGGGACTGGCGATTGGGACGAAGTCGTAACAAGGTAGCCGTACCGGAAGGTGCGGCTGGATCACCTCCTTTCTAAGGAGCACTTCTCACCGGCCTCCGGGCCGGTCAGGGGCCAGTACACCGGCGTACGTCCGGTGCTGGTTGCTCATGGGTGGAACGTTGATTAGTCGGCACTCTTGATCGTCTTCTCCGTCCAGTACGGCCCGTCAGGGCATGGAACGCCGGGGGAAGCGGCAGGGGTGCCGGGCACGCTGTTGGGTGTCTGAGGGTACGGCCGCGAGGCCGGGAAGCCTTCGACGCCGACCCCGGTACAGCACCGCCCCTGGCGGTGTGTGACGGGTGGTTGGTCGTTGTTTGAGAACTGCACAGTGGACGCGAGCATCTGTGGCCAAGTTTTTAAGGGCGCACGGTGGATGCCTTGGCACCAGGAACCGATGAAGGACGTGGGAGGCCACGATAGTCCCCGGGGAGCCGTCAACCAGGCTGTGATCCGGGGGTTTCCGAATGGGGAAACCCGGCAGTCGTCATGGGCTGTCACCCTTGCCTGAACACATAGGGCAAGCGGAGGGAACGCGGGGAAGTGAAACATCTCAGTACCCGCAGGAAGAGAAAACAACCGTGATTCCGGGAGTAGTGGCGAGCGAAACCGGACGAGGCCAAACCTACGACGTGTGAGACCCGGCAGGGGTTGCGTCGTGGGGGTTGTGGGATCTCTCTTCCACGGTCTGCCGGCCGTGGGACGAGTCAGAAACCGCTGAGGTAGACGAAGGACATGCGAAAGGTCCGGCGCAGAGGGTAAGACCCCCGTAGTCGAAACGTCAGCGGCTCGTTGGAGAGACACCCAAGTAGCACGGGGCCCGAGAAATCCCGTGTGAATCCGGCGGGACCACCCGTCAAGCCTAAATATTCCCTGGTGACCGATAGCGGACAGTACCGTGAGGGAATGGTGAAAAGTACCGCGGGAGCGGAGTGAAATAGTACCTGAAACCGTGTGCCTACAAGCCGTGGGAGCGTCGCATGCAGGCTTGCCTGCATGTCGTGACTGCGTGCCTTTTGAAGAATGAGCCTGCGAGTTTGCGGTGTGTTGCGAGGTTAACCCGGGTGGGGAAGCCGTAGCGAAAGCGAGTCCGAACAGGGCGCCGAAGTAGCACGCTCAAGACCCGAAGCGGAGTGATCTAGCCATGGGCAGGTTGAAGCGGAGGTAAGACTTCGTGGAGGACCGAACCCACCAGGGTTGAAAACCTGGGGGATGACCTGTGGTTAGGGGTGAAAGGCCAATCAAACTCCGTGATAGCTGGTTCTCCCCGAAATGCATTTAGGTGCAGCGTCGCGTGTTTCTTGCCGGAGGTAGAGCACTGGATAGGCGATGGGCCCTACCGGGTTACTGACCTTAGCCAAACTCCGAATGCCGGTAAGTGAGAGCGCGGCAGTGAGACCGTGGGGGATAAGCTCCATGGTCGAGAGGGAAACAGCCCAGAGCATCGACTAAGGCCCCCAAGCGTACGCTAAGTGGGAAAGGATGTGGAGTCGCACAGACAACCAGGAGGTTGGCTTAGAAGCAGCCATCCTTGAAAGAGTGCGTAATAGCTCACTGGTCTAGTGATTCCGCGCCGACAATGTAGCGGGGCTCAAGCGTACCGCCGAAGTCGTGTCATTGCGATATCAACCCCCAACGGGGATCGTGATGGGTAGGGGAGCGTCGTGTGCCGGGTGAAGCAGCCGCGGAAGCGAGTTGTGGACGGTTCACGAGTGAGAATGCAGGCATGAGTAGCGATACACACGTGAGAAACGTGTGCGCCGATTGACCAAGGGTTCCTGGGTCAAGCTGATCTGCCCAGGGTAAGTCGGGACCTAAGGCGAGGCCGACAGGCGTAGTCGATGGACAACCGGTTGATATTCCGGTACCCGCTGTGAAGCGCAAGACATCGAACCAGGCGATGCTAAGTCCGTGAAGCCGCCCCGATCTCTTCGGAGTTGAGGGGAGTGGTGGAGCCGACGGACCAGACCTGCAGTAGGTGAGTGATGGGGTGACGCAGGAAGGCAGTCCAGCCCGGGCGGTGGTTGTCCCGGGGTAAGGGTGTAGCCCGAGTGGTAGGCAAATCCGCCACTCATCCAGGGTGAGACCCGATGCCGAGCCGATTGTGGCGAAGTGGATGATCCTATGCTGTCGAGAAAAGCCTCTAGCGAGTTTCATGGCGGCCCGTACCCTAAACCGACTCAGGTGGTCAGGTAGAGAATACCGAGGCGTTCGGGTGAACTATGGTTAAGGAACTCGGCAAAATGCCCCCGTAACTTCGGGAGAAGGGGGGCCATCACCGGTGAGCACTCTTGCAGTGTGAGCTGGGGGTGGCCGCAGAGACCAGCGAGAAGCGACTGTTTACTAAAAACACAGGTCCGTGCGAAGCCGTAAGGCGAGGTATACGGACTGACGCCTGCCCGGTGCTGGAACGTTAAGGGGACCGGTCAGCTCCATTTCGGTGGGGCGAAGCTGAGAACTTAAGCGCCAGTAAACGGCGGTGGTAACTATAACCATCCTAAGGTAGCGAAATTCCTTGTCGGGTAAGTTCCGACCTGCACGAATGGCGTAACGACTTCTCGACTGTCTCAACCATAGGCCCGGTGAAATTGCACTACGAGTAAAGATGCTCGTTTCGCGCAGCAGGACGGAAAGACCCCGGGACCTTTACTACAGTTTGATATTGGTGTTCGGTTCGGCTTGTGTAGGATAGCTGGGAGACTGTGAGCCCGCCACGCCAGTGGTGGGGGAGTCGTCGTTGAAATACCAGTCTGGTCGTGCTGGATGTCTAACCTGGGTCCGTGATCCGGATCAGGGACAGTGTCTGATGGGTAGTTTAACTGGGGCGGTTGCCTCCTAAAGAGTAACGGAGGCGCCCAAAGGTTCCCTCAGCCTGGTTGGCAATCAGGTGGTGAGTGTAAGTGCACAAGGGAGCTTGACTGTGAGACCGACGGGTCGAGCAGGGACGAAAGTCGGGACTAGTGATCCGGCGGTGGCTTGTGGAAGCGCCGTCGCTCAACGGATAAAAGGTACCCCGGGGATAACAGGCTGATCTTCCCCAAGAGTCCATATCGACGGGATGGTTTGGCACCTCGATGTCGGCTCGTCGCATCCTGGGGCTGGAGTCGGTCCCAAGGGTTGGGCTGTTCGCCCATTAAAGCGGTACGCGAGCTGGGTTTAGAACGTCGTGAGACAGTTCGGTCCCTATCCGCTGCGCGCGCAGGAGTCTTGAGAAGGGCTGTCCCTAGTACGAGAGGACCGGGACGGACGAACCTCTGGTGTGCCAGTTGTCCTGCCAAGGGCATGGCTGGTTGGCTACGTTCGGGAGGGATAACCGCTGAAAGCATCTAAGCGGGAAGCCTGCTTCGAGATGAGGGCTCCCACCCACTTGATGGGGTAAGGCTCCCAGTAGACGACTGGGTTGATAGGCCGGATATGGAAGCGCCGTAAGGTGTGGAGTTGACCGGTACTAATAGGCCGAGGGCTTGTCCTCAGTTGCTCGCGTCCACTGTGTTGGTTCTGAAACCACGAACGACCCCATGCCGGGCCACGGCGTGGTGCGGTTGAGTGTTTCATAGTGTTTCGGTGGTCATAGCGTAGGGGAAACGCCCGGTTACATTCCGAACCCGGAAGCTAAGCCTTATAGCGCCGATGGTACTGCAGGGGGGACCCTGTGGGAGAGTAGGACGCCGCCGAACAAATTGTGGGAGAGCCCCGCACCGATATGGTGCGGGGCTTTCTGCATTTCCCGTTGGGTTTATGACGGCTCCACCAGTTTTGTGTCGTACGCCAGGATCACTGCCTGGATGCGGTCCCTCGAGCCCGTCTTTGCGAGAATGCGGCCCACGTGTGTTTTCACCGTTGATTCGGCGAGGTGGAGGCGGGTGGCGATCTCCGTGTTGGTCCAGCCCTGACCGATAACCGTGAGGATCTCGCGTTCGCGCTCGGTGAGAGCGCCCAGGCGGGGGTCGGTGTGCGGGGTTGTGGGCGGGGACGTGCCCTGGCGAGTCGGTGTCGGCAAGTGGTGGACGTAGGCGTCCAGGAGACGGCGGGTCAGGCCGGGCGCGACGACCGCGTCCCCGGTGGCGACGGAGCGGATGCCGGAGAGGAGCTCCTCCGGCTGGGCGTCCTTGACCAGGAAGCCGGAGGCGCCGGCACGGAGTCCTGCGTAGGCGTACTCGTCGAGGTCGAACGTCGTGAGGATGAGGACACGGGTGCGGTCGCCGGCGGCGACGATGCGGCGGGTGGCCTCGATGCCGTCCATGCCGGGCATGCGGATGTCCATCAGGACGACGTCGGGGTGCAGTTCGGCCGTCAGACGGATTGCTTCGCTGCCTCCCGATGCCTCGCCGAGGACTGTCATGTCGTCCTGGCTCTCCAGCAGCATGCGGAAGCCGAATCGCTGAAGGGGCTGGTCGTCGGCGATGAGGACGGTGGTCACTGCGGGGGTTCCTCCGGAAGGTGCAGGTGGACGCGCCAGCCCTGTTCGGGGCGGGGCCGTGGGCCGGCTTCAAGTGTGCCGCCGTACAGGGCGGTTCGCTCACGCATTCCGGGGAGGCCGCGCCCGTCGGCGGGAGTGTCCGTTCCGGTGGTCCCCGTGTTTCCGGCCGTTCCGGTGTCGGTGATCGTGGCCGTGACGGAGCCCTGGTCGCCGTAGGCGAGGGTGATCTCGGCGGTGGTGTTCGGGCCGGCGTGCTTGAGTGTGTTGGTGAGGGCTTCCTGGATGACACGGTAGACGGTGAGCTGGCGGCCTGGGGGAAGGCCAGCCCGGCCGTCGACGGTGGTGTGGACGGGGAGGCCCGCGGCGCGGACGCCGTTGATGAGCTGCTCGAGGTCGGTGAGGGTGGGCTGGGGAGTCAGCTCGGCGGGGTGGTGGCTGCTCTCGTCGTCCCGCAGGACGTCCAGGAGGCGACGGAGTTCGCTCATCGCCTGGCGGCTGGTGGTGCCGATGGCGTCCAGTGCCTGAGCGGTGCGTTCCGGGGACTTGGTGGCCGCGTACTTGCCGCCGTCGGCCAAGCCCGTGATGACGGAGAGGTTGTGGCCGATGATGTCGTGCATCTCGCGGGCGATGCGGGCGCGTTCGGCTGCGGTGGCGAGCTGGGCCTGCTGGTCGCGTTCGATCTCGAGGCGGCGGGCCCGGTCCTCCAGGGCCTCGGTGTAGTTCCGGCGGGTGCGGACCGTGACGCCGATGAGGGCCGCCACGATGACGGACGTCAGCTGCGAGCCGATCTGCTGACTCCAGTCGCCCTCCCCGTGGCGGGCCGTGGAGACCGCGACCGGTGTGAGGACGAGGGCGGTCGTCCACCACAGGTATCGCAAGGGGAGGCGCAGGGCGATGTGGTGGACGGCGACGAGTTGTAGCAGGGCTGCCTGGAGGACAGCGCCTGACCAGGCGTTGACCAGGGCGAACGGCGCCATGGCGAGCAGGACCGCCGCGGGGTGGGTGCGGCGCCACAGGAGAGGGAGGGACAGGCCCAGACTCAGGACGAGCAGGAGAGGGCCGGGGGTGTCCGGGTTGTGGGTGACGGTGCGCCATCCGCCGCCGGCGTAGTCGATGAGGGCGGCCGTCGTCCAGAAGCCGGTGAAGTGCAGGTCCCACAGCAGCGGGTGGCGCCGGTCGAACGCGCGCACCCGCTGGTTGAGGCGTTGCACGTACTGGGTGAGAGGTTCCGTGGGCCGTTCCGATGGCCGTTCTGCCGTGGGTGTCTCCCGGTCGTCGTTCGCCACGAGGCTCATGGTGGCCGGTCCGGCCGTCGGGCGGAACACGGTGGGCGCCACGGCGGTCAGACGTCCCGGCGGCGCAGGGTCACTGCCGCTGCCGGGAGGGAGGTCGCCGCCCACAGGGTCAGGGCGAGCAGCGCGGCGTCAGGAGCCGCCGCACCCGGGCCGTGCTGGGCGGCGGTGAGGGACTCCAGGGCCTTGGCGGGGAAGTGGCGGACGGCGTCCTCGACGACGGAACGGGGGAGCATCCGCAGGACCTCGAGGACGATCATGACGAGACCGATGCAGGCGCCGGGTGGGCGGCGTGGGAGCGGCCGGTGACGGTGGCGTGGCCGTGGGTGGGGGCGTCCAGGCCGAGGATCATGCGCAGGGTGGTGGACTTGCCGGCGCCGTTCGGGCCGAGGAAGCCGGTGATGGTGCCGGGGCGGACGGTGAAGGACAGGTCGGTGACGACGGTCCGGTCGCCGTGGTGTTCGGTGAGTTCCTGTGCCGTAACCATGGTTCGATGCTCGTCCGCGCGAGGGTGGCGGGCGTCGGACCGCGGGCAGTATTTCGGGTGAGGGCGGTGGTACCCCGGTACTACGGTGGCCGGTATGACTACTACGCGTTCCGGGACGGGGATCGGCACCGCTTTCGGGGACTATGTGATCCGGCAGGTGCGGGCCGAGGAGTGGGCCGCGGTGAAGGGGTTGCGGCTCATCGCGCTGCGGGACCCGGTCGCGGACATCGCCTTTCTGGAGACGTACGAGACGGCGGTGACGCGGCCCGACACGTACTGGCAGGAGCGGACGGCGCGGGCGGCCGAGGGTGCGGACGGGATGCGGCAGTTCATCGCCGAGACGGCGGACGGTACCTGGGTGGGGTCGGTCGCCCTGCTGGTCGAGGAGCCCGGTACGAAGGACTTGGCCGGGTTTCGCGTCGAGCGGCGGCAGGGGCATCTTGTCGGGGTGTTCGTACGGCCCGAGTATCGGGGGAACGGGCTCACCAAGGCGTTGTTCGAGGCTGCGTTGGAGTGGGCGTGGGGGGTGGGATTGGAGCGGGTGCGGCTCATCGTGCACCCGGACAATGTGCGTGCCCTCGGTTTCTACCGCAAGGCGGGCTTCGTGGAGAGCGGGGTGAGCCTGCCGTTGGCGGGGAGGCCGGACGAGTACGAGTTGGAGATGGTTGTCGAGCGGTGACCTGCGGTGCCTACACCGGCAGTTCGTCGTGGGGCCAGCGGGTGCGGGCCTGTTCGCGGGAGCGGAGGAGGGCCAGGGTGGGCAGGCCCCGGTCCGCGCCGGTGGTCAGGAGCTCCGGGAGCCGGGGGAGGGGGGCCACGGCCGCCACGTCGTCCAGGACCAGGGTGAATGGTGGGTCGAGCCGACCGGAGGATGACCGTTCGGCCATGCGCCGGCCGTGCTCGACCACGCTTGCGGTGAGGGCCGTCAGCAACGGCATCGCACCTGGCTGGGTGCGGGGATCCTCGATGGATTCACCCACCACATAAAGCGTGCCCGTTTCGTGGACGAAGGAATCCAGGGCGAGGGCATCAGTTCGGTTCGGAGTGCAGGCTTCGCGGATGTTGACCGTGAGCAGGGCGGAGAGCGCACGCGTCGTCAGTTGCTGGGCCATGTCCCGGCGTTCCGGGTAGGCGGTGAGGGCGGCCTCGAGTTCGCCCGCGGCGCCCGGGGCGGCCTGGGGGTGGGTCCGCAGCACGCGGACCGCGTCCTGGACCTGGGTGCCCTGCGCCCAGCGGTGGACGTGGCGGACGGTGCGGCCGTCGAGGGCGGCGGCGTGCAGGTAGCTGCGCAGGAGGGTCTGGGCGGTGTCGCTGACGGCCTGGTCGAGCCGGGAGGCGGGGCGGACCGGGGCCAGCAGGGCGGCGGCGCGGGCGACGGCCGTCTCCTTGTCCTCGCAGCCGGCTGTGGGGGACCAGTGGAGGCGGGCCGGGGTGTCGCAGCGGTGGGTCGGGTCGTAGAGGTGGGTGGGGCCGAGCTTCGCCCGTGCGTCCTTGGTCTCCGCCCAGAGGGAGGGGTCGGAGGTGACGACGAGGGCGGGGCCCTCCGCGTCCCGTACGGCCGAGGCGGCGATGGTGTGCCGGGTGGCCGGGGAGCCGTAGAACACCGGGTGGGTCGAGAGCGCCGGAGGTGCTGCCGAGTGCGCTGGGCCTGCCGGGTCCGCTGAGGGGGTGGCTTCCTGTGGTGGCACTGTTTCCCGTTCCCGTTCCCGTGCGGGCTCGGGTGCTGCTCTCGGTGTCGGTACCTCGTGCCGGATCGGTTCAGGTTTTGGTTCCGGCGCCGCGGTCGCGCCCGCGGTGGCCCGCTCCGCCTTCCGCCGGGCCCGTACCGCCCGCCAGCGGGTCACCGTGCCCAGGACGAAGAGGGTGAGGACGAGCAGCAGCATCAGCTGGCCGATGAACAGGCCCCAGAACAGCCCGTACCCCGAGAGGGTGGAGGCGGGGGCGTCCGGCCAGGCGCTCGGGATGTCGTGGGGCTCGGCGACGAGGTGCCGTATGGCGACCGGGGTGCGGGTGAAGGTGACG
This sequence comes from Streptomyces sp. GDS52, assembly GCF_052246875.1. Lineage (NCBI taxonomy): Bacteria > Bacillati > Actinomycetota > Actinomycetes > Kitasatosporales > Streptomycetaceae > Streptomyces > Streptomyces sp. GDS52. The sequence continues at coordinate 3,845,115 of NZ_CM125966.1, forward strand.
CCGGACGGCCAGGAGCCGCGGGCGACGAGGCCCGCGAGGCCGGTGGCCGTCCAGACCAGCAGGGTGATGCCGAGCAGGAACGCGAGCAGTCCGACCAGCAGTCCGTCCGGGATGCCGCCCTGGCCGTTCCGTCCGTGGCCGTTGCCGTGGCCGTCAGGTCTCATGCGTGGTGCCTTTCCCTGTCGCCCCGGAACCCCGAAGTGCCGAAGCCCCGACGCTCTTACGCCACCGTCGACCGGGAGTCGCCGACGTGCTGTTCCACGAAGGCCGCGGCCCGCTCCTCCGCCTCCAGTTCGGCGGCGAGCAGGGCGTCGTGGGGCAGGTCGGCGGAGGACTCGGTCATCGCGCGGTCGGTGAAGACCAGCGGGCGCTCGGTCTCGGTGATCAGGTGTTTGACCACCTGCACATTGCCGTTGACGTCCCAGACCGCGATGCCCGGGGTGAGCGAGGGGATGATCTCCACCGCCCACCGGGGCAGGCCCAGCACTCTGCCCGTCGCCCGTGCCTCGTCGGCCTTCTGGGCGTAGATGGTCCGGGTCGACGCCATCTTCAGGATGGCCGCCGCCTCCTTGGCCGCCGCCCCGTCCACCACGTCGGACAGGTGGTGGACGACCGCGACGAAGGACAGGCCGAGCCGGCGGCCGAACTTCAGCAGCCGCTGGAACAGCTGGGCGACGAACGGGCTGTTGATGATGTGCCAGGCCTCCTCGACCAGGAAGATGCGCTTCTTCCGGTCGGGGCGGATCCAGGTGTGCTCCAGCCAGACGCCGACGATCGCCATCAGGATCGGCATGGCGATGGAGTTGCGGTCGATGTGGGACAGGTCGAAGACGATCAGCGGCGCGTCCAGGTCGATGCCGACCGTCGTCGGGCCGTCGAACATGCCGCGCAGGTCACCGTCGACGAGCCGGTCGAGGACCAGGGCGACGTCCAGGCCCCAGGCCCGTACGTCGTCTATGGCCACGTTCATCGCCTCCGCCGACTCCGGTTCGGGGTGGCGCAGCCGCTCGACGATGTCGGTGAGGACCGGCTGGCGTTCGACGATGCTCTCGGTGACGTAGGCGTGCGCGACCTTGAGCGCGAAGCCGGAGCGCTCGTCGAGGCCGCGGCCCATCGCGACCTCGATGATGGTGCGCAGCAGCGCGAGCTGGCCCGTCGTGGTGATGGTCGGGTCGAGCGGGTTGAGCCGGATGCCGTGGTTCAGGGCGGCCGTCGGGTCCAGCCGGATGGGGGTGATGCCCAGTTCCTGCGCGATGAGGTTCCACTCGCCGACCCCGTCCTCGCCCTGGGCGTCCAGGACGACGACCTGGCGGTCGCGGAAGCGCAGCTGGCGCAGGACGTACGTCTTCTCCAGGGCCGACTTGCCGTTGCCGGACTCGCCGAGGACCAGCCAGTGCGGCGCGGGCAGCTGCTGGCCGTAGAGCTGGAACGGGTCGTAGATGTAGCCCTTGCCGGAGTAGACCTCGCGGCCGATGATGACGCCGGAGTCGCCGAGGCCGGGGGCGGCCGTCGGCAGGTAGACGGCCTGCGCCTGGCCGGTGGACGTGCGCACCGGCAGCCGTGTCGTCTCGACCTTCCCGAACAGGAAGGACGTGAAGGCGTCGGTGACGACGGACAGCGGATCCCGCATCGGACTCAGCCCCTACCTTCGAATGCCGGTGGCGAACGGGAGTGTGTTCACGAAGGCGCGGTGGTGCTCGCGGTCGCACCACTCCAGCTTCAGGTACGACTTTCCGGCCGAGGCCCGGATGGTCCGCTTGTCGCGGGCCAGCGCCTCGGGATTGCGGGAGGAGACGGTGATGTAGCCGACGAGGTTGACGCCGGCCGCGCCGCTGGCGAGGTCCTCGCCGCGCTGGTCGAGCCGGCCGTGCGCGGCGATGTCGCGCGGGTCGACCGTGCGGTTCATCTTCGCGGCGCGGGACGCGTCGGCCTCGTCGTTGGTCTTCTCCGTCAGCATGCGCTCGATGGCGACCTCGGTGGGTTCCAGGTCCATCGTGACGGCGACGGTACGGATCACGTCCGGGGTGTGGACGAGGAGCGGCGCGAGGAAGTTGACGCCCACCGGGGTCATCGGCCACTCCTTGATCCAGGCCGTGGCGTGGCACCAGGGGGCGCGGGTGGAGGACTCGCGGGTCTTGGCCTGGAGGTAGGTGGGCTCCATGGCGTCCAGCTCGGCCGGCCAGGCGTTGCGCTTGGTCATCGCCTGGATGTGGTCGATGGGGTGGTCCGGGTCGTACATGGAGTGGATCAGCGAGGACAGCCTGCTCTGGCCGAGCGGCTGCCGTACGCGGATGTCGGCCTCCTGGAGCCGGGAGCAGATGTCGGTCAGCTCACGGGCCATGACGACGGCCAGCCCGGCGTCCCGGTCCACCTTGCGGCGGCTCTGGGTGCGCATCGCGCGGGCCATCGCGTTGGCCTCGGAGGCCAGATCACGCGTGTAGTGCATGCAGGCGACGAGATAGGCACGGTGCTGTTCGCTGCTGGTCGACACCATCGACTGCAGCTGGTCGTACGACTGCTGGAGCCACGGCGGCGCCTTCTCGTCCCCGCGCAGGGAGACGTCCTTGGCGTGCGCGTCGGGGTCGGCGGGCAGGGTGCGGGCGAGCATCTGGATGCGGGTGACGAAGCCGTCGCCGTTCGCCACGTGCTTGAGCAGCGTGCCGAAGCGGTCGACGAGCGCCTCCTGGTCCTCGGAGTCGCGCAGGCCCACGCCGGGGCCCTCGATCTCGATGGCCGCGGTGACCGTCTTGCGGTCCGCGTGCAGCTGTACGGCGATCTCGTCGGGCCCGAAGGGGGCGGCGAGCCAGGTGATCCGCCCGATCCCGGGCGGCGGCCCGACCTCGACCTCCCGGCCGTCCAGCCGGGTGCCCGCTTCCACGACACCCGAGCGGTACGTCGTGCCCTGGCGCACGCTCCGCCGGTAGCTCCGGTTGATCTCGAACCACTTGTAGAACGTGCGGCCCCGGTACGGCACGTACACGGCGGCCAGCGCGATCATCGGGAGGCCCGCGAGCAGCACGATCCGCACGGACAGCACGGGGACGAGGAGACCGGCCATCATGCCGAAGAACGCGCCCAGGACGATCAGCGCGATCTCCCCGGTCTCCCGATTGCGGCCGACGATCGCGTTCGGCCGGGCCCGGCCGATCAGATACGTACGGCGGGGCGTGACCGGATGGGACAGGTGGGAATCGGTCGTCAACGCCCTTCACCTCCCGTGCTGTTGGTACTGCTGCTGTTGCTCCGGCCGGCGTGCGGTGTGGCCACCGGGCTGCCCGAGCGGGGTGCGGGTGCGGCAGGTGCGGCGGAGGGGACAGATCCGCCGCCACCGTTCGAGGGGCGCGAGCTGTGCGCGGCGACTCCGCCGGAGGCGGGGTTGGAGGGGCGCGCGCCGCCGGACGACGAGGACTGGCCGCCCCCGTGGCTGTCGGCGCGGGTGCTGTGGGTCTTGATGCCCTGCGCGACCATGGTCGCGGGGGAGCTCATGACCGCGGCGGCCTTGCTCTCGGCGCCCTGCATGATGCGGTTGTTGCGGGAGTTGGCGATCTCGTCGCCGAAGCCCGGCACGAAGCGGTAGATCATCGCGCTGGCGAAGATGGCCAGCAGGATGATGGCGAGGCCCGACACCACGGCGGAGAAGGCGTTGGGCCCGTCGTCGGAGGACAGCGCGCCCGCCAGGCCCAGCACGATGACGATGACCGGTTTCACCAGGATCACCGCGATCATGATGCCCGCCCAGCGCCGGACGTGCCCCCACAGGTTCTTGTCGACCAGCCCCGCGTACACGACGGTGCCGAGCAGCGCGCCCACGTAGAGCAGGGCCGCGCGGATGACCAGCTCCAGCCACAGGACGCCGGCCGCGAGGATCGACACCAGCGAGACGATGATCAGCATGATCGGGCCGCCGCCGATGTCCTCGCCCTTCTCCAGGGCGCCCGCGAACGTGCCGAAGAACGTGTCCGTCTGGTTGCCCGTCGCCGTCGCCAGGACGTCGGTCACGCTGTCCGTGGCCGACACGACGGTGTAGAGGATCAGCGGGGTGAACGCCGAGGCCAGCACCGTGAGCCAGAGGAAGCCGATGGCCTCCGAGAGGGCGGTCGTGAGGGGGACGCCTCGTACGGCCCGCTTGGCGACGGCCAGCAGCCACAGCAGGAGCGTCAGGATCGTCGAGGCGGCGAAGACGACGGCGTACTGCTGGCGGAACGTCGGGTTGGTGAAGTCCACGGCGGCCGTCTCGTCGACGGCGTCGCTGAGCTTCTTGATGGTCCAGGAGGCGGCGTCGGCGCAGCCCCTTGCCAGGGCGGCGAGGGGGTCGAGGGCGGTGGTGGGGTCGCTGAGGCTGCCGGCTCCGCCGGACCCGCCGGATCCTCCGCCCTCGCCGCGTTCGCAGTAGTCCTTGGCAGGCCCGACGATGAGGTCGCAGTTGTTGTCCGACGGGGTCGGTGACGGAGTGGGGGCCGCGACGGCCCGGGTGGCCAGCAGCAGGACTGCGGCTTGAGCGGCTGTGACGATGGCGGCGACTTTGAGTACGCGGCGTTGGCTACCGGGCATAGGTGAAGCCTCCGTACTCCTTGACGGCTTTGGCCATCTCCTCGGCGGTGGACGCCTTGTCGTCTCCCGGAACGGGCGCGGGGCCGTCCTTCTGAGAGAAGCTGTCGATCTTCCAGTCGCCATCCGCCCAGTGCAACTGGAGGGTCATGGTGAACCAGTCGCTGGTGACCGGGTTGGTCGTGCTCTCACCGGTGGTGCCGAACACGCCGGAGCACCAGACCTCGACGGCGGTGGCTGCGTCCGAGTAGTTCGTGACCTTCGTTCCGACCGGCATGGTGCGCGAGACGTAGGTGCTGCCCGGGGCCGCTTCGCCCTTCTCGTCGAGACCGATGTTGCTCAGGAACTCCTTGCTGTACGCCTTGTTGAACCGGTCCTCCAGGGAGGCCTGTTTGTCGGCGACGAAGAGCTGCTGGACGATCCTGCTCCGCTGAGCGGGCTTGAGGATGTCGGCCGAAACCAGCGTCACCGCGTAGTTCGCCGCCGCGCTCTCCGCGCCCTGGCGGTTGTGGGCGAAGCCTGAGGGGATGCCTGCCGTTTTCGACTGGACCGGCTTCTCCCCGGAGGGGGCCGTCGCGGCCGCCTTCGGGGAGTCGTCGGTCTCGTCCGATGGCACATCGTCTCCTCCACGGTTCGCGAAGGCGATCGCGGCGATCAGGAGCACCACCACGCCGACCACCGTGACCAGGCTGCGCGACGACGTACGGCCACCTCTGCGCCCACCGGCGTACGGGCTGACGTCCGCCTCCGGCAGGCGGGTGTGGGTCTGGCCCGTACCGCCGTACCCGCCGGAGCTCCCGTGTTCGTCTCCGAGACTCATGCCGCGTACGCCCCCTCAGCGTCGTGCGGAAACACCTCGTACTCCGCGTACTCCTTGTACGACGGTAGCCGTGCTGGTCCCCGCGCGGGCGCGGTGTTATGAGTCGACATCAGGGAAACGCAACCTCAGCCGGTGGGCGCGACGGGCGGGTGGGGTGGAAGGAGAGGCCGGACGGGCCCGGTCGGAGGCATGGGGGTCCCCTACACGGCCATTCCGTACACGATGGTGAACACCGTGCCCAGAGAGCCGATGATGAAGACCCCTGTCAGGCCCGCGATGATCAGGCCCTTGCCCTGCTCCGCGCTGAAGGTGTCGCGCAGCGCCGTCGCGCCGATGCGCTGCTTCGCCGCTCCCCAGATGGCGATGCCCAGGCAGATCAGGATGGCGAGCGCCATGACCACTTCGATCATGACCTTGGCCTCGTTGCCCAAGCTGCCGAAGGGGCCCCAGTCGGGAGCGATCCCGCCGATGATGGTGTTGATGTCTCCCTCGTCGGCCGCAAAGAACATGTAAGTCACCGCCCCTGTCGGGTCGTTCCGTGCCCCCTGCGGGCATGCAGAGGTCAGGCCTCATTGTCGCCGACGATGACGCCGTCGGACGTCGACTCGGCGTCATTAGTTGGCGGGTTTCGTATGAAGAAAGCTTCTCACCGGCGCGCGCCGGTCCCCGGGAGGGGAGCGAGCCGATGAGTGATGAGTCGTATCGTCACTCTGTGTATCACGGTTGGGCCACGAAATGGTCGAACTCACCCGCGCGTACGCCGAGGACGAAGGTGTCCCACCGGTGTCGGTCCGTGGTGACGGTGGTCCCGGGGGTCGCGCCGGCGTGGATGCGGACGGTGAGGTCGTCTTCGACGGTCACGTCGATGGCGGTGGACCGGTGGGCGGTCACCTCCCCTTCCCCCTTGAGCACCTGAAGGAGCCTCAGGAAGTCGTCCGGCGTGGCGGTGAGTATCGCTCCGCTGGGATCGGCGGACTCGGTCATGTGGATGGCCGCCCGGGGAGCGGTGGTGGCTGCGACGTGTATGCAGGATTCGCCTTCGCCGCAGTACGAGGACTTCTGCCAGTGGGGCATGGGAGTGACTGCCTCTCAGATGGACTGGATGATGCGGTGGATGAGGGCCCGGGACTCGATCTCGATCAGGCTGAGGGCCAGCAGACGATCGAGGACCTTGCGGTACTTCTCCAGCTGGGCGTCGGCATCCAGCAGGGCGATGCCGTGGGACTGGTCGAGTTGGACGGTGTCGAGCGGCGGCACGGGGCCGTGCACGTAGTAGATCGGCTGTCCGGCTCCGGGAAAGCCGCCCGCGTCGAAGGGGATGACGTGGATCGAGATGTTGGGGTGCTCGCTCATCTTGAGCAGGTGCTTGAGCTGCCGCTTGGCCACGTCCCGCCCGCCGAACCTCATCTGCAGGGCCGCCTCGTGAATGATCGCCTGGTAGGGGACCGGCTGCTGGCGGAAGATGACGGCTTGGCGCTTGATGCGGAACGAGGTCCGGTGTTCCACATCAGGGGGTGACAGGTCGGGGACGACCTGAAGGAACACCTCGCGGGCGTGGTCCATCGTCTGCAAGAGGCCCGGAATGCCGGAGGTGTGGGCAGTGCGCAGGGCGGTGCCGTGGTGTTCCAGCTCGGCCAGATCCAGCAGACCCGACGGCAGGATGTCCCGGTACTCCTCCCACCAGCCGCGTCGGCGCTCGCCGGTCATCGCGGCGAGGCCTTCGACGAGGTCCTTGTCGGGGCAGTCGTATTGGCAGGCCAGAGTGCGCACGCGATCGGCGCTGACTGGCTGTCGTCCTGACTCCATGTTGCTGACCTGGGCTTGCTTGGTCCCTAGGAGTTGTGCGGCCTCCGTCGAGGTCAGGCCGGCGCGCTCGCGCAGTTTGCGCAGCTCAACACCGAAGCGGCGCTGCCGGGCAGTGGGGTTGGTTCTCGCGGGCATGCCCGTCGCTCCTCCGTACCACTCGTCACCCACACAGGTGGAAAGAGTAGTTATAGCTCCGATCGGGACGAAGAAAATAGTCCCTGACTGCTAGCTTCCTTCGTGGCGCCCCACCCCAGAAGTGCACTGGTCGACGGATCGGCATGCCACTGGGGAGCAACCGTACGCAATCCTCCAACTTCCCACGGTGATCGGAGACTTCCATGCCCACCGTAAACCCGCCCTGGTCGTACGTTCTTCAACTCCCGCACGATCCCCGTGCTCCGCGCATCGCGCGGGTCACCCTGCGGACCGTGCTGGGGGCGCACGGCCTCGCCGAGCTCGTGCCCACCGCGGAGCTGGTGGCCGCCGAACTCCTCGCCAACGCCCATGTGCACACCACCGGCCCCTACGCCCTGCGGCTGCGCGCCGCCGAGGACGGGCGGCTGCGGATCGGGGTGTGGGACACCGACCCGCGGGTGCCTCCCGGGTTCGGTGAGGGGGCACCGCTCGACGTGCCGCCGGACGAGGCGGAGAACGGGCGGGGGCTGTCGCTGGTGCGGGCCTGCGCGTCCTCGTGGGGTGTGGGGGCGCTGACCGGGGGGAAGGTCCTGTGGGCGGAGTGCGGCTGATGCCGTGCGTCCTGTCCCACGCGGCACAGGTGTTCCCGTCCCTCCCGTGATCACCCCGGAGAGGGGCGGGCGCCTCTATGCTGACGTGACGCTGACGTGGGCAGCGGACTCCGGGACGGCGAGGGGCGGTTGACGGTGCGTAAGGCCTGGATCGCGGCAGGCGTCGCTGTGGGTTCCGCGCTCGCCTTCGTCATGGTGCTCGCCGTCGGCGTCTTCGTCGTCGCGGGGAACCTCGCGGGCGGGGCCGGCGGAAGTGCCGCCAAGACGCTGGCGAAGGGGACCGTGCCGGCCGCGTACCAGGCCCTCGTGCAGAAGTGGGGCAATCTCTGTCCGGCCATCAACCCGGCGCTGCTCGCCGCGCAGTTGTACCAGGAGAGCGGGTTCAACCCGAGGGCGCAGAGCCACGCGGCGGCGCAGGGCATCGCCCAGTTCATCCCCGGCACCTGGGCCACCCACGGTGTCGACGGGGACGGTGACGGCGACCGGGACGTATGGGACCCGAACGACGCGATTCCCTCGGCGGCGACGTACGACTGCGCCCTCGCGGGCTATGTGAAGGACGTGCCGGGGAATCTGACCGAAAACATGCTGGCCTCGTACAACGCCGGGGCGTACGCGGTCATCAAGTACAGCGGTGTGCCGCCGTACAAGGAGACGCAGAACTACGTCAAGCGCATCCTCTCGCTGGAGGAGAGCTTCGCCGCGCCGGTCGGTCGGGTCGACCCCTCCAGGCAGGCCGCCGGAGCCATCGACTACGCGCAGAAGAAGCTCGGCACGCTCTACCTCTGGGGCGGTAACGGCACCGCTGACCAGGGAGGACGCTTCGACTGCTCGGGGCTGACCAAGGCCGCGTACGAGAGCGTGGGGATCACGCTCCCGCGGGTGGCGAACGATCAGTACAACGCGGGACCGCACCCCGCGCGGGACGAACTGCTCCCCGGCGATCTGGTCTTCTTCTCGGACGATCTCACCGATTCCCGGGCCATCCGGCATGTGGGCATTTACGTCGGCGGTGGGTACATGATCGACGCGCCGCGTCCGGGTGCCGTGATCCGATTCGACCCGATCGACACACCTGACTACTTTGGTGCCACCCGCGTCACCGAAGATGGCGCGAAAGCACTCCCCACGACGGTCTGAGCGGTGCCTGAACCAGCCCCCTGAGCTGCGACGACGCATCTCTCTTCGATAACGTCTGAGTGATCATTCGATAGAGGGCGGAACGTATCGGCCAGGGCCGTGCGTTCCTGTTGTCGTAGCCGAACAGGCCAGCGGTTCTACACCACGGGGGTGGGGTAGCGGCGTACGCACGGTGCGCCGGAGGAAAGAGATGACGAAGGGGCCTCAGCACCATGGCTGGACTCGCAGATTCCGGGTCGAACCCCGACGTCGACCTGCTCTATGACATCAACGGCCTGGCGAAGGCCGCACCGCCGTGGTTCGACCACCTCATGGAGTTCGTGGGCGAGTTCGGCCTGCTGTTCGCCTTGTTGGGGATGCTGGTGTGGTGCTGGTGGGGCGTCAGGAAGCGGGGCGGCGAGGACGCGGCCCCGACCGTGGCCGCCCTGGTGTGGGCCCCGCTCGCGGCGGGCGTCGCGGTCCTGGTGAACGTGCCGATACGTGAGTTCGTGGAGCGGCGCCGGCCCTTCCTGGACCACGAGGGGCTCGAGGTCCTGGTCGACGGCAAGTCCGACTACTCGTTCGTCAGCGACCACGCGACGCTCTGCATGGCGCTGGCGGTGGGGCTGTTCCTGGCCAATCGGCGGCTCGGGCTCATCGGCCTGGTGTTCGGGGTGCTGGGCGGGTTCATCCGGGTCTACATGGGGGTGCACTACCCGACGGACGTCGTGGGCGGACTCGCGCTCGGCACGGCTGTCGCGCTGCTGCTGTCGCCGCCCGCCATGGCGCTGCTGACCCCGCTGATGCGGGCGATCGAGCAGTCGCGGCGGGGGGCGTGGCTGATCAAAGGGGACGGGGCCGGGGCGCGGGTGAACCCCGGAGAGGCCCGGCAGTCCGGGCCGGGGGAGCGCGACCTGGCGGCGTAGCCCGCCGTCCCGTGTGATGTGTGACGTGTGTCACGAGGTGGAGTGGCCCCGGGGTGGTTCCCCGGTCAGGGTCACTCCACCGAGTGTTTCTGGGCGTCCGTACGGGCCTGGCTTCTGGCTCTCCTCGCGGGGCCGCGCCAGCCGCAGAGGCAGCGGGCGACGCAGAAGCGCCCCTGCTCGGAGGTGGTTGTCCTGTGTTCCTGGAGGCTTACCGGGGCTCCCTGCTGTTCCACGCGACAAAGGTACCGCTCCGGGTGTGTCTGCGTGACGGGGTCCCCCACCTGTCGTTAACCGGGAGGACAGGCGGCCCGTGTCGGACGTAGCGGGGGTAGGCGGAGCATGGCAGGACGGGAACTGCGGCGTGGGCGGGCCGGTGGTGCGGTCGTGGCCCTCGGGGCTGTCGGCTGTCTGCTGCTCGGCGGTCTCGCGGGGTGCGGCGGCAGGAGCGGGGCGGCGACCGGCGACTCGTCCGGGGGTTCGGCGGCGGTGGCGGTGGTGCGGGAAGCCGCGGACGCGCTGGTGGAGGCGGGCAGCTCCAAGGCGCGCACCTCGATGGAGATGGCCACCGGCGGTACCCGGGTGACCATCCGCGGGGAGGGCGTGTACGACTACCGGAAGCGGCTGGGGCGGCTGAAGGTGCTGTTGCCGCAGGATCCGTCCGGTACGTCGGTGCGCCGGCCCATCACCGAGCTGCTCGCTCCGGGCGCGCTGTTCATGAAGAACCGGGGCGCCGGGGTGCCCGCCGACAAGTGGGTGCGGGTGGACACCCGGACGCTGTCCGACGGGAACCTCGTCACCGGTGGCGTCACCGACCCGTTCGCCGCGGCAGAACTGCTGCGCGGGACGCGGTCCGCCACCTTCGTGGGCAGGATGGAGCTCGCCGGGGCCGAGGTGCGGCACTACCGGGGCACGGCGGACCTGCGCGAGGCCGCGCGCGTCGCCTCCGAGGCGAACAAGGGGCCGCTGGGCGCGGCGGCGACCGGCTTCGCCACCGCCGAGGTCCCCTTCGACGTCTACCTGGACGGCGAGGGACGCATCCGGAAGGTCCGCCACCGGTTCAGCTTCATGAACGGGGAGCGGGAGGAGCCGGTCGCGGTCGCCTCCACCACCCTCCTCTACGACTTCGGCGCCCCCGCCGACGTCCGCCTCCCGGAGCCCGCCGACATCTACGCGGGCCGGATCGCCGAGGAATGACCGGCGTGAACTAGCCCTTACGTGCCATGCGCGGGGCGCGGGGTGCTGCCTACGCTAGGGAGCCTCTGCCCGTATGACGGTATGGATGAGGTGACGGGTGTGGCCCCGCTCGGTGGTGGGTTGGTTCGGGACTATGTGGCCCTCGCCGAGATCGAGTTGTGCGGAGAGCTGATCATCGCCGCCTCCGCCGCCCAGGGCCGGCTCAGCCTGGAGAGCATAGACAAGGTGCTGAAGGTGGCCGAGGTGTGCACGGAGCCGGGGGTCGGTCCGGCCGGTCCGGCCGGACCGCGCGGCTCACGTCCGTAGCATGCGGGCGATCGCCTGGGTCGCTTCCTTCACCTTGGCGTCGATCTCGTCGCCGCCCTTGAGGGCCGCGTCGGCGACGCAGTGGCGCAGGTGCTCCTCCAGCAGTTGCAGGGCGAAGGACTGCAGCGCCTTGGTGGAGGCGGACACCTGGGTGAGTATGTCGATGCAGTAGACGTCCTCGTCGACCATGCGCTGCAGGCCCCGGATCTGGCCCTCGATGCGGCGCAGGCGCTTGAGGTGTTCCTGCTTCTGGTGGTGGTAGCCGTGGATGCCCCGGTCGTGGTCGGTGACGAGGGCCGTGGGGTCGGCCGCCTCGGTCGCGTCCGTGGTGTCCGTCGCGACCGTCGCGTCGGCGGTGTCCGTCACGTCCGTCACATCCGTCACGTCCGTGGTGTCCGTGGAAGAGGGCGCGCCGGCGCCGGTCCCGGTGGTCGTCATCGCGTCCTCCTGGTGCGGTGGCGGGCGAGATATACCCCTGGCGGGTATATGGTAGCGAACTTTGTTGGGTATAGGCACTGTGGCTGATGTCCACGGGCAGCAGCCGCGCCGCGGCCCCCGGACCGCCCCCGTGCCTGTTGCCCGAGACCGAATGGGTGACACTGGTGGACGGCCCGACAGTTGTGGCTGGATGGTGCGCCCGGCACCAGCCTCACCGAACCGATGCATCACGAGGACCCCACGTGCGCTTTCGTCTGACCCCCAGGGAGACGAGCTTCTACGACATGTTCGCCGCCTCCGCGGGCAACATCGTCACGGGCTCGAAACTCCTGATGGAACTGCTCGGGGCGGACGGCCCCGCCCGGGTCGAGATCGCAGAGCGTATGCGAGCCGCGGAACACGCGGGTGACGACGCCACGCACGCGATCTTCCACCAGCTGAACTCCTCGTTCATCACGCCCTTCGACCGCGAGGACATCTACTCCCTGGCCTCGTCCCTCGACGACATCATGGACTTCATGGAGGAGGCCGTCGATCTGGTCGTCCTCTACAACGTCGAGGAACTGCCCAAGGGCGTCGACCAGCAGATCGAGGTGCTGGCGCGGGCCGCCGAGCTCACGGCCGAGGCCATGCCGAACCTGCGGACCATGGACAACCTCACCGAGTACTGGATCGAGGTCAACCGCCTGGAGAACCAGGCCGACCAGATCCACCGGAAACTGCTGGCCCATCTCTTCAGCGGCAAGTACGACGCCATCGAGGTGCTCAAGCTGAAGCAGATCGTGGATGTCCTGGAGGAGGCGGCCGACGCTTTCGAGCACGTGGCGAACACAGTCGAGACCATCGCCGTCAAGGAGTCCTGAGCCCCTTCATGGACACCTTCGCTCTGGTCGTGACCATCGGGGTCGCGCTCTTCTTCACCTATACGAACGGCTTCCACGACTCGGCGAACGCCATCGCCACCTCGGTCTCGACCCGTGCGCTCACCCCGCGGGTGGCCCTCGCGATGGCCGCCATCATGAACATGGCCGGCGCCTTCCTGGGGTCCGGGGTGGCCAAGACGGTCAGTGAGGGGCTGATCCAGACCCCCGAGGGCGCGACCGGCATGGGGATCCTGTTCGCCGCGCTCGTCGGCGCGATCACCTGGAACCTCGTCACCTGGTACTTCGGACTGCCGTCCTCCTCCTCGCACGCCCTGTTCGGCGGCATGGTGGGGGCGGCGCTGGCCGGCGGGACGACCGTGTACTGGGACGGGGTGCTGGACAGCGTCGTCATCCCGATGTTCGTGTCGCCGATCGTCGGTCTGCTCGTCGGCTACCTGGTCATGACCGCGATCATGTGGATCTTCCGGCGGTCCAACCCGCACAAGGCCAAGCGCGGTTTCCGTATCGCGCAGACGGTCTCCGCGGCGGCCATGGCGCTCGGGCACGGTCTCCAGGACGCGCAGAAGACGATGGGCATCGTGGTGATGGCCCTGGTCATCGCGGACGTCGAGGAGTACGGCGATCCCATCCCGGTCTGGGTGAAGATCGCCTGTGCGGTGATGCTGTCGGCCGGTACGTACGCGGGCGGCTGGCGGATCATGCGGACGCTGGGCCGGAAGATCATCGAGCTGGACCCGCCGCAGGGGTTCGCGGCCGAGGCGACCGGCGCGTCGATCATGTTCGCCACGGCGTACCTGTTCAAGGTGCCGGTCTCCACCACGCATGTGATCACGTCGGCGATCATGGGTGTCGGGGCGACGAAGCGCATCAACGCGGTGCGGTGGGGCGTCGCCAAGAACATCATCCTGGGGTGGTTCATCACCATGCCCGCGGCGGCGCTGGTGGCGGCGGCCTCGTACGGGCTGGTCCATCTGGTGACCCTCCGGTAGCGCCGGAAAACGCTCGGGCCCGCCCCCACTACCGGGGGGCGGGCCCTTCGCGTCCTCACGGTGGCACCGCCATGCAGCACCGTGAGGGGTCTGTGATCAGCCGAAGCGGCCGGAGATGTAGTCCTCCGTGGCCTGGACCGACGGGTTGGAGAAGATGCGCTCCGTGTCGTCGAGCTCGATCAGCTTGCCCGGCTGGCCGACGGCCGCCAGGTTGAAGAACGCGGTGCGGTCGGAGACGCGCGCCGCCTGCTGCATGTTGTGCGTCACGATGACGATCGTGAACTGCTCCTTGAGGTCACCGATCAGGTCCTCGATGGCGAGGGTGGAGATCGGGTCCAGGGCGGAGCAGGGCTCGTCCATCAGGAGCACCTTCGGCTCGACCGCGATCGCGCGGGCGATGCACAGCCGCTGCTGCTGGCCACCGGAGAGGCCCGAGCCGGGCTTGTTCAGGCGGTCCTTGACCTCGTTCCAGAGGTTGGCGCCCCTCAGGGACTTCTCGACGATGCCGTCCAGCTCGGACTTCCGGTACTTGCCGTTCAGGCGCAGGCCGGCCGCCACGTTCTCGTAGACCGACATGGTGGGGAACGGGTTGGGGCGCTGGAAGACCATGCCGACCTCGCGCCGCACGGCGACCGGGTCGATGCCGGCGCCGTAGAGGTTCTCGTCGTCGAGCATGACCTTGCCCTCGACCCTGCCGCCGGGCGTGACCTCGTGCATGCGGTTGAGGGTGCGGAGGAAGGTCGACTTGCCGCAGCCGGACGGGCCGATGAAGGCCGTCACGGAGCGGGGCTCGACGGTCATCGAGATGTCCTCGATGGCGAGGAAGGAGCCGTAGTAGGCGTTGAGGCCGCTGATGTCGATGCGCTTGGCCATGTGGATCACTGCTTCTTTCGGGTCCGTGTCGCTGATGGCCGCGTCAGCGACCGGTCTTCGGGGCCTTCCAGCGGGCGATGCCGCGGGCCGCGAGGTTGAGGATCATGATGAACGCGATGAGCGTCAGGGCCGCCGCCCAGGCACGGTCGTAGGCCGGCTCGGAGCCGTTGTTGTACTGCAGATAGATGTACATCGGCAGTGACGCCTGAGGGCCGTCGAAGGGGTTGGCGTTGATGGTGGCCGTACCCCAGACCAGCAGCAGCACGGGAGCGGTCTCACCGGTGATGCGGGCGATGGCCAGCATGACGCCGTTGACGATCCCGCCGATGGACGTCGGCAGGACGACCTTCAGGATGGTGCGCCATTTGGGGATGCCGAGCGCGAGGGAGGCCTCGCGCAGCTCGTTCGGGACGAGCTTGAGCATCTCCTCGGTGGACCGGACGACGATCGGGATCATCAGGATGCACAGGGCGAGCGAACCGGCGAAGCCGGAGTAGCCCATGTCCAGCATGATGATCCACAGGCTGAGGATGAACAGGCCGGCGACGATCGACGGGATGCCCGTCATGACGTCGACGAAGTAGGTGACGGCCTGGGCGAGCTTGCCCCGCCCGTACTCGACCAGGTAGATCGCGGTCAGGATGCCGAGCGGGACCGAGATCAGGGTGGCGATGCCGACCTGCTCCAGGGTGCCGAGGATGGCGTGGTAGATACCGCCGCCGGGCTCCTGGTCGGCGACGACACCCATGGAGTGGGTGAGGAAGAAGCCGTCGAGGACCTTCACGCCCTTCTTGACCGTCTCCCAGATCAGGGAGGCCAGCGGGATGACGGCGATGATGAAGGAGACCCAGACCAGGCTGGTCGCGGTGCGGTCCTTCGCCTGACGCTTGCCCTCGACCACGGCCGACAGGGCGTAGGAGCCGAAGATGAAGAGGAGCGCGGCGATCAGCGCCCACTGGATGCTGCTGTGCAGGCCGGCCACGGTGCTGATGCCGAGGCCCAGCGCGATCGAGCCGGCGGCGACGGCGGCGGCGTACCACTTGGGGAGCCGGGCGCCGTGCAGGGAGCTCGCGGACTTGGGGGTGATGGTTGCGTGGCTCATGCGTTGGCCCCCGAGTACTCCTTGCGGCGGGCGATGATCAGGCGGGCGCCGCCGTTGACCACCAGGGTGATCACGAAGAGCACCAGACCGGACGCGATCAGCGCGTCCCGGCCCAGCGGGTTGGCCTCGTTGAACTTGCTGGCGATGTTCTGCGCGAACGTGCCGCCGCCCGTGTCGAGCAGGCTGAAGTTGATGTCGAAGGACGACGAGAGCACCATGGCCACGGCCATCGTCTCGCCGAGCGCGCGGCCGAGGCCCAGCATCGAGGCGGAGATCACGCCGGAACGGCCGAAGGGGATCACCGACATGCGGATGACCTCCCAGCGGGTGGCGCCCAGTGCGAGGGCGGCCTCCTGGTGCATCTGCGGCGCCTGCCGGAAGACCTCACGGCTGACGCTGGTGATGATCGGCAGGATCATCAGGGCGAGCAGGACGCCCACCGTGAACAGCGAGCGCGCGACGCCGCCGTTCCACTCGAAGAGGCCGGTCCAGCCGAGGTAGTCGTCCAGCCAGCCGTAGAGACCGCCCAGGTGCGGTACCAGCACGAGGGCTCCCCACAGGCCGTAGACGATGGACGGCACGGCGGCGAGCAGGTCGATCACGTATCCGATGAGGCCGCTGAGCCTGCGCGGGGCGTAGTGCGTGATGAACAGCGCGATGCCCACCGAGACCGGGACCGCGATGACCATGGCGATGACCGACGACACGACGGTGCCGTAGGCCAGTACCGCGATGCCGAACTCCGGCGGGTTGCCGCTGGGGTTCCATTCGAACGAGGTGAAGAAGTTGGCCTCGTTGCTGCCGAGCGCGATCACCGTGCGGTACGTGAGGAAGGCCGCGATCGCGGCCATGAGCACCAGCACGAAAATGCCGGACCCCCGGGAGAGCCCGAGGAAGATCCGGTCACCGGGGCGGGTGGCGCCGCGGGCGGCGCGCTTCTGCTCGGCCGGCGGGGGGACGGGGGGTGGGGCGGTCTGTGTTGTGGATATGTCCATCAGGGTTCTCCGGTCTGCGGGGCCTCTCACTGTTCGAGGCCCCATGGCGGCGGTGCACCGGACGGTGCGGTCCGGCCCCTGGTGGGGAGCCGGACCGCACTCGGGGTCAGCTCAGGCTCGAGATGGTGTCGCGAACCTTGGTGATGATCTCCTCGGGCATCGGGGCGTAGCCGGCGTCCGCCAGCAGGGCCTGACCGTCCTCGGAGGCCATGTAGTTCAGGAAGGACTTCGTGGCGGGCAGGGTGTCCGCCTTGTTGCCCTTGTCGCAGGCGATCTCGTAGGTCACCAGGACGAGCGGGTAGGCACCCTCGGCCTCGGGGGTGTAGTCCAGCTCCAGCGCGAGGTCCTTGCCGGTGCCGACGACCTTGGCGGCGCCGATGGCGGCCGTGGCGTTCTCGATCGTGGCCTTGACCGGCTCGGCGGCCTCGGTCTTCACGTCGACGGTCTTGATGCCCTCCTTGGCGTAGGAGAGCTCGAAGTACGAGATCGCACCCTCGACCTGCTTCACCTGCTGCGCCACACCGGAGGAGCCCTGGGCGGACTGGCCGCCCTTGGCCTCCCACGACTTGCCCGGCTCGTAGGGCCAGGCCTTCGGCGCGGCGGCCTTCAGGTACTTGGTGAAGTTGTCCGTGGTGCCGGACTCGTCGGAGCGGTGGAAGGCCTGGATCTTCAGGTCGGGGAGCTTCGCGTCGGGGTTGAGCTTCGCGATCTTCTCGTCGTTCCAGTTGTCGATCTTGCTGTCGAAGATCGCCGAGATGGTCGCGGCGTCCAGGACGAGCTCGTCGACGCCCGGGACGTTGTAGCCGATCGCGATCGGGCCGCCGACCATCGGCAGGTCGATGGCCTGACCGTCGGTGCAGATCTTCTTGGAGTCCTCGATCTCCTCCGGCTTGAGCGCCGAGTCGGAGCCGGCGAACGCGGTCTGACCCTGGAGGAAGGCGGTGATGCCGGCGCCGGAACCGTCAGGACGGTAGTTGACCTGCACGTCCTTGCAGGCGGCCGTGTAGTTCTTGACCCAGGCGTCGATCGCGTTCTTCTGCGCGGAGGAGCCGGAGGCCTGAAGCTGACCCTTGGCGTCGTCGCACTGGATGTTGCCGGTCTGCGCGCTGGCGGAGGAGTCACCGCTGCCGCCGTTGCCGCCGCTGGTGTCGTCCGACCCGCACGCCGTGAGGGCCAGGGCGCCGGAGACGGCGAGAGCGCCGAGAGCGAGGGCTCGCCGGTTCTTGCGCTGAAGCTTCACTTGAGTTCCTTCCAGGTGCCGCCGGCCTGAGTGCGGCGGCGTGCGAAGTCTGAAGTCAGAAGTCTGGGCGATGCCGGCGCCCGATCGGCGGGCGGTTCGCATCGCGTAAGGCCGAAATTAGGCAGAAGAGGTGACGTCGCCGATGGGCGTAAATGAACGAGAGGTGAACCCCTGAGGACGGTGTGGTGAGGTCACGGAACGCTTACGCCAAGGACACGGGGGGATACCGGGCCGGAACGGGGCACTCCCGTACGACGGAGGACCGCGGCCGGGGTGTCGTCCGGGCGTTTCCGGATGGCTGTTTGCGCGTTGCCTGGAGGTGGTGCGGGTGGTGCGGGTGGTGCGGGTGGTGCGGGCGGCATGCGTGGTGCGGGTGGTGTGCGTGGTGACGGAGGGGCTGCCGCAGGGGCGGGCGGGTGCTAGCGGGCCGAGCGGAAGGTGGCGAGCAGGGCGTCCACCAGGTCCGCGTCCCTCGGCTCGGTGAGCCGGCGGCGGGCCCTGTGCGGGGGGAGCCAGAGGATGCGGTCCACCTCGTCGTTGGGGGTGAACGTGCCGCCGACGGCCTCGGCGGCCCAGTACCGGACCCGCTTCGGCCGGCCGTTCGCCAGGTAGTGCGCCGACGGGAGTTCCACGGCGGGCACCGCCCAGTGGCCCGTCTCCTCCGCGACCTCGCGCAGCGCTCCGGCGAGTGGGTCCTCGCCGTGCTTCAGCTTGCCCTTGGGCCAGGACCAGTCGTCGTACTTGGGACGGTGCACGAGACACAGTTCGAGCGTCCCCCCTACCGGGGAGTGCCGCCACAGGACACAGCCGGCCGCCTGAACGGTGAGCGTGAGGGCGGCCGGGGCCGGGGTCGGCTCCGGGGTCGGGTCCGGGGCCGCGGGCCGGCGGGAGCTGTCGGACGGGCTCACCGGGTGCCTCCCTACAACGAGCCGACGACGTCCGTCTGCCAGCAGTGCTGGAACGCGTACCGCGCCGCCTCCACGTCGTGCCGCTGGTCCGCGTGGAGCACGCCGAGCGCGTACGCCGTGGCCGGGGCGATCCGCGGGGTACGGGCGGCGTGCGCCGCGGCCGCCGACGCCTCGGAGGCGTCCCGGTGCCGGTCCAGGGCCTCGCCCGCGGCGACGAGGCCGACGTTCGGGGGCGGGGCGGCACTGCCGGTGTTTCCCGCGGGGCCGCCGGTGCGGGCGGTGCGGTCCGCGGGGCCTTCGGTGCCGGTGGGGGCCGGGACGGCGGCGTACAGGACCTCACGGGCGTACCGGTGCAGGCGCAGCAGCAGACGGACCTGGTGCCAGGGAACGTCCTGCGGATGCGGGGCCGGATCCGGCGACAGCCCGTGCAGCAGCGCCTCCGCGTTGTACGGGCTGCCCGCGGTGACCAGGGGCAGCGCGGCGACGGCGTCGACGAGCCGCTCCCGCGCGGTCTCGGCCAGCGGGCGCAGGTCGGCGGAGCCGGCGGCCGGGGTCAGCGGAACCTCGCTGGCCAGCACGGCGACCTTGTCGGCGACCGCGTGGAAACGGGAGGAACCGAGGGCCTGCAGCGCCGTGGAGTGCGCCCGGGTCCGGGCCAGGGTGAGCTGCCGGTCCAGCAGGGCACCGGCCCTCGCGGCACCCACGGTGAGCTTGCCGCGTTCGGACACCGCGGTGGCGGCCGTCGGCTCGGCGGGACCGGAGGCGGTCGCCGTACGCGTACCGGTACGCGCGCTCGCCCCGGGGGCGGCGGGGGCCGGGGCGGCCGACCGGGCCGTCCCGGTTCTGCTCCCGGCGTCCGCCTGGGCCGGGAACGCCGTGCCCGACAGCCGGTGCAGGGCCAGGAGCAGCCGCTCCAGCCGCGCCGAGCAGGCGTGTTCCAGGGCCAGCGTGCCGGAGACCCAGGCCAGTTCCGGGCGCATCGCCTCGGACCAGTCGGGGTCCAGGACCGCCTGGAAGGTGTGCAGGCTGCCGCTGATCCGGCGGGCCGAACGGCGCAGCGCGAGCGCCGCCTCGGCGGAACCCTCCGAGGACGCCGTGCCCGCCCCCGCCTCCCGGTGGAGGCGCAGCGCGCGCAGGAACTCGGTGGCCTGGGCCCGCAGATAACCGGCGAGGGCCGCCGCGGGCACCGGGCCGGTCACCGGGCTGAGCACCGGGCCGGCCAGGCGGGTCGGATCCGTCGGTTCAAGGTGTTGCTGTGCCACGCCGGCGCCTCCGGGCGTCAATGAGCATCTCCTGGACGTGCCGCAGGGGCCGGCCGTCCGCGTCCACCGCGTGTCGGGTCCACGTTCCGTCCGAGCCGAGGTGCCAGGACGAGGTGGCGTCGGACATGCCGGTCTCCAGCAGCCGGTTCAGCGCCGCCCGGTGGGCGGGGTCGGTGACCCTGACCAGGGCCTCGATACGGCGGTCCAGATTGCGGTGCATCATGTCCGCGCTGCCGAACCACACCTCGGGCTCACCGCCGTTGCCGAAGCAGAAGACACGGGAGTGTTCGAGGAAGCGGCCGAGGATGGAACGGACCCGGATGTTCTCCGACAGGCCCTCGACGTCCGGCCGGATCGCGCAGATGCCGCGCACCCACACGTCCACCGGCACCCCCGCCTGCGACGCCCGGTAGAGGGCGTCGATGATCGCCTCGTCCACCATCGAGTTGACCTTGATGCGGACGTAGGCGGGGCGTCCGGCCCGGTGGTGCTGGGCCTCCTTGTCGATCCGCGAGATCAGACCGTCGCGCAGCGACTTCGGCGCGACCAGCAGCCGCCGGTACGTCTCACGGCGGGAGTAGCCGGAGAGGCGGTTGAACAGGTCGGAGAGGTCCGCGCCGACCTGCGGGTCGGCGGTGAGCAGGCCGAGGTCCTCGTAGAGCCGGGCCGTCTTGGGGTGGTAGTTGCCGGTGCCGACGTGGCAGTAACGCCGTAGCGTCTCGCCCTCCTGGCGGACCACGAGGGACAGCTTGCAGTGGGTCTTCAGGCCGACCAGGCCGTAGACGACGTGGCAGCCGGCCTCCTCCAGCTTGCGCGCCCAGTTGATGTTGGCGTGCTCGTCGAAGCGGGCCTTGATCTCGACCAGGACGAGGACCTGCTTGCCGGCCTCGGCGGCCTCGATCAGCGCGTCGACGATCGGGGAGTCACCGGAGGTCCGGTACAGGGTCTGCTTGATGGCGAGGACGTCCGGGTCGGCGGCGGCCTGCTCCAGGAAGGCCTGCACGGACGTGGAGAACGAGTCGTACGGGTGGTGCAGGAGCACGTCCCGGCTGCGGAGCGCGGCGAAGATGTCGGGCGCCGACGCCGACTCGACCTCGGCGAGGTCGCGGTGGGTGCCGGCGATGAACGCGCGGTACTTCAGCTCGGGCCGGTCCAGGCCGTGGATCCGGAAGAGACCGGTGAGGTCGAGCGGCCCCGGCAGCGGGTACACCTCGGCCTCGCTGATCTTCAGCTCGCGCACGAGCAGGTCCAGGACGTCGCGGTCGATGGACTCCTCGACCTCCAGGCGCACCGGCGGCCCGAAGCGGCGCCGCATGAGCTCCTTCTCCAGGGCCTGGAGAAGGTTCTCCGCGTCGTCCTCCTCGACCTCCAGATCCTCGTTGCGGGTGAGCCGGAAGGCGTGGTGCTGCAGCACCTCCATACCCGGGAACAGCTCCTCCAGATGGGCGGCGATGACGTCCTCGAGGGGGACGTAGCGGCCCGGGGAGCTCTCCAGGAAGCGGGACAGCAGCGGCGGCACCTTGACCCGGGCGAAGTGCTTGTGGCCGGTGACCGGGTTGCGCACGACCACGGCCAGGTTCAGCGACAGGCCCGATATGTACGGGAACGGGTGCGCCGGGTCGACCGCCAGCGGGGTCAGCACGGGGAAGATCTGGTGCCGGAAGAGGGTGAACAGGCGGGCCTGCTCCTTCTCCGTCAGCTCGCTCCAGCGGACCAGGTTGATGCCCGCGTCCGTCAGCGCGGGCAGGACGTCCTCGTGGAAGCAGGCGGCGTGCCGCGCCATCAGCTCGCGCGAGCGGCTCCAGATCATCTCCAGCACCTCGCGCGGCTGGAGGCCGGAGGCGGAGCGGACGGCGACACCGGTGGCGATACGGCGCTTCAGGCCGGCCACCCGGACCATGAAGAACTCGTCCAGGTTGCTGGCGAAGATCGCGAGGAAGTTGGCCCGTTCGAGCAGCGGGGTGGCGGGGTCCTCGGCGAGTTCGAGGACCCGCTCGTTGAACGCGAGCCAGCTGCGCTCCCGGTCGAGGAATCGGCCCTGGGGCAGCGGTTCGCCGCCCGTCTGCGACTCCTCGTAGGCGTCGAGGTCCGCGTCGATGTCGGGTTCCAGGTCGGAGACCGTGCCGGCCACGGTGTGCGGCCGGTGTGCGGCGATGGAGCCCACGGAGGGCTGCGCGTGCTGTACCTGTGCCTTTGCGTCGGCGTTCGGCTGGCTCATGGACCCATTGTTCCGCGCCTGCAGCCTCACGGGCGCGTCGGAAAGCGCGGGTGGGACGAATGGTGCCCCTGGGACGTCCCAGTCACCCCTCCGGGGCGGCGGTGGCTCTGAGGCGGCGCGATTCATTCGCCGAGCGTCGCAAGACTGTCTGAATCAGCGGTTACGGAGACATGACGTGCGGGATATCGGGGAGCGGCCCGCGGGGAGCGCGTCCGGGGTGCGAACCGTACATTCCCGGCGGTATGGCGCCGTGTCGATCAGGTGTCCCGTGCGGGGGTGGGGGTGTGGCCCGCCCCGGGCCCGCTTCGGGCCGGTTCTGCGGCCCTCCGTCAGCCGTATGCGCCCGCTTCGGGCGGGCTCGCGCCGGGGGCCGGATTCGGGCCCCCGGCGGAGACGGCGGGCCGGAGCCGGTGCGCGGGGCGCGAGCCCGGTCTCTCCGGTCCGCCGGTCTGTCGGGTCTGCTGGGTTCGCCGGTCTGTCGGGTCCGTCGGGGTCGCCGGGTTCGCCGGGTCCGCCGGTCTGTCGGGCTCGCCAGGTCCGCCGGGCCTGTCAGGTTCATCGGGTTCGCCGGGTCTGTCGGGCTCGTCGGGCCTGGCAGGTCTGACGAGCCCGTTGGGCTCGCCGGGTCCGTTGGGTCTGTCGGGTCCGCCGGGGCCGGTGGGTTTGTCAGGTCTCCGTCCGGTACATCAGGTCCGTCTCGTGGGTGAGGAAGCCCAGCCGCTCGTAGACGGCCACGGCCGCCTTGTTGTCGGCGTCGACGTACAGCATCGCGGTGGGCAGTCCCTGCCCCGCCAGGTACCGCAGGCCGATCGTGGTCAGGGACTTGCCCAGGCCGCCGCCCTGGGCCTGCGGGCTCACGCCGAGGACGTACACCTCGCCGAGCCCCTCCGCCCGGTGCACCTTGGTCCAGTGGAAGCCGACGAGCCCGCCGCCCTCCCGCTCGGCGAGGAAGAAGCCCTCGGGGTCGAACCACGGCTCGGCCTTGCGGTCGTCCAGGTCGCGCTGGGTGAGGGCACCCTGCTCGGGGTGGTGGGCGAAGGCGGCGGCGTTCAGCGCGAGCCAGGCGGCGTCGTCCCGCCCGGGGACGAAGGCCCGCACGGTCACGCCCTCCGGCAGTACCGGATCGGGCAGCTCCAGCCCGGCCAACGGCCGCCGCATCTGCCGCAGTTCGCGGAAGAGGGTGAGTCCGAGGACCTGGGCGAGATGGCGGGCCGCGGAGTGACCGCCGTGCGCCCACACCCGCAGCCGCTTGCCGGAGGCGGCGAGCAGCGCGGACCCGAGCGCCCGTCCGTGCCCCCGCCCCCGGTGGGAGGGGTGCACGACCAGCTCGGCGGCCGGTGGTTCGACCGGGTCGGTGTCCTCCAGCTGGGCGTACCCGACGAGTTCGCCGTCCTTGCCGCCGTCGCTCTCGCTCGCCTCGCTCGTCTCGCGGGTGAGGAAGAGCAACAGATGGGTCACGCCCGCCCGTTCACCGCCGCGCAGCTGCAACCGCCCCTGCTCGGACACCGCCTGCTGTCCGTCGGTCCGGGCGGCCTCGTCGAGCAGGGCGAGAACCGCCTCGATCTGCTCGGGGGAGAGCGCGGTGTACGTCTGGAGCGAGCGGGTGCGGCCCGGCCGTGCGAAGTCGTCGCTGGTCATGCGTACGAGGGTAAGCGGCGGGCGCCGAAAAGGGACGACGACGGCGTCGGACGCGGAGCCGAACGCACGGCGCGAGCGGCCCCGGCCGCACGGCGCGACCGGTGCCGGGACTGAAAGATAACCAGGATGTAATCATGAACCCCCTGTCGCGCTACGCGCGTTGACCCTAGGCTGCGCCGGGCGGTCGGCGCGCGCCTCACGCGGGTTCGGCCCGGCCCCGCGTAGACCAACCCCGACCGACTCCGACCCACGCAGACCCGCAGGGGGGCGCATGCCAGCCACACCCAGGTCCACATCCTTGACGTACCGTCCGCGCCGCAGACGCCGTACGAACCGTCTTCTCGTGTCCGCCGCCGGTGTGCTCACCATCGGCGCGCTGGCCGCGGCCACCCTGCCCGCGGAGGCGGCGAGCGCGGGTGGGGTCAAGGGCGGCGCGTCGCACGGGCACGGCCACCACAAGGGGCACCCGGGCCGCTACCAGGACGTGCAGCTGCTGTCCTTCAACGACCTGCACGGCAACCTGGAACCCCCGACGGGTTCCTCGGGCCGGGTCACCGAACTGCACCCGGACGGGACGACCAAGACCGTCGACGCGGGCGGTGCGGAGTACCTCGCCACCCACCTGCGCGAGGCCCGTAAGGGCAACCGCTACTCCGTCACCGCGGCCGCCGGCGACATGGTGGGCGCGTCCCCCCTCCTCTCCGGTCTCTTCCACGACGAGCCCACGATCGAGGCGCTGAACAAGCTCGACCTGGACGTCTCCTCCGTCGGCAACCACGAGTTCGACGAGGGCGCCAAGGAGTTGGGCCGGCTGCAGAACGGCGGCTGCCACCCCGTCGAGGGCTGCTACACGGACAAGAAGTTCAAGGGCGCCGACTTCCCGTACCTGGCGGCCAACGTCCTGGACGAGAAGACGGGCAAGCCCGTCCTGAAGCCGTACTGGGTGTGGAAGCAGAAGGGCGTCAAGGTCGGTTTCATCGGCGTGACGCTGGAGGCCACCCCCGACATCGTCTCCGCGGAGGGCGTGAAGGGCCTGTCCTTCAAGGACGAGGTCGAGACGATCGACAAGTACGCCAAGGAGCTCCAGCGCCAGGGCGTGAAGTCGATCGTGGCCCTGGTGCACGAGGGCGGCTTCCCCGCCTCGTCCTCCTACAACTACGACTGCGACTCCCCGGGCGCCGGCGACGGCGTCTCCGGCCCGATCGCCGACATCGCCAAGAAGGTCTCGCCCCAGGTGGACGCGCTGGTCACCGGCCACACCCACGCGGCGTACGTGTGCACGATCCCGGACCCGGCGGGCAAGCCCCGCATGGTCACCTCGGCCGCGTCCTTCGGCCGCCTCTACACGGACACGACGCTGACGTACGACCGCGCGACGGGTGACATCGCCCGTACGGCCGTCAAGTCGGCGAACCACGTGGTGACGCGGGACGTCCCGAAGGCGCCGGACATGACCCGGCTGATCGGCAGGTGGAACACCCTCGCCGCCCCCATCGGCAACCGCCCGATCGGCTACATCTCCGGTGACATCACCAAGGACGGCACCACCGAGACCCCGCTCGGCGACCTGATCGCCGACGCCCAACTGGCCTACGGCCGGACGCTGGACCCGGAGACCGACCTGGCCCTGATGAACCCCGGTGGCATCCGCGCCCCCCTCACCTACGCGGCGAGCGCCGCCGAGGGCGACGGCGTGGTCACCTACGCCGAGGGCTTCACCGTGCAGCCGTTCGCCAACACGGTCAACCTCCAGGACTTCACCGGCGCGCAGCTGATCCAGGTCCTCAAGGAGCAGGTGAGCGGCGCCAACGAGGCGGCGCCGAAGATCCTCCAGATCTCCGCCGGCCTGACCTACACCCTGGACCTGACCAGGACCGGCGCGGAGCGGGTGGTCACGGACTCCCTCAGGCTGAACGGCTCCGCGATCGACCCGGCCGCCACCTACCGCGTCGCCACGAACAACTTCCTCGCGGGCGGCGGCGACGGCTTCCCGACCCTCGGCGAGGGCACGGCGGATCTGGTCGGCGAGGACGACCTGACGGCCCTGGAGCAGTACCTGACGGCCAACTCCTCCCCCACGAACCCGATCGCCCCGCCGGCGGCGGACCGCATCACGGTCGTCCGGTAATCGGCGGACGACCCCCGGGAGGGGCCCGGCACACCCGGCAGGCCGTGAGGCCCGCGGGCGCCGGGCCCCTTCTTTCCGTTCCGGAAGCCCGGCCCGGCCGTGCGCATGCGCCGGAGCGTGTCCGTCACCTCGAGGCGGTGTCTCCCGCTCCGGGCCACACGACCGCCTGCGCGACGATCACCCGGTCGCCGTCGAAGGTGACCGACGGCCCTTCGTGGAGCCGGTACCCCATCGCCAGGGCCTCGCTCACCCGACGGCAGAACGCCACGTCGTCAGGACCGGTCAGCACGCGGTACACAGGCAGCCCGTCCGGCGGTGTCTTCATGATCCCAGCGTGTCACACGCGTCCCGGTTCCAGAGGGCTCAGAGGGCTCAGAGGGCCACGAGGTCGATGACGTTGACGACGACGTGGCGGTTGGACACGACGTAGGTGACGAAGCCGCCCTGGAAGCCCGCGGACCAGCTGTTGTCGCGGTTGCTGAGGGCCGGCGGGCCGAACGGGTTCAGGGTGAGCAGCTTCTCGAGGTTCTCGAGCGAGGTCCGCCGGGAGCCCGGTAACGCGGCCTTCCGCGCCGCCGCGCGGTCCACGTACCGGATGGCGTAGGCGCTCACCGGCACCCGCCCGCGGGGACGGGCCGGCCGTCCGCGTCGAAGCCGTGGCCCTGCGCGTCGCGGAACACGAGGCCTTCGGTGTCGTCCGTCGTCATGCGTTTGACGGTCTGTTCGACGTCGTCGAGGTAGCCCGGCGTGGCGCAGGCGCAGGCGAAGGGGAACCACTTGTCGATCACGGCGTCGAGCGCCGACTGGTCGAAGTCGGCGGCGGCGCTCAGCCACTCCTGCTCGAAGGCCTGCAACCAGTCCCGGCGCCGCTGCAGGGCCGCACGGATCGCCTCGGGTGTCCTCTCGCAGGAGTTCGGATCCACCTCGTGGGCCATGGTCGGCTCCTCTCCTCCGGCCGGGGTGTGACGTGTGGGCCGGAGGACCACGGTAGAACGCGCGAGACACCGGACGGGGACAGACGGACGTACCACCTGTCACCACCGGCCCACCCGCCCACCGGCCTCCGGACCGCCGAGCACGGTCCCGCCGAGCACGGTCCCGCCGAGCACGGCCCCGGCGAGCACCTGCTCACCCGAGTGCGACTGGGCCGCTACCGCACCCGCGCCGGGGAACTGCTCACCGCCGGAGTCTTCTCCGACCGGGGGCGTCGCCTGTCACCGCAGTCGGCTGAATGCCTGGTCGGCGTCGGCCACGGCCTCGGGGTGAACGTCGTGGGCGGTTCGACCGTCGGCGATCTTCTGCCAGTTGGTCCGGGCGAGCACCCGCTGGACCGCGAGTGTCTGGGCGGCCAGCAGGCGTGCCTGGATGCCTTCACCGAGGGCGCCCGCCAGTGGGCCGCCGACCACGCCACCGCGTTCACGGAGGGTTCGGAGAGGCCGTAACCTCGTCGACCGCGATCTGCGCCCCGGGCCGCAGCCCTCAGTCCGCCGTCGCCCGCCCCCCGTCTCCGGGATGTGCCGGACGAGTGCGCGCGTCGCCTGCAGACGTCCTCAGGGGCGGCGGGCCAGCACGTGGGCGTCGAGGAAGCCCCGCTCGGAGGCCGGGTCGTGGAGCAGCCGGGCGAACGTGACGAGGCCGGCCCCGGCCAGCAGCTCGGCGAACCGGTCCACCGGCCAGCTGTAGGCGGGCGTCACCTTGTGGTCGAAGCGGACCGGCTCCGGTCCGTCGGTCGCGAAGAACGAGACCAGGAGCAGGCCCCCCGGCGTCAGGACACGCACCTGCTCGGCGAGCAGCGCGGGCAGTTCCTCAGGAGGGGTGTGGATCACCGAGTAGTGGGCCAGCACGCCGCCGAGCGCGCCGTCCTCGACCGGCAGGGCCTCCATTCGCGCCTCGTCGAACCGCAGCGCCGGATGGGCCCGCCGGGCGTGGTCGACCATGCCCGGGGACAGGTCGAGCCCGAAGGCGTCCAGCCCCAGGTCGTGCAGCATGGCCGTCAGATGTCCGGGCCCGCAGCCGACGTCGGCCGCCCGCGGGTTCCCCGTCCCGCGCACCAGCTCGGCGAAAGTACCGATCATGTTCCGTGAGAACGGGTGCGTCTCCAGCCGATCGGCGAACAGCGACGCATAGAGCTCGACGACCCCGTCGTAGGCGGCCTTGGTCTCGTCCTGGTGTTCCGCCACGGGGAAGAAGCTAACACTCGTTCCGCACGCTCGATCGGCCCTGCCCCCGTCAGGGCACCTCGGGGGGTGGGGTGGGGGCGCCGGGGAGGCGGATCGTGGCGGTGGTGCCGCCGCCGTCCGCGCGGGTCAGGGTGACCCGGCCGCCCGCCTGCTGGACCGTGCGGGCCACGATGGACAGGCCGAGGCCCGAGCCGGGGAGGGCGCGGGCGGTGGGGGAGCGCCAGAAGCGGTCGAAGACGTGGGGGAGTTCGTCGGCGGCGATGCCGGGGCCGTGGTCGCGGACGGTGAGGACGCCGTCGGCGAGGCGGACGTCGACCGTGGCGCCCTCCGGGCTGAACTTCACCGCGTTGTCCAGGACGTTGACCATGGCCCGCTCCAGCGCGGAGGGCTCCGCGCGTACGTACCAGGGCCGGACGTCCGCCGCGATGGTCAGCTCCGGGCCGCGCAGCCGGGCCCGGCGCAGCGCCGACTCCACGACGTCCTGCCAGGCGACGATCTGCGCACGGCCCTCGTGCTGGCCGGTGTCCGGCCGGGACAGCTCCTGCAGGTCGCCGATGAGTGCCGCCAGCTCCGTCATCTGTGCCTTGACCGAGGTGAGCAGGGCCTTGCGGTCCTCGGCGGGCAGGGGGCGGCCCGTCTCCTCGCTGCGGGTGAGGAGTTCGATGTTGGTGCGCAGGGAGGTGAGCGGGGTGCGCAGTTCGTGGCCGGCGTCCGCGATGAGCTGCTGCTGCAGGTCGCGGGAGCTGGCCAGGGCGGACGTCATCGAGTTGAAGGAGCGGGAGAGACGGGCGACCTCGTCCTCGGAGTCGTCCTCCACGGGGATGCGGACGCCCAGGTCCTCGGTGCGCGCCACGTGCTCCACGGCCTCGGTGAGCTTGTCTACGGGACGCAGACCGGCGCGGGCGACCGCGAGGCCGGCGGCGGCCGCACCGAGCACTCCGACGCCGGAGACGAGGAGCAGGATCAGCGCGAGGTCGCCCAGCGTCGACTCGGTGCCCTTGAGGGGCACGGCGACGAGGACGGCGGCCTTCGAACTGGTCAGCGTGCTCGGATTGTTGATCACCAGCGGCAGCGTCAGGACGCGCACCTCGGCGCCGTCCTGGTCGGTGCCGTCGCGGTAGAGGCCCGTCGAGCCGTCGCCCGCGCTCGCGATGACGTCCCGGTCGGACTCGGTGACCTTGATCCTGCCCGCCGAGCTGGGGAACAGGCACACGGTCCCGTCCTCCCTGACCACCTGGGAGAAGGTCTGCCCGAAGCCTCCGTCCATGCTGTCCCGGGGGGTGTCCGTGCAGTTGCCGAGGGCGCTGCGGATCTCGCCCCGCTGCTGCGGGTCCTGCAGCGCCGTCGCCTTCTTCAGGTCGTTGTCGACCTGCTCGTACAGCTTCCCCTGCACGATGAACCAGCACGTCACCGACACCGCCGCCACCGCGAACGCCACCGCCGCCGCCACCAGCAGCGACAGCCGCGCCCGGATGGGCAGCGCGCGGAACCGGCGGACCAGTGCCGTCACTCCGTGCCGTCCTGCCGCAGGGCGTAGCCGACGCCCCGCACCGTGTGCACCAGGCGCGGTTCGCCGCCCGCCTCGGTCTTGCGGCGCAGATACATGACGTACACGTCGAGGGAGTTCGACGACGGTTCGAAGTCGAAGCCCCAGACCGCCTTCAGGATCTGCTCCCGGGTGAGCACCTGGCGCGGGTGCGCCAGGAACATCTCCAGCAGGGTGAACTCGGTGCGGGTCAGCTCCACCCGTCGCGTGCCCCGGGTCACCTCGCGGGTCGCCAGGTCCATGCGCAGGTCGGCGAAGGCCAGGACGTCGTCCTCCTCGGCGGTGCCGGCCACGGCCGCCGCGTACGAGCTGCGGCGCAGCAGTGCGCGGATCCGGGCGAACAGCTCGTCCAGCTCGAACGGCTTGACCAGGTAGTCGTCCGCC
The DNA here is from genome assembly GCF_052246875.1 of Streptomyces sp. GDS52. Lineage (NCBI taxonomy): Bacteria > Bacillati > Actinomycetota > Actinomycetes > Kitasatosporales > Streptomycetaceae > Streptomyces > Streptomyces sp. GDS52. The sequence goes on from NZ_CM125966.1 coordinate 3,875,365, forward strand.
CCGGCGTCCAGCCCGGTCACCCGGTCGCCGACCGTGTCCCGGGCGGTCAGCATCAGGATGGGTGTGGTGTCGCCGGTGGCCCGGATGCGGCGGGCGGCGGTCAGGCCGTCCATCCGGGGCATCTGGATGTCGAGGACGACCAGGTCGGGCCGGTGGGCCGCCGCCTTCTCCAGGGCGTCCGCGCCGTCGACGGCGACCTCGGTGCCGTATCCCTCGAAGGCCAGGCTGCGCTGGAGCGCTTCGCGCACCGCCGGCTCGTCGTCGACGATCAGGATGCGCTGGGGGGCACGGTCACGGTCACGGTCGCCGTCTGCGGGGCTCATGGGGTCGGGGGATCCTCTGGTCTGCCGGGATGTCGGGGGGCCGGGATGTCGGCCGGTGGTGTCTCGGGCTGCTGGCCTGCTGGTCTGGGAGGGGAACGCGCGGCCGGGCGTTCGAACTCTCAGGGTCTCAGGCTCGCACGAGTGCCCGGGGCGCGTGGGTCACGGATCAGCCGCGCGCGGTGCGGCGGTGACCGTGTCCGTTGTCGGTCCTGCGGCGGGTCGTGGCCGGGGCGACCTCCGGGGCCCGCGGTGCCGGGGTGGGCAGCTCGGCCGCGACCTCCAGCGCGAGGGCGAGACCGGCCGGGTCGGCGCCGGGGACCTCGTGGGTGACCTGTTTGATCTGCCGGGCCTGTGCGATCATGTCGGACTCCTCGGGTGGGAACCGCGTCGGATCGGTGCGTACCGCGTGGGGCGGGGATGCGCGGCACTGTCAGTTCATGGCGCCGGACCGCAGGGCCGGGAGGTCCGCCTTGACCGTGTTGACCGGGATGGCGAAGCCCAGGCCCACGCTGCCGGCGTCGGCTGAGGAGGAGCCGCCGCCGCTCGACGAGTACATCGCGGAGTTGATGCCGATGATGTCGCCGTTCATGTCGATCAGCGCGCCGCCGGAGTTCCCGGGGTTCAGGGACGCGTCGGTCTGGATCGCCTTGTACGTCGTCGTGGACCCGCCGGTGTCGCCGTTGAACTGCTGCCCGCCGAACTCGAAGGGCAGGCCGCCGCCCGGCTGCCCCTGCGGGCTCTGCCCCTGGCTCCCGTCGGTGGAGACGGTCACGTCGCGGTCGAGCGCCGAGACGATGCCGCTGGTGACGGTGCCGGTCAGGCCCTCGGGGGAGCCGATCGCCACGACCTGGTCGCCGACCTGTACGCCGTCGGAGTCGCCGAGGGTGGCCGGTGTCAGGCCCGAGGCGTCGTTCAGTCTGATCAGCGAGAGGTCCTTCGAGCTCTCGGTGCCGACGACGTCCGCGGTGTACGTCCTGCCGTCGCCGGTCCGCACCTTGACCGAGGAGGCACCGGCGACGACGTGGTGGTTGGTGATGATCTCGCCGTCCCCGGTGATGATCACACCGGAGCCGGTGGATGATCCGGCGCCGGAGGTGGCGTTGATCTCGACGATGCTCGGGCTGACCGCCTTGGCGACGCCGGACACCGTGCCCTTCTGACCGGTCGGCACCACAGGGGTGCTGCTCGCGTTCGACGAGGCGACGGTGCCGTTGCCGGTCAGCTCCTGGATGCCGTAGGCGGTGCCGCCGCCCACGGCCGCCGCCACGATCGCCACGGCGGCGAGCAGGGCGGCCGGACCCCGGTTCCGCTTCCGGCGGGGCCTGGCGGTGCCGGTGGTGCCGGTGGCGTCGGCGGTGACCGGATGCCCCGGCGCGAACGCAGGCGGGGGCGGCCACTCGGGGTTCACCGGAGAGGAGGAGGGGTGCTGCGGGCCGCCCGCGTGGGGGTTCTCGTGTGCGCCGCTGCGGCGAAAGGATTCGGTCATGTCGACGAGCCTCCCGTCCCCCCATGAGAACACCCTGAGTGCCCGCTGAGAAGTCCGACAGAACCTCGTATGCCCGATATGAAGACGCCCTCGGTGGCCCGGGCGGCGGCTCGAGCAGTGGTCCAGCCGGTGGCCTGACCGCTACGCGCAGCCGCAGGAGCTGCGGATCACCAGTTCGGAGGGGAAGACCTTCAGCCGCTCGCGCTGCGAGCCGGCCACCCGCAGTCCGTCGTCGAGGACGAGGTCGACCGCCGCGCGGGCCATCGCCGAACGGTCGGAGGCGACCGTGGTCATCGGCGGATCGGTGAGCGCCGCCTCCTTGATGTCGTCGAACCCGACGACCGCGAGCTCACCGGGCACGTCGATGCGCAGCTCGCGCGCCGCGCGCAGCACGCCGACCGCCTGGTCGTCGGTGGAGCAGAAGATCGCGGGCGGGCGGTTCGGCCCGGAGAGGATGTCGAGCCCGACGCGATAGGCGTCGTAGCGGTTGTACGGGGCCTCGAAGAGGCGGCCCTCGGTCGGGAGGCCGGCCTCTTTCATCGCCCGCCGCCAGCCCTCGACGTGGTCGGAGACCGGGTCGCCGACGGAGGGGGTCTCCGCGGTGCCACCGACACAGGCCACGTACGCGTTGCCGTGCTCCAGCAGGTGGCGGACGGCGAGCTGGGCGCCGCCGAGGTCGTCGGTGACGACGGCGACGTCGTCCATGGCCTCGGGGCGCTCGTGCAGCAGGACGACCCTGGCGTCCCAGGCGTCGATCTCCGCGGCGGCCAGGTCGTTGAGCGCGTGGCTGACCAGGATCAGTCCGGAGACGCGCATCCCCAGGAACGCCCGCAGGTAGTGGACCTCGCGCTCGCCGATGTAGTCGGAGTTCCCGACGAGCACCATTTTCCCGCGCTCGGCCGCGGCCTGTTCGACCGCGTGCGCCATCTCCCCGAAGAAGGGCTGGCGCGCGTCCGGGACGATCAGGCCTATCAGGTCCGTGCGCCGCGACGCCATCGCCTGGGCGACCCGGTCGGGTCGGTACCCCAGCTCCTTGATCGCGGCGAGTACGCGTTCGCGCGTGGCCGGGGCGACCGGCCGGGGTCCGTTGTTGATGACATAGCTGACGACGGCGGTGGAGGTACCCGCCAGTCGCGCCACATCATCCCTTGTCACCTTGGCCACGCGCGGAGTCTACGCGGATATAACCGATCCCGGCAGAGTGAGAAAGATCCTGTGAACGGGAAGCAGCGGGAAGCTGTGGGAAACAGAGGGAAAAGGACGCGTGCCCGCGAACACACGCGAAGTCTCACGCCTGCGTCCGTGCCTCCGTGGTTCTCCGGACGGCCTTCTCGTCCGTGTCCGCCGCCTTGTGCCGGTCGGTGGCCTTGTTGTCGTCCTCCTCGGCCTTGTCCTTGGCCTTGGCGGCACGCTCACCCTTCTCCGGCGTAACGAATCGATAACCCACGTTCCGGACGGTGCCGATCAGCGACTCGTGCTCGGGTCCGAGCTTGGCCCGCAGTCTCCGTACGTGGACGTCGACCGTGCGGGTGCCGCCGAAGTAGTCGTAGCCCCAGACCTCCTGCAGCAGCTGGGCACGGGTGAACACCCGGCCGGGATGCTGGGCGAGGTACTTCAGCAGCTCGAACTCCTTGAAGGTGAGGTCGAGGACGCGACCCTTCAGCTTGGCGCTGTAGGTCGCCTCGTCGACGGACAGATCGCCGTTGCGGATCTCCATGGGGGAGTCGTCGCCGGCGATCTGCAGCCGGCCCATGGCGAGCCGCAGCCGGGCCTCCACCTCCGCCGGTCCGGCGGTGTCGAGGAGGACGTCGTCGATGCCCCAGTCCGCGGTGACGGCGGCGAGGCCGCCCTCGGTCACCACGAGGACGAGGGGGCAGCCGGGGCCGGTGGAGCGCAGCAGCTGGCAGAGGCTGCGGACCTGCGGGAGGTCGCGCCGGCCGTCGACGAGGATGACGTCGGCGCCGGGGGTGTCGACCAGGGCGGGACCCTGCGCCGGGGCCACGCGCACGTGGTGGAGCAGCAGGCCGAGGGCGGGGAGCACCTCCGCCGACGGCTGGAGGGCGTTGGTCAGCAGGAGCAGTGAACTCATCGCACCCCTCCTCCGAGATCTCGGCGCCGGGAGCCGAGTTCACGGAACCGGTTGTCGGGTTCCCGGTCCGGTGCGGGTGCTGCCCGCTTCCGGGTCGTCGTACGGTCGTGCACGGTTCGCTCGCCCATGACGTCTGGTTCCTCCTCGGTCCCTGCGACGGGGTACCTCCCACGCCATCGGGGCGGTGGGGGAGTCCGCGGCTTGCCTCGTGCGTCCGACGGCCCGTACGTCAGCGGTCTCCCGCGTCGTACACGATGCTTCCGAAAGCACAAAAGGACCCGGGGGCTTCGCTGCCCGAGTCCTCTCCCCCGCAGAATAGCCGACATGAGCACCGGTCCGGCAGGTCATGTGGAACGTTCCGCCATTCGTCCGAATTCCGAGACGCACGGCGCAACAGGCGGTGGTATGTCTTTGCGGACGTTTCTGCGTACCGCGGACGGTGTACGGATCGATTCCGTGTACGAATCGGCGGTGTACGGATCGGCGGCGCACGGATCGGCGGTCGCTCCGGCGGCGGCCGGGAGCGGCGGCTTCCGGTTGCCTTCCCGTGATCCGGTGTTCGTGATCGCGCACGGGTTCACGGGGCACGTGGACCGGCCGCACGTCCGCAGGGCGGCGCGGGCTTTCGCCCGGCACGGGGCGGTCGTGACGTTCTCCTTCCGCGGGCACGGCGCGTCGGGCGGGCGGTCCACGGTGGGGGACCGCGAGGTGCTGGATCTGGCGGCGGCGGTGTCGTGGGCGCGGGAACTGGGGCACGCGCGGGTGGCGACGGTCGGGTTCTCGATGGGCGGCTCGGTGGTGCTGCGGCACGCGGCGCTCGGCGCGGGCGGCGGGGGTGGTTCCGGTGAGGCGGACGGTCCGGATGCCGTGGTGTCCGTCAGCGGGCCCGCCCGGTGGTTCTACCGGGGGACGGCTCCCATGCGGCGGCTGCACTGGCTGGTGACCCGGCCCTCTGGGCGGGCGGTGAGCCGGTACGGGCTGCGGACGCGGATCCACCGCCGGAACTGGGACCCCGTCCCGCTGTCCCCCGTCGAGGCGGTGCCGCGCATCGCGCCGACACCGCTGCTGGTCGTGCACGGCGACCGGGACGGCTACTTCCCGCTCGACCATCCGCGCATGCTGGCGGCCGCGGCCGGCGAGCACGGGGAACTGTGGGTGGAGCCGGGCATGGGGCACGCGGAGAACGCGGCGTCCGACGGGCTGTTGCACCGGATCGGGGACTGGGTGGTGGCCCGATCGGGCTAGCCTGACCGTGTTCACCGTCAACCCGATTGAGGAAGCAGCAGATGGCAAAGGTCACGGTGCGGTACTGGGCCGCCGCCAAGGCCGCGGCCGGGGTGGCCGAGGAGGCCTTCGAGGCGGCCACGCTCGCCGAGGCGCTCGACACGGCACGCGAGCGGCACCCCGGCGAACTCACGCGCGTCCTGCAGCGGTGCTCCTTCCTCGTCGACGGTGATCCCGTGGGCACCCGCGCACATGAGACGGTACGGCTGGCCGACGGCGGCACGGTCGAGGTGCTCCCGCCGTTCGCAGGAGGGTGAGCGATGACCAACCAGCCGTATCAGGGCTACGACGGGCACGAGGGACAGCGGGGCCACGACCCCCACGGGCGGCCCCAGCCCCAGCCCCAGTCCCAGCAGAACCAGCAGTATCAGCAGCCCCAGCAGTATCAGCAGCCCCGCCCCCCCGAGGCGCAGGCGTGGTCCGGGGGACAGCCGGGGCACGAGGATCCGCACGCCGCCATGCAGTACACGCAGCAGTGGCAGGGGCAGACGTGGGAGACGCAGATGCAGCCGCCGGTACCGGCGGCCACCTCGGCGGAGGAGACCTCGTACCTGCCGCAGACCCCACCGGCCCCGCAGGGGCACGGCGGGCCCGCGGCGTACGCCGGGTACGGCGCGGCCCCGGTCCACGGGACCCCGGCGGGCGCCGTTCCCGCACCCCCGCTCGCACCCTCCGCACCCGCACCCTCCGCACCCGCTGACGGTCCCGGGTACGGGCCCGCCACCCTCGCCGGGAGCACCCGGGTCACGGACGCGCAGCGGGCCCGTGCGGAGGGGCGCTCGCCGATCATCGAGCCCGGCATGCAGCCGGCGGCGCTCACCGCGCTGCTGGGGCTGCTGCTCGCCGGTGGAGCGGCGCTGGGCACATACGCCCTGCTCGTACCGCTGGTGGCCCTCCAGGGGCTCACCGCCGCGGGCTGGTTCCGGCTGAACGGGATGTGGCCCGCGCGGCAGGGCATCGCGCTGGGCTTCCTCGGGGCGCTGGTCGCCGACGTGGCGCTGCTGGCGTCCGACCGCTCACCGTCGGCCGTCCTCGGCACGCTGGGGGTGTGGGTGGTGCTGTCGCTGGTACTGCAGCTGCGCTCGCACGCCGACCCCGACGAGCGGCTGTACGGCCTGACGGCGACGGTCGCCGCGTCGGCGCTGGCGATCGTGGCGAGCGGATACCTGGCGGCCGACGCCGACGCGGTGACGGTCGGCGGGGTCGCGCTGGCGGCGGCGGTCGTGGCGCGTGCGCTGCCGTTGCCGACTCCGGCGTCCCTCGTGGCCGCGCTGCTGGTGGCGGCGGGTGTGGGCGCGGCGGTCGGCGGGGCGACGGGGTTCGGTGCCTCGGGCGCGCTGATCGGTGCGGGCGCGGCGGTGTGCGCCCTGATCGGGCACCGCGTCGCGAGCTACGACTACCCGTCCCGGTTCGTCCACTTCACGGCCGGGGTGGCCCTGCCGCTGGCCGCGGCGGCACCGGCGGTGTACGTCCTGGGACGCGTCGTCGGCTGACGGCGGGGACAGCACAAACAGCACGGACGGCGCACGGACGGCCGGCGGACCTGCGGCCCCTGTCACAGGTGATCGACAATCGCGGGGTTTCCCCGGTCGTGCGGGTTACCCTCGCGCAGGACGGCTGCCCGGCCGTCCGTGGGGGACTGCCGTCGAAAGCACCTAGGTGGGGGAACCAACCGCATGCGCGCACTGCGAATACTGCTGGTCGTCGTCGTGATTCTGGGCGGCATCTTCGTGATCGTGGACCGGGTCGCGGTCAGCTTCGCGGAGGGCGAGGTGGCCGACCGGCTCAAGTCGACGGAGAACCTCGCCACCGCTCCCGACGTGTCCATCAACGGTTTCCCCTTCCTCACCCAGGTCGCCGGCGGCACCCTCGACGAGGTGCAGATCGGCATCGAGGGCTACGAGGCCGCCACCGGCGACGGCGCGAAGAGCATCCGTATCGCCGACCTGCGCGCCGACATGACGGGCGTCGAGTTCTCCAGCGACTTCAGCTCCGCCACCGCAGCCGCCGCGACCGGCAGCGCGACCGTCGCCTACGACGAGCTGCTCAAGGCCGCCACGTCCGATTCCACGCAGGTGGCCCCCGGTGTCACCGCCGCCGTCGTCGGCCTCTCCGACGGCGGCAACGGGAAGATCAAGGTGACGGTGGAGGCCACCGTCCTCGGCACCAAGCTGCCCGAGCCGGTCTCCGTGCTCAGCTCCGTGACGGTCGTGGACGGCAACACCGTGCGGGTGCGGGCGGACGGGCTGCCGAAGTTCGGCGGCGTCACGCTCGCCGAGACGCAGGTGCGGGCGGTCACCGACTTCGAGCAGAAGATCAACGGCCTGCCCGGCGGCATCAAGCTGGACAAGGTCGAGGCGGCGGAGAGCGGTGTCCACATCACCGTGAAGGGTTCCGACGTCCGCCTGGCCGGGTAGGTGGCGAGCGGCGGGCTCCCGGGGTCCCCGATGAACCTCCGACGCCCCTGACGAATCCCCGTCGGACCTCAGACGTCCGACAGGCGAGACGAGGACGTCCGTAGAGCAGATGTGGCGGCGCACACGGCCCCGCCCGGGGTGCGCGGGGGCAGGCCCGGCGGTACAGTCATCCCACATCCCGGACAATCCTGTATCAGGATGTGACACATCGGTGACACGCCCGCCCTGCCCTCCCTACGATCGACGGCATGCAGTGTCAGACGAGCGTCCTCCGAGCGCGAGGACAAGCGGATCTCACGAAGCGGCGGGCAGTCGACCTGTGCCGCGTCGCCGCCATGCTCTGTCGACCTTTCTGAGCGGCCGCACCGCCGTCCGCGCTTACTGCTTTCCCGCTTCGCCCCGCCGAGGGGCGTCCGTGCCCCGGCCCCGCAGGGGTGCGCAGCCTCTCTACTCACATGCCCCGCCGCAACTGCCCCGGAGGAGACGGAACATGAGCCGCAACGACGTACTGGTCGACGCCGACTGGGTCCAGGAGCACCTGGACGACCCGACGATCGCCATCGTCGAGGTGGACGAGGACACCACCGCCTACGAGAAGAACCACATCAAGAACGCCATCCGGATCGACTGGACCAAGGACCTCCAGGACCCGGTCCGCCGTGACTTCGTCGACCAGGCGGGCTTCGAGAAGCTCCTGTCGGAGAAGGGCATCTCCAACGACCACACGGTCGTCCTCTACGGCGGCAACAACAACTGGTTCGCCGCGTACGCCTACTGGTACTTCAAGCTGTACGGCCACGAGAACGTCAAGCTCCTCGACGGCGGCCGCAAGAAGTGGGAGCTGGACGCCCGCGAGCTGGTCGCCGGCGACGAGGTGCCCGAGCGGGCGAAGACCGAGTACAAGGCCACGCCGCAGGACCTGTCCATCCGCGCCTTCCGCGACGAGGTCGTGGACGCCATCGGCACGCTGAACATCGTCGACGTGCGGTCGCCCGACGAGTTCTCCGGCAAGCTGAACGCCCCGGCGCACCTGCCGCAGGAGCAGGCGCAGCGTTCCGGCCACGTGCCGAGCTCCCGCAACATCCCGTGGTCCAAGAACGCCAACGACGACGGCACCTTCAAGTCCGACGAGGAGCTCAAGAAGCTCTACGAGGACGAGCAGATCGACCTGTCGAAGGACACCATCGCCCTGTGCCGCATCGGTGAGCGCTCCGCGCTGTCCTGGTTCGTGCTGCACGAGCTGCTGGGCGTGGAGAACGTCAAGAACTACGACGGCTCCTGGACCGAGTACGGCTCCCTCGTCGGCGTGCCGATCGAGCTCGGCGACGGCAAGTAAGCCCGGCCGGCCGACCCTTCCAGACCACTAGACCACTTCAGGAGTACGTCATGTGCGGTGCGAAGGCCGGTGGCCCGGACGCCTCGACGATCAAGCCCGGCGAGACCACCATCCAGGGTCAGGTGACCCGTGACGGCGAGCCGGTGACGGGCTACGTCCGTCTGCTGGACTCGACCGGAGAGTTCACGGCCGAGGTCCCGACCTCCGCCACCGGACAGTTCCGCTTCTACGCGGCCGAGGGCACCTGGACCGTCCGTGCCCTGGTGCCCGGCGGCAGCGCCGACCGCACGGTCGTCGCCCAGCAGGGCGGGCTGGCCGAGGTCGCCATCGCGGTGTGAGGGCCGGTCCCGCGGACCCGTCCGCGGGACCGGTGACGGCCGAAGGGCCGCATCCCCGGAACGGACGCCGGGATGCGGCCCTTCGTGCTGTTCGGTTCTACGCTGGAGACATGTACGCGCGCAGGCGTCATGTCTACTTCGTCATGATGGGGACGTGTATCACGCTGTTCGTCCTGGCCTGGAGCGTCGTGCGGCTGTGGTCGGTTCCGGTGGCCGTGGGCATGTGCGTGGTGGCCATGGTCATCCCGCCGGTCGCCGCGATGATCGCCAACCGGCGTGGCCCCGAGGACCGCTGGTGGGACGACCCCTCCGGCGATCCCCAGTCCGACGAATGGTGGGACGAACTGGACGGCAAGAAGGGACCGCGGCCGCCCCGGTGAGAGGCGGGCGGCGGATCCTCAGTACACGAGTGCCTGGGTGTCGTCCGCCAGCGCCTCCTGCACGAACACCTGCGCGCCCGCGATCCGTACGCCCTCGATGACGTCCTTCTCCGTGATGTCCCGGCGGGCCGCGCACTGCGTGCACAGGGTGAGGCGCCCACCCGCGACGATCGAGTCCAGCAGGTCGGGCAGCGGGGCCGCGTGCGGCAGCTCGAACTCCGCGGCACGGCCCGGCAGCGCGAACCACGCGGACTCGCCGGTGAGCCACAGGGAGACGTCGACCCCGCTCGCCACGGCCACCGCCGCCACCGTGAACGCCTGCGAGCAGCGTTCGGGTGCGTCGGACCCCGCGGTCACCTTGATCACAAGCTTCTTCGCCATGGCTGAATCTTGACGTGCTCCCTGGACTGAAGTCCAGGGATTCCGGCCTGGCTCGTCCGAGCCTTCCGGGGGCTTCCTGCTTCACCGCGCTGTGCGGGCACGGGTGCCCGTCTGACCGGCGCTCCACAGGCGTTTGGTGTCTCCGCCCGTCCGGCGGCGACGATCCGGCGTCCCTCGACCAGGACGTTGCGGGCCGCGTTGTGGTCGCGGTCGTGCACCGTGCCACATTCCCTGCACGCCCACTCACGGACGTGCAGCGGCTTGGGACCGTCCCGAAATCCACAGGCCGAGCAGACCTGGGAGGACGGGAAGAAGCGGTCCACCCTGGCGAAGGTGCGGCCATGCTTGACCGCCTTGTACTCCAGCATCCGGGTGAACGCGGACCATCCCGCGTCGTGCACCGACTTGGCCAGCCGGGTGCGGCCGAGGCCGGACACCGAGAGGTCCTCCACATACACCGCTTGGCTGTCGCGGATGATCTGTGTGGAGGCCTGGTGGTGGAAGTCCCGGCGCCGGTCCGCCACACGCGCGTGCTGGCGTGCGACCCTGCTGCGGGCCTTGGCCCGGTTCTTCGACCCCTTCTGCTTGCGGGACAGCTCCCGCTGAAGACGCTTGAGTTTCCTCTCCGCCCGGCGCAGAAACCTCGGAGAGGCGATCTTTTGGCCATCGGACAGGACGGCGAACGCGGACAGGCCGAGATCGATCCCGGCGTCGGTCTCCACGTCCGGGAGGACGTCCGGTGCGGTGTCCACGACGAAGCTGAGGAAGTACCGGCCACAGCTGTCCTTGGTGACGGTCACAGAAGTCGGGGCTGTGGGAAGCCGACGCGACCACTTGACCTTGAGGTTGCCGACCTTGGCCACGTACACCGTGCCGTCGTCCTGGAGGGAGAAGGCGTTGGAGTTCAGGCGGATCGACTGCCGGGTGTCCTTCTTCGACTTGTAGCGGGGCGGGCCCATCTTCCGGCCCCGCCGCCTGCCGGTGAGGCTGTCGAAGAAGTTCTTGTAGGCGGTATCCAGGTCCCGCAGCGCTTGCTGCAGGACGACCGCGGAGACGTCGGCGAGCCAGGCGCGTTCCGTGGTGCGCTTGGCCTGGGTGATGCGCAGCCGGGACAGCTCGGCCGACGTCACGTACGGCAGCCTGGCCGCGTGCGCTTCCTTGCGGTCGCGCAGGCAGTCGTTCCACACCACCCGGGCGCACCCGAAGGCACGCGCCAGCGCATGGCGCTGGGCGGCGTCGGGGTAGGCGCGGTAGTTGTAGCGAAGCTGCACAAACCGTGACGCTACTACGATTGGTCTCACCGAGGGGCGGAACGGCTGAAAGCGTGGCAGGCGCGGGGTACGGGCGTGGCAGGCGTGTCGTTTCGGCGATGCATGCGCGCTTGGTCTTCGTGACGGAGGGCCGGCACCGGGTGTTCGACGACGAGATGCCGGCGCGCTGCGAAGAGAGCATGCGCAAGGTGTGTGGGGACTTCGAGGCGGAGCTGAAGGAGTTCAACGGCGAACGCGATCACGTCCACCTCCTGGTGCACTACCCGCCCAGGGAAGCTGTCTCCAAGCTGGTCAACAACCTCAAGGGCCTCTTCGCTCGCCGGATGCGGCCGGGGGAGAATTCCCGGCCGGATCAACCGCGCCATCATGCACGGACACCTGTGGTCACCCTTCTGCTTCTCCGCGTCGTGCGGCGGGGCGCCGTTGGCGATCGTCCGTCAGTACATCGAGCAGCAGAAACGTCCACTCCAAAGTGCGCGTCAAAGCACTCTTGAGAAGCATTCGCCCCAGGCGCGAACACCGGGGCTTTCTGCAAGGAACCCGGTAAGCAACCGGGTGCACGACGGGGCCGGGTCCCGGCCGCGTAAGCTGGGGGCGGCCCTGTGTACACGCAACGCACCGCACCCGCTCAAGGAGCACCCCGTGGAGATCTTCTTCTCATTCCTGCTGGTCCTGGTCGCCGTCGGCGTCCTCGCCTTCGCCGGGCTGGCCGTGAAGAAGCTGTACCAGGGTCAGCGCTGACCGCCCACGTCCAGGAACTGCCACTGATGATCGAGATCCCGTCCGACCTCCACAAGGACCTTGTGCCGCTCGCCTTCCTGCTCGGCGACTGGGCGGGCGCCGGGGTGCACGACTTCCCCGGCGCCGAGAAGTGCAACTTCGGGCAGGAGGTCTCCTTCACCCACGACGGCCGGGACTTCCTGGAGTACAGCTCCCGCACCTGGGTGCTCGACGGGGACGGCAAGAAGGTCCGCCCCCTGGAGTCCGAGCACGGCTTCTGGCGGATCGACGCCGCCCGCAAGGTCGAGGTGACGATGACCCGCGACGACGGCGTCATCGAGATCTGGTACGGCGGGCTGGCCGACCAGAAGCCGCAGATCGACCTGGTGACGGACGCGGTGGCGCGCACCGCCACCGCTGATCCCTACAGCGGCGGCAAGCGGCTGTACGGCTACGTCAAGAGCGACCTGATGTGGGTCGGCGAGAAGCAGACCCCCGAGGTCGAGCTGCGCCCCTACATGTCGGCGCACCTGAAGAAGGTCGTCACCCCGGAGGACGTCGAGCGCTGGGCCAAGGCCCTCCCCGACGACATGCCGGACGACGGAATCGCCTTCTTCAAGTGAGCTCCCGGGCCGCACGGCCCCGGGTTCCGTGCCCCACGTCCCAGGGCCTCTCGTTCGGACCAGGCCCCGCGAGCCCGGCCTGATCCGAACGAGAAGCCCTAGACTCGTGGTGTGGTGAGCACCGACTGGAAGAGCGACCTCAGGCAGCGCGGCTACCGGCTGACGCCGCAGCGCCAACTCGTGCTCGAAGCCGTCGACACGCTGGAGCACGCGACCCCCGACGCCATTCTGGTGGAAGTGCGCAAGACGGCGTCAGGGGTCAACATCTCCACCGTCTACCGCACGCTGGAGCTCCTGGAGGAGCTGGGGCTGGTCAGCCACGCCCACCTCGGGCACGGCGCCCCGACCTACCACCTCGCCGACCGGCACCACCACATCCACCTCGTCTGCCGCGACTGCACCAACGTCATCGAGGCGGATGTGGAGGTGGCCGCCGAGTTCACGGCGAAGCTGCGCGACATGTTCGGTTTCGACACGGACATGAAGCACTTCGCGATCTTCGGCCGCTGCGAGGACTGCTCCCTGAAGCGTTCAACTACCGAGTCGTAGGCTAGGGGTATGAAGAGCCCTCTGCTGACCCTGCCCGGCGCCGTCCCCGCCGAGGGCGTGGACGAAGGCGTGGCCGCGCACTACGGCGACCTGTTCCGCGAGCAGCGCGCCCTCGCCGACGGCACCGGCTTCGTCGACCTGTCCCACCGCGGCATCGTCACCGTCTCCGGGGCGGAACGGCTGAGCTGGCTGCACCTGCTGCTCACCCAGCACGTCAGCGACCTCCCGCCGCACCAGGCCACCGAGGCGCTGATCCTCTCCGCGAACGGCCACATCGAGCACGCGCTCTACCTGGTCGACGACGGTGAGACGGTCTGGGCCCACGTCGAACCCGGCACCCAGGACGCGCTGATCGCCTACCTGGAGTCGATGAAGTTCTTCTACCGGGCCGAGGTCGCCGACCGCACCGCCGACTTCGCGGTGGTGCACCTGCCGGCCGGTTCCATCACGGAGGTGCCCGAGGGCGTCGCCGTCCGGGAGACGCCGTACGGCCGTGACCTGTTTCTGCCCCGCGCCGACCTGGAGTCGTTCGCGGAGAAGGCGGGGCCGCCGGCCGGCATCCTCGCCCACGAGTCGCTGCGGGTCGAGCAGCACCGCCCGCGGCTCGGTTTCGAGACCGACCACCGCACCATCCCGCACGAGCTGGGCTGGATCGGCGGCGCGGTGCACCTGCAGAAGGGCTGCTACCGGGGCCAGGAGACGGTCGCCCGGGTCCAGAACCTGGGCAAGCCGCCGCGCAGGCTGGTCTTCCTGCACCTGGACGGCAGCGAGGTCCACCTGCCGCCGGCCGGGACCGACATCCGGCTCGCGGACGACGGCCCGGACGGGCGCAGGATCGGCTTCGTCACCACGTCCGTACGCCACCACGAGCTGGGACCGGTCGCCCTCGCGCTGATCAAGCGGAACGTCCCCGTCGACGCCCGGCTGATGGCCGGGGACACGGCGGCGGCGCAGGAGACCGTGGTCGAGCCCTGAGCGTCGGGGCTCCGGCCTGCGGGCCCGAGCGCTCGAGGTCCGAGGGTTCACGGGTCCGCGGGTCCGAGCGCTCGAGGGGACGGGTGCTCGAGCGCCCGCGGGTCAGACCTCCAGCAGGACGGTGAACGGGCCGTCGTTGGTCAGCGACACCCGCATCTGCGCGCCGAAGCGGCCCGTCGCCACCGTCGCGCCCAGGGAGCGCAACCGGGCCACCACCTCGTCGACGAGCGGTTCGGCGACGTCCCCGGGGGCCGCGGCGCTCCAGGTGGGGCGACGGCCCTTGCGGGCGTCGCCGTAAAGAGTGAACTGGCTGATCACCAGGAGCGGCGCGTCGATGTCGCTGCACGACTTCTCGTCCTGGAGGATCCGGACCGACCAGAGCTTCCGGGCCAGCTGGGCCGCCTTCTCCTTGGTGTCCTCATGGGTGACGCCGACGAGGACACACAGGCCCTCGCCCTCGATCGCCCCCACCGTCTCGCCGTCCACGACGACGCTCGCGCCGTCCACCCTCTGCACCACCGCACGCATACGTCCATCATGCCGGTCGGCGAACGGACGACTGACGGCGGCTCGTGCGGGACCCCGGTCGGGCTATTTTCACTCCTTACCCCCATCTGGGGCGGATCAGGGGCACTCGGTCACATAGCGGCCACCAGGGGTGGCACGATGCTGGCACACACCGGTCGAGGGGACGGTTGAGGCACATGAGCACACCAGGAACCGGGCAGCAGCCCGGCTCTGTCCGGTCGGCGGCCTTGTCGGCGCCGACCGGAGTGGGGGTCGGGGAACGCGTCGGGGAACAGGAGTTCCACCGTCCGCCCGCCCAGCGCACGGACAGTCCGGCACTGGAGCACGATCCGGCACCGGAGCCCGAGCTGATCGCACGCAGCCTGCCCGACCTGCGCACGCTGCGCCGTGACGCGCAGCGCGACGAGGCCGACCTCAGCTATGTGCGGCGGCTGCTCCAGGGGCGCATCGACATCCTGCGGGCGGAACTGGCCCGGCGTACGCCGGTGGACGGGCCGGGGGATGCCGGCGCGGGCGCGGGCCCGTCCGACGGGGGTGGGTCCGACCCGGGCACGTCCGGCGGGGGCGCGGTCCCGGTCGTCGCGCCGGTGGAGGCGTCCGTGGTGGAGCGGCTTCCGGAGATCCTGCGGGACACCCCGGCCCGCCACCGTTCCTCCGCCCGCCACGTCACCCTGGGCACCCCGCGCAGCGAGGAGTCCCGGCGGCTGGCGGCGGAGATGCTCGCCGAGGTGGAACTCTCCGACCTGGGGGCGCGTACGGACGGCGAACTGCGCGCCGCGATGGGCCGGCTCGTGCGGTACGAGGAGCAGGTCTCCCGGCGGCGGCAGGGGCTGCAGCGCACCGCGGACGACTGCGGCGCGGAGATCGCGCGCCGGTACCGCGAGGGGGAGGCCCAGGTCGACGACCTGCTCGAGTGAGGCGGGAGCACCGGAGCAGGCGGCCGGAACAGGAGGTCGGAGCAGGCGGACGGACCGTCGGAAAAGTGCGCGACACCCCGCCGGGCGCGATCTACCGTGAACGCATGACCTCCAGCGCCGCCACCCCCCGTGCCGTCACCCCCCGCACCGACATCGACGTACGCCCGATCACCGAGACCGAGTTCGAGGACTGGAACCGGGCGCTGAACATCGGGTTCCTGCGCGAGCCCACCCCCGCCCGGGAGGAGCTCGACGCGCGGCGCCCGGAGTTCCGGCCGGGCCGGTCGCTGGGGGCCTTCGACGGCGGCCGGTGTGTCGCGACGCTCCGCTCCTTCGCGCAGGAGCTCACCGCCGTCGGCGGCGCCGCCGTGCCCGCCGACGCCATATCGAACGTCACCGTCAGCCCCACCCACCGCCGGCGCGGCCTGCTGACCCGCATGATGGCCCAGGACCTCGCCGCCGCGAAGGAGCGCGGGGACGTCGTCGCGACGCTCATCGCCGCCGAGTACCCGATCTACGGCCGGTACGGCTTCGGCCCCGCCACCTGGATGACCGAGTGGACCGTCGACGTCCCGCGCAGCGGCCTCGACCCGCGCTGGGCGGGCCCGGAGGACGGCGGACGCGTCGACCTCGTGGACGCCGAGGACGTACGCAAGCTCGGCCCGGAGCTGCACGAACGGCTGCGGGTGGCCCAGCCGGGTGCCGTCAGCCGTACGGAGCACTGGTGGAAGTTCGCCACCGGCGCCCTGAGCCACCGCCCGACCTGGACCGAGCCCTGCTTCGCCGTGTACCGCTCGGCGGACGGCGAGGTCGAGGGCATGGTCTCCTACAAGGCGGACGACCACTGGGACGACTCCATGCAGCCGCAGAACACGGCGAGTGTGAACTGGCTGCTCGCGGTGAGCCCGGCCGCGGAGCGCGCGCTCTGGCACTACCTGTGCTCGATCGACTGGATCGTGAAGGTGAAGAGCGGCTGGCGGGCCCCCGACGACCTGCTCCCGTCCTTCCTGCCGGACCCGCGTGCGGCAACCGTGACGATCCAGACGGACTGGCTGTGGGTGCGCGTCCTGGACGTCGTACGGGCGCTGGAGGCCCGGACGTACGGCGCGGCGGGGACGCTGGTGCTGGAGGTGGTGGACGGCTCGGGACCGGCCGGTGGCCGCTACCGGCTGGAGGCGTCGGCGGACGGGACCGGAGCCTGCGCGGCGACCACGGAGAGCGCCGATCTGACGCTGGACGTCGCCGGGTTGGCGTCGCTGTGGCTGGGCGACGAGTCGGCGGTGCGGCTGGCGGCGCTGGGCCGGGTGCGGGAAGAACGAGCGGGCGCCGCCCGTCAGGCCGACGCCCTGCTGCGTACGTCCAGGCGCCCGTGGTGCCCGGACCTCTTCTGAGCGCTTCTGCTGCTGCTCCCCTTCCTTTCTCGTCCCCGGCGGGCCTGTCCGCCGACGGCTGGTGCTGGATCGTCATCCGTAGCTGTGTGCTGTTCAGTTGTGGTTGTCGCGCCGTGACGCCGTGACGCCGTGGTGCTGGCCGGCCGGGTTCCCGGCTCCCCTCCAGGAGGGAAGCCCGGCCGGATCCTCGAGAGGTGCCCCGACGTTCACCGTGGGGGCCAACCTCCCGGGAGGTTCGACCAGGTCGCCCAAGTTGGCGACCAACTTCTCTTCAGTTATCTCCGCCTGGAAGCGGCTCATAACCACCTTTCCCTGAACTGCCCAAGGATGGCGCGAAGTTGTGGGGTTTGGTCGTGGACCCGGAATACGCCCCTGTCAATGGACGGAAGAGGTCACAGCGGCCACAGCACCCACAGCGGACACATCGCGAGGTGGCCGACGAGTTGCGCGCCCGGATCAGGTCCGGGGAACTGAGTGCCGGCCGGCGCATGCCCACCCAGGCCCGGCTCGCCGGGGAGTTCGGCGTCGAGCGCGGTACCGTGCGCCAGGCGCTGCGCAGCCTGCAGTCCGAGAGGCTCCTCGGCAACGTCTCCAAGGGTGCCCCGGCGACCGTCGCCGTCTGCCTGACCGCCATGTCCCTCACCCTCGCGATCGGCGAACCGCTGCGCCAGATCCATGCCGGGCGACTGAAACCGGCCAAGGTCGACGTCCGTGTCCTGCTCCCCGGCCGGGACATCGACCTCGCCTTCCCGGTGGCGGTCGAGGGCCGCGACGACGGCCACGCCGTGCACGAGCGGTGGCTGTCGATGCGCAACGCCCAGGGCCAGGTGCTCCGGCACGACCCGCTCGCCCTGCGCGCCACCCACGGCATCGACGTCCGCGTCTCCTTCCGGGCCCTGCCCTCCACCCCGCCGGTGAAGCTGTACCTGCTCAACGGCACGGAGGTGCTGTTCGCCTTCGGACAGGGCACCGGGACGCGGGACGCCACCTTCGTGGAGCAGTCCCGTCTGTGGTTCGACGCACTGCGGGGGACGATCAGTTCGGAGCCGGTGCTCACCGACTGACGTCTCCCGGCCGTGGGTGCCGACGGCTCACAGGGCGGGCCGCGCCAGCAGCAGGGCGAGCAGGACCGCTCCCGCGGAACTCACGCCGGGGCTGTTGGCCTTGATGCCCACGGTGAGCAGCAGCAGGCCGACGATGCCGGCGATGCCGTACTTCCATTCGACGTACTGCTCGACGGTGAGGAAGACCACCGCGGAGACGAGAGCGAGGACAGGCACGGAATTCCCCCTTCGTGCTTCCCCCGGCAGCGGAAGCGGAACTTCCGCCAACCCGGTCAAGTTGTCCAAGTTGGCAACCAACTCTAGGTGGGTTGTCCCCACTTGGTGGGTATCTATAAACAACTTCCAAACAACTCCCCATAGATGGATCAAAGTTGTAGCTTTTGGTCGTGACCCAGGAGAACGTCGCAGTGAACGGCAGCAGAAGGACATCGCCCCAGGAGATCGCCGGCATCCTGCGCGAACGCATCCGCGCCGGGGAGCTCAAGGCCGGTGAGCGCCTGCCCACCCAGGCCGAGCTCGCCGCGGAGTTCGGCGTGGAGCGCGGTGTCGTCCGCCAGGCCCTGCGCATTCTTCGGGAGGGCGGCCTCCTGAGCAACGTCAGCAAGGGCAGCCCGCCCCGGGTCGCCGTACCGGCCCCCGCCCCCGACGAACCCCAGCGGACCATGGTCGGCCTGGCCCCCCGCCTCACCGAGGCCTTCTCGGCGGCGCACGTCCGCATCGACGTCGTGTGCCACACCTCCGAGACCCTGATGGTCGCCCTCGGCGAACCCGTGCGGCTGATCCACGAGGGCACGCTCCACCCCGAGTCGATCGAGTTCCGTGTCCTCCTGCCGTCCCGGAAGATCAACCTGGCCTTCCCCGTCCTGGTCGACGAGGACGCCGACGGCGGGGACCCGGTGCACGAGCGGTGGCTGCAGATGCGCAACGCCCAGGCCCAGGTGCTCCAGCACAACCTGCAGGCCGTCCGCCACACCCACGGCATCGACGTCCACGTCAGGTTCCGCGCCCTGCCCTTCACCCCGCCGGTGAAGCTCTACCTGCTCAACGGGCAGGAGGCGCTCTTCGGGTACTACATGCTCGCCAGGCGCGAGGAGGAGTGGGGCACCCAGACCCTGGACATGTACGACGCCCTCGGCTCCCAGTCCCTGCTCTTCCTCTTCACCAGACATGCCGGACAGGCCGGACACCGGGACCAGGTGTTCGTGGAGGAATCCCAGAAGTGGTTCGACGCCCTCTGGGAAACCATCACAACGGACCTGACACTCTCCTAGTGACTTCTGATACGACACGGACCGATCCGGTGACACACGAGTCCGAGAAGGACCGAAAGCCCTCCAGGGACCCGAGCGAACCGAGCGATCCGAACGAGCTGAACGAGCTGAGCCATCTGATCAGAGGTGCCCGTGTGGTGCTGTGGGACTTCGACGGGCCGATCTGCCGCCTGTTCGCGGGCCATTCGGCGGAGCGGGTGGCGAAGGAGCTCGTCGAGTGGCTGGAGGGGCGGGGGCTGCACGGCCTGCTGACGGAGCCCGAACGCGAGTCCCCGGACCCGCACGCGGTGCTCCGCGCCGTGGACCGCCGCCACCCGGGCAGTGACCTGGTGGAGGAACTGGAGGCACGGCTCACCCAGGAGGAACTGCGCGCCACCTCCTCGGCGCTGCCCACCCCCTACGCCGACCCGCTGATCCGCACCTGGACCGCGGTGGGCTCCCGGCAGGCCATCACCACGAACAACTCCCCCGACGTGGTCCGCACGTACCTTGCCGACCGCGACCTCCTCGACTGCTTCGCCCCCCACGTCTACGGCCGCACCCAGCAGCTCAGCCGGCTCAAACCGGACCCCCACTGCATCAACCGCGCCCTGAGCGCCATGGGCGCGGCCCCGGACTCCGCCCTGATGATCGGCGACACCCCCTCCGACCTGTACGCCGCGAAGGCGGCCGGCGTGCCCTTCCTCGGCTACGCCCGCAACGAGCGGAAGGGAAAGGTGCTGCGGGACGCGGGCGCCACCACGGTCCTGTCCTCCCTGCAACCCCTCCTCGACCACATCCGCTCCGCCCCTCAGGCCTGAACCGTCAGCAGGGCCGCCCCCACGGCGAGTCCGTCCCGCCGGGTCCGCGTCCACACGCAGAGCGGTGGCACGTCACCTGGTGCGTACGGGTACGCGTGCCACTTTGTTGCGTGCGTCCATCGCGCGTGACATCGGCCTCGCGCTTACCGTTTGCCATGTCGTGACTCCCCTCGCACCTCCGGAGTGGTCAGTGGGCGCACCTTCGCTTCCCCGTCCCGCCCCCGGGAAGCGCCTTGCGCCCGACCCCGGATACCGCGCCTTCGTCGACCTGGCTGTGCGGGAGGGACGGTCGATCAGCGGCCACCACAACCAGAACCACGTCGTACCGGTCACACCGGCCATGGCGGAACCACTGGGCCGTGCTGTCGGTACGCCCGTCACCGTGCGGGTCCGGCGCGCCGAGGCGCTGCCGGTGGTGATCAGAACCTGGCAGAACGAGGAGGAGATCCTCGACGCCATCGAGGGAGCCCTGCCGCACGTGCCCCGGTGTCTGGCCAAGGGGGACGGCTTCGCGATCCACAGTTATGTGGAGGGCGTACCGCTCTCCGGCCTCTGCGCGAACGGCAAACCGGTCGACACCCTGCTCATGAAGACGCTGGCGGGGCTGCTGGCCCGGATGGCCCGGGTGCGGCGCGACACGCTGCCTCCGCTGCCGTCCGTCTGGCCCCGCGACGAGACGGACGGCCAGGGGTTCCTCCGGACGCTGGCCCACCTGGCGGACCAGCAGATCAGACGGCCCAACTGGTCCACGTTCGGGGGACTGTTCGTGGCCCTCGGCGTTCCCGAGGACGCCCTGACCGGGCTGGCCGGGCGGATCCCCGCCATGGCACGACGGCCGTACAGCCTGCTCCACACGGACCTGCACCGCGACAATCTCATCGTGTCGTACGGTGGCGATCCGCCCCTCATCTGCGTCGACTGGGAGCTCGCGACCTACGGCGACCCCCTGCACGACCTCGCGACCCATCTGGTGCGGATGCGGTACCCGGGTCACCAACGGCCCGAGGTGGTCGACGCCTGGGCGGACGCCATGCGGGAGGTCCGGCCGGCCGCCGTCAACGGCCTGGACAAGGACCTGCGCCACTATCTGGCCTTCGAACGGGCGCAGAGCGTGTACCCCGATGTGATGAGGGCGGCGCGGTCCCTGGAGGAGTCGTTCACCCGGAAGGGCCTGGACGAGGCCACGGCCCGGGTGCGCAGGGCGCTCGAGGCGGCCGCCCGCCCGCTGCGGCTCGCGAACGTGCCCGGACAGCGGGAGATCGAGAGCGCCCTGTTCCGCTGGCTGGTGTCCCGGGACCGGCACGGTCGTGGCGGTCGCGGTGTGATCACCACGGCCCTGAACTGGGCGGGGGACCGGCGTCTCGACCCGCCCGACGACTTCCCCGGGTCCGCGGTGCGCGAGGCCCTGACGGTGGAGGGGGCCGCGCCTGCGGGCCGCGTGTTCAAGGGGACCGCGCACCTCAACACCGTGGTGCGGATGTCGAGTTCGACCCGTCTCGTGGTCGTCCGGCGGAGACTGCCCGAGACGTGCCGCCGGGAACACGGCTTCCTCAGCGAGCACGCCGTCCTGCGAGCCATCGAGGACACACCCGTCGCCGTGGCCGCGCCGAGGGCCCTGGCACTGGGCGTCAGTCACCCGGACGGCCCCTTCGCCATCCACACCTACGAGGGCCCGGGCGACGTCGACCGCCCCCCGGAGCACCCGGTGAACGGCCTGCTGCCGCACGAGGCGGACGGCCTCGTGGACCAGCTCCGCGCCCTGACCCTGGTGGACTTCAGACGGCTCGATCCGCTGGCCGGGGAGCGGGGCTTCCACCGCCGGCTGAAAGACCAACTGGTCACCCTGGTGGCCGAACTGCCCGGGAGCTCCCGACTGCTGGCACGACAGCTGGGACTGCCGGACGCCGACCGCCTTCGGCAGATCCTCTCCCGGCACGAGGTGAGCCACCGGAAGCCGTCCCTGCTGCACGGAGATCTCAACCCGTGGAACCTGGTCCGCAGGGGGGACGCCTTCGCACTGACCCTCATCGACTGGGAGATGGCCCTGGTCGGCGACCCGCTCCACGACCTGGTGCGGCACATGCATCTGACGCCCACCCGCCCGGAGATCCGCGAGCGGATGTTCCGCCGCTGGGAACGCGGGCTGCCGTCCGAGTACACCCGTGACTGGCGGAAGGACTGGCAGGTGTACCGCCTGCTGGAGATCGTGCGCTCCGCCTACGTCGACCTCGATCGCATCGTGACCGGCGCGAGCCTGGACGCCTCCAACGTCCGGCGCGCGGTGGGCTCCTACGCGGTCACCCTGGCCGTCGCGACCGGCTCCCTGGGCCTGCCCGTCCGCACCACCGCCACCCCGTATCTGGCGCGCGCCCTGGTGCAGTCGGGTGCGGTGCGGGGTGGTGCGTCCCGGTCCGGGAGCCGAGGCTGATTGTCAGTGGTGGGTGAGACGGTAGGAGCATCGAGTCGGAGATCCGGAAAGCCGGAAAGAGGGGGATCTGCCATGTCTGGAACCCAGAACTACATCAACCACGTTGCCCTTGTCCTGGATGCCAGTTCGTCCATGTCGCACCTGAGCGGCAAGGTCGTCGAAGTCGCCGACCAGCAGATCGCGTACCTCGCCCGCCGGTCCAGGGAACTGGACCAGGAGACCCGCGTCACGGTGTACGTCTTCGCCGACAAGGTGGAGTGCGTCATCTACGACAAGGACGTGCTGCGGATGCCGTCGCTGAAGCAGATGTACCGGGTCGGGGGGATGACGGCTCTGCTGGCGGCCGCACTGAAGTCCCAGCGGGAGCTGGCGCAGACGGCCCAACTGTACGGCGACCACAGCTTCCTGACGTTCGTCCTCACCGACGGACAGGAGAACGCGAGCCACCGCTGCCCGGACGCCCCTGCCAGGAGTCAGCGTGAACTGATAGGTGCCGTGGCCGAGATGTTCCAGACCCAGAAGGACAACTGGACGCTGGCCGTCCTGGTGCCGGACCAGATGGGCAAGCGCGAGGCCATGCAGTGCGGCTTCCCGAAGGACAACATCGCCATCTGGGACGCCACGAGCACGCAGGGGCTGGAGGAGGCCGGGCAGGTCATCCAGCAGGCCACCGAGAAGTTCATGGTGGGCCGCACCCAGGGCATCCGGGGCTCGCGGGCTGTGTTCTCCACGGGTGCGGACGCGGTCAACAAGGACACCATCAAGGCGGCCGGCCTCTCCCCGGTGGATCCGTCGAAGTACCAGCTGATCCCGGTGGCCCGTGACGCGGGGATCAAGGAGTGGGTCCTCGAATGCGGGCACGCCTACCGTACCGGTGGTGCGTTCTACCAGCTGAGCAAGTCGGAGAAGGTCCAGGCGCAGAAGCAGATCGCGGTGCTGGAGAAGAAGACGGACCGGGTGTACACGGGACCCGAGGCCCGCGCCCTGCTCGGCCTGCCGGACGTGGAGGTCCGCGTCAAGCCGGACCACAACGACGACTTCACGATCTTCGTGCAGAGCACCAGCGTGAACCGGAAGCTCGTGGCGCACACCCGGCTGCTGCTCATGCTCTGAGGAAGGCGAAGGAAGGCGAAAGAGGGGTTGCTGGCGCAGGAAAGCAAAAAGGCAAGGAGGTTCGCCCACTCCTTGCCACTCTCAACGTATAGCGCACCAGGGGGCTTGCGGCAAGGCCCGGGTCGTGGCGCAGAATCGTCGCCCGAGGCCGGAACCTGGGGAAAGCGGGTGTTCGCGGGGCTCGTGCGCTTTTGTCACTGTGCAGGGCTCACGGCGCGACGTGGAGAGCCGGCCGGCCATCGACATCGTGCAGGGGGGTTTCCGTGGTGAATGCCAGTGACGTCGGCGACATCGTCGACGTGATCGTGGTCGGTGGCGGACCGACCGGCCTGATGCTGGCGGGGGAGCTGCGGCTGCACGGCGTACGTGTGGTCGTACTGGAGCGGCTGACCGAGCCGACCGAGCAGTCACGCGGCCGCGGGCTGCACGCGCGCAGCGTCGAGATGCTGGACCAGCGCGGTCTGCTGGACCGGTTCCTCGAGGTCAGCGAGAAGTTCCAGGTCGGCGGTCTCTTCGGCGGCATCGTGAAGCCGTGGCCGGACCGTTTGGACACGGCTCACCCGTACGGCCTCTCCACCCTGCAACCGGTCACCGAACGGCTGCTGGGTGAGCGTGCCCTCGAGCTCGGCGCCGAGATCCGGCGCGGCTGCGAAGTGGTCGGCCTGAGCCAGGACGAGGACGGGGTGACCGTCGAGCTGGCCAATGCGGGCGTAGCCGCCGGGGGAGGGGGAGGAGCGCGGCTGCGCGCCCGCTACCTCGTCGGCTGCGACGGGGGCCGCAGCGTGGTGCGCAAGCGGCTCGGCGTCGGTTTCCCCGGCGAGCCCGCCACGGTCGAGACGCTGCTGGGCGACATGGAGATGACCGAGGACCCGGAGACGGTCGCCTCCGTCGTCGCGGAGGTCCGCAGGACCCAGCTGCGGTTCGGCGTCATCCCCAACGACGACGGGAAGGAGGGCGTCTTCCGCGTGATCGTGCCCGCCGACGGTGTGGCCGAGGACGGTGCGACCGCGCCGACCCTCGAGGAGTTCAAGCAGCAGCTGCGGGCCTGCGCGGGCACCGACTTCGGCGTGCACTCCCCACGCTGGCTGTCCCGGTTCGGCGACGCCACCCGGCAGGCCGAGCGCTACCGGGTCGGCCGGGTGCTGCTGGCCGGCGACGCGGCGCACATCCACCCGCCGACCGGCGGACAGGGGCTCAACCTCGGCGTCCAGGACGCCTTCAACCTCGGCTGGAAGCTGGCCGCCGTGGTGGCCGGCTGGGCGCCGGAAGGACTGCTGGACAGCTACCACGCCGAACGGCACCCGGTCGGCGCGGCCGTGCTGGACAACACCCGCGCGCAGATCGCGCTGTTGGGCACCGATCCGGGCGCGACCGCGCTGCGGGAACTGTTCTCGAAGCTGATGGACTTCGAGGAGGTGAACCGGTACGTCACCGAGATGATCACCGCGACCGGAGTCCGCTACGACTTCGGCGAGGGACACGAACTGCTCGGCCGCCGGATGCGGGACGTCCGGCTGAAGCAGGGCCGCCTCTACGAGCTGATGCACGGCGGCCGCGGACTGCTGCTCGACCGGACCGGCCGGCTCTCGGTGGCAGGCTGGGCCGACCGCGTCGACCACGTCGTCGACACCGTCGACAGCGACGACACCGGTGAGGAACCGGACGTCCCCGCGGTGCTGCTGCGGCCGGACGGCCACGTGGCATGGGCCGGCCACGATCAGCACGACCTCCTCAACCACCTGCCCCGGTGGTTCGGCGCCCCCACCGCCTGAACCACCGGACCTTCCCGACGCGTCGCGTGAGTCGGTACGCGTCGGCTTCACGGATGAGTTCCCGGGAGCGGAACCGGTGCAACTCGAGGTGCATGCCGCTCACCGCTCACCGTTGGAGCGCCACGACATCGGCGACCAGGCAACTGACGTTGTCGGGACCGCCGGAGCCGTTGGCCAGGGCGATGAGTCCACGGACCGCCTGCTCGGGTTCCCCGGTCCCGGAGAGCACCCGGTGGATCTCCTCGGCCGGCACGACGGCCGGCAGACCGTCGGAGCAGAGCAGGTACCGGTCCCCCCGCCGGGCGTCGTGCAGGCGCATGTCGGGGGTGGCGTCGGCTCCTCGGCCCAGGGCTCGTACCAGCAGCGACCGCTGGGGGTGGGAGGCGGCCTCTTCCGGGCTGAGGCGTCCTTCGTCGACCATCGACTGCACCACGGTGTGGTCGTGGGTGATCCGGGACAGCTCTCCGTCGCGCAGGAGGTACGCCCGGGAGTCGCCGATGTGGACGAGGGCCAGCTGGGAGCCGGTCCAGAGCATCGCGGTGAGTGTGGTGCCGTCCTCTTCGGACGAGGGGCCGTTCCCGGCGGCGCCGTGCACCGCGTGCTCGGCCCGGTCGATCGCGTCCTCGAGGACGTTGAGGAGAGGGCCCGCCGGGATGCCGTCGGTTTCGAGGGGCTTGAGCGCGTCGACGGCGGCCGCGCTCGCCACGGCTCCTCGGCCGCCGTAGCCGTCGGCGACGGCGAGCAGGCGGGAACCGGCGTAAACGGTGTCCTGGTTGCTCTCGCGGACCAGGCCCGTGTCGGACAGTGCGGCGTAACGGATTCCCAGGGGCTCGGTGACCGGGGGCATGGCGGGGTCCTTCCTGGAGAGATGGTCGATGAGGAAGACGGCCAGGTCCCGCCGTGCGGCGGTGTCGGCTTCGAACTGGGCCCGGAATGCGCGGATCTCCTGGGCCGCCGGGCCCGCCTCCAGCGTGCAGACGTGCTGGATGCGGGCGAGGGGCATTCCCAGGCGCCGGAGCCAGGCGACCAGCCGGGCCCGGTCCAGTTGTTCCGGTGCGTAGGAGCGGTAGCCGGTCACCGGGTCGACGCGGGCGGGGGTCAGCAGGCCGAGTTCGTCGTACAGGCGCAGTGCCTTCGGCGACAGCCGGGACACCTTCGCGAACGCCCCGATGGTCAGCAGCCCCATGCTCGTTCCTCCTCGTGCCGGGCACCTCGCCCGGCCCCACCGATGCTGTGGCCTACCCCAAGGGGAAGGTCAACCAAGGCTGCTCGCGTCGCCCTCGGCAGCGTTCCGTGAGGGCGGGGTCCTGTCACATTCGCGCTACGGCAGCGTCATCGAACGGTGCGGGGTTTCCGGGAAGTTGGAGCCTCGGTACGAGAGATCGTTCATTTATGTGCCGATAAGTCACTTTTCTTGAAAGGTTCGAACGGTCGTGCGTCTCGTCGTCGCCCGGATTCGCCCCCGAGGTGTGTCGGTGGCGACGCTTACGCTCGTTTTATGCGATACCCCAAGATTCTGATCGGCCTGGCCGCGGCCGGCCTGCTCACCGCGGGCTGCGGCTCGGACGGCGGCTCCTCCGGCTCCAGCGGCAACCCGGCCGGCTCCAGCGACCGCTCTGCCGGATCCAGCGATCGTTCGGCCGGTTCGGGCGATGACCAGAAGGTGCTGCCGGTCGCCGTCGACGGTCCGCAGGAGGACGTGGTCGACAGCAGCGGCGACGCCAAGCTCAAGGTCACCCCGGCTCCCGAGAACGGCGCGCCCTTCACCCAGAAGGTGGAGCACAAGCTGCGCGAGACCGTCCTCCGCGGCGTCATGGTGCCGGGCGAGACCAGCGCCGAGTGTGCCGACGGCGTGACCCAGAAGGCCGGCGCGGTCAGCCAGTGTGTCGTGACGTACGAGGGGGCCGAGATCCCCTACGAGGTCAAGATCAGTGACAAGTACACCGAAGGCGGCATGTTCACCTTCTACGACACCACGCCCAAGAAGGGCCTGCTGGTGGCGAAGTCGGTCTACAACACGCTGCACGAGAGGTACAGCGCCGAAGCCGGGTACACGGGCAGCAGCAAGCTCGCCTGCGAGGAGATTCCCGTCGCCAAGACGGTCGACCTGAACTCCGACACCGGTTACACGTGCCAGTACTGGACCGAGACCGCCAACGACGGCGAGGGCGGCTACACGACCCTGCGGGTCATGATGGGCGTCCGGGGCCCCGGCTTCGAACAGGTCGGGTGACGCACCGGCGGGCGCAGCGCACCGCGGCCACGCACCCACGGGGTGGGGGCTCTTCGGCCCACACGGGCGGAGAACCCCCACCCCGTCCGCACTGCGCGTGCCGTCAGTGGATGGTGTACTCGCACAGGTGCTTGCCGTCGACACCGCCCGGGTCCTCGACGACCTTCTTCCCGTCGACGGTGATCGAGCAGGGAGCCGCACCGAGCCGGCCGTCGGACAGCTTCACCGGCCCCGGCGCGACGGACACGATGGTTCCGACCTTGAGTTGGGTGCTGGTCAGGGTGAGGCTGTCCGACTTCTTCCACGGCAGCGTGACCTGCTCGAAGTGGTTCGTGTCGAGGTTGTAGTAGATGCTGGACCTGCCCTCGCCGCCGACTTCGAGGGTGACCTCGTACGTCTTGTCCTGGCCCTCGGAGGCCGGCTCGGACGACGACGTGCTCGTTCCCTTGTCGGCGCGCTCCTTCTCGGCGTCGCCGCCTCCGCCGCTGCCGCACGCGGTCATCAGCCCGACTGCCGCGATGAGCGCCGTCATGGTCATGGCTCTGCGCATGTGTGTGTTCCCCCGTGGTGTGGATGTGACCCGGTGCGAGGAACGGGTCGTGCGAAGCATCGTAGGTGTGCGGTCCCTGGCGTCGGGGGGCGGGCTGACAGCCGGCCCGAAGAGCGCTCGGTCGCGGGTGTGGCTGAGCGCCGCGGTCGGCCAGTTCGAGCACGCCAGTTGGCCAGCATGAAATAGCACCCGCGCTGGTGTGACCGGGGTCGCATGGGGTGTTCTGGGGATTTGTGCCGGACTGCGGCCAACCCGGGACCGAGAGGTGAAGTTGTTGTCGTCACCTCAAGCAGTTCGGCCAGTGACGTTTTCTCAGCGAAATGATCTACGCGAAGCGGTATGAACCACTCCACGCGGCAGCCGCGCGCTCGGCCCGTTCCGCCAGGCCGTGCTGGTGCTGCGCTGGTTCCGCGAACGCGGATGCGTCCACTGCCTGGCCCGCGACGCCGGCGTCTCCCGGGCCACTGGCTACCGCTACCTGCACGAAGGCATCGACGTCCTCGCCGCCCAGGCCCCGGACCTGCACCAGGTCCTGGACCAGTGCCGACGCGAGGGGATGACCCACGTGATCCTCGACGGCACTCTCGTCGAAACGGACCGCCTCGCCGGCGTCCGCGACAACGGCAACGACCTGTGGTTCAGCCAAAAACACAAGGCGTTCGGCGGCAACGTCCAGTTCCTGGCCGCCCCGGACGGCACCCCGCTGTGGATCTCCGACGTCGAACCCGGCAGCGTCCCCGACATCACTGCCGCCCGCATCCACGCCCTGCCCGCGCTGTACAAGGCGGCGGCCGGCAGCCTGCCCACCCTGGCCGACAAGGGCTACATCGGCGCCGGGATCGGCAGCCTCGTCCCGGTCCGCTGCCCGAAGGGCCAGTCAGAACAGGCCCTGCACACCGACATGCGCACCACCAACAGCCTGATCAGAGGCGTCCGGGCCCTCGGCGAACGCGCCGCCGCCCGAGAGGGAATCGAAATGTTCACGGGTTTCGACAGCAGCACTGGCGCGGAGAGGTTGCTGCTGGGGTGCGATGGCCGACGCCGTCGGGGTCCAGTGCTCCGCATCGGTGCGCCGGCTTCAGGCAGGTGGAAGTGGCTTTGTGACGGTGACCGTGCCGGTCCACCAGTCCGGTTGATCGGGTCCGTGCCAGAGGACGTCGAGCCGGCGGTGGGCGAGTTCCGCCACCTTCCGAACCAGGGCCGCCTGCGCGATGTCCGGCTCGGACCAGGGCGGAGGACCGGCGAGCGCGCCGTCGGCGATGCCGGCCGGCCCGGTGAAGTGGACGGCGCACCTCCATCCGTCCGGGATCCGGTACGGGACGAGGCTGGTCGGCGTCCCGAGGGTGCGCCAGTACGACCGCCGTTTGCTCGCCCTGCCGGCACGGTACTGCGGACTCACCGCCCATGCGGCGCGTCCGGCGTCACCGGGGACGTACGCGCCCCCCGACCGTCCGGATAAACGGATGGTCGGGGCGAGCGTGACGCGGCAGGATGCTCCGCATGACCTTGCCCACCCCCGAGCTGCACACCGCCCGCCTGCGACTGCGGCCGTTCACCGACGCCGACGCGGCGCCGCTCTACGCGCTGCACAGCAGCGCCCACGTGCTGCGTTACTGGGACTCCCCGCCGTGGACCGAACCGGCCCGCGCCCAGCGCTTCATCGCGACCTGCCGGACGATCGAGGAGGAAGGCACGGGAGCGCGGGTGGCCGTCGACCGCGTCTTGGACGGCGCGTTCATCGGCTGGTGCGGCCTGACCAGCTGGAACCCGGACTTCCGCAGCGCGTCCCTGGGCTACGTCTTCGACGCCGCCGCGTGGGGCCACGGCTACGCCACGGAGACCGCGCACGCCGTCCTGCGGTGGGCGTTCGACACCCTGGACCTGAACCGCGTCCAGGCCGAGACCGACACCCGCAACGTGGCGTCCGCCCGGGTCCTGGAGAAGCTCGGCTTCGTCCGCGAAGGCACCCTCCGCGAGGACTGCGTCGTCAACGGCGACGTCTCCGACTCCTGGGTGTTCGGCCTCCTCCGCCGCGAGTGGCACCCGACGGCCGGCCGCTAGGACCCGAGACCTGCCCGCCTTTCGGTCCGCACCCCCCACCGAGGTCACCGTGGGCCGCTCCGGCGCGCTCAACGTCTTCGCTTGCCCCACCGATCCCGACCATCCGCACCGCTGGAGCCTCCAGTAGCTCGTAAGGTCCGCCTGGAGCGGCAACATTCTCATCGGCGTGCGCGGGTGCTGTCGCTTCTCGTGAACATCGAACACGCCGCGGCCCGGGTGCCTCCCGAAGCACTGAACAACTGCTGCCGCAACCGGTGAACAAAGCCAGCTCATCGCCGTGTCGGTCGCGGCCGGCATGGTGCGGGGCGATCTCACCCTCCTGCAGGCCACCGCCATCACCGACCGCTGGGGCACCGCCCACTACGGACGCCTCTCCGGTCTACTCGCAGCACCAGCGACCGCTGCGGCAGCCCTGGCTCCCTTCACCGGAGCCGCCCTCACCGCACCCCTCGGCGGCTTGGGAACCGGCCATCCGCCGTGCTCGGTCACAGCGGGCGTGGCGCACTATTGCAAGCGAGTGCTTGCAATAGTTAGCGGGGTGGGGCAGGGTGGGGGTATGGCGTCACTCAATGTCGGCAATCTTGGTGAGTACCTCCGTGAGCAGCGGCGCAACGCGCAGTTGTCGCTGCGGCAGCTCGCCGACGCCGCCGGGGTGTCCAATCCGTATCTGAGCCAGATCGAGCGCGGGCTGCGCAAGCCGAGCGCGGAGGTGTTGCAGCAGGTCGCCAAGGCGCTGCGGATCTCCGCCGAGACGCTGTACGTGCGCGCCGGCATCCTCGACGCCGAGCGGGACCGGGAGGAAGTGGAGACGCGGGCCGTCATCCTCGCCGATCCCACGCTGAGCGAGCGTCAGAAGCAGGTACTGCTCCAGATCTACGAGTCCTTCCGCAAGGAGAACGGGTTTGGGGGCGCCGAGGACGGTGAGGCGACCGGGACCGTCGGTGCCGCTGACGCCGGCGGGGTGGCTCAAGGGGCGGAGAGCCCGGAGGTTTCCGGAGGTGCCGACGGGAGCGGCGGCTCCGGCGGTGGTTCCGCGATACGTCGGGGCGGCCGTAAGGCCGGTGGCGGTACGGGCGCCGGGCGCCGGGGTTCCTCCGGCGACACCACCAGCACCACCAGTAACAGCAGCACCAGCAGTGGCATCGATCCGCAGCGGACGGACGGCTGAGCCGGACCAGGGCACCGGCCGCCGCCGCGGATCACACAGACCCTCAGCCGAAACGAATCCGGGAGGACCATCACCATGGCCATCACCGACGACCTGCGCAAGACCTTCAGCAACCCGACCCCGCTCTACTTCGCCGCCGGCACCGCCGACCTCGCCCTGCAGCAGGCCAGGAAGGTTCCGGGCCTGGTCGAGCAGATCCGTGCCGAGGCGCCGTCGCGCATCGAGGCCGTCCGCAACACCGACCCCAAGGCCGTCCAGGAGAAGGCGACCGTCCGGGTCAGGGAGACGCAGGAGACCGTCCAGACCAAGGTCGGCGAGTTCTTCGGCTCGCTCGACACCGACCTGAAGAAGTTCGGCGAGACCGCCCAGGACCTGGCCCTGCGCGGGGTCGGCGTCGCGGCCGAGTACGCGGTCAAGGCCCGTGAGACCTACGAGAAGGTCGCCGAGCACGGTGAGCAGGCCGTGAAGACCTGGCGCGGCGAGGCCGCCGAGGGCATCGAGGACGTCGCCGTCGCCGTCGAGGACGTCGCCGTGGCCGTCGAGCCGAAGCCCGAGGCCGTGACCAGGCCGAAGCTGGAGTCGGTCGAGACCAAGGAGGGCGACCTCGGCGAGGCGGCCAGGCCCGGGGCCAAGAAGGCCTCGACGCGCAAGCCCACGACGGCCAAGAAGCCGACGCCGCCCGCCAAGTAGGACCGAGCGGCAGCGGTGCCGGCGGGTGACAGCGGTACGGGCCGGGCACTCTCGCGGTGTCCGGCCCGTTCTCCTGGGTAGCCGGCCGGTGGTTACGGGTACGGTGACCGCGTAAGGACGAGCCGAGTCGGGTGGTGGACGTTGTGCTGATGCAGGGCTTCGCGGGGTTGATGTGGCTGCTGAACATGGCCCTGGTCGTGTTCAGCGGCTTCGCGTTGATCGACGCGGCCATCCGCCGGGAGGACGCCTACCGCGCGGCGGACAAGAAGACCAAGCCGTTCTGGCTGATCATCCTCGGGCTCGCCTTCGTGGTGAACCTGATCTTCAACGTCCTGTCGTTCCTGCCGATCATCGGGCTGATCGCGACCATCGTGTACATGGTCGACGTCCGTCCCGCCCTGCGCGGCCTCTCCGGCGGCGGGCGCAGCCGGCGGGGCTCCAGCAGCGACGGCCCCTACGGCCCGTACAACGGCGGACGGTAGGGAGAGGGCAGCGGGCCGGCCTCCTCACCGTCACGGCCGCGGTGGTGGCACCCGGTCCAGGAGCAGTACCGCCACGTCGTCCGTCAGCTCCCCGCCGTTGAGGTCGCGGACCTCGTTGACGGCCGCCCGCAGCAGTTCCTCGCCCCGCAGGCCGTTCGTGAGCTGGCGGTGGACCATGCCGACCATGCCGTCCTGGCCGAGCCGTTCCCCGCTGTCGCCGACCCGGCCCTCGATCAGACCGTCCGTGTAGAGCATCAGGCTCCACTCCGTGCCCAGCTCCACCTCCGTACGCGGCCAGCGGGCGCCGGACAGCAGCCCGAGCGCCGGGCCGTTGTTCTCGTACGGCAGCAGTTGCGCCGGTCGGCCCGGCCGGGCGAGGAGCGGGGAGGGGTGGCCGGCCAGGCACAGGCCCGCCTGGCGGCCGTCGGGGGAGATGTCCACCGCGCAGAGGGTCGCGAAGATCTCGTCGTCCGCGCGCTCGTGCTCCAGCACCTGCTGCAGTGTGCCCAGCAGCTCGTCCCCGCACAGGCCCGCCAGGGTCAGCGCGCGCCAGGCGATGCGCAGCTCCACGCCGAGGGCGGCCTCGTCCGGGCCGTGGCCGCAGACGTCGCCGATCATGGCGTGCACCGTGCCGTCCGGGGTGCGGACGACGTCGTAGAAGTCACCGCCGAGCAGAGCGCGCGAACGGCCCGGACGGTAGCGGGCGGCGAAGTGGAGCGGGGAGCCGTCCAGGAGCGGGGTCGGCAGCAGGCCGCGTTCCAGGCGGGCGTTCTCCTGGGCGTGCAGCCTGCCCTCGGCGAGCCGCCGCTCGGCGGTGTCGGAACGCTTGCGTTCCACCGCGTACCGGATCGCCCTGCTCAGCAGCCGGCCGTCCAGCTCGTCACGGAAGAGGTAGTCCTGGGCGCCCACGCGCACCGCCTCCGCGCCGCGCTCGGCGTCGCCCGACGCGGTCAGCGCGAGGACGGCGTGCCGGGGCGCGAGCTCCAGCACGTGCTTGAGCACGGCGAGCTCGTCGTCGTCACCGGAGCCGCCACCGCTGTTGCCACCGCCGTTGCCGTTGCCGCCCGCCCGGCTGCCGGGTGCGGGCAGCGCGAGGTCCAGCAGGATGCAGTGGACGTCGTCGGTCAGCAGCCGCGCGGCCTCGGTGAGGTTGCGGGCGGTGCGCACGCGGATCGGCTTGCCGGTCTGGTCGAGCAGGTCCGGCACGATCGGCAGGCCCGCCGGGTCGTCCTCGATCAGCAGCAGTGTGAGGTTGGTGGGG
Source organism: Streptomyces sp. GDS52 (assembly GCF_052246875.1). Classification (NCBI taxonomy): domain Bacteria; kingdom Bacillati; phylum Actinomycetota; class Actinomycetes; order Kitasatosporales; family Streptomycetaceae; genus Streptomyces; species Streptomyces sp. GDS52. The sequence continues at coordinate 3,909,266 of NZ_CM125966.1, forward strand.
GCGGTCGAGGTCGCCTCGTTCCTGGTGTCGTTCTCGGCGTGCCCCGTCGTGTGCGGGGCCGTCGCTCCGGCCTCCGAGGTGTCCTCGGCGGAGCCACCGTTGGGTGATGCGGCGTGCGCCTGACCGCTTTCCGCGGCCGGGAGCGTTCTCTGCCGCGGTACGGGTGCGGGCATTCTTCCGGGTTCCTTCCCTCCCCCCGAGGGCGTGGCGGGGGCGCGGGGTCTCGGCCCGTGTACCCCGTGCTCTCCCCTTCGGATGAGCCGGGGGCGCCCCTTCCAGCGGGGACGATAGCGGGTGTCGGCGCCGCAGCGGAATGGTGTGCGGCACGCCGCTCGGCCATCAGCCGGTGTCATATGCCGCGTTATGGGCACCAGTTGGACACGTCGGCGATGCAGCCGGGATGACGAACGTCACGCACACGGGGGTACGGTCACGCCATCGGCGTGGACTGGGTCACAAGGCGCAGCTCACAGGGCGCTCAGTTCGCGCCCGTTTTCCTGCCGTCCTTTCCGTTTTCACTGCTCTTGTCGCCCTCGTCGCTTTCGTTCTTGTTGTCGGCCTCGCCGGTATTCGGGTCCGGGCGGACCACCCCGAGGATCGGCATCGAGCCGGCTCCCGCGATCGTGATCGTCCGTCCCGGGCGCGGGGCGTGGACGATGGCTCCGTCTCCGACGTACATGCCGACATGGCTGGCGTCCTTGAAGTAGATGACGAGGTCACCGGGCCGCATCTCCGCGACGGCGACGCGCGTCAGCCGCTTCCACTGCTCCTGAGAGGTGCGCGGGATGCCCTGCCCGCCCGCTTTCCACGCCTGTGAGGTCAGGCCCGAGCAGTCGTACGTCTTCGGGCCCTCGGCGCCCCACTCGTACGGCTTGCCGATCTGCGCGGTGGCGTACGCGACGGCCTTCCTGCCCTGCTCGGTCGCCTGTGCCCCGACGCCGTCGAGGACGCCGGAGTCCAGCCAGGCGGACTGGGCCTTCTCGGCGGCCCGCCGCTCCAGCTCGGCCAGCCGTTCCTTCTCCTCCTGCTCCAGCTCGGACTCGATCTTCTCGGCCGCCGCGATCTGCTTCTCGATCTTCCTCTGCGCCTTGGCCTTGGCCTTGCGGCCCGATTCCAGCTTCCGCAACTGGGTGCCGGCGTCCTGCGCGTACTGCTCCAAGTCCTCCTGGGCCCGCCTCGTCTCGCTGAGCAGGCCCTTGGTCGCGTGCTGGCCCTGGCGGATCCGGCCCGCGCCGACGAGGAACTCCTGCGGGTCGTCGCTCAGCATCAGGTGGGCCTCGGGCGGGAGTCCGCCACCGCGGTACTGGGAGGCGGCCGCGGCGCCCGCGCGGTCCTTCAGCTCGTCCAGCCTCTTTCTGCCCTCGGCGATCTTCTTGGCCAGCCGGGCGATCTCGGTGGACTGCTGCTCCGCCTTCTCCTCGGCGGCGTTGTACTCCTCGGTGGCCACCGCCGCGGCGCGGTAGAGCCCGTCGAGCTTCTTGCGTACGGCTTCGAGGTCCTTGGACGGCGCGACATCGGCGCTCGCGCTCGGAGCGGGGGCAGGGGGCGGCGGGGGAGTGGGGGCCGCGAACGCCGCGCCCGGTGCCGCCAGCACGGTGATCGCGCAGACCACGGCCACTGCCGTCGTGGTCAGCAAGCGCCTGCCCGTCTTCATGCCCCGCCCCTCAACTGATCGACCGTCAGCAACGTCCTTCGCCAGGGGATGTTGCCATGCCGGCTCCCGAAGTGACAGAGGTGACACTTCCCGGCTTCCCCGCCCCGTCACGGCGCTCGCCCCGTCGATGTGACGAACGGCTCACGGAGATCGTTCCCGGAGTTCACCCCCGTGGAGCCAAGGCCTCCCACCGCACCGTGACTTCGCCCTGCCGCCACCGGGCCGGCCCGTCCGCCACCGGCCAGTCGGCGGTCAGATCCCGCACCGTGCGGATCCAGCGCTGGCGGGCGCCGTACGAGGCGTAGGGCGCGGCGGCGGCCCAGGCGCGGTCGAAGTCGCGCAGGAAGGCGTGCACCGGTTCGCCGGGGACGTTGCGGTGGATGAGGGCCTTCGGCAGGCGTTCCGCCAGGTCCGAGGGGCGTTCCAGGGAGCCGAGCCGGGTCGCGAAGGTGACCGTGCGCGGCCCCTCCGGGCCGAGGGCGACCCAGACGTGCCGCCGCCCGATCTCGTCGCAGGTCCCCTCGACCAGCAGCCCGCCGCGCGAGCCGCTCGCCGGTTCGGCCGGGGCGAGCCGTGCGCACAGCCGTTGCCAGGCGGCGGCGACCTCGGCCTCGTCGTACTGGCGCAGGACGTTCGCCGCGCGGATCAGCGTCGGCCGTCCGGGGAGCGGGATCTCGAAGCCGCCGTGCCGGAAGGCCAGCCCCTCACGCTCGTACGGGCGGGCCGCCGCGACCCGGGCCGGTTCGATCTCGACGCCGACCACCTGCGTGCGGGGGGCCGCGGTGCGCAGGCGGTGCAGCAGTTCGACCGCCGTCCAGGGGGCGGCGCCGTAGCCGAGGTCGACGGCGACGGGGTGGTCGGCGCGGCGCAGTGCGGTGCCGTGTGTGGCCGCGATCCAGCGGTCCATGCGGCGCAGGCGGTTGGGGTTGGTCGTCCCGCGCGTCACCGCGCCCACGACGGGGGGCCTCCGGGAACGGGGGAGGGCGGCGGCGCGGGCGGTCATGCGTACGAGGGTATGCGGGCGGCCGGCCCCGGCCGGAACCGGCCGGGGAGGACCCGTGGGCGACGGCTCCCGCGCCCACGCGCCCGGCACTCGAACGGTTGAGCGATCGCCGGTAATGATTCGGCAAAGACCCGATCCGGAGAGGCCGCCCGGAAATGGGAGCGGGCCCCTTTGGTGTTGGGGAGCTGGAGGGCCCGCACGCCCCCAAAAGCCATGCCCGAACGTCAGGCCCGCAACGAGGAGGAACGCCACGTGAGCCAGTACATCGCCAGGCTCGGGCGGCGCTCCCCCGCCGTACCCCCGCGGCTGCGGCTGCACCGCAGGCCCCGCCGCGTGGCGATGCTCTCCGTGCACACGTCCCCGCTGCACCAGCCGGGAACCGGTGACGCCGGCGGCATGAACGTCTACATCGTGGAACTCGCGCAGTGCCTCGCCGCGATCAACATCGAGGTCGAGATCTTCACGCGCGCGACCACCGCCGCCCTCCCGCCCTCCGTCGAGCTCGCGCCCGGCGTCCTCGTCCGGCACGTCGACGCCGGCCCCTACGAGGGCCTGGCCAAGGAGGAGCTGCCCGCCCAGCTGTGCGCCTTCACGCACGGGGTGATGCAGGCGTGGGCCGGCCACCGGCCCGGGTACTACGACCTGGTCCACTCCCACTACTGGCTCTCCGGCCACGTCGGCTGGCTCGCCGCCCAGCGCTGGGGCGTCCCCCTGGTGCACGCCATGCACACCATGGCCAAGGTCAAGAACGCCAACCTCGCCGCCGGCGACACACCCGAGCCGGCCGCCCGGGTCATCGGCGAGACCCAGATAGTGGCCGCCGCGGACCGGCTGATCGCCAACACCGCCGGAGAGGCCGAGGAACTCGTACAGCACTACGCGGCCGACCCGGACAAGGTCGCCGTCGTCCACCCCGGCGTCAACCTGTCCCGCTTCCGCCAGGCCGACGGACGGGCCGCCGCCCGCGCCCGCCTGGGCCTGCCCCAGGACGCCCTGATCCCGCTCTTCGCGGGCCGCATCCAGCCGCTGAAAGCCCCCGACGTGCTGCTCCGCGCGGTCGCCGCGCTGCTCGCCGAACGCCCCGAACTGCGCTCCCGGCTCTGCGTCCCCGTGGTCGGCGGCCCCAGCGGCAGCGGCCTCGCCAAGCCCGAGGGGCTGCAGAAACTCGCCGCCCGCCTGGGCATCGCCGACGTCGTACGGTTCTGTCCGCCGGTCGGGCAGGAACAGCTCGCGGACTGGTTCCGGGCCGCGTCCGTCCTCGTCATGCCCTCCTACAGCGAGTCCTTCGGCCTGGTCGCCATAGAGGCGCAGGCCGCCGGCACCCCGGTGCTCGCCGCCTCGGTCGGCGGACTGCCGGTGGCCGTACGGGACGGACACACCGGCTTCCTCGTCCAGGGGCACGACCCCGAGGCCTACGCGCGCGTCCTGCTCGAGTTCGCCGACCGGCCCGACCTCGCCGACCGGATGGGCGAGGCCGCCGCCCGGCACGCGCAGTCCTTCGGCTGGGACAGGTCGGCCGCCGCCACGGCCGACGTCTACACGGCCGCGACGCAGGCCCACCGCCGTCACGTACGCTCCCAGCATGGCTGAAGCGGAACAGCAGCAGGCGGCGGCACAGGTCGTCGAGGGCGTCCTCAAGGACGCCGGACTCGACTGGGAGAGCCCCGAGGCCGGCACCTACGTGGTGAAACTCCCCGGCACCCGCAAACTGTCCACGACGGTCTCCCTCATCGTCGGCCGGCACTCGCTCTCCCTCAACGCCTTCGTCATCCGGCACCCCGACGAGAACGAGGCAGCCGTCCACCGCTGGCTCCTGGAGCGCAACCTCAAGCTGTACGGCGTGGGTTACGCCGTGGACCCGCTCGGCGACATCTACGTCACCGGCCGCTTCCCGCTGCCCGCCGTGACCCCGGACGAGGTCGACCGGCTGTTCGGTCAGGTCCTGGAGGCCGCCGACGGCAGCTTCAACACCCTGCTGGAGCTGGGTTTCGCCACCGCGATCCGCAAGGAGCACGCCTGGCGGGTGTCGCGCGGGGAGTCGACGCGCAACCTGGACGCGTTCACCCGGCTCATCGAGCGCCCCTCGGACGGGTAGGGACCGCGCAGGTCGGTGCAGGGCAGCGCAGGTCGCCGTAGGGCTACCGGCCTCCCGCGCGGTAACGGCCCGGTGTGACACCGACCAACTTCCGGAAATGCCGGGTGAGGTGGGCCTGGTCGTAGAAACCGGTGGCCACCGCGACCTCGCTCGGCAGCTCTCCGTCGAGCAGCAGCCGGCGGGCCCGGCCCACCCGGCGGGACGTCAGGTACTGGTGCGGCGCGATGCCGTAGGCGCCGCTGAACGCCCGGACGAGATGCGCGGGATGCGCGGACAGCAGCCCCGCGGCCTCCGCCAGGCCGATCCCCTCCACGACCCGCGCGTCGAGCAACTCCCGCAGTCGGCAAGCGAGGACGGGGTCCCGCCGGGGCGCCCGCGCGGCATCGTCCCGGGACCGCAGATGGGCCCGCAGCCGCTCCCCGACGAGCGTCAGCCTGCTCTCCGCCTCCAGTTCGTCGCCGGGCCCCACGAGCGCCGTGTGCACCTGCCCGACGCGCCGCCGCAGCAGCGGATCACGCAGGTCGGGCCGGTCGACGGCGGCCCCGATCAGATCGTCCCCGAGGTGGGTGCCGTCGAGGTAGAGCACCCGCTTGCGGAAGCCGTCCGGGGTGGCGGCGGCGCCGTTGTGCGGGACGTGCGGCGGCAGCAGGGACACGGTGTCGTGCGGGGTGCCGTGCTCGTGCCGGTCCAGGTCGTACCGCACGGCGCCGTCGTCGACGATCAGCAGCGTCCAGGCGTCGTGGACGTGCATCGGGTAGGCGTACTCGGTGAAACGGGCGTGGAAGACCTCCACGACGCCCGGGACCCGGGGCCGCCAGGCGGAGACGGTCCGCTCGGGACGCCCGGCGTGCTCTGCGGCCATGCAAACAACGTACAAGACGGGGACGTACGCCGATCGGCAGTCTCGAGGCATGAGCACACGCTTCGACACGAAGATCGCCGTCCTGCTGCGCGAGGACCTGGAGACCTGGCAGCGCCTCAACGTCACCGCCTTCCTGGTCAGCGGCCTGGGCACCCAGGTCCCCGAGGTGATCGGGGAACCCTACGAGGACGCGGACCAGGTGTCCTACCTGCCGATGTTCCGCCAGCCGGTGCTGGTCTTCGAGGGCACCAAGGAGACCCTGAAGGCGGCGCACACCCGCGCCCTCTCCCGCGCCCTGCCGCGTGCGCTGTTCACCTCGGACCTCTTCTCCACGGGCCACGACGAGGCCAACCGCGCGGCGGTCCGCGCCGTCGGCACCCCCGACCTGGACCTGGTCGGCCTGGCGGTCCACGGCCCGAGGAACGCGGTGGACAAGGCCCTGAAGGGCGCCCGGATGCACCCGTGAGCGGTGCGGACGGATCACACCTTCTTGACGACGACCGTGTCCGGGACCAGCTTCTCCACGTCGTCCACGTCCGATGTGAAGACCGTGACCTGCCCCTTCTGTTGACGCGCGACCACCGCGAGTACCGCGTCGATCGCGTACTTGTGGCCGTGCAGCCGCGCGTCGGCCAGGAGCCGACGGGCCTGTCGCGCCTCGTCCCTGCCGATCTCCACGACCTTGAGCCGCGAGAGCACCCAGTCCCAGCGCTGCTCGGTCGTTCTGCCGTCGTACGCCTCGATCAGCGTCATCGGGGAGGTCACCACCTCCGCTTCGCCCTGGGCCGCGAGGTCGAGCCGGGCGATCATCCCCCGATCGCCCCGTACGGCCAGGGACAGGGCCTCGCAGTCGAGCACGAAGACCCGGAGCGGCCGCCCGCGCCCACTGCTCCCCTTCCTCACGCGGCCTCTCCCGCGTGAGAGCTGTGGACCCTGCGGCGCTGTTCGTGCTCGGCGTCGAGGTCCTCCAGTTCCGCGAGTGCGGCCGCGTGCTCCTCGTCCGTGACCGGGCCGTGCTCCTCCTGGAGCCAGTCGGCCAGTTCCCGGAGCCGGTCACGGTCCTGCTTGAGGCGCAGTGCATCGGCGATGTACGCGGACAGTCCGCGCTCGGCGGCTTCCCCGCGGATCTCCTCCAGGAGGTCCTCGGGGATCGTCACGGTCACTTTCTTGGTAGCCATACAGAAGACCATACTCGTGGTGTCGGTGTGCTTACCAGGTTGCGGCAGCCGGACGCGGGTCGCCCTGGAAGACCTGTGTGAGGTGCCAGGCGCGGTGCGGTGCCGCGACGGGGGCGGTTCCCGGCTGCGGGCCGACGAGGGGCCGTCCGGAGAGTTCGGTGACCTGCGCGCGGGCCGCGTCGCCGTGCCCGACGAAACGCTGCGAGACCAGGATGCGGTGCTGGTCGCCGACGCCGAGGACACCCTTGTCGAAGAGCTTGTGGTGCAGCGCGCACAGGCACAGCCCGTTGTCGACGTCGTCCGGACCGTCGAACGCCCACCAGCGCACATGCGCCGCCTCCAGCCCCACGGGCACGCTCCCGATCCGGCCGTCGTAACCGCAGAAGGCGCACCGGTGCTCGTAGGCGGTCAGCACCAGCTCCCGCATCCGGCGGTCCCGCTGCCGCCGGACGGCCGTGAGGCGGGTCGCCTCCGCGGGCTCCAGCTCCAGGCCGACGGCCTCGCACAGTTCGCCGTGCAGCGAGGGCGGGAAGTTGGCGTCGAGCAGCACCCGTGCCATCCGGCCGAGCAGCGACGGCTCCCGCCGCAACGCCACCCGCAACTCCGGCACGAGCCGCCCGGCGGCGTGCGTCGCCCGCAACTCCCGCACCCCGGTACCTGGGCTACCGGCCCCGCGATCACTCCGCACCTCCCACACCCCGTCACCGACCAGGTGGTGGAACGGATAGGCGGGCGTGGTCGGCCGGGGCGGCCCGTACTCGGCCAGCAGCCGCTTCAGGTCCTCCTCGACCGCGCTGTAGGCCAACTCGCCGTCGGCGTCCTCCTGAAACCGGCCGAGAGCGTACAGCAGGAGCAACGGTTTGTGCGGGGCCCGGACCCCGCCCCTGCTCCACTGCCTCAACTCCGCCGCACGCTCTGCCCAGTCCATGGGCCGTGATCGTAACGGCGGTCCGGCGGGCGGCCGGATCGTATGTCGAGTACGTGCGGTGCCGAGGTGCTCCGGCCGGCCCCGTGGGTGAACGGGACGTCCCCACCCGGTCAGGCTCAGTGGTTTCGGCTGCCGGTCCGTGTGCGGATGCGGCACGTCAGGGTGAAGACGACCAGGGCCGCCGTCGCGCCGAGTCCGGTGGCCAGTGCGTCACCGACGTACCGGCCCCAGTCCGGGCGCAGGAGGTCGACGGCCCCGAACAGGACGACGAACCCGGTGAGGCCCGCCGCGACCGCGGCCGGCCAGACACGGTGGCGCGTCCAGAACCACTGGACGAGGCCCAGGCCCAGGAGGGGCGCGACCGTGAGGCCCGGGTCCTCCAGGGCGGCGAACACGGCATACCCCAGGCCGCTGATCACCCAGCAGGCCAGGGCCACGAGCAGGGCCTCGCCCCAGGAGACGCGCCGGTTCACACCCGCCGCCCCTCGTTCGCCACCCGGCCGGCGCGGCGCTCCCGCCACCGCCGGACCGTCCCGGCCACCAGGGGGAAGAGCACCAGCGGACCGGCGATCCAGCGGATCAGAATCAACGGCCAGGCCGGTTCCTCACCGGCTGTCCGGCCCACCTCTTGCGCGGTAAGACTCACCCCCAGCACCAGGTAGCCGAGGCCCCAGGCGCGGACGAGCCACCTGGGCCCCTGCACGCTCACCGGAGCCTTCCGGGGCCGACGCAGGGACGTCCATCCCAGCCAGGTGCAACCCGCCGCCACGACCAGCATCAACACGCCCAGGGCCGTGTCCGCCGGCTCTGCCATGGGTTCGATCATCTGCTCCACCGCCTCACGCGCTCCCGGGCAGGGCCGTGACCGGCGTGATCGACAGCCCGACCGGAATGATCATCCGTCATGATGACCGCTCGCTCGGGCCCACGTACCTGCCCGGTACGGCAAAGAGACCATGCCGTGGCCTTCCGGCCCCCGACAGCGCCGACCACCCCTCACCTCCGGCGGATCACCGCCTGCTCAAGAGCCGTCCCATATGCCCAGACGCCTGAGACGACGCTGCCGGAGCCGCTCCAAGACAGCCGTGAGCCCGAAGAGGAGTCCCATCAGCAGTCCGAAGATCACGGCGAACAGAAGAGAATCGGGCTCTCCCTCGGGCGCTGTCAGCCAGAAGAGGAGCGTGAAGGGGACGGCCATGCAGAGACCGGCCCCGACCGGGTGACGGGCCACCCATTGCTGGAGCCGGGTCGGAGGCTGCTGCCCACCCAGGACCCGGTCCAGAGCCCAGAACGCTTCAGCCATAGACCGCCGCTGCTTCGCCATGGCAGAAGAATAGGACGGCCGATCGCCGTTCCCTTGTTCGCCAACTCATGGCAGGGCAAAGGCTTTTCGGCTTTTCTTACGTGCCGTGAAGCCACCGGTGACTCGCCGGGCCTCCACCGGCGACTCCCCTGCCGTCTTCGGTGAGTGCATCGAAATGTGCACGGGTCTCGAACAGCACCGGTACCGAAGGAATACGGGATGTGGTCGGCACGCCACGGCAGGGGCAGCCGGCCCGCCGGGCTCGGCAGGGAGGACCATAGGGTTCTGTCCCGTGCACCAGCTTGAGATTTCCGACCTGATCACGGCGGTGGATCCACACAGCGGCCACCGGCTCCCGGTCCGGCGCGCCGAGGTGATCCGGCAGCTCCGCGAGAGCGGAGACGAACACGCGGCCCGGATCGTCGCCGGGCTGCCCACGGACCAGGACGGCGTACTCGACCCGCACGCCGTGGACCGCCTGCTCGTCAGCGTGCACACCGAGCTCCAGCGCCTGAACGAGGAACTGCGGACCGGCGAACGGCTGGTCCACCTGCTCGGCCCGCTCTTCACCGCGATTCGGTCGGCCACCGGGCAGCCCGGTCCGTACCGTCTGGTCGACGTCGGTTGCGGCCTGGGCTACCTGGTCCGCTGGCTGGCGACGACCAACGCTCTCGGCTCGGACGTCGAGTTGGTCGGGGTGGACCTCGACGCCACGCTGGTCGGCGAGGCGGACCGCCTCGCCCGGGAAGAGGGACTCGACTGCCGTTTCGTCCGCGGAAACGCCTTCGGCCTGCCGGAGGCCGCGACCGTCTACGTCTCCACCGGCGTGCTGCACCATTTCCGTGGTCCCGCCCTGGACGAGTTCTTCCAGGCCCAGGCCGCCTCAGCGGCGCACGCCTTCTGCCACTTCGACATCGCCGCGACCCGTCTCGCGCCCCTCGGCGCCTGGATCTTCCACCGTGCCCGGATGCGCAACCCGCTCGGCCGCCACGACGGTGTCGTCTCCGCACGGCGCGCGCACAGCGACGAGACACTGTTGCGCGCCGCCGAAGTACCCGGCATCCGCGCCCTGCTGTACGAGCCGCGCGGTGCGGTGAACCCGTTCTGCACCACGTTGCGCCCGGTCATCGGGGTGCGCCCGCACCTGGAGGCGCCGCTTCGCCGAGCCCTCGGGCGGGACGCACGCCGTATGGTCGGCCCGGAGCACCTTGCCGAGGCCACCCGATGACACCCGCCATACCGCTCATACTCCTGCTCCTCGGTCTGGTCGATGCGGCGTGCAGCGGCTTCCGCGCCTACGCCGGCAGCGACGCCCGCATCCGCAAACAACGGGCCACCACCCGAGCAGCCCTGCGTGGACTGGCCGTCGGGGCCGTCCTGTTGCTCGCCCCCACCCTGACCGCCGCCCTCCTGCTGCTGACCACACGCGACCAGGCCCGGACCTACGACACTCTGACGGCCGGTGGCCTCGGCTACCTGCTCCCGCTCACCGTCTACGCCACCGTCGTACTGCTTTCGCTCGCCGCCTACTTCACCCTGCCGTTCCGCGCCAGCACCCTCGCGATGGTCATCGGCCTCGGCCCGCTGACCCTGCTGCGCCCGCTCGCCGTTGCCGCCGCCTGCCTCGGCGCGGTCCTCAACGGCGGCGGCGGTTCCGCCCTGCTGGTCGGCACGATCGCGGGCGCCGCCGTACTGTGCGTCGAACCCGCGGTGCACCGACGCTGGTACCACCACGTGCGGTAGAGAACCTGGGCGATGCCGTACGGGTGCCACCGAGCGTCACGGCGATGGCCGACAAGCGGTGCTGCTCCTTCGAGGAACGCGAGGCGGTGGGTGGGTGACTACGCCAGACCCAGGATCACGCGCACGCAGTCCTCCACACGCCGCAGCTCGCTCGGGGCCAGCAGGCCCAGGCGCCGTCGCAGCCTCGGCTTGTCCACGGTGTGCAGGTCGGTGCAGTTCACGTACGACTCGTCGTACGTGGTCACCCCGCAGTCGGAACCGACCGGGACGTGGGTGGAGGCGGGGCCGGGCGTTCCGGTGATCACGGCGACGGTCAGCGCCGACAGCGGTTCGGCGATCCGGTTCACCGTGAGGACGACCACGGGGTGCGGGCCGATGGGGCCGGGGAGGGCACACCCCCATACTTCGCCCCGCAGGGCGGAGCCGGTGTTCACCACTCGGTCTCGTCCGCTGCCGCCAGTTCGTCCGCCGTGGCGGGTGCGACGCCCTCGGGGGTCGGGGCCCGGGTGCCGCGGTAGAAGTCGCGGATCTCCTGAGCGGCGGCGACCTCGGTCGCTTCGCGGGAGAGCAGCCGAAGCCCTTCGCGCAGGGCGTCGGAGAGTGAGTGCAGCTGGAGGGTCTGCATCACCTGCTGCAGGTCCGCCATCTCATCCGGGCGCAGCCGCACCTGGGCCACGCTGGTCGCGCCGCTGTCGCCCTGCTTCCGGCGCGTCTGGGGGGCCCGTGCCGCGGTCGAGGTGCGCTTTTTGGCCGTGGCACCCGCGGTGTGGCTCTTCTGCCCGGTCTTCGAGGTCATTCCTGCCTCCCTTCGTGTATGACAAATGTAGTACATCCAGTCTCCTCCTCGTGTCCGAGCTGGTCAAGCGCCCCTGAGTCGTCGGCTCAGGCTGCGTCGGGGAGAGCCTTCGCGTGCCGTCGGCAGTCCCGGCAGTGTCCGGGCTGTGGTGCGCGGAAGGCGCGTTCGCAGCCGTCGCAGGTCTGGAAGGGCAGGACGGCCGGGCGGTCGGGGGTCGGTGGGAGCGGTGCTGGGGGCGGTGCGGGCAGGGGGGTTTCGCGGAGGCGGAAGGCGAGGATGCCCGCCGGGCGGGTCAGGAAGTGGTCGGGGAGCCGTGTCGTGAGGTGTGCGGTGATCTGGGAGGGGGCGACCCCGGCCGCCAGCCACGCGGTGACGGCCGGCGCCAGGCGTACGGCCTCCCGTTCGGACAGGACCAGGCGCGGATCGACGCGGCGGAGGGAGGCGAGGACGGCGACCGCCTTCGGGTCGGCGTCGGCGAGTGCGGGGGCCGGGCTCTCGGTCGCCTCGCGGCTGGGGGCGGGCGCCCCCTCCTGCGGGACCGGGACCGGGACCGGGCCCGGAGTCGGGGCCGGTGCAAGGGCCGTGGCCTGCGGGACGGTGGGGGGCTTCCGGGGCCGGGGCGGCTCGGGTGGGTCGTCCGGGTCCGGCTGCGGTGTGCCGCCGGGGACGTCGTAGAAGTACGTGCGGGTGCGGATCTGGCCGGTGGGCATGCGTTCGCAGCGGCGTTCCAGGTAGCCGGCGGTTTCCAGTTCGCGGAGGGCGCGGGAGATGAGGATCTCGCCCTCGGTGAAGTGCGCGCACAGGGCGGCGATGCTGACGGGGGTGCCGGTGGGCAGGGAGAGGATGTAGACCGCGACGCCGACGGTGACGGCGCTGCCACGCCGTTGGGCGAGGGCGTTGGAGATCACGGTGAAGTCGGCGGTGAGCCGGGTGCGTACGTGGATCACGCCGGAGGTCGGAGCTCCGGCATCGGCGCGCAGGCGCGCATTAGACTGCGGGTCAGCCATCGGGAAGGTGCTTCTTCCTGATCGGTCAGGCCCTCGTTCCGGGACGGCAATCCCGGCCGGGGGCCGTCTCTGTTTGCGGTTGGTGTCGCGAACGTAACCGCCCGTGACCCGCCCCTGCAAGCCGGTCACCCGGACGGGTGACGCGGGCTTTTCGCCGGGGAGGGTGGGTGGGCGGGTAGTTCTTTCCCCCGGTTCTTTCAGGAGGTCAGTGGCCCACCGGACCCTCGCGGACGAGGAACCGGCGGGCCGGGAAGACGCGACGTGACCGGGACCTGGCCGACTCAGATCCGGTGCCGGTCGGCCTTCAACTCCCCTATGAACGCCGCCCAAGAGCTGGCTCCGAAGGACAGGGCAGGACCGTTCGAGACCTTGCTGTCACGGACGGGGACGACGCCGGGGAATCCGTGGGCCACCTCCACGCAGTTGCCGCCCTCCTGATTGCTGTAGCTGCTCCTGCGCCAGGCGGCGCCGTTCTGATCGAGACGGGACGTTCGCTCCACGGTGGTTGTCCTCCATCACGGATCGGATCATGCCGAGCGACATGAGCGGGGGCAGGGCTGCCGCCCGCAGCCGATCGTAGGTCAGGGAAAACTTCCTCACCTCGTCCGGATCCTCGATGAGTTGGCCGTAGTGCGCCCCTTCCGTGTAGGCGGCCTCCGAGCCGTCCGGAAGCGTGAGAACCGTCAGCGAGCCGCCCATCGCATCGTGCTCTCCTTGCTCGAAGGGCAGCACCTGGACGGTGATGTGACGCTGCGTCGCAGCGTCGAGCAGCCGCGCCAACTGCTCGCGCATCACGGCATGTCCACCGACCGGGCGTCTCAGCACCGCCTCGTCCAGGATGACCCAGAGAACCGGCCTGTCCTCCGAGACGAGCCGCTCCTGCCGTCCCAGACGGGCGGAGAGTCTTTCCTCCAACTGCTCCTCGCTGCTCAGCGTGACGCCGACCCGCAGAACGGCCCGTGCGTACTCCTCGGTCTGCAGGAGTCCGGGCACCACGTGGGACGCGTACTCCCCGATGAACACCGCCTGTTCCGAGTACGCCATGAATCTCCGTGACCAGTCCGGGAATGCCTCCCGGTACACGTACGGCCACAGGTCGACCAGCAGGTTGTCGGCGCCGAGAGCGGCGTCGAGGGCGCGTGCCAGTTCCAGGGTGGGTTTCGCTCCCGAGGTGCGTTCGATCTGAGTGATCCGGGATCCCACCACGTGGGTTCTCGCGCCGAGTTCGGCCTGGGTCAGCCCGGCCGCCGTGCGGAGCTTGCGCACCCGGGAGCCGAACAGGGCGGCCATGGAGGCGCTGGGGTCGATTCCGTTGGCCAAGACGTCACTTCCGTCCCTTACGAACCGAAAGGTAATGCTGCGTCACCTTCCGAGAGTAGGGCGATTCCGCGATTCTTGAGTACGGAACGTGACGACTCGTGCGCATCGCGGGACGTCTCAGGGCTCGACAGGCAAGGACGGACACACCGTGCTGACAGGAACGACCACTGCGGGTGACGGGTACGGCAGGGACACCGGTGTCGATCAAACCCAGGAGAAAACAGCCCAGTTCGCCTCCACGCCCTGCGGCGCACGGCTCGCCCGGCGCCTCGCCGTGCGATGCATGGAGGAGTGGGGGCACTCGTCGGCCTCGGACGTGTCGTGCACGGTCGCCCTGGTCGTCGGCGAGCTCGTCGCGAACGCGGTGCGGCACGGCCGCGTCCCGGGGCACGACTTCCGGCTCCGGCTCGTCCTCGATGAGGCTGCGGGCCTGGTGCGGATCGAGGTCGCCGACGCCGCCGCCGGGAGACGGCCGCCGACGGCTCTGCCCTCCTCGTGCCCCGACGGCGAGTCCGGCCGGGGCCTGCTCCTGGTGGACGCGCTGGCCGGGCGCTGGGGCTGGGAGCCCCGTGAGGCCGTGGGCAAGACGGTCTGGGCGGAGGTGCCGGTCTCACCGCTCGGGGGAGGGGTGACGGAGCCCGCCGACGACGGCTCCGGCCCCCAGCCGTGATCGGCTGGGGGCCTTCGGGCCGGCGGGCGCGGACGGTTCCGAACCGCCGACTTCTGCCGTGAGTTCACCAGTGGCCAAGAGCAGACCAGGTACATGGAGCGAGCCGGAGTGAACGCGGCGCGAACAGTCCTGGAGCCGTCACGTCCCTGGGGCGATCACGTTCGTCCCGGCGCAGGTGGGACGCTGTCCGTTCACGGCTCCGGCGTGGCTCCGGGCGTCGGCGCCTCGCGCTCCACCCACGTGCCGCAGCCAGTGATCACCGAGCCCGTGCGATCGCAGGTGATGGTGTGCACGGTGCCGGACGTGGTGATCACGTCGATGACGATGTCACTGCCCTGACCGGTGGGGCCGACGTCGATGGACACCCCGCAGGCCCCGTTGGGTACGGCTCCTCCCTCATCGGAGAGGTCGTCCCAGTCGATGGATCCGAGAGGGCTGAGCTCGTCACCGACATAGGCGACTCCACCACTTGTCGCCGCGTAGAAGGCTCCGCCGCCACCGCCTTCCTGGCGGACGGTGTCGATTTCGAAGCAACCGTCACCGGGGCCCGGCCTGTCGTTGTCCTTTTCCTTGCCGGGCTCAGGGCTTTTCGTGGGGCGGGGGCCCGACTCGGTGGAAACAGAGGTCGCGGCAGGGTCGTCGCTCAGGCCCTGAGCTGCTGTCGGTACGGCACCCAGCGTCCCCAACAGTGCTATTGCGGCCAGCGAGGTGCCCACGAATATCCCGCGCCGCGAAAGGCGAAGAGGCGATATGGATCTGTCTCGAGCATGCATGAAACGACTCCCTGGTCGATCGGGTCCGGATTTTTCCGGGGTACCGTTCCATTCTTTGCGGCCGACTGATCCCTACCACTTCTATTGAGCTGGCCGAATGACTCCCGTTGAATTCCGTGGAGAATCTCGTCTTCCTCGCGGCAGCCGGAGTGAGGGCCCGGAGGGTGCCGCCCGCCCGCTGCGGACGCGGTCACACGACCGGTTCGCCGATACCCAGCAGGTTTCCCTCGCTGTCGCGGAACCAGACGGCGCGTTCGCCGCGGGCGCCCTTGCTCGGGTAGTTCCCCTCGATCTCGGCGATTCCGTTCTCCGCCGTCCGGAACCCCGGCAGGTCGACCACCTCGAACACCACGCCGCGCCGCCTCAGCTCCGCCACGACCGCTTCGATGTCGTCGATCTGCCACCCCATCTGCGTGAAGGCCCCGGACGAGGCCCCCGCCGACCGGAACACGGTGAACTCCGTGCCGCCGCACCGGTACAGCAGTCCGCCCGGCCGCTCGTCCACGGGCTCCAGACCGAGCTTCTCGGAGGAGAACCGCCGTGCCCGCTCCAGGTCCCGGGCCGGCAGCCTGGTCGCCACGCGGCCCTGCGCCCTGAAGGCGTCCGCGTGCTCCGCGGCCCACCGGACGAAGGCACGGGCCGGGCGGGCCGGGCGGATCGTGCCGGGTCCCGGGTGAGGGCGCGCACCGCGTGGCCGCGGGCGAGCAGTTCGGCGACGACCTGACGGCCGACGGTGCCGGTGGCACCGGTGACGAGCAGCTTCTGCGTCCGCTGCGTCTGCTGTGCCTGCTGTGTCTGTGTCATGGCACGACCGTAGGAAGCATCGCGGTCGGATTCTGTCCGCGTGGGTGCCGGAGGGGTGCGTCAGGTGGGCAGCGCGGTGAGCCAGTCGGTCAGGAGCCGGTTGACCTCGGCGGGGCGTTCCTGCTGGATCCAGTGGCCGCAGCCGTCGAGCAGGTGGGAGGAGACCAGGCCCGGCAGCGTGACCGGATACGCCTCGATCGCTTTGGCCAGCCAGGTGGTGGAGGCGTCGAGACCGCCGCCGATGAACAGGGACGGCTGGGTGACGGGGGCGCCGTCGAAGGCGGCGAGGTCCTCCCAGTCGCGGTCCATGTTCCGGTAGCGGTTGAGCGCTCCGGTGAAGCCGGTGCGCTCGAACTCCCCGGCGTAGACGTCGAGATCGCTCTCGCCGAGCCAGGCGGGCCGCCGGCCGACGGGGAACCGGTCGCGCATCGTCCCGCCCTTGCTGACGAAGTGCGGGTCGGGGGCTCCGGGCGCGGGCATGGTGTCGGGGGACAGGGCCGCGTACAAGCCCGCGAGCCAGCCGCGTACGTCGGGCTCGATCTCGGCCTCGGCGCGGCCCGGCTCCTGGAAGTACGAGACGTAGAACTCCTCGTCCCCGCCCATCCGGGCGAAGACCTCGCTGGGGCGGGTGGCGCCGCGCGGGGTGTAGGGAATGCTCAGCAGTCCCACCGCGCGGAAGACGTCCGGCCTGAGCAGGGCGGAGTTCGCGGCGATGGGCGCGCCCCAGTCGTGGCCGACGACCACCGCCGACTCCTCGCCCAGGGCGTGCACCACCGTGACGTTGTCCTCCACCAGGGCGAGCATCCGGTACGCGTCCGTCGCGGCGGGCTTGGAGGAGCGGCCGTAGCCGCGGACGTCGAGGGCGACCGCGCGGTACCCCGCCGCCGCGAGCACCGGCAGCTGGTGGCGCCAGGAGTACCAGGATTCAGGGAAGCCGTGCACGAGCAGCACCAGCGGCCCGGTTCCCTGCTCCGCGAGGTGGATCCGGCCTCCGGGCGAGGTGATCGACCGGTGGGTGATCCCCGCGGCGTTCTGGTCCATGCGTCCTCCTCCAGGGCCGGTGGTCTCCTCTGGAGCCGATCACGCGAAAGAGCCGGCCGAGAGGACGAGCCCGTTTGCCGACCCGGCGGACCCGGACCACGCCCGCTGGAACCTGCCCCCCTGTCGGTCGGGGAAACCTGGCCGCGCTTCCCCAGGGCCCACCCGCGCCCGATCGGTTCCGGAGAGGAGACGGTCGATTCGGTCGAGCCGTGACCGCACCGGTGGACGGGATCCTCACAGGAGCCCGCAGCCATCCGCGGGAGGGGCGCCCCGGGCTTGTTGGCCGGTCGTACTGATGTCTGGATACGCTCGCAAGATGATGGAGAACCTTCCCCCCTGTCCGAAATGTTCCTGCGAGTACACCTACGAGATGAATTCCCTTGTCGTGTGCCCGGAGTGCGCACACGAATGGGACCCCGAGAGCGGCGCGGAGAGCGAGGGTGCCGTCGCGGAGCGCGTCGTGAAGGACGCCGTCGGAAACGTGCTGCAGGACGGCGACACCGTGGTCGTCGTCAAGACGCTCAAGGTCAAGGGGAGCCCGACGGGCATCAAGGCCGGCACCAAGGTGCGCAACATCCGGCTGATCGACGGGGTCGACGGCCACGACATCGACTGCAAGGTCGAGGGCTTCGGGGCGATGCAGCTCAAGTCCGGTGTGGTGAAGAAGGGCTGACCGAAGGTGACCGCCGGAGGGCGTCGGACACTGCTGATCCCTCGCCCCCCCGGCGGGCCCACCCGGCGGTCGAGGAGGCTCGCCGTGCGCGGTGCCGGGACGGGTGCCCGCGCCCACGGGCGTGACACACCTGTCCCATGGCGTGAGCACTTCGGCCGCCACTGTCCGGATGCCGCTCGTTCGAGCGCCCGGGTGACACTTTCCCGCCGACTGCTCACGCTTTTCCGGAAGGGGTCCGTGTCCGGCCGCCCCGCGGCATCGGGACCGCCGGTCACCCCTCCCGTTCGGTCCGTTCGCGGCCGCCCGACGGGTGATTGCAGCCGGTCCGGTGTCACCGCTCGTACGGAACGGGGTGCCGTCGCCGTCGGTGTGCACCGTGCCGTCGGTCAAGCCGATGGTGCTGTCGCCATGAGCGCCATGCTGAACGGCAGGGCGCGCTCTGTCCGCTTTTCCCATTCCGCCAGGTTTGCTCGCCATTTCACTTGACGGCCGACTTGGTTGCCGAAAGCGCCGTCGGGGCGGGTGGGTAACCTCGTGAATCTCGCACCGTTTCTCTGTGCTCGCCATGTTTCGCCGGTGGCGTGGGAGGGCCCTTCTGCTGTTCCTCCAAGGGTAATTGAACGGCAGTTGAGTGATCGTTTTCGTGGTAGAGTTTCAATGAATTCACAGAACGCCGCGAAAAAAGGGGAATGGCGTGAACACCGAGAAGGTCACGGCTCGACGTCTTACGGCCGAAGAGGTTTCGGAGTTGGGCCCCCAGGACGGAATCTTCGTCTCGGCAGAGATGGACGACCTTTCTCTCGACTGCTACGCTCCGGCTTCCCTCACGGAGCCGGGTCAGAAGTTCGAGGGGGGATCCTTCACCGCGAGGACGATATTCGGTCAGGAAATCCGTGTCCTCCCGGACAATTCCGAAGAGCCCGGGATCTGGGTCGCCGACGAAGCGGGAGAGGAAATCGAGGTTCTGCAGAATGCCGGCGTCCTCCTGAACCTCGCTCTCTTCGTTCCCAACGGGAACAGGGAGTCCCTGGAGTCGCTCTACTCCGCCGCCCGGGACGCCTTCGGTGCGGGGATCGTCCAGCGCTGGAGCGAGGAAGTCGTCGCGGTTCCGGATGTCAAGGTCGACTTGTTCGAGGAGCCGGCCCGGGGGCGGAAGAACGCGAACGGCCAGAACCGAGACCGCCGGGCCCTGGACATCTACCCGACCCGAGTGCGCTTCATGGAGCCCAGCGACGGCTGGAAGTTCATTGTCGAACCGCACAAAGAGATCGTCGATGAAACGCCGACGATCTGACCTGATGGCAGGTTAGCCTCGGTCTTTCGCGGGAGCCCGTCAGCTTACTGGCGGGCTCTTCTTCGTCTGTCGGGACGTACGGACAGGCCGCCGGCCTGATTGCCGCCTTGAGTGAGGCGGATGTCCGAAGGTGCCGCTGTACGCGCTTTATGCCTCTTCCAGGGCTTCTCCGAACTCGCGCAGCACTTTGCCGTGGCGGCTGCGGGCGAGTTCGTGCCCGACGCCTATGGCGAGCGCGATGGGCCACTCGATGAGTTCGAGTGCCGTGAGGATGCCGAGGCCCGCGAGGAAGGCGAGCTGGTCGATAGGCGGCAGTTCGATCCGCAGACCGTCTATGTGGACGGTCATCGTGTTGCTCGATACGACGTGCTCAGCCGCGGCGCGGGGTCCGCGGGGCTTCGTGATCGGAATCGGCGCACTGGAAGGCGCGGTGTCGAGGCCTGTCCTGCTTGCCTGCACGGTCATGGTGTATTCCGTTTCATCGGCCGGTGCCGGGCATCCGCTCGATGTCCTTTTTCCACGCTAGCCCCGTACGGTCCGGTGCCCCAGTCCGGAGAGCGCGTAACCGGATACCGCGCGGCCTGGTCCATCGCTGACCTGCATGTTTCCGGACGACCCTCTGCCGTTCCCCCCGGATCCCCACTCTGTCCGACATGTCAGGGGCATGGTGTCACTCGTAGCTCAGGCGAGCTCAGCTCGAGAGGTGAGGCAGGAATCGGCGACGACGCGGAGCCAGAGCGAAACATCTGCCTGTCGCCGCGCTCGCCGCCGTGCCTGTCGCACAGCCCGACGGTCGGTCGGGCTGTGGTCTGCCCTTGGCGGACGTCTCGGTTGAGCCGGAAACAACACCGTCGGTATCTCCGTCCAGGAGGTGACACCCCGTCCGAAAACCGTGAACACTTCGGCCGCTACTGTCCGGATGTGGCTCATGTGAGCGCTCACGTGACCATCGGCCGATAATTGCTCCCACATGGACGTTCGAGTCGAAGCGCGACGACAGGGAAGCGCTCCAGCTCTCCTTCTTCTTCGGTCGCGACACCCGTCCGGGCCAAGGGTCGCTGCCCCGGCCCGGAGTCAAGCCATGTGCAGCGGCCTCGCCCTCGTCAGGCCGATCATGCCGGCTCTGCGCCGACCGGCATTCGAGTTCAGCACTTCTCCTTCAGCATGTCGTAGAAGTTGTCGGCGAACTCATCCAGAGACTCCTCTGAGAGATACGAAGGGATGCGGACGGGACGCTGTGGATCGTGCGCGCGGTAAGCCTCGCAGTGCTCCCGGCGCTGCTCCTGGCTGCTCGCGTACCAGGCGCCTTCCGCCGCCGACCTGGGGGGCCGCAAGTCGTCCTTCCCCTGCGCACACCCTGCGAGCAGGGCGGCAGCCGAGAGAACCACGGCGGTTACGGGGACGAGTCTCATACGTTCTCCTGGTCGTGAGGTCGGTGGAACCGATGTGATGTGAGCGAACGTGATCCCGCAGGTTTCCGGAGCGTCGGGCGACCTGAGGGCTTTTCCCCGTCGCCGACCTCGGCGTTGTGAGGTCAGGACGGTGGCGGGACGGACGGGTCGGAGTCCGGTCCGGCAAGGTGGTCCGGCTCTGTCGTCGGGGAGGGAATCCATCCCGTCAGTCGGACGTGTCCTCGACGGCGAGCGAGTAATCCACGCCGACGGAGAAGTCACCGGACTGGCCGCGGATCTTCAGCGAATGAGGTCCAGGCTTCAGCGGGGGCAACTGGACCCACAGACCGCACCCTTCAATCAGCACAGTTCCGTCCCATCCGGTGACAGGGTTGTCCGCAGTCCCCTTCACGGTGATCGGCTCCGCCGGGTGGACGTCCGGTTCGACCCGTTCACCGTCCAGCTCGGCCGATCCCTCGGCCGTCCTCATGAATGCCGCGCAGTCCTCGGTGCTTCCGACCTGGTTCACGAGGGGGAAAACGACCGGAAGTCCCTCGGGGACAGTGCACGCGCGGCTCTCCTGAGTGCCGAAAGTGCCGGCCAGGAACCAGACGTCCCCCGGTTGGTTGCGCCCACATTCGCTTCCGTCCCGATCGACGACGGGGTTGGTTTCCTCCGGCTCCCGCGCGGCCCACGACCACCACCGCGCTTGCAGGTCCCGGGAAGACAGACGCGGATCCGCCCTCGTAGGCGAGGCCTTGGAGGAAAGCGCACCTGACGCGGGCTCAACCGCCTTCTTTGTTCCCTCGGTTGCCGCAGTCCCGCACCCCACCGACCCGGCAAGCATGATGGCCGTGAGCCCCACCGTTCCAGCTCTGCGCTTCATGTGTGCCTCTCCCCGCGCCACCCAGGTGCCTCGCCCCCATGACTGACGTGACGAGTCCGGTCACTCTACTCACGATCAAGTTCCGCACTGTGGCGGCCCGTTGCTGCGCTTCGATGCCGTACCGCCGAACGCCGTACCGCCGAACGCCGTACCGCCGAACGCCGAATGTCGGAGGCCTCTGACTCGACGTCCGGGGCCTCTTGCCCGTATGCGCTGGGCAGGATGCGAACCTGCAGCCCTCTGACCCGTGGCTCTCTGGGGATCGGCCGCCGCTGGTCATGGGTGTGTGACGCGATCTCGTCGAGAGTCTCCTGGTTGTCGCTCAGGGGCGTCGGCGCTTGGGCTTGTGCCAAGTGGGTCCGGTCCCCGGCGACGCGGTGTTCACCGGTCAGTGGCCGTGTCTCAGTCGGTCGAGCCAGCGGGTGGGTCCTCGTTTTGGGCGGCGAGGGCGGGGGTGGAGGGAGCGGCGCTTGGCTGCCCCGGACCGATCGGCTTCGTCGGGGCTTCGCCCCCAGTGGTCGTCGGGTGACAGGAGCGGTGCTCTGCGTTCTGTTTGCGCTCGGATCTCGACGTGAGCTTCGTGGGCCGTGATGCGGAACGCCTCTTCGTACGAGGCCATGACCGCACTCATGGCCCCGCCTGCGAGGCCCCGTCGACGAATGCGGGCCGCCAGCCACGCGAAGAAGCCCAGGACTGCGGCAAGGATCCCGACCGAGATCAGGAACGGTAGGAGCGCATCCATCGACATGATCCTACTGCGCTGATCCTCGGTACCCTCCTGACCGCCGAGTGCTGCCCGGACTCGGCAACAGGCGGCGCCGTGGGGAGAAGCCCCTGCCGCGGCGGAAGAACCGTCGGCAGGGTTCTCGCACGGTGCGCGCGTGTGAACTCGTGAAGTTCGCGGCGCCGGGCAGCAGTGGAACGGTTTGGTGTCCGCCGGCGTCTTCCCTTTCCGGGGCATGGTGGCTGTGCCCTGGGGAAGGGGGGCCGGGTGCGTACGGGCGACTTCGCCAAGTGGACAAGGCATTTCGAGGATGAGCGCGAGCGCAGGCGCGCCCAGGGCGACCCGGACTGGGGGCAGAGCGCGACGCTGCATCCGGCGGTGTGGGCCGGCATTCAGCGCTTCCAGGTCGGCGAGGACGGTGACGGCGCCAACCTCATCGGCAAAGCGGAGGAGGCCGGCGACGGCGACTACGCACGGGCAGTCCGGTTCTTCGTCGCCGAGGAGCAGAACCACGCCCGTCTCCTCGCCCAACTGCTGGCTGCGGGTGGTGTACCGACGTTGGCCGGCCACTGGAGCGACACGGTCTTCGTACGGCTGCGGCGTCTCCTGGGCCTGCGCATGGAACTGTTGGTGCTGATGATCGCGGAAGTGGTGGCGCTGCGTTATTACCGGGCCCTGCGCGACGGCACCGACGACTCGCTCACCTCGGATGTGGCGGGGCGGATCCTGTCCGACGAGCAGCGCCACGTGCCGTTCCATTGCGAGCGACTGCACGCCTCCCTGGCGGAGCTGCCCCGGGCAATGCGCCGCCCGGTGATGGCCCTGTGGCGACTTCTTCTGCTCGCGGCCTCCCTCGTCGTCGCCGCTGACCACGGTCCGGCGCTGCGACGACTCGGCATCGGACGCCTGCGATTCGTGGCTGATGTCGCGGCCTCGTCCGGCGCGGTCGTCTCCGCGGTGCTGGCGCCCCACCCGGATGCATGGACGAGCGCGGGCTGACAACAGACAGTCCACCGCCTCCCGCTCACCTCCTCGGGAGCGAGGTCGGGCGATCACTGGCCGGGCCTGCTGGTTCCTTGCCCTGAGTCGATCTCCTGCGGTGGCCCCCTCGGCGCCGTGATTCCCCGTGGCTCCCCGCTGGATCTGGCACGGATGTGGCACGGATGTGGCACGGATGTGGCACGGAACTTCTGATCCGTAGCTCTATGCGGATCGGTCGGTGGCGGTCATATCGGTTGCGCTGAGGTCCTGTGAGTGCGTTGCCGATCGGGGGCGGTTGCTGTGGTTGCTGTACTTCACTGCTGTACAGCGCCTGTTGTCGGGGCGGTCAGCCCTTCGGCCTAGGCTGCGCCTATGTGGAAAGAAGCCGCTGCCGAAGCCTTGCCCGAGACCGAGTTCCGCGCACCCGTTGACGCGACTGCTCTGGCCGAGGCGGCGCGGCGCCTCGGCCGAGGCTTGCCGGCGCAGCTGACGGCTCTGCTGATGGAGACCAACGGGATGGTCGGTGAGTACGGGACTGACGTCGTATGGTCCCTGGATCGGATTGTGGAGCAGAACCTGCTGTTCTGGTCCCCCGACACGTTCCCCGGCCTGTACATGCCCTTCGATCCGCTGCTGTTCTTCGGCGACAACGGCGGGGGCGACCAGTTCGCCTTCGTGCTGACGCCTGAGCGTCCGGACATCTTCGCCTGGGACCACGAGAATGACAGTCGGCTGTGGGCTGCGCGCGAGCTGGAGGACTACCTGCACCGTTCCCTCGCGGGCGATGGCGACTGGTACCGGTAGCCACCCTCTATGTCCCTAGTTTGGAAGATCACGTATGCGGGTGGGTGCTGACCTGGAGAGACGGCGACCTGCGCGTTCCTGGGACGTTCGCCGCTGTTCCCGGTGTTCCCCGCCGGTCGCCGCTCGGTCGGGCACGCAAGGGGCACGGTGCCTACCAGGCCTATTCGTAGATCCGAGCGGCAGCCAGGGCACAGGCGAAGAACGTCCAGTCACCTTCGGGCGGCAGGTCGTGCCCGAAGGTCCGGTACCACCCCGGAGACGCAGCGACCCAGGCTCCCAGGAACCTGCCCAGCGTCGCGTTCTCCCACTGCTGGCCGGTTGGCTGCGTAGTCGGCACGAAGACGCGCCAGGAAGGCGCTGAAGGCCTCGCGATCGCCAATGTGATCGTCAGGCGCCAGGGGGCTCGTCATGACTGCGACCTCTAAGCGCCACGGCCCAGAGACGGCCCAAGCACAACAACAAGCCCCCTACTCGCGGAGAACCCGCAGGTAGGGGGCTTGTTCGTGGGGGCTTACTTCTTCTTGCCCTGGTTCTTGACCGCTTCGATGGCGGCCGCGGCGGCATCCGGGTCGAGGTAGGTGCCGCCGGGGTTGACCGGCTTGAAGTCGGCGTCGAGCTCGTAGGAGAGGGGGATGCCCGTCGGGATGTTCAGGCCCGCGATGTCGGCGTCGGAGACGCCGTCGAGGTGCTTGACCAGGGCGCGCAGGCTGTTGCCGTGGGCGGCGACCAGGACCGTGCGGCCGGTCAGGAGGTCGGGGACGATCGAGTCGAACCAGTACGGGAGCATCCGGACGACGACGTCCTTCAGGCACTCCGTGCGCGGACGCAGCTCCGGCGGGAGGGTCGCGTAGCGCGGGTCGTCGAACTGGGAGTACTCGGCGTCGGTGTCCAGCGGGGGCGGCGGGGTGTCGTAGGAGCGGCGCCACAGCATGAACTGCTCCTCGCCGAACTCCGCGAGGGTCTGCGCCTTGTCCTTGCCCTGGAGGGCGCCGTAGTGACGCTCGTTCAGGCGCCAGCTGCGGCTGACCGGGATCCAGAGGCGGTCGGCGGACTCCAGCGCCAGCTGCGCGGTGCGGATCGCGCGCTTCTGGAGGGACGTGTGGACCACGTCGGGCAGCAGGCCGGCGTCCTTGAGCAGCTCGCCGCCGCGTGTCGCCTCCTTCTCGCCCTTCGGAGTGAGGTTGACGTCCACCCAGCCGGTGAACAGGTTCTTCGCGTTCCAGTCGCTCTCGCCGTGGCGGAGGAGGATCAGCTTGTACGGTGCGTCGGCCATGGGTCCGAGCGTAATCGAAGCCATGAGCGGGCCGTGCCCCCCGCTCGACGGGCGGACCGTCGGTGGGAACCGTTAATCGAGTGGTGGACTCCTCCGGTTCCTTTGTAAGGTGTGCTCGCCGTTTCAGGTGCTTACATCGGGGGTTGCATGGTGTCCGTCGTCCGTGTCCGGCGTGCGGTGCGGGAGACCGTGTCCGGACTGCCCCCGGCGTTCTGGTGGTTGTGGACGAGCACTCTCGTCAACCGGCTCGGTGCCTTCGTCGCCACCTTCATGGCGCTCTACCTCACCCTCGACCGCGGCTACTCCGCCACCTACGCCGGTCTCGTCGCGGCCGTGCACGGACTCGGCGGGGTGATCTCCTCGCTGGGCGCCGGGGTGATGACCGACCGGATCGGCCGGCGGCCCACGCTGCTCATCGCGCAGGCCTCCACCGCCGTGTCCGTGGCGGCCCTCGGTTTCGTGCGCGACCCCGTCTCCATCGCCGCCGTCGCCTTCCTCGTCGGCATGGCCAGCAACGCGTCCCGGCCCGCCGTCCAGGCGATGATGGCCGACATCGTCCGGCCCGAGGACCGTATCCGCGCCTTCTCCCTCAACTACTGGGCCATCAACCTCGGCTTCGCCGTCTCCGCCACGGCTGCCGGGTTCATCGCCGAGTACAGCTACCTCGCCGGGTTCCTCGTCGAGGCCGTGATGACCATGGTGTGCGCCGTCGTCGTCTTCGTGAAGCTCCCCGAGTCGAAGCCCGTGCGGAGTGCCGAGGAGGCGCGGGAGGACTCCGTGGGGCTGGGGACCGTCCTGCGGGACGGACGGTTCATGGGGGTCGTCGGGCTCTCCTTCCTCGTCGCGCTGATCTTCATGCAGGGGTCCGTCGGACTGCCCGTCGCGATGGGCGCGGCAGGGTTCACCCCGGCCGAGTACGGCATGGCCATCGCGGTCAACGGTGTGCTGATCGTCGCGCTGCAGATCCCGGTGACCCGGTTCATCGAGCACCGGGACCCCGGACGGCTGCTGGTGATCTCCTCGCTCCTCGCCGGGTACGGCTTCGGCCTCACCGCCTTCGCCGGGTCGGTCGGCGTCTTCGCCCTCACCGTCTGCGTGTGGACGCTCGCCGAGATCGTCAACGCGCCCACCCAGACCGGGCTGGTCGTCCGGCTGTCGCCGGCCCACGGGCGCGGGCGCTACCAGGGCATGTACACGATGTCCTGGGCCGTCGCCGCGCTCGTCGCCCCGCTGATGTCGGGGTTCGTCATCGACCGGTTCGGGGCGCGGTGGCTGTGGGGCCTGTGCGCCGTCATCGGCACCGTGGCCGGCCTCGGGTACGGGCTGCTGATGCGTGGTCTGCCGACCGAGGAGACCGCGACCGGCGAGGAGAAGGCCGACGGGGGCAAGGCCGGCGGGGTTCAGCAGGCGCCGGAGGTCAGTGCTCCCTGAGGGGCGCCGCCTCCGGCTGGGTCCGGTCCGCCTACTGCACCATCAGCGGCACCGCGTGGATCTCGTCGGCCTTGTGGCCGGTGCGCTCGTGGATGCGTTGCACCGCTTCGGCGGAGGGTGCCTCCGAGAGACAGTAGATCGTGCCGGAGTCCGGGTCCGCCCAGGCCTGCCGGAAGTAGACGCTCTCCTCCTCCTGTATCGCGAGGTCGGCCTCATGCGCCTGCCGCAACTGGTCCGCCGTGATGCCCTGCATGCCGTGATGGATGTCCATGAACTGGGTCATGGCCGCGTACCTCCTTCCCACTCCGGGCCGTACGTACCGACTCGGGGCGTGCGTACTTCCATGCTGCGCCCGCACCGGCCGCCCGGCACACCGAAGGCCCCGGCGGTCGCCGGGGCCTTCGAACGGGCGTGCTCAACACTGGCAGGGGCTGCCCGACTGGCAGCCACAGCTGCAGCCGGAGCCGCAGCCGCACGCGGCGACCAGGGGCAGGC
This sequence comes from Streptomyces sp. GDS52, assembly GCF_052246875.1. Lineage (NCBI taxonomy): Bacteria > Bacillati > Actinomycetota > Actinomycetes > Kitasatosporales > Streptomycetaceae > Streptomyces > Streptomyces sp. GDS52. Next base: position 3,936,395 of record NZ_CM125966.1, read on the forward strand.
TCCTGATCTCGGCGGGCTGCTCCGTCTCCCGCTCCTGCGTGGGATCGGGCGTCGTGCCGGGGGAGCTGGGGGAATCGGCCATGGGTCCCTCCTCGAGACTGGCGCCGTGCCTATGTCCATTGGATGCCCGTTCCAGCGGGCGCATCAACGGCGCATCGGGGGCTCATGCGCGCTTTCGGCCGGTTCCCGCGCTCCCCCACGCGGTCCGGTCAGGCCTCCTGGGCCCCCGGCACCGGCTGGATGTCGGGCTGGACGTCCGGCTGGATCTCGTCCGCGTGCTCGCCCGTGACCAGGTAGACCACCCGCTTGGCGACCGAGACCGCGTGGTCGGCGTAGCGCTCGTAGTAGCGGCCCAGCAGCGTCACGTCGACGGCCGTCTCGATGCCGTGCTTCCAGCGGTCGTCCATCAGGTGCTGGAAGAGGGTGCGGTGCAGCAGGTCCATCTCGTCGTCGTCCTGCTCCAGCTGGAGCGCCAGGTCGACGTCCTTGGTGATGATCACCTCGGCCGCCTTGGCCATCAGGCGCTGGGCCAGCTGGCCCATCTCCAGGATGGTCGCGTGCAGGTCGTGCGGGACCGCGCGCTCCGGGAAGCGCAGCCGGGCCAGCTTCGCCACGTGCTGGGCCAGGTCGCCGGACCGCTCCAGATCGGCCGACATGCGCAGCGAGGTCACGACGATCCGCAGATCGGTCGCCACCGGCTGCTGGCGCGCCAGCAGGGCTATCGCACGGGCCTCCAGGTCGTGCTGCAGTTCGTCGACCTTCTGGTCGGCCTCGATCACGTGCTCGGCGAGCTTCAGGTCGGTGTCGAGGATGGCGGTCGTGGCGCGTCCGATCGCCGACCCGACCAGTCGGGCCATCTCCACCAGACTGTCGCCGATCGAATCCAGTTCCTCGTGGTACGCGTCCCGCATCAGGGTTCCTCTCGTACGTCTACTCGGGGCTTCGGGAGCCGGGCTCCCGTGGGGTTCCGGGGCGGGTGCTCCGCCACGCAGTCGACGGCGCGAACCCCGCGCGACCGACGGTGCGAAACTCCACGCTCCCACGTTCCGATCCTTACGCGTCCGGTTCCGCCACCCCAAATGAACCAACCCTGGCTCCAAGGTGAACTCTGAGCGACGAGTGTTTGAGCTTGTCCTCCCGTGGCTGTGGCCACTGCTCGGCGCATGCCTAACCTGGACACATGGACGTGAACGCGGCGGTCGCCGCAGCGGCGGCGATCGCCGGATTGCTCACCGGCGCCATCGCCGTGCTGGCGTTCCGCTTCAGCGAGCGCGAACAGCGGCGCCCCACGCGTTCCTCGCTGCACACGGACCCGGTGCTTCCGCCGGGCGTGGACACCGTGCTCTCCGTGCTGCGCTCCTCCGCCGTCGTCCTGGACGAGGCGGACGGCGTGGTCAAGGCCAGCTCCGCCGCGTACGCCCTCGGGCTGGTCCGCGGCGGCAAGCTCGCCGTGGAACCCATGCTGCAGATGGCCCGCGACACCCGGCGGGACGGCGAGATACGGCAGGTCGAACTGGATCTGCCCCGCCGCGGCACCGGGCGCGGCGAGGCCCTCGCCGTCTCCGCGCGGGTGGCACCGCTCGGCTCCCGGCTCGTCCTGCTGCTCGTGGAGGACCTCACCGAGGCCCGCCGCATAGAGGCGGTGCGGCGCGACTTCGTCGCCAACGTCAGCCATGAGCTCAAGACCCCCGTCGGCGCGCTCTCCCTGCTCTCCGAAGCCGTCATGGACGCCTCCGACGACCCCGAGGCGGTGGAGCGCTTCGCCGGCCGGATGCAGGGCGAGGCCATCCGCCTCACCAATCTGGTGCAGGAGCTCATCGACCTCTCCCGCGTCCAGAACGACGACCCGCTCGAGGACGCCGAACCCGTCCCCGTGTACGAACTGGTCGCCGAGGCCGTCGACCGCTGCCGCCACGCGGCGGGCACCAAGCAGATCACCATGGCCTCGAACGTGTGGGCGCCCGGCGGGCTCGAGGAGATCGAGGGGCGCGAAGGGCTCGCGGGGTCCGACCAGGAGGGCGGCGGGCAGCTGCCGAGCGCCGCCGACCTGCGCGTGTGGGGCAACCGCGGCCAGCTCGCCGCCGCCCTCGGCAACCTCGTCGAGAACGCCGTCAACTACTCGCCCGCCCGCACCCGGGTCGGCATAGCGGCCCGCAGGGTCGCCCAGTCGGGCGGGGCCCTGATCGAGATCGCCGTGACCGACCAGGGCATAGGGATCTCCGACAAGGAGAAGGAGCGCGTCTTCGAGCGCTTCTACCGCGTCGACCCGGCCCGCTCCCGCGCCACGGGTGGTACGGGTCTGGGCCTCGCGATCGTCAAGCACGTGGCCGCCTCGCACGGCGGGGAGGTCACGGTGTGGAGCGCCGAAGGCCAGGGCTCCACGTTCACCCTGCGGCTTCCCGAGGCCGCCGCGGCCCCCACCCGCGACCGCACCTCCCCGTCGTCCCGCCGGGACGAACCCGAAGACCTCGAGGACGAGGCCGGAGGGTCCACCCCCTCATCCCCCCGCACTTCCGATCCATCCGCGTACGAAACGCTTCCCTCCCCGGAGGTCCTTCCGTGACCCGAGTGCTCGTCGTCGAGGACGAGGAGTCCTTTTCCGACGCCCTGTCGTACATGCTCCGCAAGGAGGGCTTCGAGGTCGCCGTCGCGGCCACGGGGCCCGACGGCCTCGACGAGTTCGAGCGCAACGGCGCCGACCTCGTCCTCCTCGACCTGATGCTGCCCGGCCTGCCGGGCACCGAGGTGTGCCGCCAGCTGCGCGGCCGTTCCAACGTCCCCGTCATCATGGTGACCGCCAAGGACAGCGAGATCGACAAGGTGGTCGGCCTGGAGATAGGCGCCGACGACTACGTCACCAAGCCGTTCTCCTCGCGCGAACTGGTCGCCCGTATCCGCGCCGTGCTGCGCCGCAGGGGCGAGCCCGAGGAGGTCGCCCCCGCGGCCCTGGAGGCCGGTCCGGTCCGCATGGACGTCGACCGGCACGTGGTCACCGTGAGCGGTACCAAGGTCGACCTGCCGCTCAAGGAGTTCGACCTGCTGGAGATGCTGCTGCGCAACGCCGGGCGCGTGCTGACCCGGATGCAGCTCATCGACCGGGTCTGGGGCGCCGACTACGTGGGCGACACCAAGACCCTCGACGTCCACGTCAAGCGGCTGCGCGCCAAGATCGAGCCGGACCCGGGCGCACCGCGCTACCTGGTGACGGTCCGGGGGCTGGGCTACAAGTTCGAGCCCTGAGACCTCGGCCGGGCCACGGGCGGCCGTGGCCCGGCACCCGTGGCCGGCGTTTTCTTCGGTACGACGGTGGGCGGGATCCCTGCGCAGGGATCCCGCCCACCGTCGTGTGCGGCTGTGCCGCCGTTGTTCAGCTGCCGGCCGACTGGCTGGCCGAGGCCGCGTCGGACGGGGTGCCCGCCGGCTCCGAGGTCGCGGAGTCGTCCGGCGTGCCCGAGGCGTCGTCGGCGGGTGCGTCGGACGACTCCGCCGACGGTTGTGCCGGGGCGCCGGGCGCGGCCGGGATCTCGCTCGGGCCCCACTCGCTGAAGAAGGCCTCGGCCGGGTGGACGAACGCGCGCAGGCTCACGTCACCGGTCTTGCTGAAGGTGAACGTGACCGGCTGCGCGTTGCCGTCCTGGACGGCCTCACGGCTGCTGGGCAGGACGGCGGAGGCGTTGCCCGGGCCGCCGATGATGAGCGAGCCGCCGGCCGGGACGGTCAGGCTGCCGCCCTCGGCGGGGGTGAGCGCGACGGTCTTGCCGGTGCCGGGGAGAGTGATCGACTCCAGCGTCTGGTCGGTGCGGCCCTCGTTGAACAGGGTCGCGGCGACGACCGCCGGGCCCGTGGACTCGCGGTCCGGCTGGGTGACGACGATGGCGTTCTGGACCTTGATGTCGCCCACGGACGTCGCGGCGTTGTCCGGCTGGATCTGGAGGGACTGGGCGTTGTTGCCAGACGTGCACGCGGAGAGCGAGGCGACTGAGAACGCGATGGCGGCGGCGGCGATGGCACCGCGTCGAAGGCTGCTGCTCACGACGGCGGCAACTCCTTGACTCGAGCGAGCGGCGGCGACCGGTCGGCCGCCTTTAAGTGTCTGTCAGCGGCCTCAGGCTATCGAGCCGTTCCCGCGGACCCGCACCCGACCCTCCCTGTGAGGCCCGTGTTCCCCCGGGAAGGCGCGCGCGGACCGCGGCCGTCACTCGATCACCGGCCGTTTCCGCGAACGTCCACGGGGAGCGTGGCGGCTTGCGTAAGTGACTCGAGTAAGTGACTCGCCGGTCACTTCGGGCACGCACTCCTCCGACATTCACATAAGTGCGGCCGGGCTCGTCCGCGGCACCTTCTCGGAGAGGCGCGTATTTCGTGAAGGAATCCGGCGGCGGACCGGGAAATGCCGGGGCGGTCCGGAAATTGATCACCGGCCGCTCCTCCCGGAGGGCGTGTGATCAATTCCGGATTCGGCCGGAACCCTGCCGTGCACACCGAACGGAGTAGCGGAACTCGAGCGCCTGGGGGTGGACATATGGGTACGTTTCGCCACCTGCCGAGGCCTCCGGATGCGTGTACCGTACGCGTTTCCCTTGCCCTCGAGGGCCCCTCCGACCTGCGAATACATGCTTCCGCTCAGTGGTCACAGCACGTTCCTGATGCTGTTGTCAAGCCCCGAGAATGGCCCTGACCTGCGAAAACGTCATTCAGAACACGTCGTATCCGTGTTACCCTGGATAGCCACGGAAGGGGTACCTGTCACATGACGTTCAAGGTTGGCGACACCGTGGTCTATCCCCATCACGGGGCCGCGCTGATCGAGGCTATCGAAACTCGCCAGATCAAAGGCGTGGACAAGACCTACTTGGTGCTGAAGGTCGCCCAGGGTGACCTGACGGTGCGTGTGCCAGCGGACAATGCGGAGTTCGTCGGCGTACGTGATGTGGTCGGTCAGGACGGGTTGGACCGGGTCTTCGAGGTGCTGCGCGCACCGTACGCCGAGGAGCCCACGAACTGGTCCCGTCGTTACAAGGCAAACCTGGAGAAGCTCGCCTCGGGCGATGTCATCAAGGTCGCGGAAGTCGTGCGTGACCTGTGGCGTCGCGAGCGTGAGCGCGGACTCTCCGCCGGTGAGAAGCGCATGCTCGCCAAGGCGCGCCAGATTCTGGTCAGCGAGCTCGCCCTCGCGGAGAAGACCAACGAGGACAAGGCCGAGGCTCTCCTCGACGAGGTTCTCGCCTCGTAAGGCGAGACGGACGAAGCAGGCGGAGCTTTCACGTCGCCAGTACGTACATCGAAGTGCGTCGAACTGCCGCGGTGCCCGATGACGGATGTGATGTCGCCGGGCGCTGCGGCATGTCCGTATCCGGACAGCGCCCGTACCCCGCAGCCGGTCCGTGCGCCGCACCCCTGCGCCGTACACACCCGCTCGGTACGCCCCGCACATCCCTGCGCCGCGCACTCCGGTGCCGCACGCTCCTGTGCCGCACCCCGCAGTGCTTCCCGGTCCGTGCGCCGCGCCGGGAACGTGTCACCACGCGTGTCCCCGCCCCTGGCGTGCGGGTCCGGGCGGCCGGCCCGACCAGAGTCACGGAAGGGGCTGGTCAAGGCGGTACGCCCGGCACTCCCCCCGCTCCGGGAGCAGGGGCTACGCCCAGGCCATACCCACCCCGGCCCTGTCGTCAAACTCCCCGGGCCGAGCACACCAACCTGACAGGAACCGATGTCTGACGAACCCCTCCTTCCGCCGACGCCGAACCCCGTGTCCGGCCCCGTGTCCGACCCTGCGACCGGCCCTGCGACCGCCCGCACGGCGGCCGTGATCCCGGCCGCCGGCCGGGGCGTGCGCCTCGGACCGGGAGCCCCCAAGGCGCTTCGCGCGCTGGGCGGCACGCCCATGCTCATCCACGCGATCCGGGCGATGGCCGCCTCCCGCGCCGTCTCCCTGGTCGTCGTCGTGGCCCCGCCGGAGGGCGCCGCGGAGGTCAGGACACTGCTCGACGCGTACGCGCTGCCCGACCGCACCGACTTCGTCGTCGTCCCCGGCGGGGAGACCCGCCAGGAGTCGGTGAAGCTCGGCCTCGACGCCCTGCCGCCCGGCTTCGACATCGTCCTGGTGCACGACGCGGCCCGCCCGCTGGTTCCCGTGGACACCGTGGACGCCGTCGTCGCGGCCGTCCGCGAGGGCGCCCCCGCCGTGGTCCCGGCGCTGCCGCTCGCCGACACCGTCAAGCAGGTCGAGCCGGCCGCCCCCGGCGAGCCGGAGCCCGTGGTCGCCACCCCCGACCGGTCCCTGCTGCGCGCCGTGCAGACCCCGCAGGGCTTCGACCGGGCCACCCTGGTGCACGCGCACGAGACGGTGACCGACGACGTCACCGACGACGCGAGCATGGTCGAGCAGCTCGGCCGGACCGTCGTCACGGTCCCCGGCCACGAGGAGGCCTTCAAGGTGACCCGCCCCCTGGACCTCGTCCTCGCGGAGGCGGTCCTGGCCCGCAGGAGGCTCAACGATGGCTTCTGAACCCCTGACCTCCGAGCCCCTGGCCTCCGAGCCGGACTCCGCATCGGTCTTCGCGTCGGCCTCCGAGTCGCACCCCGAGCCCCTGCCGGTGCTCCCGCGGGTCGGCATCGGCACCGACATCCACGCCTTCGAGGACGGCCGGGAGCTGTGGTGCGCCGGCCTCAAGTGGGAGGGCCAGGGCCCCGGACTCGCCGGGCACTCCGACGCCGACGTCGTGGCCCACGCCGCCTGCAACGCCCTGTTCTCCGCCGCCGGCCTCGGTGACCTGGGACAGCACTTCGGCACCGGGCGGCCCGAGTGGTCCGGCGCCTCCGGTGTGACCCTGCTGACCGAGGCCGCGCGGATCGTGCGGGCGGCCGGCTTCCGGATCGGCAACGTCGCGGTGCAGGTCGTGGGGGACCGGCCCAAGATCGGCAAGCGCCGGGACGAGGCCCAGCAGATCCTCACCGAGGCCGCCGGCGCCCCGGTGTCGGTCTCCGGCGCCACCACCGACGGACTCGGGTTCCCCGGCCGCGGCGAAGGACTGATGGCCGTCGCCACCGCCCTCGTCGTCCACACCGGCTGACGCCCCGGGCCGGGAGGACGACACGGGCCGGTAAAGGGGCACGGGGCACCGTCCCGGGCCGACTACCCTGGAGGGGTGACCATTCGCCTGTACGACACCAACGCCCGGCAGATCCGTGACTTCACCCCGCTTCGGCCGGGGTGCGTCTCGATCTACCTGTGCGGTGCCACCGTGCAGGCGGCACCGCACATCGGGCACATCCGCTCGGGGCTGAACTTCGACATCATGCGCCGCTGGTTCGAGTACCGCGGCCTGGAGGTGACGTTCATCCGCAACGTCACGGACATCGACGACAAGATCATCGCGAAGTCCGCGGAGCAGAACCGTCCCTGGTGGTCCATCGGCTACGAGAACGAGCGCGCCTTCACCGACGGCTACCAGGTCCTCGGCTGCCTCCCCCCGACCTACGAGCCGCGCGCCACCGGCCACATCACCGAGATGGTCGAGATGATGCGCGGCCTCATCGAGCGCGGCCACGCCTACGAGGCCGACGGCAACGTCTACTTCGCCGTCACCTCGTTCCCCGAGTACCTGGAACTGTCCAACCAGGAGCTCGAGAACCTGCTCCAGCCCTCCGGCGAGGGCGAGACCGGCAAGCGGGACCCGCGCGACTTCGCCATGTGGAAGGCGGCCAAGCCCGGCGAGCCGAGCTGGGAGACACCGTGGGGCCGCGGGCGTCCCGGCTGGCACCTGGAGTGCTCGGCGATGGCCCACAAGTACCTCGGCACCGTCTTCGACATCCACGGCGGCGGCCTCGACCTGGTCTTCCCGCACCACGAGAACGAGATCGCCCAGGCCAAGGCCTACGGCGACGAGTTCGCCCGGTACTGGGTGCACAACGCCTGGGTCACCATGAGCGGCGAGAAGATGTCGAAGTCGCTCGGCAACAGCGTCCTGGTCTCCGAGATGGTCAAGCGCTGGCGGCCCATCGTGCTCCGCTACTACCTCGGCACCCCGCACTACCGCTCGATGATCGAGTACAGCGAGGACGCCCTGCGGGAGGCCGAGTCCGCGTTCGCGCGGATCGAGGGCTTCATCCAGCGGGTGGGCGAGCTGACCGGCACGCCCGGCGCCGTCGAGCCGGCCGCCGAGGTGCCGCCCGCCTTCGCCGAGGCCATGGACGACGACCTCGGCGTACCGCAGGCCCTGGCGGTGGTGCACACCACCGTCCGGCAGGGCAACAGCGCGCTGGCCGCCGACGACAAGGAAGCGGCCGTCGCCCGCCTCGCCGAGGTGCGCGCCATGCTCGCGGTCCTCGGCCTGGACCCCCTCGACGCGCACTGGGCCGGCGACGGCGACCGCGGCGAGGAACTGAACGGCGTCGTCGACACCCTCGTCCGCATGGTCCTCGACCAGCGCGAGGCCGCCCGCGCCCGCAAGGACTGGTCCACCGCGGACGCCATCCGGGACCAGCTCGGCCAGTCCGGGCTGGTCATCGAGGACGGCCCGCAGGGACCGCGCTGGAGCCTCGGCCCGCGCTGAGGCAGACGGGGGAGCCGCCCGGAACCTCCTGGTTCTCCGGGTTCCCCAAGATCGGGTTGTGCCGTCCGGGCCTTCGGACGGCACACTTCACAGACGTAACACACACGCACGCACGTGTGGGTGCCTGCGGACGGACGCACACCAGCCCGTACGCAGGACCGCACGGACGACTTCACGGAGACGGGTAGATCATGGCCGCGAACAACCGCCGCATGTCCGGCAAGAAGGGCGCGCAGGTCGGCAGCGGCGGCCAGCGGCGCCGGAGCCTGGAGGGCAAGGGGCCCACGCCCCCCGCCGAGATGCGCAAGGGGCACGCCAAGCAGCGCGCCGCCCAGGCGAAGGCGCGCCGCGCCGCCGGACGCGCCCCGCAGCGGCGCGGCGGCGGCCGCTCGACCTCGGAACTCGTCGTCGGACGCAACCCCGTCGTCGAGGCGCTGCGCGAGGGCGTGCCCGCCTCCACGCTGTACGTCCAGCAGTTCATCGACAACGACGAGCGGGTGCGCGAGGCGCTCCAGCTCGCGGCCGAGCGCGGCGGCATCAACCTCATGGAGGCCCCCCGCCCCGAACTCGACCGGATGACCAACGGGCTGAACCACCAGGGCCTGGTCCTCCAGGTCCCGCCGTACGAGTACGCGCATCCGGAGGACCTCGTCGCGGGCGCCCACGACGAGGGCCGGGACCCGCTGATCGTCGCCCTCGACGGAGTCACCGACCCGCGCAACCTGGGCGCCGTCGTCCGCTCCGTCTCCGCCTTCGGCGGCCACGGCGTCATCGTCCCCGAGCGACGGGCCGCCGGGATGACCGCCGGTGCCTGGAAGACCTCCGCCGGCGCCGCCGCCCGTACGCCCGTCGCCCGCGCCACCAACCTGACGCGCGCCCTGGAGGCGTACAAGAAGGCGGGGATCACGGTCGTCGGGCTGGCCGCCGACGGGGAGGCCGAGATCGGCGAACTGGACGCGCTGGCGGGCCCGGTCGTGATCGTCGTCGGCAGCGAGGGCAAGGGACTGTCCCGACTGGTCGGCGAGACCTGTGACGTCCGGGTGCGGATCCCGATGCCGGGCGGCGCCGAATCGCTCAACGCCGGTGTGGCGGCCGGAGTCGTGCTGTACGAGGCGGCACGCCGCCGGGCCTGAACGGGCGTTCGACGCCATCACCCACACGGGGTGTTCCGGGTGGTCCGGACGAGCTTGACGGGGTCCGGACACATCCGGCGCGTCAAGGCAGTGTCCTATGACCACGTCACTCGGTTAGATGAGTGTGGACACCAGAACACCCCGCACACCCACGGGGGACCGTTCGTCGGGAATCGACGACGCTCCCGCGCTGAGCATGGTGAAGGTGCCGAGCGATCCGGCGCAGATCATCGTCAATCACGCCAGTTTCCGCGTGCAGTTGGGCGTCTCGGCGCGACGCGCCCGGTCCCCGCGGATCGCACGGCACTTCAGCGTCACCCAGGGCGCGCCCCGCATCCCCGTCGTCACCACCATGGGTGCCCCGGGCGGGGCCGCGCCCCGGCGGCGCCCCGTCGTCTGGAGCGGTCGCTCCGCCCCCGACGACACCGGCGCGCACCGGCTTCTCCAGGCCGTGCGCCACGAAGGCGTCCGTCACCCGGAGGAACCGCTCACCGACGCCGGAGCGACCCGGGTCGTCCCCCGCGTCGGCGAGGGGTACGGGAGCGAGGGGTACGGCTACGCCGACGACCCGGCCGACACCCAGCCCATCGAAGTGCCCGTCATCGGCTCCCAGCGCAGCCACGGCGGCGCACCGCCCCTGCTGCCCCCCATGCGCCCCGTCGGCAGCGCCTACGACGAACCGTCCTACGGCGGCTACGGCGGCTACGGGGACTACGGCTACGACGAGCACGGTTACGACGAGCGTGGCTACGACGAGCACGGTTACGGCGACCGGCCCGATGCCGACCGGCCCTACGACGAACAGGGCGGCGGCACCGGCGAGTTCGAGGGCGCCGCCGGCCACCGGGCCGACGGCCGGAAGTCCGGCGGCCGCCGGGCCAGGCGCCCGGGCGACGACCCGGCCCGGCACGCCTACTATCCCGGCCGCCGGATGAACCTCGGCGTCGTCCTGCTCCCGCTGCGCGTCGTCCTCGGCTTCATCTCCCTCTACGCCGGCATGGGCAAACTCTGCGACCCCGTCTACTTCGACGGCGGCACACGCGGCTCCATGGTGACGTGGCTGAACACCCTGCACCCCTGGGAAGTCGCCCAGCCGCTCCAGCAGTTCGCCCTCGCGCACCCCGTCGGCGCCGGACTCGTCATCGCCTTCCTCCAGGTCATCGTCGGCGTCCTGACCGTCCTCGGCTGCTGGCAGCGCGTCGCCGCCGTCGTCGGCGCCGTGCTCTCCGCCGCACTGCTGGTCACCGTCAGCTGGAAGAGCGTCCCCGTCTACGACGCGCCCGACATCATCTACCTCGCCGCCTGGTCCCCGCTGGTCATCGCCGGTGCCCCCGTCTACTCCGTCGACGGCCGCCTCGTCGCCCGCGCCTGGCGCCGTCTCGGCCCCCGTACCGACCTGTGGGACCTGCGCCGCTACGTCCTGCGCCGCGGCACCCTGATCACCGTCGTCGTCTGCGGGCTCACCCTGCTCGTCGGCTCGCTGCTCGGTGGGGCCGTGCGTGACTCCGACCGCGTGGTCGTCCCCGGGCCCGGCGAGGCCCCGCGCAACGAACTGCCCGGCTCCCCGCTCCCGGAGAAGCCCGGCAGGAGCAGGCAGGGGACCCCGTCCGCCTCCACCTCGCCCAGCCAGAGCGCCTCCGCCGGGACGACCGACCCGACCGACGGCACCGCCGGTACCGCCGGCACCGGCGCGACCCGGGACACCGGCGGCGCCGTCACCGGCGCGCCCAGCCAGACCCAGGGCACCGTCGGTGAGGCCCCGCCCCAGCAGTCCTCCCCGGTCGACCAGGCCCCGAGCACCAGCTCCGGCCCCACCTCCGGCGGCGGCACCACGGGCGGTGGCGGCGACGGCGGCACCCCGAGCGACAGCGGCGGGGACGAGGCCCCGTCCCCCGAGGAGCCCGGCCGGCTCGTGGGCGGCCTCCTGGGGTAGCCCGTCCGCGCGCTGACGACGACGGGGTCCCGCACGGTGATGTGCGGGACCCCGTCGTCGTGTCCGGCGGCGGTCGTGTCCGGTGGCCGTCGGGTCCGGGTGGCGGTGGTGTCCGGACGGGGGATCAGCGGTTCTGGGAGGCCAGCTCCTTCGACGCCTCGGTCAGGTCCTTCGCGGTGTCGATCGCCCGCCAGTAGGAGCCCTGCGGGATCGGGAACCCGGCCAGCCGGCGCTCACGGGCCAGCCGCGGGAACGTCGTACGCTCGTGGTCGCCACGCTCCGGCAACAGGTCGGCGAACCCGGGGGAGAAGACGTACACGCCCGCGTTGATCTCGACCGTCGACGGCGGGGCCTCGATGAAGTCGGTGATGTGACCGAACCCGTCGGTCTGCACGGCACCCCACGGAAGGCGCGGGCGGGCCAGGGCGAGGGTCGCGACGGCGTCCCGCTCGGTGTGGAAGTCGGCCATGTCGCGCAGCGAGAAACGGGTCCAGATGTCACCGTTCGTGGCGTACCAGGGCCGGTCCGGGTGCGGGAGGCGGGCGGCGGCGTACTTCAGACCGCCGCCGCGGCCGAGCGGCTCCGTCTCGACGACGGTGGTGACGGAGAGGGGCAGATCGGCGCTCTCCAGCCACTTCTGCAGCACCTCGGCGAGATGGCCGCAGGAGACCACCACGTCCGTGACGCCCTCCTCGGCGAGCCAGGAGAGCTGATGGCCGATGATCGGGGTCCCCGTACCGGGGATCTCGACCATCGGCTTGGGCCGGTCGTTGGTGTACGGACGAAGCCGGGAACCCTGGCCGCCGGCCAGGACGACGGCTTGCACGGGCCGCGACGCGGCGCTCGGATCGGTCATGATCGCACTGTACGTGGCAGCCGAGGGACCGGGCGGGCCGGGCGGCAGGCCCTCTCCCGCGGGCCTTGGTGCCGGGCCTTGGCGCGGGCTGCGGTGCCGGGCCGTGCTGCCGGGCTGCGGTGCCGGGCGGTGCTGCCGGGCCCCGGGCGGGCTCAGCCGTGGGCGGCGAGCACCCCCGACGCGAAGGAGGTGTCGCAGACCGGACGGGCGAAGGACTGGGCCTTGGTGGAGCCGTACATCCGGACCGCCTCCCTGCCCAGCGCACGTGCGATCGACGTGCAGTGCCGCGCCAGCGACGGACGGTCGTTCACCGCCTGCTGGAGATGGGTGAGGACGACGCCCGGGTTCTCCCTCCGCAACTCGACCAGGAGCGTGTCCCGCAGCACCTCGTGCGGGGCGCGCGCGGCGCCGCGAGAGGACGCGCCGGCCGAGGACGCGCCGGACACGGCCGTGTCCGCGGCGGCGAGCACCGGGCTCGAAGGGCTCCCCGACCAGTTGACGTGGGCGACCGCGAGGGTCCCGGAGAACACCAGGACGACGGGCAGGACGAAGGCGAGGGTGCGGCCGACCCGGCGGGCGGGGCCCCGGCCGCTTCGCGTCTGAGGCGTAGTGGAGTGCTTCACGCGTGTGAGAGTAGCGTCCAGTGATGGAATGGGGGCATTCAGTCACTGGTTCGGGTGACATGGGCGGCACGTTCCCTGGGTAGCGCGTTGACGCACACTGCTCGAAAAGCTCCGAATGTCGGGGTGTTCGTCGACAGTACGGGCGCATTGCAGAGGGCCCCGCAGCGGTCTGCGGGGCCCTCTTCATCAAGTCGGGTGAATCACCCGGGGTGGTGCGACGGTCCGGTCACGGCTCTCAGTCGGACAGGCGCGCGCCGGACGACGTCGAGAACACGTGCGTCTCACCGGACCGCGGCACGACGTGCAGCGTGCTGCCCTTCTCCGGCACGTTGCGGCCGCCGACGCGGACGACGAGGTCCTTGGACTCGCCGCCGACCTCGGTGGTGCCGTACACGAACGCGTCGGAGCCCAGCTCCTCGACCACGTTCACGGTGACCGCGAGACCCTGGTCGGACTCGGCACCGGCCACGTCGAAGTGCTCGGGGCGGACACCGACGGTGACGGTCTTGTCGGTGGCGGCGGCCAGCGCGTCACGGTCCACGGCCACCACCGAGTTGCCGAACTTCACGCCACCGTCCGTGATGGGCACCTCGACGAGGTTCATCGCGGGGGAGCCGATGAAGCCGGCCACGAAGAGGTTGGCGGGCCTGTCGTACATGTTGCGCGGGGTGTCGACCTGCTGGAGCAGACCGTCCTTGAGGACCGCCACCCGGTCGCCCATGGTGAGGGCCTCGACCTGGTCGTGGGTCACGTACACCGTGGTGATGCCGAGACGGCGCTGCAGGCTCGCGATCTGGGTGCGGGTGGAGACACGGAGCTTGGCGTCCAGGTTGGACAGCGGCTCGTCCATGAGGAACACCTGCGGCTCACGCACGATGGCGCGGCCCATGGCGACACGCTGACGCTGACCGCCGGAGAGCGCCTTCGGCTTGCGGTCCAGGTACTCCGTCAGGTCGAGGATCTTCGCGGCCTCTTCGACCTTCTGCCGGATCTCCGCCTTGTTGACGCCGGCGATCTTGAGCGCGAAGCCCATGTTGTCGGCGACCGTCATGTGCGGGTACAGGGCGTAGTTCTGGAACACCATGGCGATGTCCCGGTCCTTCGGCGGCAGGTGCGTGACGTCGCGGTCGCCGATGCGGATGGCGCCGCCGTTCACGTCCTCGAGCCCGGCGAGCATGCGGAGCGAGGTGGACTTGCCGCAGCCGGACGGGCCGACGAGCACGAGGAACTCCCCGTCCTCGATGTCGATCTCGAGCGCGTCCACGGCGGGCTTGGTCGAACCGGGGTAGATCCGGGTCGCCTTGTCGAACGTGACAGTGGCCATGGTGAATGGGCCCCCTTCTACCGGCAGGAACGTGCCGGACGATCCGAGTAGGAAGGTGGTGCCACGACGGGATGTTCCGTTGTGGTTCCGAGTGGTGCAGTCCACGGAAGCGAACTGGCACAGGACGGTACCCGCGTTCACCTGATCTGTCAGTACCCGAGGTCATGTGAACTTCGCGGAAACTTTCGCCGGCCGGTGTCGCCGGCCGGTGTCACCGCCCGGCCGCGTAACGCTCGGCGAGCACCGCCACGGCCTCCGCGACCGCCTGCCGCAGCCCCGGCGGACCGAGCACCTCCGCCTCGGTGCCCAGCCGGAGCAGATCGCCGACGGCGACCGCCTCCGACTCGACGGACAGCTCCACCTCGACCCGTCCCGCGCCGTCCGGCGGCCCCGCGTCCCGCAGCGCCCGGACGCCCGCCGCCCCGAACTGCATCGGCAGCAGCTTCTGTCCGCGGGGCGAGAGCCGCAGCCGCGCGGTGCCCTGCCGCAGCGCCCCCTCCAGCCGCCGGGAGGACTCCGCCCAGTACGCGGCGAGAGCGAACCCGGCGGGACGGGTGAACACCTCACCCGCCTCCTCCACCGCCTGGAAACGCGACACCCGGTAGGTGCGCACGATGCTCTCGGAGCTCTCGGAGCTCTTGGGGGCCTCGGAGTTCTCGGGGGCCCCGGCCAGCGCCACGAGGTACCAGATGCCGCCCTTCAGCACGAGCCCCAGGGGGCGGACCTCCCGGTGCACCTCGCCCCGCCAGCGCCGGTAACGGGTGCGCAGCACCCGCCGCTCCCACACCGCTCCGGCGATCCGTTCCAGGTGCGGCACCGGGTCCGCGTCGCGGAACCAGGCGGGGGCGTCCAGGTGGAACCGCTCACGCACCCGGCGCGCCTGCTCCGCGAGCGCGCCGGGCAGGGCGGCCTCAACCTTCAGCTGGGCACTCGCCAGTACGGCCCCCAGACCGAGGTCCCCGGCCGGCCCCGGCAGCCCGGCCAGGAACAGCGAACCGGCCTCCGCGTCGGTCAGCCCGGTCAGCCGGGTGCGGTACCCCTCCATCAGGCGGTAGCCGCCCTCCGGCCCGCGCTCACCCCGGACCGGCACCCCGGCCGCGCCGAGCGCCTCGACGTCCCGGTACACGGTGCGCACCGACACCTCCAGTTCCGCCGCGAGTTCGGGGGCGGTCATCAGTCCGCGGTTCTGCAGCAGCAGGAGCAGGGAGAGAAGCCGGTCGGCGCGCACGGGAGGCATTCTCCCGCGCCCCGGCCGTACCTGACAGGAGATGTCAGGTACGGCTCCCAGGATGGTCCCGCCGGGCCGCCGCGGCACGACCCTCGCCGACGGCACGACCGAACACGACAGAAGGAGCCCCCCATGCCCACCACCCGGACCACCGGCCACTTCACCTTCGCCGACTGGAAGGAGGCCCCCGTGGGCCCGGAGGACACCCACCCCCGGCTCGCCCACGCCACCGTCACCAACGCCTTCACGGGCGGCATCGAGGCCGAGTCCACCACCTGCGACTACTCCATCTCCTACCTGACCGCCACGACCGGCTCCTTCGCGGGAATGGAACTCCTCCGCGGCCGCCTCGACGGGCGCGAGGGCACCTTCGTCGTCGAGGAGCGCGGACGCTTCGACCCCGACGGGACCGTCCACTGCTCCTTCGAGGTCGTCGAGGGCTCGGGCACCGGCGAACTGGCCGGACTGCACGGCACCGGAGAGTTCACCTACCGGCACGGGGAGACGAAGGTGCCGTACACCTTCGCGTACGGCCTGGAGTGAGCGGGCCGGGCCCGCCGCCCTCAAGCGCGTGGCCCGGCGAAAGCCGCTCTGTGTACAGTGGACCCGCCCTCGCGCGTTCCGCGCGTGCGCGGCGCCTCCTTAGCTCAGATGGCCAGAGCAACGCACTTGTAATGCGTAGGTCGTCGGTTCGAATCCGACAGGGGGCTCCACTGAGAACCCCAGGCCGCATAGTTTGTGGCCTGGGGTTCTCTGTTGCTCGGGGCACGGCGCGTCCCACGACGGGGTGCCGGCTCTACTCTTCGGGCTTCTTCCACCGGGCCTTCTTCTCGCCCTCGGCACCGCGCAGGGCCGTTCAGGAAAGCAGGAACGCCGCACCCGCCGGTTGCGCCTGCCCGGAGAGCTGCGGCAGCGCGCGTGCCGAACCACGTCGTTCGGCACCCGGACGAGAGCGTGGTCCTGGGACGGTGGGTACGTGGGGTACGAGGCCGCTCATCGACCCCGACGAGGAGCGCGTGGCGCCGCGACGGGCCCTCAGGTCGTCAGCATGACCCCGGCGTACGCTGCGGCCGCGACGACCAGCCACGAACCCAGGCCGAGCAGTGCCATCCGCGGGCCGCCGGAACGGGCCAGGGTCGGCAGGTGCACGGCGCTGCCGAGGCCGAGCAGGGCGGCGGCGAGCAACAGTTCCTGCACGGTGTCCGCGGCGTCGAGCACTCCGCTGCCGAGCAGTCCGGTGCTGCGCAGTACGACCATCGCCAGGAATCCCACGACGAACAGGGGCAGCAGGGCGGGCCGGCGGCCGTCGCCGCCCGCGGGGTGCCCGGCGTTCTTGCGGCGGCGGCTCAGTGCCACTCCCGCGACGAGCGGCGCCAGCATCGCGACCCGGATCAGCTTGACCAGGACCCCCTCGGTCAGCGCCTGCGGCCCGGCGGTCCGGGCGGTGGCGACGACCTGCCCGACATCGTGCACACTGGCGCCGGCCCAGCGCCCGAACTCCGTCGCGTCCAGGCCGAGTGGGGTCTTGAGCAGCGGCAGTACGGCGATGGCGAGGGTGCCGCAGAGCGTCACCAGGGCGACCGACGAGGCGACCTCCGCTTCGTGCCGCTTGTCGTCCTTGTCCTTGCCGAGCATGCCGCTGACCGCGCCGATCGCGGAGGCGCCGCAGATCGAGTAGCCGGTGGCGACGAGCAGCGACAGGCCGTCGGAGAGGCCGATCCTGCGGCCCAGCCACTGCGTCCCGAAGAACGTGACCAGGACGACGCCGACCACCATGACCAGGGTCTGCCAGCCGAGTCCGGCCACGTCGCCGAGACTCAGTTTCAGGCCGAGCAGCACGATGCCGAGCCGCATCAGCCGCTTGCCCGCCATGGACAGGCCGGGCCGGGCGGCACCGTGTACGAGAGGAGCGACTCCCGGCAGATGCGCCACGACGACGCCGAGCACGACGGCCGCGGTGAGCACCGGTACGGCGGGCACCAGCGCGTGCACCCCGAAGGCCGCCGCCACGCCGATGGCGGCGAGCGCGAGGCCCGGCACGACGCTTTCTTCATGCGGGGCGGCGGGGGGCGGGGCGCGGTGCACGGACGTGCGGCGTTCGGGGCCGGAGAGAACCATGGCTTTCAGCGTGCGCCGGGTGGGCGGTGCCCACTAGATGTGATCTCGTGGGCAGGTCATAGGGTTTTCCTATGACTCCTGAGGCCTCCGACGCGCATCCACGACCGCTCCCCGATCTGCACGCCCTGCAACTGCTGGTCTGCGTCGCCGAGACCGGGAGCCTGGGGCGGGCTGCCGTGCGGCTGCGCATCAGCCAGCCCTCCGCGAGCGCCCGGATGCGCACGCTGGAGCGGCGTCTGGGCCTGCGACTGCTCGACCGCTCCACCTCGGGCTCCCGGCTCACCCCGGCCGGTGCCGTGGTCGGCGACTGGGCGCGCTCCCTGCTCGAACAGGCCGAGGCGCTGGTCGAGGGCGCCGCCGCGCTGCGATCCCGGCAGGACCACCGGCTCCTGGTGACCGCGAGCCTGACCATCGCCGAGGAACTGATGCCGGGCTGGCTGGTCGCGCTGCGCGAGGAGGAGCCCGACACCCATGTCGGGCTCACCGTCACCAACAGCTCAGGGGTGATCGAGGCGCTGCGCCGCAGGAGGTGCGACCTGGGCTTCGTCGAGGGCCCCTGGGTGCCGGACGACCTGCACCGCACCGTGGTCGGCCGGGACCGCCTCGCCGTGGTCGTGGCCCCCGGTCACCCCTGGGCCCGGCGCCGCCGCCCGCTGAGCGGCCGCGAACTCGCCGACACCCCGCTGCTGCTGCGCGAGCCCGGCTCCGGCAGCCGCGAAACCCTGGAGAAGGCGCTGCGCCCGTACGACGGTGTGGCCGTGCCGGTCCTCGAACTGGGCTCCACCGCGCCCCTGCGCAGCGCGGTCGTCCGGGGCCTGGCGCCCGCGGTGCTCTCCGCGCTGGCCGTTCACGAGGACGTGGACCACGGCCGCCTGGTCGAGGTCGAGGTCGACCCGGCGGTCCCGCTGCGCAGGCTGCTGCACGCCGTGTGGCTCAAAGGCCGTGAACTGCCGGAGGCGGCACTGAGACTGCTTGGGGTGGCACGGTCGGCCCAGGGGCGCTCTTCGAGCATCTGCTCGGCGTACAAGGGCGGTTCTGCGCTCCCGGGGTCCTCTTCTGTTTGAACCGATCGGGCGGTCGCGCAGCGCGGCGGAGCCCTGGGGCGGCCCCGTGCCGCAGCCCGTTCGTGCAGGGCGGGGAGAGCCCGCCGGATCGCGTGAGCGCTGCGTGCGCGGACGGGGTGGCACAGGGCGGACCCGGCGTCACACCGATCAAGGTCGCACGTCTTTGACCAGCGAAAAAAAGATTCTGCGGCACCGCCTGGCACGATCCGGGACGATCTTGCCAGGCCTTGTAATGCGTAGGTCGTCGGTTCGAATCCGACAGGGGGCTCCACTGGAAACCCCGGGTCACATAGTTTGTGACCCGGGGTTCTCCGTTACTCGGGCTTCTTCCACCGGGCCTTCTTCTCGCCCTCGGCATCGCCGCGAGGCTCTGTGGAAATGAGCGGTGCAGCCACTGAAGAGAGGCTGCCCGGACCTCTTGCGGCGCTGTGCCGAGGGCGCCGGTGAGCCGCCGTGAGGGTTTTCATGATCGTAGGTACCCCCGGCTCGGCCACTGAGGTTCCGCTGCCGTCACCTCCACGATCCACCGGCCTGCGGTGTGGTGGAGGGGTCTCGTCCCACGCTGCCGACCGGGACATGGGTGATCGCGAGGGCCGCGGCATCGTCCTCGAGTTCTTCGGTGTGCCGGAACAGAGCGGCGAGCATGGCGTCCAGTACGGCCCCGGGGTCCGGGGGGAGGGGGCCGGTCAGCGGGGGGACGGGGTCGAAGAAGACGCCGTTTCGGTCGTGGGCTTCGGTGATGCCGTCGGTGAACATCACGAGCGTGGCGCCGGGGGGCCACACGAACTCGTCCACCGGGACCTCGGGCCCGGCCAGGTCGCCCAGGCCCAGCGGCAGTGACGGCTCCTCCGGTTCCAGGACGGTCACCTCGCCTTCGTGGACCATCAGCGGCGCCGGGTGGCCCCGGTTCGCCATGCGCAGCACGGAACGGTCGGGGGAGACCTCGACGACGACGGCGGTGACGAAGTCCTCGTACGTCGTATCGTCCCGGTGGCTCTTGACGTCCTGCAGCTGTACTTCCACGCTGCGGACGACGGCGGGCAGGTCCGGCAGCTGAAGGGCCGCCGCGTGGAAGGAGCCCAGCAGGGTGTTGACCAGGGTGACCGCCCGCGTGCCTTTGCCGCGGACGTCGCCGATCACCGTGCGGAGGCCGTAGGGGGTGTCGTAGAGCGCATAGAGGTCGCCGCCGATCAGGGCCTCTTCCTGGGCCGCCTGATACCGGGCGGCGACGGCCAGCCCCCGGACACGGTCGGGCACGGCCGGCAGCACCGCGCGCTGGACGGCCTCCGCCACCTCCCGGGAGGTTCTCAGCTGTTCCCGTTCGCGTGCGAACATCCGGTTGAGGAACGCCGCGACGACGGTCAGGATGGCGATGGTCGAGAGCCCGATGAGATCCGAGCGGGTGAAGAGCTCCTTGCTTTCGAGAAAGGTCAGGAACAGCCCGACCAGGCAGGCCGCCGCACCACTGGCGATCGTCCAGGCCAGGGAGAGCATCGGTGCCGCGATCACGGAGACAGCCGCCAGCAGGGGGAAGGTGTTGACTTCCGGCCAGGCCAGGTCGATGAGGACCGAGGCGAGGAGCACGGCGGCAGGCAGGCACCGGGACCACCGCACCCTCCCGAAGGTGTGCTTGTACTGGTACCGCTCCATCCCTCGTGGTCCTCAAGTCGTCCTGTGCCGGTCTGGTCCCAGTTTCTGGTAGGTCCTTGTTCGGGGCGACCGCTGGCCGTCTCGGTGGTGCGCGGACCGCCGAGTCGGTCATCACGGCTCGTGCGCCACAGGCGTGCCGGAGCAAGCGGTCCGGCACGGTCGACAAGGGCGTCCGGGGGCCGGGGGCCGGGAGCCCAAGGTCCGGCCACCAGGGGGCTCTCCTGAAAACCCCGGGTCAGAAAGTTCTGACCTGGGGTTTTTGTTCAGAGGACGCGGTGCCGACGGCGGGCGCGGGCGGCGCGGCGCGTCCCTGGGGAGGTGGGACCGCCCTTCACGTGCCGGTGGGTCCGGCTGATCCGGGTGTGCCGCGTGATCTCCATGATGGTCGGCATGTCCACACCGAGTTCGTTCAGGATCGCGCCGGCGGGGAGCCGTACCCCGCCGGAAGCGCGTGGACGCGGACCGCGGTGGGTGTCATGATCACGCCGGTGTCCGGCGGAGGTCCGGCGTGCCGGGAGGGGAACCATGCGGCTTTATCTCGTCCTACCTTCTGTGGCGGTGGCGTTGCTCTTCGCTGCTTCGGGCGTAGCGGCGGTCACCCGTGGCTGGGTGCTTCCCTGGAACCGGCGTCACGTCCGCCGCGTTCGTCTCTACGGCTGGGGTCAGTTGGTGGCCGGCTTCGGCCTGTGCTGTCAGGTGGTCTTCGGGCTGGTGATCAGCGGCATCGGCATCCGGCAGTTCGGGACCTTTGCGGGGAGCGGGCTTCTGCTGACCGGTCTCCTCGTGATGGTGGTGAGCCAGTTCGGGGGTGACCGGCAGGGCAGCGGCACGCCTTGAGCGGGTCGACCGAAGCCAGGTGCTGATTCCAGGGCTGCCAAGGGGCCGACGACCCGCGGCGTGGTCATCCCGTCGCGCAGCCGCTTTGCCCGCCTGGTGATCACGGTGTCGGTGGGGTGGGTGCGGATCGTGGGGGGCGACGGCGCAGGCGGTGGGCGATCTCGAGGTCGAGGGGGGACGGGGGGCGGCCGTTCTCGATGTGCCACAGGCAGTTCTGGAGCAGGCGGGCGTGGGTCCAGGCGAGGGCCCGGTCGCGGTCCAGGCCGAGGACGTCGGTGAGCGCGTCGAAGCGCCAGGCGGTGTCGGCGGTGTCGTTGGCGTCGTCGGCGTCGAAGCGGTTGGCCAGGGCGGGCCAGAGGTCGAAGCCGGGGTCGCCGGCGAGTGGCTTGGGATCGATGGCGAGCCAGGGGGCGCGGTCGGCGGCCAGGACGTTGTCGTAGTGCAGGTCCCAGTGCAGGAGGCGGTCGCCCGGTTCGTCCGCCACCTCCCGCAGGGCCGCGGCGCAGTCGGCGACGGTGCGGCGGACGGCCGGGTCCGGGATACGGGCCAGGGCTCCGGGAGTCCGCTCCAGCAGGGCGTGCGCGATGTCGCCGAGGCGGCGCAGGCCCGCCGGGGCGGGGGTGCCGGTGAGGTGCGCCAGGAGGCGGGCGATGACCAGGACGGCCTCGCGGACGTCGGGCAGGCGGGCCAGTGTCCGGGCGGGGTCGAGGCGTTCCAGGAGCAGGGTGCCGGTGGAGGCGTCGTGGTCCAGCAGACGGACGGCTCCGTCGCCGTTCCAGGTGCGCAGGGCGACGGGCTCGCCCTCGGTCTCCTCGTCCGGGATCTGGAGCTTCAGCACGGCCGGTGTGCCGTCCGCGCGGTCGACGGGGAGGACCAGGGCGCTCACGCCGTGCATCGGCGCGCCGGTGACCCGCAGGTCCCAGTGGTCCAGGAAGGCGGCGGTCAGCCCGGGCAGCCCGGAGACGAAGGCGCGGCCCGCCTCGCCGTTGAACTTCTCCTGTGCCGCCGCGAGTTCCTCGGGTACGTGGATCACGGTGGGCACGATAGTGCGGTGCTCACGGCTCCAGGACGACTTTCCCGGTCGTGCCCCGGCTCTCCAGGGCGCGGTGGGCGGAGGCGGCCTCGGCGAGGGGGAAGCGGTGGACGGCGGGGGTGAGCCGGCCTTCGGCGGCTTCGGTGAGGGCGCGCAGTTCGAGGGTGCGTACGGGGTCGGCGCCGCCGGCCCTGCGCATCATCTCGGGGCCGAGGACGTTGAGGGAGACGCCGTCGACGAGGTAGGGGCCGGTGCTGTCGAGGCCTTGAGCGGACCAGCCGAAGACGACGTGGCGGCCGCCGGGGGCGAGGAGGGTGACCGCCACGCGGGCGGTGTCGCCGCCGACGCCGTCGTAGACGAGGGTGATGTCGCCCTGGTGGGCGGAGAGCCGCTCGGGCCAGGCCGGGTCGGTGTAGTCGACGGCGAGGTCGGCGCCGTTCGCCGCCACGCGGGCTGTCTTCCCGGGGCCGCCGGCGAGGCCGATGACGGTGGCGCCGGCGTTCTTGGCGTACTGGACGAGGAGGGTGCCGATGCCGCCGGCCGCGGCGGGGACGAGGACCACGTCGCCGGGGCCGGGCTCGGCGAACTGCACGATGCCCATGACCGTGCGGCCGGTGCCGATCATGGCGACGGCCTGGGCGAAGTCGAGGCGCTCGGGGATCTCGTGGAGGCGGTCGGCGTCGGTGACGGCGAGCTCCGCGTAGCCTCCGGGGGCGAAGCCGAGGTGGGCGACGACGCGCTTGCCGAGCCAGCCGGCCGGCGTGCCGTCGCCCAACGCGTCGACCACTCCGGCGACTTCGCGGCCGGGGACGGTGGGCAGGGTCGTCGGGGCGGGCGCGGGTCCCTGGTGGCCCTGCCGCAGCGCGGTGTCCAGGAGGTGGACTCCGGCGGCCCGGACGGCGATACGGACCTGGCCGGGGTCGGGTCGCGGCTCCTCGACCTGCTCGTGGACGAGGTTCTCGGCCGGGCCGAAGGCGTACAGGCGGACGGCGTGCATGAGGCTCCCAGGGGTGCGATGCGGCTTCGACAGCGCCCCCACTGTTCAACCTCAAGCCCGCTTGAGGTCAAGCTTGTGGGGGCCCAGGTCCAGGTCCAGGCGCAGGGCGAGGGAGACGGCGGTGAGGGCGCTGGTGAAGGAGACCTCGGAGAGCACGCCGGGGGCGGCGACCTGGTCGCCGGCGAGGTGGACGCCGTGGCCGCGGTCGACGGCGGGCCGGTCGCGCCAGCTGGTGCCCGGCAGGTCGACGGCGCCGGTGCGTCCGGCCGCGACCGCCTCCCGCCGCCAGGTGACGCGCTCCCGCCAGCCGTCGAAGGCGAGGTCCAGGAGTTCTTCGGCGCGGGCGGTCCCGTGGGACTTGGACTCGTGCGGGGCGATGGGGATCTGACCCTGGATGAGCTGTTCTCCGGCCGGGGCGAGGGTGCGGTCCTGGGCGGTGAACCGTTCCAGCCAGCCGGTCGCGTCCAGGTCGGACACGACGAACGCGTCGCCGCGCCGGGTGCGCAGGGCGAGGTCGACGAGGACGGTGCGGCCGCTCGGCCAGGTCAGGGTGGGGTCGCCGAGGAGCCGGCGGGCGGCGTCCAGGGAGGTGGCGACGACGACAGGGGTGTCGGTGGGGAGGGTGTCGACGCGGGACAGGGTCTCCACGCGGACGCCCAGGTTCCGGGCGTGGGCGGCCATCCGGTCGATGAGGCCGCCCCAGCCGCCGCGCGGGTAGTGGGCCTCGGGGGGCAGTGCGGTGGCGCGGCGCAGGCGTTCCTGCACATAGGCGGCGGACAGCGAGCCGGGGTCGTGGTGGAAGAGGGCGACTGCGGAGTAGTGGGCGGCGGCCCGTGCGCCTTCCTCGCCCGTGATGCCGGTCGCCCAGGTGAGGAAGTCGGTGTCGACGGGGGCACGGGCGTTGCCGCGGCGCAGCAGCTTCAGCATGGCGAGGGGCGGGGTACGGCGCAGTGCGCCCCGGTGGCGGAGGCGGAAGCGGGTGGCTTCCAGGGGCGGGAGGGGAGCGAGGGGGCCGATGAGGCCGCGTTGCCGGAGCCAGGGCCAGTGCGGGCCGCCGCTGTAGAGGGCGTGCGGGCCCTCGTTGGTGCGGTAGGGACCGTCTGCTGTGCGGGCCCGGCCGCCGAGGGTGTGGTGGGCCTCGTGGAGGGTGACTTCGGCCCCGGCCTCGGCGGCGGTGATGGCCGCGGTCAGTCCGGCGAAGCCGCCGCCGATGACGGTGATGCGGTGCATGGCTGAGATCTCCCTCGGTCGGGGTGGCGCCTGCTGGATCGGAGGATCGGAGGATCGGAGGGGTCGGGGTGGAGCGGAGGGAACGGGGGTCGGAGGGATCGGGCGGAGTGGGCGGTTCGCGGCTACGACGGTTCGGGGCTCCGGGATGTGACATGTGCGGGGTTCTCGCAGGTCGGGGGGATTGTCAGTGGTGGGGTGCAGGATGGGCGCATGGTGAGGAGAGCGGTGGGCGGTGCGGGGGCGGTGCGCGGTGCGGGGGTGAAGGGCACGCGGCGGCCGGAGCTGCGGCTGCCGGTGCTGGAGAGGTACGAGGAGGGCGGGCTGGAGCCGGACGGGGACTACGACGGGCTGGAGTTCCGGGAGCTGGACCTCTCGGGGCAGGACGGCGCGGGGGCGCGGTTCATGGACTGCGCGGTGACGGGGTGCGCGCTGGACGAGACCCGGCTGCCCCGGGCCAGGGTGCTGGACTCCGTCCTCGCCGAGGTGCGGGGTGTGGGCACGGACCTCGCCGGGGCGACCCTGCGCGACGTCGAGCTGACGGACGCGCGGCTCGGGGGGACACAGCTGCACGGGGCGGTGCTGGAGCGGGTCCTGGTCCGCGGCGGGAAGATCGACTTCCTGAACCTGCGGTCCGCGCGGCTCAGGGACGTCGTCTTCGAGGGCTGTGTCCTGGTCGAGCCGGACTTCGGCGGGGCGAGGCTGGAGCGGGTGGAGTTCGTGGACTGCGCGCTGAAGGACGTCGATCTCAGCGGGGCCACCCTGACGGACGTCGATCTGCGCGGTGCCGCTTCGCTGGAGATCGCCCGGGGGGTGGACAGGCTGGCGGGGGCGGTGATCAGTACGGGGCAGCTGCTGGATCTGGCGCCGGTGCTGGCGGGGGAGCTGGGGATCCGGGTGGAGGGCTGAGCCGACAGGACCAGCAGGGCCGGCAGGGAAGGGCCGGAGGGAGCGCGGCGGGTCAATCCAGGCGGGGGTAGCGGGCCTGGAGGGTCCAGACGGCCGGGTTCTCGCCGAGGTCCTCGTGCAGGTCGGTCAGGTCGGCGAGCAGGTCGTGCAGGAAGTCGCGGGCCTCACGGCGGAGTTCGGTGTGGGAGAACGTCAGGGGCGGTTCCGAGGCCGGAAGCCACTCGGCCTCGATGTCCACCCATCCGAAGCGGCGCTCGAAGAGCAGCCGGTCGGTGGACTCGGTGAAGTCCAGCTCCGCCCACTGGGGGCGGGAGGCGCGGGAGCCCGCCGGATCCCGGTCGATCCGTTCCACGATGTCGCACAGCGCCCATGCGAAGTCGAGCACCGGCACCCATCCCCAGGCTGTGGACAGTTCCCGGTCCGCCTCGGTGTCGGCGAGGTAGACGTCGCCGCAGAAGAGGTCGTGGCGCAGGGCGTGGACGTCCACGCGGCGGTAGTCGGTCTGCGGGGGGTCGGGGAAGCGGTTGGAGAGGGCGTAGCCGATGTCGAGCACGGAGGTGATGGTGTCACGACGGACGCGGTGCCCCACCCGACGGTCCCCGGGTGGGGGGCGGCCCGTATGCCGGTGCCCCCGCCCAGGACGTGCCGGGGCCCCCGGCCGGTGTGCTTCGCGATGCCGTGGTGCGGTGCGCGAAGTGCCGGGCGGCCGGGGGCTCCGAGAGGGCTGCGGGGCGTCCGTCAGACGTTCACGCCGAAGTCCTGGGCGATGCCCGTCAGGCCCGACGCGTAGCCCTGGCCGACGGCGCGGAACTTCCACTCGGCGCCGTTGCGGTACAGCTCGCCGAAGACCATGGCGGTCTCGGTGGCCGCGTCCTCCGACAGGTCGTAGCGGGCGATCTCGGCGCCGCCGGCCTGGTTGACGATGCGGATGTAGGCGTTGCGCACCTGTCCGAAGTTCTGCGAGCGGTTCTCGGCGTCGTAGATCGAGACCGGGAAGACGATCTTGTCGATGTCGGCCGGCAGGGCGGCGAGGTTGACGTTGATGGCCTCGTCGTCGCCGGCGCCCTCACCGGTGCGGTTGTCGCCGGTGTGGACGATGGTGTTGTCCGGCGTCTGCTTGTTGTTGAAGAAGACGAAGTGGCCGTCGGAGTAGACCTTGCCCCCCGGGTTGACCGCGATCGCGGAGGCATCGAGGTCGAAGTCCGTGCCGGTGGTGGTGCGGACGTCCCAGCCGAGGCCCACGGTGACGGCGGTCAGGCCCGGAGCCTCCTTGGTGAGCGAGACGTTGCCACCCTTGGACAGGCTTACAGCCATTGTTGGGAGTCCCTTCCCTCGTGTACGTACGGCTACGAAGCTACAGCTACCCCCTTGAACGCGAGAGGGGGGCGCGAGGTTCCAGGCCGCTTTGCTTTCTTTACCGGGATGACGGGGGTGACCGGGATAACCGGGATAACCGGGTGACGTGGACCGGTCAGAGGCGGGAACATGTACGGCATGTCCGGTCCCTATGTCATCCGTGGCTCCGTCTCGCTGCCCGAGGCCGAGCTGATGTGGCGTTTCTCCAGGTCCTCGGGGCCGGGCGGGCAGCATGTGAACACCAGTGACTCGCAGGTGGAGCTCCGCTTCGACCTCGCCGCCACCGACGCGCTGCCCGAGGTGTGGAAGCAGCGGGCGCTGGAGCGGCTGGCGGGGCGGCTGTCCGGTGGCGTCGTCACCGTCCGGGCCTCCGAGCACCGCTCCCAGTGGCGCAACCGCGAGGCCGCCGCCGTGCGCCTCGCCGCGCTCCTCGCCGAGGCCACCGCGCCCCCGCCCAGGCCCCGCAAGCCGACCCGCATCCCACGCGGCATCAACGAACGCCGGCTGCGGGAGAAGAAGCAGCGCTCGGAGACGAAACGGGGGCGCTCCGCGCGGGACTGGGGGTGATCCGCGGAAGGAGGACCGGGGCCGGGACCGCCGGCCGTCAGGCCAGGTCCAGTACCCCGACCGTCTCGCCCTCGACGACCTCCCCGTTCTTACGGAAGCCCAGGCCGAGGTAGAAGCCCTCCGGGCCGTGCTCGCCGGGGTGCCAGGTGACGTGGAACTGCTTGCCGCCCCGGGCGCGGATCTCCGCGGCCACCGACTCCACGGCGAAGCGGCCGTAGCCCTTGCCCTGTTCCCCGGCGGCGATGTTCAGCCGCCACAGGCCCGAACGGACGACGCTGCCACCGTCCTCGTGCCAGTCGGCGTCGAGGAAGGCCATCAGGAAGCCGACCGCGCGGTCACCGTCCATGATCAGGCGGGGCCAGGCGGAGCCGGAGTGGACGTACGCCTCGGCGAGGGACTTCACGACCGGGGCGACCGCGAACTCCTGGTCGGGGCGGACGCGTACGCCGAGGGCGGCGTCGAAGTTTTTCGGGGTGATCTCTTCGAGGCGGAGGCCTGTGGTCTTCGTCACCTGGGCAGGGTAGGTGCCCGATCGCCTTTCGGTGGAAGGGGTTTCCGGTCCGGAAAGCGCCCGGGGCGCGTTCAGGCCAGGTGGCGGTAGCGGCCTCGGAAGTAGGTCAGGGGGCCGCCGTCGGCGCTGGGCAGGTGCGCCGTGAGGACGCGGCCGATCACCAGGGTGTGGTCGCCGGCGGGCACCCGCTGCTCGGTGCGGCACTCCAGGGTCGCGAGGGCACCGCCCACCAGCGGGGCCCCGCTGTGCTCGCCCCGTATGTACGGGATGTCGGCGAAGAGGAGGCGGTCGCTGATCCGGCCCTTCATCGAGAAGCGGCCCGCGATGTGCCGCTGGCTCTCGGACAGCACGGAGACCGACCACAGCGGCTGCTCGTCGAGCAGGTCGTCCATGCGGGAGCCCTCGCGCAGGCTGACCAGTACCAGGGGCGGGTCCAGGGAGACCGACAGGAACGCCGTCGCCGTCATGCCCACGTCCTCGCCGGCCGGCGCCCGCGGGTCGTCCGGGTCCAGCGGCGGCTCCTGCGCGGTCACCAGGACCACACCGGCGGCCAGGCGGGACATGGCGGCACGGAACTCGTCGTTGCTCACCCCCTCAGCATGCCGGGTGGCAGGCGGAGCGGCGGGCGCGGGCGGGGGCGGCGGGGGCGAGGGGGGTACGGAAGTGTTCGGCACACCGGAAACGCTAATCTCCGCTCCGTGCGCACCGCATCGGGCCCCGGCCCGAGGAGGGACCTAGGACCAGAGGCGGAGCGGAGTACGGGCCACCTGCGGGGCGAGCGGGGAAACCCTGCGGAAAAGGTGTGAAATGCACACTCGGCACCTTCGGTGAATTCGCGGGGAAACCCCGGAAAGGCCTCTCAATTGTTCACGTTTGGTTGTGACTTGAGTCACAAGGGGTGGTAATTGTTGACCCTGTGTACCGGGTGGGCAGCGCGCTGTGATTCAGTGGCGGGGATACTGCCAGGACGATACGTCGATGAGATCGCTTGATCCGCCGCGAGGTCCCGGGGGGAGGGTGAGCATGGAGACCGATTCTGAGCCCTACGTCCGTCTTGCCTCCCTGCGGCAACTCCACCAGGCCATGGCCGCCATGAACTCGGCCCGCAGTCTGGCCGACACCCTGCAGACCGTCGCCGACGGCGCCGTCGACGCCCTCGGCTACGAACTGGCCTGCGTCAACCTCGTACGCCCCGACAACAACCTGGTCGTGGCCGCCTTCTCGGGCAACGCCGCCGCCGAGGCCCTCATCACCGGCCGGGTCGGCTCACGCGACTCCTGGGAGCGCCGTCTCTCCATGGGCGAGGCCTGGGGCGACCTGATCTTCATACCGCACACCGAGGGCTGGGTCCTCGACGACGACGACGTCCCCCAGTGGTACACCGACGGCCCCGCCCCCCGCTTCGAGGACGAGTGGCACCCCTCCGACCGGCTCTTCGCCCCGATGTACGCGCCCGGCCCGCAGGGCGGCGAGACCTGCGGCGAGCTGATCGGCGTGCTCTCCGTGGACCGCCCGCGCAACGGCCGGCTGCCCGGCGCCTGGGGCCGCGAAGCGCTCCAGATGTACGCCTTCCAGGCCGCCATCGCGATCAGCAACGCCCGGCTGCGCTCCAACATGCAGCGCGCCCTGGTCCGCCTGGAGCGCGAGCAGCAGGCCCTGCGTGCCAGTGAGGAAAGCTTCCGGCAGGCCTTCGAGTACGCCCCTTCCGGCATGGCCGTCGCGGAGCTGGGCGGCGACCAGCACGGCCGCATCCTGCGCACCAACGACGCGCTGTGCCGACTGCTCGGCCGCCCCGCCTCCGCGATGCGCCGCTACTCCTTCTCCGACCTCGTGCACCCCGAGGACATCGGCACGCTGCTGCGGACCTCCGCCGAGGGCGGCCGCGCCGAACTGCGGCTGGCCCGCAGGGACGGCACCTACCTCTGGGTGTCCCTGCGCAACTCCGTCGTCGCCGACGCCGCCGACGGGCCGCGCTTCCTGCTCACCCACGTCGAGGACATCGAGGAGCGCAAGCGCCGCGAGCTGCACCTCGCCCACCGCGCCTCCCACGACTCCCTCACCGGTCTGCCGAACTCCGCCGAGCTGCGTGCCCGGCTCTCCGCCCGCCTGTGCCGGCAGCGCCCGCAGGGCGTACTGCCCGCCGCCGTGGCCGACTCCCTGGCCGCCTTCGAGTCCTTCGAGCCCTTCGACTCCCAGGACGCCGCCCACGGCCCGCCCGCCTTCGACCGGGGCCACGACTTCGACTTCCCGCCCGAGGCCGAGACGTTCGAGGGCTACGACCACCATGTGCACGCCGTCGCCCCCGACGAGGGCCGCGACGACGGTGCCAAGGGTCTCGCCGTGCTCTTCTGCGACCTCGACGGTTTCAAGTCGATCAACGACCGGTTCGGGCACAACGCGGGTGACGCGGTCCTCATCGAGGTCGCCCGCCGGCTCAGCGCCGGTGTCCGGGACGGCGACACCGTGGCCCGGCTCGGCGGCGACGAGTTCGTGATCCTCGCCAACGGGCTCGGCCGGGCCGACGCCCAGGACCTCGCCGTACGGCTGCGCAACGAGATCATCCAGCCCATCCGGGCCGAGGGGCGGGCCGTGCGGGTGGGCGCCAGTTTCGGCATCGGATGGGCACACTGCGGCATGACCGCGGACGAGGTGTTGAAATCCGCTGACGAGCGGATGTACGTCGAGAAACGATCTCGTCCCAAACAGCACCGGCGCGCGGGATGAACCGCAGATCAGTGAGTTGATGCGGCGAGAGTCACCCGATCGGGTCATCGGGTGGGGGTAGGCTCGCCTTTCTCACCACTCGTACCGCAACCGACCCGCACCTAGGAGCACCAAGGGATGACGCCCGGCAACAACGGCGCGAGCACGCCCGAGGACGACGACCCGTTCGGCTACCTCTACGCCGACGGGCAGGCCAACGGAGCCCAACCGCCGTCCGGGGGCTACGGCTATCCGAACTCGGTCAACCGGGTGCGGCCGGTCGGGACCCGCCAGTACGGCCAGCAGGCCCCCGCTCCGCAGGCACCGCCGCAGCAGGGCACCTACGGCCAGCCGGCCGCGCACTACGCGGCACCGGAGACGCTGCCGGGCGGTGCCGCCACGACCCAGTCGCACCAGTCCTCGCACGGCGGCGGCGGCCGGGGCCGCGGCCCGAACACCAAGGGCCTGCTCATCGGCGCCGTCGCGGTGGTCGCCGCGGTGGTCATCGGCATCAGCGTGGCCATGCTCAGCGGCGACGACAAGGACGACAAGGGCGACAACCAGGCGGACGCGTCCCCGACCCAGTCCCAGGAAAGCTCCGAGCCGAGCCCGTCGGCGAGCAGCAGCGGCGACGAGAAGGAGGAGGAAGCGGCCGAACTGCCGAGCAGCGACGCGAAGACGCTCCGCCTGGACGGGGGAACGGCCACGGCCTCGGACATCAAGGGCGCGAAGGCCGACGGCGGCGTCTATGTGGCGGGCTTCGACAAGGTGGGCGCGAAGGTCACCTGGACCGTCAACGGCATCAAGGAAGGCACCTACCGGTTCTACGTGGGCTACGCCACGCCGGGTGAGGACACCAACGCGACCGTGGTGGTCAACGGCAAGGCCTCGACCCGGCCGATGGACATGAGGAACTTCGGCGGAACACCCAAGGGCGACTGGGAAAAGGGCTGGAAGGACACCTGGTCCAACGTGAACCTGGCCGACGGCACGAACACCATCGAGCTCGCGTGCAACGAGGGCAACCAGTGCAACGCCATCCTCGACCAGTTCTGGCTGACGGAGGAACCGCCGAGCTGACCGCAGGAAGCAGCCGACCACAGGAAACGACGGTGGCCGGCTCGTGGTCGAGAACGTCGAAAAGGGTGGCGCCGCCGCTTCGCCCGGCATGGCTCAGGCCGCGCCGGCCTCCTCTGTGATCGCCACCCGTCCGAGCAGTTCCTCGTAGGTCCCCCGGTCGAACTCGCCCGCGGACGGTGCCAGGACCGTCGCCGCCGACAGCGCGACCGCGCGGGCGAGGCGGTCCGGCCAGGGCAGTCCGGTGACCAGGCCCGAGAGCAGGCCCGCGACGGCCGAGTCGCCGGCGCCGGTCGGGTTGCCGTGCAGGGCGGCCGGTGGAGCCGCGTGCCAGTGGCCCTCCGGGGTCACCGCGAGCAGCCCCTGCGGGCCGAGGGAGGCGACCACCGCGCCGGCGCCGCGGCGGCGGGCGTCCCGGGTGGCGCGCGAGGGCTCGTGGGAGCCGGTGAGTTCGGCCAGTTCGTCGGCGTTGGGCTTGAGGATGTCGGGGCGGCCCGCGACCCCGCGGCGCAGGGCCGCGCCGCTGGTGTCGAGGAGGACGGGGACTTTGGCGGCGCGGGCGGTGCGGATCAGCCCGGCGTAGGCGCCGACCGGGACGCCCGGGGGCAGGCTGCCGCACAGGGCCACCGCCGAGACACCGGCCAGCAGGTCCTCGTAGACCTCCTGGAAGGCGTTCCACTCGGCGGCGGAGACGGTGGGGCCGGGCTCGTTGAGCTGGGTGGTGGCGCCGGAGCGTTCGTCGACCACGGCGACGGTGCGCCGGGTCGGGCCGGACACCGGGACCAGCGCGTCCACCAGGCCCGGCACGGGGGTGAGCCGGTCCCGCAGGAGCCGTCCGGTGAGGCCGCCCGCGAAGCCGGTGACCGTCACCTCGTGGCCGAGGGCGGCGAGCACCCGGGCCACGTTGACGCCTTTGCCGCCGGGGCGTTCGATCACCTCGGTGACCCGGTGGGAGGCGTGCGGGCGCAGGGCCGGTACGCGGTAGGTGATGTCGAGAGCGGTGTTCAGCGTGACCGTGAGGATCACCGGGCCGACCTCCCCCCTTGGCTACGTCTGGCGTTCGCCGTCTGCTGTGCGTTCCGGGGTTCCGGAACACCGGGGTCCTGATCATGCCAAACAGACGGCGGTCGGCCCACCCCTGAGACCGGCCACCGACTCTGACCGGCCACCAGCTCCTGACCGGCGGACGGCTCCTGACCGGCGGACGGATCAGCCCCGTCGGGGATCGACCACCCACTCACCCCGGCGCATCACGCCCCTGAGGGTGAACTCCGCGTCGAGGACCACCAGGTCGGCGTCCTTGCCGGGTTCCAGGGAGCCGATCCGGTCGTCCATGCCCAGCAGCCGGGCCGGATTGGCGGACAGGGCCGCCACCGCGTGCTCGACGGGCAGCCCGTCGACGGTCACCGCACGCTTGAGCGCACGGTCCAGGGTGAGCGTCGAGCCCGCGATGGAGCCGCCCTCCACCAGGCGGGCCACGCCGTCCTCGACGTCCACCTCCAGCGGGCCGAGCATGTAGCGGCCGTCGCCGAAACCGGCCGCGTCCATCGCGTCCGTGATGAACGCCACCCGCCCGGGGCCCGCGTGACGGAACGCCAGCCGGAGGGCGGCCGGGTGCAGATGCGTACCGTCGTTGATCAGCTCGACCGTGACCCGCTCGTCCTCCAGGAGGGCGGTGACCGGGCCGGGGGCGCGGTGGCCGAGCGCCGGCATCGCGTTGAACAGGTGGGTGGCGACCGTGGCGCCCGCGTCGATGGCCGCCACGGTCTGCTCGTACGTCGCGTCGGTGTGGCCGACGGCCGCGATCACGCCGTGCTCGGCCAGCAGGCGTACGGAGTCGAGGCCGCCGGGCAGTTCGGTGGCGAGGGTGACCATCCTCGCGTGGCCGTGCGCCGCGTCGATCAGCTTGCGGACCTCCGCCGGGTCGGGGTCGCGCAGCAGTTCCTCGGAGTGCGCGCCCTTGCGGCACGGTGAGATGAACGGCCCCTCGAAGTGGACGCCGGCGATGTCGCCCTGCTCGGCCAGTTCCGCCAGCAGGCCCGCGCGCCGGGCGAGGAAGTCCAGGTCGCCGGTGACGGTCGAGGCGACCAGGGTGGTGGTGCCGTGCAGGCGGTGGGTGTGGATGCCCTTGAGGACGTCGTCGACCGTTCCGGAGGTGAAGGACGCGCCGCCGCCGCCGTGGTTGTGGAGGTCGACGAAGCCGGGGACCAGCCAGTGACCGGTCAGGTCGAGCGTCTCGGCGGCGCTTTCAGGAGTGTCGGAGGGGGCGTTCGCGGGGGCCGTGGCGGTGATGCGCGTGCCGTCGACGGTCACGCGGCCGTCGTCCACGGTCCCGGTGGGCAGTACCACCCGGGCACCGGTGAGAACCTTCGTGGGGGCCATCAGGCGGTTACCTCCGAGGAGTCGTCCGAGGGGGCGGTGGGGGCGGTGTCAGGGGTGGTGGCAGCGGTGGCCTCGAGGAGGTCCCAGGCGAGGAGCCCCGCGCCCCGGCATCCGGCGGTGTCCCCGAGGACGGCCGGGACCAGGGACGGCGGTTTCTGGAAGGTGACCCGCCGCCGGACCGCCTCCCGCAGGGGTGCGAACAGGGTTTCCCCTGCCTCGGCCAGCCCGCCACCGATGATCAGGGTGCGCGGGTCCAGCAGGGTGAGCGCGGTGACCAGCCCGTCGGCGAGGGCGTCGACGGCCTCCTGCCAGACCTCCCGGGCCCGTACGTCGCCGGACTCCACGGCCTGGGCGCAGTCGGCCGCGTCCGCGCCCGGGTCGCCGCAGGCCGCCGCCCAGGCCTCGCCGACCGCCGCCGCGGACGCGAACCGCTCCAGGCAGCCGCGCTGACCGCACGGGCAGGGGGCGCCCCCGGGCCGTACGACGATGTGGCCGATCTCTCCGGCGAAGCCGTGCGCGCCCGCCTCCACCCGGCCGTCGATGCCGATGGCGCCCGCGATGCCGGTGCCCAGCGGGACGAACAGGAACCGGTCGGCGCCCCGGCCCGCCCCGACGCGGCCCTCGGCGAGCCCGCCGGTGCGGACGTCGTGGCCGAGGGCGACGGGGAGGCCGCCGAGCCGCTGGGCGAGCAGGGCGCGCAGCGGGACGTCGCGCCAGCCGAGGTTGGCGGAGTAGACGGCGACGCCCTCCGTCTCGTCGACGATGCCGGGGACGGCGAGGCCGGCGGCGGAGGCGGGCTCGCCGTAGCGCTCGACGCCATGGGCGCGGAGTTCGGCGGCGAAGCCGAGGATGCCGGCGACGACCGCGTCCGGGCCGCGGTCCCGGCCGGTGGCGCGGCGGGCCTGGTGCAGCAGCTCGCCGTCCGCTCCGACCAGGGCGGCCTTCATCCCGGTGCCGCCCACATCGAGGGCGATGACGTGTTTCACGTGGAACAGTGTGGCCCCGGGACCCGCAAGAGGTCTAGTCCACTTACGTGGTGTAGACCTTATTCCGAATATCGGACTACCGGAAAACCTTCGAACGGATGGCGCAGAGCGCCGGGTTGGGGCAGGAAGCAGTGCAGCGTCGGGGCTTGGCAAGGACGATCGCGGTGGTGTCCGCACTGGGACTGACGGGAGTCCTCGGCGGATGCGGTGCCGGCAAGGGCTCCTCCGACGTGACGCTGAGACTGGTCGCCGCCGACTACGGCACCGGCGGGGCCGACAGCTCCGAGAAGTACTGGGCCGCGCTGACGGAGCGGTACGAGACCGAGCACCCGGGCGTGAAGATCGACGTCAGCGTCCACTCCTGGAACGACGTCGACCGCGAGGTCAAGAAGATGGTCGACGCGGGCGACCCGCCGGACATGGCCCAGATCGGCGCCTACGCCGACTACGCCGCCCAGGGCCTGCTCCACAAGGCCGACGACGTGCTCTCCATCCCCGTCCAGGCCGACTTCGTCTCGCAGTTGGCCAACGCGGGCCAGGTCAACGGAGTGCAGTACGGCATGCCGTTCGCCGCCTCCACGCGCGTGCTGTTCTACAACAAGACCCTGTTCGAGAAGGCCGGCCTCACCCCGCCGAAGACCTGGGACGACCTCGCCGCGAACGCCGCGGCGCTCAAGGCGGAGGGCGTGAAGTACCCCTACGCGCTGCCCCTCGGCCCGGAGGAGGCGCAGGCCGAGACCATGCAGTGGCTGCTCAGCGGCAACGGCGGCTACGTCGACTCCCTGGGCTCCTACGGCTTCGACTCCGCGGAGAACACCGCGACCGTCACCTGGCTGAAGGACGAACTGGTCGGCAAGGGCCTGACCGGCCCGGTGGCGCCCGGAAAGCTCGACCGTGCCGAGGCGTTCGCCGCCTTCGCCGACGGCGACGTCGGCATGCTGAACGGCCACCCCTCGCTGATCGAGACGGCCGGGAAGAAGGGCGTGGAGTTCGGCACCGTGCCGACGCCGGGGATCGACGGCGAGAGCCGGGCCACGCTCGGGGTCGCCGACTGGATGATGGCCTTCAACAAGAACGGCCACGACGACGAGATCGGCGAGTTCCTCGACTTCGTCTACAGCGAGAAGAACGTGCTCGACTTCTCCCGCAACCACAACCTGCTGCCGGTCACCACCTCCGCGTCCCGGACGATGGACGGGGCCGAGCAGGACAAGGACCTCAAGCCCTTCCTCGGCGAGCTGGCCACCTCGGAGCTCTACCCGGTCGGCAACACCTCCTGGGCCGCGGTCAACGTGGCCGTCAAGCAGCAGATCGGCAAGGCGGTCGCCCCGGGCGGCAGCCCCAAGGGCGTGCTGGGCGGCCTCCAGGCGACCGCGACGCGCGCGGAGAGCTCGCACTAGGACTCCCCGTGACCCCCGCCGCCGGTGACCCGATGTCAGTGGCGGGGGCTACCGTCGGGGCATGGATGAGGAACGGCTGGCCCGGCGCGAGCAGGACATCATCGCGCTGGAGCGCCGCGGCTTCCTCGGCCCCGGCGTGAAGGAACGGGCGATACGCGAGGAGCTGGGCCTGGCCCCGGTGCGCTACTACCAGCTCCTCAACGCCCTGCTCGACGACCCCCGCGCCCTGGCCCACGACCCGGTCACGGTGAACCGGCTCAGACGCGTCCGCGAGTCCCGCCGCACGCAACGCTGACCGCGGCCGCCCGGGGCACCGGAGCCGATCCCGGCGGCGGACCGGGCGGGGCGGACCGGCCGGGGGCGCCGGGGCGCACCGGGAGGCGGGACGCGGAGGCGCGCCCGCCCGCCGGGCGGGCCGGGATGCCGGGAGCCGCGCCCGGAGGCGTTCGCGAACCCGAGAGCCCGAGCAGCCGGCGGCGGGCACACTCGCGCGCCGGGACACCGGAGCGGCACCGGGACGCAGAAGCGGGCCCGCCCGGCGGGCCCGGGGTGCTGGGAGCCGGGTTCGGACGAGTTCGGGGCCGAGGCGCTGGCCCCGGACTCGAACGAGCCCGGGGCCAATACGCCGGACCCGGGGCCGGAGGTCCGGGGAGACGCGTTCGTGGGGGCAGGGCCGGGTCAGGCGGGGTGCAGGGACGATGCCAGGGCCCGGAGCAGGCGTACGACTCCGGCGGGGCCGTCGACCACCAGGTCCGCGCGTTCCCTCAGCTCGGGGACCTCGTCGCTGCCGCTGCACACCAGCAGGCCGGGGACGCCCTCGGAGCGGAGCTCCTCGACGGCGGCGTACGCGGGAAGGTCACCCAGGTCGTCCCCCGCGTAGAGGACGGACCCGGCGCCGATCTCACGGGCGTGCTCCAGCAGGGCCACACCCTTGTCCATTCCCGGCGGACGCAGCTCCAGGACCATGCGGCCCGGCTCCACGACCAGGCCGTGCCGGGCCGCCAGCTCGGCCAGCGGCCCGCGCAGCGCCTCGAACGCGCCCCGGGGGTCGGCGGCCCTGCGGGTGTGGACGGCCACCGCACGGCCCTTCTCCTCGATCCGGACCCCCTCGCCGGCACCGGCCCGGTCGAGCAGCCCCGGCAGTTCCGCGCGCACCCCGGCGACACCGGGGTGCGGGGCGGGCGCGGTGATGTCGCCGGTGGCGGCGTCCCAGCGTTCGGCGCCGTAGTGGCCGAGGACGACGAGGTGCTCCAGACCGGGGACGCCCGCGAAGCCGCCGTTGCGCACCGCGACCTCGGGCGGCCGGCCCGTGATCACCGCCACGGAGGCCACCCCCGGGGCGAGCGCGGTGAGCGCGGGCACCGCCTCCGGGTGGGCGCGGGCCTGCTCCGGGTCGGGCACGATCGGCGAGAGCGTGCCGTCGAAGTCGAGACCGATCAGCGCCTTCCCCGGCCGCGCGAGCAACGCGTCGAGCCCCTCCCGCCCGGCCCGCGTGGCGGGCGTCGGCAGGGGCTCCGCGGCGCTCGGGCCGGCGGTGTCCGCGTGTGTGGCATGCGGGTCCGTGGAATCCGTATGACTGCCCATACCGCCAACCTATCCATGCCCTCCCCGCGGCACGCCACCCCGACCGGCCGTACAGGACAGATCCCCTCGGGGACCCGCCCGGCCTACGACTCCTCGCGGAGGGCGTTCAGCTGGTCCAGGAACCACTTCTGCGGTGGCAGCGCGGTCGCCGCCGCGGTCAGGCGCTTGGCGCCTTCGGTCCGCTCCGCCGGGCCCGTCGTGAGGGCCTCGTGCAGGGCGCGCGCCGTGGCGACCACGTCGTACGGATTGACGGTGATCGCGTCCTCGCCCAGCTCCTCGTGCGCGCCCGCCTCCCGGGACAGCACCAGCGCGCAGCCCCCCTCGGCGAGGATCGGGATCTCCTTGGCGACCAGGTTCATCCCGTCCCGGATGGGGTTGACCAGCGCCACGTCGGCCAGCCGGTACGCGGCCAGCGAGCGCGCGAAGTCGTCCCTGACGTGCAGCACGACCGGACGCCAGCCGGGCGTCCCGTACCGCTCGTTGATCTCCTCGGCGACCCGCCGCACCTCGGCGGTGTACTCGCGGTACACGGCGAGGTCCTGCCGGGACGGATAGGCGAAGGCGAGGTGCACCACCCGTTCGCGCCACTCGGGGCGGTCCTCGAGGAGCTGCCGGTACGCCAGCAGACCGCGCACGATGTTCTTCGACAGTTCGGTCCGGTCGACCCGGACGACCGTCCGCCGCGCGGTGCCGTCGGGGGCCGTGCCGATCTCCTCGCGCAGCGTGAGGAGCCGCTCCTCGACGTCCGCCTCCCGCGCGCGCCCGCGCAGGAAGTCCGCGTCGGCGCCCAGCCCGTGCACACCGATCCGGGTGTCGCCGAGCCCGCCCACGAACCGCTCGCAGCACGCGGTGAACGCGTCCGCCCAGCGGTGGGTGAGGAAACCGAGCCGGTCCGCGCCCAGCATCCCGCGCAGCACCTGCCCGGCGATGTCGTCGGGCAGCATCCCGAAGTACTCCGGCGGCGCCCACGGTGTGTGCGAGAAGTGGCCGATGTGCAGGTCGGGGCGGAGCTCCCGGAGCAGCCCCGGGACCAGCGTCAGGTGGTAGTCCTGCACCAACACCGCGGCCCTCTGCGCCGCCTCCTCGGCCAGCGCCTCGGCGAAGGCCCGGTTGTAGGCCTCGTAGGAGGCCCACTGCCGCCGGAACTCCGCGTCGAAGACGGGCTCCACCGGTGTCTGGTACAGCATGTGGTGCACGAACCACAGCACCGAGTTGGCGATGCCGTTGTACGCGTCGGCGTGCACGTCCGCCGGGATGTCCAGCATCCGCACGCCGTCCTCGCCGACCCCGCGCCGCACGGCCTCGC
The DNA here is from genome assembly GCF_052246875.1 of Streptomyces sp. GDS52. Lineage (NCBI taxonomy): Bacteria > Bacillati > Actinomycetota > Actinomycetes > Kitasatosporales > Streptomycetaceae > Streptomyces > Streptomyces sp. GDS52. The sequence goes on from NZ_CM125966.1 coordinate 3,975,754, forward strand.
GGTCGCCGTCGGACAGCGCCGAGCACACCCACAGCGACCCCGCGTCCGGCCCGATCGCCGACAGCCCGGACACCAGTCCGCCGCCACCGCGTCCGGTCCGCAGCGAACCGTCCTCCTCCACCGTGTACGAAACGGGGCCGCGATTCGACGCGACCAGCACCCGGGCACCTTGCATGGAAGCCATACGCCTGAACCTAGCCCGCCTCCGAAACGCTCAAACGTAACGGATCAGCCGTATACGGCCCGGGCGTTCCGGCCGGGGCGTGCCCGTCGTGCTCAGGCCACCCGGCGGGACCGGTACTCGGCGATCTCCGTCATCGGGGGCCGTTCCTCGGTGTCCACCGAGTGGGTACGGGGCTCGAAGCCGGCGCCGATCCGTTCGAACTGGGTGAGCGCGGGGCGGATCAGGTGCCCGCGGGCCAGGCGGAGCTGGGCGGTGCGGTAGATCGCGGCGGCCATGCGGCCGAGGGCCTGGCCGTCCTGATGACGGTGCCTGCGGACGCCGACGTCGACCTGGGCGAGGGCGTCCAGGCCCACCAGGTGCAGGGCGTCGACCAGCATGCCCAGCTCCACGCCGTAGCCGACGGGGAAGGGCAGCCGCTCCAGGAGCGAGCGCCGGGCCGCGTACTCGCCGCCGAGCGGCTGGACGAAGCCGGCCAGCTGCGGCCAGTGCATGTTGAGCAGCGGGCGTGCCATCAGCTCCGTGACCCTGCCGCCCTGACCGGCCGTACCGGCGGTGCCGGCGGTACCGGCCGTGTCTCCGTCGGACACCGTGAGGGGGCGGTCGTACATCGCCTTCACCAGGTGGACGTCCGGCTCGGTGAGCAGCGGGCCGACGATGCCGGAGACGAAGTCGGCGGAGAACTCCCTGAGGTCCGCGTCGACGAAGCAGACGATGTCCCCCCGGGTGACGAGCAGGGAGCGCCACAGCACCTCGCCCTTGCCGGGCACGGCGGGGAGGCGGGGCAGGATCGTGTCCCGGTGCACCACCGTCGCGCCCGCCGCCGCGGCCACCTCGGACGTGTGGTCGGACGAGCCGGAGTCCACGACCACGACCTCGTCGACCAGCGGGACCCGGAGCATCAGCTCGCGCCGGACGACCCCGACGATGTCACCGACCGTCGCCTCCTCGTTGAGCGCGGGCAGTACCACGCTCACCGTCCGGCCCGTGGCGCGCTTCGCGGCCAGGACGCGGTGCAGCGGGCGGTCGGCCACGGACCAGGAGCGGTCGGCCAGCCAGCGCTCGACTTCTTCCAGCACGGTCTGTGGCTCCTCACCTCTGTGACCTCTGTGATCCATACACCTGGCACCCGTTGATCCATCTCGCGGTTCGGACGCGCACTCTCCACCGTCCGAGCCGTCGGTTACAGTCTTGAACAACGCGGGCGCCCCTTGCACACCGGGGGTCTCGACCCCCCTTGCGTCCGCGGCGCACGACCGCGTCACCGCATGACACACAACCGAATACAGCTCATCCAGAGGGGCAGAGGGATACGGCCCGATGAAGCCCCGGCAACCCTCCAGCCGGTTCTCGTGGATCACCGTCGATCGACGATCACAGCGGAACACCGCACGCTGATCGCTGATCGTCCACGCGAGGCTCCCGGCTAGGGAAGGTGCCAAGTCCGTCTCACGACGAAACACGTCGTGAGGAAGATGAGGAGAAAGGGCCTCGCCTCACATGGCTGTGCAGACCGTCGCAAGCACCACCGACTCCGTCGCTGAATCCGCTGCGCCCTCCGTCGATCTCGGCCCCGCCGCCGCGCTGTCCTGCCGCGAATGCGGCCACCGCGTCCCCCTCGGCCCGCTCTTCGCGTGCGAGGAGTGTTTCGGTCCGCTGGAGATCGCCTACGACTTCTCGGCCTACGACACCGAGGAACTCCGCCGGAGCATCGAGGCGGGCCCCGCGAACATCTGGCGCTACGCGCCGCTGCTGCCCGTCCCCGCCGACGTGGCGACCAAGCCGAACATCAACCCCGGCTGGACCCAGCTCGTCCAGGCCGACCGCCTCGCCCGTGAACTCGGCGTCACCGGCGGCCTGTTCGTGAAGGACGACTCCGGCAACCCGACCCACTCCTTCAAGGACCGGGTCGTCGCCCAGGCCCTGGAGGCCGCCCGCGCCTTCGGCTTCACCACCCTGTCCTGCTCCTCCACGGGCAACCTCGCCGGTGCCGTCGGCGCCGCCGCCGCCCGCGCCGGCCTGCGCTCCTGCGTGTTCATCCCGCACGACCTGGAGCAGGGCAAGGTCGTCATGGCCGCCGTCTACGGCGGTGAACTCGTCGGCATCGAGGGCAACTACGACGACGTGAACCGCTTCTGCTCCGAGCTGATCGGCGACCCGGCGGGCGAGGGCTGGGGCTTCGTCAACGTCAACCTGCGGCCGTACTACGCCGAGGGCTCCAAGACCCTCGCGTACGAGATCTGCGAGCAGCTCGGCTGGCGGCTGCCCGACCAGCTCGTCGTCCCCATCGCCTCCGGCTCGCAGCTCACGAAGATCGACAAGGGGCTGCAGGAGCTGATCCGGCTCGGCCTCGTCGAGGACAGGCCGTACAAGATCTTCGGTGCGCAGGCCGAGGGCTGCTCGCCGGTGTCGACCGCGTACAAGGCGGGCCACGACGTCGTCCGGCCGCAGAAGCCGAAGACCATCGCCAAGTCGCTCGCCATCGGCAACCCGGCCGACGGTCCGTACGTCCTGGACATCGCGCGCCGCACCGGCGGCGCGGTGGAGGACGTGACGGACGAGCAGGTCGTGGAGGCCATCCGGCTGCTCGCCCGGACCGAGGGCATCTTCGCCGAGACCGCGGGCGGTGTGACCGTCGGCGTGACGAAGAAGCTGATCGAGAACGGCCTCCTGGACCCGTCCCTGACCACCGTCGTCCTCAACACCGGCGACGGCCTCAAGACCCTGGACGCGGTGGCCGACACCGGCCTGACCGCGACCATCCGCCCCAGCCTCGAGTCGTTCCGAGAGGCCGGCCTCGCCTGACCTCCTCCTCGGAGTCCCGAGGAGACCGACGGTCGCCCGTGGGGCATCGCGCCGCACGGCCGACCGTCCCCGGGGCGCACCCGGGCCGGGGTCCCGCACCGGCTTCACCGGCCGACACCGCCGACCCGGCGGCCGACACGCAGAGTATTCCCCTCGTCACTGGAGGTCGATCCGCATGAGCGTGACCGTTCGCATCCCCACCATCCTGCGCACCTACACCGGCGGCAAGGCCGAGGTGAGCGCCGAGGGGGCGACCCTCGGCGACGTCATCGCCGACCTGGAGAAGAGCCACACCGGGATCTCCGCCCGGGTCCTGGACGACCAGGGCAAGCTGCGCCGTTTCGTCAACGTCTACGTCAACGACGACGACGTCCGCTTCGAGCAGGGCCTGGAGACGGTGACCCCGGACGGTGCCGGTGTGTCGATCATCCCGGCCGTCGCCGGCGGCTGATCATTACCCTCGGTAACCGATGTGACCGAGGGTTTACCGTGTCGCCCCCTCCGTGAGAGAAGCGGAGGGGGCAATTCCATGGGGTTGAGCGCGGTAGGGTTGGGGAACGCGGTCCCGGCTCCCTGTTCTGGAACCGCCAATTCCTGCCGCACACCCGACTGGATGCAGCCAAAATCCGGTTCGCTTCTGCGGCATTTGCGGGCTTTGCCCCACCTGACTTGCCCTGAAATCAGGTGAATTCCCGTTACATTCCGGACTGGCGGCGTCCAGATTTCTCGTCCGATTGACCTGTTGCAGAGGGCAGTTGGACGGATACATTCGGCCGCGGTCGACGCGTTCCGGCGCACGCCCCCAGTCGTTGGGGGGTGAGGTCTGACCCGGATCCGCGAAGTGTGGATCTGTGCAAGGGCCAGTAATAGGGGAGTTAGGCATGGCTCAGGGCACCGTCAAGTGGTTCAACGCGGAGAAGGGGTACGGCTTCATCGCGGTCGACGGTGGTGCGGATGTTTTCGTCCACTACAGCGCGATCCAGATGGACGGCTACCGCACCCTCGAAGAAGGCCAGCGGGTCGAGTTCGAGATCTCGCAGGGCCAGAAGGGCCCGCAGGCCGACATGGTCCGTCTCAGCGCCTGAACGCGCTACCACCGCAAGAATTTCCTGCCGACGAAGGGTCCGCACCCCCAGGGTGCGGACCCTTCGTCATGCCGGGACCCGGGTGGTGACCGGCGCCCGGGGGCGTTCGCGCGCGGCCGGCTCCGCGCCGCCCGCGCTGTTCGCGTGCGGCTGACTCTTCCCCACGATCCACGGGGGGCGCTTGCACTCGCATGGGTCGAGTGCTAATCATTGGCGTTAGCACTCTGAAGGTGAGAGTGACAACGTAAGGACCGGGTCGGTGAGGCCCGCAGGCCGGTGGGGCAAGGAACCGCCGGTTCTGTGAGCCGTCCGTCGCGGGCGCGGGCGCGGTCCTAGGAGTCATCACCCCCAGTCCTGGAGGGACCACTTCACATGGCCAAGATCATCGCGTTCGACGAGGAGGCGCGACGCGGCCTCGAGCGCGGCATGAACCAGCTCGCGGACGCCGTCAAGGTGACGCTCGGCCCCAAGGGCCGCAACGTCGTCCTCGAGAAGAAGTGGGGCGCCCCCACGATCACCAACGACGGTGTGTCCATCGCCAAGGAGATCGAGCTCGAGGACCCGTACGAGAAGATCGGCGCCGAGCTGGTCAAGGAAGTCGCCAAGAAGACGGACGACGTCGCCGGTGACGGTACGACCACCGCGACCGTCCTCGCCCAGGCCCTGGTCAAGGAGGGCCTGCGCAACGTAGCCGCCGGCGCCAACCCGATGGCCCTCAAGCGCGGTATCGAGAAGGCCGTCGAGGCCGTCTCCGGTGCCCTGCTGGAGCAGGCGAAGGACGTCGAGACCAAGGAGCAGATCGCCTCCACGGCCTCCATCTCCGCCGCCGACACCCAGATCGGCGAGCTCATCGCCGAGGCCATGGACAAGGTCGGCAAGGAAGGCGTCATCACCGTCGAGGAGTCCCAGACCTTCGGTCTGGAGCTGGAGCTCACCGAGGGTATGCGCTTCGACAAGGGCTACATCTCGGCGTACTTCGCCACCGACATGGAGCGTATGGAGGCGTCGCTCGACGACCCGTACATCCTGATCGCCAACTCCAAGATCGGCAACGTCAAGGACCTGCTGCCGCTCCTGGAGAAGGTCATGCAGTCGGGCAAGCCGCTGCTGATCATCGCCGAGGACGTCGAGGGCGAGGCCCTGTCGACCCTGGTCGTCAACAAGATCCGCGGCACCTTCAAGTCCGTCGCGGTCAAGGCCCCGGGCTTCGGCGACCGCCGCAAGGCGATGCTGAACGACATCGCCATCCTCACGGGCGGCGAGGTCATCTCCGAGGAGGTCGGCCTCAAGCTCGAGAACACCGGCCTCGAACTGCTCGGCAAGGCCCGCAAGGTCGTCATCACCAAGGACGAGACCACCATCGTCGACGGTGCCGGCTCCTCGGAGCAGGTCCAGGGTCGCGTGAACCAGATCCGCGCCGAGATCGAGAACAGCGACTCGGACTACGACCGCGAGAAGCTGCAGGAGCGCCTGGCGAAGCTCGCCGGCGGTGTCGCGGTCATCAAGGCCGGTGCCGCCACCGAGGTCGAGCTCAAGGAGCGCAAGCACCGCATCGAGGACGCCGTTCGCAACGCGAAGGCGGCCGTCGAGGAGGGCATCGTCGCCGGTGGTGGCGTGGCCCTGCTCCAGGCCTCCCAGGTGTTCGAGAAGCTGGAGCTCGAGGGTGACGAGGCGACCGGCGCCAACGCCGTGAAGCTCGCGCTCGAGGCCCCGCTGAAGCAGATCGCCGTCAACGCCGGCCTCGAGGGCGGCGTCGTGGTGGAGAAGGTGCGCAACCTGACCCCGGGTCACGGCCTGAACGCCGCGACCGGCGACTACGTCGACCTGGTCAAGGAAGGCATCATCGACCCGGCCAAGGTGACGCGCTCCGCGCTGCAGAACGCCGCGTCGATCGCCGCGCTGTTCCTCACCACCGAGGCCGTCATCGCCGACAAGCCGGAGAAGGCCGGCGCGGCCGCCCCGGGCGGCATGCCGGGCGGTGACATGGACTTCTGAGCCTGACTCACCTCAGGTTCGGACCCGGTCCGTCAGTACCGAGGGCGGCACCCCCTGTTTCGGCAGGGAGTGCCGCCCTCGGGCGTTTCCGCGTTTCCGCTCTGGTGCCCGACCGGCTGGAGCGCGACGAGCTCGAGCCGTACGACGCGGCGTCGCTGCGGACGCCGAGCCGAGCCGAGCAGAGCTGCGGGCCCCGTCGACTACAGGTCGCGCATCGGTTCGATGTCGTGCCGGACCGGCGTGCCCCACACGCGCAGTACCTCGTAGTCGGTGAACTCGTGCACCACCCGGTACGCCGTGGCGGGCCGGGGCCCGCGCCGCTGCGCCGCGATGTACAGCTCGGCCTCGCGCCGGTCCCGGCGCGGGGTGCCGCACAGCTGCCACGCCTGACCGTTCCACAGCTCCGGCAGCCAGCGCTGCTGCGGCTGGGGGCGGTCGCCGTGCATCCCGTACCGGGACGGGACGGGCTCGGTGGGCGGCTGGTGGGGCGCCGGCCCGTTGAACTCGGCGCGGCGGGCGGTCCGGCGCCGGGTCTCGCACAGCAGGCACAGGTCGGGGGCGCTCTTGTCGACCGGCCCGGTCGGGTGCTCGGCACAGCGGGTGCTGGGCGCGGCCGTCTCGACGCTCTCCTCCAGCCGGTCCAGCGCGCGCTTCAGGTCGGCCCGTACCTCGTGCAGCTTGGCGTCCGGCGTGTCGGCGGCCAGCGCCTCGCCGTGCTCGCCGAGGACGCGCAGGGCGCGGCCCAGGGCGGTGAGCTGCGCGTGGTTCATGATTCGTCTCCGGGTGGGGGAGGTCCAGTATCCCAGTGTTCACCGGGGGCGGTCACCGTCGTGCGGAGCGGTCGTCCCGGACTGCTCGAGGCCCGGACGAACCGTGCGGGCGGTGTGGATCCAGCCGCCCGCCGCGTACGTGTTCCGGCATCCGATGAGCCGGGACCTTGCCGGGATCCGGCATGTCGCACGCCCGTGATGCCCGTTTACCCTGCTCGGACACATCCGGTGTCGGCACTGACCGGGACGGACGGCCGACGAGGGGAGGGGCGCGATGTTCTCGGTGGCCTGGGGGGTGTTCGCGACCGCCTTCGGCTGGATCGTCGCGACGGATTTCCGGGGGGCGGCCCACCGCTTCCACGCGATGTCCCGCGCGGCCACGCCGTTCGGCGGCGCCGGCGCCTCGTGTGTGGGCGTCGGCTTCCTCCGTGCCGTGGCGGGGGTGTTCGGCCTGATCGGCCCGTTCGTCCTGGGCGCGGGGCTCCTGGACCTGTGGCGTGGTGAGGCGGGGCCGGGCGGATTGCCCCCGGTGCCCTCCTTGCCCGCCTGGCTCCTCGTGTGTGAGGCGCTGGTCGCCGGTGTCGGTCTGTGGACGATGTGGCGGCGTTCCGGCATGCTGCGCCGTGAGTGGGACGCCGGCACCGGACTGCGGCGTGCTGCCGTCGTCGTTCTCACGGCGTCGTTGGTCGCGTTCCTCGTGACGCTGGGCCTCGGTCAGGGCGGATGGGCGGTGGGGAGCTGGCTGGTCGGCGGTCTGTGCAGCCTCACCCTGCTCCTGGGCCGCCGAACCGATCAGCCCTCCGCCGCCGGTCCGGCCCCTGCGGATTCCTGACCGCTCACCTTCGCCAGCGCGGCGCGCAGGTGGCCGGCGGCCTCGGTCAGCAGGCGGGTGGCCGTCGGGCCGTCCACGTCGGCGAGCAGGACCAGGATGGCGTGCTTGACCTCACCGTCCGTGGCGGCCAGGGCGCGCTCGATGTCGGCGTCCGCCGCGCCGGTCGCGAGGGCGACGATACGGCGGGAGCGGGCGCGCAGCTTCTCGTTGGAGGCGCGGACGTCGACCATCAGGTTCCCGTACGTCTTGCCCAGCCGGATCATCGTGATCGTCGAGATCATGTTCAGGACGAGTTTCTGGGCGGTGCCGGCCTTGAGGCGGGTGGAGCCGGTGAGGAGTTCCGGGCCGACGACCACCTCGACGCCGTGCTCGGCCGCCGCGGCGAGCGGGCTGTTCGCGTTGCAGGCGAGGCCCACGGTCAGCGCGCCCCGCTCGCGGGCCCAGGTGACGGCGCCGACGGCGTACGGGGTGCGCCCGGAGGCGGAGACGCCGACCACCGAGTCGTCGGCGGTCAGCCCCAGCGCGGCCAGGTCGGAGGCGGCCAGCTCCGCCGAGTCCTCGGCGCCCTCGACCGAGGTCACCATGGCGCCGGGACCGCCCGCGATCAGGCCGACGACCCTGGCGGGGTCGGTGTTGAAGGTCGGCGGGCACTCGGAGGCGTCCAGGACACCGAGCCGGCCGGCGGTGCCCGCGCCCGCGTAGACCAGCCGGCCGCCCCGGGCCATCCGGTCGGCGACGGCGTCGATCGCGGCGGCGATCCGCGGCAGCTGTCCGGCCACGGCACCGGCCACGGTGGCGTCCTCGCCGTTCATCAGCCGGGCGATGTCGAGGGTGGGCAGCCGGTCGACGTCCGCCAGCTCCGGACGGAACGCCTCGGTGGTCAGGGTCTCCAACTCGGCGCGGAGACCACGGGGTTCGGGCGTGGGGGTCATGGAACGGTTCTCTCCGGTGGTCTGTGTCCGGTGGGCTGCGCCCGGTGTCTTCGGCCGGTGTCCTCGGCCTGTGCGGGAACGCGGGAACCGCGGTGGGGCGTGAACGGCTCCGGTGTCCCGTCCGCTACCGCGGACCGCTCCGGTGCCGGTGGGCCAGCGCCTCGTACGACGCGGACAGGGCGGGGGCCGCCGACTCGTAGGTGCGCTGGGCGATGCCGACGAACAGACAGTCCACCACCAGGAGCTGACTGGTCCGGGACGACATCGCGGCCGGGCGCAGCTCGCTCTCGCGGGCCGTGGACGTGGTCAGTACGTGGTCGGCGTACTGGGTGACGGGTCCGTTCGGGCGGCCGGTCACCGCGATCGTCGTCGCCCCGTGCTCGAAGGCCACCCGCAGCGGTTCGATGACGTCCCCGGTCGACCCGGAGTGCGTGATGGCGACGGCCACGTCACCGGCGCGCAGCTGCACCGCGTTGGTGACGGCGAGGTGCGGATCGCCGGGGGCGTGGGCTATCAGGCCTATGCGCAGCAGCTTCTGGGTGAGGTCCTGGGCGACCAGGCCGGAGGCGCCGATGCCGTACACGTCCGTCCGGCGGGCACCGGCCAGCGCCGCGACGGCCGCGCCGAGCTGGACGGTGTCCAGTCCGGCCGCGGTGTCGGCGAGGGTCTGCTGCTCGTCGTAGGCGAGTTTGGCGACGACGTCGGAGATGGGGTCGTCCACCGCGATGTCGGTCGTGATGGAGGGCGCGCGGCCGGACTGCTGCTGGGCGGCGAGCCCGGCGAGGGCGAGCCGCAGGTCGCGGTAGCCGGGGTAGCCGAGCAGGCGGGCGGTGCGGACGACGGTGGCCTCGCTGGTGCCGGTGAGCTCGGCGAGGCCGGTGACCGTGAGGGCGGCGCAGCCGGCCGGGTCGCCCGCGACGGCCTCGGCGACCCGCTGCATGGAACGGGTCATCGAGGGGGCCAGCGTGCGCACCTTGGCCGCGAGGGCGGCGGGGGCGGGCGGAGCGAAAATTTCCTTCACGTCCTGGGTCACCCCTGAAAGATATTTTCGTTTCGGTGGTGCGGTCAAGGGTGCGCACAATGGGGGCATGGCCCCCCATGACGATCCCGTCGATCCCGTCGATCCCGGCAATTCCGACGACACCCCCGTCGGCCCTGTCAGCTCCCTGGAGCAGGCGTTGCACGCGGCCCGCGCGCTGGTGCTCGCGGACCTGGTCGCGCACGAGGTCGCTGAGGCGGACGTCGTCTCGCTCGTCGAGGAGTCCGTCGCGCACCGCCGCTGGTGGGTCGAGCAGTGGCCGGAGGGCATCGGGTTCCTCGCCGGTCTGGTCGCCCAGGACGTGCAGGACGCCCTGCTGGAGCGGTACGGCCGCTGGCCGCTGTGCCCGGTGTGCGGCTCCGGCGACCCGCACGCGCTGGAGGTGGAGCCGGAACTCGGCCCCGATCCGCACTGGGTGTGCCACCTGGCGGGCGTGAAGGTCGCGGCGGTCGGCTCGCTGGGCGGGGCGGCCTCGACGTGACCCTGTACATCGACCCGCCCACCTGGCCGGGACACGGCCGGCTCTGGTCCCACCTGGTCAGCGACGTCTCCTACGACGAACTGCACGCCTTCGCCGCCGGCCTCGGCGTCCCCCGCCGCGCCTTCGAACGCGACCACTACGACATCCCCGAGCACCGGTACCCGGACGTCGTGCTCGCCGGGGCGCTGGAGGTCAGCAGCCGCGAGGTGGTGCGGCTGCTGTACGGGGCGGGGCTGCGGGTGCGCAAGAGCACGGTGCGCGAGGGCGTGGTACGCGCCGACGTGGTGCGCACCGCCGTGGTGCGCGTCAGCGAGGTTCAGCGGCGCAGCTCGTAGACGTACTCGCCCGCGTTCTCCCCCGCGTTCTCGGCGGCCCGGGTGAATCCGGCGCGGGTGACGACGTTCCGCGAGGGCAGGTTGGCGCGGTCGATGACGGCGGTGACGGTCCGTACGCCGTCCTGCGCGAGCGCCCACGCCGACAGCGCGCGCAGCGCCTCGGTGGCGTAGCCGTGGCCGCGGGCACCCTCGACGAGGTCGTAGCCGATCTCCACCCGGCCGTCCCCGTCCGGCGCGCGGTGGAAGCCCATGGCGCCCACCGCGAGATCGTCCTCCCGCCGGACCAGTACGTACATGGTCCACGCCGGGTGGAAGGTCCCTTCCCCGTACTGCTCGACCATCAACCCGGCCCCCACCCGGGTCCCGTCGGCGGGAGCGGCGCCGACCCACCGGTAGCCGCCGTCACCGCTCGACGACAGATCGGACGCGACCGCGGGAGTGATGCTCGCCAGGGTGAGGCGGTCGGTGGGTATGCGGATCGTGTTCTCGCCCGCCGGCTCGTCAGCCCTTGTCATCCTCGCCCCCTTCGTTCCCCGAGTCGTCCGGTACGACCGACACGATGGCGCAGGTCGGGGGAGCCGGGTGGGGAAGGTGGACATACGTGACGGACAAGGCGGGGCAGTTCGCACGGGCTTCGACACGCGTCACCCGGACCTCCGCGCCCCGGTCGAGTACACGGCGCGACGGCCCAGCTGCTGCGTCCGCTCCAGCTCCGTACGTAACGCCTCGACGACCGCCTCAGCGGCGGGGCCCAGGAGGTCGAGGCGCTTGCGTGCGGTGTGCGTGACTTCCACGGCGGCCGTCGGCTCGGTCAAAGGGGACTCTCCAGCTTCAACGCGCGGGCCAGCTCGACGCCCTCGGCGAGGGAGGCCTCGAAGTCGGGATCGCAGCGTGTCAGGACATGCCCGCGATACGTCGCGATCAGCTCGGACACCTCACGCAGGTCCGTGAAGTCGACACGGTTGAGGGTGGCCGCCAGTTCGGCTTCGAGGCGGGCCAGGTCGCCCGGGAAACCAAGCCCGGCGGCAAGGGCGGCCCGGACTTCGCAGAGGGTCCGCATGGGCGGCGGTTCGACGGGCGCTTCCGGATGGACGGGCTGTTCACTCATGGAGGGTGATCCTTCCTGCGGAGAGCCGGTCCACGACGCTACTCCGGTCGGCCTCATTGCGTCAGCAGTTCCCACTCGCCGCCGATGTTGTACCGGGCCGTGGCCTCCCAACGCTCCTGTCCGTACGGCGTGCGGAACAGGCGGGGCAGGGCGAGGAGTCGGCGCAGGACGGCGGCGCGGCCCTCGCGGAAGGCGTCGCCCGGCACGAAGTGGTACTCCGCGCGGACGGCGGCGGTGTAGGCGGCGTACGCCGACGGGGGCGAGGCGAGGACCGCCAGGTCGGCGTCGCACAGCACCTGACCGTCCCGGTCGTCCTCGGCCGGGTCGTGCGTGACGGTGAGCCGCACCAGCCGCGCCACCTCGGCGACCTTCGCCTCCGGCACCCCGGCCTCGGCCAGCGCCCGCTCGGCGAGCCGCGCGGACCGCTCCTCGTTCTCGGAGCGGTCGGGCAGGTACACGGCGTCGTGGAACCAGGCCGCGAGCCGCACGACGTCCGGGTCGTCCGCGTACGCCTCCAGCTCGTCGACGTGATCGAGCACGGCGGTGAGGTGGGCGAGCGTGTGGTAGTGCCGCTGCGGCTCCTGCCAGCGGGTGATCAGGTCGTCGGCGTAGGGCGCCGGATCGGGCCCGCCCCCGGAACCCCGGGCCCCCTCCAGGGCGCGGGCGAAACGGGCACGCAGGACGTCGGTGTCGGCCATACGGCCATTCTTCCCGACCCGGTGGAACGCGGGGACCTCGCCACAGAGCTCCGACTCGGCCCGTACCGTGAGGTACCGGACGGGGTCGCGCCGCGCCCTGTATCTCTCGGGGCGTGCCTTGCGCGCAAGCGGAAGGGGCCGTTACGGGTAGTGCGGGTGATCTTTCGCTGGGTAGTGTGAATCGCCGGAGCGTGAACATCCGTCCGCGCGTGCCGCCGACCCGAAGGAGACCGGAAGAAGTGAGCAACCAGGTGCAACCGACGTTCGTACTGGTCCACGGGGCCTTCGCGAACTCCTTCTCCTTCGCGCCGCTCCAGGCCGAACTCGGCCTGCTCGGGCACCGTTCGGTCGCCGTCGACCTGCCCGGCCACGGCTTCGCGGCGACCTACACCCGCGCCTACCAGGCGCCGCAGGATCCCGGAGGGCTCGCCACCGCGCCCGGTGCGATCAAGGGCGTCACGCTCGCCGACAACGCCGCGCACCTGATCGGGGTCCTGGAGCGGGCCAGGCGGAACGGCCCGGTGATCCTCGTCGCCCACAGCCGGGGCGGCGCCACGGCCACGGCCGCGGCCAACGCGCGGCCCGACCTGATCGACCGCATCGTCTACGTCGCGGCCTGGTGCCCGGTCGCGCTCGACGTCGGCGACTACTACGCCGAGCCGGAGATGGCCACGGTCGACGCCGCCTCCCTGGGCCTGGCGATGGCCGGGAACCCCGCCGAACTCGGCCTGCTCCGCGTCAACTTCCGCACCGCGGACCCGGCCGCCCTCGCGGCGCTCAAGGATGCCTTCCTCGCCGACGGCACCGACGAGGAGTTCCTGACCTTCCTGAGCACCTTCCAGCCCGACGAGAACCTGGACGTCGGCACCTCCGCCGACCGGGCGCAGGCGGCGACCTGGGGCCGTATCCCGAAGACCTATCTCCGCCTGGCCGACGACGCGAGCATGCCGCTCGCCCTGCAGGACCGGCTGATCCGCGAGGGCGACGAGCTGACGCCGGACAACCCGTACGACGTCCGCACGCTCGCGGGCAGTCACCTGAAGTGGCTGGTCGATCCGGCGCCGGCGGCCCGGGTCCTGGGCGAACTCGCCACGCTCCCGGCCCCGTCCGCGGGGTGACTCCCCTCCCAGGGGCGGAGCCGCCACTAGCGTGGGCGGCATGACGACTCCTGCGGATGTGCAGAACGTACGAGACCCGGAGCTGCCCGGGCGGCTGCTGACCGCCGAGCGGGACGTGCTGATCCCGTTGTTGCGGGGGAGGGCGGACGCGGACTTCGCGCTGCCGGTGGTGGCGTGTCCGGGGTGGACGGTGCGGGATGTGCTGGCGCACTGTTCGGCCGCGTTCACGCGGGTGCTGGAGCGCCGGTTCGAGGAGGGGGTGTTCTCGCCCGCGTCCAACGGCCGGGACATCGCCGAGCGGGCCGGGTGGAGCAACCGGCGCGTCGTGGACGAGCTGGAGCGCGGGATGACCGAGGCCGGTCCGGTGATCGCGGAGGCGGGCGGGGCGCTGGACGTCCTCGCGCTGGGCGAGTGGGTGCACGCGGGGGACGTGCGTGAGGCGTTCGGGGAGCCCGGCGCGTACGCGGGCGCGGGGCTGCCGTCCGCGTTCTCCCTGCTGGCCTACGTGACCGGCCGGAAGGGGCACCTTCCGCTGCACGCCGACCTCGACGACGTGGACGAACCCCTGCGGCTGGGCGAGGCCTCGGGCAGGCGGCCCCCGGCGCGGTACATCGGGGACGGGCCGACGCTGGTACGGCTCTACGCGGGACGGCCGGTGGACGGCGCCGCGTACGAGCTGGCCGGGGCACGGGCGGCGGAGCTGAACATCTTCGGCGAGTGAGGCGCGGCGAGGGCGCTCGGGGCGCGGATCTCCGGGCGGCGGGCGTAGGGTGGATTGGACTAGACCTCTAGTCGCCGCCGACCGATGCCGAGGAATGGGGTCCCATGAGCGAGCGTGCAGTCCTGGAGGTGATCGCCCTCGACGTCGAGGACGCCGTCGCCGCGCAGGCCGGGGGCGCGGACCGGCTCGAGCTGGTCACCGACATGGCCGCCGACGGGCTCACCCCGTCCGCCCGCACCGTCGCCGCCGTGCGCGCGGCCGTCGACATCCCGCCGCGGGTGATGCTGCGCCTGGCGGACGGGTTCGCGGCGGGTGATCTCGACCGGCTGGTGGACACGGCGCGGGAGATGCGGGACGCGGGGGCCCAGGAGTTCGTGCTCGGGTTCCTGGACGCGGACGGCGGCGTGGACCTGGGCGCGGTGGAGCGGGTGGTCGGCGCGCTGGACGGCTGCCGCTGGACCTTCCACCGCGCCATCGACCGCGCCGCCGACCGCGACGCCCTGCGCAAACAGCTCGACGGCCTGCCCGGCCTCGACGCCTACCTCACGGCCGGCGCGCCCGGCGGGGTGGCCGACGGGCTGCCGACGCTGCTCGCCGAGGCCCGGCGGGGGAAGCAGGACGAACCCGGGTACGAGCAGCAGCTGCTCGTGGGCGGCGGGCTGCGGCTGGAGCAGGTGCCCACACTGCTCGGCGCCGGGATCCACGCCTTTCACATCGGGGGCGCGGCCCGGCCGGACGGGTGGGGCGGGCCCGTCTCGGCGGAGGCCGTGGCCGAGTGGCGCCGGGTGGTGGACGGGGGCTGATTCCGGCAGGCACCGGTCGGCACCGGCTGATTCCGGCAGGCACCGGCAGGCACCGGCCGGCACCGGCCTCACGGACCGGCTCAGTGCGGCAGCAACTGCTCCGGCAGCGGGGCCGCGTGGGTCACGATCAGGCCCGAGACCGCTCGGGTCAGGGCGACGTACAGGCGGCGCAGACCGGTGCGTTCGTCGGGCTCGGCGTCGACGACGGCGCATGGCTCGTCCAGGACCACGTAGTCGTACTCCAGCCCCTTCGCCAGGGACGCCGGGACCAGGGTGAGCCGGGTGTCGTGCGTCGTCTCCTCGCCGGGCGCGACGTGTCCGAGGCCCGCCGCGGTGAGCTCCCGGGCCAGTTCCGGGACGCGGGCGTCCGCGGCGATCAGGCCGACCGAGCCCTCGTGGCCCAGCAACTCCCGGCAGGCCGACACCACTTCGCCGCTGCCGGTGATCGGACGGACCGCGAAGAAGCCCGGGTTGTCGCGGATCGACGCCACCGGCGTCAGCCCCGGCGCGATGTGCGGGAGCAGCCGGGAGGCGTACGCGATCACGTCCGTCGGAACGCGGAAACCGGCCGTCAACTCCTCGACCACGGCGTCCCGTTTGCCCAGGTGGGCCAGTGCCTCCTCCCAACTCCGGGTCGCCCACGGCGTGGTGCCCTGCGCCAGGTCGCCGAGGACGGTCGCCGAGCCGGTGGTGCAGCGCCGGCCCACCGCCCGGTACTGCATGGGGGAGAGGTCCTGCGCCTCGTCGAGCACCACGTGCCCGAGGGAGGGGGTGCGCCGGATCAGGTCGGTGGCCTCGTCGATCAGGACCGCGTCGGCCGCCGACCACTTCGCGGACCTCACCGACCGCGCCGGCTTCGTCCACAGGATCGCCTTCCGCTCGTCCTCGTCCAGCAGTCCGGCCGCGTGCTCGGCCAGGAAGTCCGGGTCCGCCAGCAGGCGCAGGACGAGTTTCGCCGGGTCGACGGCCGGCCAGACCGTCTTCACCGCGGCCTTCACGGCGCCGGTGCGGGCCACCGTGTCCTGCACCCTGTCGTCCGGCGTCTCCCCGGCGCGCTCCATCCGCACCAGCACGGCGTGCGCGACGCGCTGCGGGAGGGCCTCGCGGGCGGCGCCGTAGCGGATGTCGCGGTCGAGCAACTGGCGGACGATCTCCTCCAGTTCGTACGCCGGTACCCGCCAGCGGCGTGAGCCGCGCACGACGACGACCGGTTCGGTGGGCATCGTCACGTGCGAGTGGAGGGCCCGGCGCAGGACCTCGGCCATCCTCGCGTCGCCCTTGACGAGCGCGGCCCGCGGGTCGTCCGTCCCGCGCACCTCGACATGGGCCACCAGGTCGTCCACCGTCGCCTGCCCGACCGTCAGCTCGCCCAGTGCGGGCAGCACCTGCTCGATGTAGTGCAGGAAGGACCGGTTCGGCCCGACGACCAGCGTGCCGGTGCGGGCCAGCCGCTCACGGTGCGCGTACAGGAGGTACGCCACCCTGTGCAGGCCGACGGCGGTCTTCCCGGTGCCGGGGCCGCCCTGCACGCAGACGCTGCCCGAGAGGCCGGAGCGCACGATCTCGTCCTGCTCGGGCTGGATGGTGGCGACGATGTCCCGCATCGGGCCGACGCGCGGCCGCTCGATCTCCTGCTGGAGCAGCTTGCTGGTGGCCGATGCCTCGGCCGGGTCGGACAGGTGCTCGTCCTCGTACGCCGTGAGGTCGCCACCGGTGTAGCCGAAACGGCGGCGCAGCGCGAGGTCCATCGGGTCCTTCCTGGACGCCCGGTAGAACGCCTGCGAGACCGGCGCCCGCCAGTCGATCACCATCGGGTCGCCGTCGACGTCGTGCACATGCCGGCGACCGACGTAGAAGCGCTCGCCCTCGGCTCCTTCCGCCTCCTCGGCGCCGTGGGGGTCCCCCTGCTCATGGGGGTGCCCCCGCTCGAGCGGAGTCGAGAGTGGGGGAGGAGCCGAGAGTGGGGGAGCGTGCAGGTAGTCGAGGCGGCCGAAGAACAGCGGGGTGTCGCTGAGGTCGGCCAGTGCCTTGACGCGCTCCGCCATCTGCCGTTCCAGGATCTGCGTGTTGACCCAGTTCGCGGTGACGTTGCCCAGGTCGAGGGCCTCGACGTCCGCGCGCATGGCCCGCAGGGCGGTACGGGACGCGGCGAGGTGGGCCCGCTCGCGGTCCAGCGGGCCGGTATCGGCGAGCGCGGGCGTGGGAGCGGGTTCGGGGACGTGCGTGGGCACGGGGCTGCCTCCGGCTGGTGCTGACGGTGATGCCGCCTGGTGCTGACGGTGATGCCGCGTGACCACGGCATGGCTGACCGGCCGGTTTCCGTCCGGGCGGTGGCGCTCCGGCGAGGGAGGCGGGGAGGCCCCGGACGGCGCGGCCGGGGCGAGCGGGAGATTCTAGTCGGCCGCAGGCCCCGGGGGCGAACGGTTTCCCTCCCGGCCGTTTCCTGCAGGCGGATGGGGAGTCCGGGAAACGCCACGGCAACGAGACCATCCGCATCGGCCCGGACGGTCAGGTCGGTATCAAGCTGCCCGCCCCGCTTGCCGGGCTGGCCAACGCCCCGCGCGGCCGGTACGTCCTGACCGGCCGGGTGGCGTTCGCGCACCGGGGCGAGCAGTGGGCCGACCGCGTGTCCGCGAACCGGGCGGTGGCCTACCGCATCCACTACGACGTGGACCGGGGCCGCTGGTACCTCACGGCCTCGTGGACGATCCCCCCGGTCCAGACCGTGTCCCTGGCGCAGGCCCGCTCGGGTGGTCTGATCGGGGTGGACACCAACGCCGATCACCTCGCCGCCTGGCGGCTGGACGAGCACGGCAACCCGTGCGGCGAGCCCCGCCGCTTCTTCTACGACCTCGGCGGCACCGCCCACCACCGGGACGCCCAGGTACGGCACGCCCTCACCCGCCTGCTGCACTGGGCACGACGCGAAGGCGTCGCCATCGCGATCGAAAACCTCGACTTCGGCGCGGAGAAGACCCGCGAGAAGCACGGCCGCAGGAAGCAGTTCCGCAAGCTCATCAGCGGCCTGCCCGTCGCCAGGCTGCGGGCACGGCTGGTGTCGATGGCGGCCGAACTCGGCATCGCCGTCGTCGCGGTCGACCCCGCGTACACCTCGATGTGGGGCGCGCAGCACTGGCAGAAGCCCCTCACCTCGAAGAACCGCAGGACCACCCGTCACGACGCCGCCGGCGTCGCGATCGGAAGGCGCGCCCTCGGGCACCGTGTCCGGCGACGGACGGCACCGCCCCCACACGACCGGAGTGATCGTGTGGGGCATCGGACCGCCCAGGCCGGACATCGTGCCCGGGGGCGTGAGGGAACCCGCCCCCGCATCCCCGGACCACGCACACGATGCGTGTCGCCGGATGCGGAGCGAACGCGGGCGACCAGTGCATCCACCACCGTTCGGGATGCGCCAGATGTTCAGGGCTGGGTCCAGGACTCACTCCTGCTCACTGATGAGGAACGGTTCCGGGTCCTTCTCGCAGGGGAGACCGGCCGCCTCAGGGGGGATCGGGCGGGGTCCGAAGCCGGTCCCAAGGACTGATGCCCCGAACGGGTGATCCGGCGCACTCTGGACACATGAGCGCAGCGACCTTCACCCCAGGCAACCGGGCCGGTGGCCAGGGCCCTCCGCGCCGCGGTGCCACCGCCACCGGCTCCGTCCACCACTCCCCGCACCGTCTCGGCAACGCCCTGCGCGCCGTCAGGGCCTTCACCGAGGCCTTCTTCTCGGTCACCGTCCTCGGCGAGTACAACGAGGAGGCCGGCGTCCGCCGCCGCCACTGATCACGTACGCGGCGGAAGCAGACCCTCGACGACCTCCAGCGGCCAGGCGCCGTACGGCGACGGCAGCGGCCCGTCCGGGGACGCGGCCCGCGGCAGGCCTCCGGCAGGCGTCCCGGCCTGCGCCCGCATCGGTTCCGACGCCGACGGCGCCTCGACCGGCGGGGCGAACGGCGGGAGGTCCTGCGTGCAGCGCGCGCCCTTCGGCGGCAGCGCTCCGGTGAGGAAGTACCGCACCACGTGCCGTCCCACGCACGCACTCGGGTTGTCCAGCGCGGTGTGCCCGTACCCGTCCAGCGTCAGCAGCCGCGCGTCGCCCAGCTCCCCGACCATGTTCTGGGCCGCCCGGTACGGGGTGGAGGGGTCGTGGGTCGTGTTCACCACCAGCACCGGGTGGGCGGTCGCCCGGTCCCACGGGCCGGTGTACGGGTCGGCGGCCCGGGCCGGCCAGGTGGCGCACGGCTCGTTGGCCCACACCCACCAGTGGGCCAGCTCCCCGGCCTCCGCCACCGCCCGCCGTTCCAGCTCGGGGTAGCGCAGTGGTGACCGCGGGTTGGGGCTCTCCGCGCACATCACCGCGAGCGGCTGCTCGAAGCCCGGGTAGGGCACCGGGACGCCCGTCGGGACGCCCGGTGCCAGGAGGGGCCGGCCGGACCACAGTGCCTCCAGCAGGTCCGCGACACCGGTCCAGCCGGGGTGCACGGTGTAGAGCCCGCCGCGCACCTCGCTCACGGCCCTCGCGTACGTCCTGTCACCGGCCGGCCGCGCGGCGAGGCGCCGCATCAGGGTGTCGTACTTGTCGCGGGTGGCGGCCGGGGTGCCCGCCGAGAAGACGCACCGGGTCACGGGTGCGCGCCCGCAGTGGTCGAGGAACTGTGCCAGCGTGTCGGCCGAACCGAGGTGGGAGCCGAGCCGCAGGAACGTGTTCACCGCCTCGGACCCACCCGCCGTCCCGGACCCACCCGCCGGGACGGCCTCGCCCGCCGCCCCGGCCTCACCCGCCGGGCCGGTCTCGCCGAACCAGGTGAGCGGGTCCACGTTCCCGTCGAGGACGAGCCGTCCGGCCCGCTCGGGGAACAGGTTCGCGTAGGTCGCGCCGAGCAGTGTGCCGTACGAGACGCCCCAGTACCGCAGCTGCTTCTCGCCCACCGCGGCGCGCAGCAGGTCCAGGTCGCGGGCGGTGTCGGCGGTCGAGACATGGCGCAGCAGGTGCGGATCGCGCTGCTCGCACCGCTTCGCGAGGTCGGCGTACGCGGCGACGAACGCCTGCTGCTCGCGCTCGCCCACCGGGAACGGCGGGAGCTTCGACTGCCAGGCGACGGCCTCCCCGGCGGTGTCGAAGCAGCGTACGGCCGTGCTCTCGCCGACGCCGCGCGGGTCCCAGCTGACGATGTCGTAGCGGTCCCGCAGTTCGTCCGGGAACTTGGCGTACAGCTGCGGCAGTCCCAGGGTGCCGGGGCTGCCCGGGCCGCCGGGGTTGAAGAACAGCGTGCCGACCCGCTTCTCCGGCGCGGCGGCCCGGTGTCTGATCACCGCCAGCTCGATGGTGCGGTCCCCGGGGCGGGTGTGGTCCAGGGGCACGTTCGCCGTCGCGCACTCGAACCCGGTCTGCGCGACGTCCGGGCAGTCCTGCCACCGCAGCACCACCCCGCCACCGTCACCGCCGTCGCGGCCGCCACCGCCGTCGCCGTCACCGCCGCCCGGTCCGCCCGCAGACGCCGGGCCGACCGCCCCGAGCAGCAGGATCAGTGCCCCGGCCGCCGCACCGGCGGCTCGGGTGAGGGGTATCCGTGGGGCGGTGGCGGTCCGTGGCATGGGCAGGCCCTTCCCTCGCGGCGACCGGGAGCCGGGCCCGCGGCAGCGGACCCGCTGTCATACCACCGGCGGTCCGCCGAGCGGGCAACCGACACGCGTCCGATCGGGTGTTGAAGTGAGTGGCCCGCCCCCTCTGGTGTTCGACCTTCCCGCAGGATGACGACCCGGGGACGACGCCCCGGGAACGAGGCCCCCAGGGACGACGCCCGGGAACAACGCCCCCAGGGGCGCCCGCTCAGCTCTCCGCGAGGAGTTCGTCCGCGTCCATGATGCGGTAGGCGTAGCCCTGTTCCGCCAGGAAGCGCTGGCGGTGGGCCGCGAAGTCCTGGTCGATGGTGTCGCGGGCGACCACGGAGTAGAAGTGGGCCTGGTGGCCGTCCGCCTTGGGCCGCAGCACCCGGCCCAGCCGCTGGGCCTCCTCCTGCCGGGACCCGAAGGTGCCCGACACCTGGACGGCGACCGTGGCCTCCGGCAGGTCGACCGAGAAGTTCGCGACCTTGGAGACGACCAGCACGCCGATCTCGCCCTGCCGGAACGCCTCGAACAGCTTCTCCCGCTGCGCGTTCGACGTCTCGCCCTTGATCACGGGGGCGTCCAGGTGCTCGCCCAGCTCGTCCAGCTGGTCGATGTACTGCCCGATGACGAGGATCTGCTGACCGGCGAAGCGGCGCACGATCGCCTCCGTCACCTTCCGCTTGGTGGCGGTCGTCGCGCAGAAGCGGTACTTCTCCTCGGTCTCCGCCGTCGCGTACGCGATCCGTTCGGAGTCGGTGAGGTTGACCCGGACCTCCACGCAGTCGGCGGGCGCGATGTAGCCCTGCGCCTCGATCTCCTTCCACGGCGCGTCGAACCGCTTCGGGCCGATGAGGGAGAACACGTCCGACTCGCGGCCGTCCTCGCGGACGAGGGTCGCCGTCAGACCGAGCCGACGGCGGGCCTGCAGATCGGCGGTGAACTTGAAGACGGGGGCGGGCAGCAGGTGCACCTCGTCGTAGAGGATCAGGCCCCAGTCCCGGGAGTCGAAGAGTTCCAGGTGGGGGTAGACGCCCTTGCGACGGGTCGTCAGCACCTGGTAGGTGGCGATGGTGACGGGACGGATCTCCTTCTTCGTCCCGCTGTACTCGCCGATCTCGTCCTCGGTCAGCGAGGTCCGCTTCACCAGCTCGTGCTTCCACTGCCGGGCCGAGACGGTGTTGGTGACCAGGATCAGCGTGGTCGACTTCGCCTGTGCCATCGAAGCGGCGCCGACCAGCGTCTTGCCCGCGCCGCAGGGGAGGACGACCACGCCGGAGCCGCCGTGCCAGAAGTTCTCCACGGCCTGCTTCTGGTACGGGCGCAGTGTCCACCCGTCCTCGACCAGCTCGATGGAGTGCGCCTCGCCGTCCACGTACCCGGCGAGGTCCTCGGCGGGCCAGCCCAGCTTCAGCAGCGTCTGCTTGATCTGCCCGCGCTCCGAGGGGTGCACGGCGACGGTGTCCGGGTCGATGCGGGCGCCGACCAGCGGGGCGATCCGCTTGGAGCGCAGCACCTCCTCCAGGACGGGCCGGTCGGTGCTGGTGAGGACGAGACCGTGCGCCGGGTGCTTGAGCAGGCTGAGCCGGCCGTAGCGGTCCATCGTCTCGGCGATGTCGACGAGCAGCGCGTGCGGCACCGGGTAGCGGCTGTACTGCACCAGCGCGTCCACCACCTGCTCGGCGTCGTGGCCGGCGGCCCGCGCGTTCCACAGGCCGAGCGGGGTCACCCGGTAGGTGTGGATGTGCTCCGGGGCCCGCTCCAGTTCGGCGAAGGGCGCGATGGCGCGACGGCAGTCGTCCGCCTGCTCGTGGTCGACTTCCAGGAGAAGCGTCTTGTCGGACTGGACGATGAGCGGACCATTCACGCGCGGCTGCCTTTCTGCGACGGGCTCGGCACGGGCACTGCACGGGCACAGCTCGGCCAAACGTCCAGTTTGCCTGATCGCCCGCCCTCCGGGACCCGGAGTGACGCCCGCCACTTCGGGTCCCGGAGGGTGTGAGCCCGTCAGCAGATCGGGCCCGGCTCGGCCGCTGTGGCCCGGAGCAGGTCGCGCACCAGGTCGAAGTCGATGGTCGCCGGATCCTCCGGCCTGCGGAACCGCAGGCAGCCCTTGCCCATGTCCTGCCCGGCCAGCCGGTTCTCGAAGGCCGTACGGACATCGCCGCGCAGGAGGTAGAAGGACAGGTACCGCTTCTGGGAGGCGAAGGCGATCTCGGCCGTGCCGTCCCGTTCGTAGGCGGGCATGCCGTACGCCATCACCTCGGTGAAGCCCGTGAGTTCCGCCCTGCACAGCCGCCGCAGTTCGGCCAGCGCGGCCCTGCGCGGCTCAGGGGCCTCTGCGAGGTAGCTCTCGACGTCCTGCACTGTGCTCCGCACCATGGACGGAGCCTACGCCGCGCCGCGGAGCGGGCTCAGCTCTCGTCGTCCGCCAGTTCCGCGACGCCCGTGATCCGGTGCAGCGGATAGGTGCGGACCTCGTCGGCGGTGTGGTCGTACGCCGTGACGAAGCCGCCCTCGACGCGGACCGGGGCGATGACGCGCTGGCTGGCCGCGCCCTCGGCGTTGACGTAGCCGATCCACAGTGCCTCGCCGGTGAGGACGGCGGCCTGCACGGTGGCGAGGGTCTCGGCGGACCCGGTGCGCGGCAGCTCGCCGCCCCCGCGCCCGGCCCGGGGCTTGCGGGGGGCGGTGGCGGCGAGGTCGCCCGCCCGTACGGCCCGGATCGCCGCCGTGAGCAGGGTGTCGTCGGGCACCGGCGGCCCCTCCGGAACCGGCTCGGGCGGCGTGCGCGGCGGGGTGCGGTGGGCATGGGCGCGGGTGATCAGGACATCGCCCTCGGCGGACTCGGCGGCCGGCGCGAACCCCATCCGGCGCAGCCCCTCCAGCAGGCCGGCCGGGTCGGCCCGCGCGGCCAGCACGGTCGGCGCGAGACGGCGCAGCCCCAGCTCCGCGGCCCGCTTGTCGGCGAGGATCTCGTTGAGCACCGCCTCGTCGTCGCAGCGTACGTACGCGGAGGCCGCGCCCACCCGCAGATGCCCGTGTCTGCGGGCCACGTCGTCGATCAGGTACGCCAGCGGCTGCGGAACCGGTGTGCGGGAGTGCGCCGTGAGGAAGGCGTGCAGGTCGGCGGCGGTCTGCCCGGCGTCCAGGGCACGGCGTACCGAGCCCGGAGTGAACCGGTAGACGGTCGCCCCGCCCTTCGACTCCACGTCCGCGAGCACGTCCAGCATGTCCGCGAGCGGCCGTCGCAGCGGGCCCGGCGCGACGGCCGTCAGGTCGGCCTGGAGCAGGACGTGGTCCAGCGGTTCGGGCAGCAGAGGTGCCAGCAGCCGGGCGGCGGCGGTGACGTTCTTCGGCTCGGCGGGGGAGAACCCGGCGGGGGAGAACCCGGCGGGGGAGAACCCGGCGGGGGAGAGGGGGCCCGGCGGCGGGGCCGGCCGGTGGTGGACCGGCAACCGGTCGCCCGGCCCCCGGGGCTCCGGTTCGGCCGGGTGGTCCGGACGGTCCGGTTCCGGCGCGGGCAGGCCGAGCAGCGCCCGCCCGTGGGCCGAGAGCGCCCCCCGGCCGGTGATTCCCAGTGTCTCCGCCTCGGTGAGCGTCCACCGGGCGAGCCGGGAGCGCAGGTCCTCGCCGTCGCCGGTGCCGGGGCGCGGCGGGCGTTCCCACCGCAGCCGCGCCGGCACCGACTCGGCCACCGGAGCCGTCCCCTCCGGCAGGCCCGCCAGCAGCGCCAGCACCCGGTGCCGCACCTCGGGCGCCGCCGACCGGTCGAGCCCCGGACCGAGCGCCGCCACCGTGTGGTCCTTCGCGTCCCGCTCGCCGACCAGTCCCGGGGTCCGGGTCGCCGCCAGCCACGCCGTGGCCAGCACCGTCCAGCGCTCGGCGGCGGGCCGCTCCAGCCAGGTGTCGTACGCCGGGGTCGCCGCGTACCGCTCGTCGGCCTCCCCGTCGGAGGCCAACAACCCTGCCGCATAAGCCAGTTCGACCCAGAACGCGGCGACC
The DNA here is from genome assembly GCF_052246875.1 of Streptomyces sp. GDS52. Taxonomy (NCBI): domain Bacteria; kingdom Bacillati; phylum Actinomycetota; class Actinomycetes; order Kitasatosporales; family Streptomycetaceae; genus Streptomyces; species Streptomyces sp. GDS52. The sequence goes on from NZ_CM125966.1 coordinate 4,000,275, forward strand.
GGCTCGGGCACGTCCAGGGCGACGGCGGTCCGCTTCAGGTCCCGCACGCTCAGCCCGCCGGACCGCAGCACCGCCGGACCGCCCTCGTCCCAGTCCTTCAGCAGTTCCTCGACGGCCGCCAGCGCCGTGTACGCCTGCCCGGCCGCCGCCGCGTCCACCACCTGTGGACGGTGCGCGGGCGCGGGCGCGGGCTCGACGGGTGGCGGCACCGGCTCGGTCGCCCGGTGCGCCCGCCCGCCCCGCAGATGCAGCGCCACCTCACGCGGCAGCACGACCGTGCCGGGCGCCGTCGGCAGCAGCAGCCCCCGGTCCAGCAGCAGACGCAGCCGGGGCGCCGGATCGGCGGTGACCTGGCCGTAGGGCGGCCCCCACACCAGCCGTTCCAGCGTCTCCGCAGACTCGGGCGGCACCTCGGCGAGCAGCGCCGACATCCGCGCCCGGTCCGTGAACAGCCCGGTCAGGGCGGCCACCGCGGAGACCGAGTCATGGGTGGACGGCAGCCCGGCCGCCGTGACGATCTCCTGGATCCGCCCCGGGGACATCCCGGCCGTCGCCTCCCGCACGGTCGGGCCGAGACCGGTCGGCGAGGGGTGCTGCGCGGAGGGGGAGAGCAGCTCACGGGCCGTACGGACCAGCCGCAGTCGGTCGTCGCCGCCCCACACCAGCGCCTGTTCGCGCAGCGTCCGCACGACGTGCGGCAGCGCGGCGGACACCGCGGGATCGCCCTCGTCGCCGGCCAGCAGCCCGAGCAGCTCGTCGTACGGCGCCGGATCGGCCGCCACGGCCAGCGCCTGCGCGGTCTGCAGCGCGAACCGGTCCAGCCGCTCCAGGGCCCGCACGACCGAGGCCCGGGTCCCGGCCCGGGTGGCGAGCTGGGTGAGGTCGGTGGGCACGGGCGTGACGAGGTCCGGCCTGCTGCGCAGGAGCGCGGCAAGCCCGACGTCGTCCCGCCCCCGGAGCTCTTCCGCGAGGGATCGGGGGGCCGCCGCGGGCTTCTCCTCGGTGCTCATCCGCATCACGGTAGCGGGTGGGTACGCCGGTGGGGTGCGCGGAGTTGGGTCGGCCGACCGGACTCGCGGTACCGTCGTCCGACGTCGTGTACCAACGCATCCGCCCCGGAGGGCACTTCGTGGGTATCGAGAGTGACCAGGTCGTCTACGAGTACCTGAGCCGCGTCGGTGACGTGGCCCAGCAGCGGCAGCTGCCGTCGGCGACCCGGATGGGCCTGGTCGCCCGGCTGCGTGACGAGATCGACCGGCGCCGGGCGAGGACCGCGGTCGACTCCCCGGCCGCCGTGCGCCGCATCATCTCCCGCATGGGCACCCCGGACGAGGTCGTGGCGGCGGCCGCGGACCCCTCCGGGGCGGCCGGGGCCGGTGGCGCGGATCCTCGGCCGGAGGGGCCCACCGCGAACAGGCCCGCACCGCCGCCCGCCGAGGTTCCCGCCCAGCGGAGCGGGGACCTCGGCGGGCGCGCGCGGGACGTCCTGCGCCGCGCGGTCCCCCGCCCCCGTCCGGCCGGGAACCCGCACCCCGGGCCCGCCGCCGGCGTACCGTCCCCGCCGCACCGGGCCGGTACGGACGAACTCGGGGACAGCGCTGCCCAGCCCGACTGGTGGCGGGTGGACGACAGCCCCTTCGGCGTCGGCGACGAGGTCACCGGTTTCGTCGGCGGAGTGGAGATCCCCGAACTGCTCAAGCCCCCGCCGGCGAAGGAACCGGACGGGGCGGCGGGCCGGGACGGGAAGGCCCCCGCGCCGGCCGTCGTCGAAGCCGGGACCGACACCGACACCGGTGCCGGAACCGCGGCCGGGTCCCGGTCCGCCCGGCGTCGGTTCGTGCGGCTCCCCTCCGGCCGCTGGAGCAACCCCCTGCTCCTGGTCGCCGCGGGCCTGCTGGTCGTGGGTGCCGTCCTGGGCAACTGGTTCGCCCTGTTCCTCGGCTGGGTCATCGCCTACGCCTCCCGCCGCCTCACCCGGGCCGAGATCAAGTGGGCGGTCGTCGTCCTGCCGGGCCTCGCGATCGCGGGCGGGATCGTCTGGCTCTGGGGCCGGACCGAGGAACGCTGGGGCACCCCCGTCGCCGACGGCGCCATGAACGACGCCGTCTTCGAAACCTGGCCCTGGGTGGTCCGGGCCGCGGCGGTGACCTCGGCCCTGTTCCTCACCTGGCGCTCCCAACGCCCCCGCTGACCTCGCACGAGCCGCAGGCACAATGGCGGGCATGGCCTCCACGACCCCGCTCCCGTCCGCGCCGCTCACCGTCGGCTTCGACCTCGACATGACGCTCATCGACTCCCGGCCCGGCATCCGTGCCTGCTACCTGGCGCTGGCCGAGCGGACCGGCACCCCCGTGGACGCCGATCTCGTCGTCACCCGGCTGGGACCGCCGCTGGAGGACGAACTGATCAACTGGTTCCCGGCCGAGCGGGTCGAGGAGGCGGCGGACCTGTACCGGTCGATGTACCCGACCTACGCCATAGCCCCCACGCCGGCGCTGCCCGGCGCCCGCGACGCCATGGCGGCCGTACGGGAGGCGGGCGGACAGGCGATCGTCGTCACCGCGAAGCACGAGCCCAACGCCAAGCTGCACCTCGCCCACCTCGGCATCGAACCGGACGCGGTGATCGGCGATCTGTGGGCCGAGCAGAAGGCGCTGGCGCTGCGCGAGCACGGCGCGGGCGTGTACGTCGGCGACCATGTGGGTGACGTGCGCGGCGCGCGGGCCGCCGGAGCACTGGCGGTCGCGGTCGCCAGCGGCCCGTGCGACCCGGCGGAACTGCGCGCGGCGGGCGCGGACGTCGTCCTCGCCGACCTGACCGAGTTCCCCCGCTGGTTCGCGGACCACCGCGCGGCGCGCCCCTGACGGCTCCCCGCCGGGGCGCCCGACGGCCTACCGTCCGGCGCGTGCCTGACGGCGGCCGGCCGCGGCCGAGCGGAGCACTCCCGCACCGGCCATCAGGAAACCGACCCCCATGAGCATGCTCAGTACGAACATGTACGTCGGGAAGGGTTCCGTACCGAGGAACAACGGGGCCACCGTGACCAGAGTGGCCACGGTACCGATGAGGAAGACGACGCCGCCTGCACGGACCAGGCCGTCGCCGGGCGCCGCGGAATTCGCTTGGGTTTTGTCAGCCACCGGACCAGGGTAGTTCCTGGCCGGAGGGAACTACCGGGCGACGTCTTGTCACCCGCCCGAAGACCATTAGCCTTGGTTGCGGTGGGTCACCAGGATCTGCCCGAGCGTTATCGAGAGCTGTTCCAGAAGCGGTTTCCCGACGAGTACGAGGACGAGGACAGACGTGCCCACCGGCAAAGTCAAGTGGTTCAACAGTGAGAAGGGCTTCGGTTTCCTCTCCCGTGACGACGGCGGTGACGTCTTCGTCCATTCCTCGGTCCTCCCCGCCGGAGTCGAGACCCTGAAGCCGGGCCAGCGGGTGGAGTTCGGCGTGGTCGCCGGACAGCGAGGTGACCAGGCCCTGTCCCTGACCGTCATCGACCCGACCCCGTCGGTCGCGGCCGCCCAGCGCAAGAAGCCCGACGAACTGGCCTCCATCGTCCAGGACCTGACGACCCTGCTGGAGAACCTCGCGCCGAACCTGGAGCAGGGCCGCTACCCGGACCGCACCTCCGGAAAGCAGATCGCCGGCCTGCTCCGCGCGGTCGCCGACCAGCTGGACGTCTGATCCGGCCAGCCGGCACCGGTACCGACACCCGCGCCCGCACCGGCACCCGCGCCGGTAGGGGTCAGGGGAACCGCAGGGCGTCCGGGCCGAGGGGCGGCACCAGTCCCTCGGCCGCCGCACGCGTCAGCAGGCCCCGTACGGCCGCGTAGCCGTCCTCGCCGAGGTCGGCGGTGAACTCGTTGACGTACAGCCCGATGTGCTGGTCGGCGACGGCCGGGTCCATCTCCTGGGCGTGCGCCATGACGTACGGCCGGGCCGCCTCGGGGTCGTCCCAGGCGGCCCGTACGGAGCGGCGGATCGAGTCGGCGAGCAGGGTCAGCGTCCGCGCTCCGAGGGACCGCCTGGCGATGATCGCGCCCAGCGGGATCGGCAGCCCGGTGGTCCGCTCCCAGTGCTCACCCATGTCCGCGAGCCGGTGCAGCCCGTACTCCCGGTAGGTGAAGCGCGCCTCGTGGATGACGAGCCCGGCGTCGACCTTCCCGTCCCGGACGGCGGGCATGATCTCGTGGAACGGCATCACCACGATCTCCCCGACCCCGCCGGGCACCACGTCCGCCGCCCACAGCCGGAACAGCAGGTAGGCCGTCGACCTCTCGCTGGGCACGGCGACCGTGCGCCCCGCCAGGTCCAGCCCTTCCTCCCGGGTCAGCACCAGCGGTCCGCAGCCCCGGCCCAGCGCGCCCCCGCAGGGCAGCAGCGCGTACGCGTCGAGGACGTAGGGGAGGGCCGCGTACGACACCTTCAGCACGTCCGACTCGCCGCGCTCGGCCATGCCGTTGGTGACGTCGATGTCGGCGAAGGTGACGTCGAGGGCGGGCGCGCCGGGGACGCGGCCGTGCGCGAGGGCGTCGAAGACGAAGGTGTCGTTCGGGCAGGGGGAGTACACGATCCCCAGCCGCTGCTGCTCAGCTGTCATACCGGTTCCAACTCTCCAGGACGGGCGCGATCTTCCCGAAGCCCTCGGTGAGGGCGTCCAGGGCGTCACCGATGCGCCAGGCGGCGCGGTCGCGCGGGCCGACGGGATTCGACACCGCCCGTACCTCCAGCACGGGCAGGCCGTGTGCGGCGGCGGCCTCGGCGACGCCGAAGCCCTCCATGGCCTCGGCGAGCGCGCCGGGGTGGCGGTCGCGGAGCCGGGCGGCGCGGGCCGCGGTGCCGGTCACCGTCGACACGGTGAGCACGGCACCGGTGAGCGCGCCGGACGCGGCGGCCACCTCCCGGACCAGGGCGGCGGGGGGCCGGTGGGTGACGGTGCCGAAGCCGAGGTCGGTCACCGGCAGGAAGCCGTCGGCGGTCTCGGCGCCCAGGTCGGCGGCGGTGATCTCGTCGGCGACGACGAGCGAGGCGAGGGGCGCGTGCGGCGGGAAGCCGCCGGCGATCCCGGCCGAGACGACCAGGCGGTAGGGGCGGCCGTCCAGAGCGGCGGCGGTGAGCGCGGCGGCCGTGGAGGCGGCGGCGCGGGCCGGGCCGACACCGGCGGCGATCAGATCGGGGCCGTCGGCGATCGTGACGACCTCCACCCCGGGCAGGGCCCTCCCGTGCGCGGCACCGGGAAAGGCCCTGGCCACCGCGTCCCGTTCGGCGGGGACGGCGGTGGCCACGAGGACTCCTCCCCGCGCTCCCGGTCTCGTGGGGGCGGGGGGCGTCCGGGCGGACGACGCGATCAGGCGTCCTTCTTCAGCCGGAAGGACCACAGGCCGGTGGCCTCGTTCTCGCCCTGCTTGACCGACACCAGGGTCGAGTTGCCCTGGGCGCCGTACTGGGCGTTGAAGAACACGCTGCCGGGGATGGTGCGGTAGGTCTTGGTGCTGGAGTCGGTCAGCGGCTGACCGTTCATCAGGATCGTCCAGCCCTTGTCGGCGAGGTCCGGGTCGACACCGAAGCGCACGGTCTCGTCCGGGTCGACCGAGATCTCCTTGATGTCCTTGTCCTCCAGGCACGACGTCAGGTCGGAGGCCTTCAGGGCCTTGCCCTCGCCGCCGCAGGTGGCCTCGGAGGCCACCGAGTCGCTGCCGACGGTGATCGTGGACATGGCCGTCGGCTTGTCACAGGCCGACAGGACGAGCAGTCCGGCGGAGACGGCACCGGCGACGACGACGGCACGGCGCCGTCGCACAGCGCGGTCACTTCGAGCGGCTGTGCCGCGGGGCAACGTGGTCATGGGCGAAGGTTATCGGGCACGTCCGGTCCACTTCCCACGTGGGGTACGGCGTGGCCGGAGCGTTACGCCACTCGCGCGCGCCCGCGGCCCCTGTGCCGGGCGGAGCCGACCAGCGCGCGGACGGTGGTCAGCCAGCCCGCGGCGACGATCGCGGCGCCCACCGCGAGGCCCAGCGACCCGATCAGCGGCATCGCGATACCGATCGCCCCGCCCAGCACCCACGCCATCTGCAGCAGCGTCTCGGAGCGGGCGAACGCCGATGTGCGGACCGTCTCGGGCACGTCCCGCTGGATCAGCGCGTCCAGGGACAGCTTGGCCAGTGCCTGCGCGAAGCCGGCGATCCCGGCGAGGCAGGCCACCACGACCGCGCCGAACAGCGCCGCCGCCGTGATCGCCGCGGCCGTCACACAGGCCACCACCGTCACGATGATGATCTCCGGCGCGCGGGACCGGAGCGACGCGCCGACGGCCGTACCGAGCGCGTTGCCCGCGCCCGCCGCCACCCCCACGATGCCCAGGGACACGACGGCGCTCTGGCCGGACATCGGATGCTCGCGCAGCAGGAACGCGAGGAAGAAGATCAGGAAGCCGGTCAGACAGCGGATGGAGGCGTTGGCGGTCAGCGCGTGGGTGACGGCCGGGCCGACCGTGCGCAGACCGGGCCGCCTGCCGGACCTGCGGTGCGGGCCGTGCAGATGGGCCTCGTCCGCCGCGAGCAGCGCCGTGTCCTCACCCTTGGCGGAGTCCACCACCGGCGGCAGCCGGAAGGACAGGAACATGCCTGTGACGAAGAGCACGAACGCCCCGTACAGCGGCCAGCGCGGTCCGATCTGGTGCAGTCCCGCACCGATCGGCGCCGCGACGCCGGTGGCCAGCAGCCCGCCGAGGGTGACCCGCGAGTTGGCTTTCACCAGGGAGAACGCGGGCGGCAGCAGCCGGGGCACGACGGCGCTTCTGACCACCCCGTACGCCTTCGAGGAGACCAGCACGCCGAGCGCGGCCGGATACAGCTCGAGGCCGCCGGTGACCACCGCGCCGGACAGCACCAGGGCGAGCAGCGCCCGGGCGAGCATCGCGCCCGCCATCGCGGCCCGGCGGCCGTGCGGGAGACGGTCCAGGAGCGGGCCGATCACCGGGGCCAGAAGGGTGAACGGCGCCATCGTGATGGCGAGGTAGAGCGCGACCCGGCCGCGTGCCTCGTCGGTCGGCACGGAGAAGAAGACGGTGGACGCGAGCGCGACGGTGATCATGACGTCGCCGGCGCCGTTCACACCGTGCAGCTCGATCAGTTTGCCGAGCCCGGACTCCCCGGCGCCGTGCGCGTGGGTGGCCCGGCGGATCCCGCGTGCGGTTCCGGTCACCGGGAAGCGCAGGACACGGCCGGCCGCACGCAGACGGCCGCCCGGCCTGCCCGACGTGAGGCGCGGGCCCTTTCCTCTGACTCTGGCCCCTCTGGCTTCGTGCGGCCCACCGGTCCCGGTGGCGCCCTGGGGTGTCCTCGCGGTAGCCACGACGTTCATAGTGCCCTGATACGGCGGTCCGTAGTGCCCCGACCGCCTCGACGGCCCCACGGTGTGCGGCTTCCGGCGGAACGCGGCGCCGGCGCGCGATGCCCGGGAACAGCTGAGAACACTCGAGAACAACCGTCGGTGTAGGCCCAGGGCACGCGAGCAGGTAGCGTGCGTATCTCAGCCATCCCGCAGAATGGATGGAGGCGCGCCCGAGCACGATCAGGCGTGGACGTCGACGCGGTCCTCCGGTCCGCTCCGTCCGCCCTCGCGCCGGGAGTGGCGCACTCGTGAGACGGCGTAGGAGAGAAGCGATACCTGTGAAGGCAGCGACAACGCGAAGCCGCACCCCCGACCGGCTGTGCGCCGAGGCCGTCGACCTCGCCCGCGCGGCAGCCGAGGAGGCCGCCGCGCCCGGGGTCGTCGGCGAACACGAAGGCATGCTCTCCGAGGGCGACCGGGTCGTCACCCACTACTTCGCGTGCAGGGAACTCGGCTACCGCGGCTGGCGCTGGGCCGTCACCGTCGCCCGCGCCTCCCGCGCCAAGATCGTCACGGTGGACGAGGCGGTCCTGCTGCCCGGCCCCGACGCGATCCTCGCGCCGGAGTGGGTGCCGTGGAGCGAGCGGCTGCGCCCCGGCGACATGGGCCCCGGCGATCTGCTGCCCACCGACGCCGAGGACCTGCGGCTGGAGCCCGGCTTCTCCGGCGAGGACGCGCCGCCGCCGAACTCGCCGGTCTCCGAGGAGTTCACCGAACTGGCGGAGGCCGAGGACGCGGACGTCACCGAGGGCACCCCGGCGCACCAGGCGACCGTCCCGGCCCGCGGGTCGATCGCGGCCCTCGCCGAGGAACTCGGCATGCGGCGCGCCCGCGTCCTGTCCCGCTACGGCCTGCACACCGCCGCCGACCGCTGGGAGGAGGCCTTCGGCGCCAAGACCCCGATGGCGCAGGCGGCCCCCGCGTCCTGTGTGTCCTGCGGCTTCCTCGCCCCGATCGGCGGATCGCTCGGCCAGGCCTTCGGTGTGTGCGCCAACGAGTTCTCCCCGGCCGACGGCCGTGTCGTCTCCCTGGCCTACGGCTGCGGCGGCCACTCGGAGGCCGCGGTCATGCCCAGGCCGCCCCAGCCCGTCCCGCCCCGGATCGACGAGACCCGCGTCGACCCCTTCCCGCTGCGCCCCTCCCCCGACTCCGGCTCGGTCCCGGCGACGGAGGACGCGTCCTCGGCGGAACTGGGGCACTCGTAGGCTGCGGCACTCGTGCCAGGGTCCGAGGCGGACTCGGGCCCTGACACGGGTTCGGTCCCTCGTCGTGCGTGCCGGGAACCGTGAGCGGTCAGCGGCCACGTGTCGTCCGGGCGCTCGGGTGAGCGGCATGTGGACGGATGCGGCCGAAGTGCTCACGCGCGCGCGGACGGTGGTGTTCCGGTGGGGCGAGGCGCAGTCAGGAGCAGGCGGACCGGCTGATCCGGTTCCTCGGCGTCCGGGGAATCCACGATCAGGGAACGGGCCGCCTGGCGCGGCTCGACGAAGGTCCTGGCCCCGTCGGGCTCCAGGGCCACGATGCGCGCTGCCTCCGCGGCTCCGAGTTCAGCGAGCCGCCGGTGGCCGGGATCCGCGGCGTCGCACTCCGGTCTTCGGGCCTCCGGCGGGGGACGGGCGAGTACGCACTGTGGTCGGAGTCCGCCTGTCCGTCATCGAGGAGGTACCCGGTCCGCTTCCGCTGCGGGGCGGAGCGTCGCTCGAACGCCCCGGGGCCGACCGGGCTGTCCTCGGCGGGGTCCCGTGGAGGGGTACCTTCGGTCTCACGCCGATCGGGGCCGATGAGGAGAGTGACCGTGAGCATGTTCGTACGGCCTGCGGACGAGGGCGCCGACCCGTTCGGGACGGTGCGGTTGCGGCGTGGGGTGCTGGACGCCTGGGCCGCCAGTCCCGCCCGGTTCCGTGAGGACGCCAACGCCGAGGAGGACCTCGTCCTCGGCGGGTACCGGGACCGCCTCGTCGTCGAACTGGCGCAGAACGCCGCCGACGCCGCCGCCCGCGCGGGGGTGCCGGGACGGCTCCGGCTCACGCTGCGCGACGGGGTGCTCGTCGCCGCGAACACCGGCGCCCCGCTGGACGCGGCCGGGGTGGAGTCGCTGTCCACCCTGCGGGCGTCCGCGAAGCGGGACGAGCCCGCCGGGGCCGTGGGCCGGTTCGGCGTCGGGTTCGCCGCCGTCCTCGCCGTCACCGACGAGCCCGCCCTCGTCGGCCGGCAGGGCGGGGTGCGGTGGTCGCTGGCCGAGGCCCGGGAACTCGCCGGTGACAGCGCGGGGCACAGCGCCGGTCTCGGCGACGAGATCCGCCGCCGCGACGGGCACGTACCGCTGCTGCGCCTGCCCTTCGCCGCCGAGGGCACCGCCCCCGACCCGTACGACACCGCCGTCATCCTGCCGCTGCGCGACCCGGCCGCCGCCGACCTCGCCGAGCGGCTGCTGCACGCCGTCGACGACGCCCTGCTGCTCGCCCTGCCCGGCCTGGAGGAGGTCGTCGTCGAGATCGGCGACGCCGAGCCCCGCACCGTGCGCCGGAGCGCGGAGGGCGCCCTCACCGTCGTCACGGACTCCGGCCACGGCGCCACCCGCTGGCGCACCTCCGCCGCGCACGGCCCGCTCACCCCGGACCTGCTCGCCGACCGTCCCGTCGAGGAGCGGCTGCGGCCCCACTGGTCGGTCACCTGGGCCGTCCCCGTCGACTCCGACGGCAGCCCCGTCCGGCCCCGCACCGGCCCCGTCGTGCACGCCCCCACCCCCAGCGACGAGCCGCTCGGCGTCCCCGCCCTGCTCATCGCCTCCTTCCCGCTGGACTCCACCCGCCGGCACGTCGCCCCCGGCCCGCTCACCGACTTCCTGGTGGAGCGCGCGGCCGACGCCTACGCCGGTCTCCTCGCGGAGTGGCATCCGGTGACCGCCGGGATCATCGACCTGGTGCCCGGCCCGCTCGGCAAGGGCGAACTGGACGGCGCCCTGCGCCAGGCGGTCCTCGGGCGGCTGCCCCGCACCTCCTTCCTGCCCCCCGCCGTCCCCCCGCGCGAGCAGGACGACGACTCCGGTCTGCCCGAGTCCCTGCGTCCCCGGGACGCCGAGATCGTCGAGGGCGCCGGGGCCGACACCGTGCGGGTGCTCGCCGAGGTGCTGCCCACCCTGCTGCCCGCCGGGCTCGAACGGCGGACGGAACTGCGTGCCCTGGGCGTGCCCCGGGTCCCGCTGGCCGACGCGATCGACCGGCTCGCCGGGCTGGAGAGGGCGCCCGAGTGGTGGTGGCGGCTGTACGAGAGCCTTGCCGGGGTCGACCCGGACCGGCTCTCCGGGCTGCCCGTGCCGCTCGCCGACCGGCGTACCACCATCGGCCCCCGGCAGGTGCTGCTGCCCGGTGCGGAGGCCCCCCGGATCGACCCCGGGGTGCTGGCCCGGCTCGGCCTCAAGGTCGCCCACCCGGACGCCGCGCACCCCCTGCTGGAGAAGCTCGGCGCCCTCCCGGCCACCCCGCGCGCGGTGCTCACCACCCCGCAGGTGCGGGCCGCCGTCGCCGCCTCCCTCGACGACGAGGGCGGCATGGCCGCCATGGGCTGGGAGGAGGAGGCGCCCGACGCCGAGGAACTCGCCGACACCGTGCTCGGCCTGGTGCGCGACGCCGGTCTCGAACCCGGCGACGAACCCTGGCTGGGCGCCCTCGCCCTGCCCGACGAGGACGGCGGACTCTCCCCGGCCTGCGAACTGGTCTTCCCCGACGGCCCCTTCGCCCGTGTCATGCGCGAGGGCGAGCTCGCCTCGGTGGACATCGAGTTGGCGCAGAAGTGGGGCGAGGCCCCGCTGGCCGCCTGCGGGGTGCTGGTCGACTTCGCCCTCGTCCGCGCCACCGACGTCGTCCTCGACCCGGACGAACTCGAGCCGCGGGAAGGGGACTACGCCGAACCCGACGACGCGGGCCTGCTCGACGCGGTGGACGTGTGGAGCGAGGACATCCTCGACCGCTTCCCCGACAGCCCGGTGCCGCCGGTCGCCACCGAGATCGTCGCCGTGCGCGACCTCGACCTCGTCGACGACGACCAGTGGCCCCGGGCCCTCGCCCTGCTCGCCCGCCCGCCGCTGCGCGACGCGCTCACCCAGCCGGTGCGCGTCCTGCTGCCCGACGGCACCCACGAGGTGGTCCGCCCGTACACCGCCTGGTGGCTGCGCGGGCACCCGGTGCTCGGCGGCCGCCGGCCGGCCGGTCTGCGCGCCGCGGGGAGCGACCCGCTGCTGCGCGGCCTGTACGACGAGGCCGACGCCGCCGGCTTCGAGGACGAGCAGGTGCTGCGGGCGCTCGGGGTGCGCACCTCCGTGTCCGCGCTGCTCGACGAACCGGGCGGCGCGGCCGAACTCCTCGACCGTCTCGCCGACCCCGGCCGCGCGGTCACCGCCGCCCAGTTGCACGCCCTCTACGGGGCGCTGGCCGACCTGGAGCCGGAACAGGTGACCCTGCCGGACGAGCTGCGCGCGGTGGTCGACGGCCGGGTCGAGGTGGTGGACGCCGCCGACGCGGTGGTCGTCGACTCGCCCGACCTGCTGCCGTTCACCGCGGGTGTGGCCCTGCTGCCCGTCCGCCCCGCGCGGGCGGCCGAGCTGGCCGAACTGTTCCAGGTGCGGCGGCTGAGCGAGTCCGTCACCGGGGAGGTCGGCTCTCGGGGCACCGAGTACGACGTGCCGGAGTCCGTGCGGGTCCTGCTCGGGCCGCGCACCCCAAAGACGTACGTCGAGCACGAGGAGCTCGTCGTGGACGGCGTGGAGATCGACTGGCGGCTGACCGACGACGGCGTGCCGCACGCCGCCACCCTGGAGGGCGTCGCCGCCGGGCTGGCCTGGGCGGCCGGTCAGTGGCCGCGCCGCTTCGAGGTCGCGGCCCTGCTGGAGGATCCGTCCAGGACGGAGGAACTGGCACGGGACCGCTGGTTCGACTGAACGCGTGGGGGGTGGGCCGGGGTCGCCCCCGGCCCACCCCCCCACGGCGGACCTCTCGCCTGCTCCTGTCGCTACTGCTGCGTGGGCGCCTGGGCGCCGGACTCCTTCGCGTACGCCTCGAGCTCGCGGGCGAGCGTCGCCGCGTCGTACGGGCCGGTGTGCCGGCGGTTGCCGACGAAGAATGTCGGAACCCCTCGGGCCCCGCTGGCCTCGGCGCTGGCGGCGTCCGCCCGTACGCGCTCGGCCGTCTCCTCGTCGTCGAGGTCGCGGAGGAACTTCTCGACGTCGAGTCCGAGGTCGGCGGCGTAGCCGGCGCTGTCCTGGTAGTCGAGCTCGTCCTGGTGCCGGTAGAGCAGGTCGTGCATCTCCCAGAAGCGGCCCTGCATGCCGGCGGCCGTCGCCGCCCGCGCGGCGAGCTCGGCGTGCGGGTGCACGTCGGGCAGCGGCAGGTGCCGGAAGACGTAGCGGAACTGGTCGCCGAAACGCTGCCGCAGTTCCTGGGTGACGCCCGTGGCGCGGGCGCAGAAGGGACATTCGAAGTCGCCGTACTCCACCAGGGTGAGGGGCGCTTCGGGGGGTCCGAGGATGTGGTCCGTCTCCGGGTCGACCGGACGGTCCAGATAGCGGGGCAGGTCCGCGTCGGTCTCCCCGCGCAGGACCGCGGCCAGATGGAACACGAGCCAGCCCGCGAGGGTGGAGAACAGGGCGGCCAGCAGGACACCGACGGTCCCCTCGGCACGGATGACCGGATCCTCGAAGGCGAGCCCGACGATCAGCAGGGACACGGTGAAGCCGATGCCGGACAGGACACCGCCGCCCAGGACATGGCCCTCCCCCACCCCGGTCGGGAGCTTCCCGAGCCCGGTCCGGGTGCCGAGGTAGGCGCCGCCCCAGATGCCGACCAGCTTTCCGACGACGAGACCCACGACCACGGCCCAGGTGACGGGGGAGGTCAGGGAATCGGTCAGGACGCCGTTGCGCAGGTCGACACCGGCGTTGGCCAGTGCGAACACCGGGACGATGACGTAGCTGGACCAGGGGTGGAGCACCGTCTGCATCCGCTCGTTGACGGAGACGGCCTGCTGGAGCCCCCTGCGTGCCGTCTTGCCGACGTCCGCGAGGGGGGACTGACGGAAGGCGCGGAAGAGCCGCGCGGCCTGTTCCACTCCCTCGCGCGACGGGTTCCGGGCAGGGATCAGGAGGCCGCCGAGCATGCCGGCGATGGAGGCGTGGAGACCGGCCTGGAGGGTGGCGAGCCACATCACCAGGACGATCAGGACGTACGGGGCCGCCTGCCAGACGCCGAAGCGGGTCAGTGCGGACAGCAGCACGCCCAGGAGGAGCGCGATGACCAGCTCCGTCACATTGATGCTGCCGGAGTAGACCACGCCGATCACGGTGACGGCCACGATGTCGTCGATGACGGTGATGGCCAGCAGGAAGACGCGCAGCTGTGTGACGAACCGCGGGCCCACGATGGCGAGCGCGCCCAGCATGAACGCCGTGTCGGTGCCGATGACCACGCCCCAGCCCATGGCGGCCTCGCCCCCGGGCGCGATCGCCAGGTACAGCAGGACGGGCACGAGCATGCCGCCGATCCCGGCGAGGAGCGGGATCATGAGCTTGCTGCGGTTGTTCAGCTCACCGACGGAGACCTCGTAACGGACCTCCAGGCCGATGATGAAGAAGAACAGGGCCATCAGTCCGTCGTTGACCCAGTGCCCCAGGTCCATCGACAGCTCGGCGTTGCCGAGGGAGAGGGACAGGTCGGTGGCCCAGAGCGACGTGTACGTGTCCGACCAGGGTGAGTTCGCCCAGATCAGGGCGACCGCGACGGCTATCAGGAGCAGGCCGGCGCTGCCGGCCTCGGTTTCCATGAAGGAACGCACGCGGGTGGAGAGCTGTCCACCCAGTGAGCGCCGCTTCGCCCGGGACTGCGTGTCCGGAGTCTTCGTCGGGCTCATCACTGAACCACAGTACCCATCCGAATGGTGGACAAGGCCTGGAAATGATGCTGGCAGGGGTTGTCGCGGACGGGTGTGAGCATGCGGGACCCTCCTTCGGGTTCTTCAGATTTTTCTGGCCTTTCGGGCTCTGCTTGCGGCGCGCGGCGGCCGGGGCCGTGATCTTCAAGAATCGCACACAAGTTTTCGATCGCTCGTACAACCATTTGCCGGTGTGACGTATCTGATCCCCTGAGTCAACAGACTCCCAGGTCACTCGGGCCCCGGAAGTGACGACGAGCCGTTGGAACGACGACCGTCGGGGCCCCTTCTCCACATGGAGAACGCATGCGTATCCGAGCCACCGTCGCCGCAGTCTCCGGCGCCCTGGCCCTCTCCGCCCTCGCCGCCCCGGCCGCGCAGGCGTCCGGCGACGCCGCGAGCCGCGCGGACATCGCGAAGGTCCGTGAGGCCGCGCACGCCGCCTCGTCCGACAAGGCCGCATTCAGCGCCCGTGCCGCCACCTACGACGAGCCGTACGCCCTGAACGTCACCTTCTCCAACTTCAAGATCGCCAAGGCGATCAAGGTCGGCACGAGCAACCGGGTCACGACCAAGGTCACCTACACCCTGACCCACGGCGCGGACGTCGACGTCACCGCGCTCGGCTTCCTCACCGACCCGTTCCTCTACAAGGGCAGCTTCGCCGCGCCGCAGAACGTGCTGATCGGCGACGACTTCGGCCACTGCAAGGCGACCTCGGCGACCAAGGCCACCTGCTCCGGCACCATCGACATCCGTCCCAAGGACGGCGAGCTGCTGAACGCGGACGCCGGCACCTGGAAGGCCGGCGCCTGGGCCATCGCCTTCAACGGCGAGGACCTGGACTCCGACGACCTCGACATGGCCGAGGTCGGCTACGCGGAGAAGGGCGGCCTCGGCACCACCAAGGTCCAGCGCTACTCCAAGCTGACCGTCAACGCCTCGCCGGAGCCGGTCAAGAAGGGCAAGACCCTCACGGTCACCGGCAAGCTGACCCGCGCCAACTGGGAGACCAACAAGTACGCCGGCTACACGAAGCAGCCGGTGAAGCTCCAGTTCAAGAAGAAGGGCACCAGCACCTACACCACCCTCAAGACCATCACGACCGACGCGAAGGGCAACCTGAAGACCACGGTCAAGGCCTCCGTCGACGGTTACTACCGCTACTCCTTCGCGGGCAACACGCCCACCCCGGCGGTCAACTCCGCGGGCGACTTCATCGACGTGAAGTAAGCCGCGTCCCCCTGGTCGCGCGGTTCACCGTGAAGTAAGCCGCGTCCCTCTGGTCGCGCGGTTCACCAAAACGCCCCGTCAGGGGCGCGGGGAACTGCGCGACCAGCCCCCACCGGCCCGCAGGGCCAAGCGACCAGCCCCCACCGGCCCGCAGGGACGAACCGACCGTCCCCTCCCGAGCCGAGCGCTAAGCGAAAGCGCGGTCCACCCACCGCCACAGGAGTTCCAGGACGGCCGCCGCCAGCACCGCGATGCCGACCGCGATCCACGGCATCGTCATCCCCACCAGCCTCAGCGCGAAGAACTCCTGCAGCCACGGCACGACCAGCACCAGCAGGAACCCCGCGGCCATCGCCACCACCAGCCCGACCCGCCACCAGGTGTAGGGCCGGGCGATGATCGCCAGCACCCACAGCGAGATCAGGAACAGCGTCAGCGTCGCCGCGCTCGTCTCCGCCTCCAAGGCCCCCGCACCGCTGTAGTGGTGGCGGGCGAGCAGATACGTGGCGAACGTCGCCAGCGCGGCCAGCACCCCGCCCGGGATCGCGTACCGCATGACCCGCCGTACGAAGTGGGGCCGGGCCCGCTCCTTGTTGGGGGCGAGGGCCAGGAAGAACGCCGGGACGCCGATGGTGAGCGTGGACAACAGGGTCAGATGACGCGGCAGGAACGGGTACTCCACCTGCCAGCACACCACCAGCACCGCCAGCAGCACCGAGTAGACGGTCTTCACCAGGAACAGCGTCGCGACCCGGGTGATGTTGCCGATCACCCGCCGCCCCTCGGCCACCACCGACGGCAGGGTGGCGAACCTGTTGTCGAGCAGCACGATCTGCGCGACCGCCCGGGTGGCCTCCGAACCGGATCCCATCGCCACCCCGATGTCGGCGTCCTTCAGCGCCAGCACGTCGTTCACCCCGTCGCCGGTCATGGCGACCGTGTGCCCGCGCGACTGGAGCGCGCCCACCATGTCCCGCTTCTGCCGCGGGGCGACCCGTCCGAACACCGTCCCCCGGTCCAGCGCCTCGGCCATCTCGTCCCGCTCGGCGGGCAGCCGGCGCGCGTCGACCGCCGTACCGCTCAGCCCGAGCTTGGCCGCGACCGCACCGACCGACACGGCGTTGTCGCCGGAGACGACCTTGGTGCGGACGTCCTGCTCGGAGAAGTACCGCAGGGTGTCGGCCGCGTCCGGCCGCAGCCGCTGCTCCAGCACCACCAGCGCGGTCGGGCGGACGTCCTTGGCCGCGTCCGGGTCGCTCACGGGCACGTCGCTCCCGGCGCGGGCGAGCAGCAGCACCCGCAACCCCTGCTCGTTCAGCCGCGTGGTCCGCTCCAGGGCCGGGTCGTCGGCGTCCAGCAGCACGTCGGGCGCCCCGAGCAGCCAGGTGACGGGCGGCTGCCCGGTGCCCTCGTCGCCCTCGGCACCCTCGGCGAAGGTGGCGCCGCTGTACTTGCGGGCCGAGGAGAACGGCAGGGTGTCGGTGCAGCGCCGGTCCCCGGCGTCCGGGTAGGCGTCGGCGATCGCCCGGAGGGACGCGTTCGGCCGCGGATCGGACGCGCCGAGCGCCCCCAGCACCTTCCGCACGTACGTCTCGTCGTCGCCGTCGAGCAGCCGCAGCCCGGTGACGTCCATGCCGCCCTCGGTGAGGGTGCCGGTCTTGTCCAGGCAGACCGTGTCGACGCGGGCCAGCCCCTCGATGGCGGGCAGTTCCTGCACCAGGCACTGCTTGCGCCCCAGCCGGATCACGCCGATCGCGAAGGCGACGGAGGTGAGCAGCACCAGCCCCTCGGGCACCATCGGAACGATCCCGCCGACCGTGCGGGCGATGGAGTTCTTCAGCTCGTTCTCCTTGACCACCAGCTGGCTGATGATCAGCCCGATCGCGGTCGGGACCATCATCCACGTCACGTACTTGAGGATCGTGGAGATGCCCGAACGCAGCTCGGAGTGGACCAGCGTGAACCGGGACGCCTCCTCGGCGAGCTGCGCCGCGTACGCCTCGCGCCCCACCCTGGTCGCCTGGAAGGAACCGCCGCCCGCGACCACGAAGCTCCCGGACATGAGCCGGTCCCCGGGCCGCTTGACCACGGGATCGGCCTCGCCGGTGAGCAGCGACTCGTCGATCTCCAGCGCGTCCGCCTCGGCGCACACCCCGTCGACGACGACCTTGTCGCCCGGTCCGATCTCGATCAGGTCGTCCAGCACGATCTCGGAGGTGCCGACCTCGGTGCTCGCCCCGTCCCGGCGCACCGTGGGCCGCACCTCGCCGATCAGCGCCAGTGAGTCCAGGGTCTTCTTCGCCCGCCACTCCTGGACGATGCCGATCCCGGTGTTGGCGAGGATCACGAAGCCGAACAGGCTGTCCTGGATGGGCGCGACGACCAGCATGATCACCCAGAGGACACCGATGATCGCGTTGAACCGGGTGAAGACGTTCGCGCGGACGATCTCGAGCACGGACCGGCTGCTGCGCACCGGCACGTCGTTGACCTGCCCGAGAGCCGCCCGCTCGGCCACCTCCGCGGCGGTCAGGCCGGTCACCGGCGAGGTGACGGTGCCGGGCCGCGCGGCACCGGCCTGCGGGTCCGCGTCGAGATGCGTCATGCAGTCGACGGTACGTGCGGCGTCACGGCTTCACCCACCGGATGCGCGGAAGATCCGACCGGGGGAGGAGGACCGCGGGGCGGCCGTAGTGCCGTGGTCGTACGGGAGCGGCGGGGGTCAGTCGGCCGACGACGGGGAGGACATGCCGGAGGGGGCGCCGGAGGAGGTTCCGGAGGGCCCGCCGGCCGGTTCCGTCTCCGCTGTTTCCGCGGTCCGCGCAGCCGCTGCGGTCGCCGCAGCCCGGTCGCGCTTGATCGCGGCGTCGCGCCGGCGGACGTACCAGATGCCGATGAACCCGAGCCCGCCGCCGGCCAGGCAGGTCCACAGCCACCAGGTGCGGCCGTGGTCGTCGAACCAGCCGTAGAAGGGCAGCTGCACCAGGAAGAGGGCGAACCAGATGATCGTGCCGCCGACGATGGTGGCGACCACGGGGCCCTCCAGGGGCTCCGGCGCCTCGTGCTTGGGGGTCCCCGTGAACCAACGCGAGAGACCCGAGAAGAAAGCGGCCATGCGGACAGCTTACGAGGGCGGACGAGGGTGAGGTTCGCCGCACCGGTCCGCGGATGTCTACGCGCGGAGATAGCGTGGCTGTCGTTATATCTTCATACTGAATCTGTTTGTCTCTGGCTCGTTCTGATCGTAGGAAGCGCCAAAGGACTTTGTTGGAAGTCCGACGGTGATGAGGTTCCGCATGTCCACGTCGGCCCCCAGCAAGGCCCCCCTGCCCGATCAGCCGGGACCCGCGCCCGCACACGGCGCACTCGACCGCTACTTCAAGATCTCCGAGCGGGGCAGCAGCCTGCCCCGCGAGATCCGTGGCGGATTCGCCACCTTCTTCGCGATGGCCTACATCATCGTGCTGAACCCGATCATCCTCGGCAGCGCGAAGGACATGTACGGCAACCAGCTCGACAACGGCCAGCTGGTCACCGCGACCGCCCTGACCGCGGCGTTCACCACGCTGCTCATGGGCGTCATCGGCAACGTGCCGATCGCACTGGCCGCCGGCCTCGGCGTGAACTCGGTCGTCGCCCTCCAGCTCGCCCCGCGCATGGCGTGGCCGGACGCGATGGGCATGGTGGTGCTGGCCGGCTTCGTCGTCATGCTGCTGGTCGCCACCGGTCTGCGCGAGCGCGTGATGAACGCCGTCCCGTACGGTCTGCGCAAGGCCATCGCCATCGGTATCGGCCTGTTCATCATGCTGATCGGTCTGGTCGACTCCGGTTTCGTCTCCCGGATACCGGACGCCGCCCAGACCACCGTCCCGCTCCAGCTCGGCACCGGCGGTCACCTCACCGGCTGGCCGGTTCTCGTCTTCATCCTCGGCGCGCTGCTCACGCTGGCGCTGATCGTGCGCAAGGTACCCGGCGCGATCCTCATCTCGATCGTCGCGATGACGGTCCTCGCCGTGATCATCAACGCCGTGGCCGACATCCCCTCCTGGGGCCTGACCAACCCGACCTGGCCCGGCAACCCCCTCGCCACCCCCGACTTCGGCCTGATCGGCGAGGTCAGCCTGTTCGGCGGCTTCGCCAAGGTCGGCGTGCTGACCGGCGTCCTGTTCGTCTTCACCGTGCTGCTCTCGTGCTTCTTCGACGCGATGGGCACGATCATGGGCGTCTCCGACGAGGCCAAGCTGACCGACGCCGACGGCCAGATGCCCGGCATCAACAAGGTCCTGTTCATCGACGGTGTCGCGGTCGCCGCGGGCGGCGCCAGCTCCTCCTCCGCCACCACCGCCTTCGTGGAGTCCACGGCCGGCGTCGGCGAGGGCGCGCGCACCGGCTTCGCCAACGTCGTCACCGGCGCGCTGTTCGCCGTCGCGCTGTTCCTCACGCCCGTCGCCACGATGGTGCCGTCCCAGGCGGCCACCCCGGCGCTGTTCGCGGTCGGCTTCCTGATCCTGGCGGGCTCGATCAAGGAGATCGACTGGGCGGACTACACGATCGCCGTCCCGGCCTTCGTGACCATGGTGATGATGCCGTTCACCTACTCGATCACCAACGGCATCGGCATGGGCTTCATCACCTTCGTGCTGCTGCGCCTGGCGGCCGGGCGCGGCCGGGAGGTCCCGGCCGCGATGTACGCGGTGTCGGCGGTCTTCGCCTTCTACTACCTGATGCCGGCACTGGGCCTGACCTGACCTGGCCCGACCTGGGCCGGTCTGGCTTGACCTGGCCCGACCTGGGCCCGGCCCGACCTGGCCCGGCCCGGTACGGGCTCAGGTGACGCCGTAGAACTTCTCCGTCTCCTCGACGGCGGTCTGGAACCGCTGGTCGAAGTCATCGCGAATGAGCGTCTGGACGACATAGTCCTGGACGCTCATTCCGCGTTTGGCGGCATGGCTCCGGAGTCTTTCGAGCAGTTCCTGGTCCATGCGCAGGCTGAGTACGTCGGTCCCCATGGGCATGAGCCTTGCCGTACTTCCCGGCCCGGTGTGCCCTGTTCCGCTCAGGGATCACTCGTACGAGTGGTTTATGGCGTGCTCTGTGGTGTGATCCGCGACACGAGTGGCCGATGTCACGAGTGCGGGCGGGATTCGGGTGCGCCCCGGTCGGTCCTTTAGCGAAGGTAATGAGTTACGCTAAAGAACATGCCGGACCTCAGCCATGGCGACGACGCGGCCGCCGTCAACGCCCTTCGTTCCGCCGTGATGCGACTCTCCCGTCGACTCAGGCACCAGCGCGTCGACGAATCCCTCAGCCCCACCGAGATGTCGGTGCTGGGCACCCTCACCCGCTGCGGTCGGGCCACCCCGGGCGAGCTCGCCCGCAAGGAACACGTCCAGCCGCCCTCGATGACCCGCATCGTGGCCCTGCTGGAGGGCAAGGGACTGGTCCGGCTGGAGCCGCACCCCGACGACCGGCGCCAGAAGGTCGTGACGCAGACCGAACAGGCCGAGGCGATGCTCCACGAGAGCCGCCGCAAGCGGAACGTCTTCCTGGCCACCCTCGCCGAGGAGCTCGACGAGGACGAATGGGCGAAACTCCGTGCCGCCGCACCGGTGCTGGAGAAGCTCGCGCACCTCTAGGAACACCAGCAGTTTTCGCTAGGAGGCGAACTTTGAGTACGGGACCCGGAGCAGACTCCGCCCCCGGACCTGACACCCGCTCCACCCCCACCGGCGGTGACACCCCGCCCGACCCGGGGAAACCGGGACGGAGCATCCGCACGTCCCGGATGTTCTCCTCGCTGCAGATCAGGAACTACCGCCTGTTCTTCATCGGCCAGGTCGTCTCCAACATCGGCACCTGGATGCAGCGCATCGCCCAGGACTGGCTGGTGCTCACCCTCACCGCCTCCTCGGCCGCCGTCGGCATCACCACGGCCCTGCAGTTCCTGCCGATGCTGCTGTTCGGCCTGTACGGCGGCGTCCTCGTGGACCGCCTGCGCAAGCGGCCCACGCTGCTCGTCACCCAGTCGGCGATGGCCCTCACCTCGCTGGTGCTCGCCGCCCTCACCCTCACCGGACGGGTCGAGGTCTGGCACGTCTACCTCGCCGCCTTCGTCACCGGTCTGGCGACGGTGGTCGACAACCCCGCCCGCCAGTCCTTCGTGGCCGAGCTGGTCGGCCCCGGTCAGCTGCAGAACGCGGTCAGCCTGAACTCCGCGAACTTCCAGTCCGCCCGCCTGGTCGGTCCCGCCGTCGCGGGCCTGCTGATCACCGGCGTCGGCACGGGCTGGGCGTTCCTCCTCAACGGCCTGTCCTTCATCGCGCCGCTGGCCGGCCTGATGATGATGCGGGCCCGCGAACTGCACGCCGTCACGCCCGCACCGCGCGGCAAGGGGCAGCTGCGGGAGGGGCTGCGCTATGTCGCCGGGCGTCCCGAGCTGGTCTGGCCGATCGTCCTGGTCGGCTTCATCGGCACGTTCGCCTTCAACTTCCCCGTCTATCTCTCGGCCTTCGCCGACGACGTCTTCCACGGGGGCGCGGGCGTCTACAGCCTGTTCAACACCCTGATGGCGGTCGGCTCCCTGGCCGGCGCCCTGCTCGCCGCCCGGCGCGGCACGGCCCGTCTGCGGCTGCTGATCCTGGCCGCGCTGGCCTTCGGCGGACTGGAGATCGTGGCGGCCGGGGCACCCACCCTGTGGCTGTTCGCCCTGCTCATGATCCCGATCGGCCTGTTCGCCATGACGGTCAACGTCACCACCAACACCAGCATCCAGATGTCCACCGACCCGGCCGTACGCGGCCGCGTCATGGCCCTGTACATGATGGTCTTCCTCGGCGGCGCGCCCGTCGGCGCCCCGATCGTCGGCTGGATCACCGACACCTACGGCGCCCGTATCGGCTTCGCGATGGGCGGTGCCGTCGCGGTCCTCGCCGCCGCGGTGATCGGTCTGATCCTGGCCCGCGTCGGCAACCTGCGCCTGACGGTCGGCTGGGACCACGGCCACCCCCGGGTGCGGTTCGTACCGCGGGAGCGGCAACGGGAGCTGACGGCGGTGGCCTGACGCCGCCGGCCTGACGGCCGGACCCGCTGCCCCGACGAGTTCCCCCGCGATCAGGCGCGGGGGAACTCGTCGGTCTTGAGCACCAGACCGACGACCGTCCCGGTCAGGTCGACCTCCTTGCCGAAGGGGAGACTGACGGTGCCGTGGTACCTGCCGTCCTTCGGCAACGTGTGCAGGTGCCACTCACCGGTGTACGGGTCCACGATCAGGTAGACGGGGACGCCGACGGAGGCGTACGTGTCCTTCTTCGGGCCGTAGTCGTTGGCTGCGGTGTCCTTGGAGATCACCTCGGCGATGAACTCGACGTCCTCGTGGCGCCAGCGTCCGTGGGCGTCCTCCTTGGCGTCCTCCGCGAGCCCCACCACGTCGGGCGCGAGCCCGTTGAGACGTCCCGGGTAGTCCATGCGGACGTCGGACGTCACACGCTCGCGCGGGTACTTGGCGCGTAGTTGCTCGACGATGTTCAGGATGATGTCCCAGTGGGCGCGGCGCTGCGGCGTCATGAAGATGTGGCCCCCGACGATCTCGGTCTTGTATCCCTCGGGGATGGGCATCTTCTCCAGCCACTCGAACATCGCGTCGAGCGTGAGCTCGTCTCCGGTGTCGGCCATCTCGATCCTGTCGTCAAGGACGGTCATCGTGGCGCTCCTCCCCGGCTGCGCCCCGGACGGGCGCAGCCGCGCAGTACAACGATACGCACGGTGACCAGGACACGCGTGGGCGTACACGCGTTCCCCGGTGAGACTGGAGGCATGAGACTCTTCGCCGCCGTGGTGCCGCCCGAGGACGTGATCCGTGAGCTCGCCGTCGAGGTCGAGGAACTGCGGCGGCTGCCCGGCGCGGACGCCCTGCGCTGGACCGGGGTTCCCGGATGGCCCCGCGGCGGAGCCGCTGATTGGCACTTCACGCTGGCCTTCTACGGAGAGGTCGACGACGACCTCGTCCCCGAGCTGACCGCCCGCCTGGAACGGGCCGCGTCCCGGAGCGGACCCTTCGAGCTGGCGCTGTGCGGCGGTGGCCGGTTCGGCCACGGGCGGACCCTGTGGACCGGGGCGGACGGTGACCTGCACGCCCTGAGCCTGCTCGCCGACCGTACGGAGGCGGCGGGGCGCAGGGCGGGCGTGGCGATGGGGGAGCACCGCCGCTACAAGGCCCACCTGACGCTGGCCCGCAGCCGGACCGGTGCCGACGTACGGCAGTACGTGGAGGCCCTGGGGCGGTTCCGGAGCCGCACCTGGACCGTGGGCGAGGTGGCGCTGGTGCGCAGCAACCTGCCGAGGTCGGGGGTGCCGGGCGAACAGCCCCGTTACGAGGTGGTCGCGCGCTGCCCACTCGGCGCGGCCGGTTAGGCTCGAGGGCGTGGACCCGAAAACCCGGAACCGGATCATGGCCGGTGCGCTTGTACTGATGTTCGCGGTAGTGGCCGTGGCGGCGGCGCTCGGAAACTAGCCCCGCCGCCACCAGGCACCCCCGGCGATCCCGGCATGCCCGCCGGGAAGGCGGCGTCCTACCAGGCGAAGGCCTCCGGGGACGGCCCCGGGCCCGGGAAGATCTCGTCCAGCGAGGACAGCAGCTCCTCGCTCAGCTCCAGCTCGACCGCCCGCAGCGCCGACGCCAGCTGCTCGGTGGTGCGCGGACCGACGATCGGCCCCGTCACCCCGGGCCGGGTGAGCAGCCAGGCCAGCGCGGCCTCGCCGGGCTCGATGCCGTGCTTGTCGAGCAGGTCCTCGTACGCCTGGATCTGGGCGCGGGCGGTGGGGTCGGCGAGCGTTTCGGCGGCCCGCCCGGACGCCCGGCGCCCCTGGGTGGCCTCCTTCTTGAGGACGCCGCCCAGCAGACCGCCCTGCAGCGGCGACCAGGGGATGACCCCGAGCCCGTAGTCCTGCGCGGCCGGGATGACCTCCATCTCGGCGCGGCGCTCGACGAGGTTGTACAGGCACTGCTCGCTCACCAGGCCGATGGTCCCGCCGCGCCGGGCCGCGACTTCGTTGGCCTGGGCGATCTTGTACCCGGGGAAGTTGGACGACCCCACGTAAAGGATCTTCCCCTGCTGGATCAGGACGTCGATCGCCTGCCAGATCTCGTCGAACCGCGTGCTGCGGTCGATGTGGTGGAACTGGTAGAGGTCGATGTGGTCCGTCTGCAGCCGCTTCAGCGAGGCGTCCACGGCCCGCCGGATGTTCAGGGCGGACAGCTTGTCGTGGTTGGGCCACGCCTCACCGTCGGCGCCCATGTTCCCGTACACCTTGGTGGCGAGCACGACCTTGTCGCGCCGCTCGCCGCCCTGGGCGAACCAGTTGCCGATGATCTCCTCGGTGCGGCCCTTGTTCTCGCCCCAGCCGTACACGTTGGCGGTGTCGAAAAGATTGATACCGGCGTCCAGCGCCGCGTCCATGATGGCGTGGCTGTCGGCCTCGTCGGTCTGCGGACCGAAGTTCATCGTCCCGAGGACGAGCCGACCGACCTTGAGTCCCGTGCGTCCGAGCTGTGTGTACTCCATGAGCACCAAGCCAACGTCCTGGAGCGCGCTCTATGCAAGGGGAGGCCGGTCCCGGGGGAAGCCGCTGGTCCTCATGGTCAGGTCGGCCACGGTGCCCGTCAGATCGATGTCGTCGCCGAAGTCCACCCGCGTCCTGGTGACGTAGTCGCCGTTCTTGGGGTCGGTGTAGACGTAGCAGCGACCCCGGTAGGGGTCGGCGATGACGTAGAGGGGTACCTCGGCGGTCGCGTAGGCGGCCTTCTTCGGGCCGTAGTCGTTGGCGGCCGTGCCCTCGGAGATGACCTCGAAGACGAACTCGACGTCCTCGTAGCGCCAGCGGCCTTCGCCGTCCTTCTCGGCGGAGGCGCGAAGCACGGCCACGTCGGGGCAGAGGCCGTTCTCGTGGCCTGGGAAGTCGATGCGGACGTCCGAGAACACCGGCACGTCCATCCCGAACCTGTCCTCGATGGCTCGTACGATCCGGCGGATGATCCCCCAATGGGTGTCCCGCTGCGGTGTCATGTAGACGTTGCCCCCGACGATCTCGACCCTGAATCCTTCGGGGACGGGCATCCGCTCCAGACGCTCGAACCACTCGTCCAAGCGCTGTGTGTTGGTGTCGGCCATGGCGATCCTGTCGTCTACGACGGTCATCGTGGCACTCCTCCCCGGCTGCCCCCATGGACGGGTGCAACCGCGAGGTACAACGATACGCACGGTGACCGGGACACGGGGAGAGGCGCATATGCCGCCGCAGCGCCGTCGCCGGTTATGGCGTGCAGGACGCGGAGTAGGGCCCGCCCAGCTCCCAGCCCTCGTACATCGTCTCCGCGAAGGCCTCCGCGATCTTGTGTTCGCCGCTCGCGTTGGGGTGGGTGCCGTCGTAGGTGTCGGTGTGGAAGTCGTACGACGGCGGGACGGCGGCCAGGAGGAGCGGGGAGCCCGGGGTGTCGAGGTCGGCGGCCGTCTTCGCGAGCAGCTCGTTGAAGCGGGTGACCTCGCCTGCGAAGGACGGGTCGGCCTCCGCGCGGATGTTGGGTATCACCGGGAGCAGGACCAGCCGGACGCGGCGGTTGGCCGCCCGCGCCCCGGCGACGAAGGCACGGACGTTGTCCGCGGTCTGCTCGGCGTTCGTGTAGAAGCCGAGGTCGATCAGGCCCAGGGAGACCAGGAGCACGTCGGCCCGCTGGGACCGGACGCTCTCGCCGATCAGCGGCGCCATGTGCTGCCAGCCCTCGCCCCAGCCGGCCAGGTGGGCCCGGGGGAAGTCGGGCTCGGCGTAGGCGTACGAGGTGGGGGCGTCCGCCACCTGGTCGTGCAGCGTCTCGCGCGGGCCGACGAAGGTGAAGGGGCCGCCGTACTCCGTGCACAGGTGCTGCCACAGGCGGTAGCGCCAGGTGTGTTCACCCGCGCTCCCGATGGTCATCGAGTCGCCGACGGGCATGAACCTGAGCACCCGGTCATCATCGTCGATCAGTCCGGCCACCGCGATGTGAGACCGACCACCTGCCGTCAAGTCAGCGGTGTGATGGCAGTCTTGGGGCATGCGCCGATCCTTCGCCCTGCCCGCCGCGGCCCTTCTCCTCGCGGTGAGCGCCGCGCTCACCGCACCCGCCGCACCCGCCTTGGCAGCCGACGGCGACGAGGGGTTCACGATCAAGGACCCGCGCATCACCGAGTCCAGCGGTCTCGCCGCCTCCCGCCTCCACCCGGGCGTCTACTGGACCCACAACGACAGCGACGACGGCCCCTACCTCTACGCCGTCGACAGCGCCACCGGCGACACCGTCGCCCGGCTCACCCTCACCGGCATCGGCACGCCCCGGGACGTCGAGGCCATCTCCATCGGGCCGGACAACCGGATCTTCGTCGGCGACATCGGCGACAACCTCGGCGGCACCTGGCCGCATGTGTGGATCTACGAGCTGCCCGAGCCGAAGGAGCTGAGGGACCAGACCGTACGCGCCACGCAGTACGTCGTGACCTACTCCGACGGCGCCCGCGACGCCGAGTCCCTCGTCGTGCACCCGAAGACCGGACGCGTCTACATCGTCGACAAGAAGGAGGAGGGCGGGCACCTGTACGAGGGGCCGGCCGAACTCTCCGCCTCGGGCGGCAACGTCTTCGAGCCCATCGCACCCGTCGAGCTGTGGGCCACCGACGCCGCGTTCTCCCCGGACGGCCGGCAGCTCGCCGTACGCGGCTATTTCGGCGGGATCCACTACGCGTGGGACGACGCCCGGGACGGGAAGATCGAGCGCAAGGAGCGGCTCAGCGTGCCGCTCCAGGGGCAGGGCGAGTCCGTCAGCTACTCCGCCGACGGCTCCCGGCTGATGTACGGGAGCGAGGGCGAGCAGAGCCCGGTCGAGGCCCGGGAGGCGCCCGGCGGGGGCGGCTCGGGCTCGGCGTCCTCGTCGGGTGCCTCGGGTTCTTCGGGCGGGGGCTCGCAGGCGGGGGACGAGGGCTCGGAGGGCGGTGCCGGCTCCGGTGACGGACTCACGATCGGTGCCGTGGCCGCCGTGGCCGTCGTCTGCGCGGTCCTGTTCGGGCTGGGGCGCCGGCGTCGGCGGGGCTGAACCGGCGGGCGGTCACGTGCCGTCCGGTCACGTGCCGTCCGTGGGTGCCGTCCGCACCTCGTAGTGAAGCGTCCGTGTCCGCATCAGCCGGTGCGCGAGCGGGACCAAGGCACCCTGCACGACCGGGTACTTGCGCCGCAGCAGCCGTGCCGCGTGCCGGTCCTCCCTGCTCCCCTGGTTCAGCAGCCGGGCCCGGGCACGCATCTCCGGTCCGACCGGCTTGCCGTCGGGGGTGGCGGGGGCCAGCTCCACCAGCGGATCGAGGCGCAGGCGTGTGACCTTCTTGGCCTTGCCGGGAGTGCGGAAGTAGGCGTGGTCGCCCTCCACGGCGAGGTTGACGGCGGTGTCCACGCCCGTGCCGTTCCTGCGGTGACTGGTGAGCAGCACCGCCCACTGTCCGGCGAAGTCCGCCAGCTCCGGGTGGGTGGTGCGTTCCGGGTGCGTGTGCGAGGTGGTCATACCTCCATCCAGACACCGATCCGCCGGTCTGTCATCCGCTGGCCCGTCGACGGGCCAGAACCTCCAGCCCGTCCAGGACGGGCAGCCCGGGCGGTGTTCGGGGAAATGGGCCCTGCCCGCCTCCTTGACGTGTTCATGTGGCATGGCTTGCATGGGGGTGCAGGGTGATGGGAGCGCTCCCATATGTTCCGGGCCCGTCCCTCCGAGGGGAAGCGGTGACATGTTCCGCAGCTTGCGAAGAGCGCTGTGCGTGGTCGTGGCGGCGTTCCTGCTGCCGTTGGCGGGTGCGCCGTCGGCCGGTGCGGTGGAGCGGGGCGAGAGCCCGGTGCGCACTGCGATGGCGGGCGAGGGCTACTGGCACACCGAGGGGCACGGCCTCAACGGCCCCACCGCCCTTCATTCCGCGGCCGGACCTGCCTGGTGGAAGGTCCTCCAGTACTGGCGTCGCTTCTCGTCCCGCACCACGACGCCGAGACGGGCCAGTTCTTCGCGGAGTTCCTCGACGTCGTCGGAGGAGCCCTTCTTCTCCAGCGACTCCTGGCGGGTCTTGAGAAGGGCGTTCGCGCCCTCCGGGAGTCCGGGAGTCCCCGGGACCCAGCGGCGGAACTCGCCCTGGTGCGGATCGACGTCCGCCCACGCATAGCCGTGCTCGGTGAAGGCGTCGGCGAGGCGGCCGGTGTCCAGGTCGCACTCCTGCCGAGTGAGTTCGCCACCGTCGTGGCCGAGCAGGACGAGTTGCTTGCCGTCCCGGAACACTGTGGCGACGGCGTCGCGCGGGAAATCCTGTTGCCGCCCCTTGCGGGTGAGCGCAACGCGATCGTCCGACAGGCGAACCACCAACTGCTCGTACTGGGCGACCAGTCCGAGAACCAGGCCTGCCACCGCACCCGCGGCGGACAGTGCCGGAGCGGGGAGGGACGCGACCAGCTCGGCCGGTCCCTGCAACGGTGCCCAGGGCAGTGTCACCAGCCAGTCGGCCAGGGGGCCGATGAGCCACCCGACACCCGCCCCCAACAGTCCGAAAGCGGCATAAACGCACACGGTGATCAAAGTCGACTGCCGGAGCACGGTGAGCCGGCTCCCCTGCGGCTCCCGCCCCGTTCCCTTGTTCATGTCCATGTTCCCCTTCGCTTCCTGCGCCGGGCAATAATAGACCGAGCACTCAGTCTATTAATATCCGTCCGAAGGCCGGAGTCGAGAGTTGACCGGAAAGAGGCCCCGATGAGGACAGTCGACCCGGCCAGGCGCCAGGCACGGCGCCGGCACATCATCAACGCCGCGGCCGAACTCTTCGCCGCCAAAGGCTTCGAGCGCACCACCACGGCGGAGATCTGCAAGGCCGCCGGCATGAGCGCGGGCAACCTGTTCCACTACTTCCCCAACAAGCGTGCGATCTTCCACGCCGTCTTCGAGGACGACGAGGACGACGGCACCACCAAGGCCGAGCGTCTCGCCGCAGCCCGCACCGCCGACGACCCGTGGACCGCCCTCCTCGACACCGTGGACCTTCTCGCCGCCCCCGCCATGGAGCCGCTGGTCCCCGCCCTCGTCATGGAGGCGATGGTCCAGGCCTACCGCGATCCCGAGCTCGAAGCGCTGCTGAGCCGCGACAACGACGAGGAGCAGTCCACCATCCTCACCCTGCTGCGGAACGCGGCCGCGGCAGGCCAGATCGACCCCGACCTGGACCCGGACGACACCGCGGCATGGGTCATGGCCCTCATCGCCGCCCTCTACACCAGCGCCGCCACCGACCCCACCTTCAGCCCGGCCGCCCAGCTCCCCACCCTGCGCCTGATCCTCCACCGCTTCCTGCGGCCCGACACCACCCTGAAGCCGGAGCGGTGAACGGGCTGCCCTGAGAGAACCCGACGCAACGGCGGGCGCAGGCATACCCGGAACGCCCGCACCGTCCCAGCCGTCCTGCGCACTGGCTGGATCCGGGTGCTGGATCAAGGCCACCCGGGACAATACTGATCACGTTGTGCGCTGGGGGGCTGCGTCATCCTTTACAGCCTGATCTGGCCCATGGTGACCGCTGTCCGGCCCGCCAAAGGGCCGGAGACAGCGAAGGGGAAGCAGTGACCGGAAGCCCTACCGACCACACTGCGGGTGTGGTGCTGAAAGGTGTGAGCGCTTTGGCCATCACTGTCCTGATGCCGCTCTTTTGAGCGCTTGAGTGAACATGCCCGCCGACTGCTCACGGTTTTCGGCATGGGTACCTTCCTCCGGCCCCGCGGTGTCGGGCGAGTGCCTCACAGAGCTGACGGAACGTAAGCGCTCTCCGGCTCGCCGAGCGCGAACAGCGCCCACACGCACTTCGTGTACGGCCCCTGCCGGCAACCCCACGCCTTGGCCAGGGCCTCCACGAGTGCCAGTCCGCGTCCGCCCTCCCCGTCGAGGCCGGATTGGTGGAGCCTCGGAAGTCTGTTCCCGTCCGGGGTCGATACTTTCAGGATCCACTCCGCCCCTTACAGGGTGAGCGTTTCTACGACCGGGCCCTGGCCGAGGTGTCCTGGCCCTCATCGGCCGGCTCGCCCCGCCGCGGCTGGTTGCACCTGCTGCTCGTACGCCGCTCGATCAGCGACCCGAACGAGGTGGCCTACTTCATCGTGCTCGCCCGTACCGGCACCACCCTGCCCACCCTCGCGAAGATCGCGGGCTTGCGGTGGGTAGTGGAGGACTGCTTCGAGACCGCGAAATCCGACTGCGGCTTGGGCCAGGACGAGGTCCGCAAGCGGGAACCGTGGCACCAGCACGACGCCCTGGCTTGCGCCGCCTTCGCGTTTTTGTCCGTCAGCACCACTCGCACCGCCCGCCTGGCCTCACCCGACACCGGCACCGCAGCCAAAGACGGTACCGACACACAACCCGCCATGTTCTGACCGCCGTTGACCACACACCCGACCCCCGACCACTGATCGCCCACGCCGCCGAGGAGATCCGCCGCCTGCTCCACCAGCCCCTGTGGCACGTCACCATCCCGCATACCGTCGTCTTCGCCCGGCTGCTGTGGCGCCGAGCTCACCAGACCGTCGCCCGCCGCATCCACTACGAACACAGCAGACGAAAAGCTTCCAAAACTCCCCTATAGGGCAGGCTTGCCCCCTCGCCTGCGCACTTCCATGAACAGCAGGAGCGGTCCGATCCCGAAAGTTTTAGGCCAGATCACAGATTTCGAGATCTATTTTGCCTGATTTATCAGCTTTTTATTTCACGCGGGGCCGGATGGAATTGCACATTGAGTCGCATTGCTAGTTGATCAAGGTGGCTGAAAAAGTGATTCCCCCCTAAGGGGGACAGTTGATACGTTCCTGCTGATAGCTGCACCGGGTATTTTCTAGGAGGGGAACGATTTACATGCGCATAAAGGCTGCGGTAATGGCAGTGCTGATCGGGGCGAGTGTCATGGCGATGGCGGCTCCGGCTTCCGCTGCCGAGATCTACGCATCACTCAGTGGGGCGGGGACGGCTCGGACCTGGTACAACCGGCAGACCGTCGAGGTTTGCGACACCGACATGGACAACCACTCGGTTGCCGGCGAGTACTACCGCTCCGCGAACCCCAGCAACCTGCTGACCAAGTGGAACCATACGGGTTCTTCCACCTGTGCCTCCAGCGGAGAGGGAAGTAGCGTGACAAAGCTGCGCGTCCGCGAGCAGCAGATCGCCGGCGAGGACCGCTACGGTTCCTGGGCCTACTGAGCCGCGCTGGCACGCACCGATAATTGAAACGGCTGGGTCGTCCTCTTCCAGGGAGGCGACCCAGCCGTTGTCAACTTTGATCCTGAAGGAACCGAATGCCACCCCTCCCGCCACCCGCTGCCGATTCCGTGCTTACCGTGACCGGACTACGTTATGAAGTACCTGGCCGCACACTTCTGGGCGGAGCAGCACTGACAGTTGATTCTGGGCATTCCGTGGCGATCACGGGCCCATCCGGCAGCGGTAAATCAACTCTATTGATGTGTCTTTTGGGTCTGATTAAACCGAAATCGGGGCGCATTGAGATTGCGGGCGAGGATATTACCCGCATGCGGCCCGGGCGGCTTACCAAACACCGCCGTGACTCCATCGGCATGGTGTTCCAGTTCGCGGAACTGCTACCCGAGCTGTCTCCGGTCGAGAACGTCGCTCTCGCCGCGCTGCTTGCCGGACGAAAGCGCGACGAGGCATTTTCACGTGCCGAAGAACTCCTGGAAGACCTCGCCGTCGCGGGAGCACGCGATACAGCGACAGTCGATTTGTCCGGTGGCGAGAGGCAGCGAGTCGCGGTTGCCCGGGCCCTCATTAATGAGCCTGTGTTGCTGCTTGCCGACGAGCCCACGGGTGCTCTCGATGAGGAGAACCGCGACAGCGTGGCCACATTGCTGTTCTCTCTGCCGAAACAGTGGAACTGCGGCCTGCTCGTTGTCACACACGATGCCTCCATCGCTGACCGTGCCGACGAGCACATGGTGCTGCGCCAAGGAGCCTTCCATATGGCAGAGCGGGCGGGCAGCGGAGCATGAACACCAGTCACAAGAACCGTGACCGGGCTTCGTTGGGAGCTGTGGCATCACTGCTACGCATCGGACGAAGTGCGGCCCGGGGTGCCGAGAGCGGCAGGATTCGGTTGGTCGCCATGTGCGTGGCAACTCTCGCACTGGCATTGTCGTTCGCGGCCTGCGTCGTGGTGTCGGCCACCTACTCGGGTCGCGAGGCCGCACAAGCGGCACGCAGCCCGGTCACCGTTCCTGAACAGCAGGCAGGGCAGGCCATTGCTCGCTGGATGGAATCGGCTGACACCGTCGCGGGACGGCAGTACTCCGTGATCTACATTCAGCCGCTCCGCAAGGACTCGCCGCCGCCCCCCGGGCTTCGACACTGGCCGGCACCGGGCCACTCCGCAGTGTCCTACGGCGCCGAACTGGCCGGCCAGCACGAGAGCATCACCTCCCGCTACGGAGAGATGGACGTCCGCCTGGAACCCGAAGGCCTGGCCAGTATCTCCGAGCCTCTCATTTATGTACGCCCGGCCAAGCCCATGAAAGAGGGGCTTTATGTCTCGGCGTGGGGTAACCCTGAGGGTACTGTCTTCGGAGAGCCGCTGAACATTCAGCCGGCCACCGGCTTCTACGTCCTCATCATCGCAACGTGCCTGGTCCCCTCCTTGGCGCTCACTGTCATTGCGTGCCGCACCGGCTCCGTGAAGCGAGACCGACGTCAGTCGATACTCCACGCGATGGGAGCTTCCCGGCGTCACCGACTTCTTGTCGACCTGGGTGAGACAGTGCCGCCGGTCCTGACCGGAGCCGCTCTGGCCATCTTGGTGATGTATTTCTGGCAAGGCTCCAACTGGAATTTGCCCAAGGTCAACTACATGATGACCGTCGACTACCTGAAGCCCCATCTGCTGCCGTTCTTCGCCAGCGCCGGATTGGCAGCACTCGTAGTACTCACAGCAGCGGTCACCGTCCAGCCGCGGACCACCAGCAGCATCGGGGTACGCCCAGATGGACACCAGGGCCGCGCACTGGTACGCACCGCGCGATGGCTGTGCCCCGTGGCGTTCGCCGTTGCCTTCTTCGGCCCTGGTCTGTTCACCGCCCAGGACAACGAAATATTGTTCCTGCTGCCCTACGCTGCAGGTTCCCTGACCGCGCTTCTGCTGCTGCCCGCGGCTCTGTCAGCCCTCACCACACAGTTGGGTCGACTCATCGGCTGGTGGGGCCAGCGAGCGGGGCGTCCAGTGGCTCTGCTCGCCGGTCGGTGGGTCGCAGCCAGTCCGGCTGCCGTGACCCGTGTCGTCACCAGCATTGTTCTGCTGATCGGCCTGTCGGCCCAGCTCTACACCTGGAACAACCGGACCACGGAGTCCGACGCGAAGGCCCTGGCAACCCAGCGGATGCTCGACTCCTCCGTCGTGGTGGTAGATGGTATCGACCGCAACTCACCCCAGCAGTTGCAGTCCTTCATTACCGCGTTGCCCGACGGCCAGAAGGTACTGGCCGTCTACAGCAGTGACAGCCCTGAAATGCGAACGCATACTCGGGTTCTCGGTAGTGACGCAGCCCTGAGGCAAGCCGGCTTGCCCGTCCCGTCCAAGGACCGGCAGGTTCTGACGACTTCTGTCCAGAAGGTCGACTCCGACCGCGGACGGGCGCTGCTGCAAACCGCGGACGCCATGGCGGACGGCACAGCCGCTGTCGAGCGAGGCGTTGTGCACGCCACAGAGAACCTGCGCACACTCCAGGTCATCGCGTCCAGAGGCCACAAGGTCGACGAAGCAGCAGTCAAGCACCTGGCCAACCGGACTCTCATGCCGGGATGGCACGTCACCGTCCCCGGCGACGAGTGGACAGCGACCCTGGCCACCCACCGGGAACACAACTGGTGGCTGCCCATGTTCGCGATGGCTACGCTGGCCATCCTTGCCTTCGCCACCTGCCTGGCCAACATGGCCGAGTTCCTGCGCTTCTCCAAAACTCTGGCACCCACCATCGTCATGGCAGGAAACAGGCGTCTGTTCGCCTGGACGACACTGCTTGTCTTTCTGGGTGCCTTCTTCTGTGCGACGCTTGTCGGCGTCTGCGCTGCTGTGGTTCTCACCCTGCCTATGCAGGGACCTCCCATCCGCGCCGAAGGACTCCCTGTCACGCTCATAGGCTGGAGCCTCACAGTAGTGATGACACTCGCGCTGGTCATGACCGCGTGGGCAGCGCGAGTAGCCCTCAAGGAGGCAGGACGCTGGCGACCGGTATCTGACTAGCCGCGTTCTTGCATGAGGGTCCGTCAGCTTGCTGGCGGACCCTTTCGGCTCGTTCGAGTTGGCCACCGCCGAGTGGGCTGATTGGTACAACCACCGAAGACTCCATGGCGAGTTGGGCCACATGCCGCCCGTCGAATACGAAGCTGACTACTACACCCAATTCGTGAACCCTCAGGTCATCACCACAATCTGAGCCTGGACCCACCGAGCCGATTCCGTGAGTATTTTCCCGGCTGATTCCGGGTCGGGTTTCTACTGGTGGGCGCGATCGCCGGGTGGCTGTCCCGGTGGCAGGGGCTCCGAGGTTTTTGGCTGTGGTGGGCAGAGCGGCTGGCAGGTCAGGTCCGCAGGCGTAGCAGGCCGCCGTCCGCAACGCCTCGAGGGTGCTCTGCCAGGACCGGCGTTTGGGCAGGTGGAAGGTCAGGGTGCGCGCGCCAGTGGACAACCGGGCGGAAAAGAAGGTCAGTTGGTGGCAAATCGTGCTGGTGCGGGCCCTTGCGTGGAACGCGGAGGTCAGACAGCCGAGCATGCGGGCGAGGTTGTGGTTGATCACGGCCAGAGTAAGCCAGGCGGCGTTCGTGGTGAACTTCCCGACGGCATCGGGGGTAGGCGTTTTGGTGCCTCCCAGTACTCCTCGTCGAGAGGAAAAGGTAGATACCGGCCTGCGGCGCGGAAGCGCTTGTGCCAGCGCTGCCATCGGGCGTCGTACGGGTTCGGCAGCCGCACCACGTACGGGTCCGGCGTCCAGTCCTCGCGGGCGAGGTCCCGGGCGCTGCACGAGCGTCGGGCGAGCATTTCACGGAGCCGACGGAACACGAGCCCCCTCCGCCTCGCCGAGCACGAACAGCGCCCACACGCACTTCGTGTAGGGCCCCTGCCGGCAACCCCGTTCGTCGGCCAGGGCCTCCACGAGTGCCAGTCCGCGTCCGCCCTCCTCGTCCGGAGCGGAGTCGTGCAACCGGGGGAGCCTGTCCCTGTCGGGGTCGGAGACCTCCAGCGCCAAATGCGCCTTGCGCAAGCTGAGTTTCACCTCGACCTGGGCGCAGGAGACCCGGCAGCGGGTCACGGTGTTGGTGACGAGTTCGTTTGCCGACAAGGTCACGCTGTCGGCGAGGTGGTCGGTGATTCCCCAGTTCGCCAGGGCTTTGCGCACCTGCTGGCGGGCAGTGGGGACGTGCCGTCTGTGCTGGGGGATGCGGAAGGTTTCGGTTACGGGCATGGGGTGCCGTTCCTCCTGACGTAACGCCGACGTGCGCTGGTCCGCGGCGCTTTTGGGAAGCTACGGCTGAAATCGACATGTGTGAAATGCGCTTGAATGAATGCATGCACTCGTCCACTCGATCGAGTGATGTGCTCTCAGGGCTGTCGACCTGTGTGGCATCTTTGCCGCAGGAGAGGGGAGGGCCCATGCCCGCAGGTGGACGGCCGACGGTGCGCAGCAGGCGTCTGGGTACGGCGCTCAGGCAGTACCGGCTGGCCGCCAAGCTCGACCAGCCGCAGGCCGCCGAGGTCATCGCGTCAAGCCAGGCCAGAGTCAGCCGTCTTGAGACCGGACACGTCACCGCACGTGTCATCGAGGTGCGGCTGCTGCTGGACGCGTACGGTGTCACGACCCCGGAAGTGCGGTCGAAACTGGAGGAGTTGGCCAAGCACTCCAAGAAACGGGGCTGGTGGCTGGAGCATGCGGCGCACCTGCGCCCGGACTACCTCGACCACATCGCGCTGGAGGACGACGCGACATACATCCGGGAGTGGCAGCCGGTACTCGTCCCAGGGCTCTTGCAGACCCCGGCTTATGCCGAGGCGATCACTGCGGGAAGCCCCAACTACATCGCTCCGGACCGGGTCGCCCAGTTGCTGAAGGTGCGAGAGGGACGGCAGTCGAAGATCGAGGAGGGTGGGGCAACCTACTCCGCCATCCTTTGGGAGCCAGTCATCGCACATCCATTGGTGCGCGCTGAGGTTCATCGGGAGCAACTTGCCGCGATCCTGGAGCTCGCACAGCGGAAGAACGTCACAGTGCAAGTGCTGCCGTCCGGTACGGGCGTACTCGGAGCGGTGACGTCCGCCTTTTCCACGTTCAGCTTCGATTCCGAGCCGGTGGTAGAAGCTGTGACCCTGGAGAACCTGAGAGGGACATCGGTCCTCGAGGGATCGGAAGACCTCACCGCTTACGCCAATATGTACGACCTACTACGATCGTCGGCACTGGCGCCGGACGCGAGCGTGAAGCTCATTCGGGGCGTACTGCGGAGTTTGAAGGAAGACGCATCGTGACCGAGGTTATAGGACCCTTCCGGAAGTCGTCCTACTCCCAGGCGGAGAGTAACTGCGTAGAGGTCGCCGAAACGGCACCCGGTGGCCGAGCCGTCCGTGACAGCAAGCAGCGCGGCGGCCCCCTCCTCATCGTCTCCCGCGAGAGCTGGCGGGCGTTCCTGCGCCAGTTCGGGTAGTGCCGCGCGCGAGGGCCGTCAAGTATCAGCCCCGGCGTCATACTGAGGGGCGTCCGGCGGATGGATGACCCGCCGGACGCCCCTCAGTCACGTACGGCTGTCGTCCACAGATGCTCGATCACGTAGGGGCATCGCGGCGACGCCGGTCTGATGTCCGCCGATGCCCCGATGCGCTGTGCCACAGCCGGCTGTGGCACGAACCGGTACGCAAGGTCGCCGGACATGCCGCCAGGGTGGCGGGGATCGTGGGATTCCCCGTCCACAGTGGCCACCTGCGGTGAGACAACCCGAAGACCGCTGTCCCATACACCCGCCCAGCCACGCGTCAGTGTCCGATGGTCTGGCATAGGTCACTGGCATGTTCACTCGTATGGCTGAGTTCGCCATGAATGTTCGCTCAAGGTGTGCTCGTGCGATTACGTTCTGTTGCATGGTTAGTTCACCACATGAAGCGTTGCACCAGATTTTCCGGGTGGATCCGGGGCTGGTGGCCCGGCTTCTGCCACGGGCGGGCATCGGTTTCCCGGAGCACACCGAGATCGAGCCCCTGGATACCGATCTCACAGAGATCAGGCCGCTTGAGCGCCGAGTGGACAGTGTGTTCCGGGTGCGTGTGGCTGGTGAGGAGGGCGGCTTCGTGCTCGCCGTCGAGTCGCAGGGGAAGCCGGATCCGGACAAGCACAACAGCTGGACGTACTACTTGGCTCACATGTATGCCAAGTACCGGTTGCCGCCGTTCCTTCTGGTGGTGTGTAAGGACAAGGCGACCGCGTCGTGGGCGGCGGAACCGATCCGTGTCGGTCGTGGGTTCCACACGAGCATGGTTGTCTACCCGCTGGTCCTGGGGCCTGGAATTCTCCCCGTGATCACCGAGGCGGACGAGGTGGCCCAGGACCTTGGAGTCGCCGTCTTCTCCGCGCTCGCCTACGCCAAGGATCCGGGGCTGACTGCGATACTGGACGCGCTGGCGTCAGGAGTGGCGGACAACGCCCACAAGTCCGGGTTCAAGGGGCACATCGAGGCGGACGAGGGTGGGGGCGTGGACCGCGTGGACTGGGCGGAAATCGTCGAAATCGGTCTGGGTGAGGGCCCAGGTCGTGACTACTGGAGGCATCTGATGGCCACTTACACCCCGAACTTTCCGGGCAGCAACACGATTGTCGAAGAGTCCTGGCTCGAAGGCCGCGCCGAGGGGCAGGCCGAGGGCAAGGCTGAGGGCAAGGCCGAGGACATTCTGCACATTCTCGATGTGCGGGGTGTCGAGGTCTCCGAGTCCGTCCGGGAGAGGGTCAACCACTGCACCGATCTCGATGTGCTGGGGACCTGGCTCGACCGCTCCCTGAGCGTGGCGCACGCCGAGGAACTGTTCGTCGAGGAGTAGAGCGTATGGATGCGCGAAGGGCACCCGATGGGTGATTCACCGGGTGCCCTTCGTCGCCGTACGGGGAGCGGAAGTCAGAGCTGCTCGATGACGTAGTCGACGCACTTCGTCAGGGCCTCGACGTCCGCCGGGTCGATCGCCGGGAACATGGCGACGCGGAGCTGGTTGCGGCCGAGCTTGCGGTAGGGCTCGGTGTCGACGATGCCGTTGGC
Source organism: Streptomyces sp. GDS52 (assembly GCF_052246875.1). Lineage (NCBI taxonomy): Bacteria > Bacillati > Actinomycetota > Actinomycetes > Kitasatosporales > Streptomycetaceae > Streptomyces > Streptomyces sp. GDS52. Next base: position 4,039,198 of record NZ_CM125966.1, read on the forward strand.
GCGCAGCACCTTGGCGATCGCGGCGGCGTCGACCTCGTCGGTGAAGTCGATGGTGCCGATGACCTGGGAGCGCTTGGCCGGGTCGGTGACGAACGGGTTCGCGAACTTCACGTCCTCCGCCCAGCCGTACAGCGTGCGGGCCGAGGTGGCGGTGCGACGGACCGCCCAGTCCAGGCCGCCCTGGCCGTTGATCCACTTCAGCTGCTCGTTGAGGAGGAAGACGGTGGACAGGGCGGGGGTGTTGTACGTCTGGTTCTTGCGGGAGTTGTCGATCGCCGTGGGGAGCGAGAAGAACTCCGGGATGTGGCGGCCGGACGCGTGGACGCGCTCGGCGCGCTCGATGGCGGCCGGGGAGAAGACGCCGATCCACAGGCCGCCCTCGGAGGCGAAGGACTTCTGCGGGGCGAAGTAGTAGACGTCCGTCTCGGCGATGTCGACGGGCAGGCCGCCGGCGCCGCTCGTCGCGTCCACGAGGACCAGGGAGCCCTCGTCGGCGCCGGACACCCGCTTGATGGGCATGGCGACACCGGTGGAGGTCTCGTTGTGGGTGAGGGCGTAGACGTCCACGCCCGCCGCGGCGACCGGTTCGGGGTGCGTGCCCGGGTCGGCGGAGACGACGTCCGGCTCGGCGAGCCAGGGGGCGAGCTTGGCCGCCTTGGCGAACTTGGAGCTGAACTCGCCGAAGGTGAGGTGCTGCGACCTGTTCTCGATCAGGCCGTGGGTGGCGATGTCCCAGAACGCGGTGGAGCCGCCGTTGCCGAGGACGACCTCGTAGCCCTCGGGGAGCTGGAACAGCTCACGGATGCCCTCGCGCACTTCGCCGACCAGGTTCTTCACCGGGGCCTGGCGGTGGGAGGTGCCCAGCAGGGACGTGCCGGTCGCGGCCAGCGCGTCCAGCGCTTCCGTCCGCACCTTGGAGGGACCCGCGCCGAAACGACCGTCGGCGGGCTTGATGTCAGCAGGAATCCGGATCTCAGCCACGGAAGGAGCCTAGCGGCTCCGGGAAACCCGGGTGCAATCTCGTCCGTCGGCTGAGACACGAATCAGCCGGTGGGGGGAAGGGCCGGGGCAGGGCGGTGGGGCGGCGGGACGGGGGTCGAATCCCCGTCCAGCCGCCCCGGAGGTTGTCCCGAAAGCCGCCCCGAAGGACCCCGAAGGCTTCTCGAAAGCTGTCCCGGAGGCCGGCCCGAAAGCCGCCCCGAAGGCCGGTTCGGAAAGGTCAGCCGCCGAGGGTCACCGGTAGCTCGTACAGGTCGTTCTGGGTGACCACCGGCTTGTTGCGGAGTTCGGTCGCCGGGACCGCCAGGTCCAGCTTCGGGAAGCGCGCGTACAGGGCCGGCAGGGCGACGCCCGCCTCCAGGCGGGAGAGGGCCGCGCCGGGGCACACGTGCGGGCCGTGCCCGAAGGAGATGTGCCGGTTGGCGGTGTCGCGGGTGATGTCGAAGACGCCGGCGCTCGGACCGTGGGCCTGCTCGTCGCGGCCGATCGCGGCGTACGACACGATCAGCGCCTCCCCGGCGGGCAGGACCTTGTCACCGACCGGTACGTCCTCGGTGGCGAACCGGATCAGCACGTGGGAGGTGGGCGTGGAGTACCGCAGGGTCTCCTCGACCACCGCCGACCAGTCCGCCTTACCGGACAGCACCAGCTCGCGCTGCTCGGGGTGGAGGGAGAGGTTGACCACCGCGTTGACGATGAGCGAGATCGTCGTCTCGTGACCGGCCGCGATCATCAACTGGAGCGTGAAGACGATCTCCTGGTCGGTGAGCCGGCTGCCGTCCTCGGACGCCTGGATCAGCGCGGACGTCAGGTCGTCGCCGGGGTTCTCCCGCTTGCGCGCGACCGTCTCGGCCATGATCTGCGCCAGTTCGGTCAGCGTCGCGATGACCTCTTCCGGCGGGGTCTGCGTCGAGAAGAACTTCTCGAACAGCTCCTTCAGCCGCGGCAGCCGCTCCTCGGCGAGCCCCATCAGGTCGGCGACCACGTACATCGGCAGCGGGTAGGCGAACAGGGCCTTCAGGTCGACCGTGTCACCCGGCTCCGCGGCCACCTTGTCCAGCAGGCCCTCGGTCAGCTCCGTGATCCGGCCGCGCATCTGCTCCACCCGGCGCGGGGTGAGCGCCTGGGCGACCAGGGTGCGCAGCCGGCGGTGGTCGGCGCCGTCCACGGTGAGCATGGAGCGGGGCGGGTTGGCGAGCCCGATCAGCGGCCAGTCGGGGGCGATCTCGCCGCGCTGCCAGGCGCCCCAGACGTTGATGTCCTTCACCAGCCGGGGGTCGGTGAGCAGCTTCTTCGCCTCGGCGTGGTGCGTGACCGCCCACACCGGTACGTCGCCGGGCAGGACCACGCGTGCGAGGGGCCCGGCGGCCCGCAGCGCCGCGCTCTCCGACTCCAGGTCGGAGACGAACGGGTCGAGGTGGATGGGGGTCTGGCCGGTGTCCGTCGTGGTGGTGGGAGAGTCCGTACCAGCAGCCGTCATCTGAGCTTGCCTCCAAGGGCGGGAGTGGGTGTGAAGGTGACCGGAAGTTCGGACAGCCCGCGCAGCCACGGCGAGGGGCGGCGGGTCAGGGACGCGGCCGGCACCGCGAGGTCGATGTCCGGCAGCCGGTCCAGGACGACCTCGATGCCGGTCCGCGCGATCACCTCGGCGATCTCCTGAGCCGGGAACGGGCACCGGTGCTCCCCGTGCCCGAAGGAGAAGTGCGCGCCGTTCCCGCCGGTCAGGGCGGAGCCGTCGGTACGCACCTGGGGATCGGAGTTGGCGCCCTGGAGGCCGAGGAGCAGCATGTCACCGGCGCGGATGCGGCGACCGCCCAGCTGGGTGTCGCGGGAGGCCCAGCGGCCGGCCACGTTCTGGGTGGGGGTGTCCTCCCACAGCACCTCGTTCATCGCCTCGGCGACGCTGTTGCGGCCGCCGAACAGGGACGCGGCGAACCGGTTGTCCGTCAGCATCAGGTGCAGGGAGTTGCCGATCCAGTCGGCGGTCGGCTGGTGCCCGGCCGCCATCATCACCATCAGGTCCTGGACGATCTCCTCGTCGGTGAACCCGGAGGTGTCGGCGAGCATCCGCGACGCCACGTCCTCGGCGGGCGCCTTCCCGCGGGCGGCCACCAGTTCGGTCATCGACGTGAACAGGTGGGCCTGGCCCGCGAGCGCCCGCTCCCGTCCGTCGATCATGTCGTTGAGGGCGGTGACCAGGGCCGGCCCCTGCTCGTCGGAGAAGCCGTAGAGCCGGGCCAGTACGCGCACCGGCAGCAGCATCGCGAACTCGCCGATGATGTCGGCGGTGCCCTGGGGGCAGATGCCGTCGATCAGTTCGTCGGCGAACTTCTCGGCGTAGCCGCGCAGTTCGAACGGGTCCACCGCCTCCAGCGCGTGCACCAGCATCGCGGCCCGCTCGCGGTGCCGCTCGCCGACGGTGTAGAGGATGGAGGGCTGCTTGCGGCCGATCATCGGCAGCAGCGGCCAGTCGTCGGGGATGTCCTCCCACTGGCTCCACAGGTCGGAGTCGCGGCTGAACAGCACCGGGTCGCCGGTGACCTGGTGCAGTTCGCGGTAGCCGAGCACCAGCCAGGCCGGTACGTCGCCGTCGAGCAGCACCGGGACCACGCTGCCGTGGTCGCGCCGCATCGTCCGGTACACCCCGGCGGGGTCGTCCTGGAGCAGGGGCCCGCTGAGGGCGACGGGGGCGGCCGGGGACGCGGGGGTGGGGCTCACACCAGCTCCTGACGGGAGGCTCGGGCCGGGTCGGCGTAGCGGGCCTGGATGTGCTCCACCAGCGTGATCAGCACCAGCTTGCTGGACTCCCGGGACCGGGCGTCGCAGGTGACCAGCGGGACGTGCGGATCGAGGTCGAGGGCCTCGCGGATCTGCTCCGGGGCGAAGGCGGGGCCGCCGAAGTCGTTGCAGGCCACGATGAACGGGGTGCCGTGCTTCTCCAGCCGGTCGATGGCGTACCAGGAATCGTCGATGCGCCGGGTGTCGACCAGGACGACCGCGCCCAGGGTGCCGGAGAACAGCCGGTCCCACAGGAACCAGAAGCGTTCCTGGCCGGGCGCTCCGAACAGGTACAGCACATTGCGCCGGTCCAGGGTGATGCGGCCGAAGTCGAAGGCGACGGTGGTCGCGGTCTTGCCGCTCACCGCGCTGACGTCGTCGACGGCCTCCCCGGCCCGGGTCATGGTCTCCTCGGTGTTGAGGGGACGTATCTCGCTCACCGAGCGGACCATCGTCGTCTTGCCGGCGCCGAAGCCGCCCACGACCACGATCTTGAGGCCGTTGTCGGCCGACGCGCCCAGCGGTGTACGCGTCTCAGAGGTTGCGGAGTCCAACGAGCACCTGCTCCAGGATGTCGGGGTCGGGTACGGCGGCCTGGCGGGGGTGGCGGGCGCTGACCCGTCCCGCCGCCTGGAGGTCGGCGAGCAGGATGCGGGTGATGCTCACCGGCAGCTTCAGCTCGGCCGCGATCTCCACGACCGCCGTGGGTCGTTCGGTCAGCCGCAGGATCGCGGCGTGCTCGGACTGCATGCCCGGCACCGGATCGCATTCGGCGACGACCAGGGTCACCAGGTCGAAGGGGTTGTCGGCCCCGGACCGGCTGCGTCCGCCGGTGACGGTGTAGAGCCGGTCGGGGGCGTCGTCCCTGCCAGGCCTGCTCATGAGGTGCGCGGCGGCGCGGTCAGGTGCTCCCCGAGCTGCTCCACCAGCTCGCTCATGTTGTGCCCGATGAGCCCGGCGTCGGCGTCCTCGTCGGTGACGACGGCCAGATGCGCGCCCTGGCCGGCCTCCACGATGAACAGCACGCCGCCGTAGAACTCGGTCATCGCCGACCTGACGCCTCCGCTGCCGTCACCGAACTCCACGGACGCGCCGTGCGACAGGGACTGGATGCCCGCGGCGATCGCGGCGAGCTGGTCGGCCTGGTCGGCGGAGAGCTCGGGGGTGCGGCACAGTTTCAGGCCGTCCCTGGACAGCACGAGCGCGTGCCGCGCGCCCGGCGTGCGCTCCAACAGGCCCTCTATCAGCCAGGTGAGCTTCTCGTCGGCGGTCGTCGTGCCGGTCATGAGGTGGTGTCGCCTTCCGGTGTTACGGGGGTGGAGGTCGGGGTCGGGGTGGGGGTGTCGAGGGGGGTGGTGCGTGCGCCGGTGTCTGTGCCGGTGCCTCTGTCTGTGCTCGTGCCTCTGTCTGTGCCTGTGCTCGTGCCGGTGTCCGTTTCTGTGCAGGGTGCTGCTTCCGGGCAGGGCGCCGCGTCGTCCGGGGCGGTGGCGCGGACGGCCTGGCGGAAGCTGCTGAAGCGGGCCGTGCGGGCCCTCGTCTCCTCGGCGGTGGGCGGCGCGGGGCGCGGGGTGGTGGCGCGGGTCCCGGCGCTCCGGGTGCGCTCGGCCTCGGCGAGGGTGCGGCCGCGGCGGCGGCGCGGGAGGCCGAGCGGGGACTCGTCCGGTGTGGAGGCGTCCGTGCCTGCGCCTGCGCCTGTGCCTGTGTTCGGGCTCGGGTCCGTGTGCCGGTCCGGGGACTCGTGGGTGGGCACCGGGTCGGGGTCGAGGTCGGCTCCGGCGCGGTGTGCCGCGTACGAGTGGCTGTTCGCCGCCGCGGGCGCCGGTGTGGCCGCGGGGTCCGTTTCCGCCGGGGCCGTGGCGTCGGCGGGGTGGACGGCCGGTGCCTCGGCCGGGCGGGTGTGGTGGCGCTGGGGGAGGCCCGACGCGGACGGCTCGGGTGCCGCGCCCGCCGGTGCCTCGGGCCCGGAGCGTGCGGGCCGTGCGGGCCGGGTGTGCGCTTCGGTGCGGGCGGGGGCGCCGGCGGGCGGGGTGTGGGGCGCGTCCGGCGATACGAGGATGTCCTGCGGTACGAGCATCAGGACGCCCGTGCCGCCGCGGGCCGAGGGCCGGTAGGAGACCCGGAGGCCGTAGCGCCGGGCCAGCCGGCCCACCACGGCGAGTCCGAGCCGGGTGCCGGTGAGGCCGCCGAGCCCGCTGGTCTCGCCGGAGACCGCACGCTCGGCACGCCGCAGCTGGGCCTCGCCCATGACGAGCCCGCTGTCCTCGACGGAGACGATGACGCCGGCCGGCACCTCCTCCACGTAGACGTGGACCTCGGCGGTCGGCGGCGAGAAGTTGGCCGCGTTGTCGAGGAGTTCGGCGAGCGCGTGCATCACGCCCTCGGCGGCGTGCCCGGCGACGGCGGTGTCGGCGGCGGAGTGGACGCGGACGCGCCGGTAGCCGCTGATCCTGCCCATGGCGCCGCGCAGGATCGACTCCATGCGGATCGGCCGGGCCCAGCGGCGGCCCGAGCGGGCGCCGGTGAGGACGGCGACGGAGTCGGCGAGCCTGCCCGCCTGCGCGGTGCGGTGGTCGAGGTGGAGGAGGTCGGCGAGGACCTCCTCGTCGTGGTGCTTGTCCTCCATCGCGCGCAGGTCCGCGAGCATGCCGGTGGACAGGGCCTGCATCCGGCCGGCCGCGTTGGCCGTCGCGGACAGCGCGGCGGCGCGGGCACTGTCGGCCTCGCGCAGCCGGACGGCCAGCCGCGCGTTCTCCCCGATGTGCCGGTCCCGGTCCTGGGACAGCCGCGCCCGCTCCTCGCCGATCCGCTTGAGGTCCGCGTCGAGCCGGTCGCGCTCGTCGGCGTGCTGCCGCACCAGTCCGGCGGTGTGGGCGTCGTGTTCCTCGGCGCGCCGGCGCAGTTCCCCGGCGTGCTCGTCGGCGAGCCGGGAGAGCTCGGCGACGTGGTCCTCCCTCAGCCGGGTGAGTTCGGCGGCGTGGGCGTCGGTGAGACGGGAGAGTTCGGCGGTGTGTTCCTCCGTGAGCCGCCTCCGCTCGGCGGTGTGCTCCTGCGCCGACCGGGCCGTGGTGGTGGCGTGCTGCTCGTTGAGGCGTTCGCGCTCCGCCGCCACGGACTTCGCGAGGCGGTCCCGCTCCTGGTCCAGGTCGGCCGACAACCGGGCCCGTTCCCGGGTGAGTTCGCCGGTCAGCCGCTCGTGCTGGCGGCGGGCCTCCTCCGCCTGCCGGGCGCGCTCCTGGAGCAGCCGGCCGACGTCCTGGGAGACCTCCTCCAGTCGCCCGCGGAGCGCCCGCGCCGTCAGGGCGGCGTGGGTGGCCCAGGTGACGGCCGCGCACAGCAGCAGGGCGGCGACCACTCCGGCCGCCGTGAGGACGGGGCGCGCGGAGGCCGGTCCCAGGAGCACCGCGACGACGACCCCGATCGCGGAGAGTGCCGCGGTGAGCAGGGGGACGGGCAGCAGGCTGCGGGGGGTGGGGCGGTCGCCGGGGAGCAGGGGAGAGGTCATCAATCAGGGTCCTCGGTCGGGTCCTCGGTCGGGTCCGCTGGGCATACGCCGTCGTCTGCCCGTGTCGTTTGTACGTGCTGTCCACGCGTGTTGTGCACACGTGCTGTCCACGCGTGTTGTCCACGCGTGTTGTCCGCGCGGCCCTCGGACGGTCCATGGGGTCGCCGGAACCGGTTTCGGGGTCGCTTCCGGAACGAGGGCCGACAACTGCGCGCAACTCGCGGTCACTATATGCAAGTTAGTGATCTGCTTGGGAAGATTCCGTTCCCGTTCTCGGGATTTGAGTCACTCCTGAGTGAATCGGCGCCCCGGCGTCCCCGCCCCGTGCGCCGCGCGGGGTGTGCGCCACCGCCGGTGTGCCGTCCGTTCCGGGGGCATCCTGGGAGCATGACGGATCTCCGGGAACTGCGGGCCGGACTGCGCGCGGGCGTGCGCGGCGATGTGGACTTCGGCGTCACCGCGCGGGCGCTGACCACCATGGACGCCTCCAACTACCGCCGGGTGCCGCTGGGCGTGGTGTCGCCGCGGGACGCCGACGACGTGGCGGCGGTGCTCGCCGTCTGCCGGGAGCACGGCGTCCCCGTGGTGCCGCGCGGCGGCGGCACGTCGATCGCGGGCCAGGCGACCGGCACCGGCGTGGTGCTCGACCTCACCCGGTACATGAACCGGCTGCTGTCCCTCGACCCGGAGGCCCGCACGGCCGTCGTCCAGCCCGGCCTCGTCCTCGACCGGCTCCAGGAGGCCGCCGCCCCGCACGGCCTGCGCTTCGGCCCGGACCCCTCCACGCACAGCCGCTGCACCCTCGGCGGCATGATCGGCAACAACTCCTGCGGCTCCCACTCGGTCGCCTGGGGGACGACGGCGGACAACGTGCGGGAACTGTCGGTGATCACCCCGCGCGGGGAGCGGCTGCGACCCGGACCGGGATGGGCCGGGGCCCCGGCGGGACTGCGGGAGCTGGTGGACGGCGAACTCGCCCGCCTGCGCACCGGTTTCCCCGAACTGCCCCGCCGCATCTCCGGATACGCCCTGGACGCCCTGCTGCCCGAGAGGGGCGCCGACGTCGCCCGCTCCTTCTGCGGCTCCGAGGGCACGCTGGGCGTGCTGACGGAGGCGGTCGTGGAGCTGGTGCGCGCCCCCCGCGCGCGTGCGCTCGCCGTGCTGGCGTACGCCGACGAGAGCGGCGCCGCCGAGGCCGCGGCCGGACTGCTGCCGCACCACCCGCTCACCGTGGAGGGCATGGCGGCCGATCTGGTGCCGTCCTCGGTGGACCTTCCGCGCGGGGGAGCCTGGCTGTTCGTCGAGACCGGCGGGGACACGGAGGACGAGGCACGCGCGCGTGCGGACGCGATCGTCCGCGCGGCGGACGTCGTGGACTCCCTGGTGGTGACCGACCCGGCCCGGCAGCGCGCCCTGTGGCGCATCCGGGAGGACGCGAGCGGCACCGCGACCCGGATGCCGGACGGGAGCGAGGCCTGGCCCGGCTGGGAGGACTGTGCGGTGCCGCCCGCCCGGCTCGGCGCGTACCTGCGGGACTTCCGGGGGCTGCTGGCCGCCCACGGGCTGCGCGGGTCGCCGTACGGGCACTTCGGGGACGGCTGCATCCACGTCCGTATCGACTTCGACCTGCTGACGGAACCGGGCGTCGCCCGCTTCCGGACCTTCTCCGGGGAACTCGCCGACCTGGTCGTGGCCCACGGCGGATCGCTGTCCGGCGAGCACGGCGACGGACAGGCGCGCGCGGAGCTGCTGCCGCGCATGTACGGCCCGGAGACGGTGGCCCTCTTCGAGCGCGTCAAGGGCCTCTGGGACCCGGACGACCTGCTCAACCCGGGGATGCTGGTGCGCCCCGAGCCCCTGGACGCGAACCTCCGCTTCGCCGTCCTGCCGCGCGAACCGGTGGACGTCGCCTTCGGCTACCCCGCCGACGGCGGCGACTTCTCCGCGGCGGTCCGCCGCTGCGTGGGCGTCGCCAAGTGCCGTACGGAGTCGGTGTCGGGACCGGCGGTGATGTGCCCCTCGTTCCGGGCCACGGGCCGGGAGGAGCACTCCACGCGCGGGCGGGCGCGCCTGCTGCACGAGATGCTCGCCGGCGAGCTGGTGACCGACGGCTGGCGGTCCACGGAGGTACGGGACGCGCTGGACCTGTGCCTGTCCTGCAAGGGCTGCCGTTCGGACTGCCCGGTCGGGGTCGACATGGCCACCTACAAGGCGGAGTTCCTCCACCACCACTACGCCGGCCGCCGCCGGCCCGCCGCCCACCACACGATGGGCCGGCTGCCGCTGTGGCTGGGCTGGGTGGCGCGTACCAGGTCGGCGGCGCTGGTCAACGCGGGCGCCTCGGTGGGCCCGCTCGCGCGGGCGGCGAAACGGCTGGGCGGGATCGCGGGGGAGCGGGAGATCCCGCGCCTGGCCGGGGAGCCGTTCACCCGCTGGTGGCGGGGACGGCGGACCGCCGTGCCCGCTGACAGCGGTGCCCTGGTGGTCCTCTGGCCGGACACCTTCACCGAGCACCTCTCGCCCTCCGTGGGCCGCGCGGCCGTACGGGTCCTGGAGGCGGCGGGCCTGCGGGTCGCGCTGCCCCCGACACTGCGCCTGGCCGGAGCCCGGAGCCCGGTGGGGGACGCGCGCTCCCGCTCGGCGCTGCGGCTGCTGACGGCCCGCCGCGGCCGGGTCTGCTGCGGCCTGACGTACATCTCGACCGGTCAGCTCGACCGCGCCCGCGCGGTGCTGCGCCGCACCCTGGACCTGATGGAACCGGTGCTCGCCACCGACGCCCCGGTGGTCGTCCTGGAGCCGAGCTGCGCGGCGACCCTGCGCACGGACGCCCCGGAACTCCTGCACGACGACCCCCGCGCGGCACAACTGGCGTCCCGTGTCCGCACGTTCGCGGAGACCCTGGAGCAGTACGCGCCGGACTGGACCCCACCGGCCCTGGACCGCCCCGTCGCCGGCCAGACCCACTGCCACCAGCACGCGGTCCTCGGCGACACGGCCGACCGCCGGCTGCGCGCCGCCGCGGGCCTCACCGGCGACCTGAGCGGCGGCTGCTGCGGCCTCGCCGGCAACTTCGGCTTCGAGCAGGGCCACTACGAGGTCTCGGCCGCCTGCGCGGAGGACCAACTCCTCCCCGCGGTACGCCAGGCACCCGAGAACGCCCTGATCCTGGCCGACGGCTACTCCTGCCGCACCCAACTGGCCCAACTGGCGAACACCCGGGGCCGCCACCTGGCGGAGGCCCTGGCGGAGGCCCTGGAGGAAATCCCGTGAACGGCTCCCGCCCTTGTGTCCCCAACGCGCTCACCTGAGCCACCGCAACCTCCGCCCCCGGCTCTCCGCCCCCGGCTCTCCACTTCCCGGTCTCCGGGAGACGATGCGGTGAGCGTCTGCCCCAGCAGCCGGAGCAGGCGGGCTGAGGAACGGCAGCGCTTTCAGTGGGCTGATGACTCGAACAAAGGGGCACTGGACATGAGTTTCCGTCTGAAGGCGATCACCCGCGAGGAGCACCTGGCCTTCGTCACGGCCCGGCCTTCGGTGAGTCACATGCAGGTGCCCGCCTGGGGGGATGTGAAGCCGGACTGGCGGGCCGAGAGCCTGGGGTGGTTCGACGACGAGGATCGTCTCGTCGGTGTGGGGCTGGTGCTGTTCCGGCCGTTGCCGAAGCTCAGGCGGTTCCTCGCCTATCTGCCCGAAGGACCGGTCATCGAATGGGACGCGCCGGATCTCCACCGATGGCTCGATCCCATGCTCGCCCATCTGAAGGCCCAGGGCGCGTTCTCGGTGAAGATGGGCCCGCCCGTCGTCGCTCGCCGCTGGAGTGCCGAGGCGGTCAAGGCGGCGATCGCCGACCCGCGGGCCAGACGTCTGCGGGACGCGGAGGCCACCGCGCACGAGCCGAGGGCCTTCGACGTCGCTGACCGGCTGCGACAGATGGGCTGGCAGCAGACCGAGCCGGGCAGCGAGGACGGCTTCGCCGCCGGCCAGCCACGCTATGTGTTCCAAGTCCCGTTCTCCGGAAGGTCGCTGGAGGACATCCAGCGCGGCCTCAACCAGCAGTGGCGCCGCAACATCAAGAAGTCGGAGAAGGCGGGCGTCAAGGTCGTCCGCGGCGGCTACGAGGACCTTCCCGCCTTCTACGACCTCTACGTCGAGACCGCGGAACGCGACCGGTTCATCCCGCGCCCGCAGGCCTACTTCCAGCGCATGTGGACCGCGCTGACGGCCGAGGACCCGGACCGGATGCGCCTCTATCTCGCCCACCACGAAGGCGAGGTGCTCGCGGCGGCGACGATGCTGACCGTCGGTGAGCACGTCTGGTACTCCTACGGAGCCTCCACCCACCGCAAGCGCGAGGTTCAACCGAACAACGCGATTCAGTGGCGGATGATGTGCGACGCCCACGAACTCGGCGCGAGCGTCTACGACTTCCGTGGCATCACCGACACCTTGGAGGAGAGCAATCACCTGCTCGGCCTGCTCCGGTTCAAGGTCGGCTCCGGAGGCCAGGCCGTGGAATACCTCGGTGAGTGGGACTTCCCCCTCAACAAGTTCCTGCACAAGGCCCTCGACCTCTACATGTCCCGCCGCTGAGACCGCACGGCGCCGCGGGCACCTCCGATCACTGGACCGGTCCACCGGGTGGGGTGCCATCGTGCATGGCGGGCGAGCCCTGAGGCGGCGCCGGAGGTCGTGACACGCCTGCCGAAAAGCGTGAGCACTTCGGGTGTTGGTGTCCATGTGCTGCTCGTCTGAGCGCTCAAGGGACACTTTTCCGCTGACTGCTCACGCTTTTCAGCAGGTACCCCCGTCGGGCCGCCGGAGTACGGGGATCGCGCGTTCCGGGCCACCGGCCCGCATGGTCGGCGTCTTCTCGCGTGCGCTGCCGGGGAGGACCGGGGTTCCGGAGTGTTGAAGGGCGGCTTCAGGCCAGGCGGTTCGCGTCGCGGATGGCCTGGGTCAGGTCGCGGACGGCTTTGTCCTCGGTTCGGGAGGGCAGGTCGGCGGCGTGGTCGGCGAGTTCGCCGAGGCCGGGGGCGCCGGGCAGGGCGCTGTGGCGGTGGTCGGTGGAGCGCAGGGCGTCGGCGAAGTAGGCGGCGGTCGCGGTGAGCGTGAGGCCGCGGTCGGCGGTCCAGACGGAGTCGTCGAGGGCGTCGGCCTCCAGGTCGCCGGTCTCCTCGTGCGGGGCGCGGGTGTCGGGGTCGAGCCAGCGGACCGTGGCCGTGGCGAGGTGGCCGTCGGCGCCGGGCCTCGTACGGACCGCGTACAGGGCGGTGACGGTGTGGCCGGGGCCGACCTCGCCGCCGTCGACGTCGTCGTCGCGGAAGTCCTCGTCGGCGACGCGGCGGTTGTCGTAGCCGACGAGGCGGAACTCGGCGACCGTCCGCGGGTCGAAGGCGACCTGGGCCTTGGCGTCGCGGGCGGTCAGCTCGATGTTGCGGGGCAGCTGTTCGCAGAAGACCTCGCGGGCCTCCTCCTCGTCGGACACGTACACCGTGTGGCCGTCGCCCTTGTCGGCGAGGCGTTCCATCAGGGCGTCGCCGTAGTCGCTGCCGACGCCCACGCCGAAGAGGGTGATGCCGTGCTCGCGACGGGACGTCGAGATGCGTTCGAGGATCGCGTCGGCGTCGGTCTCGCCGGTGTTGGCGAGTGCGTCGGAGACGAGGACGACCCGGTTGGTGGCGCCCTCGCGCAGGCCGTCGACGGCGGTCTCGTAGCCGGTCTCGACGCCCGCGCCGAGGTTGGTGGACCGAGCCGGTTCCAGGCTGTCGACGGCGTCGTGGATCTCGCCCCGGTTGCCGTCGAGGCGGGTCATCGGCAGCACGGTCTCGGCCTCGTCGCTGAAGGTGACGATCGCCACGGAGTCCTCGTCGCGCAGCCGGTCCGTCATGGTGCCGAGGGACTGCCGGGCGAGGTCGAGGCGGCCCGGTTCGGCCATGGAGCCGGAGATGTCGACGACGAAGGTGAGGGCCGCGGGCGGGCGCTCGCCGCTTGGCTCGGCGGGACGGGTGGCGAGGCCGACGCGGACCAGGGACCAGTCGTCCTCGTCGGTGCGGGCGCCGTCGAGGGTGACCGTGAAGCCGTCGCCGTCGGGACGTTCGTAGTCCTGGCGGAAGCTGTTGACGAACTCCTCGGGCCGGACCGTCGACGGGTCGGGCAGCCGGCCCTCGGCGAGGGTGCGGCGGGCATAGCCGTAGGAGGCGGTGTCGACGTCGAGGGCGAAGGTGGACAGGTAGTCCGGCGCGGGGGCGATGTCGCGGGAGTCCTGCTCACCCTCGCGTCGCTCACCCGGGCCCCGGGGGCCGTCGGGGGCGGGGAGCTGGGCCGAGCCGTTCCCCTTGCGGTCGTACCCGTTGTCGGCCGTCGCGTTCTCGTTGCCGCCGCCCGCGCTGCATCCGGTGAGCAGCAGGCCGCTCGCCGCCGCGAGCGCCAGCAGCGCGCCGCTCAGCCTCCGTGCCCCGTGCCGCTTCGTTGTTCCGTGGTGCTTCGTCGTCGTGTGCCACTTCATCGTCCGTTCCCCCTCGGTCCGTTGAATCCGACTCATGCGACTGTGACGCCGGGGCGTGGCGGAACGTGCGGTACGGGGCGTCACAGGTGCGTCTCGAAGCGGGCACGGCCGAGGGCCGCCGAGACCGGTGGGTGACCTTCCGTTGACCTACGGCGTCATGGCGTCGTGTCGTCGTGTCACTGCACGTCCGGTCGTCCGTATGACGGACCGGATTGACCCGGGCGGGACGCGGGCCTCATCGTCAGGTACGTGAAAGCTGCACGGTGCTGACTGAGTCCATTACTCTGGACCGGATAGTTCAGCGTCGTGCACAATCCCCGAGGGGGAGCGCCTCTTCCCCCCGTTCCTCCCGTACCGAACCCATGGAAGGCGCCGTGACCATCCCCAGCTCCGCCACCCCGTCCGTCCCGGCTCCGGCCGCCCTCCCCGCGGCGGCTCCCGGGCATGCGCCCGGCGGGGCGGGTGCTCCGCGCGGGCGGGGCGCGCTGGGGCCCGTCGGACTGGTGCTCGCCGGGGGGATCTCCGTGCAGTTCGGCGGGGCGCTCGCGGTGACGCTGATGCCGCGGGCCGGCGCGCTCGGCGTCGTGACGCTGCGGCTGCTGGTGGCCGCGGTCGTGCTGCTCCTGGTGTGCCGGCCCCGGCTGCGCGGGCACTCGCGCGCCGACTGGACCACGGTGATCGTCTTCGGGCTCGCGATGGCCGGGATGAACGGCCTCTTCTACCAGTCCGTCGCCCGCATCCCGCTCGGTACGGCGGTCACCCTGGAGGTGCTCGGCCCGCTCGCCCTGTCCGTGCTGGCCTCCCGGCGCGCGATCAACTTCGTCTGGGCCGGACTCGCCCTCGCCGGTGTCGCCCTGCTCGGCGGCGGAGGCTTCGGCAGCCTCGATCCCGTGGGCGCCGCCTACGCCCTGGGGGCCGGTGTCATGTGGGCGGCCTACATCATCTTCAGCGCGCGTACGGGCCGCCGCTTCCCACAGGCCGACGGGCTCGCCCTCGCCATGGGCGTGGCGGCGCTGGTGTTCCTGCCGCTGGGCATCGCCGAGTCCGGTACCAAGCTCCTCGACCCGACGGTCCTCGGGCTGGGCGCGGCGATCGCGGTGCTCTCCTCCGTCCTGCCGTACACCCTGGAACTCCTCGCCCTGCGCCGTCTGCCCGCCTCCACGTTCGCCATCCTGATGAGTCTGGAACCGGCCATCGCCGCCGCCGCGGGCTTCCTCATCCTCAGCCAGGCCCTCACCCTCACCGAGGCCGCCGCCATCGCCCTGGTCATCGCGGCGAGCATGGGAGCGGTACGGACCCAGGTGGGGCGGGGGCGCCCGAAGGCGCCGGGGACGGTCTCCTGACGCTTGCGGCGACGTGGCGAGGGGCGACGGGACTAGAGTCGCTCTCGTGCAACCCATTGAGACCGTCGGCGGTGGACCGCTGATCCCTCGCCCGGAGCGCACACCGGGCGCCCTGCGTGCCGCCTGCACGGTTGTCGCCCCCGACCTTCTGCCGGCATACGACCGGGTGAAGGACCGGGCGCTCACCGAAGCGGTGGAACACGATTCGCTCAAGCCGGTCCACGCCTACCTCAGCCACTGGGCCGTGCTGATCGAAATCGAGCGTCACCCGGTCATGGCCAAGGCGTACCGCCGTGCCGAGCACCTCGCCCGGATCGCCGCCACTGCCGACGAGGCGCGCGGGCACCTGGCCACGGCGAGTTCCCTGTACCGTGAGGCCGCCGCATCCGTGCGGCGCGCGCCGTGACCGCAGGTGGGACGAGAGAGGGCCGACGCCGGGCTGCGATCGTTGCGCCCTACAGCCGTACCGAAAGATTTCCCACGGTGGCCGTTATGGTCAGCTCGCCACCGATCGCGTGCAGGTAGGCCGCCATCGTCGAGGTGTCCAGGCGAGCGGTGCCTCGCTCGATCTGGCTGACCCGGCCCTGCGTGACGCCCATCGCCTTGGCGACCTGGATCTGGGTGAAGCCCTGAGCTTTGCGGAGCGTGGCCAGTTCGTGTCCGCGCTCCGCATCGACCATCTCCGCCTTGATGGCATCGATGCGCTCGCGCTTCTCGGGGGTGATGTCGGCCGTCAGGTCGTCCATGGAGCCGAGGTTCATTCGCCCTGCCCTTTCTTCTTCTCCTGTTCCAGCGCCTCAAGGTATGCCGTGAACTTGTCGTCGGCCTCTTTGACTGCCCGGGGGTACCAGGCCGCCCACTGACGCCCGGCGGCCTTGTTGCCCGCCACCAGGAAGATGGCCCGCCGCTCGGGGTCGAAGACGAAAAGCATCCGAATGCTCACTGCCCCGCCGTTGCGTGGGCGTAACTCCCGCATGTTCCGGTAGCGGCTCTTCTCGATCGCGCCGACCGTCGGCCGCCGCAGCGCCGGGCCCACTTCCTGGAGCCGTTCCAGAGCGGCTATCACGTGGAGGTGGCTGTCCGGGTCCTCCTTGGCGAGTGTTTTGATCCAGTTCAGCACATCGTCGAAGAAGCGCAGCTCATAAGGTTCGGCCACGTCTGAAAATTAGCACGAACTAATATTTGCGGGCAAGTGGGCGTCGGTGCTCGGCCTTGCCCGCTGCCGCTGTGGTGGCGGAATGAAATCCAGCAAGCACGCTTGATTGTTTTCTGAGGGCCTGTCATGCTCGCTCCATGGCCGACCCGACGCCCGTGATCGACGACCTGTGTGCGGAGAGCGACGACCTCGACCGGCTGGTGGCCGGGCTGAGCCCGCAGGAGTGGGCGCGACAGACGCCCGCCGCCGGCTGGACCGTCGCCCACCAGATCGCGCACCTCGCCTGGACCGACCGTTCCTCGCTGCTCGCCGTGACCGATCAGGGCGCCTTCGCCCGTGAGGTCGAGAAGGCGCTGACCGAGCCCGGGGACTTCGTGGACAACGCCGCGGAGGAGGGGGCGGGCCTGCCGCCCGCACGGCTGCTCGCGGACTGGCGCGCCGGACGCGAGGCCCTCGAGAACGCCCTGCGGGCAGCGCCCGAGGGGGCGCGGTTCCCCTGGTACGGCCCGCCCATGTCGACGGCCTCCATGGCCACCGCCCGGCTCATGGAGACCTGGGCCCACGGCTCGGACGTGGCCGACGCGCTGGGTGTGGTGCGGCCACCCACCGACCGGCTCCGGCATGTGGTGCGGCTCGGTATCCGCACCCGTGACTTCGCCTTCGGGGTGCACGGACTGCCCACGCCGTTCGAGCAGTTCCGCGTCGAACTCACCGCCCCCTCGGGCGGACTGTGGACGTACGGTCCCGAGGACGCCACGGACCGCGTCACCGGCCCCGCGCTCGACTTCTGCCTCCTGGTGACCCAGCGCGCCCACCGCGCCGATCTCGCCCTCACCGCCGACGGCTCCGACGCCGACCGCTGGCTGGACATCGCCCAGGCCTTCGCCGGGCCGCCCGGAGGTGGCCGGGAACCGAAAAGGGACACCGCGCGGTGACGGCGACGGCCCTGCGCATCGGCAACGCCTCCGGCTTCTACGGCGACCGCTTCGACGCCCTGCGCGAGATGCTCACCGGCGGTGCGCTCGACGTCCTCACCGGCGACTACCTCGCCGAACTGACCATGCTCATCCTGGCCCGCGACCGGCTCAAGGACCCCACCGCCGGGTACGCCCGCACCTTCCTGCGGCAACTGGAGGAGACCCTCGGCCTCGCCCACGAGCGCGGCGTCAGGATCGTCACCAACGCCGGCGGGCTCAACCCGGCCGGCCTCGCCGACGCCGTACGGGAACTGGCCGGGCGGCTCGGCATCCCGGTACGCGTCGCCCATGTGGAGGGCGACGACCTCACCGCCTCCCACCCGGGCGCGCTGGCCGCACATGCCTACCTCGGCGGCTTCGGCATCGCGGCCTGTCTGCGCGAGGGCGCCGACATCGTGGTCACCGGGCGGGTCACCGACGCGGCCCTGGTCACCGGGCCGGCCGCCGCCCACTTCGGCTGGGCGCCGACGGAGTACGACCGGCTCGCGGGCGCCGTCGTCGCCGGACACGTGCTGGAGTGCGGGACCCAGGCCACCGGCGGCAACTACGCCTTCTTCGGCGAGCGGCCGCCCGGCGACTTACTGAGGCCCGGCTTCCCCCTCGCCGAACTGCACGAGGACGGTTCCTGCGTCATCACCAAGCACCCCGGCACCGGCGGCTTCGTCGACGTCGGCACCGTCACCGCGCAGCTGCTCTACGAGACGGGCGGCGCCCGGTACGCCGGACCCGACGTCACCACCCGGCTGGACACCGTACGGCTCACCCAGGACGGCCCCGACCGGGTACGCGTCGAAGGCGTCGAAGGGGAGGCGCCGCCGCCCACGCTCAAGGTCGGGCGGAGCCGGCTCGGCGGCTTCCGCAACGAGGTCGTGTTCGTCCTCACCGGGCTCGACATCGAGGCGAAGGCGGCTCTCGTACGGGAGCAGATGACCGGCGCGCTCGCCAGGACGCCGCCCGCCGAGGTGCGGTGGGAGCTGGTGCGCACCGACCGGCCCGACGCGGACACGGAGGAGACCGCGAGCGCCCTGCTGCGGCTCGTCGTGCGGGACCCCGGCCAGGAGGCGGTCGGGCGTGCGCTGAGCGGGGCCGCCATCGAGCTGGCGCTGGCCAGTTACCCCGGATTCCATGTGGTGGCACCACCGGGGAAGGGCGCTCCCTATGGGGTGTTCGAGGATGTGTACGTCCCCCATGGCGGGGTCCACCATGTGGCCGTCCTCCACGACGGGCGCCGGATCACCGTGGACCCGCCCCACGCCACCGCCGTACTCGCGGACGTGCCGGAGCCGGAGCTGCCGGAACCCCCGGCACCCGGGCCGACCCGCCGCGCCCCCCTCGGTCTGATCGCCGGGGCCCGCAGCGGCGACAAGGGCGGGAACGCCAACGTCGGCGTGTGGGTCCCGGAGGCCCGCGGTGACGACGCCTGGCGGTGGCTCGCGCACGAGCTGACCGTCGAGCGGTTCCGGGAGCTGATCCCCGAGGCCCATGCTCTGCCCGTCACCCGGCACGTACTGCCCCGCCTGCGCGCCCTGAACTTCCTCGTCGAGGGCATCCTCGGCGAGGGCGTCGCCGCGCAGGCCCGTTTCGATCCGCAGGCCAAGGCGCTCGGCGAATGGCTGCGCTCCCGGCACCTCGACATCCCGGAGGCCCTGCTGTGACGGTCCTCGAATCCGCCCTGGACACGGCCGACCCGGAGTACCGGGCCCACCGCGAGGCCATGCTCGCCAAGCTCGCCGAACTCGACACCGAGCACGCCAAGGCCCTCGCGGGCGGCGGCGAGAAGTACGTCGAGCGGCACCGCGAACGCGGCAAGCTGCTCGCCCGTGAGCGCATCGAGCTGCTCCTCGACCCGGACACGCCCTTCCTGGAGCTGTCCCCGCTGGCGGCCTGGGGCAGCGAGTACACCACCGGCGCCTCGCTCGTCACCGGCATCGGGGTCGTCGAGGGCGTGGAGTGCCTGATCACCGCCAACGACCCGACCGTACGGGGCGGTGCCAGCAACCCCTGGTCGCTGAAGAAGGCCCTGCGCGCCAACGACATCGCGCTCGCCAACCGGCTGCCCGTGATCAGCCTCGTCGAGTCCGGCGGCGCCGACCTGCCCTCCCAGAAGGAGATCTTCATCCCGGGCGGTGCCGTCTTCCGGGACCTCACCCGGCTCTCGGCGGCCGGCATCCCGACCGTCGCCGTCGTCTTCGGCAACTCCACCGCCGGGGGCGCGTACGTCCCCGGCATGTCCGACCACGTGATCATGGTCAGGGAACGGGCGAAGGTGTTCCTCGGCGGGCCGCCGCTGGTGAAGATGGCCACCGGCGAGGAGAGCGACGACGAGTCGCTGGGCGGCGCCGAGATGCACGCGCGCGTGTCGGGCCTCGCCGACCACTTCGCCGTCGACGAACCCGACGCCCTGCGGCAGGCCCGCCGGGTCGTGGCCCGCCTCAACCACCGCAAGGCGTACCCCGATCCGGGACCGGCCGCGCCGCCCGAGTACGACCAGGACGAGCTGCTCGGCATCGTCCCCGGCGACCTGAGGATCCCCTTCGACCCGCGTGAGGTCGTCGCGCGGATCGTGGACGGCTCCGACTTCGACGAGTTCAAACCGCTCTACGGCACCAGCCTCACCACCGGCTGGGCCACCCTGCACGGCTATCCCGTCGGCATCCTCGCCAACGCCCGAGGGGTGCTGTTCAGCGAGGAGTCGCAGAAGGCCGCCCAGTTCATCCAGCTCGCCAACCAGCGCGACATCCCCCTGCTCTTCCTGCACAACACCACCGGCTACATGGTCGGCAAGGAGTACGAGCAGGGCGGCATCATCAAGCACGGCGCCATGATGATCAACGCGGTCGGCAACTCCCGCGTCCCGCACCTGTCCGTCCTCATGGGCGCCTCCTACGGCGCCGGGCACTACGGCATGTGCGGCAGGGCGTACGACCCGCGCTTCCTGTTCGCCTGGCCCAGCGCCAAGTCCGCCGTCATGGGCCCGCAGCAGCTCGCCGGCGTGCTGTCCATCGTCGCCCGGCAGTCGGCGGCGGCGAAGGGCCGGCCCTACGACGACGAGGCGGACGCGGCGCTGCGCGCCATGGTGGAGCAGCAGATCGAGTCCGAGTCGCTGCCCATGTTCCTGTCCGGGCGGCTGTACGACGACGGCGTCATCGACCCGCGCGACACCCGCACCGTCCTCGGCCTGTGCCTGTCGGCCGTCCACACCGCGCCCTACGAGGGCGTGCGCGGTGGCTTCGGCGTCTTCCGGATGTGAGGGACCGTGTTCACCTCGATCAGCTCGATCCATTCCGTACTGGTGGCGAACCGGGGCGAGATCGCCTGCCGTGTCGTCCGCACCTGCCGTGAGCTCGGGATCCGCACGGTCGCCGTGCACTCGGACGCCGACGAGCACGCCCGCCACGCGCGGGTGGCCGACACGGCGGTACGCCTGCCGGGGGCGGCGCCCGCCGACACCTACCTCCGCGGCGACCTGATCGTGAAGGCGGCCCTCGCGGCCGGCGCGGACGCCGTGCACCCCGGCTACGGGTTCCTCTCCGAGAACGCCGGCTTCGCGCGGGCCGTCCAGGACGCCGGACTGGTGTGGATCGGGCCGCCCCCGGAGGCCGTCGAGGCGATGGCCTCCAAGACGCGGGCCAAGGAACTGATGGGGATCGAGCCCCTGCGGGACGTCACCGAGGCGGACCTGCCGGTGCTGGTGAAGGCGGCGGCGGGCGGCGGCGGACGCGGGATGCGCGTCGTACGGCGACTCGCCGACCTGGAGGGCGAACTGGCCGCCGCCCGCGCGGAGGCGGCGAGCGCCTTCGGCGACGGCGAGGTGTTCGTCGAGCCCTACGTGCAGGGTGGACGGCACGTCGAGGTGCAGATCCTCGCCGACACCCACGGCACGGTGTGGGCGCTGGGCACCCGGGACTGCTCCCTCCAGCGCCGCCACCAGAAGGTGATCGAGGAGGCCCCGGCCCCCGGGCTGTCCGCGCGGCTCACCGGCGAACTGCACACCCTCGCCGTACGCGCCGCCCGCGCCGTCCGTTATGTCGGCGCCGGGACCGTCGAGTTCCTCGTCGCCGGGGGCAGGGCGCACTTCCTGGAGATGAACACCCGCCTCCAGGTCGAACACCCGGTGACGGAGGCCGTGTTCGGCGTCGATCTCGTCGCCGAGCAGATCCGCGTCGCCGAGGGGCACCCGCTCGAGAAGGACCCGCCCCGTGCGCACGGTCACGCCGTCGAGGCCCGTCTCTACGCCGAGGACCCCGCCCACGACTGGGCCCCGCAGACCGGCCGTCTGCACCGCCTCGCCGTCCCCGACGGCGTCCGCCTGGACACCGGTTACGGCGACGGCGACGACATCGGCGTCCACTACGACCCGATGCTCGCCAAGGTCGTCGCCCACGCCCCCACCCGCGCGGAGGCGATCCGCAAGCTGGCCTCCGCCCTGGACCGCACGGTGCTCCACGGCCCCGTCACCAACCGGGACCTGCTCGTCCGCTCCCTGCGGCACGAGGAGTTCGCCGGAGCCCGCATGGACACCGGCTTCTACGACCGGCACCTGACCGGGCTGACCACCCCCGCCCCCGACCCGTACGCCCCGCTCGCCGCCGCCCTCGCCGACGCCCACGGCCGCTCCCGCTTCGGCGGCTGGCGCAACCTGCCCTCGCAGCCGCAGGTCAAGCGGTACGCGAGGGCGGGCGAGGAACACGAGGTCCGCTACCGGCACACGCGCCAGGGCCTGGCGGCCGACGGGGTGCGGGTGGTGCACGCCGACGCGGGGCTGGTGATCCTGGACGTGGACGGCGTACGGCGCCGCTACGAGGTCAGCCGCCACGACGACCGCGTGTACGTGGGCGCCACCGCCCTCACCGTCCTGCCCCGCTTCCCCGACCCCACCGCCCGGCACGCCCCCGGCTCCCTCCTCGCCCCCATGCCGGGCACGGTCGTCCGCATCGCGGAGGGCCTGACCGAGGGGGCGCCGGTGAAGGCCGGCCAGCCCCTCCTCTGGCTGGAGGCGATGAAGATGCAACACCAGATCACCGCCCCGGTCACGGGCACGGTGAGCGTCCTCCACGCCACACCGGGCCAACAGGTCGAGCCCGGAGCCCTTTTGGCTGTCGTGGAGGAAGACACCCTTCAGGGGCGCGGGGCTGTTCCTGACATGCGGCTACCGCCGCGTGGGCGCGAGTAACCACAGACGACCCGCACTCTCCCGACGATCTGAAGCCCCTCCCCCTTAGGAGCGCTCATGCCCGTCATCGAGACAGAAGAACACAAGGCGCTGCGCGAAGCGGTCGCCTCGTTCGCGAAGAACCACCCCCGCACCCCCGGCGCCGACAGCCGCCCGTTCTGGCAGGAGGCCGCCAAGCTCGGCTACATCGGCGTCAACCTGCCGGAGGCATACGGCGGTGGTGGCGGCGGTATCACCGAACTATCCCTCGTCCTGGAGGAGATGGGCGCCGCCGGCAACCCCCTGCTGATGATGATCGTCTCCCCGGCCATCTGCGGCACCGTCATCTCCCGCTTCGGCACCGAGGCCCAGAAACGGGAGTGGCTGCCCGCCCTGGCCGACGGAAGCCGCCTGATGGCCTTCGGCATCACCGAACCCGACGCCGGCTCCAACAGTCACCGCATCACCACGACCGCACGCCGCGACGGCACCGACTGGCTCCTCACCGGCCGCAAGGTGTTCGTCTCCGGCGTCGACATCGCCGACGCCACCCTGATCGTCGGCCGCACCGAAGACGCGCGCACGGGAAAGCTCAAGCCCTGTCTGTTCATCGTCCCCCGCGACGCCGAGGGCTTCCGGCGGCGCCCCATCGACATGGAACTCCACTCCGTCGAGAAGCAGTTCGAGCTGGTCCTCGACGACGTACGACTGCCCGCCGACGCGCTCGTCGGTGATGAGGACGCCGGGCTGCTCCAGCTCTTCGCCGGGCTCAACCCCGAACGCATCATGACCGCCGCCTTCGCGATCGGCATGGGCCGCCACGCGCTCTCCCGCGCCGTCGAGTACGCGCGGGAGCGTACCGTCTGGAACGC
Organism: Streptomyces sp. GDS52; assembly: GCF_052246875.1. Lineage (NCBI taxonomy): Bacteria > Bacillati > Actinomycetota > Actinomycetes > Kitasatosporales > Streptomycetaceae > Streptomyces > Streptomyces sp. GDS52. The sequence continues at coordinate 4,062,482 of NZ_CM125966.1, forward strand.
CCCCATCGGCGCCCACCAGGCCATCGCGCACCCCCTCGCGCAGGCGCACATCGACCTCGAACTGGCCCGTCTGATGATGCAGAAGGCGGCCCACCTCTACGACGCCGGTGACGACACGGGCGCGGGCGAGGCCGCCAACATGGCCAAGTACGCGGCCGCCGAGGCCTGTGTGAAGGCCGTCGACCAGGCCGTGCACACCCTCGGCGGGAACGGTCTCACCCGCGAGTACGGGCTGGCCTCGCTGATAACGGCCGCGCGCGTGTCCCGTATCGCCCCGGTGAGCCGGGAGATGATTCTCAACTACGTCTCCCACCAGACCCTGGGCCTTCCCAAGTCGTACTAGGCCGTCCTGGAGGAACCATGTTCCGCAGCGAGTACGCAGACGTTCAGCCGGTCGAACTCCCCATTCACGACGCGGTGTTCGCGCGCGCCGCCGAGTTCGGGAACACCCCGGCGCTGATCGACGGCACCGACGGCACCACCCTCACCCACGAGCAGCTGGACCGGTTCCACCGGCGCGTCGCCGCCGGTCTCGCCGAGGCGGGGGTGCGCAAGGGCGACGTCCTCGCCCTGCACAGCCCCAACACCATCGCCTTCCCCACCGCCTTCTACGCGGCCACCCGCGCGGGCGCCTCCGTCACCACTGTGCACCCGCTGGCCACCGCCGAGGAGTTCGGCAAGCAGCTGAAGGACTCCGCGGCCCGCTGGATCGTCACCGTCTCGCCGCTGCTGGAGACCGCGCGGCGGGCCGCCGAACTCGCGGGCGGAGTACGGGAGATCTTCGTCTGCGACAGCGCGCCGGGACACCGCTCCCTGATCGACATGCTGGCCTCCACGGCCCCCGAGCCGGTCGTCGGGATCGACCCCGCCGAGGACGTCGCCGCCCTGCCGTACTCCTCCGGCACCACCGGCACCCCCAAGGGCGTGATGCTCACCCACCGGCAGATCGCCACCAACCTCGCCCAGCTCCAGCCGCTGATCACGGCGGGCCCCGGCGACCGCGTCCTCGCCGTGCTGCCGTTCTTCCACATCTACGGGCTGACCGCCCTGATGAACGCCCCCCTGCGGCAGGGCGCCACCGTCGTCGTGCTGCCGCGCTTCGACCTGGAGACGTTCCTCGCGGCCGTCCAGAACCACCGCATCACCGGCCTGTACGTGGCCCCGCCCATCGTGCTGGCCCTCGCCAAGCACCCCCTGGTCGACCGGTACGACCTGAGCTCGCTGCAGCACGTCATCAGCGCCGCCGCCCCCCTGGACGCGCGCCTCGCCGCCGCCTGCTCGCAGCGGCTCGGGCTGCCGCCCGTCGGCCAGGCGTACGGCATGACGGAACTCTCGCCCGGCACCCACGTCGTCCCCCTGGACGCCATGCGGGACGCGCCGCCCGGCACCGTCGGCAAGCTGATCGCCGGCACCGAGATGCGGATCGTCTCCCTCGACGACCCCGGCAAGGACCTCGGGCCCGGCGAGTCCGGCGAGATCCTCATCCGCGGGCCCCAGATCATGAAGGGCTACCTCGGCCGCCCCGACGCCACCGCCGCGATGATCGACGCGGACGGCTGGCTGCACACCGGCGACGTCGGCCACGTCGACGGTGAGGGCTGGCTCTTCGTCGTGGACCGGGTGAAGGAGCTGATCAAGTACAAGGGCTTCCAGGTCGCCCCCGCCGAACTGGAGGCGCTGCTCCTGACCCACCCCGGCATCGCCGACGCGGCCGTCATCGGCGTCTACGACGAGGACGGCAACGAGGTCCCGCACGCCCACGTCGTCCGTCAGCCGTCCGCCCCGGGGCTCGCCGAGGGCGAGGTCATGATGTACGTGGCCGAGCGCGTCGCCCCGTACAAGCGGGTCCGGCACGTCACCTTCCTCGACGCCGTCCCCCGCGCCGCCTCCGGAAAGATCCTGCGCCGTGAACTCCGCGCGGCGCACGAGGAGCCCTCGTGACCCTGATCGGCCACGCCCGCGCGCGGGGTGTCGAAACGCTCAGTCTCGACGCCCCGGAGCGCCGCAACGCCCTGTCCGCCGCCCTCGTCGGGGAACTGGCCGAGGCACTGACCGGCGCCGGCCGGGACACCGGCGTGCGCGCGGTGGTCCTCACCCACACCGGCACCACCTTCAGCGCGGGCGCCGACCTGCGCGACCCCCCTCCCCCCGAGGCCCTGGTGGGCCTGCTGCGGCAGATCGTCGAGCTGCCGAAACCGGTCGTCGCGCGGGTCACCGGACACGTCCGCGCGGGCGGTCTCGGCCTGCTCGCCGCCTGCGACATCGCCGTCGCCTCCCACGCGGCGACCTTCGCCTTCACCGAGGTCCGCATCGGGGTCGCCCCCGCCGTCATCTCCCTGCCGCTGCTGCCCCGCACCGACCCGCGCGCGCTGGCCCGCTACTACCTCACCGGCGAACGCCTCGGCACCGACGAAGCCGTCCGCATCGGGCTGCTCACCGCCGCCGGTGACGACGTGGACGAGACGCTCGCGCCCCTCCTCGACGGCCTGCGCAGATCCGCCCCCGAGGCCCTGGCCGAGACGAAACGGCTGCTCACGACTAGGGTGCTGGAAACCTTCGACCGGGACGCCGCCCACCTGACGGCGCTCTCGGCCCGCCTCTTCGCCTCCGCCCCCGCGCGCGAGGGGATGACGGCCTTCCTCGAACGACGGGATCCGGAATGGGTGGTGTGAGCGCGGCGGCCGACCGCGGTGAACGCGTCCCCAAGCAGGACCGCAGCCGGGCCACCCGGCAGCGCCTCCTGGAGGCCGCCGTGGCCTGCCTCGCCGAACGCGGCTGGGCGGGCTCCACGGTCCTCGTCGTCGCCGAGCGCGCCGGTGTCTCCCGGGGGGCGGCCCAGCACCACTTCCCGACCCGCGAGGACCTGTTCACGGCCGCCGTCGAGTACGTCGCCGAGGAACGCTCCACCGCGCTGCGCGCGCTCTTCCCCGAGGGCGCGGCCGCCGGTGACCGCCGCGCGGTGGTCACCGCCCTGGTCGACCTCTACACCGGGCCCCTGTTCCGCGCCGCCCTGCACCTGTGGGTCGCCGCCTCCGACGAGGAACAGCTGCGGCCCCGCGTGACCGAACTGGAGGCGCGGGTCGGCCGGGAGTCCCACCGCATCGCCGTCGACCTCCTGGGCGCCGACGAGTCCCGCCCCGGCGTCCGCGAGAGCGTCCAGGGCCTCCTCGACATGGCCCGCGGCCTGGGTCTGGCCAACCTCCTCACCGACGACACGGCCCGCCGCGAACGGGTGGTGGGGCAGTGGGCGGCACTCCTCGAGGGGGCACTGGACGAGGCCCCGGGCTGAGGCGGGCAAGCCCTCACGGGCTCAGCCGCTCCACCCTCCAGCCCCCGTCGGCCCGTGCCACGTACCGCAGGCGGTCGTGCAGGCGGTTCTCCCGGCCCTGCCAGAACTCCACCGCCTGCGGGGCCACCCGGAAACCGCCCCAGTGCGGCGGCACCGGCACCTGCTCGCCCTCCGGATAGCGGGCCGCGAGCTCCGCGTACGCCGTGTCCAGCTTCGTACGGTCCGCGAGCACCGAGGACTGGCCGCTCGCCCAGGCGCCCAGCTGCGAGCCGTGCGGCCGGGTGCGGAAGTAGGCGGCCGTCTCGTCCCGGCCGGTGCGCACCGCGACCCCGGTGACGATGACCTGCCGGGCCATCGGATGCCACGGGAACAGCAGCGAGACGTACGGGTTCCCGGCCAGCTCGCGCCCCTTGCGGGAGTCGTAGTTCGTGTAGAACACGAACCCCTGCTCGTCGAAGTGCTTCAGCAGTACCGTGCGGGAGCTGGGCCGGCCCTGCGCGTCCGCCGTGGAGACGACCATGGCGTTCGGTTCGAACAGCCCGCCGTCCGTCGCGGCCTGCTTGAACCAGCGCGCGAACTGCTCGACGGGGGTGGCGGCCAGATCGGTCTCGGAAAGCCCCTCGGCCCGGTACTGCTTGCGCATCGAGGCGAGAGCGAGGGGGACGGAGTCTCGGTCGGTCACGCCGTCATCCTGCCGCATGGAGGGATCCCGTGGGGACCCGGTGCCCATGGTCCCGTATGGCACTGAGTGTCGTGAACCCTCCCGAAAAATGGCACTCAGGGATATCGTGCTGACACGGAGCAGGTTGGGTGGCCGCCCACCGGGCATCACAGGAGTGACCGGTGGTGTTCCGGACCGCGAGTCCTCGCAGGGGACCGCGGATCCGACGGGCACCCGCCCCGCTCCCGTCGACCGGCCCGCACGAGGCCGCCCCCCACGACAACACCCCCCGCACCCCCTGCAACGACACCCCCCACGACAACATCATCCGTCGCCCACACCATGAGGAGCCGCCTGATGTCCGACTTCGTACCCGGGCTCGAAGGAGTCGTCGCGTTCGAGACGGAGATCGCCGAACCGGACAAGGAGGGCGGGGCTCTCCGGTACCGGGGCGTCGACATCGAGGATCTGGTCGGGCACGTCTCCTTCGGGAACGTCTGGGGCCTGCTCGTCGACGGCGCCTTCAACCCCGGCCTGCCGCCCGCCGAGCCGTTCCCGATCCCCGTCCACTCCGGTGACGTCCGCGTCGACGTCCAGTCCGCACTCGCCCTGCTGGGCCCCGTCTGGGGCCTGAAACCGCTCCTCGACATCGACGCCGAGCAGGCCCGTGAGGACCTCGCCCGCGCCGCCGTCATGGCCCTCTCCTACGTCGCCCAGTCCGCGCGCGGCCGGGGACGTCCCATGGTCCCGCAGGGGGAGATCGACAAGGCGCGCTCCATCGTCGAACGCTTCATGATCCGCTGGCGCGGCGAACCCGACCCCCAGCACGTCGCCGCCGTCGACGCGTACTGGACCTCGGCCGCCGAGCACGGCATGAACGCCTCCACCTTCACGGCCCGCGTCATCGCCTCCACCGGCGCGGACGTGGCCGCGGCCCTCTCGGGCGCCGTCGGCGCCATGTCGGGACCGCTGCACGGCGGAGCCCCCTCACGGGTGCTCGGCATGATCGAGGAGATCGAGCGCACGGGCGACGCCGAGGCGTACGTGAAGCAGGCCCTTGACAGGGGCGAACGCCTCATGGGCTTCGGTCACCGCGTCTACCGCGCCGAGGACCCGCGCGCCCGTGTCCTGCGCCGCACCGCGCGCGACCTGGGGGCCCCGCGCTTCGAGGTCGCCGAGGCCCTGGAGAAGGCCGCCCTGGCCGAACTCCACGCCCGCCGTCCCGACCGCGTCCTGGCCACCAACGTCGAGTTCTGGGCCGCCATCGTCCTCGACTTCGCCGAGGTTCCGGCCCACATGTTCACCTCGATGTTCACCTGCGCCCGTACCGCGGGCTGGTCGGCCCACATCCTGGAGCAGAAGCGCACCGGCCGCCTGGTCCGCCCCTCCGCCCACTACATCGGCCCCGGCAGCCGCGGCCTGCACGAGATCGAGGGTTACGCGGACCTCGCCCGCTGAGCGCGAGAGCCCCGGGGTCCCGGGGTTCAGGGCCCCGGGGCCCTGAACCCCCGAGAAACGCAGACGACCCGCGAGTCTGGTCCTCCGAAGGAGGGGCCGGCCGGACGTACCGGCGACTCGCGGGTCGGGCGACTGCGTTGGGTTAGGCCGGTTGCGTGTATCTCGCACACGCCGGTCCGGCGCCGAACCGAGTACGGCGACGGGCTACTGGCCCGCAGCCACCTCTTCCGTCCGGTATGCATACATCTGCCGAACCACCTCCTTTCCGAAGTACCGCCAGCCTAAGAAGCGATCCCCTCCGGAGCAACCACTTTTTTCGGTGGTCCCGGAGTGCCGGCGGCGGCCCCGGTGGCGGCCGGTGCGGTTAGACGCCGAGCAGCTGCTTCAGCGGGTCGATGGCGAAGTAGACGAGGAAGAGCCCCGCGGTGCTCCACAGCAGCCAGTGCACCTCGCGGCCCTTGCCCAGGAAGGCCTTGATGACCACGTAGGAGATGAAGCCGGCGCCGATGCCGTTGCTGATGGAGTAGGTGAACGGCATGACCACGACGGTCAGGAAGGCGGGGACGGCGAGCTCGAAGCGGTCCCAGTCGATGTGCCTGACCTGCGTCATCATCAGGAAGCCCACCGCGATCAGGGCGGGGGCCGCGGCCTGCATCGGCACGAGGGTGAGCAGGGGGGTGAAGAAGAGGGCGAGAGCGAACAGGCCGCCGGTGACGAGGTTGGCGAAGCCGGTCCGGGCACCCTCGCCGACACCGGCGGCGGACTCGATGTAGGTGGTGGCGGACGAGGACGAGGAGACACCGCCCGCGACGGCCGCCGCACTGTCGATGAACAGGACCCGGCCCAGACCGGGGACCTGCCCGTGCTCGTCGAGCAGCCCGGCCTCGGCGGTGACACCGACGACGGTGCCCATCGTGTCGAAGAAGTCGGACAGGATGAGCGTGAAGATCAGCAGGACGATGGTGAGCACGCCGATCTGACCGAACGCACCGAACAGGTCGAACTTCCCCAGGAGCCCGAAGTCGGGCGCGGCGACGGGGGTGCCGGGCAGCTCGGGGGAGGTGAGGCCCCAGCTCTTGACGTCGGCGAACTCGTTGACGACGACGGCGAACACCGTCATCGCCAGGATGCTGATGAGGATGGCGCCCCGCACCTTGCGGGCCATGAGGACGAACGTCAGCAGCACACCCAGGCAGAACACGAGCATGGGCCAGCCGGTGAGGGTGCCGGTGCCGAGCTGGACGGGCACGGTGGTGTTCGCGGCGTCCGGGATGCGCGAGACGAACCCGGCGTCCACGAAGCCGATGAAGGCGATGAACATGCCGATGCCGACGCTGATCGCCTGCTTGAGCGGCTGCGGGATGGCGTGCATGACGGCCTCGCGCAGACCGGTCAGCACCAGCACACAGATCAGCAGACCCTCGAGCACGACCAGACCCATCGCGTCTTCCCAGGCCATCAGGGGAGCGATCTGGAAGGCGACGACGGCGTTGAGACCCAGACCCGCGGCCAGGGCGAGCGGCAGGTTGCCGGCCACACCCATGATCACGGTCATCACGGCGGCCACCAGGGCGGTGGCGGTCGCCAGCTGGGGGGCGCTCAGGGTCTGGCCGAACTTGTCCTCGGTGCTGCCCAGGATGATGGGGTTCAGCACCAGGATGTAGGCCATCGTGAAGAACGTGGCGAAGCCACCGCGTATCTCCCTGGCGTAGGTCGAGCCGCGTTCGCTGATGCGGAAGAACCGGTCGAGCGGGCCGTGGGCTCTGGCAGGCGCCGGGTCGGCCGGGTCGGTCGTGAGGGTTTGCATGGGTCGGGTCTCCTGGGCGAGCAGGTGCGGGGAAGCGTGACGGCAGCCGCCGGACGCGTGCGGCGTCGGGAATTTCGAGAAAAACGAAATCCGGACGCACCCGCGGCAGACCGCCAGCGGATTCTACGAACCAGCGCTATTTCCTCAAGGCCTTTGAGGAAAAGAGGAGTTGATTCCCTAGTTGGCCTTCCGTCGGTTCCTACAGAATTCGCGGCGACCTTCCCGTCATAACGGGAGGCAGGCGACAGGAGGGCATGGTTCTCACGGTGGGTCACTCCCTACTCTCGGTGCGTGAACTCACCGCTCCCCTTCAACGCGCGCGCCGCCCGGACCCTGCGCGGGAAGGTCGGGATGGCCCCCGGCCACGTCGCCTACGGCATGCGCGCCTCCTACGGACTGACCCACATCACCCCCGACCACATCACCGCGTGGGAGCGCGGCGTCGCCCTGCCCACCGCCACCGAACTCACCGCTCTGGCCGGCGCACTGTGGTGCTCCCCGAGCGACCTCATGGGTGCTCCCCGCACCCTGCGGGAACACCGGATCGCCAGTGGATTCGCCGCCGAGGACGTCGCCCGCGTCACCAGCCTGAGACTTCACGACTACCTCCACATGGAGGAAACCGGCCGATGGGCCGGTGACCGGAGGCAGTCGGCCAAACTGGGCGCCCTTCTCAGGCTCCCCCCGAGGGACTTCGTCGCCATCACCGGCGGGGAGGCGGAACTCACCCGGCTGCTCGCCGAGGCCGTCTCCACCCGCTGGCAGGCCCACATCCGCGACATCGCCCGCCTTCTCTCGATGGAGCGCCGCGAGCTGCAGGACCCGCTGCGCGCCATGCACGCCGAGTACCAGACCCTCATGGCGGCCACCCTCAGCAGGGGCGGCGGCGCCAACACCTCCGGCGAGCAGGGGCGGCGCTACCTCGACGACATCGTGGACCACTTCTGGTCCCGTTTCCCGGAGGGGTGACGCCGCCTGCCGCCCGCGCGTGCGGACGCCGTACCGGGCCGGCCGTGCCACAGCGCCGCGACGCTGCGGCACGGCCGGCCGCGGTGCTGCCGGGGCGGTACGGCGGTTCCTTCGACGATTTCCTCGATGTTGCGGGAATCCGATGTGCGCCGGGTCACGTTCAAGTTGAATGATGGCAAGTGAGCCGACCGATGTGCCGTACATGCGGACACAGCCTGCAGGGGGTCCAGGTGAGCGCTTCCCGGCGTAGTGGGGCCACCGACGAGCTGGGGCCCGACGAGCCCGGGCGGGAGAACCCGGCCGGGTCCGATCTGCTGGCCGCGTTGCTGGACGGCATGGACGCCGCCCTGTGCGCCCTCGACGCGGACGGGGTGGTGACGCACTGGAACCGGGAGGCGGAGCGCGTCCTCGGCTGGACCGCGGCCGAGGCGGTGGGCCGGCCGGGGTTCGCCGGATGGGCGGTGCGCGGCGCCGACGCCGCGGAGGTGGAGGCGCGGCTGATGTCGGCCATGAGCGCGCCGGGCCGGCAGGTGCACGAGTTCGCACTGCTGACGAAGGACGGCGGCCGGGTGCTGGTGCGGACGCAGTCCGCGGCCGTGCGCGGGCCGGACGGGAAGCCGGCGGGCGTGTACTGCGCGTTCAGCGAGGTGCACGCGCAGATCGACCTGGAGCGGTCGATCGCGCTGAGCGAGGCGCTGCTGGAGGACGCGAGCTGGGGCGTCGTGCTCGTCGACGCCGATCTGCGGCCCGCCGTGGTGAACCCGCACGCGGCCCGCGCGCTCGGCACGGGACGCGGGTCGGTGCTGGGGCGGCCGCTCGGGGAGCTGCTGTCGCAGGGGGTGGAGGAGCTGGAGAGCGCGCTCACCCATGTGCTGGCCGAGGGCGCCCCGCCCGCGCCCGCCGACATCTGGGTGAGCGTGCGGGAACCGGAGGGCGAACGGCGGCGCTGCTGGCGGTGCGGATTCGTGCGGCTGTCGTCGCCGCTGGCGGAGGAGCCGGTGCCGCTCGGCGTGGGCTGGCTGTTCCAGGACGTGACCGAGTCCCGGCAGGGCGAGCAGGAGGCCTCGCTGCTGCGGTTCCGCGCACAGCAGCTGCACCGGGCGGCGCGGGCGGCGGCCGAGTGCGAGGACCCGGCGGAGGCGGTCACCGTCCACCTGGACTTCGCGCTGGCCGGATTCGCCGACCACGCGCTGATCGACCGGGTGGCCGACCGGGGGCCCGACGGGACGGCGGGCGAGGGGGAGGGCGCCGGGCGGGTCCGGCTGGTGCGGATCGCGGCCACCCCCTCCGGGGCGCCGGGGCCGAGCAGACTGGCCGGGCGGGCGGGGCTGCCGGTGCGGTACCGCGAGGGGCATCCGGCGCTGCAGTGCGTGGAGCGGGCCGGCTCGGTGCGGGCCGACGCGGGGGCGGTGCCGGCGGAGGAGGCACGGGTGTGGGCGGTGTCCCGGCAGTGGCCGGCGGACGCGGCACACGCCCTGTGCACGGTGCTGCGCAGCCGCGGCCGGACGCTGGGTGCCGTGACGTTCCTGCGCGGCCCGGGCCGGAACGCGTTCGAACGCTCCGACGCGATGTACGCGGAGGACGTGGCCGCACGCATCGCCACGGCCCTGGACCTGGCGGGGGCCACCGGGCGGCGGGAATGACCGGAGCGGCGGGAGCGACCGGGCGCCCGGGGCGACGGCGGGTTCTCAGCGCCGGTAGAAGATCCGGTCGGCGTATTGGTCCATGACGCGGCCGTTCCAGTCGTGGCCGCCGTCGACGTTGCCGGAGCGCAGGAGCGGGGGCTCGATGCCCCGGTCGGCCAGGGCGGCGGCGGCGGTGGCCACGACCGCCTGGAGCAGGGCCGTGGTGACGACCGTGGAGGCGGGGGCGAAGGGGGCGGGGACGTTGTCCAGGGTGAGTTCCGCGTCGCCGACCGCGATCTTGGAGTCCAGGACGAGGTCGCAGTGGTCCTTCAGGTACGTCCCCGACACGTGCCGGGACGTCGTCTGTGCCGCGTACGCCACCGAGGTCACACCGATGACCTTCATGCCCAGGGCGCGGGCGTTCACGGCCATCTCCACCGGGAGCGCGTTGCGCCCGGACAGGGAGACGATCACCAGGGCGTCGCCCGCGCGGGCCGGTGACGCGTCGAGCACGGCGCTCGCGAGGCCGTCGACGCGTTCGAGGGCGGAGCCGAGGGTGGCCGGCATCACGTCGACGCCGACGACCCCCGGGACGGCGAGCAGGTTCATCAGGGCGAGTCCGCCCGCACGGTAGACGACGTCCTGCGCGGCGAGCGAGGAGTGGCCGGCGCCGAAGGCGAAGAGGCGTCCGCCGTCCGCGACCGTGTCCGCGAGCAGGGCGCCCGCGGCCGCCACGGAGTCGGCCTCCTCGTCGCGGACCCGGTGCAGCAGGTCGATCGCGGCGTCGAGGAACCGGTCGGCCGGCGTACGGTCGCTCATGGAGGACCATCCCTTCGGGGTGGGCTGCTGCGGATCACCGTGCGGTCCGGACCAGTGCCGTGTCAACAGGGCGGCAGGGGCCCGGGCGGACCCCCTGGCAGCCCGTACCGCCCGGCGAACGCCCGGCGTTTCCACGGCGTGCCCCGGTTGTCGGCGCGATGGGTCAGAATTGAGTCCAGGGCCAGCACATGCGCCGGTGAGCCGTCCAGCCTCCGGCAGAGCCAATCGCAGATCTCATCGAGGGGCATGTATGTCCGGACTGATCGACACCACGGAGATGTATCTCCGCACCATCCTCGAGCTGGAGGAGGAAGGCGTGGTGCCCATGCGCGCCCGGATCGCCGAGCGGCTCGACCAGAGCGGGCCGACGGTCAGCCAGACGGTGGCCCGGATGGAGCGTGACGGCCTGGTGTCCGTCGCCAGCGACCGGCATCTGGAGCTGACGGACGAGGGCCGCCGGCTGGCCACCCGGGTGATGCGCAAGCACCGCCTCGCCGAGTGTCTGCTCGTCGACGTGATCGGCCTGGAGTGGGAGCAGGTGCACGCCGAGGCCTGCCGCTGGGAGCACGTGATGAGCGAGGCCGTCGAGCGTCGCGTGCTGGAGCTGCTGCGGCACCCGACCGAGTCGCCCTACGGCAACCCGATCCCGGGCCTGGAGGAGCTGGGCGAGAAGGACGGCGCCGTCCCGTTCCTGGACGAGGGCATGGTCTCCCTGGCCGATCTCGACCCGGGGGCCGAGGGCAAGACGGTCGTGGTGCGCCGGATCGGCGAGCCGATCCAGACGGACGCGCAGCTGATGTACACGCTGCGCCGCGCGGGCGTGCAGCCCGGATCGGTGGTCAGTGTGACGGAGTCGGCGGGCGGTGTGCTGGTGGGCAGCGGCGGCGAGGCGGCCGAACTGGAGAGGGACGTCGCCTCCCACGTGTTCGTCGCCAAGCCCTAGGACCGGGGGCCTGTCGCCGCATCGCCTCGTCGTCCCTCGCCGCATCACCGGCTCGAACCCCAACTCGTCTGTTCCGGTAGGGAGTTGGGGTTCCGGCGCGATCGCGCCGAATCCGAGATCCACTGCGCCGAAGTGCAGCGCTCACCGGGTTCACGTGCGAGGCTGTCGCGTGAGGCATATGACGCGAGGGGCTCTTGGCCGGGCCCGGCACGATGTCGCCCGGCCGGGGAGGGGCGGAGGATGTGCCGTGCGTACGCGAGGGGCCCCGGCGCCGTGCGGCGCCGGGGCCTGCCCTCCCCGGTGCTGACCCGGAGCCCCGAGCTCCCAGGGTCATTTCCCTCGAACCGTTTTCCCCGAGCGGTTCGCCCCCCGCTGAAGATCTCCCCTCGGCTCCGGCGATCAATCCTCGAGGGATGTCACTCGATCGAGGGGTGTTGGCGACGGGAACGGGGTTCTCGAAAGCGCATTCGATAACCTGTGTGGGGCGGCAACAGCAGGCAGGGCAAGCAGCACGGCAGGCAGCGAGCTTGGGGGGTGCCAACACGATGGCGCGACGCATCGACGTGACGGGGGCGGACGGCGTACGGCTCGCCGCCTGGGAGTTCGGCGATCCCCCCAAGGGCGCCGGCGACCCGGCGGAGCACGCCGCCGGGAACACGGGCGTGCTGCTGTTGCACGGACTCATGGGACGGGCCTCGCACTGGGCGTCCACCGCCCGCTGGCTCTCCGAGCGGTACCGGGCCGTCGCCCTCGACCAGCGTGGCCACGGCCGCAGCGACAAGCCCGCACAGGCCTCGTTCACCCGGGACGCCTATGTCGACGACACCGAGGCCGCCCTGGAGCAGCTGGGGCTCGGCCCGACCGTCCTCATCGGCCACGCGATGGGCGCGCTGACCGCCTGGCAGCTGGCCGCCAAGCGGCCGGACCTGGTGCGCGGGGTGATCATCTGCGACATGCGGGCCTCCGCGCTCGGGGCCGCCTCGCAGCGCGAGTGGGCCCAGTGGTTCACCGCCTGGCCCCTCCCGTTCGCCACGCTCGCCGACGTACGCAAGTGGTTCGGCGAGGACGACCCCTGGGTGGAGCGGCCGAACCCGGCCCGCGGTGAGTTCTACGCCGAGGTGATGGCCGAGTCCTCCGACGGGTGGCGGCCGGTCTTCGACCCGGACCAGATGCTCCGCTCCCGCGAGACCTGGGTCTACAACGCGCACTGGGAGGAGCTGGCCCAGGTGCGGTGCCCCACCCTGGTGGTCCGGGGCCTCGACGGCGAGCTGGGGCGCGCGGAGGCCCAGGAGATGGTCCGCGTCCTGCCCCGCGGCCGGTACGCGGAGGTGGCCGACGCCGGCCACCTGGTCCACTACGACCAGCCGGAGGCCTGGCGGGCGGCGATCGAGCCGTTCCTGGCCACCCTCCGGGCCGACTGAGCCCGGCCGCCCCCGCCGCCTGCCCGGGGTGCTCAGCCCTTGCCGGCCGCGGCGAGGATCTCCGGGAGGCGGCGGGCCGTGCCCGGGGCGGCGAGCCGGAGACCGGGCAGGCCGAGGGCGGCGTCGCACACCGTGCCCACCGGGAGCAGCAGCCGCGACGGACCCGCTCGGCCCGCACTCACGTTCAGCCCGATCCTGAGCGCGACGACCGGTGCGCACGGCGTTCGGCCCGACCGTGAGCGCGACGACCGGTGCGCACGGCACGGTCGCCGCCACCGTGCCGCCGAAGACCGAGATCCGGGCGAGCCCGGTCTGCCCCGGAGCTCCCGCGGGCCCCACCGGATCTACCGGATCTACCGGATCTACCGGATCTACCGGCCCGGCCGGTTCTTGAGGTCCTGCCGGTCCTGCCGGTCCTGCCGGTCGCGGCCGCAGGCGTAGGCGAGAGGGGAGATCAGTTCCGTCGCGTCCGGCAGCCAGCGGTTCGCCGGGGTCGGCCTGCTGGCCCACTGCACGGCCCCCCTGGACCCGAACCGCGTGGGCGGCGCCGCCACGTACGCACCCTCGCCCCGCACGCTCAGATCGAGCGGGGACAGCGACCAGCCCAGGGAGCGGATCAGACCCGGCACCTTCGCCGAGGCACCGGGGAGCACGAAGAACTCCATGCGTCCGGCCGGGCTCAGGGTCACCGGACCGAGCGTCAGTTCCATCCGCTCCATCCGGGCCAGCGCCAGGAACCCGGCCGTCTCGGGGACGGAGATCGTGTCGAAGGCGTGGCCGGTGGGGATCAGGATCGAGGCCGTCGGCCACATCTGCCACATGCGGCGCACGGTGGTCGCACTGCCGGTCGCCTGGGCCGCCCAGTCCGAGCGCGTCGGGTGCGCGCCGGGTGCCGGGCACTTCGCGACGCCGCACGAGCAGCGGTGCACCCCGTCGACGGCCTCCAGCCAGGTGCCCGCGAACACGTCCCAGTGCCGCTCCTCGGTATAACGCACCGCGGTCTCCAGCAGGGTCTCTCCGCGCTGCTTCGGGATGTGTCCGGCGCCGGTGCCCGGGATCGTCTCTTCCACGACGAACACAACTACGTCCGTCACCAGGGGTTACGCCCGGGTCCATGCGCGGGGGAGGAGCACTGGCTCCGCGCCCGGGGCGCATGGGTGCATCCGCGGGGGCGCGCAAGGGGATCCACGTCCCCGGGTGGGTAGCCAGGAGTGGGCCGCCGGGCGGGGCAGCCGTCGACCGTCACCCCGGCAATCCGTACATGCCTCGCATCTTCGGCACCTCGACGGGGCATTGATCTTCAGGGCCGGAACTTTTGCTCCTGGTCGAGAGGAGTTGTCAGGAGATGCCGGGTCTCCGGCCGCGGAAGACACGTCAACTCGGTGCGCGGGCAGGCACCGCAGCCACAGGGGGTATGCCATGGCCGCAAGGCCTCTCGTCGCGCGGCAGCCGAACGAACGACTGCAGGCGCTCATCCAGGAAGCCGGGTGCTCCAACGCCGGGCTGGCCCGCAGGGTCAACCTGTGCGGTGCCGAACACGGCCTCGACCTGCGCTACGACAAGACGTCGGTGGCCCGTTGGCTCCGCGGACAGCAGCCGCGGGGCCGGGCGCCGGCGATCATCGCGGAGGCGCTCGGACGCAAACTGGGCCGCACGGTCACCATCGACGAGATCGGCATGGCCAACGGCAAGAACCTCGCGTCGGGCGTCGGTCTCCAGTTCTCGCCGACGGTCCTGGGGGCCATCGAGCAGGTCTGCGAGCTGTGGCGCAGTGACGTGGGCCGGCGGGACTTCCTGTCCGGCTCCTCCGTCGCCTCGTCCGCCCTGGTGGAGCCGAGCCGGGACTGGCTGATCTCCGCCCCCGACCCGCAGGTGGCGCGCTCGGTCGGGCCGCGGGTCGGGCGGTCCGACGTGGCGGCCGTGCGGTCGATGACGCAGGCCCTGGTGGACCTGGACCACCAGTACGGCAGCGGGCATGTGCGTCCGGTCGTCGTGCACTACCTCAACAGCGTCGTCTCGGGGCTGCTCGCGGGGTCGTACCGGGAGGCCGTGGGGCGGGAGTTGTTCGCGGCGGTCGCCCGACTGACCGAACTCGCCGGATACATGGCGATCGACACCGGGCAACCGGGCCTCGCCCAGCGCTACTACATCCAGGCGCTGCGGCTGGCCCAGGCGGCCGGCGATCGCGGCTACGGCGGGTACGTGCTCGCCGCCTCCATGAGCCATCTGGCCGCGGAACTCGGAAACCCGCGGGAGATCGCGCAGTTGGCGCGTGCCGCGCAGGAGGGCGCGCGGGGCCGGGCGACACCCCGCGCGCAGTCCATGTTCCGCGCGGCGGAGGCGCGCGGGCACGCGCTGATGGGTGACGCGCACGCCGCGCAGATCGCGGCCGGGCACGCGATCAGTGCCATGGAGGCGGCCGATCCGGCGTCGGGGGACGACCCCGTGTGGATCGCACACTTCGACGAGGCCTATCTGGCCGACGAGCTGGCGCACTGCCACCGGGACCTGGGGCAGGCCGAGGCGGCCGCGCGGTGCGCGCTCGAGGCCCTGGCCGGGCATCCGGAGTCCCGGGCGCGGCGCCGGGCGATCGGCTACGTGCTGCTGGCCACCGCGCAGGTGCAGCAGCGGGAGGTCGAGCAGGCCTGCAGCACGGGCCTGAAGGCGGTGGAACTGCTCGACGGACTCAGGTCGAACCGCGGTGCCGAGTACCTGGAGGACTTCCGGCAGAGACTGGAGCCGTATCAGGAGGAGCCGGTGGTACGGGAGTTCGGCGCCCGCGTCGCCCTCCCGGCCGCGGCGTGAACAGGGGCATGAACAGGAGCAGGGGCTGGGGCCCGAGTACTGGTGGATGTACCAGTACTCGTACGCGCGGTGGCGGTGCCCGTGGACGAACGGGGCGGGCATCGGCGGTGAACGGGAGGCCGACGCGGAGTTGACGCGGGGCGGAGGTGAAGGAGGGGACGGAAACAGCGTGGGGCGACCTGGTTCTGTTACTGCGGTCACAGGGCGGGAGCGAAGGCCCCGTGCTGCGTGGCACCGGGCTCCGGGGACCCGGTAGCGTGAGCCGACGATTCACAAGGTCCCCCATGTGTAGGAGTCCCGGTGACGCAGAGTGGACAGGGCGAGGAGCCCTCGGCGCGCCCCGCGCGCGAAGGCATCGTGCTGCCCTCCGACGGTGGCGCGCCCCTGCTGCCGGGCGGGCCGGCCGGTCCGGTCGCTCCGGGGGGTACGGGCGGGCCGGCGCCCGCCTCGGCGCCGTCCGGCGGCCAGACCTGGGGGACGCCCTGGGGACCGGAGGAGCAGCCGCCGGCCCCGACGCAGGGTCAGGGCTGGCAGTCCCCGCCCGCGCAGCAGTGGAGCCCGCAGGAACCGGCCCCCTGGGGTGCGCAGGGCCCGGCCGCGAGCGGGCCCGGCCAGGGGCAGCACGGTCCGGGGCCGCTGCCGCCCGAGGGCGGGCAGGCCCCGGTGTACGGCGCCCCCGCCTCGTACGACCCGTCCGCCCCGCTGCAGCCGCAGGACGGTTTCTCCTACGGCGTTCCCGCCGTCGACGCGTACGGCTCCGCCGCCGCGGGAGCGCTGCCCGACGGGTCGGAGGGAGCCACCCAGTTCCTGCCGCCGGTGCCCGCCGCCCCCGTGGACGAGGCTGCGACGCAGTACATACCCCCGGTGGGCCCGGGGGCGCTGCCCCCCGAGATGCCCGCCGCACACGACGCCGGGGCGGCCCGGTACCCGGGCCTGCCCGCGCAGGGCGCGGACGGCGGGCCGCCGCCCGCCGGCAACCCCGACGCCGAGGCGACCCAGTTCATGGCCCCGGTGACCGACCGGCCCGGAGGAGCGCCGGGCGCGGCGCCGTACGGTGTTCCGGCCGAGGACGGGAACCGGCAGCCGCCCGCCGAGTTCGACAATCTCTTCCGCGGCGCGGGCGACGACCCGGGCGCGGTCGGCTCCACCCAGCAGCTCCCCCGCTTCGAGTATCCGCAGCCCGCCCCCACCCCTGTCCCCGCCCCGCCCGGCCGGGGCGGGGGTGGCGGCCGGCGGGCCGCCCGTGGGGGCGACGGCGGCGGCCGGAGCGGCGGTACGGGGTCGAGGGTGCCGCTCATCGCGGCGGTCGGTGTCGGTCTCGTCGTCCTGGGCATCGGCGCGGGCGCGCTGCTCGGCAGCGGGGACGACAGCGGCAAGAAGCAGCCCGTCTCCGCCACCGCCCCCGCGAGCGAGGAACCCGAGGCCGAGGCCGAGGCATCCCCCACCGTCGATCCGGTCCGGCAGCAGGCCGAGGAGCTGGACAAGCTGCTGGCCGTCAGCGGCGACAGCCGGACCGCCGTGATCAACGCGGTGGCCGACGTGAAGGCCTGCCGCAATCTCGACCAGGCGGCCAAGGACCTGCGGGACGCGGCCGACCAGCGCAACCAGCTGGTCACCGACCTCTCCGGCATCGAGGTGGACAAGCTGCCCGACCACCAGGCACTGAGCACCGCCCTCACCAAGGCGTGGCAGGCCTCGGCGTCGGCCGACGACCACTACGCGGCCTGGGCCGACCAGGTGGCGGGCAAGAAGGGCTGCAAGAAGGGCCAGGCCCGCACGACGGGTCAGACCCAGGAGGGCAACCGGGCCAGCGGCACCGCGACGGAGGAGAAGACCAAGGCGGCCGCGCTGTGGAACACGATCGCCCGGCAGCACGGCCTGACCGAGCGGCAGCCGACCCAGCTGTGACCGGTTTCTGACGGCGGAGGCGGCGAGAGCGGCGGGGCAGCGAGGGCGGCGGAGGAGCAACGGAGAGGGCCGAACCGGTCGGACGGCCTCCGTCCGCACCCCGCCCCTCCGCACCCCGCCCGGTCCTCGACGCGTCCCCCGCGCGCGTCACACCGCGTCGCCCCCGCGCCGTCACACCACGTCGGCTTTGTGCAGGGTGTCCGTCACGTCGATGAAGCCCTCGCTGCAGGCCACCAGCCGCCCGTCCTTGACCTTTTGCAGTGTCACGTTGGCGTTGACCAGCCGCGGGAAGCCGACGGCGGCCAGCTTGTCCTGGAACTGCCAGCGCAGGGTGGGGGTGAGCCCGCCCGTCTCGACCTTCAGCCCCTTGTTCAGGGTCCGGGTCACGCTGCTCGAGCTCACCTCGCCGTCGCCGAGCGACTCGAGGACCTGCTTCAGCACCGTGTAGGCGATCCAGGTGGTCTGCACCCCGGTGTCGGCGGGGTCGATCCGGTTGTCGCCGAACGCCTCCTTCTTGATGACGTCCTTCATCGGGTCCCAGAGCGCGTCGCTCGACGCCGGGTACCAGCCGGTCACGTACGAGCCCTCGTACGGGCTCGACGAGCCGCCGGACGTGTTGATCGTCGTCTGGTCGACGCTGCCCATCACGGTCGCGGTGCGCACGTCGGGGTAGTCGGCGCGGGCCCGCCGGAAGGAGTCCATGAAGGTGCCGGTGCGGTCCCCGAGCGCGGGCACCACACAGCCCGGGGCCTCCGGGTCGGTGGTGCTGGTCTCCAGAGCCTGTTTCGACTGTCCCTCGTACTCGGTGGCCTCCTCCTCCGCCCGCTGGTCCGCGGTCGGCTCATGGCCGCCGGCGGACAGGCCCGAGTTGAGCAGCGGGGGCAGCTGGTCGCCCGCGATGGTGTCCGGCCGGATCAGGGTGACCGGCCCGCAGGAGTCGGCGAGGGCGCGGCCGAGACCGGCCAGCAGCGCCGGCTGGCCGCCGTTGACGGGGTAGGACAGTGGGCTGGTGAACTCGTCGGTGGTGATGCCGTAGCCGCCGATGTACGGGATGCCGGCCCCCTCGAGGGCGGGCATGAAGGCGTCGGCGTGCTGGCTGTACGAGCCGACGACCGCGACGGCGTTCTCCTTGACCGCGGTCCGGGCGCACCGCGCGGCGGCCACACTGTCGTTGCGCTCGTTGCAGGTGAGGACGTTGAGCTTGCGGCCGTTGATGCCGCCCTCGGAGTTCACCCAGCTGGCGTAGGCGCGGGCGAAAGCGGGCATGCCTGGCTTGTTGGTGGCCTTGGTCTCCTCGGGCGCCCAGGTCATGACGGTGATCGGGTCGTCGGCCGCCGAGATGCCGGGGACGACCCCGCAGCCGGCGGCGAGCGTCATCGCCGCCAGCGCGCCCGTGGTGATGACGCCGGCTCTGAACGGCCGGGAGCGGTGGCGGGAGAGGGGACTGCTGCGAAAGCGACTGCCGGTCATGCTCACGCACGATTCCCTCACATCGCCAACCCGGGGGTGACCCATGGTCGACGCGTGGTGACGCGGAAGTGAATTAAGGGGGCGGTGTGGCCTCCGGGGAAAGGAAACGTACGATCGATGACCGTGCAAGGTTCGGAGAACTCTTCCCGCCGCGGCCGTCGCTCCTCCACCATGGGCGGCATGCCACTCAACGACATGCCATGGTGGCGCTGGCGCAGCAATGTGCGCTCCGCGCTGCACATGCTCTCCGACCCCGGGTTCCAGCAGGGCGTCTGGCTGGCCGGGGTGGACGGCTACGGTGACGTCACCGACGCGGTCTACCGGCTGGTCGAGGACACCTGGCTGGACAACTGGTCCGCCGAGAAGTACGTCGGCACGATCTTCCGCGACTCCCAGGAGGCGGCGCTCGTCGACACCGCGGTGCTGCGGGTGCTGCGGATCATGCACCAGGTCGGTCCGGACGCACCGGTCACCGCCTACCTCGCGCACGAGGGATGGCCGGACGCGGTACGGGCCGCGCGGGACGCGCACGTGCGGCTGGCGGTGAGCGACGGGGAGGATCCCGACACCGCGCCGCGGACCCTCGAGGCGCTGCACATCCTTACGCGGTCCGCGTAACGGGACGGCTCCTCGTCCGTGATCCGCGTGTGGGACCCTTTTCCGCATGAGTGAGCAGCCCATTCGAACAGAGACCCCGGCCGACCAGTACGTCCTGACCTTGTCCTGCCCCGACAAGCAGGGCATCGTGCACGCCGTGTCGAGCTATCTGTTCATGACCGGTTGCAACATCGAGGACAGCCAGCAGTTCGGCGACCACGACACCGACCTGTTCTTCATGCGGGTCCACTTCTCCGCCGACGCACCGGTGACCCTGGACAAGCTGCGGGCGAGTTTCGCGGCGATCGGTGACGCGTTCCGGATGGACTGGCAGATCAACCGGGCCGACGAGAAGATGCGCGTCCTCCTGATGGTCAGCAAGTTCGGCCACTGCCTGAACGACCTGCTCTTCCGCGCCCAGATCGGCGCGCTGCCGGTGGAGATCGCCGGAGTGGTGTCCAACCACACCGACTTCGCGGAGCTGGTGGCCTCGTACAACATCCCCTTCCACCACCTGCCGGTGACGAAGGACACCAAGGCGGAGGCCGAGGCGAAGCTGCTGGAGATCGTGCGCGAGGAGGACGTCGAACTCGTCGTGCTCGCCCGCTACATGCAGGTCCTCTCGGACGACCTGTGCAAGCAGCTCTCCGGGCGGATCATCAACATCCACCACTCCTTCCTGCCGAGCTTCAAGGGCGCGAAGCCGTACCACCAGGCGCACGCCCGGGGAGTGAAGCTGATCGGCGCCACCGCGCACTACGTCACCGCCGACCTCGACGAGGGCCCGATCATCGAGCAGGAGGTCGAGCGGGTGGGGCACGGTGTCACCCCGGACCAGCTCGTCGCCGTCGGCCGCGACGTGGAGTGCCAGGCGCTGGCGCGCGCGGTGAAGTGGCACGCGGAACGCCGCATCCTGCTGAACGGGCGGCGGACGGTGGTCTTCGCCTGAGGACGGTGGTCCTCGCCTGCGGGCGGTGGCCCTCGCCCGAACCGCCGGCCGTCCGGACCCGGGGCCTCGTGCTCCGTCCGGAAGGGCCGGCGGGCCCTGCCGCCTCCTGCTACATCCTGCTCAGTGAGGCCGCCGCCAGGAGGACCTCACTGATCGCCTCCTTGTCGCCGACCTGCCCGGCGGCCGCCTCCCGCGGGGGCACGTGGCCTGCCGCCAGACGGCAGAACTCCGAACCGTCGAGGGCGATGTGGGCCACCTCGTGCTCGGCGGAGCCCCGGGCGGCGGGGGAGTCCAGCGGGATCAGCCACTCCCCGCCACCGGACCCCTCGATCTCCAGCCGCAGGCTCCGCCCCGGCGCACCGGCCGCGACCAGCCGCCGCCCGCCGGGCGCGTCCGGCCCGGAGCGGCGGCGCGCCTCCAGGACGGACGGCAGCATCCGCGCGGCCAGGTCGACCATGCGGTGCAGATGCCGTCCGGTGGGCGGATCGTACGGATAGTCCACCGCCTCGGCGATGTCCTCCGCGTGCACCCAGCACTCGAAGGCGCGGTCCAGCATCGCGTCGTGCAGCGGCAGCTCGAAGTCGCCGTACGACACCGCCATCCGCCCGGCCCGGCTGCCCGTGAAGGACACGGTCCGCACCAGGTCGTGGGTCTGCGCACGCCAGGGCGTTCGTACCGAGCGGGTGGGCGGGGAAGGGGAGGCACTCCAGTACGCCTCGGTGCGGGCCGACGGGGTGGGCCGCTCGGCCGGCAGGCCGCCGAGCGGGTCGTCCAGCCCGAGGGCGACCGCGACCAGGCCGTCGACGGTCAGCAGATGCGCGATGACCCCGGCGACCGTGGTGCGGCGGGTGGTCGCCTCGTCGGCCTCGTACCAGCGCAGCCGCACGGGTGCGTGCCACTCGGTGTCGCCGAAGTCCTGGAGCAGTGCGTCCAGCCGGGCCGTCTCGGCGTCGTAGGCGGCGGCCCAGTCGGGTACGGGGATGCGCGGCGGGCGCCGCTTGAGGCAGGACTCCAGGACGCGGGTGCGCAGCCCCGGGTTCAGATCGAGGTTCTCGGGGCGCTGCAGCAGCCCGACCGCGTCGCGCAGGCGCAGCGCCTCGTCGGCGCAGGCCCCGCAGTCGCCGAGGTGCTCCTCGACGGCCGCCGTCTCCTCCGGCGCGCAGGCGGCCAGCGCCCACGCGCCCAGCAGTGACTTCAGCACCCGGTGCTCCAGCACCAGCGGCTCGGCCGGTTGCGACGCCGGTGCCGGCCGGGGCGGTCCGCCGTCCTCACGCGTACCGTCCGCCCCGTTTCCCGGGGCCGTGGGTGTCCCCGCGGCGGCGGCGGTGGCGGTGGTGTCGTCGGACGGCTCGGGACGGTCGTCGTTCACGCCGCACCCCCGATGCCGGGCGGGGCGTCCAACTGTGCCGTCTCGGTGTCGTGAGCCGTGGCCAGCAGTTGCAGGCCCAGTCGGAGGCGGCGACGGGCCTCGTCCTCGGTGACGCCGAGGTCGGCTGCGGTCTGGTGGTAGTCGCGGCGCTGGAAGTACGCCTGCTCCAGTGCGGCCCGCAGCGGTACCGGCATGGCGTGCACGATGTAGTCCGCGCGGGCGGCCACCGAGGCGTGGCGCACCTGGCGCTCCAGCTCCTCGGCGTCGCCGGGGGAGCCGTGGGTGCTGTGGGCGAGCGCCGCCGTCCTGGTGGCGCGCAGCCGCTCGACGGCCAGTCGGTGGGTCAGCTCGGCGACCCAGGTGCGCAGCGGGCCCCGCCGGGGGTCGTAGGTGTCCGGCTGCTCCCAGACGTGGGCGAAGACCTCGCGGGTGATGCCGTCGGCGGCGTGCTCGTCGCCGAGGACGCGATGGGCGAGGCCGTGCACGAGGGAGGCGAACCGGTCGTAGAACTCACCGAGTGCCGCGGCCTCCCCGCGGGCGAGCCGCTGCTGCATCGTGCGGTCCCAGTGAGGCGGTACGTCGCTTTTCGTCATGCGGCCCTCTTCACCCCTGCTCCTCCCCGGAACCCCGGGCCGGTCGTGCCCGGGCCGGCGTGTGCCACCGACTCCATGAATCGTGTGCCCACCGACTCCATGAATGTAGTCGGCACGTCGGAGAACGCACGCCCCTTTACGGCAATGTGCGCCCCCTGCCGAGCCGCAGGTGGTAGGGAGCCACCCACGGGCACATCGGATGCCGTCCCGGGTGCGCCTACCCAGCTGCTCGCCGATCGGAACTGACTGGACTGGATCTGAACTTGTCGAATGGGACCGAAGTCGACTGAAACAAGCCTTTACTGTTCGGTAACGGTTTCTCCGCTCGCGTTTCAGGGCACGGCCGGTGGGCAGCCGCGCTGCAAGGAAGCGTAGGTGTTTCTTCCGTTTCGGCGAGCGAAGGGCGTGGTGGTGGCCTTCAAAGTGACCGACGGGCAGCAGGGCGAGTGGGCCGTGCTCCGGGTGTCGGGCGAACTGGACCTGGTGACGTCGCCGGTGCTGCGTCAGCGGGTGCACGACGCGGTGGCCGACGGCAGACACCGCCTCGTCCTCGATCTCTCCGAGGTGTGGTTCTGCGACTCCAGCGGCGTCGGGGTGCTCATAGCCACCCGCCGGCTGCTGCGTTCCTGCCAGGGCAGTCTGCGGTTGATCCTGCCCGCGCACGGGGCCGCCGACGGCAGTCACGTCAACCGGGTCCTGGGCGCGCTCGGTGTCCGCCGACTCTTCGACGTGCACCCGGACGTCCCGTCCGCGGTGGACGGGAGCTCCCGCCCGCTGTCGGCCTGAGCCGACCGCGGGCCCTCGGGGCGGCGCGCGCGACGGACCTCGGGCACACGCGCACCACGAACACCCTGCGCACCGCGCATACCACGAAAGGTGCCGTGTGTCACATGGTTGTCCTGGAATTCTCCCGTTCTTGGTGCAAGCACCGTTTCCGAATTCATGAAGCCGCCTCGCACGACGTACCCTCCGAGCGAGACGACCCTCTGAGTAAGGCGGCCTGAAAGAAACATGGTCACCAGCGAGTACGAGCGCCGGATCGCGGCCCGGTTCGCCACCTTCGACCAGGACGGCAACGGTTACATCGACCGCGAGGACTTCAGCGGAGCGGCCAAGGCGCTGCTCGCCGAGTTCGGCACGCGGGCCCGCTCCGACAAGGGCCAGGCCCTGTACGGCGGCGCCGAGGCCTTCTGGCAGGGCATGGCGGGCATCGCGGACCACGACGGCGACCAGCGCATCACCCGCGCGGAATTCGTGACCGGCGCGGTGAAGCGGCTGCGGGACAACCCGGACCGGTTCGCCGAGATCGCCCGGCCCTTCCTGCGCGCGACCCTCGCCCTGGCCGGCCCGGACGGCGACGGCGCGGTCGGCGTGGCGGAGATCGCCCGCGTCCTGAGGGCGCTCGGCGTCCCCGATGCGCTCGCCGGATCCGCTGCCGCCACGCTGGACACGGACGGTGACGGCAGGATCGGCGAGGAAGAGATCGTACGGGGCTTCGCCCGCTACTTCACCGTCCCCGAGTAGGACGGGTCCCCACGGCTCCGGGCGCGAGCCGACGGCGCAACACGCCCGGAGCCGTGAACGGTTCGGCCGCGGCCGGTCGGGCCCCTCCCGGTGGGGGCCCGACCGGTGCGCAGGGAGGACGGCCCGCGCGGAGAGTGTCCGCGCCGCCGCCCGCGGGACGGCCGTCACCGCCGGCCCCGCGGACAGTGCGGCGGCCCGGCCGCCCGCCAAAACGCCTGGGTGCGGACGCGGCGTGCGGGATCGGTGACAGAGCGTGAGGGTTCGTCCGTTGTGGAACCGCTCGCCGGAACGGCCCGCCCCGCCCCCCGTCTGCGATGTCCTGGAATGCTCCCGCTCGAATGTCGCGGATCGTGGCGCGGTGAGGTCACGGAGCGTCGGTACCGTGTTGTGTCCTCTGCGTGACTCGTCACGGCCCGGAGTCGGCTGCCCGCTCCGGTACCTTGTGTGGGATGCGAGTGGTCGTGAGCACGCACAGCACGGGAGTCGCCTCCGGGGCGGCCCCGGACATGTCGCCGTCTGCCACTGTTCGCCGTGCGACCAGGCCTGCCGCCACCGCCTGTTCGGCCGGCCGGGGCGGGCGTCGCACAGTATGCCGTACGCGTACTCCTTCGCGCTGGAATATGCCCGAAGCGCTTGTTGACGTGACTGTACGTCAACCATGCTGTCCCGTAAGGGACTCACGTTCCGTGATCCCTGTCCCGGCCGCTGTTCTGGCCATGCAGAGAATGGCTACGATCGTGGCCCTCGTGAGGCGCGAGTCCAAGTGTCCGCCGGTTCGGATGGTGTGAGCGGTGCAGGTGCTTCAAGTGCAACTGGAGATCCGGCCCGACCCCGCTGAGGTGGGGCGAGCCCGGCAGTGGACCCGCTCACGGCTGGCCGGGTCGGGTATAGAGGCCGACGAGCCGCTGTCCGAGACGCTGGTCCTTCTCGTCTCGGAGCTTGTCACCAACGCCGTCGTGCACACCGGCTGTCCGGCCGTACTGAGACTGTCCCTGACGGATGTGGAGGCAGGGGAGGCCACCGTCCGTCTGGAGGTGGCCGACCGGAGCAGCAGGGTGCCGGTGCCGCGCTGTGTGGACGGCGACGCGACCGGTGGGCGCGGGCTCGCCCTCGTCGACGGCCTGGCGGACCGCTGGGGGTGGAGTGCCGACGGCACCGGCAAGCGCATCTGGTGCGAACTGGACCGCGGCGCGGCCGCGCAGGAGCCCGCCCCGGCCTGTGGTGGAGTCGCGTACGAGGCGGTGTAGGGCACGCGTGGGGCCGCCGGGTGGACGTGCGGTCGTGCCGGCGTGCCGGTGCACGGATGCACGGGGAGCCGGTCTCGCCGGCCGGAGTGTGAGCCGGTGCGCCGGGTGTGCTTCCGTGCGCGGTGACGAATAACCGGGCATATGGCGCAGGATCACCCCTAAGGCCACGAATCGGCATTGACGTGCCGTGACCGCTTGATCACTCTGTTCGTCAGCGATTCGCTGCGAGGGGACGGCGAGGGCTTCGACGACGGGAGTCCTCGGCGAGTGTGGGTCGCGGCTGCGGCGTCGGTCCCCTTTGTGGTGAGGGGACTTGGGGAGGGAGCGCCGGAGCCGGAAGGCGGTGCGGTGCCGCCGCGCTCGGGACCGAGCGGCACCGCACCGCTGTCGCCGTGTGCCGCGGCCGGATCAGGATCGCGGAGTCGCGGAGTTCTGGAGCCCAGGAGCCCTGGAGGGTGGTGGCCGACTCCTCCACAGGCTGTGGATAACTTTTCTTTCGTGGCGGCGGCGACAGTGTGCACAGGGTGCCGCCGCGGAGTCCGGATCGCCGGGCCGCTCCGGCGGGGCCGCCCCCTCGGCGAACTCGTCACCGTGATCTGTCCGGTGGAGGATCCCGAGGAGGCGCACGGTGCCCGGCTTCCGGCCGTTACGGCCGTTCGCCCGTTCCGCCCTCGCTCCGCCCGCCCTTGCTCCGCCCGTCCTCGCTCCGTGCCGCGAGCGCTGCGGCCCGGTCGTCTTCGGCCGGGTCCTCCTCCGGTCCCGGCCGGTGCCGCGACGGCACGACCGGGCCGCCGAGCTGACAAGGCGTCAGAATCGGTCGGATCGGGGCGAGTCGATGAGCGGAAGTCATCGGGGGAGTCGGGAGAGCCCCGGTGCCCCGTGGCGGGTCACCGCCTTGGCTATCTTCTCCGCGTCGATGGCCAGCTCGCGGAGGTTGCCGCTGATGGGGTTGGTGAAGCCGGTGAAGTACAGGCCGGGCGCGTGGGGCGGGGTGCCGGCGCCGCGGGCCACCGGTCTGCCCCGGTCGTCGAGGACGCCGAGGTGGCCGACGAGCCCCTCCAGTCCGCGGGCGTACCCGGTGGCCGCGATCACCGCGTCGGGGTCGACCCGGGTGCCGTCGGCGAGGGCGACCTTGCCGTCCTCGAACCCCGCCACGGCGGCCACGATCTCCACCCTGCCCCGCCGTACGGCGTCGACCAGCCCGACGTCCTGTACGGGGATGGCGCCCTCCAGCACCCTGCTGTAGAGGCCCTTGTCGGGGCGCGGAAGGCCCTGGGCCGAGAGGTCGGGCAGTGCCACCCTGGCCTGCGCCCGGGAGAGCCGGTCCACGAACCCGACCGGCAGCCGACGCACCAGGACGGCCGAGTGCTGGGCGGGCCAGCCCGCGGTCGAGCGCCGCACGATGTGCGGCACGGTACGGACCGACAGCCGTACCCGGGAGGCGCCGCCCTCCACCAGGTCGACGGCGATCTCCGCGCCCGTGTTGCCGATCCCCGCGACGAGGACGTCCCGGCCGGCGAAGGGTTCGGCGTTGCGGTACTCGGACGCGTGCAGGAACTCGCCGGTGTGGGTCTCCCGGCCGGGCCACTCGGGCAGGCGGGGCGTGTGGTTGAAGCCGGTGGCGATCACGACCGCGGCGCCGGTCAGCTCGCGGCCCCCGGTGGCGCGCAGCAGCCAGCCCGTGTCGTCGGCGGTGCGCTCGACACGGGAGACCTCGACACCGGTGACGATCTCGAGGCGGTGGTGCTCGGCGTACTTCTCCAGGTACCGCACCATGTCGTCCCGGGTCACCCACTGCCCGAACCGGCGCGGTATCGGCAGACCGGGCAGCGCGGACAGGCGCCGTGTGGTGTGCAGGCGCAGCCGGTCGTAGTGGCGCCGCCAGGACGATCCCACGTGCTCGGACCGTTCCAGGACGACGGCCCGCACGCCCCGGGCACGCAGCGAGTACGCGACGGCGAGTCCGCCGGGACCACCGCCGACGACGTAGACGGGGCGGTCCTCCCGGGGTGGTGCGGCGGGGTTCGGGGGCGTGGTGGAATCGGCCATGAGCGCGAGCGTAATCACGCATCAGGTTGATGGGTATCGGTCAAGACCGAAATTGGTTGCGGATTGATCACGTCTGGAGGGGCGGGGGCGGAACCGGGCACGAGAAATTCCGGTGTCCCGGCCGGTCGTGCAGGTTTGAATGACCCGTATGGCTGATACACATACGCACCCGCGCTCCTCGCGGTCCCTCCCCGAACTCCACGGCCACGGCCTGCACCTGCGCCCCTGGGACCCGGCGTCCCGGTCCGACGCCGAGGTGTGGCTGCGCGGCACCACGGACCCGGAGTTCACCCGCTGGAACACCCCGCTCCGGCCGGTCACGGACGTCGAGGGCGCCCGGGAGACGCTGCGCAGGAGGGCGCAGTGGACCGAGGACGGCACGACCGTGTCCTTCCGGATCGCCGACGCGGACACCGGTACGCCCCTGGGGCACATCGGTGTCAACGACGTCCGGCCGGTGCAGGGGCTGGGCATGGTCGGCTACTGGGTGCTGCCCGAGGCCCGCCGCCGGGGCGTGGCCACCCGGGCGCTGCTGCTCACCGCGCGGTGGGCGCTCACCGAACTCGGCCTGCACCGGCTCGAACTGGACCACGCGGCCGAACACGAGGTGTCCTGCCGGATCGCCGAACGGTGCGGGTTCCTTCCCGAGGGGACCCTGCGCGAGGCGATGTTCGCGGAGGGCCGCCACGACGCCTTCCGCGACTCCCACCTGCACGCCCGCCTCGCCACGGACCCGGAACCGGCCCCGCCGAAGGCCCACTGAAGGCCCGCCGAAGGGCCGCCGAAGAGTCGCCGAAGACCCGTCGAAGGCCCCACGGCACTCCGTCGCGCGCCCGCCCCGCACCTCACGGCCAGAGCAGTTCCCGTGTCCAGTCCTGCCCGGACGAGCGGCGGTAGCGCAGCCGGGTGTGGCGGCGGAGGGCGTCGCCCTGGAAGAACTCCACCTCGTCCGGGCGCAGGCGGTACAGGGTCCAGGACGGTGCCGGGGCGTCCTGCTCCCGCCGGGCCCGCTCCCAGGCGGCCTCCGAGGCGCGGGCCAGCTCCTCGGGCGAGCCGAGGACCTCGCTCTGGCGGCCGGTCAGCGCGGCGGCCAGCGCCCCGGTCGAACGGGCGTGCAGATCGGCCTGCGCCTCCTCGGCCGGAGCGGTGTCGACGGGCCCGCGGACCCGGACCTGGCGGCCCAGCACCGACCAGTAGAAGACCAGCGCGGCATACGGGCGGGCGGCGAGGTGACCGCCCTTGCGGCTGTGGGCGTGGGACGCGAAGGACCAGCCGTCCGCGTCCGCGCCGTGCAGCATCACGATCCGTACGTCGGGCAGGCCCCCGGCGTCCGCCGTGGCCAGCGACATGGTGTGCGGTTCGGGCTGGCCGGCCGCCACCGCCTCGGCGAACCACCGGGTGAACAGCGGCAGCGGCTCGGCGGGGGCGGCGGCCCGGTCCAGTTCCGGCAGATCGGTGACCTCCGGGTCCCACACCCGCAGTGACCTCAGCAGCTCGTGAAGATCGGTTCCCATACCTCGAGTCTGCCCGTCCACCGGGTCGTCACCGGGCCGTTCTCACAGGGAGCCCAGGTCGGACGAGACCCAGTGCTCGGGACGCATGCGCAGGACGACCTGCTCGCCGTGGTCCTTCCACGCGGCGGAGACATAGCCCTCGACCTTGTCGGCCGGGAGGTAGCGGGCGGAGATCTCCCGGAGCTGTGCGAGGGTGGCGGGGGCGGTCCCGACGACCGGTCCCTCGACCGAGACGTACCGGACGGTGGGTTCGACGCGGTCGACCATGAGGGAGAACCGGCCCGCCGCGCCGATCAGCCGGTTCTTGCGGGAGTCGAGTCCGGTCATGACCCATAGGTCCCCGCCGGGTGCGTACTGGTACCAGATCGGCACGGTGAGCGGGGCGCGTCCGGCTCCCGCGTCGACCGCCAGCGCGGCGACACGGGGCTCGGCCAGGAACTGTTCGCGTTCTTCACGGGTCAGGGCCATGGCGGGTTCCTCCTGCGATGTCTGCGTAGGGGGCGGTTGTGCCCGGGTCGTGTGGGCGACGGGACAGAGGTGAGCGGTTCCGCTCCGAGGGGGCGAGCCGTCGGACGGGGTGGCGGCGGGACCGCCGAGGTGCCGTGACATGCGACAGGCGGTGGTTCACCGGGGTGAACCACCGCCTGTCCGACAGGACGCGGGTGCGGGACGAGGCACCGGGGGAAGGGGGAAGGAGCGTTGGCCGTCCACCTACTTCGTCGGCTTCTTGCCGGTGACGCCCAGGTGGACCAACAGGGCCAGGTTCGGTTTGAGTTCGGCCTGCTTCACACCCCAGGAGGTGAAACCTTTCTGGTGCAGGGCGACCGCCCCGAGCATGGTGACCAGGGAACCGGCCACCGCGGCAGGGTTCACGTCCTTGTCGACCCGGCCCCTGGACTGCAACTCGGCGACGGCGTCCGTGAGGGAGCTGTTCACCGAGTTGAGGACCTTCATGCGGATCTTGTAAAAGCGCTTGTCGCCCTCGGCGGCGCCGAGATCGACGACGCGCAGGATCGCGTCGTTCTTCCGCCAGAAGTCCAGGAAACCGTCGACAAGTTCCTGTGCCGTCTGCCAGCCGGCCTTGCCGACCCAGGAACGGCCCTCCAGGAGCTCGCTCAACCCGGCGCTGTCGGCGGCCACTTGGTCGGCGATCTCGAGGACGGCGCCCTCGACGTCCGGGAAGTACTGGTAGAAGGTCGCGGGCGAAGTCCCCGCCCTGCGGGCCACATCGATAACTTTGACATCCCGGTAAGGGGAGGAGCTGAGCATCTCGCTGAGGCAGTCGAGCAGCTTCTGCCGGGTCGCCTGCCCACGCCGGCCGGCCACGCGACCGTCGACGGTACGCACTTGTCCTGTCATGACGTCAGCTTACCGACGGGTGATCGGAGCGCGATTCGGCCGACTGCAAATGGGGTGCGTGGGTCCTTGACACCGGGTGTGCCTGGTCTGCGCGGTGCGTGCGGCACGGCTAGTTTGGCTGTATGGCCGAAAACGCCGGAAACGCCGGGAACCCCGGAAACGCCGGGAGCAGGGCGTCGGAGTACGCGGAGGGCACCCCTTGCTGGGTCGACGCGCAGCTTCCCGACGTGGAGGCGGGCAAGCGGTTCTACGGCGAACTCTTCGAGTGGACGTTCGAAGACCAGTCCGAGCAGCCCGAGTGGCCCGCCCCGGCGGGGTCTTCGGGCTCGACGCAGGCCTCCCCGCCCCTGGGGACCGTTCGGGCGCTGCTCGACGGTGAGCCGGTGGCGTCCCTCGCGCACAAGACGGACGGCCGGCTCCCCACCGTCTGGACGGTGTCCTTCGCGACCCCGGACGTCGGCGCGCTGTGCCGGCGGATCGTCGCGGCCGGCGGACAGCTCGTCTCGGCGCCGCGTCCGGTCGGCGCACTCGGCGTCACCGCACTGGTCACCGACCCCGAGGGTGCCGTGTTCGCCCTGTGGCAGCCCGGCGACCGCCCCGGCTTCGGGCGCCGGCACGAGCGGGGAAGCTTCGCCTGGGCCGAGCTCTACACCCGGGACACCGAGGCGGCCAACGCCTTCTACGGCGGTCTCTTCCGCGACGCCCTGTTCGGGGAGGGTGCCGAGCCCGACTTCGGCCGGGCCCCGGTCTCCGACGTCTTCCCGGCCGAGATGCCGCCCCACTTCCTGGTCCACTTCGCCGTCGAGGACCCCGCGGCCACCATGGCGGAGGTGACCCGGCTCGGCGGCCGCGTCCAGGTCCCGCCCTTCGACACCTCCTACGGCACGGTGGCCGTGGTCACCGACAACCAGGGCGCGTCCTTCGCTCTCCTGACCCGCTGACCCGCTGACCCGCTGACCCGCTGACCCGCTGACCCGCTGACCCGCTGACCCGCCGGTCCGCCGACCCGCCGGTCCGCCTGCCCGGTGGGCTCTCGCCTCCCCATCCGTCCCTTTATTTTGCATATAAGACTAGACACCCCCTATGTCGTCGGGTTCGCAACCGGCGCTCCGGACAGGAACAATCGGGGTGCGTGCCGCCACGGGGCTGCGGTGGTGAGACGCTGCACTTCGGTCGCGTACAGGTGGTGGCGCGACTCGTACGGGGAGGTGGCAGGCAAGTGGTGGATCAGCTGACGCAGCACGATCCGCGGCGTATCGGGCCGTTCGAGGTGCTGGGACGGCTGGGGGCCGGCGGGATGGGGCTGGTCTATCTCGCGCGCTCGGCGTCCGGGCGGCGCGTGGCGATCAAGACCGTCCGGACCGAACTGGCCGAGGACCAGCTGTTCCGCGTCCGCTTCACCCGCGAGGTGGAGGCGGCCCGCGCGGTCTCCGGTTTCTACACCGCGGCCGTGGTGGACGCCGATCCGCGCGCCGCCGTGCCGTGGCTGGCCACCGCGTACGTCCCCGCGCCCTCCCTCGAGGAGATAGTGAACGAGTGCGGGCCGATGCCGGCCCAGGCGGTGCGCTGGCTGGCGGCCGGTGTGGCGGAGGCACTGCACTCCATCCACGGCGCCGGACTCGTCCACCGCGACCTCAAGCCGTCCAACGTCCTCGTCGTCGAGGACGGCCCCCGGGTGATCGACTTCGGTATCGCCTCCGGAGTGTCGAACACCCGGCTGACGATGACGAACGTCGCCGTCGGCACCCCCGCCTACATGTCCCCCGAGCAGGCCAAGGACTCCCGCAGCGTCACCGGCGCCAGCGACGTGTTCTCGCTCGGTTCCACCCTGGTCTTCGCGGCCACCGGGCACGCCCCGTTCCACGGCGCGAACCCGGTCGAGACGGTCTTCATGCTGCTGCGCGAGGGCCCGGACCTGGACGGCCTCCCGGACGAACTGCGTCCGCTGATCGAGTCCTGTATGCAGATGGAGGCCCCGGGCCGGCCCAGCCCCGCCGACCTGCAGTCCCAGCTCGCCCCGCATCTGTTCGGCTCCGGCTCCGACGACAGCGGTACGGCCTCCGCGTGGCTGCCCGAGCGGGCGGTGAGCCTGATCGAGGGGCGCCGGGGCGGCCGTCCGCCCGCCCGCCCCGCCCCCGTGGGGGGCCGCAGCGTCAGCGCCGCCCGCCCTCCGGTCCCGCCGCCGCCCGCGCACGACCCCGTGATCCCGCCGCCGCACCCGCCCGTGCCGGTCGGCGCCCCCGACACCGGCCCGGTCCGGCTGGCCGGCGCCCCGGTGCCCATCGGCCCCGGCCCGCGCGTCGCCGACGTCCGCGCCGCCGCCGTCAAGGCACCCCCGCCGGAGGCCGCCCTCGCCGCCTCCTGGTCCAAGCCCCGCCCCGGCGTCAACGGCGCCGACCCCGCCGTCCCCGCGACCGTGGCGCCGCCCGTGCCGCCCCTGCCGCCGGAGCAGCCGAGCGGCTGGCGGCCGTGGCGTTTCCGGATGTCCAACGACGTCTGGGGCACCCCGTCCGTCGCCGACGACCTCGTCTACGTCACCTCCTTCGAGGTGCACGCCCTGGACGTGGCCACCGGCCGCCGCCGGTTCAAGACCCGGGACGTCGCCTGGTCGATGGCGGTCGCCGACGGCCGTATCCACGCGTCCGACGGCCCCACCCTGTTCGCCCTGGACGCCCGGGAGGGCGGCGATCTGTGGCGGCTGTCCACGGACGCCTGGGTGTACTCCCTCCAGGCCGACCACGGCACCGTCGTCACCGGCACCCGGGGCGGCGGCGTCCAGGCGTGGGAGGCGTCCACCGGCCACAAGCTGTGGGAGGTCACCGGCTGCCAGACCGACTTCGAGACCCCGGAGGCCGGCCCCGCCGTCCACGACGGCACGGTCTACGTCTGGCAGGACGCCCGCCTGCGCGCCCTGGACGCCCGCACGGGCGACGAGCGCTGGTCGTACCCGATCGGCGACGCGGCCTCCTGCGGTGGCGTCCCGGTCCGCCTCACCCGCGCCTCCGACGGGTACGTGTACGTCTCCGCGGGCACCCGCGTCCTCGCCCTGGACGTCGCCGGCGGGCACGTCCGCTGGCACTTCGAGGCGCCCGCGGTCTTCCTCTCGCAGCCCACCTTCGTACCCGGTGCGGCGGTCACCGGCGGAGGCGTCTATCTCGCCGACTACCTCGGCACGGTCTACGCCCTCGACGCCACCGACGGCCGCGACCGCTGGCGCATCGCCACCGAGGCCCGCGCCTCGATCGAACCGGTCCTGGTCGCCGCGGGCCACGTCCACGTCGGCAGCGGCAGGGGCCTCTACACCCTGGACGCCGTCACCGGCACGCCCAAGTGGCGCTTCCAGGCCGGCGGCGACATCGTGGGCGCCCCCGTGGTCGCCGAGGGCCGCATCCACTTCGGCTCCACCGACCATCTGCTCTACACACTGAAGGCCGACGACGGCCGCCTGAGATGGAAACTGGCGACCGGCGGTGAGATCACCGGCTCCCCGGTCGTCCGGGACGGCGTCGTCTACGCGTGCAGCAAGGACCGCTGCGTCTACGCCCTGGACGCGGAGAAGGGGACGGGCACGGCACGTACGACGTGACGGTCGACAGATAGTGACGTGCTCGTGACAGAAGCTGGATAGTCTGCCGGACATGCAGTCACGGGGGAACGCTCTCAGGCTCACGGCGGTGGCGGCGCTGGTCGTCCTCACCCTCACCGGCTTCTCGACCGGCCGCGGCCGCGGCGGCGGGGACGGCGGTGGCGGTGGCGGGTGCAGCAGTTCGTCGCAGGACCACGACTCCTCGCGGAAGTCCGGCGGCGGAAGCCACCGCGACTACGACGACGATGACTATGACGACAACAATTACGGCAACGGCACCGACACGGGCAGCAGCAGCGGCGGGAGCCCGTCCTCGTCCCTGCGGGACGCGACCGTGGAACTGCTGAGCTGCGCCTCGAAGAAGGCCCCGTACGCGACCGTCCGGGTCACCAACCCCAACACCGTCGACGGTGTCTTCAGCGTCGTCGTCGACTTCGAGGACAGGGCCGGGCGCGCGGTCGCCTCCTCGGCGCAGCAGGTCGCCGTGGCCGCCGACGATACGGCGACCGCGCGGGTGAAGGTCGGCGGCGACCGCAGACGCGCCGCCCAGGCCTCGGTCTGCGACCCCGACCTGTACGCCCCGGCGACCCGCTGATCCGCTGACCCGCCGGCCCCGCGCACGGTGTGGACGGGGCCGGCGGACAGGTGTGCGCACACGGCTGGGCCGCGACGGCTCCCCCTCCGCGCCGTCGCGGCCCAGCTGTCTCCCCGTGCGGGTGCGGTCTACCGGGTCGGCTTGAACGGCTCCGACGTGGCGTGGATGTCCTTGGTCTCCAGGGGCTCGTCCGTGGCGTGGATGTCGCCCTGGGTGGTCGCGCCGCCGTCCTCGGCCTCAGGGGCCTTCGGGTCGAGCGGCTCCGAGGTGGCGTGGATGTCCTGCGGCTTGACGACCTGCTCGTCACTCATGATTCTTCGGTCTCCCCTGTGTGGTGTTCGTCGTCATGAGGCCCGCCCGGGCACTCCCCCGAGGATGACCGGACGGGCCTTTCGGCCGCTCGACCCCATGGGGCGGGTACAGCGGCCTTTCGGTGACGACCCGCCTGCCCCCCGACGCGACGGATCGACTGACCCCACGATGGCGCCCGGCGATAAACGAATGATGAACGCCGCTGTCATCCGCCGCTGTCATCCGCGGTCGGCGTACGCTCAGGCGGCCTCGACGGGGGTCAGCAGCGCGCGCACCGCGGTGGCCTCCGGTGAGCCCAGCGCCTCGTAGATGCGCACGGCCTCCTCCCAGCAGACGCGGGCGCGGCCCGTGTGGCCGACCCCGGTCAGGGCGTGCCCCAGCACCGTCAGGACGTTGCCGCGCCGCCACTGCCCGCCGATGCCGCGCAGCACCGTCAGCGCCATCTCCGCGTTCGCCGCGGCCTGGGCGTGGCGCTGCCCCGCGATGTCGACCTCCGCCAGGCGGAACAGGGTCATGCCCTCCCACAGCCGTTGCCGGCTGTCCCGGAAGACCTCCAGGGCCTCGTGGAGCCGGTCGGCCGCGTCGACGAGGCGGTGGCTCTGGGTGAGGGCCATGCCCAGCGCGTACCGGCCGTTCGCACCGCGCATGGAGTTGCCCATGGCGTCGTAGATCTCCATGCCCTCCTGCGCGAGCGCCACGGCGCTGTCCGTG
Organism: Streptomyces sp. GDS52; assembly: GCF_052246875.1. Classification (NCBI taxonomy): domain Bacteria; kingdom Bacillati; phylum Actinomycetota; class Actinomycetes; order Kitasatosporales; family Streptomycetaceae; genus Streptomyces; species Streptomyces sp. GDS52. The sequence continues at coordinate 4,098,062 of NZ_CM125966.1, forward strand.
CTGCCGGTGGCCAGCCGGATCCGCGAGAGGTTGCAGAGCGCGCTGGCCTCACCGGGGCGGTCGCCCAGCGTCCGGAAATGCGTCAGGGCGTGGGAGAGGTGCTCCTCGCCGGCCGCGGTACGGTTCTGGTAGAGCGCGATCACGCCGCGGGCGTTGTGCGCCCAGCACACGGGCAGCAGGTCCTCGGCCCGCCGTGCGAGGCGGACGACCTGCTCGGCCTCCTCGTCGGCCAGGTCGAACCGGCCGCCGTCGAGGTGCGCGTGCGTCAGGGTCATCAGCGCCCGGGCCTCCACCTGCGCGACGCCGCCCTTCCGGGCCGCCTCCAGCAGGGTCTGCGCCGTGAACTCGTACTCCTTGGAGTTGGCCCCCGACTCCGACAGGTCGAGCGCCGCCCACAGCAGGTCGATGCTGCGGCGCAGGGTGTCCGGCCGGTCGGCGCACTGCCGGGCGAAGGACAGCAGGCAGTTCGCCTCCGTGTAGAGCCAGTCCCGGGCCGGCCCCCGGTCGGGGAAACGCAGCCCGGGATGGTCGGTGGCGGCCAGATGGTCCACCAGCCGGTCCCCGGGCCGCTCGATCGCGTACACGCCCGCCGCCGTCGCCAGATAGAAGTCCAGCAGACGGGAGAGGGCGGCGGCGCGCTCGCCCGGGGGGTGCTCGTCGCGTTCGGCGCACGCCCGCGCGTAGAGGCGGACCAGGTCGTGCAGGCGGTAGCGGCCGTGTGCCGCGGACTCCAGCAGGGAGGTGTCCACCAGGGACTCCAGGAGGTCCTCCGTGTCGTCCGCCGGCAGGTCGAGGACCGCCGCCGCTGCCGCCAGGGAGATGTCCGGTCCGTCGGCCAGGCCGAGGAGGCGGAAGGCGCGGGCCTGGGCCGGCTCCAGCTGGCTGTAACCGAGCTCGAAGGTGGCCTTCACGGCGAGGTCGCCGGCCTGCAGCTCGTCCAGGCGGCGGCGCTCGTCGGCGAGCTTGGCCGCCAGCACCGAGACGGTCCAGGTGCGGCGCGCCGCCAGCCGGGAGGCCGCTATCCGGATGGCCAGCGGGAGGAAACCGCAGGCCGCCACGGTGTCCAGCGAGGCCTCGCGCTCCGCCGCCACCCGCTCCTCGCCGACGATCTTCGTGAACAGGGCCAGCGCCTCGTCCGGGGACATCACGTCCAGGTCGACCAGGTGGGCGCCGGCCAGGTCCACCATCCGCACCCGGGACGTCACCAGGGCCGCGCAGCCCTCCGTGCCCGGCAGGAGGGGGCGCACCTGGGCGGCGTCCCGCGCGTTGTCCAGCAGCACCAGCACCCTGCGGCCGTCCAGGACCGACCGGTACAGCGCCGCCCGTTCCTCGAGCGAGTCGGGGACGGCGGAGTCGGCGGTGCCCAGGGCGCGCAGGAAGGCGCCGAGCACCGCCTCGGGCTCGGCCGCCCGCTGCCCCGCGCCCTGCAGATCGACGTACAGCTGGCCGTCGGGGAAACCGGCCCGCGCCTGGTGGGCCACGTGCACCGCGAGGGTCGTCTTGCCGACGCCGCCTATCCCGGCCAGCGCGGACACCGCCATCACCCGGCCCTCGGCCGAGGCGAGGATCGTGCCGAGTTCGCGCACGAAGGACGTGCGGCCGGTGAAGTCCGGCACAGTGGCGGGCAGTTGAGCGGGACGGACCGGGGCGGCGGCGGGCTCGGGCGGCGCGGGGGAGGAGGGCTCCGCCAGGTGGGGGTCCGCCTGGAGGATGCGCTGCTGGAGTTCCTGCAGGCCGGGCCGCGGGTCCACGCCCAGCTCGTCGGCGAGCAGCCGGCGCGTGTCCGCGTACACCGCCAGTGCCTCGGCCTGGCGCCCGCTGCGGTACAGCGCCAGCATCAGCAGTTCGCGCAGACGTTCGCGCAGCGGGTGGGCCGCCGTGAGCGCCGTCAGCTCCGAGACGGCCTCCGTGTGGCAGCCCTGCTCCAGGTCCATGTCCAGCCGGGTCTCGGCGAGTTGCAGACGCCATTCCTCCAGCCGCACCCGCTGGGCCTGAGCGTACGGGCCCGGTACGCCCGCCAGTGTCTCGCCGTCCCAGAGCGCGAGGGCGCGGTTCAGCAGCGTACGGGCCGTGCACAGGTCCCCGGCGTGCTTCGCCCGCTCCGCCTCGGCGGCCAGCCGCTGCGCCACCTCGACGTCCAGCGCGTCCTCGCCCGGTCCGCGCACCGCGTATCCCCCGGACTCGCTGACCAGGATCCCGGGGTCCAGCACCTTCCGCAGCCGGGACGCGTACGTACGCAGCGCCGCCAGCGCCTGCGAGGGCGGCTCCTCGCCCCACAGGGCGTCGATCAGCTCGGCCGCCGTGGCCGTACGGCCCCCGCGGAGCAACAGGGCGGCGAGCAGGGCGCGTTGCTGAGGGCTTCCGGTGCTGACGGGTTCGCCGCCGCGCCAGGCGCGCACCGGTCCGAGCACGCTGAAGCGCAGCACCGGCGGCTCGGGCGGTGCCGTCGGCGCACCGGGACGTCCCTGCTCCGGCACTCGCGGTGCACCCTCCATGGAGTCCCCTCTGCATCCTGAACAACCAGGCCAGTCTGCCTTGTCCGTGACGCATGCGTCAGTCGTGCGAGACGGCGATCACACGGCGGCGCACGCGGGTTTACAAGGCTCTCACCCCTTCTGCGTACACGTGTGCGTCGATGTCACCGGAATCGGCCCCTGCTCCTGTAGTTGACGCTTCGTCAGGTGAGCTGCGGTGGTGCCGCACGCCTCAGCCGTCCAGGTCGACCCGTACCGTCAGCAGTCCCGCCCCCACCGCCCGTACCGCCGCGCTGTTCATGCGCGGCAGGGAGCGCAGCCGGGCGACCGGGTCGTCCTCGGGCAACGGGTGGGCGGTACCGGTGTGCCAGCGGCCCCGGATGCGGACCCGCACCCGGGGGTCCGCGCGGATGTTGCGCACGTACTGGGACCGCTCGCCGAACTCCGACACCAGCCAGAACGCGTCTCCGACCCGCCGCCCGCCCACCGGGGTGCGCCGGGGCAGGCCGGAGACGCGGCCCGTGGTCTCCAGGAGGGTCTGCAGCGGGGAGCGGCGCATGAGGGGATTGGCGATCCGGCGCTGGACGGCGGTGACGGCCCGGTACGTGCGTTCGGCGTGACGGCTCATGGTGCGGCGAGCCTACCGGCGGCCCAGGAAGATCGGGTTGGTCAGCGCGGCCGGGGTGCCCGGCAGCGGGCCGGCCGCCGTCTCGTGCCGCAGCTCGGCGCGGACGTAGGCGGCGTACGCGGGGGTGGTCCGCCACTCGACGACACCCGAGCCGGACACCGGCAGCGGGGCGCTGGTGTGCAGAACGCCCTGGTCGGTGACGAGGCGGACCGTGCAGCGCGGGGCGCCGCGGGCCTCCAGGCGGACGGTGACCGGTGTGTCCCGGTCCACGCCCAACCGCTCGCCGACACCGGCGTGTTCGCCCCGCCCGCCGGAGGCCGTGAAGGCGACGGAGACGCGTGCGGACTCGGCGACGTACGAGCGGCCCGCGCGGATGCCCTCCAGGACGGCCCGGCGGGACAGCTCGTCGGCGAGGACGACGGTCTGCGGGTGGCCGACGACGTCCGGGTCCCGGTGGGCGTCGCTGCTGCCCATCGCCGGAATCCAGCCCCGGCCGCCCCTGCCGTCCCGCCCGCCCTGTCCGCCCCGCACCGAGGCGACGAGCATGCCGTCCCAGTCGGCCAGGGCCACCTCGTCGTCGGGTGTCCAGGGGCCGTTCCACACCTCCACGGCGTCCGCCTCGCCGAAGCCGAAATTCCAGTTGCAGCCGATGCAGGTGGCGTGCGGATGCGCCGGCACGACCAGGCCCCCGGCGTCGCGGACCCGGCGGGCGAACCGGCCGAACCGGTCGTCGCGGGCCCGGTAGCGCCAGTCGACGAAGGTGCCGGGGTCCGTGCCGAGCGCGACGACGTGCCCGTTGCGGGTGGTGACCTCCTCGCCCAGCAGCACCAGCAGGTCGTCCCCGGCGGTGTCCGCCCAATGGGCGTGCGCGGAATGGGTGTTGTGCTCCGAGCTGTTGATGAAGTCCAGCCCCGCCGCCCGCGCGAGCGCCGCGATCCCGGCCGGGGTGCGACGGCCGTCGGAGTGCCAGGAGTGCAGATGGCAGTCGCCCCGGTACCAGGCCCGCCCGCGCCCCTTCGCCCGCTCGGGCGGATACACCGGCCGGACCGTCTCGCCGGGCTCCCCGTAGGTCAGCGTGACGGTGATCTCGTACGACAGCCCCTGCGGGGCCACGGTGTACGGGCCCAGCGCGATGTGCCAGGTGCCCTCCCGCACCGGGCCGGGCAGATAGCCGGGGGTCGCGTCGTCCGCGCGGAGGAAGAACTCCGTACGGGCCCCGCCCGACCAGCCCCGGAAACCCTCACCGCCCGGCTCGGTGCCGCGCTCGTCGAAGATCCCGACGTCGAGGGCGTTGCCCGCGGTCCCGGCCGGGACGGACGGTCTGTCGTAGGTGTAGGCGACCCTGATCTCCCGTACGCCGTCCGGCACGTCGACGGGGACGTAGACGAAGTCGGGGGCGCCCGGCGGGAGGGTGCCGCGCACCGTCCTCGTCTCCTGTTCACCGCGGCCGGCCGCGGAGGCGAAGCTCACGCCTCCCAACGTAAGCGCGGCGGCGGCTCCCGTCAGGAGGACGGCGCGCCGGCCGATCCCGCTCTGGTGCTCCTCGCACATGCTGCTGCTCCCGGGGTGTCGTGTGGTGACGGGCGGATGACAGGGCACGGGCTGCACGGGTGGTGCGGGGTGCTGCGGCACCACACTGATATCGAGCGGTGAACTGCCGTGCAAGGGAAGGGAATCAGCGGATTCAGCGACGGAGACCGCTCATCGTCGGACCCGCTGTCGCGGGCCCTGTCGTGTGCCCCCGCCCCGCCGCGGCCGCCCCGGTGTCCCGACCGGTCGGTATGGACAGGAGGTCCGGGCCCGGGTATTGATGGGTCCGTCGTCCGCGTACGAAAGGCCCGCTCATGCGCATCGCCGTCACGATCTTCCTCACCGACGAGACGATCACCCCGACCCGGATCGCCCGTGAGCTGGAGCAGCGCGGCTTCGCAGGGCTGTATCTGCCCGAGCACACGCACATCCCCGTCGAGCGGACCAGCCCCTACCCGGCGGGCGGCGACCTGCCCCGGGAGTACAGCCGCACCCTGGACCCCTACGTCGCGCTCGCGCAGGCCGCGGCCGTCACCGAGCGGCTCGGCCTCGGCACCGGCATCACGCTCGCCGCGCAGCACGACCCGATCGACCTGGCCAAGCAGATCGCCACCCTCGACCACCTCTCCGGCGGCCGGTTCACCCTCGGGCTCGGCTTCGGCTGGAACGTCGAGGAGGCCGCCGACCACGGGGTGGAATGGCGTACCCGGCGGGAGCTGGTCCGGGACCGGATGGGCCTGATGCGGTCGCTGTGGTCGGAGGAACCGACCGCGTACGACGGGAAGTTCGGCAGCGTCCGGGCCAGCTTCGCGCACCCCAAGCCGGTGCAGAAGCCGCGCGGCCCCGTCGTCGGTCCGCGCACGCTGGTCGGCGGGATGTCCGGGCCGAAGCTGTTCACGCACGTCTGCGAGTACGCCGACGGCTGGATGCCGATCGGCGGGCGCGGCCTGTCCGAGGCGATGCCCCGGCTGCGCACCGCCTGGGCCGACGCGGGCCGCGACCCCGGCGCCCTCCAGGTCGTCCCGTACGCGGTCCAGCCCAGTGCGGGCAAGCTCGCCCACTTCGCCGAGCTCGGGATCGAGGAGGTCGTGGTGCAGCTGCCGCCGGAGGACGAGGCGGGAGTGCTGCGGGCCCTGGACGCCTACCAGCCGTTCGTCGACGGCACGGGCGGCGGGTCGGGCGACGGCGCCGGTGAGGGAACCCGATGAGGGCACTGACGGCACTGACGGCACCGGCGGCCCCCGTGACGGCCGGTGCGCACCGCGCCGGGAGGAGGGCCCAGGCCCCCCTTTGCCCTGATCACGCCGAACGTATGCTCAAGGAATGACGACATCCGCGACCTCCGGGACAGGTCCGACCGAGAACTCCATGCGTCGCGCCCTCAAGCGGGCCCGTGACGGCGTCTCCCTCGACGTGTCCGAGGCCGCCGTCCTGCTCCAGGCGCGCGGCGAGCAACTGGAGGACCTGTGCGCCTCGGCCGCCCGGGTCCGGGACGCGGGCCTGCGGGCGGCGGGCCGGCCCGGGGTCATCACGTACTCGAAGAGCGTCTTCGTCCCGCTGACCCGGCTGTGCCGGGACACGTGCCACTACTGCACCTTCGTCACCGTGCCCGGCAAGCTGCGCCGGGCCGGGCACGGGATGTTCATGTCGCCGGACGAGGTCCTGGACATCGCCCGCAAGGGCGCCGCCCTCGGCTGCAAGGAAGCCCTCATCACCCTCGGCGACAAGCCCGAGGACCGTTGGCCCGAGGCGCGCGAGTGGCTCGACGCGCACGGCTACGACGACACGATCGCCTACGTCCGCGCGATCTCCATCCGCATCCTGGAGGAGACCGGACTCCTCCCGCACCTCAACCCGGGCGTCCTGACCTGGACCGACTTCCAGCGGCTCAAGCCCGTCGCCCCGTCGATGGGCATGATGCTGGAGACCACCGCGACCCGGCTGTGGTCCGAGCCCGGCGGCCCGCACCACGGCTCCCCGGACAAGGAACCCGCCGTGCGGCTGCGCGTCCTGGAGGACGCCGGCCGCTCCTCCGTCCCCTTCACCTCGGGCATCCTCATCGGCATCGGCGAGACCTACGAGGAGCGCGCCGAGTCCCTGTTCGCCCTCAGGAAGGTCTCCCGCGCCCACCACGGCATCCAGGAACTGATCGTCCAGAACTTCCGCGCCAAGCCGGACACCGCGATGCGCGGCATGCCGGACGCGGAACTCGACGCGCTTCTCGCCACGGTCGCCGTGGCCCGGCACGTCCTCGGCCCGGCCGCCTGCCTGCAGGCCCCGCCCAACCTCGTCGACTCCGAGTACGGACGGCTGATCGCGGCCGGCATCGACGACTGGGGCGGCGTCTCCCCGCTCACCATCGACCACGTCAACCCCGAACGCCCCTGGCCGCGGATCGAGGAACTGGCCGAGAAGTCCCGGGCGGCCGGCTTCGAGATGCGCGAACGCCTCTGCGTCTACCCGGAGTTCGTCACCCGCGGCGAACCCTGGCTGGACCCGCGGCTGCGCCCGCACGTGGCGGCGCTCGCCGACCCCGCCACCGGCCTCGCCCTGCCGGACGCCGTGGTCGAGGGCCGCCCCTGGCAGGAGCCCGACGAGGTGTTCACCGCCAGCGGCCGCACCGACCTGCACCGCACCATCGACACCGAGGGCCGCACCGCCGACCGCCGCGACGACTTCGACGAGGTCTACGGCGACTGGGGCGCCCTGCGCGAGGCCGCCGTCCCCGGCATGGCACCCGAGCGCATCGACACCGACGTACGCCAGGCCCTGGCGACGGCGGCCGACGACCCGACGGAACTGACCGACGACGAGGCCCTCGCCCTGCTGCACGCGGACGGCCCGGCGCTGGACGCCCTGTGCCGGATCGCGGACGACGTCCGCGCCTCGGCGGTCGGCGACGACGTCACCTACATCGTCACCCGCAACATCAACTTCACCAACGTCTGTTACACCGGCTGCCGTTTCTGCGCCTTCGCCCAGCGCCGCACCGACGCCGACGCGTACACGCTCTCCCTGGAGCAGGTGGCCGACCGCGCCCAGCAGGCCTGGGAGGTGGGCGCGGTGGAGGTCTGCATGCAGGGCGGCATCCACCCCGACCTGCCGGGCACCGCGTACTTCGACATCGCGAAGGCGGTCAAGGAACGCGTCCCCGGCATGCACGTGCACGCCTTCTCCCCGATGGAGGTGGTCAACGGCGCCACCCGCACCGGCCTGTCGATCCGCGAGTGGCTCACCGCGGCCAAGGAGGCGGGCCTGGACTCGATCCCCGGCACGGCCGCCGAGATCCTCGACGACGAGGTCCGCTGGATCCTGACCAAGGGCAAACTGCCGGCGGCCACCTGGATCGAGGTCGTCGAGACGGCCCACGAACTGGGCATCCGCTCCTCCTCGACGATGATGTACGGCCATGTCGACCAGCCCCGCCACTGGCTCGGGCACCTGCGCACCCTGGCCGGCATCCAGCAACGCACCGGCGGTTTCACCGAGTTCGTGACCCTGCCCTTCATCCACACCAACGCACCCGTCTACCTGGCCGGCATCGCCCGCCCCGGCCCCACCACCCGGGACAACCGCGCGGTCACCGCGATGGCCCGCCTCCTGCTGCACCCGTACATCCCCAACATCCAGACCAGCTGGGTCAAACTGGGCGCGGAGGGCGCGGCGGACATGCTCCGCTCCGGCGCCAACGACCTCGGCGGCACCCTGATGGAGGAGACCATCTCCCGCATGGCGGGCTCCTCCTACGGCTCCTACAAGTCCGTCAAGGACCTGATCGCGGTCGCCGAAGCCGCGGGCCGCCCGGCCAGGCCCCGCACCACCCTGTACGGCGAGGTCCCCGAGGAACGGCAGCAGGCGGCCCAGGCCTCCGACGGCCACCTCCCGGCCCTCCTGCCGGTGCTGGACTGAGACCGGGGGACCGGGGGACCGGGGGACCGGGACGGGCCGGCACGGGGCAGGGGCGGACCGGAGCGGGCGAGGGCGGCCCACCCGGCTGCCCCGCCCCCGTCGCAGTACGATGATCGGGCCCCGAAGTCGAGGGGGGTTCTCGTAGCTGAGGAGATGCGTACCGGTGCCTGCCCGTCTTCCTTCGTGGGCCTGGGTGACCGGGCTGACCACGGGGGCGATAGCCGCGGTGGCGGTCCTGGCCGTCCAGGCGGACCAGGGGCCGAAGCCCACCGCGTCCACGAGCCGCCCGAGCGCCGCGTCGGCGACGGCGGACGCGAAACCGTCCGCCGAACCGGAGGAGAAGGAGACCGGGACGGAGACGGAAGCGGAGTCGGAGGCGGTCCCGGCCGACTCGGGCACCGGCCGCCGGATCGTCTACTCCCTCGACGACCGGCAGGTGTGGCTGGTGGACGCCAGTGACGCCCCCCGCCGCTCCTTCGAGGTCTGGCCGGGCACGGTCGCCCCCGACCCCGGCACGTACGCGATCGGCACCCGCACCGAGGCCACGACCGGCAGCGACGGCGTCGCCGTCGAGCACATCATGTACTTCGCCGCCAAGTCGGGCGTCTCCATCGCCTTCTCCAACGCCGTCGACGGCTCCTCACCCCCACCACCCGACGGCCGTACCACCGGCGGCATCCGCGTGGCCAAGGAGGACGGCGAGGCCCTGTGGACCTTCGGCACCCCGGGCACCACGGTCCGGGTCGTCGGGTAACGGCCGACCCGATGCCGTCGCGGGCAGATCAGTCGGTGTCCTTGGGGTGTCGGGTGGACGCGTACACGAGGTGAACAGTCCGGCGCTCCTCGTCAACGAGGTAGCGGACACGGCCGCCTGCCGTCACCTCGTACTCCCACTGGGCGAGGTCCTGGCCGCGGAGGTCGGCCGTGGCCAGCCGGCCGCGCAGCCTGTGCTGACGATCGAGGTCTGCTCGGGACAGCGGGTCCCTGCGCAGAGCCTCGAAACAGCGACGTGTGTTTCCGGGCGCCTCCGCGCCCAACTCGCCCCACCCCTTCGCTGCCTCGTTCGTCGCGAATCGCAGGTGCCATTCCTCACCACGGAGGGCGGGGCGACATCGTCACCACGCTTGGGGCTCACGGTGCGGTCACCTCGCCATGGTCCTCGTCCGGCAGCCGACGGGTGAGCTGTGCGGTGAGTTCGGGATCGGCGAGGATGCGGGCCGTGGCGCGCCATTCGACGATGACGCGGTGGAGTTCGCTGTGTATGTCCAGTTGGGCGACGTCGTGCGTGGCGTCGATGAGGTCGGTCACGAACTGCCGCAGCTCTTCCGAGGACAGGTGACGGACCCAGGGGAAGACCGAGGGGAGCGCGCGCTGTATGGCCCGCTCGCCTCCGTCGCTGCGAACGAGGGCGGCGAGTAGGCGGGCGGTGACGTCCGCCGTTTCCTCGCGCTGCTGGTCATGGCGAGCCGTGGTCAGGTAGAGGTCCTCGCCGTCCCGACGTGTGATGTGTACGCGGTGGGCCCGGTCGAGCGTTTCGGCGACACGTCTCGAGTTCTTCGAGAGCTCTGAGAAGGCGACCGTAGGAGTGGACATACCGGAAACCGCACTTCGGAACATGTTCCGAAGTCAATCGGTGGCGTAGACCTTTGTCGTGTGGCGATCAGATCTGGTCGTTTCGGGCGCCGCTCCCCTACCTCACCGCGTGCTGAACCGGTCACTCCCGTTCGTTACAGTGCTGGCGTCGTACGTATGCACGGTGGCCTGGGAGGTCTGGTGGACGCGACGGCCGGGCCCGTGTGGGGGCGGCGCGAGCAGCAGGACTTCCGCAGCCGGGTGCGCGGAACGCTGCTCGGGGTCGCGCTCGGGGACGCCCTGGGCGCACCCGTGGACGGGATGGGCGCCGAGGCGGTACGGGAGGCGTACGGCGCCGCGGGGATCACCGGGTTCGCCCCCGCCCACGACCGGCGCGGAGCCGTCACGCACCTCACCCAGATGACCCTGTTCTCCGTGGACGGGCTGATCCGCGCGCAGGTGCGGCGCGACACCGGCGCCTGGCACCCGCCGACCGACCTGCACCAGGCGTATCTGCGCTGGGCGGTCACGCAACGCGACTGGGGGCCGGACGAGCGCCGCGCGGAGGACGGCTGGCTCGCCCGGCAGGAGTGGCTCTACGCCCGCCGGGACCCGGCCCGCGCCCTGCTGCTGGGGCTCGGCGACGGGATCATGGGGACGCCCGGGTCGCCCAAGAACCCCGGTGAGGCGGGGCCCGAGGCGGCGGCCCGTTCGGCGCCCTTCGGGCTGCTCGTCGGCTGGGAGCCGCACCTCGTCGCCCAGCTCGCCGTGGAGTGCGCGGCCCAGACCCACGGGCACCCGACCGCCTACCTCGCGGCCGGCGCGTACGCGGTGCTCGTGCACGGGCTGGCCCGGGACGAGAGCCTGGACGCGGCGGTGCAGCGGGCGCTCGCGCTGCTGGCCGCCCGGCCGGGGCACCAGCCGGTGTCGGAGGCCCTGCAGCAGGCCCTGGGCGCCGTGCGGCAGGGGATGCCCACCCCGGACCGGGTCACCCGGCTCGCCGGGGCGGGCACGGCGGAAGGCCTCCTCGCCACCGCCGTGTACTGCGCCCTGGTGGGGGAGGACGTACGGCACGGGCTGTGCCTCGCCGTCAACCAGGACGGGCCGAGCGCGGCGGCCGGGGCGCTGACCGGCGGACTGCTGGGCGCCCTGCACGGCGAGACGGCCCTCCCGCCGGCCTGGCTGGCCGAACTGGAGGGCCGTCCCACGATCCTGGAACTCGCCGACGACTTCGCCATGGAGATGACCCAGGGCCCCGCCCTGCACAGCCCCGCCGGCTCGTCCCCGGCCTGGCTGGCGCGCTACCCCCGGGCCATCGCGGGCTCCCTGCCCGGCTGAACCCGCCTCAGCGCAGCTCGTCCGGGCACGGCGTGCCGCGCGGCACGGTGTACGGCGCCGCCAGCCGGTACGTGCCCGGCTTCGGCGCGATCAGCACCGTCCACCGGTCGCCGTTCGCGTCCTCCTCCGTCTCCATCAGGCAGCCGTTGACGTTGTCGTACGTCTTCGGCACGTCCTCCGCGCCCCCGGCGCCGCCCCTCTCGGAACGCTCCTCGGACTCCGCCGTCTCCTGCGGCGGCTGCAGCTTGTCGCCCTCCGCGTCGACGATGCTCAGCCACGGCGAGTACGGGATGCGCACGAGGATGCGGCCCGCCTCCTCGACCCGCATCGTCATCCCGCCCTGCTCGGCCCGCTCCACGACCGTGTTCGGCTCGGCCAGCGGAGTCGGCTCGCTCACCTCGAACAGCTGCCAGTTCGCGTCGCCCCAGACCTGCTTCAGATAGGGCAGCCCCCGCTGGACCAGCTCCCGCTCCCGCTGACCGCCGTCACCGTCCGGCTCGTCCTTCGGCAGCACCACGAAGTGCACCGCCCAGCGCTTCAGCCATTCGTGGTAGTTCGCCGAGTTGAGCGTGTCGTCGTAGAAGAGCGGATTGCGCTCCATGTCGGCCTGCCGGTTCCAGCCCCGGGCCAGATTGACGTACGGCGCGAGCGCCGAGGCCTCGCGGTGCGAACGCGCCGGCACGACCTCCACCCGGCCCCGCTCCGCACCGACCTCCTGGAGCTCGTTGACCAGCGGCGCCAGCTCACGCGCCCAGGAGGCGGCCGGCGTGGTGTTGACGACGTCGTCGGCCGACTTGAAGCCGATCCACCCGACGAACCCGACGGACGCCACGACGAGCGCGTACCACCTGAGGCTCCGCGGCACCGTGAACGGCAGCGCCGCCACCAGCGCCATCCCGGCGAACAGCATCGCCAGCCGCGTCATGTTGGAGCCGATCTGCGAACTGACCAGCCAGACCAGCACCACCCCCAGTCCGTACACCGCGGCCGTGATCCGGACCGTGATCCACTCCCGGGGCACCAGGACGGCCACCAGGACCGAGAACACCAGCGGCAGGACCACCGAGCCGAACCCCATCGGCTGCGTCCCCGAGAACGGGAACATCCAGGCCGACACCGCCACCACCGCGGTCGGACCCAGCCCCAGCGCCCACGCCCCCGGCCGCCGCTTCTGCAGGAACAGCGCCACCGCCACCAGCCCCACGAACAGGCCCGCGACCGGCGAGGACATCGTGGCCAGCGCCGCCAGCGGCGCCGCGCACAGCGCCTTCGCCCAGCGCTTGTAACGCCAGCGGTGAGGCCAGCAGAACACCACGGCGACCGCGGCCAGCCCGAACATCACGCCCAGCCCGAACGTCACCCGCCCCGAGGCCGCGTTGCCCAGCAGCCCGAACACGCCCGCGAGCGCCGCCCACAGGGGATTGCGCAGACCGGGGAGACCGCGGATCAGCAGCATCGTCAGCAGCGCGGCCGACGCCGTCCCCACGAGCATCATCGTCGTCCGCACCCCGAGGAGCGACATCAGGTACGGCGACACCATGCTGTACGACACCGGGTGCATGCCGCCGTACCAGGCCAGGTTGTACGCGGAGTCGGGGTGCCGGCCGACGAACTCGGCCCAGGCGTCCTGCGCCGCGAGGTCGCCACCGCTGTTCGCGAACGTGAAGAACCAGACGATGTGCAGGACGCCGGCGAGAGCGGTGACGGACAGCACCGGATGCCGCAGCACCCAGGTTCGCACCGCGCGGACGGCGGCCCTGGGACGGGAGACCCGCGCGGGGGCGGGGACGGCGTCCGAGCCGGGTGCGGGTGCGGGGGCGGCGTCCGAGGCGGGTGCGGAGCCGCCCTCAGGGCCGGGTGCGCCGCCCGGCGGCCGGTCCGCCTCCGGCTCGGGTATTCGCGGGCCGGGCCCCGGGCCCGGATCGGCGTCGTCGGCGCGTGTCGGCTCCGCAGTGGCCACCTGAAGGCACTCCCCGTGTCCCGTCTTCTGTTCGCGTTCCGGTCGGCGGTCGCGGCCGTCCGCCGTGGTGCTGACATCCGCGCCCCGGTCACCGGCGACCTGCCCGTTTCGTGACGCTAGCACGCACCCCGCCGACCGGGGCCCAGGACGGGCTCCGGTCGGCGGGGTGCGATGCCCGCCGCTCGCCGGGGAGCGGGGTGGATCAGGCGATGCGCGTCAGCTTGTCCGAGAAGCCGGGCTCCACGAGGTCCTCCTGGAGAGCGACCGGCACCTTGACGGCGGCGCTGTCCTTGCCGTCACCGACGGTGAGCGTGCCCACCTTCGTGCCGGCCTTCTCGGTGTGCGGCAGGGCGTCGGCGGAGAGGTTCAGCTTCACCTTCAGGCCGGCCCAGCCGACCGCGGTGACGTCCTGGGTGACGACGACCGGGGTGCGACCGCCGAACCGGTCGTCGACGTACCCGACGACGTCGCCCTTCTTCAGGATCTTCTCCGAGGTCGGCACGTCCTGCGCGGCGAGCAGCGCGGTCTTGCTGACCGCGTTGACCAGGTCGAGGGTCGACGGTGCCTTGCGCTGACCGAGGATCGCGCCGACGACGGTCACCGTCTGGCCGTCGACCTTCTTGTGGGTGGCGAAGAGCAGGTTGCCGCCGGCCGCGGTGGTGTTGCCGGTCTTGAGCCCGATCGCGCCGATGGTGAAGGGCAGCTGGTTGTGGTTGCTCCAGTACTTGCCGGTCGGGTCCGTCCAGCTGGCCACACTGGTGATGGCCACCATGGCCGGGATCCTCATGGCCGCGCTGCCGAGCTTCACCTGGTCCTCGGCGGTGGAGACGGTGGTCTTGTCCAGACCGGACGGGTCGGTGTACGTCGTGTCGGTCATCCCGAGCTCCTTGGCGGTGGCGTTCATCTTCTCGACGAACGCCTCCTCGGAGCCCGCGTCCCAACGCGCCAGCAGGCGGGCGATGTTGTTCGCAGAGGGGATCATGACCGCGGACAGGGCCTGCTTCTGGGTGAGGAAGTCGCCGGCCTTGACGGTGTTGAGGGTGGACTCGCCCTGCTGGTCGTAGCCGCCCTCCTTCTCCGCCGTCGGGTCGATCTCGATCTTCGGGCCTTCCTCGCCCGGCTTCAGCGGGTGGTCGCGCAGGATGACGTACGCGGTCATGGTCTTGGCGACCGAGCCGATGGCGACCGGCTTCTGCTCACCGAAGTGGTCCATCGCGCCGATGCCGTCGACGCTCATCCAGCCCTGCCCCTCGTCGGGCCAGGGCAGCTTCACCTGGTCGCCGTCGAAGGTGTGGGTTTCCTCGGCGGTGAGTTCGAGCGTGGGGGCGGGAAGCGGGCGCATGTTCTGTACGACCGCGAAGACGATCACCAGCAGAATGGCCAGCGGCGTCCAGATCTTGACCCGCCGCACGGCCGTCCGCAGCGGGGTCTCCGGCGGCGGCGGGGTGTTGGTCAGCTCGGCCAGCAGATCCAGCGGAGGCTTGGGCGGCAGCGGCTGCTGCCTGGTCAGCTCCGGCCCGACCTGCGGGACCGAACGGGTGGCGTCGGCGGGGGCGGTGACGGGCGACGCGGGGGCGGGCGACGCGGAGGGCGGCACCCGGAGCGCGGTGGTGACGGAGTCCCCGACCTTCGGGGCCTTGCGCACCTCGGGGTCGTCCAGGTCCTTGAGCGGCACGAACTTGCTGGTGCGCTCGGCCGCGGACTCGGGCTGGGGGTCGGTGTCCGCGGCCTTGTCGGTGGCCTTGCCAGCGTCCTTGTCGGCCTTCTCACCGGCCTTCTTGGCAGCGTCGCCCAGCTTCAGCATGGTGGTGGGCTGGTCGACGGCGGGCGCGGAGGGGCGCGGGGCCTTGAAGACGGCGGTGGGCTGATCGGTGCGGGGCGCGCCGGGGGCAGCCTCGTCGGCGTCCTCGGCCTTCCCGGTGTCCTCGGCGTCGGTCTCGTCGGCCCCGGCGGTGGACTTGGCGTCGACGTCGTCGGTGCCGCTCGCCTTGTCCGCGCCGGCCTCGGGCGTGGCCTTGTCGGCCTTGTCGGCCTTCTTGGCGTCCTCGGGTGTCGCGCCCGGGTCGGTGCCGTCGCCGCCGTCGGCGGTGGGAGTGTCGTCCTCGGCGTCCGGGGCGTCGGCGGCGCGGGCGGCGGCGGGGGCCGCGTCGGCGTCGGCCTCCGGTGTCACCTCGGACTCGGACTCGGCCTCCGCGTCCGCGTCCGGTGCGTCGGTACCGTCGGCCCCGGAAGGCTTGCCTGAGCCCTCGTCAGGGCTCTCGCCGCCGCCCTGGGCGTCCTCCCGCTCGTCCTGACCGTTCCGCTCGTCCTGACCGTTCCGCTCGTCCGTGTCATCCCTGTCGGCGTTCTCGGCCTTCTGGGCGCCCTCCATGCCCTTCCCCGGCCCGTCCTGCTCCGCCTCGTCCGCCGACCGCACCCACGAGGCGGCTACGGCCTGCAGCCGCCCGTCGCCGTCCGTAGCGGAATCGTCACGCCCGTCGGATGCGGCTTCCTTCGCCCCGGACTCCGGCTCGGCGGAATCCGAGGCGTCCTCGTCCATCCGGTCGGCCCGGTCGTCTTCGTCCTCCTGCTCGTCGGTCTGCGCGTCGCGCACCGACAGCACCCGGGTGGCCGTATCGACTCCCCCCACGGAGCCCTTGGCCGACGCGGACGACTCCGACGGCGTCGCGTCCCGGCTCACCGTCAACCGGGGGTCCCGCTTCTCCGTGGAACCCTCCGCCTCGCTCCTGGCCTCGGGAACCGGGCCCGCGCTCCCCGGCGTCGGTTCTGCCGACGACTCGCGCTGCTTCGACCTGTCGGGGGACTCGCCCGCCACCGATGCCTCCTCCGTGCGCCGCGCGTCCGCGCGTACGCCTACCGAACCGTGAATCCGCAATTCGCCCGCCCGGAACAACGCTCAGCGGCGCTGTCCGAACCATGTACCAGTGTCCTGTGTGCGGGCTTCCCCCACGTGGTAGACGAGAACGACATACCTACCGGTTCCCTCACGAACCGGTCACGCGCCCTCGACAGACCAATGTGAGAGGGGTCACCCTGTCATTCATCCACGCGGGGAGGCATGGATGGGCAGGAGCCGAAGAACACTTCCGGAAGAGCTTTTGCTGCTGGCATTGGACCCGACCACGGGTACCACTGCGCAGCCGCAGTCGCTCGACCTCGGTCTGGCCGGAGCACAGCTAGTGGAGCTGGCGCTGGCCGGACGGATAGCCCCAGACGGGGATCGTATCGCCGTGGTGGTGCCACGGCCGACTGGAGATCCGACTCTGGACAGCGCGTTGGAGTTGCTGCGTAGGCGCGGCGCTCCGGTTCGGGCTGTCCACTGGATAGGCGGGCCGCGTCTCGGGCTCCGCCAGACCTACCTCTCGCATCTGGAGCGGTGCGGCATGGTGCATGCCGTGGCGGGCCAGATGTGCGGGGTGTTGCCGACGACTCGCTACCAGGCGACGGACACCGAGATCAGCCGGGAGATCAGGGCCCGGCTGGACTCCGCGATCCGCACCGGCGTGCCGCCGGACCCGCGGACCGCGGCGCTCGCCGCACTGGCGCACGCGGTGGGCCTCGGCAAACACCTGTACCCGGGGAACGAGGGTCGCTCCTCGCGCTCCCGGTTGCGGGACCTGATCCGGCACGACCCGATGGGCGGCCTGGTGGCGCATGCCGTGATGGACGTGCAGAACGGTGCGGCGGCCCAGCCGCGCCGTGGCGCGGCCCCGGCAGGCGGCCGTCAGACCACCACCGGCGGCCGGGGCGGACCGGAACCCGCCCGAGGGGTACCGGCCCAGCCGCGCCACGGATCCATGGCGCGCGCCGCCGCCCACTAGGCCGACGGCCGGGCCCCGCGGGGCCCCTGGTCGGCCACGGCACCACAGACCCGGTCACGGGAGCCGCTGTTCGAGCGGGGCGGAGAGAGTTCACGGCTCTCTCCGCCCCGCTCGGCATGCCGCGAACCGGTGGACGCCGTGACCGCTCGCAACCGCTCGACACCGCAACCGACCGACGTTACCCGTCCGCACCGGTCCGTGGCGTCACCACACCGCGAACTGCCGGACAGCGGCCGCATAACCGCTGTTTCCCAGCGGTAGGAAGCACCTTGGTGGCAGTCTGCTCAACACCAGATACGCAAAGTGGCAAGTACGAGTAAGTACGAGGCACGCAGCCGGAGGTGCACGTCCCGTGGCGTCCAATGTCAATCCCACCGTCAGGCGACGCCGGCTGGGCCAGGAGCTCCGCAGGCTCCGCGAGCTCAAGGGCATGACGGCCGAGGAAGTGGCGGAACGACTGCTGGTGTCGCAGTCGAAGATCAGCCGGCTGGAGAACGGCCGGCGCAGCATCAGCCAGCGTGACGTCCGCGACCTCTGCGGCGTCTACGAGGTCGAGGACCAGCGGATCGTCGAGTCGCTGATGCAGATGGCCAAGGACTCCCGCCAGCAGGGCTGGTGGCACGCCTTCGGTGACATCCCGTACAGCGTCTACATCGGCCTGGAGACGGACGCGGAGTCGCTCAGGGTCTACGAACCGCAGATCATCACCGGCCTGTTGCAGACCCGTGCGTACGCCGAGGCGATCGTCCAGGGCGGTTCGCCCGAGTCGTCCGACCAGGAGAACGACAAGCGGGTCGAGGTGCGTCTGCGCCGACAGGGCCGGATCACCGCCGACAAGGACCCGCTGCGGCTGTGGGTGGTCCTGGACGAGGCGTCGCTGCGCCGGGTCGTCGGGAGCGGCCAGGTCATGCGTGAACAGCTGGAGCACGTGATGGAGTTGTCCCAGCTGCCGCACATCACCGTGCAGGTGCTGCCGTTCGAGGTCGGCGCGCACTCCGGCATCAACGGCCAGTACTCGATCCTGGAGTTCGCGGACGCGGCCGACTCGAGCGTCGTGTACATCGAGGGCGTGACCAGCGACCTGTACCTGGAGAAGCCGCACGACGTGCAGAAGTACACCGTGATGTACGAGCACTTGAGGGCGCAGTCCCTGAACGTGGAACAGTCCCGCCAGCTCGTGGAACGCGTGGCGAAGGAGTACGCGCGCTGACCTCCCGGAGGGGAGGGCGGGATGCTACACCGCTGCCGTGCCTGACTGGAAGTATCTCTTGGGATATGCCACCCGGTCGAGTGAATGGCTGCGCCGGAAAAGGATGCCGACCAGTAGCGTCGATCACGCCAGCCACGAACGAAGGTTGGCGCAATCCGTTCTGCGGGTCCCTGCCGGAATGCGCAGCCCGGTGACAGCAACTCAGCAACTGGCTACGGAGCGAACATGGCAATTCGTCTGGGCACCACGGAAACGTGGACGACGTCCTCCTACACCAACAACAACGGCGCGTGCGTGATGGTCAGGTCGACCACCGTGGAGGCACTGGAGCTCGGGGACACCAAGATCCCCGAGGGCCCGAAGCTGGCCTTCCCCACGGACGCGTGGACCGCTTTCGTGGCCTCGGTGAAGGTCTGAGGAGGCCGGAACCGGACAGAGCTCCACGGAGCCCTCTCGACGAGACCGCCGTCCTTGCCGAGAGGGCTCGGCCCATCCCGTCACCCTCTCGGCCCGGCGAACGCCTCCCCGCGACCCGCCTCACCTCACCGCACGCACCGCACCATGTCGGCTCGACGGCTCACCGCACCGGAAAAGCGACGTCACACACCGGATCCTCCGCCCCGGCGGCCTCCCAGTCCGCGAAGTACACCTCCCTGCACGGTCCCGCGGCCGCCAGCCCCTCGGCCGCCATCCACTGCTCCACCGCCTCGAACGCGGCCAGGATCTGCGGATGCGCCACCTGCGCCTTGGTGATCCGGGTGTAGGCCAGCCGCTGGGCCGGCTCCACCCGCACCGTCGTCTCCCACGCCCGGCCCCGCGCCTCGGCCCAGGCCCGCGCCGCCGCCTCGTCGGCGACCGGCACACACGCCTCGGCAGGGCCGTCGCTCTCCATCGACACCTCGGCGTGGTAGGCGACGAACGGCACCCCGGCCACACCTCCGCACTCCGTGGCGCCCCGCTCCAGCCGTTCCAGCGCCGCCCCGATCCACGCGGGCAACTCGTCCGCCAGCGTGTGCCGCGTCTCGATGATCAGCACCTGCTGCGGCACGTCCACCGTCTCGACCGCGAACTTCCCGTACATCTCGGAACTCCTCCCTGAGAGCCGTCCACGGAGGAATTCGGCGAGTGTCCGCTGTCCGGCGATCCGGGCCTCGACGTCCGCCCAGTAGGCGGCGAGCCGGTCGGACGCGGCCGCACCGTCGTCCGCGTCGAGAACCTCGGCGATCCGGGCGAGCGGCATGTCCAGCTGACGCAGCAGCGCCACCGTACGGGCCCGCTCGACCTGATCCGTCCGGTAGGACCGGTAACCGGTGACCTCGTCGACCCGCGCCGGCGCCAGCAGCCCCAGCCGGTCGTACAACCGCAACGCCTTGGCCGACAGCCGCGCCCGCGCCGCGAACGCGCCGATCCCGAGCAGTTCCCCGCTCTCCGGATCCACCTCTGGGTCCACCGCGCCATCCTCCGTCGTCGGGCGGCCTCTCCGCCCGACGACACGAACGCTGGACCCTGCCCCAGGGGCAAGGTCAACGCGGCCCCGGAACCGGACGCCGGGGCGTCAGCCCTTGAGGGGCTGCTAACCGAGCGCGCCCTCGACCGCCGCCACGAGCTCCGCCGCCTCCGGCTCGGTCTGCGGCGAGAACCGGGCGACGACCTCGCCGTCCCGCCCGATCAGGAACTTCTCGAAGTTCCAGCGGATGTCCCCGCTGTGCCCCTCGGAGTCCGCGAAGCCGACCAGCCGCTCGTACAGCGGGTGCCGCCCCTCCCCGTTGACCTCGACCTTCTCGGTCATCGGGAAGGTCACCCCGTACGTCGCGGAGCAGAACTCGGCGATCTCCTCCGAGGTGCCCGGCTCCTGCCCCATGAACTGGTTGCAGGGCACCCCGAGCACCGTGAAGCCCCGCGCCGCGTACTTCCCGTGCAGCAGCTCCAGCCCGGCGTACTGCGGCGTCAGCCCGCACTTGGAGGCCACGTTCACCACCAGCACGACCTGCCCCGCATAACGCCCCAGCCCGGCGGACCCACCGCTCAGAGCACCGATCTCGACATCGAGGGGAGAAGAACCGTTGGTCTCTACAGTTGTCATACCCGGATGCTAACTCCGCCCGTCACGGGACATCCCCGTACCCGCCTCCAAGAGCACCTCACCGGCCGCCGACCGTACGTACAACACGGACCGCCCCGCCCGGCCTCACCGCTCCACCAGCCCCGCCTCCAGCAGCACCCGCAGATGGCGGCCTGGCCCTGCCCCGCCGCCGCCCGCGCGCCTTTGGCCGCCCCTCCGTACGAGCCACCTGGTGCGCGAACGCCGCCCTCTGGTCGTCCCCACCCCGCCGTCACGTCTACCTGGCGCTGTGGATCCCCAACGGCCTGATCGTCGGCTGCGAATCCCTCTACGTCCCCTACGCCCCCGAGGCCGCCGGCACCCTCTTCGCCTGCGCCGCCTTCGGCATGCTGGTCGGCGACATCATCATCGGCCGCCTGGTCCCGCCCAGCCGCAGAGCCCGCCTGGGCACCCCGCTCCTCCTGCTCCTGGCCACCCCGTACCTGCTCTTCGCCCTCCACCCGCCTCTCCCCGTGGCCGCCGTCCTGGTCGCCGTGGCCTCGGTCGGCTTCGGAGCGAGCCTGGTCCACCAGGAGCGCCTGACGACCCTCACCCCGCCCCACCTCTCCGGCCACGCCCTCGGCCTCCACTCCTCAGGCATGCTCACCCTCCAGGGCCTCTCCGCCACCCTGGCCGGCACCCTGGCTCAACTGACCACCCCGGCAATCACCATGACAGCCCTCGCGGCGACGTCCCTGACGGTGACGGCAGCACTGGCGGCAACGTCAAGCCGCCACAACAAACGACACGCATCGACGGAGAGGCCGGCACCCTCAACCCCCACCATCGGGTCGCGAACCCCAGCCGCCCACGAAACCAAAGACACCGATCACACCTGATCGCTGTGTTTCTCCTTCTCCTCCAGGCTCCTCGCCATCCAGGCCCGACAAGCCCAGCGGGCAAGGGCACCCACGGCCAGGGAGACGAGGATGGCGCCCCAGTCGATGACATGAGGCAACCCGGGGAAGAACGCGAAGAAGGCGAGAGCCGCGACAAGCCCCGCAACGAACGACACGATCCCGGCCCGGCGCCGACGCATTTCAGATCCCGGATCCGTGCCCGGCCCACGCTGCTCGGTCATGAATGACTCACTTCGTGATGTGGTGACACTGACTTACTCGCTGTACCCCGTTGACGTAGAGGTGGGCGCATGCCTTGCCGTAATGCGGCAGACGCTGTGGAGAGTTGTTGCGCACGGGGTCGATCTTGCATTCGCTGTGCGTTCTGCCGGGGGACGTCCGGTAGGCCCTGTTGTTCGTGTCGGCTTAGGTGAAGTCGATGCGCCAGTTGCAGAAGCCGCTGCTGAGTGCGCCCACGAAGGCACAGTCGACATCGGCGTTCTGGTAGGTGATCTTCTTGCCGCTCCCGCGGACGGCGTGCGTGAACATGCACCCGGTCGGGATCTTCATCGTCACGCCACCGACGTTGTACTCGAAGGAGCGGACCGGGGCCGACCCGATCGCGCCGGCATGTGCCGCGGATGGCGTCGTGGCGATGAGGGCGCTCGCCGCAGCGAGTGCGGTGGCCAAGCGTACGACACGCGACCGCATCAAGGTGATCTCCTCCTGGTTGTTCCTGCGAACGTCGGGAACAACCAGGAATTGCCCTTCCGGTTGTCTGCTGTCGGACGGTTTCACCATCACAGGTGATCACGTGACTGCTGCGCTGACCTGCAGAAACGTTACCCGGGGTCGCCAGTGCCGGCCGTCGGCCCTGAGGCCGGGAAGCCCTGGTGCTCCAACCGTGGTTGTGGATCTTGGCGGACTGTCGTCGGCGGGCAGTCGAGTGCGGGAAAAGTGGGCGGAGTGAGGACTCACTCATTGACGGAGTGAGTCCTCACTCCGTACTCTCGCGGTCATGACAACACCCAGAGAGAACCCGACCACCCGCCGCCGCGCCCCCGGCATGTCACCGGAGCAGCGCCGCGCGATGATCATCCAGACCGCGATCCCGCTGATCGCCGAGTACGGCGCCGCGGTGACGACCGCGAAGATCGCCCGCGCCGCGGGCATCGGCGAGGGCACGATCTTCCGGGTCTTCGCCGACAAGGACGAGCTGCTGCAGGCCTGCATGGCCGAGGCGCTCTCTCCCGAGCACGCGGTCCGCGAGCTGGACGCGATCGACGTGTCCCAGCCGCTGCCCGACCGGCTCGCGGAGGCGGCCGAGGCGCTGCAGGCGCACCTGTCCCGGATGGGCGCGATCGCCGGCTCGCTGGGGCATCGCGGCGGCAAGCACCCCGGCACGGTGCGCGGCGCGGGCCGTGACGAGTCGACGACCCGTATCCGCGCGGCCCTCGCGGAGCTGCTGGAGCCCGACAGGGCCGCCCTGCGCCGGCCGCCGGAGCAGATCGCGGCCCTCTTCTTCGGGCTGCTCTTCACCCAACCGCGTACGGAGGACGAGCCCGACCTGACCCCGCAGGAGCTGGCGGAGGTCTTCCTGCACGGGGCGCTCTCGGGGGGCGCCGAGTGAGCACGCGGAGAAGGCGCCTGGGGGTTACGGCGCTGGCCGTCCTGGCCCCCGTCCTGGTGTGGCTGGTCGCGGACCCCCTGCTGGGGCACCGACTGCGGATCGCCGACGGCGAGCAGACACTCGACATCGGCGCCGTGCCCGTGGCGGTCGTCGCACTGCTCGCGTCGCTCTCCGGCTGGGGACTGCTGACCGCCCTGGAGCGGTTCGGGGCGCGGCGCGCCCGCGCCATCTGGACCGGGGTGGCCGGCACCGTACTGGCCGTGTCTTTCCTGCCGTTCATCGGCGACGGCATGGACGGCGGCACCCGGGTCTCCCTCGCTCTGATGCACCTGGCGGTGGCGGCGGTGCTGATCCCGGGGCTGGGCGGCAGGTCCCCTGAGGCGGGAGCCGGTGCCGCCAGGGGATGACCGCCGGCACCAAGTACGCCGCGAACAGCACCAGATGGAGGCAACCCTGCCAGAGCGTCGCGCGGCCGGGGATGACCGTCAGAGTGCCCACCATGGTCGAGATGAAGAGCGGTACCTGGTGGGTCGGGCCGAGGCCCAGCAAGAGCGGACCCTCGCGCCGGATCGCTGCGATGCCACCGCCGGGATGGTCAGGCCGATGCCGGCGATGTCGGAGCCGTAGGCGAGGTCGGGGGAGGTCTGGGGGTGGGGTCGGAGACGGGTGCGGCCACCGGTGATCATCGGCGTGTGAAGACAGAAGATCAGGCGGTGGCCGCTGGTCACAGCGTAGACCCGGGCCGTTGGGACGATGACTTCGCAGGGCTGGTGCGGCACATAGCCGGACGGTTTGCGCGTGCCGAACCCCGCTGTCGGGTGGGGAAGTTCGCCCGAGGGCGGGAGACCCATCTCGCCCATCGGGGATGGTGTCCCTGTGGGTGGTGCAGGGGATCTCCGCGGTCCCTGCGCTGCGGGGCCGGAGACGGGTACCGTGCCGAAAACCGTGAGCAGTCGGCGGCCATGTGTCACGTAAGCGCTCAAACGAGCGACATGAGGACAGTGGTGGCCAAAGTGCTCACGATTTTGGGACAGTGTGTCCTCCCCGGGGCGTGGGCGCGTGTCCCGGCATCACCCACGTCGAGGCCGCCGTCCCACCGGGCGGTCGCGGAACACCGCCCGCACGAGCAGCCGACCGCCCCCGACGAGACCCGATGCGCCGTCACTCGATTTCACGCCCGCCGGGCGGCACGACCGTCCCCGACCCGCGACGCCGCCTTCAGGTCCCTTGCACCACCCGCAGGGACACCATCCCATCGGGCCGGTCGGATATGGGGGGATGCCATCGGGTCATCCCCTGCCTGTAGGGGCGCCTTCAGCGGCGCTGATCCGGTACTCCACGGTGTGGGTGCCGTGGCCGAGCAGGTACTGCGCACTGGAAGTGCTGGTCAGCAGCTGGTAGTCGTCTTGCCTTTGGTGTTGTAGAGCTTGCGAGAACGGTCTGCGGTTTCTCCTCCAGGCTCCTCGCCATCCACACGACGGGTAGGGGGACGACCCGTGGTCGACCCCCTACCCGCCTGCCCGGCTAAGCCTTGCGCCCCACCCCGCAGAAGGCGTCCACGTCCTTCGCCTCGTCCTCGCCCGAAGCAGCGGCCTCCGGCCGCCACTCCGGGACCCGTACGACGCCCGGCTCCACCAGCTCCAGGCCGTCGAAGAACCCGGCGATCTCCTCGACCTCGCGCACGTAGTACGGCACGGCGCCGCTCGCGTTGTAGGCGTTCGAGGCCGCGACCATGCCCTCGCTCGTGGCCGTACTGTCGCTGATCACCAGGTAACTCCCCGAGGGGAGCCCCGCCATGAGCCGGCGCACCAGATCACGCGCCTGCTCGTGGTCGGCGACATGGCCGAGCGTGTTGAGGATCATCAGCGCGACGGGCTGGGACATGTCCAACGTCCCGGCGGCGGCCCGCAGGACGGACTCCGGGTCGTGGAGATCGGCGTCCAGATAGGCGGTCCGGCCCTCGGGGGTGCTGGTCAGCAGGGCATTGGCGTGGGTCAGCACGATCGGATCGTTGTCGACGTACACGATCCGCGCGTCCGGAGCGACGCGCTGCGCCACCTGGTGCGTGTTGTCGGCGGTCGGCAGTCCCGTACCGATGTCCAGAAACTGCCGTATCCCCTGCTGCCCGGCCAGATGCCCGACGGCCCGCCCGAGGAACCGTCGACTGGTGTGGGCCACGTCCACCAGCCCGGGGAAGATGTCCTTGATCTGGTCCCCGATCTCCCGGTCGACCTTGTAGTTGTCCTTGCCCCCGACGAAGTAGTTCCAGAACCGAGCCGAGTGCGGCTTCGTCGTATCGATGCGGGCACGTGTCTCGAAACCGGCACTGTCCGGGGTGGTGTCCTTCGACACGGCTGAGCCTCCTGTGATGAGCGCGATCAGTGCGCCCAACGTAGGCGAACGTGACCGGATTTCACCCTGGTTGACGTCGAACCCAGCGACCGAAGCACTTGTTCCAGCCACTTCACCGCGTGGCAGAGCGCCTGTTGTTACACCGAAGGCCCCGGTGGGACCTTCAGGCCACCGACGAAGGCGGCGAACACCGGAGCGGGGACGGAGAGAGCGGTACGGGCCGGGTACTTCGAGTCGCGGATGGCTATGCGGGCGTCATCAGACTCCGCGATCTCCACGCAGTCGTTGCCTTCACCGCCACCGGAGAAGGAGGATTTGCGCCAGCGAGTAGAGGAGTGGGCGGTCATTGGGTTCCTCACAGCTCCTTGGTCAGCTCATGGATGAGGTCACGTGACTGATCTGGGGCAAGCGACCGTTCATTCACCCTACGGAAGAGCTTCCGGAAGTGTTCCAACTGGGCCTCGGAGTCGAGGAGTGCTGTGCCGTGAGGAGCGTCGCGTACCACGGTGTCCAGCCGGGGGACCGGTCCACCCAGGTGCACCATGGTGCTCCCGGCGCCTGCGAAGTCGTCCAGTGCGAAGGGAATGACCCGGACCGTGACATGGTCGGCATCAGACATCTCGAGGATGCGCATCAGTTGAGCCCGAGTCGCAGCACGTCCGGCAACTTTGATCCGGAGCGCTGCTTCATGGATCACGGTGTCGTACGGGATCGGATCCGGGCCTTCGGTGATGATCTTCCGCCGCATCCTGTGTGACACCCGGTGTTCCACCTCCGAGTCCGGGAATTCCGGGTTCATGTAGGCGAACAGGGCCCGTGCGTAGTCCTCCGTCTGAAACAGCCCCGGTACGTGGATGGCCGCCACGTCCTTCCGGAACTTTGCGTGATGCTCCAACTCGGCGAGATCCAGGTAAGCGGCGGGCAGAAGACCTCGGTAGTCCTCCCACCAGCCTCGGGCCCGCTCAGTTGCCATGGAGACCAACGCGTCGATCAACTCGACGTCCGGGCAAGCGTAGTTGGCGGCAAGGCGACGTAGTCGCTCCTCGCTTACGCCGGCGAGGGCAGATTCGATGTGGCTGATCTGTACAGGGCTCACTCCGAGCAGCGCCGCTGCCTCCCGGGCGGCGAGCCCCGCGGCGTCACGGAGGCGACGCAACTCGGTCGCCAGTCTCAACTGACGTGCCGTCGGTTCGCGCCTCAAGGCCATCGACTGCTCCCCAATCCAATGTGCCAGTGAGTGCAACTCGTTCGGGGTCAGATTACGCGAACCGGCTTGCGTGACATGAAGAATTAGACCTACCGTCGGTGACGTGTTGGGCGCGCTCCGTGTGGGCTGGGGCGTCGGAAGTGCACCGCTTCGCCCTGTCATGGCGTGGCGGCAGTGACACCGTCGCCCGCCTCCTGCAGCGCTCCCGACTCCCTCACCCGACTGGAGTTCGCATGCCCGAAACCGAACCGTGGGAGTACTCGCTGTACATCCCGAACGACCCGAGAGCCGTCACCATCTGCCGTCGCACCCTGCGTCTGATCCTCACCATGCACGGCCTGGTTCGCCTGGTCGACGTCGCGGAGCTGGTGGCCACGGAGTTGGTCTCCAACGCCGTGCGTCACACCAAGGGGCCGGCGGCGCTGCGGGTGCGCTGGTCGGCCAACGGCGTCCTGCGGATCGGGGCGTGGGACGCGGACCCCTCCCCGCCGGAGCCTCCGCGGCCCTTCACCTCGGAACTGGAGGGAGAGGGCGGGCGGGGCCTGGCTCTGGTGCGTGCCTGCGCCGACGTGTGGGGCTGGCATCCGCTCTCCCGGTTCGGCAACCGGGGCAAGTACGTGTGGTGCGAGCTGGGCGTTGCTGGGTAACTCCAGTCGGCACAACCACCAGGGTGCCGCCGATCAATTCGGCGGGCATGCTTACGGCAGGTCGGTGCGTCCCAGCCAGGCGGGCTTGACCGGGACCCCGTCCGCGTACCGCTCGACCTGCTGTTCCGCGGGCTCGGGTGCCGCGGCGACGGGGGCACTCGGCGCCTCCGCCACAGGTTCCGGGACAGGCTCCGGAACGGTTTCCACCACAGGCTCCGGCGCGGTTTCCGGCGCCGGTTCCGGGGCGGGGGGCGCGGCGGAGTCCTCGATCAGTTCCGCCACCGTGAACCGGGTGACGAACGACTGCCACGCCCCGTCCACGACGAGCAGGAACCCGTCGTCCTGCCGCAGGAGCCGACGGCGCTTGGGGTTTCTGGGGTGCGGGGGCGAGTAGCTTCGCGCCCGTCGTTCCAGCTCCGCGAGTGCCTCCTCGCGCTCTCCGGTGACGTGAGCGAGCACGTATGCCTCGGTGTGCTTGCGTTCTCCGACCCCCATGGTGGTCTCGATGACCAGGCCCCAGGTCGTCATGTTCTTTGTCCCCCTCGTCCGCCCTGGCCCCGCCTCCGAACCGGCACGGCCGCTCGACGGCGGCACTATTCCACGTCGACGCCGTAGTCCCGGACCAGTTCCTCCAGGCCGCCCCGGTATCCCCTGCCGCCGGTGACGAAGTCCCAGTCGCCGTTCGCGCGGCGGCGGAAGGAGCCCAGTACGAGGGCGGTCTCGTCCGGGCGGCCGTCGGAGACGTGTAGTTGGCCGAGCGGGGTGCCCTCGGAGTCCAGCAGCCGGATGCCGGCGTCGGCGAACCCGGACAGGTCGGCGCCGGGGTTGGCGACGGGGTCGACCGCGGCGATGACGACGAGACGGTCGGCGTGTGCCGGCAGGGCGTCGAAGGAGACCTGGACGGCGGCCCTGTCGGGCGCGACGGGGACGAGTGTGCGCACCGTGCCGTCGGGTGTGCGGGGATTGTTGTAGAAGACGAAGTGGTCGTCGTCCAGGACCCGGTTGCCGTGGCAGACGAGCGCGCACACGTCGAGGGCGACGTTGCCCGACCAGTACATGCCCAGTACGTTGTGGTCGTCCGCGCCGGTGTCGCCGGTGCCGGTGCCGGTGTCACCGCCGGTGTCGCCGCCGGTGTCGCTGTCCAGTGCCGTCCGCTGAGCGGGCACCGGGCGTTCGCCGCCGCCCAGGCGCCCGCGCAGCCCGTGGCGGTGCAGCAGGTCGACCAGTTCGGAGCCCGCCACCAGTTCCAGGGGTTTGCCGTTGGCGAAGGTGTGCGAGCCGGGGCCGAACGCGGAGGTGGTGACCAGGACCCCCTTGTTGGCGCCGGCGTCCTGGACGGTTCCGTACAGGTCGCGGACGGCGGTCGGGGGGACGGTGTTGCGGTAGCGCTTGACCTGCACGACGATCTTGCCGCCGCGGATCGGGGCCGGGTCCAGCGCGTCGACGTCGACACCGCCGTCGTTCGAGCGCTGGGTGGTCACGGCCTGCATGCCCATGGCCCGGAACAGGTCGGCGACCAGCGTTTCGAAGGCGACGGGGTCCATCTCGTACAGATCCGGCTCCTCGCCGTCCCCATGGGTGACGACGTTGTTGCCGACGTCCTCGGGAAGCCGGCCGGGCCGCACGGGCGTGTACTGGTCGGGGCGCGAGGACAACTGCCCCCGGAGGCCGTCCACCAGGCAGTTGACCGCGTTCACCTGTTCCAGGTGCAGCGCGGCGAACGTCGCACGCGGAGCCATGACGGTGGCGAGGAACATGGGCGCCCGTCTGCCGGTCACCGGGTCGTGATCGTCCACGAACCCGTTCAGCGCGACCGATTCCAGCGCGCCGAACTCGTCGGCCGCGAACAGGTCCCGCAGCACCAGCAGGAGGCACTGCGCGAGTACGTCCCGGTACAGGGTGCGGCGTTGGGTGACCGGTCGGGGCGACTCCTTCACCTGGTCGGCGTTGATCAGGTAGCGCGCCGACTTCGCCTCCGGGACGACGTCGTACCTGGGCAGCTCCCAGTTCAGCACCAGCTGGCGCGCCCCCGGGTCGTACGCCGCGGACAGCCTGCGGGGCAGGTCCTCCGGCCAGCCGGTCGAGGCGTAGAGGGCGGCGGAGAAGTACTCCACCGCGGCCTCCGGATCTCCGTTGCGGAGCCCCGTCGCCATCTCCGCGACGCCGGCGTTGTGCCGACGGATCTCGGCCGACCGGGCCTCGGCCCACTGCTGGTACTGCGCCTGATAGGTGGCCAGTTGGTGCAGGCGCTGCGCTTCGGCGGCCTGTGCGGCGTGCCAGTCGCGCTCGAACCTGGAGCGGGCCTCCGCCTGCGCCTGCGCCCGCCGTGCGGCGGTCCAGCCGCTCTGCTGCGGCTGGTACTGATGCTGGTTCGGGTCCGGCATGGGGAGGGGGTGCGCGAGCTGTCCCGGGGCGAACGCCTCGATCTGCTCCGGCCGGGCGAGCGCGTCGGCCCGGAAGGCCGGAGCCCGGCACCCCGTCGTCAACAGGCCCTGCAACGCCTCGACCTGCGCGTCGAGTTCCTGCGTACGCCGCCGGGCCTCCGCCTCGCGCTGCTCCCGGTACGCCGCTTTCTGCTCACGGTAGCTGCGGGTGATCTCCCGCTGGTGGGCGCGCTGTTGACGCTCCTGCTCCCGCTGGAACCTGGCTTGCGCCTCCTGTTGACGTTGCTGTTGGCGCTGCGCCTCGGCCCAGACGGCGACCAACCCATTGGAGCGACGGCTCATGCTCGACAGGCCCTCCCCACCGGTGACCCGGCATGCGTGCACCCGGCTCCGGCCCCATAACCAGCAGTGATGGAAAGACTCTAGTCGGCAACCGGTCGCGCACCCGCACGCTTGCTTCAAGTGATCTTCACTTCACCGTCACCGACCTCGGGAGGCGCCGAGGCGGCCTCCGGGGTGCGGGCCGGACGGGCCCGCGATGGTGCTCTGCCGCCCGTGCTCAGGGGCGTCAACTCGAACCTGTGTCAGAGGTCTTGTGCCCCCGTGTGGCGTGTGGCACAGTCCAGCGCCACCGAGTGTCAAAAAATGACATCCAGTGCCATACGCTCCGGGAGCCCCGTTGTGAACCAGCAGCGAACCGCGCAGGACGGCACCGACGCCCTGCACGCCACGGCGAGCCGCAAAGCGGCCTTCCGTCTCTTGCCGATCCTGTGCCTCACGTACTTCATGGCGTTCGTGGACCGCACCAACGTCGGTATGGCCAAGACGTCGCTCGAAGCCGACGTGGGCATCAGCGCCGCGGCGTACGGCGTCGGCGCGGGCATCTTCTTCCTGAGCTACGCGCTCCTGGAGGTGCCCAGCAACCTGATCATGTACCGGGTCGGGCCGCGACGCTGGATCACCCGGATCGCCGTGACCTGGGGACTGCTCTGCTCCTGCATGATGTTCGTCCAGGACGAACTGTCCTTCTACATCGTCCGGTTCCTGCTCGGCGCGGCCGAGGCCGGCCTGTACCCGGCGCTCATGTACACCGTCACGATCTGGTTCTCGCAGAAGCAGCGGGTGACCGTGGTCGGGATCCTCTACCTCGCCGTGTGCGCCGGTTTCGCACTCGGCGCTCCCCTCGGCGGCGCTCTCATGGAGCTCCACGGAGCGGGCGGGCTGTACGGCTGGCAGTGGATGTTCCTCGTCGAGGGCCTGCTCACCGTGGTCGTCGCCTACTTCGTGTGGCGCCTCGTGCCCGACCGGCCACAGGACGCGAAGTGGCTGACGGCGCGGGAGGCCGCGGTGCTGAACGAGCGCGCGGTCGTGCGGACCGCCCCGGGGCACGGCACCCTGAAGGGCAACGCCAGGATCGCCTTCGCCCGGCCGTTCATCCTCGCGCTGTCCCTGATCTACTTCGCGAACCAGGTCAACAGCGTGGCGATCCAGTACAACTTCCCGTCCATCGTCGAAAGCCTCGACGTGGAAGGGTCCTTCCTGATCGGTGTGGTGAGCGGCAGCGCCGGCATCGCCTCGTTCATCGGCGTGCTCGTGATCCCGTGGATCCAGCGCCGTGTGCAGAGCGAGGTCCGGGTCCTGACGTACGTGACGCTCGCCACGGTCCCGGTGGCGGTCGCGTACAGCGTCTCCGACGGTGCGATCCTGCGCATTCTGCTGATCGACGCGGCGATGCTGCTGCTGGTCGGCATCCTCCCGCTCTACTGGTCGGTCGCGATGGCGAGGATGTCCGGGCTGATGGCCGCGGCCGGACTCGCGTTCATCAACACGGTCGGGCTGCTCGGCGGGTTCGTCGGCCCCTATCTGTACGGACTCGCCGAGGGCCGGGGGAGCGAGTCCGCCGGACACGCCGTGCTCGTGGGCGCCGCCGTCCTCGGCGTGCTGCTCCTGCCGGTGCTGCATCGAACGGTGCGTTCCGAGGACCGGCGGGCCGGCCAGGGCGCCGGCCCGGGCTCTCCGGCCGGTGGGGAAGCCGGTGCGGAAGCGGTGAAGTGACCCTGCGGAACCGTGTCGTCGCCGCCCGGACCGGCCCGTTCGGCGGGTGGGCGGCGTCGACCGTACGCGGGGGCGGCGGCCGACCCGGCCTCCCCCCGCGGCCGTGGTCATAGACTCACGGATTCACGGGTTCACCGACTCACGGGCGCACGGCGACTTCGTGCGGAGACGCCGAGGAGTCGAGGAGTCGGGGAGTCGGGGAGGGGGAGGGGAGGAGCCATGGCCGAACGAGGGCTGGAGACGAAGTACCGCATCGCGGAGACGGCGATGGCGCTGTTCCTGGAGCAGGGCTACGAGAGCGTCACCGTGGAGGCCGTCGCGGACGCGTCGCAGGTGTCACGGCGCACGGTGTTCCGGTACTTCGACGGCAAGGACGAGCTGGCGTTCCCCGATCACTCCGCGCGGCTGGAGCTGCTGGCGCGCCACCTGGTGAAGCCGACCGGGGGGCGGTCCCCGGTGGACGTCGTCGTCGCGGCCACCGAGGTGGTGATGCTCGACTTCCTGAGCAGGCCCGAACTGGTGCTCCAGCGCTACCGGCTGACCCGGATCGTGCCTGAGTTGCGCAGGCGTGAGGTGCTCGAGAACGAACGCTACGTCGCCCTGACCCGGGCGTATCTGCGTGACCGACTGCCCCCGGACGGTCCGGCGTTCCTGCCGATGGCGCTCTCCGCGCTGATCGACGCGATGCACCGGTCGGCGCTCGGCAACTTCGCCCGCAGCGGCGGGACGGCGGACGCGTACGCCGAGCTCAAGGACGGCATGGAGTGGATCCGCCGGACCCTGGCCGAGGAACCGGCTGCCGGCAGTCCCCTGCTGTTCGCCGTGCTGCCGGACACGGCGGCCGCGCGGCACGCGTTGTCGACGCTGCGCGACGAGGCCCGGGACCTGCTCTGAACCCGGTGCGCCGGCCGCGGCCGATCCCGGGCGTGCAGGACCGAACGGTGCGGGGCACGGTGAGTCTGCCGACCGGGAGGGCCCGCGCAGGCGGCGCGGTCGCCGCTCTCGCCCCGTCGGCCGCCCTGACGGGCTGAGACCCCGGCACATCGGTGCCATGACATGGATGCACCGAAAAATGAACAGCGCCTCTCGGAGTGCCCCCGGCACTGACGTCGATGGCTAGCATCAATGCCGCTGACTGTGATGTGAGGAGGCCGAGGTGGCCGAGGTGGCCGAGGTGACCGAGACGACGCCGGTCGAGACGGCCGTGGCCGAGGTGATGGCCGAGCTGGCCGAGCTCGAGGACCCGAAGACACGCCGGGTGAACGAGAAGCACGGTGACGATCACGGTGTGAACCTCAGCAGGCTGCGCGCGCTCGCGAAGCGGCTGAAGACGCAGCAGGAACTCGCGCGCCGCCTCTGGGCGACGGATGACACCGCGGCGAGACTCCTGGCGATCCTGGTCTGCCGCCCGAAGGCGTTCGAGCGCGAGGAACTGGACGTCATGCTGCGCGAGGCACGCGCACCCAAGGTGCACGACTGGCTCGTGAACTACGTGGTGAAGAAGAACCCGCACTCCGAAGAGCTGCGCCTGGCCTGGTCCGCCGATCCGGATCCCGTGGTCGCGAGCGCCGGCTGGGCGCTGACCACCGAACGCGTGGCGAAGCGGCCTGGGGGTCTCGACCTGGCAGGACTGCTCGACGTCATCGAGGCGGAGATGAAGAACGCCCCGGATCGCTTGCAATGGGCGATGAACCACTGCCTGGCCCAGATCGGCATCGAGCACGCCGAGCACCGTACCCGCGCAGTCGACATCGGCGAGCGCCTGGAAGTGCTCAAGGACTACCCGACCTCCCCGGGCTGCACGTCCCCGTTCGCGCCCGTCTGGATCACCGAGATGGTGCGCCGACAGCACGACGGGTAGGAAGAGCCGCGCTCGCGCTCACGCTCGTGCCGCTACCGGGGCCCTTCGCCGTGCACGGCCCTGCAGGGCGGAAGCAAAGCGGCTCTTCGGGGCTCTTCGGCCTGCTTCGACACGCGCCGGCCGTGACCGCTGTCGGCCCCGGCGTGGCACCACGGCGGCCGTCCGTCGAGGCGGCTGCCGCTCCCACGCGTCATGCCCCGGCCGAAGCCGAGCGGTTGCGGCACTCGGGTGCCGGTGGATAACCCTTCACTCGCACGGACCGAAATCTGTGGTGGCTGATGTAGACATGTGCGCGCACCGAGGTTAGTGTGTCTGCTGTAGCCAGGAAGTCGGTGAGGCGTGGCAGACACGAACTGCCCGCGGGAACAGAGGTTCTGGCACGGCGGTGGAGTGGTGGGGCCGGAGTAGGCTTGGGGCCCCCTCGCTGACCGCCGGGCCTGGTGGCCGTACGAGGGCCGCCGGCAGTACGCAGGTCCGCAGGAGTGAGAAGCCAGACAGAAGGAAGAGAAGGAGGAGGACGCCATCAGGATCGCCCGGGCGAGAACGGTCTGCCCGGGTACCGCAGGCCCCGGAACGGAAGGTGGTCCCACGGTCACGCATCCGCGATCCCCGCACTCTCCGCCCCTCGTCAGGGGTCGGTGCGGAAACAGAAGGCCGGCCTCGCAGTAAGCCGGTCGATGGTGTTACAAATCCCTCGGGGCCTTGGTGCCGTACGGCACCAAGGCCCCTCGACGCATTCCCCCCTCAGAGGTGCAGATGACCACAGACACGCCGCTCGACCGAATCGACGACGACGACTACCCCGCTTACACCATGGGACGAGCAGCGGAGATGCTCGGCACCACGCCCGCCTTCCTACGGGCTCTCGGTGAAGCCCGGTTGATCACACCCCTGCGCTCCGAGGGCGGCCACCGTCGCTACTCCCGCTATCAGCTGCGCATCGCCGCCCGTGCCCGGGAGATGGTCGACCAGGGCACCGCCATCGAGGCGGCCTGCCGCATCATCATCCTGGAAGACCAACTGGAAGAGGCCCGGCGCATCAACGACGCACTGCGAGGCGGTGAGGTCGGGGCCGACCACAAGGCGGACGCCTGACCCACACGCTCACGGCGGACGGTGGCACGCCAGGACCGCGGCCGGCAGCCGATCGGACCGGCGATCGAGTCCCCTTCGGGAGGGCCCGGGGCTGCGCTGCTCGGCCGACATCCCTGCTGTAAGCGGTCATTCCCGGCGTGTACGAACCGTTTTCCCCGTCGCTTGTCCCGCCGGGCCGCCGAACAGTTTCCGGCGGATGGCGCGACGCTGCGCGGCGGTGGTCGCACCCCAGATGCCGACGTCCTCCCCCTGCTCGACGGCCCACCGGCGGCAGGCGAGCAGTACGCGGCAGCGATGGCAGACCGCACGGGCGCGAGCGACCTGGGGCTCGCTTTCCCGTTCGATCAGAGGGAAGAAGAGCTCGGGATCCTCGCCCACGCACGCGGCATCGCGGATCCATCCGCGTGCGGCGGGGAACAGGTCGACGCTGAAGCGAGAAGGCCGACGGTCGTCCGGCACGGTGACACCTCCGCCAGATGCCGGCTGAGCCGGCAGGTGGCTGCGGCACAGGCGTGCCGCAGGCCCGGCAGGGGTCGTGCCCACCACTCTAAAAGCGTGCCCGTGGACTTGTCAGCCCGGACGGGGGCCGTGCGGGCCGTACTCGTCATGCCCTGCTCAGGGCCGGGGCGGTGGCCGCCCCTCCCGCAGGTCAGATGGACATGGGGGCGCCGAGCATCAGGGAAGCCCGCTGGAGCGGGTCGGCGATCCTCGCCTCTGCGACCTCTGCGACCTCTGCGACCTCTGCGACCTCTGCGGCCTCGGGGGCGGTGCGGCAGGTGAAGCCGAGCCGGGTCATGGCCCTGAGGACTTCGCCGCCGCTGAAATCGCGGCGGTCCTGGCGGGTGACGACCTGGCCGACCTGCTTGGCGGGGTAGTGGCGGCGCCCGATGACGACGGAGTCGCCGGTGACCGGCTCGGGCTTGACGCCCTTCATCGATTCCAGCACGCCGTCCTTGGTGAGCTCGAACGGAAAGCGGGCGATGACACAACGCATGACGCCTCACAAGGAGAAGGGGAAAGGGGCCGGCTGTGATGTGGCGGTTCAGCGGGAGAGGGCGATGACGCCCGGGGCGTCATCGTGTTCGTCGACCACGGGCAAGGCCCCGAGCCGCCGGTGGCGCATCGCGTGCTCGGCCTCGGCCACCGTGGTCAGCGGCGGGGCGAAGGGCCCGCCGTCGTCGCGTCGGAGACGTCGCGCAGGCGGATCCGGTCGGTGTAGCCGGAACTGTCCCGCACGGCGGTGAGCCGGGCCTGGGTGACCAGGTCGGTGTACTGGCCGTCCTCGTCGCAGACGACGAGGTGACCCGTGCGGGCGGCGGCCATGAGGGACAGCGCCACTTCGACGGTCATGTCGTCCCAGACCTGAGGCCCGGCCGAGTCCACGGCATCGGCAGCCGTCCTGTGCACGGCGTCGGGGCCGGTCGGGCGGGAATGCATCTGGACCAGCGTCAAGAGGTGCCTCCTGCAGAGATGGGTCAGCTTCCTGATCAGGACGGGTCTAGGCGGCGTCGGAGACGGACCGCCGTGCGGGCGCGCGCCGGGCCGCCGGCACGGAGCGGCGCCGGCCGCGTGAGGTGGCGCCGCGCCGGGGGCGTTCGGTCACCGGTGCGGTGATGACGACCGGGATGCCGGAGGGGGCCTGGGCGCCGGTGATGCGGTGCAGGGCCTCCGCGCCCGCGCGGACCTGGGTGGTCTGCGGGACGATGCCGGCCATTTCCATGAGGCGGGTCATGGCGCGGCGCTGGTTCGGGGTGACCAGGGTGACGACGCTGCCGGACTCGCCGGCGCGGGCCGTGCGGCCGCCGCGGTGGAGGTAGTCCTTGTGGTCGGTCGGAGGGTCGACGTTGACGACGAGGTCGAGACTGTCGACGTGGATGCCGCGCGCGGCGACGTTGGTCGCCACCAGCACGTTGACGTGCCCGTTCTTGAACTGCGTCAGCGTACGGGTGCGCTGCGGCTGCGACTTGCCCCCGTGCAGGGAGGCGGCCCGCACCCCGCTGTTCAGGAAGTGCTCGGTGAGGCGGTCCACGGCGTGCTTGGTGTCCAGGAACATGATCACGCGGCCGTCGCGTGCGGCGATCTCGGTGACGGCCGCGTGCTTGTCGGCGCCGTGGACGTGGAGCACGTGGTGCTCCATCGTCGTGACCGCGCCGGCCGACGGATCGACGGAGTGCACGACGGGGTCGCTCAGGTAGCGGCGCACGAGGAGGTCGACGTTGCGGTCGAGCGTGGCGGAGAACAGCATGCGCTGCCCCTCGGGACGGACCTGGTCGAGCAGGGCGGTGACCTGCGGCATGAAGCCCATGTCGGCCATCTGGTCCGCTTCGTCGAGGACGGTGACGGACACCTGGTCCAGTCGGCAGTCGCCGCGTTCGATGAGGTCCTTGAGGCGTCCGGGGGTGGCGACGACGAGCTCGACGCCGCGGCGCAGCGCGCCGGCCTGCCTGCTGATCGGCATCCCTCCCACGACCGTCGCCAGGCGCAGCCTCACCGCGCGGGCGTACGGCGTGAGCGCGTCGGTGACCTGCTGCGCCAGCTCACGCGTCGGTACGAGGATCAGCCCCAGCGGCTGCCGGGCCTCGGCGCGCCGCCCGGCCGTACGGGCCAGCAGGGCCAGCCCGAAGGCGAGGGTCTTGCCGGAACCGGTGCGCCCCCGGCCGAGGACGTCACGGCCGGCGAGCGAGTTCGGCAGCGTCGCGGCCTGGATCGGGAACGGTACGGTCACGCCCTGCGCGCCGAGCGCGGTCAGCAGCTCCGCGGGCATGTCGAGATCGGCGAAGCCCGCCACGGCGGGCAGCGCCGGGGTGATCGTCTTCGGGAGGGCGAACTCCCCCTGGAACGCGGCGGGGCGGCGGCTGTGACCGTGGGAACGCACCGGTCCGCCGGAGCGGCTCAGGGACGACGAGCCGAACTGTCTGCCGTTCTTCCCGGGGACGGCGCTGCCGTTCCGGGTGCGGGCGAAGCGGTCGTTCGTGCGTGTGCGGTTCATGCGGAACCTTCCTTGATGCGGCACATATCAAGGAATTCCCGCAGCGGTGAGCGGCATGGAGAATTGCAAGAACGGGCCGAGTGGGGCGCGAAAATGAATCGTGCGCCAAAACATGATGCACGGGAGATGCTCTGGCATTCCCGAAAGGGAATCCTTTTGTGTAGGTCTGTGGATTCCCCGCGGTCGTCCCGCAGGCGAAACCACTGCGGGACGTGCATGCAGCTGGGGCCCGCACCCCGAAGGATGCGGGCCCCAGCTACGAAGTGTGCGCCGGTGTCAGGCGGGGACGATGTTCTCGGCCGTCGGGCCCTTCTGCCCCTGCGCGATGTCGAAGCTCACCTTCTGGCCCTCCTGGAGCTCGCGGAAGCCCTGGGCGGCGATGTTCGAGTAGTGGGCGAAGACGTCGGGGCCGCCGCCGTCCTGCTCGATGAAGCCGAAGCCCTTTTCCGCGTTGAACCACTTCACGGTGCCAGTAGCCATGTCTTGTCTCCTTCGGGGCAGTGAATCGGCATCCGCACTGCACGGGCGCCGTGTCGCCGCGATGATCGACCCGCCCGGAAAAAGACCGGTGCCAAAGATGTTTCCAGTGGCACGGAAGCCGCCTGAGAAGAACTTGGAATTCGGGAACCACAACTGCAACTGCGATTGACAGTAGCACGTTGTGGCGGCCTGTGCGCGGCGAATAATTCCGCTCTGTTCGCTGCTGTAAGGAAACTGTCCGCACGTTCCGTCAAACTCTCATCCCGTGGGTGCAGATATCATGGTGTCCGGACCTTGGCGATCCTTGAATTTCCACCTCCGCCGGCAGTCGGCCACGGACTGTTCCGCTGCACCCGCCCCCTCGGAGCAAGCGACCGGCCGCCGTACGAACCGCTCCAGAACTCTGGCGGTGCCGGCTCCCGGTCCGTGCCCGTCGGGGGCCCGGGAGGGGACGGAGGACCGGTTCCGCTCGGGGCGATCGCCCACCGGATCGACGTCCGGTCGGCGGGCGTGCGTCTCGCGTGCGACGGGACGGTCGCCGCGGCACTGCTCGGTGGGCCGGACGCGCACGCGGTGCCGCTGAGCCGGATGTCCGCCGAGGTGCACACGGACGCCCCCGGCCGCCACGTGGACGGAGGACCATGCCCAGCCGGGTCGGGGCCGGGGGGCGACGCACACCGCACGAGGGCGTCAGCGGGTCAGGAGGGCGGGCCTGCCTGCCCGGCACGCCCGGTCGGCGCACCGCCGCGCTCGGACCGGGCCGCGCGCCGGGCGCAACATCGGCCGGTGGCCGCGTACCCCTGGACAGCGAGAGCCGGCGCGAGGACGACTTCGACCGTGTCTTCGAGCAAGGCGCCGTCGACGTCCTCCGACTCGCTCCGCCGGACAGGCCCTGAGCCCCGGCCCGGTTCCCGGCGTCTTGCCGGAAGCGGGGAAACGACAGCGAGGCTCCGGGGCACACGGGGCGGTGTGGTCACCGGCATCGCTCACGCTCGGGCGGATGCGGTGAGCGGCCCGACCGCGTCCCACGTGTCCCGTGCGCGTGCGACGGCCCGGAAGGCATCGTGCCGTCGCACGCGCCGCGGTCCGCACGCGCCGCGGTCCGCACACACCCGGTGCGGTCCCCCGGTGCCGAGCGGATAGCATCGCGCTCGGCACGGCCCCCGGCAGAGGCGATGACCATAGGTTCGGACGCGGTACCTCCCCCCACAGCGAGCATCAGCCTGCGCGAGTTGCTGATGGCACTGGGTGATGCGCTGTTGGAGGTGCAGGCGGCTCCCGCCGGACTGGACGTCGAGATCCGCAGCGTCGCCCTGCTCGACCCCGAGGACCCGCCGGTCACCCGGCCGGGCGAACTGGTTCTCGTCATCGGTGCCCGCGGCCGGGCCGCCTATCCCGCGCTGCGGGCCGCCGGGCGCGACGGAGCCGCCGGCGTCGTGGTCAAACTGGACGGCCCCGGCCAGGCCGCGGCCCTCAGCGAGACCGCCGCCGAGGCCGGGGTCGCCCTGCTCTCGCTGCGCGGCGAAGCGCGCTGGGAACAGGTGAACACGCTGGCCCGCGCCGCCCTCGACGACGTGCCGCCGGGCCTCCCGGGCGAAGGGGCCGAGGAGGGCGACCTGTTCTCGCTCGCGCAGACCACCGCCATCCTCACCAACGGCATCGTCAGCATCGAGGACGCCGCCCACCGGGTGCTGGCGTACTCCCGCTCCACCGACTCCGACGAGATCGACGACCTGCGGCGGCGCTCCATCCTCGGCTGGCAGGGGCCGGAGCCGTACCTGGCGAAGCTGCGCGAGTGGGGCGTGTTCCAGAACCTGCACTCCAGCGACGAGGTGATCAGTATCGACAGCCACCCCGAGCTGGGGATCCGCCGTCGGCTCGCGGTGGCCGTGCGGTCCGGGGGCCGGCAACTGGGGACCATCTGGGTGCAGGAGGGCTCGACGCCCCTGTCCGAACACTCGGACCGGGCACTGCTGGGTGCGGCCCGGGTCGCCACGCTCCACCTGGTGCGCCGCCGCCGGGAGCTCTCGGAGGGACTGACGTTCACCCGGACCCTGCTGGCCGGACTGCTGGACGGGAACACCGGGCCCCAGCCGCTGGCCACCCACCTGGGATTCGACGCGGCCCGCCCGGCCGCCGTCCTGGGCTTCTCGTACGAGACCGCGGATGTCGTCGCCGCCCCGGAACTGACCCACGCCGAGGTCACCAGCCTGATCTCCGTGCACATGGCCGCCCGGCATCGCAGTGCGCTGGTCACGCAGGCCGACTCCCGCATCTATGTGCTCCTGCCCCAGTTGCCGCGCAGCATCGACGTGGACACGTTGCGCGGCTGGGGCCAGGAGATCACCGACGCCGCAGGCCGCCATCTGGACCTGCCCCTGCGCGGCTCGGTCGGTTGCGTGGTGTCCGGGCTCGGGGACGTCCCGGAGTCACGCCGGGAGGCCGACCGCATCCTCGACGCCATGCTGGGGACCGACGTCCCCACCGCGGTCGCCGCACTGCCGGACATCCAGGCGGAAGTGCTGGTCAGTGAGCTGCTGACGCTGCTCTCCGTCCATCCCGAGATACGGGATCCACGGCTGACCGCCCTCCTCGAGCACGACAGCCGCAACCAGGGCCGCCTGGCGGAGACCGTCCTGACCTATCTGAATTCCTTCGGCGACGTACGGGCCGCCGCCGCCCAGCTGTATGTGCACCCCAACACGCTGCGCTACCGCATTCGCCGGGCCGAGGAGCTGACCGGTCTCGAACTGAGCCGTCCTGACCAGCGTCTGCTCGCCATGCTCCAGCTGCGGCTGTCGCCGCCCACCGCCTGATCCCGCCTCCTTCCGCATTGGCCGGTCGTACAGCCGATCGGGGTCGGGTTCGTCGAGCCGTACAAACACATCGCCTCACGGCCCCCCATACGCTTGCGCGAATTCATCTCCGCGAGTGATGCGGACCGGCTCTCGCACCGCCTCTCACGAGGAGACGGAGCACAGCGCCGACGTGCGATGACGACCCCATCATCGACACCGCATCCGTATATCGAACACCACCCCCCACATAGTGAACGGTTTCGAGAACTTCCAGGGTCACGGCCGACCCGTTGCCGAACCGGCCTGCTCGTTCCCGAACCGGTCTGCTCGTTCCCGCCGATCACGGGGTATCCGGAGATCCGGATCGCCGGTGATCGGAGACCGGTGGCCCGGTGAACACGGCGGCCACTTCCGGCAAGACTCCCCAACCCCACTTTGGACGGATGTCGACATGACTGCACGCGCCCCTGACTCCCTGGCCACGGCCACCACTCCACCGGCCGGTGACCCGCCCCCGGAGCAGTCGGGTCTGAAGGCCGGTCTCAAGAACCGCCATCTGTCCATGATCGCCATCGGCGGTGTGATCGGCGCCGGCCTCTTCGTGGGCTCCGCCTCCGGTATCGCCGCCGCCGGGCCCGGCATCCTGCTGTCGTACGCGCTGGTCGGAGCCCTGGTCGTCCTGGTGATGCGGATGCTCGGCGAGATGGCTGCGGCCAACCCGAGCTCCGGCTCCTTCTCCGCCTACGCGGACCGGGCGCTGGGCCGCTGGGCCGGGTTCTCGATCGGCTGGCTGTACTGGTTCTTCTGGGTCGTCGTGCTCGCCGTGGAGGCGACCGCGGCCGCCGTGATCCTGGAAGGGTGGGTGCCGGCCGTACCGCAGTGGGCCTGGGCACTGATCGTGATGGTGGTCCTCACCGCCACGAACCTGCTCTCGGTCGGCTCCTTCGGCGAGTTCGAGTTCTGGTTCGCGGGCATCAAGGTCGTCGCCATCGCGGGCTTCATCGTCCTCGGCGGCCTGGCGGTCTTCGGTGTGCTGCCCGGCTCCGACCACGCCACCACGGGCTTCGCCAACCTCACCGCACACGGCGGCTTCCTGCCGCACGGGCCCGGAGCGATCCTCACCGGCATCCTGCTGGTCGTCTTCTCCTTCATGGGCAGCGAGATCGTCACCCTCGCCGCCGCCGAGTCCCCGGACGCGCAGCGGGCCGTCGCGAAGGCCACCAGGAGCGTGATCTGGCGGGTCGGCATCTTCTACGTCGGCTCGATCCTCGTGGTGGTCTCCCTGCTGCCCTGGAACGATCCCGCGATCCAGGAGAAGGGGTCGTACGTCGCGGCACTGAACTCCATCGGCATCCCGCACGCCGGCGAGATCATGAACTTCATCGTGCTGACCGCCGTGCTGTCCTGCCTCAACTCCGGCCTCTACACCGCCTCCCGGATGGCCTTCTCCCTGGGCCAACGCGGCGACGCCCCGCGGTCCTTCGTACGGACCAACGCACAAGGTGTCCCACAGGCCGCGATCCTGGCTTCCGTGGCCTTCGGCTTCGTGGCGGTCGCCTTCAACTACCTGTGGCCGGACACGGTGTTCCAGTTCCTGCTGAACTCCTCGGGCACGGTCGCGCTCTTCGTGTGGCTGGTCATCTGCTTCTCGCAGCTGC
Source organism: Streptomyces sp. GDS52 (assembly GCF_052246875.1). Lineage (NCBI taxonomy): Bacteria > Bacillati > Actinomycetota > Actinomycetes > Kitasatosporales > Streptomycetaceae > Streptomyces > Streptomyces sp. GDS52. Next base: position 4,140,600 of record NZ_CM125966.1, read on the forward strand.
GGATGCGGGGGATCATCCTGCGCGAGAGCCCGGAGAAGCTCGTCGTCCGGATGTGGCTGTTCCCGTACCTGACATGGGTGGCGATCGGGATGATCTCGTTCGTGCTCGTCTACATGCTCACCGACGGCAGGGAGGGCGGCGGACGGAGCCAGGTGCTGCTCTCCATGCTGGTGGCCGTGCTGGTGATCACGATCGCGTTGGTCCGGGAGCGGAGGCGCCCGAGAAGTACCGAGGACGCGGTCGCCCCCCGGTAGCCGCCCCGGACCTCCACCCGGCGGTCCGGGCTCCCCGCCGTCCCCGGCGGGGAGCCGCCACCGGGACCGGACGGCCCAGCGCCGACCGTGCCACGCGCGGCCAGTCGGCCGCCGCGCCGCTGCCCCGCCGTGCGTGCGGGCGGTCGCGCGGCACGCGGACCCGGAGCGCACCGGGCGCGCTGCGGCACACCACGGGTGACGGCAGGACGACGTGCTCTCCGTCGATGCCGACCGGGAGGGTGTCCGTGCCGGCCTCGACGACGACCTCTTCGGCGGACAGCCGGACGAGCCCCCCGGAGCGCGGACCGCGCACGATGCGCGCGGCCTCGGCGGTGCTGCCGACCCGCACGCACACCAGGCCGAGGAGCCCCGAGTCCAGCCGCTCCCTGCGCCCCGGACGGGCCGCGTCCACGGCACGTCCGTAGGGGTTGTTGCTGACGAGCAGGGCCTGGAGCCCGTCGACGCGGGTCCGGCCGGTCCGTACCCGCAGCCTGAGCGCCTCCTCGCCGGTGAGGAGGCCGGGAAGGGCGCGCAGGGTCGTACGGGCCTTGGCGTCCCGGTACGCGGGGTCGGTGACGACGGACGCGTACGTCCCGAACGAGGCGTTGTTGACGAAGACCCGGTCCGCGGCGTACCCGAGGTCGACGCGGAGTTCGACGCCGTCCCCCAGGGCCCGCAGGGCGGCGGCCGGATCGTCGCGGTCGAGGCCGAGATCGAGGGCGAAGTGGTTGCGGGTGCCCGCGGGGATCACCACGAACGGCAGGTCGTGGCGTGCCGCGACCTCGGCGACCAGGGCCTGGGTGCCGTCGCCGCCCGCCACCGCCAGCAGATCGGCTCCCTCGGCGACGGCCTGCCGGGCCAGCTCGACGACGTCCTGGCCCGCGTCGAGCAGGGCCACCCGGCAGCCCGCCGCCCGGGCCTTCTCCACCAGTTGGAAACGGCCCACCTTGCCGCCCCCGGAGTACGGGTTCATGAGCACCCAGGGGGTGTGGGGCGCCTCGATGACCGCCTGTTCGGAGGTGGGGTGATCCGGTGTCGGGGCCGTACGCGCCGTCGTGACGGCCAGCGCCCACAGGGCCAGGGACACCAGGGCCGGTCCCAGCAGGCCGAACGCGGCGTACAGGGCGAACACGGTGACCGGCGCGGCCACCGACAGGACCGCCCCGAGGACACGGAGCACACCCGTGTGGGCCAGGGCCCACCACACGCCGACGGCGGCGAGCGCGAGCCCCGCGACGCCGACCAGGACCCACAGCACGCTCCGCAGACCGGCGGCGACGAGCGGCACCAGGATGCTTCCCAGGAGGGCGAGCAGGGCGAGGCGGGCCCGTCCGGCCCCGCCTTCGAGTGCGGCCGGGGCCCTGGACCCGCCCGGTCCGCTCGTACCACCTCTGCGCCGTTCCACCTGTCGGCCCCTCTCCTCGTGCTCCCGGTCACCGGGCGGGTCCGGGGCCGTGGCCGGGTTCATGGGTGTTCCTCCGCGGCGGCCGTGGTGTCAGACCGCCGGGACGGGTGGGTACGGCTCCGCGGAGTGCGTCCTTCGGAGCGCGGCCCGCCACGCGAAGGCGACCACCACCTCGGCCAGGCCGAGCAGGACGAGCCACAGGCCGAGCAACCGGGTCAGGGCGCGGGCCGATTCGACCGGCAGGGCGAGGACCACGATCCCCGCGACGACGGCGAGCACGGCCGTGCCCAGGACGACGCCGCGGTGCGGCAGGTCCGGGGTGGCGAGGGCCGTGTAGAGGGTCAGCACGCCGGAGACGAGCCAGACCACCCCGACGATCAGGGAGAGCGCGGCGATCGTCTGCAGCGGGTTCCGCAGGCACAGCACCCCGGTCAGGACGTACAGCACGGCCAGGAGCAGCCCCGGGAGCCGTTCGTGCCCCTCCCGGGCGAAGACGGCCACGAACCGGAACGCCCCGGTCACCAGGAGGTACAGGCCGAGGAGGACGGCCAGGACGTGCAGGGTCGCCTCCGGCCAGACCAGTACCAGGACGCCGGGCACCAGCGTCGTGACGGCCGAGCCCAGGAGCCAGGTCCAGGAACGGCCGAGCCGTGCGAGTGCGTGGGTGGGATCGCCCATCGGATCGAAGGGCACGCGGTCGGGACGGCGTTCCGGCCCGGTGTGCGATGCCGGACCACGCGGCATGGACATGGCTCCTCCTCCTCGCGTGGCGGTGTGCGAGGACCTGACGGATCCAGGGTCACGCCGGTCACCCGGTGCCGGATCACCCACCGGGGGTGATCCGGCACCCGGTGCAGGGGCCCTCCACCCGGTGGCCGACACCCCGGGCCCGCGTGTCCTCGGTGCGACCTCAGTGCTTCCTCAGTGCTTCAGGACGATCTTGAAGGAGACGATCAGCAGGCCGATCAGCAGATTGACCGACGCGGTGGCGGCCATCAGCCGCCGGGAAGCACCGGCGCGGTGCGCCGCGGCCACGGACCAGCCCACCTGCCCGGCCACGGCGACGGAGAGGGCCAGCCAGAGGGCGCCCCGCACGTCCAGGCCCAGCAGCGGGCTGACGGCCACCGCGGCGGCCGGCGGGAAGGCGGCCTTGACGATCGGCGACTCGTCACGGCACACGCGCAGCACCAGCCGGCGGTCCGGAGCCCGCTGCGCCAGCCGAGCCCCGAACAACTGGGCGTGCACGTGCGCGATCCAGAACACCACACCGGTGAGCACCAGCAGCAGCACCAGCTCGGCGCGGGGGAACGAGCCCAGCGAGCCGGCGCCGAGCACCACCGAGGCCGCGAGCATGGAGCCGTAGACGGCACCCGTGTAGTCCGCGTGGGCCCGGCGCTCGGCGCGGCGCACCCGCCGGTCCGTGGCCGGGCCGGCCCTGGTTCTGGCCCTGATTCTGGGCACGCCTGGCTCCCTCGGTGTCGGCCTCGGTCTCAGCGCGTCGGGCCGGTCGCCTCGGCCGGGGCACCGGTGTCCGGCTGCCGCGGACGGCGGCCCGGGGCGGTCGGCAGATGCGGTGTGACCAGGAAACCGGCGAGAGCGACGCCGCCGATGATCATGAACGCCGCCATGACCGGTGCGTACCACGTGATGACGGCCTGGAGGGCGGTGACCTCGGTGTCGACGTCCTCGACCAGCCGGCTGACGGACACGTTCATGACGGAGGTGACCAGGACCATCAGGAACCGGGCCGTACCGAGAACGATCAGGACCCGCCAGTGCTCCACACCGTCCACCTCACCGAGTCGGCCCGGGACACCGGTGGGGCTGGCCGGCCGGGCAGCGGCCGACGCCCGCCGCTCCGTCCATCGCACCCGAAGCGCGCGCCCCGTGCCTCACCCGCCACGGGGGAAGGAACGGCGCTTTCCGGGGGCCTTGCGCGCGGAGTGGGAACCGGCTTTCCCTCCGGCCCGGAGGTCCGGCCCGCCTCGGCCACGGGCTGGTCTCGCGCCGGGTGACCGAACCGGGCGCCGACCTGCTCGACCTGCTCGACCTGCCGCGCCTGCGTCGGGCGCTGTCCGTCCACTACGACGACCACACGGTTTTCCGTTCCCCGCTCGAGGACCTCCTCGCAGAAGCCGGACGCCGGGGCCACGACACGCGTCTGCTGCGGTGCGCCTTGGTTGCCGGGCTCCGGTCTTCGGTCACCGGTCACCGGTCACCGGTCGCCGAAGGCTCCGTGACCGGCGGAGCCGACCACCGGGTTCAGTCCTCGCGGACGCTGAGCAGGTCGCCGGGCTGGCAGTTCAGTTCGCGGCAGATCGCGGTGAGGGTGGAGAAGCGGATCGCCTTCGCCCGGTCGTTCTTCAGGACGGAGAGGTTGACCACCGTCACCCCGACCCTGGCCGCCAGTTCGGACAGGGTCATGCCGCGGTCGGCCAGCAGCCGGTCCAGGTGGACTCGGACCCGGTGTTCCTCCTCCGGCGGCATCAGACCAGCCCCTCGGTGTCGGCCCGCAGCTTCGTGCCGCGGCGGAAGACCTCGCTCAGGGCCAGGACGAGGAAGGCGAGCAGGACGTACTCGCCGGAGAAGGTGGCCGAGAAGGGGATCAGGTCGGCCAGGGGGGTGCCGCTCACCAGCGCCTGTGTGGTGAGCGACAGCAGCATCGGGGAGAAGACGCCCTGCACCAGCACCACGATCCCTATGACGCTCAGGCGTCGGGCGTTCCTCGGCACGAAGACGTCGCCGCCGTGCAGGGTCCTGGCGATCTGGAGGAGGAGGGCCAGGACGAGGAGCAGGAGCAGGCTGCCGACGAACTCCGGCAGGGCGAGCAGCAGGCGCCGGCCCAGGTCGGGGTCGGTGAAAACGAGGTCGGCCCGGTGGGTACCGGTGAGCGTCATGCCGTGGCCCGCCGCCGCCTCGGTCACGGCGCCCGAGACCGAGGCCGTGCTCCCGGTCTCGACCTCGCGGGTGTCCACCGGGTCGATGAGGCCGACCACCCCGAGGGCCGGGGCCAGCACCCCGAAGACGCCGACCAGCAGAGCGGCCAGCCCCAGGACCGCCCCCAGCAGCCGGTCGTCGGCCCGGCTCCACCAGAACTTCGTACGCATGCTTCCCCCGTCCGCCCGCCACCGGCATATCGATTTTCGATACTATCGACAATCGATAGGTGGGCTGTCAAGCCCACGGGTCCACTCCCCGGGCGCAGCCGGCGATCGCCGAGACCGCAGCCCGCTCGTCCCGCTCGTCCCGCGCGCACCCGCGCCGCCCGGGCACCCGGGAGCATGTGACCCGGCGCACATCGTGTGCGGCGATGACTTCTCCCCGTGCCGTCGGTCATACGAGCGACCACGACCACACCGGCACGGGGAAGGCCCGACCATGACTCACACGCTCAGCGCGACCCGGCACCCCGCTTCCGTCACGTCCGCGGCACGACCGGCGGCACGGCGGGCTCTGACCGGCGGCGCGGTGGCGGGCCCCCTGTTCCTCGCGCTCGGCGTCGCCCAGGGCCTGGCACGGGACGGCTTCGACTTCACCCGCAACGCCATCAGCCAGCTCGCCCTCGGTGAGGCGGGCTGGATCCAGACGGTGAACTTCCTGCTCACCGGAGTGCTGCTGATCGTGGGGGCGACCGGTCTGCGCCGGGCGCTGCGGGGCGGTACGGGCGGCACCTGGGGGCCGGTCCTGGTCGGGGTGTTCGGTGCCTCGTTCTGGGCCGCCGCGATCTTCCCGGCCGACGCGGGGGCCGGTTTCCCCGCCGGTGCGCCCGACACGGCCACGCTGAGCGGGCACGGTGCCGCGCACATGGCGGCCGGGACGGTCGGCTACCTCGCCCTGTGCGCGGCGTTCGTCGTTCTGGCCCGCCCGCTCGCCGCCAGGGGCCACCACGGCTGGGCCCGCGCCTCACGCCTCGTGCCGGTGGCCGTCCTGGCCGGCTTCACGGCCTCCGCCGCCTTCGTGCCGGCCTTCACCGCGGGGGCGGGCCTCGGCCTGCTGTGGCTGGCCGCGGTGACGGCCCGCCTGGCCGCCACCCCGACACCCCGTCTGGCCGTCACCCCGGCAAACCGCTAGCCGCCCGCCGCTCCGGCGGACACCATTGAGACCACCCGGAGCATCCGGATCAGAAAGGAAACGGGCATCCCATGACCAGCGCAGTGAAGGGTCCCGCCGGCTACTTCCCCTCCATCGAGAAGAAGTACGGCCGCCCGGTCGCCGAGTGGAAGGACCTCATCCGCACCTCCCCGCTCACCCAGCACATGGAGCTCGTCCACTGGCTCAAGGCGGAACACGGCCTCGGCCACGGCCACGCCAACGCCCTCGTCGCCCACACCCTCGCCGAAGACGCGGGCAAGTGACCGTGCCGGTCCCCGCCTGAGGCGTGGAGGCGGGCGGCCCTGCCGCCTACGCGTGCCAGTAGCTGCGGCGGAGCAGTACCGCCAGGGGGACGATCTCGATACGGCCGAGGAGCATGAGAGCGGTGAGGATCGCCTTCGACAGGTGACCGAGCGGCGCGTAGGAGCCGAACGGGCCGACCTCGCCGAATCCCGCCGCGCTGACGCGCTCACGGCGCAGGAACGCCGGGTCGAGGCCCGTGGCGTGGAACACCCGTGCCCGGTCGAGTGCGGCCGCGGCCGCACTCGACCGGGCCGCGTCCGGCTCGATCAGCCGCACGGAGACCCCCTTGTCGAGCAGGACCCGGGCGATGGCCGTCCCCATGCGCCCGGCGCCGAAGAGCGCGACGTCATCGACGGGATCGGCCCCGGTGACCAGCCGGCTCCACGCGCGCGCCGCCGCGAGCGACGCCATCACGATCACCCAGTCGCCGGGCCGCGCCACCTCGTGCGCGGTCGGTCTGATCCACTTCCCCTCGCGCACGACGGCGACCACCCGCGACGCCTCGGGCAGGCCCGCATCACGCAGACGGCGGCCGGCGAACCGCGGCGGCCCCGCCTCGTGGATGTCGACGCCGAGCACGACCACCTCGCCGCCGGCGAAGAAGTCCACGTGCCGCGCACCCGGCACGTGGAGGACGCGCGCGACGGCGCTCGCGGTCTCGAACGCCGTCGAGACGAGGAGGTCCACGTCGAGATCACCCGCACGCCAGGCTTCCAGGTAGTCCGTCCCGGTGGCCCGTACGACCGTCCGCGCCGACGACAGCCGGCGGGACAGCATCGCGGTCACCAGGTTGACCTCGTCCCGCGACGTGCACGCCAGGACGAGCTCGGCGTCGGCCACCCCGGCTTCGAGGAGCGTCTCGCGCCAGGTGCCGCTGCCGTGCGCGATCCGCACGTCGTAGGCGTGCGACACGGCCTCCAGGCGCGCCTGGTCGATGTCGATCACCGTGCACTCGTGCGTCTCGGCGAGCGACTTCACCACGGTGTGACCGACCTGCCCCGCACCCACCACGACGACCCGCATGCCAGCATCGTGGCACGCACGGCCCCCGACCGCCGCGACGCCGGCGTCGGGCCCCCGAGGCCGCCCACGAGCACCCCGGACCGCGCCCGCCCCGGGTCGGCGCGGGCTCTCCGACGACACCACGCACGCGAGGTCGGTAACGGGCCTGGAGCATTCCGATTGCGCTGTCGGCGGACCGTTCCGCCCTCCCTTGTGTTCATGAAAATGTCGAGTAATCGTCATTACATGATTACGGCACAGCAGCGAGAGCAACTGAGGGGCTGGTTCAGCGGCCGGCTCCCCGACGATCTCTTCGAGGAACTGGCCGAGGTGACGGTCGACCGCGAGGAGATCACGGTGATCGGACGCATTCCCGGACCCCGGCCGGTAGAGGACGCCTCTCCGGCCGAGCGGGAAGCGGCGATCGAGGGCCGGATCCAGGAGTTCCGGGAACGCACCCGGGACGCCCGGATCACGGTCGCCCGGGACGCGGAGCACCGCTTCGGCCGGAAGGTCTCCTGGGGAGTGGAGTGCGACGGGCGGCGCGCCCTGTTCACCCATGTCGCCGCACCCGTCATGACCCGGCTGCGCCAGCCGGAGCGCCAGGTCCTGGACACGTTGATCGCCGGCGGGGTGGCCCGCAGCCGCAGCGAGGCGCTGGCCTGGTGCGTGCGCCTGGTCCAGAGGCACACCGACGACTGGCTCACCGAACTGCGTGAGTCCCTGGAACACGTCCAACGGGTGCGGGCCCAGGGACCGGACAGCGAACGACAGGAGGACGAGCCCACCGCCGACGGCGAGTGAACGGCGCCACCGCGCGGGGCGCGCCCCGTCCCGTAAGGGCCGCCGCGCCGCTGATGCGGACAACCGGGGCCGAACCCTAGACTGGCGACGCCAGGAAGAGCCCCGATCAGGGAGATGTGAGCCATGGCCAAGCGAGCCAACAAACGACGCGGCCGTAAGAAGAAGAAGGCCAACCACGGCAAGCGCCCCAACAGCTGAGCCTGAGCCCATCGAACACGCCACCGAGGACGATGAACCGCTCCGGGGCTGATGGAGGCTCTGATACGCCTCCCCCTACCGTGCTGTGGTCGCCGCGGCCACGAACACCGGCAGCGCCAGGAAGAGCCGGTCGGCCCTGGCCCGTGCCCGCTGCTCGGTGAGCCGGCCACCCGCCTGCTTGCGCGTGACGGCGCCGGCGGAGCAGGCTCCCTCGACCAGTCCGGTGAGCAAGGGCGACATCGCCGGTCCGGTGCACACCCCGGTGTGCACCTCGACCGTCACGTCGTCGAAGCCGGTGTCCAGGAGAGGGCTGCGGTACCGGCGGGCGGAGCGCGGGCCGGCGATCAGGCTCGCGCGGGCGTGCACGACGGCGCGGGGGAGGGCCGGATCGTCGGAGTCGATGACGATGGTGTCCCAGTCCCGGCCGATCAGCGTGATCCGCCCTTCGGGCGCGAGAACCCTGCGGGTCTCTGCCGACGCTCCCTCTGGCTCGGCCGGTTCGTGGAACACCTGGTCGGCTCGGTAGGCGCCCACAGAGGTGTCCGGCAGCGGCAGGTCGTACGCCCCCGCGATCCGGAAGCACGCGTGGAGTTGCCGTGCGCCTCTGCCAGGGGGTACAGCCCGCTCTCCCGGAGTACGTCGTGGAAGCCGGTACGGCGGTCCGCCCCGGCCTGGAGGTCCGGGGGCCGGTGATGGTCGCGATACGGCGTCGCCCCTGCTCGACGAGGTGCCGGACCGTCAGCCGGGCGCCTTCAGCGTCGTCGACGTCGACGGACCGGTCGGGGACGTAGCCGGTGGGGCGGTCCACCAGCACGGTGGACGTCCCGAACCGTTCGATTTCAGCGGGCAGCGGGTCCTCGCCCCGGAATGAACTGAGCAGGGCCCGTCGACGTGGCGGGCCCTGAGGAACGCGGTCAGCCGGTCGCGGTCCCGCTGGGACTGGGCGATGGCCGGCAGCAGTGGGATTCCCCTGTCCGCGAGACCCGCGGTGGCGCCCCGCACGACGGCCGAGAAGCAGGGTTCCTCCCGGAAGACCCGATCCTGCTCGACGGCGACGGCGACGGCGAAGGCGACGACGAAGGCGACGGTGTCGGTGCGCCGGCGCACGAGGGCGCGAGCCGCCGGATCGGGTACATGACCCCGTTCCCCGTTCGCGGACGGCCCGGGACGGCACCGTCCGCCGTCGAGCCGACCGCGACGTCAGGCCGCGATTCCCGTTGGCCGGCGGGTTCTTCCCCTCGGTCGTACCGAAGGCCCGGTGCGACCGGGGTACGCGGAGAAGGGAATACCCGGACAAACCTTCCGTCAGGACGCTCCGGTTTTCGGACACTTCCGAAAGCCGGCGGCGGGGCGGCCGTCAGGCCTGGTCGAGGCGCGCTCGCTGGTCGGGCTCCAGACGCAGGTCCACAGCCGCAAGGAGCTCATCGAGTTGCTCGACGGAACTGACGCCCGCAATGGGGATCACCGGAGGGGTGCCGTGCAGCAGCCAGGCCAGCACCACCTGGTGGGGCGTGGCATCCAGCTCGGATGCCACCTCGCGCAGAACCGCCAGTCGCGGTGCGGTGCCCGGGTGGTCGTAGGCAGGCGACAGCGGTTTGTCACCCCGTGTATAGGCGCCGAACAGGAGGGTGGAATAAGCCATGAGCGTCAGATCCTGCTCGCTGCGCACGTAGTCCAGCATCTCCGGCGTCACATGGACGTGACCCCCTTCGGGCAGGGCGACGTCGAACCGCGGCTGGAGGTAGGAATATCGCTGCTGCACACAGCTGTAGCTCGCCCAGCCGTTGTCCTGGGCGACGGCACGGGCCTGCTCGACGCGCCAGGCCGGATGGTTGGAGGCGCCCAGCACCCCCACCCGGCCGTCGGAGACCAGCTCGTTCAGGGCGCCGAGGGTCTCCTCCAGTGGGACGGTCCGGTCTTCGACGTGCGACCAGTACAGGTCGATACGGTCCGTGCCCAGGCGGCGCAGGCTCTCCTGCGCGGCCTTGCGTACCACGGGCGCGGACAGGCCCTCGGCCGTCTCCAGTCCGGTCCCGGGAACGGTGGGGCGCCCGCCGAACTTCGTGGAGATCACCACCTCCTCGTACAGCTTCCGGTCGGCCAGCCAGCGGCCGATCGTGGACTCGCTCTCGTCTCCCGTGCTTCCCGGAAGCCAGAAGACGTAGTTGTTGGAGGTGTCGATGAGGTTCCCGCCGGCCTCGACGAAACGGTCGAGGATGGCGAAGGAGGTGCGCTCGTCGACGGTGCTGCCGAAGGGCAGCGCCCCCAGGCAGAGTGCGCTGACCTCGGGACCACTCGGACCTCCGATGCGGCGTCGCAACATGTCGGATCTCCTTGATGCCATAGGTGCCACGGGGGCATGGGGCATGGGGGGCATGAGGGGGCATGGGACGGTCGGCCGCTCATGGTGGGCCACCGGGCCGCACTGACAACCTAGGCGCCGATCGGTACGGGGTCCCGGTCCGGTTGCAGGCCGGAAATCCAGGCCAATCGTCCTTACGGCCGAGGTTCGGCGCGTTCCCCCGCAGACCCGACTGCCTCCACGGCCGCCCTGCTGATCGGGTTCGGGTTCTTCCGCGTGGGCCTGGCCTGTGTGAGGCCGCAGACGTTCAAGGCGGTGGAGGGCCTTTCCACAGGAGACGGGTCGAGCGGTCGCCGCTGTCGCGACGCCGGGCTACGCCGGCCCGATCAACGGCCGCCGCTGATCGGGCCACTGGCCCATCCGCTGGGGCTGCCGACAGCCCTGGGCCTGCTGGTGCTGCTCATGCCCGCCGTCGCGCTCGCCCCCGTGTCATCGCCGTCCGGTCCTTCGCACACCCCCAGCACGGCGAACAGCCCCCGGGGAGGGACAGCCGACGATCAGGTGAACCGGGCACCCGTCACTCGCGGGTCCTGCTGATGCCTGCGGTCCGTACGGCCTCCGACAGCCGGCCGACTGCTTCCGGCACGGCCGCGTCCGAGAGGTTGCCGTATCCGAGTACCAGGGCGGGCGGGCCGGGCCGGGCACCCATCCGGTACTCGTCCAGGTCCACCAGACGCAGCCCCCGCCGCGCCGCCCGGTGCACCACCCGCGCGGCGCCGCGGCCGTCGAGGTGGAGCAGCAGATGGAAGCCGGCCGCAGCACCCGAGATCTCAAGCCCGGGCAGTGCCGATGCCAGTTCCGCGAGCAGGAGGTCCCGGCGGCTGCGGTACCTCAACCGCGACGCCCGCAGATGGCCGTCATACCACCCCGCGTCCAGGAACGCCGCGAACGCGAGCTGATCGATGACCGGCGGTGGCGTGACGGCCACCGCCGCCTCATGCATCGCCTCGGCCCAGCGCGGCGGGGCGACCACCCAGCCGATCCGCAGGGCGGGGGAAAGCGTTTTGCTCAGCGACCCCATGAGCGCCACCCGGGCGCTGTCCATACCCTGAACGGTGCCGACAGGACGGCGGTCGTAGCGGAACTCGGCGTCGTAGTCGTCTTCCAGCACCAGCCCGTCGACCTCCCGTGCCCAGTCCAGGAGTTCGGCACGGCGGGCGGGGGAAAGCACCGTTCCGGTGGGGAACTGGTGGGCGGGCGCCACGACGACCGCGCGGGTGCGTGAACTCGCCCGCAGCCGGTCGATGCGCAGACCGTCGCGGTCGACCGCCACCGGAACGGGCGTCAGACCGACGGCGGACACCGCGGATGACAGTCGCGACCAGCCCGGATCCTCCACGGCCACATGGGTGTGGCCCGCCGACCGCAGCACACGGCACATGCGCACGACCCCGTCCAGGGTGCCGTTGCACACGACCAAGTCGTCGGCGGAGGCGACCGCGCCCCGTCCCCGCACGAGATACGCGGCCAGCCGCTCCCGCAGCCGTGGATGGCCGAGGACGTCCGGATAGCCGAGATCCGAGGAAGCGATCGACGCGGTCACCTCCCGCACCGCGTCCGCCCACCGCTTCCTGGGAAACGCCCGCAGGTCGGGCATGCCCGGCAGCATCTCGAACTCGACCGGCGCGGCGACCCGCGGCTTCGCGTGGGGCCGCCTCTGATCCGGCACCGCCGTGGCCCGCACTCTGGTCGCCGAGCCGCTGCGGGCTTCCAGATAGCCCTCTGCGATGAGCTGGGTGTAGGCCTCGGTGATCACCCAGCGGGAACACCCCAGATCCGCGGCGAGCACCCGACTCGGCGGCAGCGCGCTGCCGGGTGCGATGCGGCCGCCGACCACGGCGGAGCGCAGGGCTCCGCACAGTCTGCGGTGCAGTGGCCCCTCGGGTCGGTCGTCGAGTTCGAGCAGGGTGCTCCAGGCCGGGCTCTCTCGGTCCTGCCGCATGACGGCCGATGCTATCCGAGCGTCCACGCCGTCTTGCCTGCGCGCACAGCAACGTTGAGGAACCGCACCGCAGGACGGTGAACGCCGAAGACGGATACGCGGCCCGCGAAGACCTGGCGCGCCCTCTGCCCGTCGCGATCGCCACCGGCCGGTAAGAACAGGACTGCCGCGCTCTCGTCCGTGCCTGTGCCCTCGAAGCGGGAACCACGCCGGACCGGCTGCAAGCGGAACTGACCGGAGCACCGCGCGCCAGTGACAGCGTGATCCGGGAAAGCCTCACACGCCGCTCAGAACTCGGACCTGCACCCCGTACAGAGAGCACCCCTGACGGACGCACGCACCTGAGGAGATCGTCGAGCGGCGGCACCGACTCACGCGGACGAGGCCGACCAGAGCGCCTCCCTGGGGGAGAAATCCCAGGTCAGAGGGTAATGCGCTGTGCCCCGGCAGGATTCGAACCTGCGACACCCGCTCGAGGAGTTCGGTCCGATCCTGCTCCGGTTGCTGTCGGTGACTGGTGCGACGGCCGGACAGGGGTGCTGACGTACGTCCCGGGCCGACGTCGTTGACGGCAGACGTGAAGGTCGGCGACCTTCTGGTCCGTGGCTCTGCGGAGCTCGGTCAGCGCTGGTCGGACGGGTCGCTTCCTGGTTCCCGGCGGGCGCTGCCGACCGGGACGGCCGCCGGGGTCGCCGTACTTCGCTGCTGTACGGCGACCCCGGCAGTTCGCGGTGGCTGCGACCGTCGCTCAGGCCCGCGCATAGGTGAGGCAGTCGACCTGCTCGTGCTCATGACCGACGGTGATGGACGGGGCGTGGCACTCCAGTCCGGTGTTGTGCCGGCAGTCGGCCATCTTGCACGCTCCGACCCGGCCGGTGACGGACGGCTCTCCGCCCTCCATGTCCGCGCTCATGAACGTGTCACAGACGGGGGCGTCGGCGTCTCCCACGGTGATCGCCACGGCGTGGCAGGTGTGGTCGTGGTTGTAGGCGCAGCTCTCGGCCGCGCATTCGCTGATGACTGGCAGTTGCATGACGGGCGTGGCTGCCATGAGAGGGTCTGCTTTCTTGAGATGTCCTACGGGTCGGTCGCTGCGGTGGTGGCCCTCCCTGAGCGGCGTGGCACGCCACCACCACGAGCAACGGTCACTGCTCCGGCTTGCCGGACCGGTGCCTCAGCTCGTCCACGTCCCGCCGAGGCCTGGCGATCTCGTTCTGGAGCTGTCGCAGGCAGTCCCTGGTTTCTCCGCGTCCGCGGCGCGGGCACGAGGCTCCGGCGGCGGCGCGTAAGGACGGGGTGCCGGAGAGTGGCCATGGGGTGGCGGGTACGGAGGGGCATGGCGGTGCCGTGGACCGTGTCCACGCCGACAGCTCATGGGACGCTCCCTTCCTGACTTCCACTTTCCGCGATGTTCGGTGGTGGCGCACTTCGGCCGGGGGCAGAAGGCCTGAGGCCGACAGGCCGACCGCTTCCCTCTTCCCCAGGGGGAGGGGGCGATCGTCCCTCCCGGTGTGGTCCGTACCGCCGCGGACGTCGACGCCACCGACGGTCCAGCGGCTCCGGCCACGGGCCTCGCCCAGGCCTCGGACCATCCGCCGGGCCCGAGCCGGCCGGGACGGCGAGCCGTTCCCGGCCGGGGCATACGGTGCATAAGTGGCGCACTGTCACATGGCATCCCATACTGAGCCGAGTGTCACGGGAAGCAGGCCGCTCGATGAAGAGCGCCTGCCTCGCCTCGCGGCGGCCGGAATCGAAGTGCTGGGCCCTGCTCAAGGGCCCGCCCGGGTAGCCCGCCCTCACTTCCGACAGCACGGCTGACCTCACCAGTGGCACCCCTCCCGACAGCACCCGTGGCACCGACCGTGGCCGCGTGCGACAGCACGACGGTCGCCGGACACCGGTGAGGGGTCGCTGGACACCCTGCCGAAGAAAACTCGTCGCGCGATGCATCCGAGAAGCCGCTCATCCGGAAGCCGGGCCCCATGTGTGACCGGGGTCCCCCACGAAGGGAGTTCCGATGACGAACTCGCGCAGCAGGAAGATCGCCACCGCCACCGCCAGTGCCTGCGTACTGTCCCTCGCCGTGGCCGTCCCCGCCTCCGCGGACGGTACGGCGCAGGAGGGCGGCAAGGCGTCCGTGTCCGTCTTCCACGGCGTTCCGGGCCTCACCGTCGACGTGTACGCCAACGGGAACGAACTGCTTCCCGACTTCAAGCCCGGCACCCTGACCGAACCCCAGTCCCTGGACCCGGGCGTGTACGACATCGAGGTCTTCGCCGACGGCAAGGGCCCCGACGGCGGTCCCGCCATCCAGAAGAGCGTCGAGATCCCGGCCGGGGCGAACGCCACGCTCGCGGCCCACCTCGACGCGCGGGGCACCCCCGTACTCACCGCGTTCGTCAACGACACCTCCAAGGTCCCGGCCGGTCGGTCGCGGCTGACCGTCCGTCACGTGGCCGCGGCACCCGCCGTGGACGTCCGCGCGGGCGGCAAGCCGGTCATCGAGGGCCTGACCAACCCGAACGAGAAGTCGCTCGAGGTGCCCGCCGGCACGGTGAGCGCCGATGTCGTCCTGGCCGGAACCGACACCGTGGTCATCGGCCCCGCCGACCTGGACCTCGCCGAGGGCACCAGCACGGTCGTCTACGCCTGGGGCAGCGCCGCGGACAAGAACCTCGCGCTGAAGACGCAGACGATCAGCGGCATGGACTCCGCGCCGCGCGGTGTGAACGCCGGCGAGAGCGGCACGATGGCCGCCGACAACGAGTCCGCCACCGTCTGGCTCGCCTGGGGCGCCACGGGCGCCGTCGCGGTCGCCGGTCTGCTGGCCGCCCGCCGCCGGTACTCCCGGAGCCACTGACGGCCATGCGCTCCTCCCTCAGGGGCGGGCGGCCCACCGCGGCGGCCGTCGGGGCCGCCGCGGTGGTCGCCGTCGTCCTGACGGCGCTGCTGTTCTGGTCGCTGTGGCCGTCCGGAACCTCGGCGCCGTCGGACTTCGGCACCCGGCCGCGGGCCCAGGAGCCCACGGCCGGGGCCTCGTTCGAGGGCCACGACAGTGGACCGGGCGAGACGGAGAACGCGTCCGGCCCCGTACCCGAGCCGACGGCGCTGCGCATTCCACGGGTCTCTCTGGACGCCCGGCTCCAGGGCGTGGGCGTCAAGGACGACGGAACGGTGGAGATCCCCGACAGCGTGGGGCAGGCCGGCTGGTACCGCCACGGCCCCGCGCCGGGCGCCCCCGCCGGATCCGCCGTCCTCATCGGCCATGTGGACCACCGCACCGGCGACCTGGGTGCCTTCGCCAAGCTGTACGGACTCCGGAAGGGCGACGACGCCACCGTCACCCGCGAGGGCGCGCCCCCCGTGAGGTACAAGGTGACGGCCCGCGAGGTGGTCGACAAGGACGGACTCCCCGACGAGGTGTTCCGGCGCCACGGACGGCCGGTCCTGACCCTGGTCACCTGCGCTCCCCCGTACGACCGCGAACGCGGCGGCTACCAGCGGAACTTGCTGGTGTACGCCGTTCCCGCCCAGGAGCGCGGCCAGGGGTGACCGGCTCGGAGCCCGCCAATGAACCGGAGGCGATGGCCTGACGGCCCAGCAGTGCAATCCGGAGGGGAACGACCTCTGCGGGGTGCAGCGGACCGGGTCTGCCCGGTGGGGCATGCCCCACCCGCGACTCCTGCCATACCTCCGTGAGTTGCGCGAGCGCGGACGCCCCCGTAGGTCCCGCTACCCTTGCGGGCACGCCGCCCTGACGATCATGGCGGCCGGCTTCGCAAGAGATACCGGTACCCGCTTGACGTACCCGAGTACGTGTGTTCAGGGGCCGGTTGGGAGGGGGTCCCGTGACAGAGAAATTACCTGTGCCCGTCGAATCACCTGAGCCCACCGAACTGCCTGAGCGGTCCCGGCATTCGGGTCGAATACCCGAGAGAGGGGTCGCGGACACGGGAGGAGCACGGAGGACGGGAACGCCACCGGAGGGCAGGACGCGCGCGACGACGGACACGCAGCTCGGCGAAGTCCCCAGCCTCATGTACGCGGGCGCCTACGCCCACGACCTCTGGTTCACCGACCTGCGCCGCGGATCACCCTCCCCCGTGGGCACCGCCGTCCTGTGGGCGGCGCTCGCCACCGGCGTGCTCAGCATGACGCTCCTCGACGACGGTGTGGGCGTCAATCTGTTCCTCGTCGCCCTGCCGGCCACGCTCACCGCGTACTTCGCCGCACGCCAGGCAGGCCGGTTGCAGGCCCGCCCCTGGACGCTCGCCTGGGGCCTTGGAGGGATCGCCCTCCTACTGGTTCCGGCGCTGCGCGCCGCCCTGTGGCCTTCTCTCCTCGCCGTGGCCACCGCCGTCGGTCTTGCCTCGCTCGCCCTCCACGGCCCGCGGACCTGGGCCGGCGTCGTCCTCAGCCCCTTCGGGCTGGTCGACTCGTTGTTCAAGGGCGCCGGGTGGGGCTGGCGAGGACTGCGCACCCGGGCCGGCAAGGCCTCCGGCAACGTGGGTTCCGCACTGCGCGTCCTGGTCGTGACGGCCGTGCTCCTCCTCGTCTTCGGCGCACTGTTCGCCGGGGCCGACGCGGCCTTCGCCGACCTGCTGAGCAGGCTGCTCCCGGACACGTCCGTCGGCGACGGCCCCTGGCGGCTGGTGCTGTTCGGCCTCGGACTCCTCGGGGCCCTCGCAGCGGCACACAGCGCCGCCGCCCCTCTGTGGTGGGACAGTTTCCGGACCAGTCCGGGCCGCGCCCGCGGCCGGGGAGAATGGGCGCTTCCCCTGCTCCTGCTGTGCGTGCTGTTCGCCGCCTTCAACGCCATCCAGCTCGCCGTCCTGTTCGGCGGATACCGGGCCGTTCTGGACAAGACCGGCCAGACCTACTCCGCGTACGCGCGGCAGGGCTTCTGGCAGCTCCTCGTCGCCACGCTCCTCACCCTCCTGGTCATCGTCCTCGCGCTGCGCTGGGCACCACGCGGCGGGCCCGGTGACCGGAACCTGGTGCGGGGAGTCCTCGGCACCCTCTGCGCACTCACCCTGATCGTGGTCGCTTCGGCGGTACGGCGCATGGACATGTACGTCGAGGCGTACGGGCTGACCCGGCTGCGGATCTCCGTCGTGGCCGTGGAGCTGTGGCTCGGCCTGGTCATCCTGCTGATCATGGCCGCCGGAGTCCGGGGCGCACGCCGGCTGCCCCGCGCCGTCGCCGCGTCGGCCGCCGCCGTGGTCCTCGCCTTCGGCCTGGCCTCTCCCGACGGACTGATCGCCGAGAACAACGTGCGGCGCTACGAGAAGACCCACAAGCTCGACCTGGACTACGCGCGCGGCCTCTCGGCGGACGCGGTCCCGGCTCTGGACAGACTGGAAGAGCCCATGCGGTCCTGCGTCCTCGGCCCCCTGGCGGAGGGGCTCGGTCCGGCAACGGCGTCCTGGTACGAGATCAGCTGGGGAGAGGTTCACGCCCGGCAGATCCTCAAGGAACGGCCGCCGGTGACGACCGACCCGGGCACCTGCGGCAGCAGCGGGGAGAGCCTCGAGTACGACCGCTGACCGGGCCCCCGTTCCGCCGGGGCGGCCGGCCGCCCCGGCCCCGGTGTCCGGGACGGTGGGGGAGACGCCTCCTCCTGGGAGATGTGGACCCTGTGCGGACTCCAGCGGCACGGTTTCGAACACGGGGGAAGGGCCAGTTCAGGAGGAAACCCCTCCCGAACCGGCCCTCCTGTCTGCGCCCCCGGCGGGATCCGAACCTGCGACACCCGCTTGAGGAGTTTTCCCGGGCAGGGCTGTGGCCTGTGGAGACATGGGCCGCAGGGTGTCTGACCAGGGGTAAGGACTCCTCAGCGGTTCTCACGTGTTCACGGTGCTTCCCGTTCTCGTGTGTGCTGAATGCGTTCCACAAGGGCCGTCTTCCCGGCATGACGGTATTCCCTCAGCAGCGCCACGGAGAGCGGCAGCAGCAGTCGGATTGACGTGCATGCGAACGTGAAGGAGCCGAGCCTCCCGACGCCTTCGGCGTGTTCAGGGAAGTGTTCAGACCAGGTCCGGCCGGATCTTCCACGGGTGCGCGGCCGCGGTCTCGGTGCCGTCGGCGAGGACGCCGACCACGCGGTAGTAGGAGATGGAGCCGAGCGGCTGGGCGGGGTCGTCGTAGGACTGGTAGTAAGCGCTGGTGGGTGCGACGGTGCCCAGCAGGTCGTAGGCCCGCGTCTCGGGATTCCAGCGGCTCACCCGGTACTCGGTGACCGAGGCGCAGACGGCGCCGGAGCAGTGCCACTCGACCGGCCTGGCGTCCTCGGAGGCCGTCCAGCCGCCACCGCCGTACAGCGGGCCCTTGTCCTGGCGGATCGGCTCGGCCGGGGTGGTGTCCAGCTCGGTGGCGGTGACGGTGGCCCAGTCGGCGGTGGCCGTGGCGTTGCCCCACGTGTCGACCGCGTAGACCGCGTAGACGTACGACTCGCCGTTCGGGACGTCGATGCACAGCGCGGCCGTCGGGTCGTCCTGGCCCAGGGTGCAGGTGCCCAGCCACTTGACCGAGCCGTCGGCCTGCCGGGTTCCGCGCAGGGCGCGGTAGGAGGCGATGTCGTCCTCCGTCGAGGCGTTCCAGCGCAGCAGCATGCCGTCGGCGCGCGGCGTCGCGGTCAGTCCGGTGACCGGCCGCGGCGCGACACGGTCGGCGGTGGTCACCGTGACGGTGCGGGAGGGAGCGGACTCGTTGCCCTGCCAGTCGGTGAAGACGACACCGTAGGTGTAGGTGGTGTCCAGCTCCCCGCTCTCGTCGTAGCAGACGAACGAGTACTCCTTCCGGATGGGGTTGAACGTCTCGCTCTCCTCGGCGCACCGGACCCGCACCGCGTCCGCCCCGAGCCGGGTGCCCTCGGAGCGCAGCACCGTGAAGTAGGCGTCGTTGATCAGCTCGTCGAGCGTCGGGTGCTCCGGGGCGTTCCAGGTGAGCAGCACCCTGGTCCGGCCCGGCGTCACGTGCAGGTTCACGGGTGCGGCCGGGGCCGCGCGGTCGATGCCGTCGGAGGTGACGGGCTTCGAGTACGGGCCCGGGTTCCCCGCCGCGTCGAGGGCGCGCACGACATAGGTGTGCGGCGTTTCGTCGTGGCCCACGGAGTGCGTGTACGAGGTGCCGGTGAGTTTCTCCACCAGCGTGTACGAGCCGGTGGCCGGGTTCCTCTCGTACAGCTGGTAGGCGACCGCGTCCGGCACCGCGTTCCAGCCGAGCACCATTCCGTTGAGGTCGCCGTGCGCGGTGAGCCCGGTGGGGGCCGCCGGACCCGTGCGGTCGGGCGTGGTGACGCCCTGGTCGGCGGTGCCGGCGGACTCGTTGCCGGCCTTGTCGACCGCGCGGACCTCGTAGTAGTACGTCTGGCCGGTGGGGGGCGGGGTGTCGGTGTACGAGGTGGAGGTCGTGGTCGCCAGCGGCTTGGCGGGGTACGCGCTGCCCTTGAGGCGGCGGTGGACGCGGTAGCCGGCGAGGTCCATCTCCTTGTTCTTGGACCAGGTGATCCTGGCCTTGCCGGTCGCCGTGTCGTACGTGACGGTGGTGCCCGTCGGGGTGCGCGGCTTGACCTTGTCGACGGTGGACGAGGTCCGCGGCGTGTAGCTGAACTTGACGTTGGCGGCGCCGGTCCAGTTGACGAAGTCGATGCGCAGGGTGTGCTTGCCGGACGGAATGGAGACGTTGACCGTCTTCTTCACCGTCGTCGAGACGTTCTTCCACAGGTTGACCTTGCGGACGCCGTCGAGGTAGACGCGGATGCCGTCACGTGTTTCGACCGGGAAGGAGAAGGGGCCGCCGGAGCCGAAGTCGCGGGTCACCGTCCAGCGGACACCGAAGTGGTTTGCCGGCAGGCCGGAAGCCGGGGCTTTCGTGCCCCAGTTCTGGTCGATCTTGGAGTCGCAGTCGGTCTTCTTCGGCTTGCCGGAGAAGGTGGTGTTCGCGAAGAACTGCCGCTTGTAGACCGGCGAGGCGCAGGTGGTCGCGGCGGAGGCGGGCGTGGTGACGGCGGTGAGCAGGCCGCCTGTGGTGGCGAGCACGATCGCGGTCGCGGCCGCGGAGGTGGTGCGTCTGTCCGGGTTCATTCAGTCCTCTGGTTCAGGATCGGGACGGCGGATGAGGCCGTCCCGATCACGACGTGCGAGCAGGGGTGTTGGTTGTACGGCTGTGGGGACGTGGGCCGGCGCCCACCCGACGCGACAGTCGGGCCACCAGCCTGACCACCTGCAGAAATCTCCACCTCGAACGAGCCGAAAGGGTCCGTCAGCAAGGTGACGGCTCCTCATGCAAGATCGAGGCCGACGCGATCAGGCACACCGAACCCGGGGCCTTGGGATGCATGACCCGCCGGCTGGCGCAATCGCTGGACGAGGCCGTTTGCAGCAACGAGTTTTGGTCGTGGCCGCGCCGATGTGCAGCCCGCACGCTGCCCGGGCCCGGCAGCCTGACGACACGCCAGACAGGTTCCACCACGCACGGTGTGCGCGCCCTAACATTCCGTCAGGAAATGACCGAGGCCCTCGGACTGCAGAAGGCGAGAGAAATGATCGCACGAAGAGACCTTCTCGTGACCGGGGCCGCTGGTGGGGCGGCCCTGGTTCTTCCAAGGCCTGAAGGGGCGATGGCACTCCCCGATGGGACCGCGGTGACCCCGAGGGCCGGGTCTGCCGGCACATTCCCCGTCCCCACCCTGGATCCCACGACCGTCCCGAAATACGTCACCAACCTGGTGATTCCGCCGGTGATGCCGAAGGCCCGTCACTCGCAGCGACACGGCATCGACACGTACGTCATCGGTGTCCGGCAGTTCAGCCAGCAGGTATTGCCGCCCACTCTGCCGTCCACCACTGTGTGGGGATACGGCTCGCTCGAGGACCGCAACACGTTCAACTCCCCCTCGTTCACCATCGAGGCCAGGGTCGACCGGCCTGTCCGGGTCACCTGGGTGAACGACCTCGTCGACAGCCGCGGCCGGTTCCTTCCGCACCTGCTGGCGGTGGACCCCACCCTGCACTGGGCGAACCCGCCGGGCGGCAAGGCCGGGCGCGACTCCCGGCCGACCTTCACCTCGACGCCGGGGCCGTATACCGGACCCGTGCCGATCGTCACTCATCTGCACGGTGGGCATTCGACCGAGGAGAGCGACGGCTACACCGAAGCGTGGTACCTGCCACGCGCGAAGAACATTCCTCGCGGATTCGCCACCGTGGGCTCGTTCTACAACGAGTTCCGGGAGGAGTTCGCCCATGCGCACGGCCTGGAGTGGGAGCCGGGTACTGCGACCTTCCAGTACGCCAACGACCAGCGGGCGGCGACCCTCTGGTTCCACGATCACACCCTGGGCATGACCCGGCTCAACGTCTACGCCGGACCCACCGGGTTCTATCTGCTGCGCGGCGGCGAGTCCGACCTGCCCAAGGGGGTTCTGCCCGGGCCGGCGCCCGCCTTCGGCGATCCGCCGGGCACGCGGTACCACGAGATCCCCCTGGCCATCCAGGACCGCTCGTTCAACTCGGACGGCTCGCTGTTCTACCCCACGAGCCGGGAGTTCTTCGACGGGTTCCCGGGGCCGTACATTCCCACCACCGATGTACCTCCCATCTGGAACCCCGAATTCTTCGCCAACACCATGGTGGTCAACGGCCGGACATGGCCGAAGCTCGAGGTCGAACCGCGCCGCTACAGGCTGCGCTTCCTCAACGGGTGCAATGCCCGGTTCCTGATTCTGAAGATCGCGGACAGCCCGACCGCCCGGCCGGCCCAGTCAGCCCTGCCGTTCTGGCAGATCGGCAACGAAGGCGGATTCCTGCCCGCACCGGTGCGACAGGAGCGGCTGCTGTTGGCCAACGCGGAGCGGGCCGATGTCATCGTCGACTTCACCGGGATTCCGGAAGGCACCGAGCTGTACCTCGTCAACGAGGGCGCGGACGAACCCTTCGGCCGGGGCGAACCAGGTGTGGACTTCCCCGTGGCGGATCCGGCCACCACCGGTCAGGTGATGAAGTTCGTGGTCGGCCCACCGGCGAGTAAGGACACCAGCGTCCCGCCGGACCAGCTCAGACTGCCCAGGACCAGGCCACTCGGCTCGCCGAGCGTCACACGTCGGCTCTCCCTCAACGAGGTGCAATCCAGCAGTCCCCAGGTGCCACCGGGAACGCCGGTCCAGACTTTGCTCGGGACGGTCGACTCCGTCGGCAATCCGGTGTTGCTCGGCTGGGCCGATCCGGTCACGGAGAACCCAAGGCTGAACGCGACCGAAACATGGGAGCTGTACAACTTCACGGTGGACGCCCACCCGATCCACATCCACGAGGTGGCGTTCGAGGTGGTGAACCGGCAACCGTTCGACGGGTCCCCCATCCCGCCGGAGAGCTGGGAGCGTGGCTTCAAGGACACCGTGATCGCTTATCCGGGAGAAATCACCCGGGTGAAGGCCCGGTTCGACCACCCTGGTCGCTTCGTCTGGCACTGCCACATCGTCGAGCACGAGGACAACGAGATGATGCGGCCGTACCACATCGGAGGCAGGCGCAAGAAGGACCACTGACAGGTCAGCGCACGTTGTCGGTCACAGCAGTGAAGCCACCACCGAGGCGGTCTACAGCAAACAGCTCCGGCCCATCCGCGCGGACTACGCCGGTGGCGCGGGCGACGTACGACAGGTGGACGCGTACGACGTCGTCCCCGCTCTCGATGCCGAGGGACACGACCTCGACCAGGTCGCCGAGCCGGCGCTGCAGCGCAGCCTGGACGGAGAGTTCGAGGGTGCTCATCAGTTCGGGGCTGGAAGACACTCCTTCAGAGTCCCGAGGCGCGCCTCGTGTGTGCTGCGAGATCAAGAGGCCCTGCCGCCCACTCGGGCGACAGGGCCTTTGACCTGCCATTTCTCTGTGCCCCCGGCAGGATTCGAACCTGCGACACCCGCTTCAGGGGCTCTCCTTGAGCGGGGCTGTGATCTGCGGAAACGTCGGCAGTGGGGTGCCTGACCTGAGGAAACGCCTCTCCGTAGTTCTCACGTGTTCACGGGGTTTCCCGGCCTCATGTGTGCCGAATCCGTTCCGCGTACGTATCCGACTGGCAAGACCACCACGTCTACTGCGGGATGGAGCCGAGGGACGGCCCGCCCTCACATCCCAGCCATACCGCCACCGGTGAGGCTCGGAGCCAGCGCCGGGACCCAGAAGACGGCGACGGCCAGGGCGATCGAGGCGATACCCACGGTACGGGCCACCAGGCGACCGGCCGGAGCGAGCTTCTCGGCGGTGATCACGGCGGCCAGGACCACCATGGCCCACAGGTTCATCAGACCGAACGCCGCCAGCAGCACCATGAGCGACCAGCAGCAGCCCAGACAGAAGGCCCCGTGGTGGGCTCCGGCACGCAGATCGCGCGAGAGCCCCGGGTACGAGGCGTAGCGCAGCATCAGCCCGATCGGCGAGCGGCATCTCGCCAGGCAGCGGTCTTTGAGGGGCGTGAGCTGGTAGACGCCGCTGACCGCGAACACGGCCGCGGCCACTGCGGTCCCCGTGGCGGCGGGGAGGCTCGCCGCCCGGCCCAGGCCGGCGGCCAGCGCGTACGCCGGCAGCCCGGCCGCGGCCCAGACGAGCAAGTAGGCGACCGTGAAAACGACCATGCGCGGCGTCCGATGCACGGTCATGGTGCGTGCGTACAGCGCGGCGACGGGCGCCGTGGCGGGCAGCATCATCGCGGCCATCATCAGAGTCCACACGGCCAGGAAAGCGGACAGGCCCAGGCTCATGGTGCCGGGCATCGCCTGCATGCCGCCCCAGCGCGTCACCACCCAGACCCAGGCGGCGGCCGCCGTGACCAGCAGCAGCCCGGCGGGGCCCGCCCTGCGGCGGCCGGTGACCGGCCCACCGGTCACGCGGACCACGTGAAGGGCGCCGAGTGTCCGTTGCCGCCGGTGAAGTCCCAGGACCGGCCGTACACGCCGTCGCCCGTCGCCCGGGTGGACCGGGCGATCGTCAGCGTGCTGTTCGCCGGGTGGAACATGCCGGTCAGGCCCATCACCGGACCGCCCTCGCCGAACTGCGGGGCGACCTGGTCCTCGATCTCGATGTCGATGGCGTCGCCCACCCGCGCGGCGTGGCGGCGGCCGTCGTCGTGGTAGTCGATGGGGACGCGCTCCACGCCGAGGACCTCGCGGATGAGCGGAGTGAGCGCCGCCATCGGCCCGCCTGCCTGGCCGGAGAAGACCTTCCCCAGCGCCTCCGCCTGACCGTCGTCGGCCGAAGCGTCGACGTACAACGCCACCTGCCAGCCGCCCTCGGCCATCACCCGGGGCCCGTCGATGAAGACGGCGACGCTGCGGTCGGAGACGTCCACGCCGTCCACGTTCCCGCTGTCCACGTGGAACGCGAAGGTCACCTGGCAACGCTCGTGGTCGGCCGGTGCGGCGAAACCCGAGGTGGTGCAGGGACACACCACGTCGCAGTTGCAGCTCTCCAGGTACGTGCCGTTCAGGTTCCAGGGCATGACTCTTCCTCCCTGTTTTGGGTCCCCTCCGGCGAAGGGAGTACACCGGGAGGGCCCGCCCCTCCCGGTGCCGCTCTTCTTCAGGCTATTCCCGACGACCCCCGTCGTGCAGATCCGCTTGACCCGGTGGTCCCCGCCTCCAGCGTCCGTGTCCAGGCCCACGTCCTGGTGCGCTTCCTGGTGCGCGAGAAGCACACCACCGAAGCCGTCACCCTTGTCCGGCCCACCGCCGACCAGCTCACCGGCTCCTACGACCGGCGCTCCCCGAAGCGCCTCGCAGCTGTAGGGCTGTTGCTTCTGCGTGGCGTGACCGCGGCCGGCAGTGGTGGTGACCGCGCGGCTGCGAAGGCTTGCGCTATGCAATGGGAGGTATATGCCGTTGATTGCATGACGGAGCGGTGGGAGATCGGGATCGAACCCGAGGGGCGGGATTGGCTGGAGCTGCTTCCGTTTCGCCTCTACCGGCGGGTGGAGGACAAGACGGACCGTCTCCTGGACGAGCCGACGACGCTTGGTGAGCCGTATTCGCGTCCCCTGGGTGGCAAGCTGCGTGAGCTGCGTTTCGAGTCGGACGGTGAGGCCGTGCGTATCCCGTACCGGCTTGCCCCCGGGCAGCGGATCGTTCTGCTGACGGTGTTCCGCAAGACGCGGATGCGTGAGGCGGCGGAAGTCGAGCGTGCGCACCAGGCCCAGAAGGTCTGCGAGGCCGAGCACGGCCGGGCCCAGTACACCTACGGTCGGTGCGAGGGGAGTTGATGCATCACAGCACGTGGAGGACGCGTCGGGCCCGGCAGCTTGCGGGTGAGGCGGTGGAGTGCGACCAGGAGTGCGTCGACGCTCGGCTGGTCGGCGACCTCGGGCAGGCTGTCTACGACCGTCGGATCGAGCTCGGCCTGTCCCGGGCCGAGTTGGCCGAGCGGGCCGGGATGACGCAGCCTCAGGTGTCCCGGATGGAGGGCGGCGACACCGTGCCGACGCTCCCGCTGCTGCGACGCCTGGCCAAGGCCCTGGACGGCACCCTGAACCTGGCCATCGACGAGGGCGACTCCCGCGTCACCTTCACCCCGCACGCCGCCTGAAACCGAACCGCCAAAGACCCCGGACCATGATCGGTCCGGGGCCTTTGGCCTGGTGCCCCCGGCAGGATTCGAACCTGCGACACCCCCTTTAGGAGTTTTCCCTGGTCAGGGCTGTGACCTGGGCAGACGTAGCCCGCAGTGCACCTGACCTGCGAAATCGCTTCTCCACGGCTCTCGTGTGTTCTCAGCCATTCCCGGCCTCATGTGTGCTGAATCCGTTCCGGTCGGCCGCTGGGCCGGGGTGGGTACCTGATGCGGAGCCTCATTGACGAGGGCGACCGGGCGCACTCCGTAAGAACTGCCGCTGTGGCTCGGCGGGCAGGCATGATGAATGCCCCGCTTCCGCCCCAAAGCTGTGAGCGGGCAGGTGGGAACCCGTAGCCTGGGACCAGCAGCAGTACGCAGCCTGATCAAGCGGAGGGGATGCCGATGACCACAGCCCCGAGCGGTGTGCCTCACCCGCCACCCCCGTCGTCGCACCCGCTGCGGACCATCCGTGACATCCGGGAGTCCCTGCCCGAGGACCAGCGTCGGCACTTCGACGCAGAGCTCGCCGACACGGAGATCGAGGCACTGCCCGAGATGCTGCACCGCTGGGTGGCCTTGAGCAACGACGGCTTCGAGGAGTTCCTGCTCTCCCGGCCGTTCGAGGGTCTGGAGTTCGGTGCCCGTTCCTACGACGAGCAGACGGACACCGAGTGATCTACCTGTTCGACACCAACGTTGTCGCCGAACTCACGACCCGGGCCACGCCCGACCCGCGCGTTCTGACCTGGTTCAGGTCCACAGCCCGGCCCAACCGCTTCCTGAGTGTGATCACTGTGGCCGAGATCGAGGTCGGCGTGGCCGCCGCCCCGGATCCCGCACGACAGGCGCGCTACGCCCGAGCCCTCGCTGCGGTACGGCACGAATACCGCGATCGCATCGCGCCGATCGGCGAATCGGAAGCGGCTGCCTACCTGACCATCCACAAGACGCTCAAAGCCGCAGGCGCCAGCATCGACCCACCGGACGCACTGATCGCCGCCACCGCCCTGGCCAACGGGTGGACGGTCGCCACCCGCAACATCAAACACATGGCCCGAACCGGGGCCCTGGTGGTCAATCCATGGGAAGAGAAGCTGTAGGCGGTACTCAGGGCACGAGCCACCCTGCTGGCGCCGCCCCGGGGTTGGCGCAAACTCTCTTCTCGTCTTCAACCGCTCCGGGATTCCGCAGACCCATAGCGGATCGCCATGACTCACGGGTCGACGAGGCGGCTGGGTGGTGTGCTGTAAACGCAGGGGCCCTCCAGTCCATCGGACGGAAGGGCCCCTGACCAGGTGTTTCTCTGTGCCCCCGGCAGGATTCGAACCTGCGACACCCGCTTTAGGAGAGCGGTGCTCTATCCCCTGAGCTACGAAGGCGAAGGCGTCCCCCGGGAGGGAGTGAGCCTACTGGTCGGGCATGGTGCGGGGTGCTCCGCGGTCTTGCTCGGTTGCGGGGCGCGGCGTACCGATGACCGACCAGGGACAGCGTAGCGGATGCGTGCCGGTGAGGGTCGTCGGTATAGGGGCAGGGGAGGGGGAGAGGGCCGGGCGGGCGCCCGGCCCTCTCCGTCCGCCCGTGTCAGGGGGTGACGAGGATCTTTCGGCCCTGGCCCGCTGCGAACTGGGCCATGGCCTCCGGGTAGCGGTCCAGCGGGATGCGGTCGCTGATGAAGACGTCCGGGTCCAGGACGCCGGTGGCGAAGAGGTCGGCGGCGCGTTCGTAGCTGTGCAGGACGGCCATCGAGCCGGTGATGGTGATCTCCTGGTTGTAGATGCGGTAGGGGTCGATGGTCACCCGGGTGGCGTAGTCGGCGACGCCGAACTGCAGGAAGGTGCCGGCCTTGGCGACGCGGTCCAGGCCGTCCTGGATGGCGGCGGCGTTGCCGGTGGCGTCGATGACGAGGTCCCAGCCCTGGGGTCGGTCCAGTTCGTCCGCGTCGGCGGCGGTGGCGGAGACGCCGAGCTGGTGGGCGGTGGCGAGGCGGTCGGGGTTGAGGTCGACGACGTCCACGCGGGCCGCGCCGGTGCGCTTGGCCAGTTCCAGCATCATCAGGCCCATGGTGCCGGAGCCGTAGATCAGGACGTGGGCGCCGAGGCGGGACTGCAGGACGTCGTAGCCGCGGACCGCGCAGGAGAGGGGCTCGATCAGGGCGGCGTCCTGGGTGCGGACGTGTTCGGGCAGTTTGACGCAGTTGGCCACCGGGGCCACCGCGTACTGGGCGGCTCCGCCGGCGGTGGTGACGCCGATGGCGGCCCAGCGTTCGCACATGTTGTTGTGGCCGGTGCGGCAGTGGCGGCACTCGTAGCAGTACAGGGAGGGGTCCACGGCGACCCGGTCGCCGAGGGAGAGTTCGGTGACCGCGCTGCCGAGGCCGACGACCTCGCCGGCGAACTCGTGGCCGGGCACGATGGGCAGCTTGGGGGCGAACTCGCCCTGGAGGATGTGCAGGTCCGTCCCGCACAGCCCGCAGGCGGCGACCTCGACGACGACGTCGCGGGGACCCGGGGTGGGGTCGGGGACCGTGGTGACGGTCACCTTGCCGGGGGCTTCGATGAGGGCGGCTTTCACTTGACTGCTCCTAGGGACAGACCGCGGACCAGCTTGTCCTGGGCGGCCCAGCCGGCGATGAGGACGGGCAGGGACACCAGGGTGGCGGCGGCGCACAGACGGGCGAGGAAGAGACCCTCGTTGGTGATGAACCCGACGAGGAACACCGGGGCGGTGGAGGCGTTGGTGGCGGTGAGGTTGACGGCGAACAGGAACTCGTTCCAGCTGAAGATGAAGCAGATCAGCGCGGTGGCGGCGACCCCGGGCATGGCGACGGGGCCGACGATGCGCAGCAGCACGGTGGGGAGTCCGGCGCCGTCGACCTCGGCGGCCTCCAGGATCTCCTTGGGGACTTCGGCGAGGAAGGAGCGCATCATCCACACCGCGATCGGCAGGTTCATCGCGGTGTAGAGGACGATCAGGGTCCAGACGTTGTCCAGCATCCCGGCGTCCTTGGCGATCAGGTAGATCGGCAGCAGCGCCGCGATGACGGGCAGGAACTTCGTCGACAGGAAGAAGAACATCACGTCGGTCCACTTCTCGACCGGCTTGATGGACAGCGCGTAGGCCGCCGGAATCGCCAGGGCCAGGACGAGGAGTGTCGAAATGACGCTCGCCATGGCCGAGTTGAGAAGGTACGGGGTGATGTCCCGGCCCAGCAGCAGTTCGTACTGGTCCAGGGTGAAGGGGGCGAGCAGGCTGGGCGGGTTGGTGGCGGCGTCGGACTCCTGGTGGAAGCTGGTCAGCACCATCCAGGCCACCGGGGCGAAGAAGGCCAGGGTGGCGAGCCAGGCGACGAAGGCCCACACCGGGCTCAGCCGCGGTGAGTCGCCCTGACCGCCCTGACCGCCCTGCTCGTTCTTGCGGCGGAGGAACTTCTTGGGCCCGGCCGCGGGAGCGGCGTCCGGCGCCGCTTGGGTGATGGTCACCGGGAGACCTCCTCACGGAACAGCGACGCGATGGTGCGCAGGGCGAACGTGGCGATGACGATGGCACCGATCACCACGACCACACCGGCGGCGGCCGCCTCGCCGTACTCGTACTTGCGGAACATGGTCAGGTAGATCTCGTAGGGGAGGTTGGTGGTCTGCGAACCGGGGCCGCCCTGGGTGATGGTGAAGACCGCGTCGAAGGTCTGCACGACGTAGATGGTGCCGAGCAGGACGCCCAGTTCGATGTACTGCCGCAGGTGGGGCAGGGTGATGTGGCAGAAGGTCTGCCAGGCCGAGGCGCCGTCGACCCGGGCGGCCTCCAGCACGTCACCGGGCTGGGCCTGGAGCCCGGCCAGCAGGATGAGCATCATGAACGGGGTCCACTGCCACACCAGCGAGACGATGACGGCCGGCATCGCGGAGTTCGACAGCCAGTCGATGGTGGGGCCGTTCTCGGCTCCGAAGAGGCGGTAGACGGCGTTGAGGGTGCCGTTGAGGAGGCCGTAGTCGGGGTTGTAGATGGCGTGCTTCCACAGCAGCGCGGCGGCCACGGGCATGACCAGGAACGGCGTGATGAGCAGGGTGCGGGCCAGGCCCCGGCCGGGGAAGCGGCGGTCGAGCAGGAGCGCCAGTCCCAGTCCGAGGAGCACGCTGAGGATCACCACCGACGCGGTGAGCGCGATGGTGTTCAGGACCGCCGTGCGCAGCCTCTCGTCGGTGAAGACGAAGCCGTAGTTGGACAGGCCGGTGAAGTGCCGTTCGCCCGGCTTGAGGATGTTCCACTGGAAGGTCGAGATGACGAGCGTGGCCACGAACGGCAGTTGGGTCACGACGACCGTGAAGATCAGTGCCGGCAGCAGGGGGATGCGCCGCCGCCATTTGTTCGGCGTCTCACGTTTGCCCGGCCGGTGCGGGGGGTCTGTGCGCACCGTTCGGGGTGCGGGGGTGAGCGTGGTCATGAGGGGTCCTTGGGCCGGCCGGTCGCAGCCGAGCGCGGCCGGGGGTGGGGAAGGAGGCGGTGCCCGGTCGGCGGACGCCGACGGGATGACGTCCGCCGATGCGGAGGAGGGTGTACCGGGCACCGCGGCGGGGGCGCTGCCCGTCGGGGCGTCGGGGACCGACGGGCAGCGGGATTCACCGGAGGGTGACCGGGCGGGTCACCGGTAGTTCTTGGCGACTTCCTCCGCGAGCTTCTGGCCCTTCTCCAGGGCCTTGTCCACGCTGGTCTTGCCCGCGATGGCCGCGGAGATGTCCTGCGTCACCTTGGTGCCGAGGTCCTGGAACTCGGGGACGGCCACGAACTGGACGCCCACCGTGGGCCGCGGCTGCACACCGGGGTTCGTCGGGTTCGCCTGCTCGATGGACTTGACGGTGATGTCACCGAAGGCCGCCGACGCCTCCTTGTACTGGGGGATCTCGTAGGTGCTGGCCCGCTTCCCGGCGGGAACCCGCGGCCAGCCCAGCTTCTCGCCGACGAGCTTCTCGTACTCCTTGCCGGACGCCCAGAGCATGAACTTCGAGGCGGCGTCGGCCTTCTTGGTGGTCTTCGGCATCGCCCACGCCCAGGTCCACAGCCAGCCGGAGCTGTCCGTCTTGTCCACCGGCGCGTACGCGTAGCCGACCTTGCCCGCGATCTTGCTGGAGCTGGGGTCCTCCAGCGGTCCCGCCGCGCTGGTCGCGTCGTACCACATCGCGACCTTGCCCTGGCTCATGGCGTTGAGGCACTCGGTGAACCCGGACTGCGCGGCGCCCGACTGACCGTGCTTCCTGACCAGATCGACGTAGAAGTCGGTGGCCTTCTTGAACTCGGGGCTGTCGACCTGGGCCTTCCAGTCCTCGGTGAACCAGGTGCCGCCGAAGGTGTTGACCACGGTCGACAGCGACGCGCCGAGTTCGCCCCAGCCGGCCAGGCCGCGCAGACAGATGCCCTTCATGCCGGGGCGTGCGCCGTCGGCCTTGGCGGCGATGTCGGCGACCTGCTGCCAGGTCGGCTTCTCGGGCACGGTGATGCCCTTCTCCTCCATGACCTCCTTGTTGTACATGAGGAAGGAGGACTCGCCGTAGAACGGAAGCGCGTACAGCTTGTCGTCCTCGCCGGACAGGGACTGGACCATGGGCTTGAGCAGGTCGTCCTTGTCGAAGGCGGCGTCCTTCTCGGCGTAGGAGCTCAGCTCCTGCAGCCAGCCGTTCTTGTTCCAGATGGGCACCTCGTAGGCGCCGATGGTGGCGACGTCGTACTGGCCGGCCTGGGTGGCGATGTCCTGGGTGACCTTGTCGCGCAGTTCGTTCTCGGGAAGGATCGTGAAGTTCACCTTGATGCCGGTGTCCTTGGTGAAGGTGTCCTTCGTCAGCTTCGCGATGTCCTCCATCTGCGGGTTGCCGACCATGAGGACGTTGATGCTCTCGCCCCCGGCTTCCGAACTCGACCCGCCGGCCCCGCTGCACGCGGCCAGCAGTGAACCGGCGGAGACGGCGACGAGTACGGCGCGGATGGTTCTCCGGGATCGGGCGGTCTGGTGGGTGGACATGGTTGGCTCCAGGGGTGTTCGAGGGCGTGGAGGGCCCGCGCCCGGTCGGGCGAGTGGCGAGTGCGTGGTGTGTGTGCTGCGTGGTGTGCGTGGTGTCTGGTGCGTGATGGGCGGTGTCTGGTGCGTGGTGTGTGGCGGATGGTGCGTGGTGCGTGGCGTGTGATGGGGGGAGAGCGGCGGGTCAGACCCGGATGACCTGTGGTCCCAGGAGGACGTAGTGACGGGCTTCGGAGGCGGGGAGCCCGGTGTCGGTGACGATCGCCTCCAGGTCGCCGATACCGGCGAAACGGCAGAGGCTGGCCGCTCCGAACTTGCTGTGGACGCCCGAGAACACCCGGCGTCGGGACACCGCCATGACCCGTGTCTTCACATCGCTCACCGCGGGGTTCGGAGTGGTGAGACCCCACTGGCGGGAGACGCCGTTCGCGCCGATGTAGGCCAGGTCGATGACGAGGTCGGACAGCGTGGGGGTCACCCAGTGGTCGACGGTCGCCAGCGTGGCGCCGCGGACACGGCCACCGAGCAGCAGCACGGTGATGTTCTCGGCGGAGGCCAGGGTGCCGGCCGTGGCGAGGGAGGAGGTGATCACGGTCAGCGGCCGGTCGCGCGGCAGGCCGGCGGCGATGAGCTGCGGGGTGTAGCCCTCGTCGATGTACACCGTCTTCGCGTCACCGAGCAACTCCACGGCTGCGGCGGCGATCCGCGACTTCTCCCTGACCTGGCTGGTGGTGCGGTAGGAGAGCGTCGTCTCGAAGCCGGAGCTCTCGACGGGGTAGGCGCCGCCGTGGGTTCGCCGCACCAGCCCGTGAGCCGCCAGCAGGTTCAGGTCGCGCCGTACGGTTTCCTTGGAGATGCCCAGGTCGGCGGCCGTCCTGGCGACGTCCACCGAGCCGGCCCGGCGCGTCGCTTCCAGGATGGAGCGTCGGCGTTCTTCGGCGTCCACGGTGACACCTCCCCTGCGCGCCTTGAGCCGACACTCGGTCGGTTCGTTTCCGGTGTGGCGCGATCGCGCCAGGCAGAGTCCGGTCCGTTCGGACTCTTGCGGACTATTTATGGCTACGCGCAGGCTTATGACCAGGCAAAACGTCATGCGTTTCGTGACCGGATGTGCCCGCTTCGCAGGGGCTGTTCCCGCAGACAGGGGCCTTCTTCGGCCAAAAACGAAGCATGATCCCCACCCGGACCGCTCGGAACGGTGCCCGTTTGCTGCCTGCTTCGTTTTCGCGCCGCCTGTTTTCCGACGGCGGAAGTGAGTCCTCGCCCGCCCGGCCGGGCACGCGAGGGTCTCGGACGAGGGTTCAGCCTCGGGTGATCCGGACCCGGTACTCCGGCGTTTTCGAGTCCGAGCCGGGTCCGGATCCGGAGCCCGTGTCGAAGGCCGAGTCCGAGCCCGTGTCGGAGGCCGAGTCCGTGTTCGGGGTGGTCGGCTCCAGGACCTCGACGCGGATTCCCGCCTTGCGGTCGACGAAGGTCTCGCCGGGGGTGAAGGTGGCGTCGGAGAGTTCCGCGTGGACGTTGGGGCTACGGGTGCAGCCGCCACTGTCCCGACGGGAGTCGTAGACCGTGACGGGGCCCATTCCGGTGTCGACGTCCGCGTCGACCTTGTAGACGAGGATGCCGGGGCGGCACACCGCCTCGTCGTTGCCGGCCCGGGTGCGGAACTCGACGGCGTAGCCGGAGCCGGTGTCCAGCGGGAGGAAGACGAGTTTCGGGCCGCCCGACTCGGCCAGCGGCGTCAGGGTGTACTCCCTGGTGCCCGTGCCCGCCGCGCAGTGCACCTGGGGCGCGTCCAGCCAGCCCAGTTTCCACTTGTGCCAGCCGAGCAGGTCGTTGTTGGCGCCCCAGTCCTCGCTCATGATGTCCCAGTGGCCCGCGGCGCTGCCGCCCTCGGCCGTGTAGAGGTCGGGCAGACCGAAGACGTGGCCGTTCTCGTGGGGGAGGACGCGGTAACCCGTGCGGTCCAGGGAGCCGGAGCCGTCGTCCTGGCGGGAGTAGACGAACGACGCGTTGGCGACGGGGACGCCGTCCGCGGTCGGGGCCTCCGTGTTGCCCGCGAAGGTCACCGACAGGACCGTGTCCAGGGCGGAGGGCCCCGCGTTCGGGGTCACCAGTACGTTCACCAGGTCGTACGCGCCGAAGTCCACCTTCGGATCCGCCTCCGCCACGAGGTCCCGGACCAGTTCGCGGTAGTCGGGGGCGAAGGGGGCGCCGCGCTCTATGCCGTAGTCCCGGAACGACTTGGGCATCCGCAGCCAGTCGGGGATCGGCAGCTCGGGGCGGTAGTCGAGGCGGCCGTAGGAACTGGTCCGGAACCACTCCTGCGTCTGCGGGAAGAACTCCCGGTAGCGGTCGAGGGCGTCGCCCTCGCCGGGGGCGTCCGAGAAGTCGACCAGGAGGGTGAGGGCGCGAACGGTGCCGGTGGAGCGGACGTAGCCGGCGCCCGTGGGGATGCCCTCCGACATCTGCACCTCGCGGGCGCTGCTGATCATGCACGGGCCGTGTGAGGAGGCGGGGGCCAGGGCGCTGGGGCCGGCGCCGGGGGCCGAGGTGTACGGGGAGAGGTGGCCGTTGCCGGCCGAGGGGAGGGCGGCGAGGGTCAATGCGGTCACGGACGCCAGGGCGGCCAGTCGGCGCGGGGATATCCGGCTGCTGGTCGACTGCGCCTGCATGCGGGGGACCTCCGCTCCACACGGCAGCCGCCGGTCTCCGACTGCACCCTTTCGATCACCCTCTGTCGCGGGATGCGCGGGCGCGCGCTGGAGGGGCCGATCGTGCGGTTTCCGGCCGGGAGGACGAGAGGGCGGCGGGGAGGCGGTGGCGGCTGCCCGCGTGGAGGTGACTCAGGTCACATCAGAAGTTTCCCGGGTGGGAAATAAGCGGGGACCGCTTCCCCGTTTGGACCTGTGTTCGCGTGAAGCGGGGAGTTCTTCCCCGGATCGCGAGGACGAGCAGAACAGCAGCGAGTGGAACATCAGCGAGCAGTGCATCAGCGAGCAGGACGACAGGAGTGCATCGTGCAGACCGCCCCTTCCGTATCGCGCAAGGTCTCCCGGCCCCGTGCCGACGCCCTGCGCAACCGGGAGCGGATCGTCACCGCCGCCCGGGAGATGTTCGTCGAGTTCGGCCCCGACGTGCCCTTCGACGACATCGCCCGACGGGCCGGCGTGGGCAATGCCACGGTGTACCGCAACTTCCCCGACCGCGGCGCGCTGGTGCGCGAGGTCGTGTGCGCCGTGATGGACCGTACGGCGGAGGCGGCCGAGCGTGCGCTCGCCGAGACCGGGGACGCCTTCGAGGCGCTGGAGCGCTTCGCGCACACCGCTGCCGACGAGCGGATCAGTGCGCTGTGCCCGATGATCGCCGACACCTTCGACCAGAACCATCCCGACCTGGGGGCCGCGCGGGTACGTGCCGAGGGGCTCGTCGCACAGATCATGGACCGCGCCAAGGCGGCGGGTCAGCTCCGTGCCGACGTGGACTTCGGTGATCTGCTGGTCGGTGTCGCCCAGCTCAGTCGGCCGCCGGCCGGTACGGGGTGCCTCGACGCCGACCGGTTCGTCCACCGCCATCTTCAGCTGTTCCTGGACGGGATGCGGGCCCCGGCCCGCGGTGTCCTGCCGGGCGCGGCGGTGACCGTGGAGGATCTGCGCGCGCGCTGAGCGTTCCCTGACCGAGTTCCAGACCGAGTTCCCATCCGAGTACCAGTCCGAGTTCCCATCCGACTTTCAGGCCCAGTTCCAGACCGAGTTCCAGACCGAGTTCCGTAGAGCTGTCTCAACGGCCGTCCTCTGTGGGCGAGTCGTTCCCTGACGACATCGTTTTTTCATCTCAAGCTCTGAATTTTCCGTCACGAAGTTCCGAAGTGGGTACCCCCATGTCTGAAACAGCGTCAAAGTCCCCCGGCGTACCGGGAGCACGGAAGACACCAGGAGCACAGAACGCACCGGACGCCAACCGCTGGAAAGCGCTCGGCTTCATCGCGCTCGCCCAGCTGATGGTCGTCCTGGACGCCACCATCGTGAACATCGCCCTGCCCTCCGCCCAGCAGGACCTGGGCATCTCCGACGGCAACCGGCAGTGGGTCGTCACGGCCTACGCCCTCGCCTTCGGCGGGCTGCTCCTCTTCGGCGGCCGGACAGCCGACCTGTGGGGCCGCAAGCGGGCCTTCGTGCTCGGCCTGGGCGGCTTCGCCGCGGCCTCCGCGCTGGGCGGCGCGGCCACCAACGAGGCCATGATGTTCGGTGCCCGTGCGCTGCAGGGCGTGTTCGGCGCGCTGCTCGCGCCGGCCGCGCTGTCCCTGCTCGCGGTGATGTTCACCGACGGCAGGGAGCGCG
The DNA here is from genome assembly GCF_052246875.1 of Streptomyces sp. GDS52. Classification (NCBI taxonomy): domain Bacteria; kingdom Bacillati; phylum Actinomycetota; class Actinomycetes; order Kitasatosporales; family Streptomycetaceae; genus Streptomyces; species Streptomyces sp. GDS52. Next base: position 4,176,907 of record NZ_CM125966.1, read on the forward strand.
CCAAGGCGTTCGGCATCTACGGTGCGATCGCGGGCGGCGGGGGCGCCGTCGGTCTGATCCTCGGCGGTTTCCTCACCGAGTACCTGAACTGGCGCTGGACGTTCTTCGTGAACATCCCGTTCGCCGTCGTCGCCGCGCTCGGCGCGTACTTCGTCATCCGTGAGCCGAAGGGCGGCCGCAACCGCTCGCCGCTGGACATCCCCGGCGTGGTGCTGTCCACCCTGGGCCTGGTCGCGCTCGTCTACGGCTTCACCCGCGCCGAGTCCGAGGGCTGGAGCGACTCGCTGACCGTCGGCATGTTCGTCGCCTCGGCCGCCCTGCTCCTGACGTTCGTCCTGGTCGAGTCCCGGGTCAGGGCGCCGCTGCTGCCGCTGCGCGTGATCACCGAGCGCAACCGCGGCGGGGTCTACCTCTCACTGGGCCTGGCGGTCATCGCGATGTTCGGCCTGTTCCTCTTCCTGACCTACTACCTGCAGGTCGTGAAGGGCTACTCGCCGGTCAGGACCGGCTTCGCCTTCCTGCCGATGGTCGCGGGCATGATCACGGGCTCCACCCAGATCGGCGCCCGCCTGATGACCCGGGTCGCGCCCCGGCGGCTGATGGGACCCGGCTTCCTGGTCGCCGCGGTCGGCATGCTGCTGCTGACCCGGATGGAGATCGGTACCTCCTACGCCGCCGTACTGCTGCCCGGCATGCTGCTGCTCGGTCTCGGCATGGGTACGGCGTTCATGCCGGCCATGTCGCTGGCCACCTCGGGCGTCGAGCCCCGGGACGCGGGCGTCGCCTCCGCGATGGTCAACACCTCGCAGCAGGTGGGCGGCGCGATCGGTACGGCCCTGCTGAACACGATCGCGGCCTCGGCCACCACGTCCTACGTCGCCGACCACATCGGCGGCGCCGCGAGCCGGTCCCAGCAGCAGACGGTGCGGCTCGAGGGCATGGTGCAGGGCTACACCAGCGCGATCTGGTTCGCCGTCGGCATCCTCGTCCTGGCCGCGGTCATCGCCCTGGTCCTCGTCGACGCGGGGCGCCCGGCGACCACGGTCACCGGGCCCTCCGACGGGGCCGGGCGGGGCGCGGGGGGCACCGAGGGCGCTCCGGAGGAAGCGGTGGTGCCGGTCGTCGCCCACTGACCGGCACCCCTTCGGTCCACCCGTACGGGTGAGGAGGGGACGCCTCGTCCGTACGGCTCCCAGGACCTGCCCCGGCTCCCGCGCTCAGCGGAGCCAGGGCAGGTCCGCACCCGCTTCGCTGGGCTGAAGTCCCTCGGCGACGATCTCCATGATCTCGCCGAGGGACTTCTGCTGTTCGGGGGTGAGCCGGTCGAGGAGCGCCTGCCGTACGGCGTGCACATGACCGGGTGCGTGCCGGCTCAGCACCTCGAAGCCCTCGTCCGTCAGTACGGCGAACTGGCCGCGCTTGTCGGAGGGGCAGTCCTCGCGGCGCACCCAGCCGTTCTTCTCCAGGCGGGCCACGGCGTGCGAGAGACGGGAGCGGGTGATCTTCGCCAGCATCGCCAGCTCGGTCATCCGCAGCCGACGCTGCGGTGCCTCGGCGAGTTTGACCAGCAGGCTGTAGTAGAGGTGAGGCATGCCCGCGTCCCGCTGGAGCTGGCGGTCGAGGTGGTCCTCCAGGAGGGTGCTGGCCTCGATGTACGAGCGCCAGACGCGCTGTTCCTCGTCGTTCAGCCAACGTGGTTCGTCGGTGCGTGCCGGGTCGGGGGCCGGACCCGGGGCCGGTGCGGAGGTGGGTGCCGTCGTCATGTACTCACTGTACGACGCTTCTGCTTGAAGGTTAAACAAAATTACGGTAGGGTTGGGGCAGAGGTTGAGGTTTCAAGTAAAAACCGCGCCAGCCCACGGCAGTCCGTGTCGGTCCGTCCTGGTCCGTGACGGATCTGCGCCGATCACCGGAAGGAGTCGCAGCCATGACCGCCGCCACTCAGGAACGCATGCCCGCGCTGTACCTCAGCCACGGCGCCCCGCCGCTGGCCGACGACCCCGTCTGGCCCGGTCAGCTGGCCGCCTGGTCCGCGGAACTGCCCCGTCCGAAGGCGATCCTCGTCGTCTCCGCCCACTGGGAGGAGGCCCCGCTCGCCCTCGGCGCCACCGAGACGGTGCCCCTCGTCTACGACTTCTGGGGCTTCCCCGAGCACTACTACCAGGTGAAGTACGGCGCCCCCGGCGCCCCCGCGCTCGCCGAATCCGTACGCAAGCTGCTGCGCGCCCCCGGCATTCCCGTGCAGGACGTTCCCGACCGCGGGCTGGACCACGGCGCCTACGTCCCGCTGGTCGAGATGTTCCCCGGGGCCGACATCCCGGTGCTCCAGGTCTCCATGCCGACCCTGGACCCGGTGAAGCTCATGGACATCGGGCGGAAGCTCGCGCCGCTGCGTGACGAGGGCGTGCTGATCATCGGTTCCGGCTTCTTCACCCACAACCTGGCCGCGCTGCGGCAGGGCGGCATCCCCAGGTGGTCGGTGGAGTTCGACGACTGGGGCAACCGGGCCCTGGACACCGGCGACGTGGACGGGCTGCTCGACTTCACCCGCAAGTCCCCGGCGGGCGCGCTCGCCCACCCGCGCACCGAGCACTTCGCACCGCTCTTCGTGACCATGGGCGCCGCGGACGCCGCCGGCGACCTGGACACGCAGAAGTCGGTGATCGACGGGTTCTGGCTGGGGCTGGCGAAGCGGTCGGTTCAGTTCGGCTGAGCAGTGAGGACTGAGGACTGAGCGCTGGGGGCCGAGCACAAAGGGCCGAGGGCTGCAGTCGCGGTGACGGAGAGGGTGGCGGGTGGCCGGAGTGTCCGGTGCCCGCCACTCGGCATCGCCCAGGAGGACTCCGTGACAACCATCGAGGGGTGCGGACCGTCTACAGGGGAGAGCGGTCCGGGGCGGGGTGGTGCTCCTCCGGAGTGAAGGCCGCGTACCGAATGTGATTGCCGTCTCACGCGGGCATCGGTCCTGCGGATCGGTGGGCGGTGTCGGATCACCCCCCGCCACCGGCCTGACCTGGGCCTTCACGTAAAGCGACGGCACCCGTGCCCTCTGTGGCCCGACAGGGTACTGCATGATCAGAAAAATCGGGGGGCAGGTTGGGAATTCTGTCCGGATTCCAGTCGTTGTTTCCAACAGATGCCGGGCACTCGAGCAGAGTCCGCATGAGATCGAGACGCAGACCTGACCGTACGTGCCGAGTATCCGCAGGAACCACCCGCTGACCTCATCATCGTAAGGGAGCAAGCATGGCAACCCGTGCCGTCGCCCGTCGTAAGTCCGCCTCCGGCGAGACGGCCGACTCGGCAAGCAGTGTTCGCGCCCATCGCGGCGAGATCGCCGACCGTGACCTGGTCGGGATGTACCTCGACGAGATCGCGCGCACGCCGCTGCTCGACGCAGCCAAGGAAGTCGAGCTTTCCCAGATCATCGAAGCGGGTGTGTTCGCACGGCAGATCCTCGACGGCACCGAGGAGAACACGGTGGGGGCCACCACCGAGGAGCTCCAGGTGCTGTACGACGCGAGCGAGCAGGCCAAGGACGTCTTCATCCGTTCCAACCTGCGTCTGGTCGTCGCGGTCGCCCGCCGCTACCCCCGCAGCGGTCTGCCGCTGCTGGACCTGATCCAGGAGGGCAACGCCGGCCTGGTGCGCGCGGTCGAGAAGTTCGACTACCGCAAGGGCTTCAAGTTCTCCACCTACGCCACCTGGTGGATCCGTCAGGCCATCACGCGGTCGATCGCCGACCAGTCCCGCACCATCCGCCTGCCCGTCCACCTGGTGGAGGAGCTGGGCCGGATCCGGCGCGTGCAGCGCGAGTTCAACCGCGAGCACGGCCGGGACCCCGAGCCCACGGAGATCGCCGCCGAGCTCGGTTCCACCCCGGAGCGGGTGACGGACGTGCTCGACTGGGCCCGTGACCCGGTCTCGCTGAACATGTCGGTGGACGACGAGGGGGAGACCCAGTTCGGCGACCTCCTGGAGGACACGTCGGCGGTGTCGCCGGAGCAGTCGGTGATGACGCTGCTGCGCAGCGAGGAGCTGGACGACCTCATAGGCCGTCTCGACCAGCGCACGGCCTCCATCATCAAGATGCGGTACGGCATCGAGGACGGCCGGGAGCGTACGCTGACCGAGGTCGGCAAGCAGCACGGCCTGACCCGTGAGCGCATCCGCCAGATCGAGAAGCACGCGCTGCTGGAGCTGAAGAAGCTGGCCCGCGACACCGGTTTCGACGCGGTGGCGTAGTGCCGGCGCGGAGCAGGAGCGCTGTGCCGTCGCTGTGAGGGCCGGAAAGGGGAAGACGGCGCAAACCTGACGCCGTGACACTGCTTCAACTCCCTGGGCTCAGGGAACAAGAAGGCAAGGCCCAGGAGTTCGGGTCTCGGGGTCTCGGCCTCCTGGGCCTTCTGAACCACGTCCCGTCGCACCACCCCCTGGCGCCGGGACTTCCCAGGCCGGGTTCGGCGCCCTCCCCCCGGGTGCCGAACCCGGCTTTTCCCCTCCCTGCCGGACTCCCCCCACCGGCCGGACGGGCGGGAAAGCGGGCCACCCCGGACCTGAACCCCGGGGTGGCCCACCAGATGGCAGATTGTGCCACATGGGCATAGCCTGCCGGGCGTGAGTAGCACGACCCCCACGCCTTCGACGCCATCCGGAGCCTCGGCTTCGCAGTCCCCGTCGGCTCCGCGGGCCTCGCGGGCCTCGCTGACCGAGCGGCGCAAGGCCGAGACCCGTATGGAGATCGCCCGCGCGGCGGCCGGTCTCTTCGTCCGTGAGGGCCTACGGGCCACCCGGGCCGAGGACATCGCCCAGGCGGCGGGCGTCGCCCCGCGCACCTTCTACCGGTACTTCGCCGCCAAGGAGGAGGCCGTCGCCCCCCTCTACGAGGCCGGGGCCCGGCGCTGGGTGGAGGCGGTGCGGACGGCGCCGCCCGGAACCCCCGTGCCGCAGGCCCTGGAGGACGCCGTGCGGTACACCCTGACACCGGGTGTCGGGGTGTCGGAGGCCTCCTGGGCGTGGGTGCGCGCCCTGATCCGGCTGGCACACACCGATCCGTCCCTGCGCCGGGTGTGGGCGGAGGCGTGCCAGGCGTCGGAGCGTGCGCTGGTGGAGGCGCTGGCGTCGCGGTCGGCGGCCGACGGGTCGGGGGGGAAACGGGTGACGGGTGGTCAACTCCCGTCCGACAACGTTGCCGTGGACACGCGGCTGCGCTTCGCCGCCGCCGTCGCCAGTGCCGCCGTACGCACGGCTACGGAGGGCTGGGCGGCGGGCGATGACCCCGCCGAGGGCCCACAGGGGCCGGCGGAACTGGCCCTGGCCAACCTCGCGGCGCTACGGGACTTCCCCTGGGACGATCTGACGGCGAGGTCCTGAGGTGTTCTCCTGATGGCGAGGCCCTGACGGCGATGTTCTGACCGCGGTGTCCTGACGGTGGAAGTCCGTGGGGCCCTCCTTCAGTGCCCTGCCGCCGCCCTCGTCATTCGCTCTCCCAACTCCCGTACGCTCTCCACCAGTTCTGCGGGCTTCCGCACCGTGAAGTCGTAGCCGGGCATGGCCAGGCACACCGCCGTCCAGTCCTTGGGGCCGTCCAGCGTCGTGCGCAGCCGGCAGCTCCGCTCGTCCAGCGGCTCGGGCGTGCCCAGCCAGCCCGGCAGCCGTGCCGCGACGGCTTCGGCCGGTGCGGCGAAGGTGACGTCGAGGTCGTACGACTCCTGTACGCGGTGCATGGACTGCCGCAGGTACTCCGCCGCGCTCCCGGTCGGCAGCTCACGCGGCGTGAACCTGGCCCCGGTCGCGAACGGCTCGCTCACCCGGTCGACGCGGAACGTGCGCCAGTCCGCGCGGTCGAGGTCGTACGCCACGAGGTACCAGCGCCGCTCGGTCGACACCAGTCGGTACGGCTCCGTCACCCGCCGGGACTCGGTGCCGTCGGCCGCCCGGTAGGCGAACCGCAGCCGTTCCCGCCCGGCCACCGCGGCGGCCATGACGGTCAGCGTCCCGGGTGCGATGGTCGGCCCGTCCCCGCTGATCAGCGGGGTGGTGGCGGCCTGGAGGGTGGTCACCCGGTGGCGCAGCCTGCCGGGCAGCACCTGCTCCAGCTTGGCCAGCGCCCGCACGGAGGCCTCCTCCACGCCTTCGAGGGCGTGCCCGGCACCGACACGCAGTCCGACCGCGATGGCCACGGCCTCCTCGTCGTCGAGCACCAGCGGTGGCATCGCCTTGCCCGCGACCAGCCGGTAGCCGCCGTCCGGGCCCAGCGTCGCCCGCACCGGGTAGCCGATGTCGCGCAGCCGGTCGATGTCCCGCCGGATCGTGCGGCGGGAGACCCCGAGACGGTCGGCGAGCTCTCCGCCGGGCCATTCGCGGGGCGTCTGGAGGAGGGAGAGGAGTTGGAGGAGCCGGGCGGGGGTGTCCGTCGTCATGGGCTCGAGGGTGCCGCAGGACCAGGACACGATCTGACCTGTTCCGGGTACCCGTTCAGCCGTTTCCGTGGCGCTGCCCGAGGGTGCCACCGGGAAACAGACACAAACAGAAGCCCGTTCGTGCCCGTTTGGATCCGTTCCTGTTTACTTTCCGGGCATCTCGCCGTAGCCTCGAAGAGAAACCACGCGTTCGGGCATTGGCCGGAGGTGAGTGAGCATGTACGCACCAGAGCGTCAGCAGGAGATCCTGCGGCTCGCCCGTGACGGCGGCCGGGTGGATGTGGTCTCGCTGGCTGAGCATTTCCAGGTGACGGCGGAGACGATCCGCCGGGACCTGAAGTCCCTCGATCGCGCGGGCCTGGTCCGCAGGGTGCACGGCGGGGCCATCCCCGTCGGACGCTTCGACTTCGAGCCGGACCTCGCCGAGCGTGAGACGACCGCCGCCGACGAGAAGGCCCGCATCGCCAAGGCCGCCCTCGCGGAACTCCCGAACGAGGGCACGGTGATCGTCGACGCCGGTTCGACGGTGGCGTTGTTCGCCGGCTCCCTGCCGGCGGAGCTCTCGCTCACCGTCGTCACCCACAGTCTGCCCATCGCGGCCCGCCTCGCCGACCACCCCGGCATCCAGCTGCACCTGGTCGGCGGCCGCGTGCGGCACCGTACGCGTGCCGCCGTGGACGCCTGGGCGCTGCGCGCGTACGGCGAGATCCGCGCGGACGTGCTGTTCGTCGCGGCCAACGGGTACTCCGTCGAACACGGTCTGACCACACCCGATCTCGCCGAGGCCGCGGTGAAGCGCGCGGCCATGGCGGCCGCCCGTCGCGTGGTGCTGCTCGCCGACTCCTCCAAGTACGGCCAGGAGCACTTCGCCCGCTTCGGCGGCATGAACGACGTGGACCTGCTGATCACCGACAGCAGGCTGAGCCCCGAGAACGCCCTCGCGATCGAGCGCGGCGGTACGGAAGTAGTGCGTGCATGATCCTCACGGTCACCCCCAACCCGTCCCTGGACCGTACGTACGAGGTCCCCGCGTTGGACCGCGGCGAGGTCATCCGGGCCACCGGCGAACGCGTGGACCCGGGCGGCAAGGGAGTCAACGTCTCCCGCGTCGTCGCCGCGGCCGGCCGGCGCACCGTGGCCGTACTGCCCCTGGGCGGCGCCCCGGGCGGCCTGGTCGCCGAACTGCTGGACGCGCAGGGCATCGAGGTCGCTCCGGTCCCGGTGGCCGGTGTCACCCGCTCCAACATCGCGCTCGCCGAGGCGGACGGTGTCCTGACGAAGATCAACGCGCCCGGTCCGGAACTGACGGCGGCCGAACAGGAGTTGCTCCTGGAGACGGTTCACCTGCAGGCGCGGGGCGCCGACTGGATCGCCTGCTGCGGCAGCCTTCCGCGCGGCCTGGAGCCCTCCTGGTACGCCGAGCTGGTCGCCCGGGCGCACGCCTCCGGGGTGCGCATCGCCCTGGACACCTCCGGGCCCGCACTGGTCGCGGCGCTGCGCGAGCGGCCCGACGTGGTGAAGCCGAACGCCGAGGAACTCGCCGAGGCCGTCGGACGCCCCCTGGCCACCGTCGGCGACGCGGTGAAGGCGGCCGGGGAGCTGCGCGAGATGGGCGCCCGCGCCGTGCTCGCCAGCCTGGGCGCCGACGGGCAGGTGCTCGTCGACGAGAACGGCGCCTGGTTCGGCACCGCCCGGGTGGACGTCGTCCGCAGCAACGTGGGCGCGGGCGACTCCTCGCTCTCCGGCTTCCTCATGGCCGGCGGGCACGGGCCGGAGGCACTCGCCTCGGCGCTCGCCCACGGAGCGGCGGCCGTCCAGACACCCGGCAGCGTGGTGCCCACGCCGAGCGACCTGGACCCGGGCGCGGTGACGGTCACGGCAACGGTGCCGGTCGACCGTGTACTGAAGGAGCCGGTGTCATGACCGTCCGTAGCACCTGTGCCGCGCGTGCCGCCCGTACCGCGCACACCCCCTCCGCTGCCTCGGGCGCCGACCCCGGCGCCGTCCTCCGCAGCCCCACCGTCCCCCACCGCATCACCGGCATCACTGTCCCCGTTATCCCTTTCGCCCACCCCACGCCACGGGCGATACGCGTGCGAAGGAGCCCGCGATGAGCGAGATGATCACCGCGGATCTGGTCGACCTCGACCTGTCCGCCGACACCAAGGAAGCGGCGGCGCGAGCCCTCGCCGAGCGGATGGTGACCCTCGGCCGGGTGACCGACCTGGAGGGTTTCCTCGCCGACGTGGCCGCCCGTGAGGCCCAGATGCCGACAGGCCTCGACGGCGGCATCGGCATCCCGCACTGCCGCAGCGAGCATGTCACCGAGCCGACGCTGGCCTTCGGGCGCAGCTCCGCCGGGATCGACTTCGGTGCCGCGGACGGGCCCGCCGACCTGATCTTCCTGATCGCCGCGCCGGCGGGTGCGGACGACGCTCATCTGACGATCCTTTCGTCGCTGGCCCGGAAGCTGATGAACGCCGAGTTCACCGACGCGCTCCGGTCGGTCGGAGACGCGGAGGGCGCGGCGGCGCTCGTCCGCGGGGACGAGCGGCCGGCGGCGGACGAGTCGGCGGCCACGGCATCCACGGCTGGGACCGGCAGCTCCGGCAGCCCCGCCGGTGCCACGGACACGGCGGGCACCGCGGGCACCGCGGACGTCAAGGACACCGCAGACTCCGTGGCGGCTCCGGTGGCGGCCTCCACCGGTGCCGCCACGGGTACCACCGACGCGGCGGGAGCCTCCGGTGCGGACGAGGGCGCGCGTCCCTTCCGGATCGTCGCCGTCACCTCCTGCCCCACCGGTATCGCCCACACGTACATGGCGGCCGAGGCGCTGGAGAACGCCGGCCGGGAGGCGGGCGTCGAGATCGCCGTCGAGCCGCAGGGCTCGGCGGGCTTCGAGCGGCTCGACCCGGCCGTGATCGCGGCGGCGGACGGTGTGATCTTCGCCCACGACGTGCCCGTCCGGGAGAAGGAACGCTTCGCGGGCAAGCCGACCGTCGACACCGGCGTCAAGGCGGGCATCAACCGCCCCGCCGAGCTGATCGCCGAGGTCCGCGGCAAGGCCGAGCGCGGTGAGGTCACCGCGGCCGCCGCCTCCACCGGTACGCCCGTGGACCGCGCCGGCGAACCCGGCGAGGGCTACGGCACCAAGCTGCGCAAGTGGCTCATGTCCGGCGTCAGCTACATGGTCCCGTTCGTCGCGGCGGGCGGTCTCCTCATCGCCCTCGGCTTCGCGATCGGCGGCTATGAGATCAACGAAGCGCCGTCGGTGATGGAACACTTCGCGTGGACCCAGGCCGCCAGCTGGGGCGCCCTGCTCTTCCAGATCGGCGGCGTCGCCTTCGGCTTCCTCGTCCCGGTCCTGGCCGGTTACATCGCCTACGGCATGGCCGACCGGCCCGGACTCGTGCCCGGCTTCGTCGGCGGTTCGATCTCCCTCACCATCAACGCCGGCTTCCTCGGCGGCCTCGCGTCCGGTCTGATCGCCGGTGCGGTCGTGCTGGCGATCCAGCGGGTGCGCATCCCGGCGTCGCTGCGCGGCATCATGCCGGTGGTGGTGATCCCGCTGATCTCCTCGGCGGTGGTCGGCTTCCTGATGTTCGTGGTGATCGGCAAGCCGATCGCCTCGGCGCAGAAGGGCATGACCGACTGGCTGAACGGCCTCACCGGAACCAACGCCATCCTGCTCGGCACCCTGCTCGGCCTGATGATGTGCTTCGACCTCGGCGGCCCCGTCAACAAGGTCGCGTACACCTTCGCCACGGCCGGTATCGCGGTCGCGAGCCCCAGCGACTCCGCGATGAAGATCATGGCCGCGGTGATGGCGGCCGGTATGGTTCCGCCGCTGGCGATGGCCCTGGCCACCACGGTCCGCGGCAAGCTCTTCAACCGGACCGAGCGGGAGAACGGCAAGGCCGCCTGGGTCCTGGGCGCCTCCTTCATCTCCGAGGGCGCGATCCCGTTCGCGGCGGCCGACCCGCTGCGCGTGATCCCCGCCTCGATGGTGGGCGGCGCGGTCACCGGCGCCCTGTCGATGGCCTTCGGTGCCACCCTGCGCGCACCCCACGGCGGTATCTTCGTGGTCCCGCTGATCGGCAACCCGTTCCTCTACCTGCTCGCCATCGCGGCGGGCGTCTGCGTCACGGCGGCTCTGGTGATCGTCCTGAAGAGCCTGGGCAGGTCGGCTCCGGGAGTGGACGGCGCGAACGCGGGCAAGGGCCCGGTGGCCTCGGCGGCCGAGGCGAAGCAGCCGGTGGCCGCGTGACACGGCAGCCGGAAAGGGCGGCGGATTGCCCCTTTAGGGCCGTATAGATGATTCCTGGGTGCTTATAGGTCACTCAAGGTGATTCGCAGCCGTTCACGGCAACTGCGATATAGATCACGTTCACCACGGTCCGGGACCAAAGTCCCGGACCGTGGTGTGTACTGGGGCGCATGCCTGAGCACGACTCGATCTTGAGGGTGGCGGGCGCCGCCGTCCTCACCGTGGTGGCCGTGGCCTGCACGGTGGGCCTGGCCGGTGTCCTGCGGCGCGGACGCGGACGCGGACGGGGCGGGGATGTTCACCCCTGGCAGGGACCGGAGCCCGGACCGAGGTCCGGGCCGGCGCCGGGGTACGCGGACCCGGCGGGGCAGGAGCTTCAGGCGCTGCGCGCGATTCCGCGTCAGCGGCGGACGGACCCGCGGGCGGAGGAGGTACGGCTCACGCCGGCGGAACGCGAGGCGTTCGCCGTGCTGGTGCGGCGCCTGGCCGGCGGCGCCGCGGGCGACCGTTGAACCGGGACCGGGACCGGGACGGGGCGGGGCCCGGGGTCCTCGGGGTCCGGGGTCAGGACACCTGTGCCGCGCGGCGCTCCATCGCGTCCCGGGCGGCGTCCTCGGTGACGTACACCTCGCACATGTGCCGTCCGTCGGGCGTGGCCGTGTGCTCCACTTCCCAGAGGGACATCTCCACGCCGTCACGCAGCAGGAACGCGTGCTCGTACAGGGAGAAGCTCAGTCCTGAACGCCCCGCCCGTCCCGCGCGGAACGGGCGGCCGAAGGCCTGGGTGATCTGGTGGGCGAACGCCGTGGTCAGCAGCGCGGCCGTGCCGGGGCCCGGACGGTCCGCGTTCTCCGCCCGGCGCAGTAAGCGGCGCGCGTGGTCCGCCGAACCGTCGGGGACGTAGACCGGGCGGGGTGTGGGGATCCGGGACAGCTGCACCACCACCGGCAGCTCGAAGTCCGGGGCCTCCGGCGGCAGCGGCAACCGGGCGGTCGCGACCCGCAGTTCCTCCTCGTCCGCGTACACCTCGTGCTCGGGCTCGCTGCCCGGGGTGGCGTTGTGGACGAGTTCCCAGAGGGTGAGCGCCGAGCCGTCGGCGAGCAGCCAGGTGTGCCGGTACGTCTCCCGGTGCAGGCCGGCGCTGTGATGCGCGGAGTGCAGCGAACTGTCGTGTGCCAGCGCGCAGTCGAGCCGGTGCACGGCCTCGTCGGGCAGTTCGAAGGAGTTCAGGGCACGGCCGAGCAGTCGCGCGAGGTGCTCCTCAGGAGACTCGGGCGAGTCGGCTGGTTCGTACGCTGCCGTCTCGTACGGAACGCTCAAGGTTTCTCCCGGCGTCGCTGCATGTCACCCAGTGGGTGCATACCGTAGCCCCTCGGGCGGACATCATGTCCGGGAACTGAGAAAAAGGTACGGCGGGAAAACGAACGAGAGACGCGGGAAATTCCCATCCGCTCCGGCGGACCTCTCGTACCTCCTGCTCAGTCGCCCCTCCCGGGGTGAGTCGCCGGGCCGTCGGCCGGTGAACCCGGACTCCGCTCAGCGGTCACCGCTCTCCGCTCACCGGTCGGCGCCGGTTCGCCCGTCGCTCCCTCCGCGTGTCCACGTGTCCGCCGCGCCGTACAACTCCCGGTACGACGGCCAGACTCCGCCCGGCCCGTCCACCGACTCGGCCGCGCGCACGGCCCGTACGATCGCGCGCGTCACCAGGTCGGCGCCGGCCGCGAGGATCGCGTTCAGAGCGAGGGGGGCGGCGTCGAGCGGGCGGGTGCCCGTGGCGAGGGCGAACACCGTGTCCCCGTCGTTGAGCAGATGCACCGGCCGCACCGCCCGCGCGATGCCGTCGTGCGCGGTACCGGCCAGCTTCTGCGCCTGGGCCTTGGACAGGTCCGCGTCGGTGGCGACCACCGCGAGTGTGGTGTTGAGCGGGGGAGGACCGCTCAGCTCGGCGAGGTCGGCGAGCCGCCGGAGCGCCGCCTCGTGCACCTCCGGGTCCGGATGACGGACCCGGCCACCCTGGAACAACTCCCCGTACAGCACCCCTGTTTCCGGATCCGTCACCGCGCCCGCCGCGTTGGCCACCACCAGCGCGGCCACCGTGATCCCCGAATCCAGCACCCTGCTCGCGGTGCCGACCCCACCCTTCACCGCTCCGACCACGGCCCCCGTGCCGGCGCCCACGCATCCCTCCGGCACCCGTGCCCCCGGTACGGTCGCCGCTGCCGCCTCCACCGCGGCCCGCCCGGTGGCCGCGTCCGGACGGGCCCGGAAGTCGCCGCCCCGGCCCAGGTCGAAGACGCAGGCGGCCGGCACCACCGGCACCACGTGGGCGGGTTCCGGTCCGACGCGGACTCCGCGGCCCCGCTCCTCCAGCCAGGCCATCACCCCGGAGGCCGCGTCGAGTCCGTAGGCACTGCCGCCGGTCAGGACGACCGCCTCGACCCTCTGCACGAGGTTGCGGGGATCGAGCGCGTCGGTCTCCTTCGTGCCGGGACCGCCGCCGCGTACGTCCACGGCGGCCACGGCACCGCCCTCGGGCGCGAGCACGACCGTGGTGCCGGTGAGCAGGCCGCCGCCGGAGCGGGTCGCGTGCCCCACGCGAACGCCGGCCACATCTGTGAGCGCGTCAACTGTCATGGCGCCAGTCTCGTGCAGGGCCCTCCTCCCGCGCGGTCACCGACGGAAACGGAAGAGCGGAACGGCGAGGTCGTACCCTGGAGGGATGAGCACCGCCCCCGAACCCCGGCCGCGCGAGCCGAAGCCCGCGCTGGTCTTCGACGATCCGCTGGACCAGCAGTCCTCGGACGACACGGACCGGGGATGGGGCGAGCGCCCGTCGGGCGACAGCGCCTCTGACCTGAAGCGCTTCCTCGACGAGAAGCCGCCCCACCACATCTGACCGGGCGCGGTCCGACGGCCGGGGGCCGTGCCGGTGCCGGCTATCGCCCGCCGTTGATCGAGCCGCGCTGTGCGACCAGCTCGTCGCGGATCTCCTTGAGCACCTCCAGCTCGGAGATCTCGACGATCTCCCGGGTGCCTTCCTTCGCCTTCCTGCGGGCCTCCACCCGGGCCAGGTAGCGAGCCATCGGCAGCACCATCAGGAAGTAGACGACAGCGGCCGTGATCACGAACTGGAGCGTCGAGCCGAGGACCGAGCCCCACAGGATGCTGACCCCCGTCGCGGCGTCTCCGGTGCCCTCGCAGGGGCCCTTCAGGCACGAGCTGTAGCTGTCCAGGTCCTGGGTGCCGAAGGCGCCGACCAGCGGATTGATCACGCCCTTCACCACCGAGTTGACGATGTTGGTGAAGGCCGCGCCGATGACCACGGCCACCGCCAGATCGACGACGTTCCCGCGCATCAGGAAGGCCTTGAAGCCCTGCCAGATGCTCGGTTCGTTCTTCTCGCTCACCTCGGAGCTCCATCCTGTAGGCGTGACGCCGGTGGCCGAACGCTCCGCAACCTACGACAGGGCATCGTCCATCTGCCCAGTGGGGCCCCTCGAACGGGGTGCGTGAGGTGAAGACGGCGTCAAGGGCCGGCGAATCCCTCACCCCAGCGTCACCGCCAGCCGTGCCGTGGTGCTCGCGCCCGCCAGCTCGGCAGCGGTGGCACGCGGAACCGACAGCACCACCAGGGCCCCGCCCGCGTCCGGGGTCTCCGGCGGCTCCGGCACCTCTGTGACCCGTGCTCCCCGCGCGACCACGCGGGCTCCACCGCCGGCCGCACCGCCCGCGCCCCGCTCCCCGGCAGCGATGACGTCGACCCGGTCGCCCGGCCGCAGCAGCCGCACCGTGGCGGCGTCGGCGATCCGCACCGGTGCCGTGACCCGGTCGCCCGCAGGCCGGGTCCCTGCGGCACGGTCTCCCGTGGACCCGTCCGCCGAGGCGGCCGACGCCGACGTGACCCGCGTGCCCGAAGCGCCGTCCGGATGCCCGCGGGACCGGTCCGTCTCCCGTGGGCCCGCCGCCACCAGCGCCACCGCCGTGACGGCGAGGCCGACCGCCGCGGCCCGCCGCCGGTGCCGGACGAGCCGGCCGGACCACAGCAGACCGTCACGCACCCGCACCGGCGCGAAGTGCGGCACCTCGCACCGGGGCGGGACACCGGCCGAAAAGGACGAGAAGGAGGAAGGAGAGGAAGGGAAGCGGTGCGAGGGCTCACGGGACGAAGAGAACGGCACGGGACACCACCTGCGGCGAGGGAACGGCTTGCGCACCCCACGATGAGGCTTCCCGCCGTTCTCCGCCGGAGCCTGTGGACACACCGCGCCCTGTGGAAAACTCCCTCACCCGAACGTGCGGCCCTACGGCAGCGCGAACCCCGGGTCCATCCCGCCCAGTGCCGAGGCGCACAGGCAGTCCCGCTCCTCGGTGGCGGGCAGCGCCGCCACCGTGTCGAAGAGCACGTTCCGCAGGCGGTCCACGTTCGCCGCGAACACCCGCAGCACCTCGTCGTGCGAGACGCCCTCGCCGGTCTCGGCGCCGGCGTCGAGGTCGGTGACCAGGGTCAGGGACGTGTAGCAGAGCTCCAGCTCACGGGCGAGCATTGCCTCGGGATGGCCGGTCATGCCCACCACCGACCAGCCCTGCGCCCGGTGCCACGACGATTCGGCGCGGGTGGAGAAGCGCGGCCCCTCGACCACGACCAGCGTGCCGCCGTCCACCGGTTCCCAGTCCCGTCCGCGCGCCGACTTCAGGGCGGCCGCCCGGCCGGTGGGGCAGTAGGGGTCGGCCGGCGACACGTGCACGACGTTCGGCACCGTGCCGTCGGGCAGCGGCAGCCCGTCGAAGTACGTGCCGACCCGGGACTTCGTACGGTCCACGAACTGGTCCGGGACCAGCAGCGTCCCCGGTCCGTACTCGGGCCGCAGCCCGCCCACCGCGCACGGTCCGAGCACCTGGCGGGCGCCGACCGACCTGAGTGCCCACAGGTTGGCCCGGTAGTTGATCCGGTGCGGCGGCAGATGGTGGCCGCGTCCGTGCCGGGGGAGGAAGGCGACCCGCCGGCCGGCCAGCTCGCCGAGGAAGAGGGAGTCGCTGGGCGCCCCGTACGGGGTGTCCACCCGGACCTCGGTCACGTCGTCGAGGAAGGAGTAGAAACCGGAGCCGCCGATCACGCCGATCTCGGCGTTCGCCTTGTGCACCATGTTCGCCATGCCCCGCACCCTAACCGCCCCGAAAACGCCCCGGGACCGCTCCCGGAAACGCCGAGGACCCCGTCGTCGGACGACGACGGGGTCCACGGGAAACCGGGCCTACGCGGCGGTGGTGCTGCTGGAGCCGGTCGACGGGCCCGAGCTCGAGCCCGAGGAGGACGACGCCGAGCCCGAGGAGGAAGACGACGAGGACGACGACGAGCTCGTCGAGGAGTCGGACGACTTCGACGCCGCCGGGGTGCTGCTCGACGAGGAGCCCCGGCTGTCGTTGCGGTAGAAGCCGGAGCCCTTGAAGACAATGCCGACCGCCGAGAACACCTTCTTCAGGCGGCCCTGGCAGTTCGGGCACTCGGTCAGAGCGTCGTCGGTGAACTTCTGCACCGCCTCGAGGCCCTCGCCGCACTCGGTGCACTGGTACTGATAGGTGGGCACTGTCTTCCTCCTGGCACTCTCACTCGATGAGTGCTAAACGACGCTTCATAGTGCCGTATTCCGGGTGTTCAGTCCACTGTGACGGGCGAGCGGTGACCCACGCCACGTGCGACGGTGCGTCCGTGCGGGGCCGGCACCAGCCGTGACCGCAGCGCCAGCAGGGTCACCAGGGCGAGCACCGTACCGCCCATCGGCACCAGGAAACCGGAGCCGTCCCACAGGCGGTCCTCGAACTGTCCGGCGACGGTGACCGCGGCCGCCTGACCGAGTGCCACCGCGCCGGTCAGCCAGGTGAAGGCCTCGGTGCGGGCCCCCGCCGGAACCAGGTCGTCGACCATGGTGAAACCGGTGATCAGGGCGGGCGCGATGCACATGCCGACCAGGAGCCCGAGCGCTGCGAGGAGCAGCGACGACTGGGCGGTCCACAGGGCGGACGCGCTCACCGCGAGCGCCGCGTACCCGACCACGAGGCGCCGCTGCGGGGCGACCTTCCAGGCGATGGCGCCGCAGGCGATGCCGGAGAGCATGTTGCCCGCGGCGAAGACGCCGTACAGGACGCCGTTCAGACCGGGTTCGCCGATCGACTCGGTGTACGCGGCCAGCGACACCTGCATGCCGCCGAAGACGGACCCGATGCCCAGGAAGGTGACGATCAGCACGCGCACCCCGGGGACGCGCAGGGCGGAGGCGTGCTGCACGCGCGCGTGCCCGCCGGCGGCGACCTCGGGCTGGGTGCCCTTCTGCGCGGCGAACAGCAGACCGCCGACCAGGGTCAGCGCGGCCTCGGTGACCAGGCCCGCGGCCGGGTTCACGGCCGTGCACAGGGCGGTGGCCAGCAGCGGTCCGACGACGAAGGTCAACTCGTCGGTGACGGACTCGAAGGCCGCCGCGGTGGTCATCAGCGGGGAGTCCTTGAGCTTGACGCCCCAGCGGGCGCGCACCATGGGCCCGATCTGGGGCACCGAGGCGCCGGTGGGAACGGCCGCGACGAACAGTGCCCACAGCGGGGCGTCGGTCAGCGCCAGCGCGGTCAGGGCCAGCGCGGACAGGGTGTGCAGCAGCACACCGGGGACGAGTACGGCGCGCTGCCCGTGGCGGTCGGCGAGCCGGCCGCTGAAGGGCGCGAACAGGGCCATGGAGACACCGGTGGCCGCCGCGACGGCGCCGGCCGCGCCGTAGGAACCGGTGGTGTGCTGCACCAGCAGCACGATGGAGAGGGTGAGCATCGCGAACGGCTGGCGTGCCGCGAAACCGGGGAGCAGGAACGTCCAGGCGCCGCGGGTGCGCAGCAAGCGGCCGTATCCCGGACGGGAGGTGGCCGCGGAGTCCTTCGACGTGGTGACCGTGGATGCCACGGCCCGTGCCTTTCTGCCGCCTGGTGGCGCGCGGCCCTCACACTCGGGCTTCGGGCACGCCGAGAGCTGTCCTCTTGCGCTGACTGCGGTAGATGCCGGGTGCCACAGCTCAGGGCAGGTCGGCCGCCATACGGTCGCGCCAGCTCTGCGTCAGGCAGAGTTGGTTCGATCTGGGTACTCCATGCATGGTACAGGCGTCGCTTCGGCGCGGTCGGGCGTCCACCGGCGGCAAGGGCTTGTGCGCCGCTGGAACCGGGCGCCGGGAGACCATGACCCGGTGGAACCGGGCACTGCGGGGCCGTGACCCGGTGGACGACGGACGTGTCAGCGCTTCGGGTCCTCGCCGTCGATGCCCAGCCAGTCGGCCAGCTTGCCGCCCTGGCCCACCGCGCGCAGGCGGCGTTCGGTGGCGTCCCGGACCGGGTCGGTGGCGACGACGAGGAGTTCGTCCCCGTGCCGCAGCATCGTCGTCGGCAGCGGGACGAACGAGGTGCCCCCGCGCACGACGAGTGTGACGGCCGCCCCTTTCGGCAGCCGGAGTTCGGCGACCTCCACACCGTGCATCTTCGACTCCTGAGGGATGTCGACCGACAGCAGATGCCCGCGCAGCCGTTCCAGGGGCGCCGACTCGATGCCCAGGTCGGCGGCCTCCGTACCCGTGCCGAGCCGCAGCTTGCCGGCCAGCCACGGCAGCGTCGGCCCCTGGACGAGGGTGTAGACGACGACCAGGACGAAGACGATGTTGAAGATCCTCCGGCTGCCCTCGACGCCCTCCACCATCGGAATCGTCGCCAGGATGATGGGCACGGCGCCGCGCAGTCCCGCCCACGACATCAGCGTCTGCTCCTGCCAGGGCACCCGGAACGGCAGCAGGCACAGCACGACGCTCAGCGGACGGGCCACCACGGTCAGCACCAGCCCGATGAGCAGCGCGGGCACGATGTCGTCGCCCAGTTCGTGCGGGGAGACCAGCAGACCGAGCAGGACGAACATGCCGATCTGGGCGATCCAGCCGAGCCCCTCGGCGAAGCCGCGGGTGGCGGGCCAGTGCGGCAGTCTGGCGTTGCCCAGCACCATCGCGGCGAGGTAGACGGCGAGGAAGCCGCTGCCGTGGGCCATGGCGCCCGCCGCGTAGGCGGTGACGGCGATGGCCATGACGGCGATCGGGTAGAGGCCGGAGGCGGGCAGCGCCACGTGCCGGAGCCCCCAGGCGCCCAGCCAGCCCACCGCGAGTCCGACGACGGCGCCGATGGCGAGTTCCAGGGTGATCTCGCCGAGCAGGATGTACCAGTGCTCGATCGGGCCGGCCGTGGAGAAGGCGAGCACCAGGATGACCACGGGGGCGTCGTTGAAGCCGGACTCGGCCTCCAGGGTGCCCGTCACGCGTGGGGGGAGCGGAATGCGCCGCAGTACGGAGAAGACGGCCGCCGCGTCGGTCGAGGACACCACCGCGCCGACGATGAGGGCCTGCCGCCACTCCAGACCGACCAGGAAGTGCGCGGCCGTCGCGGTGACCCCGACGCTCACCGCGACGCCGACGGTCGCGAGCGCGGCGGAGGCGGGCAGGACGGGTCTGGTCTCCGTCCACTTGGTGCCCAGACCGCCCTCGGCCAGGATCACCACCAGGGCCGCGTACCCGAAGACCTGCGTCAGCTCGGCGTTGTCGAACTGGACGTGGCCGATGCCGTCCTGGCCGATGGCGACGCCGATGCCGAGATAGACGAGCAGGCTGGGGAGCCCGCTGCGCGAGGAGATCCGGACCGCTGCGACGGCGACGAGCAGGATCAGCGAGCAGACGAGCAGGAGCTGGTTGAGGTGGTGGACAGTCAGCGGCCGTTCCCTTCCCTGGCTCACGTGCGGCGCGCCCGACCTCGGCTGCGGGGCGCGGGAAGCCGTCGCGTTCGCGGCGAACCGCTTCGTTACCTTACCTAACTCTTGACGCGTTCTTGATGCGCCCACCTGGCATCATCGAACGTCCGTCCGGGCTGGTTCCCGACTCCGCGTCAAGCGGCGTGGGGTCCTGCGCCTATCGTTGCTCCAGCGCTCAGTTAAAAGCACAGCCCGCCCTGCCGCTCGCGTAAGGACAGCAAGGACAGCGATGCCCACCGACACCACCGCCTCCACGGGTCAGCAACCCGTCAAGTCCGGCCGGAAAAGGGGGCGCAAAGCCCGTCTGCTCGTGTTCGTCCTGGTGCTGGCCCTGATCGGCGGTGTCGCCTACGGGGCGTACTGGTCGATCGGCACCGTGCGTGCCTCCTTCCCGCAGACCAAGGGATCGATCACGCTCAAGGGCCTGTCGGGTCCCGTCGACGTCAAACGCGACGGCCACGGCATCCCGCAGATCTACGCCTCCTCCGACGAGGACCTGTTCATGGCGCAGGGCTACGTCCAGGCGCAGGACCGGTTCTACGAGATGGACGTGCGCCGGCACATGACCTCCGGGCGCCTGTCGGAGATGTTCGGCGAGAGCCAGATCGAGAACGACGAGTTCCTGCGCACCCTGGGCTGGGACCGGGTCGCGAAGCAGGAGTACGAGAAGAAGCTCTCCCCCGCCACGAAGAAGTACCTCGACGCCTACGCCAAGGGGGTCAACGCCTACCTGGAGGGCAAGGAGGGCGCGGACATCTCCCTGGAGTACGCGGCGCTGGGCTTCACCAACGACTACACGCCCGGACCGTGGACCCCGGTGGACTCCGTGGCCTGGCTGAAGGCGATGGCCTGGGACCTGCGCGGCAACATGCAGGACGAGATCGACCGCGCCCTGCTGACCAGCCGGCTGGGCCCCGAGCAGATCGCCGACCTGTACCCGGCGTATCCGTACGGCCGGAACAAGCCGGTGGTCCAGGAGGGCCAGTACAACGAGCTGACCGGGGCCTACGAGTCGGGCGGCGGCGAGAGCGGCACGGGCGACGGGACCGGGACCGGCGACGGAACCGGAACCGGCATCGGCGGTGACGGCACCGGCGTGGGCACCGACCCGGGCACGGGTGCGGGCACCGGCGGTGCGGAGGGCGCGTCCGGTGCCGTCGGGACCGGCGGGGGCGGTCTGGAGAGCCAGCTGTCGGGGCTCCAGGAGGTCCTGCAGAACCTGCCCACGGCCGTCGGCGTCAACGGCGACGGCATCGGCTCCAACTCCTGGGTGGTTTCCGGCGATCACACCGTCACCGGTGAGCCGCTGCTGGCCAACGACCCGCACCTGTCGGCCTCGCTGCCGTCCGTCTGGTACCAGATGGGCCTGCACTGCCGCAGCGTCTCCGCCGCCTGCCAGTACGACGTCACCGGCTTCACCTTCGCGGGCATGCCCGGCGTGATAATCGGCCACAACGCGGACGTCGCCTGGGGCCTGACCAACTCCGGTGTCGACGTCACCGACCTCTACCTGGAGAAGATCACCGGCGAGGGCTACCAGTACGACGGCAAGGTGGTGCCCTTCAAGGCGCGCGAGGAGACCATCAAGGTCGCCGGCGGCGCGTCGCGGAAGATCATCGTCAGGGAGACCGGCAACGGCCCGCTGCTCTCCGACCGTTCCCCCGAGCTGGTGCGGACCGGGAAGAAGGCCACCGTCGACTCCGCCGCGCCCGACCGGGGCGACGGCTACGGTGTCTCGCTGCGCTGGACCGCGCTGGAGGCGGGCCGCACCATGGACGCCGTCTTCGCGATGAACCGCGCGAAGAACTGGGACGACTTCCGCGAGGCGGCCACCCTCTTCGAGGTGCCCTCGCAGAACCTCGTCTACGCGGACACCGAGGGCCACATCGGCTACACCCTGCCGGGCAGGATCCCCACCCGCGCGAAGAACCACGACGGCTCCGTCCCGGCACCCGGCTGGAACTCGGAGTACCGCTGGACCGACTGGATAGACCAGGACGCGCTGCCCTACGAGTTCGACCCCGATCGCGGCTACATCGTCACCGCCAACCAGGCCGTGGTCGACCCCGACGCGTACCCGTACACCCTGACCACCGACTGGGGCTACGGCGCCCGCAGCCAGCGGATCAACGATCTGATCCAGTCGAAGATCAAGGACGGCGGCAAGATCTCCACCGACGACATGCGGCAGATGCAGCTCGACAACAGCAGCGGTATCGCCAAGCTGCTGGTGCCCGAACTGCTCAAGATCGACGTCAAGGACCCGGAGGTCCGCAAGGCGCAGAAGCTGCTGGAGGGCTGGGACTACACCCAGGACGCCGACTCCGCGGCCGCCGCCTACTTCAACTCCGTCTGGCGCAACGTCCTCAAGCTCGGCTTCGGCCACAAGCTGCCCAAGGAGCTGCGGGTCAAGGGCCAGTGCCTGTGGGTCGACCCGGTCAACCCCACCGGGCCCGCCGACGAGAGCGCCAAGGTGCGCGAGTGCGGCATGCGCGAGGCCGACCAGGCCCAGCCCGACGGCGGCGACCGCTGGTTCGAGGTGGTCCGCACGCTGATGGAGAAGGAGGACAGCGCCTGGTGGACGACCCCGAAGGCGGGCGCACGCGAGGGCGCGGAGAACCGCGACGAGCTGTTCAGGCGCGCCATGATCGACGCCCGCTGGGAGCTCACCGCCAAGCTCGGCAAGGACATCGACACCTGGAGCTGGGGCCGGCTGCACCGCCTGTTCCTGAAGAACCAGACCCTGGGCACCTCCGGCCCCGACGTCCTGCAGTACGTCCTCAACCGCGGCCCCTGGAAGCTCGGCGGCGGCGAGGCCACGGTCAACGCGACCGGCTGGAACGCCGCGGGCGGCTACGGGGTGGTGTGGGTGCCGTCGATGCGGATGGTGGTCAACCTCGGCGACCTCGACAAGTCGCGGTGGATCAACCTCTCCGGCGCCTCCGGCCACGCCTACAGCTCCCACTACGTCGACCAGACGGACAAGTGGGCCGAGGGCGAACTGCTGGAGTGGGCGTACTCGGACAAGGCGGTCGAGGGCAGCACCAGCGACACGCTGCTGCTCAAGCCCTGAGAGGCCCGGCCCTCGACGCATGAGGCATGAGGCATGACGCATGAGGAAGGCGGCCGCCACGTACGCGTGGCGGCCGCCTTCCTCATGCCGGGGCCTCCGGGCCTGCGGTCCCGCCGAGGCCGCCGGAGCGGTGCCGGCGCTCAGCCGAACCGCCGTACCCCCGACGGGGTCACCACCGCGTGCACGGGCCGGTCGTGGGGTTCCTCGGGAACCCGCTCGACCACCTCGGTGTCGTACAGCAGCACCACCAGGGCCGGGTGCGCGCCCGCGCGCTCCAGCCGGGCCAGCACCCGGTCGTAGGAGCCGCCGCCGCGCCCCAGCCGCATCCCGCGGGAGTCCACGGCCAGGCCCGGCAGCAGCACGGCGTCCGCTCCGGTCACGGCGTCCGGCCCGAGGCGCTCCCCGGCCGGCTCGAGCAGGGCCATCCGCCCGCCGTGGCGCACCCGGGTGAGCGAGTCCTGGCCGGTGTACGCGCCCCAGTCCAGATCGTTGTCGGGGAGCAGGGCCGGCAGCAGCACGCGTGTGCCCCCCGCGCGCAGCGCGTCGAGCAGTGCGAGCGTGCCGGGTTCGCTTCCCACGGAGACGTATGCCGCCACCGTGCGCGCGTGCGCCAGTTCGGGCAGTCCGAGCGCGCGGTCGGCCAACGCGGTCGCGGCATCCCGCACGTCATCCGCCGTCAACCTGTTCCTCGCCAGGAGGATTTCCCGTCGCCATGCCCGCTTGTCAGAATCGTTCGCGCGACCGTCGTGTCTCAACTCTGTTCCTCAACTGTTTCATTGTGCGCATATAAGCATTAAATATGCGGAGTCGCAGATTCCCTGCAAAGGCACCGGATATGGTGGCGGGCATGAGTCAGTCGCACCCTCGGATCAGCAAGGCTGTCATCCCCGCAGCAGGCCTCGGCACCCGGTTCCTGCCGGCCACCAAGGCCACTCCCAAGGAGATGCTGCCGGTCGTCGACAAGCCGGCGATCCAGTACGTGGTCGAAGAGGCCGCAGCCGCCGGCCTCGATGACGTCCTCATGGTGACGGGCCGCAACAAGCGCCCCCTGGAGGACCATTTCGACCGTAATTACGAACTGGAGTCGGCCCTCGACAAGAAGGGTGACGCCGCCCGTCTCGCCAAGGTCCAGGAATCCAGTGACCTCGCGACCATGCACTACGTCCGCCAGGGCGACCCCAAGGGGCTCGGCCACGCCGTCCTGTGCGCCGCCCCGCACGTCGGCGACGAAGCCTTCGCCGTCCTCCTCGGCGACGACCTGATCGACCCGCGCGACTGCCTGCTCCAGCGCATGATCGAGGTCCAGGAGGAGCACGGCGGCAGCGTCGTCGCGCTCATGGAGGTCGCCCCGGAGCAGATCCACCTCTACGGCTCCGCCGCCGTCGAGGCCACCGCCGACTCCGACGTGGTCCGGGTCAGCGGCCTGGTGGAGAAGCCCGAACCGGCCGACGCCCCCTCCCACTACGCCATCATCGGCCGCTACGTCCTCGACCCGGCCGTCTTCGACGTACTGCGCAAGACCGAGCCGGGCCGCGGCGGCGAGATCCAGCTCACCGACGCCCTCCAGCAGCTGGCCGCGGACGAGAAGATCGGCGGCCCGGTGCACGGTGTGGTCTTCAAGGGCCGCCGCTATGACACCGGCGACCGAGGCGACTACCTGCGTGCCATTGTCCGACTCGCGTGCGAACGTGAAGACCTGGGCCCGGACTTCCGGACCTGGCTCCGTCATTACGTCACCGAGGAGATGCAGGAACGTTGAGCACCGCCGCGCCCCGCACCGCAGGCCCGGACCACCTCTGGTCGGTGGACGAGCACCTGGACGACATCCTCGCCACCGTCCGCCCCCTGGAACCCATCGAGCTGAACCTCCTCGACGCCCAGGGCTGCGTCCTGGTCGAGGACGTCACGGTGCCGGTGTCGCTGCCGCCGTTCGACAACAGTTCCATGGACGGGTACGCGGTGCGGGTCGCGGACGTCGCGGGCGCGAGCGAGCAGTACCCGGCCGCCCTCGAGGTCGTCGGTGACGTCGCGGCCGGCCAGTCCGACCTGTTCCGGGTCGGGCCCGGCCAGGCGGTGCGCATCATGACCGGTGCCCCGCTCCCGCCCGGCGCCGAGGCCGTCGTCCCCGTCGAGTGGACCGACGGCGGGCTCGGCGAGGGCCCGGTCACCGCGATGCGGGCCCGCAGCCTGGCCCCCGAGGGCGCCACCGGGCAGGTGCTCGTCCACCGCCCGGCCCGGGCCCGCGCGCATGTGCGCGACCAGGGCAGCGACGTACGGGCCGGTGACCGCGCCCTGACGGCCGGGACCGTCCTCGGCCCGCCGCAGATCTCCCTGCTGGCCGCGATCGGCCGCGGCACGGTACGCGTGCATCCGCGCCCGCGGGTGGTGGTGATGTCCACCGGCAGTGAACTCGTCCAGCCCGACGAGGAGCTGAGCCCCGGCCGGATCTACGACTCCAACAGCTTCTCCCTCACCGCCTGCGCCCGGGACGCCGGCGCCATCGCCTACCGCGTGGGCGCCGTCGCGGACGACGCCGACACCCTCCGCGACACCATCGAGGACCAGCTGGTGCGCGCCGACCTGGTGGTCACCACCGGCGGGGTGAGCGTCGGGGCGTACGACGTCGTCCGGGAGGCGCTGTCGTCCGTGGGCGACGAGGACGAACCGGGCAGCGGCATCGACTTCCGCAAGCTCGCCATGCAGCCCGGCAAGCCCCAGGGCTTCGGCTCCATCGGCCCCGACCACATCCCGCTGCTGGCCCTCCCCGGCAACCCGGTCTCCTCGTACGTCTCCTTCGAGCTGTTCGTGCGCCCCGCCATCCGCACCCTGATGGGCCTCACGGACGTCCACCGCCCGAGAACCCGCGCGACCCTGACCGCGGACGGGCCGCTGACCTCGCCGAAGGGCCGCCGCCAGTTCCTGCGCGGCCGGTACGCCGACGGCGAGGTGACCCCGGTCGGCGGCGCCGGATCCCACCTGGTGGCCGCCCTCGCCCAGGCGAACGCGCTGATCGTCGTCCCCGAGGACACCGAGTCCGTCGCGCCCGGCACCGAGGTCGAGGTGGTCCTGCTCGGCTGAGCCGCACCGGTTGGCGGTACCGTGTCGCGCACAGCAGGCCCGTGCGCCGCACCGCGGCGGGCCCGGACCGGGAGCGCCACACGATCATGACCGTGCCTTCCCGGGGGGAGACCCCCGGACACCCTGACCAGCGCCGTCTGACGCACATCGACGAGACGGGCGCGGCCCGGATGGTCGACGTGTCCGGCAAGGACGTCACCGCGCGCACCGCCCGCGCCACCGGCCGCGTCCTGGTCTCGCCCCGCGTGATCGAACTGCTGCGCGGCGAGGGCGTCCCCAAGGGCGACGCCCTGGCCACCGCGCGGATCGCGGGCATCATGGGCGCCAAACGCACCCCCGACCTGATCCCGCTGTGCCACCCCTTGGCGGTGTCCGGTGTGAAACTGGACCTGTCGGTCGCGGACGACGCCGTGGAGATCACGGCCACGGTGAGGACGACGGACCGCACGGGCGTGGAGATGGAGGCGCTCACCGCGGTCTCCGTCGCCGCGCTCACCGTGATCGACATGGTCAAGGCGGTCGACAAGAAGGCGGTCATCACGGACGTGCGGGTGGAGGAGAAGACGGGCGGCAGGTCGGGCGACTGGAGCAGGGCATGACACTGGACGCATCCGTCGGCGGCGCACTTCTCGCGCCGTACAGCGCCCTGGTGGTCACCGCCTCCAACCGGGCCGCCGCCGGCGTCTACCGGGACACGGGCGGCCCCCTGATCGCCGAGGGCCTGCGGCGCTTCGGCTTCGCCGTCGACGGCCCGCGGGTGGTCCCGGACGGCGACCCCGTGGAGGCCGCGCTGCGCGCGGGCGCCGAGGCCGGGTACGACGTCATCGTGACCACCGGCGGCACCGGCGTCTCGCCCACCGACCGCACCCCCGAGGCGACCCGCGCGGTGCTCGACCACGAGGTGCCCGGCATCGCGGAGGCCATCCGGGCGTACGGCCGGGACAAGGTGCCCACGGCGGCCCTCTCCCGGGGCCTCGCGGGCGTCGCGGGCCGGACGCTGATCGTCAACCTGCCCGGGTCCAGCGGCGGGGTGGAGGACGGCCTGGCCGTCCTGGAACCGCTGCTGAAGCACGCGGTCGACCAGCTGCGCGGCGGTGACCACTCCAGAACCGGAACCAGTGGCGGGGGTGCGAGCTGAACGGTTCATCCTGGCCCGTGGAGCTGGTGGCCGGCGACGTCGTCCTCCGGCCGATAAAGCTGCGCGACCAGCGGGCCTGGCGCGAGGTCAACCGGCGCAACCGCGACTGGCTGCGCCCCTGGGAGGCGACGATCCCGCCGCCCACCCCGTCCGGTCCGATCGTGCACCGGCCGACCTACCGCCAGATGGTCCGTCATCTGAGGGCGGAGGCGCACGCGGGGCGGATGCTGCCGTTCGTCATCGAGTACCAGGGGTGCCTGGTCGGCCAGTTGACGGTCGCCGGGATCACCTGGGGTTCGATGTGCTCGGGGCACGTCGGCTACTGGGTCGACGAGGCGGTGGCCGGCCGCGGGGTGATGCCGACGGCCGTGGCGATGGCCGTGGACCACTGTTTCCGTACCGTCGGACTGCACCGCGTCGAGGTGTGCATTCGCCCCGAGAACGGGCCCAGCCGCCGGGTCGTGGAGAAACTCGGATTCCGTGAGGAGGGGCTGCGCCCGCGGTATCTGCACATCGACGGCGCCTGGCGCGACCATCTCGTCTTCGCGCTCACGGCGGAGGAAGTGCCCGAGGGGCTGCTCGGGCGCTGGCAACGGGCACGCGCCCGGAACGAGCGGGCGGGCGGGGACGAGTGGGCGGACGGTGACGAGCGACGTAATCCCGAAATCCCGCGCCGCCCAGGTAATTGAATAAATGTTCGAATTTGATCGCGTGATGACCGTCTGAAGGTGGGAAAATTCCCGGCTTAAGTGGTCGCCTGATCGCATCGTTCGCAAAAAAAGTTCGAAATATCAGCCGGATCGTGCGACACACCGGCTCAATTGGCGGATGGCCTCACCTAAACCCCTCTACCGTGTGAGGCGTGAGCAGCAGCGGCCTCATCTACGCAGTCATCGTCGGGGCCTGGGCCGCCTACTTGGTGCCGATGTGGCTCCGTAGGCAGGACGAGCTGAACGAGGCCCGTCCGACGGAACGCTTCAGCACCGCCATCCGATTGTTGTCCGGACGGGCGGGAATGGAGCGCCGGTACGCCAAGGACCTGCGGGCGCGCTCCGCCGACGAGGAGGAGCAGAGCGTCCACGACCCGGACGCGGTCACCGATTCGGTGGACGTCCGGGCCTTCGCCGTGTCCCAGACCCGTCCGCAGCAGGTGCAGGCGCCCGTGCGTCCGCACCCCGCGCAGCGGCCGGAACGGGCGGTACCCGAAGCGGTCCCCGACGAGCC
This sequence comes from Streptomyces sp. GDS52, assembly GCF_052246875.1. NCBI lineage: Bacteria > Bacillati > Actinomycetota > Actinomycetes > Kitasatosporales > Streptomycetaceae > Streptomyces > Streptomyces sp. GDS52. The sequence continues at coordinate 4,204,921 of NZ_CM125966.1, forward strand.
GACCGGACGCGCCCCGCGCGAGCGCGTCCCGTCCGCCCGGCGCGGAGCGCCTCCGCGAAGGGCGCAGCCCGCGCTCCCGGCCCAGCAGGCCCCGCCGTCGCAGGCCACCCCGTCCGCCCAGCCGCCGCAGCCGTCCCCGCAGCCCTCCCTGTCGGCGCAGGCCGCCGCGGCGCGCGCCCAGCGCTCGAGGGTGCTCGCCCGGCGTCGGCGCACCACCACGATGCTCTTCCTCGCCTTCACGTTCGGCGCGGTCGTCGCCGCGGTCGGCGGGCTCACCTTCCTGTGGGCGCCCGGAGTGCCCGCGGTGCTGCTGAGCGTCTACATCGCCTACCTGCGCTCCCAGGAGCGCCGCCGTTTCGCGTACCAGATGGACCGTCGGCAGGCCGAGGCCGCGGCACAGCGGTTGCGGGAGCGTCAGCCGCGCCGCCGTCCGTCCGTCGACGACATCGACCCCGACGAACCGGAGGGACCCGCGCCGGGCCTCGACCCCGATGCCGAACCGGGTCCGGAGACCGACCCCGGCCTCCTGGCGCTCGCCGCCGACCGGCGCGCGCTCGTCGAGCAGACCGACCACGCCGAGTGGGTCGACCAGCAGCGGGAGCGCCGGCAGCGGCCCGGCCAGGGCGGCGACAGCTGGGACCCGGTCCCGGTGCCGCTGCCCACGTACGTGACCGCCCCGGTCGCCCCGCGCGCCACCAGCGACGTGGACCTCGGCGCCGCGGACACCTGGAGCTCGGCGCGTTCGAGCGCCGTGGTCCCGGGCCCGGAGGAGACGGCCGGCACCGCCGACGGCACGGCTCCGGAGGGGGACCGGGCCGTCACGGAGGAGCAGGCCGGCGCCGACGGGCACAACGACGCCCTCCCCCACGCTCGAAGGCGCTCGCGCGGAGGGACCCCCACCGCGGCCTCCGCCCGCCGTGCCCGTGAGCGCGGCCGCACCCCGCTGTTCGATCAGTACGAGGACGGCGACCGCCCCCGGGCCGTCAACGAATGACCTTGGAAAACCCGCGGCCGACCCCCCACCGGCCACGGATTTCCGAGCACCCCGATCGGGGTGCTAAGGTTTCTCTCGTTGCAAGGGCCTGTGGCGCAGTCTGGTAGCGCACCTCGTTCGCATCGAGGGGGTCTGGGGTTCAAATCCCCACAGGTCCACCGCAGCTGAAAGCCCCCGCCGGGAAACCGGCGGGGGCTTCTTCGTGTCGACACGAACAACCCCTTGCCCTCCGGGACGGGCGTCACGCCGCCCTCGTCAGTTGGACGGTCCCGCCCTGTCCGAAGCGTGCGGGGCTAATCGGCGGGAAGGGCTTCCCGCAGCGCCTTGGTGACGCCGGTCGGCTCGTAGCCCTCGGGTACGCCTTCGACCAGGATGATGTCGCCGTCGATGTGCCGCGAGCGCAGCGGGGCGATCTCCCGGTACGCGGGGGAGTCCCACCAGGCCCGCGCCTCGGCGACCCCGGGGAAGCCGATCATCACGACGTGTCCGGGCCAGCTGCCCTCCTTCACCTCGTGCTGCGTGGCGTGCACGAGGAAGCGTCCGCCGTACGACTCGAAGGTGGCGGGGATGCGCTCGATGTACTCGACGATCTCCGGGTGCGGAGCGGCCTCTTGCAGGTGGGCTATGACGTAGGCGGGCATGGTGTCCTTCCGGTCGGTCGAACTCCGTACACCGGGATCTTGGCACGCCGGGGCCCCGGGGGCGATGACCTGACGGGTGAGCGAACTCCGCCCGCGGTGTGGGCTGGTGGCGCACATGCCCCGGCCGCCCGGCCCTCCGCCCACGGCGGGCCCGTCGTCACAGCTGTCGTCGACCACCGCGCCGACGGGGCCGGGGAGGGCCGTGGCGACCTGCCGCGGGGCCTGTACATCGGGGTGGGCCGGGGACGCGCCTTCACGTACACCCGGTCCGCCCGGTCCGCCGCAATGGGTATCCTGCCGCTGCTGTCGCCCCGGGGTGCGGCCGGGCGCGTCCTCAGGGTGTACATCCCCGACCGGCTCGGCCTTCGTCGGGCCGCCGCCGACGCTCGTACCGTGGGATCCACGGAAAGGACCGACATGCGGCTTCGCTGTGCCGTGCTCGACGACTTCCAGGGCGTCGCCACCACCGTGGCCGACTGGAGCCCCCTCCAGGAACGTGTGGAGGTCGTCAGCTTCACCGAGCACATCGCCACCGAGGGTGAACTGGCCCTCGCGCTCGAGGACTTCGACATCGTGGTGACCCTTCGGGAGCGGGTTCCCTTCCCCGCCCCCCTGCTCGACAGGCTTCCCCGGCTCAAGCTGCTCATCGCCTCCGGCATGCGCAACTCGGTGATCGACTACGCGGCCGCCGAACGCAACGGGGTGACCGTGTGCGGTACGGAAAGCACGTCGACCCCGCCGGTCGAGCTGACGTGGGCGCTGTTGCTCGGCCTCGCCCGCGGCATCGTCACGGAGAACAACGCGCTGCGCGCGAACGGCCCCTGGCAGTCCACGGTCGGTGCCGACCTGCACGGCCGCCGGCTCGGCCTGCTCGGCCTGGGGAAGATCGGCAGCCGGGTGGCCCGGGTGGGCCTCGCCTTCGGTATGGAGGTGGTCGCGTGGAGCCAGAACCTCACCGAGGAACGCACGGACGAGGTCGGCGTCCAACTGGCCGGCTCCCAGGAGGAACTCCTCGCCACCAGCGACTTCGTCTCGCTCCACCTTGTCCTGAGCGACCGGACCCGCGGGCTGCTCGGCGCGCCCGAACTGGCCCTGCTCAAGCCGACCGCCTACCTGGTGAACACCTCACGGGCGGCCCTCGTCGACCAGGACGCCCTGCTCGCTGTGCTGCGGGAGGGACGGATCGCCGGAGCCGGAGTCGACGTGTTCGACGTCGAGCCCCTGCCCGCCGACCATCCCCTGCGCACCGCGCCCCGGCTCCTGGCCACCCCCCACCTCGGCTACGTCTCGCAGAACAACTACCGCACCTATTACGGCCAGGCCGTCGAGGACATCGAGGCATTCCTGGCGGGCGAGCCCGTACGACGTCTTGGCTGAGCCATGTGGTGGTAAATCCGTGAGCACTTCGGCCATCACTGTCCCTCTGCCGCTCGTTTGAGCGGTAAAGGGACACTTGCCCTCCAACTGCTCACAACTTTCAGCAAGCCCCCCGCCCCCGGCCTCGGGTTCGGGGCGCCGAACCGTCGGGTGTGGCCGAGCGGTCGGCGGAACGAATGGACGTGGTGTGGATCCCGTGGGGCGGCCTGATCCTCGCGGCTTTGCGCGAACTGGCCACGGAGTGCTCAGGGGAGGCGGTGCCCCATCTTCGCCGACTGACGGTTGTGGCCCTTCGTGTCCCACCACTCCTCCAGCAACGCGCGCACGATGTGCACAAGTTGCTCAAGCCGGTCGGGGTCCGGGGCCGACGAGACGAGGACGTCGACGAAGGAGCTGTCGTCCCAGGGGAGCGTGACCGCCCAGCGTTCGTCCTGTCGTCCCGGGCGCTCCACCGTGATCCGGTATTCCAGCACGGCGGCGCCACCCGGACGGTGCTCCACCGACAGCTCGGCGATGGCGAACCTCATACTGCCGTCACCGGTCGTGTACGAACGGGCGAGCGCCTGCTCGGCCGGTTTCCTGGCCGTCATGCTCGCTCCTTTTCCTCGGTGTGGCGGGAGTGTCAGTCGGCGGTTCCGTTCCCCTCCGGTGCGTTGGCGGGTGGCTGCTGCACGACGAAAGACCCCTTGCCCCGTACGGTCACGATGAGCCCTCGCTCGCGGAGTTCTTGTGCCGCCCGCCGTGCGGTGAGCCGTGCCACCCCGTACTCGTCGGCGAGGTGATTCTCCGAGGGGATCGGCCTGTCCGGTGCCAGCTCGCCCGACTCGATCTTCTTCGCGATCACGTCGGCCAGTTGAACGTAGAGCGGTCGTGCGCTCATCGGATCCAGAGTCGGCGTCGACTCCTCTGTATCGCTCATATGTCCAACATAGGTATGCTCTCATGTCCACTAACGAGTGGATCCCTCTGTACTTGTCTGCAGAGGGCTGTAGCTCGATATAGCTTCATAGCCAAGAAAGCCCCGGCGAGGTGGATCAGACCTCCCGGGGCGCGGCCAACGCTGTATTGGGAGCGTCGACATGCATGACCTTATCCACCGCCTCGCCCATCGGCTGGGCCTTCTCTTCGGTCCCGGCACCGGAGCCCACCGGGCGGGCAGCCCCCGTCCCGCGCATCTTGCCGCCGGCCCCGTGCCCGCCACAGACTCCGCCTGCCTCCCCCCGCACCGTTCCCCGTACTGCCTGCACCTCCCCCTCGACGGCACCGACTCCCGGCTCGTCCGCCCCTACCTCGCCGCCCACGAACAGGAGCGGGCGGCACGTCAGTGGCGTCGCAGAGTCGCTCTCGTCCTCGCCGCCGACTTCGGGATCGACCTCGACCAGCACACCGTCGGCGCGGGGAAGGTGGCCGCGTGATGAAGTCGTACCCCTCGCTCCGGCTGCTGCCCTGGTCCTCGCCGGACGGAAAGCCCTGCTTCCTCGCCGACGGCGGTGAGGGCGGATACGTCTCGCGGCTGGCTGACGAGACGGAGGCCCGGCAGCTGGCCGACGGCCTGGACGTGCTCCGCCGTGCCCGGCGGGTGCTGGAGGACCCGATGTCCCCGTACGTCGAGGTGCGGTACGCCGGTGTCCGTCTCACCGAGTGCCTCGCCGGCACCCTGCGCGTCGCGGAATCCCGCGGCCGACGCCTGCCCTCGCCGGAAAGCACGGAAGGCGGAGGGGCGGACGAGTAGTCGGTGAACGGCGGTGCCGAGTGCCGCTACAGCGGCTTCGCGTAGCAGAGGCTGCTGTCGTGGAAGCGGTAGTAGCCGAACTTCTCGCAGGGCTCGTAGCCGCTGGAGGTGTAGAGGGCGACGGCCTCCGGCTGCTGGGTGCCGGTCTCCAGGACCATGCGGAGGCGGCCGGCCGCGCGGGCGTCCTCCTCCAGGGCGGCCAGAATGCGGCGGGCCAGGCCCCGGCCGCGCATCCCCTCGGCCACGTACATCCGCTTCAGCTCGGCGTCCCCGTCGCGGTTGCCCTCGCCGTTGGTGTTCTGGACGCGCCAGCCGCCGGAGGCGACGGGGGTGTCGTTCTCGTCGTAGGCGAGCAGGTAGACGCCGTTCGGCGGGCGGAAGTCCGCGGGGTCCATGGGGGTGGCGTCACCGCCGTCGCCGTAGCGGACGTGGTACTCGGCCTGGACCTCGTCGTTCAGCTTGACGGCGTCGGGGTGGTCGTAGGAGACGCGGCGGATATTCATGCGAAGTAAGGTATATCAATCCGGGTGAGGTGAGGGTCCGTTTTCCGGGCCCGGAACGGGACCCGTCCAGTGTGCCGGTATCGTGCCCTGATGTTCACTGTGACCTCCGTCAACGTCAACGGACTGCGTGCCGCCGCGAAGAAGGGCTTCGTGGAGTGGCTGGAGCGGACCTCCGCCGATGTGGTGTGTCTGCAGGAGGTGCGCGCGGAGCCGCAGCAGCTGCCCGAGCACGTCCGGGAGCCCGAGGGGTGGCACGTGGTGCACGCGCCCGCCGCGGCGAAGGGGCGCGCGGGGGTCTCGCTGTACACGCGGCGCGCGCCCGATCGCGTCCAGGTCGGCTTCGGGTCGGCCGAGTTCGACGGCAGCGGGCGGTACGTGGAGGTGGACCTGCCCGGCGTCACCGTCGCCTCGCTCTACCTGCCCTCCGGTGAGGTCGGCACCGAGCGGCAGGACGAGAAGATCCGCTTCATGGGGGAGTTCCTCGCCTATCTGAAGGGCCTGCGGGAGCGGGCCGCCGCCGACGGCCGGGAGGTCGTGGTGTGCGGGGACTGGAACATCGCGCACCAGCAGGCCGACCTGAAGAACTGGCGCGGCAACACCAAGAACTCCGGGTTCCTGCCGGAGGAACGGGAGTGGCTCTCCCGCGTCCTCGATCCGGCCGAGGGCGGGTACGTGGACGTCGTCCGGGCGCTGCATCCGGGTGTCGACGGGCCGTACTCGTGGTGGTCGTACCGGGGGCGGGCCTTCGACAACGACGCGGGCTGGCGCATCGACCTCGCCGTGGCCACGCCCGGGCTCGCCGCCCGCGCGGTCGAGGGCCACGTGGAACGCGCGGCCACGCACGCCGAACGCTGGTCGGACCACGCTCCGGTGACGGTGGTGTTCCGGCCCCGGGACTGAGGCGCCCGCCGCCCGGTGGGGTGGTGTGCCGGTGTTCCGGCCTCGGGGCTGACGCCCGGTGGGGGTGGTGCGCCGCGGGTATGCCGCGCGGGCGGAGTGCCACCGGGTCCCGGCCGCTGCCGGGGCCCCGGGCGCCGGCCCGCCGTGGGGGTCAGCTTCCGTCGGGGGGTGGGGGCAGGATGCGGCAGAGGGCGTCGAGCGCCGCTCCGAAGCCGTGGTCGGGAGGGGCGGCGTAGCCGACGACCAGGCCGTCGTGCGCGGGCATGGTGGCGGCCGGGTGCCGGAAGCCGGCGAGCCCGTCCACGGCGACGCGCTCCCGGGCCGCGGCCCCGGTCACCGACCGCTCGGTGCCGGGTGGCAGGCCCAGCACCGCGTGCAGCCCGGCGGCGATGCCCGTGAGGGCGATGTGCGGCGCCCGGTGGGCGAGAAGGCCGACGAGACGGTCCCTGCGGTCCCGGTAACGCTGCCGGGTCCGGCGGATGTGCCGGTCGTAATGGCCCGATTCGATGAAATCGGCGAGCGTCAACTGGTCCGTGACACCGGCCCACGCCTCGCGCTCGCCCTTGACGCGCAGGACGGGCTCCACCAGGTGGTCCGGCAGGACCATCCACCCCAGCCTCAGCGCGGGGGAGAGGCTCTTGCTGAGCGAGCCCAGGTACACGACACGCTGCGGATCGAGACCCTGGACGGCACCCACCGGCTCCCGGTCGTAGCGGAACTCCCCGTCGTAGTCGTCCTCCAGCAGCAGGCCCCCGCTCCCGCGTGCCCAGTCCACCGCGGCGGCCCGCCGCTCGGGGTGGAGCGGCCCTCCCGTCGGGAACTGGTGGGCGGGGGTGAGCAGCGCCGCCCGTACGCCCTTCAGCGCGGACAACTCCGCGGTGCGCGCCCCGTGTTCGTCCAATGTCAGAGGTACGGTCCGGACGCGCGCGGCCTGCAGGACCGACCGGTGGAAGGGCAGTCCGTAGGACTCCACCGCCAGGGGGCCGCGCAGCACCTTCCCGTCGAAGAGGAGCCGTAGGGCGGGTGCGAAACCGGAGCACACGACGATGGTCTCGGGGCTGGTGCGCACGCCTCGCGCGCGTGCCAGGTACTCGGCGAGGGCACGTCGCAGCTCGGGCCGGCCCCGGGGGTCACCGGGCCCGAACGCCTCGTGGGGCGCCGCGTTCAGCGCCCGCCGCGCGGCGGCCAGCCAGGCCGTACGGGGGAAGGACGCGGCGTCCGGCAGGCCTTGCCGCAGGTTGTGGGCGGGCGGCTCCGGCTGTGCCGGCGTCGGTCGGGGCGCCCGCGGGGGAGTGAGCGGCTTCGCTCTGGGGGCCACCCGTGTCCCCGACCCCTGGCGGGCGACCAGCCAGCCCTCGGCGACGAGTTCGGCGTAGGCCTCGGCGACGGTGTTGCGGGCCAGACCGAGGTCGGCGGCGAGCGACCGGTAGGGAGGGAGCCGGGTGCCCGGGGCCAGCCGTCCGTCCCCTATCGCCTCGCGCAGCGCGCGACCGAGCGCGGCCCGGCGGCCACCGCCTCCGGACATGTCCGGCTTCAGGTCCACGTACAGGTCGCTGCCGATGCGTTCGGCTGGATTGACCCATGAATCAGCCACGGGAATGCACCCTACACAGGGTCTTTCGGGTGCGTAGCGTGGTGGTCATGAGGACGGGGGGACGGAGTGAGGCCGGGATCCGGAGACGGCCCGGACACGGCCCGGGGCTACCCGGGCGGACCTGCTCCCCGCAGTTCACCGACCGACCGCAGCCGAGGAGAACCTCATGAACGCGTCCGCCCGCCCCGTCCTGGTCCGTGCCGGTTCCGCCGAGACGTTGCAGGACGGGGCCACCAGTCTCATCACGCTGCTCGCCGACTCCGACCGGACCCAGGGGGCGCTGACGGCCAACCGGGCCGGTCTGCGCAAGGGGTCGCCGGGCGCTCCCGCCCACTTCCACACCAAGGCGACCGAGATGTTCTTCGTGCTCGGTGGCAGCCTGCGGGTACTGCTGGGCGACCGGATCATCACCCTGGAAACCGGCGACTTCGTGACGGTGCCGCCGCGGCTGCCGCACGCTTTCGCTCCGGCCCGGGGCGAGGAGGCCGACGTGCTGGTCGCCTTCACCCCCGGTATGGACCGCTTCGACTACTACCGTCTGCTGGAGCGGGTCCACCTGGGGGAGGCCACCGTCGAGGACATCAAGGCCAGTTCCGAGCAGTACGACAACCATTACTACGCCAGCTCCCTCTGGGAGGCAGAGCTGGCCGGCGACTGACCGGCGACCGGTCGGGGACCGACGACCGGCGGCCGGCCGCCGGCCGTCAGTCCCGCTGGTGCAGGCGGCGGTCCATCGCCAGGGAGAGTTCGGCGTCGACCACGCTGCGGGCCAGGGGGCGCAGGCGGTGGACGGCGTCCTCGGGGGCGTGGCGGAGGATCAGCTCGGCGAAGAGGCCGGCCATGGTCTCGGCGTGGGCGCGGACCTCCCGGCCCGCACGCAGCACCTCGGCGAGCGGGATGCCCTCACGGACCAGGGCGGAGGAGACCTCCAGCAGGCGGCGGCTGATGTGGACGATCTCCTCGCCGTCGGTGCCGAGGTAGCCGAGGTCCATCGCGGCGGCGAGGTTCTCCGGGGTGACCTCGCCGGTGAAATGGTCGGCGAGTTCCTCGGGGGTGAGGCGGACCGGGGTCTCCTCGGTGGGAGTGTCCATGCCGAGGAGGTCGCCGACGTCGCGGCCGTGGTCGAAGGCCTCGGCGAGTTCCGCTATGCCGTTCAGGGTGTGGCCGCGCTCCAGCAGGGCCGTGATGGTGCGCAGGCGGGCCAGGTGCCGGTCGTCGTACCAGGCGATGCGGCCCTCGCGGCGGGGCGGCGGGATCAGCTTGCGTTCGCGGTAGAACCGCAGCGTGCGCACGGTGATCCCGGCCCGTCGGGCCAGCTCCTCCATGCGGTACTCGCGCCGCTCACCGGATCCTGCGTTCTCCTCTGCCACGCCAGCAGCCTAGGGCCTGCGCGCCGGACGGGCCCCGGGGCGTACCAGCGGTAACTTTCCTTGTGCGCCCCCTACCCATCGGTACGGCCCTGCCCTACTCTCCCCATTGCGCCAGTGTTCACTGGCGGGGTTTTCGGTGGTGCGCGAGGGCTGGAGGCTTCGGGATGGCCGAGCACGAGCATGTACGGGTCGCGGTGGTGGGGTCCGGGTTCGGCGGGCTGGGGGCCGCCGTGCGGCTGCGGCGCGAGGGGGTCACCGACTTCGTCGTCCTGGAACGGGCCGGCAGCGTCGGCGGCACCTGGCGGGACAACAGCTATCCCGGGTGCGCGTGCGACGTGCCGTCCCACCTGTACTCGTTCTCCTTCGCGCCCCATCCCGACTGGCCGCGCTCCTTCTCGGGGCAGGAGCACATCCGCGCCTACCTGGAGCACGTCACCGACACCTTCGGCCTGCGCCCGCACCTCCGCTTCGACTCGGAGGTGAAGCGGATGGTGTGGGACACAGAGCGGCTGTGGTGGGAGATCGAGACCGGCAACGGCACCCTCACCGCCGATGTCGTGGTCTCCGCCACCGGGCCGCTGTCCGAACCCAGGGTCCCCGACATCCCCGGGCTCGACACCTTCCCCGGCAAGGTCTTCCACTCCGCCCGCTGGGACCACGACCACGACCTGCGCGGCCGGCGGGTCGCCGTGGTCGGCACGGGGGCCTCGGCGATCCAGATCGTGCCGGCGATCCAGCCGCTCGTCTCCCGGCTCACCCTCTTCCAGCGCACCCCGCCCTGGGTCCTGCCCCGCATGGACCGGGCCATCAGCGGCGCCGAACGGGCCCTGCACCGGGCGCTGCCCTTCACCACCCGGCTGCGCCGCGGACTGCTGTGGGGCGTCAGGGAGTTGCAGGTGCAGGCGTTCACCAAGCATCCGGGCGAGCTCGGTCTCGTCGAGCAGTTGGCCAGGCGCAACATGGCCCGTGCCGTCAAGGATCCGGCCCTGCGGGCCAAGTTGACCCCCGACTACCGCATCGGATGCAAGCGGATCCTGCTCTCCAGCACGTACTATCCGGCGATCGTCCGGCCCAACGTCGATGTCGTCGCCGGCGGGTTGAGCGAGGTCCGCGGGTCGACCGTCGTCGCCGCCGACGGAACCGAGGCCGAGGCCGACGTGATCGTGTTCGGCACCGGGTTCCACGTGACCGACATGCCCATCGCCGAGCGGGTCGTCGGCGCGGAGGGCAGGACCCTCGCCGAGACGTGGACGGGCGGGATGGAGGCCCTGCGCGGCGCCTCGGCCGCCGGGTTCCCCAACTGGATGACGCTCATCGGGCCGAACACCGGCCTCGGCAACTCGTCGATGATCCTGATGATCGAGTCCCAGCTGAACTACCTCGCCGACTACCTCCGCCAACTCGACCTCCTGGGCGGCCGGGCGGCCCTCGACGCCCGCCGGAGCGCCGTCCGCGTCTGGAACCACCGGGTGCAGCAGCGGATGAAGCACACGGTGTGGAACACCGGTGGCTGCACCAGCTGGTACCTGGACGCGAACGGCCGCAACACCACCGTCTGGCCGGGCACGACCGGTGAGTTCCGGCGCGCGACCCGGCGCGTGGACCTGTCCGAGTACGCCGTCCTGCGCGCACCCGCGAAGAAGACCACCGCGCCCCACGAGAACACCGAGGTGGCCGCATGAGCAGGGGCAGTCTCGGGGGAAAGGTCGCCGTCGTCACCGGAGCGGCCCGCGGAGTGGGGGAGTTGCTCGCCCGCAGGCTCTCCGCGCGCGGGGCGACGGTGGCACTGGTCGGGCTGGAGCCGGACGCGCTCGAACGGGTCGCGGAGCGACTGCACGGCGAGAGCGGCCACTGGCACGCCGACGTCACCGACCACGAGGCGATGGCCCGGGTCGCGGGGGAGGTCGCGGAACGGTTCGGGCGGGTCGACATCGTGGTCGCCAACGCCGGTGTGGCCAACGGCGGTCCGTTCGCCGACTCCGATCCGGGAGCCTGGCGGCGGGTCGTCGAGGTCAACCTGATCGGATCGGCGGTCACCGCCCGCGCGTTCCTGCCCCTGCTGATCGCGAGCCGCGGCTACCTGCTCCAGATCGCCTCGCTCGCCGCGATCACCCCGGCGCCGATGATGACCGCGTACTGCGCCTCCAAGTCCGGTGTGGAGGCGTACGCGCACTGTCTGCGGGCCGAGGTCGGACACCGGGGAGTACGGGTCGGCGTCGGCTATCTCTCCTGGACCGACACCGACATGGTGCGCGGGGCCGACCAGGACGAGGTGATGCGGGAACTCAGGCAGCGGCTGCCGTGGCCGGCGAACAAGACCTATCCGCCGGGGCCCGCGGTGGACCGGATCGTGGCCGGGATCGAGCGGCGCTCGAGCCATGTGTACGGGCAGTGGTGGCTGCGCGGGATGCAGGGCGTGCGCGGATACCTGCCCGGCGTGATCGGGACCGTCGGGCAGCGGGAGATGCGGCGGTTCGCGGATCGCCTCACCGGCATGCGCACGGGCCTGGTCGGAGCCGGCGGCAACGCCGACGAACAGCATCGGACTACGGTGCGTGACTGATCGACATGCGCGGGGTGACCGTCCGTGTGAATCTGGTCGGGCAAGATCCCCCACACCCCAACGGGAGTGAACCCACATGGGCATGAAGGACCAGTTCCAGGAGAAGTCCGAGCAGATGCAGCAGCAGGCCAAGCGGAAGGCCGACCAGGCCAAGGAGCAGATCCAGAACCGCGGTCGCCGTCGCGAGGAGGACCCGAACAACCCGCAGCGCGGGCGGGAGAAGTCCGAGGAGCGTTACGATCGGGACCACGACGCCTGACGTCGTGTGCTGCTGAACACCACTGCTCGGCACGGCCGGTGAAGGCCGTTTGCTGAAGCGGGAAGGGGCGCCTCCGCGGGGGGTGCCCCTTCCCATGTCTCCAGGCCCCTCGCACCCCTCGCACCCCTTGTGCCTCCTATGCGCCTTGCGTCCCTGGTCCCTTCACGCCTCGTGTGTCCTCGGTGGCAGCTTCGGGCGGGAGCGGTCGGGGACGTCGCTGTAGGTCGGGGGAGTGGCCGGGGGCTCCGTCTCCAGGAGTTCCAGGGCCAGCCGGACCGCGTCGTCGAGCACCGGGTACCGGCCCTCCGCCCAGTCCAACGGAGTGCGCAGCGCCTCGAGATCGGGGGCGACGCCCCTGTTCTCCACCGACCAGCCGTACGCGTCGAACCAGGCCGCGTTCATCGGCACCGTGATCACCGTGCCGTCCCCCAGCCGGTGCCGGCCGGTCATGCCGACCACCCCGCCCCAGGTGCGCTGCCCGACCACCGGCCCCAGCTTCAGCAGCTTGAACGCGGCCGTGATCATGTCGCCGTCGGAGCTCGTCGCCTCGTCCGCGAGGGCGACCACCGGCCCGCGCGGGGCGTTGGCCGCGTACGACACCGGCTGGGCGTCGCGGGTGAGGTCCCAGCCCAGGATGGTGCGGGTCAGCGTCTCGACGACGAGTTCGCTGATGTGGCCGCCCGCGTTGCCGCGCACGTCGACGATCAGCGCCGGGCGGGACACCTCCATGCGCAGGTCGCGGTTGAACTGGGCCCAGCCCGAGCCGCCCATGTCGGGGATGTGCAGATAGCCGCACCGGCCGCCGCTCAACTCCCGTACGACCTCACGGCGTTTGGCCACCCAGTCCTGGTAGCGCAGAGGGCGTTCGTCGACCAGCGGGACGACGGCGACCCTGCGGGGCGGGCCCGTGCCCTCGGCCGGGGCGAACGTCAGCTCCACCGTCGTACCGCCCGTCCCCGCGAGCAGCGGGTAGGGCCCGGCGACCGGGTCCACCGGGCGGCCGTGGACATGGGTGAGGACCGCGCCCTCACGGATGCCGGTGCCGGCCAGCGGCGAACGCGCGCGGGAGTCGGAGGAGTCACCGGACAGGATGCGTTTGACCGTCCAACCGTCCTCCCGGGGCACCAGGTTGGTGCCGAGGAAGCCCTGGCGACGCTGGTAGTGCGGCGGGCCCTCGTTGCGGCGGGCGGCGGTGACGTAGGCGTGGGAGGTGCCGAGTTCGCCGAGCAGTTCACGCAACAGGTCCGCGAACTCGTCCGGGGAGGCGACCCGTTCGATCAGCGGACGGTACTGGTCGAGCGCCGCGTCCCAGTCGATGCCGCACATGCCGGGTTCCCAGAAGTAGGCCCGGATCAGCCGCCCGGCCTCCGCGTACGACTGCCGCCACTCGGCCACCGGATCGGCCTCGTGCAGGATGCGGCGGACGTCGATCCAGACGGTGGAGTCGCTGTCGCCCGGCTCGGTCGCGGGCACCGCGCGCGGCTCGCCCCCGTCGGCCACGACCAGCCGCGTCCCGTCGCCGCTGACCGCGAAGAGGTCCAGGTGATCGACGAGTTCGGACTTCTTCGCCTTGCTGATGTCGAAGTGCTCGAGAGTCGGCCGGCCGCTGGTGTCGTCCGGGTTCACGAACGTCTCGCCGAGCGCGCCCGAGATCGGCCAGCGCAGCCAGACCAGCCCGCCGCCCGCGACCGGGTGCAGCGCCGAGTACTTGGAGGCGGTGACCGGGAAGGGGGTGACCCTGCTCTCCAGGCCCTCGGTCTCGACGGTCACCGGGCCGCCGTCGCCGAGGTCGTCCTCCTCGGCCTCCACCGGGTCCAGGCCCCCGGCGGCCGGCCGGCCCTCGGGGCTGAGGGCGAACGGGGAGAGGGTCGCCGAGGACAGCGGCACCAGGTACGGGCGGCAGCCCAGCGGGAAGGACAGGTCACCGGTGTGCACGTCGTAGACCGGGTCGAAGCCGCGCCAGGACAGGAAGGCGAGGTAGCGGCCGTCCCGGGTGAAGACCGGGTTCTCGTCCTCGAAGCGGCCGTTGGTGACGTCGATGACGAACCGGTCCTTGAGCCGGGCCAGTTTGATCTGCCGCAGCGTCCGCCCGATACCGGGATGCGACCAGGTGAGCCACCCGCCGTCGGGCGAGAACGCGAGGTCGCGCACGGGCCCGTTGACGGAACGGATCAGCTCGGTGACCGGGGCGTCGGGGACGGGGTCGGGGTCGGGGGCGGAGCCCGGGCCGTCGTCGGCCTCGGCGGGGTCGGCCCCGCCGGTACCGGCCCCGCCGGTACCGGCCCCGCCGGTACCGGCCCCGCCGGTACCGGTCTCACGGGGGTCGACCTTGCCAGGGCCGGCCTCGCTGGTGTCGATGAGCAGCAGGCGGCCGTCGTGGGAGGCGACGGCGAGGCGTTCGCCGTCCGGGTCGGCCACCATCTCCAGCACCCGGCCCAGCCTCCCCGGGGCCAGTCGTCGGGTGGGGCGGCGGCCGCTCGCCCGGGGCAGGGAGACGATCTCGATCGCGTCCTCGCCCTCGGCGTCCGTCACATACGCCACCCGCCCGCTCGCGCCGAGCATCTCCGGCAGCCGCACCCGCACGCCGGGGGTGTCGGTGAGGGTGCGCGCGGGGCCGTCGCGGTGGGTGAGCCAGTACAGGCTGCCGCGTACGACGACGGCACTGGCCCGGCCCGTCTCGTCCACCGAGACGCCGTCCAGGTGGTGCGCGGCGGGCACCTGGTAACGGCGCCGCCCGGCGCGCGGCCCGCTCAGCGTGATGTCCAGCCGGCGCGGCACGGAGTCCGGGGACAGGCCGTCGACGATCCACAGGTCACCGGCGCACTGGTAGACGACCCGGGTGCCGTCGCTGGACGCGTGCCGGGCGTAGAACGCGTCGTGGTCGGTGTGGCGGCGCAGATCGGAGCCGTCGTACGCGCAGGAGTACAGGTTGCCGACGCCCTCGTGGTCGGAGAGGAAGGCGACCCGGCCGCCGACGAGCATCGGGGACTGCAGATGCCCGTCGACCTTGGCGAACACGCCGTGCCCGTCCTGCTCGTCGTCTCCGCCGTCTCCGTCGAGCAGGCGCCGTCCGTGCAGCCACAGCCTGCCCGTCGCCCCGCCCCGGTACCGCTTCCAGCCGGCCGGTTCGTGCGGCGGGGTACCGGTGAGCAGCAGGGTCCTGCGTTCCCCGTCGATCTCGGCGACCTGGATGTCGCTCACCGGCCCCCAGGGCAGTTTGCGCCCCGGATCGCCGTCGGTGGAGAGCTTGTAGGACCAGGAGAAGTACGAGAACGGCTGGCCGTGCGAGGCGACGGCGAGGATCTCGGGGCTCTCGTCGCCGTCGGGGCTCGGGGGCGTCCAGCCGCAGACCCGGGTGTCGGGGCTGCCCCAGTAGGTCAGCCGGCGGCCCGGCCCGCCGTCCACCGGCACCAGATGGACCTCGGGGTCGAGGCTGCGCCAGCTCGTGTACGCGATGTGGCGGCCGTCGGGTGAGAAGCGGGGGTGGCCGAGCTTGGTGCGGTCGACGGTGAGCCGCCAGGCCCGGCCCGGGGCGTCGAGTGGCGCGAGCCAGAGGTCGTCCTCGGCCACGAAGCACAGCAGGTCGCCGTTGAGGTGGGGCAGGCGCAGATAACTCACCCTTCCCATGCTTTTCCCGGTGACGGACCACAGCAACTCGTGGGGAGCGACGGCGGCTCTCCCGACGTGACCCAGCACACGTACGAAACGGTTTCGTTCCCTTAGAGGGGTGCGGTACATTCTTCGTGTACGAAACCGTGTCGTTCGGCGCGGTGAGACCCGGAGCGAGGAGAGGTGGGCGGGATGACCGAGGACGCGGCAGTGCGGCGCAGCCGGATCACCCCGGAGCGCGTGGCCGAGATCTACGCGGCCGTGCTCGACCTGCTTCGCGAGGTCGGGTACGACGCCCTCACCATGGACGCCGTGGCCGCCCGCACCCGGTCCAGCAAGGCCACTCTCTACCGCCAGTGGGGCGGCAAGGCCGAGCTGGTGGTGAGAGCCATGCGGTGCCAGAAGCCGGGCAGCACCGGTGACGTCGACACCGGTTCCCTCCAGGGGGACCTGCACGGACTCATCGGCCGTGAGGGCGACTACGTCATGGAGCAGAACGCCGCCCTGATGCGGGCGCTCGCCATGGCGGTGCACACCAACGACGACCTGCGGCGCGCCTTCAGGGACCTGCTCGTGGAACCCGAGATCGACGAGTTCCGGGGGATCGTCCGGCGCGCGGTCGAACGCGGCGAGGTCCACCCGGACAACCCGGCGCTGGACTACATGGTGCACATGCTCGTCGGCGCGTTCGCCACCCGGACGCTGATCGACGAACAGCCGCCCACGCGGGACTTCCTCATCTCGTACATCGACGCCGTGGTCCTCCCCGCCCTCGGCGTGTCCCCCCGCTGACCGCCCCGGTCGGCTCTCCCCGCACGACCCTCTCCATCCCACCATCACCACCTGACGGACGACACCGCTCACGTCGTCGGGCTGGACCCCCCTGCCCTGAGAATCCACGACCTGACCGGGAGTACTCCCTCGTGGCCACATTCCTCTATCGACTCGGACGTTTCGCCTTCAGGCGACGACACTTCACCGCCCTGTTCTGGGTGGCGCTGCTGGCACTCGCCGGCGTCGGCGCGGCCGGCGCTCCCGCGGCCGGCAACACCTCGTTCTCCATCCCCGGCACCGAGGCCCAGAAGGCCTTCGACGTGCTGGAGGAACGCTTCCCCGGCACCAGTGCCGACGGAGCGACCGCACGCGTCGTCTTCAAGGCGCCCGCCGGCGAGAAGATGACCGACGCCGGCAACAAGGTGACCGTCGAGAAGACCGTCAAGGAGCTCTCCGGCGACTCCCAGGTCGCCTTCGTCGCCGACCCGTACCAGGGCGGAGGCCTCAGCCAGGACGGCGCGGTCGCCTACGCGTCGGTGAGCTACAAGGTCTCCGGCATGGAACTGGAGGACTCCTCGCGCGACTCCCTGGAGGCCGCCGCCGAGGACGCCCGCGACGCCGGACTGACCGTGGAGATCGGCGGTGACGCGCTGCAGGCCGTCCCGGCGACCGGCACCGCCGAGATCATCGGCATCGGTGTCGCCGCGGTCGTCCTGGTCATCACCTTCGGCTCGCTGCTCGCGGCCGGCCTGCCGCTGCTCACCGCGATCATCGGTGTCGGCATCGGCGTCGCGACCATCACCGCGCTGGCCTCCACCCTGGAGCTCGGCTCCACCACCTCCATCCTGGCCACGATGATCGGCCTCGCCGTCGGCATCGACTACGCGCTGTTCATCGTCTCCCGCTACCGCACCGAACTGGCCGAGGGCAGGGAGCGCGAGGACGCCGCGGGCCGCGCCGTCGGCACCGCGGGCTCCGCGGTGGTCTTCGCCGGACTCACGGTCGTCATCGCCCTCGTCGGTCTGTCGGTCGTCAACATCCCGATGCTGACCAAGATGGGCATCGCCGCCGCCGGCACCGTCGCCATCGCCGTCCTCATCGCACTCACCATGGTCCCGGCGCTGCTCGGCTACGCGGGCGGCAAGGTCCGCCCGGCAGGCGAGAAGAGCAAGCTGCTCGGC
Source organism: Streptomyces sp. GDS52 (assembly GCF_052246875.1). NCBI lineage: Bacteria > Bacillati > Actinomycetota > Actinomycetes > Kitasatosporales > Streptomycetaceae > Streptomyces > Streptomyces sp. GDS52. Next base: position 4,222,418 of record NZ_CM125966.1, read on the forward strand.
GGCGGCCGCGCCAAGAAGACCGGCACGGAGACCGCCACGGAGACCGGCACGGCGCAGCGCCCGAACATGGGAACCCGCTGGGCGAGCTTCGTCGTACGCCGTCCCGTGGCCGTCCTCCTGCTCGGCGTCGTCGGCCTCGGCGCGGCGGCCGTCCCGGCGGGCTCCCTGGAACTGGGACTGCCCGACGACGGTTCGCAGCCGACGTCCACCACCCAGCGCCGCGCCTACGACCTGCTGTCCGAGGGCTTCGGCCCCGGCTTCAACGGTCCGCTGGTCGTCGTGGTCGACGCCAAGAACAGCGACGACCCGCAGGCCGTCTTCCAGCAGACCGGCGACGAGATCAAGGGCCTCGACGGCATCGTCACGGTGGCCCCGGCGCAGCCCAACGAAGCCGGCGACACGGCCACGATCACCGTCATCCCGGACTCCAAGCCGTCGTCCGTGGCGACCGAGGACCTGGTGCACGACATCCGGGACACCGGAGCGGACATCAAGGCCGACGTCGGCGCCGACATCCTGGTCACCGGCGCCACGGCGGTGAACATCGACGTGTCGCAGAAGCTCAACGACGCACTGCTGCCGTATCTGACCCTGGTGGTCGGGCTGGCGTTCCTGCTGCTGATCGTGGTCTTCCGGTCGATCCTGGTCCCGCTGAAGGCGGCCCTCGGCTTCCTGCTCTCCGTGATGGCCGCCCTGGGCGCCGTGGTCGCGGTCTTCCAGTGGGGCTGGCTGGCCGGCCTGATGGGCGTGGAGGAGACCGGCCCGGTCATGTCGATGATGCCGATCTTCATGGTCGGCGTGGTCTTCGGACTGGCCATGGACTACGAGGTGTTCCTCGTGACCCGGATGCGGGAGGCCTTCGTCCACGGGGAGAACCCCAGCCAGGCCGTGGTGACCGGCTTCCGGTACAGCGCCCGGGTCGTGACCGCCGCCGCGGTGATCATGATGGCCGTCTTCTCCGGCTTCATCGGTTCCAGCGAGGCGATGGTCAAGATGATCGGCTTCGGCCTCGCCGTCGCCGTCCTCTTCGACGCGTTCGTCGTCCGCATGGCGATCGTCCCGGCGGTGCTGGCGCTGCTGGGCAAGAAGGCCTGGTGGCTCCCGAAGTGGCTGGACCGCGTCCTGCCCAACGTGGACGTCGAGGGCGAGGGCCTGCGCACGCAGGACGACAGGAAGGGCGAGGACCGGGAACTGGTCCACGCCTGACACCACCGGACCGCAGGAGCCGACAGCCCTGCGGTCCCCCGTACCAGCCGGTGAGGGCCCCGTGGGGACGGGGAGCCCTCACCGGCTTCCCCGTTCCGTGCCCGCCGTGCCCGCCGCACCCGCCGTGCCCGCCGTGCCCGTCACCGGGACGAACCCGGTCGCCCGCCGTCCGCGCCGCCCGCTAGCGTGCCCCGCATGACGACAGCCGCCACTGACCACGAGGGCTCCGCCGCCCACCCCCGATTCGCCGAGGCCCTGCGGGAGATGGGGCTCTTGGAGGTGATCGGGCAGGTCCGGCGCTTCCCCGACGCCGCCCGTACCGCACCCGAGGCCGCCGCCGCGATCGGCTGCGAGCTCAGCCAGATCTGCAAGTCGCTGATCTTCGCTGTCGATGACGTGCCCGTACTGGTCCTGATGGACGGCGCCTCCCGGGTGGACCTGGAACGGGTCCGGCAGGAACTCGGCGCGCAGAAGGTCACCCGCGCGAAGGCGGACGTCGTACGGGAGACCACCGGGTACGCCATCGGCGGCGTGCCGCCCTTCGGACACCGCACCACGACCCGCGTCCTCGCCGACCGCTCCCTGCTCGACCACGACCTCGTGTGGGCCGCGGCCGGCACCCCGTACACCGTCTTCCCGATGGAACCCAGGACGCTGATCGCCCACGCCGGCGGCATCCTGGCGGACGTGCGCGAGCGCTCCGAGTGACCCCCCGAACGCTTTGGTGCTCCGCGGATCGCCGCGGCCGGGCTGCTGGTCGTCGGGATCGGGCTGATGCTGCGCGCCGGGTAGTGGTGGCGGGCCGGGTCCGATGGGGTGCGGGCGGGCGGGAGGAGGGGCACCCTGGAAGCAGGACTTCCGGAGGTGACCGTCATGACGAGCACGATGCGCACCACGGTCGGGTGGCACGTCGAGATGGAGTTCATGGAGGACGACCAGCACACGCGCGCGGCGGCGCTGCTCCGACTGCCCGACGGGACCGAGGTACGGGCCCACGGGCACGCGAGCCGGCACCACGTCGACGCGAACCAGCCCAGGGTCGGGGAGGAGGTCGCCGGCGCACGCGCGTTGAACGAACTCGCGATGCAACTGCTGACCAAGGCGCACGACGAGATCGACGAAGTGTCCGGCCGGACCTCGCACCCGATCCACGTGTGAGCGACGCGGGGTGAGCTAGCCGGCCAGGGCCGAGCGCACCGCCCGTACCAGGGCCTGGGCGCGGGGATCGGAGGTCACCGTCGTGCGGAAGCCGTTGGTGACGTAACCGAAGGCGACGCCCGACTCCGGGTCGGCGAAGCCCAGGGAGCCGCCGCGGCCGGGGTGGCCGAAGGAGCCCGGGGCCAGGAACGGCGACGCGCCGCCGTGCAGCATGTAGCCGAGGCCGAAGCGGGTGTCGACGATCAGGACGCGGTCCGGGCCCGCCGACCCCTCGGCGCGGGCGCGTTCGACGGTGGCCGTCTCGAAGAGGCGTACGCCGTCGACCCGGCCGATTAGCGAGGCGTAGAAGCGGGCGAGTCCGTCCGCCGTCGCGATGCCGTTGGCGGCGGGCTGGGCCACCGCGCGAAACGCCGGGTCGTTCGGGTCCGGGGACGGGCTGATCGCGGCGAAGGCCCGGCGGGTGACGGAGGCGGGGTCGTCGTAGGCCGCGGTGACCGAGCGCTTGGGGCGGGCGCGGAGCGCGCCGGACGGCTCGGGCCCCTCGACCGGGCCGACCCGCCCCACCCGGTGGGCCTCCGCACCGGGCAGTCCCAGCCAGAGGTCGAGCCCCAGCGGAGCGGCGATCCGGTCCGCGATCCACTCGCCGGCTCCCTGTCCCGTCACGCGCCGGACCAGTCCGTCGAGCAGCCAGCCGTAGGTGAGGGCGTGGTAGCCGTGGTCGGTGCCCGGCTCCCACAGGGGCGCCTGGGCGGCGACCGCCTCGGCGCCCCGCAGCGGGTCGAGCGCCTCCGCCGGGGTGAGCGGGCGGTCGAGGAGCGGGAGCCCGGCCCGGTGGTTCAGCAGGTGCCGGACCCGTACCCGCTCCTTGCCGTGGGCCTTGAACTCCGGCCAGTGGTGGCCGACCGGTGCGTCCAGGTCCAGTTCGCCGTACTGGTGCAGCAGCAGGGGGACGGCGGCGGCGACGCCCTTGGTCGCCGAGCGCACGACCTGGGCCGTGTCCCGCCGCCAGGGCTCGGTGCCGTCGGTGCCGTTGACGTCCTTGACCCCGGCCCACAGGTCGACGACCCGGCGCCCGTCCCGGTAGACGGCGACGGCGGCGCCCCGGTCCCCGAGGTGCTCGAAGTTCCGTGTGAATGCTTCCCGGACCGGCTCGAAGCCCTCGGTCACTGTGCCGTGCACCTCGACGCCCATGTCCGCCTGTCCTCTCGGTTCACCTCTGACATGGGGTGCAACAGCGGCCGTCCGCCTGTGATTCCTTGGGAGGAGCCTGGGTCAGCCCAGCACGATCGTCACATCGATGTTGCCGCGGGTGGCGTTGGAGTACGGGCAGACCGCGTGGGCCGCGTCCACCAGCCCGGCCGCGAGGTCGGCGTCCAGGACCGGGAGGGAGACGCTCAGGGCGACCGCGAGCCCGTAGCCGCGCTGCTTGTTGGGGCCGATGCCGACCTTCGCGGCGACGGTGGAGCCGGTGAGGTCGTAGCCGGCCCGGTTGCCCACCAGGATCAGGGCGTTGTGGAAGCAGGAGCTGAAGCCGGCCGCGAACAGCTGCTCGGGGTTGGTGCCGTTGCCGTCGCCACCCAGGGCGGGAGGCATCGCGACCTTCAGGTCCAAGTAGCCGTCCTGGCTGGTGACATAGCCGTTCCGGCCGCCGTGCGCGGTGGCCTCGGCGACATACATGATCTTCGTCGGACGGGTGTCGGTGGCGGCGACAGCGGTGCCCTCGGTCATGGCTGGACCTTCCCGGAATCAAGTGTGCGCAAATACATCGTGCACAAGGTACTGGTGGGTAGTAACTTGCCGCCACCAGGGGGGAGGAACTACGGGTAACGTGCGGTCGGTGCGTGTGGTCAGTCCGAGCGCTCCGCTGCCGCGTCCGCCCTCCGGGCCAACTGCCACAGCTCCTCGCGCAGCCTTGCCACCTCGGCACCCGTGAGCCCGGTCGTCGTGAGCAGCGCACCGGGTACCAGCGCCGCCCGCTCCCGCAGCTCCTCCCCGCGCCCGGTGCACGCGATCAGCACCGAGCGCTCGTCGTGCGTCGCCCGTTCCCGGCGGACCAGGCCCGCGCCCTCCAGCCGTTTCAGCAGCGGCGACATCGTGCCGTAGTCGAGGCGCAGGGCCGACGCCAGCTCCTTGACCGTCGTCTCCCCCCGCTCCCACAGCACCAGCAGCACCAGATACTGCGGGTAGGTCAGCCCGAGCTCGTCGAGAAGCGGGCGGTACGCGGCCGTCACCGCGCGCTGGGCGGCGTACAACGCGAAGCACAACTGCTCGTCCAGCAGCAGGGAGCCCTCGGTCTCCTCGTTCGTCACACGCCCATTGTCACGGACGGCCGGGCGCGCCGGGCGCGGCCGGTACCGATCGGGGGTCGAAGCCGTACGGCAGTTCCAGGCGGTGCGCGCGCATCAGGGCGTCGTCGGCGAGCAGGTCGGCGGTGGGGCCGTCCGCAACGATCACCCCGTCGCTGAGGATCAACGAGCGCGGGCACAGCTCCAGGGCGTACGGCAGATCGTGGGTGACCATCAGGACGGTCACGTCCAGCGAGCGCAGGACGTCGGCGAGTTCGCGGCGGGAGGCGGGGTCCAGGTTGGAGGACGGCTCGTCCAGGACCAGGATCTCCGGCTCCGTCGCCAGCACCGTCGCCACGGCCACCCGCCGCCGCTGGCCGAAGGAGAGATGGTGCGGGGGCCGGGCCTCGAAGGCGGCCATGCCGACCCGGGCCAGCGCCCGGTCCACCCGTTCCTCCAGCTCCGGGCCCCTGAGCCCGGCCGCCGCCGGACCGAACGCCACGTCCTCCCGCACGGTCGGCATGAACAGCTGGTCGTCCGGGTCCTGGAAGACGATGCCGACCCGGCGCCGGATCTCGGCCATGTGCCGCTTGCCGACGGGCAGCCCGGCGACGGTGACCGTGCCGGTGCCGCCGGACAGGATGCCGTTGAGGTGCAGGACCAGGGTCGTCTTGCCGGCGCCGTTGGGACCGAGCAGCGCGACCCGCTCGCCGCGCGCGAGGGAGAAGTCGACGCCGAACAGGGCCTGTCGGCCGTCCGGATAGGCGAAGGCGAGGCCGGAGACCTCGAGGGAAGCCGTCACTGCACCCGTATCAGCACTCATCACGACTCCCGTCACAGCACCCGGCCCAGCACGCAGACGACGAGGGCTGCGGCCGGGAGGGACAGCGCGTAGGACCACTGCGACCGGTCCACGGCCACCTCGTCGACGAGCGGCATCGCACCGGAGTAGCCGCGGCTGAGCATGGCCAGGTGCACCCGCTCGCCGCGTTCGTAGGAGCGGATGAACAGCGCGCCCGCAGACTTCGCCAGCACACCCCAGTGCCGGACACCGCGCGCCTCGAAGCCGCGCGACTCACGGGCGATCCGCATGCGCCGCATCTCGTCGGCGATCACGTCGCCGTAGCGGATCATGAACGAGGCGATCTGCACCAGCAGCGGCGGGAGCCTCAGACGTTGCAGGCCCAGCAGCAGCTCGCGCAGTTCGGTCGTGGCGGCCAGCAGGACGGAGGCGGCGACGCCCAGGGTGCCCTTGGCCAGCACGTTCCAGGCACCCCACAGTCCGTTCACGCTCAGGGACAACCCGAGGACGTCGACCCGCTCGCCCTCGGCCACGAACGGCATGAGCACCGCGAAGGCGACGAACGGCACCTCGATCAGCAGCCGCCCCAGGACGAACCCGGCCGGGACCCGGGCCGCGTACGCGACGAGGCCCAGCAGTACCGCGTACGCCCCGAACGCCCACAGGGCCTCGCGCGAAGTGGCCACCACGATCAGCACGAAGGCGAGGACCGCGGTGAGCTTGGTGTGCGGCGGCAGGACGTGCACGGGGGAGTGTCCGTGCCGGTACAGCCGGTGGGTGTGGCCGCCGCTCATGTCAGACGTTGGTCTCGGTGTTCGTGGGCGTGTTCGTGGGCGTGTCCGTCGGCGAGGACGCGTCCGTCCCGTGGCCCGTGCGGCGCCTGCGGGCCACCCAGAAGACCCCGGTGCCCGCGACGACCGTGACACCGACGCCGATCACGCCCGCGAGGCCGCCGGAGAGCCGGACGTTCTCGACGTCCTTGACGCCGTAGTCGGCGAGCGGGGAGCCGGCGGCGTCGTGCTCCTCGGCCTTCTCGTCGATGCCGTGGTCGGCGGCGACCCGCTCCAGGCCGTCCGGATCGGCGGAGGCGTAGAAGCTGACGCCTCCGGCGAGGACCAGCGAGGCGACCAGACCGGCGATCCAGACCCCGCGCGGGGACCGGGCGGCGGCCGAGGCAGGGGACGGCTCGGGCTCCGGGGCGTCGACCAGCTCGCCGTGCACCCGCAACTTGAGCCTCTGCCCCAGTCCGCGCGCCCCGTACACCAGGTCCGGGCGGACGGTGAGGACGGCGCCGACGGTCAGGGCCGTGATCACGGCCTCGCCGAGGCCGATCAGGAGGTGGACGCCCACCATGGCGGTGGCGACCTTGCCGATCGCGACGTCCGTGGTGCCGCCGATCGCGTAGATCAGGGTGAAGGCGAGCGCGGAGGCCGGGACCGAGACCAGGGCGGCGACGAAGGACGCCGCGGTCACCGACCGGCGGGTGCGCGGCAGCACCTTCACCAGCCCGCGGAACAGCGCGTACGCGACGACCGTCGTGACGAGCGCCATGCAGGTGATGTTCACGCCGAGCGCGGTCAGGCCTCCGTCGGCGAAGAGGACGGCCTGCATCAGCAGGACGACCGAGACGCACAACACCCCCGTACAGGGGCCCACGAGTATCGCGGCCAGCGCGCCGCCGAGCAGATGGCCGCTGGTGCCTCCCGCCACCGGGAAGTTCAACATCTGCACGGCGAAGATGAACGCCGCCACCAGCCCCGCCAGCGGTGCCGCCCGTTCGTTCCCGAGTTCACGGCGCGCGCCGCGCAGGCTCACGGCCACGGCGCCGGCGGCGACCGCGGCGGTGGTGGCGGACACGGGGGCGTTGATGAATCCGTCAGGGACATGCACTGTTCGATGATGCTCGCTCTTGCAACTTGCTCGCAAGAGCGAGGGAGTGGCCTTGGCGCATTCGTGACCGGCCCCGCACGGAGAGTGGGATTCCGGAATGTGTGCGACATTGGGGATGCGGGCGGGTATACGGCTTTCGTACAGGTAGAGCACCGTGAGGGGCCACCCATGAACGCAGTCGAGCAGTACGCACGCGCGCAGATCGTCACGGACGCGGACGCCCCGCAGGCCGCGGACCGCGGGGCGGTGCCCGTGACGCTGTGCTACGACGCCGAGCGCGCCCCCCGCACCGTGACGGTGCGGATGCCCGGCCCCGGGAACCACGAGTGGACCGTCCCCCGCGCGCTGCTCGAAGAAGGGCTGCGCACTCCCGTGGGAAGCGGCGACGTGCGGGTGTGGCCGTGCGGCCGGGTGCAGACCGTCGTGGAGTTCCACTCCGCGCAGGGGGTGTCGGTGGTGCAGTTCGAGACGAAGGCCCTGACGCGGTTCCTGCGGCGTACGTACACGGCAGTGGCGGCCACCGCGCCGGTCCCGCACTGACCGCGCCGGCGGGCGGCGGCCGGTGAACCGCCGCCCGCGTCCGGGTCAGCCGTCGCCGAGCTTCAGCAGGCTCGCCACGATCGGGCCCGCCGTCTTGCCGCCGTGGCCGGCCGCCTGCACGACCCCCGCCGCCGCCAGGTCCCCGCGGTACGCGGTGAACCAGCCGTTGGGCTTCTTCTGACCGTCGACCTCGGCCGACCCGGTCTTCGCGCCCTTGTCACCGCTCACCCCGGCCATCGCCGTCGCCGCCGTGCCGCTGGTCGCCGTGTACGACATCAACTCCCGCAGCTGCGACAGCGTCTGCGGCGACATGGTGCGCGAGGCCGTGGCCAGCGTGCGGTTGTCCACCTCCGGCGCCACCAGGTACGGCTGGTGGAACACGCCCGCCTTGACGGTCGCCGACACCGACGCCATGTTCAGCGGGTTCATCCGCACCCCGCCCTGACCGATCAGGGAGGCCGCCATGGGGGCGTCCTTCTGCACCGGCACCGCGCCGTCGAAGGACGACACCCCGACCTGCCAGTCGTCCTTCGCGAGCCCGAAGACCTGCTGCGCCTGCTTGGTCAGGTCGTCGTCCGTCAACTCGGGCGCCTGGCTGATGAAGGCGGTGTTGCAGGAGGCGCCGAAGCTGTCCCGGAACGTTCCGCCCTTGATGTCGAACTTGTCGAGGTTCTGGAACTTCCAGCCGCCGTAGCTGAAGTACTTCGGGCACGGGTGCTTCTCGTCGATGGACGCGAGGCCCTTCTCGATCAGCATCGAGGCGGTGAGCACCTTGAACGTCGAGCCGGGGGCCAGTGACCCCTGGAGGGCGGTGTTGAAGCCGCGCGAGGCGTTCGCGGCGGCGAGGATCTCACCGGTCGACGCCCGCAGCACCACCACCGACGACCTGGCCTTCTTGGCCACCTGCTCCTCGGCCGCGGCCTGGAGCTTCGGGTCCAGCGTGGTCCGCACCGTGCCGGGAGTGCCCTTGCTCAGCTCCAGCACGGTCCTGTCGGAGGCCTCCGCCTTCTTGGACTCCTCGCCGCGGACCACACGCAGTTCGATGCCGGCCTCGCCGCCCGCCGACTTGCCGTACTTCTCGCGCAGCCCGTCCAGGACCAGCCCGATGGACGGATAGGCGGCGGTGGTCAGTTCGCCGCCGTCCCGGTCCAGCGCCTTGACCGGCGGGGTGCCCGCCTCCCCGGTGACCAGCCGGTCGCCGTCCTTGAGGTCGGGGTGCACGACGGAGGGCGCCCACGCGACCTGCGGTTCGCCGTCCCCGGCCCGGCGTACGACGGTCAGCGCGCTGTCGTAGGCGAGCGGCTCGGTGAAGTCCCCGTACGCCACCGTGCCCTTGACGGAGAACGGGACCTTGTCGCCGGTACGGGTGCCGGCGGTGAGGGTGACGTCCTCGACGCGGGCGTCCTTGGTGTAGCCGGTGAGCAGGGCGGTGGCCGCCTCCGGGTCGTCGGTGGCCTCGGCGGCCTCGCTCACCTTGCCCTGCTGCCAGGCGGTGAGGAAACGCTCGGCCGCGTCGGTGACCTCGGCGGCGGACAGCGGGCCGGTCCTGGCCTCCTCGGCCTGCTGGGCGGAGGACGTCCGGGTGCCGTCCCCGTCCTCGCCCCCACCCCCGAACAACGCGTAGGCGCCGAGCCCGGCACCGCCGACGACGACGGCGATCACCCCGCCGAGCACGGCGGGCGGGGTCTTCCGTCGCTCGGCGACGCGCTTTCTGTTGCCCACTGCTTGTCCGATCCTCCGCAAAAAACTCCGCCGGGCTCCCCCGATACCCGTACGCTGCCCTCGTGGCGTTCCTCCGCCATGGCTCTCACCCGCCATGGCGCTCACATGCCAACGACGGCCACCAGCCTAGAGTCCCCCCGCCCGCGCCTCGTGCTCAGCCACCTGCTCGTAGCACGGCTGCGACAATCGGACCGGCCGCGTCGCCGCCGTGGCCGCCCTGCTGGGCCATGGCCGCCGCCGCCACGTCGTTCCGGAAGCCGGTGAACCAGCTGTCGGAGGTGGCGTTGCCGTCGACCTCGGCGGAGCCGGTCTTCGCGCCGATGTCGCCGCCGAGCCCGGCCATGGCCTCCTGGGCGGTGCCCTGGGTGGCGGTGAGCCGCATCATCTGCTTCAACTGGGCGGCGGTGCCCGCCGGAAGGCCCTTCGCCTGCGCCAACTGCCGGCCGTCGAGCTCCGGGGAGACCAGGTACGGCTGGCGGAAGGCGCCGGTGATCGCGGTCGCCGTCACCGACGCCATGTTCAGCGGGTTCAGCTGCACCTGGCCCTGGCCTATGGCGTCGGCGGCACGGTCCGGACCCGCGACGGCGGGAACACTGCCGTCGAAGGAGACGATGCCGGTCTTCCAGTCGTCCCGGCCCAGCCCGAACCGCTCCTGGGTCTCCTGGGTGAGCGAGGCGTCCGTGAGCGGGTCCTCGTCGATGAGCTTGATGAAGGCCGTGTTGCAGGAACGCAGGAAGCTGTCGGCCAGGGTGGCGTTCTCGTTCGGGTCCATGCCGGTGAGGTTCTTGAACGTCTGGCTCTGCCAGGTGGCGGTGGGCGGGCAGGGAGCCGGGCCGTTCATCGAGGCCACGCCGTTGTCGATGAGCATGGCCGCGGTGACGATCTTCATGGTCGAACCGGGGGCGACCCGGCCCTGGAACGCCGCGTTGAACCCGTCCTCGCGGTGGTTGGCGACCGCCAGCACCTCGCCGCTGCTCGGCCGCACCGCCACCACCGACGACTCGGCGAACCCCTTCACCGCCTTCTCGGCCGCGGCCTGCACCCCCGCGCTGAGCGTCGTACGCAGCCGGCCGGGCTTGCCCTTGGCGAGAGTCAGCAGCGTCGTGTCGCCGGCGCCCTCGCCCGCGGTCCCGTCGGCGTGCCGGATCACCAGCTCGACGCCGGGGGTGCCGCCCGCCTCGTCGCCGTACTTCTCGCGCAGGGTGTCCAGGATCGGGCCGAGGGAGGGGTACTCCTCCTCGGTCAGCACCGTGCCGTCCCGGTCCACGGCCTCGATCGGCGGCTGCGCCGCCTCCCCGGTGACCAGGGTGTCGCCGTCCTTCAGATCCGGGTGGACCACGGACGGCTGCCAGTCGACCAGCGCACGCCCGGTGGTCTCCCCGCGCACGACGGTCAACTCACTCTTGTAGCTGAGGGGTTCGGACTTCCCGTCGTAGGAGACGGTCGCCTTCACCCGGAACGGCACGGTGGTGCCGGTGGCCGTGCCCGGGGTGATCTCGACATCGGCCAGATGGGCGTCCTCGCCGTAGGCAGCCAGTAACGGGCCCGCCTCCCCGGCGTTGTTCGTGTACGACGCGGCCTGCTCGGCCTGCGCCTTCTCCCAGGCCGCGAAGAACGCCCCGCTCGCCTTCGCGACCTCCTCCTTGTCCGGCGGCCCGGACTTCTTGGGCACGGCCGCGTCCGGACCGCCGCCGCCCCCGCCGCCGTTCACCGCCGACACGATGTTGTAGACCCCGTACCCGGCCCCACCCACCATGACCGCGAACACACCACCGATGACGGTGGCCTTGACCCCCTTGCCCATCGGGCTTGTCCCCTCCCCGCCGGACCCCCCACGCCTTCTGAACGTGTTCAGGACGTTCGGCGAGTGAGCACTCTATGCGTAAGGAGTGACGACCGGGACGGCTGTTTCCGATTGTTGTCCGAACGGAGACGGGTGGTCAGGAGGCCTGAGTCAGTCGCCCACCTTCTCCAGCCCGACACCCTCCGGTGCCCGGTTGACCGCAACGCTCACAAGGCCTGCGGTACGTTCGCGCTCATGGCGTGGAGACGATGGCTGCTGGTGGGGCTCGCCGCGGTGCTGACCGCCTGCTCGGGTCCGGACCGCACCCCCGGCGACCGGAACGCGGCGATCGAGGGGACATGGCAGAGCGCCGGGTACGGCTACGTCTTCGACATCGCCCGGGACGGTGCGGGAAGGACCCGGCTCACCTCCTACGACCGGACGGCGGGGAGCTGCCTCGGCGGGGACTCGTCGGCATCGGTGGGCCGTGAGGGTGACGCGACGTCCTTCGGTGAGGACGGTGAGGTCGAGCTGCTCGTCCACCGGCAGGGAGACCGGCTGATCGTGCGGGAACCGGGGTCGGCCGGGCAGATCCACATGAACCGGCTCACGGAGCTGCCCGACTGCCCGTCCGACATCCCGAAGGACGCGGCCGACCGCCGGCTGCAGACCTTCGACGTCTTCTGGCAGAACCTCGTCGAGAACTACCCGCCCTACCCGCACCGGAAGCTCGACACGGCGCGCAGGGAGCGCGACCGGGCCGCCCTCGCCGAGCACAACACCGACCGGACGCTCGGCGAGCTGCTGGGCGACACGGTCCGCGAACTCGGCGACATGCACACCGGCATCGAGGGGGAGGACCTCAGCCTCTACGGCAGACGGCCGGGCACGCGCGAATCCGACGACGTGGACACCGACGCCCTCCGGTCCGCGGCCGAAGCGAGGCTGGGCAAGCGGCTCACCCCCGTCATCGACGACGAGGTGGAGTACGCCTCCGGGCTGCCGGACGGTCCGGGATACCTGCGCATCACCCAGTTCGACGACTTCGCGGACGAGTCGTACGACGCCGACCGGAAGAAGTTCGAACAGGCCCTGGACACGGTGTTCGCCGTCGCGGAGCGGGACGGCTGGCGCGGCCTCGTGCTCGATCTGCGCCTCAACGACGGCGGTTTCGACGAGCTCGGCATCGCCCTCGCCTCCCGGCTGACGGACAAGCCCCACTTCGCGTTCCAGAAGCGGGCCCGCGACACGCAGGCGGCCTCCGGGTTCACGCCGTACGAGAAGCTGCGGGTGCCGCCCAGCACCCGCCCCGGCTTCCACGGGCCGATCGCGCTGCTGGTCAGCGACCTCACGGTGAGCGCGGGCGAGACGGCGGTCATGGCGCTGCTGAACCGCTCGCCGAAGCCCACCTTGATCGGCCGCCCGACGCAGGGCATCTTCTCGGACCAGCTCTCGCGGACCCTGCCCGGCGACTGGTACCTCGACCTCAGCAACGAGGACTACCGGGACGCGGCCGGGCAGAGCTTCGAGGGCCGGGGCATCCCGGTGCCGCGGGAGTTCCGCACCCCCGTCTTCACGGCCACCGAGCTCGCACACCACTGCGACTCGGCCGTCGCCCGCGCCCTCGACCACCTCGCCGACAACCCACCGGGAACGACGAAGCCGTGCCCGCGCGGATCCACCTGACATCGACGAGGCCGAACAGCGACACACCACAGCGCCCCCGGACGACCGTCGGGCCAGCCGACGACAGCAGAGGGGAGCCCGCTGGAAGTGGGCCGGCTGTGCCCCGGGCGGTCCGCGGGGCCGGCGGTAACCGCGAAAGAGCCCCGGCCGAGGCCGGGGCTCTTTCGCGGTTACCGGTTTCGCTGACCTGTTCCAGCGCGACTGATATCAGAATTTCGCCAAGGGCTCCTTCGGGTTCGCGCCGTACTTGTTCTCCCCCGGCGTGCCCTCGGTGGCCAGGAACACCAGCATCACGATGAAGCCGACGAGAGGGATGAGCGCGATGAAGATCCACCAGCCGGAGCGGTTGGTGTCGTGCAGGCGGCGGACCGTCACAGCGAGAGTCGGCAGCAGGACCGCGATGGCGTAGATGGGCTGCAGTACCTGGATTCCGATGGCGGCGTCCACAGCGGTGAGCACGATGGAGACGATCACGCTGAACAGCGTGAACATCCAGTACTCCTTGCGGCGCGCCCGTCCGTTGAACACCGCGTACTTCTTGAGGACCTCGATGTACCAGTTCATGGCGTCCCCCCTGGGATCGACGTTGTCTGTCCGGCTGGATCAGGACAGCCGCAGAACGTTTACACGTGGAAAGGGGCATGTCAATACACGCGATCGCGCTGCTCACGAGACGTGTGGGGTCGGCTCGGGCGCCGCGCACCCTGACCACTAACCGGCCATTTCGGGGCAGGTGCGGAGAACAGTATCGGGGGTTCTCCGAGCGGGCCCGAACTTTTCCGGCGCCGACTCCCGTCCGTCATCGAACCGAAGGCGATCCGTTGCCTGGGTTATACCGTTCCGGCATGGAAGCGATGGCCGATCGTTGCCCGAAACGGGGGGGGAACGGGGCGGCCGGAGGCGCAGCACCCCCTTGCCTCAGCCCCCCCTTGCCGCATCGACACAGGGCCTGCCGGGCCTCGCGTCGATGCTCCACTGAGAGGCGCTCCCCCGCTTCCCCCAGGCGTCCCCGACAGCGCGAAGAGTCCTCCTCTGGTCTGAGGCAACGCGGACCAGAGGGAGCGAGGGCGATCTCCTGGTGGCGATCACGCCATCCCGGTGTCGTCCGCCTGCTCGCCCTCCGCCTGGGACGGCTCGGTCCTGGGGACGTCCGGGTGCGCGGCCGCGCGCTCGGCGGGATCGTCCCGCTCGCCCTCGGCCTGCGAGGGCGTGTGGGAGTACAGCCACGGTTCGTAGGCCGAGTCTGCGGTGTCTCCGGTTTTCATGACAGGCCTCCTCGGTCGCCTGCCTTCCATCCTCCCCCGCTCCTGCGCGGACCGCAGCAGAGCCAGGGCCGTGCCCTCGTGCCGTGTCCGCCCCGGCTAGACCCAGGTGTCCAGCCACATCCGCGCACGCCAGTCGTCGATCGGGATGGAGGTGCCGGTGTAGATGGGCCAGAAGTAGATGAAGTTCCAGGCGATCAGGAGGACCAGGACGCCGGCCGCCGTCGCGCCCGCGACCCTGCGGGTGTCGTGGGAGCGGGGCGGGCCGACGAGGGCGCCCAGGAGCATCGCCACCGCCAGGCACAGGAAGGGGAGGAAGACGATGGAGTAGAAGAAGAAGATGGTGCGCTCCTGGTACAGGAACCACGGCAGATAGCCGGCCGCGACGCCGCAGGCGATGGCGCCCGCCCGCCAGTCACGGCGGAAGAACCAGCGCCACAGGACGTAGAGGAGCGCGAAGCAGGCCACCCACCACAGCATGGGCGTGCCCAGGGCCAGCACCTCGCGGGCGCACTTCTCGGCCGCGTCGGCCGGGCAGCCGTCCCTGCCGGGTGCCGGGGACTCGTAGAAGTAGGAGACCGGGCGGCCGGTGACGATCCAGCTCCACGGGTTGGACTCGTAGGGGTGCGGTGAGGACAGGCCGACGTGGAAGTCGTACACCTGGTTCTCGTAGTGCCAGAAGCTGCGCCACCAGTCGGGGAACAGCCAGGACCAGCTGCTGTCCTTGCCGTCGGTCGCCGCCCAGTCGCGGTAGTAGCCGCCGCTGCCGTCGTCCGCGGAGAGGAACCAGCCGAGCCACGAGGCGACGTACGTCGCGAGCGCGACCGGGACGGTGGAGAGGAACGCCCAGCCCAGGTCGCGCCGCACCACCGCCCGGTAGGGGTGACGGGCGCCGGCGGTCCGGCGCGCGCCGACGTCCCACAGCACCGCCATCACGCAGAGCGCGGCCATGACGTACAGCGCGTTCCACTTCGTGGCGAACGCCAGGCCCAGCATCAGCCCCGCCGCCAGCCGCCAGGGCCGCAGGCCCAGCCGGGTGTTCTCGGCGACGTCCGGGTCCGGCAGGGTCCGGCCGTCGGGGCCCACGGGCAGCGCGGCGGCGAGCCGCGCCCTGGCCCGGTCCCGGTCGACGAGCAGGCACCCGAAGGCCGCGAGCACGAAGAACATCAGCACCCCGTCGAGCAGCGCGGTGCGGCTCATCACGAAGTGCAGCCCGTCCACCGCCATCAGCGCGCCCGCGAGGCAGCCCAGGAACGTGGAACGGAACAGGCGCCGGCCGATACGGCACAGCATCAGGACGGAGAGTGTCCCGAGCAGCGCCGTCATGAACCGCCAGCCGAACGGGTCGAACCCGAACATCAGCTCGCCCAGCCCGATGACGTACTTGCCGACCGGCGGATGCACGACGTACGCCGCTTCGACCGGGATCGGGACGTCCCCGCCCTTGGAGAGGATCAGGTCGTTGGCGTTCTTGTCCCAGTTGACCTCGAAACCGCGGTGGACGAGCGCCCAGGCGTCCTTGGCGTAGTACGTCTCGTCGAATATCACCGCCTTGGGGCTGCCCAGGTTCCAGAACCGCAGCACTCCCGCGAACAGGGTGACCAGCAGCGGGCCGCCCCACGCCGACCAGCGGACGATCCGGTCGGCGAGCACCGGCGGCACCCCGAGCGTGCTCCACAGCCTGCCGGACGGCTCGGTGTACGGCGGGACCAGGCGGTCACGGATGCCGGGAGCCCCGGGAGCCCCGGGAACCTCGGGGGCACTGCCCCAGGTCCCCGTCGCCGGGTGGCCGAAGCGGCGCAGCCGCTGCTGCCACGACGGTTGCCGCTCCTGTGGCGACTGCTCCTGCCGGATGTCCGTGGAGGACGCGGTACTGGTCACCGCGCCATCGTAGGGAACAGCGCTGTGGGAGTCCCGCGCATGGGCGGTATGCCCGGCTCTCCTTCGGTTCCGCCCCTGGCCGCAACCTGCGGCCGCCGGGCCCTGGGAGGATGGGGGAGTGACCGGAACCCTCGTACTCGCAGGCACCCCCATCGGCGACGTCTCCGACGCCCCGCCCCGGCTCGCCGAGGAGCTGGCCGGCGCCGACGTCGTCGCCGCCGAGGACACCCGGCGGCTGCGGCGGCTGACCCAGGCGCTCGGCGTCACCCCCAAGGGCCGGGTGGTGTCGTACTTCGAGGGCAACGAGTCCGCCCGTACGCCCGAACTGGTCGAGGAACTGGCCGGCGGCGCGCGCGTGCTGCTGGTGACGGACGCCGGGATGCCCTCCGTGTCCGACCCCGGGTACCGGCTGGTCGCGGCCGCCGTGGAGCGGGACATCAAGGTCACCGCGGTGCCCGGACCGTCCGCCGTGCTCACCGCGCTCGCCCTGTCCGGGCTGCCCGTCGACCGGTTCTGCTTCGAGGGCTTCCCGCCCCGCAAGGCGGGGGAGCGGCTCGGGCGGCTGCGGGAGGTGGCCGGGGAGCGGCGCACCCTCGTCTACTTCGAGTCCCCGCACCGGCTCGACGACACGCTCGCCGCGATGGCCGAGGTGTTCGGCGCGGAGCGCCGGGCCGCCGTCTGCCGCGAGCTGACCAAGACGTACGAGGAGGTCAGGCGGGGCTCGCTCGCCGAGCTGGCCGCGTGGGCGGCCGAGGGGGTGCGCGGGGAGATCACCGTCGTGGTCGAGGGTGCGCCGGACCGGGGCCCCGAGGAGGTGGACGCCGCCGAGCTGGCGCGCAGGGTGCGGGTGCGCGAGGAGGCGGGGGAACGGCGCAAGGAGGCGATCGCGGCGGTCGCGGTCGAGGCGGGGGTGCCCAAGCGGGAGGTCTTCGACGCGGTGGTGGCGGCGAAACACCCCGCGGGGTGAGCGGGGGCCGGGGCGGCCCGGGACGTCCGTCAAGCGTTTGGGAGCCTTCGGCAACGAAACGCCCAAAACGGCTCCAATACTCTGCCTC
Organism: Streptomyces sp. GDS52; assembly: GCF_052246875.1. NCBI lineage: Bacteria > Bacillati > Actinomycetota > Actinomycetes > Kitasatosporales > Streptomycetaceae > Streptomyces > Streptomyces sp. GDS52. The sequence goes on from NZ_CM125966.1 coordinate 4,239,688, forward strand.
CTCCACTGCTTTCGCCTCTGGGGAGGAGTCCACTGGAAACAGGGACGGGCCGCACCGGCCCGTGCCCGCCGTGGACCGACAGGAGGCAGGATGACCGAGATCGCAGGAAGGGCCGGACACCGCGCCGACGGCGTCGTCAGGGAGTCGTACTCGTTCGCCTGCATGCGCTGCGGGTACGGCTGGGAGCAGTCGTACGAGATAGAGCACCACACGGACACCGACGGCCGGGACACCGTGCGCTACGTGGCGGACGGCCGGGTCGTGCCCTCCCCGCTGAGCCGTCCGACGTGCCGGCACTGCGACGGCCACGTCGTGCGGATCATGCGCCCCGGCCGGGTCGCCTCGGCCCGGGACGCCGCCCACCGCGAACGTCTGGTGCCGGCCGCCGGGCCCGTCGAGGTGCCGTGGGGGCCCGAGGGGTCGACGCCCGCACGGGAGCGTCACCCGTGGCAGCTGTCCCACCTCCTGCACCTCTTCCACAGGGCGGGCTGACGCCCGCGCCGCTTCCGTAGGATCGGGGGCATGTCTTCGAACGCCCCCGACAAGAACGCCGCCCCGCCGCTCTCGGAGCCCCTGCGGGTACCGGTCGCGGATTCGCACACCCACCTCGACATGCAGTCCGACACCGTGGCGGAAGGGCTCGCCAAGGCCGCGTCGGTGGGCGTGACGACGGTGGTGCAGGTCGGCTGCGACGTCAAGGGGTCCCGGTGGGCGGCGGAGACGGCGGCGGCGTACGACGCCGTCCACGCGACGGTCGCGCTGCACCCCAACGAGGCCCCGCGCATCGTGCTCGGCGACCCCGACGGCTGGTCCCGGCAGGGGGCGCGGGAGCCGGGCGGGGAGGCCGCGCTGGACGAGGCGCTCGCCGAGATCGACCGGCTGGCCGCGCTGCCCCAGGTCAAGGGCGTCGGCGAGACCGGACTGGACTACTTCCGCACCGGGCCGGAGGGCAAGGAGGCGCAGGAGCGGTCCTTCCGCGCCCACATCGAGATCGCCAAGCGGCACGGAAAGGCCCTGGTGATCCACGACCGCGACGCCCACGCCGACGTGCTGCGGGTGCTCAAGGAGGAGGGCGCACCGGAGCGCACCGTCTTCCACTGCTACTCGGGCGACGCCGGGATGGCGGAGATCTGCGCCCGCGCCGGGTACTTCATGTCGTTCGCCGGCAACATCACCTTCAAGAACGCCCAGAACCTGCGCGACGCGCTCGCCGTGGCCCCGCCGGAGCTGATCCTGGTGGAGACCGACGCCCCCTTCCTGACGCCGGTGCCCTACCGCGGCCGGCCCAACGCCCCGTATCTGGTGCCGGTCACGGTGCGGGCCATGGCGGCCGTACGCGGTGTCGACGAGGACACCCTCGCCACGGCGCTCGCGGCGAACACGGCCCGCGCCTTCGGTTATCCACAGGCGTGACCCGGGAGTGCCCGCGCCCCGTACCCTTGTCCCGTGACCAGCCCCACCCCCGACGCCCTCCTGGGCCCCGCCGACGTCCGTGAACTCGCGGACGCCCTCGGCGTGCGGCCCACCAAGCAGCGCGGCCAGAACTTCGTGATCGACGCGAACACGGTCCGCCGGATCGTCCGCACCGCCGAGGTCCGCCCCGACGACGTGGTCGTCGAGGTCGGCCCGGGGCTCGGCTCGCTCACCCTGGCGCTGCTGGAGGCCGCCGACCGGGTCACCGCCGTCGAGATCGACGACGTGCTGGCCGCCGCGCTGCCCACGACCGTCGCGGCCCGCATGCCGGAGCGCGCCGAGCGGTTCGCGCTGGTCCACTCCGACGCGATGCACGTCACCGAGCTGCCCGGCCCCGCCCCGACCGCGCTGGTCGCCAACCTGCCCTACAACGTGGCCGTGCCGGTGCTGCTGCACATGCTGGAAACCTTCCCGAGCATCGAGCGCACCCTCGTCATGGTCCAGTCGGAGGTCGCCGACCGGCTCGCCGCTCCGCCCGGTTCGAAGGTGTACGGCGTGCCCTCGGTCAAGGCCAACTGGTACGCGCAGGTCAAGCGGGCCGGCGCCATCGGACGGAAGGTGTTCTGGCCCGCCCCCAATGTCGACAGCGGGCTGGTCTCCCTCGTCCGCCGGAGCGAGCCGCTGCGGACCACGGCCACCCGGCGCGAGGTCTTCGCCGTGGTCGACGCGGCCTTCGCCCAGCGCCGCAAGACCCTGCGGGCGGCCCTCGCCGGCTGGGCGGGCTCGGCGGCGGCGGCCGAGGCGGCCCTGGTCGCCGCAGGAGTGTCGCCGCAGGCGCGCGGTGAGTCCCTGACCGTCGAGGAGTTCGCGCGCATCGCCGAACACAAGCAGCCCGAGCAGTCCGAGGAGTCCGCCGCGTGAGCGTCACCGTCCGCGTGCCCGCCAAGGTCAACGTCCAGCTCGCGGTCGGCGCGGCCCGCCCCGACGGCTTCCACGACCTGGCCAACGTCTTCCTCGCGGTCGGACTGTACGACGAGGTCACCGTGGCCCCGTCGCCGGACGGGCTGCGCGTCACCTGCGCGGGCCCGGATGCCGTCGAGGTGCCCCTGGACCGTACGAACCTCGCCGCCCGCGCCGCCCTCGCACTCGCCGGGCGGTACGGCCGGGACGCCGACGTGCACCTCCACATCGCCAAGGACATCCCCGTCGCCGGCGGCATGGCGGGCGGCAGCGCGGACGGCGCGGGCGCGCTGCTGGCCTGCGACGCGCTGTGGGGGACCGGCGCCTCGAGGGCGGAACTGCTCGAGATCTGCGCCGAGCTGGGCAGCGACGTGCCGTTCGCCCTGATCGGCGGGGCGGCGCTGGGCACCGGGCGGGGCGAGAGGCTGACCGAGCTGGAGGTGGGCGGCGCCTTCCACTGGGTGTTCGCGATGGCCGGACGCGGGCTGTCGACCCCGGCGGTCTTCCGGGAGTTCGACCGGCTGGCGGAGGGCCGGGGCATCCCCGAGCCGGTGGCCTCGCAGGACCTGCTGGACGCCCTTGCCAAGGGCGACTGCGACGGGCTGGCCGCGGCCGTCTCCAACGACCTCCAGCCGGCGGCGCTGTCGCTCTTCCCGGAGCTGGCGGACACGCTGGCGGCGGGGCGTGCGGCCGGGGCACTGGCTTCACTGGTCTCGGGGTCGGGGCCGACCACGGCGTTCCTCGCCCGGGACGCGGAAGCGGCGGACGGGATCGCCCGCGCCCTGCGGGCCTCGGGCACCTGCCGCACGGTGCGTACGGCGGCAGGTCCCGTGCCGGGTGCGACGGTCGTCTGAGGGACTCAGGGCCGCGTTTCGACCGTGCCCAGATCGATGGCGATGGCGGAAGGTTTGTCGACCTTGATCCGGTCGCGCTGCATACCCATGTGCACGTAGGACCGCGTCATGGCGTCGAGCTCGTAGACATGGATGAGGGGACGGCCGGTGGTCCCGTCCTGTTCGACACGCCAGTAGTTGGGGATTCCCGCAGTGGCGTACTTGTGCGGTTTGGTCGTACGGTCGCGGGATTCCGAGTCGGGGGAGACGACCTCCACGGCGAGCAGGACGTCCTCGGCCTGAAACCTGGTCTGGTCCACCCCTGTGACCGCGTCGGCTCGAACCACGCTGATATCGGGTTCGGGGCCGTTGCGTTTGTCAAGGATGACGGTCATCTCCCGCTCGACACTGAACTCCGGGCCGAGAGAGCTGCGTAGCCCGTTGACCAGCAGGTCGATCACAAGGAAATGGAAGCGTCGCTGCGGACTCACGAAAACCAGGCTCCCGTCGATCAGCTCGGTGTGCGGCGGGAGATCCGGCAGGGTGAACAGGTCGTCCACGGTGTAACCGTCCACGGGCGGCACCGGCCAGTGGTGGCGGTGCTCTACGGACTCGGCGGTCATGGTTCCTCCCATGGACGAGATCCTGCTGCCTGATCTCCAAGGTAGCCGCCCGTTTCCGATCGCGTCATCACAAAGGGTGACTGCCCCCTCGCGCTCCGGCCGCCCCCGGGGACGCCCTACGCTTGAAAGCTGATCGACCCCCCAGGCAGGAGAGAAATGGCCGTCAATCTGGTCAATGTCGAGAACGTCAGCAAGGTGTACGGCACCCGTGCCCTCCTCGACGGCATCTCCCTCGGGGTCTCGGAGGGGGACCGCATCGGTGTCGTCGGGCGCAACGGCGACGGCAAGACCACCCTCATCCGGATGCTCGCCAAGCTGGAGGAGGCGGACACCGGGCGGGTGACGCACTCCGGCGGGCTCCGTCTCGGCGTGCTCACCCAGCACGACTCCCTCGACCCCGCCGCCACCGTCCGGCACGAGGTCATCGGCGACATGGCCGACCACGAGTGGGCGGGCAACGCCAAGGTCCGCGACGTGCTGACCGGGCTGTTCGGCGGGCTGGACCTGCCCGGGTTCCCCAAGGGCCTGGACACCGTCATCGGACCGCTGTCCGGTGGCGAGCGGCGCCGGATCGCGCTCGCCAAGCTGCTCATCGAGGAACAGGACCTGGTCGTCCTCGACGAGCCCACCAACCACCTCGACGTCGAGGGCATCGCCTGGCTCGCCCGGCATCTGCGCGAGCGGCGCTCCGCGCTCGTCTGCGTCACCCACGACCGCTGGTTCCTCGACCAGGTCTGCACCCGCATGTGGGACGTGCAGCGCGGCGACGTGTACGAGTACGAGGGCGGCTACTCCGACTACGTCTTCGCCCGTGCCGAACGCGAGCGCATCGCCGCCACCGAGGAGGTCAAGCGGCAGAACCTGGTCCGCAAGGAGCTGGCCTGGCTGCGCCGCGGGGCACCCGCGCGGACGTCCAAGCCGCGCTTCCGTGTCGAGGCCGCCAACGAGCTGATCGCGGACGTGCCGCCGCCGCGCGACAGCAGCGAGCTGATGAAGTTCGCCTCGTCACGGCTCGGCAAGACGGTGTTCGACCTGGAGGACGTCACCATCCAGGCGGGGCCCAAGGTGCTGCTCAAGCACATCACCTGGCAGCTCGGCCCCGGCGACCGGATCGGCCTGGTCGGGGTCAACGGCGCGGGCAAGACGTCCCTGCTGCGGGCGCTGACCGAGGCGGCCCGCACCGAGGGCGAGGCGCAGCCCGCGGCGGGCCGGGTCCGCGTCGGCAAGACGGTCAGGCTCGCCTACCTCTCCCAGGAGGTCGCCGAACTCGATCCCACCTGGCGGGTGCTCCAGGCCGTACAGGCGGTGCGGGAGCGCGTCGACCTCGGCACGGGGCGGGAGATGACCGCCGGGCAGCTGTGCGAGACGTTCGGCTTCAACAAGGACAAGCAGTGGACACCGGTCGGCGACCTGTCCGGCGGTGAGCGGCGGCGGCTCCAGCTGCTGAGGCTGCTCATGGACGAACCCAACGTCCTCTTCCTCGACGAGCCCACCAACGACCTCGACATCGAGACCCTCACCCAGCTCGAGGACGTCCTCGACGGCTGGCCCGGCTCGATGATCGTCATCTCCCACGACCGGTTCTTCGTCGAGCGCACCACCGACCGGGTCTTCGCCCTGCTCGGCGACGGCGCCCTGCGGATGCTGCCGCGCGGTATCGACGAGTACCTGGAGCGGCGCAAGCAGATGGAGGAGACCGCCGCGGCGGCCTCCCCCGTGGCGAAACCGGCCCCGGACGTCCCCGAGAAGAGCGCCGCCGACGTGCGCGCCGCCAAGAAGGAGCTGCAGAAGATCGAGCGGCAGCTGGACAAGCTCTCCGAGAAGGAGTCCACGCTGCACGCCGCCATCGCCGAGCACGCCACCGACTTCGGGAAGGTGGCCGAACTCGACGCGGAGCTGCGCGAGACGGCCGGTCAGCGCGAGGCGCTGGAAACGCGGTGGCTGGAACTCGCCGAGGACGCCTGACCCCCGTACCCGGGTCCGTACCGCCCCGCGCACAGGCCCGTGCGCGGGGCGCGCGTGGTGTGAAGGGCGTGTGGAGGGGCGTGGGGGCGCGTAACGAGGGCATCACGGGCCGGTCCTCCCTTGGGTACAGGGGCGGGCGGGGCCCGGTGGCCTGTCGGTACCGGGTGATAGAAAGGCCCCGTCTGAGAAAAGTAAGAACCGGCTTTATACGACTCTGGGGAACATCACGCACCTCAGGGCGTGGCTAAAAATCAGTGAGCAAGGGGGGAACGCGCTGATGGCTCAGCCGCCCGACCAGTCGCCGCAGGGCGGCTTCGGAGCACCACAGGATCCGTCCGCCTCGAGCGGAGGCTTCGGGGCTCCGACCCCGCCACCTCCGCAGGGGCAGCCCCAGACCCCGTCCACGCCGACGGGCCCGACGCCGCCGCCCGGGTACGGCTACCCCCAGCAGCCGGGCCCGTACGGCCAGCAGCCGGGCCCGTACGCCTCCGGGCCGTACGCCTCCGGGCCCTACGGTCAGCCGCAGCAGCCCGGCCCGTACGGCCAGCAGCCGGGGTACGGCTACCCGCAGCCGCAGTACCCGGGCGCGCCCGGCGCCCCGCAGCCGGGGCCCGGCTCCCGCAACCCCTTCAAGGGCAAGCCCGCCATGATCATCGGTGCCGCGGTGGTGACGGCGCTGCTGGTGGTCGGCGGCACCGTGTGGGCGGTCTCCGGCGACGACGGGAAGCAGGACAAGAAGCCCGTCGCCCAGCAGAGCGACGATCCCCAGCCCGACCCCTCCGGCCCCCCGGTCGATCCGGGCGACGGCAGCGGCGACGGCGACTCGGACCCGGAGGACCTCAACGCGGGCCGCCAGTCCGGCGAGTCCAAGGTGCTCTGGTACAAGGAGGCGCCCGACGCGCCCGGTTCCGGAGCCGAGGCCCCCGGCATGTGGATCACCGACAAGGCGGCGGTGAAGGCGGCCTACAAGGAGCTCTCCGCCTACAACGTCGCCGACGGCAAGCCGACCTGGGAGCCCATCGCCTTCCCCGAGAAGATCTGCGCGACCACCCGGGAGAAGACGTCCGACGACAAGATAGTCGTCGCGTACATGAGCGGCAGCAGCGACCGGGCCAAGTGCAACCAGCTCCAGCTCGTCGACCTCGACACCGGCGAGAAGGGCTGGACGCAGAAGGTCGAGGACGGCGCGCTGTTCGACTCCGTGACCTCCATCAAGATGACCCTCAGCGGCGAGACGCTGATGGTGAGCCGCTCGCAGTCCGGCACGGCCTTCGACGTCACCTCCGGCGACAAGATGTACGACAAGAAGAAGTACGGCGAGGCCTGCTTCCCCGCCGGTTTCGCGGGCGGTGAGGGGCTGTTCCAGGTCGCTTCCTGCGGTGCCGGCGGCAACAACGAGCACGACGAGCTCCAGGAACTCGACCCGAAGACCGGCAAGGTGAAGTGGACCCGGACGTTCGAGAAGGGCTGGCGCGTCGAGCGCACCTACTCCATCGACCCGGTGGTCGTCTACAGCACCAACAAGGACAAGAAGGCGTGGAACATCTCCACGCTCGGCGCCGACGGCTCGATCCGCTCCCAGGTCGCCGTCGACGAGGACTTCGCCGCCGAGTGCGGCTGGGCCATTTTCGCCCGTGACCTCCAGGGCTGCGAGGCCGTCGCGGCCGACGCGGACACCCTCTACCTGCCCACCAAGGCGACCACCGGGGCCAACGAGATCGTCGCGATCAGCCTCGCCACCGGCAAGGAGAAGTGGCGGGTGAAGTCCCCGGCGGCGGACTCGATGGTGCCCATGAAGGTCGAGGGCGGCAAGCTCATCGCCTACGTGGGGCCGTCGTACGACGCGGGCGGCAGGGTCGTGTCCATCCCGACCACCGGCAGCAGCCACGAGCCGGTCACGCTGCTGCAGAACCCGCAGGGCGTCGCGAGGATCGAGAACGGTTTCTTCAGCAAGGCGATCGACTGGGTCGACGGCCGTTTCTACATCTCGACGACCCGGCTGTCCGGCAACGACGAGGCGAAGGAGAAGCTGATGCTCGCCTACGGCAAGTGAGGCGCGCAGCAGCGGTGAGGCGCGCCGGCCGGGCACGGCCGGCGCCCTCGCTCCGTCCGGCCCCTTCCCCTCCGCCCGCCCCCTTCTTCGAGTCCTTCGGGTTCTTCGGGTCCTTCGATCCTTTCGAGGTCTACACGTCATGACGCAGCCGCCCCAGCCGCCCAACCAGCCTCCGCAGCAGCCCGAGCCGTCACAGCCCGAGCAGTCGGCCACGCCGGCCCCGCCGCCGGGCTTCGGTCCGCCGGTCGAACCGTCGCAGCCGCCGGCCCAGCAGCCGCCGGCCGCCCCGAGCGGGCCGAACCTCAGCAAGACCCCGGAACCGGGATACGGCTACCCGCAGACCCCGCAGCAGTCGCCGCAGGCCGCCCCGCAGACCCCGCCCACGCCGACGGGCCCGACGCCGCCGCCCGGGTACGGGTACCCGCAGCAGCCCCCGGCCGGTTACGGCTACCCGGGTCAGCCGGGTCAGTCGAGCCCGTACGGCCAGCCGCCGCAGCCGTACGGTCAGCCAGGTGCGTACGGACACCCGCAGCAGCCCTACGGCCAGCCCGGTCCCGGCTATCCGTACCCGACCGTGCCGATGCAGCCACACCCCGGCGGTGGGCCCGGCGGCGGGCGGAAGGTCAACGCGCAGCTGGCCATCATCGTCTCGGCGGTCGTGGCCATCGCCCTGATCGTCGGCGCCGGTGTCTGGTACTCGTCCTCGACCTCGTCCGGCGGCGACAAGGAGACCACCGCCGACTCGGGCGGCACCGACGGCGGTGACGGGGGTGAGAAGGACGCCGAGAACGGCGGCGGCTCCGCCGCCGGCGGCAAGGAGAAGGCCCCGGCCGACCCCTCCGCCAAGGTCCTCTTCCAGGTCCCGGCGCCGAAGGCCCCGAAGGACAGCACGAGCATCGCCGTCTCCGGTTCCTGGCTGACCGACACGGTGTACGCCAAGAGCGGCATCGCCGAGGTCGTCGGCTACGACGCCGTCAAGGGCAGCAAGGTGTGGACGCTCGACCTGCCCGGACCGGTGTGCGAGGCCAGCGACCACGTCACCGAGGACGGCAGGACGGCGATCGTCTACAAGCCGAGGATGCCCGCCAAGAACGATCCGCAGCGGTGCACCCAGGTCGCGGTCCTCGACCTCGCCACGGGCGAGAAGCTGTGGTCCGAGACGGCCAAGTCCGGCACCCAGGAGATCAGCTTCAACAACGTCACCGTCAGCGGGAACACCGTCGCGGCGGCCAGCACCAGCGGCGGCGCCGCCTGGGACCTCACCTCCGGCAAGCCCCTGTGGTCGCCCAAGACGTCCGACTCCTGCTACGACGCCGGCTACGGCGGCGGACCGAAGCTGGTCGCGGTGCGCAAGTGCGGTTCGTACGATCAGCGGCAGCTGCACATCCAGACCATCGACCCGAAGTCCGGCAAGGTGGTCTCCGAGTACAAGATGACCGAGGGCATCGAGTACGCCGCGGTCGTGTCCACCGATCCGCTGGTGGTGGCCGCCGACGTCGGCGACTCCGCCGGTGACGGCAGCGGCATCTCGGACTTCTTCTCCATCGACAACAAGACCGGCAAGCTGCGCACCCGCATCTCCGCGCCCGGTGAGGAGTTCGCGGCCCGCTGCGACGGCATCACCAGGATCGAGCACTGCAACGGGCTGGCGGTCGGCAACGACCGGCTGTACATCCCGACCGAGGAGCACGACGGCACGGCCGAGTACAGCAGGACCAACGAGGTCGTCGCCTTCGACCTGGCCACCGGCAAGCAGACCGGCCAGCGCGCCGACGCCGGCGACGGCTACACGATCACCCCGCTGCGCATGGACGGCGGCAACATCCTGGCGTACAAGCGGCCGCCCTACGACAAGGGCGGGCAGGTCGTGAGCATCGACGGCGGCACCTTCGAGCAGACCAAGCTGCTGGAGAACCCGGCGACGGATGCGGTGCGGGACGCGGAGACGGGGATGTCCCCCAGGAGCTCCGAGGTGCTGTTCGCGCAGGGACGCCTGTACATGTCGAAGGTGTACGCCAGCGACTCCTCCCTGGACAGGAAGGAGTACCTGGCGATCGCCTTCGGTACCGGATGATCGTTCTGTCGGCCCGTCCGTACGGCCCCGTCCCTGCTCAGGGGCGGGGCCGTACGCGTACCGCTCATCGGGTGCCCATCGCCACCGAATACGAGAATTTCGGTGATCCGGGGCGATTCTCACCGGTAGGGGGAGCGCAACGTCGAACAAGCGTGTAGCTTCCGGGACCGGACGGGGAGGCGGCGCACGGGGGTGCGCTCGCGGTATGGGGGGTTGATACATGGGTGTGCGGTTGATGGTGGTCGACGATCACCGGCTGCTCGCCGAGGCGCTGGCCTCGGCGTTGAAGCTGCGGGGGCACCGGGTGCTGGCCGCGGCGGCGCCGGTGGCGGGGGCGGCGGACCTGGTGATCAGCAGGGCGCCGGAGGTGTGCCTGCTGGGGACGGCGGCACCGGCGGAGGCCGGCATCTTCGATCCGGTGGTGAAGATCAGGCGGGAGCGGCCGCAGGTGGCGGTGCTGGTGCTGGGGCCGGTGCCCAGCCCGCGCGGGATCGCGGCGGCGTTCGCGGCGGGGGCGTCCGGCTATGTGCGGCACGACGAACGCATCGAGGGTGTGGAACGGGCGATCATGAAGGCGCGGGCGGGGGAGGCCGCGGTGGCGCCGCAGTTGCTGCAGGGGGCGTTCGGCGAGCTGTTGAATCCGGCGGCACAACCGGACGACGAGGGGCAGCGGCTGCTGCGGCTGCTGACCCCGCGCGAGGTGGAGGTCCTGGTCCGGGTGGCCGACGGCGAGGACACCCGGCTGATCGCGGAGGGCATGGGCATAGCGCCGTCCACGGCACGGACGCATGTGCAGCGCGTGCTGATGAAACTGGGGGTGGGCTCCCGGCTGGAGGCGGCGGCGCTGGCGGCCCGGACGGGACTGCTGGACCGGGTGGGGCCGGTGCGGGGGACGGCGCGCTCCGGGCAGTAGGAGCAGGGAGCAGAGGTGGGGGTGTCCGCGGTGCCGGACACCCCCACCTCTGCTCCCTGCTCCTTTTTCTCCGGCGTGATGCCCGCGAGGGTGACATTGACGGTTGTGGTGTGTTGTGTTTTGGTGTGTTGGGTTCTGTTGGAAGAGTATGAAGGCGGCGCTGTGCAGAAACAGTGCTGTGCAGAAACAGTGCTGTGCGGAAAGCAGTGCGGTGAACGGCTCGAATGGAGCGTCCGGAGTGAAGAAGACCTCGACCCGGCTGGCCGACGGTCGCGAACTCATCTACTACGACCTGCGCGACGACACCGTGCGCGACGCGGCCGACCGCCGCCCCCTGGCCGCCACCGTCACGACGTCCGAGATCCGCCGCGACCCGCTGCTCGGCGACCGGGTCGCCGTCGCCTCCCACCGCCAGGGCCGCACCTACCACCCCCCGGCCGGCGAATGCCCCCTGTGCCCCTCCGAGGGCGACCGGCTCAGCGAGGTCCCGGACTCCTCGTACGACGTCGTGGTCTTCGAGAACCGCTTCCCCTCACTGGCCGGTGACTCCGGCCGCTGCGAGGTCGTCTGCTTCACCTCCGACCACCACTCCTCCTTCGCCGACCTGGGCGAGCGGCAGGCCCGGCTGGTCCTGGACGCCTGGACGGACAGGACGTCGGAGCTGTCCCATCTGCCCTCCGTCGAGCAGGTGTTCTGCTTCGAGAACCGGGGCGCCGAGATCGGCGTCACCCTCCAGCACCCGCACGGGCAGATCTACGGCTACCCGTTCACCACCCCCCGCACCGCCCTGATGCTGCGCCAAGTGGCCCTGCACAAGGAGGCGACCGGAGGGGGAAACCTGTTCGACGCCGTCCTGGCGGAGGAACTCGCGGGCGAGCGGGTCGTCCTGGAGGGGGAACACTGGGCCGCCTTCGTGCCGTACGCGGCGCACTGGCCCTACGAGGTCCACCTGTACCCGAAGCGCAGGGTGCCCGACCTGCTCGGGCTCGACGAGGAGGCACGCGCGGAGTTCCCCCGGGTCTACCTGGAACTGCTGCGGCGGTTCGACCGGATCTTCGACGGGGAGGGCGAGTCCCCGACGCCGTACATCGCGGCCTGGCACCAGGCCCCGTTCGGCACACTGGCGGAGTCCGACGGGGTCACCCGCGACGACTTCGCGCTCCACCTCGAGCTTTTCACCATTCGCCGCACCTCCGGCAAGCTGAAGTTCCTCGCGGGTTCCGAGTCCGGTATGAACGTGTTCATCAACGACGTGCCGCCGGAACGCGCGGCCGAGCGACTGCGGGAGGTAGCGAGTCCATGAGCGGGAAATACCTGGTCACCGGTGGTGCGGGCTATGTCGGAAGTGTCGTGGCCCAGCATCTGCTGGAGGCCGGCCACGAGGTCGTCGTCCTCGACGACCTCTCCACCGGAGTGCGCGAGGCCGTCCCGGCCGGTGCGTCCTTCGTCGAGGGCGACATCCGCGGTGCCGCCACCTGGCTGGACGCCTCCTTCGACGGCGTCCTGCACTTCGCCGCGTTCTCCCAGGTCGGTGAGTCGGTCGTGCGGCCCGAGAAGTACTGGGAGAACAACGTCGGCGGCACCATGGCGCTGCTGGACGCGATGCGTTCGGCGGGCGTGCGCCGGCTGGTCTTCTCCTCCACCGCGGCGACCTACGGCGAGCCCGACCAGGTCCCGATCCCCGAATCCGCCCCGACCCGGCCCACCAACCCCTACGGCGCCTCCAAGCTCGCCGTCGACCACATGATCACCGGCGAGGCGGCGGCGCACGGCCTGGGCGCGGTCTCGCTGCGCTACTTCAACGTGGCCGGTGCGTACGGCCACTTCGGCGAGCGGCACGACCCCGAGTCCCACCTGATCCCGCTCGTCCTCCAGGTCGCCCAGGGCCGGCGCGAGGCGATCAACGTCTACGGCGACGACTACCCGACGCCGGACGGCACCTGCGTCCGCGACTACATCCACGTCGCCGACCTGGCCGAGGCGCACCTGCTGGCGCTGAAGGCGGCGGCCCCCGGCGAGCACCTGATCTGCAACCTCGGCAACGGCAACGGCTTCTCCGTCCGCGAGGTCGTCGAGACGGTTCGTCAGGTCACGGGCCACCCGATCCCCGAGGTCGTGGCCCCCCGCCGGGGCGGCGACCCGGCGGTCCTGGTGGCCTCGGCCGCCACGGCCCGCGAGAAACTGGGCTGGAAGCCGTCCCGCGCCGACCTCACGGGCATCGTCGCGGACGCGTGGGAGTTCGCGCAGCGGCACACCGGACAAGGCGTTTAGCAGTACGTGACGAACGTGACGAAGGGTCAGGGGCAGGGCATGAGCGAGTCCAACGTCGGCGGGGCGGCCGCGAAGACGGTCGGCGAGCGGTTCCGGGAACTGTACGGAGCCGCACCGCACGGCGTCTGGGCGGCGCCGGGCCGGGTCAACCTCATCGGTGAGCACACCGACTACAACGACGGCTTCGTCATGCCGTTCGCCCTGCCGCACACCGCGGTCGCGGCGGTCTCCCGGCGCGACGACGGCGTTCTGCGCCTGCACTCCGCGGACGTGGACGCGCCCGTCGTGGAACTGACGGCGGACTCCCTCACCCCCGGCACGGACAAGCACTGGACCGCCTACCCGGCGGGCGTCGTCTGGGCCCTGCGCGAGGCCGGCCACCCGGTGACCGGCGCGGACATCCACCTCGCCTCCACGGTCCCGGCCGGCGCCGGCCTGTCCTCCTCGGCGGCCCTGGAGGTCGTCGTCGCCCTGGCCCTGAACGACCTGTACGAACTGGGCCTGCGCGGATGGCAGTTGGCCCGACTGTGCCAGCGCGCGGAGAACGTCTACGTCGGCGCCCCCGTCGGCATCATGGACCAAACGGCGTCCGCCTGCTGCGAGAGCGGCCACGCCCTGTTCCTGGACACCCGCGACCTCTCCCAGCGGCAGATCCCCTTCGACCTGGCCGCCGAGGGCATGCGCCTGCTGGTCGTCGACACCCAGGTCGAGCACAGCCACAGCGAGGGCGAGTACGGCAAGCGTCGGGTCGGCTGCGAGAAGGGCGCCGCCCTGCTGGGTGTCGACGCCCTGCGCGACGTGGCCCACGCGGACCTGGACGAGGCCCTGGCCCGGCTGGGCGACGAGGAGGAGGCCCGCCGCCTGGTCCGCCACGTCGTGACCGAGAACGAGCGGGTGGAACGGGTGATCGCCCTGCTGGAGTCGGGCGACACCCGCGCCATCGGCCCGGTCCTCACCGCCGGCCACGCCTCCCTCCGGGACGACTTCCGCGTCTCCTGCCCCGAACTCGACCTGGTCGTCGACACGGCCCTCGCCTCCGGCGCCCTGGGCGCCCGCATGACCGGCGGCGGCTTCGGCGGCTCCGCCATCGTCCTGACCGAGACCACGGAGGCGGCCGCCGTCACCGAGGCGATACGGAAAACCTTCACGACGGCCGGCTTCAGGACCCCCCGCATCTTCGAGGCGGTGCCCTCGGCGGGGGCACGACGGCTCCACTGAGCACCGGACGCACCACCGCCCCGCGCACCGGGGAAGCACTCGGGCGCCGCATGGCGTGCTGCGGTGGCGGTGCGGCCCTCGGCCGGTTCAGCGGGTTCAGTGGGTCCGGCGGGTTCGGCCGGTTCAGCGGGTCCGGTGAATTTCAGTGGTCGGCCCCAGGTGCTTGGTCAGGGTGTACTCCGTGATGCCCGGGGGGTAGTCGGGGATCGTGCAGACCACCTCGTAGCCATGGCGCCGGTAGAAGTCCGGGGCCTGGAAGTCCCAGGTCTCCACGCGGGAGGAGCGGCAGCCGCGCCGGTCGGCGGCGATGCGCTCCGCCGTGGTCAGCAGGAGGGTGCCGAGGCCCGCTCCCCGGTGGCGTTCGTCGACCCAGAGGTACGTCACGTGCAGCCAGGTCGTCCAGGTGTGGCCGACCAGTCCGCCCGCCAGAACGCCGGCCGGGTCCGATGCCCACACGTGTAAAGGGGACTCGCGTTCGCCAGGGGTTCCGCGCAGGGCGCGCAGCACCGGTGAGGCGGCCGTGTCGGTGTCCCGCAACCGCCTGCGGAGCAGATCACGTCGGGCTCTGTCGACTTCTGCCTCAAGACGAAACATGCGGCTCACCATAAACGCGCAAGGACGCCAGTTCTGCAAATAACCTTCCGCCGGCCGCCCCCGCCCGTACTCTGATGAACAGCGCCGGTGGGGGCCGGCGCCGTTCAGGGGGCGAGACACTCGGGTGCGAAACCCGGGGCGGGGCGGCGGGGGCGCACGGCGGCGGCCGGGCGGTGTCGAGCGGCCCGCCCCGGGTCCGGTCGGGGCCGGACCGGTGCGTCCGGGGCCGGGTTTCGGCCTCGCACCCGCCGGGGTGGGTGTCGTCCTTTGACTTCGGGGTAGTCCCCAGCTCTGCAGAGAGCTCGGGGAAGGGGGTTTCGTGCAACGTGTCCGAGTCCTGGTCGTCGACGACCATCGCATCTTCGCCGAGTCGCTCGCCGCGGCCCTGGCCGCGGAGCCCGACGTCGAGGTGTCCGCGGCGGGCAGCGGCCCGGCCGCGCTGCGCTGTCTGGAGCGCGCCGTGGGCGAGGGGCGGCGGTTCGACGTGATCCTCGTCGACGCCGACCTGGGCGGCACGGTGACGGGCGGCCGGTCCGCCGTACCGGTGCAGGCGGCCGGTGAGGACGGCCTCGTCGACGGCATGTCCCTGGTCACCGGGGTGCGTTCGGTCCACCCGAAGGTCCGGATCGTGGTGCTCGCCGAGAAGGACGACCCGCGCCGTGCCGCGCTCGCGCTGCAGGCCGGGGCCGGCGGCTGGGTGGCCAAGGACTGCTCGCTGAGCCGGCTGCTCACCGTCATCCGGGGCGTGCTGCGCGACGAGACGCATCTGCCGCCCGCCCTGCTCACCGGCGTGCTGCGCGAACTGACCGCCGCGCGCAAGCACCGCACGGAGAGCGAACGGCTCGTGGAGTCCCTGACCCCGCGGGAGCGGGAGGTGCTGCGGTGCATGGTCGCGGGCCTGGGGCGCAAGGCCGTCGCCGAGCGCCTGTACCTGTCCCCGCACACCGTCCGTACGCACATGCAGAACGTGCTCGGCAAGCTGGGCGTGCACTCCACGCTCGCCGCCGTCGCCCTCGCCCGGCGGGCGGGCGTGGGGCCCGCCGACCTCGGGCCGGCCTCAGCCCGGGACGTTGTCGAACGGGGCGGTCAGCCGGCGTAGCAGGCCCGCCAGTTCGCCGCGCTGGATGCGGGAGAGCTCGGCGAGGATCGCCCGCTCCTGCGCCAGCAGCCCGGCCAGCGCCTGGTCGGCGCGGTCGCGGCCCTCGTCCGTGAGGCGGACCAGGACGCCGCGCCGGTCGTTGGGGTCGGGCAGCCGGGCGACCAGACCCTTCTTGGCCAGGCGGTCGATGCGGTTGGTCATCGTGCCCGAGGTGACCAGCGTCTGGGTGAGCAGCTGTCCCGGCGAGAGCTGGTAGGGGGTGCCCGCGCGGCGCAGCGCGGTCAGCACGTCGAACTCCCAGGGCTCCAGGCCGTGCTCGGCGAACGCGAGCCTGCGGGCCCGGTCCAGGTGCCGGGCGAGCCTGCTCACCCGGCTGAGGACCTCGAGCGGTTCCACGTCGAGGTCCGGACGCTCCCGGCGCCATGCTGCGACCAGCCGATCGACCTCGTCCTCCATGGCGATCAGTGTAGTGGTTGTGTCGACGTGAAGTCTCTTGGTGTCAAGTTTCTTGACCGCGAGACAACGTGTGGGGGAGGGTGGGCACCCGTCGGCCGACTCCAGGAGGCTCCATGCCCGCGGCCACCGATCCCACCTGGGACCCCGCCCAGTACCTGCGCCACGCGGGCCCGCGGACCCGCCCCTTCCTCGACCTCCTGGCCCGCGTCCCCGGGCTCCCCGGCGACCCGCCCCGCATCGCCGACCTCGGCTGCGGCCCCGGGAACGTCACCGCCCTGCTCGCCGACCGCTGGCCGGCCGCCCGCATCACCGGCTACGACAACTCGCCCGAGATGCTCGACCGGGCCCGCGCCGACCACCGGGGCCCGACCCCGGGCGGCGGCCGGCTGGACTTCGCCCGCGCCGACGTCCGCACCTGGACGCCCGACCGGCCGTACGACCTGATCGTCAGCAACGCCACCCTGCAGTGGGTCCCCGGGCACGCGGACCGGTTCGCCGACTGGATCGCCTCACTCGTCCCCGGCGGCGCCCTCGCCCTCCAGGTGCCCGGCAACTTCGACGCCCCCAGCCACACCCTCCTGCGCGGACTCGCCCACTCCCCGCGCTGGCGGGCCCGCCTCTTCGGCACCCTGCGCCACACCGGCGCCGTCCTCACCCCCGCCGCCTACCTGGACCGCCTCACCGGTGCCGGCTGCACGGCCGACGTGTGGGAGACGACGTACCTCCACCTGCTGCACGGGCCGGACCCCGTCCTGGACTGGGTCAGGGGCACCGGCCTGCGACCCGTCCTCACCGCCCTCGCCGACGACCCCGAGGCCCGGGACGCCTTCGTCGAGGAGTACCGCACCGCCCTGCGCGCCGCCTACCCCGCAGGCCCGCACGGCACCCCGTTCCCCTTCCGCCGGCTCTTCGCCGTGGCGCGGAAGGGCAAGTGACCGGTTTCAGGGCGTGCGGCCCAGGTGGGTGACGAGGATGTGGATGACATCGTCATCGATGATGTACAGCACGCGGTAGTTGCCGACGCGCAGGCGGCGGGCTGTCGGTCCGTAGGCGACGGAGTTGGCTGGTCGGGGTTCCTTGGCGAGAGTGTCGACTGCCTCATAGACCGAGGTCAGCCCGGCCGGGTCATCCCGGAGGAACCGCACAGCCGCGTCAGTGGCGTTCGGCTCCCAGATGATGCGGTAGGTCACGGGCGCAACCCCAGCATGCGTCCGACCTCTTCGTGCGGGACGCCCTCACCGAGCGTGCCCTGAGCCTTGCGTCGCTCGTAATCGGAAAGCGCCAGGGCGTCTTCCAGATCCTCTATCACCTGGGGGGAAACGAGCAGTGCGGCGACGTGTCCGTGGTCAGTGAGGGCGATGGTCTCGCGGCCGTGGGCGGCGCGACGCACCAGGTCGCCGAGGTGGGCACGGGCCGCGCTGATCGTCATCTCGGTCATGCGCACAAGATTACACAAGATTAATCTCTTGCGCTCTTGGTTCAGTTCTTGCGGTGCCCGATCAGCCGCGGCTTCGGCTCCAGGCCGTCCAGGCCGTGCCAGGCCAGGTTCACCAGGTGCGCGGCCACCTCCGCCTTCTTCGGCTTGCGCACGTCCAGCCACCACTGGCCGGTCAGCGCGACCATCCCCACCAGCGCCTGCGCGTACAGCGGAGCCAGCTTGGGATCGAAGCCGCGGCTCTTGAACTCGCGGCCCAGGATGTCCTCCACCTGGGTGGCGATGTCCGAGATGAGGGAGGCGAAGGACCCCGTCGACTGCGGGATCGGGGAGTCGCGGACCAGGATGCGGAAACCGTCCGTGTACTCCTCGATGTAGTCCAGCAGCGCGAACGCCGCCTGCTCGCACAGCTCCCGCGGATGCCCCGCGGTCAGCGAACTCGTCACCATGTCCAGCAGACGCCGCATCTCGCGGTCCACCACCACCGCGTACAGGCCCTCCTTGCCGCCGAAGTGCTCGTACACCACCGGCTTGGAGACCCCGGCCTTCGCCGCGATCTCCTCCACCGACGTGGCCTCGAAACCCTTCGCGGCGAACAACGTACGGCCGATCTCCAACAACTGCTGACGGCGCTCCGCACCGGTCATCCGGGTACGGCGCGTCCGCCGCGGCTTGTCGTTGCTCGACGTGCTGCTGGAGGTGTTGCTGGAGTCGGTCGCCACAGCGACCATCATGCCGCCTCGGCCGTCTCCTGCCCGCGCCGGGAGCCGCCCTCCCCGGTATTACGGCGGTCACGGCGCGAATCGATACGCGAGCGTGACGGCCACCGCACGTCGTACGCCCAGCCCACCTGCTCGAACCAGCGGATCAGTCGGGCCGAGGAGTCCAGCTGACCCCGCTCCACCCCGTGCCGCGCGGACGTCGGATCGGCGTGGTGCAGGTTGTGCCAGGACTCACCGCAGGACAGGACCGCCAGCCACCACACGTTGCCCGAACGGTCCCGCGACTTGAAGGGCCGCTTGCCCACCGCGTGACAGATCGAGTTGATCGACCACGTCACATGGTGCAACAAAGCCACCCGAACGAGTGACCCCCAGAAGAAGCCGGTGAACGCGCCCCACCACGACATCGTCACCAGACCACCGATCAGCGCCGGCAGCGCCAGCGACACCATCGTCCACAGAATGAACTGACGGGAGATCGCACGCAGCGTCGGATCCTTGATCAGATCCGGTGCGTACTTGTCCTGCGGGGTCTGCTCCTCGTCGAACATCCAGCCGAGATGAGCCCACCACAGCCCCTTCAGCAACGCCGGCAGCGACTCCCCGTACCGCCACGGCGAATGCGGGTCGCCCTCCGCGTCCGAGAACCTGTGGTGCTTGCGGTGGTCCGCCACCCAGCGCACCAGCGGCCCCTCCACCGCCATCGAACCCGCCACCGCCAGCGCGATCTTCAACGGCCGCTTCGCCTTGAACGAACCATGCGTGAAGTGACGGTGGAAACCGATGGTGATGCCGTGGCAGCCGAGGAAGTAGAAAAACACCAGCAGCCCGAGATCCAGCCAGCTCACCCCCCAGCCCCACCCCAGCGGCACCGCGGCCAGCAGCGCCAGGAACGGCACGACGATGAAGAGCAGCAGAGTGATCTGCTCGATGGAACGCTTGCGCTCGCCACCCAGCGTGGCGGACGGAACGGCGGCGGCATCGGAGCGGGAGTCGGGCGCGGGCCTCCGGGAGGCTTCGTCGATGACATCGGGACCTGAGGTCATGCGTGTCCCCTGTGAGGTGTGAGGGTCGAGGGTGACGCCGGGCAGCGGAACCGCGCGAGACTTCCTACGGCCCCGTAACCTACGGCAACGTAAGTATGGCAGTGCGTGGCCCGGCGGCACGAGCCCACGAGCCTGTGCGTCCCGGCCGACACCTATCCTGGAAGCCGGTCGGACAGCGCGGTCCGCTCTGATTCCTTCCCGGACGACCGGCCCGTATGCGGCACCAGCCGCCCGAGACGCCGTCCGGGTCCCCTCCAGACCAGCTTCCACACTGCAAGGAGCCGCACCTGTGAGCAGTGCCGACGACCAGACCGCCGCCACGGCGACCACGAGCAGCGAACTGCGGGCCGACATCCGCCGATTGGGTGACCTCCTCGGAGAGACCCTGGTCCGGCAGGACGGCCCCGAACTCCTCGACCTCGTCGAAAAGGTCCGCCGACTCACCCGCGAGGACGGCGAGGCCGCAGCCGAACTGCTGCGCGGCACCGAACTCGAGACCGCCGCCAAGCTGGTCCGCGCCTTCTCCACCTACTTCCACCTGGCCAACGTCACCGAACAGGTCCACCGCGGCCGCGAACTGCGCGCCCGGCGCGCCACCGAGGGCGGACTGCTCGCCCGCACCGCCGACCGCCTCAAGGACGCCGACCCCGACCACCTGCGGGAAACCGTGCGGCACCTCAACGTGCGCCCCGTCTTCACCGCCCACCCCACCGAGGCCGCACGCCGCTCCGTCCTCAACAAGCTGCGCCGCATCGCCGCCCTCCTCGACACCCCCGTCATCCCCTCCGACCGGCGCCGCCTCGACATCCGCCTCGCCGAGAACATCGACCTCGTCTGGCAGACCGACGAACTGCGCGTGGTCCGCCCCGAACCCGCCGACGAGGCCCGCAACGCCATCTACTACCTCGACGAACTCCACGCCGGCGCCGTCGGCGACGTCCTCGAGGACCTCACCGCGGAACTCGAACGCGTCGGCGTCAAGCTCCCCGACGCCACCCGCCCCCTCACCTTCGGCACCTGGATCGGCGGCGACCGCGACGGCAACCCCAACGTCACCCCCCAGGTGACCTGGGACGTCCTCATCCTCCAGCACGAACACGGCATCAACGACGCCCTGGAGATGATCGACGAACTCCGCGGATTCCTCTCCAACTCCATCCGCTACGCCGGAGCCACCGAGGAACTGCTGACCTCCCTGCAGGCCGACCTCGACAACCTCCCCGAGATCAGCCCCCGCTACAAGCGCCTCAACGCCGAGGAGCCCTACCGGCTCAAGGCCACCTGCATCCGGCAGAAGCTCGAGAACACCAAGCAGCGCCTCGCCAGGGACACCCCGCACCAGAGCGGCCACGACTACCTCGGCACCGGCGAACTCCTCACCGACCTGCGGATCATCCAGACCTCACTGCGCGAACACCGCGGCGGCCTCTTCGCCGACGGCCGACTCGCCCGCACCATCCGCACCCTCGCCGCCTTCGGCCTCCAGCTCGCCACCATGGACGTACGCGAACACGCCGACGCCCACCACCACGCCCTCGGCCAGCTGTTCGACCGGCTCGGCGAGGAATCCTGGCGCTACGCCGACATGCCCCGCGACTACCGCACCAAGCTCCTCGCCAAGGAACTGCGCTCGCGCCGCCCCCTCGGCCCCATCCCCGCACCCGTCGACGCGGCCGGCGAGAAGACCCTCGGCGTCTTCCAGACCGTCAAGCGGGCCCTGGAGATCTTCGGCCCCGAGGTCATCGAGTCCTACGTGATCTCCATGTGCCAGGGCGCCGACGACGTCTTCGCCGCCGCCGTCCTCGCCCGCGAGGCCGGACTCGTCGACCTGCACGCCGGCTGGGCGAAGATCGGCATCGTCCCGCTCCTGGAGACCACCGACGAGCTGAAGGCCGCCGACACCATCCTCGAGGACATGCTCGCCGACCCGTCCTACCGGCGCATGGTCGCGCTCCGGGGCGACGTCCAGGAGGTCATGCTCGGCTACTCCGACTCCTCCAAGTTCGGCGGCATCACCACCAGCCAGTGGGAGATCCACCGCGCCCAGCGCCGACTGCGCGACGTCGCCCACCGCTACGGCGTCCGCCTGCGCCTCTTCCACGGCCGCGGCGGCACCGTCGGCCGCGGCGGCGGCCCCACCCACGACGCCATCCTCGCCCAGCCCTGGGGCACCCTCGAGGGCGAGATCAAGGTCACCGAACAGGGCGAGGTCATCTCCGACAAGTACCTCATCCCCGCCCTCGCCAGGGAGAACCTGGAACTGAGCGTCGCCGCCACCCTCCAGGCGTCCGCCCTGCACACCGCACCCCGCCAGTCCGACGACGCGCTCGCCCGCTGGGACGCCGCCATGGACGTCGTCAGCGACGCCGCCCACGCCGCCTACCGCCGGCTCGTCGAGGACCCCGACCTGCCGGCCTACTTCTTCGCCTCCACACCGGTGGACCAGCTCGCCGACCTGCACCTGGGATCGCGGCCCTCCCGCCGCCCCGACTCCGGCGCCGGCCTCGACGGACTGCGCGCCATCCCCTGGGTGTTCGGCTGGACCCAGTCCCGGCAGATCGTCCCCGGCTGGTACGGCGTCGGCTCCGGACTGAAGGCCCTGCGCGAGAGCGGCCTCGACACCGTGCTCGACGAGATGCACGAGCAGTGGCACTTCTTCCGCAACTTCATCTCCAACGTCGAGATGACCCTCGCCAAGACCGACCTGCGCATCGCCCGGCACTACGTCGACACCCTCGTCCCCGACCACCTCAAGCACGTCTTCGAGACCATCCGCGTCGAACACGACCTCACCGTCGCCGAGGTGCTCCGCGTCACCGGTGAAAGCGAACTCCTGGAGGCCGAACCGGTGCTCAAGCAGACCTTCACCATCCGCGACGCCTACCTCGACCCCATCTCCTACCTCCAGGTGGCCCTGCTCAAGCGCCAGCGCGACGCCGCCACCGCCGGCACGGAACCCGACCCCCTGCTCGCCCGGGCCCTCCTGCTCACCGTCAACGGAGTCGCCGCCGGCCTGCGCAACACCGGCTGACCCCCGCGGCACACGACGGTGCCCCCGAGCCGCTCACCGGCTCGGGGGCACCGTCGTGTCGTACACCGGACCCGCGCACGGGCCCGCCCTCAGATCACCAGGAACGCCGCCGTCACCAGCGCCACGCCCGACACCCCCATCACCCACGCCGGCCGCGTCCGCAGCAACCCGCCCGCCACCACCACCGACGCCAGCATCAGCGCCCCGCCCAGCGGAACCCACGCGTGGAGCACCCCCGCCGGACCCGAACGCACCACCTCGGTCCCGCCCGGCTTCACCAGCACCGTGTACGTGCGCCCCTCCGCCACCGCCACCGTGTCCTCCAGCACGACCTCGGCCCGCGGCTGCGACCCCGGCGACAACGGCGTGTACGCACCCTTGCAGGTCCCCGCACCGCAGGACGTCACGGCGACCGTGCCCCGCTCCCGGCCCTTCGTCAGCATCACGTACTGCGCCGTACCCCACGACGCCCACACCCCCGCGATCAGGATCAGCACGGTGACCACGCCCATCGCCGCGAGCCGGACCAGCCGCAGCACGGCGGAGGAACGCCGGGAGACACGCCGGGAGGAGTGCCGGGAAGAGCTCCGGGAGGCGGAGACGGCAGGAGGCATGGCCGAGATCCTTGGCCATGCCTGTACGGTCGGTCAACCTCGGCCGGGTGCGAGGCACCGGAACCGGCTCACGAGTTGTACGTGCCCTGCGCCCGCTCCAGCCCCTCGATCACCAGACACTCCACCGCGTCCGCCGCCCGGTCCACGAAGTAGTCCAGCTCCTTGCGCTCCGCCGACGAGAAGTCCCGCAGCACGTAGTCCGCCACCTGCATCCGCCCCGGCGGACGCCCGATCCCGAACCGCGCCCGGTGGTACTCCCGCCCGAACGCCTTCGTCATCGACTTCAACCCGTTGTGACCGTTGTCCCCGCCACCCAGCTTCAGCCGCAGCGTCCCGTAGTCGATGTCCAGCTCGTCGTGGACCGCCACCACATGGGCCACCGGCACCTTGTAGAACTCCCGCAGCGCGTTCACCGGACCGCCCGACAGGTTCATGAACGACATCGGCTTCACCACGATCACCCGCCGGCTCGCCGGACCCGGCGGCCCGATCCGCCCCTCCACCACCTGAGCCTGGGCCTTCCCGGCCCGCTTGAACCGGCCCCCGACCCGCTCCGCCAGCAGGTCCGCCACCATGAACCCCACGTTGTGCCGGTTCATCGCGTACTCCGGCCCCGGATTGCCCAGCCCCGCGATCAGCCAGGGCGCCGCCGCGTCATCGGTCGTCACGTCCGTTTCTCCCTCATCCACGTATGCACGCATGCACGCGTCCATGCATCCGTACATTCACGCATCGGTGCATCCGCGTCCTGAACGCGTGTCCTGAATGCGCGTCGGCCGCTGCTCCGCACGGGAACAGCGGCCGACGCGCATCGAAGAATACGAAGCCTCCGCGGGCGACGAGGCCCACGAGGACGATCAGGCCTCGGCGGCCTCCTCGCCCTCCGAGACCTCCTCGGCCTGCGCGGCCAGCACCTGCAGCACGACGGTGTCCTCCTCGACCGCCAGCTTGACGCCCTCCGGCAGCACCAGGTCCTTGGCGAGGACCGCGTCACCGGCCGCCAGGCCCTGCACCGAAGCGGTCAGGCTGTCCGGAATGTTCGTCGCCTCCGCCTCGACCGGCAGCGCGGAGAGGACGTGCTCCAGCAGGTTGCCACCCGGGGCCAGCTCACCCTCGGCGTGCACGGGGATCTCGACGGTGACCCGCTCGCCCCGCTTCACCATCAGCAGGTCCACGTGCACCAGGTCACCGCGCAGCGGGTCACGCTGCACCGCCTTCGGGATCGCCAGCTGGCTGCCCTCGCCGTCGATGACCAGATCGATCAGCACGTTCGACGTACGCAGCGCCATCAGCAGCTCGTGGCCCGGGAACGTCAGGTGCAGCGGCTCGAGACCGTGCTCGTACACCACACCCGGGACCTTGTTGTCACGACGGACACGACGCGCGGCACCCTTGCCGAACTCGGTACGGGTCTCGGCGTGCAGCTTCACATCGGCCATACTCATCACTCCTCGAAGACAGTTGTGGACGTGGTCACCCGGCCACGAACGGCCTGCTACGAAGAGCGCGTCGATTACGGACCGCCGTACCCCGCCCCTCACGAAGCGGTACGGCCTCCCTCGCCGAGCAACTGCAGCAGTCTACTCGGACAGGAAGGCCGTACCCAAAACGATCACCCGGGCCATCATCGGGACCGGGCTGCAGAACCCTTACTGCTCGTCGAACAGGCTCGTCACCGAACCGTCTTCGAACACCTCACGCACCGCACGCGCGATCGTCGGCGCGATCGACAGCACCTTGATCTTGTCCAGGTCGGCAGCCAGCTCGTGCGGAGTCGGCAGCGTGTCCGTGAACACGAACTCACTCACCCGCGAGTTCTTCAGCCGGTCCGCCGCCGGACCCGACAGCACACCGTGCGTCGCCGTCACGATGACGTCCTCCGCGCCGTGCGCGAACAACGCGTCCGCCGCCGCGCAGATCGTGCCACCCGTGTCAATCATGTCGTCCACCAGGACGCAGACGCGGCCCTTCACCTCACCGACCACCTCGTGGACCGTGACCTGGTTCGCCACGTCCTTGTCCCGCCGCTTGTGCACGATCGCCAGTGGCGCGCCCAGCCGGTCGCACCAGCGGTCCGCCACCCGCACCCGGCCCGCGTCCGGCGAGACCACGGTCAGCTTCTCCCGGTCCACCTTCGCGCCCACGTAGTCCGCGAGCAGCGGCAGCGCGAAGAGGTGGTCGACGGGACCGTCGAAGAAGCCCTGGATCTGATCCGTGTGCAGATCCACCGTCAGCACCCGGGTCGCGCCCGCCGTCTTCATCATGTCCGCGATCAGGCGCGCCGAGATCGGTTCACGGCCCCGGTGCTTCTTGTCCTGCCGCGCGTAACCGTAGAACGGCACGATGACCGTGATGGACCTGGCCGACGCGCGCTTCAACGCGTCGATCATGATCAACTGCTCCATGATCCACTTGTTGATCGGTGCCGTGTGGCTCTGGATCAGGAAGCAGTCGGCACCACGGGCCGACTCCTCGTATCGCACGTAGATCTCGCCATTGGCGAAGTCGAAGGCCTTCGTCGGGACGACCCCGACCCCCAGCTGGTGGGCGACCTCCTCGGCAAGCTCGGGGTGGGCGCGGCCGGAGAAGAACATCATCTTCTTCTGGCCGGTCGTCTTGATCCCGGTCACAGCACTTTCTCCTCAGAGGTTTCGCAGGTATCGCGGGGACTTGCGGGTTGCGCGGGGTTACACGGCTCGGTCACGAGCGGCCTCTCGGTCCGTACGCGAGGAGCCGTCTCGGCAGATGGGGTGTAGATGTGCATTTATCACGGTACGCCGAATCGGACGCGCCGCTCTCCGGTCACCCCTCCTCGGCCGACCCTCCCGAAGCGGCCTCCGCGGCCTTCGCGGAAGCACTCCCCGGACGCTTACGAGCCACCCAGCCCTCGATGTTCCGCTGCTGGCCACGGGCCACAGCCAGTGAACCGGGCGGCACATCCTTCGTGATCACAGAGCCGGCAGCCGTGTAAGCACCGTCCCCGACGGTGACAGGTGCCACAAACATGTTGTCCGACCCCGTCCTGCAGTGCGACCCGACCGTCGTGTGATGTTTGTCCTGTCCGTCGTAGTTCACGAACACACTCGCCGCACCGATGTTCGAGAAGTCGCCGATCGTGGCATCCCCCACGTACGACAGATGCGGAACCTTCGTCCCCTCACCGATCGACGCGTTCTTCGTCTCCACGTACGTACCGATCTTGCCCTTGCGCCCGAGCCGCGTCCCCGGACGCAGGTACGCATACGGCCCCACGGTCGCCTCCGGGCCGATCTCGGCACCCGCCGACACCGTGTTGTCCACCCGCGCGCCGGCCCCCACCCGGGTGTCCGTCAACCGCGCGTTCGGGCCCACCTCGCAGCCCTCGGCGAGATGCGTCGCCCCCTGCAACTGCGTCCCCGGATGCACGAGCACGTCCTGCTCGAACGTCACCGTCACATCCACCCACGTCGTCGCCGGATCGACCACCGTCACCCCGGCCAGCATGGCCTCCGTCAGCAACCGGTCGTTGAGGATCCGCCGCGCCTCGGCGAGCTGCACCCGGTTGTTGATCCCCGCGATCTCCCGGTGGTCACCCGCCACCGACGCACCCACCCGGTGCCCGGCCTCCCGCAGGATGCCCAGCACATCGGTCAGGTACTCCTCGCCCTGGCTGTTGTCCGTCCGCACCTTCCCCAGCGCGTCGGCCAGCAGCCGCCCGTCGAACGCGAACACCCCGGAGTTGATCTCCCGGATCGCCCGCTGCGTGTCGGTGGCGTCCTTGTGCTCCACGATCGCCGTCACGGCACCGGTGTCGTCCCGCACGATCCGGCCGTACCCGGTCGCGTCCGGCACCTCGGCCGTCAGCACGGTCACCGCGTTGCCGTCGGCGGAGTGCGTGGCCGACAGCTGCCGCAGCGTCCCACCGGTCAGCAGCGGGGTGTCGCCGCAGACGACCACCACGGTCCCCTCCACCGAACCGCCCAGCTCCTCCAGCCCCATCCGCACGGCGTGCCCGGTGCCGTTCTGCTCCGCCTGGACGGCGGTGCGGACGGCGGGGGAGACCTCGGCGAGGTGCGCGGCCACCTGCTCGCGGGCGTGGCCCACGACGACGACCAGGTTCTCCGGCTCCAGCTCACCGGCGGCGGCGAGCACATGGCCCACCAGGGAACGGCCGCAGATGTCGTGCAGGACCTTCGGAGTGGCCGACTTCATACGGGTGCCCTCACCCGCTGCGAGAACGACGACGGCTGCCGGGCGGTTGGCGCTCACAAGGATGCCCTTCGGCTGTAAGGGGGTGGGGGTGACAACCGCAGGATACCGGGGGTGTTCGAGGAGGGTACGAGTGTGGGTCCTGACCGGGGGTTGGCCGGTCAGGACCCACACTGAGGACGCTGTTGCTGTGGGCTCCCGGAGAAGGATTCGAACCCTCATTCAACGGACCAAAACCGTTTGTCCTGCCTTTAGACGATCCGGGATAATCTGTACGCTATGTCCGATTCGGGTGATCGGCTTCGCGTGCCGCTCCTACTATGCCGTACCAGGCGCCTTCCACGCGACGATACAAGTCGGCTCCTCCGAGTACGCGGATGACCAAGCAGCCTTTGTAGGCCTCTGCGGTGTTCTTTCGGTTCGTCTTCGGGTTGTGCCGCTTGATGGTCGCCTTCTGGAAGTCGGCAGCGTCCACGCCTGCGAGGTCGGCCCAGAACGCTTCTGCCGTTGTCGTGTCCGCCGACTCATGGATGCTCACCCGGAAGCGCAGGCGCTCGCGCTCCACGCCCAGTACGTCGAGCCAGCGCAGGTAGAAGCGGATGACGTTCGGATCGCTGTTGACGAACTGCAGTCTCTCGCAGCGTCGGTACGGCTTGTCCTTGGTGCCCTCTGCCCAGTAAAGGGCGACGCCGGCCAGAAGCACCTCCCGGTCGCTCATGTCGCCGATCTCTGCCATGGCTGTGGCTTTGGTCTGCTGTCGTTCCTCCTCGCGCACTCGCAGTTTCGCCTCCCAGCCTCGCCGTGCGATCGCCGCCGCCTCTTCGGAGCTCCGCTTGCGCTCCGGCTTCGGCAGGTCCCGTACCCACAGTGAGATCGAACCCTTGGAGCAGCCCAGCTCCACCTGGATCCGGTCGTACGTCCAGCCCTGGAGTCGGAGCTCCCTCGCCTTGGCCCGTAGGTCGTCCTTCGCGTTCGGGCGCTTCGTCCACTCCGGGGGCGGCTCGCCCTCCAGGAGGCGGTTGAGGATGTCGTTGTTGTCGACGTGGAGTCGGTCGCGGATCTGGCGTCGGCTCAGTCCCGCCCGCCGCAGCGCCACCGCCTGCTCCCGCAGTCCCTCGAAGTCGGCGTACTTGCCCGGTGCATGTGTCATACGCATACCGTCCGGGCGGAATGCGGGCTTCCGGGATCGAACGGTGTGCGATTCAGCAGTTCGAGTGATTTCGGCCCGTATCGCATCCGAACGGTCACGGATCGTGAGGGAGTGCGGTCGGGGAAACTGCCCGGAAAACCGGCACCTCGCGCCCGTAGGCTGGAGGGCATGACCACGACGGGGGAAGACCACGGGGCGGCCGGCGGAGGGCCGTGGTGGTGGGGAAGGCGGCGGAGTGCCGCGCTGGATGTGAGCCTTGCGGCGGTGTCCGCGCTGGAGTGCGGGCTGGAGGGGATCCCGTTCGCGCGGGACGCGGGGATCCCGGTGGCCGCGGGGGTGCTCTTCGGGCTGCTGGTGGGTTCCGTGCTGGTGGTGCGGCGGCACTGGCCGATCGCCGTGGTGCTGGTGGTGATCGCCGTCACGCCGGCCCAGATGGGCTTTCTGATGGGGCTGGTCGGCCTGTACACGCTGGCCGCGTCGGAGTTGCCGCGCCGGATCATCGGGTCGCTGGCGGGGATGTCGCTGGTGGGGACGCTCATCGTGACGTTCGTGCGGGTGCAGCAGGACATGGCGCGCGGGGAGCTGACCCTGGGGGACTGGTTCGTTCCGTTCGCGTCGATCACGACGTCGCTGGGGCTGACCGCGCCGCCGGTGCTGCTGGGGCTGTACGTGGGGGCGCGGCGGCGGTTGATGGAGAGCCTGCGGGAGCGGGCGGACAGTCTGGAGCGGGAGCTCCAGTTGTTGGCGGAGCGGGCCGAGGAGCGGGCCGAGTGGGCGCGTGACGAGGAGCGGAGGCGGATCGCGCGGGAGATGCATGACGTGGTCGCGCACCGGGTGAGTCTGATGGTGGTGCATGCGGCGGCGTTGCAGGCGGTGGCGCGGAAGGATCCGGAGAAGGCGGTGAAGAACGCCGCGCTGGTGGGGGACATGGGCCGGCAGGCGTTGACGGAGTTGCGGGAGATGCTCGGGGTGCTGCGGTCCGGCGGGAGCGGCGGGAGCGGCGGGGGCCGGGGCGCGGGGGATGCGGTGCCGTTGGTGGCGGTGGGTGTGGCGGCGGCCGCGGCCGCGTCGCGGGCGGTGGACGAGGCGCGGGGTGCGGGGGGTGAAGGGCCGAGGCTGGTGGAGATCGGCGAGTTGGTGGAGCAGTCGGCGGCTGCGGGGGTGGTGGTGGATCTGTCGGTGGAGGGCGAGGGCCGGCCGTATGCGGGGGAGGTGGAGTCGACGGCGTACCGGGTGGTGCAGGAGGCGTTGACGAACGTCCACAAGCACGCGCCGGGGGCGAAGACGTATGTGCGGCTCGCGCATCGGGTGGCGGAGATCGCGATGCAGGTGGAGAACGAGCCGCCGCCGGAGGCGGGGGCGTCGGCGCGGTTGCCGTCGGGTGGGAACGGTCTGGTGGGGATGAAGGAGCGGGTGTCCGCGTTGGGCGGGGTGTTCGTGTCGGGGCCGACGGATGCGGGGGGCTTCCGGGTGTCGGCGGTGATTCCGGCGTCGTAGCCGGGGCCGGAGCAGGGCCGGAGCGGGAGCTGGGCCGGGGCCGGGTGCGTGGGCCTGGAGGTGAGGGTGAGGTCAGCCGGTGGTGAGGCGGGCGGGCCGGGTGCCGGTGACGAGGGCGGTGAGGGCCTGGTCGATGTGGTGGCCGAGGTACCAGTCGCCGGTGTGGTCGAGGGCGTAGACGCGGCCCTGGGTGTCGATGGCGATGAGGGTGTGGGTGTCGGTTTCGGCGCCGATGGGGCAGACCTCGGTGTCGAGGGCGCGGCCGAGGTCGCCGAGGGTGCGGGCCAGGTGGAGGCCGTGCAGGGGGTCGAGGTGGAGGGTGGCGGGGGCGAGTTGGCGGCCGGTGCCGGCGGGGGTGATGCGGAGGCCGCCGAATTCGGCCCAGACTTCGGCGGCGGAGGGGAGGACGGAGTGACGGTGTCCGGCGGGTGAGGTGTGGTCGCGCAGGGTGTCGGCCCAGATCTCGGCTTGGTTGATGTCCCAGCGGCCTGGTTTCCAGCCGGCGGTGCGCAGGGTGGTGTCGACGGGGGCGGGGAAGCGGGGTGAGGTCCCTCCGGGCTCGGGTGGGGCCGGGCGGTGGGGGGCGGGGGTGCGGTCGGTGTGCATCTGCCGTTCGTTCGTCGTCGGGGTGGTGGTGGCCGGTCGGTGCCGGGGAGGGGGGAGGGGGGAGGGGGGCGGGGGTTATCCGGGGTCGACGACGCGGACGCCGAAGTGGGCGGTGAGGGCGGTGCAGGCGCGGCAGGGGGTGGCGAAGCTTCCGTGGAGGGGGTCGCCGTCCTCGCGGATGTGGCGGGCGGTGAGTTTGCCCTGCTTGAGCGCTCTGCGTGCTTCGCCGTTGGTCATGGGTTTGCGTGCGGCGCGCTTGCTGCGGGCGTTGTCGGCGGCGGTGATGTGCCGGGAGATGAGGATGGTCTCGGCGCAGCGGCCGGTGAAGCGGTCGCGTTGGCCGCTGGTGAGGGTGTCGAGGAAGTCCTGGACGAGGGGGTGCAGGTCGGGGGGTGTGTCACCGCGGGCGGCGGTCCCGGTGAGGATGGTGCCGCGGATGGAGAGGGCGGCGGCGATGGTGGGCAGGATGCCGTCGCGGCGGTGGTGGAGGAGGGGGGTGTGGGCGGCGTCGGCGGCGCTCCAGTCGACGCGGGGGTCGCCGGTGCGGGGGTCGCCGGTGCGACCGGTGTGGGCCCCCTGGTGGGTCCCTGTGTGCGTCATATTCATGATCGTCTTTTCCTCCCGCGCATCCCCCGGAAGGTCACAGGGTGCCAAATGGCGTGGCTGATGGGGAAGCTGGGGCGAGGTGACACGCCCAGGTTCGGGCTGACCGTCACGGGAGGGTGACGGTTGGTCACGGAGGCGGGGGAGTGAGCGGCCGGTGCCCGGTGACCGGTGCCGCCGTACCGCATAGGCTGTCGGCACCGTGATTCCTGCGGTGATCCGTGCGGAGGGCGTGCGGGGAGCCGGTGGGGATGCGGCGGTAAGCAGTCGAAACAGACGTGACAGTCGAATACGTTCCGTAACGGTCCGAGGGTGGGCGGTGCGGGGCGTACAGAGTGCCGCAGGGGGCAACCGCCATGACGACAGGTCGGCTCGGGCTGGGGGCACCTCCCGGCCGCCAGGCTGGGGGAAAAACCGTGCCGCCGAACGCGGCCTATGCCGGGCAGGTCGTGCACTTCCCGGATCCGGTGCGGGCGGCCCGTCACCCGAGAGGGGTACGGGTGGACGAGCGTGGTTACCCTGATTTCTCTCCGTACGCGCGTGCGGCCGCGGAGATCGCGGAGCCGCCGGAGGGTTTCGGTGTCGACGAATTGCGGCTGACGGACTACGTGTCGGCGAACGCGACGCTGGCGGCGACCGGTCATGAGCTGTGGGACACGGTGCCGGCGGTGGCGACGCCGCACGGCTGGACGTGGCACCACGCGGTGGCCTCGCGGCGGCTGGAGCTGGTGCCGGTCGAGGTGAAGGCGTTGCTGCGGCACCACGGTGGTGTGGTGACGTCGGGTGTGGACCAGGACAAGCGGGGGACGCGGCCGTTGCAGGAGACGCGGCCGGCGCACTTCGGGCTGCCGAAGTCGGGGCTCGCGGTGACCGAGGCGCAGGTGCTGGAGGTCGAGGAGGACCTCGGGTACCGGCTGCCGGGCGCGTACCGGTCGTTCCTGAAGGTGGCGGGTGGTTGTGCCCCGGTGGGGACGGCGCTGGACGCGGAGCTGGGGCTGCTGGTCGACCAGCCGTTCTTCACGGTGCGGGACGAGGCCGCGGTCAACGACCTGGTGTACGTCAACAAGTGCCTGCGTGATCACCTCACCAAGGACTACCTGGGGGTCGCTTTCGTCCAGGGCGGTCTGCTGGCGGTGAAGGTGAAGGGCGACCGGGTGGGTTCGGTGTGGTTCTGCGCGTACGACGACGCGCGGGACGTGGATCCGTCGTGGACGCCGGCGGAGCGGGTGGAGCGGCTGCTGCTGCCGTGCGGGGACGACTTCGACGCGTTTCTGGCACGGTTGGCGGGGTCGCCGCCCGAGTTGGAGACGGTGGCGAATCTGATGGTGGACGGCGGCTTCGCGCAGGTCGTTCCGGTTTCCTCCGCGGGGGAGTGAGGTCTGGCGATGGTGACGTTCGCGCAGGCGCAGGAGCGTGCGGAAGAGTGGATCAACGGGGATGTGCCGTCGTATCAGCACCGTGAGGTGCGGGTGCGGGAGTTCGATCTCGGGTTCGTGGTGTGGGCGGAGGACCGCGCGGACGGGCCGCGTTCGGAGGGCGGCGCGCAGCGGCTGGTGATCGCCCGGGACAGTGGTGAGGCTTCGTTGTGGCCCGCGCTGGCGGTGGGTGAGGTGATCCGCCGGTACGAGGAGGAGTACGGCCGTGCGGAGGCGGTGCCGGAGCCGGCGCCCGCGGCGCGGGTGGATCTGAATCAGACGTCGTTCCTGCTGAGTCCGCCGGAGTGGTTGCAGGAGGCCGCGGACCGGCTGGGGATCCCGGATCGCCGGGGGGAGACGTCGGGCGGTGCGGCGGGGGCGGGCGGTACCGCCGGTACCGCCGGTGGTGCTGCCGTGGCGGCGGGTCCGGGGGCCGGTTCTTCCGGTGCCGTCTGGCCTGCTGCCGGCGGGGGCGACTCCCGGGCGGGGACTGCCGGTGCCGGTTCCGGTGCGTCGGGTGAGACGGCCGGGGCGACGCCGTGGGCCGGTACGGATACGAACGCCGATGCCGGTGAGGACCGTTCCGTGCCGCTGCCGGAGACCGTGTTCGCTCCGCCGCTGAGCCAGTCGGACGAGGGCACGCCGCCGCCGGCTGCGCCGGAGGCGCAGACGGCGCTGATCTCGGGTGGCAGCCGGCTCCCGCCGACGGCGGTGAGCCCGGCGCTCCAGGCCCCGGGTGCGCAGGTTCCGCCGGGTACGCAGGCGTACCCGGCGGCGCCGGGCGCCAGGGACATCGCCGATGCCGCGACCAGCAAGGCGCCGCCGCCGCGTCGTGCCTCCGGGCCGACGACGCCGCCTCCGCCGGGTGTCCCGGGTACGCCGGGCGTGTGGGCGGGGACCACGCCTCCGCCGCCGGCCGCGCCCCCGTCGGGCCCCGGCACGCCGGGTGGTCCGGCGGGCGGGTACGTACCGACGCAGATGATGTCGTCGCCGGGGTCCAACGGGCTCAGCGGCCTCGAGGGTCCGGAGGGACCGGGAGGGGCCCCGACGCCACCGCCCGGCGCTCCGACCGCGCCGCCGGGTACTCCGCCTCCGCCCGGGGCGCCGTCCGCGCCCGGTGGTACGCCGCCCGGTGGGGTGCGTCCCGCCGCGACGATGTTCGCCGACCCCGGCCGTCCGGGTGCCCCCGGTGCGCCGCAGCCGCCCGGTCCGCCGGGTGCTCCGGGGGGCGCGGGTGGGCGTGGTTCCGTGCACCACGCCGAGACCGTGCTGGGCGGTCCTACGGTCGGCAGCCCCGGCGCGCCTCCGCCTCCGCCGCCTCCCGCACCCCCCGGTGCCCCCGGCGGTGTGCCCGGCGCGGTGCCTCCGGCGTACGGCTATCCGCCGCCGCCCGTCGGACAGCCGACGGTCGGCCCCGGCTATCAGGCGGTCCTGCGCTACCGCGCGCAGGACGGTTCCGAGCAGCAGCTGATCCGGCGTTCGGCGCCGGGTACGCCGCACCCGGAGTGGCAGATCTTCCACGAGCTGCGTGCGATGAACGTGCCGCCGGGCCAGGTGCTGGAGCTGCACACGGAGTTGGAGTCGTGTGAGCTGCCGGGTGCGTACTGTGCCCGGATGATCCGGGAGCAGTGGCCGCAGGCGCGGATCACGAACATCGCCCCGTACGGCACGGATCACGCGAGCCGGCAGCAGGGCATGCAGCAACTGCTCGCACATCAGGGTGAGCTGCATCAGGTGGCGGACGGTCCTGCCCGGCCGGCGCCGGTGCGTGCGCCGTTGACGCCGGTCACGCCGGCGCCGCCGGTCCCGCCGGAGGTCATCGGGCAGGAGCTGGCGGGGGCGTTCGGGCCGGGTGTGTTCCGGTTCGAGCAGGCCGCGGTGTCCCGGCAGGGGGTGCCGCCGGTGGTGGCGCACACGCTGGTGGTGGCCGGACTGCCGCTGGACATGGGCCCGTTCTTCTGGGCGCAGGCCCAGCCGGGCCGTCCGGTGCCCACGCTGGCGGAGCTGGCCGCGGAGCGGGGCGTGCAGCCGGCCGCGGACGCGGGGTCGTACCTGGTGATGGGCAGCGACTTCGGCAAGGCGATCTGTGTGCAGTACGGCACGGCGAACATCGTCGCGGTGCCGGTGGAGCCGGGGCCGGGCGGTGCGCCCGTACCGCCGCAGTTCGTGAACACGGGTCTGCCGGAGTTCGCGCGCTGCCTGGCGTTGCTGGGGCGGATGTGGCGGCTGCGGTTCGGCCTGAACCAGGAGCAGGCGGGCCGCTGGACCGTCGACTTCCAGATGCAGCTGGCGGCGCTGGACCCGGCGGCCCTCGGTTCGCCGGACAGCTGGTGGTCGGTCCTGCTGGAGCAGATGTGGGACGGCCTGCTGTGACCTCTCGCCGCTGAGGGCGGCGGACAGGCGGGAGCCGGGCCCGGTCGGATGCGTCGACCGGGCCCGGCTCCCTGTGTGTTTGCCCGTCCGCCCCGCTCGTGCGGCGTCCTCGAGGCGTCTCAGGGTGTGTCCCGGCCTCCGAGGTCCCGGCGGACGTAGCTCACCCCGGGGCGGCCGTCGACCGTGATGTCCCGCACGCGGGTGAAGCCGTTGCGGGTGAGGACGGTCATCGACGCGGGATTGTCCGACGTGGTGACCGCGGTCAGTGTCGTGAGGCCGTACGGCCGCGCTGCCAGACGGCAGACCTGGGTCACCGCCGCCGTCGCCACGCCGCGGCCCGCCGCGCGCTCCCCCACGCGGTAGCCGAGTTCGGCCGAGCCATCCACGACGTCGATCAGGTTCACCCGGCCGACGACCCTCCCGTCCTCCTCCAGGAGGACGTGGAAGTGGCAGGTGCCCGCCTCCTGTTCGGCCAGGAGCGAGGCGTGGCGGGCGGCGAAGCCGGACGGGGTGAAGTACGCGTCCCCCCGGTCCGGTATCGAGCGGGCGAAGTAGGCGCGGTTGTCGTGCTCGAAGGCCAGCAGTGCGGGCGCGTGCTCCACGCGGAGGCGTTCCAGGGTCGGCATGCCGGAACGGTACGCGGGGGCCGCGACCGGGGCACCGGGGTTTTCGCGGCTTGACCCTGACGCGGCGGAAGGGTGGAGGCTGAGGGGGCCGTCGGGAGGAGGCAACCCTGAGACGCGCTCCGCCTGCCGGGGGAGAGCCCTTAGGGGTACCTCCGTACTACGGCTCGGGGAGGGTTCGTACCGACGGATGACGAGACGGGGCGGTGTCGGTCCTTAACCTGGCTTTACGCCGCTGGGGGGTGGCGGAGCACACCGCCGGGGGTGGGGTTTTCCTCAGGAGAAGACTGCGCCGGGCACCAGGGCGCACGATCCTCCCCGCCGCCAGACTGAACCACGTCGAACGAACACGCACGCAGCGGCCGTCGGGCACGACGGCGGTCGCGCCGGGCACTGCTGTCCCACCTGCTGACCGACATAGGAGAATTACCGTGACATCGGCTGTGACCATTCCCGGGCACGGGGGCGATTCGGAAGGTGCGGCGCGAAGCGCCTCGATGAGGGGTGGTGGCCGGGCGACGGGAGGGAGTACGGCCGTTGCCGCGCGGGCGCGGCAGGTCGTGAAGGCGTACGGGGCCGGTGAGACCCGCGTCGTCGCGCTCGACCACGTCGACGTGGACATCGCCCGCGGCCAGTTCACCGCGATCATGGGCCCCTCGGGGTCCGGCAAGTCCACACTGATGCACTGCCTGGCCGGGCTCGACACCGTGACCAGCGGGCAGATCCATCTGGACGAGACCGAGATCACCGGCCTGAAGGACAAGAAGCTCACGCGGCTGCGCCGGGACCGGATCGGGTTCATCTTCCAGGCGTTCAACCTGCTGCCGACGCTGAACGCGCTCGAGAACATCACGCTGCCCATGGACATCGCCGGCCGCAGGCCCGACCAGGAGTGGCTGGACCGGGTGGTGGAGACCGTGGGGCTCGCCGGGCGGCTGAAGCACCGGCCCACCCAGCTGTCCGGGGGTCAGCAGCAGCGCGTCGCCGTGGCGCGGGCGCTGGCGGCCCGGCCGGAGATCATCTTCGGTGACGAGCCGACCGGAAACCTCGACTCGCGGGCCGGTGCCGAGGTCCTCGGCTTCCTGCGCCGCTCGGTCGACGACCTGGGCCAGACCATCGTGATGGTCACCCACGACCCGGTCGCCGCCTCCTACGCGGACCGGGTGCTGTACCTCGCCGACGGCCGCATCGTCGACGAGATGCACCAGCCGACGGCCGAACAGGTCCTGGACCGGATGAAGGACTTCGACGCCCGGGGGCGCACGTCATGACCGTGTTGAAGACCTCGATGCGCAACTTCCTCGCGCACAAGGGGCGGATGGCGCTGTCGGCCGTCGCGGTGCTGCTGTCGGTGGCCTTCGTCTGCGGGACCCTCGTCTTCACCGACACGATGTCCACGACGTTCGACAAGCTGTTCGCGGCCACGGCGTCGGACGTCACGGTCAGCGCCAAGGACGCCTCCGACGGCGGCGAGACGACCTCCGACAACGGCAAGCCGCCGGTCATCCCGGCCTCCGTGCTCGCCGAGGTGCGGAAGGTGGACGGGGTGAAGTCGGCCGAGGGGGCGCTGCACTCCACCTCGCTGACCGTCGTCGACGGCGACAAGGAGAGCCTCTCGCCCACCAGCGGCGGCCCGACCATCGTCGGCAACTGGACCGCCAACGACGCCCGCACCATGAAGATCACCTCCGGTGCGGCGCCCGAGGGCCCCGACCAGATCCTGGTCGACGCCGACACCGCCGACAAGCACGGCCTGGAACTCGGTGACGAGATCGGCGTGATCAGCGTGGTCGGCACGCACACCGCGAAGGTCTCCGGCATCGCCGACTTCACCGTCACCAACCCCGGTGCCGCGATCTTCTTCCTGGACACGAAGACCGCCCAGCAGGCCCTGCTCGGCGAGAGCGGCGTCTTCACCAACGTCAACGCCACGGCCGCCGACGGCGTCAGCCACGCGCAGCTGAAGAAGAACGTCGCCGCCGCGCTGGACGGCGACTACAAGGTGCTGACCGCGAAGGAGAGCGCGGAGGCGGGCCAGAAGGACGTCGAGGGCTTCATGAGCGTCCTGAAGTACGCGATGCTCGGCTTCGCCGGGATCGCGTTCCTCGTCGGCATCTTCCTGATCATCAACACCTTCTCCATGCTGGTCGCCCAGCGCACCCGGGAGATCGGCCTGATGCGGGCCATCGGCTCCTCCCGCAAGCAGGTCAACCGCTCGGTGCTGATCGAGGCGCTGCTGCTCGGCGTCGTCGGTTCGGTGCTCGGGGTGGGCGCGGGCGTGGGACTCGCCGTCGGGCTGATGAAGCTCATGGGCATGGCGGGCATGGAGCTGTCCACGGACGACCTCACCGTCGCCTGGACGACTCCGGCGATCGGACTGCTCCTCGGTGTCGTCGTGACCGTCCTGGCCGCCTATCTGCCGGCCCGGCGGGCCGGCAAGATCTCCCCGATGGCCGCGCTGCGTGACGCGGGTGCCCCCGCGGACGCCAGGGCCGGCCGGATCCGGGGCGGCGTCGGCACGCTGCTGACCGCGGCCGGCGCGTTCGCCCTGTACCTCGCGGCGGCCGCGGAGAAGGCCGCGGAGGGCTCGATGTGGCTGGGCTTCGGCGTGGTGCTGTCGCTGATCGGCTTCGTTCTCATCGGTCCGCTGCTCGCCGGTGGTGTGGTCCGTGTCCTCGGCGTCGTCGTGCTGCGGGTCTTCGGCCCCGTGGGGCGGATGGCCGAGCGCAACGCGCTGCGCAACCCGCGCCGCACCGGTGCCACGGGCGCCGCGCTGATGATCGGGCTGGCCCTGGTGGCGTGCCTGTCGGTGGTCGGCGCCTCCATGGTGGCCTCGGCCACCGACGAGCTGGACAAGAGCGTCGGCACGGACTTCATCATCCAGTCCGACAGCGGCCAGCTGATCACCCCGCAGGCGGTCCAGGCCGTGCAGGACGCCCCGCAGGTGGAGCGGGTCACCGAGTACAAGTGGACCGAGGCCGACTTCACCACGCCCGACGGCAAGACGCTCAAGAACACGGCGATCACGGCGGCCGACCCGACGTACGCCACCGACCTGCGGGTCGAGACGGTCGAGGGGAAGCTGGAGGACGCCTACCGGCCCGACTCGATGTCCGTCCACGAGAAGTTCGCCGAGGACCACGGCATCGGCCTCGGATCGAAGATCGACGTCGCGTTCAAGGACGGGGAGACCGCCGGCCTGACCGTCCGGGCGATCACCAGCAGCGACGCCGTGGTCGACGCGGGCGCGATGTACACGTCGATCGACACCATGGCCAGGTACGTCCCGGCCGACAGGATGCCGCTGGACATGCTGCTCTTCGTCTCGGCGAAGGACGGCCAGCAGGACGCCGCGTACACGGCGCTGAAGGACTCGCTGCACGAGTACCCGCAGTACACCGTGCGCGACCAGACCGACTACAAGGAAGCGCTCAAGGACCAGATCGGCCAGCTGCTGAACATGATCTACGGTCTGCTGGCCCTGGCGATCGTCGTCGCGATCCTCGGTGTGGTCAACACCCTGGCCCTGTCGGTGGTCGAGCGGACGAGGGAGATCGGCCTGATGCGGGCCATCGGCCTCTCGCGCCGCCAGCTGCGCCGCATGATCCGCCTGGAGTCGGTCGTCATCGCCCTCTTCGGTGCCCTGCTGGGCCTGGGGCTGGGCATGGGCTGGGGCGCCACCGCCCAGCAGCTCCTCGCGCTGGAGGGCCTGAAGGTCCTCGAGATCCCGTGGCCGACGATCATCGGTGTGTTCATCGGCTCGGCGTTCGTGGGTCTGTTCGCGGCCCTGGTCCCGGCGTTCCGGGCGGGCCGGATGAACGTCCTGAACGCGATCGCCACCGAGTGACCACCGCCCGGCCACCGCGCACGGGGGCAGCGGGGGAGCGCCCGGCGCCGGGAAGTCCTGAGGGACTTTTCGGCGCCGGGCCCGTTGACGCCCGGACTTGTGGCCGACCGGCCGGCCGACCGGCTCGGGCGGCGCACCGGCCCCGGGCGCCGGACGCCATCCATGGGCTTCGGCCGTGTCGTCCGCGGGTTTCGGCCGTGTCGTCCGTGGGCTTCGGGCGTCGTCCACAGGCTTCCGGCGTCCAGGGGCTCGGCGTCGTACGCTTGGACACCCCCGGCCCGCGGCGCGCGTCGGGCCTGTCGTGATGCACACCCCCGGATGGAAGCGCCTCGAATGAGCCTGCACGGTCTGCTGGACGCCGTCGTCAAGGACACCGCCCTCGCGGAAGCGATCGCGGCGGCCGCCGACGGCAACCGGATGCACGTCGACCTGGTCGGCCCCCCGGCCGCCCGCCCCTTCGCGGTCGCGGCCCTGGCCCGGGACACCGGCCGTACCGTGCTGGCCGTGACGGCGACCGGCCGTGAGGCGGAGGACCTGGCGGCGGCCCTGCGCTCCCTCCTCCCGCCGGAGGGGGTCGTGGAGTACCCGTCCTGGGAGACGCTGCCGCACGAGCGGCTCAGCCCCCGCAGCGACACCGTCGGACGCCGCCTGGCGGTCCTGCGCCGGCTGGCCCACCCCCGGCCGGACGACCTCGAGACCGGCCCCGTCTCGGTCGTCGTCGCGCCCGTGCGTTCCGTGCTCCAGCCGCAGGTCAAAGGGCTGGGCGAACTGGAGCCCGTCGCGCTGCGGACGGGACAGACCGCCGATCTGAACGAGACCGTCGAGGCGCTCGCCGCCGCCGCGTACGCGCGGGTGGAACTGGTCGAGAAGCGCGGCGAGTTCGCGGTGCGCGGCGGCATCCTCGACGTGTTCCCGCCCACCGAGGAACACCCCCTGCGCGTCGAGTTCTGGGGCGACGACGTCGAGGAGATCCGCTACTTCAAGGTCGCCGACCAGCGCTCCCTGGAGATCGCCGACCACGGCCTGTGGGCCCCGCCCTGCCGGGAGCTGCTGCTCACCGACGAGGTGCGGGAGCGCGCGCGGGTCCTCGCCGAACAGCACCCCGAGCTGGGCGAGCTGCTCGGCCGGATCGCCGAGGGGATCGCGGTCGAGGGCATGGAGTCCCTGGCCCCCGTCCTCGTCGACGACATGGAGCTGCTGCTGGACGTGCTGCCCGAGGGCGCCATGGCCGTCGTCTGCGACCCGGAGCGGGTGCGCACGCGGGCCGCCGACCTGGTGGCGACCTCGCAGGAGTTCCTGCAGGCCTCCTGGGCGGCCACCGCCGGCGGCGGGGAGGCGCCCATCGACGTCGGCGCGGCCTCCCTGTGGTCCATCGCGGACGTCCGCGACCGGGCGCGCGAGCTGGACATGATGTGGTGGTCGGTGTCGCCGTTCGCCGCCGACGAGGAACTGGACAACGACACCCTCAAGCTCGGCATGCACGCCCCCGAGACCTACCGCGGGGACACCGCGCGGGCGCTCGCCGACACCAAGGGCTGGCTCGCCGACGGCTGGC
Organism: Streptomyces sp. GDS52; assembly: GCF_052246875.1. Lineage (NCBI taxonomy): Bacteria > Bacillati > Actinomycetota > Actinomycetes > Kitasatosporales > Streptomycetaceae > Streptomyces > Streptomyces sp. GDS52. Next base: position 4,280,865 of record NZ_CM125966.1, read on the forward strand.
GCACGGTGTTCGTCACCGAGGGCCACGGCCCGGCCTCCCGCACGGTGGAGGTGCTGGGCGGCGAGGGCATCGCGGCCCGGCTGGAGGCGGACCTCGGCGCGATCGCCCCGTCCGTGGTGCACGTCGCCTGCGGCGGCATCGACCACGGCTTCGTCGACCCGGCGCTCAGGCTCGCCGTGCTCACCGAGACCGACCTGACCGGCCAGAAGGCGTCCGGCCGCGAGGGCGCCCGGATGCCGGTCCGGCGCCGCAAGACCATCGACCCGCTCACCCTGGAGCCGGGCGACCACATCGTCCACGAGCAGCACGGCGTGGGCCGCTACGTCGAGATGGTGCAGCGCACCGTGCAGGGCGCGACCCGCGAGTACCTGGTGGTGGAGTACGCCCCCGCCAAGCGCGGCCAGCCCGGTGACCGGCTCTACATCCCCACCGACCAGCTGGAGCAGATCACCAAGTACGTCGGCGGCGAGGCACCCACCTTGCACCGGCTCGGCGGCGCCGACTGGACCAAGACGAAGGCGCGGGCGAAGAAGGCCGTCAAGGAGATCGCCGCCGACCTGATCAAGCTGTACAGCGCGCGCATGGCGGCCCCCGGGCACGCCTTCGGCGGGGACACGCCCTGGCAGCGCGAGCTGGAGGACGCCTTCCCGTACGCGGAGACGCCCGACCAGCTGACCACGATCGCCGAGGTCAAGGAGGACATGGAGAAGTCGGTCCCGATGGACCGGCTGATCTGCGGCGACGTCGGCTACGGCAAGACGGAGATCGCGGTGCGCGCCGCGTTCAAGGCGGTCCAGGACGGCAAGCAGGTCGCCGTGCTCGTCCCCACCACGCTGCTGGTGCAGCAGCACTTCGGGACGTTCGGCGACCGGTACGCGCAGTTCCCGGTGAACGTGCGGGCGCTGTCCCGGTTCCAGACCGACACCGAGGCGAAGGCCGTCCTGGAGGGCCTGAAGGACGGCTCGGTCGACGTCGTCATCGGCACCCACCGGCTGTTCTCCTCCGAGACCAGGTTCAAGGACCTGGGCCTGGTCATCGTCGACGAGGAGCAGCGCTTCGGCGTCGAGCACAAGGAGCAGCTGAAGAAGCTGCGGGCCAACGTCGACGTGCTGACCATGTCGGCCACCCCCATCCCGCGCACCCTGGAGATGGCGGTCACCGGCATCCGTGAGATGTCGACGATCACCACGCCGCCGGAGGAGCGCCACCCGGTGCTCACCTTCGTCGGCCCCTACGAGGAGAAGCAGATCGGTGCGGCCGTCCGCCGTGAACTGCTGCGCGAGGGGCAGGTCTTCTACATCCACAACCGGGTGGAGTCGATCGACCGCGCGGCGGCCCGGCTGCGGGACATCGTGCCCGAGGCGCGGATCGCGACCGCGCACGGGCAGATGTCGGAGTCGGCGCTGGAGCAGGTCGTCGTCGACTTCTGGGAGAAGAAGTACGACGTACTGGTGTCGACGACGATCGTCGAGTCCGGCATCGACATCTCCAACGCCAACACCCTGATCGTGGAGCGCGGCGACAACTTCGGCCTCAGCCAGCTGCACCAGCTGCGCGGCCGGGTCGGCCGGAGCCGGGAGCGCGGATACGCGTACTTCCTGTACCCGCCGGAGAAGCCGCTGACGGAGACCGCGCACGAGCGGCTCGCGACGATCGCCCAGCACACCGAGATGGGCGCGGGCATGTACGTGGCGATGAAGGACCTGGAGATCCGCGGCGCCGGAAACCTGCTCGGCGGCGAGCAGTCCGGCCACATCGCGGGCGTCGGCTTCGACCTGTACATCCGGATGGTCGGCGAGGCCGTCGCGGACTACCGGCGCCAGCTGGAGAGCGGGGAGATCGAGGAGGAGCCGCCGCTCGAGGTCAAGATCGAGCTGCCCGTCGACGCGCACGTCCCGCACGACTACGCGCCCGGCGAGCGGCTGCGCCTGCAGGCGTACCGGGCGATCGCCTCCGCGAACTCGGAGGAGGACGTCAAGGCGGTGCGCGAGGAACTCGTCGACCGCTACGGCAAGTTGCCGGAGCCGGTGGAGAACCTGCTGCTGGTGGCGGGCCTGCGCATGCTGGCGCGCGCGTGCGGCGTCGGGGAGATCGTCCTGCAGGGCAACACCATCCGGTTCGCCCCGGTGGAGTTGCGCGAGTCCCAGGAGCTGCGCCTCAAGCGGCTCTACCCCGGCACGGTCCTCAAGCCGGCCGCCCACCAGGCGCTGGTGCCCCGGCCGAAGACGGCGAAGGTGGGCGGAAAGCCGCTGGTCGGCCGGGAGTTGCTGGCGTGGGTCGGGGAGTTCCTGACCTCGGTCCTGGGGTCGTGACCCGGGGGCCCCGCCGGTCAGGCCAGGTGCGCGGGGTGGACGGGGCACACGGGGTGCACGCGGCACTCGGGGCATGAGCGAAGCCGCCCACGGCAGGGGGTTCCGTGGGCGGCTTCCGGCCCGGACGCACGCCTATGGCTGATCGGGGCGGTCGCGCTTCATGCCGAGCCGCTCCTCTGCCTGCCGCTGCCCGGCGTCGATCTGGTCCTCGTACTTTCCGCCGGTCCGCTCGTTGAGCTTCTTCTCGGCGGCGTCGGAGGCTTTCCTGGCCTTCTCCTGTGCCGACTTGTTGCTCTTGAACTTGTCGAAGATGCCCATCCGGAGCTCCTTCCGAGGTGACTCAGCATCGACCCTACGCGCGACATGCGAGGAATGCTCCTTTTGGGCCCGTATGGTCTGGACCTCTCTCTGGCTACGGTGGACCGGGCGCGATATCGCTCCTGCGCGAGCGGGTAAGAAGAACGTGCAGCACGGAACAGCAAGGGAGGGGTGCCGTGACGCGGTACTCGACGTGGGACGGGGCACGACGTACGGGGCGGGCCGGCGGGCGAATACGCCGCGGCGGCGGACCGGGGCTCTCACGCCGTACGGGGACCGCGGTGTCGGCGCTGGCCGCCGTGGCGCTCCTCGCCGGCTGCGAGGGCGTGGTGGACACCGGTTCCCCCGCCGGGGACAGCCCGGCGGCAGTGGACGGACGCGCCGTCAGCCCCCTGGACAACCCGGACGGCACCGCGCCGGGCCTCGCACCGCTGACCGGGGAGACGGACCGGGCGGCGGCCGTCGACCTCATCGAGAAGGTGACCACCAAGGGCCGCGGACCGAAGACGGGTTACGACCGCGACGAGTTCGGCTACGCCTGGAAGGACACCGCCGACGGCGTCCCCCTCGCGCGCAACGGCTGCGACACCCGGAACGACCTGCTGCAGCGCGACGGGCAGGAGGTGCGCTTCCGCTCCGGTTCCGACTGCGTGGTGGTGGCCATGACCCTGGCCGACCCGTACACCGGCAAGACCATCGAGTGGCGCAAGGAGAACGCCTCCGAGGTCCAGATAGACCACGTGGTCCCGCTCTCCTACAGCTGGCAGATGGGCGCCTCCCGCTGGTCGAAGGAGAAACGGGAGCAACTGGCGAACGACACCCTCAACCTCATCCCGGTCGAGGGCCGCGCCAACTCCGCCAAGAGCGACTCCGGGCCCGCCGCCTGGCTCCCGCCGAGCAAGCCCGTACGGTGCTCGTACGCGGTCCGCTTCGCGCAGGTCGCCGTCAAGTACGAGATGCCGGTGACCACGGCCGACAAGCGCATGATGCTGGAGCAGTGCGGCGGCTGACCGCCGCCGGGTGAGGGACGGCGAAGGGATCGGGACGACAACGGTTCGGTACAACCCGGACCAGTTGTCCCCGGTGGCCTATACGCTCGGACTTCCACCCGAGTTCCGCCCCCGTGCGGACTTATCACCCGTCCCATCGGCCACACCGGTTCAGGAGCAGTCATGTACGGCCACGGCGTGGCACCGCCCACCCGCAGCACGGCAACGGTCATCACCCTGCGCGTGCTGTTCGTCGCCGCCGGTTTCCTGTCCTGCGGGCTGCTCGCCTGCGTGCCGCTGTTCCGGGTCGCGCTCCTGCGGGGGCGCGTCGCCGACTGGGTGGCGGCCTGGGCGAGCCTGCCCGTGTCCGTCGTCCTGCTGATGGTGATCGGTACGCTGCCGGAGTCGGACACCCGTACCGACGTCGCCGTGGCCATGCTCCTGATCCTCGGCACCGGCGCCGCCGCGTACTACCTGACCGTGGACATCCGCTTCCACCACAGGCTGCGCCAGTACGGGGTGCACGGCCCGCCGTCGCCCCACGCCACGACGATGCACGCGTCGGGCCCCGGCACTCCCTCCCCGTACGGCTATCCGCAGCCCGCGTCGCCGTACGCGCCCACAGTCGTGTCGCGGCCCCAGGCGCAGATGCCCGGGACACCCGGGCCGTCCGCACCGCCTCCCACGCCCGGACCGCACCGTTCCACGCCGTCCGCCCCCGTGCCCCCGATGCCGCAGCAGCATCCCGGGCAGCCGGCCCGTATCGACCAGGTGCGCGCCGAACTCGACGAGCTCAGCGACTACTTGCGCAGGAGCGACGGGCACGAGGGCGGCGACCAGGGCCACGGCCACGGCCACGGTGGACGGTGAGTGTGACGGCGAAACGGGTCATCGCCGGCCGCTACGAACTGTCCACGCTCATCGGGCAGGGCGGCATGGGCCAGGTCTGGACGGCCTACGACAAGCGGCTGGACCGGCGGGTGGCGGTCAAGCTGCTGCGCCCGGACAAGGTGGCCGGGCAGGAGGCCGACGAACTGCGCCGCCGTTTCGTGCGCGAGTGCCGGGTGACCGCCCAGGTCGACCACCCCGGTCTGGTCACCGTGCACGACGCGGGCAGCGCGGGCGAGGAACTGTTCCTCGTCATGCAGTACGTCGACGGCGCCGACCTCGGCGACCACCTCGCCGAGCACAACCCGTACCCGTGGCAGTGGGCGGTGGCGGTCGCCGCGCAGCTGTGTGCCGCGCTGAGCGCGGTGCACGCCGTGCCGATCGTCCACCGCGACCTCAAGCCGCGCAACGTGATGGTCAAGCAGGACGGCACGGTCACCGTGCTCGACCTGGGGGTCGCCTCCGTGATGGACAGCGACACCACCCGCCTGACCCACACCGGTTCGCCCATCGGCTCACCCGCCTACATGGCCCCCGAGCAGGCGATGGGCGGCGCGGTCGGCCCCTACACGGACCTGTACGCACTCGGTGCGCTGCTGCACGAACTGCTCAGCGGCGACGTGCCCTTCGCGGGCTCGACCGCGCTCGGCGTGCTGCACCGGCACCTCTACGAGGCACCGCGGCCGGTGCGCCAGATCCGCCAGGAGGTCCCCGAGGCCCTGGAGGCTCTGGTGCTGCGCCTGCTCGCCAAGGACCCGCAGCACCGCCCCGCCTCCGCCCAGGAGGTCTACGAGCACCTGGCGCTGCTGCTGCCGTCGCGGGGCACGCCCACCGGGGCGCCCCTCGACCCCACACGCCCCTTCCTGCGCCCGCACGCCCCCTGGCCGGACCTCGCGCGCACGCCCGCGCCCCAACCCGCCCCCGTCGTACCGCCCGCGCCCGTCGCGGAGAAGGCCGATGTCGCCGCCGCCGTGGACGAGGTCAAGCGGCTGCTCGGCGAGGGCCGGATCACCCAGGCCGTGGACATCCTCGGCAGGATCCTGCCGATCGCCGCGGAACAGCACGGCGAGCGCTCCCCGGTCGTGCGCACCCTGCGCAAGCAGTACGCGGCCACCCTCCTGGACGACGGCCAGTACCGGCGCGCGCTGCCCGAACTGCGCCGCCTCGCCTCCGAACGCGCCGCCGAGGCGGGCCAGGCCGACCCGGAGTCCCTGCGCCACCGCTACGAGGCCGCCCAGTGCCTGGAGCAGCTCGGCGACCCGGCGGCGGCGCTCGCCGAGTACCGGGCCCTGCTGCCGTACTACGAGAACCGGTACGTGGCCGCGGGCGACCCGCAGCTCGCCCATGACGTCCGCCGCCGCATCGGCCACCTCCTGCTCGCCCTCGGCGACCGCCCCGCCGCGCACGAGACCCTGGCCCGGCTGCTGCACGACGTGGAGCGCGCCCAGGGCCCCGGCCACCCCCTCGCCGCCGACATCCGCCGGACACTGGGCTGGCTGGGACAGATGCGCGGATGACCTGAACGAACCGGAGGGAAGCCCCGGTCCCGGTGCGCGAGTACGCCGGATGTCAGGTGTCGAAGTCTGCATGCAGCGAGAGAGTTCCGCCGAGGGCGGCGACATAGGCGGCGAGGGTGTCCAGCTGGGGGTTGTTGGCGCCGCTTTCGAGGCGAGCCACGCGGGCCTGGCTGACTCCGAGCCGGGTGGCCAGGGCACGTTGGCTGAGGCCATGGGCTTCGCGGAGCTGCCGGAGGAAACGGGCGACGTCTTCGGGGCCGGTACGCAGTTGGGTCTTGGTATGCATAAGAGTGCCTCTACGGGGCCTCAGTCCACCGAACCGCGTGGAGCGATCCAACGGTGCGGCTGTCCGGTGGCCTTGGCGATCGCTTCGAAGTCGGCGTCGTAGTGGAGGAGGACCAGGCCGGAGAGTTCCGCGGTTGCGGCGACCATCAGGTCCACTGCTCCCGGGCCGTGGTGTTGTCCTGAGGTGACCAGGAGTTCTTGGACCTGGCGGGCGCGCAGGAGGGTGCGTTCCGGAGCGGGAGTCCAGCCGAAGGCATCGTGGAGATAGCGATCCAGGAGAGCACGTTCTTCGCGACCTCCGGCAGCCCGCACCAGCTCGAGTTCGGTCACCTCGCATACGCTGACGCGTCCGGCGTCGAGCACCTGGGCCCATTCCCGCTCCACGCCCGGCAGGCGGAACAGGCGATTGCAGGCACTCGTGTCGATGAGGAAGGCCTTGCTCACGCTGACGGAGCCTCACCGAACGCTCCGCCTTCGTGGGCGAGTTCGCTGAGCCGACGCCGGGCGGCCCGGCGTTGGTAGATGGCCCCGGCCGCGATCTCGACGGCCCGGGTAAGGGTCTCGCTGTCGTCCTCGGTGTCCAGGAGCTGCTTCATCTCGGTGAGACGGTCGTCGTCGATCTCGATGGTGATCGTGGCCATGGAGTCCTCCCGCTGTGGTTCCGTACACCGTCATGATAACAAATGAGTTATTTTTGCACGGGCAGTCGTGTGCCCCACGCCATCCCCACCCCCAAGGCGCTGCAAGGAGGCAAGGTCAAGCAATCGGGCGGCACAAGCGGGCCCGGCCAGGAAGTCTGCTGCACGTTCTTCGGCGCGTCCGCCGCCCTCTGCCCCGGGGATCCCGGTGATCTCTTTCCCAGCGGTGTCGCCGGAGTCCCCGGCCTTGCTCGGGCCGACGGTGAAACCGGAGCGCCGATGTCGGCAGTGCTCGAAGTCGCGGTGAATCGTTGGTCGAATGGGTTGGCCAGAGCCCGGCCGCTGCCTACTATCGATCACCGCAGGACTTTGTGCACCGCCGCACAAGCTCTCCTCAGGAGGTTTCCTTGCACCGCCGTCGTCGCACCGCGCTCCTCCTCACCGCCGCCCTCACGATGGCGGCCCCCCTGCTCACCGCCTGCGGGAACGACGCGCATCCCGGCGCGGCGGCCGTCGTGGGCGGACAGCGGATCACGGTGTCGCAGCTGGAGGACCGGGTCGGCGAGATCCGCGCGGCCCAGCGGGAGGCGGTGCCGGAGGCGCAGTACGAGCAGGCCGTCGCCCGCACTGGCAGCCTCACCCGCGACACCCTGCACGGCATGGTCCTGGACCGTGTGCTGGAGCGCGCCGCGCGCGACGCCGGGGTGAGCGTCACCCCCAAGGAGGTCCAGCAGATGCGGGCCGGTCTGGAGCAGCAGGCCGGCGGGGCCGAGGCGCTGGAGACGGCCTGGCTGCAGCAGTACGGCATCCCGCCGCAGCGCCTCGACGACAACCTCCGCCTCCAGGTCCAGGCGCAGAAGCTCGCCCAGCGGCTCGGCGCCGACACCAGCCGGCCCGAGTTCTGGCAGGCCCTGTCCGAGGCGAGCAGGAAGCTCGACGTCGACCTCAATCCGCGCTACGGCACCTGGGACGACGAGAAGAGCAGCCGCGTCGACGCCAGGACCCCGTGGGTCCGGGACGTCACGGTGGACGGAGTCCAGCCGATCGCCTGAGGCGGCAGGCTTACTGTCACACCGCGTCGGCCTCCCTGTGGACAACTTTCGGGGGCCGGCGGTTCCGTGGGTTAGTTTCGGATCGTGAACGCAACCAGTCCCGCAGCCCCCTCCGCCGTACTGCCCGGCCGCATCGTCCTGCTCACCACCAGCCACCGTGTCGCGCCCGGCCTGCTGTCCTGGCCCGCCTGGCAGGCCCTGCACGCGGCCGACCGGGTGCTGTGCGCGGACGGCGCCCATCCGCAGCTGCCGTACCTGCGGGAGGCGGGCATAGCCGTCGAGGAGGCGGCACCGGCCGCCCGGGACCTGGTCGAGGCCTGCGCCGGCGGGCGGACCGTGGTCGTCGTGGCGACGGGCGAGGGCGAACCCGCCCTGACCGACGGACTGGCCCGCCTCGCGGGCACCGGCCGCGTGCGGATGCCGGAGCTGGAGCTGCTGCCCGCCTCCTACGACCTGCCGGGCGCCCGCCTGCTCGACCTCGTCCAGGTCATGGACCGCATCCGCGCCGAGTGCCCCTGGTCGTCACTGCAGACCCACAAGGGCCTGGCCAAGTACGGCATCGAGGAGGCGTACGAACTCGTCGAGGCGATCGAGGAGGGCGACCGGGAGGAACTGCGCGAGGAACTGGGCGACGTTCTCCTCCAGGTCGTCTTCCACGCCCGGATCGCCGAGGAGCACCCGGAGGAGCCCTTCTCCGTCGACGACGTGGCCGGCGGCATCGTCGCCAAGCTCATCCATCGCCACCCGCATGTCTTCGGCGGCGAGACGGCGACCACCCCCGAGGAGGTCAAGGCGCACTGGCTGCGCACCAAGGCCGTCGAGAAGCAGCGCACCTCGGTCACCGAGGGCATCCCCATGGGCCAGCCGGGCCTGGCCCTCGCCGCCAAACTGGCCTCCCGCGTCCGCACCGCCGGCCTGGACGTCCCCCTGCCCCGGGTCGAGGGCATCGGCTACGAGCTGCTCGCCCTGGCGGTACGGGCCGAAGCGGAGGGCGTCGACCCGGAGGCGGCCCTGCGCGCGGCGGCCCGCGCGTACCGGGACGCGATACGGGCCGCGGAAGGGACCGGCGAGGAGGCCGGCGGGGAAGCAGCCGGGGAGTAGGGGAGTAACCGGGGGAGTAAGGGGAGGGCTTTCGGGGAGAAGGGGACAGATACGGTCGGGGCGTGACCGACCAGCCCCAGCACCAGCACCAATCCGAGAGCACCGCGCCCGAACTCTTCACCTGGGAGTTCGCGAGCGATCCGTACCCCGCCTACGCCTGGCTGCGCGAGCACGCGCCCGTGCACCGGACGCGGCTGCCCAGCGGGGTGGAGGCCTGGCTGGTCACCCGGTACGCCGACGCCCGGCAGACCCTCGCCGACCCCCGCCTCTCCAAGAACCCGGCGCACCACGACGAGCCCGCCCACGCCAAGGGCAAGACCGGCATCCCCGGTGAGCGCAAGGCCGAGCTGATGACGCATCTGCTCAACATCGACCCGCCGGACCACACCCGGCTGCGCAGACTGGTCAGCAAGGCGTTCACACCGCGCCGCGTCGCCGAGTTCGAGTCCAGGGTGCAGGAGCTCACCGACGGGCTCATCGACCAATTCGCGGACCGCGGCTCCGCCGACCTCATCCACGAGTTCGCCTTCCCGCTCCCCATCTACGCCATCTGCGACCTGCTCGGCGTCCCCCGGGAGGACCAGGACGACTTCCGGGACTGGGCGGGCATGATGATCCGGCACCAGGGCGGGCCCCGGGGCGGGGTCGCCCGGTCGGTGAAGAAGATGCGCGGCTACCTCGCCGACCTCATCCACCGCAAGCGCGAGGCGCTGCCCGCCGAACCCGCCCCCGGCGAGGACCTCATCTCCGGCCTGATCCGCGCCTCCGACCACGGCGAGCACCTCACCGAGAACGAGGCCGCCGCCATGGCGTTCATCCTGCTGTTCGCCGGTTTCGAGACCACCGTCAACCTCATCGGCAACGGCACCTACGCCCTGCTCACCCACCCCGAGCAGCGCGAGCGCCTGCAAGCCTCACTCGCCGCCGGGGAGCGCGGGCTGCTGGAGACCGGTGTGGAGGAACTCCTGCGCTACGACGGGCCCGTGGAGCTGGCCACCTGGCGGTTCGCCACCGAGGCGCTCACCCTCGGCGGACAGCACATCGCGGCCGGCGACCCGGTCCTCGTCGTCCTGGCCGCCGCGGACCGCGACCCGGAGCGGTTCGCCGATCCCGACGTGCTCGACCTCGCCCGGCGCGACAACCAGCATCTGGGGTACGGCCACGGCATCCACTACTGCCTGGGCGCCCCGCTGGCCCGGCTGGAGGGCCAGACCGCGCTCGCCACGCTGCTGACCCGGCTGCCGGACCTCAGGCTCGCGTCGGATCCGGCCGAACTGCGCTGGCGCGGCGGGCTCATCATGCGCGGACTGCGGACCCTGCCGGTGGAATTCAGCCCATGGCCGAAGTGATTTCCTGAACGGTCACCGGACATTTGACGTAGCGATCCGCCGGACGGGCCCGTGACGGCCGCCGGGTTGCCGCCGAAGTGGCTTTTGTGCAGCCTCCGCACACCTCCGGCGTGACCGTCGGGACCCCTCCGGACACGGTCCGTCGCCTCGTCGCCGAAGTGGCACAAACGTGACACCCACTCAACTCTGTGATCTTCATGTGATCTGCGCGGCATGAACTTGTGACAAGTGATTGTCTGCGGCTACGTTCACCCATCAAGCACGGTGCATCGGTTGCACAGCTGCGCAGTTCGACTCGCCGTGCGGGTAACTGTTGTCCTGCGAAAGGTCTCCGCATGCTCTCCGGGAACGGGCGTCACCGTCGCCCCCGCCAGGCTCCGGCTCTCGTCGTCGCTGCCGGAGTGACCGGCTCAGCCATCGCGATTCCGCTTCTCGGGGCCAGCGGCGCCAGCGCGGCCGAGGGTCCGACCTGGGACCGGGTCGCGGAGTGCGAGACCGGTGGCTCATGGAGCCAGAACTCCGGCAACGGCTACTACGGCGGCCTGCAGTTGACCCAGGCGGACTGGGAGAAGTACGGCGGCCTCGACTACGCGTCCAGTGCCGACCAGGCCAGCCGTGGGCAGCAGATAGCCGTGGCCGAGAAGGTCCTCGCCGACCAGGGGGTCGGTGCGTGGCGGGCCTGCGGCCTGCTGTCGGGCCTGGGCGGCGACTCGGGCAAGGCCGGCGCCGACACCGGCGCGGACGGCGGCTCGTCGTACGACTCGTCCGGCACCGGAGGCTCCGCCACCCCGGCGCCCTCGCAGTCCTCCGGCGCCTCGTCGGACGGCAAGGGCGGCAACGGGGGCAACGGCGACAAGAGTGCTGAGGGAGGTAAGGGGCAGGAGGTGGACGAAGGGTCCAAGTCCGGCGGTTCGGACGCCGAGCCGGACGCCTCTCCCTCCGCTTCCGCTCCTCCCTCCGCCTCGGCCTCCGCCAAGGGGGGCGACTCGGGCAAGTCGGGACAGAAGGCGGGTTCTTCGGACACATCCGCGAGTGAGGCCCCCACCGGCCGTCACCGCGGCGCCAGCGCCGAGGAGCAGGTGCGCGAGGACCGCGAGTCCGGAAGCTCCGGCCGGCACGCCTCGCGTGGCGGTCTCGGCCTCTCGCGCGGCCTCGACGGCTCGCCCCGGACCGACAGGGCTCCCGTGGGTGCCGGAATCGGTCCCTCGGTCGCCGCCGACTCCCTTGCGCTCGGCGGTGGATGGCTCACCCAGTACAGCGGGGGCGACGAGGCCGCGGGCGCGGCGGTCTCCGACCCCATCCTTCCCGGTCAGGCGCTTGTGTTCGGATTCGGGTCGGGCGAGGGCTGACATTCGAAAAGGCGCGTCGATGGCGGCAGTTGAGGTCATATTTCGTGCTGAATGTCCGTTATAAAGGCGATGAGAGATAGGTCTCAGAAGCCCTGATCGTCTTTGATTATCCGCAGGGCGCGTGTCTACGGTCAGGACCGCTCGCCACCGCGGGCCCCGGCTGCCGCCACGCCGAATCCTGCCAGTGGCAGCACGGGAACACTCGTCGCGTCATGCGCCGTAGGCAGGAGCGGGGGAACCAAGGTAGGCGCCGCATCCGGAGATTGACGCCGGATCGGCTAGGGGTGAAGCCGTGTCCCGGGAGGGACGCGGCCGGGCAACTCAACCGGCCCGAACCCGACAGCTCACCTCGTAGGCGTCGGTGAGGGGATCCTCCATGCTGTTTTCCGGCAAGGGCAAGCACCGTCGTCCGTCCAAGGCCACCCGGGTCATCGCCGTCGCCGGCGTCACGGGTGCCGCCGTCGCCGCCCCGCTGATGGCGGCCGGCAACGCTTCCGCCGCCACCGCCTCCGAGTGGGACACCGTCGCCCAGTGCGAGTCCGGCGGCAACTGGTCCATCAACACCGGCAACGGCTACTACGGCGGCCTGCAGTTCTCCGCCTCCACCTGGGCCGGCTACGGCGGCACGCAGTACGCCGCCACCGCCGACCGGGCCAGCAAGTCCCAGCAGATCGAGATAGCCGAGAAGGTCCTCGCGGGCCAGGGCAAGGGCGCCTGGCCGGTCTGCGGCAAGGGCCTGTCCAACGCCGCCCACACCGGTGGCGGCTCCGGCAACCAGAACGCCGGCAACCAGAACAGCGGTTCCTCGCAGAACACCCAGAACTCGCAGAACACCCAGAAGCAGGACGCTCAGGAACAGAGCGCCCGGAAGCAGAGCACTCAGAAGCAGAGCACCGGCTCCGCCCCCGAGCGCTCCACCGAGCAGAAGGCCTCCCGCTCCGACGAGCGTCCGGCCGCCGAGAAGAAGACCGTCACCACCCCGACCGGCGAGAAGGTCGAGAAGGGCGACGGCGAGTACAAGGTGGTCAAGGGCGACACCCTCAGCTCGATCGCCGAGGAGCACGACGTCAAGGGCGGCTGGAACAAGGTGTTCGAGCTGAACGACGACATCGTCGAGGACGCCGACCTCATCTACCCGGGTCAGCAGCTGCACCTGAAGTAAGGCGCGGCCGCAGGCCCAGGGGGCTCCGTCCCCACGGAGCCCCTCCCCGTCCCCACGGGGTTTCCCCCGCCCCGGTGCGTGTTCCCCGTACGCACCGGGGCGGGGCTTTTCCGTACGGGCGGGTCCTTGCCGACGCCCGGTGCCCGACGTCCGGTGCTCGGTACCGGTCGGCGGACACGAGGGACCCGGTTTCCGGATCCGTCTTTGTTCCATTCGGAAACAATTTACTCTCGGTTCCGTCCGAGGGGCGGCCGACCGGATGGCCGATCGCCCGGAGCCGGATAGGCTCGGTTCCGCAGGGCCCCGTGGCCCGGCTGATCCACGTCACATCCATGAAGGAGATGCTCGTGCCGTCCATCGACGTCGTCGTAGCCCGGGAAATCCTGGACTCCCGAGGCAACCCCACCGTCGAGGTCGAGGTCGGCCTCGACGACGGCAGCACGGGTCGTGCCGCCGTTCCGTCCGGTGCCTCCACCGGCGCCTTCGAGGCCATCGAACTCCGTGACGGTGACCCCGACCGTTACCAGGGCAAGGGAGTGGAGAAGGCCGTCCTGGCCGTCATCGAGCAGATCGGCCCGGAGCTGGTCGGCTACGACGCCACCGAGCAGCGCCTGATCGACCAGGCGATGTTCGACCTGGACGCCACCGACAACAAGGGCTCCCTCGGCGCCAACGCCATCCTCGGCGTCTCCCTGGCCGTCGCCCACGCCGCCTCCGAGGCCAGCGACCTGCCCCTCTTCCGCTACCTGGGCGGACCCAACGCGCACCTGCTGCCGGTGCCGATGATGAACATCCTCAACGGCGGCTCGCACGCGGACTCCAATGTGGACATCCAGGAGTTCATGATCGCCCCGATCGGCGCGGAGTCCTTCTCCGAGGCCCTGCGCTGGGGCACCGAGGTCTACCACACGCTGAAGAAGGTCCTGAAGAGCAAGGGCCTGGCCACCGGCCTCGGCGACGAGGGCGGCTTCGCCCCGAACCTCGGCTCCAACCGCGAGGCCCTCGACCTCATCCTCGAGGCCATCAAGGAAGCCGGTTACACCCCCGGCGAGCAGATCGCCCTGGCGCTCGACGTCGCCGCCTCCGAGTTCTACAAGGACGGCTCGTACGTCTTCGAGGGCAAGGAGCGCTCCGCCGCCGAGATGACGGAGTACTACGCCGAGCTGGTCGAGGCGTACCCGCTGGTCTCCATCGAGGACCCGCTGTTCGAGGACGACTGGGACGGCTGGAAGGCCCTCACCGACAAGCTCGGCGACAAGGTCCAGATCGTCGGCGACGACCTGTTCGTCACCAACCCGGAGCGCCTGGCCCGCGGCATCGAGGAGGCCACCGCCAACGCGCTGCTGGTGAAGGTGAACCAGATCGGTTCGCTGACCGAGACCCTGGACGCCGTCGAGCTGGCCCAGCGCAACGGCTTCAAGTGCATGATGTCGCACCGCTCCGGCGAGACCGAGGACGTCACCATCGCCGACCTGGCCGTCGCCACCAACTGCGGCCAGATCAAGACCGGCGCCCCGGCCCGTTCCGAGCGCGTGGCCAAGTACAACCAGCTGCTGCGCATCGAGGAGATCCTCGACGACGCCGCGGTGTACGCGGGCCGCAGCGCCTTCCCGCGGTTCCGCAACGCCTGACGACCCGGCTCCGCCAGTCGTCCGTACGTCCCCGGAGACGGTCCCGTACCGTGTCCGGGGACGTACGCGCGTATGAAATGTGAACGGGAGACGGGGACATGGCCGTGAAGGACCGGGACCGCTTCTCCACCGCTACCAGGATCCGGCTGATCGGTGAGCAGACCGCGGCCCGGGTCTACCGTTCGCAGACCAGACGCCAGGCCCGCCGTTCCCGGCTGACCGGCCGGGCCGCGCTGCTCGCCCTGGTGGTCTGCTCGCTGATCGTGGCGCTCGCCTACCCCATGCGGCAGTACGTGTCCCAGCGCGCCGAGATCGCCGACCTCCAGCAGGAGCAGGACGAGGCCCGCCGGCGGGTCGAGGAACTGCGCGACCTCAAGGCACGCTGGCAGGACGACGCCTACGCCGAGCAGCGGGCCCGCGAGCGGCTGCACTACGTCATGCCCGGCGAGACCGGCTACATCGTGATCGACCCGGGCACGGCCGAGAAGTCGCGCACCGACCTCGGAGCGGCCGACCGCCCCTGGTACGCGAACGTCTGGGACGGGGTCGACAGGTCCGACGCCGCCGCGCGGTGAGCCCCGGGTTTAGCCTTACTACCCTCAGCCGTCGTTCCGGGCCACCGCCTTCCGGAGCCCTCTGGGCCCGCTGAAGCCCTTCAGGAGCCCTCCAGGAGTCCGGGAGGGCCGCACGTCCCGTACAGAGACCCGCAGAAAGACACGTATGGACACCCCTCCGCCCACGACCCCGCGCACCGAGCCGACCGACGCGGACGTCGAGGCCTTCAAGCAGCAGCTCGGGCGGCCCCCGCGCGGGCTGCGCGCCATCGCGCACCGCTGTCCCTGCGGACAGCCCGACGTCGTCGAGACCGCGCCGAGGCTGCCCGACGGCACCCCCTTCCCGACGCTGTACTACCTGACGTGCCCGAAGGCGAACTCCGCGATCGGCACGCTGGAGGCGAACGGCGTGATGAAGGAGATGACGGAGCGGCTGGCGGCGGACCCGGAGCTGGCGGCCGCCTACCGCGCGGCGCACGAGGACTACATCCGGCGCCGCGACGAGATCGAGGAACTGAGGAACTTCCCGAGCGCCGGCGGGATGCCGGACCGGGTGAAGTGCCTGCACGTCCTGGTCGCCCACTCGCTGGCCGCCGGCCCCGGCGTCAACCCGCTGGGCGACGAGGCGCTCGCGATGCTGCCCCAGTGGTGGCGCAAGGGCCCGTGCGTGACCCCGCCCGGCGACGAGCCGGCCACTTCCAAGGAGGACGACCGATGACCCGGGTCGCCGCCGTCGACTGCGGTACGAACTCCATCCGGCTCCTGGTGGCCGACGCCGACCCCCGGACGGGTGAACTCGTCGACCTGGACCGGCGCATGACGATCGTCCGGCTCGGCCAGGACGTCGACCGCACGGGCCGGCTCGCCCCCGAGGCGCTGGAGCGGACGTTCGCCGCCTGCCGTGCGTACGCGGAGGCCATCAAGGAGCACGGCGCGCAGCGCCTGCGCTTCGTCGCCACCTCCGCCTCCCGCGACGCCGAGAACCGGGACGAGTTCGTGCGCGGGGTGCTGGACGTCCTCGGCGTGGAGCCCGAGGTCGTCACCGGCGACCAGGAGGCCGAGTTCTCCTTCACCGGCGCCACCAAGGAACTGACGGGGCGGGCTGACCTGCGCCGCCCGTTCCTGGTGGTGGACATCGGCGGCGGCTCCACCGAGTTCGTCGTCGGCGACGACCGCGTGGGCGGGGCCCGGTCCGTCGACGTGGGCTGTGTGCGGATGACCGAGCGGCACCTGGTGCGGGACGGGGCGGTGGCGGACCCGCCGACCGAGCGGCAGATCGCGGCGATGCGCGCCGACATCGAGGCCGCCCTCGACCGGGCCGAGGAGACGGTCCCGCTGCGCGAGGCGCGCACCCTGGTCGGCCTGGCCGGCTCGGTCACGACGGTCTCGGCGATCGCCCAGGACCTTCCCGCGTACGACTCGGCGGCCATCCACCACTCCCGGGTCTCCCGGGAACGCGTCCGCGAGATCACCGAGTGGCTGCTGCGCGCCACCCACGCCGAGCGCGCGGCGGTCCCGTCCATGCACCCGGGCCGCGTCGACGTGATCGGGGCGGGTGCCCTCGTCCTCCTCTCGATCATGGAACGGATCGACGCGAAGGAGGTCGTGGTCAGCGAACACGACATCCTGGACGGCATCGCGTGGTCCTTGGCGATCGACGAGGGATGAGAGAGGGGACGGGGCGCTACAGGTTGCGGTAGACGTCCCGTCGGTCGCCCACTTTGACGACGAGGATGACGAGTTCGCCGTCGTTGATCTGGTAGGCGACCCGGTAGCTGCCGACCCGCAGCCGGTAGAGCCCCGACGGGCCGGTGAGCTTCTTGACGTCGGCGTCCTCGCGGTACGGATCGTCGCCGAGCGCGGTCAGTGCGGTGAGGATGCGCATCGCGTCGTGCCGGCTGATGGACCGGAGCTGCCGCTGTGCTGCCGTGGTGAACCGGAACGCGTACTTCACGCCGCGCCTTCACCGCGCTCGCTGAACAGGTCCGCCAGCAACTCGGCCATGGAAACGGTGGGCCCGCCGTCGGCCAGAACTGCTTCCGCCTCGCGGGCCAGCATCACGTCAGCAGCCTCCTCCAGTGCTTCGAAGTCGGAGATCGGCACGACTGCGGCGACCGGGGCGCCGTTGCGTGTGATGACCGTCGGAGTGCCTTCCTCGGCCCGGTTGATGTGTTCCGAGAGGTGTGCGCGTGCGTCCCTGACGGTCACGGTGTTATCGGTCATGAGTCAAGTGTACGCGCTCGCGTGTACACGCTGCTGGATACGGGAGCCGCGTCCGTGGGGCATCCTGGACGGCATCGCGTGGTCCGTCGCCGTCGGTGAGCAGGACTCTGCTGAGCAGGGTGGATACCGTTTGAGCGGTGATCGGTAGGGCCGATGGGCCCCTTCCGGCGGGTGTCGGCGGGAAAGTTCGTGAAGTTCTTCACAAGGAATCGGCCTCCGTGAGTCGAAGAAGAGGGCCCGGTTGACCCTTTCGGGCACCCAAACCCCCTTTGAACACGTTCAGAAGGGGCGGGCGGATACCCCCGGACCGGTCGCCGCGGAAGCCCTGCTCATGGTCTCGCGGTGCCCGAAAATCCAAAGAGATGCAGCTCACGAGGTATTGACAACGGATCGGGCCGAGTACTCGTTCCCGTTTCCCGGCGTGGACTTGATCACAAAAGTCGGGAAGTGTAACACAGGCACTGACCGAGCTTGTGAAGGGGCGCACGAGCTCACCCCTGAGGGCGGGGGGATACTCGATGGCATGAGCACCACGGAGCGTCCCAGGATCCTCGTAGTAGGCGGTGGGTACGTAGGCCTGTACGCAGCTCGGCGCATCCAGAAGAAGATGCGCTACGGCGAGGCGACCGTCACCGTCGTCGACCCGCGGTCGTACATGACCTACCAGCCCTTCCTGCCCGAAGCCGCCGCCGGCAACATCTCCCCGCGGCACGTCGTCGTCCCCCTGCGACGCGTGCTTCCCAAGGCGGAGGTCCTCACCGGCCGGGTCACCACCATCGACCAGGACCGCAAGGTCGCCACGGTCGC
Organism: Streptomyces sp. GDS52; assembly: GCF_052246875.1. Lineage (NCBI taxonomy): Bacteria > Bacillati > Actinomycetota > Actinomycetes > Kitasatosporales > Streptomycetaceae > Streptomyces > Streptomyces sp. GDS52. The sequence goes on from NZ_CM125966.1 coordinate 4,299,040, forward strand.
GCCGCTGGTCGGCGAGGCCTACGAACTGCCCTTCGACTACCTGGTGATCGCGCTCGGCGCGGTCTCCCGCACCTTCCCGATCCCCGGCCTCGCCGAGCAGGGCATCGGCATGAAGGGCATCGAGGAGGCCATCGGCCTGCGCAACCACGTCCTCGAGCAGCTCGACAAGGCCGACTCCACCACGGACGAGGAGATCCGCCGCAAGGCGCTCACCTTCGTCTTCGTCGGCGGCGGCTTCGCGGGCGCGGAGACCATCGGCGAGGTCGAGGACCTGGCCCGGGACGCGGCCAAGTACTACAAGAACGTGTCCCGTGAGGACATGCGCTTCATCCTCGTCGACGCCGCCGACAAGATCCTCCCCGAGGTGGGTCCGAAGCTCGGCCAGTACGGCAAGGAGCACCTCGAGAGCCGCGGCGTCGAGGTCTACCTCTCCACCTCCATGGACTCCTGCGTCGACGGCCACGTCGTGCTGAAGAACGGCCTCGAGGTCGACTCCCACACCATCGTGTGGACGGCGGGCGTCAAGCCCAACCCGGCCCTGGCCCGCTTCGGCCTGCCGCTGGGCCCGCGCGGCCACGTCGACACCCAGCCGACCCTCCAGGTCACCGACAGTGACTACATCTGGGCCGCGGGCGACAACGCCCAGGTGCCGGACCTCGTGGGCCGCAAGGCCGGCAACGAGAACGCCTGGTGCCCGCCGAACGCCCAGCACGCGCTGCGCCAGGCCAAGGTGCTCGGCGACAACGTGGTCTCCGCCATGAGGGGCTTCCCGCAGAAGGAGTACAGCCACGCCAACAAGGGCGCGGTGGCGGGCCTCGGCCTGCACAAGGGCGTCGCGATGATCGTCGTCGGCAAGATGAAGATCAAGCTGAAGGGCCGGCTGGCCTGGTACATGCACCGCACGTACCACGGCATGGCGATGCCGACCTTCAACCGCAAGATCCGTGTCTTCGCCGACTGGACCCTCGCCATGTTCCTCAAGCGCGAGGTCGTGTCCCTGGGCGCGATCGAGTCCCCGCGCGAGGAGTTCTACGAGGCCGCGAAGCCGGCGCCGGTGCCCGCGGCCGCGGAGCCGGTGAAGACCGAGAAGACGGAGAAGGCCGAGGCCAAGGCTTCCTGAGCCGCCGGTCCCCGGACCGGTCCCGGACCCGTCCGGTCCCAGGCTCATCGGTCACCCGAAGGGGTCGCCCGCCATCCGTGGTGCGGGTGGCCCCTTCGGTGCTTTTGCCTGTTTCTGACGCGTGCCGGGTACGTTCCGGCGGCCGCAGGTGTTTACGTGGTGAGGACATTCCGGGATCGCCTTCCCCGAGCTCTCGACCTCGCTCGAGCAGGGGACGCACCTAGCGGAGGTGTACACCATGAGAGACGCCGCTCCGCGGCTGAAGGGCCTCGTCGAACAGTTGCTGGGCACGCCCGTCCCGCTGCGCATCCGCGCCTGGGACGGATCACAGGCCGGCCCCCCGGGCGCACCGACCCTCGTCGTACGCAACCGCCGGGCCGTGCGCCACCTGCTGTGGAAGCCGGGCGAACTCGGCCTCGCCCGCGCCTGGGTGGCCGGCGACCTGGGCGTCGACGGCGACCTCTACACCGCCCTCGACCTGCTCTCCGGCCTCCTCTGGGAGCGCGCTGAGGGCGCCCCCGCCCCGGCCCGGTCGCTGCGCGACCCCGAGGTCCGTTCCGCCGTCCGCGGCCTCCTCGCGCTGGCCGGCCCGCCGCTGCCGCCCGGCCCGCCCCCGGAGGAGGCCCGCAGGCCCCGCCGCGGCCTGCACACCAAGCGCAGCGACCGACGCGCCATCAGCCACCACTACGACGTCGGCAACGACTTCTACGAGATCGTCCTCGGCCCGTCCATGGTGTACTCCTGCGCCTACTGGCCGGCCCCGCCCCCGCGGGGCACCCTCGAGGAGGCCCAGCGCGACAAGCTGGAACTCGTCTGCCGCAAGCTCGCCCTGACACCGGGCCGGCGCCTGCTGGACGTCGGCTGCGGCTGGGGCTCCATGGCGATCCACGCCGCCCGCGAGCACGAGGTGGACGTCGTCGGCATCACCCTCTCCGGGGAGCAGGCCGCCTACGCCCGTAAGCGCGTCGCCGACGAAGGGCTCACCGACCGCGTCGAGATCAGGGTCCAGGACTACCGGGACGTCCCGGACGGCCCCTACGACGCGATCTCCTCGATCGGCATGGCCGAACACGTCGGCTCCCAGCGGTACCTGGAGTACGCCACGGTCCTGCACCGCCTCCTGAAGCCCGGCGGACGGCTGCTGAACCACCAGATCGCGCGCCGCCCGCAGCGGGACGAATCGGCGTACCGCCTGAACCCGTTCATGGACGCCTACGTCTTCCCCGACGGTGAACTCGCCCCCGTGGGCACCACGGTGTCCCTGCTGGAGCGGGCCGGCTTCGAGGCGTGTGACGTCGAGTCGCTCCGCGAGCACTACGCCCTCACCCTGCGCCGCTGGGTGGCGCAGCTGGAGGCGGGGTGGGACCGGGCCGTCGAACTCGCCGGCCCGGGACGTGCCCGCGTCTGGCTGCTGTACATGGCCGCCTCCGCGCTCGCCTTCGAACACGGCCGCATCGGCGTCAACCAGGTGCTGGCCGTGAAGACCCCCGCCTCCGGCACCTCCGGCCTCCCCCTGCGCGCCCGCACCTGGAACTGACCGGCTCACCCCGGGCCCCGACGCGGAAGGGGCGGGCCCCGTCGCGGTGACCGGTCGTCGGTCACCGCGACGGGGCCCGCCCGCGCGTGCTGTTCGGCCGCGCGTGCCGCGCCTCCTGCCCGGTCACTCGGTCTTGATCGCCTGCAGCATGTTCAGCCGGGCCGCCCGCCGGGCCGGCCACAGCGCCGCCAGCACGCCCACGACACCGGCCAGCAGCAGGAAGAGCGTCAGCCGCTCCCAGGGCAGGACCAGTTCGTACGTCGGCATCCTGGCACCCAGGAGCTGACCGGCCGCCCAGCCGAAGAACACGCCCAGCCCGATGCCGAGCACCCCGCCGAACAGGGAGATCACCAGGGACTCCAGGCGGACCATCCGCTTGACGCCCTGGCGGTCCAGGCCGATCGCGCGCAGCATGCCGATCTCCTGGGACCGCTCGAACACCGACATGGCCAGGGTGTTGATGACCCCGATCACCGCGACCAGCACGGCCATGGCCAGCAGGCCGTAGACCATGTTCAGGATCAGCGTGAACATCTGCGCCAGCTCGTTGGAGAGGTCCTGCTTGTCCTGGACCTTGATCGCGGGGTTGGCGCCGAGGGCCTTCGCCAGACTGTCCTTCGCCGCGTCGGAGGCGCCGTCGGAGGTCTTCACCAGGAGCAGCATGTCGTCCGGGTCCGACTGGTGCGGGGCGAGCGTCGCGGTGTCGAGCATGATGCCGCGGAACATCTCGTTGCCCTCGTAGACACCGGCGACCGTCAGCTTCTGCTTCTTGCCGTCCTCGTAGGCGATGGTGAGGCCGGAACCGGCCTTCCAGCCGCGGCGCTCGGCCGTCTCGTGGTCGACGACGATCCGCGTGCCGCCCACCTCGAAGGCGCCCTCCCGGACCGGGAACTCGGTCAGCCCGCCGATCGCGGCGCCGTCGACACCGGTCAGGAACGCGGTCTCCCCGTCGATGCGGGCCGCCGCGTTGCGCATGGGGCTGACGGCGGTGACGCCGTCGGCCTCCCGCAGCATGCGCCCCACGTCCGGCGTCAGCCCGTGGCCGTTCGCCATGGACACCACGTAGTCGGCCTTGATCGAGGAGGACGCCATCTTGTCGATGGACTTCTGCAGGCTGCCCGCCACCACCGTCATACCGGTGATCAGGGTGAGACCGATCATCAGCGCGGACGCGGTCGCGGCGGTACGGCGCGGATTGCGCACCGAGTTCTGCCGGGCCAGCTTCCCGGACACCCCGAAGAGGCGGAGCACCGGAGCCGCGGCGGCGATCAGCGGGCGGGACAGCAGGGGCGTCAGGACGAACACACCGATGATCAGCAGCACCGCGCCGAGCCCCATGGGGGCCTGGCCGTCCGAGGCGTCCATCGTCGTGGCCACGAGGACCACCGCGACACCGGCCCCCGCGAAGAGCGCGCCGAGCGTGTTGCGCAGCACCAGCGACCTGGTCGTCGCCTGGGCGTGCACCGAGCTCATCGCCGCCACCGGCGGGATCTTCGCGGCCCGCCGCCCGGGCAGCCAGGCGGCGAGCATGGTGATCAGGATGCCGACCGCGAACGCGGTGCCGACGGTGCCCGGCGTGACCACCAGGGGGCCGTCGGGCATGGTCGCGCCCAGCGACCCCACCAGGGACCGCAGCCCGGCGCCGATGCCGACACCGGTGAGCAGCCCGACCACGGCGGCGACCGCACCCACCAGGAACGCCTCGATCAGCACCGACCGCGTGACCTGCCGGCGGGAGGCGCCGACCGCGCGCATCAGCGCCAGTTCCCTGGTGCGCTGGGCGACCAGCATGGTGAAGGTGTTGGCGATGATGAACGTACCGACGAACAACGCGATACCGGCGAACACCAGCAGGCCCTGCTTCAGACCGCTCATCGACGAGGCGATCATCTCCGCCTGCGCGTCGGCGAGTTCGCCGCCGGTTCTGGTGCTGACGGTGCCGGCGGGCAGCGCCTTCTCCAGCTGCGACTGCAGCGCCGCCTCGGAGACGCCGTCCTTCGCCTTGACGGCGATCTCGTCGAACGTGCCCGCCTTGCCGAACATCCTCTGCGCGGTCGCGGTGTCGAACAGGGTGAGGCTTCCACCGGCCGCGACATTGCCGTCGTCCGTGGTGAAGACACCGGTGACGACCGGCTCCAGCACGGGACCGTCGACCGACATCCGTACGGTGTCACCGACCTGGTAGCCGGTGCGCTTCGCGGTCTCGGAGTCGATGAGGATCTCGTCGGCGCCCTTGGGCGCGCGTCCGTCGGTCAGCGGGTAGCGGGGGTCGTCGTCGCCCCAGTAGTTGCCGCCCTGCGACTGGAAGCCGTCGCCGACCAGCTTGCCGTCCTTGCCCGCGAGGGCGGTGAACCCCTGGACGACCCCGATGGCCCGCGCGGCACCGGGCACCCCGGCGCTGTCGTCGACCATGGCCGGAGTCAGCTCGTGGTACTCGCCGGGCTTGTCGCCCTCGGGCTCCCTCCACTCGGCGGTGACGGCGACGTCGATGTGGTCGAAGCCCTTGGCGGACTGCTTCTGGAGAGCGTCGGAGATGGTGTTGGTGAAGACCAGGGTCCCCGACACGAAGGCCACGCCGAGCATCACGGCGAGCACGGTCATCAGGAGCCGGGCCTTGTGCGCGAGCACGTTGCGCAAGGCGGTACGGAACATGGGTGTCTTCTCGGGTATGTAGGTATGAGGGTGGGGATGCGGGCCGCGGGAGGTGCGGCGGGGCGTCGGCATCGGGGCGTCGACCGCTGACGGAACCTCGATCAACGGCGGACGTGACCCTGCTGACGTTGTCTCAGCTGGTGCGCCCCTTGGCGTCGAACTTCTTCATGCGGTCGAGCACCGAGTCGGCCGTCGGCCCGTGCATCTCGTCCACGATCCTGCCGTCCGCGAGGAACACCACCCGGTCCGCGTAGGCCGCGGCGACCGGGTCGTGGGTCACCATGACCACCGTCTGCCCCAGCTCGCGCACGGAGTTGCGCAGGAAGCCCAACACCTCGGCGCCGGAGCGGGAGTCCAGGTTTCCGGTGGGCTCGTCGCCGAAGATGATGTCGGGCTGGGAGGCCAACGCCCGCGCCACGGCCACCCGTTGCTGCTGCCCGCCGGACAGCTGCGCGGGCCGGTGGCTCAGCCGGTCGGACAGGCCGACCATCCGGATCACCTTCTCCAGCCACTCCTTGTCCGGCTTGCGCCCCGCGATGTCCATCGGAAGGGTGATGTTCTCCAGGGCCGTGAGGGTCGGCAGCAGGTTGAACGCCTGGAAGATGAAGCCGATCTTGTCCCGGCGCAGCTTGGTCAGCTGCTTGTCCTTCAGGGAGCCCAGCTCGGTGTCACCGATGCGCACGGAACCGGACGAGAACGTGTCGAGACCGGCGACGCAGTGCATCAGCGTGGACTTGCCGGACCCCGACGGGCCCATGATCGCGGTGAACTCTGCCTGCTGGAAGCCGACGGAGACCTGGTCGAGGGCGACCACCTGGGTCTCGCCCTGGCCGTAGATCTTCGACAGGTCCGTGGCGCGCGCGGCCACGGTGGTGATCCGGTCGGCGGGGGGTCCCCCCGGGCGGAGTCCGGGGGAGGGTGCGGTGGTCACGGGATGGACACTCCTGTCGGGACGGCTGTTTCGCCGGAACGGGGACGTGGTCCATCGTTTCGCGTGTTCACCGCCGTGTAGTCAGCCGCTGCTCCGGTTGTGGGGGGCGACTCGGGGCTGACCGCCGGGGCGGCGGTCATACCTGGGGATGACGCCCGCCCCTGCCTCCGGGAGGAGACGGCCCGAGCGGTGGACATCGGCAGAACGGGTGGAGCGCCCTTGTTCGTACGGTGAAATTCCGTCATTCCGCATGCGCGGCCGGCCCTGGTCAACAAGGCTTGTGGCAAGTGCTGATGGCGCTTTCCGTGGCCTGATGCTCCCTCAGGCGCCAATAAAATAAGACAACATGGGGTCACCGCCCTGCTGTGGGGGAGAGGGGTCCCGATAGGCTCGGCGGGTGCCCGACGCGGAGCCCTTGGCCTGCCCGGATGGTGGAATGCAGACACGGCGAGCTTAAACCTCGCTGCCCCGGCGAGGGGCGTGCCGGTTCAAGTCCGGCTCCGGGCACTATCACCCCCACCGTGGCCGATCCGTGGGAATGCCGAGCCGGTGGCGCGGTGGTGGACCTGTCGCCCGGTGGGACCTGGGCCTCGTACTCGATGCCCTGGATCGTGCGCTCCAGCTTGTCGGCGTCGCGGGCGCAGACGGCTTCCAGGGTTTTCCGAGTCTCGTAGACCTCGGACCTGGGTACCGCCCACACCCTTTGTGAGTACGACGACTCATCGGAAACGGGTCAGGGGGATGTGATGATCCGGGTGTCCGGGGCGGTTCGTGCCTCGGGGGTTTCTCGACGGGGGTGGGGGCTGTGGTCGGTTCGGTGTGGCTGCGGGTGCTGGTCGCGGGGGTGGCCGTGCTCGGGCTGGCCGGGTGCAGCAAGGCGGACCGGGCGGTGATCGGGGCGCCGGGCTGTCCGGACGGGGGGTCCGCCGGGCGTCCGGACCCGGCGCGGCCGCAGACCGGTGCGGTGTGGGCGTACGGGCCGCACTCCGGTCTGCCCGACGGTGCGCGGGCCGGGGGCGCGGTGCCGGGGTGGTCGGACGTCGTCTCGGTCGCCGACAGCGGCTACACCACCGTGGCGGTGAAGGCCGACGGCACCGTCTGGGCGTACGGCACCAACATCAAGGGCTCCCTGGGGCAGGGTGCGCACGAACGCGTCTACGAGGGCGAGCCGCGCCGGGTGGCCGGGATCAGCGACGCGCGCTCCGTCCACGTCGGCGGTGAGACGTTCTTCGTCGTACGGCGGGACGGCACGGTGACGGCCTGGGGGTCGCAGAACATCCTGGTCAACGCGGGGAAGAGGGAAGGGCACCAGGGGGTGCCCACGCCCCGCACCGTCCCCGGTGCCGAGGACGTCGTCTCCATGGGGCCGGGGTCCCTCACCACGTTCGCCCTGCGGTCCGACGGGCGGGTGCTCGGGTGGGGCATCAACCTCACCGACGTCCTGGGGGACGAGAACGGCACCGGCCTGACGGAGGTCGACGGCGTCGAGGGCGTCGTCGACGTGGCCTCGGCGGGCGGCGCGGTGGTCGCGGTGAGGGGCGACGGCCGGGTCTGCGCCTGGGGGAACAACGCTCACGGACTGCTCGGCGTGGAGCCGCACGGCGGCCAGACCGGGCGTCCGGTGCTGGTGCCGGGGCTGGAGAACATCGTGCGGGTGGCGGGCGGCGAGGACCTCGCGTTCGCCCTCGACGAGGACGGTGCCGTCTGGGCCTGGGGGCGCGGGGCGAGCGGTGTCCTCGGCGACGGCGACACCTCGGAGCACTCCTCGGCGAAGCCGGTCCGGGTGCGGGGCCTTCCCGCCGTCCGGAGCATCGCGGCCTTCCAGTACACCGGCCTCGCCGTCGACACCGACGGCGGGCTCTGGGGGTGGGGCTCCGGGCTGGTGCTGGGCGACCACGGCAAGGGCCGGGCCGATGGGACGCCCGTGCGCATCACCGTTCCCGGGCCGGTCCTCGAGGTCTCCGGCCGGCATGTGATCGTCGAGGCGGCCTCCGAGGAGACCGGGGACGGTGCGGGAGCGGCCGACCGCGGGTGATCTCCGGCCGGTTCCGGACAGGTTCCAGGTCGGTCATGGTTCGAGCCCCTGCGGTGAGGGGAATCACGTGGCCGCGTAGCGTGTTGCGCAGCATGACGAGGGAAAGATCCTTCCTAGGCAGGGGGTCTTTCCTTTGCCTACCCATTACTCTTGAGCCCAAGGCCATGCTGTGTGGCCATGGAGGAGTGCAATGAGGAGCAGAAACCCGGTCTTCTCGCGACGGGGGTTCAGCCGCGACAACGGCTACGCGGGCTTCAACACCGCGCCGCAGGCCGGGGGTCCCGCTGTCGCCACGCAGGGCAACCCGTACGCGCAGCCCACCGGTAGCCCGTACGCGCAGAACCCCTACGCGCAGAACCCGTACGGACAGCAGGATCTGCAGCACGGCGCGCCGCCGCAGGCGCCGGCCGCGACCGGCCGGATGACCATCGACGACGTCATCATGCGCACGGCGAGCACGCTCGGCCTGCTCATCGTCGCCGCGGCCCTCTCCTGGGCCCTGTTGCCCGTCGACGAGGCCAACATCAGCCGGGCCTACGGCATCGGCATCGGCGCCGCGCTGCTCGGCATGGTCCTGGCGCTCGTGCAGTCGTTCAAGCGCAAGGCCTCGCCCGCGCTGATCCTGACGTACGCCGCCGTCGAGGGTGTCTTCCTCGGCGTCATCTCCAACATCGTCGACACCCATGTCGCCAACGGTGCGGCCATGCAGGCCGTGCTCGGCACCATGGCGGTCTTCGCCGGCGTGCTGGTGGCGTACAAGGCGGGCTGGATTCGCGTCAACCGCCGTTTCTACGGCTTCGTGATGGCGGCCGCGCTCGGCTTCATCCTGCTGATGGGCGTGAACCTGCTGTTCGCGGTGTTCGGCGGCGGTGACGGCCTCGGCTTCCGCAGCGGCCCGCTCGGCATCGTCTTCGGCATCGTCGGCATCATCCTCGGTGCCTGCTTCCTCGCCCTGGACTTCAAGCAGGTCGAGGACGGCCTCGCCTACGGCGCTCCGCGCGAGGAGGCATGGTTCGCGGCCTTCGGCCTCACGCTGACGCTGGTGTGGATCTACCTCGAGTTCCTGCGGCTCATCGCGATCTTCAACAGCAGCGACTGACGCCACGCCACAGTGGTGGCACGTGCACGCGAAGGGCCCCGGGGTCTCCCCGGGGCCCTTCGCCGTGGTGCGGACGGTGGGACGTGCCGGCCAGGGGGCGCGTGTGCCTAGAGCAGTTTGCGCGCGGCCCTTCTCAGGTCGTACTCGTGGACGATCGCCTTGGCGTGGCCGTACGCCAGGTCGTACTCGTGGCGGAGCCAGCTGACCTTCTCCTCGAAGCGGAAGAGGGACGGGCCTTCTTCGACGGTGCGCAGCCAGTCGGAGATCTCACGACCGGTGCAGCGCGGGATACGGGCGAGCAGGTTGCGATGGGTCTCCTCGGAGAAGACTTGGGACATCGGCGCCTCCAGCGCAGGGGTGTGAGCCGGTCCTTCAGGTCACCGTGCCTGAGTGTTCGTCCGTTGGCAACAGCCCTGCCACGCCGCGTACGCTCACCGCGTGCTTGATACGACGCCGCTCACCCGTGCCGTGGACCATTTCGCCGACCGCCTGCGGGCCGCGCCGCAGAGCCGGCTGCAGCGGGGAGCCGCTGCCGAGGCGCTCGCTCTGGCCAGGGAGTTGGCGCGGTGGACCCAGCGTGTCGAGGAGCCGGGCACCGAGCCCCGCGAGATGCCCGACGCGGGCATGTTCGCCGCCGCCGACCAGATCTCCGTCGCCGGCCACGACCTGGCCCTCGTACTGAGGGACGAGAGGGAGGTCGAGGAGGCGGTGCGGCTCGTGGAGGAGGCGCAGAAACGCGCCGGGGTGTAGGCGACCGCGGAGGAGGCGCCCCGGGTCAGCCCTGGAGCAGCGCCGGGTCATCCCCGGGTCATCCCCGGGTCATCCCCGGGTCATCCCCGGGTCAGAGGGACGCGATGACGCGGTCCGCCAGGATGTAGACGTTCTCCTCGCCGCAGGCGAAGGTCAGGGTGTACGCGCCCGAGACGCCGGAGCCGCCGAGCAGGAACGGGGTCTCGCCCTCGCGCAGGGCCGCGGCCAGGCGCTCCGCGGTCTCGCGGTGGCCCGGTGTCATGCACAGCGTCGTGCCGTCGGCGAAGACGTAGACGTCCAGCGTGCCCAGCGGGCCGGGACGGACGTCGGTCAGCTCCACCTCGGAGGCGGCCAGCTCCTCCAGCGTGGACACGGTGCGCTCGTCGTCGGCGACGGCCGGGACCGGAACGGGAACGAAGTCCGGGTGCGAGGGGTGCCGTCGGCGGGCCGCGGCCAGCTCGGGGGAGTCCGCGGAGGTGCCGCCCTGGACGAGGTCCTTGGGATCCTTGGGGTCCCTGAAGTCCTTGGAGTCCTTGGGCGCGTACGGGTCGGCGTCGGTGCCCGGCTCGGTCACCGGCTCCAGACCGACGAAATCGGCCTGCCGCGGCAGGAACAGCTCACTGTCGGCCAGACCCAGCAGGGTCGGCGCGTCGGAGACGTCACGGGCCTCCTGGGCGGCCCAGAACGCCCGCGCCTCGGCGAGCTCCCGTTCCCGTTCCTCCGCGAGGGCCTCGGCCACGGCCACGCGTATCTCCTCGGCATGGGCCGAGCGGGCGGCGGGCAGCAGCGCGCGCAGGGCGGCGGCGTTGTTCCTGGCCAGCTCGGTGTGCAGAGCCGCGACCTGTCGGCGCAGCACCCAGATGCTGCGCAGGACAGCGACGCCCACGGCGCCGGTGGCGACCGTGGTGACCAGCAGGGCGATCGGCATGGCGCTCACTGACGTACTCCCGGTTCAAAGTCGACCCCCGACTTCCTACATCAGCTTGAAGGGCGGACTAACCATCTGTCAGTGCGTAACGTCACGAAACGGACAGAGTGTGGTTTCCGGACTGGGTGGGGACAGGGCTCTGACCTGCGAGGATCCCCTCGGCGAGGGAGATAGGTCACATCCTGGGGGAGATTGGATCACGGAACGGCCCGGAACCCCGGTGGTACGGGGGTTCCGGGCCGTCGTCTCACCGACCGTTCCGCTCCGGCTACTGTGCGGCTCGCTGCGGCGGTCGGCCGAGGAAGCCGGTCGAGGGGGTCGAGGCGGTCGGCCGGGTCGGGCCGATCAGCTGAGGCGCTCGATGACCATGGCCATGCCCTGGCCGCCGCCGACGCACATCGTCTCCAGGCCGAACTGCTTGTCGTGGAACTGCAGGGAGTTGATGAGCGTGGCGGTGATGCGGGCGCCGGTCATGCCGAAGGGGTGGCCGACGGCGATGGCGCCGCCGTTGACGTTCAGCTTCTCCAGCGGGATGCCGAGCTCGCGGTAGGAGGGGATCACCTGGGCGGCGAACGCCTCGTTGATCTCGGCCAGGTCGATGTCGTCGATGGTGAGTCCGGCGCGGGACAGGGCCTGCTTGCTCGCCTCGACCGGGCCGAGGCCCATGATCTCGGGGGAGAGGCCGGAGACGCCGGTGGAGACGATCCGGGCGAGCGGGGTCAGACCGAGCTCACGGGCCTTGGTGTCACTCATGATGACGAGGGCGGCGGCACCGTCGTTGAGCGGGCAGCAGTTGCCGGCGGTGACCAGGCCGTCGGGGCGGAAGACGGGCTTGAGGCCGGAGACGCCCTCCAGGGTGACCCCGGCGCGCGGGCCGTCGTCCTTGGCGACGACGGTGCCGTCGGGCAGCGTCACCGGGGTGATCTCGCGCTCCCAGAAGCCGTTCTTGATGGCCTCCTCGGCGAGGTTCTGCGAGCGGACGCCGAACTCGTCCATGTCCTGGCGGGTGACGCCCTTGGCGCGCGCCAGGTTCTCGGCGGTCTGGCCCATCGCGATGTAGGCGTCCGGGACGAGACCGTCCTCGCGCGGGTCGTGCCAGGTGGTGCCCTCCTGCTCCGCGACGGCGGCGGTACGGGCCTCGGCCTCGGCGAAGAACGGGTTGCGGGTGTCGGGAAGGCTGTCGGAGTTGCCCTTGGTGAACCGGGAGACCGTCTCGACGCCGGCCGAGATGAAGACGTCGCCCTCCCCGGCCTTGATGGCGTGCAGCGCCATGCGGGAGGTCTGCAGGGACGACGAGCAGTAACGGGTGACGGTGCAGCCGGGGAGGTGGTCCATCCCCATCTGCACGGCGACGATGCGGCCGAGGTTGTTGCCCTGCTCGCCGCCGGGCAGGCCGCAGCCGAGCATCAGGTCGTCGATGTCCCTCGGGTCCAGCTCGGGGACCTTGGCGAGGGCGGCCTGGATGATCGAGGCAGTCAGGTCGTCCGGGCGTACGTCCTTCAGGGAGCCCTTGAAGGCACGGCCGATGGGGGAGCGGGCGGCTGAGACGATCACGGCTTCGGGCATCACGGCTCCTGAGGGGAGGGGCGGCGCGTAGCGCCTCGTTGGGGGGTGGTCGGACGGCGGAAGGACGTACCGGATGGTCGGACGGGGCTGCTTGGGAAGTTACCCGGACGTAAGCCGTCGGTCACGGCCATCAGCGTGTGATCCGGACCTCTTCTCTAAGCGCCTGCTTAGGGTGTATGGCGGCCGGGGCGGACGGGGGCGTCGCCGCGGGCGCCGGGGAGGCCGCCGGGGGTGCCGCGGCGGGGGCCGGGGCCAGCAGCCGGCCCACCGGCGGCCGGGTCAGCGGCCGGACGAGCCTGCGGACGAACGGCGAGGCGAGGACCATCGTCAGCAGGACTCCGAAGGCGACGAGCGCGACCAGCTCCAGCGGGGTGTCCGCCCGGGCGATCAGGCCCTTCTCCCGCAGCGGCAGGATGACCAGTGGGTGCAGCAGGTAGACGGTGAACCCGCCCGCCCCGAGCGCGGAGACCAGCGGCACCCGCCGCCTGGGCATCAGCCGCAGCATGCAGAGCACCAGTGCCGCCGCCGAGGCCAGTACGGCCAGTCGGATCAGCCAGGCGCCCTCCAGGCCGAGCGGAGTGTCGGCCCGGTAGGCGTGGCGCATGGAGAGCCAGTACCCCGGGATGTCCCGGTGCCACAGCGCCGCCGCGGTGAGCGAGCCGAGGACTCCGGCCACGGCGACCGGCAGGCTCCACCGGCTCTCGAACCACTCCCGGAGCATGCCCTGGCCCAGCCGCCAGCCGAAGTAGAACAGCGGCAGGTACACCAGCGTCCGGCTGGCCGAGAACTGGAGCCCGAACTCCTCCACGTACCCGAGCCCGAGCGCCACGGCCGTGGTGACCAGCAGCGGATGGCGCAGCTGGACCACCAGCGGCAGCAGCAGCCGCCAGCAGAACAGCGACATCAGGAACCACAGCGTCCACGGCAGCTGGGCGATGTGCAGATCCAGGGGGCCGCCGAGCGCCTTCGTCTCCAGCGAGAACAGCAGGCTGAAGATCAGGGCGGGCAGCACGATGCTGCCCAGCAGGGTGCGCAGGTGGCGTGGGCCGAGCGGCCCCGCACTGCTGAAGACACCCGCCAGCACGACGAAGGCCGGGACCCGGAAGGCCCAGGCCGCGACATGGAAGGCGTGCAGCGAGTCGTGCCGGTCCATGATGCTGCCCACGGTGTGCAGGACCACGATCAGTGTGGCGGACACGAACCGGGCGTTGTCCCACCAGGGGGTACGGGTCCGGCTCTGGCCGGTGGATTCCGGAAGCGGCTTTTCCATCGCGGGGGCGTGCTCCTGACAGCAGTGTGGCAGTGGAGACACACCCTCGCGAAGGGTGAGGGTGATTCGGTTACGTACCGCCTCTCGAACAGTGAACTGTGCGTGTAGGAAAGGTGGCCCGTGTACAGGGAGGGCGGGGAGGACGGGGGCCGGGACTCCGCCTCACACGCCGGACGGGCTGGCGGGGGACGGTTCCGTCTCGCCGACCCGGCGCCTGCGCCTGCGCTTGAGCAGGGCCCAGGGGCCCCGGTAGCCGGCCGGCGTCACCGCCGCGACCTCCGTGCCCGCCTCGGACGCGGCCTCCGCCGCGGCTCGGGCGACCGGCAGGAAACCCTCGCGGCGGGAGGCGTCGGGGCGCTCCTGGTCCGCCGGCCACAGGCCGAGGGCCGCGCAGGCCGTCGGGAGGACCGCCATCGCCGCGGTGGCGTACCCCTCCGCGGAGGGGTGGTAGTTGTCGGGGCCGAAGAGCTCGCGGGGGTTCGCCGCGAACTCGGGACCCAGCAGATCGCCCAGTGACACCGTGCGCCCGCCCTGTTCGACCGTGCCGATCGTCTGGGCCGCCGCCAGCTGCCGGGAGGCCCGCCGGGCCAGCCAGCGCAGGGGCTGCCACACCGGCTCGATCGTGCCCAGGTCCGGACAGGTGCCGACGACGACCTCCGCTCCGGCCGTCCGCAGCCGGCGTACCGCCGAGGCCAGGTGGCGGACGGAGAGGGCGGGTGACAGACGGTGCGTGACGTCGTTCGCCCCGACCATGATCACGCAGATGTCGGGCGCCCGGGCCGGATCGGCCAGGGCCCGGCTCACCTGCCGGTCCAGGTCGTCGGAGCGGGCTCCGGGCACCGCCACCGTGCTCAGCCCCACGGGCCGTTCCGCGATCGCCGCGACACCCGACGCCAGCAGTGCGCCCGGGGTCTGCCCGGCCCGGTGCACCCCCTGGCCGGCGGCCGTGGAGTCGCCCAGCATCGTCAGCCGCAGCGCCGGTTCGCCGGGCACCGTGTAGGCGGCGCCGTACAGACCGTCCGCGTTCGGTACGTGAGGAGTCACGCCGTTGCCCACCCGCCACCGCGCCAGCCGGGCCTCGGCCAGCAGCAGCCCGACGGCGGCCGCACCGGCCAGCCCGACGCCCCCGCCGCCGTACGCCGCGCCCGCCGCGATCCGCCGGGCCGATCTCGCCCTCGACATGCGTGTCATGCCTCGCCGCCACCTCCTCGAAGCCGTACACCCAGTGCTTGCCCCGTACGGACCGTGTTCCAATCTCGACGGTGGGTGAACGACCCGGCCGGGTCGTGGCGGACAGTGATCCGGGAGCAGGCTCTAGGCTGGCAGCACCACGACAACCACACCTTTTGCAGTATCCGGAGACAACGGTGCGATTCCACGACTCGATGATCAGCCTCGTCGGCGACACCCCGCTCGTGAGGCTCAACAACGTCACCAAGGGCATCGGGGCGACCGTCCTGGCCAAGGTGGAGTACTTCAACCCCGGCGGATCGGTGAAGGACCGCATCGCCCTGCGCATGATCGAGGCGGCGGAGAAGAGCGGAGAGCTGCAGCCGGGCGGCACCATCGTCGAGCCGACCAGCGGCAACACCGGGGTCGGTCTTGCCATCGTGGCTCAGCAGAAGGGCTACAAGTGCATCTTCGTCTGCCCCGACAAGGTCTCCCTGGACAAGATCAACGTGCTGCGGGCGTACGGGGCGGAGGTGGTCGTCTGCCCGACCGCCGTCGACCCCGAGCACCCCGACTCCTACTACAACGTCTCCGACCGGCTGGTCCGTGAGACGCCGGGAGCCTGGAAGCCGGACCAGTACTCCAACCCCAACAACCCGCTCAGCCACTACGAGTCCACCGGACCGGAGCTGTGGGAGCAGACCGAGGGGAAGATCACCCACTTCGTGGCCGGAGTCGGCACCGGCGGCACCATCTCCGGGACCGGGCGCTACCTGAAGGAGGCCAGCGAGGGCCGCGTCAAGGTCATCGGCGCCGACCCCGAGGGCTCCGTCTACTCGGGCGGCTCCGGGCGGCCGTACCTGGTGGAGGGCGTGGGTGAGGACTTCTGGCCCACCGCCTACGACCGGACCGTCGCGGACGAGATCGTCCCCGTGTCCGACAAGGACTCCTTCCAGATGACCCGGCGCCTCGCCAAGGAGGAGGGCCTGCTCGTCGGCGGATCGTGCGGCATGGCCGTCGTGGCGGCGCTGCGGGTGGCCGAGCGGCTCAGCGAGGACGACGTCGTGGTGGTGCTGCTCCCGGACAGCGGGCGCGGTTACCTCAGCAAGATCTTCAACGACGAGTGGATGGCCGACTACGGCTTCCTCGAGGACGCCGGCCCGAGCGCCCGCGTCGGCGCCGTCCTCGACCACAAGGAGCACGGTCATATCCCGTCCCTCGTGCACATGCACCCCGACGAGACGGTCGGACAGGCCATCGAGGTGCTGCGCGAGTACGGCGTCTCGCAGATGCCGGTCGTCAAGCCGGGCGCCGGCCACCCGGACGTGATGGCCGCCGAGGTCGTCGGCTCGGTGGTGGAACGGGAGCTGCTGGACGCGCTGTTCAGCAAGCATGCCTCGCTCGAGGACCCGCTGGAGAAGCACATGTCCGCCCCGCTGCCGCAGGTCGGCTCCGGTGAGCCCGTCGCGGACCTGATGGCCGTGCTGGGCGAGGCGGACGCGGCGATCGTCCTGGTCGAGGGCAAGCCGACCGGTGTGATCAGCCGCCAGGACCTGCTGTCCTTCCTCGCCAAGGGCGGGAACTGACGGCCGGCCGGTGGCGGCCTTCGGCGAAGCGCCGGCGAAGCACCGGTGAACCGGCCGTGCACGCCGTGGAGCGCCGGTGAACCGGCCGTGCACGCCGTGGAGCGCCGGTGAACCGGCCGTGCACGCCGTGGAGCGCCGGGGAGCAGAGCCGTACGCGGTCTCCGCACGTGATCTTCGTGGACTTCGCGGAAGCGGTACGCGGGCGTCATGTGCGCGCAGCACGCGCTTAACACCGGTCCGGCAGAGTGAGGGGTGTCGGCGTCGAGGACCTCCGGAGCGGCTCCCGGACCTCCACGGACGCCAGGACGCGCGGCCTGGCCGGCCCGCGTCCCCGCGCGGGGACCACCGTCGTCCCGCCCCCCGGTGACGGGGGTGCGGTGGTCCCCGCGTCCAGTCCTTCCGCGGTCGTCCCCGGCGGCGGTCCGTCCGTCTGCTCAGTCCTCCCAGGCGTCGTCCGGCTCCTGCCGCCGGCGGTGGCCGCCGAACAGGCCGGGGTTGACGCGTGCGGCCTGGACGACGTTCACGCCGACGATGCCCAGCCAGGCGACCACCAGACCGGACAGGTGGCCCACGCCCCCGCCGATCGCGGACAGCGGCACCGCCAGGACCAGGGAGACGATCCCGAAGCCGAAGCGCTCGCCCCAGCTGTCCGTGGCCTTCGGTGCCCGGGAGTCCCGGGCCACCGTCATCTGCTGTTCGGCGAGCTGCCGGCGCACCCGGCGCTCCACCGCGCCGTCGATGCGCTGGTCGACCTTCTCCAGGAACGAGTCGACCAGCGCGGACTCGTACTCGTCGCCCAGTTCCCTGCGGGCCTGCAAGGTGGCGTTGAGTTCCTTCTTCAGCTCGGCGTCCCGCGCGTCCATTCCGCTCATGCGATCACGGTAGGCAGGCCGACGGCCCATGGCACTGGGGGTAGCCCCCGTTGCCGGCGGGGGGTCCGCAGGGGCCCGGCGCCCGCTTCGTGGCCCGTTCCCGGTCGTGTTCGCCCTCCGTTCGCCTGTATAACGGCATACAGGAATCGCGGTGTGTGAATAGGCGGAGGAACCGGCCGAGTAACAGACCGAGGGAAGACCGAGGGAAGACCGAGGGACAGGTCGAGGGGGAGCCACGTCATGAGCGTCACCGAGGGCCCGGGCGCGCGCCTGCAGGCGCTCTTCGAGGGGCACCGGCTGACGCCCACGCAGCGGCGCATCGCGCACAGCATGGTGCGGCGCGCCGCCGACGTCCCGTTCCTGTCCAGCGTGGAACTGGCCGAACTGGCCGGGGTCAGCCAGCCCTCCGTGACCCGGTTCGCCGTCGCCCTGGGCTTCGACGGCTACCCCGCGCTGCGGCGGCATCTGCGCGAGGTCGCGCCCACCGGGACCACGCCGGAGACCGGCCCGTACAACGAGTACCAGCAGGCCGTCGAGGCCGAGATCGAGAACCTGCGGCACCTCGCGGAGGTGCTGGCCGATCCGGAGCCCGTGCGGCGGGCGGGACGGATCCTCGCGGACAGCAGGCCGCTGCCCGTGCTCGGGCTGCGCGCGGCGGCGGCGCAGGCCCACGGCTTCGCCTACTTCGCCGCCAAGGTCCACCCCGACGTGCGGCTGCTCAACGAGGGCGGCAGCATGCTGCACGACCGCATCGACGCCGCTGCCGGGGCCGGTGCCGGAGCCCTGCTGTGCTTCGCGCTGCCCCGGCACCCCCGCGAGGTCGTCGACGCCCTCACACACGCCAGGGAGACGGGGCTGACCGTCGTCACCGTCGCCGACTCCGCCTTCGCGCCGGTCGCCAAGGTCTCCGACCTGCTGCTGCCCGCCGCCGTCGGCACCGGGCTCGCCTTCGACACGGCGTGCGCGCCGATGCTGCTGGGCCGGGTGCTGCTGGAGGCGATGTGCGACGACCTGCCCGACGCGCAGGCCCGGCTGGAGGAGTTCGACACGAAGGCGGCGGCCCGCGGCCTGTTCGTGGACTGACGGCGGGGGCGAGGCGGGCAGGGCGGGGGAGGAAGGGGGAGAGCAGGGGGCGGTGTCTCAGACTTCTCTCACGTCGGTTCACTACCCTGCGTCCCGGGACCCTACGGACGCTCCACTGACGTGGGACGGGAGGCTGGACGTGATGCGCGGAGGACAGGGGCTGGCCCGGGTGGCCGTCGTCGTACGGGCGGGGGCCGCCCCGCTGTGGTGGCTGGGCGTGTTCGCGGCGGGCATCGGGGTGCTGGTGCCGGGGCTGACCGGCCGCCGGATCGGTGTGCTGGCGGGGGCCGCGCTGTTCCTCGTGGCCATGGCCGTGGTGGCGTCCACGCGGCGGGGGCGGTACCGCGCGCTGGCCCGGCCGGCGGTCCGGGCGGGCAAGCACGACGCTCTCCAGGACCGTGCGGTCAGCGTGCGCAACTGGCGTCGCGGCCACCGCTGGTGGCTGCTGCTCGCCTTCCTCGCCGCTCTGGGCGGCTCGTTCGCGCTGCCCGCGGCGGGCGGTCTGCTGCTCGCCGGGTGCGGGGCCGGCCTGTGGTGGAAGGCGTCCTGGATCGGTCGCCTGGAGGAGGCCGACCAGAGTCTGCTGTGGGTCCGCGTCGACTGGCTGGGCGCGGGCGCGGGCAGCCCGGCCGGCAAGGCGGTCAAGGCGTACCGCACCACCGGTATCGCGGCGGGCGACGCGACCCCGGGCGGGGCCCGCCGCCGCGCCTCGGCCCTGTCCTGACCCGGGCCGGGGGCCGGGCGGTCGAGGGGCCGGACGGTCAGGAGATCAGGGCGTCCGCGTGGGCACCGCCCGATTCGGCCACGATCTCCTCGAGGCTCTGGGCCGGGCGCACGAGTGCGAACGTGACCCGGCCGGGACCGTCGGCGGTGAAGCCGTGGACGGCCGGGCGGGGGAGCGAGTTGTACGCGTAGTGGTGGGCGAAGAAGTACGCGCCCGTGTCCAGGGCCGCCGCGTAGTCGCCCTGCTCCAGCAGGGGCAGCGCCTGTCCCCGGGCGAGCAGGTCGCCCGCGAAGCAGGCCGGCCCCGCCACGTCCTGCACCACCGCGGGGCCCTCCTTCGGCGACCCCTCGGCGTCGTACGCGGCGATCCTGAGCGGCCACGCGGTCGGCGCGTACACCGTCCGGGTCGCCACCTGCACGCCCGCGTGCGTCACCGCGACCGGACGTCCGCCGGCGCTCTTGGCGTACTCCACCCGGGCGACGACCGTGCCGTGCTTGGCCAGCAGTGACCGCCCGAACTCGGTGACCAGCCCGTACCGCCCGTCGAACAGTCCGGGCACGGTCTCCTTCAGCAGCCGCGCGTACCGCGCGTACGTCGGGCTGGTCGCGTCGGAGGCGAAGTCCACCGGCAGGCCGCCGCCGATGTCGACGGTGTCGATCTGCCGCCGCCCCGCACGCCGGTTGATCTCCTCCGCCAGCGCGTACGCCTCCGCCACACCCCTCGCCATCAGGGGCAGCGCGATGCCCTGGGAGCCAGTGTGCGCGTGCAGCCGGGTCAGCCACGGCCGGTCCAGGCAGGCCCGCACGACCCACTCCCGCGCTCCCTCGTCGCGCAGCGCCACCCCGAACTTCGAGGTCGCCGTGGCGGTGGACAGCGCCTCGATGGCGCCACCCCCGACCTGCGGGTTCACCCGGAGGCCGAAGGAGGAGCGGGAGGGGGTGAGACCGGCCGGCCGCGCCGGGGTGTCGGCCAGCAGGGCGTCGATGCGCGCCAGCTCCTGCGGGTTGTCCGCGTTGACGGCGATGCCCAGCGACAGTGCCTCCCGCAGCTCGGCCGGTGTCTTGGCGGGCGAGTCCAGCACCGTCCGCTCCGGGGGCACCCCCGCCGCCCGCGCCAGTGCCAGCTCGCCGGGGCTCGCCACCTCCGCCCCGATGCCCTCCGTGTGCAGCAGCCGCAGCACCGGCACCAGCGGGGTCGCCTTCACGGCGAAGGCGTGCAGCACGGGTGTGCCGGGCGGTGTCACCGCCGCGAAGGCCGCCCGCAGCTCGGCCGCCGACTCCCGGATGCCGGTGACGTCGAGCAGGGCCACCAGGGGGCGGCCGGGGCCGAGCAGCCCCTGTTCCACCGCGGCCCGCACCGCCGCCTCCCGCCGGGCCGCCCGCCCGGCTCCCGCCCCGGTTCCGCCGTCCGGGCCGCCCTCGTCGCCCGGCCCGCCCTCGTCATGAGCCACCGCTTCCCTCGCCTCCTCGGCGTGCGCGGTCTTCTCGGTCTCCTCGGCGTGCTCGGCCTTCTCCATGCCAGTGCCCATATGCCCAGCCAAACACCGCCCGGCGGCCCGCGCCGACACCCCGGCCGTATTGACTAGCTCTATTCAGGCTGCGAATGTGTGAATATCTGCAGTAAGGGCGGGAGCACGTCACCAGGAGGCGGACCATGTCAGGACCCCGAGTCGTCCGAGCACCGCGCGGCACCGGACTGAGTACCCCGGGCTGGCCCCAGGAAGCCGCTCTGCGCATGCTGCAGAACAACCTCGACCCGGAGGTCGCCGAACACCCCGACCGGCTCGTCGTCTACGGCGGCACCGGGAAGGCGGCCCGCGACTGGCGCTCCTTCGACGCCATGGTCCGCACCCTCAGGACCCTGAAGCAGGACGAGACGATGCTCGTCCAGTCCGGCCGTCCCGTCGGCGTCATGCAGACCCACGAATGGGCCCCGCGCGTCCTCATCGCCAACTCGAACCTCGTCGGCGACTGGGCCAACTGGGAGGAGTTCCGCCGCCTGGAGGCCCTCGGTCTGACCATGTACGGGCAGATGACCGCCGGCTCCTGGATCTACATCGGCACCCAGGGCATCCTCCAGGGCACCTACGAGACGTTCGCCGCGGTCGCCGCCAAGAAGTTCGGCGGCACCCTCGCCGGGACCATCACCCTGACCGCCGGCCTCGGCGGCATGGGCGGCGCCCAGCCGCTCGCCGTCACCATGAACGACGGCGTCGCGATCTGCGTCGACTGCGACCCCCGGGCCATCGACCGCCGCATCGCGCACCGGTACCTGGACGTGCGGGCCGACTCCCTCGACCACGCCCTGCGGCTGGCCACCGAGGCCCGCGACGCCCGCCGGCCGCTCTCCATCGGCCTCCTCGGCAACGCCGCCGAGGTGCTCCCGCAGCTCCTCGCCCTGGGCGCCCCCGTCGACATCGTCACCGACCAGACCTCCGCCCACGACCCGCTGGCCTACCTGCCCGCCGGGATCGCCTTCGAGGACATGGCCGACGCCGCCGCCAAGGACCCGGCCGGCTTCACCGCCCGCGCCCGCCGGTCCATGGCCCGGCACGTCGAGGCGATGGTCGGCTTCATGGACGCCGGGGCCGAGGTCTTCGACTACGGCAACTCCATCCGGGGCGAGGCCGAACTCGCCGGATACGACCGGGCCTTCGCCTTTCCCGGCTTCGTCCCCGCCTACATCCGCCCGCTGTTCTGCGAGGGCAGGGGCCCCTTCCGCTGGGCCGCCCTGTCCGGCGACCCCGCCGACATCGCGAAGACCGACCGGGCCGTCCTCGAACTGTTCCCGGAGAACGAGTCCCTGGCCCGCTGGATCCGGCTGGCCGGTGAACGCGTCCACTTCCAGGGCCTGCCCGCGCGCATCTGCTGGCTCGGGTACGGCGAGCGGGACAAGGCCGGCGAGCGGTTCAACGAGATGGTCGCGAGCGGCGAGCTGTACGCCCCCGTGGTCATCGGCCGCGACCACCTCGACTGCGGCTCCGTCGCCTCCCCGTACCGCGAGACCGAGGCCATGCTCGACGGGTCCGACGCGATCGCCGACTGGCCCCTGCTCAACGCCATGGTGAACGTGGCGTCCGGGGCCTCCTGGGTCTCCGTCCACCACGGCGGCGGCGTCGGCATGGGCCGCTCCCTGCACGCCGGCCAGGTGACGGTCGCCGACGGCACCCGCCTGGCCGGCGAGAAGATCCGGCGCGTGCTGACCAACGACCCAGGGATGGGCGTCATCCGGCACGTGGACGCCGGGTACGACATCGCGGACTCGGTAGCGTCGGAACGAGGGGTGCGCGTGCCGATGCGCGAGGGTCACGAAGGCCGCGAGGGCCGCGAGAACCGCGAAGGCCGTGAGGGCCGTGAGGGCCGCGAAGGCTGTGAGAACGGGAGCGAGGGCGCGTGACCCACGACGAGAGCGGGACCCACGGCACCCCACCGACCTCACCGGCCCCAGCACCGAGCCCATCGGCCCCAGCGACGAGCCCGCCGACCTCACCGGCCCCACCCCCCACCTTCCAGGCGATGTGGCGCGATCTGCTCCCCCTCGGCCGTCACCCCGGCACCGGCGGCTACCGGCGGTACGCCTGGACCGGCGCCGACGCCGAATGCCGGGCCTGGTTCGCCACCCAGGCCGAACTGCGGGGGCTGCGCCACGAAGTGGACCGGAACGGGAACCAGTGGGCCTGGCTGGGCGACCCCGCCGACGGGGACGCCGTCGTCACCGGGTCCCACCTGGACTCCGTGCCGGACGGCGGTGCCTTCGACGGGCCCCTCGGAGTCGTCTCCGCCTTCGCCGCCCTCGACGAACTGCGCCGGAGAGGAACGTCGTTCAGCCGTCCCCTCGGCATCGTCAACTTCGGCGACGAGGAGGGCGCCCGCTTCGGGCTCGCCTGCGTCGGCTCGCGGCTCACCGCCGGCCGGCTCACCCGCGCGCAGGCGCACCGTCTCACCGACGGCGACGGGACCCCCCTGCCTCGGGCGATGGAGGCCGCCGGCCACGACCCCGACGCCATCGGCTTCGACCCCGAACGGCTCGCCCGCATCGGCGCCTTCGTCGAACTGCATGTCGAACAGGGCCGGGCCCTCGACCTGTCCGGCGACCGGGTCGGCATCGCCAGTGCCATCTGGCCGCACGGCCGCTGGCGGTTCGACTTCCGTGGCGAGGCCAACCACGCCGGCACCACCCGCCTCGCCGACCGCCGCGACCCCATGCTGCCGTACGCCGAGACCGTCCTCGCCGCCCGCCGCGAGGCCGAACTCGCCGGTGCCGTCGCCACCTTCGGCAAGATCGCCGTGGAACCGAACGGCGTCAACGCCATCCCCTCCCTGGTGCGCGGCTGGCTCGACTCCCGCGCCGTCGACCAGCCGGGCCTGGACGCCGTGGTCGCCGCGGTGGAGAAGGCGGCCCGCGAGCACGCCGCCGCCCACGGCGTGGAGCTGGACGTGGTCCGCGAGTCCCGCACACCCGTCGTCGAGTTCGACCACGCCCTGCGTGACGAACTCGCCCGCATCCTGGGCCGCGACCGCACGGCGCCCGTCCCCGTCCTCGGTACCGGTGCCGGACACGACGCCGGAATCCTCTCCGGAAGCATCCCGACCGCCATGCTGTTCGTGCGCAACCCCACAGGCGTCTCGCACTCCCCGGCCGAGCACGCCGACGAGGACGACTGCGTGGCCGGGGTGCTCGCCCTCGCCGACGTACTGGAAGGACTGACCGGCACGTGACCACCGCACGGACGTACTGGCTGGAGCACGCCTGGCTCGGCACCCCACGAGCCGGGGGGATCTCCATCGAGCCGGGTGTCGCCGTCGAGGTCGCGGACGGGCGCATCACCGCCGTCCGCCCGGGGACGCCCGCCCCGCCGCACGGCGCCGAGGCGCTGCGGGGCCTGACGCTCCCCGGCCTGGCCAACGCCCACAGCCATGCCTTCCACCGCGCGCTGCGCGGCACCGTCCAGGTGGGCTCGGGGACTTTCTGGACCTGGCGCGAGGTCATGTACTCGGTCGCCGACCGGCTCACCCCCGAGAACTACCACCGGCTCGCCCGCGCCGTGTACGCCGAGATGGCCCTCGCCGGCATCACCGCCGTCGGCGAGTTCCACTACGTCCACCACGCGCCCGGCGGCACCCGCTACGCCGACCCCAACGTCATGGGCGAGGCCCTCATCGCGGCCGCCGCCGAGGCCGGCATCCGCATCACCCTCCTCGACGCCGCCTATCTGTCCGCCGGCTTCGGCGAACCGCCGGGCACCCACCAGCTCCGCTTCTCCGACGGCACCGCGGAGGCCTGGGCCGCACGCTGTTCACTTCTCAAGGAACGGGATCACGCGCGGATCGGTGCCGCCGTCCACTCCGTACGGGCCGTGCCCGCCCGCCAGTTGGCGACCGTGGCACGCTGGGCCGAGGAGCGGCGGGCCCCGCTGCATGTGCACCTGTCGGAGCAGACCGCCGAGAACGAGGCCTGCCTGGAGGCGCACGGCCGCACCCCGGCCCGCCTCCTCGCCGACCACGGCGTGCTCGGACCGCGCACCACCGGCATCCACAACACACACCTCACCGACCAGGACATGACGCTGATCGGCGGCAGCGGCACCGGCACCTGCATGTGCCCCACCACCGAACGCGACCTCGCCGACGGCATCGGCCCCGCCGCCTCCCTCCAGCGCCGGGGCTCCCCGCTCTCCCTCGGCTCGGACAGCCACGCCGTCATCGACCTGCTGGAGGAGGCGCGCGCCCTGGAGCTCGACGAGCGCCTGCGCACCCGCACCCGCGGCCACTGGACGGCGAACGCCCTGCTGCGGGCGGCCACCGCCGACGGCCACGCCGCACTCGGCTGGGAGCGGGCGGGCACCATCGAGCCCGGAGCGCTCGCCGACCTGACCACCCTCACGCTGGAGTCGGTCAGAACCGCAGGGCCACCGCCCCGACTCGGCGCCGAGACGGCCGTATTCGCCGCGACGGCGGCCGACGTACGGCACACGATCGTGGCCGGACGGCACGTCGTACGCGACGGGGCGCACACCCTCGTCCCCGATGTGCCGCACGCCCTCGCGCAGGCGATCGCGGCACTGAGCGACTGACCAACGGGCGCCTGAACATCGGCCACCTGACCATCGAGAGCCCGGACAACGAGCGTCTGAGCACGCCTCCCGGCCCCGCCCCCGCCGCCACCCACGAGGACGTCATGAGCAGCACCGCCATCGTCAACATCGCCACGCTGGTCACCAACGATCCCTCCCTCGGTGACTCTCCCCTCGGCCTGGTCCGGGACGCGGCCGTCGTCATGGACGGCGACCGCATCGTGTGGACCGGTGGAACAAGCAAAGCACCCGCCACTGACAACCGGGTCGACGCCGAGGGCCGGGCGGTGATCCCGGGCTTCGTCGACTCGCACTCCCACCTGGTCTTCGCGGGCGACCGCACCGAGGAGTTCAACGCCCGGATGTCCGGCCGCCCCTACAGCGCGGGCGGTATCCGCACCACCGTCGCCGCCACCCGGGCCGCGAGCGAGGCGGAACTGGAGGCGAACCTGACCCGTCTGCTCACCGAGGCGCTCCGCCAGGGCACCACCACCCTCGAGACCAAGTCGGGCTACGGCCTCACCGCCGAGGACGAGGCCCGCGCCCTGCGGCTGGCCGCCCGCCACACCGACGAGGTCACCTACCTCGGCGCCCACATCGTCGCCCCCGAGTACGCCGACGACCCGGCCGGCTACGTCGCCCTGGTCACCGGCGCGATGCTGGACGCCTGCGCGCCGCACGCCCGCTGGATCGACGTCTTCTGCGAGAAGGGCGCCTTCGACGGCGACCAGGCGCGCGCGATCCTCACCGCGGGCCGGGCGAAGGGCCTGCACCCGCGCGTCCACGCCAACCAGCTCTCCCACGGTCCCGGCGTCCAGCTCGCCGTCGAACTCGACGCGGCCAGTGCCGACCACTGCACCCACCTCACCGATCCGGACGTCGACGCCCTGGCCGGCAGCCGCACGGTGGCGACCCTGCTGCCGGGCGCCGAGTTCTCCACCCGGGCCGAGTGGCCGGACGCCCGCCGGCTGATCGACGCGGGCGTCACCGTCGCGCTGTCCACGGACTGCAACCCGGGGTCGTCCTTCACGTCCTCGGTGCCGTTCTGTATCGCGCTCGCCGTGCGGGACATGGGGATGACACCCGACGAGGCCCTCTGGTCGGCCACCGCGGGCGGCGCCGCGGCCCTGCGGCGCACCGACATCGGCCGTCTCACCCCCGGGGCCCGCGCCGACCTCGTCCTCCTCGACGCCCCGAGCCATGTCCACCTGGCCTACCGCCCCGGCGTCCCGCTGGTCGGCGGGGTGTGGCGGCGCGGCGTCCGCGCGCTCTGATCCGGCCCGATCCGAACGAGAGGCTCTAAACCCCGGCCCGCCACCGCTGGTCCGCCCGCCCCGCCTCCCCGGCCAGGGACACCGAGCCGCCCCCGGCCGGTGTCACCGCGTGGTCCGGAGCGATGGCCGGGCGGATCACTCCCCGGGCGTCGACGGCGAAGCGCAGGTTCTGTCCGTTGCGCCCGTCCACCGAGTCGCACTCCCAGATGCCGACCCCCCGGCCCACCGCGCCCCGGCTGTCCAGGCAGTAGTCGGAGTCGGCGTAGGACTGCAGCACACCGCGCCCCGCGTCGACCCGCCACCGCTGGGAGCGGGAGGAGTCGCAGGGTGCGGTGACCACGTCCGTGCGGTTCTCCAGGTCACCGTCGATGTCCAGGCACAGGCCCGACGCCAGATTCACCACCTGCGCGTACCCGCCGCCCGGCGGAGGGTACGCGGGGGTGGCGGACGGCGTGGGAGGCGGTGTCGGGGACGGCGTGGGGTGCGGGGTGTCCGACGGGCGGGGCGTCCCGGTCTTCGAGGGGGACGGCGCGGGGGAGTGCGTCGCGGAGACGGTGGGGGGCGGTGAGGGGGTGGCGGTCACGGTCACCGGCGGCGGGACCGCCAGGGTGGGGCCCGGTCCTGAGGCGTGCTCGGCCGGTGTGCCGCCCGGTGACCACAGCAGGAGGAGCAGCGGCACCACGGCCACGCCGAGCGCCGCCGAGGCCAGCACCAGACGCCGGGACAGCGGCCCCGTCCCGCCCGCGGCACCGGGACCGCCCGCGGCACCCAGGCCGGCCGACGGCTCGGCGGGCCCCGGCCGGGGTGCGGTGTACGACGTGCCCGCCCACGGCAGCAGCCCCTCGGCCAGGGTGGTGCGCGGTGCTTCCCGCAGGGCGCGCTGTTCCTCGTACGCCGCGACGCAGTGCCCGCAGCGGGCCATGTGGGTGTTCAGGTCGGCGCTGTCGCGGGGGCCGTCGGGCCGTACCGCCTCCTCGATGAGCCGGCGGAAGTCGACGCACCGGGGATCGTCCGAGGCGGCCAGCCGGGACCGCAGACAGGCCCGGCCCAGTGACTGCAGCGCGGGCCGGGTGTCGTAGGCCACGTCCTGAGGGGCGAGGCCGAGAAACGTCGCCGTACGGTCCGCGGGTTCCTGTTCCACGATGCCGTACCAGATGAGGCCCTGCGCCCGGTACGGCAGTGTCCGGAAGGCGGCGAGCATGGACGGGACCGGGCCCTCGGGACCGGACGCACTCAGCACGAGGTGCAGTCCGGGGTCGAGCCCGCCGGCCCGCCCGTCGGTGGCCCAGGTCGCTGCCGTCCGGGCGGTCAGCAGCAGGAGCCGGTGGCGCAGGGGGCCGCCGGGATCGGTGCCCCGGGCGGTCTCGCGGGCGGCGTCCGTGAAGGCCTGCGCGGCGAGTTGACGCGCGCCGGAGTCGCCCGTGGTGCACCGGCGGGCGTAGGCGAGCACGGACGGGCCGTGCCGGGCGCGGAGTTCCTGAAGCGCCGCGTACGCGGCCGGGGTGTCGGCGCGCAGCGACTCGGTCAGCCGGATGTCGGACGCGCCCGCGTACGCACCCGGGTGTCCGTCACCGGCTCCGTCGCCGTGGACGGTTCTGTCCCCCCGATCCATGAGCTGCCTCCTGAAGGCATGTCCGGCGGACCCGTCGTCCTGACATACCGGCCGGTCTGGGCGTGCCCATAGTGGAGGAAGAAGGCCCGCGGGGAAAGGGGTGACCGCGGGTAACGCGTCGCGCCCCGCGCCCTGTCGGCGCCGGAGACCCCTCGCGGGTACCGGGCGCCGACAGGGCGCGGGGCGCGGGCTGTCGATCCCCGACCGTCACTCCTCCACGGTCAGCGCCTTGCGCAGCCGCGCCAGCGTGCGCGACAGCAGCCGGGAGACGTGCATCTGTGAAATACCCAGCTCCTCGCCGATCTCCGACTGGGTCATCCCGGCGACGAAGCGCAGCGAGAGGATCGTCCGGTCGCGCGGCGGCAGTTCGGCGATCAGCGGCTTCAACGACTCGACGTACTCGATGCCTTCGAGTCCGTGGTCCTCGTAACCGATCCGGTCCGCCAGCGCGCCCTCGATGTCGTTCTCCTCCGGCTGCGCGTCCAGCGAGGAGGCGGTGTAGGCGTTCGACGCCGCCATGCCCTCGACGACCTCGTCCTTGGAGATGCCCAGGCGCTCGGCCAGTTCGGCCACGGTCGGGGACCGGTCGAGCCGCTGGGCCAGCTCGTCGCCGGCCTTGGCCAGGTCGAGCCGGAGTTCCTGCAGCCGGCGCGGTACGCGCACGGACCACGAGGTGTCACGGAAGAAGCGCTTGATCTCGCCGATGATGGTCGGCATCGCGAAGGTGGGGAACTCCACACCGCGCGACAGCTCGAAGCGGTCGATGGCCTTGATCAGACCGATGGTGCCGACCTGGATGATGTCCTCCATCGGCTCGCTGCGCGAGCGGAACCGGGAGGCGGCGAACTTGACCAGGGCCAGGTTCAGTTCGACGAGCGTGTTGCGTACGTACGAATATTCGCGGGTGCCTTCCTCCAGCGACTCCAGCCGCTCGAAGAGGCTCTTGGACAACGCCCGCGCGTCGACCGGGTCCACCTCGTCATAAGGGGGGATCTCCGGGAGGCCGGCGAGGAGGCCGTCGTCCGGGGCGACACCCATGTCGTCCTGCTCGATGGGAGCCAGATGTTCCGGAGGGAGTGTCGACGTCGCTTTCTGGGTACGCGATGCGTCGAGCCGGGGTGACATGATGTCCTCCATCGTTCTCGGCATATGGCTGCCGATGCCGTTACGTGCACTGCGGTGTGCGGCGCCTCCAAAGCCGGCCGTGTCGGGTACGTGTCCTTACTAGCCCTACCCGTTTCCATGAACTCACCGCAAGTGAGTTCTGTTGCCATATGTCCGTTTGTGGCCGATTGTTCGGCTGTCGAAGTGCGGCGGCAGGGCGTAAAGTTCGACAACGTCAGCAGCAGTTACGACCGGTGGGAGAGAGAGTCGGCATGGACCGCGGGACGGTCGGCAGCGCACAGTCGGGCCGGCTTCTGGTGGAGGTTCGGGAAGAGGGCCTCAGTGCCGTCGTGACTCCGGCGGGTGAGTTGGATCACCACACCGCCGATCTGTTGCGTGAGCCGCTGGAGGAGTGCCTCGCCAAGGGGTTCAGTCGGCTTGTCGTCGACTGCTCCGGGCTGGATTTCTGCGACTCCACCGGGCTCAACGTGCTGCTCGGTGCCCGGTTGAAGGCGGACGCCGCGGGAGGCGGGGTGCACCTCGCGGGGATGCAGCCCGTGGTCGCACGCGTGTTCGAGATCACCGGGGCGGAAGCGGTGTTCACCCTTCACGACAGCCTCGAGGCGGCTCTCGCCGACGATTCCGGATGACCGCGCGGGCAGGCCGGCGCCACCCCGGGGCGGGTCCCGGGACCGGCGTTCTCCTCCCGGCGCGGTTTTCTCCGCGCCCCGCGACGGGTTCCTCCCCGCGTCACGCTCCGTGTCACCTGTCTGCCGTCGCGCCTTCCTCGTGCGAACACGGAAGTGTTCCCGGGGGCGCTCCGGGCAGGAGACAAGCTGAATGTGTCCGCCGTCATGGTCGCGGGGACACCGGGAACCGGACGATCCCGCACCGTACGACTGACTGAAGACG
Organism: Streptomyces sp. GDS52; assembly: GCF_052246875.1. Taxonomy (NCBI): domain Bacteria; kingdom Bacillati; phylum Actinomycetota; class Actinomycetes; order Kitasatosporales; family Streptomycetaceae; genus Streptomyces; species Streptomyces sp. GDS52. Next base: position 4,329,338 of record NZ_CM125966.1, read on the forward strand.
GATCATTTGAAACCATGAACTGGTGAATCGGTGAGGTGAAGCGCTGATGAGCACCACCCGGCCCCATCCGGCGGGCGACCGCGGTCCGGAGCCCAGCGGCGCTCCCGGGGGCGGCGTGCCGACGGCGAGCGGGTCCGAAGAGGTGGCCGTGCCGTCCGGATCGTCGTCCGGGCCGGCGGGACCGTCGTCCGGACCCACGGGTTCGCCGGGCGGGCGTCAGGTCCGTCGGCTGAGCTTCGACGACCAGAGCGGCGTCGTGCCCCTCGCCCGTGACTTCACCCGCCAGGCGCTGCACGCGTGGGGCTGGCTGCCCGCCGCCACCGCCGACCGGCGGGCCGCCGCCGAGGACGTCCTGCTCGTGGTGTCCGAACTGGTCACCAACGCCTGCCTGCACGCCGAGGGGCCCGACCAGCTGGGCATCGTCTGCGACAACAAGATGATCCGGCTCGAGGTCACCGACCGGGGCGCCGGCCAGCCGACCCCGCGCACCCCGCACCGGTCGGGCCGGCCCGGTGGCCACGGCATGTTCATCGTCCAGCGGCTCTGCCTCGACTGGGGGGTCGTACGCACCCCGGGCATCGCGGGCAAGACCGTGTGGGCGGAACTCGGGGCACCCGCCTGAGCGGACGGCGGCACTCCCGCCCCGCCCGCTGTACGAACGCCCGGAGGGCCCCGCGTCCACGGTATGTGGACGCGGGGCCCTCCGTCGCGAGACGGCGGCCGGTGAACCGGCCGGGCTCAGCAGGTCAGCGGACGTCGCCCATGAGCGACTTGACCTTGCTGCGGTACATCCACACCGCGACACCGGCGGCCACGGCGAGGGTGGCCTCCATCGCGACGACGCCCGACCCGTTCAGGTCGACGCCGGCGATGGAGAGCAGGCCGGTGGTGGCGTCACCGGCGGTGACGGCCAGGAACCACACGCCCATCATCTGCGAGGCGTACTTCACGGGCGCCATCTTCGTGGTGACCGACAGCCCGACCGGGGAGAGCAGCAGTTCACCGACGGTCTGGGTGAAGTAGATCGCCACCAGCCACATCGCCGCCGCCTTGTGACCGCCCTCGGCGATGGACAGCGGGGCGAGGAACAGGAAGAAGGACGCGCCGACCAGCACCAGACCGGAGCCGAACTTCACGATCGTGCTGGGCTCCTTGCCTCGCCGGTTCAGCGCCAGCCAGAACCAGGCGAAGACCGGGGCCATCGCCATGATCAGGACCGGGTTGACCGACTGGTACCAGGAGACCGGGAACTCCCAGCCGAAGACGCTGTTCTCGGCCGACGAGTCGGCGAAGATCGCCAGGGTCGAGCCGCCCTGGTCGTAGATCATCCAGAAGATGGCCGCGGCCACGAAGAACCAGATGTACGCGGACATCTTCGACTGCTCGGCCTGGTCCAGGTCCCGGTCACGCTTGATCCGGACCAGCACCAGCACCGGAATGATCACGCCGAGCAGCGTCAGCGGGACCAGGATCCAGTTCAGGGTGTAGTTGCCGGAGAAGCCGAGGACGGCGTAGGCGACGACGGCGACGCCGGCCCAGAGGGCGGCCTTGCGCAGCGTGGAGGACTTCTCCGCGGCGGACAGCGGCTTGGGCACGACGCTGGAGTGCGCGGCGAGGTGACGGCTGCCCAGCAGGAACTGGAGCACTCCGAGCCCCATGCCCACCGCGGCGAGCGCGAAGCCCAGGTGCCAGTTGACGCTCTCACCGACGGTGCCGATGATCAGCGGCGAGAAGAAGGCACCGAGGTTGATGCCCATGTAGAAGATGGTGAAGCCGCCGTCACGGCGCGGGTCGTCCGGACCGTCGTAGAGCTGGCCGACCATCGTGGAGATGTTGGCCTTCAGCAGACCGGAACCGAGGGCGACCAGTCCGAGGCCCGCGTAGAAGGTGCCGGCGGACGGCAGGGCCAGCGTCAGGTGGCCGAGCATGATGACCGCGCCGGCGACGGCGACGGTCTTGCGCGGGCCCAGGACCCGGTCGCCGAACCAGCCGCCCGGCATCGTGAGCAGGTACACCAGCGACAGGTACACCGAGTAGATGGCCGTCGCCGTGCCGGCGTTCAGGCCCATGCCGCCCGGGGCGACGAGGTACAGCGGGAGCAGAGCTCGCATGCCGTAGTAGGAGAACCGCTCCCACATCTCGGTCATGAAGAGAGTGGCCAGTCCGCGGGGGTGGCCGAAGAAGGTCTTCTCGGAACCGGGGGTGCCGGGTGAGACCGAGTCCTTCGTCAGGCTGGACGCCATGGTCGTTCCTTGCTGGTCGGGACGCGACGCGCGAGCGGGTACGCGCCCGGTGGGGGGCAGCCGGCACCGGCGGGCCGTGCCGTCCACCCCACGCCCCGGGGGAGTCCGCTCCGGATCACGCAGCGGGGGACGGCGACCACCGGGATCCACGCCTCTACGCGCGTCAATGTGCGTATCGGCCCGGCCATAGGTCATTGCTTACGAGGCCGGCGGGAAGCCGGCCGGCACGCAAAAGAGACCTTCAGCGGCAACTGCGCCAAAGGTCCCCGTGGTGCAACAGGCGTTGGTTCACCATACGGCAGGACAGTGCCCGATATGGAAGGACTTGAGACGGGGATCACAGGTTCGAGGGGAACCTTGATCACTCATTCGAAGGTTATTTTCCGGATCGCACCCCACAGTTCCAGGTCCCTTTCGCGGGTCCCCGAGGGGGGAGACGGGTGCGCGCGCGGTGCGGACCGGTCGTCGTGATCACGCCCCGGACCGTGTCGCGACGGGACTACCATCAGTGCATGACCCGTGTACTGCTCGCCGAGGACGACGCGTCCATCTCGGAGCCGCTGGCCCGCGCCCTGCGCCGGGAGGGCTACGAGGTGGAGGTGCGTGAGGACGGACCCAGCGCGCTCGACGCGGGCCTGCAGGGCGGCATCGACCTGGTGGTGCTGGACCTCGGGCTGCCCGGCATGGACGGCCTGGAGGTCGCCCGCCGGCTGCGTTCCGACGGCCACACGGTTCCCATCCTGATCCTGACCGCGCGCGCCGACGAGGTGGACACCGTCGTCGGTCTGGACGCCGGTGCCGACGACTACGTCACCAAGCCGTTCCGGCTCGCCGAACTGCTCGCCCGGGTACGGGCCCTGCTGCGGCGCGGTGCCACCGAGCCGCAGCCGCCGCCCGCGACCCACGGCGTGCGCATCGACGTCGAGTCGCACCGGGCGTGGATGGGCGAGGAGGAACTCCAGCTCACCGCGAAGGAGTTCGACCTGCTACGGGTCCTGGTCCGGGACGCGGGCCGGGTCGTCACCCGCGACCAGCTGATGCGCGAGGTCTGGGACACCACCTGGTGGTCGTCCACCAAGACCCTGGACATGCACATCTCCTGGCTGCGCAAGAAACTCGGTGACGACGCGGCCAACCCCCGCTACATCGCGACCGTCCGGGGCGTGGGTTTCCGCTTCGAGAAGAGCTGAACCCCGCCACCGCAGGGGGTTCTTTCAGGTAAGAGGTCATGCGCCGCCGACTGATCCAGTCCACGCTCGCCGTGGTGCTCGTGGTGATCGCCGTCTTCGGCGTGTCCCTGGTGATCGTGGAGACCCGCACCATCAGCGAGAGCGCCAGGGAGCGGGTCGAGTCCGAGGCCGTACGGCTGGCCAGCATCGTCGACAGCCGGCTGCTCGTCGAGGAGAAGGTCACCGCCGAGGTCCTGAGCGACCAGATCACCGAGGACCGCTACGCCGTCATCCGCATCCCCGGCAGGGCGCCCATCGAGGTGGGCGACAAGCCCGACGGCGACGTCATCAGCGCCACGGCCCCGGGCGAGGAGGGCGAGACGGTCACCGTCCAGGAGCCGCGCTCCTCGGTGACCCGGGAGGTCGGCCGTACGCTGCTGATCATCGGGCTGGTGGCGCTGCTGGCGGTGATCGCCGCGGTGCTGCTGGCGGTCCGCCAGGCCAACCGGCTCGCCTCCCCGCTGACCGACCTCGCGGAGACCGCCGAGCGCCTCGGCTCGGGCGACCCGCGCCCCCGCCACCGGCGGTACGGCGTCCCCGAGCTGGACCGGGTCGCGGACGTGCTGGACTCCTCCGCCGAGCGCATCGCCCGCATGCTGACCGCGGAACGGCGACTGGCCGCCGACGCCTCCCACCAGCTGCGCACCCCCCTCACCGCCCTGTCCATGCGCCTCGAGGAGATCACCCTCACCGACGACCCGGACACGGTGAAGGAGGAGGCGACCATCGCGCTGACGCAGGTGGAACGCCTCACGGACGTGGTGCAGCGGCTGCTGACCAACGCCCGCGACCCGCGCAACGGCTCCGCGGTCACCTTCGAACTCGACGAGGTGATCCAGCAGCAGCTCGCCGAGTGGCGTCCCGCCTACCGCGGTGTCGGCCGTGCCGTCGTCAGCTCCGGCAAGCGGAACCTGCGGGCGGTGGGCACACCGGGCGCGGTCGCCCAGGTGCTGGCCGCCCTGATCGAGAACTCGCTCATGCACGGCGGCGGCACGGTCGCCCTGCGCACCCGGGTCACCGGCAACCAGGTCGTCGTGGAGGTCACGGACGAGGGCCCCGGGGTGCCCGCGGAACTGGGTGCCCGCATCTTCGAACGGGCGATCAGCGGCCACAACTCCACCGGCATCGGCCTCGCGGTCGCCCGGGACCTCGCGGAGGCGGACGGCGGCCGGCTGGAGATGCTCCAGGCCAAGCCCCCGGTCTTCGGCCTGTTCCTGTCCCGTACCCCGCCGCGGAAGTCCCGGGACGAGGACCGCCGCACGGTCAGGTAGCGGACGGAACGGGCGGTCCGAGAAGGGGGGCGGGCGGACGAGGCCGGGGCCGTCGGCGCCTACGGCACGCGCTGCCGGGCGGGCGGCTTCGCCCCGCCCCTGGCGACGGGGCCCGCGCCCACTGCCGCCGCGCTCCCGGCGCCCGGCTCGCGGGCCGGCAGCGCGCGGAACACCCATGTGCGGTAGGACCAGAAGCGGAACAGGGTGGCGACACCGATGCCGAGGAACTTGAAGACGTTGCTCTGCAGCGGGCTGTCCCAGCCGAACCCGTACGTCGCCGTGTACAGCAGACCGTTCTCGATCACCAGACCGACCACGCTGAACAGCAGGAAGAGCGACATCTCCTTGGTGCGTCCGGACCTGTCGCGGTCCCGGTAGGTGAAGTAGCGGAAGCCCAGGTAGTTGAAGACGATCGCGACGACGGTCGCGATGATGCTCGCCCGTACCACCGGGAGGTCGGTCACCTGCCGGACCAGGTTGAACACGAGGAGATTGACCAGCAGCCCGGCCCCGCCGACCGCGCCGAACTTCACGACCTCACGGACGAGCCGATCGAGGCGGTGGCGCACGGTGCCGCGCGGGGCCGGGGCTGTCGAAGGCCCCGAGGAACCGCGTCCCATGGTCGTGCCGGCCCCCGTCCGTAGTGTGGCGTCAGAGTGGCGTCAACCACACCATGCTAACCACCCCTTCCCGTGATCTTCCTGCGGACGGCCCTCCCGGCCGCAGACCGTCCGGGAACGACCGGTGAAAGGCCGGGGAGCGCGGGCCGACCGACGGAGGGGGCCGGAAACCGTCGTGGAACCGGCCACCGTGGCTCGACCGATATCCTGGGGGTGTGACGTTCCCGGTAATCGGCATGGTCGGCGGGGGGCAGCTCGCTCGTATGACACACGAGGCGGGCATCCCGCTCGGCATCAGGTTCAAACTCCTCAGTGACACTCCGCAGGATTCCGCGGCGCAGGTCGTCGGCGATGTCGTCGTCGGCGACTACCGCGACCTGGACACGCTGCGCGCCTTCGCGCGCGGCTGCGACGTGATCACCTTCGACCACGAGCATGTGCCCACCGAGCACCTCAAGGCCCTGGAGGCCGACGGCATCCCCGTCCGCCCCGGCCCTGACGCGCTGGTGCACGCCCAGGACAAGGGCGTGATGCGCGCGAAGCTCGACGCGATGGGCGTGCCCTGCCCGCGGCACCGCATCGTCGCCGATGCCGAGGACGTCGCCGCGTTCGCGGCGGAGGGCGCGGGCTTCCCGGTCGTCCTCAAGACCGTCCGCGGCGGCTACGACGGCAAGGGCGTGTGGGTCGTCGACTCCGCCGAGGAGGCCGCCGAGCCCTTCAGGGCCGGCGTCCCGGTGCTGGCCGAGGAGAAGGTCGACTTCGTACGCGAGCTGGCCGCCAACGTGGTCCGCTCCCCGCACGGCCAGGCCGTCGCCTACCCGGTCGTCGAGTCCCGGCAGGTCGGCGGCGTCTGCGACACGGTGATCGCCCCCGCCCCCGGCCTCGACGAGGACCTCGCGCTGCGCGCCGAGGAGATGGCGCTGACGATAGCCAAGGAACTCGGCGTCGTCGGCCATCTCGCCGTGGAGCTGTTCCAGACCCGCGACGGGCGCGTCCTGGTCAACGAACTCGCGATGCGCCCGCACAACTCCGGCCACTGGTCCATGGACGGCGCGATCACCTCCCAGTTCGCCAACCACGTCCGCGCCGTCCTCGACCTCCCGCTCGGCGACCCGCGCCCGCGCGCCAGGTGGACGGTCATGGCCAACGTCCTCGGCGGCGACTACCCCGACATGTACTCCGCGTACCTGCACTGCATGGCCCGCGACCCCCAGCTGAAGATCCACATGTACGGCAAGGACGTGAAGCCCGGCCGCAAGGTCGGCCACGTCAACACCTACGGCGACGACCTGGACGACGTGCTGGAGCGCGCCCGTCACGCAGCCGACTACCTGAGAGGCACGATCACCGAATGAGCCCCAGCCCCGTGGTCGGCATCGTGATGGGTTCGGACTCGGACTGGCCGGTGATGGAGGCCGCGGCCAAGGCCCTCGCCGAGTTCGAGATCGACCACGAGGTCGACGTCGTCTCCGCGCACCGCATGCCCCGCGAGATGATCGCCTACGGCGAGCAGGCTGCGGACCGGGGACTGAAGGTGATCATCGCGGGTGCGGGCGGCGCGGCCCATCTGCCCGGCATGCTCGCCTCGGTCACCCCGCTGCCCGTGATCGGCGTCCCGGTGCCGCTGAAGCACCTCGACGGCATGGACAGCCTGCTCTCCATCGTGCAGATGCCGGCCGGCGTCCCGGTCGCCACCGTCTCGGTGGCCGGCGCCCGCAACGCGGGTCTGCTGGCGGTCCGCATGCTCGCCGCCCACGACGAGGAACTCCTCGGCCGGATGCGGGAGTTCCAGCAGGACCTCAACGACCAGGCCACGGAGAAGGGCAAGCGCCTGCGCGCCAAGGCCGAAGGCTCCGGCAACGGCTTCGGCTTCGGGAAGTGAGCCCCGTGACCACTCCCGACGGTGCCTCGCTCGACGCCGCCCGCGCCCTCCTCGCCGACTTCCCCGTCGTGGACGGGCACAACGACCTGCCCTGGGCACTGCGCGAACAGGTCCGCTACGACCTCGACGCCCGCGACATCGCCGACGACCAGTCCGCGCACCTGCACACCGACATCCCCCGGCTGCGCGCGGGCGGCGTGGGCGCCCAGTTCTGGTCGGTGTACGTCCGCGCGGACCTGCCCGACGCGGTGCCGGCCACCCTGGAACAGATCGACTGCGTACGGCAGTTGCTGGCCCGGTACCCGCAGGACCTGGCGCCCGCGCTGACCGCAGCCGACCTGGAGGCCGCGCGCGGACAGGGCCGTATCGCCTCGCTGATGGGAGCGGAGGGCGGCCACTCCATCGCCAACTCCCTCGGCACCCTGCGCGGGTTGTACGACCTCGGCGTGCGCTATCTGACCCTCACCCACAACGACAACGTGGACTGGGCGGACTCGGCGACGGACGAGCCCGGTGTGGGCGGCCTGTCGGCGTTCGGCCGTGAGGTGGTCCGCGAGATGAACCGGCTCGGCATGCTGGTCGACCTCTCGCACGTCGCCGCCACGACCATGAGGGACGCGCTGGACGCCACGTCCGCGCCGGTGATCTTCTCCCACTCCTCCGCCCGCGCGGTCTGCGACCACCCGCGCAACGTCCCGGACGACGTACTGGAGCGGCTGCCCGCCAACGGCGGTGTCGCGATGGTGACGTTCGTGCCGAAGTTCGTGCTCCAGGCGGCGGTCGACTGGACGGCCGAGGCCGACGAGAACATGCGCGCCCACGGTTTCCACCACCTGGAGACCACCGCGGAGGCGATGAAGGTGCACGCGGCCTTCGAGGAGCGCCGCCCGCGCCCGGTCGCCACCGTGGCCACGGTGGCCGACCACCTGGACCACATGCGTGAGGTGGCCGGCGTCGACCACCTCGGCATCGGCGGCGACTACGACGGCACCGCCTTCACCCCGGACGGCCTGAACGACGTCTCCGGCTACCCGAACCTGATCGCCGAACTGCACGACCGCGGCTGGTCCAGGTCCGACCTGGCCAAGCTGACCTGGCAGAACGCGGTACGGGTCCTGGGCGACGCCGAGGACACGGCCCGGGAGCTCCGGGCGACCCGTGGACCGTCCCACGCGACCATCGGGTCGCTCGACGGCTGAGCACGCCGGCGCACCGGCGCACCTGAACGGGGGCGGAGGGCGGGTACGTACCCGCCCTCCGCCCCCGTTTCCCGTCCCCGCCCGGTTCAGCAGGCGCACAGGCAGAACGGGTGCCCCGCCGGGTCCGCGTAGACCCGGAAGGTCCGCGAGCGGTCCTCCGTCTCCAGCGGCTTCGCGCCGAGCGCCAGTACCTCCTTCTCCGCGGCGTCCAGGTCCTCGACGGTCAGGTCCAGGTGGAACTGCTGCGAGTGGTCGGGCGCCGGCCAGCGGGGCGGTACGTGTCCGGGGGCCGCCTGGAACGCGAGGGTGGGTCCGCCGGGCACCCGGAGGTCCACCCAGTCGCCCTCGTCCACGATCGTGCCGCCCACCACCTCGGCGTAGAAACCGGCCAGCGCACGCGGATCGGGGCAGTCCAGGACGACGGCGCCCACCTTGGCAACGGACATGACTTCCTCCTCGAATCCCTCGGTTACCCGTACATGCGGGTAGCCGGTAACCGTTACTCCATGCTGGCGCACAAGGGGTAACGTCGCAAGGGGAAACGCACGGGAACGCGAAAGGTACCGTCCGGACATGAGTGAGAGATCGGCTGCGCCCGGTGGACTGGTCCTGGTCGAGGGCCTCGTCAACACGCTCGACCTGGAGACGGGCGCCGACGCGCTGGACACGGCGGACGGCCGCGCCCGCTTCGGGCTCGCGGAGGGCGACGCGGCGGGCGTCGAGGCGGCCCGCGGGCTGCGCGAGGCGCTGCGCGCGGTCCTGCTCGCCCACGCCGGCCATCCGCCGCACCGCGAGGTCGTCCCGCTCGGCGCGCTGCTCGCGCGCGCCCCGCTGGTGGTCACCGTCGACCCGGCGGACGGCTCCGCCGCCCTCGCCCCCGTCGACGAGGGGCCCCTGCTCTCCCGGGTCGCGGCGGCGGTGGCGGAAGCGGTCACGGCGGGCACCTGGACCAGGCTGAAGGCCTGCGAGGCCGCCGACTGCCACTGGGCGTACTACGACCGCAGTCCCGCCGGGCGCGGCCGCTGGTGCTCCATGCAGGTGTGCGGGGCCCGCGCCAAGATGCGCCGCTACCGCGCGAAGGGGGCCTGAAGGGGAGCCCGTGGGGCCGATGGGCCCCACGGGCCCCGCCCGGCCCACCCCGTGGTGCAGAATGCAGGGGACGCCGGTTCGGCCGACTGAGCCTCGGCCGAACCGGCGTCATCCGTTCCGTCAGGCGGTGGGGCGGCCCATCGCGCGGTAGCGCCAGCCGGCCCGGCGCCAGGCTTCGGCGTCCAGGGCGTTGCGCCCGTCGAGGACCAGCCGCTGGGCCGCGACCTCGCCCAGCACCGCCGGGTCCAGCTCGCGGAACTCCCGCCACTCCGTCAGGTGCAGCACCACGTCGGCACCGCGCACCGCCTCGAGCGCCGAGTCCGCGTATCCCAGGGTGGGGAAGAGGCGCCGGGCGTTGTCCATGCCCTTCGGGTCGTACACGGTGACCTGGCCGCCCTGGAGGTGTATCTGGCCGGCGACGTTCAGCGCCGGCGAGTCCCGTACGTCGTCCGAGTCCGGCTTGAAGGTGGCGCCCAGCACCGCGACCCGCTTGCCCAGGAACGCCCCGCCGCCCAGCTCCTGCAAAGCCAGCTCCACCATCCGGCCGCGCTGGCGCATGTTGATCGAGTCGATCTCCCGCAGGAAGGTCAGCGCCTGGTCCGCGCCCAGCTCACCGGCGCGCGCCATGAACGCCCGGATGTCCTTCGGCAGGCACCCACCGCCGAAACCGATGCCGGCCCGCAGGAACTTCGGGCCGATCCGGTCGTCGTACCCGATGGCCTCCGCCAGCCTGGCCACGTCGCCGCCGGTGGCCTCGCACAGCTCGGCCATGGCGTTGATGAACGAGATCTTGGTGGCCAGGAAGGAGTTCGCGGAGGTCTTCACCAGCTCCGCGGTCGGGAAGTCGGTCGCCACGAACGGGGTGCCCTCGCCGACCGGTGTGGCGTACACCTCCCGCAGCAGCTTCTCCGCCCGCTCGCTGCGCACGCCCGCCACGATCCGGTCCGGGTGCAGCGTGTCCTGGACGGCGAAGCCCTCGCGCAGGAACTCCGGGTTCCAGGCCAGCTCGGCGTCCGCGCCGGCCGGGGCGTGCTCGGCCAGGTAGGCGGCCAGCCGGTCGGCGGAGCCCACCGGCACGGTCGACTTGCCGACGACCAGCACCGGGCCGGTCAGGTGCGGGGCCAGCGAGGCGAACGCGGAGTCGACGTACGACATGTCACAGGCGTACTCGCCGTGCCGCTGCGGAGTGTTCACGCAGACGAAGTGGACGTCGCCGAACGCCCCGGCCTCGGCCCAGTCCATGGTGAACCGCAGCCTGCCGGTGGACCCCTCGATCCCCGCCACATGCCGGCGCAGCAGCTCCTCCAGCCCCGGCTCGTACATCGGGACCTCGCCCCGCCGGAGCATCTCGATCTTCTCCGGCACGACGTCGAGGCCCAGTACCTCGAACCCGAGCTCCGCCATGGCCGCGGCGTGTGTCGCACCGAGGTAACCGGTGCCGATCACGGTGATCCTGAGGGCCATGCGTGCTCCAAGGGGTATACGGCAGGTGGTGCGGGCCTGAGCATAACCGGGGGCGGTGAGCGCGCCGCAGCGGGCGATCCGGTCGTTGTCGGCAAACTCACGTACGTCCGTGCGGGCGGGAGTTCTACTATGGGAGTTACTTAACGGTAGTTAGCATCATCAGAGCGTCGCCTTCGTCGCCCTCGTCGTCTTTGGAGTGAGAGACCTTGGCCGGATCGGCTGATTTCGACCTGTACCGCCCGTCCGAGGAGCACGACATGCTCCGTGACGCCGTCCGCTCGCTGGCCGAGGCGAAGATCGCGCCGTACGCCGCCGCGGTGGACGAGGAGGCCCGTTTCCCGCAGGAGGCGCTCGACGCGCTCCGCGCCAACGACCTGCACGCCGTCCACGTGCCCGAGGAGTACGGCGGCGCGGGCGCCGACGCGCTCGCCACCGTCATCGTGATCGAGGAGGTGGCCCGCGTCTGCGCGTCCTCCTCGCTCATCCCCGCCGTGAACAAGCTCGGCTCCCTCCCGGTGATCCTCTCCGGTTCCGAGGCGCTGAAGAAGAAGTACCTGGCCCCGCTCGCCCAGGGCGACGGCATGTTCTCGTACTGCCTCTCCGAGCCGGACGCCGGCTCCGACGCGGCCGGAATGAAGACCAAGGCGGTCCGCGACGGCGACACCTACGTCCTGAGCGGCGTGAAGCGCTGGATCACCAACGCCGGTGAGTCCGAGTACTACACGGTCATGGCCGTCACCGACCCCACCCGGCGCTCCAAGGGCATCTCCGCCTTCGTCGTCGAGAAGTCCGACGAGGGCGTCTCCTTCGGCGCCCCGGAGAGGAAGCTCGGCATCAAGGGCTCGCCCACCCGCGAGGTCTACCTCGACAACGTCCGCATCCCCGCCGACCGGATGATCGGCGAGGAGGGCACCGGCTTCGCCACGGCGATGAAGACCCTCGACCACACCCGCATCACCATCGCCGCCCAGGCCCTCGGCATAGCCCAGGGCGCCCTCGACTACGCCAAGGGCTACGTCAAGGAGCGCAAGCAGTTCGGCAAGCCGATCGCCGACTTCCAGGGCGTGCAGTTCATGCTCGCCGACATGGCCATGAAGATCGAGGCCGCCCGCCAGCTCACCTACGCGGCGGCCGCCAAGTCCGAGCGCGGCGATGCGGACCTCACCTTCCAGGGCGCCGCCGCCAAGTGCTTCGCCTCCGACGTCGCCATGGAGGTCACCACGGACGCCGTCCAGCTCCTCGGCGGCTACGGCTACACCCGCGACTACCCGGTCGAGCGCATGATGCGCGACGCGAAGATCACGCAGATCTACGAGGGCACGAACCAGGTCCAGCGGATCGTGATGGCCCGCAACCTGCCGTGACGGCGGGGTGCGCCCCTCCTGTGGTGCTCATGGGGCGGCAGGCGTAGGACGGAAGGGCGGGGGTGCACTCCGGCCCTCGCCGCCCCCGGGAGGAATCATGACCCAGCAGTCTGCCGCCGCGACCCCGATGAGCAAGGAGATGCAGGACTGCGTCAACGCGTGCATGTCCTGCCACAGCATCTGCGAGGAGACCATGAGCTCCTGTCTGCAGATGACCGACCAGGCCCCCACGCGGATCATGCGGGCCCTCATGGACTGCTCCGAGATGACCCGCATGTGCGCCGACATGATGATGCGCCGCTCGCCGCTCGCCACCGAGATGTGCGCGATGTGCGCCAAGGCCTGTGACCTGAGCGCCGAGGCGTGCATGTCCATGCCGGACGACGAGCGGATGACGCGCTGCGCGGAGTCCTGCCGCCGTTGTGCCGAGTCCTGCCGCGCCATGGCGGGCGCCACGATGTGACACCGCCGTCCGACACGGCCGAGGGCACCGTTCGCCGGTGTCCTCGGCCGTGTCGGTCCGTCCTGAGGGTCAGTCGCCCTTGACGGTGACCTTCTCGTCGTTGTTCAGCTGGGTCACCAACTGCTTGACCTTCGCCTTGTCCCAGAGCAGGTTGCTGCCGGAGGAACCCGCGAGGGGCATGTTCATCGAGGTGCCGTCGCCGCCGCTGACGCCCTTCATCGCCCAGAACATGCCGGCCAGGTCGAACAGGCCCATCTCCTCGTCGACGATCAGGGAGTCCAGGCCCGCGCCCATGGTCGGGTACAGCCTGAACGGGTTCAGGACCGTGCTCGGCGTCGCCACCTGGCTCGAGAGGGCGGAGAGGAACTTCTGCTGGTTCTTCGTGCGGTCCAGGTCGGAGCCGGCCAGCGCGTACCGGGTGCGGACGAAGGCGAGGGCCTCCTCGCCGTTCAGGGTCTGCTTGCCCTTCTTGAAGTCGGCGCCGGACTTGGTGTCCTTGATGTCCTGCGGGATGTCCATCTCCACGCCGCCGACCGCGTCCACGATGTTCGCGAAGCCGGCGAAGCCGATCTCGACGTAGTGGTCGATGTGCAGACCCGTGTTGAACTCGACCGTGCGGACCAGGAGTTCGGGACCGTCCTCCGCGTACGCGGCGTTCAGCTTCACCTGCCGGCCCGTGCCCTGGAACGTCTTGCCGGACTCGGAGCCCTTGAAGGTGGGTATCTCCACGTTCGAGTCGCGGGGCAGCGAGATCAGGGTGGGACCGTTGCTGCCGGTGTGCAGGATCATCATCGAGTCCGTGCGCTTGCCCTCGGCGGACCCGGTGCGCAGCTTCTTCTTCTGCTCGTCGGTCAGCCCGGCCCGGCTGTCGGAGCCGACGATCAGGTAGTTGGTGCCCTCGCCCGCCTCCGGCCGGTCGATGACGATGGACAGGTCGACCTCGCGGTTCAGCTTGGAGTCGGCCCAGAAGTAGGTGCCGACGGTCGTCACGACCAGCAGCGTCGCGACCGTGATCGACGTCAGCTTGATGCGGCGGCGCCAGTCCGGCGCGGGACCGTGCGCGTAACGGCCGTCGTCGCCCGGTCCGCCGTAGCCGCCCCCGGCGGGGGACCCGTAGACCTGGCCGGTGTTGTAGTCGCTCGCATAGTCACTGTGACCGCCGTGCCCGCGGCCGTCCACGTACGACGGCTGCTGCGGCACTCCGCCGCCGTACGCCCCCTGGCCGGGCGGGACCGCCGGACCGCGACGGACCTGCCGCATGACGCGGGCGCTCTCGGGCCGCGCGTTCCCGCTTCCGCGTCCGTAGCGGGCGCCGCGGTCGTCCTGAGGCCATGCCTCGGGCCAGTTAGTCATGCGCAACAGTGTGCAGGTCCGGGCCGCGCGCCGTCATGGCCACCGGAAAATAGCAGCAGCACCGTTGCCAAGCTGACACAAACTTCCCGGATGCGGCCACGGCATAAGGTGGAGGTCATGACAGATCAGGCTCCAGCCGCACCCGTGGAGAGTCCCGACATCCCGGGCAAGCCCATCGCGGCGTCGCGGACGACCCTCAGCCACATCATGACCCACAACGACACCAACCTGCTGGGTACGGTGCACGGCGGCGTGATCATGAAACTGGTCGACGACGCGGCGGGCGCGGTCGCCGGCCGCCACTCCGGAGGGCCCGCCGTCACCGCCTCCATGGACGAGATGGCCTTCCTGGAGCCGGTCCGGGTCGGCGACCTGGTCCATGTGAAGGCACAGGTCAACTGGGCCGGCCGGACGTCCATGGAGATCGGCGTGCGGGTCCTGGCCGAGCGCTGGAACGAGTCCACCCCGGCCACTCAAGTCGGCTCCGCCTACCTCGTCTTCGCGGCCGTCGACGCCGACGGCAAGCCGCGCCGGGTGCCGCCGGTGATACCGGAGACCGAGCGGGACCGGCGCCGCGGCCAGGAGGCCCAGATCCGCCGCACCCACCGCCTGGCCCGCCGCCGCGCCATCATGGAACTGCGCGAGAAGCGGGCGGCGGACGGGATCGAGGACTGACCCGGCCGATCCGACTGATCCGGTTGACCCGGCCGATCCGGCCGAGCCCCCGTCCCGGCTGATCCGGCCGAGCTCCCCGTCCCGTGCGGAAGGGCCGTGCGCATCCCCGCCGCGCACCTGCGTCGCGGGCTTCCGTCACGCACCTGCGTCGCGGGCTTCCGTCACGCACCTGCGTCGCGGGCTTCCGTCACGCACCTGCGTCGCGGGCTTCCGTCACGCACCTGCGTCGCGGGCCTACGAGCACTCCACCTCGTCGCCCCGCACCACTCCGAACTCGTCCTTCCCGGGGTCCTCGGCCCGGACCTTGCGGACCTTCTCGAAGTCGCTGCCGGCGATCACCTTCAGGGTGGCGCCCTGGCCCTTCACCGCGCGCAGTTCACTGCCCGGCAGGGCGGCGGCGAGGGACTTCGCGGAGCGGTCCCAGCGGGGGTCGTGGGCGACGACGGTCCGCCGTACGGAGTGGTCCGCCGCGTTGGCGGGGGCGCGGGTGGTGTTGAAGCCGGTCGCCGCGAGGGCCGCGTCCACGCGGCGGCCGAGGCCCTGGATCCCGGTGCCGTTCTCGACCTGGACGCGGATCTGCCGGGGGTCCACCGGGACGCGCAGCGCCGCGTCGGGCGAGGAGTGCGTGGAGAGCGGCTTGTCCTCGCGCAGCGCCT
Source organism: Streptomyces sp. GDS52 (assembly GCF_052246875.1). Classification (NCBI taxonomy): domain Bacteria; kingdom Bacillati; phylum Actinomycetota; class Actinomycetes; order Kitasatosporales; family Streptomycetaceae; genus Streptomyces; species Streptomyces sp. GDS52. Next base: position 4,344,846 of record NZ_CM125966.1, read on the forward strand.
CGAAGATGCGCTGCGACTTCTCGGGGTGCCACTTCAGGGCCGAGCCGAGGCCCTTGACCGTGATTCCCGTCCTCGCGAGCGGCACGGTGGTGAACTCGGAGGAGGAGGGCGAGAAGTTCCGCATCGCCCGCCCCAGGTCCAGCAGTTCGTCGGTGCCGAAGCCCTTGTCGGCGCGGACCGAACCGAGCACCGCGCGCGTCACGTCCCGGAACTTCATCGGGTTCAGCAGCATCCCGGAGGACGTGGCCCGGTCCACCAGCGCCGCCATGAAGCGCTGCTGGCGTTTCATCCGGCCGAGGTCGGAGGCGCCGTCGACATGCCGGGCGCGTACGTACCGCAGGGCCTCGCCGCCCCGCAGGGTGTGCCGGCCGGCGGGCAGGTCGAGGCCGGTGTGGCTGTCCTTCAGCGGTTCGGTGGTGCACAGTTCGACGCCGCCGACCACGTCGACGGTCTTCATGAAGCTGGTGAAATCGAGCTCCAGGTAGTGGTCGATCTTCACCCGGGTCATCTTCTCCACCGTGCGCACGGTCAGCTGCGGCCCGCCCTCCGCGTACGCCGCGTTCAGCTTGACGGGGTGCCCCTCGTGCTCCTCGCCGCTCACCCGGTCGGTGTGCGGGGGCGTCATGGCGTACGAGTCGCGCGGCAGGCTGACGACGCTGGCCCGCTCCCGGTCCTCCGAGATGTGCACGATCATGACGGTGTCGGTGCAGTTGCAGGGCGCCCCGCCGAGCCGGTACTTCCGCCGCTCCTCCGTGCCGATCTTCTCGCGGCCGTCCGTGCCGACGAGCAGGATGTTCATGCCGTGGCCGGCCTCGGGGCGGTTCTTCATGTCCCGGAACGGGTCGACCCGGTCGATTCCCGAGTCGAGGCTGGTGACCACCGCGTGCCCGATGCCGGCGGAGGCGAGCACCACGACCGACAGGGTGGTCACCGCCCGCATGCCCCAGCGAGGTCTCCGGCGTCCCGCCGGTCTCGGACCGCCCCGGCCGGGCGGTCGCGGGCGGCGCTGCGGCTCGGTGCGGGGACGGGGGCGCGGGCGCGGGCGGGGACGAGGGTGAGGAGACGGCGGCTGCGGGGGCAACAGGGAGACACCTCCGGACGGGGGCCGGACGAGGGCCGCGGCTCCGTACGGGGCCGTGCCCGGGATCTTGAGCACCGTAGGCCGATACGATCTGCGGCCCGGCGCAGCCGCACCCGGCGCGCGCACCGCTGTCCCCCGTTCGCGGTAACGTGAGGCCCCTATGAACGCCAATCCCGACGTGCGGCACCCCGCCGTTTCCGTGATCATGCCCGTCCTCAACGAGGAAAGGTATCTGCGTGGCGCCGTCCACGCGATCCTCGCCCAGGAGTACGCCGGCGAGATGGAGGTCGTGATCGCCCTCGGTCCGTCCACGGACCGCACGGACGAGATCGCCGCCGAACTCGTGGCCGAGGACCCGCGGGTGCGTACCGTGCCCAACCCGACCGGCCGCACCCCGGCCGCCCTCAACGCGGCGATCAAGGCCTCGCGCCATCCGATCGTGGTCCGCGTCGACGGGCACGGGATGCTCTCGCCGGGCTACATCACCACCGCGGTACGCCTCCTGGAGGAGACCGGCGCGCAGAACGTCGGCGGCATCATGCACGCCGAGGGGGAGAACGACTGGGAGCACGCGGTCGCCGCCGCGATGACCTCGCGGATAGGCGTCGGCAACGCGGCCTTCCACACCGGCGGCACGGCGGGTCCCGCCGAGACCGTCTACCTCGGGGTGTTCCGGCGCGAGGCGCTGGAGCGGCAGGGCGGCTACAACGTCGAGTTCATCCGCGCCCAGGACTGGGAGCTGAACTTCCGTATCCGCGAGGCCGGCGGGCTGATCTGGTTCTCGCCGGAGCTGAAGGTGTCGTACCGGCCGCGGCCGAGCGTGCGGGCGCTGGCCAAGCAGTACAAGGACTACGGCCGGTGGCGGCACGTCGTCGCCCGCTACCACTCCGGCTCCATCAACCTGCGGTATCTGGCCCCGCCGGCCGCGGTGTGCGCGATCGCGGCCGGAGCCGTGGTGGGCGCGGCGCTCACGCCGTGGGGCCTCGTGGTGCCCGGCGGGTACCTCGCGGCGATCGTGCTGGGTTCCGTACCCGCCGGCAAGGGGTTGCCGCTGAAGGCGCGGCTGCGGATACCGGTGGCGCTGGGCACCATGCACATGTCGTGGGGCTGGGGCTTCCTGACCAGCCCGCGCTCGCTCGCGAAGAAGGTCATCGCCTCCCGGCGGCCCGCGGTCCACGCGGACGCCCCGGCCGCCTGACCCGTCTGCCCCGCGGACACCACGGGCCCCCTTCCCGGACTCGGGAAGGAGGCCCGTGGTGTCCGCGGTGTCAGGACCAGGTGAAGGCCGGGTTGACCTTCATGCAGGCCGTGTCGTCCGCGCCGTTGAGGGCCTCGGCCGACTCGGGGGTGGTGTCGTCCTGTTCGGGGGCCTCGTACGTCGTCCCCTCACGCCAGTCGGCGCCCACGACGAGCGTGACTCCGGAGACGTCGGTGGACCGCTGCACCGAACTCGCCGGAATCCCCAGGGCCTCGGCGACGCGGTGCGCGTCGCCCTCCAGGTCGGCGCTCGGGTACCGCACCGTCGTCCGCTCCCTGCTGAGGGAGCCGGCGGTGCCGGCGAACGCACCGGTGAAGCCCGTCTCCCGCAGGATCCCGGTCACGGCGCTCGCGCGGCCGGACGCCGCGGCCAGGGCGTCGGTGCGGGTGCCGTTGACGACCTGGACCGCGATCTCGGCGTCGGGGGCGGCCGGTTCGGTGGACGTGGCCTCCTTCGCCGCTTCCGCGGCCCGCGCCGACTTCTGGTCCCTGCCGTCCAGCGCGATGTCCTCACGGACCAGCCGGAAGAGCTGCTCGGCGTCCTCGGTCGGCTCCACCCGGGCGCCCACGTACCGGTTCGGCATCGTGGTCATGGTGACGCGCTCCGGCTTCACCTTGCGCAGCTCGTCGCTGAGGTCGTAGAGCTTCTTGACGGTGTCGAGGCCGGGGTCGACGGTGAGCGCCCGGGTGGCCTCCTCGGCCAGCCTGCGCAGCTTGTTGGGGCTGCTCAGGGTGGCGTTCTCGCGCAGCTCGCGGACCAGTGAGTTCATGTACATGTGCTGGGCCTTGGCGCGGGCGAGGTCACTGCCGTCCTCGAAGCCGTAGCGCGTACGCAGCCACTGCAGGGCCTGCTCGCCCTTGACGGGGTGGGTGCCCTCGCTCAGCTTCAGCCCGGAGCCGTGGCCCTTGCTGTCGCGGGAGAGGATGTTGGCGTCCACGCACACCGGGACGCCGCCGACGGCGTCCGCCATGGAGACCACGCCGGCGAAGTCGACCATGACGAAGTGGTCGATGTGGATGCCGGTGAGCTCCTGCCAAGTGGCCACGGTGCAGCCCGGACCGCCGTGCCCGAGGCTCTGGTTGGTCATGACCCGCCCCTTGCTCGCCTCGTACACGGTCCCGTCCTCGGGGTCGGTGCACTTGGGGATCTGGACGAGGGTGTCGCGGGGCATGCTGATCACGGACATGTTGGTCCGGTCGGCGGACAGGTGCAGCAGCATCTGCACATCGGCCAGCGGTGTCGCGCCGAACGTCTCGCGGGCGCCGCCGAGTTTCTGGTTCTCCTCGCTGTCCCGGGCGTCGGAGCCGATCAGCAGGATGTTCAGCGGGGTCTGTCCGGCGGCGTTCGGCGTCGGCTGGGCGACCTTGTTGTCGCCCAGGTTCAGCGGGTTCTGCTTGATGTTGTCGTTCAGGTGCCGGTAGTAGACGTAGCCGGCCCCGGCCGAGCCGACGAGGAGCAACGCCAGGACCGCCGCGAACCACTTGAGCATCCGGCGCCGCGGGCGGTGGCCGCCGTCCGCACCGGACGCCGGTATGTCCCCGCCGTCGTTGTCGGACGCCTTGTCGGACGGGCCGTCGGCCGCGCCGCCGTCCGGTTCACGCCGGTCGTCGCGGAGTGTCCTCCGCGCGGCGCTCTGCGTCACTGCCGCCGTCCTCCCCACCCTGGAAACTCCTCGCGTCATGGAACAAGGCCCGTCCTGCGTTGTGTTAGACGCACGACGGGCCCTTCAGTTGCACGCGGAACGCAACCGATTCAACAACTTTTGGCCAGGGTTCCGCATGTGCTCGGCTGAATGTCAGCTCGCGCACTGCACCTTGTCGGCCGTGGACTTCTCCACGTCCAAAGCCCCTGCCGCGGAGCCGTCGAGCCGGGCCCCGGCGTCCGTGAAGTCCTCGCCGAGGGTCAGCGTCATCGCGGGCAGACCCTGGGAGTTGGTGGCGCTCTCGCCGGGTTTCATCCCGGATCCGGACAGGCCGAGGATGTCGGCGAGGCGGCGGGCCTGGTCGGCCTGGTCGGGCGCGTACTCGAGGGTGGTCCTCTTCAGCGTCTTCGGGGCGTTGCCGGCGTTCTCCGACTTGCTGACGCCCTCCTCGAGCTGGAGCCGGTTGAGCATCTGCTGGGCGCTGCCCGACGGGGCACCGCCGTTGAAGACCTGCACCCGGACCTCGGAGGCCTCCGCCTTGGGGCCCTTGAGGCGGGCGGCGACGGCGGTCTTCTTCTCCTTCTTCTGCCGCTTGACCTCGGTCAGCGACACGTCGTTCGCGATCGCCGCGAAGAGCGGGGGTGCCTTGGCCTCGTCGAGGACGACGGTCGCCTTCACCGTCTCCGCGGGGTTGTCCCGCACCGGCACCGTGGTGAAGGAGATGTTCTTCGTCGGTACCTTCTTCAGCTCCAGGGCGACGTCCTTGAGCGTGCTCACCTTGCCGATACCGGTGTCCACGGTCAGCGCCTCGGTGGCGGCCTCGGCCAGCTTCAGCAGCCTGGTGGGGCTGGTGAGGGTGTCGCCGGAGGACATCTTGCGCATCAGCGAGGCCAGGAAGTGCTGCTGCACCTTGATCCGGTCGAGGTCGCCCTCGTTGCCGAAGCTGTGCCGGGTACGGACGAAGGCGAGGGCGTCCTCGCCCGCCACCGTCGACTCGCCCGCCGGCAGCCTCAGCTTCGACTGCCTGTCGTCGACCGCGTGCTGCAGGCACACCTTGACGCCGTCGACCGCCGTGGTGAGGGTCTTGACCGCGTTGAAGTCGGCCATCATGAAATGGTCGACGGGGATGCCGGTGGCCTCCTCCACGGTGCGCATCGTGCAGCCCGGGTCCCGGCCGCCCTCGCCCAGGCTGCGGTTGAACCGGGCGCCCTGCAGCCCCGGGATCACCTTCCGGGTCCCGTCCTCCAGCGTGGTGGGGCAGTCGGGGATGTCGACGATGAGGTCGCGCGGGATGCTCAGAGCGGTGGCGTTGGTGCGGTCCTGGGAGACGTGCAGCAGGATCGTGGTGTCGGCGTGCCCGACGCTGTTCTTGTCGCCGTATCCCTCGTTGCCCGCGCCGGTGCGCTTGTCGGTGCCGAGGACCAGGATGCTGAAGGCCTCGTCCTTGCTGAAGTCGCCCGAGCCCGCGTCACCGACGTCGGTCGTGTGGACGTTGCCCTCGAGGTGCTTCAGATAGACGTAGCCGGCCGTTCCGGTGGCGAGCACCACGAACGCCATCGCCCCGCCCGCCCACAGCAGGGCCTTCCTCGTCCTCGGCCTGCGCTGGGGCGGCCGGTTGCCGCGCCGTCCGGGCGGCACCTCGGGGGCATCGCGCCGCCGCGGCGGCGGGACCTCACGGCCGGGAGCCCGGACACGGCCGGACACTGCGGCGTCGGCGCCGGCGTTGACGGGGTGGTGGCCGCTGCGGCGGGGGCCCGGGAGGGGTGACTGCGGTGCGGAGGAGCCCAGCCGCAGTTCGTACTCACCGGTGGCCGGGTTGATTATCCATTGGTCTGCGGGGTCGACATCGTCCGCCCGCCCACGGCTCTGCGCGTCCACGCTCGTCCGAATCCTCCGTCCGGGCCACGCGGCGCCCTCCCCTCCAGAGGGTGTCCGCGCGTACTGGTCACCACCGTGCGCGACGCCAGGACGGTCCGCGCAGCCGGGGCACTGGAGCGTTCACATTAGCCGCCCGCCTGAGCGAGAAGTGGCTTCAGTGACGAATTCCTCGTCCCCGGAACGGGGCAAACCGCCCTATTGGGTGGGGAAATGGCGCCGTCGGCGGCTGCCTGCCGGGCAGGGCCTCCGGTGCCCTGCCCGGCAGGTCACTTGGCGCACTCGACCTTGTCCGCCGTGGACTTCGCAATGTCGTCCGGTGCCTTGGAAGGAGGCGTCAGGGAGACGCCCGCACCCTTGAAGTCCTCGCCGAGGGTCAGCGTCATCGTGGGCAGGCCCTGGGAGTTGGTGGCGCTCTCGCCGGGTTTCATCCCGGATCCGGACAGGCCGAGGATGTCGGCGAGGCGGCGGGCCTGGTCGGCCTGGTCGGGTGCGTACTCGAGGGTGGTCTTCTTCAGCGTCTTCGGGGCGTTGCCGGCGTTCTCCGACTTGCCGACCCCCTCCTTGAGCTGGAGCCAGGTGAGGGTGTCCTGGGCGCTGCCCGACGGGGCGCCTCCGTTGAAGACCTGTACCCGGACCTCGGAGGCCTCCGCCTTGGGGCCCTCGAGGCGGGCGGCGACGGCGGCCTTCTCCTTCTTCTTCTGCTGCTTGACCTCGGTGAACGACACGTCGTTCGCGATCGCCGCAAACACCTGCGGCGCCTTGGCCTGGTCCAGGACGACGGTCGCCTTCACCGCTTCCGCGGGGTTGTCGACCACCGGCACCGTGGTGAAGGTCAGATTCTTGATGTTGAGCTTGCCCAGCTCCAGACCGAGGTCCTTCAGCTTGTTGATGTTGTCCAGCTGGGCGTCGACGGTGAGCGCCTCGGTGCCCGCCTCCGCCAGCTTGAGCATCTTCGAGGGGCTGGTGAGGGTGTCGTTGGACTTCAGCTTCCTCATCAGCGCGCTGAGGAACTGCTGTTGCAGCCCGATCCGGCTCAGGTCGCCGCCGGTGCCGACGGAGTGCCGGGTGCGCACGTACGCCAGCGCCTCCTCACCCTCGATGGTGTGTGTGCCCTTGTCCAGCTTCAGGTGGGAGTCCGGGTCGTCAATGTCCTTCGCCACGCAGACCTCCACACCTTCGACCGCAGTGGTGAGGGTCTTGACCGCGTTGAAGTCGGCCACCATGAAGTTGTCCGGCGTGATCCCGGTCAGTTCGGTGACGGTCCGCATGGTGCAGCTGGGCGTGCGGTCGTTCTGGCCGAGGCTGGTGTTGAAACGGGCACCGGAGGAGCCCGGGATGACTTTCTGGGTCCCGTCCTCCAGCGTGGTGGGGCAGTCGGGGATGTCGACGATGAGGTCGCGCGGGATGCTGAGCGCGGTGGCGTTGGTGCGGTCCTGGGAGACGTGCAGCAGCAGCGTGGTGTCGGCGTGTCCGGCGCTGCCCTTGTCGCCGTATCCCTCGTTGCCCGCGCCGGTGCGCTTGTCGGTGCCGATCAGCAGGATGTTGATGGCCTTGTCCTTCTGGAAGCCACCGGTGCTCGCGCCGTCGTCGGGGATGGCGTCGATGTTGTCGTTGAGGTGCTCCAGGTACAGGTAGCCGCCCACGCCGGTGGCGAGCACCACGAACGCCATCACCCCGCCCGTCCAGAGCAGGACCTTCTTCGCCTTCGACTTCTTCTTCACCGGGCGGCGTCCGCGCCGGCCCGGCGGCGGCTCCTCCGGCGCGCCCCGGCGCCTGCGCGGCGGCGGGGCCTCACTTTCAGCCGCCTCGGGTTCGGTCGCCCCGCGTTCGGCCGCCCTGCGGCCGGGAGGCCGTTCCGGCGCGCGTCCGGGAGCGGCCGCGCGCCCGGGAGCGTCGCCGCGGCCACGCGGTGCGCCCGCGCCCTTGCCGCCGCCCACGCCGGCGGGGCGCGGTCTACGGGGAGAGGGGATCGAGGGTTGCGGTGCGGAATCGTTCAACCGCAGTTCGTAATCACCGGTGTCCGGGTTGAGCACCCACTGGTCTGCGGGGTCCATGTCGTTGCCCCGCTCACGGCCTTGCGCGTCCACGGTCGTTTGAGTCCTCCGTCGGTGCCACGCGGCGCCCTTCCCCTCCTGGGCGCCCGGTCGGTCACGCAGTGCGCGACTGCAGGACGAACCTCGGGTGCGCGCGCACCGGAGCGCTCACACTAACGGCACCGAATGACTTCCGGCGACGCCGGTGGCACATTCCATGTCCCTACAACTGGGCAATTCGCGCATATCCCTTGACATGACTTCACAATCTTGGAGTCGACTGTGCGCCGGCTTTACGCGCAACCGTCCTCGGCCGCCGTGTTTCCGGAGAATGTGGGCGTGGGGGAAGGGGGTCCGGACGACTCCGCGGATTCCCCCTGAGTGACCTTTCCGTCACCGTCCGTGCCGTCGTCGTCCGAATTCCCGGACGGTGCGCCGGATTCGGTTCCGGTGCCGGGGCCCTGTGCGACCGTCACCGAAGCGTCCCTGCGCAGCCGCTCGAACAGCGCCTCCGCCTCGGGCTGGGAGAGTTGGTCCCGATTGGCGTCGGCGGCATACGGCTCCCGTGGGACGGTGAGGAATTGCACACGTTCCGTCGGGATCTCGCGCAGCCCGCGGACGAGTTCGTACAAACCGCGCAGACTGGCCAGTTCCGGGTCGGTCGTCAGTGCCGAAGTGGCCGCGTCCAGAACGGGGTACAGCTTCACCGGATTCAGCAGAACGTCATTCCCCTGCACCTTGTTGACGAGCGCCCCGAGAAACCGCTGCTGGCGTTCCATACGGTGTGTGTCGCTACCGTCACCGAGCGACTTGCGGGCGCGGACATAACCGAGGGCCTGTTCCCCGTTCAGCGTCACCCGGCCCGCGGGCAGTCTCAGTTTCGCCGCCTTGTCGTCGATGGGTTCGCGCAGGCACACCTCGACGCCGTCGACCGCCTCGACCATCTCCTTGAAGCCGTGGAAGTCCACGACGATGTGATGGTCCACGCGAATGCCGGTGAGTTTCTCGACGGTGCGGATGGCGCAGGCCGAACCGCCCCGCTGGAAGGCCTGGTTGAACATCGTGAACACGGGCCCGGCGCGGGTGCCGTCCTCGCGCGGGCAGCCCGGCACGGCCACCATCAGGTCACGGGGCAGGGACACGGCGGTGGCGCTGCGCCGGCCCGCCGACAGATGCAGCAGGATCGCGGTGTCGGACCGCTCCGTCCCCGAGTCCCGGCCGTAGCGGCGGTTGTCGCCCCCGGAGCGCGAGTCCGAGCCGATCAGCAGGAGGTTCCGGGCCTCCTTGACCAGCGGGGTGGGCCGTTCCTCCTCGAACCGCGCGAGTTCGGCCGCGGCCGCCTCGTCCGGCGTGATGTTGCCGTCGAGCTTCACGTACACCGCCCACCCGGCCCCGGCGGCCAGGACGAGCAGCACGGCGAGACCGAGCCCGGTGCCCCGCACCCACCGTCGCCGCCTGCGCCGCGCCTGCCCCGTCCCGCTCGCCGAGGCTCCCGCCCCCGGCCCGAGGGTGCGCCCGCCCCCCGCGCCCGCGGGGGACGTGCCTGCGGTGTCGCTCATGACCGGTCCACCCCCTCACTGCGTACGGCGTGCGGTGGAGGCCGTACGTGCCGTGCGTGCCGCTGCTACGACGATGACCCGGATGCGGGACGGAGGCGGGCACTGCTGAGCCGTACGGGGGATGGGGCGCGGCGAACGGGGTACGGCCCGGCGGGCCCGGTTCGGACGAGTCCGTCCGCGCCGGGCGGGACCGGGCCGGGCCGTGGCGAAGCCGCCGGAGGGGCTCTAGCGGGAGATGACCGCGACCCGTTCGCTCTCGACGCGCTTGTCCAGGGCCTCGTCCCCGAGCCGGTCCAGGTTGCGGCACAGCACCACCGAACCGCCGGTCGCCAACGGCCCGTACAGGCCCGCGTGCAGGCCCTCCCAGGTGTCGTACGGCAGACCCGACAGGATGCGCGAGCCCGGTCCGGTCAGCCCGAGGTCCGTCGCCTCCGCGCGGGCCCGTTCCACCACCTCGGCCCCGGTGAACTCCCGGCCTGCCACGATCAGCGCCGGAGCCTCGGGGTCGACCGGCGCGTACGGCGCGAACCGGTCGCCCTGCCCGGGCACCTCCACGGCGTAGTCGGCGAAGCCCTCCGGGGGCTGCGGGAAGCGTCCCCCGAGCGGTCTGAGCGCCAGCGCGATCCGCGCGCCCGAGCAGGCCCGCGCGGCCTCCAGCGAGTCCGGCCCGCTCACCACGACGTCGGCCGCCGCCGGGTCGCCGGACACGTCCGCGACCGCGCCCACCGACGCGCACGCCAGCAGCCACACGGCCGTCTGCCAGTGCGCGGGCAGCAGAAGCGACACGCGGTCGCCCGGCTCGGCGGACAGTTCGTCCTGGAGCAGGTTCGCGGTCTTGGCCACCCAGTTGGCGAAGGTGGCCACGGACAATTCGACGCGTTCGCCCGTGGCGTCGTCGTAGAAGGTCACCAGGGGGCGGCCCGGGTCCGCGGCGAGCGCGGAACCCAGCAGGTCGGCGGGGGTGCGGTCGGTGGCGTTCATCCGCGCAAGCGTACGCGGACGCGGCTGTGCGCACCGGGCGGTGGGGACACCGGTTCGGTGGCACGGGCCCCGACAGCCCGTCAATTCCCCGATGGACAGATTTGTATGACTATGTCCAGGATCGGGGGCATGCGTAGAATTCCTGCTTCCGTCATCGGTGTCACCTGCGCGACCGCTCTCGTGCTCCCCCTCGCGCCGTCCGCCGTCGCGGCGAGCGCGGGACCGGGGCAGCCGGCCCGGGCGGTCCCCCGTGCGGCGGTGACGGCCGAGTCCGGTACCACGGGCAGCACCGAGTCGCTGCCCCTGCAACCCCTCGATCCCGACCGTGCCTCCGGCGCTGCAACGTTCGGCCTGACCCCCCGGTCCGTACGGAACTTCTCCCTCCTCGGCGTCGTCTGGGACGACCCCGCCGCCGAACTCCACGGCCAGGTCCAGGTCCGCACCCGCGGGGCCCGCACCGGCTCCTGGTCCGACTGGCGGGACGTCGAGGCCCGCAACGCCGACCACGCGGCCGACCCCGGCACCTCCGGCACCGGGGAACGCGCCTCGGGCCGGGTCCGCGGCGCCACCGCACCGCTGTGGGTGGGCGACTCGGACGGCGTGGAGATCAGGGTCCTGGCGGAGTCCGGAGGTCCGGGGCACACCGGTACGGCTGCCGAGGGTCCCGAGAGCACCGTGCTGCCGCTGCCGTCCGGGATGCGCCTCGAACTCATCGACCCCGGTGAGGGCAGCGCGTCCGCGGCCGGCACCGCGGACGGCCCGGCGGACGGCACGGGCGTGCGGCGGAAGGGCGCGGTCACGCGGCAGCGGGCGAATCCGTACACCGCCCCGCGCCCCGACATCGTCACGCGGGCCGACTGGGGGGCGGACGAGAGCCTGCGGGAGAAGGGGTTCGTCTACACGGACGAGGTCGGTGCGGCCTTCGTGCACCACACCGCCTCCGGCAACGACTACACGTGCGAGGAGGTGCCTTCACTCATCCGCGGTATCTACCGCTACCACACGGAGAGCATGGGCTGGCGGGACCTCGGCTACAACTTCCTCGTCGACAAGTGCGGGAAGGTCTACGAGGGCCGCGCCGGGGGAGTGGCGGAGCCGGTCCTGGGCGCCCACACCCTGGGGTTCAACTCCCACAGCATGGGGGTGGCGGTTCTCGGCACGTACAGTTCCACGGATCCGTCGGACGCGGCGGTGAAGGGCGTCGCCCGGCTCGCCGCGTGGAAGCTCGGGCTGTACGGCGTGGATCCGGGCGCGGAGACATATCTGACGTCCGAGGGTGGCAATCTCTACACAAAAGGCACGAGGGTACGACTGAACGTGATCTCCGGTCACCGGGACGGGTTCAACACCGTGTGCCCAGGGGGGAAGCTCTACGACCAGCTCGGCACCGCCCGCTCCACGGCGGCCGGTTACCAGGGCCGCTGAACCGCGCGGAGCTGCCGGGCCGGTTCCCCCTGCCGGGGACACACCGTCGAAAGCGCTGTGGAACGGTCTGCATAAACTGGCCGGCCGAAAGACAGTTCGGCCGGTCCCGGCAGGAAGCAGAGACGACAGGTGACAGAAGCGATCCTCCTGGTCGGCGGCAAGGGCACGCGGTTGCGCCCGCTCACGGTGCACACACCGAAGCCCATGGTCCGGGCCGCCGGGGTGCCCTTCCTCACGCACCAGCTGGCGAGAGCGAGAGCGGCGGGCGTCGAGCACATCGTCCTGGCCACGTCCTATCTGGCCGAGGTCTTCGAACCGTACTTCGGCGACGGGTCGTCGCTGGGGCTCCACATCGAGTACGTGACGGAGGCGGAGCCGCTCGGCACGGGCGGCGCGATCCGCAACGTCGCCTCCCGGCTGCACTCCGGCCCGGACGAACCGGTGCTGATCTTCAACGGCGACATCCTCACGGGCCTGGACATCCGGGCGCTGGTGCGCACCCACGAGACGACGGGCGCGGACGTCTCGCTGCACCTGACGAAGGTGACCGACCCGCGGGCGTACGGACTGGTCCCCACGGACGACACGGGCAGGGTCCTGGCGTTCCTGGAGAAGCCGCAGACGCCCGAGGAGATCGTCACCGACCAGATCAACGCGGGGGCGTACGTGTTCCGCCGCTCGGTCATCGACACGATCCCGACGGGCCGGCCGGTGTCGGTGGAGCGGGAGACGTTCCCGGACCTGCTGTCGGCGGGGGCGCACCTCCAGGGCTTGGTCGACTCCACGTACTGGCTGGACCTCGGCACCCCGGCCGCCTTCGTCCGCGGCTCCGCGGACCTGGTGCTGGGCCGTGCCCCGTCCCCGGCGGTCCCGGGGCGCTGCGGCGACCGGCTGGTCCTGCCGACGGCGAGGGTGGCCCCGGACGCCAAGCTGGCGGGCGGGACGGTGGTGGGCGAGGGCGCGTTCGTGGCGGAGGGCGCGCGCGTCTTCGGCAGCACGATCCTGCCGGGTGCGGTCATCGAACCCGGCGCGGTCGTCACCGACTCGCTGATCGGCACCCGCGCGCGGGTGGGGGAGCGGTCGGTCCTCACCGGGACGGTCATAGGCGACGGCGCGGTCATCGGCGCCCGCAACGAACTCCGGGACGGGGCGCGGGTGTGGTGCGACGCCCGGATCCCGGCGGGGGCGGTGCGGTTCTCCTCGGACGAGTAGCCGGACGGAGACCGGGCACGTACCGGTACGGCTGAGGGCTCGGGCGGTTGACGGCTCGGGCGGTCGAAGGCGCGGACGGCTGGGGGATCGGGCGGCCGGGGGCTCGGGCCTCAGAGCCGTCCGATGTCCCAGTGCGGCCTCTTCGGAGCCCGCCGGGCCGGCGTTCTCCCGCTCAGCAGGATCAGCCGGGCCGCCCGGTGCCGCTGCCCGGCGTACGGCTCCAGCAGTTCGAGCATCACCGTGTCGTCCGCGTCCCGGTCCCCGGCGAGGGCCCACCCCACGATGCCCGGCAGGTGCAGGTCCCCCACGGTCACCTCGTCCGCCGCGCCGTGACTGCGCTGCACCGTCTCCGCGGACGTCCACGGACCGATACCCGACACCAGCTCCAGCCGTGCCCGCGCCGCCGCCGGAGTCATCCCGGCCGCCTCCTCCAGCCGCGCGGCGACGCGCACCGCCCGCAGGACCGTGGACGCCCGCTTGGTGTCGACGCCGGCCCGGTGCCACTCCCAGGAGGGGATCAGCGCCCAGGTCCGGGGCGACGGCATCACCGCCATCCGGTCGGGCGCGGGCCCGGGCGCCGGCTCCCCGTACTTCCGTACCAGCAGCCGCCACGCCCGGTACGCCTCGTCCGTGGTGACCTTCTGCTCCAGGACCGACGGGATCAACGACTCCAGCACCAGCCCGGTCCGCAGCAGCCGCAGTCCCGGACGCCGGTGCCGGGTGAGCGCCAGCACCTTGTGCCGGGGGACGAACGCCGCCGGGTCGTCCGCGGCCCCGAGCAGGTCCGGCAGCCGCTCCAGGAGCCAGTCGGCGCCGGGACCCCAGGCCTCGCCCCGCACCTCGCCGCCGTGCCGCGTCACCCGCAGCGTCCCCGGCCCGGCGGGCGTCAGGCTCGCCCGCCAGACGGAGCCGTCCGGCAGCGCGCGGAACGTCGGGTCCCCGGGCCCGCGCCGCAGCGGCGCCAGGACCAGACTGAGGTCCAGCGGCCCGTCCGGCACCCAGGTCCGCACCAGGGCCGGGACCGGTGCCTGGCGCGGCACCCTCGTGGGTACGGCGGTCCGTCCGCCTCGCACGGTCGTGCGAGCGGGCCGGGGAGCGAAACGTCCTGCCACAGAGAGGGTTCCGGGGAGTGGGGAGATACGGATGAAGAAGATGAAGAAGGGGAGAGCGCGGGTAGCCCTACCGGAGTGGGGCTCCTACGAGGGTAGGCGCCCCGCGCGTCCGGCTCACCGCACCTCGATGAACGCGCCGGCGTCCCGCTCCGGCCGTGGCCGGGGGTCCTCGGCGGGGTGGCCGACCGCGACCGCGCCCATCGGGTCCCAGTCCGCGGGCAGGTCCAGGACCTCGCGGACCACGTCCCGGCAGAACATCGTCGACGACACCCAGGCCGAGCCCAGCCGCTCACCGGCCAGGGCGACCAGGAAGTTCTGCACCCCGGCGCCCGTCGCGACCACGAACATCTCCCGCTCGGCGGCGTCCCGCCGCGCGTCCCCGTAGGTGTGCGAGCCGTCCATGACCAGGCAGGGCACGACCAGACAGGGCGCGTTGCGCAGGACGTCGCCGCGGCGGACGCGCCGGGCGATGGACTCCTCCGTCTTTCCGTCCCGGCGCAGGTCCGCGATCCAGGCGTCCCGCATGGCGTCCAGCAGACGGACACGGGACCCGGGGGACTCCAGCAGGACGAAACGCCACGGTGTGGTGTGGTGCGGCGCCGGGGCCGTCACGGCCGCGGCCACCGCGCGGCGCACCGATCCCGGGTCGACGGGCTCGTCGGTGAAGGCCCGTACCGTGCGGCGCCGGGTCACCGCCTGCCGGACCGCCTCCGACGTGCCGAGCCGGAACATGTCGTCGCGGGAGTCGCGGACCAGGGCCCGTGCGCCGTCGCCGTGGTCGTCGTCGGCCGTGACCAGGCCGGGCAGCCCGCGGACGACGGCCACCGGCAGGCCGGCGGCCTTGCCCTTGACCAGGTCGCCCGCCGCGGCGAGTTCGTCGGCGGTGGCGACGACGGTGGCGCCGAGCGGATTGCCGTGCGCGTCCGTGCCGCCGCGCAGGTCGTCCAGCACGTGAACGCCCGCGGCGCCGATCGCGACGTCCGTCAGACCCGCGCGCCAGGGGCGTCCGAAGGTGTCGGTGACCAGCACGCCGACCGTGACCCCCAGGGCGTCGCGCAGGCCCGCGCGGATCGCCCGCGCGGACCCGTCCGGGTCCTCGGGCAGCAACAGCACCGTGCCGGCCGGGGTGTTGGACGCGTCGACCCCGGCCGCGGCCATGACCAGGCCCTGCCGGTTCTCCACGATGCGCAGGGCGCCGCGCCGGGCCACCACCCGTACCGTCTCCGCGTCGATCGCGGCCTCCCGGTCGGAGGCCTCCAGTATCCGGCCCTCCGCCTTGGAGACGATCTTGGAGGTGACGAGCAGCACGTCACCGTCGGCCAGCCCCGGCTCCGCGGCCGCGATCAGTTTGGCCAGGTCGTCCCCCCGCCGGACCTCGGGCAGGCCCGCGACGGCCCACACCCGGTACCCCGCGGACGCCGCGCCGCCCGCGTGCGGGTCGTCGGGCACGCGGGTGCCGTCCACGGTGTCGTTCACGTCGTTCACGTCGTGTATGTCGTTCATGTGGTCCATGTCGTTCACGTCGCTCAAACCGACCGCACCTCCTCCGCCAGTGCCAGTGCCTCCCGCGCCATCCGCGTGGTCGCGTCGACGTCGGTCATCATCAGCGGCACCGCCCGGCACCGGATCCCGGCCTCCTCGACACGCTCCACACAGGCCGCGTCGACCGTGTCGACCAGCCAGCCGTCCAGCAGGCCCGAACCGTAGTGCTCGGCCACCGCCGGCGCGGTGGACTCGACGCCGACCGCCGCGAGCACCTTGTCGGCCATGCCGCGCACGGGCGCGTTCCCGACGATCGGCGACAGGCCGACCACCGGCACGCCCGCGTCGGCGATCGCCTCACGGATGCCGGGGACGGCGAGGATCGTGCCGATGGAGACGACCGGGTTGGACGGCGGGAAGAGGATCACGTCCGCCCCGGCGATCGCCTCCAGTACGCCCGGCGCCGGCTTGGCCTGCTCCGCGCCGACCGGCACGACCGCCTCGGCCGGGACCGACGCCCGCAGCCGTACCCAGTACTCCTGGAAGTGGATCGCCCTGCGCTCGCCGGGTCCCGCGGTCTGGGCCGCGGCCCCCGCCGTGGTTCCCGCCGGGTCGTCGGCGGGCAGGGTGACGGCGACATGGGTCTCGACGCGGTCGTCGGTCATCGGGATCAGCCGGACACCCGGCTGCCAGCGGTCGCAGAGCGCCTCGGTCACCGCGCTCAGCGGATATCCGGCGGCGAGCATCTGCGTCCGCACGATGTGGGTGGCGAAGTCCCGGTCACCGAGCCCGAACCACCCCGGGCCGACGCCGTACGCCGCGAGCTCCTCCTTGAGACGGAAGCTCTCGTCGGTCCGCCCCCAGCCCCGCTCCTCGTCGATGCCGCCGCCGAGCGTGTACATCACCGTGTCGAGGTCCGGGCAGACCTTCAGCCCGAAGAGGTGGATGTCGTCCCCGGTGTTGCCGATGACCGTGATGTCCGCGTCCGGCGCGGCCCGCTTCAGACCGCGTAGGAAACGGGCACCGCCGATGCCGCCTGCCAGAACCACAATGCGCATGGGAAACAGTGTGTCAGCCACCGGGCCGGCCGTGGCACCGTGTCAGACGGTCAGGGTCCCGGACACCGGCCGTGCCTCGCAGTGCGGGGCGAGGGGGCGTACCGGCATCTCGGTCAGGCCCGGGTAGTACACGTGCAGGCTGACCGCCGACTCCAGTGTGTCGTTGACGACCTCGTGCACATAGCCGGGTGGGAAGACCCTCCCCCACTCTCGGCTTCTCCCCCGAGTTCTCGGCTCCGCTCGAACAGGGGGGACCCCCATGAGCGGGGGGACCCCCCTCGCACCCGCCGTCAGCGTGCGCGTGCCGCGCTCGGTGCGTTCGGTGAGGGTGCCGTCCAGGACGGTCATGACTCCGGAGGAGGGGCCGTGGCTGTGCGGTCCGCTGCCCTGGCCGGGAACCCAGGACAGCAGCCACACCTCGTAGCCCGGCCCCGTGCGCAGCCGGTGGTACCAGCGCGTCGTGGCGTCGTACCGCACCAGGTGCTCCCACGAGGAGCGGTCGGCGGCGAGGGAACGGGCCAGCCCGACGAACTCGGCGACGGTCGCCGGGTGCTCGCGCGGGGTCTGCAGCAGGTGGGGGACTTCGAGGATGTCGCCGGCGATCTGGAGGTCGCTGTCGCTGTTCATGGGATGCGGTGTTCCTCGGCGGAGAAGCGGTCGGGGAGCGGGGGGAGGCGGGGGACCACAGCGTGTGCTGTCGCGTGCGTCCGGGTCGCGGACGGCGGCGAGGAGTGCCCCGGTGGGAGCTCAGGAAAGCTGAGGAAAGAAGTCTCGAGTCGAGGGTGACTCGAAGGGTCGGAGCGCGTTGGGCTCAACAACCGGAACAGTGACAGCTACAGCGAGCGCGGGCAGCACCGAGGGACCCGGCGGAGCGGGTCGAGGCGAGTGCCGAATTCGCGAGCATGCCCACAAGGACAGCGGTTCACACCTCCAGTGTCAACTCGACGCCCGGATTGTGGGACACGGTTCACTCCATCCGGTTCACCTGCGGGGCGAAAGGTTTGCTCATGTGATTCCGGGGACACAAGGTGCGCACGGCCGGGCACGCAAGTGCCGTCGCGTTCCTGTGATCCGAATGTGATCCGGCTCGCTGCGGCGCCGGTGCGACAACGGGGTCGATCGACCGGGCGTCCTTCCTGGTGGACGGTCCGCGCGGGGTGGGAAGCTCTGTCGAGGTCGTCGGTGTGTCAAGGTTTATGGCGATTTGAACACTTTCGGCTTGGGCTTGGTTCCGCAGAGTGAATAAGGGTGCCAATAGCAGATCTCGGCTTGACTCGCCCGAAGCAGCACACTTGTAATTTCACTCGTGTCGTTTGGCCAGGACAGGTAACGGCAGCGACACGGGGATGCGAAAGACAGACGAGGGGCGCACATGACGGAGCTGGTGCAGCAACTGCTGGTCGATGACGCGGACGAGGAACTCGGCTGGCAGGAGCGCGCGCTGTGCGCCCAGACCGACCCCGAGTCGTTCTTTCCCGAGAAGGGCGGTTCCACCCGAGAGGCCAAGAAGGTCTGTCTTGCCTGTGAGGTCCGCTCCGAGTGCCTCGAATACGCCCTCGCCAACGACGAGCGCTTCGGTATCTGGGGCGGCCTGTCCGAGCGGGAGCGGCGTCGACTGAAGAAGGCGGTGGTCTGAGGGCACCGCCGGTGGACGGTGTGTCACATCCGGTGTGCCGCACCCAGGGCGTCACATTCATATGCACGTCATGCTCGTGCATGTGTCAGATGTTCTCTATATGTTCATATGAGGCGTGTGTCGAGTGCGGCCCGTCGCGGGTGGGTTGTCCACAGGCGGCGGGCCGCCTTGCCGCCCAGCCGATAGTGTGGGCGCTCGTCCGAGACGTCACGCCGCCCCCACCGGGCACGGGCGTCCCCCACAGTCCACCGAACCGGGGCCCGTACCTCGATGTCCGTGCACAGTCACCCGGCAGCCCGTCAAGACGTAGCTGCCGCTCCAGAGTTCCCGCGTCATGTGGTGACCGCGGTCCTCGTCTCCCACGACGGAGCCCGCTGGCTGCCCGACGCGCTCGCCGGGCTACTCGGCCAGGAACGTCCCGTCCAGTTCGCCATGGGTGCCGACACCGGCAGCGGTGACGACTCCGCCCGACTGGTCACCGAAGCCCTCGGCGACGACCACGTCCTGCACCTCGCCCGGCGCACCGGCTTCGGCCAGGCCGTCGAGGAGTGCGACCGGGCCGCGCCGCACCTCACCCCGGACGACCTGCCCTATCTGAAGCGGCCGAGCGGCTGGGACCCGGTCACGCGCAGCTGGCACGACGACGCCTACGACCTGCCCGACCTCCCGCACGGCGAGCCGGTGCAGTGGCTGTGGCTGCTGCACGACGACTGCGCCCCCGAACCCGACGCGCTGGCCCGGCTGCTGAGCGTCGTGGACAACGAGTACGAGCTCGGCCGTGACGACGTCGCGGTCGTCGGCCCCAAGCTGCGCGGCTGGTACGACCGCCGGCAACTGCTGGAGGTCGGCGTCTCCATCGCCAACTCCGGCCGCCGCTGGACCGGCCTGGACCGCCGAGAACAGGACCAGGGCCAGCACGACCAGGTCCGGTCCGTGCTCTCGGTGTCCACCGCCGGCATGCTGGTCCGCCGTGACGTCTTCGAAGAACTCGGCGGCTTCGACCGGCACCTGCCCCTGATGCGTGACGACGTCGACCTGTGCTGGCGCGCCCACACGGCGGGGTACCGGGTGCTGATAGCCCCCGACGCGGTCGTGCGGCACGCCGAGGCGGCCTCCCGGGAGCGCCGCGCCGTCGACTGCGTGGGCCGCACCGCCGCCTCCCCGCACAAGGTGGACAAGGCGGGTGCCGTCTACACCCTGCTTGTCAACACCCGGACCGCGACCCTGCCCTGGGTGCTGCTGCGGGTCGTCCTCGGCACCCTGCTGCGGACCCTCGCCTACCTCGTCGGCAAGGCCCCCGGACAGGCCGTCGACGAGATCCGCGGTCTCGTGGGCACCCTGCTGCGCCCCGAGCGCATCCTCGCCGGACGGCGCCACCGCGGCAGCCCGCAGGTCGACAAGGGCGAACTGCGGCCGCTGTTCCCGCCCCCCGGCGCGACCGTCCGCGTGACCGTCGAGCAGGCCGCGAGCAGTCTCGTCGGCCGCTCCGACCCCGAAGCCACCTCCGGCGCCGGACGGCACGGCGGCGCTGTCGAGTCCGGGCCCGGCGGGGACGACGCCGACTTCCTGCAGGTCGAGCAGTTCGCCCGGCTCAAGCGGATCGCCCGCAAGCCCGGCCCGGTGCTCTTCCTGGCCCTGCTGTTCCTCTCCCTCGCGGCCTGCCGCGAACTCCTCGGCGGCGGCGCGCTCGCGGGCGGCGCCCTGCTCCCCGTCCCCGCCGACTCCGCCGACCTCTGGGCGCGGTACACCGACACCTGGCACGCGGTGGGCGCCGGCGGCACCGGGTCCGCGCCGCCCTACCTCGCCGTCGTGGCGGCCCTGGGCACCCTGCTGCTCGGCTCCCCCGGGGTTGCCGTAACGGTCCTGCTCGTCGGCTCGGTGCCCCTGGCCGGCTTCAGCGCGTACTTCGCCTCCCGCCCGCTCGTCGAGTCCCGGTTGCTGCGCGCGTGGGCCGCCGTCGCCTACGCCTTCCTGCCCGCCGTCGCCGGTGCCCTGGCCGGCGGCCGGATCGGCACCGCCGTCCTCGCCGTGCTGCTGCCGCTGATCGCCCGCGCGGGCGTCGCCGCGAGCGGACTCACGAACCCCTCGGACGTCCGCGGCAGTTGGCGCGCGACCTGGGCGTACGCGCTGCTGCTCACCGTCACCACCGCGTTCACCCCGATCGTGTGGCCCATCGCCCTGATCCTCGGCATCGGCGTCCTTGCCCTGCGCAGGTCCGACCTCCCGGCGTACGGGCTCCGCTTCCTCGCCCAGCTCGGCACGCCGCTGGTGGTGCTGGCCCCCTGGTCGCTGTCGCTGCTCCCGTTCGGCTTCTTCCAGGAAGCGGGCCTGGAGTACGGCCCCTCCGCCGCCTCCGTCCTCGACCTGCTCGGCGCGAGCCCCGGCGGGCCCGGCGCGGCCGGCGGGGCGGTGCTCATCGGCATCGTGCTCGCGGCCCTCGCCGCCCTGCTCCGCTCCGAGCGGACCCTCGCCGTCCGCGCCGCCTGGACGGCCGCCCTGGTGGGGCTCGTCTTCGCGGTCCTGTCCAACGGCTCCGCCTGGGCGGGACCCGCGACCCTCGTCTACGGCATCGCCCTGCTGGCCGCCGCCGCCCTCGGTGCCGACGGTGCCCGAGCACGGGTCGCCGAGCAGAGCTTCGGCTGGCGTCAGCCGGTCGCCGCCCTGATCGCCCTCGCCTGCGCGGTCGGCCCGCTGCTGGCCGCCGCCGGCTGGGTGATCCGCGGCGCCGACGGACCGCTGCAGCGCCGCGACCCCGTGCAGGTGCCCGCGTTCGTCGCCGAGGAGAGCGGCACCCGCGACCAGGCCCGCACCCTCGTCCTCGCCAGCGACTCCGCCGCCCGCGTCGACTACGTGCTGGTCCGCGGCTCCGGCGCCCGGATGGGCGACGCCGAGATCGCCGCCTCGGACAGCGGGAACAGCGGGCTGGACAAGGTCGTCGCCAACCTCGTCGCCGGTTCGGGCGCCGACCAGGCCGACCAGCTCGACGGATTCGCGGTGCGCTACGTCCTCGTCCACCCGGGCGCGCCCCGCGACGTGACCCGCGTCCTGGACGCCACTCCCGGCCTGACCCGGCTCAGCCAGCAGGCGGGCGGCGCGCTGTGGCGCGTCGACCAGGACGTGGCCCGCGCGAGCATCGTCCCCGGCAAGGGGAGTGAGGGCGAGTCGCAGCCCGTGGCCGCGGGACCCGTCGAGATCCACACGAAGATCCAGAACGGCTCCGAGGGGCGCGTCCTGCGCCTGGCCGACTCCGCGGCCGAGGGCTGGACCGCCACCCTCGACGGCAAGCCGCTGACCTCCACCACGGTCGACGGCTGGGCCCAGGGCTTCACACTGCCCGCCACCGGCGGACAACTGGACGTCACCTACGACGACCCGATCACCCACACCGCATGGATGTGGGCACAGGGGCTGCTCGCCGTCGTCCTCGTCGTCCTCGCCCTGCCCGGCCGGCGCCGCGACATCGACGACGATCTGCCCGAGGAACCGGCCGTCACCGCCGAGGAGCTCGCCGGTGACGGCCGCCGCGCCCGCCGTCTGCGCGCCCAGGCCGAGGCGGAGGCGCAGGCCGCCGCCGAGGAGGCGGGCACGCACGGGGAAGCGGGTGAGGACACGGGCGCGGAGGACGACGGGTTCGACACCCCGCCGGAGCCGGCCCCCGGGGCCGTCCCGCACCAGCGGTCCTACGACGAGTGGGACGCGTCGAGCTACCCGGCCCCCGAGCACGACGGCGTCTATCCCGCCGAGCAGTACCAGGAGCAACAGCAACAGCAACAGCAGTACGTGACGGACGAGTACGGCCGGACGTACCCCGCGGACCAGTACCAGGGCGGCCAGTACGACCCGTACGCCTACGACGGCACGCCCCAGCAGCAGCCGCCGTACGACCCCGCGACGTACGGACAGGGCTACGAGGGCTACGACCAGACCTACGCGCAGGGCTACGACACGTCGTACGACCCCGAGCAGCCGCACCGTCCTCAGCCGGGCAGTGAGCGTTCCGACGGGAGCCAGCAGTGAACCGCACCACCCTGTCCCTGATCGCGGGAGCCACCGCACTCGCCGCCGTCACCGGCTTCGCGGTGCTGTCCGCGCCGGACCCCACGGCCGCGGACGACGGCGTCGAGGCCGCTGCCGCGCACCTGCCCGTGGAACGCACCAGCCTGCTGTGCCCGACGCCCAGCACCTCCGACCTCGCCGAGACGACGTACACGTCCTTCACGCCCGTCACGAAGGGCGCGGAGAGCGAGGGCAGGGCCGCACTCCGGTCGGCCGCCGAAGGCCGGTCCGCGGCGGAGGACGCGAAGGACGGCGACGGCGACGATCCTGCCGAGGACGGCGAGGAAGCCGCCGACGGTGAGAAGGCCGCCGACGGTGAGAAGGCCGCCGACGGCGAGAAGGCCGAGAAGCCGGTTCTCGAGCCCAAGGAGCCCGGTAAACCGGTCGTCGCGGACGTCTCCGGAGGCGAGGAGCCGGCGCTCGTCGGCACCGCCGAGGGCCGCCTCGCCCCGGGGTGGACCGTGCAGCAGACGACCGAGGTCGCCGCGGGCCTCGGCCGGGGCCTGCAGGGCGTCAACTGCGCCGCCCCCGACACGGAGTTCTGGTTCCCCGGCGCGAGCACCGCGACCGAGCGCACCGACTACGTCCACCTCACCAACCCCGACGACTCCGCGGCCGTCGTGGACATCGAGGTCTACGGCAAGGACGGCGTCCTCGAGACGGAGGCGGGAGAGGGCATCACGGTCCGGCCGCACTCCGCCGAGCCGGTGCTGCTGTCCACGCTCACCGACGAGGAGCAGACGGATGTGACCGTGCACGTCGTCGTCCGCAGCGGGCGGATCGGCGCGGCCGTGCAGGCCCTGGACAACACGCTCGGCGGTGACTGGCTGACCGCGTCGGCCGACCCCGCGGGCAGCCTGGTCCTGCCCGGCATCCCCGAGGACGCCACCGCCGTGCGCCTGGTCGCCTTCACCCCCGGAGGCGTGGACGCCGACCTGAAGGTGCGGCTCGCCTCGCCCTCCGGGCTGATCACACCGGCCGGCAACGAGACGGTGCATGTGAAGGGCGGCATGACGACCGCCGTCGACCTCGGTGACGTCACGCGCGGCGAGGCGGGCTCCCTGGTCCTCACCCCGACGGGCCGCTCGGTGCCGGTCGTGGCGGCGGTCCGGGTACTGCGCGGCAAGGGCGACAACCAGGAGTCGGCCTTCGTCCCGGCAGCCCGCCCGGTCGGCCTGCGCGCCACCAGCGTCGGCAACACGGCCGAGGGCAGCACCCTCGCCGTGACCGCGCCCGAGGGCACCGCCAAGATCAAGGTCACCGCGTCCGCGGGCAGCGAGGGCGGCACCCCGGCGTCCGAGACGTACACGATCAAGGCCGGCACCACTCAGCACATCGAGGCCCCGGTCCCGGACGGCGTCAAGGGCACGTACGCCCTGACGATCGAACCCGAGTCGGACGGCACCCCCGTGTACGCGTCCCGGACTTTTTCCGTCACCGACGACGGCCTCCCGGCCTTCACCGTCCAGACCCTTCCCGACGACCGGGGCCTGGTGGCGGTACCGAAGGCGGAGGAGAACCTGTCGGTCCTGCAGAGGTAGGGGCCCTTCGGCGGAGCGGATGCCGGAGCCGCCGCTCAGTCCTCCCCGTACCGGGGATCGACGGTCTCCGGCGTCAGCCCCAGCAGTTCGGCGACCTGCTCCACGACGACCTCGTGGACCAGCGCCGCCCGCTCGTCGCGTCCCTTGGTGCGGATCTCCACCGGCCGGCGGTAGACCACGACCCGCGCGGGGTGCCCCTCCCGGCCCGGCACGGTGCCGCCCAGCGGCACCGCCTCGTCGCTCCACTGAAGTCCGGGCCCGTCCAGCCGCGGCACCTCCAGGACGAGGAAATCGATGTCGGTCAGCTGAGGCCAACGCCGCTCCAGCCGCTCCACGGAGTCCTGCACGAGATCGGCGAAGGTCTCCGCGCGGCTGGCGGCGAGCGGCACCTGGGGCGGTGCGATCGGCCCGCGCATGCCCCGGCCGTGGCGATCACGGCGGCGGGGCCCGCGGTCGGCGGCACGGGGAGTCACAGGGGTGTCCATCAGGGTGAAGGGTAGTCTCCGCCGGTCCGACGTGCCCGGCCCCCACACGGCCTCGGGCCCGCGACACCCGCATGGCGCCGGGGCGCGGTGCCGGTCCGCCCGGAACGGCATGTCGTCACATGACCATTCCGGCCAAGGTTCAGCTCGATTCGATATCTTTCGCAGGCCGGTGATCTCAAGGTATTTGACGGTGTTTGTACCAACTGATGACCGGAGCGAGGGGCGCGGGTGCCTCGAACACGGGCGTCGGGGCAGGTCAACGACGTGTGCCCACGGGGGCGGGTGAGGTGTTTCAGGCCACGACACGAGGGAACGTCCGGGTGGGGAGTCTTCGCGACCCGCTCAAGAGTGCGGTACCGTCCAACACCGTGAGCCCTGTACGTCGCTGTTCGCGCACCGCTTGCGGCCGTCCCGCCGTCGCGACGCTGACGTACGTCTACGCCGACTCGACCGCGGTCCTCGGCCCGCTCGCCACCTACGCCGAACCCCACTGCTACGACCTGTGCGCCGAGCACTCCGAGCGCCTCACCGCGCCGCGCGGCTGGGAGGTCGTCCGCCTGCTCGACGGTTCGGCTCCCGCGCAGCCCAGCGGGGACGATCTGGAAGCGCTCGCGGACGCGGTGCGCGAAGCGGCCCGCCCCCAGGAGCGAGCGGTCGGCGGTGCGGGACGCGGTGCGGACCCGATGGAGGTCGCACGCCGCGGTCATCTGCGCGTGCTCCGCTCTCCCGACAACTGACCGCGGTCGCGCTCCGCCGCTCCCCGCTCCCTCCTCGCGGTCTTCTCCGCGCTCTTCCCTTCTCTTCCCTCCGGTCCCGCCTGTCCCGTCAGTAAGGTGCCGCACGCCCATTGACGCGCGCTTGTCGGGGACACGACCATTCCCGGCACATAGCGAGAAACCTCTTTCGCATCGCGGAATCCAGGAGGCGCGTCCGTGTACGTCCAGGAACTGGAACCAGTCGCCGGCTCACTCGGTCTCTCCGCCCTCGTGGCGGCATTACCCCTCGTGATCGTCCTCGTCCTGCTCGGCGGCTTCCGCATGAAGGCGCACCTGGCGGGCCTGATCGGGCTGCTGGGAGCCGTCCTGGTGGCCTGCCTGGCGTACGGCATGCCATGGGACCAGGCGGCCTCCAGTGCCGTCCAGGGAGCCGTCTTCGGCCTCTTCCCCATCATGTGGATCGTCGTCAACGCGCTGTGGGTGTACCGGATGACGGTCCACACCCGGCACTTCGACATCCTGCGCCGCTCCTTCGGCCGGCTCTCCGACGACCCGCGGATCCAGGCCCTGGTCGTCGCCTTCTGCTTCGGGGCCCTGCTGGAGGCGCTCGCCGGTTTCGGCGCCCCCGTCGCGATCTCCGCCGTGATGCTCGTGGCGCTCGGCTTCGACCCGGTGCGTGCCGCGATCGTCGCGCTGGTCGCCAACACCGCGCCGGTGGCGTTCGGCGCCATGGGAACCCCGGTGGTCACGCTCGCCCAGGTCACCGGGCTGCCGCTGGACTCGGTGGCGTCCGTCGTCGGACGCCAGACCCCGCTGCTGGCCCTCGTGGTGCCGCTGGTGCTGGTCTGGCTGGTGGACGGGCGGCGCGGACTGCGGGACACCTGGGTGCCCGCGGTGGTGTGCGGGGTCGCCTTCGCCGTCGCCCAGTTCGTCGCGTCCAACTACGTCTCCGCGCAACTCGCCGACATCGCCGCGGCCATGGCGGGCGCGGGCGCCCTGGTCGCCGTACCGCATGCGCGCGTGCCGGCCTCCGAGGCCGTACGCACCTCCGTACTGACCGGCGTGCGCAGCGAGGAACTGGACGAGGAGGACCCGCGCGGTGAGGTCCTGCGGGCGTACGCCCCGTACGCGCTGATCGTGGTGGTCTTCTCCGTCGCGCAGATCCCGGTGATCAAGGACTGGCTGGCCGGGGCGACCCGGAAGACCGACTGGCCCTTCCTCGACGTCGCCGCGCCGAACGGGGAGCCGGTCGGCGCCAACGTGTTCACCTGGCCGCTCGTCTCGACCGGCGGCACCCTCGTCCTGCTCGCCGGGGTGGCCACCGCGGTCGTGCTCGGTGTGCACGCGCGCGTGGCGGTCAGGGAATGGGCGGCGACCGTGTACGAACTGCGCTTCGCCATCCTCACGGTGACCTCCGTGCTGGCGCTCGCCTACGTCATGAACCTCTCCGGCCAGGCGGCGACGATCGGCTACTTCGTGGCCGCGGCCGGTGCCGGACTGGCCTTCCTGTCGCCCGTGCTGGGCTGGTTCGGCGTCGCCGTCACCGGGTCGGACACCTCGGCCAACGCCCTCTTCGGCGCCCTCCAGGTGACCGCCGCCCGGGAGTCCGGGCTGTCGCCCGACCTGCTGGCGGCCGCGAACAGTTCGGGCGGTGTCCTCGGCAAGATGATCTCGCCGCAGAACCTCACCATCGCCTGTGCCGCCGTCGGGCTGGCGGGCAAGGAGGGAGACCTGCTGCGCAAGGTGCTGCCCTGGAGCCTCGGTCTGCTGCTCCTGATGTGCCTGATCGTGGTGGGGCAGAGCACCACGGCGCTGGGGTGGATGCTGCCCTGACCGAGACCCGCCGGACCACAACGAACGCCCGCAGCGGAGTGTCGTCCGCTGCGGGTAGTTTGTGGTGACCACAGGACTTTCGGAAGGGTTGGCCGTGGCTGCTGATCTGTCACAGATCGTGAAGGCGTACGACGTACGTGGGATCGTCCCCGACCAGTGGGACGAGCCCCTGGCCGAACTCTTCGGCGCGGCCTTCGCCCGGGTGACCGACGCGAGTGCCATCGTCACCGGCCACGACATGCGGCCCTCCTCGCCCGGACTGTCGGGCGCCTTCGCCCGCGGGGCCGCGGCCCACGGCGTCGACGTGACCGAGATCGGCCTCTGCTCCACGGACCAGCTCTACTACGCCTCGGGCGCGCTGGACCTGCCCGGCGCGATGTTCACCGCCTCGCACAACCCGGCCCGGTACAACGGCATCAAGCTGTGCCGCGCGGGTGCCGCCCCGGTCGGCCAGGACACCGGGCTGGCGGAGATCCGCGAACTCGTGGAGAAATGGAGCGAGACGGGTGCCCCCGAGCCGGTCGGCCCGACGGGAACGATCACCCGGCGGGACACGCTGGGCGACTACGCGGCACATCTGCGCTCCCTCGTCGACCTGACCGACGGCCGCCCCCTGAAGGTCGTCGTCGACGCGGGCAACGGCATGGGCGGGCACACCGTTCCCACGGTGCTGGCGGACCTGCCGCTGACCGTCGTCCCGATGTACTTCGAACTCGACGGCACCTTCCCCAACCACGAGGCCAACCCGCTCGACCCGGCCAACCTCGTCGATCTGCGGCAGCGGGTCCGGGAGGAGGGCGCCGACCTCGGCCTCGCCTTCGACGGCGACGCCGACCGCTGCTTCGTCGTCGACGAGCGGGGCGAACCGGTCCCCCCGTCCGCGATCACCGCCCTGGTCGCCGCCCGTGAACTGGCCCGCAACGGCGGAAAGGGCACGATCATCCACAACCTGATCACCTCCTGGTCGGTGCCGGAGGTCGTCGAGGAGAACGGCGGCACACCGGTACGCACGCGCGTGGGCCACTCCTTCATCAAGGCCGAGATGGCCACGCACGGCGCGATCTTCGGCGGGGAGCACTCGGCGCACTACTACTTCCGCGACTTCTGGAACGCCGACACCGGCATGCTGGCCGCCCTGCACGTCCTCGCCGCCCTCGGCGGCCAGCAGGGCACCCTGTCCGACCTGGTCGCCCAGTACGACCGCTACGTGGGCTCGGGCGAGATCAACTCCACGGTCGACGACCAGGCGGCCCGGCTCACCGCGATCAGGGCCGCGTACGAGGGCCGCGAGGGCATCACCCTGGACGAACTGGACGGCCTCACCGTCACCGCCGCCGACTGGTGGTTCAACGTCCGCCCTTCCAACACGGAGCCCCTCCTGCGCCTGAACGCCGAGGCCCGCGACGAGGCGACCATGACCAGGGTCCGCGACGAGGCCCTGGACATCATCCGAGGCTGAAGCCCCACGGCACCCGCCCCGCACGGGTGGCCGCCCGGGCGCCCTCGGGGCGCACGGGCGGGGCGGGCGCCGGCCCGACGGTCGCCGCCCGCCCGCACCGGCTCCACCGGCGGTACCCTGACCAGGCACATCCGCATACGCCCGCCCCGAAGGGAACCCCCTCATGCCGCTGGAAACCGGCCTCCTGGAGATCCTCGCCTGCCCGGCCTGCCACTCCCCCCTCAAGGAGCAGGACAGTGAGCTGATCTGCACCGGCGAGGAATGCGGCCTGGCGTACCCGATCCGCGACGGCATCCCCGTCCTCCTCGTCGACGAGGCCCGCCGCCCCGGGTGACCGACGCCCCGGCGACCCTGCGCATCAGCGACCCGCCGCCCCGCGTACCGCCGCCCCGCGACCCGCCGCCCCGCCGTTCGAAGGCTGCCGCCCATGATCGACGAATCGCTGCTCGACTCACCGGAGGGCCTCGCCGAGGCCGACCGCCGCGGGCTGCTCCGCGGCGCCGCCGAAGCGGGCGCCCGCGTCCGCACCGCCGCCCGGTACGCCGCCGAGGCCGGTGTCCACGACCTCAAGCCCGACGGCCGTCCCCGCGCCGTGCTGATCGCGGGCCCCGGCGCCGCCGCCACCCAGACCGCCGACCTCCTCGGCACCCTCGCCGGCGCCGGCAGCCCCGTCACCCGGCTCGCGCCCACCGGCGTGGCCCCCGCCGCGGGCGCCCTGCGCTGGGAACTGCCCGGCTGGGCCGGCTCCGTGGACCTGCTCCTGATCGCCACCCCGGACGGCACCGAACCGGGCCTGTCCCTGCTCTCCGAACAGGCCTACCGGCGCGGCTGCACCGTCGTCGCGGTGGCCCCCGCCCGCACCCCGCTCGCCGACGCGGTCAACGGCTCCCACGGCCTGTTCGTCCCCATGGCGACCGCGCCCTACGAGCAGGACGAGCAGGAGGAACCGCTCGCCTCCTCCGCCCCCGGAGCCCTGTGGGCGCTGCTCACCCCGCTGCTCGCGCTGCTGGACCGCACCGGCCTGCTCACCGCCCCGCCGGACACCCTGGAGAAGGTCGCCGACCGGCTCGACCGCATCGCCGAACGCTGCGGCCCGGCCATCGCCATCTACAACAACCCCGCCAAGACCCTGGCCGCCGAACTCGCCGACTCGCTCCCCGTCGTATGGACCGAGGGCACCTCGGCCGGCCCGGCGGGCCGCCGCTTCGCCGCCGCGCTCGCGGAACTGTCCGGCAACCCCGCCGTCGTCGCCGAACTCCCCGAGGCGCTCGGCGTGCACAGCGCCCTGCTGGCCGGCCCACTCGCCGCCCGCGCCAACCCGGACGACTTCTTCCGCGACCGCGTGGAGGAGCTGCCCGCGCTGCACACACGCGTGGTGCTGCTCCGCGACCGTCCGATCGGCGGCCTCACCGCCGCCCCGGCCGCCCGCGAACTGGCCCTCAGCCACGACACACCGATCAGCGAACTGGAACCGGAGGAGGGCGGCGAACTGGAGACCCTCGCCGAACTGATCGCCGTCACGGATTTCGCCGCCGTTTACCTGGCGCTCACCTCGGGAGCCTGATCATGCCCGGGGCGGCCCGACCCGAGACGGCCCGCCCCCCGTACGAGAACCTGCCGAAGGACCCAGAGAGAACCCGATGGATCGCCTCGACAACACCATCCGCCCCTACGCCTGGGGTTCCACCACCGCCATCGCCGAACTGCTCGGCGTCGAACCGACCGGCGAGCCACAGGCGGAGATGTGGCTGGGCGCCCACCCCGGCGCGCCCTCGCGCACCGACCGGGGCACGCTCGCCGAGGTCATCGACGCCGCCCCGGAGCGGGAACTCGGCGCGGCCTCGGTCGCGAAGTTCGGCCCGCGCCTGCCCTTCCTCCTCAAACTCCTCGCCGCCGGAGGGCCCCTCTCCCTCCAGGTCCACCCCGACCTGGACCAGGCGAAGGAGGGCTACGCGGACGAGGAGCGACGCGGTGTCCCCGTCACCGCCCCGCACCGTAACTACAGGGACGCCAACCACAAGCCCGAACTGGTCTGCGCACTCACCGACTTCGACGGTCTGTGCGGCTTCCGCGACCCGCGGCAGGCCGCCGAACTGCTCGACGCCCTCGGCGTGGACTCCCTCAAGCCGTACGTCGACCTGCTGCGCGCCCGCCCCGAGGACGCGGCCCTGCGCGAGGTCCTCACCGCGATCCTCACCGCCGACCGCGACGAGATGACCCGGACCGTCACGGAAACGGCCGCCGCCTGCGAACGCCTCGGCGGCGACCACGCCCCGTACGCCGAGATCGCCCGCCACTACCCGGGCGACCCCGGCGTCATCGCCGCCATGCTCCTCCACCACGTCCGGCTCCAGCCCGGCGAGGCCCTCTACCTCGGAGCCGGCGTTCCGCACGCCTACCTGAACGGCCTCGGCGTCGAGATCATGGCCAACTCCGACAACGTCCTGCGCTGCGGGCTGACCCCCAAGCACGTCGACGTCCCCGAACTCCTGCGCATCGTCCGCTTCGAGTCCCGCGACCCCGGCGTGCTGCGCCCGGAGGCCGCACCGGACGGCGAGGAACTCTACGAAACCCCCACCGACGAGTTCCGGCTCTCCCGTTACGTCCTCCCGGCCGGCGGCACCACCCACGACCTCACGCTGGCCACCCCGCAGATCCTGCTCTGCACGGCCGGTTCGGTACGGGCCGGTGAGCACGAGCTGTCCCCGGGCACCTCGGTGTTCGTCCCGGCGGGCGAGAAGGCCGACGTCTCCGGCACCGGAACCCTGTTCAGGGCCACTGTCGTCATCTGACCCACCGATGGCGCTTTTCTGACAACCCTTAGCCCGATCGGGCTGCAACAATGTCCCCCCGTCAAAGGACAGTCGGAGCCCGGGCGGCGTACGAAGACGTCCGCCCGGGCCCGTGAACGGCGTACGAAGGGACAACGCGAACACATGAGCGCGTCAGGCGGCACCAAGGCGATCGTCGCGGCACTCGCCGCCAACGCCGCGATCGCGGTAGCGAAGTTCGTGGCGTTCCTCTTCAGCGGTTCCTCCTCGATGCTCGCCGAATCGGTGCACTCCGTGGCCGACTCCGGCAACCAGGCCCTGCTGCTGGTCGGCGGGAAGCGGGCACAGCGACAGGCCACCCCGCAACACCCCTTCGGCTACGGCCGCGAGCGCTACATCTACGCCTTCCTCGTCTCCATCGTGCTGTTCTCGCTCGGTGGCATGTTCGCCCTCTACGAGGGCTACGAGAAGATCAAGAACCCGCACGAGCTCACGCACTGGTACTGGCCGGTCGGGGTCCTCGTCTTCGCGATCATCGCCGAGGCCTTCTCCTTCCGCACCGCCATCAAGGAGTCCAACGCCCTGCGCGGCAAGCGCTCCTGGAAGGAGTTCGTCCGCCACTCCAAGGCCCCCGAACTGCCCGTCGTCCTCCTGGAGGACCTCGGTGCCCTCGTAGGCCTCGTCCTCGCCCTCGGCGGTGTCGGGCTCGCCCTGCTGACCGGCGACAGCGTCTGGGACGGCGTCGGCACCCTCTGCATCGGCGTCCTGCTCGTCCTGATCGCCCTGGTCCTCGCGGTGGAGACGAAGTCGCTGCTGCTCGGCGAGGCCGCGGGCGCCGAGGAGACCCGGAAGATCGAGGCCGCCGTCGTCGACGGCGACACCGTCACCCGCGTCATCCACATGCGCACCCTCCACATCGGCCCCGAGGAACTCCTGGTCGCCGCGAAGATCGCCGTACGGCACGACGACACGGCCGCGGAGGTCGCCGCCGCCATCGACGCCGCCGAGTCCCGCATCCGCGAAGCCGTCCCGATCGCCCGCGTGATCTACCTGGAGCCCGACATCTACAGCGAGGCCGAATCCGCCAAGGGCGCCGACGCCGAGGCCACCCCCGGCGGCCCGGCCCGGACGGAACACTGACCCCGGCCCCGGATCTGGCCCCGGCCGTCCGTGTTCGGCCTCCGTGTCCGAGGGTCGGCCTGATGTGTTCGGTGACTCACTGGGGAGGACCGGGCCGGTCGGTGTAGCTTGGGACGAAGCCAGACGTCGCTGCTGATGGCGGTCGGGCGGTCCCTGCGGACCGGCCGAGGGAGAGAGGGCCTCCGACGGACTGCGCTGCGCCGCACGCGGGCATGCCCGTGTCCTCCTCGGGCACCCTTGTGTCCGCCGCCGCGCAGACCAGCCGTACCCACCTCGACCCACACCCCGAGGAGCAGCTCTTCATGACGACTGTCGACAACCGACAGGACTTCAAGGTCGCCGACCTCTCCCTGGCCGCCTTCGGCCGCAAGGAGATCACCCTCGCCGAGCACGAGATGCCCGGCCTGATGGCGATCCGCAAGGAGTACGCCGAGGCGCAGCCCCTGGCCGGCGCCCGTGTCACCGGTTCCCTGCACATGACGGTGCAGACCGCCGTCCTCATCGAGACCCTGACCGCCCTCGGCGCCCAGGTCCGCTGGGCGTCCTGCAACATCTTCTCCACCCAGGACCACGCCGCGGCCGCCATCGCCGTCGGCCCGAACGGCACGCCCGAGAACCCGCAGGGCGTCCCGGTCTTCGCCTGGAAGGGCGAGACGCTGGAGGAGTACTGGTGGTGCACGGAGCAGGCGCTGTCCTGGCCGGACACCCCCACCGGCGGCCCGAACATGATCCTGGACGACGGCGGTGACGCCACCCTCCTGGTCCACAAGGGCGTCGAGTACGAGAAGGACGGCAAGGTCCCCTCGCCCGACACCGCCGAGTCCGACGAGCACCGCGTCATCCTCGAACTCCTCACCCGCACGGTGGCCGAGTCGCCGCAGAAGTGGACCCAGCTGGCGTCCGAGATCCGCGGCGTGACCGAGGAGACCACCACCGGCGTCCACCGCCTGTACGAGATGCACCGTGACGGCACCCTGCTGTTCCCGGCGATCAACGTGAACGACGCCGTCACCAAGTCGAAGTTCGACAACAAGTACGGCTGCCGCCACTCCCTGATCGACGGCATCAACCGCGCCACCGACGTCCTCATCGGCGGCAAGACCGCCGTCGTCTGCGGCTACGGCGACGTCGGCAAGGGCTGCGCGGAGTCCCTCCGGGGGCAGGGCGCCCGTGTGATCATCACCGAGATCGACCCGATCTGCGCCCTGCAGGCGGCGATGGACGGTTACCAGGTCACGACGCTGGACGAGGTCGTCGAGACGGCCGACATCTTCGTCACCACGACCGGCAACAAGGACATCATCATGGCCGCCGACATGGCCAAGATGAAGCACCAGGCCATCGTCGGCAACATCGGCCACTTCGACAACGAGATCGACATGGCCGGCCTCGCCCGGATCCCCGGCATCGTCAAGGACGAGGTCAAGCCGCAGGTCCACACCTGGACCTTCCCCGACGGGAAGGTGCTCATCCTCCTCTCCGAGGGCCGCCTGCTGAACCTGGGCAACGCCACCGGTCACCCGTCGTTCGTGATGTCCAACTCCTTCGCGGACCAGACCCTGGCCCAGATCGAGCTGTTCACCAAGCCCGACGAGTACCCGACCGGCGTCTACGTGCTGCCCAAGCACCTGGACGAGAAGGTCGCCCGCCTGCACCTCGACGCGCTCGGCGTGAAGCTGACCACGCTCCGTCCCGAGCAGGCCGAGTACATCGGCGTGACGGTCGAGGGCCCGTACAAGTCGGACCACTACCGCTACTGAGCCCACGCACCCGCCGTGGGGAGCGCACCGGTCCGTCGGCGCGCTCCCCGGCAGCGGACCCGTCCGGGACAGGCCCCCGCACCCCCGTGTCGGGGGCCTGTCCCATGGGTCGGCCGGCGACCGGCCCGGCCCGTCAAGATCCAGGACCCCCATGCCCCGCGGCCGTTATTCGCTCCACGATCCGCACGATCACACCCCCCTCGCCGAAGAGCACTTCCAGTGCGCCCCCGGCCCCTCCGGCTGGCGCTACGTCTCCCAGCTCACCGCCCCCTCCGGCGATCACCTGGGCTCGGTCGACCTCGCCCTCGACGAACTCGGCCGCCCCATCCGGCTCGAACTGCACGCCGCGAGCTGGCAGGTCCGCGGTGCCGCTCTCGACGGCGTCACCTGGGTCCGTACCGACCCGACCGGAACCCACGCCACCGAAGGCAATGCGCGCGCCCACGCCTTCACCGGTTCGTCCCCGGCGTTCCTCGTCGCCACCGCCCGTCTGCTGCGCCTCACCCCCTCCGCTTCGGCCACCCGCGTACGCCTCGTCGCCCTCACCGATCCGGTGCTCGCCCCGCGCACCGTGGACCAGTCCTGGGCCTTGGTGAGAAGAGAAGCACACGCCACTGACAACGGCCCCCTGACCGTGGACGAATACCAGGTCACGGCCCTGGACACGGGCGAGCAGCACGCCGTGCACCTCGCCGGGGACGTGGTCCTCGCGGCCCCCGGCATCGAACTCGAGGACCTCGAATCACCGCCCTCGGTCTTCGACTGACCGAAGACGCGAGCGACCGGCCCGCCCCCGGCCTACGCCGGTGGCACGAACCCGGTCGAGGGGCCCTCGGCCGACGGTGAGGCGGGCGCGGGGGACGCGGCAGGCGTGGCAGGTACGGGAGGCGACGCGGGCCCGGGGGGAGCAACGGCGGGAGCGGAGGGACCCGCCGGAGCGGCGGTAGCGGACGGGTACGGGGACGGCGGAGCCGCATGGTGCGCGGGAGGTCCGTACGCACCCGCCGGACCATATGAACCCGCCGGACCGTACGCGCCCGCCGGACCGACGGCACCGACCGGCCCGCCCCCTGCGGCAGCGGTCTGTCCGAAGGCACGCCGCGCCTCCCGGACCTGCCGCTCCTGCACCACCGCCGCCAGATACGCCGCCGCCGGCACGCCCTGCGGCACCGGCGCTCCGGTCCGGTCCGCCAGGTCCGCCGCCAACCGCTCCGCCATCGCCCGGCCCACCTGCGGGTCCAGCTGCCGCATCCGCGTCAGGTACTGGCGGACGGCGAGCCACAGACCGTCGGGCACCGCGGACAGATCGAGCCCGGAGAAACGACCGGCCAGCCAGGGCGGAGGCGGCGGTACGAACCCCACCGGCCCGACCGGCAGCCTCTCCCGCACGACCAGGGTCCCCGCGAAGACATCCCCGAGCCGTCGCCCCCGCGACGACGCCAGCGAGGCGATGCACGCGATGACGCCCATCGTCATGAGGATCTCGATCACACCGATCAAGCCCCGTACCAGCGCGTGCCGGAAGCGGATCGGGCCCCCGTCGTCCCGCACGACCCGCAGCCCGCACGCCATCTTCCCGAGCGACCGCCCGTGACTGAGCGTCTCGACCGCGATCGGCCCGCCCACCAGCAACAACACGAACATCGCGATGGAGATCGCGGTCTGCGCCGCCTCGTCCAGGGAGGCCGTGGCAGCCACCAGCGCGATGGTCGCCACGATGTACACCGTCACGGCCACGGCCAGGTCGAGCAGCACGGCCAGCGCCCTGCTGGGCACCTTCGCGGGGCGCAACTCCAGCGCCACCGCCTCGCCCGTCACCAGCTCACTCATGTCCGCACGTCCTTCCCTGGCCTGCCCCGAACACCGCCAGTCTGCCAAGCTGATGACACATCGCATCGCGGTACGACCAGCTGATCATGTCGTACGACTCATGCCGTACGGCCCATGAGGCCGCCCCGCACGACCGACGACGAGCCTTCGGCCCAGAGCCGACGAACAGCCGAGGAGCAGGCACACCGATGGACCTCGACGTCTTCGTCTCCGCCCACCGCGCGGAGTGGGACCGCCTCGACACCCTGCTCCGGCGCCAGCGCCGCCTGACCGGCGCCGAGGCCGACGAACTCGTCGTGCTCTACCAGCGCACGGCCACCCACCTGTCGCTGATCCAGTCCGCGGCTCCCGACCCCCAGCTCACCGGCAGGCTCAGCCAGCTGGTGGCACGCGCGCGTGGCGCCGTGACAGGAGCCCGCCGCGCGTCCTGGCGGGACGTCACACACTTCCTCTCCCACAGCTTCCCGGCCGCCGTCTACCGAGCGCGCCACTGGTGGGTGCCCACCGCACTGCTCTCCACCGCCGTCGCGGCCCTCCTCGGCTGGTGGATAGGTACCCACCCCGAGGTCCAGGCCTCCATCGCCGCCCCCGGCGAACTGCGCGAGCTCACCCGACCCGGTGGCCAGTACGAGACGTACTACTCCAGCAATCCCGCGGCCTCCTTCGCCGCCCAGGTCTGGACGAACAACGCGTGGGCAGCCGCCCTCTGCCTGATCCTGGGTGTCTTCCTGGGCCTGCCGGTGATCTGGATCCTCTTCCAGAACATGCTCAACCTGGGTATCGGCTTCGGCCTGATGGCCTCCGCCGGCCGGCTCGACATCTTCCTCGGTCTCGTGCTGCCCCATGGCCTCCTGGAACTGACTGCGGTCTTCGTCGCCGCCGGCACCGGGCTGCGCCTCGGCTGGACCCTCATCGACCCGGGCCCACGGCTCCGACGCAGGGCCCTCGCGGAGGAGGGCCGAGCAGCACTGGCCATGGCGATAGGCCTTGCGCTGGTTCTCTTCGTCTCTGGCGCGATCGAAGGCTTCGTCACCCCCTCGGGGCTTCCCACCTGGGCCCGCATCAGCATCGGCGTCGTCGCGGAGCTGCTCTTCCTCGTCTACGTCTATGTCGTGGGCGGACGTGCGGCGCGTGCCGGGGAGACCGGTGACCTGGAGGCCGCCGAGCGCAGCGCGGCCGTACCCACGGCCGCCTGATGTGCGAACCGGTCGGCTGAGCTGCTAGTCTCCTCTTCGCCCCGCAGGAACCGTTGACACGGATCGTGTGGGGAGGTAGATTCGAACAGTTGCCTGGAGCAGGGTCCCTGGATCCGCAGCGGCAACGGTGAGCATCTGACTGCTTCTCGATAATTCAAACTTTCGACGAAGCCACTCCCGATGAATCGGAAAGCTACGGCCGGTCAATCCGGCGCGAAACTTCTGATAAAGTCGGAGCCGCCGGAAAGGGAAACGCGAAAAGCGCAGACCCGGAAGGCGAAACCCCGAGGAAATCGGACCGGAAAGATCTGATAGAGTCGGAAACGCAAGACCGAAGGGAAGCGCCCGGAGGAAAACCCGCCAGGGTGAGTACAAAGGAAGCGTCCGTTCCTTGAGAACTCAACAGCGTGCCAAAAATCAACGCCAGATATGTTGATACCCCGTCTCCGGCCTCCGGCCGGGACGCGGTTCCTTTGAAACACACAGCGAGGACGCTGTGAACCGCCGGATC